>NZ_CP157485.1:0-5394853 GCF_045348445.1 Pedobacter sp. KACC 23697
ATGGAAAAAACTTGTACAGAAGTATGGAAGAACTGTCTTCAAATTATTAAGGATAACATTCCGGGCCAAAGTTTCAAAACTTGGTTCGAGCCAATAACGGCTCTTAAATTGGAAGGCAAGGTTTTAACCATACAGGTGCCAAGTTTGTTCTTTTACGAATGGCTTGAAGAACATTATGTAGGCTTGCTGCGCAAGACTGTAAAAAAACAACTTGGAGAGGATGGCAGGTTGGAATATAATATCGTTGTAGATAAATCATCAAACAGCGGTAATCCTTATACTACCAATATGCCCTCAAATGGAAACGGAGCGGAGGCAAAGGTACAATCGATGCCGATTCCGGTTTCCATTAATAAGGATATTAAAAACCCATTTATTATCCCCGGATTAAAAAAATTAAATGTTGATCCGCAATTAAACGCTAACTATACTTTCGAAAATTATATTGAGGGAGATTGCAACCGCTTGGCACGTTCTGCAGGTTACGCTGTAGCGGCTAAACCGGGCGGTACGTCTTTTAACCCTTTAATGATTTACGGTGGAGTTGGTTTGGGTAAAACACACCTGGCGCAGGCAATCGGTAATGAGATTAAACGCAGTATGCCAGATAAACTGGTGATCTACGTAAGTTGTGAGAAATTCTGTCAGCAGTTCGTAGATTCCCTAAAAAACAATACCATTAACGATTTCGTTAATTTTTACCAGGCGATGGATGTCATCATCATGGATGATGTACATAACTTTGCAGGCAAAGAAAAAACACAGGATATTTTCTTCCACATTTTTAATCACCTGCATCAATCGGGCAAACAGGTAATCTTAACATCAGATAAGGCGCCAAAAGATTTAGCTGGTTTGGAAGAGCGTTTATTGAGCCGCTTTAAATGGGGTTTGTCTGCAGATTTACAGATTCCTGATCTGGAAACGCGTATCGCCATTTTAAGGAAAAAAATGTATGCCGATGGTATTGAGTTGCCCGGCGAAGTGGTAGAGTATGTTGCGCATAACATTGATAATAATGTGCGTGAGTTAGAAGGGGCTATGGTATCTCTTCTGGCACAAGCCACTTTGAATAAAAAAGAAATCGATTTAGCCCTGGCTAAACAGATGCTGAAGAATTTTATCAAAAATACTTCAAAAGAAATTTCAATGGAATACATCCAGAAATTGGTTTGCGAGTATTTCGAGGTTCCTGTTGATATGGTAAAGTCGCAAACACGTAAACGCGAAATTGTTCAGGCCCGTCAGATTTCAATGTATCTTTCTAAAAGCCATACCAAATCGTCGTTAAAAACAATTGGTGCTTTCTTCGGTGGCCGCGATCATAGTACCGTAATTTATGCTTGCCAAACGGTAGAAGATTTAATCGATACCGATAAGAAGTTCAAAGCTTATGTACACGATATCCAAAAGAAATTAAAAATGAGCTAAGCTTTTACAAGCTTATTGCTCAATAAAAAAGCAGCCAGATGTTTAAAATCTGGCTGCTTTTTTTAACTATAATTTTTGAGATAGGAATAAGGGACCTATCTCGAATTTTATTAACCTTGAGCTATTTCTTCGAGTCCGTAAAACAAAGCAGCAACATGTAACGCCTGGGCTATTTTATTTTCTTTGATCAGTTGCTTTACCTCCTCAACAGTATATTCTTCCACATTTAAAATTTCGTGTTCATCTAGATGCTGCTCATGGGTTTTGATACCACCCGTTAAGAAATAGGTAAAGGTTCTGTTGTTTGAAGTAGCTGGATTAGGATAAAGTTCGGCAACAAATTTACAGGTTTTAAAACTGTAACCGGTCTCTTCCAATAATTCACGTTTCACGGCAAACTCCGGAGCTTCATCACCGTCAATTACACCACCAGGAACCTCAAGCGAAATAATATCAGCTGCATGGCGGTACTGGCGTACCATAATTATTTTCCCTGCTTCTGTAAGTGCTATCGCATTAACCCAGTTAGGATACTCTAAAACATAATAATCGTCTTTTATCACGCCACCTGGAAGCTTTACTTCATCAATACGCAAGGTAGCCCACTGTGCGCGTACTAAATATTTAGAGGCAAGTTTCTGCCACTTTTCTATAATCATTTAATTTATATTGTTTAGTGCCGTGCGCCAGGCGCTTAGCGTATGTATTGCTGTATCGTTTTCTGGCGGTGCAGATTTACCAAATGTACAATCTTATGTTTGTCTGACAAGTATTGATAAACTAAATTAAGTTTGGGCGCTATGCTTTGGTTACGCTCCTGGCTTAGCCCTAACTCATAATATAGAAATTCGCTTAACGAATCGAGTTTTTCAGGAGGAAGGTTACCTGCAGTGAGCCACTTTTCAAAAACAGAAAGATCTTCATTTTCAAGAATTTCTTTTGGTAACTTAAAGCCTCCTTCCATAGTTTCGTCAAAAAGCTGGTTGGCCTCAGCCAATTTTCCCTCCAACTTTAAGCCCATAATACGGGCCAGAACCTGTGCAAGTTTTTGTATTTCTGCTGTGATTAAATCTCTTCGGTACATTATTGTTGTAATGTTAGGTTGTTAAAAAGTTAAAATATTCTGTAACATTCAGAACAAAAATCTTTTCCAATCTACGGACTACGGACTACGGACTACGGACTACGGACTACGGACTACGGACTACGGACTACGGACTACGTTACCAGCTTCCGCTGCTACCGCCTCCACCAAAGCTTCCTCCGCCAAAACCACCGAATCCACCGCCACCGCCAGAAGAACCGCCGCCCCAGCCACCGCTGCTCCGGCCACCGCCACTTCCAAAGAGCATAGCCCAAAATAATGCATTAGATGCGCCGCGTCCGCCAATTACTTCACTTCCACCACCTCCACCTTTTCGCATGATGATGATAATCACAATTACAATAATAATAATGATAACAATACTACCTGAGCCACCTTTTTTTGACGAGGCTTTCGGGTTATCGTTTTTATATTCACCTCTGGTATATTTTATAATCGATGTGGTAGCTTCATCCAGGCCTGCATAATAATTCCCAGCTTTAAAATTGGGTTTAATATCGTTATCAATGATCCGCTTGGCATAAATGTCGGGTAGTGCACCTTCCAGGCCGTAGCCTGTTTGGATAGAAATTTTTCGGTCGCCCACGGCCACAACAATCATAATGCCGTTGTTTTTGCCATTTTGGCCAACACCCCATTTTCTGCCCAGTTCTACGGCATATTCATTAATATCATAATCGCCTATAGATTTTAAAATAGCAATGGCGATCTGTGTGGAGGATGAGTCGTTAAAGGTTACAAGTTTATTTTCGAGCGCCTGTTTCTGATCTGCCGGTAATACATTGGCATAATCGTTAACTAAAGTGTTAGGCTTTTCTGGAAAATCCTGCGCAAAAGCAAAAGTGAATAATAAACTGAATAATGATAAAAGGAATATTTTCTTCATCTTATTTGTTCTTTAGGTTATCCATAAAAACAATATCGTTCGGCAATTCATTAATATCACCTTTTTGCGGAGGGAAAAACAAGGCTAACTTTTCTCCGGCCAATGCTATGCCTGCAATAATGCCATCAGCCAGATTACCTTTTGCAAAATGCGCTGTCATGGCAATTTTAGTCGTTTCCCAAAAGTTGTCAGGCACCACCTGGTGAATGCCAACATCGCCTATAATGGCAAATTTATGGTCGGCATGTGCCAGGTAGATCAGCACACCATTTCTCTTTGCAGTTTTATCCATATCCAGTTTAGCAAAATATTCGGTGGCCTTTTCATACGGATCGCCTGCGCAATGTTTATCAATAGCAATTCTAATTTCTCCGGAAGTTGCTCTTTCCGCATCGGAGATTGCATTTGCTATTCTTTCTTGTTCAATATCTGAAAATAATGGCATGTACTTATTTTTATATGAAGTAAAAAGGGTAATAAATGTTTAGTTTATAAACATTCACTACCCTTATATCTTTTGTCGGGAATATTAAAATTCTACTTTAGGTGCATCTTTTGCAGAAGCATCAGCCTCAAAATATCCTTTAGGTTTAAATCCGAACATGCCAGCTGTTAAATTAGTAGGGAAAGATCTGATTTTACCATTATATTCCTGTACGGCATCATTAAAATCTTTACGCGCAACAGTAATCCTGTTTTCGGTACTTTCCAGTTGCGCCGATAAATCACTAAATTGTTGTGTTGCCCTTAATTCAGGATAATTTTCTGTAATGGATAATAATTTACCTAAAGCCTGGCTCAATTGTCCCTGAGCAGCCTGATATTTTTGGATGTTCTCCGGCGTTAGTTCATCAGCTTTAACTGTCATCTGTGTTGCTTTTGCACGTGCTTCGGTTACGGCTGTTAAAGTACCCTGCTCAAATTTAGCCGCCCCTTTTACTGTAGCTACCAGGTTCGGAATCAAATCTGCTCTTCTTTGATACTGGGTTTGCACCGTTCCCCATTTCGATTTAACGTTCTCATCCAATTTAACCATGCTGTTATAGCCGCATGAACTTAAAGTGCTCACTGCAATAACTGCAGCTAAAAATCCAAATATTAATCTTTTCATTTTTATGGTTTTGTCTTTTTAATAGAATTGATTGATGGTCAATTTACGAATTAGATATCAAATTGCATGCCTTTGTTACACTTTCGGTATTTATCTGACAGGTTGACAAGCTACTCCTTGAATTTAATGAGATTATATTAATGTTTTTTGTTTTGGAGCGCGAGGTTCCCCACATTTTTTAAGCGGATGTTCCTGCTCTCCGCTTTATCCCGGTGAAAACCTGTGAAACCAGCAGGCACACCAAAATATTATATAACCTGGTGCTTAATCGGAATGCCCGCTCCGATCAGGGCTATACCATTAGGTCCGTAGCATGGAAAACCGAAATAGTAGCAGAAATAACCCGTATAAACCCGATCGAACGGATGCCCCCGGCCTTGACCGGGGCAGGAGGTAGAGCGGGAAGAAACCGACCTATGGAATACCGCATTTGCTTTCCAAAAAAATAAAGGATACTTTAGTCTGTTAATAACTTTTATTCATCACCTGAAATCATCAAATATGCTATCAGTTGCCTATCTTTGTATTGTTCAGGATAAAAACCTGACTGAATATGCAGAAAGACATCGAAATTACTTTGCTCCCTGATCAGGTTGAGCAAACTGAAGTTATTAAACAGAAACTGGCCGAAGGTTTAAAACTTTCTGAAACAAGAATTAAAGGCTACGAAATTCTGAAAAGATCGATCGATGCCCGTTCCAGAAAGGTGATTTTTCGTTTACAGGTAAGGGTTTTTGTAGATGAAGAAGCCATTCCTGAAGTTTATACCCTCAACTACCCCAACGTGAGCGGAGCCAAACCGGTAATTATCATCGGCGCTGGCCCGGCAGGTTTGTTTGCGGCACTGCAATGTATTGAAAATGGATTAAAACCCATAATTATCGAAAGAGGTAAAGACGTTAAACAACGCCGGAGAGATCTGGCAGCCATCAATAAGCAAGGTTTGGTTAACACCGAATCTAATTATTGTTATGGCGAAGGCGGCGCAGGTACCTACTCTGACGGTAAACTATATACACGTTCCAATAAACGTGGCGATATTAATAAAGTACTGCAGGTTTTTGTAAACCATGGGGCAGAACCTGATATTGCCATTGATGCCCGTCCGCATATTGGTACCAACAAACTTCCACACATCATTACTGCGATAAAAGATACCATTTTGAATGCCGGGGGAGAGGTATTTTTCGATAGTAAGATGACCGACATTTTGATCGAATTTGGAAAGGTAAAAGGAATAGAGGTGAATTTTGAAGAAAAACTCCTTGCTGATAATATTATCCTGGCAACTGGTCATTCTGCAAGAGATGTGTATCAATTATTGAACAGTAAAAACATCTTAATTGAAGCCAAGCCATTTGCTTTAGGTGTGCGGATTGAACATCCCCAGGAAATTATCGATTCAGCCCAATACCACTGCGATATCCGTTCTGAATTTTTGCCGCCAGCTTATTACAGTTTAGTTGAGCAGGTTGGTGCACGCGGCGTATTTTCTTTTTGTATGTGCCCTGGAGGTATAATTGCTCCCTGTTCTACTGGCGAAAATGAAATAGTGGTTAACGGCTGGTCGCCATCTAAAAGGAATAATCCTTATGCCAATTCGGGGACGGTAGTTCAGGTGACGTTAAATGATGTTCAGGGTTATGATCCGCTGAGGATGTTGCATTTTCAATCGGAGATCGAGAAAATGGCTTTTGAGGCCGGTGGCGGAAACCTGGTAGCCCCTGCACAGCGTATGGTCGATTTTGTGAACAATAAATTATCGATAGATTTGCCAAAGAACTCCTATCTGCCTGGAACCAAAAGTTCGATGCTGGATAATATCCTTCCTGAATTTGTATCTGATAGTCTGCGCGCGGCATTGCCTTTATTTGGTAAAAAAATAAGGGGCTATTACACAAATGAAGCTATTTTAGTAGGAGTAGAAAGCAGAACTTCCTCTCCGGTAAGGATTCCGAGAGATAAAGAGACTTATCAGCACCCCCAGGTAAAAGGTTTATATCCCTGTGCAGAAGGGGCAGGTTATGCCGGTGGGATTGTTTCGGCAGCAATTGATGGAATTAACTGTGCAAATGCAATATTGAACGCATCATAACAAACTTTTATAGTATGCCAATTGTTATTTTGTCATGTTCAATATTACAAACGAAATAAAAAAAGCTTTTAACGGAGATGCCTGGCATGGTAACCATGTGATGCAGACACTAAATAATGTGAATCCTGAAATTGCATTTAGTCATTTTGTACCGGGCGCACATTCTATTGCCGAAATTGCCCTGCACTTAACCGCATGGACCGAAGAAGTTTCTTCCAGGTTGATAGGTAAACCAGCTGCTGAGCCTGAAAGAGGCGATTGGCCTGAACCTGAAGAGCGGACAGCCCAGGCTTGGGAGCGCATTATCTTTGATTTTAAAATTGCGAACGAAGAACTGATCCGCCTTTGTGAAAGCCTGAAAGATAACCAATGGGATGATGAAGTAAAGGGCGAGCGTAATCCTGCATTAGGTACGGGGGTAACCAATATAGAATTGGTAAGCGGTTTGGCACAACACCATGCCTACCACTCCGGTCAGATTGCTTTATTATCTAAATTTTGATTTGCGTAACTTTCAATCGGTGTAATCTCTTCATCTGAATAATCAATTTTAAAATGAAAAAGACTTTAATTATTGGCGCATCGCCAGACCCATCAAGATATTCGTACAAGGCAGCCCATATGCTCAAGCGCTTCAATCATGACATTGTTAATGTTGGCATAAAAAAAGGAGAAGTAGCAGGTGTTGAAATTGAAAAGCCCGGAGAAATCCATCAGGATATCGATACCATTACCTTATATATTGGTCCTGCTTTGCAGCCACAATACCACGATTATATTCTGGCTACCAAGCCAAAGCGGGTAATCTTCAATCCAGGCACTGAAAATTACGAACTGGAGAAACTATTGGATCAGCATGATATCGAACCTGTTGAAGCCTGCACTTTAGTATTACTTAGTACCGGACAGTATTAAAACCTGTACACCACCCCCCAGTTTACAAAATCTGCCTGTGCAAAGTGCATATAGGTTTTGGCTTGTAATCCAATATGTGGAGTAATATTAAATGTAGGTCCAAATGTCCAGTACCAGGTCGCTTTATCCATTAATCTGTTGTAGTGGATGTATTTCCCGATCTGAGCTGCGATAGTTACCCTCCATAAATTAATGTCGGCACCAATACTGATGCCTGTGCGCCATTTATCATATGAGGTGCCGTAGTTTTGAAACGTGTTGCTATAATTATTGGGATCGAAAGTGGTATAGTAATAAACCGCATCGGCACCTGCCTTAAGCGACATGATATCATTCAGGTAAAAATTGTAACCTGCATAAATCCCGCTTTTGTATAAGCTTTTGGTTCTGTCACCAAATACCCCCCTGGCGCCTAAACCCGCACTAAGTTCAATAGAATTGCGCTGTAAAGTAGTATAGGTGCTTTTCCGCTCTGCAGTTAATGGCTTCTGATTGTTTAACTTTAAGCCTATATAAACATTTCCAGTATTCAAACCTCCGTTAGGCACCGTTGCACCACCATTTGAAACATGTAAGAAACCTAAACCCAAGAGTAAATCAGTGAATTTGCTTATTGGCAACTCCATGCCTAAATCTGCTTTAATGGTTTCGTTAACCGGGCTTCCCAAAAATCTGTTTTTGGTATTATTATAATAATACTTGTTTGTATAACCCAAGCCGACACCAGGTGTAAAATTAAATTTGGCTTTCCCGATTTTCAATAACTGGAAATCCATCTGGGCTACCAGGCCATATACCTGCCCAAAAGCATTGGCCGAAGTATCTTTTGTACCTTTCAGTTTGCTTAAATCCCTAAAAATAAAACCGACCCCGTAAGATTTAGCTCCACTAAATCCAATCCATTTATCGCTGTTCTGGCTAATGTCCTTAAAATAAGCGGCATCAAATCCGGTAATCTGATCCTGAAACAAATGTCCCTGATCGTTATTGATATGTGTGCCAAATATGGGCTTAAGAATAATTGAATGGTTCTCAGGAGCAATTTGAGCCTTCGCAAGTGAGCAAACGGTAATAACGAAAATAAAAAGGAGTAGTTGTTTTTTCATTAGTTTTTACTAAAACGGTAAGCAAGACTATAAAAGGCATAACGGTAGCCGGTCGCACTGTTTTTAACTTCATTCGAGGTAAAGGTAGCGGTGTAATTGGCTGTCCAGCGTGCAATGGCAAAAGTTAAGCCCAGCTGAGTGGTAAAAACAAAAGGTTTTGGTTTAAAGGTAATCGGTCCCTTATCACTCCTGAATAAACCACCCTGCAGGCTCGAATCAAATGCCACAGCATGTAATTGCGGACTAACCGAAAGAAAAAGTTCGTATTTACGTGGCGCTTTATAGTCATTGTTATTACTCACCAAACTGTTAAAAGCTGCTGAGCCTTCCATATCGTTAAATCTGCCCAAACGGAACATGGTGCCAAGGTTTGCCTTTGTAATCACGTTGCCAAGTGCAGCTGAAGCCGTTCCGGTAACATCGAATACCTTATTATTGGTGGTTATTAAAAGCTTGTTGTATTCGGCGCCCAAGTTCAGTGCAGGCTCACTTTTTAAGCCATATTCCCAACCTTCAATCTGGTTTTGACCAACTAATTTGTGAAATGCTTTCTGAAATTTTTCGCCCAAAGCATCTTTTCCCGTAACGCCAAGCTGTGCCGAAACCTTTAACAGCTGTTTGTTATTGTAAAACCGGCTATAATTAGCCTCGCCATATAAGTACGCTGTGAAAGGCCTGTCATGTAAAGCCGGATTAGGCACGAAACTATAATAGGGATTGTATATTTTTTGACCAAGCTCAAAGCCGATAATCTCTTTGCTTCTCGCGGTTTTCAGTTTTTCACCATTTAAAGCATGCCTAAATTTAATAAAAGCACCGTTTGTATAATAGCGGTCGCTGGTAATATCAATATAAGCATCATTCTCGGATATAATAACAAGCTCATTTTTGTAATTTTGCGCGTAACTAATTTCTGCTATGCCGATAAATAGCATAGAAAAGTATATTTTGAGCATCAACTTCATTGGTTTGGATGGTTTATTAAAGGCTATAAAAGTATTAATTATTGTTCAAAATATCGATACCACAATCCTTTGTTAGGCTTTGTTTATTCTTTTAGAATTTTTTTATTACTTTTTTCAGTAAAGCAGGTTTCGTGCTACTATATAGGTATGTTCCCGTTATTCGCTTCAAAGCCTCGGTTCGTTCCTCACCTTCGTGTTTTCCGCTGCTATCGGGTTTAGGTGGGCAGGTGATCCGGAAGTTTTAAGGGGCTGGGTGCAGGGGGAAGTTTCGGAAGTTTTTTAGATCAACCCTCACGGGCTTTCAAAACCTGCGGCGTTTATCGGCAGGTGCAAACACTCAATTCCTTAAAAAGTTTTAAGCGCATCAAAACTTTTTCTTACTGAAAATCATGAACTTACATAAAAGGCAGTATTCTCCCGGAGAAAACGTTTGGATGCTGTGATATTTTTCCTACTTTTGCATCCCGCTTCGGAGGAAGGGTTTTAGTTTGAAAGGCAGGCATAGAGATACAGGGAGCGAGATTTATTTTAAAATAAATATTGCGGAAGCGTAAAAGATTGCTACCTTTGCAGCCCGGTTCGGAAGAACGGAAAGCCAGTTAAACCTGGCATATTGAAAAGCAAACAAGGAAAAAAAAGAAGGCTTAAAAAATAAAATTTATTTTATTTGGAAGTTCGGAAAAGTTCCTTACCTTTGCACTCCCAACTGAAACGAAGGGCAAAAAAGTTGGAGCAGCGGATGTTGCACAAACAACAAAAAAGATTGAAACAAACGGAAACACGTTGAAGACGAATAAGACTTGAACGAACAGAAGTTTGAAGATATATAAAGACGGGCCGTGAGGCAACAACAGTCAATAAGTTCTTAAAAGAGATGTCAATGTAGCGTAGCGAGGTAATGGAGTACCGATCAAAGTACATGATTACGTAGCTTTATTTTAAAGGTGGTGTCTAACAGACAACATAAAAAAAAAGAAGACTATTTTTAACAATAGTTAAAACTGGTCAGCATCTTACAACACATTTTACAATGGAGAGTTTGATCCTGGCTCAGGATGAACGCTAGCGGCAGGCCTAATACATGCAAGTCGAACGATATTTTCCAGCTTGCTGGAAGAGAAAGTGGCGCACGGGTGCGTAACGCGTATGCAACCTACCTTTATCAGGGGGATAGCCCGGAGAAATCCGGATTAATACCGCATAAAATCACAGAATAGCATTATTTAATGATCAAACATTTATGGGATAAAGATGGGCATGCGTGTCATTAGCTAGTTGGCGGGGTAACGGCCCACCAAGGCGACGATGACTAGGGGATCTGAGAGGATGACCCCCCACACTGGTACTGAGACACGGACCAGACTCCTACGGGAGGCAGCAGTAAGGAATATTGGTCAATGGAGGCAACTCTGAACCAGCCATGCCGCGTGCAGGAAGACTGCCCTATGGGTTGTAAACTGCTTTTATCCGGGAATAAACCTCTGCTCGTGAGCAGAGCTGAATGTACCGGAAGAATAAGGATCGGCTAACTCCGTGCCAGCAGCCGCGGTAATACGGAGGATCCAAGCGTTATCCGGATTTATTGGGTTTAAAGGGTGCGTAGGCGGCCTGTTAAGTCAGGGGTGAAAGACGGTAGCTCAACTATCGCAGTGCCCTTGATACTGATGGGCTTGAATGGACTAGAGGTAGGCGGAATGAGACAAGTAGCGGTGAAATGCATAGATATGTCTCAGAACACCGATTGCGAAGGCAGCTTACTATGGTCTTATTGACGCTGAGGCACGAAAGCGTGGGGATCAAACAGGATTAGATACCCTGGTAGTCCACGCCCTAAACGATGAACACTCGCTGTTGGCGATACACAGTCAGCGGCTAAGCGAAAGCGTTAAGTGTTCCACCTGGGGAGTACGCCCGCAAGGGTGAAACTCAAAGGAATTGACGGGGGCCCGCACAAGCGGAGGAGCATGTGGTTTAATTCGATGATACGCGAGGAACCTTACCCGGGCTTGAAAGTTAGTGAATGATCTAGAGATAGATCAGTGAGCAATCACACGAAACTAGGTGCTGCATGGCTGTCGTCAGCTCGTGCCGTGAGGTGTTGGGTTAAGTCCCGCAACGAGCGCAACCCCTATGTTTAGTTGCCAGCATGTAAAGGTGGGGACTCTAAACAGACTGCCTGTGCAAACAGAGAGGAAGGAGGGGACGACGTCAAGTCATCATGGCCCTTACGTCCGGGGCTACACACGTGCTACAATGGACGGTACAGAGGGCAGCTACATAGCAATATGATGCGAATCTCACAAAGCCGTTCACAGTTCGGATTGGGGTCTGCAACTCGACCCCATGAAGTTGGATTCGCTAGTAATCGCGTATCAGCAATGACGCGGTGAATACGTTCCCGGGCCTTGTACACACCGCCCGTCAAGCCATGGAAGTTGGGGGTACCTAAAGTATGTAACCGCAAGGAGCGTCCTAGGGTAAAACCGATAACTGGGGCTAAGTCGTAACAAGGTAGCCGTACCGGAAGGTGCGGCTGGAATACCTCCTTTCTGGAGTAGCACCGCCTACTCGCCACGCAACATGATATTTCGAATTAAGGTAGAATGTTAAAGCATAAAGACTAAAGCTGAAAGGCGGTTGTTGATACTTGATACTGACTACTTTAAAAACACAAGAGAAAAAAAGAAACACCCAGAAGAAAACGGTGGGCTGCTATCAAGGTAAGCTTAACGGAGACAAGAAGGGGAAGCCAAAGGAAGCAGTAGCGGTAAGATACTATATACTGCGAACAGATGCTTTACCTTAAAACAAGAAGTCCCGTAGCTCAGCCTGGTTAGAGCACTACACTGATAATGTAGGGGTCTCCAGTTCAAATCTGGACGGGACTACCATTGAAGTTTACAATTGGCGGTTTGCAGTTAACAGTTATCATAACTGGAAACTGATAACTGAACAATGGAAACTGATACTCTGGGGGATTAGCTCAGCTGGCTAGAGCGCCTGCCTTGCACGCAGGAGGTCAACGGTTCGACTCCGTTATTCTCCACCTTGGAGCTGTAAAGCTTAAAGACCAAAGCAGAAAGCTTTTAAAAAACAGAAAACACCTTATTATCGGGATCGGTAATATACATTGACATAAAGAAAAAATAAAAGAAGAAAACGCCATGGGGCACATATACAGATATAATGATATCGAAATATGAAACGGTTCGAGACCGCAGTTTTTTACTAATAAGGTTAAGCAGAGGCTTAGGCGCAGGACAATGAAACCCTCCACCTTTACACCCTCCCCCTTCAACCTTAATAAAGTTCTTTGACATATTGGAAGAAGTTAAAAAAGAAGAGCAAACAACAATAGGCGACTGTTGTGTTTGTGCTCTCCCGACGTAAAGTTGGGAATGAGACATCATAACAAGAGCAAAAAAGCATACCATATGGCGCAAAAGGCATATGAGTAGAAGAAAGTAATAAAGAGTACACGGGGGATGCCTTGGCTCTCAGAGGCGATGAAGGACGTGATAAGCTGCGATAAGCTTCGGGTATTTGCAAATAGGAATTGATCCGAAGATTTCCGAATGGGGCAACCCGGCATGTTGAAGACATGTCACATATAATGAGCAAACCTGCCGAACTGAAACATCTAAGTAAGCAGAGGAAGAGAAAATAACAATGATTTCCTGAGTAGTGGCGAGCGAAAGGGAAAGAGCCCAAACCTACCTTGTTACGGCAAAGTGGGGGTTGTAGGACTGCAACATGGCATTAGCAACCAGAAGTGGAATGGGATGGGAAGCCCAGCGATACACGGTGATAGCCCGGTACACGTATAGAATGCTAGCCTAGCAGTATCCTGAGTACCGCGAGGTCGGAGACGCCTTGTGGGAATCAGCCGGCACCATCCGGTAAGGCTAAATACTCCTGAGAGACCGATAGTGAACCAGTACCGTGAGGGAAAGGTGAAAAGAACCCCGAACAGGGGAGTGAAATAGAACCTGAAACCGTGTACTTACAAGCGGTCGGAGCTGGCAGGTCCAGTGACGGCGTGCCTTTTGCATAATGAGCCTACGAGTTACTCTTCTCTGGCAAGGTTAAGTGCTTCAGGCACGGATCCGAAGCGAAAGCGAGTCTGAATAGGGCGTATAGTCAGAGGAGGTAGACGCGAAACCTTGTGATCTACCCATGGACAGGTTGAAGGTGCGGTAACACGTACTGGAGGACCGAACCGATAAACGTTGAAAAGTTTCCGGATGATCTGTGGGTAGGGGTGAAAGGCTAATCAAACTGGGAAATAGCTCGTACTCCCCGAAATGTTTTTAGGAACAGCGTCGGTGTAGAGTTATATAGAGGTAGAGCTACTGATTGGGTGCGGGGGAGTCAAATCCTACCAAATCCAGACAAACTCCGAATGCTATATAATATAACCGGCAGTGAGGCGCGGGGTGCTAAGGTCACGCGCCGAGAGGGAAAGAACCCAGACCATCAGCTAAGGTCCCCAAGTTACAGTTAAGTTGAACTAACGAGGTCCGATTGCACAGACAGCTAGGATGTTGGCTTGGAAGCAGCCATTCATTTAAAGAGTGCGTAACAGCTCACTAGTCGAGCGATCGGGCATGGATAATAAACGGGCATTAAACTGTACACCGAAGCTATGGGATTGAAATATATCGGTAGGGGAGCATTCTATCGGCAGTGAAGGTACCTGGTAATGGGTGCTGGAGCTTATAGAAAAGCAAATGTAGGCATAAGTAACGATAAGGCGGGCGAGAAACCCGCCCACCGAAAGGATAAGGTTTCCTGATCAACGCTAATCGGATCAGGGTTAGTCGGGACCTAAGGAGAACCCGAAGGGGAAATTCGATGGACAACGGGTTAATATTCCCGTACTTTTTATAACTGCGATGTGGGGACGGAGTAGTGACACTGCCGCGATCTGACGGAATAGATCGTTAAAGGCTGTAGGTATTAGAACGGTAGGCAAATCCGCCGATCTAGCTGAGCGCTGATAGTACCGCAAGCCTTCGGGTGCGTGGATAGAGCAGGTAATCAGACTTCCAAGAAAAACCGCTAAGCTTCAGGTTATAAAAACCCGTACCGCAAACCGACACAGGTATCCGGGAAGAGGATTCTAAGGTGCTCGAGTGAATCATGGCTAAGGAACTCGGCAAAATGGCCCTGTAACTTCGGGAGAAGGGGCGCTGGCAGTAATGTCAGCCGCAGTGAAAAGGCCCAGGCGACTGTTTAACAAAAACACATGGCTTTGCAAAATCGAAAGATGAGGTATAAGGCCTGACACCTGCCCGGTGCTGGAAGGTTAAGAGGGGATGTCATCGTAAGAGAAGCATTGAATCGAAGCCCCAGTAAACGGCGGCCGTAACTATAACGGTCCTAAGGTAGCGAAATTCCTTGTCGGGTAAGTTCCGACCTGCACGAATGGTGTAACGATCTGGGCGCTGTCTCAGCCATGAGCTCGGTGAAATTGTGGTCCCGGTGAAGACGCCGGGTACCCGCAACGGGACGGAAAGACCCCATGCACCTTCACTACAATTTAACATTGACATTGGATACAGGATGTGTAGGATAGGTGGGAGGCTTTGAAGCGGCGTCGCTAGGCGTCGTGGAGCCAACGTTGAAATACCACCCTTTCTGTATTCGGTGTCTAATCCTTCAAAGAGGGAGACATTGTTTGATGGGTAGTTTGACTGGGGTGGTCGCCTCCAAAAAGGTAACGGAGGCTTTCAAAGGTAAGCTCAGTACGCTTGGTAACCGTACGCGGAGTGCAATAGCATAAGCTTGCTTGACTGTGAGACATACAGGTCGATCAGGGTCGAAAGACGGATATAGTGATCCGGTGGTTCTGCATGGAAGGGCCATCGCTCAAAGGATAAAAGGTACGCTGGGGATAACAGGCTGATCTCCCCCAAGAGCTCATATCGACGGGGAGGTTTGGCACCTCGATGTCGGCTCGTCACATCCTGGGGCTGGAGAAGGTCCCAAGGGTTCGGCTGTTCGCCGATTAAAGTGGCACGCGAGCTGGGTTCAGAACGTCGCGAGACAGTTCGGTCCCTATCTGTTGTGGGCGTAGGAATTTTGAGTGGGGCTGACCTTAGTACGAGAGGACCGGGTTGGACCAGCCTCTAGTGAATCTGTTGTTCCGCCAGGGGCATTGCAGAGTAGCTACGCTGGGAATAGATAAGCGCTGAAAGCATCTAAGTGCGAAACTAGCCACGAGATGAGAATTCCATATAGGACCGTAGCAGACTACTACGTTGATAGGCTACAGATGTAAAGCTGGTGACAGCACAGTCGAGTAGTACTAATCATCCGAAGCTTTCAAAGCAAACAGACTGTTGTTTGTTCTTCAAACTAACTTCTTTCAATAATATGTCACTGTTTAGCGTATAGCGCTGAGCGTACAGCGGTAAACGCCTGACGCGAAACGCCAACCGCTCAACATTAAAAATATTCAGGTGCCTATATCGGTGGTGTCCACCTCTTCCCATTCCGAACAGAGAAGTTAAGCCCACCAGAGCCGATGGTACTGCGGTAACACGTGGGAGAGTAGGTCGGTGCCAGATCTTAAAAGAAACCCTTCAGCAGAAATGTTGAAGGGTTTTCTTCGTTTACAGGGGTTTGGGCAGCGGGCGAAGCGCATGGGGTATAGGGTGGTTTCACACCATTGAGGGGTTAAGGAAAGTCAAGTTAGCTGTATCCGCCGAACACACCGATATCCGCAGAGACCATAGATCATCGTTTATCCATCTTACGTTGCTATTCTTCTTCGGTCCCGGGTTAAATAGCCCTGATGGGAGCGGCATCCCTTTTGGGCGGGTTAATCTGCCTAACAGATCAGGTTTCCCAAAAGGATAAAGCGTACAGCAGGACAGGACCCAGCCCATACACACAGGAAACTGCGCTTCAAAGTAATAAAGTAGTTTCTCACTACAAATAAAACTACCTTAGGTTAATAGGCCTATTTCAGTTTCAACAACATAAAATTTATTTCTTTCTTTTTCGAACAGTTTTAGTGTATTACTGTTATAATCCGTGTTAATAAATATGATTTACTTTTAAATGAACCTGGCCAGCATGGTTTCAATGCAGGTATGGGTTAAAAGATTTGGTCTGTGATCATCCAAATCTAAAAAGGAATTGATATTTTGCAACATTAATAAATTTAAATATGGCTTCTGGTTTTTTTGCAATTTTAGATGATATTGGTGCCTTAATGGACGATGTGGCTGTAACGGCGAAGGTGGCGGCTAAGAAAACGGCTGGCATTTTGGGAGATGACCTGGCAGTAAATGCAGAAAAATCGACAGGTTTCCTTTCTTCAAGAGAATTACCGGTGCTATGGGCAATCACCAAAGGTTCTTTAGTAAATAAAATCATCATTGTTCCAGTTGCCTTGCTGCTCAATGTTTTTTTTCCGGTTGCGATTAAAGTAATCCTGGTATTGGGTGGCTTGTATCTTGCCTACGAGGGAGTAGAAAAAGTTGTTGAGTATTTTTTTCATCGGTCTAAGCCTTCACATGTTGAAGCTAAAGAGGTGACTCAGGAAGGTGAAGCTGCAGAAAAGTCAAAAATCAGATCTGCTATCACTACAGATTTTATCCTGTCTGTAGAGATTGTCATTATTGCATTAGGCAGTGTTTTGGATGAAAAGCTTGTCATTCAGATCATGACTGTTTCGGTTATCGCATTATTGGCTACCATTGGCGTTTACGGTATTGTGGCACTTATTGTGAGGATGGACGACGCGGGCTACCGTTTAATGAAAGCTTCAGGTGAAAAAGGTATTTTTTCAACAATTGGTAAGATACTGGTTAAGTCACTACCCGTTATCATCAAAATATTAAGTATTGTGGGCACAATTGCACTAATATTGGTATCAGGTGGAATCTTTGCGCACAATATTGCTTTTCTACATCATATTTTCCCTTCTTTCCCCTCAATACTTCGTGAATTTGCTTTTGGATTAATAGCTGGATTAATTTTGGTAGTGCTGTTAGCTTTAGGCAAAAAACTTGTAAGCCTTATCAAGGCCTAATAGAGAAAGAATTATTAAGTTGTTTTTTAGGGTCTTTTATTACTTTTTTCAGCAAAGCAGGTTTCGTGCTACTATATAAGGATGTACCCGCTATTCGCTTCAAAGCCTCGGTTCGTTCCTCCCCTTCGTGTTTTCCGCTGCTATCGGGTTTAGGTGGGTAGGTGATCGGGAAATTTTAAAGGATACTAGACACAAACCAATCGGGTTTTCGAAGCTGATCGGTTTGGTAGGCCCGCGCTAAACACCCAATTCCTTAAAAAGTTTTAAGCGCATCAAAACTTTTTCCTGCTGAAAATCATGAACTTACATAAAAGGCAGTATTCTCCCGGAGAAAACCTTTGGATGCTGTGATATTTTTCCTACTTTTGCATCCCGCTTCGGAGGAAGGGTTTTAGTTTGAAAGGCAGGCATAGAGATACAGGGAGCGAGATTTATTTTAAAATAAATATTGCGGAAGCGGAAAAGATTGCTACCTTTGCAGCCCGGTTCGGAAGAACGGAAAGCCAGTTAAACCTGGCATATTGAAAAGCAGACAAGGAAAAAAGAAGGCTTAAAAAAATAAAATTTATTTTATTTGGAAGTTCGGAAAAGTTCCTTACCTTTGCACTCCCAACGGAAACGAAGGGCGAAAAAGTTGGAGCAGCGGATGTTGCACAAACAACAAAAAAGATTGAAACAAACGGAAACACGTTGAAGACGAATAAGACTTGAACGAACAGAAGTTTGAAGATATATAAAGACGGGCCGCGAGGCAACAACAGTCAATAAGTTCTTAAAAGAGATGTCAATGTAGCGTAGCGAGGTAATGGAGTACCGATCAAAGTACATGATTACGTAGCTTTATTTTAAAGGTGGTGTCTAACAGACAACATAAAAAAAAGAAGACTATTTTTAACAATAGTTAAAACTGGTCAGCATCTTACAACACATTTTACAATGGAGAGTTTGATCCTGGCTCAGGATGAACGCTAGCGGCAGGCCTAATACATGCAAGTCGAACGATATTTTCCAGCTTGCTGGAAGAGAAAGTGGCGCACGGGTGCGTAACGCGTATGCAACCTACCTTTATCAGGGGGATAGCCCGGAGAAATCCGGATTAATACCGCATAAAATCACAGAATAGCATTATTTAATGATCAAACATTTATGGGATAAAGATGGGCATGCGTGTCATTAGCTAGTTGGCGGGGTAACGGCCCACCAAGGCGACGATGACTAGGGGATCTGAGAGGATGACCCCCCACACTGGTACTGAGACACGGACCAGACTCCTACGGGAGGCAGCAGTAAGGAATATTGGTCAATGGAGGCAACTCTGAACCAGCCATGCCGCGTGCAGGAAGACTGCCCTATGGGTTGTAAACTGCTTTTATCCGGGAATAAACCTCTGCTCGTGAGCAGAGCTGAATGTACCGGAAGAATAAGGATCGGCTAACTCCGTGCCAGCAGCCGCGGTAATACGGAGGATCCAAGCGTTATCCGGATTTATTGGGTTTAAAGGGTGCGTAGGCGGCCTGTTAAGTCAGGGGTGAAAGACGGTAGCTCAACTATCGCAGTGCCCTTGATACTGATGGGCTTGAATGGACTAGAGGTAGGCGGAATGAGACAAGTAGCGGTGAAATGCATAGATATGTCTCAGAACACCGATTGCGAAGGCAGCTTACTATGGTCTTATTGACGCTGAGGCACGAAAGCGTGGGGATCAAACAGGATTAGATACCCTGGTAGTCCACGCCCTAAACGATGAACACTCGCTGTTGGCGATACACAGTCAGCGGCTAAGCGAAAGCGTTAAGTGTTCCACCTGGGGAGTACGCCCGCAAGGGTGAAACTCAAAGGAATTGACGGGGGCCCGCACAAGCGGAGGAGCATGTGGTTTAATTCGATGATACGCGAGGAACCTTACCCGGGCTTGAAAGTTAGTGAATGATCTAGAGATAGATCAGTGAGCAATCACACGAAACTAGGTGCTGCATGGCTGTCGTCAGCTCGTGCCGTGAGGTGTTGGGTTAAGTCCCGCAACGAGCGCAACCCCTATGTTTAGTTGCCAGCATGTAAAGGTGGGGACTCTAAACAGACTGCCTGTGCAAACAGAGAGGAAGGAGGGGACGACGTCAAGTCATCATGGCCCTTACGTCCGGGGCTACACACGTGCTACAATGGACGGTACAGAGGGCAGCTACATAGCAATATGATGCGAATCTCACAAAGCCGTTCACAGTTCGGATTGGGGTCTGCAACTCGACCCCATGAAGTTGGATTCGCTAGTAATCGCGTATCAGCAATGACGCGGTGAATACGTTCCCGGGCCTTGTACACACCGCCCGTCAAGCCATGGAAGTTGGGGGTACCTAAAGTATGTAACCGCAAGGAGCGTCCTAGGGTAAAACCGATAACTGGGGCTAAGTCGTAACAAGGTAGCCGTACCGGAAGGTGCGGCTGGAATACCTCCTTTCTGGAGTAGCACCGCCTACTCGCCACGCAACATGATATTTCGAATTAAGGTAGAATGTTAAAGCATAAAGACTAAAGCTGAAAGGCGGTTGTTGATACTTGATACTGACTACTTTAAAAACACAAGAGAAAAAAAGAAACACCCAGAAGAAAACGGTGGGCTGCTATCAAGGTAAGCTTAACGGAGACAAGAAGGGGAAGCCAAAGGAAGCAGTAGCGGTAAGATACTATATACTGCGAACAGATGCTTTACCTTAAAACAAGAAGTCCCGTAGCTCAGCCTGGTTAGAGCACTACACTGATAATGTAGGGGTCTCCAGTTCAAATCTGGACGGGACTACCATTGAAGTTTACAATTGGCGGTTTGCAGTTAACAGTTATCATAACTGGAAACTGATAACTGAACAATGGAAACTGATACTCTGGGGGATTAGCTCAGCTGGCTAGAGCGCCTGCCTTGCACGCAGGAGGTCAACGGTTCGACTCCGTTATTCTCCACCTTGGAGCTGTAAAGCTTAAAGACCAAAGCAGAAAGCTTTTAAAAAACAGAAAACACCTTATTATCGGGATCGGTAATATACATTGACATAAAGAAAAAATAAAAGAAGAAAACGCCATGGGGCACATATACAGATATAATGATATCGAAATATGAAACGGTTCGAGACCGCAGTTTTTTACTAATAAGGTTAAGCAGAGGCTTAGGCGCAGGACAATGAAACCCTCCACCTTTACACCCTCCCCCTTCAACCTTAATAAAGTTCTTTGACATATTGGAAGAAGTTAAAAAAGAAGAGCAAACAACAATAGGCGACTGTTGTGTTTGTGCTCTCCCGACGTAAAGTTGGGAATGAGACATCATAACAAGAGCAAAAAAGCATACCATATGGCGCAAAAGGCATATGAGTAGAAGAAAGTAATAAAGAGTACACGGGGGATGCCTTGGCTCTCAGAGGCGATGAAGGACGTGATAAGCTGCGATAAGCTTCGGGTATTTGCAAATAGGAATTGATCCGAAGATTTCCGAATGGGGCAACCCGGCATGTTGAAGACATGTCACATATAATGAGCAAACCTGCCGAACTGAAACATCTAAGTAAGCAGAGGAAGAGAAAATAACAATGATTTCCTGAGTAGTGGCGAGCGAAAGGGAAAGAGCCCAAACCTACCTTGTTACGGCAAAGTGGGGGTTGTAGGACTGCAACATGGCATTAGCAACCAGAAGTGGAATGGGATGGGAAGCCCAGCGATACACGGTGATAGCCCGGTACACGTATAGAATGCTAGCCTAGCAGTATCCTGAGTACCGCGAGGTCGGAGACGCCTTGTGGGAATCAGCCGGCACCATCCGGTAAGGCTAAATACTCCTGAGAGACCGATAGTGAACCAGTACCGTGAGGGAAAGGTGAAAAGAACCCCGAACAGGGGAGTGAAATAGAACCTGAAACCGTGTACTTACAAGCGGTCGGAGCTGGCAGGTCCAGTGACGGCGTGCCTTTTGCATAATGAGCCTACGAGTTACTCTTCTCTGGCAAGGTTAAGTGCTTCAGGCACGGATCCGAAGCGAAAGCGAGTCTGAATAGGGCGTATAGTCAGAGGAGGTAGACGCGAAACCTTGTGATCTACCCATGGACAGGTTGAAGGTGCGGTAACACGTACTGGAGGACCGAACCGATAAACGTTGAAAAGTTTCCGGATGATCTGTGGGTAGGGGTGAAAGGCTAATCAAACTGGGAAATAGCTCGTACTCCCCGAAATGTTTTTAGGAACAGCGTCGGTGTAGAGTTATATAGAGGTAGAGCTACTGATTGGGTGCGGGGGAGTCAAATCCTACCAAATCCAGACAAACTCCGAATGCTATATAATATAACCGGCAGTGAGGCGCGGGGTGCTAAGGTCACGCGCCGAGAGGGAAAGAACCCAGACCATCAGCTAAGGTCCCCAAGTTACAGTTAAGTTGAACTAACGAGGTCCGATTGCACAGACAGCTAGGATGTTGGCTTGGAAGCAGCCATTCATTTAAAGAGTGCGTAACAGCTCACTAGTCGAGCGATCGGGCATGGATAATAAACGGGCATTAAACTGTACACCGAAGCTATGGGATTGAAATATATCGGTAGGGGAGCATTCTATCGGCAGTGAAGGTACCTGGTAATGGGTGCTGGAGCTTATAGAAAAGCAAATGTAGGCATAAGTAACGATAAGGCGGGCGAGAAACCCGCCCACCGAAAGGATAAGGTTTCCTGATCAACGCTAATCGGATCAGGGTTAGTCGGGACCTAAGGAGAACCCGAAGGGGAAATTCGATGGACAACGGGTTAATATTCCCGTACTTTTTATAACTGCGATGTGGGGACGGAGTAGTGACACTGCCGCGATCTGACGGAATAGATCGTTAAAGGCTGTAGGTATTAGAACGGTAGGCAAATCCGCCGATCTAGCTGAGCGCTGATAGTACCGCAAGCCTTCGGGTGCGTGGATAGAGCAGGTAATCAGACTTCCAAGAAAAACCGCTAAGCTTCAGGTTATAAAAACCCGTACCGCAAACCGACACAGGTATCCGGGAAGAGGATTCTAAGGTGCTCGAGTGAATCATGGCTAAGGAACTCGGCAAAATGGCCCTGTAACTTCGGGAGAAGGGGCGCTGGCAGTAATGTCAGCCGCAGTGAAAAGGCCCAGGCGACTGTTTAACAAAAACACATGGCTTTGCAAAATCGAAAGATGAGGTATAAGGCCTGACACCTGCCCGGTGCTGGAAGGTTAAGAGGGGATGTCATCGTAAGAGAAGCATTGAATCGAAGCCCCAGTAAACGGCGGCCGTAACTATAACGGTCCTAAGGTAGCGAAATTCCTTGTCGGGTAAGTTCCGACCTGCACGAATGGTGTAACGATCTGGGCGCTGTCTCAGCCATGAGCTCGGTGAAATTGTGGTCCCGGTGAAGACGCCGGGTACCCGCAACGGGACGGAAAGACCCCATGCACCTTCACTACAATTTAACATTGACATTGGATACAGGATGTGTAGGATAGGTGGGAGGCTTTGAAGCGGCGTCGCTAGGCGTCGTGGAGCCAACGTTGAAATACCACCCTTTCTGTATTCGGTGTCTAATCCTTCAAAGAGGGAGACATTGTTTGATGGGTAGTTTGACTGGGGTGGTCGCCTCCAAAAAGGTAACGGAGGCTTTCAAAGGTAAGCTCAGTACGCTTGGTAACCGTACGCGGAGTGCAATAGCATAAGCTTGCTTGACTGTGAGACATACAGGTCGATCAGGGTCGAAAGACGGATATAGTGATCCGGTGGTTCTGCATGGAAGGGCCATCGCTCAAAGGATAAAAGGTACGCTGGGGATAACAGGCTGATCTCCCCCAAGAGCTCATATCGACGGGGAGGTTTGGCACCTCGATGTCGGCTCGTCACATCCTGGGGCTGGAGAAGGTCCCAAGGGTTCGGCTGTTCGCCGATTAAAGTGGCACGCGAGCTGGGTTCAGAACGTCGCGAGACAGTTCGGTCCCTATCTGTTGTGGGCGTAGGAATTTTGAGTGGGGCTGACCTTAGTACGAGAGGACCGGGTTGGACCAGCCTCTAGTGAATCTGTTGTTCCGCCAGGGGCATTGCAGAGTAGCTACGCTGGGAATAGATAAGCGCTGAAAGCATCTAAGTGCGAAACTAGCCACGAGATGAGAATTCCATATAGGACCGTAGCAGACTACTACGTTGATAGGCTACAGATGTAAAGCTGGTGACAGCACAGTCGAGTAGTACTAATCATCCGAAGCTTTCAAAGCAAACAGACTGTTGTTTGTTCTTCAAACTAACTTCTTTCAATAATATGTCACTGTTTAGCGTATAGCGCTGAGCGTACAGCGGTAAACGCCTGACGCGAAACGCCAACCGCTCAACATTAAAAATATTCAGGTGCCTATATCGGTGGTGTCCACCTCTTCCCATTCCGAACAGAGAAGTTAAGCCCACCAGAGCCGATGGTACTGCGGTAACACGTGGGAGAGTAGGTCGGTGCCAGATCTTAAAAGAAACCCTTCAGCAGAAATGTTGAAGGGTTTTCTTCGTTTACAGGGGTTTGGGCAGCGGGCGGTTTCACACCATTGAGGGGTTAAGGAAAGTCAAGTTAGCTGCATCTGCCGAACACACGGATATCCGCAGAGACCATACATCATCGTTTATCCATCTTACGTTGCTATTCTTCTTCGGTCCCAGGTTAAATAGCCCTGATGGGAGCGGCATCCCTTTTGGGCGGGTTAATTTGCCTAACAGATCAGATTTCCCAAAAGGATAAAGCGTACAGCAGGACAGGCCCCAGCCCATACACACAGGAAACTGCGCTTCAAAAACAGAATGTTTTTACACTATCGTGGAGTGCAGAAAAGTTAAGGGATTATTCCATTACGCTGATCTCCTCACAGCCCATTCCATCATCGTTTATCCATCTTAAGTTGCTATTCTTCTTCGGTCCCGGGTTAAATAGCCCTGATGGGAGCGGCATCCCTTTTGAGCGGGTTAATTAGCCTAACAGATCAGGTTTCCCAAAAGGATAAAGCGTACAGCAGGGCAGGCCCCAGCCCATACACACAGGAAACTGCGCTTCAAAAACAGAAGAATACTCTTGTTAAAAGATGTGAAAACTTTCATCCTGAAAGTAATAAAACCGTATTATTGCAGTATTACGTACATGTTATGATGATGAATGTGAATCTTAAGAAATTAATTTTTCTTGTTTTTATTTTGGGCTTAAATTTTAATGTTTTTGCACAAAGTAAGAATGTACAACTCCCTGCAAATTGGTTTAACCTCGATTTACAGGAGAATGGATATTTTGGTATTAGTACGGAGAAAGCTTATCGTGAACTCCTAAAGGATAAAAAACCAAAACAAAATGTTATTGTGGCGGTAATTGATGGTGGTGTAGATATCAATCATCCGGATTTGCAAAGTGTATTATGGACCAATAAAAAGGAGATTCCTGGAAATGGAATAGACGATGACGGCAATGGTTATATTGATGATATCCATGGCTGGAATTTTATCGGTTCTAAAAAAGGTAATCTGGAGTTCGATAATTTAGAACTGGTTCGTTTATTAAGAATTTACACTCCAAAATATCAATCAACAACCAATTTAACTCCTCTGGATAGTGCACAAAAGGAAGAATTTAAACTGTATAAGAAAATGGTTGGCGATTTCGGTAAAAAATACGAAGATGCCAGCAATACTTTTTCTGTTTTGTTTGCCATAAACAAAGTTTTGGATTCTGTAGCTAAGATCAATAAAAAAGAAATGCCAACGATGGCGGATATCGATCAGTATAAGCCTGATGATGAAACGGAAGAGCAGGTAAAAACAATTATCAGAAAGGGTGCGAGGGAAGATGGTAGTTTCGAGAAATTTTATAAGAACATAAAGGAGGGGTACAAGCAATATGATGCGATGCTGAAGTATAACCTGAACCCTAAATATGATATGCGCGCTGAACTGGTTGGCGATGATTATAGTAATGCTTACCAAAAGGATTATGGAAACAACGATGTTAAAGGTCCCGATGCTTTTCATGGTACGCACGTATCGGGAATTATTGGTGCTGATCGTACCAATTCTACTGGTATTTTGGGTGTAGCCAATCATGTCAGTATTATGGCGATCAGGGTAGTGCCCACGGGTGATGAACGTGATAAAGATGTAGCCAACGGCATCAGGTATGCCATTGATAACGGTGCTAAGGTAATTAATATGAGTTTTGGCAAAAGTTACAAGTGGGATAAAAAAGCCGTAGATTCTGCGGTTAAATATGCCGAAAGCAAAGGGGTATTATTGGTGCATGCCGCAGGGAACGATAACCAGAACAATGATGTAGAAGAAAATTTCCCCAATAAGTTTTTTGACAGTAAAGAGGCAGAAATTTACAAAGAAGCCAATAAAAAACCGAGTAAACCAGATTTTACGCCACCTAAGCCTATGGCACAAAATAACGGAATGGGCATGAGGCCACCCTATAACCGATCTACATTTGTAAAACCTGTTCCAATAGACTCCGCAAAGTTTAATCTGCCGCATGCCAATAACTGGATTGAAGTAGGTGCAAGCGCTTATAAAGATGATGATAACCTGAAAGCTGATTTCTCTAATTATGGTAAGTACAGCGTTGATGTTTTTGCCCCAGGGTTTTTGATCAAATCGACTGTTCCTGATAACAAATATGAAGAGGCTGATGGGACGAGTATGGCTTCTCCTGTTGTGGCTGGCTTGGCTGCTTTAATCTTAAGCTATTACCCTGATTTAAAACCAGCACAGGTAAGAGAGATTATCATAAAATCTGTTTCGAAAGTAGCACACAAGATAAAATACAAGAATGATAGAGGGGAGAATACCCGCGTACTTTTTAGCGAAATTTGTGTGAGCGGAGGGATTGTGAATGCTTATAACGCACTTAAATTGGCAGAGACGTATAAATAAAAAAGAGGCATTTGGTTTTTTTGAAGCGCAGGGGCATTACAGCTATCAAGGTTTGTTCCCGTGCTCCGCTGTATCCCCTCGCTGCACTTTCGGGGATGCCGCTTCGCCCGGGGCTAAACACTCCGGAAAATGCCCTGAATGTTAAGCGAAAGAATACATTTAATAAAAAACTAAGATTTCAGGGTTTTAATAAACTCCTGAAAGGTGCCAAATCGATAATTTTTACGCTTCATCCAGGAAATGAGTATTTCCATACGCTCAATCATTTTTACACCCGTATTTTTTCTTACATAACCGGGGAAACCAAAACGTTCGAAATCATTTAAATCGGTAAATTCCCAGGGATGGAAATAGATATTCAGGTATTTATCCTTTTTATAAGTCCAGCTGGCTAATGTTTTGTAAATGCTTAAAGGCAGATTGTGGAAAGAGAGCCAGAATAGCGGGAAGCGAACCATCGGGCTAACAGAAGCAGGGATCTGCAAAACGTTATCTTTAATAAAATGCGTTCGCGAAATATTAAAATTATTATAGCGTCCGGGCAGGTAAGTTGGATTGATGGATGTATTGTAGGTGTATCCTGCCTTCTCAATCTCCTTTTCATCAACTGGCATCATTCTCGCCATGCGGTAACCGATAATTTCTTTACCTGAAAGTTCTTCGAGCTTTAGCTTTGACTGAAGCAAATGTTCGGGTTTAAAATTGGAATGATAATAACCGTGCGAAGCGAGTTCGTGCCCTGTTTCCGTAATCCGCTTAATCAGATCCGGAATATTTTCAGCGAAAGTAACCGTGCAGAAAAAAGTAGCTTTCACACTAAATTTATCCAAAAGGTCTAAAATAGCGATAGTACCTGCTCTCGAAATGGCAATCTGATCTTCAAAAGAGATTGCTTTCCCATATTCGAAAGGCATGTCAAACTCTTCGATATCAAAACTTAACAGTACCATTTTATTTTTGCTGAATATTGGTTGAACGGATAATATAATTCGGGCGGTTTTTAGTTTGCATAAACATTTTACCTACGTAAATGCCTATAATGCCCAATATAATGAGCTGTAGTCCGCCAAAAAAAACGATAGTCATAATTACCGATGCCCAGCCAGAAACTTCTACATGGTTTACAAAGGCGTAGATAATATACGGCACATAAAGCACAGAGGCAAAAGACAGGATAAAACCCAGGTAGACTGCTGTGTAAAGTGGCTTGATGCTAAAAGAAGTTACGCCATGCAGGGCTAGCCTAAGCATTTTTTTGAGGGTGTATTTACTTTTACCTGAAAAACGCGCAGCCGGATTATATTGAATAGCGTATTGCTTAAATCCGAGCCATTTTACCAGGCCACGAAGAAATGGTTCATTTTCATGAAAATTACGGAAAACATTAACCACCCGCTGATCGAGCAGTCGGAAATCTGCCGCCCCAGGCTCTAAATCAATATCAGAAAGCCAGTTTAATACTTTATAAAACAGGCTTGATGAGCTTCTTTTGCCTTTTGATAAATTTTTATCTTCTTCGCGAATGGTATAAACTACCTCATAACCCGCTTCCCATTTTGCAATCATGTCGGGAATCAATTCCGGAGGATGTTGCATATCGCAATCCATAGAAATCACACAATCACCAAAAGCATGGTCCATGCCAGCTTTAACAGCCAGTTGGTGACCGAAATTCTTCGAAAATTCCAGGAAAAATATATTACTTGCCGTTGAGGCGTAATCCTTAATTTTGTCAAGCGTGTGATCGGCACTACCATCATCCACCAGTATAATTTCGTAGGCATAATTGATGGTCGAAAAAACTTGTTTAATACTTTCGGCAATTACAAAAATATTATCGGCTTCGTTGTAGGCAGGGATTACTATAGAAACTAATTTATTCATTTATCGGAAATCAGATAAGACTCAAAATCTTCTTTCATCATTTGATAGATTATGGTTAGCCAAATGATAACGCAAGGTAGGGCTTTAAGCGAATATAGACGAATAAATTCTTTAACCGGCCTGGGGAAAATATCGGTTGGCGATAAGCTGGTTAATATAAACGCAAAAATAAACAAGGCTATTATCCACCCTTTTTTGGGGTTTTGCTGCACCATAAACCAAATGGCAATGCCTGCAAAAGCGATAATATAGGTGGGCGATTCGGAACCGCTGCTAAATATAACGGTAAAAATAAGCGTCGATGCCAATAACATTAACCTAAAGGCAATATGTTTATATTGTTTAATCCGTAAATAGGGCAAACCAAAAAGTATAATACCAACTAATAAAAACGGCGCATTCGGAATGTTTACATTACCTGTTGCTCTTCTTACTATTCCCATTAAAGAAATATCCTGAAAAGAAGTTAACGAGGCATTTAAATCATTTTTATGAGCAAGGGAATTATACCAGTCGCTATAGGATTGCATGACAAAAGCCGGCGAGGAAATGACCATTGGCAATGCAAACAACCCCACAAATGCAATAAAACAGCCTAAAACAAATTTTAACTTATTTTTTGTGAAAAAGAAAAATGCCAGTCCAACAATGCCATAAAGTTTAATCAACGTGCCTAAGGCAATAAAAAAAGCAGACTGTACTTCTTTCTTTTTAATCAGATAAGAGAAACTAAGCAATATTAATCCAGTCAGGGCGATGTTAAACTGGAAACTGAAAAGTGCGGTTAAGGTTTCATGTGCACAGATCCACGCTATGATTGTTCGCTTGTTAAGGGATATGGGGAGGCTGTAAATGCCCCAGAGTAATATAGTTACATTAGCTATGTTCCACAATATACAACCCAGGCCGTCAGGCAATAAGGCAAAAGGCGCTATGAAAATAGAAAATACAGGCCCGTAATGGTTACTGTCCTGGTATTCGGGATAATTATTATATAAATTCTGCAAGTCTACAGTATGCCAGTAAACATATTTGAAGATCAGGTAATTATTGTATGAATAATGGTGATATTGTTTGAAACCAGCTACCAAAGCCAGTATGAGATAAACAGCAAATACGCATTGCTTTTTTAAAAGTAATGAAGACAGTTTGCCAAGATTATTTTTTGTGAAAAAGTTCATTATAATTTGAGGCCGCAATATAACTATTTCGTTACGTCAATACGAAATAGATCATCGGACTAGCCAGACAATATTAACTAATTATGAAATTATTTACGGAATATCGATTTAGTAAATCATTTTACTAGTTTTAGTAACCTGAACCAAATAAATCATCAATCTTAAAAAAAACTATGAAAAAATTACAATTGCCGCTTTTTGTAGCCCTGGTACTAACCTTTAGTGCCTGTAAAAAAGAACAACAAGAGACTGAAAAATTTTCAGGGCCGAAACTTAAAGAAAATGTAAATCCAGGTACGGCTTTATCAACGCTTTCGCTTAATAGCTGGATGAGCTTACTTGCCGATCAAAATAGCATAGCGCTCATTTCTATCCCAGGTACGCACGATTCTGGCGCTACCATCGAGCCAATTTCAGGCACGGCTAAATGTCAGAACCTAAGTATAACCGATCAGCTAAATGCAGGCGTTCGTTATCTGGATATCCGCTGCCGGCATATCGATAATTCTTTTGCCATTCATCATGGAGCCATTTATCAAAATCTTAATTTTAATGATGTGCTGAATGCCTGTATCAATTTTCTGAACACTCACCCAACAGAAGCCATTATTATGAGCGTAAAAGAAGAACATACCCCATCGAACAATAGCCGTTCTTTTGAACAAACATTCGATAGTTATGTACAGCAAAATCCCGGCAAGTGGGACTTGGGAAACAACATTCCTACTTTGGGCAGTATCCGTGGAAAAATCAGGTTGTTGAGAAGATTTTCCGGATCATCGCCAAAAGGAATCGATGCTACGGCCTGGGCCGATAATACCACATTTGAGATCAATAACAGCGCTGCAAATTTGAAGGTTCAGGATTTTTACAATGTTAATGATGTAAATACCAAGTGGGCGAGAATCGAAACCTTGTTAAATGAATCCAAAAATGATACTTCGAATAAACTTTACCTGAACTATGCAAGTGGTTATAAAGCTGGTGTATTCAGTATCCCCAGCATTACTACGGTATCCAATTCGGTAAACCCAAAAATCACAACCTTTTTTACCAATAATAACCATGGTAAATTTGGTATTATTCCACTTGATTTTGTTGATTCTGGCAGAAGTCAATTAATCATTAATACAAATTTCTAATATTAACGCAGCGATTTATTGGTTCAGTTTGAGTTAAAGAGGATGCACAGCTTAATCAGCTAAAGTGCATCCTTAATACATACTGTTTCCTATTATATAGATTGTTAATGGGTTTTATATTTCCTGTTACTTAACATTAATCGGTTTAAATCTTAAAACCGTAAATGAATAAGCTGGTAGCTCAAGGTGTTCGGTTGACTCGGTACTGATTATTTTAATAACCGGAACAGCTTTCTTATCATTTGGTTTACCCGAGAGAACGGTTTTAACGGCATTTTTTTCGAGTTGTTGCGGATTGAAATCAAGCGAGGTGTTCACGGTAACCGGAAGCAGGTTAACCAGTTTAATGATCAAATCTCCGGTTTTGGCATCTTTAACCATCGAACAGGCCATCCGCTTATTTACGTTTTCCTGGTTTGAAGAAAGAACCACAGTTGATGGGATATATTGATCACCGGCATTTTGTCCGTATAATTGTTGTACAAAATAGCCTGTTGTGGGTTTTACCTCCGCGTTGTTAAAATAAATCAGGTCAGGATTCCACTGCGTATGCCCCTCTTTAGCGATAAGCGGGGCATAAGATGCCATACTCACCACATCACCATTGCGCTCCAGTGAAAGGAGATACAGTGCTTCAGCAAGTGAAGTTTCCAGGTTTGTTCTATTGCCACCAGGTAAACTAGCAGCATATTCGCCCAGGTAAACTTTAGATTTAGACCGATCGTAACTGTCGTAAAAATTTTGATTATTGATAAACCAACCAGGCGATTGGTAATAATGTTCGTCGATAATTGGAACATTAAGGTTTGATGCAATTTGCCAGCCAGCTTCATAATCGGTTCCTTCGTAAAACGGACCTGCCGTACCAATAATTGTAATTTCAGGATGCGATTTTTTTAGTGCTTTATAGATCATGGTAAACCGTTCAGCAAATACTTCTGTAATCTGGTCTTCATTACCAATGCCTATATACTTTAGGTTAAATGGCTTTGGGTGACCTGCTTCTGCACGTTTCTTCCCCCATTCGGTTTTTACATCGCCATTGGCATATTCTATTAAATCTACGATATCCTGTATATATTGTCCCATTTCACTCATGGGTATACCACCCTGTTGGCCACCACCACCTGTACCTGAATTTTGGCAGGGTACACCGGCAGCTACTACCGGAACGGGTACAGCACCAATATCTTCGCAGAACTGGAAATATTCATAATAACCAAGTCCCATGGTTTGATGGTAGCCCCAAAGGTTTCGGTCTGGTTTACGCGCAGCTAAGGGACCTATTGAATTTTTCCATTTGTAAATGTTGGCAATGCCATCGCCATGCGCCAGGCAACCTCCCGGAAAACGTACAAAACGAGGGTGTATATCTCCAATGGTTTGAGCGAGATCTGCCCTTAACCCATTTTTTCGGCCTTTAAAAGTATTTCTTGGAAATAATGAAACCATATCAATTGCAATACGTCCCGGATTACCCATCACGATTTCGAGTTTTGCATCGGTCACATCTGCAGAAGATACCAAAGTTAATGCTGCTGTTTTCCAGTTACTTGAGGTGATGCTTAAATTTGATTTAGCCAAAATCCCCTGTTTATCACTTATCAGCCTTACTTCGAGATTCATCTTTTTTATATTCAATAACTTTGCTGATAACGAAAAATCATAAGTTTCGCCTTTTTTCAATGCTATTCCATCAAAACCACTATTAAGAATGGATGCTCCGGTAAGGGGGACATCTAAAACTGCATAATGCGGATTATTGGCATGAACTGGCGAAATTGAATCTATTTTCATGGTCGCGCGATCACCTTTTAATGTCCAGGCATAACTGCTGTTCCAGTTTTGGTCGTTGTATTCTTTATCACGGGGGTGATATTCAAAATCACGGTTCTGAATCAGTTCGGCATACAGACCGCCATCGGCTGCATAATTTAAATCTTCGAAAAACACACCTGTTAGCATATTGCTGATTGCTTTTGCTTTATCAGGTTGAAAAGTTATTTTTGCTTCCACATTTTTAAGCCCTGCAAAACGCTGTGCATCATCCAGGGTAGTTTCCCTGTCCTGTTTGTTTTTATAATCTTTTAGTTCGTATGCTTTTTTTAAGCCCAGAATAACTTTCCATGGTAAACGGTGTACCTGTCCATTGCCTGTATTAGCCAGATTGACCGATGTACCTCTATTTACATAAGCTGAAGCGGGAACTTCTTTCACAGGGCTGTAATGGCTTAAATCATTGGTTTTGGTCTGGAAATATTTTCCATTGGCATCTGTATAGGTTACAGTATATTCATCAAGATTACGGTTATAGGTAATAACTGGGCGTAACACGTTTTTACCCTGATTTACATAGGGATAACTTTGTGGATTCCAGTTGATCAAATCTGTTGAACTTGAGGTTGCAAACTGTAATGTGCGGTCGTTCAGGCTCCAAATACATACCCAAAGTCCATTTTTGCCCTGAATAAGAAAAGGCGTAATCATTTTTTTTTCGCTTCCCCACCGGCCATAATCACTTTTTAAAAAGGTATAATCATTTCCTATTGGTGTCCAGTTTTGTCGATCCAAACTCCAGGCAAACCGAAGTCCGTTGGCATTATAGGCAAATAAGTAGGCCGAATCAGGCTCGTTGGCTATTTTTTTATTTGTAGCCAGTACTTGGGTTGCCAAGAAGAACAGTACGGCAAAAAGCCAAAATTTTCTTTCCATTTTGTGTTAAAATTTCATTTTTAAATTCCATTTATCGGCTAACGCTTGTGCCTCCTTTTTAGTGAGGTGTATTACTGCGCCGTGTTTTGGCGAAGAAAAGTTAGTTGATTTCATTATACCTTCGTTAAAGTGGCCCAGGTTTGTAAATTTTTCAAAATCGGTGGTTTCGCTAAAACCAAAATTGTGCGGATTAATACCGTAGATATCGTAAATCAATACCCACTTATTTTCCCCGATACGCTTGTAAATGGTTGGGGCCTCACATTCCCTGGACTCTGGATCATACCACTTATCATCATATTGATAATCTTTGTTAATAGTTGAAGAAACAGCTTGTTTAATACCCGCGGTGCCATCATGCGGAACATAGAACATGTGGAATTTATTGCCCACTTTTGTAATATCAGCATCTATATAGGAAACATCTTTCGGATATTGGAAAAGTAACTGTGGTGCATTTTCCAGCCTGGTGAAGCCCTTATCCATATAGGCATAATAAAGTTTGTTTTCTCCATTGCCAAAACGCAGGGTAAAGTAAATCATCCATTTCTTTTCCTTTTGATCATAAATTAATTCTGGTGCCCAGGCGCAACCAATATCTGCTAATTCGGGAAAAGACTGGTCGACCCGTAAAACCTGGTGCGACCAATTAATCAGATCGCGCGATTTCATCAATACCATTCCCCGGTTATTTCCCCATCCATAGTCTTTTCCATCGCGTTCCCATTCGCTTGTTCGGTAACCTGCCTTTTGCCCATAGATATGCAGATCAGTTAGCGCCATATAAAATAAACCGTCCGGTCCGCGGCAAATATATGGATCACGGATGCCCTTTTGTTCCGCAATGCTATCACCCGCAATTACTGGCTTCGCATTATTTATATCGGTAAAGCTATAACCGTCTCTACTTAGTGCCATGTAAAGCCCATGTGTACTATCCTTGAAATATACCATAAGATAAGCCGCCATGTCTTTTTCGCGGGGCAATTTCCTTTCATACTGTGCATCTGCGCTTAAGGAGGAAAGTGTCAGCAACAAAACTATCCCGGTTTTATAAAGTGTAGTCATATTGATTAGAAATTTTTCTAATTTAAATAATAATCGTTATAACGACGATTATTATTCAAATAACTTATGCAGAAATAATTACGATAATGGCTATTTATCTGATACAAAAGAAAAACACAAGCTTATGACCAGCTCATTTTGTCTGCATTGCCATTAGCGTTATGATATGCAAATAAATTGCAGAAGAAAGAAACGGCAGGCCATCTTAGATTATGCGTAACATAACTATAGATACCAATCTGAAAAAAACCCTTCCATTTTGGAAGGGTTTTTTAATGGCAGCTTATTTCTAAAAAACATGTTTTTTATTTAATGTTCTGTTTGTCAGTTGTTTATGTGTTTAATATTTTTTATGGTATAAGAGTTGGCTACTGGCCTGTAAAATCATTACAATCATGACAATATTACTTTTTTTAATCCTGGTGCTGCTCTGCTGGGCTACTTACAAATCGATAAACTGGTTCGAAAAAATCTAACACTATGACCGCATTATTTATCATCGCCGTCGCCGTATTTATCTATATGATTTACGTGCTGATTAAACCCGAAAAATTTTAATCCTTACCTCCTATAACGGAGCAATTAAAAAATTAAGAAATGAATACTGAATTAACAGGCATTATTGCCACATTTCTGCTCACCCTGGTTATTGCCATACCTTTAGGTAAATACCTGGCCAAGGTTTTTGCAGGAGAAAAAGTCTGGACAGATTTTTTAAAACCACTGGAAACTGGTATTTACAAGCTTTCCGGAATCAATATTAAAGAACAGATGAACTGGAAACAGCAGTTAAAAGCACTGCTTACCATTAATATACTCTGGTTGTTTTACGGTTTTTTTGTACTCATCTTTCAGGATAAACTTCCATTCAATCCGGATGGAAACCCTGGAATGACACCAGATCTGGCTTTTAATACCATTATCAGCTTTGTTGCCAACTGTAACCTGCAGCATTATTCGGGCGAGAGTGGCGTAAGTTACCTTACCCAGCAATATGTGCTGATGTTTCTTCAGTTTGTGAGCGCCGCAACAGGTATTGCTGCTGCTGTAGTCCTTTTTAAAGCTTTTAGAGATAAAACGACAACTGAGCTCGGCAATTTCTGGGAATTTTTTGTAAAATCAATTACCCGGTTATTATTGCCTTTATCTTTTGTAATGGCCCTAATCTTAACTTTTAGCGGTACACCTGCAAGTTATGAGGGTAAAGATCAATTTATCTCCCTACAGGGAGACACCGTGCATGTTTCGAGGGGACCAGCTGCTCAAATGATTGCAATTAAACATTTAGGTACAAATGGTGGAGGTTATTTTGGTGTCAATTCAGCACATCCTTTTGAAAATCCAAGCTACTTTACCAATATGGTTGAGCTGATTGCGCAGGTCATCATTCCGATTGCCATGGTAATTGCCTTCGGTTATTTTATCCGCAGGAAAAAACTAGCCTGGACCATCTTTGGTGTAATGACCATCGGTTTGTTTATGCTGCTGCTCCCTATGTTAAGCTCCGAACTGGGTGGAAGTCCGTCTCTGGCGAAAATGGGGATTTCACAGACTACCGGAGCGATGGAAGGTAAAGAGGTCCGTTTCGGCCCTGCAGCCTCCGCTTACTGGGCAACGGTTACGACAATTATTTCTACCGGATCGGTAAACAGCATGCACGATAGTACCATGCCGATGTCGGGTACCTGGCAGTTACTGGGTATGATGATCAACTCTTTTTACGGAGGTTGCGGCGTAGGTTTATTGAATTACTTCATTTACCTGATTGTTGCCGTGTTTATTTCGGGTTTGATGGTAGGGAGAACGCCGGAGTTTCTGGGCCATAAGGTTGAGGCCAGGGAAATCAAGATTGCGGCCATCATTACTTTGTTAAGCCCGTTTTTGATCCTTGCCGGAACTGCTGTTGCAAGTTACATCTTTACCAGTCATGGTAATGCAGCCTGGGCTGTTCAGCCTAAAAACTGGCTTAATAATCCTGGTTTTCACGGATTCTCTGAGATGCTGTATGAAATGACTTCATCAAATGCCAACAATGGTTCGGGATTTGAAGGATTAGGAGATAATAACATATTCTGGAATCTATCCACTGGCATTGTGATTTTTTTAGGTCGTTTCTTACCAATTATTGGTCCGGTTGCTATTGCAGGGTTATTAGGGGCTAAAAAATTCATTCCTGAATCGGCCGGTACACTTAAAACAGATACCAAAACTTTTGCACTGATGACTTTTGCGGTAATCATCGTTTTAAATGCACTTTCTTATTTCCCTGCCCTTGCTTTGGGCCCGCTGGCAGAATATTTTACCATGCTTAAATAAATGAGAGTTGTCACATTGAGCCTGATGAAATGAAATTATCAAAGGTCTTTCGACAGGCTCAGGATGACAAACTACACCATAATCTGTGAAATCAATTAAATCTGTGAAATCACATAACAAATAAAAAAATGAAACCCAATAATAAACTGTTCGAACCTGCCTTGGTGCAGACCGCGCTAAAACAATCATTCATCAAACTTGATCCAAGGGTAATGGTACGGAACCCGGTAATGTTTACCGTGGAAATCGGAACACTGGTAATGGCTTATGTTACTGTATATTCTTTCAGCCATAGTGGACAGGGATCACCTTTATACAATTTCTTTATCTTTTTAGTTTTATTGCTTACCGTTCTGTTTGCAAATTTCGCTGAAGCCATTGCAGAAGCAAGAGGTAAGGCACAGGCCGATAGCTTACGTAAAACCAGAGAAGAAACACCAGCTAAAGTGCTTTTGGCAAACGGAACCATCGAAATCCGTTCATCCAACCAGTTAAAAAAAGGTGATGTATTCGTTTGCGAAACCGGGGATACGATTCCAACTGATGGGGAGATTATTGAAGGTATTGCCACTATCGATGAATCGGCCATTACTGGTGAGTCTGCCCCGGTCATCCGCGAATCAGGAGGTGATAAGTCTTCGGTAACCGGCGGAACAAAAGTTTTATCTGATGAGATTAAAGTTCAGGTAAGCACCGCGCCCGGAGAAAGCTTTTTAGATAAGATGATTGCTTTGGTTGAAGGTGCATCGCGTCAGAAAACACCAAACGAGATTGCTTTAACCATTCTGTTGGCCAGTTTTACCCTGGTGTTTATCATTGTATGCGTAACCTTGAAACCTTTCGCTGATTATGCCAATACGCCAATAACCATTGCCGCATTGATCTCCCTGTTCGTATGTTTAATTCCAACCACCATTGGCGGACTTTTATCGGCCATTGGTATCGCAGGGATGGACAGAGCGCTTAGGGCCAACGTCATTACGAAATCTGGTAAAGCGGTTGAAACAGCAGGCGATATTGATGTATTGCTATTAGACAAAACCGGAACCATTACCATCGGTAACCGTAAAGCCACTAATTTTTATCCAACTGCAGGTGTAAACATTAAAGCATTTACTGATGCCTGCGTATTAAGCTCATTGGCAGATGAAACCCCTGAAGGAAAATCGATTATCGAACTGGCCGCTGAGGAGGGTGTTAAATCTGCCGGAACACCGGAGGGGTCAACATTCATCAAGTTTACAGCCGAAACCCGTTCGAGTGGATTGGATACGGTAGATGGAAGAAGGATCAGAAAAGGTGCTTTTGACTCGATCAGGAATATGGTGCAAAAAGCTGGAAATCACTTCCCTTCTGATATTGAGAACCATGTAAAAGCTATCGCTACGAATGGCGGAACACCTTTAGTGGTCGCTGAGAATGAAAAAGCCCTTGGTGTGATCGAATTACAGGATATTATTAAACCCGGGATCAGCGAGCGTTTTGAACGCTTAAGAAAAATGGGTGTAAAAACAGTAATGGTTACCGGTGATAATCCTTTAACGGCTAAATATATCGCAGAAAAAGCGGGTGTTGATGATTTTATTGCAGAGGCTAAACCTGAAGATAAAATGAACTACATCAAAGATGAGCAAGCGTTGGGTAAGCTGGTAGCCATGATGGGCGACGGTACCAATGATGCTCCTGCTTTGGCACAGGCCGACGTGGGTGTAGCCATGAACAGTGGAACACAGGCGGCGAAAGAAGCAGGTAACATGGTTGATTTAGATAATGATCCTACGAAACTGATCGAGATCGTAGAAATCGGCAAACAGTTGCTCATTACCCGCGGTACATTAACCACTTTTTCCATTGCGAATGATGTGGCCAAGTATTTTGCAATCGTTCCGGCTTTGTTTATCGCATCAATTCCTGCGCTGCAAAGCCTGAATATAATGGGCCTGCATTCACCAGAATCGGCAATTATGTCGGCGGTGATTTTTAACGCGATCATTATACCGATCCTGATCCCACTGGCTTTAAAAGGTGTAGCCTACAAACCTATCGGTGCAACTGCCTTATTGCGCAGAAACCTGTTTATTTATGGGATAGGTGGTGTGGTAGCTCCATTTATAGGCATTAAAATAATCGATTTATTGGTTGGCCTATTTGTGTAAATGTCATTCTGAGCGTAGCGAAGAATCTTCAAAGATGAAGTAGTTGCTAAAAAATAGCATTATTAATAGTAAAGATGCTTCGTCCCTCAGCATGACAGCAAGAAAATTTAAAAAGAAAACAAAATGAAAAAGTACATTATTCAATCCATCCGCTTAACACTTGTCTTATTGGTATTGTTATGCGTAATATATCCCATTACTGTTGCCTTTATCGGTAAAATGTCTAAAGGAAACGGTGGCGGAGAAAAAATCACCAAAAATGGTAAAACAGTAGGGTATGCATTATTGGGTCAGTCGTTTACCAAACCGCAATATTTCTGGGGAAGACCATCAGCTGTGGCCTACAATGCAGCAGGTTCTGCAGGTTCTAACAAAGGACCATCAAACCCTGATTATTTAAAAGAAGTGCAATCGCGTATTGATACTTTATTGAAATACAATCCCGGTATTAAAAAATCAGATATCCCTGCTGATATGGTAACTGCATCAGGAAGCGGACTTGACCCAAATATTTCTGAGCAAGGTGCCGCCATTCAGATCGACAGGGTTGCAGCAGCCCGTAAAATTGATGTTAATAAAGTAAAGGAACTGGTTGCCATGAATACGCTTAAACCATTTATGGGTGTATTTGGGCCTTCATCAGTAAATGTGCTGAAATTAAACCTTGCTCTTGATGCACTTTAGTTAGCAGAAATCGTCATTGCGAGAAGGCTTTTTCAGCCGGCGAAGCAATCTTTATTGCAACGGTCGCTAGCATGAAAGATTGCTTCGTCGTTCCTCCTCGCAATGACGACATTTCTTGGGTGTCTGTTATCCTGAACTTATCGAATAACTAAAAGTTGTTATTTCAACAATTGACGCGTTGTCGACAGGCTTAGACTCACAACCATTATTTAAACAATTTCCCAAAACAATAACAACGGTAATGCTTTCTGGTCTGGTGCCAACTCACCTGGGCCTTAGGCTTTGCCCAATATAAAACAATCAGATAAAATGAAAAAATTACTATTACTTGCCGCTACACTTACCACAGGGTTCTTCGCTAATGCACAGGAAGAACCAAAAATTAAAGTAGGCGGTTACCTTGAAGCTTATTACGGATACGATTTTAACAAACCTGCTGACCATAACCGCCCGGGTTTTATTTATTCCCACAATCGCGCAAACGAAATAAACCTGAACCTTGGTTTTATCAAGGCAGCTTATGATAGCGGTTTGATCAGGGCTAATTTAGCGGTAATGGCCGGAACTTATGCCAATGCCAATCTGGCTGCGGAGCCCGGAGTTTTGAAAAATATCCTGGAGGCCAATGCCGGGGTAAAATTATCCAAAACAGAAAATCTTTGGGTTGACGCCGGAATTTTTTCTTCGCACATCGGTTTCGAAAGTGCGGTTTCGAAAGATTGTTGGGTACTTACCCGAAATATTTCTTCAGAAAATACACCTTATTACGAATCGGGTGCCAGAATTACTTATGGTACCAAAGATGGAAAATTTACGGCTGCCGCATTGTACTTAAACGGATGGCAGCGCATTACCCGCCAGAATGGAAATAATAAACCGGCCGGCGGACTTCAGCTGACCTGGAAACCAACAGATAAAATTACGGTAAACTACAGCAATTATCTTGGTACAGAAGGGGCCGATTCTGTTCGCTTAAACAGGGTTTACCACAATGTTTATGGAATTTTTCAGCTTACCGATAAATTTGGTTTAACCCTCGGATTTGACTACGGCACGCAACAGAAACAAAAAGGCAGCAGCGATAAAAACGAAGTCATTTCTCCTGTAGCCATTGCACAATACAAATTTGCACCGAAATGGGCCGTTGCAGGTAGGTTTGAATATTATGAAGATAAAAATGGAATTTTTATCGTCACAGGAACACCGCAAGGTTTTAAAACCAAAGGTTACTCTTTAAATCTTGATTACTCGCCAATCGCCAATGCTGTTGTAAGGTTGGAAGGGAAAGCCTATGATAGCAAAGACAAAATATTTGCAAGAGAAGGTGCTGCGGTTAACGGCAATGCAAGTTTAACGGCGAGTATTGCAGTATCGTTTTAATCTCCCCAGTTTTCGTCATTTAGAGCGGAGCGAAGCGCAGTCGAGAAATTTTTTAACTTAGTCCGAAGATCTCTCCATTCCGTTGCACTCCAGTCGAGATGACGACCACTCTTTTAAAAGTACTCTAAAATAAAACAATGCATCCCTACATAGAAATCATATTCAGCCTGTTTTTAGCGTTCTTAGGAATATTAATGATGCGAAAATTGAATTCGTTAAAAAGGAATAAAACAGGTGCAAAAAAAAGAAGTTATGCCACAGAAAAATATTTTAAACTGCTTTATCATAAAATCTCTTTCAGGTTTATGATCTTATTATTTACGTTGGTTATGATTGTTGCGATTACGATATTGATCGAAAAAGGAGTAATGAATGTTACCTGGTAAAAACGATGGAAGAAGAACAAAAAGAAGAATCGGTCAGGCACTTTTTAGATCTGGTTAAAAAATCCAGGCGCGGAAAGCTCAAAATCTATATTGGCATGAGTGCTGGCGTGGGTAAAACTTACCGTATGCTTCAGGAATCGCATGCATTACTGCGAAATGGCGTAGATATTTGCATTGGGTATGTGGAGACCCACAAAAGGGCGGAAACAGAAGCACTTGTTGCAGGTCTGCCGGTTATTCCAAGGCGGAAAATCTTTTACCGGGGCAAAGAAATCGAGGAAATGGATCTCAAGGGGATCTTGAACCGCCATCCTGAAATTGTAATTGTGGATGAACTTGCCCATACCAATGCCGGGGGCAGTAAAAATACCAAACGCTGGCAGGATGTTTTCGATCTGCTCGAGGCAGGAATCAGTGTAATCTCTGCAGTAAACATCCAGCACTTGGAAAGCATCAATGAAGAAATCGAGCAGATTACAGGTATAGCTGTTACCGAACGGATCCCGGATAAAATACTGGAAATAGCTGATGAAATCGTAAATATCGACCTTACGGCTGATGAACTGGTTACCCGTCTTAAAGAAGGGAAAATTTATGATCAATCAAAAATTGAAAGGGCATTAAGTAATTTTTTCCAATCCGATAAAATTCTTCAGCTGCGCGAGTTGGCGCTAAAAGAGGTGGTGCATCAGGTAGAACGGAAAATCCAGACTGAAATTCCCAAATCAATTAAGCTCAGGCCTGAACGCTTTTTGGCCTGTATTTCTTCCAATGCCGAAACCGCAGGGGTAGTGATCCGGAAAACAGCCAGACTGGCTTCCTATTACCGGTCGCCATGGATGGTGCTGTATGTGCAAAGCGATAGTGAAAGCATGGAACGCATTAAACTGGATAAGCAACGTCATCTGATTAACCATTTTAAACTGGCTACCGAACTGGGTGCAGAAGTAATTAAAATAAAAAGCAATGCCATTACCAAAACCATTATCGATATCGCCACTGAAAAAGAAGTTACCACGATATGCATCGGCAAACCCCATCTTAATATTTTTCAGGTAATTTTACGTACAGCGGTTTTTAATGGACTGTTGAAAAACCTGGCCATGAAGGATATTGATCTGGTGATTTTATCATAAAAATAACTTTATCAAAACTATATCTTTTGAGTGGGGTTAAAATAATAGAACCTATGAAAAGCGATATGGAAAAAAATGATACGAAAACACGGTTGATTAATGAGATTACCACTACAGGTTTACAAAGTGCAGCAAAGAAACTAGGTGTTCCGGCAAGTAAAAGGCAGATTAGAAAAGGCGTTTCCAAAAACATCAGTTTAATAGACGAACTAATGCGTCTTGTTTTAATCAGAAATAAGGATTCATCGAAAAGGTTGCAGCGCAATATAGAGTTTGTTGGCCTCGGTGTAATGGCTGCTCATACTCTTTATCGTGGTTTTAAAAAGAAAAAAACGTTATGGATTTATGAGGGTATCTTTTTAACTGCAGCACTCGGTGGTGTATTGTTCGCTACCCAAAATAAAGCTGTAAAAAAGAAAATTAATCAGTAATGCCATGAGTTGCGTTGCGATTAACATCACTGTATTCATACTTCAAAATAATTGTACGGTGTCTTAAAATCTTAAACGTATCTACTTATTAATGAATTGTGATCTTGCTTTAATTGCTATATTTGATTACTAATTTTAGGTATATGTTGTTATTTGCGGTTCCACTCTATTTTATTGCCTTTTTTGGTTGGATCGTTTATGCCGTCTTCGTTAAGAAAAACCTGAAACAAAACATGCCAATGTTTTATTTTGGATGTGTGTTCAGTTTGATCTGGACGGTGATTATAACCATTTCCTATATTTAAATTCCTCATACATCACTAAGTGGATGCGATGGTTGTATCGTATTTGATTGTACTGTTATTTAATTCTGACCACTTCAAAACTATTATCGCCGCTGCCATCAGGCTGTCACAAAGTATGCTAAATTTGCATGATGCTTATTAATTTTAGTTCCCGGCAAGGGCAAACACATTAATTAGCTGTTAAATTAAATACCTGCATTTTTAACAAATGGACATTACCAAAAGATTTGACCGGATACTACAGATTTTTTTTCTATTGCAGTCTAAATCTGTTGTATCTGCTGAAGAATTACAAAAGCGTTTCGAGATTAGCTTAAGAACAATTTACAGGGATTTAAAGGCCCTGGAGGTGGCGGGCATTCCGATTGTGAATGAATCCGGATCTGGTTACTCCATTATGGAAGGTTTTAGGCTACAGCCATCCAGGTTTAGTCAGGAAGAAATTCTGAGTTTAATGGTTGCCGAAAAAGTGATGCAGAAACATGAAACCGAATTTGTAAAAAAACATTTTGAGGCAGCATTGATTAAGATAAAAAGTTCATTCCAGGTGCATCAAAAAAGAGATTTTTTGCATTTAGAAGATACCATACATCTTAAAAATAACTTAACATCCAATGATTACCTGCCCAACATTATCGATGTATTGCTCAATAGCACTTTAAAGAAAAAGATAACCCACATCGACTACCTCAAAAGTAGTGATGTTCATGCAGTTGGCAGATCAGTAGAATCCATAGGTATATTTTACGAACATGGTTGCTGGTATCTTTTAGCCTATTGCCATTTAAGGAAAGATTACCGCAATTTTAGGTTGGACAGGATTAAAAAAGTTTGGGTACTGGAAGAAAACTTTACCATTTCGCACCCGCCAATTCATGAATTCCGTAATAAAGGCGTGTCTGAAACCAGAACGAAAATCGAAATCAGGGTAGACCGGAAGTACGCAAATTTCTTATACTGGGACCGCCAGATTTTCGGCTTTACAGGAGAGGAAATTTTAGATGATTTTGTTTTGATGTATTTCGACTGTTCCCTTCCTGTTGTTTCTTTTGTACGCTGGTTTATTAAATTTGTTGATATAGCTGAAATTATAGAACCAGCCCATTTAAATCATGAGCTGGTAGAGATCATGGAGGCTGGTTTGAAAAGGATAAAAATTAAAGAGGTAATATCGTAATGTTAGAGTTTAGTTTATATTAGAAAAAATCCCCTCAGATTATCGTCATTGCGTGGAGGAACGACGAAGCCTCCTCGCAATGACGATTTTTAGATTAGCACCCTGCCAACGATCGCAAATTAAAGTTACCGTTACAACTTATAAAACCGGCTGTTTATTTTAATACCGATCCCAGAAAAATGGAGGCTCGATACCCAATGCCCTCAAATACACAAAACCCTGGCCACGGTGGTGTATTTCATTATCGATAAAATATAAGAGGTGACTTATAATGGTAAACTCATACATTCCAAATAACTTAAGGGTTTCATGAAGCTGATCCTCATTTATTTGACTAAAGTATTCTTCGATTTGTATAGTATCCTCATCCCATCTTGTCAGGATCTCTTCTTTGGTGTTCAATGGAAGATCATGGCTAAAAGTCCCTGTTTCTCCGGTAACCATCTCTTTTAAGCCAGGTACATCAATCGATATTAGCTCTTTAATTAATGAAGAAAAAGGCCTCATTCCACCAATCGAAAATTCAAATAACTCTTTTTCAGGGAATTTTTCAATAGTTTTTCGGGTTAGTTTTCTGTGGCCTAACCAATGTTGTAGTAATTCTCTTTTAGTAATCATAACTGCTGATATTTTGTTGTATTATTTAATAGAACAAAACTAAAACCAGTCTATGACAACAGCTTGTCAGTCGCTCAATTGAGAATTATTTTTTTTAAAAAAACTACTTTAGTCCTCTTTCTTTTAAAAGATTTTCTAATTCGCCATTATCATATTTAGAATTATTGACCAATTTATAGATGAAAAACAAAGGGATGAGGGTTAAGAAGCCTAAAGTATTTTTAGCCACGCTAAAAAATATAATGCCAGCCAGAAACCCTATTAACAGTGCATTCATGATGGCTGCCGATTTCTTCTTCTTTGCTTCTTGCAACAGTTCTTGGTCAGTTAATTCAGATAGTATTTTTTGTTCCATTTTTGGTTAATTAGCATTTTTTAATTGATGATTCCAGTCGATACTCCAAATATAATTAATTGGTGCAACTGGGATAAAAAATTGTGTTTTTAAAACTATGATGTCAGAAGTGTTAAAAACATGCTTTTGTATACTATACCTGATGCTGTGGCTAATGCTAACGAAATATAGAATGATAATCATGTCTGTGCAGACTTTTTTCGCAGCCATTTGCGCACTGGTTCATCGTACCACTTTAAGGCGGCATAGGCCAAAAAAATACTGCCAACCAAAATAAGTAAGGCATAAGGCCAGGCCTGTATTATGGTAGTACCCTTATGATTACTGATCCAGGCCACGTAAAAATAAATTAAAGGATAATGTATCAGATAAAGTGGATAAGATACATCACCCAAAAATTTGCACATCCTGTGCTCCGTTTGTGTTTGCAATATACCACTGGCCCCAATATACACAATAAGTGGAAAAACAATGATAATGCATAAAGATTCATAAATTCCGTTCATCCACAGATGTTCAGCACCGCCGATACGGGGCATATAAAGTACCAGTGCTACTAAAAGACTGCACCATAAAAAGGCATTTTTAATCCGGGTGGGTTTTGCCATCCGTGAAAGTAATAAACCGGCAAAAAACGGATAAAGGGTACGGGTAAGTCCAATACGTACCTGTTCTACATTCAGTGTCCAGCCACCACTTAGATCACCATTTGTAATGGCCAGTTGTGCCAATGCAATAGCTGCGATAACCACAAAGATACTTAATACCGTTTTAGAAAATTTCCTGATCCATAATGCATAAAGAATATTGGCAATGTATTCGAAGAACAAGGACCAGCCTACACTATTCATGGGGTGCATTTCCTGCCAGCCGCGGATATCAAGCGATAAAGGTACTGGCAGGATGGTATAACCGATCAGGAGTACCAGCAGCACCTTCCAGATGGGAACGCTGTGAATGAGCGGCCATATGGTGGAATCTGTAAAGTAAAATCCGATAGCGCCGAGAGTCATCCCCAAAATCACCATGGGTTGCAGGCGGATGATACGGCGTTTGAAAAAACTGCCAACACTCATTTTATTCCATCGGTCGTCATAGGCATAACCCATTACAAAACCCGACAGTAAGAAGAAAAAATCTACCGCCAGGTAACCGTGGTTAACCAGAATATCAAGGTGGCCGGTGCCCAGTGGTTCGGTTAAATGAAAAGTGACAACTATTATAGCAGCGACACCGCGAAGGCCATCTAATATTGGATAATGTGGCTTGCCGGCCAAATCGGTACTAAGGTTAGTATTCATGTAAGGGCTCAAAAAAATGCAAGCCATAAAAATAACCAACATTCCTTAACACATCACTTTGCATCTATAATGATACTTAAGGTATCGAGTCTACTTGTAGAGGTGATAATTTTTTACTTTTAAAAAAGTATAGTGATTTAATAAAAACCAGCTTTGTAAATTAAATACTTAAATCACTACATTTGCCCTTAGTGAAAAACTTTGTATTCCTTTTTTCTTTTTACCTGATCCTTCTGGGCCTAATGCCCTGTCAGGACAAAGAAGATATGGTTTCCAGGTCTCACACCGAAAGCATTGTGCACAGCGATCAATCAAAAGCCGGGCATATGCATGGCGAATCCTGTCCGCCATTCTGCAGCTGTGCCTGCTGCTCGGTCGGTCAGCACTTCCCATCCGAAAAGTTAACAAACCTGATTGTTCCGGTGTTCCGGAAACCATACCCGGTTTTCCAGTGCTCGGCATTGAAAAAACAACCACTCGATATTTGGCAACCGCCTAAACTCATTTAATCAATCTTTCATCTCATGGCGATGTCCATGAAAATGATTATGCTACGTACATGCATATTTTGCACCATAAGTGCAATGATGCCTGCTATTTATTGATTTTGATTAAACTGACAATGCTGAACAGAATAATACAGTTCTCCATCAGGCAAAAACTGCTGGTGGGAATTATGATACTGGCGCTCATAGCCTGGGGTATATATTCCCTCAGGCAGCTGCCCATAGATGCCCTTCCTGATATTACCAATAACCAGGTCCAGATTATTACCGCCTCGCCAAGCAACGGCGCAGAAGATATTGAGCGCTTTGTCACCTACCCGGTTGAGCAGACTATGGCTACTATTCCCGGAATAGAGGAAGTCCGTTCCTTTAGCAGGTTTGGCCTTTCAGTTGTTACGGTAGTGTTTAAGGAAAATGTAGAGATTTACTGGGCCCGCCAACAGGTAAGTGAAAGACTTACCGAGGTAGAAAGGGCTATTCCGAAAGGGATCGGCACCCCTGAGATTGCGCCATTAACTACCGGACTTGGAGAAATTTACCAATATGTAATCCACCCTAAAAAAGGATATGAAAAAAAATATGATGCCACAGCGCTCCGCACCATTCAAGACTGGATTGTTCGCCGCCAGCTCCTGGGCGTAGAGGGCATAGCAGATGTAAGCAGTTTTGGAGGGTACCTTAAGCAATATGAAATTGCCCTTAATCCCGACAAGCTCAGAAGTATGGATATATCCATCAGCGATATTTTTAAGGCGCTTGAAAAAAATAATCAGAACACCGGTGGCTCTTACATTGATAAGAAGCCCAATGCCTATTTTATCAGAAGCGAGGGACTCATTAACAGTATAGAAGACATTGAGAACATCGTTGTTCGGACCAATGAGAACAGTATTCCGGTGCTGATCCGAAACGTTGCTGAGGTAAGGATCGGTGCGGCCACCAGGTACGGTGCCATGACCAGAAATGATCAGGGCGAGGTAGTAGGAGCAGTAGTGATGATGCTAAAAGGCGCTAACTCTTCGAAGGTTATTGCGAATGTCAAAACCCGGATGGATCAGATCGCGAAGAATCTTCCGGAGGGCGTGGTGATCGAGCCATTCCTAGACCGTACAAAGTTGGTAGACAGTGCCATTGGTACGGTGACCAAAAACCTGGCAGAAGGTGCATTGATTGTGATTTTTGTATTGGTACTGCTTTTGGGGAATTTCCGTGCCGGATTGATTGTGGCTTCGGTTATTCCGCTTGCCATGCTTTTTGCCATCTGCCTGATGAACCTTTTTGGTGTCAGCGGAAACCTGATGAGCCTTGGTGCCATAGATTTTGGGCTGATCGTAGATGGAGCAGTGATCATAGTGGAGGCATCTCTCCACCATCTGGGTATCCGAAAAAATAAAAGTAGATTAAGTCAGCAGGAGATGGATGCAGAGATTTTTGAATCTGCTTCCAAAATTCGTAACAGTGCTGCTTTCGGCGAAATCATTATCCTGATCGTTTACCTGCCGATTCTGGCATTGGTCGGTATAGAAGGCAAGATGTTCAGGCCAATGGCCCAAACGGTCGCTTTTGCTATCCTGGGTGCTTTTATCTTATCATTAACTTATGTGCCGATGATGAGTGCGCTGTTTCTAAATAAAACCATCAGCACCAAAAGAAATATCTCAGACAGGATCATGTCCTTTTTTCAAAGGGTATATTCGCCAATGCTCAATTTTGCACTTCGGGCAAGAGTGGCCGTGGTAGGTATTGCGTTGGGGTTATTTGTGCTTGGCCTCATCATTTTTAATTACCTGGGTGCAGAATTTATTCCAACATTGGAAGAGGGCGATTTTGCCGTCGAAACCAGGGTGCTTACCGGAAGCAGTTTATCACAAACCATTGAGGCCGCTACACGGGCTGCAAAAGTGTTAAAAGCAAATTTCCCTGAAGTAAAAGAGGTTATCGGGAAGATTGGTTCCAGCGAGATTCCTACCGACCCTATGCCGGTAGAGGCCTGCGATCTGATGATTATTTTAAAGGATAAGGGGGATTGGACCAGTGCTTCAACCAGGGATGAACTTGCCGGAAAAATGCAGGCCAAACTTGAACAGTACATTCCTGGCGTGACCTTCGGGTTCCAGCAGCCCATCCAGATGCGGTTCAATGAACTGATGACTGGTGCAAGGCAGGATGTGGTGATTAAGATATATGGAGAGGATTTTTCGAAGCTGAGTACATATGCAGCAAAGATCGGTGCTATTGCAGGGAAAATTGAGGGTGCCCAGGATGTTTATGTGGAACAGGCTTCAGGACTTCCGCAGGTGATCATCAAATTTCATAGGGAGAAGATTGCACAGTTCGGACTGAACATCGAGGATGTGAATACGGCTATCCGTTCAGGCTTTGCCGGAGAAGTGGCTGGCCTGGTATTCGAAGGCGAAAAACGGTTCGATATGGTTGTCCGCCTGGAAAAAGAAAACAGGCAGTCGCTTGAAGATGTGAAAAATCTGTTTGTAACTGCGCCCAATGGTAACCAGATTCCGCTGGAGCAACTGGCTGATATCCAGTATAGGGAAGGCCCGAACCAGATTCAGCGCGATGATGCAAAGCGGCGCATTACCGTTGGCTTTAATGTGCGGGGAAGAGATGTGGAAAGTATTGTAAAGGAAATCCAGCAGAAGATTGATACAGAGGTTAAGTTTTCACCAGGTTATTATCCAACTTTTGGCGGTACTTTTGAGAACCTGCAGGCAGCGAATAAAAGATTAGGTGTTGCAGTGCCACTGGCCTTACTGCTCATCTTACTGTTGCTTTATCTTACTTTTTCATCCATTAAACACGCACTTTTAATTTTTACCGCAATCCCGTTATCGGCTATTGGTGGTGTATTCGCCCTATGGGCACGGGGCATGCCATTTAGTATCTCAGCTGGCATAGGCTTTATAGCGTTATTTGGTGTGGCGGTACTTAATGGTATTGTTCTCATCAGTGAATTTAACAGGTTAAAAAAAGAAGGAATGAAAGATATGCTAGAAATTATCAGAACAGGAACCTCAGTCAGGCTTCGTCCGGTTATTATGACGGCCCTTGTAGCCTCTCTGGGCTTTCTTCCAATGGCCATCTCGGGTGGCAGCGGTGCCGAAGTGCAACGCCCATTGGCAACGGTTGTTATTGGCGGACTCATCTCTGCAACATTGTTAACCCTTTTGGTGCTTCCGGTGCTTTATATCTGGATAGAAAAAATAGGGCGTAAAAAAGTAAAAATCTTACCGGTCGCAGGCATTATAGTTGTGTTTATTACTTTGTTTGGATTGCAGCCTGCTCAGGCGCAAACAGCGCTAACCCTAAAACAGGCGGTATCTTCGGCACTGGAAAACAACCGGGCAATTAACGGAGCTAACCTTGGTGTAGGGTTGCAACAGGCACTCAGGAAAGGCGCTTTCGAAATACCAAAAACAGAAGTATCTATGCTTTACGGGCAATACAATAGTCTGGTTAAAAACGACAATAACATTACCATTTCGCAAAATATTCCCTTTCCAACGCTTTTTGCTGCAAATGCGGCATTAAGTGATGAACGTATCAAAGCGGGCCAGCTGCAAGTTGCTTCCAGTAAAAACGAACTTGTTTTTCAGGTAAAAACGGTCTACACGAATCTCCAGTACCTTTATTCTAAAGAGAAACTACTGCTTGAGCAAGACAGTATTTATAAAGGTTTTGTAAAATCGGCTTCGTTGAAGTATAAAACAGGAGAGGGCAACCTGCTTGAAAAGGTAGCCGCAGAAACACAGCTGAAGGATGTACAAAGCCTGCTTGACCAAAATGGATCTGATATCGAAATTTATAAAGCGCAGCTTGCTACACTTCTTGGTCGGGGTGGCTTACCCTTAATTGCGGACAGGTTTTTAGCCGAAACTCCTGAAATTTCTATCGGTGATACTGCGCTTCTACATGAAAACCCGGCCATTGCCTATTTCAGGCAGCAGATTGTAATTGCCGAAAAACAGCGTAGCGTAGAAGTGGCCAAAGCTTTACCCGATTTTACCCTTGGCTATTTCAACCAATCGCTAACCGGTTTTCAAAACGTTAATGGAAACGAGGTTTTCTTTAGTCGTGATAAACGTTTTCAGGGATTCCAGGTAGGGCTTTCCGTTCCGTTATTTTACAGGGGCTATTCAGCAAAGGCAAAGGCTGCATCAATTAACCGTGATATTGCCTCTAACGATCTGGAACTCCAGCAGCGAAAACTAACAGGCCAATATCAGCAAGCCCTGGGCGAATACCTGAAAAACAGGAAACGTTACGATTATTTTATCACTTCGGCGCTGGCCAATGCGGCGTTGATCTTAAAAAATAGCCGAATTGCCTACCAGAACGGAGAAATAGGCTATTCGGAATATTTGCTGAACCTTAAACAAGCAAATGGAATTTATGAGGGGCGCCTGCTGGCCCTGCTCCAGTTAAGTCAGAGCATCAATCAGTTAGCGTTTTTAACCGGTAATAACCAATCATTTTAAGCATAAATATCATGAGATCCATATATAAATATTTTATTTTGGTAGCCTTTCTGTTTTATTTGGCTGGCTGTAGCCGTCGCAGTAAAGAAAAGGAACCCGAAAAAGAAACCGTTCACGAAAAGAGCGACATCATAACCCTTACTCCGGAGCAATACAAGTTATCGGAAATTACCCTCGGCAGTATTGAACTGAAGGAATTAAGCGGCACAACAAAAGTAAATGGCATGCTTGACCTCCCGCCACAAAGCCTGGTATCGATATCGACACCGCTGGAAGGGATTTTAAAAAGTACCGATATGCTGCAGGGAAAACGTGTAGCCAAAGGGGCACTCATAGCGGTTATGCAAAATCCGGAATTTATTCAGATGCAACAGGATTATCTGGATTATAAAAGCCAACTACAGTTCCTGAGGGAGGAGTTAGACCGCCAGGAAGAATTGGCAAAAGAAAACGTAAATTCTAAAAAAGCATTGCAGAAAGCAAGAAGCGAATACCAGAGTGTAAGTGCAAGACTGTTGGGACAACGATCTAAACTTTCCATCATGAATGTTAATTTTTCAGCGTTGGAAAAAGGACAGATCCAGAAGACTTTTAACCTGTATACGCCAATTGCAGGTTACGTTATACAGGTTAATACCAATATGGGTGCCTTTGCCAGTACAACAGATGTATTGTTTAAAATTGCAGATACCGAACATTTACATGCAGAACTTACGGTGTTTGAAAAAGATGTACCCAAGCTTAAACTGGGGCAAAAGGTTCGGTTTGTACTCGCTAACGAAGAAAAGGAACGTATGGCTACGGTTTATCTGATCGGCAGGGAAATCAGTAAAGAGCGTACTGTGCAAATCCACTGTCACCTGGATCAGGAAGATACACAACTGCTCCCGGGCATGTACCTTAAAGCTTATGTAGAAAGCGGCATGAATAAGGTTGAAGCACTACCAGATGTGGCAATTGTTGAATTTGATGGTAAAAAGTTCATATTTATAGATCAATCCGCTGAAAAGGATAATAAAACTTATCGCTACAGGATGATAGAAGTAAAAACGGGTGTTGCCGAGAATGGTTACACCCAGGTTTCTTTTGCAGAACAGATTAATGATGCAAAGGTAGTGGTAAAGGGCGCATACGACTTATTAAGCAAGGTGAAAAATACCGAAGAAGAAGGGGAGGGACATTAAAATCAAAAAAAAGCCTTTGTTTTTATTTTTCATTGATTTGATAGTATTGAGTCTGTAGACTCAATACTATTCATACGCCTTAGAGACGTTTCGGTTGACGCTAAGGAGAGGTGGGTTAGAACGATTCTGTCCTAACCATTTTGGATCTGCTAACTAAGGCCTCCGGTATCAATTCGTCAAAACAAAATAAATCTGTTTTACAGTATGTTTCTATTTATGTAAAATCGATCTGTGTGTATAGTTTCAAAATTATTTACATTCACTTTTCAACTTCTATAAGTCATTTCGGAATTTGTTTGGAGTGCTTGTTAACATTTTTTTTGAATTCGGAGAAGTCAATGCTAATAGTGTTGTCTCTAGAATAATATCATAATGTTTAGCCTTTGAATATATGATTTTTAGATTTTGCTAATTTTTTAGTTTAGCAATACTTTTTTGACCATAAGATATAGTCTTATTAATTTTAGGATACCAACTTTTATTACCTGTTCATAGTCATAAATCTAGATCAGGCTGAACTAAACAAGGAAACTATTTTTGCCACTCAAAAAATAATCCATAGCTTAGGTATTTAATTTAGCTCTTATTAATGAAACGCCTTATTGTTTTTTTTCTGTGCTTTACGGCATGGTATAATTCATATTCACAAGTTCCTGTTATCAATTCTTTTTCGCCTTTGTCTGGTAATACTGGAACATCTGTTACAATTAATGGGGATAATTTCGGTACAACTGTAGAGAACAACATTGTTTATTTTGCAGGGGTGAAGGCTCAGGTAACATCTGCCACTCCGAATCGGCTCACTATACTCATTCCCAAAACAGGATCAGTAGGAACCTTCAATGTACTAAACAAAACTACAGGACTCGCTGTATCTGCTACAAATAGTTTTATTACAACCTATTCAAGAAAAGACAGGATATATGCGTCTGATTTTGACATTGAAAGTACTAGAAATATTGGTTCTTTTATCTCTTCCATTATTGCTTCTGATCTGGATGGTGATGGAAAGAAAGATCTTATATTTATTAAGACGGGAACTGGTTCTGGATCTATTTCCATCTTATCCAATACCAGCACTTCTGAGTTATTAAATTCCTCATCATTTTCAACTTCAATAAATTTACCAACGAAATACAACGCTGAAAGCCTCGCAATAGCAGATATGGATGGCGACGGTAAACCAGATATTATTGTTGTGGAAAACGGTGTCATAAGTATATTGAAAAATAATATTTCATCAGGGATAAGTGCAGAGGCTTTCACAAAGACTGAAGTTATTTCAAACAATGATCCTGGAAAAAAATTAGCTGTTAGTGACATGGATGGCGATGGCAGACCGGATATATTAATTGGAACTATTGGTATAACCATTTATAAAAATAATTGTAGCCCTAATCAAATTTTAGATAACTCATTTGCTTCGAAGACAACAATTTCTGGTAATGGAGACATCGGTCGTATAATTGTTACGGATATGAATAATGATGGGAAACCAGAAATTCTTACTTCAGGTGGGGTAGGTAATTTTATAAATATATTTTACAACGGGATTGTAAATAGTGTCTTAAGCTCAGATGCTTTTTCACTAACCAGATTGGATGTTGCAAGTAATTCTGTACTTGCAATCGCTGATATTGATGGCGACGGGAAAAAAGATTTGGCTATTGCGCAAAGAAGTGCTAAATACCTGCGCATTTACAAAAATATTTATGAGTCGGGAAAATTTACAAATAGTTCGATTAGCCTTATGTCTAAATATTACATCGGCAACGATCCCTGGGATATAGTAACAGATGATATAGACGGAGATGGTAAAATTGATATTATGACAACGAGTGTTAGCGATAGCAGGGTTTCAATATTTAAAAACATATATTCACCAGCAAATCCCAACAAACCTTGGTTCGAAAACATTACATTTTATAGTTTTTCGAATTCTCCTTATACTTTACTTTCAGAAGATTTGAACAATGATGGAACACCTGATTTGATTGCTCTTAACCGCGATAATTCCATTACATTTAGGAAAAATAAAGAGTCATTAGTACCTACAATTGCATCAATTGAGCCTATAATGGCCTCGGTTGGTGCAACAATAACAATTAGCGGGCATAACTTCGGAGAAACTATTGCAGATAATGTCGTCTTGTTTGCCGGTAGAAAGGCTGAAATAATTTCGGCAAGTAATTCTTTAATTACTGTAAAAGTGCCGTTGGGAGCTGCTTCCGCTATGGTAAGCGTGCAGAATAAAAACTCAAAGCGTACTGCACGTTACAGTAGGTTGTTTAAATACGTTTATCGCAAGCCTAAAGATATAAGTGCTGCGGATTTTGGGTTTCGATTGAGGATGACGATGCCACCTGATTATCTCGGCAATAAAATACAATTTAAAGATTTGGATGCAGATGGCTTTCCGGATATGATTTACCGGGCTGAAGATAAAAGGGTAATTATTCAGAAAAACAGCGGTAGCGGCAACATAGATTGTGCGCTTTTTGGCGACAAGGTAACTTTGGCAACTGACGTAGGCGACGATGCATTCAGGATCGAAGATCTGGATGATGATGGTTTGCCGGATATCCTTGTCTGGCAACAAATGAATACACTTTTTTATAAAAATAAATCTACAATCGGAAATATCGATTTTGAAAGCCCCAGATCATTGCCCCAAATGGGGCTAAATGCTATTGATATTGATGGAGATGGAAAAATCGATTTTTTTCCTTACCGAAATGTTACGGGCGAAAATACACCAACTTTGGCTTTTAAAAAAGTAATGAATGATTATGTTACTCCGATAGATATAAATGGGGATAGCAAGCCAGACCTCCTTACTTATAATAATTACAGTCTGGGTATTTCCTTAAATAGAACCACGCCTGGAATGGTAAGTGATTCATTATTTCAAAAGGTTGCTACAGTACCTAGCAGTTTCGAATATAAATTTAAAGATTTAAACAATGATGGTAAACCTGATATGCTCTTTAGTGAGTATTATATGAGGAATACCAGTACCTCAGCCTCATCAATAAGTTTTTCAAATAAAATAGAATTAGTAACCAATCCTAACGACAACGGTGATGGGCGTTTTGATACTAATAACCGGGTGTACGAAGATCTTAACGGAGATGGATTGGATGATGCCATCAGGGGTAAGAATGCTTTTTTAACGGAATGGCAGGACACTTTATTCGTTTATCAGAATAAAACAGTTGGTATAGAAGATCCAAAATATAATGCATTTGTTAAGTTTAATGCACGTAATGAAGTAGCCTATGGTGGGACTATTTCAACTCCTTCATTAGAAGCGTACCTAGATTTAAATAATGATGGCAAAGCGGACATGGTATGGCGGAGCGATAGAAACAGCTTAATTTTCTTTGAGAACACTACGTTCTCAGAAGAAGATACCCCACCAGTTATTACTTCGTTTAGTCCGGCTATGGCTGCTATAAAATCCAAGGTAACCATTACAGGCGCTAATTTTAACCCTGTTCCGGAAAAAAACCTCGTTTATTTCGGAGCTGTAAATGCAAAAATAATTTCTGGAAACGCAACACAATTAATAGTTGAAGTGCCTCCAGGGGCCGTTTATGATTTTATTAGTGTATTAAATATTGAGAACAAATTACGCGCTACAACCACGAAATACTTTACAGTACAGCTGGGTACCGGTAATGGTGCTGCTTTTACAGATGTATCTTTTAAAATTAAGGAGAATCTGTTTGTCAGACCACAGGTTTACAGCGCAACGGCTGCAGATCTTGACAATGATGGGACTGCAGAAATTGTAGTTGGTGCTACTAATGCTGATAAAAAGTTCACCATTTATAAGGCTGGATCAAGTGATGCTGATCATTTTCCAGAAAACTTCAATAAAGCAAGAGAGATAGATGTGGATAAAGCGAGCTATTACATGAAAATTGCTGATCTGGACGGAGATGGCAAGCCGGAAGTGATTACTCTTAATGACAAGATATCCATCTACGAAAACACAAGTACAAAAGCATGTAACCTAACATTTCTACCTGATATCTTAGATGATAATACCCGCTTTCAGCGGTTTTACCTTGGAGATGTTAATAATGATGGTAAGATCGATATTGTTGCTCCTGACGTTGGTCCAAACCTGCGGATATACTTAAATAATTCGAAAAGGGGAAGCGTTAGTTTCGACCCATATACCCGTGTAGTGTTACCGATAGATGAAATGTATTCAACCAGCTGGGGGTATGAACTTGCAGATCTGGATAATGATGGCCTGATTGATCTGATTGTTTCTGGATCAAATGGCACGAAAAGAATATGTGTATTCCGAAACACAACAGTTCCGGGAAGTAATACGCTTACATTTGCAACACCATTTTACCGTGGGATAGCAGCTGATGCAGGGCATATAGTTGCCCGTGATTTTGATGGCGATGGTAAAACAGATCTGATTTCGCTACAATATAAATACATGCTTTTGCTCAGAAATACCTCAACAACTGGTAATATCAATTTTGAACCAACGGTATCCATCGCAACTGATTTCCCAGCCCAATTTGTTGACTCGGGAGACTTTAATGGTGATGGAAAGCCCGATCTTGCTATAGCTTCTGTTAATGAGGAAAATCCAGCTATATATTTTTATAAAAACATTGCTAAAGCAGGAATATTCGATGAAACATCGTTTAGCAAGCCGTTAATTTTTACATTGCCTCAGGTTTGCCGTATTGCCACAATAGCAGATTTTAATAAAGACGGAAAGGCTGATTTATTGGTGGTGAATGCCGGACAAAAGCCCAAATCACCAGCCCTGCTGATGAACCAGATTCTATCATCTGATTTAATTTTGACGACATCTGATGGTTTCACTAATTATACAAGTAAATTGCCTGCGGTTGCTATAGATCCTGATGTTACCGTAATGAATAAAGGTACTGAACAAATAACGGGGGCTACGGTAAAATTTATAGATAGTTTTGATGAAGGTGATTTAATTGCCTTGAAAACGGACGCTTCTACTGAAAATATTGTTGGGGTTTACGACAAAATAAAAGGGCAGCTTAATCTTTCATCGACAAGTAATACTACTTCTTTGGCGCAGTGGCAAACAGCGTTAAGAAAAGTTACTTATTTAAGCACATCAAATTCAAAAGGCGAAAAAACAATAGGCTTTTCAGTTACATCGGTGGCTGTACAAAGTTTGCTGGCCATGAAAATAATTAAAGTAATTGAGCTACCATTGCCGATTTTAAAAAACTTCATACCAAAAGTTGCAACCGACGGAATGACTGTAACTATTTTGGGCGAAAACTTCAACAACTTGACAAGTGTAGATTTTGCTGCCGTAAAAGCAGAATCTTTTACTTCAACAGCAAACGAAATTAAAGCTATTGTTGGCAATGGAGCCAGTGGCGATATCACGATAAGCACACTTGCGGGAAGCGTAGTTGGTAAAGATTTTATTTATGTGCCAACGCCAAAACTTATAGCTAAGGGCAAAACGACTTTTTTTCAGGGTGAATCTATTGAACTCAGGGTGTTGCCAGAAACCGGTTACAGCTATATATGGAAGAAGAATGGAGTAAAAATTCCAGGTGTTGTTGGTTCATCATATACCGCTTCCGAATCTGCTGCTTATCAGGTAGAAATTAGCGATCATGGACTAACACTTGCTTCAAATTTGGTCGAAATAGAGGCGATATATAATCTTCCTGCAGATAATTTTAAAATCTCTACAAGTTCAGTTACTTGTAAAGGCAATAATAATGGGAGTATAATTTTAACTGCCGAAAAGAATTTAAATTATACACTAAAACTTGTTAACGGATTAACGGTAACTACAAAGCTATTTACAACTGGTGTTACAATAAACGATCTGCCAGCTGGCACCTATACCTTATGTATTACAATTGATAACCAAAATAATTATAAGCAATGCTTTGAAGCTGTGGTAGCGGAACCTAAAGCGTTAACACTGTATGCCAGCATTGACCAGAGTGATAAAAAAGTGGCACTAGCGCTTACAGGAGCTGCAAATTATAACCTATTGCTTAACGGAAAAGCATATCACTCAACGAGTGGCCAACTTTCATTACCATTAAATAATGGCATAAATTCACTTAGCGTAAGTTCCGATTTGCCTTGTCAAGGTGTGTTAAATAAAACATTTATTATTTCCGATAAAATTAATATCCGTCCAAATCCGGTGGAAAGGCTACTTTATATCAACCTTCCAAATGAAACGTCACAAAATGTGAATGTTAAAATCTTTAATACAATGGGGGTTCAGCTTTACAATAAAGACCATCAAAGTGATGGGGATATCACACTTGATTTACAAAATCTAGTCCCTGGGATGTACATTCTTAAGATTAAAATGCATGAAAGCGAGTCTATAATAAAATTTCTAAAAAATTAAGATGAAGAAATTAATCATTGCGATGCTGTTAATTGTTACGTTTGGATGTAAAAAAGAATCAAAACCAAATGAAGAAGAATCAGTTCTTGGGGTAGTAACACTCGTAAAGCCAAACCAAAATGAACTATGTAATTCGGGAGTAGTAATTTCTGATCAGATAAGTCAGGTTAAGTTTGAGTGGCTTCCGGCTGCCAATGCCAAAACTTATATACTAACAATAAAGAACTTAGAAAACGGAGAATCTGCTCAATATAGCTCAGCTAATACAAGTCTAGACGTTAGATTAGCGCGCAATACACCATTCTCTTGGTTTGTTACCGCCTCATCAGATGTCTTCAGTACCAAAAGTGATATTTGGCGAATGTATAATTCCGGAATAGGAACAACATCCCATATTCCTTATCCTGCCGATAATATGTTGCCGACGATGGGCACAATTGTTAGTCCAACAGCTGGTAAAGTTTTGTTAAGCTGGGTGGGTTTGGATGTAGATGGTGATATTGTCGATTACGATGTTTTCTTTGGTACTACTACAGCGCCAAGTTTACTAAAGAGCAATTTGATTAATAATCAATTGGAGGTAAGTGTGGCAGCTAAAACCAAATTTTATTGGAAAGTTATAACCAGGGATAAAAATGGAAATACTTCTGAGAGTATTGTTTATCAATTTACAACTATTTAATGGCTTACACTATTAAAATTTTTATCTGATTCTGAAGATATTTGAGATTTCGGTAGAAGTGATCGCGCTAATCTTGCAATAGACTTTTAAAGTACAGCTTTCCCTGATAACTTTTAAACCATCAAAAAATATTTTGTAGCCAAGCAAAAACAATGTGATGCCTGTCAAAATAAAAAGTACATTCCGTTAATTCTTTTAGGCTGTATGCCATACGCCTGATCATTTTTTGAACGAGATTGCCAATTAATTGAAAGGATAAACAAAATCCCTTAAACTGACTATAGCCACTTTTGTAAATAACAATTACATACTCGACAAAAAGCCTATGGCACTATCAGGTTTAGGCATTTTTCATACCATCATTGGTATCATAGCTATTGCAGCGGCAATTATTTCTTTTTTCATTGCATAATTTAAACGTTTCCTCTGTTAAACGCGAATTCGCAAAACATTACAACAGTACCCTTTGCCAACTATATCAAAACTAAAAGACTTGAAAAGGCTGCAGAATTGCTGCTTATTTCGGACGAAAGAATTAAAGACGTTGCTTTTGATTGTGGCTTTAACGATCTGGCTAATTTTACCAAAAGCTTTCGCGATAAATATACACCGGGTGAGTTTCGTTCAAGGTAGAGGTATTGTACATTTGCACATAGCTGAGTAGTAGTATGGTGTAGAGGAACAAAGCATCCTTAAATATATCCTGAAAACTAAATGTAGCTGTTTAGTGTTACCTATCATAAAGCAAATCAATTCATTAAGCAGCAAAAATATTTGATTGTACGTATGGATTGATGCTTTTTCCGGATAAGGGATATAACTAAAGGGCAATATGAATACCAGAAGAGATTTTCTACAAAAAATGGGCGCATCAGCATTGATGTTGCAATTAAGTTCCATATCGGCATTTGCTGAAGCTCCCGAAGAAATCAAGCAGCCATATGAGGGTAGGGTACTCCGGGTAGCCATTATGGGATTAGGCGGGTATGGCACCCGTGTTGCGGAGGCGATGAAAGCTTGTACCAAAGCTAAACTGGTTGGTGTAATTAGTGGTACACCTTCAAAAATTAAGGATTGGCAAGCCAGGTACAATATCCCGGAAACGAATTGTTATCACTATGAGAACTTCGACCAGGTGAAAAATAATCCTGATATAGATGCGATTTACGTGACTACGCCAAATGCGTTGCACCATGACCAGGTTATTCGTATCGCGAAAGCCGGAAAGCACGCCATATGCGAAAAGCCGATGGCATTAAATGCAAAAGAAGGTCAAGAGATGGTTGATGCCTGTAAAAAGGCTAATGTGAAGTTACTGGTCGGTTATCGGATGCATTTCGAACCCCGTACACTTGAAGTGATCCGGATGCGGAATACCGGTGATTTCGGTAAGATTATGTTTTTCCAGGGACAATGTGGTTTTAAAATAGGCGATCCTACGCAGTGGCGATTAAATAAATCGCTTGCGGGCGGTGGATCGATGATGGATATCGGAATTTATGCAATTAACGGCGCAAGATATATGGTAGGCGAGGAGCCAATTTGGGTAACGGCCCAGGAAACCAAAACCGATCCTGTTAAGTTTAAAGAAGGCGTGGATGAAACCATACAATTTCAAATGGGTTTCCCTAGCGGTGCGGTAGCCTCTTGCTTGTCTAGTTACAACATCAATCACCTGGATAGATTTTTTATGAGTGGTGATAAGGGATTTGCAGAAATGCAACCTTCTACTGGTTATGGCCCAATCAAGGGTCGGACACACCAGGGCGAACTCATGCAGCCGGTAACCACGCATCAAACGGTACAGATGGACGAAATGGCCACCATTATTTTTGAAAATAAACAACCGGTAGTTTCTGTAAACGGCGAGGAAGGCGTAAGAGACCTTAAAATCATTGATGCCATTTATGAGGCCGTAAAAACAGGAAAAAAAATTAAACTGATGGCTTAAACGAACGGATTAAACAGCGTGGTAGCGAAAATTAGTTAATGGTCATGACAGGAAAAGTGAAAGAAAAATCATCCTATATATCTCGTTTAAAAAAAAGCGGCCCGGGCCGCTTTTTTTATTTCTGAACAATAATATGGTACCTGGCTTTGGTAGTTGTTGAACTATCAAACCAAATGGTGTAAATTTTTCCTGCCTGCAATTCAGATCCTGCAATCGTTGTGGTTTCCAATGAGCCAGAAATGTTAATATTTAAGCTGGTATTGGCATCAATGGTTTGATAAGCTGAAGCCGCTTTGAAAGCCAAGGCAGAGAGGATGCTGGTACCGGTAGAGGTGGTTACATTAATAGTACTGCTTAACATCGGTGCCACATTAATAAAACGAACTTTTGCTTTGCCACTCACGGTATTATCGTCATTGGCGTAGGTGTTAATGGCCATTGTGCCGTCCGCTTGTTTAACCAAAAAAGCTGTTTGTGAAGAATTTTCGCTAGCATTTACATTTGCAGATGCTGTTACCGTTGCAGATCCTGAATTTTTAAAGGCAATAGTTTTACTTCCGGCTGCGGTAGTAATATCCGTTGCAGTATTGGAATAGGCAATAGCTGATGCATTAACTTTAACGTCATTAATGTAAGCATCCTGGGCTGCTGATCCATCAACAGTATTCACAAAAGATATTCTGGCATTGGCACTTAGATCATTGTTTCTGTCTTTTTTACATGATGAAATCGAAAGAACCACTGCTGCGGCTACCGCAAGACGGGTAATTAAAGAATTAGTTTTAAGTTTCATGATTTATTTAATTTAATCCGCTGAATCTTTTCAAAAAAAATGCCCTAACGAATGTTATGTTGATGATGTGTTGAAAAGTGCCTGTAAATCAGATTGTTGTGTTAATTTTCTAAATCTTGTATTTTGTCACAGCAATGTCTAAAAAACGATTCATTGTGTAACAGCATTAGTACATTGCGAGCATTTCCATTTGATGATTAGCTTATTTCATACTGTGGGCATCCATATTTAAAACACAAAAGTGATGGTACGGGAAAAATAGCAGTTAAAAGAAAAGCCATGGTAGATCAGCCAAATTGTAAACCATGTGCAACATTCAAAATGCATCGATGTCTTATTTGCAAAACATTGAAAATAGTATGAAAAACAAGATCTTCAACAAGCTGGCAACCTTATCATTTCTATTGCTAATGTATGTGTCCACTATTTCTGCGCAGGAAAATAAAAGTTTGTGGCTATCAGGGTCGCCCTTTCCTCAAAAACGCGCTCAGGTGTTGTTTGTAGGGACTTTTCATTTTCACTACCCGGGATTAGATGCACATGTAACAGCAGATCGTGATAAAGTTGATGTGCTTTCAGCCTCCAGGCAAAAGCAACTTACCGCATTGGTTAAATACATTGAAAAATTTAAACCTACAAAAATAGCAATCGAGGCAGTCCCGGAATGGGAAGCTACATCGAAACTAAGAGCGTATAAATCAGGGTCGCACCGCCTGGAACGCGATGAACGGTATCAGCTGGGCATGCGGATCGCGAGTGAACTGAAACTGGACACCATTTATTCCATTGATGACCATTCCATGGTTTCGGAACTAAGCAAGATAAATCCGGATTATTTCAAAGTTTTGTTCAAAGATTATGACTATAAAAGCGACGACCCTTATGCAAAGATGTATGAACGGTGGTATAAGGCTGAAGACAGCTTGCGCGGCAAAACAAGCCTTTTAGACTTTTTTAAATACACAAATTCAAAAATGCATCATCAGCTCGGACATGGTGCTTATCTCGTAGGGGATTTTAAGTTGGATAATAAAAGAGGAGCAGATGCGCTGGCCATCAATTGGTATAGCAGGAATTTACGAATCTTTAGAAATCTTCAAAACATTACTGAAAGTTCAAATGACCGGATTCTGGTGATATTCGGAAACGGGCATGGTTCTATCCTAAGGCAGTTATTGGAGAGTTCGCCGGAATATGAGTTCGTCGAGTTTAACAGCTTAAAATAACTGCCTGGCATTATCAATATTAAATGCGTAGGAATTCATGGAGGAGAAAGAATAAAGGAGGTTGATGTAAAAGATAAATATTGCTGGATTCAATCGGGGCGAATGCCTAATTTAATACCCAAAGAAGAACCTGAAAGGCTAAGTTCAGCTTTTTTGCCTGTTATCTTTTTCTAATCGGTCACTAAGGGATTAAATAAATCTGCTATAGTCCATTGGCTTATCATGCGTTGGTCTGCATCAATCTGAAGTGCACCAATATCATCTTCAACCACAAATTAAACAGGGCATGATATTTTTTTACTATTGAATGGATTTGTTTATTTTAGGCATAGCAGATACTCAACCTATGATCAAGCTGAACCATCAATACTTTAAGTCCAGGAATTACTATGCCAAGGAAATTCTTGGTTTTATTTTTATCCTTTTTGCCATTTTCTTTTTCCGCCATCAGCGGCATGAGCTTCACCAGATTGGAGGAATACTTCGCTCATCGAATACGCTTATGGTTGTACTTGGCATTATGCTAACCATAGTTTACTGCCTCTGCCACGCCATCATGTATCGTTATAGCTTTAAAACCATAGGCGCCAACATTAATTTGGGTGAGGGGGTAAAGCTTTTTCTTAAAAGAAATTTCGTTAGTGTTTTTCTGCCTGGTGGAGGCGTTACTTCCCTGGCCTTTTTCTCAGGCGAAATAGAAAAAAGTGGGGTGAGTCGCACACGGATTAGTTTAGCGTCCTATATCTATGGTCTTGTGGGGATTTTTACGGTATTTATCGTTACCATTCCGGTAATGGTTTATCTGCTCTTCACCAAACAACAGCTAAATGGCGATTTACTGGCTTTTGCTGCACTTAGTTTAACCATTATTCTTTTGATAGGTTTAAGTATTTCGCTGCTCCGGAAAGGCTGGGCATATCAAAAACTTATCCGCTTTCGGCCAGATACCGAACTTATTTTGGAAGAAATCGCTGCAAGTAATTTTTCTTCCGCTGCGCTGATCAAAACCATATTAATCTCCTTATTTATTGAGTTCGCCGGCATTGCCCACCTTGTTATTGCAATGGAAGCACTGGGCATATCAGGACATCTGGATGCAGCTGTTGTTGGCTACGTCATTGCTACCCTGTTTCTGGTAATCTCACCATTTTTAAAAGGACTTGGTGCCGTGGAGCTCAGTCTTGTACTCGTGCTAAAGCGGTATGGCCTGGATACTACCCAGGCTGCAGCGATTACCTTTCTTTACCGCTTGTTTGAATTTTGGTTACCATTGGTTTTTGGTGCGCTGAGCTTTATTTTAAATAAAAGAAATATTGTGCTGCGCATTTGGCCCGCGTTGATGCTTTTTACTTTGGGTATAGTTGACATTGTTTCTGTATTGACTCCGGCTCTTAAAGGACGGCTGGATATACTTACAAATTTTTTGCCTGTTGAGGCGCTTAGGCTATCAAACGGATTGGTCTTGCTCATTGGTGTGCTACAGCTCATCACCGCTGCATTTTTGTTGAGAGGGATGAGGAGTGCCTGGAATATTGCTGTTTTGCTCTGCATACTGGCCATTGGCGGAAACCTGATAAAAGGCCTGGATTATGAAGAGGCGTTGCTGGCGCTTACCGTGCTAGTGGTACTGCTGCTCACCCGGAAGCAATATTATGTTAAAGCAAACCGTAATTTGCAGAATTTTAGTTTGGGCATTGCACTTATAATCTTTGCTGCAGTTACGGTTTATGGTATAGTTGGATTTTACTTTCTTGATAAAAGGCATTTCGGTATTGATTTTTCTTTAGAAAATGCGATTCGCAGCACTTTTGATAATTTCATATTGCTCAATTCTGGTGGGCTTGTTGCCAAAACCCATTTCGCCACTCTGTTTTTAAATTCTATACGGTTACTTGGTGCCGGATCGATTTTGCTCCTCGTTTATGGTTCCATTAAACCCTATCTTTTTGAGGATAGGGTTGAGGAAGAAGAATTGGAAGAAGCGAAACAACTACTGGAAAAATATGGCCGTTCTGCTGTTGATTATTTTAAGACCTACAGTGACAAACTTTTCTTTTTTTCAGAAAGCCGCGATGGTTTCATAGCCTACCGAGCCTCTGGTGATTTCGCCATCGCTTTAGAGGGGCCGGTATGTGCAAATCAAGAAGATGTAAAGCTAGGCATACTCCGGGAGTTTGAGCAGTTCTGTCTGCAGAACGGACTTAAGGCAGCTTATTACCGTGTAGATGGTAAAGAAATTGGGCTGTATGAAAAATTGGGAAGGAAAAATATGATCATTGGCCAGGAAGCCATAGTAGATTTGCAGGGTTTTAGTCTGGAAGGGGGCGCGAGAAAATCATTAAGAAATGCGTTAAGCAGTATTCAGAAAAAGGGTTTTGTGATTAAAACCTATCTTCCTCCGGTAAAGTCAGGCATCCTGCAGAAAGTTAGACAGGTGAGCGATGACTGGCTGATCAGCCTCGAAAGGGAAGAAATGGTTTTTTCTCAGGGCAGGTTTGATGAAAATGAACTCAAAAATCAGCCGCTTTTATCTTTAGAAAATGAGGATGAAAAGATTGTCGCATTTTTGAATATTATTCCCGATTATACACCTGGTGAACTCACCTATGATTTGATCCGTAAGACCACAGATGCGCCTGGTGGCAATATGGATGCGCTCATTGTCGAACTCATCGCTTATGGTAAAGCCAACGGATATAAATCTTTGAATATGGGCATGGCACCACTTTCAGGCATTGAGAAAGGCAGGGATCTTCCGGAACAGGCTGTAAAGTTTGCCTATGAGAAGCTGCGCATGTTCAGCCACTACCATGGCCTTCGCGATTTTAAGCAGAAATTTTCTCCTGCCTGGGAAGACAGGTTTTTAGTTTATGATACCCATTTTGATCTCTTAAGACTTCCATCAGCATTAAATGCTGTAATGAAAGCCGACTAAAATTTTCATTATGAAAAAATATAATTTATTTCCAAAGTGTATTCACCTGCAAATATCCTTGTGTACAGCCGTAGTATTGCTACTGATTTTAAGTTCGTCCAACGTTATGGCAGCAGCATCTGCCGATACGCTGTCGTATGCCGGATTTGGAAAGCTTAGGCTCTATAAATCAGAGAAAACAGTAGAAAATGTGATCATCTGTATTTCAGGGGATGGAGGATGGAATGCGGGCATTGAAGGGATTGCTTTGCACTTAAAAGACGAACACACGCTTTTAATCGGGGTAGATATCAGGCCGGTTTTTCGTGCCATGAATAAAAGTGCAGCTTCCTGTTTATATCCCGCTGCAGATTTTGAGCGTATGAGCCAGTTTATTCAAAAAAAGCTGGGCTACAAGACCTATAATGTTCCTGTACTTTTGGGTTATTCTTCAGGGGCTACATTGGTGTATGGTTTATTGGCCCAGGCACCGCAAAATACGTTCAGGGCCGGAATTGTACTTGGCTTTTGTCCAGACATCAATATTAAAAAACCCTTATGTAAGGGTTCTGGTAAATTTACAGTGGTGAAACGTAAGGATACCAAGGGTTATGATATTGGCGCTGCGGGCAATCTTTCTGCACCGCTTATTTCGCTTCAGGGCGAGAATGATAAGATTTGCAATTATGCCTCTACAACCAGCTTTTTAAAAAATGTGGGCAATGCGAAGGTTGTATCGCTTCCGGGCGTTGGTCACGGTTATGGAAATGAGAAAAACTGGGTTCCCCAGCTGATGTCGGCCTATAAGGAAATTATTCAGAACCAGGAAAAGGGAATCCCCGTTGGAGCAATGCGGAAATTAGATCTTCCCCTTCACCTTACGGAGGCAAAAATAACCGGCGGCGATGATATGGTCGTATTTATTTCCGGGGATGGCGGCTGGACGGGTTATGATCAGCAAACGGTTAATGCTTTTGCAGAACGGGGAGCCCCGGTTGTGGGCCTCGATGCATTGAAGTATTTCTGGGAAAAGAAAAGCCCATCACAGCTTGCTGAAGATGTGACCAAAATTATAGAAACTTATGCCGGGCAGTGGAAAAAGCAAAAAGTGATTTTGGTAGGTTATTCTTTTGGAGCAGATGTAATGAGTTTTGCTTACAATAGATTGCCTGAAAACCTAAGGCATAATGTATTGGCATTAGGATTGCTTTCGCCATCAAAAGATACCGACTTTGAGATTCATGTTTCAGATCTGCTAAGTTTTGGAAACCATGAGAATGGATTTTCTGTACCGGCAGAAATCAACCGTGTACAGGGAACTAAGGTGGTCTGCTTTTTTGGAAAAGAAGAGACCGATCTTCCTGTGAAAGCGATTTCAACTGAAAAAGCGAAGATTATTTACCTTCAGGGTGGCCACCATTATGTAAACAGCTTTGACATTATCGCAACTGAGCTTATACCTTGATTTTTATTAATATTTTATGGACTTCGATTTTGAAATTCTGATCCGTTTTTTGCTGGCTATTTTATGGGGTGGTCTGGTCGGCGCAGAGCGTGAATACAGGGGCAAGGCAGCAGGATTCCGCACAACCATACTGATTTCTTTCGGCTCTTGTTTTTTTACACTGATGTCGAGCGTTATTGGCGGTACCGGAAACCCAGACCGGATAGCAGCCAATATTGTTACGGGAATAGGGTTTTTAGGCGCAGGTGTAATTTTTAGGGGAGAAAACCGGGTAAACGGGATCACAACTGCTGCCAGTATTTGGGCTGTTGCAGCCGTAGGCATGGGCATTGGCGGAGGCTATTATTTCGCTGCGGGTTGTGCGAGTGTACTCATTCTTTTTGTACTGGCAGTGCTGTCGTTTTTTGAAAGGCAGATCGACTCTTTTAACCAGTCACGTACCTTTTTAGCGAAGGGTAATCTTGCTGCCGATATTCAGTATAATTGCGAACAAATGATCAAGGCCAATAAACTGAGGGCAAAGTTGCTCAAAAGAATTCGTGAATCTGATCAGGTTATTATTACCTGGCAGATTCAGGGACATTCTAAAAATTTAGAAGCTTTTGTTGATCAGGCGATGAAAGCTGAATTTATTGAGCGTATAGAATGTTAACTATTTTAATCTTCAAAATAAGCTGCGTTGAGCACAAATACAGCATTTGGATGGGTCCCCAATCTGAAACGATTGTTTCGGATTGGGGAATCTATTAATATTGAGCAGAAATATGCTAAGCTGGTTGATGTTCTTATTTATCCGTTGGGCCGGTTTTTAGGGCTTTCCATACTCCTTTCTTTAAAAAGTTGGCAAACTGGTTGCGGGCCTGCCCAGTAGTTGTTTAACGTCACTTTTATTGGTGTCGAATTCTCCTTTTGCTATCGCCCCCGGCAAACCTGGCCAGATACGCTGCATCATCCTCAGAAACCCCTTGCGCTACCATTTGTGCAACATATAACATGACTTCAGTTTGCTGATAAGCTACCGCTTTTCCCGTAATTTCTGATATTATACCAGCAATTTCAGCGGAAGAGTAAGCGGTTTCTGCAGCAATAACATATTCTTATGTTTTCGTGTCCGGGGGTAGTTAATACAACAGCTAACTTTGCTGCCATTTCCGTTATGGGTAAAAAGGGTACTTTGCCTGCTCCTGCCGGAATGGAGATGCCATTTGCTAAAATATTTTCTCCGGAAATTAGCGGAATCAGATCAGCACAGAGTGTATTACTCATTAATGTATACGGCACAGCTCCTTGTTTTAAATAATCGGCAGTGTATGCGTGGTATAAAACATCTTCGGGCATTGTGCTTTGCCGTAAATCTTTCATGTCGAAACCCGTATAAATGATATGGCCCACACCAGCCTCCCTGGCAGCATCAATCACATTTTTGTGCTGGTCGAACCTTTATCCTATAGCTTCAGGCAGCTTTTTCAGCGACAATGAAGGGAATGTAGAACATCAGGTTGGACCGGATTGATCCAAAAGTGGAAAGTTATCAAGGCGCATCCTCCCAAAGTATCCGCCACCTTTGCAATTTTTGCCTTTTTTTTAGAATGAAATCAAATGTTAAATTATTCCAAATCAAAGCAACCAACAGAGACAATACCTAAGCCGCTTATGCTTCCAATGTATTCGACATAACCGACCAACTGAAGGCTATGGCAAGTCTCAGGGTAAACAAGGAGATTTAACCATTTCTTTATTCGTGATAAATATGATTATTAAATAATTTCTAGCGAGTGCAAAATAGTACTAATGACAATGATTTTGAAATCTCCGTGAAGGTAGAAGGGTACGTATTATATGTAGCATTCATAATTACTATTCTTACAATTGAAGCAATGAGATACAGTTTGGGGGATTTCGATAAAAGTTCAATGAAATACACATCTTAATTAGCTTCAGAATTTATAGTAATGAAAAAGTACAATTTTACTTTTTATTATTATAGAATTATATTAAATTCATAGTTGGTAATAAACAGTTTGGCAAAATAAAAATAAATCGTGGCCACACTATTTATTAATTATTTATTTCTTAACATTTAAACGCTTTCAAAATGTCTTTTTTTAATGTTCCGCGTAATTTTTTTCGCGACTCCTCCAGTTTTGTGCCTCAATCGATGATTGACACCCTATTTAATTACGGTAAATTTCTCCAAGATGTAGATGCTGCCGACGGAATTGCTCCTTCCGTCCCGGGAAGCCCAAAAACAGTAGCAATAATCGGAGCCGGTATTTCCGGACTAATTTGTGCTTATGAACTTAGTCGCATTAAAAATATCAATGTCAAAGTTTATGAAATGAATGAGCAAAGTTCTAGTGTGGCAGGGCGTATGTATTCAATTCATAATCCTGATTCGGGTTATAACGACAAAATATTCGAAATGGGGTGTATGCGGTTTCCACCTACTTCTTACTCCCTTTTTCACTATTTGAATAAATTTAATATTCAGACTACGCCTAATTTTCCGGATCCTGGAAAAGTTCCTACCACTATCTATTATGAAAATTTAGCTTATACTTGGGAACCAAAAGATCCTCCTCCCGGACCATTTGCACAAATTGCCTCAGATTTTTCAACCATTTTAAAAAATCTTATAGGTGATCCATCCTTGCTTAATACAGAAAATCCTAGATTAATTGATTATTGGTCTATCTATCAAAGTGATCCAAGCACTACAAACTTGACCAAACTTACAGATTCTTGGCAAAGCTTGATCACAGCATACAAAGATGTAACCTTTTATGAAGCCATTTTTTTGCTGAGCCAGCAATTACCGTCGCCCTGGAAACAAGAGGATATGAATGCTTTTGGTGCGCTTGGTGTTGGTTCCGGAGGCTTCGGGCCACTTTATGAAGTTAACTTTCTTGAAATATTAAGAATTATGGTTAACGGATGGGAAAACAGTCAAGAATTTGTAGTGAGCGGCATCTCTTCATTAGCCAACAATATTATCATCAATTTGCCCTCCAATGTATCCATCAAATACTCAACTCAGATCACAGAAATTACAAAAACTAGCGCGGCTGGAGTAACCTATTATCAACTCACTAGCAATAATGCGCTACAAGGACTCACTTTTGATGCTGTAATCGTCGCTACGACAACCCCGGCAATGGAATACATGGGTTTAACTATGCCCAATCAGATTTTAGGAAAATCATTCCCCTCACTATTGTCCTCAGATGTACAGGTTGCTGTAAGAAATCTTCATTTAATGAGTTCGTCAAAACTCTTTATACTAACGAAAACTAAATTTTGGTATTTGACTGACAATCTTCCCTATAATATTCAAACCGATGAAGCTTTGCGGGGGTTGTATTGTTTAGATTATGATCCTGTAAATTCCGGGCAACTAAACACCGAAGGCTACGGCGTTGTCCTTGTGAGCTATGTGTGGGGAGATGATTCAACCAGACTTCAAGCTTTGACCGCAAATCAGCGATACAATATTTTTTTAGAAAGGCTAAAAATTATTGATAATAATTTTGCTACTCAATTGGAGAACAATGTAATGAGTCTATCAACTATGGAATTTATAGACTGGCAGAGCACAGCTGGAATTTATGGTGCATTTAAGCTTAATTATCCGGGTCAGGAACAAGCGAACTCTTGCGCATTTTTCCAATACCAGCAGAAGGAACAAGGATTATTTATTGCTGGCGATAGCGTATCATATGCTGGCGGGTGGATGGAAGGTGCAATTACTACTGCACTTAATGCTGCCTGTGGCGTAGCGAGATACCTAAACGGTGACGTTATTTCCGGATCACCTTTAGAAATAGTATCAACTACCTATAATTATTCCTAATAATTAATTAACTGAGGTGATTAAAATGGCTGGATGACAATTGAAGAATTTATTGATGCTTAAAGGCATGCATTTTTAGACTAATAAGTAGTTTAAGTTGTCAATTTTTATAACTAGCCTTCTCAAAAAGTTTGAATGAACCTCATTATTTAATATAATCCCCGTCCTGATAATGGAGTGCCTCCATAAAGTGTCTAACTTTTTGGGGGCACTCCAGTTTTCGCTAAGGAGGATGTTAAATCTTTTTTTTATCGGTCAGCGCGGGCAAAGCAGCCATCTCATTGGACACTTTCCATTTTCTGGCAGCAATATGCAGTTAAATTGGTATTGTAATTTGAGGTAAAATCTTTTGCAGGCTGTACATGAAAAAAATTTAAATTGCAAAAATACGCAGTTTAGGATGTTTGGCCAGCGTTTTCTAAACCTGAAGAGGAAATCGAATATAATAAATTTTATACTGCAAGACCCTACCAACAGGAAAAAATAACTCGATTAATTGGCCAGGGTAAGGTCTCATTGGCTGATACACTAAAAGGTTATCTGATAACAGAATATATATGCCAAACTCATTCAGATCGAGCTAGGGAAATTGTTGGAAAGCTTTGGAGCGGGAAGATCAAATCTGAAAAATCTAAAAAACGTAACGCTTGTGGGCGAAGAGACCGGCGGCAGTAAAAATATCTTCACAGTGGGTGTATAAAAAAGCGTCCCTCCCTCATAGTCAGTTGCTGCTCAAATAAGGAAATATCCCCGCTTATTTTGGTGATCTCAGCCATATCGACGGGCCGGGGAGTTATGCCGGATGTTCCCATAACCTACCAGATTGAAGATTATTTAGCAGGTAAAGATCCGGAATTGGATTAGGTGTTAAAGGATGTTAAAAAAACTGAGAGTTTCAGTAGCTAAAATTAAGTGTGGATTATTGCAAATTGGCAGTAAGTCCTATATGCTGAAGAATTACTTGCAATTGATATTAAAATCGGTATTTTAGCCGTTTAAATTTAAATCATGCTTTTTATACGCGCTCATCGCTATGCTTTCGGAGTAATTCTTCCTATTTTATTATTCTTATTCGGATGCAAAAAAAATCCTATTCCCGATCCGGCCATCACTGTTTCTGTACAAGACATTAACAACGGTTTCCGCTTGAGTACCTCCATTTCTAATGTAAAGACTGAAGATATACTGGAATCAGGCTTGGTTTGGGGCGAGAACGAAAACCTCGTTAAAGGTGCTGCTTTAAGCTATCTTAGTCCTATTCCGCTCGCAAATTTTTCTTATGATGTGGTTGCAGGTTTTACGAAAGGTAAAAGATATTTTGTCAGGGCATACTTCATTGATCAGGATCATCAGCTTCGTTACAGCGAAGTGGTCGCTTTTGAAGGTAAGAATACCTTTGGCCTGAATATTTCATTGCCACAACAAGCTTACACCTGGGGAGATGAGGTGGAGGTTAAAGTAGCCAATGCCAATGGTGCAGATCTGGCCTCAGCCACAATCGTTATTAATGGTAAGATGCGTTTAAAGCCTTCAAAAACTATTGTGGGCAGCGCTTTTTTTAAAGTTCCCGTTCAACTTTTTACGTATCAGAACTCGGTTTCCCTAGAACTATACAATCAGGCCGGTTTAAATGCTTATTTTATTCTGCAGCCACCGCAGTTGCCAACCGATTTTTTGATTGTGGATAAAGTTGGAAGTACCGTGAAACTTACGGGCAATTATTTTAACCCGAACATTGATAGCAATATCGTAATGATAGGAACAACAAAACTGGAAGTATTAAAAGCGGAACGGACAGCACTGGAGCTGAAATTACCTTTAACCGAATTTTCCTATAGTGGTAATTTTTCTGTACAGACGGGAAAGGATCTGATTACAACTTCGAAAGCGGTTTCGAAGGTTTATAGGTTTTTGACGCAGGTAAGTGAGCAGCCAGGTGTAGCCAGGTACAGGGGTATTATGGAAAATATTAACGGCAAAATTTATTGTGGTCTAGGTTCTGATATAGATACACGTGGACTTTCAGACTTTTATGAATACAATCCGGTCACTTCAACCTGGCGCAAACTGGCAGATTTTCCGGCTACACTGTACGGTGCTGGAGTGAGCTTTACCGCAAAAAATAAGCTGGTTTTTATTCCCAATGCCATTGGTACTGCCTTCACAACTGATGTATACCAGTTCGACATCGCAAATAACACCTGGAAAAAGAGTAATTCTTATCCGGGTACAATGCTGAGTAGTTATACCCTTTTTGCCAGTGATAACTATGGTTATATGTTGGGTGGTGGGTATGCTAGTTCTACCAATTATATATATACCGTGAAATCTTTTAAACGATATGATCCCGCTACAGATACGTGGAAGACCATGCCCGATTTTCCGGGTACTTCAAGAAGGGATTTTAAATCTTTTAAAGCGGGCAATAGTGTGATCGTTTTTGGTGGCCAATCGATGTGGGGAACCGGTGAGAGTTTATATCCTACAGATTCCTGGTCATTTGATCTTGTCTCGGAAACCTGGAAAAAGATCAAAGATGTTCCATCTTATATTAATGCTGTAAACTGTTTTAGTTTTGAAGTTAACGGAAAGGCTTACGTTGGTGGCGGAATGAGTCCTGCTGGTGTAATCAGTTCATCTATTTATGAGTACGACCCTATTGCAGATAAGTTTGTAAAAAAGGATAATATCATCGATAAATCGATGTTGGTAATGAGTGCTGCTACGTCAGTGGGTGGACATGGCTATATCATGTTTGGTAAAGCTTCTTACGACTATCATCTACAGCCTTTAAAAGAAGTGTTCCGTTTTGATCCATAATTTGGCTGAGCTATTTTATGTGATATTAAGAGAGCAACATACATCCCTTTGAAAAGATTTTTATGTTAACACTTTCGGTAAGTATCTTGAGCAACCGGGGATTTCGATAAGCTGTACACTGATTCTCATTCCAAGCTTAATACACCGTTTTTTTCACCTAGTCAGATTGAGCCGAGTGACCGTTTTAAGCAAAAAGAGTGAACAATACAGACCGAAAAAGTTGAACATCACGAGCGAAAACAGGTGGACACTATTGCCCAAATCCTTAGTTAGCGCCCCTTTATCTTATAAATCCCATACAGCGTAATAAATCATTCTTGTATGTGGTTGAAGTATTAAAAGTCTTCCGTCATGAAATCTTAATCCCTTTTTACCAGAACAGCAATCTTCAACATAACTATAATAATTTGTAGTGTCATTAAGCAGTTTTATTAAATTCTCATCACCAAAATAGGTGTTTTGCCATTATCGGAACTTACAGAAGCAACACCTTCCGGAAAATTAAATCGAACAGCAATTCCTATTTCAGGAGGAATTTGCCCTTTATGCCATTTTAGATTTTTCCAGGGTGGGCTATTGTTTAGCCAGGAATTAATCTGAGATTTAGTTGTTTTAAATATAATGCTAAAATCTCCTTCCAGCAATTCGTAACTGTTAGTAACCCTGATATTGCTAATAGAATCACTAATTGATAAACCAGTTCTTTCTTCAAAAACCGTTTTTGGATCGCTTGATGAGCAGCCTGAAAGAAAAAAAAAATAGGATATAGAGGTATTGTCGCATTGTAATGGTTGCTAACCGTTTCTTAATTTGTTTTATGGAACGTAAATCAAGTTGATGTCGACAACATAATTATTGTCTTTTTCCCTTACCTCAGCGTTAATTACTAAGTCACAGCAGAAGAAACAATAAACTCACATTCTTTAAAATGGTTGTGTAATTCTTTTTGGCTAAGTGACCAGAATAATTTGCCAAGTGTAATTTTGCCACTTCCGTTCCATCCGTAAAATAAATTAAACTTTGTAAAGGCTTGTAGTTCTTGTCCTTAAAAACGCCAAAGCTTTTGACTTAGAAATGGATGAAATCATTAGTGTAAGGTTTCATCTAAAATAATTAAATAATTGTATTATCAATAATTTGCCTCTGGATTACACGAATGTCAAATGAAGAATGTTTTACTGAATTGAAAAAGGCCTTCAGAGTTTCATCTAAAGGCCTGATTTTCAAGTAGCGGGGAGCAGGATCGAACTGCCGACCTCAGGGTTATGAACCCTCGTGAATTGATTTTAATATGATTTAAAATGGTCTCAAATGGTGTTTTTATTCGTTTTATCGGCTATATGAAACCAAGAAAAACCATGTCAAACCACCAAAAACGATAACAATACGTTAACAAAACTTGTAGCTTGCTTCCGTGAAATAATCAATTTTTTAATTTAAAAATTCACAAAAATGGGAGCAGTAAAATTAGTCGTATGGTCGCGTCCAAATAAAGATGGCCAGTATCCAATTGCAGTAAAAATTTCAAAGAATGGGCAGACACCATCTTACATTTTTACAGAGCACGCGTTGAGCGAACGCAGTCTCTGGGATAGCAAGGCGCAACAGGTAACAAAGGCGCACCCGAACTACAAACGCCTGAATAATCTTTTGTTAAAGAAGCTTACCGAGGCAACAGATACCACTCTGGAAATGGAGGCCAACAAAACCGATAGCTCAACCCGGGCTATCAAAAAGAAAATTAAGCCTTTAGACGCAGGGACATTTAATGATATAGCTCAAGCTTATTTGAAAGATGAATTGGCGCTTGGCCATTATAATGTTTACAATGCAGATAAGCCAAGGATTGATAGGTTTACTGATTTTACAGGCAATAAGAATATTCCCTTTTCAGAAATAACCGTTGCCCTATTGGAAAAATACCAGCGCTATCTAAAAACCTGTAAAAACAAAAATTATAAAAAAGCGGACGAACCAAAATTTATAAGTGAGCGTACAGTCGTAAATCATTTACTGCTTATGAGAACGCTCTACAATAGAGCAATTAAAGCAGGCGCAGCAGATGTCAAACATTATCCATTTGGTGAAGAGGGAAAGATTTCAATCAAGTTCCCTAAATCTTCAAAAATCGGCTTAATAGATACCGAAATCCTAGAACTGGAAACGTTGAATTTATCCGATGACCCTATTTTGAGCCATGCGAGAAATATCTGGTTAACTGCCTACTATTTTGCAGGGATGCGAATTACAGACGTACTTTTGTTAAAATGGAGTGATATCCAAAATGACAGGTTATTTTATACAATGTCGAAAAATAACGAACCTTGTTCACTGAAGATACCACAAAAGATATATCCAATTTTGGATCAATACAAAAATGACGATCAAAAGAATGACCTTATCTTTCCTGAATTGAAATTTATAGATAGCCTAAACAATCTATTCAAATTGCAAAAAAGAATAGCTCATGCTGTAAATTATCAAAACACTAAGATGAAGAGAATTTTTGCGATTCTCAAGATTAACAAGAAAGCATCCACACATGTGACACGACATAGTTTTGCACAGCGTGCAGAAGAACTAGGAATACATCCAAGGGTGGTTCAAGAACTTTATCGACATGAAAGCATTCAAACAACAATGATATACCAATCAAATTTCTCAAACAAGAAAGTTGACCAAGCGTTGGATTTGGTGATTGGATAAGTTCGATAAGGTCTACTCTACATATCTTTTACATCATCAAGTAACCTATTTCCTTTGGTCCGATGTGAAGGCTTATAATATTCACGGCTGTTTGCAGACCGCCGTGAATATATTCAAAAATTAGCCCTAGGAATATTCCCAGGGCTACGGGGTTGCGGTTCCCTCAAAAACATTTTCTTTAGATAACAGGCATCCATTTTTTAAACACCCGAAAAATTAAACGGTTGCGAACTCTGTAAGATCTAATATCGCTTTTCTAAGTCGATAAAATTCAAAATTCTTATCTCAAGAAGAGTCGGGGTCAATTAAAAGACTGAAGTTCGACGGCATCAGCTATTTGCTTAATCTACGACCCCGATCTTATATTAGTTTCATAATATTACGTCATATAAAGATAAAACGGTTCGAAGATATTTCCAAAATTCTTCAAATAATATTTGGACAGAAATGTTTGAAAGCTAGAAAATTATAGATAATTTTGGGCTTTACTGTAGCTATAAATAGCGACTCGTTTTAAGTTTCCGAACCGTCGAAAAATTCCCAAACATTAAAACACACGAGTTAATGAGTACTGCCACGTTATGCGTGGGGTTAATTCATTCGTGTGTGCGCTTTTCGACGGGCGCGGAAGCTTATGAGGCCCCGCGCTATTTTTTTATAAACGTCTGATAGGGGGCTAGGACATTATCCTATACCCAATGCAAAAATCTTATTTTCTCCTTAGGCCATGTGTTGTTCTTGCTTCACGTGCACATCCTTCATTTTCGTTGGGATTTTCTATGCTTTTCCCATTCACTAATTAATCAAATAAACCAATCAGAAAATGAAAAAATTAATTTTTTCCGTCCTCGCGATAGTCGTTATGGGCGGGGCAAGCCTTTTTAACGCCTGTAAAAAGGAAACCAGTGAACCGACAGGATGCGGAAACGGTGGTGGCGGTATCGTTGGCGTGACAGATAAAACAATTACCTTTTGGATGGCAAAGGATTTTGGCTGTGGGCCGTTAAATTTTGTGAGCGTAACATCCAAAACTGATAATAACAGCAATTATCGGTTTATCAGTGCCTCAAACAGTATCACTGTTTACAATATTCAGCAGCCAACTTGTGAAGCAAGCGGTACGGTATCAGTACTCGTAGACCGGGGGCGAACCTATACTTACAAATTCAAATGTAATAGCCGAGAATTTACCGGAGAATTTTCGACAGACTGTGCGAATACCTGTCAATTAGTCGAAATCAAATAATCGCAATCGTCATGAGAAATTTTAAAACCTTTATCGGCCTGTTATTCATTACAGCCTTATATTCTGCCTGTTCCAATCGTACAGATAAATTTGTTGGCAAATGGTCGCCAATCAATAATACCATCTTACCCACCACGTTCGTACTGACTATTCAAAAAACAGATGATCAGATTACGATGGTTAACAGCCAAAACCCCGACAGGCCTTTACCGTTAACTTATCTTGAACGGGATAAAACGATGACTGGCGAGGTGCAAGGTACTCCGGTTCATTTGTCACTTAATGATGATACCGGAAACCTGCTATTCCGGCCTGATTCTAACGCTGATCCAATTGAATTTAAAAAACTAGATTAATTTATCAAATACTAATCAATATGAAACTTAAATACCTTTTAGTTTTTGGGCTGTTTCTTGCAACTGCCTGTAGTAAAACAGATACTCCTGTACCTGAAGAAAAACCCGCGCCTGTTACACCCCCAACAACTGGTACAGGCGGATCAATTACCATTAGTAGTTATGCGCCCACCAGTGCAAAGGCTGGCGATGAACTGACTGTCACAGGGACAGGTTTTGGAACAGATATGTCTAGAATTATCGTAACGTTTGCAGATGGTACATCCGCAACTGTGAAATCTGTTACAGAAACAAAAATCGTTCTTACTGTACCGATAACAATTAATGGACAGATTACCTTTTTAATAAATGGTACGACACTTAAACCAACGCAGCTTTTTACTTTTGTAAGAACCAGCGATTACATCGTTAAAACCATAGGAGTAAGTCGAATTGCTATTGTGGTCGATGCAAATCAAAACCTTACACTCGCAGAACTGTATGGCGATGGAAATCGTGTTATTTTGAAATCTGGTAGTGGAAATACAATGACAGTTCTTGGAACCAACATCTCTACAATTCCGGATGGATTAGGTACCCAACCGCAGGGTACATTACCATTCCTGGACAAGATAATTGACAATGGAGATACGGCGGTTGATACTTCAGGAACATCAGCTTTTGTATTGAAATTGAAAGGGTTTGACAAATCAAAAACTGGTTACAATCAGTTGAATATTGTGTTGCATAAACTTGTCTATAAGCCAATCGCTGGAAATGCAGGATATAAAACTAATCTTTCCTACAATGTAGATTTTAACAAGGCTAATGGTAAAACAAATGCGAATTATCAGTCAGCGTATTTAAATGGCCTGTTTTCAGGAAACATCAATGTAACTACAGTCGAGATTGCAAAACCGAAATCACAAAATCCTTACATAATCAGAGATCAAATGATTAGCGGCGGACAAGCTGTTACTGGAATTGATATTGCAAACTCATTGAATACGAAACTTACAAATTATTTTTATCTTGCCAAATTTGCAAATAGTTCAGCGGAATCGATAGCTGTTGGTTCCCCTTTAAAATATGAATGGGTAAACGCAGATAATGCCGTTATCGAGAAAGCAACTACGTACACATACATCGCCAAATTTTCAAACATGATGACGAATGGCTATACCAATATAGTTCAGCCATCGGACACCACAAACCATGTATTTCTTAGGATTACGGGATTTGACGCAAATGCCTGTGGATTTAATCAGTTGCGATTGTTTCCTGCAAAGGATGGATTTTCGGATGGTGGGATGCAGGTTGTATTTAATGACAAGCCAAATGCTGCACCAAATCTGGATTTCATTAAAAAGGTTTATACAACCAGTAGCGGACTGTATTGCATACAGTTACAGCCAAATTTCCCATCTTATTAAAACAGGGGAGGAGAGTATACATCTTTCCTCCTTTCATATTACTACTACTATGTCTGTAACAAGATTATTACATTTGTATTAGTATAAAAACTTTGGCGTAATTTTCGTTTAACTTAGAATGTTGTAGAAAAAGAATTATTGTTATCCATATAATAAATTTTTTTCATACTTTTGCATCCTTAAAAAAATTACTAATATTTTTAGCATAAATAAAATGGAAAAATTAAGAGATGTTTGCAATTACGTAGTTTTCAGACTTACGGGAGAGGGCGGCGCATCGATTAGTCATTTAAAGCTGCAAAAATTACTATTTTACATTCAGGCTTGGAACCTTGCGTACGAAGGCAAGGGCCTGTTCGATGGTGAATTCCAGGCCTGGATACATGGGCCGGTTAACAGGTCTGTTTATAACCGCTTCAAGGACTCGAAGTATATGTACTCAAATATTTCTTTAGAAGATTTAGGCGAAATAGATTTCAAATTTGAGCAAATAACTGATGAGAACAAGACTTTCATAGATGGGGTATTGGAGGTTTATGCTCCATTCAGCGATACACAGCTAGAGAAAATGACCCATGATGAAGCGCCTTGGCAAGAAGCTCGTGGTGATTTGAAGCCATACGAGAGGTGTGAAGAAGTAATCTCGGAGAAAACGATGGCTGACTACTATTCGGCTAGGCTGAAAAATGCCTGATCATGAAGAAGCAACCTGTACTAAATAAACAACCTGAAATTGGTAAAAAATTTCCGATTGCTGAATCAGTAATTACCTCGAGACTACCAGTAACGGCAAAGAATGTATCTGATCCGAATTTTTCGTTTAGTTTTAAGTATTATAAGCAAATACCTAATTTTGAAGTTGGACAGGTTCCTAACAATTGGTTTGTATCTCTTATTGATCGGCTAACTGAACTTTGCAAAAAGGAATGGGCATCATTTGAAAAGGATTATGTTGAGAAGAAGGCTTTTCGATATCATGCAATAGATTGGGGATCAAAAAACATCCCTATACAGCGTGGTGATCTAAATTGGATCGATAAGCACTATTTAGAAAATGAGGAAGATTTTCCAATGTTTCAATTTCATGTATCGAAAGCTTTAGGTCGCGTAGTAGGGTTTTGGGACGGATATCATGTCTTTCAAATCGTCCTCTTAGATCCAGAACATAATATTCAGCCGAGCAACTATAATGCATATAAAATTCGAGACACGTACTTCATGAATACCGTTTATGGATCATTGCTAGCCGATTTAACTAACTTAAAGAAAAGAATACCGGAAAACCATAATTGTGAAATCTGTGACAGTTTACAATATTTACCCACAGGTAATAATGATACAAACCTAATTAATTTGTGCCTGTCCGACGATTACTTTAAAAAACTTCAGGAAAGCCGCTTATCTATAACTGATGTGATCGAATTGGGTATAGCTTCTATAAATTGAGTGTTGATGGCTAATAAATTTAGTCGTAGCGGTCTTATTCATCATTAATGACTCTTCAAAAAGCTCTTATGTAACCTTAAATCAAATTAAGCTGTCTTTGGAATGAAAGGGGTGTACTTTGAATGATAACAATGACAATGGGTTTATAAGGTTAAAAACCGTGCTGAATTTATATCCGGTAAGTAAATCCACTTGGTGGAATGGATGCCGGGATGGCAGGTTTCCAAAACCATATAAACTTTCGAAAAAAGTTACAGCTTGGAAGTTGAGTGATATTCAAAAATTGCTTTCCAGTCACGAATAGCAAAGGGGGCTTCCACGCCCCCTTTGTTTTATAAAAGTTGCTTATCTATAAAATCTGACCAATCTTGCATCATTGCCTTGCGATCATCCAAAAATTTCGCTCTATCATAGGCCTTATCTACTTTGTTGTTTGGAACATGAGCCAATTGTCTATCAATTACCTCGTGCCTGTAAGCAAAATTTTCTTTAATGGAACTCATGGCTAATGACCTGAATCCATGCCCTGTCATTTTCTTTTCGTATTTTAATGCGGCCAATGCACTCAGTATAGTGTTATTGCTAATCGGCTTTCCTTTACAGGAGATACTTGGCAAAATATACTCCTGATACCCGTATAGCTCTTTCATTTTGCAAAGCAATGAACCAACTTGCTTTGATAGTGGCACTAAATGGGCTTTTTTCATCTTCATACGTTCTGCTGGAATAGTCCAAAGCATCTTATCAAAATCAAATTCATTCCATTTTGCATTTATAAGTTCATTGGTTCGTACAAATGTGTGCATGATAAGTTTTAAGGCGTATATCGTTTGTGGGTATAGACGTGCTTCATTTGAATAAATTGCGTTTACTAGACCCTTGATTTCATCTGTTTCGATACACGCGTAATGCCCTGTATTGTATTTAATCAACGCTCCTTTCAGATCAGGGGTGATATCACGGACACATCGGGAGGTTTGCACACCATAACGCATAATTTGCCCAATGATTCGCAATATCCTGCGGGTTAGGTCATAGGCCTTTCTTTCTTCGATTTTTTCAAGACAATTCATAATGTCCGTTATTGTCACCTCGGAAATTGGTTTGCTTCCAAAGCAAGGAAAAACATTCGCTTTTAAACGATTAAAAATCTCTTTTCCGTATCGTTCCGTCCATGTAGACAAGTATCTTTGATGCCATTGCTCAGCTACCAACTGGAACGTCTGAGCATTTTTATACCGGGCTAACTGCTTTCTCTCTTCAAACTCCGCAATTGGGTCGATGCCGAGTATAATCTGCGCTTTGATCTTATCCCGATATTCTCTTGCTTGTACCAGGCTGATAATTGGGTAAGTTCCGTGAGTAATAGTACGCTCAATGTCATTGAAGCGATATTTAACCCGCCAAATCTTATTGCCAGTGGGTCTAACTTCCAAATATAAGCCGCCCGAATCTGGCATTTTAAAGTACTTAGGTTTTGGTTGAGCTTGTCGGCAGGCGAGGTCTGAAAGAGCCATTGTAAGTTTCCTTATATGAAAATCTTACGGCTTTGGGGAAACGGTTAATATTGGGGGAATTTCGTTTCCCCAAATTATCCCCAAAATCGTGCGATTTGGTTGGACTAAGTTGTCCAACCAAATACACGCATTATCGATTTTAGTTCTACTTTCAATGACTTCATTAATGACAATTAATGCCAATTAAAGTCATTTGCCATAAATTGGCGGAGACAGGGGGATACTAAACCTGCTTGTAACCACCTAAAAGAAAAAAATAAAAACTTAATCAGAAAATCCGTTTCCCCAATCTATCTTTAAGACTAGGTTGCATTTAGTTGGACATTATAAATTATGTAACCACAATTTGAATCCGTCAAGAAAAATCACATTGATATATGGTTTCATAACGCTAACAGTGATCGAGCACAATGCTGTACAACTAAGAATTTCTGTCAATCAATTTTTTATTTCTGATCTATGGAAGTCGTTGCACATCTATTCCCATAGCCTTAAATCTTGTTTCATTGGCAGCAGACAAGCTAGGGCTGGAAATAAACAAATTATTCTGAGATCTACTTAGTGCAACATAGTGAATACGATGCTCTTCATTCGAAGCCAGATTTGGGCTTAATAAAAACGATAAGGCATTGTTCTCGTTAAAAGCATTTCCACGCCTGCCTTCTAAAATCACTAATACACAATCGAATTCGTCACCCTTTGATTTGTGTATAGTTCTGCAACTTCCTGTTTCATACAAATTTTTTACCGCAATCGAAATGTGGCTATATGGTGTTCCAATGTAAAATGTGTGTGCAGCACCAGTACGAAGTCCAGAAAACGGTTTTATATTTGCTCTTATAAAATCTACCATGTCTATTAGATTGCCAGAAGCATAGCTGCTGTAATTATCTATAAGCTTTCTTAAAGCAGTTAAAGTCCGCTTCTGATCATCAACAGTCTTATTTCTGTTAAACAATCTCCCGAGTACTTTTAAGGCATCTTTAAAGTAACCTAATCTTGCATATTCTACAGCTTTGATTGAATCTGATACTGCACGTCTACGCTCGCTAGTTAAATCAGCAGACTTCAGCTTCTGCAATAAATCCGTATGAAGATTTATTCCTAGGCCTTTTTTTATAGCATTTGCTGTTGAGTTTTCACGGCATAGTGAAAATATGTTGTCGGGAGAATGCTGCGTTGCGATCCATGCTAATGCGGCTAATTTATCACCAATAATAATAGTAGGGTTCGAACCTGCAATGTTTCGTAAGGGTTGTTGAATCAGGGTTGGCCTAAGTCTGTTGAGCAGGCCAACAATTTCATTCGTACTTCGCCAGTTTCCCTGAATCTCATAATCAGTAATGTTTGGAAGGGAAAAGGAATTTAGTTGCCCCGGAACTGCTCCCAAAAATGAATAAATGGATTGTATTTCGTCTCCAACAACTCCGATTATTGTTTCCTGTGCACCAATTAGCTTTAATAATGCAATTTGAATTGGGCTAGTATCTTGGAATTCATCAACCAAAAAATATGGGAATTTCGCCCTTAATACAGTTAGGACAAAAGGTTTTTTTCTTACCAATTCATAGCTGAAAAATAAAACGTCATCATGATGTAGTAGACCTTTTGACCATAAAAGCTTTTTATACCCTAAATAACCGTCGTTAGTGAAGTATTGTACAGGGTAAGGGGGGCGAATAATCAGCTGCTCTGGGTTCGAGGTGTCAAATTTCCATTTCAAACTATTCCAAGTATCAACAATTAATCCATCATCTCTTAAATGTTGTTGCCCTGTTTTTGCTTTCCAATCTTGAATTGTTTGATAGCCGCTAAGGACAATATCATCGTGACCAGATAGATTTGATGCATCTAGATCATAATCATTTGCAATCATATGAACATATGGTTTTACAATATGAGCATACAGGAAACTATGAATCGTACTAATCTCTAATCTGCCTCCATGATCACCTACTCTTTTTAATATAGTTTCAGTAGCTACATTCGTATAAGTGATACAAGCAATTTTCCCTTGGATCTTTAGTCTTTCACTATTGTGTAAGATATTTTTTATATGGTTTACCAGGAAACGAGTTTTTCCTGCACCTGGTCCGGCGAGCACTTTAAAATGATGCTCAATATCAGGTAAAATATGATCTGAATTAATGATTATTGGCATGCCCAAGTGATTGCATCGCTCAAATACGATGGTACAGAAAAATGTTCGCAAATCGGCTTTTGCAAATTTGACTCTAAATTAGCAGCAATTTCTAATGCGTTACCGCCTTTTGAAAGACTATTTAAATATCTAGCTGCGAGTAAAGCTGTCATTTTTGTATTATCATCCCACTCCGCTCCCGTACAAGCAGTAAGAGAATCTAAAATACGATTATTTTCATCGCTACTATGCATCGTACCGGCAGTAACAACATCTGCAACAACTTCCCCCTTCATGAAGTGGGTTGCCAATGCAGTTAGCTCCGCTTGATTTGAAACACTGTCAGTAATTAACAAATCACAAAAAGGATTTGATAACATTAGTTCATATTCTAAAGTTTTGCCAAAGGCTTGGTTTTGAGTGAAAAATCTAATATTAGGATGTGTTAAATATTGTGCAACCTGACTATGGCCAGAAATTGCATATTCATACGAAGGAGTATCTTGGTGGAGTTCGAAGGGATAACATTTAGTATGCTTATTACCTGCGCCTATTTTTTTCCTTGTTGGGTCTCGATCAGTTATGCAAGCAACCGTTTTGTGAATCGTGTAAGGATTATTTGAGTCGAACAATTTTAGAAAATGATCAAAGTATCTTCCTCCAACATTTATGACAACCGTATGTGTATCTTCAATGTTTTTTCCAACGTAGCGCCCTAATGTTGGAACAAGAATCTGTTCCGAAATACCTTCAACCAAGATAACATTTCTTGCGAAAAGCATGTCAGAGCGTGTCGCATCCAGAAATCTTTGAACATATGCTTTTGAATTGCGTCCAGCTATATCGTCTGCAAATACTTTTCCCGGATAACCTATATTTACTCTTCCACTACTATCACCACTTAAGCAAATAATTTGGTCAAGCGAGACTGCTGCAGTAATGTTGGTCGAATGACTAGTAATAAAAATCTGCCGGGCGTTTTGAGTATCTTTGGAGTGCAAAAACTTTAAAAGCTTGTATTGTAAAGAAGGGTGTAGGTGTGCTTCCGGCTCTTCTATAACTAACACTGGAAACACTTTCGCATTACTACCAAGGTACTCACCATCAGTATCTACTTGCATTTTTGCAAGTAGTAAGGACATATAAATCAGATTGTTATAGCCCAAGCCATTATGTGTGGCGGGAATTTCAATTCCAGTTGTGTGAGTAATAATTAGTTTTAAAGCTGAGTACATTTCGATTTCGGATATTTGACCATCAAAGCCAGGTTTAGCGCCATCAAATGCCGCTCCCGTTTCATCGGCATATTTCATTATATGGTCGCGACCTTCCTTCATTCTAAATTGTAACTGTGAGATTAACGCAAGGGCATCAGTCGAGAATGTTTGTTTGTGGGCTGCTATTTCACTATATTTTATCGCTTTGTCCTTGGTATTATCACTTTTAATCTGAAAATCCATAAAGAAATCTATTACTTCTCTTAGCAAAGAGTTTCTTCCTGTCAGCATATCACGTTCTACATCACGAATAGCATGCAAAAACTGATAATCGAATTTATGTAGATTTTCTGAGTCGGCCTGGCTTTGAAGCGCAGGATTGCCCCCATAAATTTTGTGCACATATTTCCTTAAAAAACTATGTTTGATTATTAGCCAAGCATTTTTTGGTTCTGTTTCCCCTGCTAATGCATCTGTGTAGGCTTGGTGTTCAGCCTCTGGTAAAAAAAAGACATAAGTCAATTTTGCTTCATATGGAGATTCTAGTTTGGTCAACCACGGAGAGACTGTAACTAAGTCATCTCCCATTAAATCTTCATTCTGACTCTCATTAATTGATAGAGTAACAATTACCTTTGGAGGTTGCGCGCGAAGATCGGCCAACGGAATATTTTTATTGAAATCATCAATTTCTAGTTTTCGAGGAGTTTTGTTATCAAGAATAAGTGATAACGCTCGAAGTAGGTTAGTTTTGCCCGCATTATTGTGTCCGATAATGACGTTAACACCTTCATTGAAGTCTATTTGGCTATCTTTAAAGTTTCGAAAGCCTTCAATACGTATATTATTTATGAACATTTGCTTAGTGGATGGTCAATTGGTTAAATTTATACTCAAAATATTTTTGAAATAATAGCACGCATCATTGTATAATTATACAAAGAATAATTGCCAAAGGTCAGATCTTTAAGTGTCAAAATTTAAGCGAATTACCGCGCCAATTGGTGAAATATGTGAAGCTTTGATATCACCTTCCAATTGTATCCATTCATTACCTACACGTTGTAAAATTCCTTTTGATACTATATCTTGAATTTTAAATTTAACTCGGCCTATTCCGTTATCGACGAATTTTATTTGTTCTACTGTTATGGGATATTCATATCCATCAATTGCTTGAAACGTTAATTTTTTTAGCATTTTTATAAGAGTAAGTTTTATCTAATATAGGAAAACATATGACACATATAAAAATACGTAGCTAGTCGTTACCAGAAATCTCTACAATTAAATTAACTAATTCATAAATCCTTTTGTTAGAAACTATATTTTTAAATTACTAAAAATATTAGCAATTTTGATGTTGCAAATAGTTTTTAATGGGAGTATATTCATATATATAGTCTTATTTAGGACTATTTTCATGAATGTTGATTGGTAATGTTGAGTACCCTTTATAAACTGCATATTTAATAAAGTATCTAAAGATTACTTTTTACAGTTTCCAACAACATTTGATCACTATTGAGATTGTAATGATGGAAGCGAAACAGGATATAATCAATCGTCTGCGGAATGAAATTCTTGCCAAGCAAGGATATAAACCTGAATTGGTTACAGCTTATCAGATCAAAGGTTTACCTGAAATTGAAGCTGCGTTTCCAAATGGTGTTTTTCCTATTGGGATGATTCATGAAATGCTTTTTCAAAAAGGAGAAGAAGCCGCCGCTTGTAGCGGATTTCTGAGTGCATTGCTCTCATCTCTTACGACTCCAGAGAGCCTTATCTTATGGATTAGTGTAGGACGCAATCTTTTCCCACCATCAATTAAGGCCTTTGGAGTAGAACCACATCAAATTGTATTCGTCGATGCCAAAAAGGAAAAGGAGGTTCTGTGGGCATTAGAGGAAGGTCTTAAATGCCAGGGCATCACGGCAGTCGTTGCAGAGCTGAGTGAACTTTCTTTTATGCAATCAAAGCGGTTGCAATTAGCAATAGAAGAAAGCCATGTAACTGGATTTGTTCTGCGAACAGATGAAGCGAAACTTAATACGACAACCTGCGTCTCCCGATGGCGTATATCGGCTCTTCCTAGTGAAACAGAAAGTGGAATGCCTGGCGTTGGTTTTCCAAGATGGAATGTCGAACTTCTGAGAGTCCGCAACGGACAGCCTGGGGTTTGGCAAGTTGAATGGCACGGAAACCAGTTCCAAATAAGGCATAACCATATTGAGCAATCTAAACATGAAATAAGCTTTCAAAAAATCGGGAGGCTACGTGCATAAGCGATATATGTCGATATGGTTTCCAATGCTTAAGACAGATTGGAAAACGCTGCGCCAGCCTGATCTCGCGAAATCCGCTTTGGTGTTTTCAACTTCTGAAAAAAACCGTCTTATTATTTCTGCAAGCAATGCAATTGCTCAATCGCATGGATTACATGTAGGCATGCGGGTGGCGGATGCAAAAGCCATCCTACCCAATCTCTGTGTCCAACAGGATAGTGAGGGTAGAGAACTAAAATTGCTAACCGCTATCGGAGAATGGTGTGTTCGTTACACACCGCTTGTTTCACTTAATTTGCCTGATGGTTTATTCTTTGATTGCACCGGATGTACACATTTGTGGGGCGGTGAAGAAGCTTATGTACAAGAGGTAACAAACCGTTTTAATAGTAAAGGATATACGGTTAAAGCTGCAATTGCGGATACCATCGGTACAGCTTGGGCCATGGCAAGATACTCCAGAAATTCAGTAATCCCACCTGGCTCTCAAAAAGCAGCAATGTCAAACTTGCCTCCAACTGCGCTTCGGTTGGACGAGATAACTTTAGAAAAACTGAGAAAGCTTGGATTTAGGACGATCCATTCATTATCAATAATACCGAATTCAAGCCTCCGCCGTCGCTTTGGTGATCAATTACTGTTAAGACTTATGCAGGCTTACGGCGAAATTGACGAGAACTTTAAACCCATCAATGTTCCAGAGCCATATCAAGAGCGGCTTTCATCACTTGAACCAATCCGCACGCGGGTCGGGATTGAAATTGCTATGCAAGAGCTTTTGAAAGCGATGTGCAATCGTCTTATGGATGAAGGCAAAGGTGTTAGAAATGCTGTTTTCAAAACCTTCCGTGTGGATGGCAAGCAACAGATTGTTGAAATAGGCACCAATCAAGCAACATGTCATATCGAACATCTCTTTAAACTCTTTGAGCAAAAGATAGAAACAATCAGACCTGGATTAGGGATAGAGCTATTCGTGTTGGAGGTCACCCGAATAGAAGATGCCGATGTAACTCAAAAATCACTTTGGACGGGAAAAACTGGTTTGGCAGATAATGGCGTTTTAGAACTTTTAGATAAACTAGCTGGCAAAGTTGGGGTTAAGGCCATTAAACGTTATTTGCCTTTGGAACGCTATTGGCCAGAAAGGTCTATCAAAGCTACAACCAATTCAAAAGAATTGCCCCAAACCTATTGGCCAACAGATGCGATGCGACCCACGCAGCTACTCAATGTTCCCGAACTCATTCAGGTGACAGCGCCAATTCCTGATTATCCACCAATGAATTTTCGTTACAAAGATGATCTACATGTAATTAAACGTGCTGATGGACCTGAACGAATAGAGCGTGAATGGTGGTTAGATAAGGGTGAACACCGTGATTATTACGTCGTAGAAAACCAACATGGTAAACGATATTGGTTATATCGATCCGGCCATTACGGTGCGCGACAAACTCAATGGTTTTTGCACGGATTTTTTGCTTAAGCATCATGGGATATGTAGAGCTACAGACAACCACTAATTTCAGCTTTCTTCGTGGAGGTTCACACCCGGACGAAATGGTGAACCATGCCGCTGATTTAGGTTATTCAAAAATTGCTATTACAGATAGAAATACCTTTGCGGGAATTGTTCGGGGGCATGATGCAGCTAAGAAAAAAGGTATTCAAATTATTCCGGCATGCCGCTTGGATTTGATAGATGGCCCAAGCTTACTTGCTTACCCTACGGATAAAGCGGCCTATTCAAAATTATCAGGCTTATTAACAACAGGTAATTTAAGAGCTGAAAAGGGAGAGTGCCATCTTTATAGGAAAGATGTTTTTGATTGTACAGAAGGAATAATTTATATCATCATTCCGCCTGAGAAGCTTGATCAACTTTTTAATTTCGAGGCTGCATTTGAAAAGGATGTTCAGGATTACAGTAAATCAATAAGACAATTATATATTGCTGCAAATCGTAACTATAAAAGCAACGATAACAAACGGCTTTTCAGAATACAACAGTTGTCTAATCGCTATAAAGTTCCAATGGTAGCAACAAATGATGTGCATTACCATTGCACATCACGCCGTGAGTTGCAGGATGTTTTAACTTGCGTGAGAGAAAAATGTACAATCGATCAGGCAGGTTTTCTTCTCCATAGTAATGCTGAACGCTTTTTAAAAGATGCGAAAGAAATGGAAAGGCTTTTCCGGCTTTATCCCGATGCTGTAGAGAATAGTGGGAAAATTGCGAAAGCGTGTAATTTTTCACTTGATGAACTTGTTTATAATTACCCTGAAGAAATAAATCAAAGCGGACGTAAACCGTTTGAGGAACTGACACACCTAACTTGGGAAGGGGTAAGAGAACGATTTGGGGATAACCCACCTGAAAAAATTATCAATAACATAAATCATGAGCTGAAATTCATAAAGCAAATGGAATACGCTAATTATTTTCTGTTTGTATATGACATTGTTAAAGAAGCAAGGAAACGCCAAATTCTTTGTCAGGGGCGGGGGTCTGCCGCTAACTCATCTGTATGCTATGTGTTAGGGATTACTTCTGTCAATCCTGACGAATTCGATTTATTGTTTGAACGTTTTATTTCAAGCGCTCGGAACGAACCGCCTGATATTGATGTTGACTTTGAGCATGAACGCCGAGAAGAAATCATTCAATATATCTATGATAAATACGGTCGGGATCGGGCGGCAATCGTTGCAACTGTTACACAGCAGAGGCAAAAAGGGGCTATTCGCGATGTCGGAAAAGTAATGGGTTTATCGCAGGATACTATTGATAGACTTTCTGCCGCTATCTGGGAATTTACAGATGAATGGTTTGAACCACAGCGCCTAATTGAGCAAGGTTTAAATCCGCATGACCCACATCTGCTTAAAGTTTTGAAGCTTACGGGTGAAATGATGGGTTTTCCTAGGCAATTAGGACAACATACGGGCGGCTTTGTAGTTACAAATGGGAAACTCAGTGACCTTTGCCCGATTATGAATGCAAGGATGGCAGATAGGACGAATATCGAATGGAACAAAGACGATATCGATGCGTTGGGGTTTCTAAAAGTAGATGTACTTGCTTTAGGGATGTTGACATGCATTCGTAAAGGCTTTGACTTGTGCAAACAGCACTATAACAAAGACTGGACATTAGCGAGTATCCCACAAAATGATGCTAAAGTTTTTGAAATGGCTAGCCGTGCAGATACAATTGGCGTGTTCCAGATTGAAAGCCGCGCACAACAATCCATGCTGCCAAGATTGCGGCCTAAATGCTTTTATGATTTAGTCATTGAGGTTGCTATTGTAAGACCGGGGCCAATACAAGGCGACATGGTACATCCCTATTTGAGAAGACGTAATGGAGAGGAGCCAATCTCATACCCATCAAAAGAACTTGAGGAGATTTTAGGCAGAACTTTAGGAGTACCTTTGTTTCAAGAACAGGCTATGAAAATTGCCATGGTGGCCGCAGGTTTTTCTCCATCTGATGCCGATGGACTGCGACGAAGCATGGCTACGTTTAAATTTAAAGGACTCGTCAATGCTTATGAAGAAAAGCTAATTAGTGGCATGACTGCTAGAGGCTATACTAAGGAATTTGCAGAAAGGATATTTAAGCAGTTAGAGGGTTTTGGAAGCTATGGCTTTCCTGAGAGTCATGCTGCGAGCTTCGCGCTCTTGGTCTATGTTTCACTTTGGATGAAATGCTACTATCCCGATGTCTTTGCAACCGCTTTATTAAACAGTCAACCGATGGGGTTTTATGCGCCTGCGCAAATTGTGACAGATGCAAAAAACCATCATGTTGAAGTGAAACCTGTAGATGTGAATTTCTCGGAGTGGGATTGCTTGCTTGAGGAACGAAAGGGACAATTTTTTCCAATCCGTCTAGGTTTTAGGATGATTAAAGGTATTCGTGAAGAAGATATTTTGATCCTCATTGCCAAGCGCGAAATTCCTTATAAATCAGTTAGTGAAATTTATACGGCAGGTGTATCGCAAAGTGCTTTAGAACGCCTTGCAGATGCAGACGCATTCCGCTCTATGGGGTTAGACCGTAGAAAAGCTTTGTGGCAGGTATCCGCTTTAGCAGATACACCGATAGGTTTGTTTAAAGGACACGTATCACCATCTGAAAAAGAGCAACAGATTGAGCTGCCTTTTATGAGTGCCGCCGAACACGTTATCCAAGATTATGCATCAACTTCCTTATCACTTAAAGCGCATCCAATTAGCTTTGCACGAGACGAACTTGCACGGTTGCGGGTCTGTTCCACAAAACAAGTTTTCGGGGTGACTGCTGGAAACAGGATCAAGGTTGCGGGACTGGTCTTATCTCGGCAAAGACCTGGCACAGCAGGTGGTGTTTGTTTTATGACGATTGAAGATGAAACAGGTACTGTCAATCTAGTCGTGTTTGAAAAGCTTTTTGAAACTTATCGTAAAGAAATCTTGGGAGCCAAATTGTTAATGGTCGAAGGATGGGTGCAAAGAGAAGGGCAAGTTCTACATGTCATTGTAAAAAGCTGTCACGACCTGACCCAACTATTAAATGCAACCGTTAATTGCCAAAGAACTGATATGCCTTTTGTCTCCCAAAACAAAAAAACGCAGGTAAGAGAGAACGCTAACATAGATGTTATTCCGAAGGCGAGAAATTTCAGATAATGCTAATTAAATAATGGTGGAGGTGATTGTCTACCTTTGCCAGTAATTGGCTTGCGCTGATGCTCCATCACTTTGTAAACATCCTCTGAGCAAGGCTTTAATAAAGCAAGCAATTGCTCTTTCGTAGCATTTGGATTCATCCATAAACGTCGTTCCGCTTGATTCATGATGATTGGCATTCGGTCGTGAATTTTGGCAAAACTATGCTCACCCGGATCACAAGTGATCATCGTAAAGCTTTCAGTGATCTCACCACTCAAACGATCTTTCCACGTCGTCCATAATCCAGCCTTGTAAAAGAATTCATTCTCCACAGGCGTAATTTTCCATTCAACACGCTCATTTCCCTGCGTCTCGCGCTCATAAAACCCAGCGTCCAAAATGAGGCATCTTGAACTCATAATCAAATTTTTGAACGTTATTTTTTGATCGAGTGTTTCCGCTCTAGCATTAAACATCGGAGTAACGGACTTGATATCCAATGCATTTGCAGGAATTAACCCCCAACGCATAAACTGAATTTCACGAGGTCTGGAATGAGTTATAACTGGGGTCAAATCCGTTGGCAGAACATCATCTGCGGCGGCATATGGCTTCGAGCCTTTGGGCTTTATCAAAGGAACATTTAGTTTGTCAGATAATGCCCTGACATTTACAGATATAGCTTTTGTGCACATAATTCAAATATACCATGGAAATGCTAAATTCGTTAGCAATATTCCGTTCAGGAGTTTGAATTGTACCACATCAATAAAGTCTCGATTCAAAATATTCAGATTACCCCTTACAGATGCAATTCGCTTCTAGGGATCACAAAATTTTCAGCCACAAGAAATTGCGAAAATCAAACGACAATCGAAAAAAAATATCAACCACGTTCGTTCGGGCATAATTTTAATACACGTAAATATCGTGACGTTATCTGTTATTAACGTAATACGATTTATATTGACATAGGCCTGCCCACTACTTTATTACACTGCGCTTCGCAGACATATTCTGCAATTAAATCAAGTGGTAACATTACATACAGGAGTATTCATGAAAGATATTATCAATGAGGACCCATGGTATAACCGTAAGAACGCAGCCCGTTATCTGGACTTTTCTCCAGGAACGCTCGCTGTCTGGGACTGCACTAAACGCTATAATCTAAATCCTCAAAAATTCGGTCGCTCTGTTCGATATCGCCGTTCAGATTTGGATCGTGTTGCAGAGATGCTCTTAAATAAATAAGCCTTTAAAAGGCATTTAACTTTTCGAATAATGTAAAATTGGAGAACGCTTCTATGAATATAGAACAAGCGAAGGGCATTCCCATGTCCGAAATTCTAAATAAACTCAATCTTAAACCGCAAAAAAATGATGATAAAGGTATGTGGTACTTTTCCCCTTTCAGAAAAGAGAAAACGCCAAGCTTCCATATCAGTACCCATCATAACATCTGGTACGATTTCGGTGAAGCTAAGGGAGGTGATACAATTACATTTGTGAGATATTTCCTAAATGCGAGCAATGAATCTGATACCGTAGCCGATGCCTTACGATGGCTAAAAAATATGATCGGTACAGATGCAGTTTCGCTTCCAGTCTTTGTAGGAAAGGAAATGCCCGCTACTCCAAAACTGGAACTGAAGAGAGTTAGCAAAGTTCGTCACCTTGGACTTAGAAACTATTTATCAAGCAGGGGAATTGCCTTGAATGTCGCGGATAGATACTTAAAACAGCTTGAAGTATTAAATAGAACTACAGGTAAAACCATTACTTCATTAGGCCTAGAAAACGAGGAGGATGGTTATGAACTAAGAAATCCTATGTTCAAAGGATGCGTCGGCCCAAAAGCAATTTCCTTTATCCGAGGTAACAAACCTAAGCCCAGAGGAATTAATGTATTTGAAGGCATGTTCGATTTTCTTTCAATTATTTCCGAAATGAATGGCAAACATCTGGAAAATGATATTATCATTTTAAATTCAACATCAATGCTGAATGAAGCGATTCCCTACATCAAAAATTATGGATATGAAGTGCTTTACTCTTGGATGGATAACGATGAAGCGGGAGCAACGGCGGCTATGCATCTTGAGGAATTTTGCTCTACTGAAGAACAATTATTATATCGGCCGATGCAAAGTAAATATGCGAGCTTCAGTGATGTGAATGCCTGGCATATGAATAAGCTTAACTTGAATTAGCGGTGAAAAAATGAAAACACAACATTCACTCTATAATGTTTCAGAAATTGAGATACATTATCGCAATCGTCTAGACCCTCTTCATAAAGTTAAGGTCAATCGATCAGAGCATGCGAACTCCATCCTGATGGCGAATTGGGATTTGAACAAAATCGAGCTTTTAGAGCAGTTCAAGATATTACTTCTAGACGTGTGCTGTGATTGTTATGGTATTTCTGAAATTTCTACTGGCGGTAAAAATCATTGTGTGGCTGATCCAAGAATTATTTTTGCAACGGCTTTGAAAGCGAATGCCTCAAGTATCATTTTGGCCCACAATCATCCGTCAGGTAACTTAATCCCTAGTCAAGCTGATATTAAAATAACAGATCAACTTATCAATGCAGGAAAATGCCTGAACATTCCAATTTTTGATCATATTATCGTTACGCAAACTGGATACTATTCTTTTGCGGATAAAGGTCTTATTCCCGGCTAAGATGTTTCGAAATTTTCCTGCTATCTGCCATTGATGGTTTATTACAGTCAATAACCGTAGCAATTCACTTCTCCAACTAAAATTTTCCCCGCCTTGGCTTCCTCGCGCAGCCAAAATTTCAGCCGTTCGTTCATTCAGCTTACGGTTGAACATTTCCTGTAACCATCAACTTTATGAGGAAAACATGTCTCAACATCAATCATCACAGAAAAGCCCAATGCAACAAGCGGACATTCAACAACAAATCACCAATTCTATTATCAAAATTTTAGAAAAGGGAACCATTCCTTGGAAAAAACCATTTGTCAGTGATACCACTAAGTTTCTTGGTCTGCCAATAAACTTCACTACCGGAGTAAATTATAACGGTATAAACATCCTGCTGCTTTGGATAAATGCTATGGACAAGCAGTTTCCGACAAATGAATGGGCGACTCTAAAACAATGGAACAAACTCAATGAAAGTATCCGGCCCCAACAAAAAGGTACTATGATCGTCAAATATGATTTTTTTGAAAAGGAAAAGGACGGAGAGATTGAACGAATTCCATACATCAAAAAGTCTTATGTTTTCAACCGTTCACAACTAAAAAGTTATGTTCCAGTTGTTGGGGACCATCCAGTAACGGATAACGTAGTTGAAAAAATCGAAACGATTGAAGAATTTGTATCAAACACTAAGGTTAAAATTCAACATGGAGGTTTTCAAGCTTTTTATAACAGGGCCGATGATGTAATCACGATGCCTCCAACCGAGCATTTTATCGATACAGATTACTGCACGGCGGGCGAAAACTATTACTCAACAATGTTTCACGAACTTGGTCACTGGACCGGTCACGAGTCCCGTCTGAAACGTTTAAACGATAAGTTTACGAAAGGTAACTATGCCAAAGAGGAACTGGTTGCTGAGCTAACTGCATCGTTTTTAAATGCTAAATTCGAAATTGCCGGGAATGAAATTCCCAACAGCGCAGCATATATCGCTTCGTGGCTGAAGGAACTTAAGGATGATAAAAATATGATCGTAAGCGCGGCCAGCGCTGCTTCAAAGGCCGTTAGATACTTAGAAAGCCTAGACTGTTAGAATCATATAGCCCCGAGAGGGGCTATATTTTTATGAAATAAAAATGCTAATATTACATTTATAAATTAATTTGTATCTCCAATAAGAACCATGGCCGACTTATCGTATCAAGAAAAGAAAGTGATTAAAGATAGCTTAGTTCAGTCTGGCTATGTGTTAGACTTTTCTAATAACACTTTTCAAGACTTCGTTGCTGATGTAACCAAAATAAATATTGAAGATCCCAAATACTCTGAAGGAAATTCGGGTTCCAAAGGACAAAGACTTTTAAAGTTCGTCGAACTTGAGTCCGACTATACTGTCGGTCTACTTTTGAAAGCTCTATACGACGAGCTAATTCAATACAATAATAACAACAGAAGAAATAGGGATAACAATTTCTATCAAGCATATATAAACGTTTTCGAGCGTCTTATAGGTGGAGGAAGTATTGTAGAACATATAGACGCAATTCAAGCGAACAATGACGATAAAGATTTTCATACATTGGCCAAACTAATTCGAGAAAGTATCGAGAAGAACGAACCTGAAGCGGCACTAGATCGATTGCACACATTCTTGATCAAGTTCCTCAAGGAACTGTGCGACAGCCACCATATCGACCATTCAAAAGATGAAACGGTGAATGCCTTATTTGGAAAGTATATCAAAATAATTCGTGAGAAGGGATTCATCGAGTCCCAAATGGCCGATAAAATTGTGAAATTTTCATTTCAGATAATGGATGCTTTCAATGACATTAGGAATAACAAAAGCTTCGCGCATGATAATCCAATTTTAAATTATGATGAAAGTGTACTTATATTCAGTAATGTGACGGCAATGGTTAAATTTATACAATCCATGGAGACTAAACACAAAAATCAGGCAGTGGCAGAAGCCGAGCCTGATTGGGGTAGTTTTTAAAGCCTCTTGGTTACAAAAGCAAATATGATTACGCCATAACTGTTATATCGTTCACAACAAATTTCAGCTGCGAACTTGTTGGGTTATATCTTTTGTCAATAACCGTAATTTCCAATGGCAGTTGATAAAATAGGTCATTAAACAGCGATTTTAATCTGATTCCGTGCATAACAATTTTATCACTCGTCATCGTGATAACGACCCGACCATCGTCTGCAAAGTATTCAAGTTTGACAAGGAACGCATATGGATATGACTTACTTGTACCATCTGGCCAGGTAATCGCGAAATTTCTTAGATTACCGTCCTTTGAGTAAAACCGATAGTGCGGGTTATCCTCCTGAGATTGGTTATCGCTTTCGCGATTATCAAATTCGTCAGATCTAAACCTAAATTCCTGGCTCATAGTCCTCCTTTATTCTGTGTTTCTTTTTTATTTCTGGTTGGGGATGTTCCTTTTGACGCTGTAGGGAATGAACGATATCAACACTGATATTTCTATCAGCTAACAACTCTAATGCCGCTTGTCGATCTTTAAGAACGGACGCGTGTTCAAGCAACGCAAATTTATCATCCGTGTAGATATGTGCAGCATCCCGGCCCCGGGAAACGGAGACGTAAAATTGCTTACTATCAGTTGCAGAAAAAGTACCAGATGGTTGGCAGATAAATATTTCGTCCACGGTTTTGCCTTGGGACGCATTACTTGTATTGTAATAATTATGATCAATATGCCCAAAGCTTTTGTCCAATACAAAGGTCGATTTACTGTTTGGATTGATTAAAATTATCTCCCCTGATCTTGTAACTTCATTTAGTCTCAATGATTGGCCATTATCCAATCGTTTTCCATTTTTATCAAAACAGTTATGAGTTATTTTCAGCTCATCTCCCTTAGAGACCGCTAAAGTCAAGGATTGATAGACATCAAAATCTTTCGCCTTGTCGATGGGTAAGAGGTGCCTTTGTCCTTTCTTATCATGAACCACAATGTTGCTATCGCTAATAGATTCAATCTCCCAAACACTACCACGCTTCATTTTGGCCACATTTTGATTGAAACGCACGACATTACCATCTTTATAATTCCGGTAGTCAGATTTTTGCGCCTCGGTCATGTTCATGTTATGAAGTTTTGTGATTGATGTTTCTCGTTTGCCGATTACGCGCGAATTTTTAAGCTTTTCTCTCACGTCTTTTGTAACACTCTCGCCCTGCGCATGTGTTGGGGAAATAATTAGCGCGGTTTTTCCGCTCTTTCTTGTCGCAACATAATCCTGGACTAATTGTTCATTCGGTTTCATCGGATCAATTTCCTTGATTGCTCCAAGGCTATCAAGTTTTTCAAAGCCCTCATTAACGTTCCCCTTGGCAAGATCTTCAACCGCCTTGCGATAAAGCTCATCTTTTTGTCGATAGACTTTATTAACTTCTGCTGCCCGAATGCCCCCTACAACATTTAAAACGCGCAAACTATCGCCACGTAAAACGGCGCTGTGCTGCATGGTGTCGCCTCCAAGGATGAGTCGAGCATTCTGCTGGGTACTGATTTCGAGTAGCTTAGTCATCTGATGATTGGAGAGTAAACCTGCTTCATCCACCCAAAGAGTATTATTCTTCAATTGCGATTGCATTTCGCTATCGAGCAGCAATTTGGAAACCGTATCGGCTTTAGAAAATCCCTCATCCCGAAGCACCTTTCGCGATGCCTGGGAAGAGGGTGCGACCACGGTTACTTTCTGACCAGTGGACTCAATTAGATCGACTGCCTCACTCATTAGCGTTGTTTTGCCCGTACCCGCGCCACCTTTAACAATCGAAACTCTATTTTTAGTAGTTAGAATATGTTCTATTGCTCTAAAATGCTCATCTGTAGCCTTAATATTTGGTAGTTGATCAAAGAGAGGTGAAAGCTGTCCTATTCCTTTCAATGCTAGATTAACCATGTGCTGTTCTTCTTTCAGTACTTCCAAGGTTGTGCAGGAAATTCGATTACGATCCTCAACCTTAATAATTTGCGGTTCAGCAGCAAATTCCTTATCAATCTCATCAATAGAGATATTTCGATGGCCGATACTGTGGCTATAGCAAGTAGCTAGGAGTCTCCTTTCAGGAACGACCGATGCCCTTTCAAAGGAATGAACAAAGGAATAGTTTACACAATCCTTAGCATTAAGCTCAATTTTCTTATGCTTTGTTTTGTAGCGTACAGCAACGCCAGTTGAGGTTTCGTGATAACTTGGCAGCTCGCTTAGTTGACGCTTCCAATCGGAAGTAAGCTGCTCGAGGCTCATTCCTTTCTGCTTTGCACTACGAGTTCGAGCGCCAAGTTCACTAAGCTTACTACGATCAGTTATATTATGTTCTTTTGCAAATTGTCCGATTTCATTTGTTCGTTTGCTCATCAAGTCGATTGCGTCCTGCGGAACACCCACGATCTCAAAGGATTTTGGTGTTTTCTTAATCGTGTAACCCAGGTCAATCAGCTTATCAGAAAGGACCTTATGGAATATACTTTGGTACATTGGCATATCTCTTTTGATATCTCTGAACTGCCCCGCCTTCACCTTTTGCTCGATTGAATCAAAAGTGCAGTTGAAAACCGTACAGTGAGAATGCAAATGGCAATCTGGTGTAGCACCGTCGACTGGTCGTGCTGTGAGGTGTGTGAATTCAGCAAAAAGAATTTCAGCTGTTCTTCTATCGGCATGGGTGTTCCCAACCCTAATGCGCGTTTGCATATCGGATTCAATTGATTTCATCACTTCAAGCACACTCGATTTGAATGCATCCTGAATATGACCATCTTTATTCAACATATTTAAAATGCTTACCGATTTCGGAGCATGGAAATTGATATCATAAAAAATGGTGCGATCACCACGGGTAATGCGGGTGAGGGGTTTCATCGTATTCGGATTACGATTTTCACACAAATTGAAGAATACTTCACGAGTTGTGTTCCCTAAGATATTGAGACGAGCTGCCATTTTACCATGGAATTGACCTTGCAATTCTTGGTCGCTAACATAGTAATCTGATTGTTCCAACGCCGAGCTGAAATATTTTTTTGCATGGTCAGTTGACTGACATTGTATCATCCTAATCATGACGCTGTGTATACGATGAAAATTTGAATGTATTGTTGTCTTTCGGACTTCCTTAATCAGTGATAAGGATGGTTAAATTTGCTTGGCTATGCTTGTGAATACAAAAGGGCAGTGCAAATGCAACCGCCCCAAAAAATTGTTCAAAAAGCATCAGACATCTTCCCTGTCGCAATGCGAACAGGAGTCAGACCGCATAGAAAACCGCGTCATCCTGGATAATTCCATTGGCAATATCCTCTCTGGTATTTCTTTCGGCAGGTCGTCTTGCCCGCATTCTATAACCGCTAGGATCATCTTCGATACCGTCAACAAAAACAGATACGGTTAAGCGATTTGCAATCTTGGTATCTATAAAATCTAGAATAAAATTATCACCTTTTTTGTAGATGAGGCGGTAGCTTAGCGAATAAATGATACTGGAAAACAGGATCAATAAACCAATCGCCTGGCCAAAGATTGTTAAACCAAGCCCAATTATAAAAAAGAATGCTGGCTCAATAAGTGTCTCTACCTGACGGATATTGAATTTCCTGCCCATATAGGTGAAATTCACCAGCCATGATGCTACAATACCATGAGATAAACTGAAGCGTTCTGTGTCAAACATCGTTTTGTCCACTCGTTTAATTTCTTTTTTTCGTCTCAAGCACACTTTTATGAAGTAGCCCAAAAAGATGTACCAAGTCGCAAAATGTAGGAGAATATGAAGCCATATTTCACCAGTCATTGCGTATCTGGCAGCCAGAAAGGGGATAGGGAATAGGGCAAGAACAAATGCCAGGATAATGGCAGATGACAATGAAAAATATCTTTCTCCGAAATCCGAGCGTACAAAAACTTCCAATATCATCCTGGCGTAGTCTGCGAATCCCTCAAACAAGTAGTAGATGAAATTTTTAACCGGGTTTGACCGTGAGTTTAATCCTTTAACGATATACAAATTCTTTTTCATGATTTTAAGATTTAGGTTTAGGCAATAAATTTTGGCTGGTATTTCTGGAAGAAGTTTACCTTAAGGAAGTTTCTACCGAAAAACTTTGCGTTTCCTTGACAGTGGATTATTCCCTCCACAAGAAATTGATTGTTTGGTGAGCCTGTTTTAAGGTCAACGAAATCCTCCGGTCGCATCATTCTTTCAAGCTTTAAAGATTTGCCTCGGCTCTCCGACGGGGCTTGGGAGTATGTAACAGTTTGACTTTGATCTATTATAAATTCATCACCAATCAGTGAACTGCTGAACTCATTTGTATCTACGCAGCTATTTGAATGAAAAATTTTAGTTCCAAACGTGCTAAGCAGCGCTTTTACTTTATATTCTGCTTTTTCGCCGCCCATTGAAACAAAAAGGTTCGGAAGATTCTGCGTAATGAAGCAGTTGATTATTCTGCTTGATCGCGCAGTAGCTTGAAAAACAGTGTCTTGCGGATGCAGAAAAAGCTGAGCTTCGTCAGCATACAGAAAAACTGGCATTGTATTATCTTCAATCGGCCTTTTTTCCATCGCCTGTTGAAATATGAGTTTCATCATAATCTGGCTATCGCGCCCGATTTTGTGGAACTCTTTTACTGGCATGTTCACAAGAATAATCGTTCCTGACGTACACATTTCCGGTGTAACTGTTGATGTCCCATTACAAAAAAGAGAAAAGACAGGCTCCTGTAGGAATTGAAAGAGAAAGCCATTAATTGTGAAGTCAATAATACTTCGGGTTTTGTCAGCTAATGTTCTAAGGGTGTTGATGAAAAAATCGTCCATCTGCTTCACCTGTCTGATCTCAGGATGAACTTTATATAATTCTGCATCGTATTTATTACTTTGTTTAAGCTCTTTCAAAGCTTCATCGCTATAAAGTGTTTTCCAAACGGCAACTTTTTCCCTCGTCTGAGAAATAACAAGGCTATGTGCCTTATAAAAGGCAGAAGGCTCTGCACCATTTTCGGGGGCTATTCTAATTCCTTCTTTCGGAAGACTTTGGCAAATCTCGTATAAGGTTTCGACTGATACCGATCCGTAAGCCATTTTACAAAGCTGAACTGTAAAAGACAGCACCATCGTTAATGCTCCAGACCAAAAATCATCGTTCGAGCCGTGATGTCCGTCATCTTTGCTTGCTTCGATTACTGTCTTCAGTACGTTAACGACGTTCCCTGTTAGTCCAGCACCGCTACTATGGCTCCCGAGGTAATCCATGAAGTTAAATCTCTCAAAGCCATTGGGTTCCAGGATTACAAGATCCCGAATACGACCCGTGTGTTTGCACCAATTGATCCAATCCTGTTTCTCTGAATTTTTGGCGGTCAAGACTAACCCCCCAAAACCCTGTTCCAGCATCTTCATCGCGAAATAACGCGCGCTTCCACTCGATTTGCCGGAACCAATAGAACCAAGAATGCTGATCCCCTCGCATGCCATGCGCATCGTAAAAGGGATAAAGCCATCCTTCGAACCAAACTCAAGTAAAGGTTGGTCTAAATCAAAAGTTTTCATACTTTTAAGTTTTAAAATTATACATTCAATTTTTTAAAAATGCTTTCCACAGCACCACCTGTGGAAAGCTTACTTACCTAACTACTTTGTCTTCTTGTCAAACAAAGAATTAGAAATCCCGCAGTTGCTGGTATGTGAACTCGTGTTGAAGGTAGTCCTATTACCAGTACTAGAAACGGAGTGGCCGTTGTCCTTGATGTATTTATCACTATCAAGGGCAGATTGCCTATAGCCGTTACTGCTCAGGATTTTCTTTTGGTCATCAGAAAAACTCATGATTTCAAAGATTAATCTGTAAACCGACTGTTATGCGCCTCGGATTTCGCTGCCTGACCATTAAGATGTTCGGCGTAATTCTGTAATCAATTAAATTTTTTGCTTGACTATCATTAGGGATAGTGATTATGTATACTAAATTTCAGGAGATTTTTTATGCAACGCTATAAACCACCATCAAACTGGTATGCTGATTACTCGAAAGACGGAGAGTTTTTTGGAGAGATGGCAGCGCCCATTACAGAAAAAAATTTTCAGGAATATAAAAGTATCCATGGCGAAGAGAAAGCCGCAGGGTATCTTCAAGCAATAAAAGACTTCCAGGCGGAGTTTGTTGCTATTCGGTATCGCGGTACGCCACCGAGAGTCCGAAATTATCTTGATAAATTGATCGAGCATAATGCTGAATTTTTAAAAGGTTTCAATTCTGTATCTGATGCTAGTTCAAAAGATAAGCCACGCATCTGATTCAATAATGTAAATCTAGCGATGAGAATTCGTCACATTTAATACAGTAAATACTGCACGTCACGTATCTTTTGTATAAAATGTATAATTCTTATCTTGTGTGCTAATCTCTAAACCACGCTTGAATGAAAATTCCAGAAATAGCTTATAATAGATTTTATGAGATACTAATCGATCATTATGTCGAAACTGAGTTCCAAGACGGTGAGACTAGTGATCTTAGACGACGGTCTCCTCAAATTTGGGAGGTAAAAAGTCACAAAACTGATGAATACCCAGTATTGGGTTTATTTGGCACCTACAGCTCAGAGAATCGAATTTTTTACCGTGTAAAATGCTATGTTAAGGATGGCATGTGTGACATTAATGAAGATCTTTTCATCGCAGCATTAAAGTATATAGATGTCGAAATTCCATTCAATGTTGCAGGAAAAGTAGTTGAACTTACAAACGTAGCGAGCCTTTATTTTCAGACCTTTTTGGAAAAGTATTACCCCGAGTTTATCGAAAAGTATAAGTATTTTGTTGTCTATGATAAAGTAAATGGAAACGTTTTTTTGGAAAATAGCAATTTAGATGCACAATTCTCTGAAAATGACGGTTCGGCCTACGATTCAAAAACCCTTATAAAGGAACAAGACACCCTAACTACTCTGGTAGAAAAATACTATAATTTTATCGCTATTAAGGAAATGCAAAAAGCGTGGAATTTGTTATCTCCCTACTATCAAAAGGCGTATTGGAAAAATAACTTCGATGATTTTAGTAGCCATAACGAAAATATAGTATTTATAAAAAAATTACATGTATGGGACGTCTCAGTTGATGGTGACTCGGCGAGTTGTAAGGTCTACTTCGAGTCAAAACAATACATAGAGTCCTCGGCGGAGTTATATGATTTGAAATCACTGAATCTTAGAGAATTAGATATCTTTGCCGAAAAAATCTTAGCATTTAAGAAAAAGGCCGATATTGCGGGATTGTCTTTAAATCATATCAAAATCAAAGATCTTTTGAAAACGGATATTGGGGAACTCCTTAGATATCGAACGGGCTGTGATCCAGAAGAATTGAGCAATACATTAGACCTGCTAGAACCACTTTCGTCAAAAAGATTATATACTTTTTCCTTTGCGATCTATAGTACGGTATGGGTTATATCTGATATTTCAATAGAGATCTAAATTAATGCGCCTAAGCTAGCTACTTTCGCCAGTACCGCAATAAAAGTTACAGATTAAATCTAAAATAAACCACATCTGAATGAGTTTAGATAAATTATACGAAAAGCACGACCAACAAAAAAAGAGTTATCACGAATTGCGAGATAAGACCTGGTCAGATATGAAACAGCGACATTTAAACATTACAGCTGCCTTTCAATCGAGAGACAATCTTCCTGAAGGATATGTGGAGCAAATGGATCAGGAAGTTGATACATTCAATCACGAATGGTCAATACCTGACGGTGTAAAATACAAAACACTATTGCTTAAACAAGAAGAAGAAATAACTAATGCCGCAGGTAATGTTCAACTTGGCAATGATGACAAGGAGATTGATCTAGCGGTTGATAATCTTGCGAGTTCGAAAATTCTACGAGAAGACAAGGATCAAGATTTCGATCTTAAAAACCAGTTCTCAAAAAATAGAGATGATATGGATTTGGAAATAGATTAGACTTACAAATCAGGCTCAATATCTTTCGATTTTGGCTTATCAAATCCCTTATCTAGATTTCCCATTCGATCATCCTTTAACCAGGCAGGTGTATCATGGTTTTTATCCTGTTCAATAGCTTTTTCTTTTAATTGCTCTTCGAGAAATTGTTGTCTGCCATCTTTTAGTCCATCGAACCTATCGCTCTTCGATTTTGCCTGTCCAATGATTTCAGCCAACTCAGGAAATTCCTGTGCTATCTTGTAACCGAGGTTGAAGCCATCAATATATTCCGTTTCATTGAAAAAGTTTTCTCCCATATCAGAAAGTCTCATAAGAATTGTCTTCTAGATAAGCGTATATTGAATCTACATCATAAAGAATTACTTTTTTCATTGGTTGTGAATATCTGATTTTGCCAGTATCACGTAAAGTTTGTAGTGTGGTAGTACTGGTGATGTGCAGTATTTTCATTGCATCCTCACCGGAAATCCATTTATCTTTCTTAGGTGGGTTATTTTTCGAAAGACGTTCGACTGCTTTCTCAAGCAGTACATAGAATGCTTCTTCCTCGATACAGATTACTTCCAACGGCATAATTTATTGAAATTCTAATCTACAAATTTAGATTGAAATTTCAGGAGATTTATAAAATTGTATATTTGATGCATACGAAAGCAGGATTGCAAGTGACGTTAACAATACGATAACAATAAAAAAAGCCTTTAGATTTTTAAGTCTAAAGGCTTGATAATCAAGTAGCGGGGAGCAGGATCGAACTGCCGACCTCAGGGTTATGAATCCTGCGCTCTAACCATCTGAGCTACCCCGCCGGGCTAAATATTTACAGATAAATGTAAATACTGATGTGGTTATTTTTAAGAGTTGCAAATATAGAATAAATATACATTCTATTAAAAAGAAATGTGAAAAATAGTTTAAAGCGTTGGTAGTCAATAAAATTGATTACTTTTTGGAAGTTTTTATCTCTATACTAATCCTTTTGGGGACGCTATTTTATACAAAATAAGGCTGCGGTGCTTACAGGTTTTGCGGAGTGGCCAACTAAAACTATTTTCTGCGCTTGCAATTGTAGGTATAATGGTATCATCAGACAATAGGAATGGTTTCATTTATTTACTACCCTTTGCAGGGACCAGGTTAACTCCTGCTTCGTGCCAGCTGTACCACTTATTTGCTAATCCTTTACCTTTTAGGTAATAAAATAGGTAACGCCAGGGTAAAAAATAGGTAAACAAATGGTAAGCATGGGGTTAACTTGGTGCACAGAACAGGTAAACAAATGGTAAAGAATAGGTAAGGGAATCTGGTGTTTCTTGTATTTGTCCTATACTGGAATAAGTTTACAGTAAAAAGTCTTATTACTGATTTGTGTTTACTATCGAATTTGTTTTTACTGTATTGGGTTTACAATGTTATGTTTTCTTCCTGATACTTGTTTACATGGGTTTGATTTATTTTATTTTGATTTACTTTTTGCTCATTGTGTGTATTTTCTGGTGTTAGGTAGTTGCAACTTGCATGTAGCCTTAGGTTATTATATTTATAGATTGCATGGTCTATTGCTGCACTGGCTTGGCTATGTGACTTAAAGGTTTGGTAGAGATCAAATTCTGTTTTGAGTATTCCATTAACCCGCTCAGCGATGGCATTATCATAAGGGCTACCAGTCTGGGTCATACTGATTCTGATTTCCTTTTTTTTGAGTTGTCCAACATAATCATCACAACAATACTGCGTTCCCCTGTCAGAATGGTGTATCAATTTGCTTTCTGGATATAGTCTGGACAGTACCGCCTTATCAAGTGCTTTTAGGCAACCCGAAGCTTTCAGGTTTGTGGATAGGTAATGGCCAACTATCTTTCTTGAGTATGCATCTGTAATTAGGGACAGATAGGTAAAACCGCTCATCGTAGTGATATAGGTAATATCGCTCACCCATATTTCTTCCGCCCGTTCCGCATGCCTGCGCTGCACCAGATCTGGATGTATCCGGTATCTGTGAAATGAATTGGTTGTTACCGCATACCGTTTTCTAGTCTTTATTAGCATACCATTTTCACGGACAAGTTCAAATACAGCATCTCTGCCCATAGCTATCCCTAAGGTCTGCAAGAACCCATTATTGAGTTCTTTATAAAGCTTAATGCAACCTGTTTTTGGCAGATCATTTCTGATCTCTTTTATTCTTTGAAGTACGATGTGTTCCTGAAAGGACTGAAGTTCTGATCTTTTAACATGGTTGTACCAGGCCTGTCTGGTATAGCCAAATGCCCAGCAGAGATTATCAATACTGTAATATCGGCGTGTTCCGCGTAGTTCAGCCATCACTTGGTAGCAGCTTTTTTTTTAAGGTCAGTGTTATACTCATGGTTGGCCATCGCAATAACTTTTTCAAGTGCGGCAATCTTCAGCTCTGCAAGCGCTAATTTTTTCTCAAGTGCTCGTTGATCTGCGGAACTGTTAGCGCATAGTTCCTGCTCAGGTGGGTGTTGATCCATAGTGGCGATCTGGTTTTCTTTGTACCAATTTACGAAACGATATACGGATTTTTCCGCAAGTCCATATTTTTTCTCAATTTGCGATTGGCTGAACGATCCATCCAGATATTCTAATGCAACCTGGATTCGGAAACTATCAGAATGGATAGATTCACGACCACCCTTACCTTTAAGTGCTTTTGCTCTTATCATAATGTTTTTTTCTTTTGAAAAACTTTCTATGTAAACTTTTTTTAGGAATGGACAATTGAAGCCAATTGACCAATTAATCAGTCTTCGTTTAACCATTTGAGGCATATAGGGCCCATATCGGTTTAATCGAAAAATAAAGCTTTTATATGGTAAAAGTCTATAAGCTGGCCTTTTAGCACAGATTTAGTGGTTAAACAGTTAATCAGTCCTATATCTTAACAGATTTCAACAATTCCCCACCTTTTTAGCCAGGTAAGATATATAATGTTCATATCGGTTCAGTCCAAAAACAAATTCCTTATCTGATAAAAGGTCTATAGGACAGCTTTTTAGATAATGTTTAGTGCTGTTTTTATCCCTGCAATTGTTCAGTTCACGGCATCTTTTTTCTTAACGCTATACGGTTCATACAAGCTTCCGGTTTTGTTATGAGTTTGTGTGGCATATGTGGAGTAGAAATTTGGAGTCGATTAATCAATCAGCGCCTCAGATTCGTCATCAATATAGCCTGCCGGCATAAACTAACGAGGTAATGGCCAGTGACTAATGCCCAATGACTGATGACAAGTCACCAATGAACTAATGACCAATGAACCATTGGCAAATGAACCATTGCACAACCTGGAACCAATAAAAATTATATTGTTGCAGATATAGAATAAATTACCTTTCTTTAGCAAAAGAATATTAAAAAAATGTCCGGAAATTATCCTGGTAGTGTACTAATATGGCAGAAAAGAAAAAATTTACACTAGAGTACGAAGTTAGATCGTCACCAAGAATATTATATAGTTTTATCAGTGAGCCGAACGGCTTATCGCAATGGTTTGCGGACGATGTGAATTTTCGCGATCAGGTATATACTTTTACGTGGGATGATGAGCAACAAAAAGCAAAACTGGTTTCCATAAAAGAAAATAAACTGGTTAAATTTAAGTGGCTGGATGATGAACCTCAATGTTATTTTGAGATGGAAATTGTGCAGGATGAGCTAACCAATGATGTTGCCCTTTCCATTACTGATTTTACGACCGATGAGCTTTTAGCCGAGAAAAAATCAATCTGGGATAACCAGATCGATTACCTGATTAGCGTTTTGGGTGCGTAATATTATCTTCGTATTGTTTACCTTTGTAAGGTGAAAAAAATACATCTTCTATTAATAAAAGCATTTGTGAAGCCATTCATAGCAACATTTTTTGTTATGATGTTTATTCTGTTAATGTTTTTTCTGTTTAAATGGATTGATGATTTAATTGGAAAAGGGTTCGAATGGTATACCATTCTGGAACTGATGTATTATGCCTCGGCTGCTAACGTATCCATGGCGCTTCCGCTCTCCGTATTGCTTTCTTCCATCATGACTTTTGGTACCCTGGGCGAAAATTACGAGCTGGTAGCCATCAAATCAGCAGGTATTTCTTTGCAGAAAGCCATGCGCCCCTTGCTTGTAGTCATTTTGATGCTCACTGTCGCCTCCTTCTTTTTTGCCAATTACATGCTGCCCAAAGCCAACCTCAAATTTGGTTCGCTATTGTATGATATCAGAAACAAAAAACTTTCATTTTTGATCAAGCCAGGGGTTTTTAATAATGACATTCCGGGTTATGCCATTCGTGTGGATTCGAAAGAAGAGGACGGTACGCTGCACAATATCATGATTTACGATCACCGTGAAAATAATGGTATTCCGAAAGTAATTCTGGCCAGAGAGGGAAAAATGAATAAAACTGCCGATGGTAAATTTTTGGTGCTTAACCTTAAAAATGGCGTACAGTACGAAGAACAGGCTGCGAAAAATGGCATGTACAACCCAAGGCAGATTTTTACAAGAAACCGTTTCAAAGAAACTGCTCCCCGTTTCGATATGTCTTCTTTTGATGGCAGTACAACCGATCCCAATGCTTTCGGAAACAGTACACCCATGTTAAACCTGAAAGGGATTGTAAAAAAGCGAGACTCACTCACGAAGCAATTGGATACAATGAAAATGCGTACGGTGGCCAACCTCAACAGCAACTTTAAGCAATTTAATGTTACCAGGGGTTATACCAGTGTAAAAGCCGTTCCGAAAGAGATTAACGACGTCATATTAAAGAGTATTCCGAATGGATCTCGGAAAATGGCCCTTGAGGGTGCAAATAATACAGTTGCAAACATTATGCAACATGTACCCAATTGGGGGCCGCGTCAAACTGATTTAACCGGCGAAATTATTTTTGCCACAGTAGAGTATCAGCGTAAATTCACGCTGGCAGCATCCTGCATCCTGTTGTTTTTCATTGGCGCACCTTTAGGAGCCATCATAAGAAAAGGAGGGATGGGTTTGCCGGTTGTGGTGGCTATTTGTTTCTTCCTGGTGTACCATATTATCACCACAGTAGCCGAAAAATCAGCTCGTGAAGGCAATTTGAACCCAATATTCGGTATGTGGATTGCAGTGATTGTACTGTCGCCCCTGGCTGCCTTTTTAACCTATAAGGCTACAGTAGATTCGGCATTGTTTGATGTAGACTATTATAAGCAACTCATTCTTAAGTTGTTTAAAAAGAAAGAAAAATAGGCCTTTTCCTTTACTTACAGATGATATTTTAATCCAAATATTGCTCAAATAAGGTTGTACATTTGTACGGGTTATTGTTTGTAGTATAAAGCCATTTTAGTATGTCTTATACGCCATTGCCCCATAATGCTTATAAAATGCAAACAAAATTAAACACAATAGAAGAGGCCATCGCAGATATAAAAGCTGGTAAAGTAATTATTGTTGTAGATGATGAGAATAGAGAGAACGAAGGTGATTTTTTAACGGCAGCTGAAAATGCAACGCCCGAGATCATTAATTTTATGGCTACTTACGGCCGTGGTTTAATCTGTGCCCCTTTAACAGAAGAACGTTGTAAAGAGTTAAATCTTAACCTGATGGTGGGTAAAAATACAGCGGCTTACGAAACTAATTTTACGGTTTCGGTAGATTTGGTTGGTCATGGTTGTACTACCGGCATTTCGGCAAGCGACCGCTCTAAAACGATGCTCGCTTTGGTTAACCCTAAAACCGATCCTGAAGAGTTGGGCAGACCAGGTCATATTTTCCCTTTAATAGCCAAAGATGGTGGTGTAATCCGTCGCGCAGGTCATACAGAAGCTGCTGTAGATTTAGCCCGTTTGGCCGGTATGAAACCTGCGGGTTTACTGGTAGAGATATTAAAAGAAGATGGCGAAATGGCCAGACTTCCGGATTTATTTAAAATTGCAGAGCAACACCAGTTAAAAATTATATCCATTGAAGATTTAATTGCCTATCGTTTAAAGATAGACAGTTTAATTAAACAGGAAGTTAGTATTGATTTGCCTACCAATTGGGGCGATTTTAAAATGACGGCTTATACGCAGTTGGATAATAACGCTACGCATTTAGCCATTTCTAAAGGTGAATGGGATGCCAACGAGCCTATTTTGGCACGCGTACACAGCTCTTGTGTAACGGGCGATATTTTTGGATCTTGCCGTTGCGATTGCGGTCCACAGTTGCACAAGGCATTAGAAATGATCGAAAAAGAAGGTAAAGGTATTGTGGTATACATGAACCAGGAAGGTAGGGGTATAGGGCTGATTAATAAGTTACGTTCTTATAACTTGCAGGATGCAGGTTTTGATACGGTTGAAGCCAATATTAAGCTGGGTTTTAAAGGCGATGAACGCGATTACGGTGTCGGCGCGCAGATCTTACGATCAGAAGGGGTAACTAAAATGCGTTTAATGACCAATAACCCAACCAAAAGGGCAGGTTTAATTGGTTATGGCTTAGAAGTGGTAGAAAACATTCCGATCGAAATTGCAAGTAACGTACATAACGAACGTTATTTAACCACCAAAAGAGATAAAATGGGCCATTCGATTATGAAAGGATAATTGAGTTTGGAGTTGAGAGCTTAGAGTTGGGTGTTTTCCTAGCTTAAACCTAATGACCAATAAGAAGAGCCAATATGGAACTACAGTTCAATATTGGCTTTTTTAGTTTATGTCTTAAGAGGTGAATTAGCTATTGATAGTCTAATCGGTTCACACTTTATTTAATCGTCCTTTCGACCGAAGTGAAACGGAGTGGAGAAATCTATATGGACACGTTTTACAAGCATAAATTATAGGTAATGAAGTTGGTAGTTCTTCTGTTAAAGATTCTTCATTTCATTCAGAATGACAGCTTCTAAAAATTAATTGTCATCCTGAACGCAGTGAAGGATCTTTTATTTGGCGGCGCTATCGCGATTCAGTTAGGCTCCTAAATTTAAGGAATATTAGATCATTTAAGTCTTGAGTGAATCATAAGCTTTGGCGATTACTAATTTGCTAGGTAATGAAGTTGATATTTCTTCTGGTAAAGATTCTTCATTTCATTCAGAATGACAGCAGATAAGAACCAATTGTCATCCTGAACGCAGTGAAGGATCTTTATATACTGAAAATTAGCTTTTCAGCAGAAAAATTATTAGTGATGAACAACGCCCTAATAAAACAATGACCAATAAACTAACACAACCAATATTACCTCTTCTGATTCCCCTTAGTTTGATTAATAATCGCTTCTTTGTTGATCGATTTATTCGTCTTAACAGGCGTCTGGCTTTGTTTTCTTTTCAGGTTCCGGCGGTAAGCACCAGAAATTTTCTGAACAAATTCCTTAAACGTATCAAACTGTTGTGTATACACCAAACCGAAGGAGGTGACGTTTGCGGTTGGACTGATCCCGCTGTTTAAGAATATACTCTGTTGCGTAGGTGGTTTATTTGCCGCTTTCATCGTCAAGCTTCCATCTTTTTTAATCAGGAATAGGGCTTCCACCTCTCTGCCCACATTATCTTTAGAGAAATCGATCACGGTAAAATCGTTCACACTGTTTCGGTCTACAATACCAGCATTAATAATTAAACGATCATTAAAGAATTTAAACGATGCATTGGCCTCGCTTAATGAACGTACGTTCAGATCGACAAAGTTTAAGTTTAACGAAGAAAGCACGTTGTTAAACTGATTAAATACCAATTCGGTAGCGGTACTGGTAGCCGTTGAACTCAACTGGTTTCCAATTGACTGCCCGCCATTGCCCGGTGCAAAACTTCTTCTGATGATTAAACTGAAAGCCTGCAGGTTCAGATTATTCTGATCGCTTAAATAGGTTTGCAATTCTTCTTTAATGGAAGGTTGTGCAGGGAAATTAATGTCAAGTTTAATATCAGGTTTTAGCAGTAAACCCGTTAGGCCCATTTCTACCTCGGTATTTACCCTTTGATTGGCATTGCTGCTGGCATCGCGGTTTGCCGCCTTGTAAAGGTCATTTAAGCTTGCCCTTAAAGCATATACTGCCTTTAAGTTAATCTGCGCGGCAGTAGGGTTACCTGTCCAGCGGATGGTTCCACCTTGTCTGATTTCGAATTTTTTGTTGATGACCTCCTGCGCTGTAAAATCGAAACTTCCGGTCTCGATAATATAATCTCCAGACATTTCAAAATCGCCAAAACTATTGATGTTTAAGCTCAGCTCGGCATTACCTTTGCCACTTAAATTACCCAGGGTGGTGTATATGTTTGCCGTCGTATTTGGATCAATGGTTAGTTTGAAACTTAAGGTTAAACCATCAAAGTTGGTTTTTTTCTTAACCAGCGCCGTCGAATCGCGGCTTACAAAATTAATGAAGTCTTTATCCGATACGGTTTCAGAACTGTTTAATGGCAGGTTAAATACAGTTCCCTTTTCCGTTTTCGCCTTAATATCAATCTTCATTTTATTGGTAGGTCCTGTAAACGTAAATACACCTGTACCATATGCACGACCATAATAAATAGAATTATCTTTTGCGGTAGTATTTAAGGCCATTAAACTGTTGGCATTCACCTTTACGTTCAATGTTGGGTAGTTGATGTCGTTTAAATCTACGCTACCATTTGCGGTAGCTTCATGGCCTTCAAGATCTTTAAGTACAAAATCTTCAAGCTTGATTACACTGTTATTTACTTCTACTTTATCGGTAATGACATAAGTGGTTTTAAGGTAGTTTACCATCAGCTCCCCTTTATTTAACGATAAAGTCCCGTTAATTTCCGGCTTGTCTAACTTACCTTTTACCGTTAAGTCAGCTGAAATGTTTCCTTTTAACTTGGATACGAGTTGTTTCACAAATGGCTCAAGCACAGTAAGTTTGCTGTCGTCCATTTTTATGGCAAGGTCGATTTCTTTTTCTTTTAGGTCAAGATTTCCGGTCAGCTTAAAATTCTCCGTATTATCGGCCACAATGCGGGTAAATACATTAAGTTTTTGACTTTCATTGCTATATGATGAAGTATCTGTTAAGGTACCAATATAAATATCATTAAAGTTTAACGAATCAACCTTTAGGTCATCAGTTACCCGAAGTGTTTTTAATACGCCGAATAAATCAGTCTTCCCGTTAACATTTCCACCTAGTTTAACACCAAAACTTTTGGTAAAAGGGTTAAGCGTTTTTAAGCTAAAATCTTTAAATCCAACACTAATCAGGTCTTTTGGGTCTTCAGAAATTAATCCGTCAATAGTAACCTGCTGTTTTCCATTGGTTAAATCGAAATTACTGATCTCGGTTTTACCATTGTTCAGCACGATGCGTACTTTCTCCTGGATACGCCATTCTTCATTATTGATTTTTAAGATAGATGGCAATACGCTTAACCTTGCGGTAGTATCCTGGTTTTTGGTAAATTCTACCAATCCGTTTAAGTCGAGCTGATTATCTTCATCGGTGTTAGACATTTTTACGTTGAAGGCCAAACTATCGTTCCGCAGGATGTTGGAAATGTTTACATCTTTAATGAACAAACTGTCGTTAAGCTGCACGCGATCGGAAGTTACAATCAGTTGAAGCTGTTGTGTGGTGGTATTTTCATCGAGGATAATATTGTTTACGACAATACCATTGTATTTTAATTTCTTCACAAAACCATTTAGTGTGGCAGTATTATTGCGCGAATCGAAATCTCCCGTTAAGGTAGCGCCTTCTTCCAGTTCCAGGCCCGGCGCCAGTATCTGCGCAAGCGGTTCGAATTTTTTAACCTGAAGGTTAAACTGGAAAATCTGCTTATTGTACTTTATAATGTCTGCTTTTAAGGAAGGGATATACGTTTTGGCAATAGCCTTATAGTAAGAAGCAATAGAGTTTAAATCATATTCACCTTTAATACTGGCGTCTAAAATGTCTGAGCGGATATCGAGCACGCGGTTAGCGCCTGTGCCATTGGCCATTAACTGTACCGAATCTACGCTGTAAGTGCCTTTCGGGTTTTGCAGCCTGATCTCTTGAATCAATAATTTGCCCGATATATTATTCAGGTTGGTGCCCGAAAAATTGGTGGTAAATTTGGCATCAACCATTAATGAATCTTTCAATAATTTTAAGGCTTTCAATCGTGCCTTAGAAATGGTCGCATTAAAATTAAATACAGGTAATTTAGGGTTCAGGTTAACACCCCCGTCAAATACCAGCTTAACGTTCCGGTCGTTAATGCTCAGTTTGCCATCAAAATATTTTTTATCGAAGGTGCCATCAATCTTTACGTTACGGTACCTGTATTTATTAAAGTCGATGTAAGCGATGTCGCCATTGATTTTTTCGGTTAAATCTTTCAGTTCCGTACCACGCCCTTTCACATATAAGGAAGAACTGATCCGGCCCAGGCTCTTTTCGTCTAAAAGATCGCCGATGTTAAAATCGTATGTTTTTACGTTTCCGGTATATGAAGGAACATCCTTTTGATCGATTTTCATGTTCACGTCAGAAACAACCCGGCCCAGTTTCGTTTTAAATTCACCGTAGGCAATAAAATCGTTCTGAAAGCCCGTAAAACTTCCGTTAAAGTTAATATTGCCAAATTTCTTTACAATTACCGGAACCATTTGCTTTTTGCTGTTGGTAATGCCTGCCAGCACTTGCTCAAGATCGGCTTTGTTTGTGCCAGCCATCTCGATGTTCAGGTCCATAAAGGTTTCTTTCCATTTTGGCAGCCCCTTTAAAATAAAATCGCCTTTAATGTGCGTGGCCTTTCCTGTTCTTATGGAGAGCTTTTTGGCTTTAAGGTTATTCACTAAACCCGTAATCTGGCCATCAACATCCAGGTCGAGTTTCATGGTTTTTAATTCAGGAGCAAAAAACGCAACATCTCTTGAAGTAATATGGCTATCTTTAAAGATGGCCTTCATCCGTACATTATCGATGTATTGGTTAAAATCTTTAAAGCTTTTAAACCGCATTTGATAGTAATTGGTCAGACGGCTCTGATTGGTTTCGAGCAATAGGTTTTTTAACTCGATGGCATTACTGTCAACCGTGGTTTGCGCCGTTAAATTTTTAAGGTAAAATCCGCTGCGCTCTTTAAAAGTTAAGTTTTTGATATTGGTTTTTAACAAGTGCTTCTTGGTATCCAACCCTTCAAAAATTCCGCTCAGCTGTTTAACGTTTACGTTATCAAAGTTTACACTTGAACCCTGGGTGGTATCTTTTGCGTTATAGTTAATATATCTGAAAGCAAACTTGTTTAAAATGAGGCGGCCCAGGTTTACGTCAAAAGGCTTGCTTTTCTTTTTCTTTACCTTAGGTTTACCAGAATCGAAGTAGTTGATGATGAAATCGAGATTAGAAGACTTATCTTTGAAATCCTTTAGGAAAAACTGACCATCATTAATTTGAACGGTATTGATATCGATGATCTTTTTATCAATGGATAATCGATTAATATCGACCATAAATTGTGGCGTGCTCAATAAAGTGTCTTTTTGTAGATCTAAAACCAATAAATCTTCGAGTACGATAGACTTAAATGGTTTGATGTAAAGACTCTTGATTGATATAGTGGTATTAAGTTCTTTAGACAGGTATGCAGCAGCCCGTTGTGCAAAATAGGTTTGAACAGGCTTAAATTGTAGTGAGAAAATAAGAAGCGCAAGCAGCAAAATTATTGATGCAATTACCCAAAGGAGTATTTTAAATAGTTTTTTAATAATTTTGCAGCTTAAATATTAATAATTTGTCTGTTATACTTGCTATCGAGTCTTCTTGCGATGATACATCCGTTGCTATTTGTAACAACGGCAAAATTACTGCCAATGTTATTGCAAACCAAACAATTCATCAAAATTATGGTGGTGTTATACCTGAATTAGCTTCAAGGGTACATCAGCAAAATATTGTGCCTGCCGTACAACAAGCTTTAATGATTGCAAAAGTTACAAAACAGGACATTAGTGCTGTAGCTTTTACACGAGGGCCAGGCCTTTTAGGGTCATTATTGGTTGGTGTTTCTTTTGCTAAATCTTTTGCATTAGCTTTAAATATACCATTAATTTCTGTTAATCATATGCATGCGCATATCCTGGCACATTTTATTGATGATCCTAAGCCGGGTTTTCCTTTTATTTGTTTAACCGTTTCCGGCGGGCATACGCAAATTGTGCTGGTAAAGGACTATTTTGATATGGAAATTGTGGGCGAAACATTGGATGATGCTGCTGGTGAAGCTTTTGATAAAACCGCTAAATTATTGGCCTTGCCTTATCCCGGCGGACCACTGATTGATAAACATGCACAAAATGGAAATCCTTTGGCATTTAAGTTTGCCGAACCACAAATTGCCGATCTGAACTTTAGTTTTAGTGGTTTTAAAACTTCTATTCTCTATTTTATCAGGAAGCAAGAGCAAGAAAATCCCAATTTTATTGCCGATAATTTAGCTGATATTTGTGCATCAGTTCAACATAGTATTGTACAGATTTTGCTCAATAAATTAAAGAAAGCTGCAAAGCAGTACGGAATTAAAGAAATAGCTATTGCGGGAGGTGTTTCTGCAAACTCTGGTTTACGGAATGGACTGCAAAAAACTGCCGATGAACTGGGTTGGAAAATTTATATTCCGGCATTTCAATATTGTACGGATAATGCGGGTATGATTGCCATTGCAGGTTACCAGAAGTACCTGAAAAAGGATTTTGTAGGGCAGGATGTTTCACCAATGGCACGGATGGAGTTTTAAAGTTGGTTTATTGGTCATGGGTTCATTAGTCAATGGTTTATAACCAATTGTCTAACGTCTCCATATTATGAATCGAAGGACTTCAGTATGATTAATTCTGTGGATAAAATCCTGGAACTAGTTCAGGATTACGCCTGCTTAGCGGATTATAGTTCTTAAAGCATATAGATTGAAAACTGGAGACCGGCAACTGTGAACTGAAAACTGCGTACAAAAACTGATTGGATTATAGCCCCCTGGAATGGATTAACACCTTAACTTTCGACTTCGGACACCCGACCTCGGACCAATAAAAACTATTAAATTAAATACATATATGACTGGAGCATCATTAATATTTTGGATTGTTTGTGCGATACCTTTAATCGGCCTGTTGTACTGGTTGATCAGAAAGGATAAAAACAAACTTAAAGGAAGCTGGGGTGTGATTATCCTGGGCGCTTTACTTATTGCAGCACTGCTGGTTATTGTCTACGTAACCAAAGATTTCAGTGCAATTTTTAGCCAGAATTAATCAAAAAGCTTCTTATTCTTATTTAGACCTATTCTTATTAGCATCTGTTTTCTATCTTTGTCAAAAATTAAAGATAGATGAAAAAAATTATACTGATCGTTACCATTCTGATGTGTAATCTTCTTTTGGCGCAGGGCCAAAACGTGAAGATTGAAGGGCACATCAAGGATAAAAGAAATGAAATTCCCTACGCAACCCTCTCTTTACCGGGCCAGAAAGTACAGGCCGATAGCAAAGGTTATTACTCGTTTTATATCAAAAGTGGCATTCCATTTAATATAAGGTTAGATGCAGTTGGCTATCAAACAACTACACAGCAAATTGCTGCAGTAAAAGCGGATACTATTATCAATTTAACATTGGAACCAGTTCCCAATACTTTAGATGATGTGTTGATTTCGACTTCAAGAAAGCCGGAAAACATCAAAAACATTACCGCTTCAGTAAGTATTGTAAATAAAAAGAAACTGGAGAAAGAAATGGCCATTGTACCCGATTTAAGTACAATACTCGCTAATCAGGTGCCTGGTTTTGCGCCTACAGCACAAACCGGGAATAATGTAGGGCAGAATTTACGGGGCCGCCCAATGCTGGTGATGATAGATGGTGTGTCTCAATCCTCGCCACTAAGAAATGCTGAAGTGGATTTAAGGTCGATAGACCCATCGGTACTTGAGCGCATAGAAGTGGTAAAAGGGGCTACAGCCATTTATGGTAATGGCGCTGCCGGAGGTCTGGTAAATTATATCACCATGGTTCCGGATACAGCTGCCAGGTTTGCAGGTAAAACCCAGCTTAACTTAAACGGATCTTTGGTTAAAGTCAAAAACTCCGAAGGCGGCAGGATTAACCAGATGTTTTATGGGAAACTGGGTAAATTTGATTACGTGGTGAGTGGAATGTATGAGCAAACCGGAGAATATAAAGATGCCAAAGGTGATGTAGTTGGACCCAACTATAGTTTAGGCGAAACTGATAGTTATAATGCTTTTGCCAAGTTCGGTTACATGCCTGCAAAAAATCAACGGATCCAGCTTACCTATAATACCTACAGCAGTTTGCAGAACAGTAATTTCACTTTGGTAAACGGTAATCTGGCCACCGGTCAAAAAGCAACAGGTGTGTTGGGAAAACCATTAGGGATTCCAACCGGTGTTGATTATAATCATAATCTAAATCTATCGTATAAAATCGATAGTACATTTTTGCATTCGAGTTTACATGCAGATCTCTATTACGAAACCCGTAAGGATGTATTCTATGTTTCCTTAGGTCGTTTTGACGGAGGTAACGGCCAGTCGCTGGCCAAAAATGATAAACGGGGGGCACGTTTATTTCTGGAAACACCAGTGCTAAACCTCAATTTTTTGAAGATGAATCTGGCCTATGGTGCAGATTTCATGAAAGATAAAACCGCACAGCCACTGGTTGATGGTAGAGTATGGGTGCCCACAATGGATATGACCAATATGGCACCTTTTGCGCAGGCAGATTTTAATATTTTGAGCAAACTGGTATTTAAAACAGGTCTGCGTTACGAAAATGTAAATATTGCCGTTGATGATTACCGTACCTTACGAACTACAGGCGCAAACAATGCAACCATTACCCCATCTTTTGAGGTAACCGGTGGTACTTTAAAATACAGTACTTATCTTTTTAATGCAGGTTTAAGGTATAACCAATTTAATGTGTTCAGCCCCTTTGTAAGTTTCTCTCAGGGTTTTTCTGTGATGGATATTGGCCTGGCATTACGTGATGCCAAAGTAAACAGCATTGATAAGATCAATACCGATGCGGTAAAGGTTAATAACTATGAAGCGGGTTTTGAAAGTAAAATTGCCGGATTAACATTTTCTGCATCGGGATACATCAGTACATCCAAGCTGGGGATTGAAGTGGTTTATGATCCTGCTACAGGTTTATTTAATACAGCCAGAAACCCTGAAAAAATTTATGGTTTTGAGTTGGCAGCCGATTACCAGCTGTTTGATCAGTTGGGTTTAGCTGCAAGTTACAGTTATACAGAAGGCAAGCGCGATATCGACAAAAATGGAAAGTTTAATGATGCGGGTGACTTGTATCTTAATGGCCGCCGTATTTCGGCACCAAAAGTTACGGCTTCAGTCAGCTATAGTCCGTTAAAGGTATTGGATTTGACATTGAACTATACCGGCATCAATTCGCGTAATAGGTTTGAGAAAAACAGCAACGGTATATATAATGGGAACGAAGGCGCTGTTAACGCATATCATTTATTCAGTTTTGCGGGGATTTATCAGGTTAAAAAGAATACCAGGCTTACTTTGGGTGTAGACAATATTTTTAACCAGGATTATTTTCCGGCAAGGGCCCAATGGTTTATGCAGCCTGGTTTCTATTCAAAAGGGAGAGGTACTTCAGTAAACTTTGGCATTTCGGTTAGTTATTAACCGAGATTTCCAGTCCTAAAATAAAAAAAGCGTCACAATTTAAAAATTGGGACGCTTTTTTTATGTTGAAGGGGAACTGATCAGGCTTATTTTTCTGCCAGATGCTCACCGGTTACTTCTGCTTTAATCTTAATTTCCAGTTCTTCTGCAAGTTCCGGGTTGTCGCTTAACAATTGTTTTACAGCATCTCTACCCTGACCTAGTTTGGTATCTCCGTAAGAGAACCATGAACCTGCTTTTTTGATGATGCCAAAATCAACACCTAAGTCGATAATCTCGCCATTTTTAGAAATCCCTTCACCAAACATCACATCGAATTCTGCAATACGGAAGGGAGGAGCCACTTTATTTTTAACAATTTTTACTTTAACGCGGTTACCAGAAACTTCATCAGAATCCTTGATTTGTGAAATACGGCGGATATCTAAACGTACCGATGCATAAAATTTCAAAGCATTACCACCAGTTGTGGTTTCAGGGTTGCCGAACATTACCCCGATTTTATCACGCAGCTGGTTAATAAAGATACAGCAACATCCGGTTTTTGAAATTGTTCCGGTTAATTTACGTAAAGCCTGACTCATTAAACGGGCATGTAAACCCATTTTACTGTCGCCCATTTCGCCTTCAATTTCACTTTTAGGCACCAACGCCGCAACAGAGTCGATTACAATTACATCTATAGCACCAGAACGGATTAAGTTATCGGCAATTTCTAATGCCTGCTCACCGTTATCGGGTTGAGAGATTAATAAGTTATCTGTATCTACGCCTAATTTCTTTGCATAAAACTGATCAAAAGCATGCTCTGCATCAATAAAAGCTGCAATACCGCCTTTTTTCTGTGCCTCGGCAATAATATGTGTAGCCAAAGTTGTTTTACCAGAAGACTCCGGACCATAAATTTCAATTACACGGCCTTTTGGAATACCGCCAATACCCAAAGCGATATCTAAACTGATTGATCCGGTAGATATAAAATCTATTGGTTCAATGGCCGTATCGCCAAGTTTCATGATGGTACCTTTTCCGTAGGATTTCTCTAGTTTATCTAAAGTAAGTTGCAGGGCTTTTAATTTATCTGGATTTGCAGTGCTCATTTCTTTTTTCATTGATTGCGTAAATATAATTGATTATCGGCTAATATGCTCAAATGTTGATATTTATAATGCTAAAATATTTAGCTAAGTTAAATGTTTTTTGGCTAATGTCAATAGTAAAGTGAAAATATTTTTTAAGCTTTTAATTTGTCCCTCTCGTTTTGTGCGGTTAAACGTTCAAAATACCTGCACATATAGGTGATTTCACAAACATCACATTTGGGGTTCCGTGCTACACAAACATAACGCCCGTGCAGGATCAGCCAATGGTGTGCAATATGGATGTCGTGTTCAGGAAGGTTTTTAACCAAATCCTTTTCAACTGCCAATGGCGTTTTGCCGTTGGTTAAACCCAGCCGGTTGGCCACACGGAAAACGTGGGTATCAACCGCCATTGCCGGTGCGTTGTAAATTACAGATGCAATTACATTGGCTGTTTTACGGCCAACGCCCGGCATTTTTTGTAAATCTTCAATCCCTGAAGGCACCACGTCGTTAAATTCGTTTAGCAGAATATGGGCCATGCCCACCAGGTGTCTTGCTTTGTTGTTGGGATAACTGATACTGCTGATGTAATCGAAAACAATATCGGGCGTAGCTTCGGCCAAAGCTTTAGCGTTAGGAAAGCGCTGAAAAAGAGCAGGCGTTACCATATTCACCCTTTTGTCGGTACATTGTGCCGAAAGGATTACCGCTACCAAAAGCTGATAAGGGTTGTTGTAATGTAACTCGGTTTCTGCATCAGGCTGCTTGGCCGAAAAATGTTCTACAAAAAGTTTGTAGCGTTCTTTTTTAAGCATGTGCAAATATAGGCTAAAGATGGAAAATGCAAGGTGCAAATTGCAAGGTGGGTGATGTAAGATGGAAAAGGTAAGATGGAAAAAGTAAGATGGAAAAGGTAAGATGGAAGAATTGGGGTTATGGTAAAACTGTGGTTTGCCATTTCAATCGCAGTAGCGCGATTTTTGTAATACAGTTCCCAATATCTCTCCCACTTTGCGTTGCTCCTGTTGAGATAACAACCCTTGTATTGGAATCTTTCAAGGTAATCCAGTTGAAGAATCATTGTAAAATCTCTTATCGACAATCGATTAACGCTAAATCCCTAGCCCTGCATTAGGGTAATAATTATGTAAACATTTTCTGTAAAAGTATAACATCGGGGAAGGCCATGCCACTAGCTTTGTTTAAAATTTAAACACACAATGAAAACCTTATTTAAATTATGTACGATCCAGGTTATTGTACTAATTATGGCAGGCAGTGTATCAGCTCAGGAAAAAGCCACATCGGTTAACCCTTTACAAGCTTATTACGAACTTACCGATGCCTTGATTGGCAGCAATGCAAGTGTGGCTGGCACCAGGGCTACGGCATTAATTGATGCGCTAAAAGCCAATGAAAAAACCAATGCTTCAAAAGTGTTTCGAGATAAGATATTATTTGATGCCGAACACGTTGCCGAAAGTAAAGATATTGAACACCAAAGAGATCATTTCACTTCTTTATCAACTGATTTTTATGCCTTGGTAAAAACGGTAAAACTGAACGATAAGCCTGTTTATTATGTTTATTGTCCGATGAAGAAAAGCTATTGGTTAAGTGAAAGTGAAGTGATAAAAAATCCATATTATGGTAATAAAATGTTAAGCTGTGGTAAAGTTGCCGAAGTATTGAAATAAAACACACGCTACAAAATGAAATTTATTTTAGTTTGTTGCCTTAGTATTTTGCTCCATAGTTTTGCTTTTGGCCAGCATCAGCATAACGAGGTAAAAGCAGCTGAGCCCAAAAAAGCTTCCCATAAAGCAAGTAATGTAAGAACTTTAAGCACTGGCAGGTCGCCAGGGGTTGTGCGCTATGATTTATATGTGGCCGATACAACCGTAACTTTTGGCGGGAAGCCTAAGCGCGCCATTGCGGTGAACGGACAGATACCCATGCCAACACTCACCTTTACCGAAGGCGATACCGCAGAAATACATGTGCACAACAGGCTAAAAGAGTCAACCTCATTGCATTGGCACGGGCTATTTTTGCCTAACCGATACGATGGCGTTCCTTATTTAACCCAAATGCCCATCAAACCAAATGAAACCCATGTTTACCGTTTTCCTATCATACAGAACGGCACCCATTGGTACCATAGCCACTCTGGTTTGCAGGAGCAGATTGGCATGTATGGCGCAATGATTTTAAATAAAAGAAAAGAGCCGGCCATACCTACTGTACCTGTTGTTCTAAGTGAGTGGACCAATATGAAACCTCATGAAGTGGACAGGAGATTGCACAATGCGAACGATTGGTTCGCCATTAAGAAAGGTACAACACAAAGTTATGCTGAAGCCATAAAAGGCGGACATTTTAAAACCAAACTCACCAACGAACTGAAACGAATGACTGCCATGGATGTGAGTGATGTATATTACGAAGCTTTTTTAGTCAACGGAAAAAATCAGTACCAGGTACCGAACAAGCTCAAGGCAGGCGATAAGCTAAGGTTGCGCTTGGCTAACGGGGGCGCATCCAGCTATTTCTGGCTCACTTATGCCGGCGGTAAAATAACCGTAGTAGCCAATGATGGTAACGATGTAGTGCCGGTAGAAGTAGACCGGCTGATGATAGCTGTATCCGAAACCTATGACGTAATCGTCACTATTCCTGAAAATAAAAGCTACGAGTTTTTGGTCACACCTGAAGACCGCACCGGATCGGCTTCATTGTGGCTGGGCAACGGGCAGAAAGTGCCGGCTCAGAAACTGCCCAGACTGAAATATTTCGAAGGCATGAAAATGATGAACGAAATGATGGATATGAACGGCAATCTGGTGCAGATGGGCGGCATGAAAATGCAGAACCAGGTGATGGATATGAATGCCGTCATGTATGCTGAGCTGGATGATGTGGGGACAAATGCTGTTGTTGATGCTGAAGCACATCAAGACCATAATATGGGTGATAAACATGGCATGAAAGCACCCATCACAACATTAAATTACGATATGCTGCGCGCGCCTGAAAAAACGGTTCTGCCGAAAGCACCCATCCGGCAGATGGAGTTTCAGTTAACGGGTAACATGAACCGTTATGTTTGGACCCTGGATCATAAAACGATTTCTGAAGAAGATAAAATCCTCATTAAAAAGGGCGAAAACCTTCGGATTATTTTATATAACAACAGCATGATGCGGCACCCTATGCACCTTCACGGACATGATTTCAGGGTAATCAATGGCCAGGGTGATCACGCACCTTTAAAAAATGTAATCGATATTATGCCCATGGAACGCGATACCATCGAGTTTCGTGCTTCAGAAAGTGGCGACTGGTTTTTTCACTGCCATATTTTGTACCACATGATGAGCGGAATGGGTAAGATTTTTAGCTATGAAAACTCACCGTTAAACCCCGAAATCCCGAACCCTAAACTGGCACAGCGAAAACTTTTTGCTGATGACAGGATGTTTCATTTTATGGCTGAAAATGATTTTGCCAGTAATGGAAACGACGGTATGGCTATGTTGGCCAATACGCGCTGGAGCATTGGAGCCGAATGGCGATTGGGTTATAATAAAATGCACGGTTTTGAAACCGAAACCCATATTGGCCGGTATGTAGATAAAATGCAATGGTTAATGCCCTTTGTGGGTTTTGATTGGCGGTATCGGAAGATGGAAGCTGGTGAACCCGAAACCAATATTTTTGGCCAGAAAAGCACAAAAGATAAAAGAAGCATGTTTAGTTTGGGGCTTGCTTATACCTTACCCATGTTGGTTATCGCACAGGCAGAAGTGTACCATGATGGTAATATCCGCTTGCAGCTCATGAGGGAAGATATACCGGTTTCTAAGCGACTAAGGGCAAGTTTTATGGTTAACAGTGATAAAGAATTTATGGGTGGACTTAAATTCATCACCACTAAATACATGGGTATTTCTGCCCACTATGATAGTGATATGGGCTTTGGCGCAGGCTTAACGCTTAATTATTAAGCTAACCATTCGTTATCTCCCTCAACAACTTGTCGCATTCGGCAAAGGCATTATACAGATATTTATTGCGGTGTTTTTCACCCTGACCGCTAAAAGAAACCGATTTCATAATCAGACCCTGCATCCATTGTTTGGTTTGTTTGCAATAGGCCTGGTCTTCGGTTCTTAGATAATTAAAAGTATTAAACCTGTTGTAGCAGGCCATGCGTTCTTTAAAATCAACCAGATAAGCGATGCTTCCCAATACATCGCAGTTGTACCAGTTAAAGGTATGGTTAGGGTCGATGGTTTTTTTGCTGCTAATGGCATACATATTCATATCGGTAAGGCAATACCTTACCTGTTCTACAATTTTTACAGCCAGTTCAGTATCCGTAAGATGGCCGGCTTCGAATGCATACCTGATCTGTTCGAGTGTGCCGGTTACGGTATCTTTAGACCATATTTCGGTACTTGGTATTTCCAGATAAGTGGAATGGAGCTCCTGCGAAATTTTAATAATTTCATCAGACAGGAAAGAAGCGCTAAACGGAATGCTGAGGTTACTGGCACTATTTGCCCAAAAGAAGAGTTTGAAGCTGGTAAGTTCAGGGTACTTGAAAAAATGAAATAAGGGAATGTCATCTGTCGTGATGGTAATGTGTTTTTCCTTGCTTTTTTTAATGTTTTTAAGGTTCTTCAGCAGATTGCGCAGGTAGTTCACCATATCCAGATCTTCGTTTACGCTTAAATAATTAAAGGTAACCGACAAAGATTTTTTCGGACTGTAAAGAAATGGGACATCGAAACAGTCAGAAAGTTTGATGAGCTGTTGAAAGGTAAGGTTGCTGTCTCCTCTTATTTTTTTATAAGCCTCGTTCGTGCTGATCCCCAATTCTTCGGCTACACTCAGCGCCAGGTTCTGGTATTCGGGCAGGGCCGCTCTGATGGCCTGAAAAAATGATACTTGCTGATTATCCATAAAGATTAATTTTTAGGTGAATCATTGCGATTTTTTTTATCCGATTAGTTTGTTTAAGCTGGTTAATTTTTTAAAGATAATCTTTCGCTGCTTAATTTGGTTGTATATATTCTCATGAATTTGTTATAAATATAGCTATAATCTATAAGATTAATTCCAGAATTTTTGATGTAATAGATTTGATCAACAAATTTAAACCACATCAAATGGATAGACAATGCTCAACCTTCACAATTCCAGCGGGTGCGACCCTTGGATTGAATCAAAAAAACATAACTGCTATTTCAGCGTTTGCCTGCTTTTATTTTCTATCGGGCTGCGCCTCGTTCTCTGACGGGCCTATCAGGCATCACAAAGTCAAATTGACTGAAAGCAACTTATCAATGCTTTCGGGTACTTATGAATTATATCCGGATTCAGTTTACAAGAAGAATGGAATAACAGGTCTGCAGGCTTGCTCATCAAAGAATCATCAATTACATCAATATATTGGGGCAAGTAGGATAGGTTTTGACACACTTGCCAATTATTCTGTAGTTGTACAGGTTTCAGGTGATCATGTAAACTTTCTTTTTAAAGAAAATGACATGATTAAAGATTCGGTAAGGTTATCATTTAGATTACAGTCGCGGGGTTTGTTATTGTTAGGGAATAAATATGCCAAGTCAGAAGGCATCCCTTACATTTTGGGTGGGGCCAAAAGCGAGAAAACCCGAATAGGTTTAGCTAAAGATGGCAGCCTTATTCTAAATCATGCTATTGACGATACTGGCGCTATTCTACTCTTTTTTACTGTCGGTTATTCCTATAATACTTCTTATCATTTCAAAAGAATAAACTCAAAATAGTATGAAAAAGCTTTTTTTATTTTTTGTTTTAGCGCTGCTAGTCGATGTGGCTAAATCACAGGAAGGAAATGATAATTTTTTTAGGCATTTAAGTGGTGGTTTGGAGTTTGGTGCCGCGACATTGGAAAAGCCACTGTTATCAGGGTGCATCGCTTATCATAAACCAGGTTCTTATCTCAAGTTTAAAATCTCTTCTATAATGCAAGAAACATATGAGGTAAATGTTGACGGTCAGAAAACAACTGTTCCCGGTTTTTCGGAAGCTGCCCTGATTTTAGGTAAAGGGCTTAAATCGAATTCCAATCATCGGTTCGAATTTGGTGGCGGTGTGGCTGTAATTGCCGATCTTAAAAAGTACGATCAGTCTAATAGCGATACCATGAGGGATAAAATTATACAGAAAAATTCGGCCGGAATTGTTGCTGAAGCCAGGTATATATACCGTTTTGTTGATGGTATCGGGGTTTCTCTGTCGGTAAACGGCAATGCGAACAGGCAAAAAACTTTTGCCTCTATGGGTTTAGGCGTTGTATTTAGTGGTAAAATGCTTTAATGATATGAAAAAGTATGTTTTAAGTTTACTTTGCCTTTGCATTACAGGTTTGGTTTTTGGACAGCAGGATACTTTACACCGAAAGTGGAAAACCTATTTCGGTCTTGGTTTTGGTTTGGGCGGCGGTGGAAACAGGAGGTTATACACCGATTTAGATTTCTACCTGCAACAAAGAAACAATTATATATCAGTTAAAACATCAGGCGTTAAACGGATGAGGGTATTTTACTTTGGTGGATTGCCCGAACCGCGGAGTTCCGACGTCAGTATATTAGTAGGTAAAAATTACACTTTTAACCGTTATCATTATCTAAAATTTGGTACAGGCCTATCACTGGCTAATCACATCAGCCAGGGCGCATTTTTGTACGATGATTGTGACCGGCCGGGAGGATGCCTTTTTGGCAATTATGTATATGAAAAGGTCAGAAAGAGACCAATTGGTTTGCCATTTGAGATCAAGTATGGTCTTTATCTGGATGGGACCGCTTCAGTTACTGCTGGTTTTTCGGCAAACTTAAATAAGGTAGCGTCATTTTATGGAATATCAGTGGGTTTGGTACTAGGCCGGCTAAGAGATCAGGTAAAGAGAAAATATTAAGCGCATGTAAATTAAAGAAGAAATGGATATTCTGGTGTTGGGTTTTATGAACGGCGCAGACCCTTGAAAATAAACCTGTTGGAAACAGCAGCCCGAGCTTTTTTCTGCGAGGCTATAGTGTACAGCAGGACTTACTATTTCTAGCTGTACTTGTTTTCATTTTCTAAAAATTAGCTGGCAACCAATTTTGAACGATTGAGTTTTGAATGAGAGCATGACTTGTATTTTCTAATTCAATCATTTTTCATTCTGTCATTCGAAATTAATGAAAAGAAGTAGCCGCCACTTTAACCTTTTCGGTTACGCCCTGGTTGCTTTTGATCAACCAGAAGGCAAATAATGCGCCTACCAAAGCCATGGCTGCGCCTACATAAGCCGGTGACGTATAATCGAAACCGTAAACCAATGGAAGTCCGCCGAAGAACGCGCCTAAGGCATTACCAATATTAAAACTTGCCTGACTGGCGGAGGCGGCCAGCATTTCGGAGCCTTTTGCACTTTGGATCATCAACATCTGGATTGGGGCAGCTAACGAAAAAGCAACCGCACCGGTAATAAAAGTCATGATTAAAGCCAATGGCTGACTCGCCGATACAAAGTGTACAATGGTTAAGGTAACTACCATAGTGAGCAGTAAAGCTGCGGATGCTTTTGCCGGAGAAAACTTATCTGCAAGTCTGCCACCAATGTAATTCCCGAACATCATGCCCAAACCGGCCAGCATTAAGATGTAGGTTACGGCATCAGCTGAAAAACCCGCAACATCTGTCATTAACGGTGCGATATAACTGTACCAGGTAAATAACCCACCGGTTCCGATAGAGATCATGAAAATGATGATCCATGCTTCTCTTTTTTTGAAAAAACTTAATTCTGCTTTTAAATCGCGGTTTTTTGTGGCCTCTAAAGCAGGAAGCCATAATTTTAAACTTAAAAGAGTTATCAAACCTACAAATACCACTACTGCAAAAGAGATACGCCAGGAGAAATTGTGTCCAATAAAGGTGCCCAATGGTACGCCCACAATATTGGCAATGGTTAAACCCATAAACATGAGTGATACGGCTTGCGCAGCTTTCCCTTTCTCTGCAATTCTACTGGCTACTACTGATCCTACACCGAAAAATGCACCATGAGGTAAACCCGAAAGTAACCGGGCAATAAATAAAGTATTAAAAGTTGGGGCAAAAGCAGAGAAAGCGTTAAAAACGGTGAACATGATCATCAAAGCGATCAATATCATTTTTGGCGGATATTTGCCTGCAATTATAATTAATAACGGGGCACCAATTACTACACCCAATGCATAGGCGGAGATTAAATGCCCGGCCTGTGGAATGGTTACTGCTAAATCTTTTGAGATATCAGGCAACAGGCCCATCATCACAAATTCTGTGATCCCGATGCCTAAGCCGCCTAAAGTAAGTGGAAGTAAGTTCTTGTTCATTATGCCCTTAGTGTTAAAATTACACTATGCAAAGTTAGGGCTTTTTATGGTAGAGATTGTAAAAATTGGGACATTTATAAGAGATGGAAGATGTGGGATGGAAGATGGAAGATGAAAGATGGAAGATGTGAAATGGAAGATGTGAGATGGCTGAGGGAGGGCTAAGCGGTAGTAGGATGTTTCATGGCTGATAGGCAATAGTTAATTGACAGATTGGTTCATGGTTGAATTTTTGAGCGCTTATAATGAGATCCTCATGGTTTAAAGCCCAATAGTTTATGCCCTTATCGGTTAGGCCATCCGCCAATGAACTATTAACGCATAACCCGGTAAGCTTGCACTAACAAATAAACCAATGACTCATGGGCCAATAACTAATAAACCAATGACCAATGAACCACCTCACTTTTCCTTTTTCCATAAAAAAAAGTTTGCCCCACCCTGTGGAGCAAACTTTTTACAACTGAAAATTTTATAGTGACCTGCTGTATGCTAGAATCTTATTGATGGTTTCATCTTGAGGATCTTTAGCCAGTTTATCTAACTTACCTTTTATTTGATCATAAAATAAGTCGATTTCTGCGTCCGATTCAATATCAGTTCTAGGCTGAAACATGTTAGGTGTAGGTAAATTTACATTGTTTTGTGGTGTAGAGGTTTTTGTCATAAGCAAATAAATGTGATAAGTTTTATAAACTTAACGATAGTTGAGATGCTTTATTTCAAACCCTAAAAAATTTTATGTAACATTTTTACTACCCTTTGTAGGTCATCTCTTTTGTTTTAAGCATTTTACGCAAATTGCTTAATGCATAGCGCATACGGCCCAGGGCTGTATTAATGCTAACATCAGTTAAATCTGCTATTTCTTTGAAGCTTAAATCGGCATAATGGCGCATCAAAAGCACTTCTTTCTGTTCATCCGGCAATAAATGGATCATCGCTTTTAAATCTTTATGGGTTTGATCGCGAAGCATTTTATCCTCTGCGCTCTCATCATAAAAGTGTAGCATATTGAATACATCCATTCCATCAGCACTGGTGATGATCGGTGTTCTCTTTTCTCTTCTGAAATAATCGATAACCAGGTTATGTGCGATACGCATTACCCAAGGTAAAAATTTACCTTCTTCGTTATATCTTCCAGATCGCAGGGTATTGATCACCTTGATAAAAGCATCCTGAAATATATCCTCCGCCAGATATTGGTCTTTAACCAATAAGTAGATAGAGGTATAAATTTTACTTTTATGTCTTTTTAAAAGTTCCTGCAATCCATTCTCGTTCCCGGCAATATATACCTTTACCAGGTCCTGATCATTATATGATTGTAAATTCATAGGTTTACCTACACTAAATCCCGTACTATTTGCTAAAAATTAATTTGTAGATGTTTAATTTCTATAGCTTATCTCCTATGTTTTTTGATATGTGTTAGTTTGGTTTTGAGGTTGTTAATGTTCAAAGAAAGTTATTTTTTTATCAAAAAACAAAAAATAAAATGTTAAAAAATAAATTAACCGTCTTAGTACCCTATTTTTGTATCTTCTTAAAACCCTAACCACATTCTGGGGTTATACATTATATTCGTTACCATACATGAGCAAAAAAGAGGCCGAAAAAGATCCGCATAAAAATATTATCATAAAAGGTGCCCGGGTGCACAACCTAAAAAATATCGATGTTGCCATTCCAAAAAATAAACTTGTGGTGGTAACGGGTATGTCTGGTTCGGGAAAATCTTCACTGGCATTTGATACTTTATATGCAGAGGGACAACGCCGGTACGTAGAAAGTTTATCATCATATGCCCGTCAGTTTATGGGCAGGATGAATAAGCCCGATGTTGATTATATTAAAGGTATTGCTCCGGCAATTGCCATTGAACAAAAGGTGATTACTTCCAACCCCCGCTCTACAGTTGGTACCTCAACGGAAATTTATGATTACCTGAAACTGCTTTTCTCCCGCATAGGGAAAACCATTTCGCCTGTTTCGGGCAAAGAAGTGAGAAAGGATTCGGTAAGCACGGTGGTAGATTATGTAAATGCCATGCCCGAAGATACCACGGTAACCATTTATTGTCCGCTATATCCGCATAACAACCGTACCATTAAAGAAGAACTGGCTATTTTATTACAGAAAGGTTTTTTACGCGTGCTGATCAATGATAAAATAGAAAAGATAGAAGCTGTTTTAGACGATGCTGATTTTAAAGACACAGAACTTACTGATGATAAAACCGTTCAGATCCTGATCGATCGGATTGTAACCAACCAGGAAGAAGAAACATTAAGCAGACTGGCCGATTCGGCACAGACCGCTTTTTTTGAAGGTAAAGGCGATTGTTATGTAGAAGCCCAGGGTACAACGAAACATTTTAGTGATCGTTTTGAACTGGACGGAATAAAATTTGAAGAACCTACGCCCAACTTTTTCTCTTTCAACAATCCTTACGGCGCCTGTAAACGCTGCGAAGGTTATGGAAACGTTATCGGCATTGATGAAGATCTGGTGATTCCTGACAAAAGTAAAAGTGTATATGATAATGCCATTGCCCCTTGGCGTGGCGAAAAAATGAACGTTTGGTTACAAAACTTTGTTAAAGCTGCACCAAAATTCGATTTCCCCATCCACCGCCCATATAGCGCGCTTACTCAAAAAGAACAGCAGCTACTTTGGACAGGTAATAAATATTTTGCTGGTTTGGATGCTTTTTTCAAAGAACTGGAAGAACAGACTTATAAAATCCAGTACCGGGTAATGTTATCCCGTTACCGCGGAAAAACGACTTGTCCGGAATGTAAGGGCTCGCGTTTGCGTAAAGATGCATCGTATGTTAAAATAGCAGAAAAATCAATTATCGACGTGGTGCTGATGCCGCTATCGAAAGCATTGATTTTTTTTAACGAATTAAAATTGAGTGTAAACGATACCAAAATTGCCAAACGTTTGCTGGCAGAAATTGATAACCGTTTCCTGTATTTAAACAATGTGGGTTTGGGTTACCTTACCTTAAACCGATTATCCAATACTTTATCTGGAGGAGAATCGCAAAGGATTAACCTGGCAACATCGTTAGGCAGTAGCCTGGTGGGGTCGGTTTATGTATTGGATGAGCCAAGTATCGGTTTGCATCCGCGTGATACCAATAAACTGATTGATGTATTAATCTCGCTCCGTAATGTCGGTAATACCGTTTTGGTAGTAGAGCACGAAGAAGAAATGATGCGTGCTGCCGATCACATTATTGATATAGGTCCGGAGGCAGGTACCCATGGTGGTAACCTCGTTTTCAGCGGTAATTATGAGGAGATTTTAAAAGATAAAAATAGCTTAACGGGTCGTTATCTTTCTGGAATAGAGAAAATCGCCATACCAGAAAAACGCCGCAAATGGAAAGACCACATCCTGATTAAAGGTGCCAGGGAAAACAACCTGCAGCATATCGATGTGAAATTTCCACTAGGTGTTTTTACTGCAGTAAGTGGTGTTTCGGGATCGGGTAAAACCAGTTTGGTTAAAAAGATTTTATATCCGGCTTTACAAAAAGCCATCGGAAACTATGCCGGTGAACAAACAGGTGCTTACGATGGTATTTTTGGAAATTATGACCTGGTAAGTGCTGTAGAAATGGTTGATCAGAATCCGATTGGTCGTTCGAGCCGCTCTAATCCGGTTACCTATGTTAAAGCCTGGGATGATATCCGTGCACTTTTTTCGGGCTTGCCAGCAGCAAAAGCCGCCGGACTTAAACCTGCTGCTTTCTCGTTTAACGTAGAAGGTGGCCGTTGCGATGTATGCCAGGGTGAAGGTGAGGTAAAGATTGAAATGCAGTTTATGGCTGATATTTATCTGCCTTGCGAGGCTTGCAATGGCAAACGTTTTAAACAACAAGTGTTAGATATCACTTATAAAGAGAAAAATGTTTCAGAGATTTTGGATATGACCATTGATGAGGCGGTTGATTTCTTTAAGGATGAACAAAAAATCCTGAATAAATTAAATCCATTGGTTGATGTGGGCCTGGGTTATGTGCATTTAGGGCAATCTTCAAATACCTTATCTGGTGGCGAGGCGCAGCGGATCAAGTTGGCTTCATTCCTGATTAAGGGCAATAATGCCAATAAAACGGTCTTTATTTTTGATGAGCCAACCACCGGTTTGCACTTTCATGATATTAAAAAACTCTTGAAAGCATTAAATACACTGATTGAACAAGGCAATACGATTTTGGTTATCGAACATAATATGGACATGATCAAATGTGCCGATTGGGTTATCGATATTGGTCCCGAAGGAGGCGATGGCGGTGGTAATGTGGTATTTGAAGGAGTGCCTGAAGCGTTGGTTAAAGTAGAAAACTCTTATACCGGAAAATATTTGGCTACGCATTTAAATTTAAATCCATAATTTCGGCAATGCTTTTTCTAACGTTTTTCATCGGCATCGCTCTCAATGCCATGGGTTATATTCCCCCGGGCAACATCAATCTTACTGTTGCCCAGCTAGCCATTAACAAGGGTATGCGCCAGGTTTGGTATTTTATCCTGTCATTCTCCTGCGTAGAAGTGTTTTTTACTTTCGGGATGATGCGTTTTGCGAGATGGGCCATGAGCGACATCAATCCGAATGAGGCGGTAAGCGAAGTGCGGTTAAGCACCCTGGTTGATTGCTTTATGATTATAATGTTTCTGGTAATGGGCACCATTACCTGGAGAAACCGAAAGAAAGTACCTAAAACGAGCAATAAAAAAGAGGATAAACGCAGTGGAAGTGTTTTGTACGGATTAATTCTGGGCGTTTTAAACCCTGTTCAGATTCCATTCTGGTTGTTTTTTGGAAATTACGTAATTTTACATCAATGGATCCAGACCGATTACCTTTCACTAGTGATATTTAGTTTGGGCTCAGGTGTAGGCTCATCTCTGGCCCTTTATGTATATGCTCATTTTGCAACGTATATTCAGGAAAAATTTGCACTTAGCAGTTTGATTATCAATAAATCTATAGCGATATTTTTGTTCGCATTGGCAGCCTATCTGGTTGTTAAACAGGCAATCGTTATTCTATAAATCTAATTCAAGGTCTGTGTTTTCACAGGCCTTTTGTTTTTGCCGTTTTAACGAATTTTTTCCCTACGGACGATTTGTTCGTAGTTTATTTTTTTGCCACGGAGGCATGGAAAGCCCGGAATGAGTATGATTGGTTTATGGCGTCGGATAAGGTTGTCAGTCTGAGGAATAATTTATCGTATAAAAATCAATATAAATGGACAGATGGATAAAGAAGGTGAATGGTCTCGAAGTATCGTCATTTCGCTGCGCTTCAGTCGAAAGGACGACGATTTTTTAAATCTGTCATTGATAACTCATGGAAGACTAATCTACGGTCTGTGTTCCATAAGTTCTTTATGTTTAGCCTCTTTAATAATTTTTCATTACGAAGCTATTGTTTTTCGTTCTGTGAGGGTACAGACCGGTGAATAAACAGTTGATTGTTATTTTATAATCCAGCCGGTTTCTGTATCGGCACTGCCAATGAGTTGATAATTACCGAAAATACCTAAAAGGTTTACGGTCTGTCCTTCTTTTAAGGTTGTTTTAAGCGCTGACAAACTATCCGGCCTGTCATAAACTTTTTGCTGAAGTAAATTTACTTTAAGTTTTTTCAAGGGCTCAGCTACCTGTACCAAGCTGTTGCTTTGAATAAAACCCGTGCTTCCATCTGGCAGTTCTGCCTGATAATAATTTCCTGTTGCAGCATTTGCCTGTACAATCGTACCCGCGTTAAGTGTAGCCAACACCGTTGCTTTACTTTGTGGCGAAGAGACCATTTTAACGGCGGATGTGGTTCTTAAGGTTTTATTTAACTTAACGCCAGAAGCGGTAACGGCACCAGGAGTTTTGGTTACAGGATCTATAAATGGTAGTGGGTTTACCGCACCATTAGCCGTGTAAATGCCAAAGTGTAAATGGGTAGGCGTTGTGCGGGCGTTGCCGGTATTTCCCATTAGCCCCAGGGTATCGCCAGTTTTTACTTCCTGTCCTTCTATAGCAATCTGTTTATCCAAATGGGCATAATATAAAGTATAATCTTTACCCTTTGGCCGCATCCAAACCACTTTTCCACCCAGGTTATTTTCATTCACCCGCGTTACTGTTCCTTCCGAAACCGCCAGAACAGGCATTCTGAAATTGCCGAAAATATCTATACCTTCATGCCTTCTTGCATCGTTATCCCTTCCATCTCCCCAATAACTTTTTATACTGTTGGTGTTTTTTGATTTTATCGGGAAAGCAAGTGATGGACCAGTGGTAATTTCTAATTCGTAAGCTATACTCTGCAATAGTTCAGGTTGGAGCCTGATCAGATAAGTACCCGTTTCATCAATATCGAAAACAATCGGATTATTTAAAGTATCTGCAGAGGCCATAAGTTTTTGGGTTTGGTCCTTACTATACCAAATATCAATATAAATCAAGGCACCATCCGAAGGTGTTTTGTTCAGTTTGATATTCAGTTTTTGCCCTTTGGTTACAGTGAATTGATAAGCTTTCGCAGGAACTTTATCCGCGGCAAAATAACCGTTCTCTCTGTATGGAATATTAATGTTCAATGCTTTCTTCATACTTATTACAGCAGCATTTAACCATGCCGAACCCATTGCCGTTTTATCCAGGCCTACACTTACCAATTTTTTTTGATATTGCTCGTGTGGAGTGGCGGCCTTAAATAGATTTACAGATCCTGTTTTGCAGGAGAGTATGCCTATTGCACAAGCAATAGGGAAAAGCCACATAATGATTCTGGGAATTCTCATTATATTAAGCCTTTTTTAAGCGGTTAAAAACGGCTGCCGTTACCAGTCCGCCTAAAACGTACCAGGCCACCGTTAATATCTTTGTTTGATCCGTTTTAGTAACCGGGGTATCATCTAATCCCAATTGATCGGGGATGCTTATTGCGCCCAGGCCAGCGGTAATGCCTGCAATTGCACCTTTCAGATAAATATTTTTTCTGTCTCCCAAGCCAATGGCGCTATAATATAACCCGTTGCTGATGAGATCACCGGCAAGGGTGGCCAGATAAAGATTGTTGCCACGAGGTGCGTCAAGGTTTAATTTGTTCATCGATTTCGACAGGGCCTGTTCGCCCAAAAGGTCGATCCTCGGTGCATCTGGATCTAGCTGTCTGGCACTTTCATGCAATATATTCAAGGCTGCAGCACCTGCAAAGCCAGCGATTAACGATTTAAGCAGTTTCATAATAACATAATCCCTGCAAGTGGTAAATTGTTTTATCGGGCTAAACATTATGCCTAGAACAGCTGTTTCAGATCTTTTTCTGTTATAAATTTGATACACAGATAGGATTCTGTTAACCTAATGATAACATGAAATTTATGTTTAAGAAGCTTGTTCAGCCTAATATTGGGCTTTAATACAAACATATTTTATCCTTATGTCTAACAGACGGTTTTTCCTGAAAAATGGTCTGGCTGCTGCGGTTGTGGCCAGTATTTCGCCGGTGTTATCCTCATTTGCAGATGAACAGCACCCGGTTTCTGCTAAATCTGGTAAAACATCCAAATTGCGTTTCGCCATCGCATCCGATGGTCATTATGGGCAACCTGGCACCGCATATAAACTAAACCACGAAAATATCGTAAAGTGGTTAAACGAAGCACATGATAAAAACCCCTTAAACTTTGTCATCATCAATGGAGACCTGGTACATGATCGTCCTGATTTGCTGCCAGAAGTGAAAAATAATTATTACGATAAACTCAAAGTTCCTTTTTATGCCATACCGGGTAACCATGATCATGCTGATGCCAAAATCTGGCAATCGGTTTTCGGTTATGAGGATAACTTTTCTTTCGAAAAAAATGAAGTAGGGTTTGTATTGGCTAATACTTCTGATACAAAAGGGACTTATTTATGCCCTGATAATGATTTTTTAAAACAGGCACTAGATAAATTTAAAAACCTGAAAACTGTTTTTGTGGTATTGCATATTCCGCCACATTTTTGGGTGCCGGAAAGCCCTTTTGTAGAATGTACAGATACGATTAAGCTGCTACATAGTTATCCAAATGTAAAAGCTGTTTTTCACGGCCACGACCATAGTTTAGATGCTGTTTTTTATACCGGTAAACTCCCACATTTTTTTGATGCACATATAGGTGGAAACTGGGGTACGGCCTATAAAGGTTACCGGATAGTTGAGGTTGATGAAAATGATAAGATCCAAACTTACCAGGTAAATGCCAGTGGCTCGCCATTGTTAAACGAAACGAAATTCTAAAAATATCCATTAAATGAAAAAGACATTTTTGATGCTCATCTTTGCCGGCGTCATATTAAACTGTGCAGCTCAAAAGATAAGTGAAACCAAAACCGGGGTTAAAGTGGGAACGGATGCAGCTCAGCCTTTTCTGTTTTCTTTAAATACCTTAACTGCAGAGAACCCACGTTGGAATATCCATTATTCGGGTAGTTACGGAGAAAGAACCAGCGGACAATTCGGATATGATGGCTTAGGGCAGCAGTTTGGTCTTAAAGGATATTTAGGCAGCAGGTTTACCTTGTATGCAACAGCGGCAATTGGTTTTGCTAATTCGGGAGGCATCACTTCTGCTCAACAGGCTGAAGTAAGAGATCTGGTAGGTGGTAAAGATATTGCTGGTTTTAGGCTTGGTGCAGGTTTAGGGGTGAATAGAGATTGGTCGGGTATAGGTGCTGCGATCAGCCGCATGACTGCTTCGTTTGACCAGGCAAACTGGAGAATAGCGGGTAACCTTCGCTTCGAAAAAGCATTCGATAAAACAAGGGATAAACTTGATTTTATCACCAGTTTTGGCTTTCAGCACCGTGTTTCCAGCGTATTGTATCTTGGATTCGAAGCTTTAGGGCAGGATTTAGAAGGCTTTTGGGAAAAAGACGAGGCAGAAGGCGGCACAAAGTTAATGATCGGGCCATCAATCAACCTGGAACCCAACCAGTCTAAACTGTCTTTCTCTATTTCTGGAGGACCTGTTTTTTATGCAACCCGTAGTAATGTCATCCCGTCAGAGGCTATTAGGGAAATTGGTTCTGTCGCCTCAGGGAATGGCTATACCATCAGGGCCCTCGTTAATTTTAATCTTCATCGCTAATCTGCATTGTTCAAATTAATAAAATGAAAAAGTCATACCTATTTATATTATTCTGTTTCCTGTTTATCCAGAAAGGATTTGCACAATGGCCTGGAAAAAATGAAAGCACCCAGCAAATTTTATTGCCCAATGGGTGGAAACTGAGTCCGGCGGGTTATTCCCTGCAACTGGGCGATCTGCCTTTAAACATGCAGTTAAGTCCTTCGGGTAAATACCTTGCGATAACCAATAACGGACAGAGCACACAATCGCTGCAATTGGTAGATCCTAAAACAGAAATAATTATCGATGAAAAGGTGCTGAGCAAATCGTGGTACGGAATTGCTTTTAGTAAAGACGAAAAACACCTTTATGCCTCAGGAGGTAACGACAACTGGATCTTGGATTTTAATATCGTAAACAATAAACTCGGCAAGAGTGATACCATTACTTTGGGGCCGGTTTGGCCAAAGGGTAAAATATGTCCTGCAGGCATTGTGGTAAATAAGAGTAACAGTAAATTATTTACCGTTACCAAAGAAGATAGCGCTTTGTATATCATCGATCCGGCAGCGAAAAAGATTTTAAAACGGGTACAGCTTCCTGCTATTGCGTATAGTTGCGCATTAGGTGCTGATGAGCGAAAATTGTATATTTCGATTTGGGGTGGAAAAGCAGTGGCAGTTGTTGATCTGCAATCAGAAAGCATTGTTCAGCAGATTCCTGTTGGCGATCATCCTAATGAATTATTGATCAATAAAAAGGGTAATATGCTGTATGTAGCCAATGCTAACGATAATACAGTTTCGGTGGTAAATACCCTTAATAATAAAGTAATTGAAACCATTTCTACCACGCTTTATGCCACACAGTTAACCGGTTCTACCACCAACGGTTTGGCTTTGAGTAGCAATGAAAAAACTTTATACATTGCCAATGCAGATAACAATTGTTTAGCTGTGTTTGATGTAAGTCAACCAGGACTAAGCCAGAGTCAGGGTTTTATTCCGGTAGGCTGGTACCCAACAAGTGTAAAGGTTTCAGGGAATAAAATTTTGGTCACCAATGGTAAGGGAAATACTTCAATGGCGAACCCGAAAGGGCCACAGCCCATTTCGAAAGTAGATAACAGCGATTACCATATGGGAAGTACCGCTAATAGCAGGCTGCAATACATTGCCGGTTTGTTTAAAGGTACGTTATCCTTGATCGATGCACCAAACCCCGAGCAATTAAAAGTTTATACCAAACAAGTTTATATCAATACCCCGTTTACCGATAAACGCACGGTTATTGCAGATGGTGAAGCCGGAAATCCGATTCCCAGAAAACAGGGCGAAAAATCGCCAATCAAACATGTTTTCTATATTATTAAAGAGAACCGGACGTACGATCAGGTATTGGGCGACATAAAAAAAGGCAACGGCGATTCTACATTAACCCTTTTCGGGCGCAAAGTGACACCTAACCAACATGCTTTGGCGGGGGATTTTGTGTTACTTGATAATTTTTATGTAGATGCTGAAGTAAGTGCGGATGGACACAACTGGAGCATGGCCGCTTATGCCACAGATGTAGTGGAAAAAACCTGGCCAACCAGTTATGGCGCGCGTGGTGGCAGCACTAATTTTGAAGGCGGCAGGCCGGTAACCTATCCAAAGGGAGGCTTTATCTGGGATTATTGCCAGCGGGCAGGAATAAGTTACCGCAGTTATGGTGAATTTGGTTCTTACGCTAAAGCCAATATCAAATCTTTACAGGGGCACATGTGTCCGGCTTCTCCGGGTTTCGATATGGATATTAAAGATCAGGTGCGTGTAGATGCCTGGCAGCACGATTTGATTCATTACTGGTAGCCGGTGCGGTACCGCAGTTTAATACTTTACGCATTTCAAACGATCATACCAGTGGACAGAAGAAAGGTAAATACTCGCCACAGGCTGCCGTTGCAGATAACGATCTGGCAGTAGGCCGAATCATTGAACACCTTTCGCACAGTAAGGTTTGGAAGGAATCGGTTGTATTTATCCTGGAAGATGATGCACAGAACGGACCAGACCATGTAGATGCGCACCGTTCGCCGGCTTATGTAATCGGCCCATATGTGAAAAGAAATGCAGTGTTGCATACCATGTATTCTACATCCGGCTTTTTGCGCACCATGGAGCTGATTTTAGGTTTACCGCCAATGAGCCAGTACGATGCTGCTGCCATGCCTTTGTATGAGTGCTTTACAGCTAAGCCAGATTTTACGCCATACAATGTTTTACAGCCCCTTATCGATTTAGATACCAGAAACGTTGCGGTTAACGAAAGCAGTAAACGTTCTGAGCTTTTTAATTTTGCCAAAGAAGATTCGGCGCCCGATTTAGATTTAAATGAAGTGATATGGAAATCAGTTAAAGGTGAACAATCGGTAATGCCTGCTCCGAAACGCAGTGCTTTTGTGATTTTAGAGAAAAAGAAAAAAGATGATGATTAATTGTCGGTGATGATCTCAGATTCAACAAAAAGGCAATTTTCTCATAGAAAATTGCCTTTTTATATATGTTTTGAAATTAACGCTACACTCCAAACTCCCAGCTCCAAACTAATTTAAAGCTTCCAGTCCGGTCTTTCGAAATGGCAGGTATAACCGTAAGGGTTTTTCTGTAAATAATCCTGGTGTTCTTCCTCTGCATTCCAAAAATCGGTTTCCGGTACTACCTCGGTTACAATTTTGCCCGGCCATTTGCCTGAAGCATCCAATTCAGTAATTAATTCTTCAGCGGTTTTTCTTTGTTCGTCACTATTATAAAATATGGCTGATCGGTACGAAGTGCCCACATCATTTCCCTGCCTGTTGCGTGTGCTCGGATCGTGAATCTGGAAAAAGTATTCCAATAATTTGCGATAGGTTAAAACAGTTGGATCAAAGGTAATTTCAATGGCTTCGGCATGTGTGCCATGGTTCCGGTAGGTGGCATTGGGAACATCGCCACCAGTGTATCCCACAACTGTTGAGATCACGCCAGGGTAATGACGGATCAGTTCTTCTACTCCCCAAAAGCAGCCGCCTGCAAGAATGGCTTTTTCAGTATTCATATATCTTTCCTCTTTTTGATTACATAAAGATACGGCGAAGATGTGTAAAAGGAAAGTAAAGAAGGGTCGCCGTTTAGTTGTATGTTTTAGTGGATAATAACACATGATCGGATAAGCCGCATTGGTGTCATCCTGAGCGCAGTCGAAGGATCTTTTGCTACATCAAATTACATGGTCATATATTCCTCACATGGTTAAACACATCCAGGGTCTTCGACTTCGCTCAGACTGACAAATTTAGGTAACCGCACGCTTATGTTTTGGAGCGCAAGGCCTGTATATAACACTAAGTTTCTTCCCGTCTTCCGCTTTTACGCTTCGCTGCCTCGTACCTCGTTGCTGCAGGGTAACGCTTCAGCCGGGGCTAAGTGGCCATAGTAGTATTTCATGGTAGAGATTGCAGGGTGCATCAATCTTTGTTCATAAACTCATTCATTTCGGTCGGTGCGACACCAACCGATAGGATAAGCCGCTTAGTGTCATCCTGAGCGTAGTCGAAGGATCTTTTACTACATCAAATTACACGATCATATATTCCTCACATGGTTAAACAAATCAGGTTGTTCGACTTCGTTCAGACTGACAAATTTAGGCGACCGCAAGCTTATGTTTTGGAGCGCAAGGCCTGTGTTAAACAGGGGAGGGAGTTCCCGTCTTTTGCTTTTACGCTTCGCTGCCTCGTGCCTCGTTGCTGCAGGGTAACGCTTCAGCCAGGGCTGATAGGTTAAGGTAGTTTTTCATTTGTGAGGTTGCAGGTTGCACAAGCCCTTGTTCCTAAACCCGATTGCAATGCAAAGCCCGTAAGCGAGGTACGAGTGCGGACTTGAAATGGAAAGCGGGACTGCAAACCGCCAAGAACCACTAGCCCTCCATTTCCCAATTTTGAATATACAATGTCGGTCGGTGAGACACCAACCGGTAGACGACATGTTATTTATTGCTGAGCTTAGCACCAAACGCTAACCGCCAATCGCGAAATCCATAAAACTGACATTGTTTTTACGAGCAGAGCTTACGGCAATTCCTTTGCCGGCCTGATCTGTAAAGGTAAAACCTTCCAGTTCATCCAGCTTGTTGGTATCTATCACTTTGATAACAGTTTCGTGACCGCTATCAATTGATTTTTCCAAATTAAGAAAGGTCAGTCTCCATTTACGGCCCTCAATTTGGTTCTGGATTAAAACCAAAATACCTTTATCTGCAATCCAGTGTAGATTTTGGACCCATGGTGAGCAGGTGAATTTTTTAAAGAGAATTCCCTTTTCACTTGTTTTATCAGCTTTTGATAAGGCTATTGGGTTGTATAATCGTACTTCATTAGCTTTATTGCCATAATCGGCCGTTGCTACAAACCACTTCCCTTTATAATTTACATATTCTGGTCGCGTACCCTGGATACATGCATCATCTTCAATGGATTTTATCAAATTTCCGTCCAATGTTTTCGTCTTTAAAAAACCTTGCCAGTTGATGCAGTTAATCACCGCTTTCCAAGCGGTGCCTGCTGCATTTTGACGTACCGAATTACCCACAAATGTGAGTAAACCCTTATGGTAGGCTATCCCGGTAGGGTGTTTGATGATATTTTCGCCTTTAACGGTGAATTGGTATTCTTTATTTAGGTAAATCAGGGAATCTTTCCGGAGCTGATATTCGCGCATTACGCCCACTTCTCTGTCGCCGTAAAGAAAATAACAGCCATTTTGGCGAGAAATCCCCTGACATGCACCTAATGAGTCGATTGTAACTGTTTTCGTGATTTTTCCCTCCGTTTTGCTGTATCTGGCCACAAAAAACATCAAGATCAGTACTAAAATTGGGTTTAATGTTTTCATCAACTTAAGGATCTAGCGGTTCATCAAAATCAATTTGTAAGGATGTTGTATTTAAGTAGAATTCAGATTCGGTATCACTTAAACGTTTTCCGTTTTTATAAGGATAGTAGCCGAGTTCCTTTTTACAGCGTTCGAGCAGGATATCGGTAATGTAGTAACTTTGCGATTTTACGGTGCAAACCATCCCTGCTTTATCTATTGGCATACCGTACCTGAACATCAGTCTGGCGCAGTTACGAAGATTAGTGGTGGTATGGCGGGCGTGCGGTTCCATAATAATGGCGCTTTCGGGTATCTGGAGAACTTCCATTAAAAACTTTTTCATTTCATAAGCTTCGCTGAACTTGGTTTTATAGGGATGTACCCGCCCGCCAGATACTACAATAAATGGTGCTACGCCTTTTTTATATTGTAAAGCGGCTAACCTGCAACGGATCATGCCGCCAGCACTTAAGGCTACTTCTTTTTCCTCCGGACCAGCACCTGGAACCAGGATTACGCTATAAGGATATTTTTTCCAGTTTGTTTTTTTGATCTGGTTAATGGCGGCAAAGTTTACGCCTTTAGCCATCGGTTCATAATCGGCGGCATCATTGCGTTCGTTCAATTCTAAAGCTTCCTGTGCGAATAATAGGGCAGGTTCGAAAAAGAGCTTCGTATTGCCCTGCAGCGATAACAATGCACTGGCAGAGGTAAGCTCTGCAAATGCTTTATCTGTTAAACTGAAGCTGATCGAGTCTATTTTCGGGTAATTGGGTTTGTTACCCTCTACATAAACGCCAATCGCATAATTTATGGCATTGGCATCTTGTTTCCATGCTTTAACTAAAAAGGCTTTGTGTTGTTCTTTGGCAAACATGGCATAACAACCTGAGGGGATCAGATGATTTTTTACCAAATCTCCCAATGGATTATTTTCTGTATAAAGCAGTGCCAAACGGTTTCCAATACGGGCTATTTCTTCACTGTTGAATTTTAAAGCGTTGGCATAACAACTAATATCTGTTTTGCAGGTTTTCACCGCTTCATTTACCTGTTTGGTTTTTGATTTATAGATGTTGCTGAACGCCGTATCTGTACTGAGCATTTTGCGCAGTTCGGGCAATTGCTGAAAAAGCGTAAGCAGGTAATAATTTTTGTATTGTACTTCGTTTCTGGTCTTAATTAATTGATAAGATTGCTGCGGTGCATCCTGTGCAGCTAAACCTGTGTAAAACAGGCAGAGCATAAGGAAAGGATAGAGGGATTTCATCGAAAAAGTTTTGGAAACAAACTTAAAGACCTCCCATTAAAGAAACATTAAGAGGGTGTTATGCTTTAATTCCTCAATAAACCGATTTAGGTGTTGTTTAATATGGCTTAATGCTAATTTAAAGTACATGTTGTGATTGGTGTGAAGAGTTAACGCAGGGGATACATCGTGTTAAAAATACACTTATACTTTTGCCGCTGTAGAACGCTCCGCGAATTAACCTGTTAACGATAAAGGATAAGCCTATGTACATGTGAAAATCTACGCTTCTACTTAAAAACACAAAACCCAATTATATTTCAAAACCATTACTAAGAACAAAAAGATGACATCATTTTTTTTAACCGCAGGTATAAAAAATACCTGCCGGAAATTGCTTTTGCCTTTAGGCTTACTGGCCATCTGTAATTCAGAAGCAATAGCAATAAACCACGGTATGCCTGCCTCAGGGTTATACCGTAAAACATTTGCTTCGGTAAGTGGAATAGTTACCGACCAAAACAACCAACCTTTACCAGGTGTTAGTGTCTTCGAAAAGAAAACAAAAAAAACGACAGTTACCGATGCTAATGGCAAATACGCTATTTCGGTTGAGGATGGGGCAATTTTAGTATTCTCTTATATCGGTTATGATAACCAGGAAGTTGCTGTTAATGGACGCCAGAATATTAATGTTATTTTAAAAGAAAGTAGCAATACCTTAAATGAGGTTGTGGCCATTGGTTACCAGAAGATCAGAAAATCTGACGTAACAGGTGCGATTAGCAGTGTTAAGGCCAGCGAAATGAATCTAACTTCTCCTACGGTTGGTCAGGCATTGGTGGGTAAGGTTGCCGGTGTACAGGTATCACAAACCAGTGGTGCGCCATATTCTGGTACTAAAATCAGGGTACGGGGTATCGGTTCTATCAATGCCAGTTCTGATCCCTTATACGTAATTGATGGTTATCCGGCAGGGAATAATGTATCCATCAATCCGGAGGATATCGAAACCATCGATATTTTAAAAGATGCGGCTTCTGCTGCCATTTACGGTTCGAGGGCATCGGGTGGGGTTGTATTAATTACGACCAAAAGGGGTGCAGATGGAAAAGGAAAATTTGAATATGATGTTCAGGGTGGTATTTCTCAGTTAGCTAAAAAAGTAAAACTATTGGATGCCAACCAGTTTATCCAGCTTTTAATTGATGGAAGAAACAACGCTTATAAAGATTTATGGGTAAACTCGGGGAAAACCTGGAATGATGCCATGTTCAGTGATAATAATGCTACCCGAATTGCCAATGTAGGTAATGGAAGTAGTGTAAGCATTCCGGCCGATCTTTATAATTTCAGCACACAACAGGCTATTCCGGCAACCTACAATACCGACTGGCAGGATGAACTTTACCGCAATGCCGCTTTTCAACGCCATAACCTTTCCTTTTCGGGTGGCACTAAGGATATAAAATACTTTTTAAGTGGCGGCTACCAGAATAATAATGGTATTGTAACCAATACCAACCAAAAGGTAACCAACTTCAGGGGCAATATAGATGGCAAAGTGAGCGAGCGTTTACGTGTTGGCGCAAATATTTCCTATACGCAGAACGATAACCGCGAGGTGAGGGAAGGCCGCTACGATTTAAGCCCAATGATGTCGGCTTTGATTTACCTGCCTTATCTGCCGGCAAGGGATGCCAATGGAAATCCGATCCAGTTTGGTATGGGTGCTTTAGCTTCTCAATATGGTATCCAAAACCCTGAAAATCCTTTAGCTACAGTTGAACAGGTAAAAATTACCAGAAAAGGGGCAAGAAGTACTTATAATGCCAACGCTACTTATAAAATACTGGAAGGATTAGATTTTAAAGCCAATTTAGGTACACAGACCTATAACGAGAAATATGATTTTTATCTGCCAACCAGTTTAAGCAATGGTAATAATCCGCCTTATTCCACCGCCTCGATAACCGCAGCGAATGCCGTAGCGCAAACCCTTAGCCAGGTAGATCAGCTTGGTGAGTTTACGCTAAACTACAATAAAACCTTCGGTAAGCATAAAATTGATGTGCTTGGCGGATATTCTGCACAAAAAACAACAAGTGATCTGATCAGGATTGCTGCCAGCGGTTTCCAGAATGATAATATTGGCGAAATTACCGATAAAGGTGCTGATGCAGGCTTTTTAACTTTAATAACCGATGGGTCAAATAAAACAGCTAAAGCCACCAATACCTTACTTTCTTATTTTGGCCGTTTCAGCTATAACTATGCCGGCAAATACTTTTTAACCGGTTCGTTCCGCCGCGATGGTTCATCCCGGTTTGGTCCGTTAAATAAATATGGTAACTTCCCTTCTGTTGCTGCAGGCTGGAACCTTTCGGATGAAAGTTTTTACCGGGATTTTCTTGGTGAGCAATCTACAGTGAAGTTGAGGGCAAGCTGGGGTTTAAGCGGAAACAATAATATTCCAAACTATAGAACTTCGCAGGAAATGAGTGCAACAAATGGTGTTGTATTTGGTAGCGCGATATCTACTGCCATTTGGCCAAATGCCATTCAAGATCCGAAACTGGGATGGGAATCTACTTCTCAATACAATTTTGGTACCGATATCAGCCTGTTCAAAAACCGTTTAAATATCATTGCCAATTATTACCTAAGTTATTCTTACAACCTTTTGTTCAATCAGCCAGTTTCCGGAATTTCAGGTACTTCATCTATACTGACCAATCTGAAGGATAGCAAAATCCGAAATAAAGGCTTCGATTTACAGCTGGACGGAAGAATTATCCAAAACCAGGATTTTACATTGGGCCTTAGTGGAAACATTGCCGTTAACCGTAACAAGGTACTAAACATGGGAGGTGCGAGTACGATTTTAACCAATGGTGCAGAACGTTCCTATTTAACACACATCACACAAGAAGGTCAACCGGTAGGGATGTTCTACGGATTTAAGGCTTTGGGTAGAATTACTGCAGATAACCTCGGTAAGGTTGCCCCGTCAGCAGCTTCAACCAACCCGGCAAAAATTGGTGATTTATATTTTCAGGATACGGATGGAAATGGTATTGTAAACGATGCAGACAAAACGGTTATTGGTACGCCATATCCTAAATTTACCTATGGTTTTGCAATAAATACCACTTATAAAACCTTCGATTTAAGGGCATCATTCAATGGATCGTATGGAAACCAGGTATTAGATGGACAAGATTACTACCTGTATAACTTTGAAGGTTCTGGGAACCAATATGCAGAGGTGGCCAACCGTTACCGGAATGAAGCCAATCCGGGCAGTGATTTAAACTATCGTGCATCGCGTGCAGGTACACAAAGTAACAGTACACGTTTATCTTCTTTCTACATTCAGGATGGATCTTACTTCAGGTGTACCAACATTACTTTAGGCTATAGTTTTCCTAAAACGCTCGCAAATGCCATCAAAGTGAGCAACGTCCGTGTTTATGCCAGTGTTGATAATGCTTTTACGATCACTGATTATAAAGGTTATAACCCAGAGGTTGATTATAATGGAGGCGCTAACCTTACCCCGGGTGTTGATTATGGAAACTACCCATTGGCAAGAACCTATAATCTTGGTATTAGATTAACTTTTTAAAATTCAAAACATGAAAAAAAATATTTATATTATTTTAGCACTGGCTGTTGTGGTTGGCCTTAGTGCTTGTAAAAAGGATTTTCTGGATCAAAAGAATCCAAACGCAGTAGCGCCCGAAAATTATTTTAAAACGGAAAATGATGTTTTACTGGCCGTAAATGGTGCTTATCAATCATTGAGAAGCAGTAACACTATGGGCGAGAACAGTGGTTTATTTACCGATGAACGCTCTGATGATACCGGAAGGAATGATAATCAGAGTAATTCTGGTGAACCTTTCCAGTTTAACGATTTTTCCCTGTTGCCCAGTAACTCCTACTTAAAAGCACACTGGTTGGCACTTTTCAACGCAATTACCCGAAGCAATGTAATTTTATCCAATATTGATAAAGCGAATTTTACCACCCAGGCCAATAAGGCAAATTACGCTGCAGAAGCTAAATTTATCAGGGCAATTATGTATTTCGAACTGGTACGGAAATGGGGTGCGGTACCATTGGTAACAAAACAATTATCAACTAATGAAGAGGTTCTGCCCTTTGTTTTCCGTACTCCTGAAGCAGATGTTTACAATCAGATTGTAGCCGATTTAAAAGACGGGTTAAGCAGTACGTTACCTAATTTTCAGGCAACAGCAAATATCGGCAGAACATCTAAAGCGGCCATTAATGCTTACCTGGGTAAGGTTTATTTAACCATGGCGGCCACCCTGCCAAACAATAAGGCAGAAAACCTTGCCAATGCCAATACCTACCTAACGGCGGCTTATAATATGAAAGCTTTCGGCAGCCTTTCTGAAATTCCCTATACTGATGTTTTTGATGTGGCCAAGAAAACTACCTGTAAAGAACTTATTTTCCAGATCTCTTACAAACAGGGCGATATTAATTACAGCTCGAGCATTGCTGCAAACAACCAGGCAAAAGGCGAAACCATTAACTCCTTAAAAGTTTCTACCGGTGTTGGTGGTAATGTTACGCTCGATCTGATTAACGAGTATGAAGGAAACGATTTAAGAAAGAGTTTCTCTGTGAAATATGCAAATGATGCCACTGTGAAAGACTGGTTTATTACCAAGTTCCGTGATGCGAGTGAATTTGCTACTAAAAACGGTTATGGTGGTAACGATTGGATTTTAATGCGTTATGCCGATGTAATTTTAATGCTGGCCGAAGTAAATATGCTGCAGGGTAATGATGCCCAGGCTATCCAATACCTGGATATGGTTAGGGCGAGAGCGGGTATGCCATTATACGCAGTAGCCAAAACAGATGCTACCTATGCGGCTAAATTCCCAACCTTAAAACTGGCTATTTTGCACGAACGTAGGGTAGAATTTGCTTTTGAGCACCAAAGGTGGTTCGATCTGATCAGGAATTTTACTGCTGCAGAATTGGTTACGTATTTAAAAGCAAAACCACAATCTGCTTTCGGTATTGCAAAACTGGCCAATGTAACCACAAAAGACAGGTATTACCCGATTCCTTTTGATGAGGTGAAACTGGACCCGGTTAAAATGTACCAGAATCCTGGGTATTAGTTAAATCCTAAGGAAGTCAAGTTTTTAAAACTTGACTTCCTTTTTATAAAGCGTTTTCAGTTAGCAGTTGGCAATTTTCAGTTTTCAAGCAATTGAATCAGAAAATAATCACTCTTGTTAGGTCCTGAAACAAGTTACCATTGACTGAATCCATTAGTGCGGTCGTCATCCGATAACAATCGGATCTCGCGCATGAGGGAATCTTAAAGCAACATAAAAAACTGCAAAGGCATTACGATTATTCATAACACTTTGCATTTATCAGGTGGCATTGATGAGCACTGCGTGGTTCCCATCCGATAGCCATCGGATCAAGTTGGGAATGACGATATCTCCCGCCTTTTCCTCTTCCCCACGATTGTTTTTCAGTTAACTGTAAACTATTAATTGAGAACTGTCAACCGTTTCTCTAAATAACATTCCTCGTAATTTTTCCCTTAATGATATAAAGAGACAGGATATTCTTTTTACTGATTACCGTGTCGCCGTTAAAATTTGGGTTTGAAGAACGGAGGATGAGTTTGGTATCATCAGTGTGCTGAAAAATGAGTTTGATGGTCCGTAAACTGTTACTGTCTTCATCTGTCATCACCACATATGCCTCTCCCCATTGTAAAATTTCGTAATTGGTAATTTCTTTTATCGCTATAATTTCGCCTGCCGCATATTGAGGATGCATACTATCGCCATACACCGGTAAATAGGCTGTACAATCGTTAAAAGGCAGGTAATTGACCAGGTATTCTGCCCGATGCTCTTCTACCATGTGCTCTTTAGCATCCGATAGGCTCATATCGAAATAGGGAACACCCTCCCTGCTTTCGCCTACAGCTGGTCTCTTTTTGAAAAAAGGTTCGCCAATTCCATCTTCCAGCCAGGTTAAATTGACGTCGAATTTCATTTCTAACCTATCTTTAATAGCATTGGATACATGAACCCTTCCTCTTAAAATATCTGATAAAGAACCCTGTTGAATATTCAATGCAGCAGCAAAATCCTTCTGAGTCTTAAAATATAGTAATTCCATTAACCTTTTTAAGCGCTGATTTTCATTCATAATAGATGTTGGTAAGTTTTTTGAATTAATTATAGTTTAACTATATTTTTTGCTAAATTCGTTAGCTAATATAATCATTTAAAAATATACGCTATGAACGAGAACCCGAATTTTAAAAAAGAAACCATGGCATTTATTGATGCGATTGAAAGTTTTTTTTCTACAAATGGTGTAGATTATCATTTAAATTTTCTAAAAAACTGGTTAAACCCGCCCCGTAACGAATTCGATTTTTCGCCCCAAAAGCACCCCGCACAGCTGTTGGTTTTTTACGAAAAACTGGTGCCGCTTTTCGATTACTCAGATTTGGTTTTTAACCATATTGAAGCTGATAAAGCATTTATAGAAGCAATTTCGGCTGATGAATGTGGTGTAGAACGCGAAATGGTACTGCTTGAGTATTGTCCGAAATTATTGAGCAGCGGAGAAGTTAAAAATCCAAAACTTACCTTTCTTGATATTTTCCTGTTTTTTCAATCAGATACCTATAAGCTGGTTTACAAAGAATGGCTGTTGGCAGCACTAGAAAACAACCTTGATCTGGATTGGGATCAGTATGTTGCGGCGTTTTACGAAAACACCAAAAAAATGCTGGAGGCTTGCTGGCTCATACACGAAAGGATCATTACCAGAAATAGTTTTAAAAGTATCGATCGCTATTATCATATGGCCATATTCGAAAGTACATCGCCACTGGCTTTTGAACAGGAATTATTTCACGATCCATTTAAAGTAATAGAATTCTTCTTTAGCCTCGATAATCTTGGCGGGCATAAAACTTATTTAAAAAACTGGTATAAAGCTGCCCTGGCTGAAGAGAAATGTTTGAGCGATGTGGCCGATTATTTTTTCCTTTATAACCAGTTTACCAAACTGCTAAATGCCGGTTTTTTGATTATGGCCAAAAAATTAACGTATCAGGGTACCCCGCCAAAAAGCCTGATTGCTGCTTTAGATCAATCTAAAAACAGCGATACCCATAAAAGTCTGTGCGAGGTAAATACACTGGCTGCCGTGCATATCGAAAACCCTTATCTGTTTGTGACATCTTTTTTTATTCCCGGAAAAATCAAGCAACTGCGTTTAGGGCTCCTGGAATGGTTTTATGCGGCATTTAGTACCAAAAGCAGCATAAAATTACTGGATAAGGAATTTTTATTTGAACAGTATGAATCTATGTTAATGATTATGGAAGCTTTTTTTTTAATCATTACCAATCCTCCATTGGCTGAAATTGAAGAGAGGTACTATTATGGGGAGTAAATTTTTTAACCCAGAACATGCAGCGTTAAAGGATGGAAAAACCTTGCGTTTGTTAAAAGACATTATGGCTGCGGTACCCGTTCAGTATATTTATCTTCATAACCACTTTTTGGCCGATAAGACCGCGCAGGAAATGCTGATTATAGTTTCATTTAAACATATACGCATTTTGAATGAATTAACGCCGGTGTTAAATATTGTATTTAACGGGCAAATAGGATTGGGTTATCGGGTTTTCCACGTACATGAGGTAGAGCAGGCCCTGTTGGAGGGAAGTTTGTTTTTTTACTATGCCACCGCTGCACAAAATTGTTTATTTAGTAGGTCTGGTCTTTTTCTGGATGGCGGCAAGCCTAAGCTTATTGCAGATCAGGTGAGTGCCAGTTACCGGCACGGAATTGACAGGGCCAATAAATTTTTAACGGGTGCTACCTTCTATTTTAAACAGCAGAACTTCGAATACTGCACTTTTATGCTGCACCAGGTTTTCGATCTGATGTACCGGGCCATTGAAACTCTGGTCATGGGCAAAGATAAAAAAACACACCGCATCAAAGTTCATCAAACGTATATTAAACCCTATGTAAAACCACTTTCAGCATTATTTGATCACAATGAGGAAGAAGTTAACCTGTTGCATTTGCTGGATGAGGCCTATCTGGCCGTAAGGTATGAAAACAGTTATGTTATTGGTGAGCAAGATTTGTTACACCTGTTTGAAAAAGCAGATTTATTGTATGTGGTTGCAGAACAGGTTTATCAGCGTATCATGAACAATCATTTCGATCAACAGCGGAGCACGATAGATGCGGGTTAAGTGTTAAAACAGCATATTAAAAGCATTCATCTATTTAATTGGAAATTTAGGGTTCGATATTTCTTCGGCAAGAGCAGTCCCGTTATTCGCTTTATCCCGATAGAAAAAATCGGGATGCACGCTACTACCGGGTTTATGCGCAGCGGTTTTGTAAAAAGCAAATGAAGGTGAATGTTTGCTGATTAGGCACCTAATCGATAATAATAAGGTATGCCGTGCCACTTAGACCCGATTGGAGTGAGCACGAGCCCGATATTTCATCGGGTGAAGTAAAACGGAAAGCGGGAAGAAACCTGAATAGTTGCACAGAAACCTGCTCTCCAAATACCTAAAAATAACATCGGTTTTGATACTAAACCCTATGATAAAGAAATGAAATAAAATTATTTGCTACCCTTTGGTCTGTTCAGTTTCATTTCCTTCGATTTTTTTAACCTTAGCTTTACCTGCTGACCATAAATTTTGGACTGGTTCGCCTGCACCCAGGATCAATTTAAAAGCCTGGAATACAGAAACCATACAAAACACTATAAAGTTGATTATTAATACCAATAATACATATCGTATAAATATATTTGCGGATAGGATCTGGTATCAGTTCATATCTTATCGCAAAACTCAATTTTTAACCAATGAATAAATTCGAAAGCCGTTACGCCCAAAGCCCCAAAGAAGTTAAACAAATGGATACCGCAGCTTTGCGGGATAACTTTTTGATTGAAAACGTATTTGAAGCCAACCAGGTAAACCTCACCTTATCTCATTTCGATAGATACATTGTGGGGGGTGCCATGCCGGTTGATCAGAAAATTGCATTGCCAAACCCTGATGATTTAAAAGCGAACTACTTTTTGGAGCGCAGGGAGCTGGGGATCATCAATGTTGGAGGAAAAGCAATTGTAACAGCCGATGGGGAAACATACGAACTGGATTATAAAGAGGCTTTATATATCGGCAAAGGTACAAAAGAAGTTTTTTTTGAATCTGCCACTCCTGGCGAAGCTGCAAAATTATACATCAATTCTGCCCCCGCGCACCATAGCTATCCTACTAAAAAGGTAAGCAAAGCTGAAGCGGAGGTTGTAGAGTTGGGTACACCTGAAACAGCGAACCATAGAATAATCAATAAATTGTTAGTAAACAGTGTATTGCCAACCTGCCAGTTGCAAATGGGGATGACCGAATTAAAATCGGGCAGTGTTTGGAATACCATGCCGGCACACACACACGACAGAAGGATGGAGGCCTATTTTTATTTCGAGGTTCCAAAAGGGCAGAGTGTTTGCCATTTTATGGGTCAGCCGCAAGAAACCCGCCATATCTGGATGCAGAACGATCAGGCGGTTATTTCGCCAAACTGGTCTATCCATTCTGGAGCGGGTACCAGTAATTACACTTTTATTTGGGGTATGGCCGGTGAAAACTTAGATTATGGCGACATGGATCACTGTGCCATTACCGAACTGAAATAATTTATTTAAGAATACATCATGGCTAACATATTTAATTTAGCAGGTAAAACTGCATTAGTAACCGGTTGTAAAAGAGGGATCGGAAAAGCCATGGCTTTAGCTTTGGCTGAAGCAGGTGCCGATATTATCGGTGTTTCTGCAAGTTTAGAACTGCAGGGCAGCGCTATTGAAAAGGAAATTTTAGCGCTGGGCAGAAAATTTTATGCTTACCAGTGCGATTTTGGTAAACGCGAAAATACTTTGGCTTTTGCCGCTCAGGTAAAAACTGATCACCCTGTGATCGATATTTTGGTAAATAACGCCGGAACGATCTTGCGCCAGCCAATTGCTGAACATTCAGACGAATATTGGGATGAAGTAATTGCTGTAAACCAATCGGCACCATTTATTCTAACGCGCGAAATAGGCAGGGAAATGATTGCAAGAGGAAGTGGAAAAGTAATCTTTACGGCATCATTGCTCTCCTTTCAGGGCGGTATTACCGTACCAGGTTATGCAGCGAGTAAAGGTGCAATTGCATCTTTAACCAAAGCTTTTGCAAATGAGTGGGCATCAAAAGGTGTAAATGTAAATGCGATTGCGCCTGGATATATTGCAACCGATAATACTTCTGCCTTACGCGAAGATCAGGATAGGAGCACTTCTATATTATCTCGTATCCCGGCTGCAAGGTGGGGCACACCGGAAGATTTTAAAGGGCCAACCATATTCCTGGCCTCAGCGGCCAGCGATTATGTTCATGGAACAATTTTAACCGTTGATGGCGGTTGGATGGGACGGTAGGTTAGTCCTTAGTCTTAAGTCCTTAGTCTTTAGTTATGAGTTGGGCGTTTGGAGTAGTGAGTCGTATAATACTCCAAAACCCAAACTCCCAGCTTTTTAAAACCCTACTGGTTTTCAATGCACCTTGGATTCTAAACGCTCAACGCCAAGCGCTTAGCTATTAATAAAGATTATAAATCTCCTTAATGTCCTTCAGAATAGCTTCAAAATCAATTTTAAGGTCGATTAATTTACCGGTATGGATATCGAAAACCCAACCATGTACGGTTATGCCACGTTTGGTGATTGCTTCCTGAACCGCTGCCGTTTTTAACAGGTTCACGCATTGTTCCTGAACATTCAGTTCTACCAGTCTGTTGTAACGCGTGCTTTCATCCTCAATGGCGTTTAACTCATCTTTATGGATCCGGTAAACATCCCTGATATTCCTCAGCCATGGATTGAGTATGCCCATATCTGCAGGTTGCATTGCCGCTTTAACACCACCGCAGTTATAGTGACCGCAAACCACAATATGGTTCACTTTCAAATGGCGCACAGCGTAATTTAAAACCGTCATTACGTTTAAATCTACGTTGTTTACCAGGTTGGCCACGTTACGGTGCACAAAAGCCTGTCCTGGTTGTATACCCATTAAATCTTCAGCCGTAACACGGCTATCTGAACATCCGATATACAGAAACTCCGGACTTTGTCCTTTAGATAACTCGGTAAAGTAATCAGGATCAATAGCCAGTTTATTAGCGATCCATTTTTCATTGTTCTTAAAAACGTCTTCTACATTCATATTGTGGTCTAATAGCTTTTTTGGATAAATAAATTATTATTAAGCCGTTGTTTGTGCAGGCGTAATACTAAAAAAGATCTCCTGATTTGGCAAGTTATTCGTCTGTAATTGTTGCGTTAAGATTGAAATAAATATGCACCCTTCAGGTTTCTTTTATAGAGTGATTTAACAAATTTTATCCGGAAATGTTTAAGATTTGGCAGGTTTTTTAGGAAACCTCTGGAGCGCACACCAGTGTGATCAGTTTGGAGTATTGCTCACTGATGATGTGAACTTTAAGTTAGGAATTGATATCTTGATTGAATGGCTATCGGGTGGAGCGCAATGAAAAGATTTCTCTACTTCGCTGCGCTCCGCTCGAAATGACGACTAATTGTATTAGTCTAATATTTTAGCTCGCAACCGCAACCGCATTTTTGTTGATGTGGTTAGGCAGTTCTTCAAGCGTATATAAGTTAACTAATGATTCTCTCAACACATCTTTAGCATCATACCACACATTTTCTTGGGTAAAATGGCAAATGCCGCTGGTTAGTTCTGTAATAATTGCGCCAATCAATGTTGCAAAATGATTTTCGAATACATCTCCGGAATGGTATTTCAGAGAGAATACTTTATTGTAATTTTGTAGTTTTGCTTCAACCGCTGCACTCAGTTTTACAGGTTTTGCAACCTTTCTTTTTTTCTTTTTGAATAAACCAAGAATTTTTTGGACGATACTCTGTTTAATGATTTTTTCTTTAAAAAGCTTTTTCTTATACGCTTTCAAATCGAATGATTTAAGCGCAACACTAAAATTCAACTTTAAATTATTTTCGTTAAATATTTCCAGGCTTGGTTTGTCCCATTTAAAAATGATCGGCAAACTTCCGTTCGGATTTCTGAACGAAAAAGAAGAATTAATATCCAGAACGTTTTCATGTTCATTTAAACGTTTTAGAATTGTTGGAATAAGATCGTCTGTTAAAGAATTGGTGTAGATGTTAATATAAGCGCTCATGTTTAATTAAGATTATCTGAATCAATATATTGCAAAAGTCTTTTTGACCCATGCTTTTTTATTTCAATGATAATTAAGGATATCATTACATTGCGGAGTATTCTAATTTTATAGATAGTGCTCCTTCATATTGATTAACTTGGAAATCTTAAAGTGGGTTGATAATCATTCTGTTTCATTTGTATGTGGTTTTGTGTATGGCAATATTTTCCGCGAAATGGCGGTTTTTAAATTTAACTGCTTAAACGGATCGAAATGCGAAAGCGCTACAATTAATTTAAAATATCTTATGTGCAATAATTATACCACAAATACCGTTGGTTTAGTTAATTTTCCAGCAGCTTTTTCATGCTGTTTAGTTGCAGTGTATTTTTTAATTCGGCTGTATCGAAACCTCCTTTAGCTATTACCTGTTTTAAGCTTCTGTTAAAGCTTCTTACGGAAATGCCCAGATAGGCAGCCATGTCTTCTTTGGAGATGTAAATATGCTCATCAGCCTGTAGTTTAAACAATTTCAAAAGTGCATATTCTAAGGTGTATAACTGCTGGAAGGATGCGCGTGTACTGGTTTGTATAATTCTGGTAGACAATTCCTGGAGTAAGAGTGTAGTGAATTCGCTACTTTTGTTAATCAAAGAAAGAAAAAGATGATGGGGTATAACATAGGCCGTGACCTCACTAATTGCAGCCACATTGCAGAGGCAAGTAATCTTTTTTAATGCTTCTAATTCGCCAACCACTTCGCCCTTACCTAAAAATTCGATAATAAAATCTTTACCGTTCTCTTCAGAAATAAAACATTTACTGATGCCATCTTTAATGATGTAGATATTGCTGATTTTTTCGCCCTGTTCAATAAATCGATACCCTGCTTTAAAGTTTTTGAGCGTAATGTCTGCCTCCTTATTTTCAGCGCAGAAGCGTTCAATAAAAGATAGGAAAGTAAGGTTGGTGCGTAGCATATTTATTTAGTCGAGACAAATGTCCTTTTTTGAAGGTTGTTGTTGCTTTACTTTTGTGTTGCTAAAGTAAGCATAACCATGAAAAATCAAATTACTGTAATTGCTTTTGATGCGGATGACACCCTTTGGGTAAATGAGCCCTATTTCCGCGAAACCGAAAATCAGTTTGCAGGCCTTTTAGAAGATTTTATGCCACACCATAACATCCTGGCCGAACTTTACAAAACGGAAATAGCCAATTTGCCACTGTATGGTTATGGCATTAAAGGTTTTGTATTGAGTATGATCGAAACTGTTTTAAAAATAACAGCAGGTAAAATAGACCCCATGGTGATTAATAGGGCAATAGAATTAGGGCAGGAAATGCTTAATAAACCAGTAGAGTTACTGGATGGGGTAGAAGAGGTGCTGAAGGTATTACATGGGAAATATAAACTGGTAGTGGCTACCAAAGGTGATCTGTTAGATCAACAGCGGAAACTGACGAAATCCGGACTTGATCACTATTTTCACCATATTGAAATTATGAGTGATAAACAGGAAAGAGATTATCAAAAACTGATCAAACACCTGGATTGTAAGCCTGAAGAATTTTTAATGTTGGGTAATTCCTTAAAGTCAGATATTTTACCTGTGTTGAATATTGGCGGACATGCAGTTCACGTCCCTTTTCATACTACATGGGTGCATGAACATATCGATCATACCATTGAGCATGCAAATTTTTACCAGATGGAAACACTAGCAGAAGTTTTACCAAAATTATTGGAATGAAAGAAAAAATAGATATAGACAACTGGATCAGAAAAGATCATTTTAAATTTTTTAGCACCTTCGAAGAGCCTTTCTTCGGTGTAACTGTGGAATTAGATTGTATGGCTACCTATAAAGAGGCGAAAGAAAATAACGTTTCCTTTTTCCTGCTTTACCTGCATAAATCGCTGGTGGCCGCCAATCAGGTAGAGTATTTTAGGTACCGCATAATTGATGGTGAAGTTTGGAAATATGACACCATACACGCTGCGGCAACCATTAACCGTCCCAACGGAACTTTTGGGTTTGGTTATATGGATTTCCATGAGGATTTTGAAGATTTTAGAGTGGCCGCTAATCAGGAAATTGAGAAAGTAAAGGCCAGCAATGGTTTAATCCCATCCTTATCAGGCGAAAATGTAATCCATTATTCGGCACTGCCCTGGTTAAATTTCACATCTTTATCACATGCCCGCAACTACGCTTTTCAGGATAGCTGTCCTAAAATATCTTTTGGTAAGCTAAGAAATGAAAAAGACAGAAAGATAATGTCGGTTTCGATACATGTAAACCATGCGTTGATGGATGGATTTAACGTTGCCCAGTTTGTTGATCGCTATCAGGCGTTGTTAAATAACAAGGCAATTAACGCATGTGTAGTCTAAACCCTTAAGGAGCTAAACCTAAACGACATTTAATATCCGGTTAATATTGGGAATTTATTTTCGGTAATGTTTATCACTGCCTTAATTATTCCGTTTTACCTTTTGGCTGTTGTAGCCATGTGTTATATGGACAGTGCTTTTAAGGACATGATGTTTTTTGTGATGTTGCTCATTGCTACATTTGTACTTTTTCTGTTTATCACTTACCCCATGCAATCAGCTTTTGCTGTAATCTTTTTGATGGCGCTTTTTGGCTTGAAATTTAAAGATTAATAAAAAGTTGAATTATCATTTGCATTCGAGAAAGTATTTGCTATTTTTGCTGCTCGGGCCGGAAGCTTGTTTTTCAGTGTACATTGTTTACTATTGAATATTAAAAATTGGGGGATTAGCTCATTTGGCTAGAGCGCTTCGCTGGCAGTGAAGAGGTGATCGGTTCGAATCCGATATTCTCCACCTTTAAAAGCCGATTTATTAAATTAGATCGGCTTTTTTGTTTTTGATAAAAAGGGAAACTGATGTACTACGCTTAAAATAAGTAAAATGAGTTCTGGTACTTTTTAGCTGATGTTAAGTACACCAATTAAAACATAAATAAAAAGGTGAGACGAGGATATCAATATCATAATTAAACTTAAAAATTCTGAAAACGTCGTATAAATGATACGAATGTCTGTGTTTTTGTTACATTTCTAAAAATGCTAATCAGCCATTTTAAGGCACTTTGTTGATAATTATCAAAGACTCATTTTTGTTAAGCAAGCTTTAAGAAATAATTAAGCATAACTTTGATTTTATGAACAACGCTCTTAAAATCATGGTGTTATCCATCTTAACGATTGGCGCCAAAGCCCAATCTGCTAAGCCATTATCAGTTGAGGCATTATCAGCCACCCGTACAAACTTTAACAAAAACTTAATAAAATTGGATTCAGTTGATGTTGATGATCTACCCGCTCCGGTGTATTTGTTTTCCAGAGATGGTAAACACGAAATAAATATTGACGGCGTTACGGTACTAACTGATCAACAAAAAATTATCGGTATTAAAGATATGGACCTGTCCGGAGAGTCATTAAAAAATATCAGCGATAGACTAATAATTTTCGATAAGCTTCAGAAAGCCTATAGTGAAGCATCTAATGATGAATATAGGTCTGGCAAAAGAAACAAAAATAACATTGTTTTCTATGACCGCAGATTTTTTGCCGTTCTACGTTCAATGAGAACAACGTTGAAAGATTTTAAAAACAGGTATGCTGCAAATCAGAATGATAAAAGTAAAACGATATCAGTTGCAGCAATGAGAAGCCCCAACGTTGACTGGGATTTCTACTGTCGCTTGATACAAGTTGAGCACGAAAAGATACTATCGCTAACCAAATAATTATGATCACGATTAAAAAAAGAACCATCTGCAGCAAAAGTTGTAGATGGTTTTTGGTTTTATGCGCATTCCTGATCTACCATTTTCGTTTGTTTTGTTAAATTATAGTGTTTGGAGATTTTAATACTAAAAACTTAAATGCTGAAGAGAAGAAAGAATAGCATAATCTGATCTGAAAGGGTATAGGTTTTTGTTGATTTTGGGGTAGAAACCAAGTGTTAGCAGTTAGATAAAATCTGAAAAACATCAGAATTTATAAATCCTGCCTATCTTCTATCAATATCATTTTGCCAAACATCATGGTTTTATATTTTGTAAAAAGCATATCGAAGAATGTTAAGGTCTTCAATTTTAATTGCTTAATGCGTAGATTTGGCGAAATGTCAACCGGCCATCCCAACGATCATGAAGAATTACGGCAACTCGATTACCTGAAAAAAGGTAGTCGTGAAGGCTTTGATTTTATTTACGCAAAATACAGCAGGTTGCTTTTGCCCAAAATGCAGCGGATGGTGAAGGTTAACGAGGTGGTTGATGAGCTGATGCAGGATGTTTTCTTAAAAGTTTGGTTAAACCGAGCAGAGATTGATCTAAACCGTTCTTTTGCGGGATGGATTTTTACGATTGCGCAACATACTATTTATGGTTATTACAGGCGAGTTGCCCTTGATGTAAAAATGCAGCGCTATCTTCTGGAAACCTTTGCCGAATTTTACGAGCAAACGGAAGATTATATTTTCAATAAAGAGCGCGTTGAGTTGTTAAATCAGGCGATCGAAAAGTTACCAGCCCAACGGAAGGAGATATTTAAACTTTGTAAAATAGAGGGGAAAAGTTATCAGGAAGCGGCAGAAATCTTATCACTCAGTTCCTCCACCGTAAGCAATCAACTGGTAAGTGCCACCAAATACATCAAACGATATGTTTTCTTTCACTCCAAGGAGTTTATTCTGCTTTGTATTGCCGCTTATTTAAAAAAATAAAAAATTTTAAGTGCGAATAGTGTGTTTGTCCATCTCGTGCATAATATATATAGACAACGATGGAAAAACAACCTTCAAACAAACAACTATTCGACCGCTTTATCGCAAATAAAAGTAATGCCAGGGAGCTTGAGATGCTTTTTGCTTATTTTGAACATGCCGGTCACGCAGAACTTGAAGGTTTAATTAAAGATGAATTTGACCTTAAAAACCAATCTTTTGATGAGGAAGATGCTTTACGTCTTGAAGCTGTTCATGCCCGGTTAACGGAGAAACTTTTTGCCAAACCTCAAAACCGTGTATTGAAATTCATCAGCACAGCCAGGTTGATCAGAAATGCTGCTGCCGTAGTGGTAATTTTGTCTGCCGGACTATTGGTGACCCGACAGTTATCAAAAACGGAACAAGTGGTGCCTGGCGTTGCAAAAGCTTTTCTGCATTTCAATGGTAAAAACGACACTTTAAGGGCGAAAAAAGCAGGGCTGCTTTATCAGCATGGCGGCGTAACGGTAAGCACGCAAAGCAATGGTACAGTCGTATTTATGGCAGTAGATGCCGATTCTGCAACAGCCGTTAAACTGAACACCATTACTACGCCTAACGGTGGTGTGTTTAAGGTTACCTTGAGCGACGGCTCTATGGTAATGTTGAACGCAGGCTCAAAACTTACTTTTCCTGCAGGCTTCCGCGGGCCGGAAAGGAAAGTATACGTAGAGGGCGAAGCATTCTTCAGGGTAGCCAAAAATGCTGAAAAGCCGTTTATTGTTCAAGTGAGGGGAAACGAAATCAAAGTTTTAGGTACTCAGTTTAATGTGAGCAGTTATCCCGAAACCGATGGTGTTGAGACTACACTTTTAGAAGGAAGTGTAAGTATTACCAATGCCGCAGGGAATAATGTGTTGCTAAAACCAAATCAACAGGCGATTTCTTCTTATGGACATTTATCGCTTAAAGACGTAGCTGCAGGAGATTTTAATGCCTGGACCAAAGGAGAGTTTCTTTTTAATGATGTGCCGTTATCGGTCGTGATGCAAAAGTTGGCCAGATGGTATAATGTGGAAGTACAGCCCGCATCAATGCCGTCAAAAAACCTTTACATGAGGATATCGCGCAAGGCTGATATTAAAGAGGTACTCGAGATGATTGCAAAGGCTACAGATCTTCAGTTTGATTTAAAGGGCAATCAGATTGTTTTTAAAAAAGAATAGGTTTTTATCCATCGTCGTCAATTAACAACCAACCAAACTAATTTTTTTATGACAAACCTTTACTTTCGCTTCGTCCGGACGGGACGTAGTTATTTATTGAACTGGTGGGCATTGCTGTGTTTAGCACTACTCTTTTCGCTGAACGCAAATGCGCAAAATAACCAGTACAAGTTTTTTCAGGCACCACTCAACACGGTCATTACACAGATTTCCCAAAAAACATCTTACGAGTTTGTATATGATGCTGACCTGGTAAAAACGGCAAAACCGATTACCATTACCTTAACCACGCCCGACATCAGGATTTTAATGGATGCAGTAACCAAAGGACAGGATTTTACTTACGAAATCAGCAACGGTAAAACCATCGTTTTAAAAACCAGAAGTGAAAATGCAGGCGAATACACTTTGCATGGTATGGTAACTGATACCATTGGCGGACCGCTTCCGGGCGCTTCTGTCAAATTAAAGGGAACCACAAAATTTGCAGTGACTGATGGTAACGGGCATTTTAACATTGGCTTAACCGATCAATATAATACCCTCGACATCAATTATATCGGATACAGACCGCTATTACAAAAAATTGATAGGATCACTGCGCAAAATATCGTTACAATTAAACTTAAAACCGATGCTTCGCTATTATCTGAGGTTGTAGTCAATGGCTTTCAGGCTTTACCTAGAGAAAGAAGTGCAGCGGCAATTTCGGTGGTAGATAGTGCAACACTTAACCGGCAGATTAATCCAGATTTATTAGCGGCTTTGGAGGGCAAGGTTGCAGGTTTATTATATACCAAAAATCCAAAGGGATTAACCGCCGATCAGCCGGTATTGAGGGGTGTAGGTACTTATTCGACCAATATAGGTACAAGTCCATTAATTGTCGTGGATGGTTTACCTTCAGAACTTACACTCGATCAAATTAATCCATATGATGTAGAGTCGATTACGGTATTAAAAGATGGTGCAGCGGCATCTATTTATGGCTCACGTTCAGGTAATGGTGTAATCGTGGTGACTACAAAAGGAGGTAAAGCAAAAGGGGTAAATATCACGCTAAACGCTGATTTGTTTATTACCGGAAAGCCCGATTTCGAGAGTATGCATTATGCTTCAACCAGTGATCAAATAGATTACGAAACGGCAGTTTACAACAACGAAAGAGCCCGTTTTGCAACTACAGATGCGATGTTTAATAGCTATGGTAATGTAAATAACGGAACGATAAAATATTACAGTCCATTGTATGAACTTTATCGTCAGCAAGCTGCAGGTGGCATCAGTGCCGATCAATTGAATGCCACAATTAATCAATTGAGGCAAAATGATTACCTTAAAGACTACGCGGATAATGTCTGGCAAAATGAAGTAAGACAGCGATACAACTTATCTTTTAATTCAGGCAACGGAAAGAGTAGTAACTATTTGTCGCTAAATTATGATGCATCAGATTTGCGAATGAAATATAACAAATCTGAGAATTTCAATATTTACAATAAATCTACATTTAATTTACAGAAATGGTTGACAGCTACGGTTGGCATAAATGCTTCCTATAACACCAGTTCTATCAGTAGTTTTGATTATACCGACTACTTGTTACAGCCGAGGTATGCGCAGATTACAGATGGAAACGGAAACCTGGTTTATTCGGATTATGTGAAATTAAAAGATGGTTTTAGTACATCTGGGGAAGTAAATCCAGCAGTTATAGCAACCTTAAAAAACAATAACAATTTTAAATCATTCAGGTTTAATGTTTTAGAGTCACTTCAAGAAGGATTAGATAAAAGTAAGGCTATCAACTTAAGGGCATTTGCAAACCTGCAGGCAAAAATTTATAAGGGTTTAAGTTATAGCATGCAATTTCAGTATGAAAATAATAATTCAGATCGGGAATCCTTTTTTGATAAAAATAGTTACAGAATGCGATATGCCTATAACTATTTAACGAGTTACAATGCTGCAACGAATGTTTACACACGTAATTTACCTGAAGGTGGAAGGTTTTATCAAATAAATAAAAAAAGTAACAATTACACCTTTAGAAATCAGTTGAGCTATGATCATAGTTTTGGTAAAAATCAGGAACATAATATTGCAGCCATCGCCGGGGTAGAAATGAGGCAAACGCTAGTGCCGAGAAGTTTGGAGAATGTAAGGTATGGTTATGACCCTGTTACGCTGAACTCTGTTACGCTCAATTCATTTGCATTAAGCAACACCGGAATAACCAGTTACATTGGCGGTACAAGGACCCTTAGTGCTTTAGCTACCAAACAGGAACAAATCAAACACAGGTATTTTTCTGCATATAGCAATATGAGTTATACCTTTCAGGGAAAATATAATTTAACCGGAAGTATTCGTGTAGACCAGGCTGATTTGTTTGGTGTGGATCCTCAATATAAAAACCGCCCTTTATGGTCTGTAGGTTTAGGTTGGAACGCAAACCGCGAAAATTTTATGAAAGATATTGAGTGGTTGAACACGTTAAAGGTACGTGCTACCTATGGAATAAATGGGAACGTAGATCAGACTTCTTCCCCATACTTAACAGCAACACTTAGAAATGATGGCTTGTTCCCATCACTGCAGTACACCAATATTTCTGCACTTCCTAATCCAAAATTGCGCTGGGAAAAAGTTGCTTCTACCAATTTCGGTATAGATTTTTCCATGCTAAATAACAGGTTACGTGGTAGTTTAGATTTGTATAACAAATACAGCAGCGATTTATTGGTGAGTACAGAATTAGATCCTACAGTTGGTGCTTTATCTAGAGTGCTTAACAATGGTGCATTAAGAAACAGAGGGATAGAATTAAATTTAATTGGTGACTGGTATAAATCAGGTGATCTGTTATTAAGTTCTCAGTTTGTAATCGGATATAATAGAAACAAAGTGATGGCAGTCAACACAGCTGCACAGAATGCCTACTCGTATATTGGTTCACCAACAGATTACTTTTTTGTAGGACAGCAATTTAATTCGCTCTACGCCTATCAATATGGAGGCATGACAAACGGTTACCCATACTTTTTAGATGAAAATGGTAACGCTAATGTAACATTCAATTCAGCCGGAGTTCCTACAGCAGTTAAAGATATTACAAACAGAAATGCCATTGTGAATATGGGTTCGTTGACACCTTTGTATTCAGGTTCATTCAGTCAAAAAATTAGCTACAAAAATTTCGAGTTAAGTGCGATGTTGGTATTCTCAGGTGGTAATAAATTAAGAAAAGATGTAACCGATCTGTCATCAACCACGGTGTACGACCAAGATATTACCCAAAGATGGACGGGTACAACAACGAGTGAATTACCTCGTCTATTTGTAGATTATGCTACCTCTGCCGCCAATTACGCTAGTACATTAAGTCGCCTGTGGCGATATTCAGATGTTCAGGTACTGGACGCATCTTACATCAAACTAAGAAACATTGTTGTCTCTTATAATTTACCTCGACAAATCAGTCGTTTAATTCATTTAAATAATGTTCGAATATCAGGCCAGGTCAACAATTTATGGTACTGGAGTGCAGCTGGCGATGATATTGATCCGGAAACCTATTCGCCTAATTCCGGAACCAGGTCTTTACAAATTCCTAAAACATTCATTCTTGGTCTTAACGTAACTTTTTAATCAAAAGATGAAAAAATATTCATACATCATGGCTCTTTTACTGGTAGTTCTGGTAGGAGGCTGTAAAAAATATACCGACGTTATACCGACCGGTTCGATCGTAGTTGAAACCGCTGATGATTTTTACAAACTGGTATCACTTCCAAACAGGGCTTATCCAATCAATAACTTTCAATACCTGGTTGACGATCAATGGATTCGCGAGTCATATGTGATTGGTCAGATAAAAAACATTGACATTATCAACTTTACCTTTGATGATACCGATGCCCGCACAAATTTATTGACGGCATCATCTTTCTATAGTCAAACTTACGCTTATATCAACAGATGGAACACAATCATCTCACTGGTAGATGGAAGTAAGGGGGATGATAATATAAAACAACTAGCAAAAGCAGAAGCAAAGGTGTACAGGGCTTTTGATCATTTCATGCTGGTCAACGTTTATGCTAAAGCTTACGACCCGGCTACGGCGGCAACGGATGGTGGTATCTGCATCATGGATAAGTATGATCTTGAAGCAAAGCCAGTGAAGTCTACGGTAGCACAAGTTTACGATTTTATACAGAAGGATATCGACGATGCACTTCCGTACCTCCAAAAAGTACCTGTTGATCCTTATCACCCATCTCTAGCCTTTGCGTGGGGATTAAAGGCAAAAATTCATTTGTTTAAGCATGAGTTTGCTTTGGCCAAAGAAGCCGCACAAAAATCGTTGAGTTATAATAATGCCATTTACGATTTAGTTGCCTATAACAAATTGGGCGGACCAAATGCTGTGCCTGTATTAGCGGGTGAAAATCCGGAAGTGCTTAGTTTCCAGTATATGACCGGGTATACTGAAATGAGTTTTGCGTACACCTGTATTTTGAGTCCCGAATTGGTTAAACTTTTTGGTACAAACGATGCCCGGTTTAATCTGTTCATGAACACAACCAGTACATCTTTAATGGATGCCGGTGCCGGAACAGCCTATTTTAGCGTAAACTACACCAAATTCTTTTACCCAACCGTAGGTATGAAAACAACGGAGGTATATCTTATGCTTGCTGAGTGTTTGGCCCGTGAAGGGAATCTAAATGAGGCCATGGCTATTATCAATCAGCTGCGTGCTAAAAGAATATTGAGTGGCACTGTTACCTTGCCGGTTCCTACTACCGTAAAGGAAACCATGAATATCATTATTACGGAAAGAAGAAAGGAATTACTGCTTGGTTTCCATCGCTTCTTCGATTTGAAACGATTAAATAATGAACCCGATTATGCTAAAACAGTTACACATACTTTTCCCATTGTGAACAAGACTGTTCCTCAGGTAACTTACTCATTAAGTCCTAATTCCAGATTATATATTATTCCTTTTCCATCAGGTGCAATGAAACTTAATCCAAATCTAAGATTGAATACTAACGAAACCCTTCCGTTCTAAGATGAATTTTAAATCAGTCCTATTTCCGATCGCATGTACGCTCTCCCTTACTGCATTTGGTCAAAAACCTGTAGTTAAACCTGATAGTGCTGCCAAAAAAGCACCGATGGATTACACCAAAGTTATTCCTTCTACCGCTATAGCCCAGAATGGGCTTTTTAATGTTCGCCAGGTAGATCAAAAATGGTATTTCGAAGTGCCAGACACTTTGCTTGGCAGATACCTGCTGGCGGTAACCCGGTACGTGACTACGCCGCAAGGTTATGGAAGTTTCGGTGGTGAGAAAGTAAATGAGCAAACCCTATTTTTTCAGAAAGGAAACAATAACAACCTCTTTTTAAAAGGGGTTGTTTATCGCCAGGAAAGTAAAACTACCGAAGGTCCGATTTTTCAGGCGGTAATGCAGTCGCAGGAAAGCCCGATTATTGCCAGTTTCGATATCAAAGCTAAAAATCCATTAACAGGAAACTATGTTATTGATGTAACCGACTTCTTTAAGAAGGATGTTGCCGTAGTAGCTATCCCGGCTGAAGAAAAATCGGCAAAGAAACTTAGCGCTTTAGCTGATGACCGCTCTTTTATTGAACGTATTTCCTGTTATCCGATAAACACCGAAATCAAAACCACCAAAACCTATGCAACCTCTGGTCCGGGTTTTACGGTTGGTGCAATTACCGGAGCTACTACTTTAAGGTTAAATACTTCGATTATTCTATTGCCGAAAGTGCCCATGCGTAAGCGTCTTTTTGATGAAAGAGTTGGCTTTTTTGCTAATAAATACATTCTTTTTGATGAAGATTACCAGCGTACACAAACCAAATATATTGTACAGCGCTACCGTTTAGAGCCTAAAAAGCAAGATGTCGCAAAATACAAAAAAGGGATTCTGGTTGAACCTAAAAAGCAAATCGTTTATTACATTGATCCGGCTACGCCAAAAAAATGGCGCCCTTATCTTATTGCAGGAATAAATGATTGGCAGAAAGCGTTTGAGCAGGCTGGTTTTAAAAATGCCATTATAGGTAAAGAATGGCCCGAAGCAGATACGACCATGAGCTTGGAAGATGCCCGTTTTTCGGTGATCAGATATTATGCTTCAGAGACGCCAAACGCTTACGGACCACGAATCAGCGATCCACGTAGTGGTGAGATTATGGAGAGCCATGTTGGCTGGTATCATAACGTGATGAAACTGGTACACAACTGGTATATGATCCAAGCTGGTCCGCTGGATAAGCGGGCACAAAAAATGCAGTTTGATGATGAACTTATGGGGCAATTGATCCGCTTTGTATCTTCACATGAGTTAGGCCATACTTTAGGTTTACGTCATAACATGGGCGCCAGCAGCCAAACGCCGGTTGAAAAATTGCGGGATAAGGCCTGGGTGGAGAAAAATGGCCATACCATTTCTATTATGGACTATGCCCGATTTAATTATGTTGCGCAACCGGAAGATCATATTGGGCCGAAAGGGATCTACCCGAGGATAGGCGCTTATGATGAGTGGGCCATCAACTGGGGTTACCGCTATTTTGAAGGTGAAAAAGACGAGTTTTCGGAAGAAAAACTGCTCAGTAAAATGACGACAGACACCTTGACTAAAAACCCGGGATTATGGTTTGGCGGAGAAGGTAAGGATGAAGACCCCAGGAGTCAGGCTGAAGATTTGGGTGATGATGCTGTTGCCGCAAGTGATTACGGAATAAAAAACCTCAAACGTGTAGTCGCTAATCTTAAAAACTGGACTTATGAGCCGGGTGACGAATATGATAATTTAGCCGAATTACATAAAGGGGTGCTTGCTCAATATAGCAGATACCTCTATCACGTGCTTAAAAGTGTAGGTAATCGCTATGTAACCAAAAGAAGTGTTGATGAAAAAGGCGCTGTATATGCAGAAATATCAAAGCAGAAAGTTAAAAATGCCGTTGCTTACGTCGGTCGGCAATTATTTGATGCACCATTGTGGCTGTATCCGCAAGAACTTGCTCAGTATATTAATGTAAAACCTATTGAAGATATTTCAGATCAGCAATCACAGGTTTTGAACATGTTTCTAAGTCCGGGGTTACTATTTAATTTAAATCAAAAGTCCTTAACCGCAAAAGACCCTTATCCAATTAGCGAATTCCTAAATGATCTGTTGCCTCTGGTATGGAAAAAGGAATCTAATAATCCTTTACAGGATTCGTATTTGAGGAGTTTACAACGTTCTTACCTGGAAAAAGTAGGCATGTTAATTAATCCCAAAGATGTTGCAGATGGTAAGATGATGAATAGTGCACAACGCAGTGATGTGAGGCTTGAAGCCATTGCTCATATCGAGGCCATCAGAAAAAAAGTAAATGCCTTAATACCTCAAACAACGGGAATTGAAGCCATACACCTGGCAGATATGCAACGGGAAATAGACAAAATTATTAAGAAAACAACTTTAAATCCATAGTATGAAAAAGTATATATTGGCAGCGGTTATGGCTGTAGGCGGTTTGGTTTTCACCGTAAAAGCACAAGTAAAAACGTCTTCGCAGGAAGTAGTACCTGAATTGGTGAAGCAAAGAGAAACGCAAAAAAAAGCCATTATCAGCAGTTATATGGGAATGAAAAATGGCCTGGTGATTTCAGATACCCAAAAAACGGCTAGTTCCGCAACTGAATTTTCTGCGGCGCTTAGTCAATTTAAGTTTAAAAAGCTCACTTTGCAGCAAATGAATATGGCCACTTCTGCACGTATCAGCATTAAGGCATTGGCCGATCAGATTGCTGCTTCCTCTTCAATAGACGACCAACGGAAAAATATGGAAAAGCTATCTGAAGAACTTTGGTTGATTATTGATAAGTTGAAACCAGAAAACACAGTGGTTTACCAGCAGAAATGTCCCATGACTGGTGTAACGTGGGTAAGTAACGACAAGAAGATTGAAAACCCGTACTACCCCAAAAATATGCTTACCTGCGGGGAAGTAACAGGAGAAAAATAAAAAACAATTTTAGTTAGTTAATGATAGCTGCGGGAGAACTTATTTCCTGCGGCTTTTTTATTAGTAGGTTAACAGCGCTTTATCATAATTTACCAAAGACAAAACAGAAAAATATAGATCGGTGTAGAATAGCATCGTTAGCTATATCTCTTCCCCCTGCAAGCTTTACAGGCAGAATAACTAAAATTGAACCATTTATTGACTTATTTTAACCTGTTCATTCCTGAAGTTGTTGAGCACTGTTTTAACATTTAGATTTGAGGATGAATGCAATCAAAATATCATTATATCGCGGATTAACCATTATATTTTTAGCTGTGCTAACTTGTGGAGCAGTACATGGTCAGGTTAGGACAGCATACCTGCTGGGAAAAAACTGGAAGTTTAGCAAAGGTGATTTTCCTGAGTCCAAAAACCCTGCTTTTGATGATACCAAATGGGAAACGGTAAGTATACCGCATGACTGGGCAATAAAAGGCCCTTTTGATGGGAACAATGATAGCCAAAATGTACAGATTGTACAAAATGGGGAGAAAACCGCATCATTAAAAACAGGAAGAACAGGGGGCTTACCTTTTGTTGGCAAAGCCTGGTACCGGAATACTTTTGTTGCACCTGCTTTTACAAAAGGTAAAAAAGCAGTGATATTAATCGATGGCGCCATGAGCTATCCTAAAGTATTCTTAAATGGAGAGGCTGTTGGCCACTGGGCTTACGGCTACAATTCTTTTTCAATCGATGTAACCAACCAAATGAAAGTTGGCAAAAATACACTTGCCATCAGCCTGGAAAATTTACCAGAAGCCTCACGCTGGTATCCCGGGGCTGGTTTATACCGGAATGTGCATGTCATTATTACGGATGAGGTAAGTATTCCGGTTTGGGGCACTTATATTACCACACCTGTAATTAACAAAGATTTTGCCCGCGTGAAGATCAGAACCCAGGTTAATTCACTTAGTGGAAACTATACTGCATTGAGCCTGCAAACCACCATTATAAATGCAAAAGGCGAAACGGTAGCTTCTGCAACCAAAACTTTGAATGAGGGTGATCTGAACGAGTTTGAGCAGGATTTACTGGTCAGAAATCCTGAACTATGGTCGCCGGAAACACCAAACCTATATTCTGCCATCACAAAACTATACGCCGGGAAGAGCTTAAAAGATGAATATACCACTACTTTCGGCATCCGCTCCATTAAATACGAGCCGCAAAAAGGCTTTTCGCTAAACGGTGTTTACCGCAAGTTTAAAGGGGTTTGCAACCACCATGATTTGGGGCCCCTTGGAGCCGCCATCAATGTGGCTGCCTTGCGCAGGCAACTTGTATTATTGAAAGATATGGGTTGTGATGCCATCAGGACCTCACACAACATGCCGGCACCCGAGCTGGTAAAGTTATGCGATGAAATGGGATTTATGCTCATGGTAGAATCTTTTGATGAATGGAAAGCACCAAAGGTTTCAAACGGATACAGTCACCTTTTTGATGAGTGGGCTGAAAAAGATATCGTAAATATGATCCATGCCAACAGGAACAATCCTTCTGTGGTGATGTGGAGTATTGGAAATGAAGTACCCGATCAATCGACTAAAGAGGGAGGCAAGATCTTAAAGTTTTTACAGGATATATGCCACCGGGAAGATCCAACCAGGCCGGTTACTGCCGGTATGGATAGGATCAAAGATGCTTTAGACAATAACTTTGCCTCGGTATTGGATATCCCGGGCTTTAATTATAAGCCGTTTTGGTATGGAGAGGCCTACAAACGCTTGCCACAGGAAATGATTTTGGGTTCTGAAACAGCCTCGACTGTTAGCTCCAGAGGGGTATATAAATTCCCTGTTGTACCGCAGAAGATGAAAATGTACGATGACAATCAAAGTTCATCATACGATCTTGAATACTGTAACTGGTCGCAAATTCCTGATGATGAATTTGTAATGCAGGATTCTTTGAAGTATGTAATCGGTGAATTTGTTTGGACAGGTTTTGATTACCTGGGAGAACCTACCCCTTATGATGAAAAATGGCCGTCGCACAGTTCTTATTTTGGAATTATTGACCTGGCAGGTATCCCTAAAGATCGGTTTTACCTTTACCGGAGTAAATGGAATCCCGAAAAACCAACGCTGCATATCGTTCCGCACTGGACTTTCCCTGGTCGTGAGGGACAAGTTACCCCCGTGTTTGTGTATACCAATTACCCATCAGCAGAGTTGTTTATTAACAACAAAAGCCAGGGCAGGCAAAGCAAAAATAAAACAACTCATACCAGCAGGTACCGCTTGATGTGGAACGATGTAAAATACGAACCCGGAGAAATAAAGGTAATTGCCTATGATGAGAACGGTAAAGCTGTTGCCGAACAAAAGGTTAAAACAGCAGGAAAACCGCACCATATTGTGTTGGAATCTGATCGTAAAAATCTGATGGCCGATGGGAAAGATCTGGCCTACATTACAGCGAGTGTGGTAGATGCCAATGGTACTTTATGTCCTGATGCAGAGAATAGCTTATCTTTTAAAGTTACCGGAAACGGAATATATAAAGTGGTCGCCAATGGAGATCCAACCAGCCTGGAATTATTTCACCTGCCCAAAATGAAGGCCTTTAAAGGCAAACTGGTGATTACCGTACAATCAACAGAAAAGGCCGGAAAATTAAATCTAAGTGTTTCATCTAAAGGTTTAAAAACTGCTGTGTTACCGATTGATACCAAATAACGACAGGATGGGAAGAATGCTTTATCGTTAGCAGACACTGCAATAGCATTGGGTGACCGATTAAATAGGGAATGATGATGCATCAAAATATAATTCAAGAGTAAACCAGCTAAATCTTTTCTACTCCTGAATGAAAGTTTAATCTAAAGTGCTAATCAAAAACCTTTTTAGGTAGTTTTACTTAATTTATTTGTTTTGTTCGATTTTTGGAGTAGTTAATCCTTATCTTTGCAACGGAATGTTGAAAAGGTTTATTGCCATATCTTTATTGTTCGCACTGATCGGATCCAACTTTTCGCGTTTTTTCATCTATGCCGGTTTCGAGGTAAACCAGAAATACATATCAGCGAAATTATGCGAGAACAGGGACCGTCCGTGGATGCACTGTAATGGCAAATGTTTTCTGATGAAGAAACTAAAGCAGGCTGAAGAAAAGGAGAAAAAACAGGAAAGGGAAAATCAGCGGGGCCATTACATGGAAGCATTGCCTACAGCTGCATCATCCTTTACCTTTAAACGCTCAACTGTTAAAATTATCTATCCGGAACGTCCGGTGCTCAATACCATGCACCGTGCCTTTTCTATATTCCAGCCACCAAAAGCCGCTAGTCTTCAGGCTTAAACATAATTCTTTTATCTTTTTTTGCTATTTGTATCCGGAAATTTTCTGTTTGCTTAGCATTTCTATATAATTCTCATCCAGCAATGCCACTTTTATGGCAAGTGCTGGCGTTTGGGCCTGTATTTTTATTTCGGGGAAAATCTCTCCATCAAAATCCAATTTACAAACCAGTGCATTATGGCATGCAACAGATATGCCTTATTGAATTATATTAAAAAAAATGAAAAATTTTTTAACGATCATATTATTAGCTACAATTTTATTTGCCTCATGTTCTAAAGATGCTGAACCGGGTGCTATTCATGAAACGGATGGTAGGGCGAAGCTAACCTTTGATGCCGTTGTGGGTACATCAGACTTTGCGCTTGATCAAGATTTCACCATAGGATCTAAAACCTGGAACTTTACCCAGTTGAGGTACTGGGTAAGCAATGTGGTACTGATTAAGGCAAGCGGCGACGAGTATGCTGTACCGAACAGTTATTACCTGATTGAAGAGAACAAAGCTGCAGAAACAAACAGTGCCTATATTTATCCCGCAAACAAAAGGGAAAGCGTTGAACTTGCAGGGATTCCTGCAGGGGATTATAAATCAATCCGTTTTTCTGTTGGCGTTCCGGAGAAATACAATAATAACCTGAGTCTGCAAGCGGGTGAGCTTTCGCAGCTTAACGGGATGACCAATGTTTCATGGATGTGGGCCACCAGTTATATCTTTTCTTCATTAAAAGGAAAAGTAACAGCAGCTGGAGCCACCAAAACTATTGCTGTAGAAACCGGTCTGAATGCCAACTTTAAAACAGTAACCCTTAACCTGCCATCTGCTTTGCACATCGGTTCGGCCAAATCAACCGCTATCCTGTTAAATGCTGATGTGACCAAGATAACCGATGGCGTTGACCTCATGACCACTCCTTCAGTAGGTGCATCTCAGGCTACTCTTATGGCTGCTGTTGCTGCAAATTATTCAGGCAAGGTATTTTCTGTTAAATCTGCCCAGTAACCGCTGTGGTAAATCTTAAGTCCTTAACAGGCTTTGTCATGCTGGTGGCATGTGCCGCTATATTTTTTATCTCTTCCTGTAAAAAGGAAGAGGTAAATGATATGGCTAGAGAAACCGTGCCCAAAAAAATTGCGCTTGATATCCCCGCGAATTTTCCTGCGGTGCTGGATGATCCGGATAATCCGCTTACCGAACAGGGGGTTGCGCTTGGAAGATTGCTTTTTTACGATACGCGGCTTTCGGGAAGCAACAAGCTTTCCTGCGCCTCTTGTCACCATCAGGAACTTGCTTTCAGTGATGGGATAGCGCTGAGCAATACCGGTGAATCCGGGCAGACCTTGCCACGCCATGCGCCGGCACTGATTAACCTGGCCTGGGCAAAAAGCGGCCTTTTCTGGGATGGCGGATCAACCAACCTGGAATCGCAGGCCTTCGGACCGCTCACCAGTGCTGATGAAATGCACCAGAACCTCTCCGAACTGGAAGATGAGCTCAAGGCAGTTCCCGATTATGCCAAACGCTTCCAGGAAGCATTTGGAACCGGCGTGAAATCTGCCAATATCGCGAAAGCCCTCGCGCAGTTCCAGAGAACACTAATCTCTGGAAATTCCAGGTATGACAAATATATCCGGAAAGAAGATGGTTCGATACTAACTCATCAGGAAATCAGGGGGATGTTACTGGTTAATGCCAAATGCCGCAGTTGCCACTCAGGTGAGCTTTTTACAGATGGTGGTTACCATAATAACGGGATCGATAAGGATTTTAGCAATGCTTCGCTCGATGGTCTTTACCAGGGTAGATCAAGGATTACCTATAATCCCTTAGACCTTGGAAAGTTTAAAACGCCAACGCTGCGAAACGTTGCCCTTACCCCACCTTATATGCACGACGGGAGAATTAAAACCCTTGCAGAGGTGATCGAGCATTATAACAGTGGTGTTGAGGTTTCGCCTACTACCGATGTGCTGCTTTCCCAGAACAACGGTCAGGCAGGCGTTCCGCTATCGCTACAGGACAAGAGCGATATCATCGCTTTTTTAAATACACTCACGGATGAGGATTTCATCCGCAATATAAAATTTAACAAACCCAATTTGCCATGATAAAATTCAAATACACCATTACGCTTCTCTTATGCTCAGCTGTATTGCTGATCTGCTCATGCAAAAAAAGTGAAGATGTTGCGCCAGACTTTAATGAGCGTAATCTGGCGCCCTTTTCAGTAGAGTTCGATAATATTATCGGCGATCGTACACTGACCTTTAATAATACCGCTACGCCCTATACCAATGCAGCTGGCGAAAAGTTTACCGTATCCATGCTGCAGTACTTCATCAGCAACATCAAGGTGGCTACCGCAGATGGAAAAGAATACGCAGTAAAACAGGACAGCAGTTATTTTCTGATTAAATCATCTGATAAAGCGACCCGTTTTGCAAAAGTACGTGTGCCTGAGGGTGATTACACCAGGCTGACTTTCACTTTAGGCGTAGATAGCCTAAGAAGTACGATGGGTATTGATAAGCGTACAGGAGTCCTTGACCCGGCAGCTGCTGGCGATCATGATAGCGGAGGGATGTACTGGGGCTGGAATTCGGGTTACATATTTTTCCGCTTTGAAGGTAATTCAAACGTAATCTCCGATGACGTAAATGGTGATCCGACCGGAAAGAAACAATTCAAATACCATATCGGCGGATTTGGTGGTTATTCTGCGCCAACGATAAACAACATTAAGACCATCACTGTCGATCTGACTACTGCTGGTATTGCCAGAGTGAGAAAGGACAGACAGAGTAACGTTCACCTTTTTGTAGACGCGATGAAGGTCTTTAACGGCCCTAACAGCTTTAGTATAGCAGCCCATCCCAATGTGATGTTCAGCGACTATAGCGTAAATATTGCAAAAAACCTGACCAGTATGTTCAGACACGACCACACCGAAAACTAGGCATTATGAGTAAAAAACATATATTGATTATATTTTCGCTATGCCTCTTTGTTTACGCCTGTAAAAAGAGCGATATCGTGCAAGAGCAGATTGAGACCTTTCTGGGTTTTCAGAAACCTTCGAATTTTCCCGAGCCGGTTTATAACCTGTCTGCCAACCCGGTAACGAAGGCCGGGTTTGAATTGGGAAGAAGTCTGTTTTATGAAGCCAGGCTTTCCAGGAACAATACGGTAAGCTGCGGCTCCTGCCACATTCAGTCTTCTGCTTTTACACAGCATGGGCATGATGTGAGCCATGGCATAGATGACCGCCTGGGTACCCGGAACTCTCCGCCAATTATGAACCTGGCCTGGAATAAGGCTTTTATGTGGGGTGGAGGTGTTTTTGACCTCGACCTGCAGCCTGTTGTGCCCATTACCACCCATGAGGAAATGGATGAAAGCGTGGATAACGTAATGGCAAAACTGAGGCTTTTACCAAAATATACTACCCAATTCAAGAACGCCTTCGGCACTGAGGAAATCACCACCGCAAGGATGATGAAAGCACTATCGCAGTTTATGGTGATGTGCATCAGCAGCAATTCTAAATACGATAAGGTGAGCAGAAAGGAATCGGGCATATCTTTTACCACGCAGGAGCAGCAAGGCTATACGCTGTTTAAAGAGAAATGCGCCTCCTGCCATAGCGAGCCCTTGTTCACCGACGGATCCTTTCACAATAACGGACTTTCTTTAAGCCCGATAAATGACCAGGGACTCTATACCGCTACGCTGATTGCAACTGACAGGTACAAGTTCAAGGTGCCATCACTCCGAAACCTGAAATATACTGCGCCATACATGCATGATGGCAGGTTTTTAACACTTGACGGTGTGCTGGAACATTATAATTCGCAGGTACAGGACCTGCCAAACCTGGATCCGATATTAAAAAACGGAACTAAACCGGGCATCGCCTTAAGTGATGATGATAAGCGCAAACTCCTGGCATTCTTATCCACACTGAACGATGAGGCTTTTATAAACAATCCGGCCCTGGCCGAACAATAACATTTAGTATGAGCATAAAAAAAACAATAATCTGGATCTTTCTGATGGCGCTCACCTTTCCGTCGCTGGCCTGCGATATCTGCGGCTGTGGGGTAGGGAGCTATTACATTGGGATTCTGCCTGAATATAACAAACGATTTTTAGGACTGCGCTATCAGTACAAGTCCCTGCAAACGCACCTTGGGCCGCAAGGGGAGCGTACGCCGCTGACCGCAGATGAGACCTACCAGAGCGCTGAACTTTGGGGCGGATGGAACTTTGGGAAGAAGTTCAGGGTTTTGGCATTTGTCCCTTATAACTTCAATGAGCGTAAAAGCCAGGAAGCAAATGGTACCAAGAACGGACTCGGTGATATTGCAGTGATGGGATACTATAACCTGTTTAATCATACCGGTACCCTGGGCGAAAAACTGCTCGTCCAGTCTCTTTGGGTAGGCGCCGGGATCAAGGCGCCTACCGGAAAATATGAACCCAGCGAACGTCTGGCGGTTCAGGAATCGCCCAACAACTTCCAGCTGGGCACAGCAAGTACCGATTTTACGGTCAATGCGGCTTATGATATCCGCTACAACGACCTGGGAATGAACCTGAATGCCAACTATAAAATAAATACCGAAAACAAATATGCTTACCGTTACGGCAATAAGTTTACTGCAAACGCGCTCGTATATTATAAGTTCCGCATCGCCCATAGTGTTACCATTGCTCCTAATGCAGGGATACTGTATGAGACTGCAGATAAGGATGTGGAGAACAAAAAATATATGGTCGATGTATCCGGTGGCTATTCTCTTTCAGCTGTTGCAGGCGCAGAGGTTGTCCTGAAAGGACTTTCGGTAGGCGCCAATTACCAGAACGTCAGGTTGCAGAATCTGGCAGGAGGAAGAGCTTATGCCGGAAACCGCCTGATGGTACACATGAGTGTACCATTTTAAATGATATAAAAAGTTAATTGAAATTAAAATTAAAGAATATGAGAAATCTGATCAAAAAAAGCTCGCTGGCCGTTGCCTCCGTAGCGCTCTGCGCAGCGATAATTACCGGATGTAAAAGTGAACCCGATTACAAGGCTGTACGTCAGCAGGTGATGGATCTTCATGATAAGGTGATGGGAGATGGGGAAAAAGCAGTAAAGAACAAGATGGTTCTGGATACCCTTGCCAAGGTAAAACTTAAAGAACTAAAACTGGGCAAACCAGATCTTGATACCACTGAAGAAAAAAGGAACATTAGTCTGCTTATCACAAAGCTGACCAAAGCCGATGACAATATGATGGACTGGATGCATAATTTCCAGCCGGATATTGAGGGCAAGAGTAATGCAGAAGCGGTAAAGTATTTTCAGGGCGAGATGACCAAGATTAAAAAGCTTGATGATGAGTACAAACAGGCATTGGATGAATCGGATGCTTACCTGAAAAAGTTCAACCTGAAACCTGCCTCCGAAGAGGCTGAACATGACCACAGTAAACATTGATTTAATACATGCAAAGATGAATAAAGAGCGCATAAAAATAATGTTAATGCTTATGCTGGCAATTATGATCTCGGCATGCGAGCAATCAGAACGCAGGCTGCCGCTGATTCCCGATGGGGTAAAGCAGACCGTGGTGGATGGAAAGCCTGTGATCGATACGGTTTATAAAACGATATCTGATTTTAGCTTTTTAAACCAGGACAGCGTAATGGTGACCAATAAAGATTTCGATGGCAAGATCTATGTGGCGGATTTCTTTTTTACTTCCTGCCCAACCATCTGCCCGGTTATGCACCGAAACCTTTTAAAAGTGTATGAAAAATATAAGGGTAATCCTGAGGTGATGTTCTTATCCCACACCATTGATTACCGTTATGATATTCCATCAAGGTTAAAGTCCTACCGCTCCAAGCTTGGCGCAGACGGTAAACAATGGCAGTTTGTATGGGGTGCTAGGGACATGGTTTACGCCATGGCGCAAAAGGATTATCTCGTTTCGGTTAATGAAGACAAAGCCGCTCCCGGTGGCTATGTTCACCAGGGTTATCTGGTACTGATTGATAAGCACCGTAGGGTTAGGGAAGCCTATGACGGAACCAATGCCGATCAGGTAGAACAGCTCATGAAAGATATGGACATCCTTTTGAAAGAGAAATAAACCATCAAATTAGTGACCAATTAAAAAATAAAAAGATGAAAAAATTAATCTATATGCTAGGGGTGTCATTGCTGCTCAGTATCTCCGTTGTAAAGGCAAAAGATAAGGTTGTTTTCGGAACGTTGCAGACAGACACGCTGAAAAAAGACAGTAGCGATCCGGTCTGCAAAATGAAAGTAAAAGCAGGCAGTACCAGAACAGCTATATATGAAAAAGCAGTGTACGGATTTTGCTCGGAAGGCTGCAAAAAGAAATTTGTGGCAGAACCTAAAAAATACATCAGAAAATAAAATAATGAACAAAATATTGGTCATCGCCCTTGGTATTATCCTGTTTTCCCTGAACCTTAATGCGCAGGAAAACTTTGATAAATGGCCTGCACTTAAAAATTTTAGTATGGTTATTTCACAGACTTTTTACCCGGCTGAGGAAGGAAACCTTGCGCCGGTGAAAGAACGTTCCGGCGAACCGTTGAGAGAAGCAGCGTTGCTGCATAAATCCGATATCCCTGCCGAATTTTCGAGGCCTGGAATAATCCCGGCTGTCCGTAAGCTTTATTTAGAAAGCGCAGGGCTGGATAAACTCATTAAGAGTAAGTCTGAGGATAAATTGATTTTGGCTCAGCTTAAACAGGTGCCTGACTGCTTCCATACTATTGTTGGGATTTGTAGTGACAAAAAAGATTAGATGAAAAGGATAATTATTACAGGCTTATGTTTTTTAGCCTTAACGGTGGGGGTGAACGCCCAGCAAAAAACAAAGGTAAAAAAGGACACCGTGAGCGCTGCACCGGATACATCGGCAAAGGTACTCGATGAGGTCAGGATCAGCTCACGCTATTACCGCCGGTATAACCTGAACAAGTCTTCAGGTACGCTGAAGCTCAGTACCCCGCTACTGCAGCTGCCGCAGAACATCCAGGAGATTGATCAGCGCCTCATTGCCGACCAGCAGGCCATAACCATCAATGAAAGCGTAACCCGCAATGTAAGCGGGGCACTGCGCAATAACAATGCTGACCTATACAATTCTTCTGTATTTATGCGCGGGGCGCAAATTACCCCGATGCGTAACGGACTGGATATTTCCATGATCTATGCAGGTCCCAGCGCCGAGGATGCGGCTATCATCGGCCGGGTGGAATTTATTAAAGGGCCCTCCAGTTATATTAACGGTTTATTCGACCCTGCCGGATCCTATAACGTACTCACCAAGCAGCCTACCGGCACTGAAAATCATCAGATTAGTTTTACTACAGGAAGCTTTAACCTGTACCGCCTCAGCGCAGATCTGGATGGAAATCTCGGTAAGAGTGGAAAGTGGCAGTACCGTTTAAATGCTGTCGGGCAAAAGTCCAAATCTTTCCAGAAATATAATTTTAATGATAAGTTTGTGGTAGATCCGGTGATCAGGTATAATATCAACGATCATTCCTATGTTTCTGCCGAGTATCTTTTCCAGGACCAGCGTTACCAGCAGTATTTCGCTACCGTATTTGCACCCAATGGATTTGCAAGTCTGCCGACAGACTTTACCATAAACGATCCAAATAAGGCGCCATTTAAATCCATAGAGCACAATGGCTTTTTAAGCTACCACAATTCCTTTAACCAAAACTGGCACCTGACGATAAATACCGCTTATGCCAGGGATCACCTGGAGGGGACCTACTTCTTTGTTTCCCGCTATAATGCTGTCCAACCCAACCTGATTATGCGCAGGGCAACTTACGAGCGTTTAAATACTGATGTGCTGGCCATCCAGCCCTACATCAGCGGTGAATTTTCTACCGGTAAGGTTCGTCACCAGTTGCTGGGCGGAATGGATATCAACCGTAAAAAGTTTATCTCCTATTCCGGATCAGGAGATCCAACCGCCAACCAGACCCTTTATCCCCTGGATGCAAACAATCCCGTATATGGCATTTCTTTTGATGCCAACGTGAGAACCGGTGCATTATCTGAGATTGCAACCGATCAGCAGTCCATCTCATACCAGGCCCTCTACCTGCAGGATGAACTTGGGATGTTTGAAAATAAATTAAGGGTTACTTTGGGCGCAAGAATGACCTTTAGCGAAACTGGTGTTCAAAAAAGCCCGGCAAAAACCAGTCTGGGCGTGACTAAAAATACCACCTTTACGCCAAAATTGGGATTAAGTTATTCGCTGATGCCCGATTTTTCAGTGTATGCACTCTATGATCAGACCTTTACCCCGCAGAGTGGCGTGAATACCACAAGCGGAGAAGCATTTAAGCCCTTAAAAGGCGAGAACCTAGAGGCAGGTCTTAAAAAAGACTGGATGGGAGGTAAATGGAATACAACAGTTTCCCTTTACCGCATTATCAGAGATAACGTTAAAGTAACCGATCCTTCCACCAACATCCAGACCCAGCTCGGACAGACCACCTCGAAAGGAATAGAATTTGACCTGAAGGGGGAAATTGTTAAAGGACTTAATTCGGTAATTAATTATGCCTATACCGACAGCCACATTTCAAAAGACGAAAATCCGGCAAGGGTAGGGCTGACAACGCCATTTACGGTGAAGCATATCCAGAATACCTGGCTGAATTACCTCTTGCCGATTCAGAAATTACAGGGCTTATCTTTATCAGCAGGCTACCAGCTGCAGGTGGGGCGGGCCGGTCGCTACGAACTCCAAAAACTAGCGCTTGCGCCAGTATTCAGGGTAGATGCTGGTATAGCCTGGTCGCATGGCCACTTCAGTGTGAACGGAATTGTAAACAATATCCTAAACAGGTTCAATTACGGAAGCGCATGGATTACGCCATCTTCAGCTACCATAGGCACCTATGCCTATGTACCCTATGCCCCAAGAGCGTTCAGGTTGAACGTTGGCTATAAATTTTAATCTTGATATAAGTAATGGATTGGAAAAAACGCATCACAAAAATATCCTTTAAACTCCATGGCTGGGTAGGCCTCGCAGCAGGGATATTCTTTTTGCTTTACGGACTGAGCGGCTCGCTGCTGGTTTTCAGGCATGAACTTGAGCGCTATTTTAATCCTGAACTGCACAGGCTTGTTCCAGGACAGAAAAAAAATCCTGCCGATGAGCTTTACCGGATGGTGTTGCGTAGCCATCCAAACCTTAAAAAACTGGTGCTACACGATTTTCCAAGGGACAGGTTTGATAGTTATGAATTTATGCTCTACAAAAGGCAGCAGAAGCTTGCCGATAATTATCTTTACTATGTTTTTGTAGATCCCTATAGCGGTAAAATTCTAAGAGAGGGCGGTTACGATCAGTTTTCGCCTTCTTTTCTGCGCTGGATTTACACCCTTCACTACAGTTTGCAGCTTGGGGTTCCGGGTATGCTGCTTACCGCGATTGTGGGCCTTGTGATGCTGTTATCGCTGATTACCGGCACCGTCATTTACCGCAAACACTTCTGGAAAGCGCTACGCTTCAAAGCAGGACTAAACTTTAGGAGCTGGCGAACGGGGGTTTCATCTTTACACCGCATTATCGGTGTTTGGGCATTGCTGTTTAATATCATCCTGTTTTTTACCGGCTTCTGGATGCTGAAGGAATATTTCAGCCCTGCCATGTGGACACTTCCAAAACAGCAGGCAAATTATGAAGTCGCTGCAAATATAGATAGCCTGATGGCCCGTGCATGCAAAACTATTCCGGGATTTATACCCGTCGCGGTAACTATTCCAACGGTAAAAGATGCTGATATTTTATTACGTGGCCAAATGCCCCAAACGACCAATGTGCTGCTGCAGGGCAAGGCCAGCGGAATTACCTTTGATGCACAGACCGGAGAAATGAAAGATAAAAAGGTAATCGATGAACAGGGTCTGTCCGAGCGGCTTGAATATATGGCTTATGCGCTTCATACGGGTGTTTTTGGAGGTGATATCTTAAAGTGGGTATATGTAATCTTTGGGCTCACACCAGGTTTTCTATCCATAAGCGGTGCACTGCTGTGGCTTAAAAGGAAAAGAAGATAGTTCGGGATGCATGAAGAGACTAACATTTCTGATGTGTTTTAATTTGCTAAAATGGAGCTTTTGTTAATCACAGTATGGTAGGAAAGTTTGCTATTATATCTCCTGTAGCAATGTTTATAATATAGGAGACTGTACCATAAGCTATAATTTGTCACGTCGGGCTCAGCCTGTACGGAACTTGATGAAGTATCTAAACGCCTTTAAAGCATTTAGATAAGCTCCTTCGGCGACCTGTTCAGAAACTTCGCGAAGCTCATGATGACAATTTTATTCTGATGATACAGCCTCTTATTAATGATACAATGCTAACCTATCCCTACTGGATTAACCTGCTGTCCTGTACCGAATATAAGGTGTCAATAACAGTAGGTACCGGCAAATAAATTGTCTTGTAGCTAAAGGTGGTGTTTGGCTTGTAATTTGAAAGCATTGCAGCGCTTTCGCCAATTGCCGAAAATACAGTTGTACGCTTTTCAGCCGTTGTGGTATACGTAATCCATGTTCCCTTTGCGCCTGTTGATGTATCAAAAGTATCCCAATCAATTTTCGCATTGCCATTATTTAATATTACGGCATTGAGAATTGGGCGATTGAAAAGGTTGCTTTCATATTTTGGCCCATAAACGATGCCCGTAGCAGTGACGATTAGTGAAGCATTACCACTCGCATCAAACGTCTGCACGTTGAAATTTTTCACACCTTCATCAACACTGAAAATTTTGTTGATAGTTTCAGGTCTTCCTGTTTTTGATATAGCGAAAACTAAAGAATCTTTTTTGTCATTCCAGGTGACTTTAATCTTTTCAATTTTGGCATCTGCTGAGAGCAGGCCTTTTAATTCCACGCGAAGTCTTCCTGGCATTATTTTTAAAGAATCAACCTTGCCACTATAAATCGTTTCTCCATCAGCGGTATATTTCTTAAAATCGTCCCATTTGGAGCAGGAAACCATAGCAAACATTAACGTTGCCATGATTGTAATCATTATTAATTTTCTGTGTTCCATTTTATAATATTTTTATTCCCTTTTTACATTCAGAACATGGTTCGACATGCGTGAGATTTGTTGCTTATTTTTATCGGGTATCACCATATACGGTTAACTCATCAATATTCAAACCTGTGCCACCTACCCAATTCTCGAGGCAACGTACCCGGAGATATTTTACTTTTGGTGCGGAAAGATCACATTGTAAATCATAACCGGCCTCAGCGGTTTGTTTATCCAGTTCATTTTCTACTCCGTAAGGTAAGCCTGATGGCTTAGTAATGGTGTAAGCGCCTAAAAGAACCCAACTTCTATCTAGTGCACCATTAGGGTTAGGATTGTCTGAACCATAGATTTCAAAACGACGCATGGCCTGAAGGTAATAGTATCGTAACGGATTGACCTCTGCATAAGGACGCATCCAGATCCGGCTTAGTTTTGCTGATATGCCCAAACTAAAGGTTACCGTATGTGGTCCGTTACCACCAGCGATCTGTTGTGTAAAACAAGCTTCCCAACCATATCTGCCATCCCAGGCTTTACTCACTGCTCCCCACATCGGCGGATCGCCCGGAAGCTTGTATTCCTGAAATCTGGATTTTTGCAACTGTACTTCGAAGATTGGTTTAATGTCCTGATAGATCGTATCGGTTTTATTCCCCCATCTGTCTTGAACAAAAAAACCAAACCGGTGAACGTTTGTGTCTAAGCCCCTGACTTTAGAAAAGATACTGTCTACATTGGTAAAAACACTTTTATCGTAATCTGCCGCAAGTTCGTTATACATGTTTTTGCCGATTACCATAATATTTACATTGCCTTTGGAAGGGTTTAATGCGCTCAGGTTGTAACCGCCAAAGGCATTTTGCACTTTTAAACTTTTAAATGTTTGCCAGATAGGGGCAATTAAGGGTTTTACCTTCACGGTGATCGGGGCTGATACTACGCCAGAACGACTAACAGAATACACCTTTACCTCGTGTTCGTCTGTATCGGCAAAGCCCAAAACCTCCAGTGAGTTGTTGTAATAGGATGTCTGCGCTTCATATTGCTTGCCAGACGACAAATTGTACACCGCTTTTACAATCAGTAACCTGGGGTCATTAGGTACAGTATAAGTAATTGTCGCTTTTCCATTCTGGTTAACAACGCTTACATTGCTCACCTGTGCAGGTGGGGTTGGGTCATCGCTTACCGGTTCATTGGTATTGAGTTCTTCTCCTTTTTTACATGAAGCTAAAAGGATGAAGGAATAAGCTATTATCGCCAGGATTTTGAATTTATTTTTCATATAAAATATATTTACGATTCATTTTTTATCTTACCAGCCCGGGTTCTCCACCAGGTTAGTGTTCCGTCGGGTGTCATAATTACCAATCGGCCAGAAATAATCTCTCGGAGCGATAAAACGCTGACTGAATATGAAGCGTTCCTGGTAATATGTAGCGTCGGTTTTGCCGATGATATTCCAGCCGGTAATGTCTTTCTGAAGTTCTTCTGATGCTTCTTTCCAGCGGCGCAGATCCCAGAAACGTTGTCCTTCAAACATCATTTCTATAGCACGTTCCCGGTGGATGATGGCGCGCAGGCCGTCTTTCGTGCTATATTTTCTAGGATTGTTGGAATACGTTGTCCATGATTCTACAATGCCTTTGAGTCCGGCACGCAACCTTATTCTGTCCAGATATTGGATGGCCAGGGTAGAACCACCATTTACTTCATTTTCGGCCTCAGCATAGAGTAAATAGAGATCTGCCATCCTCACTTCAGGCCATGGAAATTGGCGCCAAACCACAGAATTGTTGTTGGTGGTAGATTCCCAGTTGACCAGTTTTTTGATAAAATAACCGGTTTCACTCCAATTCCTGAAATCGTTACCGAAACCCGCCTTGTCTCCATTTTTGGCTTTTACATAAAAGTTATTTTCATCACTGCCTCTGTTGTTACCGTCTTTCATGTACCAGATGGAACCGTCAAATCCAAGGTCAGCATAAAAACGTGGCTCCCTGTCGAAATTAAGCCTTGCAGTTACGAAGCCATTCTTGATGTAAAAACGTTCTTTGTCTGTGGCCGTTCTTAACTGACTATATTTACTGAAATCTAATGTTTTGTCTTCTTCTATGGGTACGCCGTTTGAAGTGTAAAATAGTTTAACAACTTTGATAGGCGGCGCCCAAACACCTGCGCCAGGTCCCCTGCCATTTACGCCGTTATCTTCAGTAGGTGGCATGCATAAATTTTCATTCACGAAGTAAGATTGTGCATTTCCCCAGATACATTCTACACCATATTTTTTGGTTATGGCATTGCGGATGTTAAGTTGTGTTTTCGTGGTATCACTTAACCCCAATCCATCATTGGTATAGGTATAAAGCCCAAAACCACTACTGGTGGCTGCATCTATAGCCGCTTTAACCGCATCGCGTGCAATTATCCATTTCTGAGGATCATAGCTAGGGTTAAACAAAGCTGTGCCCTCTTTATCCCTGAAATTTGCAAAGTCGCTATTGCCGTTAAACAATGGACTCGCAGCCATAATCAGTAACTTTGCTTTCATGGCCAGCGCTATGGGTTTGGTAACCCTTCCCATTTGCGTATTTTCATCCTGTATCCGTTCCGGCAGTAACTTTGCCGCCTCATCAAACCAATTGGATATGGTACCTACACATTCATCAATAGGTTTACGTTTCACATAAGCTCCCGCAAGGTCGGCGTCTACCGGCACATTTGTATTGATTAATGGGATAGGACCATACATGCGCAGCATATAATAATGATAAAAAGCTTTGAGAAACAGTGCTTCTCCAATCCAGCGGGAGCGCTCTGCCTGCGTAATGTCGGGTACTTTGGTTTGGTCTGCCAGGTTTTCCAGAAAAACATTGCAATTCCTTATTCCGCCCCATATTGGTTTTGTTGTTACATTCTGTCCTTTATTGGCACCGGTCCAATCGTTAAAATAAGGTTCTGCCTTATTTTGTTGTCCTTCGGCAATTCTGAAGGCGGCATGCCATTGCGCCTGGTCATCTTGTGGGTACCAGATCTCATCTGCCGCCGTCATACCCGGATTATACCAGCCGTCGCCATTTTTAGGCAGATAGGAATACAGTGTAAATAAATATTTCTCGGCTTCTAATCTTAACTTAAAAGCATTATCAATAGTAGAAACATTATCAGGTACTACATCAAGGTACTTTTTGCAAGATGTAACGGCAATTACAATACTTATGAGCATTATAATGCGGTAGATTTTACTGATATGTTCGTTTGGGTTTGATGATTTTTTCATTTTGTACATATGAAAGTGTCTTGTGTTTACTTAAAAGTTAAATTGAGCGCCAATACTATAGACAGACTGAACCGGATATCCTAGTCCGTTGCCTCCCATTTCCACATCCCACATTTTAAATTTGCTGAAGACGAATAGGTTAGTTGCAGAAAAATATACTCTCGTACTCCTTAACCTCAGCGCCTTTATTTCAGGAATATTATATCCCAGATCAACACTTTTCAGGCGCAGAAAATTACCGTTGCGCATCCACCATGTAGACGGTCTATTGTTGGAATAAATGCGATTGGTGCTGAGTCTTGGCCAGAAAGCATACATGTTTTGTTTATCTTCAGACCAATGGTTATCCGCTATAGCTTGAAGTAAATTGTTTTGAAAACCACCATTCATGAAAAATGGCTGCGTATTATCCGGATTGATGAAAAATGAAGACCTGGCAGAACCCTGGAAGAAGAAACTCAGGTCGAACCGTTTAAATCCGCTGGATATTCCAAAACCATAAATAATTTCAGGCTGTTGTGGATAACCGATCGGTACCATATCGTCATCATTGATGATCCCATCTTTATTCACATCCTTATATTTTATATCCCCTCCACGCAGCGTATTATCTCCGTATTGAAGTGGGGAATTGGCTACCTCTTTCTCATCTGCAAACAATCTTTCGGCTATTAACCCCCAGCTTTGTGAAAGGGACTGGTTAACTCTTGATAAATAAGCGATATTGGGGGCATACTGGATTTCATCACTTACTTTTAATTTACTGGTTGCATAGGTAAAGTTTCCTCGTACGTTAATCCAGGCGCCACTGCTAAAAGAACGCTGATAGGCCATTGTAAAATCGACACCCTGTGTTTCAGCCTTTCCAAAGTTAGCAAAGGGCAAAGCTTCAAATCCAGCGGCAGATTCTACACTGGATTTTGGTTGCAATATTTGTGAACGAAACTGTTTGTATACCTCTACGGTAAGATTGAGATCTTTAAATGCAGTTAAATCCATACCGATGTTCAAGGATCTGCTTACCTCCCAGGTAATGTTGTTATTTGCATATCTGGAAATAGAAATACCCGGACGACTATAAAATGGAATTCCGTCTCCGGTTCCAAATGATGCACCGTAGCCACCATTATTTAAGTTAACATTAGACAGGTAGAAAAAACGGTCGCCAATATTACCGATCTGATCATTTCCAACTAATCCATAGGTAGCCCTGAACTTGAGCTGATCGATCACACTTTTTAATGGCTTGAAAAACTTTTCATTAGAAATGCGGTAACCTATACCCGCAGAAGGGAAAAAGCCAAACCGGTTATTTTTTGCAAAACGTTCTGAACCGTTATAACCGAAGTTAAATTCTGCCAGATACCGGTCATCAAAGCCATAAGAGAAACGGCCGGAAATACCTTGATTACGTTGCGGTAAAGATGCCGTTAGGTCATTGGCATCAGCAGCTTCATAATTAGACATAAAAGATATTAGGGAGCCACTGACAGCATGTTTTTTGAAGGTCCGGTTATAAGTTAGTGCACCTTCAAGCCAAAAACGCGAATCGAGCTTTTTCCCTGTCTGTTGAAAGCCAAGATACTCTGTACCCGGTGTTCCTGCAGTTACGCCAGTTCCGCTGTTCAGTACATTTAAACTGTAATCAAGCGTTGTCGGGTCAACAATAGCTTCATAATAAAAAGGATTATAACTCCGGTCTGCCGAATAGAATGAATATCTTCTTAAATAAGCCATTGTTCGGAAATTTAACCCCGGAGTGATGGCATTTAAATTTTGCTGAAGTTCAAGCTGTGGCTGTATATTGGAGGTTTTGTATACGTTGTAACCTTTCACCATTTCTGCGTATGGATTTACATAAAGTGATGTAGTCATTCCTCCCGCATCTACAATACGGCCGGATCCAAATAAGGGGTGGTCTGCATAAGGTAGTTTTGATTTAGGATAAAGGGCAGGGAACATCACCGGATTAGCCCAAAGTACATTGTTAAATGATAGTTGACCACCGCCAATTGGTCCGTTATAATCATCAAACTGACCATACATGCGAATATTAAATTGTGTGGTGCTGGTGAGGTTAAGGCTGATATTAGAACGGATCGAATAGTTGGCCAGCTTGATATTGCTGTTAAAATTATTGATAGGATCGACCTTTAAAACTCCATTGTCTTGGTTATAGGTGCCCGAAATATAATACTTGGTACGTGCGCTACCACCACTAATATTAAGGTTATAACTTTGGTTGAGCGTTCGCTTTTTGATCATCTGACCCATCCAGTCGTTACTGGGGTAGAGGTAAGGGTCGTCTCCTGCAAGGGTATGGTTAATTTTGCTTTCACTATAGGTGGGTTTAGCCAATGGCGATCGGGTAAGCAATGCCTCATTGGCCAGTCGCATATAAGTGATATTATCTGCTAATTTGAAATTTTCTGTATTGCTCGACATGCGGTTTTCGGCACGGAAAAAAAATTGTGTTGCACCTTCTTTTCCCATTTTTGTATTTACGAGTACAACTCCGTTCGCTCCTCTGGCACCGTAAACTGCAGCCGCAGCTGCATCTTTTAATACCGAAAAGTCTGAGATGTCATCAGGCTGCAGACGGGCAAGGTCGGTAGTTGATGATTCAACGCCATCAATTAAAATCAATGGATCTTGTTTTCCTGAACCGAATGTAGAAAGGCCACGGATAAAAAATGACGAGTTGTCTGTCCCCAAACCAGGCTCCCCACTGCGTTGAAAGGAAATCATTCCGGGTATTCTACCAGCAAGGGTATTTGTCAGGTTTCCGGTCGGACCTTTTAGATCTTTTACGTTGACTGTTGTAATAGAACTGATGGCACTTGCCTTTTTTTGCGAACCACCAAAACCGGTTATCACTACCTGATTAAGTGTGTTTTCACTCGATTTTAGCATCACATTAACCACAGGCCGACCGTTGATCGGAACTTCCTGCTTTTCGAAACCCGTGTAACTGAAAACGAGAATACCATCTGAGGGTACTTTTATGGCGTATTTTCCTTCGGAATCTGTAGATACTGTTTTTTTTGAATTTTTTAATTGTACGGTTACGCCAACAATTGTTGTGGTATCAGAACTCACCTTTCCGGTGACAACAATTTCGTTGTTTTGCGCATAGCTGATGAATGGTACCACCAGTAGAAACAGTAGCAGGATTTTGGGAATAATTTTTTTTTGTAAAGTTTGGTTATTCATATAGTTCTATTTGGAGTTAATAATTATGCTTGGAATCATTTAGTACTAAGGATATACTATTGTTTTTTATGCATAGGCTTTATATTGATTTATAATTTGGTTATAGAAATCAAACCGGTTTCTCTTGATGCCTGGTTTATTTGGTTAGTGCTGTTATATTATATTGGTTATAAGGCTAGCCTGTACAAATGTTTTATGTACAGCATACTGCCTGTTGATACAACAATAGGTAAGGCATTGCTACTTTCCCTGTTGTTGATATCTGCTAATTAAAAGATTCAGTTAAGTTTGGTTACGATCATTTTATGAGCCCTAAGCTAGCATGAGATGATGTTAAGGGAGGGAATAAATCGGTCAAATAAGAGGGGGTAAATCGCCAATTTTCGCGTTTGCGCTTACTTAAAGCGGTTTTAATCATCGCTTTTATGATAAACTAAATGTTTAGTGTCTTTTTCAATTATTTATGGTTTTTCTAGCCCCTAAAACAATGATAATTGTTGGTATAATACATCAGGAAAAAATGTATTTAATCTTCTAAGTTTTTAAAATTGGCTGTTAAACAGGAAGGCCTATGGGACTTGCGCGAAATCAAAATCAACTGATTTGAACCTTGAATTTGTGATGCGATACGATTTTTCTTTAGCGTTTACCAATTAAGTGTGGTAGAAGAATTCCTGAACTTGATAAAATACCAAAAGACGTCTTACGAATGCGCTGGCATTGACAAACCAGGACTGCAGTATTCTTTGCGAGGAAAGAAGAAATTTTAATTCGACAAATTTATTTTTTTGTTGTGCTTCGATAGTTTTTGATATAATCAGATGGGTTCATACCAAATAATGCACTAAACTGTTTACGGAAATACTTGATATCGTTGATACCTACTTCCCAGGCGATTTCTTTAATGGTATAGTTGGTTTCGACCATCAGTTGAGCTGATTTTCTGAGGCGGATAAAGCGGATGAAACCAGCTATTGATTGACCGGAAATGGATTTTACCTTTCGGTACAGGCCCGAATGGCTCATGCCAATTTCCTGCGAGAACTTTTTGATATTAAAAGATTCATCTGCAATATTCTGCTCAATAATATTGATGCAGGTTGATAAAAACTCCCGGTATTCGGGTGAGATTTTGAAGTTTTGTTTTTTGAAAGTGATCTCATTATAGAAATATTGCTGGAGTTTGGTGCGGTTTTCTAACAGCGCTTTAACCCTTGCCATTAGCAATTCCTTCTCAAACGGTTTGGTAATATAATCATCTGCACCACATTGGGTACCTTTTAGCCTGTTTTCGGGATCGGATAATGCCGTTAATAAAATTACAGGAATGTGTCCAAGTGAAGGATTGTTTTTGATGGATGTGCATAATTCTAACCCTGTTCCATCTTCCATAAGAATATCGCTGATGATGATATCGGGCAAATGTTGGATGGCTTGTTCAAGTCCTTCTTTTCCACTGGAAGCGGTAATAACCAAGTGATCATTCTTGAATATGCTCTGAATATATTCCCGGATACTCTGGTTGTCTTCCACAATCAGGATGAGGTCCTGTACATTCAGGAGGAGATTTGGATCCGCTTTTAATGTTGGTGGAGTCTGTTTGTCTGGATTTTCGGCTTGGTAGATTTCCGTTGGAAGATTTTCGGAAATCGGGAGGTGGCCGAAATGGTTTTTCCCTTTTTTGAAAGATAGAAAAAATGTAGTCCCGATTCCAGTTATGCTTTCATAAGAAATCTGTCCGCCATGTTGATCCATAAATTGCTTTACCAGGTAGAGGCCGATCCCGAATCCCGGGGCTTCGCTGTTTTCCCGGACCTGATAAAACCGATCGAACAATTTTTCTTTAACATCGCCATCAATACCAATTCCACTGTCTTTTAAACTTAATTCTACTGTATCTTCCGTTTCCCATAAGTGCATGATAATTTTACCATCAGGTTTGGTAAACTTTATGGCATTAGAAATTAAGTTATAAAGGATGGCCTGGATCTTTTCCCTGTCGCCGTACAGCGCTACGGCATTATCTGCGCAAATAAACTGATAGTCTAAGTTTTTTAACGCTGCTTGTCCAGAAAAACTATTGTGAACTTCTTTGCAGATTTCGTAAAAAGCAAGCCTGGAAATTTTTAAATCTTCACTCTCCCCTCCAACCTTTCGAAAGAGGAGTAGTTGATCTACCAGTTTCAACAATCGTTTTGCGTTTTGGTACACCAGATCAAGGCCTCCTTTACTGCCAGAGCCGGGATGATGATGCATATAATCTTTTAGCGGATTAATAATCAAGGTTAATGGTGTACGAAACTCGTGCGAAACATTGGTAAAAAAAGCAAACTTTTTCTCGTTCAGCTCTTTTTCTTTTTGTGCATTTAGGTGGGCCGTTTTGATTTCGTAATTTAGATTGGCCTGACGCACCCGGTAACCATTGTAGGCATATATCAAAGCAGATCCAAAAATAACATAACAAAGGTAAGCCAGCCAGCTGCGGTACCAGGGTGGCCGTACATTTATAACAAGCAGGCGGTAATCCGGCCCCCATTCACCAATATAATTATTGCGTTTAACGTGCAGGATGTATTTGCCATCTGCTAACCGAAGAAAAGTGACCGGGTTAGCCGCTTTAGTTTCCATCCATCCACTATTACCTCCTTCCAGATGGTATGCAAATTTTATTGTACCGCTGTCTGCAAAATCTATAGCAGAAAAAGTAAAAGAGAAGACCGCATCATTATAGGGTACGGTTATTTCGGAAATCCTTTCCTGATTGGTTTGGTCTACTAATTCATCGTTCGCTTTAACGGGTTGATTATTCACATATACGGAATACAGATAAGGGGCTGGGAGTTTTGCCGTATTTGCCTGAAAGTTTTTCGGATTAAAAAGCGTAAAACCTTTGACGCTACCGAATGCCATTTCTCCGGATTTTAGCCGCAAAGCGGCATTGTAAGAAAATTGATTGCTGGACAGGCCATTTTCACTATAATAATTGTTAAATTTTTTATGCACCGGATCGAACCGGGATAAGCCATTGTAAGTACTGAGCCAAAGATAGCCCTGGTTATCCTGAAGAATGTTAAGCACCGAATTGTTGCACAGACCTTCTGCATCAGAAAACTGTGCCTTTATTTTTCCCTTTACCCTATCGAAAAGTATCAAACCACCGCCTTCGGTACCGAGCCAGAGGTTTTTGTCGCGATCTTCGAATATTGCCCTAACGGGTTTGCCCACGGGATAATAAATGTGTTTCTTCGCCTGAGTATCGATCCTGATCAGATCGTATGAGGTGCCCGCCCAGAGCTGATGGAAAGAATCCTCTTTAAGTGCATTTAGGTCAGAGAGGCTGCCATCAAAGCGTTCGAACTGATCTTTTTTAGTGTTCAATCTGTATATTCCTCCATCAACAACTGCGGTTGCCCAAATATTATCTTCATGATCCTGGTAAATAAGCCAGATGTAATTGCTCTCCAACCCTTCTTTATTCATGCAATGATATCTTTTAAAGGATTGGGTTTTTTCATGGTATCGGTTAACACCACCACCAAAAGTACTTATCCAGGTATTTCCTTTTTTGTCTGTTAATATGCTCGTAACGAGGTTATTGCTTAAAGAATTTGGTTTAGCTGGATCGTGCCTGAAATGGGTAAAGCTATTCGTTTTTGGAGCGTACAAACTCATGCCGCCCCCATCTGTTCCAACCCAAATTTCGCCGTTAACTTTTTCATCCAGGCAGGATACATAATCGTGTACCAGGCTGTTTTGGGTAAGTGGGCTGTTACTGAATGTCTGAAAATACTTTTTTGTACTGTCAATAATAACAACACCTCCATTTAATCTGGCTATCCATTTACGGTTATCTTTATCACAATACATATACGGTATGGTCTCTCCGCCGGTATATGCAGCGCTCTGCGATGTAAGTTTGGTTTGGCTAATGCGTAAGGTCTTTATATCCATGGTGGACAAACCACGGCCTTCAGTTCCTATCCAGAGTTTGTATCCGGGATTTAACAGAAGCGACAAGATGTTTCCGTTGGAAAGCTTTTTCCCGGTTGAGACTTTTGGGTTTTTGTTGCCGTAAATAACCGAAAATTGGTACAGGCCCGTTCTGGTTCCAACCCATAAATAATTTCCCTTCGCCAGTATACAATTGGTAAGCTTCGTATCTGCATTTACCAGAATCATTTTTTTTTGCTGGCGATCAAAGTAATATAGTCCCAATCCGCTGATGGTGATCCAAATATGGTGCTGATCATCCTCCGCTATACTGGTTATATTGACATTGTTAAGTGGCTGTTTTTTGTCACTGTTATATATCTGGTAAGGATATTTGTCCTGCTTGCCTTTGTAAAACATGCCGACCCCATTTGTCCCAATAAATAAATTACCCTTTGAGTCACGGATTATTGTATTCACCGCACCCTTTAATCTGAAAGGTTTGCTCCCCCGCCGGAACGTGTAATCTGCCGGTGAAAATTTTCCGCTTTGCGCATGATATATGGCCACACCTTGCCCGGTACCAACCCAAATGTTGTTTTCTGCATCTTCGGCAATACAATAAATATAGTTATGAGGAAGTGAATAATCATCTTTAAGCCGGTTACGAAACACTTTAACAGCACTTCCATCATAGCGGTTCAGTCCATCGTAAGTACCAAACCACATATAACCATAATGATCCTGAAACATGCACCTTACCGAATTATTAGAAAGTCCTTCATTTATACTAAACAGGCGCTCATCGTGTTGATCGGCTTTGATACGCCCGGTGATCAATAGTAAACAGCATAATAACGACAGGTATTTTGGCATAATTTGTCAGTTTTTTTTAAAAAGAATCTGACTTGTAGTATTCAGTAAGATTTCATGCATATCAATGTAGTTTCAACTTTTAAAACATTAGTTTCCATGAAGAATCTATGATCCTATCGTGGTTAGACGTGTAAATTTGGTTAGCAACATTGATCAGCTTTAAGCTGCACATTGTTTACACTAAGTTAGTTATTTAAAGTTAAATGTTATGATGACGTTTAATTTATTTTTAATAATTATGCTAAAAGATTCATTTGGTTGTTGTCCATTGTCTTTCTCAAAAAAATATACAAAATGATATTTACTGCGCAATTCTGATAGAACGCTCTGGTACAGTCTGCTAAGCAGGAAAACAAGTAGGGAAATTTTGGAAAGGAGAAAACGCTGTAAGGCGCAGGGCAAGACTGCCTGTGCAAAAGAAATGCTGAAGGTATTTGGACAAAACAGCAAATCTCGAACTCAGGGTCGAGGATATCGCGTTTAACCTGATTGTATATGGGATATACCAATATCAGGCAAAGGGATTTTGGCATGCTGCCATAAACAGATACTTAAGGGAACCTCCTTATAAGGCGTAAGGAAAAGATGTCCTGATCATACTAGGCGGCTATTTTTCTTCTGACAATCTTTGCTATGAAGATTGTTTTTCCAAAAAGGGCAGAATTTTTAATAAAAATAGCCAGGGAGCATCAATTTATAACCTGAGTTATTCATTTAACGCTCCCATAAGCTATCTATCTAACTAACTAATAAACGCCGTCTAAATCCATGGCACGTACAACTTTAACGTGTCTGAATGCACCTGTTTCTGACCACTCAGAGTCATAATTTAATCCATACGGCCAGAAGTGGCCGCCTCCGGCATTAATATTACTGGTAGGTGTTTCTAACGCCCTGATGGTGGCAATACCATTTGTACCAGAGTATGTTCCTCCATTGGTCAGATTATACCAACCTCCGGTTTGTCCTACGCCATAACAGTGGCCCATTTCATGCATCGCCGTACGTACATTCTGATAACTTGTATTTGCACCGAAACTGATGCTGCCATTCACATTAGCTTCAGCTGTTGGCACACCTGTATTGTAAGATACATTAAGGGTTCTGGCGTCCCAATCGGCACCGGCATTATAACGTGCACAGGCATCATTCATTGCATTGGTTATTCTGGTGATCACATCAGCCGGAACGCCATTAGTTGATGTCCATGTCCAGCCAACCTGCCCGTTGTATTTTGTTTTCACCAAAACCCATTGCTGGTTCTCGCCACTATGTGAAGCATACTGGTTGATATCTCCACCATCTTCCAATGAGGAGCCCCATAAATCCAATGCCTTTCCGCTTGCCCTGTTTACAATGCGATAATAGTTGCTTCCTAATGCTACAAACTGCCATTGCTGGTTGTTGGCGCCGTTATAATCATTTATCTGAATATTGCCGCCATCTGTATTATCCGCAGCAGTTAAAGCCCGATTGCTTTCTACTCCAATGATACTGTAATATCCGCCCGTTAAGGCTGTCAGTTTCCATTGCTGGTTAGTGCCACCTGTTCCGCCCCACTGCCATACACTGGTATTATTCCCATTTTGTCCTCCAGGTACATCTATCACCTTACTGCTGGTTTTATTCATGATGTAAAAGGTTCCATTTGCAAGTGCCTGTGGGATTTCAATAGCCTGTATGGCTTGAATTTTCTTTTTGGTTATTGCCGCATTGAACGTTTCTCCATTATTGGAAGCCATCTCAGCAGCCTTCTTGCAGCTGGTAGTCAATACGGAGACAAGTAAAATCATACTTGCATACTTAAAAAGCATTTTGTTTTTCATAATTTGATTTAAGTTGGGTTGAGTTTGTTTTTATGATAGTTTACGCGACTATCAAAGATTTTGTATCCCAAAGGCGTAAAATTTTTGAATTTGAAAAATCTCTGGGTGTTAGCAATGAAATTTTAATTTGTTGATATTGAATAGGTTATTTTCAATAACAAGAAATTTTAGTCGGAGTACCTTTTGCTGCCCGTACTCGACTTTTTTGGCATTACTGCTGATCTTGGTAGACATTTTCGATTCATATCATATTTGGTTAGGTGATTACAGGAGTGTATTAGTTATTACGTCTGTAGTTCAAAAATAATATACAATCAGCCACGGGTGGGGTTGTAAATTAATCGATTTGGGGGGGTAAATCAATCATTTTATCTTAATTTAAATAACGAAGTGTGAAAAGTAATTACATTCACAGTTGTATTGGCTTTGCTCCGTCCTAATCATGTTTATTTTATGGTTACGGGACCAGCTTATGTATCATTGGCTATTTAATATATAATGGGCATTTGATAGGCCAACAGTTAGAAATCTTCAGCGATATATTAAAATTTTTCGTTGCGTTTCTTTAAATTAAAAATAAATGTTATTTATACGTTTATTTATTTTATTGATAAATTGCAGGCAATCAATCAGATAATCGTTAAATATTTTCTAGCCAATTATTATTAATCCATTAAACAATCAGCATATCATAGGGTAATTTTGTAAAAGCCTTATTGATAATACCCAACTTAAATTATGAATTATTACATGAGATCTATTTTATTAATTGTCGCGTTGACAATTGTTTTTTTTAGCGGTTTTTCGCAAGAAGTGAAATATCCAAAGAAATTTGAAGGGTATCTTTTTGCCTATTTTGAAGGATCAGGACCAGGCAATGGACAAGAGCAGCTCCGGTTTGCAGCGAGCGCTGATGGAATAAACTGGGCTGCACTGAATCAAAATAATCCCATAATAAAATCGGATACGATTGCTAATTCTGGCGGCATCCGCGATCCACATATCCTCAGAAAAGAAGATGCAAGCGGATTTTATATCACGGCAACGGATATGAACACCCATAAAAATGGCTGGGCCAGGAATACGGGAATAGTCATGTTGAAATCTTCAGATTTAATTCGCTGGACCCATAGTGCTGTTGACCTGGCAAAGGAATATCCTGCAACTTTTGCGAAAGTGAAGTGGGTATGGGCCCCGCAAACAATTTATGATCCGATAGCAAAAAAACATCTGGTGTATTTTACCATCAGGTTTGAGGATAACGAAAAGCTTGATTTTTATTGCGCTTATGCCAACAAAGATTTTACAGGTTTTGAAAAGGAGCCAACTTTAATGTTTAGCCCAAAATTTGGTGGTATTGATGGCGATATTATTTACAAAGACGGGATCTATCACTTCTTTTATAAAGGAAATACCAAGGTAGATGGAAAGGAAGTGAAAAATGGAATCCTGCAGGCCACTTCGAAATCATTGCAGGGGCCTTGGATAGAAGATTTTAAATATCTGGACGCTTATGCCGGAACGGGCACTCCGGTGGAAGGATCAGGTATTTTTAAATTGAACGATTCTCCGGATTATGTACTGATGTATGATTTATATACAAAAGGTAGATATGAATACCAGAAGAGCACCGATCTGTTTAGCTTTAGCGATGCTCCATTGTCATTTACCAAAAATTTTTTTCCAAGACATGGAAGTGTGATCGGGATCACCGCCCGGGAAGCCCGCCAGTTGAATAGTACCTGGAAAGGTATGCCCGGTGAATTGCTTATTCCTAAACTTCCTGCCGATCGGTTTCAATTCGTAGCTGATGGAAACCCGATCATCACGCACCAGTATACCGCAGATCCGGCAGCGCTTGTAGACCAGGGGAAATTATGGCTATTTACAGGGCATGATGCAGGCGGGAAGCAAAAAACTTTTAAAATGGAAGATTGGTCGGTTTTTTCAACAACTGATTTGAAAAACTGGACACAGTACCCTGTTCCGCTAAAGCTTTCCGACTTTTCTTGGGCAAAAGGTGGCGATGCTTATGCAGGTCAGGTGATTAAGCGCAACGGCAAATATTATTGGTATATCAGCACCAATGCATTGGGCATAGGTGTCGCGGTTTCAGATCAACCTGAAGGTCCGTATAAAGATGCGCTTGGAAAACCCCTCTTAACCAATGAAGATTGTTATGATTCCAAAAATTATTGGGCATGTATTGATCCAACTGTTTTTGTGGATAAAAAAGGACAGGGCTGGATATTTTGGGGAAATAGTGAATGTTACTATGCTAAATTAAAAGAAAATATGATCGAAATTGATGGTGCTGTAAAAAGGATTAATTTTGAAGGTTTTAACTTTACCGAAGCACCATGGGTACATGAAGAAAAGGGGACTTACTACCTGTCTTATGCTACTGGTTTCCCGGAAAAAATAGCCTACGCGACGAGCGAATCCCTTGATGGACCTTGGAAATACCAAGGTATTTTGAATGAAATTGCAGGCAATAGTGATACCAACCATCAGGCTATCATTGAGTTTAAAAACAAATGGTATTTCTTTTATCACAATGGGGCCATACAGCCTGGAGGTGGAAGCAATAACAGATCCGTTTGTGTAGATGAAATTTTTTACAACAAAGATGGAACACTTAAAAGAGTAATGATGACGAGTGAGGGCGTAGGGAAGAGGTAGTTTAAAAATTAATGCAGAGATATCACTTTAAGTACACTTGTGGTCAGTGTGAGGCCACTGGGAAAAGAGTAATTGGAATTGCAATAGTATGCTGGCGGCCGCTGTGCCACCAAGCCCATGATGAAGAAGTAATAGTGCCGGCCGGGCTAAGGTGCTTTCGACATAGATATCAAACAATACAAAAACTGCCTGGATCTTCTTATTGATTCAGGCAGTTTTTTATTAGGTCGAAACCACTATTTTATGGTCAAATTAACAGTGAAGGTAGCGGTCACTTTACTGCCTGAAGCTAAAGTATATACCAACGCCTGTTTCATGGTGTATTTATCACCTGTATTCACACGGTTAGGATACTGACCAGCGCTTAACTTAAAATTCTGTGCATCAAACTCACAAAACACACGTGAATTAGCCGAACTGTAGCTAACTACATAACCATTGGCATCGAACCACTGTCCGTAGCCATTGGCAGTGAGGGTAGCATTCAGGTTGTTATTAGGTTCAAGTGCGTAAAATTTAATGTCGGTTCCTATTTTGTTGGTAATATCTTGTTTAGGTAATTGAAAGGCAGAAGCCAGTTTAGCAATATCAATTTCGGCTGTGGCATAATCGTAAGAAGTGGTACTTCGTTTTACTTCAAGATTGTAACTAAAAGCCGCATCCTTAGGTGCCTGATTATTGTAACCCGGTAAACTGGTGTTTTGGAATTTTACTTTGTATGGCCATTGTTCATCATTGGTATTGTTATCATCCCAGGCATGCGGATTATATCGGGTAGGGGCGCCGGATACCACAAACCAAAGGCGGCTGCAATTCACCGGAATAGTAAATGTTGCATTTCCGGTGGCACTTGAGAACATGGGGCTGTAGCTTCGGGTACCATTTGTTGATAAGGCAACGAAACCATACCTCCAGCCGGCTATGCTGGCATCTACCTGGTTGTAGCCCGGGGCATTTGGCAAGCCTTGAAATGCGGCTGTAACAATTGTACCTGCTGCAGGCACTTCTAAAGGCATCACATTGTAACCGGTTGTTTGCGGGCAAAAGCTTGGATCCGGTTGGAAAGCACCATCACTCATCAGGTTCATTTTATAATGATGTGCACCAATTTTGCTTGCACCCAGCGTGCGGATGTTATCAATATCCCAGGTTACAAATTTAGATGCAGCATCATATAATTCATCGTTTAGTTGGCTCACCGTAAGTCCGTATAAACGTTGGTAAACCTGAATCGGATCTTCAAAACTCTGCGACGCCTGCCATATTTTGCCGATAACGGTAATACCTCTTTTTTGTGCCCAGTACTGATGGATCATGTAGTTGGCGTAACGGTAATCTTCGTGGATAAGGTGTTTTTGGTAATTATCCAGGTAAGGATCGAACCAGCTGCTAAAAAGTTCATCAGGGTAGGAGATAAAAGCCTGCCATTGTGCGGTTTGTTCCCAAAAGGCATTTCCACCTGCTCCATTGCCTCCGAAACCCCATCTGAAGCCATGAGAAGTGCCTAAGTCACAGGATACCTGATATTGAAAACTATGGCCAATCTCATGTCCGATTGTTGAGCCAACCGGCCGGCAGGTCTGCGGACTTATCCACAATGCACCTATGGTATCGTCGTATCCTGAACCAGTTGCACGCCAGCCATCCTCATAATATAAAAAGATCATCATTTTATATTGGTCCAGTTTTGAAGTTCCGTTCCCAACAGTGGCAAATTTCAAGGTATTCACATTTAAGTTATAAAATGATTCGGCCTTGGCCAGCAAATCATCAATATCTACCCGGTATTTCGAATCTACATTTGTGGAGGAAGGATTGTTGCTGCCATATCCTTTTCCCCAGAACAAAATGAAGTGGTCAGATTGCTTGGAACGGGGATAACACCATTCGCTTTCGGTGGAGTTCCAGTCCATATTCTGCATAGATTTTGGTTTATAAATCTGCAGGGCGGTAGCTGTTTTCGCACTGGTTTGATTTGCAAGAGGGTCAGGTTCTATCTGAGCTTTCTTACACGCTGTAAAGTTTAATAATAAGATCAAGGAAAGTGCGGCACGGATTCGCCAGTGCAGCGTTAATTTTGTTAGGTTGTTCATTGTTTTAGGATTAGTTGATGTATCCAGCAAATTAACCAGAACCCTAAAACTATAATGACAGCTTTTTAGCTAGAAATAACTCATTTTTAACCAATTACATTGGTTACGCGCCTGTCTGTTTTCATATTCGATTTTTCCATGCTTGATGAGTTTTGTAACATGGATATTTATAATAACAAGTATGTTTATTTCATCAAAGCCCGATCTTTTTTTTATCAATCAGTAAACCTTCAATAGCCAGAATATCAATTTCAGTATTTAAGAAACAACATATGGCATCTTCAGGACTAGAGGCCATGGGTTCGTTCATTACATTTAAAGAGGTGTTAATCACTGCAGGGCATCCCGTAAGGTTATAAAATGCGGTAATTACCAGATGAAAATCAGGATGATAAGTTTTGTTCACGACCTGAACCCGGGCCGTCCCATCAACATGTACCGCTCCCGGAATTAAAACTAAATGAGGTGCCTGATCGTCATTGTTATCGCTTAAATAGTTTTCTGTAAACAACATGTAGCGGTTTTTGGAGCTTTTGCCAAAATATAAACCGGCAAATTCTTCCAAAATAGCGGGGGCAAAAGGACGGAAAGACTCTCTAAACTTAATTTTTGCATTGAGTATGGCTTTCATTTCACCATTTCTGGGGTCAGCGAGAATACTTCGGCAACCGAGCGCTCTTGGTCCAAACTCTGTTCTTCCTTTGAAATAGGCAATTACCTTGCCATCAGCTAAATACGCTGCTATTTTGCGATAATAAAGGTCCTGTTCAACTTTTTCGTAATCCAGGCCATAAGCACTAAGTCCTGCAATCACTTCAGTTTGTGTATAACTCGGACCAAGCAGTGATTGTTTCATTCCATCTACATGCAAATCTGTATTTCTAATGCCAGATAAATGACTGTAATACACAGTATAGGCCGCACCCAATGCGCCACCGGCATCGCCGGCTGCAGGTTGTGTCCAAACGCGTTTGAAACCAGAATGCTCCCTGATGGTTGAATTAATGATACAGTTTAAAGCAACACCTCCAGCTATGCAGAGATTATCGATTGCAAATTCCTGGTAAAGACTTTGAGTCAGCTTAAGCATGATCTCCTCGGTTACCTTTTGTATGGAACTTGCCATGTTCTTATGAAATGCCAGCAGTTCTTCGCCCTTTGCACGGGCTGGATGGCCAAAAAGCTTGTCGAATTTTTTATTGGTCATTTTCAGCCCGGTACAGTAATCAAAATAATCCATGTTCAGGCGAAAAGAACCATCCGCTTTAACATCAATCAAATGATCGTAAATAAGCTGTTTGTATACCGGCGTACCATAAGAAGCCAACCCCATTACTTTATATTCATCAGAATTGACTTTAAAGCCTAAATAATAGGTGAAAGCAGAATATAAAAGACCGATGGAGTTGGGGAAATTAATTTCTTTTTTTAAAGTCAATTGGGTCGAACTGCCTATTGAAACCGTTGTTGTGGCCCATTCGCCCACACCATCTACCGTTAATACCACCGCCTGTTCAAACGGACTCGGATAAAAAGCAGAGGCCGCATGGGCATGATGATGACCAGTAAACAGGATGGTGCCAGATTTTTTCCAGTTCTGATCAATTGTATGGAGTGCTTTAGCTATATTCTTTTTGATGAATAATTTATCTTTCAACCATACCGGCATCGCTTTTAGGAAAGATTTTAATCCCCTGGGGGCAAAATGAACATAAGTTTCGAGCAAACGTTCAAATTTTAAAAACGGCTTTTCGTAAAATACAACATGGTCTACTTCTGTTAGGGAAATATTGGCAAATTTAAGACAGAATTTTATCGCTTCTGTAGGAAACGACTCGTCATTTTTAATCCTTGAGAAACGTTCTTCCTGCGCTGCAGCTATAATTTCTGCATCTTTCAACAAACATGCTGCGCTGTCGTGATAGTAAGCAGAAATTCCCAGAATATAGCCCATGCCGTGTGCCCGATTAGAATAAACTGTAAATGAAGGGAGCCAGTACAGAGCCATGCGCTGCCACAAGTACGACACCTAAGATGATCAGAATGATAAATAGGGGCCATAACCAGTATTTTTTGCGCTGGGTTAAAAAATGGAAAAATTCGATCAGTGTATCCATTGTATGTATTAATTTAGAATTGTTGATGAAATGAACCCGTTGCCCGGCCCGATACTTCTTCCCAATAAGAATCCAACTGCCTATTCTTTTTTGTTTTTAAACTCTGCTTTTTAAACAGGCGCAGCAAAAGGGCAATAGGGCTGAGGATGAAGATAAATAGTAAGGTTAACAAAATTGTACCATTAACCAATCCCAGAAAATTCCCAGCTTTTAACCATATGGTCTTTATGGGTTCAAGGCATCGAGGAGCGAAGATAGCCGTTATGATTAACCCTGCAGATAGTAACAGCATAATGTACTGTAGGTAGGTTCCTTTCCAAAAAATAAGGCAGAATGAAATAACTGCAGCACCTAAAATAAGACCAAATTTTCTGTTTTCTATTTTATTGTTGCCCATGTTACCTGCTATTTTTCTTCGTATATTTTGCTGCTGCTTCATCAGCCCTGAGTTGATGATAATAGCTTGCAATTAATTCATTGATGTTATCAGATCGCGTTTGTTTTTTGAGTTTGATGATGTTTTTTAGTATTTCTTCCGTTTGCGTATCCAGGTAGGTTTGCTGAGCAGCATGTTTTAGTTCATTATTATATTGCAGTGCTTTCTCCGGTAGATCTGATTTAAAATAAAACAGAAAAAGATTGTTGGCATTCCCGCTAGTTGGTTCAAGGTCATAAGCTTTTTTGAAATAAAAATCAGCGGTTTCCAGGTCTTCCAGTTCAAAACACAGGCGGCCTGCATAAGTGTAATAGCTGGTTTGGTAAGGGTTTTCCAGCAGTACCGCTTCGGTAACTTTTAAAGCTTTTCGTTTATCGCCATTGGCCATAGCGGTTTTATACAGTTCGTCCATAGCTGTTCTCCAGGTAATCCTGTCAACAGCCAATGCGCCTGCAAGTTGTTCTTCAATTGAATTGCCACGGTTATAAGAATTTATTGGCTCGTTAAATGGCCATCCCGAGCGGAGCATCATAATCTGATACACACCATATAGCGAATCTACTTTGGTAACGGGCATGTTAGCCAGCAATTGCAAAAAGGACATTTCGCTTTGTTTTTTTGCGGGTATTAAATTCCGGGCATTAATCTGCTGATAAAAAGATTCACTCATTATTGCGTAACCCAGTAAATTCGGATGTACATGCTCTAAAATAGTTTCTTTACCAATTATTCCACCGGTTTCATTTTTCTCAAACAGGGCGCGGGTATCAGCCAGATAAATGCCGGGATATTGCTTACACAGTTTTCTGATGATCTGATTAAAGCTTTCTGGTGCTCTGAAACGCAGCTGATCGTACTCTTTTGCCAAAACAAAATTTGCTTTCGCGGCTTTAAAATCACCATTTGCGTATTGTTTTTGGCCAGCTGCGTAATGCTTTTGCGCTGAAAATTTGCCTGCACTGATAAATGGTTTAAGGTCTTTTTCGTTACTTACTAACGTACTGATAACTGTTGGAATGTGTTTTTTAGACAACAACCGGCACAATTCGTCCATATTATTGCTAAACTGCGCTATACCACGATTAAAATCAGCCGATTGATAAGCAATTTGCTGCTTGGTTACCATGCGTTTCATCAGGTTTTCCCGCTTATCAATTTTTCTTCCAGAAAGTTTTGCAACAGCATCAATGATGCGATCTGATAATTGTACCAGCTTAAGTTGGCGCAGTTTAATGACCAGTTTTATCCAGGTGCTGTTTCCTTTTATCTGGCTGGTAGAGCCTATGCCTAAAGCGCCGTAATATTCGTTATGTCCGGTATACACCAGTACCAGATCTGGCTCGTTGTTAACAATTTGCTTGGCAAAATCTACTACTGTGTAAGAATTTACCGCGGTAAGTGAAACATTAATCACCTCAAAATTAAGGTCTTGGTATTGGTGCATCAGCCGGTATTGCAACCACCTGTGGAACGATCCATTGTGCATGTATGGGTAGCCGGCAGTGGTCGATTCGCCTATCACAAATATTCTAAAGGTATTTTTGGGTTTTACGGTGCTGAAGCGTTCGCGGTTACCCTGTGTTGCATTGGCAGTGGTAGAAAAAAACTTATAAGAGGCGGTAGGGTTCATCATCATATAGCCCTCTTGATCGGGATCTTTGATAAACAAAGATGGATCAAAACCATAATTGAATAATCGCAGCATGATTTCGATGAAGCATAAAAATACCAATGGCAGCAACAATGCCGCTGCCTTAAAGTATAGCTGTTTTCCCCTGTCCATTTTTTACACGGTAGATATTATTCTGTAAACCTGCATTGCTTTTTGTCTAGAGTTTAACGGAAAGTTTCCGGCCATTATAATTAAATGATTTGTTAACTTTTTGGTTATCAATGCCTGTTCCGTTCTGTTGGCTTACCATCACGATGTTAAATTTGCGTTGTCCGAGCATACCTTTAAACTGTCCTTTTCTATCCCCAACGGTAAGTGTTTTTGTGGCATCGTTCCATTTAAAGTGGATTTCTGAAAATGCGCCCTTTTCATAGTTGTAACTGTCGTTTTCATCTTCATATAAAACAAAATCGCCGTTATCGCCAGGATATATGCGTATATCCAGATCGTTCCATCTTTTTTCTGTTGCGTATTGTACTTTTGGACCCCATGGTACAATTGAGCCTGCCTTTATATAAAGTGGTATAATTTCCATTGGTGTTTCACGTTTTACCGTTTGCCCGCCTTTAAACTCTTCACCTGTCCAGAAATCGAACCATTTGCTTGCAGATGGGAGGTATATTTCTTTACTTGTCATCCCCTTATCAGTAACTGGTGCTACGAGAAACGCGTTCCCGAACATATATTCCGAGCTGTTTTCGAAACCTGCAGGGTCATTGGGAAATTGTGAGTACAATGGGCGCATGATTGATCCTGCATGATGGGTTACCGTCCAGGCAGTAGCATAAGTATATGGGAGTAAACGGTAGCGGAGGTTGATAAACTTCTCCTGGATATCAAATGCCCGATCTCCTTTTGTGCCAAACTGATAGATTTCTCTTGGTATATCAGTACCGTGCGAGCGCATCATCGGGGTAAAAGTTGCAAACTGCATCCACCGGTTATACAACTCCTGAAAATTAGGATTTTTTGCACCACCGCCCTTTACAAATTCTCCCGCAAAAAAACCACCAATATCGCCATTCCAATAAGGTAATCCGGTTAATGAGAAGTTTAATGCTGCTGGTATCTGTTTTTTTAGTGTAGGCCAGTTAGAACCAACATCGCCACTCCAGGTATTTGTTGCGTACCGCTGCTGACCTGCAAATGCCGACCGGGTTAACAGTAATACGCGTTTGTTATTACTTGCAGCTCTTTGGTGATCATAAACACCTCCTGTGTGCTGAAGCGGGAAAGCGTTCTCTACACTCCGGTAACTTCCCAAATAGGTAGGTTGATCGAAATCCTGTTCCTTCACATTAATATGGTCTGGTTCTGTGGAATCGAGCCACCAGGCATCTATACCTAGTGAAAATATACCTTTGCTAAGGTAGCTCCAGTAAATGTTGCGGGCAGCCGGGTTGTATACATCGTAAGGTTTTGTGTTTGCACCCGGTGGCCAAGTATCAAAGTTTAAGAGCATATTCTTTGATTTAAACTCTTTGTATTGCGGGGTTTTTGGTGCAAAACCTGGCCAGGAAACAATAAAAAGATGGGCATTAAGCTGATGCACGCTATCTACCATGGCTTGTGGTTTTGGAAAAGTGGTAGGGTCGAAACTCATGGCATTCCAGTTATCATCTTTACCCCAATATTGCCAGTCTTGTACAATACCATCAAGTGGTACGTTCAACTTTCTGTATTTTTTTACCACATCAACAAGTTCAAACTGGGTTTTGTAGCGCTCGCGCGATTGGCTGAAACCAAATGACCATAAAGGCATCATCGGAGCTTGACCGGTAAGCGAACGCATTTGTGCCACCACACCATCTCCACCTCCGCCAAACATAAAATAATAATCGGCGCAGTTGCCAACCTGCGAATCAAATGAAGTTTCCTGGATATTATCTGTAAAAGTAGTTGGTGAATAGTTGTCCCAGAAAATGCCATAACCTTTTACCGACTGGAAGAAAGGGATGGCAACTTTCGTGTTTTCCTGTTTAAGGAGTAATTTTTGCCCTCTTTGGTTTAATTTTCCATTCTGCTGCTGGCCAAGACCATAAATAATCTCATCCTTGTCTAATAAATAGGCCTGTCTAACCGTATAGGTTGGGTTGCTGGCATCGTTTATTGCGGTAAACTGGGTGCCATAATCTTTTTCTGTAAATAATTTTTTGCCGTTTGACGATTCAAATAAAACTTTTCCCGTTTGTAGGTTAACCGTTGCAGTTATTAATTTACTGCTAATGGTTACATTTTGTCCATTGTTTTGAATATCAAGTGTTAATTGTTCAGGAAGTTTTATAACAGAGAGACTTTCTTTTTTTTGCTGACTCCCTTCGGGCTTTCTAAAAACTCTTACAATAGACGGCGAATAAAAACTGACATCTACATCCATCGATTGGATAATGGTATGGATACCCTGGGGAGTTTTTTGAAAAGATTGAGCCTGTACGGAAATGTGATAGCCCAAAAATAATGTAATTACGGCAATAAATTTTCTTTTCATATTTAATATAATTTGAGGCTGTATTATAAGGTAGTTTTTCTGAATTTGTCACGTTGAGCTTGTCGAAACGCCTTACACAGACCTATTAGAGATCCTTCGACAGGCTCAGGATGACAGTTCTCTATGTTACAATACAGCCTCAGTAATAAGGATTAGTATCCTGGGTTTTGTTTTATGTTCGGGTTTTTAGCTAACTCTGCACGTGGTATGGGCAGTAGTGTACGATAATCTCCATTAGGCGAGTGTGATAACCAGGATTTTTTGGTAAAAACACCAAACCTGATCATATCCTGCCTGCGCCGTCCTTCTGTATTGAATTCCCAGCCCAATTCGTCAAGGAACCTTCCGTACTGAATGTCGGCGCCACCCTCTACCGTAGACGTTAAATGATTGCGAAGGCCATAGTTATATACGCTGCCCTGCAGTAGCTGGCTACCTGTTACAATTGCTTTTGAAGGATTGCTCGGGAAAGATCGCTGACGAACCTGTGTAACCAGTGCAGCCGCGCCAGCAGCATCCCCTGTTCTTAACAGGCATTCAGCCTTCATCATTAAAACATCTGCATACCTTAGCAAAGGGAAATCGTTGTTCATTCCCACCAGGGCTCCCGGCTTGAATTCAAATTTTCCTAACCTGAAACCATGTACCTCGTCAGATTGATCAACACCCGGAAGCTCATTGATGTAGATTAGCGGTTTACCATTACTGGCGCCAAGCGTTCCCAATAAAACAGCACCTGAAGCAGTATATTGCTGTCCCTGTACATAATTGTCTTTTAACCGGTTATCTTCCGGGTCAAAAGTGCTTACAAACTGTGGTGTGGCACAGATTCCGCCCCAGGGCGAGTTTTTGAAGTTGTAGGTAGCCTGGTTTTCCGGTTGAAGTGTTTCCATGTGCAAGGTAAAGGCATTGGCACCATCGGAAGTAAACTTTTCATCAAAGGGTATGGCAAAAATGGTTTCTTTACTACCTTCATTTGCGTCAAGAAAAATACTTTTCTGGTTGGCTTCGAGTGTATATACGTTTGATGCAATGATCTCATTACATGCGGCAATACATTGGGTATAGGCCGGAGTGCCAATATATACGTTAGCATTCAGATAAATTTTAGCCAGCAGGGCAGTGGCTGCCCAGTAATTAAATTTGCCATAAGTAGCCTGGGTATTAGCCTTGCTCAGGTTTGGAAGGCTTTCGGTAAGCTCTTTAACAATAAAAGCATACACCTGCGCACGTGTACTCTGTTGTGGAAGAAATCCGGAGGGTACATCAAACTTATCTACTATAGGTACCCCGCCAAAGAAATCGCAGAGGGCATAGTAGTAAGATGCCCTTAAGGCTCGTAACTCTGCTATGGTAGCCTCTTTACCGGTAGTAATTGGTATCAGGTTGGATTGAATCTGGTAAAGTACACGGTTACATGAAGTAATACCGCCATAGGCATTGTTCCAGATCTGGTAGCTGTTTTCCTCATCAGATGTCCATCGGTGTTCGTGCATCCGGCGATAGATCCCATTATCAACCCAACCGTTAGGGCGGGCAGGTATTACCGCTTCGTCACTGGAAATCTCGTTGGTACGAAAGATAGAGTTATTACTTCTTCCCAGCATTAAAGGTCTCCAATACGTATAACCTGCGCCAACCAGGGCTGCTACATCAGCGGTATTAGGGGTAAATTTATTTTGGATAAATGCGGAGTAGTTTTCGTCTTTTAGCTTCGTGCAGGAGGCTAAACTAATCACCAGGACCACAAGTGCCATGATGCCAGTACTCAATATATATCTTGTTTTCATGATGTAAAGGATTAAAGGGTAAGAGAAAAACCAAGTGTAAACGTACGGGCAGTTGGATACTTATCTGGAGAATCATTGCCGGGTGCCAGGCCACTCCAGTTCACCTCGGGATCTAAACCCTTATAACCGGTAATGGTAAAAGTATTTAATGAGGAAACATATACTCGTGCACCTTTAAGATATTTGGTTTTTAGCTTGTTAAAAGTGTAACCCAAAACAATATTGTCAATTTTCCAGAAATCGCCGTTTTCTACATAATAGCTGTTAAATTCTACAGGCATATTTTTATTAAGGACAGCTGTGCCAAGAACAGGATCGTAAGCTGATGCCAGTCGGTTATAGTTCTGAATACCCGTATTCTCATAATACATTCTTTGTAAATTGAGAATCTGGAAACCAAATGCACCACGCATGGTAACGCTTAAATCAAAGTCTTTATACCTGAAGTTATTGTTCCATCCGCCTGTAAATTTAGGAATACCGTTTCCGAGTACCTTTTTGTCTTCAAAAGCATGATTGAACTGGCTGTAAGAAACATCTTCACCATTTTTACCTTCATAAATCCACTGACCATCAGCCGTTACACCTTTAACTTTAAAGCCGTAAAAATCTCCGATGTTATCTCCAACGCGCACAATATTGGTAAAAGTGGTTGCCGGCGGACCTGTTCCTCCGGTAGTGAAAAAGTCGTTTGTGGCCTGGTATAAATCGTTAGATAAGCTAACGAGTTTATTTCTGTTGGTCGAAAAGTTGAAGCTTGTTGTCCATTCAAAATCTTTGTTTTGTATCGCCACAATGTTTAATAAAGCCTCAATACCTTTATTTTGCATGGTACCCACATTCGCTCTTGTACTAGGGAAAAGGTTTGGTGGGCTAGGCACCTGGTAATCAAATAACAAACCATTGTAATTTCTATTGTAAGCATCAACCGTACCGGTAATTCTTCCTTTATACAGGCTAAAATCGAGACCAATATTAGTCTCTCTTTTTTCTTCCCAGCGTAAAGCCGGATTTGGGTTTTGTGTAGGTACAAGTGTCTGGATCCAGTTGCCATTAGAATATACATTTGAACCGTAGCCCAATAACGCCACAGCGCGGAATCCATCGTTCGGCTGGTTACCGGTTACACCATATCCTGCGCGAAGCTTTAAGTCATCAAAAATCGTCTGATTTTTCATAAATGCTTCGTTGGTAATTTTCCATCCAACAGATAGGGAAGGAAAATTACCATAAGGTTTTTCTGCACCGTAAAGCTGGCTTGCACCTTCTCTTCTTAAAGAGGCCATTAACAGGTACCTGTCTTTATAGCTATAGGTTAACCTGCTAAAAAAACCAATGAGGTTGGTTTCAGCATAGCCACTTCCCAATAGTGCATCTAACGCGCGGTTTGCCCCACGGCCCTGCTGAATATTATAATACCCAAAAGCATCTGTAGGGAAATCATAATTCCGCTCATAGAAATTCAGGTACGAATTATCCTGATAACTGTATCCGCCCAATAAAGAGAAACTATGGTCGCCCAGTTTTTTTGAGTATTGGGCCGTAAGCTCGAGCAACCTGTCTATACTTTGAGTAGAACCTAGTGACGCATAGCCATTAAGTTTGTCTCTGATGTTGGAAATGTGGAATTTCGATTCTGAATAACCGCCATTTGAAACAAACTTGGTGTATGAGCCTAAGGCACTTAATTTAAGATCAGCAATCGGATTGTAAGTAATCTGAGAATTTAAACGTTGTGTAGTGTTTTGGTTAAGGCCTGTGCTTTCGAAAAGGCGCGCAACAGGGTTATCATAATCAAAATTGTTTGGTTCTTCAAAATAATGCCCGTCACTGCCAAAAAGTGGAGAGGTTGGGTTACGGATCAGAGCCTGACGATAAACACTGCCATTGAAACTGGCACCATCCTGGGTTTGGGTGTACTTATTGTTCTGTACTAAAACGCCCATATTGATTTTTACCTTGTTATCAAACATGGAATGATTGATGTCTGCTCTAGCCGTTAGCGTAGCGTTGTCAGATTTTTTAAAGATTCCGTTAAAATAGCGGTAGTTTACGGTAGCCAGGTAATTGGTTTGGCTGTTACCTCCACGGAAAGTAATATTGTGGATGTTGGTAATGGGTGTTTTGTTCGAAATCTCTTTTAACCAATCTGTAGTTGCACCAAGATCGAATGACGGAAGACGTGTTCCTTCGGCAATTTGCCTGCGGTAGTCATCGGCAGTAAGCATATTGAGTTTTCGGGCAATAATTTGGGTACTTACAGAGCCACTATATTCTACTACATTGCTGTTCTTTCCTGAAGATCTCTTCGTGGTAATAATAATTACACCATTGGTACCGCGTACCCCATAAATGGCTGCTGCAGAACCATCTTTTAAGACATCTACCGATTCAATATCTTCTGGTGCTACCAGTTTAAGACTGCTTGGTACACCATCTACAATAACGAGTGGATCGGCATTGGCGCCAAAGAGTGTATTATTGCCCCGAAGCCTGATCTGGCTGCCGGCAGTAGGGTCGCCGCTTGGCGTGCTAACAGTTAGTCCAGCTACTTTGCCCTGGATTAACTGACCTGCATCTAATACAGGCGATTTTACAAAATTCTCGGCTTTAACACTAGCTACGGAGCTGGTTACATCACCTTTACGTTGCAATCCATATCCGATTACCACTACATCCGTTAAGTTATTAGCTTCTGCCTTTAGCTTAACATCGATTTCAGTTCTGTTGTTAACTGCTATTTCCTGTGTGGTAAAGCCTATTGAGCTAAAAACCAAAGTTTCGCTGCCATTAGCCACCTTAAGGCTGTAGGTTCCATTGGGTGCTGTCTGCACACCTGTATTGGTGCCTTTAATTTTAATGCTCACAGAAGGGATTGGAAGACCGGCCTCATCAGTAACCTTTCCTGTAACGACGATTTCGGCTGTTTTATTTGTAGTGGGTTCAACTATTGCTCTCCGTTGAATGATGATAATATGATCTTCAAGCTTGTAGCTGATGGGTTGAGATTTTAGCGAAAGATCCAACGCCTCAGCCAAACTCATTTTATTAATTTCGATACTCACCGGGTGGGTTCCGTTAAGCATTTGCCTGGTATACAAAAACTGGTAACCGGTTTGGCGCTCAATTTCCTTGAAAATTTTTTCAACAGCTGCATTCTTTTTCGAAAGTGTAACCGTTTGTCCATTACTGGCCAAAGAGAGCTGTAGCATTAAGGAAACTAATAGTAGGCATGTTAATTTCATAACCAGTAGCGGTTTACGCAGATAGGCCAGGAGCCTACTTACGCGTGATGCATAATAATTCATATATTTGAATGTTTGGGTTTATACTTGGTTGTACTATTGTTAGATTACTTGGTGGCGATCCAAACATCAGGTCAGAGTGTTCCTAGCACTCTGGCTTTTGTTTCACGGATGGGCCAGCCTGTTTTGTAAGGTTATGGCATAATAGTCACGCTCCTTCCTTTGATTTTAAAGTGTAACAATCCGGTCAACTCCAGTCTGTGAAGCACTTCTTCCAAATTTTTGGATTTTGGAATCGAACCAATAAATTCCTCTTGCGTTACTTCACCCTGATATTTTATATCAACATCATACCATCGTGATATTTTACCCATCACCGTACTGATGCGCTCATGTTCAAATGAAAAATTTCCGTTTTTCCAGCCCATCACATGGTTGGTGTCAACATGAACAATACTAATATCCTTATTTGAGATGGCCTGCTGGCCAGGTAAGATTATCTTTTTGCGGTCACCGGTACTCACCTCTACAGAGCCCTGTAGCAAAGTTGTTTTAGGCGTTTCGCCATCACCATATGCGCAGATATTAAAATGGGTCCCCAATACTTTTACGTTTGAACCTTGAAAATCAACGATAAATGGTTTTTTCGGATTGTGGGCTACCTCAAAATAAGCTTCACCCTGCAGGGCGATTTTTCTGATATTGCCTGAGAATACTACCGGATAAGTTAATTTACTTTCCGCATTCATCCAAACCTTGCTCCCGTCAGGAAGGTTAACGCAGTATTGTCCGCCACGGGGTGTTACAATCGTGTTCGAGTTACCAGATGCCAAAGCGGCAGTTGTGTTGATTTTTCTATATTTTAAAAGACCATTGCTTTGCTTTTCAATAGAATAACCATTTTCTACAGCGAGTTGCCCTTTTGTAAAGTTATTTACGTCAATACGTTTACCATTGGAAAGGATAAGCATTACTTTGTCGCTTCCGCCATAAATAGGTTTTGCATGTGGGATGGTAGTTTTTGTGGAGAGTGTGGTGTGTTTGTTCCCGTTTAAATGAACATAATACAAAAATATAAAAGAGCAGATCAGCGCCAATACAGCCGCTGTGGCCATGAGTTTAAAAGCTGAACGTTTCCAGTAAGATGTATTGGCAACCGCTAAAGCATCTAAACGCATTTCGATTTTGCTTGCTAAATCTCCGTGCTGTTCTCCTGCTAAACTGTCGGTTTTTTGTTCGAATGATGCGCAATATGCCTGCATGAATGCATTCAGCTCAGGCTCATCCAATTGTTTTAACCAATTAAAAAAGTCCTGCTGTTCAGGCTCGGTCAATTCACCTTGAATTAATTTCTGCTTGAGTTGCTCAACATCCTTTCTTTCCATATCTGCTAAGACGGATGTGAAAAGAAAAAGGCCCCCTCGTTAAAGAAAAAAATATAGAAAAGAAATAAAAGGTGCAATCCTGTAAAAATGTTTCAGGTGATTTCTCAGAAAAGCCATCCCAGTATAGAGCTGTTTTTTGACCACCGATTTTGATATTTTTAACTGTAATGCAATTTCATCAAGAGAAAGGTCATCGTTTATTTTTAGCTCAACAATTTGCTTTCTTTTTTCGGGGAGCAGGTTAATGCCGCTGTGCAGATGGCTTAAGGTTTGCGCATAAATTAAATGATCGTCTGTACTGATGGAATATTCGCCTTCAAGGGTTTTTGACACTTCTTTTATCCTGATTTGCGTCTTCGACTTTCTGATATGATCAATTAAAAGGTTGCGTGCACAACGGTAGAGGTAAGGTTTGAAAGATCCGATAGCGGACAGGTTTTTTCTGTTGAGCCATATTTTAACAAAGATGTCCTGCACAAGCTCATCTGCTAAATCGGTATTGCCGGCAATCGAAGCCACAAATTTTCTTAAATTTTGAAGATATTTTTTATACAACAAATTAAACGCGAGACGATCACCATCAGCTACGCGCAACAAAAGTTCTAGTTCCTCTGAAACATCTTTCATCTGTTTAATAAATTTGGTTAGCATAAAAAACCTTAATTGCAAAATTGAGGCAGTTGGCATTCAAAAAAGTTACGCTACAAAGTTATGTTTGATTAACTCACCAGCGTTTAATTTCATAAGATGTCGGCACGAATGTAGTAACACTTATTAAATAAAAAAATAAAGTAGCTGTATTTTTAGCGTATTTGTAACGTTTATTTTTTTTAAGCTTTTCTGGTACCCCAAAAAATAGGCTTCCAAATCGGTTATCAAGGCCTTTCCAGCCAGGATGAATGTTGCAGATTTATTGGTGTTTAATGATTTGTTAATAAGTTGTATATCGTTTTAATACACAAGGACAAAGGCTATAGCCCAAGGGCTCCATGCGGTAACTTGAACTTTTAACCTCCTCCCCGTGTATTAATAATTTATTTGTATTAAGGTAACTGTTATCATTTCGATCTGAGCTGTTTCCCCAAATGCTTATTTTAAGGTCACATCCAGGTAAACCGAGTGCCTTCCGTAGCTATCATAAAATGGTTTAAACAAAACTCCGTCTATGGTAAATTCCAGTTTGGATGGATTGCCTTTAATGGTTTTCCCCAAATCATCGGCATTAAGGACAACATTACGCCAGTCTTTTCTTGCTTCTGGCTCCTGGGCGGCAAGAAGAATAGGCCCATAAAACAAACTCGCAATATTCTGCTGATCCGTTACCGGATCTAAATGAAACTGAAAAGGCATTGTTAAATCAACCTGGTCTCCAGATTTCCAGTTTCTGGAAATTTTAAGGTAAGTTCCCGGAACTGCGTTTAACTTTTGTTGCTGACCATTAATTTTCACAAAGAAACCCTTTGTTGCCCATCCCGGAACCCGCACGTACAGGTCAAATTGACCATTACCGTTGATGGTTAAACGGGTTTGATCTGATTTTGGATAGCTGGTAGTTTGTTCAATTTTAATTTTTCGCTCGGACCAGTTTAATACAGACGGGATGAAAAGATTAACATATAAAGATTGATTATGCTGATCTTTAAAATAAATAGAATTCTGCAATTTGGTACTGCTTTCTAATGCGGTACCATTGCAACAGGTAAATCCGGTCATGTCATCGTTGCTGAATTGTTTTGCAGCACCTGGCCTAAGTGAGATGTGATAAGTATTTCCGGGATTATCTTTTGCTACAGAGGCTAAAATGTCATTATATAAAGCCCGTTCGTAGTAGTCCATTAATTCTGCTTTTTGTTCGAATAGAAACAGATCTCCTGTAAGTTTAAGCATATTGTAAGTGGCGCAGGTTTCATTTTGCCCACCTTCAGAAAATCCATTTTCGTACAAGGTTCCCGGTTGTGCAATAAAACACTCTGCATTGGCCGGATTTCTTGCACCAGCAACACCGCCTATACTATACATATAATTATTTACGACTTTATGCCAGAAGTTATCAGCAATTTTAAAGTAATCTGATTGGTTTGATACACGATAAAGTTCCATACTACCAACAATCTGAGGAATATGCTGATTAGCGTGAAGGCCACGGAAGAGATCTACATTTTTAACTAAGCCACTGCTATGTGCGGCATCGCCATAAAACAAACGGATGTTGTCAAAAAGCTGTGCTGTTTTTAGGTAATTTTCTTTACCGGTGATCCTGTAGAGATGCGCCATTGATTCATTCATGCCACCAAACTCGCCCGCAATATAGGTATTCCACATTTTGGTTAAGGTTTGTTGCGGTAAATGGCTTAATCGGGTATATACCCAGTCACTCATATTGGTTGCAATTTCAAGTGCTTTTTTATTCCCGCTAACCTCGTAAATATCAATCAGCCCGGCTAAGATTTTATGTAAAGTATAGTAAGGTGCCCAAATCTGATTGTTTTGCCCACCGTATTTAGCGCCGTTTTCCAGCATGATAAACTGATCTGGCGGGTAGGCACTGATGAATCCTTTTCCCCAATTCCAGTAATCCCTTCTGATTCCCTTTTCACTAATATCAGAATCATAGGCCGTTTTTCCAGGACCAAAAGGAATGGCTAATGGATCTGCAACAGCAGCGCCGCCCGCTTTTTGAGGTTTTCCGGATAATTGAGATATCGTATAGAGTGTATTTACCATATACTCCATTTTATCGGCGAAAATTTTCTGCAATGCTTTATCATTACCTGCGCCTGCATAAGCTTGTGCTATAGCACTTAAATAATGCCCGGTAGCATGCCCCCGTAATTTAGTATCTTCGCTATCCCATACGCCAAGTGGTTTCGCACCGGCGGGCTGTTTCTGACCAAATGCATGACGAAACATATACAGGAACGAATTAGGGTCTGTTTTGGCCAATGTCCGGATAAATTTATCCCTGTTTTCAATAAATTTCGTATCATGTCCTTCATGATCAGTCTTAAGCGTTACCTGGTTCAGGGCAAAAGGCAGTAATTTGATAGCAGGTGTTGCTTCTTTGTCGGTCGCGGTTACCTTTACCTGTGCTTTCGGCTTAAAGTTTGTTCCTGGTACATAACCGGTAATGGTATAATTTCCCGGTTGGGCAACTGTCGAATTATCTGTTGGGTTTGGCCAGATTACCTTTACCATGGGGCCGGTTTTACCTGCTTGATAAGTTCCGGCAATAGCACCTGGTAATCGGGGAAGATTACCTACACTCGTTGTTACATCAATATCATTTACCTGAGTTAGATATTTGATATATAATTGGGAGGCATCTGCAGGAAAATGTTGCAGGTTATCATCTGTTTTGGCCGAAGTGTTTACTGTCGTTTCGTTGGCCTCATTTTGTTCGTGGTGATAAATGGAAACAATCTGATTTGCACTTAAAGGTACCCGGTAAATCCTGAAATCATGGATTAAAGCATTCAATTCGGTGTTTTTAGCTGATAGGGCTTTGCCAAGGTTCAGCAATTTCTTGTCCGATTTGTGCTGACCAAAAATTGCAGTAAGATCAAAGCTGAGATCTTTTGCTTCAGCAACTTTTTTACCGTTAAGGTAACTGGTCATAGATTTTGAAGGGATATCAACCACAATAGCCAGATGCGCCCATTGGTTAAGCGCAGGAGCAGCTCCCTTTGTGATTATACTTGATTGCTTTCCATTTTGGATCATAGCAAGAAAACCCTGACCAATCTGTTTACTGTTAAGTTGTGAGGAAAGATGTTTATCGGCGCTTTGGCCAAAGTCGAAAAAGCTTTGTTCCGAACGGTCGCTTTTAAGCAAAACCCAACTGGTTATGCTGATGGATTCAACATCTGTTAATGCTCCCGCAGGGATACTTACATAAGTTCCGGTAGTTCCCGGCAAAGAAAGTACTTTTCCGAAGCGACTGTCTTGTGCAAATTGCGGCTGACCTCCAATGAAATCTGCATTAAAACGATTTCTGGACCAATCCTTTAAATCACCTTTAAGTTCATATCTGGCACTCATGGCCGTTTCGCCAATGCCATCAAGGATTTGATCACCATTTTGTGCCAGAGCCGTGTTGCCTGTTACTATAAAAACAGCAAGGTATGACATGGAGCGGAAGACTTTGTAAATTTTCATAATTGATAAAATTAAACAAAAAGAGCAATAGACGAAGCCCTGGAAATTGCAGGTATTGTGCATATTTTAACCTTATTTTATGTTGACAATGCAAAGTAATGCCCAATTGTGAGGTGAATTGATTCTCTTGGATCGCTTTTGTTTTCCCCTCCGGATAAGAGAATATTTTAAATATTGGAGTATTAAAAATGGGAAAGGTTAAAATATTGATACTATGGATTAATATACAACGGTAATCTGGATCGTACTTCATTTATATTTACATGCTGACCCATAACAGCTGTTTCCAAAAATGCTGACGTAACACTTAACCATGAAGAAAAAATATCTAAAGCCATTCATTTTATTTCTACTGTGTTCTGCTTTTCAAATGGTACTGGCGCAATCTGCAAAGGAGGCTGTGGTACACGGAAATCCGATTATACCGGGCTATTTTGCAGATCCAACGGTAAAGAAGTTTGGAGATACTTATTACATATATGCTACAACAGATGGTAATGGTGGTGGTTTCGGTCCTTCCCAGGTATGGACATCTAAAGACTTTGTGAATTGGACCATGCAGGATATGAACTGGCCAACCACGCACTATTACTGGGCGCCGGATGTAGCCCAGGGTGCCGATGGTCAATATTATCTGTACTATTGCCAGCCTGTTGAGATTTTTGGTGCCTCCTCTCATAGCCCTGTTGGTCCCTGGACATCGCTTTTGCCTAAAGGCAAACCCATTGTATCTAATTTTATGGTGCCAAATGTGATTACGCTTGATGGGCAGACTTTTAAGGATGACGATGGCCAGTATTATATGTATTGGGGCACCTGGGGAATTTATCCCAACCATGGCTGTGGTGTTGGCCTTCTAAACAAAGACATGAAATCCTTTTCCAGGCTGGCCCAGATTCCCAATACCGATGCAAAAGATTTTTTTGAAGCCCCCTTTGTGTTTAAAAGAAAAGGAATTTATTATCTGACTTATTCATCAGGATATTGTGAAGATGGCACATACAGGGTTCAATATGCAACTGCAACCAATCCCATGGGGCCTTTTAAATATGGTGCCAATAACCCCATTTTAGCTACCAATCAAGATGGAACAGTGCATGGACCAGGCCACCAATCTGTCTTGCAGCAGGGTGATGATTTTTACCTGGTTTATCACCGACACAATAATCCGCATAATGATGGCGGTTACCACAGGCAGGTTGCTGCTGATAAAATGCTGTTTGATGATGAAGGGAATATTCTGAAGATTGTGCCTACTCACACCGGAATCGGTTATCTGGCTAAAGATGACAATCCACATCCAAATTTAGCACAGGGTAAAAAAGCATCTGCCTCTTCTAACTATGATGAAAATTTTAAACCAGAATTCGCCTTTGATGACAATAATGGAAGCTTATGGAAAGGTAATAGCAATGTAGGCCCTGCCTGGGTGCAGGTAGATTTGGGAAAAGTATATCCTGTTAAAAGTGTTCATACGCAGTTTGAATATGCCACCTGGTATTATCAATATAAAATAATGTATTCGGTTGACGGGAAAACATGGAAAACATATGCCGATCGCAGTAAAAATACCCAACATGGAAGCCCGATGATTGATTTCGGGGATGTTAAGGCGAGGTACCTGCGTACAATGGTTTTACATACCGAATATCCGGGATTGAATAAAGCCATATGGAATATTAAGGTCTTTGATAATGCGGAATATCATCCGATAATGTATACCCAGGTTAAAAAATGGCAACCCTTAAATGTATTTGAACCAAAAGGTTTATTGGCAGACCTGGCATTGGATAATCTCCGGACAGGCACCGTAGTAGCAAATGTTCAAAATAAAGGCAAGCTGGGTGGTTACTTTTTGGCCGGTGGAATAATTAAACCCATTACAGCAATGATCGGAGGCAAAAAAGCATTGCTTTTTACAGGCCAGGAGCGCCTGACTTCTTCCGTTTCTGCACCAAAATCGCTACTCGGAAACAGTAGCTTTAGTATAAGTATGTGGGTTTTAAATCCAGAGATTGATAAAGAAGAAACCATTATTTCTTGGACAGAGCGGGGAGGGGTTAATTTAAGTAATGCTGCCGTTGGTTATGGGAATAGTAAAACTGCGGGTGCAGTAACCCACCTGGGATGGGCAGATTTAGGATACAAACATTTGCCAAAAGCTAATGAATGGCATCTGATCAGCATGGTTTTTGATGGTACAATGGAACGGATTTATGTAGATGGAGAATTGGATAGGAGTGAAAGGAGGATGCTTTTTATCAATAACCTCAAACACTTTCTCATCGGTGGAAATGAAGATGGAAGTGCAGGATTTTCTGGTGCATTGGCTTCGTTAAAAATTTATGATGTGCCGTTAAGCCATGATGAAATTAAAGCCGCCTATAAAAAAGGACTGCAAAATAATACCGTGTTACATGTTGAGGCGAAAGATCTCGACTATGGTAATTTAGATCAGTGGATTAACAACGGAGCTGCTTTAGGCAAACTTGTAAGTAGGGGTAAGGCAGAAGTTGCTGATGTTAACGGGAAAATGGCGGTGAGATTGGGTAGTGAAGGTAAACTGCTTCTCGGCAATGAACTGGCCAAAACACTAGACTTTTCTAAACCTTTCAGTGCCATTTTTTCATTATACGCTAACGCTGGGGTAAAAACAGATTTATTTTTAGGGCGTAAAACGGCAAGGATACCAGGCAACGGAAAGTGGCAGCAGGTCGTCTGCACTTATAACAAGGGAAAATTTAGGATAATTGTAAATGGTAGGGCAGCTGGAAGTATTAATAGTCCTAATCCTCAAAAAAATCAGCATATTTTAATTGGATCGGCAACCGAAGGAACTTCAATAGCCATAGCTGCTATTGCTGTATTCAATTATGGTCTTGATGATCATGGCTGTGTGCGGGAGTTTAATTTTTGGAAACAGACACTACATAACAATCTCATCAATGCATCTTTTGCTGCTAAGCCATCAGCTGTTACACCAAATATGGTTTACATGACCGCAAATAAACCAGCTTTGCCGGGCACCAATTTTGAATACCTTTTTAAAAGTGATAAGGATAAAAGTGTCCGTAAATGGTTACGTTCTTCAGATTATACTGATTTTTCTGTTTCACCCCAAAAGCGTTTTGCTTACACCGTAAAGGTTAGAGATAACTTTGGAAATGTTACCCAACCCTCGTTGCCCGCTACGGTTACCACAGATTCTTCACTTTTTGTAATCAGAAAGCAAAAAGGATCAGCCTCATCGGTCCCGGCAAGAGCAGATGCTTTGAAAGGTACTTCCTGGGATGGTTTGATCGGAAATGCGGACACCGTTTCTCAGTATTCTGGGGTATTGAAGTTGGTGTCGCACAATACATTCTGGGATGGATCAATGGCTACAGGACCATTTGCTTACAACCAGGTAGAAGGCGATTTTACGGCCGAATTAGTGCTATCTGATATGCTGGGGTTGACCCAAAGGAAAGCCTATGGTGCAAACGAAGGTGGTTTAATGGTTAAAGAACCGGCTGGGACGACTAAGCTTTTACAAAATGGGGTGATGACAGGCTGGGGTATTGGAAACATCGTTACTGATTTACGTTCCGGAGAACGTAAACAATTGAATAACCAATCCGGATGGAATTTTTATCGTCATTTACAAATACAACGGCAAGGCAATCTGTTTTTTATGCGTGGCAGCCAGGATGGAAAGGATTGGAATAACCTTCCGGGCAGTCCGGTAAAAAGAGATGATATGAGTAGTGTTTTAGAAGTTGGTGTTTATCATGCTACTTACGGAGACATTTCTGGTTATGCATCGTTTAGTGATTTTAAGATTATCCAGAAGAAAAAAGAATAGATTGTTGGTGTAAAGTAGGCTATGCCAATCCCCAATGCTTTTGGTTGGTATTATAAGTGCATTTATTTTTATGACCTCTTATGTGCTTACCGGTTTCTAATTCTATGTCTGATGAACCATGTGATTAAGCCGGTTAGGCTAACCCAATTTTCACCGAAGGTGGAATGGTTAAAATGTTGTTTATAAGTGATTATATGTATAATTTGTCACTTTGAGCTTAGCCCGTGCTCAGCTTTAAGAAGTATACAAATGTGGCTGTATCAAAAAGATTTACGTTGGCTCACTGAGGCAATTATATTTTGATACGTCATGATTCCTAATTAAATTGGGAATCCTAAGGCTATTGCATAGCGCTTTAAGATTCCCGCCTACGCGGGAATGACGGAAAAAGAAATAAAATTCTGGCCTTAACTGCTGGATTTTACTTTTCATAAAGTCTCATCCTTCGGCACTTTTACCGAAACTTTGGGAAGCTAAGCTACAATTTACAGACTTCAAAATAAGATTTTTACTATAAAAAGGAATGACGAAGCAATCTCTCATGGCATACGTGCCATAAAGGTTGCTTCGTCGGTTAAAAAGCCTTCTCGCATCCGATAGTTATCGAATGATGATATGCTTAGGGTTCTTCGTTACAAAGATTTTAACCAGTCTATAACTTGTTCACGGGTCTTGCCCGTCTTTTGTTGCAGTTTGCCATAAAGTTCATCATCTTTTCCCTCCTCATACTTCAAATCGTCTTCGGTTAAATCTGCGTAGGCCTGTTTAACTTTTCCTTTAAGTTCGTTCCAGGTGCCTTTTAATTCTAATTTGTCCATTGTTTTAGTCTTTAAAATTAATATTTCTGTAATTATTGGCTATGCCTTATCTGCTCTGAACATCTTTAGCTGCATAAACGCTATCTACCACATATCTGCTAAATCCTCTCCAGGGTAGGCTACTTTTATACTCCTTATAGTGCAGTTCGTAAAATTTGCCACTGTTTCCCATCATTTGTTTAGCTATACTTTCATCGGTTACAGAAAATTCGAATTCATTGTTTTCCAACGTGCCCATTTGTCTGGAACGAACGCCGCTTTGAATGAGTTTCCCCTCATTGGTTTTGAAAATATATCCCTTTTTAACGATGTAATTCAGCTCCCCGGCTTTTACTCCTTCGCCAAAGACAAAAAAGTAATTGTAATAGATCAAGCCGATAACCAACACAAGGCAAATAACTGCTGCAATGGTTCCGATTTTTTTTCCTGTAGTCATTGCTTAGATAATTTGGTTAAATTCTTTCTTCTCTGATTTCGATTGTTTTAACTCGTTTTTGGGAAGCTACAATGGCTCCAAATGCCGCGCTCACTGCACCCAATATCATTCCAATAAAAGAGAATATTGCGAATTTGGACAGTGCAGACGCCATTTCATCACCAACTACTCTGGCTTTTGCTTCTGCCTGGGCTTTTACTTCTTTAACCTTTTCTTTTGCTGTTTTCAGCGTACTGATCCAGTTGTCCACAATCTGTTCAGATTCTGCCTGGCTTTTTCCGGTTCTGTTTTTAACCACATTAACCAATGCCTCTTTATCAACAGCATTAAAAGTAGAATCGTTTTCAGAAAACAATTTAGAGAACAGGGCATCTATTTTCTGTTGAGCTTCCTGCGGATTTTCGAGAACATCCTCTCCAGTCGATTTTCCTTGGCTTGCTGCTTTATCTAATTTTTTATTAAGTGCGCCAGGCTGTAGTTCTTTCTTCTCCGTCTGCTTCAATAACAATTGCGCCTCCTGTTTCATTTTACTGAAAGTATTTTCGTCCACGTTTAACTGGTCTTTGATCATATTTCCGGCTTCTGGTGCAGCAGCCTTAATCCCTTCTCCGGCAAGTGAAAATCCTTTGGTGATTACGGTACCCACTCCTCCGATAACTTTTCCAACTGAAGAAGTGATTAAATACATGTTGAGGAAAGTTAACAAACACCAGGTCAGTAACCCATGCAGAATCAGGTCTGTTCTTTGGATGTGATTCGAAAACCAACCAGCTACCCAACCACCAGTAAATACAGAGATTAGCATGGTAATAATCCACCAGATTAATGCTCCGGTGCCAAGGCCACTAAATGGTTTAGCTTCCTCCAGCGGATTGATGCTGCCAAAGCCAATGCCCAGGCCTAAAAAACTAAGGAGAAGTTGAACTGCGATAGCAATGAGTACGCCTGAAATAATTGCGCTCCAGGATAAACGGCTGATAAATCCGATTGCGGACTTGTCGCCCAGGGTATGAATTTTATGTTCCATAATTTATGATATTGGTTAGATGTCGTAAATGATTTTAGTCCTTTAGAAAAGAAGCCACTTTCGGAGGAAAGCAGCTTCTTTATTTTTAGTTTTAGTTATTGATGTCTCTTTTAACTTTGTTAGCCGCTCTTTGTCCCGGCAAATAAATCTGAAATCCGAAAGAAAGATTCAGGTTATTTTGGGTCGTTGCGCTTCCAAAACCAACCAGTCCATTGTATTTTAACAATGTTTCAAGACCAATATTTGGTGTAATGAAATAGGCAAAACCCGGACCAACACTTAAGTTTAATCCGTTTGTGTTACCACCGCCGTTGCTCACATTAACACCGCCGATACCAACAGTAGCTTCTGCAAATAAACGTCCATGGCGTAACACCTCAACATCTTTTCCAGTGTAATAACGGCCCAATGCACCAACGCCATAACTGGTTGTAGTACTTGAATTTTTTGCTGTTTTTAAACCGAAATTTACATAACCACCCACTGCAACGTTATCCTGAATAAACCAGGCTGCCTTTGGGGTAATGTCTACACTGAATATTTTTGGATCATCCAAACCAAGGTTAATGTTGGTTAAGTTTCCGCCAACCATTACGTTGCCTTTTTGGATCTGTGCATTTGCCGCAAAAATGGTAGTTGCAGAAATAATTACTGTTGCTAAAAAATTTTTCATGATTGATTGTTTATAAAAATTAATATAATGTGAATTCTACTCGACGGTTTTCCTGACGGCCTGCTGCAGTTTTATTGCTTGCTATAGGTTGATCAGGGCCATAACCTGTTGCCTCGATTCTGGATGCATTTGCACCTTGAGAAACCAGATAAGCTTTAACAGATTCAGCTCTTTCTTTAGATAAGCGAAGATTTAATTCTCTGCCACCTGTATTATCGGTATGGCCAGCTAATTTCAAGCTGAAATTTTTCTCCATTAATAATGCAGCAACACGATTTAATGTGGTGTAAGATTTTGCACGGATAGTTGATTTACCTAAATCAAATTCAAGATTCGAAATGGCATCTCTTACAATTTTGCGATCTGCTTCAGTAACTACAGTTGTTTCCTTAATAACGGTTTGTGTAACGGCTATCGGGCATCCTGATCCGTCTACAACTGTTGCAGCAGCAGTTCCAGGGCATTTGTCAAATTTGTTTGCCACGCCATCATTATCATCATCGCCTAAATCTTTGGCATATTGCTCACGGTCTCTTGCGGCATTTTGCTCAGCGGTAGATAATGCTCGTCTTAATTCGGCACTTTCTTCTGCACTTTGTTTTCTCAGGTCTGCAACCGCACTATAGTTTTGCAATTGAGAATTTTCTTTGTTTCCAAGCGCAAATTCCAATCCTGCATGCGCATAAGAAAATCTGCTTTCGTTATAGGCATTTTTAACAGTAGGAGAAGATTTAATGAAATTAATGTCGTAACCCAAATCAATATTGATCCCTTTGGCTACTCCAAATTTAAATCCAACGCCTGTTGGGATATACCATCCTTCTCTTTCGGTAAATACATCAACATTTGCTACTTTTGAATCGGATGACATGTATCCGGCACCTGCCTTAACATAAGGGATCAATACCGCATTCTGCGTATTCAGACTAAAGTTTGCAATATTTAATACTGCTGTAAGGGAACCAGACCAGTTGATGCTGTTCACCTGTTCAATTGTGCTGGTGCTGTTTAAAGTTTTGATTTCTCCGCGAAGAAAATCGGCCTGTAGGCCTAATGCCGGCAAAATTTGTTTTTTGATAAAGGCACCGTAACCAATGCTTTTAAATTCTCTGGCTTTAACACTCCCTCTACCTAGAAATGTATTCTGGCTGAGGATACCGCCATGTGCTCCAACACTCCATGTTCTCAAAGATTGTTTGCCGAACCGCTCTGAGGTTGTTGGTGTTTCCTGCGCAAACAGTTGAGTTGATAAGCTTAATAAGGCAATCAACATCGTAGATTTTGTAAAATTATTATTCATGTTGTTCATTTTTTATTGGAGGATTAACAGTCGCTAAATGCAAATGTTTCAAGTTCGTTACATAAAAAAATACTCCTCAAAGGTTTAGGGTTTTAAGTATCTAATTAGAAAGCGATTGCGGGTATAGGAAAAATTTTACAGGCGTTAACGCTAAAAGTCTTTTAAACTTGGCTGTTTAAACTTAAAATAAAGTGCTTTTGGGAAAGCTTAACTTGGAACAGATGCTTCAGCTATGCTACTATGAACAGCATCCAATAGCATAATTATTACTGCTGAGCAGGAATGGCGAGGCCTTCCTGCTGCAGGTAGGTAGGCAGGCTTTTATACTAGTGATATTGCCATAAGGATTGTTATCTGGAAAAGTCGGGACAGCCTTTTTTCAACGACAGTTCATTAAAATATAACAGTCATTACATTGATTTTTATAGTATAAATTATCCCTAGTGATGAGCGTTAAAAGAATTAATTCAATTTTGCTTCAGTGAGATGGTGGCCCAATAATAATTTATTTGGCTACGATTACATTTGCCCCGCCCGGCAAAAGTTTTACTTTTAATTGTTTTGCCTTGTTTAATTTCACCTGTTTTATCTGTGGTGACCGATCGTCGGCATCTGTATACAAGGCGATGTCCGTACCCGATAACATCGGTAGCGAAACGGTTATCGTTTTCGCTGTGGTTTCAGCGTTTATGGCTGCGATATACCAGGTATCGCCATGACGGCGTGCCAGTACACAATATTTTCCGGGATATCCGTCAATAAAAACCGTATGATCCCAGGTAGTAGGCACTTTTTTCATAAAATCGATGATGTGGGGTGCAACATCGGTAAGGTTATTTGGGGTGATCCCAAAATTTTGTACCGGGCTCTGGAAAAGTACAGCAGTGGCAATCTGAAAGGTTTCGGTAGTTTTTCTGATCGTACCACCATCATTTGTTTTATTGTGGCGCTTGTTTAAGAGGACAGGTCCGAATTCCATAGCACCTACAGCATTCCGTATAAAAGGGTGAAGGCTGGCATTGAACGCTTCATTGTCATTGGCATGTTGCCCGAATATCAGATTTTCTGATGCTAATACTGCCTCACTCCCTACGTAATTAGGATACATACGTTCCCAGCCTCTGGGCAACGTGCAGCCATGGAAAATTACTGTTAATCCGAAGGTATTGGCATCAGAAAGGATGTCTTCATACAGCTTCATCGTTTCCTGCTTGTCGCCACCAAAGAAATCCACTTTAATTCCTTTAACACCCATGCGCTGCATCCACGCCATTTCCTGCTTTCTTGCTGAAGCTGTGTTCATGCGATTTTTAGGGTCCTGAGGAGCATCATTCCAGAATCCGTTGGAATTGTACCACAAAAATATGCCAACACCTTTGGTTTTTGCATAGGCGATCAATTCTTCGATTTTATTATAGCCGATATTTTTTTCCCAGCCACCATCAATTAGCGCAAATTCATAACCCATTGAAGCTGCCAGATCAATAAACGTTTTTTGATCATCATATTTAATGCTGGGGTCCTGCCATAACAACCAGCTCCAGGTTGAACGTCCAAAAGTGTATTCTTTTGAAGCCTTGTACTGCGGCTCAACAACATCAAAAGGGATGGTTGTTTCAGTAATAGGTTTTAAGGTGCTGCCAACGGTTATGGTGCGCCAGGGCGTATTGCCCGGAAGCGGAATCGTTGGATTTGCACGGCCCATTCCATTGTTTTCACCAGGTTCAGGGAAAGCAATCTTATAATGGCCATCTTTAGTCCCTTCGCTTAGCTTTGATCCACAGTATAGTGAATTCACCCCCGTTTCGGATAGCAATACCCAGCCATCGTTTCCTAAATGAAAAAGCGCAGGAAAAGTATAGCCTACACCATATTTTGACGGGATGCCCATGGCCTGATCGGGATTGTATTCCTCTTCGTAGCTAGGCTTGGTTTTCATCCAACCTATCATCGGGGTAGCTTGGGGAGTTAAAAATGTAGTGGTATTTTCCGGGAATTTGTATCCGCTCAATTCTTCTTCAATAACAAAGTTTGCAGGTTCACCGGTCTGCGGTACCTGATACCGGAAGGCAATGTTATTGTTGCTCACCCGGAATACCACTTCAAGCTGATTTTTTGCTGCATTTTCAAACTTGCAGATCAACTCGTTTGCCTGATAGTTTACACTACTGATTTTGATTTTAGGTTCATTATAGTGCTCATCTATTTTTCTGGATTGCTTACCAGTTAGTTTCAGACCAGATGATAGATCCATCTGGCTTCCGCGAAGTCCCAAAGGAGACCGCTCAATCATTTCTTTTCCCTGTAATGTTACATTGTAATAAAGTTTACCCTCGTTTACATAAAGCTTAACCATTAATTTTTGATCCGGACTGGTAACGTTCAAATCCTGGGCAAAAGAGAACATGTGGCTGGCCACGAATGCCATTGCCATTAAAATGCCTTTATAGTAATTTATGGTTAAAAATTTGGATATATTCATCACAGCAGAATAAGTTTGTTTGGATTAGATTGATCAGGTCAGTTTTAAAAACTGAAAATTAGGAAAAATTTTTAAATGTTATATTAACGTTTATTAGTTTTTTCCATGATCTTTGTTTTCCGTACCAATAATCAAATAGCGCAAGCATTATTTACCTAATCAGAACAATAGCGCTTAATTGAAAAATTTAAGTTTGGAACAGGTTGAAGCTGTTTCTGATATTCGCAACTTCAAGGTGATGAAAACAACTTATTTGTCAACGCATAAAACGCCAGCAGTCGAAATTAAACAGGTTGTTACCCTCACCTTTGAAAACCAAATACAGGTCGTGTATACCACTGATCTGGTTTGTTTTACAAAGTTGCGATTTCCAGTCCTGGACGCTCTGGGTTGATTTTACCTCCAGATTGCCCAATAGTTTGCCGTTTAAACTGTCTGCACGCAGTTCTATATTTCCCTTTGAAGACAGTGCGGCGACAGTAGCTTCAAACTTAGCTGCACCTTTGCCAAAATCTACACTACGTATTTTAATATAATCCCCATCATCAATATTGGATACATAAATAGCGCCTGTTAAACTATCTGTGGCTGTTTTTATACCTTCAGACCAGGCGATGGTTTCAGCTTCAACGCGGCTGAAAGGATCCAGGTTTGCAGCACTTTTCAGTACACCAGATCTGGTGCGGTTAATTCTGGGAATCGATCCATCGGGATTAAAATTAAATGGTTCGATGCAAACCGAACGTTTAAAGCCTCCGCCACCGGGTAAAGATCCGTCATGATAAAATAAATAAGACTGACCTTTAAATTCGATATACCCCGGATGATTGGTGAAGGCGCCCCGATCTTCAATCACTTTCATAATCGTATCTCCATATATCCAGGGCCCTGTTGGTCCGCTGCTTGTTGAATAAGCCAAATGCTCAGGTACGCCACCTGCCGGATAAAGCAGGTAATATTTGCTTTTTCGTTTAAAGAACCATGGTCCTTCCTCATATTCCGATGGTCTCTTTTCTGCATCCGTTTTCCTTGCGCTAAAGCCTTGCCTGGTAAGCGGTACTTTTACGATCCCAACTTTTTCATCATAAGAAACCATGTCCTTATTCAGTTTTACATAATATAATTGAGGATTGCCCCAATATAAATAAGCCTGCCCGTCGTTATCGATAAAAACACTGGGGTCTATGTAGCCAAAGCCTGAAAGCAGGGGTTTACCTAATGCATCTTTAAATCCTGCTGTCGGCCTGTCGGAGATGGCAACACCAATTGCGTTTCCTCCATTTTTTTGGTTTACAGGTAAGTAATAATAGAATTTTCCGTTCCTGAAGATGCACTGGCCGGCCCATGCATCACCGCGCGACCAGCTAAAATCTTTATAAGATAAAATAGCGCCATGGTCAGTCCAGTTCACCATATCCTTCGAAGAATAACACCGCCAATCGTTCATGGTGAAAAAGTTTTTTATGGTAACATCTTCATCGTGAGAAGTGTACAGGTAAACAGTTCCATTGTGTACCATTGGGGCCGGATCAGCGGTATAATAAGTCTGAACGATCGGATTCTGGGCAAAGCAGGACAATACTGATAGAAAACCCGTCAACAGCCATATTCCAAATACTTTTTTCTGCATTATTCTGATCTTATTTTAACAGGGGAAGCATGATTTTAGCATAACGCTCGCCAAGCATACGGTAGCCCTGTGCATTGAAGTGCAGGTGATCTGCCGCGGCCGTACAGCCAGCTGAAGAGATGATGTGTGCATTAGGGATTATTGCTGGCAGGCCTGCGATAATTTTATTCATTGATGCACATGTTCCTCCCTGATCTGCATGGACCACTTCGCCAGCAAGAAGGGGCGTAGTAGCCGGATTTAAATTCAAATCCCTGATGAGGTGTTCATAAACCCCCTTTACTTTTTGGGGCCATTCCTGATCGCCTGTATTGGATTCACCCTGGTGCATCAAAATACCTTTTATTACCCCTGATTGCTGGGCAATTTTGGCTAACTCCACCAAACGGCCATATGGATTTCCGCCATAAGCGTTTAAAGCCGACTTCATCCATTCTGGCGCCGTAGCTGTGTAGGTTTGATAATTCTCTTTGTCAAATAATTCAATTTTGCAACCGCCAATCGCTACATTGATAATCCCGATACGTATATCTTTGGGTAATGAGTCCAAGAGTGTCCGACCGAAATAATCCATTGGCGTTAAGCCGGTTTTGCATCGGCATAAAGGTGGCTTGGCAGTATACCAATTGTCTTTTTTACGGCCTAATTCCGGACAGTCGACTGCCTGAAGCACGCTAAATCTATGGTTAACTGTTGTATCCTGGGGTTCGAAAGGTGCATTTCCTTCCATATTAGATTGACCAAAGCTCAGGAAAATATATAATTTAGGATCCTGACCATAGGAATTTTTACTATTGCAAAATATTAATGCAAGTAACACGATAATTCCTGATCTAACACGTAGCTTTTTGTTTGAATATTTTATGGCCTGATTTAGCCTGTTTGCGATTATTTTTTTCATATTAATTCATCGTTTATACCTGAGGCTAAAGTATTAAATGGCGCAGATTAGCAGTAGCATTTTTCTTCATAAAAAATGCTCATATGATTAAAATTCATCCAATTATCCTATTGCCTGTTGTTAACCGGCCTAATCTCTTTAAGTATAGGTTTGTATGGGCGGCGGATTAAATAAATAGTTGTAGGGTAAGATTTTTTAAGGGATGAATCAACATTTCTGCTAACATATTATTCAAAGTTTCCATACTAAATTCTTCTTTTAGCCTAGTTTTATCTTTTGCCTCAACTCTAGTTCTGGAACGCATTTTAAGCTCAAGACATGGACCAAATTTTAACCAAATAAATAAAGAAGAAGTAATGCATTTCAAAAGATTGATTCAGGTCTGTTCATCCACAACAAGTTTGTTATTAAAAGACAATAAATAATCAGCGATTAAAATAATTAAAGTAAATGGAAGCATTTTCAATAAAAGTTGCCATCGTAACCGGTGGCGCATCCGGACTGGGACTGGCCATTTCAAAATTACTGGTTGACAGGGGAATGCATGTGGTAATGGTGGGCCGAAACGAGGACAGTTTGAAAGCCGTAGCGGCAGATTTAGGTGTACGAGCATCTTACTTCGTAAGCGATCTTTCAAAACTTAATGAAATACCGAGTTTAGTTGAAAGTATCTATGCTAAATTTTCAAGAATAGATATTTTAGTGAATAATGCCGGAATAAATCTGAAAAAAACATTTGTTGAAGTTACTGATGAAGAGTTTGCCTCCATTTTGCAGACTAATCTTCAATCTGTATTTTCTATAAGCAGGGAAGTGGTTAAAAAGATGATTATTGCCCAGCAAGGAGCTATCGTTAATATCAGCTCCATGGCTGCCCGATATGGAATCCCAAAAGTAATCGCTTATTCTGCTGCTAAAACCGGAATTGAAGGGATGACCAGGGCCATGGCAACCGAACTTTCTCCACTTGGAATTCGCGTTAATTGTGTGGCACCAGGATTTATCAAAACAGCGATGTCTGCAAAAGCATTAGACGCTGATCCCGAGCGAAAGCAAAAAGTGATTTCAAGAACTCCCATGGGCAGGATGGGCGAGCCTGAGGATGTTGCTGAAGCGGTTTATTATTTATGCTCAGACAGTTCTTCTTATGTAACTGGTGTCGTGTTGCCTGTTGATGGAGGTAATTCCATCGGATTTTAAAACTAAAGTAAATGATCGTACCCAGACTGGGATAAAACTTTCTTAATCGTATTAACCAAAAATGAATAAAAATGAATTTAAACATTAAAAGCCAATCTGCATTGGCCATTGCCCTAATTGTTGCTTTGGGAAGTTCCTGCCAGGAAAAAAAGAAGCATTCTGCGGAAAAAGAAACTTCAAAAACAGAGCAGAAACAATATCTTTCTGAGCCATTGGTGAAAGAAATTTATACTGCAGATCCTTCTGCACATGTATTTAACGGTAAAATTTATATCTATCCATCGCATGATATCGAATCGGGCGTGAAAGAAAATGACAACGGCGATCATTTTGATATGAAAGATTATCGGGTGCTGAGTATGGATAGCATCGGTGGAAAGGTTACCATTCATGAGCCTGCACTATCGGTAAGTGATATTCCATGGGCGGGCAGGCAGTTATGGGCACCGGATGCAGCTTATAAAAATGGCTCGTATTATCTTTATTTTCCTGTTAAGGATAAAAATGATGTTTTCAGGATAGGGGTGGCAACTTCAAAGGATCCAGCAGGGCCATTTAAAGCGGCTAAAGAACCCATTGAAGGCAGTTTCAGTATAGATCCGGCAGTTTTTACCGATACGGATGGTAATAGCTACATGTATTTCGGTGGAATATGGGGCGGACAGCTTCAGCGCTGGAAGGATGGGAAATATGATCCGAATGGTTCTAAAACTGATTCTCAAAAAGAAAATGAACCAGCCCTAAGTGCAAAAGTGGTTAAACTAAGCAAGGATATGATGGCTTTTGACGGGAAGGTGAAAGACGTGGTCATTTTAGATCAGCAAGGCAAACCACTTCTGACAAAAGATCATGACCGCAGATTTTTTGAAGGTGCCTGGATGCACAAATATAACGGGAAGTATTATTTTACCTATTCAACAGGCGATACGCATTACCTGGCATCGGCAATATCAGATAATCCGTGGGGACCTTTTAAATATCAGGGCACTTTCATGACACCTGTTGAGGGCTGGACTACTCATCATTCTATTGTTGAAATCAAAGGTAAGTGGTATATTTTTTATCATGATACCCAGCTGTCGGGAAAAACACATTTAAGAAATGTGAAAGTAACCGAACTTCATCACCTTAAAGACGGCACGATTGAGCTTATAAAACCGAATAAGGGTTAACTACCTGCGGTGCGATCAAAGACAAATCCACCAATAGATTCGTCATTCCCGCGCAGGCGGGGATCTTAATACAAGCGTTTTAAGATCTCCGATCCACCTGGGAATGACGATTCTCTAAGGGATATTATCTGCTTAATGTCTCTAAGGATGAGGATTTTATATTTCCATCACGCTCTAATTTCGTAGCTACGCGAAGCCATTAAGTTGACAGTATTTTCTGAAATTTCGGGCACAAGATCAGTTTTTTGCGTAAAGGACCCTGAAAAAAGTTCAGGGTGACGAACCGCAAAAGCAATCTATTCAACAGAAAAGATTGCTTTGCCGTTCCTCCACGCAAACTAAACTCTTAAAGAAATGTGTCCATATAAAGGAAATCGTCATTCTCATAAAAATGTGAATCGTAACGCCATAGAAGGTTGATTATGATCGCCCATTAAAAGCATTAAGATGCCCAGTCAGGCTGAGCATGACGAATCTTACCAAATGTAATTCTCTTTAATCTTTGAAAGTTAATTCTGATACAGTCAAAGCCCGCGCTCGTTTTTAACGAGTGCGTAGGTAGCTTAACGATTTTATCGTTTTGTGCGTTAAAACCCATTATTATCGACGCTCGTTTGGAAACTTGCGTGAGTTTAAGTTATTTCGAATGATAAATTTTATCATTCCCGCTATAATCCAGCCACTTAAAGCTTGCTGTATTATCGCTTGGTTGGCCAGAAGAGGTAGCATACAGCGCGAAAAGCGAACCGATAAAGCCGCCGGCAGCCTGCGTACTTAAATACTTGCCATCAACGTCTTTTTTCAGCATCAGCCAGTTGCTATTTCCCTGGCGATATTTAAAGTCGTACAAGCCACCTTTGGCTTCAATCTCCAGCTGAAGATCGGCTGATGAATCTGGCAGGGGTAATTCCGTAAGTAATACCATCTGGTTTGTAGCCTTATCACCTTTAAAGAGCTGAATGACAGCTGCATTTTCTTTAATGGATTTGCACATGAAATAAAAATTAAACTCTCCCTGGAAAATCATTAACCCTGCTTTCTCATTTTCAGATTTCGGCAAAAAATGAACTGCTGTGCTGGCCGAACAGAACATATGTTGCTGTCTTTTTCCCAGAAAAGCAGGATTGGTTTTTTCCATACAGGTTTCGGGCTTAAGCTTCATTGTTAGTCCATTTTTCTTATCCAGTTTGTACCATGAACTGTCGTTTTTTCTTAAAAATAACAGGGATGGATCCAAACCTTTATCAAAGGTGGTGCGATAAGAAAAGTTGCCGCTTTGCGGCGGGGTTCCCTTTTGTTTAATTTCTTTAAAATTCGCCACATATTGATATTGTACTTCTTTGAAATCCGGATTGATTACCGGCCACCCATCTGTCCATTTAACCGGCGCTATGAAAGTTTCCCTTCCGGTGTTGTAAAAATTTCCTTCATAAGGGCGTACGGCAAGGAAAATGGCATAAGTTTTTCCATCCGGTCCTTCAACCAATTCGGCATGGCCGGTAGAAGTGATCGGATTTGCACGGTTCGGATCTAAATCCCGTTGCGTTAGAATTGGATTTTTTTCATAAGGAACATACGGTCCGGTAGCAGACCGGCTTCTAAGGATAACCTGGGAATGATTTACACTTGTTCCACCTTCAGCAGCGCATATATAATACCAGTCTTCGCGTTTAAAAATGTGTGGTCCCTCAATCCATACTGGTTTTTTTGAAATATCCACACCGCCATTTACGAGTAAATGCTCTTCCCCTTTAACTTTGAGTGTTGCAGGATCGAATTCATAGCTGCGGATGGTACGGTGGCCACTGTAAAGTGGCTTATTGTCCGGAGCATCACTATTGTAAACAATATAGGCTTTATCCTGATCAAAAAATAAAGATGGATCTATTCCGCGTACTTCGCGTAGCCATACCGGGTCGCTCCACGGACCTGCAGGATTTTTAGCCGTCATCACGAAGTTTCCGCCCTTGTCTATATTGGTACAAGTCATGTAAAAGGTTCCCTTATGGTAATTAATGGAAGGCGCAAATAAACCGCGTGAGGTTCCATCGCCCAGAAAAGTCATCTGCGTATTTCGCTCAATTACATTTCCAATCTGTTTCCAGTTTTTTAAATCCTTGCTATGAAAAACAGGGATGCCCGGAAAATAAGAAAAAGTAGAATTAACCAGGTAATAATCAGATCCTACTTTAGTGATACTTGGATCCGGATAAAAGCCGGCAAGAATGGGATTCGTAAATTTTATCTGTGCAAAAGCTTGTGTAGTGAAGCACAGTAAGAATAAATAAAAGATTTTTTTCATAATTGAATTTGGTTATTAAAGAAATATGCTTGGGTTTTTATCTGTTTTTTTGCAGCAATCTAAAAATAAGATTTTGCAAGGATCTAATCAGGTATATTATTTGTTTTTAAAGTTTCGCTGATGCCCAATTCGAGTCCGCGTAGTTCGGCAAGTCCTTTCAGTCTTCCTATGGCAGAATAACCAGGATAAGGGTTTTTATCCAGGTCATCAAGCATTTGGTGACCATGATCGGGACGCATAGGGATAGCACGGTTATGGGTACGCATCAGTTTTAGGATTGCCGTGACCAAAACGCTCATCTCGGCATTTCCTTCCAGGTGATTGGCCTCATAAAAATTGCCGTTATCCTCCCGTTGCACGCTTCGCAGGTGCAGGAAATATATTTTGTTTCCCAACCGTTCAACCATTCCCTTTAAATCATTATCTGGCCGGGCACCAAAAGAACCGCTACAAAAACAGATTCCATTGGATGGTGCAGGCACCGCTTTTAATATTTTATGTGCATGCGCTTCTGTACTCATAATTCTTGGCAAACCTAAAATCGGGTAGGGAGGGTCATCCGGATGAATGGCTAACTGTAGTCCGTTTTGATCAGCCATAGGTGTGATTTCCTGTAAAAAACTGATTAAATTGTTGCTCAGTGTTTCTGCAGAAATGTTTTGATATCCTTCCAGTAAATGAAGTACCTGATCTTTAGTAAAATGATCCTTACTTCCCGGCAGGCCCTGCAAACAGTTACGCATTAAAGTGTTTTGCTCCTGTGCATTGAGTTTACTGAAGAAACTTTTGGCATCTTCCACTTCTTGCATCGTATAATCAGTGGTTGCTCCAGGCCGGTTTAATAAATAAAGGTCAAAAGCAATGAATGCCGTTTTCTCAAATCTTAAGGCCAGTGCCCCAGTGCGGGTTTTAAATTTTAAATCGGTACGCATCCAGTCTAACACCGGCATAAAATTGTAGGTAATTACTTTGATCCCGCAGTTGGCCAGGTTTTTCAGGCTGGTTTTATAATTTTCAATCCATAGCTGATAATTTCCCTGTCTTTTCTTTATGTCTTCATGTACCGGCAAACTTTCTACCACTTCCCAAACCAGTCCATGGGATTCTATGAGTGATTTTCGGGCTAATATTTCTTCCTCAGACCAGATTTCGCCAACAGCGATGTGATGTAAAGCAGTTACCACGCCTGTACAGCCTGCCTGTAGAATATCGGCTAGCGTAACTAGATCATCGGGGCCGTACCAGCGCATGGTTTGGATCATTTTCATAGCAGACCAGTATTATTTTCAAGGATCTTTTGATCGCACATCATCACATTTTTAATTTGTTTTTTAATTTGAGGAGCGATATTTCCCTGCGCTTTAATGGTGTATTTCATATTTGGTTTTTAGGCTTGATCACTTAAAAATATTTCCAATACATCAATCTGGCTTTTTTGTGCAATCGATTGCTAAAAAATGTCTGGTAATGCTAATTTTTGCTTAGCTTAGTGATGTATACGGTCAATTGTTTTTCCTTTTCCGAAAGTATCTATTACCGAAGTTCATTAAAGATTTTTAAATAAATGATGATTTGTTTAGCTAAAAGGCATTTTTGAACATTTTTGCACTCAAAATAATCAATGGTTCCATCATGCTGCGGTGCGATGCACTTAAGTTTGTAGTAATAATTAATTCTGGCAGTTACTCCATTGTTTCTGCCAATCACCGCTAACCAAAAAAATGAAACGATTAATCTCCATCTTAGCCATACTGCTTTTTATTCAAACTGCAGTTTTGGCACAAAAGCAGATTCCTACCGCGCCTGCAGGTTTTGATGTTAACCAGGAAAACATCCCCCATGGAAAAATAGATACGGTCCAGTATACATCAAAAACTATCGGGGTAACCAGGAAAGCCACTATTTATTTTCCTCCGGGTTATCTGAAAACTAAAAAATACCCTGTTTTATATTTGCTCCATGGTATAGGCGGAGATGAAAAGGAATGGCTTAATGGTGGTAAACCTCAGGTAATTTTCGATAATCTGTATGCCGCAGGAAAACTTGAACCTATGTTGGTGGTGATGCCGAACGGCAGGGCGATGAAAGATGATCGTGCTACCGGAAATATTATGGCACCAGAAAAAGTTGCTGCCTTTGCCACCTTTGAAAAGGATTTGTTGCAGGATCTGATCCCATACGTAGAAAAAAATTACCTTGTTTTTAAAGACAGAAATCATCGCGCCCTTGCCGGATTGTCTATGGGCGGTGGTCAATCCTTAAATTTTGGTTTGGGTAATTTAGATACATTTGCCTGGGTTGGAGGTTTTTCTTCTGCGCCAAATACCAAGGTGCCTGCAGAATTATTGCCAGATCCGGCCAAAGCTAAGACCATGCTGAAGTTGCTTTGGATTTCTTGTGGTGATAACGATAGATTGCTTAATTTCTCTCAGCGTACGCATGAGTATCTGGTGGAGAAAAATGTTCCCCATATTTATTATGTTGAGCCAGGTGTGCACGATTTTAAAGTATGGAAGAATGATCTTTACCTGTTTAGTCAGTTGTTATTTAAACCTGTTGATCAGGCTGCCTTTCAAAAGTATAGTCTAAATCCTTAACCGACTGATTATTCTTCTCCATGAAAAATTTTGTGATCTTGATGCTGGCCATCAATGTTGTTCTTTCAGCTGCTGCCCGGCAAAAGCCAAAATTAAAACTCTGGTATAATAGCCCTTCGGGCAAAATTTGGGAGAACGCATTACCTGTTGGCAACGGGCGGCTGGGTGCAATGGTTTATGGAAATGTGGTTAATGAAATTATTCAGTTAAATGAGCATACCCTTTGGAGCGGTAGTCCCAACAGAAATGATAATCCTTTGGCATTAGATTCGCTGGACCGCATTAGAACGCTAATTTTTCAGGGTAAACAAAAACAGGCAGAATTGCTCTCCAATAAAGTTATCATCAGCAAAAAGTCTCAGGGACAGATTTTTCAACCCGTTGCAGATTTACACCTTGATTTTGCCGGCCATGAGGCCTATACAAACTTTTACCGCGAACTAGACATCAGTAATGCAGTAAGTACCACTACCTATCAGGTAAAAGATGTGGTTTACACCAGGCGTGTGCTGGCCTCACTGGCCGATTGGGTAATTGCGGTTGAACTTCGCTCGAGTAAACCAGGTGCATTAAGCTTTACGGCTTCATTATCTTCCCTGCAGCCCAGTGCGAAAATGAATACGCAAATACCTGCTCAAATTGAAATTACGGGAACCTCAACCACGCATGAGGGCGTGCCGGGTCTTGTCCGTTTCAACGGGATCGCGGCATTTAAGCATGTTGGTGGTAAAATCTCCAGTACCGAGCGTACAATTGTGGTAGAAAATGCGAATACGGCAACCATTTATTTAGCTATTGCCACAAACTTTATCAATTATAAAGATATCAGCGGGAATGAAAAGTTAAAGGCCAGGGAAATGCTGACCCGTGCATGGCCTAAAAAATTTGAAGCCGTTTTAAAAGCACATCAATTACAGTATCACAAATATTTTAATCGGGTAGATTTATCGTTAGGGACAAACGATTTTGAACAGGTTCCTACTGATATCAGGCTCAGGAATTTCAATTCGGTTAATGATCCGCAGTTTGCAGCCCTGTATTTTCAATATGGACGCTACCTGCTCATTTCCAGTTCTCAGCCTGGTGGGCAGCCGGCTAACCTGCAGGGTATCTGGAATAATAAATTATATCCACCATGGGATAGTAAGTATACCATTAATATTAATGCGGAAATGAACTATTGGCCTGCCGAAAAAACAAATCTGGCCGAATTGCATGAACCTTTTTTAAAAATGGTGCATGAACTGGGAGAAACCGGAAAGCAGACCGCCCACGATATGTACGGCGCCAGGGGATGGATGGCGCATCACAATACCGACATCTGGAGAACAACCGGCGCTGTTGATGGCGCATTCTGGGGTGCATGGACCCATGGCGGCGGTTGGGCCAGTCAGCATCTGTGGGAACACTATCTTTACAGCGGAGATCGGTTATTTCTTAAAACAGCCTATCCAACTTTAAAGGGAGCGGCCATGTTTTATGTTGATTTCCTGGTTAAAGATCCTAAAAGAGGCTATTTGGTCATTAATCCGGATATGTCGCCTGAAAATGCCCCTCCGGCGCATCAGGGCTCCTCGCTCGATGCAGGAACCACAATGAGCAATCAAATTGTATATGATGTTTTCAGCACTGTCATTCGTGCGGGAGAAATTCTCGGTGAAGATAAAGCTTTTGCCGATACCTTAAAAAAAATGCGCAGCCAGCTCCCGCCAATGCAGGTGGGGCAATACGGCCAGTTGCAGGAATGGATTGATGATATTGACGATCCAAACGATAATCACCGGCATGTATCTCATTTATATGGTTTATTTCCATCCGCTCAAATTTCGCCATACCAAACCCCTGAATTGTATTTAGCAGCCAAAAAGACCCTGAACCAGCGTGGCGATGTTTCTACCGGATGGAGCATGGGATGGAAAGTGAACTGGTGGGCAAGGCTGCTGGATGGAAACCATGCCTACAAACTTATTCAGAACCAGTTAACGCCCGTGGGTGGAAACCGGGCAAGCGGTGGTACTTATAATAATCTGTTTGATGCACACCCGCCTTTTCAGATTGATGGTAATTTTGGATGCACTTCGGGTATAGCAGAGATGCTGATGCAATCAGATAATGGCGCCATTCAACTTCTGCCTGCACTTCCGGATGTCTGGAAATCAAATGGACATGTTAGTGGTTTACGTGCAAAGGGAGGATTTGAGATTGTTAAACTGGAATGGGTAAACGGCATGATCACCAAACTTGTGATTAAATCGCGGTTGGGCGGAAATTTACGGATCAGGGTGCCTAATGAATTAAACTTATCCAAACTTGAAGCCAAAAATGCAGCTGGTGAGAATCAAAATCCTTTTTTCTTCATGACAAAAACGCCAAAACCGGTTATTTCCAAACTAGCGCCTGCTGTAACTGTAGATTTGCCCGAAACTCAACTGTATGATATTAAAACAGATGCAGGGAAAGCCTATACGCTGTATAAAAAATAAAAAAAATGCTCTTTTTTTAACCGCAAAGTTCGCAAAGTTTAGCGCGAAAAAAGCAAAGACGGGCAGGTGTTTAATGCTGTGTCACAGTAAAAATATAGCGTCTTCATCTTGACTGAAAGACCCTGAAACCAGTTCAGGGTGACGGTTTGGATAGATTTAGTTTCGTTTAGCTTTCAGGTTTGCTATTGCATTGCGCTGGGCTTTCTGTGATGGATTCCGCTAGTGCGATCTTCATCCCGACTGAAAGACCCCGAAATGAGCTACCATTGGTGCTATTACAATTACTTATAATGAGTGGATTGTGGCATCATGTATTTCCGTATAGTCAGGCCAAAGCACGGCATCTCCGTTCTACTTAAAACCGGCCTAACAAATTTTTCGGACTCCGCTGACCCAGTCCTACTACTGGCTTTGAAAGAAAAATTTTCAGCCGGCATTTTATTAATGGTTGTCTGCTTTTTTTATTTGTATTAATGAACTCGGCAAAAGCCTCGGTTTTGTTACTTTTTGATGTCAAAAAGTAAGAGTCATTCGGCTGCGGCGAGCCGAGGCAAGACTGCTCCATAGGACTAAAAGAAAACAATTGTACGTCAACCATATTGATTTTTATAAAATAAATTATCCCTAAGGTTGTAACGGTTTGGATAGATTTAATTTCGCTAAGCTTTCAGATTCGCGACCGCATTGTACTTTCATTGAAGGAATACATTAGTAAAGTCGTGCTCTCGATTGAAAGTCCGTGAAATGCCTGCCGTACAGGTGGGGAAAGATCTTTTATATACTTAAGACCCTGAAACGAGTTCAGGGTGACGATATCTTGGAGAGGTTATGGAATGGATTTAGCTTTCCTGACGCTCGGAATCTCGACTGCGTTGCACTTCACTCGAAATGAAGATCTCAAGTTGTGAAATAAATCTTTAGGGACACAATTCTATATTGGTTTCTTACTCATAATCCCGGCTTTTGGTCAGTTCCTTCAGCGATTGAAGGTCATGAACGGGACGTTCCATTTCAAATGGAATTTCCCTTCTGCTAAACTGCTGGAAATAAAGTAAACAGGCATCTTTCCAGATTTGGGCATCTCTGCTTTGTGTTCGAAGTTTAGACTGCACTTCTGAGAAACGTTCGCTGTCTATTGAACCCTTCATTTTGTCCCAGTCTTTTTGAAAAGACCTGACCTGCTGAACGCCACGGTCATAACGGACGCATAATTCTGTCCACAAATCCTTTCCATTTTTTAAACGGTAAGACCACGGCACATGGTGAAACCAGAGCAGATACATTTCAGGGCAGCTGGAGAGGTTATTAAAGGTTGAACTTAATGGCTCATGATATTGGTCTACTGCATCGCTTCCGTCACGGGTTCTGTCAAAACCTATCCCAACGGTATCTGCCTTGTGGTAATAAACAGAGGTCCAGTCTGCACGGATTTTATCATTAGAGAACCATGGTGCCGGGCCATAATGATGGCCTTCTGCAAAAATATGATGTAAACCCAATGGCATCATATAATCAACGGCGGCTTCTCTGCTCTCCAGCATGATTTCTTGTGTAGTTTTAACAAAGTTGGCGTCGGTTTTCTTTTCTTTATCATCCAGAAAAGTCTGTTTTATCCATTCCTCAGCAATTGTTTTGCTTTCGAGTTTGTTATTCCAGGCCAGGCGTCCGAATGCATACCAGTTTGCCTGGGCAAAAGTATGTCCGGTCCAGTTCACATCATTGCCTATATTGGCTACGCCTGCAATGGCGGTAAAATCTGTTTTGCTTAGTGTGCCATCGGTGCAGGCAGCAACGGTACTGCCTTTTCCATTCTTATAGGTGTCGCTATTTAAACATTCCTCCCATAAGGTAGAGAGAAAAACAAGTTGTCTGGAGGCACCCAGGTATTCCTGGGTAATCTGGAATTCAGGCATCACCGGTGTTTTCGACATCGCCCCAAATAATGGGCTAAAAGGTTCCCTGGGCTGGAAATCAAGCGGACCATTTTTTACCTGCAAAATTACATTTTTCCTGAAAGCTCCATCCAGCGGTAAAAATTCTTTATAAGCTTGTTTAGTCCTGTCCTCCGGAGTTGGATTATAAACGAAGGCACGCCACATCACGATCCCATTAAAAGGCGCCAGGGCGTCAGCCAGCATATTTGCGCCATCCACATGGGTTCTTCCATAATCCTGTGGTCCGGGTTGTCCTTCGCTGTTTGCTTTAACCAGAAATCCTCCGAAATCAGGGATAAGTTTATAAATTTCAGCTGCTTTATCTTTCCACCATTGTTTAACGTGAGGATCTAAGGGATCTGCCTTTTTTAATTTGCCAATAAGAACAGGTGATGAAAAATTAACCGATAAATAGGTTCTTATTCCGTAAGGACGTATACTTTCGGCAATGACTTTTACTTTTTCCAGGTAAGCTGGACTAAGTATTTTTGCAGAGGCATTTACATTATTTAAAACAGCACCATTAATGCCAATTGATGCATTTGCCCGGGCATAGGCTTTCCATTTTTCACGGTCCTGATCCGTAATATCTGATCCGTTCGCAATATTGCCCCAAAATACCGAACTTCCGGCATAACCTCTTTCAATGCTGCCATCCAAATTGTCCCAATGGTTAAGGATTCTTCTGGAGTAGGATGGATTTGAAATAAAATTGCGTTGCGGCAGGTTAAGGTATTGTCGCCTCAACAATTCGTAGGCACCGTATAATAAACCCATTTCTGTACGGGCGTTGATTGCTGCTGCTTCCAATTGAAATCCATCGCCATTTATCGCCGGGTTTTTGCTTAGTTTGAGGTTAATGGTCATATTCTCCTTGCCCAGCCAGTTATTTTTGAGTTCAGCTGTGGCAAGATCTACAGTTGCGGAGCGCACTGCGCTGGAAATATTAACTTTAATTGCAGAATGGTTTCTAAGCCATAGGGCGTGGCCATCTTCAGCTTTTAATATGGTAGCCTGGCTTAGCATCAGCAATGCAATAATCATTATCCTTTTAATATCTGCCATTTTTCTTTTTATCATTATGCTTTATCTAATGTTTTAGAATGTTTTATCAAATAGACTAAGATGAGCTACTTTAATTATAGCCTAGTTTACGCGGATAACTTTTTTTATAATATTTCCGCTTTTTGGAGCGAGCTCATCTGGTTGGCTGCCACCGATAGCTAATGTAATATGGCCTTTGTAAAATTGTTTTGAACCATTCTGGTCAACATAAGCGAGATCATTGGCTTTTAGGCTAAATTTAACCAGTTTACTTTCTCCTGGTTCAAGGCTAATGCGCTTAAAGCCTTTTAAAGCCTTGGTTGCTGCTTTGATTGATTTTTGGTTATTGATTTGGTACAATTGAACAACCTCATCACTCTTAAAACTTCCTTTATTGCTCACCATGACCGATACCTCTGTGCCTTTGCCTGCTTTCAATACCCCAGGAGCAACAAACTTTTCATATAAAAAAGAAGAATAGCTAAGCCCATAGCCAAATCCATAAAGGGGTTTGCCTTTAAAATACCGGTAGGTCCTATTGCTCATGCTATAATCACTAAAATCCCCAAGGTCCTGATCACTTGCGTAAAAGGTAACAGGTAATCGGCCGGATGGGCTATAATCTCCAAAGAGAATATCGGCTACGGCTTCACCTGTGGCCTGGCCGCCGTACCATGCATTTAAAATAGCCGGAATGTTTTCTGCTTCCCAGGGTATGGCAATGGCACTACCGGTCATCATCACAAAAACAATTGGTTTTCCAGTCTCTTTAAGCGATTTCATCAAGGCTGTCTGAACGGCAGGTAACATGATTGAAGTTCTGTCCCCACCACTAAATCCCGGATAATCTACCCGCATTTCCTCTCCTTCCAATTGTGGCGAAATTCCGCCGACAAATACGAAGGCATCAGCATCTGCATGGGTTTTGGTGAGTGCATTAAAATCAGTTTTTACAAAGGTACCAGCCTTTAAGCGGATGTTTGCACTACCTTCGCCTTGCCAGTATTCTACAACCAGATTGTAGACCGAATCTTTTACGGTCTCTAATTTATAAGTTTTAGCGCCCCATCTGTTCCTCGACCAGGCGTCAATCACATTTTTACCATTAATCATAAAACGATACCCGTCATCAGCAGTCAATTCAAAAGTGATTGATCCCGAAGTGGATGGTTTAAATGTGGTGCTGTATCTGGCAGAAAAATGATTGGCTGTTAAGTTATCAGCAATTTTTTCACCTTCCTGCCAGCTGTTTTCAAGTTTTGGTTCTGTCCGGGTTAATACTGGTTTTCCCTCAAGGGTAATATTGTTAAAATATTCTGACTTAAAGCCCTGAACACCGTCTATTTTATATTCGCTGTTTAAATCCAGGTAACTTAGCAGCGTATCATTAGTGAATGAAATGGCCTGCTGGTAAACTACATCGGTCTGCTTGCCTACTTTTTCGCGGATACCTGCTAAAACTGTAGTAATTTTGGAAGGAATTCCATTGTAATTACCCAATACCGAGATTGCATTGTCTGCATTCGGACCCAATACAACGATTTTTTTGAGATTCTTTTTTAAAGGTAGTGTATGCGATTCATTATGGAGCAACACCATCGATTCACGGGCCATCTTAAGGGCATGTGCTTTATGCGCGCTATTTTCCAGCACAGTAGCAGGGGTATTGGCATATTTCACTATCGAAGGAGGATCAAACATGCCCAGGCGGAAACGGATCATAAATAACCTTTTTACCGAAACATCAATGTCTTTTTCTTTAATAATGCCCGTTTTTACTGCGGTGATCAGTGCCTTATAGGCTTCTGTACCGCAATCCAGATCTGTTCCATGAAAAACAGCATCCGCTGCGGCCGATGCTGCATCCGGATGTGTTTTATGATTTTTATAAAAGTCATCTATGGCCCAGCAATCAGAGGTTACATAGCCCTTAAAGTTCCATTTTCTGCGCAGAATATCAGTCATTAACAGATCATTGGCGCAACAGGGCTGGCCCTGAAAAGCGTTATAGGCACACATTACCCCGGCAACTTTAGATTGTGTAACCAGTTTTTCAAATGCAGGCAAATAGGTATCCCAGAGATCAAAGGCACTCACCGTTGTATTAAAAACATGCCGAAGCGGTTCCGGACCGCTGTGTACGGCATAATGCTTGGCACAGGCGGCAGCCTTCAGGTATTTTGGATCACCACCTTGCAGGCCCCTTACAAAAGCATCGCCCAGCATGCCTGTTAGATAAGGGTCTTCACCGTAGGTTTCCTGGCCTCTTCCCCAGCGCGGATCCCGGAAGATATTAATGTTTGGTGTCCAGTAGGTTAAACCAAGATAACGTTCATTTGTTCTTCCCTGCGCCAATGCCTTATTGTAAATAGCCCTCCCTTCTAAAGCAGAGTAATCTGCCATTTTATAAAGCGCAGACGGATCAAAAGTTGCAGCCATCGCAATGGCCTGAGGGAAAACGGTAACTTTAAAGGGCGTTCTGGCCACTCCATGTAAGGTTTCGTTCCACCAGTCGTATGCAGGAATTTTAAAACGAGGAATTGCCGGTGCTGCATTAAGCATTTGCATCACCTTTTCATCCAGGGTGAGTCTGGCAACCAAATCATCTACCCGCTTTTCAAATGGAAGCTTATAGTCTTGAAACGGATACTGCTGGGCATTGACCAAACCACAGAAATTGCAGAAAAGGATTGCAAGAAATAATTTTTTAATGTAGTTGTATTTTCTCATCATATGGTTTCTAAAAACTCATGGCTCAAATTTCTTTTAGCTGTCCGCTTTTCTAGCTCATGAAGGTGATGATCATGATCTTCAGATTTTAATTGCTTGCTGCTTCGGATATTAAAATTTTGTTACCTCAAAAAATGCCTTTTTGGGCATCAGATTCTGATCAAATAACAGCGGATAATTTTTCCGGCCACGGTTATCCAGCCAGCTGTACCTGTCTGATAAATTCCAGAAAGTTACACCTGTAATGTTAGCTTTATATTTGCGCAGCACTTCAAAAATCATTTTATATTGTTGCAGCTGCTTTTCTTCCATTTCCGGCGTAAATTGTTCCGTATGGCTAGCGGTATTGCCCTGGATTAACCGTCCGCCCTGGTTGCCGCTATAAACCGATACATCCAGCTCTGTAACCTGAATTTTAAGTCCTAAAGAAGAAAATAGAGCAATAGATTTTTCCAGTTCAGAACGGCTCGGATTATTAACAGACCAGTGTCCCTGAAGGCCAACGCCATGGACCGGAACACCCTTAGCCAGCAGGCCTTTAAGCATTCTATAAATTTTTTCACGTTTCAGGGGTTGTTCTGTATTATAATCGTTGTAAAACAATTGGGCATTAGGGTCTGCCTGGTGGGCGTACCTGAAAGCCATCTCTACAAAATCCTCGCCTGCGATCTGGTACAAAGGCGATTTCCGGAAATAGGCAGAATCATCTGCGATAACCTCGTTAACCACATCCCAGGCATATATGTCTTTTTTATACCTGCTTACAACAGTATTAATGTGCGATTGAATTCTTTTTAGCAAGGTTTCTTTGGAGACCACACTTCCATCTTCATTTTTAAATAACCAGCGAGGGCTTTGATTATGCCATACCAAACAATGTCCACGCAGTTTCAATCCATTTACCCTGGCAAAGGAAGCGATAGAATCTGCCATTTTCCAATTGTAGGTATTTTCCATGGGATGTATCGGTCCCATTTTCATGGCATTTTCAGCTGTGATGCTGTTAAACTGGCTTAGAATCAAATTTCGCTTATCGCCACTGAGGTCCCATGGGGTAACGGCCACGCCTATAGGAAAATATTTTCGGTAATAGTCTTTCAAACCTTTTGTACTTACTTCCTTACTTTTATAAGCGCTAAATACTATTCCGGTGATAAGGAACAAGACGGCCAGGTAAGGGATGATATTCGGTTTTCTCATATTTGGTTGGGTATGGCGATAAGGTTGCAAAATCGTATGTTTTTTACGCTGACCAAGCTTCTTATCGTCAATTTTAGGAAACAAATGTTATGTAATGAATTTATGACATTTTGCCTGGCTGCTTATTGGGATATTGATTTCACTAATTTTTTAGCTATTTGGTGCTTTTTTGAACATCTGTTCTTATTCTTTTGACAAATATGACTGCTGGTGTATTTACTTAGGTCTAAATTTACTGGATTTTTCCGCTACCGTGATGGGGATAAAATCGACTTTGCCATTCAACCAAATATAAATGCGTACAACTAAATTTCATATTGCCATCTTTACTATTGCTGTTTTCGCAGTTTTTTCCGGTTGCGGCAGTTACACTAAAGTTAAAAAAAGTAATCCGGGCCTGAAAGATTATTATCAGTCTTATTTTAATATTGGAGTAGCGGTTTCATCCCAAACCATTAAAGGAGAGCAGGGCGCATTGCTTTTAAAAGAATTTAATAGCATAACGCCAGAGAACGCCATGAAGATGCAACCCATCCATCCCCGCGAGGATGTTTATAATTGGACCGAAGCCGATGCACTGGTTAATTTTGCACAGGATAACCGGCTTAAAATAAGAGGGCACACCTTATGCTGGCATGAGCAGGCGCCGGCCTGGATTTTTAAGAACAGCTCCGGAGGGCGGGTAGATAAAGCCCTGTTGCTCAAACGGCTTAAAGATCATATTACAGCCGTTGTGGCACGGTATAAGGGAAGAGTATATGCGTGGGATGTAGTAAATGAAGTGATTGGCGATGAAGATGACCAATATTTAAGGCCTTCTTTATGGAAGGAGATCTGTGGAGAGGAATTCATTGCCAAAGCTTTCGAATATGCGCATGAGGCTGATCCTGATGCATTGCTTTTTTATAATGACTATAATACTGAACGACCTGTAAAAAGAGCCAAGATTTATAAAATGCTTAAAAAACTGGTGGATAATAAGGTGCCAATTCACGGGGTAGGTTTGCAAGGGCATTGGTCTATTTTTGAGCCTGGTGATACCGAATTGAGGGAATCTTTAAAATTATATGCCTCCCTTGGACTGCAGATTCAGATTACAGAACTGGATATGTCCATCTATCAATGGGAGAAAAATTTAAGGGCGAAGAAACCCGGTGAGCAAGATAGCCTCACAGCAGTGCTCGAAAAAAAGCAAATTGACCAATATGCGCGGGTTTTTTCTATTTTCAGGGCATTTAAAAAGGAAATCAGCAGTGTAACTTTCTGGAATCTTTCAGATCGCTCTACGTGGCTGGATCAATATCCGGTACCCGCAAGAAAAAACTATCCATTGCTTTTTGATCAGAATCTGCAAAGAAAAAAAGCCTATTGGGGTGTTGTTGATTTTAGAGAATAATCAATTTTTTAACCTGAGAATGAAGAAAATATATTGTTCAGGTGGTAATAATGCGATGAACCAAATTAGTTTTTTTATCTTACCACCACTAAACCAGATAGATCATGTATCCAAATAATTTTAAGTCTTCCTTAGATTTTAGCGCATTATATAGCCCTTCAACTCCTTTGAAGTTTAAATTTTATTAATACAGTAAAATCACAAAATTATGCTCAAAGGGTCTGCATATCTATCATTAATTCTATTTATTTATGCGCTTTTTAACGCTGTGAATGTTGCCGCACAGCCTAAAACGCAACAGCCAGAATTGCGTTTTACCTCGCTAACCTCTAAAAACGGATTATCTTCTAACAACATCACCGTAATTTTTAAAGATCGGTACGGGTTGATGTGGTTTGGTACAGAAGATGGATTAAATAAATTTGATGGCACTAACTTTACCACCTATAAATATCAGGCAAACGATTCTACCAGTATTCAGGCTAACGAGGTTAAGGCTATTCATGAAGATCGTAAAGGAAACCTTTGGTTTGGTACCAGTGGCGGTTCACTTGCCCTTTTCGATAGAAGAAAAAATTCTTTCATCAACTACCGTGCTTCAAATAGCCCAACAGGTTTTAGTCACAGCCTGATCAGGTATATTACCAGCGATTATTTGGGTAAAATATGGGTGGCCACTTTTACCGGACTTGACGTTTTTGATCCGGACACCAAAAAAGTTTCTAAGTTTCCGATCGCTGCAGCGCAGTTTGGTAAACTTCCTCCAACCATGATTAATATCCTGATGGAAGATAGCAAACACAGGATGTGGGTAGGAACAGAGGATGGATTATTTCTTTTTAACCGGAAAAATTCTTCTTTTATCCGGATTGGATCTGCAGCGGATAAACCTGTGCAACTGGCAGGAACGATAGTGAAGTCTCTAGCTGAAGATGATAATGGCAATATCTGGATCGGTACAACCTCAGGCTTAAGTATGCTTAAACCGGATGGTATGGGCTTTGAGAATTATCAGCACCTTCCGGGTGATCCCAATTCACTGAGCGATAACAATGTTCAAAGTATAGCGGTAGCGCCAAACGGTCAGTTATGGCTGGGTACCGAAGATGGACTTAATGTTTTTGATCTCCGTACCAAAAAAGTTAGGGTTTACCGGCCAAACCCACGGAACCCTTACAGCTTAAGGGGAACCAGTGTAAAATACGTATATATTGATAAAGAAGGCATATATTGGTTGGGTTTATACCGTGAGGGGATCAATAAGTTTGATAGCAACCTCAACCTATTTAACCTCATTAAGAGCAATGTATTCGATGTATATGGTTTAAATGCACCCGTGGTCACTTCATTTGCAACTAAAAACAACACGGAGATCTATGTAGCTACAGAAGGGGGCGGACTGAGTATTTTCAACAGGAATACGGCCCTGTTTCACAAAGTAGACCTGGAGAAATTGGGATTACCCTCCCGGATTACCCTCATGTCTATATTTGTCAATTCAGCTAAAAAACTCTATCTGGGTACTTTTGGCTATGGGCTGATCGTGCTGGATTCGAATTTAACCAAAGCGGCATCTTACCGGAAAACAAATGCTAATTCTGGCCTTAATTCTGACGATGTATTTTGCATAACCGAAGATAAAAACGGGCTGATATGGGTGGGTACCAATGGTGGCGGAATTAATGTGATGGATGCTAACCATCAGGTTGTTTTTAGGTATATCAGCAAAGTACAGTCGCCTACAGACCGCAAACTTCCCCTAAATAATTATATCCGTTTTATTAAAGAAGACCGGTTTGCAAACATTTGGATAGGTTCTCATGGTTCTGGCGTGGCCATGATCAGTGCCGATAAGACCATTATTAAACATTATAACGAGCTTAATTCGGGCCTTAAGGGCGATATTGTCCAGGCTTTTCTGGAGGATTCCGGAGGGCGGATCTGGATCGGGACCGCGGGAGGCGGCTTGAATTTACTGGATCAGAAGACAAATAAGTTCATCAATTTTGCCGAGCGCGATGGTTTGGCCAGTGCTGTTGTCGATGCTATTGTAGAAGATGACAATCATAAGCTTTGGTTAAGTACCAGCAAAGGGATTAGCCATTTTGATCCAAAAACCCGAAAATTTAGCAACTACGGTATATATAATGGCGTTCAGAACAATAACTTTATCAGGGGAGCAGCCCTGAAATGTAAAGACGGTGAAATATTTTTTGGTGGGGCAGAGGGGATGAACTACTTTAATCCGGCCGGATTTAGAAAAAACAAAAATGTCCCCTCTGTACTTTTTACCGAGCTAAAAATCTCCAATAATGTAATTGAAGCAAGTGAAGACGGCCCCATAACCGACCATATTTCTGTTGCAAAACAAATCGACCTGGATTATAAGCAAAATTTTTCATTGAGTTTCGTAAGCGTAAACTACACCGCTCCGGAACAAAACCGTTATAGTTATAAACTTGAAGGTTTTAATAAAGAATGGATTGATGCAGGTACAGCTAAAACCGTTTCTTATACCAATCTCGATCCCGGAGAATATATTTTCCATGTAAGGGCAAGCAACAATGATGGCGTTTGGAATACGACTGAATCTTCTATAAAGATAATTGTTCATCCACCGTTGTGGAGAACCATATATGCTTATGCCTTTTACCTGCTTGCTATTGCCGGTACTTTGCTTTACATCCGCCACCGCGGCATCAAAAACCTGGAGAGAAAGTTTGCGCTGGTTCAGGAGAAAACAAAAATTGAACAGCAGATTTTGCAGGATAGAAAAGAGGCCGAGCGCTTACATGAGCTGGATTCGCTAAAGATTAAATTTCTCACCAACCTCAGTCATGAGTTTCGCACACCGCTTTCACTCATCCTGGGGCCAGTTGAAAAAATCCTTTCGCAACAGGGAGATGAGGCCAAAAATGCCTCTCTTAGAATAGTGAAACGGAATGCCCGCCGATTGCTCAACCTGGTGAACCAAATCCTCGATTTCCGTAAAATTGAAGAAAATGAACTCAAGATCAATAATGCCCCTGGCGAACTGGTTTCTTTTATTGCTGATGTAATTGAATCTTTCAACGATTTAAGCGAACGTAAATCTATAAATCTTTCCTTTCAAACCCAGTTTGATAGCTATCCAACTGAATTTGACCACGACAAGCTGGAACGGATTTTATTCAACCTGCTTTCTAATGCCTTTAAATTTACGCCATCAGGTGGTACCATAACGGTTGATTTAAAAAGAACACCACGCGAAGGCCGGGAAGAGGCGGTTCTGATCACGGTGAGCGATACCGGAATTGGCATTAGCGAAGAAGAGCAGCAGAAAGTATTTGAAAGATTTTTTCAGGCGGATACCGAGGTTTCCATTCTTAATCAGGGAAGCGGCATAGGGCTATCCATCATCAAAGAGTTTGTTAAAATCCAGGGTGGCACCATTGATTTACAAAGCGAAGTTGGAAAGGGTACACGTTTTATGATTGCCCTGCCTTTGCCACTGCTGGACCATATCGAAAAGCTTAATCTGGATTTTTCTGGTCCGGAAAGCCCTTTACAGGCTGAGGAAGAAGTTTCGGATAAGGCCGTGACCGAAACTGATGCGGAGATTCATACCATTCTCCTGGTTGAAGATAACCAGGATCTTAGGGAATACCTGAAAGACAATTTGAAGGCGCATTACCGTATTGTGGAAGCGGCAGACGGTAAAGAGGGCTGGCAAAAAACACTGGCAAACCATCCAGGGCTTATTGTAAGCGATATCAGTATGCCAAATATGACGGGTATTGAGCTATGTAAAAAAATAAAAGAAGATAAAAGGACAAAACATATTCCCGTTATTCTATTAACCGCACTCACCGCAGAACAGGAGCAATTAAGCGGACTTGAAATTGGTGCGAACGATTACCTCACCAAGCCATTTAATATCGATATCCTCAATATTAAAATCAAAAACCTTTTGCTCCTTAACCGTACCCTGAAAAACACTTACACCAAACAGATCAAGATGGAGACTGCTGAAATTTTGGTCGAATCGCACGGTGATAAATTACTTAAGAATATTCTGAAATATATTGAAGATAATATCAATAATTCACAACTCTCTGTTGAAGATTTAAGTAAAAATGTAGGGATGAGCCGGGGTTCGCTCTACCACAAGGTGCTGGAACTAACCGGCCTTTCTCCGGTGGAGTATATCCGCTCTGTAAAGCTTGATAAAGCTGCGGCTTTGTTAATTAAGAGTGACCTGAACATCTCTCAGATTGCCTACCTGGTAGGCTTTGCCACACCAAACTATTTTGCCAAATCATTCAAGTCGAAGTTCGGTATGCAACCTTCAGAATATTTAAACCTGTACCGTAAGCCAGACCATGCCGTTGGTACGGAAAATTAAGTAGTTTTACTATTATGCAATCGATTGTTTTTGGCTAGGGAAAACGTTTTACTAAATGTAATGTTTTGATTATTAATGCAATTATTTATTTTAATTTTACGTAAATACTTGTTTTTCAGTTATTTGCCTGTGTAGAACATTTGTATCTGATTTATGCACAAATATTCTAACCTTCAGATTTGTTTTAGAGCTATGTTTGGCTTAACCAAATAAAACTTTAAACCATGACTAATCAATTGATCAACTTCTATGAGGAAGGCCTAAGCGATCTTGCCCCGCTAAATGGGGTAAACCTGTGGGCAATGTTTAATCAATACCAACCCAAAATTTCAGTTTACCCATTTTTAATTCCATTAAGCGGGAAGTAACTAAGCGCGCTGTAATGGCTAAGCAATGGCTTGCTGTATAAATAGAAAATAAGGCTCTTTCTAAATTTCCGCAAGTAGCGAAGATGAAGCAAATCCCCTTTTTTTACACTTCCATTTATCGGCGGGTACTGATGCATAACAGATCAACCTGAAATTCATCGAAGCTATAATTTTGCAATTGCTTTAGCTCAAATTATTGGGTGAGGAGAATCTGAAAGCCAATAGACATTTACCGATAAAATACAAACTGTACGGAAGTTAAATTACACAGACCGGAAGGGCTGGTTATAAAAGCATTGACCTAAAACCCAATTGGATGAGACCACCAACATAGTAGCTTTTTTAAGGCTTTACATGATCAAAAGATACCAAATGTATCTGCAATCATTTAATTGAAGGATGACCGTTACCACATCGGGTAACCAATCATTATTGAAGAAAAGCATCAGCTGATTTTTCTTCCTATTTACAAAAAACACTAACCAAATAATAATGCTAAGAGATTTACTTAAAATTCCATTTAGGAAAACTACTTCCTTTCGAAACGTCTTATCGGAAATGAAATGTTCCAGAATCCTATATAGAACTGACGTCATCAATTTTACCCATCATGCTCAATAAATGATTTCGAAAAATGAAAAGAATTATACTATTGCATTTTGCTGGGGATAACCTGGGCTCGAAAAGGCAACGCTTTAAAAGATGTTGTTTAACAATGCTAACCTTAGTGCTGATGATTAACATCGCTTTTGCACAGCAGACAAAGGTAACCGGAACAATTTCCGATAACAAGCAAACCCCGATAATGGGTGCTACTGTTACTGTTAAAGGGACAAACATCCGTACCCAAACCGATATTGATGGTCGGTTTGTGATTAATGTACCTAATGATCAGTCCATTCTGGTCATAGGCTACGTAGGTATGGTAAGTAAGGAAGTTTCTACAAAAGGGAAAAACAATCTTAAAATTGTTCTTTCAGAAGATCAATCGGCCCTTAACGATGTGGTGGTAATTGGTTATGGTACTCAGAAAAAAGCCAGTGTGGTAGCTGCCATAGCACAAACTACGGGTAAGGTACTGGAACGTGCAGGTGGAGTATCGAGCATAGGTGCTGCATTAACCGGTAATGTGCCGGGGGTGATCACTACTGCCAGTACCGGGATGCCGGGAGAGGAAGATCCTCAAATACTGATCCGTGGCCGTAGTACATGGAACAATACCGGTCCGCTAATCCTGGTCGATGGTATCGAACGGACAATGAATAGTGTTGATATCGGTTCGGTAGAAACGATATCTGTGCTGAAAGATGCTTCTGCAACAGCTGTATTTGGGGTAAGGGGTGCCAATGGGGTAATCCTGATCACCACCAAACGTGGCCGCGAGGGGCAGGCGTCAATCAGGGGTACCATCAATAATGTAATTAAATCTCCATCGCGTTTACCGGGAAAATATGATTCTTATGATGCTTTGACCATTAAGAACCAGGCTATAGAAAATGAACTTTCCCTTAAGCCGGAAAGCTGGGCAGATTATCTGCCTCAGGCAACGATTTATAAATACCGTTACCCTGCAAATTTAGCAGAATCTGAACGCTACCCGAATGTAAATTGGGACGAGGTATTGTTTAAAGATTATGCCCTGTCGAACAATGTAAACCTTAACATTTCGGGCGGAACCGCTAAAGTGAAATATTTTGCCAATGCCGATTACCTGTATGAAGGTGATTTGTTCCGCACTTTTAAAAATGATCGCGGTTACGAGCCGGGTTACGGTTTTAACAGGTTAAACGTGAGAAGCAACCTCGATTTTCAGCTAAGCAAATCTACGCTGTTTAAAGTAAACCTATCAGGTTCTCGTGGTGTGAAGAAAAGTCCATGGGGCAATTCAAACAGCGATTATTCTTACTGGATATCTGCTTATTCCACCGCTCCGGATGTATTTATGCCACAATATTCAGATGGTACATGGGGTTATTATGCACCGAATGTGCAAAAAGGTTTAAACTCTGCCCGAAACCTGGCCGTTAGTGGGGTAGGTTATACCACTACGAGCAGGATTACGACCGATTTTACACTTGACCAGGACCTGGGCTCGCTGGTAAAGGGCCTGAACTTTAAAGGTACCATCGCACTTGATAATTCTTTTATCGAAGGAAACAGGGGGATTAATGATTTGTATAATGGTATACAAAGTAAATGGATCGACCCGAAAACCGGATTGACCACTTACGAGCAGGCATTTGACGGAACCAACCGCTTCGATTTTCAGAACGGGATCAACTGGACCACGAGCGGAGGTACCGTGCAGGATTGGTCTACCCAACGGAGATTATTCTACCAGGGCCAACTCAATTACGCCGTAAAATTAGGTGCCAACCATAATATTACTGCCATGGGACTTTTTAACCGGAATGAGGTAGCTACAGGTAGTGAGATTCCAAACTACCGTGAAGATTGGGTATTCCGTACCACCTACAATTATGCCAATAAATACATGATTGAATATAACGGTGCATACAATGGTTCCGAAAAATTCAGTACAAAAAATCGTTTCGCATTCTTTTCATCAGGAGGATTGGGCTGGATGTTGAGTGAAGAAAAATTTATGAAACCACTGAAGTTTGTTGATATGCTTAAATTACGTGCTTCATACGGAGCTATTGGTGATGATAATGTAAGTGGTCGATGGCTTTATCTTACACAGTGGGCCTATGGCGGTCAGACCAAACTTGGTGTAACAGGAGAGGGGTCTGAATTAAGTCCGTACACCTGGTATAAAATATCGGCGCTTGGTAATCCGGATGTGCATTGGGAAAAAGTAAAGAAAACCAATTTTGGTGTTGATTATAGCTTCTTTAAAGGTATGTTTACCGGAAAGGCTGACTTTTTCCGCGATCGCCGTACCGATATCCTGATTCTCGGCGGTAACCGCGCTATTCCTTCTTATTTTGGTGTTGATGCACCGGTGGCCAATCTGGGTATTGTAGAAAACAAAGGTTATGAGCTCGAACTGGCCTTCAACAAAAGATTAGGACAGAACTGGAGACTTTGGGCCAACCTCAACTATACCCATGCAAAGGATAAGGTAATCGAAGCTGATGATGCACAATTGTTACCCGAATACCAGAAAAGAGCTAATAAACAAATCAGCCAGAGCTATTCTTACGTGAGTGCCGGAAATTACAATACCTGGGATGAACTTTATGGTAGCACTATTCACGACAATAACGACGGGCAAAAATTACCGGGCAATTATTACATCATCGATTATAACGGTGATGGTATTATCGATTCAAACGATAATATTCCTTATGGCTTTCCTTCAAACCCTCAAAATACCTACAATGCTACATTTGGTGTAGATTGGAAAGGTTTCAGTCTGTTTGTTCAGCTTTATGGTGTAAACAATGTAACCCGCCAGGTCGTATTCAGCAGTTTAGCCGGCCAGAACCATTTGGTGTATAATGAGGGATCTTACTGGAGCAAAGATAACCCTAATGCCGATGTTCCACTGCCAAGGTGGCTATCTACCGCGAGTGGTTATACTTCTGGTAACCGCTACATGTACGACGGATCTTACATCCGCTTAAAAAATGCAGAATTGGCTTACACTTTCGAAAAAAGCAAAAGCTTCATTAAACGTATCGGTATGGAATCGCTGCGGGTATATGTTAACGGAAACAACCTGTATGTATGGACCAAAATGCCCGATGACCGGGAATCCAATTTTGCCGGAACGGGCTGGGCATCGCAGGGTGCTTATCCAACTGTAAAGCGATTTAACATTGGGGCCAACATTACTTTTTAATGCTACAATCATGAAAAAATATATCAAAACCTTAGTATGTTGTACCATTATCTGGTCGACAGTATCCCTTTCTTCGTGTGAAAAATACCTGGATAAAGCCGATGAAACCGTGATTTCGGAGAAAGAAGCTTTTAAGAATTTTAATAATTTCCAGGGATATACTGAAGAACTTTACAACTGTATTGTAAATTTTACCACAAACTACTGGACCAACTCCTGGAATTGGGGTGAAGATGAGATCACTTCAACCGCCGGAAACTTTCATTTTATCCATAAAATAGATGATGGAAATTTCTGGGGCTGGCAGGCTGAATTCGATGGCTGGGGATCGGGATGGATGAACCATAATAATTTTAGCACCAATAACGATCGTTTTAATAAGGATCTATGGAAAGCGGCCTGGTATGGGATCAGTAAAGTAAACATGGGCCTGGCCAATATGGATAAGATGACAGATGCTACGGATGAGGAAAGAAACCTCATCAAGGGGCAACTGCTGTTTTTCCGAGGTTGGTTTCACCACAGACTGATGGAATATTTTGGTGGCTTGCCTTATATAGAAACCGTTTTGCCTACTGATTCAAAACTCACGCTTCCACGCTTAAGCTATAAAGCATGCGCAGACAAAGCTGCTGCAGATTTCAGGGCTGCTGCCGATATTTTACCGGTTAACTGGGACAATACCACAGCTGGTAAACGTACGTTGGGTAAAAACGCATTGCGGATCAATAAAATTATGGCTTTGGGTTACCTCGGTAAAAATTACCTGTGGGCCGGAAGTCCGCTGATGAATTTCGAATCGACCGGCAGTAAGAGCTACAATACGGAATACTGTAAAAAAGCAGCTGCTGCATTTGCCGAACTGCTTACCCTTACTGAAAGTGGTACCACACAGTATGCACTGGTAGATTTCAAAAATTATTACCGTAATTTTTATACCAGCGGGCAAAACTGGGATTTACCCGGAAGTACAGAAACTTTATTCCGTGGTCCGTTTTTCAGTGCCAATAATTCTAACTGGGGAACCAGTAAGCAATACACACCGGTCGTGATTTCAGAAGGCGATTTAAAGTTTACGCCTACGGCTAATTATGTGGATTATTATGGTATGGCCAATGGCTTGCCGATCCAGGATATGACCAAGGCCGACAGCGAATCGGGTTACAATCCGGAATACCCTTGGAAAGGAAGAGATCCGAGGTTTTATAATGACATCGTTTTCGACGGTGTAAAATTTGTACAGGGTGCTATGGGCGCCAGTGATGAAAAAAACAGGTATGCCAATTTATACACCAGCGGAAGTTACCGCGATGTAAGTACCGGAAGCAGAACTGGTTATGTTTTGCGCAAATTTATTCCGATCACGGCTAATAAATACGATAACGGCTATTCATATGGCAATAGCCTTCATATTTATGTTCCCTATATGCGTTTGGCCGATATCTACCTGATGTACGCTGAAGCTGCGCTGATGGGGTACAATTCGCCTGAAGGTAAAGATCCTGGTTTTTCTAAAACAGCGGTTGATGCCATCAACGTAATCCGCACCAGGGCCGGAGTTGCTAATGTGGCGGCTAAGTTCCTGACTTCAGTAGATGGATTTTTGGGTGAAGTACGAAGAGAGCGTGCCGTAGAATTATCATTTGAGGGCCACCGCTTTAACGATCTGCGCCGCTGGCTACTATTGATTGAGAAACCCTACACTTTAAAAACCTCGGTGGAGTTTGACCGTAGCGGAACTTTCAGCACTACTGATCCTACCGCTAACCGGGTGGTCAATCTGAAAGAAGTGGTTATTCTGGAGCGAAAATTTAGTCAGAAACATTATTGGCTGCCACTCAAAAATGCTGATGTGAACATGTATGCAGATTTTAAACAAAATCCAGGCTGGTAAGGGCGTAAACTAATTCAAACGAATGAAATGAAACAGATCAAGATAATATCAGCCTTATGCCTCGCTGTTGCCTTTTTATTGCCGGCAGCAGGATCAGCGCAAACCAATAGGCAGATCCGAAAAAATAATAAATCCGATATTAAAAAAGAAGAAAGCCTGCCAGAAGATACCGTATTTGTAATGCCTCAGGTAGATTCTGTACAGGTTGCATTTAGAAAGGTGGCTAAACGCGATCTTTTAGGTGATGTTTCCGCATTGAATCTTTCTCAATTGCTGGAAAAAAACTATACTACCTCCACCCTTGAAAACCTCGATGCCCTTTTGTCGGGTTTTAACGGTAACATTTGGGGGATGGGTGGCTACCTCGTGTTGGTAGACGGAATTCCGAGAGATATCAATAACATTATGCCAACTGAAATCGACCAGATTTCCGTACTTAAAGGTGTTAATGCGGTAGCGCTTTATGGTAGCCGTGCAGCCAAGGGTGTGCTGTACATTACCACTAAAAGAGGCGGAAATTATGAACAAAAGGTAAATGTAAGGGCCAATACCGGTTTGAATGTTCCGAAAAGCTATCCACAATTTCTGGGTTCTGCCGAATATATGACCTTGTATAATGAAGCACGCCGGAATGACGGATTGCCAGACCTTTACAGTCAGCAGACCATATACAACTATGCCTCCGGAACAAATCCTTACCGTTACCCTAACGTAGATTACTATTCTTCAGATTACCTGAGAAACAGCTATGGACGAAATGATTTGACCGCAGAAATTTCAGGTGGCAATAACCGCACGCGTTATTATACCAACCTTGGTTACTGGTCTGTAGGTTCGTTACTTAATTTTGGTGAAGCCGTAAAAAACAGTGGTGCCAACCGTTTTAATATACGTGGAAATATTGATGTAAAACTGAATAAGATTATTTCCCTAAATGTTGATGCTACGGCCAGTTTCTATACCGGAAAGGGCGTGAATACTGATTATTGGGGCAGTGCAGCAACGGTTAGGCCTTACCGTTTTGCACCACTTATTCCCATCAGCATGATCGAACCTGGCGATGCAGCATCGCTGGCACAAGCCAATAACAGCAACAACATCATTAATGGCGGCTACCTGTTGGGCGGAAGCCAGCTAGACCAGACGAACAGCTTCGCCAGTATTTATGCAGGAGGCTATAACCGTAATGTATCCCGTCAGTTCCAGTTTAATACCGGGATAAATTTTGATCTCAGCAGTTTAATGCAGGGACTGAGTTTTAAAACAATGCTTGCCGTTGATTATTCCAGTGCTTTTAATCAATCGTATAACAATACCTATTCGGTTTACGAAGCGGCCTGGAACAATTATGCCGGCGTTGACCAGATTTCGGGCTTAACGAAGTATGGCATTGATGCCAGATCGGGCGTACAGAACGTGAGCGGAAGTGCATATCGCCAAACCATCTCTTTTTCAGGCCAGTTTAATTATGCCCGTACTTTTAAACAAAAGCATAATGTTACCGGATCATTATTGGGTTATGGGTTTAACATCAGCGAATCTGCGGTTTATCATGCGACCAACAATGCCAATCTTGGTTTACAGCTGGGTTACAATTATGATCACCGCTACTATGCCGATTTCAGTGGAGCGTATGTATATTCAGCAAAATTACCAATAGCTAACCGTGGTGCATTCTCGCCAACACTGTCTTTAGGATGGCGGATTAGTGAAGAGGCGTTCCTTAAAAATTCTGAAATGGTTGATCAGTTAAAGGTTACGGCTTCAGCAGGAATCCTAAATACCGACCTTGATATTAACAATTATAACCTTTACCAGGGCTACTTTACTTATAATGATGCGGCCTGGTACAGCTGGCGTGATGGCGGATTGGTTCATACGTTTGACCGCCGGAGAGGAGATAACCCTAATTTAAAGTTTCCGCAAAGAAGAGAAATTAACCTTGGTCTGGAAGGATCATTATATAAAAACCTGATCAACTTTACGGCTTCTGCATTTTTCAGTCAAATGCGTGGCAATGTAGTACAGCCAGGTGTGCTTTATCCTTCCTATCTTACTACAGGATTTCCGGTATATTCTGATATCCCTTATGTAAACTACGATAACGATCAGCGCAGAGGATTCGATTTTGGCATCAGGATGAATAAAAGAATCGGAGAGGTAGATTGGACCCTGGGGGTAACAGGTACCTATTACGATACCAAAGCGACCAAACGTGCCGAATCTTACCAGTTTGATTACCTGAACCGTACAGGAAAACCACTTGATGCCCTTTGGGGACTGCAAAGTATGGGCTTTTTTACCAGCAATGCTGATATAGCTGCCTCGCCCGCCCAGTCTTTTGGCCAGGTTAAACCCGGAGATTTAAAATACAAAGACCAGAATGGTGATGGTATTATTGATACCAGGGATGAAGTTTACCTGGGTAAAGGTGGATGGATGGGAGCACCAATGACCTTGGGTGTTAACCTGACAGCGAAATGGAAAAATATAACGCTTTTTGTATTGGGTACTGGCCGTTATGGTGCCAAAGCCATGAAAAACAGTAGTTATTTCTGGGTAGATGGCGAGGATAAATATTCCGTAGTAGTTAGAGATCGCTGGACTCCTGAAACACAAGCTACAGCGACCTATCCACGGTTAACTACAGCAAGCAGCGATAATAATTTCCGCTCTTCAGATTTCTGGCTGTACAGTACGAACCGTTTTGATTTGTCGAAAGTGCAGTTATCTTACCAGTTCCCGGCAAACCTGTTCGGTAAAGGATTCGTAAGAGAATTAGGTATTTATGCCAGCGGTATGAACCTGCTCACCATCGCACCAGAACGTGAAATACTGGAACTTAACGTCAATACCTCACCTCAAACCCGGTTTTATAACCTCGGTGTAAAGGCTTTGTTTTAACCCTGATAACAAATAGATATGAAAAAAATACAACTTCTGATCGGTTTGGCAGTACTGCTTTTCTCTGTTGGCTGCAAGGATATGTTAAAACCTGAAATCGAGAATAATCTTGATCTGGAAAGTACCTACAACAATGCAACCTATGCCCAGGGCTTACTATTGAACGGTTATGCCCGCATACCCACCAATAGTTGGTCGTTTAATGATGTAGCTACCGATGATGCCGTAAGTAACGACCGCAATAATGCTTACCTGAAAATTGCTACTGGGCAATGGACGGCGATAAATAACCCGCTTTCTCAGTGGACCAATTCGCGTGCTGCTATACAATACCTCAATCTGTTTTTTTCGGTAACAGACCAGGTGAAATGGGCCGTTGAACCCAATATCAACCGCATGTTTAACGACCGTATGAAAGGAGAGGGTTATGCACTTCGTGCCATGTTTAATTATTATCTTCTGCAGGCGCACGCTGGTAAAGGAAATAACGGGCAATTGCTTGGTATTCCGGTGGTATTGCAACCAGAAGGCCAGGATGCCGATTTTAATAAACCGAGAGCCACATTTGATACGGCGATGGAGCAAATTTATCGCGATCTGGATATGGCTGAGCAACTTCTACCAACCGATTTTGAGGATATCGCGAGTGATGCACAGGTGCCTGCTAAATATTCGGGCGTTGGAAAAGATAACTATAACCGTGTTTTTGGCTATTATTTCAGGGGACGTGTAACAGCACGTATAGCAAAAGCCATCCGCGCTAAAGCTTCATTGCTGGCTGCAAGTCCTGCATTTAATCCTTCAACGGTTGCCAAATGGGAAAAAGCAGCAAATGATGCTGCCGCTGTAATTAATTTGAGGGGTGGATTGGTAAACCTGACTGCGAACGACATCAAATGGTATGACAAAGATGCCGGTATTGATGGATTGGCCTCGGGTGTAAACCCTTCTGAAATTTTATGGCGGAGTGATGTGGGCAACAGCAATGACCTGGAAAGAAATAACTTTCCGCCAACACTTTTTGGTAGCGGCCGGATCAATCCGACACAAAATCTGGTGAATGCATTCCCAATGGCCAACGGATATCCGATAGCCAATGCCAATAGTGGCTTTTCTGCATCAAGCCCTTACGATAACCGCGATCCCAGGTTGAAGTTATACATCCTTGTAAATGGCGGTACGGCAGGAACAGCTGGCAGCGCTATTAATACAACGCTTAACGGGCCTACCAATGATGCGCTGAATAAAGTAGAAACTTCTACCCGTACCGGCTATTATATGCGTAAACTGCTTAGGCAGGATGTGAACCTGAACCCTTCATCCACCACTAACCAGAAACATTACAATCCGCGTATCCGGTACACAGAAATCTACTTATCCTATGCCGAAGCCGCGAATGAAGCCTGGGGCCCTTTAAATGGGAGTAATAATGCCTATTCAGCATATGATGTAATCAAGGCGATCCGCCGGAGAGCAGGAGTAGGCACCAATAATAACGACCCTTACCTGGAATCGATCAAATCAGATCAGGTAAAAATGAGAGACCTGATCCGCAACGAACGGCGCCTGGAACTGTGCTTTGAAGGTTTTCGTTTCTGGGATCTGCGCAGATGGAATGCCAGCCTGAACGAAGCGGCTCAGGGTGTAAGCATCACCGGAACAACTTTTACCCCGATCAATGTAGAAAACCGGGTTTACCAGCCGTATATGATTTACGGGCCGGTACCTTATAGTGAAATTTTAAAGTATAATAATCTTATCCAGAACGCAGGCTGGTAATTCATCAATACCAGGATTAAAATTTAAAGAAAATGAAAAAGAAAATCCAATTTTTGCTGGCAATGGCCGTGTTTTTAGGGGCATGCAAAAATCAGGAATGGGAATTTCCCGATTATGGAACCCAAACTGTATATTTTGCGTATCAGAGTCCTGTTCGTACCATTACTCTTGGCGAGGATTTATACGATACCTCACTGGACAACCAGTACCGTTGCGAAATCATGGCAACCACAGGTGGTGTATATGAAGTTAAAAATGATGTAAGTATTGGTGTGGCGGTAGATAATACCCTGGCCAGCAATCTTACTTTTGGCGGTGCCGGAAATGTGGTAGCCATGCCTGCAAACTACTATAGCCTTCAGGGTGGTTCTATTACGATACCGAAAGGTAAAATTACCGGTGGGGTTCAGGTACAGCTTACCGACGCTTTTTTTGCCGACCCGCTTGCGCTGAAAAATACATACGTCATTCCGCTGCGAATGACCTCGGTACAAAATGCCGATAAGATTCTGGAAGCCAAGAACTATACGCTGTATGCCATCAAATACATCAACCCTTGGCATGGCTATTACCTGCGCCGCGGTAAAGATGTAATCACCGGTAAAAACGGCAATACCACTTTGAATAAAACCGTTAGCAGACATATGACCTATGTGGAGAGTGATGAAGTTAATCAGGTGGTAACTACCTCTTTAAAGTCTAATACATTTAATGCGGTATTTAAAGATAAAGACAACCGCAATATCACCTGCAAATTGTTACTTACCTTCGATAATTCAGGCAACTGTACCGTTTCTGCTGCTGATAATACGTTTACGGCTACCGGAAATGGCAAGTTTATCAAACGGGGAGAAAAGAACAGCTGGGGAAATACCGACAGGGATGCCCTTTACCTGAATTACAACATCGACCTTTCGGACATGTCTGTAGCCACTACGGATACACTCGTAATGCGCAACCGCGGCGTAACCATGGAAACCTTTAATCCGGTTAAAAAATAAAATGTTAATCAAGATGAAAAATATTTATAAAATTGCCTTAATCATCGGTCTTCCGGTTTTATCGGTATCATGCAAAAAGCATGAAGCACTTGATTTTTCTGTTGAAAAACCTGCATCAATCGCTGCTCAGGAACAGATTGATGCTTACAATGCATTGAAATCTTATTTCAACTGGTCTGCCAATCCGAATTTTAAACTGGGGGTAGCCACATCACTTACCGAATACAATAACAAAGGGGTGTTATATCGCCTGGCCAACAGCAACTTTAACCAGATTGTAATCGGTTATGAAATGAAACACGGCGCCATTGTGAAGGATGATGGCAGTATGGATTTTGATAATGTGAAGAAATTACTGGAAAATGCTAAAAATTCGGGCATGGAAGTGTATGGACATACGCTTTGCTGGCATGCCAATCAAAATGCCAAGTACCTCAATAGTTTAATCGCCCCTACTATAATTAAAGGAACCAGCGGACCGGCGCTTGAGGATAACCTCATCAGCAATGGTGACTTTGAATCGGGAAATATTTCAGGCTGGTTTGGCTGGGGAAATAGTTCTGTTAGGGAGGTTTCGGCTAAGGGTGACGGATATGGTGGTACCGGCTACGCGCTTAACATGTCTAATCCCAAAGTTGTTAATTCGTGGGAAGCACAGACTGCCATGGATTTTACAACTCCATTTCAAAATGCCTCAAAATATAAACTCAGCTTTTATGTGAAGGGTAGTATTGCCGGAGCTGCCTCTGTAGCGGCACAGGAAACCAAGAGCTATGGAGCAGATGATTTTGGTTCCTTTGATGTTTCGACCGACTGGAAGCTTGTACAACTGGAAAAAACCATCACTGCAGGTGATAGAACACGTTTGGTTTTTAGTTTTGGAGCCTATGCCGGGAAAATATCGATGGATAAAATTTCCATTAACCGGGTAAATCCAAACGGGGGAGATAAGATCATTGAAAAAACGGCCGATGAGAAGAAATCAATTTTAACAGCTGCGCTCGATAAATGGATTGCCGGGATGCTTGCTGTTAGCAAAGCCAATGTAAAAGCATGGGATGTGGTTAATGAACCAATGTCTGACTGGCCGGACCCATCACTGTTGAAAACAGGTGTGGGTAAAACAAACATTGCTGCCGATGAATTTTATTGGCAGGATTATTTAGGTAAAGATTATGCAGTGACTGCCTTTAAACTTGCACGCCAATATGGTAATGCAACTGATATTCATTTTATAAACGACTATGGTTTAGAAAGTAGTCTTGATAAATGCAGAGGACTGATTGAGTATGTAAAATACATTGAAAGCAAAGGGGCCAGAGTGGATGGCATTGGTACGCAAATGCACATGGGTACAGAAAACGATAAAACCAAAATAGTCGAAATGTTCAAACTATTGGCTGCCACAGGTAAATTGATCAAGATTTCGGAACTGGATCTTGGCGTTTCGAATAAAAAAACAGCTGCTGTTACACAAGACGAATACAAAGCACAGTCAGATATGTATCGTTATGTGATTGATAAATATTTTGAGCTTATACCGCCAGCTCAACGTTATGGCATTACGATCTGGAGTCCGTTAGATAGTCCGGCCAGTTCTTTTTGGAGACCTGATGAGCCAATTGGACTTTGGACAGGAGGTTTTGTGCGTAAACCTGCTTATGTAGGTGTTGCAGAGTCGCTCAAGGGTAGATAAGTTTGATTCCTATTCATCGTTTTATATAAAAGCATTAACGATATAGCTCTCCTCTAAGAATCGTCATTCCCGACTTGTTTGGGAATGACGATATCCTTTGAGATATATCACCCAAAAGTTAAATCGTCATTCTCGCGTATGCGGAAATCTTACTCAGCGAAGCTAAATCTTTTTAACCTGAGTTCTGTTATTAATATTGCCTCTCGATAGCTTATACTGGTTTTTTCGCTTAATGGGCCGTCACCCTGAATTCATTTCAGGGTCTTTCCTACTAAAAAGATGCTGAAACAAGTTCAGCATGACGAATCGATCAGGGATGAATCATTTATGAGATAGTATTTTTAATTAAATAATTATTGAGTTTAGGTTGTTAACATGCTTTAAAGATCTCTCCGCTCCACGTTGCCTCGGTCGAGATAACGACCATTTTTTTTAATAGCTTGGCTAAAGACTTATTTAAGCCTACTTTTAATATTTAGATACTTTATCAAATTAAGCTCAAAGAAAAACTTGTTTTATATGATTAAGCCTCTTCAATAATTCAATTACCTCAGTTATGAAAAACCTCGTATTTTATCTTTGTGCCGTGCTTTTAAATGGATTGTTTTTTACAGCCCATAGCCAGCTCGCTACAAATCCAATCATTTTTGCCGATGTACCCGATCCATCGATTATCAGGGTAGGGAAAACGTATTACATGAGCAGTACAACCATGCACATGAGTCCGGGTATTCCGATTATGAAATCTACAGATCTGGTCAACTGGAAAATGGTAACTTATGTTTATGATACCCTTGCCAATACGGATCAGCTAAATTTAAATCATGGCAAAAATGATTATGGAAGAGGATCATGGGCAAGTAGTTTACGTTACCATGAAGGCCGGTTTTATGTAAGTACTTTTTCTGGTACCACCAATAAAACCTACATTTATTCTACTACGGATATTGAAAAAGGTCCCTGGAAAAGGTCTGCCTTTAGTCCTGCACTTCATGATCATTCCCTGTTTTTTGAAAAAGGCAGGGTATTTATGGTTTACGGGGCAGGCAAAATTATGCTTGCAGAATTAAATGCTGATTTATCTGGCATAAAAACGGGTACAAGCCCTCAGGCATTGATAGAAAATGCCACGCAGGTGGCTGGTAACAACCTAGGTTTGCCTGCCGAAGGTTCGCAACTTTTCAAGGTAAAAGACAAATATTTTCTGTTCAATATTACCTGGCCAAGAAACAGTATGCGTACGGTAATTATTCATAAAGCCGACCAACTCATGGGGCCTTACACGGGAAAAATCGGTCTGCAGGATAAAGGAGTAGCACAGGGTGGATTGATCAGTACCCCAGAAGGGGAGTGGTTTTCATACCTTTTTCGTGATTATGGCGCAGTAGGCCGGATTCCTTATCTCGTTCCGGTTAAATGGGAGCAGGGCTGGCCGGTTCTGGGCATAAATTCAAAAGTGCCGGATACGCTTCAGCTGGCTAAAAACCAAAGCCTGATTCCTGGTATTGTAGATTCTGATAATTTCGATGGTACAGGAGAGTGGAAAGGGCTTAAAAAAGTATGGCAATGGAATCATAATCCGGATGAGGCTAACTGGTCCATCACCAAAAGAAAAGGTTATCTGACGATTCAAACCTCCAGGATTGATACCTCTGTGTTATCGGCCAGAAATACACTTACCCAAAGAACAGTAGGGCCGGCAAGTTCAGCTGAAACCAGCATCGATCTGGAAAATATGAAGATTGGGGATTGCAGCGGAATGTTATTGCTTCAGAAAAAATATGGCTGGATTGGCGTTAAATCTTTAAAAGAGGGCTTATTTATTGTTGTAACTACAGTGAACGATAATCAGTCTACCGAAAGCATCAAAATTCCGCTAAAACAGCAAAAAATTTATTTAAAAGTGAGTTGTGATTTTAAGGATCGCCATGACCTGGCTTCTTTCGCTTACAGCTTAGATGGTCAGTCATGGAATACGGTTGGCGAAAAGCTAAAAATGTCTTACACCTTACCGCATTTTATGGGCTATCGTTTTGGTCTTTTCAACTATGCTACGGAACAAATTGGCGGGCATGCAGATTTTGATTATTTCCATATCAAAGTTAACTAAGCCAGGCATTTAAAGGTATTGTGGGAAACCTACTTCCATTGAACTAAACGTTTTTGAACATTAATGGCCGTATTATACCCAAATGGCAGCCTAAAGGCTCGGCACTGTTAAATAGTTTTGGAAATTGATAAGAATATGAGAACAAAATTAATTTTATGCGGCTTCGTCTGGCTACTGGTTTTCAGTTTTTCGGTCTCTGCAAAAGTTACCCTACCACAGTTGGTATCCAGTCACATGGTGCTCCAGCGCGAAACCCCGTTAACAATATGGGGCTGGGCAGCAGCAAAAGAAAAAATAACCATCAGTTTTAATGGTAAAATGTATAAGTCTACCACCAATGATCAAGGCGAATGGTCTGTGAAAATGAATAAGATGAAAGCTGGAGGGCCTTTTAAAATGATCATTAAAGGTGAAAATTTGATTACCCTTGATGATATTATGCTGGGCGATGTTTGGTTTTGTTCAGGACAATCTAATATGGCACTACCCATGGAGCGTTTAAAAGAAGCCTATCCACAGGTGATTGAGAAAGATCATTTTCCACTGATCAGGAACTTTTTTGTGCCGACCAAAGCAAACTTATCCGGAGAAGCTACAGATCTTCCTCCCGGAAAATGGGTTTCTGCCACTGGTACAGGTATATTAAGTTTTGGAGGTACCAGTTATTTCTTTGCAAAAACGCTCTTTCAAAAATATAACATTCCAGTAGGCATTATCAATTCGAGCGTTGGGGGTACTCCTATTGAGGCCTGGATGAGCCGAGATGCATTTTTGACAAATCCTGAACAACTCAAAAAAATAAGCAACTTCAGGGATTCGGTTTTTATGACCAATTACCAGAAAAAACTTAAAGAGAAGAACTTAGCCAGGCCTGTAACATCAGCCCCTATCGTTGATGAAGGACTATCAGGCCCGGTAAAATGGATCGATCCGGATTTTGATGCCAGCGGATGGCGAAAATTTTGGATGCCAGGCTACTGGGCAGATCAGGGAATCCGGAATATCAACGGAATTTTTTATTTCAGAAAAGAATTGCAAATCCCTGCAGCAATGAGCGGACAGCAGGCTAAACTTTATATAGGGCGAATTATAGATGCAGATTCCGTATTCCTCAATGGTAAATTTATTGGCAACACAACTTATCAATATCCACCCCGTAGGTATGTTGTTCCGGCCGGACTGTTAAAAACAGGGAAAAATATTCTTGTTGTTAAAGTCATCAGTAACAGTGGCAAAGGCGGCTTTGTTCCCGATAAAAATTATTCCTTGGTTACTCCGGATAAAAAAATAGACCTTCGCGGCGAATGGAGTTTTGAAGTAGGTTATGCGCAGCCCAGGCAAAACGCAGGCTTCCGTGCCGATGCTGAAATGCCCTTGGTTGCACAGAATGAGTCAACCGGATTATTCAATACCATGGTTGCGCCGGCTGTAAGATTTGCCGTAAAAGGTTTTGTATGGTACCAGGGAGAATCGAATACCGGAGATCCGAAAGCATACGCGCAATTATTGCCGGCACTGATCAAAGACTGGCGTAGTAAATGGAAACAAGGAGATTTGCCGTTTATTTATGCACAGTTGCCTAATTTTATGGAAGCGAACTATTTGCCCGAAGAAAGTAATTGGGCACAGTTTAGGCAAAGCCAGTTGCAGGCACTTGCTGTACCCAATACCGGGATGGCCGTAACCATTGATGCGGGTGAATGGAATGATATCCATCCGCTGGATAAAAAAGACGTAGGTGAGCGTTTGGCATTATGGGCCGAACATTTAGCTTACCATGATCAGCAGATTATCTATTCAGGACCTATTTATAAATCAAACCAGTTAAAGGGCTCTGAATTGACGATAAATTTTGACCACAGTTCGCCCGGGCTGATGATTAAAGGAGCTGATAAATTGAACGGTTTCGCCCTTGCGGGGGAGGATAAGGTTTTTTATTGGGCCCAGGCCAGGATTGTAGGAGATACTGTTGTACTTTCGAGCCCCATGGTTTTAAAGCCAGCCTTTGTCCGATATGCATGGGCTGATAATCCTGATCGGGCTAACTTATATAATAAAGCAGGTTTGCCGGCTTCACCTTTTGAAGCGGAAGTGAATAGATAGGGATAGCGACATATACCCAAAATTTGAATTCAGACTGTATATATTTTCTTATCATCTAGGCTATATTATGAGGTGCGGATTTCACCTCTAATTTTTAGCGTTGAGCTTAGCCTGTACGGAACTTGAAGAATTATCGAAAAGCCTTTAAAATATTTAAAAGAGGTTTTTCGACTATTTATCCCAAAACTTTGGGAAGGTACCATTGTCAGAATCCGATAAAATAGTCGCGGTATCAACCGAAGCATGGCGAAGTGGAGAGATCTTTGTATTAAGTAACTGAAATCAGATTTAAAGATTTCTCCGCTACGCTCGAAATGACAACACTTCGACATTCATACAATCTGTCATTAATATTGATTTTTATAAAATAAACTAACCCCAAGCTGACAATTTTAAAATTATAATACATCCCCTGTTTGAGGAAAGATGTTGTAAAAGGAAATAGAAATATTAATTTATACTGTAGAATAAATTTGATGAATATCGTAATTGTACTGTGCTTTTGACTTTTAATTTTTTGAAAGAAACATAAAAATTCAACCGATTGCATAGTTCGATTTTTTTAACCGTTTTTCGCCTTTTATAACCTTTTTACAAGTCATTTTTTGTATAGTATGCACGCTAAATTATAGGCTGAGCCACCTTTATCATCATGTTTTTTTTTGAACTAAAAGTGGCTTTATCGGTATTTTAAGGCGCTTTTTAATTCGATTTTTAATTCTTAGTGCACCAATCTTCACTTCGTCAGTAAATTTTTGTCTTATAAATGATTTGCTTTTGTATTTGATTCTATGTCTTACAAGGTCATAATAGCTGCCTCCATATTTGAACATTTATTCTATTAATATGTACAATCAAATCATGAGCGGATGAGCAATCCAAATATCTTTATCGCAGAATAAATCTGAATTGAACCAGCAAGGTATTGTTCATTAATGCTTGGTGCGTGATTTAAACATGTACTTGCTGATTTTCCAAATAACACAGCTGGTCTTTTCTTATTCTTTAACCATTATAAACCATTAATTATGAGAAGTGAAATTTTACAATTTTCTGTAACGTCGCGCTGGAAATTTTTCAGGTATCTCCCCAAAGTGATGTTATTGGCAATACTGATATTTTCAGCTTTTATCGTACAGGCACAAACTGTGGTAAAAGGTAAGGTATTGGATGAGCAAGGTAAGCCCTTGCCAGGTGTTGGTGTTGTTTTAAAAGGAACCAATACCAGTACATCATCGCAGGATAACGGAAGTTTTTCCATTACTACTACTGGGGCAAACCCGGTTTTAATATTCTCCTACGTGGGTTATACCAATAAAGAGGTTGCCGTAAAGGGTCAGAGCACCATAAATGTAACCCTTCAGCCAAGTGCAGCAGAGCTGGGCCAGGTAGTTGTGGTTGGTTATGGTACCCAACGCAAAGAGGCTGTTACAGGTTCTGTAGCCTTAATTGGAGGAGAAAAAATACGTGAAGTGCCGGCACCCAATATTGCTCAGGCCATTCAGGGACGTTTGGCAGGTGTTAATATTTCCCAAACTTCTACCAAACCAGGCGCTACCATGCAGATCCTGATCCGTGGTCAACGTTCACTTTCGGCAAGTAACGATCCGCTTGTGGTGTTGGATGGGATTCCATTTCCTGGCTCAATAGGCGACATCAATCCCAACGATATTAAAAGTATCGATATCTTAAAAGATGCATCTGCAACTGCTATCTATGGCTCAAGAGGTGCCAACGGGGTAATCTTATTAACGACCAACAGGGGACAGGTTGGAGCGCCTGCTAAAATCTCTTACAATACCTACACAGGTTTGCAAACCTTATTTGCGAAATATCCGATGATGAACGGACCTGAATTTATTGCATTGAGGAAAGCGGCTGGGTTATTTACAACACCTGGTGTTGATGAATCCAATGATGTGAATACCGATTGGCAGGATCTTTTTTATAATAAAAGTGCTATTGTAACCAGTCATGATTTGGGTGTAACCGGCGGTTCAGCAACCAGTAACTATAGTTTTGGCGGTGGGTATTATAAAAACCAGAGTTTAATTCCCACACAGCAATACACCAGGTATTCGATGAAAGCATCGCTTGATCAGCAAATCGGCAAACTTTTCCGTGTTGGATTTACCACCAACAATAATTATAATATCAGTGAGGGCAATCAGGTTGGTATTTATGGTAATCTGAGTAATACTCCGATCTCAAATCCTTATAATGCAGATGGTAGTTTAAAACGAACCGTTAGAATGCCACAAGATGAAGCTTTTGTTTACACTAATGGCATTGTTAAGGATTTGCATGACAAATGGTTGAATGAAACACGTGGTTTTGCTACCTATAATTCATTATATGGTGAGGTTAAAATTCCCTGGGTGGAAGGATTGAAGTACCGCGCCAATCTGGGACTGGATTTTATCCAGAGCAATAACGGTAACTTTACTGGTGTTGGGGTGGGCAGTACTACGGCCACTACACCTTCTACTGCCGGAGTAAGTAACTCGCAAACCTACCACTGGACATTAGAGAATTTACTGACCTACGACCGCAGTTTTGGAAAACATACTTTCAATGCCGTTGCCTTGTATTCTGCTGAACAAAATAAATTCAATTCTTCTTCTATGACCGCCAGGGATATCCCTTCTGAAGCTTTCCAGTTTTATAATCTTGGGCAGGCAAATGGCGAGATCACCATTGGTAGCGGTACGCCTCAAAACCCACTCTATACCCTTACCGGACTTGTTTCTTACATGGGAAGGATTATGTACTCGTATGATAATAAATACTTATTAAGTGCTACCCTTCGGTCTGATGCCTCATCGCGTTTGGCGCCAGGACACAAGTGGCATACCTATCCTGCAGTTTCTGTTGGATGGAACATGATGAATGAATCTTTTATGAAAGACATCACCGTAATTGATAAATTAAAAATACGTGTTGGTTACGGACAAACTTCCAACCAGGCTGTTGCTCCATATCAAACACTCGGATTGTTGAGTACCCGCCCGTATAATTTTGGTGACAATACTTATGCAACCGGATATTATGTATCTCAGCTTCCAAGCCCAGGCCTGGGATGGGAGTATTCTGAAACCTGGAACTATGGTTTAGATTTCTCCATCTTGAAAAACCGCATTTCCGGTACTTTTGAATACTATGATACTAAAACCAAAGATATTTTGCTTAGCGTGGCCTTACCGTCAACTGCGGGGGTAGGTAGCTATACCGCAAATATCGGCCAGACCCAGAATAAGGGCTGGGAGTTGAGTGTTAATGGTGTGATCCTCGAAAATCAGGGTGGATGGACCTGGGATGTAGGTTTCAACATCAGCGCAAACCGGAACAAATTAACGGCCCTGGCTTCCGGACAAACCCGCGATGAAGGAAATGCATGGTTTGTAGGTCATAATATCAATGCCATTTATGATTATGAAAAAATTGGATTATGGCAGGCAGGAGATCCTTACCTAAATGTGCTTGAACCAGGTGGTAACGTTGGTATGATCAAAGTGAAGTATACCGGAGATTATGATGCAAACGGCGTTCCGACGAGGGCGATAGGCGCTGCCGACAGGCAGATTATTGATATTGATCCCAAGTTTACCGGTGGTTTTAACACAAGGGTTGCCTATAAGGGATTTGACCTGAATGTAGTTGGGCTTTTTAAAAGTGGCGGAACCTTGGTTAGTACATTATATGGCTCAGCAGGTTATCTCAATTTATTAACCGGTCGCAGAAACAACGTTAAGGTAGATTATTGGACACCTGAAAACACAGATGCCAAGTATCCTAAACCAGGTGGCATCACCAGTGGCGACAACCCTAAATACGGAAGTACACTTGGCTATTTTGATGCCTCATTTCTTAAAATAAGGACCATTTCTCTTGGTTATGACTTTAACAGAGACCTGATTAAAAATTCAAATGTAAGATTGCGCATGTACCTAACCGTACAAAATCCATTTGTGATGTTCTCTCCTTATCACAGGGAGTCTGGTATGGATCCGGAAACCAATTCGTATGGGGATGAAAACCAGGCCGTTAATTCTTATCAGCGAAGAATTTTAACTATTGGTACCAACACGCCTTCAACACGGAATTATGTTGCAGGTCTTAATTTAACATTTTAGCATAAACAGGATATGAAAAATATACAATTAAAAACCGCTGCAGGTATTTGGTTACTAATGGTCATCTTTTCAGGTTGTTCCAAAATTTTGGAAGAAGAACCACGCAGCACCTTTACGCCCGATTATTTTAAAACGGTAACAGGTGTAAATGGTGGACTAACTTCTATGTACGCCCACCTCAGAAATATTTATGGTCAGGCTTATTTTTACAATTCTTTAATCACCGGGACCGATGAGGCCACCTGGGGCAAGGATGCTGATGGAAACTTTAAAGACATGGACTGCTCTGGAGTGGGATCGATCTTATCCACAAGTTTTCCGAGCAGTATATTATGGAGCGAAGCCTTTCCTAACATTAACAATGCCAGTGGAATCATCGAAAACGCCAGTGCAGCAGGCATATCAAATGCATTGGTGGCCGAGGCCAGATTTTTCAGGGCTTTCGATTATTTTCTTTTGGTGCAAACTTTCGGTGGTGTTCCGCTTGATCTGGGTGCTGGCGAATTGAGATTTAATACCAATCCGGTCCGGACTTCAGTACGCAATACCGTTCCCGTGGTATACACAAAAGCGGTATTTCCTGACCTGATTAAAGCTGTTGCCGACCTGCCTGCAACCGGAAGGGTTACCGGAGGGGTAACTAAGGTTGCTGCACAGCTATTTTTATCAAAAGCTTATTTAACCTATGCATGGTGGTTGCAAAATCCAAATAATATTCCAACCTATCCAGTATCTGCAAGAACTGACCCTGATGGACATGATGCCAGTTACTATTTTCAGCAGGCTTACGATATTGCTACTGCGGCAATTGAAAACCCAGGCACATTTGGGCTAATGGACACATACTATGATGTGAACTGGGCAGTGAACGACCGAAACAAGGAAACATTATTGTATGCCGACCATACACAAACAAGTGAGAAATTTAATGGAGGGAGCCTAACTTTTGGAAGCGGCGGTGCCCCAGATAATTTTGCTGGCTGGATGATGACCTGGAACTATCCAAATATCCGTAGTGGAGGCATCAGCTCCGTTCAGCGTGAGGCCGAGCAGCATTTAGGCCGCCCATGGAACCGTATGGCGCCAACAATTGAAGTATTAAAAAATACCTTCGCTGATAAAACACTCGATTCGAGATATGATGGAACTTTCACTACCGTTTACAGGGGTAACTGGCCTAAAGGCTATAATCCACCTTCAAGTGCACCAGCATCATTGGTTAACGCAAATGGTTTATCAGTTGTTCCGGGAGATGCAGTATTGACCTTTTTGAATACAGATGATCCTGCCATTGTTTACCCAACGGGCGCAGGAATCAGTAATGTAGGCGCAGGTATTCTGCCCGGAAGAGCCGATTATGTAATTGCTCCGGGTGGAATCAGCAGAATCGTTTATCCAGGCCTTTGGAAATTAGGTCCTTATCGTACCGATAACGGCACGGGATTGGGGCAGCCAAACGCGGGTAGTACACGCCCATTTCCGGTAGCTAAATTTTCCGAACTTTATTTCATTGCAGCAGAAGCAGCGGTAAAAGGAGCAACAACCAAAGCGGGCAAAAGTGCGCGCGAGCTCATTAATGTAATTCGTGCAAGAGCTGGTAAATGGCGTTTCGATAACAATGGAAATGTGGCTAAAGTTGCAGATAATAGTGCTGCGATGATAGCAGCTACACCTGCTACCATAGATATTAATTATATTTTGGCCGAGCGCTCCAGAGAATATTATGCCGAAGGTTACCGCAGATATGATCTGATCCGTACCCAGAAATGGGCCGAGCTTGCTGCTACCTTTACCATCGCCGGAATCACCTACGGCGATCATACACCGCAGACTGTAACCCGTACCATTACGCCTAACTTATATTTACGCCCTATACCTCAGGCACAAATAGATGGCATGCAGATGAGTGCAGATGAAAAAAAGGCTTACCAGAATCCTGGTTATTAAATTACTTTGGTTTAGTTGGATGGGCGGCGTCAATTGATGTCGCTCATTCGTTTTTATAAAAGTGCCTCCTTTTTTTTTGTTCAGAAGATTTTGGACAAATAAAAGCCTAAAAAATTAATTCCGAAACTTAATTGTTCAATATGTTTATGCACTTAGACAATTGTTTTTGCGCATCAGGAAATAAAACCTACCTGCTAAAACGCTGCTTCCTTAGCTGAGATACCGCTGTAGCCTAACAAATAACAATCAATCAAGAACCTAATTTATTTCCCTAATGCCAATAAATTCTTTTAAAAAAAGCCATATTTTCTTTACGCTTCTTATTCTTTTCTCTTTTTGGATTAATGACACGAAAGCCCAGACAAGTTTGGGGTTGGCAAAACAATTCATTCAGGAAACCAGAAGTAACAAAGACGATTTTACACTGATAGAAAAAGGAAGAGCGGCGAATATTTTTTATGATACGAATGATTACAAAGGCGTGATAAGGGCAATCGGCGATTTAAGGGATGATTTTTTTCGCGTGTCGGGCCTGAAGCCGGAGTTAAAAAGTGCCAGCCCTTCGGGCAAAATGGTGATTCTTATCGGCACGCTGGGTAAAAACAAACTTATTGATCAGCTCATCAACACAGGAAAGCTGATTAAATCTACCATTTCCGGCAAGTGGGAAAGCTTTATGATATCCACGGTCAAAAAACCGTTTCCTGGGGTAGACCAGGCATTGGTTATTGCAGGAAGCGACAAAAGGGGAACAATATATGGCATATATGAAGTATCAGAACAGTTAGGTGTATCGCCATGGTATTGGTGGGCCGATGTTCCACCAAAAACACGCAAAAGTGCTTTTGCGCTTTCCGGAAGTTACAGTTCAGGAGAACCGGCAGTTAAATACCGTGGTATATTTATTAATGATGAAGCCCCGGCCATGACAGGTTGGGCCAAAGAAAAGTTTGGTGGGATGAACAGTAAAATGTATACCCACATGTTTGAGCTGCTGCTCCGCCTGAGGGCCAATTACCTTTGGCCTGCCATGTGGAGTAATGCATTTAATGAAGATGATCCAGAAAATCCACGTATCGCTGATGAATATGGCGTTGTGATGGGTACTTCCCATCATGAACCCATGATCCGCGCACAACAGGAATGGAAGAAACATGGGGTTGGCGCCTGGAACTATGCCACAAACCCTCAGGGCTTAAACGCTTTCTGGCAGGAGGGAATTAAAAGAAACAAAAACTACGAAAGCCTGGTAACGATGGGGATGCGTGGAGACGGAGACGAACCGATGGTAGAAGGCGGAGATATGGCAGCTAATGTAAAGCTGCTGGAAAATATCATTACTGATCAGCGCAAAATCCTTACAGAAAATATGGAAAAGCCCGTAGAAAAGATACCACAGCTCTGGGCTTTATACAAAGAAGTAAAAGATTATTACGATTTCGGAATGAAAGTTCCGGATGACATTACCCTGTTGTGGGCTGATGATAACTGGGGCAATTTACGGCATTTGCCCACTGCGCAGGAACGCAAACGGAGCGGTGGATCAGGAATATATTATCACTTTGATTATGTTGGCGCACCCAGAAATTATAAATGGTTAAATACCACAGCCCTGCCAAAAGTTTGGGAGCAGATGAATTTAGCCTATCAGTATGGGGCGAACCGTATTTGGGTGGTCAATGTGGGCGACCTGAAACCCATGGAGATTCCCATAGAGTTCTTTTTACGGATGGCCTGGAACCCCACGGCGATGAGCCGGGAAAAGTTGTCAGGTTTTCTGCTGCACTGGGCAACACGTGAATTTGGATCTGGCCAGGCGAAAGAAATTGCAGGTTTGGTGAGCTTGTACTCCAAATATACAACCAGGCGCAAACCTGAACTGCTGGGGCCAGAAACTTTTAGTCTGGTAAACTTCAGTGAAGCGCAGCGCGTTGCCATGGAATGGAGCACATTAAGCGACAGGGCAGAGGAGGTGAATAATAAGTTGCCACAGCAATATAAAGATGCATTTTATCAATTGGTATATTACCCCATCCAGGCGATGAAAACAGTTACCGATTTATATATTGCTGTAGGTAAAAACCAGTTGTATTTTAAGCAGGGGAGGGCAGCTACCAATCTTCAGCGCAATCTTGCCCTCCATCTTTTTAAACAGGATCAGCAGCTTAGTGATGAATATAATCTTAAAATGGCAGGTGGTAAGTGGAATCATATGATGGATCAGGTGAGGATTGGATATACCAGCTGGAACGATCCAAAGAAAAATATTATGCCCAAAACAGACGAAATCCAGGTGCCTTCAACGTCTGGCTTTGGCGTAGCCATAGATGGTTCATCTGCGAGCTGGCCCTCAACGTCAAATATTCCGGCGCCTACGCTTGCGCCATTTGAATCTTTAAATCAATCGCAATCTTACATTGAAGTTTTTGCAAAAGGATCCGCCCCAATCAATTTCGAACTGAAATCCAATCACTGGATCCGTTTGAAAAAGGAAAGTGTTCCCGGAACAAATGACTACAGGGTACTGGTGGATATTGACTGGGCCAAACTCAGCGGTGGCAAGCATGAGGGTAAAATCCAGATAGCAGATGATAAGACCATGGTGGTGATTAAAGTTAAAGCCAGCAAAGCAACAACGAAACAGTTGGCAGAAGCAAAAGGAAGCTTTGCCAGTTTAGGTGCACCAATTGCATTTGAGGCTTTTCAGGCAAGTAAAAAGGTAAGCAGAAATGGCATAAGCTGGGAAGCTATACCCGGTTATGGAAGGGGAGAATCGGGTATGTCGGTTTTTCCGGTAATTTCTGCATCGCTTGATCAACCTGGGGCGCCTACATTGGAATATCCTGTTTTCTTTGCAGATAGTGGCGAGGTTAAAATCGATTTGGTGGTGGGGCCTAGTGTAAATTTCTACCCGGAAGGATTAAGGGTGGGGATTTCGGTAGATGGTGTGGCCCCGCAAACCCTGTCCATTATAGCCAAGCCCAGCGCATCAGGGTCTGATGCCAGTTGGGCAAATGCGGTAAAGGATAATGCCAGAACGCTTACCTCTTCACATTTCTTTAAAGTTCCTGGCAGGCATACCGTAAAAATATGGATGGTTGATCCGGCAGTAGTGCTGGAAAAAATAATTATCTATCGGGATAAACTACCCACAAGTTACCTTGGGCCGATAGAAAATGAGGTTGTAAAATAGTTATTGGAGGTTATTTAAGGTAATTTAGAGGCTTAATTTTGTCGTTGAGTTATGTACGTTTTTATTTTCCATTCGTCATGCTGATCCGTTGCTATCGGATCAGCATGACGCCCACTTAAATCTGAAAATTTGGTTCAGGATGCCAGAATATATTCTCAATTATCTAACTCAAGGTATCCTACCTAAACAACAAAGGCGTAAAATTTTGCAGGCTGCGTCTCCAGGTAAGCCATTCATGCGCTGTTTTCGGAGATTCGTAATAAGTATACTTAATTCCTTGTTGGTCCAGCATGGACTTGAATGCGCCAACAGATTTAGGAAAGGGGGCAGGTTCTTTGCTGCCTAGTCCTAGCCAGAATAGCTTAAGCTTGTTATTCACTTCCGTTCCATTTTTAAACTTTCCTTCCATAAATACGTTTGGATCGATTACATCCGTGCTCGGATAATTGGAGGTACCGCTAAAGCCACCATAATAGGCGAACTTATCCATATTTTTCATCACAATGCGCATGGTTTGGTTCGCACCCATGGAGAGCCCGGCAATAGCCCGGTGTTCCCGGTCGGCCAGGGTGCGGAAGCGTTTATCGATCATCGGGATGACTTCTTTAATCAGTACATCTTCAAAAATTGAAATACCCTGTCCTTTGCCCTTCGTTTCATTTTCTTCTGGTTTAAGTGCGTAACCATTATCCGTAACGATGATCATCGGTTTCGCCTTATTTTGCGCGATTAAATTATCCAGGATTAAATTTGCTTTTCCCTGATTAACCCAACCCGTTTCATCCTCAAAGCTTCCATGTTGAAGATAAAGTACAGGGAAACGCGACTGGTTGTTCTCGTAATAACCTGCCGGTGTGTAGATAAAACACCTTCTCCAGCTTTTAGTTAAATCAGAATAATAAAAATTTTCACTCACCAGGCCATGAGGTACCTTTTGCAAGGCATAAAATGCTTCATCATCAGCGGGGACTTCGATACCGCTGCCCAGTCTTCCTGCACCGTAGAAATAACGACTGTTAGGATCCGGAATTGAAGCGCCATCCATATTAAGCTGGTAATAATGAAAACTTTCGTCCTGTGGTTCAGATTCACCTGTCCAAAGACCTGCCTCATTTTTGGTCATCTCATATTTTTTCCCGCCCAGATCCAGCTGGACATTAGCCGCCTGAGGTGCATATAGGCTTGCCTTCACTTTGCCTTCCATGTTTACCTGGGGGAATAATTTGCCTGGCTGATTGCTTTCTGCCGGTCTGAATGCTTTTAAATCAGACTTCAGTTCAGCCTGGGCTAAACATACCTGGCTAAATAAACAGCCTGCAAAGAAGAAAATAACGTTTTTAGCTTTCATGTTTAATAATTAGCGCCTGTTTAAGATTAAAAAAAATATTTCGTATGTTAGTATGAACGTAGTTGAAAACCCTGTCAATCATCAACTTTCGAAGCTTAGGCTTTCGCAAAAGATCCTTCGACTACGCTCAGGATGACAGCGGGAGGGAAGCCAGAAATAAAGTCTATTCTTATCATCATCATTATAAGGAGGAACGACGAGGCAATCTATCATGCTATTATCCTTGTTATAAAGATTGCCTCGTCGGCTGAAAAAGCCTTCTCGCAATAACGATTCTTCACGTATTGACTTTTATACAGGTTGCCGGAATAATCTATTTAAACAATAGTGGGGCAAGTTCACGGAGGCTCCGTCGCCAGGTCTGAAATTCGTGGCCGGTATTTTCAGAAACATAAGAAACTGCATTGTAGCCCGCTTCTTTTAATGTGGCAACAGCATTTTTTACGCCATCAGGACGTTCTTTGCTGCCACAGCTTATAAAAATTAATCTCGGTTTTGTTTTGTCTTTCAGCTCAGAAGGGTTGTATGTTCCGCCACTTAGCAGCGCAAAGTAGCCAAAAAGTTCGGGTTTATTAAGCGTAATGGTATGCGTCTCCATGCCGCCCATCGACAATCCCGCCATGGCACGGCCATTTGAAGTTTTTATCGTCGAAAAATTATTATCTATATACGGAATCAGCTCTTCAGTTAATAAGGTTTGAAAACCATCAATCTTAAAGTCTTTCATGCGTCCCCATTTGGTTTCATTGGTCATTCCATAGGTCATCACGATGATAAACGGCTTAATTTTCCCTTCTGCAATGAGGTTGTCCATGATCAGGTTCGCGCGGCCCTGATTACTCCAGGCCGTTTCGTCTTCACCCCATCCATGTTGCAGATACAGTACCGGAAAGCGTTGTTTATCTTTACCATAACCTGGCGGCGTATACACGTAGGCCCTGCGTGAGGAATTGGTGCTCTTTGAAGGGAAAAGTATCTGCTGCACATTTCCGTGGGCTACATTTTTATTGGCGTAAAAATCTTCATCCCTGGCCGGGATTTCAATTCCACTTTCCCAGCGTGATGAGCCAAAATAGTTCATCGCGCCTGGGTCATTGAATACGCCACCATCAATAGTCAGATGATAATAGTGGAAACCCTCATCCATTGCACCTGCAGTGGTACCAATAAAAAATCCGTCGCCCGTTTTGGTGAGTTTGGTTCCGCCTTGTCCTCCCAGACCAAGACTTACCCGGATGCTATCTGCCTGCGGCGCTTTAATGCGGAACCGCGCGTAACCTTGCGAATTGACCTGCGGGAACTCCTGTCCGGGCTGGTTGGTTACCGCAGGTTTAAAGTCTTCTGTAATCGCCACTGGGTTGGTTTGAGCCTGGCACATACCATAGTTAAGGCTTGCGCCCAGCGCGATTATCAAAAATTTGAATTTCATCATATTTGGTTGATTAAGTTGTTTAGTACGCCTTACCTTCTATATGAAACGTTAAGCAGATTTATTAAAGATAATTGATTCACTCATTTTAGGTTGCGCAGATTGTTTAGTTTTATAGCAGAAATGTTTAATGGTATTCGGATAATGTTTAGCAAATCTTTTGAAGGAACAAATTCTCTTCAATTATGCCAAATGTTCGGCTTTCTTGACCAACAAAAAAAGCGGCCTGTAAACAGACCGCCTGAACCAAAATATAATTCTATTTATTTGTTAAGTAGGGCTAATGCATTCTCTGTGTTTAAGCTGGTTTTGGTATTCGTGGCAACAAATTTGTCCATTGTCAACTTTTGTCCCTTGCCCATTACCAGCATATGGTCATTGGTTGAGCCGCTTAAGGTTAAGTCAGCCTGATCTTCAATTACGGTATACAATCCTTCAGTCTGTGAGGTTAAGTTCAGTGATGCATTTCCGCTCAGAAAAACCTGCAGGTATTGCGTATTAATTTTACCCTGTGTTTTTACTTTAGCATGATCCATGGCATGGATGCGGTAAATATCATTTACGTAAATGGTCAGTTTCGCTGTGCTGTTATCCAGAGCGGTAATCTCTAAACCATCTCCGCTTTGCATAACCTTAACTTTTCCCGTATTTTCATCTGCATAGCTAATTCCCGTACGTTTCCCCTGTATAATGGTCAGCTCTACATTTCCTTTTACTTTAATGCGTTTGAAGCTCAATACCTTTGAAGCATGAACTGGGTTGATGGTTTCAGTTGCATGAGCTGATAATACTGCAGAAGTAGATAATACCAATGCTAAAGATGATGCGAATAATGTTTTGAATAAAGTTTTCATATGCTTTAAGTTTTAATTTTTTATAATGTTTTATATTGATTGTTCTGATATTAAGACGTGCAGGCACCGGAAACGTTTCAGCGTAAATCGTAGCATTATACCAGCTTGGGAAGCTGATCGACCAACGCCTGTAATTTAAAGACAAAAAGAGGATTGTCGCTGTGGATTTTTCGCGGTTTTCTTTCTTTGAATAGATGATTATATTTCTTTTTTGCCAGTGAGGATGAGTTTTATGGTTGCCTGTGTGGTTAAGCCTTTCCGTTTGGGCAATAATCAAATCGATGTTGATCCGGAGCATAGCTTTATATAGACGATAAAGGGAATTGTGATTCTACGCAGTTTTTAGTATATTTGTGGTCTGGTATTTGTATCAGAAAAACTTTCTCCGGGGCCGTTCTTGGATTTGACGGGGTGGCGAAAGTTATGTTAGCATGCAGTGCGTTGTTCGGAGAGCACTTAAAGTGAACGATCAAATTTTAGTTGGCGAAAATACTTACGCCTTAGCTGCCTAGTTTAGAACTAGCTTAGCTTTTGTCCCTCTAACTGCTGCATTGTTGGGTTAGAACCTGGGGCATCGAAACAACAAAGCTGGCTTTAAGGAGATGCGACTTAAAGTGAGATCAAGTATCTAAGGATTTAAATAAGGTCGGTTTTCAGCCCGTTTATTTCCCGAAAATCAACTGAAAAATAAGCATGTAGAAGGTATAATTTATCTCACAACTGGACAAGGGTTCGACTCCCTTCGGCTCCACTAAAAAAACCGAACCCTAAAAGTTCGGTTTTTTTATTTATATGTAATAATGTTAATTAATTGATTTTCAGTGTATTGTTTCTTTGTTGAGACAGCCAGGGTTCGGATCCATCGAATTCCCAAATAAGCGTCCAAAGAGCAAAATAAGCTATTAATAAACTGTTATATAGTGACTCGTATCATATTAATCAAATTGCAACTCTTTTATAAACTGTTCAAATTTTGTATCAAAATCAGGACTCATTTTTATGATAGAAAATAATGCAAATATTTTGTCTAGCTGTATACATATAAGAATTGTAGCAATTAAAACTTGTTTTAAATTAAATAATAATTAAGTTTACATCTGCAAAAAGGGATAGTTAACATCCCTTTTGTCAAACAAAAACTTAATGATGCGGCAATCCGGTTACTTAGAAGACTTTATTAATGACCTGCGTTCCAATGGAAAGTATGCCTTTTCATTGACGGAGGTACGGAACAAGTTTGCACAATCAGATGAGGCGATTAAGAAGGCGCTACAGCGGCTTAAAAAGAAGAAAGAAATTGCCTTGATAAGAAATGGGTTTTATGTAGTCATCACTCCTGAATATCGGCTTAAGGGCATTCTTCCTCCATCCTTATTTGTTTCAGAGCTGATGAAGTTTTTAGAGAAAGAGTATTACGTTGGCTTATTAAATGCAGCCGCTTATTATGGAGCCGCACACCAGCAGCCGCAATCTTTTTCGGTAATCACAATGAAACCAACCTTAAGGAATATCAATAATGACAACCTGAAAATAAATTTCTACATAAAAAAGGAATGGGCAAAAAGTGATATTGTTCAAAAAAAAGTTGACACAGGATATATAAAAGTATCATCTCCGGAATTAACCGCTTTGGACTTGGTTAATTATTTTGAACAGGCTGGCGGTCTTAATAGGGTTGCAACAGTGTTGGAAGAACTCTGTGAAAGTATAGATGCTGATAAAATGCTTGACATAGCAAAACGTTATTCTCCTGTAACTGCTGTTCAACGTTTAGGCTTTCTGCTAGAAGAGATTTTGAATATACGGGATTTAACCGAACCAATAAAAGATTATTTAAAAACGGTGAATTATTTCCCGATACTATTAAGACCGCAAAAGGAAAAGCCCGAGATGGTAACCGGTAACGACTGGAAAGTTGTACAAAATTTAGAAATAGAAACAGATTTATGATTCCACAGGCATATATAACAGCATGGCGTAAGAAAGCTCCCTGGCAGGAGGATTTCCAGGTAGAACAAGATCTGATTATTGAGCGGGCTTTAATGGCAATATATAGCAATGAATATTTAAAAGAGAGATTGGCATTTAGAGGTGGAACGGCATTACATAAATTATATCTTTCACCGGCCGCAAGGTATTCTGAAGATATCGATTTAGTGCAAATCACAGCTGAACCATTCGGGCCAATTATGGATAAGCTTCGTGATGTATTATCTTTCCTGGGTGATAAACCAATACGTAAACAAAAACAACACAATAACACATTGGTATACCGCTTTGATTCAGAAGGAGGAATTCCATTGAGATTAAAGGTCGAAGTTAATTGCCGTGAACATCATACCATTTTTGGTATTAAGGGTGTAAAATATGCTATGCAGTCTGAATGGTATAAAGGTGAGGTTTCAATACCTTCGTATCAGTTAGCAAAGTTATTGGGCACTAAAATGCGTGCGCTCTATCAAAGACGAAAAGGAAGAGATCTATTTGATATGTGGTTTGCGATAACCCAAGGTAATGTCGACCCAATGGCAATTATTGAAGCATGGGAATTTTACATGAGGGAAGAGGGTAATAATGTAACAAAGAAAGAATTTCTGGAAAATATGGAAAAGAAAATCTCAGATCAAGATTTCTTGGGAGATATGGAAGGGTTGTTAAGACCTAGTCTATCTTTTAAGGTTTCTGAAGCTTACAAATTTGTAAAAGCAGAGTTGCTGGAAAAGATATAAAATGAACAAAAAACGATAGATGTGCCTTAAGTACAAAGCTGGCTTTAAGGGGATACGACTTAAAGTGATACAAAGTATCTAAGGTTATAAATAAAATAAGGTCGGTTTTCAGCCCGTTTATTTCCCGAAAATCAACTGAAAAATAAGCATGTAGAAGGTATAATTTATCTCACAACTGGACAAGGGTTCGACTCCCTTCGGCTCCACCACGAATCCTCATCAATTGATGGGGATTTTGTTTTTTTAAAGCTTTTATTGCTCGGCCATGAGACCAACCAATAAGAGCTTCAATATAATATTTACGGCTATTAATTAACCGTATATTTTTTGTAAAAAATCTTTTAAACTGGTCGGATTTCTGCCTAATAGTTGCTTTACATCACTTTTATGGGTATCGAATTCTCCGTTAGCAATTGCTCCGGAGAACCTCGCAATGTACGCTGCATCATCCTTAGAAAGACCGCTCTGTATAAGCTGCGCAATGTATGAGCTGATCTCAGGTTGGTGATAAGTGATCTTTTTTCTGGTAACATCTGATAGTAGGTCTGCTATCTCCGCGAAAGAGAAAGCGGTTTCTGCGGCGATGACATATTCTTTGTTTTCGTGGCAAGGAGTAGTGAGTATAACAGCTATCGCTTCAGCCATTTCTGCTATAGGCAAAAAGGGCGTTTTGCCGTCTCCTGCAGGGATGGAAATACCATTGTTTAATATATCCTTTCCAGAAAGAAATGGAATCATGTCAGCATACATGGTATTATTCATTAAAGTATAAGGAATGGCCATTTGCTTAAGATAATCAGCTGTGTATGCGTGATAATTAACTTCCTCACCCATTACACTTTGCTGTAAGTTTTTCATTTCAAAGCTCGTATAGATCGTATGGCTAATACCTGTTTCCTTGGCTGCATTGATAACATTTTTGTGCTGCTCAAACCTTTTGGGAATAGGTGATGACGAAGATATAAGTAGCAGCTTTTCCACGTTCTGCAAGGCCCTTTTTAAAGACTCAAAATCCTGATAGTCGCCAATTTTTATTTGAATTCCTTTTGATTGCAATTCTACCGACTTAGTTTCATCTCTTACCAATGCAGTAATATCGTTTGGGGATACTCCTCTGTTCAATAATGTATTAATGGTTGCTTTGCCTAAATTACCTGTAGCACCGGTTACTAAAATCATATTTTTTGTTTAAGATTAATTACTTTTGTGATGTAAAGAAACAAATATTGATTTTGAAAAGTTACCCTTGCCATTGATAACAAGACAAAAAGTGGTAACCTAAAAGTGACTAATGGAAAATGAATTAGATCATGCAGACTGTCCTGTTACAGCAACCATAGCGCTTTTTGGAGGGCGGTGGAAACTGCCCATTTTATATATACTTTCAAAAAATACCAGGCGATTTGGCGAAATCCAGGTAAGGATACCTGCAATTTCAAAAAAGGTGTTAACCAATCAATTGAGAGAACTAGAAGCTGATGGCCTGATCAGCAGGACACAGTATAAGGAGCTGCCTCCCCGGGTAGACTATACACTCACTGATTTTGGAAAAACCCTTTGCCCGTTGTTGATTGATATAGCAGCCTGGCAAAGGAAAAGTATTGACACGCTTACGAAGGTGAAATAAAGCTCCCATAAAATCCCTGAGCCATCAGCTTAATAGATTCTAACTATTTCATTATAGAATTAAATGATTGTGATTAGTTATTTCTATTCTTTAATTTTAATCATCGGTTAATTTTTAATAACAGATCAGATTTTTACTAACAAAATATTATACATAATGGAAAAAGAATCGAACGATATCAGCAAATGCCCGTTCCATAACGGCAGCATGAAGAGTAATGTAGCAGGTGGCGGAACCAGAAATGGAGATTGGTGGCCCAAACAGTTAAAGTTGAGTATTTTACGTCAGCATTCCAGCTTATCTAACCCAATGGATGACGGATTTGATTATGCTGAGGCTTTTAAAAGTTTAGATCTCGCTGCCTTGAAAGCAGACCTTCATGCACTGATGACTGATTCGCAGGATTGGTGGCCGGCAGATTTTGGTCACTATGGCGGTTTGTTTATCCGCATGGCCTGGCACAGTGCCGGTACTTACCGGGTGGGCGATGGCCGGGGAGGTGCTGGTGCCGGCTTACAGCGTTTTGCTCCGCTTAACAGCTGGCCAGACAATGTGAGTCTTGATAAAGCCCGCAGGTTACTTTGGCCGATTAAACAAAAATACGGTCGCAAAATTTCGTGGGCGGATTTAATGATCTTAACCGGGAATGTTGCCTTAGAATCGATGGGTTTTAAAACCTTTGGTTTTGCCGGTGGCCGTGAGGATGTTTGGGAAGCTGATGAGTCGGTATATTGGGGTTCGGAGACCACCTGGTTGGGTGGCGATCTTCGTTATGGGCATGGTTCTGATGGTGCAGATAAAGCACACGGCGTGGTGGTTACAGATGATGATGCTGATGGTGATGTACACTCGCGTAATTTAGAAAAACCACTTGCAGCCGTGCAGATGGGATTAATATATGTAAATCCTGAAGGACCGGATGGTAATCCTGACCCGATTCTTGCCGCTAAAGATATTCGTGATACTTTTGGTCGCATGGCTATGGATGATGAAGAAACGGTAGCCTTGATTGCAGGTGGGCATACTTTTGGTAAAACCCATGGGGCTGCTTCAGCAGATCATGTGGGCAAAGAGCCTGAAGCTGCCGGTATCGAGAGCCAGGGTTTTGGATGGAGCAACAGTTATGGTTCTGGTAAAGGTGCTGATGCGATTACGAGTGGATTAGAAGTGATCTGGACCACTACACCAACACAATGGAGCAATAATTTTTTCGAAAATCTTTTTGGATTTGAATGGGAATTGACAAAAAGTCCTGCTGGCGCACATCAGTGGAAAGCGATCAATGCAGATGCCATTATTCCTGATGCTTTTGATGGATCGAAAAAACACCTGCCAACCATGCTAACCACCGATCTTTCTTTAAGATTCGACCCTGCTTATGAAAAAATATCAAGACGTTTCCTGGAAAATCCTGATCAGTTTGCGGATGCATTTGCAAGAGCATGGTTTAAATTAACCCACCGTGATATGGGGCCAGTAGCACGTTACCTGGGACCAGAGGTACCACAGGAAGAATTGCTATGGCAGGATCCGATACCTGCTGTTGATCATGTATTAATCAACGAAAATGATGTTGCTGCACTGAAAGCAAAAGTATTGGCTTCCGGATTGAGTGTTTCAGAACTGGTTTCTACGGCATGGGCTTCTGCCTCTACCTTCCGTGGTTCTGATAAACGCGGTGGTGCTAATGGCGCAAGGATCCGTTTGGCGCCGCAAAAAGATTGGGCCGTTAACAATCCACCGCAATTGCAAAAAGTGCTGGGTGTATTGGAAGGAATTCAAAATGAATTTAATGCAGCACAACTTGATGGCAAAAAAGTATCATTGGCCGATTTAATTGTGTTGGCAGGTGTTGCTGCAGTAGAAAAAGCGGCTACCGATGCCGGACATTCAGTTATGGTACCATTTACACCTGGCCGGATGGATGCTTCGCAAGCGCAGACTGACATAGAATCTTTTGGTTATTTAGAGCCGGCCGCTGATGGTTTCCGTAACTATCGTAAATCTAAATCTCCGGTTCCTACTGAAGAATTCCTGATTGATAAAGCTCAGCTACTTACTTTAACAGCACCTGAATTAACGGTACTAGTAGGTGGTTTGCGTGCAATGGATGCTAATTTCGATGGGTCTAAAAATGGCGTGCTGACTACAAAACCAGGTCAGCTGACCAACGACTTCTTTGTCAATTTATTAGATATGGAAACCGCCTGGAAAGCCATTGCGGATGATAAGGAGCTATATATGGGAATCAGCCGTTCAACTGGTCAGCCAAAATGGACCGCAACCCGTGCCGATCTGGTATTTGGTTCTAACGCAGAGCTTAGGGCAATTGCTGAGGTTTATGCCAGTGCTGATGCACAAGATAAATTTGTGAAAGACTTTGTGGCTACCTGGAATAAAGTCATGAATTTAGATCGTTTTGATTTAAATTAATTAGAAATACAAAGCAAATTTATAAAGAGGCTGTATTGTAGATTGTAATTCACTTCGGTTTGTCACGTTGAGCCTGTCGAAACGCCTTTTAGGTCATTTAAAACAAGCCCTTCGACAAGCTCAGGATGACAATTCTATCTATAATACCGCCTCTTTAATTTATATTATCACATTTTTATCATTGGTCTGATACCAATATCACTTTGCAGTATCTGCTTTTCCATCACCCAAATAAAAAATATTAAAATATTTTTTATTTGTAAAAACAATTCTCAAACTGATTTGTCTTATAAGCTCATTAGTTTGTTTGGTTTAGTTTTATTCTGTGGATGCAAATAAAACAAAATAATTGGCCTCATAGAAATATGAGGCTTTCTAGTTTATATATGGTGCTGTTACAATCGCATCATTATCGATGTTGAATCATTTCTTCTTCACGAAAATTAATAGAGTTTATCTTGATCAGTTAATTTTTTTTATCGAATTCTTGAAAATATGTCTAAATATTTGAATGATAGCTGTTTAGTGTATAGCTGTTTTTTATTTTTCTGGATTATTCACTCAAAAATTTCAGTTTTTGTCAAAGTAATTATACTGTAATTTAAGTTGTACGCAAATGTATTTCTAGTATTCTAAATATTATTCTTCATTTTGTGATAAAATATCTAATATTGACTTGATAAAACGATTTATCAGTAACCAAATATGACGGTGAGCTCAGGCATTTATTTCGTTTCGCTAGCAATTTATGTCTTTGTATTTTAGATTGCTGTAGTTGTAATCCATTTGTATAGGATCTTCGATCACGCAAAAGTTTACTCAAAGCCTGCCGATTGTAAGGAATGATGAATCGCTTTCGCTGCTGGCAGCTGATTATACTATTAACTAACCAATTACTAAACCTAAACCAATGAAAATTAATCTACTTAAGATTTCAGGGCTTGCTGTGCTTTTAGTGCTCAATAGTCCTGCTTTTTCGATGAATCCGGTTGTTGAAAAACCCGAGGGGTTTTCCGGCCCAGATATGCCTTTGGCGCATATCCAAAACAGAAAGGTAATTACAGGAACCGTGTTGGACGAAAAAAACATGCCTATTCCGGGAGTTGGCATCAAAAACATTTCGTCAGGTAAAACCGCTGTAACTGATGACACTGGTAAGTTCAGCATTGAAGCCAATACAAACGACGTAATCCGTTTCTCTTATATAGGCTATCAAAATAAAGATGTTACTGTGGGCAGTGAAGCTAACATCAGCGTTAAAATGGCGCCCGCCGAAGCCAACAAGCTAGATGAAGTGGTGGTGATTGGTTATGGGTCGGTGAAAAAAACAGACCTAACAGGATCTGTTGGTGTGGTTAAAGCAAGTGAACTTCAGGAACGTCCGTCTTCATCATTAAACCAGGCATTAGCCGGCCGTATTTCTGGTGTGCAGGTAAATACCAACTCTGGTAGACCGGGCGGGCAGACGAATATCAAAATCCGTGGATTTAGTTCAATTAATACAAGTAACAATCCGCTTTATGTAGTAGATGGTGTGGCTTTGCCGGTAGGGTCGCAAACACAGAATAGTAACGCTATCGATTACATTAACCCAAGCGATATCGCTTCAGTAGAGGTACTAAAGGATGCTTCTTCGACGGCCATCTACGGTGCAAGGGGCGCAAACGGGGTAATTTTAATTACCACTAAAAAAGGTACAGCAAATCTTCAACGCATTACCTATGATGCGGATTTTGGTATCAATACCCTGGCAGCACACCATGTTAAGATGCTTGATGCTTACGAGTATGTTAAAGTACAGGACCTGGCTTACGAAAATATCAAAGTTTACGATCCGGTAGGTTGGGCAGCAGGCAGTTATGCCTCCACACCTGTTCCCAAAGCCGCCAGGATTGCCTTGCCGCAATTTTTTGACAGCAATGGAAATCCATTATATAATACTGACTGGTTAAAAGAATCTACTCAGAATAAACTTTCACAAAATCACCAGCTGGGTTTTACAGGTGGAAACGAAAACAGCACTTATGGTGTTTTTGCAGGCTATCGCGATGACCAGGGGCTTTTACTAAATTCTTATTTAAAACGTTATTCGGGCCGGTTTAATTTTGATAGTAAAATTAAACCATGGTTAAAGGTTGGCGGTAATTTGAGCTACAATAACCAAAATGAAAACATTGTTGATCAAGGTACGGGCGGCTTAAATTCAGTGCGTATGATAACAGAAGCATTCCCTTTTCTGCCCATTAAACTGGCAGATGGCAAGTGGGGCGATAATAAGCTGATTCCATGGGCAGAAGGAGGCTCCAATCCGGTACACATTTTAACTGATCAAAAATATGGTATGGTTACCCAAACTGCTTTGGGGAGTATTTATTCTACCATTAGCTTTAGCAAAGATTTAGAGTTCCGTACCCAGTTAGGGGCCAATATTGTAAGCCGTAACATTAACGAATACAATGCGAAACAATTATACGGGATCTCTGATGGACAGAATGGAACGGCAAATGTAACCAACGATCGGGAAACCTTCTGGTCATTAGAAAACTATTTAACCTATAACAAACGTTTTGCCGAATCGCATGCCATTAATGCTTTATTGGGGATCTCCTGGCAGGCGACCAACTTCTTCAGCAATACCAGCCATGCCGAGAATTTTGTAACCGATTTTTATGGAAACAATAACATGGGCTCCGGAAGTAAATCGATTACAGTAGGTTCCAGCCGGAACAGATCAGCTTTTAACTCTTATTTCGGAAGATTAAACTATGCTTTTAAAGATAAATACCTGGTTACTTTTACCGGTAGGGTAGATGGATCATCCAAATTCGGAGATAACCATAAATTCGCCTTTTTCCCTTCGGCAGCATTGGCCTGGAAAGCCTCAGACGAAGATTTTCTTAAAGGAAACAAAACCATCTCTAACTTAAAACTAAGAACCAGTTATGGTTTAAGTGGTAACTCAGAGCTTCCTGCCTATCAGTCGCTCGCTACATTGGTGAATAATGCTGCTATTATTAACGATAGCAGGGTAACGGGCATTGGTATCGGCAGGTTGGCCAATCCGGACCTGGTTTGGGAAAAAACAGCACAGGTTGATGCAGGTTTAGAATTAGGCTTGTTTAACAACCGCATTAATTTAGAGGCTGATCTTTATTATAGAAAAACAACCGATATGTTATTGGATGCCCCGGTTCCGCGTACCACAGGGTATTCAGTAATCAGAAAAAATATCGGGTCAATGCAGAACAAAGGTTTAGATTTAGGAATCAATACGGTAAACATACAAACAGACAATTTTACCTGGAAAACCAGCTTCAATATCTCCCTTAACCGCAACAAAGTACTTTCTTTGGCCACTCCTGATGATATTTTTGGGGTGGGTAATCCAAATTTCACCAACCAGACGGGTATTATCAGGGTTGGTGAGCCAGTGGGGTCTTTCTGGGGATTGGTACGTTTAGGTACCTGGAGCGAGGCTGAAAGAGCAGAAGCTGCCAAATTTGTGAGTTACCGTGGTGGTAAAACCTTGCTTCCCGGAGATATTAAATATTTAGATGTAAACGGAGACCACGCCATTACAGATGCAGACCGTCAGATTATTGGGAATGGAACACCGAAAGGCTGGGGGTCGTTAGGTAACTCCTTTCGTTATAAAAACTTAGAGCTGATTGTAGAACTTCAATATTCTTATGGTAATGATGTGTTGAATATGACCCATCATTCAGGTGAAGACAGACAGGTACAGGCCAATAGTTTTGCCAGCGTACTAAATGCCTGGACACCTCAGAATCAAAATACACCAATTGCCGCCATCAGAGATCAGTCTGCCGGATATGTAACTAACGTAGATACCCATTGGTTAGAAGACGGTTCTTTCATCCGTGGAAAAAACCTTTTACTGGGTTATACTTTTGATAAAACACTTGTCGAAAAATTACGCTTAAGCAAACTCCGTGTTTATGCATCTGTCCAGAATTTCTTCCTGGCCACCAAATATACCGGTAACGATCCTGAGGTAACTACTTATGGAAACGCATTTGCACAAGGTCAGACATTTTTCGATTATCCAAAGCCAACTACTTTCATGGTAGGTTTAAACATTGGATTATAAACATTAACCAACTAAAGGATATTAACATGAGAATAAACATAAAAAATATCGCTGTTTTATTGTTGCTAAGCAGCGCTATCATCGGGAATTCGGGATGTAAGAAGTTTTTGGATGAATCAGATCCTACTAATCTTTCGCCCGATAATTTTTATACTTTACCAGAACATGCAGAAGCAGGTATTGCTGCGGTTTATGCAGAGCTTCGGTTTATAGGGAACGGTGCCGGTATTTATTCCAGTAACTGGCAGATGCTGGATGCACCAACCGGCATACAATCTACCGAAACCGCACAAAACTCCGATCTGAACAATTTATATTCACTCATTTATGACGGTACAAACCTGCATGTTAACCAGAACTGGAACGGATTTTATAAAGTAATAGCACAGGCCAACCTCGTATTGGATAAGGTGCCGGGCATTAACCCGATGGATAATGCGCAGAAAAAAAGAATTTTGGGAGAGGCTGCTTTCATCAGGGCCTGGGCCTATTTTTACCTGGTGCGTTTATGGGGAGATGTGCCTTTAATTACCAAACCGATTACCAGTCCTAATGATCCCAATTTTGCTCCTTCACGTACGCCACAGGAACAGGTTTACAAATTGATTGTTGACGATCTGATTGCCGCAGAAGCGGCTGGTTTGCCGTTTATGGATGCCAGTGGACGTGTTTCTACAGCAGCAATTAAATCTGAATTGGCAAAAGTATATTTAACCATGGCCGGGCAACCCCTTAACAAAGGAGCAGCTTATTATAAATTAGCTGCAGATAAAGCCAAAGAGGTAATCGATTATTCAACGGGGAACCCATCATCACTTGGATTGTTCGCTAATTATGGAGCCCTGCACGATGCAAAGAATGACAATAAAGTAGAGCATTTATTCGGAATCCAGTACAATGATGCTGCCGGATCTGGTAACCCCCTGCAGTCATCTTATTTACCCCTACACCAGCCATTGGTTTCTAAAATTGATGGGATTGGAACGGCTATTCCAACCACAAGTTTTTATGGTTCGTATGAGGCAGGAGATTTAAGGGCTAAAAACAGAGAAGGTTATTTCTTTACTGATTATTATACCGATGGATTTAAAATGCCGCTGGTTAACCGTGGTAAACCTTATATTTTTAAACACTTTGATCTGATTGCAAATGGAACACTAGGCGTGGAGGGAACCAGCAGGAGCGATTTGAACATTCCACAGATTCGTTATGCCGAAACCTTATTAATTTATGCCGAAGCACAAAACAGGGCGGATGGTAGTCCGAATGTTGCTGCCTATGCTGCGATAAACACCATACGAAAAAGAGCGCAACTGGCTGATCTTGCAGGTTTGAGCCAAACACAGTTTGAAGAAGCCGTGTGGAGAGAACGCTGGCACGAGCTGTGTTACGAAGGCATTATCTGGTTTGATATGGTCCGCTTGCGTAAAGTGTATAATGAAACCACCAATGGTTTTGATAATTTTGTTGGTCACATTAATCAAAGTGTAAACCAACCTTTGCAAACCAAACATTTATTGTTTCCGATTCCTACTCCGGAAATCAAAAATAACCCGAATCTAACTCCGAATCCAGGTTATTAACAATAGTATTTTTCTAATGGTCGGTGTCACGCCGACCATCAATAATTTTTAATAACAGCGGGTGCCTGATACATTGATGCATCCGTTGCTGTTTTTTTTCTAATGGTTGGTGTCACACCGACCATCAATAATAAATTAATCACATTATCAGCAGTGTTCATAATGAAGATTTGTCCAACACTTAGTAACCATCACTACAAAATTTATCAGTCTGTAATAATCAATAATTGCCACTGCTAAACAGCTTATACATGGATTTTAAGGCAATTCATGAACTGTGTTTGAAAAATAAAGGACGGGAAAGAGATTTTTTAATTTATTAGGCTTATTTTTGCAGCAAATTATAGAACCACACAGGAGATCAACAAATTCCTGTGCACCTCGACAATCATTAGAAAAGTTAATATTTTATCAATGACAAACGACAAAAAAGAAATATTCGAAAGCGTAGCACAACGTTTAAAAATTGAAGGTTTTAATGTAGTAAACCGCGATGAAACCCGTCCTTGGGGTGGTTTCTTTGTAATAGATGAAGCGCAGGCGCAACAATTTGCCGATACTTATTTTGATGGATTAAATGTTGAAGACCTTAAAATTGGTGGTAAATTAAGTCCGAAAATTTTAATCGTTGCACCGAATACACGTTTATCTTGGCAATACCACCACCGCAGGGCAGAAATCTGGCAAGTGGTTACCGGCACGGTTGGCATCAAAACCAGCCAGACTGACGAAGAAGGCGAAGTAAAAAAATATGCACCAAAAGACCAGATTAAATTACAGCAAGGTGAACGTCACCGTTTAATTGGTTTAGAAGATTGGGGAGTAGTTGCTGAGATTTGGCAGCATACCGATGCTTCAAACCCATCAGATGAAAGCGATATCGTACGTGTTCAAGACGATTTCGGTAGATAATAAATAATCAAAATAGCATCCTGTTCTATATAGTAGCGCAGGATGCTTCTTCTCTAAACGTTTAAGCCAGCTAGCTTAGTTTTCGCATCACGGAAACTAAACGCTTCTAAAATACGTTTATATAGTATACAAATTCCATACATGATCATCCTCATTTTTTTTCTTTGCCATTGGTTTTTATCCCTGTTTAGCCAAACCTTTTTCCTTCACCGTTACTCTTCACATAAGATGTTTAAAATGGAGCTGTTTTGGGAAAGGTTTTTCTACCTGATATTACTGATTTCGCAAGGTTCATCATTTTTAAACCCCAGGGCTTATGCCATTCTGCATCGGATGCACCATGCCTATAGCGACACAGAAAAAGACCCACATTCTCCACATTTTTTTAAGGATGTTTTCGGGATGATGATTGCAACGAAAAACATGTATATGAATTACCTGAAATATAAAATACAGCCGGAGCCGGCTTTTCAGGGAAATTATCCTGAATGGCCACTGGTGGATAAGATTGGAAATTCGTGGGCCTGGAGAATCGCTTGCGGGCTGTTTTATATTGGTTTTTACGTTGCTTTTGCCAATTACTGGTGGATGTATTTATTATTACCGGTCCACTTTTTAATGGGACCGCTACACGGCGCAATTGTAAACTGGTGTGGACATAAATATGGTTATGCTAACCATGATAATGATGATCATAGCAAAAACTCTTTACCCTGGGATTTTTTATTAATGGGTGAGCTTTTTCAGAACAACCACCACAAAAAACCGAACAGTCCGAATTTTGCTACCAAATGGTGGGAATTTGATCCGACCTATCCGGTTATGAAAGTATTGCACTGGATGAAAATTATTAAAATTAGAAAAGTTTAAAGTTAAAAGACCAAAGCAGAAAGAATTTGAGTTCTCTTGTCGATTTCTCCTGCCATGGTCTGTGTCCCCACAGACCATCATTTTATTTTTTTTCAGTAGCCTAAATAGATCCGTTTTAGCCACGGAAATACGGATTTAATAGATTTCCTTTCCTGCACTGTTTTGTGTTAGCTAAACCTGACAGTAGCGAAAATCCTTTTTGTTCGCAGTAACCTTACCTATACTGTCATGCTGAGGCATGAAGCATCTGCAGCCTATGAAATGGATACTTCATCACAGCATAACAGCACCTCAAAAAGATTGAAGCGAATGGCAGGACTGTCACAACCGATAAAAACTGGACCCTGCTTTTCAGATAATAACGCATTTGTTTTTGCCACGGAAACACGGAGTATCTGCATTAATCAAATCTTTTTTGCCTACCTTAACGTATATATTCCCATCTGTTTTAAAAAAATAAAATCATCCGATGATCAAGTTCCTCAAAATCATTTTCGCTGCTCTGTTAGTTTTTATGTGTTATAAAGTAATCAGCACTTCGTTGGAAAGTAACCTGTTCGAGCAATGGGATTTTCTGGGTAGTATACCCTGGATGCGTGCTACACTTTGGGATTTTTACGCTAACATTTTCATTATCACGTTGTGGATGTTTTATAAAGAAAAAAGCATTATTCTTAAAATCTCTATTGCCGTTTTGTTCGTATGTTTAGGCAGTATAGCAACCTTAGCTTATGTTTTAGTGCATTTATTCAAACTAAAAGATGGCGAAGGTGTTAAAGAATTGCTGGTAAAAAGGTAGAAGGCAAAAGGTGTAAGGCTGAAGGTGAAAACCTAAAGTAGAATGCATTTCCTTAAACCTTATGCCCTAAACCTTAAACCTTTTATGGATTACAAACATCTACTATTTATCGCGCTCATGTCTTTAATTGCCTGCTGCTTCATTATGGCCATGGTTTGGCTTTGGGCAAAGAAAATTAAAAATGCCGGTGTGGTTGATGTTTTCTGGGCACTAAATTTCCCTGTAATTACGGTCATCACATTTTTTTTAGCTGATGGTTACGATCCCCGGAAAATTTTAATCTGCGGTATGTTTCTATTAGCCGAGTTACGCTTGGGCATTCATCTTTGGCAACGTGTTATTGGCCATTTAGATGAAGAAGAGGGCAGGTATGTGCAATTGCGTAAAGAATGGGGAGAAAAAGCCGACCGCAATTTCTTTGTTTTTTTTCAGTTTCAGGCCATATCCAATGTAATACTGGCCATTCCATTTTTCATTATCACTGCAAATCAGTCGCAGGCCATTTCCTTTTTAGAATATGCAGGGGCACTGGTTTGGGTAATTGCTTTTTTTGGAGAAATGATTGCCGACAGACAGCTTGCTGCTTTTAAGAAAGATCCAAGCAACAGGGGGAAAGTGTGCGATAGTGGTTTATGGTACTACAGCCGTCACCCAAACTATTTTTTTGAGTGGCTTACCTGGATGGGTTATTTCATTTTTGCGTTGGCATCTCCATGGGGTATTTTGGCTGTTATTAGTCCGGCGGTTATTCTGTACTTATTAACCAGGGTTACCGGTGTGCCGAACAATGAAGAACAAAACCTGAGGAGCAAACCTATCGCTTATAAAAGATACCAGGAAACAACGAGTGCCTTTTTTCCTTGGGGGAAAAAGGATGGAAAAAGGAAAAAGTAATACGGATGAGGGCCTTACAATTTGCAAAACCATCAGCCAATTTACATCGTACATTAAGCATTTTCAATAATAAATTATCCATTAACCATCTTACATTATTCCATCTTACATTTACATGTGGTACGATAAACTTTTAGAAAACGACAAACTTCCGGATACGGCCTTGCGTATCGGCATCAGAAAATTGTGCAAACAGCGCCTGGATGATGAAACACTTGGCGATGAAGAATTGCAGCAGGAAAAATTTATGGACCTGGTTGCAGAGCTGAAGCAGTCGCCGATTGCGGTAAATACAGCCGATGCCAATGAACAGCATTATGAACTGCCAACCGAATTTTTTCAGTACTGCTTAGGCAAGAATCTAAAGTACAGCAGCGGTTATTGGAAACCGGGAGTTAAAGATATTGATACCTCGGAAGAAGATATGCTAGCCTTAACGTGTAAGAGGGCTGATTTACAAAATAGACAGAATGTTTTGGAACTGGGTTGTGGCTGGGGGTCGCTTTCATTGTATATGGCAGCTAAATTTCCGGAGAGCACTTTTACGGTGGTTTCGAATTCTGCAACCCAAAAAATCTTTATCGATGAAACTGCAAAGCAGCGAGGAATCCAGAACTTAACGGTTTTAACCGCCGATATGAACACCTTTACCATTGCCGATACATTTGATAGGGTGGTATCTGTAGAAATGTTTGAGCACATGCGCAACTATAAATTTTTACTCAACAAAGTTGCTTCCTTTTTGAAACCTGACGGAAAACTGTTTGTGCATATTTTTACGCACAAAACCCTGGCATACAAGTTTGAGGTGATTGATGAAACCGATTGGATGAGTAAATACTTTTTTACAGGTGGGATTATGCCCGCTAATCACTTGTTTTTCTACTTCAACGACGACCTCAAAATCGATAAACATTGGGTGGTAAATGGAACTAACTATGGCAAAACTGCTGAAGCGTGGTTAAGTAATATGGACAAGCATAAAAAAGAAATCATGCCTATTTTAGAAACTACTTATGGCAAAGATCAGGCGGTGAAATGGTGGGTATACTGGAGGTTGTTTTACATGTCGTGTGCCGAACTGTTCAATTACAATAAAGGAAACGAATGGATGGTTTGCCATTATTTATTCGAAAAGAATAAATAATGTAAGAGGTAAGGATGTAAGATGGATAATGGAGGTAGCGATATACCCATCATCTGTCTTACATCATCCATTTTCCATATCACATATTACATTTTCCATCATGAAAACACTCGCCATTATCGGCTCAGGAATAGCAGGCATGGGTTGTGCCCATAAACTGCAGCATCAATACGACATTACTCTTTTCGAAGAGCTCGATTATATTGGTGGCCATACCAATACCATTACGCTCGAAGAAGATGGACAGCCCATTTACCTGGATAGTGGTTTTATGGTTTTTAACTATCAGACCTATCCAAACCTGACAGAAATGTTTGCGGAGATTGATGCCCCGGTAATGAAGACTGATATGTCTTTCAGTGTGCAGTTTCTGCCTAAAAAGTTAGAATACAGCGGTTCGAGCCTGAACCATCTTTTTGCACAGCGGAAAAACCTGTTTAATATTTCTTATCTAAAAATGTTGATGCAGATAAACCGCTTCAACAAGCAAAGCGTAGAGATTTTGGATAAGCCTGAATATCAGGATTATTCGATCGGGCAGTTTTTTAAAGCCTTTGGTTATAGTGAGGATATGCTTTGGCAGTACCTCATCCCGATGAGTGCTGCAGTGTGGAGTGCGCCGATGGAACAGATTCTGGATTTCCCGGCGGTTACGTTAATCCGTTTCTTTAAAAATCACGGTTTTTTGGGGTTGGATACCCAGCATCAATGGTATACGCTGCAAAATGGCAGTCAGGCTTACCGAGAAAAACTAATTGCACCATTCCGCGACAGAATCAAAATCAACAACAAAATTGTTTCCGTAAAACGATTAGAGAATGGTAAAGTTGAAGTGGAAAATCAAAAGGGCGAGAAATTCGAATTTGATAAAGTAATTATGGCCAGCCATGCCGACCAGACTTTTGAAATTGTAAAAGATAAAACAGCTTTAGAAACTGAACTCCTTTCTAAATTTAAATACCAGCTCAACAAAGCCGTGGTACATACTGATGAAAAGCAGATGCCCGAAACCAGACTGGCCTGGAGCAGCTGGAATTACCGGGTTGAAAAACAGGGCGATAAATTATTGCCCAGTACCATTTACTGGATGAATAATTTACAGGGCGTTTCTAAAAAACAGAATTATTTTGTTTCTATTAATCCTACCGAAACTTTAAATCCGGATAAAGTCATTAAAGAAATCGATTATCACCATCCTTTGTTCGATGTTCCGGCCATGCTGGCGCAGGAACAATTGCACAAGCTAAATGAGACCGGCCCGATATACTATTGCGGTAGTTATTTTAAATATGGTTTTCATGAAGATGCGTATAAAAGTGCTGTGGATTTATGCAGAGAACTATAGCGTAGTTACGTCATTCCCAACTTGATTGGGAACCACGTAGTGCTCATCGAAGATAATCGTAATGCTTTTAGCCCACCTTGTAAATTGTATTAAGATTTCCGCCTGCACGGGAATGATGGATCGTTTATCATAATTTGTCATCCTGAATGCAATGAAGGATCTTTTATAAAGATTCTTCGCTGCGCTCAGAATGACAATATATTAAGAGTGACAAATCAATAATAAAATTTTGTAAATTGTAATATTAATGCAAATCAACTCAAACATCTACACCGCAAAAGTGATGCACCATCGCCTGGCGCCCAAAAAACATTCTTTTTGGTATAGTGTGTATATGTTTTACATCGATCTGGATGAGTTGGATTTGCTTGCAAAGAAACTACACTGGTTCAGCCGCAATAAATTTAACCTCTTTTCTTTTCGTGATGCCGAACATCTTCAGTTGCCAAAAGAAAATCCTGATCAAAATAAAAATACAAGGCAGCATGTAGAAGCTTATTTAAAAGAAAATGGTGTTGACGGCAGCAGGCTTAAAATAAAACTGCTGACCAACCTCAATGTGTTGGGCTACAACTTTAATCCTGTTTCCTTTTATTATTGTTTCGATGAGAAAGAAAATCCGGTATGTTGCGTGGCTGAAATCAGTAATACTTACCGGGAAATGAAACTTTTTTTCTTTGGAAAAGAGGAATTGCATGGTGATACCTTTAAAAAAATCACTACTAAATATTTTTATGTTTCGCCGTTTATTGACCACGACGATTCTTTTGATTTTAAGTTAAAAGTGCCGGATAATAAACTGGATATTAAAATTGATGATATTGATAAGCATGGCAACCGCTTTTTTATCAGTACTTTAATAGGAGAGAAAAAGCCATTAACAAATGCTGCCTTACTTCGCTGTTTTTTTTCAATACCCTTAATTCCGTTGCAGATAATGGGTATGATCCACTGGCAGGCGCTTAAACTTTGGATCAAAAAAATACCTTTTCATCCAAAAGCCAAAAACCCTGAGTTGCAACGCAACGTATATAAACCCTATAAACCACAAGTTAAATAGATTAAAGATTATGAATACGCTTACCGCTACCAAAACATCAAAAGGTTTTTTCGAAAGGGCTGTGCTGAGCGCACTTTCTAAAATGACATTAGGCAAATTGGAACTTTCGTTGCCAAACGGCGAAACAGTGATTTTTGGAAACGGTGAACATAAAATTGAAGCACATATTCAGGTTAACCATCCCGATTTTTTTAAATCCATCGCACTTTATGGTGATATTGGTTTTGGTGAAGGCTATACCTCGGGTTTGTGGGATACCACAAATATTACCAACGTGATTAAATGGGTAATCCTTAATATTGAAAATGCGCCTTCGGTTACCGGGAGCAAGGTGAAATCCGTTGCGCTGAATATTTTCAAGTGGGTAAATAAAATTTATCATGTACGCAGGGCCAATACTTTGGCCGGATCTCAGAAAAATATATCGGAGCATTACGACCTGAACAATGATTTCTTTGCTACTTTTCTGGATAAAACCATGACCTATTCAAGCGGTTACTTCAACCAGGAAGGTTTAAGTTTAGAAGAATCGCAATACGCCAAATACGATCGCCTGGCGAGGCAGTTAAAGATTCAGGCAACAGACCACGTGCTGGAGATTGGAAGCGGTTGGGGAGGTAATGCCATTTTTTTAGCCAAAAATTATGGCTGTAAAGTTACCTCTGTTACCATTTCCAAAGAACAGCAAAAATTGGCGATGGAGCGTGTACAAGCAGAAGGACTGTCTGATAAGGTTTCGGTTATAATTCAGGATTACCGAAAAATTGAAGGTACTTTTGATAAAATCGTATCCATCGAAATGCTGGAGGCCGTAGGACACCAATATTTGGAAACCTATTTCAAAAAATGCCAGGAATTATTAAAACCCGATGGGATTTTTGCTTTCCAGGTCATTACTTCTCCCGATTGTAGGTATGATAAATTGAGAAGTGGTGTAGACTGGATTCAGAAGCATATTTTTCCGGGTTCGCTTTTACCTTCGGTAGCAGCCATAAATAAAGCTATAAATGAAACCGGTGATTTAACCATGGTTGATTTGAAAGATATGGGTTTGGATTATGCCCGTACACTTCATTTATGGTTCCTTGAATTCAATAAAAACCTCAATAAAGTAAAAGCCCTGGGCTTTGATGAAACCTTTATCCGCAAATGGAACTATTACCTGAATTATTGCGAAGCCGCTTTTGCCATGCGGAATATTAATGTCATGCAAATGGTTTATTCCAGACCTAACAATATTTCGAGGTAGGGAGGATGTGAAATGGAAGATGTAAGATGGGGAATGTGAAAATCCCATCTTACATTTTACTTTTTCCATATTCTTTTACCGATAAAAGTAAGGGCTTCGCCGGGTAATTAATAGAGTTGATGTAAAAAGTATAGCGTATTATTGTAACAAAATGCAATTTGCGCAGACTAATTACCAAATACAAACTCTTGAAATGAAAAAACTTTTACTATTATCCTTTATCCTTGGAATATTTTTTAATGCACATGCCCAGTTTCCTACTGGTGGACTCGGCGGAGCACCTAAAAAATCCACTGTTACCGGAAGGATCACTGCCACGATACTCGATTCACTAACTAAAAAGCCAATTGATTACGCAACGGTTTCTTTGATTAAGGTAAAAGACAATAAATCGGTAAATGGTGGCGTAACCGATGAGAAAGGAAAACTAAGCTTACAGAATGTTTCTCCTGATTCGTACAAACTGTTGATTGGTTTTATGGGCTATAAAACAAAATCTGTTTTGGTTACCACCACACCTTCTAAACCTGATAATAATATAGGTACAATTTATATTTCCGGATCAGAAAATACTTTGGCCGATGTACAGGTGCAGGGTACTAAAGCCATGATCGAAAATAAGGTAGACCGCATGGTGTACAACGCAGAGGCTGACGGAACAAATGCCGGTGGCGATGCGACTGATGTGATGCGTAAAGTGCCCATGTTATCAGTGGATGCCAATGGTGATGTTCAACTGCGTGGTGCGGCTGTAAGGGTATTGATCAATGGAAAACCTTCTGGTACCATGGCTGCCAGTGTCTCCGATGCCTTAAAAATGATCCCTGCCGAGCAGATTAAAAGTGTGGAGGTAATTACCAGCCCGTCGGCTAAATACGATGCGGAAGGTTCTGGCGGTATCATCAACATTATTACCAAAAAATCGAATGCACAAGGCGTAAGTGGTTCGGTAAATGCATCGGCTGGTACCCGACAAAACAATGGTGCTTTTAATCTAACGGCAAAAACAGGCCGTTTAAGTGTCAATACCAGTCTGGGTTCTAACTTTGCTTATGCACAAGATTCAAGAGTGGTAATTGTGAACAACACGCAATTAAATGCTGGTGGTTTTAATAACATTTCTCAGGATGGAGTCTCAAAATGGAGCCGCAACGGACTTAACGGAAGTTTAGGTTTAGATTATGATTTTAATGCCTACAACAACATCAGTACGAATGTTAAACTTAACCGTTTCTCTAATGGCGGTCCGGGTTCGGCTACTTATATTATAAACAATTTGCCGGCTACCAATATCAGTAACATGGATATGACGCGGAGCAATATGGACTGGAACGTAGATTATAAGAAAACGAGTAAAAAAGAAGGTGAGGAGTTTACCATTTCTGGTCAGCTTTCTACCGGACGGACACCTACAAGCTTTAGCAACCTGTTAACTTCGGCAGCTTTTCCGAATGGCGTGCTCACAGCCAGCGATAATACAGCTAAGAACAACGAATATACCGGACAAACAGATTATACCTATCCATTCACAAAATCGACTATTTTAGAAGTGGGTGCCAAAGGTATATTCCGTAATGTAAAAAGTCAGTATGGCTCATCAGACCGGGATTTTGATTACAACCAGGACGTAGCCGCAGCTTATGGGGTAATCAGTTTCGATATTACCAAGAAAATTAAATTTAAAGGTGGCGTAAGGGCTGAATACACTAAAATAGATTTTAATACCCTAACCAACGGTACAGAAAAAAACGATTATTTTAACTTATTCCCAAGCTTTATTGTTTCTCAAACTTTAAAGAAAGGTGGAACTGTTAAATTTAGCTATAACCGCAGGGTGCAGAGACCAAGTGAAAATTACTTAAATCCATTCAGAAATGAAAGTGATCAATTTAATATTCAACAGGGAAATCCGCAGTTAAGCCCGGAGTTAAGTCAGAATTTTGAATTGGGTTATTCAACTTTTGTTAAAGGGTCGGTAATTAATGCTTCTGTTTTCTATCGTCGTACAGGAGGAGTAATAGAAAGCTCGATATCTCCTATCACTGAAAATAATGTAACTAAAGTATTATCATCTTTTATCAATGTAGGTACTGCACAAACTTATGGCGTTAACCTTTTTGGGTCATACAATCCAAAACCAAAATGGACTTTGATGAGTAATATATCTGCCAATACTTACGAGGTAACCAACAATGCAACCAATATTAGTACGGGTACATTTCTAAACTATAGTATTTTTGGACGTTCGGCTTACGGTTTCGGTAAAGGCTATAATTTCGAGCTGTTTGGTGTGGCCACTTCAGCACGCAGAACCTACCAGGGTAAAACAGATCCTTTCTATTTTTATGGTGCATCAATTAAAAAGGATATCTTAAACAAAAAAGGAAGTATAGGTATTAACACATTAAACCCTTTTACCAAGAACCTGCATATCAAGACTGAAAACAATTCAATCAATCCGTTGGGCACGGTTTACCAAAGTAGCAATATTTATTATCCATTGCGTTCTTTCGGTATTAACTTTAGTTATTCTTTCGGTAAGCTTAAGTTTACCGAGAAGAAAAAGATTAAAAATGATGATGTGAAGCAAGATCAGCAGCAAGGCGGTATGGGTGGAATACAACAACAGCAACAATAAAACCAATATAATTAAATAAATAGTTCAGGCCTCCCGATCAAAACGGGAGGTTTTTTATTTAATTTTTGCTTAGATACTTAGCGGTTCCTGCAGAGTATTCCAGAAAAATAAGATGTGGATAGAATTATTAGTGACGCGATAAAAGATTGAAGTTTGTTTTGTAATCAGACCAATCCTAACATTTGCCTCGAATGAAGACTCTTTAAACATGTATGGTTGTTCCGAAATTAATTTTATTGTTTTTTTCTGTTTTTTTGATAAACTTATCAGCAGCATGATCGCCAAACCTTTGTTGTATGAAAAGATAAACTGACGTAATTGTTTCTTTCGCTCTTTTTGTATAAAAAATACTTAGAGCCATTATTTGCCAATCATTTCCTTTATACCTTTATATGGTGTTAGATCACCGGAATCGGCTTGCTGTAAAGATTCTTTAATGCCTTCTTTTACCGCCTCAGGGATTAGCTCACTCTTTTGTTCAAAAGTGATTTTCATAGCTTTAATTACTGCTTTTAAAGCCGTAAGCTGTTCTTTATTTTCAGGGTAAACAATTAATGCATCCATACTCAAAATTAAAGATAATTATTGCCATTAACAATAAAGCCTGGTTATTATCCAATCAAACAAATGTTATTCTTAGAATGAAAATGCACAACAATGTTTAACTTTTTCAAATTTTTCTTACCCTTTTTAAAATCATCAGGCTTAGTGGATTAAAAGAATAGCCGCTAATATTATTCTGCAGCATTACAACCGACTGATCGTAGAATAAAGGGACAACCGGAGCATAATCCATTACCATCTGGTCCATTTTTCGGTATAGCTCAAATCGTTTTTCGTTATTGGTTTCATAGTAACTTTTCTCGAACAGCTGATCAAACTCTTTATTATAGAAAGCGGTATAATTTGGTCCGTAAGGGACTTTGTTTTTGGAGTAGAACATGGAAAGGAAATTCTCGCCATCACCGTAATCGGCCAGCCAGGAACCGCGAAAAAAGTTGACGCTGTTTTTGGACATCAGATCCCTGAGGCTGGCGCTTGGACTGACATCAATTTTAGTTTTAATACCTACTGCAGTAAGCTGGCCCTGAATAAATTCGATCAGATCTTTATAAGTTGTAGTGGTGTTTAAGGTTACTTCTGTCATACCTTTTCCTTCCGGGAAACCAGCTTCCGCTAAAAGTTTGGCTGCCAGTTTTGGGTTGTAGGCATATCCACGAACAGCCAGGCTATCGAAACCAGGCATACCTTTAGGAATAAAACCAGATGTAGCCGAAACACCAATGCCATTTCTCAGGTATTTAATCAAACGGTCGCGGTCTATGGCGTAATTAATGGCCTGCCTGATTTTTTTTAAGCGCAACGGCGAGTTCTTTACAATAGAAAGATTGGTGTCAACCAAAATACCAACATATTCAGTGCACAGGTAGGGGCTTTTGGTCAATGTAAACTTCCCTTTATATTTTGAGGTCATTTTTCCGCTTTTAGTTAGGATATCATCGCGGTAACTGCCATCTACATTATAGTAAAAATCGAGATCCTTTTTCAGGAAACTCATAAAACCACTTTGTTTATCGGTAATGAAACTTGCTTTTATGGCATCAAGATAAGGCAGTGCCGTTCCTTTGGCATCTTTCTCAAAATAATGGTCGTTTTTTAAAAGGACCAGTATTTCGCCTTCCTTCCAGTATTTAAATCTAAAGGGGCCGGTACCCACCGGATGGCTCCTGAAATCTTTACCATAGTGTTCTACCACCTCTTTGGGTACAACAGAGCAATATTGGGTAGTGAGCAAACTCATAAAGGGTGGGAAAGGGCGTACCAGTTTAATCTGGAAAGTAGAATCGTTCAGCGCAATAAAATTGCTGTTGTCCTTTACTTTATCGCTAAAAATCCATCCACCTGATGAGGCTACTTTTGGGTCGATTAACCGGTAAAAACTATAGACAAAATCACTTGCCACTACTTTTCGGCCTTTTCCGTTTTTAAAGATGGGGTCGTCATGAAAGTAAACATCGCTGCGCAGGTTAAAAGTATAGGTAAGTGCATCTTCCGAAACCACCCAGCTTTTGGCTATGCACGGAAGCGTTTGAAGGGATGAATCGATCTGTACCAAACCATTAAAAATCTGGTTGGTCATCCAGATGGCGTTTTGGTTTCGTGCAAAAGCCGGATCAATTGAGGTTAAACCCTGATCAAGGTTGATGTTGAATACTTTTTTGTCGCGATGAGCAGCATTCTCCTTACATGAAACGAAGATGATTACATAAAAAAACCAAAATATATACTTAAATGAGCCTCTCATGCGATCAGGAATGTTATTTTTGCACAAATTAATAAATTTAATGCAGATGTCTTTTTTAAACGAATTATTTATTGGCCTCGATGAAGCTAAACAGGAAGAATTGCAGGAGCGTTTAGATCTGGTTGAACATAAGATTAAATTTATGGATAAAGTGCCGGTAGCCTGTATAGATACCGGTAATTATCCAGGCTATCTTTTGTCAGAAGAAATTGCATTGGCAGGAGGCATGTTAGAAACCGATGTTTTAAGCGCCGTTTTCATCATTTATTATCAGCCGGGCAAAACGCTTACTGATTTAATGCGGGAAGTCCCTTCTGTATTAGATGCCGATTGGCCAGCCGTAAAAAATAACCGGATAATTCTATTGAACGATGATGTAGAACGCGAGCGTAATGCGGAAAACGCCGTTTCCCTGATAGAAGATATTGCTGAGATGTTGCATCCGGGGTCCTTTATTTTCGGCCACGAAGGTGATAAGTGGATCAGGTTTGGCGCTTAGGCTGATGTAAAATGGATGACGGAAGAGGGATGATGGATAATACCATTCTCACCCAAATCTTCAACTTTCCCAATTTCAATGCTTGTGCTCGTTTCCAGAACGATGCTTAGCATACCATTTTCACCAGAGCCGGTGTTAACTGAATTTAATCCGTTGTAAGATTTGCAACGTTGCAACATCCAACTTTGAGCTTTTCAATTTATCGGCTAAATAGAGTTTCTATTAGATTATAATATCTGACATTACGAGTATTGTATGGCCAGGTTTATGCATCATAAACCATCCGCCTCGCCACCTTCCTGCCCTCAAAACTCCTTAATCTGATACTCTTCTATTTTTCTGTAGAGTGTGGTTAAACCGATTCCCAATAACCTCGAAGTTTCCGTTTTGTTCCCTTTGGTATGGATCAGAACCCTTTGAATGTGCTGCTTTTCTATTTGCTGCAGGTTATAATCATTTTCTATTGGGGTAAATTCAAAGAATTCTGGCGGGAGGGCAGTTGCACTTAACACATCGCCATCTGATAAAATAACCAAACGCTCGATGATATTTTTTAACTCACGGATATTTCCTTTCCAACTATGGCTGCTCAATATGGATAAAATTTTATCATCCATTTTGGGTGCCGATCGATTTACCTTATTGGCAAATTCTTTCAGGTAGTAGGCAGCTAAAGCAGGAATATCGGCTTTACGCTCGCGGAGCGGAGGCAAAGTGATCGTAAAAACAGAAAGGCGGTAATACAGATCAGATCGGAATTTTCCTGATAATGCATCGGTTTTTAAATCTTTATTGGTGGCGGCTAAAATGCGCACGTTTACCTGTTGGGTTTGCGTATCGCCTACTTTGATAAAAGTCTGGCTTTCCAGAACACGCAATAATTTGGCCTGTAAATCGAGGTTCATCTCACCAATTTCATCTAGTAGCAAAGTGCCACCATTGGCTTCTTCCAATAATCCTTTCTTGTCTTTATGGGCACCTGTAAAGGCTCCGGCTTTATACCCGAATAGTTCGCTTTCCAATAAATCAGGACTAAAACCGCTACAGTTTAAGGCCACAAATGGTTTTGTCGCTCTGAGGCTTTCATAATGGATAGACTGTGCAAAAACTTCTTTTCCTGTTCCGGTTTCGCCAAGTAATAAAACTGTAGTATCCGTTTTGCTTACTTTTTTTGCCAGATCAATAGCTTCTTTTAGTGCTTTAGACTGCCCAATAATCGTTTCAAAGCTATGTTTCCTGGCGATTTTGTTTTCGAGATCAGAAACCCTGCGCTGCAGATTGGATTTATCCATTGCTTTGTATAAAAGCGGGATGATTTTCTCATTATCGTCGCCTTTTACGAGATAATCAAATGCACCGTTTTTTATAGCCAAAACCCCATCAGCAATGGTTCCGTAAGCAGTGAGATTGATAATTTCTACGTAGGGTTTTATGGCCTTAATATCTTTCACCAGCGCAACGCCATTTACATCCGGAAGCTTTACATCACTGATGACAATACTTACATCATTACTTTTTAAAAGTTTGAGTCCTTCTTTTCCGGTATTGGCCTGTAAGGTTTTAAAGCCTTCCAACTCTATAATCCTGGAGAGTAAACTGCAAATTTTCTTTTCATCATCAATAATGAGGACCATCCCATTCATAGGTTAAAATTATGCTGCAATATTAACAATAAATATACCGAATAATTAACGTTTGTAATAATTCGGTCTTTCCGGTTTAGCTCAAAACTCAATTGATGAAGCAGGGAACAAAAATAACTTTTCAATATGATAAAAAGCCTTTCAAAATGGTAGGATCCTATTTATGCTTAGCCTGGTTTTATTTTTGTTTTTTAAATTTTAATGCTGATAAACAGTGTTTTATGTTTTTTATCTCTCTCTGGGTATCGCTTTTGGTAACTGGCAGATATGAAATTTTATTAAAATGAACAATTCAATAATTTTTGTCAGGATAGCAACCAGCGCAGATGCAAAATATGCAGATGAAATTGTAGCAGAAACACAAAGCTCCGCATTGTTAAGGGGTTCAGGCATTGCGAAAAGAACACCTGCTTCTGTTGTCGAAAAAATAAACGCCGGGAAAGCCGTTATTGCCGTAACTGCTGCTGGCGAATGGGTTGGCTTTTCTTATCTAGAAAGCTGGCAGAAAAATACCTTCATTTCCAATTCAGGGTTAATTGTTGCGCCTAAATTTAGAAACTCGGGTGTTGCCAAAAGCATTAAAAACCGGATTTTTGGTCTATCCCGTCGCTTGTATCCCGAAGCCAAAATATTTAGCATTACCTCTGGCGCAGCCATTATGAAAATGAACAGTCAGCTGGGGTTCGAGCCCGTAACCTTTGCACAAATTACCCAGGATAATGCCTTTTGGGAAGGTTGCAAAAGCTGTGTTAACTATGGTATCCTCGAAAGCAAAAATAAAAGTAACTGCTTATGTACGGCCATGTTGTTTAGCCCGGCACATATCGATCAAATTATCGCCAGTGCAGAAAATACCCTAAAATTGAAACAATACCTAAACCTTAAAAGCATTTAATACATCGCTATGAATACTGTAGTCAAACAACTGAACATCAGCCACCCTGATTTAAATCAATTATATAACGAAGCCATAGAACTTTTATCTGCTTTAATCGCCATACCATCTTTTAGTGGCGCAGAGCAGGGAACTGCCAATGAAATAGAAGCGCACCTGGCTAAACATGGCATTAATACCATCCGCAAAAACAACAATGTATGGTGTTACAATAAGTATTTCGACCAGGCAAAACCAACTATCCTGCTCAACTCGCACCACGATACCGTAAAACCAAATGGGCAATATACATTAGATCCTTTCCGTGCCATTGTTGATGATGAAAAAATACATGGCTTAGGCAGTAACGACGCAGGTGCTTCATTGGTGTCGCTTATTTCTACCTTTATTTATTTTTACGAATCGACTGATCTTGCTTTCAATTTGTGTTTGGCAGCTACTGGCGAAGAAGAAAATTCGGGCTTAAATGGCATCAGGAGTATATTGAGTGATCTTAAACCCATTTCTTTTGCCATAGTTGGCGAACCAACAGGCATGCAAATGGCCATTGCCGAAAAAGGTTCGATGGTAATTGATTGTATAGCCAAAGGCAGATCAGGACATGCCGCACGCGAAGAGGGCGATAATGCCATTTATAAAGCCATTACAGATATCGATTGGTTTTCACATTTCCAGTTTCCGATTGAAGACCATTCACCTGCTCCGGTAAAAATGACTGTTACAGAAATAAGTGCAGGTTTGCAACATAATATTGTGCCGGGAGAATGCCATTTTACGGTCGATATCCGTTTCGATCACAATTATACCCCCCGTGAGATCCTGAACGTCATCATCAACCACACCATAAGCAGTTTTAATGTACGCCCTAATGTGCTCCATCCTTCCAACATCGATGTATTACATCCGCTGGTCGTGGCCGGACAGGCACTTGGCAGGAAAACCTATGTTTCCCCTACCAGTTCCGATCAGGGTTGGCTTACGATGCCCTCCGTTAAAATGGGACCGGGAGAATCAGCCAGATCGCATACCGCTGATGAGTTTGTATTGATTGAAGAAATTGAAGAAGGGATCACACTGTATATCCATCTGCTCGAATCTGTTTCTGAAAGATTGTAATGCAGAGAAACGCCATTTTTTGTACCTTTTTCGTTTCGGAGGCACTAAAATAAAAGCATTTTGAGCATATTTGAATTTCGCAAAACAAATAGTATGTTCAAAAGATTAACTGTCCTATTTACCCTATGCTTAACGGTAATGTGCTGTGCGGCGCAACAGGTTCGCCCGGCAAAATCTTCCGAGATTTACAGAGAACTCAAAACCTTAAAACACCTGCCCAAGGTTTTGTATCTGGCAGCCCATCCGGATGATGAAAATACGGGTTTACTGTCGTGGTTAATTAACGATCAGCATGTAGAAACTGCTTATTTGTCGCTTACCAGGGGAGATGGCGGGCAAAATCTTTTGGGTACCGAACAAGGCGCCGCATTAGGCCTGATCAGAACACACGAACTTTTGGAAGCCCGTAGATTAGACGGTGCGCAACAATTTTTTACCAGGGCAATTGATTTCGGATTTTCGAAGAATACCAACGACACTTTTAAACAGTGGGATGCCGATAGCATTACGGCCGATGTGGTTTGGGTGATCAGAAAATTCAGGCCTGATGTGATTATCTGCCGTTTCCCGCCTACCGCTGCTGCGGGCCACGGACAACATGCCGCTTCTGCAGTTGTTGCAGAAAAGGCTTTTAGAGCTGCCGCCGATAAAAATATGTTTCCCAACCAGCTGAAATATGTTTCCGTTTGGCAGCCAAAAAGATTGTTATGGAATACCTTTAGGTTTGGTGGTGTGAATACAACAGCTGAAAATCAATTAAAGGTAGCCGTTGGCCAGTACGATGCTCAATTGGGGATGGGTTACGGCGAGTTGGCTGGCTTAAGCAGAAGTTTGCATAAAAGCCAGGGCGCAGGAACACAGTCTGTGGCCGGTGTACGATCCGAATATTTTGTCAATGTTTTGGGTGATCCTGCAAAGCGAACACTATTTGATGGATTAAACCTCAACTGGTCGGAAAAAGGAATTGGTGATATTGATGAACTGATTGATATTATACTATTATCTTTTAATTACAACCAGCCTGATAAAAGCCTGCACGGACTGTTGATGCTAAGAAAAAAAATTGCAGAATTGCAGGATGTTGCATTAAGAAAGGATAAACTGGCGGCTATTGATAACATTATTTTAAGCAGTGCTGGTTTTATGGGAGAGGTGATCACCAATCAGCCTGAAGCAATTGCGGGCAGTAGCTATAATTTCCGTTTAAACCTCATCTCAAGATCGGCTACACCAGTAAAGGTAGAAAGTGTAAACTGGTTAAACCAAACGGATAAACTGAACAGGAGTCTATCCAACGATTCACTGATTACCATAGAACGTAAAATCCAGATTCCGGCAGATGCTGCACCTACCGAACCTTATTGGCTGGCTAAACCAGCAAAAGATGCTGCGACTTTTAGTGTTGCCAACGATACCTTAATCGGATTACCTGAAATGCGGTCGCCTCTTAATGTGTTATTGTCACTGAAGATTGAAAATGAAAAATTTGAGATTAAACTGCCCTTATCTTATAAAAAATTAGATCCCGTTAAAGGTGACGTTGTAGAAGCCCTGCGGATTATTCCACCACTTGATCTGAGTTTTGCCGAGCCTGTTTATTTTGCTAAAGATAAAGAAGCGTTAAGTGTTACACTCCGTTTAAGAGCAAATAAAAACATCAATTATGGTAAAGTGAGTTTTAAGATTGGTAATCAGGTGATAAAAACCTTCCAGGGGATCAATTTGTCAGAGAATACCATCACCACCAAAGATTTTCTGATCCCGGTTGAAGATCTGGCCAAAATAAAAACCAGTCAGAATAAGCTTGAAGCTGTTTTCTCATCAGAAGCGAATGAATATTCTAAAGGTCAGGTATTGATCCAATATCCGCATTTACCAACCTTGCAGTATTTTGTGCCCGCTACCACCTGGCTGATCAAAGGCGATGTGAAGGTACTGGCCAAAAAGATTGGATATATTGAAGGAGCAGGCGATTTAATTCCTGAATTTTTAAGACAGGCTGGTTTGCAGGTAAATGTACTTAATGAAGCCGACATCCTAAATGCAGCAAAACTGGCCACTTATGATGCCGTGGTAACGGGTGTAAGGGTGATCAATACTGAAAAAAGGATTAAAAACTGGCAAACTGCATTGCGTAATTATGTAGAAAATGGCGGAACCATTGTAATGCAGTATAATACCACACAGGATATGGCGCTTCAGGATTTCGGTATTTATCCGTTTAGCATTAGTGGAAAAAGGGTAACTGAAGAAAATGCGGAAGTTAAATTTTTAAAACCTGAGCATAAATTGCTGAATTATCCAAATAAAATCACTGCTGAAGATTTCAAAGGCTGGGTGCAGGAAAGGGGCGCTTACTTTCCTGATCAATGGGATCCTAAATATGAACCACTTTTCGAAATGCATGATGCCGGTGAGGAACCGCTTCAGGGATCAACCCTATATGCCAAATATGGTAAAGGCAACTTCATTTATACGCCGCTGGCATTTTTTAGACAATTGCCTGCCGGAAATGTTGGCGCAGCCAGGTTGTTTTTCAACTTTTTATCGGCCGGGAAGTAATGAAAAACCAATTTAAAAACTGGAATACCTGGTACATCCTTTTAGCGCTTGCACTGGTATTTCAGCTTCTATTTTATTACCTGTTTACTAGATTTTGGGCATGAGTAATATTGATTGGGCCGTACTGATATTTACTTTGCTCGCTGTGGTAACCTATGGTGTGTTTATTGGTCGCGGGCAAAAAAGTAATGTTTCCTATTTAAAGGCCGATAATAAAATGCCCTGGTACATTGTGTTGCTGGGTATTATGGCTACACAGGCCAGTGCCATTACTTTTTTATCGGCGCCGGGGCAGGCTTATACCGATGGTATGCGCTTTGTACAGTATTATTTCGGTCTGCCCTTGGCCATGATTGTCATCTGTATTACTTTCATCCCGATTTTTCAACGGCTAAATGTTTATACAGCTTACGAATACCTGGAGAATCGTTTTGATAAAAAAACGAGAGTATTAACTTCATTGCTTTTCCTTTTTTCACGGGGATTATCAACCGGTATCAGTATTTATGCACCAAGTATTATCCTCTCCAGTGTTTTAAACTGGAATATTTATTTAACCAATATCCTTACCGGGGGGATTTTATTGATTTATACTTACGTTGGTGGCGCAAAAGCAATTGCACATACGCAAAAATTACAATTCTTAATTATTCTCGGTACCATGGCCTTTGCCGCCTACCTGCTGGTACAAAATATGCCCAACGGAATCGGATTTAAAGACGCGCTTTACCTGGCTGGAAAATCGGGTAAACTGAATGTAATTACCACCGATTTCGATTGGAAGGATAAATATAATATCTGGAGCGGTTTAATTGGCGGATTTTTTCTGGCGCTTTCTTACTTCGGTACAGATCAGAGCCAGGTTGGAAGATACATTACCGCAAAAGACAATACCAATGCCAAAATGGGATTACTGCTAAACGGATTGGTTAAAATCCCGATGCAGTTTGCGATCCTCTTAATCGGCGCATTATTATTTGCTTTTTTTGCTTTAAAACCGGCCCCTATTTATTTTAACGAACGGTCTTATCAACATTTAAAGGAAACGCAGCCTCAGCAGGCTGCAACTTTTGAAAAAGAACACCTTGCATTAGCAAAGAAATTTAATCAGCAATCAAGAAACATCCTTGCAGAAAAGGAAAAGCAATCACCAGCTTTAAATGCTTCAATAGCAGATTTTAAATTGACCCAAAAACAGGTAAAGGAACTGCATGGCAGGGTGGAAGAGGCCATCAACAAATCGAATGATAATGCCGAGAAAACCGATACCAATTATATCTTTTTATATTTTGTAAAAAATACCCTTCCGGTCGGCATGATCGGTCTGCTTTTCGCCGTCATATTTCTGGCCAGCTGGGGTTCTATTTCAGCAGCGTTAAATTCGTTGGCAGCCTGTTCCCTAAAAGATGTACACCTCATTTTTGGTAAAAAAGAAGTAGATGAAGAAACGGAATTAAAATATAGTCGTTTGCATACTTTAGCCTGGGGCATATTTTCAATTGCAGTGGCTATGTTTGCTACACAAATGGGTTCGCTAATTGAAGCCGTTAATGTATTGGGTTCACTTTTTTATGGACCAATTCTAGGAATTTTCTTAGTGGCTTTTTATTTTAAAAAGATTAACGGCTCCCTGGTTTTTATTGCAGCCATCCTTGCAGAAATTGTGGTAGTTGCTATTTATGAGTTCGATATCGTTTCATTCCTCTGGCTCAATGTAATCGGTGCAGCAGCAGTAGTTTTTTTTTCAATTATAGGTTTATGGTTTCAAAAACCAAAGGGAATAGTAACCTAATGAGCGTAACTGTACCTCATGGTTTCGCCCGGCTACGGATTAGCGCATAGGTAAACCTCTCCGATTTATTTATCTGCACTAAGTTGTTAACTCATTCGAATTTATATCGCCCTTACGTCATTCCCATATCAATTTCTTCAAGGTTATTGTTTTATCGTGCTAAAGCCATAAATTCGTAAAATAAAAACAACAAAACAGATAAATATAATACTATGAAAACGATGATTAAATCAATTGCATTGCTGTTCACGGCAATTACCATTTCAGCAAGTGCAATGGCACAGGATGCGCAGCCTAAACCAAGTCCGGCGGCAACCGCAACAGGAAAAGTTAAAGGTGCAACCATAACCATTAACTACAGCAGTCCGGCGGTAAAAGGACGTAAAATCTGGGGTGGTTTAGAAGCCTTTGACAAAGTATGGCGTGCAGGTGCAAATGAGGCTACTACTTTTGAGACCGATAAAGATATTATGGTTGAAGGTAAACCTTTGGCAGCAGGAAAATACAGCTTCTTTTTAATCCCTAAAGAAAGCGGAACGTGGACAGCTATTTTCAACAAAGAACCTAAACAATGGGGCGCTTACAAATACGAAGAAGCTAAAGATGCTTTACGTGTTGAAGTGAAAACCAAAGCTTTAAAAGCTACACAAGAGCGTTTGGTTTATAAAATTACCAAAAGTGGTTTTGCTTTAGAATGGGATAAAATTTCTGTTCCGGTTACTATTAAATAGTAAGATAAAATTATTGAGAGCCGTCCCAGTTTAAAAATTGGGACGGCTTTTTTTATGTCCTTTTTTTTAAAATTGCTGTGTAATAATTCTTGCCAGCCTTAGTACCCGCTCATTTTAGCCGTTGGCGTCTCATCGAACGAAATAGAACTTGGAAATGAGCAGGCAGTGGTTCTTAGCGGTGTGCAGTCCCGCTATTCATTTCAAGTCCTCGCTGCACTCCGGGCTTTACATTTCTATCGGGTTTATGAACAAAGGTTTTGCCTATTGCAACCAGAGAAATGGAATGCTCTTATAGCCATATAGCCCCGGTTGAAGTTTTTACCCTGCAGCAGCGAGGTACGAGGCAGCGAAGCGTAAAAGCGTAAAACGGGAAGGCATTTCTTATCTTGTACAGTCCTTGCGCTCCAAAACACCTATTGTTAAAGCTTTTCTACCCTCTTTGTAAAGAACCTAACACATAATACCTACTTCATGTTAAAATGTTATTTTAGGCCGAATTACAAACCAGCACCCCTATAATGAAGTTTCCCGTTAAATTATTGGCCTTATTGCCGCTTCTTTCATTAAACGTTTTAGCGCAACAAAAAACACAGAATTTCTCTGTTAAAACTGCGAAACCTGTTGACCAGGTGAATGTTTTTCTAGGCTCTTCTGCCGATCATGGCCAGATGTCGCCAGCTGCATCAGCTCCTTTCAGCATGTTGAGCATAGGCCCTCAAACTTATCCTAAAACGCATACAGGCTACGAATACATGGCGAAGAAGTTTGAAGGTTTTACGCATAACCGTTTCGAGGGCGTGGGCTGTCAGGGTTCGGGTGGTAATATTTTTATCAAACCGTTTTTAGGCACTGATCCGGCAGCGTCTGATCTGATCAAGGTTTCTGAAAAAGCTAATCCGGGTTACTATGAAGTTGGTTTTGAAAATAAAATTAAAGCTAGTTTTACGGTACTCGGCAAAGCGGGCAAGCATGCTTACCAATTTCCGAAAGGAGCAAAAGGTTTTTATCTCGATTTGGGTTATGCTTTTAATGGTGCTTTTGTAGCCGAATCGCATGAAGTAAACGGCAATGCCATAAGTGGATGGATTACCTCGAAAACAACCTGTGGCGTAGGTAAATACAAGCTATTTTATTACATGGAAATTGGAGATGATGTATCATGGAAAGTAATCGGCGATCATAAAATGATTGCCATGCTCAAAGGAGAGGTGACTTCGGTAGGAATCAATATTGCACTATCTTCCGTAAGTGTCGAAGCTGCAAAAAATTCTATCAATAAAAATCCATTTAATATGGTAAAAGAACAAAGCAAGGCCGATTGGAATACAAATCTTTCTAAAATTGCCGTAAATGGCGATCTGGAAAGTGCAAAGCTATTTTACTCACTTTTATATCGTACGATGCAGTCGCCTTATGTTATCTCTGAGGCCGATGGAACATACCGCAATACAAAGGGTGAAATTCAGAAGAATAAAGAAATCCGCTATAATGGTTGGGCCATCTGGGACAATTACCGTACGCAGTTACCCTTGCTGTCTTTAATTGAGCAGGATAAGTATGCCGGAATGGTGAGTTCTATTGCTGACCTCTATAATTCGGGTAAAAAAGATTATGCCGGGCAGAATGAACCCTCAAACACTGTGCGTTCGGAACATGCCATTGTGGTTTTGCTTGATGCTTACCGTAAAGGTTATCCGGTAGATTTTAGCAAAATTGCCGATTCATTAGTGAAAGAGGTAAATGGACTCGATTATAAATCGCCGGATAAGGCTTTAGAGTCTAGTTACGATAACTGGGCACTCGCAGAAATCTTCAAGATTTTAAAGAATAAAGAGAGATCAGATTTTTATCTGGAGAAAGCGCTTGAATACAAAAAATATTGGAGCAAGGATTTTAAGGATATGGCCAAAAATGATGTAGACCGGATGCAGGCCCGTGGTTTATACCAGGGTACCATTTGGCAATACCGGTGGTTTGTACCCTATGATTTTAAAGGATTGATTGAATTAGATGGAGGAGAGAAATCCTATCTGGCCAAACTTGATGATTTTTTTGCCCGTGATTTATATAACCATGCCAACGAACCGGATTTACAGGTTCCATTGATGTATAATGTTACCAGGTCTGGTTATAAATCGCAGTATTGGATGCATCAACTGGCGGCTGATACTGTCATTCAGAACTACTTTAACGATAATAGCCGTGGAATTGGCAGTTACATCGGCAAAATTTACAGAAACCAGCCAAAAGCCTATCTGCGTACAATGGACGACGATGCCGGAGCGATGAGTGCCTGGTACGTTTTCGCGGCGAGCGGTTTTTCTCCTGCCTGTGTGGGCTGGCCAGTATATTATTTAAACGTGCCTTTGTTTCCATTTCTAACTTATAACCTGCCGAAAGGAAAAACGTTTACGATCGAAACGGAAAATTTTGGGGCAAAAAATAAATATATTAAGGCCGTTTTCCTCAACGGAAAGCCTTTCAAAAAGAACTATATCACACAGGAAGATATTAATACCGGAGGACAGTTAAAAATCGTGGCATCAGCAGTTCCAATTAAAATTTCTGATACCGAAAACTGGATTTCGGATCTTACAAAATAATTTCAAAAATTAACAAAATATGGCAAACTAAATCTCATAATTACTGTTGTTCTAGTATAAATTCAAGATCATGGCACCTTTAAAATTAAGCGAAGAACAACATGCTACATTAAGCAATAGAAACACATTAGAACAAGTTAACGAGCAACCTTTAGAACTTCACCCAGAAGCTTATAAAGTAAAAGGCCCATCGCCTGACAAGATGAAGACGGTATCGTCATCATTAAGGAACTATGCTCACGGTTTGTACGGATTGTTGTAAAACGTTCCCAATAAATCCTCTTCATAACATATGATATAGAGCAGCAGACTTAAAAAGTCAGCTGCTTTTTTATTAGATTTGAAAGAAGTCAAGTTTCAAAAACTTGACTTCTTTATATATATAAGCATAGTGTAATAAGAGGCTGATGTATACGCGATCAGTTTTGAGTTATATTAACATTTATCATAAATTTTAAAAACTTTCGATTCTATAGCGACTATTCGATTTGATATTTATTGGTGTAGAAATACTGACTTTGAATCTGATGTTGTTTAGTGAAACTATCTTTACCACCAAAAAAATCTAATATTTCTTCTCTTTGCAAAATTGTCTTTTTCTCAGATAGTATAGTTTGATAGGAAGACCATTTGTAACTTTTGAATTCTTTATAGATACCGTGCTTTAATACATTTGCATGGATATAAATAACCAATTGATACAAATGTTGTTCATCAACAATTCTTACTCTTCGAAAAGGGTTTACAAATAAAGATCCAGACCTACCATTTTTCTTATTAAATGCCATGGCATAAGCAATGAAAAAGTCCTTCATCTGAAATTCAACAGCTTCACTATAGCATATTTCATTAGCCAGATATTTTTTCTGATGTGTTTTTAAGGAATCCGTACTTAAAGATTTTAAATACGATTTAAGTTCATCCGAACTTGTGCTTTTTATCAAAAAATGGACATGATTGTCTATTAAAATATAAGAATAGGTCTTTAAGTAGCCTATAGAATATTTTGCATATTTGAGCAGAAAATATAACCTGTTAGCATCGTCTTTAAATAGTTTTGACCCGGTAACAGACTTACATATGATATGCATGAATCCATTTTCAACAAAATCTTCAATGTATTTTTCATTAATTGGCATAAATGAATTTATTGATTTTTTTTAACGTAATCAATCTTATTAATTAATTTGAAAGAAGTCAAGTTTTTTAAACTTGACTTCTTTGGATACAATATATACCTAAATATGATGAAACAAAGTGCCGGCATATTGCTTTTCAGGAGAAAAAGTCAGCAGATAGATTTTTTTCTGGTTCATCCCGGTGGGCCATTCTTTGCCAAAAAGGATCTAGGCTTTTGGACTGTGCCAAAAGGGGAATTAAATGAGGACGAAGATGCTTTAACGGCTGCCATCCGCGAATTTAAAGAGGAAACTGGGCAGGGCTTGGCTGGCGATTTCATTGAATTAACCCCTGTGGTGCAAAAGGGAGGTAAAAAAGTGTTATGCTGGGCAGCAGAAGGAGATCTTGATCCTTCAACCATTGTTAGCAATACCTTCGAAATAGAATGGCCGCCACGATCGGGTAAAAAACAAAGTTTTGCAGAAATAGACAAAGCCGGTTGGTTTACTTACGCTGATGCCGTTATCCATATTAACGAAAAGCAGATTGCTTTGCTTGATGAATTAAAATCAAAGTTAAGCCGTTAATTCGAAGTGTAAAATGTCCTTTTCGGCACCGTTAATAATGATCGAGAGCTGATGGTCACCTAAATGAAATTTACGTGTGGTAATCAGTACAAACTTTTGTTTTCTGACGATGTTTGTAGTTGCGCCGGCAGGGTAAATCCTTTCCGATATTTTATATACTTTTTTGGTGTTCTGCCCATGTTGCTTTTTATAATAAATGGCATATTCCAGCCTCACTTTTTGTTCAGCAGGATTGCTATTAAGAATAGTAAACGAAAACTCCAGGCTTTCGCCAATCCTGATTTGGGGCGTTAAGATTTTGAAGTCTTTTAATAAAATCCCTGCATCATCTAAACCATAGTGTTTAAGGATATCGGTGTGACCTTGTTTAAGTAATGTGCGACTGCCGTGTTTAATAATGGCAGCTGTTTCGGCTCCCAAACCCGACCAGTTTTTAGCCATATTTAAAACAACCTCAGGATGATCTTTTGCAATATCATTTAAGCTGTTGGCAACACTCCGTCTTACATATGCTGATGGATCTGTTTTAAGATTTTCCAGTATCGGTAAAATGGATGTCGGGTCTTTTTTCAGAAATGGAATACCCATGGCCCAAGGTAAACGTGGTCTGCTGCCCTCGCTGGCTAGTCTTCTTACTTTATGGCTTTCATGCAGCGACCATTTCTGCATCCTTAAAATCATGTCATTCCCATATTTCAAGATAAAAGGACGAACGGCAAATTCACAACTCACAAATTGTGTCACAAATTCCAGCGCCTCTACAGAACTTTCTAAATCATCAATGCCATAGGTTTCTATATAATCAGGTAAAAACATATAAGCCAGTCCATCCTCTCCAATACCCTGTATCCTTAATTGTTCAATTGTTTTTTTGATGAGCACGATCGTTTGAAGATAGTCTTCGGGTAAAAAATCATGTAACACACTGGTCGTATGTTTCATTCGCTCTTTGAGTTCCTTGGATTCAAATTCAGGAATAAAAACCGCTTTAATAAATTTTTCTTTATCAAATTCTGGGATGCTAACTGTCAAGGCATTGCTTAGCCGTTCGTAAAAAGCAGGAGAATACAAGTTTTTCAGTGGGGTGGCCATATCTGCGGATTGCTGAGTTTGTTTTAAATTTTTATGACGCGGCTAATTTACTAATTTTATTAGTATTTTGGTGTTTTGAAGTTGAAATAAATCATTTTGCAGTAGTATTTTACCAAATGCAAATCATTTCAGCTTTTTCTTTATCACATTTGTTTATTGTAAAAAACAAAGATATGAACACAACTAAAATAGGTTGGATTGGCTTGGGCAATATGGGGATCCCAATGGCAGAACAATTGGTAAAAGCTGATTATTCAGTTATCATATATAACAGGAGTAAGGATAAAGAAGCGGCTTTGAAAGAAATGGGTGCATCAACTGCCGAAACACCTCAAGAGTTGATCAAAGCTACGGAAGTGATAGTTATTATGGTAGCTGATGATGCTGCCATTGAGCAGATTTTTAACGGAGCAGAAGGCCTTTTCAGCGCAGAAATTTCAGGCAAAATCATAATTAATATGAGTACCGTTTCTCCTGCTATTTCAAAAGAAATGGCCATTATGTGTAAAAAAAGAGGAGCGGAATATTTAGATGCTCCGGTTTCTGGAAGTGTGAAACAGGCCGAAACCGGTCTGCTGGTGATTATGGTGGGGGGTGATGAAGCTGCTTTTGAACAGGTAAAACCTATACTCGAAAAAATAGGTAAAATGGCTGTACGCCTGGGCGATACTGGTGCAGGTAATGTGGCTAAACTGGCCATTAATTCACTATTGGCTTTGTATACGCAAGGTTTGGCTGAAACCGTAGTATTTGCCAATCAACAGGGAATTAAAACTGAAGATCTGCTTAATCTGGTCAATAATGGCGCTATAGCTAACACCTTCACCAAAATTAAAGGCGATGCCATTATAGCCAATAACTATAAGCCTGCTTTTGCGCTTAAACATATTGTAAAAGATTTAAACCTGGCCAAAGCAATCGGACTTGATTCACCTTTAGCTAAAACCGCATTAAATACTTTTGAGGCAGCAACCGCCAAATATGGAGAGGAAGATTTAATTTCCGTAATTAAACATATTAAAGAGTAAAGAGCGCTTTTTAATGCTAAAGGGATAACCATAGGAGGTTTTGATGCTTTCTTATGGTTATTTTTATTTGAATAATTTAATCTACTTATCTACTGGTTATCGCGTTGTTGAGATAAGAGTTTGAGGAGGTTTTGCTGTGTTTTACCTATGAGCCTTTGACCAGTAAATCTTTAATTACTTGCTTATTGACAAAATGGAATAATCCGTTTGTATATATCGGCCTTTTGATGAGTTTCATGTATGTCGTATAAATATGGGAGGCTATATTTTTAATCCGCCAAAAGTGCTGCCTAAAATTATGGCTAGTACAATTAAGGTGATTACAACATATAATTTATCCTTTTCAAGTATAAAAGCAAACAAAGAGAATATGATGCGCATAATAGGGGTAATGATTAGTAGTAATACGCCGAACTGAATAATGGCCATTGGCTTAAAAGTAAAAAGCCCCATAAAAATCCCATCGAAAGTGATGAATTCATTTTCTTCACCTTTAAAGATATGGTAATCGGGCCGGACTTGTGCACCGTTTTGCGCCAAAAAAAGTATGCCGCCCAATAAAACCACCAGGCTGGCGGTGATTACACCAAACCTTAAAAGTTTGCCTACAATTTTTTCTACATCGCGGTCTTGGATAAGGTGTGTTGAGATGATATTTTTCATTTTATTTAACTTAAAATTTGTGGAGATAGCCATTGTAAATCATTTCCAGCGCAACGAAAGTAATGGCAATACAGAAAATAATCCTTAAAGTAGAGGGGTTGATTCTGGTTAATAATTTCGCTCCTGTAAATGCTCCGCCCAATACACCTAGCACTACGGGGAAAGCAATTCCCGGATCCATATAACCGCGTTGCAGGTAAACTACAGCACTGGCTGCTGCGGTAACACCGATCATGAAATTACTGGTGGTTGTACTTACCTTAAAAGGAATTTTCATGGCCGTATCCATGGCTAATACCTTTAACGCACCCGAACCAATCCCCAACAAACCCGACATTACGCCAGCTACCGTCATGATGGAAAAGCCTGCACCAACATTTTTAAGCTTATACTCAACCGGGCCTGTTGGTGTGGGGTAGCTGCTGTTGAGTTTCAATACAGCTGAAAGTTTACTGCCCTCTGTTAACGCTTCCTGGTTTTTTTTCCTTAAGGTCATCGCAGCAGAGAAAAGCAAAACACAGCCGAAAAGAATAGCTATAGTATTTGTAGGTGTATAAATGGCGATTAATGCACCAACTACTGCGCCCACGGTTGTTGCAATTTCCAAAAACATACCTAAGCGGATATTGGTAATCCCTTCTTTTATATACGCACTTGCGGCACCAGATGAATTGGCGATAGAAGCAAGTAATGCTGCACCTATGGCGTAGCGGATATCGACATGAAAAACAAGCGTAAGCAGGGGAATTACAACTACTCCACCGCCGAGTCCGGTTAAGGAGCCCACAAGCCCTGCAAGGTATGCCCCGAGGAGTAAAATGAGGGTAAAAGTTAAAATTGACATGATTTTATAATTTAATGATTGTTGTTCAATATGGTTTTGATGATTTCGCGGGCAGCATCAGCATTCCTGTTATTGATGGCCTCAAACAATGCTTCATGCAGGTGGTGGCTCATGGCGAAATGAGTGATGCCAGATGGTGCGCGTTTAGCAAAAAAATCGCGGATGATTACCGTAAAGCTTTCGTAAAGATCACGCAGTACATGGTTGCCAGATGCGTGGGCAATAGCCAGGTGGAATGCAATATCGGCATTGGCACATTCAGTTCTCGATTCGCTTTGGATGGCTGATTTTCGTTTTTCAAGTGTCTTACTAATTGTCTCCAGGTCTGATTCTGTGCGGTTTTTAGTGGCTAAATGAACAATTTCCTGCTCGAGCAAAGCCCGTACCTGGTTAATTTCTTCAAAATCAGCACTTCTCAAACGTTGCTCAATAGGCTCGCTGGGGGTGGCGTTAACTTTTGTTCCAAAACCTTGCTGCACGGTGAGGATGCCTGATAAGGTGAGCGATTTTATGGCTTCCCGAACGGTAGAGCGGCCAACACCATATAATTCCATTAAGGCGGGCTCGGATGGAATTTTTTCTCCTACCTTAAACTTGCCTTCTTTAATGTCGTTCCTGATTTTGGTGGATATTTGCTCGAAAAGTCTGCTTTCTTTTTTCATAATATGAAATCAATGATACAAACATACGATGTTTATTTTAAACATCAGATGTTTTTTGTCTGCATAAAATCATTTTATTTTCGAAGCGTTTGTTATGCTTTACTTCAAAATATGCTTCACCATAGATGATTACTTTCCGGCCAAATCCAAGATAAAAGAATCACATTATGCAGATGAAAAGATGTTTTTGATCTTTAATTTTCTTTAAATCAGTTACTTATTTAAATAAATAAAAAAATAATTAACCTAATATTTGTGTCGTACGAAATTTATCGTACCTTTAAAATATGAAAAGTAATCAAGCTGAAAATAATCTGCCCGAACCAACTAAAGCTGAATTGGAAATTCTTCAGGTGTTGTGGGAATTTGGGCCATCAACCGTTCGGTTTGTAAATGATAAGCTGAATGAACTCAGGGAGGTTAACTATACTTCTACTTTGAAACAGATGCAGATCTTAGCCGAAAAAGGGATTTTAAAACGTGATGAAAGCCAAATGAAACACATTTATATTCCGGTTGAAGCAGAAGAAAAAACCAAAGTACAGTTGTTAGACCGTTTCGTAAACACGTTATATAAAGGTTCTGCATCGAAGTTGATGATGCAGCTTTTGGGGAACGAAAAAACATCAAAAAAGGAAATCGAAGAGATTAAGCGGCTATTGGATAGCATGGACTAATTAACCAGAACAAAAGCTAAAGAACCACCATAATGGAATTTAAATTAATCAATCTTTTGCCCGATAACTGGCTTCATGCCCTGGGCGCTACCTTGTTCCACTCTTTGTGGCTTGGTGTAATGTTAGCTTTGCTAGCCGGTTTGATCATGTTTAGTACCCGTAAGGCAAGTGCTACGTGGCGTTATAACCTGCTTACGGTATGTTTAGCTTTGTTTGTTGTGTCAATAGGTATCACTTTCTTTCAGGAGCTTCAACAACCGGTTAATCGAGGGCAGTCGCAGACTATTCATCAAATCGGAATTAACCTGCCAAAGGCCATTGGAGATCAGCAAGCGGTTACAAATGTACAGCAAGATATGTATTCTGGACTCAACAGAATCCTCTCCTTATGGAATGCTTATGCCTATCAGATTGTATTGGTATGGTTCCTGATCATCTGTGGAAAAAGTATCCAGTTAATGGTGGGTTTAAATGGCGTGTATCACCTGCGTAATCATAAAACTTACGCTGCAGGTAAAAAATGGGACGAGAAATTAAATGAACTGGCTAAAAAGCTGGGTTTAAGCCAACAGGTTAAGCTGATGCAATCAGGTATTGCCCAGGTACCCATGGTAGCAGGGCATTTTAAGCCTTTAATTCTCATTCCTCTAGGTTTGCTCAACGGGTTATCCAACGCCGAAGTAGAAGCCATTCTCTCTCATGAGCTGGCCCACATCAAACGGAAAGATTACCTGGTTAATATATTGCAAAGTTTCATCGAAATTGTATTTTTCTTTAATCCGGCGGTACTCTGGGTATCGCAATTAATAAAAACAGAACGTGAGCATTGCTGTGATGATTTGGCCATCGCCTGTGTAAACGATCGCAAAAACTACGTTCAGGCCCTTATTGTATGTCAGGAGTTTAAGCAGCGTGCACCTGCTTACGCCATGGCCATGAGCGGCACTAAAGGTAGCCTGCTGCAAAGAGCAAGCAGGATGTTATTCAATACCAATTCAACTTTAAACAAAATGGAAAAAACTATATTAACCATCGCCCTGGTATCGGTAGTGGTTTGCACTGCTGCATTTAAAAATATTGGCCATGCAAAAACAGTTACCAGAAAAGAAATATCCACTACAGTGGTAACCTTACAGGATACAACCAGGAAAAAGGCTAAGCCTGCAGAAGGAAAATCTGCAGACCAAATGGAAAAGGAGATCAATGCAAAGGTAGAAAGCCAGCTAAAAAAGATGAATGAAAAACAACAGCTGCCAGAAACGAAGGAAGATAGAAAGTCCAGGCAAGCGGATGAAAAAGCATGGCTGGACGATGTAAGGCAGGCTCAGCAAGATGCAAAGCAAGCTGTTATCGATGCTAAACAAGCTGAAGTGGATCGTAAACAGGCCATAGTTGACGCTAAAGTAGCCGAAAATGACAGGCAGCAAGCCATTATTGATGCCAAACAAGCTGTCGAAGATGCAAAAGAATATCAGAAGCAGGCAAAAGAGTATAAATCATATGGTTATGCAATGGTGCCAGGGACACCTCGTGTGCCCAGAACACCTAAAGTGCCCCGCGCCGCATATGCTGTGCCTGCAGTACCAGCAGTACCCGCTATACCTGCTTCCCCTGCCATGCCTCCAGCACCAGCTGTTTATGGCGAAAAAGGCACCACAAAAACCAGTTCACAGCGTACTGTTACTTCAAAAACAGTAACCAATGGCGATGGCCGCGATTATACCAATGCAATCAATCAGGAACTGATGAAAGATGGCATCATCAGCAGTACCAATAAACTGTCATACAAACTTAATAAAGACGAACTGATCGTAAATGGGGTGAAACAAAGTGCCGAAGTTCAGCAAAAGTACAAAAAGCGCTTTTTAAAGAATGATAAACACTCGCTGATGTATAATTTCCAGATTGAAAATAACTAAAATCAATTTCTAAAAGCGCTAATCCAATTCACATCATGAAATTTAAGATCATGGCTTTTTTAGCCGTATGGATGAATATTGCCCTAACCTTTGCCCAAGCCCAATCCCCTCAATCCAGAATTTATGGCCATGTATTGGATGCCGAAGGAAAAAATATAGAATTTGCTACAGTGGCCCTACTCAGAGATTCTGTATTGGTTAAAACTACTTTTACGGAAAAGGATGGACTGTTCAGTTTTGATCAGCCAGGTTATGGAAAATTTCTGATTAAAATATCAGTGGTCGGATCGCCCATATACCAAACCGATACGTTGATGCTAACCGCAGGCCATGCCGTTATTGCATTGCCCGATATCAAAATCAAAACCGGAGCAACCAATTTAAAGGAGGTGACCGTTTCGGGGCAGAAAGCTTTTGTTGAGCGGAAGATAGACCGTACCGTTGTTAATGTAGATGCCTTGATTTCTAATGCAGGTACAACAGCATTAGATGTGCTAAGCAAATCACCTGGCATTAACGTAGATCAGAACGGAGTGATATCATTGAAGGGAAAAAATGGCGTAACCATTTTTATTGATGATAAACCGACTTATTTATCGGGTTCGGATCTGGAGAACTATTTGCGTTCCTTGCCTTCCTCTTCGCTTGATCAGATTGAACTGATGACCAATCCACCGGCTAAATACGATGCTGCAGGTAATGGCGGTGTAATTAACATTAAAACCAAGAAAACCAAAGCCGCTGGATTTAACGGAGGGGTTAATCTAAGTTTAAACCAGGGCGAGTTAAGCCGTTCGAACAACAGTTTCAACTTTAATTACCGAAAAGATAAGGTTAATGTTTTTGGCAACCTGAGCTACAATTTAAACAATAGCTTTACTGATCTTGATCTGAACCGGAAATATAAAAATGCTGATGGTAGTGCCAAATCCTACTTTAATCAAAATTCTTATTTCCGCAGGCATGGCAACACCTTTAACCTGAAAACGGGTGTTGATTATTATGCTTCAGAACGTACTACATGGGGTATAGTACTTACAGGCATGAACAGGATTTCCAAACAGGTGAACAACAATACCAGTAATCTGTCCAACGCCTCCATGCAGTTAGATTCGGTTATCAAGGCCGAAAATATCGACCAGATTAAATACCAAAATGCAGGGGTAAACTTAAATTACAGGCATAAATTTAAGCAGGCAGGACGAGAGTTAACCTTTGATGCAGATTACCTGCTTTACCGCAACCAAACAGATCAGACCTATTATAATTTCAGTTACCTGCCCAATGGCACATTAAAATATCAGGACATATTAACGGGTAACCTGCCGTCTAATATTGATATCTATACCGCTAAAATGGATTATTCGCATCCACTGGAAAACAAGTGGAAGCTGGATGCAGGCGCTAAAGCCGCTTATACCAAAACGGATAACATAGCCGATTATGCTAATACCGCAAACGGAAAAACAAGCGCTGATTATGAAAAGAGCAATCACTTTTTATATCAGGAGAATATTAATGCGGTTTACCTGAACATGAGCAGGGAAGGGAAGCGTTTTTCGCTTCAGGCAGGCTTGAGGTATGAAAATACGGTTTCTAACGGGCATCAGTTAGGAAATCTGATCAAACCTGATTCCACTTTTAAGAGAACTTATAACAGTTTGTTCCCAACGCTTTATTTCTCTTATAAGCTTGATACGGCAGGGAATAACGAACTCGGGCTGAATTATGGAAGAAGGATTGATCGTCCTTATTATCAGGATCTTAATCCGTTCTTTTCTCCATTAGATAAATTTACCTATTATGTTGGTAATCCTTTTTTAAAACCTTCTTTTACACAAAGCATCGAACTTTCTCATACCTACAAAAGTAAGGTGACGACAACATTGAGTTACAGCTGGGTGAGAGACGAAGTGAACGAAACCATCGAAATTTTAAATGGCACCTATTACAGCAGACCCGCTAATGTGGGCAAAACAAGGGTAGCTAATGTTTCGGTGAATGCAGAAATCGACATCACGAAATGGGCAAAATTAAATGCCTACATGGAGTTTGGCAAAATCACGTCGAAAACAGATTTTTATACTGGTTTTTTGGTGACCAATGGCAGTTATTTTAGAACAAATCCTAATGTACAGTTTAAAATCAGTCAGACATGGAATGCAGAGCTGAACATGAGCTATCAGAGTAAACTTTCCAATGTCCAGTTTTTACTGGGTTCGGTGCATGAGTTTGGCGCAGCTATGCAGAAAAAGCTTTCGGCTAAAAGTACTTTGAAGTTAACTGCAAATGACATCTTTAGAACCCGGATCTACAATGGGATAATTAATAACCTTGCGGCTACAGAAGCTGGTTGGAGAAACAGGCAAGATTCCAGGAACTTTGTTTTAAGTTATAGCTATCGTTTTGGAAAGACCTTTTCTTCTCCTGAAAAACACGAATCTTCTGGTGCCGATGCAGAAAAAAACAGGGTGAAGAATTAATGGTTTTTTTGGAATACAATCTTTCGGATAAATCCATAGCTTCCTGAAGCGTTGTTCGCTTACTGGTGCTATGGGTATTAAAAGTTGACAACTCTACTTGCCTGTTGCTTTAATTCTATGAAAGACCGGATAAGGCAGTCTGTCGGGTTTATTTTACCTGGGATAGCAGCAGTGTTTAAGCGATCTAAACCCGATCGGAGCGGGATGCCGATTTTTTCGATCGGCAGAAGCGGGAGCGGGGCTGTTTTAACCTACAAGCTTCTGCAACTGCTTTTTAAAAAAAATCATACCAATTTGTTTTCATCCTAACTGTGCATGATATATCGGATTCATCTATAGACTATTGAAGAGTTGTCAACTTATTTGCAACATGGCTATTACAGTTGACAACTCTATTTTCTACATAAACTGATTCAAAACCAGTACCCCAGCAAGCCCCAAAACCGAAACCAAACTTTCCATCATGGTCCAGGTGCTGAAAGTTTCCTTAAGACCGAGGTTAAAATATTCCTTAAACATCCAGAAACCGGTATCGTTTACGTGCGAAAACATCAAACTTCCGGCACCGACTGATAATACCATTAATTCTGGTGATGCGCCGGGGCCAATTAAGGGAAGTACCATACCCGAAGCTGTTAATGCGGCCACTGTTGCTGATCCCAGTGTTATCCGAAGTGAGGCCGTAATTAACCATGCGAGTAGCAATGGCGATAAATTTAAACCTCCGGTAAGCTGTTTCACCGTTTCGCCCATCCCGCTATCAATCAAGATCTGTTTAAAGGCACCGCCGGCTCCGATAATCAGGATAATCATCGCAATACTTTTAACCCCTTCGGCACAAGATTCCATGGCTTTTGTAATGGAGGTCTTTTGGAGTGCCAGCGCAATAATAACCGAAATTAACAGGGCTGCTGTAGGATCGGCCAAAAATATAAAGAGTGGTTTACCGATATAATCTAACCTGATGCTACTCCCAATGGTTCCGGCGATGATTAAGAATACCGGCAGCAATGCCGTAATAAAACTCCTTGAAGCAGACGGAAGGTTTTCTTCTTCATCCATGTTAAAATTGTGAACCGTTACCAATTGATTTCGTTTGAGAATCAATCGAGGAAAGTAAATTCCCGCAATAACTGCAATAGGTATGCTTAAAATTAAGCCATAAATTAATGTTTTACCAATATCGGCATGGAAAATTCCGGCCAAAGCAACAGGTCCGGGGTGAGGGGGAAGAAAACCATGTGTGACCGAAAGGGCAGTAGCCATGGGGATACCAATGTATAATTTGGATAGCCCTGTAGTTGCTGAAATGGCAAAAACCAAAGGGATTAACACCACGAAGCCGGCATTGTAAAATAAAGGAATTCCCACTAAAAGGCCAGTTAACAGCACGGCCCACTGAATGTTTTTTTTGCCAAAAGCTCCGATTAAAATGAAAACGATTTTTTTGGCCGATCCGCTATCTTCAATCAATTTGCCCATCATCGCGCCGAGGGCCAAAACCATTACCATGCTGCCCAATGTACTGCCGATCCCGTTACTAATGGAGTTCATTACTTTGGTAGCGGGCATTCCTAACAAAAGACCAGTAGTAATTGCCACAGCGATAAGGGCAATCATAGGGTTAATCTTTTTTAAGATCAATACAAAAAGCAACAGAATACCGAGAAGTAGGGTCAATAAAGACATTTGGCTAGAACTATTTGGTAATATGATTAAATATAGGCTTTTAACCTCAATTATTTTTTAACCGTAATGGTTCTTCCCGTAACGAGGTTAAATTCGTAAATCCGGTATAGGCCATCATCTTTTACTTCTATGCTTTCTACCAGTCCGGTTTTACTGAAAGTATCGGTAACCATATCTCCGATTTTAACATCCTGAAGAATATCGCTCGGTGTATCGCTGTTTAATCTGATCATGATGTAAAAGTATCGATTATTAATAAAACTTGAAGATTGTTTTAATACACTGAAAGGCAGTGCAGCCCTTCGTGAATAACATTTTATTGATTGCCAAACAGATGCCGGCCAAGATGGTTATTAATAACCTGAGCCGGTTTATAATTCCTGTTAAAGATTGGTCAATCAAAAGAAAAATATATTTAATTACCTTATTCCAGATACACAATCTAATAAACGGCCTTGTGCAATGCGTTGGAATCTACATTATGCTCGCTCTCTCCCGAGTCTTTAACAAAAACTTATTTATTATTCAGCATTTTTGTAATATTTCTAAAAAACCGTTGTAGCAGTGAACTCTCCTCGGTAATAATTTCAGCATCGGCCTGCATCCCGTTCTTCAAGGTTATCTTGCGATCGGGATCTTTATTCTCAAAATGTTCGAAGCTTACTTTTGCAATAAATACACTGTCTCGGTAGGCGACGTCTGCAATATAGGCGAGTTTTCCCCTGATCATCCCATATTGTTCATAGGGATAACTATGCAATTTAACCAGAGTATACGCGCCCATTTTTATTTTTCCCATGTTATATTGAGGAATCTGTACTTCTCCAAAAAAATCAGTATTACCAGGATTGATAACAAAAACTTCCTGACCTGACTGCACATTTTGATTTTCTTGGACGATGCCTGCAAAGCTTACTTTTCCGGCAACAGGAGCAACTAAAATATGCTGCATCATCCAGGTATTACTTTCGGTAATGCATTGATTTAGTGCCTGAACAAACTTGGCCTGCTCCTCCGATATCGTATGTCGCAAATCTAAAAGTTCTTTCTCTTTGGCAGTGTATGTCCCAGAATTATTGAGCATGGCTGTTTCACTCTGCTGTAAAGGGTATTTTGAAGCTAAATATTTGTTTTCCTGCTGGACGAACTCGCTTCTTGAAATGACCTTGCTTTTATATAGTTTCTGATAGGCTTTGTATTCTTCCTCTTGATTCGCATATTCCAGTTGCTGTATTTTTTGCTGCTGTAGTATCTGACTGTTCAATTTCTTGATATCGCTAAGTTCTCGTTCGAGAAATGACATGCGATTAAGATAGTAACCATTTTTGGTGGTAGCCTGGTACTGAAGGTACTGTTGGTAGAAATTCTGGTAACTGCCCTGTATTTCACCGAGATTGAGCGCTTCGGGTAAAACGATTGCTTCGCGATTACACTTCAAGACCTTTGATTGTACATCCTTTAGCTCGTGGTTTAACTTCAATATGTCCATGGCACTTGCAGTACTTCAAAGTAGGCTAAGGACTGTCCAGCCGCTACAGCTTGTCCTTCTGTAACAAGTAGGGTAGTTAGCTTTCCGGTTTGTCTGGCGAGAACTGGTTTTGGAGCGTTAAGGCAATTGACTTTCAGACTAGTTTTAACGACGTCAGGATAATTGATAAATGATGATAGTAAAATTATACTTCCCAAAATACCGAATACCAAGGTAATTCCCCAACGTAAAATCCAGGATGGTAACGCTGTAATGATTTCATGTACTTCTTCACTATTAATTTCTCGTTCTGATATGTTCTCTGGCATGTTTTAAAATTTTAGTTTCCTAGCTCGAGCTGGTTTTTGACCAACTTATAATATTCACCCCTACTTTTAGACAACTCAGCGTGTGTACCTTGTTCTATAATCATGCCCTTATCAAGGACTACGATATGATCAGCATTTTTCACCGTGCTTAAACGGTGTGCCACAACCACAACAGTCCGTCCCTTAAAAAATCCTTCCAGATTTTCCATAATCACTTTTTCGTTAATCGCATCGAGTGCGTTGGTGGCTTCATCAAAGAAGATATAGCTAGGGTCTTTATAAATGGCCCGGGCAATCAAAATCCGCTGACGCTGGCCCTGGCTGATCCCGTTACCTTCCACTCCGATTTTCGTATTTAAACCCAAAGGCAGATTTTCTATGAAGTCTGTGATATTGGCCATTTCAATAGCGTGTTTAAGTTTTTTTAGATCAGGGTATTCATCTCCCGCAGCAATATTTTTGGCGATACTGTCCGAAAAGATAAAGCCATCCTGCATCACTACGCCACACAGACTGCGCCAATAACGAAAACTGATCTGGTTAAGATAACTATTCCCGACTTTTATGTCTCCTTTTCCCGGTTCATAAAAACGTAGCAAGAGTTTCAAAATGGTTGTTTTACCGCTGCCGCTCATCCCCACTATCGCGGTGGTTTTTCCTTCTGGTATATTAAGGTCTATTTTGGATAAAACAGGCTCATTGCCTGCACCAGGATAAGTAAAGGTTAAGTTCTGAAGGGAAATGCCCTTATCAAAAGACAGTTCTTTAATGAAAGTTTTGCCCACCGGTTCTTCATCATCCATTTCCCGGATCTCATTGAGCCGCTCCAGAGATATTTTTGCATCCTGCAGTTGTTGAATAAAACCGAGCAGCTGTTCAATGGGGCTGTTTAACTGGCCAATAATATACTGCACCGCCATCATGGCCCCCAATGTTAACTGCCCATCTATTACAGATTTGGCTACCAAAAAAGTAATCACAATATTTTTCCCCTCGTTGATAAAGAACGTACCTGCCTGCTGGTACTGGCTCAACTTCAGGCTCTTGATATTGAAACGAAAAAGACCGGCCTGTAGCCGTTCCCATTCCCAGCGTTTCTGTTGCTCGCAGTTATTAAGCTTAATTTCCTGCATACCGTTTATTAGCTGCACGATAGAACTCTGGTTCTTCGACGAAATATCAAACCGTTTAAAATCCAGTGTCCGGCGCTTCCTTAAAAAAAGGATTACCCAAAGGCTGTACAGCACACTGCTCACGATAAAAATAATGAAGATGCTTACATTATAATATGCTAATACAACACCAAATACTATGAGATTAAATAATGAAAAAACCACTGTAAGTGTAGATCCTGTTAAGAAATTTTCAATCCTTTTCTGGTCGCTCATCCGTTGCAGAATATCACCGGTCATCTTACTATCGAAGAAGCTCATTGGCAATTTCATTAGCTTAATCAAAAAGTCGGTCAGTATCGAAATATTGATTCTGGTACTGATGTGCAATAGTATCCATGAACGGATAAAATCTACACTCATCCTGCCGATAAAAAGCATAGTCTGGGCAATAAGGATGATGTAAATAAAATTCAGGTTACGGGTATTGATCCCGATATCTACCACAGATTGAGTGAGAAAAGGTAAGACCAGTTGTAATAGGCTACCTACTCCAAGGCCTACAAAAAGCTGGACGATAAGCTGTTTATACCTATATAGGTATTTAAGCAGATAACTTAAGTTTAAGTCTACGTTTTTATCTCCTTCTGTAATATAAAAATCAGGAGTTGGAGAAAGCATCAGTAGAATTCCATTGTTCCTGTCTTCTCCTGTGCCGGTCGCCCAGCCTCTGGCAAACTCTTCTTGTGTATATTTAATCCGTCCCTTTGAGGGGTCTGAAACGTAATAGAAACACCGTCCCTTTTGGGAGCCCCTAGTTTTAATCTTATAGAGAACCACAAAATGGTTATGATTCCAGTGTGCAATAGCCGGTAATTCGATCTCTCTAAGCTGCTCTATGTCAATCTGGGCGCCTGTAGTCCTGAAACCTACTTTTTCAGCTGCTTCACTGAGTCCAAGTAAGGTAACACCTTCACGGTTAATACCACTGATATACCGGAGCCGTTGTAAGCTGAAATTTTTACCATAGTATTTAGCGATCATGCGTAGTGAAGTAGGCCCACAATCAGCCTGATCGGGTTGTGTATAATGAGGAAAGATTTTCAATGGATATTCTTCTAAATTTCTACGGCACTTAAGGATAAACTTTAATCTTCTAATTCTTTAGCAATTTTTCAATCTCTAGCTTTAGTATGGCTTCACTCGGCCTTGGCGCATCAGGCAAAACAATCTGACCGGATTTACTGATGAGCAGATAACGTGGGATGGAAGTGATTTTAAGATCACGCGCCAGCTTGGCCTCAAAGTCACCTTCAGCCAGAAAACTGTTTCCTTCAGGAAGTTTCAAACTCGCGGCACTGCTTTTCCAATCTGCTTGTTTCTCATCAAGCGATAAATAAATAAAAGTAATGGCCTTATTGGTATACTGCTTTCTTAATAGATGAGATGCTGGCATTTCTGCTTTGCAAGGGGCACACCAACTGGCCCATAAATCAACATAAACAACTTTTCCCTTGTTTTGGGTAATCAGATTTGCCCATGTAGACTTATTGCCTTTGGTATTAATCAGTACAGTAGCGGTATTGGTAGACGCCTTTTTTGCATTTACCCCGTTTTGATAATACTCAGATACTTTAGCCCTGTACAGGCTTCGGGGATAGTTGATACTGTACTGCTTTACATAGTTTCCTGCTACTTCAACCGATAACTTGCCTTCTCTAATTAACATTATTAAACGGTAAGCCAATAAAAATTCCTTATCCCCGCCAGTAAAATGCTTGGTTATTAAACTACTTACCACTGAATATTTTTTTTCATTGATAGCGCTGGTTAATAAATAACTTAAATTAACTAATGCAAGTTGGTACTGCTTGTTGTTTATTGCAGATGGATACGCTATAAGTTCTCGTTTAAGTTCATCAAAATCCTTAGCGTATTCTTTAACCGAAAGCGCACTTATGGTTTCTGATTTTCTACATAAGGTAAGTATGTCCTGTATCAGTACGCCACTGAATAGTGATCTGCAATACTGGGTAAATGCATCCGATAGCTTATACCTAGCTCCATAATCTTTCAGATATTTAAGCCGGGCCTGATGCATCGCCCTGATTTTTAGCTCGCGCTGCTGCTTGCTCATTTCTTTTTTAAAGTCTGGCGGACATGTAAATGGAATCCGAATGGGCCCAATTTCCTTAATAAGCCTCGCAAAAAAGAGAAATTCGTCATTCTGAACTTTAGTATATTTTTTATTGGTGCGGGTTACAGTTGTTGCACTCGCGCCTTTTATTTTTCTTAGCACAAGCGTGTCACCTGGATTGACCAGGTAACAATTTTGGCTGGATTCTGCTTCTACAAGTAAGACAGGTTTATCAATTGTAATAACCTCGGTGCCTTTAATTCCAAAATATGGATGGCCCATCGCCACTTCATCTGTGTAATAAAAATTATATTCCGATTGCTTATCTCCATTACCTAGCTTAAGTATGAGATTCTGTGCAAACGAATTCAAACAGATAAATGATAAAAGTAACAGTGATAGTGTTCGTTTCATAGGAGGGTATTTTTTTAAATATAAAAAAATAGAGCCGAGATTTATCGGCCCTATTTTTGGTTTACGACATCAATGCTTCTTCTCTTGATTTATGGCATGAATCACAGCACCATTTTTCTCCTGCGCCTGCGCCACCTGATGCCTCTGACGAACTCATTCCGCAAGTACTGCTTGACCAGTCAGCATTATGGATACAACAAGATCCGCTACCCACTACATTTTTCATTTCTGCTTTGCTCAATGTTTTGAAATTTTTCATTTTGTTTTTCGATTTGATTAAATATTTATTTTGTGCTGTGCATTCACGTAGAACAACTTTAACGGCAAAAGTTTTATAACATCATGCAGGTTACCTGACCGCCCGTTTGCAACCGCACGCTCAATCATTGTACAATATTTTATTACTCTTAACCTGAAATCAGGTACCGGAGGTCTTCTACACGGTAAGGATCTGGAAGCTTATAGCCATTGACCAGGATGGTCGGTGTCAGAATAACGCCTACCATATCGCACCATGCTTTCTGCCTAAAAGGGATATCTTCTGTGCCTGGAATGGTACCAATAGGGAACCTGACTGACCAGGAGTCATATTTTCTTTTAGGGTCTTTGTACCAATCCTCCAACGCCTTCTGTACATGGTCACCTTGGTCCGAATATGCAATAGTTGTTACATGCTGCTGAAACTTTACAGCCGGATCATCCTCTTCCGCGGAGGTTGCAAAAACCAATTTAAACTGCAAATCAGAATTATAATAAAGTAGGTCTTCCATTACGCGGTGTGCCGCCGCACATGGTTCGCAAAAGGGATTGCTGATAACCGTAATGATGTTTTTAGGTTCTTTACTGCCTAACTCAATAGGGTAAAGTGTATGATCTACAGCATAGCACGGCTGTTTTGAAAGTATTTGATGGAATAGCTCCTTATTATATTTAAACGTTTTTAGCTGTGTACGTAACGGTTCCAGCTTTATCCAATCGCTAAAAACGGGTTTTAAGGAGAACCATATGCTTACCGGAAACAGAAAAGCTAATGCGAGAATAATAACATCGGCGCTGCTTAATACCGGTATGCTATATTCAAATGCAAATAAAAAGTAAAAGAACTCCGCCCCGAGCAGACCTTGCACGCAACAGCATAAAATGCACCAGTTTTTGTTGAAGTATTGGTACCCGATAGACCAAACCGTATAAGGAAGACATAAAAGATTCAGTATGGCTAAAAAATGGATATAGAAAGATGAAACCAACAGAGCGATAAGACTGCCTGAGAAATAAAAAAAACCGACTTCAGACCAACTAAGCCATGAATTGATCCGGGCTGCACTAGAATTAAGGATCTTATTGCAGTTAGTCTTGCCGCCAAGCTTACAAAGACTGTTTGCAAGAGTGTTATTGCCATTAACTGTGTGGATCAGTAGCAGGGTACTTATGGCTAAGCCTGCGAGCTTGATCAGTACCGGAATAAGTGCCTCTGCTGGGCGATGCTGTGTTAGAAAAATAGAGAGGACAGCGCCGAATATTAAGACCATCAACATCGGAAGGCCAAGGCTATTTAAATATCGGTTGGATAGGTTCTTCAATTCCAGGCGCGGACCGCTTTCTGCTCCAGCTTCAGCATGAAGGAAAATCCCATTCCATTGCTCAAGAAAATCACTTTCGGCAATTTTTGCGGAGATCTGTTTAGCATCAGAATAAGTCACCATTCCATCTTCAATCGCTTCTATAACAATAAAATCTTTTTTTGGCATGTAAGCCAATAAAGGATACTCCAAAAGCGTTGGGTCATATTCATCTTTACCGATGCGATAGGTAGCGTTCTCTATACGCCATTCATCAAGACAGTCACTAACAGCAAGCATGCTAGGATAATTTGGATGTTTTCGGATACAGGCATCACTGGTACTCGTATTTATCGGAACTTTTAAGCTTCTTAAAAGAGCACTTAAAATAATTTCCAGGTTTTGTCTTTTTAGCTTGAAAATATTTATCTGTTAGATTAGGTGTTCAAAATTTGCTCAGATCTAAGAACAGCAAGTCATCATTTATTTTTCTTTGCTCTGTGATATCAATCTGTCCGTGCAAATCCCAAGAAGGAATCGGACTGACACAGTATAGCTCATGTTTTTTTTATCGCATTCTGATTCACTGTTGTTTTTACTAAGTTTCTCACTTTTTATCGTTAATCAAAGCGGTCAAAAACACAATTACACCAAAACCCCTTTCGTATGGACGACATACCTGCTGCTGATTGACCAACACGAAAAAAAACAGAAAGTAAGAGCTTTTTTAAACCGGAAATGTGAGCTGTAAACTTTCTTAATCGGGAAGAAATTTCGAAAAAAATCCTAATTGACACCTTCGACTCATAAAAACTACGTGAAATCTTCGAAAATGTGTAGCGCAATTTTATCAGGTCAGATATTTTTTATATATACCGTGGTATTACTATTTAAAGGATGTACCGACCATACACGTGTTTAGTCCTGAAATATAACCATTTGGTGTATTACACTTGGAGTCTATACTAATAAATTATACTTTTAATTAATTTCACAAATACCTTATACCTATTATTATGAACAACAATAAACTTAAAAAAAGAGTACAAATCGTTTTTAAAAGAAAGCGGTCAGAATGCCTAAAGTCTTAAGTTATCCAAAATATGTATCTCTGATCGTCAACAAGAGCACGGCGAGTGCTGCGGAACTTTTCATCTTACAGGCAAAACAAAGCGCTAAGGTAAAAATTTACGGTACTAAATCATCCGGGGCTATAGACTATTTGGAAGTGGTAAGGGCTGAACTGCCTTGCGGTTTTTATCGCCTTGGTTATCCGGCATGTAAATCATTAAGATTGCCCGGGCAGCCACTGGATAACATTGGAATCAAACCTGATATAGAAATTCCACTCAAAATATCTGACTGGATAGATTTTGTAAGAACGAACAGGACAAAATAAAAAACATGAAAAAAAATCACAGAATAATACTATTCCATGTCATTTTTTGGTTGGTGTATATGCTGATAAGTACCCTTATAGAATTTGCCCTTAATCCGAAAGACTATGCATTTAGTATCGGAGATTTTTTCTTTAGCCAGTTTGCCAATATCTGTACCTTCTACCTATGCATTTTTGTATTCGCTAAATATGTCAGTCCGTTAAAAATCATTCCCCTAATAATTGCGATAATTGCTGTTTACCTGTTTTCATATGTACACTGGTTTGTAACAGCTTACCATATCCGGCCTTTGATAAAAGCCAATGGCGGGCCTACTGCCACTTTTCATGTTTGGACGTTTGCAGTTGCCGTTCTTTGGTTATATATTAAATATTCATTTTTCGCGTTCGGGTATTATTACTCCAACGAAACCATTAAACATCAAAAAAGGCTTCGCATTATCGAAAAAGAAAAGCATCACGCGGAGTATGCCTTTCTGCGTGCCCAGATCAATCCTCATTTTTTAAACAATACGCTTAATTTCTTCTATGCTAAATCATTACCGCTTTCTTCAGAACTGGCCGATGGAATTATGACGCTGAGTGAGATTATGCACTATTCTTTAAAACAGGACAGGGAAGACGAGACCACATTGATCGAAGAAGAGATTGCACATATCAGGAATGTGATCAACATTAACCAGCTTCGTTTTAATCATGAACTGCAGGTCAATTTTGAGGCTCATGGCCGTACTACAAACGCACGCATCATACCCCTGATCCTGATTACCATCGTCGAGAATGTGTTAAAACACGGTAATTGTACCGATGAGTCAAACCCAGCGAAAATCATCCTGAACATTAGTGAAGAAGAAGGTTATGTACAGTTGAGAACCTATAATGCAAAGAAAAAAGGCCCTAAAGAGTTATCCAGTGGCATCGGCATGAAAAATATCAGAAAACGGTTAAGCCATCATTACGGAAAAGACTATCGGCTCTCTATCCAAGAAACAGAAACTGATTACACGCTTGAAATGATTTTATATCAGATCTACCACAACAAGGCAACAGCCTACAATACCAGTGATCATCCCCCTTTATTTCAGCCAGTAAATACTAAACCACAATATCCTTTACCATGATAAACTGTATTATTGTTGATGATGAAGCGCATGCTATAGAAGTTTTACAGCATCATATCAAATCTATTCCCCAACTTAACTTAATCGCCAGTTTTACCAAACCCAACGAGGCCATTACTTTTCTAGGCGGGCAGCCGGTAGAACTCATATTTCTGGACATCCATATGCCGGAAATATCGGGAATAGAATTCATTCAAACTGTACGCCATGAAAATTACCATTTTATCCTGACAACGGCGTATCGCGAATTCGCTGCCGATGGATTTGATCTCGATGTAATTGATTACCTTATAAAACCCATCTCCTTAGCGCGCTTTTTGCAGGCTGTTACAAAAGCTCAAAAGGCAATCGCCAATTCAAAAAAGTCTTGGAATAAAGGTTCGATCGAAACAGATTATTTCATGGTCAAAGGGCAAATAAAAGGCAAGATGATTAAAATCAACCTCATCGATATTGATTACATCGAGGGTATGAAAAATTACGTTGCTTTCCATCACAACGGAATTCGTACGGTCGCCCTCACTACCATGAAAGATATTGAAGGAAAATTGCCAGAGCAAAATTTCATCCGGATTCAAAAATCATTCATCGTTTCATTAAATAAAATTACTGCTCTTGATGGTAACCGCGTTATTCTTAAAAATGTCTCCTCAGAAATTCTAATTGGTGAAACCTACAGAAAGCACTTTTTAGAAACGATTAAAAAAAAACAGCTTCTGTAAATCGTCTTTAGAAATTAAATAGATTCAGATCTGGTATAACATGCTGTTAGCGTGTTAAATAGAGTTATTTTTTAATTGTGATAACATTTGTATAAGTCTCTTTTCTTTAAGAGTAAAATCTCTTACATCAACCCCTTAACGCTTCCGCTCAGCAATAAACGCCAGTTGCTTATCCTTCCGTTCTCAAAATCTTCAAGGGCGGTTGGTTCAGAATACTTCTCGTGCTCAACACACCCGTAACTACCACAAGCAATACAATTGAACCAAACAACAATAGGGTCGGTACAAACGGGGGCACAAAGGCCGCGTCGAAAGTAAATTTAGCCAATGCCCAGCTTCCGCTTATGGCTAAAATTAATCCGGCACCTGCCGCAAAAGTTCCTAAAAAGAAATATTCGATCGCATTTATCGCTAAAATCTGCTTTTTGCTTGCACCCATGGTCCGCAATAAAATGCTTTCCTTTATCCGTTGGTTTTTACTGGTTAATACCGAAGATATTAAAACAATCCATCCGGTTACCATACTAAAGCCTGCCATGAACTGGATTACGAAACCAATTTTACTCAGCAATTCATCCAGTAATTTTAACACCAGGTCCAGATCAATCACCGAAACATTGGGGAATTTTTGGACTACTTCTCCCTGGAAACGCGCTGAAACTTCTCCTGATGGTACCCTGGTCATCAATACATGGAACTGTGGCGCTTCTTCGAGTACGCCAGCGGGAAAAACGACCCTGAAATTGGTCTGCATCCGGCTCCAGTTTACTTCCCTTAAACTGCCCACAACTGTAGGGATCATCATACCCTGCACGTTAAAAAGGATTTTATCATTCAAACCGACGTTAATGGATTGGGCATAACGCTGATCAAGTGAAATATAAACCGTTTCGTTGGGTTTTATTTTTCCGGTCCATTTGCCTGCTGTAATTTTTTCGGCAGCGGTTAAAGTATCCTGATAAGTAGCCCTGATCTCATTGCGGTAGGCTCTTCTGTTATTGGTATCGGCACTGGCTTTCTTTCCATTGATTTCTTCTATCCTCATGGTAATTACCGGTACCTGGTTCATTAACGGCAGCTTGAAAGCTTTGGTTAAACTGTCCAATCCTTCTTTTTGGGTATTTTGAATATCAAACATCACCATATTAGGCTGGTTATTGCCGGAGGATAGTGTAACACGGCTCATCAATATGCCCTGTACAAAAAACAGGGTGCAGATAAATGCTGTTGATAAACCTATGGAAACCGTAAGCATTAAAGTTTGGTTATTCGGACGGTAAAGGTTGGCAAATCCCTGTCGCCATAAATAACTGGATGAATCAGGTAAGAGTTTTCTCACCAGGAACATCAATAATTTAGACAGCACAATTAACAGTACAAAAGCAATGGCTATACTCAACGTAAAAGCCAATGTCTGTATCCATGTTTTCATCTGCAAATGGGTAAAGCCGGTAATAAAGGTGGCCATTAGCAGGTACACCAACCAGGTGAGCGGATCTCTTTTTCCACCTGCTTTTTCGAAAGATATCCGTATGGCATTTAATGGCGAAATTTTTCTGACAGATAGGAGTGAGGGGAGCGCAAATAGGATCGAAATAATCAAGCCCAGTAAAATTCCCTGACCAACGGCTGGCCAAGAAACCTGCATGGTAATTTCTACCGGCAGAAAATCTTTCAGCACCAGGGGCAATAAAAATTGAATGCCTGTACCCAAAATGGCGCCCAAAACCGAGGCGATTAACCCGATGAAAAACACCTGGATGAGGTAGATTAAAAAGGCATGACGGGATTTTAGTCCTAAACACCTTAGCGTGGCAATGGCACTTAATTTTTCCTGGATATAAACATGGATAGCACTCCCCACACCAACACAACCCAATAACAAAGCGATAAAACCGGATAAAGCCAGAAAACGGTTTACATCTTTAAAAGATCTTCCGGTCTGTTCTTTTCTCGATTCTACGGTATCGGCATCAAAGCCTTCCTGTTCTAATTTACTGTCGTTCTTTTTTACCCACTCATCTATTCCGGATGGATTATTGTACCTGAAATAAAATTTATTATTGATGCGGCTTCCGGTTTTAATCAGGTTGGTTTTGTCAAGTATTTGTAGTGGAATATAAACCGTTGGGGCGATACTGGCACCAATACCGGTTTGTCCGGGCGCTTTGGTTAAAGTGCCCAATATGTTGAAATTGAGGTCGCCTATTTTAACCGAATCGCCAACTTTTGCATTAAACTGCAGCATCAGGGTCTGATCTACCAGGGCATTTCTCCCGGTTTGAAAATGCTTGGCGGCAGCCAGCGGAACGGTTTCTATGGTGCCATAGTAAGGGTAATTTCCCTCCAAAGCCTTCATTTGTACCAAACGGCTGCCCCCGCCTTTCTGGAAATAAATCATGGAGGCAAAGGTTTTCTCCTGCGATCGTTCATCGCCAAGCGTATCGAGCATTTTTTGCATGGCCTTGCTTACCCCTTTCCGGCTATCTAAAACCAGATCGGCCCCGGTAAGTTCCTTTGCCTGTGCGTCAATATCTTTTTGCAGGTTATCCATAAACGAATAAACGGCAACAAGAGCCGCAATGCCCAAAATGATTGATGAAATAAAGAGCAGCAAACGTGCACGGTTTTTCCTGCTATCGCGCCAGGCCATTTTAAACAGCCAGGAAAACGGAACAGATTGTTTTGGAAGGCTATTGTACATAAGCAGGATTTTCGTCTGAAATGATGATGCCACCTTTAATTTTAATGTTTCTCTCCGTTCTGGCGGCCAGTTCAAGATCATGTGTTACGATGATCAAAGTGGTTCCTGCATCTTTGTTTAAATCAAATAGCAATTTGATTACTTTTTCACTGGTTTCGGCATCAAGGTTTCCGGTAGGTTCATCTGCAAAGAGGATAGCAGGTTGATTAGAGAATGCCCTGGCTAACGAAATGCGCTGTTGTTCTCCACCCGATAACTGGATGGGATAATGATGCGAACGATCGGCCAGCCCAACTTTATCCAGTAGTTCCAAGGCATGTGAACGGATATTTTTTGCGCCTCTTAATTCTAAAGGAACCATTACATTTTCCAAAGCGGTTAAAGTAGGTAGCAACTGAAAATTCTGAAAAATAAACCCTATATATTGATTTCTAACGGCAGCGCGCTGATCTTCGTTTAACTTTTCGAGTGCAATTCCATTCAGTTCAACCGTTCCGTTGCTGGCCCTGTCCAATCCAGCACACAAACCTAGCAAGGTGGTTTTTCCACTTCCCGATGGTCCTGTAATGGCTACCGTTGAGCCCGCCGTTATCGAGAAATTAATATGATCCAGAACGGTGAGTTCACGTCCGGCACTTTGGTAAATTTTGCTTACATTTCGGATGTTCAATATGCTTTCCAATAGCTGAATTTTTAGGGTTTGCGAATAGATGTAGCCAAACATAACAGGGCATTTCCTGTTAAGATAATGGTTTATTAATTAGATACAGATTAATTAGATATGTTACGAAAACGATTAATGGGGCTATTTGTTTTGAGCCTTTTGGTGATAAGCTGCGGAAACCGGCAAAGTAAAAACAATACGGATCAAACGTTAGATTCAACTGACCAAAAAAACACTGCTGTGGCAACCGAACGGAAAAATATCCTTTTTTTCGGTACGAGTTTAACTGCAGGTTATGGGCTAGATCCTACTGAAGCTTACCCGGCATTAATCCAAAACCGGATTGATTCTTTAAAAATGCCTTATAATGTGATTAACGGTGGTTTAAGTGGGGAAACTTCTGCCGGAGGTAAGGCGCGCATTGACTGGCTGCTTAAACAGCGGGTAGATATTTTTGTGCTCGAACTGGGGGCAAACGATGGGCTCAGGGGATTGCCCGTTGCGCAAACCACTAAAAACCTTCAGGCCATTATCGATCGGGTAAAAGCTAAATATCCCGATGTTAAAATGGTATTGGCGGGAATGCAGGTTCCGCCAAATATGGGGGCAAAATATGCTGCCGACTTTAAAAACATGTTTCCTGAACTGGCAAAGAAAAACCAAATGGCCCTGATCCCATTTTTATTGGATAAAGTTGGCGGTGTTCCAAAATTAAACCAGGCCGATGGTATTCACCCAACAGCAGAAGGGGATAAGATTTTAGCAGAAAATGTGTGGATGGTGTTGAAGGATTTATTGTAGTCTTTAACCGAAAAGAACTTGAAGCGGAGTAGAAAAGCACGCTTTTACATTAAATATTTTGGGTCTTTGCATTTTAGTGGTAAAATATAATTCCCGTCTTTTTATACATTTTCGATGAGGTAGTGTAGGTGCTGAAACAAGGGGGTGGAAATTTAAGGGTAGTAGTCTGAAGTGCAATCAGCAAACTAAACACCTGGCTTTGTTTTCCAATACGAAACCTTAGTGCTCTTTGCGTTGAAAATAAAAGGGGGCCTGTTTATGCTCGGTGCCTTACCGCTGTTTTTCCTGTGTTAAAAAAGTTATTATCAGGTTAAGGCAAATCCTCAAGTGTTCCTAAAAAGGCAATAATCTGCTTAATCTCCGTTTTCGTTAAATTTAGCTTATCACTAGACAGCGTTTGGTTATCAACCTTAATACCCATACCGGCGCCTCCGCCCCTGTTGTAGAAATCGATTACTTCTTCCAGGGTTTTATAAACACCGTTGTGCATATATGGACCTGTTTTGGTAATGTTTCTTATGGTCGAAGTTTTGAAAGCGTGTTTATATTGTGGATAAGCATAAAGCGCATACCGGCCCAAGTCGGCGTCTATTTTTGGCTTTAAGGTATCTGTTGTAGCGGGTACACCCAAAACTTCTGCCTCACTTTTAATAAATAAAGGTGCCTGGGTTCCGTTAAACAGAGGGGCAAAATGGCAGCTTCCACATTTTGCTTTTCCCATAAAGAGATTAAAGCCGGCTTTCTCTTGTTGATTTAACTGTTTTTTATCTCCCTGCATATAGCGGTCAAATCGGGAGTTGAAAGGGGTTAACGAGCGGACATAGGAAGCCAGCGCATGTTGGATTTTCCATGGATCAGCTTTTGTGCTTTTGTCCTGATAGGCCTTTTGAAAAAGGGCGGCATAGTTTTTTGAAGAATTGATGCGCACGGATGCTTCTTTGAGCGATCCATTCATTTCCTGTTTATGATGAACTACATCAAGTACCTGATCTTCCAGGGTTCCGGCCTTTAAATCATAAAAAAATCCGCGTTGTAATCCTGCATAAGCTAAGGTTGGTGTATTTCTTAATAATATTTCTCCTTTTCCTATTCCTGCTGCTTTGGTTAAACCATCAGTAAACGAGAGTGACTGTTGGTGGCAGCTGGCGCAGCTTCGTTTATTACCATTGGAAAGTATGGTATCATTGAACAGGATTTTTCCAAGCGCAACTTTATCATTATTGATAAATAAAGTGCTATTGCCTACAAATTTATTTACATTAAAGGCATTTACCTGAAACATGCTTGTGGCGTCATCGTAAAGCGCAGAGCCACTGGTGGCAGTAGGTATTTTCTTTTCTAAACGAAGTAGGTTGATGTATTTACTGATCGGATCAAGATATGCTGTGATAAAGGTTAAGCGGTCGAAATGATTAAAATCGGTATTTCTATTCAGGTAGCTGATTGCTGAAGGTATTAATTGATCTGATTCATTATTTTTATACCGGGCAAGTACGTTGGCTATTCCCTTTAATGCCGAAGCTGTTTCGGGGATCGACTGTAAAGCATTTGGGGTATCAAAGCCCGTAATGCCCAAACTGGTAATCCTGAAAATTTCTAAACGGATGGCGTCAAACAATTGCGCATCGGTAATCTGGTATTGCTCATTAAAGCGGCTAACCCGTTGCAGGTTGAGCTGCATTTTTTTTACCTCATTGACTAACGCCTCCCGGTTTTCTGTAGTTGGATCTTGGTAGATAATTTCTTCCATGACCTGAAAGCCTGTTGGATTTTCAACAAGATTTTCGCCCAGTTCGATTTCATCAATTGGTGCACCGTTAAGCAAAGTAGAAGTTGAAGGGAAAAAATATTCGATATAATACTCTAACTGTTTATATTTTATTCTCGCCTGTAGAAAAGATTGTTTAATGGCTTTTTCATCCCTTTTTTGAACAGCCTGAAATAAATTTTTGTCAATAATATCCTGAAATTCAATAAGCTCCCGGTCAAAATCTGCTTTTACCCATGCTGCATTTGATCTGTTTTCCATTTTGCAGAAAATGGATAGCAGGGTAGTAAAGGTGATGAGCGAAATGAAAAAGACAATTTTTTTAAGGCTGAACATGCTTGAATAAGGGATTGAAATAAAATAGAAAAATCCCTTCCGGCATTTGCCAAAAGGGATAAAGAGGTAAAATCGGTTATTTAGAAACGCCGCGAACAATTACCACTTGTCCGCCTTCGCTATTATTTGCCAATCTGGTGGTACCACCATCGGCATTTTTGTATTTATCGCTTGTCCAGGTGTGTGGGTGTAAGTTAACTATAAATGTTTCCGGGATGCCGGTCAGTGCAGAGATATCGTACATTGCGCCATATTCCCAGCTACTTAACTGTACATTATTTGATGGATTGTATTTGGCATTAAAGGTTGCATCTGTTCTGCGGTGGTTCATTTGCAACATTGGTTTTAATGATTTTGATGCTATTGCAAATTGCCATATCGTTCCATCATGGTCATTGTTTTTGTAGAACGAATCTCCGTCTTCCTGGATATAAACATAGTTTTCGGTTACACACAGGTTATCCGGGTTTACAATGCTTTTTCCAGGATTGTCATTTCCGTCAACGGCAACTTCCAGTTTACCTTTTAATGGATTGCTGGCATCCAATACAAGTTTGTAAACGCGGCCCCACATGGTTTTTCCACTTACTGGTGTAATTTTATCACCCTGGCTTACACCAGTTGCCGTAAAATATACTTCGCGTCCGTTTGCAGCACTGCCTTTTCTGTAATCGATATCTTCTACACGAGCTAACATTAATGCTTTTTTCTCGATTGTTTGTTGCTGTAACTGTGCACCCGTGCTGCTTTTTACATTATCAAGTTCCACAAATTCCACATCGTAGCTTTGTCCTTTTTCCATATTGGTTTCTATCGGATCATTATTGCTGCGCTTCATTACATACAACTTGCCATTTTCCAGATCACCTTGTGTATTGGATACATACATGGCCAATTGTCCGTCACTCTCATCTTCGCCGATCATAATTACCGTTTTGCCACTAAATGCCCCTTTTGGTAGAGGTACTGCATTCTCGGCACTCCATCTGCCCAATGCACTAACTGTTCTTTGTTTGTTCTTTTTATCTGCGGCACCAAGAGGGTCTATGGCGTGGATCATTGATTCTGCACCACTTTCTCCCGCGGTTAAAAAAATGGGTTTGGAAAAGCCGTGTTCCTCAGGAGTTGCCATTGTAGCAGAGCACAAACGGGTCATACCACCATCCGAATCAACAATGTATTCTCCTTTAACTGGTTTAAAGTTTTTATCTAGATATACACGTGATACCGATTGAAGAATTTCATGATTGTTAATCATAATAAAACCTTCGCCTGCAGGGTTTTTGATTATTCCTGCTCCATCAGGTTGCGCACCAAAAATAAAATTTGGCGATTCAGGCAGTACATCATCCGAACTGATTAAAGTAGTAATGTTCAGGTTTTCGAAACCTGACATTGCTTTTACCAAAGCCGGGTTTACCGAATAATCTTTTAGTGTTGCCGGTGTAGTGGTTTCTGGGTTTTCTGCCTCATTATTCTTTTTACAGGCACTGATTACAACTGCCGAAGTAACGAATGCAGCAACAGCAAGGGTTAAAGCCCTTTGCTTCAATAAAGTTTTGTTCATCATTTTTTGTTTTCCGTTTCGGCAAAATTAAATGGGCTATGTTTCCGGAAATTAAAGTCTATGTTAAACTAAACTGTATCTTATTATTTAGAATGGTTCTGTGTAAAGCCGGGTTTATGATTTTAAAGCGCTGATTTTTAGTCGGTAAATTTTATGAAAAGAGCCGGAAATTTTATTGTCGTATCTGTTGAACCATCGGATTTTAAAAATTTTTGTTCAAATTGATACTTTATATCTACAGCCAAAATTGTATATTTGATATATGTTTTGGCTGCAGATAATTTTTTATCCGCAGCCAAAAATGTATTTTTAATCTATATTTTGGCTGCGGATATTAATTGGTTTATTGACTAAATAAAAGAAAAATGGAATTGCTCATCGGAAGGATTACCGAAAGAAAAATACTCGAAGAAGTACTTGCATCACCTTCGTCAGAACTTTTGGCCATTTTTGGCAGGCGAAGGGTTGGAAAAACTTTTCTGATCCGTTCGGTTTTTCAAAAACAGCTTATATTCGAACTTTCAGGCGTTCATCATGCAAATGCTACGGAGCAACTGCTTAATTTTAGCAGGTCGATGGCAGAGGCTTTAGGTTCCCGATTGGCACTCGCAACGCCAAAAAACTGGACAGAAGCTTTTTGGCAGCTCAGAGAATTTGCAACCCCTGTACTCAGGAAAAGAAAAGCGGTAATTTTCTTCGACGAATTCCCTTGGTTAAGCTCGCATAAATCGGGTTTTCTGTCTGCATTTGAATATTTCTGGAATCAATGGGCATCACAACAACCTAATTTAATTGTTGCCATCTGCGGATCTGCTGCCACATGGATGATCAAAAAAGTTGTGAACAGTAAAGGAGGTTTACATAACCGGCTGACGCGAAAAATACGCCTTTTGCCTTTTACATTGCAAGAAACGGAACTGTACCTTAAAAGAAATCATATCCATCTCGACCGTTACCAGATCTTGAATATTTTTATGGTAATGGGCGGTGTGCCACATTATCTAAAAGAACTTAAAAAAGGTGAAAGTGCCATTCAGGCGATTGACAGGCTTTGCTTTACTAAAGATGGCCTGCTGTCAACAGAATTCGCAAACCTTTACCGCTCTCTTTTCGAAGCCGCAGACAGGCACATTGCTGTGGTTAAAGCGCTGGCAGACAAACCATCGGGATTGACGAGAAACGAAATCATGGCTGCCTGTAGCCTGAAAAGTGGAGGAACTACGAGTATCTTGCTTGAAGAACTGGTAGAGTCTGGTTTTATTACTCCGTACCTGCCGCTCCATAAGAATGCCAATAAAAGCATTTACAAACTTAGTGATGAATACAGTCTTTTCTACCTCAAGTTTATCGAACATTCCAGATCTACCGAGACAGGCACATGGCTAAAAAAATCATCTACATCTTCCTGGAAAAGTTGGAGTGGCTATGCTTTTGAAGGAATTTGTATGAAACATGTAGGTAATATTAAACAGGCATTGGGCATTTCAGGGGTGTTTACCGAAACTTCAGCCTGGCGACATGCGCCAGAAACAGGAAACGGTGCGCAGATCGATCTGTTGCTGGATCGGCAGGATAATGTAATCAGTGTATGTGAAATGAAATTCTCCAATACTGAGTTCGCGATAGACAAAGCCTATGCCGCCGAATTACAGTACAAACTTAATACATTCCGCCAGGAGAGTAAAACTAAAAAAGCATTGTTTTTGGCCATGGTTACCACATATGGCATTAAAAGCAATATGTATACTATTGGTTTGGTACAGAATGAGGTTACTATGGACGATTTATTCGACTTATAGGATCAACATTAGAACGCCTTTCTAAAACTTTTAAGTGTGCCATCATCATTGAATTGGATATCAAAACGCTCACGGGTACCGTTGATACTTCTTGGAAACCAGCGCATATCGTTATCCCAGATAGAAATGTAGACTGAATTAGTTGGTACAGCCCCCTCAATCTGAGCGGCTTTTTCGTTATAGATTTTGATTACCTTCCATGCGTCTTCAAAATGCATTCTGCTTAAAGGGAAGGTTTGGCCTTCGATATCTCTGGCCAATACGGGTTTCGGTAAAGACCATTCCCCATCCCGATATTCATAAGCATCGGCATATTGGAGGTTTACAGGGTGCCGCAACATTAGGTTTATGGAGCCATTACCATAAAAATGAACTGATTGGTACACGATAATTTCTTTATTCCGGTATTGGAGGAGTTTCTTTAACCGTTCTTGTGCCAATGCCAGTCCGGCAGTACTTAATAATCCTTTTTTAGTTTTTACTATAGATTTTTCTGTACCAATGGTTTTAAGCCCGCCTTCTTCCAGTTTCATCTCTTTTAAAAACCGGTTTACCCTTTTCTTTATTTCTTTAGCTGTCGCCGGGCTTTGTTTCTGCTTTAACAATTCAATGTCTTTGAACATCTCTTTTGTTTTGAGCGCCATTTCAGATGTATCGACGGTATCATCGTTTTTAACGATAATTCTTTCTTGCTGGCGCTGTATAGAAGTGGCAGAAGATGATTTTGTAATGCCTTTAGCTACGCTATTATGTTTAAAACTGTTTTCTTTATTATATTTTACTAATGAATCGTTTGGATGAAAGGTTTCATTTACACTTTTGGTAATCTGTCTACAGCTCAAACCGAATAAGCTGAGCAGCACGGCCAGGCCATAAAATTTTCTGAAATTTTTCATCAAAATTCTCCTTTAAGTTCATTAAGATCACTTTCAAAGGCAATTTTTTGTGGATTTTCGTTCAGGTAAAAAATAGAAAAATAAGGCTGTCTAACACTGTCCAGGTCTAGCAGATCTACAATCTTTTTAATATTTGCCCGATATTTTTGGTTAAACTGATTGGTAAATTCGAGTTCAAAATCGATCATCGGTTGCGCATTGATATAAGTTCCGGTCTGGCTCAATTTGAGTAGCCTGGCAGTAGTCTGCGTACCTTTAAATTTAATCAGGAATAACTGATCAGGTTTGCCGATAAACTTTTTAGCTATAAAAGCACCGAAAGCACGATAAAGTAGCAGCATCAGGGCGCAGGTTAATAAAGGATGGCCAATACCCATAAAACGCCAGCCCATGCCCCTGCTTTCTACATGATAACAATAAACATAATACCAGACAACAAGGGAGGCAAAGGTAAGCCAGGCCAGGCTGGTCAGAAATATAGTCATTTTTTTAATGCTTACTTCTGTAGAGGCAAAAATAAAATAAGGGGCTTTTTTTACTTCTTTGTCTAACAAAATGCCAACAGTCTTGCCCGCTTCGTAACGGCGTTCATAAGGTTTTGCATCATTTACCATGGTTTTTTGCCTCACCAGGCTGCCCGACAGGTTTTTGAATTGCAGGGTAAGTTCATAGGTATCGTAGGCCGTGTCTTTTTTATGTATTTTTGTCGATTCCAATATTTTGGCCTCCCGCGGTTCGCCGGTGGTTTTAAGTTTTTCTATATTACGTTTGATCGAAAAAGTGCGGGCCACCCATTTCTGGTAATAACCAATTAATAATATGGTCCAAAAGAGTATGGATATGGCCAGTATAGAAAGCGAATACCATGGATTGTCGGTTATTAGGTTGGGTATGCTATCGTCTTTGGTGTTGTAATAGATGAACATGGGGAACGGAATAGCGAAAAACAGCATGTAAATTATCCAGAATATCGAAAGTCCTTTGTTCATATCTTTAGATTGGCCAGGTTAATATTTTGATCGTATCTAATTATGATATTTGAGGTTCTTGGTTTATCATCTTTTCAGGTGGATGATTTTTTCAATTTCCGCCAAAACCTCTGTTTCAAATGCGGCTTGCCTGATCCGGCTTTTGCGGTTGCTGCCAAAGGCCTGGCTGATGGCAAAGCTTTTGCCAAATTTATTCTGTTGATGTGATAAGGCATAATGCAACAGCCCGTCTTCCTGTACGTGGAGGAGATATACATCCTCAAAAGCCATAATTTTGCGGGTAAATACCCCGGGGATCTTTTTATATACCTGCCCCGTGTATTGATCAAAAATATAGGTAACATTAAAATGGAAGATAAAATCGTAAAGTGCTGTTAGCGCCGATACAAACCCAATGGCCATTACGCCCCAGTGCGTATCCCGGTAGAGGTGTAGCATAGGCGTTACCACAAATATTCCTACCGCAAGGAACGAAAAAAATAAAATTTTGCCTTTATAATCCCGTTCAGGCTGAAAACTCAGACGTCCGCTTTCCGTTTTTAGATTATATCCTGTCATAGTTAGGTATTGCGGTTTTAATGTTGTGGCAAGCCCATGATCGTACTCACTTCTTCACTAAGTCTTTGCAGGGGTTTTGCGGTGAATAAGGTTTGTGCCAGCAGGATATGTCTGGTTTTATTATCTTTTCTCATGACCATAATGGCCTGAACCATGACGGTGATAAAATAGCTTTTTTGTTTTGCGATGAGAAAATGGTCAAAATCATCAAAGCTATAGTTAGCCGGAGCGCTGAAGAAAAAACGTTTACGCTGTATTTCCCGGTTTTGGCTATCGAAAATAATAGCGCCAGTTGTACGCAGGATGCACATGAGACCTATAAAAGCAAATAATGCGATATATAAAAATGTCGCCTTGCTGGTGCTATACATCAAAATGGCTATTATGGCTGCAATACAGCCAAAAGCAAGGGTATATAAAAGTCCCTTTTGTATTTTTAGGTTATAAGTATTTCCTTCTTGTTCGAAGTATTTAAATGCTTCCATTTTTATGATTATCTGCAGTATAATATATGCTTCAGTTCCTATACCATCCGTTTTAAGGTATAACTTTAAGTTTAATCCTTGGCTAATATTAAAAACATGCGGTGATGGCAAATACCATCACCATTTGCATGACATTTTAAATTTTGAGGCGCATAAACTTCTTATTAATATTTACCAACAAATGAAGACTTGTCTTCAAACCATTTACCAATAAATGGAACAGGTTTTAGAGCGCCATTGGCCGCATTGATGATTCCAATGATCCAAAGGATGATAAATGCATAACCCACAAATCCTAAAAAGGATAAGCTAGGTACTATTCCGGCAATAATGGTAAAGGCGATGTTGAAAATAATACTTACAATGGCAAGGCCTAACGACTGTCTTAAGTGATATTTAAGCAAAGCATCAGCTTTATCTTTTCCGACAAAATAAGCGACTAACCAACCAATAAGGGTGATGTAAGAAACGATTGAAAGGGTTTTGTTGTCCATGATTTCTGTTTTTTTAGGTTGAAAAATTATTGAGGTCAAATTTGGGGCAAACCATCATCATCTAAAAGAATCTGCCAACTACAGAGCATCTACAATGTTTTTAAAAACGTCTACAATACATCTACAATTTAATTTAATGATCTGAAATTCAGTTTTTTATGATGTTTTATGGTTTTCGGATTTTGTCTGCAATTAGTATCCAACTCCAATCTTTATGTTAATTTTAGCCAATGAAACATCAATATTTTAAAAAGATATTTCTCTTAACTGGTATTTGCATTAGTTATTTTATAACGAATGCACAAACTTTATTGGACAGTACTGCGATTAATAACCTAAGCGATAAAGATAAGCCGGCATTGCTAACGCAGCTTGCAGAGCGAAGTAGAATTAATGGCGATTATAAAGCAGCGATACGAAAGGCTCAACAGAGTGCAGCTTTAGCTTTAAAATTTAAAAATGTAACAGAAGTTACAAAAGCCTATACCATACAGGCAAGTATATATGCCACAACAAAAGCTTTTGTTTTATCAAAAAAAGCAAGCGATAGTGCATTGTTTATCGCGCAGCAATCACGGCAGCCTGTTGCAATGGCCTACGCTTATTATGCACAGGCTTTGTTCTATAATGCGATTGATAATTCGGAGCAGATGACCAAATATTGTGGGCTTGCACTAAAGTTATTGGAAAAAACAGCAGACCCTTACCTCAGCGCCAAAATATATTACCTGCTTTATATGATCAATACCCATTGGGATGATGTTAAAAATGTAAATAAATATGCGAGGGCTGCTACCGAAAATGCATTAAAAACCACCGATTATAACCTGTTGGGCAATTGTTATACTGCTTTATCTGTTGCTGCAGATTATAATTACGCCAGCACTAAAAATGAAGTTTTTCGAGACAGTATCATTTACTATTTAAATAAGGCCCAAAACCTTTATCAGCAATATCCTAAATATGTTGCCCGCAAAACTTATGGTATAGCCTGTATCAATAGTGCAGATTATTATCTGCGTTATTTTTCTGATACCGATCAGGCTGCAAAAGCCCGTGCTATTCGCTATGCCGGAATGGCCAACGAAGTCATGAAAGGGGCCATCAATGGCGAAGAAATCAGGGCAAGCAGTTTGGGGATTTTGAGTGAATATGCCAAGAGAAATAAAAAATTTGTGATGACTGAAGCCTATCTGCAAGAAGCTTATAGCATATTAAAAACTCAAAAAGTACCTTCTTATTACACTTTAATCAATATCGTAACCGCGCTGGCTAAGTTTTATGAGCAACAGGAAAACTATGAAAAGGCCTTGGAATTTCAAAAAAAAGCAACCGAATATAACAGCAAATATTTTGATGAAAAACGGACTTTAAATGCTCAAAAATTAGAGGTACAGTACGAGGCTGAAAAAAGAAACAATGAGGTAAAGCTTTTAAAGCAACGCGAAAAATATGCGAGACAACAAAAGTACCTCTACTTCGGTATTGCCATTGCTTCCCTTTTGGGCCTTATATTTATGTTCCGTTCTTACCACTTCAGGTTAAGGTACTCTTTACAGCGCGAAAGGCAATTGCACTTAGAAAAACAGGATGCCGAACTGCTGATGAAATTCGAAAAAGAAGAGCAGGCCCGGTTAAAAGCGGAGCAGCTTTTGCTGGAAAGCCAACAGCAGCAATTGCAGAAAGAAGTAATGGCCAGTCAGTTACAGCTTGAACATAAAAAGGAAGTGCTGTTTCAGCTTAAGGAAAAACTTAGTGATAACCAAAAGCTCAACATCAATAAAATCTGGAATGAAGAACTCCTCCTGGATAATGATTTCGAAGAAGCCAAATTCCAGATCCAGCAGGTGCATCCTGAGTTTTTTTCTTTGTTAAATCAGAGAGCACAGCAGAAACTTACCCCGCTCGATTTAAAACTCTGTGCCTACCTTCATTTAAAAATGGACACCAAAAAAATTGCGCAGTTGATGCATATTGAAGCCAAAAGTGTGCGCATGAGCCGTTACCGGATAAAGCAAAAATTGGGTTTGGGTAAGGATGAAGACCTGAAACTGTTTTTACAGGATATGGGATAGTCTGCCTGCATTAATTCAGGTGGTTAACCAAATTAAACTGTTTTTGTATTTCGGCCAATTTGGTTTCTTTTTTGGTGATGAGCTTACGCATTTCCATTTTTTTGTTCAGTAATTGCCACTGTTTTGCCATCGCGCTATCGCGCATCTGTATTGTGTTTTTTTTATCCTGGCTTAGCTGCTGAAGGACGATTTCCTGTCTGTCTGAAATTTCCACCTGTTTAACTGCATCGTAATAGCTGACTGCTGCTTTCTTTAGTTCATTTCCATGTTCAATATCTTTTGTTTCCACCGCGTTTATCTCATTGATTACCTGGTTAAAAGCCTTTTCCTTGTCATCAACCGCCTGCAGGGCGCATTTAAAATTGCCATCGATTAGGCATTTTAGTTTCTTTTCATTAGGGCCGTTTTTACCCACCATGATATTAAATATATTCCTTTCTGCATGTACGAGGACTGTATTTAACTGAGCTGCCTTTTTAGACTGACAAGAGGTTAAACCAACGATGAGCAGTATTAAAAGGATATTTCGTTGTAGCATAGCCATTTCTATTTCCGGTTCAGGTCGGTAATCAATAGCGGGTTATCCTTCTTTAAGTTTTTGATCAGTTCTTCAACAGTTCCTGCAGAGGGATTTTTTTTTAGTTCTTCTACCTCGGTGTCGGTAATCCCCACCAACTGGAGAAAACTAAGTTCGCCATGAGGGGTTTCAATTTTTCCCAGTTCCGGATCCAATGCAAAAACAAAACCCGTTATCTGGGTATCAGTATTCAGTCTTATTGGTCCGTTAGCCGGGATGAAATGGTTTTCCTCAAACCATTTACCACTCGAAAATACGTATCTGGCTAAATTATTCATTACCTGAATGGCCCAGACAGGATCTTTTTCATCATCTTTAAATGGTGCTAACCTAAAGGTAAATTCAAAACCCCACCTGCTAAATTCTCCACCGGCTTTTTCTTCATTGTAATAAAGTTCGCTCATACCATAGCTGATGATGTGGCGGTGAAGGCTTTGGTGGTTACTATCATAAATACTGGCACCATCTATCGGGTCGGTGCCACCAGCTACATAATGGATTCCGCACAGCGGTGGATAATGACGGGCTTCGGTAGTGCCATAAATTTTTTCCAGTTGATGATCTATCGCCTGCCATCCGGGGCTATCATCTGGTTTAAACTGTTGTTTATATTGAGCAGTTGTCATGATCAGGTTAGTTAAGTTTTTAAAATGCTTTCAAAGATTTTGCCATTTTGCAATGTGAGCTATTACATTTTCACATCTGTAAAGCCATAACAAACTCAATTAGAGAAATTGAATTTCCTTTCAAATATGCGTCCGATTAAAGGAACTGGTTTTTCTAAACCATTATTGGCCGTTACAATTCCCAACAGCATCAATATAAATGGAAGTAATAAAATAAGGTAAAATATAAGGCCCAATGCGGGTATTATAGCCAGTATAATACTACTTAAGATACTTAAGAGAACGGAGGTAATGATAATGCCCAGTGACTGCCCCAAATGGTAATTGGCCAATGCACTTTTTTCTTTCGATTTTTTAAATTCGAGATAAGAAATAATCCATCCAATGATTGTAATGTAGGCCACTACTGCAATTGTTTTCTGTTTCATAGTTTAAATTTCTGGTAAATTGAACAATGCAAAATTACCTGAGCCTTTATGTTCTGCCAAGAAAAGAGAACCTACACTGCGACTACCAATTGCTCAAATGCCGTCTACAAGGAGACTACAAAAACCCTAAACCGGGCTTATTTCCAATTAATTGTTGTAATTCTGTACTCGTAAATGTTTCTTTTCTATTTTTGATTATGCAGCTACCACTGAAAAAATTATTAAGTATTTTATTTTTTCTTCTATTTTTTTTTAAAAGTGCCGAAGCACAAAAGATCTACATCGATTCTTTAAACCATTTGCTGGCACAGAAAAGCATTTCAAAAGAAGAAAAGGCAAATATATACTGCAGGCTGGCCAAGGCTAATTTCGAAAAAAAACTTCCGCTTTCCTTTCAACAGGCCAATGAGGCCCTTAAGGTTGCAGAAGGGCTAAGGGATGGGAAAAGTAAAGCCATGGCCTATGCCACACTCGTACATTTATATGTATGGAAAAAAGACCTTAAAAGCGCTTATGCAAGTTTAGATAGTGCCCAACATTATGCTCAAAAAACAAAAGACCGTATGGCATTGGGCTTTGTTTGGTTTAGAAGTGGTTGGTTAGACCTGGTGAACGATGAGAACGATAAGTCGGTCCCCAAGCTGCTTAAAGCACTTGATTTTTTTAAAGATCAGCATGCTGATGATTACGAAAGTACCATATATCACTATCTGGCCAGTTTTTATGGATATGGCAATGATCCGTCAAAACAGCAGAAATACGCCGGTTTATGTTACTTAAGTGCATCGAAAAGTAAACAGGTTGACCTGTTAAATAATGCTTATTTTACGATTGGGCAAAGTTATTTCGACCGTTTTAAGCTGGATACATTAAAACGTAATCTGCTCGACTCGACTTTGTTTATGTATAAAAAGTCGATTCGACTCTCGAAAGAGCAGGCCGGCCGTATGCTTACCTACAGCAATACGGCTGCAGCAGCTTTAAATATTGCCAATACCTATTTTCAATATTTTCCGGCATCTTATCGCGATAGTGCCGAAAAATATGTCGATATCGCTATTGGAATTGCGACGAATACAAATTTACTGGAGGTTTTACTCAATTGCTATGGATTAAAGAGCGAATATGCTTTGCGCGACGGAAATTATGACCAAGCAGAAAAAATACTCCTCACCGGATTGGATAAAATTTCTGGTGTGGTTGTGAAAATGCCATTAACGCAGGCCAGGATATACCAGGGACTTGCCAATATTGCCGAAAAAAAAGGTAATCAGCAGGCAGCCTTAAATTATTTAAAGCAGTATTTCAATTATTATAAAAAAGCTTTTGATGAAGAAAAAATAAACAGCACCGTCAGGATAGAGGCGCAGTATCAATCGCAGAAAAAAGAGCAGGAGATAGCCTATTTACAGCAGCAAGCCAGGTATACCAAAAAACTAAATGTTTTTTATATTATTTCGGGATTAACGGGGATTGCCGCATTGCTTTTATTGCTGATGTCTTACAATTATAAGCTCAAAGCATCGATCAGGAAACAAGAGCTGATTGATCAGCAAAAAAAGGCTGTTGAGTTAAGGGCACAGTTAAAAGAGGCAGAAGCGATCCAACTTCAAACCGAGCAGGTTTTGCTCAAAGAGCGGCAGGAGCGTTTGGAGAAAGAAGTGTTAGCAGGTAATTTACAGATTGAAGAAAAGAATGAACTGCTGGAACTTATACCGGAAAAGGTAAACCCTGAAAGCCACCTTTCTGTTGATGAGCAGATTAAACGGATTGTGAACCAACAGAAAAAGATGGATAAAGTATTTGAAGCACATAAGACAGATTTTTTTGAAACCAATCCTGCTTTTTTTGAACGCCTGCAGGAAAAAGCAAACCACGCACTTACCAGGCTCGATCTAAAATACTGCTCCTATATGCTAATGGGTTTGAGTAATAAAGAGGTTTCTGTTCGTTTAGGTATCGAACCTAAAAGTGTGCGCATGAGCCGTTACCGGATTAAACAAAAGTTGGGTTTGGGCAAAGAAGAAGATTTGAATCTATTCTTACAGCAGTTAGGGTAATCCTGTTGATTATCATTAAATGAAATCTGGTTCAAATATAAATGATCACAAGACGAAAGTATATGTAATTAATTACCTTTCGTGCTGTTTAAAAAAGCCTACACTTATGCTATTGGCAACAAGACTACTTATTTTGATAGAGTAAACATATCAAAACTATAGTTGCACGGAATCGTTTACTCTATATTATTAAACCGCGGTGCTGATGAAGAGATTCTTACATTTTTGTGCTCTTGTGGAGAAGAGAACTTATAAAACAAAAGCCAATAAGTGATGGCCATAATCAACATACCTAAGAGCGCACTGATTACATCATTCCTTTTCATACCGCCATTGTAACAAAAACAATGCCGACCAAAACAAACTTGTAAAATAAATGGTTTTTTTTGGATGATATTTAGGGGAACCTGTTTTTTTAAAAAATTGAGAAAGAGTCTTTCTCTACCAGTTTACAAGCAGCATTATACTTTAAACTGTTTTGGTAGGTCTGCTGATGCAGTATAGGATGATGTAACCTCCGGTAGGTAGGCCTTCTTTCCCGACCGGACAAATTTAGACACTCCTAATTCTTTCAATTACTAAATATAAATACTGAAAAGCCTAACTACGATCAACACCGTCAATAATACGCCCTAACCGTTCCGCTACTGTGGTATCTCTTTCAATTTTTATAACCGGGCAGTTTACAGCTTCCAGCCAGCTTTCGTGAATACCGATATTCCGGCCCGTAAAAGAACGGTCATCATATTTTGATGCCCAATCTATAAACTCTATAAACAATTTGTGCCGCAATGGATCATCATAAATATTGTTCCCGTACCGTTCTACTTCTCTTTTTACCAGGCGCTCCATCCTGATTTCTTTTGGCAGGTAAAGAAAAACTGCAAGGTCGAACATTTGTTTCCATTCCTCGCCCCAGCTGACCAGCGAGCCGCTTACAATGTAGCTTTCTGTTTGGCTTAACGCATTCTTAAGCATTTGGTTCCGTGTTACAGCATCTCTTTTTATTGTATAGGGGATAGCTGATTTCTCCCAGAAAAAGCGATCCGTATCAAAAAAGGGGATATTTAATGCTGCAGATAAAGCCTCGGCCAGTGTTGTGGCCCCCGCACAGGATGCACCCAGGATATGAATTTTCATGGTATAAAGATATTGCAAAATGATTTATTAAAGCTTAGAACTTAGAACCGATAAAATTTCTATCCTTTGATGTATCCTTCTCTAAATATCTTCACTACGTTAGGTAAGTTTTATTACCTAGCCCGGGCAAGGCCTTACTTGTGCTTCCATGACAATTATGGTTCACATTATAAAAATCTAAAACGCCTAAAAATTTTTTTGATCAAACAACGGAAATAACGGTCCAATTTTATCTTTCATCAATCCTTTCTTATTAAAAAACGAGATCTGGGAATCTTAGTTGCTCGCCGCATGTAGTTGAAAATCATTAAAATAGCTGATGCTGGTCATATTTTTAACATTGGTTTTTTGCAAACTTTATGCTTAATAAACAGCGCGTAATATGAAAAAGATCCTGGTACCTGTTGATTTCTCTTTAACAGCAGAGAACGCAGCAAATTATGCAACTGATTTAGCCTTTAATATCGGGGCAAGGTTAGAACTATTCCATGTTTTTCAACTTCCTGTGGTATCTCCGGTTGCAGCGTCGCTGGTATGGCCTGCTGAAGCGTACAGCCAGATGGAAGATGACGCTAAAAAAGCACTGGAGAAATTGCTTCATAAGATCGAAAAGAAATACGAAGCCGCCTATCACGATTACAGCCTTAAACCAGAAGTGTACGCTAAAGTTGTTTATGGAGAAGTGGATGATGAGGTTTATAAATATTTTACCGAATGTAAAATGAACCTTGTTATAATGGGATTGAACAGTGCAAGCAAGTTCTCCAAGATTTTAATCGGTAGTAATGCCAGAAAAATGATTGAGCGCCATATACCGCTTTTGCTCATCCCAGGTACTTATCTGTTTAAGAAACCAAAAAAAATTGCTTTCGCTACCGATTTTAGCCATAGTGACATCTCTGTTTTATGTGCGCTTGCCGAATTTGCAAAAACTTTAAATGCCGATATACTCATTATGCATACCGGGCATCCAGCCTCAGATCAGGCAGGTTACAAACAAAAAACTGAAGATTTTTTAAACCGGGTTGCCGATAGGGTCAACTATAGAAATATTTACCACAGGCAGGTGAACAGCGAGCGGGTTAAAGATGGCCTGGACTGGATCGTAGAAAATGGCCAGATCGATATGCTGGTAATGGTACACCGTAAACAAGGATTTTTTTATCGCCTGTTTAATGGTAGCTATACACTGACCATGTCTGATCGTATTCAGATCCCGCTTCTGGTTTTACCACCTGAACACCGCATACCGATGTAAAGCCTGGTGAGTTTTTAAAACTTAATTGTACAATCTATTCCTAAACAAAAAATATGTATCCTAAAACAATGAAAGCCGCTGTTGTCCATCAATATGGAGGACCGCTGGCCATAGAAGAACTTAAGGTCAGACCGCTCAATCAATATGAGATCCTGGTCAAAGTAATTTCATGTGGTGTATGCCATACCGACCTGCACGCCTGTAATGGAGACTGGCCGGTAAAATCAAAAATGCCATTGGTACCTGGTCACGAAGCTATTGGTTTGGTGGCCGCCATGGGGCATGATGTTAAAAGTGTTAAAGAGGGTGATGTAGTTGGCGTTCCATGGTTGTACAGTGCCTGTGGTTGTTGCGACTTTTGTTTAACAGGTTGGGAAACATTATGTTATGAACAGCAAAATGGTGGTTATAGCGTTGATGGCGGTTTCGCAGAATATGTAATTGCCGATTCAAGGTATGTTGCCCATTTCCCTTCACACGTAAATTTTGCAGAAATGGCACCGATTATCTGTGCAGGAGTTACCGTTTATAAAGGATTAAAGGAAACCGAAGTAAAAGCAGGCGAATGGGTTGCCATATCGGGCATTGGCGGATTAGGCCATTTAGGCGTTCAGTATGCAAAAGCCATGGGTTTACAGGTTGCTGCAATTGATGTTTCAAACGATAAGTTGGAAATGGCCAGAAAACTGGGTGCCGATATTGTGGTTAACGCACTTGAACAGGACCCTGGCGAATTTCTTAAAAAACAAACCGGGGGAATGCACGGCGTATTGGTTACAGCAGTATCGCCGATCGCTTTTAGTCAGGGGCTTTCCGCATTGCGCAGAAAAGGCACTTTGTCGCTAAATGGGCTGCCTCCAGGTAGTTTTGACCTTCCCATATTTGATACTGTGTTAAACAGGATTACGATCAGGGGTTCTATTGTAGGAACGAGAAAAGACATGCAGGAGGCTATCGAATTCGCTGTGGATGGCAAGGTGAGGGCACAGATTAAATCCGCCAAACTGGAAGACATCAACGCCGTATTTGAACAGATGAAAATGGGGGAGATTGAGGGAAGGGTGGTTTTAGACATTTCGGAAACGCAGTAGTAATAAATGTTCAACATTAATTTTTTGAAAATGTTAGGGAAACTAGAAGAACAGGAAGTTGAAAAGCTCCTTAAAGAGCAATACATAGGCCGTTTAGGCTGCCACGCCCATGGGGTGAGTTACATTGTGCCTATTAATTATGTGTACCGCAACGGTACAGTTTATGCCCATTCTGCTCCCGGACAAAAAATCAGGATGATGAGAAGCAACCCACAGGTCTGTTTCCAGATTGACCAGATCCGTGACACCTTCAACTGGAAAAGTGTAGTGTGCTGGGGCAAATTTGAAGAAATTACCGATACTTCAGAAAAGCAAAACGTTTTGCAGGGCATTATCCACCGGATGATGCCCTTGACCAATACACCATCAGAGCAGCCATCGCATGGCACAGGCAAAACAGATACGCATGATGAAGAAATGATTGTGTTCAAAATTGTACTGCACCTAAAAACGGGGAGATTTGAGGTTAATGACAGGAGTAATTGATCCGTTTAAAAGAATATCCTCCGCATTCGAATTTAGAACAGGATGTTTAAATAAAAAAAGCCTGAAATCTGCGATTTCAGGCTTTCGGTTTTTTGGCGGAGAGCGAGGGATTCGAACCCCCGGACCTGTTACAGTCAACAGTTTTCAAGACTGCCGCATTCGACCACTCTGCCAGCTCTCCGCTGCAAAAGTAGGAATTTGGCGTTAATCTGCAAACCTTTTCCGGTCAAATATTTTAATTAATATTTTAAGTCTTGCTAATCATTTAGTTAGGATGGATAAAAAAATGAAAAAGCATCCATAAACCGCCATTTTATGCTGTTGATAGTCACAATCGGGGCTGATTAATCCCGGCTAAATTGCTTCTCTAGCATGAATTTTCTGTCGTTCAACCGATAAATACCCATTTCCTTCAATGGCAAAACAGATTAATCCGGCCAGTACCGAAATCGAAATCCAGAATTCGGAGTAGGGTTTAAAAATTCCGCCGGAAATATTGATGAAAAATACGGCACCGATCAGTATAGGCAAATTAATCAGGCAAAATGTACGTGTGTAGGTACCTAGTGTGATGGCCAAACCGCCAATAATATGTAAAACGATAATGAAGTGTGCCAGCAAGCTGATGCTGATCGCCGTACCCAAGAAGGCTCCCCGCATTAAATTACTAAAGGCTTGCATATTGATATAAAAATCAATGCCTTTCCACATTAAAACGAGCCCTAATAAGATTCTGAAAAAATCAAGCCATTTTGGGTGGTGATGATCGCCCCAGTTTTCGATTTTCTTAAGCATGTTCATAACTTCTATATTTAGTTATAACAATTTAAGCATAATAAAGGATAATAACAATGGCTAGCTAAATGTTTGATGTTGAGATGAAAAATGACGCACTTTCACAGATATGCCTTACAAAAGAGTCGTCTGGACTGAAGCCTAGTCCCGGACGTTCGGGAGAAAGCTGCCTATTTAGAATTAGCTTCGCTGAGCACTAAGTGGTTCTCGGCTGAAAAGCCTTCTCGTAATTGACGATTATCTGCGCTTAATAACCTCTTAAAATGACCCCTTCTTCTTTTCTGCTATCCTGCTGTTCAAATAATCAGTAGGCGACATGCCGAACTGTTTGGCAAAATTCCGTCCGAAATGTGATTGCGAGCTATAACCCACCAATTCTGAAATTTCGTAAATTTTCAATAGCCCTTCGTTTAGCAGTTCCGCAGCTTTTTTCAGACGGGCCAAATTAATCAGCTCATTCGGACTCAGGTTAGAAATGGATTTGATTTTTCGATAGAGTGTTGGCCGGCTCATGTTCATTTTTTCTGCCAGTTGTTCTACATCCAGATCCTGATTACTGATGTTCTGGTTAATGGTATCCTGCAATTTTTCCAGAAAAGACTCATCTGCCTTCGAATAGGCCATGCTTTTCAGGTGAAGGAGGGGGGAGCTGGAGAAATACTCCTTAATTTTGTTCCTGTTTTTAAGCAGACTGGCAATCTGCACCTGTAAAAATTCGGGCGAAAAGGGCTTTTCTACATAGGCATCGGCGCCAAGCTCTAAACCTTCAATTTTAGATTGTAGTGAATTTTTTGCGGTAAGCAGGATTACGGGGATATGGCTGAACTCCAGGGTCGATTTTACTTTTGCACAAAATTCAAAGCCGTCCATTTCGGGCATCATCACATCGCTGATGATGAGCTGAACGATTTCACGTTGTAAGATTTCCATAGCTTCAACGCCGTTTCTCGCCTGTATTACGTGGTATTTTTCATCCAGATCATCCGAAATGAAATCGAGAATATCTTCGTTGTCATCAACCAATAACACAACAGATCTGTCCATATCTTCCGTATCTTTTATGATCAATGTGCCTATAATTTCTTCCATTTTCCGTTCAGGTTAAATTCTATAAGTTGGTGGATAGGCAGTGCTAATACAAATATATTAAAATCACCATCATTAAAATCTAAATAAAGTTTACCTCGATGCAGTTGCGCAAGTGATTTCGAAATCGATAAACCTATTCCCGTTCCCGCCTTTATTTCGGTTTCCTTACCCCGAAAAAAAGGTTCAAATATTTTATCCTTAATCTCTTTGGCGATTCTGTTCCCATCGTTTTTAACCATCACCACAAACTTATCGTCATCCTGCAATGATAAGTGAATTTGTACACTAGCTTTCCCGTATTTTAGGGCATTGTCTACCAAATTGCTGATAATTTTATAAAAAGCTTCCATATCAATATAGGCATGGATTTTTTGTTCGGGTAAATGAAGATGGTATTTGATTTCCTGCTGTTCTGCTGCAGGCTGGAACTGTAAAAATATATCTTTTAAAATTTCGGAAATATCGGCTTTTACAAAATTTAATGAAAATTCGCTGGTTTCTGTTTTTCTGAAATCCAATAGCTGGTTGGTTAATTTGAGTAACCTGTCGGTGTTTCGACCCATAATTCTTAAATTTTTTTCTATTGCAGGTACAGCAGCGGCTTGTTTAATCAGTTTCTCCATCGGTCCGATAATTAAGGTGAGCGGTGTTCTGATTTCGTGTGCAACATTGGTAAAAAATTCAATCTTGGCCTGATAAACTTCTTTTTGTTTTTCATGCTCAAAAACTTCCATTCTCCGGCTGTTTTTTAGCGCAATTTTTCGGTGGTAACTCCGTACCACAAAAAAAACAATTCCGCTTGTAGCGATTAAATAAAGGAGATAAGCCAGGGAACTGAGGTAAAAAGGAGGACGTATTTTGATCAGAAGTTTAATATTTTTGGTGCTCCAGGTGTTGCTTCCTTCAACCAAGGCTTTTACTTCAAAAATGTAACTGCCCGGGGCAAGTTTGGTAAAATAAACCTTGCGGTTGGTTTTTAAATATTCCCAGTTTTTATAAAGCCCGGTCATTTTATAAGCATACTCTGTCATTTCTGGCGATAGGTAGCTTAAGGCCGCAAAATCGATACTAAATGATGATTGATTGTAGTTCAGTTCGATGGTATCAGCATAAACGATCGATCTGTTGGTAACCGAATCTTTTCCGTTTAAACCTATTTCCGAACCGTTAACCTGAAACCCGGTTAAAAATACTGGCGGAGTATATTTTGTGGCCTTTAAATTAGCCGGATTAAAGCTTACCAGTCCTTTTACGCTTCCAAAATAGGTTTGGCCATTTTCATCCTGGTAAGCAGAACTGTAGTTGAACTGGTCGGTAAGTAGTCCGTTTGCTTTTCCATAGGTTTTGCTTAAACCTGTAGCGGGATCAAAATGGATAAGCCCTCTGGTACTGCTGATCCAAAATTTATTTAAGGTATCTTCCTCAATGCGGAACAGGTAATTACTTGGAAAACCATTTTTTATACCATAGCGCTTAAACTGATGTGTCAGCTGATCAAACCTGCAAAGCCCTCCGCCATCGGTAGTTACCCAGATGTGATTTTTGCTGTCTTCAAAAATACTATTTACGGAATTATGGCTTAAACTTTTTGCATCCTTTGGGATATTCCGGTAGTTTACATAACCAGGTTTGGATAAATTAAATTGAAATACCCCATCGTTAAAGCTACCTGCCCAAATATTGCCTTTACTATCTTCCATAACCGAATCGTAAAAGATAAAAGGAAGGCCTGTAATGGCGTCAAAATCATCTTTCTTGCGGTTATAACGGTAAATTCCGTTAATGGTTCCAACTAAAATTTCGCCCGAACGCGTTTTACAAAAAGTAACGATGAAATTGGTGCGCAGGGCATTTCCAACGCCAGCCTGGTAATGTTTAACTACCTTTTCTGTTTTCAGGTCTAAAATATCCAATCCATGTTCAAAAGTACCAATCCAGAGTTTATTGCCATCAACCAATAAACCGTGGATATTGGAATAAGCAATGCTGCCGGGTTTTCCATCGGGCAAAAAATGCTTAAATAGTCCTGTTTTGATGTCCAGTTTATTTAGTCCGGCATCTTCCGTACCGATCCATAAATTACCAGCCCGATCTTTTGTAATTTCCCTCACATCGCTTCCGCTGATCGAATTTGCGCCGTTTTGCGGAAAATATTTGGTAAACAGTGAAGTATGGCTCGAGTAATAATTTACTCCTCCAAAGTAGGTGCCGGCCCAAACTCCCCCTTCACGGTCTACACAAATGGTATAAACCGCATTATCGCTTAAGGAATAATCGTTATTGTATTGCTTTTTGAGGTGGACAATTGCTCCAGTTATATCATTATAAATGTAAATGCCGGATTCTGTGGCAATCCAAAACTCGTGTGCCCCTGTTTTTTTAATATCCCGGACAAAGATTGGCGTTTGGTCGTCATTTAATCTGATTATATTTTTTGAGGTTAAGGTAACCGGATTAAAAAGCTTAACCCCCTGATTAGTCGTGCCAACCAATAAATTTCCATCTTCAGTTTCTGCTATTCTGGATACCCATCCGTACTCTGCTTTGGCATTTTTTCCATTAATATTAAACTGCCGGAAATGATTCGTTTTGGGATTGTACTTTTCCAGCGTTCCCTTTCCGGTACTGATCCATACACTGCCATCTTTTAAAATGGTTACCAGTGAGGCATCGAACGGTGCATTATGGCGAAAAGACTGTATTTTCCTGGTACGCTTTTGATATAAATATATCTTAAATGAAGATAAAATCCATAAATTTCCATGCAGATCGCTCGCCAGATCTGTAATCCGCATCCCTTTAGTTGCTGCAATCATGGCGAAGCTTTCTTTTTTTGGATTGTATTGATACACACCGTTATTTGTACCAACCCAAAGTGTTTGTTCGTGATCGTGGTGAAGGGCAGAAATCAGATCGTTGCCCAAACTACCAGCTTTTTCGGTATCGTGGCGATAGGTTTTAAAAGCATAACCATCAAACCGGTTCAGCCCATCTTTAGTGCCAAACCACATAAAGCCATTTCCGTCCTGCACACTGCAAAAGGCCGTATTATTAGAAAGCCCGTTTTCTACCTGGTAATGTCTGAAATAGTAAGGCTGCGCCCAAAGCAGGTTGGCCGAAAGTAACAGACATACAAGGATGATGAGTTTTTTCAAGAGATATTGGTCAGTAGCTTCAAATATATTAAAGAAATGTTTTGCTTTCATGCTAATTTGAATTTGAGCCAATATGTAGCAAGATTGAGACGAATCGGTTTGTATCTGCAATCATTTACCACGTTAATAAACTTGAAAATTGCTAACCGATAACTGCCAACTGAAAACTGCCAACTGAAAACTGCCAACTGAAAATTACCAACTGAAAACTGCCAATTGACGAGGGCGTTGCCCAATTCCGTGAAATACGGCAAAGGGTCGGACTTTTTCAGGGCTGCGCTTCGCTCCGGTACCGATGAAAGATCGGTACTTGACCCTTACAATCCCTAACGCAAAACCGAGCAGAACAACCAGCGGGAGTATGCAATCTTAAGCACGACTGACCGATGTTAAATAACCCCCCGCCTGCAACGGGCAAGTAATAGAACGGATAGCCCGGAGCGAAGCATGAGTGAGGACTAAGCGGCCCAGACGCGCCGGCCCCATCATTTCCAAAAAAACTGTTGCCATTAAAATCCTAAGCAGCGCTCAGGATGATGCATTGAGCGGCATTTCCGGTGTTGCTGAGCCTCCGTGGCTAAACAGGTTCCTTCAAACAAATCGAGACAAAATGGAGAAATATTGATACAAATCCGTATCCCGTGCTAATGCTAAAAACCGAATCTTTGGAAAGAATTAAATCGTACTAAAACCATTTACTTCTAGTTATAACCAAATCTCTAACCAAATATGAAAAGAAGTTTATTCTCCTGTTACGGCTTTTTAAGCCCGGATTGGTACTTGCTTCAAAAGCTGTTTTTGAAAAGCAAAATCCGCTCTGCTATTTTAACCTCAATTACCTTACTCTTATTTTCATTTCAGCTTATTGCACAGGAACAAGCTACTGTTACGGGTACTGTGACCGACGAAAAAGGCGAAACGGTTGTGGGTGCCAGCATTAAAATTAAGGGCACCAGTACGGGGGCAACTACTGATGCTGATGGAAAATTTAAAATCCAGGTGGCCGATAAAAATGCGACCCTGATTTTTATTTATGTAGGTTACACCAATCAGGAAATTGCACTGGCAGGGCGTTCACAAATTAATGTTAAACTTAAACCTTCCAATAACGATCTCAGCGAAGTGGTGGTTGTGGGTTACAACACACAGAAAAAGGAAGCTATAACAGGGGCCATATCCTCCATCAGCAGTAAAGACCTTGAAAAAGTACACGGTGGCTCAACCGTGAGTACGGGACTTGCTGGTAAACTGCCTGGCGTATCGTTCAGGATGCCTGATGGCAGACCTGGATCGAGTGCCAACATCCAGATCCGTAATATGGGCAATCCGTTATATGTTATAGACGGGATTCAGCAGGATGCCGGTCAGTTTAATAATATCTCTCCCAATGATATCGAAACCATCAGTGTACTAAAAGATGCTTCGGCCGCTATTTATGGTAGCAGGGCCGCTAATGGGGTAATTTTGGTCACCACTAAAAGAGGTAAAAACAGTACACGGAATACCTTTAGTGTTGATGCTTATACCGGATGGCAGAACTGGGTACGTTTCCCGGAAACAACCGATGCTTACCAATGGATGTTAGGAAAGGCTACTGCAGAATTGAATCAGAATGGTAAAACTGATATTACCCAGGCTGAACTGGATAAATGGAAAGCAGGAACAGAATATGGTTATCAGAGCCAGAACTGGAAAGATATCATCATTGCGCCCAATGCACCACAATCTTCTATTAATTTAAGTGCTTCAGGGGGCAGCGATAAAGTAAATTATTATTTTTCGGGCACACACTTAGATCAGAAAGGGGTGTACGGAAAGGCAAGGGAGTTCGATTTTAACCGAACCAATATCCAGAGTAATATCGAGGCTAAAATAACCGACCGTTTTAAGGTGGGTATGCTCATTAATGGCCGTATAGAAAGCCGCGACCAGCCGGGCGTACCAGGTGGAGATGATTACTGGGCTGCCCGTTTTGCGTTATTGAGAAACAGGCCAACAGAACAGGCCTATGCCAATGGCAATCCTGATTACCCTAATGATATTGGGCACAATACCGAACAGTTTGCGGTGCAGAGTAAAGCCTTAAGCGGATACTGGAAATCAGACTGGAGGGTTTTACAGACTAATTTATCAGCAAGTTATGATACGCCCATCAAAGGATTGGAAATTAAAGGTTTGTATTCTTATTACATCGCTGATAACGTAATCAATGGCCATGAGTATACCTACAATGTATATACTTACCATCCGGAAACTGGTGTTTATGAAGAAAAAGTGGGCAGTTCTAATCCTTACAGGGAACGCAGGAACGAAAAGATATACACTAATACCTATCAGTTACAGGCCAACTATAACCGTACTTTTGGTAAACACACCATTGGTGGTGTTTTGGTAGCAGAACGTTTAGATCGTTTTAGAACCTATACTTTCCAGCATGCCGTACCACAAACCAATATTTTGCCTGTTTTGCAGTTTGCAGATATGGACGGACAGGATTTTGCCGACATCCAGGAAGAAGAGGCCCGTATTGGTTACGTAGCCAGGATCAACTATAATTACGACAACAAATACTATTTAGAACTTTCTGGTCGCAGAGATGCCTCATGGAAGTTTGCACCAGACAGGCGTGTAGGTTATTTTCCTTCGGCATCAATCGGTTGGAGAATTACCCAGGAGAAATTTATGAAATCGCTTTTAGGTGAAAGCACGGTCTTAAATGATTTGAAACTCCGGGCTTCGTACGGTGTACTTGGAGATGATGATCTGGGGATTGATCCTTTTGCTTACATTCCGGGATATCGCTACAACCAGGGTTCTGTGATTTTGGACGGAAAAAATATTACCACTTCTAGGGATAAGGGCCCCGTGATCAATAACCTTACCTGGTTTAAGAGCAAAATTACCGATATAGGTCTTGATTTTTCATTGTTCAACAGTAAACTTAGCGGAACTGCCGACTATTTTTATAGAAAACGTACCGGTTTAAAGCAGGTTAAAAATGATGTACTGGTACCCATCGAACTGGGGTATCCACTGGCCGCAGAAAACCTGGAAAGCGATGCGCAGTTCGGGGCTGAATTTGCGTTGAATTACAGGGATAAGATCGGGGAATTCAACTACAACGTTGGTGGGAATATCTCCATCAGTCGCAGGAAATTTTTAGATCAGTATAAGCCACGTTATGGCAACTCATGGGACAATTACAGAAACAGCTATAATCAGCGTTATACCGATATTTTTTGGGGATATGAAGTAACCGGACAATTCCAGAACATCGACGAGATCAATAATTATAAAGTAAATATCGACGGGCAGGGAAACCGCTCTTTATTACCAGGAGATCTAATTTATAAGGATCAAAACGGTGATGGTGTGATTAACGATCTGGATCAAAGACCGATTGGATATACCACAACAGGTCAGCCCAATATCGGCTTTGGTTTTACCATTGGTGGTTCTTACAAGAACTTTGATTTTACAGCCGATTTTTCGGGCGGTGCCATGTACTCCTGGAACCAAAACTGGGAACAACGCTGGGCATTTCAGAATACGGGAGCTTTATTGCAGAACTTTGCTGATGACAGCTGGCATCGTGCCAATCCATATGACCTGAACAGCGCATGGATCCCTGGGAAATACCCTGCATTGCGCTTTAATGATGGAGGACACAGTAACTACAACAAAAACTCCACCTTCTGGCTACATAATGTGAGGTATCTGCGCGCCCGTACGCTTGAGATTGGTTATACCCTACCTAAAAGATGGGCTGAGAAAATCAAGATCCAGAATGCAAGGGTTTATGTAAACGGATACAACCTGTTTTCTATCGATAACCTGAGTGATTATGGTGTAGATCCGGAAATTGCAGATGATAACGGCTTACAATATCCACAGAACAAGTTCTTTAATATCGGTCTTAAATTAACGCTGTAACATGAAAAAGACTAATCAGATGAAAAAAATTATATACGCATTTGCTGCCATTGCCTTTCTGAGTTTTGCGCAGTCTTGTAAAAAAGATTCAGCATTTTTAGATAAACAACCTACCAGTACACTGCCTATTGATGCCGTATGGAAAGATCCTAATTTGGTACTCACCGTTGTGGGTGATCTTTACGATCGTTATCCGGATTACCAGACCATTGAAGCCTGGTGGACTTTTACTGATTTTGACGAAGGTTTTGCCTCCGCTAGTGGCGACTATTTTCGCCACCAGAATTTAGAGTATGGTTATGATGCCTGGAGATATTGGGATATGGGAGTTTACGGTTATATCCGCGACCTGAATATGTTTATTAAACGTGGGCAGGAATCTACCGCTTTGAAAGCAGAAGACCGCGACCGTTTCCTGGCAGAAGCGCGTTTTATCAGGGCTGGGGTATATTTCGAAATGGTAAAAAGAATGGGCGGTGTGCCGCTGATCACCACCGTTTTAGATTATGATTACAGCGGCGACCCGAGCTACCTTCAGTTTCCAAGGGCAAAAGAAACCGAAATTTATGATTTTGTGATTGCTGAACTGGAAGCCGTAAAAAACATACTGCCTGATAACCCGACTGTACAGAGCAGGGCTACAAAAGCTGCGGCATTGGCCATGGAGTCAAGAGCGGCTTTATATGCAGGTTCAATTGCCAGATACAGCAACTCGCAATTAACCTTGCCTGGTGGCGAGGTGGGCATATCTTCAAGCCTGGCCAACGGTTATTTTACCAAAGCATTAGCTGCTGCCAAAGAAATTATCGATGGTGGTAAATATTCATTGTACAAAAAGAACCCTAATTTGTCTGAAAATTTTGCCGCGCTATTTACCGATAAAGGCAGCAATCCTGAAGTAATTTTTGCGAAAGATTTTAAGTTAAAAACCAATAAGGTTCATGGTTTTACCATTGATAATCAACCACGTTCTTCAGCCGAAGAAGCGCAGGGCGGGCGTTTAAACCCATCCTTAAATCTGGTACAGTCATTCGAAAAACTGGATAATACCTATGCTTCTATGGCTTCGGTTGATGGAAATGGTAACCCGGTATATTATACTAATATCACTGATATTTTTGCAGGTCGTGATGCACGTTTGGCTGGAACGGTGATTCTTCCGGGAACACAGTTTAAAGGCAAAACCGTTGATATCTGGGCTGGATATCAATTGGCTAATGGTACAATCATTACCGGAGATAATTTCGGGCAGAGCAAAAGTGAGGTATTGCCAGATAATCCGGCATCTGTACAGGTAGTGGGAAGAGATGGTCCGGTTGATGGTTTGGAATTCAGTGCACAATCAGGCTTTTATGTCCGGAAATATTTAGATCCGGCAACAGGTTCCGGACAGATTGGTACCCGTAGTGATGTTTGGTGGATCCGCTACCGTTATGCCGAGGTCTTGTTAAATGCAGCCGAAGCAGCCTTCGAACTGGGCGATCCGACTACAACAGCCAATTACATCAAACAGGTAAGAGACCGTGCCGGATTAACTATTGCATTAACTCCTGCACAGGTCACTTTCGACCGTATTGTACACGAGCGTAAAGTAGAGCTCGCTTTTGAAGGACATGAACTTTGGGACATGAAACGCTGGAGACTGGCCGATAAGGTCTGGAATGGCAATAACATGTCTGCCGCCGATTTTATTAATGCCACTAATATTGGCAGCGCCACACGCACCAGTACGCAAGTATTTGGTTTGTGGCCCTACAAATATTATAATCCCGGCAGTGCTAATCATTTGAAATATATTTTTAAAGTGATCAAACCAAGCCGCGTAACCGCTGCCCACCGTTTCCGTATTGGAAATTATTACTCTTCAATCGGGCAGGATGTGCTTAACGGAAACCCTAAAATTATAAGAAACCCTAACCAATAAGCAGATATAGATATGAAAATTAGAATTTATTTCATGATGGGGGCACTCATTGCCGTACTTTTTGCTTCCTGTAAAAAAGATAATTATGATGCACCCGAAGCCGATTTTACCGGGAGGATCGTCTATAAAGGAGAACCCATCAGTGTTCAATATGGTCAGGTGAATTTTGAGCTCTGGCAGTCGGGTTTTGGTAACTACTCTGCGCTGAACGTGAATGTCAGCCAGGATGGAACCTATTCTGCCAAATTATTCAACGGAGATTATAAATTGGTTTTCTCACCAAATCAGGGGCCTTTTTTATGGAAAAAGAATGCTGCTGGTAAACAGGATACCATTGCGGTAAACATCAACGGCAGTAAAACCATGGATATCGAGGTAATACCATATTATATGATCCGCGGAGCCACGCTCACCGCTGCAGCAGGCAAAGTAAATGCTTTTTGCAGGCTCGAAAAAATCATTACTAATGCCGACGGGAAGGATATTGAAAATGTATCACTTTACATTAACAAAACACAATTTGTTGATGGCAGCAATAATATTGCTACCCAGCAGATCAGCGGTGCAGCCATCGCCGACCTCAATAGCCTGAACATGAGTGTAACGATCCCAGGCATTACACCCACGCAAAATTATGTTTTTGCCAGGATAGGGGTTAAAATTGCCGGTGTTGACGATCTGATTTTTACACCTGTAACTAAAATAGTTTTTTAAAGGCTGGATGATGATTTAGAATTGACAGACTCCAATAGAGTAATCGTCATTGCGAGGAGGAACGACGAAGCAATCTTTCATGCTAGCGATTCCGCAACAAAGATTGCTTCGTCGGCTGAAAAAGCCTTCTCGCAATGACGATACCTTGAAATATGTGATATTTTTTAATTTAATTTTTATCAGCAACCTATCTCTAGTTAAACATTGCTAATGAAACATATTTACGCCCTTTTTTTCTGCTTCTCACTCTGTTCCATTAGCAAAGAAATACTTGCAAAACCGCTAAATGATACCCTTTATATGGCCGATCCGACCATTTTTGTTGATAAAGGCAGCTATTATCTATATGGTACCAGCAGTGATGAAGGTTTTTTGGTTTATGTTTCAAAAGATCTTAAAAACTGGAAGAGAAAGTCAGAAAATAATGGTTTTGCTTTAAAAAAAGGCGAGGCTTTTGGGAGCAAAGGTTTTTGGGCGCCACAGGTATTTAAAAGAGGGAATACTTATTATATGGCTTACACCGCCGATGAACAGATAGCCATTGCACAGAGCAAAAGCCCACTGGGCCCATTTAAACAGGAAATATTAAAAGCTATTTCTGGCACGGGAAAACAGATTGATCCTTTTGTGTTTACCGATGCTGATGGGAAAAATTATCTTTATCATGTAAAACTGGCAAATGGTAACCGGATTTTTGTATCCGAACTGAAGGCCGATTTTTCGGATGTCATCCCAAATACTGCAAAGGAATGTTTATCAGGAACCGAATTTTGGGAAAATACGGCTAAAACCGATTGGCCGGTAACCGAAGGACCAACAGTTATTAAAAAGAACAATCTCTACTATCTTTTTTATTCAGCAAACGATTTCCGTAACCCTGATTATGCGGTGGGTTATGGCACTTCAAGTTCGCCTACAGGGCCCTGGATAAAATATGCAGGCAACCCGATCATCAGTAAAAAATTATTGAAAATAAACGGTACCGGCCATGGCGATTTTTTTACCGATAAAAACGGGGGGTTACAGTATGTATTCCACACCCATCATAACAATCAAAAAGTATCGCCAAGAGCTACAGCTATTATAAAAGCTGCTTTTGTGAAAGATAAAAACGGTACAGAACACATGCAGGTCAATCCGGAAAGTTTCCGCTTTTTAATGCAGGGCGCAAATTGATTGTTTTTGTAGAAATAATGAAACAAAAGAAGGCGGGTTTCAGAACAGAAATCACTTTTTTTAAAACTGGAAAAAATGAAGCGGACTGGAAAGAAAATAGCAGTCGTAAAACTTTAATAATGAATAAATTGAAACTAAAATTACTTTTTGTATTTTGCTTGTTGGCGATCGGAGAATTAAATGCACAAACATTTACCAATCCACTTTTGCCATCCGGTGCCGACCCTTATAGTTACTATAAAGATGGTTATTACTACTATACCCATACCACTGGCAACCGTGTGGATCTTTGGAAAACCAAAACCTTGGAAGGTTTAAAAGGTGCGGAGCGCAAAACCATTTGGAAAGCACCTGCCGGAACGATGTACAGTAAAGAAATATGGGCGCCTGAGGTGATGTTTTTAAGAGGAAAATGGTATGCTTATTTTGCTGCTGATGATGGCAAAAATGAAAACCATCGGATGTATGTTTTAGAAAATGCTTCAGCTGATCCGATGAAAGGGGAGTGGATATTTAAAGGCAAGGTTGCCGACCCTAGCGATAAATGGGCCATTGATGGCGATGTGATCGATTTTGATGGCCAGTTGTATATGATCTGGTCGGGATGGGAGGGAGATAAAAATGGCAAACAGGAAATTTTTATGGCCAAACTTAAAAATCCCTGGACGGTAGATGGGGAACGCGTAAAAATTTCTACCCCAAAATTCGATTGGGAAAAAAACGGAGATTTAGGCGGAGGAGAACATGTTGATGTAAACGAGGGCCCACAGTTTTTAGTGCATGGCGATAAAGTCTTCATCATTTATTCAGCCAGTGGCTGCTGGACTGATTTTTATGCCTTAGGTATGCTATCAGCATCAGCAAAAAGTAACCTGCTAGATCCTAAATCCTGGACGAAAGCCGATCAACCTGTTTTTCAGCAGTCGCCCAAAGACGGCGTTTATGCCCCAGGTCATAATTCATTTTTTAAATCGCCGGATGGCAAAGAAGATTGGATCCTATATCACGCCAATGATAAACCGGGCCAGGGCTGCGGAGGTTTCCGCTCGCCCCGGGCTCAAAAGTTCTCCTGGAATAGCGATGGAACACCAAATTTCGGAACTCCGGTAAAAGTAGGGAAGAGCTTGACATCACCATCAAACCGAAACAAAAAATAACCAGATAAATACCGATATGAATTTAAAAAACTATGCGCTATTTGCTATCCTGAGCCTAAGCATCAGCACTGGCTTTGCGCAAAAAACGAAAAAAAGTACCGAGCTTGCAAAGGTTTGGTCAGTAGAAAAAGCCAATGCCTGGTACAAAGAACATAAATGGTTAACGGGGGCAAACTACATTCCTGCTAATGCCATTAACCAGTTAGAAATGTGGCAGGCCGATACCTTTTCGCCCGATCTGATCGATAAAGAGCTCGGCTGGGCCGAAGCAATCGGCTTTAATACCTTACGGGTTTTCTTGTTCAGTAAGGCCTGGAGCCAGGATCCCGAGGGTTTTAAAAAGAGAATGGATCAATTTTTAACCATTACACAAAAACATGGTATCAAACCGATGTTTGTTTTTTTTGATGACTGCTGGAATAAAACTTCAGCCATTGGCAAACAACCTGAACCAAAAACAGGCATCCATAATTCGGGCTGGTTACAGGATCCTGGCGATCCGGCTTTTAAAGAAGAAGCCAATTTTCCCGAACTCGAAAAATATGTAAAGGATGTGCTTAGCCATTTTGCTCATGATAAAAGGATTTTGCTTTGGGATTTATATAATGAACCCGGAAACAGCGGAAAGCAGGAAGCCTCCATACCTTTGTTAACCAAAACCATTGGCTGGGCGCGTTCCGTTAATCCCGATCAACCAATTTCAATTGGATTGTGGAGCTGGGGTTTTGAAAAGCTGAACGAAATACAGCTGGCCAACTCGGATATTATAACCTACCATAATTACGAGGCACCAGAATGGCACCAAAGAACCATTGATCTGTTAAAAGCAAGCGGCCGACCATTGATTTGTACTGAATATATGGCGAGATCGCGCAATAGCCGTTTCGCTAATATTTTGCCAATGTTAAAAGAAGAAAATGTTGGCGCCATTAACTGGGGTTTTGCAGCGGGTAAAACCAATACCAAATACGCCTGGGATACCCCACTTGCAGATGGATCTGAGCCGATGGAGTGGTTTCACGAAATCTTTCAGCCCGATGGTACCCCTTACCGGCAAGATGAAGTTAACCTGATTAAAAAACTTAATAATAAATAAATAGTATCAGTAGGGTGATCAGAAGAAGAACTTTATAAAAATTATTGTCACTCTGAGCGGAGTCGAAGACTCTAGTTTAAAATAGAAATATTTGTCTTTCTATAGGCTATCATTGACAGACTTCAATAGAATAGTCGTCATTTCGACCGCAGTGGAGAAATCTTTCCTTCTTCATAAGATCTCTCCATTTCGCTGCGCTACATCCGATAGCTATCGGATCGAGATGACGGCCATTTCTGTCAGAATCTGTGTGTATTATTAGCAAGCCGAGAGATGACTGTTTTTTTCTCCTTGATTAACAACATTCCCAAACCCAATCTCAACACTCAAATTTAAACAAATGAATAAAAAAGTATCTATTATCTTATCCCTGCTGGGGCTTTCGCTTTCCCTTTTTGCGCAGCAGCAAGACAAATCATGGTCGATGGTGAAAGGAAAAATCTCATCACCATGGGCTCAGGAAGTTAACCCTAAAAATGTATTGCCAGAATATCCACGCCCTCAGCTAGCGCGTATGGGTAACTGGAAAAACCTCAACGGCCTTTGGGATTACGCCATTTCTGAAAAATCGCAGCGTCCGGCCATTAACCAAGGGAAAATTTTGGTTCCTTTTGCGGTAGAGTCTGCACTTTCTGGTGTGGGTAAAACGGTTGGTAAAGATAGTCTATTGTGGTATAAAACCGTATTTACAGTTCCAGCGAATATGAAGGGAAAAGAAATTCTACTTCACTTTGGTGCTGTTGACTGGAGATCTACTGTTAGTATCAATGGCAAAGAGGTAGGCAAACATGAAGGTGGTTTCGATCCTTTCAGTTTTAATATTACCCCATTTTTAAATAAAAGTGGTAACCAGACGATAACTGTAGAAGTTTGGGATCCTACTGATGATGGCCCTCAGCCAAGGGGTAAACAGGTAAAAAGACCTGAAGGCATCTGGTATACGCCGGTAACGGGTATCTGGCAAACGGTATGGATCGAAGCGGTAAACAAATCACATATCGATCACATTAAAATAACACCAGATATCGATCAGCAAACGGTATCTGTTAACCCATTTTTAATAGGTAATGGAACGGATCAGGTTAAGGTTTCAGTATGGGATGGCACGAGTAAAGTGGCTGAACAGATTGCTGATGGTAGCAGCGCAATCACTTTGAAAATAGCCAATCCTAAACTTTGGAGTCCTAAAAGCCCGTTTTTATACGATTTAAAAGTAGAATTGCTAGCTAAAAACAAAAAGGTAGATGAAGTAAAAAGTTATTTCGCCATGCGCAAAAGTTCAATGGGCAAAGACCAGAATGGTGTTCAACGCATGTTATTGAATAACGAATTTGTTTTTCAGTATGGTCCGCTTGATCAGGGATGGTGGCCGGATGGCCTTTACACCGCGCCGACTGATGCTGCTTTGAAGTTTGATGTAGATAAAACCAAAGAAATGGGTTTTAATATGATCAGAAAACATATTAAGGTAGAACCGGCCCGTTGGTATTACTATTGCGATAAAGCCGGCATATTGGTTTGGCAGGATATGCCTAGTGGCGATTTAGGTAATGGCTGGGAAAACCGTCCTGGTGTTTTAGACCACGGTTCGGATCAAAAAAGAACTCCTGAATCAGAAGGCTTTTACAAAAAAGAATGGAACGCCATTATCGATGCACTTTATAATGTACCTTCAATTGTAGTATGGACACCTTTTAACGAAGCCTGGGGCCAGTTTAAAACTGTAGAAATTGCCAAATGGACCAAGGAAAAAGATCCATCGAGACTGGTAAATACGGCCAGCGGCGGTAATTTCCATCCGGTAGGCGATATTATCGATCTGCATAACTATCCGCATCCGGCTATGCCAAGTCCTGATTATTTTGGAAAAGACTATGCCTTGGTGTTAGGTGAGTTTGGCGGTCTTGGTCTTCCTATTGATGGGCATGTGTGGCAACAGAAAAATAACTGGGGTTATCAAAGTTTCAAAAATAAAACTGATTTATTTAACAAATACGCAGCCTTTACCAAACGTTTGGAGCAATTGATCCCACTAGGGCTTTCGGCCGGAGTTTACACCCAGACTACTGATGTGGAGGTAGAAACCAACGGATTAATGACCTATGATAGGAAAGACATTAAGTTTTCAGAAGCACAGATGAAAGCTCTGCACGGTAACTTATATCAGATTACCGTACCGGTGCAGAAATAAAATGCTGTAAAATCGTCATCTCGACTGTGTTACACTAGGCTACCATTTACACATCTACTAGTGAGGTCGTCATTCTCGCGCATGCGGGAATCTTAAAGCGCTTGCATTACGATTTCCAATCGAGTTGGGAATGACGATTTTTTTTACAAAGATCTATTCATAATAATGATGAGGAAAAAAATGAAGTTTTCGTGGTATGTAGCCTTAGTAGTAATCGCTAAATTGCTCTTGATTATGAATATTTCATCGGCACAAACTATAATAGAACCTGTAATTGCCGGAGATTTTGCCGATCCATCTATTATCCGGACCAATAACCAGTATTATGCTGTGGGTACATCTTCGGAGTGGGCACCTCATTTCCCGATATACAGCTCAAAAGATCTGCTGAACTGGAAACAGACAGGTTATGTTTTTGACAAGGCACCGGCATGGACTTCGGGTTCTTTCTGGGCACCGGAGTATGATTATCATGATAAAACATATTTCATATATTATACTGCAAGAAGGAAAAAGGACAATATCTCTTGCATTGGAGTAGCCACCTCAAAATATCCCGATAGGGGCTTTGTTGATCAGGGTATTATTATCGATTATGGAAAAGAAGCTATTGATGCTTTTGTTTACCTTGATGGTACTACACGTTACATTACCTTTAAAGCTTATGGTTTAGATAAACGCCCCATCGAGATTTTAGCTTACAAACTTGCTCAAAATGGACTCAAAGTAGAAGGCGAGCCTTTTTCTTTGCTTAAAGACGATCAAAAGATTGGTTTGGAAGGTCAGAGCATTATGAAAAAAGATGGTTATTATTATCTGTTTTATTCGGCTGGAAACTGTTGTGGTGTACAGTGTGATTATAATGTAAGGGTGGCCAGATCAACATCTTTTGCCGGACCTTACGAACTTTATGCGGCCAACCCCTTGTTAATGGAAAATGAATTCTGGAAGTGTTCGGGGCATGGCACTTTTGTAAAAGCACTAAATGGAAAAGATTATTATTTGTACCATGCCTATAATAAAAAAAACAATGTTTTCTCCGGCAGACAGGGAATGTTGGCTCAACTAAGCTGGCCTGAGAAGGGTGGATGGCCATTGCTTAAAGAACATTCAGGCCCACCAGTTAACCAGGATCTTAAATTGAACTTTGCTAAACCCGAAATCGATAAAAGATGGCAGTGGGATTTTAGAAATTCATCGCCAACAATTAGACAGCAAAACGGGCAGCTTCATTTATCAGGGCATATCCATAAAGATAACCTTACCGGGATAGTATTAACCGTTAGGCCTGTATCAGCAATTTTTGAAGCAACGACAACTGTAACCAATATCAATAGTGCACTAAAAGGCTTAGTATATTATGGTGATGCAGGTGCAGCAATAGGTATTGGCATATCTGGAAATGCGATTGCCTATTGGAAGGTGGAAAATAAAACCAGAACGGAACTTTCGAAAATAAAAATAAAAACAACGGTTCCGGTTGAGCTTAAAATAAAAATTGCAGATGATTTAAGCCTGATGGTATTTTATAGGGAAGCTAATGGCGCATGGCAAAATGTTCCGCTTAAGGAGAAAATTACCGTTAACTTTTTGCCACAATGGGATAGGAGTCCGCGTATTGGCCTTCATTTTAGTGGAAGTATTAGTCAGCATGCTGATTTTTCCTCTTTTGAATTAAAGTATTGATTGATTTGAAAGCTGTATTATAAAACGATTTTGAGGAAGTTGTGATACAGCTTCATATTTAAAATTGATGAAAGTTGTTGTTTTTTATGCTCCACTGTGCAAACCATTTTTCGGCGCGAAAATTAAATCGGATGCAGTAAACGATTAATTTATTTGTACTATTTGCCTGGTTCATCTATCTTTAGCTCCAAATTACGCCTCTATGAAGAAATGCTACTTTGCGGTACTATTTTTATCTTTTTTAGTGTCTAAATCCTGGGCACAAACCTTTTTAAGGTCGTTTACCTCGGCCACTTCATTTGTAAAATTAAATAACTCATTTTATTTTGCCGGTGGTAATGACGCTACCGGAATTGAGTTATGGAAATCAGATGGGACTGCAGAAGGAACATTATTGGTTAAAGATATTATTCCCGGGCCAAATGGTTCGAATGTTCAAAATCTTATTGAATACAATGGTAAAATCTATTTCAGTGCAACCGATCTGGTTAATGGGACCGAGTTATGGGTGAGTGATGGCACGCCCGACGGAACAAAAATGCTTAAAGATATCAATCCAAATAGGGTTGGGACCGGCAACCCGGGTTCGTCTCCAAGGCAATTTACCATTTGTAATAATATACTTTATTTTATCGTCAATATAAATAGCAACAATAGCGCGGTTTGGAGAACTGATGGTACCACAGAGGGCACTACATTAGTTTTAGGAGGAATAAATTCGGGTTTAAAGCTCTTAAAAACAGTTGGAAATAAGTTATATATTAATGGTGAAAGTTATAATGGGGCTTTATATGCCTCCGATGGAACAGTAGCTGGCACTAAAAAGCTAACCATCGATGAATATGGTCAGATAGACTTGATTACTGTGGTTAACAACGAACTGGTTTTTGCAACCAAATATTCCAATGGGCAGAAATGGAGAATATATAAACTGAATCCGGTAAATGATGCATTAACATTGATCAAGTCATTCGAAGCAGCCATATACGGAAATATCGAACTGGATAATATTACTGCTGTTGATAATAAATTCTTTTTTTCAGTAAGAACCGATAACGGATCTGGTGCATACACTGATGATCTTTGGGCAAGTGACGGAACAACGGCCGGAACCACTGTTCTTAAATCTTTCCAATGGTCGAGATATATGTCTAATTCGCAGATGCAAAATTTTGTTGCTTTTAAGGGTAAACTTTGTTTTGCGGCCAGTAGCAATTATGAACTTTGGACAAGCGACGGAACCGTGGCTGGTACTTTACAGGCATCAACTGTAAAGCTAGAACCCAGCAAAATACCGCTTGTTACAAGTTCGAAAATATATTTTAATACCACTAGCAACCAACTCTGGAGTTATGATGGCACGACAGCGAAAAGTGAATTAACCAACCTTTCGAAGCCAGATCAAATGTTCGAGTTTAGTAACAAGGTATTTTTTACCATCAGTAATTCAAATTACAAAACAGAACTCTGGAATAATCAGTCAGGTCCGGTAATTACCTTAAAAAATGCATACGCACCAGTAGAAAACAAAGGGGTTATATTAGTTAATGCGCAGGCAAATAATTTTACAAAAGCGCTTATTACTATTGGCAACAGCGGTAATAAAAACCTTAATTTATCAGAAATTAAGGTAACAGGTGCGTCTTTTTATGTTACAGGTTTACTTAAAAGAACAATTAAGCCCGGTGAGAGTGCAACTTTTAATCTCATTTATAGCTCTGGTAAAGAGGAAGTTATCAAAGGGTTAATGATCATCAAAAGTGATGCTGATCATACTGCTTTTACAGTTGATTTACTGGGTACAACCTCTGGTAAAGCAACAACGCCTGTAGCTTATACAAGTGATGTACTCGGCAAGAGTATTACATTTAGCGATGATGAACCAAATTTTGTAATCAATAACAATAGTATAAATGAAAAATCGGCAGTTGGAACTTTAGTTGGGTCTTTTGGCATAAAAAATAGTACTGAACCAACCGTTTACACACTGGCTGATGGCAGTGATGGGAATTTTAAAATAGAAAATGATCAGCTAAAATCGCTGAGAACATTTGATTACGATGTAAAATCTGTTTATAGTGTTCCCGTAATTGCCACTAATGCCTCCGGCGTATTCCAAAAAACCTTTTCTATTCAGGTAAATAATATGCAGGAAGCTGTAACAGGTAAATGCCTAACATCTGTCGAATTGTTAACCTATTCGTTAAATGATGTGGCTTATACCAGTTCAAAAATTATTGCCATTGGTACAAATGGGAAAATTATCACATCGGGTAATGATGGGAAAGACTGGGAAATTATTCCTTCAGGAACAACAGGTTCGTTAAATACAATTAAAATGTTTGAGCAGGTTGGCTACATCCTTGGTGACCAGATTTTATTAAAAACTGAAAATGGCGGTATTTCCTGGGTAGCTTTGGATAAACCCGATAATGTTTACCCATCGTTAACGAAAATGTATTTTTATTCAGCAGATATAGGATATCTGTTCGGAGAGAGTAAGTTGTATAAAACCGTTGATGGTGGGAAAAGCTGGAAAAAGCAAACAGCTCCCAATAGGAATTACACGCAGAATGCCATGTGGATGACCAGCGAAAATGAAGGATTTATGTGTGGACCAAATAAATCTTTAGTGAGTACAAAAAACGGTGGCGATAGCTGGGAAGAGTTAAAATTACCTGATGGTTTAAGCTATAGCGCAAGATTTAATACGCTAAATTTTACCAGTAGTACCGTAGGTTACGTAAGTGATGATAGTGGAAATATTTATCAAACAACTGATGCAGGTTTAGCCTGGAAAAAGATCAGTAACACAGCAACGCCCAGTAAAATTATCTTTATAGATGCTAATACGGCTTATTCGGTTAATGTTTATGGCGAATTCTTATATAAAACTACAGATGCAGGATTAACATGGGTAAAAGAAAATCCCGCGTTAACATCTGGAACCGCCCGTGCATTGGCAATAAAACCTGGCAATAGTCAACTTTGTGTAGTAGGTTGGGGAAGTAGTTATAATAACAATACCGGCCATACCATTTGGTTGAAATCGGGTACTGGTGATTGGGTTAAAAGATCAGCAATGAGTCCCTATAACACTTTTTTTTCGACCAGTTGGCCTGATGAAAAAACAGGATACGTATTTGGTGCTACATCTTTTAAAACAACCGATGGGGGAATTACCTGGAAACAGATGAACATTGGAAACAGTACAGATTATGGCATTGGAACAAATTTCTTTATTTCGAAGGATGTTGGTTTTTGCAGTTATTACGGTGGCTTTAAAAAAACTACAGACGGTGGTGAAACCTGGACAAAGCTTGATTTTCCAACAGTTAATGCAGCTACTGACATATATTTCATGGATAATAAAAAGGGTTTCGCCTCTGGCATAGGGGGGATTTACAGGACTTTGGATGGTGGTACAACATGGGCAGTAGTTTCAAAAACGTCAAGTATTAGTCCTCCAAAACTTCAGTTTATTAATCAGCAAGTCGGCTTTGGAACATCGATTGGGTCAAGTTTTTTAAAAACCACTGATGGTGGTGCAACCTGGTCAAGTATCAATATTGCAGCTATCAGTGTTGTAATCAATGCTTATTTTTTTGATGAGCAAAATGGATTGCTTGGTGGTAATGATGGTCAACTTTATAAAACTGTAGATGGAGGAGCTACATGGACAGAGATAAAAACACAAATGCAGCAGAATATCTTCTCATTTTCATTTTTCGACCGCAACCATGGATATGCAATATCAACTGGTTATTCTAACGCATTGATTTATGAAACTTTCGATGGTGGTGAAACATGGAATCATGTAACAGATACCCAGGGCGATATCAGAAAATTACAGCTTCTTGGTACCAACGCCTATGGTGCTGGCGGTACAGGGGTAATTTTAAAATTCAAATCTATTCCTGATGCTCCTGTCATCAGCAGCATTTCTGGCGACAGAACGGTTGCTAAAGGGATTTCTGCAACCTACACTTTGCCGGCAATTGCAGGCGTAAATTATACCTGGACTGCACCAGACGCTTCAAGCATAAGCTATCAGCCTAATTCTGCTCAAATTATATGGAATAATCCAGGTGTATACCAACTGAAGGCTAAAGCTCAAAATAACTGTGCAATAGGAGAATCGTATTCGATTAATATTACAGTGCAGGATATTCCTGAACCGAAATTAACCGGACAAACCGACGTATTAAGTTTTTCTAAAGAGGTGGAATATACAACTGTACTCCATCCCAACAGTAACTATATCTGGACGATAACGGGAAGTGATCATTTTACAGGTAATGGTAATAAGGTTAAAGTAGACTGGGGAAGCAGCGGCATAGGAAAAGTTAGTGTAACTGAAATTTTTAACGATTTTAATATCATGAAAACCGCTTCTGTTGATGTTAAGGTAAATAATTTGTCCAGTACAAATTTCAGCATTCGGGCTACAAGTGTTACCTGTAAGGGCAGTAATAATGGTATGCTGAAGATTACTGCTAATGCCGATTATAACTATCTGGCTACCGTGAGTGGGCCTGGTAATTTTAATAATACTTATGCTTTCAACACAGCCAAAGAAATACAGAACCTCATACCCGGCACCTATTCTGTTTGTATTTCCATTGAAGGAAATGCATCATTTCAAAAGTGCTTTACAATAAATGTAAGCGAACCTAAAGATCTTAATGTATATGCTGATGTTAAACCTGAACAGAAAATTTTAATGCTGAGTTTATCCGGAGCGAAGCAATATAATATTGAGTTAAATGGTGTAACATATCAAACATCAGAAGCCAATTTTGAACTTAAACTGGAATCTGCCGTAAACAAGTTAAAGGTCAGCTCCGATCTTGTATGCCAGGGAGTATTTGAAAAGGTAATTAGTCTTAATGGGATTAGTGCTTATCCAAATCCTGTGATAGACTGGTTGACAGTAAACTTGGGCGTATCCAGATCAAAAAACGTTAGTATTAAAATTTCCGACTTAAGCGGTAGACTTATTTACGATAAAACCGCGTCTGGTGATGAGGGATTCCTGCGGATAAACTTTAGTCCGTTTACAACGGGCATGTATGTATTGCAAATTATTACTGACAATGAAAAACAAACTTATAAGATATTAAAGCGATGAGGAACATCATATTTATAATGATTGTAATCTTATTATCAGCAGGTTGCAAAAAAAATAATCCCGAAACTATTGATCCGGACCCGGTTAACCCACTTGGAGCGGTCACTTTATCACTGCCGGAACAGAATAGTATATGTACTACCGGAACTGTAATTTCACCAGTTCAAAGCAATGTTGAATTGAGGTGGGAAAATGTTGCGAATGCTACTAAATATGTGGTTACCGTGAAAGATTTGTTAACGGGTACCAATAGTACATTTACAACTGATAAAAACGTGTATATAGCAACTTTAAGTAGAAATACTCCTTATGCATGGGATGTTACTGCACAGGGCGTTACATCAGATAAAACGTCTAAAAGTGTGACCTGGAAATTCTATAATGCAGGTGATGGGGTAATATCATACGTTCCATTTCCAGCTGATCATTTAATACCGGCAATAAATCAGATAGTAACAGCCACTAATGGCAAAATTACATTAAGTTGGACGGGTAGTGATGCTGATAATGATATATTAAACTACGATATTTATCTGGGTACAACAACATCTCCTTCGTTGTTTAAGAAAGAGGTTTTAGAGTCCAAATTAGAAAATGTTGAACTAACAGGTAAATTGACCTATTACTGGAAAGTGATTACCAGGGATAGGAATGGTAATACATCAGAAAGCGATATGATTAGGTTTGCAGTTAATTAATTGGAATTATTTTTTTTATATACTCTCGCTGTTCTAAACTTGTTGTCGTGCATAATAATATTAAACTGGAGAAAAATGAATTGAAATGGCCATTACAATTAATTGTTATCTTATGATGTTTTTGATCCAGATTCAGATAAAAACTGTTGGTTAACGATTATTTATTTTAAGCTTGTAAGGCCATTGTAAGTATAGGAAAAGGTTTCCCTGCGCCATCTATTTCGCTCCGCTCAATCGTTACGAAACCAAGTTTTTGATAAAAACCTACTGCCTGCTCATTCTGCTCATTTACATCTACCATATAGGCATCATGTTCTTTTTTTGCAAAATCAATTAATCTTTTGCCAAGTCCTTTTCCCCTTGCGTCCGGGCGGATAAAAAGCATCTGGATTGATTTTTTGTTGATGCCAGTGAAACCCATCACCTCTTCTCCGATCTTAATGGCGTATAACCGTACCTGATCAAAATACTCGTTTAAAATCAACGATCGGTAGGTTATAATATCGTTTTCAGAAAGAAAGTAGTGTGTGGCCCTAACCGAGCTTTCCCAAACAGTAATCAGTTCTTCATAATCTTTTCTACCTGTAGCTACAATTATTGCTTCTTTCATTCCATAAATATTAAATCATTTGGTTTCCAATAGTTGCTTTGGAAAGTAATTTTTAAACGTTAAATGTGGTGAAAAGTTTGCGTACAAACATAAGGTACTTTGGTTCATGGCCAGGGTTTGGCTGAATCTCAGTTGTCTAAGTCGATCAGAAAAATATTGAATAATTAAAGCCTTAAAATTTAGCCGTTAAATTAAGTTAGTAGAGAATTTTATCGTAGAATCAACTCCGTCCTCCATTTTTACGTATTCCATCTTACATCTTGTGTGTCATCACCTGCAGTGCATCACCCACACGTATGGTCCCATTTTGCTGATGCAATAAATTCTGTCCGAACATGATTTTTTTACCTACTGTGCGGTAGCTGGCCAGTGTTCTTAAAGGTTCTTGGCCTTTCTCCCCGGTTTGCTGATCAATCGTAATGAGTACGCACCGCGAGCATGGCTTTACAGCCGAGAATAAAACCTCGCCGATATAAAAGTCCTTAAAACTATCCTCAACATGAGGTTCACCCCCGGTAAAAACAAAATTTGGGCGAAAGCGGTCCATAAGAATTGGATTAGAGAGCTTTTCATTTAGTCCATCAAGCGAAGACTGGCCGATGAGCAGGCAGGGATAACCATCGGCAAAGCTTACTACTTCATTATTCGAGGCATAATCACGGTCGACCAATCTCATTTCCATTAGAGGCATTTTTACCAACCTAACTTTAAACTTCAGGAAATTGGAAAACCAGTCGCTTACCGTTTTATTTACTTCAAGTGCTGTTGCGGTGTCGTTCCAAATCACCACTGAAATCTGTTCTCCGGTGTCCTCATCCAAAGAAAAGGATATACTTTGCTTTGGCGATTTTTTATGAAACACCTTTAGTTGTCCAGCCACAATATTTACTTGTAGCAGCGCCAGTTCAAAATGCTTTCTTTGCGTAATAAATACCCCTTCTTCATCAACGAGCATCCATCTTCTGTCGTACTGAAGGCCTTTTTCCTCTAACCTGGCTTTTTCAAGCTGTATTCCGCCAAGAGATTTAATAGGATAAATATAGATTTCGGAAAGGACAAATTGGCTCATGTGATCTACAGTTTATAAAATTTCAATCCCTTTTTGTTCAAATGCTTCAAAAATCTGTGCATTAATCATACTTTTGGTCAGGTCGGCCTTTGAGATATCCTTACACCAGAAATAAATATTAATCTTACTGTTCAGTTTACTCACCGGGCTAATCATAATTACGGGCTCTTTGCTGATAAATACATTGTTATTTTCGACGATGATTTCCCTGATCAGGTTGACTACATCTGTGGTATTAAAGGGCTTGGCAACGGATAATGAAATATTTACCCGCATCTGGTTGTTGCTCAGTGTCCAGTTGATGATATTATTAGAGAGAATAGCACCATTTGGAATAATGATTTCGGCACCCTCATCGCTCAGTAAGGTACTCGCACGCACACCAATTTCTTTTACACGTCCTTTTTTATCGCTCAATTCCACAATATCTCCAATACGGATCGTTTTGTCAAAAATGAGGATGATCCCGGATACAAAATTGCTTACAATATTCTGTAAGCCCAATCCAATTCCCACACCCAGGGCACCCAGGATAACCGTGATTTTATCAATTGGCAATCCGGAAGCCGCAACGGCAACTAAAAACCCCCCAATTAATAGCAACAAGCGGGTGACCAGTAATTTCGATCGTTCTCCTTTATTATCATCAAAACTATCATCCCCGGTATCACCAAAGAAATAAGCAATGTATTTCTGCAAAAAGTTGGCAATCCAGATAATGCCTAAAAATAATACGATGCCCCCAAGTGTAAAAGAGAAACTGCCTATGGTTCTTTTTTCAGTCAAAACCTCCATTACCGATTCGTAGAGGCCATTAAATATATTCAGGTTGGTGGTAAATATTACAAACCAGATAATGGTTGCACCTATACCTGTAAGCCTTTTTAGTCCTGCGATTACAGGTTGCCAATCAAAATACTCCGGAAATCCTTTACGGATTCTGCTGCTTTTCATTTGTAGTAAAAAGGCTTCTACCAGTACCTTGGCCAGGATGGTTAGCGATATGGCATTTAAAAGCGAGCTTACCCCAGTAGAGTAAAAAATCTGCGTGAGGGTAAATCGTCCAAATAGATTACAAAACGTGGCAATAATAGCAAAGCCAACATAAATAAAACCCGTAATAAGGATCATCCTGTACCTTTTGGTTTTTTCATCGAGTATTTTCCATACCATCATACCGTAGGCAACTGAACTGGTCGTGAGGAATAGCAGAAGCCAGCGCTGGTATCTGGGCGGCATACCCAAAAGGCGTAAGAACACGGGGGCAAGAAGCAGTATTACAAATATACACCAATAGTAAAATAACTTTGAGTTTAATTTTTTACGGAAATATATCGTGAGCAGGATGGCGAGAACAATCTCTACAGCTTCTATATACAGCGCGGGCGCCCTCAGATCGAAGAGAGGCGCCAGTGCAAAGAGCATGATAAAGGTAATTAAATAGGGCTGTGGGCTGATCAGCGAAAAACCATCAAGTGTTTCTAAACGGCCCAAATGTTTTACACTTCTAAAATTGAAGAATACCCATAAGAAAAATATGGTACAGGTAAAAAGTAATAATAGCCGGCTGCTTCTGGTGTATACAAAATAATAGCCAGATATTTCTTGTTCTCCCTGAATAAACCTGCGGAAGCCCATACTTTTATTGGCCTGTTTATTTACCGGTTCCCATAAATAGCGGCGCTCTTTACCAAAAGCTTTAATGCTTACGGCATCGAGCTGGCTATCTGTAAGGTACATTAACTCTTTAATATTGATGAGGTTAGAAGAGGTTCTGGCCTGTAGGTTATTGATGGATAAAGTTGTTGTTTTCAGCAGGCTATCCATTACTGTACGTTTCTTTTTTAGCTCTGCAAATTCACTTTTAAACATTACCTGTACGGCAGGTACAGTAAATACTTTAATCAGTACAGAATCTTTGCGCAGGTTAAGAATTTCGGTTTTTAAAGCCCGTAATTCCTTTTCATAATCATTAAGGTCTGATAAACAATCTTTGTTATTGCTTTCCAGTTCTGCCAGCAAGGTCTGGTCCATCTGCAGATTTTGAAGATTTGGTGACCTTTCATACTGTGTTAAGCGGCTTTTAAGTAGTGCCAGTGCAGCCTCATCCTGGGTTAAATGCACGGCTATAGGCTTAAGTTTTTTAAATGAACCAACGGTTACCGGAACTTTGTTAATGGTTTCGAATACTTTTTCCAGGTGTGTAAGATAATCGCTTTTGGTCAATATTGCAGAATCTGAAAGAATAGAAACATCCTGTCCCTTGTATACAGGTTTATCTTTCTGTGCAAACACTTTGACAGAAAAAAATAAGAGAAGGACTAATGATACGGCATTCCGGATGGTTGAGTTAAAAGACTTTTTTGTAATCATCTAGCTTAGGCAGTGTTGGATATTCTCTTTGATGAGGCATATGGTTTTTCAAAAATAGGGAATAGAATTGATTTTATATATGGGGCAATATAGTAGTCGAATGCATGCAGATGGCGAATGTCTAATTTACATTCAACAGGTTATATGTTAACTGGTAACGGTACTTTAAAAAGCTGGTATATTGAGGCAAAGCTCAGAAAACATATAAATTCTGAATTTTGCGATTGCATTGGACAAAAAAAAGGCGGCCAAAATATTTTGGCCGCCTTTTCAATTTTTATTAAAAAACTATTTTGCTAATGAAGCAGTTTGTGTTGTTTCGGCTACTGGTGAGCTCATTTGTGTTTTTAGTGCAGCAAATCTGTCTAAATTTAGTTTTGGTGTGCTCCCCATTACCAGGATGTGTTCTTGAGTAGCACCACTTAATTTTAAATCTGCACGCCCTTCAATTACAGTATATAAACTTTCTGTATTGGAATTGATCTCTGCAACAGCATCTCCTTTTAAGAATAATTGAAGATATTTTGTATCCAATTTGCCTGTAGTTTTTATCACCGCATTTTCTGAAGCCTGTATCCTAAATATGTTTTTTACATAAAGGGTAATTTTAGCCATACTTCCATCAACTGAATTGATTTTTAGTGCATGGCCATCCTGGATCACTTTTACTTTACCAGTGTTATTTTCATCATAACTGATACTTTCTTTTGCTCCTTGTACTAAGGTAACTTCTACATTTCCACTCACAAGAACTTGCTGGATATTTTTAGGTGCCGACATTTTAATTGGCTGTTTCTCACCCGCCATTACACTTGTTGAGAAAATAGCAGAAGTTAAAACGATAGCTGCCAATATTGATTTTGTTAAGGTTTTGATTGAGGTTTTCATAATGCTGTTGTTTATATTTTTATATATTTTGTTATTGTTTTGTAGATAAGACGTCATTATCCACAAAACGTTGCAGCAGAAAATCCTTAATTATACCAATACAGCTTAATTCTCGACGAACGGGTTTAAAAATCAGGCCAACCGCCATCTTTTTGAAAGGGCTTATCACCAGGCTTGGCTGCGGTTAAATATTTAAACTGTATTATGAGGATAGGAGTGTAAATAATTTTAAAATAAAAAGGGAGCTTCCTGATTGCAAGCTCCCATGTCTTTTGATGATATTATCGATGCATTTGCCTCATTTATAACCTAATGTTTAATTAAATTAACGGATCAGTATCCGGATGGCGGGGATGTTGATCAGGGAAATTATTCCGGTCAAAATGGTGATGACGATAAAAGTTTGCACGGTCTATCTCCACAATTTCATCTTCCATTCGCAATGCCGCCGGACTTCCGATTACGTGGCGGATCTGGTTTTCAATTTGAGGGGTAACTTCACCGATAATATACCTTGGCATTGCCCTGAACTGGTCTTTGTGAATATCAGGTAAAATAACCTCTTTTTTATCTTCACCTAAATTGGCGAGGCCAATAGGTATCAGCACGGCTTTTTCCTCCAAATCTTCGCCCATATCTGCAAGCTCTACAATCACGTACCGTATTGCATTTTGCTCCGGATCGAACAGGAGATCGCGCACCTTTCCAACCGGATTACCTGCTTCATCTCTTACAGGCCATCCTTTGATGTTGGTCTCGCCATCTGTTAATTGATAATTACTTTTTGAGAGCTCTTCTAAATTGCTGTATACAATAGTTCCTGAATCCATAATTGCTTTTTTAAAGGGGCTGTTCATGAAGTGCCCAATTTTACAACAGGTTTAATCAGTGAATGTTTTTTTAAACTCATGAGGCAGCTGATAAAAATGAGGTATTAAACGGATATCATATTTAAGTATTTTTTTGGTAAATATCTATGGTTTAGTGTTTTGTGTTGTTATCTCAGGATGTGAAAATCCTGAAGAGATTAATTGAAAAAAAAGTCAACTATTCAGGGAAATCGCTTTTAACTTTTTTCTGTTAGTTCTGGCTCTTTCTGCGCATGCCTAAGCATTATGTTTGCCACGTAAGCACGAAAAACACGGAAAAATTTTAATCTCCTCCGTGATTTCTGTGTTTCCTTGGCTAATTAATTTTTGCACATGCTTTAAAAGCAATATCCCTTGTCAACTATTATAAAGTTTTACGTTTATTTTGTATAATAGTAAAAATAGAATTAGATGTTAATGATGAATATAGCTGAATTTAAAAAGTTGTTAGAAAAAGACAGGCCTGATGGCCATTTGTCGGTTCAGCTGCGGGCACTCTGGTACGATGCAAAAGGAGATTGGAATACCGCTCATAACCTGATTGATCATTTAGGCGATTTGGCCTCTGCCCGCATTCACGCCTACCTGCACCGTAAAGAAGGCGATATCTGGAATGCAGATTATTGGTATGCTAAAGCTGGCGAGAAAAGGCCACAATTATCATTGGAGCAGGAGTGGGAAGAATTGGTACAGCGTTTTTTATAAGCATACCGTAAATTAGTTAAACTAATGGTAAACTACAGTGGTTTAGCTGTGGAAGATATACCAAAATGATGCCGACCTTATTTTGCAGGCATTTTAAATGAAGGTGGTAGGGAAGCCTCATCCGCTGCCCAAAGTTTGTTTGGCCGTTTGCCCATTACCAGCTCTAATTTGCCCCCCTGCATTAAATCCTCATGAGTAAACCACGATTTATTCCATACCAAACCGTTCAGTTTAGCAGACTGAATGTATTTATTTTCAGGAGAATAGTTTATACAGTTCAACTCAAATTTTTTGTTATTTCCCAAATCTAGTTTGACATTGGCAAAAGTCGGACTACCAATCACATACATGGGTAAGCCCGGGGTTATCGGGTAAAAACCCATCTGCGAAAATACCACAAAAGAAGTAAGCCCACCGCCATCTTCATCGCCAGGAATCCCCATCAGGTCATTACGGAACCACTGGGTTAGTAAACTCCTTACCCTTTTTTGTGTTCGCCATGGTTGACCGGCATAATTATAAAGATAAGGAATATGCATGGCGGGTTCGTTACCCATCGAAAACTGACCAACATTTCCGGTGTGGTCGGGTAACTGTGAATAAAAATCAAACCTGCTTTTACCAAGCGGGGTATTATACATTTTCTCCAGTTCATCAACAAAGGCCTGTTTGCCGCCCATCATATTCACCAGATCCCCGAGGTTATGCAGTACGTCCCACCGGTAGAGCCAGCCATTGTTTTCATCGTAAGTTTCCCTGGCACCAAGTCCTCCCGAAAAACGGTAATCTAACGGTTTAATAAATCTGCCTTCCGCATCCTTAGGATGAAAAAACCTGGTTTCGGGATTAAAAACCGTATGGTAGCTGGTACTTTTATCTAAAAAGTGTTTTGCCTCTTCGGTTTTACCCAGCTGCTGGGCGATATTGCCCAGGCACCATTCATCATAAACCGTACCGAGCGTTACCGCTATAGGTTGGCGTTTTTCGAAGCCATGAACCTCTGCTGCAGTTTCTTTTTCGCCTTGAGGTAGAGCAGGAAAATAGCCCTTATCTTTAAAAAACTGATCTAAAACACCTGCTTTTTTTGACGACCACGGCGCCAGGGTTTTTTCTGTAATGGCTGCTTTGCAATACTGGTAGGCTTCTTCAAGGTTAAAACTTCTTAAACCCTTGTTATAAGCATCAATTATAGTAGCCACACCATGGTTGCTGTTCATCCTTCTGCTATCGCCGGTTACTTCCGGAAAAGTTGGCATCCAATGGTCGTTCATCTGTTGAGCCATTCGCAGATAAGAATTAATCATGTTACTTTCCATTTTTGGCTCAATAATCACGCGGAGCGGATGTGTTGCCCGATAGGTATCCCAAATCCAGTCGTCAGTAAAAAATGGCACGCCATTATCCTCATGCACTTTTCCATCGAAAGCGCTAAAATATTTTCCATCTTCAGATAAACGGATCATCCTTTCATAAGTACGATAAAGGGAAGTGTAAAATATGGTTTTTGCTGTTTCATCCGTACCCGTTACCAGAATCTTTCCAAGCGTGGCATTCCAGATACTTCTTCCCGTCTGCGCCACCTGATTCAGGTTGTAATCCTTAATTTCGCGACGGAGATTATTCTTTGCCTGTTCCACGCTAATAAATGATATGCCATATCGGGTACTAAGCTGACGGGTTTGAGCAGGAAATTTTAAAATAAGATATGCATTACGACCGGAAGCAGACTGTTGCCCCGGATTTATGTTATTTCCACTGTGCATTCCTGATTCAACAGGTGTCAAATCAGTTTCCAAATAAAGATAAACCCTGGTATTATTATCCAGTTTCTGAAAACCACTTACCACATTTTGGCTTACCTTTAATTCACCGTTTTTGCTGTTCAAAATAAGATAAGCCGGAATATTTGTCTGCGAAAAGTGGAGTGCATATATGCCTGATTGATGAGAAGGAGCAAACTGTACATTAATTCCATTGTCATCCAGATCGACCTGGTAATAATAAGGTTTAATCACCTCATTGTCGTAGCCATAAGAAATTACGTTGCCTGCATTTTTAAGCTCGCCCTGAAAAGGACTTAAATTAAAGGCGGAACTGCCCCGGTGACTGGTAACCACAACAGGTAAACCATGTATCGTATTACTGGTAAAATTATCACGTTCCGGGTAAACCCTTAATAAGCTGTTCGGTAAGTGAACGGTTGGGTATGTGGGGACCAGTAAATGGCTGATATTGCCAATGTATGGGTTAACGTAGTCTACGGGCTGATTTTTTGGTTGAGCAAGCGCAAGATTAATACCAACTGTTAGTAAAAATATTGTGGTTAGTACAAAATAGGTATATTTTTTCATGTCAGGACTTTCAATTTGATTTAGAAAAAAGAATACTTTTCAAAAACAGTATTAGCTGTTAATGAGGGTATCCTTATCATTACTCATGTAAATATTTTTAAGATGCCCAAAGTAGTAAAACGATTTATTAAATCTCATGTAAGGGATCAGTTTATCAAAAAAAATACATAAAAAGTTCGTCCCTATTTCGGCGTGCTTACGTTTTTATCCCGGTAAATTATACTGCTTTTGCAAGGTGCAGACAAATTTTAATTAATATTTGTTGTTGTTTGTAGATAAGATGTGATGATGGGCAAAACTTCGCGGCATCCTCAATTATACCGATACAGTTTAGTTATCGACTAAAGAATTTAAAATCTACATTATAAATGCATAATTATCATCCTGAGCTTCCACAAGTTTTGTACAAGTAGTCGAAAAGTTTGGTATAGATGCCTAACAAATTATTTCACTACCTCGTCAAGCTGACCAACAGCTAGTCTCAATATGAAGTTTCGAGTGGATTAGAAGTTACGCGCTACTAATTACTGTAACTACTAAAATTTAATCAATAACTTTTCAGAAACCAGCACATTGTTTTTATAGTACTCAAAAAACCAATTGCCATTCTTTTTTATAACGATGCCGTTTGCGTTGCCGTTGTTTGAGATATAACAATCCGCTATAGAGGTTTTTAGTAAAGTCATTATAATTTTGGGTGTCGCATCTATGAGTTGGTAGCCGTTGCTAACGGGCTGTGCATATAATAGCGCCTCCTGTTGTTCTGTTTTATTGGTCGTAATTTGATCAACAGGTACAGGCACGGTTTTGGTCTCTGCGTTAGTAGTGGCCGGCAGTGGTACTGTGCTGGTTGCGGTTGTTGGTTGATCAGCTACATAATTAAAATCGTTAAAGGATGTAAAAGCGTCCCGCAGTGCCAGATTATAAGAAGTATTATATTCTTTCTCTCTGCTTTTACCTTCATTGCTTTTTATAACTACAGCGCCTCTACAATCTTTAAGTAAAATGGAGACATTAGTTACAAACATGCTGTTTTTTTCCTGGAGTTCTACTACCAGGGCTTTGCATCTATCAGCTGCGATTTCTTGTGGTATTTCGGTGTTGTCAAAGTAAACCGTAAAGCCCTTTTCCTCAAATAAAGTTTTGGTAAGGGTATTTAAGCCATACTGATTAACTTGTTTAAGAAAACTGAATTTCTCCGGCACAATGATATATTTATAATTTGCTACGTTAGACTGTGCCTGAACAGAAAAGGAGATGGCTAAAAGGATAATAAAAAGATATCTTTTCATAACGTTTATTGGAGTTTCAAAGATTCCGCCTCAATTTATAGATTAACACGGAGAAAATCAAATTTATCGTTCCGTAACATAAACGTATTCTTCGATCACTTCGTCGATCAGATCTCACAGGTAAAAGAACAAAGTTTATCATCAGCCATTGCATTAATCGATTCAATTGTTTATTATTATAGCATTTAACGATCATCATCTACTCATAACACTGTTTTTTGGTGTTATAAAACCAAATATTCCAAAAATGGAGGAGCGCCAACTCACTAAATTAGCAGACTGGTTTAAAAACCGGCACATTTCCTGCCTGAAAATTTTACCCAAGGTGTTAGAGAAATCATCGACCTGGCTTCCTGTTAAAACAACAGTACCTGATGTTTGCAAATGAGTTTTTTTCTCAAAATCTTTCTTTATGCTGAAATTAAAACCAACTATAACCTAAATCTTAGCTCATGCTTAACATTCAAACCACAAAACTATTCTGGGCAAGTTGCCTTGCATTACTCGTCACCTCCCTTTCTTTCGGTATTCGTGCGGGGATCATGAACCAGCTGGGGGTCGATTTTCAATTAAGTACCGCTCAATTGGGCACTATTACAGCTGCTGCCTTCTGGGGGTTTCCACTCGCCATTGTGGTTGGAGGATTTGTAGTCGACATGATCGGCATGAAACGTTTGCTGGTCATGGCTTTTATCTTTCACCTGGCCGGTATTATCCTTACTATTTTTGCACAGGGGTATTGGAGCCTGTTTTTATCTACGCTGCTTGTTGGTATTGCCAACGGTACTGTAGAGGCTGCCTGTAATCCGCTGGTTGCCGCTTTATATCCGGAGAATAAAACCACCAAATTAAATCACTTTCACTTATGGTTTCCTGGTGGTATTGTAATCGGTACATTGCTGGTTACCCTGTTTGTTCATCTCGGATTGGGCTGGAAGGTGCAGGTGGCGATGATGATTATTCCAACTTTAATTTACGGATACCTGTTTTCAAAGTTGGATTTCCCCGTTACCGAAAGGGTATCGTCTGGCTATTCCAGTTCAGATATGTATAAAGCTGTACTTTCTCCACTGTTTATTTTTATGTTCATCTGCATGTTCGGTACGGCCATTACGGAGTTATTTACAGGGCAATGGATCGGTTTATTGCTTAAAAACGTAACAGACAATGCCATTTTGTTACTTACGCTTACAACGGGGATTATGGTAATTGGCCGTGGTTTTGCCGAGCCTGTGGTGCACCGGCTTGCTCCTCAGGGGGTACTGCTCTTATCTGCCGTATTTGCTGCAGCCGGACTTTACATGCTGAGCACTTTTACGGGAAATTCAGTTTTTTTCGCGGCAATCGTTTTTGGGATAGGTGTATGTTATTTCTGGCCAACTATGATCGGTTTTGTGGCTGAAAACGTTCCCAAATCAGGCGCACTTGGCTTAAACTTAATGGGCGGTGCCGGGATGTTTGCTGTTTCCATTTATACCATGTTTATGGGTAGTTTCTACGATAGCCTGATTGTTAAACATCTACCTGCTGGTGCCTCGTTTGATGCGTATTTAAAAGCTCCTGAAAATTCTGAATATGCACTGGCGCTGGCCAATGCAAAAAATCAGGCCGGGCCTGAAATTTTACGGGCTACATTAATTATCCCCATCATATTGATTGTGGCTTTTGGCGGATTGGTGATCTACCTGCGTTCACGAAAAAAGACGAATGCTGTGGTAGCCTAATTAAGGGATTACTGTATAGACGATTTTTTCAAAAATTTTAGATATAATAATAGCTACAAGTTAATGATGTCAAATTTATCATCACTTGTAGCTATTTAAGTTTTATTTTTGGATGGCTTTATCCTTATTCAATACATTATAATAGCGAACTGCCAGGCGGGCATTCATATGGGGCTTTGCCTGCTTCAAAAATCCTGGTGTTTTCACTGCCTTCTGTAGTGATTTTTTGATCCAATATCCTGATCCAATTGCCTTCGCGTAAGCCTATAACTTTGATGTTGTTTTGTGTTAAAAATTCCATAATCCTGGTTTCCCTTGTTTCTCCGTTGTGTTTTAATTCCGGATTTGGGTCTAGATAGTGGGGATTGATATTAAAAGGAACCATGCCCATGCATTCAAAGGAAGAAGGATATACAATTGGCATGTCGTTGGTAGTTTTCATATTCAGCCCGCCGATGTTGCTTCCGGCGCTACAACCCAAATAAGGTTTGCCCTTTTTGATGTTTTCACTAAGATGTGTCATTAGCCCGAGTTCATGAAGGGTTTTTACCAGTAGAAATGTATTACCTCCGCCAGTAAAAAAACCTTTGGCCTTATTGATCGCACTAATCGGGTCTTGAAACTCATGCAGGCCTTTAACGCTGATATTAAGTTGGGAGAAAAAATCTCGTGCTTTGATCGTATACGCTTCATGAGAAATACCTCCAGGTCTTGCAAAAGGGATGAATATAATTTCATCTGTTCCTGCAAAGAGCGTAATTAGCTCATCTTTTAGGTATTCGAGGTAATTGCCGCCGAACAGCGTGGAGGTAGAGGCGAGTATGGCATTCATATGGTTTGCTTTATGGGCAATTATAGGCTTTTTCGTTGAAATAACTATTTAGTCAGGAGCGTTTTATATAACAGTTTTTCAGCAAATGATTATTGATTTCATGTTGCTAAAGATACCTGATTAAAGAAAAATTAAAAATAAATTGATCAGGCAAGATTTTGCTTGAAGGTAGTAGACGTTGTGCTCAGAAAATACGATAAACTAATGCTGCGGATTTGTTACTGATGTTGGAGAAAAATATTTCCTTCTGTCATTCATCCAGTCTTTCATTTTTGGGAAAATAAAGAGGACCGCAAAGGCCATTACCGACATCACAAATTGCAATATCAGGTTTATTTTGGTAACCGGGACGGCATCTGCATCTGCAAACACAACCCATAAACGATAGATACTTCTTAAAATGATGAATACTAAAAGGTATTTACTCCATTCAAACCGCCGTTTAATAAGGATAAAGAGAATATAACGCATCATCAGGATAAAGATAAGTACCACAAATTCCTGCGTACTCTCATAATCATAGAAAAACAAGTTTACTATCCCGATTAAAAATGTAATTAAAATAAGTTTGGAGGATAAGGAATACTTATTCTTCATTAATTTGAAATTTACCAACTTAAATAGGTTTGAGGCGACTTATGATGCAAATGTCCTGATAATTTTTTAATTGAAGTAATTTTGAAGGTTAAAGAAATCTTTATTTATTGATATTTGTCAATAAGTGGCAATTAACTATGAAAAATGAGGGTTGCTGTTTAGCCATCTGCATCATGCCTTTATGCTGAATATGCTATTAAGCTTTCATTACACGATCTTTAACCTTCATTGCAGGGTTACCCTGATAAATGCTATAAGGCATTAAGTTTTTAGTCGCTACGCTTCCCATAGTTAAAACAGCATGACTATGTAAAGTTACACCAGGGCCAACTGTGGCGTTGGCACCAATCCAGGCGCCGTCTTCGAGCACAATAGGGCCGGTTATTAAGTCAAAACCAGTATTGATATAATTGTGATTTCCGGTGATGAGAACTGCCTTTTGTGAAATGCAGCAGTTTTTACCGATCTTTATTTCATCCAGGTTGTCTATGTAACAATCTGCCAGCCAGCTGTAATCGTCAATTTCGAGTTTCCAGGGGTATTTAATATGAATACCTGGTTTTATGCGTACCTCTTTACCAACCTTTGCTCCAAATAATCGCAGCAATGCAACCAGTATGGAACTAACCGGCATTATTCCACTTTTAAATAAAAAAACGTTGGTAAAATACCAAAGCAATTGCTTCAGTTTGCTGGCCCCAATTTTAAAATCGCCCGTGTCAAAGTTTTTATGAAGTTGTGTTTTTAACAAAATAGTCTTTTAGTATTGCCACTTATGGCTGAACTGTTTTTGATTTATTGTTTCTTTTAATCCAAAAATAAAGCATGGTAAACACACATATATACACAATAATATTAAAAACTTCGTGGTGATAGGTGAAATTGTTCCGCTGTGATTTAAAAACGGCCATTAAAATGCCCAACCCTGCAATGCGTAGTATATTGAGTATATAAATGGTTAAAATACCGATAAACAACATTTTAAGCGTCGATTTCCATGAAGCTGGGAATGCGAGTACAAATGCAGCTAAAAAACTCATTACACCCAGACCCAGACAAGAATAGTTGATTCTGAGGTATGGTCCGGCAACCACCATTACATCCATCTCATTATAAATGGCATAAAAGCCAAATGCTTTAATCATCCATACTGCCGGTACAATTAATGCTGTTTTTAAGCCCTGGATATAGTTAAAATGATCGGCAATATAGGCATTGTAGAATTTTGAACCAGGTGTTATTACACTGTGCATAAACAAATTGCCCTGGCTAAACAGTATGTACAATATAAAAAGTACAACCAAAAACCTGATGGCTTTTTTATTCGCTTCTTTTTTAGCTTGTTCTGGGTTCATATTTTGTCGGCATTTATAAATATAATTTCTGCTTTTTTATTCCCTTGATTTTTCTATCTACCATTTTCCTGAACCAGAAACCCTGCAGATAATGGAACTTAATTCCGGTGCGACCTTCAAATATACCGAGTTTAAAAAACATCCGGTAGCCAAAGTAAAGATAAGGGCGAAATCCTAATGGAAGTTTCCACCATAATTGTTTTAACCAGGCCCGCTTTTCATCAGGGCTGCCCAATAAATTTGGCTTTAAACTTTGCGTACGCAGTTTCAATATCCTTTCTATCTCCTCCTGTGCTACCAGATCGCTATAACGTTCATGTTTGGCTTTCCAGAATGAAATGTCGTTTTCTTTTAGGTTTTCTTCCAAAATCCAGCCTTTTTTCCAGATTTCGGTTTTGCCCGGAACGATAAACCTGTGGTCCATGTTCTCGTTCAGGTCAGAGAAACCAACTCCTGTTCTGAACATTTTCAGAAGATAAAAAGGATAATAGGTGCCAAACCTGATCCATTTTCCCTGGAAAATGTTTTTCCGGTTAAAATAAATACCGTTAACATCACGATGTTCATCTTCATTGAAATTAGCGAGCATTTCAAAAAGCTCAGGGGTTACCATCTGATCCGCGTCCAGGCCAATGGTCCAGGGGGTTTTTACTTTAAAGTTTTTTAAGGCGAAATCCCATTGTTTCGGGTGATTTATAAATGGATGCTGTCTTATTTCAGCACCATAACTATCTGCAATTTTCAAAGTTTCATCAGTACTTCCGCTATCCAGAATAAATATTTTTGCCTGTAGTGCTTTAATGGATGCTAATAATCTGGGCAGGTGGATTTGCTCATTAAAAGTTAAAATAATAAAGCTAAAATTCGGATTCATTTTAGGTTAAGGGCCATTGTGTAGCCAGAATTTTTTTATAGTATTCTATATATTGTTTGGCCAAGGTATCATCGTTAAAATCAGTATTCACTAAAAAAGGCGCAGTGGATCTGATTTCTTTTCGTTTTTTAATATCCTGATATGCCGAAAGGATTCCGCTTTTAATATCTTCAGTATTTAGTCCGGTTATCCAGCCCAGGTTTTTATCTGCAACATAATCAGCCAAACCGACAAATTTACTGATTATTACAGGTGTACCTACACTTAAACTTTCTACCACCACATTGGCAAAATTTTCATTATAAGAGGTGAGGGCTGTTAAATCATGCCTGGCCAATAAATTAAATTTATCCTCATTTGTTACCTGTCCAATCCAGGAAATTTGTTGATGAATTCTTAATTTTTCTGCTTTTAGCTTAAGGTTCTGCACATACTCTACTTTTCCTGTACCTGCAATAGTTAATTTCCAGGGGATATTTACTATTGCCAAAGCTTCAAAAAGTAGTTCAAGCCCTTTTTTCTCTTCAATACGGGAGAGGAAGAGCAGACGAAGTGTATCGCTATTGGATGTATGAGTACTGGAAACTGGAAATTGAAAACTGACCAGATTAGGAATAACAGTAATGCTTTTTGGTGTAATTATTTTAAGGATATCTTTCTTTTCCTGTTCGCTGGTGGCGTGGATATGGCAGTATTTTAATAATTGTTTTCCAAGGAGTATATGAATGATTGTTTTGGACAATGAATTACGGTTGCCGAGCGTGTATGAAGTAAGCATGCCTCGGGGAGAAAGTATCACAGGAACGCCATACCATTTTGCAACGAGGCAGCTCAGTACCGAAACTAAATTCCACCAGGCATGGATGTGTATTATGAGTTTAGCGTTTGGCGTCTGGCGTTTGTATACTTTATTATTACTGTCATCCTGAGGGTAACGAAGAATCTTTTTCCTTAGTTCTGATAGCAACCCAGGTGAGAAATGGCTGTGATCTTTTGTCTGGCGCTTAAAATAGGTAACGCTTACGCCATCGATCAAAACAGGAATGCCAATTTTTACATCTAGCTCCTTTGTCCCATTGGCTGTAGTTGTAAATACCTGTACATCATTAACGCCTAATCCCTCACCGCTCAGCGCTAACCCGACTAAAGCCTCACACAATTTCCCCACGCTCTGTATCGGCCCACCGTAAATATAGGCTGGCTTATAAGAAGCTGTGATGTGAATTACTTTCAATTTCTATAATACTTTAATCTGCTAACCATCTACCCCTAAACCCTTTCAATAGGCTAATCAAATACCGGCTTTAATACTTTTATTGTCCTCAGCAAGGCAAACAAAAACCACATAATTACATAGCCCCAAAAAATGTTGTTGAACATAAATTCGAAGTTGTTACCCCGCCAAAGCCCCTGAAAAATACTATTGAACATGATAACGCAGCCCAATTCGTAACCACCAAATATTTCCTCGGCTTTATCTGATAAATGTTGTACCAACATGCCATAAAGCAACATTAAAAAGAAGACACCAGGTATACCAAAGCTTAAATAGGCATCTACCACAGGTCGTGTTTTTGCGGAAACCATCGATAATGGATTAGCTACACCAGCATCGTAAACCCGTTGCATCGAAATCGTTTCCATATTGGGTTTTCCGGTCCACACAACTCTTGGAATTAGCCCCTCTAAAGAGTTTTCTACTATCTCCCAGCCGTAATATGAATGATGACTAGGTACATAGTCAACAAACTGGGTGAACATTTCTATTTCGCTCAGCCTTCTTGTTAAAAAACTCCAATTCGTTTCTTCGATTTGTTCCTTGTTTTTTGAATCCAGATTTTCAAATGCCTGATTCTGTGCCTCCTCTGCACTTACCTCACCGCTCCAGCTTTGCCGGACGGTATTGTTGTAGGTAGGTAAAAAATAAAGAAGTATATAAACCAATGGGATAGCTAAATAAAGAATGAGCTTTTTGTAGTATGGAAAAAATACGCAGGTGATCACGATCACATTGATGATAATCGGTTCTTTATATCCTGATAAGGAGGCATGCAAAAAGTTAACGATAAAAATGCTGGCACCAATGCCAAGGTATTTAACGTTCTTGGTAATAACCCCTTTAACAAATAATACTGCAGCACATGATATACCGACTATTGTGAGCGGGATGGCAATTTGATTAAGACTAGGGAACCGTTGGGTTAATGAGCCAATACCAAATACAATGATTCCGAGCCAGATGAGAAAATCATCACTATCAAAAGTTTTTGTGCTTTTAATTTTAATGCTGTTTTTTTGAACCAACAGCATACCGGTAACCAATGCGGCATGGGCCAATAGGCTCATGCGTTGGCAGCTGGCAATCAACATGGTTTGCTCATTTTCTTTAAACTGGGAACCGTAGTTAATCTCGGTTAAATACCGGTATCCTAAGTGATCCATAAAGTAAAATACAGAAGTAACGCACATAAAACCGGCAAAAATGAGTTGCAGCAGAAATATGGGTCGCATGATTTGTTTATGGATAGGCAGATCGGTTTTAATAATGGCTGCAGGAGATAATATGGTGGTATAAAAAATAAAAAGCGAACCAAACCAGGCCACAAAATATGATATAATCGGGCTATTGATCAATACATAAGAAATCAAAACCGGCAAGTATAACGTTAATATCAGTTTTGTAGGATTGTTATTTTGCATGTTTATTTTGAATGGCCTCAATAATCTGGTTCACTTGTTTTTCGAAAGACCAATCTTTGATGATTTTTTGTGAAGCCAGTCCCATTTGGGCTAATTTATTTTTATTTTCAGTGAATACTTTAAGTTTTTGTTTCAGATCAGTTAAATCTCCTGATTTAAATATTTCTCCGTTAATTCCAGGACTAACCAGATCAGTCGCGCAGCCAACTTTATCCGATACCAGGATTGCTTTTCCGGCTGCCATGGCTTCGTTAACCGCCAATCCCCAGGTTTCTCCGGGGCCTTGTGAAGGCAGACAGAATAAATCACAGGCTTGATACACAACAGGCATTTGGCTTTGATTCTGAAAATCTATAAAGTGGATCCTACTTTTGACACTTTCCTTCAAACGTTCAGCCCTCAACTCTGAACTAAATTTACTGTCATCCTGAACATATCCGAACGGAACTTTCTCGGTTAAGCCCTCACCGCTGAACCTTAACCCCTTAACTTTTATTTTTAGCCGCTCTTCCAACATCCCATTTCCAACAAAAAGCAAATGTGAATTTTTTAAATCAAGATCTATAAAAGCATCCAATAAAAGTTCTGGATTTTTTTTTGGCTCCAACTTGCCCGCAAAAAGTATTAAAATTTCATCAATTTTAATACCCAGTTGTGTTCTAAGCACTTCAGCCTCTAAGATATTTCCATTCGCAAATCTATCATTATCTACGGCATGCGGTGCAAAAATCAATTGATCGTCTTTCAGGCCAAAACGCTTAAAATAGGCTTTGTTAGCTGTGCCAACATAAAATGCCTTATCTATATGCTTATAAACCCACTTAAGAAAATATTTTCTTAATAAACGCCTGAAGTTTTGATGTTGGTCAAGTAAAGTAGAATCGCCTCTAAAATAAACCGGAGTTTTACCTTTGAAAAAATGTAAAACTTTTAAGTGGCTTTTCCATGCCCAGCCATAAATTAAAATAGCGTCTGGTTTAAAATCATTTATCTCTTTAATCAACGTAGGATTAAAGATGGCGCTGAAACGATGTGTGCCAGGATCCTTAGCGGTGTTTTCTAAAAACAAATAATCATAGCCGTTTAGCAGCGGTATGTCCCATTCAATTTGCTTTACAAAGCCCTGATCATATTTGGCAACCGATTGATTGCCCCAAGTATAAAATACCTTTAGCTGTATTTTTTCAGCGAGGAGTTTAAATACCGGCGCATAATATTGTATAGGGTGCGTGGTAATGATAGCTAGTTTATTCACAATCTAGTTTGTTTATAAAGATTGATAACCTGCTCGAAAACTGCTGTTTGTTTTGCTGTCAGATAAGAAGCATTAAAAGGCTTGAAGGCCTCCCAATTTATTAATGGCTGCTTTGAACTAAAAACATCTTCAATGTAAGACCTGAAAGTTTGATAGACAGCCGCTGATCCTTGAGTGATATCAATTACCTGACCAGCCTGACACTTTGAAAGAATTTTATAGGCACTGCTTTCTTGATGGAAGATACTCAGAAGGGGTTTATTTGCTAATATATATGGATAGAGTTTAGATGCGGTGTAAGAAGCCTGCTCAGATCCGATAATTATTAAGCCGTGTGCATTTTGAAGGTATTTAATGCTTTCATAAAAACCGATTCTATCAGTATGTTCTTGGATATAATCAGCTAAACCCATCTGGGCGGCTAAAGGCGCAACAGTTTTAATTCCTTTCCCTTTTGGTGCATAGCTTGTGCCAATAAAATGCATCTTTAACTGGTTGAATAATATCGGTTCATTTTTTAGTCCTTGCGCGAAGGCATTAAAAAGAAGATTTAAACTCAAACTCATGTCATTGCCCCCTCTGCCTACATATACCAAGTGTTTAAGCTCATCATCTTGGTTGTATATCATGGGCGAATCATATTCTGCTGATTTGGCAATATCAAAATCTGGCTCAAAGGCACCGAACGTAATGATTGATGTTGGTTTTTCCTTCAATATCGGATACCTTTCGTGTATGGTATCAATATAGGCTTTAGAAACGCTGATTAGCCCGTCTGCATCTTTTAATGCTTTTGGCTCCAGGTATTTGTTGAGCCGATAAGAAAACCAATATTTTTTGGGGCGCTCCTTTTTTGGTTTGAACTGATAATATTCGGAATGCCAGGGATCTTGCATATCGATGATGTAAGGGATATTAAATCTGCGTTTCCAATATGGGCCCAAGATACAAACAGGGAACTGAGTAGTAGAAAAATAAATCAGATCAAAATTTTTGTCTTTTAATAATTGATTACCCTTTCTCCGGATATACCATAAAGATCTTAAGGCAATACTACCCAAACCAAATTTACTAGTCCACTTTTTAGGTAAAGCTTTTACTTTATGTATAGCTATTTCATTCGGTATAGCCTTTAACAGCAAAGTATCCTTAACCATGTCTACATAGGTTTCATGTACCATTATTACCTCTGCTTCCCAGCCAAGGGCCTTAAAATAAGGCAGGCTCATTCTAACGCGTTGCATGTCTGCCGCATTAACAGGGGGGAAGTAGGGAGAAATAATTAAAAGTCGTTTATTTGCCAATAGTACCTACAATCTTTTTAAGGAATTTTTTCTCTTCGTGCTCCCAGTTTAAATCATCATGGGCATATTTCGAAGCGTTGGCCTGATGTTCTTCCAATAATTCTGGATTTGATAAATAATTTTGAATGATACTGGTTAAATGGTTAACCTCTGCTTTGTTATATATGAAGCCCATTTTTGGGTAGCTTTCTAAGAGCCATTTTTGCGCAGACGTATCAGATGCAATGATAGCTAGACCTGATTGTATATAGGTGAATATTTTGTTGGTTAAGCAAATGTCTCGATTTAAGGGTATCCCTGTTTCAGTAGCCAAACCAATATCAAATTGAGAAGCAAATTTTATGATTTCGTTTGACGGAATAGGAGAATAGTAATAGATATTTTCAGGACGAAAACAACTTTGTTCTGATAGTTTTCTGAAATACTCCTTGATTGATGGCATGCTAAAACCAAGTAAGTGCAATTCAACATTCTCTTGATAAGCTAAGGAACTTATTACTTCTTCTAAACCTCTTTTTTTTCCAATATTTTGAGAGAACCAGAATAGTTTCAGATTTTTTTTCTTCTTTTTTAAGCGTTTACTTTCAGATGGAAAAACATTCAAAATCGTTTCTGGATGAATTGCAGGATATAATTTTTTATAAGTTTCACTGATCAAGGGACTAGCAGTAGTTAGATAATCTACCTTTGGCAGATATTTGTCCTCGATATGTTTTTTGAGTTTAAAATCTTTTGAATGGTTATTATTAGTAACTTCTTGCCTATGGAAATCTTCCGCATCAAAACCACATTTAGCATGGTTGGTTTTGGCAGCCAATATAGCTGCTGGTAATGCGCCTAGATTATGAGCTATATATAAATCTGCTTTAAAACCCTTAACCTTACGCATAAGATTTAGACTGCCTCTTGCAATGCATTGTTCAGGTAGGCCAAAATGATAGCCAAATTTAGATGCAGATACTTGAGCAAGTTTGTGTCTTATTCTACTTAGCCAGTATATCCATTTGGCGCTTTTTGGATCGCCCCCAACTCGGATTGACTTCCATTTTTTTTCCGATAGTAATTGCTTATCTAAATCAGTCCCCCAATTGTTCCAATATAAATAGACAACTGTAACATCGTACCCCGCTTCAAACAAACTATCTGCTTCTTTCACTAAACGCGGATTAAGTGACGGTTGACCAGAGGTAACAAGTACTATTTTTTGCATTAGGCCCACCTAGTTGAAGACCTTAAGTAAAAATCCTTTTGTAAAAAAAGAAAATCCGATTGAAATAATGCTTTATCATAAGGTCTTCTCATCAACGAGCAAATGTCGTAGATCAAGAAATTATTTTTTTCCATAAATGCAATCACTTCGGCAGCCAAAGGTGCACCATTATAGATATGCAGAAATGAAACTTCCAATAGAACAGCATTCGCTGATTGAAGCGTTTTTGTAGCGCCTTTAAGTATCTCCAGTTCAAAACCTTGGGTATCTATCTTGATAAAATCTGGCTTGCAAAAAACAGTAGTTGATAAAATATCATCGAGTAATTGCAGTTCCATTTCTTCGATCGACGCTCCCGTTTCGTTATCTTCCTTATAAACCGAACTGGCCGTATCATAAATATTGAATTCAACTGTTTTATTTTCGGCCCCTAACAACGCAATTTTGACTTCAGAATCCGGAAGCAGTTTTTTCTTTTGCAGTAATATCTCTTGTTTTTGCGGTTGACCTTCAATCATCATGATTTTAGACTTGGGGAATGTTTGATTGAAATCTATTGCCCAATTTCCTTCATAAGCACCGATATCGAGTACATAATTAGGATAAAAGCCCAATTTTTTTAGTGACTCCAAACTTTTCCGTTGTGAGGGCACGCCTAAATCATCTTTTAGCTTCTGAATAAATTTGTTAGGTATAAATCTGGATACGAGTTTTTTGAACATCTTATAGATTTAGATATTGTCTGGCAATAATTGAGATATCGAATTTTTTAAAAGCAATTGCCCTGCAGGCAGTTCGATCAATAGATGTAATTTTTTGTAAGGACTGAATCATGGCTTTTTTATTTTTAACAATAAGACCATTTTTGCCATCTGTAATTACTTCAGGTACCGAACCTCTTTTAAAGCCAATTACGGGTGTTCCGCAGGCCATGGCTTCGATCATTACCATACCAAAGGGCTCATCCCACTCAATTGGAAATAGCAATGCCTTCGCTTTCCCCAGGTAATGATTTTTTTGCTCATCATTTAAAGCGCCTAAATAGATAATCTGCTCACCATCAAATTGAGGTTCTAATATTTCTTTATAATATCGATAATTGTCTGCTGTATCAGGAATATTTCCGCCAATCCAGAGTTGATTGTTAGTCGTTTTTGCTACTTCTATAGCCGTATGTAGTCCTTTAATTTTATCTAATCTGCCTAAAAACATAAGTGGGGCATTGGCTTCAACATTTTCCCGGAGCTGATATTTGGAGAAATCTATGGCATTGTAAACTGTCTCCCATCTTCCGGCCACATTGCCGGTACCCACACAATAATCACTACAAGCTGTAAATATCAAATGCTGATTGGCCATAGCAGTTATCTTTTTAATTCCCGCTTGTGCAACAGGTCTACCATAGGTCATTATTTTTTTAACAGAACTATTTAATATTGGAATAAGATAGGCTAATCGGCCGAAATTATGAATAAGGTCAAATTGTTTACGTTTTTGATATAAAAACTTCCAAACAAAGAGCAATTCCTTTGTCTTTTGCCATTTTGATCTTTGTAGATGATTTACACCAAAAGTGTATACCTTCCCAGAGATGACTGAATCTGGTCCGGCCAATAAGGTTACTTCATGTCCTAAATTAGTATACTCCTCTGCAAATATGTACACCAATCTTTCATGGCCACCATAATCAGGTGGAGGCACTGCAATTCCTGGATCCATGATCAGCAGAATTTTCATCAATATACTTCGTTAATGATGGTTAACATTCGCTCTGCACTTTTCTCTAAAGTGAGATGATTTAAAATATAGTTTCTTGGCCTAAATAAGCCATGCTCGATTTTGGTGTAAAAACTTGTAAAACCAAGTTTAAATTCTCCAAAATCCTTAAATGTATCACCGCAGGTTGAGTTGAAATAAGGAACTGAACTGGCTGCAACAGGTTCGGTTTCGCCCCAAGCCAAGAGGTTTTTATCTAACCAAAGGCCTTGGTTCCATGCAAAAATCGGCACATCCATAGCCATTGCTTCCTGACAGGCAAGCCCCTGGCTTTCATGCTCGCATAAGAAGATCATGGCTTTACTATGAGCTAATAACGCTTTATATGCCTTGATATGGTAATCTCCGTAGGTAATGAGTTGATAGGAGATGGCATTTTGACCAAGAAAATCTATAATCGGATTAAGGAGTTCTTTTTTATGCTGTTCCTGATGCCATAAGAACTTTACATAAATAAGAACATGAGTTCTTTCGGCTGCCTTATGGGGTTGCCAGTAATTGGTATCAATTCCAACCGGCCAAATTTTACAGGTATTTTCGCCATACCATTTACTATAAATATTGGCAGTCCATGCAGAATGTTGCAGATAAACTGCTATTGGATAATCTTTAAACAAGGTTGGCCAATCATTTGGATGCGTCATTAAACCTATTCCAGCTATAATTTTGTTCTTTCTATTGTAGCCTTTCAATACATTTTTACCTATCCCCAATACAATGATTTTATCTTCTTCCCTGATTTTATTAAAGGGTAAGTTTTTAATGTATGATATTTCTTTTACTTTAAGGGATTTGCAAAGGTTTATAAAAACACGCTCTAAACTGCTAATATTTTTTTTTCTGAAAAAATGAACCAGTAACCGCAAATAACGATCCCCCCAAAACCATCGGTCTTTTAAATTTGGTTTTTTAAAGTATATGATGAGTCTGCCCGCCAATTTGAAATACTTTATTTTTTAAATTTTAGTAATTGTTTTTATTTAAAAGTACACTGAAAAGTTAAATTCGAACTCCAGGTGAAGAATTGAGTTATTTAAAATACGCAATTATTTTAGCTATTGAATTGGGTATGGATAAAGTATGCAAAGCTTTTAGTTGGCCGTTTATTCTCATCATTTCCCTCTTTTTGGCATCTTTTTCGAGTTCTGTAATCTTTTCGTAAAGTTCTGCAGGATTTGAAAATACATCAATATCTTTCCCGATCTCATAAATTTGATCTAAGCCTGGCGCCAATTCGGTTAAATAACACGCACCGTACATAAGGGCCTCGATATCTCTCAATCGCGAGTATGTATTTGGCCTGTTGATTGGATAATCAAAGCTTGGATACCGGTTTATACCAAGGGTAATCAAGCTTTCACGAGTTATTTTAATATAGTTGTTAAAATCTGGTTTTGCTTTTAATCTGCGTTTCAGTTCGTTCGATAATACAGGATGAACTCTGCTATCCTTTAATTTATTTAAATAAGTTTTAATTCCAAATCTGGAAATAAAATCAATTTGATTTTTCGCCTTTTTCCAGATGAAATTACGCAATTCCTGATTGTTGTCATTTTGTTCCAACCACCCTGTACCACAAATATTGAGCTCAAGATTTGGATATTCCTTTACCAGCTTTTCGAAAAATAAATGCCTTTGGATATCCTTTGAGCCTATAAATGAAATTTCATTTTTTTCTATTGCAGGTTGAGCACGATATTGATAATCGACCCACATAGGCATCGGAAGATTGATATACGGATATTTGGCATTTTGATAAAGTGTGGTTGCCATATATTCGGGAACCCAATTTAAATCAAATATTGCATATTCTTTGGGCGCGCGTTTAAACATTCTAATGTTATCACAAAAGAAGTTAACGCACGGAATACCCATTTTTTTTATTTCGGAAATTGCCAGTACATCTATCTGCTGGGGATATAAATAGCTTAAAAATAAGTCTGGCTTATTTTTTTTTATATACTTTACAGTTTTTTCCCACGAAAAACTCTTCCATTCTTCCAGCTGATCTTTTGACTGGGGTATTAAACCTCTCGCCCAATCCACTTCTTCACATTCTATCCAATTACATTTAGCCTCGTTAATCCCATTTTTAATATAGTATTCCCAAAAGCTATAAGCTGCGATCGGATATTGATGAGGCGACTGCAGAAAAGCTAAAAATATGGTCATCTATTACTCCTGAATAAATTCGTATTTATTTGCACCGGCTATGATACCTTCTATACCCATTCTTTCAACTAATTCTACTTTGTATCCATCTTTTTTTAAGATTCTTGCCCCGGCAAACTCAATTGAAATATTTAATTTAGGATTAAAATCTGGTTTTAAAATAGCTGAAATTTTGCTGAAAAAACTTCTTATACCTACAATCCGATGCGGATAAGTAAATAGTTCATTTAATACCTTCAATAAAAATGCTTTGTAAATTATCTTATTCTTCACAAAATAAGCTCTTGTTGATATGGAACCAATTTTATGATGGTAATTGTAGGTCTTTATTTTAAAATCGTGTGATAAATTAAAGGCTGTTGAGAAACCGGTTACAGGGTAATATCTTCCGCTAATCTTAAAAATCGATTCGTCATCAGGTATTTCTTCTAAAACGGCTAACAGCATTAGCAGTTCATTTATACCCTTGTTTTTAAACTGGTATTGCCTAAAAGATATAATTTGTAAATGATCTGAGATACTACATCTTATTTTAGCATAATCATAAGTACTGATGGAATTATCAATTAAAATAATTTTTTTAAAACCAAATTTTCTGAGTTCAGTTAAGCTTTTAATCGTTTGCATTTCCCTGTCTGCTACTGAGACACTACTTTTAGGCAGGCCGTCTTTCTGAATCGGGTGAATGCAGGATGTTACGATTGCGATCATTTTTGATTAATTATGTATTGTATTAGTCTTGCGGTTTTCCAGCCCATTACAACAGATATTTTTCTGGTTATTGGTCCTCCACTTATTGGCGCGTATTTGTATTTTCCTAGTTTGTTAATTTCTTTAATGATTTTTTTTGTCAAATTTATATATCTTGGATAACATGCAACTGCAAGTGAAATAAGCTGTCGGGCAATGGCTCGCTTTGCATACTCATCCATAGAGTATTTAAAAAGTTCATTTCTTTTTAAGAGAATAGATGTGAAGTTCCTATTAAATGCGTCATAACTTCGTGATGAACTCAAGTTGTTATTTCCGCTAAATTTTCTGTAATAATTAAACACGTCATCCACTTTTACTATTCCTGTTGAATTCAATATTATTCTGGTAAAAAATTCGCCATCGTCATCTAAGCTTAGTTCCTCGTTCCATAGTCCTGATTTTCTGATCAGCGGCATAGGGATTAGCCATGCATTAGGTTGGATCATCGATCCTTTTCCATCAAATCCTCCCCAGAGTTTGATTAGAAACTTAACTGGTTCATCACTTGTTTTCAGAAAATCCTCTTCGTAAGGAGAAGGTGAAAATGAAGTATGTAGCTTTTGATCTTCGAAATGAATGGTGCTGCATAAGGCTAAAGCATCGGTTAAGTGGTATATGGCTAACACCTGTTTTTCAATTTTATCGGCAGAAAGAATGTCATCTGCATCCAAAAACTGTATAAATTCGCCTTTTGCTTCTGATAGTCCTTTGTTTCTAGTGGCGGCAGCACCTTTGTTGGCTTGCTGAAAAACCTTTAGCACCTGGTTATCAAATGACTTTATGATTTTGAGCGTCTCATCTGTCGATCCATCATCAATTACAATAATTTCTTTATTTGTCCAGGTTTGGTTAATTGCTGATTGTATAGTTTCTGCGATATGGTTTGCTGCATTATAAGCAGGGATAATTATTGAAACCAATGGTTTTTTCATCTTCTGAACCTGGGTTTTAATAACCTAATCATTTTTTCTCTGATCCAAAAAGCGGCGAATGGACTAAATTTGCTAACTACATTAAACAGAATGTTCCCATTTACAGTTACAGAACTTATGCCTAATTTTTTTGCAAACATTAACGAGGCTTTAGTTTTTTCCCAATTATTTATTGAGGCCAGATTAGTCGCGATTTCTATAAATTTTTTTGCTATATCTTTATAATAGGCAGGAGCAGCGGTACCAGCTGTTTTTTCCATTACATAAAACTGGGCCTGAAAACATTTGTCTTTGTTGCTTTGCGACATGGAATTATTAATCCTGTAATTGATAATGCTTATTTCATCTTCGCATGAAAAGCGAAGTTGGTGAAGCGCAAGCGAGATATGCAGGGCGCAGTCTTCATTGTATAAAACTTTGGGATCTAGATCATAACCTCCGGCATTCAGAAATGCAGTTTTATGATAAAGACCGCAAAAAGGGTTAATCTGTTCTGTGATGGCATATTTAATTGGATCGGTTTCGAGCATGTGTTTATCGAATTTTCTTAAACTGATAAATTTATTGGTGTCGTAATCCCGATACTCATAATTAAAAAGAACCACTTCTGGACATTCCTCTTTATTCATCCATTGGTGAGCGAGTGTGGTAAAGTTTGGAAGCAATTCATCATCTGCGTCATGAAAATGGATCCATTCAGATTTTACCAATTCGGCAAGTTTGTTTTTACCAAAAGAACAACCCCGGTTCACATCGCCGTCAATAACAACTGCACCATATGCTAAAGCCACGGCCCGGGTATTATCCGAACTACAATCATTGTATACCAAAATTTCATCAAACTTTATATGTTGATTTTGGGCCGATATTAACAATCTTGGTAAACACCAGGCAGCATTATAAGCAGGTATGCAAAGTGCTAGAGATTTCATTGATGCAAATAGCTGTACACTACATTTTTCATCCGTTACTTTGGCGCATGATTTTATTTTTCAATCTTTTGCCGATATATTTTAAAAGCTTACCTAATGGTTGTTGATTTAGAACAATATCGATGGTGTATTTTTTATCTGATGGCAGATATAATGCTTGATTAAATACATTGGGCGCAATTTTTTCAAATTTTTGGATCGCCTGAACCAGTAAATTAATGTTGTCTTTAACAATATCTATATGCATCAGGTTTTTAACAGTTTTCAATGCTTCGCTGGTCATCTTTTCGTATGCAACCTGATTCATATCATTAACAGCAGCTATACACGATGCAAGCGCTAAATGATCATTGGAAGCATATTTAAAACCATTTACTCCATTTTCAATAAGTGATGAAACACCTGCGCCTTCCGAACAGATTACTGGCGTGCCAACACTCATGTATTCCAGACAAGTGAAATTATACATGTCCCAAGTTGATGGAATAATGGCAAATTTCGCTTTTTTTTGAATGTCTGCTAACTGATGATGGGAAACTTGACCCTGGGGAACTATTATACGGTTCCATACTTCAGGGAATTTTTCGAGAAGTTGATCTGATAGGGATAAGCTTTCGGTAAACATGGTGTCGCGCCCATACCAGTTGATCAATAATGGTTTAGGTAATACTTTCACCGCCTTGCATAGCATATCCGGACCTTTCCATTTCTGGATACGGCTGCATACAATTGCAAAATTTTCCTTTTGAATAAATTTGGCCGGAGTAGAATCTGCTTTAAATAATGGTGAGATGAGATTAATCTGTTTATGAGGAAAAATATCTTGCCAGAATGTAAAGTTAGATTGACTATGAGTAACCAGTGCATCTGATTTTTGAAGTAAGGAAAATTCTGTTTGCCGGCATTGGTCTCCAAACAAAATTTCCTGAAGTTCACGTTCATATAGATCAATCTGCCCAGAACTTCCATGCAAACGGGTTACAACAGGAATATTGTGGTAAACTAGCCAGGGAATAAAGCCAAGTCCAAAATCGGTACATTCTACCAAATCAAAACCTGCACCGGCGTTAACCTGCTCCCACATGGCCCATGCGGAGGCAATTGCTTTTTTATAGTGCGGTATAAAATCAAATTTTTTAAACTGATCCAGATATTTCTGGAAAAGTTCGGGTTTAAGGTATTCGACTTCTATATCATGATGCAGAAAGCTATCTAAGGACTGGGTATATGCACTGCCTACCACGACTTTAATTTTTGCAACATGAGACCTCATAAAATCGATATGTTGCAGATAATATGTCGAAATCCCTCCACCGGAATGAGGATAGTATTCAGGTAGAATGAAAAGGATGTTTAAACGGTTTATTTCCTGATCCACATGCTATTAAAATTTCTGCCGAATTTATCGTCAGTTAAAGTCAGGTCATCTTCTTCAGCTTTATATTCTTCTGGCAAATCAGATTTCAACTTGCCAAAAAAACAATAGGTTTTAAAATAAGCCAGCGAAAGGTCCTTTGCCGACTCTTCAAGATTTTTTAAAGATATGCCATTATTGGCAGAATAGGGTAGCCCTTCTACGTGGATATCGGTAATGCTCCACATTTCTGCTGGAGTAAGATGGGTTTTAATTATATTTAAGCGTATCAGTTCTTGATTTACCTCTGCGATATAGGTTTCCGGTTTAATACTTCCCTTTAATATACGCTTAATTTTTCCTGTAATCCTTTGTTTAAGCGTTCTGTTTTGAAAATTAACCCTTATAGCCTGATTAAGGCGTGCTGTTCTATTCTGGTAAGTTTCCGAATTGATTGCCTCCGCAAGGGGATCATGCAGGCTTATAAAAACGCCGTTTGCATTTAATGTATTTTCTATGTTAGAAATGAATTGCGGAATATTTGGAATATGATGCAGAACGGAAGAAGTGATAATGAGATCGAATTTTTCTTTCACGTCTTCAATGTATCCACAGCCTGAATTTACAGGAATATTCCATTTTAGTGAACGCTGCTTGGCCTTCTGAAGCATAACATGGGAGGGATCTAACAGAAATATAGATGCTATTTTTCTGCCAACCAAAGAATTTATTAAAAGCTGTGCAGCCAGACCTGTTCCACAACCGAGATCCAAAACTTTTATTTTTTGTATATTCTGTTTGTCGAACCAGTCAAAAAGATGGTCAATCATGCGTTCCATCTGTTCGGGAAGGTTAATCCACATTTCAGCATGGATCTTATCATAATATTTTGCTTCAATATTATGGAAGGTAAGGTTAACCTTTTCATGAAAATCCCTTATCGAATCCACATTAGACTTTTGCTCGAAAAGCGGGATTAAGGATTTGAAAACATCATTGGTCATTTTAGGTGTAAATAGGCTTTAATGTCCATTTTAACGGACTCAGTTATTTTCTATTAATAATTTTAGCCTGTTATGTATTATCATCGGATTAAAATCCTTTTCTGCAAAATACTGGCATTGTTTAATACATGCTAATCTAAAATCCGGATTTTTAAGTTTATTTATGACTCCTACCAGATCCGTTTTTGTTTCATTGTTAACATAGCTTAACCAGGAATTTTTAATGGCCCATTTACTGATTGCAGCTGATTCGGGTGCGATGATCAATATTGGCTTACCTAGGTGGCAGAATTCAACAAATCTGCTTGGGAAACTGTATCTTGATCTGATTTCCTCATTTGTATCTGAAGAATAAAAAACAATAATTACATCTGTTTCTTCTACCAGGAATTTGAACAGGTCATAAAGCTTTTCAAATCTTGGATATATAGAAATTTTGATTTTATGTTGTAAGGAATCTTTGTATTCCTGATTAAAAGAACCGATCAGCGTAAGGTTTGTATCTGTTTCTTCAACTGCATCATTAATTTTTTCGACTGTTTTTTCAAAAAAATAGGGTAATAACATACCTGAAATAGCAAAAGTGAATTTTTCGGGTTTTATTCTTTTGCCATGGGCAACAAAGGCACCATCAGGTATGGGATAAATGACAGATACATTTTTCCCGCCATGAAGAGAAATCACCTCTTTCATTGGTTCTGAAACCACAAAAAAATGCCTGCAATTTTCAATTATGCTGTTGATTTGTTTTCTAGTGAGGATGTTTTCTTTAAAGTACCGGTTAAAAATATTATCATCATGGAAAAATAAATAAAAGGGGATATCAGCTTGTTTAGCCAGAAAACAGATTAAGTAACTTACATAATCTTCTAATAAACCGATTAAAATATCACCTTTGGTAAAGTTAAAAGTTTGGATTAAAGATTTTGCCTGAAAACGTGTTCTTACCCTGGTTAACAAAGGAGTAACTTTTCTTAAAGGCGGGTGCCAGAATTTTTTTTTGAGATTAATTTGTCTGAAGTTGGAATTTCCATGATCAACCGGACTGCAATTGATAAAGGTAACCTCATAACCTTCCTGTTCAAATCTTTTCAAGTGCCGGTATAACACAATACTTCCTCCAGCAGCATTACTTGATGGACAAAGAGAACTTGAAATAAAAAAAATCCTTTTTTCCAAAGTTATGAAATTTCATCTACTGTACCCCAAGTTCTTTTGATGTGCTTTGCTTTCAGAAAAAGAGAAGTTAGGGCTGCAATGGTCGCGCTTTCGGTATACTGAATTTCTACAGCTTTTTGTTGATATTTAGTTGATTCTTCGTAAAGGTTTTTCATTTGGGCAAAAATTTCGTCTGGATTTAAGGGATCAAAATACCGTGCTGCTTCACCCAGTTGCTCAATATGCCCGTCTAATCGGCTACAAATTACTTTGCATCCCAAATAGTAAGCCTCAACCAACGGCATGTTGGTTGGACCTAAAAAAGTTGGCATTACCAGTGAAACAGCATTTTTATATAGCCATTTCAGTTGTTGTAGGTTTACCACGCCTAGTTGAATAATATTGTTTTCGAGACCTAAGTCTTGAATGACATGATTGATGTAATCGATATTATTTTGGTTTGCCCCTGTAAATACGAGTTTTACCTCTGGAAAGTAAGATGTAAATTTTTGAAAAGCAAGCAGCAGATTATAATGATTTTTATGAGGCCAATACTTGGCCGGATAAATGAAGAATTCGTCGTTTGCTAGCAAATCTACCTGCTCGGGGGCAATTTGAACATTTACAATCGGGCCAGGAATCATGGGTATTACGTGGATTCTGTCGGGATTAACAGGGCAGTAACGGATCAGTTCTTTTTTTCCCGCTTCTGATTCTGCACAAATAATGAGTGCTTTATTGATGTCGCGATTTAAGTTTTCCATTCTGCTTTCAAGCTTTCCGTGCATACTTACTTCAGGGAAGGCAAACATAGAAATATGCCCAAGATCCCAAAGAGTTGATATATGTGGAAAATTGTCAATCTCGATTCCTGGGTTGATATAGTAGATGACTTCAATTCCGGCCCGCTTTAATTTATTGATTAATTTATTATTATAGTTTTTTTTGATTTTATGGCTTAATTTCATCCCGTAAAATGGTAACCGGATACATACGGAGTTGAGTAATTTTAGCCATTTGGTACTGTGGATGGGAGTAAGTGACAATGCATTTGACCCTAATGAAGAAATTTGATCAATGTTGTATCCAATATGAACAATTTCTGTATCTGGAAAAGAATTGTTACTTAAAATTTCATGTAATGCCTGCGTATAAGCAAATGCACCACCGTTTGCATAACTCCCGCCCTTGTAGTGCCAAACACCTATTTTAAACAATTTTTTCATGAATGCAGGTTATGATTGTTTTGAGCTCATCCACCGTTAAACCTAAACCACTAGGCAGATAAAAGCCATTTCTAGCTAATTTTTCAGCTACAGGGTAACGTTCGCCGCCAAATAATTTCATTTTTTTAAATACAGGTTGTTCATGCATACACCAGAAAAATGGTCTTGTACCGATTTTATATCTTGTTAAATGATCAATCAAATCCTGTTTTTTATTTTCAGTTGGTGCCACTATTCCAAAAACCCAATAAATATTTTCTGCATATGATGTGCTGGGAATAGGTAATTGGTATTCTTTACTTTCTAAATAAGCAAGGGCCTTTTGATAGTTTGAACCCATATTCCGTTTTATGCTGATAAATTTTTCTAGTTGTTCCAGTTGCGCTAAGCCAAGTGCTGCCTGCATATTGGTCATCCGGTAATTCCAACCTAATTCATGATGGACGAATCTTGGCCCATCAGGTTCAAAGCAAAGGTTACGCAATTTTTTGCATCTGGCGGCCAACTGATCGTCATCTGTTAGCAACATACCACCTTCTCCTGTTGTAATATGTTTATTAGGGTAAAAACTAAAAATACTGATGTCTCCGAATGATCCGCATTTTTTTCCATTATAGGTTTGTCCGTGCATTTCTGCAGCATCTTCTATAACTTTCAGGTTGTATGCTTTTGCAAGTTGAAGAACGGGTTCCATATCTACAGGTAAACCATAAATATGTACTACAAGTATTGCTTTTGTTTTGGCCGTAATTTTTGCTTCTATCTGAGTTACGTCCATATTCCAGGTTTGCTGATCTGAATCTACTAAAACAGGAATGGCACCAACAGCGGTTACAGACTGCGCCGGAGAAATTATGGTAAAGGTTGGCATAATTACTTCATCGCCGGCACCAATGTGCAAGGCCTTTACAGCAATATCTAATGCTGCAGAGCCATTGCTTACAGCAATTCCATGCTTACGGTTATGGTAAGTGCTAAAATTTTCTTCAAATGCGGCAACAAATGGTCCTTCGCTGCTTATCCAGCCCGTATTTATACATTCTGAAAGGTATTTTAGCTCATTCCCTTTTAGTAAGGGCGTATTTACCTGGATCGGGTTCATGAATTCATTTTTTTAAGCACGTATGCCACTCCCCATGTCGAATTTGAAGGGGTGTTTTTGGTTAAGAATTCTTCGCTTTTTAAAATTTTAAACCCTGTGGCGTAAGCCAGCAGGTCAATTTCATTTTTGCAGAAGTGTCGCATTGGGTGGGTCTCTTGAATAGATATTTGGCCCTTATCTGTTAAGGAAGTGACTAGAATGTCATAGTTTACTTCAACTATATTTTCTTCAGAAAAAATAGATGGTGTCGCTTTTCTGATAATCTGAATCTGATCGTTGCTTAATTTTTTAGTCCGTTCTTCTGGTATCTGGAATACAACTGCCGGCGTATGCCAAACATCGAAAATAAACAATCCGCCTTCACAAAGTGACTCATGAACACGTTGAAAAGTTTTGACCAAACTTGTATTATCGGTTAAATAACTGATGACGTGAAATAACGATAGTGCAATTTCAAACTGCTGATCGACCTTAAAATCAGAAATGTTAGCTTTTTTGAACTTCAGCCTCTCATTTTTATTCTGCCTTGCAATATTGAGCATATCTTCACTAAGCTCAAGTCCCAATACAGAGAATCCCTCTTTTGCAAAGATTAATGCATGTTTTCCTGTGCCAGATCCCAGTTCAATGATATTTTTGGCATTAGGGAAATACTCCCGAATTAGTTCAATTAGGTAAGCCGCTTCTGCAGGATAATCCTTATCGCAATACAACAGGTTATAATACTGACTGTAAAGTTTGAAGTTTTCGTTCATGATTTGATATTGTCAGGAATATGATCGAAACGTACTTTGTCTTCTTCCCCACAGTAAGGACCTTGCTTGATTTCAATAAGTTCTGATGATGTTAACATTTCAAAACCATGTCCACCGGCGGCCAGCAAAATTACATCTCCGGTTTCAACGGTCCTGCTTTCAAGATAAACCTGATTATCATTATAAAAATCTACCCGTACTTTGCCGGATTTCACATATAGTACTTCTTGAGTAAGGGTTACTTTCCGTTCTACTAATTTATGGACATGGGGAGAGATAACATATCCTTTAGGTCGGTTCATGTATCCCAATTGTTGCGAATAATCTTGTGGGGTAAAGAAAACTATCCCTTCCTTATGGAAATTTGAACGGATGATCAGTGCGAGTAGCAATCCTTCTACGGTGGTAACGCTTTCTATCATAGTTAAACCTGATTAAAAATAAATTTACTTCTTTCAGCGCTTATTGAATTCATTTTTTTCCAGAAGATTTTTGAGATCACTTTTCTGGCTATTTTATTCAGTAAACCAATAATTTTTGTGTTTGTCCATCTGTTTATAGGGCCAATTTTACAGCTGATTATTAATTTACGGTAAAAGGAAATGTTAAACTTATTAATAGAAATGTTTTTCGACCCGGCTCCATAATGAATAAAATCTGACCGATACTGATAGGGGAGGTGATGAAACCTTTTACCGGGTAATGCTCTTAATTCATTTTGAAAATAGGCCGCAGAATCAAATGCATGCACTTCACCATCACGGATTTCCTCATAATAGAAATGGGATCTTTTGGATAGTTGAAATGCTTCTTTTTTGTAAATGCAGAACCAGGTGTGGTTCCGTTCATACAAATGCATATTTCTTCCTGAATAGCTATCAAAACAAAATGCGGTTTCATTATAACAGGTGCTGGCGAGTATACAATCTGGATTTTGTAAAGCCAACAATAAATGAAAATAAAATTCAGGGTTTAAAACCTCAAAATCAGCATCAACAGTTGCAATGTAATCTGTATTAAATTTGGAAAGTTCTGAAGTCCAGAGTTCATCATAATTTTCATTGACATCATCTCTTACACGATCAATTCCTTCAGGAGACGTAATCGTTTCGCCGGCAACGAAATTTTTAGTCCTGATTTTTTCTGTATTGTCAAATATTTGAACATAAGGATATGCAGCCCACTTTATTGCATATTCATTAAGATTTTCTGGAGTGAGGGCATTTAAATAAATGAATAACTTAAAATTTTGTTTTTCAATATAGTTAAGTCTGTTGTATATTTTTTCAAAGCTTTTAATACCATAATCTCCAAACATACAGTCTCGGTTGGTTACCAGCATAAAGAATGTGATAGACTTCAATGTCATATTTTCTTTCATTTAGTTATTGAGGTCAATCCAGTTATCTCTCAATACAAGATTTCTCATTTGAGGCCTGGTCATCAGCTTTAGGTCGTAAGTAATGCGGTTGATGTGATAAAAAGTCTGTGCCATTGTAATTCTCCAATTATCCCTGGCCCTTAAAAAGTGCCACGGGGTAACTAACGATTTATATAAAATAGTCATAAAATTACGAAGTATATTAGCGAACAATTTTGAATTGCTCAAGCCATTGGCGGCCCTGTAAATGGTAAAACTATCGCAATTGGCCTGGTTGGCGAACCTTTTATTCAAATAACGTTGCGTCATCCTCGTCTCGGGAATAATATGGCGAATAATGGATGAACCATTATAGGCCTGCAAATAACCCAGATTGAGCAGTTTGATGGATAAACCAGTTTCTCCATCTCCAATCCATTCACCTTTGGTATTTTCCGGATTAAAGCCACCAGCCTTAATAATTGCTTCTTTTAAAATTGCTTCATGACAACTAAAAATATTGATCATCTGATCGGAGATAATTAAAGGAGTTTCGTCCAGATTGAGACTTAAATGGGCATTCAGGCAATACTTTAGTATCCAGTTCGGCGGTGTAATGGCCCATTTTGGCAATACCCGCCCACTCACTACTGCAATTTTATCATTAACTTCGAAAGTTTGAAGCAGGTTTGTTAATAAATCCGGATCCGCAATCATATCATCATCTGTATAATACAATACCTCGCCTTTTGCATACTGAATTGCTGTGTTGCGCGCATAATGTACACCTTGCCTTTGTTCTTCGTAATATTTTATTATTGGGTATTTTGCGGATAATTCTTTTATTACAGCTAATGTATGATCTGTAGAGTTATTATTTACTACAATAATTTCGAGCATATTTGGATAGTTTTGAAGTACAAAACTTTCCAGGGTCTGTTTTATGAATAATGCCCTGTTATAGGTTGGAATAATAACGGAAACAGTTTTCATTTTTTAATTTCTGTTATAAATGCGCGCCGTTAACCCGGATAAGATTCCATTCAGCTAACAAAATCGCGCAAGGGGATTCTATTTTTCCAAAATCTGGAAACCATTTGTCAGGTGCGTATACACGTGCATTTTTAATATTTAAATAAGCTCCCCACCAACTGAAAGTACTATTAGAAATAATACAGATATCAGCATGCATCATAAACTGAAAATCTATAATTTCTGTTGACCGTGAAATATATTTATTATCTAAATATCCAAATTCGGATTCTAAAAATGCTGTGTCGTCGCTAATTAAGATGTAGTAATTATTTTTACTTTCAATGGCTGAAATTGCATCGTGATAATAAGATGCCGGTAATTGTATGTTATAATGAAAATAATCTGATCGCCTAACATGAATAACCACATATTTGTAGCCTCTGGGCAAATCATCAAATATATTTCTAAAATCTGTCTGAAATTTTTCTTTAATCGTAAACCTAGCTTTTATTTCTTCCTTGTATGCAGCGAAATAATACTCCGATTGAAAAAAGCCTGTAAATAATTTTTGATCTTTCAGTTTTAAGCTTTCAAGCTTCGGATCTAACTGATCAGATATATAAACTTCCTCATAGTTCAGGATTTTTCTTAACAGGGTATAAAATTTTTGTTTGAGATAAACTGAAAAAAAATCATCAAATCCTTTAACAGAAAAAATAGTTTGATCTAGGTAATAGAAGATATCTGATGTCTGTTCAAAATATTTAGGAATAAATAAGGATTGAAGCCGCCTATCAAAATAAAACCTGGAACCCAGTTTTTTAGCGGTAGCGTAAGCAAAAGCATACTGGAATAGCTGATTGCCTAGTCTGCCTTGTAATTCAACTCCAATCATATCTGAGCGTAGGAATGAATAGATACAGTTTTGGTAAAACTATTATTTGCATCATGGAAAGAGGTTGCATTAAAGCAATATTCCCTCTTTATCTTTGTTTTCTCGCTGTTCAATAAATAATTTCCATAAAGTTCATACTCCGAAAATCCAGATTCATCATTATAATCAACATTTTCAAGAATAGCCTGATCCCAAGATTTTTTATGAATAATTTCAATTTTGGTTTTCAAATTATTTAAAAATTCTTTATTGAACATCATGTAGTGCGTAATAAAGGAGAGTAAAGAAGTGGTTTCATGATGAAGAATTTTCTTATAAGTTATATGATAGGGCATATGTCTTTCAGTTGAGTGGTCTAAAATAACTTTCCGGTTATGAAAAAAAACTTTAGGCTTTATAAATATTGTATCTGCATCTATAACTAACAAGTTATCCATTTCTACTACTTTATCTGCACCTAGTTTGAGTAGCTGTTGAAAGAGCCAGCCAGATCTGTCAATACCATTGACTATATATTTTATCATTGTTTTGTCATAACCCAAAACCGTTTTTTCATCTATAAAAGATAATTTAAGGCTGTTACAAATATTGAGAATAGATTGTTCTGGATTTGCCGCAACAAATATTTTATTGATAGGATGTTTTACAAATTTATTTATCCCATTAATAACCTGCGTCAGGTGATGAATATCTTTTATAGATACGGGAATAAAAACATCAATTGGTACTTCGCTAAAAATTTTTTTACGGAAATTAACATCATAGTTGATTAAAGGATTCAACACAGACAGTCGCCATAACAGTAAATCCCTTTTACTTGTAAAATTAGGTGCGTAAATCCTGTAGTTCTCATGAAATCCCCTGATTTTTTTTAATAGCCGAAGTAGTAAATAAATACTTACACTAATGGGATTATACTTTTTTAAAAAGGCTACCAAATCAATTTGGGTTTTAAAATAATTTTTTAAGTCTGTTAAAAATTCTTGCTAAGAATGTTTTAATCTTCGATTTGCGCCGTAGCAATGAGAATCTTTCAAATAATTGCCTGACTTTAACTTTAGTTGCAAATTCTTTATTTAGAAATATTGCATCGCCAGAATATTCACCATAATTAGTGAAACCAACTAAGGTAAAGTTTTTGCTTTTCAAAAAACTATTGATTTTTTTGAATAACGGTTGGTTTTTGTAAATTTCCATAAACTCAACCTCTAAATGGATAAGCTTCACTATTGAGATATTTCGTTCCAAACCGTGGAGAGCCATTAATTCTGCACCCTGTATATCCATCCAAAGAATGTCAACTTGAGCTATATTTTTTTCTTTAATAAAAGTGTTTAAAGTAATACTATCAACTTTTATCTCTTCCTGAACATATTGCTCTATAGGGTACTGACCAGATGATTTGAGCATGGATGAAGCACCTTGATTCCCATCTTCCCATGTTGTTATCGTTTTATTTTTATCTATTTTAAAAAATGAAACTTTACCATCTGAGTCAGAAATGGCTTTTTCAGTTAAGATGATATTAGAATAGTCTTCGATGTTTTTTCTGCATTTATCCAAAGTATTCGGATTACATTCGAATGCATAAATTTGAGCACTCGGATAAATTTTAGCGAATTCAATTGTGTCTTCGCCATATCTGGAACCAAATTCTAAAATAGTTTGAATATTACTATAACCGAATAATTCATTTGCAATTTCGGTAACTTTATTTATTGCCTCTGTTGATGCCTCGATAATCATAATTTGATCCAATTTAAACTGGGTCTCACAACTCCATGAAATTTGTCAGTATAATTGCCTTTTCGTGTATCCGAGTCAAAATCTTCCATTACTTCAAAAGAAATATCATGTTGTAAATGAATGTAGAAAGGGTTAGAGGTCGTTATGCCAAGCGTAAAAATATATGATAAATCATTTAATAAATCTTTGGGTATCCAGACAACCCATTTATGGATGCCTAAGGTATAGTCATTCGTTTGTTTAACGGCATGAAAAACTTTTTCTTCATTCGTCGTTGACAATAAAAACGAAAGATCTGGCTTGTATTCAATATCAATTATTTCATAGGTAATTAAAAATCCAATAGTTGTAGATACATGTATGATGTTGATATCTTCCATGTTTTCATTGACTATTTTTAGCTCTTTGAGTACTACATGACTATCTCCAACAGCGTAATCACTTATTCCCTCGGAAAAGTAACTATTGAGGGAATTCGCATAATTAAGTTGGTAAATATTGCTAACATCTTCAATTTTACCACTTTCTTTTATCATTCCGTCAGCTAGTAAAAACCCAGTTTGGCATAATTGCTTTACACTTGCCATATTATGGCTCACAAACAATACCGTCCTACCTTCGCCCTTACTCACTTCGCCCATTTTGCCCAAACACTTTTTCTGAAATTCGGCATCTCCCACGGCAAGTACCTCATCTACAATCAGTATTTCACTTTCCAGATGGGCAGCAACAGCAAAGGCCAGACGAACATACATCCCGGAGCTATATCGTTTTACCGGTGTATCCAAATATCTTTCTATCCCGGCAAAATCTACAATTTCATCCAGTTTGCGTTGGATTTCTTTTTTTCGCATGCCTAAAATGGCGCCATTTAAAAAGATGTTTTCCCGGCCACTCAACTCCGGGTGAAAACCTGTGCCTACTTCTAACAAACTGGCTATGCGGCCACGACCAGAAATTTTACCGGTAGTAGGCGCGGTCACCTTGCTGAGTATTTTAAGTAAAGTGCTTTTGCCAGCCCCATTTCTGCCGATGATTCCAACCGCATCACCCTGTTCAATTTCGAAATTGATATCTTTCAAACTCCATACCACATCGCTTTCACTTTTGGTATGTTGATCATTACTTTCACCAATGCGTAAAAAAGGGTCTTCCTTGCCACGAATCCTCGCATACCAACGTTCCAGATCGCGACTGATCGTACCAGTGCCAATCTGCCCCAACTGATAGGCTTTGCTTAGGTTTTCTACTTTTATAGCGATGTTCGACAAGAGTTTAGGGGGTTAGTGTTTATCAGAAAAAGGTTAGTGGTTAGTTAATTATGGTTTAGACTTGTTAATCTGTGAATTTCTAAGTCCACTAAGTTTAATCGTTATGTCTTCTATTTTTGATCGATGTAATAAATATTCTTCTTGTGTGATATAATCAAGATCCAAAGCTGCGATTAAATGATTTAATGTTTCGAGCGTAGTAGTGTAAGCCATATTGGTATAGTGAGCTTTGTCTTTCGGTGTAATTTTTCCAGAACCTTCAGCTAAACAAGCGCCAATGCTGCTAACAGATCTCTTCAGCTGACTAACCAATCCGAAAGTTTCTTCCTTCGGAAATTTTGGTGTTAACAAATAAATAGATTTTCTTAAACTTCTCGCAAGTTGCCAAACTTCTAATTTCTCAAATGAATAGGTGTACATTTTCCTTATTTTAATAGATGGATAAATAAGGGATGATTGAAATGAATATATGAAATTTTCTGTAAAACTCAAAACAAATATGGTATGCTAAACACTAACCTCTCTAACCATCTAAACCGTATCTACAAAATTCCGTTCTACCTTATTAAAAACCAGCGTACCAAATAACAGTAAAGCTATGGTTACCATTGTGGCGTAGCCCAAACTAAACCAGCTAAAACTTCCTTCGCCGAGAAAGCCATAACGGAATGTTTCTATAATGGGTGTCATTGGATTATACTGAATGATCCAGGCATACGAAGGGTATTTTTTAATGGCTTCAGAGAGCGGATAGATTACCGTAGTGGCATACATCAATAACTGCACGCCAAAACTGATGAGAAACGCGAGGTCCCGATATTTAGTGGTCATGGCGGAGATGATCATTCCTGCGCCTAAACCCAATAATGCCATTAATATAATAATGACAGGGAAGAGGCAAATGGCCCAGCTGATTCCAAAATGAGCACCTGAAAAATAATAGTAAGCCATTAAAATCAGCAACAAGGCCATCTGTACGGCAAAACGGACCAAATTGCTTACCACAATACTGAGCGGCATAATTAATCTGGGGAAATATACCTTCCCAAAAATGCCTGCATTGTCCTTAAAAACGGATGAGGTTTTGGTTAAACAATCGGCAAAGTAATTCCACGCGGTAATTCCGGCCATATAAAATAAAGGCTTGGGTAAACTATCGGTTGAGATACCTGCCAGGTTGCCAAAGATAAAGGTGAAAATGATGGTGGTAAACAGGGGCTGGATAAAAAACCAAAGCGGACCTAAAATGGTCTGTTTATAAAACGAAACAAAATCTCTCCTGACCAATAATACCAGAAGATCGCGATAGGCCCAAACTTCATGTAATTTGAGATCCAATAAAGAAGATTTCGACTCAATGGTCCACTCTTGCTCTTCTTTAAGCATATCAGTTTTGGTTACTTTTCATGTTCAATACTGTCAATAAACTTCAACCGGAGTTGGACTAATTTTCCCATTAAGCAACAGGTTTCTCAGGGATTTTAAGTATTGTTTATATCCAAATGCCTGCATACATTTTTCCTGAAGGTTTTTTTTATCCTCATCACTTTGGTGATGTTGTAACAGCATAGAAATACCATACAGTATGTCTTCCTGGTTATCCGGATCAACCAATAATCCAAGTGCTCCGTTTTGAAGGGCATCTACACTGCCATCCTTATTCCCTGCAATTACCCTGAGGCCGCTGGCCATGGCTTCGATAAATACAATTCCAAATCCTTCTTTTTTACTCGGGAGTATAAAAACGTCAGACAGTAAAAAGTGTTCGGTAAGTTCGGCTTCATCAATAAAACCGACCAGTCTGATATGCTCCTGAAGGTGGTTTATGGCAATTAAATCATCTAGCCGTTTTTTTTCTACAAGGTCCCATTTGCCGGCCAACACATAAACCAGGTTGGGGTATTCCTCCAATAGTTTTGGCAGCAGCTCAATGGTATGGTCATATCCTTTATATTTTTCTGAGGAAGACAACCGGGACAGGGAGAACAGAATTAAATTTTTGCGATTTAAATGATATCGATCTAATAAAATCTGTGGTTTATCGTAATCGCCGGGCAGATAATAAAATGGATCAAGGCAATTGTTTAACACTTCAAGCTGAGCTGAAGGAATGTGATGCATTTCCATGATCTTATCTGCTGTAAACTGACTTACGCAAATAATTTTATCCAACTGATTTAACATCTTAAGTTTGGTGTCTGAAAGCTTTTTCCAGATTTCTATTCCATGGGCCAATAAATAGATTCTTTTATGAGGATGTAATTTTTTGATGAAATAAACAATATTGATCAAATGGATATGACTTAACAAGATCACATCTGCTTTTAGCCCACTTAAAAAAGATTGTACCACGAATCTTTCTTTGTTTCCGTTAAAGCCCCGAAATTGGTTTTTGCTCAGGTATCTGGAATCGCGGTCGGCATTTTTGTCATACATGGAATATACTGTCGATTGAACAAGTTCTTCTTCGCTCAGATCGTATAACACACGCGATAAACTTCTGCAAACCTTCTCAATGCCACCGGTAAAGCTAAAAGTTTTAAGCGTTAAAAATAATACCCTAGTTGGCATGATATATTCTGTATAAGGCTAATGCAGAACTCCAGTGTAATTTGTTTTCTCCAAAGTTTTGTATAAGCGATTTTGCCCTTTTATTTGCATATCGTGATGGGTCGGCAATGTCGCAGCTTTTTCTCATCCATTCCTGAAAAGGAAAGGTAAAACCCATTTTAGATCTTTTCCAGGTTTCTACCGGCAGATCTTCTTTATAAGCTTCTACCAGGAGTTTTTTTTTCTGTTCGTAACTGAACTTGATATCATTGGAGATCGAAAGCACGAGATTGATAAAATTGTTGTCCAGAAATGGAACCCTTACCTCAACGCCATGGCTCATGCTCATAAAATCGGTATCTTTTAACAACTGATTTTGCATATACATGTTAAACTCATACCAGCTTGCCCGGGTTTCGTTACTGGTTTTTTTGATGCTGGGGTGAAGGGGAATCTCTTCGAGACAGTCGATAACTGTTTTCATATCAGTGTCCAGTAAATCTGCAATCACATCAGGTGAATAAACTCCTCTCAAACACAGGTATTCGCCAATAGGAGAGTTTAAACTAAGGTAATACAGCCGTTTAAACTTAATATTATTAGAGAATCGCATACTTCGTAACACGCTTTTACTCAGCCAATTCAGGTTTTGTATTTTATGTATCCGGTCAAAGGATGGGTAGCCTCCAAAAAGTTCATCGGCACCTAAACCCGAGAGCACCACTTTTATTCCGTGTGCTTTTGCTGTTTTGCACACAAACCAGGTATTGATCCCGTCGTTTGTAGGTTGGTCCATATCGGCTAAAACATTTTCGAAATTCTGTACGAAATCGCGATAGGTAATAAGCTGCTCAATTTTTTGAATATTCATTTTCTGAAGCAGGCTATTCCGCTGTTTTTTTTCTGAAAAATCTATTTCATTAAAATTGGCCGAAATGCTTGATAAGTGATTGTGATTGTACTGATTGGCCAGTATGGTAATGATGCTCGAATCAAGACCGCCGCTGAATAATACACCCAAATCAACATCAGAAATCATTTGTTGCTTGATCGAATAACCAAGCTGTTCGCGGATTCTTTCTATCGCGTAGCTTTCGTTGTTAATGCGCATATTGCTTTCAAACTCATGGTACGATTGGATAGTGTATTCCGCACTGCCGATGTTATATTTCAGAAAACAGCCTTTGCCCAGGCTATACACATTTTTAAGGGTAGTGTAAGGCTCAGGGATATGGCCAAAAGCAAGATAATAGATCCGCCAATGATCATTTTCTTGTAAAATATCTGCATGCGCGAAGGCTTTTACTTCTGATGCAAAGGTTAAAGTTTCATGATCAAAATGATAATAAAGTGGCTTTATTCCGTTTTGATCCCGAACGAGGTAAACAGACTGTTCCCGTTTATCGAAAATACAGCATGCAAAAACACCATCGAATTTTTCAAAAGCTGCTTCTCCCCAGTGCTGGTAAGCATAGATGATTACCTCTGTATCTGTTTTTGTCTTAAATATGTAACCTAAATTGATTAATTCGGTTTTAATCTGGAGGTAATTGTAAATTTCTCCGTTATAGGTAATCACCAGGTCTTCTTTATGGCTCAACATCGGCTGGTGCCCGGCTGAACTCAGGTCTAAAATAGCTAAGCGGCGGTTACCCAAACATATGGGCATATTTTCAACAGCATAAAGGCCATAGTCATCAGGTCCACCATGTTTCATACTATCGCACATGGCCTGTACCTGCCGGTTAACGCTTTCAGATGATTTTTTACTATTGATGATGCCTGCTATGCGACACATTTTTTTGTATAAATTTAAACTGTATGCTCTGCACCAGATACAGCTTCGCCTCTTCAGTCACATGATTTTTTCAAAAAATGACCGATTAATTGTCTTTATAAATAAGCGTAAATACCATTTATCAGCATTTAAACGCTGTTAATGGCACTTTTGCCATCTTTGCTCACATACACCACATTCCATCCTCCCTCTTACATTTTCATTACAAAATCGGCTCTATAAAAGCTATCGAAGTATTGATATTAATCGAATAGCCCATATCCTGTAAACGTAAAATAATACGTTGTTTATGATGTACCGATACCAATTCTGCCCTCATGCCTTTAAAAGGCCCTGCCTTAATCAATACGCTTTCCCCCGGTTTAATGTCATAATCTATAAGTTCCAGATCGGCATCTGTAGCGAGCAAGAGCTTAAGGTCATGGATTTGTTGGTCGGGAATAGAAGCGACCCGGTTAGAGAAATAAATAAATCTGGCAACACCATTCGTCATCAAAACTTCTGCATATTCTCTCGCCGAAATATACGCAAATAGATAAGATTTAATCAAGGGCTCTTCTACGATTTTTTTACGGTCGCTCCACTGCTTAACTGCCTTTTTAAGTGGTAAATAAGTTTGGATTCCTTTTCTTTTCAGTTCTCCGTTCGCTTTTTTTTCTGCTCTCGAATGTGTATAAACCGGATACCACCTGTAATTTTGATCTATCATTTGGCTTAACCTTATCCTGAATCTTTTTTAATTTCTGCGCTTTTTTTCCGTTTAAATGCGCTAAACTATTAGCGATCTAACTCTTTTTTTTCCAAAATTCCCACCAGCTTTTCTCATCATCGTAATAGCCGCTTTTTCCATATCCCGTATAATTGGAATAATAATATGTTCCGCTATTGCTGTGTGCATAATTGGTGGTATATATATTTGCATGTAATTTTTCATCCCCAAATGAATTTAGGATAATGGCAATATTGTTTAGGCCATATTCTTTTGATAAACGATCGGGAATAGTGGCTGCTCTGAATTTAGAAACGCCTGAACGGATAATAAAGAGATTGATATCGGCTTTTCTGATGAGTGGTACAGAATCTGAAACCAAGCCAACCGGCGCAGTATCAATAATGATGTACTCGTAACTTTCCCTAAGTTTTTCGATCAGTATTCCCATCGATTTGTGATGGAGGAGTTCTGAAGGATTTGGAGGTACCGGGCCAGAAGTGATATAATCGATATTGTGCCGTTCATCTGTAAATATAATATCGGCTAAATCAGCCTGTTTAGATAGATAATTACTTAAACCAATGTGATTGTCGGAACCAAAGGCATAGTGGAGTTTAGATTTACGCAAATCTGCTGCAATCAGAATTACCTTTTTATCGATAATGGATAGCGTACCCGCCAGATTTAAACTAACGAATGATTTCCCTTCTCCTGAAACTTCAGAAGTAATACAAATAACCTTGGTATCCTGATCGCTGGCCATGAAACTCAGGTTTGTCCTTACAGACCTGACCGATTCGGCAAATATAGATTTTGGACGTTCTATTGATAAAACACTTTCGCCTGGCTGTACTTTTTTAGGATATTTTAAAATTACGCCGATAATAGGTGTTGCCGTTAAACCCTCAATTGTTTCGATATCGTATAAATAAGGATTTAATATTCTAACCAGCAGGATTAAACCCAGACCGGTAAATAAGCCCATAAACAGGTAAGAAGAATAAATTTTCTTTGGCACAGGAGAAATCGGAAAGAAAGATGGCTGTGCCAGGCTGATAATGGTAGCGCCGGAAATTACTGCAGCAGAACTGATCTGTGCGGAGAGTTTTCGTTCAAACAACATCGAAAACATGCGTTGGTTGATGTCGAAATTACTCTGCAGTTTGGCAAAATCGTTCTGTTTGGCCGGAATGCTGCTTAAAGTATTGTTGGCCTGGCCAATTTGTCCCCTCAGGTAATTAATGGTTTTTTGATTACGCTCATGTAACAAACGGATATTGGTTACAATGGCCTGCTTTACTTCATTAATTTGGCGGTTAATATCCTGGATGGGCTGAGCATCGGCATTAAAATTCTGTAATTTATTTTCCCTGGTGATAATGAGTCCATTAAGCTGTGTAATTAAACCCGTTAACAGTGTACTGTTTGTACCCTCTAAGTTTAAGTTAAGTTGTATCCGGTCTCTATTGTTTTTAACCTGTGTTTCCAACTGTTGGATGCCAAGTTCCTGCAGTTGCAATTCTGCAACCTGGTTTTGTAGATTGCTGAGTTTAGAACTTCCCAATTGCTTGTCGGTATTGGGATCAATGAGTTTATTGTCACTTTGAAAACTCGAGAGCTTGTTGCCCGCCTTATGCACCTGTTCATCTAAAAATGCAATCTGGCTATCCAGATAATCTATGGTTTGTTTTGCGGATCGTTTTTTAAGTGTAGCATCATTCTTAACATATTGTTTAATGATTTCGTTGAGTATATCAGCAGAAAAAACAGGATTACTATCGGTATGGGTAACCCCCATTATATTGGTGTTTCTCTCCTGTTCAAATACATTTAAGCCACCGGCAGCCCTGCCATACAAATCTCTGATCCCGTTAAATTTAAAACTGTACTTTCCATTGGCAGGGATTTCGGTTTTAATGGTAAATACCATATTTCCGGCATTTACGGCTTGTCCGTAATGGTATTTTTTTAAATCCTTGTTGTTATCATCGCTACTTGATAGTTCAAAGGTTTGGCGATCTATTGGTTTAACAGAATAGGTAGCCCTGCTAAAATTAACCGAATCCTGAGTCAGAATATCAACCTGAAAAGGTTGTTTGGGGTAAAGTTCGGTTACACGTACCCTGCCTTCCAAATAGTAACTGATTTTATAATCCAGGTTTTTTAATGCGTTTAAAATTACTTCTTCCGAACGCATGATAATACCTTCAGTTTGGATCTGGTTTTGATTAAAGGGACGATAATTTAATGGCGATCCAGGAAGTGAGTTTATTTGTTGCTGTTGGTTGTCATCTAACTTTAGTGAGGCAGAAGTAATATAGATGGGGGTGATACTCCGAACATACAACCAGGCCAATACAAAACTGATCAGCACTGTTCCGGCCACCCAATACCATCTGCTGAGAAAAATCAAGGCGATTTTCCAATAGTTAATGGTCTGGCTGGCTAACTTTCTATTTTCGGTTGGGTTAGTTTGATCCATTAGCGGGTGAGGGTAAAGATTAATACGGCCAGGTTAACTACAACAAGAAAAGGTTGCACAATATTATTCACACTGGTTAGCTTTTCGCTCAGCGCCGAGCTCTTGGTTTGTTGCAGTACAATAATATCATTATTCTGAAGAACCAGTTTTTTGCTGGCTAAACTGTTAATGTCGTTCAAATTGACATAAATGATTTCCGGGTGACTCCTATCACCACGGATGATTTTAAGGGTTTTAGGGTCTGCTGTTTTACTAATACCTCCCGCTTCACCAATAATATCAATTAAGGTCGTGTTTTCGCGTTCCAGTAAAAAATTTCCCTGCCTGCTAAATTCTCCTAATAAAGTAACCTTTAAATTAACTACGCTGAGTTCTATAATAGGATCGCGAAGTAATTGTTTAGCATATAAATCCTGTATTTTAATGGCTGCTTCCCTTCTGCTGAGGCCTGATACCGCCACTTTTCCGATAGCCGGAAGATTTACCTTACCGTCAACATCGACCAGGTAAGAAAGGGTGTTGTTAATAGACCCACTTGCGGTTTGGTTACTCATTGTACTGCTGTTGGTAGCTGGGTTGGCCCCAAATTCCTTGTTTTGCAAGTTTCGGATGGCCAGTTGGTCGTTCACCTTTATTTTATAATAGGCATCACTAATCCCCTGATCATTTACTACGTAGACCTGTTTAATGGTATCGGTAACCATATCACTTGGAGCATTAAACAGACTATGTTCCTTTCTGGCAGCACAGCTGGCTAGTGCAATGCTAATAGATAAAAAACAAAGAAATTTTAAAATTGCTTTTGTTGGGATCATAGTCTTAGTCAGAATGTAAATTGAAGGTTGGGCACACCTGCAAAAATATACGGTAAAGATGCTTAAAAAAAATTAATTTAGAATAGAGGTGCCTTATTACGATCTAAAACGTCAAAGCAAAATATTTGATCTTTCTTACGTTTAATTTTATATGATCCTTATAAACAGCGTCTTTCAATTCTTAATTTTTCAATTTAAAGATTAATTAATAAACGTAATTAAATCCAGGGTAGTTTTTTAAATTGATATAGATCAACCGGAAAGTGTTCTTGCTGAATTGTACGGTTTTTTCTGTAGATAATGGAACTGATTGAATGATATATAATTCGATGCAAATGTTTTAGAAATCGGTTATGATCTTATCTGTTGATTGCTGCATGATGATCATATGGTATTAACAGAAACCCGATAATAAACTTCACTGCTAAAATACGCGTTTATTTAGCCATTTGGTTTAAATCAGAAGCATCTTGTTTGGGCTTTTTAAAATAGAAAAGCGTTAATGCAACAGAGGAAACTAACAACAATCCAATATGATCATCTAACGGGCAATTTACAGTAAAATTTTCGTAAGATGGGTTGTGCACGGTAGATGCATAATCAGTTTTATCTAAATCGCAACCAATCTGAACTGTGCCGGAACCACTTGGGCTAGGTCCGGAAAAAACATTTCCCCCACTGACGCATGATTGTGGTACGGAGTAGTCAGACCCGAAGATATAGCGGTACTCATTTACATTATTAGAATTATTGGGGTCGTACACATATACATTACGTAAATAATGCGTGTACATTCTCGATCCAACTAAACAGCCCTGAGGAGGCGGAGGTACAGAAGAAACAGGTATGGAAGCAAAACCATTGGCAACGCACAAACAAGTTAAAGAAAGAGATATAAGAGCTAAATTAAAAAAAATACGCATCTGAAATTTATAATAGGTATTAGGCTGATTTATATGACATGCAAAGTTAAGATGAAAATTGATATATTTTTTTTTTCGCCTCGCTGATAAAGTTTTTTTTGATCCAGATCAACTATATTGTGTAATCAAAATCAATATAAATGCGTAACCAGATAATTGATTAAAATGGCGTTAGCATGTGTAGCTTGATAAAGGCTGTTCATTTTGTTCATGATAATTGTCAATAGATTGATAATAAGTTTTCGATCACTGCATTTTTCAAAATATGCCTCTAAACATTCCTGAAACAGATTTTGTAACAAATTGCACAGATAAACAACTTTATCGTTTATTTTTTTTATGTCTTTTTTTAAAACCAGGCTGTTTTGGACAATATTTATCACTTCTTATTTTGCAATATTTGCAAAATATTGTAGTATAAAAAATACTACATAGGTTTTTTATGAAGTTTTTATTGTCTATCTCAATCCTTTTTTTAGGATCTTTTTTTAATTTATTATTTGCTCAAACCACTGGAAAGGGCTGCAACTTGGGGAATTCTGTCGCAACACAATTTTTAGGAACAGCTACTTATAATGGGCATTCAGATCAATTTGTAAGAGTTTATAGTTCCAGTTCGGCCACTATTGTACCCATAATTAATGGAAATGGTTATGCCGGCTATAGGTGCGGTTATATAAATATATACCCTTCGGGTAGCAGGTATGTTGCCGCCACTAATTCTAATGTATCTTATAGTGCCGCTAACGAGATTACAGCAACTTACAGTAGCAGGTGTGCAACAGCAGCTTCCCTTCCTGCTAATTATGTTAGTAATAGTGGTGGTGCAGAAAGTAACGAGGAGGTAGATTACAGATACAATGATCCTGCATATTATGCTGATGCTGATCCAAATTATCCATGTGCCAGCCAGCCAAATAATTTACCTATAGATGATTATACTTCCATATTGGTTGTTTCCATTAGTATTACGGGCTTTTTGTGTGTGCGTAAGAGAGCAATAATATAGTTATAATAGCCTAAAATTATTATTTTCTAATATCTGTTCATCCTAAAATAGGAATGGTAGTAAGTGCTTGATGAGGAAAGTAATAATTATTGAACAAAACGAACGTAGTTTGTAGTTATCGGCAGGCGTAAATTAGTGCATCAGTTTTATGGTGTATGAAAAGTTTTTGCCTGCTCGTTTTGATCTTTCTTACCTATGAATGCTCCTTTGCTCAAGGCTCAGCTTCGGGGTGTTTCATACCCTATTATAATAGGGTTTATACTTCTAACGCACTTGAGGTATTAGGTTCATCTCAACTATTCAATAACTCGCCTTCAGTAGGTTTATCTACTAATTATTGTAGTTGGACACCCAGCGCTACTGCTTCATCATGTGTTATTTGCGATGGAACGCTCGGTTTGGATGTATTAGGTGCCAGGGTATGTTTGCTTGGCTCATTTAGATATGGTTCAGCCGGTACTTTCACTATGGTAGAATGCGACCTCGATGATCATACCTGGCTTTTTGGTGCAGCAGCAGGGCTCTTCGGCATACTCATCATCAGAAAAAGAAATAAACTTTAGGCTATTTTCTTTAGCGCTTTTACAGATCCCCTTCTGTGAATTGTTCCTTAATTTTTATATTTACCCGGGTTTAGGTTTTAGATCTTTAAAGCGCTGCAAACTCCTGGTTAATCATGAAAATATCCCTCATCACAGTTGTTTATAATGGAGAGCACTTTTTGCAAGCATGTTTTAATTCTGTAAAGGCGCAAACTTATGCTGATGTGGAATATATTGTAATTGACGGGGGATCGACAGATAGTACGTTGCAGATTATTCAAGAAAACCAGTCTGCCATTGATTATTTTATTTCAGAGAAAGATCAAGGTTTGTACGATGCGCTGAATAAAGGCATTGGAAAGGCAACAGGAGAGGTGATAGGGATTTTAAACGCTGATGATCTGTTTGCAGCAGCTGATGTACTGGCTGCAGTAGCCAAAACCTTTATGGACAGGCCAGAAATAGATGGACTTTATGGCGACCTTAATTACGTCCATCCTGAAACGCATCATATTATCAGAACGTGGAAATCAAAGCAGCATACCCATGCAGATCTTAAAAAAGGCTGGATGCCCGCACACCCCACGTTGTATTTGAAAAGATCGTTGTTTGAAAAAAATGGTGGTTATTCCCTGGATTTAGGCACCACTGCAGATTATGAATTAATCTTAAGGTTCTTTTATATCCATCAGATAGTGGCATTATATCTGCCGGTTTTAATGGTTAATATGCGAGCGGGTGGTATAAGTAACAACTCTTTAAGGAGCAGGATAGCGGCCCTTTTTGATGATTACAAAGCCCTAAGGAGAAATCATGTGCCTTACCCGCTTTTTGTGTTGATGAGGAAAAAACTAAGCAAACTCAGCCAGTTTTAATCCTTTTATTAAGATTTTCTTTGCTGTGAAGATTGCTGTTCCAACAAATGACGACAAGCTGTCTGCTGAAAATTCCTTTTTGCAATGATTATTCCTATGGAGATCCAAACAATATCAGAGAAACTGCTTCCCGTTGACTTTTGTCATGTTAAACATCTGTTAACACTGATTTTTATGGGTACATTCTTTATATTTGTATACCAAGTCATCATGCTTTGCTTAAAGATATTCTGAATACCAACCCTCACTATTTCTGTATTGCCATATTTATTCTGGCCTTTTCCGCTGTGGTGATCAGTATTCCAAGCGTAATTTATACTTCGTTAAAATATGGTCTTTTTGATAAGAACGATCTGTACCGTAAAACCCATAAACGTAATATTTCGCGTTTAGGTGGCTTGGCTATTGTGGGCAGTTTTACCGTAAGCATCCTGCTTTTTTCGGCCATAATCAATTTTAAAGAGGCTAATTTTTTAATCGCATCCTGTATTATCCTGTCAGCCCTGGGGCTAAAAGATGATGTTTATGGTACCAATACCAATACAAAATTCACCTTGCAGATTGTGGTAGCCTTTATCCTGGTGTTTTTTGGCGCTTTCCGTCTAACCAGTTTGTACGGTGTACTAGGCATAGAAGATATGGCACCACTTTGGGGAAGCCTTTTTTCGATTGCATTGATTATTTTCTTGAATAATGCCTTTAATTTAATTGATGGTATAGACGGTTTAGCAGGCAGCATTGGCATCTTAACAAGCCTGATATTTGGTGTTTTGTTTTCTTGGATGGGACAGGTTCCCTATGCATTTATTGCCTTTGCCCTGGCAGGTGCTATTGCAGGCTTTTTAAAGTACAACTGGTTTCCGGCTAAAATATTTATGGGCGATACCGGTGCACTTATTATCGGACTTATTTCTGCTGCACTGGCCATTAAGTTTATCGAACTCAACAAATTTACGGCAGGAAGTAAACCTGCCTTTTATTCTGCACCTGCAATAGCTGTGGCCATATTAATTGTGCCGATTTTTGACTCTTTAAGGGTATTTACCATTCGTATTTTAAAAGGCCGTTCTCCATTTAAGGGAGATCGTAATCATATCCACCATCGTTTAGAGCGCTTGGGGCTTAAACCCAACTGGATTGTACTTTGTACGGCCGGATTTAATCTTTTACTGATTGCTGCAACTATTGTGCTTCAAAACCTCGGGAATTTTATGCTTATTTTCCTGATCATCGGACTCTGCGTAATGTTCAGTCTACTGCTTGCCTTTGGGCTGTATAGAAAGAAAAGTCATTAAGATTTGTTTGATTTCATCAAAAAACGGCTAATAAGTGATTTTAAAAAACCACGGTTAAAGCATTTAATTGGGTTTTTATCATCACATTTCCATGTTATGTTCACCTTACTTTCATTATGGCAAATTAATACTAATTTTGCGCTCTAATTTTTGTAATCATGAGGCTGGCAATAAATGGTTTTGGTAGAATAGGAAGAACATTTTTACGCTTGGCACTAGCTGAAGGCTTTGATGTGGTGGCCATTAACGATCTTGCAGAAGCCAAAACAATGGCGCATTTGTTTAAATATGATAGTGTTCATGGTGTTTTTGCAGGTAACGTTTCGGCCAAGCCCGATGCATTGGTGATTGATAACCTTTCAATTCCGGTTTTTGCCATTGCAGCGGCTGATGAGTTGCCGTGGTCGGCACTGCGTGTAGATTTAGTAATTGATTGTACCGGCAGGAACCTGACCAGATCTTCAGCAGAAAAACACATAGCTTCAGGTGCCAAACAGGTTTTGATTTCTGCCCCGGCAGCTGATGATATTCCGATGGTGGTATTGGGCGTAAACGATGATCGTATTGATTTAATGAGTCCTGTATTGTCAAATGCGAGTTGTACAACCAATAATATTGCGCCCATGATTAAGATTTTGAACGATAATTGGGGGGTTGAGGAAGGTTACATTACCACCATCCATTCCATGACGGGCGATCAGAACCTGCATGATGCCAACCACAAGGATCTGCGTAGGGCAAGAGCAGCTTCATCCTCCATCATCCCCACTACTACAGGGGCAGCAAAGGCCATTACCCATATCTTTCCCGAATTGGATGGCCGTTTAGGAGGTGCAGGAATCAGGGTTCCGGTTTTAAACGGATCTTTAACAGATTTTACCTGTCTGTTAAAGAAGAAAACGACCATCGAAGCAATCAATTCAGCTTTCAGGTATGCTGCCGAAAATGAATTGAAAGGCCTTATTCAGTATACCGAAGATCCGATTGTTTCGATAGATATTATCAATAATCCGCATTCATGTATATTCGATTCGCTATTAACATCAATTGTTGGCGATCTGGTTAAAGTTGTAGGTTGGTATGATAACGAATATGGTTACAGTAGCCGTTTAATCGATGTGGTAAAAAAAATAGGTGCACTTTCTGCAAGTTAAATTAGGGCTTTTGGGTTGATTTTAATGCCCAGTAAACCAGCGCGGGTTGAAAAAACAGGCGCAAAAGGCGTTTACTATCCGTATTAAGGCCAAATGCGCTACGCTTGTGGGTATATTGGGCAATATTTCCCGGGAAAACACCAACGAATAGGCCAGCGGCAATTTTGCCTATCAAAGCTTCGTGTTTTTTAGGTGCTAATACCAACGCGGTGCCTAACGCAATTTCAACAAAACCCGAATATACAACCGTATCGTCTTTTTTTAAAGGTACCCAATCTGGCACCTGCGCCTGGAAAGGTTTGCGGGCAAAGGTTAAATGGCCAATTCCGGCGGTTATTAAACCTGCGCCGAGTACTATCCTGGTTACTGTTTTTATGTTTTCTTCTCTCACCTTGTCTACATTAAGTTCACAATTCAATCTTGTTATCACATTGAGTTCAGTAATTATTTATGGAAATATGATGAGCAGATACCCTTTGGCCGGGCCGTTTGCTGAAATCAAAAAGCTGGTTTTTAATCTATCCAATGGTGCAATAACTTTTTTGAACTCTTGTTATTAGTATTTAACAAGTAATTCGGATGTCTGTTTGATATGATATGCATTTAATCGTTACACTATCCGTAACAGTTAGTTAAATGGGGTTATTTCAAATTTACAGCACTTTCTGGGCATTAATATTAGCGGGTTTCAATTGCTTTATTAACTTTGCAAACGTTCTCGGTGCAAGTAATGGCAATATCCCGTTTTGGATGTCATCTGATGATAATTAAAATATGGTCAAATTTATTCTTCCTGAAGAAGTTCTGCCTTTAAGAAGCCTGGTTTTACGGAATGGCAAACCACTTGAAGCTTGCGTTTTTGAAGGCGACCTGGCTTACGATACCTTTCACCTGGGTTTTTTAAGAGATGGCGAAATAAAATCTATCGCCACATTTATGCGCAATGATTTTTTTCCTGAAGAAGGTGAGGGTTATCAGTTACGCGGAATGGCCACTCATCCGGATGAAGGAGGAAAGGGATATGGTGCAGCACTGGTTACCTTTGCTATCGAATACTTAAAAGAATATAAAACCGGTTATTTATGGTGCAACGCCCGCTCAACAGCAGCAGCATTTTATAAAAAAATCGGCTTCTCTACCGAATCGCCGGAATTTGATATCCCGGGAATCGGTTTCCATTATGAAATGAAATTAAACTTAAATCAAAAATAATAAAACATGAACACCATTGACCAGTTTGACTTTAAAGATAAAAAAGCATTAATCAGGGTAGATTTTAACGTGCCTTTGGATGATGAATTTAAAATTACCGATGATAAAAGGATCAGGGCTGCATTACCTACCATCAGCAAGATTTTAAAAGATGGCGGTGCGGTTATTTTGATGTCTCACTTAGGTCGCCCGAAAGATGGCCCTGCCGATAAATATTCCTTGAAACATATCTTATCTGATTTATCTGCTCTGGTTGGTGTAGACGTAAAGTTTGCTGACGATTGTATCGGCGAAAGCGCTGTAAAACAGGCGGCTGATTTAAAATCGGGCGAAGTTTTATTATTAGAAAACCTTCGTTTTTACAAAGAAGAAGAAAAGGGTGATGTCGCTTTTGCTGAGAAATTATCAAAACTGGGTGACGTTTATGTTAACGATGCCTTTGGTACAGCACACCGTGCGCATGCTTCAACTTCAATTATTGCGCAGTTTATTCCAGATGCAAAATATTTCGGTTATTTAATGGCCTCGGAAGTAGAAAATGCAGAGAAAATTCTGAATCACGCAGAAAGACCTTTTACGGCCATTATGGGCGGTGCTAAAGTATCTGATAAGATTCTTTTGATCGAGAAGTTGTTAGATAAGGTAGATAACCTGATTATTGGTGGTGGTATGGCTTACACTTTTGCTAAAGCACAGGGTGGAGAGATCGGTACATCATTGTTAGAAGCTGACAAACAAGAGCTTTCTTTAGAACTGATCGAAAAAGCGAAAGCAAAAGGAGTAAACCTGATTTTGCCTGTTGATACGGTAATTGCAGATAAATTTGCAAATGATGCCGATAAAAAAGATGTAACCTCAGGACAGATTCCTGCAGACTGGATGGGATTGGATATCGGTCCGAAAACGGTTGAGCTGTTTCAGGATGTAATTAAAAACTCTAAAACTTTGCTATGGAATGGACCGATGGGTGTGTTCGAAATGGAAAACTTCCAGGTAGGAACTAAAGCTGTAGCTGAAGCGGTTGTAGCAGCTACAAAAGATAACGGTGCTTTTTCATTGATCGGTGGTGGCGATTCAGCTGCTGCGATTGCCAAATTTGGGATGGAAGACGAAGTAAGTTATGTGTCTACCGGTGGTGGTGCTTTACTCGAATATATGGAAGGTAAAGAATTACCGGGGGTTAAAGCCATTAACGGATAAGCGATAGCACGATAATATTAAAAGGCCTTGCAAATAATTTGTTGCAGGGCCTTTTTGTTAAACGGCATATTTTTTTCTGTGAGGTCAATTGTTCCATTTAGGCTAAAAAACTTCCAGCCCGGTGTTTAATAGTATAATATAAACAGCTAAATAACAGATTAAGAATCCGGTTGATAGTGCAAAATACCGCGTTACTTTATGGCTTCCTTTTTTAAACGGCAGTAAAAACAAAATATTGAATATTTCAGTTAGCAACGCACAAATGAAATTTAAACAGACGATCACACAGCTAAAAGCCACTACAAAAACAGCTGGCTGGATCATGATTCCAGAGGGCAGTCCGTAGAGCGCACCCATCATAAAACTGATCGGGAGAATAATCAAGGCATATTTTAACCCCGATTTAAAATTAATCACAAAATATTCGCCGAGTTTAGGCAGTGGTATATTGATTTTTGCAGGTTTTAATTCTTTTCCGGTTAACGGAATTTCCGATGTCTCTTCTAAAGCTGCGTGATATTTTTTATGTTTTTTACCCTTTTTTTGTTTTTGATAACGCGGCCACCAGATGATGAAACCGGTAATAAAAAGTGCTAAAGGCATTAAGCCGGCAATAAGTGCCATAAACTGGGTTGGCCGACCGCCGAAACTGCCGTAATGAATGGGGGTTAACCAGCCCAAATAAGCATTGCCAACGTTGGGGAAATCCTTGCGGCTGTTCAACAATACTTTACCCGTATATTGATCAATAACCAACATTTCTCTTTTTCCTTGTTTGGGCAGGTTTCCGCTCAGCATATCTAAACGGTAAGTACCTGTTTTATTCGCTGGGAAGGCTATTCCACCAATATAACCTTCTGGCATTTTTTCCTTTACTACAGCAACAACCTGCGTTAGCGGAAGGGGTATGGCCTGTGCATGCCATGCCGATTTAGCCCCTAAGAGCTGGGCGACGCCCTGAGGCGATTTTCCGCTTAGTAAAAACAACAGTGGAATAACAAGCGTAGAAAAAGTAATAGAAAAACCGGTAAGGCTCAATATCGCTACAATTGGAGAAGAATAAAAACCGAGTGAATTGTGCCAATCGTAATTTTGCCGCTTAAATGATCCCTTAATCCTTACGGTGAGCACCGATTTTAATTGCTTCCATTTCTTTGGGATCCATAAACGAAGGCCCGAAATGGTCAGGATCAAAATGCAGAGTGAGGCAAGTCCGCAAATATATCTTCCGGCTACCGGGATCAGCAATGTTCGGTGCAGTTCGGTAACGATATGAATAAAAGAACCCGTATGAATTCTTTTGCCGCCTATTTTCCCGGTATAGGGATTAATAAAAGTTTCCTCGTTACTTTTTAGGTTCAGTAGGCTATAAGCTTCATTGGGGTTTTTGAAGTTATTTAGCATCAGGTAATCAATCTTCAGCTTAGGATAGTTCCTCTTTATGATTGGTACGATTTCTTCAACCGGCAATTTTTGCTTCTGAGCCATTACTTTAAATAGATCTGGATTTAAAGCCCGGTCAATTTCGTCCTGAAAAACAAGAATACTGCCTGTAAGGCCTACAAAAGCGACAATTGCACCAGCAATAATACCAATATAAAGATGCCATTTACCAAACCACCTTTTTTGGTGTTTTGCCCAGTTTAATTTTTTTAAGTGCTGTTCTGATTTCATTTCTGAGCGCAGTTATGCCGAGATAAATTTTAGCCTGTTTTATTCTCACAAAGAAATCGTTTTAATTGTAATTGTGCAAATTATATTTAATAAGTCTAAATAAGGTGTATTAAGAAGCTTTTGGAAAGTGAGAGGTTAAGCCAATGACGATCCATTTTTTATGTTCACTGCATTAGTTGATGATATTTTTAATTAATGCAATGTTTGGTTGTTAGAGCATCAATAATTAAAAATATATTAATCGTGATGCCCTTATTAAGGTACTCATTTTAAAGTGATTTAAGTTTATGCAGAAAAAATGGGCTACCGTGACACCTTTTTTTAATTTGTTTTTAACCTGCTTATTATCAGTTGTTAATGGTTTTTATGTTGTGCAGATAAGGCTATTGTAGTTATATTGTACAGCCATTGTTGTAACAAAAAAGATGTGGAAAACTTTTTTGTGGTAAAAAGTGGTAAAAAGTGGTAGAACTATTTACTTTTACACTAGATAAAAAGTGTAGATACCACTATGACCCAACTTTTAGGAGAATTTGATTGTAAACTTGACGCAAAGGGCCGCCTTATGGTACCTGCTGCGCTTAAGAAACAATTGCCTGAATCCGAGAAAGAAGGGTTGATCATCAACCGTGGTTTTGAGAAAAATCTGGTCATCTATCCGAAGAAAGTTTGGGATGCTGTTATGGCTGATCTGTCTAAGCTTAATATTTACGATCAGGAAAACCGGGCCTTTGTCAGGGCTTTTACGCGTGGTGCAACCGAGCTTTCGCTTGATGCTGCCGGTCGGGTGCTTTTGCCTAAATCGCTGGTCGATTATGCAGGTATTGGTAGTGATCTGGTGTTGGCCTGCCAGTTAGATCGTATTGAGGTTTGGGATAAAAAATCTTACGAAGATATTTTTGATGATGTGCCGGCTAATTTTGCCAGTCTTGCCCAAAAGGTAATGGGTGATAAGAAAGGGGGGGGCGATGGAGAATAATTACCATGTGCCTGTGATGTTGCAGCCTTGTATGGATGGTTTAAATATTAAGCCTGATGGAGTGTATGTTGATGTAACCTTTGGTGGTGGTGGTCATTCTAAAGAAATTTTAAAACATCTTGGTCCGAATGGAAGGCTAATTGCCTTTGATCAGGATCCCGATGCTCAGGCAAATGTTCCTGCTGACGATCGATTTATTTTTATCGATCAGAATTTTGGTTTTCTGAAAAATAACCTTCGTTTAAAAGGTTTTAGGCAGGTTGATGGTATTCTGGCTGATCTGGGTGTTTCGTCTCATCAGTTTAATGTGCCTGAACGTGGTTTTTCAATTCGTTATAACGCCGATTTGGATATGCGTATGGATCGGCATCGTAATTTAACTGCTGCTGAAATATTGAATACCTATACTGAAGATAAGCTGCATAAGATATTTGGCATTTACGGTGAGGTTAAAAATGCGAAATCTTTAGCGCGTGCTATTGTGACTGCGCGTTTAGAACAGCCATTTAGTGATATCAATAGCCTGAAATCGGCTATAGCTGCTTATATCCCCAAAGGAAAAGAAAATAAATACCTGGCGCAGGTTTTTCAGTCGCTTAGGATAGAGGTGAATGCAGAGATTCAGGTACTTGAAGATTTTTTGCAACAAGCTGCTGAAGTGTTAAAACCTGCTGGTCGTTTGGTGGTCATGTCTTATCATTCGTTAGAAGACAGGCCGGTTAAAAACTTCATGGCGAAAGGAAAATTTCAGGGTGAGGTGGAAAAAGATTTCTTCGGAAATCAACAAAAGCCATTTAATGTAATTACGCGTAAAGCGATTGTGGCTACTGATGAGGAGATTGCGCAAAACAATCGTGCCCGCAGTGCGAAACTTAGAATTGCAGAAAAAATATGAACAGGTTTAGAGAGGAGATAGAAGAAGAGGAAGTTGGACCTGAGCCGGAGTTAAAAGCTGCGCCTAAAAAGCCGAAAACTGCTGAAGAAAAAATGGATAGCAATTCCTTTATCAGCAAGCTTTTTAATGATGGATTGGTAAGTAAAGAGGCGGCAACTGATGCCTTGCCTTATTTGTGCTTCCTGGCATTTTTAGGGATGATTTATATCGCCAATAGCCATTTTGCGGTAAATAATGTACGCCGTATTGATAAATTAAATAAAGAAGTAAAAGAATTAAGATGGGAGTATAAATCCCTTAAAGCCGACCTGATGTTCAAGAGTAAATTGACTGAGGTTGCCAAAAAGGTAGATACCCTTGGAATAAAAGAACTGATTGAACCACCAAAAAAAATAATTGTTAAAAGCGATGAATATTAGAGCAAACATCTTGCTTCGTGTATATCTGGCATTTGGCTTAATTGTGCTTTTTGCTTTCGCGGTATTTTTACGCCTCGGTCAGGTGCAGTTTGTGCAGGGAAAAAAATGGAAAGCTATGGCAGATAGTCTTTCTACACGTTACGTAAATGTAGAGGCTACCCGTGGTAATATTTATTCTAACGATGGTAGTTTGCTGGCTACTTCGGTACCCGAGTACGAGCTGCGGATGGACATGTTTGCCGGGGGGATTGCAGATGATAAGATATTTAATGAAAAAGTAGACTCGCTGGGATATAAATTATCGCAGATTTTTCAGGATAAAACGGCAAAAGAATATGCACGTTACCTGCGTAAAGGTCGTCAGGATAGTGCGCGCTATTTGCTGATTCACCGTAAAGTAGGTTATGCCGATCTTAAAACCATCAGAACTTTTCCATTATATAACATCGGTAAATTCAGTGGCGGTTTAATCGCTGTTCAGCAAAACAAACGCATTCTTCCTTTTCAGGCGTTAGCTGCCCGTACCATCGGTTATAAAAACGAAAATGTGGCTAATGGTGTAGGTTTAGAAGGTGCCTATAAAGAATATATCAATGGCGAAACCGGAAAAAGACTGATGCAGCGCATTGCGGGCGGGGTTTATATCCCGGTAAATGAAGAAGCAGAAGTGGCGCCGAAAGATGGTGCCGATATCATTTCAACTATTGATGTGAATATGCAGGATCTGGCGCAGAGTGCCTTAGAGAAGCAGTTGATCAAATCGCAGGCCGATCATGGTGCGGTGATTGTGATGGAAGTGGCAACGGGTGAAATCCGTGCAGTGGCCAATTTCTCTAAAGTAGAAGAAGGAGTTTATAAAGAGAAATTTAATTATGCCATTGCAGGTAATCAGGATCCGGGTTCAACTTTTAAACTAGCTTCCTATATGGCTTTGCTGGAGGATGAACTGGTTGATACCAATACCATGGTTGGAACGGGTACCTATAAAATTCCAGGGCATACCATTAAAGATTCTCATGGAAGCATTGGTGTGGTAACGGTTAAAAAAGCTTTTGAACAATCATCCAATGCGGCAATCGCCTATCTCATTAATAGTAAATATGGCGCAAACCCTAAAAAGTTTACCGATCATTTGTATGATTGGCATTTGCATGAAAAAATGGGATTACAAATTCCGGGTGAAGCCAGGCCCGCAGTAAAAAATCCGGTGACTAATAAAAGTTGGAATAAGAACATGACCCTGCCGCAAATGGCCTATGGTTATGAAATGCAATTAACGCCATTAAAAATGTTATCGCTTTATAATGCGGTGGCCAATAATGGTAAAATGGTGGCGCCAATTTTTGTGAAAGAGATTAGAAGGCTGGGCAACCCGATTGAGCAATTTAAAGCCAGGGTAATTAATGAAAAAATCTGTTCTGATGTTACGTTGAGCAAGATCAAAAAGATGCTGGAAGGCGTGGTAACTGAAGGCAGCGGTAAGCAGATTGTTTACAATCCGTTATATCCGATTGCAGGTAAAACAGGTACAGCTCAGGTGGCTGATGCTAATAAAGGATATAAAGCAAATAAGCAATATCAGGCTTCTTTTGTAGGTTATTTTCCTGCTAACAAGCCAAAATATTCTATGATCGTGGTAATTAATGATCCAAAAGGCGCTTATTACGGGGCATTAGTTTCCGGACCGGTTTTCAGGGAAATTGCCGATCGTATTTACGCCAGCGACATGCAGATGTATAATGATGTGCCTACCCGCCTGGTTGGTAATACCGGAACACCGCCTACAAAAGCCGGTCAGAGTAAGGCAACTCAGAAGGTATATAAAGCATTTGGATTTAAACCGCTTTTTGCTTCTAAATCCGAGTATTACAATATTATAGATACCAGTGCCGGAACAATTTTCCAGGAAAATAACGAGCGTAAAGGTGTAATGCCGAATGTGGCAGGGATGGGACTGAAAGATGCCCTGTACCTTTTAGGTAACGCTGGTTTAAAAACAAAGGTTTTCGGATCTGGAAAAGTAATCAGTCAGTCTATAGCGGCAGGTACAAAAGTGGGCAAAGGATTAGGTGTACAGATAGAGTTGAATTAGGGTGTAAGGTTTAAGGTAAAAGGTTTGGGATCTTGATACTTGATTCTCAATACTTGATACTAAAAAAATAAAAAAGGAATGCAATTACAAGATTTACTTTATGGCGTAACGATTAAAGAATTGGTTGGTAAAACTGATAGGCAGATCAATGCACTGAATTTCGATTCGCGTAAAGTAGGTAAGGATGATATCTTTTTTGCAATAGTAGGTACGTTGGCTGATGGGCACCAGTTTATTGAGCAAACCATTCAGCAAGGCGCAGCTGTAATTATCTGTGAAAATCTTCCGGAAATCGATGATTATACGGTTACTTATGTTAAGGTAGAAAATACTTCGGTGGCTTTGGGAATCATGGCCGGTAATTATTTTGAGAATCCATCAGCTGATTTAAAACTGATCGGTATTACCGGAACAAACGGAAAAACCACCATTGCAACCATTCTTTTTAAATTATTTAAAGATCTGGGTTTCAAAACCGGGCTATTATCAACCGTAGAGAATTATATCAATGATACTGTGGTGCCGGCTACGCATACTACACCAAACCCAATTGCCTTGAACCAGCTTTTAAGAGATATGGTAAACGCAGGCTGCGATTATTGTTTTATGGAGGTGAGTTCGCATGCAGTATCACAACACCGGATCGAAGGCTTGACTTTCTCCGGAGGAGTGTTTTCGAATTTAACGCATGATCATTTAGATTTTCATAAAACTTTTGATGCTTACCTGAAGGCCAAAAAAGCATTTTTTGATATGCTGCCTAAAACGGCATTTGCATTGACCAATATCGACGATAAAAATGGTATGGTGATGTTGCAGAATACCAAAGCACATAAAAAGACCTATGCCCTTAAACAACTGGCCGATTTTAAAGCAAAAATTATTGAAAACCAGTTCAGTGGCTTGCATCTGGATATCGATAACGAGGATGTTTACTTTAAGCTGGTAGGCTCTTTTAATGCCTATAACCTATTGGCTGTTTATGGAACTGCAATTTTATTGGAGCAGGATAAATTAAAGGTGCTGACAATGTTGAGCCGTTTATCGGGTGCTGAAGGAAGGTTTGATTATATCACTTCTGCCGATAAGATTATTGGTATTGTAGATTATGCGCATACGCCGGATGCCGTTCAGAATGTATTGAGTACCATTGCCAATATCCGCAAAGGAACCGAACAGGTGATTACGGTAATTGGGTGCGGCGGAGACCGTGACAAAACCAAACGGCCAATTATGGCCCAGGTAGCCTGCGATTGGAGCGATAAGGTGATTCTCACATCTGATAATCCACGTACGGAAGATGCCCAAACCATTATTAATGATATGGAAGCTGGCGTTTCGCCTACAAATAAACGTAAAACATTATCCATTTTAGACAGAAAAGAAGCAATAAAAACGGCCTGTCATTTAGCGCAGCCAGGAGATATTATTCTCGTTGCGGGTAAAGGACACGAGAAATACCAGGAGATTAATGGCGTAAGGAACCATTTTGATGATAAAGAAATTTTACTTGAACAATTAAAACCAATCAGCTAATGTTATATTTATTATTCGAATACCTGCATAAGCATTATGATATACCTGGGTTAAGGTTGTTTCAGTACATCACTTTCCGTGCCTCTATCTCTATTATTCTTTCATTGGTCATCACCACCGTTTACGGTCGCAGGTTAATTGATTATCTGCATAAAAAACAGGTTGGAGAAACCGTAAGAAATTTGGGTTTAGAAGGCCAGATGCAGAAACAAGGTACGCCAACAATGGGTGGGATCATTATTTTACTGGGTATTCTTATCCCGACATTATTATTTGCCAATATTTCCAATATCTACGTCATCCTGATGATTATTACGACCATCTGGATGGGGGCGATCGGATTTTTGGATGATTATATTAAAGTATTCAAGAAAAATAAGGAAGGTTTAGCAGGTCGCTTTAAAGTTGTTGGTCAGGTAGGTTTGGGTTTGATTGTTGGCACCACCATGTATTTTCATCCTAATATTGTAGTGAGAGAAACTGTTCAGGATAATGTTAAAAGTACTTCTACAGTTCCGATGGTATTGCGTCAGAAAGGCGAGACATTTTATTATACACAGGATGTAAAATCGACCAAAACCAATATGCCGTTTTATAAGAACAATGAGTTCGATTATGCGAAGGTATTGAAGTTTTTAGGTGGCGATTATCAGAAATATGCATTTATTATATTCCTCATTTTTACCGTATTTATCATTACAGCGGTTTCAAATGGGGCCAATATAACCGATGGTATTGATGGACTTGCTACGGGTACATCTGCTGTAATTGGCATTACCTTAGGGATTTTGGCTTATGTATCGGGTAATACGATCATGGCCGATTACCTGAATATTATGTATATCCCCAATTCAGCAGAGCTGATGATTTTTGCCGGGGCATTTGTTGGTGCATGTGTGGGATTTCTTTGGTACAACTCTTATCCTGCCCAGATTTTTATGGGCGATACCGGAAGTTTGGCTATTGGGGGTATCATTGCCGCATTTGCACTGATGATCCGTAAGGAGCTTTTGATCCCGATTTTATGCGGAATATTCCTGGTAGAACTGGTATCCGTAATTATGCAGGTTTCTTACTTCAAATACACCAAGAAGAAATTTGGTGAAGGCCGGAGGATTTTCCTGATGTCGCCTTTGCATCACCACTACCAGAAAAAAGGATATCATGAAGCCAAAATTGTAACCCGCTTCTGGATTATTGGAATCATGCTTGCGATTATGACCATAGTAACATTGAAATTAAGGTAGTTCAAAGTAGAAGGTTTAAAGGTGGGGGGTGTAAGGTTTAAGTAGAAAAGAAAAAAAATAAAATAAAAAATCAAAATATAATAGTAGTGTCTTGATACCTGATACTAATTACTTAATACTAAAAAGAAATAATACAATGAGCACAAATAATATCACATCGGGCAATACGAAGTCAGCAATGACCGGGCAGGTTCGTGTGGTTATTCTTGGTGCCGGCGAAAGTGGGGTAGGCGCAGCAAAGCTTGCACAGGCTAAAGGTTTCGAGGTGTTTGTTTCAGATTATGGTGTAATTGCTGATCAGTATAAAACTGCATTAGAAAAGCTGGGTGTAGCCTTCGAATCTGAAAAGCATACCGAAGAATTGATTCTGAATGCAACGGAAGTCATTAAAAGTCCGGGTATTCCGCCAACAGCGCCAATGGTTAAAAAGCTGGTAGCTAAAGGTATTCCCGTGATTTCGGAAATTGAGTTCGCCAAAAGATATACCAACGCCAAAACCATTTGTATTACAGGTTCCAACGGTAAATCAACCACAAGTTTGTTAACCTATCATATCCTAAAAAATGCGGGCTTAAATGTAGGGTTGGCCGGTAACATCGGACAGAGTTTTGCTGCACAGGTGGCTACTGAAGATTATGAATATTACGTGCTGGAAATCTCGAGTTTTATGCTTGACGATATGTTTCAGTTTAAGGCAGACATTGCCGTTCTGTTAAACATTACACCCGATCATTTAGACCGGTACGATTATAAACTGGAGAATTATGCCGCATCGAAAATGCGTATCGTTCAAAACCAGACCGCAGATGATGTTTTCATTTATTGTGCAGACGATGAAGAGAGCTTAAAAGCCATGGCGATTACTAAACCGCTTGCCAAAACCTATCCTTTTTCTATTGTTAAGCCGGTAGAAACCGGTGCTTATTTAGAAGAGAATACTTTACATATCCTTACAGAACCTAATAACCAACTAACCATGTCTATTTTAGATTTAGCCTTACAAGGCAAGCACAACATTTACAATTCTATGGCCTCAGGCATTGTGTCTAAAGTTTTAGAGTTAAGAAATGAGTCCATTCGCGAGAGCATGGGTAATTTCAAGAATATTGAGCACAGGTTAGAACATGTAGCCAAAATTTCTGGTATCGATTTTATCAACGATAGTAAAGCCACCAATGTAAACTCTACCTGGTATGCTTTAGAAAGTATGACCAGCGATGTAGTGCTGATTATGGGCGGTGTTGATAAAGGTAACGATTACAATATGCTGAAGGATCTGGTTAAAAGTAAAGTAAAAGCCATTGTATGCTTGGGTAAGGATAATAAACGTATTCACGATGCTTTTGAGGATGACGTTGAGATCATTGTAAATACTTTTTCTGCAGAAGAAGCGGCACAGATTGCTTTCCATTTAGCTAAACGTGGCGATGCGGTATTATTATCGCCTGCCTGTGCAAGTTTTGATTTGTTTAAAAATTACGAAGACCGCGGTAACCAGTTTAAAGCGGCCGTTAGAGAATTATAAAAGGAGGCTCAATATATGTTGCAGGCACTACTTAATAAAACAAAAGGAGATAGATGGATCTGGTTGATCATCATCCTGCTTTCGCTTATATCAGTAATGGCTGTGTATAGCGCAACAGGTACTTTGGCCTATAAAAAAGGAGAAGCTGTAGAAAAACTGTTGCTTACCAAACACCTTATTTTTGTATTGCTGGGTATAGGTATGATTTATATTGCCCACCTGCTTGATTACCGCTATTATGCAGGTATTTCGAAGGTGCTGATGATTGTAACCATTCCGTTGTTGTTTTATACCCTAATATTTGGTACCAACTTAAACGATGCTTCGAGGTGGGTTAAAATTCCGGTAATTGGATTAACTTTTCAAACTTCAGATTTGGCGAAACTGGCATTAATTACCTTTTTGGCCCGGATGCTCACCAAAAAGCAAGAAAATATTAAAAACGTAAAAGAATCATTTATACCAATTATGGGGTCGGTTTGTGTGGTATTTGTTTTAATCGCACTGGCCAATTTATCTACAGCATTAATGTTGTTTGGTGTAAGTATATTGCTGTTGATTATCGGTAGGATCAGTATTAAACAGATCGCGATTGTTTGTGCAGGAGGTTTTGTCCTGTTATTGTTCGTTTTCTTTTTGGGACCAAGGAGAAAAACCTACATGTCGCGTATCAATACGTTTATGCATCCGGAAATGCAGCATTCAGATAAAACTTTCCAGGCAGATCAGGCAAAAATTGCCTTGGCTACTGGTGGTGTTTTTGGTAAAGGACCAGGTAATAGTACGCAACGCAATTTCCTACCACACCCGTATTCCGATTTTATTTTCGCCATTATTATTGAAGAATGGGGAACTGTGGGAGGAATTGTAATCATGATACTATACCTGGTGCTTTTATACCGATGTATCAAAATCGTAACGCGGGCCCCCAAGGCCTTTGGTGCGCTGCTGGCTGCCGGGCTTAGCTTCAGTCTCACCATTCAGGCTTTTGCCAACATGGCCGTAGCGGTAGGTTTGGGGCCGGTAACCGGGGTTCCGTTGCCATTGGTAAGCATGGGCGGTACCTCAATGATTTTTACCAGTGTGGCCTTCGGCATTATTTTGAGTGTAAGCCGCGATGTAGAAGAAAATGCGAGTGCAGCAACAAAAGAGGATAAGGAAAAAGTAAAAAATAAAGTGATAGTTGGAGAGATACCTGCTATGGCTTAATAAGGTTGAAGGTAGGAAGGTTGAAGGTGTAGGGTTGAGAGTTGGAATTTTTAGGGAATTTAAAGTTTGAAAAGTTAAACCAAGGCCCTAAAATACGTTGTGTCCAAGTGCCCTGGTGATAAAATATACTTAGTGCGCTTTGCGAAAACTTTGCGCGCTTTGCGGTTAAAAATTAAAACTCAGTGCCCTCTGTGAGAACTCAGTGCACTTAGTGGTAAAAACAGATAAATAATTAAAATGAATAATTCCCCAAAAATTATCATATCAGGTGGTGGCACCGGCGGGCACATTTTTCCCGCCGTAGCCATAGCCAATGCGCTAAAACGCATGGTGCCAACTTGTGAAATCTTATTTGTGGGTGCAATAGGCCGCATGGAAATGGAAAAAGTTCCTGCAGCCGGATATAAAATTATAGGTTTAAATATTAGCGGGATGCAGCGCGGCTCGATTATTAAAAATCTGGCACTTCCGCTCAAGGTAATCGGTAGTGTGCGTAAAGCCATGCAGATTATCAATGATTTTAAGCCCGATGCTGTAGTAGGGGTTGGTGGTTATGCTTCAGGGCCACTGTTATACGCGGCTTCGTTAAAGGGAATTCCTTACCTCATCCAGGAACAGAATTCTTATGCAGGGATAACCAATAAATGGTTAGGTAAAAAAGCTTCGAAAATCTGTGTCGCCTTTGATGGAATGGATCAGTTTTTTCCAGCCGATAGGATTTTGAAAACAGGAAATCCGGTCCGCCAGGAAGTGGTTGATATTAAAGGTAAACATTTTCAGGGTGCCGAACTATTAAAACTCGATCCATTAAAAAAGACTATTATGGTTACCGGTGGAAGTTTAGGGGCGGGAACGCTGAACAAGGCAGTGGAAAAACACCTGCCTGAGATTCTGGCGCAAGATGTACAGGTGATCTGGCAAACGGGTAAGTATTATTACAAAGGGATTATAGAAAGATTGGGTTTAGAATACCATCCCAATGTTAGGATTCTGGAGTTTTTAAACAAAATGGATCTGGCTTATGCTGCTGCTGATGTAATCATCAGCCGGGCAGGGGCGGGAACCATAGCAGAACTTTGTTTAATTAAAAAACCAGTGATCCTGGTGCCTTCGCCAAATGTAGCAGAAGACCATCAGACTAAAAATGCCATGGCCCTGGTTAAAAATGGAGCCGCAGTATTAATTAACGATCGTTCAGCAGAAGATACGCTGGTAAAGGAAGCGCTGGCATTATTAACGAATAAAGAACAGTGCGAAACGTTAGCTCAGAATTTGGCTAAAATGGCATTGCCAAAGGCAGATGAAATGATTGCCGGCGAAGTATTGAAATTGATTAAACAAGCTTAAAGGTAAAAGTCTGAAGCTAAAAGACCAAAGCAAAGACAGGTCTTCATTGCGAGGTGCAAAATAACTTAAAAGCGATATAAAATAAAAAAAACGGCAGAAAGGCAGCTTTAAGCTTTGGTCTTTCTGCTTTTAACTAGAAAAATGGAATTAAGTAAAATAAATAGGGTTTTCTTTGTGGGTATCGGTGGTATCGGCATGAGTGCGCTTGCCCGTTATTTTGCTAAACGCGGACAGGTAGTTTGCGGTTATGATAAAACCAGAACAAAGCTGACAGAAGCGTTAACACAGGAGGGGATTTTGATTACCTATCTTGATGAAACCGCTGCATTGCCGAATGAATTTTTGGATCATCAGGATGATATGCTGGTGGTTTATACACCCGCGATTCCAAAAGATTCAAAAATTTTAAACCACTTTATAGATAAAGGTTTTACGCTTAAAAAACGCTCAGAAGTTTTAGGGATCATCAGCAAAGGAATGTTCTGTATTGCTGTTGCAGGCACACATGGTAAAACCACAACATCATCTATTGTAGCACATGTTTTAAAAGATACTGGTTATGATTGTACTGCGTTTTTAGGTGGTATAACCAGCAACTACAATACTAATGTGCTTTTTGGAGAAAATAATGTGGTAGTGGTAGAGGCTGATGAATACGACCGTTCGTTTCTCACGCTGCATCCTGATGTAGCTGTGGTGACGTCAATGGATGCCGATCATTTGGATATTTACGGAGATAAAAGCCATCTCGAAGAATCTTTCCGTTTATTTGCCGGCCAGCTCAAAGCCGAAGGTGTACTTTATGCGCATGAAGGATTGCCATTGGACAATAGTATCAGTTATGCCGCAAGTTCAACAGCTACATCAAAAGCAGAAAATTTAAGGGTAGAAGGCTCGAAATTTGTTTTCGATTATAGGGATAACACGCATAGCATAAAAGATATCAGTTTAATGCTTCCTGGTAAGCACAACGTAGAAAATACAACCGTTGCCATTGCTATTGCCTTACAATTGGGTATTAACAAAGAAAAAGTGAAGCAGGCCGTTGCAAATTTTAAGGGTGTTAAACGCCGCTTTGAATATATTGTAAATAATGGCAATCAAATTTATATTGATGATTATGCACATCATCCTGAAGAGTTGAGGGCTTGCTTTGATGCAGTAAGGCAATTATATCCTGATAAAAAATTAACGGTAATTTTTCAGCCTCACCTGTTCACCAGGACAAGGGATTTTGCAGATGAATTTGCAAAAGTTTTAAGCACTGTTGATGAACTGATATTACTGGAGATTTATCCCGCAAGAGAATTGCCCCTTGAAGGGATAAATGCTCAGTTTTTATTGGATAAAATTACTTTGAGAGATAAAAAAATATGGGGAAAAGATTTTGTGGTTCAGTATGTTAAGGACACAAAACCTGAATTAATTTTAACAGTAGGTGCGGGAGATATCGACACGATTGTCGATCCGCTAAAAAATACTTTGAACAATGCTTAAACGGATAAACTGGAGCGCAATTTTTACCGGCTTTGCCTGGCTGATCAGCCTGGCAGGAGTGGTGGTGCTTTTGGGTTTTATCAATGTGAAGAAACAGACCGTTAAATGTACCGATGTTAAGATTCTGATTCCCGGGGCAGATAATTTTATAGAACGCGAAGAGATCGATGCTATTTTGAAAGAAGATCAAGGTATGCTCTTAGGTCGAAATATCGAAAATATCAATATCCATAAAATCGAGAAAAAACTGCAGTCTAACCCTTACATCGGTTTTGCCAAAGTATATGTAGAGATGGATGGAGTATTGCACATTGAGGTAAAACAGCGTCAGCCTATTCTTCGCATTTTAAATGAGAATGGGCAAGACTTTTATATTGATAATGATGGACTGAAAATGCCTGTTTCATCAAACTTCACAGCTAACGTGCTGGTGGCAACAGGGCATATTACAGAAGTTTTTGGCAGTAGGGTAGATACTTTGCATACGCAACTGGCAAGAGATTTATATAAAACGGCACAATTCATTAAAAAAGATACACTCTGGGATTCTCAGATTGAGCAGGTTGTGGTAAATCAGAAAAATGATATCGAGCTGATACCAAGAGTTGGTAATCAGCGTATTATTTTAGGTAATGCCGATTCACTTGAAAAGAAAATGAAAAACCTGTTGCTGTTTTATAAAAAAGCAATGCCTCAGGTAGGTTGGGACACTTATAGAACAATCAATATTAAGTATACAAACCAGATTGTTTGCGAAAGAAGAGATTCTACAGAATTAAGAAAAAAAGCCAAAACAATTTCTGCGGCAGATAGTTTGAGGATACAACGAAGTGTAACCGACTCATTAATCAGAAGTACAATTGTTGCTGCAATGGATGATCGCCCTGAAGCCGGTCAAGAGAAAAAAGAAGAACCCAAAAAAACTGAAGTTCGAAAGGTTGAACCAAAAAAGGTTGAAGTAAAAAAAACTGAGCCTAAAAAAGTAGAGCCGAAAAAAACAACACCAGTTAAAACAGAAGTAAAAAAGCCGGCGGTTACGTCAGCTATAAAACCGAAGGAAACGAAGCCTGCGGATAAAAAAGAAAAGCCGAAGCAAACGGCAACAACACAGCCAAAGCCGGCAAAATCTGAGGCGCAATTGAAAAAAGAGAAAGAAGCAAGAGAGAAAGAAATCAAAGCCCTGGAAAAACAGTATAAAACTCAGCAAAATTAACGAATATGGACAAGGCAAAATTTACCAGTCAGTCGCCCATCGTAGTAGGATTGGATATCGGTACTACAAAAATTTGTGTTATCGTTGGCCGTAGAACACAACACGGTAAGATAGAAATCTTAGGAATAGGCAAGGCAGAATCGGCGGGAGTAACGCGCGGAGTAGTCTCTAACATTCAAAAAACAGTACAGGGCATTGCACAGGCAGTTGAGGTGGCAAGCGGACAATCCAATGTAGAAATACAGGTGGTAAATGTGGGGATCGCTGGTCAGCACATTAAGAGCTTGCAGCATAGAGGAATTTTAACAAGAAGAGAATTAAACAACGAGATCGGTAAAAAAGATATCGATAAGTTAATTGATGATATGTTTAAGCTGGTTATGCCTCCTGGTGAGGAGATCATACACGTATTGCCGCAAGAATTTACCATTGATAACGAGCCTGGAATTAAGGATCCGATAGGTATGGCGGGGGTTCGCCTTGAAGCTAACTTCCATATCATCTCTGGTCAGGTTACGGCTGTAAAAAATATCATCAAATGTGTAAACAATGCAGGCTTGCAAGCCCAGGATTTAATTCTTGAGCCATTGGCTTCATCCGAATCGGTGTTGAGCGAGGAAGAAAAAGAAGCTGGTATTGCCTTGGTTGATATTGGTGGTGGTACTACAGATATTGCTATTTTCCACGAAGGTATCATCCGTCATACAGCAGTGATCCCTTTTGGTGGTAATAGTGTTACCGAAGATATCAGAGAAGGATGTTCTGTGATGCGCAACCAGGCTGAGTTGCTGAAAACGCGTTTCGGTTCGGCACTGGCTGAAGAGAATAAAGAAAACGAAATTATTTGTGTGCCTGGTTTACGTGGCCGCGAACCAAAAGAAATTTCGGTTAAAAACCTGGCTTATGTTATCCAGGCACGTATGGAAGAAATTATTGAACACGTATACTACGAAATCAAATCTTCCGGATATGAGAAAAAACTGATCGGTGGTATTGTAATTACCGGTGGTGGTGCCTTATTAAAACACTTATCTCAGGCGGTTGAATATGTAACCGGTTTAGATTGCCGTATCGGTTATCCGAACGAGCATTTATCTAAATATGAAGATATGCCTAAAGCCATTTACGATGATCTGAAAAGCCCTATGTATGCAACCAGTGTAGGTTTGCTGATTAAAGGAATTCAAAAAGCTGAAGAGTTAATTGAAGAAATGAAACAACCGGGTGTTTTTGTAGAAAAACCAAAAACAGCCAAAGAGAAAGAGAAACGTGGACCAGGTTTGTTTGATAAATTACTGGCAAAAACCAGAACTTTCATTCAGGATGACATGAATGTGAGTGATGAAGATTACCTGAAAAGCTAATTATTTTTCAACAAAGAAAGAGTTTTCCACATTCTTAACACTTGTGGAAAACGTCTGTTGAAAAAGTGTTAATATTACATGGAGTAATGAACAGAATTTAAAATTTTTAAACAACTGATTCATAAAGATATGCAGTTCGAAATGTTAAAAGATAAATCTTCAATCATCAAAGTTATTGGTGTTGGAGGTGGTGGCGGCAACGCAGTGAACCATATGTACCTGTCTGGTATTACTGGTGTGGATTTTATTATTTGTAATACAGATGCCCAGGCTTTGGAATCTAGCCCGATCCCTAACAAGGTACAATTAGGCGCTAGTTTAACCGAAGGAATGGGTGCTGGTTCTATTCCTGAAGTTGGTAAAAACTCAGCTATAGAAAATATAGATGATATAAAGGCCATGTTAGGCAGTACCACCAAAATGCTTTTTATTACAGCAGGAATGGGTGGTGGTACCGGAACAGGCGCTTCTCCAATCATTGCGAAAGCAGCTAAAGAACTTGACATTTTAACTGTAGCCATCATTACTACGCCGTTCTCTTTCGAAGGAAAAAGACGTAGACTGCAGGCTGACGAAGGAATGGAAGAGTTGAAAAAATATGTAGATTCTTACCTGGTGATCTCAAACGATCGCCTGCGCGAAATCTTCGGAAACTTGACCTTGGGTTCTGCCTTTGGCCAGGCCGATGATATTTTAACCACCGCTGCAAAAGGCATTGCAGAGATTATTACAGTTCCGGGTTATATCAACGTGGATTTTAAAGATGTGCGTACCGTAATGAAAGATAGCGGCGTAGCCATCATGGGTAGTTTCGCTGCTGAGGGCGAAGACCGTGCATTGCAGGCAGTAGAGGGAGCTTTGGCTTCTCCATTGTTAAAAGATAACGAAATTGAAGGTGCCCGTTATATTTTATTAAATATCAGCTCTGGTTTACGCGAGGTAACGATGGATGAGGTTTCGATCATTACAGACTATATTCAGGAGAAAGCTGGTTTATCAGCAGACTTGATATGGGGTAACTGTACTGACGAATCTTTAAGCGATAAACTTTCTGTAACCATCATCGCAACAGGTTTCCAAACCTCAGAAGAGCGTGTGCATGAAGAAAAAAATAAAAAGAAAATATCACTTTTAACACCAGAAGAAGCACCGCTTATTCGCCCTGTTGAGCCGGTAAATTCTTTTATCCAGCCTAAAGCAGCACCATCTTATGAACCTGTTTTAAAAACCAAGGAAGAAGTTTCGCAAGCAGACCTTTTTGGTGGTATGTTCAATAAATCTGAGCCTCAAAAAGTTCAGGAACCGGAAAGTAATGTGGTTCGCCATACTTTAATTGAAGAAGAGCCCCAGGTAGAAGAAGCAAAAGAAACCGGATTTGAATTCGAAGTTAAATTAGCTGAAACTAATTTTGTATTCGAAACACCGGTAGCTAAAGCAGCGCCTATGCCGCAGCCCGAGCCAGAAATAGAAATGCCGGTTGTTGGATTAGATGACGACAAAAGTGACGAATCAATGGAAGAGCAATTGAAAAAATCTAAAGAACGTATTCTGCGTTTAAAAGATTTGAGCATGAAATTGCGCACAACCAATGGTTTACAGGAGCTGGAAAACGAACCTGCGTACAAACGCAAACAAATGCAGTTACAACAGGTTCAGCATTCTTCAGAATCACAGGTAAGCAGGTTCACTTTAAGCAGCGACCAGGATGGTGGTACAGAGATCAGACCTAATAATTCTTTTCTGCACGATAACGTTGATTAAAACAAACCAAATATAATTATAAAGCCCCGTTGTAAAATCGGGGCTTTTTTGGCATAAAATTAGCGCACAAATATCTTAATTCGAGACTTGAAAAATCATTGGGTTGATTTTAAGACGAATAAAGCTTAAATTCGCAAAATTTCATCATAAAAACACATACATACATTGGATATATTTGATAAGATAGCAAAGCACATGGGGCCACTTGGCCAACACCAGAAATGGTCTCATGGGTATTTCTCATTTCCAAAATTAGAGGGAGAAATTGCACCACACATGCAGTTCAAAGGAAAAGAGCATTTGGTTTGGAGTTTAAACAATTACTTAGGCTTAGCCAATCACCCTGAAGTTAGAAAAGCAGATGAAGAAGCTGCAGCTCAATATGGTATGGCTTACCCTATGGGGGCCCGCATGATGAGTGGAAATTCTAAATTTCACGAGCAGTTGGAGCAGGAACTGGCCGCTTTTGTTGGTAAACCTGATGCATTTTTATTAAATTATGGTTATCAGGGGATGGTATCAATTATTGATACCCTTGTTGATCGTAATGATGTAATTGTTTACGATGCCGAATCACATGCCTGTATTATTGACGGGCTTCGGTTGCATATGGGTAAAAGATTTGTTTATCAGCACAATGATATTGACAGTGCCCGTAAACAATTGGAACGTGCTACCAAGTTAACGAAAGAATCCGGAGGTGGTATTCTTTTAATTACCGAAGGTGTTTTCGGAATGAGTGGCGCCCAAGGTAAGTTAAAAGAAATTGTTGACCTTAAAAATGAGTTTGAATTCCGTATCCTGGTTGATGACGCACATGGTTTTGGTACCATGGGTAAAACCGGTGCAGGTACTCATGAAGCACAAGATTGCATTGAAGGCATTGATGTTTACTTTGGTACATTTGCTAAGTCAATGGCAGGTATCGGTGCTTTTGTCGCTTCAACAGAAGAGATTACCAATTTCTTAAGGTACAACATGCGTTCGCAAACATTTGCCAAAGCCTTACCAATGCCAATGGTAATTGGTTTATTAAAGCGTTTAGAGTTATTGAAAAGCAAACCAGAGCTTAAAGATAAATTGTGGGAAATTGCGACAACCTTGCAAAAAGGGCTTCGAGAACGTGGTTTTGATTTAGGTGTAACCAATTCAGTTGTGACACCGGTTTTCTTAAAGGGTGAATTGTCTGATGCTACAGCCATTACCTTCGATTTACGTGAAAATTATAGTATCTTTTGTTCAATAGTTGTATATCCGGTAATTCCTAAAGGAATGATCGAATTACGTTTAATCCCAACAGCTGTACATACACTGGAAGATGTACAACGTACTTTAGATGCTTTTAGCGAAGTTGCCGAAAAATTAGAAAACGGATATTATAAAGAGAATCTTTTCGCTACGGCTTAAGATCAATATAAATTTTACAAAGCCCTTTAAATATGTTTAAAGGGCTTTTTTTATGGTTATTTTTTTGCAATTGCTTGTTTTTCAGTTGGTTGATTGTGGTTTTTATAGGTTTTATGTTTATAAACCCTCCATATGTTGAAAAAAGCCGTTTAATGGACTGTTTTTTATTGTTCCAAAAATTTTTTTATTTCCTTAAACCCTTTAAATTAGATAATTAAAACTAAAAACCTTAAAGAACCATAGGAGTAATTAAAAATGAAAAAATTCGAAGAAGTAAAGAGTTTAGTGGCGGCTTTAGAAGCTGATGCAGACAAATTTTATAACAAAGGCAACAGCGCGGCAGGAACCCGTATACGTAAAGGTATGCAGGATCTGAAAAACTTAGCTCAGGCCATCCGTTTAGAAGTGCAGGAAGCCAAAAATAAAGCTTAAGCGATTTTAAATAAATAGTATACCAGATGGCCTCTTTATGCGAAGAGGCCATTGTTTTTATTACACAAAATTAAATCATCAAGCTTCCCTTATCCTTACCATGAAAAAACTAATTCTACTTATGTTGCTTGGTTGCACGCAGTTCATGTATGCCCAGGAAAATTTAAATTTTGGCCGTCAGAAAGAAATGATATCACCACAAACGAATCCTGATGGTACTTTTACTTTCAGACTTAAAGCACCAAATGCCAGGAAGGTTGAAATACAGGGTGATTTTTTGGTTTCGAAGCCAAACACTCCATCCACACAGGAGATGAAATTGGGAACAGATAGTATTTGGACCTATACTTCGGCAGTTTTACCCTCGGAGCTTTACAGTTACAGTTTTATTGTTGATGGTTTGAAGATTCGGGATCCAAACAATGTTTACCTGATCAGAGATGTATCATCTGTTGTTAATGTGTTTTTAGTGGGAAATGGTAAGGCAGATTTATATATGGTTAAAGATGTACCGCATGGAACGGTGGCAAAACGTTGGTATCAATCCGCCGGGCTTAAAACCAGTCGCAGACTTACTGTTTACACGCCGCCAGGTTATGAAGCATCTAAAGGTAATTATCCTGTTTTATATCTGTTACATGGTGTTGGAGGGGATGAAGAAGCCTGGATGCAACTTGGTAGAGCTTCTCAAATCTTAGATAACCTCATCGCTGCTGGCAAAGCCAGGCCGATGATTGTGGTGATGACCAATGGCCACACCAGTAACACCGCTGCACCGGGAGAATCTTCAAAAGGACTGTATAAACCGATTATGATGACACCTGATGTTTTTAATGGTGATATGGAATCCTACTTTAAAGAAATTATCGATTTTACAGAGAAAAACTATCGTACCGGTAAAATCCAGAATGAACGGGCCATTGCAGGTTTATCAATGGGGGGATTTCATTCCCTGTATATATCGGCCAACTCTCCTAAAACTTTTGGTTATGTTGGTTTATTTTCTCCGGCGATATTGCCACCAGCCAGTGCAGCAAGCCCTGTTTACAAAGATTTGGACTTGAAACTTGAAGCGCAAAAGAAAAATGGCTATAACTTATATTGGATTGCGATAGGCAAAACGGATTTCTTATATAAAAATGTGAGTGAGTTTAGACACAAGCTTGATGGAATGAGCTTCAAATATGATTATAAAGAAAGTGAGGGTGGGCATACCTGGTCGAACTGGCGGGATTACCTATCAGCGTTTACGCCGATGTTGTTTAAATAATTGTTGCCAAACTTAAAAGGCTTCCAAATGTTGAATCTGGAAGCCTTTTTACGATTTAATCATGAGATTAAGCCGTTTGAATTATTTTATCAAGTTCAGCAATAATTAATTGTTCTAAAGATGAAGATGCTTTAACCAATGGCAGCCTTACTGTATCGCCACAAACGCCTAAATGCTTTAGTGCAGCTTTTATCCCTGCCGGATTACCTTCTGCAAAAGCCAAACGGGTGAATTCTATTAAACCTAAATGAGCAGGCAGGGCAGTTTTATAATCGCCGGCTAAACAAAGGTTGACCATATCAGAAAACTGCTTAGGCAGGGCGTTTCCAATTACGGAGATGATACCTGCTGCACCTAAAGCGATCATGGGCAAAGTAACCGGATCATCACCGGAGATTAAAAGAAAATCCGTAGGCTTATCTCTCATAATCTGGTTAAACTGGTCAAAGCTTCCTGATGCTTCTTTAGTTGCAATAATGTTTTTAAAATCATGCGCCAGTCTGCAGGTTGTTTCCGGACTCATATTGCTTCCGGTACGACCAGGTACGTTATATAAAATGAGGTCCAATGGAGAAATTTCAGCCAGATATTTATAGTGCTGATAAATTCCTTCCTGGGTAGGCTTATTGTAATAAGGACTAACAGATAAAATTGCACTGTAACCTGAGGCATCAAAAGATTTAATGTCTTCAGCCACAGCTAAAGTGTTGTTGCCACCAATACCTGCAACCAAGGGTAATCTATTGTTGTTAATTTCAGCAGTAAAGGCCCACACCTTCTTCTTCTCGTCCTTGGTCATTGTAGCGGTTTCGCCGGTTGTACCTAAAGAAACGAGGTAATCTATCCCTCCTTCTACCAGATGATTAATCAGGTTTTTTAAACCATTATAATCAACTGATCCATCTGTGTTGAAAGGTGTAACCAATGCTACACCAGTACCCTGAAATTTGTTCATTTTAATTTATAATTATTGAATTTTGAATGAGTGAATAATAACATATTTACCACATTTTATCATTCACTCATTCAATCCTTCTCTCACTTTATTTTATCATTTCCAATAGCTCAGCATCGCTAATGATCGGAATGTTTAGTTTATTCGCTTTTTCCAGTTTAGATGGCCCCATATTATCGCCTGCAACAAGGTAATCCAATTTGCCCGAAATACTACTCAGCATCTTGCCGCCATTGGCCTCAATCATATCCTTAAGCTCATCACGGCTAAAGCTTTCAAAAACGCCCGAAATTACGAATGTTTTTCCAATAAGTCGATCACTATCCAGCGTTATTACTTTTTCTTCAATTTCAAACTGTAATCCGGCTAATTTTAATAATTCTACCTGCTTTAAATGCTCAGATTTTCCAAAATACTCAACAATACTCTCCGCAATGCGCTGCCCGATTTCATCAATGGCGATTAATTCTTCTACCGTAGCATTACAAAGATTATCGATGTTTTTTACACCAGCGGCGGTTTTTCTTGCTACTGTTTCGCCAACATAACGAATACCTAGTCCAAAAAGCACTTTTTCGAAAGGCATTTCCTTCGATTTTTCAATGCCGGTGAGCATATTTTCTATCGAACGTTCTCCAAAGCGGTCTAAGGTTTTGAGCTGATCTGATTTTTCATGTAAAGTATACAGATCACTGATGTGCCTAATTAGGCCATGTTTGTAAAAGGTTTCGATGGTTTCGTCGCCAAGTCCATCAATATTCATGGCCTTCCGTGAAATGAAGTGCTGAATTTTTCCGACAATCTGTGGCGGACAACCTTCATCATTAGGGCAATAGTGTACCGCTTCACCTTCTTTTCTGATCAGTTCAGTTCCACATTCAGGGCAACGATGAAGATAATGTACTTTTTTTGATCCTGGTAACCTTTTCTCTACATTTACTTTAATGATCTTCGGGATAATTTCACCACCCTTTTCTACATAAACTGTATCACCTTCATGCAAATCTAAACGGTCTATTTCGTTGGCATTGTGCAAAGTGGCGCGTTTAACAGTGGTTCCGGCCAATAAAACAGGCTTCAGGTTGGCAACTGGCGTAACTGCTCCGGTTCTGCCTACCTGATAGGTTACCTTTTCTAAAACAGTTTCAACCTCTGCGGCCTTATATTTATATGAAATGGCCCAGCGCGGTGATTTAGATGTAAAACCTAATTCCTGTTGTTGTGCATAACTGTTTACTTTAATTACAATACCATCAATATCATAACTTAATTTAAAACGTTCGTTTTCCCAATGGTGGATAAAATCAAGCACTGCATCAATGTTTGGCACTAATTTATTGTGTTCGCAAACATGAAAGCCCCAATCTTTTACCGCATTTAAACTCTCCCAGTGCGTTTTAAATTCATTTTTATCTGTGTACAAAAAGTAGATAAAACCATCCAACGGCCGTTTGGCCACTTCCTTGCTATCCTGCATTTTAATCGTGCCCGATGCAAAGTTACGGGGATTTGCATAAGGGATTTCACCAAGTTCTTCACGAAAAGCATTCAAGCGTAAAAAAGCCGCCTTGTGCATAAAAATCTCGCCACGGATTTCGAAATGTTCAGGTGCTGGAGCAGATTTGATCTGATGCGGAATAGTATGGATGGTTTTTACGTTATTAGTCACATCATCGCCTTTAGTGCCATCGCCACGGGTAACTGCACGTATAAGTTTGCCATTTTCGTAAGTAAGGCTAATAGACAGGCCATCGAATTTTAACTCACATACATATTGGAAATTGTCTCCAATGGCTTTACGGATGCGTTCATCAAAATCGCGTAAGTCCTGTTCATTGTAGGTATTCCCCAAAGATAACATGGGGTATTTGTGTTTTACAGTAACAAAATTTTTGGTAATATCGCCACCTACACGCTGGGTTGGCGAGTTCGGATCGGCAAAATCAGGATTTGCTTTTTCGAGCTCGGCAAGATGCTTTAATTTTTTATCAAACTCATAATCGCCAATGGTAGGCATGGCCAGCACATAATAGTTGTAATTGTGCTGGTTTAATTCGGCCACCAGGGCATCTATTTCTTCTTTTATTGCAGTTAGCGACATAACACAAAGATAGAAAAAGGATAAAGGGGTTTTCAAAACGAGTTGAAATAAATATATAAAATACTCCGTTTTATTTATAGATCTAATCATTTAAATTGATCGAATGAAGTCTGCGATTTTAATGATTATTAAACTACTCTCTGTAAAGGCAAAGGCTTTAATAACGATTTCCTCATTTTTGATTTGTGGCATTGAACTTGTATTTTTTGCATTAAATTAAAGTATTTCTATTATGGCGCTGGATAATGTAGAAACAGAAACTAAGCAAGAAAAATATCTTTGTTTTGCGTAATCTGCTTGCGAAGAACTTCGGCCGGAATCTGCCGTTTCTTATTCTCTCTAATAAGCTTCCTAAAGGTCAGGTTTATAAAGAATATAGTGATGGTCGCATAGAGATTCAGGAAATTTCGTCAGCTGGAAAAAAAATTAAAGTTAAGGTATTGAAGACTTTGGCAGTAAAAGAAGCAGATCTGGTTCGTATTGAGTATGGATTATTCTGATCCAACCCTTTTGGTAATTTCAGGTCCGAATGGAGCTGGTAAATCTACCTATATTCAAAGTATGCTTCCTTAAGAATTTGAAGGAATATGGTCTTACAACAAAGATGAGACTCGCATTCATTTCGAAACCCAACTTGTAGAAGAAGGAAATTCCTAAAGCAAATAGATTAAAAAGAGAGCGACAGCGATGATGGAGGCGAAATTAATTAATGAAATGAAAAGCGCTATAGCAGGGCAACAACATTTTGTGCTGGAAACTCCTTTGTCTGATCCATATTATTGGATTTATTTAAATTTATTTGAGGATGCCGGTTATCATATTCAAATTAATTATTTATGCCTGGATACAGTTGAACATTGTAAGGCAAGAGTTCAGCAAAGGGTTTCCGAAGGTGGGCATGCAGTTTCTCCTGAAACAATAAAAGGAGTTTATAATATGAATCTAGTTCATATAAATAGTCAGATAGCTAGCTTTAAAAGGTTGGAATTTTACGACGGAACTATTATCCAACTATGCTTTGTGTAATTGAAAATAATAAGGTAGAATATTTTACTCCGGAAGCTTTGAAAAAGAAATGGATAAAAAATGGACTTCCAGTGATTTATAATTTATTAAAAGATGCCAAACTTTAAAAAAGGTTTACACAAGACTAGACTAGTTTTTCCTCAATCTCCCTAAATATATCCATAAAATCCTTTTCTAAAACTGTTTTAAAAATCCCTAATGCTAAGGTAAGTTGCTGCAGTTGTTTTTCATCCAATGTTTCAGGCCAAAGCCGCATGCAGATCCGGTTCAGGGCATAACTGATGTTTTCTAGCTTCTGGTAACTCAAAAGATATTTGCTGCTGATAAACTTTTCCAAAAAATTAAAGAATATCTCAGGATTTTTAAGGTTACAGTGTGTTAGGAAATCACTTAACGATTCTTTTTTTACCGCACTCAGCTTTTCGTAAAAATCCTTTACCTGAATTAAATTATGTTCAACCAATAAATGATCTAACAATAACTCCAGGCCGATGTGCGCTAGGAAAGATGGTCGAACCGGGGTATTTTCGACAATGGGCTTAATGAGCTGTTTAAGCTCAGTGGTTTTCTCCAGGAAGAAATTTGACGAATGAAAAAGCAGGTCAACAGCTAAATGTCTTTTCCAGCCAAGCAGCAGATTTTCTTCATCTGAATTTCCTTTAAACAGGAATTCATTCTTCTGAGGGTATAAATTGGACTCTTTTGCCGCATTTTTAACCAGATCTGGCAAAACCGTTCCCATTACCACATTGGCATCATTATTTGTCCGGTCGAAATAATAATGGGATAAAAAGTTCATCCTGCAAGGTAATGTTTTCTGGTATGGTTATAAAGGCAGCGTTTAATTATGATAACTGATTTACAAAACCAACTAATTTGCTTTAAACTAAGCTAAAATTTTATCTTTGCACGCACATTATTAAAGTGTTTGTACAATGACGAATTTTGTTGAAGAGTTAAGGTGGCGTGGCATGCTGCATGATATTATGCCGAATACGGAGGAAAAGTTAAACGAGGGTATGACTTCTGGTTATATCGGGTTCGACCCTACTGCAGATTCGTTGCACGTTGGTCACTTAACGCAGATCATGACACTGATTCATTTTCAAAATGCCGGTCACAAGCCCTTTGCTTTGGTTGGTGGTGCTACCGGTATGGTGGGCGATCCATCAGGAAAATCTGATGAACGTAATCTTCAGACCCCTGAGATGATTGAGCACAACCTGAAAGGGATGAAAAAGCAATTGGCTAAATTCTTAAAATTTGAAGAAGGTGGAAATGGCGCAGTAATGGTTAACAATGCCGATTGGTTTAAGGACATGAACCTATTTACCTTTATCAGGGATGTAGGTAAACACATTACCGTAAACTATATGATGGCAAAAGATAGCGTTAAAAGACGTTTGGAAGGTGATTCTGGTCTGTCTTTTACCGAATTTTGTTACCAGTTGATCCAGGGTTACGATTTCTATCACTTGTGGAAAAACGAAAACTGTTTGGTGCAAATGGGCGGCTCCGATCAATGGGGTAATATTGTTACCGGAACAGAGTTGATCAGAAGAAAAGATGCGGGTACAGCTTATGCTATTACTACACAATTGATTAAAAAGGCTGATGGAACTAAATTTGGCAAAACCGAAAGCGGTGCCGTTTGGCTCGATCCGGAGAAAACCTCTCCATATAAATTTTACCAGTTTTGGTTAAATGCATCAGATGATGATGTAAAAAAATGGATCCGTATTTTTACGTTAAAAAATAAGGAAGAAATAGAAGCCCTGGAAAGGGAACATGATGCTGCACCGCATTTACGTATCCTTCAAAAAGCTTTGGCTGAAGATATTACCATAAAAACCCACTCGGTAGAAGCTTTGGAAGCCGCAATTAAAACATCTGAGTTTTTATTTGGCAATGGATCGTTGGCATTTTTAAAAACTTTAACCGAAAATCAGGTTTTGGAAATGTTTGAGGGTATTCCACAATTTAATATATCGAAATCTGAATTAGCTGAAGGGATTGATGCGGCTACCTTGCTTGCAGAAAAGGCCAACGTTTTTCCTTCTAAAGGCGAAACTAAAAAACTGATCCAGGGCGGCGGAGTTTCCGTAAACAAAGAAAAAGTGGCTGATGTGATGCAGGTTTTCAGTACCGAGCATTTGATCAACGACAAATTTATTGTGGTACAAAAAGGCAGAAGAAATTACTTCCTTTTAATCGCCGGGTAATATTTACAAGCCCAATGAAGATTTTTATCTCATTGGGCTTAACGTAATCGGCTTTCAAATTGCATACGGTTTCTGGTGTATTCTTTACTTATTTTGTATCTATAACTCGCTCTGGATTAACTCAAATCAGACCTATTTAAGCCGTCATGCTATATCTGCTATATAACCGGCCAAAATAAGCGCTAATCATTCAAGATAGATCCTAATTAAATACGTAAAACTTATTAAAGCACTTATAACACTTGTACCGCTTAACCGAAATCCATGGCATCAGGGTTTTAAAGATAAAACCTCTTGGTACCCGATAGGTTTCGAAATTTTTACACTTCGGACAATACAGTTGGGTTTTAACCAAAGTTAATTCTTCTGAGGGTTTCATAATTAGCATGAGTTTGATTGGGTAAATCAAATTTATACAAAATAAAACATAAGAATATCATAAAAAAACTACCATTTCATCGATTTCATCTACTTATTTTTAGATTTAACCCAAAATACGTTCAAAAGGATTCCTAAAGTTGTTTTTTGTTTTGTAATCTTTAATTTCTGTATCAGTTAACAGACAATATTCCAGCGATTTTTTCAGCTCCTCATTATCCATTTCCTGTCCGATAAAAACAAGTTCATTTTTGCGGTCCCCAAAGTCGTTGTCCCATTCCGCATCAATTTCTGTCCTGTTCTCCAGATAGTCTGCATATTGTTCACGTTCGTGCCCGGGCATGCTTGCCCACCATACTCCAGCCAAATCAATACGTAAAGAACCACCCGCTTGCGAGAAATTGATGGCCTGTTCAGGCATGGCAGCTAAATAGAAAATCCCCTTCGACCGGATGATGGTCTGTGGAAATTCCTTATTGATGTAATGCCATAATCTTTCCGGGTGAAAAGGCTTTTTGGAGCGGAATACGGTCGAACTGATTCCGTATGCTTCAGTTTCAGGTTGATGGACTTCTTCCAATTCTTTTTTCCATCCGGCTCCATCAGAGGCCGAATCAAAATCAAATAAACCCGTATTTAAGATTAAAGCCGGATTTATTTCTCCAAAAAGTGTTTGATAAATTTTTGCTGTAGGGTTAAGTTTTGCAATCAATGCCTTCAATACCTGAAGGTCGGCATCGCTTACCAGATCAGTTTTGTTCAATAAAATAACGTTGGCAAATTCAATCTGGTCGGTAAGTAGATTTACAATCGTGCGTTGATCAGCTAAGTCATCAACCATATTACGGTCGGCAAGTTTATCTGCCGAGCCAAAATCCTGATAAAAGTTATAAGCATCCACAACGGTTACCATCGTATCTAATTGGCTAAATCTACTGAGGTCAATACCCGAAGCTTCATCAATAAAGGAAAAGGTTTGCGCTACCGGAATAGGTTCGGATATTCCGGTACTTTCAATCAGCAGATAATCGAACCGGTTTTCTTTCGCCAACCTTTCCACTTCAATCATCAGGTCTTCACGCAGGGTACAGCAGATACAGCCATTGCTCATTTCTACCAGTTTTTCATCTGTTTTGGACAAGGCATGCTGATTTTTAACCAAAGCAGCATCAACATTTACCTCACTCATATCATTTACAATTACGGCCACTTTTAGATCTTGCTTATTTCTTAATATGGCGTTGAGCAGCGTGGTTTTGCCGCTGCCTAAAAAACCGCTTAACACGGTTACGGGTAATTTCTTTATCATTTTAATGCAATTATGTTGCAAATATAATGTTGAAAATTTTAAATGCAACTAAATTGCTTTTATATTTGGGCACAAAATTTATTTCAATGAAACAGAGGATCTACAAAATCAATCTCGACCGGATAGGCATTACGGCCTCAACACTTTGCGCCATACACTGTGCCGCATTGCCATTTTTAATTACCGTTTTGCCTTTATGGGGGATAGGTTTTTTAGCTAATGAATGGGTTGAAATTACCATGATTGCCCTTTCATTGGTTATTGGTATCTGGAGCTTAAGTTCCGCATACCGCAAACAGCACCGTCGTATCATGCCAATTCTGGTACTTGTTACTGGCTTTGTCTGCATCGCTTTTGGCCATTTTTCGGGCATTGAATTATTAGAACCCATTTTAATCCCTATCGGTGGGCTTACCATTGCTGCTGCCCATTATATTAATTTAAGAATGCTTAAAACCTGTCCATTGGATAATCAATTACATCAATGAAATATAAAATCTTATTTGTCCCTGCATTCTTATTTATTTCGATGTTAAGCCCTGCTTGTAAACATGGCACAAACGATGGTATAGAACTTTACAGGCGTTATGCAATAAAAAATCTGGTTATTAAAAAAGCACAAAAAGGAATACATCATGATTAGGGTAAGTTCGTTAGCACATGTTTATGACAAGGGGAGGAGGTTGAAGTTTCCGTGTTGGGAAATCGGCGATATGGAGCAATGGCTTTTACTGGGCGCATCAGGTAGTGGCAAGAGCACACTCCTTAATATTATTTCAGGTCTTTTAAAGCCGAGCCAGGGTGGAGTTTCAATTAACGGAACCGATTTATATAATTTGTCTGTAAAGGAGCTCGATAGGTTCAGGGGAAGGCACATCGGCATCATTTTTCAAAGGCCGCATCTTATCCGTTCTCTTGATGTGCTTGATAACCTGGAACTTGCCGCGGTAATGGCGGGTTTGCCAATAGATCAGGAAAGAAACCGCTCGCTTTTAGCTGATCTGGGAATTGGCGAACTGGCTAAAAATTATCCTGATCAATTAAGTCAGGGACAGTTGCAAAGGGTTTCGGTAGCGCGTGCATTGGTAAACAAACCCGATCTCTTGATTGCCGATGAGCCAACCTCCAGTTTAGATGATGAAAATGCCAATCAGGTAATTCAGATGCTGACTGCCCAGGCTAAAGATAATGGAGCTGCACTGATTATTGCCACGCATGACGCAAGGGTTCGGGATCACCTCACTAAAACCTATCTACTCTAATGAATATCTTTAAAATCAGCAGCAAAAATCTCTTCAGGAATAAGCTAACAACCATTCTTAATATCGTTTTGGTTGCTTTTGGGGTAGGCATCCTGTCTGTTCTTTTTCTGGCTTCTACACAGATTAACAATAAACTGGAAAATAATGCGAAAGATATCGATCTCGTTGTGGGGGCAAAAGGAAGTCCGTTACAATTGATATTGAGCAGTGTTTACCATATGGATAATCCAACTGGCAATATTCCGGCTAAAGATGCCTACCAATTAATGCATAATCCCATGGTTAAAAGAGCTGTTCCACTGGCCTTGGGCGACAATTATAGTGGTTACCGGATTGTGGGTACTGATAGTACTTTCACGAACCTTTACGGCTTATCCATCCAAAAGGGGAGTTATTGGCATAAAGATTTAGAAGTAACCCTTGGTAGTCAAGTTGCGCTAACATCAGGACTTAAAATTGGCGATTCTTTTTTTGGAGCACATGGTTTAACCGGTAGCGGAGATGTACATAAACAGCATGCTTACCAGGTTAAGGGAATTTTAAAACCACAGGGAAATATAACCGATAACCTGATCCTCACCAATATTGGAAGTGTGTACAAAATGCACGAAGAGAAGCATGCCGAAAACCATAGCCATACTGCAGCGGCAGAAGCAAAAGAAATTAACGATAAACAGATTACAGCATTATTGATCCAGTATAAATCACCCATGTCGGTGATTGTTTTTCCGCGGATGGTTAACCAGAGCACCAATATGCAGGCCGCCTCTCCGGCAATGGAAAGTGCAAGGTTGTTTTCGCTTATCGGTGTTGGAATTGATACCTTAAGATGGTTTGCCATATTTATTATGGGGATTGCTGCGCTGAGTATTTTTATCAGTCTTTATAATGCAATGAAAGAACGGAAATACGACCTGGCCATTATGCGTTGTTTAGGTGCATCAAAATTTAAGCTGTTTTTTTTGGTCATGTTTGAAGGGGTTTTGGTAACGTTTATCGGTACCTGTTTGGGATTGTTGATCGGACATGCTGCGCTGGAGATCATCGGAATCTTTCAGGAAGCTGCTCAAGCAAAATTAACAGGACTTACCGCTTTTCCGCAAGAAATATATCTGATCTGGATCGGGCTGTTCATCGGCGCTTTGGCTTCGCTTATTCCGGCCATGCAGATTTACAAAGTTGATATTGCTGCAACATTAACGAAAGACCGTTAAGTGATGAAGAAATCGGTTTTTTTAGTTTTCTTATGTTTAGGTTACCAGTTATTGGCTGCGCAGGTTAAGGTACATACCGACATGCGCACGCCAACCTGGAATTTAATCGGGCTGAGGTACGATGCCGAAATTGCACCCCGCAAATGGGGAAGTGTTTTTCCGCCAGCATTAAAAGCATTAAACAACAAGATCATTGAACTGCCCGGTTACATCATTCCAACAAAGGTAGGGTCGAAATTTAGCGAATTTATGTTTTCTATCGTACCCATCGCATCTTGTCCTTACTGTGGCTCAGGCGATATCCCATCAATGGTACAGGTAAAAATGTTAAATGCTATCCCCATTACCGAAAAACCCATTAAGCTTAGGGGTATCTTCCTCATCAACGATTCAGGCGATGACAGGAGTGAATTTTTTCTTTTAAATGCAAAACAGCTATAATCTCAATTGATCATGAAGAAATACATGCCGGTACTTTTGGTTTTAATCTCCATAACCACATTTGCCCAGGTAGCTGTTCATACCGAAACGCGGACCTCCACCTGGAACCTTATTGGTTTAAAATACGATAAGCAGGTAAAACCCTTGGTTTGGCAGGCTGTTTTCCCGCCGGCACTAAAGGCCATGCATAATAAGGTAATTCAACTTCCGGGTTATATTATTCCTACTAAAGTTGGTAATAGCTTTAAGGAATTTATGTTTTCTATGGTTCCTGTTGCTTCCTGCCCATATTGTGGTACGGGCGATATCCCATCAATGATAGAAGTAAAGGCTTTAAAACCCATCAACTGGACAGATGCGCCAATTACGCTTCAGGGAAAATTTATAATCAATGATTCTGGGGATAGCCGGTCTACCTTTTTTCTTTTAGATGCAGTAAAAAAATGAAGCATTTGTACACTATTTTCCTTCTGTTTACAGTTTGCACAGCCACTGCACAAACGCAAAAACACAACGCAAAAGATCAGTTGCGATCTTTAAACTGGGATGTAATTGCTTCTGTAAAGTTTGAACTGACGGATAAGAACGAATTATTGCCCCTTTTTACAGAAACAATCAGGCGTTTTGAAAATCGGGAATTTGATCTAACGGGTTACCTGATACCTATAAAAAGCGGACAGAAACAGCAAAAATTTCTTTTGGCCACCTTGCCCATTAATCAATGTTATTTTTGCGGACAAAATGGTATTCCGGTGATGATTATGATCGAGATGGCGAATGCGGTCCCTTATTCCGAAAAGCCCATTCATGTACAGGGAATTTTAAAATTAGAAGAAAAGGATGCGAGTTATAAGCCACCAATAACCATCAAAAATGCCAAACTCATTGATTAATTGCTTATTTTTGTAATGCTATGGAAGATAATACTGCACGTTTCGAAAAACTTTTGGTTAAAAATGGACTGAAAAGAACTGCTCCGCGTTTGCAGGTGCTGGAAATTTTAAGTGGGAGGGATTCTGCCACATCTCAGCCTTATTTAGAGCAGGTGATGGGAAAGGATGCAGACCGTGTTACCTTATACCGTGTATTGCAGGCTTTTGAAGAAAAAGGGATTATCCATAAGGTTTTAGACCAGCAGGGAACGGCCAACTATGCCATCTGTTCTGATGGTTGCAGTGCGCATGAGCACCATGATGAACATGTACATTTTAACTGCGATAACTGCCATAAAATTTACTGTTTAGATACGGTTAAGATTCCGGCATTAAAAGTTCCTAAAGGATTTAAGGTAGATCGCCTTAACCTGATCGCTACGGGTTTGTGTGCCAGTTGCTCAGATAAAGTAAATTAAAAATTATTGTACCAAAAGATTGCATCCCCTGATATCGGCATGATCAAACCGGCCCAATACTTCAAAACTTTGATCGGGATTGATTCTGCCCAGATCTTGTGTCGCAATAAATGAACACGAGTTGATATTGGCCAGGTCGATTACATTGATGCCGCCTGTTCTGCCGGTTTCGATTAAACTCAAAGGATCATTGGTGTCGCGGATCAAAATCTGCATCCAGTCAGGGCAGTTGAAAATACCTTCACCCAAAGAATAGGCCTGAGATAGTAGTTCAGTCATCCCATATTCGCTATGTATAGCTTTCACGCCAAATCCTTTGGTCAATTGCTCATGAAGTTCCTCGCGTACCATTTCTTTACGTTTCCCTTTCATTCCTCCGGTTTCCATTACAATAAGATCAGGAAAATCGATGTCGTATTGTTCTATAAAATCAAGCAGGGCATAGGTTACACCGATTAAAACTGTTTTCTGTTTTTTTGATTTCAGATGGAGCAGCGTCTGTAACAAATCTTCATGGTTATCTAAAAAGTAACCACTTTGCGGATGGCTGCTCTTTTCGATCAGATCGTTTACCATATAAATTAACGATGAACCCGACCTTTGTTGATAGGAGGGTAACAGTGCCAGGAAACAATATTCGGTTACATCGCCATAAAACCGTGCAAAAGCCTGCAGGTAACTTTGTTCATATAACTTAACATCGGTTACATGATGACTGCTTTGGCTCATACCTGTTGTACCCGAACTGCTGAAAGTAATTTCTACAGGTTGATTACTGTTCAGAACAGCATGGCTTTTAAAAAAGCTGATGGGCAAAAAGGGAATCTGTGCAATTTCGGTTACTTGATCAGCATCAACACCCAGATGAAAGATATATTCGCGATAAACATTGCAATTTTGGGCCTGTAATTTAAAAACATTTAGGGCAAGGTTGTTAAATGTATGACTATCTTTTACAGAGAAAATCTCTTTAGCGGTTAAATTCACAAGGCAAAAGTACAAAGCATTATGCTATTTTTTCGTCAGTTTTTTTGGCCAGCATCGCCATGCGGAACTGATAGCCGCAATAACCGCTAATTCCGGCCACCAGGCCGCTTAAAATACCCGTAACTAATAACAATGCCCACCAAATTTTTATGCCCGTCATTACCGCCACACGGCCAGCAAGTACATTGTCGTTAGGCAGGCTTTTGAATAAGGCATAGCCGATCCAAAGTAAGAAAATAGCAAGGAAAGATTGCCAGAAGGCTATTTTTCCTGTTTTGCCGATAATACCACAGGTGGCAAAAGATATTACGATGATGATCCACCAGGGGGCAATCATTTGTAGAAGGAAACAGATTATTAATATAACAATGAAAACCATTTTAGCCTATTTAGAAATTTTTAAACGAGAAATAACTTTGCCCGATTGATCATCAGGACTTTGCATATAAAACAGATCGTATAATTTACCATTTGCCCAGGTATCGATCATGTTATCATAGAATTTGCTTCCGGGATTACCCGATTGGCCACCCGGATAAACACCGTGCCCTTTTGGTGTTTTACCCAACTCAATCACCATCCGCCAGGAAGGTCCGTTGGTTTCGCTCAAGGCATTAATGGTGCTTTTGGCACCACCAATCTGTAAAACCTTCGAGCCGAATCCAGGTATTTTGGCCAGATGCGGTACATTGGTCTGTTTTACATTTGCCCAGTCCCAATCTTTATTGATGGGACCAAAGCGCCTTTCTAAACTATCGCAACTATATTTAAAAGCTTCGTTAACCACATCAGATAACGTTTCTTTTTTGCTGGTATTGATGTTATCATACCAGGTTGCATTAGGCTCTTTTAAGATCATCTCTACCGTACGGTCTCTTGAAGGATAACGCATCGGGATGCCTTTCACTTCAAATTCGTCTGCCCATATATTATAGGATAAACGTTTGGTCCAGATTTCGAATACGCTGGCTGCAATTTCATGTGCATCATAACGTTTGTTCCACTTCTTCAGGTAAGCTAATGCTTCTTTTTGTGTAGCATTTAACTGTTCATTGTTCAATAAAGGCAATAAAGCCGGAACCAGGTTCTGTGCTATAATGCTATAGTTATCAGTCTGCATGAGCCGTATACTGTCTAAAGTAGCTTTGTTCATTACCGATAAACGGTCGTTGATGCGCTTGCCCCGCTCATAGGGTGCAAATTCCCAGTTGATATAGTATGGGTAAGTGGTATCGGTAGAAGACTGGTTGGCTGAACTCACAAAACCACGCGGCGGATTTTTAACGGTCGGATTCTGTGCATTCGGAATCCATCCCTGCCAATCGTAGGCAGGATCTGTTCCATCCAGTATAAATTTACCCTGATCTTTCCATTTTAAAGGGAATTTACCATTTGGTGTAATGGCGATATCATTATCAACACTGGCAAAAACAAAGTTTTGTGCAGGTGCTGTGTAAAAACTCAAAGCCTTGCGGTAATCATTATAGTTTTTACCCCGGTTAAGGTAATAAAAAGTCATGAGTTCGTTTGATTCATCATGCGCAATCCACCTGAGTGCATCGCCAACAGGTACATTGTCGGCCCTGCCATATTTTGGTTTCTGGAAATACACTACCGGGCCATGATGGGTATAGTAAACGGTATCTACTTCGTCCTTTCCGCCACGTATTTTAATAGTCTCTAGTCTTTTGGTGGTGGCATTCCATTTATTGTTATACCAATATGCGTTATGGGTCGAATCCTTAAATTTGATCTGATAAAAATCGAGTACATCAGCAGCCACATTGGTTACGCCCCAGGCTATGTTCTGGTTAAAGCCAATGATAACCCCGGGTGCACCAGGTAAAGAAACACCATAGGTATTTACGCCGGGTGCATGTAGCTGAATCTGGTACCAGATGGATGGGAGTGTTAAATCTAAATGTGGGTCGTTTGCTAAAATCGGATATCCTGAAGCAGTTTTAGCACCCGATAATGCCCAGTTATTACTGCCAATACCTTCTATTTTTTCAGTGGTTTTAACCTCCCCGGTTTGGGCCTGGGTAAAGCTTTCTGGCGTTTTAGGTATTGGTAACGGAGCGAAATTCCATTTGGTGCCAACAGGAATAATCGGATCTTCACGGAAGGGATAATCCGGAAAAAGGTTTTTGGTTACCTCCGGGCCAAATTTTTTCAGAATATTGGTCATGTAAAATTCGTCTGAACCCATGGCTAACACTGCCGACATCTGCTTTAGCAGTAATGCGCATTTTACGGGTGTCCAGTTTTCGGGCTTAAAGTCTAAAATTTTATATTCTAAGGGATAATTGGCTTTAGAAAGTGTTTTGATGTAGGCATTAATCCCTTCGGTGTAGGCCAGGATCATTTCTTTAGCTTTTGGGTCGGCCATCATCCCTTTTAAGGAGTTTTCAGCACCATAAACCATGCCCATCCGGCGTTGATACCGGTCTACCTCTATCGCTTTATCGCCCACTACTTCACTAATCCTTCCGGCCGCAAAGCGCGTCTGAAAATCCATTTGCCAAAGGCGGTGCATGGCCGTTACGTAACCTTGTGCCAGATATAGGTCGTGATCATTCTGTGCAAAAACATGTGGGATCATGCGGTCATCGAAAACGATTTCAATTTTATCAATCGCCCCTTTTATTTTCGCTTTATGGTTAAACATAAAGTGATTATTCTCTGCATTTTGCCAGAAACCCATAAAAGGATTTAGAAATTTTAACACAGGAGGCATATTGCCTAATTTGGTATTAAATAAAAAAGCTAATGCGATCGGAATGACGATGCAGAACAGGGCTTTAATTTTATTCATAATGGCTAGCTAACAAGTCTTTCGCTAAGATAGGGCAAAATGACGGTTTATGTCTAATGCAAAATACAACAAACTGTATATCAATCAAAATTATAATTTGATTTGGAAACTATTATGCTTGCATCATTTGTTTAATTGAAAAAAAGAATTTAAGTTTATGTAACTAATCATACAAATAAACAGTATAATTAATCTTTCAGGTAACCAAATTAACAATCTTTTATGAGCAGAATTTTTACAAAGATCTTCTATGTGTTATTATTTGTGTTTGCTGATAATATGGCAGCACGGGCACAGGGTATTACGGTGAGCGGAACCGTAAAGGATAAGCAATCTAAAGAAGGATTGGCTGGGGTTAGTTTAACCATCAAAGGCCAGTCGGGCGGTACGGCATCTACAGCTAACGGTAGTTTTAGTTTTACGACAACGGCAAAAGTGCCGTTTACTTTAGTGGCATCTTATGTAGGCTACGGTGCAGTGGAACAGCAAATTACGGGAAGTACTTCCGGTATTAATATTGAAATAGAAACGGCAGTTGTATTGGGTGGGGATGTGGTGGTTTCTGCCTCGCGTACACCAGAGCGTATTTTAGAATCGCCGGTTTCCATCGAGCGGATGAGTGCAGCTACCATCAGGGAAATCGCTGCGCCATCATTTTACGACGCTTTGAACAATATGAAAGGGGTAGAAAGCAGCATGCAGAGTTTAACTTTCAAGTCTATTAACACACGTGGTTTTAATTCTAACGGTAATACCCGCTTTAATCAATATATAGACGGAATGGATAATCAGGCTCCAGGACTTAATTTCTCTGTAGGTAACATTGTAGGGATTACCGAGCTTGATGTAGATAATGTGGAACTTTTACCAGGTGCTTCATCTGCGCTTTATGGTGCAGGTGGTATCAGCGGTACCTTGCTAATGACTTCAAAAGATCCATTTAAATACCCGGGCGCTAGCTTTCAGTACAAAACAGGCGTTAACCATGTTAACGATAATAACAGCACGGTACAGCCTTTTAATCAACTGGATGTTCGTATGGCCAAATCATGGAACAATAAGTTTGGTGTAAAAGCAGCATTCTCGTTTTTACAGGCCAAAGATTGGTTTGGAAACAATTATTCAAATTTTGACCGGATTGCAAGAACAGCGAAAAGTGGTGACCGCAACAGCGATACAAACTACGATGGGATAAATGTTTATGGTGATGAGGTAAGTCAAAATATGCGAAATGTTGCCTTGAGCGTACAGAATGCAACTATTTCAGGGATTAATGCAGGTTCGGGAGGTTTAATCCCTAACATTAAAGCAGCCATGGATGGCGCTTTTGGCGCAGCTATACCAAATGCTGCGCAACAAGCTGGTTTTCTTGCTGGTTTGCCTGCGGCATTACGTCCGGCAGTACAAAATTATTTGCCTTTTTACGTGGGCTTAAAAGCCAATTTAATTCCTGATCAAAATGTTTCCAGAACGGGTTATAACGAAGAAAACCTTGTTGATTACAATACCAAATCATTAAAAGCTTCTGGTGCTTTATACTACAATATCAGTAATACCGTACAGGCTGTAGCACAGGCCAACTGGGGTACAGGAACTTCGGTTTACACCGGCTCAGATCGTTACTCGTTGCGTAATTTTAATATTGGCCAGTATAAACTGGAAATAAAAGGTGAGGATTTCTTCGTTAAAGCATATACTACTCAGGAGCGTTCTGGTGATTCTTATATATCATCTATTTTGGGAAGTTATGTTAATGAACTTTCGAAACCCTCAACAACATGGTTTCCACAATATATTGGTAATTATGTAGGTGCAAGAGCTGCCGGTCAGGGCGATGCCGCAGCACATGCTTTAGCCAGAACTGCAGCTAACCAGGGCCGTTTTGAACCAGGTTCTCCACAGTTTAATCAGGCAAAAGATCAGATTATGAATACCACCATCAGTGCTTCTGATCCATCTAAAGGTATTTATGGAGCAAAATTCGATGACAAATCAAATCTTTATCACTATGAGGGAATGTACAACTTTACCAATCTTTTTGATAAAGTGGTTGAATTTCAGGTTGGTGCTTCTTACCGCCTTTATGACTTAAATTCGGCAGGAACCATTTTTAATGATTTAATTAATTCAATCGACATTAAAGAATATGGTGCATTTGGGCAAATCGGTAAAAAGTTCTTTAACGATAAGGTTAAATTTACTTTTGCCGGCCGTTATGATAAAAGCCAGAACTTTGAAGGCCGGTTTACACCGAGGATAACCGGAGTATTTACGGTTGCCAAAAATAACAACATCAGGGTTTCTTACCAAACCGGTTACCGTAACCCAACCACGCAGAACCAATATATAGATTTATCTGTAGGTGGTGGTTCGCAGCGCTTAATCGGTGGTTTGCCGGAAATTATCTTCGACAAATACCACTTAGATACCAACAAGCCCTATACGGATGTGAGCTACCGTGCATTTCTGGCATCGGCTGCGGCTACAGGAACGCCAAATCCGGCGCTTTTGCAACAATATAATTTTGATGCCAAAGGTGTACGTCCAGAGAGTGTACAATCTTATGAATTAGGTTATAAAGGTTTGATCCTGCCTAATTTATTGATTGATGCTTATGGTTATTACAATATTTATAAAGACTTTATCACAGCTGTTGATGTTTACCAGAATGTAAATGGAAGCTTTGTTAAATTCGGTGTTCCCGTAAATGCCGAAGGCGAAGTAACCTCTTATGGTGCAGCTTTAGGTCTTGATTACCTGGTAGGTAAATGGAATATGAGCGGTAATGTTTCTTACAACCAGATTGGCGATTTGCCAGTGAATTACATTAATGATTTTAATACGCCTAAAATCCGCTATAACCTAGGCTTGGGCAATAAAGAAATCATTAAAAATTTTGGTTTTAACGTTTCTTACCGTTGGCAAGATCAGTTTTACTGGAATTCATCTTTTGCCTCCGGACAGGTACCTGCATACAGCTCTTTAGATGCACAGGTGAGTTTAAGAATTCCTTCGGTGCAGTCAGTTGTTAAACTAGGCGGTTCTAACGTGCTGAATAAATATTATATCACTTCTTATGGTAACCCTATGGCCGGGGCAATCTACTATGTTGGATTGACTTTTAATCCGTAATTACTTGTTAATTTTTAAGCCCGCTGTATACCAACTCAGCGGGCTTTTTTGTTTAAAATGAATTTGAGTTTATCAGATCGCTCTCATACATTCAAAATGATATGCAACCGGATATAATTTTGCTTTTTATCTAATTTTTATATCCGATCGCATATAGTTTCAAAAATGATTGATAAGTTGGTTTAAAATTAATTTCTCACCTTTAACACTGGTTTGACACAACCTTCTTAGTGTAGATAATACACTTTAATCAACAGGCCTTGAAAAAAAGCTTGATTCCTTTTAATAAAATATTTGTATTATAGTACTTTCTTAAGCACATCCCGGTTTAAGAGCTATGAATTTAAAATTTTGAATAAATAAGGATGGAAGCGCAAAACGACAACCCTAACGAGGCAAGTGATCTGATTGAAAAGGAACAGGAAGTACAGCATTTAAACAATCCAGTTGATATATCGGTAAAACCAATTGTTAAACAATACCTTGGTGAGGTAAAAAAAGTAAAGAAGGAGGGCAATCGTTTTTATTTCTCAGACGGAGATGCAAGAGTAGAAATTCGGGTGGTAAGCGATGAGATAATTAGGGTACGCCTGGCACCTCATGGTGTTTTTCTCGACGATTTTTCTTATGCGGTACCTGAGGTAGACCAGAAGGTTTCTGTTTTTAAAATGCAGGAGCATGATGATCATTATACCGTTTCTACCCATTCGGTAACCTGTAAAATAGAAAAGGCAAATTTCCATATTTCTTTCCACGATAATGTTACCAACGTGATGATGGTTGATGAAGCCAACTCTATGCATTGGGAAGAAAATGTAGATTTTGGTGGTTATTATATCTACGCCACCAAAAAATGTCACCCGGAAGAAAATTTCTTTGGTTTGGGTGATAAGTCGGGTAATTTCAACCTTCGGGGCCGTCGTTTCGAAAACTGGAATACTGATGCTTACTCTTATGGCTGGAACCAGGATCCGCTGTACCGTACCATACCGTTCTACATTGGTTTACATAACCAGGCCGCGTATGGTATTTTCTTTGATAATACTTTTAAATCGTACTTCGATTTTGGTTCAGAAGACGTCAATAAAACCAGTTTTTGGGCTGATGGTGGTGAATTACAGTATTACTATATTCACGGACCGCATATCATGGATGTAGTTAAGCGTTATGCTACTCTAACGGGTACACACCCAATGCCGCCAAAATGGACTTTAGGTTATCAGCAATGCCGCTGGAGTTACTATCCGGAAACTAAAGTTAAAGAAATAGCCAAACAGTTTAGAGAGCGTAAAATTCCTTGCGACGCCATTTACCTGGATATTGATTACATGGATGGTTATCGCTGTTTTACCTGGAATAAAAAATACTTTCCGGATCCGCAGAGAATGATCAAAGAACTTTCAGATGATGGTTTTAAAACCGTGGTCATGATCGATCCCGGAATTAAGGTAGACGATGATTACTGGGTGTTTAAAGAAGGTAAAGAGAAAAGATTTTTCTGTCGCCGCAGCGACGATTATTATATGGAAGGCCATGTATGGCCTGGTCGTTGCCAGTTTCCCGATTTTACCAATCCTAAGGTCCGTACCTGGTGGGGTAATTTATACAAAGAGCTGGTCGATATGGGCGTAGCCGGTTTCTGGAACGATATGAATGAGCCAGCGGTATTTGGCTCCGGCACCTTTCCGAACGATGTACGACACAATTACGATGGCTATCGCGGCTCTCACCGCAAAGCACACAACGTTTACGGTATGCAGATGGTGCGTTCTACTTACGAAGGGCTTAAAAAACTGATGCGCAACAAACGCCCGTTTACCATTACAAGGGCTGGCTATTCGGGTATGCAGCGCTATGCAAGTGTGTGGACCGGCGATAATATTGCCACGTGGGAACATTTAAAGATCGGGAATATTCAGTGCCAGCGTTTATCGGTTTCTGGTGTGCCTTTCTGCGGAACAGATATCGGTGGATTTAGCGGCGAGCCTGATGGTGAATTATTTACCCGCTGGATTCAGCTGGGTACTTTCTCACCATTTATGCGTGCGCACTCTGCTGGCGATACAGCCGAGCGTGAGCCCTGGAGTTTTGGTGAATTTTTCGAAAATATTAACCGCAAGTTTATTGAGCTAAGGTACCGTTTAATGCCTTACCTATATTCAGTGTTCTGGGAGCATCACCGTTATGGTTTTCCGATTTTGAGGCCACTGGTCATGCTTGAGCAGGAAAACATCAGCAACAGTTTCCGTCAGGATGAGTTTTGCTATGGCGATAAACTGCTGATCTGCCCGGTACTGGAGCAGGGAGCCATTTCGCGCAAAGTTTACCTGCCTAAAGGTACGTGGTATAATTTCTGGACGAATGAAATTTTAGAAGGCGGTAGCGAATATACTGTTGATGCCAAGATAGATAGTATGCCGATGTTTGTACGAGCAGGCGCTGTTTTGCCAGAATATCCGGTAATGCAGTATGTAGATGAAAAATCAATTACTGAAGTGGTTTTAAATATCTACCATAGTGATTACGAAGTAAATTCTTATCTGTACGAAGATCATGGTGATACCTTTGCTTACGAGCAGGATATTTACCTGGAAAAGAAATTTACCGTAAAAGGCGATATGCAAACGATAAAGGTACACCAACGTATTGAAGGATTATATACGCCAAATTATGAACTCTATGTTTGTAACGTTATTGGTGTTAAATTCCAGGTGAGGAAAATTATTATCGATAGTAAAGAAATCACCGATTTTTATACCGACGATCAGCAGATACTGCATTTTAAATGCAACAAAAATTTCTCCCAGATACAGATTTTAAGTCTGTAAATCTTTTAGCCCTAAATGTTGTTTAGCATTTGGGGCTAAATTTATCTAGCCAAAAAACAGCTATGCCATCAGCCAAAAAAGTTACTGCAAAAAAAACAGCTTTATCCAAAGCCGACCACTCAAAAGCGGTTTGGGTACACAGTTTATTTACCGATTACGATATTGATCTTTTTCTGGTTGGAAAGCATTTCAGGCTCTATGAGAAAATGGGTTCGCACCTGATTACAGTAGATGGTACAGCCGGAACTTATTTTTCGGTATGGGCACCAAATGCCATTGCTGTAAGTGTGGTAGGTAATTTTAACGATTGGGCACATACCTCACACGGCTTAAACAAAAGATGGGATAAATCAGGGATTTGGGAAGGTTTTATTCCGGGCATAGCCAAAGGTGAAGTTTATAAATATTTTGTAAAAGGCTTTGATGAATCAGAACATTTGAAGGGCGATCCTTATGCGCGCAGGTGGGAGCATCCGCCGCAAACTGCCTCTATTGTTTGGGATACCGATTACACCTGGAAAGATAAGGCCTGGTTAAATAAAAGGGCAAAGTTGAATGCTTTAGATCAACCCATTACCGTGTATGAAGTTCATTTAGGCTCCTGGGAGCGCGATCCGGAAAATCCGGAACGTGTTTTAAACTGCAGAGAAGTGGCCAGCAGATTGGTGCCTTACGTAAAGGAAATGGGTTTTACACACGTAGAGCTGATGCCTGTAATGGAGTTTCCATATTTCCCGAGCTGGGGCTACCAGATAACCGGTTATTTTGGGGCAAGTTCGCGCTATGGCTCCCCGCAGGATTTAATGTATCTTATTGATGCTTTGCATAAAGCCAATATTGCTGTAATATTGGATTGGGTACCTTCTCATTTTCCTGGCGATAGACATGGCTTGTATGAATTTGATGGAACGCATCTTTATGAACATGCCGATATGCGCAAGGGTTTCCATCCCGATTGGAAATCGTACATTTTTAATTACGATAGAAATGAGGTTCGGTCTTTTTTGATCAGTAATGCTATATTTTGGTTAGATCAATACCATGCTGATGGATTGAGGGTAGATGCAGTGGCTTCGATGTTATATTTCAATTTCTCCAGAGAAGATGGTGACGCTGCAACAAACGAATATGGCGGAAGTGAAAATCTTGGGGCCATACAGTTTTTGCAGGATTTGAATGTTGCTGTTTATGGAAATTTTGAGGGCGTACAAACCATTGCAGAAGAGAGCAGTACTTATCCTGGCGTAACGCATCCGGTACATGCCGGTGGTTTAGGTTTTGGTATGAAATGGATGATGGGCTGGATGAATGACACGTTAAAGTATTTCAAAGTAGAAACCCTCGCCCGGAAAAACCACCACCATCAATTAAGTTTCAGCATGACTTATGCTTTTACCGAAAATTTCATGTTACCTTTCTCTCATGATGAGGTGGTACATGGCAAATCGCCGATGCTTTACAAAATGCCTGGTGATGACTGGCAGAAATTCGCCAACTTAAGAGCGCTTTATGGTTACATGTTTACGCATCCGGGAGCAAAATTGCTATTTATGGGCAATGAGTTTGGGCAAACCGGTGAGTGGAACTTTACACAATCATTAGATTGGCATTTATTAAAATATGCGCCGCATAAAGGTATGCAGGAAACCGTTAAAGCTTTAAATTTTCTGTATCGTAAAGAGCCTGCATTATATCATTTCAATTTTAGTTACGAAGGTTTTCAATGGATTGATGCCGACAACACAAACGAATCTGTATTTGTGTACATGCGTAAAGGACCTAAGGCTAAAGATACTTTGGTTATTGCCATCAACTTAACCCCCGTGGTTCGGGAAAACTATAGGATTGGAGTGCCGTTTAAAACCAAATGGAAAGAGATTTTTAATACGGATGATCTGGTTTATTATGGGGGCGGTATCAATAACAGAGGAGAAATCGTTCCTGACCAGATAGATTATAATGGGCAGAAATATTCTATAACTGTTGATTTACCACCTCTGGCTGTAGTGATTTTTAAGAGCAGGTAAAAATATTGTAGGGCATTATATCCTGCCAAACCGTAAATAAATAGTTTTGGTGTGATTTTTTTTATATCACAACAAAATTAAATTTTTTGATTGCATTTATCGTTATTAGTCAGGTGTTTAGGTGAAAATTTTTAAGAAGGGCTGAAGAATACTGGAAGATTATATAAATCTGATGAGACTGAATTCACGCACTATCTTTGACTACGGTTACAACTCATATGTTGCAAATGGCAATCATTATCCGGGTTTGGTACAAAAAGAAATCAGGATGTGCTGTCTGATAGTGAGCCAGAAGAATGATGATCAGTTAAATAAGAAAAGCTTCCCATTACTGGAAAGCTTTCTTAAACACTGGAGTGGAAGCTTCCAGAGCGGTTGCAAAGATACAATAACCATTGTCTCTTGCAAATATTATTTTAATAATCGTTGAGCTAAAAATATAAGTATATCATGTAAAGCATTGAGGGAGCAGTGTTCCTTATTTTGTATCTCAGATTCTTCTCTCCGCATATGTTCACTATCACTAAAAGTTAGATTAAGATAAACTATTGACCAGTAAGGTATATTAGTCACAAAACCTGCTTTTTACTGATGAAATCAAAGTTTTGAGAAGTGATTAAAATGATCACTTTAAAAAAAAATATGATAAGCCATCCTTACAAAATGGCCAGATGCTTTGATGTAAAATTTTTTATACTCCATTCGGTTGTTTGATTTTAATGACCTTGCATAAACAAACATTAATCTAATGTGTTATTATTCAATATCAAATCACTCATGCAGGCATTATATCAAAGTATTACTCATCAAAAACCAAGTGTCGGCATTGAAGCTGATTTGTCTGATGATAAGTTCTTTTTTACAATGTTACAGGCTTATGATGGCGCTGCATTTAAGGCGTTGTACCTAAGATATTCTGCAGCAGTTTATGGTAATATTATAAGGCAGGTGGATAATGAAGAACAAGCTAAGTTGATTTTAGAACAAACGTTCTGCGAAGCCTGGCAGTCTTTTCCGGAATTTGATAAAACTAAATTCAGAATTTATACCTGGATAAATCGGTTTGCGATTCAAATTATTAAGAAGTCTAAATCATAATGCGTAGCATAATGATCATAACCATAATCTAATATATTTTTATATTTCGTTCGAAATTAGTATAATTATAGGTCTAAAGTCTATTCCTATTTTGTATATGCTCGAATCCCATAAGGTTTTTTTGATCAATGCTGTCTTAAACTATTTCAGCAAGCTAAGTCCTGTAACATCCGGATTTATCAAGAAAATTGAAAAAAATGCAGAGCCTCTTCAAGTCATGAAGAATAAACACATTTTATCACCTATAGATAATAATAATCGCATTTTTTTTGTGGTATCGGGTTTGGTGAGGGGTTTTATTAAAGATGGGAACAAAGAGATTACCACCTGGATTAGCGTAGGAAATGAATTTGTTGGGGCAATTCAACACCCAGGCGCTCCCCCAAAACCCTCTATAGAGTATCTGCAGGCGTTATCTAATTCAGAATTAGTTGCCATTCCGTACCTATTAATTGATGAGCTTTATGCAAATTATCAGGAAACAAACATCATATGGAGAAAAATACTGGAGCTCCAGTACCATGCCGCTTCAGAGCGATCAATGCTGGCACGTATCCCATCTGCCGAAAGGCGTTACGAAAAATTTATTGAGCTAAATTCTTTTGATGTATCTCGGGTGCCCTTGCGCTGTGTGGCTACTTATCTGGGGATGCGCCTCGAAACGCTGAGTAGAATCCGCAGTAAAATAGTGAAGCAGCTGGTGTAACTTTAGGGTGTATCTTAAATGAATACGGTAATAATGGCATTGGATTTCATTCAATCATTGATATATTTTTTTGATGTAGGGCAAAAAAATGAAAGAAATTTCAATTGATCTTACCATAAATAGAAATCTTCATCAAATCTTAATCTTTCTGCCGTAATATTGTAGGCATAAGGGGTGAGAGCCTTATACAACTTCATAAGTTGAGAGCGTTAATTTAGATAAGGATGTAGCCAATTGGTTACATCCTTTTTTCTTTTGGGTTTGAATAGTGTGGGGCAGTCAGTGTATTTCAATTACAGATTTATGAGTGATGATGCTTCTCTTCATCATCACATGCATTATGTTAAAAGCTTTCCTCTATAGAAATCAAAGTTTTATGGTGATCATCAATGAGATAATCAGCATGGATAATACTTTTGTTGCCAGGAAATGAATTGATTTCAGGATCTTTTGAAATAAATGATCAAGCAATTCTGGGGTTAATTGGTGCTAATCTGTTGTTGGCAGGCTTTCTAATTTAGGTAAGGAAATAAAAAAAGAACTGCCCAGGTTTTTACCTCCGCTGGTGGCCCATACTTTACCGCCATGCAGCAGCACCAGTGTTTTAACAATATAAAGCCCAATACCATTAGAACGCTCTTTTGCTGTTGGCAATGATGATAGTTTGGCAAACTTGGTAAATAGCTTGCTGAGATCTTCTGTAGTCATGCCTAAACCATTGTCTTTGAATTCGAATATCATGTTACTGGCTTCTGCACTGCAGATTATCTCTATCGTTTCACCTTCGTGTGAATATTTAATCGCATTACTCAACAGGTTATTGAACACGTCATTAATGCGTTCTTCGTCTACCTGGATATAACCATCCGTTTGGCAATTTATTTTAAGCGTTTGTTGTTTTTGTTTCAGTGTATAATCAAAAGTTGCAGCTACTGCGTTGATCAGGTCTATTACTTTAACGGTTTCGAATTTGAGGTCTATAGCAGCATTCTCATTTTTAGCTTCAATCAGCAGGTTGTTGATCGTTTGATCAATTTTTCGACCAGTTTGCTCAATTTTATTGCCCAATGAAGCAAGTTTTTCCGGAGTGAATAAGCCTTTGTCTAAAAGTTGACCATAAGCAATTAGCGAGGTTGCTGGGTTTTTCATATCGTGGGCCAAACGGTGTAAACGGTCATCGTAAGCCCTAACCGAGATACGGTTAATCAGTCGGGATTCAAGTTTTTCCAGGGTAATCCGGGCCAGCCATTTCAGTACAATCAGCTGGTCTTCTTTAATATCATACCTGGGCTTATCGTCCATTACACTTACAGTTCCAATTATAAAGCCTTCCATGGTGGTAATCGGTGCGGCAGCATAAAACCTGATTCCCTTTTCCAATTTAACGTAAGCGTTATCTTTTACTTCAGCACAGGTTTTGGTATCTTCGATCAGCGTAACTTCTGCCGATTGTGAAGCCGTAGTACATAAGCTATCTTCTTTTTTAATTACTGAAACCTGTACCGGGCTTGTGTTAGCTTTAAAATACACCTTTGTTTCATCAATAAAGGAAACAAATGATCCGGCTACTTTAAAAGTGATTTTTGCTATTTCAGCAATCAGATCGAAAAGAAGTTCCGGAGGTGTATCAATAATGTCGTAACGCCTCAGTTTATTGAGCCGCTGAGATTCATATTCTGTTGTGGTGTTTGAGGGCGTGTTAAACTTACTCATTAATGGAAGCTTTTTTAAAAATTCTGGATGGTTGTGGTTACCAACAAATATAAAACAAAGAAGTTTTATTCAGTAATTTAGCTTAGTCAGATCAGGAATGTTTCAAACAGGTTCATCCGGATTGTAAGTTGTTTACTGTTGGGGGGCGTAAATATCTTAATTCGCTGCAAAGAACTGTACGATGTTTATCCCTTACTGCCTTTGGCTTAGTATATTCAGCCATTTTTCAAATCAATAAAAAAGCCGTATAAAAGAAAAGAGATACTCCATCCAGACGTATCTCTTTTTTCTAACCAAATATAAACCTGTTATGAGCCAGGCTTTGTCTTTAACTTTCTTTCTAAACCTGGGTTTATCCTGAAAGTGATTTATCTTTTCTATTGATAATAAACATCGTTCCGTTTATTATGATACAAATATAGTAAAAAAAATGATAGTGTAAAAAATACACTAAGAAAATTTTAAGTATTTTTTTTGTCATTTTTTAATTCCTGTTCCTTTTTAAGAAGATTTTAGGATTTAAAACACCGATAAAGCAAATATCAGGCAAAAATATGTTAAGAAATTGTTAAATATCATTAATTTATCTGTGCTGTGTTTAGAATTGTATCTCAGTATAGCTTAAAAATAGATTTTGCATCAATTTTTAATGGATTTTTATTTTTTTAATGAATATTACATGGATTTGTAATGCTGGATTTTGATAAAATAAATTTTAATTGTGTTTTTAAAATTGATTTTTATCCTTGAAAAATGTTTTTTAAAATAAAAAGGCAACATTAATCAATTAATGTTGCCTTTTATATAGTCTAAAAATTTGCTTAATGCATTTTTTTGTTACAAACTTGCGTAATATTCTACAAATTTAGCTAATGCAGAAGAGTATCCCCATTCGTTATCATACCAGGATACTACTTTAACGAAGTTATCATTTAGTGAAATACCTGCTTTAGCATCAAAAATCGAAGCATGGTCATCGCCAATGAAGTCAGAAGAAACAACTTCGTCTTCAGTATAAGCCAACACACCTTTTAATTCGCCTTCAGAAGCTGCTTTCATCGCGGCTTTAATCTGCTCATAAGTAGCTGGTTTTTCTAAACGTGCAGTTAAATCTACCACAGAAACATCAGCAACAGGCACACGGAAAGACATTCCTGTTAATTTACCTTTTAACTCAGGTAATACCATACCTACTGCTTTAGCAGCACCGGTAGAAGAAGGGATGATGTTGGAAAAACCACCACGGCCACCTCTCCAGTCTTTAGCAGAAGGACCATCAACAGTTTTTTGCGTTGCCGTTACTGCGTGGATTGTGCTCATTAAACCTTCAACAATACCAAAGTTATCGTTTAAAACTTTAGCAATTGGTGCTAAACAGTTTGTAGTACAAGATGCGTTAGAAACAATAGTTTGATCTGCAGTTAATTTATCGTGGTTAACACCCATTACATAGGTAGGAATGTCGCTATCTTTAGCAGGAGCAGAGAAAACTACTTTTTTGGCACCTGCAGCAATGTGTTTTTCAGCATCAACACGGGTTAAGAACAAACCTGTTGATTCAATTACCACTTCAACACCTACAGCATCCCATTTTAAATCAGCAGGATTTCTTTCTGCAGTTACGCGGATGGTTTTACCATTAACCACTAAGTTACCATCAACAACTTCAATGGTGCCATCAAACTTGCCATGTGTAGTATCATATTTTAACATGTATGCCATATAATCTGGCTCGATCAAATCGTTAATCGCTACAATATCTAATCCTCTTTTTAATGCAGCTCTGAAAACCAGTCTGCCAATACGGCCAAAGCCGTTTATTCCAATTTTGCTCATTGTTTGTTAATTAATGTAATGTTTTAATAAATTTTGTATGGGTTCTTTAATGATGCTTTTAATTTTTAGATTGTATTTGCCGGCCACAAACCTTAAACGGTCTTCAAGTTCGGCAGCCACTTTGCCTACTATATGCAGCTCGCTGTCTTTATGCTTTTGCGATGTAGGCAAAATATAGGTTTCGAAGTATTTTTCAAATCCCTCATCAATCAGTTTACAGATATACTCATGTTTGCTGTTGTGGGTAATGAAATCGAAAAACGAAGTTAGAAATATATTTGCCTGCGGCTTATTGTAAATACGTTCTAGTATTTGAGGGCGGTCTAGATTGTATGTTAATGTAAATTTGGCCTCTATGTCCCTGGGCATTTTTTGACTTAAAAATTCTTTCAGGAGTATTTTTCCGAAATAATTTGATGAGCCTTCATCACCAAGGATATAACCTAATCCAAAATTGTTGTTCAGTGGTTTTTTTCCATCAAAATAGGCACAATGTGCACCGCTGCCCAACATACCAACAATACCTGGCTTATTATAACAAGCGGCTTTTGCTGCCCCGAATAAATCATTTTCAACTACAATTTTGCTGTATCTGAAAAATGACGCCAGGGTTTTGGCCAGTACCTCTTTTCGATCTGATGATGATGCCCCGGCTGCAAAAAAATAAATCTTCTTGATATTTTCTGCATGGTTAACCAGGATAACCTTTTTATTTAAAATCTGTAAAATTGTTTTCGGATCAACAAAGCAAGGGTTTAGGCCGGTAGTATTACAATGTGCTACTACCTGTCCATTTCGTGTTATTTTCCAAAATGCCGTTTTTGATCCGCTATAAACAACTGCTACCATATTATATTGAAAGTACTTCTGTCATTTCCATTAAATCGGGTTCGAGTTTAAAAGAATGAGCGGTTAAAGCCTCTCTTATGCTGGTTAATTTGATCTCGTTTCCTTTTAAACCTACCATTTGCTCTGTTTCGCCTGCAATTAACGCATTTACTGCGGCAAAACCTAAACGACTACCCAGAATTCTGTCGAAACTGCTCGGGCTTCCACCTCTTTGGAGGTGACCAAGGATGGTTACTTTGGTATCGTAATGGTCAAAAGTTTCTTTTACCTTTTTAGCAATATCGTAAGCGCCGCCCTGTTTATGGCCTTCGGCCACGATAACGATGCTCGACGATTTTTTTGTTGCTGCACCCAGGGCCAGTTTATCAATTAATTCATTAACACTGGTTTCCCTTTCCGGCAGTAATACTGCTTCGGCACCGCTGGCAATCGAACTTCTTAAGGCAATACAACCAGAATCACGGCCCATTACCTCAATAAAAAATAAACGGTCGTGTGCATCGGCGGTATCCCTGATTTTGTCAATGGCTTCAATTACGGTGTTAATAGCTGTATCGTATCCTAAAGTAAAGTCAGATCCAACTAAATCGTTATCAATCGTTCCCGGTATACCAATTACCTTAACCCCGAAAGTTTCCGAAAAACGTCTGGCTCCGGTGAATGTACCGTCGCCACCAATGACTACCAATCCGTCAATGTCATTTTTCTTTAAGTTGTTGTAGGCAATCTGCTGACCTTCGTCTGTTTTAAATTCTAAACAGCGCGCAGTTTTTAATATGGTACCGCCCAAGTGTAAAATATTACTTACAGAACGGGCATCCATCGGTTTTATGTTGTCGGTTATTAAACCTTGGTAGCCTTGCATTACCCCAAACATGTTAATGCCGTGGTAAATTCCGGTACGAACAACAGCTCTGATCGCTGCATTCATTCCGGGGGCATCGCCTCCAGATGTTAATACAGCTATATTTTTTATATTTGGCTTCATCTTTATAACACGAATATAGTGTGTATTTTTTACACTAAGTAATTTATTTTATTTTTTTTACTTAATATTGAAAGTCATACCTTTATCTGCTTAAAATAACTAATTTTTACTTTGGAACAAATTTTACCTCATTTAGATTCTGTATTCTCGATAGATTGCGTTTTGTTTGGATTTGATGGTAAGGAATTAAAAATCCTGCTAATCGAAAGGAATGAAGAACCATTTAAGGATTGGTGGGCACTGCCTGGTAACATTGTTGGTCCTGATGAAAGTTTAGATCAATCTGCCTCGCGGATTTTATACGAACTTACCGGTTTGCGGGGTATTTATATGGAGCAGTATTATGCTTTTGGCGATCCGGGCAGGCACCCGCAAGGTAGGGTAATTACTTTGGCCTACTATGCTTTGATCCGTTTAGGCGGAGATAAGGAATTACGCCCCATCAGTACTTACGCCAAGCGGGCCAATTGGTTGCCAATTACCGATCTGCCCAAATTGGCTTTTGATCATCAGAAAATTTACGATAAAGGATTAGAAAAAATAAAACGGCGGATTAAACACCAGCCTATTGCCTTTGAGCTCTTGCCAGAGAAATTTACCTTAACGCAATTGCAGCATGTTTATGAACTGGTGCTGGGTAAAAAACTGGATAAAAGGAACTTTAGAAAAAAAATTGTAAGTTTTGGTGTGCTGAAGGAACTTGATGAAAAACAAAAAGGTGTTTCCTATCGTGCAGCTACCTTATACCGTTTTGATAAGCGTAAATACGCAAAGCTTTTTGGTAAGGAGATTTCGTTTTAGCGTTGAGCGGAAGCGTTTGGCATTGAGCGGCAACTAAAGACCGAAAGCCATGTGGCTTTTTATAAATAAAAAATCCCGGTTTGAAATTCAAACCGGGATTTTTTTGCTTGTTATTATATACGACTCTGGAACTAAAGACTCCAGACTTAGGGCTGAAGACTTAGGACTGAAAACTAAGCCTTAGGCGCTAACTCCAGGTGATAATGCACCAGATCATCTATAGGCGAGCGGATAATTTTGCCTACGCCCATTTCGTAACGGTCGGCTACAATACTTAAAATATCACGGAAACTATAACCTACCGAGCCCACACAGTTTAATTTGTGGTCTTTATAGTTTGGATAGTGGATAACCAAAGCTTCGAAAAATGCAGTAAATGCATAATCAATAGTGCTGAAAGCATAGTCTTCGTAGTTATCTTTAAAATCGTACAAGAATTTACTAAAACTTGCACAGAAACGGTTAGGCAGTGGTTTATTGTAAATATTATCGAAAATATCTTCGTTTGTTAAAGCATAGTTATCGTAAAACGCTTCGCGCAATCCTTTTGGCATGTAACCTTTCATGTAATCGCTTAAAATCCGTTTACCGATATACGAACCGCTACCTTCATCCCCCAGGAAATAACCTAAAGAATCGATGTTCATGGTAATTTCAGTTCCGTCATAAAGGCATGAGTTTGTACCTGTGCCTAAAATAGCAGCAAATCCCGGCTCGTTTCCAAGAAGTGCTCTAGATGAAGCAAGTAGATCATGACCTACAAAGATATTTGCATTGACGAAGATCTGTTGCATGGCATCAGCTACAATCTTAACATTTGCAGGTGTAGAACAACCGGCGCCGTAGTAATAAACCGCTGTCAATTTTTCTCTTTCCAAGTGGTCCGGAAGAGTCTCATTCAAAGACTTTACAATGTACTCTCCTTTAGAAAAATATGGATTGTAACCTTCGGTGTTAAAGTAAATTTTTCTGCCGGCCTCGTTAATCAAACACCAATTTGTTTTGGTAGATCCGCCGTCTGCAATTACTATCATTTTATTTATTTTTGGTTTTAGCACGATAAAAGTATAAAAAGTCTTATATTTTGTATTCTTTTTTTTAATAATTTTTTAACAATTTGTTGTTGCTGAAAATGAAGTGTGTAAAAAATACACTATATAAGGCGCCTAATTGCCGAAAAACCTTAAAATTATACTAGAAAGGGCAATGGTCTTTTTTTTAACTTCAATAATATTTTACAACAAAATAGCGAAATGGACAAGCGACTTTTAGATTTTAGGAGTGATACGGTAACCAAACCAACCCCGGGAATGTTGGATGCGATGATGAATGCAAAAGTTGGCGATGACGTTTTTGGCGAAGACGAAACGGTGCATGCTTTGGAGACAAAACTGGCTTCAACTTTTAACATGGAAGCTGGATTGTTCTGTCCATCCGGAACGATGACCAACCAGATTGCCATCAAGTGTTTTACCCAGCCAATGGACGAGGTCATCTGTGATCAGACGGCACATGTTTATCGTTACGAAATTGGAGGTATTGCTTTCCACTCCGGTGCATCGGTAAGATTGTTGCATGGGGAACGTGGAATTTTGACGCCGGAGCTGATAGAACCTGAAATCAACGAAGACAATATCCACTATCCCAACTCCAGTTTGGTTGTTTTGGAGAATACTGTAAATAAGGGTGGTGGAAGCTGTTATACCTTATCGCAGATTGCGCCTATTCATCACCTTTGTAACATAAAAGGATTAAAACTGCATTTGGATGGTGCCCGTGTTTTTAATGCACTGGTGGCCACGGGCGATCAGGCAGGCGAATACGGTAAGTATTTTGATGGCATTTCGGTTTGTTTATCTAAAGGACTCGGGGCACCGGTAGGTTCGGTATTATTAGGCAGTAAACAAATGATCCATAAGGCGCGTAAAATTAGAAAAGCTTTTGGTGGAGGCATGCGCCAGGCAGGTTTTTTGGCTGCGGCGGGCATTTATGCGCTCGATCATCATGTAACACGCCTTAAAGAAGACCATGCCCATGCGAAGGCACTGGCCAATGCACTGGCCAGCGCAAAATATGTAAAATCGGTAATGCCGGTTGAAACCAATATCGTTATTTTTGAAGTAGAAAAGGGATCAGCAGAAAAGATTGTACACCAGCTTAGGGAAAAAGGACTGCATAGCAATACCACCAGTGCCAGCACCATCCGTTTGGTAACACATCTGGATGTAAGCGCCGAAATGATTGATCAGGCAATAGAAATAATATTACATTTGTATTAGCTGGAGGTCCGAAGTCGGGAGTCCGAAGTCAGATAGTTTTATAGTTCATGGTCAATAGTCAGGTAGTTCATTTACAATCTGCATATACACAAAGTCTAACCAACATGCCCAATAACGCCAAACTCCAAACCCCAATCTCCAAACTTTTAATTGCTAACCGTGGCGAAATTGCTTTGCGCATTATGCGCTCAGCAAAGGAAATGGGAATTAAAACGGTTGCTGTTTTTTCTGAAGCAGACCGGAATGCCCTGCATGTACGCTATGCAGACGAGGCCGTTTGTATTGGTCCGGCGCCCTCTAACCAGAGTTATTTGGTTGGTGAGAAGATTATCGATGCCTGTAAACTAACAGGTGCAGAAGCCATTCATCCAGGCTATGGGTTTTTGTCAGAAAATGCAGGTTTTGCACAAATGGTTGCCGATGCCGGACTTATTCTGGTTGGTCCTTCACCGCAGGCCATGGAAACCATGGGCAACAAATTATCTGCCAAGGCCGCAGCATTAAAATATAATATTCCCATGGTTCCCGGAACGGAGGAGGCCATTCAGGATGTAAACGAGGCAAAGCTGCGTGCAATAGAAGTTGGTTTCCCGATTTTGATTAAAGCTGCTGCAGGAGGCGGAGGTAAAGGGATGCGTATTGTAGAGCGGGCTGAAGATTTTGAAGAACAGATGCAACTTGCTGTAAGCGAAGCTACCTCGGCCTTTGGCGATGGGGCTGTTTTTATCGAACGTTATGTTACTTCTCCAAGGCACATTGAGATACAGGTTTTAGGCGATACCCATGGCAATATTGTGCACCTGTTCGAGCGTGAATGTTCTGTGCAGCGGCGGCATCAAAAAGTGGTCGAAGAGGCGCCATCAGCGGTACTGACTGAAGAAATCAGGCAAAAAATGGGCAAATGTGCGGTAGATGTAGCCCGTTCTGTAAATTATACCGGAGCAGGTACGGTAGAATTTATTTTAGATGAAAATCTTGATTTCTTTTTCCTCGAAATGAATACCCGTTTGCAGGTAGAACATCCGGTAACTGAGCTGATTACAGGGATAGATCTGGTAAAAGAACAGCTAAAAATTGCTTCTGGTAAAAAATTGAGTTTTAGCCAGGATGACCTTAAAATCAGTGGACACGCTATCGAACTTAGGGTTTATGCCGAGGATCCGGCCAATAATTTCCTGCCTGACATAGGTACTTTGCAAACTTACATCACACCCAAAGGCAATGGGGTAAGGGTAGATGACGGCTTTGAACAGGGCATGGAAATACCGATTTATTATGATCCGATGATTGCAAAACTGATCACCTATGGCAAACATAGGGAAGAAGCTATAGCGCGAATGGTCAGGGCTATTGAAGAATATGATATTACGGGGATAGAAACTACTTTGGGTTTTGGTAAATTTGTCATGCAGCACGAGGCTTTTAAAACAGGTAAATTTGATACACACTTTGTTGGTAAATACTTTACAGCAGAAAGTTTAAAAAAACAGGATGAAACAGAAGCATTGATTGCCGCTGTAATTGCTGCAAAACTATTCGGAAAAACCGATATAAAATTAAGTGGCGAGGTGGTTAAAAGCAGTTCTGACTGGAGAAAAAATAGATTGAAATATTAAAATATAGAGAAGTCCGGATGGGACCGTCATGCTGATCCGATAGCTATCGGATTTGTTTCAGCATCTTTCTCGGTAATAAATACTAAACCATCATTGCATGGAATCGTCATTCCCATCTTGATTGGGAATCTTAGTGCCTTTAAAGCTTGTTTTTGGCATTAAGATTCGCGCGTGCGCGGGAATGACGGACTTTAAATAAATTACAAAATGTTCACAGGAATTATAGAAACACTTGGCACGGTTACTGCCATTAAAAACGACCATACCAATATCCACTTTACCATATCTTCGGCAATTAGTCATGAATTCAAAATTGACCAGAGTGTAGCCCATAACGGGGTATGTTTAACGGTAGTAGCTTTAAATGATGGAACACATACCGTTACCGCTATAGATGAAACGTTGAACAAAACCAATCTGGCCGGTTTGAAGGTTGGCAGTAAAGTTAACCTGGAGCGCTGTATGCAGATGAATGCCCGTTTAGATGGTCACATTGTGCAGGGCCATGTAGACCAGACCGCGGTTTGTGTGAAACGCGAAGAATTGGACGGTAGTTGGGAATATAGATTTAAATATGACGCAAGCGCCGGAAATGTAACCGTAGAAAAAGGTTCTGCCTGTGTAAACGGTATCAGCTTAACTGTGGTAAATTCAGCTGACGACGAATTTTCGGTATTTATCATTCCTTATACTTTCGAACATACCAACTTACAGGAAGTTGAAGTTGGCGATACGGTAAATTTAGAGTTTGATATTATCGGCAAATATGTTGCCCGGTTGATGAACCGGTAAGCTTATTTTATCTCCTTTTTGATTGAAGGATTTACATAACCTATTGGGTTCATGTTAATGTTTAATTTTTCATAACAGGATAGGATTGTTAGTTAAAGAATATTGCTGATATTGTAGCGTTAAGATTAAAATTAGCGCTAACCAATATGAATCAAAATTTCCTCAGCTCAGGCAAACTAATTCCACTTGTCTTTTTGCTATTATTCACAGCGAATGCTTTAGGGCAGAAAATCCTGGTAACAGATTTAACTGTTGAGCATTTGGTAAATCCTTTTAGTATTGATCATCCAAAGCCCCGATTCAGCTGGAAAATAATTTCGGATATAAAAAATACCAAACAACGCCGTTACGAAATCAAACTGGGTAACTCGCCCAAACTTGAAAAGGTGTTATGGAAAACCACGGTAGATCATGATCAATCGGTGCTTGTGAATTATGACGGACCTCAGTTATCATCAAAAACTAAATATTACTGGCAGGTTAGGGTAAAAGATAATCATGGAAATACTTCTGCATGGTCACCTGTACAATATTTTCAAACGGGGTTAAAAGCTGAAGATTGGCAGGCGAAATGGATCAAGGTAGCTGGAAAAGACACTTCATTAGCGAGTCCATTGTTCAGGAAAGAAATTAAGCTGAAAAAACAAGTCAGCTCTGCATTGGCTTATATTACCGCCAAAGGTTTGTATGAGGCCAATATTAATGGTGGCCGTGTTGGTAATGCTTATTTTGCACCAGGCTGGACCAGTTATCAAGATCATATTCAATATCAGGTTTATGATGTGAAGCAATCGCTAAAGAAAGGTATCAATGTAATTGGCGTGATGTTAGGCGATGGCTGGTACAAAGGACGTATCGGGTTTAATAATCAAAAACAGTTTTATGGTGATACCAGGGCATTGTTAATGCAGCTGGAAATAGAATACACTGACGGGAGCAAAGAAACCATTATATCGGATAACAGCTGGAAAACAAGTTATGGACCGATATTGGCCGCTAACATATATGATGGAGAAACTTATGATGCCCGGCTAGAGCGCCAGGGCTGGAATAATATTGGCTATCAAGAAGGTACTAACTGGAAGCCGGTAGAGGAAATGGCCTTTGGCCCGGAAAAACTGGTTGGAATGAGTGGACCACAGGTAACCAAACATGAAGAATTTAAAGCCTTAAAAATATTTAAAACGCCAAAAGGTGAAACTGTTGCAGATTTTGGTCAGAATTTAGTGGGATGGGTAATGCTGAAAGCAAAAGGACCAGTTGGTACAAAAATATCCATCAGCCATGCCGAAGTATTAACCAAAGAAGGAAATTTTTATACCACTAATCTCAGAACGGCCAGGCAGCAGAACAATTATATTTTAAAAGGTGAAACGGAGCAAATATTCGAGCCACATTTTTCTTTTCAGGGCTTTAGATATGTCAAGATAGATGGATATCCTGGTGAATTAAAATTGGAAAACCTCACTGCCGTAGCGGTTTATTCTGATATGAAAACCAGTGGAAAATTCAGTACCTCTAATCCACTGCTCAATCAATTACAGCATAATATTAGTTGGGGACAAAAAGGGAATTTTGTTGATGTGCCAACAGATTGTCCGCAAAGAGACGAACGTTTAGGCTGGACAGGCGATGCCCAGGCATTTGCCTTAACTGCAGCATATAACATGGATGTATCGGGCTTTTTTACCAAATGGCTGAAAGATGTTTCTGCAGATCAGCTTCCCAACGGCAGCGTTCCTTTTGTAATACCCAATGTGCTGACCCAAAACGATGCAGGTTCTGCCGGATGGGCAGATGTGGCAACTATTGTTCCCTGGGATATGTATGTATCATATGGAGACCAGGGTATATTGGCAACGCAATATAATAGCATGAAAAAGTGGGTTGATTATATTTCTTCAAAGGCAAAAAATAACCTTTGGAATACGGGTTTCCACTTTGGCGATTGGTTGTTTTACCGCCCGAATGATGACAACGACGGCCGTGCCGCAGTGACCGATAAGTACATGATTGCCCAAACGTTTTATGCACACTCCACCCGGTTGCTGATCAATGCTGCAAAGGTATTGGGCAAAACAGAAGATGTAATGAAGTACAATGCGTTGTTAGATCAGATAAAAGCGGCCTACATCAAAGAAAATATGACGCCAAACGGTAAATTGATTTCAAATACCCAAACGGCATATGTATTAGCCCTGCAATTTGATATGCTGCCAGAAAACTTACGTGCGCAGGCTGCACAGAGACTGGTGGATAATGTAAAAGATTATGGAAACCACCTGACAACAGGTTTTTTGGGTACCCCTTACCTTTGCCATGTATTAAGCCGTTTTGGACACGAAGATGTAGCCTACGACTTGTTGCTGCAAGAAAGTTACCCTTCATGGTTATACCCCGTTAAAATGGGCGCAACCACCATATGGGAGCGCTGGGATGGCATTAAACAGGATGGCTCATTTCAAACCGCAGATATGAATTCTTTTAACCACTACGCATATGGCGCTATTGGCGATTGGATGTATAAAAACATAGCCGGTATTAACCCGGTTGTTGCAAAGCCGGGTTATAAAGCCATTTTAATCGCACCAAGACCTGGCGGTAAATTAACCAGTGCTTCGGCAGAGCTGGAAACGGTTTACGGTACGGTTAAATCATCATGGGCTATTGCAGATGGAATTTTTAAGCTGGATGTAACCGTGCCAGCCAATGCAAGTGCTACAGTTGTATTGCCGAAAGCAGATAAAAAAGAAGAAATAGGATCAGGTAGCTATCATTTTGAATACAAATATTAATCGCTAATATTGCAGCCTCGTGTTAAAGGAGATGAACATATATATAGATTTGTCATCCCGAGCCTGTCGAAGGACCAGCATAATGTATGGCAGGTGTTTCGACGGGCTCAACGTGACAATTCGAATCGAAATTAACTTTATAATATCTCGCTTACCGACTTTAAAATAAATGTACAGTAAAGAAGAAGCAGCCCGTTTACGGCAACAATTTTGGATCAGTTTTGGGCAATACATGAAACCCGTCCCTTCAGCAAGTGGTTCAACCGTAAACTGGACGAACTACAAAACTGGTGTGAAGAACATCTTCTTTAAAATGGATGTTGATGGTAAGAAGGCATTTATCAGCATTCAGCTGTCACACCCAGATCCCGGTATCAGACATCTTATTTTCGAACAGTTTGAAGAATTTAAACTCTTATTTACCAACACAGTGGGCGAAGAATGGGACTGGATTAAAAATGCAACTGATGATTTCGGTAAAACGGTATCTCAGATTTCCATCAGCATAACCGGAGTAAGCATTTTTAATCAACAGCACTGGCCGGCACTAATTTCTTTTTTTAAACCCAGAATAATTGCCCTGGATGAATTTTGGGACAGTGTAAAGCCTGTTTTCGAAAATCTGGTTTAATTGGTCAGTTTTAGCTGTGCAATTCTATTTTTTGAAAATTTAATTTCTTCCTTATCATCCGTTAAGCTAGGCTTACTTTTTATATAAAGATTATAGTATTTGAGCGCGTTTTTACCCTGTTTTAAACTGGTATCATAAAATACGGCTAAACGATAATACAATGTTGCAGTTGCTTTAAATTGCAGCCCTTTTTTATAAGCTGCGCTAGCCAGGGCCAGTTGGTTATTTTCTTCATATACCAATCCCAATAAAGCATAATAACTGGAAGTATTGGGCGAAATAGCCTCATCGATCGTCTTTTTCGTATAAAGTGCTGATTGGCTATAATCTTTTAACGCCCGGTAACTGAGTGAGGTGTAGTACAGGGTAGCTTCATTCTCCATCGCCACAGCTTCCAGTTGCTTAAAAAGCGCTATCGCTTTTTGATACTTTTTAGTATAATAATAAGCCTTGGCTACATCTTTTATTACCCCTGCATCTGCACCATCCTTTAATAATTTTTCACCTGAAGCAATTACTTCGGCATATTTTTTAAGTTGGTTGGCAATAGGCAGCTTTGATCTTTGCAAAACTAAATTATTACTATCACCCCTGATGGCAATATCAAGTACATGATAAGCCTTTTCATATTGTTGATTGGTGGAATAGGCTTCAGCAAGGTCGGCAGCAACATCACTTTCTAATGGATTAATAAAATTGGCTTTTAAAAGGTAGATAAGTTTAAGCGAGTCATCCTTCGGAGAATGATATAAATTGGCTAACAGTTTATACACATTAAAATTATTACTGTCTATTTTTACAATTTCGCCATAATACAGTTTGGCTTTTTCGGTATTGCCTCTTTTAGTGTTAATATTACCGAGACTAAAAAGAACGGGCAGGCTCCCGGGTTGCAGCGTGTAGGCCCTGGCATAAAATTTTTCTGCTTCAACATTATTGCCTGCCATTAAAAAACAATATCCAATCTGGCTGAGTATTTTAAAATCATTCACTTCTTCTCCATAAATGCTTTTAAGGTACTGGGCAGCCTGGTCATAACGCTGGGTTTGGTAAAGGTCGAAGAGTTTCTCCTTATCTACAGTTTTTGCATCTTGTGCATAACTAGTTGAAGTTAAAATGAATAAAACTAATGGAATAAGAAGATTTTTCATGACTGGTTATTTTTAAACTAATTTATTAGTTATTTTTGATTCTTCCAAATCTGTTCATTAAAAGATTGATGAAATAAAACAAAACCTGCACTAAGGGGTTTATAAGGAATAGTTTAACTAAAAAATAAGAACCTATGAATACTTTAAAGAAGTTTGAATTAATGGAAAAGATTGTGCGTGAATTGGAAGATTTACAAAATTCTAAGCAGGCACTTATTCAGAAAATTGCTAAAATTGAAGTAGATAATATCGAATTGGGCGACAGTCGTCTGGAAAAAGATTTACCGGATATTCATCAAAATTTAGCTGATAACTTAGATACTATCTCAGGAATTTTAGATTACTTTGCAGGTAAAACACAAAACTTTGGTGATAAAAACAATGTTGATGCTTTAAAAGAACAGGAAGCTATTAACAATGCCACCAGCTAATATTTAACCGCATATGAAATATTTATCTTTAACTGTTGCCTTTTTGCTAGTTGGCTTATTTGCCAGCGCACAGGTACTGCCGTCATTCCAGCTGGGTGTTAAAGCTGGTGCAAATTTTTCGAAATTTGATAGTGAAAACACTTTTAACAGTAACAACCGCACTGGTTTTTATGGTGGCCTTTGGGCCAGGGTAGGTGCAGCAGGCGTTTATTTTCAACCTGAGCTTTACTTATCAGGAAAAAAAGCAGATTTGGTAAGTGATGCAACAGGAGAGGTAAATAAGGTGCGTTTTACGAGCTTGGACGTGCCTTTACTGGTGGGTACTAAATTTGGTGCCGCTGGTGTAGGCCTTCGTTTAAACACCGGACCAATGTTTTCATTGATATTGGACGAAAACCAAAGTTTTGGTCAGGCAGCAGGAAACGTTTTCCGTGCCGACTTTAAAAATCAGGCTTTAGCCTGGCAGTTTGGAGCAGGTTTAGACCTTAAAAAACTAAGTTTTGATGCACGTTATGAACTGGGCTTATCAAAAATAAACAAATCAGGTTATCCTGGTACCAAGTTAAATTTATTTACAATTGGTTTGGGTTATAGAATTTTATAATAAAAATCAATAAAAGCAGAAAGGTGTTCGTTTGTTAAATGAACACCTTTTTTTATGCCTGAGATTTTTTGTGCGCATCTGCTATGGAGATTCTTTACAGATTAATTTGCTTTTTTTAAATAGTTACTTATATTTGTATCGCAAACGATATAATCGTATGCGATAAAAATTAATTTGAAATATATGAAAACGTTATATGAAACAAGCGCTACAGTAACTGGCGGGCGTAATGGAAAAATAACAAGTGAAAATGGTGTTTTAGAACTTGAAGTGAGAATGCCAAAAGAACTGGGCGGTACTAGCGATGGGTTTACTAATCCAGAACAGCTTTTTGCTGCGGGTTATGCAGCTTGCTTTGATAGTGCATTAAACCTGGTGATGCATCAGGAAAAGGTTAAACCTGAACAGCCATCGTCAGTTAAAGCAAATGTATCGCTACATGCTGATGAAAAAGGTGGCTTCAAATTAGGCGTATCTTTACAAGTGAACATCCCTGGAATAGAGACCACGCTGGCTCAACAACTGATAGAAAAAGCACATGCAATATGTCCATACTCAAATGCCACACGTGGAAACATTGATGTTAAATTAGAAGTAATTTAATTATTGAATTAAGCACAGGCGTGAGCGCAGATGGAGATGCCCTTCATTTTAACCATAGTGGAGAAATCTTTAAATAACTTAAAGATTTCTCTGCGCTGTTCCAGTTAAAATAAAACCGATTTTAGTGTTCAACAGCAAATTCGGATAAAATGATTTAATTAGCTGAATATTTATTGATAAAAACAGTGTGATGGAAATAGATGAGTCTTTAAAACTGGAAAATCAGTTGTGTTTTCCGCTTTATGCTGCTTCGAGGTTGGTTACCAAATGTTATCAGCCCGTGCTTGATACCCTGGGCATCACCTACCCACAATATCTGGTTTTAATGGTGTTGTGGGAAAATGATTCCGTTAATTTAAGCCTGCTTGCTGAGAAATTAATGCTGCAATCGAATACCTTAACCCCATTGCTTAAGCGGATGCAGGAAACTGGTCTTGTAGCGCGAGTGAGATCGTTAAAAGATGAGCGAAGCATCGTCATATCACTTACAGAAAAGGGAAAGGCATTAAAAGAAAAAGCCCCGGCTTTACGTGCTCAGCTTGGAGAACAGCTTGGGATAAGCCCTGAAGAAATTATCCAGTTAAAAAGCCTGCTTGATAAATTGATCCAAAACCTGGCGGTATAACGCCAGTTAGTCTTCTTCTTTTTCCTGTTCGATTTCGGTCAGTTCATAAGCAAAAGACCCATTTTTTGGTACAATAGGCGTGGCACGTCCAACGCTTAATGCTTTTATAAAGGAAGCGCCAAAATAGAATATCAGTGAAGAGTAGAATACAAAAAGCATAATCACGATAATGGATCCTGCTGATCCATAAATGTTGCTGATGTTGCTTAGCGGCAGTAAAATCCTTAAGATATACTTTCCGGCAGTGAACAGGCATCCTGTTAACAAACCTCCTGAAATGGCTGCCCGCCAGGTAGGGCGACCATTGGTCAGATACCTGAAAAGTATGGTAAACCAGGTGGTTACGATGATTACAAAAACCAATTGATTAATAACCGAAGTTAAAATTAAACCAAAAGAAGGGGCTCCGTTTTTCAGAAAAGCACCGATATAGGCCTGCACACTATCGGCCAGCAGGCCTATAAAAAATAATATTCCAGCCAATAAAATAATGGTGACAGAGATCGCTCTTGATTTAAGGGTATTAATGATCCCTTTTTTGTCTTTCTGGCCAATATTCCAGATCTGCTCTAAGGAGTTCTTTATTACGTTAAATAGCGTGGTAGCTACAAAAAGAAAAAAGATAAAACTAAACAAGGTAACATACCAGGCTTGATCGATGCCCCGGATGTTTCTTAAGGTAGTTCTGATCTGTAAAATACTTTCATTGTCCAGAATATTCGCTAAACGCTCGAACAGGTGTGTAGCCAATAGTCTTCTATCGGTAAACATACCGAAAAGCCTGATCAGGATAATTAATATTGGAGGTAAAGCGAAATTGGTAAAAAAAGCAGTAGCACCGGCCAACCGTAAGGGATCATTTTGCTGAAATAAATTAAATGCTTTTCTTATGGTCGAGAAAAAAAACTTCAGATCTGGTATTATCGATGGCATTACTCCTGCGTTAAACTCAAAAGGCCGAAAATAGCAAAAATACTTTATTCAGCCTTTTTATGATTGTAAAGATTCTAGTTCGTTTTAGTGAAAACCATTAAGGTTTTATCGCCATTTAACAGTTGTAGCTTATTGTCGGTTATTTTAGCACCATTAACCTGGTTAAGGGCATGTAAATAAGCACGTTCAGCCGCATCAGTGTCCTGACAGAACATTTTTGTGCTGAAAACATTTTTAACGGTTATTTTATTGTCTGCTATTTCTCCTTGTCCGCCGTAACTGTTGCAGAACGATTTTCCGCTGATTTTAAGGCTGTCAGCAAAGTTTAACGTTGCTTTAGCAGTTGAGGGTAAAGTTAATCCCGGCAATGCTGTTAATTCCCATTGGGTATTGGTAAAACTTGCCGGATCTAATTTTTCTTTGCAAGAACTCAATAATAAGATCAATATTCCACAGTAGATAAGGTTTTTCATAACAAAAGGTTTATATTATTTTCTTTTTATCATCAAAAACTAAACCAATAAAAGGTAAATCCGTTTTAGATAAAGCTAAACTGATTTTTCAATTTTCATCCAGTGGTGTTTTGTACCATCATGGTCGAAAATGGAAATCCGTTTTAGCCCCACTTTTTCCAGCACACGGATAGATCCCAGGTTATTAATATCTGCAATACCAATTAGCTCAATTAACTTTAGCTCATTAAAACCATAATCTCGCGCAGCTTTTGCCGTTTCTGTGGCATAACCTTTTCCCCAGAACCGTTTGATAAACCGGTATCCCAGATCGTAATAATTAACATGGTTATTGGTCGTTTCTTTTATGAGTTTTAAACCAGACCACCCTACAAAATCACCTGTTGCTTTTTCGATCACCGCCCATCTCCCAATGCCATTTTCTACATATTGTTTTCTGATAAACTCAATTTCCAGCATACTTTGCTCAATTGACTTTACGGGTCTTTTACCAAGATAAAGTTGAACATCTGGGTCGCTGTTCATTTCAAACATACCCTCCGCGTCAGCGGGCATCAATTCGCGTAAAATTAAACGTTCGGTTTCAGCAAAAATCTTCATACCATGCTCCTTTTTTGATCAAAATTAAGATAAAGTTATGTAAGATGGATGATGTAAGATGGATCATGGAATAATGTTGCGACGTTCTGCAATATTAAGGGGGGACGGGATATTGGCATTTGTTCCTGCAAATCCAATCGAATTTGTGCAGCGGTTTGAGAATGAAAGTTGGGACATAACGACGGAGTATGGACATGAATACTTTTGATCCTATGACCGCTGTGCGTTCGCGCGCTGAATTTGGTGGTGAAAAATTAAGATCAAAATTTCCGGAAAAATTGTCTCAATGCTACTTTAAGTCGAATTTTAAATTTAAGCACTAATTTTCTGTAGGATTTAATTACAGAAAAGCAATAAAGATTTTAAATTAGCGCAAAATATAAATAGCTAAACCATGAAAATTACGCTTTATGCACTCTTACTATCCGTTGTTTTATTTGGCTGCGGAGGCAACCCGGAAAAAACTTTTAAAGCACGCGCATTTGCTGCAGGTGATGATTTTAACGTATTTCCAAAATCAGCAAAAAACATTTTAACCATAGTAAAAACTGATTCCGGGAAAATAGCTGCTGCGGATCGTTTTATCATTAAATCTAAGGATACAGCCGTTATCATAGACGACGCGCCAAATGCTGAAACCAAGAAATTTAAAACAGCATCATTTATCAATACACAAAAAACAGCTGTATTGGTTCAGAGCGACAATGGAAAGGATAAGATGGATCCTTTTTACATCATTTATATAAATGGTGGGAAAACGGAAGTAGTGAGCCTGAACAAGCCTTCAAAAGGTGCTGAAGATAAAAAATATACAAACGGATTGGAAGAGTTAACCAGAAGCAATTGGTTGGTGAACAACGATTTTTTGATCACCACCATCAATTCAAGGGTTTACCCGGTTAAGCGCCAGAAAGAAGATGAGCGTATCCAGGGGAAATTCTTTATGTATTCCAGCGATAAAACTACATTGGCATTTTTGACGGCAAATGCTTTATACCAGGTAAATACTAAAACCGGAGAAACTTTTAACCTGCCCCTGCCTGCATCATTAACCAGTCAGCCTGAAACCTTGGTAGCAAATATCCAAAGAGACTATACTTGGGTGCCAAATGAGCACGGAACCTCTTTTTTAAAGAAAAATGCTGACGACGACCGCATTGTGGATATTAGTGAGTTCAAACGTTAAGATTGTATAAATTATTAACAACGATTGTAAATGTACCTTTAACTCCAATCAAAAATTTGTTATTGGGCCTTTTGAACAATTTTTCCACCGAAACAAAAAGCCTTTTATTATACACTTGCTATTGATCAATTTATAATAAAACTAGTCATTGCGAGGATGAACGACGAAGCAATCTTCATGATAGAGATTGCTTCTCCTATTATATATCAATCTTTTGCTGTAAGTTTTTGTTTTTTTACAGGCTAATTGTCATGCTGATCAGATAGCTGTCAGATTCATTTTACAATTAGCGCTAGCGTTTTCAATTGTCTCGTAGCTACTGCCTGGTCAGCATATTTTTTATAGAACAGAACCCTGAAATAAATTCAGGGTGACGATCGGAAATTAAAAAAGTTCATAAAAAATCTCAAGATCTGATGATTAATTCAAGTGAGGTTATATACCTAAACCACTATTGTTCTAAAGGTGAGGTTTATCCGGGGCTTACTTACCTTTTTGGTTGTAGGTAATCTGTGGAGCCAGTTGGTTTGCGTTTCATCTTTCATCACCAGTAAACTTCCATTTTCTAAAAACAGGGTTATTGTTTCTTTGGTTTTTTTATGTTTAAATAAAAATCTCCGCTCTGCACCAAAACTTAGCGATGCAATGGCAGCATCTTTTGCCAGGGCCTTTTCGTCATCACTATGGTAAGCCATGCCTTCATCACCATTGTGGTATAAATTAAGTAGACAAGAATTAAACGTTGTACCTGTTTGTTCCTCTGATATCTTTTTTAGCGCTAATAACTCCTTTGTCCATCTTAAGGCAGTTTTCGATTGATTGGAATAGGTATAAGAATAGGCTTCATCTCCGTACCAGGCTACTTTTCTTTTAGTAATGATGTGTTTGCCCATGATAAAGGCTTCATCGTTCTTCCATTCAATCGTTTTGATCAGCGCATCAAAATAATGATCGGCTTCTGGCTGCCGGAATAATTTGCCATAATAATTCACTGTTCCATCATATGGGAGCAGGTTTTTGTTAATATCTATTGTGGTATTGAATAAATCCATTTTTTATATTTTTTTAAGCAATGCCCACACGGGCGATAGCCCATGTTGAGTGCTTCTGCTTCAGAACGGAAAAATACGCGGTTTTCTTTCTTCATCCGCTTTCCCGATCTGCATTTAAGTAGTCCGTAAATTTTCAACCTGGCATTTCCGCCGAAGCAAATATGTTTGTTTTTAACATACTTTTTGAACTCTTCAGTTGAAATATCGATATGTTTAATCATTCGTGATCATAATTCGTTTTTGCTGCTTCCCAGCCAATCATTGCTGTTTTTCGGTTTACTCCCCAATGGTAGCCACCCAAGGCCCCGCCTGATTGTATTACCCGGTGGCAGGGAATGAGAAAAGCCACCGGGTTATCGCCAATGGCAGTACCCACCGCCCTTGATGCATTTGGGTTTTGCAGTTGTTTCGCAAGGTTGCCATAAGTGGCTAGTTTACCCATGGGGATTTTTAATAAAGCCTCCCAAACCTTTAACTGGAAGTCGGTACCTTTTAAATGTAGTTTAATCTGTTGCATTTTGCTCCAATCGTGACCGAAAATATATAAAGCATTTTGCTGCTCTTTATCCAATATCTGTTGGTATTGAGCTGCTGGGAACTGGCACTGCAGATTTGCAAAAGCAACATTTTCATCATCATAAAAAGCGATATGGCAAATCCCTTTTGTGGTACTGGCTACGATGATATTCCCGAACGGACTTTCTGCAAAACTATAATTGATACAAAGCTTTTCGCCACCGTTTTTATATTCGCCAGGTGTCATCCCTTCGATATTGACAAAGAGATCGTGCAGCCTGCCCGTTCCAGATAAGCCGGTTGCCAATGCGGTATCGAATAAACTTTGGTTTTCTTTCAGCATTTCTTTGGCATAACCAATGCTGATATATTGTAAAAAACGTTTAGGGGTGGTGCCCGCCCATTCGCAGAATAACCTTTGGAAATGATAGGGACTTAAGTTTACCTTTTCTGCAATTTCTTCTAAACCGGGCTGTGTTTTAAAATTTGTTTTGATATAGTTTATGGCTTCAGCTATCCGGTTGAAATTGATTTCTTCTTGTGCTTTCATGGTATTGAGTAATTTACATCCCAAAAGTAGTTTGGAAAAAACAGGCAAACCACCCGAAACTTGCTAAGTTTAACCAGATTTTGATCGCCTGTTTATTTAATTCCGTTGCCAATTAATTTCTCTGCCCTTGTAAGATCTGTATTTCCGTTGATGTCTATCTGAAGAAAGTAGGGCGCTAGCCATTGTTGGGTTTTCTGGGCCTGTTTATTTACGGCTACATCCCAGGGTGCATAAATCCTGATTCCTCTTTTACCTGCTATGCCATTTGCAGTGATAATTTTATGCTGTACCAAAATTGCTTTTGGAAAAATAAACTGTCCGGATCGTCCGGCATCATTAACAGATATAATCAGCAGGTCAAATTCATCCTGATCAGTAAAAGGAGCCGTAATTCCTGCTTCATTTCGTTTCCAGATAGTTACAAACTGCCCCGCTTTGGTTGGGGTGATTTTAGAAAGTCGGTGTTTGATTTTCAGACCATTTAATTCAAAAGTACAGGCGGCATATTCCAGACTTTCATTTTCTATTTGTAGGTTACTTATTTGATAACCCAGTGGATCGTATACTAAATCGGATGCCGTTCTTAATAGAGATGAAATGCGGTTTGTAACAGTTTCTAATTGCATATGGTTTCCATAGCTTGGTAAGCGAAACTTATTGCTCTTCAATAACAGATTGTCCTGTCGATTGATCTCCTGAGGTCCATTGCCAGGTTTCATGAAGTCTGATTTTGCCATTAGCCAATAACTCTGGCTTTGACCTACATATTCCGGTCATTAATTCACCTTGTTTGTTTACCTGGTGATAGCGCATTTCGATGTTCCCATCCTGATCGACCAATCCAATCAAATGACCAGAAATAATTTTTCCACCCTCATATTCAGCCGTTAGTATATTTCCCTTCTGTTTATACCTGAAAATGGTTTCATCCGATGTTTCGCCATTTTCCGAATTGGTTACAGGTTTAAAAATCTTATTGTCGTAATTTATCATGAGTTGATAAAACTAAGCATCTCCGTTTGAATAAAAAAATCCCAACAGGACTCCGCAAAACTTAAGCCTTTAGCTAAATAGCTTAGCTCAGGCTTTCTTCTCTTTTGACCAACAGATAACTCTCCTCATTTAACCATAAGTAACCATATTCATAACAGAAAACATAGCTATTGCCATTTTGGGTTTCGTACCTGGAGGTATGAAATTCAAAATTAAATCCCGCCGAAACCAGCTTTTTACGGATGACCTTTGTTTTACCGTTTGGATTTAGTGCAGCAAGAATAGCACGATTCTTTTTTAGAATGTTATTTACCCTTTTAATCACGAGATTATCCTCGAAATTTAAACGATTGTTGTAATTGCTGCGGCAAGAATCATCGCAGTATTTTTTATCGGCCCTACCTTTTAGCGGGCTTCCGCAGTCTAAGCATAAACGTTCCATAATAATCGCTTTTTTTATTATGGGATGATGATCTAAGTTATAAAATAAAATAATGAATAAAAAATAAAATGCTGTAGTGCAGCTTAGAGTGTGCATTATCCGATTATAAACGTTTATAAACGGCTATAAATGTTTAACATCCGACTAATTTTTGATGCTGTTTGCAACTTTGTCCTGTCGGTCATCGAGGTGATGACTGTTCGTTAAACATTTAGAAACTTAAAATTTAAAAATCATGGAAAGTGCAGTTAACAAAGTAGTATTAAGTGGATTTGCAGGAGCAGATGCAGAGGTTAAAAATTTCGGAAGTCAAAAATTAGCAAAGGTTAACCTGGCTATAAATGAAAACTACAGAAATTCATCCGGTGAGGAAGTAAAAAGAGTGCAGTGGTTTAATTTGATTTTCTGGAACGCAAAAGCCGAACTGGCAGAAGCGCAGGTTAAAAAGGGTACCGCTTTAACTATCGAAGGTAGGTTACAAACGAATAGTTATGATGGTGCAGACGGGAAAAAACGCTACGCCATCGAAATAGTTGTTGGTGATATCGTAATTAAAGAAAAAGAAAAGAAAGAGATATTTTAGCTAAAGGAAGAATCGCATCATATGGATGAACAATTTATATGATGCGATTTAATCATTACAACCGGATAGAAAGGCCTGTATAAAAATTAATGCCTGTGGCCGGGTTAAAATATCTTCCATTTGCGGCATTTAAGTCATTACCTAAACTATATTGTACATTCAGCAGATTGTTTACTCCCGCAAAAAGGTCTAGACTGATTTTGTTGATGTTTAAATTTCTGATGCCTAATTTGCTTTCAACCAAATGATATCTCTTTGCAAAAACGGTGTTGGCATCATTCAAAGGGATTGAAGAAGTATAATTATGCTGTACAAAAAGGTAAATTGTTTTTGGAAAGTTAAACTCTAAACTATTGATCAGGACATTTTCTGGAACCCCGGTAAGTTTGTTGCCATCAAACATGTTTATGCCACTTGTGAAATTCTCAAATCTAAAATGGCTGTAAGTGTAATTGGTTCTCCAATGTAAACCTGTTAAAAAGGATGCGTTATTGCTGATTATCCAAATGGCCGTTTCCAGTTCAATTCCTCGCTGCCTGGTTCCGCCGGCATTGGTAAAATATTCGGTATCATTTTGATTTAACCTTCTAACGATAGCATCTTTTAATTGGTAGCTGAATAGGTTTCCGCTAGCGTAGAAGCGATTGTTTTTGGTTTTATAACGCGTACCTAATTCGTAATTCCAGCCAAATTCTGCCTGAAGGTCATTATTGATATTGTTATCTGAGGCCCTGACTTCTGCAATGGTTGGTGGCGAATAACCTTTACTGATTGAAGCTCTGGCCGAAAAATCAGACGTGATGAGATAGGATACCGCTGCCTTTGGCATAAACTGGGCATCGAACTTTCTTTGTTTTGAGGCAATAACAACCGGGAAATAACTCTCGTAATGGTATCTGTAGAAATTTAAACTCGAAGCAAGCTCAATCAGTAATTTATTTTTGATATCGAAGTTTAACCTCAGGTAAGCAAAATCCTGACCAGCTTTTAACCGGTCTGAAGCCTGCATTGCGGTAGCTTCACCAGCATTGTTATTAAAATTTTTAATCTGGCTTTTAGTGCCTGAACTTTCTAACCCAATCTGAGCGTTAAGCCTTATGTTTTCTTTAACCTCTGCATAATCCAGAAATGTTCTTAATCCGACTGTACTTTCATAACGTTGTTCGTAATTGGTAATAAAAGGGTTCTTGAAATCGGTATAGGAGGTAAATAAAGCAATGACGTGTTTCAATCGCTTGCTGATTTGATAAGCATTAGATATTCCCCCGAAAATGGTTTTATTATAAATAGCAGCTCGTTGCGAAATGGCTCCAGGTAATGTGGAGGTTGCCGGACGGGCCAGTCTGGGATTTTGATCTGATTGCAAAGCCGTTAATCCACCTGGTGTTTGGTACTTTAAATCGCTATAAAAAGCAAAAGCCTTTAAACTACCGGCATTGTTATAATTCCATTGCTGCAAGGTTTGAAGATATTTTCTATCCATTGCACTGTTCTCCCGATAGCCGTCACTTCTCTGGTATCCTTCGCTAAAACTGAAGCTGTATTTTTTGTATTGCCGTTTGATGGACGCTGTTTGATGGAAGAAGCCGTAAGAACCGCCTGTAGCTGAAAAATTAATTTCATTGCGATTTATAATGGACGGATTAATTAAAATGGCACCGCCGGTATTTGCACCAAAAATATTGGCTTCCGGACCTTTATAGATTTCCATCATTCCTATTGCAGAAGCATCTAAAGCATTTAAGTACGTATTTCCACCTGCGTCAGTTAAAGGAAAATCATCAATGTAAATTTTAATATTTCGTATGCCGAAAGGGGAGCGAAGTAAACTGCCACGGAGCGATAGGCGATAGCTGCCTGGCGAGCGTTCTTCCATACGTACTCCGGGAACCGTATTTAACATACTCACCAATGAGTTGTTGGGTTGATTTTTTATCAGGCTGCTGTCTATCAGGTTTACAGCTGATACTGATCTGAGTAAAGTTTGGTTATTATAATAACCTTTTACGGTAACTTCTTCGAGTTTTTTGATGGAATCGGGTTTGATGGTCTGCGCAAAGGCTGTAGAAAAAAGCAGGATAAACAGTAAGGTAAAGTTCGATTTCAAAATGTAAGAAGGTTTATTGAGCCACAGATTATTGAATAAAATTACTTTATATTCTGCTAATCTGTGGCTAATTTTAAATTATTTCGCCTCTACTTTCCAAATTACACCGCTAACATCATCTGCAACCAGCAAAGCACCATCAGGTGTTAGGGTAACGCCAACCGGGCGGCCATAAACTTCTGCCTTATCCTTGTCGGCGATAAAACAGGTTAAAAAATCTTCCATTTTTCCAATTGGTTTTCCATCTTTAAAAGGTACGAAAGCTACCTTATAACCGGAAATAGCAGACCGGTTCCACGAGCCATGTTGGCCTATAAATGCACCTCCCTGATATTTCTGCGGAAACTTTTTACCTTTATAGAAGGCCAGTCCTAAGGATGCGGTATGCGCACCAACCGCAACATCCGGAGCAATAGCTTTTTTTACCATTTCCGGGTTTTGGCCTTTTAAGCGAGGATCTTCATGTTGGCCATAATAAGAATACGGCCAGCCGTAAAATGCGCCTTGTTTAACACTCGTGATGTAGTCCGGAACCAGATCGTCGCCTAATCCATCGCGTTCGTTAACCGCTGTCCAAAGCATATTTGTGGATGGTGCCCAATCTATACCCACCGGATTTCGCAAACCACTGGCATAAATTTTTTCACCGGTTCCATCTGGGTTAATTTCTAAGATATTGGCTCTTCTTACTTCGTTTTCCATCCCGTTTTCGCCAACATTACTGCCCGATCCAACAGTTACGTAAATCTTACTGTTATCGGCATTGGCAATCAGGTTTCTTGTCCAGTGGTTGTTGTAACCACCTGCCGGGAGACTCAGGATCTTTTTACCTGTTGCCGTAATTTTGGTGTCTCCGGTTTTATAAGGGTATTGCCACAAACCATCGGTATTGGCTACATAAAATGAATTGCCTATAATCAGCATGCCGAAGGGTTGGTTCAAACCATTTAAAAAAGTTGTTACCATTTCGGCTTTACCATCTTTATTCTCATCGCGGTACAGCAGAATAGTGTTGGCACTTTTTCCTGGTACTTCTGATTTTGCTTTACCTGTTACCGTATTGGCCACTGCTTCAGCGGTACTTCTTTCTGAATTGGATAGGACTACCAATACATCACCATTGGGCGCTATATAGGTATTGCGCGGACTTTTAATGTTGGCTGCAAATTTGGTTACCGTAAAGCCTGCTGGTGCAACAGGTGTTTTTCCGTCCGGCCAGCCAATTACCTTGCTGAATTTGTTTTTTGCGGCATTGGTATCCGGAGCTGGCAAATCTACTGCTCCGGCTTTGGTGGTTACAGTGGTATCTTCTCCCTGTTTTTGAGATTTAGAATTGGATTGGCATCCAAATAGGAAGGCAGTAGAAAGCACTGATGCGTAAAAAATCTTATTTTTCATGTTATCCGTTTTTTGATTAAGAACTTATCTTAAAAAATATAACATCGAAAACGGAGAGATGTTTTTAGCGCTGGCATAATTGCCGCAAGGCCAAAATAATAAAAGGAAAGCACCCGGGAGCACCTTCCTGGAGAGCGCATATTATTTCCCCTGTTTTAATGCTATAATGATAGCAGGGAAGTATTTTTATAGTCCTTTAAATTAATTTCTTGATTGATCTAGAAAAATCAGGTCATCAAACGATGATATAATTTGAGCTTGTGGGAGCGAAGTAAAGGAATTTGATCATAAATTTTCCAGCGTTAATTTGAAAGCGATTCATTAGAACTAAATTACAGTATTACACCTAATTTTTTAGTTAAATTTTGTTAATCGTTTTTAACGCTGGATTGGTTCCGCTGATCTTTATTTGACCAGATTTTCCAGTAATTTCTGTTCAATGTCTTTGGCGTTTAGTATCAGCGCAGAAAATTGCGGATCGGATTTTACCAGTAAGAATTTCCCATTAGAAAGCACAATGGCTGAGGTACCGCAGGAAGTAGGCTCTTTAAACAATAATTTTCTCAGAAAGCCTGAATCGGTTTCTATTTCCAAACCCTTGGATTTAATAGGACTGAAACTTTTTCCTTCCTCCCGGTACTGGTAAATGGCAACTTTTGGTCTGGCCTCTGCTTTTTCCTGAATGTTCTTTTGAAAGGCCCATCTTACATTATTCAGGAATTCTGCGTTTTGGTAACTGAGGTCGTTCCAACAGTCGTCTTTATTAAAATCGTACTTAATAATAATGGTGTCTTTTAAAGTGAGCCTTTCATTTTGTTTTAAAAAAGTATGCAGCGAATCAATCTGTGCCTCGGATAATGTACCCGCCTGATAACGTTTATTTTCGTCAAGATATAATTTAGGCGAACAGGCATATATAAAAACGGAAAGAAAGATCAGATTAAATACCTGGAGTTTAATTTTAGAGATACGTTTCATTTGTGCGCATATTAGTAATGTCGAATAAATTTAGAACTAAAAAATTATTAGACGATATTTTTCATTACAAAATTTCGTCATTTCGACTGAAGCGCAGCGAAATGGAGAAATCCGCTTATATAGATATCTCGACTACATTGCACTCCACTACCATTGAGATTCCATTAGCTTATTCGTCATTCCCGCGCAGGCGGGAACCTTAAAGCTTATTGCATTAAGATTCCCAATCGTGTTGGGAATGACGACCCCTCGCGGATATCAATTCTCTAAAATCCAACCGTCATCCATGTTTCTTTATGAAATAAATTGAAACTCAGCATTGAAGATACCTTAAGTAAATCAGCTAAATTGTGGTTTAACCTCAACCTTTCAGAATCTTCGCTTTCTCCGTATCAAATTCTTCCTGTGATAAAATTCCGGCATCCAGTAACTCTTTTAAATCCAATAAGGCCTGTTTTTTGGTTGCCATATCATTTTTTGGAATTTCAACACTATTTTCTGTTGATTTTATATTTGAAGTCTCAATATTTGGATTAGCCGCGGGCCCGTATTTCAAGAGGAGCTCGGTGATTTCATTAAAGCCTTTAATGTTCGAATAATCAATGGCCTTTTGCTCTTTCACATTTACGATGGAGGGGTTGGCAGATTTTTCGAGCAAAAACTTAACGGCATCTTTTTTACCATTTGCTGCAGCATAATGTAAAGCGGTGTTGCCGCTTTCATCCTGGATATTCACGTTTGCACCTTTTTCTATCAGCAGCTTTAACATACTTAAATGGCCACTCTTAGCGGCTACATGCAGCATGCTTTCGCCTCCGTAATTGTAGTTATTATCAAAAGAGAAACTGGCCGAAATGGAAATGTTGTTAGCTGTTTCTACCCACTCCAGATACGAATACATGGAATCATCGTTGCCTGAAATTGGTTTGGCATAATTTACATCCACACCATTTTCCAAAAATAAATCGACAATCTCTTTTTGGTTATTGGCACAGGCATACCAGATTGGCGATAAGCCATTTTTTGAAGAAACAAATACATCTGCTCCTTTTTCTACCAATGTTTTGGTCAGCATGCGGTTGGCATCGTAACAGGCAAGCAATAGTGCCGATTCGCCATTGTGGTTTACCTGGTTGATGTTGGCACCTTTATCGAGGATCAATTCAACCATTGGGGTGTTTTTAGATTTGACTGCAAAAATCAGCGGTGAATCGCCATTTTTATTGGTGGTATTGATATTGGCGCCAAATTCCAGTAGTTTCTGAACCACTTCTTTATTTCTCCAGGCAGATGCGAGAAGCAGGGGCGTTTCTGCCTCGTTATTTTCACTGTCCACATCCAGGCCTTTATCAAGCAACTTTTCTAAAACTTCAATCTGGCCGTTTTGGGCAGTTAAGTGTAATAAACTATTGCCTTTAAGGTCTTTAATATCAACCCTTGCACCTTTATCCAATAAATAAAGCGCCGTTTGTTTCTGTTTTTGCAGACAGGCAAAATAAAAGGGTGTTTCACCGTCATGGTCTTCGTAATCTAAATCTGCACCTCGTTCGATTAACATTTTTACCAGATCCAAGTATCCATGATGTGCAGCGTAATGAAGTGCCGTCCGGCCTTTTTCATCCGTGTAACCTACTTCTACTTCATTATTGGATAATAAGAGTTCGGCTATTTTCCTTTTGCCGCTTTCGCAGGCAATTATAAATGACATCGACATATTTTAAGATTGTTTCATGAGCAGTTCAACAGTTTTTATTTTCAGGTTATCATCTGAAGCCAGCATTAAAGCCGTTTGATCCTTATCGTTGCTTAACATCGTATCTGCTCCGTTTTCGATCAGGAGTTTCACTTTACGATAGGTTTCTTTTGCTTTTTCGGCTTCATAATTGACATTGTAAGCGCAAACTTTATGTAGCAAAGTATTTCCCTGATCATCAGTTCTGTTGATATCTACCTGTCCACTTTCTAACACTGCTTCTAGAATATTGGCCTGTTTTTCGGCAATTACATCCAATGGAGTTTTATCAGCACTGTACCAGGTACTGTTTTGGTATAGATCGGCCCCATCGCCAAGCAATTTTTTAAGGAAGTTGATGCTGCTTTCACTGTTCGACATCATACGCACGTATTCAAACAACAATGTTTCCCCTTTTTTGTTAACCTGATCAAACGCTGGGGAATCAAAATTGCGCAGGGTGTCGTACATACTTTCACTTTGAGCATGTGCCACGGCATAAAAGAAAGCTGAATTACCGTCGCGATCGATATGGTTCGGGTCTGCACCGTTTTCTAACAAGTGTTCGATTAAATTCTTCTTGTTAAACTTTATCGCAATAATCAAAGGCGTTTCCTGTACAATATTGCCTTCATTAATATCAACACCTTCGTTAAGCAGAATATCGATGTACCCTTTAATTAAATCGGTGGTTTGTTCTTCATTCAGGTTATACCTGCGCAGATTGCTTTTTACGACCTGGTGGATGTAGTTTTCTTCCGCATTGTTTTTAAAATTAGTCGTGCAGCCTGCATCAATACATGCTTTTATTACGCCTAAACCAACGCCATTTTCGAAGAGATAACCCAATAAGGTTTTCGCATTTACTTCATCGTTCAGGTTATCGAAGTGACTAATAAATTCGTTGAAGAAGGCAATGTCTTCCTCTTCGTTGCCGAGATTGCGAACAATACTCTGGAAAATACTTTTGTCAAAATTGTCGAATTCATAAATGTCGGTTTCGATGGTCTTATCTTTAACCATCATATTCAGGATTTCGTATTGTTTTTCTTTGATGAGGTTGTCGAAAATTGATGATTTCTGATAATCCTGCAGGTTTTTGGAGAGTTTTTCGCCGTTTTTCATCAAGTTTTTAGCTTCATCAAATTTTCGGGCATTTAACTGTTGATCTAAGGTAGTTTCGGTCATTTCAATTAAAATTTTTAAAATAGATAGATATATGCGCTTCTCGCTACAAAAGTTTAGCCAAAGAATTTGTGTAATCTAAAACTATCGGGAATGTTGCAGTGAATCAGAATGATAAAAAATGTCTTGTTAGCTGCTTAGTTTTTGGAAAGTAATTGAAGTGTTCTATAGGTTAATTTCTTCCTGCTCTGCCTACTGGCGTGAAAAATGGCATCTGTTCGATCAGGTTTAGCTTGGTCGTTTTACTGCTACTAGGCTGGTTTTCCGTGCCACAGGCCCAAGTTTATAGCCCTGATCGGAGCGGGCATCCTGAATTTTTCCATCGGGATAAAGCGGAGAGCAAAGAATAATGGTAAAAGAAGCGAATGGCCTTGCGCTACAAACGATTTACCTTCATTAACATTTTACATTTATTTTTTTGGAAAGCAATTGCAGTATTCCATAGGTTAATTTCCCCCTGCTCTACCTGCTGCCATGAAAAATGGCATTCGTCCGATCAGGTTTAGTTAAGGTAGTTTTCTGCTACGATGTTAATTTTCCGTGCCATAGGCCCCGGTTTATAGCCCTGATCGGAGCGGCATCCCCGATTTTCATCGGGATAAAGCGGAGAGCAGGAGTAACGATAAAAAAAGCGAATTACCCTGCGCTCCAAAACAATTTACCGTCATTAACATTTTATAAAGCAAATATATCTTAATCAGAAATACATAAAAAAGTGGACGGCCCTGTGCTCCAAAACAATTTACCTTGATTAATATTTTACTAAGGGAATAATGCATCTACCTCATAAATAACATTACTGTGTTCCTTAATTCATTCGATTCTTTTATCTTTAGGCGATTTTAAAAAGATTGATTTAAACCAGTCTAATAATTAAACTTAATAAGCAAAATCAATATAACATGTCAAATACATCAAAAATTATCTACACCAAAACCGATGAGGCGCCAATGTTGGCAACCTACTCACTTTTACCTATCGTACAAGCTTTTACCGCTTCAGCGGGTATTGATGTAGAAACCAGAGATATTTCTTTAGCAGGAAGAATTTTGGCCAACTTTCCGGAGTATTTAAAAGACGATCAAAAAATTGGTGATGCGCTGGCAGAACTTGGTACTTTAGCTACCACTCCAGAGGCAAACATTATCAAATTGCCCAATATTTCTGCTTCTATCCCACAATTGGTAGGCGCAATTACGGAGCTTCAGGCGCAGGGCTTTGCTATTCCAAATTACCCTGATAATGCACAGAGCGACGAAGAAAAAGCGATTAAAGCTAAATATGCAAAAGTTTTAGGCTCGGCTGTAAACCCGGTTTTACGTGAGGGTAACTCTGACCGTAGGGCACCTAAAGCGGTTAAAAACTACGCTAAACAAAACCCGCACTCCATGGGCAAATGGTCAGCAGATTCGAAAACCAAAGTAGTCAGCATGACTGAAGGCGATTTTTATGGTTCGGAGAAATCTACCACTGTTGCTGAAGCAAGCCAGTTTAAAATAGAATTTGTAGCTACTGATGGTACGGTAACCGAATTAAAAGGCTTATCCCCACTAAAGGCAGGAGAGGTGATTGATAGTTCTGCATTGAGCTTATCGGCATTGAAAACTTTTGTGGCCAAAGAAATTGCTGAAGCTAAAGCTGAAGGTGTTTTATTATCGGCGCACTTAAAAGCAACCATGATGAAGGTTTCCGATCCGATTATTTTCGGAGCCATTGTAGAAGTTTATTTCGCAGCTGTATTTACCAAATATGCAGACCTTTTTAAGGAACTAAATATCGATACCCGCAATGGTTTAGGTGATGTTTATGCAAAAATTGCAGGCAACCCTAAACAGGCAGAAGTTGAAGCCGCTTTGGCACAGGCCATTGAAAATGGACCAGCCTTAGCCATGGTAAACTCTGATAAAGGCATTACGAACCTGCACGTGCCAAGTGATGTGATTGTAGATGCTTCTATGCCGGCCATGATCCGTACATCGGGACAGATGTGGAACAAGGAGGGCAAACCTCAGGACACGATCGCTTTAATTCCAGACCGTTCTTACGCTGGTGTTTACACGGCAACCATTGATGACTGTAAAGCTAACGGAGCATTTGATGTAACTACCATTGGTTCGGTACCAAATGTTGGTTTAATGGCGCAAAAAGCTGAAGAATATGGTTCACATGATAAAACTTTCCAGGCTACAGGGGCAGGGATTATCCGTGTTACTGATGCTGATGGCAAGGTGTTTTTCGATCAGAAAGTAGAAAAAGGCGATATCTTCCGTATGTGCCAAACCAAGGATGCACCGATCCAGGATTGGGTAAAATTAGCGGTAAACAGGGCGCGTTTATCAGAAACGCCTGCGGTTTTCTGGTTAGATGAGCAAAGAGCGCACGACAGAGAGATTATTGCAAAAGTAAATACCTATTTAAAAGATCACGATACTACAGGTTTAGACATCCGCATTCTGGCTCCTATCGAAGCTACTAAATTTACTTTGGAGCGTATCCGCAAAGGTTTAGATACCATATCGGTTACGGGTAATGTTTTGCGTGATTATTTGACAGATTTATTCCCGATTTTAGAACTGGGAACATCTGCTAAAATGTTATCTATTGTACCTTTAATGAACGGTGGTGGTTTGTTCGAAACCGGTGCCGGTGGTTCTGCTCCAAAACATATTGAGCAGTTTATTGAGGAAGGTTATTTGCGTTGGGATTCGCTAGGGGAGTTCCTGGCACTTCAGGCTTCTTTAGAGCATTTATCGCAAACCCAAAACAATGCAAAAGCGCAGGTATTGGCAGATGCCCTGGATGAGGCAAATGCTAAATTTTTGGCAACTGATAAATCGCCGGGCAGAAAATTAGGAACCATCGATAACCGTGGTTCTCACTTCTATTTAGCCTTATATTGGGCCGAAGCATTAGCTGCACAAAGCAAAGATGCTGATCTGAAAGCCAGATTTGCGCCATTAGCCAAAACCCTGTTGGAAAAAGAGGCGAAAATTAACGAAGAATTGATCGGTGCACAAGGTAAACCTCAAAACATTGGCGGTTACTATAACCCTGATGATGAATTGGCAAGTAAAGCCATGCGTCCAAGTGAAACATTAAATGCGTCTTTAGCTAGTTTATAAGCTAAGTGGTTCACTTTAATGTGCTTCTTTAATTGAGAGTTGACAACTCCTGAAATATTTAGCGTCCTGATGTAAAAAATCGGGACGCTTTTTTTATGATGTATTATTTCCAATTTTTATTCATTTCGCTGGAATTTTATGATTCTTATTCATTTGGAAAGCAGTGGCAGAAGCATTTGGGTTACAGTAGTCCCGCTCCCGCTTCTGCTCCCGATGAAGGATCGGTAGCATCCCGCTTTGATCGGGTTTAGGTGGATGGGACAGCGATACTATTTATGTAGATGTAGACCGAAAAGAAAATCATTTACCATCACCAGGCCAGAAATAAATGGCAAAAAAGAATATAGAAGAGGCAATAGAGAAAAAGAAAAGTAGAAATGAAGTGTTACCGGCATCTTCAGTGTTATCATAAATGATTAATCCATCCGAGTTGATCTGATAGACTTTAACATCATCAGATAAAAGACTTTTCTTTAGTAAAAGACTGAGATTTTTTGAAGTTTTTAAAGCCTCATTCACCGCATCCAATTCGTTTCTACTGTCGTGGATCTTTTCTAGTCTTTGGTTAATTTTAAACGATTGCCTGTTATTTTTTAGTTTAAAACTTAACACGGAAAATTTGTTGGTATCAGCTTCGGAAGAACGGCTTCTTGGAATTATTACGGTTTCAATATCAACCATTGAATGCTCAAGAATGCCGTTGGTTTCTTTAAGTAAGCTCCTGGAAAAAAGAATGTCAACCAAAAGGTAAATGGAGAAAATTAAAGTAACGAAACCTGGTATTAAAGCCCTGAGATTTTTCAATGTTGTAGCGTATCTTTTATTAGCATTTTTACCGTAAATTTAGTAGGATAATCTAACTTACCAAATGGAATTTTCAGGCACTTGGCCTGCGTGAGGAATAGGAACGGAAAGCCCGCAGCCCGGTTTTTTCATCGGGCGAGGACTTGCAGTGTATAGCCCGGCCCTTGCGCAGCCTGGGGCACGCCCTGATCATAACAAAATTCTTTTACGAAGAAAAACCTTATCTACACCGCTTTGTTATAACATTATAAATTATAGGAGACCAATACTATGGCCATTAACGAAAATAAAGGATCGCAGGATAAAATACACAGCACTACCGAAAATAGTGAAATTAACAAAGAGAATCTTGCTTATGATGAAAGTAAGCAGAGTTATGAGCTTGATGTTAAGGGAACGGATAAAGAATATGATCATCCGATGGGATATGAAACTGTTGCTGCAGGTGCAAGAGATGACGATTCTACTTATGATGAAGCAAACCCTTATGTTGGGGATGAGTATGCCCGGAATGAGGACATAGCTGAAGATAATTTAGAAGAACTAGGTATGCATGTAGATAACGGGGAGAGTGTAAAACTTAGTGCAGAAGATGAAATTCTTGCACGTACACCCGAAGATAACCGTGATGATCTGGATGAAGAAGGTTATCCGGTTAATGATGCGCCAAAAGATTAATTAAGAGTTTTCGGTTGGCAGTTTTAATTCAGCTGCCAACTGAAAATTACTAACTGAAAACTGCCTAAGGATTAATATCTAAATTAAATCTTCTCCTCAGTTCGTCCAATTTGGGATTTTTATTGACCAGGTAATCATACTTTTCGCGGTTACCGTAGAGCCTGTTTTCTATCTTCCGTTCGGTTAATTTATAAGTAACTTCGATACCAAAATTTCTAAGTTCGTTCCGTAAGAAATTTAAAAGTTCAACAGATTCTTGTTGTACCAGATGTTCCTGTGTTTTACTCTCTACCGAAATTTCGATGAGCTCAGGATTTAAAAGTTTTGGCGCAAAATTATTTAAGATCGTGAAAAGGTTAATCTTATCGGCAGCCTTCATTTTCTGCGTAAAGGCATTCCATACTTCCAGCAAACGGTCGTAACTAAAAGGCTCCCTTGCTTCTCCGGTTGCTTTTTTCGGTCCCTTATCTTCTTCTTCCTGTGCTATGCGATCAAAATCGTTCAAAGAAGGAATGAGCATACTTGTTGCTTTTGCCTTGGGTATATTGATGCTGATGGAAGTGGTGGATGGTGGGGGATTACTCACTCTCGGGCTTTCCTTTGCTTTTTCTTCTACAGGGATACTGGGCTGTACAGAGATATTAACAGCAGGTGCCGGTACAGAAATAGTCTTTTCACTTTCAGCCTTTAGCTTTGTACTTTCAGCTTGCTCAGCTACGACATTAGTTTTTTTTTTATCCTGATCTCCGTCAGTTGCTGTGTGATTAGGGCTTAAAGGTTGTTGTGCTAAATGGACGACAGATCGGATATGGCACATTTTAATCAATGCCAGCTCTACCTGTAAACGCTGATTTTTAGAGTTTTTATAGTTTAAATCGCAGGTGTTGGCTAAATTCAGCGCGGTTAACAGAAATGATAATTCGGTTTGCCTGCACTGATCAAGATATTTTTGTTTAATATTTTCGCTAACTTCTAACAATTTAATGGTAGCGGCATCTTTACCCACCAATAAATTACGGAAGTGACTGGCTAAGCCATTGATGAAGTTGTTGCCATCAAAGCCATTATTCAGAATTTCGTCGAAAAGGAGCAATGTCTGACTCACTTCTGCTGCGGTTAAATAGGAAGTAAGCTTGAAAAAATAGTCGTAATCTAAAATATTGAGGTTGTCGATTACCGCTTTATACGTAATGTTCTTGTTTGCATAACTGGCAATCTGATCGAACATGGAAAGCGCATCACGCAATCCACCATCTGCTTTTTGGGCAATAATATGCAAACCGTCACTTTCGAAAGCTATATTTTCGCGCTGGGCTATAGTTGACAGATGGTTTGCAATATCTTCTACCTGGATGCGGTTGAAATCAAAAATCTGGCAACGTGATAAAATGGTTGGCAGGATTTTATGTTTCTCGGTCGTAGCCAGGATAAAAATAGCATAAGAAGGCGGTTCTTCCAATGTTTTCAGAAAGGCATTAAATGCACTTTGCGATAACATATGAACCTCATCAATAATATAGATTTTATACTTTCCGGCTTGTGGCGGTATACGTACCTGCTCAATTAAACTGCGGATATCATCAACAGAATTATTTGAAGCCGCATCTAATTCGTGAACATTAAAAGAATGTCCGTTCTGGAAAGAAAGGCAGTTATCGCATTGGCCGCAGGCTTCCATATCCGCTGTAGGATTGGTACAGTTAATGGTTTTGGCCAGGATCCGTGCGCAGGTGGTTTTACCCACTCCACGTGGCCCGCAAAATAGAAATGCCTGGGCAAGCTGATTGTTTTTAATGGCATTTTTTAACGTGCCGGTAATATGCTGCTGACCAACAACGGTTTCGAAGGTGGCTGGGCGGTATTTACGGGCAGAAACGATAAAATTTTCCATCGGCACGAAAATAGGAAAAATTTAGGTGTTGTAAGATTGAAAAGTTGGAATGTGGAAAAGTTGAAATATTGCAATCGGTTACAAAAGATGAAGTAACATTTGATAAGAGATTTAATCTAACCGTAAACTTTTATATATGAGAATATTAATTTTTATCAGCATCATTTTATTTTCGTTTACAGGCGCTTCGATGGCACAGGTTGATACAATAAATGCCCGAAACCATAAATTGCTGATAAATAATCTGAAAGAAGGAAAAAACACCTACCTGGTTTATATGACCGATTCTCTTGAAACAAAGCGCACTATTGGAGATATTTGGGAAAGAACTAGCACTTTTAAAAAAAGAGATCAAACTGAAGTTGTAGAATTTAGATGGAATTGGCTCCATAACGATTCCCTTATCGCTCAAATAACGAATATATGCGAGCGAAAAACAATGTCTCCAATTTATCATTGTGCCAATTATAAACGCAGGGGTATTTTTGCTTACGATTTTAAAAATGGCCTGATGCAGCCATCTGATACGGTTAAAAATAATGATGCCATCAAAAAAGGTCCGGTTAAATTGGATATTCCGGTCATTTCATGGGAACAGGACCTAGAAACCTATGCCTTATTACCAATTAAAAAGGTTGGTCAGCAATTTGATATTTCCTTTTTTGATACCAATGAAAAATCGGCAACCTACCATCGTTATGAAGTGGTTGGTAAAGATGAACTGAAATTAAATGCAGATCTCACCGCCAAATGCTGGCTTTTGAAAATTAATTACAGCCAGGACAGTTATGCCATTTTCTGGCTAACCGAGAAATCAAAAGAGGTGATTAAAATGAAAGAATATTATAAAGGTAACTATCGTATAAAGGTGAAACAATATTAATATTTTAACGATGTAGATTGTAAAACTGTTTATAGCTGGTTTCAAATGCATTAAAGCTGCCGTAAGTAATTGCGATGGCTTTTTCAGTTTCATAACCTTGTGCAGTTAGCCTGACGATGTTTTTTAACGCGGTGGTGCTTTTGTTTTTAACGAAATAATAAATCATGCTATAGGCCGTATTATAATTGTCGTCAATCCCATGGCCATAAAAAGTGGCATCATAGATCCTGAAAAATGTTTTTAGCCTGTCGGTATCCTTATACGCTAAACCTGCTTTTATGCTTTTAATCCGGTTGCCCTGAGGATAGGCGTATAGGTTTCCTTCACTGTCAAAATCCAGGGTTTCAAAAAACTCAGCTAAGCCCTCATTTAACCATTTTGGTGCTTTTTGGTAATTGAACTGGAAAATACTATGACTGGCCTCGTGCAGGGCCACGGGAATAAAATCGCCACTCTTCATAATAAAAGCCTGGTTTATTGCCGGAACGTAGAATCCGGTTGATAATGGCGCGTTATACTTATTTTTTTCTATGCGGTAATCTTTTGATTTTCCATAAAGATTGATTTTAACAGGGGCCGTAATGTTATTGCTGGTTTCGAAAATTTCGTTGCAGAACATGCGCTCGTAAGCAATCAGTTTTTCGATCTTCTTCTGCTCGCTATCGCTTATTTTGCAGTTCATCGTATTAATTTCCACGTATTGGGCAAAGGAGAAGAAACTGATCAGGCTGGCTGCTATTAATAATAGGATTTTGTTCATGTTGAGGAAGTGTAGCCTAATATATTACATAATCGACTATTTCAATCCATTTTTGTACAAAAATATTAATGATGTTTTTCCTGCCAAAAATTAAATCTATCTTTGAAAAAATGATCTTTATGAAACGCCAAACGCTCATCCCTTTCATTTTATCCTGCTTATTGCTAATTGTATGTTCCTGTAAAAAGGATCCGGTTGATGATTTTAAAAGTAAAATTATTGGCGATTGGAAATATGAAAAATTGGTGGAGAAAAACTATGATTATACAGGTAAATTGCTAAATGAAACAACCACGTTGGCAAAAAGAGGGGAGTATTACCACTTTAACAAGGATGGGAAAGCAATTCAATATTTTGATCAGATTTCTAACGATACTTATACCATCATTTCAGAAAGCAGATTTGAACTTAAAACGGGTTTGGTAAACCCATGCAGATTAGTCAGTATCGATAAAAATACTTTTGTCTTTATTGTTGAAGGGCCTAAGCGGGATCAGTTAGATTATAAAGAATATACCCATTATTTGAAGAAATAAATCACTATTTAATTACCGCTTTCAGTTCATTTCTGTACTCCGAAGCACTTTTTCCTGTAAACTCCTTAAATAATTTGTTAAAATGGCTAAAGTTGTTGAAACCGCTTTCGTAGGAGATATTGGTGATGCTGGTTTGTTTTTCGGCCAAAAGTTTAGAGGCATGCACCACGCGATATTCGTTTACGAAATGTGTAAATGTTTTCTTTGTAATCTTTTTAAAGTAGCGGCAAAAGGACGGAACAGTCATGCTCGACATTTCTGCTACATACTTTAAGCTGATTTGCTCCTGGAAGTGATCTTTTACATAATTAAAAATCATATTGATGCGGTCGTTATCCTGCACCTGCATTTCCATTGAAAAACCATCGGCGTTTAATATTTTATAATCTCTGGCCAGTTCGAGTTCTTTTAAAACACGCAATAAGGTTAAAAGCCGATCGAAAGGTGATTGCTCGTCCATCATTTCTATCCGGTGGCCAACTGCCAGCATGGTTTCCCTGCCAAAAGCTATTCCGGCCTTCGCTTTATTAAACAGTTCCTGTATACCTCTGATCTCCTGCAGGCCCAGAAAAATACTACCCAAAAAATCGGGTTTCATCTGGATGACGGTCTCATTTTTATTGCCGGTATTGCTGTCGGTAAAGCCACAATGGGGAAGGTTGCTGCCAATTAAGATCAAGTCGCCTTCCGTGTAATAGGACACATGACTGCCGATCTGCCTTTTTCCGGCACCGCCATTCACAAACACCATTTCAATTTCAGGGTGGTAATGCCAAAGGTGGGCCATGTTATTGGCATTTTCCACGTATTTAGAATAATAGAATGAACTTCCGAAAGAAGGCTCAACAACCTCAAAACTTGGTTTCATATTTTACTAAATTATTTCACCAAAATACATAAAAAATATGCTTTATTGAGTGTTTTGTAAAAATAGGAAGATATCGTGGGTAATATAGCATAGATATTGGAAAATATGCAATCAACTATATGTCCAATGCCTCCTTACCTTAGTAGTGTCATATAATGATTAACTCTTTAAAGATATTGGTTATGAAAAAGTTCTTAAAAATCGGTTTAATAGCAGCGTTGTTTTTTACTGCTACGGGTGTACACGCTAACGATGGTGATTTTACTTTAAAAGTAAAAGGTGAAAAGGAAAAATTTATTCGTTTTTCTGTTGATAAAGCAGAAAATATCAATTTATCGCTGATTGATGCGTATGATGAAGTATTGTTTGAAGAAACCATTCATGCTTCAGCCGCTTCCAGCAAAATCTATGATCTGAACGAACTTCCTGACGGGAAGTATACGCTTAAGGCAGCATCGGATGCAAAGGTTGCTAAATATAATATTGTGATTAAAAATGGTGAAGCAATTGTTTCTGAGCCAAAGATATCTAACGTGTTTAAGCCTGTTTATACTAAAAAAGATCAGGTAATTACGCTTAATCTTGAAAACCTGGAAAACAATCCGGTAGAAGTTAGTGTGTATAACGAATACAATGATGTGGTTTATAATGAGGTGTTCAAGGATAAATCACAACTGGTAAAAAAATTCAATATCAGCAAAACTGATTCTAAAGAATTAACTTTTGTGGTTAAATACAACGATGATAGTTTTGTAAAAACGATAGAAACCTACTAAAACTCTTTACAGCTAATTGATCCAGGGAGATTGTCGGATAGACGAACTCCCTTTTTTATGTTAAATGGGTGATGGAGGATGGGTGATGTAGGATGGATGATGTAAGATGGATGATGTAAGATGGATGATGTAGGATGGATGATGTAAGATGGGTGATGTAGGATGGATGATGTAAGATGGGTGATGTAATGGTCACGGTTTTATTTCATTTTCCATCTTCCGTTTTCATTCTCTCTTATTGTATTTGGTACATAAAATCTAATTAATCATTTGATTTTAAGAAAAATATTGTTACTTTTGCATCCCCGTAATATACCTCGGGATTAAAAAATTAAAAACATAATTTATAACAATGAATCAGTACGAAACTGTTATCGTTCTAACCCCGTTGTTATCTGAAGAGGCTGCGAAAGAGGCATTAGCTAAATTCAAAGCAGTTCTAACTGATAACGGAGCCGAAATTATCCAGGAAGATAATTGGGGTTTGAGAAAATTAGCGTATCCAATTGAGAAAAAATCAAACGGATTCTTCAACTTAACTGAATACAAAGCTTCAGGAGATTTGATCGCAAAATTAGAGCTTGAATTAAAACGCGATGAGCGTGTGTTACGTTTCTTAACAATCCGTTTAGATAAACACGCTGTTGCTTACAATGAGAAAAAGCGTAGTGGTGCTTTTAACAAAAAAACTAAGGAGGTTGCAGCGTAATGGCAAGAGAACAAATACAATACGTAACTGCCCCTAAAGTAGAGGATAACCGTAAAAAATATTGCCGTTTCAAGAAAAACGGAATTAAATACATCGATTATAAGGATGCAAACTTCCTGTTGAAATTTATTAACGATCAGGGTAAGTTATTACCACGCCGTTTAACTGGTACTTCGTTAAAATTCCAGCGTAAAGTGGCTCAGGCCGTTAAACGTGCCCGTCATATCGGTTTGTTACCTTTCGTTGCTGATCAATTAAAATAGGAGGCTAGAGATATGGAAATTATTTTAAAACAAGATATTAAAGGCCTTGGTGAGAAAGATGATGTAGTTACAGTAAAGCCAGGTTTTGGCCGTAACTATTTAATCCCTCAAGGATTTGCAGCACTGGCTACTTCTTCTGCTAAAAAAGTATTGGCAGAAAACTTAAAGCAAGCTGCTTTTAAACAAGATAAAATTAAGAAAGATGCCGAAGGTGTGGCTGAGCGTTTAGCTGATGTTAAACTTTCAATCGGTGCCAAAGCAGGCGAAAGCGGAAAAATCTTCGGAGCGGTTAATACCATCCAGATTGCTGAAGCATTAAAAGCACAAGGCTTTGATGTAGACCGTCGTCGTATTACTTTCGAAACTGAACCTAAATTTGTTGGCGAATATGTAGCTAACTTAAACTTACACAAAGAAGTTAAAGTTCAGGTTCCTTTCGAAGTAATTGCTGAATAAGCATTCTTTAATCAATAAGAAAGGCCTCTTGATCAAATCGAGAGGCCTTTCTTATTGGATGTAAGAGTTAAGAATGTAAGATGGATGATGGTGAAGATTAAGTGAGCAATAATTACTTATCTATTAAGTTTTATTCAATAAATTGTTTAAACTTAACTACATCTTCCATTTTCCATCACACATCATCCTTCCTTTTATCCTTTCGGTGTAGTAGGCCTTATTTCTACCTTGCTAGGCAGTGTTCTTGCCGGCATAGCCAATAAATCAACAATCAGTTTGCCCATGTCCTCCGGCTGGATTTTCCAGGCATCATCTTCAGCATTGGGCTGATGGTCGTTGAAGTGGCTCGCTACCGATCCCGGCATAATGGTACTCACCTTTACTCCATATTTTCTTAAATCAAGCATAACCGATTGCGTAAAACCTGTTAAGCCAAATTTACTGGCATTATAAGCCGATCCTCCGGCAAAAAAGTTTGTGCCTGCCAGGCTGGAAATGGTAAAAATATGTCCTTTGGTCTTTTTGATTTCATCAACCGTAGCTTTAATGCTGTAGAAAACACCTGTTAAATTGGTATCAATGGTTTCTTTCCATAGCTGAATGTCCAATTCATCAACTGGTGCAAAATGACCAATTCCTGCATTGGCAATGAGTACATCCAATTGTCCCCATTTTTCGATGATCAGATTCACAGCATCCTGCTGAGATTTAAAATCAGCAACATCTGCTTCTATAGCCAACACATCACCATGTACCACCAACTGAGCTGCAGCCTGGTTTGCGCCGGCCATTGTTCTGCTTGTAATGGCTACTTTATAGCCTTCTTTTAAAAGTGATTCGGCAATACCGAAACCTATTCCTTTGCTTCCGCCTGTAATTAATGCAACTTTCATGTTCTCTTAACGTATATGTGTTAAAAATGTTTACTTAGATTTTGAAGCGGATGGTACAGGGAGCTGTTTGATTTCGATATCTTTAAAATCAACAGGCTGCCCTTCGCTTTGTAGGGCAATAAAACCAGATTTAAGCGCTTTACCATCTATTTTAATTTTTGGGTCGAAACGGTTAGCCACATCTCCGCCAATTTGGGGCTTGCTATATTGTAATACCGTATCGCCATTGATAATGTGGGTAACCAGTGAATCGCCTAATACAATCAGTTCTGCGAATACCCACTGGTCCCCGTCATAGGTTTTAGATTTGGAGTCCAGGCAATGTCCGTCATACAACTTTCCTTTGTAAAAAATATCGGTACCTGGTGAACACATATTTCCTGTTGGGCGGGGTTTGCCATCACTTAAGCCACCTAAAAACTGCATTTCAATAGATATTGGCCAATCCTGTTCTTTAGGCATTGTTTTCGGATCCTGCGAATGGAACATTACACCGCTGTTGCGTAGCGTATAACTCGGTGCACCTTTTTGCAACTCGCCTACGAAACGGTATTTTAACTTTAAATGATAATAAGAAAACGGTGTTTTATAATAGAGATGTCCGAACTGATCATTAAAATCGCCATATTGATCATATCGCACTTGAATAATGCCATCTTCAACCCTAAAAGTATTACCGTAATTTACATTGTAATCGTGGTGGTGGATTTTAACATTCCAATCCTTAATGTCTTTCCCATTAAAAAGTGTGATCCACTTTTCTGATTGGTTATTGATGTTTTTAGTGGTGCTGCAGCCCCAAAAACAAAGGGCAAGCAATAGGTAGCTTAGTTTTTTCATCTATTTAATTATGGTTGGTTCCGCTATCTGGTTTTTGTGTGGTTTAGGAAATTGAGAATGGTTAATTCACTGTCCCGGACTAAAATACATAAACAAACTTATTTATCAGATATAAGTTGAGTCCGGTATGAAATAATTGCCGTCATGTGCGGTTGCTGATGATTAATACCGGCGTAATTAAGGCCATTATTAGCGCTGGCATTTCCGTCTCTTTAATTACCTTTGCTCCCATGGCAAAAACACGGGCAACCAGAACCAAAAGCAAAGCAAAACATCCCCTGCTAAAGCGGATTACTGATGTGGCTACAAAAGTATTTATATATTTTTTATTGGTTTCTGTGTTTTGGGTTATTGCGCTTCGTTTCATCAATCCGCCCATCACTCTTTTAATGGTGCTGCGGAACATTGAACGTAAAGCAGATGGAAAACCTTTTAAAACAGAAAAAAAATGGGTGAAATTTGATGATATTTCTGATAATATGAAAAGGGCGGCGGTTTCTGCCGAAGATCAGCTTTTTTTAACGCATATCGGTTTTGATATGAAAGCCATTGAAAAAGCTTTTGCCAGTAACGCCAAAGGAAAAAAGATAAAGGGCGGAAGCACCATTTCGCAACAAACTGCTAAAAATGTTTTTTTATGGCCTGGCCGGTCGTGGATCAGAAAAGGTTTTGAAGCCTACTTTACTTTATTGATAGAGTTGTTCTGGAGCAAAGAAAGGATATTGGAAGTTTACCTCAATGTAATTGAAATGGGCGATGGAATTTATGGTGCCGAGGCCGCTGCCCAGGAGTATTATGGCAAATCATGCACGAAATTAACCAAGAAACAAGCCGCTTTAATTGCTTCCTGTTTTCCAAACCCCAGGAGGTGGACGCCCAAAAATGCAACCCCATACATCAGGCACCGCCAATATCTGATCTTAAGAAATATGAACAGGTTGGGGCCGCTGGATTTTTAGTCAACAGTCCAAAGTCCTTAGTCTTCAGCCCATTTATCGACTAAGGACTCTGGATTTCAGACTTGGGACTAATACTAATCATGATCTTTGTTCCACCTGATTTTTATTCCGCCTTTTTCGTCGTCAACGGCTTTCAAGTGCAATACGATACCACGCATACGGGCTTCTCTTTTTTCTGCCCGGGTTAGGTTTTCATCGCCCTTTGGATTTCGCAGTGGAATGTCCATTTGTACATTTGTGCCATTTCCTAATGCATAAGTGCCTTTTACGTTAAAATTTAAGGCGCTGGAGTTGATCTGCATCGGACTGATGTCTACCTTGTCACCGCGGATGTTTAGGGTTCCATCAAGGTTTTTGATTTCAACATTTGATAGGTTCCTGTTGGCAAAAGCAAATTTCCCTACCTTCACCATCGGCTCGAAATTAACCAGGGCAGCATTGTTTAGGTTGAACACGACTTTACCATTGATTGATCGTGGAAGAATTTTTCCTGCGTGCGATATCCTGCCCGAAATGTCGACCAACGATGATAAATAACCTTTTAAATTTTTATTGGTAATGGTATTTTGACCAAAGTTATCAAAAGAATAAAAAAAGTCTTTCACACTTACATGACTGATCCTTGAATTGACCTTAAAACTATTTGATGCCGTTTCCTGCATAATACTTCCATTTAACGATAACTGACCCCCTGCATGCATTACACTAATTTTATTAAAAAATATACCTCCACCGCGTAAAGAAATGTCGGCATCAAGGTTTTTGGCCAGAAAATGATCATAAATGGCCTTATCAACCGTTAAACGAATGTTCATTTTAGAAAGTTCCAGCACATTGCTCAGCTCCTTTGAAACGACTTGCTTATTGCTGCTGGATTTTTTCTTTGCTGTTCTTGGTCCCAGAAAAGGTAAAAACTCTTTGAGGTAGAGTTGGGGGCTCGACATTTTTAAGTTCACCAATATTTTTTCGGGAGCCGTATAATACAGGTTGGCAAAATTGGCAATGCTACAGCTTACATTGAGCTCACTTTTGCCCAATTGGAAATGGCCGTTCTGTATGGATAAATCATTTTGGTTAAAATTGATGTTTAAGGCGCTTTTTACCAGGTGCAGCTTCCTGGGAATATAAAGGATATCAGCGTCGGCAATTTGTATTTTACCCGAAACAACTGGTTTGGTGAACCTGAAGTTATCAATATCAGCCTTGCAATATAACCTTAAGTTGGCTGTTCCGTTTTTAAATTCAAAGTCGTTTGTGCCAAATGAATTGTTTAAATTGGTTAGCGGAAATTGCGAGGTGACCAATCCGGTGGCAATCGGACGAGCTAAATTATTTACCGTGAAGGTGTCTATTTTAAGCGGCGCATTGAAATATTTTGCCGTGAGCCTATGGAATTTGATGGACGAGTTTTCGTCGCCAATAATGCCGCCAACGGTATCACGATTAGTAAAGGATCCATCAAAATTACAGGCTGTTAATTTGCCTGCCGGAATAGAAACCACATTATCCCTCACGGTTATGCCAACATTAATCAAAGGATCTCCATATTTTCCTGATCCGTCGTCAACGATATTTCCCCTGATATTGATCGGTTTTTCAATGCCAAATTTTAGAAGTTTTGAGGAGATGTTAGGTGATAACAGTAAGGCAACATCTCTGAATAAAATATCATCAACAGCAATGCTAATAGCAAAAGCAGATTTAGCCAATTCTATTTTGGCGCCGATTTTAAAAGGGTGACCACCAATGTTCAGGATTTCGGGACTCAATATAATCGCATCCAGATCGCGGCTATAATGCGCCTTTAAGATACCCTCCAAAGTTTTATCTTTCAAAAAGCTACCTTTACGGGTATTAAAGGCAAAGCTGTTTACTTTGGTCAGTAACTTAATTTTACCTGTCCAGCCACTATCCGGGTATTCCATTCTGCCCTGGATCTGATCGATGTTAAAATTGAACAGCTTATACCTTTTTTTGTTGTCTAATATCAGACTCACCCGGTTAAAATCAATTTTTTTAACTTCCAGAGCGGAAGATTTTGGTGATGATTTTTTATCGGGTTTAGGCTTGCTTTTGAAAATGCTGGTGTTGCTATAACCTGTAGAGTCGGTATAGATATAAATGGAAGCATTATTAATGGCAATTTGTTTAATATTGATATTACCCACAATAAGGGAGAGTATATTTAATGATACATCAATATCCTGTGCCTTTAACAGATCGTGTTTGTGCTGCGCCCATAGGCTATCTCTTAACAAAACGCCATTTAATGAAACAGAAACACCCGGAAAGCTTTTCAAAAGCGTAGGCTCCATGCTGGTGGCGGTAATCTGGCCGTTTAAATTTTTATTCAGTTGCGAAAGGATAGAAGCCAATACTTCTTTTTTATTTCTGCTGATGTAAAAAGCGCCTGCCAGCCAGGTTAAGATAACCAGGATAACTAAAACCGATATGATTTTTAAAGAGATTTTGATCCAGCGCTTCATACACATGATTTGATTTAACCAATATAATGTTTTTTGCTAGCTAATTGTTTGGCCCACAATAAAAAATAGCTGCAATATAAAAATCTCCGGTAAATCAGTTAGCCTAAAAGCGATTCCAGATCTGGGTGGTATTGCGAAGTCAGAAAATGTGTAATGGTAAAATCGGCCAATCGGTGTTTATAAAAGGGGTCTTCCATCAGAATTTTCTTTAATTCAGCCTCATCTTTAGCCAGGGCCAAAATAATTCCGCCAGTACGGGGCACCTTTCTGCCCGAAGCCACAAAAATATTTTTCTTATAGTATTTCTTTAAATATTGCACATGCGCTTCCATATGCGCATCTAACTCGGTTAGCGGAACAATATATTTAAGATCTACAATAAACACAGGCTTATAATAAATGTGCAAAAACAGTAGAATGCCAGCTGTTTTTAAAAGGAACTTCCCACTTCGTTTCAAGCTCATCCAGGTTTTGAACCATATTGTTAAATACAATCGTTTCTGGTGTTACCTGTTTTATGATTACCAAAGTTTCAAAATCCTCCTTGTTGTTTACCACCACTTCTCCATTTACTTTATAAGCAATGTTGAAACGGTTAAAAAGATCTATATGGTATTTCTGTTCAATTTCTTTAATTAAGCGAACGGAGCTATCAATAGAACAACCGGTAACGCCCGCCTGACTTTCATCAACGGTTAGGATGATAAAAAAGCCATAGCGTATTTCTGCTTTTGCAAGCAGTTCGTTGCCATGTGCTTTCCATTGGTTGGTAAAAGCTGCCAACATATTTAAGATCTCAGTTTCTTCAGTAGAAGTAAATTTGCGATCGCTTTGGTATATCCAAACTCTTGATTGTGGAGAAAAACTCATATACAAATTTACGATTTTAATTAAATTGCTGTGTTTAAAACGCTAACCCGATGAAAAAGTTTACACGCTGCTTGAAAATATCCCTACTTTCGGCTTTTTGTATGTTTTTATGTGCTTTTTCCGACCCCGAATCCATGGAACAGTGTGCCAGCTATCTCCAAAAAACATTTACTGATCATTATGATAACAGCCAGGAAAGTGATCGGATAAAACGCTATGAGCTAAATGTTACCAACAATGGCTTTTGCCGTTATAAACGATATTTTAATAACGGTAAAACGGAGTATTTCGCATTCAAGCTGTCGAAATTTAAAGATATGGACTATTATGGTACAACCACTTCGGGTAAATTGTATATCCATACCAAAGGTGATGATGTGATTGTGCAGACTTATAAAGACAGGGGAGGAGATGTAGATTCGATGGCTACACAGATAATAATTCCTTTAAAAAATATGGAGGCTGAAGATTTAAACCTCATTCGTGATAATCTGAATAAAATTAATGCAGAGGTTTCGATTCTTCAAAGGCCATAGATAGAGAATTAATATTTGGGATATGGCAATTGCTTTCCAAGAATAAGCAAGATTGCATGGTGATATAAAGATTTTGGTTGCTTTTGGAGCGCAATGTCATTCGCTTTTTTTAAAGTTATTCCTGCGCTCCGCTTTATCCCCGATGAAGGATCGGGGGATGCCGCTCCGATCAGGGCTAGAAACCCGGGCCTGGTGCCTGGAAAACCAGCCTGGTAGCAGGAAATGACAAGCTAAACCTGACCGGACGGAGGCTGTTTTTTATAGCAGGAGGTCGCGCATGAAGATTTTAACCTGTTGAATACTGCAATTGCTTTCTGAAAAATAAGAAACGGTTTTATAGTGATGTTATTTTAGGCATACTGCTTCATTAAAATTCAGTTAAATTTAAAACAGAAAAATTTCGAAGAATAAGTTAAAAGACTTATATTCAGCTATATTTAAACCATCTCATCTTGAAACGTAGAAATTTTATTTATTTAACCGGTGTAGGCGCTGCTGCGGCCATGCTCCCAGCCATTCCGGTTTTTGGGAAAGAGATTTCCCCCGAGCAGGCTTTAGAACATATTGATCCTGCGGCTAAAAAAATCATGTCGGATGTAGCCTTAAATGCGGCACGATCAAAAGGAGCAACTTATACCGATGTACGTATAGGCAGGTATCTGAACCAATATGTGGTTACACGTGAAGATAAAGTAGAGAATATTGTGAATACCGAATCATATGGCATCGGTATCAGGGTAATTTCGAACGGAAGCTGGGGATTTGCAGCAACGGATAAACTGGATAAAGACAGTATCGCCAAAGCTGCTGAACTTGCGGTAACTATTGCCAAAGAAAATGCCCGTTTGTTAAGGGAGCCTGTAAAGCTGGCACCGCAAAAAGGATACGGTGAGGTAAGCTGGAAAGCACCAATTGAGAAAAACACTTTTGAGGTACCTGTAAAGGAAAAGGTAGATTTATTGCTGGCAGTGAATGATGCGGCCCTGAAGGGCGGTGCAGACTACATTAACTCCATCTTATTTGCGGTAAACGAACAAAAATATTTTGCTTCCACTGATGGTTCTTATATCGATCAGGATATCCATCGCATCTGGCCAACTTTCTTTATCACTAAAATAGATAAGGAAAGTGGTAAGTTCGAAACCAGGAATGCCCTAAGTGCGCCTACAGGTAAAGGCTACGAATATTTAAATGCAAGGCCTGAGGATAAGATACAAACGGCTTCCGGTACATTGTATAAAGGCAGGTACGATATGCTTGAAGATGCTAAACAGGCTGCGAGGCAGGTAGGTGAAAAGATGAAGGCAAAATCGGTAGAGCCGGGTAAGTATGATCTGGTATTGGATCCTTCACATTTATGGCTAACCATTCACGAATCATGTGGTCACCCTACAGAGCTCGACCGTGTATTGGGCTATGAAGCCAATTATGCGGGAACCAGTTTCCTGACTTTGGATAAATGGGAATCTAAAAAATTTAATTACGGCAGTAAAGAAGTGAATATCACCGCAGATAAGACCGAAGTTGGCTCTTTAGGCGCTGTTGGTTATGATGATGAAGGGGTGAAATGTGGAAAATGGGATATCATTAAAGACGGTATCCTGGTGAATTACCAGGCGATCAGAGATCAGGCACATATATTAGGCTTAAATGCGTCGCAGGGATGTTGTTATGCCGATAACTGGAGCAGTGTTCAGTTTCAGCGTATGGCCAATATTTCATTACAGCCAGGTAAGGTTAAATTGAGTATAGCCGATCAGATCAAAAATGTGGAAAAAGGTATTTACATTGTTGGCGACGGATCTTTTTCTATCGATCAGCAGCGTTATAATTTTCAGTTCGGCGGTCAGCTTTATTACGAAATTAAAGCCGGCAAAATTGTTGGCATGCTTAAAGATGTGGCTTATCAGGCCAATACGCAGGAATTCTGGAATTCGTGTGTGGCCATTTGCGATCAGAGCGATTACCGCCTGGGCGGCTCGTTCTTTGATGGTAAGGGCCAGCCTGGACAGGTAAGTGCTGTATCTCACGGATCGGCAACCACGCGTTTTAATAAAGTTAATGTAATCAATACCGCAAGAAAAATCTGATAGAAATTATGCCAATCTTAACCAAAGCAGAAGCAAGGGCACTTTTGACCAAAGTACTTTCTTACTCTAAAGCAGAACAATGTGAAGTAAATTTAAATTGTTCAGATAGCGGCAACCTGAGGTATGCCAGAAACGCGGTTTCTACCAGTGGTGGAATTAGTGCCAATAGTTTGGTGGTAAGTGCAGCCTTCGGGAAAAAGCTGGGTACAGCAACCATTAACGAATTTGATGATGTTTCATTAGAAAAAGTAGTGCGCAGGGCGGAAGAACTTGCGCAGCTTGCACCGGAAAACCCTGAATTTATGCCTTTTCTCGGGCCTCAGGAATATGGTCCCGATTCACCCACATTTTCTCCTGCTACGGCGGCTGTTACGCCAAAGGATAGAGCCGATGCCGTACAGGCGAGTTTAAAACAGGCTATGGATAACAAACTGAATGCTGCAGGTTTTTTGTCGAACAGCGTGGGTTGCTCGGCAATAATGAACAGTAAGGGTTTATTTGCCTATAATACTTCAACTGACGTTGCTTTTAACATTACGGTGAGGACTGATGATGGCAAAGGCTCAGGTTATGCCACAAGGGGATATAACGATTTCAGTAAGCTGAATGCAAAGGCCGATACCGCTGTTGCCGCCAAAAAAGCAATGTCATCAGTAACCGCAAAAGCGATAGAACCAGGTAAATACACCGTTATCTTAGAACCAACTGCTGTAGCGGTGATGTTGGAGAACTTATTTTATTCATTAGATGCCAGACAAGCAGATGAAGGGCGGAGCTTTATGAGTAAAACCGGAGGGAAGACGAAATTAGGAGAACAGCTGGTCGATGAGCGGGTGAACATTTATTCTGATCCCTGGAATCCTGAGCTTCCGACTTCAACATGGGCTGGAGATGGGCGGCCACAGGAGAAAGTAAACTGGATAGAAAAAGGAGTAGTTAAAAATTTATACAGCTCGAGATACTGGGCACAAAAAACCGGAATCAAAGCAATACCCACTCCTGGCAGCGCCATTATGAAAGGTGGAACCAAAACATTGGAAGAACTGATCAAAGGAACAGAAAAAGGTATTTTGGTTACGCGTTTATGGTATATCCGTACGGTAGATCCACAAACCTTGTTATTAACCGGGCTAACCAGAGATGGCACTTTTTTTATCGAAAATGGAGAAATCAAGTTTCCGGTCAAGAATTTTCGTTTCAATGAAAGTCCGATTATTATGCTGAATAACCTGGATGAAATCGGAATAGCCGAAAGAACAGTAAGTGCCGAATCGGAAGCAAACTATCTGTTGCCGCCATTGAGAATAAGGGATTTTACTTTTACGTCTTTGTCTGATGCGGTATAGCAAATTATAACTGTGAGTTTATAAAAGAGCTTGTATCATTCATCTCGATTTGTTATCCAGAGGGGGAATTTATGATATTGAAGATTAATATGGTTACAGGAGCATTCAACTATATTGATCTACTCAAAAAATCGTCATTGCGAGAAGGCTTTTTCAGACTACGAAGCAATCTTTCATGCTGGCGATCCTTGCTGCAAAGATTGCTTCGTCGTTCCTTCTCGCAATGACGAAATTTCTAAGAAATTTGTAATTGATAGCTTATCGAAAGCGCTGTTGGCTACAGATTAAAGCGTTTCGATACATTCGTCAAGCTCAGTACAGGTTTAGCTCAACCTGACAGATTGAAGCGGAAATAACGCTTATGATACCACTTTTATTAAGTGAGTTTAAAACGATCGTTACAAGCCGTTTGCCCTTGCCGTAATTTCTGCAATGTCTAGTACCTTAACTTCCTGTTCTTTATCTTTTAATTTAATACCATCGCTGAGCATTGTCATACAGAATGGACAGCCAGCTGCAATAAATTGTGGATTGGTTTCAAGCGCTTCGTCAATACGTTCAACATTGATGTCTTTATTTCCTTTTTCGGGTTCTTTGAACATTTGTGCACCACCTGCACCGCAGCATAAACCATTGCTTTTGCAGCGTTTCATTTCTACTAATTGCGCATCAAGTACTTCCAAAGCTTTTCTTGGAGCTTCGTAAATTCCGTTCCCGCGGCCCAAATAACAAGGATCGTGATAAGTGATTTTTTTACCTTTGAAACTTTCGCCTCCTTCAGCTTTCAGTTTGCCCTCGTTAATTAAGTCTTGGATAAGTTGTGTATGGTGGATCACTTCATAAGCGCCGCCTAAACCCGGATATTCATTTTTAATGGTATTGAAACAATGCGGACAGCCGGTTACGATTTTTTTGATGTTATAAGCATTTAATACCTCAATATTGGTCATGGCTTGCATCTGGAAAAGGAATTCGTTCCCCGCTCTTTTGGCAGGATCTCCTGTGCAACTTTCTTCTGTTCCTAAAACCGCATATTTGATACCTACATGATGTAAGATCTTGCAAATGTCGCGGGTAATTTTCTGTGCTCTTTCATCGTAGCTTCCAGCACAACCTACCCAAAATAATATTTCCGGTTCTTCACCTGCGGCCATTAACTCGGCCATTGTAGGGACTTTAAATTCCATTTGTCTATATCTAGTATCTGGTATCAAGTATGAAGTATCGGGTATCAAGACTTGATATAATTATTTTAATTCATTGCCAACTGCTAACTTTCTTTTGCCCAGTTAAAGCGATCAGCAGGGGAGTATTTCCAGGGTGCCTGGTTATTCTCGATATTGCCTAACATCGCGTTAATACTTCCGGGTGCCTGCGATTCTTCCATCACCGCAAAACGGCGCAGTTCCGTAATAATCTGTAAAGGATCAATATTTACCGGGCAAGCCTCAACGCAGGCATTACAGCTGGTACAGGCCCAGATTTCTTCTCTGCTGATGTAATCGTCCAGTAATGACTTTCCGTCCTGATGTTCTGCACCATGTTTATCAATATTCTGGCCCACTTCGGTAATCCGGTCGCGGGTGTCCATCATTATTTTCCTTGGCGATAAAAGTTTACCTGTAATATTTGCAGGGCATACAGAAGTACATCGTCCGCATTCGGTACAGGTATAAGCGTTCATCAGGTTTACCCAGCTTAAATCGGTTACATCTTTTGCGCCAAACTTACCGGGTTCAGCCTCGGCCGGAACAAAAGAAGGATCGAGCATGGCTTTTACCTCATTGGTAACTGAGGCCATATTGGTAAACTCACCTTTAGGTTCCAGATTGGAAAAATAGGTGTTTGGAAAGGCGAAGAGGATATGAAAATGTTTGGAGTAGGGCAGGTAATTTAAGAAAGCCAGAATACCAATGATATGGAACCACCAGCAGCTGCGCTCTACAATAACCAGCGTACTTTCTGATGATGGCAGGATGTTTATTAAATACTGGCTTACGGGAAATGCACCGGCATTAACATAATGACTGGCCCCCATCAGCTGTAGTTTTGCATCGGCTGCATTCATAAACAAAAAAGCACTCATTAACAAAATCTCGGTGATGAGGATATAGTTGGCATCAGACTTTGGCCAGCTTTTCATCTCTACACCACTAAAGCGTTTAAGTTTTAGAATGTTCCTTCGGACAAGAAAAATAGCACAGGAAACCCAAACCGTAAGGGCCAGGATTTCGAAAGAGCCAATCAGGAAGTTATACAAGCCGCCCAGGCCATTAAAAATACGGTGTGTGCCAAATAATCCATCAATCATGATTTCCAAAACTTCGATGTTGATAATGACAAAGCCGATGTAAACAAAAAAGTGGAGAAAGGCCGGGATAGGGCGAACAACCATTTTAGATTGCCCGAAAGCCACCCGGATCATGGTCATTAATCTTTTTTGCGGTTGATCTTGTCGATTTACCGGTTTGCCTAAGCGGATATTGCGAATTATTTTACGCAGGTTAACTGTAAACAGCGCAATTGCTGCAAGTGTAAGTACTAGAAAAAGGATCTGTGCTACCATGCAATATTAGATTGTCATGCTAAAATAGGATATTAATCCAAATAAATTGCTATGCATGCATAAAAAAATAATAAAAAATATTTGTTTGTATTCATTCTAAGAAACGATGGTAAATTGCTTTTTGAAAAATAAAAAATTAATTAATTGATAATCAGCGTTACAATGAAATAATCAAAAAAAAATTTTGCTTTTGAAAAAAGAACGCTACATTTGCAAACCCAAACGGATGGTGCCATAGCTCAGTCGGTAGAGCAAAGGACTGAAAATCCTTGTGTCCCTGGTTCGAATCCAGGTGGCACCACTTCCAAAAGCCTTTCAGCAATGAGAGGCTTTTTTGGTTTTCAGCTGTTTTTTAAAATGCTCGGTGTTTAGCGGAACCAGTAGGTGTCTTATACAAATAGTTTAAAAAAAAATAATGGATCTTTCTGCTTATCAAAAAGTTGACACGTTATCGCTGCATTGATAGAAAAAAAACTGAAATCCTTTTTTGGATTTGAGAAAAAGAACACTACATTTGCAAACCCAAACGGATGGTGCCATAGCTCAGTCGGTAGAGCAAAGGACTGAAAATCCTTGTGTCCCTGGTTCGAATCCAGGTGGCACCACTTCCAAAAGCCTTTCAGCAATGAAAGGCTTTTTTGGTTTAATGAGATTCTTAAGTCTTATGTTTCAGCATGTTATTTATTTTCGGCAATTTCTTTCACTTTAGCTAAAGCTTTGGGCCACGTTTCCTGAAAATATGCTGTCCATTCTTTAACGATATCCATATCAATCAGTAGTTCGGTTTGTCCACCTTTTTCATTTAAGGTATAGTTTTCGAATGATTCGCCCCAGTTATGCAGTTCTTCTTGGCCATCTTTAATTTCGCCGATATGTTTGATGGACAGGTATTGACCGGGTATATTTTCGTGGATCACCGCAACCATGCCATTTCCTTTCCCATCACTAAAAATTGCCCTGCTTCCTTTTTTCCAGTCGGTTTCCACCTGCGATCCTTCAGCAAATACCGCAGTCCATTCAGGGTAAGTTTTTACACCAAAAAGCACATCCCAAACTTTCTCTCCTGGAGCGTTAATTGTAGTTTTAAATTTAATTTTTTCCATGAGGTTGAATTTAAGTTACCGTTATTCTTCACTAAAATTAATTAGGAACTATATTAATGTTGTTGATTATTAATTTGTTATAACAAATTTGCAAATGATCTGATTGATTAAAGCGGTGTAAAGGCGACAATTTATGGGGGCATAAGGGTTAACATCCGGATACTTTTTAAAATATCTTTTGAAATTTAATAAATATTACAATGAAAAGTAATTTAATCGGTAGATTTACGTACTTCATTACGCAGGCATAGGCATGCCATATTAGAATGTGATTGAGTTTAGAATAGATAAAACTTTATTTTCAAACAACTTTACCATTGCCTGATACGTATATTGAACATTATACTACAATAATTTCTATGAGAAATAAGAAATTCATTTACCTGGTAACACTGGGTTTTTTAAGTTTTGGGGCGATCAGCGGCTGCAAAAAGAGCAATACAGTACCTGAAACCGAAGTCCCGCCTGTTGTAACAACGCCCAGCGGAACGCGGGATGAACTGACCAAAGATTCTATTTTTTTATACGGAAAAGAGCTTTATTACTGGAATACTTCGCTGCCCACCTATGAAGTATTTAACCCAAGGAGATTTAGTTCGAATGAAGCAGAACTATACGCCATGACACAGTATTCCTTGGATCCGGCAACAGGAAAGCCATATGAATATGTGAGTACTTCTGGTGAACCTAAATATTCGTTCTTCGATTACACGGCAGCTACAACAGGAAAAACAGGGTCGCTTAAAGCCGATGTAAACGGTTCTGCCAATGATTATGGTTTTTCTGTTCAGTACAACTACAATAGTACCACAGATCTGATGGTGAAATATGTTTATCCAAACTCACCTGCCGCACTGCAGGGTTTAACGCGTGGCTGTAGAATAACCAGTGTGAACGGAAGAACCGATCTGACTTACCCTGGCGCAGTTAATTTTTTAAATAACGCAATTTTTGGTACAAATGCTACGGTTACTTTAGCTTTTAATGATATTGCCGGTAACCCTAAAACAGCCGTTATATCAAGCGGTATATACACGGTTAACCCGATATTGTTTACAAATGTTTATACAGTTGGTACGAAAAAAGTGGGTTACATCGTATTTAATAGTTTTACCAATAATGCTTCTTCCGCAATAAGTGCAGTTTTTTCTAATTTTGCAACCCAGGGCGTTAGTGAAGTAGTTGTTGATTTACGCTATAATGGCGGGGGCTATGTTTCAACAGCTATTGAAATGATCAATCTGATGGCCCCGGCAGGAGAAAACGGTAATACGATGTTTACTTCTTATTACAACAATTACCTGCAAAACATTACTACTGCCCAACGTAAAACCTCTGTCTTGGCACACCAGCCCTTATTAGACGATGCGGGTAAATTACAGACTTTTACTACGGGCGTAAATGGAAAGTATGCTACTTATGCAGATTTAAATTATTCGCCAACAGCAGCCGATAATGTAGAGAAATTTGCAAAATCTGGCGGCTTAACATTAAACAGGGTTTATTTTATTGTAACGGGCGCAACTGCATCTGCCAGCGAGCTAACCATTAATAGCTTAAAACCGGTAATGGATGTCAAGTTAATTGGCAGAACAACGTATGGTAAGCCTGTGGGTTTCTTCCCCATCAGAATAGATAAGGTAGATATGTATATTCCTGAGTTTGAAACCAAAAACAAACTTGGTATTGGCGGTTATTATTCTGGCCTTACAGTTGATAAAGAATCGCCAGAGGATTTAAGCAAAACATGGGGCGATGAAACCGAGACCTTGCTGAATTACGCATTGACATATGCTAAGAATGGTAATTTTGTAACTACCGTGAAAAAAACATCCAGTTTGAGTACATCAACCACAGCAGTACCAAAATTATCGATCGATCAGTTAAGGGAGCTTGACGAAAAACTGGATCCCAATGGTTTTAAGGGAATGGTTATGACACCTCATAAGAGATTTTAATGAAGCTTTTTGATGAGCATAAGTGGGTTTTGTAAAATAAAATGTCACGTTGAGCCTGTCGAAACGCTTTTGATAACATGATCGAAAGTCCTTCGACAAGCTCAGGATGACACTATTCTTATTACAATATTCTAATTTTTGTTATATTAATGCTTATTTATAACAGTATTTTACTGCTGATATCTTTATTAATCGTAATGTAACCCGGATATTTAACAGGTGTATTGCCCAGCATAAAGGTTGGTTTTATTTTTATGGTCAATAACCCTAATTTTTCATCTTTTGATGATGATCCTTTTTTTGCCGCCTTGATAATATCATTAAAAACGTTACCATTAGAAATCAATCCGTAGATATTGCTCGTTAACTGCACTGGAACAGTAACGGTTTGACCTTGCGCAATGCTTACGTTCTGATTGACAATACCTTCTGCAAGATCGGTGTTGTTAACTAATATCTTATATTCAAACTGATTAATCGCTGCTAAATTGCCCGATGGGTTGGTGATTTCTAAATTCAGGTTCGCTTTTAAAGGAATGTCTTTTCTTAACAAGCCTAGTGCAACACCTGGCAAACTCGTTAAACTAAAGCTTTGCTGATCCATTAATGTTTTAACATCAGTGCCTGCAATCGATATCTGTTTTACTCCGGTAATCTTATAGGTGCAGTCTTCCAGCGCTTTAATCTGCTGCGCCTGCCTGTTTATGCCACAGCCAAAAATGCTTATGGTAAACAAAAAAAGCAATAGTTTCTTTTTCATATCATTCATAACGCCAAAATACCAAAACTATTTCAGCTGCAATATGCGTTTAACCAAAATTAACTTAGGCGCTCGGTGTTGTGGTTTCAATATCGTCCCGTTTATCATCGTCATCGGTTTTACTTTCTTCAGCAGGTTTTGCTGTTGCCTCTGCTTTTTCAACCTGATTGTTAGATTTTGCTTTTTCCTGATCTTCTGCTTCACCGGCTTTTTGTGCCGACTCATTTGGTTGAGCTGTTTCCTTTTCTGTTGATGGTGTTACGGTTTCTATTTCCAGCTGTACATTATCTGTTGGTTTTGGATGATCGTTGCCCAGTGTTGTCTCTTTTTGGTTTTCTTCGTTTTCCATGGTATAAATGTATTTTTAATATTGATAATGGAATTTAATTGTATTTTGTTTGCATTTATTTTAAAACAATGGGTTGTTTTTTAATTTTGAATAAAATGATAAGATATGTCCATTACCCTTAGGAAAATAACTGCGAAAGATAATATGGCTACCGCTTCTATGATTAGAGCGGTTTTAAGAGAATTTAAAGTAGATAAGCCAGGTACCGTTTATACCGACCCAACAACCGACGATTTGTCGGCACTTTTTGAACACCCTAAATCTGCTTATTGGTTAGCCGAAGAGGAAGGGGTTATTATTGGTGGCTGCGGAATTTATCCAACAGCTGGCTTGCCGGAAGGTTGTGTTGAACTTGTTAAATTTTATGCCCTTCCGGCTTCGCGTGGTAAAGGCATTGGCAAAATGCTGATGGAAAAAAGCATCGCATCTGCGCAGCAGTTTGGTTATAATGAAATTTATCTGGAGTCTTTTCCGGAACTTGCCAAAGCCATTACCATGTACGAAAAGGCTGGGTTTAAAAAACTCGATGGTCCGCTGGGCAATTCTGGTCACTATGCCTGTAATATTTGGATGTTACTGGTTTTATAACTGGTTTAATTGACGAAACCGGTCAATCGGTTAACTGCAGAAATCCAGCTCAGTTAACCGATTTTATTTTACTTTTATTTTTAATTTTTGCCTACCCTGTTTTCTTCATCGCTTGTTCCGGTTTGTCTTTTACGGGCAGTTTTGATTTTCATATTCCCGAATTTATAGGTGAAACTTAGGTTTACCCTGCGGCTTTCCCATTCATTTTGCCAGTAAGTTTTAATGTTATTGTATTCGAGGTTGGCCCTAAATTTACTCGTATTAAAAATATCGTTTACTTTTAGTGCCAGTGTGGCATTTTTGTTCCAGAATAATTTTTTAACGCCAACGTTGAGCTGATAACTTTCTAAGTTGCGGAAAAGACCGTTAACGGATGGCGAATCGTAAAAGGCGTAAGCTGATAAACTATAGTTTCTAGGCAAAGTAATGGTATTATCCATAACTACTGACCAGTTCCAGGAGAAAGCATTGAAACCGCTTCCCTGTACAGCTGATTGGGTCCGGTTAAATCCTGCTGAAACTTCGGTGCTGTTGTTCCACCATTTGGTTACATCAAAAGGACTTCCCGTGGCCATGTAAAAGTTTGTGGTGCGGTTTAGGTTTTCCGGTCTGGAAATACTTTCTTTTGTACTATTGTTCTGATAAACCACTTCCGATATCGAACCATTGTTTACGGAATAACTTAAAGTCAATACCCTGAAGTTCTTAATCGAATAATTAAATTCGAAACTATTCGCATATGATGGTTGTAGCAAAGGATTTCCTTGCAGAGCAGTGTATGGATCGGAATAAAAGGTAAACGGATTTAAGCTGCTGTAAGATGGTCTGTTGATACTCTTGCGGTATGCGGCGGTGATGAGGTTGTTCGAGTCGACTTTTAAAGAAACAAAAAGTGTTGGGAAAAGCTTCCAGTATTTGCGGTCAATTAAGGTATTCGTACCTGATGAGCTGCCATTACCTAGAGTTTGTTCTGCACGTAAACCCGCTTTAATCTGTATATTTTTAAAACTTTGGTCGAGGGAAAGATAACCTGCATTAATATTTTCGTTGTATATAAAAGCATTGGTTCTCCCCGGATCGTTAACCCAACCTGCTGTTTTTAAAGAGTCGAAGCGTACATCGCTCTGCGATTTTACCCAGCTGCTTTTCCACCCGGTTTCCATTTTTAGTGTTTTTGAGAAATTTAAGCTATAATCAGCCTTGATAGAATAGATAGAAACATTTCCCATGCCTTTATTGCGTAAATCGATAGGATTCCCGATCAACTGGTCGTTTGCGTCGAGGTAATTATTAGTAAAAGTTTCGTTTTTGCTGTTATCGTATTGAACATAATCTGCATCAAACCCCAATTCTCCGCCCAGCGTATCGGTTTTGAAACGGTAGTTGAGGTTAAAGGCATGGTTTTTCTCTGTATTACTTTGTGGATTAAACATGGATGTTCCGCCCATTTTTATGCCGGCCGCATTATAATTTACCGAGTTGCTGTTTACCTTTGTTTCTTCAGGAGCGGTAAAGCCTTTTACCATTACCCCTAAGGTATGTTTCTCGTTGATAAAATAATCGGCGCCTGTAGAATAATTTAAGCTGTTGGTTATCGGGTGCCAGAAATTAATCTGGTTATACTGCTCAACCCCAATGGTTCTGTTTAATGTTAACCTGTTGTATGAGTTGAAATGTCCGGCGTCTAAACGTACATAAGTACTCACCTTACCGATATTATAATTCAGGTTGGTACCTGCGTAAACTTTTTCATAACGGCCATAACCACCTCCCATATTCATGTTTCCGTTAAATCCCTGCATTTTGTTTCTTTTAAGTTTAATGTTGATGATCCCTGCTGTACCCGCGGCATCAAAAGAAGATGGAGGGTTAGAAATCAATTCTATTTTGCTTAATACAGATCCGGGCAGCGATTTTAAGTAGGTGGTTAACTCCAGGCCCGTCATATAGCTCATCTTACCATCAATCATTACATTAATTCCTTTTTTACCTTTCAGTACAATGTTATCGTCTTTATCCAGTTTTACACCGGGCGATCTGCTGATTACTTCCAGTGCATTATCACCTGCAGTATTCATTTTTTCTACGTTTACAATCACCCGGTCTGCCTTCTGGTCTATTACAGGCATTTTTGATACAATATTTACTTCTTTCAGGTTTTGAGACTGATCTGCCAGTATAATTAATGGGACTTTTACGGCCATATCTTTTACTTCAAATGGTGCAGACTGGTTTTTTTCGAAGCCCATCATTAAGGCCTTAATGAGGTACCTGCCAGGTTTAATATTGCTGAATTCGTATACACCTTGTTGATTGGTAACCTGTAAAGCAACTGAAACCGAATCGGGTAAGTGGATTAATGCAACGGATGCATAATCGAGTGTTTTATTTCTTTTGTCGGTAATGGTTCCAGATACTTTAATGTTTTGAGCAAGCGCAGTTTGAAAATTAAAAATAAGCAGGGCAAAAAGAATGGATTTAAATAAAGGATTCATCATCGTGTTGGTTTTTAATATTGACGATTCAAAGATGATGTGGTTGCGTCACCCTAAAAATTATATGATCCCAACCCTTTAAAATATTATCCCAATCCATTTTTAAAGTATAATTGGCGTTCATCCTTAAAATGTAGCGGTTGGGATAATTATTTGCCCGTTTGGAATAAGAAAATAGGCATTGAAAAAAGCTTTGTCTAGTTTTGGACTATGAAAACAATTAAAATCATTTCTATTCATATTCTTGGCTGGTTGCTTGTTTTGGGCTATTTTTATGGTGGTCATTTAATTGATGGCACAACCTTCAGACAATCTGCTTTTAGCATTTCTATGAATTTTATACAGGTGATAGAATTCTACATTTGTTATGCATGGGTATATCCAAGGTTTTTGAAAAGAAACAAATTACCCCAGTTAATAGGCGGTATTTTATTTACCATGGCCGTTTTTACATCACTTCGGTATTTAATAGAAGAGATTCTCTATAGAAAATGGTTTGGTTTTCATAATTATGATGATGGTGTAACGGCATGGAACTATATATCTGATAATATTTATTGGAGTTTAGCTTTTATTGTGGTACCAGCTGCGGCATATGGAATTGAACAGAGCTTTAAATCAGAACAGGCTAACCGTAAACTGAAGGAGGAAGTGGTTAAGGCCGAACTTTCATTTTTGAAATCGCAGATCAATCCACACTTCCTGTATAATACTTTAAATTATGTTTATTCGCTGGCTATTCCCGTTTCAGATCAGTTGGCCAATGCTGTTTTGCGTTTGTCAGACCTGATGCGTTATACCTTGAACGATAGCCCGGATGGTAAAGTAAGTCTGAGTAAGGAATTGGAATATTTAGAGAGTTATGTAGCACTTTTTAAAATGCGTTTTGAACCCAAGTTTTACGTCGATTTTATAACAGAGGGAATTGCTGATCAAAAAATAGCTTCGCTGGTATTGATCCCGTTTGTTGAAAATGCTTTTAAACATGGTGTGGTCAATGATGAAACTCAGCCAGTGCGCATTAAGCTGAAAGTGCAGAGTAAAAGATTAAGTTTCGAGGTGAGCAATAAGATCAGTCATGCACAGAAAGACCACTCCAGCGGTGTGGGTATGGTGAATATCCACCGAAGGTTAGAACTGATCTATCCTGAAAGACACGAGTTATTAATTTCCAACAACGGTAATACTTATAAAAGTACTTTGATTTTAAATCTCTGATGGATAATTTGTATCATTGAAATATTTTAGTTTCCCAAACGCAAATGATAAACACTAACCCATAACCTTCACCTATGATCCGTTGCCTTGCCGTTGATGATGAGTCTTATGCCTCAGATATTATTGCTGCCTTTATCAATAAAACCCCATTTTTAGATTTGGTTGGAACCACTACCAACGCTTTTGAAGCACTTAATCTGGTTCAGGAGGGTAAAGTGGATCTTGTTTTTTTAGATATACAGATGCCTGAGTTAACGGGGATTCAGTTTTTGAAAATCTGTGGTGGTAAGTGCAAGGTAATCCTCACTACAGCGTATCCTGAATATGCTTTAGAAGGTTTTGATCTGGATGTGGTAGATTATTTGCTTAAACCAATTTCTTACGAGCGTTTTTATAAAGCAGCTACGAAAGCGCAACAGATTCTAATGCCCGTAATGCCTGTTCAACAAGAAATGGTGGTGCAGCCGGTAGCCCAGGTAAACGATTTTATTTTCATTAAAGGCGATACCAAAAACAAGTTTATTAAAGTTGATTATGAAGATATTCTCTATATAGAGGGCTTGAAAAATTATGTTTCGGTTTATACGGGCACACAAAGGATTGTCACTTACCAGGCACTGCGTGAGCTGGAAACAGAACTGCCTCAGCCACCTTTTTACCGCGTCCATAAATCCTATATCATTTCTCTGGAAAAGATCAAAATGATTGATGGAAATACGGTTTATATTGGTGATCAATCTATCCCCATTGGCGAAACCTATAAAGAAGAGTTTTTTAAAGTGGTGAGGGAAGGGAAGAAGAATAATTAATCGATTTCTTCAGTTTTCAGTTTGCGATTTTCGGTTAACCGATTTAAACAATTAACCGATTCAACAATCTATTCAGTTTTCAGTTTGCAATTTTCAGTTAACCAATTAACCGATTAAACAATCTGTGCATAAATTCTCCCCAATATTTCTTCCGTTTTTTTTAAGTTTGCTGCATCAAGTTTAAATTAAATACCACCATGCAAGAAACAAATTCGCTCAACCAGGTTGCAGAATTTCACACTACGTTTAAACATCCCATTTTGGAAAATCCGATAATTCCTTCAAAGCAGCGGGCAAATTTGCGTATTTCGCTTTTAGCGGAAGAGTTGAAAGAATTGCAGGAGGCCGTAGAAAATGATGACCTGGTAGAAGTTGCGGATGCCCTTTGCGATTTGCAATATGTTTTGGCAGGTGCCATTCACGAGTTTGGCCTGGGTGGAAAATTTAAAACTTTATTTGACGAAGTTCATCGCTCTAACATGAGCAAAGCCTGTAAAACGGTAGAAGAGGCCGAACAAACCATCCGGTTCTATTTAGATAAAGACGGAACCGAATCTTATTACAAAGAAATAGATGGACTATTTTTGGTATTCAGAAAGTCTGACGATAAGACTTTAAAATCGATCAATTATTCTCCTGCAGATTTAAAATCGCATTTGGTTTAACCCATAAATAAGCTCGAATTGAAAAGGCTAAAACAAATTGTAAACGAGCTTAAATTAACACAGGCAACGCCTGATGCAGCTTTAATGCGTGAGTTTATTTTTTACTCCCCAAAAATGCCACTACGCCTGCATCAGGAACAGCTTATTGCTGCATCAAAACAGTTTAGCCTTCCCGTTTTTGATACCTATTTTACCAATGCCAACGTAACGATTAACTGTTTTAGCTGGGGAAATGGAAAAAGAAAAGTATTGCTTACGCATGGCTGGGCCTCAAAAGCTTTAGATTTTTATGAGCTGATTGTCGAACTCCGGAAAATAGAAGACCTGGAGATCATTGCTTTTGATGCACCTGGTAACGGAAGTTCGATCTCCGAATTTTCTAACCTGATGTTATATGCCGATTCGGTAAAATCGATTGCTTTAAATTATGCACAACCCGATGTCCTGATTGGACATTCACTTGGTGGTATGGCCAATGTTGTTGCTTTGCAGGCGCTTGGTTCAAAGCCTTATCTGCTCATTAGCATTGCACCATTAATCAGGCTGAAAGAGAATTTTGAGCAAAGTTTAGACACGGTAAATATTGCAACTAAAGATCAGGAGGTGTTTTTTAGTAACTTTGCCAAAGAATTTCCTGTTCCTGCCGATCATTTTAACCTGACTGAACTTTATCAGTTAAGTGCCGATTTAGATCATTTTCTGATTTATGATCCTGCAGATCATATTTCACCATATTTATATCTAAAAGAATTTTTAGCTAAGAATCCTGCAATAAGCGCCAAATCATTTGAAGAAGTCGGGCATTATAAAATTCTAAAATCTGCTGATGTAATTGAAGATATCGTGCAGCGAATTTCTGCAATTCCAATGCCTTAAATCGCCATTGTGATGAAGCATAGGGTAGACCTGTTCTTCACATGATAACATCTGTCGCGCCCGGTAAAAAAAATCTTCCCGTCCATATCAACTAAATTGTGTATAAAAAATCAAAATGGAGTTTTAGCTAAAACTTATTAATGATTACTTTTATCATTCAACTATTTCAGTTTAAATGAGTGAACAGGTAACGGCGTATACAGTATCAGAAGAAAATCCTTACGATTATATTTTAAAGGATTTTAACCTGAAAGATCTGAGCCAGATTGTTATCCTCAAACACTTAAGCGGATTGATCCATACGGATGTTAAGGGTTTTTATCAGCTCTTTCCGGAACAAATTGAGATCGATTTTGCAGCTTTTAGCGATGAAGCTTCCGGATTGCCTTTTCCAGTTGTTCAGGTGCAGCAAAATGAAAATGCTGTTAAACTCTGCTGCCGTTGCGCTACACCCAAAAACAAGCTATGCGAGCACCAGGCGAGGGTTTTGTACAATATCCTTCAACGCCAGGATCTGCTTATTTTTTTCGACAGTAACCTGCGGAAACAAAAGCTTGCCAAAATTGCAATCGATTATGGATTGGAAAAAGAAGATCATCTTGATCTGCTGTTTAATCTCCGTTACGAAAATGGCCAGGTTGCAATCCGGCCGAAAATGGGTAACCTCCAGCCATTCAACAAAGAAGCCCGGCAAAATTTACAGGAACTTTTATTCCCGGCAAATCAATCCAAAGCAAAAGTGCCCATCAAAAGCGAACCAGATAACATGATCCTGGTTTTTGGGCAGCACCGTTATTACAACCATTTAACGGTAGAATTATTCGAAGCTAAAATCACCAAAAATGGTCAGGTTAAAAATCCTGTAAAAGGAATCAACCCGGCTGATTTACTATTTAAAACCAATGATAACGATCAGGTAAAGTTTTATAGTGGCATTGCCACTTTTCAGCAGAACTATCATCAGGATCAAAGCGAGGCAGAAATTGAAGCTTTAAAAGCGATCGTGAAAAATCCTCAACACATTCCTTTTTATTTGCAGGATAGTAAGCAGTCTGGACCTATTCAGGCCTCCACCATTACCGCGGTTGATGCACATCTGCTGGAAGTAGATTTACACCTTTCGGTAAACCAACGTGATGATTATTACGAAATTACAGGCCGGTTGATTATTGAAGGAAAATCATACGAGCTGGATAGCCTGGTATTGGTACACCAGTATTTTGTTAAACTTCACCATCAACTTTATTTAATCGGCCGGCTGGATTTTTTGCGGGTAATCGGGTTTTTCAAAAAACAGAGTAATAGGTTAATCCTGCATAAAACTAAATACCACGAATTTCAAAAGCTTATTCTGGTACCTCTGGAGGGCAGTATTCATGTGGATTATTCTTATTTAAAACCTGCTACCAAAAGCCAGATCGAAGAAAAAGGTTTTGATCTCGAAAACGAGCAATTAATTTATCTTTCAGAATCTGAAGATTATATTTTCCTTACCCCGGTCATGCGATATGGGAACCTGGAAATTCCTGTATTGTCTAAAAAACAGATTCAGGCTCAGGATAAACTGGGCAATCTTTTTACCCTGCATCGTGATGAAGCGGCTGAGTTGCAGTTTATCGGAAACATTTTAAAACAACACCCATATTTCTACGATCAGGAAACCAACGATTCTTTTTATCTGCACCGCAAACGGTTTCTGGAAGAAGCCTGGTTCCTGGATGCTTTTGAAGTATGGCGGAATAAAGGCATTCATATTTTAGGGTTCAACCAGCTCAAAAACAATAAACGGAGTGAATTTCAGGCTAAAATTAACATCGAGGTAATCAGCGGAACAGATTGGTTCGAAACCAAAGTAAAAGTGAAGTTTGGAAAACAACAGGTGGCACTAAAACATCTCCATAAATCGATCAGGAACAAAAGTAAGTTTGTAACACTTGATGACGGAACTCAAGGCATGCTGCCCCAGGAGTGGATCGAAAAATTTGCCGCTTATTTTAGTGCTGGCGAGGTAACTGAGGATGCCATTCTGACGCCAAAAATTAAGTTTGCTTCTATAAACGAACTTTACGAAGATGCTTTGCTGGATGGTGATGTAAAAAATGAATTAAAACTGTACCAGCAGAAATTTGAAGGAACCGGCGCTATCCAGGAGGTTGAGGTACCAAAAGGCTTAACCGCAACTTTGCGTCATTACCAGAAAGATGGCTTAAACTGGCTCAACTTTTTAGATGACTTTAACTTTGGTGCCTGTTTGGCCGATGATATGGGATTGGGTAAAACCATCCAGGTTTTGGCTTTCATTTTATCACAGCGTGAAAAAGTAAAACACAATACCAATCTGGTGGTGGTGCCCGCATCGTTAATATTTAACTGGAAGGCCGAAGTAGAGCAATTTGCACCATCTATAAAAGTAAAAACCATTTATGCCGGCGAACGGACTAAAACAACTGATACTTTTGATGATTACGAAATTATTTTAACCTCATACGGAACCTTGCTTTCTGATATCCGTTTTTTAAAAGATTATCGCTTTAACTATATCTTTTTAGATGAATCGCAGCTGATCAAGAACCCAGATTCGCAGCGTTACAAGGCCGTTAGGATGCTTCAGTCACGAAATAAAGTAGCGATGACGGGAACGCCGGTTGAGAATAATACTTTTGATTTATATGGGCAGCTGTCATTTGCTTGTCCGGGTTTGTTTGGTAGTAAACAGCAGTTTGCCGATTTATATTCTACACCGATCGATCAGTTTAAAGATAGTAGAAGGGCAGAAGAGCTTCAAAAAAAAATAAGGCCGTTTGTGCTCCGCAGAACGAAAGAACAGGTAGCGAAAGAGCTTCCCGATAAAACTGAAATCATACTTTATTGCGAAATGGGAGCGGAACAGCGCGAAGTATACGAAGCGAACAAAAAGGAAATTCAGGATTATATTTTAGGTAAACAGGAAGATGAACTGCCTAAAAGTTCAATGCATGTATTAAAAAGCATTACCACTTTAAGGCAGATCTGTAATTCGGCAGCCTTGCTGGCTGATGGAAAGTCTTATCTGCAGGCTTCCTCAAAAATTGATGTGTTAATAGAGCAGATTGAAGGCAAAGCTGGTAAACATAAAATTCTCGTTTTTTCTCAATTTGTAACCATGCTTGATCTGATTAAAAAGCAATTGGAAAGTAAAGGAATCAGGTATGAATACCTCACCGGGCAAACACGAAAAAGAGCAGAAGCGGTAGCTTCATTTCAGGAGAATGCCGATATATCGGTTTTTCTGATCAGTTTAAAAGCAGGTGGTACGGGATTGAATTTAACTGAAGCCGATTATGTTTACCTGGTTGATCCATGGTGGAACCCCGCGGTAGAAAAACAGGCTATAGATAGAGCATACAGAATTGGCCAGCATAAAAATGTAATGGCTGTCCGTTTAATCTGCCCTGACACGATTGAAGAAAAAATCATGAAACTTCAGGCGACAAAAAAGGATCTGGTTAAAGATCTGATCCAGACAGAGGGTAGTTTCTTTAAAAATTTAACTAAGAAAGAGCTATTGGGCTTGTTGGGTTAAATTTATCTATATTGTCATCCTGAAAAATAATTTGGTATAAAATCAATATGATTGACAGACGAATTTTGTTAGGTGATATCTATAGAAAGATCGTCATTCCCAACTTGATTGGGAATCGTAATGCAAGCGCTTTAAGATTAGCTACGCTGAGCACTTCGTGGTTCCCGCATGCGCGGGAATGACGACCGTACTATAGGGTTCAGGGTTCGGTCAATGGTAGCTTGTCTAAGGACCCGCTAATGAATCTAGGCTTGGTTTGTAGAGAAACTAATGTGTCTTATCTGATCGTCATTTCGAGCGGAGTGCAACGAAGTCGAGAATCTTTAATGTTGTTTAAGTTTCAAAGATTTCCGCTACGCTCGAAATGACGATGCGACTGATAATGTAACTCCTGTAAGGCGAAAATTTAAATTCCCACCTCAAATTCGTAATCCAGGTATTTCGGTACATTCAAACTCTCCACAATTTTCCAGTCTTTCTTTTCTGCAATAAATTCAGGAATGGCTAAACCCGAGGTTTTGGCCGCTTCAACATAAAAATCCATTTTTGCAGGATGGTTTGGTGAGCATGCATTATATGTTCTGCCGAATGCTTTTTTTTCCAGGAGTTTTACCGCAACGCCTACAGCATCTGTTTGGTGAATCAGGTTTACCGGAGCCAAACCATTCGGAATGTTGGTTTTTCCGGCGAAAAATCTTCCAGGGTTACGGTCTGGGCCAATCAAGCCCGCAAAGCGGATAATTGTGCATTTTTCAGCATAAAGTTTCTTAAATAATATTTCAGCAGCTAAAACAACCTTTCCCGAATCTGTATCCGGCATGGTTTCGCTGTCTTCATTTACTGTTCTGTTTTCATCTGCATAAACACTGGTCGAACTGATTAGCACCACCTGTTTCGATTTATCTTTCGCCACGGCCAAAATGGAATTTATCTTATTTGGATAATCAAGCAGTTCAGCAGAGTTGCGCTTTGGCGGGATACAGATAAACAGGGCATCTGCCTCAAAAAAAGTAGCATCTGCCACAATCGATTCTGTCGTAAACTTGACTAAAAATGGCTGTATATGCTCCGTTTGAAGGACGGCTAATTTTTCCTGACTTGTGGTAGAACCTTTAACGGTATAATTTAACCCGATCAGTTTTTTGGCTAAAGCCAGGCCAAACCAACCACAGCCTAAAATCGATACGGTTTTAATACTGCTATCCTTATTACTATCTTGAATCATTTGCGCTAAAGATAATCAGTTAGTATTATAATTTGCACTTACTCACTTTAATTCTGTTTTTTATACATCGTTTTTGATAGTTTCAAAATCCCATCATCATAAGCTGTAGGCTTAAAGTTAAAGGCCTTTTCAAATTTGGTAGAATCGAAGTGGTAATCATGGTTATACTGGTAGTACATCTCTACGGTGCCGGCAACTACTTTTTTAAATAAACCAATCAGGCGTAACATTAGTTTATTAATAATCAGGTACTGAGGTTTGGTATCATAAATTCTTGCAGCCATTTCTAAAAAAGCTTTTCCTTTTAAAGGAGCTGCTGTAGGTAGATGCCAGATTTGGTTGCCTGAACCGGGTGTTTGTCCTAACAGGAATAAAGCTTTCGCAGCATCTTCGATGTAAGTAAAACTGTGTAGGGTATTGGGGTTGCCTATCCATTGTGCTTTTTCTTTTTTGGCAAACTTATCGAGCACCATCATATCAAAAAAGCTGTTCATGGAATCTGCTCCGTAAAAATCTGCCGCACGGGCAATGGTTACATTTATGTTGCCTGCTTCAGCTTCGCCCATTAATTGTTCAGCTACCTTTGCCCTTACTTCTCCTTTTAAACTACATGGATGGTAAGGTGTATCTTCTGTCATTGGACCATTAACCAGGCCATACATATAAACATTATCGAAAAAGATTAATCTTGCCCCAGTATGTTTAGTTAAGTTAATTACATGTTGAATAATAACCGGCCATTGTTCCTGCCATATTTTAATGTCGTAAACCAAACCTGCACACAGGTAAATTACTTCCGAACCTTCGGCTGCAGCAAAAAGTTCAGTTTCATTTAATAAATCGGCCCTGACCCAGCTTACTTTTGGGTTGTTTGTGGATATTGGTTTACGGCTCACCAACCTAATGGTTTCATTAGCGCTGGTTAATTCACTGGTTAGTGCGTTGGCTATTGGTCCGCCGGCGCCAAGTATGGTATGCATATCTTTGTATTTTGATTGATTCAAAGTTATGCTTCAGGTAACCGTGAAAACGTTAACAAAAGATAAGGATTTCAGTTTATTCAGGTTGACACCTTTAATAGCCCGCTTGTTAGAAGGTTGTCAGCTTTTTTAGTACAAGAGTGTTCGTTTACGGATCCGGGAGAGTGAAACGGGCGTAATGCCTAAAAAGTTGGCAATAAAGTGTTGGGGAATGCGCTGGAAAACATCTTTTGCTGTTTTTTCGAGTGCGATGTAACGCTCTTCAGGTGTTTGCGTAATAAAGGCGGTTACGCGGTCTTCGTAACAGCAGATGTAATATTCAGCAATTAAACGACCAAAACGTTCTATTTTTAATGCCAATAGCGGATGATTTAACATTTGCTGGAGATTTTGGTAGGAGATCAACACCAATTGTGTTTCTTCAAGCGCCTGAATATAATTGCTGTTGGGTGTACGTTTCAGGAAACTTTTATAGGCACTCATCAACTCATTTTCAAAGCTAAAGTAGCCGGTTATTTCCTGCCCGTCTTTAATATGGTAATAGCGAACGGCACCACGCGTAATAAAGCACATGTAGTCGCACACTTTTCCTTCAACTGCAAAATGTTCTTTTTTGCTTAGGTTTGAAAAACTAAGGTATGGCGTAAAGATTTCCCATTCTGTATCGTTAAAGGTTACAAATTGGGCAATACCCTTTCTAAATGCTTCCAGTTGAGCTTGTTTATCCATATCCATACAAATATGGGTTAAAGATACAGATTAGTTAATATGCTTATCCTTTGTCGAGATTATAACAAGCCCTGCAACGTGGCTCATAACTTTCTTTTTCGCCCAATAAAACGGTAGCTTCATCGGCAACTGTTCGGTAACTGAACAGTGCGGGGTTACCACAGCAAACACAAACTGCATTTACTTTGGTCACATGCTCGGCAATGGCCATTAAAGCAGGCATCGGGCCAAAAGGTTTGCCTGTAAAATCCATATCCAAGCCGGCAACAATAACACGTATGCCCCTAAGGGCCAGTTTATTGCAAACATCAGGCAATTCATTATCAAAAAACTGGGCCTCATCTATACCCACCACCTGGGTGTTGGTGCCCAGTAATAAAATGGCCGAAGCACTATCTACAGGCGTAGAGTTGATTGAGTTTAAATCGTGCGAAACCACTGCAGTTTCATGGTAGCGCGTATCGGTACGGGGTTTAAAAATTTCGACATTCAGTTTAGCAATCTGTGCCCGCTTTAGCCTTCTGATCAGTTCTTCCGTTTTACCCGAAAACATAGAACCACACACTACTTCTATACTTCCTGAAAATTCGCCCCTTCTCCTAAAATTTTGTTCGCTAAATAACATGCCTGTTTTTATTTCCCTGTCTGTGTTCTATAATTTTTAAACCGAACAAATATGAGAATTATGCACGATTTTTGGCTACTTAGTTACCAACATGATGGGTTAAAATTTTATTTGTTTCGGTAATAAGGGATGGTGTGTGAAGATCTGTGATACTTTTGGACAGAGTTAGATCAGATTTTATAGATGCTTTTTAAAGAAAAAGGAAATAATTATAAATGCAATAATGGGGGTAGTAAATATCCCCAATAATACCGAACCACCAAAACCAAACCATGTATCTCTTCCATACCTGCCTAGAGCGTAGAAGATAGCGATAGAGATTAAAATAAGTAATATTTCTATTAGACCCATAAGTCAAATATAATTATTCTTCCAAAAATTATAAGTATGGCTGATTATGGACAAACAATAAAGATATTAATGGGTTAGTGATATACAATGATCCATTTTGGCAAATGCTAGATTGGTTACAGATATTAAAATGTTACTTTCTAAGGATTACTAATGATAAAATAAATATGAGAATTATGTGTTATTTTTGAACACGTCGTTACCAACATAAATCGGCTAAAAATTCGTTTTAATTTTATGATGAACCAACAAGATATTTTCAGAAAGATTGGCAGTATTTTAACAGAGTTGAATGAGCAATACCAGTTTTTAGCTCAAAACCCTCAACAATTAAACGATTTGGAACTGGAGCTTTTTCTGGCCAATGCGCATTTCCTTTCTGATCATGTTAATATTGTCAAAAAATTAAATGCCACCATAGAAAATAAGCCAGCTGAAGCCGGAAACCGGACCTTGTTGGCCGAACAGAATACCATTATATTGCCAGAAGCTGAAAAAAGTTATGCAGAAGCTGATGCGCTTTCAGATCCAAATAAACTGGAAGAAGTAGTAATGGCCGAGGAAGAGGAAGAACGCGTAGATGTAAAACCGGAACAGGAGGTGATTGATGATGAAAGGATTGAAGAAGAAAAAGCAGCTTCGCTTTTGAATAAGGATTTCTTTAAGCCCGACCAGGACGACCATACCTTCGAATTCGTACTAAATACCCATCATGAAAACGATCAGTTTGATTATGAAGCCAATCCGATAGCTAGCGGATCTGTTGAAGAAATTTTTGACCGTCCTTTAAGTAAAGAAGAAGCAGAGATTTTAGCACGTAAAAAGATCATTCACGAGAAGGAAGATGCTTTAGCTATCCAGGAAGAGCCGCTACAAGCTGAAGAGGATGAAATTGGTCCTGAGCCTTTTTTAATTCCGCACGAAGAAGAAACGCCTGAGGTAATTGAAAAAGAAGAGCCTGTTTCAGCTGAGACTGAAGAGCCGGTTGCGATTAAGGTGGAAGAACCTAAACCTGCAGGTGCTACTCAACCGATTGAGGCACTGAAAGATGTTAAATTTGATGATCCTATTATATCGCCAAGAGTAGAAGAGGATCGCCCTTTATTCAGGCCTGAAGCGGTTCCTGTAAAACCCACTCCGCAGCCCGCAGTAGTTAAGCCTGCACCAAGTTTAAATGAGTTGCTTGCCCAAACAAATGGAAAAAACGATGAGCCCGTTAAAGCTCCGATTGCCGATTTAAAACAGGCCATTAATTTAAATGAGAAATTGCTTTTCATTAAAGATCTTTTTAACGGGTATAATTTAGCCTATTCGGAAGTAATTGATATCATTAACAAAATGAGCAGTTTTGAAGCCGCAGATAGCTTCCTTCAAAATAATTATGCAGCCAAAAATAACTGGGCCAGTAAACAAGCCACTGTTGATCAGTTTTATGAACTGTTAAACAGAAGGTTTAGTAAGTAAGCGGGGAATGACAGGCGTTTAGCGGAGGGCGTTTAGAATAAATTTATAATCGTACTATTAAAAAAGTCGTCATTTCGACTGAAGCGTAGCGAAATGGAGAAATCTAAATCAAAAGCGCTCTTCAAGATTGCGTTGCACTCCGCCCGAAATGAATTATTTTAATAAGGTCACTTACGAGTAATTGTGTTGACTACGGACTACAAACTTAGGACTAAATAAATCCCATACGGTTAGAATCCAGTTTCAAAAATATAAACAACAGGATAGTAAAACTCCATAATGATGAACCGCCGTAACTAATAAAGGGTAGCGGAATCCCGATTACAGGAATAATACCAATGGTCATGCCGATATTGATGAATACATGGAAAAAGAGGATGCAGGCCACACTGTAGCCGTAAATTCTTGAGAAGGTAGACCGCTGCCTTTCTGCCAGATTGATCAATCTGAGCAATAAAAACATATACAAGCCTATTACAACCGAACAACCCACAAAGCCCCATTCTTCGCCTATGGTCGAAAATATAAAGTCGGTGCTTTGCGCGGGTACATAACCGTATTTAGTTTGCGTGCCCTGTAAAAAACCACGACCGGTGGCCTGTCCTGAACCAATGGCAATCTGCGATTGGATGACATTATAACCGGCGCCCTTATTATCGGCTTTAAGGCCTAACATGAGCTCGATACGGCTACGTTGGTGCGGCGCTAAAACTTTTTCGTAGGCAATTTTAACCACAAATAAATAAGCAATGGCAATGATGGTGACCAATACCGTAGAAATAATGATTTTCTGTTTCCGCCTGTTGTTATAGATAAAAAGTCCGCCGATAGTGGTTAGGATAATAACCAGGATGTAAGTGGGTACCAGAAAATCGGCCACAAACAGTACAATCATTCCAAGAAAAATCAAGAGGAAATAACCAGACAGCCCCTCCCGGTATAGAGGGAACATAAAGGCAAGGAAAACCAGTGCAGAGCCCGTATCGGGTTGCAGCATAATTAATAAAAGCGGGGCCAATACAATTAAACCGGCAATGACGATGGATTTAATATCCCTGAATTTGGGGTTAAATGTGCTTACATATCTCGCCAGCAGCAAGGCAGTACCGAACTTGGCAAACTCTGAAGGCTGCAACCTAAAAGAACCAATAGGGATCCAGGCCTGGTTTCCGCCCACATTTCTCCCTACAAAGAGTACCACTACGAGTAAAAATAACGTGGCTCCGTAAATAAAGGGTGCAAATACGTTAAATAACCTACCGTCGAACAATAAGATAGATAAGCCCAGTATCAGGCCGGTAATGACATAAATTAACTGTTTGCCATAACTGCTTGCAAAATCGAACCCAGTTGCTTTATCCGGATTGTAGATAGAAGCATAAACATTGATAAAACCAACTGCACATAAAGCAATATAGATTAAAACAGTAATCCAATCTACATTAAAAAAGAAACGGTTTCCCTGTTGTTGCATTTTTATTTATGGGTTACAGGTTTTTGGTTTACAATGGGTTGATTTACTTTCGGCTTAGAAGCAACGGTTTGTTTTAATACAGCCGGTTTTATTTTTAAGCTGTCTTTAACTTTTTTGAGCGAATCGGCTTTTTTTAGCTTTAAACTGTCTTCTAATTTGGTCAGTTTAATCTTTTTCGTCTTATCAATTAAAGCAGGTAAAAGGTTGGTTTCGGAGAACGCTTTAACGGTATAACCATTCGAACGTGGCTTAATGCTATCGGTTAAATATTTTTCAACGATAAAACTCGATATCGGTGCAGCATATGATCCTCCATAGCCACCGTTTTCTACAATTACGGCAATAGCAATTTTAGGCTTGTCCATAGGGGCAAAACCAATAAAAACCGAGTGGTTTTTACCATGTGGATTTTGTACGGTTCCGGTTTTACCGCACATTACAATATTAGGTATCTGGGATTCTTTTGCTGTTCCCCAGGGACTGTTCACCGCATCCCGCATGCCATCAATTACAATAGGAAAGTATTTTTCATCTACACCCACATAGTTTTTAACCACATACTCTTTCTTTACTACATTTTTATCGCCTATACCTTTAATTAAATGCGGTTTTAAATAATAGCCCCGGTTGGCAATTGCCGCCATTACGTTGGCCATTTGTAATGGGGTTGAGGTAATCTCACCCTGACCAATGGCCTGCGAAATTACTGTGGTGTATCCCCATCGTTTGCCATAAATTTTATCATAATGATCAGCCTGATAAAATATACCCTTTTTTTCAAAAGGCATATCGATACCCAGTTTCTGGCCAAAACCCCATTTAGAAATCTGATCGTGCCATTTTGAGTAGGTTTGACGCTGATTTTTCATTCCATTTTTAGTGATGATGCTCTGAAAAACATGGCAGAAATAGGTGTTGCAGGATCGTGCAATACCGCGTTGCATATTAATGGTCCCATCAACGTGCTCGCATTTTACTTTATGGTTTCCGGCCATATAATAGCCCGGACAGAAAAAGGTTGTATTTGGATCGATGGCACCATCTTGCAGGGCAACCAATGCATCAACCGGCTTAAATGATGATCCGGGAGAATACTGACCGGCAATAGGCCTTACAATCTGTGGGCGGTAAGGGTTTGCGATCAAACTCATGTAGTTTTTCCCCCAATCTTTACCCACTAATTGGTTAGGGTCGTAACCGGGACTACTTATAAATGCCAGAATTTCTCCGGTAGAAGGCTCAATCGCCACAATTGCGCCTACCTTATTTTTCATTAATTCTTCTCCAAGGCGCTGGATTCTGATGTCTAAAGAAGAAATCAACCGGTCTCCCGATACAGCATTGATATCGTATTTTCCATTGGCATAACTACCCTGGGCAATGTTTTTGGCGTCGTACAACGTATTGATTACACCTTTTTCTCCCCTTAAAAAATCTTCATAAGAACGCTCCAGTCCACTTTTTCCGATAAAGTCGCCTGGTTTATAATAACCTTCCGATTTTTCAATATCATCAGGACTTACTTCCTTGACGTATCCAAAAAGCTGGCCGGCTATGCTGTCCGGATAGTGCCTGATCGTTCTGTCCTGTGTTCTGAAACCTGGAAAACGGTACATAATTTCCTGTAAACGTGCATAACTTTGTACCGAAATCTGCCTTTCGAAAAACGTAGATTGATAAGACGATTGTGCCCTTGCTTTTTTTAGTTTTTTACGTACATCTTCAACGGTAATTTCTAAAGCATTAGCTAATCCAAGCGTATCGAATGGTTTAACCTCATTTGGGGTAACCATTAAATCGTAAACGGGTTCGTTCTGCACAATTACCTTCATGTTCCGATCGAGGATGGCACCGCGGGCAGGGTATTTATAAATTTTACGGAGTACGTTACTTTCGGCAGAGCTAAAGGCTTTATCGCTGATAATCTGGATATAGAATAACTTTCCCAATAAAATCAGGGCGATTACGATAAATAATCCCTGAACGATATATTTTCGGTTAAATAACTGATCCATTTAGCGTGGTGTTCTTTTATAGAATATAAACTCTACCAAAAAAATAATAAGCAGTGTAAAGATACAACTTAAGCCGCATCTCATTAAGGTGTAACCCACTTCGGTTAGCCTAAATGTTTCCAGAAAAAATAACACCAGGTGATGTGCCGCTACACAAAGAAAAGTATAAAGTGAAAACCATTGGAAACCCATATAACTTAATGATGGTTCCGGATCATCAATGGCGTCGCGGTTTAAACTGATGGATATAAAAGAAATTCTTACAAAGGCCAGAACCACACAAGCCGTGGCGTGCACACCCATGGTATCGTAGAAAGCATCAAGCGTTAATCCGGTTGCAAAGGCCAGTGCGTACAGTAAAATATTAGGGATGCCGAATGGAAGCAGAAGTAAAAACAATACGTAGATAAAAGGTGTGGAAAGGTCGTAAAAGCCCATATTCTTGAGCAAAAATATCTGCACAAAAAGTAGTAAAAACCACCTGATCATATTTACAATGATGATTCTGCTATTCATTGGGTTTAGCTATGCTTTCTAAAGCTTTTTGCTCATCAGCTCTTTTATCTTTAACTACATATACATATTGCAATGTGCTAAAGTCAGTAAACAAATTTAATTCTGCTGATAAAAAATTATCATTCGTGGCCACATTCGCCTTGCTAATTTTTCCGACCAGAACCCCGGCAGGAAAGGAGCCATAGCCAGAAGTTACAACCGTATCGCCAACATACATTTTAATGTGGTTGGGTACCTCTTTTACAAATGCCTTTTTAATATCGAAATTTCCATCGCCCCAAACCAATGAGCCAAGTGCGTGGTTTTTTTTCAAGGTTACACTGATCTTTGTGTCTTTATGCAATAATGACTGGATGGTGGATAGATGCGCAGAAACATCGCGGATAAAACCGACTACTCCGCGTTGAGGGGCAATAACGGCCATACCACTTTTAATGCCATCAACAGTTCCTTTATTAATGGTCATGATGTTGTTGCGCAAAGTGATCGAATTTTTAATCACTTTGGCAGCCAGATAAGTGTATTGCTGATCGCTCACTGTATCTACTACTTTAACATCTTTCGCTGTATCTACCGTAGTTAACCCCAGTAACTGGCTTTTAAGTTTAGCATTTTCTGCAGCAAGACTATCGTTAACCATGCCAAGGTTTAAATATCGTTTAAAAACATTTAGCCTTTCATATGCAGTGCCTACAACCTCATTACTGGAATTTAAGGTGATGCTTCGCTGATAAGCATTGTTTTTAACCGTTAGGTAAATGCCAACAACAAAAAAAATGATAAATAAGAAAAATGCGTTGTATCTGCTGATGAAAATCCAAAGGTTACGCATATTTTTAGGTAAAATGGAAGATGGGAAATGTATAATGGAGTCAACACATCATCCATCATACATCTTCCATTTTCCGTGTTTTATTGCATTAAAAATTTATATCCGCCAATGTTTTTAAGGGCGATGCCAGTTCCGCGTACTACTGCACGAAGCGGATCTTCTGCAACATGAACAGGTAATTTCGTTTTGGCTGCAACACGTTTATCTAAACCTCTCAATAACGCACCACCACCGGTTAAGTAAATACCAGTTTGGTAAATATCTGCCGAAAGTTCCGGAGGGGTAATCTCTAAAGCTTTTAAAATCGCTTCTTCAATTTTAGAGATAGATTTATCTAAACAGTGCGCAATTTCAGTATAGGAAACGGTAATCTGTTTAGGTACACCCGTCATTAAATCACGGCCTTGAACAGCGAAATCAGCAGGAGCATCCTGTAACTCAGGTAAAGCAGCACCAACTTCAATTTTAATTTTTTCAGCGGTACGGTCACCAATCATGATATTGTGCTGACGGCGGATATAATTTACGATATCAGAGTCGAAATTATCTCCTGCAACGCGGATAGATTGATCGCAAACAATACCAGATAAAGCAATAACTGCAATTTCGGTAGTACCTCCACCTATATCAATAATCATGTTACCCATTGGCTCTTCTACATCAATCCCGATACCTACAGCGGCAGCCATTGGTTCGTGGATCAGGTAAACTTCTTTTGCGCCGGCAATTTCAGCAGAATCGCGCACGGCACGTTTTTCTACTTCGGTAATACCAGATGGAATACAGATGACCATACGTAAAGAAGGAAACATCCAGCCTTTACCACCGTTTAGCATACGGATCATCCCTTTAATCATCGCTTCAGCGGCGTTGAAATCGGCAATTACACCATCTTTTAATGGGCGTACCGTTTTAATATTATCGTGGGTCTTACCCTCCATTTGCATCGCCTGACGGCCAATTGCAATCACTTTATTTGTAGTACGATCGAAAGCTACGATAGATGGCTCATCTACCACTACTTTGTCGTTATGTATAATCAGGGTGTTCGCAGTACCTAAATCAATGGCAACTTCTTGCGTAAACCAGTTAAATAATCCCATGTAAGGTATGTTTTCTTTATTTTGTCAAATCTATACTATTCCTAATGTAAAAATAGCTTTTTTATTGTTTTAAGTTTTATTTTCTTCAGTTATTAAATTCTTTTTAAGTCAATTAAAATGTTTAGAAAATAAAAAAGGTGAAAGACCAAAGGTAAAAGTCCTAAGCAGAAAGGCTAAAGCGATTTGCAATGTGCTTTACGCTTTAATCTTTCTGCTTTAAGCTAAAAACTAGTGTTTAAAGTGTCTAACCCCGGTGGTTACCATGGCAATGCCTTTTTCGTTTGCTTTTGCAACAGAATCGGCATCTTTGATCGATCCGCCCGGTTGTAAAACTGCAGTAATTCCGGCATCCGCAGCAATTTCAACACAATCCGGAAAAGGAAAGAAAGCATCAGAAGCCATTGCAGCTCCCTTAACACTGAAACCGAAAGAGGCCGCTTTTTCAATTGCTTGTCTTAGGGCGTCAACGCGCGAAGTCTGACCAACACCGCTTGCAATCAAAACATCATCCTTAACCAACACGATGGTGTTCGATTTAGTGTGTTTTACAATTTTGTTGGCAAAGAACAGATCCTTCAGCTCTTGTGCGGTTGGTGCTTTATCTGTAACCGTTGTCATTTGCTCCGGACCTTCGATAATTAAATCTTTATCCTGCTCAATTACACCGTTTAATAAGGTTTTAAATTGTTTTTTGCTCAATTCAACCTCATTGCGCTGTAAAATAACGCGGTTTTTCTTTTTGCTGAACAGCTCTACTGCTTCTGCCTGGTAAGAAGGCGCAATCAATACTTCAAAAAACAGGTTATTGATTTCTTCTGCTGTTTCCAGATCAACTTCCACATTGGTGATCAATACACCACCGAAAGCCGAAACCGGATCACAAGCTAAAGCATCGATCCATGCTTGTTTAACTGCTGGGCGCGAAGCAATACCACAAGCGTTGGTGTGTTTTAAGATCGCAAAAGTTGGGTCTTCGAATTCGTCGATCAAAGCAACAGCAGCATCTACATCAACCAAATTATTGTAAGAAAGTTCTTTGCCGTTCAGTTTGGTGAACATGGCATCTAAATCGCCATAAAACACACCACCTTGATGAGGGTTTTCGCCATAACGTAAGGTTTTGGCTTCGGTAACACTTTGTTTAAAAACATCAAGTGGCTCCTCGGTATTAAAATAATTGAAGATAGCAGTGTCGTAATGAGAAGAAGTATGAAATGCTTTTTTAGCGTACGCCTTACGTTGTGCTAAAGTAGTTTCGCCATTCTGTGCGGCCAATTGCGCTTCTAAAGTAGGATAGTCATTTTTTGATGCGATAATCACCACATCGTTAAAGTTTTTTGCAGCGGCACGGATCAGTGAAATACCACCGATGTCTATTTTCTCGATAATTTCTTCCGGTGTTCCGCCTGCTTTTACGGTTTCTTCAAATGGATATAAGTCAACAATAACCAGGTCAATTTCAGGAATTTCATATTCAGCAATCTGCTCTTGGTCGCCAGCTAATGCCCTTCGGTTTAAAATTCCACCAAATACTTTTGGATGTAAGGTTTTAACACGTCCGCCTAAAATAGATGGATAACCAGTTAAATCTTCAACCGCCGTAACAGGCAGGTTTAAATCTTTGATGAATTGTTCTGTTCCGCCTGTAGAAAATAATTGTACCCCTTGTGCGGCCAACAATTTTACCAATGGCTCCAAACCATCTTTATAATATACTGAGATTAAAGCGTTTTTGATTTTAATGGATTGACTCATTCTACTGAAAATTTTGAGCCGCAAAGGTAGTAAAATCGTATGGCTTTTTTATTATGTTAGATGGGCAAAAAAAGAATAAGGTTTGTGATAGTTGTTTCGGTTTTTTCAGGATGTTATTGGAGCCGTTGCTACTGCATAGAGAAGTGAGCCATTTCGCGATATTTTTTTTAAAATAACAGCTATTGTTTTATTGAAAATTCATTGCCTAAGTTAAATCGAATTGACCAGTTATGCTTTTCTTTTTAATCAGATCAAAATTTCTACGCTAACTTTGGTATCCCAATAATTTTCTAATCTGGTATAAAAACCGTTCTATTAACCTTAAATCCTGGGTTACAATTTCTGCGTTGCCTTTTAATTCTTTGTCAAAAGTAAGGGTTTTATGATACGAAGTGGTTAATCCTTTGGGTAAATTCACATCTACATAGTAGTTTCCCTTTTCATCTGGGGTGAAGGAAATATTTTGCACACTACCTTCTAAAATACCATATTCCTGAAAACGATAATTATCCAGTTTGATCAGTACCTTTTCGCCACGTGCTATTTTTCCTGAATTGGTTGCGGGAACAAGTAACCTGCCAATGAGTGCCTTTTTATTATCCGGAAGTATGGTTAATACCGCATCACCCCGTTTTAAAAATTGATTTTCACCCCAAAATTGCTGGAAACTTGCGATACCATCTGTTGAGGAAATGATTAAATAATTTTGCTGCCATTGCCTTAAAGCCTTTTTCAATTGTTCGAATAATTGTAAGGTTTGCAAAGCAAAATTACTTTTGTCTTTCTCATGATTAATATTGATCCCACTTCTGGTTTTATTAAGGTTTGCAATGGCCTCCTGGGTTTGCGACAGGGAAATTTCTATGTTCTGTAAGCTTTGTTCGGCTTGTATAAATTTAATCTTCTCATTTTCAAATTCGGCGGTAGAGATTACTTTTTGATTCACGAGCTGCACGGTCCGCTGATAATTTTTCTTAATCAGCTCAAATTTGGTCAGCTCCAGTTTTTTTTGGTTTTTTAGCGCAAGTTCCCTATTTATATTGGCTGTGATATTTTGCTCAGTAGCTTTGTTTTCTGGTGCATAGGGCTTAAGTGAAGCAAACAATTTTTCATCCTGAAATGCCTTTGCGAAATTATTGTAATCGCTCTGTAGCTCACCCAATTTAAATGTTGATACCTTAGTTACAGGAAAGTGAGCCATCCGGGCCGGAGCTGTTGAATCAATGATGTTGATCAGTTGTAAAATGTCTTCATAGTTTGCGGTTGACTGCAATACCATCAAAACCTGATTTTTATGAACCTGTTCATGATCTTTTATCAAGATTTTTTCCAGTTTGGAATCTATTCTGGCTTCAAGCTTTTCTGGTGGGTTTTGAGAAGTTACTACAATGGTAGCAGGTACAAATTCCGGATACTTGATGAAGTAACTCATGAGCAAAATCATGAGTAGGATACCCAAAATAATGGCATTGCCCCAGCGGAACATCCAGTGGGGAGGATTGGATAATACATCCTGAACAGCTTCAGAACGAAGCTGTATCTCATCTAGTTTATCTTTTTTAGTTTCCAAGTTCGAGCTGATTTTTAATTAATCTGTAGTATTCACCCTTTTTTGCTACCAGTTGGTTATGGTTGCCTTCCTCTACCACAATTCCTTTATCCAGTACTATAATCTTATCGGCATGTTTCACCGTTGATAACCGATGTGCAATAACCACTGCAGTTTTACCCTTAAAAAACTGTGCTAAGTTTTCGATAATGACTTTTTCATTGTTTGCATCCAAGGCACTTGTAGCTTCATCAAAGAAGATATATTCAGGGGTTTTGTAAACTGCCCTGGCAATAAACAATCTTTGTTTTTGGCCGCCGCTCATGCCAATGCCCTCGTTGCCTATTTTAGTATTATAGCTTAAAGGTAAATCTTCAATGAAATCCTGAACATTTGCAATTTCCACTGCTTTTCTGAGTTTTTGTTTATCTATAATATCTTCGCCAATGGCAATATTATTGGCAATGGTATCATTAAATACATAACTTTCCTGCATCACTACACCACAATGTTTCCGCCAATGGCCGGGTGATATACTCTTGAGGTCGGTACCGCCAATCAGAACATCACCTTTTTCAGGTTCGTAGAATTTGGTCAGTAGTTTTAACAACGTAGTTTTTCCACTGCCGCTGGCACCAACAATTGCAGTGGTTTTTTGATAGGGGATAACCAGGTTCAAATCTTGAAAAACGAATGCATCTGAGCCAACATATCTAAAAGATACATGATTTAGCGCAATATCTTTTTGTGGGATTTCGGTTATATATTGTCCATCAATACTTTCCTCATCCGTTTTATCATGAATTTCGCCAAGTCTCTCCAAAGATATTTTGGCATCCTGAGTTTGTCTGATAAAATCTACCAATTGTAATAAGGGACTATTTAATTGACCGATAATATACTGCACGGAAAGCATCATCCCTAATGTAAGATGCCCATCAAGTACCAGTTTTGCCGAGAGGAAACTAACCAAAATATCTTTAATCTGGTTGATAAAGCCACCACCAACAGATTGCCACTGCTCTAAAGAAAGTGCTTTTATCCTGATTTTAAACAACTTTACCTGTAAAAATTCCCATCCCCATCTCTTTTGCTTCTCTGCATTATGCATTTTTATTTCCTGCATGCCATTAATAAGCTCGATTACGGTGCTTTGTTCTTGCGAAACCTGTGAGAACATTTTGTAGTCCAGTTCTTTTCTTTTTTTAAGGAAGAAGGTAATCCATGCCACGTAAAGGACGGCGCCAATTAGATAAACCGCGAACAGGCGATAATCATACATCAGCAATACCATACTAAAAATGATCAAATTAACCATAGAGAATAAGGTATTCAGCGAAGAGCTTGTGAGTAATTGTTCTATTCTGTGGTGATCGTTTATGCGTTGCATAATGTCTCCCGTCATTCTGGTATCAAAGAAACTGATGGGGAGCTTCATTAATTTGATAAAAAAATCGGAAACGATAGAGATGTTTATTCTGGTTGAAAGATGCAATAAAATCCAGCTACGGATAATGTCAATGCCCATTTTGCCTGTAAAAAGCATCACCTGCGCCAATAAAACCAGATAAATAAAATTAATATCCTGATTTTGTATGCCTACATCTACCACACTTTGGGTAAGAAACGGGAAAATTAGCGATAGCAAACTTCCGGCAAGTAAGCCAAAGGCAAGCTGAATGACAAGAGATTTATATTTTAATAAATATCGCGATAGAAAAGTGAAACTTGTCTTTTTTTCTTCCTCATCAAAATCATCCTGGTAGAATGAAGGACTGGTTTCTAAAACAAGTGCAATACCTTCTTCGGTTTGTTCGGTCGCATTTCCCCCGATCCAATGTTTAATAAATTCCTCTTTTGTATAGGTAATTAAGCCATAGCTAGGGTCTGAAATATAAACTTTTTCGGCTTTATCAATTTTATAAACCACCACATAATGGTTTTTGTTCCAATGTACAATGCAAGGTAAAGGCGCATCTGCAACCAGGGTTTTAAAATCTATTTTAACCCCTAAGGTTCTAAAACCTAAATTTTCTGCCGCATTGCTAAGCCCCTGCAGGCCACTTCCTTCTCTGGTGGTTTCCGTAAGTGTTCTTAAATGCTGAAGCGGAATACTTTTATTATAGTGTTTAGCTATAATACGTAAGCACGTAGGGCCACAGTCTTTTGCATCTGGTTGTTTATAAAAAGGGAATTTTTTCATTTTATTCTGCCCAGATTTTATTAAAGGTTTCGGATAATTTATTCTTGTCGATTATACAACCTGATGCAGAAACCGTAATACCAGATTGTTTTAGTGTCAGATAACCTTCTTCATTGTTCCATTTGGAGATATAAGGATTATAAACGCATTCAAGACGATGAAACCAGTATGCAGCTCCCTTTTCAGGTATACGTACATCAGTACACATGTATCTAAATTCGCAGTGTTGGCAAACCAGGGTTTCTTCCTTGCGGATATTGCCAAGCTCCAAAAATAGTTTGCTACTGATGGTTTGATGAAATTCATTATAACCCATTAAATTAACGTTGCCAAAACTTTTGCTGTTATTTAGCCCATTTTTAATATTGCCACTTTGGTCTATATAAATTTTGCCATTGTAGTAAGTATGTTTGTTATAAGCCTCTAGAAAAAAATCCTGGTTTACAAATAACTTATCTATGGTTAGCAGCTTCTGGTAATCCTCAAAACTTTCAGTAAAAAAATTATAATAAATGTTATCTTTCAGTTTGGTTTTCGGCCTATCTAAGCCATAAAAATTAACTGAAAATAGGGCAGTCTGCCCAGCCAGTTCCCGCTCATATTGGTCAAAGCTTTCTGCATCAAATATTTCGATATAAAGGTAGATACTGTCAATTTCCAGATGAGCAAATGACCTAATCATTTGGATAACATCATCATCTAATCGGGGTGAAATGATGCTTAGGTTTTGAAGGTGGGTCTGATGTATAAAATGAATAAAATTGTTGCTGGCATTAACATGTATTACAGCATGGGTGAGTTCGTTAACCTGATGTAATGCTTTAGACATTTTGGGAAATCTTTTCTCTTCCTGAGCAGATGCTACCTCAAAAATGATCTCTAAATTTAAAAGATAACTGATGAGTTCGCTGCGTTCAGCTGGATCGGAGATCAGGTCAAAATTAATAAGGCCATCGGTGTTTAAAATATGGTAATGTGCATTGGAAATAAAATAATAGTCTTTACGGCCCAAATCATAAATTATGGCTCTGTTATAACCACTTACCGGTATGCAAAGCTGGTTTCTGAGGTATGATTTAATCATATAGGAGATTTAAAATATAGATCAAGCTGCAGGCTATTGGTCTGGTAGATTTTAGATGCCCTTGTTTTAACAAGGTAAGTTGGTTTTGGCTTTTTTATCAGTGATTTGATGTGCAATGGCGCTTGTCCGGTAGCGATCAGATCTTTTATTTTTTTCATTGGTTTTATTGATATGGTTAGTGTAAGTGCAAGTGCATTCCAATTTTTTATTGTTTAAATAGAGTTTTCAGACTGCCATTTTTTCGCATTTGAGAACTTAAAGTGCCATTGCAATTTCTTTCTCTAAATTGTAATTACACGGAGCCGATACCATCCCAAATTGACCAACCGGGTTTAAGTCTAAAAAATAATATTTAGCATCATCGCCAGCGTAAATCACATCAAACGACGCACAGTTCAGGCCGTATGCATCAAACATTTTTTTTAGCTTTAGTTCATATGTTTTTTCGAAGGTGAAAGGCGCAACCCTGTTTGGCTTCTCTCTATCGTAATTTCTGAAATCTACACTCGTATTGCTATTGTTCTGAGAGAAGATGGCCATGGCATAAAATTTACCATTCAGGTAAAAAGCCCTGATCTCATAAGCCTTCGAAATGGCGCACTGAAAAAAAGTGGGGACAAATTGCTCTGGGAGTGCATCAATATCTTCGCGGTTAACCATTGAGGTATAGGCCATGTGCGAGAATCCTTCATCATCTTGTAAGGAAAAAGGCGTGCTAATGGGCTTAGAAATAATGTGCTTATGTTGCTCGAAAAAATTAGTGAGTTCTTTTTTGCAACCGGTAACCAGATATTGAGGCGCTAAAATGCCGCATTGCTGGCATAAATCCATTAAATATAACTTATTGATATCGCTGTTTCTGAATTTATTGACAGAAGGTATTTTATCTAGCCTGTGATAGAAATATTCAATAAGTGCGGTATGCTCCGTGCGCAGGTAATTTTTAATTAAATCGTTTTTAAATTTGGCAAAGAGGTCCAATCCGCCCCTGCGGTACCACAATTTGGTAATCTGGCTGCCTAAAACTGTTTCCCCGTTCACCATGATTGCAAAATCTAAAGCGTTGAGCCAAAGAAGCTCCACCAAGGTATCTTCGTTGATTCGGATAAAGGGCTTATTGAGCCTGATAAGCCAGCTAATTACAGCACTGGTAGAATAATCGTTGTTAATGGAGAATATTAATATCACGTTACTCGATGTTATCATTTAAAGTAAACCTGTTAGGCCACTTATATATTTGTTATTTTTTAGCTGTGCAGGCTACCCTGCTTTAAAATTAACATGAGGTTTAACAAAACCATCGAGCTTATAATGCCCGATGGTTAATGGAACTGGTTAATTAAGTTTGCCAAGAGGAAGAAGCCGGATAACCCATTGTCTGGCCCTGGTCGTTATACATTGTTGTGGTTTTATCTGCACAATGATCACCATAGGTGTATTGAGTGCACAATGCTGTGGTTCCCATAGCACGTCCACCATTAACCTGGCAGCTGTTTAGCGCTATTTTCTTTTCCAATAACTTTTTGCTGTTTTTCATGTTCTGTAAATTAAATCATGGTTTAACGGATAGCTACTATGGGCAATTTGAGAAAAAGCATTCTTCAACCAATTGCTTCTTGTCTGTCACTACTTGTGAATGTGTCACCGTACAGCCATGCTCATTTGTATAGGTGTGGTTTACATTTTGGTAAGTCTCAGCCGATGCACGTCCGCCACTGATTTGACTATCCTTTAGTTCGATTTGCTTCTCGAACAATTTGTTGCTGTTTTTCATGTTTTTCTGATTAGATTTTATACTTCATTATTCATTCGATCAAAAACTTTTAAAATCTTGCAACCTTATATATAAGACTGATCGCTTTCGCATGATCGCCTGCTTCACTCATACTTAAGACTGCCGTTTCTTAAAAGTTTAATAAAAAAGCATTACTTCCCTGTTAAAATAGGGTCGTAGACAATAGGTGAACCAGATCCAGGTTGGTCAAAGCCAATGTCTGTGCAGGTGTCGGGGTTATCTCTTGTTCCTGTTTCTGCTACAGAAGTTTGGTTACTAATGCCAAGTTTGCCGCCGTTTATTTGGCAATCTTTTAATTCAATCCTTTTTTCGAATAAGCTTTTGTTTGTTTTCATAATGAAAATTTGATTAGGTAAACTCGCCACCTTACCCTGGCGTTTGGGCTTTTGATAATTGGCTTTTATAACTATGATTTGTACGTCTACAAACAATATATTATAGTAACCAATTTCATTTCGCGATATGGAGAAGCAAGCACGCGTTATTGCTTAACCATATTTAAACTTCCCTAAAAAAGAATACCGATACAAGAGAGAATTGATATACGGGATGATTGAGTCTACATTCGTTAATGTTTTGTATAAAAGCGCTAAACATCAAAATGGCTATGGTTCATCTGAGTTGGATTTTATTTGGTTAGGCAGAGGGGGGGTAATCATTATGTAACCGTTTGAGATTATTTTAGAGACTAACCAGGTGTTCTCCCGGTTAAAAAAACGATCAAACGGCCGATGCTCACGCTGGTCTTGTGTGGACGGTGCAATAGGATTTACTTTAAAGAAAAGTTTGATTTTTTTTAAATGCGAATGGCGAGCAAATCGGATTTTAAATTAACCGACTAAAAAGCAACCGTTGCCCATTAATTTTAGTTGCAAATTAAAATTATGCTTGCCAGCAAATAAAAAGGGTACAAAATAAGGGGAGGAACCTGCCCGAATGGGAGAGCATAGTTTATGGCTGCCCTTTATTGATGTATAAATCGAAATATGCATGGTGGATTTTTATTCCCGGCCTTGCACTGTTTTAGCGGTTTAGCTTAAGTGGCTATTTACTGATTTTTTTGACCAGGCTTTCTACTATTCGTGGATAATGCTGGTGTTCAAGCTGCTGTCCCTTAAATTTTACCATTTCCAGGTTATCATTTTTGTCTATCCTGTAGCGGGCCTGATAAATGTATTCACCTTCATCATAATTTTCATTCACATAATGAATGGTAATTCCGCCTTCGGCTTCGCCTGCAGCCATAACCGCCTGATGTACATGGTCGCCATACATGCCCTTTCCTCCAAATTTCGGAAGGATTGCCGGGTGGATATTTACAATTCTGCCCGGATAAGCATGGATCAGGTTTTTAGGGATCAGCCAAAGGAAGCCAGCCAGTACAATAAAATCAATTTCAAGATTTTTTAGCAGATCGACCACCTCATCGGTTTGGTAGAACTCATTTCGATCAAAAATATGAGTGGGAATTTCGAAATTATCGGCTCTCTGTAATACATAGGCATCGGCATTGTTGGTCAATACCAAAGATATTTCTATTTCATTACTCCGCTTAAAATGCTCCATCAGCTTTTGGGCATTAGAGCCAGAACCTGATGCAAAGATGGCTATTCTTTTTTTCACTCAAAATCGTTTTGCCCAAAAATAGTATTTTTAAGCCTGTTTTCTCCATGGAAAGAAATTTTTATTCAATTATGATAAAGTATTATGAATGAATAATTTTAACTTATTTTTACTGTTCGAAAATAGGGTTAAGTTTTAATTAAAAAAAAGTTAAAAGTGTTTTGTAATTTAAAAACATTAATCCTATATTTGCAACCCGAATTATAGGAAACGAATAAGAAAAATAAAAGGCTAAATAGAAATGGCAAATCATAAATCTTCATTAAAAAGAATTAGAGCAAACGCAACAAAACGTTTACGTAACAGATATCAGGCAAAAACTACGCGTACCTTTATTAAAAGATTACGTGCTGCAGAAGATAAAAAATCTGCATCAGATTTATTGCCTAAAGTAATCTCTATGTTAGATCGTTTAGCTAAAAAGAACATCATCCACAAAAATAAAGCGGCAAATAACAAATCAAAATTAACGAAATTCGTTAACGGTTTAAAATAAGCCATTTTTTTACGATATTAGGAAGGCATCCCAACGATGAGTTTGGATGCCTTTTTTTATCTTAAAAAATGGAAAACTACGAACAGAAGTTAGGTATAAAGTTATGGGCTGAAGAAGACCGGCCCCGTGAAAAACTTTTATTGCACGGCAGACGACATTTAACCGATGCCGAACTGATTGCTATTTTAATTGGTTCGGGCAACAAAAACGAAACTGCCGTAGATTTAAGTAAAAGGATTTTATCTTTTTACGATAACAATTTAACAAAACTTGGAAAAGCTTCTATTCTGGATCTTTCGAGGTTTAAAGGGATCGGAGAAGCCAAAGCATTAACCATTATTGCGGCTTTGGAGTTGGGCTTGCGACGAAAGGAAACTGCAGAGGAGGTGATTACGCATGTAAATACTTCTAAAGATGTGTATAAATATTTACATCAAACCTTTGCTAATCTTAATCACGAAGAGTTCTGGATATTACTGCTAAACAGGTCTAACCGGGTAATCGGTAAATTTTTGATCAGTAAAGGTGGGCAGGCAGGTACGGTAGCCGACCCGAAAATTATCTTTAAAACGGCTTTGGAAAACAATGCGGCAAATATTGTATTGGCGCATAATCACCCTTCTGGAACTCTAAAGCCTAGCGAGAGTGACGATAAATTGACCCGGGATATGGTGGCTTCAGGTAATTTGCTCAGTCTTTATGTTGTTGATCATGTGATTTTTGCCAACAACCGCTATTATAGTTACAGAGATGAAGATTTAATTTAAAAGATATCCGGAGGTTAAAGTATAATTAACGTTAAATTAGTATAATAGCGGCTTAACATTAGGTGTTACTGGCCAACCAGTATTAAATTAAATAGTGAAATTATATTTATGACGACTTTAAAAATCATCCCTGTTTTCCTTTTATTAACGATTATGGCTTTCGCTCAGAAAAAAGCTGTTCCAATTAATATTATTACGTATAACATCCGCTTAAATGTAGCATCAGATGGTGTTAATGCCTGGCCAAACCGAAAAGATAATGTAAAAGCTTTAGTGAAATTTCACGATGCCGATATTCTTTGCGTACAGGAAGCTTTGCCCGAGCAATTTGATGCCCTGCTCGAAAATTCTAATTTCGATGTGGTAGGCGTGGGTCGTGATGATGGAAAACGAAAAGGAGAATTTTCGGCTGTTTATTTCGATAAAGACCGATTTACCAAAAAAGATGGTGGAACATTCTGGCTGTCTCAAACACCCGATGTGCCTTCAAAAGGATGGGACGCTGCGCTTAACCGCGTATGTAGCTGGGTTAAACTGTACGATAAACTGAACCAAAAAGAATTTATCGTTTTTAATACCCATTATGATCATATCGGGGTTCAGGCCAGGATTGAATCGGCCAAATTGTTGAAACAGAAAATACAGCAGATTGCACCAGCATTACCTGTTGTTTTTACCGGCGATTTAAACTTAACACCTGAAACAGAAGCGATTGCAACCATTAAATCTTTCCTGACCGATGCTAAAGAGGTTTCGGTAGAACCACCGTATGGTCCTGCAGGTACTTTTAATGGTTTTCATTTCGATAGCGATCTGAAAGACCGGATCGACTATGTTTTTGTAAATAAGGGTTTTAAGGTGCAAAAGTTTGCCGTTTTAACAGATAGTAAGGACAAAAGGTATTATTCTGATCACCTGCCAGTTTTTTGTAGACTTTTCTTTCCATAAATGCTGCTAAAAATCCTGTCAATCTTTCCATTTCAGTTCGAATTTTATGGTACCCGATACCATTATCATTATATTTTCGAAACCCTGGCATTTATAATCGGTGTCAGGGTTTATTACTATTATAAAAAAGGCATAGTAGATCAGATTTCTGACCAAAACAGGCTGTGGATTATGCTGGGAGCCATGTTGGGCGCATTGATAGGCTCGCGGGCCATAGCGGTACTCGAAACTCCGGAGGTGATCAGTCACTTAACTTTTGCAGTTTTATATCAAAGTAAAACCATTGTTGGTGGCTTGCTTGGGGGATTGTTTGGCGTTGAATTAATAAAAAAGATAATTGGTGTGAAGGTAGCCTCCGGGGATATTTACGTAATCCCCATTTTAGTGGCACTGATTATCGGACGCATCGGCTGCTTCTCTATGGGAATTGATGAACCTACCTATGGCATTCCCACCCATTTTTTTATGGGTATGGACCTCGGCGATGGTGTAATCCGGCATCCTGTTATGCTTTACGAAATAGTTTACCTTGTGCTTTTGATTTTTCTGTTTAACAGCCTGAAAAATCAAGAGCTGATTAATGGCGACCGCTTTAAATTATTTATGGTATTGTATTTCCTGTTCCGCTTTTTAATCGAATTTATTAAGCCTTACCAGTCACTATTTTTAAATTTAAGCAGTATTCATTGGTCTGCATTGTTTATTTTTATCTATTATTATAGATTCATCATCAGGATTTCTAAACAGATTGCTGTTAAAAAGTAAACATTATGGCCAATACCAGAGATTATACATACTACGATTATACCAAGAGCCTTTGTCCGGAATGTTTACAGCTTTGCGATGCAAAAATTGTTTTTCAGGATGCTAAAGTGTTTATGTTGAAAAACTGTAGAACGCACGGGGATAGTAAAGTAATGATTGCCGATGATGTGGAGTATTATAAACAGATCAGAAATTATAATAAACAATCGGAAATGCCACTGAAGTTTAATACCAAGGTGCATTACGGTTGCCCCTACGATTGTGGCTTGTGTACGGATCATGAACAGCATTCGTGTTTAACGGTAATAGAGGTTACTGATCGTTGCAATCTGGCCTGTCCGACTTGTTACGCCATGTCGTCGCCAAGTTATGGCCGGCACCGTACGCTGCAGGAAATAGAGCGCATGATGGATGTGGTAGTGGCTAACGAAGGTGAGCCTGATGTGGTTCAGCTTTCAGGTGGCGAACCAACCGTACATCCTGAGTTTTTTAAGATTTTAGATCTTGCCAAAACCAAACCCATTAAACACTTAATGGTGAATACCAATGGCATCAGGATTGCCAAGGATATTAAGTTTGTAGAGAAATTGGCCAGCTATATGCCTGATTTTGAAATCTACCTGCAGTTTGACAGTTTCAGTCCCGAAGTATTAACAAAGCTAAGGGGCGAAGACCTTACCGAAGTGCGAAGAAAAGCTATCGATCATTTAAATCAGTTTAATGTATCTACTACTTTGGTAGTAACCTTGCAAAATGGGTTAAATGATCATGAAATAGGCGATATTTTAGATTATGCATTAAAGCAGAAATGTGTTCGCGGCGTTACTTTCCAGCCTACACAGGTTGCCGGAAGAAATGATGATTATAACGATCAGCAGGGGAGAATTACCTTAACCGAGGTGCGCAGAAAGATTTATGAGCAATACCCAACCTTTACCCCACAGGATTTAATCCCTGTACCCTGCAATCCCGATGCATTGTGTATGGCTTATGCTTTAAAAATCGGTGATGAGGTGATCCCGATGACGCATTTGATCAATCCCGAAGATTTGCTCAACAATTCAAAAAACACCATCGTTTTCGAACACGATGAAAAATTGAAAGCGCACATGCTCAACTTGTTTAGTACAGGTGTTTCGGTAGATTGTGCCGAAGATACCTTTGGCGAGTTAATGTGCTGCCTGCCCAGGGTAAAATCAGATAGTTTAAGTTATGATAATTTATTTAGAATCATTATCATGAATTTTATGGATCCGCTTGATTTTGATGTGCGTGCAGTCAAAAAATCATGTGTGCACATTGTAAGCGATAAATATAAAATGGTACCTTTCGAAACCATGAACATTTTTTACCGCGATAATAAAATAGATCTGATCAGGGAAAAATTAAATATGAACTAGTATGGGGTTATTTGGCTTATTTGTGATCTATTGTCTTACTGCAATCGTACTTTTTGTGGTGGGGATTATTCAGATTATCATTAAATCATCCAGGAACGAACCGGTAAAACCCGGGTTAAAACTGCTTATTATTTCGGTAGTTATGTCGGTAATCGGTTTTGGCGCCTGTGCCGTATTGCTCGCTAATAGTTAATTTCAACATAAATCATGGGAATTTTTATTGTATATTGGTTAATTGTCGTAGTGTTATTTGTAATTGGCATCATTCAGATCATTATAAAAGCGGCCAAAAATCAGCCCGTTAAACCAGGTCTTCAGTTGGTTATTGCCTCAATTATCATGGTGGTAATAGGTGCAGGCGCATGTGCGGTCATTCTATCCAATCTGAATATTCGCAATTAGTCATTTATATGGTGTGTTTGAACTGGAGTTTTTAGCTTTCGTAAGTCTCAAATCTCACATCTGGAATCTCAAATCTCAATTATTTAACTTTCTCCTTTGACCTTTAAATAATATCTTTGCGTTTTATGAAATTAGAGTGTCCTTCGGGATTTGTCTTGATAGCGGGCACTCACTACTTGATACTCCAAAATGAAAATATCATATAACTGGTTAAAACAATTCGTACAGATTGAGAAAACACCTCAGGAACTTTCGTTAATCCTGACCAATGTTGGTTTGGAAGTAGAAAGTGTTGAAAAAGTACAACCTGTTTTGGGTGGTCTAGAGGGCTTGGTTATCGGCGAAGTATTAACCTGTGTTCAGCATCCCAATGCCGACCGTTTGCGTATTACAACAGTAAATGTTGGCGGAAAAGAAAACCTGCAGATTGTTTGTGGTGCGCCAAATGTAGGCGCTGGCCAAAAAGTTGTAGTCGCTACAGTGGGTACAACAGTATATCCTTTAGCGGGAGAATCTTTTAAAATCAAAGAATCAAAAATTAGGGGTGAACTTTCTCAGGGGATGATCTGTGCCGAAGATGAAATTGGTTTAGGCAAATCGCATGATGGAATTATGATCCTTGCTGAAGATACCGAAGTTGGGATCCGTGCAAAAGATCATTTCAAAATGGAAGATGATTTTGTTTTCGAAATTGGGTTAACACCCAACCGTGCCGATGCAGCTTCGCATTTAGGTGTAGCGAGAGATTTAGCTGCTTATTTCAGGAGTGAATATGAAATGCCTGATATTTCTGCATTCAAAACAGATAACGAAAATCTGGTCATCCCTGTTGAGGTAGAAGATTTGGCCGCTTGTCCACGTTACAGTAGTGTTACCATCTCAGGTGTTACCGTAAAAGAATCTCCGGAGTGGTTAAAGGATAAATTAAAAGTAATTGGTTTACGTCCGATCAATAATGTAGTCGATATCACCAATTATGTGCTTCATGGTTTGGGGCAACCTTTACATGCTTTTGATGCCGATAAAATTACCGGTGGAAAAGTAATTGTTAAGAAAGTTGCCGAGGGAACACCTTTTGTAACCCTGGATGATGTGGAGCGCAAGTTAAGTGCAGATGATCTAATGATCTGCAATGCTGAAGCGCCAATGTGTATTGCCGGGGTTTTCGGCGGAAAATCTTCTGGGGTTGATGCCCACACGCAGAATGTTTTCCTGGAAAGCGCTTATTTCAACTCCGTTTCTGTTCGTAAAACCTCAAAAAGGCACAGCCTAAAAACCGATGCTTCTTTCCGTTACGAGCGTGGTACCGACCCTGAGATTACAGTAACGGCATTAAAGTATGCTGCACTGTTAATTAAAGAATTGGCAGGTGGCGAAATTTCTTCTCCGGTTGCTGATATTTATCCAAGCCACATCAAGCCGTTCGAATTTGAGGTAAGTTATACCAATATCAACAAATTAATCGGTGCAAATATTCCTTCGGCAGAAATTAAACACATTATTACCGCTTTAGGTATTTCTGCAACCAATACATCTGATGATACTTTAGCTTTAAGGGTACCATCATTTAAAGTAGATGTAACCCGCGAATGCGATATTACAGAAGAAGTATTGCGTATTTACGGTTATAACAATATCGAAATTCCTTCAAAGGTAAATGCATCACTTTCTTACAGCATTAAGCCTGAAAAGGAAAATACGCATAATGTAATTGCAGATATGCTTGCCGCTAATGGTTATGCAGAAATTATGTGTAATTCATTAACTAAATCGGCCTATTCGAAAAATTTAGATGAAGCGGTATTTATTTTAAATCCATTAAGCAGCGATTTAAATGTAATGCGCCAGAATTTATTAATGCCGGCTTTAGAGAGTGTTGCATACAATCAAAACCGGAAGAATTCGGATGTGAAGTTTTACGAATTTGGTAAGACCTATCATTTAATTAACGAGAAGTACGTGGAGCGCTCCAGGTTATTATTGTTGATTTCTGGTGCCAGGCAAAGTGAGCAATGGAACCACCATGCTAAACCGGCAACTTTTTATAATTTAAAATCAGCAGTTGATGCCATTATATCTCGTTTAGGTATTACAAGTTATCAATCTGATGTTTTGAACGATGAAAACTTTGCTTATGGAATTAAATATTTCCGTGGAGATAAAACTTTGGTAAGTTTCGGTGCTGTTTCAAAAGCCGATCGTAAAGTGGCTGATGTAAATGCTGAAGTATTTTATGCTGATTTCGATTGGGCTGTTTTATTGGATATTGTAAGAAAAAATAAAATCGTGCACAAAGATGTTGCTAAATACCCGCAGGTTCGCCGTGATCTTTCCTTATTGATTGATCAAAATGTAACTTTCGATACCTTAAAAGGGATTGCATTTAAAACTGATAAAAAGCTGATCAAGGAAGTAGGTGTGTTCGATGTATACGTTGGTGATAAATTGCCAGAGGGAAAAAAATCGTATGCCCTGAATTTTATTTTGCAGGATGAAGAACAAACCTTGACAGATAAGCAGATTGAGCATACCATGCAGAAATTAATCGCGAATTTAACGGCACAAGCTGGTGCAGAAATTAGGAAATAAAATATAAATTCGTATTTTTAGAAATAAATTCATGGCTTCTGTTGCAGATCAGTTAGATAAAGTATTACAAAAAACGGCCCAGGTATTGGCCTTATGTAATACGCTACAGGAAGAAAATGATTTATTAAAGCTTGAAAATCAATCGTTAAAGGTAGCACTCGATACGGCAAAAGGTAAAAATGTAGAACTTGATGAAAAATTAAGGGTTACAAAATTGGCTAAACGTATAGAGGGGGCAAGTGAAAAATCGCTTGACATTAAACAAAAAATTAACGATTTTGTGCGGGAGATTGATAAGAGTATTGCATTATTGAAAAAATAATGATGCAAGGAAATCAGAAACTAAGCTAACAAATGGGAGAAATCTCGATTAAAATAACCATTTCCGACCGTATTTATCCACTAAAGGTGAATACGGAAGAGGAAGAAATTGTGAGACGGGCAGCGAAAATGATCAATGAACGCATAAAAGATTATCAGGATAATTATGCGGTTAGAGATAAGCAAGATCTTCTTTCTATGGCTGTGCTGCACTATGCAACAGCTGTATTAAGAACAGAAAATAAAGTACAAAACCAGGATACTGCTGTTGCCGATAAAGTTGAAGAATTGGATGTTTTACTCAGTAATTTCTTTTCAAAATAAGGTTCGTTCTTTCGGCATTCGTAACGTTGAATTGTTTCAGCGCTAAGGCGATGCCAATATTTAGCATAAAAACATAGCCGTAGCTAGTTTTTGAGTTTCAAATTTTATAAAACTTAACACTTCAATATCTATAGGGTTAAGAGGGCGTATTTCATCTGCTATTGCACCTGAAAATGGCTTAAACCCTAATTATGCTTAGTTGAGGTTTAAAATGTATGAGACTTTAAAAATTAGTTGCGGTTTTTTTTTACATAAAAAACAAAATGGAAATAGTTGAAATATTAGGATATGTATTTGCCGTAATAGCGGGTATAGCTATCGGAGTAGTAATAGGAAGATTTCTCCTGCGTAACCTGCTTAAACAGCAGGAAATTGCTGCACAGAACAAAGTGAAAAAGATTTTAAAAGACGCAGAAAATAATGCAGAGATTTTAAAAAAGAATAAACTTTTAGAAGCAAAAGAGAAATTTTTACAGTTAAAAGCCGAGCACGAACAAGAGGTTAGTGCGAGAAACAATACCATTAACCAGCGCGAAAATACCATTAAGCAGAAAGAGCAATCGGTCAACCAGCGTATGGAAAACTTTAATAAAAAAGAACAGGAACTCGATAAGCACAAAAGCAATCTCGAAAAACAAACTGAACTTGCTATTAAAAAGCAGGAAGAGGTTGAAGTGCTTAAGAATCAACATCTAAAACAATTGGAAACCATTGCTGGCCTTTCTGCTGAAGAAGCTAAAGAACAATTGGTAGAAAATTTGAAACAGGAAGCCCGTACACAGGCCATGATGCAGGTGAAGGATATTGTAGATGAAGCCAAATTAACGGCGAGCAAAGAAGCTAAAAAAGTGGTAATCCAAACCATTCAGCGTACCGCTACCGAGGCTGCGATTGAAAATTCTGTATCTATTTTCCATATTGAAAGTGACGAGATTAAAGGTCGAGTTATTGGTAGGGAAGGTAGAAATATCCGTGCTTTAGAAGCGGCAACCGGTATTGAGATTATCGTTGATGATACACCAGAAGCTATTATTTTATCCGGTTTCGACCCGGTAAGAAGAGAAATAGCCCGTTTGGCTTTACACCGTTTGGTAACAGATGGCCGAATCCACCCGGCGCGTATTGAAGAAATTGTAGCCAAAACCAAAAAACAGATCGAGGATGAGATTGTAGAAATTGGGGAGCGCACGGTAATTGATTTAGGAATCCATGGTCTGCATCCTGAGTTGATCCGGATGGTTGGCCGTATGCGTTACCGTTCATCATATGGACAAAACCTTTTACATCACTCACGTGAGGTAGCTAATTTCTGTGCTACCATGGCTGCAGAACTGGGCTTAAATGCTAAAATGGCTAAACGCGCAGGTTTGTTACACGATATTGGTAAAGTGCCTGACGATAATCCAGAATTGCCACACGCCATTTTAGGGATGCAACTGGCCGAAAAGTATAAAGAACACCCTGAAATTTGCAACGCCATTGGCGCCCACCACGATGAAATTGAGATGACTTCAATGATTTCGCCAATTGTGCAGGCTTGTGATGCCATTTCTGGTGCCCGTCCTGGTGCTCGTCGTGAGGTGGTGGAAAGTTATATTAAACGTTTGAAAGACTTAGAGGAACTCGCTTTATCTTATCCAGGTGTAGAAAAAACTTTTGCCATTCAGGCTGGTAGAGAATTACGTGTAATTGTAGAAAGCGAACGCATTACTGATGCGCAGGCAGAACTTTTAGCGGCTGATATCTCAACCCGGATCCAAACTGAAATGACTTATCCCGGCCAGATTAAGGTAACCGTAATCAGGGAAACCCGTTCTGTAGCCTTTGCAAAATAGATTAAATCGTCATCCTGAACTTGTTTCAGGATCTTAGGATGCTGAACTAAATCAGATAGCTATCGGATCAGCGCGGTGAATAGTTATACTAGCCTCGGTTCGTGTCCCCACGAATGAATGAACAAAAGGTTTGTGAAGACACAAACCTTGGCGGAAACAAAATATAAAGCGATGGATATTCCATCGCTTTTTTTATTTTTACATAATGAGCAAGCAAACCATTAAAATCGAACCAAAGCGATCTGTAGATGTACTATTTGACAAATACGCAGAAAGTCACCGAAATCCAACCAACAAACTGGTACACTGGATCTGTGTTCCATTAATTGTGTTCAGCTTATTGGGTTTAGTATGGCAAATTCCGTTTCCCCATCTAAGTTTTCTGGGCAGTTATAATGGGTTCTTTAACTGGGCTTCATTTCTTTTAGCTTTTAGCCTGTACTATTATTTCACTTTATCACCAGTATTGTTCTTCATGATGATCTGGGTAGTGGGACTAATGAGTTACATCATTGTAAAAATTGAGCAGGCGGTAGGTTTAGGGAGCGGAACCGCTTATACCATTTATGCCTTGATATTTGTAGCGGCCTGGGTAGGGCAATTTATAGGCCATAAAATAGAAGGAAAAAAGCCGTCATTTTTAGATGATGTTAAATTCCTGTTAATCGGCCCGATCTGGTTGTTGCACTTTATTTGCAAAAAAGTGGGTATCCGTTACTGATTGGCAATACTTGTTAATATTTATTTAACTTTAAAGTAAAACAATGTTAATTAACACCTAATTTAGAATTAACATTGTGGTAATAGCTTTGCCCTTATCAAATAAAGGCAAATTGGAATTACTAAACTCTTTTAAAAGAGCGGCACTTACTGTGTTCGCTTTGACGATCAGCATACTTTCGTATGCCCAAACTGGAAAAATTTCTGGAACAGTTACCGATAAAAAAACGGGAGAAACCTTAATTGGTGTAACGGTTAAAATTAAAGGTACAAATAAAGGTACTTCAACAGGTGCTGATGGTAAATATATTATTCCGGCATTACAAGATGGTAAATTTGTAATAGAAGCTTCTTATGTGGGGTATGCTACTAAAGAAGTATCAGCAGTAGAGGTAACCGGAGGTGCAACTACTACATTAAACTTGACACTAGAAGAATCCAATTCTCAGAAATTGGCAGATGTGCAGGTTAAAGGTCAGGCCAGTAGAGAGTCTGAAACCGCACTACTTTCACTTCAAAAAAATGCCATCGAAATAAAACAGGGTATTGGTATTCAGGAATTATCGAGAAAGGGCGTTAGTGATGTGGAAGAGGGATTGACTAAGATTACCGGCATTACCAAAGTTGATGGACGTGGTTTATTTGTGCGCGGTTTGGAAGATCGGTACAATAATTTATTAATAAATGGTTTGGCTGTACCGTCGAATAACCCCTTTAAAAAGATTATCCCACTAGATCTTTTCCCCACCGACATTGTAAGTGTTTTGGAAACTTACAAAACCTTTAACTCAGGCTTGTATGGCGATTTTGCAGGAGGTACATTCAATATTGTGACGGCTAAAGGCGAAAAAGCCGTAACTAAAATTAATATTGGTACCAGCTTTATCTCTAACAGCAGCTTTAGAAAATTCTTGAGACCTGAGGGAGAGACTTCAATTGGAGATTACTTCGGTTTTACCAGTAACGGTCGTGATCTACCAAAAGTTTTCGGTAAAAAACCATCTTCTTATACCATGACGGCTGACGAAGCTAATACGAAATTCGGTTCGGGCTTTGATGTAGAAGAGGGAAATGCGCCTTTAAATACAAATATCGGCATATTACATACACAAAAATTCAGGTTAGAAAACAATCGTTATTTACAATATCTGGTTTCTGTTAATACCGATAACAATTTTCAAATCAGAGAAGGGGTAGATCGTTTCTTCAATACCGTACAAGGTATTTACGATAATAACTTGTATACCACTAAATATAGGTTTTCTACCAACTCCTCTTTATTAGGGGCGGTTAATTATGGTTCCAATAGGTTGAACTTGAATTTAAATGCTTTTTATTTAAAGGGAACAGAAACCATGATCCAAGATCAGTTGGGTTATACCAATAGTCAGGCTACTGCCAACAATTCATTTATTCGCTTAAACCAACTTCAAAAAACTAATTTCTTTACTGGGCAGGTATTTGCCAACTATAAAATAACAGAAGATGACAGACATAGTGTAAGGGCAGGGGCGTCTTACTCAAAAACAGGTTATGAGCTTCCAGATAGAAAATCGTTTAAAGGTGCAATGCTTGATAACAATACGACTTCAATTAGTTATACCGGCAATAGCATAACTAGACAATATATGGATTTTAACGGCGACTTTTTCGGATCTGGCTTGTTAGAATATAACTGGAAGTTTGGAAACGAAGAGCTTGCAAAAGCTCATAAACTTACTGTAGGTTACAACGGCTCTTTCAATAAGATCGAATCTAATTTCAGGTTTTTAGTTTCACAGAACCTGGCTTCTAACAGCGCTACCTTTAATACCAATCAGCCTGATGCTACACTAGCCGGCCAGATTGCCAATGGCGGCTTTACCTATTACGAGGGTACAGGTGCAACCTATATTGCACGCATGCAGGAAAGTGTTAATGCAGGTTATGCCGATTTATCATTGGTTTTGAGCGATAAAATCAACATCAATGGTGGATTAAGGGTAGAACAATCGGAAAGGATAACCAGGTTTAGAAACCAGGGAACCTTTGATGATCCTTTTTTAAGGGTAACTAAGAAAAGAACGGACATTTTACCGGCTATAAATTTTAAATATTCGGTTACCGAAAAAACAAACTTAAGGTTATCACTTTCAAAAACCTTAACCAAACCTGTTATCATGGAGGCTTTCCCTCTGGAGTTTGTAAATCCAGATGCAACCATAGAAAATGGTAATCCTAATGTAGTAAACAGTCAAAACTATAATTTAGATGTGAAATATGAACTTTTTCCATCAAATACTGAGATGTTTGCTATCACAGGATTTGCCAAATATTTGAAAAATCCTATTGAGCGCTTATTTGTACAATCGGCAGGAAGTGGTGGTTTGGCCATTACCTATGATAACTCTAAGAAAGCTATTTTATATGGTGCTGAATTGGAATTTTTATTACAGCTTTCTAGATTCAGCGAATCACTATCTAACTTCTCATTGGGTTTCAATACTTCATTAATGTATACGAAAACGACTATTGATAAGGTAAGAAATAGTGCAGAAACTGCGGCAATCGGTAACGACAATACGCGTAAGCTGCAAGGAGCCTCTCCTTGGTTAATCAATGCTGATATCAAACACGAAAGTAATTTCAGTAAAAACTGGAAAAGTACTTTCACTCTAGCATACAATATTTATGGCGAACGTATTTATGCAGTAGGTACTAATGGTTTAGATAACTATTATGAAAAGCCTTTTGGAAAGTTAGACTTGATATGGAGCAATAAGATCTCTAGCAAATGGGATTTGAAATTTGGAGTAGAAAATATCTTAAATCCTACATACAGAATCAATTTAGGCGAAAAAAGCTTAGTTAAAATATACGAAAACGACTTGACAGTTAAAGACTACAAAAGAGGCGTTGGAGTGTCGTTAGGTCTTGGCTACACATTCTAATCAGCATCCAGGATTTTACTCCCTGGTTAATGCAATGTTAAACTTGGGTTAATATATTAAAAACATAGGAAAACTAAATTTACAATTCAAAGGAAAATTAAAAAAGAGTTAAAATGAAAAAATTACTTTATGCAATTGCTGTATCAGCTACAATTTTTACTGGCTGTTCAAAAGATGAGGATGATGAAATTCCTACAAAAGTTCCGGTAGTAGGTGAAATTACAGGTGATATTACAGCTAACAGAACATTGGCTTTTGGTAATTATACTTTAAAAGGTATCGTTAAAATCCAGTCGGGTGTTACTTTAACCATCGAAGCTGGTTCTACTTTTACAGCAGATAAATCTGATGGTGATGATGGTTTAGTAGTATTAAATGGTGGTAAATTAATCGCTAACGGTACCGCAGATAATCCAATTGTTTTAACTGAAAAATCAAAAGTAGGTGGTTCTTGGAATGGTATCATTATGTATGGTGATGCGCCAATCGTAAATTCATCAACTGCTACAGTAACACAAACTGCATTTTCAGAAGATGGTTTAAATTTATCTTACGGTGGCACTAATGCTACTCACAACGGTGGTTCATTAAAATATGTTAGGGTAGAATATGCAGGTCGTGTAATCACTACCAACTCTAAAGAACAAAATGGTTTCTCTTTCTATTCAGTAGGTAGTGGAACAGTTTTGGAAAATCTAGTTTCTTATAAAGGAAATGACGATGGCTTCGAATTTTATGGTGGTACTGTAAGTGCTAAAAACTTAATATCTTATGGTAATGCTGATGACTCTTTCGATTGGCAAGATGGATGGAGAGGTCAAGACAACACCAACTGGTATGCTTATCAAACTGGTGTGGGTAATTATGGTATGGAAATAGAAGCGAAAGGTGTAAATAATGCGTTTTGGCCTGTAGTAAAAAATATCACCTTGAAAAGGGCGGCTGGTACAACTACTGAAGCACAAAGTGAAATCCAGTTAGATGCCTTTCAGTTTAAAGCACAAGGAAATGGTGATTATAGTAATATTGTAATTGATGGATATGGCAGCCAGACTACGCCAACTTCTTTTAATGGTGGTGCCGTTCAAATCCGTGATTTGGTAACTTATAATGATCAGGTATTAACCGGTAAAATTAAATTAACTAATGTTAAGGTTACCAATACTCCTATCTTGTTTATTAATGGTGTATCTACTGTCAATGTTAATGCAGCTAGTTTCGGTACCAACTGGACTACTTCAACTACTGCAACAGGTGCTTCTTTAACAAAAGGAAAATGGGCAACTGTAGATGGCGTAGATTTATTAGCTAATTTATAGTATTATCCTGGCTATATAATGGAATAAAAAGGGCGTTCATCGTAATGATGGATGCCCTTTTTGTTGTAGAATAGGGTGTTCTTGGGAATAGTCCCATCAAACTGGTATGTTTAATTAATAAAAGCATATTAGAGTAAAAAGCAGTACGATTAATTGCACTACTTTTTACTATACTACAATTGAAATTATGCAAGTTCTAGCCTGCAGCTTCCTCTTCTTTCATTATCACTTTATTGGATGTTGCTTTAGCTGATTTTCTTTTGGTAACTACTGTTGCAGATTGTTCTTCCTCCTTAATAAAAGGTGCAATAGAATTATCTACAGCAGAGACAGTTACCTTTTTGGCAAGTTGTTTTGCAAACTTCTCTATTATTTTATCCGTTTTTTTGGCTTTGCCATATTGATTAATCAGTTCGTTAAAGGCAAAGGTCAATTTGGATTCTAATTCTTTACGTAGCTGTTTATTGGCCGAATGATTTTTCGACTTGGATTTATTCTTTTTCATTTAAATTTATGGGTTTTTACAAAGGTAGAAAAACAGAAAGTTAAGTTAGTATTATGATTATGTTAACGAAAAGCTTCCTCGTTAACATAAAAGTATTGCTATTATTTATCAGATCGGATAATTTTACCAATCAAAGTCTAGCTAGTTTAATTAATCAGCGTTGAGTTTATGGTGTTAGTTGCCGGGCCGATCAACAGGGTGAGACGAAGTTTGATGCAGAGCATATGATTGCAGAACTGCTCAATATATCCTTAAAATTTTAAAAATTAACGCCTGGTGCTACATCACCACCTAAATCCAACGTGTTTTGAAAAGCTTCGAGGTAGCCCAGCAAATGGCGTTCGGCATTGGCATATGAGGTAAATGTTGAAGCGGGTATATTGGCCTCCTGTTCGCTGGTATTTCTAAAGTGCAAATTTACCTGAAAGGTAAAGGATTTATCATCATTAATCGGCGATAGGATCCTGGCCTTAACCGGATGACCGTGAATTTCGATAAAGAATTCTTTGATAACACTATATATAATGGCGGCCATGTGGTTATTTTGCTTTAGCCTTTAAAAATACGGCAAATAAAGTGTTAATACACTTGTTATCGATATGATAATATTATATTAATATTAAATTAACTTTAATTTAATCAATGTCTTATTTTTTGCCAGGCTCATAAGCATATACCACCTCATACTTCAGGTTTTTAAGGTTGTCGGCAATTTGCCCTATTTTTAAGTTTTGTGCCTGTGGTGTAGGTTCACAATAAGAATATTGCTTACCCTTATAATTAACCGCTTCACCAATGGGTTTATCTAACTGTACGGCTATAGTTAAATGTTTGGGATATAGCAATGCAATCATCGGAAGGTTGTATATTTCTTTTACCAGGTAAAAAAATAATGCAGCCCGGTCATCACAATCACTATATGTACTGAGTAATGTTTGTTCCGGAGAGAAACGTTTTTCCTTCCCAAAGTTTTCATTGTCATCTTCATATAGGAAACCATAACGGGTAAATCTCATCAGGTAATCAACGCCTTTTTTCTGATCCATATATTTTAGATTTTCTTTCAGCGTGGGAATAAGAGAACCATAGGTTTCTCTGCTCAACGGAATATTAAAATAACTCTCAAAATCTACTACCGGATAGTTTTTAAAAATGGCCTGAACATCGGGATTAACTTTAAGTTTAAAATGATGTATTTTCTGTCGGTAGCTAAACTCAATATCCTTTTCTTCGTAACTGTCGGGCTTAAAATCGGGCATTCTTGTCACTTTATAAGAGAACGGATTTTTTGCTTCTGGTATCAATATCTTTACCGGTTTGTAAGCATCGGCCTGTTTAAATAGTTTGCCGTAATCATGGTAGTTCAGGCACGTAAACTTTTGCCCGTCAATCATAAAAAATGGAATATCGCTGATATCCTCTTGATTTCTGACATAAAAGATGACCTGATCATTGCCTACCGCCAACCTTGCATCGTAGCCACATTTACTCAATAAAAACCATTTATATAAAGTATAGGCCAAATAGTTTTTGGCTTTCGGACTAATCTGTTCGGCTGTTTTGCGGATCAGCTGATAATAGATCCAGTCGTTTAAATGATGTTTTTTCTGGTACGTTTCTAAAGATGAGATAAGGGGAGCATACCGTCCGGAAGAGATTTGATGATAAAAGTTTGAAACAGCCGACGTTGTTGCCGTTTGAGGTATGGGAAAAACCATTGTGGAATCGACACTGAAATTAAAGCTACCATCATAAAAATCGAAAGCAAATTGTTGTCCCTTTGAGCTGATGGCGTTTATCATCAGGCCAGCAAACAAAATAGTCCTTAAAACATAGATGTAAATTCTCTTTTTCAAACCGTGCCATATTTGGTTATATTAAATTTACCTATAATTAACATAAAATCAACAATTTCTTTATGTAAATAGCATTCCCGCTATTTAACATCCTGTTAACACGTCGTGCTGTTTTTCAAAAACTGGAGTTTTTTGCATTAGGAAATACAGTTGCTGGCAATTCTGCCCGATAAATTAATAAATTCTACAAATAACATTTCATTAATATCAATTTAACATGGCTGATCTACTTTTGTGGCATAAATATTTGGTTAGTATTTATAAAGTTTAGGTTAGTTGATAATAAAAAACCCAGATGGATGTCTGGGTTTTTTTATGGCTTAAATTATAGGTTCTTGCCAAGTTTTTCCAAAATTTCTGGTGGAATACTGTGTGTATCAACCACCAGGAAACCATCTAAACAATCAGAAAACTTAGGGTCGATATTGAACGAGATGATCTTTGCATTCAGGTTCATGTACTGCCTTAACAATACCGGAATTTTAATATGCGTGTTTTCAATGTCTCCGATAATGCTGTCCAGATCCTTAAAAGATTCGCTGCTATCAACCAGGGTATCAGTAGAAATAGGCAATAAATCGGCTTTAAATTTGTTTCTCGGTTTAACGTATTTTGCCATTTCGTAATCGAAATGGTTTTTGGTAATATAATCCACAATTAAAGCCTTGCTGAATTTAGAAAAATTATTGCTGATACTTACCGGACCAAACATATAGCGGTACTGTGGGTTATCGATCAGGTATTTTAAAATTCCTTTCCACAATAAGAACAGTGGTAGGGGTTTGCCCTGGTATTCTTTTCTGATCCACGATCTGCCCAATTCTATACCCTGCCTGAGCATAGGGTAGAACTGATCTTTCATTTTAAAGAGTTCAGAAAGGTAAAAGCCACGGCGCCCCATGCTCTCTAAAATCTCATCACCTTTTCCAATCCGGTAAGCGCCTACAATATTTTCTAAATCTTTATCCCATATAAACAAATGATTATAGTAGATGTCGTAATTGTCGAGGTCGATTTTTTTATTGGTACCCTCGCCAACTTCACGGAAAGTGATTTCGCGCAAACGACCAATTTCCCTTAAAATATTAGGAATTTTTAAGGTTGGGACAATGTATACCTCATAATTTTTCTCTGTCCAAACCCTGAAATCTTCCAGAACCGCAACCTCATTTTTAATTAATAGCCTCGAAGTTTCTTCAATTACCTCAGCAGGTTTCTTTTTAATCTTAAATAAGTTTAATGGGTTAAAGAGCTTTTTTTCTATATCTAAACCAATACCAAGTGCATAGGTACGGGCCCTCAAAAAGTCCATCAGCTTATTGCTGCTGTTCATGTGCGAAATTTCAGATACGGCTATTGGCTTACCAATCCGGACTTTAATGGTGCGCCCATGTTTATTTAAAAATTCAGATGGTAGTTTTGCTGTACGCAGGGTAGGGTGTATAAAGCTGAGAATGTTAAAGAAAACACCGTTATTGCCATGGAAATAAATCGGTACAACCGGAACTTTAGCTTTAGCAATCAATTTTCCGACTACAGGATGCCACATCCTGTCGGTTACCTGCTGAGCATCTAATTTAAAGGTAGAAACCTCTCCTGCAGGGAAAATGCCAATCGGTGTTCCGTTTCTAAGCAGGTCAAAAGTGGTTTTTAATCCGCTGATGCTCGAAGAATGCTGCACATTTTCGAAAGGATTTACAGCCACAAAAAACTCATCCAGGTTTGGTATTTTTTTCAAAATAAAATTAACCATTACCTTGGCATCCGGCCTAACCGTACACAATAGTTTAACCAGGGCCAGGCCTTCTACACCACCGTAAGGGTGGTTTGCAATAGCAATAAAAGGACCTGTTTTAGGAATACTATTTAAATCATCATCATCAAATTCTATAGAAACGCCAATGGTTTCTAATATCTTGTCTACAAATTCTAAGCCTTTAAAGTGTTGGTTTTGAGCAAATACATCGTTAATATCGTTCAGTTTCATGATCTCCATCATCAAACCTGCTAAACCCGGTACACCTAGCTTATCTATCTTTGTTGCTTTCGCAAACTCAGATGTAGTTATGATCTTCATATAAATTCTTAGATTGTTGATAGGCAAAACCTGTTCTGTTTTGCAATCCCAAAAATAAGATTTATATTTATAATCCACATGTCATATCGCATCAATGAGAATTTGGTTCAACAAAAATTTTGGTGTTAGCAAAAGTGAATTCAACGGGCTGTTGTTTCTCGTCTTGATTATTATTGTGATTAAGGCTATACCGGTTGTATACGGCCATTTCCAGTCAGTTTCAAAGGATGATCCTGATCTTTTAGCACAAATTCAGCAGATTAGTATAAAAGATCAGTCGTCTGATCATGCTGTTCGCGATCGGACTGAAGCTTTCATCCGAAAAAAAACAGTTAAGCTTTTTAAATTCGATCCCAATACTTTAAATAAGGAAGGCTGGGAAAATTTAGGCCTGTCGGCAAAACAGGCACAGTCGATTGTGAATTATACCGCTAAAGGCGGTAGATTTTATAAACCTGAAGATCTTCAGAAAATGTATACCATTTCTCCAGAAATGTATAAAAGGATATTACCCTATGCCAACGTACCGGATCAGTCCGTTAAAATTTCCAAAAATGATGCGCTTCATGAAAAAAAGGAATATGTTAAGGAAGCTCCGTTAATGGTTGATATCAATATGGCAGACTCTGCACAATTAGATGAGATTAAAGGTGTCGGCGGGACTTTTGCACTGAGGATTATTAAATACCGTGAACGCTTGGGTGGTTTTTACAAAAAAGAACAACTTCTTGAAGTTTATGGTTTAGATGATGATAAGTATGCGGAAATTAAAGACCAGATTAAAATTGGTAGTGTACCTTTAAAAACAATCAATATCAATACAGCAACTTTTAACGATTTAAAGCGTAATCCCTATCTTACGTTTAAACAAATTAATGCCATTATTCAATACCGCAGGCAGCATGGCAATTATACCGGCGTAGCAGATTTAAAAAAGATCGTTCTTTTAAGCCAGGAAGTGATAGATAAAATTACGCCTTATATCTCTTTTTAAAAGGAATATTAATCTTTTGGTTTCGGAAAGCAAAACCTGTGTTCCATATGGAAGTTTCTTCCTGCTCTTCGCTTTACTCTATTACACTCCGTGTTCGCTGCGATCAGGTTTAGCTACACAGAATAGTGCTGTAAAACTATCGAATGGCTCGAAAGCCACATTTTCTGCACCCTCAAATATGATTACCGGCCGGGCCACTTAAACCCAATGGAAGCGGGCACGCAGTAAAGCGGACAGTGGGACTACATGATCCTAAAATGCTTCCAAACCTGCTTTCCTAAAAAAAATACCCAGATTAAGGGTTTATCTGTTTTTGGAAAGCAAAGCCTGTGTTCCATAGGGAGGTTTCTTCCTGCTCTTCGCTTTACTCCGTTGCACTCCGTGTTCGCTGCGATCAGGTTTAGCTACACAGAACAGTGCTGTAAAACTATCGAATGGCTCGAAAGCCACATTTTCTGCACCCTGCAACCTCAAATATGATTACCGGCCGGGCCACTTAAACCCAATGGAAGCGGGCACGCAGTAAAGCGGACAGTGGGACTACATGATCCTAAAATGCTTCCAAACCTGCTTTCCTAAAAAAACTACCCAGATTAAAGACTTATCTGTTTTTGGAAAGCAAAGCCTGTATTTCATAGGCACATTGTTTCTGCGCTTTGTGCTATTAGTTTTTCCCGTGAGCCATCATGTCGTTTAAAGTTGTAAAAAACATAAAAAAAAATCTTCCTTAATTTTCAACGTTTAAAATTAACCGATAAACTTATTGAACCGAATACCATTTCATTCTGTAACGGCACGAATATTTAATGGTAACTAACTATCAAATAATTGTTTATACTTGCCTCAACTAACTATAAATATATTTTTAATGAGCGTAAGCTTCGATTTTTCAGTAACAGAAACTCAGCAAAGTGTAAAGGCCATGGTCCGCGATTTTGCAGAGAAAAACATCCGTCCACATATCATGGATTGGGATGAAGCACAGCATTTTCCTGTAGAATTGTTTAAACAACTCGGAGAATTGGGGTTGATGGGCGTTTTGGTTCCCGAAGCATACGGTGGCTCAGGATTGGGCTATCAGGAATATGTTGATATTATTGTAGAAGTGGCCCGGGTTTGTGGTTCAATCGGTTTATCATTAGCCGCACACAACTCTTTATGTACGGGCCATATTCTGGCATTTGCCAGCGATGAACAGAAACAAAAATGGCTGCCTAAACTGGCAACAGCAGAATGGATCGGTGCCTGGGGATTAACCGAGGCCAATACCGGCTCGGATGCTTTAAGAATGATGACCACGGCTGTTGAAGATGGCGATGATTACGTTATAAACGGTGCAAAAAATTGGATTACGCATGGTAAAAGCGGCGATATCGCAGTGGTGATGGTAAGGACAGGGGAGCAGGGAAGTTCGAAAGGGATTTCGGCCATTGTGGTAGAGCGTGGTACACCGGGTTTTACCGCGGGAAAAAAAGAAAATAAACTCGGCATGCGGGCATCAGAAACCACAGAAATGATTTTTGACAATTGCCGCGTACCAAAAGCCAATCTGTTGGGCAATGTTGGCGAAGGTTTTAAACAGGCCATGAAGGTTTTGGATGGCGGAAGAATTTCTATTGCCGCATTGGCCTTAGGCATTGCAAAGGGTGCTTTTGACGCCGCGGTGGCTTATTCAAAACAGCGGCAGCAGTTTGGACAGCCCATCTCCAGTTTCCAGGCCATAAGTTTCAAACTGGCTGATATGGCTACAGAGATTGAAGCAGCCGAATTGTTGATCCGCCAGGCAGCAGATTTAAAGAACAGGCATTTGCCTATGACAAAAGAGTCAGCCATGGCAAAATATTTTGCTTCAGAGGTTTCGGTAAGAGTAGCAACCGAAGCGGTTCAAATATTTGGTGGCTATGGTTATACCAAAGATTTTCCGGTAGAGAAATTTTACCGCGATAGTAAATTATGTACAATAGGTGAGGGAACGTCAGAAATACAAAAGATTGTCATTGCCCGAGAAATATTGCAAGGGTAGAAGGTAAAAGGCTTAAGGTTTAAGGCAAATGTCGGTCACCCTATGCCTTACACCCTACACCTTCAACCTTACTAAAAACCAAATATATGAGCATAATCCGGATGGTTTAACCACCTCCGGATTTTTTATTTAAAATTTTAAAACCGTTGATCTTGGTCCCCTGTTCTCACTAAAGACTAAAGACTAAAGACTAAAGACTAAAGACTAAAGACTAAAGACTAAAGACTAAAGACTAAAGACTAAATAAATTAACAATTTTCAGTTGGCGATTGGCAGTTACCAATGAACAAATGACCACTTAACTAATAACTATAAAAAATGGCAAAATATTCAGCAAAAGCTGGTGAGAAAGTAGAAAAAACCATGCACGAAATGAAAGAAGGTAAGCTTAAGAGCGGATCAGGTAAAAAAGTAACTTCCAAAAAGCAGGCAATTGCCATCGGATTATCGGAAGCCAAAAAAGCAGGAGCGAAGGTGCCTAAAAAAGATTAGGAGGTGGAAGGTTTATGGTGTAAGGTTAAAACTAAACGTCAAAATAATAATTTCCTCCTAAACCCTAAACCCTAAACCCTAAACCCTAAACCCTAAACCCTAAACCCTAAACCCTAAACCCTAAACCCTAAACCCTAAACCTATTCTGGTAAATCTTTTGAAGTTAAAATGCTATCGACCACGTAAACACTAAATCCGCGCCATGGTAGGGTATGTTTATATTCTTTGTAGTGTAATTCGAAAAACTTGCCACTGTTGGCCATCATTTTTTCAGCAATTTCCTGATTGGCAATAGAAAATTCGAATTCGTTGTTCTGCAAGGTTCCGGTTTGCCGCGATTTTATGCCACTCTGAATTAATTTGCCTTCATAGGTTTTAAATACATAGCCTTTTTTTACCACATAGTTTAATTCACCTGCTTTAACGCCTTCGCCAAATACAAAGAAATACCGGTAATAGCAAATTGCTATTAGTATAATAACAACTATCACTGCGATAATTGAGCCTACTTTTTTGCCTGTTGTCATAAATATAATGTATATATAAATGTAGGTAAACAATAGTTTAGTTTAATCAATGATATTAAATAATATTTCTTTTTATAAAATCTTTCTCATTTTCAATATTTTGCTTACATTTGCATCCCCGATAACACGGGGTAATTTAAAAAAACCACGAGAGGAGGTATTTCAGCGTTATGATCATTATCAACATTAAAGACGGCGAATCATTAGATAAAGCCCTAAAGCGTTTCAAGAAAAAGTTTGAAAAAACTGGTGTATTGAGAGAACTACGTAGTCGCCAGGCATACGAGAAAAAATCCGTTGCTCGCCGTACTGAAATTAAACATGCTGTTTACATTCAGAATATGAATCAAGATACAACTGCATAGTTGTTTAAGATATAAATACATTAAAATCCTCCCGATGTTAAACCGGGAGGATTTTTTGTTTTAAGGGGAAATCAAAAACTTTACCATAAACAATTCGTTAATGATTTCTTTATATCAAAACTATTTGTAACTTCATATTAATGCCCCATAAAACGTTATTGAATGTTGCAAAAAAGTTTTATCACCTATTTAACTCACGAGAAGCGCTATTCTCAGCACACCATTACCGCTTATCAAAAGGATTTAAATCAGTTTGAAGTATTTATTCAGGCATTGGAAATGGATTTTACCGAAGTTAAACATCAGCAACTTCGTAATTACCTGGTTGAACTGATGGAGGAAGGACATTCCGAAAATACCATTAATAGAAAAATCTCTGCTTTACGGAGCTTTTACAAATTTTTACATAGATCCGGAAAAATTGATCAAAACCCCGCAGTTTTAATTAAGGCACCAAAAATACCTAAAAGGCTACCGGTATTTGTAAATGCGCAAAAAATGGATCTTTTGCTGGATTCGCAGCATTATTTTGATGAAAGTTTCCCTTCCATTCGCGATCATTTGGTTATCGAACTGCTTTTTGGAACAGGTATACGTTTAACGGAACTATTGCAATTAAAAGATACTGATATTGATTGTTACTCTGGAACGATAAGGGTATTGGGCAAAAGGAACAAAGAAAGGATTATACCGATAAATAAACAGCTTATTAATCAGGTAAATACCTATATTGAGTTAAAAAAGTTGCAAAACTTTAATAACAATTTACTAATATTAATCGTTACCAATACAGGTGCAGCGGCGTATCCGAAATTAATATACCGTATAGTTACCTCATACCTAAACCACATATCAACCAATGAAAAGAAAAGCCCCCACGTTTTGCGGCATAGCTATGCCACCAGCCTGTTAAATGCAGGAGCAGATCTAAATGCAATCAAAGAACTCTTGGGCCACGCCAGTTTGGCAGCCACCCAGGTTTATACGCATAATTCGATCGAAAGATTAAAAACAATTTATAAACAAGCCCATCCAAAGGCATAAAAAAAGGAGGAAAAATGAAAATCGGAGTTCAATCAATCCACTTCAATGCAGATAGTAAGTTGTTAGATTTTATACAAAAAAAAGCAAATAAGCTTGATCAGTTTTTTGACCAGATCATTAGCGGAGAAGTGTATTTAAAGTTAGAGAACGTAGAGGACGAGGCAAATAAAATCAGTGAGATAAAACTCATTGTACCGGGAGGTACCCTCTTCGCTAAAGAACAATGTAAATCATTTGAAGAGGCCACAGACCTGGCCATCGAATCGTTAAGGAAGCAGATTACAAAGCATAAAGATAAAACAAGGGTAAAATTAAGTGAGCATAAGGCAATTTTAAATGAAATCGAAGCCACTGATTATTAGTAATTACTCCATCATAAATATAAAATAGCGGTGCAGTTTAATGTACCGCTCTTTTTATTTTTGGTGATAACTTTCCAGGTACCGTCAACAGATAAAAATTGAAAAGATAATTCCCTTCGGCGGCATCATCTCGAGCGGAGTGTAAGGTAGCCGAGAGGTCTATCGTAAGTATACTTTTCATTTAGATCTCTCCTTTCGCTGCACATCAGTAGAGATGACGGCTTCATTATATTAGTTTCTTCAAATAATTTAAATAAATCGGAAGCTATTCGTATAATTTTTATAAACCAATTTTAATTTTCTAAGCAGTTCTTCGCGAAAAAACCATCTTGCCACATAAATTTTAATTTTTATTGAGATTAATACGTTTGTTGTTTTCTGTTTATTATCGTGTTTACAGATGGTAATCCTGTTCTGGAGGAAATTGGGTATAAAAAAATGAAAAAAATATTCAATTTTAAGAGATTGATTATTAAGCCTCTTGAGGCAGATGATGTACATTAACTAAAAGAACTTCGTTATTTTTTTTCAAATTTATTTTGAAGTGAAATATAAGTGTGTATATTTGCATTCCCTTTCGGAAAGGGCGTTAGGCCGGGAAGAAAAGGTTAGTTCTGTGAAAAGATAAAAGTTTTAAAAAAACACGTTAATAGTATGAAAAATGAAGATTTTTCGTATCATTGCAGAAAATTTAAAGCCTCCTTAGCTCAGCTGGTAGAGCAACTGACTTGTAATCAGTAGGTCATTGGTTCGATTCCGATAGGAGGCTCTTTTTATTTTAAAGTGTTAGCATTTTAAAGTAAAAGATGGGGAGATTCCAGAGCGGCCAAATGGGACAGACTGTAACTCTGTTATCGCAAGATTTCGAAGGTTCGAATCCTTCTCTCCCCACACTTTAAATGAATGACCAAATGTTTTAATGATAGAATAATTCTCTCATTCTTTCATTCAATCAATCACTGGTTTTTAAAAGCGGAAGTAGCTCAGTTGGTAGAGCGATAGCCTTCCAAGCTATAGGTCGCGAGTTCGAACCTCGTCTTCCGCTCCAATAAAATTAGAAAGTGGGCAGTTGTCGGTAACAGTTTTAATATAGTTAAAACCAAAGGCTGGAACTGGAAACTAAAAAGCCGACTTAGCTCAGCGGTAGAGCACTTCCTTGGTAAGGAAGAGGTCGTGGGTTCAATTCCCATAGTTGGCTCAGGTATACTAAAGCTTTGTTAAATCTGTTTAATAGGCAGAGTAGACAAGGTTTTTTGTGTTGAAATAACAATAAATAAAAAAATAATAAAAAGTTAACCTACTAATTAGTTATAAATAAAATGGCAAAAGAAAAATTTGACCGCAGTAAACCGCACTTAAACATCGGTACAATCGGTCACGTCGATCACGGTAAAACAACTTTAACAGCAGCTATTACAAAAGTTTTGGCTGATGCTGGTTTAACTGAGGCACGTTCATTCGATTCAATTGACTCTGCTCCAGAGGAAAAAGAAAGAGGTATTACAATCAATACAGCTCACGTTGAGTATTCAACAGCTAACCGTCACTATGCACACGTTGACTGTCCAGGTCACGCGGATTACGTGAAAAACATGGTTACTGGTGCTGCTCAGATGGACGGTGCAATTATCGTTGTTGCTGCTACTGATGGTCCAATGCCACAAACTCGCGAGCACATCCTATTGGCTCGTCAGGTTGGTGTACCTTCATTAGTTGTATTCATGAATAAAGTGGATATGGTTGATGATCCTGAATTATTAGAATTAGTAGAAATGGAAGTTCGTGAATTATTATCATTCTACGAATTCCCAGGTGATGATATTCCTGTAATCCAAGGTTCTGCACTAGGTGGATTAAACGGAGATGCTAAATGGGTTGGTAAAATCATGGAATTAATGGATGCTGTAGATAGCTACATTCCAATTCCTCCACGTTTAACTGATCTTCCTTTCTTAATGCCTGTTGAAGACGTATTCTCAATCACTGGTCGTGGTACTGTTGCTACCGGTCGTATTGAGCGTGGTGTAATCAACTCTGGAGATCCGGTTGAGATCTTAGGTATGGGTGCTGAGAACTTAAAATCTACAGTAACTGGTGTTGAGATGTTCCGTAAAATCTTAGATTACGGTGAGGCTGGTGATAACGTAGGTTTATTATTACGTGGTATTGAGAAAACTGATATCCGTCGTGGTATGGTAATCTGTAAACCAGGTTCAGTAACTCCTCACACTGATTTCAAAGCTGAGATCTATGTATTATCAAAAGCAGAAGGTGGTCGTCACACTCCATTCTTCAACAAATATCGTCCTCAATTCTATTTCCGTACCACAGACGTAACTGGTGAGATCTCACTAGCTGAAGGAACTGAAATGGTTATGCCAGGTGATAACGTTACAATCACTGTTAAATTAATTAACGCGATTGCAATGGAAAAAGGTCTGCGTTTCGCTATCCGTGAAGGTGGTAGAACAGTAGGTGCTGGTCAGGTAACTGAAATCTTAGCTTAATTTTAAGCTGCAACAATACAAAAAGAGCTGGTTTAGGCTAGCTCTTTTTTTAACACACGGGAATAGTTCAACGGTAGAATAGAGGTCTCCAAAACCTTTGATCAGGGTTCGAATCCTTGTTCCCGTGCTAATATAGTGATTGAGTACTAGAATGAGTGAATGGTTAAATTTGAAGCTTAGTTTCAAATAATATCATCCACTCATTTACTCATTCATTCATTCAATAATTTGATATGGCTAAAGTAGTTGAGTTTATAAAAGAATCGTACGATGAGATGACCAATAAGGTTACCTGGCCTACCTGGGGCGAACTGCAAAGTTCTGCAATCCTGGTATTGGTAGCTTCTTTAATTATTGCATTGGTTATTTTTGCAATGGATAAAGGATCAACATTTGTGTTAGATACTTTTTATAAATCACTTTCTAATTAATATTTACTAATGAGCGATCTAAAGTGGTACGTTGTAAGGGCTGTTAGCGGTAAGGAAAAGAAAGTAAAACAATACATTGATGCTGAGATCAGCCGTTTAGGTTTCTCTCATTTGGTTCCACAGGTATTAATTCCTATGGAAAAATATTACCAGATGAAAGATGGTAAAAAGATTGCCAAAGAACGTAACTTTTATCCAGGTTATGTTTTAATCGAAGCTACATTAGATGGAGAATTAGAGCACATCATTAAAGGGATCAACAGTGTCATCGGTTTCTTAGGCGATAAAGCCGGTAACCCAATCCCAATGCGCCAGGCAGAGGTGAACCGTATTTTAGGTGTGGTTGACGAGATGAGCGAGCAGGGTGAAACCATGAATGTTCCTTATTATGTTGGCGAAGGCATCAAAGTAATGGACGGGCCTTTCAATGGTTTCTCAGGTATTATCGAAGAGGTAAACGAAGAGAAGAAAAAACTGAAAGTAATGGTTAAGATTTTTGGACGTAAAACGCCACTTGAACTTAACTACATGCAGGTAGAAAAAGAATAACAGCCACATTAAAATATTAAAAAGCTCCGAATACTCCGGGGCTTTTTTTATGATCATGAAGTTGTTGAGATTGCAAGCGTAACAGGTAATAAATTTTAGTATCTGTTCGTTAAATACGTAGCGGGTAAATTTCGGATCTTGGTCCTGCATTAAATTACAATAAAATTAATTTTATCAATGCTATTGTTTTACTGTAAGTTAATCCATATCTTTGCAGTCCTTTAAGCTTTATAGGAGCTATAAGGAAATAAATGTTACATGCTTCCAATATTTAACATTGAGTTTTAAATAAACAAAAAACACAAAATGGCAAAAGAAGTCAGTGCAATGATCAAATTACAGATCAAAGGCGGAGCGGCAAATCCATCGCCACCAGTAGGACCTGCATTAGGTGCTAAAGGGGTGAACATTATGGAGTTTTGCAAACAGTACAACGCTCGTACCCAAGATAAAGCAGGTAAAGTATTGCCAGTTGTAATTACTGTTTATGCTGATAAGTCATTCGATTTCATCATCAAAACCCCTCCGGTAGCTATCCAGTTAAAAGATGCTACTAAATTACAGAGTGGTTCTGCTGAGCCTAACCGTAAGAAAGTTGGGTCGGTGACCTGGGACCAGATTAAAGTTATTGCTGAGGATAAAATGCCTGATTTAAATGCATTTACAATCGAATCAGCAATGAGTATGGTTGCTGGAACAGCACGCAGTATGGGAATCACCGTTTCTGGTGACGCACCCTGGAACAATTAATTAAAAAACAGTTTACAACAGTGGCGAAATTAACTAAAAATCAAAAAAAGGCACATGCTAAAATAGAAGCTGGTAAAGCTTATACTTTGAAGGATGCTGCTGCTTTGGTAAAAGAAATCACTACTACTAAATTCGATGCTTCAGTTGATATTGATGTATCTTTAGGAGTAGATCCGCGTAAAGCCAATCAAATGGTGCGTGGTATTGCTACTTTACCACATGGAACAGGTAAAACTGTACGTGTTTTAGCTTTGGTAACTCCTGATAAGGAAGAAGAAGCAAAAGCAGCTGGCGCAGACTTCGTAGGTTTAGACGAGTATGTAGCTAAAATTGAAGGTGGTTGGACCGATGTAGACATTATTATCACTACACCAGCTTGTATGGCTAAGGTAGGTAAATTGGGCCGTGTTTTAGGTCCAAGGAACTTAATGCCTAATCCAAAATCTGGAACAGTAACTAACGAAGTTGGTAAAGCTGTAACAGAAGTTAAAGCAGGTAAAATTGATTTTAAAGTAGACAAAACGGGTATCATACACGCCTCGATAGGAAAAGTATCATTCCCAGCAGACAAAATTTATGAGAATGCACTTGAGATTATTCAAGTAATTTCTAAATTAAAACCATCTGCTGCAAAAGGAACTTATTTTAAGAGCATTCACGTGTCTTCTACAATGAGTCCTGGAATTGCAATTGAAACAAAATCAGTAGCGGGGATCTAATCATGAACAGAGAAGAAAAAAACGAAGTAGTTTTAGAACTACAAGGACAAATGCAGGAATTTGGCAATTTTTATATTGCTGATACTTCCAGCCTTTCTGTTGAGCAGATCAATAACATCCGTCGCAAATGTTTTGAAGGTGATATCGTAATGAAGGTTGCTAAAAACTCTTTAATCCGCAAAGCGATTGAAGGTTTGGATGGCGATGCTTCTGAGATATACGAAGCACTTAAAGGTTCATCATCATTATTATTCTCAAAAACAGCTAATGCTCCGGCTAAGCTGATCAAAGCTTTGAGAAAAACATCTGATAAACCAGTGCTTAAAGCAGCGTTCATAGATTCATCAGTATATGTTGGCGATGACCAATTAAATAACTTAGTAAGCTTGAAATCAAGAGAAGAGCTTATCGGAGATATCGTTGGATTATTACAGTCACCAGCTAAAAATGTTCTATCTGCACTTCAATCAGGCGGTAGCAAAATTGCAGGAATTGTTAAAACTCTTCAGGAAAGAGAAGGTTAACGAACACCTTAAGTTCGCAAATTAAACAAAATTATTACACACGTAAATTTTTAAAATCTTAATAAAATGGCAGATTTAAAAGCGTTTGCTGAGCAATTAGTAAACTTAACAGTAAAAGAAGTTAATGAATTAGCTCAAATCTTAAAAGATGAGTATGGTATTGAGCCTGCAGCTGCTGCTGTAGTTGCTGGTCCTGCTGCTGGTGGTGATGCACCTGCTGCTGCTGCAGAAAAAACATCTTTTGATGTAATCTTAAAAGAAGCTGGTGGTCAGAAATTAGCAGTTGTAAAACTGGTTAAAGACTTAACTGGTTTAGGTTTGAAAGAAGCTAAAGACTTAGTAGACGGAGCACCAAAAGAATTAAAAGCTGGTGTTGCTAAAGACGAAGCAGAAGCTCTTAAAAAACAATTAGAAGAAGCTGGAGCAGTAGTTGAGATTAAGTAATCACTTAACTTAGCTAAGCTAAAAATGTATTAGACACCGACTGAAAATGTCGGTGTCTTTACCTGTTTATAAACACCTCATTTTGTTTGGTTAATGAGCTTGTTTGAAATTCGAACCAAACAAATAGTTTATTCTTAAACTAAAATCTTTTAGTCCATTGGCAAAGACAGTCGAACAAAGAGTAAATTTTGCAACTAGTAAGCACATTATAGACTATCCGGATTTTCTGGATGTGCAATTGCAATCATTCAGAGAATTTTTCCAGATAGATACCACATCAGACGATCGCTCTAGCGAAGGTTTGTTTAAAGTGTTTGCTGAAAACTTTCCAATAACAGATTCAAGAAATATCTTCGTATTAGAGTTTCTTGATTATTTTGTTGATCCGCCACGTTACGATATACATGAGTGTATTGAGCGTGGATTAACCTACAATGTTCCATTAAAAGCAAAGCTTAAGCTTTCTTGTAATGATGTAGAACATGAAGATTTTGAAACCATTATCCAGGATGTGTATTTAGGTACAATCCCGTATATGACACCAAAAGGTACATTTGTTATCAACGGTGCAGAACGTGTTATCGTTTCGCAGTTACACCGTTCTCCAGGCGTGTTCTTCGGCCAAAGCCGTCACACCAACGGAACCAAATTGTACTCTGCACGTGTAATTCCTTTCAAAGGTTCATGGATCGAATTCGCTACAGACGTTAATAACGTGATGTACGCTTATATCGATCGTAAGAAAAAATTCCCGGTTACCACTTTATTACGTGCTATCGGTTACGATTCTGATAAAGATATCTTGGAACTTTTTGATCTTGCTGACGAAGTAAAAGTTAGTAAGTCTGGTTTGAAGAAATATATCGGTCGTAAACTGGCGGCAAGGGTATTGAAAAAATGGGTTGAAGATTTTGTTGATGAAGATACTGGTGAGGTAGTTTCTATCGACCGTAATGAAGTGATTCTTGAAAGAGAAACCGTTTTAGAAGACGAACACATTGATATGGTTATCGAAGCTGGCGTAAAAAGCATCATCTTATCAAAAGAAGATGGCGCAAGTCAGGCTGATTATACCATTATATATAATACCTTACAAAAGGATACCTCAAACTCAGAAAAAGAAGCTGTAGAAAATATCTATCGTGCTTTGCGTAACGCAGAACCACCTGATGAGGAAACAGCCCGTGGTATCATTGATCGTTTATTCTTTTCAGATAAACGTTACGATTTAGGAGATGTTGGTCGTTACCGCATCAACCGTAAATTGAAAATGAATACCCCTGATGAGGTTAAAGTATTAACAAAAGCAGATATTATTGCGATTGTGAAATACCTGATCAAATTGATCAACTCAAAAGAGGAAGTGGATGATATCGATCACTTATCTAACCGTCGTGTACGTACGGTAGGTGAGCAATTGTACGCACAGTTTGGTGTTGGTTTAGCCCGTATGGCCAGAACCATCCGTGAGCGTATGAACATTCGCGATAACGAGGTGTTTACACCAACTGATTTGATTAACGCCCGTACGTTATCATCAGTGATCAACTCTTTCTTTGGTACCAACCAGTTATCTCAGTTCATGGATCAAACCAATCCATTGGCAGAGATTACGCACAAACGCCGTTTATCGGCCTTAGGTCCAGGTGGTTTATCGCGTGAGCGTGCCGGTTTCGAGGTACGTGACGTTCACTATACCCACTATGGTCGTTTATGTACGATTGAAACACCAGAGGGACCGAACATTGGTTTGATTTCATCACTTTGTGTGCATGCAAAAATCAATAATTTAGGTTTCATTGAAACACCATACAAACGTGTTGAAGATGGTAAAGTAGTTGTAGATTCAGACGTTATTTATCTATCTGCCGAGGATGAAGATGGTAAAACCATTGCTCAGGCCAATGCAGAGTATGATGATAAAGGTAACTTTACCACACCACGTGTTAAAGCGCGTTATGAGGGTGACTTCCCGATTATTGAGCCTGAGAAATTAGACTTAATGGACGTTGCGCCTAACCAGATTACGTCAATTGCTGCTTCGTTAATTCCGTTCCTGGAACATGATGATGCGAACAGGGCTTTGATGGGATCGAACATGCAACGTCAGGCCGTACCTTTGTTACGTCCTGAAGCACCAATCGTGGGTACAGGTCTGGAAGGTCGCGTTGCCCGTGACTCTAGAACTTTGATCAATGCAGAAGGTGACGGTGTGGTAGAGTATGTTGATGCTAATGAAATTACCATTAAATATGAACGTAACGAAGATGATCGTTTGGTTTCATTTGAAGGTGATAGCAAAACTTACCGTTTAATTAAATTCAAAAAGACCAACCAGAATACTTGTATCAACTTAAAACCGATCGTTAAGAAAGGTCAGAAAGTAACTAAAGGACAAGTACTTTGCGAAGGTTATGCAACTGAAAATGGTGAACTGGCATTAGGAAGAAACTTAAAAGTGGCGTTCATGCCATGGCAAGGTTTCAACTTTGAGGATGCGATTGTAATCAACGAGCGTATTGTTCGTGATGACGTTTTCACTTCATTGCATATTGAAGAGTTTGAATTAGAAGTACGTGATACTAAACGTGGGGAAGAGGAATTAACACCAGATATCCCTAACGTTTCTGAAGAGGCGACTAAAGACCTTGATGAAAATGGTATTATCCGTATTGGTGCTGATGTAAAAGAAGGTGATATTTTAATTGGTAAGATTACGCCAAAAGGAGAGTCTGACCCTTCACCGGAAGAGAAATTACTACGTGCTATTTTTGGTGATAAAGCAGGCGACGTTAAAGATGCGTCTTTAAAAACTCCTCCTTCTATCCAGGGTGTGGTAATTGACACTAAATTATTCAGCCGTGCTAAGAAAACGACAAAAGCTGAGGAAAAATCGGCAATTGAGAAATTAGACAAAGGATATAACAATATCACGGAGAAACTAAAAGCAGAATTAGTTGACAAATTATTCACTATTGTAAATGGAAAAACATCACAAGGTGTATATAACATTTATAAAGAATTGTTAGTTGCTAAAGGTGCTAAGTTTACGCAGAAAATTTTAGCCGAGCTTAATTATGATCACATCAGCCCTAACAAATGGACTACTGATGATGATAAAAACGAGCTGATTAAAATGTTGCTTCACAACTACGGTATCCGTGTTAACGAAGAGCTGGGTGCTTACAAACGTGATAAATTCGCGATCAGTGTAGGTGATGAGCTTCCTTCGGGAATTGTACAGATGGCTAAAGTTTATGTGGCTAAAAAGCGTAAATTAAAAGTAGGTGATAAAATGGCAGGTCGCCATGGTAACAAAGGTATTGTTGCACGTATTGTACGTGATGAAGATATGCCTTTCTTAGCTGATGGTAGCCCGGTTGATATCGTGTTGAACCCACTGGGTGTACCTTCACGTATGAACCTTGGTCAGATCTATGAAACCGTATTGGCATGGGCCGGTAAAGAATTGGGTGTTAAATTTGCCACTCCGATTTTTGATGGTGCTACGCATGATGAGGTTGAAGAGTGGATTGCTAAAGCGGGTGTTCCTGCTTCAGGAAAAACCTACCTATACAATGGTTTAACAGGTGAGCGTTTCGATCAGACTACAACTGTAGGTATTATCTACATGCTGAAATTGGGTCACATGGTTGATGATAAGATGCACGCCCGTTCAATCGGACCATACTCATTAATTACACAACAACCATTGGGTGGTAAAGCCCAGTTCGGTGGTCAGCGTTTTGGTGAGATGGAGGTTTGGGCATTAGAGGCATTCGGTGCAGCTAATATTCTTCAGGAGATCTTAACCGTTAAGTCGGATGATGTGATCGGAAGGGCCAAAACTTACGAAGCCATTGTTAAAGGTGAAAACCTACCAACGCCAGGTGTGCCAGAATCGTTCAACGTATTGGTACATGAGTTACGTGGATTAGGTTTAGATATTACATTAGATTAATTAAGGTAGAGGGTTAAAAGGTAGAAGGTTGAGGGTTCAAACGCCCTCCGCCTTCCGCCTTCCGCCTTTCGCCTTTAACCTTACATAAGTATGTCTTACAAAAAGGATAATAAATTAAAAAGCAATTTCACATCCATCACGATTAGTTTATCGTCTCCTGAAATTATTCTGGAACGATCAAGCGGTGAGGTGTTGAAACCGGAAACCATTAACTACCGTACTTACAAACCTGAGCGTGATGGTTTGTTCTGTGAGCGTATTTTTGGTCCGGTAAAAGATTACGAATGTCATTGCGGTAAATATAAACGTATCCGTTACAAGGGTATTGTTTGTGACCGTTGTGGTGTTGAAGTAACTGAAAAGAAAGTACGTCGTGAGCGTATGGGGCACATCGCTTTGGTGGTTCCTGTTGCACACATCTGGTATTTCCGATCTTTACCAAACAAAATCGGTTATTTATTAGGTTTACCTACTAAAAAATTAGATTTAATTATCTATTACGAGCGTTATGTAGTGATTCAGTCAGGCTTAATGGCCGAAGAAGGGATCAACTATATGGACTTCTTAACGGAAGAAGAATATTTAGATATCTTAGATAAATTACCTAAAGAAAATCAATATTTAGACGATAAAGATCCTAATAAATTCATCGCCAAAATGGGGGCTGAAGCATTAGAAGATTTATTAAAACGTATTGATTTAGATACTTTATCTTATGATTTGCGTCACCAGGCAGCTAACGAAACTTCTCAGCAACGTAAAAATGAGGCTTTAAAACGTCTTCAGGTTGTTGAAGCTTTCCGAGGTGCCAATACACGTATTGAGAATCGTCCGGAGTGGATGATTGTTAAAATCGTTCCGGTTATTCCACCAGAATTACGTCCGTTGGTTCCATTAGAAGGTGGCCGTTTCGCTACTTCAGATTTAAATGATTTATACCGTCGTGTAATTATCCGTAACAACCGTTTAAAACGTTTGATCGAGATTAAAGCACCAGAGGTAATTTTACGTAACGAAAAACGGATGTTACAGGAAGCTGTAGATTCGTTATTTGATAACTCACGTAAAGTTAACGCGGTAAAAACTGAAGGTAACCGTGCTTTAAAATCACTTTCAGATATCCTGAAAGGTAAACAAGGTCGTTTCCGTCAGAACTTATTGGGTAAACGTGTGGATTATTCAGCACGTTCGGTAATTGTTGTAGGGCCTAGCCTTAAATTACACGAGTGCGGTATCCCTAAAGATATGGCTGCTGAGCTTTACAAACCATTCATCATTCGTAAAATGATTGAGCGTGGTGTGGTGAAAACAGTTAAATCTGCGAAGAAAATCGTGGATAGAAAAGACCCATTGGTTTGGGATATTTTAGAAAATGTATTAAAAGGTCACCCGGTATTATTAAACCGTGCACCTACGCTACACAGACTAGGTATCCAGGCCTTCCAGCCAAAATTAATTGAAGGAAAAGCGATCCAGTTACACCCATTAGTTTGTACCGCATTCAACGCCGATTTTGATGGTGACCAGATGGCTGTGCACTTACCGTTAGGTAATGCCGCAATTTTGGAAGCCCAGGTGTTAATGTTAGCTGCACACAACATCTTAAACCCTGCAAACGGTACACCGATTACAGTACCATCACAGGATATGGTTTTGGGTCTTTATTATATTACTAAAGGCCGTAGAACAGATGAAACCAGAGTGGTTAAAGGACAGGATTCTGCTTTCTATTCTCCGGAAGAAGTTATTATTGCTTATAACGAGAAAGAATTAGACTTGCACGCATTTATCAAAGTAAGGGTAAATGTTAAACAAGCTGACGGTTCTATCGTTAATAAATTGACTGAAACCACTGTAGGTAGAGTATTGTTCAACCAGATGGTTCCTGAAGAGGTTGGTTATATCAATGAACTATTAACCAAAAAATCTTTAAGAGATATTATTGGTGAAGTTGTGAAAATGACTGGTATGGCCCGTGCTTCTCAATTCTTGGATGATATCAAAGAATTAGGTTTCAAAATGGCCTTCCAGGGAGGTTTATCGTTCAACTTACAAGACGTAAACATTCCGGTAGAGAAACATACTTTATTAGAACAGGCTGCTGCAGAAGTTGAAGAGGTAAGAAACAACTATAACATGGGTTTCATTACCAACAACGAGCGTTACAACCAGATTATCGATATCTGGACCCGTATCAACAACAGGTTAACTACTTTCGTTATGACTCAGTTATCTTCAGATAACCAAGGTTTTAACTCAGTTTACATGATGCTTGATTCTGGTGCACGTGGATCTAAGGAGCAGATTCGTCAGCTTTGCGGAATGCGTGGTTTGATGGCGAAACCTCAAAAATCTGGTTCAGGTGGTGATATCATCGAAAACCCGATCTTATCAAACTTTAAAGAAGGTTTATCGGTATTAGAGTACTTTATCTCTACTCACGGTGCCCGTAAAGGTTTGGCGGATACGGCGTTAAAAACGGCTGATGCGGGTTACTTAACCCGTCGTTTACATGATGTAGCCCAGGATATGATTGTTAACGATAACGATTGTGGCACCTTAAGAGGTATGTATACCACTGCGTTAAAAGATAACGAAGATATTGTTGAACCATTATACGATAGAATTTTAGGTCGTACTTCATTACACGATGTGTATAATCCTTTGGATAATACATTATTGGTAGGTGCAGGCGAAGATATCAACGAAGAGGTTGCTAAATTGATCGATGAGTCGCCATTAGAAGGTATCGAAATTCGTTCAGTATTAACCTGTGAGTCTAAACGTGGTGTTTGTGCATTGTGTTATGGCCGTAACTTGGCATCAGGTAAACGTGTTCAAAGAGGTGAGGCAGTTGGTGTAATTGCAGCACAATCGATCGGTGAGCCGGGTACACAGTTAACACTTCGTACTTTCCACGTGGGTGGTACTGCATCAAACATTGCTGCGGAATCAAACATCGTAGCTAAGTTTGATGGTGTTATCGAATTCGAAAATATCCGTACAGTAGATACACAAACCGAAGATGGTACCGTACAGGTTGTATTGGGACGTTCAGGTGAGTTTAGAATTGTTGAGCCAGGAAGCGGTAGAGTGATCGTAACCAACAACATTCCTTATGGTGCTTTCTTATTTGTTAAAGAAGGAGATAAAGTAACCAAAGGCGATAAAATCTGTTCATGGGATCCGTACAACGCGGTAATTCTTTCAGAATTTGCCGGTAAAGCACAATTTGATGCCATTATTGAAGGTGTTACCTTCCGTGAGGAATCTGATGAGCAAACTGGTCACCGTGAAAAAGTGATTATCGATACACGTGATAAAACTAAAAACCCATCTGTTCAGATCGTTGATAAAAAAGGCGAAATGATCAAAGGTTATAACATCCCGGTAGGAGCACACGTTTCAGTTGATGAAGGTGAAACCATCCAAACTGGTCAGATTATCGCTAAAATTCCACGTGCAACTGGTAAAACCCGTGATATTACGGGAGGTTTACCTCGTGTAACGGAATTATTTGAAGCACGTAACCCGTCTAATCCAGCTGTAGTAACTGAAATTGATGGTGTGGTGACTTTAGGTGGCGTTAAACGTGGTAACCGTGAGATCACCATCGAATCGAAAGATGGTGAAGTTAAAAAATACCTTGTTCCATTGTCTAAACACATCCTTGTACAGGATAACGACTTTGTGAAAGCAGGTATGCCATTATCTGATGGTTCAATTTCTCCAGCCGATATCTTGTCAATTAAAGGCCCTGCAGCGGTTCAGGAATACTTAGTAAATGGTATTCAAGAGGTTTACCGTTTACAAGGTGTGAAAATTAACGATAAACACTTCGAGGTGATTGTTCACCAGATGATGCAGAAAGTTCACATCGAAGATCCGGGAGATACTATTTTCTTAGAAAACAATGCAGTAGACCGTTGGGATTTCTCAGAAGAAAACGATGCCATGTACGACAAGAAAGTTGTTGAAGATGCGGGCGATTCGACTGAATTCAAACCAGGTCAGATTGTATCATTACGTAAATTAAGAGATGAGAATTCTCAGTTAAAACGTAAAGATTTAAAACAGATTACGGTAAGAGATGCAAGACCGGCAACTGCAAGTTCTATCTTACAAGGTATTACCCGTGCGTCATTAGGTACTAAATCGTTCATTTCTGCGGCTTCGTTCCAGGAAACCACGAAAGTATTAAATGAGGCGGCGATTGCAGGTAAACGCGATAATATGTTAGGCTTGAAAGAAAACGTGATCGTTGGTCACTTAATCCCTTCAGGTACTGGTGTACGTGGTTACGAAAGAATCATCGTTGGTTCACAAGAAGAATACGATAAATTATTAGCTTCGAAACAAGAAGAAGTAGAAGCTTAATATTTTTTGATATTTTGTTTTAAAACTCCCTCAATATTGAGGGAGTTTTTTGTTGGGAATAGATTTTGTAACTTTAATAAATTAAAAATAAACCATGAGTGTTACAGAAATTTAACTTTTTCAGATTTTAAAAGCTAAGCCTGGCAACCAGGAAGCTGGGCAATTGGTCTTTTTTGTGAAAGAAGAAGTTAAATCTGAGTTTGATCCTAAAAGAGAAACTTTAGCGACGAAAGAAGATATAGCAAACACGAAAGAATATATTCTTCAGGTAAAGTCTGAACTTTCAAAATCTATTTATCTTGTAGGGCTTATTCAATTTCTGGTAATAGTAGGATCAGTAATTGGTATCATCAGTTTTATGCTAAAATAATTTAACTTAAAATAAGCTTAATATTATATTTTAATTCCGCCATTAAGCAGCGGAATTTTTTATTTTTGAAGCATTATGGAAGAACAACAAAACGAGAATCAGTTAAACATAGAATTATCAGAAGAAATTGCCGAAGGAATTTTTTCTAACCTGGCCATTATTACCCATTCTAATACAGAATTTGTATTGGATTTTATCCGCGTAATGCCGGGTATTCCGAAAGCAAAGGTAAAGTCGAGAATTATTTTAACTCCGGAACATGCAAAACGCTTATTATCAGCATTAGAGGATAACATACAGAAATTTGAAGCTGTAAACGGGCGCATTAAGACTCAGGAAGAACCACCTTTTCCAATGGGTTTTGGTGGACCGACTGCCCAGGCTTAAAACACATAAAATTCTTACACACAAATATTTGCTTACTATGTTAGCATAGTATATATTTGTATATAACCATTTATAAATGAAAAAAATTTTATTGAGCGTATTACTTTCTGCCCCACTATGGGTTTTGGGGCAGGGTTTCCAGGTTAATTTACAAGGTCAGAAGCAAATAGGTATGGCGGGTGCAGGTTCTGCACTGGCTTTAGATGAGGCTTCTGTGTTTTATAATCCGGGTGCAGTATCTTTCTTAGAGAAAAACTCAGTGTCAGCAGGTGTAAACCCATTATTATTTAAGTCAGCTTTTAAGCAATCAGGTTCGAATATAACCGAGAATGTAAAGAATAAAATTGCTCCTCCTTTCGAATTTTATGCAGTTTGGGGACCAAAATCAAATAAATGGAAACTGGGTTTAGGCGTTTATACCCCATTTGGTGGTTTGGTTGACTGGGGAAATGACTGGTCTGGCAGATATGCACTAACCTCATTAAATTTAAAAGCCATTTATTTCCAGCCTACTTTAAGTATAAAAATTACCGATCGTATTGGTATTGGTGCTGGTTTTGTGTATAACCATGGTGATGTTAACCTTCAGCGGGCTTTACCGGTTAATTTTCCTGACGGCCGCTCTGGCCATGCTACCTTAGAAGGCACAGGAAAAGGTTATGGCTGGAATGCAGGTTTATACATTAAAACTTTGAGCAATATTTCATTTGCTCTGGTGCATAAATCGAAAGTAATTACGAAATTAGATAATGGTACTGCTGAGTTTGATGTGCCAAATTCATTGAGGTCATCTTTCCCTGCAGGAAACACTTTCAATGCAGAATTACCTTTGCCAGCAACCACAAGCTTAGGTATAGGCATTCCGTTATCTCAAAGCACCACATTAGCGTTTGATGCCAGCTGGGTACAATGGCATATTTACCAGGATCTATCATTTGATTATGCAACCAATACTCCGGCACTGGCCGATACAAAATCGGCCCGTAACTACCGCGATGGTTCTTCGTTCAAACTAGGTATTAATCACCAGGCGTCTGAAAAATTAGCTTTAAGAGCTGGTGTAGGGTATGCACTTTCACCTGTACAGGATGGTTATGTAACTCCCGAGGCACCGGATGCTGATCGTTATATTTTAAGTGCCGGTATAGGCTATACACCTACCCGCCATTTCGAAGTAAACGCGTCATTCTTTTTTGAGGATGTTAAATCGCGTAAACAAAAGAATATAGAAACTGGCCTGGATGGTACTTTTAAAACTTTGGTTTATGCGCCAGGTATTTCGTTAACTTATAAATGGTAGGAGACCTTACAAATGAAAAAATACATATTAAATAGTTTCGTAGCTGCTGCCATTCTTTTTACCGCAGCCTGCAAACCAGAAATTGAAACTCCCGCAGGTACCTCGGCCGGACAAGCGAATTTTAGTAAATACATTGCTGTAGGTAATTCATTAACTTCAGGTTATGCTGATGGCGGATTATATTTAGAAGGCCAGAAAGTGGCATATCCAAATTTAATTGCCGCGAAGATGACTTCGGTAGGAGGTGGAGCTTTTACTTCTCCATTTTTTACCGATGCACAAGCTAATGGTTCAGGATACATTTCACTTACAGCTTTAGTAAATGGCATTCCAACTTTGACGCCAGTAGCAGGGGATGGTTGGCGAAATGCACCGACAAATAGTCGTTTATTTAAGTACTCAGGTGATATCCAAAACTTAGGTATCCCAGGTATGCGTGTCGATATATCTTTCGATCCAACACTTACTTTTAGTGCTGCCAATCCTTTTTTTGAGCGTTTATTAACTGATGCACAAGTAGGTAAAACCAATTATTTTCAATATATCCAGGGAAGAAACCATACCTTTTTCTCCATCTGGCTGGGCAATAACGATGTGTTAGGTTATGCTTTAAATGGTGCAGTAACCGTTACCGGCGATCCCACTACAGTGTTAACAGATAAGGTAACCTTTTCTTCATTATATGCTAATTTGTTAAATGCCTTAACCGCTGGTGGCCAGAAAGGCATTGTAGCCACTATACCTGATGTAACAGCTATTCCTTATTTCAATACCGTAAAGCCTTCTGTGCTGCTTGCTGCTGCAAAGGCTGCTAATCCCGCTGCTCAGGCTGTATTTATTCAAACGGGTACTGGTGCTGTAAGGGTGGCTACTGATGAAGATTTAATCCGTTTACCATTTCAATCGGCCGGTTTATTTGGTCAGGGTACTATTCCTTATGGTCTACATCCGTTAAATCCAATCGCAAACAATTGGGTACTGGATAAAGATGAGGTAATTAAGGTGAAAGATTATGTAAATAGCTATAACAGCAGTATTAAGTCTATTGCCACCAGTAAGGGTTTAGCTATAGCAGATACCTATGCATATTTTAATCAGGTAAAAGCCGGATTAATGGTACAAGGCATTGGCATCAATGCTGCATTTATCTCTGGTGGGGCTTTCTCTTTAGATGGGATTCACTTAACGCCGCGTGGAAACGCTGTAATTGCCAATGTATTTATTGATGCCATTAATGCAAAATATGGTTCTACTATTCCAACCATTGATGTTACACAATACAGGGGAGTGAAATTTCCTGACAAATAACCTTTTGTTGCCTAGTAATAAAGCCAATCCTATTTTAGGGTTGGCTTTATTTATTTAAAATCTTTTGAAATTAATAATGGATGTTCGCAACCATTGATTTGATTTCTGTGGTCGCATTACAATCTGATATATAGGCTTTCATGATTATATCTCCTGTAAATTGTCCATTGGGCTTGACTACTACTTGAGAGGTTCCCTGACCACTGATCAGATCAACGCCCGGAGGCATTACCCAATTTAGAGAAGAATATCTGAAAGGGGGTTGATTATTAGGGTTATAAGTCATGATAGGTGGGTTGCCAATCGGAGAGAATATATAATCATACCCGTAAAAAAGTGTGAAAGTTACTTCTTGGCCAACAGGCATATCAAGGTTACCGATCATGCCATTCTCGTAATTTGGATTATTGCCATAAATTGTTCTGGATCCAACTACATCGTCAATACTTAAAGTTCGCATGCCTAGTCCAAAATAATAAGGTGTCATTGTTGCGTTAGTGCATTCGGAATGGTCTAACCCGATAGTATGGCCAAATTCATGCGCCGCTACAGAAGCTAAGTCTATTGTGCCTGGTTCAGGGCCAAATAACGATGCAGACCAATTTTCTTCATCATCGAAGTGAATAACGCCATTTGTTGGATAAAAGGCATGAGCAAGCGTTCCTCCTGGGCCATCGAATGCATTATTTGCTCCGTCACCATGATTTCCTTTGTACCAACCAACTTTAACATCAGCGTATTGAACCGAAGTAATGTAACTAATACTAACGCTGATATTGGGAACATTAATGGCAAACCAAGCTCTAATTCCGTTAAAAACCTGATCCCGGGCTGTTGTTGCATCCATTACGCTTGGATTATTTAAAAATCCTACTTTTAAATTTTTACCCGGCTGAAAATACTTCCCTGAGCAACCCACGAAGTTAAAATGTCATTTAATGGACTACCTTTAATGGTGGCAAGTTTAGCTGGCCCCTTGGATAATGCGACTCCTGCCTGGGGAATCCAATCGTTAACAAACTTAATATTCTTATAAATGTCTGGCTTTTCTTTTTCAGCTAAAGTTTCATTTTTTTTACAAGAATATAGAAATGTCAGGCTTAGTAATAATAAAGCCAAAAGCGTAAGGGGATTGTTTTTGTTTTTCATAGGTTTATATTTAAGTTTTCCTTACCAAACTTAAATATTATATTGGAGATGCTGTAAATGTAACTAGATTATTAATGTCTTGTAATCTTACTATTTTGTAGTCTTAATTTTGTTATTTGCAATGTTTGAATTGACGTAGCTAATTATCATTTTATGTTCATCAGGTTCAAACCAGTTAATCTCATCATCTCTCCTAAACCAGGTGAGCTGACGCTTGGCAAAACGGCGGGTATTCTGTTTAATGGCAGCGATGGCATCTTCAAAAGAGATTTTTTCGTCCAGGTAATCGAAAATTTCACTGTAACCTACTGTATTTAAAGCATTATATTTTTTAAATGGTATGAGTGATTTAACTTCTTCTACTAAACCATCCGCCATCATTTGATCAACTCTGCTGTTAATCCGATCATAAAGAACGGCCCGATCGGTATTTAACCCAATTTTGATGATATTAAACGGTCTTTCCTTTTTGGTTGCCGAAAGCATGGAAGAAAGTTTTTGACCTGTTGATAAATACACCTCCAAACCCCTGATCATTCTTTGTGGATTTTGTTGGTCTACTTTTGCAAAATATGCCGGGTCTAATTCGGCCAGTTGATTTTGGATGGCCGCCAAACCTTCTTCTTCAAATTGTTTATTTAGTTTTTCCCTGATTGATAAATCGATATCGGGCATTTCATCTAAACCATTTATTAAAGCGTTTACATATAATCCAGAACCTCCTACCATAATGGCAAGATTGTGGTTTTGGAAAATTTCTTCTAATTTTTTTAATCCTTCTACTTCAAAATCGCCTGTACTAAACAGTTGCGTTACCGAATGTGAATCGATAAAATGGTGTTTAGCTGCTGCTAATTCCATTGCATTGGGTTTTGCAGTGCCTATTGCCATTTCCTTAAAAAACTGGCGTGAATCTGCAGAGATAATTTCTGTGCCGAAATGTTGCGCCAGTTGAATGGCTAAGGCTGTTTTACCTATGGCAGTAGGGCCAACAATGGATATTAGGGTTTTTGCTTCCGGCATGATGGTTTGTATAAAATAAAAGCTGCCAAATTTAAATATTTGGCAGCTTTTTGCATTTATTATTTTGTTGCTAATTAATAATCGTCTTTTTGGCTATCATCTTCGAAGTGATCATCATCTGAAAATTCATCTCCAAACTCGTCTTCTTCATTTTCTTCATCTTCGTCTCGCTCTTCCTCGTTGATACCCATTTCGCCCATGGCCTCTAATTCGTCGGTATCTTCAGGTACAAAGTTCATTTCATTTAAGAAATCAAATTCGCTGGCCGCCGCCGCAGCACCTCTGGGATCAACAGCTTGCGGACTATTTTGCTCCATTATTTTTGGCGCTTCACCAACGCTTTTTGCCAAAAATGGATATTCGATATTAGGGTCTGCATCCAGTATGATTTTTACCAGTTCTACATGGAAATCATAAGGGCGATCGAAATTATAGATATAATAAAACTTTTGATGTGGATCTTCAATAAAACCGCTCAGTTTAGAGTTTTCCATTAAAACTACACGGTCTTTTTTACGTTCGTTTGGTAAATAAGCAATTTCGTCACCTTTTAACCAATTATCGGTACTTACATAAAAAGAAGAAGGTTTCTCGGCATTATAACCGGTAGATCTGTGAATGGCCTTATGGAGGTCTTCAAATGTTTGGTTTGATTTAATGTCGATCTCTCTCACAACATCATCAAAATCTTCAAAAGTAATTCTAAATTTATAAATAGCCATTATTGTATTTTGGAACCGTAAAAATAAGTTAATTTATAATTACCACAAACATGATGTGCCCTAAAAGGCACCATAATCACATGGTTACGGCAATTAAATTATTTATTAACAGGATTTAATCCCATTTGTTTTGCCTGATTGAGCATAAAATTATACGCTTCCTGATAATCATTTGTGATCTCACCTTCCAGTATGGCCTCACGAATGGCATTTTTAATGATGCCCACTTCTTTGCCTGCATTCAGGCCAAAAGTTTCCATAATATCGTTACCGGTAATTGGAGGTTGCCAGTTTCTGATTTTATCTCGTTCTTCAACATCCCTGAGCTTTTGTTTTACCAGTTCAAAGTTGTTTCTGTATTTTGTTTTCTTGTATTCGTTTTTGGTGGTTACATCGGCATTGCATAACAACATTAGGCTTTCAATTTCTTCCCCGGCATCAAAAAGTAACCGCCTTACGGCAGAGTCTGTAACGGTTTCCTGTGCCAGTACAATCGGGCGTAAATGAAGCTGAACCAATTTTTGCACAAATTTCATCTTTTCGTTTAAAGGAAGTTTCAGCTGTGCAAATATTTTCGGAACCATTCGTGCTCCTCTATCTTCGTGGCCGTGGAATGTCCAACCGTGGCCTTCTTCAAAACGTTTGGTAGCAGGCTTGGCTATATCATGTAAAATGGCTGCCCAGCGCAACCATAAATCATCTGTATCAGCACAAATATTATCCAAAACTTCAAGTGTATGATAAAAATTGTCTTTATGCCCTTTGCCTTTGATAATTTCCACACCATAAAGCTGTGCCATTTGAGGAAAAATGATAGATAGCAATCCGGTATCGAAAAGGTATTTAAAGCCAACAGATGGTTTTTTGGAGAGAATAATTCTATTCATCTCGTCGGTAATACGTTCTTTTGATACAATACCGATACGCTGTTTTTGTGTTTTTATCGCATTTAGCGCAGCCTGATCAATATCAAAATTAAGTTGTGAAGCAAAACGGATGGCCCGCATCATGCGTAATGGGTCATCAGAAAAGGTAATTTCCGGATCGAGTGGTGTACGGATCAGCTTATTTTCGAGATCTTTAACCCCGTCAAAAGGATCCAGCAATTCACCAAAACGATCGGCATTTAAATTGATTGCCAAAGCGTTGATGGTAAAATCCCTGCGGAGCTGGTCGTCTGCTAAAGTACCGTCTTCCACAATGGGTTTTCGCGAATCAGAGCGATAAGATTCTTTCCGGGCCCCAACAAACTCAATCTCTAAATCCTGAAATTTAATGTTTGCTGTGCCGAAATTTTTAAAAACGGCTACCCTGGCGTTCAGCTTTCTCCCAACAGCTTCAGCATATGCTATTCCGCTGCCCACAACAACCACATCAATATCTTTTGAAGGGCGATCTAAAAATAAATCGCGAACAAATCCGCCGATTACATAGGCTTCGGTTTTGTTCTTATCTGCAATTTGTGATAAGGTTTTAAATATAGGGTTTTGTAGATGTTGTTGCATGAAGTTGGTTGTTTTATCGTGCTGAGATCAAAAGCATCTGCGAGTTGTGAAAAAACAGATCCTTCGTGACTCAGGACGACAATAAGCATTGCAAAAGTAATAAAATTATCTACGGATAAATTCAAACTGTCCGCCAGGTGAAAGTTTCATGATGGTTGAGGGTTTTTTGCCGGTTCGGTTTTCCTGTTCAAAATCTACCACATAATCAACAGCATTGATAATTTCGGGATCAATGTCGTCAAAGAATTTTGGCGAAGGCTGTCCGCTTAAATTTGCAGAGGTAGAAACGATAGGTTTTCTAAAACGTTGGATTAATGGTGTACAAAAATCGTGTTTAACAATTCTGATGCCTACACTACCATCTGCGTTAATTACATTTGGAGCCAGATTTTTGGCATCTGAAAAAACAACGGTAAGTGGGTTTTCTGCATATTCGATCAGATCGTAAGCTACTTCTGGTATTTCTGCCACATAACTCTGCAGTTTGCTGTCTACATCCAATAGAACGATTAAGCTCTTTTCGGCAGGGCGGTTTTTTATTTTTAATACCTTGTCTACTGCTTCCGGATTTGTGGCATCGCAGCCTATTCCCCAGATCGTATCGGTAGGATAGAGGATCACCCCGCCCGATTTTAATACTTCTAAAGCTTTGTTAATCTCATCTTTTAGCATTTTGCAAAGTTAATTGATAAAGCTGAAGTTAGATAACCTACCTATAAAAGAATTTTAGGAGATTAAAATATTCATTATTATTTATTTTCTTCCGGCGGATGTGCTTTAATCCGATAAAACCAACATTTTTAGCAACCGGTTATTCCATGAAATAGATTTAAACCGTGGTTAGGTTTATCAGGGATAACTTCACGATTAATCCAATTGTAAAATATTTAGTCTGAGTGATATAACGGTAAAACATAATCATACTGAAATCGTTTTATTGATAACAATCTGATTGTAAAAAAATGTTAAATGATTTACCATTTGGTTTGCAAGATCGTTATATTTATGTCAGGTTATTTATACAACAACGCACAAAATGAGAACAGCACAAAAATTATTAATGCTTTTTACAGTGGTATTGGCATTAGCAGGATGTACAACACTCCGCACCGCATCAGATTATGATAAAGATGTTGATTTAAGCGGTTACAAAACTTACAATTTTTACGATAAAGGTATCGCAAGGATTAAGCTCAATAATTTAGACAAGCGCAGATTAATGGCTGCGGTTGAATCTGAAATGAATGCAAAAGGTTTTACAAAATCAGATCGCCCTGATATGTTGGTTAACCTGGTAGTGGTTGCACGGGAAAAAACCGATGTATATGGCCCGGGTTATTATGGCGGCTGGGGATGGGGCTGGCGTGGTGGCTGGGGAAATCCTTTCTGGGGTGGGGGAACCTACGTGAACCAGTATATTGACGGTACCATTGTTATTGATTTTCTGGATCCGGCTAAAAAGATTTTATTCTGGCACGGACAGGGATCAGGTTTTAACCTTGATAACTTTAATAAAAGAGAACAACGTTTGTATACCGGCGTGAAAGAAATATTGGCACAATATCCATCAAATGGTGTTACTGCGAAATAATTAGTAACAATTAATTTTACAGGAGGGCTGTTGAATTTTTAAATAAATTGCGGCCCTTTTTCTTTTATGGATTTTTTAGCTTGTATTGGTTAATGGTTACTACAGTCTGTCCCAATCTAAACCTGACATTCGCGGAAAGCCCGGAATCCGGTCCTTCATCGGATGAGGACTTGCAGCATTGGCAGGACTAACATTTCACAGCAGCACTAACCTTGCTTTTCAAATATTAAACGAAATTTCTTAAAATCGATCTGAATAAATTACACATTCATTATGCGCTAAGCTATTATGAATATAATTTAAGGATTATTAAAGAGATAAGTAGCAATCCATCAATTGCTGCGTAACCAAATTGCTGTTAAATTTTTGAACAAATTCCAGTCCTTTTTCCTTCATCTCTTTTTGGAGCTGAGGACGCTCCAGTATTTGATTAATGGCTTTTGCTAATCCGGTAGCATCATGTGGTGATATATATAAGCTATCTGGTCCGCCTGCTTCTTCTAAGCACGAACCCGTTGCTGCCACCACCGGAACACCCGAATACAAAGCCTCAATGATGGGGATGCCAAAGCCTTCGTAAAAGGAAGGATAAACAAAAATACTGGCCATCTGGTAAATGCCAGGCAGATCGGCAAAAGGAATGTTTCTTAAAAATAAAATCCTGTTTTTAAGCCCAAGCTTTTCTATTTCTTTCTCTATACCGGTAAAATAAGCAGTCTGCTTACCTATCACTACCAATTTATATTCATCGTTTACATCCTTTAAAGCCCTGACAAGCAGTTTTAGATTTTTACGCTCTTCAATAGTGCCAACGTTCAGTATATATTTATCGGGTAGTTTGTAGGTTGCCTTAATCCTGCTTAATGTTTCTTTCGGGAAAGGTGTTTTGAAACAATCATCGCAGCTTTGATAAATTACTTCAACCTTTTCTGGGTTAATTCCATATAGATCAATAATATCTTCCCTGGTTTTTTCGCTGATGGCAATAATCTTATTGGCGCGTTTGCAAGCAGATTTACTTTTCCATTCGTATAATTTCCGGTCGATAAATTTATAATACTGCGGATACCGAAGGAAAATTAAATCATGTATGGTCACAATTGACTTAATTCTGGTATGCTCTATGGCTAATGGAATTTCTTGACTCAGGCCATGAAAAATCTGGCATCCATCCCGGGTTAAATCTTTTAGAATATTTAACGTTCTCCATAAAAAAGTCCCGTTTTTAGGAAGCTTCAGTTCGATGTTGTCTTTTTCAAAAAAAGTATCTATCTGTTTCGCCGGCTTTACTTTTGGGGCATAAACCAAATACTCATGTTCAGGAAACTGATTTGCCAGGTGCTCAATTAAAGAACGGCTGTAATTACCCAGGCCAGTTAAATTATTGGCAGCACGTTTTCCATCGTATCCTATTTTCATTAGAGGTTTATGGTTTGAGGCATAAGGTGTAAGGTCCTGATGTTACCTTACACCCTAAACCTTACGCCTTTTACCGTTTTAAACGGCTACATTATTTTCCCTTAACGCATCGTTAAGCGAAGTTTTCTTATCTGTACTTTCTTTACGCTTACCAATAATTAAAGCGCAAGGAACCTGAAATTCGCCAGCAGGGAATTTTTTAGTATAGCTTCCCGGTATGACAACTGAACGTGCAGGAACAATGCCTTTATATTCAACAGGAGTTGGGCCGGTAACATCAATAATTTTGGTCGATGCGGTTAAAACCACATTGGCACCAAGAACTGCTTCTCTTTCTACTTTAACACCTTCTACAACAATAGCCCTTGAACCTAAAAAGGCATCATCTTCGATAATAACCGGTGCTGCCTGTACTGGCTCTAAAACACCACCAATACCTACACCACCACTTAAGTGAACACGTTTACCAATTTGTGCACAAGAGCCAACAGTAGCCCAGGTATCGACCATGGTACCCTCATCAACATAAGCACCAATGTTTACGTAAGATGGCATCATGATTACACCTTTTGCCAAAAATGAACCGTAACGGGCGCTTGCCATCGGCACCACACGAACACCAGTTGTTTTGTAATCGGTTTTTAATTCCATTTTATCATGGTAAACAAACGGACCGCTTTTAATTTCCTTCATCTCGCGGATCGGGAAATATAAAATTACTGCCTTTTTTACCCATTCATTAATGCCCCAGGAGTTTAAAACAGGTTCAGCCACACGAATTTCGCCTTTGTCCAAACCTTGAATTACAGTTTCGATGGCTTCGCAATAGTTGCTATATTGTAAAAGTGTTCTGTCTTCCCAAGAGGCTTCAATTAATTTCTTTAAATCTGAATACATGATGTTTTTTAATTTTACGCAAAATAAATCAATTTTTGTTTATTAATGGGTTTATTATATAAATTGTTTGTTCTTTTGGTTAATCGGTTAAGCATTTAAATCGGTTGATTGCTGAAATATTATCTGGGAGATTAACCGCTCAACCAGTTTAAACAGTTAACCAAAATACGTATTTTTGAACCTTTATGACAGAGACAGAAAAACTTCGGATAGATAAATATTTATGGGCAATCAGGCTGTTTAAAACAAGGAGCCTGGCTACTGATGCCTGTAAAGCGGGTAGGGTGAAACTTAAGGGACAGAATATTAAACCTTCGGCTATTGTGAAAGTTGGCGATGTTTACCAGGTATCTAAAGGTATTGAGAAGAAAATTATTGAAGTGGTAGAACTCTCATATAACAGAACAGATTCGCCGACAGCCTTAACCAGATATAAAGATTTAACGCCTGTGGAAGAAACCCACGCTTTTAAATCGATGTTTCATTCGCCAAATCTAAAAAGGGATAGAGGTACAGGCCGCCCAACTAAAAAAGACAGAAGGGAAACTGATGATTTATTGGGTGGAATGTTTGAAGAAGAATAGTTAGTTGCCAGTTTTCAATTTACCGTTTTCAGTTTCTTGCGAACTGATAACTGCATACTGCAAACTGAAATACCTCATTCTATAACTCATGATGGCTGTTTTGCCTAGTTTTTCGATCAGTTTATAATTGGCAATGGCACCAACTGCTGCGCCCACAAAAGGAAGCATCTGCGCAAGTTTGGCTAAATCTATATAATCACGGTATTGCTGCTGGAAGGTAAGCCAGTCAAATTCATCTATGTTGGTCGGTAATTGATGTGCTTTATCGTCCCAATTCTGCATTTTAATGAAAACATTCTGGCTTTCTTCTTTACTGGAAAAGGCCAGCTGGAAGATGTGTAGGATATATAAACGTTCACGGTAATCTTTAACATTATACCCGTAAACGGCGGCTATGTCAAAAAGCATTTTCATTTTTATGCCCAGTAGTAAAGGGAAATCAGCCAGACTCATTAAAAAACCACCTGCGCCTGTAATTCCACCTTCTGCAGCACCCGTTTTTTTATAATTTTCAATTTTTTGCTTAATTAATGCCTCCCTGTGCATCAAAGTTAAATCGGTAACGGGTTTTGATGTGGTAAAGGTTGAGCCAAATAATACAGCCTTAACCATTTGCTTTATGGCAGCGGTTATGGCATCATGAACCCTGTCAGGTATGTAGCTGTTTATTTTCTTCTGAACTTTATCAGTTACCTTATTTAAAAGAGAAGGTTTCTGTAAAGTTTTAAACTTCCAGAAATCCAGTTCGCCCTTTATCTTTTGTTCGTAGGTCATGCTCCTTACCCTGCAATAATTATTCCTTAAAATTTAACATAAAATAACAATGAAAAACAATAAATAAACTATATATTTAGTTTACCTAATTCAATCTTAATCCTTTCAATATGAAAACCTTAAAAATGTTCTGTTTACTGGTGTTGGCTGCGGGAGTGGCTGATGCTCAGGGGGTGAAATTTTCTGCTGATCAACCTGCGGCAGGAAGTACCGTTAAATTTACCTACGATCCAAAAGGAACCAATCTGGAAAACCTGGCCGATGTAAAATGTACAGGTTATACCTTTTTTACCTCCACCAATCCAAAAAGCAACAAAATTAACCTCGTAAAAGAAGGGACAATTTATAAAGGAGAAATTGCAACTCCGGATAGCGTTACCGTGATTGGACTTGCTTTTTCTGTTGGCGATCAGAAAGATGAAGCGCCTGCGGGGTACATCCTTGAGTTTACCAATGATGGAAAAATACCTCCTGAAGCCTATCTAAACGAAGCCTTCTTATATGGATTGGCCGGGAATTACTATCTCGGACTGACCATTGATGCTGAAAAAGCAGTTTCATTATATCATCAGGCATTTGCCTTAAAGCCCGCGCTGAAAAAGAAAAATCTGCAACAATACCTTTCGCTTGAGTATAAGGCAGATAAAGATAAGGGAACAAAGCTTATCAATGAGCATATTGCGGCTTTATCTAAAATAAAAGAACCTAAAGAAGAAGATTTTAGCGCTTTGATCGGGCTTTATTCGCTGTTAAAGAAAAAAACACAGGCCGATTCAGTTAAAGCCATCGTGCTTAAAAAATATCCGACAGGAAATTATGCCTGGGGAAATGATATGAATGTGCTATATGGTACAAAAGATTTTGCAGCACAGGAGAAAAAAGCAGCAGATATGATTGCCAAATTTAAATTAGATGCCAGCAAAAAAGCAGATGCCGATAAGTTAAATTCGATTTAAGGTATTTTGGCAAACGCAAGTATACAGGCAAAAAATGCCGATAAATTTGAACTTTATGCTGGTAAAGTAACTAATAAGCAAACCAAGGCTAATTTGTATAATTCTTTTGCCTGGCCGTCGGCTGAGAAAAAAGAAAACCTGGAGCTAGCAACACAACTCTCTAAAAAATCGCTCGATTTGATAGAAGAGGCTAAAAATGGTGAAGTACCGGTTTATTTCTCTTCAAAAGATGAGTACATAAAATCACTTGATCGGGCTTATGCCATGTATGCCGATACCTACGCACTATTGCTGCATCATCAGGGTAATAACAAAGAAGCATTGGCTTATCAGGAAAAAGCTAAGGCTTATAATGACGCTAGTGGAAATGAACGGTACATCACGTATTTAAATTTAACGGGCAATAAAGATAAAGCTTATGCTGAAGCCGAAAAGATCATAAAAGAAGGGAAAGCTACTGACTCTTTGAAAACAATATTCAAAACGCTTTACACTTCATTAAAGAAAGAAGGGACTTACGAAACCTATATCGCCAAATTAGAAAAAGCAGCACTAGAAAAAGAAAGAGCTGAGTGGACCAAAAAAATGATCAGTATCCCTGCGCCTGCGTTTTCTTTAACCAATCTTAAAGGAGAAAAGGTAAGCTTAGCCAGCTTAAAAGGAAAGATCGTGATTTTAGATTACTGGGCAACCTGGTGCGGCCCTTGTGTAGCTTCTTTTCCGGGAATGCAGAAAGCCATGGCGAAATATTCGGCTAATCCAAATGTGGTATTCTTGTTTGTAAATACCTGGCAAAATGAAGATAACAGGGAAAAAGTAGTGACCGATTTTATTGCCGAAAAGAAATATCAATTTAATGTGCTTTACGATACTAAGAATGCTAAAGACCCTTCAAAATTTGATGTAGTCAGTGCTTATAAGGTTGATGGAATCCCTACCAAATTTATCATAGATGGTGATGGTAATATCAGGTTTAAAGCTGTGGGTTTTTCAGGCTCTGATGAAGGAGTGGTGAAAGAAATAGATTCGATGATCAGTTTGTTGGCTCCTAAAGAATCGGGTAAATAACGCCTCAATTTACCAACAAAAGGTGCTGAATGATGGCACCTTTTGTTATTTAATAATCTATCCGCATCGGCGATGTTTCCCATAGTTTGAAGGCTGCCAGCGCTTCATCGCGCATCAGCTGGATTACTGGCAGGCTTCTGTTTTCCATCGGCTTATCCAGCTCTTCGTAAATGAATTTATCGCTGAAACCAATATCATCAGCATCGGCTTTGGTATTTGCATAATAAATGGTATCAATTTTTGCCCAGTAAATGGCCCCCAAGCACATTGGGCAAGGTTCACAGCTGGTATAAATGATACAACCACTTAAGTCGAAAGTATTTAATTCGGTACAGGCCAGTCTGATGGCCGAAACCTCCGCATGTGCCGTTGGATCGTTGGTTGAAGTTACTTTGTTGGCCGATTTGGCAATCAGTTTACCATTTTTTACGATTACCGCACCAAATGGCCCGCCAATGCATCCGCTTACATTCTTTACCGATAGGTCTATGGCCATCTGCATATATTTGTGGTGTTGTTTTTCCATATTTCTTTGATTTGGTGTTCAGGGCTGTTTACCTGATTATGTAATAAGTATAGCACAAAAAAAATGCCCCGATTTTGTCGGGGCATCCAGATTTAACTATCTTTTAGTTTATTTTTTATTGTATTCTGCGTTTAAGCCTTTGATTACTTCTGAGGTAACATCTAAACTTTCATCGGCAAATAAAATAGCGCTGTTACCTTTAGAGTAAGTTAATACCATTTTATAACCTTTTTCTTTGGCATAACCTTTCAGGTAATCTGCTACTTTATCATACAATTTTTCGTTTTCAGCCGCTTGCTCATTCTGTAAAGCACCACCAGCATTTTGTTGGTAAGTTTGTAATTCCTGTTGTTTACGTGCTAAACGTTCTTCAGTACTTTTACGTTGATCGGCCGATAAAGTCTGTGCCGATTGTTGGTATTGTGCCACCTCTCTTTGAAAAGCCTGGCCTTTAGCCTGCATGTCTGCCTGAGCACTTTTGCTTTTACCTTCAAATTTTACTTTAAGATCTTTGAAGTATTCATATTTTGTAAGTAACGAGTCGGAGTTTACATACACAATTTTCTCAGTTGGAGAAACCGGTGTAGCAGTACCCTCTGTTTTCTTAGTTTCAGTAGTTTTAGTGTCTTTGTTCTGGCATGCAGAGAAAGCAGTTATCAAGGTTGCCGTTGCAAGTAAACCAAAGGTTTTAAAGGTTCTTCTTTCCATTCTTGTTTAATAAATTTTAGCAAACTTATATAAATTAGTTTTGATATGCAATTTAAAGAAAGGCCTATTGCGCTCCAAGGGTGTTTTTACGTTTGGCGCGGGGCGTAAAGCGTTTAATTTTACTTATCGCTAAGCGCCTTACGCCAGCCACTCAATCTGGATAGTGGTGATTTGAAAAGCAGTGGCTGTGTTTTAAACGGTTGTTTGCCCTGCTGTACGCTTTATTGCATGCCCGCTTCCATCAGGTTTGGGTGACACGGAATACGCTACTATTTGGGGCTGTATGGCGCCTGGCAGATTAGCAACACCAAACGTTCCTACGCAACGAAAACGCCAATTAAACCATTGGCTACCCACGAGTCGTCCCTAAGGGACGTTTTGTTTGCTGAAATACGGGCTCCGATGTAGGCAGGTCTCACCATTATAAATAGATATTGTTTATGGGCTATAATAATATGCCCAAACTAAAGTGTATAAAACCGGGAACAATAGAAAGCAACAGGGAACCCTGATAGGGATACAGGATTTGCATTTTGAACCCCTTTTAACCCAATGGCAGAGGCTTTTGCCTCAATCCCCTAACAGCCCAAAAATTATCCACATATTAGTTTAAGTGGCAAAATTTCCGTATTTTTGATACTTATTGTTTTTAATTAAAATATGAGCGAAGAACAGGATTTAAAGTCAAATTATTCGGCAGATAATATACAGGTTTTAGAAGGTTTAGAAGCGGTGCGTAAGCGCCCTTCAATGTATATAGGTGATACTGGTGTAAAAGGTTTGCATCACTTGGTTTACGAAGTTGTAGATAACTCTATTGATGAGGCTTTAGCCGGTCATGCAGATACCATTGATGTTCGCATTTTAGAAGGCAACTCCATCAGGGTTGAGGATAATGGTCGTGGTATTCCGACCGGAATTAACACAAAAGAAAATAAATCTGCGCTTGAAATCGTAATGACGGTTTTACACGCCGGTGGTAAATTTGATAAAGATACCTATAAAGTATCCGGAGGTTTGCACGGTGTGGGGGTAAGTTGCGTTAACGCCTTGTCTACCGATTTAAAAGCCGAGGTTCACCGCGAAGGTAAAATCTGGATGCAAGAGTATAAAATTGGTGTTCCGCAGTATGATGTTAAAGAAGTTGGAACTACTGACAAACGTGGTACGATTGTAACATTCACGCCAGATCCTACCATTTTTACCCAAACGACCGAATACAAATACGATACTTTAGCTGGCCGTTTGCGTGAATTATCTTTCTTAAATAAAGGGATTAAATTAACGCTTACCGATGAGCGTGAGAAACTGGATGATGGTACTTTCTTTTCCGAAACTTTCCATTCTGAAGGTGGTTTAAAAGAATTTGTCGCTTTTTTAGATGATACACGTACTTCTATTCTGGCCGAGCCGATTTATATTGAAGGGATTAAAAATGGTGTTCCTGTTGAGCTGGCTTTCCAGTACAATGACAGTTATGCAGAAAATGTTCACTCTTACGTCAATAACATCAACACCCACGAGGGTGGTACGCATATTGCCGGTTTTAGGCGGGGATTAACCCGGACTTTAAAAACCTATGCCGATAAGGAAGGTTTATTGAAGAACGTAAAGATGGAAATCACCGGGGATGACTTTAGGGAAGGTTTAACCGCAGTGGTTTCGGTAAAAGTACAGGAGCCACAATTTGAAGGACAGACCAAAACCAAACTTGGAAACAGTGAGGTGATGGGGTCGGTTGATGTTGCGGTAGGAGAGGCTTTAGGTAATTATCTTGAAGAAAATCCTAAAGAAGCCAAAATGATTATCAATAAGGTAATTTTGGCGGCTACTGCCCGTGCTGCAGCACGTAAAGCACGCGAAATGGTGCAACGTAAAAGCGTAATGGGTGGATCTGGTTTACCAGGTAAATTAGCCGATTGCTCTGACAGTGATCCTGAGAGATGTGAGATTTTCCTGGTTGAGGGTGATTCTGCGGGTGGTACCGCTAAACAGGGCCGTGACCGTAACATTCAGGCCATTTTGCCCCTAAAAGGTAAGATTTTGAACGTGGAGAAAGCAATGGAGCATAAGATCTATGAAAACGACGAGATCAAAAATATGTTTACCGCCATTGGGGTAAGTATTGGTACTCCGGAAGATAACAAAGCTTTAAATTTAACCAAGCTCCGTTACCATAAAATCGTGATCATGACGGATGCTGATATCGACGGGTCGCACATTACTACATTGATTTTAACATTTTTCTACCGTTACATGAGGGCCTTGATCGAAGCCGGATATGTTTATATTGCATCTCCACCACTTTATCAGGTTAAAAAAGGTAAAGAGTTTGAATACTGCTGGAATGATGTACAACGCGATGCAGCTGTACAACGTTTAAAAGGTGCTGGTAAAGAAGATAGTGTACATATACAACGTTACAAAGGTTTGGGTGAGATGAACGCTGAGCAACTTTGGGATACCACGTTAAATCCTGCTACACGTACGTTAATGCAGGCTACAATTGAAAGTGCAGCGGAATGTGATCATACTTTCTCTATGTTAATGGGTGATGAAGTTGCTCCTCGTAGAGAATTTATTGAGCGTAATGCAAAATATGCGAAAATTGATGCTTAAATATTAGATTCTTTTAAAAGAAAGTTAATATACAAACCCTCTTCAAGTTAAGCTTGGGGAGGGTTTTTTCTTTGCGGCGCCATTTGTTTCCAACTTGTACCACAGGCATGATAGCCGTTTAAGATGTTACCTTTTAAACTGCATCGGATTTTTGGATCATTTAGTGGCACGCCAGATGGTAACTGGCTACAAAACAACAAAGCCATTCAAAAAAATGAATGGCTTTATATTATACACTATGGCAAATGGTCAGCCTTTATCCAAAGAGCAAGCCATTGCGCTTAACTAACCATCTCAGTAACGAGATTTATCTTTAGACTTTTGTGGCGGTTACAAAATGTAATACGATCCCACTTGGGCCAATTCGGTTTGAGGTTTGTCCTCGTAAATTTTATTATCGTCTAACATCTGGCAAAGATCGCGCTCAATAGTTCTGCAGATGGTTGTAGTTGGGGTATCTGTAGGCTTATTCTCAAAAGGATCCTGAAGATGAACAGCCATTTTTTCTACCAGTAAAAAGAATGCTGCAATAGCCACTACTAACGGAATTTCCATGTAACCAAAGTATTCGATCAATCCGAAAGGCAGTAATACAATGAATAAATGGATAGACATGTTGATATACTTACTATATGTTACCGGGAAAACGGTGTTTTTAATTCTTTCCGATCCGCCCATATGGTTACATAAACCGGTTATGGTTTTGTCTATTTCTATCTGCTGGTATTTATTGATCCAGCCTTCAAGCAATGCCCTTTTTAAATCCATCGCATGTAATTCCAATATGGTTGCCGTAACATTTTTACGTTTTTTGATGAATTCGAATTCCTCTGCTGAAAGGTATTCTTCTAAACCTTTTCGGGGATTGAACCCCCGCAAGGCCTGACTCAAGGCATAACACCAGGCAATTTGCCGTTTAATAAACCTGGCCTTAAATTCCTCAATTTCATCTAATCCATATGGATTTTCCACGAACGATAAGATCTGGCGTGATAGGGTTCTCGAATCATTAACGATGGCACCCCAAAGAATCCTCGCTTCCCACCATCTGTCATAAGCCTGGTTAGAGCGAAATGCCAATAGAAGGGAAATGATTGTTCCTAATAATGCGGGTACAGCAACAGGAATGGAAATACGGGTAACATGAAAGTTCTCGTATAAGATCACAATACCTATAGAGTAACCAATAACGAACAGGAGTTCTTTTTTGATCTTTCCGAATATATAGGTGAGCGGAATATTATTTCGTAATAGCATAATATATAGTTTAAAAGGTGGTTATTAAGAATTTGCTTCTTGCAGCTGCGTTTCGTGTATTTTTGTGTTGATTAAATTTTCATTGTTATGAACAGTCAACGTGTTTAGCAATATTACTTCACAGCCAGCACGTGCTGTCAATATTTTAGGGTCAATACTATATTTGTTGATAGGAGTAAAGTTATATCCCTTTAAGTAGGCAATGCATGTTACATCAAAAGCTTCAATAAAATTTTTAAAAGCCGCTACTGTACTTCCATAAAAATATTCAATCCCAATGGTATTGATCTGAGTAGGATACTTTGTCTTTGCCTGATTGATTTGCTGGTAAAATTCTTCGCTAACATTTTCGTAATCGCGGCTGCGGCGACTCAACATTAACATATCAGTTATAGAATCAGATAATTTAAAGGCATGTACAAAAATGATATTCCATATTTCATTTTTTTGATGTTGAACGAGCGCATCAATAATTTTAATACTTTCTAATTTAAAGTCGGTTGGAACTAATACTGTTTTCATCGCTATATCTTGTTTAATGAATTGAAATATTATTTATACAAGTTTAGTCTGATGTTATTATAGCGAAATAAGAGCGAGATTAGAATGAGATTAGAATGTACTCCTTTTTAGAATAGTTGGTAGTTCATCGGTTCATTAGCCATTAGTTCATTTGTGCGGAAGCCGAAAGCATAGTCTCGATGCGAAATTGATGAATTATTTTATTGTTGAATTGTTAAGGCTGATCTACAATTAACCAATGTAAAATAATAACCGATTAACTGATTAACACTTTGCACTATACCCCAATGACTATTGAACTAATGACTATTGAACTAATGGCTAATGAACCAATCAACCCATCGTTGGTAACAACACTTTAATTTCTGTTCCAATTCCTTCCTGCGATTTAATGGCGATACTTCCCCTGTGCAAACGGATAATGTTTAAGGAAAGCGGCAAACCAACTCCATAACCTTTAAAATTATTGGTGTTCGATGCCCTGTAGAAAGGCTCAAATATATGCTGGATATCGGTTTGTGGAATACCGATACCACGGTCGGTGACCGATATGGAAAGCATATTGGCATTACTTTCTATACTAATGCTTACCAAATTCTCATTAGAATATTTGCAGGCATTGTTTACAATGTTACTGATGGCCAGTTTAATCAGATTTTTATTTACCCGCAGTGAAAGCAGTTCATCATCATCAGGAAGTTTACTGAAATCGATCTCTATTTTACTATTGGGATGTACCTGGTTTACCGAATCTTTAATTTCCCATAATAATTCGTCCATCCGTACTTCTTCCCAAGGTTGGTTTTTTCCATTGAAACCCGATTGGGCTAAACCCAGTAAACTGGTTAAGATATGTTCTAATCTTTCAGCTTCATTCTTGATTTTTGATAATGCTTTTTCCTGTTTGGTCGTATCCGCTATGTGTTTCATCGCCAGTTCAACCTCTCCGCTAATGATGGTTAAAGGTGTTCTGAGCTCATGTGAGGCATTGCTGATAAAATTATTCTGTGTTTCGAAAGCCGTCTCCAAACGATTGAGCATGTTATTAAAGGTTTGGGCCAATTGCGACATTTCATCATTGCCTTTTTTAACATCCAGCCTTAAGTGCAAATTTTCGGCTTTTATTCTTTTTACGCTTTTAATGATATTTCGCAGCGGCATTAACATGTAATTGGAAAATTTCCAACCCACCACAAATGACAGTATGACAGAAAGGAAAAAGCCAATAATTAAAATTCTTTGCAGGTCTTTTAGCTCGCGGAAGCCAACCGGATCATTTGCAGAAACGATGACGATGTATCCTGCATTCGAATTTTTAAAGAATTTACCGGCATAAAAGTGATTATCCGTACGGTACCGGGCCACATAACCGGCACGTATACGATTATAAAAACTTGCGGGTAATTCGCGGTCTAATTTATTGGTTGGTTTACCTGCTTCAATGATGTATTCTTTTTCAGATGGCAAACGTTCCAGGTATCTGTTGCGCATTTTCGCGTACACCTTATTATTATCGTCTTCATAAAGTTTAATCTGAGCCGCAATATTAACCCTTGCTTCTAAACGTTTATAAAAATCCTCAAAGGCAAATTCGTTAGAGAAATACCAAACAAAACCACTTAATAAGGAGATAATAACTGCCGATAAAATGGCGAAGAGTAAAGTGATTTTCTTGGCTATCTCCATTTATTTTTCCTTTAATATATAACCTAAACCTACCGCGGTATGGATAAGCTTTTGATCGGCATTTTTATCTATTTTTTTACGAAGATAATTCACGTAAACATCAACTACATTGGTGCCCAGGTTAAAATCTATGTCCCAAACGTTTTCTAAAATATCTATCCGTGATAAAATTTTAGATTTGTTTTTGGCCATGTATTCAATCAGCCGATACTCTGTTGCGGTGAGTACGATTTCCTGTTGGTTTCGTTTTACAGTTTTTGCGCTTAAATTTAGCTGTAAGTCGCCTACAGAAATAATCTGATCTTGTGAAACTGCACCATGGTATCGCCTCAAAAGCATTCTGATTCTTGCAAAAAGTTCAGCAAATTTAAACGGTTTTATTAAATAATCATCTGCGCCATTATCCAGCCCGTTTACCACATTTTCGGTAGTGCCCAAAGCCGTAAGCATGATAATAGGTGTATTTGGTTTTTGTTCTTTTATGATTTTGCAGAGTTCCAGGCCATTTATTCCAGGTAGCATGATATCAAGGATAATCAGGTCGAACTGGTTTTCTAAGGCCATTTGTTTTCCGATTAAACCATCAGGGGCAATACTTACGGTAAATCCCTCATCTGCTAAACCTCTCGAAATTACAGATACAACACTTGGTTCATCTTCTACAAGTAATAAATTCATTTGCTGGCAAGTAATCTAAAAAGTAGGAAATTACAAAATATTAATTGATGGTTAAGCGACTTCAATACTTTTTTAACCACGAGCCGGGATAATTGTTTGATGGGGGTTCTTCAAAAGATAGAAAGAACTCTCTGCAGAATATACAAATTCGGTCGTCATTGAGAGGAGAAACGACGAAGCCATCTTTCATGTTAGTGATTTTTGCTGTAAAGATTGCTTCGTCGGCTGAAAACCTTTACAGCAATGACGATCACTGGAGGGGATTTTTACATGAAAATTAATTGCTATTGATTATTATAAAATAAATTATGCTTAAGACTGACAATCCTTTATTATCTAGTTAAAACTGCTAAACCCTTTTCTCCGATTTTTCTTTCAGGAATTTTAACCCCTCTTCAAAATCTTTGCCGATCATTTTATCCATAAATAAGCAAAACCATTTATTGATTATTCCTTTGCTTTCTCCGCTCATGGTCCAGGTTACCTTATTTCCATTTTCAACTTTTTCTATGTCAAAGCGGTTCTTTGCTACGCTTTCCATAGGCTTAATGAATTTTAATTCCATGTCAACCATCTTATTTACCGCTACTTTATTGATCAGCATTTGTCCGGTGCCGCTTTTTTCTCCATTCCATTGGTACAAGTGACCTGGCTGCGCCACAGTACCGGTAATGGTAATTTTGGCCTGTGGATCCATTTTAGACCAGGCGTTCCACTTGTAGAATTCATGATAATCGGCAATATTTTTATAGATAATACTGTCTGGTGCAAGGATGGTGATCGTCCGGTTAACGGAATAGCTTTTTGGTAGAAAAAAACTACCTCCAATAACGATTACTGCCAGTACGGCAATAATACTTAAAAAGATTTTGAGAAATTTCATAACATGAATTTAGTTTGGTTAACTAAATTTATAAAGAAAGCAGTTGATCTCAAAGTAAATTAAACTAAACAATTTTGATCTTTGAGGGGGCATTGATCTTAAAGTGCATTAAATCGGCAATAGATTGAGCTTTTTGTTTAATGAGTGCTGCATTGCTGCCTGTAAACAGGTTGTCGACTGTTTGGAAAAAGAGATTTTTCCATACCTCAAACTGTTCACGCTGCAATGGCGTTTGTTCGTTAAGTGCAAAATGGCTTAGCATGGGGTTGCCCTTATAAGTAGCGCTCCCGAAAAGAATACTTTCCCAAAAATCGTACATTTTGGGCAGGTGGTGTGTCCAATCTACTTTAGCAACATCGGTAAATATCGGGCCGATCTGTGGGTTTAGCGCAACATTTTTATAAAAAGTATCCACTAAAACGATAATATCTGCGCTATTATGAATATCTTTTTTCATGGTACAGCGATTTTAAATTTAAGAAACCTAGCGTAATCAATAGCAGGAATTTGGTCGTTTCGACAACGATATACAAAATATGATGATAACTTTGAGCTGGGGGATGTTGAGCCAAAACCAGTTTTGCCCTTTCATCGAGTAATGGCAATAACCAAAAAGTATCAACCATTAACAGTATGGTTACCGAGAAAAGTAAAATACTGCAAATGTTTTTTAATGGTGCCGGTAAGGAGCAGGCTAAAATAATAAGGAGCAATACAATTTCTATTTTGTTAAGTGCCTGAAAAACCAGTTGCCCGATACCCAGGCCAAGTGGGATGGTAATTCCCGGCGCCTGGAATTTTAAAGGAGCTTCCAGAAAACTAATTCCGCTAATTAATCCTGCCCAAAAAATAACACAAAAGATTGAGATCAACTTTTTCATTAGACTCAAAGATCATTTAAAATATGTTAATAAAAATGACTGATGTCATAAAGAAAAGTCACATTTATTTATACAGCCTAAGTACCATTTTCGGGTAATTAATAACAGCTTTATATTGCATTAAGATATCTCCGCCGATAATACCCATAACAGGCGGATGACCAAACTGTTGGTAGGTTTCACTAACCGATTGCAGATCAAAAGCTACGGTTTCATAATTATTGATTTTTAAGGCACCGATTTTTAGCTGAGGAAGAGTAGCCTGGATAGTGGTGGTAGTGGTAAAAAGGGTAGCCGCATTAATTTCGTCAGATACCTGAAGTGTTTCTGACACATGTTGTTCGATCAATGATTTATCGAAAACACTCCGCGATGCCCCGGTATCTAAAACAGCAAGATGTTTTTCCTTAAAAACAACAACTTCCACTAAAAGGTGGAAGCCATCGTCTTGTAAGTTGATTAGTTTTAAGGGGATGGAGATGGCTTTCATAATAACTATTTATAAGCCTAAATTAGGCTAATTAGCCGAAAACCATGTCAGGAGTTCGTTATTTGTTTTTGATAATGGTTTTTACATGTTCCATTTCTGCATCATAGCCGCTTAAATATTCTTCAATTTTTGGCTGTACTTCATCGTCTGGCATTAAGCCATGTCCAAATGGAATACTGTTTTGTTTTTCTTCAATAACAAATTTAATGAGTGGGATACGGCCGGTTAATTTGGAATTGGGTAAGGTATAATTGATGAAAAAGCCACTGGTATTACCATAATAGCCACCTCCTGTTTCTTCGCCGATAAAACGGGCGCTGGTATAGTTTTTTGCTAAAGCGGCAAATTCTGATCCTCCGGAGAAAGATAAACCACTGATCAGGATATACAAGTTGCCTTTAAAATAATTGGTTTGAGGGGTGTCGCTCTTATATTTTCCAGGGAGATCCAGAAAACGCCCGTCGGTACTGTGGTAAAATTCAGCTTTTAATTCCTTTTCAAAATCATCCCGCGATTTTTTATCCCGATAGGCTGTATAATCTAAAAACGAATAAGTAAAAGATGGAATTTCGGCATATTTATATTTTGGATATTCTTGGCCGACCAGGTACGACATCAGGTGGTCTTCCATGGCTTGCGCACCGCCTTCATTTTTCCTGATGTCAATAATCAGATGTTTTATTTTACGATCGGCAATGTTCTGAAAACTCTTTGCCAAAAATTCTTTAAAACCTTTTCTGCCACCTGGGTAACTGTTGGTAGAAAAAGTATTAACGGTTAGTGTTGCTATGCTGTTTAATGTATCTATCTTTAATGCAGCAGGTTCCTTAAAGTTATAGTTTGGGATAAATTTTGTTTCTTTTGCTACGAATTTTCCATATTGTTTAAAAGTTAAAGCCGGAATCTGATTATAGTTAATCTTTTCACCGGTTTTGGGATTAACCAGTTCGAGATCAAAGGCAATGGGCTGCTGTTCGAAAAAACGCAGGTAATATTTGGAGAAAGCTGTTTCTATCCAGCGGTATTTACTTGTCATATTATAACCATCGGCCGGTTCTATCGTTAAAAACTTCTCCAGAATACTTTCAATGCTATTTCCATTAATTTTAGAAATTGACATTCCTTTGGTTTTGTAATGGTCCAGATCGTTGAGGATATAAACTTTTTTATCCAGAATCTTCACTAAAAAAGGAAAATACTGACCATGTTGCCTGATGTAATTACTCGTTTCTTCGGAAGTCTGGATTGCACAATGACCCTCTTTGGTATAGGTAACTACCGGCGCAATGATCTGGTAAAAATCCAAAGCGTTCATTTGATCTTTTATTTTGCTTTTTTGTACATTGCAGAGGCTATCAAATTGCGTGTAGGTATTGTACCACAAGCCAATATGGGTTTCTATGAAAGCATTTTTCAGGATATCAAAATCCTGTTGGAGGGCTTTGTAGCTGATGTTTTTTAACTTTTTTGGCGGGCTTTGTACCACAACCGAATACAGGCCCTCTTTTGAATTGGTGCTTTCGGATAGTGGTTTAACCGTAAGGATAAAATAGTTCGTGCTATCTGGTGAGAAGACGATTTTTTCGCTGCCGAAACGGCCGTTTGGCGAATCTACTTCCTGTATGGTTTTGCCATGATGATCTTTTAATGCGATCGTAACATCTATTCCTTTTTGCTCAACAGTGATCGAATAGTAAAAATCTTTTTTTAACTGGAAGCTGAATGAAGTCTCTTCGCCCTGTTTGATATTTAAATCGGTAGTCGTTCTATCTATTTTGATCGGAATGAGGTGTTGACCTGCTTGCGCCTGTACTGTGAGACTGAAAAATAAAATAATTAGGGTGATAAAGCTATATTTCTTCATTTTTTTGTGAGATATGACAGCAAAATTAAAGCTTAAATGCCTTGATCTGTTGTACGATATTGCAATTGGATTTAAGCCTTTTTATATTCGGATGGTGTTACGCCGGTAAATCTTTTGAAATGCCTGGAGAAGTGCGCCACATCATAAAAGCCGTTTTCGATGGCAACCTCCATTAAATCAGTTTCTTTATTGAGCAGTTTTTTGCATTTTTCTATCCGCTGTAAAAGGATGTAATGGTTTGGGGTTAAGCCTGTTTCGTGTTTAAATAAACGCAGAAATTTATATTTGTCCAATCCGAAACGTTTTGCGGTGTCGGTTAACGAAAATTTTTCCATTAAATTTTCGCTGATAAAATCTTGAAATAACACCGTTTTCTGCTCACTAAAATACATACTTGAAGCATAACGGGCAACCAGTTTTTCCAGAACATTTAATAACTCCTTTTCGAGATTAAGCGCTGGATTGCTAAAGTGTTCTGATAAATAATGGAAGCGGTTCACCAGGTCACGATCGTAAATGATTTTATCTTCAAAAAAAACATCATGGCCTTTGTTTAAGGTTTTGAGCACATCAGGCGCAACGTAAAACGTAAAAAATGTGTTGCCCAGTTTATTGTCGCATGGGGTTGCATGTACTTCGTTCGGGTTGGTAATGGATAGCGTACCGGTTGGTGCCTGTAAAAATTTATCGTTTAGTTTTGTGTAAAAGGTCTGATTTAAGATCAGCGTAATATTGAAATTATTGTGCGTATGAAAGGGGAAATCAATAGTATGTTTTTTAGCATTTAACAACTCTAAACCATCCAAAATCGGAATTTTATGGTAGGTGCTGATGTTGTGTGTATCAGTTAATATATTATCTATGTATTTGATATTCAATGATTAAAGCTTCTTTTAATATTTTGAGAAAAAATCTTCAACTCGATTAGAAGACCCTGAAACAAGTTCAGGGTGACGATATGCCGGGGAGGAACGGCGAAGCAATCTTAAAGCGCTGGCTAGTATCGATCGTTTTAAGATTGCTTCGCCGGCTGAAAAAGCCTTCTCAGCAATGACGATTCAATAATTTTAAACCAGTTTCATTTCTGCCAGTACACTGTTCATGTTTCTTACCGCATCGGCACTTTTGTTAAATGCCGCCTGTTCATCTTCTGTTAATTTAAAATCGATGATTTTTTCCCAACCGCTACGGCCGATAACTACCGGTACACCTAAACAGATATCTTCCTGTCCGTATTCTCCTTCAAGCGAAACGCAGCAGGTAAATAGTTTTTTCTCATCGCGTAAAATGGCTTCAACCAGCGCCGCACCTGCAGCACCTGGTGCATACCAGGCCGATGTTCCGATTAAACCTGTTAAGGTAGCACCACCAACCATCGTATCTGAAGCGACCTGATCAAGCGTAGCTTTATCCAATAAATTACTTACCGGTAAACTTTGGTAAGTGGCTAAACGGGTTAATGGAATCATGGTGGTATCACCATGGCCACCAATTACAAAACCCTGTAAATCGTTCGGATTACAGTTTAAAGCCTGTGATAAATAAAATTTGAAACGTGAACTATCTAAGGTTCCCCCCATACCAATAATACGGTTTTTGGCTAAACCCAACGATTTTAAAGCCAGGTAGGTCATCGTATCCATCGGATTACTGATCACGATAAAGATTGCCTCTGGAGAGAATTTTAAAATATTTTCGGCAACGCCCTTAACAATCCCCGCATTAATGCCAATGAGTTCTTCACGGGTCATCCCAGGTTTACGTGGCAAACCCGAAGTAATTACCACCACATCCGAACCAGCAGTTTTACTATAATCGTTCGTTACGCCTGTAATTTGGGTATCGAAGCCTAAAAGGGTAGCGGTTTGCATCATGTCGATTGCCTTACCTTCCGCAAAACCTTCTTTAATATCCAGTAATACAAGTTCGTTCGCCAATTCTTTGCGGGCAATATGATCTGCACAAGTGGCACCAACTGCGCCTGCGCCAACAACGGTTACTTTCATATATCTATACTTTTTGGTTCGCTTTCGTTAAATACCTGTCGAAGGTATAAATAAATATAAGGTTAAAAAATGCATTTCAAAACTTTATAATTTAATCCGGGTTTACTTAGTAATTAATAAACTGCAATTTTTGTGCTCATAAATTATGGAAAACAAACCCATTTCTAATATCGATTATAAAGCCTTTGAGGGTAAATGGTATTCGTTATATTCTATACCAACTCTGATGGATAAAAATTGGAAACAGACTACCGAAACATACACATTGGCAGACGATGATCATTTTGATGTCTATACGACTTACCATAAGGATGGCAAACCCGAAGAAAAATCGATCACTTCAAAACTATTTTTTGACGAAGAGAAAGCTGATGGCGATATGAAAGCTCAGTTTTTATGGCCTTTTAAAATCGGTTATTGGATCATAGAGCTGGCTGATGATTATAGTTATGTGGTTGTAGGGCATCCTGATGAAAAATACCTCTTTATTATGGCCCGTGAACCAAAAATGGAAGCCGATTTATTGGTACAAATTATTGAAAGGTGCAGGCAAAAGGGATACGAAGTAAGCGAGTTGGTTAGTCAGGAACATTTTTAACCTGCTCACTTGTCATTCTGAGCGTAGCGAAGAATCTTCTCATTGTTTTAAGTGCTAAAAATTTATCAATTTGTTGTGGAAAGCAATTGCAGAAGTGTTTGGGTGTATGCAGTCACGCCATTCGCTATAGGCCCGATGAAGAATCGGGCGCTGCCGCTGCTGTCGGGTTTAGGTGGCGCGGACTCTGGTACTATCAATCGTAAATAAATCTCAGGAAAAGGATACAAGATGAATGAGTTGGTGGGCCAGCAACATTTTTAACAAATTTTAAGTTGGCGGTTTTCAGTTTCGCATTACTAAAATGTTTACCATTCTGAGGGATAATTTATTATATAAAAATCAATACGGTTGACATCTAAAATTTGATTAGGTAATATTTCGCGAGAGATCGTCATACCCGCGCATACTACTGGATTCTATCAATGGTAAGGGAACCGGACGTTGCTCGGCTACAGCGAAGTAGAGAAATCTGTGTAAAGTAGATCTTTCCACTACACTGCATTTCGGTCGAGAAGACGACTTCTTTTAGGAGAATTAGCTCCTTTTTGCAAAGAATAACTATTTAAAGATTTATTGCATTCGCTTTTTAAATGTGCTTTTTGAAGTTTTGATCACCGCATTTTGTTATCTAAACCCGATAGTAGCGAACACGTAGTAAAGCGTATAGCGGGGCTGAAGACCCGATGAAAAGCTGAATATTCATTTCCAAAAAACAGAGACCTATTGAATGGAGATGATAAGTTTATCCTTACTTCAGTTCTGTTATATTTTGTTGATAATTTACTGACAACTTCAACCCTCAAATTCCCTATTTTTGAAAAACCGTTATTATTTTACAACGGTTAATTCTTTGCCGCACCATATGTACTTAATTTTTGATACTGAAACCACGGGTTTGCCCCGCAATTACAATGCACCCATTACCGATACGGATAACTGGCCACGTTGTATACAGATTGCCTGGCAGCTGCACGATGAGATGGGGAGATTGGTTGAACATCAGGATTATCTGGTAAAACCAGAGGGGTTTAACATTCCATATGATGCAGAGCGGATCCATGGCATCTCTACCGAACTTGCGATGGAGCAGGGGATTGGTTTCGACGAAATGTTGGCCAGGTTTAACGAAGTTTTAAACAAAGCCAAATTTATCGTCGGGCAAAATGTTGGTTTCGATGTGAACATTATGGGCTGCGAGTTTCACCGTTTCGGTGTAGCCAACCGCCTGGCCGAAATACCTGTTTTAGATACCTGTACCGAAGTTACCGCACAACTTTTACAATTGCCCGGAGGTAGGGGTGGTAAATTTAAATTGCCAACCTTAACCGAATTGCATTCTTATTTATTTGGTGAACCATTTAATGAAGCCCACAATGCTACTGCCGATGTGGAGGCAACTACGCGTTGTTTTCTAGAGCTGATCAAGAGAGAGGTTTTCAAAAAAGAAGAACTGCTTGTTGATGTAGAATATTTCCCTCGTTTTAGGGAGGTAAACCCTGGCCTAATTGAAGGCATTGGATTAAAACACATCAATTTAAAGGCCGCATCCGATGAAATCCGAAAACGCCAGCAGAAAACCGAAGGCAGCGGAATTTCTAAACAAACACTGGCCGATAATAAACAAGAGCTTGCTGCGGCAACTTTTGTGCATTTGCATAATCATACGCAGTTTTCGGTATTACAGAGTACCATCAGCATTTCTGATCTGGTAAAAGCCGCTGCCGCACAGAAAATGCCTGCTGTAGCCATGACCGATCATGCCAATATGATGGGAGCTTTCCACTTTGTTAACCATGTTTTAAACCATAACAAGGCTGCCGAAGCTAAAAACGCTGCTGCTATTGAAGCGGGCGAGCGCCCTACTGAAGTGGTGATGACACCCATAGTAGGGGTAGAGTTTTTCGTGTGTACAAACCATTTAGACCGTACGGCAAAAGACAACGGCTACCAGATGGTATTGCTCGCTAAAAATAAAAGGGGCTATCATAACCTCGCCAAAATGTCGTCCATTGCTTATACCAAGGGTTTCTATTACGTACCCCGTATCGACAGGCAGATTATTGAGCAATATAAGGAAGATATCATTGTTTTATCGGGTAACCTCGGTGGTGAGATTTCCAGTAAGATCTTAAACATGGGCGAAAGCCAGGCAGAAGAGGCGTTGATCTGGTGGAAGGAAATGTTTGGCGACGATTTCTATTTAGAGGTAATGCGCCATAAACAGGAAGATGAAGACCGGGTAAACGAAACATTGATTGCTTTTGCCCGTAAACATGCCGTTAAACTGGTGGCAACCAACAATACTTATTATGTAAATAAGAAAGATGCGAATGCACACGATATTTTACTCTGTGTAAAAGACGGCGAAAAGCAAGCCACACCAATAGGCCGCGGCCGTGGTTATCGTTATGGTTTACCTAACCAGGAATACTATTTCAAATCGGCTGATGAAATGAAGGCACTTTTTGCTGATCTGCCCGAAGCGATTTTAAATATTCAGGATATTCTGAATAAAGTTGAAACCTATAAACTGGCCCGAGAGGTACTGTTACCTAAATTTGATATTCCTGAAGAATTTTTGGTTGCAGAAGATGAAGCCGATGGCGGTAAACGTGGGGAGAATAAATTTTTAAGGCACTTAACCTACGAAGGTGCAAAACGACGCTACGGAACCTTAACCGATGGTGTAATTGAACGTCTGGACTTTGAGTTGGCCACGATAGAAAAAACCGGTTATCCGGGTTATTTTTTGATTGTACAGGATTTTATTGCCGAGGCGCGTAACCTTGATGTATCAGTAGGGCCAGGCAGGGGTTCAGCTGCAGGTTCGGCGGTAGCTTATTGCCTTGGGATTACCAATATCGACCCGATTAAATATGATCTCCTTTTTGAGCGTTTTCTAAATCCCGACCGTGTATCCATGCCCGATATTGATATCGATTTTGATGATGAGGGGCGTGGCCGTGTAATGGATTATGTAATTAATAAATATGGTGCCAACCAGGTAGCGCAGATTATTACTTATGGTACCATGGCCGCCAAATCGTCTATCCGCGATACTGCGCGCGTATTAGATTTGCCATTGTTTGAGGCCGATAAAATTGCCAAGCTGATTCCGAACATGAAGCTGGCCAAAATCTTTAATCTCGACGAGAAAAGCTTAAAAGATGCTTTACGGCCTGATGAATATGAGAAAGTTGTAGAACTGAAACACCTGGGCAGTCAGAAAGATTTAAGTGCCGAAACCATTCAGCAGGCACAGGTTTTGGAAGGATCGTTGCGGAATACGGGGATCCACGCCTGCGGTGTGATTATTACACCGAGTGATATTACCAATTTTGTTCCCGTATCCGTAGCTAAAGATTCTGATTTATATGTTACCCAATTTGATAACTCGGTTGTAGAAAGCGCCGGTTTATTAAAAATGGACTTCCTGGGGTTAAAAACCTTAACCCTGATTAAGGATACAGTGAAACTGGTAAAGAAACGACATGGTATCGACCTCAATCCCGATAATTTCCCGATTGATGATGTAATGACGTATGAACTTTTCCAGCGTGGTGAAACCATCGGTATTTTCCAGTACGAGAGTCCGGGGATGCAGAAATACATGAAAGAGCTTAAACCTACGGTTTTTGACGATTTAATTGCCATGAATGCCTTATACCGCCCGGGGCCAATGGAATACATTCCGAGTTTCGTTCGCCGTAAAAATGGCGAGGAAGAAATTAAGTATGATCTGGATGCCTGCGAAGAATATTTAAAGGAAACTTACGGAATTACGGTTTACCAGGAGCAGGTAATGCTTTTATCGCAAAAGCTGGCTGGCTTTACCAAGGGCGAGGCCGACGTTTTGCGGAAGGCCATGGGTAAAAAACAGAAAGACGTTTTGGATAAAATGAAACCTAAGTTTGTAAAACAGGCTTCGGAAAAAGGTCATGATGCTACCGTTTTAGAAAAAATCTGGAAGGATTGGGAAGCATTTGCATCTTACGCCTTCAACAAATCGCACTCTACCTGTTACGCATGGATTGCTTATCAAACGGCTTATTTGAAGGCACATTATCCTGCCGAATATATGGCTGCAGTACTGTCCAATAACATGAGCGATATTAAGCAGGTGGCTTTCTTTATGGAAGAGTGTCGCCAGATGAGTGTTACCGTATTAGGCCCCGATGTAAACGAATCTGATCTTAAATTCTCGGTAAATGCCAAAGGTGAAGTCCGTTTTGGGATGTCGGCTGTTAAAGGTGTGGGTGAGAAGGCTGTAGAAAGTATAATCGAAGAACGCTCAGCCAATGGACCTTATGCCAGCGTTTATGACTTTGCCAAGCGTTCCAATACGCGTATCGTAAATAAAAAAGCGTACGAAAGTTTTGTATACAGCGGTGCTTTCGATGCATTTGGCGGGCACAGGGCACAGTATTTTTATATTGGCCCAAATGACAAAATGAACGGCATTGAAAAAATTATTAAATATGCCAACGATTTTCAAAACAATGAAAGCACTTCGCAGGCATCGCTCTTTGGTGGCTCAAAGGCCGATCTGATTTTAGAGCCAAGTTTGCCTGTTTCACCAGAATGGGCCTTAATGGACCGGTTGAAATATGAAAAAGATGCAATCGGGATTTTCCTTTCCGGTCACCCGTTGGATAACTATAAACTCGAACTCGATAAATTTTGTACCAATAGTGTTCGGCAGCTTAGTATCATCAATAAGGTACGTATGGGCGATAGCAACGAAGAGGTTTTGGCCGAATTTGAAAAACTGAAAAACCGCGAGCTTTGTGTAGGCGGACTGGTGGTAACGGCATCGCAACGGATTACCAAAACAGGTAAACCTTTTGGAACATTTGTTTTTGAAGATTATGATGATGCCTGCGAAATGGCTTTGTTTGGCGAAGATTTTTTAAAGTTTAAATCATTTTTAACCGAGGGGTATTTCTTACAGATCAGGGGAAGGGTAGGCGAACGTTTCGGAAAAGCCGGCGATTGGGAATTTAAAATCACCGCAATTAATCTCATGTCCGAACTGCGTGATAAATTAGCGAAAAGTTTAACTATCCAGGTACCCATAGAGCGGGTTAACGATCAGTTAATGAGAGAAATTGAGGCCATATTAGCAGACAATAAGGCAAATTCCGAGCAGCAAAACTGCCAGCTTAATTTTGCTGTTTTTGATAGCGAAAAACAGATTATGCTTGATTTGCCTTCGAAGAATTTAAAAATAAACCCCAACAACAAGTTCTTAGAACAATTAATGGGAATGAATGTTGTAAACTATAAATTGAATTAGCGTTCTGCGTTTGGCCCTAAGCGTTTTCGAATGATCTTTACGCTCAACGCCAGCCGCTAAGCGCTCAGCACAATTACTAAAATAATGTCAAATTGGCATTACAGAATTGGTGGCATTACAATTGAATACATATATTTGAACATAAAAAAAATAATTATGGCATTAGAAATCACAGATGCAAACTTCGAGGAGCTTGTATTAAAATCAGATAAACCCGTATTAGTAGATTTTTGGGCAGAATGGTGTGGCCCTTGTCGCATGGTTGGTCCAGTTGTAGAAGAGATCGCTAAAGAATATGATGGTAAAGCGGTAGTTGGAAAAGTAAACGTTGATAACAACCCTCAAATTTCAATGCAGTTTGGTATCCGTAATATCCCTGCTTTATTATACTTTAAAGGTGGCGAAGTGGTTGACAAACAAGTTGGCGCTGTTCCAAAATCGGTATTAGCAGAAAAATTAAACAAGCAATTGGCTTAATTTAAGTTAAAGCAGATACATCAGGGCCGAAAGGCTTGTAACATATTTAAAACCCAGGTTCATATCAGGAATTTGGGTTTTTTATTGCAAACATAATTTTGTTTCTTTAATCAAAAAACTAACCATCATGTCGATTCAATTATTTAATAATAAAACTTTAGTGATTTTATTGGGAGGCCTGGCCCTAAACTGTGCAAATATTGCTTGTGTATCGGCGCAAAATCCGGTTGAAACTAACCCTCCATCTGCTGATTATAAGCCAGCTTTTGCCGGGCAGACCAGAATTGCAGGCGTAAAAACCAAAACACCTTTGGATTTTACAGTCATCAATGAAAAATTGGAAAATCCATGGGCCATATCTGTACTTCCTGATGGCCGGTTTTTAATTACCCAAAAACAAGGTACTATGGTAATTTTAAATGCCAATGGTGAACTAAGTAAAAAGATTACCGGTTTACCAAAAGTAGATCCATCCGGTCAGGGTGGTTTACTGGATGTAACTTTAGACCCAAACTTTGCCAAAAATAGAATGATTTACTGGGCTTATTCAGAGCCACAGGATAAAGGCGTTTTATTAGCCATAGCCAAAGGTAAACTGGCTGCAAACGAAACTTCGATAGAAAACCAGACCATTATTTACCGTGCTACGCCAGCTTATACAGGCAAACTTCAGTACGGATCGAGAATTGTTTTTGATAAAAACGGAAATTTATTTGTAAGTACAGGCGAACGTTCTGGTAACGATATCAGAATACAGGCACAATATTTAAATTCTTCATTGGGTAAAATTTTGCACCTTACCCCAGACGGAAAAGCGGTTGCAAACGGCCCGTTTGCAGCTAAAGCCAATGCCCGACCTGAAATTTATGCCTATGGTCTCCGTAATCCGGATGGTTTGGCCATTAACCCTCAAACGGGCGATTTATGGGAAGCCGAATTTGGACCTAAAGGTGGTGATGAAGTAAACATTATTAAACCGGGAAAAAATTATGGCTGGCCGATTATTACCTACGGAACAGAATACAGCGGTAAAAAAGTAGGAGATGGCATTCAGCAAAAAGAAGGAATGGAACAACCGGTTTATTACTGGAATCCAAGTATTTCTCCCGGTTGTATTGCTTTTTACAACAGCAACAGCATAGCCGAATGGAAAGGTAATTTATTTGTAGGCGGTTTAGGCGGCTCTCATATTATCAGACTGGTGATCAAAAATGATAAAATTGTTGGCGAAGAGCGTTTATTGGAAGGTAAAGGCGAACGTTTCAGAGATATGGTAGAAAAAGATGGAGCACTTTATTCAGTAACCGATAACGGACATTTATATAAGATTGCTAAGAAATAATATTTAATAAAACTGTTTGGATAAATTTTTAATCTGAATATTTAGACCTTGCAGGTTTCAAAACCTGCGAGGTCTTTTTTGTTATATGTCGAAAAAAAAAGATTTTGAGTTAGTTGTTTAAATTGATTTTATTGTTTTAGGAAATGTGCGTTCAGTTTTTCATCGCATTTTCAGTCCCGCTGTCCGTTTGTAGTGCCTGCGCGAGGCCGGCAGCTACCACTACCATCGGGTTTATTTACCACGGATTGTAGCGCTTCGGTACCCACTTAAACCCCTACTGTTGCAGGAGCACGACCTTAGCGAGATGCCGGTTTTTTATGGACAGATATTGAATATATGTAGTGATTAATTACTCTATATCTTAAAAGTTTGGATTGTCAAGGATTTGAAGCAATAAGAATTTTAATTATTTTAAGCCTGTCTAGCGTATTAATTTTCTAATTCACTTGGTAATACAGACTTAAAAAAATGAAAAGTAGCTTAAAAGGATTTTTAATATTATTGATAGCCATTATTTGCAGTAGCTATAATACTTTTCCCGCTTATAAAAATTCAGTTAACGATACTATAGATAGCGTGGCTGGAATCAAGAAAATCAAATCAGATTTTACATTAATCAATAATCAACTGAAATTTTATAAAAAGAAAACGAAAGATGCTTTCGGCATGTCGGCAGAGGGTGGTGTGGTGACCGGCTATTACAATAAAGCTGCACTTAAAAAAATACATTGTGTTTTTTATGGTGAAACCGGAAAGGCTGAAATTGATTACTACTTTAACAACAAAAACTTATTTTTCTTTTATAAAAAAGAGACGGTTTACGATAAGCCGATTTATTTGAAAGATTTTAAAATTAAGAATAGCATAGAAAACCGTTATTATTTGTCTGGCAATAAGGTGATTAAAGCCATAATAAAGCCGAATACGTCATTAGTACTGTCATATGCAGAAATAAAAGCTGAGCTTCAGCCAATTCTGGATATTTTAAATAAACAATAGATTGGAGTATATCAGTTTATATATTCAAAATACAAAAGGTTTTGCGTTGGATATTCAAATAATTTTAATTGTTTTGGGAAATGTTTGTCCAGTTTTTATTGCATTTTCAGTCCCGCTGTCCCACTATAGTGCCTGCATAAAGGCTGCAACTACCACTACCATCGGGTTTATTTACCACTGACAGTTGCACAATCTTGGCCACCTAAACCCGACCGTAGCGAGATGCCGGTTTTTTCAATCGGCAGAAGCGGGGGCGGGGCTACATGAGCCTTTAAGTACTGCAATTGCTTTCCAAATCACTTAAAAATATTCCTGCACCTCAGAACTATGCTTATTGATAAAATATATTTTCGCCATCCAAACCTGATTTTTGTACAAGTATTTTATTAGCTTTACCATATGCAGGTTGTAAACTACGAGAACGAAACAAGTTATGGTAATTTAGAATTGCTTGCCCGGCAAGTGGTAGAGGGCTTTATTACCGGCCTGCATAAAAGTCCTTTTCATGGCTTTTCAGTTGAGTTTGCCGAACACCGTCAATATAATAACGGAGATAACGTTAAAAATATCGACTGGAAATTATATGCTAAAACCGATAAACTGTACAGCAAACGTTTCGAAGAGGAAACTAACCTGCGTTGTCAGTTTGTGATTGATGTTTCCTCATCCATGTACTTCCCCCAGCCTAAAGACAATAAATTGATATTTTCTATACAGGCTGCGGCATCTTTAATGTACCTGTTAAAGAAACAACGGGATGCTTTTGGACTGAGCTTATTTACCGATGAGATCTTGTTCAATTCTACTGCAAAATCCACTACGGTACATCAGAAATATTTATTTGCCCAGCTGGAAGAACTGCTCCAGCAACCAAAGGTAAATGCACGGACCAATCTAAGTGAGGCGCTGCACCAGGTGTCAGAACTGATCCATAAACGTTCTCTGGTGATTATCTTTAGTGACCTGTTTAACACCCAAACCAGTGCCGATAAAACCGATCAGTTTTTTGATGCACTGCAACACCTGAAGTTTAATAAACATGAGGTAGTGGTTTTTAATGTGGTTGATAAAACGAAAGAGGTAGATTTTAATTTTGAAAACCGCCCTTACCAGTTTATTGATATGGAAACCGGAGAAACGATTAAAGTCCATACCAGTCAGGTAAAGGAGAATTATGTCGCAGCGGTTTCTACTTACCGGCAGCAGATTATGCTAAAATGTGCTCAATACAAAATCGACTTAATTGATGCCAATATAAAGGAGGGTTTTTATCCAATCCTGCAGTCTTATTTAATCAAAAGGCAAAAATTGGGTTAAAATTTGTTACAAAACAAGACGGTTTTAGTACTGTTCTATTAATGATTTACATTTTAAGCTTGCTAATATGTTACAAAAAGGCGATACCGCACCAGATTTCGAATTAAATGCTACCCCCGATCAGAAAATAAAACTTAAGGATTTTAAAGGAAAAAATGTGATACTCGCTTTTTATCCTGCCGATTGGAGTCCGGTATGCAGCGACCAGATGGCACTTTATAACGAAATGCTCAAGTATTTTAACAAATATGATGCGCAGATTTTTGGTGTGTCTGTTGATAGTTTCTGGTGCCATTTGGCTTTTGAAGAAAATCGAAAACTACATTTCCCGCTATTGGCTGATTTTGAACCAAAAGGTGCTGTGTCTAAAGCTTATGGCGTATATGATGATGAAGTTGGAGAGAGTAAACGGGCCTTGTTTGTGATTGACAAGGCGGGTAAAATTGCCTGGAGCTATTTGTCACCGGTGGCCGTTAATCCTGGTGCGGATGGTATTTTGGATGCATTGGAAGAATTAAATAAGAAATAAGCCATGAGTATATTAAAACCCGAAATAAACCATCAGGATCATATTCAGGGAGATGAGTCTGCAAGTATTACCATTGTTGAGTTTGGTGATTATCAGTGTCCATATTGTGGCAATACCCACCCGATTATGAAAGAAATTGAGGAAACGTTTGGCCATCAGATCAGATTTGTTTTTCGCCATTTCCCTTTAACAAATGCACATGAATTTGCTTTTCCGGCTGCAATAGCGGCAGAAGCTGCGGGTTTACAAGGTAAGTTTTGGGAAATGCACGATGCACTTTATGAAAACCAGTACCGCTTAAATGCTGAGCTATTTGACGAACTTGCCGAAACCATTGGGTTGGATTTAGAGCAATTTCAGAAAGATAGTGCTTCAGAAGAGATTAAACGAAAAATAGAAGATGATTTTGATAGTGGCGTACGAAGTGGTGTAAACGGAACCCCTTCATTTTATGTAAACGGAACCAAATTTGACGGCGGCGCGACCGATCTTTATCAAATGCTTAAAGAAAGTGCTGAATAAAAGATGCAAATTAGTATCAGTCTTTATATACAAGCCCTTAGTGTTTTCTAAAGCAAGCCTTTAATCGAGCGTAAAATTAACATTTATAGTGAATCTGATTCGAATGTTTTTAATGACGTGAGCCTCGCAATCATCTTCAGCTAAACGCTGGGAGATGGTGAGTAATTGATTAGGTTTTAGGTTAATTTTCTGCTTTATTTCGTAAGACTTATTACAACCTTTAGGTACATGACCATCCAAGATAAATGAAATATCGGTTATTGTTTCTTTGGTTGTGTTTTTGAAAGTGATTTTGGCAAATGTTCCCAAATCGCCATCACGTGTATATTTAATATTTTTTACGTAAACTGTGTTTCGCCTGTTGGTGGTGTCATTTAACATCGGTCTTAATGGTTGTGGACTTTGAACAAAATTGGTTTTAGCCTGCAATGCCGCTCTGCTTATTTCCTTAAGCGGCATTTTTAAAGCTCCGCAACAGACGATCACAAATATTCCTAATACTTTGGTGAGCATAATTTAACTATGTTAATATTAAATGTAAGTTATTGCTTTTTTAGAAATAAAGCGATTGCAAGTGTATCGCTTTGTAAAATTTAAATAAAAAAACCTCATGTATTTTGCAATACATGAGGTATCAGATAAGGGTAACCGGAAAACTAAAAAACTAATTATGAGTTTTTAGAATTTAACAAAATTGAAATCGCTTCGTGTTTTGTTATTTCAAAGGTGCACTTCATTTATGAAGTTTTAGTGAAGAAACTTCATGCAGCTATCATCGCTTTACTGATGTTACATTTGATCTAAAGTCTTTTCAAGGTCAGATTGGTTCTTTTTGCTTTTAGGATAAAACAATACATCAGTTTCTGCTATTTATTAGCTATATAAAATCCATCATTTAAAAATATTTTCATGGGTAAAAATGTTGCAGAACAACTGGTTGAAATGCTGGTTGAGGTTGGTGTAAAAAGAATTTATGCCGTTACAGGAGATAGTTTGAATTATTTTAATGACGCAGTAAGAAGAAATGGCAAGATAAAGTGGATCCACGTACGCAATGAAGAGGTGGGGGCTTTTGCTGCCGCAGCCGAGGCTGAACTTGACGGGATTGCCTGTTGTGCGGGTAGTTGTGGACCAGGCCACGTGCATTTGATTAATGGCCTCTACGATGCACACCGAAGCCATGTTCCGGTAATTGCGATTGCCTCAACCATTCCGACTGGTGAATTTGGGATGGACTTTTTTCAGGAAACCAATACCATCAAATTATTTGACGATTGCAGTTACTATAACCAGGTAGCCACTACTGCCGAGCAGGTGCCCAGGATGTTTCAAACAGCTGTTCAGCATGCCATTCATAAAAAAGGTGTTGCTGTTTTTGGCCTGCCCGGCGATGTAGCCCAACTGGATGCGGTGGAAAGCGTAACTTCTATGCAATTATTCACCAATAAGCCTGTCATCCGTCCGTCTGATCAGGAGTTGAAAGGTTTAGCAGAACTGCTTAATGGTGAAAAGAAAATTATGATTTACTGTGGCATAGGTGCCGCCGAAGCACATGATGAGGTGGTCGCGTTAGCCGCTAAACTAAAAGCGCCTGTGGGGTTTTCTTTCAGGGGGAAGATGGGGATCCAATACAATAATCCTTACGAGGTAGGGATGACAGGGCTTTTAGGGCAACCATCCGGCTACCATGCCATGCACGAGGCTGATGTGGTGTTTTTACTGGGGACCGATTTTCCTTATGTAAATTTTATGCCTGTTAAGAACAAAATTGTGCAAATTGATGAAAAACCCGAACGTTTGGGCAGGAGAGCTAAACTTACCATGGGTTTGTGTGGCAATATCAGCGATTCGATAACTGCATTATTGCCGCTGCTTACGGAAAAGAAAAACGATGATTTTTTAAAATCTCAATTAGAATTTTATCAGAAAGTGAAGGAAAGACAGCAGGTTTATGTTAAAGATCAGGGTGAGGAAAATAAAATACAACCCGAATTTGTGGCCGAAACCATAAACCGCTTAGCGGCTGATGATGCCATTTTTACGGTAGACACCGGGATGTGCTGCGTTTGGGGAGCACGTTTTATAGACGGAACGGGTAAACGCAAAATGCTGGGTTCTTTTAACCATGGCTCCATGGCGAATGCGATGCCGATGGCCATTGGTGCTGCATTGGCGCATCCGGCACAACAGGTCATTGCGCTGTGTGGTGATGGTGGCTTATCGATGCTTTTAGGGGATCTGGCTACCATTAAGCAATATAACCTGCCGGTGAAACTGATTGTATTTAACAACAGGGCTTTAGGCATGGTAAAACTGGAAATGGAGGTTGATGGTTTGCCTGACAATGAAACAGATATGATCAACCCTGATTTTGCCTTGGTGGCACAGGCTATGGGATTTAAAGGAATAACGGTAACCAAACCTGAAGAAGTGGAAACAGCCATTAGTCATGCGTTGATTGAAAATGGTCCTGTTTTGTTAAATATCATGACCAATCCGAATGCTCTGGCCATGCCGCCAAAAATAGAATGGGCACAGGTTAAAGGCATGACCGAATCGATGGCGAAATTAATGCTCGGTGGAAAAATGAGCGAAGTTCTGGATACAATAAAATCGAATTATAAACATTTAGGGGAGGTGTTGTAGGTGATAATTAGCCGTCATCTCGATCCGATAGCTATCGGATGAAGCGAAGCGAAATGGAGAGATCTATCTGAGCAGATCTCTCGACTACGTTGCACTCCGCTCGAGATGACGGAATTACTATTACACTATAAATTACCTCTCAATTCCTGCTCACGTTCCAGCGATTCAAATAAGGCTTTAAAATTACCGGCACCAAAACTCTGCGCACCTTTACGCTGAATAATCTCGAAGAAAAGAGTAGGACGGTCTTCAACTGGCTTGGTGAAAATCTGTAGAAGATAACCTTCTTCATCACAATCCACCAAAATACCCAGGCTTTCCAATAAGGCTATTTCTTCGTCAATTTTGCCTACACGCTCAGGCATCATATCATAATAGGCTTCTGGTGGAGCGCTTAGAAATTCAACACCACGTGATTTTAATTCTTTAACGGTTTTAACAATATCTTTTGTCGCTACGGCAATATGCTGAACGCCTTCGCCCTCGTAATATTCCAGATACTCTTCAATCTGTGATTTCTTTTTACCTTCTGCAGGCTCATTGATCGGGAATTTTGAAAAACCGTTGCCATTACTCATTACTTTACTCATCAAAGCCGAATATTCAGTATTAATCTGCTTATCATCAAAAGATAAAATATTTACGAATCCCATTACATCCTCATACCATTGTACGGCTTCGTTCATCCGGTTCCAACCCACATTGCCCACACAATGATCAATGTATAACAGACCGGCATCAGCAGGTTGATAATCGCTTTCCCAAACACGGTAACCTGGCATAAAAGTTCCATGATAGTTTTTACGTTCAATAAACATGTGCACCGTTTCGCCGTAAGTGTAAATGCCGCTCATTTTAACTTCGCCATGTTCATCTGTTAATGTTTTAGGCTCCATATAGGACTTGGCACCACGTTTTGTAGTTTCTTCAAAGGCACTATAAGCATCATCTACCCAAAGTGCCAATACTTTTACACCATCGCCATGCTTTTTAACATGTTCTGATATGGGATGATCAGATTTTAGTGCTGTAGTTAAAATTAGCCTGATTTTACCCTGTTGTAATACATAAGATGCACGATCGCGCACACCGGTTTCTGGCCCGGCGTAAGCTAAACTTTGAAAACCAAATGCCGTTTTATAGTAATGAGCGGCCTGCTTAGCATTACCTACATAAAATTCGATATAATCTGTTCCGTTAATAGGCAGAAAATCAGGTGCTTTTGATATTTTTTCTGCGAATGTTTGTGTTTCCATTTCTATGTTGTTATTTAAGTCCGAGGTCGGAGGTCCGAAGTCGGTTATGTTATTGTTTATTGTAAAGTCTAAATGTTATTAAGTCCGAGGTCAGAGGTATGAAGTTGGATGTGATATGTTCTTTCAGAATTTTAGAAGTTGAGTTTTTGATCATCATCATTATTTACCGCCATGCACCTGATCTTCGGACCCGGGGGCTCCGGACTTCTGACTCATTTATTCTACGTTAATCTGCCAGCTTTTGTGATAATTCTCGTCCTCAATATCCAGGGCATCCTGCGTAAGCATTAAAGGCTTAAACGGATCGATCATTACCGCCAGCTCATCAGTTTTTTCTTTTCCAATTGATTTTTCTACGGTACCTGGATGCGGTCCGTGTGGAATTCCGCCAGGGTGCAGGGTAATCTGTCCTTTTACCACACTTTTGCGGCTCATAAAATCACCATCTACATAATAAAGCACTTCATCACTATCAACGTTGCTATGGTTGTAGGGCGCAGGAATCGAATCAGGATGGTAATCGTATTTGCGGGGAACAAATGAACAAACTACAAAATTGTGCCCTTCGAAAGTTTGGTGAACCGGAGGTGGTTGGTGTAACCGGCCTGTTATCGGCTCAAAATCGTGGATAGAAAAAGCATACGGATAATGATAACCGTCCCAGCCCACATAATCAAAAGGGTGTGTACCATAAGTGTACGGATAGATCAAGCCCTGTTTTTTAATGAGTACTTTAAAATCACCATACTCATCATGTGTTTGCAGGTGCTCCGGTAGCCTTAAGTCGCGTTCACAATAAGGTGCATGCTCCATTAACTGTCCATATTGATTTAAATATCTTTTGGGCGCCCTTAAAGGGCTAAAACTTTCTACAATGAACAACCTGTTTTGTTCATTATCAAATTCCATCTGATAAATGGTGCCCCTTGGGATAATCAGATAATCACCATAAGCAAATTTAATTTCTCCGAATCCTGTTTTCAGCTTTCCGGAACCTTCGTGTACGAAGATCATCTCATCAGCCTGACTATTTTTGTAGAAATAATCGGTCATTGATTTTCTTGGCGCAGCCAGAACGATATGCAGATCGCTATTGACGAGAATGGCTTTTCTGCTTTCCAGAAAATCATCTTCCGGTTTTATATTGAAGCCAATTAAACTAGTATGTTTCAGGTGCTTTTCGCGCGCTATTTTGGGTTCAACACTGTAAGGCTCACCCAAATGTTTTACAATAGTTGGCGGGTGGCAATGATAAACCAATGAATATAAACTGGAAAAACCTTCGGTTGATACCAATTCTTCGGCATATAGATTTCCATCAGGTTTACGAAAAACCGTGTGACGTTTAGCTGGAATCTGCCCCAATTTATGATAAACAGGCATAATTAAATGGTGTTATGGTTAGAAAGAAAAAATCCTAATGAATTAACAATTAAAACGGCAATGCGTTTAAATTTGAAAAGAAGAGTGAATGAAAATTACAGTGAATACTGCGCCATGATCAGCTTGGATAGCATATTATAGCGACGGGCCGCGATAGCGTCGTTTACCAGATTAATATGTAATGCTTTTAAGATCATGGTTTTAATGGTACCAAGGTAAGTATTTTATTTAAAAGTTAAAATTTTAATTATCTTTAGTTGCATACTACAATCATCCCAATGAAATTTATTTTTACAAGTTTAATTTTTTTAGCCTTTGGCTATAACACTTTTGCGCAACAAAAGTCCAGGTACAACATTAGGGTTATAGACCAAAATGGAAAAGGAGTAAGAGGATCTTTTTACGCCGCGGCTGATGATGGCCTGACGATTATCAGAAATAGAAAGGATACCCTAAAATTGAGCGCCGACAGCATCAGTGCATTATATATACACCGCAAAGGGATTGCTGCACCACTGGCCATTGCCGGAGGTTTAACCTTCTTTGTTTTAGCGGCCAAGAGTGATAAATTGGCAGAATCAGTGGTACTTATTGCTGCGGGTGTGCCGGCGGGCGTGTCTGGTGGCTTATTGATCGGTGGATTACTTTCCAACAAAAAACATTATAAAGGACTTCAGGCAAAAGATTTTCCATTAATTAAATCAAACCTTCAAAAATATACCGTATTAAAATAATAACGTTTATGTTTTATTTTGAATGGGCTAATTTCTTAGCTTTACCGCGTATTTAACCAAATCATATATGAAACTAGTATCTTATAAGACCGAAGACAGGGAGCATCTTGGCATATTTATCGACGGACATATTTATAACTTAAATAGTTGCGATAAATTGCTTCCGGATAATATGAGTATGTTTTTGCAGGGCGGAGAAGTGTTAATGGAAAGAGCGAAAAGGATAGACGATCAAATAAAAGACGGTAGTTTAGTCGCTAAAGAAGAGATTTTTTACGAACTTTTGGCACCTGTTCCACATCCTACCAGTTGCCGTGATGGTTACGCTTTCAGGCAACATGTTGCTGCGGCGCGCAGAAACAGAAAGGTAGATATGATCCCTCAATTTGATGAGTATCCGATCTTTTATTTTACTAATCATAATGCTATTCAGGGAACAGGGGAAATTGAATGCATGCCAGATCATTTTGATAAGTTGGATTTCGAACTGGAACTTGCCATTGTTATTGGTAAAAAAGGTAGAAACATTAAAGCTGCCGAAGCTGATGAATACATTGCAGGTTATATGGTAATGAATGATATGAGCGCCCGTACTTTGCAGATGGAAGAAATGTTGTTGAATTTAGGTCCTGCAAAAGGAAAAGATTTTTCTACCGTAATTGGTCCATGGCTGGTTACACCTGATGAATTGTTGCAGTATAAGGTTTCACCTAAAGCAGGACACGTTGGCAATGCTTACGATCTTAAAATGACCTGCAGGGTAAATGGCATTGAAGTTTCTAAAGGAAATGCAGCTGATATGGACTGGACTTTTGCCGAAATTATAGAACGCTGTGCTTATGGAGTAGATATTCTTCCGGGTGATGTAATCGGTTCAGGAACAGTAGGAACGGGTTGTTTTTTAGAGTTAAACGGTACAGGCTTACTTAACGATCCAAATTATAAAGTACAATGGCTGCAGCCTGGTGATGTGGTGGAGATGGAGATAACGGGTTTAGGTGCATTAACCAATACGATTACGAAAGCTGATACGGATTTTTCGATCCTGGCGTTGAAGAAGTAAGAAGGTTTCTTAAATTAATTGTAATTATTTAGCAGTTAATATGTTTAATGCTGGATTATTATGCAATCGTCATCCTGAATTTATTTCAGGATCTACAGGTTAGATGCTGAAACAAGTTCAGCATGACGATCGTTGCTAAAAAAATAAAGAACTATATAATTAGAACGGATTCAGGTTTAGATTACTTTATTCAACTTTATTAGATAAAGCAGACAGCAGTTTTCATTTCGATCAGAATAATAGCGTATGGAAATTCAGCTGTTTCCGAATAACTATTGCTTTTGCGCTTCAAAAAAGAATCATTATCAATTTAATAATTTCAAGTTTTGGTATCACTTAAGACCTCCGATTTAACTCCGGTAGAACTACAAAACTACCTGCAGTACGCCATCGCTCCGCGACCGATCTGTTTTGCCTCAACTATTGATGCTGAAGGAAATATAAATTTAAGCCCTTTCAGTTTCTTTAACATGTTCAGCACTAATCCACCGATCTGTATTTTTTCGCCATCGAGGAGAGTGCGCGATAATACCACCAAACATAGCCTGGAAAATGTATTAGAGGTTCAGGAATGTGTGATCAATATTGTAAACTACGATATGGTGCAGCAAATGAGTTTGGCCAGTACCGAATATGCCAAAGGCGTAAACGAGTTTGAGAAGGCTGGGTTTACGATGTTAGAATCTGATCTTGTCCGGCCACCAAGAGTGGCAGAAGCGCCAGTGCAGTTTGAGTGTGTAGTGAATGAAGTCATTTCTTTAGGTGATAGCCATGGTGCCGGAAACCTGGTACTGGCTGAAATAAAAGTGATTCATATTAATGAAGCGGTTTTAGATGAAAATGGCAAGATAGATCAACATAAAATGGATCTCGTTGCACGTCTGGGCGGCGATTGGTATTGCAGGGTTACCAGCGATAATTTGTTTAAAGTGGCAAAGCCCCTGGCCAAATTGGGGATTGGTGTAGACCGTTTACCACAATCAGTCCGCTTTTCGAAAGTGTTAACCGGAAACGATCTGGGCATGCTCGGTAATGTGGAGCAAATACCTGCTGGTGAAGAAATTGATCTGATCAGCACAAATCCCGAAGTAAAAGAAATACTTGATGCCACTATTGGCGACAGCACTAACCGTGAAAGGGAACTGCATGAATTTGCTAAGAAACTGCTGCAGACAGGGGATGTAGATCTTGCTTTAAAAGTTGTTTTGTTGTAGATTTATAAACTAAATTTTTGGCTATGCATACCAGTGTTCAGGTAGACCAGTACATTATCAATTCGGCAGAATTTGCCATTCCCATTTTAGATCATTTAAGAAATCTGGTACATAAAGCCGATGCCCGGATTGAAGAGAAAATTAAATGGGGAATGCCTTTCTTTGACTATAAAGGTACGGTTTGCCACATGGCTTCTTTTAAGCATCATTGTGCCTTTGGTTTTTGGAAAGGGGCATTAATAAATGATGAGTATGGTATTTTTAAAGAACGGTCTGAATCCATGGGCGCATTAGGCAAAATAAAATCTTTTGACGATTTGCCTGCAGATGAAATCCTGATCGCCTACATTCAACAGGCTATTCAGTTAAATGAAGAAAATATAAAGTTGCCTTCAAAACCAAAATCTACAGAGAAAAAAGAAATTATTGTACCTGAATATTTTATGGAAGCTTTACAGGAAGATCCTGCAGCATTAGCGGTATTCCAGAATTTTAGTCCTTCTAATAAAAAAGATTATATTCTATGGCTTGAAGAAGCCAAAACGGAAGCTACCAGATTAAAAAGATTGGAAACGACCTTGTTATGGCTTGCCGAAGGCAAAACAAGGATGTGGAAATATAAAAAGTAATCAAAGGATACTTACAATTTTCATGAAACGGTCTTTGTAATGGCCGTTAAGATCGGTGATGGTTACCTGGTGGGCTTTACCCGAGGAGGCATGAATAAATTTAATCCCGTTTTCATCAATAGAATAAACAATCCCTACATGACCGATTCTTCTTATCCTGGAATTAGTGCCTGTAAAAATCAACACATCACCTACTTTTGCATTTTCTAAACTGGTTTCTTTACCTGCATAGCTAAACTCTCTGGAAGAACGTGGAACTTTGAAACCGAAATTACTAAATACATAACTTACAAAACCTGAACAATCGAAACCAACTTTTGGGTTGCTTGTTGCATAACGATAGGGGATACCTAACATGCTTTTGGCAAAATCGATAAGGGTTGTAGAATTTGTAGTAGAATTGTTTTCCGTAATCGTAGTATTTTTTGGAAGACTGGCTACTAATTTCTTTACCAGTTCCTGGTATTGCGCGGGTAAGATTGTTTGGGCTTTTCCTGCCGTGGCAGACAAAATGAAAAACAAAATCGGGACTATTATTTTCTTCATATGTTGGCACCAAAGATATGAAAAATATATAAAGTGTATTAAAATGTTGAAAACCAGTTAAAACAAAAAAAAAGTCTGGGTAATTATCCCAGACTTAAATAAAAATAATGAGCTTCGATTAAATACTTGGAAACATGGTTTGCGCTTTGTCGCCAATTAACGGAAGCGGTTTTAGTTCGCTGTTATTTGCACTTATAGCACCTATGATAATTAAAATCAGGTAGGCAATGTAAACTACATAACTTAAGTAACCAAATATTGCAGTTGGTATGATCATAACTAATATGGTTACTGCCACATTAAGTACAATTATAGCCAGATGGAGCAATAAAGATTGCCTTAAATGATAACTGGAAAGTGCTGTTTTATTGTCTTTGTACATGGCAAAGTACGATATCAGCCAGCCAATTAGAAAGATGTAACTCACAACAGCAGCATTTTTTCCATTGTCGGCTGTTTTAAAAGGAGAATTTGTTTCCATAGATTTTTTTAGTTTTTCGATGCTGCAAATTACTAAAAATTATCACATTATGGTGTAGTAACTGCCACCGGTAAAATTTTTCCATTAAAAAATTTATGTCCGGTTTTTGCAAAATCGGCTACATACTTCCCCATTTCAAAAGCCATCACCGGGCTTTGGTAACCCGGGAAAGCTGCTTCCAGCATTTCTGTCTGTGCTGATCCTAAAGCAAGGCAATTAATTTTGATTCCTGTTTCTGCCAATTCAAAAGCCAAACATTCTGTTAACGTGTGCAAAGCAGCCTTACTTGCTGAGTAAGCAGAAAGTCCGGGGAATTTAACGCTTCCCTGAAAACCACCCATGCTACCAATATTAACGATGTGGCTTCCACTTTGCATTAATGGTAAAATGTGCTGGATCATCCTGAAATGTGAAATCACATTGCTCTGTAACATCTCGCCCAGATCCATTTCTGTAGTGTCTAAAAACGGTTTGTTAATTAATGCACCCGCATTGTTGATCAGGATGTCTATAGTACCTAAGCGTTCTTTTAGAAAAGGGATCAGCGCGGCATAATCATCATTTACGATGTCAAATTCTACCGGTAAAAGTGTACAGTCGGGATTAATGCCACGGGCTATCTCCAGCAGTTTACGCAGTTTATCTGCCGAACGGGCAATGGCAACAATTTTATTTTCTTTATGTAAGCTAAACGCTAAAGCCGTTTCGAAACCGATTCCGCTGCTGGCACCTGTAATTATAATGTTCATTAAAAAATGTTAAAAATTGTTGTAAAGTTAAAAGGTTGAAATGTTTTCGACCTGATGAAATCAAAGTTAGGAAAAAAAGAGTAAGTCAACCAGAACCTTGTTTGACGACAAGGATTCGAAAATAGCGATTACATCCCTTGATTTACGCATTATATTGCAAATGTGGTTGTCAGTCGTCCTCATTATAAATAATGATGATTGAAATTAATAAGTAATTTAAGGTTTTGGACGATAAGTCGTCATGCTGAATTTATTTCAGCATCTATTTTGCATTAAGACCCTGAAATAAATTCAGGGTGAAGACCACTTTTAACCCCTTCCTCACTGCAACCTATCAGTAATTTCCCACTCATCTCTTAAATTACTTTGTCATGTAGATGGATCTTTAATATCCTTAAACATTAAATTACCTTCAGTATTTTCAATTGCTTTTTTTAATTTCTGATAAGATCCCCTGGGCTACTCAACCATATTGGGCTGATGGGTTTTGATATCAACATCTTCTACAAAAGATAATGCCTTATGCATCTTTTCAACAAGCGCAGCATTTTGTTCATAATCTACTTGTACTGTGATCGTTGTCATAACGTAAAGTTAATGAAATTTAAGCTAAAATTCAATCTTCCATAAGGAGCTGACTTACCGGATTTTTAATTACATGTAAGCCGTCATTAATCAGTTTGGTGTGGTCTAACTCTTTGCCTGCTTTAATTTCAAGATAAACCTGAATTTCCTTTTCCAGCTGAGGATAAATCTTTTTATGGTAAATAATCTCCAGAATTTCCAAGGCACAAAGCCAGTCTTGCCTGTGGCTTGTTTTTAATTGTAAGAAAATTTCGCCAAGCTGATCCAGGTTTTCACCACTTTCCCTGATCGCTCTAACTGCTCGGTATAAACCATGCAGTTGTAAAGTTTTATCATTATAAATAATGTGATGCGTTTTCTCTTTACTGATTAAAGTAATCTCTTCATAAGCATCTTTATCAGCTGCTCCGTTAAAAACAGAAACAATTTTTTCCCCAACAGCCATGTCGTAAGTACCCCATTCTGGTTTAAACAGTATATTTCCGTTACTTTCGGTAACCATACAATCGTTAAAGGCAATTAAAAGGAGCTTATCGTTTTCGATAATCATATCCTTAACTGTACCTGTTACGCTAATACCGCTTTCAAATGTTAGTACAGTTTTCTCGCCCTGGATGATGTTCATAGATTGTAGTTCTGATAGGCTATAATCCTCAAATGGTTTGTCTGCTTCCTTTAAGCGTCCCACTGGCGACGAAAAACCATCTGCGTGGTAATCTTTTCCATGTCCGGTAAGTTGTTTGTTATCAAAGGCCAGTGCAGATGCTCCTGTGGTTTTAATAAAAGTTACTTCATCATTAGGATTAATACCCATATCGGTAAAAATGCCGCTAACCTGTAACCCGGAACTGTAAACAGCAGTGGCTACATTTTTACAGGCAATGGCTTTCATTATACTTTCAGCACCACCTTTTCTAAAGGCCATGGTATTGGCAAAGGTTTCCAAAACATCAATCAGGTTTTGAAATGTTTCAGTTACAAAAAGCTGCGGCTGGGGCTTGGTAATATCGTAAGCGTAGTTAACCGTGTCCATGGTGTACCAAAGTTTTTCCACATCATTTTGCATACAGGTTGCACTTTCGCCAATAGACGAAAGTAACCCCGCACCATAAATTTTCGGGTTTTCCAAAGTACCGATCAGGCCATATTCAACCGTCCACCAGTGCAAACGGCCAAGTAATGCCATTTCAGAAGGTTCACCCATATGCTCGCTAATGTAACGCAGTTCTTTTTCTGCCCGGGCAATCTGCAATTCGTCAGTAGCTACAGCTTCTTTCAGAATGGATAATTTTCTAATGGCTTCATAAAGTTCAAAATCTTTTGCCGAAAACATGGCTTTTGCACCAATTGAGCCAAAATAACTCAAATAATTATTGTAATCGGTATCGGCAATGATAGGTGCATGTCCGGCACTTTCGTGTATAATATCCGGCGCAGGGGTATATTCAATGTGGTTAATCTGGCGGATATCAGCAGCAATAACCAATACCCGATAGGCCTGATATTCCATAAAAGCTGCGGGCGGAATAAAGCCATCAACCGTTACTGCGCCCCAACCAATCTTACCCAGGTTATCATTCATCGTTTGTAAATCGGGGATGTATTCTATACTCAAACCAGCCCGTTGTAAACCTTTTATATAAGGATAGTAAGCCACATTTTTAAGATAACTATAATTCTGGCGCATTACGTACCGCCATACCGCCTGGTCTACAGGTGTATATTTCTCGTAATTTTGTGCAACAATAAATTGCTTTAAATGATTGGGCAATTTAGCTACCTGCGCATTATTAAAATCATTAAAATGGCTCATGGTTATTTATGAAATAAGTTGGTCGGCAGCTAAGTTAGGATGTTGTTTTTATCTTAACAAGAAAGCACCCGCATAAATTAACAGGTTAACGTAATAAAGGTTTCGGGTGGTTAATATAATGGATTTATAATTTGGAAAGGTGCTGTAGCATTTCATCGGAAAGCTCCGGACGGGCTGTCCGCTATATCTTTTGTTGCCCTTCGACTCCGCACATGCTAACAACAAAAGTATGCCGCTTCCATCCCGTTTAGCTACCGCGGTTTATGCTGGTAAGGCTGTTTTTAATCGTAACTCTGGCACGAAACCATTAATAAGCGCACAGTTTTGGCCACCTAAACCCGACTGTTGCGTAAAGCCCGGAGCGAGGCACGAGTGAGGACTTGAAGTTAAGGCGGGCCTGAATAAACCGAAAAGCTTGTGTAGCTGCTTTCCAAAAAGAAGAAAGATTAATCATTTGGAAAGGTGCTGTAGCATTTCATCGGTCAGGTTTTGCCGCTTCCATTCCGTTTAGGTACTAAGGTTTGTGGTGATGACCTCAGGATAGTAGTACACGCCATCATTGTTCTGTGTTAATCAATACCTAAGGTGGCTAAAAATGGGTTGGGTTATAATCGCGGCTGATTAATCCTGCTTTCCTTTTTTATCCCCGATTTTTTTCACGCTGAAAGTGAAGTAATGCTGATACAGGTAACTGAAAAGTGCCATTGAGACGGAGACCAGTATTCTAGATAAAACGGATAAAGTCGGATAATCTCTTAAAAGTTCTAATAAAAACTTCAAAAAAACATAAGTAGCCAGTATATTGATAAACTGAAGGTTTAAAAACCTAAAAAGCTGTACCCTGCCCTTTAATTCGCTATGCGTAAATATAACATATTTGTTGAGCAAAAAACTGGTTGGAATGGCTACAGAATAGTCTACCAATAAAGAGGCGGTTTCTCTTTGAAGTACAATTGCTCCAAAATTTACTTCGGCTGTTTTAAAAATTATAAAATAAGCGAAATAATAGACCAGAATACCGAGTAACAAGGTGCTGCCACCGGTAGCCATATACCTGAAATTATGGGGGGAAATAAACTTTTTAAAAGGGGGGTAAAAAAAATCTATTATGGCTAAAATTGCTTTGCGCATTATTTAAACTATTCGTTGTTATTTTTGGGCGCAATTTACAATTAAATTTTTATTGCCCGGTAGTATGATCATTTTTGTATTTACTCTTTATAAATATCAGCCGGAGGTAAGGCTACAAAATCAATCACTGCACACCAGCTGTAAGATGGGTGGGGCTGAATGCTTACACCAACGGCGTTTAATTTAAACTTTTGGTCTAACAGGTTAAACCGGTGGCCAAGGGAAGGTACACCACAATCTAACAACAGGTGACACACAATATCCAAACTGTTTGAAAAACCAAAATCGATATTTTCGCTCATTGCTTTATTTGGAAAATATTTGGATAAACGCTTCGAAAACTTATCGCCGTTGCTGCTTTCGTGTGTGTCGAGGTTATTCCGGTTAAGGTCCTGGGCATGATTTCGGCTTAAAGCAGATAATTGATCATTAGGGTAAAATACCGGTAGATTTTTTATGCCCTTTAAATGCTTTAATAAAGAGGTATAATAGCTGTTGGTACGGGTAATCCGCAATTCATTGTAATTTCTGTATTGTCTTACTTTAGCGTTGTAGTTATTAATGTAATCTTCCAGAAAAGTGTAATAAAACTTTTCACCATCAATGCGGATCAGGTTCATATACATCACCACATTTTTTTCTTCGTTAGTTAAATAAGTAGCATTTGCTGCGGTATTGGCCCTGCGGAACTCCGCATCGGTCCATTTTTGGGCATTTGCAGTGGTAACAATAATTAAAAATAAAAAGGTAGGCAGAAGTATCTTACGCATCTGATGGTTTTGATGGATAACGCCTTTTGATGCAGATTATTTTCTGGTTGGCGATTTAGATAGTGTTTAGCGTGGCGTTTAACGGTTCGCGTTGGCTAACTACCGTCGAAAAAATAACTACCAGGGCAAAAGAGCACAAAGAAGATAATCTTTGTGCCCTCGTGTCTTGGTGATTAACCCTAGCGAAGAGTTTATAAAAACATACCGCCAGATGCTTCAATGCGCTGTGCGTTAATCCATCTAGCATCTTCAGTACATAAAAATGCCACCACTCCTCCAATATCATCTGGCAAACCTACACGGCCTAGCGCGGTATTGGCAGCTATCCCGGCATTGAGCTGATCATTGTCTCTCACCACTCCACCGCCAAAATCGGTTTCAATTGCACCCGGAGCAACAATGTTCGATCTGATTCCTCTTGCACCCAATTCTTTGGCCTGGTATTTTGTTAAGGTTTCCATGGCGCCTTTCATCGAGGCGTAGGCCGCATACCCAGGGGTTGCAAAACGTGCCAATCCGGATGAAACATTAATGATTCCGCTGCCATCATTTAATAACGGCAAAGCTTTCTGGGTTAAAAAAAAGGCGCCTTTGTAATGGATGTTTACCAAGGTGTCAAATTGTTCTTCAGTAGTATCTGCAAATGAAGCATGGATGCCAATCCCTGCATTATTGATCAGGAAATCGAATTTTTCTGCATTGAAGACAGATTTTAACACACTTTCAACTTCGCTGAAAAAAGCATCAAAAGTTTTAGCATCTCCAACATTTAACTGTATTGCTGCTGCTGGCACACCCATCGCTTTTATTTCGTTAACTGTATCTTTTGCTTCCTCTTTTTTCGATTGATAGGTAACGAGTACACCGATTCCTTTTGCAGCAATTTTTAAGGCTGCGTTTTTTCCCAGTCCGCGGCTACCACCGGTTACCAGGGCAATTTTATTTTGTTTTTCCATTTTATTTTTATCAGTTAAACAAAATTAAATGGAAATCGGCTGTTAAAATGGTGACTGTTTAAGTAAAAATGGTGATTGTTTAAGTTTTCTATATGTTGACCGTTTTCTTGTCTGTAACTAAAGACTCCAGATAAGCCTCCCGATACTGTTTCGGTGTTTGGCCGGCAAAGTGTTTAAAAAACTTGGTAAAGTTGGATGGATCGTAGGTTAAAATTCTGGCTATTTCAGCAATAGGCATGCTCACATGCTCTAACATCGATTTCGAAATCTCCATTAAACGTTCTTCGAAAAAGAAACATGGCGAGTGACCGGTAGCGGCCTTAATGGTATTGCTTAAATGCGTGGGATGTACATGGATTAAATCGGCGAAATCCCTTACCTCAAACATTTCTGTAGTACGGCCAGATACAATGTCTTCAAGGTGTTTGTCTAATTCTTTTAAATAATCTGCCGCAATTTCATGTCGGCGGGCAAAAAACTGCTGCGGAATTTTCATATCAATGATTTTAATTGCTAAACAAATATACCAATCGAGTCATTGATTAAGAAATTACCTAATTTGTATTTGTTTTTTGTGACTGAAGGTTTACCCTCGAAAACCTCCATCAAAACAAAAGCCGCTGATCGTTAAATCAACGGCTTCCATATTTTAAAATTTAGCTTTTTAAAATTTACTAAAAGGTAAATCAAAAGTCCCGTCTGTAATATTTACCGACGTCTTTATGGTGGTATTCTGGTTACCGCCACTGAAGAAAAATGTTCCTTTCAACTTATTTCCGGCTTCGCTTGTAATCACTAAAGTGCCCGCATCTGCATAAAATGAACCGGTTTGACCTTGGTCTTTCATATAAACACCGGTCCCGTCCTTCGCTATATCGTAAGTACCTACGCCCTTGTAGTCAATTATTGAAATAAGCAGGCGTTTATCTCCGTTAACCGTTGTAATGGTTAATAATTTGCCAAGGGGAGACATTACTGATGAAGCCTCGCCGGTAAAACCCGTTACAGTGCCATCAACCTTTGCACTTAAGTTATTTGTACTATTATTAGATTCAGGGCTTTTTGCTGGCACTAAACTAATGCTAAACTGGCCTTCGCTAATGGTTTTCGTGGCTGAAGTCACATAATTTTGTCCTTTAAATTCGAAAGTACCTTTAATATATTTGTTCGCTAAATAACTGGTTACCTTAATTATACCGTTAGAGGTACTAAGGTAAGCATCTTGTAAGCCAGCTACATTTGGTAGATAGGTAGCTATGTTACTGTCGGATATAGTATATGTTCCAGCGCCTTTAAAATCACTAATTACCAAGCTAAAACCACTGGTTACTTTATTTCCCAAAATCTGTAAAGTTGTTTTATCGCCTGTCACATAAGTTTGGGCCGTTGTAAAGGTACACTGCAATAAAACACCATCAACTTTTCCGCTCATAGAGGATGAATCCCACTCAGGATGATAATTAATTTCTTTTTTGCAGGATGAAGTAATCAGAAGGCATACTAATGCCAATAAGGATAGTTTAAAAGGTACTTTCACGAGGGCTAATTTGTTATGGTTAATAAATTTGTGCAAAGATAAAGAATTTAGTTAAGTCCTAATGAAAAGGTTTGCAGCTTTTTAACGAATTTTTCCCGCTGATACCAGTCGTTATAAACCAGTTCAATCTGTTTTACTTCGAAAGTGCCGAAATCGAAATCCCTGTATTTTTCGATCAGCTTAACTAGGGCATCTCTATTCTCCAGTTCAGACCTGAAACGGATCACGGTAGAGTGGGCTGTTTTTATGGCATATCTTTTATCCATACTCTGTTGCAGACCTGAATTTTTGAAGATGGTTCGCAGGTCATTCCTGATCTCATTTAATGTATCGGTTAAAAAGCCCTGTATTAAAATGCACGATGAGGATGCAGTTAAGCCCTTAAACCGGATTTTAAAACTCTTATACCTGGCTAAAACCTGTTGTATAAGTGCTACATAACCCTTAACGTTAATACTCTGTAGATCAAAACCATCATAACAGGAAATGATAGACATTAAGGTAATGTGGATATCCGGATTCTGATAAAAATATTGTTCAGGTTCAATGGCTTTTGCTTCATTTACAAACTGTTGAATTTTGACTTTGGTCGCAGCATCTGGCCTGATCACCAATGTGATTCCAAAACGCTGATCAGTGTCAGAATCTATTAAATGATCAATTTCATAGTTTCCATCAGCTATTTTGGCAATCGAATCTTTGTACAGTTGATTATAATATTCAGCTAAATTCATTTTTATGATACAAAAAAGTCGCAGGTGTAAAACCTGCGACTAAATATTATTTATTTAGATGCTGAAATAAATCCGGCAGCTATCGGATCAGCATGAAGATTTTCGTTTAAGCCAACAATGCCTTCCAGCTGGTTGCCTTACCAATAATACCAGTTAAATCGGCAATGGCTACACGTTCCTGCTCCATGCTGTCGCGGTGGCGAATCGTAACTTTATTGTCTTCTAAACTCTGGTGATCAACTGTGATACAGAAAGGCGTACCCACTGCATCCTGACGGCGGTAACGTTTACCAATCGCATCTTTCTCCTCGTAAATACAATTGAAATCGAATTTCAGCTCATCCATAATTTCGCGTGCTTTTTCCGGTAAACCATCTTTTTTGGTCAATGGGAAAATAGCTACTTTATATGGGGCCAAAGCAGGGTGTAAGCGCAATAAAGTACGGCTGTCCTGTTTGTCGTCTGTACTTAAATCCTGCTCTTCAAAAGCATTGATCATCGTTAACAGGAACATACGGTCTAAACCGATAGATGTTTCGATTACATATGGAACGTAATTGCCATAAGGTTTACCTTCTTCGTTTAAATCGTTATCGAAATACTGCATTTTCTTGCCAGAATATTCCTGGTGCTGTGTTAAATCGAAATCGGTACGGCTGTGGATTCCTTCCACCTCCTTAAATCCGAATGGAAATTCAAATTCGATGTCAGTGGCTGCATTGGCATAATGCGCCAGTTTCACGTGGTCGTGGTAACGGTATTTTTCAGGATTGGTACCTAAAGCTTTATGCCATTTTAAACGTGCTTCTTTCCAGTATTCGAACCATTTTTTGTCTTCGCCCGGGCGAACGAAAAACTGCATTTCCATTTGTTCAAACTCGCGCATACGCATAATAAACTGGCGGGCAATTACCTCATTTCTGAAAGCTTTACCAATCTGCGCAATACCGAAAGGGATTTTCATCCTTCCTGATTTTTGAACATTCAGGAAGTTAACAAAAATTCCCTGGGCGGTTTCCGGACGCAGATAAACCTCATCACTGCCCTCAGCCATTGCACCAAACTGTGTACTGAACATCAGGTTAAACTGACGGACATCTGTCCAGTTTGAAGTTTTGGAAATCGGGCAGATTACCTTATAATCAACAATTAAATCTTTTAGCTGGGCTAAGTTTTCTGATTTAAGTGCCAGGTTCATTTCTACTTCAAGCGCTAAACCTTTTTTTACAAATCTCCAGCTGGCCTCATCAACAAATGGATATTTTGAATGGTCTAAAATCGTTTCCTCATCTTTAAATCCAGGAATCCAGGCGGCTTGTCCTTCATCACTTAAACCCGATATTTCTTGCTGAAACTCCTCAAATTTAACTTTGTTTTCTGCGCTGAAATTGGCTAATTCTGAGTATAATTCATCAATTTTATTTTCTAATAACTGATCGGCGCGGTAACGTTTTTTCGAGTCTTTATTGTCAATCATCGGGTCGTTAAAACCATCTACGTGTCCGCTGGCTTTCCAAACCTTTGGGTGCATAAAAATTGCAGAGTCAATTCCCACAATGTTTTCATGCATTTGCACCATGGCTTTCCACCAGTAGGTTTTAATGTTGTTTTTTAATTCGGCACCCAACTGGCCGTAATCGTAAACAGCACTTAAGCCGTCATATATTTCGCTGCTTTGGAATACAAAACCGTATTCTTTCGCATGTGATATTACATTTTTAAATTGTTCGTCGTTATTCTTTTGAGCCATAATGCAGCAAAGATAATAAATAAGGTAAAAGGTAAGAGGTAAAAGGTAAAAGGTTTTTGATCAGGCTAAAATGGGCTGCATAATTAAAAGAAACATCGTCATTGCGGGAAGGCTTTTTCAGCCGACGAAACAATATATTGTTGGATAATCCTGGTTTAAAGATTGCTTCACCCAATGAAAAATTGGCTTCGCAATGATGATCTCTGCTCATAAAAAAATCGATGCAGCTAAAGCCACACCGATTTATATTGGTCAATGATGAGGTGTTTTAAGCTTAAATGCTAACGTCCCTTTCCTCCTCAACATTTAATACACCATCAATCTTTTTGATATCTGCTATTTTATGGTTGCCCGGAACAATAACAATGACACCGATCGAATCCAGTTTTTCCAAATTGTCGATCTTCATTTGTTTCAATTGAGCGGCAACCGCATCCATAGCGTCATCTTTTACAGATATTAACCATTTTGTACTCATCTTATTATTTTTTCAATAGGGCCAATCGGGTCGATGGGGAATTTCGGATTAACCAAAATCGGGGTTCTTTCAATTGGAAATTTAATCAACCTGGTTTTTGTTGGCGCTTGTACCAAACCTGCACCTACGTCCCTGCCGTGTAAAGGTAGTGCTTTTGCAGTCGAAGTTAATTTTCTCCAGAGGTTAATGCCCCTTAAACCCGTTGCCTGTGCCCATAAGGCAGCAATGCCTGCAACATGAGGCGTAGCCATACTCGTGCCATTCCAGCTGGCATATTTGGTTGGCAGTTTGGTAGAAGAGTATACATTAACGCCTGGGGCAGCAATATCTACAGCGCCGTAAGTTGGATAAAGGCCTCCGTTAGAGAAACTGGCGATGTTCATGTTCACATCAACCGCACCAACAGCCATGATCGACGGACAGTTTGCAGGATGCATTACTTGTTTTACCACACCTGGTCTTGCTGAGTCGTTACCGGCAGCAGCAATAATCAAAGTGCCCTGTGCCAAAGCCCTCGCCGCTGCAGTTTCAAAAACGGCAGAATATCCAGTTCCGTTTACCAAACCCCTTAACGACATGCTTACTACATCGCAGCGGTTGGCAATGGCCCAGTTAATACCGGCAAGAATTCCTCCATCACCGCCCGAACCGCCGTTACTTAACACTTTGCCGATATAAATACTTGCTGCATACGCAATGCCATATCTTTCAACTGCCGATGGTGAACTTGCAGGACCACATGAGGTACCGGTACAATGGGTACCATGGCCATGACCATCCTGTGTAGTTTCGCCGGTGATAAAACTTTGGTGAACAATTGGCCTGCCGGCAAAATCAGGATGGTTAAAATCGAAACCAGTATCCAATATTGCTACTTTAATACCTGCGCCGTTATAAGGGTTGTATCTTAAAATGCTTGCAGGTACAACATTGGTGGCTTTTAAACCCCAGGTGGCACCAACCGATTCTACTTCCGATTCCTGTCCTTCGTAGTTATAATCTTCCACTTCGGTACCAACCAACGTGCTGGTTAACTGGTTTATTGCATCTCTGTAGCCTTCAACATAGTTTTGGGTACTTTCATCAAGCATGCCTATAGCGTAAACTACCCTTTCTTTTTCTACAATCATTTCATTTTCGCTAAAACTGCTGATTGAATTTTCAATTTTTGGCTTTTCGTTTACAATCGCGATTCCCAGTTTATCCAATACAATACCATCTGTTTTAGCCAGATCTTTATCTGTAAAAAATTCATTTTCAAACTCCATAGAGCTTTTTAAGTTTAGTCCGCTGATGGAACTGATAGCACTGATCGAATCTGAGGTGCTGGATCCTTCCGGTAGTAATACAAGGTACCTTCCTGTGTACGCTACTTGGTCTTCTTTTTTCAATGTTTTTGACATGGTTTTAAGGTTTTAAGTTTTGCCTACTTTATTTAGGATTTTCGGCTTGTTCCTTTTGTATTCTGTGGTGTTAAATCACACCCAAAATTGAACCAGCAACGCTTAAAAAACCATAGTTAAAACACTAAAAACCAGTAGTGAATGCAACAGAATAATAAGTAGTAAAAACAGCAGTAAAATATGGGGAAAACCCCATCCGTTATCCTTGAAAATTTTATCACTTTTGGTTATTAACATTAACTTTAATCAGAACCAAACAATTATGAACATGAAAGATTTTCTTATTTATGCCATCGTATTTTTATCCGGTGCATTCGTACTTTATCTGGTACAAAAACTGATCGGTTTAATAAAGACCGGGGATAGGAGCCAGCCCAATACCATGGATACGCGGACAATTAAGCAGATGGTTGATCAGTACCGCAATAACCATTTGGATGCCATCAACAGGACTTTGGGTTTAAATGATGCCCATTCGGTTTCATTTGGCTTAAAAACACTTAAAAAATTTATAGATGATATCGAATATCAAACCAAAAAGAGAAATCCGGGAATTGATGCGGGTGCTCTGGGCGTACGTTTCTATTATGCCGCATATCCTCAAGAAAGCGAATGGAAAAATTCCGAAAATGAAAAACAGATGGGAAAAAATTATGCCGGGAAACATACACTTGTGATGATTCCAACTTTAAAAAAGAGAATCAGTAATGGAAGTTTTGAAGATTACGATTTTAACCCGTTAGATAAGGCTACCTACTTCATCAATAACCGTGAAATAGAACGCCCGGTGGCCATGATGGCGATGGATTCTACTAACAACGATAGTCAGTCGAAACAGGTAATGGCGCAAAACCACGGGCAATTAATTCCTCCGGCCGAGGCAGTACAGGAAACTTATTAATATAAATATGTCGGGTTTTCAATCATTTTTAAGTAATGCACTCCTGTGGGTTGAAGGGCTTGCTGCCATAATTTCCATTTTTTCTTACTATAAAAACGCGGCCAATAATTTTTGGAAGTACTTTGTTTTTTACCTCGTTTTCGTTTTTTTATGCGAGTTATTTGGTAAATACGGAGCGCATTGGATCACCTACTCTAAAGCTCAATTTTATAACTATTTAGTAATTCCTTTACAGTTTTTCTTTTTTTATTGGTTATATGCTGTAAAATCTTTAAAAAACAAAGGTTTATTTATCCTTCTTTCTTTATTATATTTAATTTCTTTTATTCCAAGCGAGTTTTATTTTAAGGGAAGCAAGATTATCTTTTCCTTCAATTATACTTTTGGCTGCCTCATTTTAATGTTTTTGGTATTGTTGGAATATTATAAGCAGATTACCTCGTCGGATATCATTAATTTTAACAAGAACAGAATGTTTTATATCAATTTGGGCGTAACACTATTTTACATCGGTACCTTGCCCTTTTGGACCTTTTATTACTTGTTGCTAAAATACCATCAGATGTGGAATGTTTATTATGATTACTTCCTTATTTCGGGTATTGTGATGTATGTATTATTCTCAATTTCATTTGTATGGGGAAAACAGAACTCTTAATTACCATTATCCTGTTTAATCTGTTTTTTGTGCTATTTGTGGTTGCCGTTATGGTGTATATCAAAAAATATAAACAGCGGAAACGGGAATATCTGAAAGAAATTGAGATTACGAACGAAGTTCATCAAAAAGAACTTTTAACTACGCAGTTAGAAATTCAGCAGGCAACAATGCAGCAGATCGGGCGTGAATTACATGATAACATCGGACAAAAATTGACCCTGGTAAGCCTTTATACCCAGCAGCTGGTATATGAAAATAAAGTGCCGCAGGAGAATGAAAGAATTGAGCAAATTTATCAGATCATCAATTCATCCTTGCAGGATTTAAGAAGTTTGTCAAAATCCCTTACAAATGATAATGTAATTGAAAATGAAATGGTAACTTTATTACAGGAAGAAGTAAACCATATTAATGCTTTAAAAAGGTGTAAAGTAACTTTTGAACATAATTTTGAGAAAATTGACCTCGAATTTGTAAAAAAAAATGTGTTGCTTAGGATTACGCAGGAATTTCTTCAGAATAGTTTAAAACATGCACATTGCAATAACATCGCTATCACGTTAAAATCGTCTCCTGATATTTTTTTAGCATTATCTATACGGGATGATGGAGTAGGTTTTGATTATGCGGGGTTAACAGCAGATGGCATTGGATTAAAAAACATGAAAAAAAGAGCCGAAATAATCGGCGGGCATTTTAACCTGCATAGTAAACCCAGTTTTGGCACCACGCTTACCATTTTACTAGATAAACAATCATGAAAAAAACAATAGTTGTTGTTGATGATCATATCCTTATCGCGAAGGCGCTTCAGGGCATTATTAATAACTTTGCAGCGTTTGAGGTGATCTATGTATGTGAAAACGGGAGAGACCTGATGGAGAAATTTGAAAGCAACTGTAAAATCCCTGATATAATCCTTTTAGATATCAGCATGCCTATAATGGATGGTTTTGAAACCGTAAGCTGGTTAAAAGTGCATTATCCGGATATTAAAGTGATGGCCCTGAGTATGCAGGGCGAAGAAAAAAGTGTAATCAAAATGGTAAGCAACGGTGCCACAGGCTATTTGCTCAAAAATGCACATCCGGTAGAACTTGAAAATGCGCTGACTAAACTAAGTGCAAATGGTTTTTTTTACCCGGATTGGGCATCAAAAATCATCTTCTCCAGCTTAAATAAAACAAAGGATCACGAAATCAAAATCTCAGACCGGGAGAAAGAATTTTTAAAATATACCGTTACTGAGCTCAATTACAAAGAAATAGCCGATAAGATGTTCTGCAGTCCACGTACTGTAGAAAGTTACCGTGATCAGTTATGCGAAAAACTAGAACTCAAAACCCGTGTAGGACTGGCTGTTTTTGCCATTAAAAATGGATTTGCTTAGTTAGGTTAATCGTATAAAATGAATAAACAGGTTAACTGTTCAAGATGTTAGTTGGGTTAATTGTCTAAACTAAATGGGTTAACTGGCGTGATGACACGATTAACCGATTTCAGCAATTAACAGGTAACCTTTTTGAACAATTAACCAATTAGCCATTTAACATTCCATTTTCCCGCTTCCGTTTTCCATTTTTTCCTAATTTTGAAACATGAAATTCCATCATTTGCTATTCCTGGTTATTGTTGTCGTTTTTACCTCATGCAAACCAAAAGAGAAAAAACATCGCTATATTAAATTCAATACCATTACGGAGTTATATCAATTTCTAAAATGGACACCTGAAAACCGTTTTCCACTCATTAGTGCGCACCGCGGTGGGCCAATGCCAGGCTATCCTGAAAACTGTATCGAAACATTCGATAACGCCACTACCTATAATCCGGTGGTAATCGAATTTGATATTGCTTACAGTAAAGATTCCGTCATGGTGATTATGCACGATGATCAGCTCGACCGTACTTCCACAGGAAAAGGGCCGATTGGCAATTATACCTATGAAGAGTTGAAAGCTTTTAACCTTAAAGATGATGAAGGCAAGGAAACAAAGTTTAAAATCCCGACTTTGGATAGCGTGCTCAGCTGGAGCAAAGGAAAAGTTTTATTAACCATCGATTTGAAAAAAGGCGTTTCGTACGCAAAAGTGATCGAAAGAGTAAGGCAATATAAAGCAGAAAGTAACGCCATTATCATTACCTATACTGCAGATCAGGCAAAAGAAGTGCACCAATTGGCACCTGATTTAATGATTTCTGCATCTGTTCAAAAGAAAGCAGAATTAAAACGGTTAAATAATATGGGTATCCCAAATAACCGCATTGTCGCTTTTGTTGGTGTTTCCGCACCAGATAAAGAATTATATCAGTACTTACACAATAAAGGCATTACCACTATTTTAGGCACGATGGGGAATATTGATAAAAGTGCGATAGCCAGTCCGGTAAAAAATGTTTATTATCATTTGGTTAATAACGGTGCAGACATATTATCTGGAGATAATTTACCCCAGGCAGCGGAAGAACTGGATAAGTTTAGATACAATAAAAAAATAAGTTCACCGCATATTAATTAGTTTTGTCGTTATTATAAGGTACAAAGCAGTCTTATATTTCGATTAATGCGATCGCATTAAGATTGCTTGGTTGTTCCGCCTCAATGAAGATATTTCTTAATTTAACTTCACTAATTTGTAGGGAATTGGGTTTAAACATACAAAATGAGTATTTCGGTTAAAAATCTTTCTAAACATTACGATAAGCAAAAAGCTGTCGATTCGATCAGTTTTGAAGCCAGTCCGGGACGTATTCTCGGGTTTTTAGGACCTAATGGCGCTGGTAAATCTACAACCATGCGTATGCTTACCGGTTATTTGACACCAACATCCGGTGAGGCTGAAATTTCTGGCAAAAGCATGCTTACCGATGCCATTGAAGCGAAAAAGCATATAGGCTATCTTCCCGAAAACACGCCGCTGTATGCTGATATGTATGTAAAGGAATTCTTAAGTTTTGTTGGTCAAACCTATAAAATGATCAATTTACCTGCACGGATTGACGAAGTGATCAAAATGGTAGGCTTAACATCAGAGCAACATAAAAAAATTGGTATGTTATCTAAAGGTTATCGTCAAAGGGTGGGACTGGCCCAGGCCATCATCCACAATCCGGCGGTTTTAATTTTAGATGAGCCTACTTCCGGCCTCGATCCGAACCAACTGGTCGACATCAGGCAGCTCATCAAAACGCTTGGTACAGCTAAAACGGTTGTTATATCTACCCACATTATGCAAGAGGTTGAAGCCATCTGTGATGACATCATTATTATTAACCAAGGTAAAATTGTAGCAAAAGATTCACTTGAGGGACTTAAAAAAGCGCATCAGCAACAATCATTAGAAGATATTTTCAGAAAATTAACGGCTTAAATTTCATGCGGAGCATCAAAATAATATTTACAGTTTTTTTATTTTCAAGTCCGGCACTTTTAAAAGCTCAAAATAGACCCGATGTTGGTATCGCAGCGGAAATTGGTCTGCCATCGGGCAATTTCTCTAACCTTTCAGCAATTGGCCTGGGCGCTTCTGTTAAAGCTGATCTGCCGGTTGCAGAAAATTTTGCCATTACTTTAAATGCTGGTTTTATGAATTTTTTTGGAAGAAGGAACCAGCTTTTGAATGTGCAGGACTTAACCTATATTCCTGCAAAGGCCGGACTAAAATACCAATTAAGCGAAAGCTTTTATGCCGAAGGTCAATTAGGAACAGCCTTACCTTTACATAAATACCAAAAAACATTATTTGTCTGGTCGCCCGGCATTGGAAACCAGTTTAAATTATCTGGTGAGAATAAACTCGATCTTGGAATCAGATACGAAGGCTGGACGGGTAAAAATAATGTTGTTGGCCTTAATAAAACCAATACCAAAGGATTCGTCGGAATTAGGTTTGCTTATATATTCGGACTATAAGTTATACTCAGCGATGCTAACCCAGGTAAGCTAACGAAAAAATATTTCTTAACTTCGGCATTTAAAATTAACTATGTACGCAGTTTTTAAACGCGAGTTATTCAGTTTCTTAAGTTCGATGGTGGCTTACATCACCATTGGTATTTTTCTATTAGTTTCCGGTCTGTTACTTTGGTTTTTTCCTGATACCTCGGTGCTTGATTATGGTTATGCCGAACTTGATGGCTTTTTTAGTTTAGTGCCTTATCTCTTTATGTTTCTTATTCCGGCCATTACGATGCGCTCTTTTGCTGAAGAAAGGAGAGAAGGCACTTTCGAACTTTTAATTACCCGGCCCATCCGGATCTGGCAGATTATTGTGGCAAAGTATTTAGCCAGCCTGGTTTTGGTGCTGTTTGCCTTAATCCCAACCTTAGTTTATTATTACAGCATCTCAAAATTGGGTTTTCCTGAAGGAAATATCGATTCAGGCGCCGTTATTGGTTCCTATACCGGTTTATTTTTATTAGGGGCTGCCTTTACATCCATTGGAATTTTCTCTTCTGCATTAACCAAAAATCAGGTTATTGCCTTTGTTATCAGTGCGGCTTTATGTGCATTTGCTTTTTTAGGATTCGATTACAGCAGTCAGATCGCTGCATTTCAAAGCATTGACAATATCATCCTTAACTTAGGGATTAATCAACATTACACTTCCATAAGCCGTGGTGTGTTGGATACCAGAGATCTGGTTTACTTTATTTCCTTTTCAGCCTTTTTTTTATTGCTCACCAAATTAATCATAGGAGGGAAACGATAATGATGCTGAAGCATAAATGGATTAATTTTATCATTATAATAACTGTATTGGTTATTGTAAATATTTTAGGCCAGTACGTTTTCTATCGTTTTGATTTTACAGCCGATAAACGTTTTACACTGAGTGAGAAAACAAAAACTTTGCTACAGCAAAATCAAAAGCCGGTTATTATTACTGTATTTTTGGCTGGAGAGTTACCGCCTGCATTTAAGCGCCTGCAAGCTGCAGTATCTGATATTTTATCTGATTATAAAGCCTATGCCAGAACGGAAGTTAAGGTGGTTTTTGTAGACCCTTTGGCAGGACTTAACCAGGCCGATCAGGATACGGTGATCAATCATCTGTACGAAAGAGGCATAGAAGCTACCAATTTAAGCATTAAAACAGAAAGTGGGTTAACGCAGAAACTTGTATTTCCAATGGCCATGATGGAAAGCGATGGAAAGGAATTTCCCATTAAACTTTTTCAGAATTTAGATACCCGCGGAAATTATGAAGACAATATAAACCGCGCGATTGAAAACCTGGAGTATATTTTTACTTCGGGTTTAAAGAAGGTAATTTCGGGTGATAACCCGCGGATCGGCTTTTCTGAATCAAATGGTGAGCTTTCTGATCTGCAACTGGCTGATGCCATTCATACCCTATCTAATAGTTATTTGGTTGGCCGTATTGATTTAAATAGTATTGATAAAGCAGGGCTTGATAAATTAAAAATGCTCATCATAGCCAAGCCCAGGAAACCTTTTACAGAATCGGAAAAATATAAAATCAACTATTTTGTAATGAACGGCGGGAGGGTGCTCTGGAGTATCGATCAGGTTAATGCCGAATTGGACAGTTTGCGCGGTAAAAATGGGCAAATGGCCATTAATAGTAATCTGAACCTGGATGATATGCTTTTTATGTATGGCGCAAGGGTTAATTATAATATCATTGCCGATCCGGCAAACAGTGCCGAAATTCCCGTTTCCACAGGAGTTGTAGGCGGGCAAAACCAGATGCAGTTGGTTCCCTGGATTTATTATCCGATTTTGTTACCCGATACAACTGAAAGTGTGGTGAAAAAGCTGGACGGTGTAAAATCTGAATTTCCAAGTACGGTAGATACTATTGGGGTTAAAGGTGTAAAGAAATCATACATTTTAAGTACATCTCCATATAATAAAGTATATAATGTGCCAAAATTGTTCAGTTTGCAAATGTTAAGTGAACAATTGGATCCGCGTTCTTTCCAAAGTAAACCGCAACATGTTGGTTTGATGTTGGAAGGTAACTTTCCTTCGGTTTTTGCAGGGCGCCCATTACCAGCTGCTATTACGCAGCCTTATACCTCAGCAAGTATAGGCAAACCGGCTAAAATGATTGTGATAGGTGATGGTGATATTTTTAAAAACCAGGTGTCTGAGCAAAACGGAACGCCGTTTCCATTAGGTTTCGACCGTTATTCGCAGCGTACTTTTGGAAATAAAGCCTTGCTGCTTAATATTGTTGATTATTTTACAGATAACGATAACTTAATTGCACTGCGGAATAAAGAAGTAAAAATCAGATTGCTGGATAAAGCCAAAATTAAGCTCGAAAAAACAAAGTGGCAATTTATAAATGTTGTGGCACCCTTGCTATTGTTAATATTCTTTGCGATTTTTCAACATTATTATCGCAAATACAAGTACGCTAAATAATTTTTATATTTTTGAAGAAGACTAAATAATATCATGAGATTTATTGTATCCACATCAACGCTGTTAAAACACTTACAAACCGTAAATGGTGCATCTAGCAGCAGTACGGTTTTGCCTATACTAGAAAATTTTCTCTTCGAAATTAAAGATGGAAACTTAACTATCTCTGCTACCGATCTGCAAACCAGCATGACAACTGCTTTGGCTGTAGAATCAAAGGAAGAAGGTAAAGTGGCTGTTCCATCTAAAATTTTATTAGATACGCTTAAAACATTACCGGATCAACCTATTGCATTTAATATCGACGATAGTACTTTTGCGATTGAGATTAGCGCTGGTGATGGTAAATATAAATTGAGTGGTGAAAACGGGGATGATTTTCCAAAGATTCCGGTAGTAGAAAATGCATCTTCTGTAAATTTGCCAGCATCAGTTTTAACCGAAGCCATTACCAAAACGATTTTTGCGGTAAGTAACGATGAATTGCGCCCGGCGATGACAGGTGTGTTTTGTCAGTTATCTCCTCAGCACATTACTTTTGTGGCTACAGATGCACATAAATTGGTGAGATACCGCCGTATGGATAGCAAGGCAGATAAAGCAACCTCATTTATACTTCCTAAAAAAGCTTTAACACTTTTAAAAGCTGCTTTGCCATCAACTGATATTAATGTATCAGTAGATTATAATGCAACCAGCGCTTTCTTTAAATTCGAGAATATCAACCTGGTGTGTCGTTTAATAGACGAGCGCTATCCAGATTATGAGGCAGTTATTCCAACCAATAATCCTAACAAATTAATTATTGATAGAAGTTTGTTTTTAAATACACTTCGTAGGGTTGTAATTTTTGCCAATAAAACTACGCATCAGGTCAGGTTGAAAATCAGCGGAAGTGAATTAAATATCTCGTCTGAGGATTTGGATTTTGCCAACGAGGCTCACGAGCGTTTAAGTTGTCAATATGATGGAGAAGACCTCGAAATAGGCTTTAATGCACGTTTTTTAATCGAAATGTTGAGTAATTTAAGTGGTGATGAAGTTACTTTAGAACTTTCCACACCAAACAGGGCCGGGCTTTTAATTCCGCAAACCAATGATGAAAATGAAGACGTTTTAATGTTGGTGATGCCTGTGATGCTGAACAATAGTTATTAAGAAAAACTAATTCATTAGTTTAAATGTAAAATGGCTTGGTTTTTGACCAGGCTATTTTTGTTTTTAACCAACAACTAACCAACACAAACCAATGAAAGTCTACAACTACCGCTCTACCATACTTTTTTTGCTGATTGCTTCGTGTAGTATTGCCTTATCATCTTGTCAAAAGGATAATCCTGGTGATGTGGTAAAAGGGCAGGCTAAATTAAAAATTGTCAATGCTTCGGCGGCTGATGTGCATCAGGATGTTTATCTGGATAATGAAAAACTAACCACTTCGGCTTTAGCTTTTGGCGAAACCAGTGAATATGTAAAAATTCCTTCAGGCAATAGAAGTGTATCTTACACCGGCACCAACAATACGAGTGTTGATACCTTGCTAAACTTTACACCGTCTATTACCTATACTACTTTTTTAATTACCAATAAAAAAGGCGAACTGGAAATTGTTAATTACGAAGATAATCTGAGCAATACAGAATCAACGAAGGCAAAAATCAAATTGATTAATCTTACCCCTACTTTTGCAACGGGTATAAATGTTATGGTAGAGGGAGGTACACAATTTGTTAATGGCCTGGCTTTTAAAGAAGCATCAAACTATTTTACAGTCAATACCGGTGTAAATTTGAGATATTCCGTAGTAGGGGCTGGTAGTATCAAAACTATTGATGCCAAAAGCTTAGAGGGAGGTAAAATTTATACCATTTGGTTTAGTGGTGCTACCGCTGTTACTTTAACTGCACATATCATTACCGATAATTAATTTCACAGTTTAATGCGCTTTCTGCTATCTTTACGTTTTAATAGCATTGGTAATTTATATGAAAAATACAGTATTGTTTTCCAAAATATTCTTTCTTTTTGCGTGCGCTATTTTAATCAGCTCCTGTATCAAAAACAATAATTTCATTAAAGGTGATGCTAAAATCCGCTTTTTTCAGGCGGCTTCTACAGATACAACTCAGAACTTTTATTTAAATGGACGACAGATTGGTGCTTCGGTAGCTTATAATACCAATACAAGTTATGTGGTTATACCTGGCGATTCTGTTGTTAACATCACAAGCAAAAATATTGGTACTGGTGTAGATGTTGCTTCTTTGACAGATCAGAAATTTAAAATCGGTCTGAATTATTCTGTTTTTTATCTGAAAGAAGCAATCGATAAGCCCGCTAAGTTAAAGGTATATCAAGACGATGTAAAACCAGATCTTGATTCTGCTAAACTTACTTTTTTGAACCTGGGTTACACCCTCGGATCTAAAGTGGTGATTACAGATAGTACAAATACAGCCAAACCAGCCGAATCCTTGCTTGGTTATGGTGAGACCAAGACTTTTAAAGTAAAAGTAAACAAGGTTATGAAGTATGCTTTTAAATTGTCTAGCCCAACAGCAACAAACCCACCACCGGTAGTCACCCGATTAGATTCGCTGACGATTAATAATGGAAGGGTTTATCTGATATTATTTGACGGGGATAAAAAAGGTGAGCTTAAAAATAGGATTATCCCTGCAAACTAATTATTTATTTATTACAATTTAAAGCATATAATTCTTTTACTATACTTACTTTTGCCCAAAATCAGATAAATTGGAATTACTACAGCAGCTTTTAGATTTTATTCTCCATATTGATGTTCATTTAGCCCAAATTGTTAACGAATATCGTACCTGGACCTATCTCATTTTATTCCTGATCATTTTTGCTGAAACGGGTTTTGTGGTCACACCGTTCCTTCCTGGCGATTCGTTACTTTTTGCAATGGGTGCTTTAATTGCTGGCGAACATGAAACGGGCTTAAATGTGTGGATAATGCTCCTGATATTAATTGTAGCAGCCATTTTGGGCAATACGGTTAATTACAAATTAGGAAGTGTTTTGGGTGCCGGGGTGTTTAAAGAGAAAAACAAAATCTTAAAACTCAAATATTACCATCAATCTCACGAGTTTTTCGAAAAACATGGTGGTAAAGCCATTATGCTGAGCCGGTTTTTACCAATTTTCAGGACAATTGCTCCTTTTGTTGCCGGTATCGCTAAAATGCCTTTCGGTCGTTTTACCTATTACAATATTATTGGTGGGGTTGCCTGGATTTTTGCCTTATTAATTGGCGGCTACCTGTTAGGACAGATTCCTGCAATTAAAAATAACTTCGAACTCGTCATCATTTTTATTGCCGTGGTTACATTTGTCCCTGCCATTTGGGCGGCTGTTAAAAGCCGCCTGGAGCCTAAAAAAGTGGAAAAAATTATTGAAGGCGAAGATCCAAAGGCCTAACTAAAGTTCTCTGCCGATCAGTATTCCTTTTTGGTATTTCTTCTCGATCTCTTTTTCTACTTTTTGTTCATCTGGCAATATTTCGGTTTTAACCAGATTTTTAAGCGCTGGTTGCCCGGCATCCACCCAAGCTGAATACCAAAACGAACCTGTAGTTAATATGGCAGCACGCATTTGTTTTTCGACCATATTGTTCATCTTATCGTGATAGGCTTTTGCATATTCACTGGAATATTGCTTAAGCACGGTATGGTTCCGTTCCGAGAAACTATACTTTTCCCCCGAAGGAAATGAGGCATTCAAATTCGCCTCAGAGCTAAGAACCGTATCAACCAAACTATGGGTATGTTTGAGTACTTTCCAGATTTCCTGTAATGGGTTTTCAATATAATGAGCCCGGCCTACAACAAAATTGTATTTTGTGGAAAACAATTCGGGCAAACGGCTTTCCCAAAAAGCATGGATACCAACCTGATTGGTGAGTTGTCCGTTGTGATTGGCAGTAGTGTGTAATGGAACATGCGCATCGCCAATGTAATGACCCAGATCTGCAGCATATTTTAGGATTTTTACTGAATCACGCATTTTAAAGGCTTTCACCAAACCATAATAGCTGCGCTGTATTTGCCATGGAAGGATACCATCAGTATTGAGCTTTTTAAGTCCGTATTTTGCCAGGGCATCATCCCACTTTTCTGGAATGCTATCGATATTCTGCTCATAGTTTTCTACATCAAGGTAGTGCCTTGGTGCTTCAAGGGTATCCGCATATCTGCGTTTATCTGCATCAACAGCATGTTCGGTAATGTATTTGATATTCCTTTTATAGAAGCCGATCATTTCTGCAGGCAAAGTGAAGACAGCAAGGTTGTTTATCCTTTGATGTGCAAAGAAACCCCAGGAGGTACAAAGAAATATAGGGATGATTAACGCGGCTAAAATCGTTAATCTTTTCATGTTCAAATATAAAAAACAATCTAATTTGTTACTTAATAAAGAACAAAAAAAGTTTTTAAATAAATTAATGAAAAAATACAATAACGGAGATTTCCGTGTCTTAACAATTCGAGTTTTGACTCCTGTAGCTTAAACTAAGTCGTAATTTAATTTACGATCATCAGCATACCTTTAAGATTATTGCCGGAGAAATTGCTTTAGCGTATTAAATAACAAACAGTTAGGGGTTTCCACGTTTAATTACATGAATAATATATCTCCATTCATCGTCTAGTATGGTGTCTTTCGCTGTTGATTTCAGCGGTAAATTTTCCGGAGCATTCCAAACAAGGCTTTGGTAAATGTCAGAATTGTGTTTTTCATCAAAACTATGGCCCACCGACATCTCAATCATTCCGTTTCTATTTATGCTATATCCAGTAATTTTACCTTTTTTTATAGCATAAAAAGCACTGTCTAGTTTTGGCAAAATAAATTCAGGTACGTTATCGAAGTTAATATCTTTTTGAATAAAACTGTTTTCCTTACTATTATCATGTAAAAAGGTAAACTCTTCAATCTCTTCGGAATGGTTAAGTTGAGCTTTCCTAAACTTTATGATGGTATCCATATGCTCAACTACCAGATCGTTTAGTTTTTTGTATGCAGTTAAATCATTAATCACATCCTGATCAAAATGAGTTTGTTGCAGTATTTCAATTTGTTTAGTTTCGTTTTTACATGAAGCAATTATAACGATCAGGAAAGTAAGTGTGATAATTAGCGCATTTTTAATCTGCATTTGGGAGGGTTAATTTTAGATCTGTATTTAATGATGATTTCTTATGCGTAAAAATATCAATTTAGATTAATAAATAAAATCTGGAATGATATGTTTAGGTTTTACATGCTGCATAAATTAGCTTTTTTTAATTTTTTAAGCAACATCACCATCATACTTTCGATCATTTACTTCTTCAACGCTTTTCTCACTTCCGGAGCAATTTTCGTCCCGAAAATCTCTATTGATTTCATCATTGCGGCATGAGATGGTCCGCCAACATCCATATGGGCAGAAAAACGGGTTAAACCAAAGGTTTCTTCCATGGCCAAAATTTTATCTACCGATTCGTTTGCATCGCCGATAATTAACGCCCCGCTACTGCTTCTGCCACCATCAAACTGATTGCGTTGGTAAGGTGCCCAACCGCGCGAACGGCCAATGCGGTTCATTTGTGCTGAATAAAGAGGGTAGTAGTAATCTGCAATGTCGCTGCTGTTTTCGCCAAACAAGGCATGCATGTGAACCCCAACTTCAAATTTACGCATGTCGTGTCCGTGCGCTTCATAAACGCGCTTATAATAATCAAACAGCGGTTTAAATTGTATAGGTTGCCCTCCAATAATGGCAAACATGACAGGTAATCCTAATCTGCCGGCACGTTCTACTGATTCTGGTGTACCACCAACGGCTACCCAAATTTTTAAATTATTGTTAACCGCTCTTGGCAAAACTTCCTGGTTTTTGAGTTCTGCTCTGAATTTGCCTTTCCAGCTAATTTTGGGCTCCCTGTTTATTTTAAGGAGTAATTCCAGCTTTTCTTCATAAAGTTCGTCGTAATCCTGGAGGTGATAACCAAATAATGGAAAAGATTCGATAAAACTTCCGCGACCAGCCATTAATTCGGCTCTTCCATTCGAAATTAAATCTATGGTAGCAAAGTTTTGATATAATTTAACGGGATCAGCTGAACTTAAAACCGAAACGGCACTGCTTAATTTAATATTTTTGGTTACCGTAGCTGCAGCGGCCAGTACAATTTCAGGACTAGATACGGCATAATCAGGGCGATGATGTTCACCAATACCGTAGAAATCTAAACCCACTTCGTCCATGAGTTTTATTTCTGCTATAATTTCCTGAAGCCTTTGCTTTGCGGGTTGAATTTCTCCTTTTGCATTGATCTGCAAATCGCCAAACATTCCGATACCTAATTCCATATTGTTAAAATAATTTTAACAAAGTTAAGGCCTGAAGGTTTATTGGTTTTTGATGTATGGTAAGAAATTGGGTGTTAAATGCTATTCTAAAAACTATTTATTATATAATTAGTAGTAGAAATTAGCTATATTACCTAATGCGACCGTCATGCTGAATTTATTTCAGCATCTTCCGAGAGAAAAGAGTTTATTTGTCTTAATAGTTGGAAAGATTCTGAAACAAGTTCAGAATGACGCAACTCTATTAAAGTACAATTAAGAAATTTTGTGCAAACTGAAACTAGAGTTTTTTATGCTTGCCCATATTAGCTATAGTCAAGGCTATGGAAACTGGTAAGCATTTTATTGTTTTCAAAGAAGATCTGAATCAGATTGCACCATGTAAGTAAAATAAATTCAATATTAGCTGATACCTGGCGATTCTGAAAAGATTTCAGCAGAACGTGTCTAAATTTAAACTACGAACCGAAAATTGGCAACCGCTAACTGAAAACTACTCTATCTTCTTGCCTTTCATCGCGGTAGAAATCGCAGCATCCATTACGCGTTCGGCAAAAGGACGGGTAAATTCGTTCAGTTCATCTGCTTTTTTAAGGATGGTGTCTTTATCCTGACTGGCCAAAGCCATTTTAAGCGCTTCTATATGTGTTTTAGTTTCCGATATTTCTGCTTCGGTCAAATGCTCACCATGTTTTTCGATGAAGCGCTCGGCAGTATATTGCAATTGCTCTCCCTCGCTTCGGGCTTCGATCAGCATTCTTTGTGTTACATCACTTTGTGCGTGCTCAATGCTGTCTAAAAGCATTTTCTCAACGGTATCGTCACTTAAGCCGTAGCTTGGTGTAATTTCGATCTCTTGTTTTACGCCAGAACGCAATTCTATAGCCTGTACGGTTAAAATACCATCTGCGTTGAGCAGGAAATTGATATCTACTTTAGGCAACCCTGCCGGCATAGCGGGGATTCCCTTTAAATCGAATTCAGCAAGTTTACGGTTTTCTTTAACCAGATCGCGCTCACCCTGGTAAACAGAAATTTTCATGTTTACCTGGCCATCAACTGAAGTGGTGTACTGCCGTCCGGCTTTAGTAGGCACTTTGCTGTTACGTGCAATAATGACATCCATTAAACCACCCATGGTTTCGATACCTAAAGAAAGGGGGGTCACATCCAACAATAAGATATCTGAGCGGTTTCCGGCCAAAACATCCGCCTGGATGGCTGCACCTAAAGCCACTACTTCATCGGGGTTAATGTTGTCTTGAGGTTTTTTGCCAAAGAAATTTTCTACTGCCTGCTTTACATACGGCGTACGGGTAGAACCTCCTACTAAAATAACCTCATCTATATCAGTGGCAGTTAAATCAGCATCTTTTAATGCGTTTTTACAGGCAGTAATGGTTTCTTCCACTTTGGCAGCAATCAATCGCTCAAAAGTTTGCTTATCAAGTGTGCACCAGATTTCGCCAATTTTTTCATTGTATAAATTTTGGCTCGATAATGCTTTTTTTGCTGCCTCAGCCTGTAACCTCAGCGTTTGCATCAGAATATTGTTTTGGGCCAGCACAGTTACGTCAATTTTGTTCTGAGCGATCCAGTATTCTAAAATTGCACGGTCGAAATCGTCGCCGCCTAAGTAGGTATTTCCGTTGGTGGCCAACACCTCAAAAATTCCATTCTGAATCTGTAGGATAGAAACATCAAAGGTACCTCCACCTAAATCGTAAACGGCAATGGTTTGCTGTTGGGAAGGATCTAAACCAATGCCATAAGCCAGACTGGCGGCAGTAGGCTCGTTCACAATACGCATTACATCTAAGCCAGCCAGTTTTCCCGCGTCGCGGGTAGCCTGCCGCTGACTATCGTTAAAATAAGCAGGAACAGTGATTACGGCCCTGTTAACAGGTGTTTTTAAGGCATGTTCGGCTCTGGCTTTTAGCTCTTTTAAGATTTCTGCAGATAATTCGATCGGCGTGTAAAAACGGTTTCCGGCCTGAATTTTTACCAATGCATCGGTATCATCATCAATAATTTTATAAGAAAAAGTAGCCGCATGATCGGCTACGTCTTTATACGAACGACCTAATAATCTTTTAACTGAAAATATGGTGTTTGATGGGTCGGTGGTTAAAAATTCTTTAGCCTCATTACCTACAATGGCTTCGTTCTGGTTATTGAAATAAACTACTGATGGTACCAATACGCCCTTGCCCGAATCATTAATTACCTGTGGGTTTTTATCAGGATTAATAAATGCAACCAGGCTATTGGTGGTGCCTAAATCTATTCCTACGATAATTTCTTCCTTTTGAAACGAACCTGTAGCAAGGTTAATTGATATTTTTGCCATAGCCGCAAATTTACAATATTGTTCCTAGGTTTCAGAACCTGAATGTTTTTTAAAAGTCAATAGTTTTTAGTCGGAAGTCCGGAGACCGAATTCAGAAGATCGGGTGTGTTATTGGTTGGGAGTTTAAGTTGAAGTTTTATGCCGCGACATCTTCGTACCTCTTACTTTCTGACTTCTGACTCTATTTATTCTTCTCTTCAATCCAAAGGCTCATATACTTTGTGCTCTGAGCGGTATGGTGATTTAAAAGCTGTCCGAAAAAGTTATTCTGGCGGTGTTTAATTAAACCAGAAAACAATTCATTGATCCTCTGCATAAAAGCATCAGCAAAAGTAGTGGAGTCGTAACGTTGGTTGATAATTTGAATACCCTTTTGCTGTGCCGTCTGCCATTCAGCTTCATGCTGGTATAGTTGAGCAGCCTGCTCGGCAAAAGCAGCTAAATCATCTTCGATAATGCCATTCCAGGGTAGGTCGCCTTTCATAGCTTCGGCACCAATAGTTGTAGTAACAGATGGCGTACCGGTTAACATGGCATCAATAAATTTGCCTTTAACACCTGCACCAAACAGGATTGGGGCAAGTAAAATTTTGTGCCTGGCAATGGTTTCCAGTGCGTTTCCGGCCCTACCTTTAATGAAAAACCGTTCTGCTTTATTCTCGAGCTGTAATACCTTTTGCGTGGGATAGGCTCCATAAATATTCAAGCTGGCTTCGGGTAATTTTTTACGGAGCAAAGGCCATACTTTGGTTTTTAAGGTTTGTACAGTATGCCAGTTGGGCTCGTGAAGAAAATTACCAATGAAAACGAAATTGGCCCTTTCTGCAAAAGGAACCCATTTTTGAATGGTATCTGCCGTGATTTTCTGCTCTAAAAATGGCAGATAATACAGCAAACTAGGGTCAATTTTAAATTGCTCTTCAAGCAGCTTTATTTCTGCTTCAGAAATAATTAAAGACAGATCGCAACGCAGGATAGCCGCAATTTCGCGCTTGGCGATATCCGAAAACAGGTTTAGCGCTTCCAGCTTTTTAGTGCTTTGCTGGCGGGCCTGCCGTAAAAAATGTAAATCTTCAGTGTCTAGAATCCGCAAGGCACCTGGGCATTCCTGCTGTACCCGCCAACCGTATTGTTCTTCAATCATAAAACGATCGAACAACACAATATCGGGGTTTAGCGCTTTTAAAAAAGCATTGAAGCTTTCATCATTTAACTTTATCTCCTGTTCAATAACCGGGGTATGACTAAAATCGTAGCTGAATTCGCTTTTTGATGCTGCCGAAGCAAAAGTGACCTGATAGCCGTTGGCCAAAAATAAATCAACCAATTGGACCATTCTGGTGCCTGCGGCCGACGATGCGGGTTCTGGCCAAACCAATCCAATAATTAATAATTGCTTAGGGATCATGATTTAATTTTCTGCAAAATAAATGGTTTTTAGCTCACAATTTTAAAACCGTGCCGATTATTTCTAATTTTGCAGCTCAGTTACAAAGCATCAGATGTTAGGATTAAAATTATTGACAGACCCGCGTTGGGCAAATATTGCGGAATCGAATTTGGAAGAAATTTTATCTGACCATGCCTGGTGCGAACAAAAAGCGGCCAGTAATGCAATTACCTTAATTACACAGAATTCTGAACACCAGGATCTTGTTGATGAGTTAACGGCCATTGCCATTGAAGAAATGCAGCATTTTCAGATGGTAATTGAAATTATTAAAAAACGGGGTTATACTTTAAGCCGCGAGCGGAAAGATGATTATGTTGGACGTTTGGTGAAATTCAGTAAAAAAGACGGAAGCCGTAACCAGGCTTTTATCGACAGGCTTTTGTTTGCAGCCATGATCGAAGCCAGGAGTTGCGAACGTTTCAGGGTACTTTCATTAAATATTAAAGATCAGGAACTGGCTAAATTTTATCACGAGCTGATGGTTTCGGAAGCCGGACATTATACTACATTTTTAAATTTTGCACGTAAGTACAGTACCGATGTAGATGTGGATAAACGCTGGAAAGAGTGGCTGGATTTTGAAGGAGAACTGATCCAGAGTTTTGGTACAAAAGAGGCGATACACGGTTAAGTCATTTGAAATATCTCAGGGAAAATGAATGATGGAGGTATTTATCGCTTGATCTTCTGACTTTCGGACCCCTGACTTTCAGACTTATAAATATTCCACAGCCAGATCACAATGTCCTGATAGCTATCGATCCCTTTTTGCTGGTTATTTAATTTTAAGAAACGATCGAAAGCGGCATCCATATAACCGAACATATCGCCATTGTATTTACGCCAGAATTCTTTTTCGGTTTTAAAATCAGCCAGCACCTGTGGCAAAAGTTTTGCACGAAGTGTTTTGTAATCTTCAGGTGATTTCATTCTGATTTCGAATAAAATATACCGTAACATTTCATAATTGGCAGAATATCGGTAATTCACGTCAGGACTGTTACTTGCGGTCAGGTATCCCAAAAGATTAGCTTCATCTTCGTAAGCAATGCCTAATTGGTGCCCAATTTCATGGCAGCTCACATAAGGTTTTACGAAGTCAGGCAAATTCATGTTCATATTGGCTTCACCTGAAAGCGGTGCATAGTAACCCTCAATACCGATTTTACTGATGATCCATGAATTTAAAACCGATTTTAAGCAAGGATTGGAATAGCTGAATACTGAGTTTCTTTTCTCCATAGATGAATAAGCAGCCGCAGATTTAGATTCCAGCTGATTAACCGTATAAACGGGCACTTTATTTTGTTTCAATTTTAGGGCATTGGTTTTATCAACGAAATAATTGCCCAGAACAACTAATTCTTTAACATTATATTTTTCATTTCCTATGCCCAATTCTTCACTTATACTTGGTCGACTGTAATTTAAGCCCCATACGATTTTGAAAATGATATAGAGAATGAAGAAGAAGTTTAAAATCTGTAAGGGGACAATAATTCTATCCTGCTTTTTTAGCGATTTACGCCTTTTGTAAAATCTAACGATTTTATAAAGTACAAAGCCAATAAGCAGAACATAAATAATATCTCCTATTGCAAAAGGAAACAGAGCAGATATAAACCTTAATGTTGAAGAAATATAAGGATAAAAGCCGGTTGAGTAATATTGCTGGACAAGGGTAGGGAAGAAGCCAAAAACATAAATCAGGATAGCTAAGCCTAGAATTACAGTTGATTTAATAATTATAGGTTTAGTCATTATTTACTGAAATGGCCTTTTGGAATGAATGAATGAAGATTTCTCTAGTTAGTGGTATCACTTTTAGTCATCTTTAGGTCCTCAATATATTCATTATTTGGTTCGCCATTCATTTAATGATTTTCTTGTTTTTTTGATTTTTTGAATTTGCGCATCAGAAAAGACAGGGCCGTTTAAAAGTATATCTGAAAATTTTTTGCCGTATTTTGGGGTAGGCTCTTCAACTTTGTTGTCAAAAAATAAATTTTTATTCTTTGCTTTTTCTTTCAAATGAGTAACCAAATCAAATACCTCCTGGTTCAGGTTTGAAGGCAGGGCCAAAATTTCTGAAAATAATTGTGCATCTGTCATGACAAGTTGTTAATCTAAACAAATATAACAAATCTATCTGGTAAAAGTTAAACGCTTACCTGTCTGATCGGTAGTGAATTTTCCTTTAACATAAGCCAGATTTCCTGATACAAAAGTGTGTGTAATACTGGCCTGGAAAGTATCTCCATCGAAAGGGCTCCAGCCGCATTTGTAAAAATTGTTAAGCTTGGTTACTTTCCATGAATCTTTTAAGTCTACCAGTACCAAGTCTGCCCAGTAGCCTTCGCGAATGAAACCGCGTTTTTCAATATCGAAGCAGATCGCCAGGTTGTGAGCTGTTTTTTCAACAATTTTCTCTAACGAGATTTTACCCTGCAAATGCATTTCTAATAAAGCCGGTAAAGCATGCTGTACCAACGGGCCGCCGGATGGAGCTTGAGCGTAAGGCTGCTGCTTTTCTGCCAGTGTATGTGGGGCATGATCTGTGGCAATCACATCAATATAGTCTTCAAGAAGACCTTTAAGTACACCTTTTTGATCGGCTTCCGTTTTTACCGCAGGATTCCATTTAATGAAATTTCCTTTTGAAGCATAATCTTTATCGTTAAACCAAAGGTGATGGACACAGGCTTCAGCCGTAATTTTTTTATCCTTTAATGGCGTAATGTTATCAAATAAGGCTATTTCTTTTGCCGTAGAAATATGTAAAATATGCAAACGCGTTTGGTAAGTTTTTGCCAGTTCGACTGCTAATGAAGAAGATTTATAACAAGCCTCAGCGCTGCGGATTAAAGGATGCATCTCAATCGTGAGGTCATCACCATATTTAGTTTTATATTCAGCCAGGTTATGGCGGATGGTTGCTTCATCTTCACAGTGGGTGGCTACCAATATTGGTGCTTTGCTGAAGATGTTTTCTAAGGTTTTCTCGTTATCAACCAGCATATTGCCAGTCGATGAACCCATGAAAACCTTAATACCACACACGTTTTTTGGATCCGTTTTTAAAACCTCCTCAATATTGTCGTTACTGGCACCCATGTAAAAGGAGTAGTTAGCCAGCGAGGTTTGTGCTGCAATTTCATATTTATCGGCCAATAAATCCTGAGTTAAAGTATTGGGTACCGTGTTGGGCATTTCCATAAATGAGGTAATTCCTCCGGCTACAGCAGCCATACTTTCGGTAAAAATATCGGCCTTATGGGTTAATCCCGGCTCGCGGAAATGAACCTGATCGTCAATCATTCCTGGTAAAAGGTATTGTCCTTCTGCATTAATTTCCTGCGCACCAGGTGCAGCTAAATTTTGCCCGATTTTGGCAATTAATCCATCTTTTATCAATACATCAGCAACAATTTTTTGTCCTTCGTTTACAATTGTAGCAGCTTTTATCAGGTAAGTATTCATGGTTTCAAAGGTAATAATTTGGGTTAACTGTTTAAATTGGTTAAGCGTTTAAAATGTAAATTAGCTGATTTAACCTGAGGATTTATAGCTTTAATTTTTTTTAAAAGTAAGACTCAAGACTGAAGACTCCGAACTCTGGACTATATTTGAGCCTTTTCGGCTCAAATAAACTATCTTTGTGCGCTATGGCAAAATCGTTCGAAGAATTTAAGTTAAACAGGCAAATTTTAAATGCAGTTGCCGATGCAGGTTACACCGTTGCCACACCAATACAGGAAAAAGCAATCGCTCCGGTATTATCCGGACAGGACATTTTTGGTATTGCAGAAACGGGTACAGGAAAAACCGCGGCTTTTGTATTGCCGATCTTAATGCAGCTGAAATATGCGCAAGGCGAAAATATACGTGCTTTGATCTTGTCGCCAACGCGCGAACTGGCCATGCAGATTGAAGAACAGGTAAAATTATTTTCTACCTATACCGATTTACGTTCCTTAGTTATTTTTGGCGGAATTGGTCCGAAAACACAGAAAGAGCAGTTGGCTAAAGGTGTTGATATCCTGATTGCTACACCGGGCCGCTTCCTTGATTTATATTTAACAGGCGATATCAATACCCAGAGTTTAAAGTTTTTGGTGCTGGATGAGGCCGATAAAATGATGGATATGGGCTTTATTGGCTCTATTCACCGGATTTTGGAGATTGTTCCACGCAAACGCCAGAATTTGTTGTTTTCTGCAACCATGAGCGATTTAGTGCAGAAAATTGCAGGCGATTTCCTGAATAATCCACTTGTAATTGAGGCATCTGCACAGGCAACCCCTGCGGCAAATGTAACGCAGACTTTATATTACGTTCCGAATTTTAAAACGAAAATTAACTTATTGCAGCATTTACTGAAAAATGATGAGACTTTTAACCGTCTGATTATTTTCTGTAAAACCAAAACAGTTGCCGATAATATTTTCAGTTTTATTGAGAGAAGATATGGTGCTGAAAATGTTCGTGTAATCCATGCCAATAAAGGACAGAACACCAGGATTAACTCTATAAATAGCTTTAAAGAAGGTAATGTCAGGGTGCTGGTGGCTACAGATGTGGCCAGTAGGGGGATTGATGTGAGTGATGTAAGCCATGTGATCAATTTCGATGTACCCATTATTATAGAAGATTATGTACACCGTATCGGCCGTACCGGAAGAGCATTTGCTAAGGGAGATGCAATAACTTTTGCTACCGAAGCTGAAAAATATTATATCCGTAAAATTGAAAAACTAATCCGCCAATCCATCCCGGTGGAAGTTATACCGCAGGGTGTTTTCATTGAGGAAACCCTTTATGAAGAGCGCCAGCAGATAGCGAAAGAAATTGATTTGCAAAAACGTAAGGAAGATCCTGATTTTAAAGGGGCTTTTCACGAGAAAAAGCATGCTGCGGCAATCGAAAAAAAGGTGAGGGAGAAAGCCAAAGCAAAAGCCGGTAAACAGATAAAGAGTTTTAAAAAAGGCAAAAAATTCGATAAGAAAAAGTAATGAACCCGACACAATTAAAATAATTATTAATTTTCTAAATAATTATTTCAATTGTCAAAGGCTCCATCTGACAATTGAAAACAAATAAATAAACACAGATGAACTTTAGGATTACGCCTTTAAATATTGTAAGCGCAGCAGGGCTTGGCCTGGTGGTTGTAAATCTTATTACGGAGAAAAGTGCAGCACCAAGACACATCAACCTGGATGGTTTTTATCTCCTGATATTGGGTTGTTTAATTGTGGTAACATTTATAACAGATATGATTTTTCGCTTTACCCTCAAGGATATTAAAAGGATTTGGATTATTGAATTGGTTTTTATTGTTATTGCCGCTGTATTGATATTAATCTTACAAAAGATAGCGTAATTAAACCGTAAAAATATCTCTGCCATGTGAATCAGTATGATCTACTCATCCATGGAATCAAATTAATTAATCATCTTTGCACCCGGAAAATTAGACTGATAGGCTAAGCATCCTTTTATCGGTGTAATCCATTAATCGGTGAATCAAATTAGAAAAATGAAAAAAGCAGAAATAAAATTAACTGTTGAGTTAGATGAAGGCAACAACCCGGATAATATACTTTGGGAGAGTACAGATTCTGGAAATGCTGATAAAGTGCCTGCAAAGGCTTTGTTTTTATCCGTTTGGGATCATAATTATAAAAATACCTTAAAAATAGATCTTTGGACAAAAGATATGCCCGTTGATGAAATGAAACGTTTTTTCTATGAAACGCTTCAAACTATGGGCGATAGCTTTTTAAAAGCAACGGGCGAAACGCTGATTGTAGAAGATCTGCGCGACTATTGCGCTCACTTTGCAGATAAAATGGGGATTATTGAAGGGCAGTAGATTAGTCTTTAGTCTTTAGTCTTTAGTCTTTAGTCATTAGTCTTTAGTCTTTAGTCTTTAGTCTTTAGTCTTTAGTCTTTAAAAAATACGAGGTAAGTTAGCGATTTAACCATTAACTTCCATTACAAACAAATACCAATTAATGGAATCTTTAAAATCAGTGTAATCATTTTTAACGATGTTAGTATTAAATAAATTCAGGGCTTGGTTAGGCATTTTGTTATGTGTTATCGCAGGTTTCTGCCCAATGTTGAAAGTACCGATCAAGGGTAACTGGAACTTGTATCAATCTGATGCGCGTTTATTTTTAATCACATATGCCATTATCGCTGTTTCAGTATTGTTCCTGTTTATCAGAAAGGTTGGAGCATTTAGGTTTATGAGTTTCATTATGGCTATCTGGTATATTCTAGCTGTTATTGCTGTTTATTTTACGGCAAATAATTACACTAAATATGGCTTCGCCAATAAATTGATCGGCAAAGTTGTTCATTTCCAATGGGGCTGGATTGTATTGCTGGTGGGTGTTATATTGATGCTTTTCAGTGTTAAACGTGGCGAAAAAATAGCAGCTTAGACTTTTTCATGCAACTGCGAGGTTAATTTAGTCACATCATACCCTTTAGCTTTGCATCTGGCTACAATTTCATCATGGGTTTTCTTCGGTATTGTCTGATTGCGGCTCATGATGAATAAAAATTTATGATCGGGATGACCCACCACTACATAAGAGTAGTCAGCTGCAAGTTCTATAACCCAGTAGTCAACTTTTATTGGCCAGATAAATTGTGCCTGTAACTCGCCTTTGTCTCCATCTTCGGATGGGAACATTTTCGAACTTCTGGAATAAACCTTCTCATCCCCGGGTTTTTTATAAGTGGTGAGAACATTGTAATAGCCATCTTTATTTAAGGTATATCTGGTTGTGGTTTCACGGCTTCCTCTATCAAAAACGGTAGGGATAGAGTATAGCGAGTACCAGGTTCCGGCATATTTTTTTAAATCTAATTTGGCTACCGGAACATTTTTTTCCATTGGCAAACAGGTAAAAAGAACAAAAAGTAGGGCGCAGATCGTTTTCATCATCTCATCGGTTTTGATAGGATTTACGAAACTGACCGGATTCTGGTTTTGTATACCTTAATCAGCTATAAAATAATCATCGGTACCTTCATCCAACGGAATATAAATTCTTTCCCACTCATTACCGTCCACAATTTCCCAGGTATGCCCATCTCCTGCAGTATCATTTGCAATGAGTACAATTCCTGGCTCGATGATAAAAGTTTCGCCACTGCTTACGGTAAAACGGAGTTTACCCTTCAGTGTAATTACATATTGACGGCGCGGGGCAGGATGAGGAATTTTCTCTAAAGCGGATACATCGGTTTGGGCGAAAAAATAATTAGCATTGATATGTTGACGGATAGGAATTTTGCCAATTTCGAAGGTACATTTATCTTCTTCGATGTTAATTAAACGGATTGCTTTCAGGTAATTGTTAGGTGTTCCGGCTTGATCTGTATTCATCTTCAAAAAAATATGGTTTTAAAATTTTAGTTCAGTTTGTCCTTTCCGGGCAACTTCACGTTCGTGTTGCAACAGCCATTGTTTACGCCATAAACCACCGGCATAACCAACAAGTTTGCCATTGCTGCCAATTACCCTGTGGCATGGCACTACAATCGCTATATTGTTCTTTCCGTTTGCAGCGGCAATAGCCCTTATCGCTAATGGATGATGAACCGAAAATTTAGCATAAGAAATCGTTTCGCCAAAAGGTATGGTCAATAAATTCTGCCAAACCTCCCGCTGAAATTCGGTTCCTTTCTGTTTCATCGGGAAATCGAAATCCTTAAGATTTCCATTAAAATATTCTTTTAATTGGTTGGCAACTTTTATGGTCAGTTCGTTTTCTTTCAAATCAGCAATATCCTTTTCTTCAAAGGTAACGGCATGCACAAAATCCTCATCAGAAAGGATGATTAATCTGCCGACAGGTGTTTCTATAACTGATGCGTAGTTCATATTTATGTTTTACCACAGATTTACACGGATGAACTCAGATCGTTGTGCACCATATTTCATTCCGTTTTTTTGTGCTTCCATGACTAAAATGTCCAGCTTAACCTCTGAACAAAATTACAACAATACAACAATAAAGCCATCCAACAATAAAGCAATTATTTATCTTTGCGGTTATGCAATTGGCCAAAGAGGTTAAATATTTAATTCACAAGGAAGTATTGTTAGAGTGGCGCTCCAAATATACCATTAACGGTGTGTTGCTTTATGTGGTTTCTACTATTTTTACCTGTTACCTCTCTTTTGTTAGCCTGGGCGATAAATTAACGTGGAATGCGTTGTTCTGGATCATCATGCTTTTTGCCTCCATCAATGGCGTATCAAAAAGTTTTTTACAGGAAACCAAAGGTCAGCAATTGTATAGTTACGTTTTGGCAAGTCCGGCTGCGGTTTTAATTTCTAAAACGGTATATAATATACTTCTCATGTTGGTCTTGACCACAATTGCTTTAGGCTTTTATACACTGGTTTTCGATTCTTTTACCCCGCCCGATTTATTGCTTTATTATGTAGCCGTGGTATTGGGCAGTATCAGTTTCTCTACCGTTTTTACTATGGTTTCGGCCATTGCAAGTAAGGCGGGTAATGGGGGAATGCTAATGGCGATCTTAAGCTTTCCGATTATTATTCCGGTATTGATCTTATTAATCAAACTGGCTAAAAATGCAGTTGATGGCTTGCCATGGGAGAATAGTTACGATGAAATTGCGATGTTGCTGGTGGTGAATGTACTCATGGTGGCAACGTCTTTATTGTTATTTCCTTACCTTTGGAGAGACTAAATATGGAAGACGGAAAACGGATGGGGAAATCTACATTCAATAATTAAATATAAATATGCATAAAACTTGGTGGAAAATTTTAGGTTCAATATTGGTGATCTATACTGCAATTGCAGGTTTATTGCTGGGCGTACCCCGTTTACCAATATTAAATGAAACAATCAGAAATCTTTATTTCCACGTACCCATGTGGTTTGCGATGATTGTACTGTTTTCGATCTCTGTTTTTTACAGTGTAAAATCGTTGAGCACCAAAAGTGAAATCGATGATATGAAAGCTGTAGAGAGTGTTAATGCCGGTATTGTTTTTGGTCTTTTAGGTTTAATAACGGGTGCCATCTGGGCGAAATTTACCTGGGGACAGTTTTGGAGTTTCGATCCTAAACAAAATTTTGCCGCCATTTCTATCTTGCTTTATTTTGCTTATTTAATTCTCCGGAATGCGATTGATGAAGAACAAAAAAGAGCAAAGATTTCTGCCATTTACAATATTTTTGCCTTTCCAATGATGGTGGTATTACTTTTTGTTTTACCCCGCTTAAAAGATTCTTTACACCCGGGCAATGGCGGTAATCCCGGTTTTAACAGTTATGATTTAGATAGCCGCATGCGCATGGTATTTTACCCGGCATGTTTGGGCTGGATTTTAATTGGTTACTGGGTGTATACCATCCGTTTCAGAATACGTACTATTGAGAACAAACAACAACATAACTAAAATGAAGAAGATATTTTTCTCCCTGATATTAATGATGGCTACGCTACAGTTATTTGCACAGGATAATGGCGTAGAAATGGCCGATAAGCTACGTAGCGACGGAAAAATTTACGTCATCGTTATCTGCATCGTCATTATACTGGTAGGTTTGCTTGCCTACCTTTTCTTCATTGATAAAAGATTGAAGAAGATCGAAAAAGAAAATCAGATCGGTAAATAAATAAAAGGTCGTTATTGCGATGGCCTGGATAGTTTTTTAGAGGGATCAAATTACATTGATCTCCTTTTTTCTTGCTTTATTTCAGGATGCGAAATTATGATATTCGTAATTAAGATGGTGTTTTTGACTTTCGATTGATCAGTATCGTAATAAAATGGTCATGTGGATATTTTTTTTATAATTTTTTTTGCTAAGATTTGGCCGTTATTAAACCTATCAAAATAGTCGTTTTATTCCTGCTGACAGATGTACATATCATTGTTTAAACCTGTTTAAATGTTGTTTTTGAACATATTTGCATAATTGGTATAAAGCCTTTTACCTGTTCTCTGTAAGGTGGTGTTAGCTGTACACTAAGTATTTTTGCATTTGGATATGTGCGTTTTTTTTAGGCAATTTTGCACCGAAAACTTATTCAATATAAAAAATAAATAATGGCTAATCTAGCAGACGAGAACAAGTTCTTTGCAGATGTTTGTAAGAACTTTGACAGTGCGGCTCAATTTACCAATCATCCTGAAGGTTTATTGAACCAGATTAAAACATGTAATAGTGTATATCGTTTCCAGTTCCCCATCCGCCGCGGAAATGGTTTTGAAGTAATTGATGCCTGGCGCGTAGAGCACTCTCACCACATGAGCCCTACAAAAGGTGGTATCCGTTACAGTGAAATGGTAAACGAAGATGAAGTTATGGCGCTAGCGGCCCTGATGACTTACAAATGTGCTATTGTTAACGTTCCATTTGGTGGTGCAAAGGGCGGTATTAAAATTAACACTAAACAATACAGTGTTGCAGAGTTAGAAACCATTACCCGCCGTTATACTACAGAATTAATCAAGAAAAACTTTATTGGTCCTGGTATTGATGTTCCTGCTCCTGATTATGGATCTGGTGAGCGCGAAATGAGCTGGATTGCAGATACTTATATGACGATGAACCCGGGGCAGCTTGATGCATTGGGTTGCGTTACGGGTAAGCCAATTGCTTTACACGGTATCCGTGGTCGTAAAGAGGCAACAGGCCGTGGTGTGGCTTACGCTGTACGTGAGTGTGTTGAAGTTGCAGAAGATATGGCTAAGCTGGGCTTTAAGGCTGGTTTAGGTGATAAAAGAATAATTGTTCAGGGTTTAGGTAACGTGGGCTATCACTCCGCTAAATTTTTAGCCGAATTTGGTGCAACTATTGTTGGACTTTGCGAGTTTGAAGGTGCTATCTACAATCCTAACGGGTTAAATGTTGATGAGGTTTTTGCACACCGTAAAAACACAGGTTCAATTTTAGATTTCCCTGGTGCTACCAGCTTTAAAAATTCCATGGAAGGTTTGGAGCAGGATTGCGATATCATTGTTCCGGCGGCTTTAGAAAACCAGTTTACTGAGCAAAATATCCGTAATATTAAAGCAAAAATTATTGCAGAAGGTGCCAACGGACCAACTACGCCAGAAGCTGAAGCTATTTTTACCGAAATGGGTGGTATTATCATTCCAGATATGTATTGCAACGCGGGTGGTGTTACGGTTTCTTATTTCGAATGGTTGAAAAACCTTTCTCACGTGGCTTTTGGACGTATGGAAAACCGTTATGCGGCTAATTCAAATGCTAATCTGATCAATACTTTAGAGAACTTAACCGGAAAAACCATTCTTCCGGAGCACCGTTTAATGATTGTTAAAGGTGCATCTGAAATGGAGCTGGTTAACTCTGGACTAGAAGATACGATGATTCATTCGTATCACGAAATCCGCGAAACTTTAATGACAAAACCAGGTACGCAAACGTTAAGAACTGCTGCTTTCGTTAATTCGATCGATAAAATTGCGGTTTCTTACATGAACCTGGGCGTTTGGCCATAAGGGCACAAAGCTGAAAGACTAAAGCTTAAAGCAAAAATCCCTGCAGATGTAACATTTGCAGGGATTTTTTATTACTTGCCAGTTTGCTTACTGTTCTTTAATAACCAGACCTTTTCTATTTATTTAGCTTTAAACCGGCCTTAAGATGTAATGCTCAACTCTTCTAAATCCAGCCGCCATTCTTCTTTTCTGATCACGTCATCGTCGTATTTTTTGTTGCGCTTTAAATGATGTAATTCCTCGCGCTGAAGTTGAATTAAGTCCAGCACAATTTCCCGATAGGCTTTTAAATCTTCTTTATCAATTTCGCCTCTTCTGTAAGCATGGATATTGTCCCTTTTTTCTTTTAAAGAATGGTGTAGCTCTGCTTTTAAATTAACCATTAACTCATTGTGTGTACATTGGAGCTGATAATCTGTATTTAATTTATCTAAGGAAAGATCAATCAATTTTAGTTTAATCTGATTAGCCTGTTCTTGTTCAGTTAACTTACTTTTTGGCTCCGGAATTTTAAGCCATTTAATCACCAGTGGTAGGGTAAGGCCTTGTAAAACCAATGTAATGAAAATGACCACGAAAGTAATGAACAAGATCAGGTTTCTTAAAGGAAAGGCTACCGAATCAGAGATCATTACCGGAATGGAAAGTGCGGCGGCCAAAGATACCACACCTCTCATACCCGCGTAAATAATGATCACATAAGAATGCCATGTCATATCACGATAACGGATCCGTGTTTTTTTATTAAACAGTAGTGTAATCTGAGCTGTTGAAACCAACCATACCAGGCGGACAATAAGAGCCAGTATACTAATCCCAAATCCATAACCGATAGCTTTTGTTATCGGATAATCAGGGCCTAAACCACTTACAATATCTGGTAAGGCCAGGCCAATCAATATAAATACAACACCATTAAGCATAAATACTAATGACGACCATACATTGACGGTTTTTATCCTGGAATTTGAGGTTAGGATGATATGCGATTGACTGGAGAGTAACAAGCCACCTGATACTACAGCCATTACTCCGGAAGCTTCGAAATGCTCGGCAATAATGTACATAAAGTATGGTGTGAGTAAGGTAAGTACAGTATCAATATTGTCGGTTGTTGGTAACCAACGGTGGATAACATAAAATATGCCGCCAATAGCAAGGCCAATTAAAATACCCAGGCCGGCAACAGTAACGAAACTTACCGCCGCATCCTGCATTACAAATGAGCCGCTAACTACAGTAGCTAATGCAAATTTAAACACAATTAAACTGGAAGCATCATTTACCAAACTTTCTCCTTCCAGTAAAGTACTTACAACCTTCGGAATCTTCATGCCTTTTAATACTGCTGCTGCGGCAACGGCATCGGGCGGTGAAACAATGCCCCCCAATAAAAAGCCCAGCGCCAGGGTAAAACCTGGTATAAACACTACAGATGCATAAGCAACAGCCATTGAGGTAATGAAAACCAAACCCACGGCCATTAAAAATATGGCTCCCTTATATTCCCAAAAATCTTTCCACGAAGTAAACCAGGCCGCTTCATAAAGTAAGGGTGGCAAAAAAAGTAAGAAAACAATATCCGGATCGATTTTAATATGTGGAATACCAGGAATAAAGCCAATCAGTAAGCCGGCCAATACCAAAAAGATAGGATAGGAGATTTTTATCTTCTGGCCAACCATCACCAATAGGGTTACACCTAAAAGTAAAACCAAAATAAGAATCAAATTATCGTGAAGCATTTAAGATGTTTTTGGGTTATTAACTTACGAATATACCAACGTTTAGTTAATAAAATAAAGAACAAATATAACAGCGCATGTTTCGGTTTTATTTTGGAAAGGAGAAGTCTGTGTTTTATAAGAGCAGATTAGGCTTGCTGTACCTCCTGCCAATTGAAGGAACCGGCATACGTCCCATCAAGGTTTGGATGCGAAGGTTTGTTTTTAATTTCTCCATTGTATTGGGGTGCAGAACGTTTTTAAATCACCTTACCGATACGGGAAATACTTTACTTGCTTACCGGAATATCAACAGATAAATTAAGATCCAGGGAATGGTTGAAGCCATTTTTAAATACGTTTAAAAGCTGCATAAGGGCATTGGCATCCCTGTTTACGAATAAAAGTTCCGATTCTAATTTAATTTTATCTTTTCCTGAACTTTTTGCATTCAGCTCTATCTGACTGAAGATATTCAGATTATTGCTAACTGTTAGGAAGGGTATTTGGTTAATCAGCTTTTTTATATCCACTTTCAAGTAAAAGAAATTATCTGCTGCTTCCATTTTAAGGTCTGACTTAGTGTTTGACAATGTGCTCAATTGAATGTTACCATTGTAACCCTTAAAGTAAACCTGGTACAGCGGAATCATTGTGGCACTAATTTTTCCTGTTGCTTGATCAAGTAGCCCTGACGATTTAAGGTAGTTACTTACCTCCTGGTCATTTGCACTCATATTTAGGGTCATGCCCGGAATCTTCCGCTCTCTGGCCACTTTCTTTTCTACCTGTTCAAAGTCATCATTGTATTCGTAAGTGATAACAGTGTCAATCTGCTTTACAGTACTGGTCCATTCAAAATCCAGATAACCTTTATAAAACTTGAAAAAGTTATCCTTAGAAAATGCTGAAGAGCTAGCGGTAGTATTTTTTTTAGATGAATCAGGTTTGAATTTGCCGTTTAACCACATACTTACTGTACTTTCTGGATTCAAAATTCGGTGTTTGGGTTGTGCAGCAGGTTCGAACCACTTGTTCATCAAATCACTTTTCAAAGTAATTTTTCCATCATTAAAATTAATCTTGCTTAAGTTTTCTGCATCTTGAAAAGAAAAGTGATCGGATAGTCCAGCCATTTGCTCAAACTGGCTATCGCTAATTTTAACCATGTTTTTCTGAGCCAATATTTCTTCCATAGCTTTTTTAACAAGTTCCTTTTTAGGCGTAAATGCTAGTACTAAAGTTTTTTTGTTAAACAAAAGGCAAAGTGTTGAGTCGGCTGACTGGAAAAAATTAGTGTCTTTTTTTATTAATGAGCGTTTTTTTAGTATAAAGCGTTTAAAAGCCAAACAATCAGCTATTGCTAGACGCGAAAAAAATGTATTTTTAAGCTTTCCTTTTAAAGCATAGATGTAAATGCTGGCAGGAATTTTTAAGCCTGTATTTAAATCATTAACCTTTTCTTTAATTCCTTTCTTATCTGCTCCATATTCATTGGGGTGTTTGAGGTAACTAACCGCCATAGTTTTGTATAACTCATCCACGTTTATTTTAAATAAAGTTGCTGTAGTTGCAGGAATTAATACATTATTGGCCTGGATTTGCCTGTATTTAAAAAAACCAAAATAAAAAACAAGCAGCAATACGACTATTACTGCTGTTATTTTTAAAAATTTCACCATAATCAGGTTAATCGGTTAATTGTTTATATCGGTAATTAGCATTTGTATACTGCCAGTTGTAAACCGCAAACTGAACTACTTTGCCGCGTTTTCAATTAACGAGAACAAATATTTCAATGCATTTTCATGTCCGTTCGGAATTTCTGCGCTGATATCTGCCGATACCACATTACCTTTAATTGGGTTAGATTTCATATATATATTACCCATTTTTTCTAAGGTACTGTTGAATTTTTTAGCAGTTTCCTCACCACCAATTTCTGAGGCGGGTACTTTACCTACCAGGTTTTGGGCATTAAATAAAAAGCTGAAATTGTTCCTGCTCAATAGCTGCTTATGCATTTTACTTAATTTATTGCCACTGTATTGATTGTTTTGAATGCCCTGCATTTCGGTTAATGAATTGCCAAAAAACACAATACCATCTTTAATCTGGAAATAAATATCAATCGGACTTTTCTTTTCCATTATTTTATAAATGGTGCCCTCTGCACTGACAAAGTTTTTGTTTACCCCATATTTAATCAGTTTATTGATCAATCTGGTATCTTCAGAAGAAAACATGAAAAGGAAATCAGGTAAAGTTTCATTTTTGGTTTTTGTTACTTCTTTCTGTTTATAATCGTCATCATACTCATAAGAAGTATAAGTAATTTCTTTTGTATTTAAGCCATTAATTACAAACAACGCATCGCCCTTAATTACTTTGCTAACAGCTTCTTCATCCAACAAAAGAGAAATCAGATCAGCGGCCAGGTCCATTTCTTCATCCATTTTAGCACCCATAAAAGAGCCATATGTTTGTTTCAATAATTTAGGAAATTCTTCCAGGTAAGCTTTGGTATCAATAGAATAGCTCATAAAACCAAGTGCTTTTTCGCTGTTCACATATTTCAGGAACTTTTTGTTCAACTTTCTGTTCAGGATTTTTTTATAGGAATCTGCTTGTTCCTGTGATAATTCCAGTCCCGTTGAGATGCGAAAACTTTTGTTGTCCATAAAAAGCTTGGCATTTAGACTACGATAACCTTTCATCAATCCAGCTTTACCGTAAGTTCCGAAGTTTGGGGAAATCGCATTATATGCATCTTGAAGGCTTGAAACCCAAAGTTCTGCAATAGCTTTATTATCTAAACTCGCAGTGTACGATTTATTACTTTCGATAGACTTATCCGTACCATTAAAAATCTGGTCAGCCTGAGCGGTCATCCAAACCAGTGCCAGCCTTTTTTTCTTGGCATCCTGTTCTGCCCGTTCCTGCTGATAGGTATCGTATTGCTTATCAATCATACCGGGAGCTGTGGCCATATCGCTTACCGTGTCGGTTGCTAATGCTACAGGCTGATCAAAATCTGTATCGTTTTCGGCGATCTTTTTAGCTTTTTTGGTAGTTTTCTTTTTGCCTGTTTTTTTTGTTCTAACAGGTTTTCGGGCATTTTTTTTAACTACAGGTTTTTTCTCAGCTTTTACTTTTTCTACTATTGGTGTTGCATCAACCGTCTCCACCATAGGCTCGTCTGTTGTTGCATAGGTAGAATCAACAGCCACACTATCCGTAACCATGGCATCGTCATGCATAAACCTGATATCTTTAATTCCATAACGGGCAGATTTGGCAGAATCGGCAAAAAAAGAACTGCTAATGCTCCCTGTTACAAAATAGAGCATGTTATTGTCCCATTTAATTATGCTCGTGCTATCAGGCATAACCATCGTCCGGATGTTGCCCTGTTGCGTAAATTTTTTCTCTTTATTTTCAATCAGGCTTTCAAATTTTTTAGCATCTTTTATTGGAATCAGAAAACAGTTGTAGATAATACTATCACTTAACTGGTTAAAGTAATACATGGTTTTTTCCACGTTAATTCCAAAATCTTCTATACTGGTAAAATTCTTATCAAGTGATTTTGAAGTTTCGGTCAGTAATTTCTTGCCCAGAAAAGATTCGTTAAAATCTTTAACAAACATGAGTTTGAAAACGTTATCGCCTTTAATGGTCGCAACCGTAAAAGCATCTGCAGGTATTTTTTTAACCAGATCCTGCGCTTTGGCCAAATTAAATAATAGCAGAAGGGAGAAGGAAAATAGAATTTTTTTCATTTAGACAGATTTTTTAGAGATAAGCCCTTTGTCTTGTTCATGAGATAAAAGACAAGGGCGATTTTATTTAGAAAGTTGGATAGTGTTAGATACGTTAATTTTACCGTTAATTAAATCCGTAATGTTGCTTTTTAACATCACTGCTTTTTTAGATTTTGATACATTTGATGCCGGATTGCTAGTACTTGTTACAACAGATTCGAAACGATAGATGCTGGTGTAGGTTGCACCATTAAAAACGGCCTTGTCTTTAGCTTTTAATTTATTGAATTCTGTTTTAGCAGTACCAATGGACTGATATTTCCGGCTAAAGGTTTTTGTGGCCTTATTATAGGTATAAGACGAGGTATTGGCCGCCTTAATTTTTTGCCGGGCAAGAATATTTTTAGTAATGTTATTGATATTGGAAACATCTTTAAAAGAAAAGCTAATGGTTGCGATGTAGTTATTAAAGTCACTTGTACTTTTTACATTGGAAATACCTTCTGATTTTCTTAAATAAGCAACTGCTTCATTTAATTCTTGCTGGATTTTCTGTTTACCCGGTACTTTATAGCCCTGTACACTATCCAGCAGCATGATCGAAGCCACCTTGGTTTTACTCTGACTGAGGTTGATGGTCAGAATAACATCACCGTTACCATCGTTTTTCATCGAAATTTCTTCAATTACCTCAAAGCAGGAGCTTAAAAAAGGTATTAAAATGATAAATAACAAAAGCTTGTAAAACTGTTTCAAGTTCATATTAATCCGGTTTATGTTTTACGGTAGAATGTAAATGGGAATGATTATCTGAAAGGCCAAACTTAATAATTTCACGACAAACTTTTCAACGATTTAGCATATTCATTTAGATTGATTATAAATATGGGCTTACGTAAAAAATATTTCCTTCCAAAAATCAGATGATTGTCAATATAAAGACAAGAAAAATGTAAAAGAATGCTTGCTAAGCCTATTTTTCTATCTTTGTTGCCAGCTTTTACAACAAGTATAACCATGAAGAAAAGTGCAATCATTGGATTAATTACCATCGCAATTTCTGTAGGAATTTTATTTAGCTTAAATGCAAATACCGATACCTATTCTAATTTTAAACAGGCGACGCTTTCCGAAAAGGAAGAACATGTGATGGGCTATTGGGTAAAATCGATGGGTACTTATTATGATGCGGTAAAAGATGCGAACCATTTTTCATTCCACATGAAAGATGAAAAGGGAGAAGTGAGAGAGGTAATTTACGCGGGTACCAAACCACAGGATTTCGAAAAATCAGAAAAATTAGTGCTTATTGGTAAAATGGATAAGGACAAATTCTACGCATCGAAAATTTTAATGAAATGCCCTTCTAAGTATAATGATAATCTGGTAGAGATTAATAAAGATGGCAAAGTAGACACCGTAGGTAAGTACGGCGAGAAAAAATATAACTAAGTTTAATGGATATTCAATTTGTAGGCGAACACCTGTTACCAGGTAAAATCGGACAGTTTTTTATTGTACTGGCTTTTAGTGCATCATTATTATCAACTATATCGTATTTTTTTGCCAGTCGCGATAAAAATTTAGAAGACAAATCCTGGCGTAACTTAGGCCGGATTGGATACCTGGTTAATTTTGCCGGTATTATCGGTATTGGCGCCATTTTGTTCTACCTGGTATTGGGCCATTATTTCGAATATTATTACGTTCAATCCCATTCTTCAAAGCAACTTCCGGTATATTATATCATATCTGCCTTTTGGGAAGGGCAAGAAGGGAGTTTTTGGCTCTGGGCTTTCTGGCAATCCTTTCTAGGTACATTATTAATCTGGAAAGCAAAATCATGGGAAAGCCCTGTTATGACGGTTGTTGCTTTCTCTCAGGTGTTTTTAACCTCCATGCTTTTAGGTGTAGAGATTTTTGGCGAGCGGATTGGAAGCTCTCCCTTTATTCTATTGAGAGATGCATTGGATTTAAAAGCACAGGCTCCGGTCGTTTTTGCAAATCCTGAAAATTACAAAAACTACCTGAAGTTCATCACCGATGGAAAAGGCTTAAATCCATTGCTGCAGAACTATTGGATGGTGATCCACCCGCCAACCTTGTTTTTAGGTTTTGCCAGTATGGTGGTTCCTTTTGCTTATGGAATTGCAGCTTTGTGGCAAAAAAGATATAAAGAGTGGATTAAGCCCGCTATGCCATGGACGCTTTTTGCCGTAATGGTTTTGGGAACAGGTATTATTATGGGGTCTTTCTGGGCTTACGAAGCATTAAACTTTGGTGGTTTCTGGGCTTGGGATCCTGTTGAAAATGCTTCCCTAATTCCGTGGTTAACCTTAATCGGAGCATTGCACGTGATGATTGCCTATAAAAATACAGGACATGCTTATTTCACCGCAATTGCTTTGGTCTTCTTAAGTTTCTTGTTGGTATTGTATGCCTCGTTTTTAACCCGAAGCGGGATTTTAGGTGATACATCTGTACACTCATTTACTGACATGGGCATGTTTGGACACTTGATTTTATACAATGTGGTATTCGCGGTGTTGGCTATTGTGCTGATTGTTGTGAGATGGAAAGAATTGCCGATCACGACTAAAGATGAAGAAACATACTCCCGTGAATTCTGGATGTTTGTGGGTGCTTTGATCGTTACAATGGCCTGTATTCAAGTTATTTTTTCTACATCTGTACCGGTATTCAATAAAGCATTTGGTACAAGTTTTGCCCCTCCTCCTGACGCAATAAAATATTATAACCAATGGCAGGCACCGTTTGTAATCATAATTATTTTAATCTCCGGATTTTCTCAGTATCTGAAATACAAAAGAACTGATCCCCGTAAGTTTTACAGTAGCCTGGTTTCAGCCATTTTATTTGCAGTTGTTTTATCAGGAGGTTTGGTCTACATAACGAATATTTATACCAATACCATGTACATACTGATTACTTTCAGTTGCATGTTTGCTATTTTATCTAATGCAAGTATTTTATATCAGGCTTTTGGTGGTAAGGCTAAGCTAGCTGGAGCTGCGGTGGCACATATTGGTTTTGCATTGTTAATTTTAGGCGCTTTAATTTCTGCGGCTACCAACAAACCTTTATCCATTAATGCAAATAATTTTATTCCGGTAAAGGATTTTGAGAAAACAGAGAAGCCCGGAGAAAACATTATGTTGTATAAAAACGAACCTAAACAAATGGGTAAGTACACGGTAACTTATGTGAGCGATACCACTCAGGCCCCGAATACTTTTTATACGCTTAATTTTAAGATTGTGGATAAAGATGGTAAGGTTAAAGAAGATTTTGATTTGCACCCCCATACGCAGGATAATGAAAAAATGGGTTTAATTGCCTCTCCTGATACTAAACATTACCTTACATATGATGTGTACACGCACATTACCAGTGCAGCAGTTAAACAAACCGCTCATGATGACCATGAAGGACATTCTGATGATGAAAATTACAAAGCACCACGTATTGTTAAGGTTTCTGCAGGAGATACTATTCATACCTCCAGCGGAGTTGTTACGGTTAAAGATTTAGATCGAAAACCTACCGCAAAAGATTTAGCATTGGCTCAGGGAGATTATGCTGTGGGCTTACCGTTAGAGGTTAATGCTGCAGGTAAAATTTATAATACAGAGCCTATTTTCTTAATTAAAGGAAATAATACTTTCGATTTTGCACGTAAGATTGATGAATTGGATCTGAAATTCCGCTTTTCAAGAGTTTTACCAGATGAGAAAAAAGTAGAGCTTCAAATTTTTGAGAAACCACAGCAGGCTAAAGACTGGGTAGTTTTTAAAGCGATAGAATTTCCTTTCATCAATTTATATTGGGCTGGTACCATTGTAATGGTTGTGGGTTTCTTACTGTCAATTTTCAGGAGGAGAAAAGAGGCCAAAACTGCATAAAATTATGAAGATCGTTTTATTGGGGTCGGGGAATGTTGCCACACATTTAGCAAAGGCACTAAAAGCCAAAGGTGAAGAGGTGATACAGGTATACAGCCCAAATTTAAACCATGCAAAATTATTGGCTGAAGCGATTGAAGCCGATGGTATAAACGATCTTAACGACCTTGAACAAAGTGCTGATTTATATATCATCTCTGTAAAGGATGATGCCATTGAAAGCGTTGCAAAATCATTAAAAAATGTAACTGGCCTGGTGGTACATACCTCTGGCACTGCCGACATTGATATTTTATCATCACAAATTAAGAATGCAGGCATTTTTTATCCTTTGCAAACTTTTTCAAAAGATAAAGAGGTTTCATTTGAGAATATTCCGCTCTGTATCGAAGCAAACGGTGAAAATCAATTAACGGTTTTAAAAAAACTCGCTGCTAAAATAAGTAGGGAGGTGCATGAGTTAAATGGCGGGAAGCGAAAAGTATTACACCTTGCAGCCGTATTTGCCTGTAATTTCCCGAATCACCTGTACGCTTTAGCCAATAAAATTTTAAATCAGAATGGCTTGGATTTCCAAATCATCAGGCCTTTAATTGCAGAGACAGCAGAAAAGGTAATGGGCAACCTGCCCGAAAATGTGCAAACCGGGCCGGCAATCAGAGCTGACGAAAGTACATTAAATAAGCATTTGAGCATGTTAACCGATATGCCCGAATTGCAGAACATTTATCAAACATTGAGCAATAGCATAAAATTAACGCTGAAATAGCATAATTACGGCTTTTGCTTATTACTTTTGCAAAATAATTATGAGCATTTTTAAACTGAAAATAAATTTTGAAGAAGCAGATCACGAATCTATTGAATTACCAATAGCCGCGGGAGAATCTGTTTTAGATGTTTGCCTCGACAATGGAATCGAATTACAGCACAATTGTGGAGGTGTTTGTGGTTGCAGTACCTGCCATGTGTACGTAACCAGGGGAATGGATAATATCGAAGAAATTTCTGATAAAGAAGAAGACTTTATTGATAGGGCTGTTCGACCAAAAATTACTTCGCGTTTAGGTTGCCAGTGTGTGGTAATTAACGGCGATATCGAAGTAACCATTCCAGATCAGTCTGGTTTTATGGGGCACTAGTTAGTTTGGAGTTTGGAGTCCTTAGTTTGGAGTCTGAAACTTTACAACATTAAAACAAACATTCAACTTTACAACAACAAACGAACAAAACATGAATAACGATAAATTTGCTTTACCTTTTTACTGGAACGATTATGAAGATATTGCCATGTCTTTATATGAGAAATTTGGTGATGATTTTACAGAAGCCAAAATCTACCGTATTCGCTTCACCGAACTTTTAGAATGGGTTTTATCATTGCCTAACTTTAAAGGAACTCGCGAAGAAAGCAATGAAGGCCATTTGGAGCAAATTCAATCTGCCTGGGTTTACGAATGGAGAGATAACCAGTAATTAGTCCTGAGTTCGGAGTCCTCAGTCCTGAGTCGGCACCGAGCGCTTAACCCTAAACGCTAAACGCGACAATGTTTCTCCAGAAATTAAAAGAAATTTCCACTTTCATTTTTGATGTAGATGGTGTACTTACTGATGGATCAGTTCAGGTTACTGATAGTGGTCAATCGTTGCGCACTTTTAACATTAAAGACGGTTATGCCATGCAACTGGCCGTAAAAAAAGGCTATAATATTTGTATTATATCTGGTGGAGATGGTGTTGCGATGGGTAAGCGTTTCTTTAACCTGGGTATAACCGATGTTTTCCTGGGAACTGGAGATAAGGTAGCTATTTTCAAGCAATATCTTCAGGATAAGAATATCACTGCAGGAGAAGTGCTTTACATGGGCGACGATATCCCTGATTTAAAAGTAATGAAACTCGTAGGGCTTCCTACCTGCCCGGCTGATGCTGTAGAAGAAATAAAAGCGATTTCCACGTTCATTTCTCCATATTACGGTGGCAAAACTGCTGTGCGCGATATTATTGAGAAGGTGATGAAAGTACAGGGCAGGTGGCACGACGACAAGCCAAACGCTGCCGATTCGGGAAAATAGATTGATTTCTTAGCTCCATAGTGATTAGCCAATGTTCATTCGTCATCAGTTGACTGATAATGAGTTCATCTATAACTTTTATTAGATAATATCCCTAAAGAAATCGTCATTCCTAACTTGATTGGGAATCTTCGTGTAAGCTTTAAGATTAGCTTCGCTGAGCACTTTGTAGTTCCCGCATGCGCGAGAATGACGGCCATTCTATTAGATTCTGCGAATGGTAGCGTAATAGAAGCATCTGCCTCTAATGTATTATAGCTTTCTTTGTTCCGCTTCCACTTCTGCAAAAGAACTAAACTAAGAAGTAGAATGACGTTTCCATTATAAATCTCCAGGATAAAAATTTGCAATACAGTACATTATATACGAAATTTACATCAATAAACTAATCAATCGATTGATTAGTTTATTGATGTAAAAAAACATAATAATCTTGATCATATGAGTACCTATCTTGTGCCTGTCGATTTTTCTAAAACAGCTGATCATGCCGCTAAATATGCGGCCAGACTAAGCTTCACTATGGAGAATGCTAAAATTATCCTGCTTAACGCTTACTACGTTTCTGAATATGAGAGTATTCTCCCAACACCAGATATGGTGATCACCACCAACTCACAAATTGAGGATGAAATTAAGAGCAGACTGGAAGCTTTGGAGAAATTAAAGGCGAAAATGCTGGAGATTAACCCGGATGCCGAAATTGAGGTATCATTAACAAGGGAAACCATACTGAGATCCATTATCAATCGGATTAATAAGGAAGAAATCGATTTGATTATTATTGGCAGCAATGGTAAAAAAGCCAAGGATGAAAGCGATATCGGTTCAAATGCCATTAAAATTTCTAAATCAAGCCCTGTACCGGTTTTGGTTGTGCCACCTAAGGCGGTTTACCAATCCATCAGAAAGGCCGTTTTAGCCTGCGATTTTAAAAAGGTTCGTGAAGTAATTCCGATGCAAGCCTTAAAAAACATCCTGAGTAAACATGCCCTCGAGCTTTTGGTACTCAACATCAATTCCGGTCGTGCCATCGATTCGAAAGAAGAACATTTTCTGCAGGAAATGCTAAAAGATTTTGCACCTGCGTACCATTATGCTGATCATCCCGATACCATAAAAGGAATCGTCAAATTTGCTAAAAGTGAAGAGGCTCAGTTAATTATTGCGCTTCCAAAAAAATATAGTTTTTTCGAAAGTTTATTGCACGAAAGTGTATCTCAAAGGTTAACCATTAAATCGCATGTTCCGGTGTTATTGTTAAAAGATTGATATATTTTATTCTGCAACAGCTAAGTTACATGGAGCTGTTAAACTTTCATTTTCTTTTGCACTCCAATAAACTCAATTTGAACCAAAAACAACAAAAGAAAAACATGAAAAAGTTAATGATGATTTGCGGATTAATGCTAGGTATAGCTGGTTTCGCTAATGCGCAACAAGGCGGTGGACCAGGTAGAATGATGATGAAACCTGAAGAGAGAGTAAAACTGTTAGACGAAAAATTAAAGTTATCTGATGATCAGAAAACAAAGCTGACCACCGTTTTTACGGAGCAGGCCGAAACCATGAAAAAAATGCGTGAAGAAATGCAAGGTGGTGGCGACAGAGATGCCATGAGAGAGAAAATGCAAAAAATGCGTGCTGATAATGATGCAAAAGTAAATGCAGTACTAACTGATGATCAGAAAAAAACTTACGAAGCCTGGCAAAAAGAGCAACGTGCAGAGATGGAAAAGCGTAGACAAGGTGGTGGAAATAACTAATCTTCATAAAATATAAAATAAGAAAGCGGCTTTAGGTCGCTTTTCTTATTTTAGCAAAAAAATAAATATGCCAGCCAATTTTCCCCCCATTATTTTAGCCTCTAAATCTCCCCGCCGGCAAGAACTTTTAAGCCTTATGGGCTTGGTTTTTAAAGTCGAACTGAAGGACGTTGATGAAAGCTATCCATCCGGTTTAAGTCCGGCAGAAATAGCCGTTTATATTTCTGAAAAAAAGGCCATGGCCTTTACCGCTGATGATGAAATAGTGATTACAGCTGATACCATTGTTGCCTTAAATGGAGAAATTTTAGGTAAACCAGAAGATAGGAGACATGCGCAGGAAATGTTGAAAAAGCTATCAGGCAGTAAACACGAGGTTTTTACAGGTGTAACGCTTGCTAAGGAAGGCCGGATTCATTCATTTTATGATCGCACTATAGTTTATTGCAAGGCCGTAACAGCAGAAGAAATTGACTTTTATATCGATCATTACAAGCCCTTCGACAAGGCAGGTAGCTATGGTGTGCAAGATTGGTGGGGTATTGTTGTGGTAGAACGCATAGAGGGCTCATATACAAACGTAATGGGCTTGCCAACAGAAAAGTTATACAATGAACTTTTAAAGTTTATTTAAAAACCCTTTGTGGAATCATCCTGAAAGTTTCATCATCTATGAAAATTAGCATGATGAAAAACAAAATTAACGAAGTTAGCATTGCCGGCCCCTGTACACAAAACTGGGATGAAATGGCTCAAAGTGAAGGCTTTAATTTCTGTAAAGTTTGTAGCAAAAATGTGATCGATTTTTCTGGCTATACCAATGCCGAAATCATTGGCGTGTTGGCAAATGCTGGTTCTGCTCTATGCGGCCGCATGAGCCAAAGCCAGTTAAACCAGCTCAACTATCATTTAGCTATTGTTCCTGCAAATAATAAAAACCGGATGAAGTACCTTGGTGTACTGGCTATCGGCATGAGTATTTTTATGACGGATGCCAAGGCTGAAAATTTGAAGGAACCATTTGAAATAGTTAAAAGCGTTAATGAAAAAAGAGACCATAAAAAACCAATTGTACCTAAAAGAATATTTGGATATGTTATTGGAGCAGATAAAAAGCCGGTTGTAGGGATTAAGTTATCTATTCTAGATACTAAATATGCTACCTTAACGGACAAGAACGGTCGCTACGAAATTATTTTACATGATAAGTTCGATACCACTAAAAACCAACTGGTGGTTGAAAGTATCCTTTATCCGGCATTTTTAAGACTCGATTTTTCTAAAGAGAAACAAACTAACCTTCAAATTAAAAAGGCAGAACCGATGATTATGGGTAGAATGATCATAACATCAAAAAAGAAATAACCCTTAAATTAATACGTTTAACGCTGTTTAAATCATGCTGGCCAGAACACCCATTTTTAAATCATAGGTTGAGAGCATTAACCGGTTTATTTTCACTCTGCCTAATATATAGTTTGTAATTAAAGCGGCCATTACAATCATATCAACCCGTAACGGAATAATGCCTGGCATTTCCACGCGCTGCTGATGGGTAGAGTTGATCAGTTTTAGTGCAATGTCATTGTAATCATCATAGTTAAACTCATAAGTTTTAAGCTGTTCAAGCGCTATACTTTGGTGATGCTTTCTGGTAACCAATTCGGCAAATGTTTCGAATGCACCGGCCGAGCCAATTAAGATTTGAGGCCTGTATTTTTCACAAATTTCGAAAAGATCTGACATTTGTTCCTGGATGTGGAAAAGAATGTCGTGTTTGTCTGCATCAGAAAGCGGGTCTGATTTAAAGAATTGTTGCATTAACCGTGCTGCGCCGATGTTATAACTCTTCTTCCAGATCAATTTTTCGGTGTCGCATAACATAAACTCCACGCTACCACCACCAATATCCATAATTAATGATAGTTCCTGTATAGCACCGCTGAGTTTTACGCCCTGATAAATCAATTGGGCTTCTTTCTCACCGCTGATGGCTTCGATGCTTATTCCAGTTCTTTTATTGGCTGCATCTACGAAATCTTTTCCGTTTGCTGCACTCCTCACCGCTGAAGTTGCTGCAGCCCTAACCACATCAACCTGGTAATCAAGGATGGTTTGGCTAAAATCTTTAAGACAAACAATTCCTCTTTCAAAGGCTGCCGGAATGATGATGTTGTCGTTAATTCTCCCTTCTCCCAATTTAACGGGCACATTGGTTTTATATAAAATTTCTGGCTGGTTTCCAGCTATTTCAGCAATAAGTAAGTGGAAGGTATTGGTTCCAAGATCAATAACGGCAACACGCATATTTTTTATTTTATTTTTTTTTGGAAAGCAGAAACAGTATTTCTTCGGGAGCTGCAGTCCTGCTATCCATTAAATTTCGTTAATGTTAGAGCTAAATTAATTTAGTGCAACGAAATATCATTGCTATCAGGTTTATTTTTTTTAGTCTGTGGGCTTTGGCAAAATAGCGAAGCGTATAAAAATTTGGACTATTGTCAGGTTTCAAAAAAATACCTTGGTGTAAAACAAAATAACAATATTCACCCAAATTATTAATATGATCGAAGGAGTCAGATGGTAACATTTAACTTCACAAATAAACCTATTTCACCAATTCCTGCAATTGTTTTGCATTGTGTAATGCGCCAACGCCCCATGTATTATTAAAGTACACAAAAACCTCTTTCTCCTTATCTCCAATCTGGTTTTTAAAATCATTTATCACTTTAATATCGTATTCAGATTTGTACAAAACAGGTTTTCCATGAAAACGGTAATAAATAGTTTCTGTATTCCGAATTGCATCATCAGGTAGAGCAGAAGGATAACTTTGTCCACTAAACGTAATGTTGTTTTTAGCTAACTTTTTATAAATCTCTTCATTAAACCAGCTGATGTGGCGAAATTCTACCACATTTTTAAAATCTGAGTTTAAATTTTCGATCAATAGATTTAACCGTTCTTTACTGTAATCAAACTTTGGTGGAAACTGAAAAAGTACACAACCTAATTTTTCCCTCAATCCACTTTGAATAGCTTCGTAAAAATCATTTATCAGTTGCTTACATTCACGGAGTTGTTGATTATGCGTAATTAACCGTGGAGCCTTGATCGTAAATAAAAAATCATCCGCACTTTCATCGTACCATTTATGTAATGATTTTAGAGTGGGCATTTTATAAAAGGTAGAATTGATTTCTATGGTATTAAAGTGCTCGCAATAGTATTTAAACCATTCTTTTTGCGCCAAACCTCTCGGGTAGAAAATCTCTTTCCATTCGCGGTAATAGAAACCAGAACAACCAATTCGCCATTTCATATATAAGAAACAGGCATTAGGTAGAAAGGTTTATGAGCCGTTAGATATAGCTATAAAAATGATCAGAGAAATACCAATATAAGCGGATAGCTTTAAATAAATGGTGTCTGTTTTACTTATAAAACTTAAAGTAAGATTAACCCGAAAATGAAGTTGTCAATTTAGTATCTTTTTCCTATCCTTTCGTCATGCTGAACTTGTTTCAGCATCTTTCTTGCTTGACTAGACCCTGAAATAAATTCAGGGTGACGAACTTAAGTGAATACATTACTGAAAAAACTTCTGTAAAGGCGTTTTATTAATCGAATCAGGGTTTACAATTTTTGGTAACCTTAATTCCAATTAGTTTGAGTAATTGGTAAACATCTAAAAAGATGTCAATGGCATAAAACTCTTAACCTGTTACAACTTTTTGGTTTAAAAATTGCTCTGATCGGAGATCAGATTTATGAAAACAATTTATACGATGAAAACGATCTTAAAATTAACTGCCCTTGCGCTTACACTATCTTTTACGGCCTGTAAAAACGATAAGAAAAAAGATGATAATGCTAAAACTGCTTATGCCGAAGCAGATGAAAAAGATGTAAACGCTATTATTGAATATAATAATGTGATGGTTGGCTTTACGGATAAAAACAACGATTACATCAAACGTATGGAGGGCAACCTCATTAAAATTGAAAAAGGACTGAAAAATCCAAATGATCACTTTGCCTTTATTGGTTTGATCCAGCCATTTTCGATACCTACAATTGGTAGAAGCGGGTTAAAGCCTGATACCCCACCTCGTGCTTTAAATAAGGACGATCAGAAATTTTTTAAAGAAAATGTAACCGCAATGACTGGTTTATTGGATAAAATCAAAGAAACGTATAAATCTTTAGATGAATATATCAAGGCAGAAGACTGGAAAGATGATCAGGGAAGTAAAGGAAAAACCTTGGTGGATTCTATTTACGGCATGGGCAAAAAATACTACACGCATGATGAGTTGGTTTTAGCTAAATTAAACCTGATCGGAGACGATGCAGAACGGGTAATTTTAAAAACTCATCCTTTAAAAGAATATATATATGCGCTAAAGGATGACCGTAGTGCGACCGCTGCATTTACCAAATTAATGGCGGGTAATAAAAATTATAAAGCTATAGCGACTAAGGCTAAAGCTGCTTATCAGGCCCTTGAGGATCAGCATCATAAACATGCAGCTATGGCTGCACCCGATGCAACAAAATATCCTGGTAAGGACGGTTATTTTAGAAATTTTAATGAGAGGTTAAATGACTATTTAATTGCTGCAAGAAAAATGATGCGCGATGCTGCTGCATCTGGTCAGTTAACCGATTATAATATTGAAGAATTAGCACGCCACCAAGACAATATGCGTTCTGCCTACAACAATTTTGTAGATTAACTTTTAAAAATTAGGTTTCCTGACAATCTTTTTATGCTGAGACCAGCCTGTACTGAACTTAAAGAATTATTGAAAAGCCTTCAAATGAAGTTAAGGCCAGCTAACATTGACAGACCTTAAAAGAAGCGTCACTGTGAGGAGGAACGACGAAGCAATCTATTATGCTAACGATCCTTGCTATAGACATTGCTTCCCTGAAACTCGGGCCAGGCTGTCGGCTGAAGAAGCCTTCTCAGAGTGACAATCCATCAGGTATAATTTATTTCCATTAAATGTTAATATCATTTATATAGGTTTTTATAAAATAAATTAATGGTAAGGATGACTATCTGATTTTTGAACATATTTTAAAACAAAAAAGCCGATGCTAAAAACATCGGCTTCTCCATATACTGGATTAATTACTCAAAGTATTCTTTCATTCTTTCGAAAAAGCTCTTATCATTTTTACCTGGCTGAGGTTTAAAGTTTGGCGATTCGCGTAATTTCTCCAAAACATTTCGTTCTTCGCTACTTAAGGCTTTTGGTGTCCAGATGTTAATGTGGATAATCTCATCGCCTCTGTGGTAAGAATTTACCTCTGGTAAACCTTTGCCCTTTAAGCGTAATAATTTTCCGCTTTGGGTGCCTGGATCAATTTTAATTTTAGCTTTGCCATCAATTGTTGGTACTTCGATACTCATGCCTAAAGCAGCATCAACAAAACTTAAATGCAAATCGTAAACCACATTGTTGCCTTCGCGTTTCAAGGTTTCGTGTGGAATCTCTTCAATTAAAATAATCAAATCGCCCGGAATACCACCATTTGGCGCCGCATTTCCCTTACCGCTCATGCTTAATTGCATGCCTTCACTTACACCTGCAGGAATGTTGATGGTTATGGTTTCTTCGCCGCGTACAACACCATCACCGTGGCATACATTACATTTAGCGGTAATTTGCTGACCGCTTCCGTTACAGGTAGGGCAGGTAGATGCAGTTTGCATCTGCCCTAAGATGGTATTGGTTACCCGGCGTACCTGGCCACTACCGCCGCAGGTGCCACAGGTACTTACAGATGATTTATCTTTTGCACCAGAGCCATCGCAGGTTTTACAAACAATTAGTTTATTAACCTTGATTTTCTTTTCAGCACCATGTGCAATTTCTTCAAGGGTTAATTTAACTTTTATACGGAGGTTAGTGCCTTTAGCTACACGACGGCCACCACGTTGCTGGCCACCGCCGCCGCCACCACCAAAAAAGCTTTCGAATGGGTTGTGTCCACCAAAAATATCTCCGAAATTACTGAAGATATCATCCATGTTCATATTGCCACCACCATAGCCACCCGAAGCACTACTACCTACACCGGCATGGCCAAACTGATCGTAACGCTGTTTCTTTTCCGGGCTGCTTAAAACTTCATAGGCTTCGGCAGCTTCCTTAAATTTATCTTCAGCCGCTTTATCTCCCGGATTTTTATCCGGGTGATATTTGATCGCCATCTTACGGTAAGCTTTCTTAATCTCGTCAGCACCTGCGCTTTTGGTTACACCCAATACGTCGTAATAATCTCTTTTACTCATCTTCTTTATAAAATGATCAAATGATTAAGTGATGGGATGAATGAATATCAATTCAATCATTCAAAATTCAACCATTCAATAATTATGTCTTATGCTCCAACAACTACTTTAGCGAAGCGGATCACATTCTCGTTTAAGGTATAACCTTTTTCAACCTCGTCTATCACCTTACCCTTTAAATCTTCTGTAGGGGCCGGAATATTGGTAATAGCCTCATGGAAATCTGTATTAAAAGGCTGGTTGATACTTTCTACATCTTTTAAGCCTTTTTGTGCTAAAGTGCCCTTCAGTTTATTGCTAACCAATAAAATACCTTCTTTAACCGGAGCCACTTCGGTGGCACTTTCCATTGCTTTTAACGCACGGTCAAAATCATCTAAAACAGGTAAAAGCGAAACAATCACATCTTTACCTGCAGTTTGTAACAACTCTACACGCTCTTTTTGCGTACGGCGTTTGTAATTGTCGAATTCTGCATATAAACGCAGGTATTTATCGTTAAGCTGTTGAACCTCTGCCTGCAGTTTCTCTTCGGCAGATAATTCCGGTGCTTGCTCAGTCTCATTAGCAGTGGCATCAGCATTTTCTACATTTTCCGTAGTGTTTTCTGATGTGTTTTCAGGATTCATTATATTTTCTTCTTTATCGTGATTTTTCTTCTTATTAAACATAATATAAGGCTGAATTTTTTGGTGTTAATCTCAACTATTTTGCCATAAACGTAAATCAGCCAAGCTGTCAGATTTATTTGCGATTATCTGAACAGATTGGCTGATTAGCTGACGGATGTCAGAATTTTTATGCTATTTGTGCATCTTCGTGAACGATGCCATTTTCGCATTTGATAATGCGTGATGGGAAGGTGCGGATGATGTGGTAATCATGTGTGGCCATTAAAACTGCTGTTCCTGCCTGACTGATCTGCTTCAAAAGTGTTACAATTTCTTCAGAGGTTTCGGGATCCAAGTTGCCCGTTGGCTCATCTGCCAGGATAATTTCAGGATCGTTAAGCAAAGCCCTTGCAATTACAATACGTTGCTGCTCGCCACCCGAAATTTCGTGTGGCATTTTTTTGATCTTAGAACGCAAACCCACTTTGTCCAAAACATCTTTAATACGCTCATTAATCAGCTTTTCATCTTTCCAACCCGTAGCTTTAAGCACGAATTCGAGGTTTTTTTCAATAGTCCTATCGGTAAGCAATTGAAAATCCTGGAAAACCACCCCTAATTTACGGCGCAAAAATGGTACCTGGCTTTCTTTTAGGTTTTTAAGGTCGAAGCCGGCAATGTTGCCGTCGCCATTGCCAATATGCAGGTCGCCATATAATATTTTAAGCAAACTACTCTTACCTGAGCCTGTTTGGCCGATCAGGAACACGAATTCGTCTTTTTCGATGTGTAAATTTACATTGGAGAGGACTAAATGTTTCTGTTGAAAAACATCAACATTGTTTAAATGAATTACTGAATTGCCTGCCATATTATATTTCTAATTTTGCAATCTGCCCGAAAGGCAAATCTTTAACCATTTCCATAATGTAATCCTGCTTGTCGCCAAGTCCGAGTTTTTCCAGCGATTTATCAGGTCTATCTACCCTAAAATAAGCTAAAAGTGTAAACTTGTCATCTCTTAACTGTACGTAATCCGGAATTTTGGCTATGCCTTTAACTTTTACGATATACATTGTGTCCAAAAATAGCTATTTAAGCTGAAAGACCAAAGGAGAAAGCTGAAAGACTAAAGCGGAGAAATTTAATTAAGGTTGTTTAAGAACTCAATTGTATTCACGTTATCTGCATAATCCCAAAGTTTTGGATGCTGGCTTTGGCCAAAGCTAAAAGTGTTTAAATGTAAAGGAGATTTTGTAATGATGCATTGGATATTCTCTGATTTAGCCGCTAATTTATCTTCCACTTCCTGAAGATCATTGTATTCCTCATAAAAAAGCACTGCCAGGGGCGATGTAAAGTTTTCGTCTTCTTTTAACAATAAAAACCCGTTATCGAAATGTTTGGCAGCATTCACCAGGTAAATAGATTTATTATAATCGTAATTGTTCTGGTATTTAAAGTGGTTAATAATGGCTTGAAAACTTTCTATACCCTCATAGAAATTAGCAATGTTATATCGTTTAGGAAGATATATTTTAGAAACATTTCTACAGCCTAATCCAAAATAATCAAAAATATCGTTGCCCAGATTTTGGATATCCTCGAAACTTTCAGAACCATCTAATACTGCTACACTATTTCTGTTTTTGCGGATAATGTTAGGTACTTTACCGAAATAGTAATCGAAATACCTGGATGAATTATTACTTCCGGTGGCGATGACGGCATCGAAATCTTTTAAACGTTCTACATATTCAATTTTATCTGTAAAAGCAGGTTCAATATTGATCAATTCGGCAAGAACCGTTTTAATTAATTTATCATCTGATGAAGAAAGCTTGATTAAGGCTATATTTCCTGTTGCTAAAACGCATAAAACATCATGTAAGCCTACCAGTGGAATGTTTCCAGCCAGAATTAAACCAACCTTTTTGGGTGATTTACCAAGCTTTACCGTTTGGAACCAAAGGGCCAGATCAGGCTGATTTAACATCTCTGCAAATGATAAGACCGACTTTTTAATATTTTCCTGGGTAAACCATGCATTGGCACTTTCTGCACTGTAAAGTGTATTTCCCAGTATGTCAGTAGGGTTTGTAAGCTTTCTGCCGAGTTCACTAAATGCGATTATTGCTTTTTCTTGAGTTAATGCTGACATATTTAGAATTATTATTAATGGATTATATCTTATATTTGCAGCGCAAAGGTAAACTAAGCAAAAGAATTAGACGAAAACATGGCAATTAAAATAACAGATGAGTGTATAAATTGTGGGGCTTGCGAACCGGAATGTCCAAATAACGCAATTTACGATGCCGGTACTGCATGGCGTTTTTCTGATGGTACAAACTTAAATGGTATCATTGATTTTGGTAATCAACAAATTGAAGCAGATGCTGCTCAGGAAGCAGTTTCGGATGAAGTGTATTATATTGTATCAGATAAGTGTACAGAATGTAAGGGCTTTCATGATGAGCCTCAGTGTGCGGCAGTTTGCCCGGTTGATTGTTGCGTAGATGACGAAGATATCCGTGAAACGGAAGAAGAATTATTGGCTAAGAAAGCCTGGTTACACCAGGAAGGATAAGCTTTAAAAATATAACAAAAAGGCGCTATTTTTAAGCGCCTTTTTGTTTTAAAGACATTTCATTATTTTCTGAATCCGTTCTTCTATACTAAAATCTCCTCTGATCTCCAATACTTCCCTTTTTAAGGATTTTATCCAATCTTCGTGCACTTTTAACGATCGGCCGGTAAAGCCTGATTCCTTTGGGTCAATGTCATATTTTGATGCCCATTCCATAAACTCCTGATAGGCTTTGTTCCGATCCGGATTTTCGTAAATGGCTGATCCATATCTTTCAAATTCTCTCTCTTTTAATCTTTTTAGTCTTATTTCAGGTGGAAGCCATAGAAATACAATTAAATCAAACTTGGGAAACACATCGTCGCCCCAGCTTACGCTTGAACCGCCAAAAATCCAATTCTCCGTTGCTGTTAGCTCAGTTTTAATAAGTTGATTTCTTTCTTCCGGATTTCGTTTGGAAGTAAAAGGCGGATTAGTAGGCAACCAGAAATACTGGTCGCTATCAAAATAGGATATATTTAGTTTTTTTGCGAGCGCATGGCCAAGTGTCGTAACACCGGAAGAAGAAGCCCCAAATAAATGAATTTTCATTTTGTTTAATGATAAAAACGAGTCTCAAAAATCGCATTTATTTGGGATATTCGAAAAGCTATATAACTAATACTTAGTATAGGAATGTTATCTTAAAACAGATTCGATATTATCGCTTTGGTTAAAGGGGGGATCTCAGTCATTTAGCATCCTGATAAATTAATGCCTTAAACTGATTGGGCAGCTGTCCGTGAGATAATGGTGATTGCTGAACGTAAATTTGCGCTACCATTTTCTTTTTCGGGTCTACCCAATACGTTGAACCAAAAAATCCGCCCCACCCATATGAACCAGCTGTTTGTCCCAGTTTTTTACTTCCCTTATCAGAAACTACTTCAAAACCCAATCCGAAATAATTGTCTCCAAATGGAATACTGCCAATTTGATTTTTGGTCATTAAGGTTACGCTGTTTTGAGATAGAATTCTTTTGCCATTGTATTCACCGCCATTTAAAAGCATTTGTAAAAAAGCTCCATAATCTTTAGCGGTTGATACCAAACCGGCACCACCTGCAAAATACCCATTCTCATTGATGGGGTAATTAATGGATGATCCCTTAACTGTACCATCTACCCAGGGTATAACTGCTTTTGTTTTTGGATCTTCTGTATAAACGGATGATAATCTTGGCTGTTTATTTTTGGGCAAAGCAAAATAAGTGTCATTCATGCCCAGCGGAATGAAGATTCTTTCCCTGAAAAACTGGTCGAGATTTAAACCCGATGCTATCTCCACTAATCTGCCCAATACATCCATGCCCAAACTATATTGCCATTTCTGGCCCGGTTCAAAAGAGAGTGGAAGCTGACCCAGTTTATCCATATCAGTTTTTAACAGTTTTTTATGGTCTACAAAACCCGCTGAAATATCTGCCTTGGCATAAATGGCCTGCATTTCGGGCGAGCCGATTTGTGCATAGCCAAGGCCGGAAGTATGGGTAAGCAATTCGCGGATGGTGATTTCATGCCTGGCAGCTTTGGTGGTGTAGGTAGTGTCCTTTGGATTAAATTGATCTAAAATCCGAGGATTTTTAAAGGTGGGGAGGTATTTTGAAATGGGATCATCCAATGAAATTTTTCCTTCATCAACCAACATCATTACGGCAACGCTGGTGATTGCTTTGGTTTGTGAGGCAATCCGTAAAATATCATCGGTTTTGAATGGCCTTCCCACCTGATGGCCAAATGCTTTGTTGTACACTGTTTTTCCGTCAATGGCGATATTAGCTGTAATGCCTTTTATCCAGCCGCTATCCAGGTATTGTTTAAAAAGCTGGTCAATTAGACGGATTTTTTTTTCAGAAACGGTAAAGGTATTGCTGCTGGTTTGTGCGGTTGTGATCCGGCAGGTAAATAACAGGAACAGCAAGGGGAAGAAAAATAATTTTTTCATTGAGTTATTCATTTATTCGGCTGAAGCCTCCCATTTATTGGGGATAATTAATACCGGACAGGCAGATTTTCTAGCCACATGTTCAGCAACGCTTCCCATTAAGAAGTGGTATAAACCAGTTCGTCCATAAGTGCCAATCACAATTAAATCCGAACCCCATTCATCTGATTGCTGGATGATGCCATGTGCTGCGGTATCAACAATGCTCAGGTAAGTGGTGGTTATGCCTTTTCCATACCTAGTCTCGATTTCTTTTAGTAAAATGTGGCTGTTTTCTTCGCTGTTATCATAAGTTTCCAGGAAAACCGGGGCCAGCGTTAAGTCAGGATTTACATTAGCCGGAATAGGTTCAATAATGTTGACCAAGGCTACCTCGGCACCAACCTTTTCAGCCATATCATAACCGGCTTTTGCCGCTTTTTCCGAGCAGGTACTATTATCAACGGCAATCAATATTTTTTTAAAATTCATGGCAGGATTATTTAAAAATGAATAGCATAAAAATAACAAATTTGTATTCAAAATGTTAGGCAATGGATGTATTTTATTAGTTTTACAAGAGTTTAACGAGCAAGTTTAAATGGAAAATCAATACGGTATTTGTAGAGTCGCGGTAGCCCCTTTAAGAGCAGATGCATCAGATAAAGCAGAAATTGTTTCGCAACTGTTATTTGGCGATCATGTTGAAGTTATTCAGAAAGAAGAGCGTTGGTGGCTCATCCAGAATGGTTATGATGGTTATGAAGGCTGGATGGATTTCAGGCAGCTGGCACCCATTAGCCAGCATCAGTTTGCGGAAATGCACGATTGCCATTTACTGGCTCCTTTGAGCTTCAATAATGTATTAACGGCTAACGATGGCAGTTTGTATCATTTAAGTCCGGCAAGTAATCTTCCTTTTTTAAAAGATGGGTATTGTTATGCCGGAGAAGAAAAGTTTAAACTAAACTTTGAAGCGCATGACAATCGTACTGTAAATTTTACTGATAAAGTTACCGAAACAGCAAAATTTTTTCAAAATATACCTTATTTATGGGGAGGGAGGCATTTATATGGTTTAGATTGCTCGGGTTTTACGCAAACGGTATTTAAAATGCTGGGGATTAAATTAAACCGGGATGCTGCTCAGCAGGCCGAGCAAGGTGAACTGGTTGGTTTTCTGGCTGAATGCAGACCTGGCGATGTCGCTTTTTTTGATAACGATGAAGGCAGAATTACACATGTAGGTATCATGCTAAGCCCAAATGAAATCATTCATTCCTCAGCTAAAGTAAAAATCGATCCAATTGATGATCAGGGGATTTTTAATAAAGAATTGGGTAAATATTCGCATAAATTGAGAATTATTAAGCGATTTGTTTGATAATTGTCTGAAATGGACCTTAATCAAAAAAGATGAGGTTTTGCTTTAATTGCGCTGAAATCGTCATGCTGAACTTGTTTCAGCATCTCTAATTAAAGACCCTGAAATGAATTCAGGGTGACGCCTGATACTAATTAAACTAAATTATTCCATCTCCCAAACCATGACCTGTCGGTCATCACCCGTAGAGATCAAATACTTACCATCACGGCTCCAAATCATTTTATTGATGGAGTGGGTATGGCCAATGCCTGCTTTCTCTAAACTTAATATTTTATACAATTTAAAGTTTTCGGCATCCCAGAGTTTAATGCTTTTATCCTGACTGCTGGTGGCAAAATACGGAAGGGTAGGGTGGAAGATGATATTATACACGGTAAATAGGTGTGCCGGAACCGTTTCCCTAAGCTCATAATTTGGCAGATCCCATATTTTTAACTGTGCATCTCGGCTCCCCGAAATCAGGTATTTGCCTGCAGGATGATAAGCCAATGAGGTTACAGGTAATGAATGACCTTCGAGGGATTGTTTTAAACTATAATCGGCAAGGTTATAAATCCTGATCACGTGATCTTTACAGCCGAAAGCCACTTCATTTTCCTCAGGTGAAATCGCAATGGCCCTAACAGTGTCGTAAGCTACCTGAAAACGGTAAATTTCTTTAAAATCAGTTAACGACCAAACCGCAACGGTGCCATCTTCACCAGTGGTTAAAAGTTCATTTTTACCTTTTACCGTTTGTATATCGAAAATAGGTTTGGTATGCGCATTAATCCTTAATATTACCTTTTGTTCTTTTAGGTCATAAACACGGAAAGCGCCACTTCGTTCTCCAGCAAATAATCGATCATTATGGTAATGAAGGCAATAAACAGAGCTTTGTACCGGCATTTTAACCTTCACAAAAGCCATGTTAAGCAGCGACCATTCTACCACGCCCTTGTCATTTCCGGCGCTAAAAAATATGCCGTTTTCATCAGCGTTGGCTAAAGCGTAAACAGGATTTTGATGTCCGGGTAAGGTGTGTAGGTGTTTGAGCATGTGGGGAAGGTTGGAAGGAGGGAAGGATGGAAGGTTGAAGGATTTATGCAGTTGCCTTAGACCTTCACCCTCTCTACCCTCTACCTTTATTTATGTCTTTTCTCTAAATTTTTCGCTATATCCTGGATAGATAAACCTTTTTCTTTCAGTAAAAACAATAAGTGGAAAACAAGATCTGAAGCTTCTCCGATAAGTTCTTCTTCCGATTCTGCCAATGCGGCAATTACGGTTTCTACACCTTCTTCGCCAACTTTTTGGGCAATTTTATTTAAACCTTTATTGCGCATTTTGTTGATGTAAGAACCCTCAACCGGGTTTTCATATCTATCGGTGATGATATTTTCGAGTTCGAAGATGAAATTCTGGTTAAAATCGGTCTTAAAACAACTCCGGCTACCGGTATGGCAGGTAGGGCCAACCGCATCTGCTTTAATCAGGATGGTATCATGATCACAGTCAACAAAAAGTTCTTTTACGTACAAAAAGTTATTGCTGGTTTCCCCTTTAGTCCAAAGACGGTTTTTAGAGCGCGAAAAGAAAGTTACTTTGCCCTCTGCCTGCGTTTTCTCCAGTGCTTCAGCATTCATATAACCCAGCATTAAAACCTCTAAAGTTTTATAATCCTGAATAATTACTGGAAGTAAGCCAGCCGTTTTATCCCAATCAAGGGTTGATGTATCAATGTTCATTTTATTTTTTTATTTCGGAAAGACAGGCTCATGACTATGAACTGCCGACTCCGTACTTATTTATATTCTTACTGGAATATGATTTCTTTTTAATTCTTGTTTCAAATCAGGAATCAGGATTTCGCCATAATGAAACACCGAAGCTGCAAGTGCGGCATCAACGTTAGCTTTCTGGAAAACCTCCGTAAAATGCTCCATACTTCCCGCTCCACCCGATGCAATAATCGGGATATTGATCATCTGGTTTATTTTTCCCAATAATCCGCAGTCAAAACCCGCTTTGGTGCCATCATGATCCATAGAAGTTAACAAAATTTCTCCTGCACCTAAATCTTCCGCCTGTTTAATCCAGTTTTCGGTTTCCAGTTCTGTAATTAACCTTCCTCCATTTAAATGAACCATGTTTTTGCCGTCCACATGTTTGGTATCAACAGCTAGAACCACAAATTGTACACCGAAGGCTTTGGCCAAGTCTCCAATCAGTTGAGGATTGCGCACGGCCGCAGAATTGATACTGATTTTGTCTGCACCGGCATTTAAAAGTGCTTCAGCATCGGCAATTTCTGTTATTCCACCACCAATGGTAAAAGGGATATTCAATTGGCGGGCAACTGATTTAACCATTTCAATCATCGTTTTACGACGCTCGTGCGTTGCTGTGATATCCAGGAAAACCAATTCGTCGGCACCTTGTTGTGCATATTGGGCAGCCAGTTCAACCGGGTCGCCTGCATCGCGTAAATCAACAAAGTTTACACCTTTTACCGTGCGACCATCTTTAACGTCGAGACAAGGAATTATTCTTTTACTTAACATTTGTTTTATTTAGTTGTCATGCTGAGGAACGAAGCATCTTTTTCACAGGGTGCAGATCCTTCATTCTTCAGGATGACATCAATATTTATGAAATTAGATCGAACTCAATGCCTTCAAATTCCAATCTTTTATTTCTTCAATGGTGATCCGGTTTTCGTAAATGGCTTTGCCTACTACCACACTTCTGATCGGATATTTAGCCAGCTCATAAATATCCTCCATCGAACTCACACCACCGGAAGCAATTAATTTGATCATTGGTGAGTGTTCGAGCAGTTTTTGGTATAATTCAATCGCTGCGCCACCTAATTTTCCATCTTTACTGATATCGGTGCATAAGAAACGGAAAAAGCCCAGCGAAAGGCATTTATCAACGTAATCCATCAGTTTAATCGGCGAGCTTTCCATCCAGCCCGAATATTTAATTACTTCATCCAAAACGTCGATTGCGATGACAATACGGTTAGCATAATCATCTTTTTTAGCAAAGGCTTCGCTTAGTTGAGGTAAAAAATCGGGATTGGTAATGGCCTGTGTACCTACAATTACGCGGTGGATGCCAGCATCAAGCAAATTGGTCACCTGCTCAATGGTTCTGATGCCCCCGCCATACTGTACTTTCATCTCGGTTTTTTTGATGATCTCAAAAAGTGCTTTTTGATTGCTAAAATCGCCTTTAGCTCCGTTTAAGTCGATAATATGGATAAAATCTGTACCATTTGAACGGTATTTTTCTATCATTTCGGGAATGGAAACATCATATTCCGTTTTTTGGTTGTAATCGCCTTCACGGAGACGGACTACTTTTCCATCCAAAATATCAATAGCTGGTATTATGTACATTTTATAAGCTTAAGTTTGAAAAATTTTTTAATACTAGTTCGCCGGCTTTTCCCGATTTTTCGGGGTGAAATTGAACGCCGTAAAAATTATCTTTTTGTACCGCTGCCGAAAACTTTAAACCATAATCAGCAGATGCGATATCAAAAGTAGGGTTATATTCAATAAAGTACGAATGCACGAAGTAAAATTGTGTATTATCTTCAACACCTTCAAACAGTGAATTGTTTTTTGGCTTAACAGCATTCCAACCCATATGTGGGATCTTGATATTCAGTGACTTGTCGAATTTTTTGGTTTTCACCGGAACGATATTTAACAATGCGGCATCACCCTCTTCAGAATGTTCCGTAATGAGCTGCATGCCCACACAGATACCAAGTACGGGTCTGGTCAGTTTTTTAATGGCTTCAACAAGGCCTGTTCCCTTTAGTTTTTCCATGGCAGCGCCCGCATGGCCAACACCTGGGATGATGATGTGGCTATATTTTTCGAGGTCATTTTCTGTATTTACCATGCCGTAGGTCACGTTTAGGCGGTCTAGTGCTGCGGTAAGGGAGAAAATGTTGCCTGCTCCGTAATTTATAATTCCAACCATAGTTAATAGTTCAGATTTCTTTTTTTGGGTTTGAAAATGAATGTCAGTTTTTTATGGGTACTGTATTCCCGCTATTCGTTTCAAGTCCCGATGAAGAATCGGGAGCCTTCCACTGCTATCGGGTTTATTTAACAGCAGATGAGCTTTAAAACCCACCGCCTTAAGCCCTTTTACCTTACGCCTTTTTTACAACATTCCCTTTGTGCTCGGCAATACCATTTTCTCAGCATCGCGTTTTATGGCCATTTTAATGGCTTTGGCAAATGCTTTAAAAACAGCTTCAATTTTATGGTGTTCGTTATCACCCTCTGCTTTTACATTTAAATTGCATTTTGCAGCATCGCTGAACGATTTAAAAAAGTGGTAAAACATTTCCGTTGGCATATCGCCCACTTTTTCGCGTTTAAATTCAGCATCCCAAACGATCCAGTTTCTTCCCCCAAAATCAATGGCTACCTGTGCCAGGCAATCATCCATCGGTAAGCAAAAACCATACCTTTCAATGCCTAACTTATTGCCTAATCCTTTAGCAAAGGCTTCTCCAAGTGCTATACCGGTATCTTCTATGGTGTGGTGCTCGTCGATGTGTAAGTCGCCTTTTGCAATTACCTCTAAATCTACACTTCCATGTCTGGCAATCTGATCAAGCATGTGATCGAAAAAATTTAAACCGGTTTCTATTTTCGCTTTCCCTGTTCCATCCAGGTCGAGGTTAATGGTAATATCAGTTTCGTTGGTTTTGCGCTCATGGTGGATTTTTCTGCTTCCCGCTTTGAGCAAATTGTAGATATCTTCCCATTTCCTGGTCTCTAAAATGATAATGTCCAAAAGCGTTTCATGCTTATCCAACGCCTCTGTAGAACCCAATGCATCATTCTGACGAAGAAAAATTGCTTTTGCGCCCAAATTTTTGGCCAATACCACATCATTCAAACGGTCGCCAATCACAAAAGAGTTTTTCAGATCATAATCTTCGCTGAAATATTTGGTTAATAAAGCTGTACCAGGTTTACGGGTAGGGGCATTATCTTTGGCAAAAGTTCTGTCAATTACAATCTCACTAAAATGTACACCTTCTCCTGCAAAAGTATCCAGCATGAAATTATGAATCGGCCAGAAATTTTCTTCAGGATTTGACAATGTACCCAATCCATCCTGATTGGTCACCATCACCAGTTCGTAATCCAGCTCGGCTGCAATTTTCGATAAATAATACAAAGCGCGCGGATAAAATTTAAGCTTTGCGAAACTATCTACCTGCTCATCATCAGGCTCGATATTTAAGGTTCCATCCCGGTCTATAAATAATACTTTTTTCATCTTAGAAATTTTCTAGAACAGTTAATAGTTTGTCGTTTTCTTCTTTTGTACCTACCGTAATCCTTAAACAACCTTCGCATAAGGTGACCTTAGAACGGTCGCGAACGATGATCTCCTGATTAACCAGAGTGTCATAAATTTTTCCTGCATCGGTCACTTCCACGAGTATAAAATTTGCGTCGGATGGATATACTCTTTTAACTGCATTTACATTATTTAAAGCGATGGATAAACGCTGTCTTTCTGCAACAGATGCTTTGATCCAATCGTTCACCTGAGCGATATTTTTTAAGGCTTCAAATGCTAAATCCTGAGTAGCCTGATTGATGTTATAAGGTGGCTTAATTTTGTTCAAAACATCGATCACTTTTGTTGAAGAAAAAGCCATGCCTAAACGTAAAGCAGCGAGCCCCCAGGCTTTCGAAAAAGTTTGTAAAACCACCAGGTTTCCGTACTCTGTTAACTCCTGGATAAAGGTCTTCTGACGGGCATAATTTATGTATGCTTCATCCACTACGACGATGCCATTAAAGTTGGCTAAAATGGTTTCAATATCTTCACGGTTTATCGAATTTCCGGTCGGATTATTTGGCGAACAAATGAAGATTAATTTGGTGTTTTTATCAATCGTTTCTGCAATCTTTTCCATGTCTAACTGGAAGTCCGGAAGCAGGCTCACTTTACGTATTTCTACATCATTTATGTTGGCCGAAACTTCGTACATTCCATAAGTTGGAGGCAGCACAATTACATTGTCTTTTCCTGGATTACAGAAAGCGCGAAACAGTAAATCTATAGCTTCATCACTACCGTTTCCTAAAAAAGTATTTTCAATTGGTACGCCTTTTATTTTACTGATGGCATCTTTCAAATCCAGTTGTAAAGGATCTGGGTAGCGGTTGTAATTTGCCGGTAATGGAGAACCATAACTGTTCTCATTGGCATCTAAAAATACGGATGCCTGACCTTTAAATTCGTCCCTTGCGGTAGAGTAGGGGCGAAGGTTTTTTATATTTTCTCTTACTAAATCGTTAATGTCCATTGTTGTGTTTTATTCGTCACCCTGATCCGATAACCATCGGATTTATTTCAGGGTCTTTTACTGTTATAGATGCTGAAATAAATTCAGCATGACGTACAGCAAAGATGTTTATCTAATTAAATTTTTAAGTCTTATGCTCACTGCATTTTTATGCGCTTCTAAGCCCTCTGCAGCTGCAAGTATTTCAACTGTAGTGCCAATATTGTCCAAACCTTCCTGAGATAAATGCTGAAAAGTGATTTTTTTCAAAAAAGCATCTGTTGATACGCCAGAATAAGCTTTTGCAAAGCCACTGGTGGGTAAAGTATGGTTGGTTCCCGAGGCATAATCGCCAACACTTTCTGGTGTAAGGTTGCCTAAAAATACCGATCCTGCATTGATAATCAATGGAATAAGGCACTGGAACTGCGCTGTAGCCAATATTAAATGCTCAGGTGCATATTCATTAGAGAATTGCATCGCTTGCTCCAGATTTTCTGCTAAAATTGCGTAAGAATTGGCGATTGCTTTGGCTGCAATGTCTTTACGTGGAAGAATAGAAAGCTGATTTTCAACTTCTTTTAAGGTTTCAGCGATGATCTGACTAGAATTAGATACTAAAATAGCCTGACTATCAATCCCATGTTCTGCCTGTGCAAGTAGGTCGGCGGCAATAAATGACGGATTGGCAGTCTCATCAGCAATAACCAATACTTCCGATGGTCCGGCAGGCATATCTATAGCTACTTTATTTTGAACCATCGTTTTTGCCGTGGTTACATAGCGGTTGCCAGGGCCGAAGATCTTATACACCTGTGGTACGCTTTCCGTTCCGAAAGCCATCGCCGCTACAGCCTGTGCACCGCCGATCAGGAATACCTTTTCAATACCCAGCAGCACCGCACAATAAGCCAGATAACAATTGGTTTTGCCATTGCTTTGTGGGGGAGAGCATACTACAATTTCTTTACAGCCTGCTATGATTGCAGGGGTAGCCAACATTAAAAAAGTGCTTGGTAAAACGGCTGTTCCGCCTGGGATATAAAGCCCAACTTTTTCAATTGCTCTTGATTCACGCCAGCACAAAACCCCCGGCATCGTTTCTATTTTATCTTCAGTTTTTAACTGTGACTGGTGAAAAGTTTTGATGTTCTGGTAAGCTGTATCAATGGCTTTTTTTGCTTCAGCAGGAATGGTGGATGCAATTGCTTTTAATTCTTCAACATCCAAAAACAACTTCTGCAAATCAACTTTATCAAATGCTTTTGCGAAGTTGAAAAGTGCCTGGTCGCCATCTTTTTTCACCGTGCTGATGATGTCGATTACCCGTTCTTCAACCAGTTTATCGTCTTCAATCTGCCTTGAACAAATTTCTTCAATTTTTGATTTAGATAAATCTTTATAATTGTAGATTTTCAATGTTTTATAATTTAAAATTAACTAATAGTTAATGTGAATTTAAACGATTTTACCTGATTATTTTCTCGATTGGCATTACTAAAATACCTTCGGCTCCGGCAGCTTTTAAGCTGTTAATTTTATCCCAGAAATCCTCTTCAGCAATTACAGAATGAACGGCTACCCAGTTCGGTTCGAAGAGCGGAACTACCGTTGGACTTTTAACACCTGGAAGAAGATCCACAACTTTTTGAAGGTTATCTTTGGATACATTTAGCACCACGTATTTGTTAGATTTTGCGCTGAGTACAGAGCGGATGCGTTGAAGTAATTCTGCGACTTCCGGATTGTCGGCTATCGATTTATTTCCGATTAAAACTGCTTCAGATTGCATCACATCGGCGAAAGGTTTCAGGCCATTGCTCTTTAATGTTCCACCTGTTGAAACGATATCGAAAATGGCATCGCTTAAACCTAAACCCGGACCAATTTCTACCGATCCTGAAATGGTTCTGATATCAGATTTGATGCCTTTTTCCTGTAAAAATTTTTCGAGGATTACCGGATAAGAAGTTGCAATTGCCTTGCCGTTTAACTCTTCTAGTTTTTGGATATTACTGGTGGCCTGAACAGCAATTTTTAAGGTGCATTTTCCAAAGCCTAATTTTTGAAGATAGTTTACTTCAGCTTTGGTTTCTACGATTACATTTTCACCAACAATACCTAAGTCGGCAATGCCATCCTGCACGTACTCCGGAATATCATCGTCGCGAAGGAAAAGAATTTCTAAAGGAAAATTAGTAACGGTTGAGATCAGGGAACTTTTGTAGTTTTCGAAAGATAAACCACAGTTTTTGAGTATTTCTACAGATTTTTCGTTTAATCTACCCGACTTTTGGATAGCGATTTTAAGTGTTTTCAAAGTATTGAATATAGAGTGAACAAGAAATTATTTTACGGAAAAAAGTTTTGAAGTACAAAACAAACATATCATATCGCCTATCGGCGATGGTGTAAATGTAAGTGATGGTTCAAAGTTAAATTCATAAATTATTTCTGCCAGTATCAATACTTTAGCTGATAAGCGCTGGCAAATATAGTGTTTGATTTGGGAAAACAAAAAATAATGGCACTTAATTTGCCATTATGCTGTTTTTATTGTCATTAACCAGTATTTATATTAAAATTCTACGCTTTTGAAAAAGTTTCATTTTCTTATTCTTCCATTTATTTTATTTATATCTGCCTGTGGATGGTTTAAAAGCCCACCCGAAATTGGCAAAGTGCTCTCTGAGCATTTCAAAAATAAAATCTATAAAGATTTTGATACTGTAGCCTATGATAGTGTTTTTGTGAAAACAATGGACAGTCTTTCCGGTAAATTTGTTAATCCTAAAACCATAAAAGCGTTTTATAAGAATAATAATACCCAACCTAAATTGGTTACGCAATTCTTTATCAATGGCCAATTGGATACGCTAGTGAGTTATTTAGATCAAAGCCAGGCGCATGGTTTTAATCCAAAGATTTTTAAGGGCGATGAAATTAAAAGCTTGTTGGCCATGTTAAGGTCCAACAAATTTAAGAAAGTGGCGGAAAGTTATCCTGTAATAGCCAAATTAGAGCTGTTATCTGCAAATGCTTACCTAAATTACAATAATTACCTCAGGTATGGGGTGGTAAATCCACGTGCAGTCTTTTCGCGTTATTACATTAAAGTTAAACGTCCGGATAGTTTGGGGATGATTAATCTTTTAAATGGCAAAAGTCTTTCAGATACCCTAAGATCCGTTCAGCCAAAGTCTGTTCAATACAAGGCTTTACAAGCTGCTTATTTAAATACAGATTCGGAAAGTGAAAAGCGGATTTTACTATTGAATATGGAGCGTCTTCGTTGGAAAATGCCAGAGACCGGAGACAATTATGTACAGGTAAATATTCCTGATTTCAGGTTGACCTGGTTCGATAAAAAAGATACCGTGATTACCATGAAAGTTTGCGTTGGCGGGAGGCGTGAAAATGGTTACGAAGAGAAGCTTAAGGCCTTTGCAAAATCGGGTAATTTGGATGATAAACCAAAGAACCATGAAACACCTTTATTGTTCAGTAAAATCAACTCTATTCAGGCCAATCCGGTATGGAATATTCCGGTAAGTATTGCCCAGAGCGAGATCTATTGGATGGCCAGAAAAGACCCCTTTTATTTATCGAACAGTAACATCAAAGTATACTATAAAGATAAGCTGATCGGTGAGCCTGATACCATCAATTGGAATAAGTATTCGAGGGATAAATTACCATTCAAATTTAAGCAGGGATCTGGTGGTGGAAATGCCTTAGGAAAGTTCAAATTTATCTTCGATAATAGCTCGAGTATTTACCTGCACGATACCAATAACAAGAATGGATTTAACCTAACCAACCGGGCCATTAGTCATGGTTGTGTGCGGATTGAAAAACCGCTTGAATTTGCCAGACTTTTGGTAAAAGATTCTTACACTTATGACAAATTAAGAGCGGAAGTTGATTTGCCTCCGATAGATAGTACACATGTAAAATGGTATAAAAAACGCATGGCCCAAAAGGCAGATACTACGAAAGCTTTCCAGTTAAAACCAACCTGGTTCGGACCGAAAAAAGCTGTTCCGTTAATTATCACATACCTTACAGCCTGGTCGCAAAATGATCAGATTGAATATCGACCGGATGTGTACGGCATGGATGAGAAACTTTGGGCTGCGATGAAGAAGTTTAGATAAGAAATTAAGTTGTGGCATTCGGTCTTTCTTGTTAAAAGAATTAACTTTGTGTTGTTTTTACACAAATCGGGGAATGATCGATCAAAATATTAAAATTGCCGTTGATGCCATTGTTTTTGGCTACGAAAAAGGAACACTTTATGTACTGGCCGTTCAGCAGCGTTTTGGTAAACTGGCTGATCGTTGGGTGTTGCCCGGTGGTTTTATTTTGGATGATGAACCTTTAATCACCGCAGTAGAACGTGAGCTTAAAGAAGAAGCTGGCATAACCGTGAATTACCTGGAGCAATTGGCAACTTTTGGGGATGACATTGAACGCGATGAACGTTTCAGGGTAATTTCTGTGGCCTATTTTGCCCTGGTAAATCCTAAAAATTTTGTTTTAAAAGCCGACACCGATGCAAAAGATGCCAAATGGTTTCCTGTTGATGAAATTCCACGATTAGGCTACGATCACAATGAAATGGTTAGCCTCGCACATCAGCGTTTAAAAAGCAAACTTACTTACCAGCCGATCGGTTTTGATCTTCTCGGCCAGGAATTTCTCTTTTCTGATCTGGAAAATTTATATTGTTCCATTTTGGAGCGTGATATTGACAGGAGAAATTTTAGAAAAAAGATATTAAGTTTTGGAATTGTTACTGAAACGGATAAAGTTATTAAAATAGGCTCCAGTGGGCGTCCAGGCAAACTTTTTACCTTTGACAAAGCTAAATACAACCAGCTTTTAAAGGAAAATTTTCAGTTTGACATTAGGTTTGCGTAAAATAAACACAAATTATCTTTTGTGTTTTAAAATCGATTTCTATATTTGTGTAAATAATACGCAAATATATGTTGAATCTACATCCAAGTTTTACTCCGCTAGGCGAAAATAACTTAATCGAATACAAATCTTTCTTATTTGCAGGTGGCGAACCACACATTAAAATTTCAGATCATTTTGATGTCGGCCTTCCGGTTACCATTACACACCGGATAAATTCATTTAATGATTTAGGCATGATCTGCATGGCCGTTGATGCTTTGAAAAGAATGGGCGTGAAGGAAATCAATCTTTTTATTCCATATTTTCCGGCAGCAAGGCAAGATCGGGTGATGATTCCGGGCGAGCCCTTATCGGCAAAAGTCTATGCTGATATGATTAATGCAATGGCTTTGGCAAGTGTTACCATTTTCGATCCGCATAGTGAAGTAACCCCGGCATTGCTCAATAACTGTGTGACCATTTCTAATCATGAATTTATAAAACAGGTGATCGCAAAAATAGGAAATGAGGTGAAGCTCATTTCTCCTGATGGTGGGGCTTTGAAGAAAATTTATAAGGTTTCTGAGTTTTTAGGAGGTACTGAAGTAGTAGAGTGCTCCAAAAGCCGTGATGTAAAAACAGGGAAACTTTCAGGATTTAAAGTGTATAGCGATGATCTGGCTGGTGCTGATTGTTTAATTGTAGATGATATCTGCGATGGTGGTGGAACCTTTATCGGTTTGGCCGAAGCATTAAAGGATAAAAATGCAGGAAAATTATATCTGGCGATCAGTCATGGCATATTCAGCAAAGGTTTTGAGGTGTTCGATCAATATTTTGAGCAGATTTTTACTACAGATTCGATCAAAGAAGTTGATCATGCCGGTGTAACGCAGATAAAATTGATGAACATATTATAAAATAATATGAGAACGGTACTTCCTCCAGAGATTATTTTACCAAATGATGTATCGGTATTTTTGGCCGGAACCATCGATATGGGTCATTCGGTTGATTGGCAACAAAAATTTATCGATCAGGCAAATGAAGAAGAAGTGTTAGATGATGTAGTCGTTTTCAATCCACGAAGAAAAGTCTGGGATCATAACCGGACACAGTCGATTAAAAATATGTGGTTCAGCGAGCAGGTAAACTGGGAACTGGATGCGATGGAAAGTGCTGATGTGATTTTGTTATTCCTGGAAGCAAATTCCAAATCACCCATTTCGATGATGGAGTTGGGCTTATTTGCCGATTCAGGAAAGCTGATGGTTTGCTGTGAGGAAGGGTTTTGGAGAAAGGGTAATATTGATATTGTTTGTAAGCGGAAAGGAATCGATCAGTACGATACCTTCGATAAACTTAGTACTGCTGTAGTGGCAAAGCTTAAAGATTTGGTAGAAAGTAAATAAAATCGAAAGAGATGAAAAACAGGATTATCCATAGCGCAATGTTCGGACTGGTAGTTGGAGATGCTTTAGGTGTGCCGGTGGAATTTAAACCTAGGGCATATTTAAAACTAAACCCAGTTATAGGTATGATGGGCTACGGTACGCATCATCAGCCAGCAGGCACATGGAGTGATGATAGCTCGCTTGCGCTTTGCCTTGCTCAAAGTCTGTGCGGTGGTTATAACCTGGACGATATCTCACAAAAATTTCTCCAATGGTTTAATGCTGAAATTTGGACACCTCACGGAGAAGTTTTCGATATCGGAATTGCTACAAGTGAGGCTATCAAGATGATAAAACATGGACCAGATCCCGTTTTATGTGGCGGGGCATCAGAAATGGACAACGGAAATGGATCATTAATGAGGATTTTGCCTTTGTTGTTTTACCTGCGGGATGAAAAGGACCTGAAGGTCATTTTTAAATGCGTAAAAGAAGTTTCATCTATCACTCATGCACATTTCCGTTCAATTTTCGCCTGCTTGATTTACATCGTTTACGGTTTAGAGCTGTTAAAAGGGACTGATAAAAAAGAAGCTTATGTTAATATGCAGTTGAAGCTTAAAGATTTTATCACAGATCAAGATTTTGAACAAAAGGAAATTGATTTATTCAAAAGGGTTTTGGTAGGTGATATTTCAACTGTCAGGGAAAATGATATTTATTCTTCCGGTTATGTGCTGCATAGCCTGGAAGCGAGCTTATGGTGCATTCTCACTACCGGAACTTACGAGGATGCTGTGCTGAAAGCGGTTAACCTAGGTGACGATACAGATACAACAGCCGCAATTACCGGTGGTTTGGCCGGTTTAATCTACGGCTTCGAATCTATTCCTGAAAATTGGGTCAATTCAATTGTAAAGAAAACAGAAATTGATGATCTCTGTGAAGAAATGAATTCCGCATTGATGGATTAAGGGATGAGATATCAAAAAAGATCTTTAAATATCTAGAGTCGTCGGGGCTGTATCATAAATACGGAATTGTCATCCTGAACTTGTCGAAGGACCTTTGTTTAAGTGCTTTAAAGGCGTTTCTACAGGCTCAACTTGACAAATTTAAAGCAAATTATGATTTATGATACAACCCGCTATTTACAGAAAAGATGCTGACCACGTAGTAGCTACAAGGCAATTGAAAATACTAGTGCTACTTGTAAAATAAATTCAGCATGACGTTTGCATTGAAATAATCTATAAATAAAATTCAAAAAAATGATTTTAGAACTAATCAAAGCCGATATAACAACCATTAAAGCAGATGCCATCGTTAATGCGGCGAATAGTTCGTTATTAGGTGGTGGTGGAGTTGATGGTGCCATCCACAGAAAGGGTGGAAAAGCAATTTTAGATGCTTGTGTAGCCATCAGGAATAAACAGGGACAATGCAAAACCGGAAATGCGGTAATTACTACAGCTGGTAATTTACCTGCAAAATATGTGATTCATACCGTTGGGCCGGTTTGGAATGGTGAAAGTGAGAAAAATGAGAACCTGCTTGCGGCATGTTATCACAATAGTTTGATGCTTGCAGTAGAAAATGAGGTAAAGGTTATTGCTTTCCCAAACATCAGCACCGGGATTTATCATTTTCCTAAACACAAAGCAGCGGATATTGCCATTACAACGGTAAATCATTTCGCAGATAAAGAAAAGATAGAAAAAGTAATCTTCGTTTGTTTCGACGACGAGAATTACAACTTATACCTGCAAAAATTAGGTATCTAGTAAAATTAACATTATGGACAGTAAAATAACAAAAGGCATCAGTAAGTTGCTCAGTTATATTTTGAGGCATTCGCCGGAAACCATAAAGCTAAGGCTTGACGAAAATGGTTGGGCAGATGTGAACGAGCTGATTGCCAAATTCGATCTTTATGAGCTAAAATTAGATTTGGAACTGCTAGAATATGTGGTTGAAAATAATGACAAAAAAAGATTTGCATTTAACGCAGATAAAACCAAAATAAGGGCGAGTCAAGGACATTCCATTTCAATAGAACTAAACCTTGATGAGGCAGAACCGCCAGCATACCTGTATCATGGCACAATTGAGAAATTCCTGCCTGATATTAAAGCGCAGGGATTGCAAAAAATGAGCAGACAGCACGTGCATTTAAGTACCGATAAAGAAACTGCTAATAAAGTGGGCGGTAGAAGAGGGAAACCGGTTATCCTCGTCATTAATAGCGAAGCGATGCACAAAGCTGGATTTAAATTTTATTTATCGGCCAACAATGTATGGCTTACAGCTGTTGTGCCTGCTGAGTTTATAACATTTTAATATGAGCAGAACATTGGTAATAGGCGATATTCATGGCGGATTAAAAGGCCTGATCCAGTTATTCGAACGTGCAGACGTTTCTACTGAAGATAAGCTCATCTTTCTTGGAGATTATGTTGATGGCTGGAGTGAATCGGCACAGGTAATTGATTACCTCATGCGCCTGGATGAAAGTCATCAATGCGTCTTTATTAAAGGCAATCATGATGCCTGGTGTATAGATTGGCTCGAAAAAGGTATTGTAAATGACGTTTGGTTTGTACATGGAGGTAAATCAACCATGGAGAGTTATCAAAATTTATCTGATGAGGCAAAGAAAGAACACTTAAATTTCTTTAAACGAATGAAAGATTATGATGTGGACGGGCAGAACAATCTTTTTATACACGCCGGTTTTTCTTCCATGCACGGACCAGAAAAAGAACGTTATTCTTCCAATTATTCATGGGACCGCACGCTTTGGGAAATGGCCCTGACCATGGATAACCGGATTAAAAAAGATGCTGCAATTTATCCGAAACGTTTATTGTTATATCATGAAATCTATATTGGCCATACGCCAACGCTTTATTATAACACAGATTTGCCCATGCAGGGCTGTAATGTCTGGAATATCGATACAGGTGCTGCATTTACCGGGAAATTAAGCTGTTTGGATGTTGAAACTAAACAATTTTGGCAAAGTGATACCTTACAAAGCTTGTATCCAAACGAAAAAGGAAGAAATTAAATATGATAGAAATTGAATATAAAAATGGTGACGCCACTAATCCGACGAATAAAGGAAATAAAATAATCGTTCACATATGTAATGATATTGGCAGATGGGGAAAAGGTTTTGTATTGGCTATTTCTAAGAGATGGAAAGTTCCCGAAAGTAAATACAGAAGCTGGTATCAATCAAAAGACAATTTTAACCTTGGCGAGGTACAATTCGTACAGGTAGAACAAGATATATGGATAGCTAATTTAATTGGGCAGCATAAAATCAATAAAGATGAAAACGGTAATGCTCCGATAAGATATGATGCCATTGAAGAAGGCTTAAAAAAGGTTGCAGATTTTGCAATCGATATTAGTGCCTCCATACACATGCCGAGAATAGGCTGCGGTTTGGCTGGCGGAAAATGGGAAGTAATTGAACCACTTATAATAGAAACGATTTCAAAAAAAGATATTACGACAACAGTTTACGATTTTTAATAGATAGAACCTATGAATCCATTATTATTAACAGACGGTTATAAAGTTGACCACCGCAGACAGTACCCCGAAAATACCACATTGGTTTATTCGAATTGGACACCTAGAAAAAGCAGACTCGAAAATGTAAATCATGTCGTGCTTTTTGGTTTACAATATTTTATCAAAAAATACATCATTGAAGATTTTAACCAGAATTTTTTCAAACAGCCAAAAGAGGAGATTTTAAGGAAATATGCCCGAAGGATCAATAATTACCTGGGCGAAAACCTGGTAGGCACACAACACATTGCCGATTTGCACGATCTGGGTTATATCCCCATGGTTTTTAAATCACTTCCAGAAGGCGCCGAAGTGCCTTTGCGGGTACCCATGTTTACCATGTACAATACCAAACCCGAATTTTTCTGGCTGACCAACTATTTTGAAACTTTACTGTCGGCTGTGGTTTGGTTGCCATGCAATTCTGCCACTATTGCCAAACAATACCGTAGCATTTTAGATCAATATGCAGCAGAAACTTCATCTGTTCCAGAATTTGTAGATTGGCAGGGTCACGATTTTTCCATGCGTGGTATGGGTGGAATAGAAGCTGCGGTAACTTCAGCAGCTGGCCACTTATTGAGTTTTACGGGAACGGATACCATTCCGGCGATCGACTTTTTGGAAGAATATTATCGTGCTGATTCAGATAAAGAACTGGTTGGTGGCTCTGTAGCGGCTACAGAACATTCGGTAATGTGTATGGGAACCAATACCGGAGAACTCGAAACTTTTAAACGTCTCATCCTTGAGGTTTATCCAAAAGGAATAGTTTCGATCGTTTCTGATACCTGGGATTTATGGAAAGTGTTAACAGAATATCTGCCTGTTTTGAAAGATGATATTATTGTACGACCTGGCAAGGTGGTCATCAGGCCTGATTCTGGTGATCCTGTTGATATCATCTGCGGAAATCCGAACGGCAAAAATGAAAAGGAACAAAAAGGAGTGATCGAACTGCTTTGGGATGTTTTTGGCGGAAAAACTAATGATAAGGGTTTTAAAGAACTGGTGCCGCAGATTGGTGCCATTTACGGCGATAGTATTACCACTGAGCGGGCTACGCAAATCTGTGAGCGTTTAAAAGCCAAAGGTTTCGCTTCAACCAATGTCGTTTTCGGTATCGGGTCTTTCACCTACCAGTATAATACACGCGATACCTTCGGTTTTGCAATGAAAGCCACTTACGGCGAAGTGGACGGTGTTGGTCGTGAAATATTTAAGGATCCCATTACCGATGATGGTACCAAAAAATCGGCAAAAGGTTTACTGCAGATTTTTAAAAATGCGGAAGGAGAATATGAATTGAAAGATCAATGCACCTGGGAAGAAGAAGCCAGTGGCGAATTGAAGGAAGTTTTCAGAGATGGAAGCTTATTGATCGATTATTCTCTTGCCGACATTAGAGAAAGACTAAAGAATAGTTAACTTCGCCAAGTTTTTGAGACGGTATCATGATATAAAACTGTCATCCTGAGCCTGTCGAAGGACATACTTAAGCATTTCGACAGGCTCAATGTGACAGATTTAGATTTATTTATGACACACCTCATTTAATGTAAGATACCATGCAAAATAATTCCACATTTAACCATCAAGCCGATATTGTAAATAGTGCCATCAGATTTATAAATGCATGGTTTAAACAATCGAAGGCCATTACCGAAGAACTGAATGATTTTTTTATGCTTCCAGGTAATAAAATTATCCGCAAAGATGTGATCATTGGCCGGTTAAAAGGTATTTTCGGACAATCTGATGAGTATGTTGGCGGACGTTACGATATTATTGATGTCAACTTCGAATTGTTCGATGGTGGCAAAGGCATGGGCTTTGTAGAAGGCGTTGCCGGTTACCGGGATGTGATTCGAAAACAATCTAAAATTATAAGCGGACCTTTTAAATTGTATTTTGCACTAAACAATGGCAGCTGGAAAATTGTGAATATTGAATTTCCGGGGTTTAGTTATTAGGTGTCCGTTCCGCTGTGCTCCAGTCGAGATGACGCAGCTTAACATTGATAATAATTATGAAGGAATATTATCCCCAATTCCATAATTTTTCTATCTTTGGTTTTTAATGAATTTCCTTTATCCGGGCTTTCTTTTTGCACTGTTATCGGTCGCCATCCCGGTTATCATTCATTTATTTAATTTCAGAAAATTTAAAAAGGTTTATTTTTCCAATGTTCAGCTTTTAAAAGAGGTAGAACAACAAAATTCGTCAAAAGAAAAACTTAAAAACCTGCTTATTCTTGCATCGCGGATTTTGGCAATCATCTTTTTGGTGCTGGCATTTGCCCAGCCCTATATTCCGGCCCAAAACCAAAAAACTACTGCTTTAAATAATATTGTAAGCATTTATATCGATAATTCTTACAGTATGGAGGCCGTAAATAAAGATGGCAGTCTGCTTGATGAAGCCAAACGTAGGGCCAAAGAACTGGTTAAAGGTTTCGGGATGAACGACCGTTTTCAACTGTTAACGAACGATTTCGAAGGGAAACATCAGCGTTTATTAAATGAAGAAGCATTTTTAAAGGCACTTGATGAGGTAAAAATCTCGGCGGCAAACCGCAATCTCCAGCAGGTCTTAAACCGGCAGGACAATGTTTTAACCGGGACTGAAAATAAATACAGCTTTTTGATCTCTGATTTTCAAAAAAATAGCTCATCCGTCAAAAAACTCGGAACCAAAGCCGATATTCAATATTCATTTTTGAAATTAAATGCCAATACCTTGCCCAATGTTGCGGTAGATAGCGTTTGGACGCTTTCACCAAACCATCAGCCTGGTGCAAATGAACGTTTGGTGGTACAGCTAAAAAATTATTCAGGAGAGGAAGCAAAAAATATTCCCTTAAAACTCAGCATTAACAACCAGCAAAAAGGATTGGGTTCCGTAAATATTCCTGCAGGTAGAACAGTTAAGGATACGCTGAATTTCTCAGGACTTCATGCCGGTTGGCAGAAAGGGGTGGTGAGCATTAAAGATTTTCCGGTAACTTTTGATGATACCCTTTCATTCAGCTTTAAAGTTGATCATAATTTTCCGGTTTTAAGCATTAACGGGCCTAACGCTGGTCATTACATAAAGGCTTTATTTGCGGCCGACTCCTACTATCAATTAGCTGAAAATGCCGAAAGTAATGTAAATTATAGCAATTTTACCAATTATGGCTTAATTGTATTGAACGGATTGAAAAATCCTTCTACCGGATTGGCGCAACAGCTAAAAACTTATTTGAACGCAGGTGGTACGGTACTAATTTTTCCCGATTTAGACGCCGATATTCAAACTTATAATTCATTTTTAAGCGGATTATCGCTTCCAGCTATTCAGGGTTTAATCACTACCCCGGGCAAGGTTGACCAGATTGACCTGCAAAACCCGATTTTCAAAACTGTTTTTGAAGAAATTCCCAAAAATCTGGATCTACCAACGGTTTCGCGCTATTATTCTTTTGTGGAGAAAAACAGATCCAATAAAGAGGATATCATGTTGTTACCGGGCAGAAAAGCTTTTTTCGCTAAACATGGGGTAGGGAACGGTCAGGTTTATTTGTCGGCCACTGGCTTGGATGCCAATGATGGAAATCTGGCACGTCATCCGGTTTTTGTGCCATTAATTTATCGCTTAGCGCTAAGTGGTGGTAACGAAGTACCGCTATACTACTATGTTGGCAATGATCATACACTGGCCAGTAAAAAAATCTCTGTAGGTAAGAACCAGAGTTTAAAAATTACGGCCGATCATTTCGAAGCCATCCCTGAAATACGACAGGTTAATGGCAAAACATTGATATATATTGCCGATCAGATTAAAAATACTGGTTTTTATAATCTAAAACTTGCCGATTCGTTGCTTGCTATTTATAGTTTTAATAATGGCCGTACCGAATCTGACCTGCACTACTTAAGCAAAACAGAATTAGCGCAATTAGCCGATAAAAATAAACTGAAAATATTCGATACCGATAAAGATGCCGTTAAATTAATTGCCGGTGGCCATAAAATCGGGCAAACTTTATGGAAACTTTGTCTAATTTTGTCGCTGATTTTTATTGCAGCAGAAATTTTGCTCATCCGATTTTTTAACAATACAAAGAAAACAATATGAATCTCCTAGTTAAAAATGTAACCATTGCCGATCCGCAAAGTAAATTTAACAGTCAACAATGCGATGTCAGGGTAGAAAATGGTACAATTAAAAACATAGGTAAATTAACTGCCGATAAAAACGAAGCTATTTTTGATGCCCAGGGCGCTTTCTTAATGCCTGGTTTTTTCGATTTAAACTGCGTAGCCGGCGATCCGGGTTTTGAAACGAAGGAAGATATCCAAACGCTCACCCAAACCGCAAGAGCAGGTGGTTTTACAGGTTTGGCCTTATTACCGCAAACCAGTCCGGTTGTACAGTCGAAATCCCAGGTAGAGTATATTATAAATAAATCCAGAAATAATCTGGTTGATGTTTTTCCGGTTGGGGCCATTAGCCAGAACCGGGAGGCAAAAGAACTGGCTGAACTGTTCGATATGCAGCAGGCAGGTGCTGTAGCCTTCTCTGATGGCGATAAAGCCTTACAGGATGATGGTTTTATGAGCCGCGCTTTGCAGTATGCAAAAGGTTTTAATGCACTCTTAATGGTTTATCCCGAAAATAAATCAATCGCAGGTAAATCGCAGATTAATGAAAGTAAAAATTCAGTACTTCTGGGCATGAAAGGTTTGCCGGCACTGGCCGAAGAAATGCACATTGCCCGCGATATTTTTTTGGCTTCATATAACGAAACCAAAATCCACATCAGCAATATTTCAACTGCAGGGGCGGTGGCTTTGATCCGTAAGGCAAAGAAAGATGGTGTTCAGGTTTCATGCGATGTAACGGCGCATCACCTCGTGTTTACAGAAGAACTTTTAAGCGATTTTGATAGCAATTATAAGGTTAAGCCACCCTTGCGCGGAAAAACAGATGTAAAAGCATTAATCGCTGGTTTAAAAGATGGAACCATTGATGCGATTACTTCTCAGCACCGTCCAGAGGAAATCGAATTTAAAAATGTAGAGTTCGAAATTGCCCACTATGGTATTATTGCTTTGCAAACCGTATTGCCTTTGTTGTTAAAAGCCGGATTGGATATGGCTTTAATTGCTGAGAAATTAGCCCTTAATCCACGGAAATTGTTAAATTTAGCTGTTCCGGTAATTGAAGAAGGGGCAGAGGCTAATTTCACGGTAGTAAATACAGGCGAAAAATGGTTGTATCATTCGGCCAGCAATTATTCTAAATCAGCAAACAGTCCGTTATTGGGTACCGAACTTACTGGTAAAGTGAAGCTGGTGTATAATAATAATCAGTACTGGGAAAATTAAGGTTGAAGGTTAGCAGGTTGAGGGCAGAAGTTTTTAACCATCTTTCAAAAGATATAGTAAAAAAAAATATTAATAAATGAACAGGTTATAAGGACTTAAAGACTAAAGCAGAAATTATAATTTTGTTGTTCAGGTCATACAATCTTATCATCCTAAAAATCTTAATCATGGATAATAGAGTAAAACAAGCGCTTAGCGCTTCCATTAATAAATATGCCGAGGTTTCAGCGGTGAATGTTGAAGGTTTTGAAACAGCATTACTGGCTGCTTTTGAGCTTGATGTTAACTTTTTAGATAAGGCTGCTGCTTTTGATGCGGTTTTCGATTCGCATCCTAAATTTGAAGAATTGAGAGAGGTATTTTTCGATTTACTAATGGTCAATTTCTTCAGTAGCGACGTGCAAAAACTCGAAGATGATTATTTGGAGAGTGATGAATGGGCAAACATTGAAGAGGAAACCATTGATAGGGGAACCGAACTTTTAAATCTCTTACTGTATATTAAAGAGTGCAAGGATGAAGATTTAGATCCTGAATTGGGCGATTTTCTGAAGGAATTTTTGTTGGTGGAAGATGATGAGTTTCAGGATGAGTTTGAAATTTACGAAGAACTGATCAGCAACCAGCAACTGGCCGAAAGTAGTGTAGAAGAGATTTGTAAAACAGCTGCAAAATTAAATATCAGCGAAGAAATGCAGGAATTGTTCGTGCCATTTATGGTTTTCTTCCTGGATGTAGAAGGTAGTAAGGAAACCGAAAAGGAATTAATTCAGTTTAGCCGTAACAAAGCTTTCGATGCCGCATCTTATACATTGATCACAACAATCAATAACTAAAAAACAAAAAAAAATGGACAAGAGTGCTCTTATTACCAAGCTAGCTTTAAAAAATGGGTTAATGCTGGCTGCGGTTTCAGTCATTTTATCTTTAACCCTTCATTTTATCGATCCCGTATTAATTTACACCAGCTTTATGGCGCAAATATTAATATTTGTTTTATTTATCGCCTTATTGGTAGTAGTTGGGATTAACATTCGTAAAGAAATTGGTGGTTTTTGGACCTTTGGAGAAGCTTTCAAAGCTTTTTTAATTGTTTCCTTAATTTTGGCATTAACGGCTACACTTTACAACGTTGTATTAATGAAATTTATTGATCCTGATCTTCCGGCGAAGGCTGCAGATGCTATTGAAACTGCGCAAAGGGCGATGATGGAGAAATTTGGAATGGCCAGCGAACAAATTGATGAAGCGATGGCTAAAGCAGGTAATATGCAGGAGAAACTGGAGCCGACTTTTAAAAATATATTTACAAGTTTTGGTGTTTCACTTGCATTGTATGGTGTGCTATCTTTGATCCTTTCAGCAATCTTAAAGAAAAAGGAACCGGTGAGATTCGATTCGTTTCCCAAAGAAGCTTAAATTCTTTTATAAAATTTTGAACGTGCAGGTTTTATCATTTAATTTGATGAAATTTGCACGTTTTAATTTAAACAAACCTCGCAGGTTTTTAAAACCTGCGAGGTTTATGCTTAAAAAATGGATATATCAGTTGTAGTACCCTTATATAATGAAGATGAATCGCTGCCGGAATTAACGGCCTGGATTAATAAAGTGATGATCGAAAATAATTTCAGTTATGAGATTATTTTGGTTGATGATGGCAGCACCGATAGATCCTGGGTAGTAATTGAAGAATTAAGGCTTCAGAACCCAGCTATAAAAGGCATTAAATTTAGGCGAAATTATGGTAAATCTGCCGCTTTGAATGTAGGTTTCGAAGCTACGCAGGGCGATGTGGTGATTACCATGGATGCCGATCTGCAGGATAGCCCGGATGAAATTCCGGAGTTATACCGCCGTATTAAAGAAGAAAAATTAGATCTGATTTCAGGCTGGAAAAAGAAACGTTACGATCCGATTACGAAAACCATCCCTACCAAACTCTTTAACGCGGCTACCCGCAAAATGAGCGGTATCGAACTGAACGATTTTAACTGCGGCCTAAAAGCCTACCGGAGCGATGTAATCAAAACCATCGAAGTATATGGCGAAATGCACCGTTACATTCCGGTAATTGCCAAATGGGCCGGATTTAGTAAAATAGCCGAGCAAGTGGTTGAGCACCGGGCACGTAAATATGGCACCACAAAATTTGGTTTCAGCAGGTTTATAAACGGCTTTCTAGATTTACTTTCTATTTTCTTTGTCGGCAAATTTGGTAAACGCCCAATGCACTTTTTTGGCTCGTTGGGCGTTTTAAGTTTTCTTATTGGTACTTTTATGGCACTATGGATGATCGGTGAAAAACTCTATCACCTTGCTGCACATATTCCTTACAAGAGAGAAATTACTGACCAACCGTTATTTTATATTGCATTGGTGGCTATTATAGTAGGCTCGCAAATGTTCTTAACAGGTTTTGTGGCCGAATTGGTAACCCGCAATGCACCAGAAAGAAACCAGTATTTGATAGAAAAGAGGGTGTAAGGCAAAAGGTTTATGGCATAAGGTTTATACGCCTAAACCTCATTCCCTAGCATAACTATTAACGTTTTGAACGTATAAGGTTAAAGTTAAGGCGTAATGTAATTGTACGCCAAAGCCCTAAACCTTAAACCTTCTACCTTTAACCTTAAAAAAAATGTTTTTCTCCATCATCATCCCCCTCTACAATCGTCCGCAAGAAATAGACGAATTATTAAACACCCTGACTAAACAGACTTATTTACAGTTTGAGGTTTTGGTCATTGAAGATGGCTCTAAAAATGATGCGAAGGCTATTGTGGCTTCTTATGCAGATCAACTGGATATTAAATATTACTTCAAAGAAAATGCGGGACAGGGTTTTGCCCGTAATTTTGGTTTTGAAAGGGCTAAGGGAGATTATTTTGTTATTTTTGATTCAGATATTCTGGTTCCGGCCAATTACTTAGAGATTGTTAAAAATTATCTGTACGAGCATCATTTAGATACTTATGGTGGTCCGGATGCAGCCCATGATAGTTTTACGCCTGTACAAAAAGCAATCAGTTATGCCATGACTTCGCCTTTCACCACCGGTGGTATCCGTGGAAACAAAAAGCACGTAGGGCAGTTCCATCCCCGCAGCTTTAACATGGGTGTTTCACGCCAGGCCTGGGAAAAGGTAGGTGGCTTTATTTTGACCCGTTTAGGCGAAGATATCGAATATAGTATCCGCATCCATGAAAACGGTTTTAAAATTGGACTAATTCCCGATGCAAAGGTTTACCATAAACGCCGCACCAGCTTTAGCCAGTTTTATAAACAACTGCATTTTTTCGGCAGGGCGAGGATCAATATTTATAAACATTTTCCAAAAGAATTAAAGCCTGTTCATTTTTTTCCTGCCTTGTTTACCTTGGGTTTTGGTTTCACTATTTTATGTAACTTTATCTATCCTCCATTGGCATATGTTTGTAACTTCTTCTTATTGATTTACTTTATGTTGATATTTTTTCATTCATGGTCTGTAAATAAATCGTTAAAAGTTGCATTTTTGAGCATGATATCTTCATTTATCCAATTAACTGCTTATGGTTTAGGATTTATACAGGATTTATTTAAACGTGTGGTATTCAAACAACAATGATCAATTATTTAAAAGAAAGTACTTTTGCCGTTAACGATGTGATGCAAAAAGCATGGGGCATTACCAGAAAACACTATTTTTCGATTGCTACCTTATGTTTTTTAATGTTTATCACCGCAAGTGCTTCGAGCCTAATGGCCTTTTTTATTAAAGATGTGAGCAAAGCGTTAAGCGTAATCATGGTGATTATTTTTGTTTTGCTCTATTTTACCATTAATCTTTCGCTGTTTAAGTATATTTTCCATTTAATGGACGATGAAGAAAACGATGTGAAGATTGTAGATACGCTTCCAACCAGGCAACAGATTATCAGGTTCCTGGTTGCTACCCTTTATTTTGTGGGCTGTATTCTGGGTGTTTATCTGGTTGTCATTCTGGTCGCTTTTCCATTTATTTATACGGGTATTAATTTATCGATCGTTAAAAATGTAGCCATCTCGGTAGGGATTATTGCCATTTTCATCACCTGGTTAAGGATTTCATTTTTTCCGTTTTTTATTATCGATAAAGGTGCAACACCGTTTGATTCGATTAAATTGAGTTTGGCCACTACCAAGGGAAATTTCACCAAGATATTACTGTTATTGGTTGTTTTAGGTGGCGGATATTTAATTTATTTATTGCTAAACTACCTGCAATGGCCTCTAATTGCCTTTATTGTTAATATTTTAAGTTCTTTTATTATCGTTCCACTATCGAGTGTGGCATTAACCGTTGCATACCGCAAAATTTCAGGCGAGTATAAAGGCGATGAGCATCCTGATATTTTACATAATATTGTTTAGGGAGGATTTTCTCCATTCAATCATTTAATCATTCCAAATTCAATCATTAAAATGGGATTAAAAGCAGCGTTAAGTAAACCTTTTGCGGCATTTGCAGTCTGGCAGATCAACAAATGGAAATATAATGCCGTTAATGCTCAAAATAAAATATTAAAGCGGCTGGTTAAAGCAGCTGAAAATACGGCATTTGGAAAAGATCATCATTTTGTTGACATCAAAACCTATGCTGATTTTAAAAAACATGTTCCAGTTCAGGATTATGAAGGGTTAAAGCCTTATGTAGACCGTGTTGTGGCCGGAGAGGCTGATGTGCTATGGAAAGGTAAACCACTTTATTTTGCTAAAACATCAGGTACTACATCAGGTGTTAAATATATTCCGCTTTCTAAAGAATCGATGCCAGAGCATATTAAAGCTGCCCGGAATGCCATTTTAACCTATATCAATGAAACGGGAAAGGCTGATTTTGTAAATGGTAAGATGATTTTTTTACAAGGAAGTCCGGTGTTGAGTGTGAAGAATGGAATCAATGTGGGGCGTTTATCAGGTATTGTAGCGCATCATGTACCCGCATATCTGCAAAAGAACCGGTTGCCTTCTTATCAAACCAATATTATAGAAGATTGGGAGCAAAAAGTAGAGGCTATCGTGGAGGAAACCATCAATGAAAATATGACTTTGATTTCTGGTATTCCACCCTGGGTACAGATGTATTTCGATAAACTTTCAGAAAAATCAGGCGGAAAGAAAATTGCTGAAATATTCAGGAATTTCAGTCTCTTTATCTACGGTGGTGTAAATTTTGAGCCTTACCGGGCAAAAATTGAGCAGAGTATTGGCAGAAAGGTTGACGCCATTGAAACCTATCCTGCTTCAGAAGGGTTTATTGCCTATCAGGATTCGCAAAAAGATAAAGGCTTGCTATTACTGGCTGATGCAGGTATTTTTTACGAATTTGTACCAGCAGACGAATATTATAATGATCATCCAACACGGTTATCACTTGGCGAGGTAGAACTGGATACCAACTATGCACTGATTTTAAATACCAATGCAGGCTTATGGGGCTACAGTATTGGTGATACTGTTAAGTTTGTTTCGAAAAATCCTTATAAAATTGTGGTAACAGGGCGGATTAAACATTTTATTTCCGCTTTTGGCGAACATGTAATAGGTGAGGAGGTGGAGCAGGCCATTTTAAGTGTGGCGAATGAAGAGCAGGTAGAAATTACAGAATTTACGGTGGCACCGCAGGTTAATCCGGAAGCAGGTCAATTGCCTTATCACGAATGGTTTGTAGAGTTTTCATCTGCACCGAAAGATCTGGCTGCTTTCAGTAAAAAGGTGGATAAGGCCTTGCAAAAGAAAAATATTTATTACTTTGACCTGATTGAAGGAAATATCTTGCAACCGTTGGTTATACGTACTTTGCAAAAAGATGCCTTTGTAAATTATATGAAAAGTGAAGGGAAATTAGGCGGGCAGAATAAAGTGCCAAGATTGAGTAATGACCGGAAATTGGCAGATGGGTTGGAGAAATATATTGGTTAATTTATCTTCCACGGTTCGTTATATATTTTTAACGACGAGTCTTCATTTCGAGCGAAGTGTAACGCAGTCGAGAAATCTGTCTAGATAGATCTCTCCATTCCGCTGCGCTACAGTCGAGATGACGATTGCTCAACAGATGCTTTTCAGAATGACAAAAATGGTCGTGTGATGGCATGAATAAATAAAGCTTAATTGATTTGAGCAAACTGTATTAAAGAATAGTTAGCGCTTCAGTTCATGCTTTAATGAAACTAAATGCGAGAATGGTTCGTGAGGACACGTACCAGGGCGGTTATAACAATGTAAAAACGATTTGAAAAGAATAACCATATTAGGTTCTACAGGAAGTATAGGTACACAAGCACTAGAAGTGGTCAGGGATCATCCTGGGATTTTTAAAGTAGCGGTGTTATCGGCGTTAAGGAATTCAAAATTGCTTATCGAACAGGCAAAGGAATTTAAACCGGAAATTGTTGTCATCTGTGATGAAAGCAAGTATAACGAAGTGAAAGAGGCTTTGTTTGGACTTGATATCAAAGTTTTGGCTGGAGAACCCGCTTTATCAGAAGTTGCAGCCTTTAAGGACAGCGATGTGGTGCTTACCGCATTAATGGGCTCGGTAGGATTGAAACCAACCATTGCAGCCATAAAAGCAGGAAAAAATATTGCGTTGGCCAACAAAGAAACCTTGGTGGTTGCAGGCGAGCTGATTACGCAGCTGGCCACCGAACACCAGGTTAAAATTTTACCTGTTGATTCAGAACATTCGGCCATATTCCAATGTCTGGTTGGCGAAGCGCATAATGAAATTGAGAAAATTTATTTAACAGCATCCGGCGGACCATTTTTAGGCAAAACAAAAGATTTCCTATCAATCGTAAAAAAAGAGCAGGCTTTAAAACATCCCAACTGGGTAATGGGCGCCAAAATTACCATTGATTCGGCATCGTTAATGAATAAAGGTTTGGAGGTAATCGAGGCAAAATGGTTGTTTAATCTGGAGGTAGATCAGATTGATGTGATTGTTCACCCTCAATCGATCATTCATTCCATCGTTCAGTTTACCGATGGTTCTATGAAAGCACAGATGGGCGTTCCTGATATGAAACTGCCTATCCAGTATGCATTAAATTATCCCGACAGGCTAAAAAACAATTTTAAGCGTTTTAACTTCTTAGATTATCCGGCTTTCAGCTTTGAAAAGGCAGATCAGAGCACATTCAGGAATCTAGAGCTGGCATTCACCTCCTTAAGAAAGGGTGGGAATATGCCATGTATTTTAAATGCGGCGAACGAAATTGTGGTAGCGGCATTTTTGGAAGATAAAATTGGTTTCCTGCAAATGAGCGAGGTGATTGAACAGTGTATGGAAGAAATCGGTTTTATTGAAAAACCACAATTGAACGATTTTTTAGAAACTGACAAACATAGCCGTATCTTAGCCGGCAGATTAGTAACAAAAAGTAAAGTTTAACATCTAACATAAAAATTTTATAAGCGAATATGAACGGATTGATTATGGCGGGGCAACTGCTGCTCGGATTGTCTTTATTGGTAATATTACACGAATTAGGACATTTCCTGGCAGCCAGAGCATTTGGTATTAAAGTAGAAAAGTTTTATTTATTTTTTGATGCATGGGGTTTTAAACTGTTCAGTTTCAAAAAAGGCGATGTTGAATATGGGGTGGGATGGTTGCCACTTGGTGGTTATGTTAAAATTGCCGGGATGATTGATGAAAGCATGGATACGGAGCAAATGGCACAACCTGCACAACCTTGGGAATTCCGTTCTAAACCAGCCTGGCAACGTTTAATCGTTATGCTTGGGGGGATTATCGTAAACGTAATTGTAGGTATTTTCATCTTCTGGATGTTAACCTTCAACATCGGGCAAAATTATACTGTTAACAGTAAACTGAATGATGGTATTTCTGTAGGCACAATAGGTAAGGAAATTGGTTTGAAAAACGGAGATAAGATTTTAGCCATTAATGGCAATAAGTTGATCCGTTTTGAAGATGCCATATCAAGCAAAGTATTGTTCGATGGGGCGCAATTAACTATTTTAAGAGATAATAAAACCCTTTATATTTCAGTACCGGATACTATTCTTAACAAAATATCAAAAAACGACAAAGAGAATTTTATCGCTCCACGATACATCATGGAGCGTGTGGGAAAGGTAAGTGCACCCGATGAAAAAGCTGATAAACCATCATTTTTTGATAATCTGTTTGGTAGAAAGTTTGAGAAACCGGTATACCCGGCTTATTCAGCTGGGATTAAACCAGGTGATAGTATTTTATCGGTTAATGGAAAACAGATCACCTTTTTCGATCAGTTTAAGGAAGAGGTTTCTGCAAATAAGCTGAAACCCATTACCGTTAAAGCACTGCGTAAAGGAAAAGAGATTACATTTGATCTTAAAGTGAGTAAAGAGGGTACGATTGGAATTGTTCCCAACCTGAAAATGCCTGAAACTGCACATGTGGATTTTGGCTTTATAGAATCGCTTCCTGTAGGCGCTAATATGGCCTGGAGTACTTTTGTAGATAATGCCAAAGGTATCGGAAAAATGATTACCGGTAAATTGAGTGCCCGTAACATCAGCAGTCCGATTGGTATTGCAAAGGTGTATGGCAGCACTTTCGACTGGGTTAAATTCTGGACGCTGACAGGATTGATCTCCATGGCTTTGGCGTTTATGAATTTATTGCCTATCCCGGGCTTAGATGGCGGCCATGTGGTATTTCTTTTAATCGAGATGATACAACGCAAACCTGTAAGCGAAAAGGTACTGGAAAGAGCGCAGATTGTAGGTTTTGTTATCCTGATCTGTTTAATGGTGTTTGCTTTTGGTAATGATATTTTAAAATCTTTCGGTAAGTAAAACCAAATTGATATTATTGCCGCAGATGTGCAGATCGACTAATCAGATTTGTACATTTGCGGCTTTTTAATTTAATACACATCATGAGCGAAGCGACCCAACAGACAAATTATTTCGAGTTTTACGATCTTCCGATACAGTTCAATCCCGATCAAAATGTGGTGAAAGCAAAGTTTTATGCGTTAAGCAAACAGTTTCACCCCGATTTTTATGCCAACGAAAGCGAAGAGAAGCAACAAGAGGTGCTCGATCTGTCAACTTTGAACAATAAGGCCTACCAAACCCTGAGCAATGCTAAAAAACGCTTAAAATACGTGCTCGAATTAAAGGGGATTGTGGAGACAGATGAAGGATACCAGTTATCACAAAACTTTTTGTTGGAAATGATGGATATCAATGAAGCTTTGATGGACTTAGAATTTGAGCCGGATGTAGAAAAGCTAGCGCAGGTAAAACGAGATGTTGAAGTGATAGAGAAGGAATTAGCCAATGAATTAAGTGATCTGCTGAAACAGTTCGACAGTAATCCAAAAGAATCTGATGCTTTATTACCTTTTATAAAGGATAATTTTTACCGACAGAAATATATTGATAGGATTAGGGAACGGCTTTAGATGGAAAATGTGAGATGGAAAATGTGAGATGGAATGAGTCCGAACTCGGAGGTCTGAAGCCTTAAGATAATGAGGTAAAGGAGTATGCTCTCAATTTTGCATCTTCTGCACTTAGCCCTAAACCTTACACCCTCTACCTTCAACCTCTGTAAGACACTCTATTGTAAAATCATTTTTTAGTTTTTGATACACAGTTGCTTTGTTTTACTTTCGGGCAAACAATCAGATCAATGAATAGTTCCCTATCTATTTTTCGCAAAGTAGCAGTAGCAGAAGGCATATCCTACCTGCTTTTATTATTTGTAGCCATGCCGATCAAATATCTTCTTCATTATAAAGAGGTCGTTAAATATACCGGTTGGCTGCACGGTATTTTATTTATAGCCTACATTGCCTGCCTGATTATGGCCTGGCAAGAGCAAAAATGGAAATTCGGTAAAGCTGTTTTGATCTTTTTAGCATCACTCTTACCATTTATGCCCTTTGTGGTTGATCGCAAATTAAAAGACGAAAGACCAAAATAATTGCTGTTCAGTAAGTTAAAATTAAATGAAAATAATTTTGTGAATTAAGGTTTCATTATCTACATTTGCAACCCCGTCCAATACGAATGCCCAGCTGGCGGAATTGGTAGACGCGCTGGTCTCAAACACCTGTGGGAAACCGTGCCGGTTCGACTCCGGCGCTGGGTACAAAGAAGCCTCCGAGAAATCGGAGGCTTTTGTTTTTAAATCTGATTTCTGGTTTTATTTGCAAAAAAAAAGATCTATGCCAAAATTTGGGCAATTTTTCATACAATTGAGCTCATTTGTGCCAGAAAACTTTATAAATTTTACCAATCTAAACTAGAATCTAAAAGTTTTAACATTTGCATTTAATGATTAGGAAGATATTGTCGACCCGTTATCAAGATAGTTAAGAATAATCGGATGGAGAGCCTGATTTGACCTGGCAATGTAGCGCTTCTATCCATAAGCTTTGCAAAAACTTATTTTTCTGCTGATAAAAATGCCCCCAATAAAGTGTCTACTTTTTGGGGGCATTGTAATTAAGAGGTTACTTTCTTGATTTACTATGATTTGGCTTTCGCCATATCGATCATCATGCTCAGTTCATCAACAGCGGCCTCGTTGCTACCATCAAAGCCGGTTAATTTAAACCTGATGTTTCCAGCCGCATCAATTACAAATTTAGCTGGGATCCCATTAACCTTGTAGCTGCTTACCACTTTATTAACCTTTGTTTGTGCATCTTTAATATCCATCAACACTTCGAATGAATATTTCATACCTTTTATGTAATCAGCCGCATCTTTAACCGGATCAGCTACTTTTTCCCAGGTATGGATAAAAAGGAATTTCACGTTTTCATCGTCTTTATATTTATTCACTGCCATTTGCATAGCCGGAAATGAAGCCTTACATGGACCGCACCAGGTTGCCCAAAAGTCGAGAATTACAATTTTGCCTTTATAGTCGGCCAACGACACCTGTCTCCCGTTTAAATCAGTCAATGAGAAAGGTGCAGCCGGTTCGTTAACCATAGCTTTGGTGAGTTGTTTGTTCAGGTTCTCCAGATAAGCTTTTCTAATGGCAGCAGCATACGCATCAAAGCCCCCCTCATTGCCTTTTAATTTTACGTACAGCTTTTTAAAATCCGCAGCTATTTCCGGGGTCGCTTTACCGGCCTTAACCACTTCTTCGAGCTTATCGTAAGCTTCCTGGTTTCTGTTCAGGCCCATTAAAATTTTTGCATAACGATAGTTTAATCGAGGATTTAAGCTTGTAGATTTTTTATAGGCGAGTTCTGAATATTTTAGGGCCTCTGTATACTTTTTTCTGTCAAATAAAATATTAGCATAAGTAGTGGTTAAACCCGCGTAACCTGATGCTGAAAACTTGGCCCAGTTCTCATTTCCTTTTTTACCATCGGTATAGGAAAAGGCATTATCCATTGCTTTTTTTGCGAAAATCTCGGCATTGGCTAAATCACCGTTTTTATAAAACGCATCGGTCAAACCTGAATAGGCATTGCCTTTCCAAAAATCAACTTCGAGCATATTGGCATATTCGTTAGCTTTTGCTACGTTCTTTTCGGCTGCAAATTTTCCCGCAACCACTGCCCTGATATAATCATATGGTAAACGGTCATCAACCTTCGTGTTATCATACATCGTTGGCGGAAACTTTTTAACCCAGGCTTTGTAAGCGGTTTCAGCTTCTGCAGCGGTTTTAAGCAGGTAAATATTTTTCGAAGCTTCATTCCTGGCCTGTGTACCCAAGGGGAAACGGGTGGTGATCTCTCCGTAAATGGCTTCGGATTTTTTTGCATCCCCAATGCGGTAATAATAATTGGCAGCGGTTAATACTTCTTTTTCGGTTTTAGCAGCAGATAAATCAGCTAATCTGGACCTTAATACGTTTTTATCGGTCGAATCTTTAGAGTTTACCAATTTATTCAGGTATTGAACAAGCGTATCTGCTGGTTTGGTATTTTGTGCCTGTGATGCACTAATAGCAACTACCGATAATAGTAATGAGCAGGCTGTTTTAAATAATTTCATATGGCTTCTTTTTTTTGTAAATCAGAGTTTTTGTTTCTTTACCCATAAGTTGTCATCTTTGGCTTTTAAAGGTTGTTTAATTCTTTTAGTTATAACCAGGATTTTGGGTTAGTTTGTTATTTAGCAAAATCTGGTCTGCACCAATCGGCAACAACTGTGCAGTTGTTTTCCAGGTTGGTTTTAGTGCGCCTAAAACTGCGTCGGCAGTTCCGGTACGTTTTAAATCAAACCAGCGGTTGGCATATTCTCCAAACAGTTCTAATTTCCGTTCTTTGGCGATAGCCGTTAACAATGCACTTTGTGTGGCCGCAGTGGTATTGCCCAAGCCCGCTCGGGTGCGGATGACGTTGATATCACTTTGTGACCCACTAATATTCGATTGCTGTGCCCTTGCCTCTGCCCTGATCAGGTATTGTTCGCCTAAGCGCAAAAACACCGTGTACTCATTACCCAAAGTAGCCGCAGTAGCAGTTTGTACCTTGTACTTATTAATCCGGTAGTATTTAACTGCATTAAAAGTGGTCGAATCAACCCACGAAGTTTTACGGTTGTCGTTTAGTTCAAAATCTTTGGTAAAATTGTTATACAACACATAAGCGGGTGGAGCCACGTTAGCTGCCGAACTCGTTGTACGATACGTGCTAAAAGCCGATGCACCAAATAGGGTAGATAACTGTAAAATGGTTTCGCTGCTGGTATTGATAAAGGCATTTGATAAGGTAGCCATGTTGTAAGTACCCGAGCCAATTACTTTGGTTGCTTCGGCCTCAGCATTAACATAATCTTTATTGTACAGGTAAACCTTGGCCAGCAATGCGGTTGCTGCCCATTTGTTTACCCGAACTTTTAATGCGGCACTACTGCCCACATAAGTGGTAGGCAACAGGTTTTGTGCATCTTTTAAATCGTTAAGCACCTGCGCGTAAACTTCGGCAACGGTAGCCCTTGGTTTAAATGCATTATCCAATTCGTTTACTTCAGAGGTAATGGGTACACCTCCATAAAAGTTTACCAGGTTAAAGTACATTAAAGCCCTGAAAAATTTCGCTTCACCGCTTAACTGGTTTTTTACCGGTGTGGTCATTCCAGTCGAGCGACTAATACCATCCAGAATCAGGTTGCAATAGCGGATGGTTTGATAAGGATAGCTCCAGATATAACTGGTAGGATTGGTATTGGTTGGTGCCACCACATTTTGAGAGAACTGAATTAAATCAGCATTCGAGGTGGTATTTTGCAATTCATCCGCCATTAAACCGCCAAACCAGGTACTATACCTTAAGTGATCTACTGTTGAATAATAAGAATAAAGTGATAATGTGGCGCTGGTAGCAGAATTATCGCTGTTAAAAGCATCTTCTTTAGCGATAAGGTTGCTAGCCAAATCGACTTCGACAAATTTTTTGCATGATGACATTGCGATTAAAACCAGGCCCAATGCCATTATTTTTTTGAAAAATATATAGTTAATTTTCATGATTTCCTTGATTAAAATGAACAGTTTAAACCGAATACAATGGTACGCACCTGAGGGAAAGCAATGTACTGACCTGTGCCCAATCCTGGTCCTGTACCAGGTAATGTAGTTTCAGGATCGTAAGTGAATTTCTGTTTGGCCCAGGTATAAATGTTTTGTCCCTGTACGTAAACACCCAGATTAGAAAGTTTTAACTTACTGGCGATAGCTTTCGGAAAATTATAGTTTAAGCTTACTGTTTTCAGTTTTAAGTAAGAAGCATCCCCCCAGTTCACGTCTGATGAAGTTAAGTTTCCATAAGATGGATCATTAACGGTAGATGCCGCAGGAAAAAGTGCCGTATCGCCCACAGCTCCCCAGCGATCTAATAAGGCAGTACTCATGTTGGTATAATTAATACCAGCAGGACTCGAACTTAAAGTTGAATTTAATACGCCATAGCGGTGATTATACTGGAACATAAAATCTAGTGAAAAACCTTTATAGCTCAAACTGTTGTTCATGCCCGCAAAGTAAGGGTGGCCGTAATAGCCCACATACCTGTCGCCGGCAAAGCTAATGCTTCCATCGCCGTTTAAATCCTGGTAGGTTGCCAAGCCTGTAGCCGGGTTAACGCCAGTGTATTTGTAAAGTTTCCTGATATCAGTTGGCTGTCCGATAATGTAAGAATTAGCATAAAAAGTATTTTCAAGGTTATCAAACGACAATAATTTGTTGCGGCTAATGGTTAAGTTCAGGTTGGTGTTCCATTTAAAATCGCCGGCAATGACATTAATGGTATTCAGCTCAAATTCAAAACCTTTGGTTTGTACCGTTGCATTTAAATTGGCGGTATAACCGGTTGAACCTGTTTGAGCCGGAATGGTAATAAAGTTTAACGGGTTAGAAACACGATTGCGGTAATAATCTGCTTTTAGTAAAATCCTGTCATTTAAGAAACCCAATTCTACTGCCACATCCAGTTTCTTATTGGTTTCCCATTTCAAATCCGGATTTTGAATATTAGAAGGAACAAAAGTACTCATACCATCGTAGTTGTTACTTGAACCAGCTGACGAATAAAGTGAAAGGTAACCGTAATTCGGGATTTGATCATTACCCGTAATACCATAACTGGCCCTTAATTTACCAAAGCTTAAAAAGCTAAGGTTTTTCATGAAATCTTCCTGGGTAAAAATCCACGAAGCTCCTACTGCACCAAAATTGCCAAATTTGTTGTTATCGCCAAAACGTGATGAACCATCACGTCTGAAAGTTCCATCAACAATGTACTTGCCCTTCCAGTTATAGTTTAAACGGCTAAAAAAAGCAGTATAACTGTAAGTGGCATCGGCATTGTAGCTGGTTACTACAGCTGAGGCACCCGCCAATGAGTTAATTAGGTTTTCGTTGTTATAACCTGTACCAGTTAAAAAGATCCCGGTTGCTTTGGTTTGCTGAAAAGTGGTACCGATTAAAGCTTCAAGACTACCTTCACCAATTTTAGTAGTGTACACCGCCTGTGGCTCAATAATGTAATTGTTGTTATCGTTATCGGTATACCTTAGCGAGCTTACTTGTGCTGTGTTCGGATTTTGGGAACTTGCCGGATTAATCTGTTGTTGTTTTAACCGGGTTGAGGTATAACCCAAATTGGCCTTAACCACCAAACCATCGATGATTCGGTATGATAAGTTTACATTACTAAACAAATTGGTGGTTTGTGCATTGGTTGTTTTGGGGTTGTAAGAAAGCGGACTGGTAGCTGTCCAGTTTACACTACCGTTGGCATTATACAAGGGATAGTTAGGGGCCAGGTTGTAAATGGTACTCAAATCGGTAGATGGTAAAAGGTTTTTCATATAGCTATAGTTTACTGAACCATCTATATTAAAACGGCCATCGCTACTTTTGTGACCAGCGTTTAACCTGCTTGAAAAGGTGGTGGATCCAAAATCACCTCCGAAAACAGTGCTTTGCTTACGGTAAGTTGAAGAAAACAAGAAGGAATTTTGTGCATTACCTCCCGAAACTGCTCCGGTAGCGTTCGTGGTATGACCGGTGTTACCAATAAAGTATTTCTGCCAATCAGTATACGCATTTTGATCCCAAACGGTTAAGTCTAGGGCGTTGGATGCGGTTGGGGTAACACCAGAACGTGCAAAGGCAGCCTTACGGGTAGCCAGGTATTCCTGCGTATTCATCATCGGGATGTAATTGGCCACGTTGCTTACACCAGAGTTTACATTGAAATTAAACGCTGTTTTACCTTTACTTCCTTTTTTAGTGGTAATCAACACTACGCCATTCGATCCTCGCGAGCCGTAAATGGCAGTTGCATCGGCATCCTTCAAGATATCAATACGTTCAATATCTTCAGGCGCAATCATACTAAACGGACTTACACCACCGTTTGCAGCGCTTACTCCGTTCGCATTCAGGTTATCGGTAGCTGGCTGGGCACCATTAAATAAGGTAAAAGGAACTCCATCAATAACGTACAATGGAATATAACCTGCTCCAGACACGCCCGTGTATGCACCACGGATATTCATCCGGGCAGCAGCACCTGGTAAACCATTATCCTGCGTAATCTGTACACCGGCAATTCGGCCTTGCAACGCAAGCAAAGGGTTTTCTACCGTTTGTTTACCAATTTCTTCAGCAGTGATCGAACTCACGGCACCGGTATTGTTGCGTTTAGTAGTGCTGCCATAACCAATTACCTGCACCTGATCTAAAGACGACGCTGAAGGACTTAATTTAATATCAAGCAAACTAGCCACGCCACTCTGTAATAAACCGCGTGTTATTTTCAGTTCTTTGGTTTCGTAGCCGATGTAAGAAATAACCAATATATCATTTTCTTCCAGATCGAGTACGAATGCACCGGTTGATCCGCTTACCGCATACCTTTTACTGCCCTTAACTGTAATGGTTGCACCTACAAGCGGTGCATTGCTTTCGTCTACAATCCGACCGTTAAAACGCGAAGACGTAAAAACTGAAGCTATTTTATCAATAAATGAACGCTCTTCCTTCTTAATCAATACGGTATTTTGTTCGATGTTGTAGGTGAGCTGTTTATCTTTTAACAGATACTCAATTACCTCTTTAAGTGGAGTATTTTTAAAGTTAACGCTCACCTTTGCCGCATCATTAAGCGTGCTGGTGGCATATAATACCCTATGATTGGTTTGCTTTTCTATTTCTTTAAAAACCTGATCTACGGTTATGTTTTTAGCCGTATAAGTAAGTTTTTGAGAGAAACTACTGGCACTAACATGCATGAGTAAGGTGGTCATGATGATGATGGTGAGTTTCATAATTAACAGGATTTTTTTAGGAAGGCACGCCAAATGCCTTCCTTGATAAAAAGGATAAATATTCATATTTTCGTTTGTTTGGGTTAATGCGTAAATGGACCTTAGAATTCGTTTTTAAAGGATTAACTCAGATTATGGCCATGGTTGTGCTTCCAACACTTCCATGGTTTTTTCTTCTAAACCTATCGTGTTAGTAACGCTGTTCCAGTAGTGGTTTCTTCATTTTTTTTGGTTTTTAGTTGATATTGTTTGAATTTAAAACAGCATGGTTAGGGCTGTTGGTAGTGTTACTTTACGGTTACTACCTTACCGTTGATATAAAATTTTATATTTCCTGTTTCTTCCAGCATTTTAAGCACTTCCGAAATGTTATCAAAACGCGGTACCGAGCCCGAAAAAGAAGGCATTAATTCATAACGGCTTTCCACTACAAAACGAACACCGTACCATCTAGATAGCTTCTGGATGATGCTGGGTAAACTCTCGTTTTTGAACCTGAACTCACCATTTTTCCAATCGATGGCCAATGCGGGATCGACTTCAGTTATTTCAATGGTATTGCCATATATTATTGACTGCTCGCCAGGGGCAATTACTTTTTCGCCATTGGCCCCTTTTACTTTCACCGAGCCCTCTAAAAGCGTTGTTTTGGTGCCCAGGCTACTTTCGTAACTGTTAATATTGAAATGGGTACCCAAAACTTCTACCTGTTGTTTACTACTTTTAACAATAAAAGGGTGATTTTTATCTTTGCTCACTTCAAAATAAGCTTCTCCATCCAGTTCTACACATCTGTTTTTTGCATTAAAATGGTTAGGAAAACTGAATTTTGTTTCTGCGTTCAACCAGACCTGTGTGCCATCGGGCAGGTTTACCTGGTATTGCCCTCCTGACGGGGTAGTTATCGTATTGTTTTTTTGATCTTCATTCGCACTTCCATTATTGGTAATTGAAAATACGAGCAGACCGTCTGTAGCCTTTTTAACACTGAGTCCGTTTGTATTGGCCAGTTCTCCGGTTTTACTATCGGTTAAATCTATCACTCGGCCATCAGCAAGGGTTAAAATAGCGCGATTGCCACCGGGTGATACATCGTTCGCATAACGTTCAGAACGGTCATCAGCCCTATATTTTATTGCAAAAAAGCCGCCTATTATACATAAGGCCAGTAATGCTGCCGAAGCCGCGATAATCAACAGTCGCCGTGTAATGATTTTAGGTTTCACCTCCATATTTAGCCTGTTTTCATCCCCTTTTAACCTTTCTGCATCGATGCGTGCTTTTAACTTTTTACCGAAAGCTGCTTTTTGTGCCTCATCGGTGGTCCAGGTATTTTCCAATAACTGCTGCTCCACAAAAGAATCAACCAGATGCACTTCTTTCGCTGAAGCTACTCCATCTAAATAATGCTGTATTAATCGTTTTGCCTGTTCGGTTTTCATAGGATGTTGAAATGCAGTGAGCGTGCCTTACAAATAGATATTCCGAAAAAGCAGGTTTGGTGGTAGATTTATTTAAAAAAAAATAAAAAAAAAGTTTCATTACTTTAAGAGATGTAAAAATATAGCCATCATGGTAGCCGAAAGCTTGCCATTTAAGGAGTCTGCTATTATTTTTAATGCATTACTTACCTGTTTTTTAACTGTCCCTTCAGCAATGTTGAGTTTTTTTGCTATTTCGTGGTATGACAGTTGCTCATCGCGACTCAAAAGATAAACTTCGCGCATTTTTTTAGGCAATTTGGCAATCCCCAAATCAATATTTTCCTGCAATTCTTTTAACGAGATGCTTTCTTCAATGCTCAGACTATTATCAACCGCTTGTTCGGTTATTTTATCTAAAAAATCACAGGTATTAATATTTCTTTCGATATATCGTAAGCACAAATTGCGTGTGCTGCGAATGAGATAAGCTCCTAATGTACTTTTGATAACTAAGATGTTCCTTCTGTTCCAGAGTGATACAAAAATTTCCTGCACAATATCTGCAGCTTCTTCCTCTGATTTGGTTAATCTTACGGCATAAGATACCATCTTTTCCCAATAGCGGCTATAAATTTCGGTAAAAGCCTGTTCTTCTTCCTGTTTTATTAGCAAGATAAGTTCAGAATCCGGTAAGTGGTTTAGAGATGGCATTTTTATAAAACGAATATAGAAGAAAATATAAAATAATTTGCTGTAAAGATGCAATAACGTTATACCTCATATTATCCCTCTTTATTAAGCAGTACTTAGAGAAATTGGCAAAGTAAAAACCTACAAGTAAACAATGATGTGGAGGACTTCAGTCATAGCGGATTAAGGTGAATCTCCCTAACCGGAGGTATATTTTAGAACCCATAGTCCGTGAATGTAAAAAAGAAAGACACCCACCCATAGGCCATAGGACAGCTGAAGTAGAACGCAGGTGAAAACATCCAGGCATCGGACAATTAATTAAGAAACACTTTTAATGATTCTTAATATAAAAGTTATGAAAACTCAAACAATTGCATGGTAACAACGAAAAGCAAATACAACAGCAGTAACAGCAAAGCCAAAAAGAGAAAGTAATAAGACGTTGCTTTTTTTTCCAACGATATATTCATTTTTTAAATTCATAACTTTTGACTAACTATGTCATTCATTAAATCATTGATGGAAGGAGCGGAAAGTAAAGCTCATTCAGCGTACTAAAAGAAACGAACTTATTTTAGGGATTACGCCTTTTGCTGATACGCGCCGCCTGAATAAAGATGATAATTATGCTGTTACACTAAGCAAAACAGAAGCTGGACAGGCTTTAACGCTTGCCCCGAACTCCCATCTATGGACGATGCCATTTCCAATTGGTGCCTCAAAAAATCCGGGTAATGGAAGTATCAAACAGAATGTAGATAAGTAGCGTAATCAACAAGTTAAAATCAATATAACATGAACATTTTATTTAAGCGCATATTAACCCTTTTACCTGCGGCACTGATGTGTTGTGGAGGCCCGCTATTTGCCCAGAACGGGAAATATGTATTAACCGGTAAGTTGCCTGCTGTTAATGACAAGGTTTATCTTGGTCACGAAGTTGGGGATAAATATGTAGTTACAGATTCAGCAAAGGTTGTTAATGGCACTTTTATGTTTAAAGGAGCGGTAAAACAACCGGGCTTTTATAAATTAAAAAGTAAGCGCCTAAAAAATCCAATACAGTTTATATTAGAAAATGCTGCGATCAAAATTTCTAAACCTGACAGTATATCTCCGATAGTTATCAGTGGTTCTACTGCGCAGGATGTATACATGGGGTTTTACAACGGCCCATGGAAAACAATCACAGCTAAAGCCGGAAATATTTACAAAAGACTTGATGAGGCGCAGAAAGCTGGTAAAATGGATACGATTACCCGTGCAGGCTTTGACCGGGAATTCAGGGCGCTGGATACCCTGAACATTGCAGCTGTAAAGCAATATATCATCAAGAATCCAGCATCAGCCGGATCGGCAGCAATCATTTATGACCGTTTTATCAGTTATCCGAATTTTCCGGTAGCCGAAGAATTATTTGGGATGCTCACTAAAGAAGCACGGCAATCAGATATTGGTGAACAAATTAACACCGCATTAAAAACCAATGCTAAAACCGCTAAGGGGAAAGTTGCTCCGGCAATTGCAATGCCTGATAAGGATGGTAAAATCGTAAAACTATCTGACTTTAAAGGTAAATATGTACTGGTTGATTTCTGGGCAAGTTGGTGTGGCCCCTGCAGGAGGGAAAATCCAAACGTAGTTGCCGCCTACAAAAAATACCATGATAAAGGCTTTGAAATTTTGGGGGTATCCCTTGACTCCAAAAAGGACGCCTGGTTAAAAGCGATTGCAGCCGACGGCTTAACCTGGACACATGTTTCGGATTTGCAGGCCTGGTCGAACTCAGCAGTTAAAGATTATGGCGTAAAATCTGTGCCTGCAAGCTTTCTTCTTGATCCTGAAGGCAAAGTAGTAGGTAAAGATTTAAGGGGAGAGGAACTGAACAAAACCCTGGCAGGCATCTTCAAATAGTAATTATACCAATTTGATGAATAGCTGCGGCCTTTGGCTTGCAGCTATTTTTGTTTTACATAACCGTTGTGAATAGTGATAAGCAAAATCTTATAGCTTAAACATAATAGGTTAGTTCTTTGGTCAGAACCAAATATTTTGTCCTTATAAGGCAGAAGTATTTGCCTGAATTTTAAAACAATAACAATGGCTACCAAGCCTGGAATGCCTGATGTGCCGGTAATTTTAGGTGTTCATTTTTCTGTTAACAGGATTGTTGTTATCCAAATCTTCCCTGATATTGATGCTGCTTTTGCCATCCAGCTTCACCGAAGTTGTTCACAAAACATATTTTCACCTGTGCCATGCCGATAGCAGTAAAGAAAACCCAGCAGGTAGCATCCTGTTTTTCACGAGTAATGTACCAACGGGCGTCTCCATTTGCAAGGCCCCGCGAGGAAGTCCGATGTACCAGCAGGTCAGCTTGTCCACGCTCTGAAACAATCGCTACCCTGATATGTGCTTCTCCCATTGATGGGGTCTGGAATATTATTGCCATTTGTTAAGTGCTGTTTTATGATTCAACATTAATCCTTTTTGGTGATTTTAACATCAGTAAAATGACCTAATGTTCCCGGGCCGATCCATAATCCTACACTTCCGCGAATATCTTTGCCCTGCTTCAGGTCATTTACGATCAAAGTAGGTTGAACAGCACCATTTACATAGAGTTTGGCAGTTTCATCTTGTACTACAATTTTTATTTTGATCCATTCAGCGGGTAATATATCTACATAGGCCTCATACTTTCCAGGAGTTTCTTTTCTTAATTTTTCCCAGGGATATCCCGGAATAGAAATGTACTGGCTGGAATGATTTCTGCGTAACTGATCATTCGCCCGGCCGTTGGTGGGGCGTAGATAAAAAACCTCCATTTTTGAAGCGTCCGGAGCCGCCCTAAAGGCTATCCCAACAAATCCACGGGCTGTTTCGCCGGCATTCGCCAGCGTTTGGCCAGAAATTGTAGCTTCGATTATCCCATTGTGAAATTCAGTAGCCTTGAAGATCGCAAGCGTATTGTCTCCTTGGGCTTCATCTTTTATTTCGAGGGCCAAGGCCTTTTTACCTTTAAAGGTAGATTCTTTAACCGTTACCTGGAATGGAACTACATCTGACGGTTTTTTTGCGCTGCTCTGTGCCTTTAATTTCAGGCTGAATATGCAACTTAAAACCAGGATAAATAGCAGTTTTTTAATCACGAGAGTAGTTTTTTGTACTTTGATTCATCTAAAATAGGAAAAAAGTATTTTTTATTTATAATCTTTTCCCTATCGAATAATTTTATTTTGGAAGACGAAAAGTACTCAGTTGGTTATTTGGATTTCTATTGGTGAGATTTCGTTATTGATTTGCAGAATGGCGTAAAAAGGGCAAAAAAATGGAACTACCAGCAACAACCATTAATATTATACTAAAAAAGAGTGTAAATTTTAAAAGCGATTCGTCATATCGGTTTGGTTAATAACTTGCGTAAGGCGGCTTTTCTTTGAGCAAATTTTAAATCTGCACGGTGTCTTTTTCGGAAAAATATTTATAGTAATTGTACGATCTTATTTAACCAGCAATGTCAATTCTCTTAAACTTTAAATATTTGCCATCAATAACCTTAAAGCTATAAATAATATTGTATTCGCCTTCGCTTACCTCATTGCCCTCTTCATCTTTGGCGTTGTTGGTGTAGGCTAAATTTAAACTCAATACTGCGCCAGTGGCATTGTATTCGGCAATCAGTTTATATTTGGTATCCACTGTGACGATTGCCGGTGTTTCATTATAGTAGGTTTCGTATAGCTTATCAGATTTAATTTTCTGCAGCGTTTTAACAAAATCAGCATTAAAAATTCTGCTGTAGTATTGTTCCAGATCTTGCTCGTAAAACAGATCTGGATTTTTGAATTTGTTTTTTCTTGCCTTTATTTCCGATTCGGTCAAATGGCATAAGCTCCAAATAGAAGCACCATCGTCAGCAACTGGGAAATCAAAATACGTTTTCAATTTTTTGAGATTTTTTGAATAAACGGCATCTCTAAAATTTTTAAAGTCATCTGACCAGGTTTTTACTTCAACGTCATTTTTCGCCTGAGGTACAACAGTGGTATCTTTGATGGTAGTTTGCGAAGCTGATTTGTTTTCGGTTTTTTTTGGAGTGTTGTTGCAGGCTGATAATAAAATCAATGCGAGCATTAGATGTGGAGGCTTCATGGCAGCGTTTTAAATGTTGTTTTTTGATCTGGAAACTTATGTATAATTTAACGTTGAAAACCTATAATGGTTTTGATATAAATCTTTTGCGGTAGAAAAAATTGATGCCAGAACCCGGATTGAGCAGAATAGTGCCAACAATTAGAAAAATTGAGTACATTTAATGCCGAATTAGCTATGCAGGAACTTAAAAATTTGATACGTTCCAGCGTTAGGTTGGAAGAAGACGATCTTCAGAAGATTTTAGGGTATTTCACCTTTAAAACATTACAAAAGGGGCATTTGTTGCTAAAACGTGGACAGATTGCTTCACATTATTATTTTCTAAACAAAGGTGCACTTCGCTTTTTCTATAACGATGACCAGGAACTTACTGCCTGGATTGTACAGCCGGGAGAGTTTTTCGCGGAAATTTCCAGCCTGAATCCGGGATTGCCTTCACGGTTTAATATTGAGGCGATTGTAGATAGTGAACTATACTGCATCCACAAAAATGATATGGATTTGCTTTACAAACAAATTCCGGCCTGGCAGGAGTTTGGCCGAAAACTCTGGGAGGGTATGTCTGTGCGCATGATCAGTGAGATTATCAGTTTCCAGACCATGACAGTAGAGGAACGTTACCTGGCATTTCTACAAAAGCCCGGCTTCATGCAATTTATTTCCGTAAAGCAACTGGCTTCTTACCTTGGCATAACACCAAACGCCCTCAGCCGCATTCGTAAAAATCTTCGCAAATAGCATTATCTACCAAATGGTAGTTCGATTGACTTTACAGGAGCATAGCTTTGTGAACTCAATAAAAAAGAACAATGGACAATATTATTTTAGTTGCAGGTGCTACCGGCGACTTGGGAAGCAGATTATGCAGACACCTGATTAAAAATGGCGCCAGGGTACGGGCCTTGGTCAGAGCTGAAAGTAATCAGAAGAAAGTAAATGATCTGCGCGAATTAGGAGTAGAGGTGATAGGGCTTCGCTTTACAGATGAAGAGGCTTTGGTGTTGGCATGTAAAGGCGTTTCTTGTGTGGTTTCTGTACTTGCAGGCTTGCGGGAGGTGATTGTAACGGCACAAAGCCAATTGCTTAAGGCTGCGGTACAAGCGGGCGTTCCACGCTTTATTCCATCCGATTTTTGTACAGATTTTACTCAACTACAGCAGGGCAAAAACAGAAATTTTGACCTGCGTATGGAATTCCGGTCTGTCCTGGAGACCAGTAATATCCGGGCAACTTCTATATTCAACGGTGCTTTTGCCTACGTTTTGCAGTATAATATTCCGCTCTTAGATACAAAGGCAAAGACCATTACCTACTATTCAGGGAAAGCTGATTGGCGGATCGACTTCACCACGGTAGAAGATACGGCCGCTTTCACTGCCTGCGCTGCATTGGATGATACCGCGCCGCGATTTCTCCGCATTGCAGGCTTTCAGGTTAGCCCGAACGAATTGGAAGCGCTCACCGGACGTGTTTTTGGTGAACATTTCCAACTAAAAGAACAAGGTACCCTGGAGCAATTCTCGGCTTACATTCAAAAGTTACGGACAGAAAATCCTGATGGAGAACATCAGCTATACCCGCAATGGCAGCAGATGCAATATCTCTACAGCATGTTTGCGGCACATCATCATACGCTTGACAACGACCGGTATACCGGCTTAAGCTGGCAAGTGGCAGAAACAATACTTAATGAAATAAACAATAACAAAATAGCGTAATATGGAACAGGTATATAGTGATGAGCAGCTCATAAAACATTGGCCGGGTTTTACCAGTCATGTAATGGAAGTGAACGGAACACAACTGCACTTTGTAGATAGCGGTGGCGAAGGTCAGGTATTGATCTGCCTGCCTGGTTGGCCTCAAACATGGTATTCATATCGTTCTGTCGCACTGCCATTGGCTGATCACTTCAGGGTTATCGTAGTAGATATTCGTGGCATGGGCAGCTCGGCAACACCAACATCAGGTTATGACAAAAAAACAATGGCTACTGATGTGTATAAGTTGATGGCGTTATTAGGTATCAGTAAAGCGAACGTGTTAGGCCATGATATAGGCGGGATGGTGGCAGCCAGCCTGGCGCATAATTATCCGGATGTGGTAGAAAGCCTGATCCTGGCGGACGGTTTACATCCTAACGAAGGAATGATGCAAATGAAACTGATGCCGCCTCCGGAAACTTTTGGTGAAAAAATAGATCACCAACAGCCCTATACCTGGTGGATGAGTTTTAATCAGGTCAAAGAACTGCCTGAAAAATTACTTGAGGGACGTTTTCGCTATCTGCTCGACTGGCTTTTCGATTACGTGATGGTGGACAGTTCGAAGATGTCTGACTTTGAAAGGGAGGTATATGCATCTGTTTACAATCAGCCGGAGCGTATACGTGCTTCCAATGGCTGGTACCAGACTTTTAACCAGGATATCGCCGATGCCAAAAATTATTCGAAGCTAAGTATGCCTGTTTTAGGTATAGCCAGTAACGTATCTTCCGGTTTTTATCAGTATACTTTACCAACGATAGCCGAAAATTATCAACTGATTAATCTGGACAATACCGGTCACTTTATGTTTGAAGAGAATTTGGCAGGCGTTTATGAAGCAATTTTAAAGTATTTAAAAAACAGCAACCAGGGTAATGACTGAATCGTTCCGATTGTAAGTAATTAACTAATTATAAATCAGTGTTTTATAAAAAAATAAAGAGGCTGTATCATCTTTGTAATTTCATGTCTAACTTGTCACGTTGAGCCTGTCGAAACGCCTTCAGTATATTTGATGGAGATTCTTCGACAAGCTCAGAATGACAACTTTATATCTATACAGCCTCTTTTTACTCCTTCATAAATCAAACCTAAGACATTCTGAGGATTGCTTTTGATGTAATTGCCTCCTTAAATCTTAAACAGACTGGTTGGTTTCGTCCTGGTTAATTTCAGTCATTAACCAGTTACTTTCAGTGATTTAATATATCCGTCAGAAAATTGAAAATGATATTTCAAAATAACCGGACTGCCTGGAAAGTTTCCCGAAGTTTTCGCTAACAGGATGTTTGCTTCTTCGTCATATTCAACTGGTTCAATAGTAGCGTGATATTCTTTGTTCGCTTTATCAATCCAGCTTTCAATTTCTGCTTTTCCGCTATGGGTTTTGCCTTCATCAAAAACTTCTGCATTTTCAGTAAAACAATTGGCGTACGTAGCACTGTCAAATTCGTTTTGTGCTTTGACTAATTCAGAGATCATTCGTGGTAAATTCATCGTATTATATTTTTAAGAGTTTTAAATTGTTGGCACTGTACCGCCGTCTATTACAAATTCGGTTCCTGTTAAATAGCTGGCTCTTGGCGAAACTAGAAAGCCGACTAATTCAGCTACTTCTTCAGGTTCGGCAGGTCTGCCGAAAGGTATGCCACCCAAGGCATCCATTACACTTTGCTGCGCTTCTGCTATGGTACTATTTGCGTTTCTTGCAATTTCACCCAGCCATGACTCCGATGCTGCCGTATTGATCCAGCCTGGCGAAACCGTTAGCACCCGGACACCCTTAGGGGCGACTTCGTTTGATAAACTTTTACTGTAGTTTCTCAATGCTGCTTTTGCGGCGGCATAGGGCAAAGTAGAATCGTACAGAGGCAATTTACCCTGAATGGATGCAATGTGAATAATGACACCGCTTTTTCTATCGATCATTTGTGGCAAAAATCCCCTGTCGAGCCGTACTGGTGCAAGCAAATTAGCTTGTAAATTTGATTCCCAATCTTCATCAGTTAATACAGAAAACCCACCTGCCGGCGTTGATGAACTGCCAAGGTTATTTACCAAAATATCCAGTCTTCCATACTTTGAGCGTACTTCGCTGACTACTTTTTGTGTTCCTTCCGCAGTACTCAGATCGGAAGTAATAAAATGCAGATTACTGTTTTCTTTTTCAGGCGCATTTCTGGCGCTAATGATAACTGTTGCACCAGCTTGCAGCAGCCTTTCTGCAATTGCTTTTCCTGCTCCTTTTGTTCCGCCGGTTACCAAAGCCGTTTTACCCTGAAGTTCATTGTTGTAGTTAAATTGATTTTCCATTTGTAAAATTCTTTGATACAAATTTGAGAAGTATCACTCTTTCAGGCAATAACGGAAAACCGAATTGCATAGGGATAATTTTTTCCCCTATTGCACGATTTGGTACATTGGATTAAATTTGTGTATGCACGAAAGAAAAATACCTTTGAATTTAAACTGTGGCCTCGACCTGATCGGCGAAGTACTTTACGGCAAATGGAAAATCCGTTTGTTATGGTTTATCCATCAGGGACATTTGCGTCCAAGTGAATTACAGCGTAAAATTCCAGATGCTTCAAGACGTGTTTTAAACATCCAGTTGAAAGAACTGGAAGATCACGAACTTGTGAGGAAGAAAATCTATCCTCAGGTTCCACCAAAAGTTGAGTATTCCCTAACTGATTTTGGCAATACCCTAATTCCTGTAATTTCTACATTAGGATTGTGGGGCGATGAACATGAAAGCAGGCTAAGAAGAGTAATTTTAAAAAGAATGGAAACTTCACAGGACCTTGCAAGGTATACAAACGATGTGTCCACATTATAGATTTTTAAACTATATTTTCTCTAACTCAAAAGGTACATTTCCACCTTGCTTATTTACCTTCAGAATGTAGCCCAGGCCATATACATTTTCAATACTCACCTGGTCGGAAGCCCTGAAAAGCCGTCGAAGTCTTGAAATGAATACTTCCAGACTTTTTCCATTGAAATAGTCGTCGTTTCCCCATAAGGATAAGAGGAGATCCTTTTTTTTGACCACCTGATTAATATGGCCTGCCAGCTGATCTAATACTTCCGATTCTCTTACCGTGAGGGAAATTTCTTTACCATCGGGCATTAAAACAAACAGCTGATCCTTTTGGTACCTGATATCGCCCATGTTGATATAGTCAGCTTTTGCCGGAGCGGGTGTTTTTGGATCAGGTGAAAACTTATTGATGACGTTTGCGATTCTCAGTACCAGTTCTTCAATTTCAAACGGTTTGGATATATAGTCTAAGGCGCCGGTTTTAAGTCCCCTGAGCCGGTCTTGTTTTTCGTTGTGTGCCGTCAGGAAGAAAAAGGGTTGGCTGGCATTAATTTTCACCAGCTCAGCAGCAAGCTCAAAACCGTTAAGGTCGGGTAACTGCACATCAACAATTACCAGCTTATTGTTAAGCGGGTTTGCATAATAATAAGCTAACGCTTCTGTGGCCGTTTTGAACCATAGCACGCTAAAACCACGTAACTTTAGGTATGCTGTGATGACATTGCCCAAATCTGTTTCATCCTCAATTATGATGATATCATATGGCATAGGGTTGCAATTTAATTAATCAATTGTACTAATGTTAATCTGACCTATAGGTAGGTGTACCAGAAATTCGGTTCCTTGTAAAGGCGTTGTTTTTATACTGATTGCCCAACCATGAATATCGAGGCATTGTTTAACATAATACAAGCCAAGCCCCAGGCCTGAAACTGTACTGTCTTGACCTCCACGGAAAAACTTATCGAATATTTTTTCTTTCATATCCTCTTCCATTCCCTTTCCATTATCTTTAATATGCAGGGTATAGCCATCCTTGCTTTTAGTGATAAAGAGCATGGTTATTTTAACTTCGCTTCGGTTATGTTTAAAGGCATTGTCAATGATATTCTGCAGCATGGTGGTAAATACAAAAGGATCCATCATTACCAGTATTTCCGAATCGTAAGGATCAAAGGTCAGACTGTTTGGTGCCTGTATTTTTATTTTATAATCGTTTACCAGTGTCAGCACAATGTAGTTAAGATCCGTTTCTGCTAAATTGATACTGTTGTTTATTTCCGAAACCTCCAGCATTTGGTTAATGTGAGCGTGAAGCCTTCTGGCCTGTCTCTCAACAATATTTACCAGTGTGTTTACACGGTTCCGGTCGATGAGTACCTCATTTTCGTGCAGGCTTTTACTGGCCACCAGAATGGTGGTTATAGGGGTGTTAAATTCGTGTTTAATACTGTTCAGGAAATCGGATTTTACAGCTGTTTCTTTTTTCTGCCTCATCCAGCTCATGTAGGTGTAATAATTGATCCCTACGATGATTAAGATGCAAAGCGCAACCAGCAAAAACGTAGGTAACATCTGATAGGCCACTTTAAGCGTACGCCCAGGGGCATCAACAAAAAGATTAAAGGTTACCCGGTAATTATAAACCAGATTACCGCTCACTGATAGATTGGTAATTCTGTTCTGCACGGTTGGTAGATTTAATGTACCATCGATTATAATTCCAAATGGCGTTTTTTGACTGTTATGAAAAGCAGTAGGGGTATGGTTGTCAAATAGGGTAATGTCACCGATTTTAGTATCGAAGTTGATGTCTATCTGCTGGAAAGTAAGCAGGTATTGTAAGTTGCTGTCCAGTCCATTTCTTTTTACTATCGATTGGAAAACACTGTCCATAGTACTTTCCCTCCGAAGTTTCTTTAGGAGTGTGTTGCTAATGTTTTGCGAAAGTTTAATAAATTCATGCCGGTTGCTGAAGTAAGCTTTTTTAAGTGCAGGCATATTTGTGGCAAGGATCGAATCGATAATCTTACCTCCGCCCTTGTAAACTTTATCTTCAGATATACTGCGGCCGTATTCATCGTTTATCAGCGTTTTTTCTTTTAAACTATAATCCCTGTCCCTCAGTACATAAGAGTTATAGGTTAACCTGAATTGCACGAGAAGCAATATCAGAAAGCTGACCAATACGACTGATTTATATATCCGATCTTTCATTTTATCCTTTAAAAATAGACGTATTATTCCATAAATGGCATACCGTTAAGCTTTTGTTAGGCTTCTGTTACGTTTTTGTTCGGCAAATTGTTGCGGTGTGGGCTGTAGTTTTGAATAATGAACATAGATCTGCTTGCAAACGGGTTTTTATTGAATAATTTAAACTTCAGGTAAATAACTGCAGGTAAGTGTATTGTTCAGGCAATTCACGCCAATATTTTAAAAAAAGAAAGAAAAATGACCTTTAAAAGGATTTTATTAGTATTATTTATTGTTTCGGCTGTAACATTCATTTACCCGGTTCGGGCACAGCAAAAATCTGCGAATAAGCCCTTAAACGAGCTACAACAGGATTTTGTTGACCTTGGATTGGGTATGTTTATTCATTACGGTATGCCCACTTTTATGGATCAGGACTGGTCTGATCCGGATGCAGATCTTTCCCTGTTTCAGTCGCCAAAACTAGATGCCAACCAATGGGCTAAAGCCGCAAAATCGGCCAATATGACTTACGGTTGTTTAACGACCAAACACCACAGCGGTTTTCCGGTCTGGAATACCAAAACAACTGCGTATAATGTAATGAATACGCCGTTAAAGCGGGATGTGGTAAAGGAGTATGCAGATGCTTTTCGCAAAAATGGCCTAAAGGTAATGCTTTATTATTCTATACTGGATACCCACCATGGCATCCGTCCAAACCAGATTACAGCTGAAAATGTGAAAATGATAAAAGATCAGCTAACCGAACTGCTTACAAATTATGGAGAGATCACGGCCCTGATTATTGATGGCTGGGATGCACCATGGTCGAGGATTTCTTATGATCAGGTACCTTTTGAAGATATCTATTATCTGATTAAGTCTTTACAGCCAAACTGCCTGGTTATGGATCTTAATGCTGCTAAGTATCCTACACAAGCACTTTTTTATACCGATATCAAATCTTATGAGCAGGGGGCAGGTCAGTTTATTTCAAAAGAAAACAATAAACTACCGGCACTGGCCTGTCTTCCGCTGCAAGCTAACTGGTTCTGGAAAACTTCTTTTCCTGCCACCGCGGTAAAAAACGTGCCAGAACTGGTTAACAAATTTATTATTCCTTACAATGGTGCGTATTGCAATTTCATTCTGAATGTAGCACCTGGTAAAAATGGTTTGATAGACGATAATGCCTTAACGGCACTCAAAGAAATGGGACAGCTTTATAAAAAACCTGAAGGTCTCCCTCGTATTCCGCAACATGCTGCGCCGATCATCTCTGGTAACATGGCCAAACATGTGAAAAGTAATAGTAGCTGGAGTGATGATATGAATATTATGGATTTTGCCAACGATGATAATTTTGGCTCAAGCTGGTCATCCAATCACACCGTAAAATCGCCATGGTATGAGTTGAATTTTGAAAAGGCCGTGCCCTGTAATATGGTTGTACTTACCGCAGGCAATAATCAAAAGGCAACTTACCATTTACAATACTATGCAAATGGTCGGTGGAATGTATTGCCGGCAAATAATGAAGGAGAAAAGAGGGTAAATATTTTCAGGTTCGAACGGATCTGGTGTGAAAAAATAAAAGTCACCATTACGGAATTTGATAGTCCGCCAGCCATTGCTGAGCTAGGCGTATTTAACGAAAGGAAATAGGATTGTTTAGCCGGACTGATTGTGGTCCGGCACCTATTATTAATGCTTATAAACAAAATTTGGGCACTATGCGGTCCTATACTGCTTCAGATACGCTTTCAAAATCTGCCTCGCTTGATGAATATGGGTTTTGACTGTTCCTAAAGGAATGCCCCGCTCTTCAGCAATTTCTTCATATTTATATCCCTCAAAATACCGCTGAAACGGAACCCGGTATTGTTCAGGCAAACTCTGCAGGGCTTTTTGGATGTCATCCATCAAAAACTTTCCTTCAGAAGAAATTTTTGTTGAACTTTTGAGCAGATTAGGACTTGATAAATCTTCATCTCTACTGATCACGGAGTGCCTTTTCTGAGCCTTACGATAGTCATTGATAAAGGTGTTTCGCATAATTACATAAAGCCAGCCACGCAAATTGGTGCCTTTATCAAACTTTGCACAAAATCTAATTCCTTTAATCAATGTATCCTGCACAAGGTCTTTTGCATCATCTTCATCGTGGGTAAAACGCATCGCATGGGTGAGGAGGGCAATAGCATGCCCATCAGCAGCCCTGCTGAATTCATGTTGATTCATAGTTTTTCAATTAGGTAGATAGGTTTTTAAATAACAGGTTGGATTAATTTATGTTTCAGTTAATCTCACAACAGGAAATAAACACATGCTGAATCAGCGGGATGTTGAAGGCAGAAAAGTAAGCGGTTTTTGTACAGAAAAATGGCTTAACAGCGTCTGACTGTGCCATGGAATCGTTAGAAATACGAAATTAAGCAATTTTAATTTCATTTAAAGTATGTATGATTGTTACATTTAACGGTGAATTTGAAGAAAATCAATTTCCTTATATGAGAAGCAATGACCCATGTAATTTGGCTTTTTTCTTCATTACAGCCCCCAAACACCTAAAAAAAACATTTAAAATGAATTGTTGTTTAAAATATCTTCAATAGATTTGACGGGTCTTTCCAATGGATTTAATTCCTCAATCATTATGATAAAATCAGCTCATCTGCCTGATCTCTTCACGCTTCAATCCATTTTTGAAGGCATTCAGGATGCCATATATTGTCATGATCTTGAATTTAGGATAACCAATTGGAGCCCCGCTGCAGAACGTATGTTTGGCTATACCGCAACAGAGATATTGGGGCAATCTATTTTTCTGCTGATTCCGGATGATAAATATGCAGAGAAGAAAAAGCTGATGCAGGAGGTTTTGGATGATAAGCGTATCAGCCAGTTCAGAACCTTACGACTGAACCGTTCGGGCAAGACGATACCGGTTTCCTTAAGCTTTTTGCCGATCAAAGATCAGGATGGAAAAATTATTGGCACATCGCAAATTGCCCATGATATTTCTTTTGAGCACCAGGCAGAAGAAAAACAATCTATGCTTGCTGCTATTATAGAAAGCTCTGAAGATGCCATTATCAGTAAAACGCTTGATGGGATCATTACGACCTGGAATAAAGGAGCAGAGCATATTTTTGGCTATACTGAAGAAGAGGTTGTTGGCCAGCCGATCAGCATACTTCTCCCTGCTGACCGTTTTAGCGAAGAAGAAGCCATTATATCGAGCCTGCGGCGGGGTGAACGGATTGGCCACATACAGACGATCAGAAAAACAAAAGATGGGCGTTTGTTAAATATTTCACTCGCGGTATCTCCTATTAAAAATCGCGATGGAGCGGTTATTGGCGCATCTAAAGTTGCCCGTAATATTACTTCCCAAAAGGAGTCTGAAAAATTAATTGCCAAGCATATAGAGCGCCTTGAACTGTTAAATGTGGTGGGCAGAAGCATTAACGGATCGCTGGATCTTCAGCAAATCCTACAACAGGTAACTGATTCCACTACAAAACTTACCGGTGCAGCCTTTGGGGCATTTTTTTATAATCAGGTCAATCATGAAGGCGAATCTTACCGGTTGTATACCCTATCTGGCGTTCCGCGGGAGGCTTTTGCTCATTTTCCCATGCCACGTAATACCGCTTTATTTCATCCAACCTTTAGCGGAGCAAGCGTAGTGCGCTCAGATGATATCACCCAGGATTCCCGCTATGGTGAAAATGCGCCTTTTTATGGAAAACCTTCAGGACATTTGCCGGTGGTTAGTTATCTGGCTGTTCCGGTTAAAGCCAAATCAGGTGAAGTAATTGGCGGGTTATTTTTTGGTCATCAAGATAAGGCCGTTTTTAAAGAAGAACATGAGGAACTTGTGCTTACAGTAGCTTCCCAGGCGGCTATTGCCATAGAAAATTCAAGGCTTTTTAAGGAGGTACAGGAGCTAAGTGCTAAAAAAGACGAATTTATCGCCATGGCTTCGCATGAACTCAAAACACCAATGACCTCTCTTTTCGGCTTTTTGCAGTTGGCCAACCGAAGTATAGTTGAAGGTGTTTCAAAAAACCTGGTCGAGAAATCGATCAAACAATTGCAAAAAATGATCGTGCTGGTTAGTGATCTTTTTGATGTTTCTAAAATCCAGTCCGGAAAACTACAACTGAATATAGAATATTTTAACCTGGCTGTACTTGTTCAGGAAATGAAAGAATCTTTTTTACAAGCGCACCCGGAGCATATTTTAACTGTTGAGATGCCTGGTGAAAGTTTTGTTAACGCCGACCGTATGCGCCTTGAACAGGTACTTACAAATTTACTCAACAATGCCGTTAAATATGCCCCTCTACAAAAAATTATAGAACTAAAGGTGCTACATATGGATAAAGTGATATATACCTCGGTTAAAGATTTTGGTCCGGGCATTAGCGAACAAAACCAGCGTCACATATTCGGCCAGTTTTATCAGGTGAAGGGAAATAGAGATGGTTCGTCAGGATTGGGCCTGGGCCTTTTTATATCAAAAGATATCATTGAACGCCACGGTGGCCAGATTTGGGTAGAAAGCAAACCCGGTAATGGCGCTACCTTTAATTTTTCTTTGCCATTGGCGTAAAGTATTTGGACTTAAAATAATGGCCTGCCAAAGATGTCTTGTTCATTAGATATGCATTTATAAAGTAAAACCTACCGTATAAATCTGTTTCTTATAGGCACTTGGCGACATGCCCGTAAGTTTTTTAAAAGATTTTGAAAAGTAGGAGAGGTTGTCAAATCCGGTTTGTATGGCAATATCCGAATAGGCAAGCCTGCTGGTAGCAAGTAAATACTGTGCCCGCTCAATCCGTTTTTCAACAATATAATTAACAGGGCGCTGGCCGGTAAAAGTTTTGAATAAACGGGAGAAATAATCGGGATGCTGATTAACACGGGAGGCTAAACTGCCTACAGATAATTCCTGGTGTAAATTGACAAGGATATATCCAACTGTTTCTACAATTTTGGCTGGAGCATGCCCTTCTTCAGGTTTACGCTGTAACTGTGGTTGTAGCAAGCGGCCCATCAGTTGAAGCAGTATACCCTGGGTTTCCAGGTAACTGGCCAAACCCTGCATGTTGTTTAGCTCCTGATATTCTTTATAGTAAATATTTTTCTCATAAATTTTAGGGTCATCAGACCGGTTTATGCCACGGCCCGGATTTATTTCTAGCAATCGCTTAAAAAGATCAATGTCCATCTGCTTCGCTTTAACTTTTGAAACATTTCGGCTTCTGGCAAACAGAGAGTTCCCATCTACAGATTCTTCAAAAAACTGTACAAAATACTGGCTTAAATATCCATTGCAATGTAAATTACAGAGGGTAAAACTGGGTATGATATATAGGTACCCGGGCTCGAGTTTTAAAGAGCCTGATTGGTCAGATACCTCACCGCTACCTTCATCTATATAATAAATACGGTAATAAGGACTGATTACATTTAGGTAATTCCATCTTTCCGATAATTTCACATAGTCTACATTGAGTAGTGAAAAGGTATTCTGCAGTACTCTCTTAATCATTTTTAAATGTCGGATTTTTACAATAAATAGTCTAATTTATTTAAAAATAGATCGGATAACATGTTTATTTTTGAACGTAGTAACCAAATATTAAACCCTTATTACACAAATGAAAAAAAGAATATCTCTGGGCGTGATTGCAATTTCCATGTTGTTAAATGCGTATGCTCAGCAAAACACTAACCCAGAGCAGGGTAAATTCAATACTACAGATGAATCCTTAGAGCAGTATAAATATCCTGAGTGGTTCCGTGATGCCAAGTTTGGTATCTGGTCGCACTGGGGGCCCCAGGCAGTTCCCCGTCAGGGCGATTGGTATGCCCGAGGTATGTACCTGCAGGGCAATGATCAGAACAAATATCATGTGGAACATTATGGAACACCGTCCAAATTTGGTTATAAAGACATTATCCCACTTTGGAAAGCAGAGAAATGGAACCCTGAACAATTAATGGCCCTTTATAAAAAAGCGGGAGCCAAATATTTTGTGAGCATGGGCTCACACCATGACATGTTCTTTTTGTGGAACTCGAAAATTCACAGATGGAATTCGGTAAAAATGGGTCCACATAAAGACGTAGTTGGCCTTTGGCAAAAAGCTGCTAAAAAAGAAGGGCTCCGTTTCGGGATTTCTGAGCATTTGGCTGCAAGTTTCAATTGGTTCCAGCCGAGTCATGGATCAGATAAAACCGGTCAGTTTGCCGGAGTTCCGTATGATGGACACGACCCGCAGTATGCAGACCTGTATCATTTACCTGCTGATTCGAGTAATATAAAAGAATGGTTGACCAATAATCCGGCTTGGCATAAAAAATGGCTGGCATATGTAACCGAATTGATTGATAACTATCATCCTGATCTGCTTTATTCGGATAGCAAGGTTCCTTTTGAAGAATATGGGCGTAAAATGGTTGCACATTATTACAATCAGGATCTGGCTAAAAATAAAGGTAAACTTGAAGCTGTTTACACGCCCAAAGAACCTTCCGGAGGTAAATGGGCGCAGGATGTAGAGCGTGGTGTGCTTGATTCGATCAGTCCTTTTCCATGGCAGACTGATACTTCAATCGGTGATTGGTATTACAGAACAGGGCAACGTTACAAGAATGCAAATGAAATTGCCCAGCTTTTAATTGATGTAGTGAGTAAAAACGGAAACCTGCTGATCAATGTTGTGCAGACTCCTGAGGGTGATTTAGAGCCTGATGTAATTAAGATCGTAACGGAGTTAGGCGAATGGACCAATACATATGGAGAAGGAATTTATGCCACAAGACCCTGGAAAGTATATGGAGAAGGACCATCTACCATTAAATCTAACCAGAAAAAGGGCGATTTTGGCGGATTGACAGATACACGAGGATATGAGGCAACAGATATCCGTTATACCAAAAAGGGAAGTAATCTTTATGCATTTTGTATGAGTATACCCCAAACAGAGATAAAAATGGAATTATTGGGGAAAAATTCCGAATACCTGGAAAAACCGATCAGCTCGGTTACCCTTTTGGGCAGTAAAGAAAAACTGGAATGGACACAAACAGATGGTTCGCTGGTGATCAAAAAACCTAAAAATTATCCTGCCTGGGCGGTAACAGGATTTAAAATAGAATTTAAAAAATAACAAAATACTTAATCTTCTTTGATGGAAACCAAGCGCTCCACACTGGCGGTAATATTGATTACCTCACTGTTCTTTTTATGGGGATTTGCCCATAATCTCGACCCGATATTGATTCCGCATTTAAAACGGTCATTCACGCTCACCACCGTACAGGCCACGTTGGTAGATTCAGCTGTTTTTATCGCCTATTTTGTAATGGCGCTGCCGGCAGGTATCATCATGAAGAAATATGGCTATAAAAGCGGAATTATAATTGGCCTGCTGATATTTTCGGTAGGATGTTATCTGTTTTTACCTGCAGCACAGGTACAGTCTTACCATTTTTTCCTGGCTGCACTTTTTATTATTGCATGTGGACTCACGATTCTGGAAACAGCGGCTAACCCTTATATTACATTGGTAGGGAAACCGGAAACCTCTACTTTCAGGCTAAATCTTGCACAGTCTTTTAACGGACTTGCAGCTTCACTTGCCCCGATCATTGGAGGTAAACTGATCTTGGTAGAGGGCGTGTCAGACAGCGCACTTGCAAAAATGGATCTGGCTATCAGAAAAACGGTACTGGCATCAGAAGCAAGCTCTGTACAGGGACCCTATTTTGTATTGGGAACCGTATTGGTCACACTGGCTGCTGTATTTTATTTTATCAAATTACCCGATATAAGAACAAGTAATGAAGGGCGTGCTAAACAAAGTTTTTGGCAAGTTTTTAAACATAAACATTTATCTTGGGCAATCGCTGCACAGTTTTTTTATGTTGGTGCACAGGTATCAGTATTTAGCTTGTTTATTCTTTATGCAACCAAATCAGCAGGTATTACCGATAAAGAGGCTACTTATTATTTAGGTGTATGTGGTTTTGCGTTTCTGATAGGGCGCTTTTTTACCACATTCCTGATGCGCTTTTTTAAGGCCAGATATTTATTGGTTACCTATGCCTTTATCAGCGCACTGCTCTGCTTTGTTGCTATAATGGCCGCTGGCATGACAACGGTGTATGCCGTTATCGGCATCTGCTTTTTTATGTCGGTCATGTTTCCTACTATTTTCTCTCTGGGCATTAAAGACCTTAAAGAAGATACTGAACTGGGCAGTAGTTTAATTATCATGTCAATTGTGGGTGGTGCCATACTTCCACGTTTTTTTGGATATTTGAGTGATGGAACGGGCAATATCCAAAATGGATATTATGTGCCGTTGGTTTGTTTTGCTGTGATTATACTTTTTGGCTTAATGGGGCAAAAAACGACCAGAAAAGACATCATGAATCAACCTAATGAAATTTTATAATTAAAAATGAATAGATACTGTTTGGCTCTCGATCTTATTGATGATGAGAAACTTATTGCAGAATATGAAGCTTACCATGTTAATGGATGGCCTGAAATTAAACGTAGCATAATCGACTCGGGCATATTGAATATGGAAATCTATCGTATTGCTAACCGCTTGTTTATGGTGATGGAAACAGAAGACGATTTCAGTTTCGAAAAAAAGGCACTGATGGATGCTTCCAATCCAAAGGTAGAGGAATGGGAAACTTTGATGTGGAAATATCAGCAGGCACTACCCTTTGCAAAACCAGGAGAAAAGTGGGTATTAATGAAAAACATATTCCAGTTAAATGGTTAGTGACAATCAACAGCAAGGGCCGGCCCAAAGCCTGCCCCCGGTTATTTTTGGAACCAGTAGTTTGGGAAATCTCTATCAGGCGGTAGATTATGGTGTTAAAGTGGAAATTGTAAAAGCATGTGTAGCTTCATCAAAGCCGGTTGCGTTTTTTGATTCTGCCGGCAAATACGGGGCAGGCCTCGCGTTAGAATCGCTGGGGAAATGTTTGGCAGATTTAAAGGTAGATCCGCAGCAGATAGTCATCAGTAATAAACTGGGCTGGTACAGAACACCGCTTTTAACTCCCGAGCCCACATTCGAGGCAGGTATCTGGAAGGATATTGAACATGATGCGGTGCAGATGATCAGTTACGATGGGATATTAAAGTGTTTTGAACAAGGTAACGAGCTGCTGGGCAATTACCAGGCGCAGATGGTATCGGTACATGATCCTGATGAATATCTTTTTGCAAGCCATAGTGAAGAAGATTATCAGGAACGTTACCAGCAAATCCTTGATGCCTACATGGCATTGGCTGAACTAAAAGCTGCTGGTTTGGTTTCTTCTATAGGTGTTGGTGCAAAAGATTGGAAAATTATCCAGGCTATTGTAGCAGATGTAAAGCTTGATTGGGTGATGATTGCGAACAGTTTAACGATCAAATCGCATCCTCCTGATCTGATTGCATTTATAAAAGCGCTTAACCAAAAAAATATTAAAGTAATTAACTCGGCCATATTTAACGGCGGCTTTTTAACGGGTGGAGATTTTTATAATTACCAGCCGGTGGAAGCCGATAGTTTGACGGGAAAAGCACTTTTGGATTGGAGGGATAAATTTTACCAGGTTTGTAAAAGGTTTGAGATACTTCCTGCCGAGGCCTGTTTCAGTTTTTCTGCAGGTTTTCCAGGCGTAAAAAGTATTGCCTTAAATACCACCCGGCCAGAAAAAGTGGCTATTAATGCCGCACTGGCCCAAAAAGAAATTCCTGCCGGGTTTTGGCAGGAAATGAAAACACAGGGATTGATTGAATTTTTAAAATAACGATGAAAGCATTAATTTGTAATACACCAGGAGAATTTAGTTATATCAGTAAAGAAATGCCATGTGTTGAAGATGGTATGGTATTGCTCAGGATGAGAAGATTGGGGATTTGCGGTACCGATTACCACGCATTTGAAGGCACGCAGCCATTTTTCGAATATCCGAGAATCCTCGGCCACGAAATTGCTGCTGAAGTGGTAGAGGCTGGAGCTGGAGCAAACTTTAAAACTGGAGATCTGGTTACCATTAGTCCATATTTTTATTGTGGGGCCTGCATGGCATGCCGAAGCGGCAGAACGAATTGTTGTGTAAGCCTAAAAGTTTTCGGTGTTCATATTGATGGTGCCATGCAAGAGTATATCACGGTTCCTGCGTCTTCAATTGTTAGCGGTAAAGGATTAACGGTAGATGAACTGGCACTGGTAGAGCCATTGGCTATTGGTGCGCATGGCGTCGGACTGGCACAGTTGAACAAAGGAGATCATGTGGTAATACTCGGTGCCGGCCCCATTGGTTTGGGCACAATTGCTTTTGCCAAAATAAGTGGCGCTGAAGTGATTGTTATTGATGTAAATGATAACAGACTGTCTTTTTGCAGCGGGCGTTTCGGTATTAAGCACACCATAAATCCATTAAAAACAGATGCTTTAACGCAGTTATCAAAAATTACCAATGGAGAAATGGCAAAGGTGGTGATTGACTGTACCGGAAACTTAAACGCCATTAACAATGCCTTCAAATTTTTGGCACATACCGGTAAATTTATCATGATAGGCCTTCAAAAAGGCACGATTGAGGTGGTACATCCTGAGTTTCATAAGCGAGAGGCCGTACTGATGAGCAGTAGGAATGCCTTACCGAATGATTTTGCCTATGTAATTGACTGCATTAGAAAAGGACTGATTAAACCAACGGATTTTATTACCCATACTGTCCCATTTAAGGAGGTTAAAGAAAAATTTAATCATTTGCTTCAAGCTAATGAGTCGCTGATTAAAGCATTGATCGTTTTTGATGAATAATAGTTCCAGGTAATTTGGAAAACAAATTATAATAAATCAAAAAGCAGGGCTAATTTTGATTACCCTGCTTTTTTTAGGGGCACACTCTCGCCTTTGTCAGGCTATATTGCATTCTCAAATTTGATTTATTCAAGGCACTCTTCCGAATTTGATAATTCAGTGTTGTTTTGGCAATTTAAGCTTGCTTTCCGGTAAGCTGCCTTTAACCCGAACATAGCCTTGGCGGGCTCATCCAAATAAATTTATTTGGGGGGCTGTAGAAAAGATGAGTCTCGATCAGAATTAAAATTCAAAAGTTTAAAAGGAATTAAATTGGGTGGTTCCGTTATGCTCAGCTTGACTGGGCAGCTTAATGCTTTTAATCGGAGATAATAATTAATGTCATGATGAATGAAGCTAGGCAGGGGATAGGGAGTTGGAGGATTATTTTAACCCTTAATTTCAAGCCGATATCCCTTAGCGCGGATCACAACAATATTGATGTTGGGATCAAGAACTAGTTTTTTTCTGAGTTTTGATATAAACATATCCAGGCTACGCCCTACAATAACACCTTCATCTTCCCATATCTCTTTTTGCAGCCGACTTCTTTCTATGGTTTCGTTGGGAGACTTTGCGAAGATGAGCAGCAACCTGGTTTCAGTACCGGTTAATTCAATTACCTTTTGATTTATAGTGAGCTTGCGGTTTTTTGCATCAAACACAATTGCACCTAAAGTAATCAGATCTTTATGCTGATCATTATCGGGTAAAGTTCTTCGCGGTTTAACTGATCTGAAAAATATGAAACCAACAAATGCCAGAAATGGCAGGCTGCCCAGAAGATATTCGTTCTTTTTGGTGATGATGCCTGTCGGTTTCAATTTAATGTTGATCATGTAATGCGCTTGTGACTGTTTTCTGCCAACGCAAGCGATAATTTCATCCTTTTGATGTTGAGATATCGCATATCCGTAGGCAACGCTGGAATCCTTTAAATTCAATACTTTAACCACATAATCATTTGCCATAGGGTCTTTGACCAACAAACGTTTAGTTGTATTTACCAGGGAGGCTGGGTCAAAAGTAAACTCACGCGCAAAGCCAATTTGGTACTCATTTTCTGCAACCTTTTTTATCGGGAGCACTCTGGATGTACTGTCGCCCGATTGCAAAAGTAATTCATGTCCGATTTTGCGGAACAAAATTTCCCTTCTGGCCAAATCAAACTCCTCCTCGCCAGTCATACTGAAAGCTGCACAAATGAGGGCTACAAACAGGACCAGCATGAATCCAAAAAGGTATTTACCGTTTCTGGAGAAGCGATTTAGGATATCAAACATATTGTCAATGGTTTATTTACAAAGTTTACATTTTTATTTACAATTCTGCTTCTTCTGACGGAAAAATATCAAGGTAGTTTTGTTGCACCAACTTTAAAAAGATATGAGAAATAAACAAAATTCCTTAAACGAATCTGCTTTATCAGCAGATAGATCGATGTTAATCAAACCTGTAAAAAAGATGAATAAAATTATTTATGCGTTGATCTTACTGATGGTAGTGGTAAGCGGATTAGTATTTGCTAGCCAGAAGATTCAAAATGCTAAGAGGCTAAACCCAAAACTTCTTTCTGCTGAACAGAGAGATGCCATAAAGAAGAAATGGGAGGCTAGCCCTGATGGCGTGAAATTTAAAGAATGGGAAACATCTCCCGCAGGAAAAAATGTACAGGCCAGTGCTGTTAAAATAAGGGGAGATATAAGTGCTTTTACTGATATGGAAGCTGTAGTAACGGGATTATCTTTACCGCCAGGATCAAGATTAGGTTTCGGTGTAATGGCCAGGATTAACGGTGCTGATTACATTGTAAATTTTGAGGCGGAAAAATCGCAACTCGCACAATTGCATAGCATAAACGTTAACGATAAAATAGTGGTCAGAAGCCGTAACCTGTCATACGCACCTAAGTATGCCTATCCAATCATATCGGCCGAATATGTAGAACGGGATGGCAAAGTAATTTTTAAACGTTTACCCCGAAAAGAGGGGTGCTAATCAGATATTAGTGTAATCATTATTTTGTAATTGTATACAGCCTATTATATATGGAAAAATAAGATTTAGCTGTGAGAAAAAATGGAAGACAGTTTCTAAAAACTTTCTTCCATTTTTATTACTCATAAGTTTTATCGATCAGAAAACTCAGGGCATTTTCAATTTCAGATCGTCCATCGGCACTTTTAAGGTCTAATCCACAGAATGTACAATCATTCGTGGTGGCGTAAATGTCCAGGTAATAAATCCCGGAAATCAGTAGTGCAATGATGGCACGGTATCGTTTCGCATTTTCTTTAAAATGTGGATCAGTCAAACCTTCAAATAAGCGTGCGCCGTTCTCTTCACGGTCGTTTGCGAGTTTTTTTAGCGATTTTCGGTTCTCTATTAATCCCCAAAGCAGAATTTTTTGGATATTTTTATTCCTGAAAACATAATCGAACTGAGAGAGGAGCATGGTTTTAGAAAATGTTTTCCCGCCATCGTTTACCACAGTTTCAGTTGATTCGTCTTTTACATTGCTCCAGAAATCCTGCGAGCGGATATATTCATCAATGAGGCCGTCTTTTCCACCAAAATAATTATAGATTAGTTTCTTGTCCAAACCTGCAGTATGTGCAATGTCGTTAACCTTTAGTCCTACGAAACCTTTTGTATGAAGTATTTTTTCTACAGCATCTAAAAACTTCTGCTTACTTTTTTCTTTGTTCCTTAACGATTTAACCCCTGTTTCCTGTTCCATATGATCGAAAATAATCGGCACTTGAAAGTTACACAATCAAATTTAAATATTTTTATCACCAATTGGTGATATATTGTATATTTGTATTGTCGTAGAGATACATAAACAATAATTTATCTCTTCACCAGAACCAAAATATCTTAAACTAAGCAAACAATATGAGAAAGGAAGCTTCCATTACCGCAATATCTGTACAGGAATTACATAAAAAGAAAAAAGGCTTACTGGGTGCATTAATCGGACTTGGCGTGGTTTTACTCATTGCAGGTGTTATTATATTTTACCTCGCTTTTTCATCTAAAATGCCGAAAGTACTTATTATAGTTCCGATTTGCAGTTCACTAACACTTTTGCCAGCTTTCATCAGCTTGTCTCAGATTAATACTGAACTCAAAAACAGAAAGGCCAAACCATAGTTAACCATGTCAACAGTTTGTCTAAATTGTACTGCTCCGGTTACAACTAATTACTGCGCTAACTGCGTACAAAAATCTTTTACACATCGTATTCTATTAAACATTTCATCACCCACGATTTTGTTCATGTTATATGGCGTATGGATAAAGGCATATTATACCTAAAGGACTTTTTTATCCCAACGGGCCACAATTGTGCGCGGATATATCCAGTGTAAAAGGATTCCAAATTTTAATTTTATAACGCTCATCCTGCTCATTCTGACGGTATCAGGTCTCGTAGCGCCATATTCAACATGGCAATATGTCCGATCTGATGCCTAAGGATGGCAAACAATGATGAACGATTTCGCAGATTTTAAAGATCCTTCACTGCGTTCAGAATGACAGCTGCGTATATTCTTTATGGAAGGGACGCGTATGGAAATTACAGGTTATTAAACTTGGAATCCAATTATTTCTAAATTGTCATCCTGAGTGCAACGAAGAATCTTACCCTTTAAAAGATTCTTCACTGCTTTCAGAATGACAGCTGGGGTTATTCTTTATGGAAGGGATGCGTATGGAAATTACCGGTTATTAAACTTGGAATCCAATTACTTCTGAATTGTCATCCTGAGTGCAACGAAGGATCTTACCTTATAAAGATTTTTCACTGCGTTCAGATTGCAGTTGGGGTTATTCTTTATGGAAGGGACGCGTATGGAAATTACCGGTTATTAAACTTGGAATCCAATTACTTCTTAATTGTCATCCTGAGTGCAACGAAGGATCTTACCCTATAAAAGATTCTTCACTGCGTTCAGAATGACAGCTGGGGTTATTCTTTATGGAAGGGACGCGTATGGAAATTACCGGTTATTAAACTTGAAATCCAATTACTTCTGAATTGTCATCCTGAGTGCAACGAAGGATCTTACCCTATAAAAGATTTTTCACTGCGTTCAGAATGACAGCTGGGGTTATTCTTTATGGAAGGGACGCGTATGGAAATTACCGGTTATTAAACTTGAAATCCAATTACTTCTGAATTGTCATCCTGAATGCAACGAAGGATCTTACCCTATAAAAGATTCTTCACTGCGTTCAGAATGACAGCTGGGGTTATTCTTTATGGAAGGGACGCGTATGGAAATTACCGGTTATTAAACTTTAAATCCAATTACTTCTTAATTGTCATCCTGAGTGCAACGAAAGGATCTTAGCCTATAAAAGATTCTTCACTGCTTTAAGAATGACAGCTGGGGTTATTCTTTATGGAAGGGATGCGTATGGAAATTACCGGTTATTAAACTTGAAATCCAATTATTTCTGAATTGTCATCCTGAGTGCAACGAAGGATCTTACCCTATAAAAGATTTTTCACTGCTTTCAGAATGACAGCAAGGGATTTTGAATTGGTTTATAATTGAAATCTTATTTACATCTTATAAGATTTGGATTATATTTTGCTAAATTAAATTTATGATTAATGTTAGCCCGGAAGCAAAACAACAAGCGTTGTTTTTCCTCTCAAAGAACCAGAAAATAGCAGCTGTTAAAGTAATTAAAGACAATAGTAGCTGCGGTTTAAAAGAAGCCAAAGATTATGTAGATGCTTTAGAAGGAGGCGTACAGCCACCTGTAAACAATGTGGCAAATCTGGATGCAGAGCTATTGGTTATTTTGAATCAGGGCAATAAGTTAAATGCCATTAAACATTATAAGGATGCCACAGGTTTGGGGTTGGCAGAAAGTAAAGACTATATTGAAAAGTTGATGCAGTTTAAGGTTAATGGCAATATGGCACAACAAAGCAGGGATACCGATATCAAAAATATCATTTATGATTATGCCGGAAATGACCAGAATCCAATCAAAAATTTTTTGATAAAGCTGTTGATCATTATTTTGGTTGCAGCAGCTTTAACCTATGTTATGTTTAACATTTAGAAAAAATGATGCAATATTTCTGATAGAATTAAAAGGCGTGGATTGAAATTCTTAATTTTATTTCACACACAAATAAATCTTAAGAATATGAAAATTACATTGGATGCTAAATCTCTTCTATTGGGGTTTTTGGGCGCTGGCTTAATGTTTACCGCCATCAGTTTTAAAAATAGTCAGGATCAGACCGGAGGAAGGTACCACACCGAAGTAAATGCGGGAAGTATGGTTGTTATCGTTGATAGTGAAACCGGGAATTACATCATCGCGCCAGAGATAAAGGATTTTGGTAAAGTGCAATGGGTAAAGGGTGAGTTTTATAAGACTTTTAATACCGCGATAGATAATAGCAAGGAATCGAAATAAAATATCGTTGGTATTTTACACTTTATGTATCCTTTCTAAATAGTCATACTGAGTGCAATGAAGGATCTTTAACTGTAAGCAATTGCGTGATAAAAGATTCTTCACTGCGTTCAGAATGACAGCAGGGGTGCGTTTTGTAGAAAGAATGCGCAGTAGAGAAATTCTATCCCAACCTCCTGCCGGTATTAATTACATTAATGCCGTTAAAACGGGTGGTAGGGCTACCATGCGAAACGGCGCTTACCTGCCCTGGCTGACCTTTACCATCCGAAAATGTTCCGCCCAGGCGATAATCGTTTTTATCGCAGCGCTGTACGCATGAATTCCAGAATTCCTGGGTATTGGCCTGATAAGCCGCATCTTTTAACATGCCAACAATCTTGCCTTCTTTAATTTCATAAGCCAACTGTGCGCTAAATTGAAAATTGTAGCGCTGTTGATCAATAGAATAAGAATTCCGCCCGAACATATAGATGCCTTTTTCTACATTTTTAACCATATCGGCAGCACTTAAGGCATTATTTCCGGGCGCTAATGAAACATTCGGCATTCGCTGAAACTGGATACTGTCCCAGCTATCGGCATAACAACAGCCTTGCGATGCTGCCAAACCTAAAATATGGGCCTGATCACGGATGGTTTGGTAATTAACCAAAATACCATCTTTAATAATGTCCCATTTGCCACATTTTACACCTTCGTCATCATAACCCACAGCACCTAATGAACCTTTTTCCAGTTTATCGGCAATAATGTTCACTTCTTTGCTGCCGAAGTTGAATTTTTTTGATTCCCATTTATCCAGTGTCAGGAAACTGGTGCCGGCATAATTGGCTTCGTAACCTAAAACGCGGTCGAGTTCTGTTGGGTGGCCTACTGATTCGTGTATGGTTAGAAAAAGGTGTGAAGGGTCCAGTACAAGGTCGTATTTACCCGGGGCAACAGGTTTGGCTTTTAACTTTTCGTCAACATGTACCGCGGCTTCACGCACATCTTCCAGGATATCGTAGCGTTTTTTGTACATTGTAACCGGCCCGCCTTTTATTTTTTCTTCCTCTTTGGGATTCAGGTATTCAAAACCCATTCCCATTGGTGTGCTTAAAGCATTTCTGGTTTCGAATTTGCCGCTTGCAGAATCGGTTTTAGTCAGGGTAAAGGTTGGCCATATCCTGTGGATATCCTGATCGATGTAAGAACCATCGGTAGAGGCAAAATATTTTTGTTCATTGATCATAAACAAATTGGAACTGATGTATTTTGCACCGCCTTTCATGGCCTCACTATTTACCTTTAAAAGCAGGTCAACTTTGTCGGCAATGGGCACCTCAAAGGCATTGATTTCGATCGGTGTTTTCCAGTTGACCTCTCCAAAACCCTTTTGCGGAGCTAAGCGGACAGGCTCTTCCATCAACTTGGCATTTCCTTTTGCTATGGCCACGGCAGCTTCTGCAGCTTTGGCAATACTGGTATCATCCATATTATTGGTTGCAGCAAAACCCCAGCTTCCGTTGGCAATTACGCGCACACCCAACCCATAGGATTCGGAATTGGAGATGTTTTCTACCCGCGTTTCCCTGGTGGCAACAACCTGATTTAAATATCTTCCAATACGAACATCAGCATAGGTAGCACCCTTGCTTTTTGCTGCATTGAGCGCAACGTCAGCCATTTTTTTCTTTAAGGCAACATCAACAGGCGTTAAAGATTCTTCAACAGAAATTATTTTGCCAACAGCAGGGATGTTGGGCAGCATACTGGCGCCAAGGCCAACACCTGTCATATACAGGAAATCTCTTCTTCTCAATTTTTAGTGGTTTTAAATTCTTAAGTTGGTCGTCATTCCCAACTTGATTGGGAATCGTAATGCAATAGCTTTAGGATTCCCGCCTGCGCGGGAATGACGAATCGCCTATGTCTGTACTTCAGTCTAGATGAGGATATGTAGGCTGGAGCTAGTTAAACTGCATCTGATAACGAAGTGAACGTAAAATCCCTGATTTTCATTGGCGGGATCAATCCGCTTCCCGTTCTTACCGGTTTACCCAATGCTTCCACATTATTGAGCATGATTACCGGGCTTTCGTTGAACCTGAAATTTTTGATCGGGAATTTAATTTCTCCGTTTTCGATGTAAAAAGTACCATCGCGGGTTAATCCGGTAAGTAACAAGGTTTGCGGATCTACTGAACGGATATACCAGAAACGGGTAACCAAAATCCCTTTTTCGGTGCTTTTGATCAGATCTTCCAAAGACTGTGTTCCACCTTCGATGATCATGCTACGGCTAAATGGAAGTGGTTTCACATTTTTTTGTGCAGCCCAATACCTTGAGTAAGATAGATTTTTTACTACGCCTTTTTCTACCCATTGTGTTCTGGTTACCGGCAAACCTTCTCCGGTAAAGGTAGAAGATGGGATTTCAGCATTCATCGGGTCGGAATAAATGTTTACATTTTCAGAGAATAGCTGCTCTCCTAAACGTGTGCCGCCACCCTTTTTGCTCATAAAACTCCGGCCTTCATCGGCACTGCGCGCATCAAAACCCCTGAACATATTGCCAATAATATCGCTGGCCGCAAGTGGCTCTAAAATAACCGTATACTTACCCGGCTCAATGGCTTTTGCACCTGCAGAACCATTGGCTTTGCTTGCTGCAATTTTGCTAAGAGCCAGCGTATCCATTTTGTCAAGGTCATTAAAACCTTGCTCAACATAACCAGATCCTGTTCCTTGTTTGTTCCTTACCGTTACCGAAAAAGAAACATCGGTACCCTTATTGTAGGCGAATAAACCTTTAGAATTCATGATCGCGTTAAAACGGGTCGCATTTTCGAGAAAACCAGCGGCGTCTAAACCTGCAGCTTTAGACACACTTAAACTTTTACCTACCATTTCGGCCCGGGTATCGGGTGTAATGGCAGCCGTTTTGGCATTGTATGTATTCGATTCTGGAAAGGTTTGCGGACCCAGGGGCGGCATAAACTCAGGGTTTTCTGGTGCCAGCATGGCCAGTTCTTCTGCTCTTTTTACCACTTTTTGCAAAGAGGCATCATCAAATTCGTTTATTGTTGCAGAACCGGTTTTTTTACCAAAAGTGGAGCTTACCCCTAAACTCATGGTACTGATCTGTCCTGCGGTAGAAACGGCGTTACGTGCATAACGGATATTTCCGCCGTCAGACCCATTTAAGCCTACTTCACAAAAATCAGCTTTCGAATAACTGATTACTTTTTTTAATATCGCCTGGGCTTCTTCTTTACTTAATATCGCCATAATTATATTTTTCTTGCTGTATTGATAACATTAACTCCATTAAACCTGGTGGTGGCACTGCCATGCGAAACGGCACTGCTTTGAGAAGGCTGACCTTTTCCATCATTAAACGAGCCCCCTAAACGATAATCGCTTTCATCACAAATGGCATGGCAAGAGTTCCAAAACTCTTGTGTATTGGCCTGATAAGCCACATCATTAAGCATACCTGCAATTTTACCTTGCTTAATTTCGTAGAAAATCTGTCCACCAAACTGGAAATTGTAACGTTGCTGGTCAATCGAGAAACTTCCATCGCCAATGATGTAAATTCCTTTTTCAACGTTTTTGATCATATCATCCACACTTAGTTTCTCTTTGCCTGGCTGTAACGAAACATTTGGCATGCGCTGAAACTGAACATCATCCCAGCCTTGCGAGTAGCAGCAGCCATTCGATTCCGTTAAACCGATGATATGTGCCTGATCGCGTATGGCCTGGTAACTTGTCAGAATCCCGTTTTTGATCAGATCCCATTTTTTACATTTTACACCTTCATCATCGTAGCCAACAGCCCCTAAAGAGCCTACCTGGGTTTTATCGGCCACAATATTTACTTTGTCACTGCCAAATTTGAATTTTTTCGATTCCCATTTATCTAATGTAAGAAAACTGGTACCTGCATAATTCGCTTCATAGCCTAAAACACGGTCTAATTCTGTTGGGTGGCCAACCGATTCGTGAATGGTTAACCACAGGTGCGAAGGATCTAAAACCAGGTCGTATTTGCCTGGTTCAACAGATTTGGCCTTAACCTTTTCTGTAGCTACACGGGCCGCCTCCTTCACATCTTCGAGCATATCGTAACGGCCTTTGTAGCGCGTAACAATGCCGGCAACTTTATCTTCAGGTCGGGCGTGCATGTATTCATAGCCTTTGCCAGAAGGTGCACTTAATGCGTTGCGTGTTTTAAATTTGCCCGATTCGCGGTCTACCTTGGTTACGCTGAAAGTTGGGTAAATTCGGTGAACGTCCTGGTCGATGTAAGAACCGTCAGTTGAGGCAAAGTATTTCTGTTCGTTGACCGCGAAAATAACAGAATTTACAAAATTGGCCCCATTTTGCATGGCCACATCGTTTACATTCAAAAGCAGGTCTACTTTTTCTTTTACCGGAACTTCAAAGGCATTAATTTCTATGGGTGTTTTCCAGCTTACCTCGCCATAACCTTTTTGAGGTGCCAGTTGAACCGGTTCGCCCTGGATTTTGGCATTGGCTCTTGCTACCGCAACTGCCTGTTCAGCTGCTTTGGCAATGGCATCTTTCGTGACATTGTTCGTAGCGGCAAAACCCCAGCAGCCATTAACCAACACGCGGATTCCCACACCGTAAGATTCGGTATTGGCTACACCCTGGACCCGTTTTTCACGCGTGGCCACAAATTGGTTTAAATACCGCCCGATACGGATATCAGCATAACTTGCACCTTTTGATTTTGCTGCATTTAGCGCAACATCTGCCAGTTCTTTTTTAATTTTTACATCTACTCCTTCTAAGGCCTGTAAAGGGTCTATTGGAGCTCCGAATGCAGTAAGGTCGGGCAGGAGCAGCGCACCCATACCCATTCCGGACAAGTAGAGGAAGTCTTTTCTTTTCAATTGGTCTGGTTTAGTTAGTTTTCGATTTCAATATAGCCAATTATGCGGCTAAAAAGCCAAATTGATTATAACATTTTAGTTTCAAAGCTGAAAAAGGAGTTGTTTTTTCCTGTTGGGTTATTTTAACCACAGATGAGCACGGATAAACATAGGTTTTTGTGTTTTTTCTTCGTTGTCATCCTCAACGAAGCCGAAGAATAACTCAACAACATAGGGCATTTAAGTTACATGTAAGTCCAAACGATAATTCTTTAGAAACGAATGTTAGTGTGATTTCTAACACACCTCACTTCGTCATTTTGACTGAAGCTGCTGATTTTTCATCAGTTGGGGGGAATGTAGCAATCTGTTTTAGCAGGTTTTATTGTTAGATCTCTCCATTTTGTTTTGCTTCAGAAGATGACAAATCGATTTTAAAAAGCTAAAATCCTCGCTTCATACCATAAGAAGGCAGCAGCGATTAAAAATCCGGCAAAGAACCACCAGCGTGATACTTCTTCTGTTAATACGGTATCCGCTAACTGTGTTTTAGTGTCGTTCTGGCTTAAATTCTGGATAAATTGATGTGTATCGTTTAAAGTTTGTTGGTATTTCAGCGCTTGCCAGTCGTTTTTTCGATAAATATAGATCGGCTCGGTCGTTTGGTTTACTTCTAGGTTAGTCCAACCCGGTTTTTGCGGCCAATAAAGCGCATCCCATTGAAATGGAAGTGCCATATTTTGTCTCGGGCTAAGTTGAACGTTATCGACCTTCAAGACCGGTAATTTGTCCGCTGTTGATAAAGCTGTAATAATCCTCGTTTTTTGATTCACTACAGGGAATTGAGGAATGGTGTTTACAGTCAGCATATCGTTTCTTTTTCTGCCTGCATTAGCGATAAGTTTAGACCAATAGGTTGCATAATCATTTTTTTGCCCGGAGAGTAGCCAATGGTATGTGGAAGAAAGTGTAGAAATTAATACTTTGCCATAACCGTTGATGGTGCTATTGACCATCGCATTTCCATTCGAATCAAAAATAAGAGGCTGATCAGTTGGGTCAGGCTTTAAAAATAATCCTTGTTCGGTTGGTAGTGCATTAAATTTAAATTGATCTTCAGTAAGTCTCAAAATTAGCGGTTTCCCTTTCAGCGCTGGTGATTCAAATCTGCTAAACCTACCGCCAAGCGTTGTTGAAGCTTTTAAATTTGCCACCCTGATCAATAAACCCAGTCCGTTTTTAACTGCGAGATCTATCGATGACCTTTCATCAGGGCTGATGGCTGCTAATTCTTCTTCATCAATAATCAGCACGTCGAATTTTTTTAAGGATGATGTGCTGATCCTGTTAAGGCTCAGGCTATCCAGATTAAGAAAATCAAAAGCATACTTGTTTTTACTGATCTGACTTCTGAAAGCCAGTGGATATTGATTTTCGTAGAGCCAGTTTTTTAAAAATTTATATTCAAAATCTGGAAAAGAGGCCATTATCAATACTTTCATTGGTGCCTGGTCGGCAACTTGTATAGGCACTGGTTCTTTGGCCAGAGTATCGTTTTTCTGTAAACTGATTAATTCATAAACCGCTTTTCCGTTCTGTTTTGGCGTTGTTTTAAACGAAAAGGCTTTGCTCGATTTTGATCCGATTTCGATTGAATCTACTGTTTTGCCCAACCCTTTGAGCAAAAGTTTAACGGCTCTGCTTCCTGAGTTCTGGTAAGTGCCCTGAACTTGCCATGATTCGGTGGTTTTTAATCTGCCCGGCCAATCGGCAGCGATTATTCCGGTGGGATTGGCAGCAGGGTGGAAGATTACCTGGTACCCTTTGAGTTGTGCCAATTCTGCTTTATTTAATCCGTATCCGTAAACGCTCAGTTTGTGGATATTTGGATTGGATTTTAAGAAATAGGAGAGATCTTGGATATTTATAGCCTTTACATTTTTTAAATCTGCAGAAGAGTGTACGTATTTTTTTCCTTTTAGGCGGCTAATTGAATCCGGATGAGTGCCGGCAGTGAATAGAATTAATTCACCAGTATTTTGTGGAACGCGGGTTTTGTAACTGATTGGTACCATTAAAAGTACAAAGCAGCTTACCGCAATAATATTGGCCAGAATCCGCCAGATTAACCTTGCTTTATTTCCCCTACATACCTCTTTATAAAGTAGAAAAGCCAGTAAAACCAAGCCAGCCAGCATAGCGACATATTTAAATTCCATAGCTATCTTTCGGTTTTATTGAGGTTTTTAAAATAATTTTGATATAAAGCCGAGGCCTGACCGGCATTTTGTGTTTGCGGTTTTGGGACTTCGGTATTGATCATTTTTTGCATGGCCTGCTCAACCAGATCGATATCGCTGATCACCAGTTTATTGCCTGTGCTCAACTTCCTTAAACTGCTCAGGGCATTTAAATAAGTAGCAGGATGATCGGCTGCGGCACCAATCATGTATTTTTCTGTTTCGTTAAGTAAGAACAGATCCTGCTCAGTAAATTTTTGACCTGTTTTTCTGTTTTCTAACCGTGCTAGTGCTGTTTTCAGGGTGATGGTTCTCTTTTCTTTTTGCTCGGATGACATTTTTCGCACGGGCTGGGTAATTTTATCCAGCTCACCACTTAAACGTTTTTCAGGTTTTAAAGCTGCCGTTTTTATGGTTGTTTTAGCAACATAAGCGCGCGATTTCTGTTGCAGATCTTTAAGTAACCTGAGCGCCTTATATTCATAAGGCAAAGCTTCCTGCGGTTTATAAGTTCGCAAACGCAGTTCAGCATTCCACATTTCAGTTAAAACAGCTTTTAATTGTGCCTTTATTTCAGGCTCAAAAAAGGTGGCATCTTCCGCAATATCATGTTTATGGGCGTATTTGTCCATAATGTTGCTCACATCACCAAATTTTTCACCTTGAGCCTTGTGTTCCGCATGTTCATCGTGGTCTTCATGGTCACCACCAATTTCAGTTTCGTTTTCTTCTCCCAAAAACTGCCCGTAACGCAAGCGCAACAGCTTCTGGTCAATACCGATATCATTACTTCTGTTTTTAAAAGTTTGTATGGGTATGGATGATTGTTCTTTCAATAGTTTCTCTGTATCGATAATGATCTGCCTTTCGCTTCTGAAATATTCCGGAACCAGGTTAACACCACTGGTCATTCCGGCTAAACTCATCAATTCGGCAGTATCTACAATGGAAACAAAATAAACATCAGAGCGGCTTGATTGACCATGATTGTCCATCGCTTTGATGAAAAAGTAAAGTTCATCGCCAGGTTTCATGCCAAGGTTTTTTAAATCAATCAATTTTCCCAATGAAATGTTCTTCCTGTTGCCAAAATTGGCATCAAATGATAGTTTTTTTTCAGTAAAACTCACCCCCTCACCTTTGCCACTGGCCATGGTAGCCGATATAAAAGCATCGTTAATGCCATAATCATCACTAAGCGATACCTTCAGATCGAATTTTTGCGGCTGACCGATATCAATCGTGGTATGCTGTTTTGGCTGTGTAATTTTAATGGTAACCGGCAGGTCGGGAACCACTTCAATCTGGTAGAGATCTGATTTTTTGCCATCAAGATCCAGCTGGTAAAAACCAGAATTATTGATGGTTTTGCTGAAAGTCCATTGTGTATGTGCCGTGTTAAGAGATTTTAAAGGCACTATTTCGCGATTGTTAAAAATAAGGCTTAACTTTTTAATGCCAATATTCGTTTCTATTTTCCAGTTTATCCGGGCACCTGTTTCTGCAGCAATGGTAAATTGTTTTTGTTTCCGTTCTCCTTTTCCGGTATAGGCTGGCGGAATAATGGTCGCATTGAAATCGGAAATTTCTGCCGGGATATTTTCTTTGATTGTTAGGATTTGATTAGCCTTTTCGCGATCTCTTAAAGACTCACTTTTGGGAAAAGGGATCTGGGTAATGCCAAAACTGATCAGTAAGCCTGCAAACAGTATCAGTAAGCCTGAATATAATTTTCTTAAAGGCTCTTTTGGCTCCGGTAGTTTAGGAATGATGTTTTCGATCTTGCTGCGCTGCAATTGTTGTAGTAAAGTCAGGTTAGCATGATTTTCCAGCACAAGATCAGCACTTTCTTCCAGTTCGGGGTAGCGGTTATTGACAAAACGCGAGATATCCTGATCGGTCGTTTTCCAAATCGGTTTGATGTAGAATGAAATACCCAGTATAACAGGAAAAACAATAGCAAAAAACCATGGGGAATAATGCAACAGGTAAACGCCCATAACCGATAACACCAAAGCGGTGGCCAGGGCAACTGAAACAATGGCAAACAGATAAAAGCTCACCCACCTTATCCTTAAATTACGGATCCAGTTTTTACCTTCAGCTTTTAACATCATTTGGTTTTTTTATGAATGATAAAATACGCTCGGTAACAAAAATTAATAAAGCAGCGATCCAAAATAAGGGTTCAAGTGGCTTATTTAGGATGATTTTTGTTTTGGAAGCGGTTTTTTTAACCTGAAATACATCATTTTGCCTGGCGGATACACGCCGCTGATCGGCTGGGTTATTTTCAAAGCCAAAGTTTGCCATATTTTCAGCGCTGATCACTACAGGCATTAATGCTTTTACAAACAAACCATCCCAAACCAGCTCATTCCATTGTGGGTTAAACCGGCTGTAAAAGTGGAAAATATGTAAAGTGCTAGTTTTTTCATCTGTTAAAATGGCATTTCCAAAACCATCAGACCATACTTTTTCGGCACTATTTGTTGAGGCAATCCTTTTACTCAATTTAATATGGCGGTTATCCAGTTTGATAAATGAGGGTTCGGTAATTACTTTCCCATTTTCATATTGGAATAGGGTTCCGTTTGTGGTAATGGAAGATTTAAAATTTGCAGTAACTGCATCACCTGATAACCAAAAACCAATGTCAGCTTTTTCTGCGGGCGGATTGATGATGATTTTCCGGTTTGTAAAACTGCCGATTGCTTTTAAGGCCGCAATAAGATATTTGCCATCTGCAGTTCCCGGAGCCTGGTGTATGGTTATATTTATCGGTCTTTCATCTCCGGAATTTAAATACTGGTAGGTGGTATTGGACGGATTCGATTTTGCCTCATATTTCTTTCCTGCATAGTTGGCAATCCAACTGCTTAAGGTATCGGTTTGATTTAACAGGATCCAATTTAACCTGTAATGAAGGGTAGGCAGTTCATCACCAAAATGGATTAAGCGCCGATTGGCAAAAAGATAAACATTTGCACTTGGCGGGATAAAATGATTAGCTGCATTTAGTAAAGCGGTATAATTTAGGTTATTGGCTTGTTTTGTTTGGTCATCAGCTGTGTCTTTTAAAGTTAATGCTTTAAAGCCCACATTAAAATCATGGATTTCGTAACTCTTTTTTAGTAGTGAGTCAATCGTTTTTCTGTTTGAATTGAAAACCTGTCGAAAAGTGGCTTTATCCAGCAAAATCCAGCCAGTTTGCCTTCCGGCCAGTGTTACCTTTTTAAGGTAAGGGCGTGCCAGAATAAATACCAGTAGTGCCAAAAGCAAACAGCGAAGTAACAGTAATAACCAATCGTTAATTTTAAAGCTTTTAGCGCTTGCCCTCGAACTTTCACCAAGTAGTGCAATGCTGCCGATTTTAATGGTTTTACCCTGTTTAACACTCCACAGGTGGATAATAACCGGAATAATTAATCCGGCCAGTGCCAATAAACCTATGGGATATAAAAAATGCACCGTTTAAATTCTAAGTTTACTTCTTTGTTTTAAAAAATCCCTTAAAGCCTCCTCTAAAGGTTCGTCAGTACAAATGGTCCGGTAAGAAATTCTTCTGTCGAGCATGTTAACTCTTGTTTCCGCTAAATAAGCCGCGAATTTATTTTTATAATCCTTTCTCGCTTTTTCCTGGTCAATCTGGATCATTTCTCCTGTTTCTAAGTCTTCGAAGGTACTGTAACCCTTAAAATCCAATTCGAGTTCATTTCTGGCCACCACGTGGAAGACTACAATTTCGTGCCGAAGCGTATTCAAGGTATCCATCAATTTAATAATCTCCTCATCAGCTTGATAAAGATCGGTGACCAAAATGAGCAATTCACGTTTTTGGGTACCGGCAAATAATTCTTTATAATGAATGGGCTTGGTAAACCGGCCTTCAGGATTAATCTGCTCTAACTGATAAAACAACCTGGCCAAATGCTGATAATCCTGCCTGGCTGCCATAGAAAAAATACCCGCATTTTTTAGTACATATAAACCAACAGCGTCGCCCTGTAAATTGGCCAGGTAGGCTAAAGATGCTCCCAGATAGCGGGCATAATCTATTTTGGTAAAATTGCCATCGCTATGGTTCATCGAGGCGCTGGCATCTATTAATATGCGCAGGGCAATATTGGTTTCTACTTCCGATTCACGGATGTAATAGCGATCTGAACGGGCAAACATTTTCCAATCAAGTGAGCGTAGGTCATCACCAGGCTGGTAACTTCTGTATTGGCTAAATTCCAAACCCATACCTTTTACCGTACTTTTATTAATGCCACTCATAAACCCGTCTATCGTCATTTTAGCAGATAAGGAGAGGTCTTTAATGGCCATCAATATTTTCGGATCGAGCAGTTTCTGCATTAAATGTTCGCTTTTGGTTTCGAAATGGCTTTGATCAATTCGTCGGTTACTCTGTCTGATGATACGTTTTCGGCTTCTGCTTTAAAGTTCATTAATACCCTATGGCGCAACACCGGATAAGCCATGGCCTGTAGATCTTCTAAAATTACAGCGTATCTGCCTTTAAATAAAGCTCTTGCTTTGGCTGTCAAAATCAGTGCCTGTCCTGCCCGCGGGCCTGCGCCCCAACGTACCCATTCCTTTACGAAATTTACCAAAGTGGTATCGGGGCGGGTTGCGCGGATCATTTCGCTCACATAGGTAACCAGGTCATTACTAATACTTACCTCACGGCTAATGGCTTGAAGTTCCTTAATTTCTTCAGCACCGATAACCGGATTGATGACAGCCTTTTTACTGCCTGTGGTACTGCTTAAAATCTGTGTTTCTTCTGCTGCGGTAGGGTAACCGATTTTGATGTATAACAGGAAACGGTCTAACTGCGCCTCAGGAAGTGGATATGTGCCTGCCTGTTCAATAGGATTTTGGGTAGCCAGGATAAAAAACGGACGGTCTAAAGGATAGGTTTGTCCGCCATAGGTTACTTCAAATTCCTGCATGGCCTCTAACAGAGCCGATTGCGTTTTTGGAGGTGTTCTGTTTACCTCATCGGCCAGGATAATGTTGGCAAACAAAGGTCCTTTATTAAATTTAAAGAAACGTTTTCCGGTGATATGGTCTTCTTCCAGTATTTCAGTGCCCACAATATCGGTAGGCATTAAATCGGGCGTAAACTGGATTCTTCTAAAAGAAAGATCTAAAGCCTGCGACATGGTTTTTACCATCAAAGTTTTCGCTAAGCCCGGTACACCTTCCAGCAGGCAGTGTCCGCCGGCCAATAATGCAATCAGCATTTCTTCAATAATTACATCCTGACCAACAATTACCTTCTGTATTTCGCTTTTTAACAGGGAGATCTTATCGATCAATATTTTTAAGTGGCTTTCTGAACGCTCCAAAACGGTTGATTTTTTAGTATAATGATATGGTGCTTCAATATAGTGCATATTGGCAGATAGTTTTAATCCCCGGAAAAGAATATCAAAAAATTTACAAGATAATTTGGATAAAAAGTTCGAATAATAAAAAATGAAGGTAATTTTAGGCTGTGCGAAGAGCTAAATTTACATTTGCGAGGTTAAAATATAATTCGGGCGACTGGGATACCGATCAGCGCATGCCTTCTAATCTGTTAAATTCTCTGCTGGAGTATACCACCATCCCGTTAGATGAAGAAGAGAAAATTGTAGAATTGAGCAGTCGCGATTTATTTAAATATCCTTTTTGTTATTTAAGTGGACATAAACTGGTTCAGTTTACGCAGCAAGAGGCCGTGAATTTTAAAACCTATGTGCATAACGGGGGATTCGTTTTTGTTGATGATTGTAACCACGATATTGATGGCTTGTTTGCCCGCTCGTTCGAAACGCAGATGAGCAGCCTTTTTGGCCCTCAGGCGTTAAAGAAAATCCCCAATAACCACGGCATTTATAATTCTTTTTTCAAGTTCGAAAAAGGGCCGCCAACAACATCTTTCGAGCTGAACGGCTGGGGCGATGATCTGGTGCACGATTACCTGAAAGCCATTACCATTAATAATAGGATAGGGGTGCTCTACAGCAATAAAGATTATGGATGTGAGTGGGATTACGATTTCAGGAACAAACGCTTCCTGGCAGAGGATAATACCAAGTTTGGGGTAAATATTATCCTTTACGCCATGGGAATTAACAGTTAGCGGTTGACAGTTAGCAGTTGGCTGTTTTTGTGCTGTCAGATGTTCCCATCTGACAGGTTTGAAGCATTTGTTTGATGAAATTAGATCGCAGTGAGTTAAACGATCGTAAATAGCGATCAATGGAACCTATAATGCATATGCGGTTTCGGCCTTTGATTGGTTCAGCACCAAAAAGCTCTGGATATTTCCTACATAGGCCAGTGCACCTATATTGTCTCTGAGGAAATGATTATAAGAAACCATATCGGGCATGGCTACTTTAAGCATAAAATCGAAATGCCCGGTAAGATGATAACATTCCATCACCTCCGGATATTTCTCCATTTCCATTTTAAAGGCTTTTACGATATCTTCCGAATGCATGGTTAGTTGGATGTGTGGAAAAGCAATAAAATGCGACCGCAGTTTATCAATATCGACCAGGGCAACTGTTGATTTGATATAGCCATTTGTACGTAATTTTTTAATACGTTCTACAATGTGGGTCATGCTTTTTCTAAGCTTTCCCGAAACTTCTTTATAGGTTAATAATCCATCACGTTGTAAAAGGTTGAGGATATCGATATCAGTCTGGTCAACTTTTGGAGGTTGCATGTTAATGCTTAGTGTATAATTGTTTCTGTTTTGTTTGCTTTTGTAAAGCTTAAAAATAGTTAAAATAAGCTATATTAATTTAAATTGTTGCATTTTTTTAAAAACTACTTAGTGTATAATTTACAATAATGAAGAAGATTTCGGAGTGCCAATAAAAATTATATTCTGTTATCATATTCTTCTGATTGGCTAAACCAAATTTTACGATGTTAAGGGTCTGATAAAAAATAATTTTTACCAAAAAAACAGGTTGTTTCGTTATAATATGCTTAACTGCTGATCTTTACAAGATAATTGATCTAACTGAATATTATTCTTTCATGCACAAAAAACACAATTTTGGTGCCGGCCCATGTATATTGCCGCCATCTGTAATGGAACAAGCTGCCCAGGCCGTAATCAATTGGAGAGGGATGGGTTTATCTATTCTGGAAGTTTCTCACCGATCGCCGGAATTTGAAGATGTGGTGCTTAAAACCCAACTGTTGGTTCGCGAGTTATTGGCAGTCCCTGATGACTACTCCGTACTTTTTTTACAGGGTGGGGCCAGTACACAATTTGCTATGGTTCCAATGAATTTTTTGAGTGCAGGAAAAAAAGCGGCTTATCTTGATACAGGATATTTTGCAAAGAAAGCCATTAAAGAGGCCCGGTTATTTGGTGAAGTAGAGGTGGTCGCTTCATCGAAAGATAGGCATTACGCTTATATCCCGGTTTGGTTTAATCATGATAAGCAAGTGGCATATCTGCACTGTACTTCAAATAATACCATTGAGGGAACTGAAATATTTGATTTCCGTATAGCAGGTGCGCCGTTGATCTGCGATATGTCATCAGATATTTTTTCGAGGAAAATTAATGTAGCTGATTTTGATCTCATTTATGCCGGGGCGCAAAAGAATATGGGACCTGCAGGAATGACACTGGTTATAGCTAAAAATGAGTTTATTAACCAGGCAAAAAAAGAAATCCCTTCAATGATGGATTATCGCGTATTCCGGGATAACATGAGCATGTACAATACGCCACCGGTTTTTTCGATATATGTAGCCATGCTTAACTTACTGTGGCTTAAAGATCAGGGCGGTGTAAGTGGAATTGAACAGAAAAATATAGCAAAGGCAAAATTGTTATATGCCGAAATAGACCGGAATCCGCTTTTTCATGGAACTGCCGATGTTGAATATCGATCGCGGATGAACGTTACTTTTCTGGCCGTTAATAAAGAAGTAGAAATTGGGTTCTTAAAATTTGCTGCAGACCAGGGGATTGTGGGTATAAAAGGTTATAGAACCGTTGGCGGATTCAGGGCTTCGCTTTATAATGCACTTCCACTATCAAGTGTTGAAGTATTAGTGGATGCCATGGCCAGTTTTGAAAAAAAATACAGCGATAAAACAGTACCTGAACTCAAATAATCTGTTAAAGATGATAAAAATTGTTCCGTTAAAGGCCTTGCAGCCAGACAAAGATCTATTTGAACTGATGATTTCTGATCAGGTAAACGGTAAGGTACATAAAAATGAGCAACTCTCATTTGAAGACTTGATCAACCTGTTTGGATGTGCTTTAGACGATCGGCCGGCTATTTATATTTATGAGTTCGGTAGCGGGTCTGGTATAATGAGGGGAATTTGGGCGGCTATCGATCTTGCTCAAACAGCAGAAAGTGCCATTAAAAAACATGAAGAAACGGTATCATCTAAGGTAGAATCGCTTAGGGTAGAGCGGAAAAGTAAGGCCATCCAGAAATCGCCAATCTTATTGGTCTATAAAAAAGATAAAATTTTAGATAAGCTGATTGATTTTGTAGTGCGCTCGCGAAAACCTTTGGAAAATGAATGGTCGCAAATGGATCATTTTCTTTACCAGGTGCTGGAAGAGGATTTGATTGAAAAATTTGCAAAAGAATTTATGAAGGTTGATGCAGTTTACCTGGCCGATGGCCATCACCGTTTGGAAGCTGCGTATTCCCTACAAAAAAGCAAGCATCAGCAGATCAGTTCGCTATTGGTTTCTGCTGATGTAATTTCCATTGGCGCTTTTCATAGATTGGTTTGTGGTGTAACTATTTCTTACCCTTTGTTGATGGAAAAACTGAAAGTTTATTATAATATCTCCAAAATACCGAATAACAAAGCTTATAAACCTGATCGGAAGAACAGGTTAGGCCTTTGCTTTAAAGGTGAATGGTATCAATTGGATTTAAATAGCGCTTCTGCTACATTGTCTGCATTGCCAGATACGGTGCTTTTACAAAATTACATCCTTTCTGCGGTGCTGGGTATCCATAAACCTAAGGAAGATGAAAGGCTGACCTGCTTTCCGGATTGCAAATGGACCCAATTTCTTACTGAACTGGAGCATAATGAAACCTCCATTGGTTTTTCACTTTTTCCGATGACAGCCGATGCATTTATAAAAGTTGCAGAAAAGGGTGAATTTTTGCCTCCCAAATCTACCTGGATAGCGCCGAAGATTCCCCATGGATTGATGGCCAGTAACTCGGAAGCCATTTTGGTGAAAGGAGAACAAGTAAGAATAAATTAATGGTTTAAACCTATAAAATAAACGATATGTTTGATCTCGACTTAGAAAATATAGCGCAGATAGGCACCACCTTCCTGATCGTTGCGTTCTTTTTAGTGGCTTTATACAAAAAGCGGCTTAAGATAAACAAGAGAAAAAATGATGCCGAGCAGGATTATATGCATTGGCTGTAATGCTGATATATTGATTTTAACCGTAGCGGTATTTTTTGTTCTGCTCAATCTATTTAGCTTGATATACAGTAAATTTAGCCTTGATGACTTTATGGGTTGATTATAGTAATCTGGTTATAGTTAAATTTTATACTTTTGGGTGATTAACCCATTACGATATAACCCGATATGTTTATGAAAATACTTTTTAAGGCTTGTATACTTTCTGTTTTAATCTGTTCTTCAATCCTTGCAAGTGCACAAACGGTTACTTTAGATTATTTTTTTAATCGCGAAACCCGAAAAAATAAAGCAGGTGAGGTAGCGCGTTTTCATTACCTTTGGAATGAGCAGGCAATGACTGGTTTTTCTATTTTGGGTAATGTATTTAAAAAAGAAGGATTTAAATTGGATTCGCTTGAAACAGCACCAACCGTGTCCAATTTAAAAGGAAGTGCTGTTTACTTAATTGTAGATCCCGATCGTCCGAAAGAAAACCCCAGGCCGAATTACATAGAGGCAGACCACATTGCCGCAATTTCTACCTGGGTAAAGCAGGGTGGTGTATTGGTCATGTTTGCCAACGATAGCGCGAATGTAGAATTACCACATTTTAATAAACTTGCCGATGTATTCGGTATGCATTTTACCAACGAAATGCAGAACCATGTAATTGATGATGCACATTTTGAAGATGGTGGCATCTTGATCAGAAACAATCCGGTGTTTAAAACGGCTAAAAAAATATTCATGAAAGATGTATGCTCAATCGATACCAAAAACGGGGCAAAACCGGTATTGAAAAATGCATCTGGTGCAACGGTTATTGCCACTAGCAGATTTGGTAAAGGAAATGTAATTGCCATTGCCGATCCCTGGTTGTACGATGAATATGTAAATGGCCGTTTGCCAAAAGAAATGGGCTTTGAAAACGATAAAGCTGCTGTAGATCTGGTGAAGTGGTTAAAAACCCTTGCACGATAATAATTATAACTTATCCAGCTTGAAATAACCTAAATGGATCTCATCTTCAGGTAATCCCACGGATGGTTTGATCTCGATATGGTATTTCTGTTTCGATTCATCGCTTAAAATATCTTCAATCTTGTAAATATCGTCTACATCAATGCCATACTTTTCGTCGATATGCGAATTGGCACCTTTAATCGAGTTGGTTTTAAAGAATACTGTTTTCTTTGCATCCTGTATGGCTTTGGCCCTTTCATCATGTACCGATAGTACAATATGGTGCTGTTCATATAATTGATTGGTTAAATAGCCACCAAGGTTAATAAAGAACAATTTATGTAGCGAGGGTAATGTATGTTGGTCACGTAACTTAATGTTGATTTCATAATCATCAACCTTGTTTACTTCCCGCCAGCCATCAATATGCAGGCTGGTGCCTGTTCCCGGCCAGAATGCTTTAATCTCGGGAACAAGATCTTTTAGCGAATGGGCAATGCCGAAGAAATAATCGTGCTGCTCTACATTTCGTTTTGGGGCTTTTGAGCCCAGTAAAATCATATATAGTTTTAAATCGTTCATAAGTTTAATTGTTCACTGGTACATTAGTTCATTAGTCATTCGTTCATTTAACATTGGTTGATTGACTCCAAACGCTCAACTCCTAACTCACTCATCTTTTAACAGCATTAATCAAAATAGGTTCTTGGAGTTTTGAGATTTTCTTTGTTTTTTAACCAGAAGAGAGGCAGCGCGCGATATGCAGCGCGCAAAGAGTTGAAGCGTGTCTTGTTTAATATTATCCCGGAATTTTAATCTAAAAAAGATTCTTCGACTCCCCTATCATTGACAGACTCCAATAGAATGATCGTCATCTCCTTTGATTAACCAAAGGAAATGACGGTAATACGAGTGAATTTTTGCATGAAGATTAATTACTGTCATTCATATCGGTTTTTATCAAATAAATTATTCCTCAGGATGACGACCGTAAAATAGTATTCCCTAGTTCCATGCCTCCGTGATAATCAATTCCATCATCCCTCTTACATTTTCCATCATCATCGTACTTCTTCCGATTTTCTACTTTATTAAGAAACAAACAAAACAATTTCCTTTTTTAAAGATTGTATGAATTACAAATGGATACGAAAACAGCAAAAAAGAAAATTGCCATCATTGGTGGCGGCCCGAGTGGTCTGTTCATGTATAAAAGATTAGTTGAATCTAAAGCACCCAACTTCGAAATAGAGATATTCGAACGTAAAGATTATTTAGGGGCGGGCATGCCTTATAGTGCTGAAGGGGCAAATGTAGAGCACATTACCAATGTCTCTGACAATGAAATTCCAATCATATATAACTCCATTGAAGAGTGGGTGAAAATTGCACCAAAAGAGATTTTAAAAAAATTCGATATTGATGCGGATAAATTTAATGAATACAAAGTACTACCCAGATTATTTTTTGGCGAATATCTTTCTGCCCAGTTTAATTTATTAAAAGAAGTTGCAGAAAATAAAGGCATTAAAACCCATATACACTTAAATTGTGTAGTGGAGGATATTACCGATTTGCCTGCCGATAATCAGGTAGCGGTAAGTGTTAAAGGACAAGATAAAGCCCGTTTCGACCAGGTAATCATCTGTACCGGTCATAATTGGCCAAAAAAATATGAAGGCAAAATTCCCCATTATTTCGATTCGCCCTATCCACCCAAAAAAATAGCATTAGAAGTAAACCACACCGTTGGTATCATGGGTTCTTCGTTAACGGCTATTGATGCATTAAGAACCCTGGCAAGACAAAATGGAAAGTTTGCCGACAATGAAGATGGCACCTATTCTTACCAGTTAGTGAATAAAGGGTTTAAAATGGTGATGCACTCCCGAAGTGGTTTATTGCCGGCCGTCAGGTTTCATTTGGAAGATTCACACCTTGGTAAAGATGAAACATTAAGCAAAGCCGAAATTCATAAAAGTATAGCCCAAAATGGAGGTTTTTTACCCTTAGATTTCGTATTTGAAAAGAATTTTAAAGAGATGTTCATGGAAAAAGATCCTGTTTTTTATGAAGAGATCAAATACATGAATCTTGAGGAGTTTGTAGGTGCCATGATGGATTATCGCGAAAAAATGGAACCATTCGATCTTTTCAGGAAAGAATATGATGAAGCAGAAAAATCGATTGAGAAGAGGAAATCAATCTATTGGAAAGAGGCACTTGCCATTTTAAGTTTTGCCATGAATTACCCGGCAAAATACCTTTCAGCAGAGGATATGGAACGTTTGCAAAAAGTATTAATGCCACTCATTTCCATTGTAATTGCATTTGTACCCCAAAGTTCGTGCAGAGAATTGTTGGCCCTGCATGATGCTGGTGTATTAAGTATTGTAGCTGTTGGCGATGATGCCGAAGTAGAACCCTTAAAAACCGGAGGTGCAGATTACCATTACAAGGTGGATGATAAAAAGGTTACTGTGCATTTCGATACCTTTATTGATTGCATTGGCCAACCGCATCTTTCTTTTGATGATTTTCCTTTTAAAAGCTTAATTACAGATCAGACCATAAGTCCGGCAAGATTAAAATTCAAATCCGCTGAAATAGGGGAGGAAGAAATGAAGCACAATGATTTAGTAATCAAAAATGGTGATGATTATCTCCTGACTGTTCCTGGTATTACGATCAACGATCATTTTCAGGTGGTCGATGAAGCTGGCCAGGCGAATGAAAGAATTTATATCATGGCTGTTCCGTACATAGGTGGTTATAATCCCGATTATTCCGGAATCGATTTTTCTGAAGCTGCATCAGGAGCAGTGATGGACCGTATTTTGAGCTAAAAATTCCAGTTATTTTCACTTAAAGAGTATAGATAGGATCTAATTTTATGGACTATCTATGCCGGTTCCTCAATACCTTTGGTAAAGGCCGTGTTTTTTAATTTACAACTATTTGATGTGTTCCTTTATAAATACCTGAGGATTATAAAACCGTTCATTCAATTGCGTATTATTAAAAGTTAACCAGCTTGCACAGCCATAATCATCAAATTTTTTCCTGATTTCCAAATGAAGATGGTGGTAATCGCCACCATACTTTTTACTTTCCTGCGGTGTAAATAACCTGGCTAATTTCGTATTTTGATCTACCGCCTGACCGTTGCTTACATAAACTTCTTTCAGGTGTTTGTAAGAGGTAAACATCATTTGGCCGTTAGGGAGTTTATGTTTAACCACCACAGTACGTTGATTTTCACCCAAATGTACAGAGCAAACTATTCCGTTCGCCATGGCATAAACGCCAACGAGTTTGGTTTTGGGTTGAGTAGGATTGATATCTATGGCCGTATGGATATGGCCTTTAACATAACTGTCGCGGTGATCGCCAAAAATGCTGATGATCCTGATGTTATTTACTTTGTTTCGGTTAACCACATCAAAGGGTAGGAACCACTGATCGGCTGTTTTTGCCGGAGATGCATCCGTGTAATAAGGTTTCCAGCGATCGCGGTCTTTTTCAATGGTTGGCGTTTCGAATAATAAAATAGATAAAAAGAGAAATAATAATGTTTTCATGCCAGGGATTAATTTAGAGCAAGATAATGATTTTTTATAGTAAACTATTTTTATAGTTTAAAAAAAATAGGATCTTCATCTCGATTGCGTTTTACTACGCTCGAAATGAAGATCCTTATTAGATTTTCGTGGAGGCAGATGGTAACATCTGCCACTGATTCAAATAGCTTAGGCAGATCCAGTCAGATGGTAACTAACTGCACGGTAAAATAATTACACCAAAATATCCTCTTTCAAAGCTTCCGCAGCCGGATTAAGCAAAGTGCCAATTAATTCCGGAACCGGAACATCGGTACTTTCGCTGTAACCATGTGTCAACAATCTTACCCTATTAATGCAAACCCTGATAAACTCAGGTACAAAAAGGTCGAATTTTTCAAATTTTGAGGCTAATTCCGGGTTTTCCTGTTGAAATGCTAGAATTACATCTGCCACCTGTCGCCAGAATTGTTTTTCATCCATTCCAACATAACTGTGGAAAATGTTGCTGAGATATCTGAAAACGGCATCGAATACACCCGAAAGGATAAATAAAGGTGCCAATTCATCATTAATCTCCCTTAAAACATCAACAAGGTCATTTGGTAATTTCGCTTTCGATTCTTCCGTTAATACAATTTCTTCTACAAAATCTTTAATGATAATGCGCTCCGGAATGCCATTTTTCATTACCAGAATCGTGTTTTCACCATGTGGACTGAAGAAAAAGGCATGTTTATAAAAAATTCTTAATACCGGTTTCAAATAAGCCGATAAATAAGCATTTAGCCAGGTTGTAGCCTCTAATCCCGATTTTTCGATCAGGGCCTGTACCATGCTTTTACCATTGTCATCTACATAAAGCAGGCTTGCCATGGTCATGATGTTTTCATCTTCCAGCAGGTAATTTTCAGCACTTTCTCTCCAGATTGCACCTAAAAATTCCTGGTATTGATAAGGTGAACCCGGTATTTCACTGTATTGTGGATGTGTGTAAGCTACAGTAGCCACTTCGCCCAAAAGCACAACACGGGTCTGTTTTAAATACTCATCGCCTTGCAGCATGTCTTTTGCCCATTGAGTTACTTTTGGTGCAATAGCCAGTTTTTTAGGAGATAATCCCCTGAAAATTGAAGTATTTAAGATTGAAATAGCTGTTTTTACATAATGCTTTCTAGGTTCACTCACATTAAAAAAGGTACGGATACTGTTTTGACACATATATTCATCGCTCCCAATGCCTACCGGGATAATCAGCTGATGGGCAATATCGTGTGCAAGCTGCAATACAATTTTATTGTTCCACTGCCATTCGTGAACGGGGATGAAGAAATAATCTTCAGGGTTTAATTCCTGCCGGATCAGTATCTGGTTAAAATCGTAGACCTGTTTTAAACCCAGTTCTTCATTGTAAAAAGAAAACGGAGAAATGCTTTCGATGCTTTTAAACTGTGCCCTTGATTTGTGGACGGCCAGCCAGGCCAATTGCGTTTTCTGTGCAGCTTCGGGTGCATATTTGCCCTGATCGCTATGGTTAAAACCGATGCGTCCTTTGTTAATCGTTGCCCAGGGATGTCCATCCATCTGGTGTTCAATAGTCTGGTAGTCAGCATTAGCCAGTTCATCAGCCGTTAACCGGCCTTTTTCGTGGATATAGGCGTCGGCATATAAGGTATTTAGCGTTTCTTCGATGAAATGGGCAAGTGTAAAAGGTTTAATGCCAAAAGTTTGCTGTAATTCAGTATAAAAGGCTGGCGCATTGTTTACCGGCACACTTTCTCCGTTTACAAATTTTTTGATACTCTGTTTATCGATATGCAGGTAATCTAAAGCGCGCTGTTGACCAGAGAAAGTATAATAGATAGCCTCAGTATCCGTATCTAAACGGAAATTCAAAATGCCCTTCCCATTGGTATCAATAAGCGTAGGTTCTGCCAATTTCTCATGCATCAATTCTACTATCGATTTTGCAATATAATTCAGGTTTACCTTATCCCAAACTTCTTTTTTTAAAGTTTTTATATGATTGAAATTGTTGTAACTCATGGTATTAATTTTTTATTATTGAGGAGTGTTATAAATATAGATTTGTCATCCTGAGCTTGAGGACCAACCTAATGTTTAAGGCGTTTCGACAGGCTCAACGTGACAGTCCCGGATGAAACCCTGAGACTGTTCAGGAACCTCTTGTTCACCATTTACGCTAAACTGCTGGAAAGCGATCCGTTTTTCTACCGGATAGATTTCGAAACCTAAAATGGCATTGATAATGCATGCATTGCGATAAGCACCCATGCCCAGATCAGGTGTTACAAACCCATGCGTATGCAGTTCGGCATTTTGAACAAAGATTTCGTTGCCGTTTACATCAGTGGCATAATTACGGTGAACCTGAAAAAGCCCATCGGCATTGCGTGCAATGCGGTCATTAATGGCTGATAGAAAGTCCGGTTCATTATATTTATAGCCTGTAGCCAATACCACAGCATCTGTATCAACCGTAAAATCCTTTTCGCTTTCGGTGTGATAAAAATCAAGCTGATAGCTGCCATCATTATTTACCGTTAGGTTGTTCAACTGGCAGTTCGGCATCAGGTCGGCATTGATTTTCTCGCCATCAACACTCAATTCGTAAAGTTTATCGAAAATCTGGTTGATCAGTTCGAAATTGATCCCTTTAAACAACGAATTCTGTTTGCTTAAAAGTTGTTTCCGTTTGGCATCGCTTAAATTGTAAAAATGATCTACATATTCAGGCGAGGTCAGCTCTAAAGTTAATTTCGAATATTCCATGGGGAAAAATCGGTCCGGACGTGTAAACCACTTCAGGTTTAGGCCATTTTCTGTTTCAGGTAAAAGATCGTAGAAAATTTCTGCGGCACTTTGTCCTGATCCGATAATAGCTACCGTTTTTTGCGCTAATAAAGTCTGTTTAAACTTTAGATATTCTGAAGAGTGGATCGCATATTGATGAACGGTAGGATTAACAAAATCCGGTACTTTGGGGGCGGTTCCCGTTCCGAGTACGATTTTTTTAGCCAAAATGGTTTCAGTAGTGCCATTTACCTGGTCTACATTTTCGATATGATAAATGCCGTCAACGTAATTGATATGGCTTACTTTCTGCCCAAAATGACAATTTTGGAGGTGGGCGATTGCCCATCTGCAATAAGCATTATATTCTTTGCGGAGGACAAAAAAATCTTCTCTGATATAGAATTTATACAGGCGATCGGTTTGTTTAAGATAATTTAAAAAACTGTATGGACTGGTTGGATCAGCCATGGTAACCAGATCGGCCATAAAAGGGACCTGCAGAGTAGCATCGCTCAGCATCATGCCGGGATGCCAGTTAAACTCATTGGCCTGATCTAAAAACAAGGTGGATAGACTGTTGATCGGGGCACATAAAGCCGCCAGACCTAAATTGAAGGGGCCGATCCCGATCCCAACAATATCATATATTTTCTGTTCCTGCATTATATTTCCTCCGTTTCAAATTGTGCTGTTTTCAGCATGGCATAAGCTTTGGCTTCCGGGAATTTTTCCCAGTACCATTCACGGTAACAGAAAGTTAAGGTGGCCATTTTGTGTGGCATTTCAATTACTTTTTGGTACCTGTAGCCTAAACGTGTGCCAAACATGTGCATGGCTCTGCTTTCTACCGCTGCTTCGCCTATACATTTACCAACAATACTTTGGTCAAAAACAAAATCCAGCATGGCCTGTCCGGTTGGGAAACTGAATTTTTTATCTTTTTCGGTAGGCGCAATCAAAAGGTGAGAGCCATAATCAGTGCTCAGCGCTTCGTAACAAGCGCCAACACCATCCCGCATAGGCCAGTAAGGTTCGATAGTGAAATTAGGTACCCCGTTAATTTCGCCTATAAAACTATGCGAAGCGTCGCCAGGGATTAAGGTGCGGTAAAAAAGTTCCAGTGCTTTAATCGGTCCGTCCATTTTCCAGATCGGTTTCGCATGTTCCTGGTTAAACCAGTCGTGTACCAGTTCCAGATCGCGGTCTATATCGAAAGAACGGATGGTAATAGTAATGTCTTCTTTAGGAAAATACCTGCTGTACATGGCCTCCATGGTTTGCGGTTTAATCAGGTTTTCACAGAAGAAATATTTGGTTAAAGGATTCGGAAATGCACGGTAAATGGCAGGATTTTCGATTGGTGCGCTTGCTTCGTCTATATTGCATAAATTGGTAAGCAGGTTGCCCTTCACCTCCCAGTCCCGGCGATTGATGATATAATCTACCAGGCCAGTGGTATCGCTGTTTTCGAATTGTTTAAACTCCAGATAAACGAGATCAATCAAAGTTTTCTCGTCGGCAAGGTTGTTGCTGGCAATGGCATTTACCACACCCAAAATATTGTTGATGAGCAGATAATAGGTGAGTTTAGGCAGGATGTATGCGTTTGGAACAATAGAACCGCTTTCTGCAGCAATGCCCGGAGATGCCTTTTCCAATGCTTCAGCTTTGGCATCACTAAAGAAAAATCCCTGATTATCCCTGAAATAAAGCTTCGCAGGATAGTAATTTTTATCGAGTTCAACCATCACATTTTGCTGATGGAACTCAAAAGCCATCCCAAAATGGTTGTAAAGGCCAACAATTGGTGCCACACAAACATGTAGGTACTGCTTAAACCAGTTTACAGCGGTATGTGCAACCGTTCTGTTTTTGCTGATAGCGGCTTCTTCGATCAGATTTACAATTCTTGGCTTTTGGCCTAATAGTGCATCCTGACAAAGTGCTGCCAATAATGTCACATTTTTTTCGGCTCCTTCTTCTTTAAAGGGATTATGCCTGATGCTGATATTGAAGCCATCAATCGTTTCACCTTTATAATTTACAGTAATAAAAGCAGGGTCGGTAATGAATTCGATTTCCGGAAATGCTGTTTTAGCAGCCTTACCATAGGTAGTTTTTAATAATTTGCTGATGTCGTAACCGCGGTGAAGCTCCCGCACCAGGTTAACCCTTTCTGAATTGGTTATTTTTACGTGTAACGAAAATTTAAACATCCAATCACTTGAAGCATTGTAAACCGTTCTAACGGAAGATGTTGGGGTGTACAGTTCTCCGAAATGCCCCAGAAAGATCAGCACTTTTTCTTGCTGCATCGCCTTTACCTGAGGAAGGGTAAGCAGGTATTGGGCTTCCCAGGGATGCATGGGCACCACCTTGTAATTTGGATGCTGATCGAGTAAAACTATAATTTCTTTATGATTGCTTTCTAACAGGTCGATTCTGAAAAGATCGGTCATGTCGAAACCTTCAGCATTTTTCTCCACGATGTTTTCTGCTGAGATCAGGAAATAGGCTAGCTGGAAATGGCCCTGTGTTTCCGGCGAATATTTAAAAAGTTCTTCTTTACAGTTAAAACCCGATCTCCCTTTAGGGAAGGGATGCGCATTATGGCCTAAAAACAAAGATTGCTCTGCTTCGATAAAGCTCATTTTAGCGAAATTTACAGGTTTGCCATTCTGTTTAAAAAACGATAAGAATGTTTCGAGGTTTTCGATGCTGTTGGCCAGGCGTTTTTTAACCAGATCAGCATCAACAGCACCAAACTCTTGATTGCTGACTTGGATGGCCAATTCCATAAACCTGTAAATCGTGATCGGATTAATGGCATCTGTATCAACATTCCTTTCGATAATAGGGAAATTAAATACGTGGCGTCCACTATCTGCGTAAAATTTTAACGGTGCATATACTTCGAAACCAATAGCCGTAAAATCAAACCGGATATGCAGACGATCGGTAGTGGTAATTAAATAGTTTGCTAAAGGCTCATCATATTTAGGGATACCTATATAACGGCTCCAATTGCTGAATTCCCTGCAGTAACTGTTTAGAAGCGCATTAAAATTAGTTTCTTCTGAAATCTGCTGAAGCTTGGTTGAGTCTAACGTATTCGTTTCCATGTTTTTTAATGATTTTAATAATGTTTTCAATATCGCTGATGGTAGTTAGCGGGTTAAGTAGAGTAAATTTGAGGTAGAATTGCTGGTTAATTTTAGTGCCGGCAACTAAAGCTTTTCCCTGATTGAACATGGCTTTTTTGATGTATTGGTTCATCACGCATACATCTGATTGCAGGTTTTTAGGCCGGTAACGGAATACCAACGCACTGATGTCTGATTCGTTCATCAGCTCGAAATCACTGTCGGAATTTAAACGGTCGGCAATTTGGGCCGCCGTTTCAATAATGGTATCAAAATAGCCTCCCAGTTTATTTCTGCCCATCATCCTGAGTGTAAACCAAAGTTTCAAAGCATCAAATCTTCTGGTCGTTTGTATCGATTTGTTTACCTGGTTGGGCAAACCATCCTCATCATGGTCTTTAGGATTTAAATAATCAGCATGGTGTGTAATCAGGTTGAAATATTTTTTATCGTTCACCAAAAAACCACTGCTGCTTACCGGCTGGAAGAACGATTTATGATAATCAACCGTAACCGAGTGGGCCAGTTCGATCCCGTTCAGCAGGCCCCTGTATTTGTCTGTCAGCAATAACCCACAGCCATAAGCCGCATCGATGTGGAACCAGGTATTGTATTTTTTACTGATATATGCAATTTCTTTTAGCGGATCAATATTTCCAAAGTCGGTGGTGCCTGCAGTACCTACAATGGCTATGGGAATATTTCCCTGGTCGATTTCGCGTTTAATCGCATCTTCCAGTAAAACGGTATTCATCCTGAAACTGCGGTCAGTTTTAATTTTGATCACCGATTTTTCTCCAAGACCCAATAGCGATGCATTTTTCTGGATACTAAAATGCGCTTTTTCAGAAACAAATATCCGGAAACGGGAAGCTTCCAGGGGTAACCCCTCAACTTTAATATTGTGGTTTAATGCGGTAATGGAATAGTGATCGCGGGCCAGTAAAAGCCCCATTAAATTACTCTGGGTGCCACCACTGGTGAAAATACCGTCGGCTTTTTTGCTATAACCAATCTGATCGCAGGTCCATTCGATTAGCTTTTGCTCAATTAACGTACCACCCGCACTTTGGTCCCAGGTATCGATAGAGGAATTAATGGCCGAAATCATTACTTCTGCCGCTACTGCCGGAATTACGATCGGGCAGTTTAAATGGGCAATATAAGCAGGGTGGTGAAAAGCAACTGCATGGCTGGTATAAAGCTGTTCAACTTCTTTAAGTAAAGCATCATAGTTGCTGTGCGTTTTTTCAAATTCGATCGAATCAAACAGTGGCCTTAATTTCGACGGTGATACCCCGCTAAAGGGCTGCTGGTTATTGTTGAGGAACTTTTTTACCGCCTGGGTAACTTTTCCTACAGCATGCAGGTATTCTGCTTCGTTTTCGTGGTGAAAGATTTCCTTTGTCGGACTTTCCGTGAGGAAATCAATGAGTTCATGTTTTTCTAGGTCTGATGTAAACATTAGGTTTTCAATTTTTCAAAAAGTCAAGTTTAAGAGGCAATAAAATTATAGGACATAAAAAAAGCCCTGTTTTTAAAAATAAAATTTGGTTGGATCGGCTAAAACAAAGAGCGGTTTCCAATTATAATTCTAACTGCTAAGTTATATTTTTATTTAGATTGATTAAAAATAATATTCAAAATATTTTCAATTTATTTTTATAAAGGCTTTACAGATGCGCAGTTAACCATTTTACGGCAATGAAAGAGAAAAATTAAATTTTATTTGGATTTAATCTAAATAAATTATTGCTTTGCGCAAAAAAAATACCAATACACACTAAATAAATAAAAATGAAAAATCTATACTTAATTGCAATCCTGATTGGTGGATTTATCTTTACTGGTAAAGCGCAAACAGTTACCGGAAAGGTAATGGGCGAAACAGCTCCGCTTGCGGGGGCAAATATTAAAGTTGAAGGTAAAAATACTTCGGCAACAACGGCTGCTGATGGTAGCTTCGAACTAAAGTTAAGCGAAGGTGCTTATCAATTACAGGTAAGTTATGTAGGCTATACCACCGTACTGCAGAAAGTGAGTTTGGTTAAAGATCAGACCGTTAATCTGACCCTTAATTTAAGCCCTACTGCTAATATGCAGGAGGTTGTGGTGGTTTCATCTCGTAAACCAACCAAAATCAGCGAGATACCAGGTACCGTTTGGGTAGTAGATGGTGCAAAAATACAGGAGCAGGCAAGGGCAGGCATTCCTTTAAAACAAACATTGGCGCAATTGATTCCGAGTTTGGATGCCGGGCCCGAAGGACGTACCAACTATGGACAAAACCAACGCGGCAGGGATGCATTGGTGATGATTGATGGGGTATCCCTAAACAGTACGCGTGGTGTTAGCCGTCAATTCGAATCAATTGATCCATTTAATATCGAAAGAATTGAAGTTTTATCTGGTGCAAGCGCCGTTTACGGTGGTGGTGCAACAGGAGGGATCATCAACATCATCACTAAAAAAGGTCAGGACAGTCAGCCGAGTTTTACTACTCAGGTTGGTGTACGCAGTGGATTAAAGGAAAAAAGCGATCACGATGTACGCGTAGCACAGGCTATTTCTGGCGGCAGCAAAGATTGGAACGGGCGTATCGGCATGGCTTTTCAAAAAAACAATGCAGCTTATGGTGCAGATGGAAAGCAGATTTTTACTGATATTACCCAAACTGATTTACAGTATAACCAATCGTTCGATTTTTTCGGAAGCACCGAATTTAAATTAACGGATTATCAAAAATTATCGGTGAATGCCCAATATTACAATTCGGGTTACCGTGGTGATAAAGATCTTTTCCTGGGTGCAAATTATGGAGGATTATTATCCAATCCGGCGCTCTTAGAAATGAGAAATGGTTATTCATCAGATGTTGACCCAAAAACAAGCAGAGCCAATATCAATGCAAATTATCAGGCAAGCGAAATTTTAGGCGGACAAACCTTGTATGTGCAGGCAGCTGCCAGGAATGAGCAGTTCAGCTTTCACCCATTCCCTGGGCAGGCAGCTATACCACAACGACTTTACAGTGGCTCATCCATCCAAAATACCAGTTATAGTGCTTTAAAACTGGTATTGAACAAAGACTGGAACAGACTGAATCTTACCTACGGTGTAGATGCAGATCACGAGAATTTTAACGCGCAGCAAGCTTTGTTCGATAGGGCAAAAGCCTTTGCATCTGGTGGTTTAAATAATACCACTATAGCCAGTATTGCACGTTACCCAAACTTTAGGGTAAATGGTTTATCTGGTTTTTTACAGGCGCAGGTTAAAGTAACCGACTTCTTAAGCCTGTCGGGAGGTGTGCGCCAGCAACGTATGTTTGTTAAAGTTGGCGATTTTGTAGGTACCACTGCTGCTGTACCTTTGGCTTATGGCGTTGGCAGAACGGCTACGGCCATTGCTGGTGGTGAAAACCATTACGATGTAAACTTGTTAAATGGAGGTTTAGTATTTAAAATTAACACAGCGCAACAGGCATGGGTTAATTTCTCGCAAGGTTTTAACCTGGCAGATCCTGCTAAATATTACGGACAGGGTAGTTATACCTTGGTAGGTACCAACTATAATTTAGGTAACTCGATTAATGTTGGAAGTTCTCCTTTAACCGGTATCAAAACAGAACAGTATGAAGCAGGTTACCGTTACCGAACAGGTATATTTAATGCACAGGTAGCTGGTTTTTATGCCTTATCTGATAAAAACGTTAAAACCAACAGCACATTCAACATTGAAGTTTTCGATGAAAAGGTAAGAAATTTAGGTGTTGAAGGTTCATTATCATTAAACCTGAAAAATGGTTTTGAAGCTGGCGTAAACGGTTTGTATATCAAAACACAAAAACAAAATGCCGATGGTACATGGTCCTTACAGGATGTAACTGTTGCAAGTCCGTCAAAAATTGCAGGTTATCTGGGTTATAACGGAAAAGTTTTTGGTATAAAAGCTCAGGCTTTCCACTCATTTGATTCGAAAGGTTATGCTACCGTTGGAAATGTTGTGGTACAAAATGAGTTGAAAGGCTTTACCACGGTTGATTTACTGGGATCGGTGAGGTTATTTACCGGAAGTTTATCATTCGGTGTACAAAACCTGCTAAATAAAAATTATCAGACCATCTGGAGCCAGCGCTCACAGTTCTTATATCAATCGTTAGCCAAGAAAGAAACTTTTTATTATGCTGGCCGCGGCCGTACGTATAATCTAACGTATACGCTTAATTATTAAAACTACTGGTCGTCATCTCGATCCGATGACTATCGGATGTAGCGCAACGGAATGAAGAGATCTCTCTAAGCAGATTTTGCTTCGCAGAGCCTTCGGGTTCTTGGCTTCGTTGCACTTCGCTCGAAATGACGACCTTTTTTAAGGAAATGGTTAGCCATGAAGATTATCTTATTTCCTCTTCAGCTCAATTACCGTAATTTCCGGCCAGATCCCAATCCGGCCCGAAAAGCCCAGAAAACCAAAACCCCTGTTCACATTTAAATACCTGCCATTTTCGGTTTTAATGCCTGCCCAGTGTTTGTAACGGTATTTTACCGGGCTCCATTTAATCCCAAAAGCTTCGATACCGAATTGCATGCCATGAGTATGGCCGGCCAACGACAATTGGATTTTGGAAGGATAATTTTTTACCTGTGCATCCCAATGAGAAGGATCGTGTGATAACAGGATTTTAAAATCGTTCACCCCCGTATTTTGAAGTGCTTTATTAAGATCACCACGTTCCCCAAAACCGACACCCCAGTTTTCTATTCCGGCTAAAATAATCTTCTCCCCGTTTTTGTGCAGTTCTACATGTTCATCCAACAAAAGTTTAAAGCCCAATTCTTTGTGGTACGCTTTCAATTGGTTTAAATTCCGGATTTTATCTGCTTCGGCAGGCCATTTGATGTAGTCGCCATAATCGTGATTCCCCAGAACCGAAAACTGTCCGAAAGGGGCCTTGATCTGAGAGAAATGGCCGATGTAAGGCACAATTTCTGCAGCGGCATTGTTGACCAAATCACCGGTAAAAACAAATAAATCGCTTTTCTGGGCATTGATCATATCGATGCCTTTTTGAACGGCTTTTGGGTTGGTAAAACTGCCGGCATGTACATCCGAAATCTGGGTCAGCGTAAAACCATCAAAGCTTTCAGGCAGATCATCAAAATACAAAGTGTGTTTAATTACGCGGTAGGCATATTTTCCCTGGGTAATACCATAAGCAAACAGGGCAATGGTTAAGCAGAACATCACAAAGGCAAAATCGACCCAATAGTTGTTTCGGCCGGGAATATGGAATCCACCAGGCTCAAAACTAGTAGATAAGCCGGTTAATAAGCGGTAAACATCGCCAAGCAACAGAAAAAAAGCGAAGACAATTTCTGCGGCAAAAACAATCAGAAAAGCGTGACTCACGATCTGGAAAAACTTATTAATACCTTGAATCCGCATCTGCTGAATGGCGAAAAACAAGGCAAAAGTTAAACCGATCATAAATACCCAAAAAATTGGACTCAGTAAACTGGATTGATTGATGGTGCCCAGGCCCGATAATACGTAGGCGTTTAAGGCAAAAAATATAATTGCCACTATTAGGAGCGGCAATAGCTTGAGTTTTCTTTTCATTTATTAAAAATCTGTAAATCAGAATAGCGCGTAAAAATAGAATTTAAACGTCCATAATTACCTGCTGTTACGCTTAGCGGTTATTTTTACGTTCGTTTGATTAAAGTAATTATGATTATTATGCCTTATATTTATGAATATGATCGCATGATCAATTAAAATCAACTTCCTGTTGCATATTTTATAATTTACATTCTTTTATTAGCTTTGTACAAATATGCTATCCAAAAAAACAAAATATGCCATAAAAGCGCTTGTTGCGCTTGGTAAAAATTTAGATAAACCACCCATGCAGATTTCGAAAATTGCAGAGGAGGAGCATATTCCTAAAAAATTCCTGGAGCAAATTCTGCTCGATCTTCGTAATGCAGGTTTCCTGTACAGTAAAAAAGGTGCGGGAGGTGGTTATAGCCTCAACAAAAAACCGGAAGAAATTTTATTGGTACATGTAATGCGTGTAACCGATGGGCCGATTGCAATGGTTCCATGCGCAAGTTTAAATTTTTACCATAAATGTGATGAGTGTGTAGATGAGAAAACCTGCGGCATCAGAAGTGCCTTTATTGATGTAAGGGATGCTACACTTAAGGTTTTAACCGAAACCAGCATTGCCGATGTAATTGGCCGTGAAGATAACCTGAAAATCGGGATTATTAATTTATAATGTTTATTTCCTAAGGAAACCCATCAGGTTTTTAAAACCTGATAGGTTTAAGCATATTTCCGCATTAGGGATTGGAAGGGTTCAGTGCCGATTTTTCATCGGTAACGGAGCGAAGCGCAGCCCTGCAAAGCCCGACACTTGCGCAGCTTGGGGAATGCCCACATCAGTTATCAATTAGCAGTTTTCAGTTACTCTTATTTAGGAATTTAATACCCAGATTTCTCTCGCGATTAACTTCGGGACTGCGTTTCAGTTGAAATGGCGTTTCCTTGATGTAATTTTTTTCATAATAAATTACGACTATTCCTATATACTTTATATATTTGGCGTATGAACTTCAGTTTTATACCTGATCAGTTAACTGCTAAGCAAATGATGTGCTGTTGTTGTATAACGCAGTAACAGGAGCCTACAGCTAATTTTATGTATAAAATATGGAATGCTTCTCGGTAACAGGGAGGCATTTTTTGAATAAAGCTAACAACACATATGCAAAGTTTCAGAACAGAACTCGAAAACCCGATTGTCGAGCAGGACATTATCGATTTAGAGAATAAGATTAAAGCTTTTAGAGATGGAACCATCCACGACGAAAAGTTTAGAAGCCTGCGTTTGGCACGCGGTGTTTACGGACAGCGGCAGCCAGGTGTGCAGATGGTGCGTATTAAACTGCCATTTGGAAAGGTAACTTTTAAACAGTTATTGCGCATTGCCGATATTGCCGATGAATACGGAAGCGGAAACCTGCACTTAACTACCCGTCAGGATATACAGATCCACTATGTGAGTTTAGACCGCACACCAGAGCTTTGGGCCAAACTGGAGCAGGATGATATTACCCTTCGCGAGGCCTGTGGAAATACGGTACGTAATGTAACCGCTTCTCCAAATTCGGGTATTGATGCGGAAGAGCCTTTTGATGTTTCGCCTTATGCACAAGCGGTATTTGCGTACTTTTTACGTAACCCGATCTGTCAGGAAATGGGCCGTAAGATTAAAATTTCTTTTTCTTCCAGCGATAGGGATACCGCTTTCAGTTACATTCACGATTTAGGTTTTATTCCAAAAATTAACGAAAATGGCGAACGCGGATTTAAAGTATTATTTGCCGGTGGTTTAGGCGCGCAGCCATTTTTGGCGAATGCCGTTCACGAATTTTTGCATGAAGATCAGCTGATTCCATTTACTGAATCTGTTCTTCGGGTATTCGACCGTTATGGCGAACGTACCAACCGTAATAAAGCACGTTTAAAATACCTGGTTCAGAAATTAGGTTTAGAAGAGGTATTACGTTTGGTTGCCGAAGAGCGTATTGCCAATAAAGTAAAAACTTTTAAAATAGATCTGAATACTGTACCTCAACCTATTTTACCTTTAGCGCAGGAATATGAGGCGGTAGAAATATTAAACGAAGCCCATTACAAACACTGGTTAGCCACTAACGTAGTGGAGCAAAAACAAGCCGGGTTTTATGGTGTGTATGTGAAAGTTCAGGTGGGCGATATCAAAACCGATCAGGCAAGGGCTTTTGTTGATGCCATCAGGTTGTTTGTGGCTGATGAAATCAGGATTACACAAAACCAGGGACTATTATTGAAGTTTGTACGTAAGGAAGCACTACCTTCATTATATACTGCCTTAAATAAAATTGGTTTTACAACGGCGGGCTTTGATAGTTTGGCCGATATTACCACCTGTCCGGGTACCGATACCTGTAACCTGGGTATTTCGAACTCGATGACTTTAGCTGAAGTTTTGGAAGAAGTAATTTATACCGATTTCCCTGAGTTTATCTACGAGAAAAACATCAAGATCAAAATCAGTGGTTGTATGAATTCTTGCGGTCAGCACGGCTTGGCCGAAATTGGTTTCCACGGAAGCTCGGTAAAAGCAGAAGGAAAAGTGGTACCTGCTGTTCAGGTGATGTTAGGTGGCGGTACTGTTGGTAACGGCGTTGGACGGGTGGCAGAACGTGTAATTAAAGTGCCATCAAAAAGGGCTACAAGTGTTTTGCATTTCCTTTTAAATGATTTTAAAGCGAATAACCTTGCAGATGAAAACTTCCACCAATATTACGATAGAAAAGGAAAAGACCATTTTTATCAGTTGTTGAAACCATTGGCCGATTTAACCAACCTGCAAACAGAAGAATTTGTAGACTGGGGGCATGTTGAAGAATTTGTAACCGCCATTGGTGTAGGAGAATGTGCCGGTGTGGTGATTGATTTAGTGGCTACTTTATTATTAGAGGCCGACGAAAAATTTGGTTGGGCAAAGCAAAACTTAGATAAAGGTGCCTATGCAGATGCCATATACCATACCTACAGCACTTTTGTAAGTGCAGCAAAGTCTTTATTGTTGGATAAAGGCGTAAACAGCAGTACGCAGGTTGGCGTGATCCGCGAATTTGATAACCACTACGTAGAAACTGGCGAATTTAACTTGCCGACCAATTTCTCAGACCTGGTTTTACAGATCAATAAAAACGAACCAACGGCAGCATTTGCCCAAAAATATTTCGACGAAGCCCATCAATTTTTAAATCAGATTAAGGAGAAAAGGGCGGTATTAGCGAAATAGAAGGCGTGAACAATTGAGTGATAGCATTAATGAATGATTGAGTGATAGTATTAATGAATGATTATAAACACTCGCTGGTAAAACATTCTCTCATTCAAACTTCAATCATTCAAAATTAAAATACAAAGATGAGCGATCAGAAATTAAATATAGAATCAAAGATTACCCTTTTAGGTGCAGGTCCTGGAGATCCGGATTTATTAACCTTAAAAGGGGTGAAGGCTTTGCAAACTGCAGATGTGGTATTGTACGATGCTTTAACCAACGAAGCTTTATTGGAGCATGCTCCGGCAGAAGCCATTAAAGTTTATGTAGGAAAACGTTCAGGTGAACATTCTTATCCGCAGGATACCATCAATAAACTGATGATCGATTATGCTTTAAATTACGGACATGTGGTACGTTTAAAGGGCGGCGATCCGTTTGTTTTTGGCAGGGGATATGAGGAGCTGGATTATGCCGCATCTTACAGCATTCCGGTAAGTGTTATTCCGGGTATTTCGAGTTCTATCGGTGTGCCGGGTTTACAACAGATTCCGGTTACACACCGTGGCATGAGCGAAAGTTTTTGGGTAATTACCGGAACTACCACTTCGGGAGAAGTTTCTGCTGATATTTATCAGGCAGCGCAATCAAAAGCTACGGTATTGGTACTGATGGGGCTTAAAAAATTAGCTAAAATTATAGAGATTTTTAAAGCTGCAGGCAAGCACAATTTACCAGCTGCAGTGGTGCAGAACGGATCGGCAGAAGATGAAAGATTGGTTGTTGGCTTGGTTGAAACCATAGAAAGTTTGGTTCAGCAAGAAAATATTAAGGCCCCTGCTTTATTAATTTTTGGAGAAGTTGTATCATTACATCCATCATTTAAGAAATTAATTAAACAATATGCAAGTATTGCCTAACCAACCTGATAATGCGACATCTTTTTCGGAAGAAGAAAAAGGTAACCAGCTCTTTCCGGTTTTTGTAAAGCTGAACAAGCTGCGTACATTATTAATTGGTGCAGGTAATATTGGACTGGAAAAGTTAACGGCAATTGTAAATAACAGCCAGCGTGCTACCATTACCATTGTGGCAGAAACGGTATCGCCGGAGGTTGATGCACTTGTTGCAAATTATCCGCTCATAAAGGTTAAGCAAAAAACTTTTGATATAGATGATTTAAATGATATTGATATTGTTTTCGCGGCAACCAATAACAACATTTTAAATGAAGAGATCAGAAAGGTAACGCATGAGCGAGGCCTGCTGATCAATGTGGCCGATAAGCCGGAACTATGTGATTTCTACCTTGGGTCTATTGTACAGAAAGGCGATCTAAAAATTGCCATTTCTACCAATGGTAAGTCGCCAACCATTGCCAAACGTTTAAAGCAGATTTTAAATGAAGGTTTACCGGCTGAACTGGATCAAACCTTACAGAACATGAGTGCCTTGCGCCAGACCTTAAACGGCGATTTTTCGGCAAAGGTCAAAAAACTGAATAAGGTTACCCAAAGCTTGATCAATCCTAAAAAAAGCTTCGCAGAGCGGAATATTAAATGGTTGATCTGGGTGGCATCAGTTTTATTGATAGGCGCAATCGGACTTTCGCTTTGGAATACCGAACCCGAATTTCAGACGTTTTTGATCAACATCGATCCATTGTTCTATTGGTTTTTAGGTGCTGGATTTTTATTCGCCTTAATTGATGGGGCAATCGGCATGTCGTACGGCGTTACTACAGCATCATTCTCACTTGCTATGGGTTTACCGCCTGCATCGGCAAGTATGGCTATCCATATTTCTGAGGTAATGAGCAATGGTATTGCCGGTTGGATGCATTACAGGATGGGGAATGTAAACTGGAAACTATTCAGAATTTTAATTCTTCCTGCCATAATCGGTGCAGTATTAGGTGCCTACATCCTTTCTTCATTAGAACATTATAGTGCTTATGTTAAGCCTATTGTGGCGGTTTACACTTTGTTTCTAGGTGGAGTTATTTTAATGAAAGCCTTTAATATCAAGCGTAAAAAAGCAGATCAAAAAATAAAAAAAATTGGTTTATTAGGCTTTTTTGGCGGTTTTATCGACGCCGCTTTTGGTGGTGGCTGGGGATCGATCGTTTTATCGAGTTTAATTGCCGGTGGACGTCACCCTTTATTTTCACTGGGTACGGTAAAAATCAGCCGTTTTTTCATTGCTACCCTAAGTTCGCTTACCTTTTTTACCATGCTAGGCGGAAAACACTGGGAAGCTGTGTTAGGCTTGATTATCGGTAGTGCCATCGCATCACCAATTGCTGCAAAAGTATCGAACAAAATTTCGGCAAAAACCATTATGGTAGCAGTGGGGATTATTGTGATGATTGTGAGTTTGCGCAGTGTAATTATGTTTATTTTAAAATTGATTTAGTGATGGAGAACCTGGAAGAGATAAAAGCAGCACTGGAAGGTTTGAGTACAGTTGATAAACTGAAATTTTTAGCAGATCAATATGCCGGCCGTATTATATTTTCGACCAGTTTTGGTTGGGAAGATCAGGCGATTACCCATTTAATTTTTGCCAATAATATTCCGATTAAGGTTTTTACCTTAGAAACCGGACGCCTGTTTCCGGAAACATATTATGTATGGAACCGTACTTTAGAAATTTATAACAAACCGATTCATGCCTATTATCCGCAAAATGAGCTGTTGCAGAATATGGTAAATACCAAAGGCCCGAGCAGCTTTTACGAGTCGGTAGAAAATAGAAAAGAGTGCTGTTATATCCGTAAAATTGAACCCCTAAAAAGAGCATTAAAAGGGAACGAAATCTGGATAACCGGCATCAGGGCCGATCAAAGTGCCAACCGTGAGGATATGCACGATTTAGAGTGGGATGAAGGTAACCAATTGGTTAAATTTCACCCGATATTTGATTGGACTTTAGAGGATGTAAAAACTTACATTAAAGAAAATAACATTGTATACAATACCCTGCATGACAAAGGTTTCCCGAGCATAGGATGCGCTCCATGTACAAGAGCAGTACAGCCAGGTGAAGATTTTAGGGCCGGAAGGTGGTGGTGGGAAGACCAGAGCAAAAAAGAATGTGGTTTACATGCCACTTCTTAAGGGAAGAAGTAAGATGGGAGATGGAAAATAGGGTTCAAACCTCCCGCAATTTAACAACAAAGACAACACTTAATAATGAGTACATATAATTTTGATTATTTAGATGAACTGGAGGCCGAGGCCATTCATATTTTGCGTGAAGTAGCAGGTCAGTTTGAAAAACCCGCCCTGTTATTTTCGGGTGGAAAGGATTCAATCACTTTAGTTCGTTTGGCAGAAAAAGCTTTTCGTCCGGGGAAATTTCCTTTTCCTTTGGTACATATAGATACCGGCCATAATTTCGAAGAAACCATCACTTACCGTGACCAAATGGTAGAAAGAATTGGCGAAAAATTAATTATTGGTTCGGTGCAGGAATCTATCGATCAGGGTAAAGTAGTGGAGCAGACCGGTAAAAACGCCAGTAGAAATGCTTTACAAACCGTAACCTTGCTCGATACTATTGCGAAATACCAGTTTGATGCCTGCATTGGTGGTGCCCGTAGAGATGAAGAAAAAGCAAGAGCAAAAGAACGTATTTTTTCTGTCCGCGATGAATTCGGTCAGTGGGACCCAAAACGCCAGCGCCCTGAACTTTGGAATATCTACAACGGTAAAATTCATAAAGGAGAAAATATCCGCGTATTCCCAATCAGTAACTGGACAGAATTAGATGTCTGGAATTATATCCGCAGAGAAAAAATAGCGCTTCCGAGCATTTATTTTTCGCACGAACGCGATGTAATCACCAGAAATGGACAGCTAATGGCTGCGTCACCGTTTTTAAATATGGATGAGGAAGATGTGGTAGAACGTAAACAGGTTCGTTTTCGTACGGTAGGCGATATGTCGTGCACTGCTGCGGTAGAATCGGATGCATTTTTAATCGACGATATTATTTCAGAAATCAGTGCCTCAAAAATTTCAGAACGTGGTGCACGTATGGACGATAAAGTTTCGGAAGCCGCAATGGAAGACAGGAAAAAGGGAGGATATTTTTAAGAGAGACGTGTGATTTTAGATGTGAGATTTGAGAACCTTGCATCTGTCTAATCTCATATCTATTATTTTAAGGGAGACGTGAGATTTAAGAATCTTGCATCCGTCTCATATCTATTATCTCATATCTCAAATCTAAAAAAAATGAACATATTAAAATTTTTTACAGCAGGCAGCGTTGATGATGGTAAAAGTACCTTAATTGGCCGTTTGTTATACGATACCGATTCTATTTTGGCCGATCAGTTAGAAGCCTTGCAGCGTTCGAACCGCAAAAATGACGATGGAACAATAGATTTAGCCATTCTTACTGATGGTTTAAGGGCAGAGCGCGAGCAGGGTATTACCATTGATGTCGCCTACAAATACTTTCAGACAGAGAAACGTAAATTCATTATAGCCGATACCCCTGGACATATTCAGTATACCAGAAATATGGTTACAGGTGCGTCTACCGCTAACTTGGCCATTATTTTAATTGATGCCCGTAACGGTGTAGTGGAGCAGACCATCCGCCACTCCTATATTGTTTCTTTACTGGGTATTAAACATGTGGTGGTTTGTATCAATAAAATGGACATGGTTGATTATAGTGAAACCGTTTACTCTTCAATCATCGAGAAATACAAAATCCTGGCACAACAATTAAAACTGTCTGATGTAACCTATATTCCGGTGAGTGCGTTAAAAGGAGATAATGTGGTGCAGACATCTGAAAACATGGATTGGTATGGAGGCGAAAGTTTGCTGCATTTCTTAGAGAAAGTAGATACCGATAGCTTAGATAAATCACAATTGGCGCGTATGCCGGTACAATGGGTGGTTCGTCCACAAACAGCAGAACTGCACGATTACCGTGGTTATGCGGGGCGTGTATTGAGCGGAACGTTTAATTTAAATGATAAAGTTACTGTTCTTCCTTCAGGAGCAAGCTCAGTGGTGGAGAAGATTGAGTTTTTTGATGAAGTACTTGAAGCAGCACATGCTGGTCAATCGGTTATTATCCACTTAAAAGATGATGTAGACATCAGCCGTGGCGATACCATTGTAAATGCGTCGGCACTGCCACAGGAAACAAAACTGATTGAGGCAGACCTCTGCTGGATGGATACACGTGCATTGGATACCACAATGATGTACAACATTCAACATAATAGCAAAATTACTAAATGTAAAATCAGCGAAATTCTGCATAAAGTAGATATCAATACATTAGAGAAACATGCTGCTGAAGAATTTAAGCTGAATGATATTGGCCGTGTGATTGTGAAAACCGCTGATGCTTTAGCTTTTGATTTATATGATGATAACCGTGCAAATGGTTCTGCTATTTTGATCGATACCCGTACCAATTTAACTGTTGGGGCGCTAATGTTCAGGGCAGCAGTGGAATAAAATGTAAAATGTAAAATGGAATAATGTAAGATGGATGATGAAGGAATAACCAAATTTCAATGATCAATTAGCGAGTGTTTTAAGAGTTGGCTACGGGGCCTGGTAACATGGACAATCTAAAGTGGTTGGTCATCCTGAGGGTTAATTTATTGGATAAAATTCGATGTGATTGACACTAATTAATCTTCATGTAAAAATTCCCTCATGTTACCGTCATTTAGAGCTGATCCGATAGCAATCGGGTGCAACGCAGTCGAGAACCCGAAGGCTCTGCGAAGCAAAATCTAACTAAATAGATCTCTCCACTTTGCGTTCCTCCGGTCCAGATGACGACCATTCTATTGGACTCTGTCAATGTTAGCGGAGGCGAAAGATCTTGAGTATGGAAAATGGAGGATGGAATTAATCAGATTTTTATTTAACTCATTAATCCTAAAATCATACAATCCTAAAAATCTTAAATTGGAGAACCACAACCAAATATAATAATGAAAGCTTTAGTTTGTTCTAAAGTGAAAGCAATTTCAGTGGGGTGCCAAATGGTATCCCATTTTTCGTTGTAGGTTTTTTTGTATATTTAAGTTATGGAAATGGTCAAAAGTTTTCATCTCCTTATTACATTATAAAACTCAAACCCAAATTGCAAGCCACATGAAAAGAAATCTCTTGTACTTCATTTTTGCAGCTATTCCCTCTGTTTTTGCCTGTAACCAATCAGGTAAAAAGGCTGATACTGCAAAAAAAGACTCGGTGATCAATCAAACCTGTTATGCCGCTTTCTTCGAAAAAGACAGTGCTGCTATGATTGTAAAAACCATGGCATCCGGTAAAGTAACTGGTTCACTCCTGGTAAAATACGCTGACAAGCCTCAAAATAACGGGAAGATTAATGGTAAGTTTAATGGCGACACTTTGCTGGTTGATTATCGGTTCAACACGGGTAATGATACGACAAAGGCATTTACCAATCCATTGGCCTTTCTAAAGAAAGATGGTAAACTCATCATGGGCGTTGCGCAGATTGAAACCACTTTGGGCAGATCGTATTTTGTTAAAGGGAAACCCATTAATTACGAAGCCGGTAAATTTACTTTTGCGGAAGTAAATTGTAGATAAGTACTCATATATTTTTTTGCCACAGAGACACAGAAAACAAAGATTTTTTCTTCTTTGCTGTCATTCTGAGGGATAATTTATGATATAAAAATCAATATGAATGACAGTAATTAATCTTCATGTAAAAATCCCTCATGTTACCGTCATTTCGAGCGGACCCTCTGCGAAGCAAAATCTAACTAAATAGATCTCTCCACTTCGCGTTGCTCCGGTCGAGATGATGACCATTCTATTGGAGTCTGTCAATGGTAGCGCAGCGAAGAATCTTTAAAATCAGATTTTCATATCGCATTAAGAAAACCGGTCATTTCTGGCGGATCGAGGACTACGCTTAGATTGAGCTTTTTTCCTGATAAAACGCTATAGCGAGGCAAGAAAATTATTTTAAAATAAATTACTACAATTCCCATAGACTTTATATATTTGTATTGTTAACAAACGTACAACAAGCTTAAATTATCTGTTATGATTTTGAATAAAGTAGAAAAAGCGAACATTGAACCAAAAATTACTTTAATAGGTGCTGGTCCTGGCGATCCGGATTTATTTAGTTTAAAAGGGGTTAAAGCATTAAAAACAGCTGATGTTGTTTTGTATGATGCAAATGTAAACGAAGCTTTATTGTGTCATGCACCAGATGGTATACCAAAAGTTTACGTGGGTAAGCGTAGTGATGATGAATCATTCTCCCAGGATGCAGTGAACAAGCTTATTGTTGATTATGCCTTAAACTATGGCCATGTTGTACGTTTAAAAAGTGGCGATCCGTTTTTCTTTGCAAAAGGATATGAAGAAATAGATGCCGCAGAATCTTATAGTATTCCCACTGAAATCATTCCTGGTATTTCGAGTGCTACCGGTGCGCCGAGTTTGCAAAAAATTCCGATGATTTATAAAGATATGAGCGAAAGTTTCTGGGCAGTAACGGGAACAAACAGCAGGGGCGAAATCTCTGAAGATCTATACATTGCTGCAAAAACCAAAGCTACCATTGTAGTTTTGAACGGAATTGAAAAAGTAAAAGAAATTGCGGCTATTTTTCAGGCAGAGCATAAAAACCTGTTGCCGGTTGCAGTCATTCAAAATGGTTCTACACCAGAAGAAAAAATTGCAGTGGGTATAGTAGATACCATTGCCGAAATTGTTGAAGATAAAAAAATAACGGCTCCGGCTTTACTGGTTTTTGGCGATGTGGTATCATTACATCCTCAATTTCAGCCTATCCGCGATTTTTACGAAATCATTGCCGAAGAGTATTAGATATTTTTAAACCAAAGAATATATTTGTTTTGTTGTTAAAAACCGCTTATGGATTTAAGCGGTTTTTTCGTTTTTTATGCATTAAATATAATTGCTTAGCCGCAATCATTACCACAATCCGTCACCCTGAACTTGTTTCAGGGTTTTATAGTAGAATAGATGGGGCTGTCTCAGAAATGATTTTGGAGATTTTTGGCAGAATAATATTTTGAAAGGTCGTCATTCCCTTGAAAACGGTAATCTTAATACGATAGAACGGCAACTAAATAAGGCCCATCAAAGCATTTAAATGCCCAGTCAAGGGATAATTTATTGGATAAAAATCGATATGAATGATAGTAATTAATCTTCATGTAAAAATTCCCTCATGTTACCGTCATGTCGGGCAGATCCGATATCAATCGGGTGCAACGCAGTTTAGAACCCGAAGGCTCTGTGAAGCAAAATCTAACCAAATAGATCTCTCCACTTCGCGTTGCTCCGGTCGAGATGACGACCATTCTATTGGACTCTGTCAATGGTAGCTGAGCAGCAGAACTGGGAGCCGCTACGGAGAAACTAACGCTCACTTTCTAATAAAAAAACAGTTAAATTAAAAAAATCAGGTCTCTCCATTCGCTTTTCAACAGTCGATACAGCGATTTTTTTCCGGGCCTTATCAGTATAGACTGATGTTAACTTCCACTGATAAAAAGCTTTAGTTTAAACCTAAAATAATGAACTAATAATATAATTTACATTATTTGTAAAGCTCAAAACAATTAGTAACTTACTTGGGTTATCTACACCAAATAGTTGATGGAAATTATACATATAAGCGCCGAGTGTTACCCTGTTGCAAAAGTTGGCGGTTTGGCCGATGTGGTAGGGGCTTTACCAAAATACCAGAATAAACTGGGGCATATTGCCAAAGTGGTTGTGCCGGCTTACGATACCAAATTTATCCGCGAAAGCGAATTTGAAGTAACGTACGATGCCTGGGCAAACTATGGAAATAACCACTTTCAGTACCGTATTTTAAAAGAAAAATCCAATAAACTTGGCTTCGATTTATATATTGTTCATATCCAGGGTTTAACGGATCGTTCAAATGTATATGGCTATCAGGACGATACGGAAAGATTTATTGCTTTCCAGATTGCTACACTAGACTGGATTGTACAATGGGAGCATCGCCCTGATGTAATTCATTGTCACGATCACCATACCGGTTTAATTCCTTTTATGGTTTCAAATAGTGTAAAATATAAACCAATTAGTGGCGTGCCGACGGTTTTAACCATTCATAATGCGCAATATCAAGGTCAGTTCGGCTGGGATAAACTGTACTATTTACCGGCATTCGATTTATGGAAGGGTGGGTTACTAGGCTGGGATGATGCCATCAATCCTTTGGCTTCGGCTATTAAATGTGCCTGGAAAGTAACCACGGTATCGCCAACTTACCTTGAAGAGATGATGGGTAATGCGCGCGGTCTGGAAAGTTTGTTAAGGCAGGAGCGGTGGAAGTCAGTTGGCATATTAAATGGAATTGATAGCGAAGTATGGAATCCTGAAACAGACCCTATGCTAAATAAAGGTTTTACTATAAAAACAGTTGAAGCTGGGAAATTGGCAAACAAAAAAGCACTCTGTGATGTTTTTCAATTAGATTCATCTAAGCCCCTGTTTACCTTTATCGGAAGATTGGTTGATGAAAAAGGTGCCGATATTTTGCCCGACATCTTTTATACTGCTTTGCAACAGCACGGCGATAACATCAATATTTTGGTTTTAGGCTCCGGAGATAGTTGGGTGGAAGGAAGGTTAAATCAATTGAAGGATTTCTTTGGCGGCAGATACAATGCTTATATCGGTTATAACGAACAGGTTTCGCATCAGATCTATGCCGGTGCAGACTTCCTGATCATGCCATCAAGAGTTGAGCCCTGTGGCTTAAACCAGCTTTATGCCTTACGTTATGGCACAGTTCCGATTGTGCGAAGGGTAGGCGGGCTGAAAGATACCGTAATCGATATTGGCGACAATGGTTTTGGGATCTGCCACGATCAAACGAGTATTTGGGATGTTATGCATTCTATTAACCGTGCAGTTGCATTTTACAATGATAAAAAGGCATTTAAAGCTGTAAGAAAAACCATGATGAAAATCGATCATTCATGGGATAGGGCAGCCTTGAATTATATAGAATTATACCAAAATTTAAAATAAGCTTAAGCATGACTGACAAAGTTTTAGGCGTTATCCTTGGCGGTGGCCAGGGCTCTAGATTATCGCCACTAACACAAACACGTTCTAAACCGGCAGTTCCGATAGCTGGTAAATACCGTTTGGTAGATATTCCAATTTCGAACTGTCTCAATTCGGGTATCCACCGTATGTTTGTGTTAACCCAGTTTAATTCGGCATCACTTAACAAACACATCAAAAATACGTATCATTTTAGTCACTTCAGTACGGCTTTTGTTGATATTTTGGCTGCTGAACAAACGGTGCAAAACGCTGGCTGGTTCCAGGGTACGGCAGATGCGGTACGTCAGTGCATGCATCACATTGTTTCACATGAGTTTGATTATATCTTAATCCTTTCCGGAGATCAGCTCTACCAGATGGATTTTAAAGATATGATCGAGAAACATATCGAGGCCAATGCAGAAATTACCATTGCTACCATCCCGGTAACGGCTAAAGATGCAACTGATTTTGGTATTTTAAAGGCTGATGAGGAAAACATGATCACTTCTTTTATCGAAAAACCAAAAACCGGCTTGGAGGATTGGGTTTCTGATACCGGTGAAGAAATGAAAGGGGAGGGACGTAACTTTCTGGCATCAATGGGGATTTATGTTTTTAACCGCGATTACCTGATCAATATCTTAAACGATAACGAAGAGGAGAAAGATTTTGGTAAGGAAATTTTGCCAAGGGCTATTACCCAGAGTAGGGTTTTAAGCTTTCAATACGAGGGATACTGGACCGATATCGGTAACATTTCATCTTTCTTCGAAGCCAATTTAGGCTTAACAGACGAAATACCTAAATTTAATATGTTTGATAGTAACCATGCTATTTTTACAAGGGCAAGAATGTTACCGCCATCAAAAATTTCAGGTACTACTTTAGATAAAACCATTATTGCAGAAGGCTGTATTATTCAGGCCAGTAAGGTAGAACATGCTGTTTTAGGCATCAGGTCGAGAATTGGAAAAGATACGGTAATTACCAATGCCTATATTATGGGCAGCGACAGGTACCAGACATTGGAAGAGATACAGGAAGAAAACAATAAGGGCAATTCTTTGATCGGTATCGGCGACCGTTGTTTCATTAATAATGCCATCATCGATAAAAATTGTCGGATCGGAAACGATGTGAAAATTAATGGTGGCGACCATTTGGAAGATGGTGATTTTGAACTCTATGCTGTAAAAGATGGTATAGTGGTTATTAAAAAGGGAGCAGTGGTACCAAGCGGTACAGTAATTTAGATAAACTGTTATTCTAAGCGCAGCGAAAAATCTTTCCAGACCTCGCAGGATTTTAAAACCTGCGAGGTCTTTTTGTTTGTTATCAAATCTTCTTTTGTTTGTCATTCTGAACGATGTGAAGAATCTTTGAAAGCAAAATGTTTAAATAATTTTGTAAAGTCAATTGTGTGGTTCCTGGCTTGCAGATTCTTCGTTGCACTCAGAATGACAGCCTTAGTTAAAACCTGCGGGGTCTTTTCCTTAAATCTTATTTTGTTTGTCATTCTGAACGGAGTGAAGAATCTTTGAAAGCAAAATGTCTAAATAATATTGTGAGGTTAATTGTGTGGTTCCTGGCTTGCAGATTCCTCGTTGCACTCAGAATGACAGCCTTAGTTAAAACCTCGTAGGTCTTTTCCTTAAATCTTCTTTTGTTTGTCATTCTGAACGGAGTGAAGAATCTTTGAAAGCAAAATGTCTAAATAATTTTGTGAAGTCAATTGTGTGGTTCCTGGCTTGCAGATTCTTTGTTGCACTCAGAATGACAGCCTTAGTTAAAACCTGCGACGTCTTTTTATTTTTCTACCCAACATTTTCCCCATAAGCTTGTTAGTAAAATAAACAAAAATTAGCTTATGGCCGAACAGCACCTTTATCAAACTGGAATTATAGGAAATTGCGCTTTCATTGCACACGTAAATAAAAATACTGATATCTCATGGCTTTGCTGGCCACGTTTCGATAGTCCGTTTGTTTTTGGGAGTTTATTGGACAAGAAAAAAGGAGGTGAATTTTCGATTTTACCACAGGGTGAATTTACCTCTAACCAATATTATATCGAAAATACCAACGTTTTAAGGACAGAAATTACTGCTGAAGATGGAAAATACCGCATTACCGATTTTGCGCCTCGTTTTCACCTCTACGAACGCTATTTTAAGCCCTTAATGTTCATCCGAAAAATCGAACCTTTAGAGGGAAATCCACGCATTACCATCAAATGTGAGCCGGTTTGCGATTATGGGAAAGGTAAAATGAAATCGAGCAGGGGTAGTAATCACATCGATTATTTAGGCTGTGATGAAAATATCCGCTTAAGCACCAATGTATCGCTCACTTATATTATTGATGAAAAGGCTTTTGTATTAAATGAGGCGAAATACCTGATCATGACTTATGGGCAGAATCTGGAAGCGCCTGTAGTGAGTACAGCCGAAAATTTTCTTCGTGAAACGATTTCATACTGGCGGTTATGGATCAAACACTCCTCTATAGCAGGATTCTATCAACCATTTGTAATCCGGTCAGCCCTGGTTTTGAAAATCCACCAATACGAAGATACCGGAGCAATTATTGCCGCCAGTACAACAAGTTTGCCGGAATCGCCAGGTAGCACGCGAAACTGGGATTACCGCTATTGCTGGTTACGCGATTCGCATTATGTGTTAACTTCGTTAAACCATATCGGGCATTTTGAAGAAATGGAGAAATATTTCAATTACCTCTCTGACATTTCTCACGCAGAAGATAAGCGGTATCAACCGCTATATGGCATTGCCGGTGAGCGGGAAATTACGGAACGTACTTTAGACCATCTGGATGGTTATAAGGGCGAACAACCGATCAGGATTGGAAATCAGGCTTATGAGCACATCCAGAATGATATTTACGGTCAGGTTTTAATTTCGATGCTGCCTCTTTACACCGATCACCGTTTCGTGTTCTCAGAACGTAGCGATTCGGTAAAATGGATTGAAAGTGTGCTTTCTAAAATTGAACGCACTATCGATGAAAAAGATGCTGGAATCTGGGAATTCAGAAATATTGCCAATATGCACTGCTATAGTAACCTTTTTCAGTGGGCTGGCGCTCAGGCTGCTTTAAAAATGGCTAAAACAATTGGTAATGAGGATTTCGAAAAACGTGCAATGATATTAATCGATAAAGCAGCTGCACATATTGAAGCCTGCTATGACCCTGAAAGAAAAGTGTATACCAATGCCGTGGGAAGCCCACATTTAGATGCCAGCACCTTACAATTGATTATGATGAACTACCTGGATCCGGCTTCTGATCGGGCAAAGGACCATTTAATTGCATTGGAAAAAGAACTGAAAACAGAGGATGGGCTTTTCTATCGCTACTTACATGCTGATGATTTTGGTAAACCAAAAACAACATTTTTAATCTGTGCTTTTTGGTATGTGGAGGCTTTAGCCTGTGTGGGCCGTACTGACGAAGCCATTAAAGAATTCGAAAACATCATTAAATATTGTAATCACCTGTTGTTATTTAGCGAGGATGTTGATGCTAAAACTGGTAGCCAATGGGGTAATTTTCCGCAAGCTTACAGCCATGTAGGTTTAATGAATGCGGCTTACCGCATTGCAATTAAACTGGATAGGCCAATATTTTTGTAGTGATAGTGGATTACAAATCCACAGCTTAGTGGTCGAGATTACAAGTCTCGACCAGCTAAAAACACCAAAGCTTTGACAACTTTAAACACGCACTATGCCTGTTAAGCTGTCAAAGCTTTTATAATAAAAGGTCTGTGGAGGCTTTAGTGTTGGATTTCCAATTAAAAAATCGTCATCTCGACTGAAATGCAGTGGAATGGAGAGATCTTTAGTATAAATAAAGATCCTGAGACAATTTCAGGTTGACGATCTCAGATACCGACCGCATTGCACTCCGTTCGAAATGACAATTTATTGATCAACCCCGCTCTACAAATTCCTCCTTTACCAAACTCCAAAGTAGCTTTCTAACCTCTCTAAAATCATTCAGGTAATACTTTGCTTCCGAGATGTTGTTGCCAACTTTTATGGTAAAAGCATCAGCTGGCAATACTTTGAAAATGTCTTCGTCGGTATGGTCGTCGCCTAATGCCAGAATAAAATCAGGGTTTTTATCATACAACCAGTTTAGCGCAGCTTTTCCTTTATTCACTTCTATATTTTTAAACTCGATTACCTTATTGCCTGGCATTAATTGCAGGCCTTTATCGGCAGCCAGGATTTTCATATGGCTAACAATTTCATTGGCCCTCAAATCTCCTAATCCCTCTTCTGCTTTTCGGTAATGCCACACCAATGAATAACTTTTTTCTTCAATAAACGATCCTGGAGTGCGATCTGTATAGGTTTCTAATAAAATCTTTATTTCCTGTTTCCATTGGTCTGTTAACAGGGGCAGACTGTTCCATTTATCACCATACGATTTTTGCCATGCACCATGCTCAGCAATGAGGTCAACCTTTAAATGGCCAAACCATTCTTCCAGTGTTTCATGTCTCCTTCCGCTAATAATCACTACTTTGTTGGCATGATCAATGGTCAGGTTTTCTATCAAATCATAAAGTTCGTCATCAGGTGAGGCATCATCAATGTTCCCGGTAAAGTCTACCAGTGTGCCGTCATAATCTAAAAATAAAACCCTATCGGTTGTTGTTGCATATTTAGCAGCTATTACTTCATTAATCGAGTTTACTGCATGTTTGGTTAATAATGATTTTTGAGAATCTTTCACTTCGTTTAATCTTAAAATAAAATTGTTAACCCAATGTTTAACGTTAAATTTTTCTACTATCGCCCGCATGGCTGTCATGCGTTGCTGTTGCTCTTCCAAAGGCATTTTTAGTGCAGTTACAATCGCTTCCATAATGTCGCCCATATTATTGGGGTTAACAATAACGGCATCAGTTAATTCCTTCGAGGCGCCGGCCATTTCGCTTAAAATTAATACACCATCCTGGTGGTTACGGCTGGCCACATATTCTTTACTGACCAGATTCATTCCATCGCGCATAGGCGTTACCAGGCAGATATCGGCCGTAGCGTACAATGCAGAAAGTACTTCAATGGGGAATGAGCGGTAAAAATAATTTACCGGGATCCAGCTTATGGAGCGGTATCTTGCGTTTAAATTCCCAACAAACTGATCAATCTGGTCTCTCAGCTCACTATATTGTGGCACGGTATCCCTAGAGGGAACCACAATCATGAATAGTTCGATTTTGCCAATATACTCGGGATGGTGCTGCAATAGTAATTCCATTGCTTTTAACCTCTCGAGTATGCCCTTACTATAATCTAACCGATCGATAGAGAGGATTACTTTCATTTCTTCTTTCCCGGTCCTGAAATAATCAATTTCTTTTTTGACTTCTTCGGTTTCGGTTAGATTTGAAAATTTATCATAATCTATTCCCATAGGGAAAGCTTCAACTACGATTTGCCTTTCATGGCTGTTGAGTACATTTGATGAGGAATTTACAGGCAGCAAACGTGTGGCTGTGCTGATAAAATGCCTTACATCGTCGTAGGTGTGGAAACCAATCAAATCAGCACCTATTAAACCATTTAATAATTCTTCCCGCCAGGGGATTAGCCTGAAAATTTCATATGATGGAAAAGGGATATGCTGGAAAAAACCAATAGTCGCATTTGGAAGTTTTTCTCTTAAAATACCTGGTAAAAGGAGCAGTTGATAGTCTTGAATCCAGATTTTATCTCTTATGCCCAGTACCTGCATGGCACTTTTTGCGAATTTCTCATTTACGGATTGGTAGCAATCCCAATAGCTTTGATCGTAATGTGCATAGGTAACCAGATAATGAAATACAGGCCATAATACCTCATTTGAGAAGCCTTCGTAATATAAGTTAATTTCATTTTGGGTGAGGAAAACCGGATAGAGGTTTAATTCGGCGAGTTTGTGTGTAACTTCTTCTTGACGTTCTGGCGGAACCTCAATTCCCGGCCATCCGATCCAGATGGAATTGCCAGACTTATACACATCGCCAAGGCCGGTGGCAAGGCCGCCCTCGCTGGGAATAAACGTGTATTCATCGTTCTCTTCAATGATTTTAACGGGGAGTCTGTTCGATATTATAACTGTCTTCATGCTCGTATTTGATGTATCTACATCTTTAAAAGCATATCAAACTGGTTTTGTTTGCATTTTTAGGTCAAAAAAACATTCAGATGATTAAACGTAGTTAAATACCAGCGAAAAAGTTGTACCACTTTGGGGAGTAGAAATGACTTCGATATTCCCCCTGTGCATCTTCATAATGTTACGGCTGATGGTTAGTCCGATGCCCGATCCATTTTTCCTGGTGGTGTAGAACGGAACGAATATTTTTTCCAGATCTCCGGCATCGATACCTTTTCCATTATCGGTAACATCTAGATACAATTTGGTGTTTTCTAAACGGTAATTTACATTAATATAAGGCATTTCCTTATTTTCGACTGCATAAATGCTGTTGGTAATGAGGTTGATCAATACTTGTTCTATTAATTTCAGATCTAACTGGATGGTAATTTTTGATGAGGTCTGTTCTACATCCAGCACCACATTTTTAACTTTTGCAAATGGCTGCATCAGCACCTTAATGTGCTTTAATATTTCGCCAATGGTGTGCGGCTCGAGGTTTGGCGTAGGGAGTTCAGCAATTAAGCGGTAATCTTTTACGAAATCCAGTAAACCAGACGAGCGTCTTTGTATAGTGTGCAGCGCAGTTCTGAGATCGTCCATTTCATCTGCTGTTAAATTCTTTTTATCGGTTACCATTTTATTAATCGTATCCGATAATGAGCTGATGGGGGTAATGGAATTTAAAATTTCGTGCGAAATAACGCCGACTAACCTGTTCCAGGCTTCTGTTTCTTTCTGCTCGATTTCATCCTTAATATTCTGAAAACTGATGATGAAATAGTTTTTTCCGTAAAGGTTTAAGGGAATGACCTCTGTAGACAACTGGATCAGCTTATCCTGAATTTTTAGTTCCAGAAACCGCTTTCCTCCTGTTAAAATCTGTTCTATTTCTGTTCCAAATATTGGGAGATGCTGTTTTAACCGGTGCCAATACTTATAGGCGGGTACACCCAAAAGGTTAGAAGCTGCCTGGTTGAAAAAGGCAATTTCGTCATCTTTTTCTGCTGTTGTATTGCTCACTACAATTACACCGACCGGAACCTGTTCTAAAATGGTTTTGATCAGCTGAAACATGGCCTCCTGTTCCAACCTGATCTGTTTATGTACCAGTAAAATATCACTAAATGATTCATATAATTCCGGGAAACTGCCTTTAGTTACCTTATTTTTGAAGTTTAAGGTATGATCTCTTGTTTTTACGGCCAAAATGAAACGGTTAATATCCGACCGGATCTGATTGATATAGTAATAAAGTGAAATAATGGAGCCCAATAAAATCAAGGCAACTCCTATGATGGTAAACCAGAGCTCAGTGTTTTTGATGAGGTAGAATAAAAGGTAGCCCAGCAGATTAATGATCAGCAGGCGGAATATTAAACGGAAGGTAAAGCGTTGGTAGAACATGTTTATAAGGTTGAAGGTAGAGGATTAGAAGGTGGAGGGTTCAAGATTGAGAATGAAATAAAACCTTCCGCCTCCAACCTTCCTGCCTTTTACCGCTCTCAGATTCCAAATTTCTCAATTCTTCTGTAAAGTGCTGCGCGGGTTAAACCCAGTTCTGCCGCGGCTTTTGATATATTGCCTTTGTGTTTATCAATAGCTTTCTGTACCATCATTTTCTCCATATCTTCCAGTGCCATTTCATCTGGTAAGGTATTGTTCTGTGCATAGCGTTGTGGACTCAGTTGCAGATCATCTTCGGTAATATCAGCGCCATCGCTCATAATAACGGCTCTTTCTAAAACGTGTTGCAATTCGCGTACATTGCCGGGCCATTTATATTGCAACAATGCTTCCTGGGCCTTATTACTTAGTTTTTGTATGTTTTTATGGTATTTTAAACTAAAAGCCTGCATAAAGTGGTTGGCTAACAGTAAAATATCTGTTCCACGTTTGCGTAACGCTGGCAATAAAAGCTCTACGGTATTGATGCGGAACAATAAATCCTGCCTGAATGTGTTTTTTGCCACCATTTCATTCAAAGGCATATTGGTTGCCGTGATGAGGCGTACATTTACCTTACGCGCTTTACTTTCACCCAGGCGGGTAACCGTACGGTTTTGTAAAACGCTTAGTAATTTAGCCTGAAGCGGTAGTGTTAAATTTCCAATTTCATCTAAAAAAATTGTTCCGCCATCGGCTAATTCGAAGCGGCCAGGTTTATCTTCTTTGGCATCTGTAAAAGCGCCTTTGGCATAACCAAATAATTCACTTTCAAATAAATTTTCATTTAAAGCGCCTAAATCAACATGCATAAATACCTGGTTTTTCCTTTGTGAGTTTCCATGGATCTCGTAAGCGAAAACCTGTTTACCAGTTCCGTTTTCGCCAAGGATAAGTACATTGGCATCCGTAGGGGCTACTTTTAAGAGCGTATGCTGTATTTGCTTTATTTCATCTGCCTGGCCAACAATATTTTCGAAACCTCTTGTCAGATCTTTTTGGAGCGATGAATGTATTTTCTCCAGCTTTTTTACCTTTTTGGTCGATTCGCGAAGTTTAGATGCGGATGAAAGGGTAGCAAACAGTTTTTCGTTTTCCCAGGGTTTAAGAATAAAATCGGTAGCTCCTTTTTTTATGGCTTTTACTGCCAGTTCAACATTACCAAAAGCAGTCATTAATATCACCACGTAATCTTTATCGATTGATAAAATATGCTCTAACCAATAAAGGCCTTCTCTGCCATCGCTGGCACCTTTCTGGTAGTTCATATCCAGCAGGATGATATCAATTTCATTTTTGCTCAATAAAACGTTGATCTCTTTAGGCGATTTGCACGTAATGACCTGTTTTACCTGTTGTTTTAAAAACAAACGGGCACTCAGTAAGATATCGTCATCATCATCAATAATTAAAACTGTGGCGTCTAACATAAACTCTCCCTATTAATTTAATCTTTAACTTGTATCTTTTGCAAACCCCATCTTCTGAAGAGTGGATGATGGGTTGAGGCAAATTTAATAAAACTGTCCGCTCCCGCACAGGGAGTGTCCGAAAATGAACATATAAAAAATAATTACGATGTTAAAATTCTGATTTACAGTTTTTTAAATGTGTTTGGGGCTTTTGGCATAACCTTGGTTATTAGTGAAGCCAAATAGTACGAACCGAACACATGGATAAGAAAATAGAGAAAAAAAGATTTAGCACTAAAACCCTGTTAATAATAGGTGGCGCAATTGCTTTTGTAGCAGTTGTAATTTATGGCTATACTTTGTCCCTCAAAAAGGTTTATAATGCCGATGCCGATAAATTAACCATTAGTAAAGTAGAATATGGCGATTTTGAAGATGTTGTACTGTTAAATGCCAGTGTAGTTCCCTTAACCTCGGTTATTGTAAGCTCATCAGAAGGTGGAACGGTTGCTGAGATTTTTACTGAAAATGGTGCATCTGTAGTCAAAGGGACTCCACTGCTGCGGATCGCAAATTCAAATGCCATGTTGGGTTACACCTCGCAACAAACGGCTGCCACCGAACAAATTAACCAGTTGCGTAAATCGAGGTTAGATTTAGAACAGAATCAAAGAATCCTGAATCAGGATGTATTGGACGTAGAGAATAATTTGCGTACGGCAACCCGTCAGTACCGGTTAGATAGCGCGCTTTTTGCCAAAAAGGTGATTACGCTACAGGAATTTAACAAGTCTAACCAGGATTATGAATATTACCAGGGCAAATTGAAAATTGTACGTCAGGCCATAAAACAAGAGAATCAAAGCCGTAAAATGCAACTGGCACAGATCGATCAATCGATGGGGCAGATGAACGAAAGTTTGGAGATGATCCGTAAGAACATCGAAAATATGACCATCAAAGCTCCCGTTTCTGGTAAACTCTCCTCTTACGATCCGGTAATCGGTAAATCTTATAATTCCAATGAAATGATCGGAAAGATCGACGTATTGCAAGGTTATAAACTTCAGGCCGGTGTTGATGAATATTATATTAACCGGGTAAAAGAAGGACAAACGGCAAACTGTGAATTTAATGGGAAAACTTATAACTTAACCGTAAGTAAAGTAATACCTGAGGTTACAGCAGGGCAATTTCAGGTAGAAATGGTTTTTAAAGGTGCAGCACCTGAAGGTTTACGCCGAGGATTATCATTGCAAACAAAATTAACTTTGTCTGATAACAGCAAATCATTGCTTCTTGCTCAGGGACAGTTTTTCCAGAGTACAGGTGGCTCCTGGGTATTTTTGGTCAACCATGGAAAAGCAACCAAAAAAAATGTCAAAATCGGTCGGAAAAACTATCTGTATTATGAAATATTAGATGGTTTGCAGAAAGGCGACGAGGTAATTACTTCATCTTATGATCAGTTTAACCAATATGATCAGGTGGAGATTAACAAATAGGGTTGGCGTTTGGAGTTTGGCGTTTGGCGTTTGGCGTTTGGCGTTTGGAGTTTGGAGTTTGGAGTTTGGAGTTTGTTAAAAAATGGGGTTAAAGTTAACCAATAATATAATCAGGTCTCGATACTTGATACTAAATACTAAAAATACTTGATACGATGATTAAAATAGAAAATCTGGAAAAAGTTTATAAAACGGAAGAAGTAGAGACCACTGCACTTAATGGCATCAATCTCCATGTGGCAGCAGGCGAATTTGTTTCCATCATGGGCCCATCAGGCTGCGGAAAATCTACCTTGTTAAATGTGATGGGGTTATTGGATAAGCCGGAAAGTGGAAGCTACAAATTTACTGATACCGAGCTTTTAACACTGAATGACAGGGAACGTTCAAATTTCCGCAAAAGAAATATGGGATTCGTTTTTCAGAATTTCAATTTGATCGATGAATTGACCGTTTTTGAAAATATTGAACTGCCTTTAATTTACAATAAGATTCCTGCTACAGAACGTAAAAAACTGGTAAACGAAATTATTGAGAGAATGAATATTGTAAACCGAAGCGGACATTTTCCGCAACAGTTATCGGGAGGACAGCAGCAGCGGGTAGCAGTAGCCAGGGCTTTAGTTACCAAACCGAAACTGGTTTTGGCCGATGAGCCCACCGGAAACCTGGATAGCTCGCATGGGAACGAAGTAATGGAGTTATTGTGCGAGCTGAATGAAACCGGAACGACCATTGTAATGGTAACCCACTCCAGTCACGATGCCAGTTTTTCTAACCGGATCATTAACCTGAAAGACGGCCATGTGATCTCAGAAAAAATAAATAAAAGCAGAAACGAAGAGCTGATATAGAGGTTTAAGGTAAAAGGTTTAGGGTGTAAGGTTAATCTTCCTTAAACCCTCAGCCCTAAACCTTACACCTTATAAAAGAGATTTTAGTTTAGTTAATAATAGCCGCCCAATCATCTTCCCGGATGGGAAGATGGGGAAGGCAAAATAGTAATAAACACCCGGTAGGTATTTTTGAACGCCACATGCTAATCACCTATCGCCAAGCAATAAAAATATGTTCAAATTAAACCTGAAAATAGCTTTACGTAACCTTTGGAAAAACAAGGGTTTCTCTCTGATTAATATCGGTGGCTTAGCCATTGGCTTAGCCAGTTGTATGGTTTTGTTACTTTATGTGGCTTACGAGTGGAGTTATGATAAGCAATTCTCCAATCATGATAAAACTTATGTAGTTTATCAAAACATGGAGGCAAGTGGTAAAACCTTTAGCTGGGCATGGACACCAAATGTGATGGCTAAAGAAGTGCAGGAAAAAATCCCCGGCGTTAAATATGCCGCTCACACTACCTACCCTAGAAAACAACTCATTACCGTTGGCGATAATAAGATCAATAGCAGTGCGATATTTGCCGATCAGAATTTTACTAAAATACTGGATTATAAGTTTCTTAAAGGTAATGCGGCCACAGTTCTAAAAAATGTAAATACCATTATTCTGACCAAGTCTTTCGCAACAAAATTATTTGGAAATGAAGATCCGATTAATAAAATGGTAAAGCTGGAAAATCAGGACGTATTAAAGGTTGAAGCCGTAATAGAAGATGCACCAGCAAACAGCAGCTTAATTTTTGAATGTATTATGCCATGGGCTTTGTTCGAAAAACGGGAAACCTGGGCAAAAGAGGGCAATTGGGGGAATAATATGTGTTTAACCCTTGTTCAATTACAGGATAATAACTTTTTCTCTGCTGCAAATAACCTGATGCATGATATTTATAAGCGCAATCAGAAAGATAATTTGTCGGTAGCACTATTGCATCCATTAAACAAATGGCATCTGTACGACGATTTTGTAAATGGTAAATCCGTAGGTGGTAAAATAGATCAACTTAGAATATTCTTGTTGCTGGCCTTTTGCATCTTGCTGATTGCCTGTGTGAATTTTATGAACTTATCTACGGCACGGTCAGAGCGCAGGGCAAAAGAAGTTGGCGTTCGTAAAGCAATCGGCTCAACACGCAAATCTTTAATCAATCAGTTCTTTTTAGAATCCCTGCTCATCACATTCATCGCTACAGTTTTAGCTTTTATTTTAATTGAGGTGAGTTTACCCTATTTTAACAGTTTGTTAGATATTAAATTAACGATAGATTATCATAACAGCGCATTTTGGTTAACCTTATTTGGATTGATGGTTTTAACCGGCTTAATTGCCGGCAGTTATCCGGCGCTTTATCTATCTTCTTTCGAACCGATTAAAGTTTTAAAAGGTTTCACCCTGAAAACAGATTCATCCACTTCGGTGAGGAAAGTATTGGTAGTTGGCCAATTCGTTTTTGCTGCAGCCTTAATTGTTTGTACAGCAGTGATTTATCAGCAGCTCAATTACGTAAAAAATAAGCCTATTGGTTATGATAAGTCTAATTTGATTCAAATAGCCGTAGTAGGTAAAATAAATGATGCCGTTAAACTGGAATTGCTAAAAACCCAACTTTTAGCATCAGGTGCTGTAAGCAATGCTACTTCGTTTAGTACAGATTTTACGGAGGGTGGAAATAATACTACAAATGTAGAATGGGAAGGTAAAAACCCAAATGAGAATATTTCTTTCAACCATAGGTCGATAGGATATGATTTTGTTGAAACCATTGGTACAAAAATGATTAGTGGTCGGGAATTTTCATCGAAATTTCCCAATGATACAAATAGCGTGTTGTTAAATGAAGCTGCGGTGAAAATGATGGGGTTAAAAAAACCGATCGGTAAGGTGATTACCTTCTGGGGTAAAAAACTAACCACAGTTGGGGTGGTAAAAGATTTTGTAGTAGAAAGTGCTTATCAAAGAGTAGCTCCGATGATTTTCAGGACAAGTACAAATGGCGATGCCAGCGTGATGATAGCAAGGTTAAGTCCAAATCAGAACATCAGTTCATCACTGGCTAAAATTGATGAGCTGGTCAAGCAGATGGAACCAAATTATCCCGTAAACCGAAAATTTGTAAACGAATCTTTTGAAGGGAAATTTAAAAATGAAAAATTGCTAGGGGCACTTTCGAACTGGTTTGGCGGTTTTGCCATTTTCATTTCCTGTTTAGGATTGTTAGGCCTGGCGCTTTTTATGGCCGAGCAACGCAAAAAGGAAATCAGTATCCGTAAGGTTTTGGGTGCCAGCACCGGCAATATCCTCGTATTGCTGAATAAAGATTTTATAAAGCTGGTGGCCATTGCCAATATAATCGCATTTCCTCTTGCTTATATCATTATCAATAAGTGGCTCTCTGCTTTTGAGTACCGCGTGGCGATCTCATTTTTACCCTTTTTACTGGCCATTGTGGTCTCTGTTTTAATTGCAGTTTTAACGGTCAGTTTGCAATCGGTAAAAGTGGCCAAAGCTAACCCTATTGATGCTTTAAAATATGAATAAAGGAGGGAAGGCAGAAGGTTTTAAGGTAGAGGGCTAAAGTGCCCAAAACCTTCCATCCTTTAACCTTTCAACCCTCAACCTTATAATTATGTTCAAACTCAACTTAAAAATCGCGTTGCGGAACCTATGGAGAAATAAGGGGATTACTGCCATTAATATTGGCGGGTTGGCCATTGCTTTGGCTGCTTTTATTATGGTAACACTCTATTTTACTTACGAAACCAGTTTTGATAAGGAAAATCCGAATTATAAAAATATCTATGTTGTTGGAATAACATACCCGGAATTTAAGACCAATTATATTGCTGCTCCTTTTGCAGAGGCCATTAAGCGAAATTTCCCGGAAGTTGAGTTGGCAGGGGTGATAAAAGATAGCGCTTTTGAACTGACGATTAAAAACGGTAAGAATACGCTGTTTACTAAAAAAATTCTACAGGTAAGTTATAATGCCGCCAAAATTCTAAATATCAAACCCAATAATGGCCTGGTAAAGCCAGCCGGAGAAGCGGAAAGGCTAACTTATTTGAGCACTGAAAGCATGAAAACGCTTTTTCCCGATAAAAAGGATAATAAACCAGAAATGGTTGGTTTTGGGGCAAGTACTTCCGGAATAACCGGAATCGTCAATGGCACTATAAAAAATAATTTACATTCTAACTTTACTTTCGACGGTGTGAGTGTTGGTTATGAACCTGGCAAGAACGATCATTATAATATGAACGATTACACCATTTATTTACAGGTAAAACCTGAAACTGATGTAGAAAATCTTGAACAAAAAATTACCAGTTTATACCGGACAGAATTATTGAAAGATAACAGCGATACTAAATCAATAAAAGAAACAAAAGGCATCTCTACCTTTTTAGATCCATTGTCTAACCAACATTTAAAGCCAAAGGCAGGTAATGATGCTCCTTATAAAATATTAATAGCACTTTCTGTTTTAGGTGTTTTAATTTTGGTAATTGCCTGTATTAACTTTACTAATTTAAGTATAGCACAAGCGGCTAAGCGCGCTAAAGAAGTTGGTATTAAAAAAGTTATGGGAGCATATCGTTTCCAGTTAACTAAACAGTTTTTAGTGGAGATCTTGATGCAATGCCTGGTAGCCATCATTTTGGCATTGATTATAGCAGAATTAGCTTTACCTAAATTTAACAGCCTCTTTCAGGTTCACTTATCGATCTGGCATACCGGAAATGGTTTATTCTGGAAAATGCCAATTATTTTAGGATTAATTACCTTCTGTGCAGGTATTTATCCGGCAATAGTTTTATCTGGTTTTAGGCCTTCACTTGTACTTAAAGGTAATTTCTCTACCAGTAAACAAAGTTACTGGCTACGGAATGGCCTGCTGGTTTTTCAATTTAGCATAGCAGTTATTTTCATTATAGGCTTATTCATTATCAATTCGCAATTGAAATACATGCGAAGCGAAGATTTAGGCTTTAATGCCAATCAGGTTGTTTATGTAAAAAATCTGACATTGTTTAACAATCCTTCAAAATTTGGCTCCATTCATTTCGAACCTGTCAGGCAAAGATTGTTAAAGGTTCCGGGGGTTAAATCGGCAACTGTATCTACTTTTATTCCTGGTGGCCCAAATGGAATAAATAGCTATAAGGCTAACGGTATAAAAGCAAATATCGATTTTGTTAATGTAGAGTTTGACTATTTTGAAACTTTGGATATTAAGTTGAAAGAAGGACGTTTTTTCTCAGGCAAATTTAAAACCGACACGATAAATTCGGCAATAATAAATGAAAGTGCGGTTGCCAGGTATGGTATTCAACACCCTGTCGGACAAATCATCAGAGGCTGCGATATAGATTACAAAATAGTTGGGGTAATAAAGGATTTTAAAACCCAGGGTTTTGAAAATGTAATTCAACCTACAATTTATACGATTAAAGATCCCTGCGGCAGTTTTAAAACGGAAATCCTGCTTAAGATCGAACAAAATAAAATGGCAGATGCATTGGCTACCTTAAAAAAACAATGGCCTGAAATTAATAAACTTGACGGGGAAGATTTTCGCTATTCCTTTTTGGATGAACTTTATGGCAAACTCTTTAAAAAACAAGAACAGTTGCAGGCTGTATTTTTCGGTGCTGCAATACTCACCATCTTTATTGCTTTGCTGGGATTATATGCATTTGCCAAATACATTACCAATGGCCGCCTGAAAGAAATTGCCGTACGTAAAATTTTGGGTGCAACGGATGTGCAGCTGCTAAAATTAATCAACAGTTCATTTTTTTACCTGGTCATTATTGCTAATGTCATTTCCTGGCCAATTGCCTATGTGATGACCAATATGTGGCTTAAAACCTTTGCCTACCGGATCGGTTTTCCTGTGTTGCCTTTTATAACCACAACAATGATTACCATTTTATTAACCATGATAACTGTAAGCATACAAGCCAGAAAAGCAGTAAATGCCAATCCCGTTGATGCTTTGAAATACGAATAAGGCAGAAGGTTGAAAGGTCGAAGGCGTAAGGTACGCCAGACCCTAAACCCTACGCCCTAAACCCTAAACCTTATGTTCAAATTAAACCTAAAGATCGCTTTACGCAACCTCTGGAAACACAAAGGCTTTACATTAATCAATATTGGTGGCCTGGCCATTGGTATGGCCTGTTGTTTAATGTTGTTACTGTATGTAAATTACGAATGGAGTTTCGATAAGCACTATAAAAATGTAGATAAGATATATTTTGCGACATTAAACCTGAAATTTAATGGCAAACTGGCCACAACCATGGCGGTGCCGAATAAGTTGGCCAATGCTGCCGTTACAGAACTGCCTGGTATTAAAAATGCTGCACGCATCACCATGCCCGGCAACTCCAGGCTTTACAGTCATGATCAGCATCATTTTAAACTGGAAGCATTGAGCGCAGATCCCGGTTTTTTGAAAATCCTTAGTCAGAAATTTATTTATGGTAATGCAGAAACAGCATTGGCCGAACCGAATAATATATTGATCAATGCCTCTACAGCCAAAAAATTGTTTGGTAATCAAAATCCATTGGGCCAGCGCATTACTTATGATAATAAAATTGCCTTGAAAGTAAGTGCAGTAATTGAAGACTTGCCTAAAAACCAGACCATCAGGTTTGATGTGCTGCAGCCCTGGGCATTTTATGAACAGGAGAACCCGGCCGAGAAAGGATATGGATGGGGCGCTATTACCTGCTTAACTTTATTACAGCTGAAAGATCATGCTGATTTAACTGCAACTAATACAGCTATTAAAGACTTTATTGTAAATAAAGAACCTAACCTAAAAGAAATGACTTATCAGCTTTTTCTTTTTCCTTTGGCTAAATTCCATTTATATGATCATTTTGAGAATGGAAAATCGGCTGGAGGTAAAATAGATCAATTACGGTTATTTGTTTTTCTGGCTGTTTGCGTATTGCTTATTGCCTGCATCAATTACATGAACCTTTCTACGGCTAAGTCAGAAAAGCGGGCCAGGGAGGTTGGTGTGCGTAAAGCTTTGGGCGCTACACGCAATACCATTATGGGACAATTTATGATCGAATCGCTATTATTGTCAGTTACAGCTATGGCCATTGCTTTCATTACGCTCGAACTTTCCTTGCCTTATTTCAATAACCTGCTTGATATTTCCATTAAGATTGATTACGGTTCTTACCCATTTTGGGTGCTGTTGCTTTCGATGATAATGGTTACAGGCTTACTTGCCGGAAGCTACCCCGCATTTTATCTTTCGTCTTTTATTCCGGTAAAAGTGCTTAAAGGTTTTAAAGGTTCAACGGGTTCCTTATCTATCCGTAAAACATTGGTGGTATTACAATTTAGTCTTTCCATCTGCATGATTATCTCTGCCATTGTGATTTACAGCCAGATCCAGTACCTCAAAAATAAACCGCTGGGTTTCGATCAAACGGCACTCGCTCAGATCGATCTGGAAGGAGAGTGGACTAAGCCAGGGAAACTGGCACTGTTTAAAAATGAATTATTAAGAACGGATGCCATCATGGCTGCCACAGAATATGCAGGTTCTTTTACGAGTGGAGGTTCCATTACCAGTGATATTTCATGGCCAGATAAGCCAAAAAACGATGTTTCCATTATTAATTACAGAAGTACCGGTTTCGATTTTACCAAAACTACAGGAGTGAAAATTGTAGCGGGCAGAGATTTCGATCCTAAATTTTCTGCAGATACCGTTACCTCACTTTTACTCAATCAAGCTGCTGTTAAAACCATGGGACTGAAGAATCCGGTGGGTACCGTGATTCATTGGGGCGATAATCCACCGCTTAAAGTAGTAGGCGTAGTGCAGGATTATTCAAATGAGTCGCTCGCTTCGAAAATACAACCAACTGTCTACTATTACAATATCAAAACCAGCAGGGCATTATTGCTGAAGTTAAATCCGAAACAATCATTAAGTACTTCAATAGAAGCGATCAAATCAGTAAGCAGCCGCTTAAACCCTGCCTATCCGGTTGAGGTAAAAATGGTTAGTCAGGGCATGACCGAAAAGCTACGCAGCGAAAAATTACTAAGCATACTTTCTAATCTGTTTGGCGGTTTTGCGATTTTTATATCGTGCCTGGGTTTGCTTGGCCTGGCTTTATATACTGCCGAACAGCGCAGTAAAGAAATCAGCATCCGCAAAGTATTGGGCGCCAATCTTGCTGATATTTTAATTCTACTGAACAAAGATTTTATGAAGCTGGTGGTTATTGCCAACCTGATTGCCATTCCGGTGGCTTACATTCTCGTGTCTAAATGGCTCGAAAAGTATGATTATAAAATTTCGGTTAACTCATGGCCTTTTTTATTGGCACTTTTCACGTCAATACTAATTGCACTGGTTACGGTAAGTATGCAAACTTTTAAAGTTGCCAAGGCCAACGCCGTTAATGCACTTAAATATGAATAATGGCATAAAGGACGAAGGCATTAGGGTAGAAGGTTCAACCGCCTGAACCCTCAGCCTTCCAGCCTTTAGCCTTTCAATCCTCAACCTCAAAAATATGTTCAAACTTAACCTCAAAATCGCCTGGCGAAACCTCTGGAAAAACAAAGGTTATACACTGATTAATATCCTTGGCCTGTCAATAGGGATGGCAAGTTGTATTCTGATCTTTATTTTTATCCGCTTTCAAGTCAGTTTTGATGAAGGTTATAAAAATGAAGATCGGATTTACAGGGTGGTTACCGACTGGCAATACAGCGCCTACAAAGATTTTTCCTCAGGAGTACCTGTACCTTTCGCTGCGGCTGCCAGAAATGAAATTGCAGGATTTGAAAAGGTTGGTGCCATTGTTAAAAGAAGTGCATTTTTACAGATAACCGATCCTAATGGAAAAGAGAAATTGAAAAGTCAGGAAGCTGTATATTATGCACAACCCGATTTTTTTGATGTCTTAAGCGATATTAAATGGATATACAGCGCCCCAGAGCTTGCCCTGACAGAGCCCAATACCGTTGTGTTATCAGAGAAATATGCTGAAAAGTTTTTTGGTAGTGTAAAAGATGCGATTGGAAAAAACATCAGGATTGGCGAAAAAACTAATCTGAAAGTGGCTGGAATCATTCAGGATATGCCACAGAACAGCAGTTTTCCTTTAGAAATTGTAATCAGTTATGAAACCTACAAAGGTCGATTCAATAGCAATTGGGATTCAGTAAATTCTGCCTTTTGCACTTACGTGCTATTAAAAGAAGGCCTTAAAGCTAAGGATCTCAACCAATCAATAGCCAATTTTAATCAGAAATATTATCCGGCAGAAAAAATAGCGGGTAATCAGAAAAACAGCTTACAGGCATTAAGAGATATTCATTTTAGCGATAAATACGATAATTTTGCAAATACATCTATTAACCGTAGTCAGATTTACGGCCTGGCTATAATTGGTTTATTCCTCATGGTTACGGCTTGTATTAATTTCGTTAATTTAAGTACGGCACAATCGGTAACCCGATCAAAAGAAGTTGGCGTTCGTAAAGTGATGGGAAGCCAACGCAGCCAGTTGATCTGCCAGTTTTTAACCGAAACTTTTGTGGTCAGTTTAGCGGCTTTACTTATTGCATGTGTAATTACGGAACTGGCCATACCGCCCATGCAACATCTTTTTAAGGGTAAGGTCGAATTCAGTCTGTTTAGTCATCCATCGATTTTTGCATTTATGGCCATACTGGTCATGTTTATCGCATTTCTTGCCGGCTTTTATCCTGCACTAATTATTTCCGGTTTTAAACCTGTCCTGGCAATAAAAAATAAGATAGCCTTGAACAAGGGAGGGTTGAGCCTTCGTAAAATATTAGTGGTTGCGCAGTTTTCCATCACGGTGGTGCTTATTATCGGAACTTTGGTGGTGATCAGACAAATGCAGTATGTGCAGCAAAAATCGCTCGGATTTAATCCCGATGCAGTGGCTATGGTTGGTATTCCTAATGACAGTTTAAGTAAAATCAAATACAACACTTTTAAAGAAAGGATCACCAATATTCCTGGTGTTACAGAAATTAGTTTTTGCCAGTCGCCACCATTATCTGGTAACATCAATTCGAGCGATTTTACCTACAATGGCATTAGAAACGAGGATTTTGAATTAAGGAACATTCGGGCAGATGAAAATTTCTTTAAAGTTTTTGATTTGAAATTAATTGCCGGAAAACGCTATCAAAAGAGTGATACAGCAAATGCCTGTGTAGTTAACGAAACTTTTTTAAAGAAAATGTCCATTACCAACCCTCAGGATGCCATTGGAAAAGTAATTTATGCAAGTGGAAATACCGTGCCCATTACAGGTGTGGTAAAAGATTTCAACGACCAATCCTTACGTGAGCATATTTCGGCGCTGGCGATTTTCCCCGGAAAAAATGATTATTGGAATGTGGCAGTGAAAATAGACAGCAGACAAATTGCTGCTACAATGAAGAAAATTGATAAAATATGGAGCAGTACTTTTCCTAACGGGGTTTTTGATTCCGCTTTTGTAGATGAAACCATTAACAGCTATTATGAAGGTGAACAGATTATGGGGATGTTGTTTAAAATATTTGCCGGCGTGATTATTTTTATTTCATTTATTGGCCTATTCGGATTAATATCTTTTGTAGCCACCCAGAGGACAAAAGAAATTGCCATCAGGAAGGTTCTCGGTGCCTCAACACTTGAGCTGGTAAAAATGCTGAATGGTTCGTTTCTCGTTATGGTCTTTATTGCCAACCTGTTAGCATGGCCTTTAGCATATCTTTTTGTTTCGAAATGGTTAGCAGGCTTTGCCTATCGCATTGATATTAGCATCTGGCCGTTTGCCCTTGCTATGGCCCTATCAATGGCAATTACGCTGGTTACGGTTAGTATCCGCTCATATAAAGCAGCCTCAGCCAATACTATTGATGCACTTAAATACGAATAAAGACTTGCGGTAAGCGCTTGGCGTTCAGCGTAACTTTCCCGCTTACCGCTAAACACTTCCCCATAACCTTAAAAAATATGTTCAAACTCAATCTAAAAATCGCCTGGCGCAACCTCTGGAAAAACAAACTGTATGCCGCCATTAATATTGTCGGACTAGCACTTGGCTTAACTGCTTTTGTGCTCCTGATTTTATATATTAATCATGAAGAAAGTTACGATAAATGGTCGCCAGAATTAAAAAATGTTTACCAAATAAGAGAGAAGCATGATCTTTTTACGCCTGATAATAAAGAGCACTGGAATGAGGTTTCTAATAGTCGCATCGCAGATTTGATCAGGACAAAATTGCCACAGGCAGTTGCAGTAACCAAAGTAGATAACGACTGGAATTTTGGCAGTGGTTATTCGGTTAAAACGGACAATGCCGATCCGGTTATGGTTAATAAAATAAAAGATTCAGATAGCAGCTTTTTTAAGGTTTTCGACTATCAGTTTGTTCAGGGTAGTGCCGATAAAGCGCTGGAAAGTAAGAATACCATTGTTTTGAAAGAAGAACTAGCCTTAAAGCTTTTTGGCACAACAAAAGCTTTGGGTAAAACGATAAAAATGATACGCTGGCGGGATGATAAAGGCAATTTATTAACCGTTACCGGCATAGTAAGTGAACCTAAATCGCCGCAAAGTGTCGGTTTCAGTGCCATTATGCGAACCGGAAATAAAGATAAAGACCCTGATGAGCCAACGAATAACAATTACTGCCTGATATTTGCAAAACTTAATAAGGCCAGCGACACGTTGGTGTTAAGCCAGACCTTACAGAAGTTATATGTTGATTTCAGGAAAAACTTATTAAAAGGACAAGAGAAAGATTATGAAGATATCCAAAAACCTGAAAAATTGCCCGGCTTAAAAGTCATCCCGTTACAAACTGTGCATTCCAATCCGCCTTATACCCTAAGCTGGTTCGAAAAATTGAAACCCGTAATGGCCATATCGGCATTTTTACTCCTGGTTTCCATCATTAACTTCATCAACCTGGCTACAGCACAATCTGTTCAGCGGGCGAAGGAAGTAGGCGTAAAAAAAGTACTTGGTTCTTACAAAAGGCAGTTAACCGCTCAGTTTCTAATCGAATCCGGTTTGCAGAGCCTGATATCACTTTTTCTTTGTATCATTTTAATTGAAATGGTATTACCGGCTTTCAACCAACAGTTTAATTTGGCGTTAAGTTTTTGGCACAATGCCAGATTATTTGTCTTGATTGCTCAGCTGTTAGGCCTGTTTGTTTTTGTAACATTACTCGCTGGTTTATACCCGGCCTGGATTTTATCCAACTATAATCCTATAGCTGTTTTAAAAGGGAATTATGAAAACGGTTTGCGTGGTACAGCCCTTCGGAATGTATTGGTTGTCTTTCAGTTCGTCATTTCCGTCACTTTCATCATATCCATCGGCGTAATGGAAATGCAGTCGCAGTTTATGAGCAACAAGGATTTAGGCTTTGAAAAAGGAAATCTAATCAATATAAAGACCAATTATGAAGATAATTTTGCTGAACGGCTAAAGCAAATACCCGGCGTTCAATATGTTGCAACCACTACCCAGGTATTGGGAAATAGTTTTAATGTGCCTGAAGAAATTAAATACAAGGGTAAGCCCATAAAATTAAATACGGTTACCGTTACGATGGATGCATTGCCAGCGCTTGGTGTGAAAGTATTGCAGGGCAGGATTTTTTCAAGGGAATTTAAACGCGATACCGTTAATACTGTAGTCTTAAACGAAGCAGCGGCAAATTTATTTGGAAAAAATATAATCGGACAGACGTACCAAAAAACCGATTGGGAAGGCAAAAACAATGTTTTTCAGGTAGTGGGTATTATTAAAAACTATCATAATGAAGGTTTTGACAAAGCGGTCTTGCCAACGGTTTATAAGGTGACCAGACTTGGTGGAACTTCCAATACAAACAATTTACTGGTGCGTTTCAATACGGCTCAACATAAAGAAATCATCAGCAGAATCGAAAAAGAATGGAAAATTATGTATCCTAACTTCCCAATGGAGTACAATTCCCTGGACGATGCATTTTCAAAAAGCCTGGAAGAGAACAGGCGGTTTATGAACATGATTATCCTGTTCAGCCTGGTTTCTGTTTCCCTTTCATTACTTGGTTTATTTGCACTTTCTACATTTGTGGCTAAGCGGAGGAATAAGGAAATTGCGGTAAGAAAAGTGCTTGGCGCATCAAATATCCAGATTGTAAGCCTGCTAAACAAATCATTTTTGATTCTGGTTATCCTCGCAAACTTAGTGAGCTGGCCTATCGCTTACATTATTATAAAAAAATGGTTACAAGGCTTTGCTTATCGCATAGAAGTGCCTTTGATGCCTTTTGCCGCTGCAACGTTAATTTCTGTCATTATAGCCTTACTTACGGTTAGTATTCAGGCCCGAAAAGCGGCTGTAACTGACCCTGTAAATGCACTTAAATATGAATAAAACTCGCGTATAGCGTTTGGCTTTAAGGTCGATTTTTCGCTAACCGCCAAACGCATTGCGCTCAACAATAAAATATGATACAACTTACCAATATCGAAAAGTATTACGCTAATAAAGGCGTTAAAAATTATGTGTTACGCTTGGTCACCACGACCATTAACCAGGGCGAATTTGTTTCTATTATGGGGCCATCGGGTGCCGGAAAATCTACATTACTTAACATTATTGGCATGTTAGAAGAACCCACTTATGGTAATTATTATTTTATGGGCGAAGATGTAACCGGTTTAAATGAGCGTAAACGAATTGAACTGTACCGCAACCATATCGGTTTTGTGTTTCAGGCTTACCATTTAATTGATGAGATGACGGTTTACGAAAACATTGAAGCACCGCTTTTATATAAGAAAGTGGCTGGTGCCGAACGGGCCAGTAGGATAGCCGATCTGCTCGACCGGTTTAACATCGTGGCTAAAAAAGATTTATTTCCTAATCAGTTGTCAGGCGGTCAGCAGCAGTTGGTTGGCATAGCAAGAGCTTTGGCAGCACAGCCTTCCATTATTCTGGCTGATGAGCCTACGGGAAATTTGCAGTCGGCCCAGGCCGAAGAAATTATGGGTCTCTTTAAAAAGCTCAATGAAGAGGAGGGGATTACCATCATACAGGTTACCCATTCAGAAAAAAATGCACAATATGGAAAACGGATATTACATATTGCCGATGGCCTTATAAAAGAAGATGTGGCGGTTTGAGCTTAACATCATTTCCGGGAGAATTAATCCTTTTTATCTATGGTTAATTACCTTTGCGCTATGCAAAAAACATTTACAGACCAAATGGGAAGGGAGATTGTGATTAATTTCCCACCCAAGCGCATCATTTCTGTTGTTCCTTCACAAACAGAGCTGCTGTTTGATCTGGGGCTTGATGCAGAAATTATCGGTTTAACTAAGTTTTGCATTCATCCGATAGAAAAGTTTGCTGCACGCACCAAAGTAGGTGGAACAAAAAAACTGAATATTGATTTAATTAAAGATTTAAAGCCTGATCTCATTATCGGCAACAAAGAAGAAAATACGCAAAGCGATATTGAAGAATTAGCCGGATATTTTCCCGTATGGATGAGTGATATCTTTGCTTTGGATGATGCGATGAAAACCATTGGGCAGATAGGGGAGCTGGTAAACCGGCAGCCAGAAGCCAGTTATCTCAATCATCTGATATCAGCCGGATTCAATGACCTCAAAACACTTGCGCTTCAAAACAAAATAGATAAAAGGGTCGCCTATCTCATCTGGCGGAAGCCTTATATGGCCGCTGGAAAAAATACATTTATTGATGATGTTTTACTAACCAACGGTATGACTAATGTCATCAATCAGGAACGCTATCCGGAAGTAAAACTCGAGGAACTGAAAACTTTAAACTGCGAACTGATTCTGCTTTCATCAGAACCTTATCCTTTCAGCGAAAAACATATAGAAGAAATCCGGGCAGCCGTTCCAAATGCTAAAATTGTATTGGTTGACGGCGAAATGTTTAGCTGGTATGGAAGTCGTTTAGTTAAAGCTGTTCAATATTTCTTTGAGTTTCAGAAGCAAATTGTGAGCCTTTAAGGTCAAATTTTTATAATCTAATCTGTAGCATATCTTTAATTTAATTCGTTATCATACAGTAATATCATTGTTAAAAGAATCATAATGCCTCATTAATACTAAAACATAATCCGATGAAAAAAATATTAATATTAGCCTTATTCGTAACGGCAATTTCTGGTTGCAGTTCAATTAAAAATGCAGAAAAATCCGGTACGGTTACCGCAAACGGAACTATTGAAAAACTTGGAATAACCACTTTTCAATACGGTACGCATGTATTAAAAGCCGACAATAAAACATATGCCTTAAAAAGTGAAACCCTAAATCTTGATTCGTATTTAGATAAAAAGGTTACGATTAAAGGAAAAAAAGTTATCGGTTATCCTGTTGATGGTGGGCCGGAACTGGTTGAGGTAACACTTGTGAAGTTTTAAATAAAATAGAAAGCAGGCATTAAGTTGGGTTTACCAGGTACTATCTTTGGTCGGCGTTTTGATTAACTCCATGACCTGTGTCTCAAAGATCATCACTAATTAAATTTTTATCATTCAGAAAAATTTGATTTTTCGATTTAGTTTCTATCTTTGCAGTCCTTAAAACATCCTATCTGCGGAAGTGGCGTAATTGGTAGCCGCACCAGACTTAGGATCTGGCGCTTCACGGCGTGGGGGTTCGAGTCCCTTCTTCCGCACCTTATGGGACAAATCGTCAAATGAATGATTTGTCCCTTTTTTTTGCCATTTAAATTGTTAGAGAGCGAGGATAGGATGAGCAATGCTTTGTTCACTTTAGTGGTTCGATAACTCAAGCCGTGGTAAAACTAATTTTTAGGGAAAATCGAACCAACAATCTTTCTTTTTTGATTTACAGTGTCTTGCAGGTAAGCGCGTCCAATCGAGAAACATTTGCTCTTGCATTATCTAATAGATTTTCGACGTTGAGGTTAGGTTTGATATACGAAGTTTGTTTGGCTTCAAGTCGGTAAATCTTAACCCCCATATTACTTTGTACAGTATGATAATCACTTGCATCTATATCTCAGGACAATAATAAATCTCTTGCTTTTTGAAAGTTTTTGATTCAAGTGGTCAAATTGCTGTCTTGCATGCTGTATTTCTGACTCTTGGTTATTGGTTTTATGACTAAGCTTTTAACTGCAGATCAACTTTAATTAAACATTATCTTGTGAAATATACTAAAAAGTTTTTTTAATTAAACTTTTTAGTATATTTTTGTGGGGTAAAATTTATTGATATGATTACCAAAGCCGAAAGAACAAAACAATTCATTTTGGAAACAGCGGCCCCTATTTTTAATCAGAAAGGGATATCCGGGGCTAATATTGACGATGTGCTTGCTGCTACGAAACTGACTAAAGGGTGTCTTTACGGTCATTTTGAAGGTAAGGAAGATTTGGCCCGGCAGGTTGTTGATCACATGCTGAATAGTAACAGAGAAAAAATGTCGTTCACCATCAGTAAGGGTAAAACAGCAAAGGCTAAGGTATTTGCTTTTCTCGATTTTTATAAGGACCCTTTAAATACTTACCTCAAAGGCGGATGTCCTATATTTAATCTAGCAGTAGAATCAGATGATAACTTTCCGGCGATAAAGGAAAAGATTGCGGGTGTCATACGCCATGGCCAGGAATTGTTTGTCAGCATTTTGAATCAGGGTATTGAAAACGGTGAATTTTCTAGCAAACTTGATCCTGCTGTTTACGCTTTTAAGGCAGTATCTGCCGTTGAGGGTGCTGTTGTGATGTGCAGAGCCATGAATACAGCAAAACCCATGGCAAGTTTACTCAAGAGTCTTAAGTCGGAATTAGAGGGCTATGCGCTCTAATTTTTTTTAATATAAAATATACTAAAAAGTCTAAAATAAAAGATTATGAAATTAAAGAAACAAACGGTATTAGTCACCGGTGCCTCATCGGGCATCGGGCTGCTTGTCGCCGCCAAGCTCCATGAAAATGGCTACCAGGTAATCGGCACAAGCCGTAACCCGGAAAAGCACAAGTCGACAGTGCCATTTAAGTTACTGCCATTGGATCTGAATGATGACCATTCTATAGTATCCTTTAGTAAGAAACTGTTCAGCGAGATTGAAACATTGGATGTGCTGATCAATAACGCGGGCTACCTGATTAACGGACTTGCCGAAGAAACCTCTATTGAGTTAGGCAAACAGCAGTTTGAGACTAACTTTTGGGGAACCATCAAACTAACCAACGAGTTGCTGCCCTATTTCAGGAAGCAAAAACATGGAAAAATTATTACCGTCGGTTCCCTACTCGGTTTAGTGAGCCTTCCATATGTATCCTATTACGCGGCTTCCAAACATGCTCTCGAAGGCTATTTCAAGTCGCTTCGGTTTGAATTGAACCAGTTCAACATCAAAGTGGTCATGGTTGAGCCAATGAGTTTTAAAACTAATATAGGCGAAAGCGGAATGGTGGCAACAGGGAAAAATATCGCAGATTATGACCTGTTCAGAAAAAAAGTTGTTGCGTACACCCAGCAGACATTTGATCAGGCACCCGAACCTGCACCGGTTATCGATGCTTTGCTGCGGGCAGTAAGGGAAAAAAATCCAACGTTTGGCTTCCCTGTCGGAAAAGGGGCATCGATGATACTTCTGCTGCAACATTTCGCCTATAAGCTGTTCGAAAAATCCATTCTGAAGTCGGTTAACGCATCAAAATAACATTTATATTAAAAAGTATATTATGCAATTAAAAGGAAAACGGTATTGATCACGGGTGGCGCATCTGGTATCGGGCTGGAAGCAGCAAGACAATTTTTAACCAATGGTGCCAGTGTGATCATTACCGGCAGGAACCAGGAAAAATTAGATGGAGCAAAGAAGCTGTACCCGGCAATTACGGCCATTAAAAGTGATGTCTCAGATACCGGTGACACGCAAAAACTTTTTAACCAGGTACAGCAACTCGGCGGCATAGATATCTTATATAACAACGCAGGGGTGTTAACCGACCCGATCAACCTGGGAATAGCAAACGACCGGCATTTTGAGGACTCTGCTTACGAAATGAACGTAAACTACTTCGGGGTGATCCGGCTTAATAACCTGTTCATGGATATGCTGAAGTCAAGGAAGGAAAGTGCTATTATCAATACCACGTCTATACTCAGCTATGTACCCTCATTACTGGAAGCTACTTATTCAGCATCCAAAGTTGCTTTGCGGTTTTATACCGAAACGTTGAGAAAGCACCTGCAAATTTTGAATAGCTGCGTGAAAGTGTTCGAACTTTTACCACCTGTTGTAGCTACCGAAATGACGGCTGAGCGGAACGGTAAAAAAATGACTTCGGAAGATTTGGTGAAAGCACTTATTCGAGGTTTGAAGAAAGATCATTTTACGATCAGGGTTGGCGACACGAAAGCGCTTTATATCGTTAACCGGCTTTTTCCAAAGTTGGCTTTTGGCTTGGTTAACCCCAAGCAAAGTCGTGCGGTGATAGCATCATAAAATCATTACAATACTAAAAATAATTAAAAAACTAAAAATCATGCGGGCATTCATCGTAAAAAGCTACGGCAAAAAAGAAAAATTACGGCTTACCGAATTACCGGAACCAGCTTTAAAGGAAAATGAGGTATTGGTGCAAGTATACTCAGCAGGTGTAAATTTATTGGATTCGCTTATCAGAAACGGTGATTTCAAATTGTTTTTACCCTACAAGCCACCATTCATAAACGGCCATGACCTGGCAGGTGTGATAACTAAAGTTGGTTCAAAAGTCAGCCGGTTCAAAATCGGTGATGAAGTGTATTCAAGAGTGGGCGATCACCGGATCGGTACTTTTGCTGAACATATTGCGGTTCGTGAAGGCGATTTAGCCTTAAAACCTAAAAATTTGACCATGGATGAAGCCGCCTCCATTCCATTGATCGGCTTAACCGCCTGGCAGGCGCTTGTTGAGATCGGGAATGTTAAAAAAGGTCAGAAAGTTTTCATTCAGGCAGGTTCCGGTGGTGTGGGTACATTCGCCATCCAGTTGGCCAAACATTTAGGTGCATATGTTGCTACCACGACGAGTGCCGTCAATGCTGATTGGGTTAAAAAACTCGGTGCCGACCTCGTCATCGACTACAAATCACAGGATTTTGAAACCTTATTGAAAGATTATGATTTAGTTATACATAGTAATCGTGACACCAAAATCCTCGACAAATCATTCCGTATCCTGAAAGCAGGCGGGCAGCTGATATCATTGGTTGGCCCCCCAACACCCGAATTTGCAGCGGAGATTGGCTTGCCATGGTATCTGAAATTCGTGACAACGCTTCTAAGTTCTGGCGCTAAGAAAAAAGCAAAAAAAGCTAATGTAACCTTTCGCTTTCTATTGATGAGGGCAGAAGGCAGTCAACTTTCAAAAATCACATCACTAATAGAGGCGAGGGTTATTAAACCTGTGATTGATAAGTTATTTACATTTGAGAAAACTAACGATGCGTTGGCCTATGTGGAATCTGGCCGAGCGAAAGGGAAAGTGGTTATTAAAGTTAAATAATGAGTATGAGCGTGACTGTCTATGCCATCACAGTTGCAAAACAAAGTATAGGAGGTTATAAAGTAAAGGATAAATATTTGTAACGCTTTATGTTTAAACTGTCGCATTAACCGGCTTCATATTAAACTTACTGCTTTAGGTTGGTCAGAGCGCTTTGGTGGAAGCGGTTTGAACGATTGAGATAGTATTGTCAGACCGTATTGCAGCCTCACCTGCATTTTTAACTTAAAATCAAGCTATGGTAACAGTAACGAATTATGATTTATTTCAAGCTGGTTATATATCCGCCCAAAAATCCTTCTCGTTGTGCATTAACCCATTTAGGATTTTGAAAGGAATGCAATCACATCCGGCAAAAGTCTGATAAGGTTCGCTACGGGTTATTTAAATAGCTGTGAGATCATCAAATAAAAGTAAATCCTTTAGAAAATTGTTCAAATTCTTTACCGTTAGATGCACAATAGTTTAAAACCGTTCTAATGATCCAGAACGGTTTTTTTCAAAAAAATTAAATTCTGTTCCTACAAAATAAATCATCGATGAGAAATTAACATTTTCGTCTGCGTAATAATGTTTGGCATCCTAAATATTTTAAGGGCGATCGTTGCAGACACCAATGGTTAGGAAATTTCCAGACCGTCCCATCTGGACGACCCCTGGGTAGCCAATTGCAAAATTGGCGTTTTCGTTTCTTAAGGAACGTTTTGTATTCTATGCATGTGAAGGAAGATCAGTTGGAAACCAACCTTTAGGTTAATCTGCTTTCCAAAAGAGCTTTTATTTTTCGTTTTGGCTGTTGTCTTCACCTGCTGAAATATAATTAAGCAGTGGGTAAAGCCTTTTGAAGAGGATGTAAACTTTTAGAAAATGCTTCTACTTGTAAAATTTTCTCCTTAAATATTAATGAGTTAGCGTTTGTTTTGATGAATAACCTCTAAAATATCTTCAATGCCTTTTGATTATCCAATCTTGTTTCTATCTTTGCAGTCCTTACAACATCCTAACTGCGGAAGTGGCGTAATTGGTAGCCGCACCAGACTTAGGATCTGGCGCTTCACGGCGTGGGGGTTCGAGTCCCTTCTTCCGCACAACAAGATAAAGGCCGTTCCGATGTTAACATCGGAACGGTTTTGTTTTTAAAAAACATTGATTAATAAAAATTGATGTACTGTTTCGGTTCTGTCGACATATGTTTTTATCATATTTCAATGCGCCGATCTAAAGCACATCTTAATATATCTCAGAAAAAATGAATATTACACAGGAAAAAACCGGCAACTTAAATGCTGTTGTAAAAATCAAGATCGCACCTGCTGATTACACTGGAAAGGTAGAGAAAGCCATTAAAGATCAAGCTAAAAAAGCACAATTACCTGGTTTCCGTAAAGGAATGGTTCCTGCTGCCCACATTAAAAAAATGTATGGCAAAAGTATCTTAGTAGAAGAGGTGAACAATTTGTTAAACGATACCTTATCTAACTATATTGCTGAGCAAAAATTAGAAATTTTAGGTCAACCCCTTCCTAAAACGGACGATGAGCGTGAATTTAAATGGGATAATACAGATGATTTCGAGTTTGATTACGAGTTAGGTTTAGCACCGGCATTTGAAGTAAATCTTTCATCTAAAGATAAATTTACAGAATACGTGATCAAAGCTGATCAGGAAACTTTAGAAAGCCGTATCAAAAATATCCGTCGTAGCTACGGTAAAATGACCAATCCTGAAGTTTCGGCTGATGGTGATGTGCTTTATGCCGAGTTAACCCAGGTAGCTGAAGATGGTACTGCTGTTGAAGGCGGTATTACCAGTACTGCAAGTGTTCGTTTAGATCAAATTAAAGATAAAAAGATTCTTAAATCGCTCATTGGTTTAAAGAAAGATGATGAAGTAACTGTCGACATTCAAAAAGCATTTGAAGATGCCGCTGTAACTGCTAAAGCTTTAAACATTCCGGAAGAAGTAGCAGCTGAATTGAAAGCAAATTTCAAACTTCATGTTAAAAATGTTAACCGTTTAGAAGAATCAGACTTAAACCAGGAGTTTTTTGATAAATTATTTGGTGAGGGTACGGTAACTGACGAAGCAGGTTTCAGAGCTAAAATTACCGAAGAGGTAGAAAGTATGTTTAAACAAGATGCTGAGCGTAAATTATCTAACGATATTTATGAAGCACTTTTAGCTAAGCACACGTTTGAATTGCCTGATGAATTTTTACGTCGTTGGTTAAAAGCTACAAACGAGAAATTAACAGACGAAGAATTAGCTGAAGGTTATGATGATTTCGCTAAAAACCTTAAATGGACTTTAATCGAAAATAAAATCATTAAAGATAACAGTATCGAAATCAAATATGAGGATGTAGTTCAGGCGGCTAAAGTTAAATTAGATGCACAATTCAGAATGTACAGCCCAAGTCCGCTTCCTGAAGATCAATTGGCGCAGTATGCTGTTCAGTTTTTACAGGAAAAAGAAAATGCAAACCGTGTTTTCGAAGAGGTAAAAGCATTAAAAACTTTCGAACAAATCAAATCTGTCGTTACTTTAGAGCAAAAAGATATTGATTACGATAAGTTTGTGGCGCTAGTGGAGAAAAAGTAAAAGCGGCTAGCGTGTGGCGCTAAGCGTTTAGCAAAGTGCCTAAGCTGTTTTGTAAATGATTGTGCTATTGCTATATTTAGTTATGGCACAATTTAAATTTCAATCGCTCGAAGTTTGGCAGTTATCAATCGAGTTAACTGATAAATTACTAGATATAGCTGACCGATTGTCAGTTGATAAAAAATACAGATTTGCAGAGCAGCTCAATGGGGCTGCTCTTAGCATATCCAATAATATCGCCGAGGGGTCAGGTTCGGTTTCCAATAAGGAATTCGCTCATTATCTGAATATTGCACATCGTTCTACGTTTGAGAATGCAAATATTTTAGTAGTTTTAGAACGGAGAAAATATATTTCTGACACAGAGTTGAATGATTATCTGGAAGAATTAGATAAATTGGCACGGAAATTAACCAACTTCAGGAAATATTTATTAAAATAACCCGCGTATTTGGTTTAGGCTAATAAAACGCTTATCGCAAAACGCCAAACTCTATAACTCATGAACATAGACTCACAAGAATTCAGGAAATTTGCCGTTAAACATCAGGGAATTGGCGGTTTACACGTAGATAAATTTATTGCACAGGCTAATTTGAATCCTAAGAGCATGACGCCATATATTATTGAAGAACGCCAGCTGAACGTAGCACAGATGGATGTTTTTTCAAGATTGATGATGGACCGTATTATCTTTTTAGGTGATGCGATTTATGATCAGAATGCCAATATTATCCAGGCGCAGTTGTTGTTTTTACAATCAACAGATGCAGATAGAGATATTCAGATCTACATTAACTCGCCAGGTGGTTCAGTTTACGCAGGTTTAGGTATTTATGATACCATGCAATATATCCAGCCAGATGTAGCAACCATTTGTACAGGTATGGCCGCATCAATGGGGGCTGTTTTATTGGTAGCCGGTGCCAAAGGTAAACGAGCTGCTTTACCGCACTCAAGAGTAATGATCCACCAACCATCAGGAGGTGCACAGGGTGTGGCATCTGATATGGAGATCAACTTAAGAGAGATGTTGAAATTGAAAAAAGAATTATACGATATTATTTCAGAACACTCTGGTCAAACTTATGATTGGGTAGAGAAAGCTTCAGATCGCGATTACTGGATGACTGCCGATGAGGCAAAAGGTTTTGGTATGGTTGATGAAGTATTATCGAGAAACGCAAAAAAAGATGGCGAAACAAAATAAAGAATCCCGTTGCTCATTCTGCCATTCTGGCAAGCATGAAACTTTAATGCTGATTGAAGGCATGGATGCATTTATCTGTGATAAATGTGTTACCCAGGCCAATCAGTTGCTTGCCCAGGAATTAGGAACCAAAGGGACAAAAAATATTCAGGAGGCGATAAATTTATTAAAGCCTCTTGAAATTAAACAACACCTCGATCAATATGTAATTGGTCAGGATGATGCTAAAAAGGTGCTTTCTGTTGCTGTTTACAATCACTACAAACGTTTAAATCAAAAAATTGATAAAGACGAGATTGAGATCGAAAAATCGAATATCATGCTGGTGGGCGAAACCGGAACAGGTAAAACGCTTTTGGCTAAAACCATTGCGAAAATTCTGCATGTGCCATTTTGTATCTGCGATGCTACTGTTTTAACAGAAGCAGGTTATGTTGGTGAAGACGTGGAGAGTATTTTAACGAGATTGCTACAGGCTGCGGATTATGATGTAACTGCTGCAGAACGTGGTATTGTTTACATTGATGAGGTAGATAAGGTAGCGCGTAAAAGTGACAATCCTTCTATTACACGCGATGTATCGGGTGAAGGCGTTCAGCAAGCTTTATTGAAAATATTAGAAGGTACGGTGGTAAACGTTCCACCGCAGGGCGGACGTAAACACCCGGATCAGAAAATGATTCCGGTAAACACCAATAATATTCTATTCATTTGTGGTGGTGCATTTGATGGTATTGAACGTAAAATTGCCAATCGTTTACGCACACAGGCTGTAGGATATAAAGTAAAGAAAGATGAGACCGTATTGGATCTTAAAAACCTTTATAAGTATATTACACCTCAGGATTTGAAATCGTTTGGGTTAATTCCAGAATTAATTGGCCGTATACCGGTTCTTTCTCATTTAAACCCTCTCGATAAAGAATCTTTAAGAAACATTTTAACCGCACCTAAAAACTCATTGATCAAACAGTATGTGAAGCTTTTTGCTTACGAAGATGTGAAGCTGGTTTTTGAGGATGAAGTTTTAGATTTTATTGTGGATAAAGCAATGGAATACAAACTGGGTGCCCGTGGTTTAAGATCAATCTGCGAAGCGATTATGTTGGATGCGATGTTTGATACCCCAACACAGACTGATGTGAAGGAGTTGCACATCAATCTCGATTATGCGATAGAAAAATTTGAAAAGGCCGACTTTAAAAAGTTGCAGGCCGCATAAAAATTCAAATCCTCCCGCAAAAAGCGGGAGGATTTTTTGTAATATAGTATTGCTAACGCTATGCGCCGGGCGCAAGGCTCTAAACTAAAAAGTATGAACGAAGAAAAAGATATTAAAAAAGACGAAGAAATTGTAGCGAAATCGAAAAAAGTAAAAGAAGTAGAAAGTCCTGTTAAATCAGGATTAAAATCGAAAGACGAAATTGTTAAAAACTGGTTGCCACGTTATACTGGCAGACCATTAGATCAATTCGGCGATTATATCCTGTTGACCAATTTCAGTAAATATGTGAGCATGTTTTCGGAGTGGAATGATAACGCGCCGATTATGGGTTTAGATAAGCCTATGCAAAGTGTTACCGCGAACGGTATCACCATTATCAACTTTGGTATGGGAAGTCCGCTGGCAGCAACCATGATGGACTTATTAACAGCGATTAAACCTAAAGCTGTACTGTTTTTGGGTAAGTGTGGTGGTTTAAAGAAGAAAAACCAGTTGGGTGATTTAATCCTGCCAATTGCGGCAATCAGGGGCGAAGGTACCTCAAATGATTATCTGCCTGCAGAAGTGCCTGCCTTGCCGGCCTTCGCCTTGCAGAAAGCCATTTCGACTACTATCCGCGATCACGGAAGAGATTACTGGACCGGAACCTGTTATACCACCAACCGCAGGGTTTGGGAACACGACAAAGAATTTAAAAAGTACTTGAAAACTTTGAGGGCGATGGCGGTAGATATGGAAACAGCAACAATTTTTACCACTGCATTTGCGAATAAAATCCCAGCTGGTGCATTACTTTTGGTATCCGATCAACCGATGATCCCTGAAGGTGTTAAAACGGCAGAGAGTGACAGCACTGTAACCGAAAAATATGTAGAAACGCATTTGCGTATTGGTATCGATTCATTGAAACAATTAATTAATAATGGATTAACGGTTAAACACTTGTTGTTTTAAACATTAAAAAAATCGTTATCCAAAATGATTGTCACCCTGAACTTGTTTCAGGGTCTTTATTCTATTTTTAAGGATGGAAGAAACTATCTGAACAGATTGCATTGAATGGATTTTTTTATCATCCCGAACTTGTTTCAGGATCTTTTTGAGTTATTGAAAGAGAGAAACAGAAGCTGAAATCATTCAGCACGACAGAGTCTTTAAATTTAAACGGTAAAGCCTGTGAGATAACCATAAGTTACCAGGTCTTCTTCATTATTGATAGTGTAATTACATTGATTATGCAGCAGTACAATGCGATCAGAAACATCCAGGATAGATTTGTAGTAATGATCGGTAATAATAAAGCCTTTATCAGCTTTTAATTTATTAATATGCTTTTTTAACTCTTCTATCCATAATGGCGATAATTGCGAGAATGGCTCATCAAGAAGTACATATTGCACATCGCTGTAAATCAATAATAAACATTCTATAAACCTGCGTTCTCCACCGGATAGATCATAGAATTTAGCATTTAAATGATTGTCTACAAATTCAATTTGCTTTAAATCAGCTTGTTTTATTTTGCAAAAGGTATGAATGGCCTGCATAACAGTGATCTGTTTTGGAATAAAATTATCCTGGGGCAGATAGGACAGGTTCTTAGATAGATAACCTTTTTCATATACAATATTATTTATATTAAGGTACTTGAAGTTCGCTTTTAAGCTCCCGAAAATAATTTTTAATAAGGTTGATTTACCCGATCCATTTCTGCCCAATAAACCAACTACTTCGCCAATTTTACAGTTTAAGTAAACACTGCTCAGTACTTCGCGGTCTGCAAAAGATTGGTTAACACTGTCGATAGAAAGTTCCTGCATGTTGATGATACAATTAAAATTCCGATAAAAACCATTAAGTCATATAAAACCAGGTTGATCATGATTTTTCTAAATCCTATGCCCTGATTTTTGAAATAATATGCAGTAGACTGATAAAACAGGAAGTATATGGCTACAGAAAATAACCAGCCGATAAATTTGATGAGTAGGGCAGAAATGTAAATCCCTGGCTCCTTAAAACCATTTAAAATGAAAAATACCGATGTGAGTAAGCTAACCGATATATTCCATAAATATATGGATTTGTATATCGTTAAGGATTTTTTGAGTAAACCAATCGGCATGATTTAAAGATATAAAATCATAACGATAAATTTAGTTGTACGTGAACAAAAAATGATCGCACCTGAGTTCGATTAATCATTTTTTCTGAAGATATTTTATAAAGTTTTTTATGATCTGGTCGTCACCCTGAATTTATTTCAGGGTCTATTTTTTAGAAAAGATACTGAAACGATTACTCTTTATAAATGCCTGAAAATTAATTATTTATATTAGTGAGTAATGGCAATTAAGTTGGTAGGGTGTGATCATTATTTCGACCGTAGCGGAGAAATCTACTAATAAACAAAAAAAGATCGGCCATTAGCCGATCTTTTTTTGTTTATTAGTATAAATCTAATCTCTTATCCTAAATAAGATTTTAAGATTTTGCTTCTTGAAGTATGACGTAAGCGTTGTAGCGCTTTATCTTTAATCTGGCGAACGCGCTCGCGTGTTAAATTAAATTTCTCACCAATCTCCTCTAAAGAAAGAGGGTGGTTAGACCCCAGGCCAAAGAATAAAACAATAATTTCTCTTTCTCTTTCCGTTAAAGTAGATAATGAACGTTTAATCTCTTCTGATAAAGATTCGTTGATTAATGAACTGTCTGTATTTGGTTCATGGTTTTCCAATACATCCAATAATGTGTTTTCTTCACCCTGAACGAAAGGAGCATCCATGGATACGTGACGGCCAGAGTTGCTTAAAGTATCTGAGATTTTGTCTACAGTTGTTTCTAAAATATCTGCTAATTCTTCCGGAGAAGGCTCACGCTCATATTCTTGCTCTAGCTTAGAAAAAGCTTTACTGATTTTACTTAAGGAACCAACTTGATTTAAAGGCAAACGTACAATACGGCTTTGCTCGGCAATAGCCTGCAAGATAGATTGACGGATCCACCAAACAGCGTAAGAAATGAATTTGAAACCTTTAGTCTCATCAAAACGTTTAGCCGCTTTAATCAAACCTAAGTTACCCTCATTAATTAAGTCGCCTAGCGTTAAACCTTGATTCTGATATTGTTTTGCAACAGACACAACAAAACGCAGGTTGGTTTTTGTTAAGCGCTCTAATGCAGCCTGATCGCCCTCACGAATCTTCCTTGCTAAAATTACTTCCTCTTCTGCTGTTATTAAATCTACTTTACCAATTTCGTGCAGGTATTTATCTAACGACTGACTTTCACGGTTGGTAATGGATTGCGTTATCTTGAGTTGTCTCATTTATACGTTTTGTGTGCTCTTTAATTATTGAAGTGTGCAAAGTTACGAAATTGTATGGCAATCCGAAAGGATAAAATGCTGAAAATGTTACCGTTTGCACATGTTTTTTATATTTTTACTTACAACAAAAATCATTCCAATAAAGTTTTCGATCTATTTTGTTTGAAATATCCTGATATAACTGCTTTATAATATTTATTTATTGTAATTCAATAAATTTATTTTGATTTGTAATAAATATTTTTTTATGTTTGTTGAGTAATTAATTGAATAAATATGACGTTTCTTAAATTTCTTTTTTTAAAGCTAAAACTGCATCTGCCATTGACAAGCTGATTTTGAGCTTAAGAACTTTTGTCAGATGGTTAGGTATCAATGCAGTTTTCTACTTCTTGAATTTTTTTAGATGCTATGGGATTTAATATTGGAAAGACATTTCACCTCAACTATTTTATGCGCCCTCTTTGTTGTCTATGGCGGTTTTCTATGTTTTGGCAATCCTGATAAGAAATAAAAAATAAAGGAAAAACGACTCGACCATTTACAGGTCAAATCTTAACACAAACCTTTTAAAATGAAATATAACTATGGAAATTAAAATAAAAAGTAAGCTGATTTTCAAGGTGTTACAGGTGCTTTCCTGGGTAATTTTTACTGCACTATGTATTGAAGCAGGCGGAATGCTGGTAAACATGGTTACTATATTGTGTATACATGCGCATGGAGTACGCAATTTTTGGGATGGCGCAGATTATTTAGCTCGTGTCTACAAACTCGATCAGGGATATTTTCTTGTTATCTCTACAGTAGTTATTATTGTAGCTGTATTAAAAGCCATAATATTCTATTTGATTATAAAAGTTTTTACCCAGAAAAAAATCAGTATTACTCAGCCTTTCGGTATAGAATTAAGGCATTTTATTTCAAAAGAAGCTTTTCTAGCGCTAGGGATAGGGTTGTTCACCTATTCAGGCAATAAGTATATCATTTCGTTAGGGGCACACGGAATTGAGACACCCAATCTTCAATCATTAAATCTTGGCGGCGCTGATGTATGGTTTTTTATGTCCATTATACTTTTCGTTATTGTACAGCTGGTAAACAGTGGCATAGAAATTCAGGCAGAAAACGATTTAACGATTTAACCATGAGCAACACAATAAAAATTCTGAGAAACTCGGCTTACAGCCTGATTTTTTATGCCTTGGTTTCTGTCTTTGCACATTTTATTTATGCTGTTATAGATTTCAACAAAGGTAGTTTAACTATTAATGTGGTCAGGAATGCACCGGTAAGCAAACTAAATATTAAGGGGTTTAATTTTACCAATAGCGGAGTAGGAAAGATACAGTTAAGGCCCAGCCTGAAGCAATCGCTTGCCCTTGAAAATCAAATTTTTGATGATGGTGGTGCAGGAGTTGTTTTTTTTCTCATTTTAGGTAGCGCCATTTTATTGGCCATCAGGTATAGGCTGATTAATATTGATAGGCTTGAAGAACAGAATATTTATCAGTTATTGGTGATCGTGATGTTTTTATTTTTGGCTATAAGCATCGGAGGCATAACGGTGATGGATGAATATGTTGGTAATTTAACTGGTGGATCATTTAAACATGACCATACACACGGCTTTTCCAGTCTTTATTCAATGGGCTTGATTATACTGGCAAATGCAACTTACCAGTTCATTGTGTACACGAGAAAACTTAAACAAGAAAACGATTTAACCATTTAGGTTAGTTGAAAACATTTCTAACTTTACCGATTCAAAATGCCCATAATTATAAATTTAGATGTGATGCTTGCCCGGCGTAAAATGTCGCTTACCGAATTGAGTGAGCGGGTAGGGATTACGATGTCTAATTTATCTATCCTGAAAACAGGCAAGGCGAAGGCGATCCGTTTGGAGACATTAGAAGCCATCTGTGCAGTTTTGGATTGTCAGCCTGGTGATATTCTTGAATTCCGAGCCGAATGACTTCCGGAATATAATATGGCATTCATTCGTCAATATTTCGGAAGTTGATAGAATTTGCAGGTTGAATGCTGAATTTGCTTTAATCTTTTAGCGTGGATTGCAAATTCACAACTCGTTCAGACGGGATTGCAAATCCCGACTACCCATTAGCACTACTGTTTTTTGTTAAATAAACCTGATAGAACGGAAAGCCCGAAGCGAAGTATGAGTGAGGACTTGGAGGGATAGCAGGACAGGAGGCCGCCATAGCAGCAGAACCGTACATTTTCAAAAAAAACTGTTCAATTAGATCTCTCCGTTTAGTTGTGCGACGGGCGATGATGATTTTTTTTGATAAAAGATGAGAATAAAAAAACCTTCCAGCGTGCACTGAAAGGTTTTGAAATATGATATTGCTTTAAGTTTTGGCCTTTAACCTTTAATCTTAAAAATTACGCTTGCCCAGCCAACACTTTGGTTACTAAATCAGCTGCTTCTTTTAATGCGATTGCCGAGTAAACCTGTAGACCAGACTCGTCGATTAATTTTTTAGCTTCTTCAGCATTTGTACCCTGTAAACGGCAGATAATTGGCACAGGGATGTTTCCGATTTCTTTGTATGCATCGATAACACCCTGAGCAACACGGTCACAACGTACAATACCACCAAAAATGTTGATCAGGATGGCTTTAACGTTAGGATCTTTCAAAATGATATTAAACGCCGCTTTAACGGTTTGTGCATTTGCAGTTCCACCTACGTCAAGGAAGTTGGCAGGCTCACCGCCAGCTAATTTGATAATATCCATGGTAGCCATTGCTAAACCGGCTCCGTTAACCATACAACCTACGTTACCATCAAGGTTAACGAAGTTCAGGTTGCTTGCGCTTGCTTCAACTTCCATCGGATCTTCTTCCGTAACATCGCGCATGGCAGCATAATCAGGGTGGCGGAATAAACCGTTTTCATCCAGATTTACTTTAGCATCTACCGCAATTACTTTATCATCAGAAGTTTTTAATACCGGGTTAATTTCGAACATGGAAGAATCGGTTGCTTCGTAAGCTTTGTATAAGGCAGTAACGAATTTTACCATTTCTTTGAAAGCGTTGCCGCTAACACCTAAGTTGAAAGCGATTTTGCGCGCCTGGAAGCCTTGCAGACCAACTTTAGGATCGATTTCTTCTTTGAAGATTAAATGTGGGGTATGCTCAGCAACTTCTTCGATGTCCATACCGCCTTCGGTACTGTACATGATGATATTGCGGCCTTTCGCACGGTCTAACAATACAGAGATATAGAATTCTTTAGTTTCAGAAGCACCTGGATAATAAACATCCTGAGCCACTAAAACTTTGTTCACTTTTTTACCTTCTGGTCCGGTTTGAGGGGTTACCAATTGCATGCCGATAATGTCGGTAGCACGTTGTTTAACTTCTTCAAGGTTTTTGGCCAATTTAACACCACCACCTTTACCGCGACCACCAGCGTGGATTTGCGCCTTAATTACAACCCAATCAGAGTTATAATCGGTTTTCAGTTGCTTAGCGGCCTCAACAGCTTGTTCAGGAGTATCGGCAACTATTCCTTCTTGAACGTTAACACCGAAACTTTTTAATATTTGTTTACCCTGGTATTCGTGAATATTCATCTGTTTATATTTTTTCTTTATCTGTCAGATGGAGCCTCTACTATCAAAATAACTGTTTTAACAGCATCGGGTTCATTTGCTATAAAATTTGCCCAAAGCTACAATTTCAAAGCCTTTAAACAAATAGAAATTACCGATTTTTTAAGAAAATGAACGTTTTATGTTAAACGGGAAATTAGTGTTTGTTAGGTACGCTGGTTTATGGTATCCGGCTGATTGAGCAGATCTTCTTTATTTGAAAGTGATGGGGCAGTTTCTGGTGGCGGCTGGTAGCCCTGCTTTCCGCTATAAGTCCTCACTACGCTCCGGGCTTACCGCTGCAATCAGGCTTAAAAACAAAGTTGGTTCCTGCAAATGCAAAAAAAAAAACATTTCCGCTGCGTTAACCATCTTAAATCTGCGGGAACGAAATAGTTAATGGCATCGGTTTACTTCCTGCAAATGGTGTCCCGAAAATACCTACGGCCAGCTCTGCCCAAAGCAGGAATAGAGCCAATAGAATAATCAATAAAATGATTGTTCTTAAAGTCCCGGTTTTTAGGTTTCTGATCACCAGTTCTATGGCGAGGCCTGTACTTAACAATAAAGCGCCGGCTACCATAAAATCGGTTAAATCCCATTTTACCTCATTGGTAAATTGCATGGCAACAAGTGGAATGCTTAAAACTAAGGCTACAACACCGAGTATAGTGGCAATCCGTGTTCCTGGTGAGTTAAATGTCGACTGTAGATTTTTCATGATTTTAATGTTTTAATATACAACTAATTAATTTTTAATTCCCCCGATGCCATTTGCATCAGGGGTAAATTCCAACTGAGGCTGGAAGAGTGGAGCGGTTAATTATAAGTGGATTTTGGAAAAAATGTTTAGTGGTTTACGTAATAGATAATGACCATTTTTTGCTGATCTAAAAACCCTATGAAATGGTGTTGCCAGTCTTTTTTAGCATTTTTTCTTTCTTTCCAAGTAATTTGCTTGATGCCATTATCTGAATTTAGAACATCGTTAAGTGTTTCAGTATAAATAAGATCAGCCTCTCCAAAATTTTTGCTTTTGTTTATTTCGTTTCTGAGAAAAGTAAAATCTAAATCCGAAAGCTTTATTAAAGAAACTGAATTGTAGCTGCCATGAAAATCCGGATAGCTTGCCGATTTTTTAACCACATTTGCTGATGGTGGAGCAGGAGTGCCGATTACAGTTTTGTACTCTTCAATATAAAAAGAATCGGGTGGATATAAAGCAATAAAGACAGAATAAAAAATTGACACTTGTAAGCTAGTTAAAAGAATAATTAAAGCATACTTTAATTTCTTCCTCCATTTTCTTCTTATAATGATTGTAATGAGTATTAACGGAAGTAAGGAAACTGAAAAAAGTAATAAAAAAGCAACGATTAGTTTAAATGTTAAAAAGTCCATTATCTGTTTATTTTTTATTCAAATAACCTTCGAAGCATTGTTGGCCAATTGCACCACCACCAAATTCTAAAGCCACTTTTTCGTTATATAGAATATGCATGCAACCATCATTATATGCTTTTTTTAAGCTATCGGTTAGCGGTTTATCAAATAAGTTATAGAAATACATTCCCATGCCGCTTCTTTGGTAACCAATGGTAAATGGTTCACCGCTTTCAACAGATATACAATTGGCATTATCCATTTTTTCTTTTAGCTGCATTAAGGTTTGTTTCGTCCACCCAAGTTCAGTTAGTAGGGAGTCTGTTTTTTTAGCACTTATTTTAATATTCCAATTGCTTGACCTCCCTTTTTTGTCTGAAAGATGGAAAATGGCTAGCTTTTCATCATTCTCAAACTCTATCGTTAACGACTTATCATTTGGGATGATTTGTTCTGCATATTTTTTTAATTGATAAATCTCTCTTGTTTTGGAACGGTAATTTTCAATTAGATCTTTTTTTGAATAATAAGTATCCGTTGCGCCCATAAATGCCCATATTGCCCACATTACATAGGCTACATAAAGAAATATCCCTGTTCCTAAAATTGATAAGCCCCAGATTAATACCTTTTTCATCTGTTACTATTTATTCAACCCAAAATATTCTGCCGTATTCCAATCCTGTAAATTCCATGATAACCAGCTTTCCTGGTTATAACGTTCTTTAAAATAATCAATCCGTTGATCCAATTTTCTCATTAAAGCTTCTTCTGGCTGGTATACTTTGGCGATTTCCGAATTGTTATTGGTTGAAGGGTGTATTTTTGACCGGTTTTTATCTAAAATAGGTAGTGTCTTTTCTGATAGAGAAGTGAGGTAGTAAGGGTCAATAGAAACAGCATCAACGTGATTGAGGTTGTATTTTACAATCAAAACATCCCAATTCACAAGGGTAAAAGCTAATAATAGTATAAACCAGATATTTCCGTTCACTTTGAAAAGATAGAATATGGTTTTCTGTTTGGCTACTTTAAGATAAACCGTTGCCAAACCAATAATGCAAAGGATAGCAAATACCAACACGCCAATCCTTTTATGGGTTAAACCATGAAATTCGATGTAATAACCATCACGGATGAATACTGATATGATCAGGATGAAATTCTGAATCATCCAGAAATAGGCCAATGTCCTTAACGTTTTACTTTTTTGGTAAAAGTTCAAACTCCCCCTAAAATAATAAAGGATTACGGCCATCGCCATTACAATGCTGAAAATCAATGAATTTGTACCTTGGTGCAGTTCTCCCGAATAATTGCCTGAAGGTTCATACCCAAACCAAAGTGTAGTAATATCAATCGCATTTAACATCAGCAATAACAGGTTAAGTGCGGCGAAGGAGATGAGACCCACAATGTACTCGGTTTTCAACGCCATTTTCCGTGTTAGCAGGTTGCCGGTAAACGTTTGTACGATATTATACCATATTGTTTTCTGCCCGATACTTCTTCTGATCCTTTCCAGTTGTTCTTTACATTTTAGTTCTGCTTTTTCGAGGCTTTTATCAAAAAAGGCCAGCAGTAAACCTCCTGTTATGGCCAATCCAAGGCATAAATGCATGATGCGCTCAAAACTCAGGTCTTTAAAAAAGAAGTGCAGTACGTAATCTAAAAAATCGCCAATGTTGGTTAAGATGGTTCCTGCATAATGTGCAAAAACATTACTTGCAGCTGCATACAGGCATGAAAACAAGATTACAATGATGATGGGTATGAAAATGTATTTAATCAAAGTAAAAATGGGCTTAAGGCTCACATTGCCGATACTGATTTGACTTAAGTGTTTCATCGCATTAAACGGCACCGTTACCAGCTGTAGAATGGCTGCTAAAAAAGCAGTAAAAATGGTCCTGATTTGTTGTTGATGACCAAAACCGATAAATAACAGTAAGCTGATGTAATAAGTTACCAACGATAAATCGGAATTGTTAATCACCACTAGTAATGCTGCCAGCAGGTGTGCCGAACCGTAAATTTTAAGTTTGGTACTCTTAACTACCTCCGGATTAATAAAAGTGATTACCAGCAGGTATATGCTATAAATAAGCAGATTGAGTGCAAGTCTTTCTTCCCAAAAAAGGAAAGTAAACAGCAGGCCGCCCAGTAGGACAGATAGTAGCAAAAGGTTCGATTTATTTTTCATTTTGTTTAAGGTTTATAAATTGAAATAGCTTAAGATGAAAATGTAGAGCATTACCAAAGGAATATTTAAGAGCATACAGCTGATTGTTAATAAGGAGTTTCTCCAATAGGCCTTATTAGAAATAAGTTCTACTATAATTAGCGCTAACACCAGGATGTGTAAAATTGCAGCTCCAAGTATGAAAACTGCTCCTGCTATCATTAAAAAGAAAAGGTTTGAGATTAAGTAGGTGAAAAATATCAAGGTGCCAACGATGGCAGAATAGTAAGCGATTCTTTTGCCTAAGTAATTCATTTGAGGCTCAGGTATGTCTTCAGTTCCCATTTTTTAAAAGTGCTTTGAATTTCAAAGTGATTGGTAAAAAAAAATGTTTATAGTTTCCTGATCATTTTTTCTAGCGCATCTAAATGCGCCTTAAAAGCTTGCCTGCCCAATTCGGTAATGGAGTAGGTGGTGCTGGTTTTGCGACCAATAAAACCTTTGTGTACTTTAATAAATTCGGCCTGTTCCAAAGTATTCAGGTGGGAGGCCAGGTTGCCATCAGTTAATTCCAGCATTTGCTTTAAGTCGTTAAAGCCAATTTCATTATTTACCACCAGCATAGACATGACACCTAACCTGATCCGGCTATCGAATATTTTATTTAAATCTGCTATCGGGTTTTTCATTCTTACTGACCTCTCTCATATTTAAAATACATTAAAAGACCATAAACTATGTGTAGCAAGCCAAAGCCCAAAGCCCAGAAAATTAACCCATAACCCGTATAAAACATACAGATTAAGCCTAATATTACTTCGCAAAAGCCTAAATAGCGGATATCACTGTAAGTAAATTTACTGGCATTAATCAATGCTAAGCCATAAAAAATCAGGCAGCTGGGTGCGATGATACTAGAGGTATTAGGGTGGTTAGTTAATAAAGCGATAATAAATAATCCTCCGGCAAACAAAGGAATAAATAAGTTAATCAAAAGTGATTTAGAAGTTTTATCCCAGATGGGAAGATTGTTTTTCTGACTTTTTCTATAGGTAAATAAAACACCGCCAGCTAGGGCAATTACTAAAACAAAGATACCCAGTTTGATCAGGTTAAATTCCAGGTCCATTTCTCCATCTACGCCATAGCCATAACCCCTTTTACTGATGAATTTATTAATTTCATCGTTTGCAAAATAAGCACCGATTAGGGCAATTACACCAGCAAAAACACCCGATAAACCACTCAAAGAAATAAATCTTGATGACCTATCCATCATATTTCTGATATCTTTTAAGGTATTTAATTGTTCTTCCGGAGTATTCATTTTAAAAGTACTTTGTTTTTCAAAGTTAAATAGAAAATTGATATCTCCAAATCTTTTTTGTTTTTTATTGGTTAATGGTAGTTAGTAGTTGGTTAATGGACACATATTTCATGTTTGATAGTTTGAATTGAAGGAGACGAATTGGTTTATTCATTAGCCAATAATCAATTTTTATAGCTATTGAGCCATTGTCGGTTTGAGCTAATCAAAAATTAGGCAATTATTCATGAATCGATAAACGATATAACTATTAGACCAGTAATCATGAACCCATAAACCATTGGGCAATAAACTATTGAACTAACAAACCATTTTGCTAAATTTGAACCATGCTAAAAGCCACTGGAATAAGAAAATCGTACGGAAATCTGCAAATTTTAAAAGGGGTAAATTTTGAAGTACAAAAAGGGGAGATCGTAAGTATTATTGGGCCATCTGGTGCAGGTAAAAGTACTTTGTTACATATTCTAGGTACACTGGATAAGCCTGATGAAGGATCTGTAGAATTAAAAGGTACAGTTATAAATCAATTAAATGGCGACTTGTTGAGTACTTTCAGAAATCAGAATATAGGTTTTGTATTCCAGTTCCATCATTTATTGCCAGAATTTAGTGCTATAGAAAATATCTGTATCCCTGCATTTATAGCTAAAACCAGTAAAAAGCAGGCTGAAAATAGGGCGCTTGAACTGTTAGATCTGTTTGGACTTAAAGATAGGGCGCAGCATAAGCCCAATCAATTGTCTGGCGGGGAACAACAAAGGGTGGCCATTGCCAGAGCGCTGATCAATAATCCGTCAATTATATTGGCTGATGAACCTTCAGGTAATTTAGACTCTGAAAATGCAGCAGGATTGCACCAGCTGTTTGTGACTTTGCGCGATAATTTCCAGCAAACGTTTGTCATTGTTACGCACAACGAACACCTGGCGAAAACCAGCGACCGTGTAGTGAGCATGAAAGACGGTTTGATTGTATAAAGTCATGACCATTCTCTAATTCAATCACTTAAACATTCATTAATCAATAAATTATTTATTCAATTATTATATCTTGAAAATACTGATCACAGGGGGGAACAATGCCAGGGCTTTGAAGCTGATAAAAGCGTTCCCTAACCATTTTGTGCTACTGGCCGATTATGGTGATGTACCGGCGATAGTTACTGAAAACTATGCCTTTTCATCATTAGGGCTGCTCAATAAAGATAGCATTGCTCATATTCTACTAAATTTTTGCATTACAGAAGCCATAGATTGTATTATTCCTCTGCACGAGTATGAAGTTGTGCCGCTGGCTAAATCTGCTGTGCTTTTTGGGGAGTATGGAATCCAGGTGCTTTTGCCCAATGCTGATGTAATTGCCGACTACTTAACTGCAGAAAAGGTTATTCATCAAAATTTCGCGGTGTTTATTCATGGTGACCGGATTTTTTCAACCGAAGAGCATCTTTTTCCTCAAAATGGATCTTCAAATCTGAATGGCGTTTTTGGCTATAGCCATACTAATGATCTAAAACTTTTTACAATTTAATATGGATGCGTATCAATATGTTACAGACAAACAAGCTGTCATTTTTGAGTTAGACAATGTGCTTTTTCCTGAAAAAGACTATCTGTTACAGGTTTATTATCTTTTTGCACAGTTTATAGAATATACGGAACAAAAAAATGCGCAGCCCATAATCAATTTTATGCAGGCTGAATATGAAAATAACGGAGCGGATATGCTTTTTGAAAAAACAGCTAAGCAATTTGGGATTGATGAAAAATATAAATACAATTTCGATCTCCTGCATTTAAACGCCCGTTTGCCGCTTAAGCTGCTGCTTTTTAAAAATATGCTTGAGTTTATGCAGGAGCTGGTTGTAAACCGTAAACAGATCTTTATTGTAACAGCTGGTAATCCGGAGCAACAACTTAATAAAATTAAGCAAACAGAGTGGAATGGGCTGGAGCAATATCTTACCGTATATTTTGTTGATGAACTTGACCAACCTAAAGCAGAAATTTTTCAGAACATACTAAACAGCAACAATTTATCGCCTAAGCAGACGTTAGTTGTTGGTGCGAATAATTTTGATGAGCAACAATCTAAATTAATTAATTTGCCGTATATTGTGTCACTAGAAATTTACAAATAAATATGCTTAGAAAATTTATTGTGCAAAACACATTTTGGTTTGTTTTGATCATTGTAATTGGGCTTACAACATCGTGTAAAAAATCGACGAACGATACCGATGCCAATACTGTTCCGCAAGGTGCTTCAGGAACCAGGGAAGAGTTGACCAAAGATTCGATTTACCTGTATGCACAGCAAACTTACTTTTGGAATGTAGGGATGCCAAGTTACGCTTCTTTTAATCCGAGGCAATATACTTCGAATAATGCGGTTTTAAATGCCATTAAAGCTTTGCCTAGTACGGGAGGAAAGGATAAATATTCTTTCATTGATGATGGGAGCGTTGCCAGTCAACTTGGCGGGGTAGGTGGTGATTATGGTTTCTCTGCCAATTTTGAAGGCAATACGGATACACTTCGTGTTAAATATGTATATGCTGGCTCTCCGGCAGCTGCAGCAGGTTTAGCCAGAGGGAATAAAATAAAAAAGGTAAATGGAAGGGCCGTTTCGAGAGCTTCATCAGCAGAATTAGACTATTTGAACAATGCCATTTTTGGAGATAATGCCTCTGTTACCTTAACGATAGAAAAAAATAAAATTTCAAGCGATATTACTGTTACCCGTGGTACCTACAACATAAATCCAATATTATATGCCAATACTTATACGGTAAATGCGAAAAAAGTAGGGTATATTGTTTTTAACAGCTTTACCACCAATTCGGTACCTGATTTGGATGCCGCGTTTTCAAAATTCTCCACAGATGGCGTAACTGAACTTATTGTAGATTTAAGGTATAATGGCGGCGGCTCGGTAGCTACGTCCGAAACATTTACAAACCTGATTGCACCACCTTCACAAAATGGGAAAGTAATGTATACCACCTACTGGACCAAGACCATGCAGGATGGAGCCGCAACTATTTTACAGAACCAGAAGTTTTATGCCAAAGGAAGTGATGGCGTAACCAGGCTTTATTCTTACGCTGATTATTCATATAAGCCAACTCCGGCAGCGGGTAACCAGGAAAATTTTGCTAAAAGAGGTAGTTTAAATGGTTTAACGAGGGTTTACTTTTTAGTTACAGGTGGTACCGCTTCAGCCAGCGAGTTATTGATCAATAATTTAAAACCTGTTATTGATGTTAAACTAATTGGTAAAACCACCTATGGCAAACCCGTTGGCTTTTTCTCTATCAGGATTGATAAAAACGACCTGTATATTCCACAGTTCCAGACTAAGAATCAATTAGATCAGGGTGATTATTTTTCGGGTATGACTGTTGACAAAGAAGTAGCAGATGATTTATCTAAAGATTTCGGGGATCCATCTGAAAAAATGTTAGCACAGGCTTTATACTATTCTGCAAATAATAATTTTACAGCACTTGTTAACGATAATAAGCTAAGCAGCACTTCCGGAGCTGCAAGAGCCCGGTTTGATGCTGCAAATGAAAAACTCGACCACGAATTTAAAGGTATGGTTGAAACCAGAAAACTGAGATTTAAATAATGAATTGATAATTTACCAAAAGGGCCGGTTTTGTATTTCAAATCTGGCCTTTTTTATCTGCTTATGACAATATTTGAGTAAATAAGTATTGCTTTTTTTGTAAAAAATTGATAAGCTTGTTTAACATTAATCGTTAAAGAGACCCATGCCAATAGAAATTGTAGAAAAGGAACATATCAGTTATTTAAATATCATTAATGCAAAGGAAGATCACTCCCATGAGCTGCAAACCAAACTTGATGAAGCGCAAAGGTTAGGTAATGAGTTTAAATCAAAAGCCGTTATTACTTTTAATACCACCATCGGCCCAAAGCGTGTTGATACAACTGTTTGGGCAGTAACAGAGAAATACATACAGCTAAAAAACAATATTCATATTCCGTTAAAAAGTTTAATAGATATCGATTTTTAAGCTTGCTTTAAGGAAATAAATCATCCCGAATTTATTTAACCTTATTAAATTATGAGCACGCTACACAAAATTGCCTTAACTTTTATTAAGTCTATTGGTCCGGTAACGGCCAAAAACCTGCTTGCCTACTGTGGAAGTGCCGAAAATATATTTTCGGCAAATAAAAAGCAACTCTTGCAGGTTCCGGGTATCGGAGAAAAAACAATCGAAGCTATTCGTGGTACCGATGCGCTGATAAGAGCCAGGCAAGAATTGGATTTTATTGAAAAACATGGGATAGAAGTATTGTTTTTTTCAGACGAGAAATATCCTAAAAGGTTAAAGAACTGCATCGATTCGCCTATACTGCTTTATGCTAAAGGTACGGTTGATTTTAACCAGCAACGTATCATCAGCATTGTTGGAACCCGTAATGCAACAAACTATGGAAAAAACCTTTGTAAAGAATTGTGCAAAGTTTTAGCACCATACCATGTTTTGATTGTGAGCGGCCTGGCCTATGGTATTGATGTAACCACCCATAAAGAGTGTCTGGAGAATCATATCCCTACTGTTGGGGTGCTGGGGCATGGTTTAGACCGGATGTATCCAAAAATTCATAAAACGGTTGCGCAGAAAATGGTTTTAAATGGAGGCCTGCTCACCGAGTTTCCAATCCTGACTAATCCCGACCGGTCTAATTTTCCACAAAGAAACCGCATTATTGCTGGTATTGCAGATGCTACGGTAGTAGTTGAAGCCTCAATAAAAGGAGGGGCACTCATTACTGCAGAAATAGCAAATTCTTACAATAAAGATGTATATGCTTTTCCTGGTAGAACAAATGATGTTTTTTCTGAAGGCTGTAACTTCCTGATCAAGACCAATAGGGCCGGATTAATTACTAATGCCAACGACTTGATTTATTACCTGGGTTGGGATGAAGAAGTAAAGGTTAAACAAAATAGCCAGCAAACCACTTTGCAGTTAAGTCTTACCCCCAACGAGCAAAGGGTTATAGATGCCCTGCAAAACGGTCAGCTTTCTATAGATGAACTCTCACTTCAGTTGAATATGCCGCAAAGTAAACTGGCCATTGTAATCCTGACCTTAGAGATGCAGGGTTTTATTGTTTCGCTGCCAGGGAAGATTTACAGGTTGGGATGATGAGGAATGGATATTAGATTTCGCTATTCCGTTTCACCGCAGTCGAAAGGACGAATCTACTGTCGAAATTGCATTTTGCCTAATAATCAATCTATAATACCTATCATAATTATAGATTATGAAATTAAATTTTTTTAAATTTTTATTTTCGAAATTATGTTTCAAATAAAATATAGTTCGTAAAATACTTAATGCCTTTTATTAATTTTGTAGCATGTGGTACAATAATATTTTAGAAACTATCGGCAATACACCTTTGGTTAAATTAAATACGATAACAAAAGGAGTTCCGGGAACAATCCTGGCAAAAATAGAGACAACCAATCCGGGTAATTCAATTAAAGACCGTATGGCGGTTAAAATGATTGAAGACGCCGAGAAAAGCGGTAAGCTAAAACCAGGCGGAACCATTATTGAAGGAACATCAGGAAATACCGGAATGGGCCTGGCCATGGCTGCCATTATTAAAGGTTACAAATGTATTTTTACCACCACTGATAAACAATCTAAAGAGAAGGTAGATGCTTTACGTGCTTTTGGCGCCGAGGTAATCGTTTGTCCCACAAACGTTGAACCGGAAGATCCACGTTCGTATTATTCGGTTTCTTCGCGTTTAGAACGCGAGGTTCCAAATTCATGGAAACCCAATCAATATGATAATTTAGCTAACTCACAGGCGCATTATGAGCAAACTGGTCCGGAGATATGGGCACAAACAGAAGGTAAAATTACACATTTGGTGGTTGGGGTAGGTACAGGTGGAACCATTTCCGGAACGGGGAAATACCTGAAAGAAAAGAACCCGGATATTAAAATCTGGGGAATTGATACCTATGGCTCGGTTTTCAAAAAATATAAAGAGACCGGCATTTTTGATAAGGATGAGATTTATCCTTACATCACCGAAGGCATTGGCGAAGATTTTCTTCCGGCAAATGTAAATTTTGATGTGATCGATTTATTCGAAAAGGTTACCGATAAAGATGCAGCATTGATGACACGCGATATTGCCCGTAAAGAGGGTATTTTTGTGGGCAACTCTGCCGGTGCTGCCATTGGAGGTTTAATTCAGTTAAAAGATAAACTAAAGCCAGAAGATGTAGTCGTGGTTATTTTCCATGACCATGGCAGCCGTTACATGGGCAAAATGTACAATGAAGATTGGTTACGTGAACGTGGATTTTTACAAGACGAAAAACTAACCGCAAAATCAATTTTGTCTAAAAAAGAAAGCACAGAGATTGTAACCCTTGATGCACAAAAATCGGTGCTTGAAGCCATTAACACCATTAAATCGATGAATATTTCTCAGATTCCGGTAACGCAGCAAGGAATGATTGTAGGTAAAATTGCCGAAAGTGATATTTTAAGTGCTTTATTGGAAAATCCGGGATTGAAATCAGCGCCGATTTCAGAAATCATGACAGCTACTTTCCCATTTGTGGACCTGAATACTTCTATTGATAAAATTTCTTCACTGATCAATAAAGAAAATTCAGCAGTATTGGTTGAGGATGAAACCGGTAAGATTGAAATTATCACACAATACGATATTATAAACGCGATATCAGGGTAATAATGTAAGATGGATGATGTGAGATGGATGAGGTGAGGTGTCTGATGTGAGACGGAAAGTGGATTAATTCGAGCGATCGTGTCTTCCTGAACTTGTTTCAGGATCTTTATAGCAGGGAAATGCTGATCCAGATGCAGTCCCTATGGTCGTTGAAGCTGTCTTATAAATTGTAATCCACTTAAATTTGTCACATTGAGCCCGTCGAAATGCCTTGTAAGACATTTAAAAGAGTTCCTTCGACAAGCTCAGGATGACAATTCTATATTTATGAGAAAGCCTTCTTAATGTTAATAACTGATAGATGCTGAAATAAATTCAGCATGACGATTCCCCTTAAAAAGTGATCAAAATAAAAAACGCCAGTATAATTTCTATGCTGGCGTTTTTTGTATTATGCTATTTTCGCTTTAAGCTTTGGTCTTTCTGCTTATACCTTAATGACTCGGAGCATCAGCATTTACACGTTTAATCTGCGCCCCTAAGGCACGTAAACGGGTGTCGATATCCTGGTAACCACGCTCAATCTGTTCGATGTTATAGATGGTCGATTTACCTTCTGCTGATAAAGCTGCAATTAATAAGGAAACGCCGGCCCTGATGTCAGGAGAAGTCATACTAATGCCGCGAAGTTTATATTTTTTATCAATACCGTTAACCGTAGCGCGGTGCGGATCGCAAAGGATAATCTGTGCGCCCATATCAATCAGTTTATCCACGAAGAATAAGCGGCTCTCGAACATTTTCTGGTGAATGAGCACGTTTCCTTTTGCCTGTGTGGCTACAACCAACACGATACTCAACAAATCAGGCGTAAAACCTGGCCAAGGCGAATCGGCAATGGTTAAAATCGAACCATCAATAAAGGTGTCGATTTCGTAGTGTTTTTGAGAGGGTACATAAATATCGTCGCCACGGCGCTCCAGTTTAATACCCAGTTTTTTGAAAACCTCCGGTATTACGCCAAGCTCATCGTAACAAACATCTTTAATGGTAATTTCCGATTCAGTCATCGCGGCCATACCGATGAAAGAGCCAATTTCGATCATATCAGGTAGCATTCTGTGCTCCGTTCCACCCAATACTTTAACGCCTTCAATGGTAAGCAGGTTTGAGCCAATACCCGAAATTTTGGCGCCCATACGGTTAAGCATCTTACAAAGTTGTTGTAAATATGGTTCGCAGGCGGCATTGTAAATGGTAGTGGTACCTTTAGCCAAAACAGCGGCCATTACAATATTTGCTGTTCCCGTTACCGATGCTTCATCCAATAGAATATAAGCACCTTGTAAATTGGTGGCATCAACATTAAAGAAAGCCTTTTTGCTATCGTAAACGAATTTTGCACCCAATTTTTCGAAACCGATAAAGTGGGTATCCAATCTTCTACGGCCAATTTTATCGCCACCCGGTTTCGGGATAGCCGCTTTACCAAAACGTGCCAATAATGGTCCTACAATCATAATCGAACCACGTAAACCACCACCTTTGGCTTTAAAAGTATCAGATTCAAAGAAATTTAAATCGATGTTTTTGGCTTCGAAGGTATAGGTGTCTTTATTAATGCGTTCAACAATAACGCCCAAATCGCCCAATAACTCAATCAGTTTATTTACATCTTTAATATCTGGAATATTACTGATGGTTACTTTTTCTTCGGTAAGCAATACTGCAGATAAAATCTGTAATGCTTCGTTTTTGGCACCTTGGGGAGTGATTTCGCCTTTTAATTTAATTCCGCCTGTTATTTCAAATGCGTTCATATATGTTCTAGTAATTAGTATCAGTAAGCAAGTATAAAGATGAGGCAGATATTTAGCTTCACACCTTTTTACTTTCACCCTTTTACCTTTTCTTTAATATTTAGGTTTATTGTTGTTGTTGCGTTGACGGTTATTATTGTTGTTGTTGTTTTGACGGTTTTTTCCGTTGTTGTTGTTATTGTTGTTTCTTCCCCGGTTATTGTTGTTATTGCTCTGACGAGGATTTTGCGCTCTAAATTCAACTTTAGCCAGGTTAACACCTTCATCAAGTGATAACAATCCGCCGGAAAGGTATTTCAGATCTTTAATAATAGTATCATCGCTCACATTATCTTTATTCCAGGTTACATAAGCCATTTTCATAAAATTAGCAATGCTCTGCACCATTGCCTTTTTAATTTCGGCATTTTCTTCGAGCATGGCTTTTTCGATCAGATTTTCAACCGTTTTACCGTAGTGTTTGTAAGTAATTCTTTGTTGAGGATAGGCCAGGGGCGCTGGTTTAATGTAAGCATTTTCGATTAATGGCTTTGGATATGGGCTATCAACATCAATCTGGTAACCAGAAATAATATGTAGGTGATCCCAAAGTTTATGTTTAAAATCGGCAACATCACGCAAATGTGGTTGCAAAAATCCCATCAGGTCAATTACCGCCTGGGCATATTTATTACGTTCTTCAATGGTGGGTAATTCGCAGATATACTTCACCATGTTTTGTACGTTGCGGCCATATTCAGATAAAATTAAATGGCTACGCGTAGTATTATAGTCAAAATTCATGTTCAGATAATTAATTGGTAATTTTCTGGCGATACGAATTATGAAATAACCAGAGGAGTTTAGGTTATGAATTCACCGAAATGTCTATTGCCAGATTTTCGTTTTATATAGTCAAAGGTAATGAAATTATTTGATTTGTGATCTGCTTATCGAAATTGTGATAATTTAATTCAGTGATTTACTGGAAATGTTTGTTCTGTAATTCTTGGTCTTTTCATTCCCGTTATCAGCTCTAATCCCGATGAACCTTTAAAACAAGCAAGCACTTCATAAAAAAAACAAAAAATAGTGCTTAAATCGGGCGATGCCGCTATTACCGGGTATATTTAATTGTATGTTGTGTTCGTTTGAGAAACTTTGCCAGCACCAGAATATAAGTTAACCTTAATCAATAATGATAAAAGCCTTAAACTTCATCACTATTTTTCGGATAATCAAAAAATACCAGTTCTCCGGTTCCTTTACTCACCATTTGCCAGGAATCAAAAGGGAATGAAATTAATACCATGCCTGCAGTTGGAATGTTGTAAATGTCGGCATCGCATAACTGATTCGCGAAATCTGTAAAACCGGGGTTATGACCAAACATGACAACATGATCTGCACCATTATTCAGACCATTAACGACTTTAAGTAAATGGGTTGTATTCGCCTCGTAAATAGATTCTTCGAACTGAATGTGGTCTGTATTATAGGCTTCTGCAAAGTATTTGGCTGTAGATTTAGCTCTTTTTGCCGGACTGCTCACCATCAGGTCGATTTTAAAACCGCGGTTAATCAATCTTTCAGCCATTTTAGGTGCGTTTTCCTTGCCGCGTTTATTTAACGGTCGATCGAAATCTTTTAAATCTAAATTTCCCCAGTCCGATTTGCCATGGCGGACCAGAAGTAATTGCTTAGCCATTTAGTTTCTCTTTAATTTTATCTACAATTGTTTCAGGCTTAATTAAGTCTATACAGTTTTCAACACCGCAAAGGCAGGGTTTGTTTCCATAAATAGAATTTGGTCTTGCCGGATGATCGATCTGAATACAGTCGTTTTCCAATTGTCCGTATCCTAAAAAGCCGGCATAAGGATGTGTTGGCCCCCAAACAGATACCACAGGTATACCAACAAGTGATGCCATATGCATGCCAGATGAGTCCATGCTCAACATTAAATCCAAGTTCGAAATAATGGCAAGCTCTTCCGTTAAATTAAAGTTTCCGATTAAATTATGGGTGTTTTTATTCGCATTAGCCCATTTTTCGGCTATTTCCTGTTCCTTTTTGCCACCACCAAATATAAAAATTTCATAACCCAATCTGCCTAGTGAGGCCACTACTTCTTCCATTTTTTCTAAAGCATATACTTTATAAACATGCTGAGCAAAGGGGGAAATGCCTATTTTTTTTGTGGCTTTATCAGCAAATAAATCCTGAGCATTTGCTGGAATTTCCTGCTGTGATGTATTGATTTTATGACTTAGCTTAACGTTAAAGCCCAATTGGCGGAAAACATCAGCATAACGCTCTACAGTTTTTCTGAGTGGTTTAAAAATCTTATTGTGAGCACGGGTTAATGCCTTTTTCTCAGCCCTTCCCTTGTTAATCCGCCTTATTTTCGTTCCGGCTAAACGAAAAAAGGTAGAAATTGCCCTGCTCCTTAAATTATCATGTAAATCGGCTATTGCACTTGGCTTATAGCTGCGGAGTTCCTGATAAAGTTTATATAATCCATTAATGCCTTTATGAATGGTTTTTGGCTGGATAGGATGGAAGATCAGATGGGGAATATGATCGAAAAAGGGTTTAAAAGCTGGCCGGCTGACCACGATGAGTTCGGTCGATGGGTGCTGCTTAGAAAATTCTTGTAAAACAGAGGCTACCATGGCCACATCGCCCATAGCCGAAAAACGTAAAACGATGATTTTTTGAGTATATGTCATGCTTTTTTACCACAAAGACACAAAATCACCAGGTTTTTCTTCGTGTCTTTAAGCGTAATTATTCTTTACTTTTCGCTTTAGTCTTTAACCTTTTTTATACAAAACCGGATTTAAACTCGGATCGTTGTACATTTTCATCTGTTTATATACCTTCATGTATTTCTTACCAGCCTCAATATCGGCCAATAATTCATCAATGCTGGCTGAAAGATCATCGCGTTGCGATAACAATATATGGAGTTTAGTCTGGCATTGTTCACGGTGCTCGGCCGATGCACTTTCGCGTTCAGCCTCTTCCTGCATATGGTAAATTTTAAGGGCTAGTATAGAAAGCCTGTCAATTGCCCATGCCGGACTTTCTGTATTGATTTTTGCATCAGGCAGCGCCGTAATTCCCTGGTAAAGATTTAAAAAATAGCCATCTATAAACTCAACCATATCGGTACGCACCTGGTTTTGTGCGTCGATACGTCTTTTCCAGCTCAACCCTTCAACAGGATCAATCTGCGGATTGCGGACCACATCTTCCATGTGCCATTGAGCGGTATCAATCCAGTTTTTGATGTAAAAAAGATGCTCTAAACTTTCGGCATCGTAAGGGTTTTCAACCGGATGGTCAATATCATCAAACTTGTGGTAGTCTGTAATAACCTGATTAAATATGCGGTTGGCAATTTCACTGATCATGGGGCAAAGATATTAAAAGATTCCTTATGGTTATTGTCTTGCCGGGCGTAGTTGAAGCATACTTGCGGTTTGATTACACAGATTTCTTTTGTAAAACTTAAAACAAGCTAATTTAAGCGCTGTTTTACCGCTAACCGCTAACCGCTAACCGCTAACCGCTAACCGCTAACCGCTAACCGCTAACCGCTAACCGCTAACCGCTAACCGCTAACCGCTAACCGCTAACCGCTAACCGCTAACCGCTAACCGCTAACCGCTAACCGCTAACCGCTAACCGCTAACCGCTAACCGCTAACCTTTCTTATTCTCAAAGTACGCAGTAATCTCCTCTAAGGTGAAAGCATTCAAACATTTCTCAGCGCTTAAACCACCTTTGCGGGCTACTAAAATACCATAATGCATATCGTTGAAGCCTTCAGTACGGTGTGCATCAGGATTTACCGACAATAATACGCCTTTTTCAAGTGCATAACGGTGCCAGCGCCAGTCTAAATCCAAACGTAAAGGGTTTGCATTAATTTCAATCACCACTTTATTGGCCGCACAGGCATCAATAATTTTTTTATAATCGATAGGGTAGCCAGCCCTGCTCAATAATAAACGGCCTGTTGGATGGCCTAAAATAGTGGTGTAAGGGTTTTCAATTGCTTTTAATAAACGGGCGGTTGCCTTGGTTTCGTCCATGCGGAGGTTACTGTGAACAGAAGCAACCACAAAATCAAATGTTTTAAGGATCTCGTCCGGATAATCGAGTGATCCATCGCTTAAAATATCACTTTCAATTCCCTTGAAAATTTTAAATGGGCCCAGTTTTTTATTTAATTCATCAATCTCCTGATGTTGCGCAAAAACGCGTTGTTCGTTTAATCCTTTAGCATAAACTGCGGTTTTAGAGTGATCGCAAATGCCTAAATACTGAAGATTTAAGTTCTCCTTGCAATATATAGCCATCTGTTCCAGGGTATGTACGCCATCGCTCCAGGTAGAGTGGTTGTGCAAACTGCCTTTTAAATCTTCGTATTGGATCAGCGTTGGGAGTTTATTTGCTTTGGCCAGTTCAATTTCATCAAAATCTTCGCGTAGTTCAGGTTCGATAAAAGCTAATCCGGCCTTGCTGTAAATTTCTTCTTCATTTACGAAAGGCCCATCGCCAGCTAAAGCTAACACTTTTTCAACATGTTCGGTATTTCCTGTTAATTTAAACCACTGTAAATAAAAGGCTGATTTTTCTACTATATAGATTTTAATCCTAAGTCCGGCTTCAGTGGTACAAATGTAAGATTGCTCTGCTTCAATAAGCGAAAGTGGTTCGAAAGCAGGTAAATTTTGTTTAATGGCATCACTATTTTCTGTGCCGATTACAATTTCCAGTTCATCAATAATCTCACATGCGCGCCGATACTGACCTGCAAAACCTGAAATTGCAGCTTGATCAATTTTTCCGACCCAATCAGCAAGTTGTATAAATAATGTTTTGGCAAAACCCTCTACCTGTGCATATAAAAACCTTCCGTTAGCTGCCAGTTTAAACTCAATGGCATTTTTAATCTCTTCCTGCGTTTTTAAACCAAAACCTTTGGCCTCAATTAAGCGGTTTTCGTTGCAGGCGTAATATAATTCACCTATACTTTCTATTCCTAAGGTACGCCAAATAATGAAAATCTTTTTCGGTCCGATGCCTTTTATAGCCAGCATTTCCACCACGCCTTCGGGTGTTTTTTCGAGAATTTCGTTAAGTTCTTTTAATGCTCCCGTTTTTAGAAGTTCTATGATTTTGGATGCCAGTCCTTTACCTATGCCATCAATTTTATCCAGTTCATCCAGGGGTTTGTCTTTTAACGCAAAAGGCAGTTTATCCACCTTAAAATAGGCATTTGCAACTGATTTAATTTTAAAGGGGTTCTCTTCGTGCAGTTCCATAAGCTGCGATAAGAGGCGCAAGGTGCGGGCGATGGTCTTATTTTCCATAAGGGGTAAAATTAGGAAATAATGCCTCAAATATTTACCTGGCAAATAAATTAAAACACAATTTTATTAAAGGTTGTTTTACACTCATGAAAAATGTAAAATTTGCCCTTTTGGGATTAAGCATAAGTTTGGCAGCATGCCAATCTGCCAATAAAAATGGTGAGCACAAAACGGATTCGGTAAGTAACCGGAAGTCGGTCAAAACACAAGCTATAGATGAACGTTTCCTGATTGTAGCCGGTAAATCCATTGGCGAAATTTTTTTAGGAGAAAACATGGAACAGGTAGGTGAAAAACTTGGAAGACCTGATGCCGGCGATGCCGCAATGGGAAAAGCCTGGGGAATTTGGTACAGTAATGATTCGACAGGAAAGCATCCCAATGAAATTGCGGTATATTCGTCTTATCGGGATACGAGTATGCTGGTAAAGGATGTGAAACAGATCAGGATTACCTCTGATCAGTTTAAAACCCAGGATGGTTTGGCAACGGGCACTACGATGGAGGAAACAAAAAATAAATTTCCAGCTATTGAGAAACTTTCTGCCTATTTGAATGAAGATAAAGATACTATCACTGTTTATGATGCGAAAAAAGAGGGGATTGGCTTTGAGTTTTTAAAAGGGAAAAGTATTTCCATAACGGTCCATCCGGTAAATACTCCGGTTAATGCTACCTATCTTACTTTGCATCCGGAGTGGAAATTGATTAATTAGGAGGGGAGAAGTGAGAGGTAAGATGGAAGAGGTAAGATGGAGAATGTTTTTTTTAAGCTCATTGTTTAATGGTTCATGGTTAATTGTTTATGGAGAAAACCACAGGACCATTAACTATTTCACTATGAACTATTAACCCTCTTGGATGAATTTCTATCCTTCCATTATCCATTTTCCATCTTACATCATTCCCTATTTAATTACTGCTTCAAACGGCATCCTGGCCTGAATTCCGGAGCTTGCAATAACCTTTTTCATTTGCTGGTAAAGTATATAATGATCACCAAGCTCTTGTTTGGTGTAGTAGGTTTTAATCCTGTCTGTACCTTCATCCAGTAATGATTTCCATGGGTCTATTACATCCGGATATTCTACTACCTTATAATTCTTTAATTTAGCTTTTTTAGCAGCAGCCTTTATGGCGTCATTAAAGCCACCGATTCTATCCGCTAAACCAATCTGAACGGCATCTGTTCCGATCCAAACGTGGCCACCGCCAATACTATCGATATAGGCTTTGGTTTTCTTCCTGCCGTCGGCTACACGACTCACAAAACCGCTGTAAATTCTGTTTAATTCATTCTGTATGATGAATCTTTCACCAGCAGTCATAGGGCGGTTCGTAGCCATAATATCGGCATATTTACCGGTTTTAACACCGTCAAATGTAATGCCCAGTTTGTTGGTCATTAAGTTCTGGAAGTTCGGGATAATACCAAATACACCGATAGAACCCGTAATGGTATTTGGTTGTACAAAAATGCTATCGGCAGCACAACCAATATAGTAACCGCCTGATGCAGCCACATCACCAAAAGATGCAATAACCGGCTTTTCTTTCCTGGTCAGTACAACCTCTCTCCAGATCACGTCTGAAGCTAATGCGCTACCTCCGGGAGAATTTACACGAAGTACAACCGCTTTAATATCGTCATCTAAACGGGCCTTTCTGATTGCCCTGGAAATACGTTCTGATCCGATCTGGCTGTCAGAACCTTCTCCACCATTAATTTCACCATTGGCATAAATTACCGCAACTTTGTCTTTTCCTTCACCTGTATCGCTATTATTTTTGGCATAATCGTTAATCGAAACAGATCGGATATTTTCTCCCCTGGTTCTGCCAGATAGTCCTTTTAATTCCTCTAAAATCTGATCTTTGTATTTTAAAGCATCGATCATTTTAAAGTTTACAGCATCTTGTGGCTGTTGTATTTTATAGTTGTCGGCTATGTTGTAAAGGCTATCTTTTTGGATATTTCTACTCTGTGCAATATCGGTTAAAAAAGTATTGTACAATCCACCAACATAAGCGGTAACCTGTTTGCGGTTATAATCGCTCATTTTATCCAGGATAAAGGGCTCGACTGCACTTTTGTAGTTCCCTACACGGATAACCTGCATTTCTACACCAACTTTTTCTAATGTTCCTTTAAAGAAAGTTAATTCAGAGCTAAATCCTTTGAATTCTAAAGCGCCTTCTGGATTTAAATATAGTTTATCAGCTACGGAAGCTAAATAATAAGCCCCTTGAGTATACACTTCGCTATAGGCGATAATTTTTTTATGCGATTTTTTAAAATCGATCAGCGCATTCCTCACCTCGCGTAACGTGGCAAAACCCGCATTGGGGCTGCTCACATTGAGGTAGATACATTTAATATTATCATCTGTTTTGGCTTTTTGCAGCGCTTTTAAGAAGTCGTTTAAACCTATGGCTTCTTTTTCTTCTCCTCCAACAATCGGTAGGTTCCCGAATGGATTTTTAGGTGTACGCTCGGTAATGGCCTGATCTAAATTTAGGAATAGTACCGAATTGTTAGACACAGTAATGGTTTTGTCGCTATCAATCGAAGATATTAAACCCACCACCACTACGAAGCAGATAATAAATACGATGATGATCGATAAGAAAAAGCCCAACATGGAGGCAAATAAATACTTAAAGAATTCTCTCATTTAAATGTTTTAATTTTGTGCTGTAAAGATATAAAAATACATGATGCTTAATCAAGCTTTAGAGTACAGTACGGCTTATTTGTTACTGGGTGGAAATTTAGGTAACAGGGAGGCAAATTTGAAAAAAGCCATCGAACTATTGAACGATAAAATTGGCGAGGTAATAGTCGCCTCATCTCTTTACGAAACGGCAGCGTGGGGCAAAACCGATCAGCCTGCATTTTTAAATCAGGCGGTGGCTGTGCAAACCAGTTTAAGTGCTTTGGAAGTTTTAGATCTGGCATTAATTATAGAGCTAGAGCTGGGCAGGGTAAGAAAAGATAAATGGGGGGAGCGCTTAATTGATATTGATCTTGTCCTTTTTGGAGATCAGATCATCGATATTCCCGATAAACTTCAGGTGCCTCATCCGCATATGCAACACCGGAAATTTGTAATGGAACCCCTGGCCGAGATTGCCCCTGAAGTTTTACATCCCGTGCTGGGAGAAACGATTTTGTCGATCTGTCGGAATATAAACGATCCGCTTGAGGTTAAAAGACTTTAATTAGTCAATGTATGACTAAAGCATTCTGCCGGTCCTTTAGGGCAGTGAAAGGCTAAACTTGCTGACTTGGGCTTGCGCCCTTAAAATGAAGAAAAGATAACACTATATACAATACCAGAACAAAAGGTATTGCCGCAAATTGTAGAAAGGCAATTAATATGGCCGATAGGATGAGGAAAATAAACTTAATTTTGTTTTTCGCCCAGCTTAAGTTGCTGAATTTTAAGGAGAATATTTTTATTTCACTTACCAGTAAAAAGCTGGTGATTGCCGTAATGGCAATCAATAAGATACTGGATGAAATAATTTGCGGATAATCTTGCGCAATAAAAGGTAGCGAACATATAAACAAAGTATTCATGGGCGTATTCAAGCCAATAAAATCTTCCGTTTGCCTGCTGTCGTTGTTGAATTTGGCCAATCTAAGTGCCGAAAAAATGGTAATGATAAAGCCCAGATAGGGAAGATATTCAGATGAATAATCGCTTTCCTTTAGTAAGTGAAACATAATTACCCCGGGTAAAAATCCAAAACTTACCATATCTGCCAAAGAATCGAGATCTTTTCCAATGGCCGATTTCACATTTAATAAACGGGCAACCATGCCATCAAAAAAATCGAATATTCCGGATAAAATAACGAAATAAGCTGCAGTTTCTAAATGGCCTTTAAATGCAAAAACGACTCCGATACAGCCAGAAAAAAGGTTTGCACAGGTAATCGCATTAGGGAGATTTTTTTTTAGCATGGGGTTAGGCGCTAAGCGCATGGGGTTTGAAACGCATTACTCCAAACCCCAAACGCTAAACTTATTTAGCTGTTCATCGAAATTAAGAACTCTTCGTTACTTTTTGTTCCTTTTATTTGAGATTGAACAAATTCCATTGCCTCCTGGCTGTTCATATCAGCAAGGTGGTTACGTAAAATCCAAACGCGCTGTAAGGTATCTCTGTCGTGCAATAAATCGTCGCGACGGGTACTTGATGCCGTAATATCGATAGCAGGGAAAATACGTTTGTTAGATAATTTACGGTCTAACTGAAGCTCCATGTTACCTGTTCCTTTAAATTCTTCGAAAATCACCTCATCCATTTTAGAACCTGTATCGGTTAATGCAGTAGCTAAAATGGTTAATGAACCGCCGTTTTCGATGTTACGTGCCGCACCAAAGAAACGTTTTGGTTTGTGCAGTGCATTGGCATCAACACCACCTGATAATATTTTACCCGATGCAGGTGCTGTAGTATTATATGCCCTGGCTAAACGGGTAATCGAATCTAAAAGGATCACTACATCGTGTCCGCTTTCAACTAAACGTTTCGATTTCTCTAAAACAATGTTGGCAATTTTAACGTGACGTTCAGCCGGCTCATCAAAGGTTGAGGCAATTACTTCAGCTCTTACACTACGTGCCATATCGGTAACCTCTTCAGGCCGCTCATCAATTAATAAGATAATTAAATAAACTTCAGGGTGGTTTTTGGCAATGGCGTTGGCCACTTCTTTCAATAAATTGGTTTTACCTGTTTTAGGCTGCGCCACAATTAAACCACGCTGCCCTTTACCAATTGGCGTAAATAAATCCATAATACGGGTAGAATAGTTATTTGTATCCGTAAACAGGTTTAATCTTTCGGTAGGGAAAAGCGGTGTTAGATAATCAAAAGGAACGCGGTCGCGAACCTCAGCAGGGATTCGGCCGTTAATGGTTTCTACACGGACCAAAGGGAAATATTTTTCGCCTTCTTTTGGCGGACGGATGCTACCTTTTACGGTATCACCTGTTTTTAATCCAAAAAGTTTGATCTGAGACTGAGATACATAAATATCATCAGGAGAAGTCAGGTAGTTGTAATCTGCCGAGCGCAAGAAACCATAACCGTCAGGCATAATTTCCAGAACGCCTTCATTTGTAATGACATTATCGAAATCCAGGTTAGAGTAACTGTTTTCGTTTTTGTGGTGATTGCCACCACCCGGTTGCTTTTGCTGGCGGTTTTCATCACGTTGTGGTTTTTCCTGTTTTTCTTTAGTCTCTTGTTTTTGTTTTGGAGCCACGGGAAGTACTTCTGCACTTTCTTCTATTAAAGCTGAAATTGGTTTTACACTTTCTTTAGCTTCAACAGTTCTGTCGGGTTGCTTTTCGTGCTGAGGCTCGTCAAATAACGTAACCGCATCTCTTCTTTTTTCAACTGGTGCTGCAGATTCAGTTTTTGTTAACCTGGCTCGTTTTTTAACGGGCTTTTCATCTGTAGCAAGAGGCTTTTCTTCTGTAGCAACAGGTTTTTCAGCGGTTATTGCAGAAGCTGCTGCAGCTGCTGCCGCAACTTTTGGTGCTTTTGCAGCTTTGGTTTTTGGTGCACGCGTGGCTGCAACGGGTTCGGTTTCGCTATAAGGATCTGCACCGGATTTAGCGGCATTTATAATTTCTTGCTGGTGTAAGAGTACTTCAACAAGGTCGATTTTTCTTAGGGAGTCGGCACCTTCAATGCCATAGCTTTTTGCCAGCTCACGTAATTCTGTTGTGAGCTTATCATTTAATTCTGTTTTACTAAACATTCTAAATATATATGTTTCAAGAAATTTTTCATTTGTTTATAACGGATGTTTTCTGTTATAAATTTGCACGGGCTTAAAAAATATTTGTGTTAACGTAAGCCCGGCTTTTTATTGTGCATAAGTTCTTAAGGCTATAAAACTTTAAATGAGTTCATTAGGGATAATGCTCAAATTGTTTCATAATTGTTTACAAGCTGAATAAAAAGCAATATTTGCTTTTAAAAAATGGTAACAAAAAACAAGTCTTGATAAATTTTTCTGGGATATTCAGATAAACGGTTGAGAAATTATGGTGCAATTGTATGTATTTGAAACGTAATCTGCAAGCAAAAGTTTAAAATGTTTAAAAAAATAATTAATGTGAGCATTATTTTGTCGCTCAGAAAACTTAAAAATCTTCATATTTGCAGCAAATAAGCGCATATATGACCAAGCAACAACTTTTTGAGCAGATACAAAAAAAACGTTCTTTTTTATGTGTAGGATTAGATTCTTCGCTGGATAAGATCCCACAGCACCTATTGAAGCACGAAAATCCGATTCTGGAATTTAATAAACAGATTATTGATGCCACCAAAGATTTATGTGTAGCTTATAAACCCAATACTGCTTTTTATGAATGTTATGGCAAAAAAGGCTGGGAAACCTTAACTGAAACCTGGAAATATATTCCACAGGATATTTTTTCTATTGCAGATGCTAAACGCGGCGACATTGGCAATACTTCTGCCATGTATGCCGAAACATTTTTTAACGCGGCATCGTCTGAGATGAGTTTCGATTCGGTTACGGTTGCGCCATATATGGGGAGCGATTCGGTAACACCCTTTTTAAGCTTTAAAGATAAATGGGTGATTTTATTGGCTTTAACCTCGAATGCAGGTCATGCCGATTTTCAATTGCAGGAAATCGGAGCAGACAGGCTCTTTGAAAAAGTGATCAAAACCTCGCAAACCTGGGCAACAAATGAGCAGATGATGTATGTAGTCGGGGCTACACGTGGTGCAGCATTTGGCGATGTGCGTAAACTGGCGCCAGATCATTTTCTTTTGGTACCTGGAGTTGGTGCGCAGGGTGGCGATTTAAGCGAGGTGTGTAAATATGGGTTAAATTCGCAATGTGGGTTATTGATCAATTCATCAAGAGGAATTATCTATGCCAGCCAAGGCGAAGATTTTGCCGAAAAAGCGAGAGAAGAGGCTTTAAAACTGCAACAGGAAATGGAGCAGATTTTGGTTAAGGCAGGACTAATTTAATTAAACGAAACTTCGCTTCAAAACGTCATGCTGAACTTGTTCAGCATCTTTTTTGCGTGTAAGACCCTGAAATAAATTCAGGGTGACGTCGCGCGTAATTAAAAGCTAAGAATTTAAACTTATAAGTTAGTTATAGCTAAATAAATTTCTTATCTTCAAGGATGAATTTTCCGGAAGATTTTCTTCATTATGTATGGCAGTTCAGGTCGTTTGATTATAACGGACTGCAGACCTGCGATGGTGAAAACCTGGAAATCATCAATACCGGATTGCTTAACCGAAATGCAGGGCCGGATTTTAACCATGCGAAGATTAAAATAGGCGAAACTACCTGGGCAGGCAATGTAGAAATCCATTTAAAATCTTCTGACTGGCTGAAACATAACCACCAGGTTAATCCTGTATACGAGAATGTAATTTTGCATGTTGTTTACCAGCATGATGCTCAAATAACCAGAATGGATGGAACCATTTTACCGGTTTTAGAACTGAAAGACCGCATTTCTGCTGAACTGATCAAAAAGTATGAAAACCTTTTTCTCACCCTAACCGATTTTCCTTGTATGGCCCAAATTGGAAGCGTGGATGAGTTGATTATAGATTCTTTTTTATCCAGAACATTGGTTGAGCGTTTTGAACAGAAAACAACTGCGGTTACCGAAACTTTAAATAAATTAAATGGGAATTGGGATGAAACTTTCTACCGTTTTATGGCGCGTAATTTCGGCTTCAAAATAAATGCTTTGCCTTTCGATTTATTTGCTAAATCGGTTCCTCAACAAATTTATGCCCGGCATAAAAACAACCCACATCAAATAGAAGCATTGGTTTTTGGTGCGGCAGGATTTTTAAACGATCATTTTGAAGAAGAATACCCGCGAAAGTTAAAAGCAGAATTTCAGTTTCTCCAAAAGAAATACAATATTAAAGCCATTGATGTTTCGATGTGGAAGTTTATGCGCATGCGCCCTCAAAATTTTCCAACTATCCGTTTGGCACAATTTGCTGCATTAATAACCAAATCCAATCATCTTTTTTCTAAAATTATGGAAATAAAGAATGTGGCTGAACTGCGCAGCTTATTTGAAAACCTGCCTGTAAATGATTACTGGAAAACACATTATCATTTTAAGAAGGAAGCCTCTTCGGTAAATACCCAGATCGGGAAAACATCAGTAGATAATATCCTGTTAAATACTGTTGCCTTGTTTTTATTTGCTTATGGAAAACATACCGCAACACCCTATTTTATCAGTAGGGCGATAAAGTTATTAGAAAGTTTGCCTGCTGAGCAAAATGCCATTACCGGTAAATATACCGGGGCGGGAGTGAAGATAGCGAATGCCTTTGCATCACAAGGGATTTTGCAACTAAAAAAGCAATATTGTGATGAGAAAAAATGCCTGTCTTGTGGTATCGGAATCAAGATTTTGAAGCAGGCCTGAGCTGTTTATATTTGGGTAAAACTTTATACTTTATAATCTGTTTATCTATTATGGAATTTCCGCACGAACTAAAAGAACTATATCCAAATCAGATTATTGAGGTAAGGGGTAATGCCGATGCCTTAACGATTATTTTAAATAGCGATGTAGATATCCGGCAATTTAAGGCAGAACTGATCAAAAAATTTTCGGGACTGGAAGAACAACAAACGCTTTTTATTAAACACGAAGATAAACAAGATTTCGAAAAACTGATTTTGGAATAACGATGTTAAAGTATATCATTGCATTTAACCAATTAAATTTCTTAAATTAGAATCTCTAAGCAAATAATGATTCCCGTTTTGGAGCGTTCTTATTTTTGCAGAGCAGTAAGATTTTAAAATAAGCTTAAAATGTTCCAGAGAATTGTAACTTATTTTGAACAGCAGAGTTTTGGAGTGTCTACCTACTTGGCCAACAAGCTGAATATGAGTACGGCTAAAGTTCGTCTGTTTTTTATTTATTCGTCATTTTTGGCGGTGGGTTTCCCTATACTATTTTATTTTTTGGCTGCTGTTGTGCTCGATATCAGGACGTATATGAAAAAAATGCGGCTGCGGATTTGGGAATGATTTCAGTTGGCAGTTTTCAGGTGGCAATATCCAATTTGCAGTTGGCAGTTTTCAGTTGGCAGTTTTCAGTTTAAATCGACTGGAAATTGTGAACTACAAACTGTGAAATGGACTAATCATCATCTCTTAAAATCTCTGCAATTTCATTAAATCCTTTTTCTGCTGCTAAATCTGCAGGTAATTTTCCGCCTTCCATGCGTAAAGATACTTCTGCGCCATGTTCCAGCAGTAAAATAATCAGTTCAATATTTCCCAGTTGCGCGGCAGTATGTAAAGGGGCTAAGCCTGCTTTCTGACAAACATTTGGATAGGCTCCCGCATCTAACAGCATTTTAGTGATATTAAAATTATTGGCTGCAACTGCCGAATGAATGGGAAATACGTTAAAGCCATTTTTTGAAGCCAGGTTAACTTCAGCCCCTTTTAGCACTAAAAAGCGGGCTAATTCTTCGTGTCCGAAATAGCAGGCTAAGCCAAGCGGTGTAAAGCCATCATTAGAAAATTCATTGATACGTTCGGGTTTTTGGAAAATCAATAAGGTAGCGGCATCGAATTTACCTACTGCACAGGCTTCAAATAAAGTTATGTTATCTGCAAACTCAGCGATTAAATTGGCTATTTCGTGTTTTTTGTAATAACAGGCCAACAATAGTGGCGAAATTTGATGAGAGGTATCAACATTTGCCAATTTTGGGTTTTCAACCAAAATTTCTTTTACGGCTTGTAAATTTCCGGCTTCAATCTGTTCTTCGAGTTGCGCTATACCCATCATACTTTTTTAAAAATCGCTTTAAATTAACGAAAATTAAGGAATTGTAAACTTTAATGCCTAAATATATACAGTGTAAGGTAATCTATCAAGCGCTTAGTGGTTAAAAAAACTGTGATGTCTCCAAAAAGAGTCATTTGTCTAGAATTACCAACTGAAAGCTGCCAACAGATTGGGCGTTCTATAATGGCGTAAAATACGGGAAAGGGGCCGGGCTTTTACAGGGCTGTGCTGCACTCCGGTACCGATGAAGGATCGGTACTGAACCCTTACAATCCCTGGCGGTATTAATGGAAGAAGACACTGAAGTGGCTGGTCGTTTTCAGCAATCTGTTAAATCTGGTGGTAATATTATATTAACCTTTAAGAAGAGATTCTTCACTGCGTATAGAATGACATAGTTTGAGCACTAAAGGCCCAGGTTAAATAAACCTGATAGAACGGAAAGCCCGGAGTACAGCGAGGACTTGAAGGGATAGCAGGACTACCGTAAGCGAAAAGCACCGAAGCCTGCTTTACAAATGATATTGAAGAAATAAGTTAACAAGGTTCTTCGACAGGCTCAGGACGACAAAAAAAATCCCGCTTAACCCCTCCAGGATAAACGGGATAAAACCTAAAACAAAATCCGTTTCATTTAACAAAACGTTACAACTTGTGCGTTGTTAAAATAATAGACCAGAATTTCTGTTTAAGGTTTAAGGCCTGATGAATATTTTTATTTAATTTAAGGCATTATAAATAGTGTAAGCAGATATTTACTCGGGGCTTATCCGGTTTAAAAAAGAGGAGGCTTGGCAATAAGTACCTAAGAGCAATGGTTACAGCATGTGATTATTTTTTTTGCAAGGCTTTCGTTAATGCTGCGCAGTTTTATCTAAGTTTGTTCAATATTAAATTATTTAGGATAGAAAATGTCGGTAAGGGGTAACCAGTTTAAAGCCAATACATTCAGAGATAAAGGTGCAGAAAATGCGCCCGGCAGATCATTATCAGGCAGGCAGCCGAAGGGAAAAATGGATTTTTTGCCCAGTTTCGATCTGGCAGATGGCCGTGCAGTTAAAATTGTAGGGTTGTTTTTTGTGATCTTATCATTATATTTTTTAATTGCTTTCACCTCTTATCTGTTTACCTGGCAGGATGACCAGAGTTATGTAATTGATGCGAATGGCGGCTGGAGCAATCTTTTTAAAACAACGGAAGAACTAAAAGAAGCCGGCGTTTCCATCCCGGTGGTTCAAAACTGGTTGGGCAAGTTTGGTGCATTGTTATCGCACCAGTTTATTTACGAATGGTTTGGTATCGCATCCTTCCTGTTCGTTTTAGCTTTTTTTATTATCGGTTACCGTTTATTATTCAAGGTTAAAATTCTTTCTATCTCCAAAACATTAGGTTACAGTTTTTTCTTTTTACTGTTTATTTCATTAACCTTAGGTTTTGCACATGGTTTCTGGTCAGAATCACCCCATTACCTGGAAGGTGAATTTGGCTATTGGAGCAACAGATTATTAAGTGCCCAAATTGGCGCAGCTGGTGTTGCCGGATTAATTGCTTTTGCGGGATTAACTATTTTAATTATTGCCTATAACATCGATTTTAAATTTCCGGAACGTAAGGCAAAAGAAGTTTACCTGGATAATGAAACGCCTGATTATGTAAACGATATCAGGGAGCAGGCTGTAAAAAACAAAACTTTCGAAGAGCCGTCTGCGCCCATTGAATTTCCGGTGCGCGATAAACCTGTAAATAACGAACGTAAGCAGCAAAATGTAGTATTACAGCCAAATCGTTTCGAGGAAAAAGAGGAGGAAGAAATTGTAAAGCCTGTGGTATTATCTCCATTGGCGGCTAATTTGCCATTGGCCACTGCTGCAGCCTCTGCTATGCCATTGGTTGTAGAACCACCTGTTGAGGAAGAAAAGGAACCTACTTTTACCATCGAAAAAACCGAGGAAGAAAAAAAATCGGATGACCTGGTTGAACAGTTCGGCAATTATGATGAAAAACTGGATTTATCGGGTTATAAGTATCCAACTATCGATTTATTGGAAAACTATGGAACCAATAAAATTTCGGTAAATGCGGAAGAACTGGAAGCCAATAAAAATAAAATTGTAGAAACGCTTAATCATTATAATATCGAGATTGATAAGATTAAGGCCACCATTGGTCCGACGGTTACGCTATACGAAATTATTCCGGCACCGGGTGTGAGGATTTCGAAAATTAAAAACCTGGAGGATGATATTGCACTTTCATTAGCGGCTTTAGGTATCCGTATTATCGCGCCAATGCCGGGTAAAGGTACTATTGGTATCGAGGTGCCGAATCAGCACCCGGAAATGGTACCCATGCGCAGCATTTTGAATACCGAAAAATGGACTCAAAACACGATGGATCTGCCTATTGCTTTAGGTAAGACGATCAGTAACGAGGTGTTTATCGCCGACCTGGCCAAAATGCCGCACTTATTGGTGGCGGGGGCAACCGGTCAGGGTAAATCGGTAGGGATCAACTCCATTCTGGTTTCGCTGCTCTTTAAAAAACATCCTGCACAATTGAAATTTGTACTGGTAGATCCTAAAAAAGTAGAATTAACCCTGTTTAACAGGATAGAGCGCCACTTTTTGGCTAAATTGCCCGGAGAGGCCGATGCCATTATTACCGATACCAAAAAAGTGGTAAATACGCTAAACTCACTTTGTATCGAAATGGATCAGCGTTATGATTTATTGAAAGATGCGCAGGTTAGAAATTTAAAGGAATACAACGATAAGTTTATTAAACGTAAGCTTAATCCGAATAACGGTCACCGCTTTTTACCTTTCATTGTTTTAGTGGTAGATGAGTTTGCCGATTTAATGATGACGGCTGGTAAAGAGGTGGAGGCACCAATTGCCCGTTTGGCCCAACTGGCCCGTGCCATCGGGATCCACCTGGTGCTGGCCACCCAAAGGCCTTCGGTAAATATTATTACGGGAACCATTAAAGCCAACTTCCCGGCCAGGCTGGCTTTCAGGGTATTATCGAAAATCGATTCGCGGACCATTTTAGATAGTGGTGGTGCCGATCAGTTAATTGGCCGTGGTGATATGCTCTTATCTACCGGCAGCGACTTAATCAGGCTACAGTGTGCTTTCGTTGATACACCGGAGGTAGACCGTATTTCGGAATATATCGGTAACCAGCGCGGTTATGCTGATGCTTATCAACTACCAGAGTATATAGATGAAGCAGGAGAGGGAAGCAAAGCTGATTTTGATCCTAACGAGCGTGATAAATTCTTTGAAGATGCAGCAAGGCTGATTGTGATGCATCAGCAGGGCTCAACCTCCTTAATTCAGCGCAAACTGAAACTGGGTTACAACCGTGCCGGCCGGATTATTGACCAGCTGGAGGCTGCCGGAATTGTTGGGCCTTTCGAAGGGAGTAAGGCACGTGAAGTTTTATATCCTGACGAATACTCTTTGGAACAGTTCTTGAATAGTATGGATGACAAAGACTAGATTAAACCAATTGGCATTAATCTACTCTAACGTTTCAAAGGAAAAATTTAAAAAAGAAAAGATGAAGAAATTAATTTCAGCATTAATGGTTGTAGTTGCTTTTACGACTTCAACTTATGCGCAGACTGATGCGAAAGCTAAAGCCATTTTAGCTGAGGTAAGTAAAAAATACAAATCTTATAACGTAGTTAAAACAGATTTTACCTTTACCTTGGATAATCCGAAAGCTAAAGTAAAGGAAACCCAGCAAGGTACTTTGTATGTTAAAGCCAATTCTAACAAGTACAAAGTAGCGATGACCAACCAGGAATTGTTTAGCGATGGTAAAAGCCAGTGGACTTATCTGAAAAAAGACAAAGAAGTGCAGGTGAGCAATGTAGATAACAGTGGTGATGCCATTAATCCGGCGAAGATTTTCACCGTTTACGAAAAAGGATTTAAATACGTTTATACCGGTGAAGAAAAAGCTGGTGCTAAAACCTATCAAATGATCGATTTAACACCGGTTGATGCTAAAAAATCGATTTTTAAAGTACGTTTAAGTATCGATAAGGCTGCTAAACAAATTGCAAACGTGGTGTTGTTTGATAAAAACGGAAACAAATACACCTACAATGTGAAAACTTTTTCGCCTAATGTAAACATACCGGAAACTACTTTTGCTTTCGATGCCAAAAAATATCCTGGTGTTGAAGTGGTAGATTTAAGATAACAGATATAGCAGGCAGCGCAAATTTTAGCGCTATGCATAAAAAAAGCGGTTAATCAGGTAATCTGGTTAATCGCTTTTTCTTTTATATACCTCTTTGTTTACTTTTTTCGATTTACAAACTTGAGTTCAATTAATAATGTGGCTTTTAGCGCTATTCTTTAGGTATTTTAGTATTAGTATCGTCACCCTGAATTCATTTCAGGGTCTTAATTGCAGGAAAGATGCTGAAATGAATTCAGCATTACGATCGCGCGCGGTAAAGCGGCTGTACACTTTTTTAGTCACGGGAACGATTGCACAGATATATATGATTTATCATACATAATTGTATTTTAGTTGTTAATTTCATGCTTAGTATTAACCAAATATAATTCTACAAACATGAAAAAAAAATCAGGTATTCTCGTACTCGGGATGGCTATTGCATTGTTCGGATGCAAGAAAGACAACACAACAGCGGCTGATCTTGCAGATGGTCAGTCTACCGTACGGCCAAACAAAATTGAACTTGCTACAGCGGCAGTAAGTGCTACAGTAAGCACAGAAGCTGCTTTAAAAACGGCCATAGCAAATGCACAACCAGGCGATGTGATTACCGTAAGCGGTACCATTTACCTCACCAGCACCCTTCAGTTACTTAAAAGTGGTACATCCGGTTCTAAAATTAATTTTACCGGTGGTATACTGGATTGTTCGGGTATTTCTGGTGCCAACTGGGGGGTAAAAGTAAATGGAAGTTACTGGAATATTACCAATATGACCATCAGAAATGCTCCTGACTGCGGGATTGTTTTCCAGACAGGTGGCTACAATTATGTCAATAAAGTAACTACTCATGGAAATAAGGACTCCGGACTTCAGATTTATAACGGCGGTCACCACAACAGCATCAATAATTCTACTTCTTATGATAATTACGACGTGGCCAACGGTGGTGAAAATGCAGATGGTTATGCCTGCAAATTATCTGCCGGTGCAGGTAATCAGTTTAACTCCTGTAATGCCTACCACAATTCTGATGATGGCTGGGATTTATACGGACAGCCTTATACTGTTGTCATCAATAATTGTACTGCCACTAATAATGGTTATGGTACCAACGGTGATGGAAATGGCTTTAAGCTGGGTAGTGCCGGACAAAACGTGCCCCATACGGTGACCAATTGCACTGCCAGCAATAACAAAGGAAGCGGTTACGACGGAAATGGAAACGCCGGCCACATCACTACCACAGGCAGCGGTGGCTCTGGTAATGTAAAAGGGCTTTTTAACCGGATTAATTAAGGTTGCTCTCCCCGTAAAATGGTTCAGCTGGAAACAGCTGAACCTTTTTTGTTTTATTGAAGTCAAATTTCTAGGTATAGCATAGGGTATATGTTGCCTTATTTTGAAAAGCAATTGCAGCAATTCTTAGGTTGTTGCAGTCCCACCATTCGCTATAGGCCCGATGAAGAATCGGGCGCTGCCGCTGCTGTCGGGTTTAAGTGGCTTGGTCGTGTTAAGAAACAATGGTTTTTAGCCAACACTTAAAATCGAAATTCTTCGGGATGTGTTAGCGTATTTCAATAAAAATAGGTAGGAGAGAAAATGGTTCCCGATATTTATCTTTCGTATGGAAATATTTATACTAGTGATTATTTTTTTAGCACAGATTCTTATAGGGATCGTCATTCCCAACTTGATCCGATTGCTATCGGATGGGAATCGTAATGCAAGTGCTTTAAGATTCCCGCATTCGCGAGAATGACGACCCGCACTAATGGATCCTGTCAACAATGGTATATCTATGAAAAAAAACCACTACGCTTAGGTTTGGCAGTACTATTTGTTCTTTCCTACAACTGTTTTTTTGATTTCTCTGGCTCTTGGGATCGACGGCGTTCTTTGGTGAAACTCGTGGTTTATTAACGTGAGCTAGCAGAGCTGCTAACCCAGGTGCAACATGTTTTAGAAAAGAACATCGTAGTTGATAAATTTTTTCACCGCTGTATTTATGAATGCTGCGCAGATTTATCTAAGTTTGTTTCCAATGTCATTGCCGCTAACAAACCATACTTTAGAGAAATTAGAAGCCCTGCTTTTGGCGATGGGTTATAAGGTGCGTTATGAGAAAGGGAACTTTAAAACAGGTTCCTGTCTGCTCGAACACAATAAGGTTGTTGTGGTCAATAAGTTTTCCAATCTGGAAGGAAAAATTGCCGCGTTAGTTACGCTGGTAAAACAGACCAACGCCGAGGAAAATCTATTGGATGAAAAGCAACGCCAGTTTTATCAATCTTTACAACAAACCGAATTATTTTAATGAAGATACCAGGCAGGGATTACTTATTTAGAAAGGAAAGTTTAAGCAGATGAAAGTTACTTTTTTAGGTACCGGTACATCACAAGGCGTTCCTGTAATTGCTTGCACTTGTGAGGTTTGCAGATCTGCTGATAAAAGAGATAACCGTTTAAGGACTTCTATCCTAGTGGAAACGGCTGATAAAACCCTAGTGGTAGATAGCGGGCCTGATTTCCGTTACCAGCTTCTGCGCGAAAAGGTAAAAGACCTCGATGCAGTGCTGTTTACACACGAACATAAGGACCATATTGCAGGTTTAGATGATATCAGGCCTTTTAATTATTTATTACATAAGGTAATAGATGTATACGCTACCGAAAGGGTGCAAACTTCGTTAAAAAGGGAATTTTATTACATTTTTGCCGAAACCAAATACCATGGTTTACCACAGATTAACCTCCACACGGTAACCAATGGCGAAGATTTTAAGATTGGCGAAACAACCATCATTCCATTTGAAGTGATGCACCATTTACTGCCCATTACCGGCTACCGGATGGGCGATTTTACCTACATCACCGATGCCAAAACCATATCAGCCCAGAGTTTTGAGAAAATCAAGGGAACAAAAATATTGGTGCTCAATGCTTTGCAGAAAGAACCACATATTTCTCATTTTACCCTGGGCGAAGCCATTGCTTTTGCAGAACGGGTAGGGGCAGAAACCACTTACCTGACGCACATCAGCCATAATCTGGGTAAACATGCCGACGTGGAAAAAGACTTGCCTTCGAACATCAGGCTGGCTTATGATGGGCTTAGTATTGAGTGTTAATTAGATAGAGCCTGTTTAAAATTAAGTAAAATTATTTCGTATGTCAGTCTGAGCGTAGTCGAAGACAATTTTTTACAGTTAAGAGAAGTACTTCGAGTTCGCTACCATTGACGTTATTTTATAATTACTTATGAATGAGTGGATTGATGCATCATGCATTTCCGTATAGCTTGGCCATAGCACCTTATCTCCGTTCTACTTAAAACCGGCCTAATAAATTTTTCGGTCTGCACTGTTCTAGCCATAACAGTGGCTTTAAAAGAAAACGGCGAAGCCCTCATGAATGCAGCTGAAAAATATAATAACAAATGAATAAATTTTCAGCCGGCATTTTATTAATGGTTTTCTATTGTTTTCATTTGTATTAATGAGCTCGGCAGAGCCTCGGTTTTGTTAATTTTGATGCCAAAAAGTAAGAGCCCTTCGGCGGCGGAGGACCTGTACCGATTTTTCATCGGTAGCCGAGGCAAGACTGAGCTGTATGGCATGAGAAATCAGTTACGTCATCTATATTGGTTTTTATAAAATAAATTATTTCTCAGTGTGACAAACTATTAGAAGTAATGTAATTTAATAAAATTTTAACAGGCTCTAAATTATTACCATTATTAAAAAATGAAACTGCCGCAATACGTACTTGCAGATATTCCCATTCTGTCGTCTGCAATGAAAGCCATCCAGGTATGAAATGTTCTGCCTTTATAAGCGGCAGGAATCTCCAGACTTTCCCTTTCTTTAAACCGCCTGGCACCACTGGTTTCATAGAAAGCCAATTTGTTGTCCACATCATAGGCCATCAGCATGACCTGATCATATTTCCTGGCATTATCGCCTTTAGAATTATCCCTCCAGCTGAAATGTACACCCGAATCGTCATGTTCCAGCTTAACCCCTTCCGCACCGGTGAGGTTTCCAAAGCTTAAACGCACAGCAGCATAGTCGATTTCGCCGGAGGCATTTTGGGCATTCAGCATGTTATAGGATTTCGCCACATTATGGGCAGTCATCATCCGTTTTTTCGACTCCAGGTTAAAACCAATCCTGATAAAAGCAACAATAGGACTTAAGAAGGTCTGCATGATGGTAAAACGCGATCTGCAGGCTTTTTGATCAGCACTACCGGTTTTGTTTTTAATCGATTTTCTGCGTTTGCTCCTGATCACCCATTTTCCATTGAGATAATAACCCGTTACGGCGCCCACCGAGCCGGTGAAGCCACCGTTAATTCCGTTTTCGATTTTTCCCATGATTGCATTAGTTAATGTAATACAATATAGCAAATTGCTGATTAATAAACAAATAACTGATATTTACTCTTGATTTTCGTCGGACTTTGATCGGGTAGAATTGTCATAAGTCCGACGAAAGTCCGGCTTAAGTACGATAAAAGTCCGTTGAAAAAGTTAGCTATTATGTATGTTTAATGCATTGTTCCATACTGGGATAAGTTTACCATTTGCCGATACGGGAATAAGTTTCAGATGTCAAAAATTTGATCTCTTTAATTTAGTTCAAAAAATATTTTATGAATGTTGCAGCGCACTATGGTTAATTTATATATTTGCAAACTTCAAACCCAGGTGGGCGATCCCGATAGCAATCGGGATGTTAGACGAGCCATCAAATTGGGAGTGACAGTATGATAAAATAAACCCAGGTGGCGAAATTGGTAGACGCACCATCTTGAGGGGGTGGCGCTGGCAACGGCGTGGCAGTTCGAATCTGCTTCTGGGTACAAAGAGTTTGGTTTTTACCAAACTCTTTTTCGTTGTATGTCATCAGTTTATATTCTTTTTCTCCAAAAAATTGAACTGTTATTATACTGGTAGTTGTCTGGATTTATCCAAACGATTAGACGAGCATTTACAAGGCATTTATACAGGTAGTTTTACCAGTAAAGCTACCGACCGGGAACTTTTTCTTCATATCAATGATTTGCATACCAACAATCTCGATCGATCGAATCACATATCAAAAAAATGAAAGTGTCATTTATATCAAAAACTTAAAGCAATATCCTGAAATGGTAGCTAAACTTATTGATCGATATCGTTAGAGGCGACCCCGATTGCTATCGGGGTGGTAGACGCACCAGCTTGAGGGGCTGGCGCCTGTATGGGTGTGGGAGTTCGATCCGATAGCTATCGGATCTCCTATTAGGTGCCGAAAATATAAATAACCTATTGGAAATGAGTGTTTTGAAATAGGTTATTTTTTGTTATAGACATTAGGATATATACTGACTCTTCAAGTATCTTTTGAATTTATTGGGGTTTCCATTTACATATGGCTTGTGTATTATTAAAAAGAATTTCGGTAAAAGAACATAGATAATCATCTATAATACCCATAATCTGAATCTATTAAAATTTTTCTATCGAGATATAAATTCGATAATTCACAAGTTGTTTCAGGTGTCAATGTACAAGAATGACAAGCTGCTAAGTTAAGTTGTCCAACACCTTGTCCTCCAGATTCAATACAGATAGGGTCAGAAGAACAATCAGTCGCTCTTGAAATGGCACTATTAATAATGTTATTTAGGTTTTCCAAATCATTACACAAGTTGGAAAGTCCTCCTAAATAGCCGTCTGTTCCGTCAAATGCAGAAATTAAAAAGCCGTTCATTGTTTCGCTTACATAAAGTCTCTCGGACAAAGAAGATGCTGGATAGCCACAAACATATTCTAATTCTCGTATCAACAAATGAGATAGGGTATGTATTAATACCTTTCTTGGTGTTAGTGTTTTTGCTATTATTTGGTGCGATTTCCAATCAGCGTTTTGGGCATTCGTTTTTATTTTCTCTATTCGTTCAATTATTACTTGTTGTTGTTCCCATCGTTCTAATTCTTTCCTATTTAATACAAACAAAATCCCTTCTCCATAACTTTCTAATGAAGGTAAAGTTTTCGTTTCAAAATTGTTTCTAGATACCGATTGTCTTTGTACAGTATACTCATATTCCTTTTGATCTTGTAAAATTGAATCTATGTCTATGGGTTCATTTCGTGTAAATGATGTTTGGACAGTTGTACGTTTTAGCTTATCAATTTTTACCAATTTTGCAAACCCGTTTATCTGTTCAACGCAATCAATTACTTGAAATTTAATTTGATTGTTTTCAGGTTGATCTTTTTCTAAAAAATAATTATATTCTGCTTGACGGTAAACGTTGTCGGGGATGTATTTAATATCTCCATTTTCCAAATATTGTTCAACGAGTTCTCTTTGTACGCCTTTTAAATCACAAATCAATTCCACAATTTGTTCCGTAGAATACTTTTGCTTTAAGACCATATTGTCAATATCAATCCTTATTTCAGAAGAAAGTGGGTTTTGCATTTCTGGAATATACAAACTGCTTAACGTATTGGCGTAATAAACGCTATTACTCGTTTTTAGCTTTACACTTGTGATTTCTCTACAATCCTCATCGTGAAACTTACCATTAGTTTGACCTAACCAATATTTTTTACCAGGACAAATCTGTTCATAATTGAATATACCTTTTAGATTGGCTTTCTTTTTACAATTTTTACATTCAACCCAAATTCCTGAAAGCTCTGTATTTTCCCTACTGATTTTATAAATTAAATCCTGCTGTTCACAACATTTTTTTGAAAAATCAATTTGTGGACCTGTAGGCTTCTCATTTTTATTATCGTCTTCTTTTTCTTCCTCATTGGTTCGGTCTGTTGCCAAACGATTGTTCCAAAATTCCCATGGCAAATCGTGAACATGTCCATTTTTGCATGTCATAACAAAGCGTATTTGCTCTAAATGATTTTCTTTACAGTCTTTATTACTACATTTTGGTGGACTGAAAAAATCAAGACTTTTCCCTATGCTTCTCCAACGGCTTTTCCATTCAAAATAAGTAGCAAAACGATTACAGTGAGTGCAATAAAGCCATTTTGGGAAGTAGCTTGCTTTTGGTCTGACCTGATGTAAAAAAGAATCTCTATCCGTTGGAATAGCGACCAAGTGCTTTAGATTTTTAAATCTGTTTTTCAGACGTTGTAAGAGACGGTCGTCCTTAATGATATAATGGGCTAATTTTTCATTCAAATCAGCATAACCCCAATTGTCAAATGTTTCTATAATTATAGAACTGTCTGTGGTTTCAATTAAGGAACCAACACCTCCATAATTAGAAATATGCTTGCTTCTCCCGTGTTTTATTTTATCAAATGCCATATTTCTAATATTTGTTGATTAATATTTCCGCAGTAGGTTCTACGCTTCTCATTGATTGCATAGCGGTTAATGTTTGATCGTCATTTTTTTTCTCTTGTAAAGGCACAATTAACGATTGATGATCTTTCCAATAGTAATGCTTTAAACCTTTATTGTCTTCAATTTTTGTTCTCCAGTCTCTTAAAATATCGTCGATCTTTTCTGTGATGAGTTGCAAGTCATTTTGAGCAAACTGATGATTTTGGAAGAGAGTAACTAAATTATTTCGTAACTCATTTTTTACTTTATTATCAATCACAGCATTTGCCGTATCATTAGCTGTATATGGTGTTGTATGTCTGAAATATGCAAGGATGAGTGTAAACAGCATTTTATCTAAAGCGTTTTCAGCAAAAGGCGTAACGCTTAATGGTTCAACTTGCTTATAAAATGTTTTGTGGAACTGAATAAAATCTTCGTAATAGGATAAATCCCGACTATTGAAAGGGTCATAAAGCGTAATTACTAAGCCCTCATTTTTCCTTGCTACACGGCTGCTTGACTGAATATACTCGGCTGTGTTAGGCGGCATTCCATTAATTACCATTACACCTAAGCGTCCAACATCAAGCCCAACGCTAATCATATTAGTTGCCAAGACTAAATCATAAGCCTTATGTTCTTTTATATTGCCTTCAAATTGAACATCTAATTTGTCTAAATTCTTTTTAATTTTTTCATTGGGAATACGACTTGTTAATTCAATATTTCGGTATGAAAGCTTGTTGTAATTGTTTGCTGTAATGAAATCATCATTTAAGTAGCGAACTTGTAATTGTTTGATAATTGGTTTTAATTCTGAATTTATTTTATTGGAAAACCTACCAATTTCTTTTAAACTTTTGAAATAAGAAAGAATTGTCCAAAAATTGTCGGCATCTGTTTTGTCTGTCGAGTTTTTCCATATCTCCAATCTTGCATAAAGTAAGGAAGCCAATAGTTGTAGATTGGTAACAACCGTTGTTTTTCCTGTTGGCAAAATCCCAATATATTTTCTTTTACTTTCTTCAATAACCTTTGAGAAAAAAGTATCGTCTGCATTGGTAGCGTATTGCGGAAATATTCTTGCTTCCCTACCATATAAACCTTGAATTTGCTTATCTACATTTTTTACGGTTGCTGTTGACGCGATAATTTTTGGATTATCACATAGTTGTAAAAGCGCGTTTTCAAATAGACCTACTAAACTACCCAAAGTGCCATTTAGCAAATGTAATTCGTCTTGAATAATCAATTCAGGCTTTCTGTTTGAGCCGTTATTGAAAAATGTTGTTGCTTCGCCTTTCCAAGCTAATGTTGCAAATTTATCAACTGTAGCAAAAAGAATAGTTGGTGGTTTTGAGTAAATGTCATCATCAATTAAAACAATTGGCAAACCCCCATTTTGTTCAGAAAAATGGCAGGCATCATTTAAGCAATAGCTATGTAACTGTTTATTGGTTCTATGTCCAATTTGATAGGTTGTGTCTTGTTCTGATAATCGGGAAATAATTTTCGTGTTGCACCATTGGCAATTCGACAACTGAAATGGATTTACTACATAAGCATCGCCTTTATTGAGCTTTTTTTGTACAGCTTCCAATTTCTTCTTTGCATCATCCAAATAGTTAGGAATAGTTTGCTTTCCAACCCAAAAACCGATAGAAATACAATTACTTCCTAAATCTTTATAGTGCTTTCTTATAAAATCACAAGCCAAAATCATTTTTGAGGCACGTTCAAACTGCTGTGCAGAAAGTAAACGTAAGGTGTAACGAATAATAATATTCACTCCGTCATAAGCATCAGGATATTGTATTCTTCTCCAAAATATCAGAAATGCCGAAACGGCTAAGTAAGCCTCTGTTTTACCACCACCCGTCGGGAAATAAAGCAAATCTATCAATTCTTTTTCTGTAGTCTTTTCATCTACAAACGATGCTAGACATTGTAATATAAATGCTAATTGAAATGGTCTCCATTGGGGTATTCTGTCTGATGGAAAAATTAAAGTTGCATAATCTTCAAATTCGTGCTGTAAAACTTCGTTTCTTTCCCAAACTTCGAAACCTTCTTTCTTTGCACTGAAATGTTGTGCCGTTTGAAGCATTTGCAAATAGATTGCTGTGTTCGCTAACTGAAACGCTCGAAGTACTTTTTCGTTTTCTAAAAGTAAGTTTATTCCGTTACTAATACGGTTGCAAATCTGCTCACACTTTACAATGTTTTTTAAGCCCAATTCATCTCCATTGACAGATTTTCGTTCATCTTCAATCCAAAGTTTGTAAGCATCGGCAACTTCTCGAAGGTTTGAAATGATGCTTTTTTTATCTATATTGTAAACGGACAAGTTTTTAATATTCAGAATATCTACTTTTATTTTATCAGTTTCTGAACTTTGGCTTTTTACATCATAATCAGGAAGAAATGTTGATTTTATCCATTTTGGTGTGTTTGGCGATTGTGCATTTTCCCAAGTGCATGCTGTGTTGTGCCCAATTCCAAATGCCAATTTTCCCCGATAAAGATAATCCAACATTTTATCTTCATCGGTTTTGTACAAATGGTTTTTATAATCTCTAAAAGGCAATAACTTTTCACTCTCGATTTCTATTTGTGTTTGAAAGCAACTTACTTGATTTACTTTTTCTTTAGAAAGAGAAAACTTATCTTTAGGTATTTGAACTTTATTTTCAATTACTGCTTTTATGTAATATTTATTAGAATAATTAGTGTATACCTTCAAGTGAAAATGCAAATTTTCAATCAATTCTTTGTTCCAATTTTCAGTATCTACATTTGGTTGTTCCGATAACTTTAATTCAAGATGTTCATCATTAGCATTTAGAATATCCGCAATACTTATTTCAAGTTCTATACGATTATTGTTTCGCTTGTATTTGTCTTTGAAAAATAGTTTTGAAATGACTTTATATATAGGAAAATCATTTGAAGTATTTTGTCTTAGTGATTTAAGACTGTCTTGAAAACTAAGATATTCTAGTGTCAGACTTCCGTTTTTAGTACGTTGGATTTTATGTGTTTGTACGAGATATTTATTTTGCGCTTCGTAATTGACATATTGGCTTAGACCGTGCTCTGCTAAAAGATGTACGTCTTCTCCGTTGTACGGAATTTTTATTTCTGTATGATTTGCCTTTTTATAGTTCCCAAAATTGATGACGGCTTTAAATTTCTTGCAAGACTTATCTACAGAAAATGTTATTCCAAAGTGTGAAGGAAAGAAAGTATTAGCTGTATATTTTGGTTGAGTTCCTATTTTGTCGGCTTCGTCCTCCTCCTCCTCAAAGATTTCTTTTTCTTTATTTTCAGGTTCGACAAAATCCGAAGATAAATCAATAGTATCTTCTGCATCTTCATCTTTCATTTCTTGCTCCCCATTATCACTTGCATTTGGTTGCAATTGTTTTGGAAACAAAATGCCTGATAAATAGCGTTGCAAGGGCTTTCCTTCAATGATTTCATTACTAAAATCATCTTTACATTGAAAAATATCTGAACCTGGACCGATTATTTCTTTTCGGACACGTTCGATAACTATATTCCTGTTTTCTGCTACACTCATAATTCAATTAATTCTAATGCCAAATACTCTAAATGTTCTATTTCCATTTGTAGAGCTTCTTTGTTTGTGATGGTATGTATGGGCATATTTTCCTGAATGAAGGTTTGCAAAGTTGTTGCGTTCAGATTTCTCTTTTGAAGAATTTTACCAACTTTGTTTTCTTTCAAAAACAATCTTAATTCTTCTTTCAAGCCACGACCAAGTACAATCATTGTACTGTTATAAGTGGCTTTTGATTTTAGAATAGGTTTTAAAATTGTATCAATTTCGGTTTCGTTTTTGTCATTATAACACAATCGGAAAATTGCCCTTATGTCATTGTTGAACATTGGGAATTTACGTAAGCTTCTTTCTCCATCATAAGTATCAAGTGTGTTTTGTAAAACCCTTAATCCTTTTTCTTTCAATTTCTTATAAAGCAAATCATTACCGAATTTCCTTCTCAATTCTCTAATAATTTGTTTCCAAAACTTTGAGTGCTCTTCTACCTTTCCGAAAATTTCGGGTTCAGTTTCAACTGCGACTTGATATAAATTTTCTGCTAATTCCTCTTTTGGATAAATCCTGATTTTATCTCCTGCTTTCATTTTATAGCATTTTATCAATTCTCCTGTGTCTGTAAAAAGTGTATCGTTACTTTCTAGAATGAAAGTTGTTCTATCGGATGTGATTTTGTATAGTAATTTTTCTTCAATCTCACTCAGTAGCAAATCGCATTCGTTTTTGTAGCCTTCATAAGCCTTGTTGTTCATTTCGTCCAAACGGGAAACAATTCCATTAATAGTGGTACTTATATCTGTAACATTATCCCTCACTTCTCTGTACTCAATGCCAGAAATTGAAAATCTATCTGTTGATTTAATTTCTTGTTCTATAAGTTTTTTTCTTTGGTCAAGGTACTTATGGTATAAGTTTTTCTCTTGCTTGTAAACTACAAGCCGTATTTCATTATCCAAATTGTACAGATAATCAAAATCTTTTTGTCCATTAAACGTATGCAGAACCAAAGTTTTATTTTGAAGGTCGGTTCGCTTCAAATCCGAATATGAGACAATCTCAATTTTTCGGTTTATAATTTTCGGTTTTACGAAGTCAAAATCATTGTTGTCAAATACCGCAACTACACGTTTTTCCGTTTCATTGAGATATTTTAAAATTGTTTTTTGTTTTGGAGAATTTTCTTTCAAATAATTAAGAATGCTTATCAAATTTTCTTTTGGGTTATTACCTTCAAGAAAATCAACAGTATAACCTCCGGCATTATCAAGCCCTCTTTCTAATTCTCTATTTATAGATACTCTTTCAATAAGATTTTCTATAGTTTCATTTTGAATGGCATTAATGGCAATCCTTAAAATGTTTCCATACGACTTGAGTTCGATTCCAAATTCAGATTTGACATAGGTAATTTTTTCATCAAGTTTTCTGATTAGTTCGTCCAATTCATTGCTCGGTATGTTTCTGAAATTAATCATAAAGTTTTTAGAATTTCTGTTTCTTCCCTAAACCAATTCCAACAAGAAATTCCTTCATTTTTCAAAGGTGTAACACTGTTTGAAAGTACAATAAGATTAAAACCAAACTTTACTTTATCCTGTAGAATTTGTTGTATTTTATCTGCTTCTGTATCGAAAACAATTATTGTTTTTATTTTTTCTCCTTTCAGAAGTATGTTTTGATAGCAAACTTCATATTTAGGCGTAAAATATGTTAGACAGTCAGATAACGCTGGAATTGATTTTATTTCAGATATTCCATTTTCTTCTCTTGGATTAGGTAAATATATTGAAGGTATTTTCGATTTTTCTGGTAGTTCATCCCATAATGTTTTTTTTGTGATAAAAACAGATTTTTTCTCAAAATGAGTTCTGGGAAACTCGCTTTTTTCATTATTGAGTTTTTCAAAAAAATCGAAGTAGTTCTTAATAGTTTTTTCACTAACACCCGCACTTACTTTCAGATATTTCAATGCTAATTTATCGTATCTAATTTCAGGAATATTAGCTGGGAAACTATCTTTTTTTGTTTTTCTTGGGATATGGTTTAACCTGAAAGTAATACTTTCTGTTTTTATAACTTTGTAATATTCTCCATCAGACCTTCTCTTTACTAAATCTCCATCTTTGATAGCCGGCAAATCATAGTGATTTAAATAAATATCATTTGAAAATTCTATAAATAAACTTCTAGCGAGGTCGCTAAGTTCAGATTTTAAACCTTGAAAATTCCAATGTATTGGTGTTGAATTTCTCTGACAGTGCAATAGTACTTTTAACGAAAATTCTGTCAATTTCGATTTTAGATGATGGTTTAAAATTGGAACATCATCAAATTTATCCAATAGAGACTTATAGTAATTTTTATTTATGATCATGATCAAATAAACCTACTCAGATATCTCCTCAGTCGAATCAAAATCTATAAGACCTGTTTTGTTAATGAAGTTAAAAGAATGAGGACGTTAATAATTAAAATTAAAATTAAAGTTAATAAATTGTTGCTAGAATTATACATAGAAATATAAACTTTTAATATCAAATTAAATCATAACTAAAATTATCACGGTAATATTCAAAATCTCCTTAAAAAAAATATGTGGATGTGTTTTTTTGTATCATTTTTAGTGTGCCAGTAGAACTATTATACTAAAATCAAATACAATCCTAAGTTTTTCTATCCTATACACAGTAATATTCAATTTAAACACATTCAAGCCCTCACCATCTGCAAGGGCTCAAATTTATTTAACTAACCCATTCATCACTCAAAACTTCCTTTCCCAACAACATAACTATAAATCACCAGATATTCCATTCCATCCTTCTCAAAATATCCGATAGGAATATCGCCTTTTTCAAAGTAAGCCGATTGACTTTCTATTGGAATGCCGCAAAGAATAGTATTAGGCTCTTCTTGATGATAAACCACGTCATTTCTAATGCCTGCAATAGCCATCAATGCGGATAAACTTTTGCCTGATCCTTTTTGGTTGTACTTTGGGTGCTGCGGGTGCTGATCGGCTCTTACCCAGGCACCGGATACCATCGGTTTATAAAATTTCCCTAATGGAATATCAAACCGGCGGGGTAAAAAACAAGAAGCTATGGTACCGTTGGGGTTGAGGGTTCCGGTTTCGATAAAGAAATGGCTAATCTGTATCCAATGCCGGGTGAGCTGGTATACATATTCCCTAACGGCGTTTTGCCCATCTTCTAAAAATTCTGCCCAACCGCTGTAACGTGGCAAAGTCATCGTGATTTCTGAAACATGCCCATCAATGTGATGTAGGGTTCCTTTTACCGCGCAAATGGCAGGCAATACATTCATTTTGTTGGCTACAGCTGCAACCTGAGCAGGGAGCTGTGTGTTTGGGTTTTTACTTTTGGCAGTTTGCATAACCTAAAAATTAAAAAGTATCCTGGTCGCTGCAAACTGCCAAATAACTCTTTTCAGAGATATAGGAAATGTGGGGCTACCACTCGACCAGGAATATTGTTAAAAATTAATTGTTGTTTTTGGATCTCTGAGATTAAGTGAAAAAATATATTATTTAACAGTTTGCATTACTAATTTAGAAATAATATCTCAATCTCAAAGAAAAATCTTCATTATTAATTAAATCCCCCTTACTGCAAACGGAAAGTTAAATGATTAAAAATTAACTGGTGCACAAGCAGGATTACCAATAGGATAAATTGCTCCCATTTCAACAACATATCTTCACGAATAAAATAATTGTCGTTATGACGTTTATTTCTTATTTTTGGTTAAACCAAACCTTCAATCAGCTATGCTCAGGCTCACCAAACTGCTATCTCTTTATACTTTATTTTTATTTGGCATTTCCTTAAATATTCAGGCACAGGAGCGTCAGCAGCTTTTTGATTTTGACTGGAAATTTAAATTGGGTGATGCTCCGGAAGCCAGTGCAAAAGATTTTAATGATCGGGATTGGAGAACATTAGATCTTCCGCACGATTGGAGTATTGAAGGCAAGATCGATCCTAAAAACCCAATGGGGGGAGATGGGGGATTTTTCCCTTCCGGAATGGCCTGGTACCGCAAAACATTTACTGTACCAGCTAAGTGGAAAGGTAAATTGGTCTCCATCCATTTTGAAGGGGTATATATGAATTCGGAGGTTTTTATTAATGGCAAGTCTTTAGGTGTATATCCTTACGGATACTCTGCATTTACATACGATCTTACGCCTTATCTTCACTTTGGTCAGGAAAACGTAGTTGCTGTCCGCGTAGATAATGCCAAACAGAAAAATAGCAGGTGGTACAGCGGTTCGGGTATTTACAGGCATGTTTGGATCAAAATTACAAATCCCATTCATGTTCCGGATTATGGTGTAGGCATTACTACCCCACAAGTTTCTCCTGCTAAAGCATTGGTTCAGGTAAAAACAAAGGTAAAGAACGATGCTTCGGTGATGCAGACAGTGGTTGTTCGTACCCATATTATGGGGCCAGATAGCAAAGAAGCTGCTGCTCATCAGGTTTCCGTTAAATTAGCGCCGCATAGCGAACAGGAACTCCTTCAGCAAATAGCGGTGCTGAAACCTAAATTATGGTCGATAGCGCAACCACATTTGTATCAGGCTAAAACAGAAATATGGTCTGATCAGAAGCGCATGGATTCGAACAGCGAAAATTTTGGAATTCGCGATATCAAATTTTCTACCACAAATGGTTTCCAGCTGAATGGCAAAACCATAAAATTAAATGGCGGTTGCGTACATCATGATAATGGCTGTTTAGGGGCAGCTGCATTCGACAGGGCAGAAGTGCGACGCGTAGAACTGTTAAAGGCAGCCGGTTTTAATGCGGTAAGAACAGCTCATAATCCGCCATCAGCAGCATTTTTGTCCGCATGCGACCGTTTAGGTATGCTGGTGATTGATGAGGCTTTTGATGGCTGGAAAACAGCCAAAAACAAATATGATTATGCCATGTATTTCGATAAATGGTGGGAAAAAGATGTAGCGGCCATGGTACTGAGAGACAGAAATCATCCTTCGGTTATCATGTGGAGCATCGGAAATGAAATTATTGAGCGAAAAGAAGCGCAGGCCGTGCAAACGGCAAAAATGCTGGCTGGCAAGGTACGTCAGCTCGACCCTACACGTCCGGTTACTTCAGCCATGACCACCTGGGATAAAGATTGGGAGATTTTTGATCCTTTAATGGCCGAGCATGATATCGCGGGTTATAATTATCAATTGCACAGGGCGATAGATGATCATAAAAGGGTACCATCGAGGATTATTGTTCAAACAGAATCCTATCCCAGAGATGCTTTTGCAAACTGGAAACTGGTTAATGATAACAATTATATTCTTGGTGATTTTGTGTGGACGGCAATGGATTACTTAGGCGAATCTGGTATTGGCAGGTGGTATTATGCTGGCGAAGCAGCAAATTTTCATTCGTCTGCAGAATTATTTCCCTGGCATGGCGCTTATTGCGGCGATATTGATTTGCTTGGGCACCGCAAACCGATTTCTCATTACCGGAGTATGTTATATAACGATACCGAAAAGCTTTATATAGCGGTTAAAGAGCCGAACCTGGCGCCCCTGGAAATTAAAGAAACGGATTGGTCTGTATGGCCAACATGGGAGAGCTGGACCTGGCCAGGTTACGAAGGGAAGAATATACAGGTTGAGGTGTACTCGAAATACCCTAAAGTGAGGTTGTATCTTAATAAAAAACTGATTGGTGAGAAAGAAACCTCAGAAAGACAGGAGTTTAAAGCCATTTTTACCCTGCCTTACGCTACCGGAGAATTAAGCGTTGCGGGTGTACAGGATGGTAAAGAAGTTGAGCATAAAATTTTAAAAACGGCTGGAAAAGCCAGTACTGTCAAAGTATTTTCAGATCGGAATAGGGTTACAGCCAATGGGCAGGACCTTGCTTTTGTAACGGTTGAGGTTACCGATAGCAACGGGGTGTTACAACCCCATGCGGAAAATAGATTGCACTTTGTAGTAGAAGGCCCCGGAACAATTGTGGGGGTAGATAATGCCAACCTAAAGGATACAGATCCGTATACAGGCAATTCCCGCAAGGCCTGGAAAGGCCGGGCCTTAGTCGTAATCAGAACAACAAATAAAGCGGGTAATATCAAACTTAAGGTAAGTTCAGCAGATTTAGCGGGTGGGGAAATCATTTTGAAATCAGGGAAATAGTTTAGCTTTATCCGGATCCGTTGGGCAGGTGCTCTTAAATGACCTTGATTTTATGTTCTTAAATGATTTTTAGCTCTCCAAAACCACCATTACGGGCTTGTTGAATGGAAAAAAAGCATTTAAAATGTTCAATATATCCCTGCGTAATCGGTGCTAACAAGGTTTTGGTTCAAATTTTTTAAGGGTTGCCCTTATCAGTAGCCCTTTCTTGTTGATTTGGTCAGCTTAAACAGCAAAAAGATCGGAAAGGGTTATTTCAGTGTTCATAACAAATCAGGTATTTCCATTTGAGCAGGCTGGTAGGGCATTGCAATATGGTGGAAAAGGGGCATACGAAAGGACGATTGGTTTTTAAAAATAAGGTAAATGAACTGTATATTTAATTGATGGAAAATTTAAACCAGTTCGAAGCCCTTAGTTCTTCACCTCACCTGGTGGCCAAACTCTACGAGCACAGTATCCTGAAAAAATATAGCGCTGGTAGCGTTATTCTGAACGAGCATGCACATATCAGGTCTATACCCATCGTCATCAGGGGAAGTATGAAGGTAATGCGTACCGAAGATGATGGCCGCGAAATCTTATTGTACTACATTAAAGCTGGTGAAAGTTGTATCATGTCGTTTCTGGGCGGGATGCATAACGAAACAAGTAAGGTAAAGGCAGAAGTAGAGGAAGATGCCGAAATTTTGTTTCTTCCGGTCGATAAAGTTTCGCTTTTTATTAAGGAATATCCACAGTGGCTTGATTATATTTTCCGTTTATATCACAAACGTTTCGAAGAACTACTGGAAATTGTTAACGCTATTGCTTTTAAAAAAGTAGATGAACGTTTGCTGAGCCTACTCCATAAAAAGGTAGGGCTCACCGATAATAAAACCATTGTGATTACCCACGAACAACTGGCTAATGAATTGGGCACTGCTCGTGTAGTTGTTTCGCGGCTGCTTAAACAACTGGAAGAGCAACGAATGGTAAAGCTGGGCAGAAACAAAATTATCCTTATGTAACTAAAGTAACGGTAAGCCATTTTCATTTGTAATAGCTTTGAACTTCAAAGGTAAATAAATGGAAATTGCAGGATATATAGCTTCAGTTCTGATTGGAATATCATTGGGTTTAATTGGCGGGGGCGGTAGTGTTTTAACGTTGCCGGTACTGGTTTACCTCTTTGGTATAGATACCATAACGGCTACAACCTACTCTCTTTTTGTGGTGGGCGCTTCCAGTTTGGTGGGTTCCGTTTCATATTTCAAAAAAGGATTGATCAATGTAAACACTGCAACATCTTTTGGCATACCATCTATCATGGCTGTATTGTTGGCCCGCCATTATCTGCTTCCGGCCATTCCTGAACAGCTGATAAATGTGGGCAGCTTTATACTGACCAAATCTATTGTATTGATGCTTCTTTTTGCCGTTTTGATGGTGTTTGCGGCTTACAGCATGATTACAAAAGAAACAGAAGAGCAGCCTGCAAATCAACAGTCTGCCAGCAAAGCCTGGGTAATGGTACAAGGCTTTATGGTAGGCATCATAACCGGCTTAATTGGTGCCGGTGGAGGATTTTTAATTATTCCAGCCTTGGTTAACCTGTTAAAATTGCCCGTCAAAACAGCCATTGGCACTTCATTGATCATTATTGCGCTCAATTCATTAACAGGCTTTGGATTTTCTTTAGGCAAAAACCATATCAACTGGTCGTTTTTGCTTACGGTTACCCTCATTGCCATGACGGGTATTTTTATAGGCAGTTATCTCTCAACTAAAATAGATAGCAGGAGACTAAAACCTGCTTTTGGCTGGTTTGTGCTGGTAATGGGCATGTACATTTTGCTTAGAGAAACCTTATTAAAATAAATTCAGTTCTGTAACCAAAGTAACTTTAAGGCAAAATTAATAGTTGCAATTTTGCCTTTACATTTAAAACAAACAGCTTATGTTTTTTCAACACATCTATGAAAAAAGTTTAGCCCAATCGAGCTATCTGATTGGCTGCCAGTCCAGAGGCGAAGCGATCGTAATTGATGCACAACGTGATATTGATGTGTATTTAGCAATTGCTGCACAGCACAACCTGAAAATTAAACACCTTGCAGAAACGCACATACATGCCGATTTTTTAGCCGGATCAAGAGAACTCGAAGCAGTAACCGGAGCTAAATTGTACCTGTCAGACGAAGGTGGCGCAGATTGGCAATACGAATTCGACCACATTGGTTTAAAACATGGAGACGTAATTAGCGTTGGAAATCTCACTTTAAAAGTGTTGCATACACCTGGTCATACGCCAGAGAGCATCAGCTTTTTGCTTACCGATCATCCTGCAACCCATCAACCTGTAATGGTTTTTACCGGAGACTTTGTTTTTGTAGGCGATGTTGGCCGACCGGATTTATTGGAAAAAACAATTGGTTTAGCCGGTAGTCAGGAAAAAGGTGCCAGGCAGATGTACCACTCTGTTCAATGTTTTGCTGAGCTTGATTCTTTTATACAGGTTTGGCCGGGCCATGGTGCAGGTTCGGCATGCGGTAAAGCGCTCGGAGCCGTGCCAAGCTCAACGGTAGGCTACGAGAAAATCAGAAATTGGGCCTTCCAATACGGAAATGATGAAAAAGGTTTTGTTGATTATTTGCTGGCCGGGCAACCGGAACCACCAAAATATTTTGCCATGATGAAGCACCTGAACAAGGTGGACAGGCCATTGCTCATTGAAGTGCCTCAACATACAGAATTAGCACCTGAAACATTTAAAAAAGCCCTGGATGACGGTATTAAAGTGATAGATACCCGCAATAAGGCAGATTTTGCCAGGGGCTTTATTCCGGGCAGCATCAATATCCAGCACAATAACAGTTTATCTACCTGGGCAGGCTGGTTTTTAAACTACCGGGAACAGTTTATTCTCGTTGCCCGATCCAATGAGATGGAAGAAATTACCCGTAAACTCATGCGGATAGGCTTAGACAATATTTTTGGTTTTATCAGCAATGTGAATGACTTAGGTATTGCGCTGCAAGCTGCCGATATAATTGATCTTGATACATTTAAAACTTATGTAGGAAAGGACGGTGTGCAGATTATAGATGTTCGTGCTTTAACCGAATATAACGATGGGCATATAGATGGTGCAGCACATATTTTTGCTGGTAGTTTGCCCGATAAGCTGAACATGGTTAGCAATGATAAACAGGTGGTGATCTATTGTCAGAGTGGCGATCGTGCTGCCATTGCTTATTCTATTCTGAGAAAAAATGGTTTCGATCATGTGAAAAGCTTTGCCGGAGGCATAAAACAGTGGTTGGAAAGCGGAGGAATAACAGTCTAGTTGTATTTTTGTAGTGGCCTTGCGCAACAGGCAATACAAAATTGATTGGAAGCAATTAAATAATTAAATTAATATGTTAGCATTTTTAAAGCAACCCTGGCCCTGGTACATAGCCGGCCCCCTGATTGGATTAACCGTACCGGCATTGTTGATACTTGGCAACAAGTCGTTTGGAATCAGCTCATCCTTAAGGCATATTTGTGCGGCCTGTTTGCCTGCAAACATCCCGTTTTTTAAGTACGATTGGAAAAAAGAAGCATGGAATCTGTTCTTTGTATTTGGAATCTTTATAGGAGGTGCCATTGCCACCGGCCTTTTTGCTAATCCCGATCCTATTGCAGTAAACCCAAAACTTGCCACAGAACTTGCCCGTTATGGCATTACCGATTACCATAGCCTCATACCACAGGACATCATGAACTGGCAAACGCTAGGCACTTTAAAAGGCTTTTTGCTCCTGGTGGTTGGCGGATTTTTAGTGGGTTTTGGTACCCGGTATGCTGGCGGCTGTACCAGCGGACATGCCATTATGGGACTGTCTAACTTGCAGTGGCCATCGCTAATCGCTACCATCTGTTTTATGGTTGGCGGTTTCATTATGGCCAATTTAATTTTACCTTATATTTTATCTCTTTAAAAAAAAACATGTTAAAACATACAGATACAGAATTTGAAATCCGCTCCTTAGATGCAGTTTGCGTAAACGAAAGTAGCCTGACACACAAATGGTATCACAATTTCAAGTACCTGATTGTTGGGGTACTGTTCGGTATCGTTTTCGTTAAATCGGAAGTGGTGAGCTGGTTTCGTATCCAGGAGATGTTTCGGTTACAATCGTTTCACATGTATGGTATTATTGGTAGTGCGGTGGTGGTAGGAATGATCTCGGTTTGGTTAATCAAGAAATTCAATATTAAAACCATTTACGGCGAAACCATTAAATTTCATCCTAAAACTTTCAATAAGGGTCAAATATATGGCGGCCTGCTTTTTGGCTTTGGCTGGGCCATTACAGGTGCTTGTCCGGGGCCGCTTTTTGCACAAATTGGTGCAGGTGCCACCATAACTGCCGTTACGCTTTTCAGTGCTATTGCCGGAACTTGGGTATACGGCTTATTAAGAAATAAAATTCCACATTGATTAACTGCCCTGTTTTGCACCAGGATACTTTGGTTGGAGGAACTGAAAAGCATGTGATAAAACTGCCATATCAGGCCAAAAACTGACAAAATTTTATATCTTATGGAATTGTGAAACAATAGCTATAACTATGTGTTGCAAATGCATAAGGTATGAAGGGGGACATGCCTGTTTATCATGCAGAAGATGTAAAATGAGCGATCAATACGTTAATAGCCAAGCTGACCTCGAATATTATTTTGAACAATATCCAAACCTGCTTTGCATTGTGGGCGAAGACGGGTTTCTGAAGAAAATCAATCCGGCAGTTCAAAATCTGTTGGGTTACTCGGATGAAGAACTGTTTAATTCCAATATAGATGATTTTATTCATCCTGATGACCGGGAGGTAACTTATGACAGGAGAATTGCTCAGGTAAAAGGCGATCATTTTGCGGAGTACGATAACCGCTTGCTCACCAAAGATGGTAAAATTGTATGGCTTTCCTGGGCCTCTGTTTTTATAGAAAGGGACCAGGTTTTTTTTTCCATTGCGAAAGATATTACAAGCAAAAAAAGGGAAGAAGATCAAAGTCACATCATTTCTATTCTAAACCGTCTTGGCGACGAGCAGAAGGCCAGGTTTTCTCAGGAAATTGCCTTCATCAATCCCGAAATTCATAGTGAAGTTTCTGACTTCAAATGGTTGGGCCTTAATAAGGCATTGGCGGTTGCAGACCAGAAGTGGATGGAAAAATTCGAATTACTGGTTCGTAAGCATGCAGGCAAAGCAAGCCTGAACCTGAAACTTTTAAGCGCAGAGATGGCAATGAGCGAGCGTCAGGTTTACCGCTACATTAACAGGATTGTTCTGATGACGCCGAAAAAACTAATTAATATGGTACAGTTGCATATGGTGTGGGAGATGATTGCGAAAGGAAAAGAACACAGTCCGGCTGCTTTAGCCCGGCAGGCAGGCTTTTCCTCAACCAGCCGGTTCAAAAAATTGTTCTATAAGGTATATGGAATTGATGTTGCAACATTGTTGTAATTAAATGTTTAATCCGGTGATATGAATAAGAAAGTATTAGTTATTGATGACGATAAAGAATTGTTGTGGCTTTTTGAAACGATCCTGAACCAGGAGCAAATTCAGACCGTTACTTATCATTCCGGAATTCCATTAGCAGAAATTATTGCTGAAGAACCCGATCTGGTATTACTGGATGTTAACATTATCGGTTATGAAAAAAATGGCGTTGATATCTGCACAGAAATCAAAGCCAGTGAGAATCATTCCAGTCTTCCGGTTTTACTGGTATCTGGAGAGTCGGATTTACATGCGCTTGCCCGCTGCTGCGGTGCAGATGATTTTATTGCAAAACCTTTTAATATTGATTACCTGATGGATAAAGTAAAGAAACTGCTAACTTAGGGCAATTTAAAATACTATGTCCGAACAAACCAATCCACCAAATGCCTGGGAAAGGATCAACCTTGGTTCTGAAAGATTAATGCTTTTCTTTATTAAGCACCTCGATCGTATTTATACAGCTAAATTACACCTTATACATAAATTACCTTTACTGGCTGATGAGGCCCGTTTCAAAGACCTGAGAAATGCCATTTTGGATACGGTTGGAAATGTTGAAAAACAACTTGCCCGGATGCAGCTGATTTATACCCTGCTGGATAGTGCCCCTTCAATGGGCAGTATTTATGGCCTGTCTGGATTAATTGATGATGCCTTTGAAGCTATAGACGAACAAAAGGGAGAAGCTGAACTTCAAGACCTCTCGATTATATTCTATCTTCAGAATATAGAAAGTGTGGAAATGGCTTCTTTTCAGATTTTACAGATGGCCGCAATCAGACTCCATAATCCGCATATCAATCAACTACTGAAAGAAAACTACGAAGAAGCAAAGTCTGACAGGACATTGCTCTTGTTAATTTCTTCTAAATACATTGTGAGCTAAGCCAAAGTTTACGCTTGGATATACGTTGCCTTGGGTAGATTAATACAATATTTTGGAGATGATAACAAGCATTATAGCAATAGCTTTACCCGAAAGTAGACGACTGGAATTGAAGGGTGCATTTTTTTTAAATTTTCAAAAACCAAATGCTTAAGATTTCGTTTCTTCGACATGGAAACTTTTAAGAGGCTACTTTCAATCATTTTACATGCATTTTTCATCTGTTTATTCATCAGCGCGATTCTTGGGATGACCTTGGCCAAGCTGTCTTAGCCAGTTGCCTGATCTTTACAAAATCATTAAGTTCATCCTTCGTTTATTTTTCAATGGAAAGTTTAGATTCATTTGAAAGGTTGCTGGCCATATTTCTTGCCACCATCTTATTGCTTGGTTTCCTTACCGGTGCAGCCATTTACTTATTTGTATAATTCAATAACTTTCGGGGATATTTTTACCTGATGCGTAAGATTGGGCGATTTAACGATCAGTCTGTTCTTAATGATGATACTTGTAGTTAAGGGAAAGGTTTAATGGGAAAAAACGCATCTGTTCTGCTTCGCAGCAAGAAAAACCCGCTCAGTTTTGGATTTTGCTGGTCAAACAGCAGGGCAATACCATTCATATAACAGCATTTCGGGAAAATAATCCGGTAAAAACCAAAACGAAAATCAGTGTTCTTAATCCTGAAAATTTGGAAAAAGGGCTTTTACCGGGTGAAAATGGTGAGGTGGTTTTTTAGGCGAGCACTAAAGGCATGTATAATCGCAGGTTCGATTGGTCTGAGCATAAACCTGTAGTTATAATGGAGTGGGTTACACGGGGCATCCGTCACAGATGCCATTATTGCCGCTTTATGTGGTTGTAAATGGTATGTTTTAATGTTTATAATTTATTTAGACTGGTTATAAATAATAGTTTTATATTTGCCGCCATTTAAAACATTATAAACCAACATTTGATGAGATATTTATACGTACTGCTGACCGCTTGCTTACTCCTGGCGGGCATTACTACTTTTGCACAGGGACCAGGAAAAATATCCGGAAGAGTTACCCTGATAGATGGACAACCCTATGCTTCAGCTTCGGTTTCTCTGTTAGAAACAGGAAAATCTACCCTTACCGATGAGGAGGGGAACTATATTTTCAGTAATGTTGCACCAGGGAATTATACGGTGCGTTTTCAATTGCTCGGTAACCCGCAGAAAGATCTTCGTGTAAGTGTGGTACAAGGTGAAACAGCCAAATTGGACTATCAGCTTGAACGGGAGAATGTACAGGCACTTCAGGAAGTAACTGTTGCCGGAGCTACCAATAAGTTTACGCAGAAAGAAAGTATTTACATTGCCAGGCTGCCACTTAAAAACCTGGAAAATCCCCAGGTTTACAATTCGGTTCCAAAGGCTTTATTTCAGGAGCAGATGGCCGTTGATCTTGGCAGTATTGCCAAGAATGTACCGGGCGCGGGGATCCCGATGATTGCAAATCAAGGTCGCGTCACCTTTCGTTCCCGTGGATTTGATACGGAGCCAAATGCAAGGAATGGTGTTGCAGGTGCTGCGTTCTCATTTATCGATCCGGCAAACCTGAATAGAATTGAAGCCATTAAAGGGCCATCGGCTACGCTTTTCGGAAATAGTATTGCCAGCAGTTATGGCGGATTATATAACCGGGTAACCAAAAAACCATATAATGGCTTTGGTGGAGAAGTGGGCTATACAACCGGAAGCTGGAACTTTAACCGCCTTACTGTTGATGTTAATACACCAATTAATGAAGATAGAACAGCATTGTTCCGCTTAAATGGAGCAACAACCTGGGAGCATAGTTTTCAGGATCTTGGCTATACCAATAGCGTAAGTGTTGCGCCGAGTTTTTCTTACCAGATTACAGATCGGTTATCGATCTTGCTGGACGTAGAATTCGGGCAGGCGAAGGGTACCTCGGTTGTCAGACTTAATCCATATGTGGCTGTACCAGCAGGACAAACCAGTATAGAACGCTCTATTGCAGATATTGGTTTTCCGTACAACAAAACATTTTTAAGTAATGATCTGACCTATAAGACACAGATGATGAACATTTTTGGACAGATTAACTATAAAATCTCAGATGAGTGGACTTCCCAGACCATACTTTCCAGAGCCAGATCTTCCATCAGCGGCGATATTACCGCCTTAAATGGAAGAACGGAAACAACCATCCGCCCTAACGTAATTGTGGGTTATACTCAATTTATTGCAACTGATCTTCAGCAGAACTTTATCGGCGACTTTAAGATCGCCGGACATCGAAACAGACTGGTTGTTGGTTTGGATTATTATAACAATTTCAATGACTTCGACAGGGTAACGGTAAACCTCCCGGATGTAGATTTTATCAATACCCCGGCAAGTTATAGGGTAAGCCAGTTTAAAGTAGATTCACTCACCTCCAGAGGAAGCTTACGTAAGGAAACCAACAGGGACAATACGTATGCAGCCTATGCATCAAATGTATTTAACATCACCGATCAGCTAACTGCGATGGCAAGCCTTAGGGTAAACAGATACCAATATAAAGGGGTTTACAACATTTCAACCGGATTAACATCAGGAGGCTTGGGTGCTGGCGGCGTTCAGGCCGGTCCTTATAACCAGACCAGTCTTTCTCCAAAATTTGGTTTGGTTTATGAAGTTTTGAAAGATCGTGTTTCGCTTTTTGGAAATTACATGAATGGTTTTTTCAATAAGAGTGGCATTGCCCGAGACGGAAGTGGATTCAAGGCAGAATATGCCGATCAGCTGGAGTTTGGTGTAAAGGCCGATATCTTCGATCATAAGCTGGTTGGTACGGTAAGTTATTATGATATTAAGGTCAAAAATATATTGCGTCCGGATCCGATTGATGTAAACTATAGTGTTCAGGACGGATCGCAGCTAAGCCGTGGTTTGGAAGTGGAATTAACAGCCAACCCAGTTGCTGGTTTAAATATTGTAGCAGGGTATGCTTATAACGACAGTAAAGTTACCGATGCAAGCGACATTAGGAACAATGGTCTTCGCCCGGGGCAGTCTGGGCCACCAAATACCATTAACTTTTGGGTAAGTTACCGTTTTCCTCAAGGGATATTACGCGGACTGGGAGCTGGTTTTGGAGGTAATATTGGAGACAAATCTTACCATACCAATACCTATAATTCGAAATTCATTATACCATCTTATCAGCTCTTTGATGCCAGCGTTTTCTATGACCATGCCAAGTTTAGGGTGGGTTTCAAAGTTGATAACTTAACCAGCGAAAAGGCCTGGTCGGTGCGTTTAACACCACAGGCACCAGCAAGATTTACCGGAAACTTGATCTTAAAGTTCTAAAATTTCTAATCATAAAAAAGGGTGAACCGTTCGTTTTTTGCGGGATGCCCTTTTTTATTGATAATCAGCTGAACACATATTACAACATTTTTTTACGCTGCCAAAATAAATCAATTGACCTGTTACAGGCATCGAAGCACCAGCAATTGTTATGATAAACAAGTTAGGTGGTTCACTCGTCAGTAATGCTTATCAAACTGAAGTCCTGTAATGTTGTTGATTAGCGTTTTCTGAGTTTCTTTAGAAAAATTCTTTCCTGATCATGCTCAGCAGCTCATTGTTGTTTGATTTTTTAAAAATCACATCATTACACTTATTAAATAAGATAAACTCCTGTAAATTATGGACAAACTTGGTAATGGTTTTTTCATCGATTTGAATGGGTTCAAAATGGAGATTGTGTACGATCAGGGTTTTCTTTTTCCGGTCGGCTTTAGCATCCATTCTGGCAATAAATCTTTCGCCCGATATAATCGGTAAGGAGAAATAGCCAAATTTTCGTTTAGGAGCTGGTACAAAACATTCAATTTGGTAATCGAAGTCGAAAAAATCTTTCAAACGGGAGCGAAATACATTCAAGATATCAAAAGGCGACAGAATGAAAACTTCTTCTTGTATATTTACATTAACATCGGTTTCCGGAAGCATGTATAGCGGTCCTTTTACGCCATCTATCATCACCTTTTTAACTTCTTCTACCTGAAGCATCTTTTCCAGTTCTCTTTTTACCAGGTTGCCCTTTACGCGGCGGGCACGCCAGGCCATTTCTTTTACCGATGAAATGCCCAATGCGCCCAGGGTACGTTTGATTACATAACGGGCATAATCTTCATCGGTAGGCATGGTTTGGTCGGTATCTGGTGGCACCACTTCCAGTGGCAGGTGGTAAACTTTTTGGAAAGCACTATTTCGGCTGATCATCAGTTTCCCTTCCAGGTAAAGTTTTTCCAGCGCAACCTTCGCCGGTCGCCAATCCCACCAGCCCGAACTCGCTTCTAAGCGGTCGTTCTCAAAATCGCCCACCATCACTGCTCCATCCCGTTCAACCTGATCTAAAATCTGCTTCATTAAATCCGATTCGCTTTTTGTAAATGTGCTACCTTGCGTTGCAAATGCCTGTTTTACAGGAAGTGAAAAGCGGAAATCGTGCATGGGCAGAAATCCGGCATCGGAGGTAAAATATTCGAAAACATCACCATCATCACACAGTGCGGCAAGCCATTCTGTTTGATAATCATGAACTCTTGCAAACAGGACATGATGGTGGGCACGTTCTACAACATAGTTGGTATCTAACTGTATGTAGCCTAAATGATCAATCACCCGGTAAACGGCCTCTATTCCGGTTCCAAACTGTGCTTTTTGTGAGAGTCCTGCCGCATGTAAAATGATTTTTCTTGCCTGTGATCTGTTAAGTACAATAGCTTCCATCGTACTAATATATCGATCATTTATCGGGTGTTAAGAATTGAACTTAACACTTTTTTTGTTTTGATATGCTTGGCATGGCCATTTGGCCAGGCATTCGCCATTTCAGTTCCGAAATCAGCGTGGCGGCAAAAATAAGTCCTCCACCTATTAAAAGCCGCGAGGTAATGGCTTCACCCAGTATGAAATGCGCTGCAAAGGCGCCAAAAACCGGTTCGAAAAGATAAATGATCGATACCCTTTCGGCGCTAATGTACCTTTGAGCGATATTTGATATTGTATACATGTAAGCAGTTGAAAATAAGGCACAGAAAATGATGCCTAACCAAAAGGTTGTTGCTTGAGGAATCCAGACCGTATCGTTTTGAAACGAGGCCAGTAAAAAAGTGAATACCGCGCAGGTGGCAAACATGGGTACGATGGTTGGTATAATATCACGTACTTTCGATACTTTCTCCACCTGTATTAAATATATGGCGAAACAAAAGGCACCGATTATGGTATATAAATCGCCTAGTCCAATACTCAGTTTGTTGGTAACCGATATGACAAAAAGACCAGTAAGCGCTGTAACTGCGGCAATCCATATTTTCAGGGCTGCAGCTTTTCGATAAATAATCAGTTTAATTACGGGAATCATCACCACGGTTATCCCGGCTACAAATGAGCATTGTGATGCTGAAGTATGTGTAATGCCCAGTGTTTGCAGGTAAATGCCCAGTACAAGTGATACTGCCAGGCTAGCACCGGTTTTTATTGTGGTTGCATTAAGTTTTTTTACATGTTTCCAGAAAATAACCGATAAAACCATGGTGGCTAAGAGGAAGCGATAGCATAAAAATAAAAGTGGCTGACCCTGGCCTATGGCAAGTTTGGTAACCGAAAAAGAAATGCCCCAGAAAGCGGTACCTAAAATCAGTAAGAGTAGAAAAAGTGTTCTTTTTTCCATTACGATGCTTTTAGTTTGATGGTATCAGCCAATTCTTTTTTCATCAACAGATCCGTTTGCTCATCATTACCGAGCCGGAATGCATGTTTTCCAAATGTTTTGAAACCATTTTTTTCGTAAAATCGTAAAGCTCTGTAATTTTCTTCCCATACCCCAAGCCACACCCATTTTGCCCCTTGTTCGTAGGCAATATCAATGGCTTTTTGATAAAGTGTTTGCGCTACTTTTTTACCATGGAATGCCTGTAGTACGTAAATACGTTCAATTTCTATGGCATCGTCTATTTTCTCGTTTTGCGCTTCACCAAAATTGATTTTCAAATAGGCCACAACATTCCCATCTACCAGCGCAAAATAAAATTGCGCATTCTGATTATTTAATTCTGTTTTCAATTTCTCTTCCGAAAAGCTGTCTTTTAAATAATCCATCATGTTTTCGGCTGTATTTACATGGGCAAAAGTTTCAAAAAATGTGCTTTTTCCAATTTCCTGTAATTTTTGGATATCGTTTGTGGTTACCCTTTCAATGATGATCTGCTTCATGGCACGAATGTAATCAGTTATTAAATGATTAAAAATGTTATTATTTCATTTATTAATGCATATTTTGCATTAATGGATCTTCAACGAATCAAATATTTTTTGGCGCTGTCAGAGCAGCTTCATTATTGGAAAACCGCAGAGAAGGTGAACATCACACAATCGGCACTAAGCCGTCAGATCCAATCGCTGGAAAATGAACTGGGTTTACAGCTTTTCGAACGTAATAAACGGAATGTGAAGCTTACCCCGGCAGGCAAATTCTTAAAAGATAAGTGGGAAGTCGAGCTAAATGAACTCGGATATATCCATCAGTTTGCTAAACAGATTCATTTAGGTGAGCGTGGAACCATTACCATTGCGCATCCCGATTCAATCTCAGCCTCCATCATGCCCGATATGCTGGCTAAAATTACGGAGGCATTTCCTCAGCTTCAAATCAAGTTAGTGCAGGTTTTATATGAAAATCAACTGGATTTTCTGAAAAATTATAAGATTGACCTGGTCATTACCAGAGATATGAACAGCGTACCGGGGATCAGGGCAAAAAAAATCTATTCCGATCACCTTGCATTGGTGGTTCCAATAGAACATCCTTTTAAAGTGTTTGAAGACCTATCGACCGAAAGCCTAAAAAAACAGAAATTTATACTGCCCACAAAAGAGGAGGGAAGTAGTTATAGTGAAATCATCCAGGCACTATTCAAATCTTATGATCTTGTGCCAGATGTATTTCTACACTCCGAATTTGGTTCTACAATTATTGCATTGGTGAGGAAAGGTTTGGGAATAGCCATTTTGCCCGACTCTTATATGCACCATCAAAGCCCTGGTTTGCGGTTTATACCACTGCCTTTTAAAACTGATTTATTGATCAATTGGCGAACCGATGATCACAACCCTGTACTGGCAAATATTTTAAAACTTGTATTTGAGGAATAAAAAATTAATCAAAAAAATATTTTATTGCAGTATATAATTTACATTTTATAAGCAAAAAAAGCATTCAGTTTAAATAACTTTGTTTTTTAATGAAAAATCGGAGAATCGATTAATTTATTTTAAACCAAACAACTAAAATGCCTTTACTTATTCTCAACATTATTTTCTGTATTTCTTTTTTGGGCTTTGCTTATGTAAACCTTAATGATAACGATGCTTTCTTATGGGTGTCTATTTATTTAAGTGCTGCAATATGCTGTGGATTAGCTGCGGCCGGTAAATATTATCCTTTTGCTTATCTGTTTTTAACTGCCTTTTATTTAATTTATGCTGTTATCCTGTTCTTTGCAAAAGATGGTGTTCGCGATTGGATTACCAAATACAGGCGCGAGAGCCTGGTGCAGAGTATGCAGGCTACCAAACCCTATATAGAACAAACACGGGAATTTTTTGGTCTTCTGATTATCGCAGGAGCACTGTTGATCAATTATTTTGTTTCTGCGGGTATTACTGCATAAGTACCTTTCGGTTTTTATTTATGAGAGATGATTACATGAATGCGGTGAAAGAAATAATAGGTGCTGTTGTTAAAAAGAATATCAGTTTAGAAGCCGAAAAGTGGCTCGAAGATTTTACCCTGGCTGCAGACCAATCGGCGCAGTTAGCCAAAGTATTTGTAATGCTGCCCCGTAAAACAGGCAAATTACAGCTTGCAATTACCGATAACGAGCAAGAGGCGCTCCATGCAGCAGGGTTTGGCTACATCCAAAACTGGACCATTGATAGGCTGAGTCGCGTCTGGTTACTGGCAGGTTTGGATCTGAAAGATCAGGAACTTTTATTTTCAGCTATTGACCGGTTGTTTCTGGCGGCAGAGGTGAACGAAGCTGTAGCTTTATATTCGGCGCTTCCATTTTTACCATATCCCGAAATTTGGGTAAAGCGCTGTTCCGAAGGGATCAGAAGCAATATTGGTTCTGTACTCGAAGCCATTATGGAAAACAATCCTTATCCGGCAGCAAACCTGGACGAAGCCGCGTGGAACCAGCTGGTGCTAAAAGCTTTTTTTACAGAGAAAAATATCAGCCTGATTGTAGGTTTAGATGAACGTGCCAATCTGCAGCTTGCCTTAACCCTGGTAGATTATGCTAAAGAACGCTGGGCTGCGGGCAGGGAAGTGCATCCACAGCTATGGCGCCTGGTGGGCAGATTTATTAATGCCGAAATTTTTGAAACCCTTACAACCGGTTTACAGCATTATAACCAGATGGAACAACGCGCCATTGCACTGGCCATTTCGCAGTCTGGTTACCAGCCGGCAAAAGATTATGTTAATACTTATCCGGAACTGAAATTGGCCCTGGCCGATGGAAGCTTAAACTGGAATTCATTTTAACCAAATAAAAAATTAAGATAAAGAGATGTGTTGTAGCAGTTCAATAGAAAGAGATAAAGCCATGATGGGAGCGCCTGAGGCTTTCGATATTAATGTGGTAAAAGGAATGAAGTTCTTTGATCCGCATGTGCACATGACTTCGAGAACAACCGACGATTACCAGGCAATGGCTGATGCAGGCGTTGTTGCTTTGATAGAACCCGCATTCTGGCTGGGGCAGCCACGTACCGGATTAGATAGTTTTAATGATTACTACAGTAGCCTGATTGGTTGGGAGCGTTTCCGTTCATCTCAATTTGGCATTAAACATTATTGCACCATTGGCCTTAACTCCAGAGAAGCCAATAACGAAAGTCTGGCCGAACAGGTAATGGAAATTTTACCTTCTTTTATTTACAAAGAAGGGGTGGTTGGTGTTGGTGAGATCGGTTTCGACGACCAGACCGCTGCAGAAGAAAAATACTACCGGTTACAGCTGGAACTGGCTAAGGAAGCAGGTTTGCCGGTACAGGTGCATACACCACACCGGGATAAGAAAAAAGGTACCCAGCGCAGTATGGATATTGCTTTGGAACATGGCCTTGATCCTTACAGTATCATCATTGATCACAATAATGAGGAAACGGTAAAAGAGGTATTAGACAGAGGCTTTTGGGCGGCTTTTACCATTTATCCGTTTACCAAAATGGGCAATGAGCGTATGGTAGAAATTGTAAAACAATACGGCCCGGAGCGTATTATGGTAAATTCTGCTGCCGATTGGGGCATTAGCGATCCGTTAGCGGTACCAAAAACTGCGGCGCTGATGAAAATGCGTGGTTTAAGTGATCAGGATATCGAGTTGGTTACTTATCGAAATGCAATTACAGCCTTTGCGCAGAGCGGACAGCTGGATGAAGCCGATTTTAACGCTCAGATAGACCTTACCGAGAAATTTGAAGGAAATACGATCTTGCGGGGCGGACAACAACCAAGAACGGATAAATCATCCATCATCATTAGTTAAAGTATTGAAAAAGATAATCATCTATCTGCGCATGATGCGCCCTGCTAACATTGTTACTTCGGTAGCCGATATTCTGGCAGGGATTGCCATTTCTGGGGTTTTAAGCAGCGGCTCTTCCATTCCATGGTTGTCTATGCTGTTATTGGCCACATCAACAGCCTGCTTATATGGCGGAGGAATCGTTTTTAACGATGTTTTTGATGCTGACCTGGATAAAATCGAACGTCCGGAACGGGCTATCCCCAGCGGGATAATCAGTTTACAACATGCAACCATATTGGGAAGTATATTGCTCTTTGCCGGAATTGCTTTGGCTGCTTTTAATAGTTTAACTTCCGGATTATTGGCCCTGCTGGTGGCTGTTTTTGCTTTGCTTTATAATAAAATTGGCAAACATCATTCTTTTTTCGGACCCTTGAATATGGGCCTGTGCCGCGGGTTTAACCTGTTGCTGGGTTTGAGTATTTTGCCTGAAATGCTATCCAATCATTATCTGGCTGTTGTTCCGGTTATTTATATTTTCTCCATCACCATGACCAGCCGTGGTGAAGTTCACGGAGGCCGCACTAAAAACTTATATCTGGCCGCCTTTCTGTATGCTGTAGTGATCTGTGCCATTGCTTATTTTGCTTTTGTAAATGAAAGGTTGCTGTTGTCAATGCTGTTTTTGGTTCCTTTTATTATTATGATTTTTAGGCCTCTTTTAAAAGCCATTAAAGAGCCCGTTGGTAAAAATATTGGCGGGGCAGTAAAAGCCGGCGTAATTTCACTTATTTTGATGGATGCCGCCTGGGCGGTAACGTTCGATGCCTTGATTCTGGCTTTTATTATTGCCGCTTTATTACCATTATCCATGTGGCTCTCTAAATTATTCGCGGTGACTTAACCGCCAAACACACCTTACCAATTGTTATGGAACATTTACATCAATCCTTTACTGTACAATATCATTATAACGTTTTCTTTACCTCTTCCCTTTTTTTACCTGAAAACGAATTGTTGAACAGTTTTCTGGTTAATCTAAATCCTGCTGTTGCGGTAAAGAAAATTTTATTTGTGATTGATGAAGGCGTGGCTGATGCACACAAGGGGCTTATTGATCAGATTAAAGCCTATTTTTCAAAACACAATAAAACGCAGCTGGTTCATGATCTTCTCGTTATCCCGGGAGGTGAACAGGTAAAAAACGATACGAAATATTTTGATCAGGTATTAGAAGCCATTCATATTTATGGTATAGACAGGCATTCTTTTGTGGCTGCGATTGGTGGTGGTGCAGTACTCGATATGGTGGGTTATGCGGCAACCGTTGCACACCGCGGCATTAAACACATCAGGATTCCAAGTACGGTGCTTTCGCAGAACGACTCGGGCGTTGGGGTTAAAAACGGGATTAATTATTTTAATAAAAAAAATTTTTTGGGCACTTTTTCGCCACCTGTTGCTGTTTTTAACGATGAAATATTTTTAAGCACCTTATCTGATCGCGATTGGCGTTCAGGTATTGCTGAAGCAATTAAAGTGGCGCTGATTAAGGATGCTGAATTTTTTGAATGGCTGGAAGAGCATGCTATTGCACTTGCCAATCGGGATACCATAGCCATGAACTACCAGATCTGGAAATGTGCCAAGCTCCATATGGAGCATATCCGCAGTGCCGACCCTTTTGAGAACGGTTCTGCCCGGCCATTGGATTTTGGCCATTGGAGCGCGCATAAATTAGAATACCTCACCAATTTCGAGGTGAGGCATGGGGAAGCGGTTGCCATGGGCATTGCCTTAGATACGGTATATTCCAGTTTATCAGGCAGGATCAGTACCGAAGATGCCCGGAGGGTAATTACCCTGATCCAACAGCTTGGTTTCGAACTTACGCACCCTTTGTTGAAGGTTACCGAAGGCAATAGTCCGATTTTGGATGGACTGGAAGAATTCCGCGAGCATCTTGGTGGCCAACTCACAATTACCTTGCTTACCGGCCTGGGGAGTGGTGAGGAAGTTCATGAAATTGATGCTGACATCTTAAAACAGGCTGCAGAAATTTTAAATAAGCAAGCGGCTATTATTCAACATTAAGCTATGAAATCAACTTCGGGACATTTAACCTTCTGTACCAATATTTATGCGGGTGAAAACTGGATGGCACATTTTGGGGTGTTAAAGTCAAGTTTTCCAATATTAAAGGCACATTTATCGCCAGATGCACCAATGGGGATTGGCCTACGTCTTTCCAATCTGGCCAGCATCGAACTGTTGCAGGATAATCATCTTGAAACATTTAAACAGTGGCTTAAACAGGAAGGTGGCTATGTTTTTACCATGAACGGATTTCCATATGGCGGTTTTCACCATACCCACGTAAAAGATCAGGTACATGCACCCGACTGGACAACGGTTGAACGCGTTGAATATACCTTGCGTTTGGCCGAAATCCTTTCACAATTATTGCCTGATGATCTGGATGGTGGCATTTCAACCTCGCCACTGAGTTATAAGCCGTGGTTTAAAGACGCTGAAGCCAGAATAGATGCTACAACTAATGCAACGATCAATATTATAAAAGTAGCCGAAGGCTTACGTCAGATACAGATTCGAAGTGGTAAGTTGATCCATTTGGATATTGAACCAGAACCGGATGGTTTTCTTGAATCTGGCCCTGAATTTATAGATTGGTACGAAAATGTACTTTTACCTGCCGGAAATGATGAAGATCTGATCAAAAACCACATTTGTTTATGTTATGATGTTTGTCATTTCGCCATTGGTTATGAGCCACATACAGCCATCATCCAGGCATTGCTGCAGAAAGGTATCCAAATCGGGAAAATCCAGATCAGTGCAGCGCTAAAAGCTAAATTGCCGGCAGCTGTTTCCGAAAGAAGCGTAGTTTTGAAGCAGCTGGGGAGTTTTGATGAACCGACTTATCTTCATCAGGTCATCGCCAGGAAAAATGATGGCAGTTTAATCCGTTATCCTGATCTTAAAGAAGCACTGGCAGAAGGTGAAAATCCGGCGGTAGAAGAATGGAGGGCACATTTTCATGTGCCTATTTTTGTAGAAGATATGGGTTTGATCCAGTCTACTCAATCGGATATTATGGAAGTGTTAAAACTGCAAAAAAATAATCCTTTTACCGCTCATTTAGAAGTAGAAACCTATACGTGGGAGGTTTTACCAACTGCTTTAAAAGCACCCCTGAATGATTCTATTATCAGAGAATTAGCCTGGGTTAAAAACTTATTATAAAAAGAATATGCACAAAACTGTTGTTATCGATATCGTAGCCCTATCTGCTTCCGTAATTGGGGTGCATACGCCTTTTCTTCAGAAATATATTGCCGAGCATCATCTCACCGGCATCGAACCATTGTTACCTGCAGTTACTACGGCTGTACAATCTAGCTATCTGACCGGTAAATATCCTTCAGAAAACGGCATTGTGGGAAATGGCTGGTACGATCATGAAGACGCGGAAATCAAATTCTGGAAACAGTCTAACCAACTGGTCAATGCTGAAAAAATCTGGGATCGGGCTAAAAAGGAAGATCCTGATTTTACCTGTGCCAATATGTTCTGGTGGTATAATATGTATTCTACAGCCGATTTTTCGGTAACGCCACGCCCAAACTACCTTGCAGATGGCCGCAAACTGCCGGATTGTTATTCGCAGCCAGCTGAACTGCGCGACCATTTGCAGGCTAAACTGGGACAATTTCCCTTATTTCAGTTTTGGGGACCTGGTGCAAATATCAAATCAACAAGATGGATTGCAGATGCTTCGATGGAAACCGAGAAGCTCCACAATCCAACGCTTACCTTAATTTATTTGCCCCATTTAGATTATTGTTTACAGAAGTTTGGTCCTGATCTGGATAAAATCAGCACAGAATTAAAGGAAATTGACCAGGTGGTTGAAGAGTTGGTGCGTTTTTACGAAAAGAGGGGCGCGCGTATCATTTTGCTTTCTGAATATGGCATTGCACCGGTAAATAACCCCATCCACCTGAATCGCTTGTTCAGAAAGAATGGCTTGATTCAGATCCGTGAAGAAAGAGGGTTAGAGTTGCTTGATGCAGGTGCTTCTAAAGCATTTGTAGTGGCCGATCATCAGGTTGCACATGTATATATTAACGATAAAAGAGTCACTGAACAGGTAAAAGCGCTGTTGAAAAATGTACCAGGAATTGATTTGATACTTGATAAAGCAGAACAGGAGCAATACCACATTAACCATAAACGTTCAGGCGATTTGGTACTGGTTGCCAAAGAAAACAGCTGGTTTACTTATTATTTTTGGTTGGATGATGTAAAAGCTCCGGATTACGCCAGGGTAGTTGATATCCACAAAAAACCTGGTTACGATCCTGTAGAAATGTTCATGACCTCTAAATGGAGGGCTGGATATAAACTTTTAAGAAAAAAGGCAGGTTTCCGTTATGTGATGGATGTAATTCCACTTGATGCTACGCTGGTTAAAGGATCACATGGTGGCATCAATGTAGCTGATCAATATAAACCTGTTCTCATTACTTCAAAAAAAATGGATAAAACCTTGCAGGCACCAGATGTTTATCAGGTGATCTGGGACAGTTTGACTGTTTAAGTATTTTGATTCTTAATTCCGTTATAGCGAACCGAAGAGGGATACCTGCGTAAAGGGTGAAGCACCTGCGAAGCAAGCTTGAATGCAGTTAAAACATTAAACTACAAATGAAAAATCTTTTAGTCATAATTACAGTATAGATTGCTTCGGCTCGTTCAGATCAGTTTTATAATGAGATTTTTGTAAAAAGCTGACATCCAATGTTTTTTTACCATATAAGACATTTAAGTGCCATATAGGTTTAAAGGTCTTTTATTTTTTAAATGTAGGATATCATTGCTGTTTTTTTCAGATCACATGTCTGATGTGCTTTCGCGATGACGAGATATTCCATCCTATTCTTCTAATTTTCCTCACTAAATAGGTTAAAATAGCAGGAACTATTTCTACTGTTCCCTTACGAAACGGTATCCACAGCCCTCAATACAAGGTGGATTAATCTCCAGTGAGTTTGCAGAAACCTGGTATCGGAAAACTACTGGCATTTGATAGGTTTTGGCATAAACCTCCATTCTTACACTGTCCAAAATTTTAAATGAAATTAAATTTGGAATAGCATCTCCTTTAAATTTCCCGGCTTGGTTTCCTGATTTTTCTACCTGAAGATATTTGGCTTCGCCCGTAACTTTTGTGTACTTACCCTGTCCATTACCGATATCAAACAACGTTTCGGTCAATTTCCATTTGCCGTAAACTTCGCCGGGTCTGTCGTTATTGTTATCCGATTTTTTGCAGCATACATCGATAATGCCTCCAACTGCTAAAAGCAGTATCAATATTTTTTTCATCAAGCTTTAATTTACAGCTTAAACGTTACTGAGTATTAAAACGCTACTGAAACCTCCGTTTAATTTTATTTTTATGGATAATTGACTATTGTAAGCATATAAATGCCCGATCGCTCTCGGATAACTTACAAATAAACATGGGTTTTTCCAATTGCCTGCTATCGGATTGGTAAAGCAGGTCTGGTCATGTTTATAAAAGGGCACAAAATAAGGGCATTTGACTGTATCAATGATGTATCGCACTTTCCTTTAGTTTACCATCATCCCATCTAAATACAGTTTTAAATCTTACTTCCAAATGAGGATATAATGGTCAGCGTATCAAAGCTGCTTGCCTCCGGTTTTAATGGCGTATAGGGTGTAAATGGGCGATATGATCATCGCTGGAAGATATTATTCCAGTCCGGCACTAAAGTCTATTCCATAGTCAAAATCAAGAAGCGCTGTTGGATGGATTTTTAAACCAATGGCTAATCTCATTATGGTAATAAAATTCGGACTGGTTTCTCCATTTTCATATTTAATGATATCTCCTGTATTAACACCACTTCTTTTATAAAATTCACGATAAGAAAGTTCCTGTTCCTCTTTTAAGGATTTTAAGTGCTCACCAAAGCTTTTCAGAATTATTTTTTCTTTCTCACTGATCATTTCATTGCTAATAAAAATACAATTGGCAATGTCTTTTATATTTTATTTAAAAACGTCATGTAATTACTTGACATTTGTATTTTTTCTGTTTACATTTACGTAATAAAAAAATAAAACCAGTAAAAGGTAAAATTAAGAGTCTTGCAACCTCAAATCTCACGCCGTTGGAGCAAGACAGCAGATTTTATCCCATTTCTTATAGCGGAATTGCTATCTTTAGCTTTCCAAAATAAGAGTGGGCTTCTGCTGTAATTCCATTTCAACGTAAGGCGTGAGCAATAGCTATTTTACTGTTTTAGAAAACCGCAAAACTTCAAAAGACACAGGAAAAAATAGATGGTTGCCTACGCTATGCGTGGGTGCCTGTTTATCTTGTGTCTGGGCATTTTGCGGTGCCTCTAAAGCGGATATCAGGTCAACCCACGCTTTTTATGGACAGCCCTTCCCAGTCAAATTATTTTCTTCTCAACCTGCCAATCGCAGAACTTCCACTATCCGAAAATTTTAAACTTAGAAGTAAATTAATGGGTTTTTTCACTCTTCAGGATATTATTGGAGTCAAACAAAAAAAGTTATCTATGCTTGAGGATTATTCAGAACACTGGTATCTTGAATTTGTAGATTTCTTATATAGAAAAGAATTATTGAATCTGCTTGGTTAGCATTTTTCCTGGGCAATGGCTAACATGGTGACGATTTTGTCAATCACTTTTTGAACATCTTTTTCCACATTTCCGTAGTACGCATTTTTAAAGCTTTTTGCTGATATGATAGCTTTCTCTGCAGTACTATAATGTTTAGTAACATATTGGTGTAACGCTTTGGGACTATTTGTTGAGATAATGCCAGCTTCAACCTGTAGGTTAATAAATATGGCAAGCTGTCTAACTGTAAAGGTTACTTTAAAATTACTCTCTAAAATACCACCACGACTGAGGTCTTCGGCTATGGTATCTATTGATTTGAGATAGCTGATTTCACTTTCAATATATCTTAATATAGATTCATCAATGTTGGGCAAATTTCTATTGTATGGTATGTTTATGGTTTTAAAAACCTGCCCAATGAGTTTTTTAAAGAAATGAATTAATCTATATTGCTCGCTAATGTTCTCGCATTTCTGAAGTTCATGGTTAAGATGGCTGCAGCAGAAATGATAAAAACAGGGATGATTAAAATTTAAAGAAACGAGCAACAGCATAATTTCAGATAGCTCTAAAGGAGACCCGGATTTGTTTAATGCAAGTTTAATTGACTCCAAGAAATCTTTCAGATACCCAGCCTGTTCAAAAGTGAAACGGCTTGAGCTGCTATTTATATGTTCGAAGATATGCTTAAATAGGGTTATGGTTTCATGATCTGCATGTAGCTCCTCGATATTTTTTAGCATCTGGCTGGCATTTTCTGTAATGTTTGATAAGAGTTGTTTCTGGCTGACTGCCGGAATAGGACAATCATAGTCAAAATAATAAGGAAACAACTGCTGGAGATCCAAAACCATCTGGTTGATCAGGTTTGCTATGTTACTAATCTCGTCATTTCCGTTTTTTCGATTGTTGTTTGGGGCATCCTCATTCATCGAAGCTCCTAACTCATCCATTAATTGCAGCAATCCTCTTTGATGTTGCCTGGTGTAAGCCTTAGCTCTATCAGGCTCCGCCTGTGCAACATGATGTAGAATGGAACTGATTACCCGTTTACTTTCCTTTAAAATTGCGTCTTGTAGTTTTTTATAAGGGCACTGAAGTGTGGCTCCAACTTTAATGGTATCCAAAATTAATTCCCTGAAACCGATAAGTTCGTATATCATTTGCTTGATAGCCAATTGCCTAATTCTAGGATTTTTATTTTAATTTCTCGAACTAACGTGGTAAAACGCAGCATTAACGCGGTAAAACTAAATTTTAACAATTGTTGGCTGGTATAAGCAGGTTATTGGTGCTAAAAGGCTAGATATGGATTATACATCATGATGGGAATGGAAAAATAGATGGTATACCAGGTTTATGGTGGACATTTACGCTGATGTGATATAATTTATTCTTCTAGATGGCTCTCTATTGGGCGAGAGATCTGGTTGATCTCGTCCACGGCCAATGAAAGATGATTATTGTTTCCGGTCAATTTTATCATCAGCCGCCAGTTCCTCAAGATTGATCTTTTCAGCTTTTAATGAGATCCGGTCAGCTTACTGTTTTTGATTACGCCCAATATATCACCTAAATAAACAATCTTAAAATAACCATCTTTTGGAGTAATGGTCAGTATTACTGTCTAATCGTTCTGGTTACTATCAATATTAAATGCAGGAATGATCTCAAAACCACTGCATGCTGCTTATTTTTTTTGGTAAAAATGGAATAGGTTGTCAGATTAGCCAAACCACGATCTTCGATATGTTGGAAGGAATGTATTAAGACCGGCTTTCCGGGGGGGTAGATGTTGTCATACATATTTAGACACTTTCTCAAATGTTTAAACCGATTAATTGTTTAACTCTACTGCTGAACAACTAATCGGCCTAAACAACAATGGCATTAATCCACTCTTCCCGGATATTGCTTTAATGCAATTTCCAGACAGTCCATAGCTGCATTTAAATCGTCGGTGTTTAATACATATGCCATACGGACCTCATTTTTACCAGAACCAGGGGTAGAGTAGAAGCCAGTGGCAGGTGCCATCATTACCGTTTGGTTATTATGATTAAAATCCTCTAAAATCCACTGACAGAATTTATCGGCATCATCGATCGGAAATTTAGCTACTACATAAAATGCACCACCTGGATTAGGACAAAAAACGCCATCTATGTTATTTAACCGATTGACCAAGGTATCTCTGCGTAATGTATATTCGGTATTTACTTTTTCAAAATAACTGTCTGGTGTATCTACAGCCGCTGCACCAGCAATCTGTTCTACCATGCCAGGGCTTAATCTTGCCTGTGCAAATTTTAATCCTGATGCAATAACTTCTTTATTTTTGGTAATTAAACAGCCTAAGCGCGCACCGCAAGCACTATAACGTTTAGAAACCGTATCCATAACCACCACATTTTCATCTAAACCATCTAAATGCATCGGCGAAATAAATTCCCTTCCATCGTAGCAAAATTCGCGATAAGCTTCATCAGAGAATAAAAACAGATCGTATTTAATGCAAAGTGTTTTTAATGCTTCTAATTCTTCTTTAGAATATAAATAACCCGTAGGGTTATTCGGGTTACAGATGATAATCGCTTTGGTTTTTTCCGTAATCAATTTTTCGAATTCAGCAATCGGTGGTAAGGCAAAACCATTTTCAATATAAGAAAGGATCGGTTTTACGACAACATTGCTCATGCAGGCAAAGCCGTTGTAATTGGCATAAAAAGGCTCTGGAATGATGATTTCATCACCTTCGTTTACACAGGCTTGCATGGCAATGGTAATGGCCTCAGAGCCACCAACGGTGACCAGGATATTTTCTGGTGTAATATTGTAACCCAGTTTATTATAGTATTCGGTCAGTTTTAAACGGTAGGCAAGTGTACCTTCAGACGGTGTATAGGCCCAAACATTAAAATCAATGTTTTTGATGGCGTTTAACATTCCTTCCGGTGTTTCTATATCTGGTTGACCAATATTTAAGTGGAAAACTTTTTTACCATCTTTTTTAGCTTGATCCGCAAATGGGGTTAACTTTCTGATTGGTGATGCAGGCATCTGCACACCTTTTTGTGAAATTTTTGGCATGGCACAAAAATAAAAAAGTCCGGATGAAAATCCGGACTTTTTAAATATTATCGTTTAAAAAATTATTTTGAAGATGCGGCAACTGTTTCACCTTTAATGTAAAGCACTTTAATTGGTGTTTTAGCATTTGAGGTAATGGTTACAGCTTTAGAAAAAGTTGATGGACCGGCAGCAGCATTAAATGTTACTGAAATTACACCTGTTTCACCTTTCTTTAGTGGAGTAGAAGTATATTTAGGTACTGTACATCCACAGCTAGCCTCCGCTTTGGTGATAATTAAAGGCGCTTCACCAACGTTAGTATATTTAAAGTCGAAAGTTACTGGTTTGTTTAAAACGATTTTACCAAAATCGTGTGTTTCTGATTCAAATTTAAATTCTGCAGGCTTGGTTTGTGCATTTACTGCAAGTCCCAAACCTAAAACAAAAGCGAATAATACTAAGATCTTTTTCATATTATGTGATTGTAATTTATTTTTTAAAATTCTAAAACAAATTTAATGTTTTATTGATAAAACAAAAACTATTCCAAATATATTTTGCAATTCCATATATAATTTTACAATGTAGGATAAAGGCAAACTTTTAATTTTGCATATATTTGCCGCAACCAATCTTTGATTACTATGCCGAATGAAAAATTGATGACCAAAACTAATGATGCTTCCGAACTCAGTTTTAACGATTTTAAATCTATCGTTATAAACGACTATAAAATAGCCTTCGAAAGTAGGCAGGCCAGCATTTTAGGCCGTAGGGAAGTATTAACGGGTAAGGCTAAATTTGGTATTTTCGGTGATGGTAAAGAAGTTCCGCAATTGGCCATGGCGAAAGCGTTTAAAAATGGCGATTGGCGTTCCGGTTATTATCGCGATCAGACTTTTGCTTTTGCAACAGGGATTTCTACCATTAAAGAGTTTTTTGCACAGCTTTATGCCAATCCAGCTGATGGGGCTGATCCATTTTCGGGGGGAAGACAGATGAACTGTCATTTTGCCACCAAATCTGTAAATGAGGATGGCAGCTGGAACGATTTAACACAGATTAAGAACTGCTCATCAGATATTTCGCCAACAGGTGGCCAGATGGCCCGTTTGGTAGGTTTAGCTTATGCCTCTAAATTATTCAGGCAAAATAAAGAACTCGATTACTTAAAACACTTTTCTGTAAACGGTAATGAAGTTGCGTTTGGTACCATCGGTAACGCATCAACTTCTGAAGGGGTGTTTTTTGAAGCCATTAATGCTGCAGGTGTTTTACAGGTACCCATGGCCATTTCTGTTTGGGATGATAACTATGGCATTTCGGTTCCGGCAAAATATCAAACTACTAAAGAAGATATTTCAGAGGTTTTAAAGGGCTTTCAGCGTAATGCTGATCAACCAGGTTACGAAATTTATAAGGTAAAAGGCTGGGATTATCCGGCTTTATGTGAGGTTTATGAAAAAGCAATACATGTTTGCAGAGATGAACATGTACCTGTTTTAATTCATGTTACCGAACTTACTCAGCCTCAGGGGCATTCTACCTCTGGTTCGCACGAACGGTACAAATCAAAAGACCGTTTATCTTGGGAAACTGAATACGATTGTATCCAAAAAATGCGCGCCTGGATGCTCGATTCTGCAGTTGCAACTGAAGAGGAAATTGCGGAGGTAGAGAAAAATGCAAAGGTTTTGGTGCGCAATGCACAGAAAGAGGCCTGGAATGAGTTTTTAGATAGCATTAAACCTGAACAAAAACAAGTAGTTGATTTAATCGGAGGTATAGCTAAACATCAACCCGAACTGGCCAAAATTGCGGCAAATTTAGCTTCAACAGCCGATGCACAGCGCAGGGAGGTTTTTGCTGCTGCGCGCAAAGCCATACGTTTATCTGCTGGTTTCAACACCCCTGAACGTCATGAACTGCTGGTATGGTATAAACAACAGGCTCATTTAAATTACGACCGTTACAATTCCAAACTGCATACAAACGGCAAAGAAAGTCCGGATACGATTGCAGTGGTTGAACCGATATACGATGATCAACCGAAAATGGTTGATGGCAGGGAAGTGCTCAATGCCTGCTTTAATGAAAATTTTGCACGCGATCCACGATTAGTTGCTTTTGGGGAAGATTTGGGGAATATTGGAGATGTAAATCAAGGTTTTGCAGGATTACAGGCCAAATATGGTGAATTAAGGATTACCGATACCGGAATCAGGGAAATGACCATAATGGGGCAGGGTATTGGATTGGCCATGAGAGGCTTAAAGCCAATTGCCGAAATACAGTACCTTGATTATCTAATTTTTGCATTAAATGTACTTAGCGACGATTTGGCATCGCTCTCTTACCGTACGAAAGGGATTCAAAAAGCGCCGGTTATTGTGCGTACGCGCGGTCATCGGTTGGAAGGAATCTGGCATTCGGGTTCGCCAATCAGCATGATTTTAGGCAGTTTAAGAGGGATGCATTTATGTGTACCAAGAAATATGACACAAGCCGCCGGCATGTACAACACGCTTTTCAGGGCTGATGAACCAGCAATTGTAATTGAATGTTTAAATGGTTACCGGCTTAAAGAAAAACTACCGGGTAATCCGGGCAATTTTACGGTACCATTGGGCAGGGCAGAGGTTTTAGAAGAAGGAACTGATATTACAGTTATCTCTTACGGTTCTTCCTTAAGAATTGTTCAGGAAGCAGCAGAAGAGCTGAGTTTATTAGGGATTTCTGTTGAAATTATAGATCCGCAAACGCTCTTACCTTTCGATACCACGCAGGTTTGTGTAAACTCGCTTACCAAAACCAATAAATTGCTGATCGTAGATGAGGATGTTCCGGGAGGTGCATCAGCATATATCCTGCAAAAGGTTCTGGAAGAACAAAAAGGCTATTTCCATTTAGATGGCCAGCCGAAAACATTATCGGCTAAAGCACACCGCCCACCTTTTGGATCAGACGGTGATTATTTCAGCAAGCCATCTGTTGATGATGTAATTGAAACCGTTTACCAGATGATGCACGATGCAAATCCAACTAAATATCCCTCACTATTTTAATCAATAGTTGTTTATCCTGGATTATTTGTGGTTTATAATCGGCTTCCTGGCTGATTTATCTGATAAGTGATTGAAATTTCGATGAAACGGTGAAAAAACTTGTGACCTCTGGATCATTTGTTTATTTTTAAACCAACCTTATTATTGTTGTCTCATCATGTTTTGTCTCATCCCGAATATAAATGCTGTGATTTTCAAGATTTTTCGTGGAATTTTCCAATCAGGTTATTAATGATTTTGATTCGAAAATGAAGCCCAATCTTATAGATATCCAGTTAGTTAATAAAGCATGTTTTTTAAAAAAGGGCATGCTGTTTCTTCTTTTTTTATTGCTATGCACAGCTGGCTTTAGTCAGGTAGGCGCACCACAGAAAAAACTCGATAGCCTTTTAAATTTAAATCAAAAGAATCTAAAATCAGATTCTACCAAAATCAAAATATTGACGGAGGTTTACCGCCAATACATGAGGATGAAAAACGTAGAAAAGGCGGAGGAATATATAGATAAAACCATTCGGCTTTCCCATGAAAAAAATCTGAAAAAATTTTCTGCAATTGCTTATTACCGAAGGGGCTTAATGTATCATGGAAGATCTGAATATCAAAAAGCAGAAGAAAACTATCAAAATGCCGTAAATGAGTATGCTTCGGTAGGGAATTTGGATATGGTAGCTGGTACTTACCTTAATCTGGGTGCCTTGTATGGCAGTATTCCTGATTATGTTAAATCGTTAGAAGTAAACCAGAAGGCGATAGCCATTTATGAAAAAATGGGCAATGAAGTTGACATGGCAAGTTGTTATACCAATATTTCTACTATTTATCAGCGTTTAGGCAATCAAAGTCAGGCCTTGGTTTACATGAACATGGCGTTAAAAATATTTACTAAAGATGGTGAAAATTCGAGAGGGGCGGCAGTTGTTTATGGCTTAATCGGAAGCAATTATTTCGAGGCTTCTGATCGTGAATTGGTGGAGATGAATGTAATGCCCAGCCAAAAAATAAAACTGGCATTAACCTATTACAACAAATCATTAAAGGTATCAGAGAGTATTGGAGATTTAGGATTAATCGCTACGGTTAAAAGAGATCTTGGCGACTTATACAGTTCAACAGGCCAAAAGGATGTGGCATTAAAATCATATCAAAAATCGGTCGAGTTAAATAAATCAGGAGAAGATAAAGAAGCCTATGCTGCAAGTTTATATGCTTTGGGTAATTTTTACCAAAAAGAAAATGATTTAGAAAATGCCATCACGTTACTCAATAGTAGTTTGAAAATTGCAGAAGACAATAAACTGCTGGATATCGAAAAACAATCTGCCTTAGGCCTGAGTGCTGTATATGAAAAACTAAAAGATTATAACAAATCGTTAGCTTACTACAGGCAGTATATTGCCGTTAGAGATAAAATTTTTGATGAGGAGAAGGAAAAGGAAATAACCAGAAGGCAACTGCAACTCGATTTTGGTATTAAAGAGCGCGATTATTTATTGAAACAAAAACTTACAGAAGGCGAGTTAAAAAGACAGCAGCAGGAACTTGAGCTTAAAAGACAACAGTTAGTTTTGAGTGATAAGGAAAAAGCTTTGGATCTGTTAACTTTTCAAAAAGCAAAAGCTGACCTCGATATCCAGCGCCTGGCCCAGGATAATAAATTTGCAAAAGCCAGGTTTGAGGCCCAGTTAGCCAGCGGTGTAAAGGATAAGCAGATTAGTAAGCAGGTACAACAGATTAAATTTGATAGTCGCATTAAATTATTCCTTACCATAGCGACCATACTGATTCTGATTATTGCCCTTGTTATATTTTACAATCAGCGGAAAACGAAGCGGCTGAATATTATTATCAATAACCAAAAACGAGAGTTAGAGCAGTTAAGTAAAGTTAAAGATCGAATCTTCAGCGTAGTCAGTCATGATATGCGTACCCCTGTAAATTCGTTAATTTCCTTTATGCAGCTGCTGGAAGGTGGTAATATTGAGCAAGAAAAGTTAAAGAGGTATGCGGTTTCGTTAAAAAATAACCTTACCTATACCTCCACAATGATGGAAAACCTCCTGAATTGGGCAGCCAGTCAGATGCAGGGTTTTAACCCATATTTACAATCGTTGGATATTTGTGAACTGATTAATGAAGTTATTCTTTCTCTGCAACATCATGCCAATGAAAAAAGTCTGGCTATTGAAAATTTAGTGCCAGCCAAAACATTTTGCAAGGTAGATTCGAATATGTTTATGCTGGTTATTCGAAATATCGTGAGCAATGCCATTAAATTTACACCAAATGGTGGTGTCATTACCATTGGAGCGATTCCTACTGAAAACACGCTTGAAATTAAAATCTCTGATACGGGCATCGGTTTAAAATCTGCACAAATCGAGCATTTTAATCAGCATGGTTATTCAGGCGTAGGGATGAGCACTTTGGGCACCAATAAAGAAAAAGGCACTGGCTTAGGCTTATTGCTCTCCAGAACCTTTATTAGCTTAATGGATGGTGAAATCAGTGCAGGCATTAATCTCACAGGTGGGAGTTATTTTAAAATAACCCTGAAAAAATAACTTATTTTAAAAATCTCGACAGAATTTTCTTATCGATTGATTTTTCCAGTAATTCCTGTCGGTTAGAAGCACTTATAGGAACTAAAAAGTTATGTTCTAAATGGACCTCATGATTAGTTAAGGTTACAATATGGTTCACATTAATGATATATTGTTTATGTACCCTGGAGAAAATTTTAGCAGGCAATTGTTTTTCTAAATTTTTTAAGCTTACTAAAATAATATGTTTATCCGTACGGGTAAACAGTTTTGAAAAATCGCCCATACTTTCGATATAAATCACATCATTGTATTTAAGCTTCGTTATGCCCTTAGTCTCTCTAAAAAAGAAATAGTCGTCATCCGTTTTATCATCAATGTTTAAGTTTTCTACAGGAAGTTTATTTACCTGTTTCCTTAATTCAATATATTCTATTGCTTTGTTGGTGGCCTTTAAGATACGTTCGAAAGTTGCGGGCTTAACAATAAAATCCAGGGCATCCAGGTTAAAACCTTCTGCTGCGTACTCGCTAAATGAAGTAATAAAAATAAATAAGGGCTGCTTTTTTAAACTTTTTAATAAATCCATACCAGAAAGTTCTGGCATATCAATATCAGAATAAACAATATCTATGGATGTAGTTGATAAAATTTGTGAGGCCGCTATGCCATTACTACAAACAGCAATAATATTTAATGATGGAATTTTTTTTAGATGCATTTCTACGGCATCTCTTTCAATTTCGTTATCATCAACAATTAAACAGTTGTACGTCATTTAGATATAAGGATATAATTAGTTAGAAAACAAGTATTTTATTTGAATCTTTAATTTGCAATAAATGTAGATTACAAGTCAATTTAGATGTTAAAAACTACGATATACAAAGGTAAACTTTATTTTTGGTGTTTTTTTTCTCCGGTATATAATTTCTCGCCAGCTTTTATGTCCAATGGTAAGTCGTTTTCTGCTGGTGGTACAGGGCAGCGGTAGCCTTCACTGTAGGCGCAGTAAGGGTTATAAGCTTTATTAAAGTCGATTTCGATATGATTATTCACAATTTCTTTAGCATCCAGATCAATGTACCTGCCACCGCCATAAGTTTCCTTATTGTTGGTTTCATCTGTAAAGGGTAAAAAGAGGTGATCTTTATAAATGGGGTTATTAGATAAAGAAACACTTCTATACAAGGTCATTTGGATTTTCTCTTTATGGAGAACGAAGTTTACATGGGCATATTTATAGTAATCACCGCCAGAACCATTAAAAGTAGGCATTTTAAAAACTTTTTCGTTCTTTAACAATTCTACATCTGCCACAATTTTGTAAGTACCATCTGCATCATAAAAGTGCAGGTTTTGCAGATCGTTTTGATTAAGCGGCGATCGCTCGTCTTTAATGAAATCCTGTTTATAAGCTTCACGGTGTTTTGCGATCTGTTCAGCGTAACTTTGCGCAAGGCTATTCATGCTGATCAATAGGAATAAGAAGGTGATGATTCTCATGGGTAGAAACTAGATCATACTGGCTTTGTTCCTTAAAAACTGATCGGCTAAAACCAGTGCAGCCATGGCTTCAACGATAACTACTGCTCTGGGGACCACACAGGGGTCGTGCCGGCCTTTGCCTTTAATCTCCGAAGCTTCCCCAGCTGCATTGATGGTTTGTTGGTTATGCATAATGGTTGCTACGGGTTTAAATGCTACTTTAAAGGTAATGTCCATTCCATTAGAAATTCCCCCTAAAATACCCCCGGCATAATTGGTTGTCGTTTTAAATACTTTCGAATCTGCAGCTTTTGGTTGAGGGATATCATTGTGTTGCGATCCGCGTAATTCGCTTCCCGCAAAACCAGAGCCATATTCGAAACCATGAACGGCATTAATACTCAGCATGGCTTTGCCTAAATCTGCATGCAATTTATCGAAAACAGGTTCGCCTAAACCCGCAGGACAGCCTTTTATTATGCAGCCTATTTTTCCGCCAACGGTATCGCCATCTTTTCTAACCGAATCTATAAATTCGATCATTTCATGTGCGGTAGCGGGATCGGCACAGCGTACAATATTTTCCTCTCTGATTTGCAATAAAGCAGCTAAATCATTGCTTTCTAAATTAGGGGCTTCTATTGTACCTACTGACGTTACATGGGCAAAAATTTCAATGCCCTGTTGTTTTAGGAATAGTTTTGCAATGGCACCTGCTGCTACACGGGCTGCAGTCTCGCGTGCAGAAGAACGCCCCCCGCCCCGGTGATCGCGAATCCCATACTTCGCATCATAAACATAATCGGCGTGGCTGGGACGGTAAACATCAACATTATGCCCGTAATCTTTTGAACGCTGATCTTCATTCGGGATTAAAAGCGCAATTGGTGTGCCGGTACTTTTTCCTTCAAATACACCCGATAAAATCTGAACGGTATCGCTTTCTTTTCTTTGCGTGGTGATTTTAGATTGACCTGGTTTACGTTTGTCCAGTTCTGACTGGATAAAATCCAGATCAATATCCAATTGTGCCGGACAGCCATCGATAATTACACCAATGGCCACACCATGAGATTCGCCAAAGGTTGTGATGCGAAAAAGTTGTCCGAATGAGTTGCCTGCCATATTTGATTTTAGATGTGAGAAGCCAGATATGAGATTTGAGCAGTACCCATTCTATCTAAACTTCAGATTTTAATTTTAATTATTTTACGTTAAGAGGTTATCATTGAGCTACGTGATTTGAGAATTTCAGCTGTCTCACATCTAGTGTCTCAAATCTCACTCACCTCAAACCCCGCTTTTTTCAAATCTTCCCAGTAGTATGGATAAGATTTTTCTACTACCTGCATTTCTTCAATTTCAACTTCTTTGATCAACAATGCAAGTGGTGCAAAAGCCATGGCCATACGGTGGTCCTCGTAGGTTGCAATGGTAATTTTATCCGGGAAATGAAGATTATCGGTGTTAAGCGTATAAACCAGGTTGTTTTCAGTTAGTGTAACGCCTATTTTTGCCAATTCATTCTGAAGGGCCGCGATACGGTCTGTTTCTTTGATTTTTAAGGTTTCTAAACCTGTAAAAGCCATATTTTTACCCAAAGCTGCGGCAATAACTATGATGGTTTGTGCTAAATCCGGGCAGGTTTTTAGGTCTAAAACTTGCTTGGTATCTAAAGAAAGGCCTAAGTTGCTAATCGCAATTCCGTTATCGGTTTTACTGGTAGCAATGCCAAAAATCTTCATGATATTTTTGATCTGGCTATCGCCCTGTAAGCTTTTTTCTTTTAAAGCAGGTAAACTAATTTCAGCTTCATCTGCCAGAGCTGCAATGCTGTACCAGTATGATGCTGCACTCCAGTCGGGCTCTACAACTAAAGTCCCTGGTTTAAAAGCCTGTGGTTTAATGGAAATTGAATTTGCATCCCAGTGATGTTCTATACCAACTTCAGCAAGCATATCTAAAGTCATGTCTACATAAGGTTTAGAAGTAAGCTCACCTTCAATTTCTAAAGTTAAGCCCTGAGGTAGGATAGGAGCAATCATCAGCAAAGCCGAAATATATTGACTGCTGATATCGCCTTTAATCTTTACCTGGGCAGTTTTTTGATCCAATGGACCAACAATACTCAATGGCGGAAAACCTTCAGCTTCTGCATAAGAAATATCAGCTCCGATAGTTTTTAAGGCTTCAGCCAAAATGCCAATCGGACGTTGTTTCATTCGCTCAGTTCCTGTTAAAAGGAAATTACCATTTTTGGCAGAAAGATACGCCGATAAGAAACGCATAGCAGTACCTGCAGGTCCAACATCAACCAGTTCTGAGTTTGCCGTTTTCAGTTTGGAGTCTGCTCCCAACTCACTGCCCTCAACTCCCAACTTATTTAGGATGCCATTTAAGGTTACCGTATCGGCAGCATTGGAAAGATTTTCAACTTTAACCAGTTTTTTGCTTAGTGCGCTAATAATCAGGGCTCTGTTGCATTCGCTTTTTGAGCCTGTTAATTGGATTTCCGTATTAATATTCCTGGTTCCTTTAAAAGAAACTAAGGCATTTTTAGACATTTTTATTCTGTTTTATGCTTAAATGTAGTGTCAGGGGTTACCATCTGACACTACATCTTAAATCGTTTCGTGAATGGCAATGAAGTATTGCTACTTGAGGCTTTTATTTTTAAGATTTAGACTTTAAACCCTCCACCTTAAACCTTTCAACCCTTTACCTTATTTACTAACTTCAGTATGTTGTTCTGCAGCAATGCCTTTTTCAGCTTTACCAGCATTCATAATTTCAGTTTGCTTACGGATAGATTCACCGTGCATTAATTCTAAGAATTTCTCTGTAAAGTTTAAGTCTAATTTTAAAGCTTTTGCAAAAGCATGCCCTTTTTTAATGATGGCATCCCAACGGTTAACCTGTAAAATTGTTACCTGGTTATCACGCTTAAATTCACCGATTTTCTCTACAATAGCCATACGCTCACCCAATTTCTGTAATAAGATATCATCAATTTTATCAATTGATTTACGCAGTTCAGCTAATTTGTCAGCAGATGCTTCGTTTGGTGCTTCAGGCTCACGTACGGTTAAACGATCTACTAATTCTGCTAAAGCAGCCGGTGTAACTTGTTGTTTGGCATCTGTCCAGGCAACTGAAGGATCTACGTGAGATTCGATCATTAAACCCTGCATATCTAAATCCAAAGCTTTTTGAGAAATATAAGGGATGAGCTCACGGTTACCACAGATATGGCTTGGATCGTTGATGATCGGAAGTTCAGGACATAAAGTTTTTAACTGGATAGCCATTTCCCACATTGGTTCGTTACGGAAAGAACTTTTTTCGAACGAGGAGAAACCGCGGTGAATAGCACCGATTTTAGTAATTCCTGCACCATTGATACGCTCAATCGCACCGATCCATAACTGTAAATCTGGGTTAACCGGGTTTTTGATCAATACCGGAACATCATGGCCTTTTAAAGCATCAGCAATTTCCTGAACCGTGAAAGGATTTACCGTAGAACGTGCACCGATCCAAAGGATATCTACACCAGCAGCCAAAGCCTCTTCAACGTGTTTTGCGTTTGCAACTTCTACAGCTGTTGGCAGGCCGGTTTCTGCTTTGGCACGTTTTAACCATTCTAATCCAATACTTCCGATTCCTTCAAATTCTCCCGGGCGGGTACGTGGTTTCCAGATACCTGCTCTCAATACAGATACTTTACCGGTAGCGGCTAATAAATGTGCTGTAGTTAATAATTGTTCTTCAGTTTCTGCACTGCAGGGACCAGAAATGATTAATGGTTCGTTGTTTACGTTTAACCAGGTGTTTAAAGGCTGAATGTTTAAATTAAGTTTCATGATGACGGGTTTGTTTAATGTCCAGAGTCCGAAGTCGGATGTCCGGTTTATATTTTAATTATTTTATTATTATAAGTATTAATCTGCTATTTTGTCTATGGGCTTCTAACTCTCTTACACTTTATCGTTCTTTTGGTATTCGCCCAGGATATTAAAGTTTGATGTATATTTTAATGCCTTTCTAATGGCCTTATCATACTTTTCGGTACTAGGCCATTCTAAATCGACGTAAAAGTAATATTCGTTTCTTTTACCTAAAACCGGCATAGATTGTATTTTTGTTAAGCTTACCTCTTGTTCGGCAAAAATATTTAACACAGTGGCCAATGAGCCGGCCTTGTGTCCAACCTGAAAACAGATGGAGGCTTTGTTTATTTTTTTCCCTTCGTCTGTTTTGTCTTTTTTCAGGATCAGGAAACGGGTATAGTTTTTCTTATTTGATTCTACACGGCGTTCTAAAATGTTTAAGCCGTAAAGTTCAGCAGCCAAGCTGTTTGCAATGGCCATGGTATCTGTTAATTGCTCTTCCTGGATCCGTTTTGCACAGGCAGCGGTATCGTTGCTCTCTACAATTTTAATCTGTGGATAATCGTAAAAGAAATCAATACACTGTCGGATAGCGATAGGGTGTGAGGTAACCACTTTAATATCCTCAAACTTTACGCCCGGTAGCGCCATTAAGTGCAACTGAATAGGTAAGTAAACCTCGCCAACAACTGAAAAACCAAAATCTCTGATCAGTGTATAGTTTGGCAATAAACTGCCGGCGATAGAGTTTTCGATCGCCATTACTACGAAATCAGCCTCGTTTTTCTCTAGCTTGTCGCAAGTCTCTTTAAAAGAATTACACTCAACAGTTTCAATGTCTTTACCGAAGAATTTGTAAGCGGCTTCTTCGTGGAAAGATGCTTTAATACCCTGAATTGCTACACGTTTTGTCGTTTCCATTTTTGTGTTAAAACAAAAAAGTCCCGGCTGTTTGCCGGGACTTTTTTATACATTTTAATATTGTGATATATCTTTTTGCATATTAGCCCCGGCTCTTACTAAAATAGTAAAAGTAACCAAAGTAATATGTGTTTGTATTTTGCATTTCTTTTTTTGTTGAGCCAAATGTAACAACAAAATTTAATTTGTCAATACGAAATTGAAAATATTTTTAATAAAATTTAATTTTGTTAAAAACTGGCTAGTATGTCTATTGGTCTTCTTGTGGCTTAAAATGCTATAAAAGCAGATTTTTATTTGGTTAGAGGCAGGCGTTATTATCGAAAGCGTTCAATAAAGTCGTTGTCATCTCGACTGAAGCGTAGCGAAAAGAAGAGATCTGCTTGGATAGATCTCTCAACTACGTTGCACTTCGCTCGAGATGGCGGTAGCTAGTAAATAAATGTCTTATTTGAATTATTTTTATGAAATCATTGATCCACTGGATATCCGTCTTTTCGAATGCGAAAACATCATATGTGTTTATCTGTGAGCATCTGTGACTAAAAAGATAGCTAAGTTGTATAGTAAAAAAGGTCTGAGGAAACACAGACTTTCAGTGCATAACTATTTTTTTACCCTGTAGAACTTAACTCTCCCCGATCGTTAAGACCTTTTACTTTTTGGTATTGCAGTTCTTCGTATTTTCTTTTTTCCTCGTCACGTAACTCCTGCTGCATAATTTTTGCAATCTTAGTGCTTCCATCATGGCTCCATCCCGGCGGATTGAAAATGTATTTTACTTTATCCATGAATGTTGGTGCCTTTTTAACGTCGGCTGTTAAAGCAATAAACTCATGGAAAATGATATTTACAGGGCCGGTATCCTTCGGTTGTGTGGTTAAGCCGTATTTCACTACATCCTCAGGCAATTCGGCCTGGAAGGTTCCGAACCACCTGTCCCAAAGAATTAATACCATACCCATATTTTTATCAAGATAGCGCACATTGCTGGCATGGTGTACCCGGTGATGAGATGGGGTTACAAATATATACTCGTACCATTTCGGGAATTTGATGTTGTATTGGGTGTGAACCAGGTTGCCATAAATTTGGGTAACCAGGTAAGCAAAAAGAATATCAACCGCCGTAAAGCCCATAAAAGCCAGTGGCAGGTAAAAGAAAACCCTGTACAAAGGCTCAAAAACCGTTGAACGGAAACCAGTGGTTAAGTTAAAGTGTTCAGATGAATGATGCGTAACATGCATGGCCCAGAAAAAGCGGACGTAATGGCCCACGGTATGCAAAAACCAGTATAAAAAATCCTGTGCTAAAATCAGCACAATCCAATAGGCCCAAACATTATTAATCTGGAATAAGCGGAACTGGTAACAATAGGCCAGTAAGAAAAAAGTAAATGTTTTGGTACCTAAATTAATGAAAACGGCTGCCGTCATCAAATAAATGTTCGTCCAGGTATCGCGTTTCGTATATAATTTTCTGTCGTGCTGGTAGCTAAAATACATTTCAACCAGGGTTAAAACGATTACGAAGCTAAACAGCCCGATCACAGAAATATCACTTCCGGTATATTTCATTTTATAAACTGTTATAATAATCTAAACTGCTTAAAATATCGGTTGTACTTACACGGCAGTTAAACGTGCATTTACCTATGTTTTCCAAAAGTGAAAAGAGGATGTTTCCATCTTCGTTCTTTTTATCACTTTTCATTAAATCCAAAAGTGTATGATAACTTTCTTTTTTAATGTGATATTTAGGGTATAACGATAAAATATACCTGCTGATATCCTCCAATTCTTCAGTGCTTAGTGTACTGTTGTTGATTGAAAGTGCTGCCTCGCACACAAAACCAATGGCAATGGCTTCACCATGTGTTAACGGATTTTCGTCGTTTGCCAAAGAATAACCTTCAATGGCATGACCGATGGTATGTCCGAAGTTTAAAATCTTACGCAGGTTTTTCTCATGCGGATCAATGGTGACCACCTCATTTTTAATTTCTACCGAACGGTAAATGTCTTCTGCCGCCGGCGTTAAATAGTGGCTTGCCTTTAATTTCTCGTAATAAGGTTTGTCATAAATTAAACCATGTTTAATCATTTCGGCAAAACCCGACAAAAGTTCGCGCGCTGGCAGTGTTTTTAAAAAAGCAGTTTCAATAAAAACCATTTGTGGCAGGGTAAAGGTACCCACCATGTTTTTGACGTTGTCGATATCAATTCCCGTTTTACCGCCAACTGAAGCATCAACCTGCGAAAGAAGGGTGGTAGGGATATTAATGAAATCGATTCCGCGCTTATAGGTTGAGGCGATAAAACCACCCATATCGGTAATTACACCTCCGCCGAGGTTAATCATCACGCTTTTACGGTCGGCTTCAAAATCCAGTAAGGTCTTCCAGATGCCAATGCAGAAATCTATATTTTTATTTTCTTCGCCTGCCGAAGTTTCGATCAGGTCAAATTCAGAAAAATCTAAGATGGATTGAAAAAGGGGTAAGCATATTTCACTCGTATGTTCATCAGCCAGTACAAAAACCTTGCTGTATTTGTTGCTTGCTAAAAGTGTTTTTAAAGCAGCTAAATTGCTTTCGAAATAAAGTGTGTGACCTGCGCTGGTAAGTGGTTCCATTAAATAATTTCTATTTTATTTTCGCCAAAAGTAATAATATCGCCAACTCTAACCTTATAACGTTTGCGGAATTCGACCTCGCCGTTGGTTTTTACCAAACCATCTTCAACAACGGTCTGGGCGTCACCGCCACTGCCAACCAACCCGCTTGCTTTTAACAGCTGGATCAACGGAATAAATTCTCCCTCTAATTTGAATTGTATCATTTTCTGCAAAAATACGATTATTTGGAGGTTTTTAGTTTTAACAACCAATGCTTTTTATAATTTTGCACCAATCTGACTTATTATATTGTAAAAAATGGATTTATCCAATAAGAAACTGCCCAATTTCGATAATACCGAAATTGCTTTCCGTCAAAAATCTAACCATGAACTAAAAAAGGCATACTGGCTTTTTAAAATGATTGGAAATAATTTCCTCACCAAAGTTGGTCCGGCCATTACAAACTTCTTTTTAAATATCGGTTTACCAATTCAAGGGGCCATTAAAGCAACTATTTTTCAGCAGTTTTGCGGTGGCGAAACCATTGCTGAGTGTAACAAAGCCATTGAGCAATTGGCTAAAGGCGGGGTTGGAACGATTTTAGATTATTCGGTGGAGGGAGAAGAAGAAGAAGAGGTTTTTGACGAAACCTGTGCCGAAATTATCCGTACCATTGTGCGTGCCGATGGCGATACCAACATTCCGATTACGGTTTTTAAAATTACAGGTATCGGCCGTTTTGCGCTATTGCAGAAACTGGATGCCAAAGAAACTTTAACTGCTGCAGAACAGTCGGAATATGAAAAAGTGAAACTGCGTTGCGAAATGATCTGTAAAACCGCTTATGACAGAGGTGTGCCAATCATGATTGATGCAGAAGAAACCTGGATACAAGATACTATTGATGAATTGGCGCTGGATATGATGCGTAGATTTAACCGTGAACGGATTATTGTGTATAATACTTACCAGATGTACCGTCATGATAAGCTGGCCGACATGAAAGCCGACCACTTAATTGCCAAAGCGGATGGTTTTATTCTGGGCGTGAAAATGGTGCGTGGCGCTTACATGGAAAAGGAGCGTAAACGTGCTGCAGAAATGGGATATCCGTCACCGATACAGCCTGATAAAGCAGCATCCGACCGCGATTATAATGAATCTTTGCGTTATTGCGTTGATCATATTGAAGACATTGCCATTGTTGCAGGAACGCATAATGAAGATAGCAGCCGTTTGTTGACTTACCTTTTGGAGGAAAAAAATATCACGCACAACCATCCACATGTATATTTTGCCCAATTATTGGGCATGAGTGATAACTTAAGTTTTAATCTTGCTGATTCGAATTATAATGTGGCAAAATATGTCCCTTATGGACCGATTAAAGCGGTAATGCCTTATTTGTTCAGAAGAGCACAGGAAAATACGTCAGTAGCGGGGCAAACTGGCCGTGAACTTGGTTTGATTGAAAGAGAATTAAAAAGGAGAAAACTGTAGTTCAGTTTTCAGTTGACAATTAGCAGTTTTCAGTTAAGCAAGATCGTCATTTCGAGCGGAGTGCAACGCAGTCGAGAACCCGAAGGCTCAGCGAAGCTAAATCTATCTCGAGATAGGATCTCTCCATTCCGCGGTGCTTCAGTCGAGAAGACGATTTTTCTTTTTGATATGTTGACAGAAATCAATTCAGCATCTCTCATGCCTTATAATTGACCCATTATTTTTTTGAAAACAACATGCAGTAATGCTTGGGGTCATGCAGCTTCGCTTTGCGCTGTATCTTTTTGGCTGCCCTTCGACTTCGCTCAGGGTGACAGCCAAAAAGGATGCCGCTTCAATCGAGTTTAAGTTGAAAGGCTTTCTAGAACCAAATTACTTCCTTACTACAAAAGATTGTTTGCCCGTTAGCAAGTCATAAAAAAGGATAAAATCGCTGGCCAAACTATAAAGCGGGTATTGAAAAGTAGCAGGTTTATTTTTCTCAAAAAAGAAATGTCCAACCCATGCAAATCCATAACCCAGTACAGGTATAGCCAAAAAGAAATGCCAGTTATGAAAAAGAAATCCGGTAAAGAAAGCCAGGCAAACTAATCCGGTACCAATAAAATGTAAAATACGCGATGTGGTATTGCGATGTTCCGATAAATAAAATGGGTAGAACTCTTTAAGCGACTTAAACTTTTTTTCTGACATCTGTTAATTTACAAAATTCCGTTCGCTTTTAAAAAGGCACCCAATTGTGCCGGCTTTTCGGTCATTAATAATGCGTTTAGTCCTACCTTTTTAGCACCTTCTATATGCTGTGGACTATCGTCGATAAACAGGGTTTCGGCAGGGTCGAGGTTATTTTCCCTTAACACCTGCTCAAAAATATTGGTATCGGGTTTACGCAGTTTCATGTGTTGCGAAAAATAAGCTTTCTCGAAATAAGCATCGTAATTATTGATCTGGAAAGTTGTTTTCAGGTAGTTAATAATCCAATCGTAGTGGATTTCGTTGTTGTTGCTCAACAAAAAAGTACGGTATTTTTCTTTTACTTCCAGTAGTAAATCGTGGTTTTCTTGTATGGTTCCGATTAACAGGCTGTTCCATGCCTCATCAATCTGCTGGTCGGTTAATTCCGGATGATCTGCGGCATTTCTTATTCCTGCCCTAAATTCTGCCGGAGAAATAGCTCCAGTTTCAAAATCATCAAATAATTGGTTGTGCGCTTTGTGCGCAAAGAAATTTTCGATATCGGTAATACCTAATTTTTGAAAGGAGGCCTGGGCAATTCTGAAATCGATATCAAATATTACGTTTCCGTAATCAAAAATAATGTTTTTAATGTTTTGCATAGCAATCATCGGGATTTTCTGCAAAGATATTATTGCCGGATTAATGAAAGGTATTAAATCAGCAATTTTTATAATAAAAAACCCGCAGTGCCTAATTGGTGGTTAATACGTTGTAGATGCGTCATTCCAGCCTTTGCAAGAATGACGCAACATCAAAATAAATTTATCTTAGATTTATTTAGGCGCTACCGTAATCGATTGGATAATAGTTCGTTTCTTTTTATCGACTGTTTTTACCGCTTTAAATACGAAATAAATATCATGAGTTTTTCCGTCCGGAATCATTTGGATCGGCACACTTTTTCTAAAGTTAGATTTCCCGATCATCATGCCTTTACTATCATCCAATCTGATTTCGATTTCTCCATCCGATGCAGGATCAAGGTTCAGGAAAGAAAATCCGAATCCAGAAATACCGGTTAAATCAACATTTTTAATGGTTATCCAGCCATTATCGCCGGTAAGAACAAGTTTTTCGCCACCATAAATATCTCTAAGCTCAAAGCCTTCAAAATCCTTAATGTCTTCTGCATCAATTACATTACTTCTCAGGTTGATCACTTGTGTGGTGGTTAACGGTTTTTTTAGTGCTGTACCTCCTGCATCTGTATAAGTTGCCTTTAAAGTTAAAACTGATTTCTTCTTATCAGTTGCCGCTGTTGGAATGATTTTGCCTGCAGTTGGCAGTGAAGCTTTAACCGCCTCTTTGTTACCTAAAGTCATAATCCATTCGGTAATTTTTTTTACCTCTGCCTCTTTCATCGCAGGATGTGCCGGCATTGGTACTTCTCCCCACACGCCATGGCTACCGCCAATTACTTTTGAAGCCAGGTAATCAACCGCTTTAGGGTCGTTTTTATATTTTGCCGCAATTTTATCAAAAGCCGGGCCAATAGAAACAGCCGATTCTTTGTGGCAGGTACTACAATCTGATTTTAACATCAATGCTTTACCCATCATGGTTTGTGCTGCCTGCTGGTGCCCCAATTGAGCGCCGGCTAAATCGGTGCCTTCTGTATATGTATTTGAAATATATAAGCGGTTATTGTTCACTTTAGCACCTTTATCGCTTACTAAAACTTTATAATCCACTGGTTTATCGGGAAAGTAAAAACTCTTGTTTCCAGCTAGGTCTATAGTTACAGTTGGGTGTTCGTTACCTGCATATGCCGGTATCACCTGACTTTTTGCAGAAGCTTTACTGTTGTCTGTTACGGTAACACTTACCTGATATTCGCCTGCTTTAGCGAAAGTATACTGTAGCGTTGGCCTGGTGGTGGTTTTGGTAATGCCTTTTCCCAGGTTCCATACATAAGTTAAAGGATCTCCGTCAGGATCTTTAGCGGTAACTGTTGCCGTCATTTTATAAGGCAATAAACCACTGGTTTTTGTAATGTTCAGGCTTTCAATAGCTGGTGGACGGTTGCCTTTCAGGTAATCAATTCTGGTAATTGCCGCATCAGGATTTTTGGTGAACCAGCCTTTACCGTACTCCAGGATATACAATTTTCCATCGGGCCCCAATTCCATGTCAATAGGTGCAGCTAAAGAAACATTAGACATAAAGGGTTCCATGCTTACATAATCACCTTGTGCATTCATGGTTACCGCTTTAACCCATCCCCGTACCCATTCATAAATGATTAGCTTCCCGTTGTAATAAGCGGGGTAAGGTGAGTTTGCTGTGGCATAATATACCGGACCGGCCATCGCTGTACGGCCACCAGCGCCCACTTGTGGAAACTCTTTGGATTCGCCGTAAGGATACCAGATATAAGCCGGCTGTGCGGGTGGCAATTTTTCCAAGCCGGTATTATTTGGGGAGTTATTTATCGGCGATTCAGGATCAAATGCATTTCCGTTTTCGCCATTGGTATAATCATAAGCCTTGTATGGATAGTTATTGCCTATAAATAGGGGCCAGCCAAAATTACCCGCTTTACGCGCCTGGTTTACCTCATCGTAACCTCGGGGGCCCCGCAGTGGATCATCGTTGGTGGCATCGGGGCCAACTTCGCCCCAGTATAAAAAGTTGGTTTTCTGATCAACAGAAATGCGATAAGGATTTCTGTTGCCCATTACATAAATTTCAGGTCTGGTTTTCGGATTTTCTTTTGGGAAGAGGTTGCCATCAGGTATGCTGTAGGTGCCATCTTCATTTACTTTGATCCTAAGTATCTTTCCCCTCAAATCGTTGGTGTTACCAGCTGATCTTCTGGAGTCATATTGTTCAAATCCCTTCCTGTTATCAAGCGGGGCATAGCCTTTGTTCACATATTGTTGTTTTGGTGCATCAAATGGGGTAGAGTTATCGCCTGTTGATACATAAAGCAGGTTATCTGATCCGAAAGCAATAGAGCCACCGGTATGGCAGCATATTTCGCGTTGAGAATAGAATTCGAGCACAATTTTTTCTGATTCCTTAACAATCTGATCGTTAACCAACTTAAATCTCGAAAGTCGGTTTACAGATTTGTCAAATGGGCTATAAAAAAGATAGATGTATTTATTTACAGCAAATTTTGGGTCTGCGGCCATGCCCAATAAACCTTCTTCTGCATTTACATTCGGGGTATTGGTTTTGAAATAAACATCCAGTTTACCCGCTTCTTTAATTTTTTTAGTCTGGTTTTTATAAATTAATACCTCACCCCGGCGCTGGGCAACCAGAATATCCAGGTTTGGGAGTATCGTCATTTCTGTAGGTTCTGTAAATTCTCCCTGCGCAAGGGTAACTTTAACAAAGCGGTCCTGGTCTGGCGTATCTATTTTATGTTTGGGAAAGAAATCGAAAGCTTTGCCTTCGTAAACTTTTTTGTTTTGTGTAGTTGCCGATATCAATATAAGTGCAATGACAGATAGCAATAGGGTAAATGTTGTTTTCATTTATTTGGTCGAAAGATTTTCAATAAATATAGGCTATACTTTTGTAGCCTGTGGTATTGTATCAAAATTTATGCGAAGAACATTAGATCAAATATGAATGAAATGTTGGGAAGGTGCATGATGTTATTACTGTTTAAATTTATAATCAATTAATATTCAGTTGTTTATTTTAATTATTTATTTGTCATCTTCAGAAAGATATAATTACGTTTAACAATCGCACACCAGGAAGTTGTTTTTTAAGATTATTTTATGTCAGCTTATTGTCATCGTGATTTTAATCTGTATATTACGACATGAACGATAAAGTAAATTTGATTCTTGGAATAGTTTTCCTTTTAGGTGGTTTTAGTGTTTTTTTTGTGATTTTTAGCGGGAAAAAGGGTTAGTCAGTTTTGAAAAACATCATTCTCCTTTTATAAGTCGTCAAATCTGGTTCCCCAATAAAATTGGATTCATTTTCTGGCAGTACAGTATTCTATAAAATGTAGGATTACTGAATTATGCCTTATGAATGCCCACAGTCTTCCATATGCCAATTATTGGCGCTGGCTTTGTAAAGCTTGCCGCTAAATCATCATCATTTATCGCTTTGATCTATTGATCTGGTGCGAAAATCTATTTAATGGCTAAACCTTTTTTGCTTTTTGTATGTTTATGGATTAAATTCTAAATAAAAATGCAGGGAACAGTAAAATTTTATAATGAATCTAAGGGATTTGGTTTCATCATAACAGAAAACGGAGAAGAAATTTTTGTTCACGTTACTGGCTTGGCTGGTAAAATAAATCAGAATGATCGGGTAGAATTTGAGGTGGCACAAGGGAAAAAGGGACCTAATGCGGTTAATGTTAAAAAGATTCAGTAATTCTATGAGATTAGGTACAGTAAAGTTTTACAATCAGGAAGAAGGTATTGGAAGTATCATACCATCAAATGGAGGGAGAGAAGTAAGTGTTTTTGCCCATGGTGTGGTTGACCCTATAAAAACCAGTAACATTGTTCAGTTTGATATTGAATTCACACCACAGGGAATTGAAGCCACTAAGGTGATCGTGCTCTCGGCTTAGATCGTATTTGAGGAATATCTTCGCTATATTTTATTGGTAAGATATCATTATATAGAGATAAGCAGCTTCAACGGCCCGCAAGTGATGATGACTTAAAAGTGGTTTTAAGAACTAAGGAGTGACCTTGATAAAGAAGTTCTGTCTGTATAAACCGCTTAATTAATCGGACATGATTTAAACGTCACGGCTAAAGATTGATGGCTTGTTGTAATAATTTATTTTAGCAACATGTAACCAAATCGCATAAATTTGGTCTTACGGTTGTTTACCCTTAAATTTTTATGATACAGCTAGAGCCAATTAAAGGTTTTTTTTACAAAGAGCGTGCTTTACAGGCAATGTACCCCATGTGCATGCTGATTGTATGTGAGGGAAGTGGCTTTTTGTGTATGAATTCCGGCGATTATGCCCTGCTTAAAGGTCGGATTTTTTTTATTCCGGAAGAAGGTTTGGTTAGGTTGGATGGCGAAATCACTTCAGGTTATTGGCTGAGTTTTAGTAGTTTGTTGTATGCTGAATTTTTATTGCAGCATCTGGATCCGCAAGCTAAAAATCTCTTTTTAAATTTATCTTTCAGGGATCTCGATCCGCAAAAATCAACTAAAACTTATAGTTTACTCGAGCAGCTAAAAAAAGAAATTGATCATAAAAGAGATATGCCCTTTTTAGCACAATATTTATCATTGTTTTTGGGTTTTACAGCTGGCTTAGATGGCTATCTTGCTGCATTAACTTTGGATGATTTACAACAGGTAATGAGATTTCGGGCAATTTTAGAACAATTTTATAAGCAGGAGAGATCCATTCAGTTTTATGCCGAAGGTATGGGCATGAGTCCGGGCAAATTAAATAAATTTTTAGATCGGGTGCTTGGAAAAAGTTTCGCGGTGCTCATCAAAGATCGCATCATGCGCGAAGCAGAAGAATTGTTGCTTCATAGCGATTACACGATTGATGAAATAGCTGCACTTTTGGGTTTTGAACAAACCACCAATTTTAGCACCAGCTTTAAGCGGCATAAAGGCATTTCAGTATTGCAATTTAGCCGTCTAAGCTAAAATTGGAAGAAAAAATTGGTGCGTCTGCCAAAGAAATGTTCATCAGCTTGATTTCATCCCTTCTAGAAAACAGGTATTCCAGACCTCACCACATTAATTGTTTCTCGCCTAACGCGTAAAGCTTTGCTTACTGTTTCTATTTTCTCAGCCGCACCAATTTTATGTGTGCTAAATTATAAAATCTTCTCCTAAAGAAAAAGAAATATTCCTATATATATTACGTATTTGTATTTTAGTATTTACAATTGAGGGTATAGCTATTTTACAAGGGTAAAACAGTGCAATTAGTTAATTGCAAGCTGTTAAAAAGGTAGCGTTTGCTTTGAGCCGGTAGAATATTCAGGAGAGTTGCAACAATTGCTATTCTGAGAGATTTAAAATAACCATTCCATTTCAGGTACGAATAAGAGTGAAATTTGTTTTATTAAATAGTATAAATAATTGTAAATTAAATATATATGGATTTATTCTCCTGCTATACTAATTCAGATTACAGGACAGCGATGTAAAGATAAAAAGAACGGAATGCTTTGTGTTCTCTTTAATAAATATTTTTCAGTAAATGAGCATTCAGTTGTTCCCGGTTGCTTATTAACTGCAGCAATGATGTGCAAGGCAACGAAGCGCATAACCGAAAAACGAAAAAAAACCTGATATTTTGTACAGACTTTGCGCTCTAAATCAGTATGTCTACTCACCAGTCTCCTAAAGAATAAATGGTAATGCTGTAGAGCAGATTTTCCGCAAAAACTTAGCACGAAAGTTAGCTGATTAATTTTCAAACAGATAGCCGCTGTAAGCCAGTCCTTTAGCAACGCTTTTAAAATTATCGCCAGAGTTTAAAGGAATATGCGGAAATTTCGATTTAAACAAATGTTGCACCGCCGATACCATTGATGTTCCTCCGGTTAAAAACAAACAGTCAATATCTGAAGGGTTGATTTTGTATGTTTCCATAAACTGATCCAGATAGGCATCTATTCTATTGATGTCTTTTTCGATGATGGAATTGTACTGCTGAAGCGAAACGTGTTCATCAATCTCAATTTCCATATTGCTGTAGGCAAAGGTAGCATCAGGTTTTTCAGAAAGTTCAATCTTGGTTTTCTCTATCGATCTAAACAGGGAATAACCCAGGTTATTTTCGATCAGGGTAATCAGGTTTTTAAATTTAGGATCGTTTCCTGAGTAATAGTAATACTCCTCAATTTCTTTCTGGATTTTTAAACCGTTAAAGAAATTCATTTTATCCCAGGTACAGATATTTGCAAAAAGCGATTTGGGCACATTTAAAACTTTGCCGGGTGTGGCCTCATATAAGGTGTTTTTTCCAAAATATGGTGTTCCTCTGTCCCACATAAAAGCCGAATCCAGACTATCGCCGCCAATATAGATGCCGCCAGAGGCAATCATATCGTTTTTACGGTCTTTGCTGCCAACCTTATCCGGATCGAGAATGAGGTAAGTAAAATCTGTTGTTCCTCCACCCAGATCGGCTACCAAAACACGTTCTTTTTGGGTAATAGTTTTTTCGTAAGCAAAAGCAGCCCCAATAGGTTCAAACTGAAAGCGTACATCGGTAAAACCTGCACTTTCTGCTGCCTTTTTTAACCTGGTTTGTGCCAGGGTATCTTTCATGGTATTATCATCATCAAAAAAAACCGGGCGACCTATAATGGCCTTGTGGCAGTCTTCTCCAATAATCTGATCCGCCTTAGCTTTTAAATCTTTAAGAATTAAAGTAACCAGATCAGAAGCGGTATACCTTTTATTATGAATTCTTGTTTCGGTAAAAGTAGTTCTGGAAAGGATCTGTTTGATGGATTTGATAAACCGGCCTTTCATCCCGTCGCTTAAATAAGCAGCTATTGCTTTTTCGCCAACGATATGGCTTTCGCCATCAACAAGACTTTTTACTTCTGTAAAATAAATTAATGAAGGAATAGAAATGGTATCTACAATTTCTTTCTTTTCTTCATCATAAATAGACAGGGCCGAATTGGTTGTTCCAAAATCGATTCCATATAAAAACTTACTCATGGTTTGTTATGATGTGGTTGGCGGGCTAAAATGGGGTTGCGAAAGTATTAAAAAAATTGATAAGAACTAAATTTTTTTAAAATAACTCACTGGTGCCCAAATGGGCATTTACTATGCGTGTAATCTGCTGGCCAAGCTCTTTGGCATTGCCAATGCCTACGCTTTTTAGTGCTGCCAGCTGATCGGTCGTTCTGGGTAATTTTTCGGCAATGGAAAGTAAGGCTAAATCAGAAAGCACAGCATAATCCTGTGTTCCACGTTGCTGCGCAATGGTTTTGCGCCATTCGACCAGGTTTTTATATACCTGTGGATTGGAAATTTCTTTTGGTTTAATACTCGGTTTAACTGGTTTTTTCTCTGCCTGTTTATTGCCTGCGGCGTGTAAGGTGTTGATATAATCTTTAATGGAAAATGGATTCCACGAAATTTTAAATAAGGCCAGCTTGATCTGGAGTGCATCTTTGCAGTCAGTTAATACCGTAAGCAGCTTATCAGAGTGCATGTCATTATAAAAGTTGATGGCCACAATTTTTGCTGTTAAGGCAATGAGCTGTTGCAGTTTTGGAACAAAATAGGCTGATGCTTTTTGCAAACGTTCCATAAAAGCACTTTCATCTGCCGGATTTTTAGCCGTATCCATTTTTGAAAATTCCTTTGTAATGAAATTTCTGGCTACTTTAAAAACCTCGTGCTGAAAAATCTGGTTTCCCTGTTCGTAAATAGATAAAAAGGCATTTTGCTCGTCTTTGTCGATTAGTCTGGAGCGGCCGAGTTTATCCCAGTCTTTGGCTATCAGCGAAAAATCCAACAGCTCATGGATCAATCCCCAGGTGTATTGCTGTGTATAACGGGCTAACAGTTCGGGGGTAGGTTTATCCTGGTGAGCAGCCTTTGTAAAACTGATCACCTTTGCATCGGTAATGATATTTTCTGCAACCACGGGCGATTTTAAGATCAGTCCTTCCAAGCTTCTGCAACGGCTTAGTGCCACGTAGGCCTGTCCGTGGGTAAATGCTGTGCTCACATCCACTATTGCCTGATCAAAAGTTAAGCCCTGGCTTTTGTGTACGGTGATGGCCCAGGCCAGTTTAAAGGGATATTGTGAAAAGGATCCGGTACTGGTTTCGTCTATTTTATTTTCCTCATCGCTAAGGCTATATTTAACATTCTGCCAGATTTCTTTTTCTACTTCGATTTCACGGTCACCATTGGTGAAGGTTACCTTTACCGAATCTTGACTGATTGCGGTAATTTTTGCCGCTTTTCCGTTGTAGAATTGTTTTTTACCTGAAGAATCATTTTTAATAAAGATAACCTGCGCACCCAATTTTAACTGAAGTTTTTCGTCTGTAGGATAGGCGTCTTTAGGAAAATCGCCATTTACTTCGGCATTGAATTCGAAAATTTCACCGGGCAATTTTGCTAAACAGCCATCGTTAATTTCGTTAACCAATTGGTTGTGCGTGGTCAGGGTGATATAATCCTCTTTCCATTCCTGATCTAAAGATGGGTCGTAACGTTCATTCAGTTTGGCAAGAAGGCCAGCATCAAGACTATTTTCGCGCATCCCGTTCAAAATATCAAGAAATACAGGGTCTGATTGACGGTAAACCTTATCTAAAGTAAATGTAAGCATTGGTGTAGACCTGAAAATCAGGCTATCGAAAAAGTATGGGCTGGAATAATAACTGCCCAGGATATGCCAGGCATCGTGAAAAATAGGGGAGAGCTGGTACAGATCGCCGATCATCAACACCTGAACGCCGCCAAAGGGGCGATTAGAACCTTTAACACGTTTCAAGGTACGGTCTATAAAATCGATCAGATCAACCCTAACCATACTAATTTCATCAATAATCAATAAATCAAGGCAACGTAATAACCTTGTTTTTTCATCTGAATATTTAAAATTAGTTTCTGCATTTTCATCAACAACCGGAACCAAAGGACCAAATGGAATCTGAAAAAAGGAGTGGAGTGTTACACCACCAGCATTGATGGCTGCAACAGCGGTAGGTGCAACAATGGCGAAATTCTTTTTTGTGGTATCCCTGATCTTGCGTAGCAGGGTAGTTTTGCCCGTTCCAGCTTTACCGGTTAAAAAAACAGGCTGATTGGTGGTGGCTAAAAAATCTAAAAGAAGTTGGTTGTCCGGGTCGGGCGTATTCATATCAATTACAAAATTAACCTATTCGAAATTGATTTGAGGGTAGGTGGGCGGGTGTTTTATCCACATTTTTTAATGGGAAACGAGGCACGACAAAATGAAAATTAAAATTAAGCGATTGAAAATGAGTTTATATCTGTTCTTTTTCTGAAAAAATGCCGAAAACATTTTCCTAATTTCAATTCAAATTTGTAACATTGCACTCGCAAAAAAGGAATAACCTTTTTTCCGGGCCTATAGCTCAGCTGGTTAGAGTAGAAGACTCATAATCTTTTGGTCCCTGGTTCGAGCCCAGGTGGGCCCACTGCTTTAAACCCCTTTAAGGATAACTTGAAGGGGTTTTTTGTTGGGTTGATCACAATGTTATAGATGGTTTAGGATCAAGCGGAAAAGTTGGGTGAGAATTAAATTTCCGATTGATCCCCCATTTAGCCCCATTAGTTTTTCAGTTATTAAATAGACCCCAACAGCTGTTAGATGAGAATTTCCTTGAGGTCCCGATACAGTAGTGTTAAGCGTCGCTTTTTCGCCAGACAATAAGTTTCCCTCGATATGAATATATAAATCATGGGAAGCAGTCATGCCGCTCTTACTGCCTAAGCATTATCCTGTCACAAAATCAAACCGGATATTTTTAGTGTTGGTAAAGGCAGCTATACTCGGTACATCCAGCGTACTAATTGGATAACCTATCGTTGAAGATCCTTCGCGCAAATTAATCGTCCTTGGATTTTCTTTGGCTGGAACATAAAGCCAATTTCCGTGTTGGCGAATGAGCGCCTCACGGACAAAACTCTTGACCTTGTTTGCAACCAGGGGGCCTACGGTATCTTTGGGGTCATATAATCCCGCAAGTTCGATGGTTTCTATGTGGCTAAATCTATTTGCAAAATGTTTCACCACCAAGCTTAATAAGCCAGCTTGCCAATGACCCGCAAAAACTATCGGTGCGGCAATCGTTTTATGTAAACCTAAAAAAGCGGTTGGAGAAATCTGGTGAGCCAATTCACTTACCGCTATACAGGGAATGCCCTTTGAGATAGCAGTCTCCCTTAATACGTTACTATGATCGTCTACGGCAGATATAATCAGGTCGATTTGTTTAAAAGAACTCAGGTCAAAGCCCGCTTCGAGATCAATAAATGCCGCCTCAGAACATTTTAGTTCCTTTGCCAGCGATATGCCCTTTTCTGGATTTCTACCTGCAGAATCGCCGCTGAGAATGATGTTATTTGATATGACATGGTTTCAGGCTGTTTTTTATAGTCCCAAATCCCTCGAATTAACCTATCCTTTGCTTTAAGCTAATAAGAACGGTCAATATGTGATAAGTTTAGATGGTATTTTCATACAATTCTGTAAGCTGGGATTGCCAGGATACTGACCAGTTTAATAAGGCCATTAATGGGTCTGCAGTGCTCATGCCAAATTCTGTCAATCGGTATTCTACCCTGGGTGGGATTTCAGGAAATGCTTCCCGAACGACCATATCATAACTTATTAAAATTTCGAGGGTCTGAGTGAGCATTTTCGGAGATATACCGTTGATTTGACGTAATAATTCGCTGCTGCGTTTATTGCCTTGCATCAGGGCTACGAGGATCAGTAAAGTCCACTTATTGGCGATGAGCGTTAACGATTGATTAAGGATGCAGCTTTCATCTAAATTCGATTTTAAAAGCAAGGATTCTTTTAATTTCAAATAATTTTCGTTCATAATGCTTATGCTTTCGTTAATCGGTCTAATTGTTACTGCAAAGTGCCCATGCCACTTCTTGGTGCGTTATTGCAAATATATGATGTGCATTTTACTTTTGTGCTTAAACTTATGAATTATGTCAGCAGAAAATAAGAATGGACACCAAGTTTTGAGCCTTTTGCTAGAGGCTTTTAACAAGGATTCGAACAGCGTTTTATCCGTGTTTACGCCAGAGGCTATTGTAGAATACCCTTATGCAAAATCAATAGGCGCAGCTCCGCGCTTAACAATGGATGAGTATCGGGTATATTTGGATAATATTCTTGGAAGTATGCCAAATATTGTATTTACCGGCTTATCCGTTTATCCATTGCAGGAAAAAGATTCTTATTGGGCTGAATTTCATGGAGAAACTGTTATTCCTGCAACTGGTGCCTTAAATCAGCAGGATTATGTGGTCAACTTCAGCGTGGAGAATGGAAAGATCAGCTACTATAAAGAATATTGGAACGTGCTGCCTGCCTTGCAGTTATTAATGGATAGAGAAGAAGCTTATCGATTGATCGACAAACGTTAATTGGATATGAAAAGAATTGCAATTGCGGCAGCTACCGGCAATATTGGTAGCCAGGTGGCAAAACAAATTGGTTCACGTGGAGTGATGCCATTGTTGTTGGGACAAAATTTAAACAGACTGAATGACCTGAATATCCCTGGCGGTTTTCCGGTAGTGGCCGACATCGGGAATATGGAACAGGTGATTGATGCTACAAAAGGTGCGGAAGCGCTGCTTTGGCTAGTACCGCCAGCGCTTAATAAGCCTAGTTTGAAAGAGTGGTATCAAAATGTAATTGATGCGGGTATCGCCGCTGTACAACAAAATAAAATTAGCAGGGTTGTACTGGTTTCTGCGCTAGGGGCTAGTGAGACCAAAAATCTCGGTACGGTAAGTTACTGTGGTGAGATGGAAGCGGCTTTTGATAAATTGGATACCAACGTATTGGCCTTGAGACCAGGTTATTTTATGGAAAATTTCATTTTACAGGTGAAGGAGATTCAAGACGAAGGAACTTTTAGCTTTCCTTTCGATAAAGAACATAACATCCCATTCATCAGTACGGATGATATTGCAGATGTAGCTGCACGCTATTTGCTCAGTGAAAACTGGTCTGGATATCTAAAACTAAATTTGATGGGGCCAGAAAATATGACCTTAACTGAAGCAGCTAAGCGGTTGTCATCTTTTCTTGGTAAGCCAATCACTTACGTGCAGCAATCTATGGAAGAGGCAAAATTACAGTTAAATAGCTACGGACTGACTCAAACTGTTCAACGCGAATTAATGGATTTATTTCGGGCGTTGGGTGACCCAAATGGTGTATATGCAATTCCCAGAACGGAAGAGGCAAATACAGCTACAACCTTCAGGCAGTTTTTAGAGAGGAAGATAAGACCTTTGTTGTAGGCTACGTGGCAAAACCAGTGTACTGTCAATCAGAACACAATTTTATTTTGAACATCTATTTTGATCATCAAAATTAAAATAGATTTCTTAAAGCACAGAGTACCTGTTTTAGTCCATTGATAAAAAAACACGGCGCCTGATAAGCAACTATGAGACGGTTTTTATGTCTGGTTTCAGGCGCTCAATTCTATTTTATTTGGCATCTGGCCGCATAGGACTTAAGTCAGAAATTTTTTCCAAGTTATGCCAGTTTTGAAAGAAAAGCTTTTACATATCTTTTTCTTAATTGGTGTAAAGTTATGATATTCGATATGCTGAAGTAATTTGTAAAAGGAGGAAGATAGTGCTTATTTTGCTATGAATAGCTGCCGGTCCATGGTATATTGATGTTTAAATGCCTTGCTGAGGTTGGATAGGCGATAAATATATAGTCTGTTAATGTGTGAATTGTTTGAATGTATGGTATCAATAAGCGTCACTATACCGGCAACATCTTGAATGGCCGCTTTGGTTGATTTAGTGAGGTAGATGATCGTGTGCTGATCCAGACCTTTTGGCGATTGGTTGAGAAAGCTGTTTTTTACCGATATTACAAAGGGCAGTTCTGCACTGCCATAGTGTTTTAAGGCTCCGGCGATGGCGTAATCGTCTGTTAAAATCACCTTGGCTTTACCCAATCTGCCTGGTTGCCTGCTGGCGTGTTCTACTTTCGCAGTAAAATATTCCCAGTCTGTCATGTCCGCGAAAAACTGTGGCATTTTACCATAAGAGCCATCCTCATAGCGAAGCGGTCGGGAAAAACCGGTTAGCCTTACCATTTCAGAAAGATAAAATTTGTTATTGGTAATGGAAAATATAGGAATCACCACAGGAAGACTGAGGAGTGCAAAAGCATAGAGCATACCGATGAAAATGACTCTGTAAGCAGTTTTAAAGTGATTTAACATAAGCTCCCAGCAATATCCACCGTTAGCAAATAGCAGGGGAAAGAGGCCTAGTCCGTAATACAGCTTACCTTTTAACACGGATAATACCGCAAGCACCATTAAAGATGCTATGCTCAAAAAAAAGAATTCTTTACTTTGCCGGTTCGTCATCAGGAAAATCAGTCCTGCGGACCAAACAGCTACCGATGCTCCATGAAAGAAAAATAGTTGCAAGAAGTAATCGCCTGGATCAATATCCAAATTCGTTTTTACCACCTGGGTAGTGAATTTATAAATGGGAAAGCCTTGTTCGATTTGCCACGCGAGATGTGGTGCCAAAATGAGCAGGAAAACCAGGGTAGGAAGTAATAGCTTCTTCCAGTGGGGTGCAGTTGTTCTCCATCCAAAGATTAGCCAGGCGGCGAATACGGTAAGGAAGAATAACAGTATGCTGTATTTGTTCAGTATGCCAAATGCCAGGGCTACTGCCATGAGCCATAAGAAAGCGGTTTTACGGCTTTTATGGTAGGCTATTAAGGCTAAGGAAAGTAGGGTCCAGAAGAATTCATCAAACACGGCAGGTTGCAACAGGTAGGAAGTTGCTAAAAATGCAGGCGAACAAATCATGGCTGAGCAGGCGATCGTAATGGCTAAACGTCTTCCGCCTAAAAAGTGAGTGATATAACCGGTCATCACGACTGATGCCGCAGAGAAAAGGCAGGGCAGGATTCGGTACCCGATTAAAGAGGAACCAAAAATCAGCTTTGAAATATGTGCCATCCAGGTTACAAATGGTGAGATATCGGCGAAACCCCAGTGCCATTCCTTTCCAAGTTCAACGTAATAAATCTCATCAGCATGATAGCCATAGTCATTTAATGCAATTAAATGGATCAAAAATTTTAAGATTCCGAAGCATATAATGAAGAGATGGGGTCGCCGAATGCTGCCTGATAAATCTTGCTTACAGGGAATATTATCCATTGATAAAGGAAAATTGGGTAGCGTGGTGATTTCGGTGCTGCAGGTTCATAGTTATTATAACATCGAAGTAATCAATTAGTTTACTTTCTAAGCTATCCTTGGCCTGTCATCTGCTTTTACCCATTCATCGCGTTTACAATTGGTGCAGCCGGTTTTTTGTCCTTTACTGACGTGTTGAACTTTTCCGCAGAAGCTACAGGCATAAAGTCCGTCATGATCTACTATTTTTGCGGCGAGGGCGAATTCTTTGGGCATAATCGGCAGGCCTGGCTGCACCTCTTCATCTGAAAAAAAGAAGATGCTCACACAGCCTGATGTTTCCAGTATGGCCGTTTTAACCTGGCCCAGATGAGACACACCCTGTTGCCGAAGTTCTGAAAAGAATTCATCCTGGGCAAGGGCTTCCTTCCGGAATTCCTGAACAGAGAACATGCCTTCTTCAATGATGTAGGTAGCTTTGCCTTCAACGAGGTCATCAAATCGTTTGCTTTTAGCCATTAAGTAGGTAGTTAGCCTGTAGGCTCCTACAATGATCGCGAAAATAGCTAACGGTACCATGAGCCCGATTTCTTTATAGAACATCGGATCTCCGGCTGCAGAGCCCAGGCTGATGATGACTACCATCTCAAATACCGATAACTGTCCTACACCGCGCTTGCCAAGAAGCCTTAGCCCAATCAGTATGATAAAGTACATCAATATGGTACGTATGGCAATCTCGATCAGAAATCCCCACTCTTCTTCACCTACCATTATTTTGGTCCAGTCTATATCCTGCATATCGAGATTTAATTTTTGTTATGAGTCAGTTCAACGAAACACCTGGAGCCCGCTTTCAGCTGAAGTAATTAACGATTGGCAACGTTGGGGGAATACTAGGAGATACGGCTATTTTCTCCTAACAGCTATACTCCGTGGCCTTTAGATCTGGTCATTGAAATATTTGATTGGGACAGAAATACCGCTACTCTTCTTTTTCATTGTTAGAAGTTTCGCTGCTACCTTCTTCATACTTTTTTTCTCCGTTTTCATCTTCGTGTACAATGAGCGAATGCGGTGCCGCAGACGATGGATTGCTTCCGGTGCCGGAGATCTCGGGTATGCTCAGTATATCGGTGTTGTTGTCTGTAGAGGACTGAATGGCTTCGGTGTTTCCCAAGGCGGCCTGGGCAAGTTGCTCCTGATCAGTTAGGCTTTCTTCTTGCTGCTCTTTTTTATTTTTGTCGTTTTCCATAATTTCTCTATTGTAGGTTAACATCAAAACCAGTTCGATAGTTTGTTTTTTTAAGAAAAGTTAAGTTAGCAGATGTTGGTGGGTTAAGAAATTCAGTTTACTTAAAACGCTGTCCTGGCAATCGTACTTTAAATAACACTTTTGGCAATTATATAAATAAGAAAGCAGTCAGCTGATTGTTTTAGCACCTGGCTATCCATAAACAATGATGAAAGGTTCTTTAAAAACTATCGTATCTCATGAAAAAATTAGGGCAAGAAACAATTTTTCATACATTCCTTAAAACTATATATTTGCTGTTATATTAATTGTATCCTTGCAAAACCTCAACTCTCTTTTCAGCCGTTATTATCGTACTGCATTTGCTATTATTTGCCTGATGCTGGTTTTTGTTTATAGCAAAAGGTACGGTTACATACTTTTCCATACTTTGGTTGAACTTTTTTCCATTGTAATCGCTTTCGCAGTGTTTATTGTGGCCTGGAATTCCAGGAAAATGCAGGATAACAAATACCTGCATGTTGTTGGTATTTCCTATTTGTTCATCGGTGCGCTGGATTTGTTACATACATTGAGCTTTAAAGGGATGAATATCATTCCGTTACCCGGATATCCGGCCAACCAGTTCTGGGTGGCAACACGTGGTATGGAAGCGGTGATCTTTCTTGGTGGTTTTCTAATGATCGGGCGCAAACGAAAAATTAATACCGAGTTGCTTTTTCTCTTATATCTCGGGGTGTCTTCACTCATTGCTGCAAGCATTTTGTTATGGAAAGTATTCCCGGTTTGTTTTGTACCTGGAGCTGGTCAAACCCTTTTCAAGATTGTAACCGAGTACATCATTATTTTACTACTCTTAATCAGCTTATTCTTGCTTTACAGCAGAAGGGCTAATTTCGATCGGAAAACCTACCAGCTTCTTTCAGGTTCACTTATAGTTGCTGTCCTAAGTGAGTGCTGCTTTGCTACTTACACATCAAATTACGGCCAGTTAAATGAATGGGGTCACTATGGCAAACTGATTTCTTTTTTTCTTATTTACAAGGCCAATGTGAAAATGGCTTTTGAGAAACCCATGGCCAGTATTTTTCGTGAGCTTAAAGCCAGCGAAACAGAATACAAGACTTTGGCCGAGAATCTTCCAGATGTGATCATGCGTTTTGATGAAAACCTGGATTGCATTTATATCAATCAGGATATCAGTAAGCTTCCGCAGTTCGCTGATTCTAATGTTCAATCGTTGAGCAAAAGAATATGGGGCGAATTGAAACAGGCACTCCTGATCAGAAAAAATATCGCTGGAGAATTGGAAGTGGGCATGCAGGATAGCCGCCATTATTACTCATTTCAGGTCATTCCCGAAATCTTCGATAATGTTGCTGAGGTCAGGCTTTTGGTTATTTTTAGGGATATTACGATCGTCAGGAAGGAGAAACTCCATCTATCAAAGCTTCTTGATACCCTTCCACAACAGGTATGGACAGCCAGGGCTGACGGTAAAATTGATTATATCAACGGCGTAATCATACGGGATTTTGCACTTGATCCGGATTCCCCTTTTGGTATTGGCTGGCAACACTACGTCCATCCTGATGACTTGCAGGAATGTAACCGGGTGTGGACGCTTTCGCTCAGGAATGGTACAGAATACCAGGTTCAGTTTAGATTGAAAATGGCAGATGGTCAGTATCTCTGGCATTTGGGACGGGCTGTGCCTATTCTTGAAAATGGTGAGGTCATGTTGTGGATTGGCTCGAATACCAACATAGACCTGCAAAAGAAGGGACAGGAGCAGCGTGATGAATTTATTTCCATCGCTTCGCATGAATTAAAAACCCCGTTAACCAGTATTAAGGCATTTAATCAACTGCTTGCCAGGACCAACGATCTCGATAGAGTAAAATCTTATCTGCAAAAAGTAGATATGAGTACCACGAAACTGGAAAGGCTGATTAATGATTTGCTGGATGTGAGCAAGATCAATGCAGGTAAACTCCAGTTTAACAAATCCGTTTTCAACCTTAATGAGCTGTTGCAGGAATGCTGCGAAAACCTTCAGCTAAGCGTTACTACCCACCAGATCATCTTCAATGAAACTGAACATATTAATATTTATGCGGATCGTTTCAGGATGGAACAGGTAATCGATAATTTACTCAGTAACGCGGTTAAATACTCCCCTAATGCGAATGTGGTGGATGTTACGTTCAAAATTGAACAGGAATCGATTATTATTGCTGTCGAAGATCATGGTATAGGTATTGATAGCCGGGAGCTTGAAAAACTTTTCGACCGTTATTACCGATCAGATAATGCTGCGGAGCGCTTTGGCGGACTTGGCTTAGGGCTTTTTATTTCCTCCGAAATTATTAAAGCGCATCAGGGTACATTCTGGATTGAAAGTGCGCTGGGAGTAGGAACCACAGTTTATATTCGAATTCCATTGAGTGAAACATCGGTTATAAAAGGTTCAATTGTTAAAGGACTGAACTATAGCAATGAATACCTCACTATTAATTGTAATGACCAGCAAAAATGGATGGAAGCGAACTGGACCGGACATCAGAATTTTAGAAGTGTGCAAAACGGGGGGCTTCAGATGATCGCTTTGCTGAAGTCATCGGGACTTAAAAAGGTACTCAATGATAACCGGGAAGTACTTGGTAACTGGTCGGAGGCATCAGACTGGGCAGGAAAGGTTTGGTTTCCGATGATGATTGAAGCCGGTCTTCAGGATTTTGCCTGGATCTTTTCTCCAAGTATTTTTTCCCAACTTGCTGCGCAGAAAAGTTTCGACGTATCAGACGGTAAAGCCAACGTTCGCTTTTTTTATGATATGGAGGAGGCCAAACGTTGGTTGCAGGAAACCAATAATGATTAAGCCTGTAATCAATACTTCAACTGACTAATTTTTTTACCAGGCTTAGCTTACATCAGTTTTCGGTTCGCTGATGTGAAAAACAAGCTATGCATATATTTTTCTATCACACAGTTTAAAGGAATAATCAAAAAGTTAAAACAGCCGTTTTGCCGAAAACTGCCTGGAAAAGTTATCGAATGCCTCCCGGAAGCTTCTACCCACCGGAATGGATGTTTTACCGACTAGTACTTCATGATTGCTAATGGCCTTTACCCGGTTCTGATTGATCATAAATGAGCGGTGAATCCTTAAAAATCCTTTGTGCTGAAGATGAGTTGCAAGTTCGGAAACCGACATTTTAGGAACCATAATAAGTTCATCCTGAAGTACGACCTGGATATCGTTTCCGATGCTTTCAAAATACATAATATCTTTCAGCAAAAGCTTCCGGCTGAATCCGGCTGACTTAAAAATTACAAAATCATCTTCGCTTTCCTTTTTTACATTTCTCAGTATCCTGTCTACAGATTTAAAAAAGCGTTCGAAAGTGATGGGTTTAAGCAGGTAGTCTACTGCTTCAAGTTCAAAGCCTTCAATGGCAAATTCGCGGTAAGCGGTGGTGAAAATCGTAGCTGGTTTTTTATTCAGCGACCTCAAAAATTCTATGCCGTTCAGATCCGGCATCTGGATGTCCAGAAACAGCAGATCCACTTCCTGTGTTTGTAAAATTCGATGAGCTTCCAAAGCATTTGTTGCTGTAGCCACCAGCTTTATTTCCGCTATCTTTGCGATATGATTTTCCAAAAGCCTGATGGCCAAGGGTTCATCGTCTATCACTATACAGTTAATTGTCATGTTATCGGGGTTATTAATGCTACCTTAAACCAGTTATTTTCCTGTCTTATTTCCAATGAATATTGATTCGGGTAATAGAGATCAAGTTGCCTACTGATGTTTTCTAATCCTATTCCGTGCCCTGCTTCCTGGCATTTCCCGGAAAACTGATTTTCTACCTTAAAATGCACATTATTTGCATCGGTTTCAATCGAAATTCTGATGGTGACGGTGCCGCTTGTTTTTTCGGCACCATGTTTAAAAGCATTTTCCACAAAAGAAAGATATAGCAAAGGCGGAATGAGACCTGGAAATTCTACTTTTTCCTTCATTTCAAGTGTAAGGCGTTCGTCATAGCGCAGCATTTCAAGGGCGATGTAATCCTTAACAATTTTGAGTTCTGTTGAAACGGAGACCATTTCTTTTTGTCCGTGGTAAAGAATGTAATCCAGGATATCAGAAAGCCGGCTGATGGATTGGGATACGGCAGCCGAACCGGTGATGGATAAAGCATATATATTGTTCAGCGTGTTAAACAGGAAATGTGGATTCAGCTGTGCCTTCAGGGCCTTCAATTCAAGCTCCGATTTCTCTTTCTGAAGCTGCAGGGCATACTGCTTTTCATCTCTGTACCGAAGCATAAACATCATCGAAACAAAAATGAAAGATCCGGAAATGATAGGTAGAATATAGTAAAATATAAGGTGTTTAACATCAGTTAGGATATCGAAAATGCTTTCCTGAGGATAGTTTGCAAATAAAGGTTCGGTAGCATACACAATGAAAATACGGTTTAGGGTGCCTAAAATGTACATGCCGGCAATAAAATACAGGGTAAAATGAAAATACTTTTTAGCTTCAAAAAATCTGCGGATCAGAAAGAAGTAAATCCAGTTGGCACCGATAATCTGGAAGATCCAGTGGCATATATCATAGTAAAATATTTCCCGGAAATCAGGCTGTTCAAGCTCACCGTAATTACGGAATATTCCAAACACAAATAAGGCGACCCAGAGTCCGGTTTGGTAGCTGATTTCCCTTCTTAGTTTTTGTTTTGATATTTTACGCACAGTATGTAAAGGTATTACTAAAAAGCTTTGCGTGCGCAGGTTGGATTCAGAAGTAACTATTTTGGTGATGAATCGCAGCAACCGGCATTCGAACAGCAAGTTGTGTGATAGGCAGGCTAAATTAATCTTTCTGCATTCTTGGGTTTATATTCCTGATAAATAGATTGATTATTGCAGAAAAAAGAATGGAAAAAGAAAAATTCGTAGGCTTAGATCATTTGCGGGCGGTTGCAATCCTGCTGGTATTCCTGTATCATTACCGTATGTTTGAACATCCGGAGTGGGTAGATGCTATCGGGTGGATCGGATGGACCGGGGTTGATTTGTTTTTTGTACTGAGTGGTTTTTTAATTTCTAATCAGCTCTTCCGCGAAATCAGTTTACACGGAGACATCAGGTTGAAAACCTTCTTTACCAAACGGTTTCTCAGGATCATTCCCCCGTATTTGTTCACACTGTTACTATATTTTTGTTTTCCAATATTTAGAGAGCGGGAGGCTTTACCACCCCTGTGGAAATTTCTTTCCTTTACGCAGAATTTTGGTTTGGATGTGATTAACCAGGGCACCTTTTCTCACGCCTGGTCATTATGCATCGAAGAACAATTTTACCTGGCGTTGCCGGTTTTGCTGCTATTTTTAATCAGGATAAAGCAAATAAAACACCTGAAAATCATTTTCGTTCTGGTGATGATTTTTACCTTTTTATTGCGTGTTTTTTCCTGGAATATGTACGTTCTTCCCAACCTGGCCATGCCTGATTTCTGGAAAGAATGGTATAGGAATATCTATTACCCCACATACACCAGGTTAGATGGTCTGGCGATAGGGGCGCTGATTGGTGTGCTGTTTCAGTCATCAACATTCAAAACGATGATCAGTCGAAATGGAAACCTGTTGGTTTTTACCGGTATAGCAGCCATTGCATTTTCACTGTGGTTCTGCAAAGACCCTTATTCGCAGCAGGCTTCTCTATTCGGGTTTAGCATGGTAGCCTTAAGCTACGGAATATTGGTTGCAGGAGCCATTTCGGGTACCGCTTTCCTGAGCAGGAAAGCCAACTTGATTACCACTCAATTGGCGGCCCTTTCTTATTCCATTTATTTATCGCATAAAGGAGTTATCCATCTCGTACAGTTGTTTCTCGGAAAAATTAAAATTCCCGTATCCAATACGCCTGGATTGCTGATCTGTTTTTCCTTTTGTGTCCTGGCTGGCCTGTTTTACCGTTACTGTATAGAAAAACCAGCTGTAACCTTCAAAAATAAAATCCTTAATAAATTAAATCGCGACTCATGAAACCATACCTATTTAACTTATGAAAACACTTAGTTTAAGTATCTTTATCCTAATGTCTCATGTTGCTGTTGCCCAGCACTTCACTAAGGAGAAAACAGAAGTCAAACGCGTGATCCGGCAATTTAAAGAAAGCATCATCCAAAAAGACTCGGCCAGTTTTAAGAGCCTCTTCCATGAAAATCCTGTGGTCTGGATCGGAGTTGTTAAAAACAGATCACAGCAAAAACGTCTGGAAATTAATCCGGCGAACCGTAAAAATTATTTCAAAGACACGTATGAAAACTTTTTCCGCTACATTATGGAGAAGGGCGATAAGGAAGAAAAATTCGAGAAGATCAGGATCATCAATGATGATGTGATTGCCAGTGTGAGTTTTAACTATTCATTTCTGGAAGAAAATGCCGTAACAAATTGGGGAAGCGAATACTGGCAACTCATCAAAGCGGAGGGGAAATGGAAAATTGTAAGCATTATTTATTCTTACGAAAATACAAAATTTTTTCCTCAGTAATAGCGTTAGGAAGTATAATATTCTGAGGAGATAAACTCAGTCATACATTTTTTATACTTTGGTTTATCGGATGGCATATCATCCCGCTTATCATATAAATAGCCATTTTGTAAACATAAAACAATCATCAATAAAATACCAAATGAAGAATTTCTGCAAGCTTAGCATTTTTCTGCTATTTACCACCTGCTCCCAGGTTTTTGCGCAAACCCATATCCTTAATACCAGGATAAAAGAAATCATCTCTTCAAAGCATGCGAAAGTAGGGCTTGCCATAAAAGGGCCAGGTATAAAGGATACTTTATTCGTAAACGGAGACCAGCAATTTCCTTTACAAAGCGTATTTAAATTCCATATTGCATTGGCAGTACTATCTCAGGTTGATCAAGGAAAATTCAGTTTGAATCAAGAAATTAAAATTACTAAGAAAGATTTATTACCAGATTTATACAGCCCCATCCGCGATAGATATCCAAACGGTGTAACCCTACCATTATCCGAAATTTTAGCATATACTGTCTCACAAAGTGATAATGTAGGCTGTGACGTCTTACTTAGAATGATTGGAGGTCCGGGAGCTGTTGAAAGGTATTACAATCGCATTGGCATCCAGGATATATCCATTAAAATAAATGAAGAGGAACAACAAAGCAACTGGAATTTACAGTTTAAAAACTGGACCACACCTAAAGCAGCTAATGAAATCCTGGAACTATTTCACGTGAATAAAAATAATCTGCTTTCAAAGAAAAGCTATCACTTCATTTGGAAAGTGATGCGTGAAACTAAAACAGGAGAACATAGATTGAGAGGATTGCTCCCTAAAAATACCTTTATAGAACATAAAACAGGATCATCGGGCACAAATAAGCAAGGTATAACTGCAGCAGTAAATGATATCGGGATCGTATTTCTGCCAAATGGATCACATTATTTTATAAGTGTCTTTGTTACCGAATCAACAGAAAATGAAGTAACAAATGAAAAAATAATTGCCGATATTAACAAAGCAGCCTGGGATTATTTTACCGGAAAATAGATCTTTGCAGGCTGTGTTTTATTTAATTTAGTATCTCAAAGGTGAATGAGAATATTGTGCTGACTGCAGCTTAAAACACGCTACAATAACATGATCATGAAGAAAAATATCAATGAACACTTAAACAAATTTGTAAATATTCCGGTCTGATTATGGCGGTAGCTATAAATCATATTCACAACACTTAATAAAAAGAAATATATCATATAGCCGAATTGCGTAAATAAATTAAGCCTCACTATACTGTAATATAAATCGATCCATAGATCATGTCCGTTATAAGCGAAATATAAAATTTTGTTGTTCGTTTTTATCGCTGCAAGATCCTCTTTCCTGATCTTAAAAGTTACAGGCTGTTTGGTATCAGTAATCCTTGTTTTAAATAGCGACAGCGAACCATTGCCTGGGTTAGAAAAAGTACAGGGTTCTTCATCAATTTGAAAAGAGAAGTATGGTATTCTGGTTTTCGAAGCACTAACCTGGGTTATTCTTCCATTGAGCGTTACCAGCTGTTGCGATCGAACAAACATACGTAAGGGGATATAACAGAATCCTATTAAAGATAATAAAATAGTTATTTTTTGTAAATTGGTTTTCATCGGCATCCAATAATTAAATTTTGTTTTTACTCATACTAAATGATGGCTATTATCGCTTCATTAACCAACTACTGCACACTAAAAAGTTTAGCAGTTGCTAAAGTGGTAAATAATTCAATATTTTAATTGCAAATTATGCGTCTTTATTTTTATGTGAGAGATCAGGTTTAGCTTGATCGGCTTTGATGCGATACTTTTTGCAGGCTTGCCGGATATTTTTAATTTAGCATTGCTCAACAGCATTTTTTCTATTTACATGAGTACAATTGATACCTTACAAAAATTGTTGTTTGATTTAGCGGGCGTATTGCCTGCCGATACGGGACCCTTATTTGCAATGACAACTCCGGTATCGCTGGAGACCAATGAAGCGTACATCCGCGAAGGCGAAAGCAGCCGTCGACTGGCTTTTATTGAACACGGCATCATTCGCGCATATACCATTAAGGAAAATGGAGATGAAGCTACACTGCTGCTGCGCTGGGAGGGGCAGTTTATTGCATCACATGATACCATTATCAATCGCCAGCCTTCACGGTTTATTTACCGTGCACTTGAACCTGTGAAATTGTTGCAGATCGATTATGGTGTTTTAGAGGAGATTCTGAAAACCCATCCGGAATATGAACCGCTGCGTAACTTTTTTCTGATGAAAATGCTGGCAGAATCCCTGAAAATGCTGGAATCTTTTGTTACGCAATCGCCGGAAGAGCGTTACCGGGAACTCCTGTCTGAGCGTTTTGATCTCGTAAACCGTGTGCCGGATAAATATATCGCGTCCATGCTCGGCATCACCCCTGTGTCTTTAAGCAGGATTCGAAAAAGGATGTATATAAAAGGAAAAAAATAACCTAAATTATCCTTTGTTAATTCCCGAAATTATCTTTTGTTAACGTTGCAACCTGCCTGTGCATCATACTTTTGGAGTATCAATAATAAAAGATATGGAAAAGATAATAGAAGCTATCATCAGTGTTTTTAGTATTTCAGTTGTCCGGTATTTTACACTCGCCGGAATTCCTTTTGCGCTGTTTTACCTGCTGATGCCTGATAAGCTGGGGAAGTTTAAAATTCAGCAAAAACTGGCCACAAAAAAAGACTTTATCCGTGAGGTATGGCACTCCCTGCAGAGCACTCTGGTATTTTCAATGATTGCAGTTGGCCTGGTTTTTACGCCTCTTCAGCAATATACGCGAATTTATACACATATTAACGATTTTCCCCTATGGTATGTGGCTGTTGCGCTGTTATTGAGCCTGATTATACACGATACCTATTTTTATTGGATGCACCGGTTGTTGCATCACAAAAAATTGTTTAAGCTTGCCCATTTGGTCCATCACAAGAGCACCAATCCTTCACCATGGACATCCTATAGTTTTCATATACTGGAAGCCATTACCGAGGGGCTTGTTTTGGTGCCAATCGTGATCCTGATACCAATGCATCCCCTAACGATATTACTATTTACCATAACTGGCTTCATCATTAACGTATATGGCCATTTGGGTTATGAAATTATGCCTCAATCGTTCCGCTCCACCTGGGCATTCGAAATCCTGAATAGTTCGGTACATCATAACATGCATCATAGCAAATTTAAGGGAAATTATGGCTTGTATTTCCGGATCTGGGATAGGGTGATGGGCACGGAACATCCTGATTATGTGAAGGAGTATGATCGCTTGCAGGCGCAGCGCTTTAATCAGATCCCTCATGAAGGTATAAAAGCTTAATCTACAGGAGTATAAGCGCGACGATTGCGCCAGAAGACAAATTACGACTGTACAAATTTTTGAAGTAATTTCATAATTCTCAGATGGCAGCGGGAATGAAGGAAAGATGTACTATCGTTGGCAAAGCGGAAAGTTATTATTAGAAAAGGCTGAACGTGTTTATGAAGACGACCCTTATGTTTATTATGAAGAATATAAAATTGAAAATGGAAGGGCAGTGAAAGTTAGAAGTTATAAGAAAAAGGGATAGGTATGGAGCGTCAGGCAAAATATATAGCCGAATGGTTATATGGATAAAAACGTAGCTTAAAGTTATCGATAGGCCCATTCTTTTTATTGATTATAAACGGTTTGTGCAGAATAAAATAAACCTGGTAATAAATGCGGAAGTTTAAACTTTTTAGCTTAGCTGATGGTTATAAACAAATGGAAAAGGTATCAAAAATCGTAGTAACTGGTTTTGCAGGCACAACTTTCATGACTGCCGCCAGTGAGCTAATGTCGCTACTGGGAAAAGAAGAATTCAGGGAACCCAGGTTGCTCCGGAAAATCACCGGTCGTCTGGCTCCGTTTTTATCCAAAAACTGGCAGTTGCTAATGGGGTGGGGCGCCCATTACTGTATGGGTTTTATTTTTGCCGCAATTTATGTACAGCTATGGGAAAGCGGGAAGATCAAACATAACCTTAGAAATGGATTTATTCTTGGCATCGCGAGCGGTATTTTAGGGCTTTTGATCTGGCGGGCAACGTTTAGTTGGCATCCCTTGCCGCCGTCGGTAAACCGTTTGAATTTCTATTTACAGCGTATCCCGGCGCATGTGGTGTTTGCAGTCTTTGGCACTGTCGCATACCAAATTATCACAGATCGGCAGGATGTAAGGCATCACGAAAAATAAGGTTACTCAACACAAAAAAGCCTCTTAAGGCAATTACATGTAAAGATGAACTTTTGGTCAGGCCATTTCCAGGCCGTTGAAGCGTGGGTAAACCAGTAGGATAACATTATGATTTAATAACCCGGCTCAACATCTCTTTTCCGATAGTGCTGGATAATGAGTTAAAGGGTTTTTTCGGATGTTTCCAAGACGTTTCTATACTTAGTCAAGCTGAGTACAGGCTGTACCCAACTTGACAAATTAGAAGTGAAATTGCAAATATGATACCGCCTGCTTGCGTGAAGCGGGAATCGCTTTGAGTTTAGCTCACCACTGGCAGTGATCCGCCATCTATGGCGTAGATCGTTCCGGTAAGGTAAGCTGCGGATGGTGACACCAAAAAGTGCACAAGCTGGGCAACTTCTTCAGGTTCTGCCATACGGCCCATCGGAATGCCACCGGTTTGTGCCATCAATTGTTTCATGCCTTCTTCCGGGCTGATGCCTGCAGCGGCAGCATAGTCTTCCAGAAATTTCACCATGGGTGCAGTTTTGGTAGCGCCAGGAGCGACTGTTAATACCCGTACGCCCTGACCGGCAAGTTCAGTAGCCAACGCTTTACTGTAACTATTCAGTGCCGCTTTGGATACAGCGTAGGCCAAATTTAGACTCCATAGTGCTTGTTTTCCGGCTACTGAAGAAATGTGTATAATTACACCATTTTGCTTTTCGATCATTTTTGGCAGTAAAACCCTGTCCAAACGGATAGCCGAAATGAGGTTCAGGTCTAGCTCCTGTTGCCAGTGCGCATCAGTCAATGTACTGTGTCCACCGCCTGGCGTAGTCAGTCCGCCTACATTATTAATCAGGATATCAATACCTCCAAAGGTATCTTCAACTTCTTTAGCAAGCTGGCTAACATCATCGGCATTGGTGAGATCAGCTGCAATAAAATGATGTGGTGTTTTTTCCGGTTTGGTTCTTGCGCTAACGATAACCTGTGCACCTGCTTTGGCCAGTTCATCAGCTATAGCTTGTCCAATTCCTTTTGTTCCGCCGGTTACTAATGCCTTTTTGCCTTTTAAATCTGATATTTCCATGTTTTAAAATAATTATTCTGAAATGATTGTTTCAGAAAAGTTGAAAAAAATTTATTTTGATAATTGTTTAATAAAAAATGCTGCCATGCGCTTGATTTTCAAAGGGTCTTTATGAAGGATATAACTCTCGTACCAGCCGGTCCAGGTGCTATTAAAATAATCAGCTAATAAAGAGGGGTCTTCATCTGCCCGTATCTCGCCCTGTTCCATTGCCTTACTGATGAGGTCATTAAGAAATTGGTATGAACGTTGATCATCAGCCGCCAATATCTGTTTTATACGTTGGTCGTTCGTAGCCACCTCAAATGCGCTTTTCACCGCCATACAGCTGTCTTCGCCATTTATAATAATATTTACCGCTTCGTGGATATAATCTACCAAGGTGGCAAAGGGTGATTTTTCACTATTTAGGCGTTTTTCCCAATCAAGCTTTCGCAGGTCGGTATAATGCCGTACGCAACGTACAAACAGTTCCTGTTTATCACCGATGGTATTGTACAGGCTGCTGCTGTTGATTTGCATGGCATCGGTTAAATCACGGAGCGAAGTACCATTATAGCCTTTTTTCCAAAAAACTTCCATCGCTTTTTGAATAGCAAGTGCTTCATTAAATTCTACATTTCTGGCCATGATGGAACAAAGGTATATAAATCTGAAACAATTGTTTCAGATTTAGTAAAAAAATATTTTATATATGCAGTGCGTCGCTTTTCGTGAGCAAAGACCGAATCAATTTATTCTTGATGTTTCAAGGACATTGTTTATCTGCTATCCTAGTTTTTATCTGGTAGAGCAAAGGTATATTCTTCATCAACGGACTGAAAATTTTTAATCAAACGCTCTTACAGGATAACAAACGATCAGTAAATGATCTCATTGGTCCGTTGTTCCAATTGCGGATCTTCCGGAAACTGCCGCAAATAAAATTCTTCATAATATGCTTTGATAATGGCTGCCAGTGGTGTAGATAACAGTGCTCCCGTTAAACCAAATGCTGTTCCCATGGCCAATAACAGAAACAATGACGACATCGGGTGGATGTTCATGGTAGAGGACCGAAGTTTGGGCATCAAAAAATCAGAAATCAGCTCATTTAATAATAAAAAGAATACCAGGCACCAAAGCGCTGTTGCAGGGCTTACTGAGAGTGCAACCAAAGTAGGGGGGATCGCCATAATGTAGAACCCGATTTTGGGAATAAGCTCGGAAAAGAAGGCCAATGCCGCCCAGACCAACGCCCCGGGAACATTCATCAGGGTAAGAAAACCATATACCAATACTGCTTCGATAGCGCCGCCAATAAGATTGGATTTCATCCAGCCAACAAGCATAACCGATGTATGTTTCATCGCATTTTCTGCTTTTTCCCGTTGTTTTAAGGGGAATACGGTGAGATAAAGCTCAATAATCGGTTTTGGGTTTCCTACGAAAAATACAACCATGCAAATAAATACGATGAACACGAAAATACCGCCTAAAATTGAAAACGAAAAATTTCCAATCCCCATCACTGTATTGCCTATAGAAGGAATGGCAGACGAAATAGACGATCCTCCCTCACTCATTTCTTTCCTTAGTTCTGGAAATTTCCGCAATAACGAATCCAGATAACCCGATACGCTGGCATAATACTTTGGCAGGTTTCCGATCAATACATCCAGCTGGTTGCTCATGTGTGGAACCACCATCCAGCCAAGCAGTGCCGTAATCCCAAAAATAATAAAAAATACAATCAGGCAGGCCAGCCAGCGCTTCATTCCTTTCCTTTCAAGACGGCTTACCGGAGCGTTAATAATTAGTCCTAAAACGATAGCAAAAATACCTAAGAGCACAATGCTTAGAATTTTCAATAGAAACCAGAGCAGAATAATAAGTCCGGCTGTATAAAGGATAATCGAGGTAACCGTCCTAAAGATCCCGTTATTTGATTTAATGTTCATGTATTAAACTAACCATGTTTATTCCAAAAATGTTTGACTATAATACTAAAGTATTACACAGTGCAACGAAATGTTCCTTTGGCAAATCAATTGCTATCCTGCATTCGCGTATGCGCTGGTAATTCCTTGTATTATTGTGTAGATTTAACATTATTGTAGGTTAACCATACAAGTGTACCCTGCTGTTATACCTTGACCGGCTAAATTTGTTGCAGAGATATTTAGGTTTTACTAACTGTATTTTAACTAACGGTTAAACCAACTATCGATTAGACAAAAAAACAGACGTATTCCGAAAAATATGAAATTAATAAAGTATCTAATACCAAGTATCAGCCTGGTAATGTTAAGTTTTTGGGCAATGGCTCAATCTGCACAAACTGTTTGGTTGGATGAACTAGATTTAAGCAGTGCTACCCAGGGGTATGGAACCCCCAGGAAAAACAAAACAGTTGATGGAAAAACGATGACGATAGCCGGCAAAACTTTCGAAAGAGGTTTCGGCAGTCACGCAACCAGCCTCTTAACCGTTATTTTAGACGGAAAAGCAAAATCTTTTTCTGCTATGGTAGGCATTGACGATGAAGTGAAAGGACAAAAACCAGCAGCCGAATTTGTGGTTATGGGCGATGGCAAGCAACTTTGGAGCAGTGGCGTAATGCAATTGGGAGAGGAAGCCAAATCTTGCAAAGTTAACCTGGATGGGGTAAACAGATTAGAACTTATGGTTACAGATGGCGGTAATGGCGATTACTACGATCATGTAAACTGGGCAAATGCCAGATTTGAAGCGATAGGCGTAAATACCTTTAAAACATATAACCCAATTTCTTCTACTCCTTATATATTAACGCCAAAACCAGCAGCTTTTCCAAAATTTACAGGTGCGAAAGTATTTGGTGTCAGACCGGGGTCTCCGTTTCAGCATCTGGTTACCGCAACAGGTGAAAGACCTCTTGTTTTTACCGCTTTGAATTTGCCCAAAGGCCTAAAAATGGACGTTAAAACCGGTTTGATTACCGGGAAAATTACACAAAAGGGAGCTTATCTGGTTACCTTAAAGGCCAAAAATGCACAGGGTGCTGCCGAAAGAAAGTTTAAAATAGTATGTGGCGATCGCATTGCGCTTACACCTCCAATGGGTTGGAACAGCTGGAACTGCTTTGCGCATGAGGTATCTGCAGACAAAATAAAACGTGCTGCTGATGCCATGGTGAGGAGCGGGTTGATTAATCATGGTTGGACTTACATCAATATCGACGACTTTTGGGAAAACCACCGTGATTCAAAAGATCCTGACTTACAAGGTAAATTCCGCGATGATGCTGGAAATATTATTGCCAACAAAAGATTTCCTGACATGAAAGGTCTTGCTGATGATGTGCACAAGCTGGGGTTGAAAATTGGTTTGTATTCTAGTCCCGGGCCATGGACCTGTGGAGGCAGTGCAGGTAGTTATGGTTACGAAAAAAACGACGCCGAAAGTTACGCCAGATGGGGCTTTGATTACTTAAAATACGATTGGTGCAGTTATGGTAATGTTATTGATGGTTTGCCGGATAATGATCCTTATAAAGTTTCATCACTATCTTACAAAGGTGGCGAAAAACTAAATACGGCTATTAAACCATTTCAGATCATGGGAGACTATTTGCATGCACAGCCACGGGATATTGTTTTCAGTTTATGCCAGTACGGAATGTCTGATGTTTGGAAATGGGGTGACACTGTGCATGGAAGCGCCTGGAGAACAACTAATGATATTACCGACACCTGGTCTAGCGTGAAAAGTATTGCACTGGCACAAGATAAAGCTGCGTCTTACGCCAAACCAGGCAACTGGAACGATCCCGACATGCTGGTAGTTGGGCAGGTTGGATGGGGAAATCCTCATCCGAGTAAGCTAAAACCAGATGAGCAATATTTGCACATTAGCTTATGGAGCATGTTTGCAGCTCCATTATTGATAGGATGTGATATGGAAAAGCTGGATGATTTTACCTTAAACCTGCTTACTAATGATGAAGTGATCGACATTAATCAAGACCCTCTAGGGAAGCAGGGCGTCTGTTTACAAACCGTTGGCGATTTAAGGATTTACGTTAAAGAACTTGAAGATGGAGGAAAGGCCATCGGTTTCTGCAATTTCGGGACCGAGCCTGTAGATATGAATTATGCAGACTTCGGAAAATTGGGATTAAAAGGCCATTTTACCGTAAGAGATCTGTGGAGACAGAAACAAGTGGCTACAGTAGAGGCTAAAACTTCAAAATTAAAAGTAAAAGTGCCGGCACATGGCGTATTATTGTATAAATTCTCGAACATAAAATAAGCAAAAGATAAAGCTCAAATGCCTGGCAAAAATTAGGAATCGGTTCTAATATGCCGGCATTTTTATATTACAGGCAATGGAAAATCACCATTATAAAATATAGAAAGATATTTTCTATCTCTTTACACTCAACTTTTTAAAGATCCGGTTTATGCAAGGGTTTTTTGACAGTTATTGGTTTAAGACATTGGGCATACGTAAACCGAACTACATTACCTGTTATCGTTAAAGCAATCTGATTAATAGTCATAATGGCCGGGGAAAGGGAGTTGATTAAATGAGTTTTTTTATCTCAATATCTATCGTATCCGATCAATCAAGGAAGTGGGGAAACCATTTGGCTGGCAGCCCCTCTTCAGACTTAGATTTTACATCAAAATCAGGATTTCAAACTTAATAATCAAGGAGAGTTATTGGTATATCTATCCAAAATGATACCTTTACCGATAAACCAGATAGCTGTCCTTCATGCATTTAAAATTTGAAAATTTCTTTTTAATTTTTCTGATTTGTTGTCTCTTCCAAAGCAAATTACCTGCCACCACAATTCCACCTAAGGTTAGGACATTAGGCATAGAAAATGGACTCTCTAATAATTCGGTAAGAACAATTATAAAAGATTCTAAAGGGTTAATGTGGTTTGGTACCAGAGATGGGTTAAACAGGTACGATGGTTACGAATTTAAGGTATACCGAAATAATCTCCTGGATTCCTTTTCCCTCCCTCATAATTTTATCTATGCTTTGGAGGAAGATGGAAAACATAACATATGGGTAGGAACCGGACAAGGTATTGGTGTATTTAATGTTTTGTCTTCGAAATTTCTTCCGGTCTGTTATTTTAATACAAAAACCGGAAAAAAACAAAAAATTAAAGCGCAAATAAATGTGATCCGAAAGGTGGGCAATGGCGATATGCTTATTGGGACCAACTCTTTGGGGTTATTTGTGAAAGGTGCCGGCGAAAATTTTGCAAGGCAGATTAAATTAGATTCAAAAAATAATAAGGTCAGCCATTTTACCGTCACAACCATAAAAAACCTAAATAACAGGCAGGTTTTATTATTTATAGAGCCTGTAGGATTATGCTTATATGATGTTAAAACCCGAAGGGTTAAAATACTGAATTCGCAGCTGGACAATGCCTATTGTATGGAAACCGACAAAATAAACAATGTTTGGTTGGGTAATAAAACTGGCTTATACCATTATCAACTAGATAATAGTGTGCTTAAGGCGATTAATACCCATCGTCCATCAAATTCTCCTTATCTACTGGATCTGTTCTATAATAACCACAACAAACAATTATGGACGGGTACTAAAGCAGATGGAATTCAGGTAATTGATGCCTTTAATGGTACAAGGCTTAATGTTCTTGCGAAAGGTCAGTCCGTATATGATATTTTTGAGGATGAAGCGGGAAGAAAATGGATTGCTACATCCAGAAATGGAATCTATATCATAGAACCTAAATCATCAATATTCTTCACTGTTTCTCAGGATCTTACTGCAAAATCTACTTTAAGCAATAATTATGTATCAACTTTTTTAGAACTGCCGCAGGGGAGGTTGATGATTGGTACAGATGATGGTGGAATTAGTGTGTGGGACAGAAAGAACAATAGCTTCTTCAATATAAAAGCAAATGTTTCAGACCCGGCCTCGTTAGGTGGTAATTCGGTAACCGATATCAAACGAGATTTCAATGGCGATATCTGGGTGGGGACTTTCGGCGGGGGGTTAAATAAACTCATACCCGGCACCTGGAATTTTGACCACTATAAGCTTTTTAATTATAATAATAGTGAAAGTGACAACATTTGGCAAATTTTAGAAAGTAAAGATAAAACCTTATGGGTAACCACTTTTGCTCAGGGATCACTTTACTTTTTCGACAGGAAGAACAACAAGTTTGAAATTTTTGATCGAAAATTTCATGAAAACTTATTCGCCATTGCCGAAGACAGGAATGCGGTGCTTTGGGCTGGAAATGCCAATTCTTTGATAAAAATTGATAGAAAGAACTTTAAATATCTTTATACTGAAATTGGTAAACCTGTACGGGTAATTTATGAGGATGCACGTGGTAATTTTTGGGTCGGGACCGAAGGAGGAGGTCTGATCTTATTTGACAGGAAGAAAAATAAAATTGTTAAACGTTTTTCAACTGATAACGGACTTCCAAGCAATTCAATACTAAGCATCAGGGAAAACAAAAGAAACGGAGACTTATGGATTTCTACCCCTAACGGTTTATCAAAATTTGACGTTAACAAGCGGGTGTTTTATAACTTTTACGCCGATGATGGACTGCAAAGCAATCAATTTTTAGATAATTCATCATTAACCCTTCACTCCGGCGAATTTGTTTTTGGTGGTGTAAAAGGGTTTAGTCTCTTTCATCCTGACAGCGTTTCGGCAGTTGGAGTTGTACCACCAATTGTTGTAAATGACATCAGAATAAATAATAGTTCTGTATCTGACGATGATCGATACGTTGTTCAGAAAAATCTTGATCAAATTACAAAACTGGAAGTTCCTTATACTGATGCAGCTATTGAGATTGATTTTGCTGCACTTGAATACAGTTTGCCTGGAAAAATTTTATTTTCCTACTATATGGAGGGCTGGGATAAATCATGGAATGCATTAACAAAGCATAGAACCGCAACTTATACCAAATTAGACGAGGGCCATTACAAACTCAGGATAAGGTCGACCGATACGCAGGGTGCAATAGCCAATAATGAGAAAATAATTTACATAAATGTACTACCGCCCTGGTACAGGACATGGTGGGCTTATGGATTTTACCTGCTTTTTGGATTCTGTTTAATATATTTTTTTCAAAACTATCGTAACAAACAGCGCCAGCTAAAGCATGAGGTTGAAATTGCGAATCTCAAGATGGAGCGAGAAAAAGATTTAAATGAAAAGAAACTAAATTTCTTTACCAATATTTCTCACGAACTGCGCACTCCTCTAACCATGATTGTAAATCCAATTAAGGATATTATCAGTAAAACAAATGAGGGTAGTGAGCGAACTGATTTAAATGTGGTATATCGAAATGCCAAAAGGTTGCTTAGCCTGGTCGATCAGCTTTTACTATTCAGAAAAACGGAGAGTGAAAATGACCGGTTAAACATAAAAAAAATTGATTTAAATACTTTCTCGAAAGAAATTTTCTTGTGTTTTAACTATCTGGCCAACAAAAATCAAATTGATTTTCATTTTGAATGTGAAGAAGGCCCCTTGTTTATTGATGCTGATCCTGGTAAGATTGAAATTATTCTTTTCAATTTAATTTCGAATGCGCTCAAATTTACACCTTTTGGCGGGGCTGTGAAATTAAGCATCAGCGCAGCACAGGATCAGGTAATCATTCAAGTGAGTGACAGTGGTCCTGGAATTCCTGTGGAGGTTGGGGACAGAATATTTGATAAATTTTTTAATGGTGCAAGCAGGGAGTCGTTGAAAATGGGCTTTGGAATAGGACTCTATTTGGCCAAAAACTTTGTAGAGTTGCATCAGGGAACCTTAACATTTAACTCTATCCCGGGGCAGGGTACAATTTTCTCGATTAATTTGCCCGCAAATATTATCCATAATGAGCAAGAAGATCACAACAGTAAAAATGAATTAATGTTCATTAATGAACTTATGGTACAGGAGCCTGAAGCAGCGCTTGAAGATAGTGAGGGCTCGGGTAATCTGGAGTTGCTTATTTCTGACCTGAATTCTATACTGGTTGTTGATGATAACCCTGAGATTACAGACTATATCAACCAGATTCTTAAGGAACGGTTTAAAATATATGTGTCATCAGACGGCGCAACTGGCCTAAAGTTGTGTAAAGAGTTTTTACCCGATATCGTGATTTCAGATGTGCATATGCAGGGCTTGAATGGGCTGGAACTTTGTAGCGCCATCAAGGAAGACCCTTTAATCAGTCATATACCAGTGATCCTGCTTACAGGAGACCCAAGTTCAGATCTTAAACTTAAGGGTATCGAAACAGGTGCTTATGATTTTATCAGCAAACCTTTCGATAAAGATATTTTTGTTGCTAAAATCAATGGTATTATTAAGAACAGATCAAATCTCCAATCCTACTTTTTTAACGAAATTACATTAAAGTCTGATCCACAAAAGGTTAATGAGGAAGATAAACAATTTATACAGGACTGTATTTCAATAATTGAAGATAACCTGTTAGAAGACAATTTTAACGTGAAAGTATTATCGGTATATATGTCTATGAGTCACTCTAAGCTTTATAAAAAGATAAAATCAATATCCGGCCAGTCTGCAAACGCTTTTATTCGGTTTGTCAGGCTTCGCAAGGCGGCCGAGTTGCTGATCAACTCAAATCACAATGTAAATCAAACTGCTTTAAGGGTCGGGATAAATGATACCAAATATTTCAGGGAGCATTTCCTTGAGCTTTTCAAACTTACCCCAACCGCTTTCAGGAAAAAACATCAAAAGAATTTTTACAATCGCTATAGAATTGACAATTAACTGTTATGGAATTATTATCTAACCGGTAAGCATTTATCTAACCAATTCTTCTACTCATCTTATAAAAACAATTAATATTTTCAGAAAAATAAAGGATTCTTTTTCTCCTGTCTATTCTAATTGAATAGTTGTAAGAAAATTTAAGTCTGTAGGATATTTTTGTGGATAAACAAATTCCATTCCAAACGGCCATTGGCATTTCTGGATGATTATTGAAACTTAATTAACGCATCATAAAGTAAACGTTATGATAACTTTAAAATTATCCAAAATCTCTTCAAAGCGCTAAGAAATGTTTAAAATCACGTTTTAACCCCCATAAAATACCGTATTACCCGTCATTTTAATCGTGGTATTAACATTTATTTGTCCAAACCAAACTGAGGGCTAGTTCTCCATATGCAATTTCGCTGCTGATCCAATTTGGAAGGGCAGTATTGCGGGCGGAATTTTAGCTATTACAAAACACAAACCAAAATTATGAACAAACGAATTACAGTCTTTTGGAAAGATTAATCTTTCTAGCCAATCAAGTGATTTCTGATCACAACAGTTAAAAATTCACAACAATAACAACAACTAACCGAATAACGATGAAAGAAATTTTACGAATACTTTTGTGGGTCTGTATTTTTAGTCTTGGACTTGTTTACAAGGCAAGCGCTGCGAAAACCAAATTCGCGTTTCAGCAGGATACGACCAAATTTACCGCTACACTTTTTGACGAAAATCAGGTGCCTTTGAGGGGGGTGACCGTTAAAGTCAAACGTACCGGATCAACTTCAGTTTCTGATAGAGATGGCATTTTTTCCATTTCTGCCCAAAAAGACGATTTATTATTGCTTAGCCTAAATGCTAAGGAATTTTTCCAGTATGAAATTTTAAACTTGGCAGAGAACACCATTGTCATTAATTCTAAAAATGTAGTTTTAAAACAGGAACGGGAAACCAGGTTGCTTTTTGGCGTGGTTACCAATCCGCTTCATACCGCAACATCAACAGATGCGGTGTATACATCTGATCTCAATAAGATGCCTGTTACCTCGCTCAGTACTGCGCTAACGGGTAGGTTATCAGGTTTATATGCATTGCAAAGTTCTGGTCAACCTGGGGCAGACGGGTCATCGCTATCGTTAAGAGGTCGGGGACCTTTGTTGATTATTGATGGAATCCCAAGAGGTTTTTCAATTATCAACTTAGATGAAATAGAATCTGTAACCGTTTTAAAAGATGCCCTTTCTACTGCAATGTTGGGCGTTAAGGGATTTAACGGGGCTTTACTGATCACCACCAAGAGAGGTTCTAAGGGAAAACAGACCATTTCATTCAAAGCGCAGACTGCATTTCAAAATCCATTGAAACAGCCTGTGGCATTAAATTCCTTTAATTATGCCACACTTTACAACGAGGCAGCCAAAAATGATGGCCTAACGCAGCCTTATACACCAAGTGATTTAACTGCTTATGCTACAGGATCTGATCCTTTTGGTCATCCTGATGTAGATTGGAGAAGCCAGATACTGAAAAAAAATACACGCTTTGATCAGTATTCGCTGGATATTTCAGGGGGCAATAATTGGGGTAGATATTTTGTTGCTTTAGAACACATCAACCAGAGCGGATTTTTTCAAACCTCTGCCGATAACAAATATGATACGAATAATAAATTTTTAAGTTATGTTATCCGTTCTAACATTGATCTGCAGATCAATTCAAAACTGTCAGCCGGCGTAAATCTATTAGGGCGGATACTAAACGGAAATGGTCCGGGTTTTAGTATATCCAACCTTGGTAGCAGTACACAGGCCATTATAAATAGCCTGTTGCTTACTCCGAATAATGCTTATCCGGTTTACAATCCTAATGGTAGTTATGGTACGTCGGCCAATTTCCAGACCAACATTTACGGACAAACCGTAAATTCTGGTTATACTGCAAACTATAAGCGCGATGTTCTTGCTGATTTTTTTATCAAAAGAACACTGGATGAGATCACCAAAGGTTTGTGGATCAGGGCTTCGGTTTCCTTATATTCAACATTGTCCGAAGATATTCTTCGTGGCAAATCATTTGCTTCATTTGCATACAATCCAACCACCAATGTTTACACCCAATACGGAAACAATGGAACACAGGCTAACGGTAACGCCCTTAATTACCAGGCCAGAGCAGATTACCTGGAGTTTAAGATGGGATATGACCGCACATTCGGGAAAAATGAGATCAGTGCAGTAGCCTTTGCCAATCGTGATAATTCTGTAACTGATTCTGATCTGCCTTATACCATAAAAGGAATTGCAGGTAGGGCAGCTTATACTTATGACAACAGGTATACCTTTGAAATGGCCTTTGCTTACAACGGTTCTAATTATTATCCTCCGGCAGGTGATTTTAAATATGGTTTCTTTCCGGCCGTAGGGCTGTCATGGAATATTACCAGTGAAAAATTTCTTGCCAATAAAAAATGGCTGAATGGTTTGAAATTATATGCATCTTATGGTAAGAACGGTAATGATAATCCAGGTTATTTCAGCTATATACAACGTTATTTTGACGGCCCTGCAGCTTATTTCGGATCCAGCCCTGGTTCACAAACCAGTATTTTCGAACAGCCTCTGGCTAATCCTTTCATCACATTTGAACAGGCAAAAAAATTAAATCTCGGTATTCAAGGTACCCTGTTAAGTAATAAACTTGGTTTCAGAGCCGAATATTATGATAACAGGTATTCCGATTTGTTGATGCAGCGTGGAAAGAATTCAGCCATTTTAGGACAAACATTTCCTAATGAGAATATTGGCAGGTACCAGTACAATGGCTGGGACTTTAACCTGAACTGGCAACAGCAGGTAGGTAAAGATTTTAGCTATTTTCTAGCCGGTAACTTTAATATTCAAGACTCGAAAGTGGTGGATATAGATGAAGTAAATCAACCTTTTCCATGGATGAGAAGAACAGGGCAAATGGTTGGTCAGAATTTCGGTTATATTGCTGACGGTTTATTTCAATCCCAAGCAGAAATTAACGCAAGTGCAAAATTGGAAGGGTATAATGCGCAGCCCGGCGACATCAAGTACAGGGACCTCAACGGAGACGGGTTAATCAATCAGTTTGATCAAACCCCGATTGGCCAGTTAAAACCCCTTATGTTTTTTGGTACCACCCTTGGCTTTCAGTTTAAATCACTTGACTTCAGTGCTTTGGTTCAAGGCGCATTTAACAGAACAATTTACGTGGCAGGGAACAGTGAATGGGCATTCCAGAATAATGGGCTGGGGCAAGCCTGGGATAATAATCTCGACAGGTGGACGCCTTCTAATCCAAATGCAACCTACCCACGCTTAAGTATTGGAGCCAATATCAATAACCAGGCATTTTCAAGCTATTGGATGCGATCAGGAAATTATATTCGGTTGAAAAATATTGAGTTAGGATACACTTTACCCAATAAGTTGATTCAAAGAATTGGTTTGCAATCCACAAGGATATTTGCAAGTGCCACCAATTTATTAACCTTATCTGCTTATGATCGTGTTGATCCGGAAGTGTATAACGGCGCCTATCCAATTCAGCGATTAATAAACCTAGGTATTAACATTAAGCTTTAAAAACATGAAAATAACTTATTATAACAGATTTATCCTTTTGTTTTCTTTATTTGGGCTACTTGTTCTGGGTGCTTGCAAGAAAGTTGAAACTGAGCCCCGTGATTGGATCAGAGAAGACCTGGTATGGGATGATCAGGATAAAAATGCTACAGTAGCTGGTTTTTTCCTCAATAGCGTTTATACTTACATTCCTACAGGATTTAACCGCATAGACGGTGATTATCTTGATGCTGCTTCAGGCGATGCGATCCCTTCAAGAAACAATACCCAGGTAGAATTTTATACAAATGGAAGAATCAGTGTAGTCAATAATCCTGATCCATACTGGGGAAACAGTTACGCAGGAATCAGAGCGGCCAATATCTTTCTCAGCAATATTGATAAAGTACCGATGGCAGCGATCACCAAGCAATACTGGAAAGCTGAAGCCAGATTTATCAGGGCACTGATGTATTTCGAACTGGTGAAAAGGTACGGAGGGGTACCACTCGTTGGAAATAAAATTTTTACGGTAGAAGATGACCTTGAAATACCCAGGAATAACTATGCTGACTGTGTGAATTATATTGTTTCTGAATGTGATGCCATAAAAGATAGCTTAAGATTGGAAAAGGGGGCGAATTACGGTACATCCGATTGGGGAAGAATATCGAAGGGCGCAGCTATTGCCTTAAAATGCCGTACTTATCTTTATGCAGCAAGTCCGCTTTTTAATGGCGGCGGTTTTGAATCTAATTCGAATACAAAGGCATTAACAGGTTATCCGAGCTACGATGCATCCCGCTGGCAAAAAGTAATTGATGCCTCAGAAGAATTGATTGGTATCGGTTATTATGCACTTCAGTCGTCTTTTAACAATGTGTTTGTGGTAAACAGAAATACAGAAGTGATATTGAGTAAACAGGGTGCAACCAATGCTAACATAGAATCCATCAATGCACCATCCGGATATGCAACACCCGCCTTAAGTTTAGGAAGAACAAGTGCCACTTCAGAACTGGTCAATGCGTTTCCTATGAATAATGGCCTAGCCATAAACAGTACTTCGCCCGCGTCAGGATATAATCCGGCTAATCCTTATCTTAATAGAGATCCCAGGTTTTACTCAACCATATTTTATAATGGTGCAACCTGGCTAAGAAGAGGGGTGCAGACTTTCGAAGGTGGATTAGATAAACCTGGTGGTACCACCATTCAGACAAAAACTGGCTTTTATGTCCGTAAGTTTATGGCTGATTTTTCCAATAATACAACCTACACCAATCAATCGCATAATTTTATACTTTTCAGGTATGCTGAAATCCTTCTCAATTATGCTGAGGCCTTAAATGAAATGGGAAGGACTGAAGATGCAGTTACCCAATTAAAGTTAATCAGGGCTAGAGCAGGTATAACTGCAAGCACGAACGCCAGATACGGTATTCCTTCAGGCGTTTCTCAAAGTGATTTGCGCACGCTGATATTTAACGAACGGCGAATTGAACTTGCATTTGAAGAACATCGTTTTTGGGATGTGAGAAGATGGAAAATTGCCCCTGCTGTGTTGAACACAAATGTTAACGGTGTTAAAATTACTAAAAATGCCGATAACACTTTCACCTATCAGACACAACCGGCGGCTAACCTGCTGTTTACCAATAAACTTTATCATATGCCGCTACCGTATTCAGAGATTGTGAAAAATAGTAAACTGATTCAAAATGAAGGCTGGTAAAAAACAACAAAATATGAAGATTTACATACATAAAATATTGCTGTTTTTGTTTTTAACAGCAAGCATAAATTTCGCTAAAGCACAAACAATAACCGTAGAAGGTACGGTAAGAGATAATGTGGGCGTTTTAGTCGGTGTATCTGTTAAAGAGAAAGATGTTGCCAATGCTGTTCTCACTAATAGTGATGGAAAATATAGAATAACACTTAAAGGAAAAAGTGGTGTTTTACAGTTCAGCTATATTGGTTTCGTTACACAAACGGTTAATATTGATCGGCGCAGTACTTTAAATGTACGGTTGGAAATTGATAATAATAATCTTGAAGACGTAGTTGTACTGGGATATGGAAAGCAAAAAAAAATTACCACTACAGGGTCTATCAGTACAATTTCTGGTGAAACAATCAGGCAAAACCCATCAGCAAGTTTACAGAATACGCTGGTTGGCCGTTTGCCGGGATATTTCTCTCAGCAACGTTCGGGCAGACCGGGTGCCGACGGAGCAGAATTTTTTATCAGGGGTGTCAGCTCTTATAATTCGGGCTCAAACCAGGCATTGATCATGGTAGATGACATTGAATATTCAGCTGCCCAGTTTTCATTGCTTGATCCAAATGAGATCGAAGATGTAAGTATTTTAAAAGATGCGGCTACAACAGCGATATATGGGGTGAAAGGGGCAAATGGGGTTGTGGTGGTTACCACAAGAAGAGGAAAAATCGGTAAGCCTAAAATTTCATTGAGAAATGAGTTCAGCGTCATGCAGCCAACCATAATGCCTGATTTTTTAGGTTCTTATGAAACTGCCCTATTGTATAACCAGGCCAGGGCAAACGACGGTTTGGCACCCAGATGGACAGCAGATGACCTTCAAAAATTTAAAGATGGGTCTGACCCCTATGGCCATCCGGATAACGACTGGAAAAAGATACTTTTTAAAGACTTCAGCACACAAGCAAAAGGGAACTTTGATATTAACGGCGGAACAGAAAAAGTAAAATACTTTGTTTCAGGTGGCTACCTGGTTCAGGATGGTTTGTTGAAGAATTACAGTGCTGATAATGGCGTAAATTCAAATTTTTATTACAACCGGTATAATTATAGGTCAAACCTGGATATTAAAGCAACCAAAACGCTCGATCTCAGGTTGGATCTTTATGGCAACATTTCCATCACCAATAACAACAACATTGCCAGTGCGTTTGGTTATAACGATTTATTTTATGATTATGTAAGTTTCGCCTCACTGGCACCCTGGGCCTATCCGATATACAATCCGGATGGCAGTTATGGCTACAGCACCTGGCAAAGAGATGAAAATCCAAATTATAACCAGAACAATATTGTAGGCCGGATTGCACATTATGGCTATAGCAGGAGTTTTGAAAATAACATGAACCTGGTAGCCAATGCAGTTCAAAAACTGGATTTTATCACCAAAGGCTTATCCATTAAGGGTGTGCTTTCTTATGCAAGTACGCATAATTATACCCGCAGTATGACCAGGGATCAGTTTCCTTCCTTTATTTACGACCCGGTAAATAATACTTATGCACCAAGAGATCCTAATATTTACAGAGTTAGAAGGTACTTTATTGGTTACAGTCCGGGGAGTACGGTTAGAAATTTAACTACTCAGATCCACCTGAATTATGACCGCAGTTTTGGCAAGCACCATGTTTATGCATTGGCATTAATGAACACCAACTCGGTTATCAAATATAATCCAAATCCGGTTTATAACTTTGTCCCCAACAATTTTAAAGGCTATTCAGGCCGGGTGGGTTATGATTATGATGATAAATATTTGTTCCAGTTCAACAATGCGTATAATGGATCTGACCTTTTTGTGGGATCTAAAAAATATGGTTTTTTCCCGGCAGCATCAGTAGGATGGAATATCTCGTCAGAAAACTTCTTTAAAGACAATATTAAATTTATCAACTTCTTAAAACTTAAAGGTTCATATGGTCTGGTTGGTAACGACCGGATAGGCGACAATTTTGCTTATTATTATCAACAAAATTATTATCGTGGCGGGGATGCTAACTTCGGAACGGGAAGCAACAACTATGCTGGCTTTTATGAAGGTAGCCTTGGCAACGATAATGTGACCTGGGAAAAAGAAAAGAAACTCAACCTGGCTTTGGAGTTCTCTTTATTCAAAAGCAAGTTAGCAGGCTCTGTAGAGTTTTTCAAAAACGAGCGTTATGATATTTTAACCAGCAGGGGAACCGTTTCCTCCGTTTTTGGTGTGGGGCTGCCACCTGTAAACTTAGGCAGGGTTCAGAACCAGGGCGGTGAGATTGAATTATCTTACCGTGATAATATCGGAGAATTTGGTTACTCTGTAAGAGCAAACTATTCTTATGCTAAAAACAAAATTTTATTCAGAGATGAGCCTAAACAGGCATTTGCTTACCAGCAGGCTACCGGAAATAGTATTGGCGCGGGTTTCCTTTATCAGTGGATAGGATTTTATACTTCTGCAGCAGATATTGCTGCCAGCCCGGTACCAATTGTTACACCAAGGGTAGGCGATTTAAAATATGCAGATTTGAATGGTGATGGCAAGATAGATTCTTATGACCAGGCTTATATTGGCCAGCCAAACCTTCCCAATACCAATTATGGATTAGATCTTGGTTTTAATTATAAAAACTTTGGACTAACCCTGCTTTTCCAGGCGGCGACAAATTTCCAGGTAAGGGGTGTTGCCGAGGCCATACAGGCTTTCTCTTCTAAGCTAACATCTGTACACCAAAACAGCTGGACGCCCGAACTCGGTGATAATGCACAATATCCGTTGCTAAGTTTAAATCCCGGGATCAGCAGCCCTTCTACCTTTCCTTCTACTTTCTGGGCGGTATCAGGTAATTACCTTCGTTTAAAAAATGCAGAATTTAGTTACACCTTGCCGCAAAGTTTTCTGGATAAAATCAAGGTTCAATCGATACGCACATACGTAAATGGTTATAACCTGTTAACTTTTTCCAACCTGGGAAAAAGATATCAGTTTGACCCCGAATCAAATTCCGGTCAGGACAGGATTAAATATCCGCCTCAGCGTATGCTAAATTTTGGTTTAAGTGTTACATTTTAGTGAAAACAGATATGAAAAAGATTTTTATAATACTGGCATTTGTAATCGTATACACATCTTGTAAAAAATCAACTGATTTTTTAGATGGTCAGGCCAGTACAGGCGAAACTGAAGAATCAATTTTTACCGATAGCGTAAAAACAATAGGCTTTTTAACGAACATCTATAGTGGAATAGGATACAGTTTTAACAAAGGCAGGTTCAGCTCGCACGGAAATACGGAAATGGCTACAGATGATGCAGAATATGCCTATTCAGGAGTTGGCCAATCGGCAGTAATTATGTATAATGGTACCATTTCACCTAACAATTTTTTTAGCCAGGGTGCTGTTCCCGATTTCTGGTCTACGCCGTATGCCAATATCCGGAAAGTTAACCTGTTTTTAGCTAAGCTTCCGGGTACGCCCTTAAGTGCTCCTTTAAAAACAAGGATGGCTGCTGAAGCCCGCTACCTAAGGGCATGGTACTACCATTTTCTGCTCATTAATTTTGGTGGTGTGCCATTGATTGGAAACAACGTTTATGGCATTAATGATGTGATCGATCTCCCGAGATCAAGTTTTCAGGCATCTGTAGATTATGTTGTAGGGGAACTGGATGCTGTAGCAGCCGTACTTCCTGCACCAACTGAATATGCAGAACAGGATTTTGGCAGAGCAACCCGCGGTGCCTGCCTGGCTTTAAAATCAAGAGTATTGTTATACGCCGCAAGCCCGTTATTTAACGGAGGATCTATCGCTACGGGAGCCCTGGCTGCCACAGTAAGTTACCCGTCCTATAATGTTTCCTACTGGCAAAAAGCTGCTGCGGCAGCAGAAGCTGTAATTAATACCAATTATTATTCCCTGATGGAAGATAATGTAACGGCACCCGGATATGGATTCTATAATACATTTTTGAAAAGGTACCCCAATACCGAACAGATTTTCGCCATGCAAAGGCCAACCAACAGAGATTTTGAAGGGTACTATAATCCGCCATCAAGAGGAGGTGCCAAAAATTCTCAGCCGACAGAGCAACTGGCCAGGTCGTTTCCAATGAAAAATGGAAAATCAACTTACGATCCGACATCAGGCTTTGTTGCCAGTAATCCTTATGTTAACCGTGATCCGCGTTTTGGATATTCCATTATCTATAACGGCTCACTGTATTATAGCACAACTACAGGTACAAAGATCGCTGTAAATACCTTCGATGGTGCCGCTTCTGATGGATACGTTTCATCTACCAAGACCGGTCCTACCACTACAGGATATTACAGCCGCAAAATGTGCGATGAAAATATTTCAGCCAACAGTTCATTCGTAACCGAAAGGGCCTGGCCATTGATGAGATATGCTGAAATTTTACTCAACTATGCAGAGGCCATCAATGAAACCGGCCAAACTGCTCTGGCTTATCCTAAACTCATTGCAATTCGAAAAAGAGCCGGGATTGATGCCGGGGCCGATGGTATGTATGGTATCAAAGCCAATATGAGCGTTGAGGAGATGAGGGCGTTTATCCAAAATGAAAGAAGGATAGAACTGATGAATGAAGATCATCGCTGGAATGACATCAGGAGATGGAAAATAGCTGAAGCTGTAAACAATGGTTACAATAGCGCGATGATTATTACCAAAACAGGCAATAATTTCACTTATAAAGTTGATAACACCATTCGCTTACATGTTTTTAAGCCACAAAATTACTTGATGCCTATTCCTCAGGTAGAGATATCGAAAATGCCTTCTATGGTACAGAACCCGGGATATTAATTAAATAAATCGTACCGGATTGATCAGGAGTTTTTCCGGCACCTGCTTGCAGAAGCAGGTGCCACTCTTTTTTAATATGAGATTATGTTGAACATGCATACAAATGCACCTATCACAGGTGTTATGCTGATTTTAAAGAAAAAATGAAAAACCTGGCTAAAAAGCATCAAGGCTAAATTAATCAGTATCCTGAAATAACTTTTATATACGGCCGTGATTTCTTAAAAGATGAATTTGATGGGTTAACAAGATCAGACAAAAATTACAAGGCTGATCAGCTTAATCGTAGTATCTGCTATTGCAAATTATTTTGCCCGATCTTATACCCCAGGAAGCTACCTGAAGTACCCTGAAACTTCAGAAAGACTCTACAATATTTTACGCACAGTGATCAGGTATTGAATGCCATGCAAAAGGCATGACGATTGGATAATTGGAGTAACCGCATGAATAATGGAGATGAATTTCCCTCTGCAATATGTAGAAAATGGAATAAAAGCCACTTGAACATTTTGTAAGGAAAGCGGAATGGGATTGGCCAGTTTAACTTCAAATGGACAATAATTAACAGAACTTTTCAATTTACTAATGACATTCTAAATCAGTTTTTTAAAAATCGCTTCGGTTTAGATGAAAATAACAATGTGCTTAATAATTTAATCGAAAGCAATGGTTCCATCGCCGGGCGCAACCAGATAAAATTTATAATGACTTGGCTTAATATTCGAAAACAAATGCTAAAGCCCGTTTTTCATAGAAACAACAAGATTAAAAGGTAATTCAGGTGCAGTAAATCCGGCAGAAAGATATACCTTTAGGTATTGATCAGCTCAGGTTTTAAAATAATTAATGCTTCTCTCAGATGAACTATACCCTTGATGCCAGTACTTTATTATTAATTCCATCAGGTTGACAACCGCAGGGGTTCACTATTGAAAAATTTATCTCCCATAATTTTGTAATTACTTTTATCACCAATGCATACTGATATATAAATCGATCATTAAAAATAAAGTTTATGAATTTATCTAATATTCACACTCCCGGAGTTTACATAAATGAGCTTAATGCTTTTCCTAATTCTGTAGTACCTGTTGCAACTGCTGTACCGGCTTTTATTGGTTACACGCCACAAGCCATGTACCAAGGAAAATCCTATGCCAATGTAGCGCAGAAAATTACCTCCTTTTCCGATTTTCAGGCGATTTATTGCTATCCAAATCCGCCGGCACCTGCCAGTCCGGCAAAACAGTACAGCCCCGAATATTACCTGGTGCAACAGCAATCGAAACCAAATGAACCTGATTACCTGATCATTGATGGCAATTATTATTCTGTACTTCCTGATCCTAATACTGTTTACTACCTCTATAACAGTGTAAAGATGTTCTACGATAATGGCGGTGGCGATGCCTATATTGTTTCTGTAGGTACCTATGGTGCTCCATCTAAAAGTCCTATGGCATTGGGAACACAACTAATTAACCCCAATGTGAAACTGGACGATTTAACAGCAGGCCTGGCTTTGCTGTTGAATGAAGAGGAACCTACCATGTATATCTGTCCCGAAGCAACCTTGCTTTCAGTAGCGGATAACGGTGCATTAATGCAAGCCATGTTATTGCAATGCACGGAAACACAAACAGCCATTTCTATATTTGATGTGATTGGTGGCAGAAACCCTGATCCCATTTTGTATACGCAGGATATCAAGACGTTTAGGGATAATACGGGGGCGGCAGGTCTCGATTACGGCGCAGCATATTATCCGTTTATTGGCACAACCACGATGCAAACTTCAGATATCGATTATACCAATCTGTTTGGTGGTGATACCGAAAAGCTGGCTCCACTTTTAAATCCGGCCGATGATCCAAATCCTGCTGCGGCTCAGATTTTAACCAATATTGCGAACCTTTCTGTTTCCCAATTAACAGTAGCACAGTACCACAATGCTTTACAAAATGCCAGCAAAACCTACACTAACATCATTAACCAGGTATTGGCTGTTGCCAATGTTTTGCCTCCAAGTGGTGCTATGGCAGGCATAATTACCAATACCGATAACCAGTTTGGGCCTTGGCAGGCACCAGCTAATGTGAGTATTGTTGGTGCATCATCGCTTCCGATCAGTTTATCAGAAAGTCAGCAAAGCAACTTAAATATAGATGCCGTTTCGGGGAAATCAATCAATGCCATCCGCTTTTTTAATGGCATAGGTATTTTAGTTTGGGGCGCACGTACCTTAGATGGCAACAGTCAGGACTGGAAGTATATCCAAGTGCGCAGAACCATGATTTTTTTAGAGCAATCGTGTAAACTGGCTTCTCATCCTTATGTTTTCCAACCTAACGATAAAAATACATGGGAAGCGGTAAAGTCAATGATCAGTAGTTTTTTAACATCAGTTTGGAAAGCAGGCGGGTTAATGGGGGCTAGTCCTGCCGATGCTTTTTCGGTTGACTGTGGTTTAGGTACCACTATGACGGGTGATGATGTATTGAATGGTATCATGACGGTGGTGGTAAAAGTGGCACTAATCCGCCCTGCAGAATTTATTGAATTAACCTTCCAGCAGCAGATGCAGGCACAGGGTTAATCATGATCCAATAACAATATTTAATAAGGCAAATATAAGATAATGATAGATGACGGCATCAAAACAGGCTCAACTTGGCCAATGCCCAAGTTTAGGTTCGAAGTAGATCTGGGAACAGAACTAAAAGGTGTGGCTTTCCAGGAAGTTTCCGGACTGGATGTAGAAGCACAGGTGATAGAATACCGTAAAAGTAATAGTCCGCTTTTTTCGACAGAAAAAATGCCTGGCATTATTAAATATGGTAACATTACCATGAAAAGGGGTATTTTTATAAATGATAATACCTTTTGGAACTGGCATGCAGAAATTGGTATGAATACCATCAAAAGAAAAACTATCTTAATTAAACTCTTGGATGAATCGGGCAAAGTAACCATGCAGTGGTCTTTACATAATGCCTGGCCAACTAAAATTACGAGTACTGATCTAAAATCAGATGGTAACGAGGTAGCGGTTGATACGATTGAAATTGTATATGAACAACTAACCATTACGAGTGGCAGATAAAGCGTAAATGATATCTTTTCTTTCGAATTTCTTTTAAAGGAGAAGATCTCACTTCTAAGAAACCAACAGGCATTTATATAAAAAGCAGCAAGTAAAGGCTATAAAAAAGGATCATTTATCACTCATTTTCTAGTTAAAATCTCCAAAATAAAGTAAACAATACCCTGGTTTTCGATGAGTAACGTAGCAGAAATAGTAAAAGAAGGCATTTATGTTCAAAATGGGGGATTGGTTTTAATTAACAATTTCATCCCAATGCTTTTTGAGCGCTTAGGCCTGTTAGATGGCCATAAAGCATACCTGCCAAACAAACAACAAGATGCCATTCATTACCTTCAATATGTAGCCACAGGCTTAGCGGAGACTGATGAACATTACCTGGCATTGAATAAGATTTTATGTGGAATTCCACTACAAGAGTCTGTTAAAAACAACATAGTGATCAGCTCTGCAGAGATTGAACTGCTTGAAGAACTTTTACAGGCCATGATTGGGCATTGGAAAGCAATAGGATCTTCATCCATAGCAGGGTTAAGGGGCAATTGGATAATCAGAGACGGACTGCTGATCGAACATGATGATCACTGGGAACTAATCATAGCAGAAAGAGCTTATGATTTACTCATCCATCAGTTACCCTTTACCTTCTCCGTAATCAACTATCCATGGATGGGTAAACCACTATATGTTCAATGGCAGACTTCTTAAAAAGAAATTCCCTCTTGAATTCCTTTTTTGCAAAGGAGTTGTATCTTTGGTTATCAACAGTCAAACTTGAACCCTGAACTTTCGGATACTGCCCTTTGGTCCCGCTTGCTTAATGGCGAGGAAGATGCACTGGATCAAATCTATAAGGTGCATTTTCAGTCATTATACCAATATGGAATGCGCATGCTTCACCAGGAAGATGAGGTAAAAGATTGCCTGCAAAATCTTTTCGTCAAACTTTGGGAAAACCGCAAAAACCTCAGTCCAACAAAACAGATTCGTTATTATCTGCTTGCTGCCCTGCGCAATACCATCGTGAACTATCGTACAAAGGAATTGAAGTACGAGAAAGTGGAAGCAAACGACGATCACCTGTTCGATTTAAGTTTCACGCTCGAATCTGCCTACATCCGCAAAGAAGAAGTACATGAAAAGGCTGCACAACTGGCCGAGGCCATGAATCAGCTAACACCCAGACAAAAGGAAATCATCTACCTCAAATATTTTGAAGAACTGGATTATAGCCAGATTGCAGAAATTATGGACCTGACCACTAAAGGTACCTATAAGCTTAGCGCCAGGGCACTGGATGCCTTAAGGGAGATTATGAAAGTGGATAAAACCTTATTGGTATTACTTTTACTGGAATTAAACAAACTCAATAAATGGTATACCTGAATGAGGTAAACCAAACCGATGTTCATTGTATGTAGATTAAAGTATAACTACTCCTTATTTTGCTATTCTTTATTTAACAAAAATATTTTTTAAAATAATTTAAGTTCCCTGGGGTAATTTCCTTTTTTTTCTTGTTTGTATAATCGGATGGCCACCATCGGCCGCACCGCTTCATGACCAAACACGACTATACTACCTTTACGATAACCGATTTTTTAGAAGATCCCGGGTTTGTGCGCTATGTGAAATATCAGCTGCCGGAAGACAGGCTTTTCTGGCTAAACTGGCAGGAGGCAAAACCAGGGAATCTGGATGCATTTTTATCCGCGGAATTACAACTTCAGTTGATGCTTAGTCCGAAACCTTTTAAAACTTCGCCCCATTTAGAAGAAAACCTGTTGAATGCCATTCATCAATCTATAGCCAATGGCCGTCAACAATTAAAAATCAACAGGCAAAAATACTTTTGGGCAGGTGGTATCGCGGCCAGTTTGCTGATCGCACTATGCATCAGCTGGTTTTTCCATTCTACAGTGCGCATTCATACAGCCTATGGCGAACAGAAAAAAATTGTGCTGCCAGATGGTTCGGAGGTGATTTTAAATGCCAACTCAACTTTAAGTTATCCAAGAGCTTATGCCTGGAAAGAAAACAGGGCAGTTAAGTTGGATGGCGAAGCTTATTTCAAAGTCAAACACCTCAATCATGATGCCGCTCAGATTAAACCAGGCGAATTGTTTAAGGCACAAACCGGAACGATAGAGGTGCAGGTGCTGGGCACCACTTTTAATATCAGAGAAAGACGTGGCATGGCGCATGTTGCCCTGGTAGAAGGAAGTGTACAGGTCCGGTCAGTTAAAAGCGGGCAGCATTACCAGATGAAACCGGGTAATGTGGTACAGGTAAATAGCCGCAATGGTTTACTAACAGTTGAAAAACAAGGCTCGCTACAACAATCAGCCTGGACAGACGGCCGCTTGATCGTTAACCAAACCACGGTGAATGAAATCTTAAGTAATTTCGAAGATGTTTACGGCTATCAGGTGATCCTGGATGATCCTTCACTTGGGGAGAAAAAGATTGATGGCAGCATTTCGATCAAAAGTGAAGAAGGCTTGCTCTTTACCCTGAGCAATATTTTAAATGTAAATATCAAAAAACAAGGCAAGGTTATCTACTTGAAACGCAGATAAATGCATTATCCTATATTATCAACAAACAACCAAACAAACTAATCAACATGAACAAAAACTTTACCAGACCCCTTTATTTTCTGCTGGTGGTATTGCTGGCTTTTGGTGCTGTATTTCAGGCCGCTGCACAGAATAAGCAAATCAGCCTGGAACAAGCACTTGATGCCATTTCGAAAAAATACAAAACCAAATTTGCCTATGAACATAGCATTGTACAGGGTAAAACAGCTTCTTCAGCGAGTTTAAAAGCAAAATCGGTAGATGAAGCGCTAAAAAATGTATTGTATCCTAACAATTTACTTTTTCTGTATGTGAGCGAAGGAAATTATACCATCGTGAGCAGAGACGGAAAAACCCTGGATGTGAATGCCCAGGCTAACCTACCGACATTGAGCGGCACTAGCAACAGCAGTAACAATGAATTTTACCTCTCCGGACAGGTAACAGATGAAGGCAGTATTCCATTGCCTGGCGTTACCATCAAATCTAACGGATCCAACCGCGTAGTGACAACCGATGGAAACGGAAAGTACTCGATCTTTGTACCGAATACCACTACATCCATCAGTTTTTCTTACCTGGGTTACCAAACCAGTAATTTACCTGTAACAGCCAATACCAGCAGCCTGAACGTATCTTTAACCCCTGCGGCCGGCAATCAGCTGCAGGATGTGAATATTGTTTCCAATGGTTACCAGGTATTACCCAAAGAGCGTTCAACCGGAGCTGCATTTGGCGTAACAGCAAAGGATCTTCAGAAAATCCCGACCCCGAACGTAGTACAAAGATTAGAATCATTGATTCCAGGGGTAAAGGTGACTTTAAACTCTGATAATATGTTTACTTATGGAAACACCCAGCAAGGTATTAATTCTGGAACCCGCTCATTAGGCAGGTCTGATTACAATATGGAAGTCAGGGGCAGTAATACCTTGAGGGGAGAAACCTTTCCACTGGTTGTGGTAGATGGTGCTATTATGGAACTCGATTTATCTACCCTTAACCCAAACGATATTGCCAATATTACCTTTCTGAAAGATGCAGCAGCGGCATCCATCTGGGGTACACGTGCAGCCAATGGTGTAGTGGTGATCACGACAAAAAAAGGACAAAGCGGTCAGGCACCTCAGGTCAGCTTTTCGATGACTGCCGCCGTGGCTAACCGTCCTGATCTCGGTTATCTGAACATGATGAACTCGGCACAGGTAATTGCCTATGAACAGGATCTTGTAGCCAAAAACCTGATTTTTGCACCAAGCGCAACCACAGCCTTTAGCGGAACGGTAGCAGATGCCACAGACCTGACTTTTAAGTTAAAGGCCGGCACAATTACGCAGGCAGCTTATGATGCCGAAATCAGTCGCCTGAGCGCGTTGGACAACCGTTCGCAAATCAACGATTACCTGCTGCGCCCTTCCAGTAACCAGCAGTATAACCTCTCTGTAACAGGTGGTGGAAAAAGCAGTGATTATTTTTATTCCGCTTCTTACAGCAAAGAAAATCCTTATACAAGAGGTACCGAAGGCCAGCGGTTAACCCTTACCATGAACAATAACTTTAAATTGTTTAAGATCGCTACTTTATCGGCTAACTTCAGGGCTTCTTTTTTTAAATATAAAACCGGTGCAGTAAGCCTGAGTAGCCTGTTTTCGCCTACTGCAAGTACATTTATGCCTTACAACCAGCTGGTGGATGCATCTGGTAACCACAAAGCTTATTCAACCGTTTATTATTCGGGCTGGGTGGATAACCTGCAAAACCAGGGCTATCTGAACTGGAAATACAGTGTGCTGGATGAGATGGACAATGTAGACAATTCACAAAATGAAAACAACTATAATTTCAACCTGAATCTGAATGTTCCTGTTTTTAAGGGTTTATCTGCCAATGCTTTTTTTGCCAATGAAAGAAACTTTGGCAATACCCGTAACTATTATAGTGAGGCCACTTTTTTCTACCGTAACCTGGTGAATACCTTTACCCCGATTCCAACTTCGGGAAGAGCCGTTAATTCCATCGGACTTTCTCCGGGAAGTGGCATTTTGAACAATCTGAGCGGATACAATAACAATTACACCTTACGTGGACAACTGAACTACGATCATATTTTAGGTACTGAGCATCAGTTAACAGCCATCGTCGGTTCAGAAATCCGTCAAACCAAAGTAGGGCAGGGAACCAGCGTATTGTATGGTTACAATACCGGAAATGGTATTTCAAGGCCGGTGAATTTCTTTACTCCCTATGCCACTATCCAGGGTTCTACCCAGGGGATAGCAGGCAGTCCGTCACAGCAGGATAAAGTCAGAAGATACCTGTCTTATTACAGTAATGTTGCCTATACCTACAAGGGGAAATATACTTTATCGGGAAGTGCGCGTTACGATGACTACAATAACTTTGGGGTTGACCGTAAATTCAGGGCAACACCGCTATGGTCTTCCGGTTTAAAATGGGATGTTAAAAAGGAATCTTTCCTGAATACACAAAACTGGCTTAACAGCCTGAGCATACGGGCTACTTACGGTGTGAATGGAAACATTTCTACCAATACTTTTCCATTTACCTACATTAGCCTGGGGACGGGAGACAGTGCAACTGGTTTACCTAATGCCAGTATCATCGCACCGGCTAATCCGGAGTTGAGATGGGAAAAAACCTATGTGGCCAACCTGGGTGTAGATTTTGCCCTGCTGGATAACCGTTTATCGGGTTCGGTAGATGTGTACAGCAAACGAGGTAAGGATCTGTTTTATGAATTTCCAATCAATGGTACTTATGGATTTACTTCCATCAACAGAAACGTAGCTTCCATGTCGGGCAATGGTGTAGAATTTAACCTGAATGGTACTGTGATCCGCGAAAAGGATTATGAATGGAATGCCGGATTGAATTTTGCTTACAATACCAATAAAATTACCGATACCCGTTTTATTGTGAACTCGACTTTCCTGTCGAACCCTGCTTTCGGTAGCGTACCGCTGGATGGTTATCCAAACGACAAAATATTTGTATTCCGCAATGCGGGTTTAGATGCCAACGGATTAACACAGGTATTTGACCAGAACGGCAATAAAGTAGGTTCGGGCCAAAATGTAACTTCTGTTGATGCCCTGGTATATGCAGGTCGCAGAACACCACCATATTTTGGCAGTTTCAACACCTCATTCCGATACAAAGCCTTTACCTTGATGGCGGTGGCCACCTATCAGTTCGGAAACGTATTTATGCGCCCGACCATTTCGGCATATTCTTCTTCCCGTCAGGGCGTAAAATATGACCTGCATGAAGACATCACCAAACGCTGGATTAAAGCGGGAGATGAAGCTTTTACCAATGTACCGGGTGCGGCCGGCGCCTTAGCGCCAACCAGCTTGCTCCGCTATCAGCAATCTGATATCAATGTATTAAAAGGCGATTATATCCGCCTGCGGGAACTGGCCTTAACCTACCAGGTTCCGGTAGAACAACTGAAGTTCATCAGGTCTGCTAACGTGGGCTTCTCGGTGAGAAACCTGGGTTTGTTGTGGAGGGCTAACAAAGAAGGGCTGGATCCGGATTTTGTAGGTGGTTTAAGCGCCTCTACATTGGGACTGCCTTCGCCGGTATCCTATAATTTCTCCCTTAATGTTAACTTTTAATTTAAATGATGATGAATCCAAAATATAGAATCTTTACTTTTCTTTTAGCCGCTGCCACACTGGCCGGATGTAAGAAATTTGTCGATATCAAAACCCAGGGGCAGCTGGTACCCAACCAAACCTTCAATTACCGTTACCTGCTAAACAATACCGCCAATTTTGAAACCGTAGCCAACCTGTCCGATTTTGCCTCGTCGGATATCAACCTGAATGATGCGGCACAGCAAACAGCACTCTCAGGATCGCTAAATTATAACTACCTGGTTGGAAGTTATACCTGGCAGCCGGTAATTTATCCATTAGGGTCAAATATAGAACAGGACCAGAACTGGAACCGTTTATACAATAACATCCTGAACTGCAATACCATCATTAATGAATTGCCAGGAAGTGACGGTACTCAGGCAGATAAAGATGCTTTAACTGCTGAAGCCCTGGTACACCGCGCAGATAGTTATTTAAACCTGGTAAATACCTATGCCAAACCCTACAATGCTACAACAGCAGGAACTGATTTGGGTGTGCCATTAATTTTGGTGCAAACCTTAAGTCAGAAACTCAACCGTGCATCTGTTCAGGAAGTCTATAACCAGATCATCAATGATCTGACAAAAGCACTTCCGTCGCTGCCACAAACACAAGCCTATAACACCTTGCCTTCAAAAGCTTCGGCCTATGGCGAATTGGCCCGTTGTTACCTGCTCATGAAAGATTATTTAAATGCCGGCAAATATGCAGATGAAGCCCTGAAATTAAGAAGTACGCTAAACGATCTATCAACGATTACAACTGTTAGCAGTGCAAATTATCCGAGAAGAATCACAGATCCTGAAATTTTGCTCTCTAAATTACCTCTTAACGGAAATTTAAATTTTTTTCCAACGGTATTTAAACCCAGTGATGAGTGGTTTAACTTGTTGGGTACTAAGGATCAACGGTATAACTTGTTTACAGTAGCAGCATCAAGCGTATCAACTAGCTTAACCGGCAGGGTGTATTCCAAAGAACGCGCTATCGGCGAAACCCGTAATGAAGGTCCTTCTGTGCCTGAAATGATGTTAATCCGTGCCGAAGTTTACGCACGTGCAAATGACGCCACCAATGCCATGATCTGGGTAAACAACCTCCGTATAAAAAGATTTAGAGCTGCAGATTATACTCCTTTGACCGCCACTGATGGCAATGATGCGCTAAGCAAGGTAGTTGATGAGCGCCGCCGTGAATTTTTTGGTATCTCGCTTCGCTGGTGGGATATGCGCCGGTTAAATAACGAAACCAACTTTCAGCGCACCTATACGCGGGTATTTAATGGTACCACCTATACGCTGGCGCCAAACAGTAACCGTTATGTGTTTCCGATTGCCGAATACTTCCGTTCATTAAACCCTGAGCTGGAACCAAACCCATAATTTATTCCTTATACCATGGCACAGTTTTTAACTGTGCCACTAATTAAAAACGATGTTAAAAAAAATCCTGTTCCTGCACATTTTATTGGCGTTCTCCTTTGCTGTTTGTGCACAATCACCGGCAGCGTTTAAGGTAGCGCCTGAAAGACCTGAAAGTGGTAAGCCCTTAACCATTACTTATGATGCTTCCCAAACAGGACTTTCGGGTAAAAAACAAATAAATGCGGTTGTTTATCAGTATATTAATTACAAATGGAAAGCGGCAGATCTAAAACTGGATGGTGTGCAAAACCATTGGAAAGCAACCTTTAATGTACCTGCAGATTGTGGTTTTCTGGGTTTTAAATTTACTTCAGGAGAGCAGACCGATAACAATCAGGACCAGGGCTATTTTGTGATGATGTCTGATCCCCAGCGCAAAGGGCTGAATGCACCCGGAGGCTACGCAGGATGGGGCATGGCCCGTTCACCAAAATATGGCATGGATATCCCTAATTATATCAAGTTTGAAGGGATCAGCGATTCGGCCACCTACCACTGGCTTAACCAGGAAATCAGCTTTAACCAGCCTTCAAAATCTATATTGGCTTATCCCTATGCAACAGCATTAAATGCTACATTTAAAGACGATGCAGCTCCGCGTTTACAACGCGTTATGGCTTATCTGAAAAGGCCTGAAGCTAGTGAACTGGACTTGTTTAATGGCCGCAGAATAGCGCAATATCTTTTAAATGATAAAAAATTGGCCGATTCTATCGAAAAAGTATGGGCGCAACGTTTTCCAAACGGAAGCCTTGCCCGCTTAGCTGCCTATAAAAATATTAGCCAAAGCCGTGATATACCCACCATCCTCGCTGCTTCAGAAAAGTTTCTGAAAGACTTCCCCGAATATCAGCATAACCAAGTAATTGACGAGCAGAATCGCATCAATTATGGCATGGTGTATCAAAATATCATGGTTTTTGGTGCCATGCAACATCCGGATGGAGATGAAGTGGCGAGATACGTAGATTCTTTATCTTTCGAAGCCCTGCCTAATGTTTTTTATAAGCTGATCCAGATTCCTTATGATAAAGGTAACCTGAACCGCCTAAAGGAATATTCAGATCTGCTGGTGAAAAGATTTGAATATTTCAGGACACATCAACCCGAAAGTATGGCTTACCTTTCGCCAACAGAATGGCAGAAAGAATATAAGAGGCTTTTTGTGCTCAATGTCTCCAGGGTATACTCGGGTTTGCTCAATAAAGCTGGTCTTTATGCTCAGGCACTGCGCGTAACAGAAGAAGCGCAAAAAATACAGCATTACAAGCAGGCAGCCATCAATCATGAACAGGCTACTGCCCTTCAAAAGCTGGGTAAAAATGCTGAACTGGAAAAACTGCTGATCAAAAGCATGTTCGAAAATCAAAGTTCAACCGGAATGACGGCTATGCTTGAGGCTTTGTACATCAAAAGAAAAAAATCAGCTGCCGGTTTTGAAGCTTACCTGGAGTCGCTAAAGAATCCGGCAAACCTGAAAAAAAATCAAGAAGAATTAAAGGGCCGCATGATCAAAAAGGAAATGCCGGATTGGAGCATGAAAGATCTGAAAGGCAATACGGTTACCCTGGCCGGACTTAAGGGAAAAACTATTGTAATGGATTTTTGGGCCACCTGGTGTGTGCCTTGCAAAGCGTCTTTCCCTGGCATGAAACTGGCCGTAGAGAAATATAAAAACGATCCGGATGTTGTTTTTCTCTTTATTGATACGGAAGAATATAAAGCGGGCTTTCGGGCAGAAGTAGCCCAATATATCAAAGACAATCAATATCCCTTTCAGGTTTTGTTTGATAACCAGACCGAAGGAGCCAAAACCAATGATGAAGTGTTCAGCCGTGTAGCCAAAACCTTTACTATTTCGGGGATTCCGCAAAAGCTGATCATTGATCGAAATGGCTTTTTAAGGTTTATTTCCATTGGTTACGGCGGAAGTGCAACTGCCCTGGCGGATGAAATTTCGAGCCTGATTGAACTGACTAAAAGCGCAAACTAATGAAAAGAAAAATCGCATCCCTGTGGGTTTTGTTGCTTTTCGTCAATTTGGCTTATGCGCAAAGCTATCGCTCGGAAGAAGTAATGTTTCGTTCGGCAAAAGACAGTATCACTTACGGCGGTACCTTAACCATTCCAAAAGGCAGGGGGCCATTTACGGCCATTGTAATTATTTCTGGTACGGGAAAACAAGACCGTGATGGCACCATGGGCGGTCATAAGATATTTCTGGATATGGCAGATGGATTATCCACAAACGGTTATGCCGTGCTCCGGCTGGATGATCGGGGCGTTGGTAAAACTACTGGTGTGTATGAACAGGCCACTACACTCGATTTTGCCAATGATGCCTTGGCTGCGGTAGCCTATTTACGGGGCCTCAAGGAGATCAATGCTAAAAAGATCGGTCTGTTGGGGCATAGCGAGGGGGGAATGGCCATCAGTATCGCTGCCGCAAACAATAAGCAGGTTGCTTTCCTGATCAGTATTGCCGGACTGGCTTCAAACGGACTGGATGCCCTGATTCGCCAAAACCGCGATTTGGTTGCAAACTCCCAGTTGCCCGGTTACGACAAAGCCCGTTCTAACGAGATCAACGAGTTGATGTTTCATACTGCCTATCAATATGCAGACTCGGCTAATATGGAGGCTAAATTAAATGAAACCTATAACCTGTGGAAGGTAAAAGATGATGCCTATTTCAAAACGTTAAATAAACCTTTTGACCATTTCCGCTTTCCGGTATATAGCTACGTTAAAATGGCCACCAGTTCCTGGTACCGATATTTTATCAGGTACAATGCGGTGAAAACCCTGGCACAGATCAAGGTACCTATACTGGCTTTAAATGGCGATCGCGACCTCATGGTGGCCGGGCAGGAAAACCTGCAGCATTGGAAAGCATATGTAAGGCAGGGGGGAAACAGCCAGGTAGAAACGGTATTGATCCCAAATTTAAATCATTTGTTTCTACCCTGTGTAACCTGCAACCAGGCAGAAATTCCAACCATTAAAGCTGGTTTTTCAGATGTGGCAATGAAATTCATGATCAATTGGTTACAGAAAAAATTTTAGATTAGTTAATGATGATAGGTCGGTGAGCAGGATAGCGCCGACCTTATCTTTTAAAAAATCGAATGGAAGGCAACGACTAAATGTATACTGATCGCAGATCTGTTCTATCCCTAAAAACATCTCAAAAATAGCTATCAATGTAGAAAGAGCCCATATATCTTATCGATGCCATTTTTCAGAAACTGATCATATACGGGCTTGCAAACTGCTCAATCTGCAAACAGAACAATGTTTCTCTTTCCAGTCTTGGCCTTCAGCCAATTCCCCAGCTTCACTTTATCGCTAGCCAGGATTTTCCCTTCAGCTCTTCCGGTAAACTGCATTACGGTATCTCTCTTAACCGAATCAGTCATGTGGAAAACAGCTTCTTCAATGCTATAACTTTTAATATTGGGGAAAAGTGCATGTATTTCTTCACGCATATCTGCTGACAGATCAGGCCGTGCAGATTTTATACTCTTCACTTTTCTTTGGGTAGAGTCTCTGGCAAAAACGTCTTCCATGATACTTGCTTTGATCTGGGAAAAATCTATTTTCGATCGTGCATCAAGTCCTTGCCTCACCAATAGCTTGGTACCTGCTAATTTATAGGTGGATAGTTTAGCCCTAATGCTGTCAATTCTGGGAGCAGGTATTTCCTCACCGATGAGCAACAGGTCTATTTCCCTGGAATGATTTGAATATTTAAAATTTTTATTAACCACCTGCGTTTTTTGGGAGTTGAATACTTCCCGGACAAACCGCTGCGCGTTGTTTTCAAATATGCTTTTCTGCACAATGCCATATGCCAGGTAGATGCTGGGAATAATGGTTACCAGTACACTGACGAGTATATATCTGGAGACTCTTTTTTCTGTAAGGCGGTCTTCGAAATGTTTCTTGCTGAACTTTAGAAACCGGACAATGAGGTAAGTAGAAATACAGATGAAAAGGCTGTTAATGAAAAAGAGGTACAGTGCCCCTGCAAAGAAAAGTAGATTGCCGGAAGCCAGGCCAAATCCTGCTGTACAGAGTGGTGGCATGAGTGCCGTTGCAATGGCCACCCCGGGAATAACATTGGTCTTTTCTTTTCTTGTTACGGCAATGGCCCCGGCCAGGCCACCAAGAAATGCAATGAAAACATCCCAAATGGTAGGGGTGGTACGGGCCAATAGTTCACTCTGTGCATCGTGTAACGGGGTAATGTAGAAATACAGTGTAGAGGTAGCGATACTGATCAGTGCTGCAATCAGAAGATTTCTGCCACCCTGTCTTACAAGTGCGAAATCATTGGTTCCTATACCCAAACCGATGCCAATAATCGGTCCCATGAGCGGAGAGATCAGCATGGCGCCTATAATTACTGCGGTTGAGTTTACATTAAGTCCAATGGAGGCAATAAATATCGCAAATATGAGGATCCATAGACTGGATCCGACAAAAACTGTATTGGATCTGATCGATGCTACAACTTCTTCCTCATTTGCCTTATCGAGATGAAGGTTAAACCTCCTTTCGAGGAAAAGCCTGATGTAGCCGCTAAGGCCCTTATCTTTTTTTTGCTCCATGTAATTAATCTTTTAATTTAATTTTCGGCCCGACCTTAATACGAGCATTCCTAAAATGCCGGAGATAATGGAAGCAATGAGTATACCATACTTTGCCTGCGTAATATAAAGTTCATTTGAGAATGCAAGTCCACTGATGAACAGTGACATTGTAAAGCCGATCCCTGCCAGAAACGCTACCCCTATCATATGTCTCCAGGTTCCACCTTCAGGTAAGCGGGCTATACCGGTTTTAACCATCAGCAGGCAAAACAGGAGTATGCCTGTAAATTTTCCTATAACCAAACCTGCGGTAACGCCAAGTGATACGGGGTTGATTATTGCAGAAAAGAAATCACTGCCAATCAGGATGCCTGAATTTGCCAGCGCAAAAACGGGCATGATCAGAAAAGCAACATAGGGATGTAAAGCATGTTCAATTTTCTGCAGAGGCGTTTCTGCTGCAAGACTGAGGTTTTTCACCTGTTGAATGGTCTGATGTTGTCCCGATGTTGTTAATGTACTATTACTGGGGATTTCCCTGTCAAAATCATCGGTAAGCTTTCGAAGCGTTTTGGAATAAACCTGCTCATCAATACGTGTCCTCGCCGGAATGGTGAAAGCCACCAATACACCCGCAAGTGTAGCATGTACACCAGAAAGCAGGAAACTGATCCATACGGCAATACCGAGGATAAGGTAAAATGCACTATTCCTGATTCCTATCGCATTGCCAATAACCAGGCATAACAGCAAAATACCGGCTATGCCCAATGCCATAAAATTGACCTGTCCGGTGTAAAAGAAAGCGATTACCAAAACTGCACCAAGATCATCCGCTACAGCCAATGCCGAGAGAAAGACTTTTATAGAACCTGGTATATGTTTTCCGGCCATAGAAAGAAGCGCCAGTGCAAAAGCGATATCTGTAGCCATAGGAATTCCCCATCCGTGTTCGGTATCGGTATGGTGGTTGAGGAGGTAATAAATTCCCGCAGGAACAATCATGCCGCCAAGCGCAGCAGTCATGGGTAAAATAGCCTTTGAAAAAGTAGAGAGTTCCCCTTCCATGAATTCTCTTTTCAATTCCAGGCCAATGATAAAGAAGAATAATGCCATCAGCCCGTCATTGATCCAGACATGTAGAGGCTTGTTCAAAGTATGTTCAGCTATCCCGACCATAAAATGTGTTTCCCATAAATGATGGTAGCTTTCCGAAAATGGTGAATTTGCCCAAATGATCGCAAGTACAACCCCGATCAGCAATACAATTCCACTCGTATATTCCAGGTGTACAAAACGGCTCACGGGCGCGATTATTTTCTCAATAGGTGTCTTTGGCAGATTTTTAATCATATCGGAAGCTTAATTTTACTGGTTTAACTGAATTTTATGGTTGCATGATAGTTACTCCAAAGTTAATGTTAAAACAGGTGAAATTGTTTGACCGGGTACTGCTGTTTAAGAAATATGGTCATAAATGAAGCTGGCCAACTTAAATACCTTTCTGGCTACTATATTTAACCCTTTAATTTTAATCGGATTTGGTGTCCTGATTTAAACGGCTCACCATTTAATGATTTAATAGTGCCGCCAAGCAACTTTTCACCTTTCCATTTAAGTGATACTTCAAAACTACCTCTGGCTTTTAAGCCGGTAATAAATCCATCGGGCCAGGCAGATGGTAGCGCGGGTAACAAATCAAGGATGTAAGCATCCTGGCCATCTCCACTGGTATAAGATTCCATGCTTTGTAACAGCATCTCGGTCATGCCAGATACGGCTCCAAAATTTCCGTCAATCTGAAATGGGGGATGAGCATCAAAAAGATTGGCGTATGTACCACGTGCATCAGCCATTACGGTTTCTGTTTGGCTGGTGAGGCGAAGTTGATAGGATAATAATTTATGCGCATGATCGCCTGCTCTTAACCTGGCCAAGAAGTTCTCTTTCCATGCTATAGACCATCCGGTTCCGTCATCTCCCCTTAACTCAAGCGTTTTTCTGGCGGCGTTCGCCAGTTCAGGTGTACCTAATGCCGTAATCTGCCTTCCGGGGTGTAAGGCAAATAAATGCGGAACATGACGGTGGTGAGGATCATTAGAGTTCAGGTCCTTATATGCAACCGACATTTTTTATCACTATTCCGATATTAATCGTTTTTCCTTTGATGCGAGTGGATTTAACCTTTATTACTGCGAAATAACACATTTTAGAAATGCCTGTAAACAACAAAAGCCCAATGAATGGAGGCTTTCGCATGTATTGATGATATGAATTTAGCACGTTCACATTTTTAGTGATGAGCTAAAATGTGTTTAGCTTTTTGTTGAATCCAACATCTTTACGATTGACTTTTTAATCATATCCAGGGGTAAAATGATGGTAGCTGTCCGGCTGTGCCTGGCAATGTTAATGCCCATAAAGTTTCCATCGCTATCGAAAACCGGTCCTCCGCACTCATCCGATCGGATAGCAGCATCCTGTACAAATACTTTTTGAAACCCGTCTGAGCGTAAACTTCTTTTCCCTTTATAGTTTAGGGTGATGTCGCGAGTGGTTCTTTCCTTAAAATCAAGATCAACTGTTGAGGTTTTATGGTTTCTGATGACTCCCAAAGTAAGATGATCGCCCATAAGCAGACGGCTCATTTCTTGTTGGTAAACCTTTTCGTTGGGTATCGCTTTTCCGTTTATGGATATGATCTGATCACCAATTTTTAGCAGCTGATCAGCAGGGTAGGTACGCGCAATATCTTTCACCATCATTTTACCAGCTTCTTCAAACACCAATGCTCCCAGTTGCGCACGGCTAAAAAGCAGCGGTAGCTGAATTTCTATGGTGCTGACAATGCCTAATTTACAGTCCTCAGAATCTACCGGTGAGTATAAAAACTTTCCCAGGTTATTGGTAATTATTGGTTTGTACTTAATTTTACCGGTTTTTATACCCTTAAAATTGTTCACGCGATCAGCTGGACTTAAAAGTACCAGGTCGTTTTCAGGATCTCGGCTTATTACATTTAATTGGATTTTTACACCATTGTATATCATCCAGGGCTGTTCGCCAAGCATGGAACTTTTACTGAGCCATAGTACGGATGTCCGATCTTTTTGATCGAGGTTTATTGCGGTGGCCAGAATTTGCTGTTGCACATTGCCCTTTAGACTGTGCAGGGTAATAACCTGGTCTGGAAATTTAAGTCCCAGCTGTGAAAAATGAGCAGGCGGAGTTACCGTAAAACGTTTGCTTGCCGGTACGGGGGTAAGTGTGTCTGCTATTGGTAACCGGCGGTAATTGATTGGTTTTTGCAACGCACTCCAATACCGGCGGAACAGATTAACCGGGATATCGAAATTTTCATCCTCACTGAGCTGAACTTTATCACGGATACCAATCAATTTGCCTTGCAGGTCAAAAAGACCACCTCCTGAATCTCCGGGTTCCATTTTACAGGTTGATTCCAAAAAGCCATCGCCAGCATCCAATTGGGTAATGCGCCCGAAACGCAAGTTCGGCTTGGTTTGAAAAAAACTTCCAGGGTAGGAGATGGCCAGGCAGCCTTCTCCTACAACCAGGTTTCTACTGTCAGCCATTTTTACGAAAGGCCATGGGCCTTTGCCTTCCATTTTAAGCATTGCCAGATCGAACTGTTGCTTTTCATCGCTCAAGGCAATTTTTCCTGAAGCAACTGCGACCCCTTTCTGCCCGTTTGGAAATTCTACCCGGTATCGATGGTTAGGGTTAACGGAATGTGCAGCAGTCAAAATTGTGCCATTTGAAGATACAATAACCGCGCTAAAGCCGCCAAAATCCCGATCGGCCAAGGTATCCCTGATCACCAATTTAATACAGGCATCCACCACTTCCGAATTGGTTTTACGCAATAAACTTTCTATTTTTTTCGGAGATCTGATCTCTTCCTGTGCCTGCGTTTCTGCTGCCAGGTTAGAAAATATAACCAGACAAATTATTTTTAAAAGATCGCTCATTTTTTAGAAAAGATTTGATCTAGCTTTTGCGTGAGTTCTTCACCTCGAAGATTTATGGCCATTATGTCGCCATTACCATCCAAAAGGAAATTGGAAGGTATGGATTGTAAACCATAGTATTTTAAGATTTCCCAATCTCTAACTTGTTTCCAGGGAAGGCGATCTTCATTTACCGCTTTTTTCCATTTAGCCTCGTCCGTATCACATGAGATGCCCAAAATATCAAAACCTTTTGAATGGTATTTGTTGTAGTTTTCTAACAAATTAGGATTCTCCTGTCTGCAAGGTACACACCAGCTTGCCCAGAAATCTACCAGTACAATTTTACCCTTATAATCTGTCAATGTAACCGTTCTACCAGCTATATCAGGAATGCTAAATGCTTTTAATGGTTTCCCCGTAGCTGAGAGTTGTAAAACAGAGAGTGCTTTTTTTACTGATGAAGCTGCTGAAGACGCGCGTAAGGATTGATCGATGGCCTGGAAAAGCGCGTTTGCCCTGTTATAATCTATTCTGGAACCGATCAGTAAATTCAGCAGATGCAGGCTTACATAGTTTTTCGGATTATTTTTGATGTACTGTTCAGCCAGGCCACTCGAGATCATTTGTCCGATTTTAAACAGCTGGGGTTTCACTACAGTGGAATCTGCACGGCCACTGGCCATTAGCGCATCCAGGCTATCGGCTTGTTTAATCAGTGACATCCTCGCTCGAATGTAAGAATTAAACGCATTTTGAGTCGGGGCACCTGTAATGCTAATTTTCATAATGGAATCCAGGTTCTCTACACTTCCGCGCAGCAGGAGGTTACCACGTTCTGCAAAAAAAGGATAATCAAAACTTTGCCCTTGAAAGGGAAGTTTCAAATTTGCCATAGCCGGTGTATCACTTGGTACCGTTATGGTGAATACCCCGTTTTTGACAGGTATCCGTTTTTCATTTGTTTTACCATTAAGTTTATAGGTCAAAGATATGCTATCCGCATTGGTGCCACCCAACTTGCCGCTTAACCTCATTTGTGCTTGCAACTGGCTGTTCATTATAAATAGCAGAAACATCAAAAGAAAATAAATTTTGTTCTTCACTGTTTGTTCTTAATTAGTTTGATTTTTTAGCTTTTCAATAACTGCGCTCATTTCTGCTACGAGGTCAGGAGTTGAACCGTTAAATCCTACACTGTTTAAACGGATAAAACCATTACGATCAATAAGCACTTTATGAGGTATTCCGGTCACCTTAAATTGCTCGGCGACTTTATTGGTTTTAGTATCCTTATCCTTTAAATCTACATAAAGTGGAAGCGTAAAATCGTGTGCTTTAAAATAAGACAGTGATTGGTCTCTTACCTTATTAAAAGATTCGCCGGTGATCTCTTTCGTATGGATAAAGAGAAATTTTACCTCCGGATCGTTTTTGTATTTGTCTACCAATAGCTGCATCCCGGGCAGCGCAGCTTTGCAAGGCATACACCAGGTTGCCCAAAAATCGATCACCATGATTTTATCTTTAAAATCTTTCATTGATACGGTTTTGCTGTTGGCATCCAGCAGTTCGAATTCCGGTGCTTTTTCTTTGATCAGGTTTTCACCATTGTAATTCTTGTATTTGGCTTCATATTGTTCTACCCTGACATTCTGGATCGAATCAAGATGCGCTTTTACATCCCTGTTCGGATACATGAATTGGTAAGCCTTTTTATATTCAGTCTTGATTTCTTCGTCCTCTATCTCTTTGTTGATCATTTTTTCCAGGGCTGGAAACGCAGCCTGATAGTTACCACTTTTGCTTAATAAAATATGATAGTGATCAATCTCATTTTGGGTAGGATTTTGATTCAGATCCAATATTTTTTTCGCAATAACGGCTGCATTTTTATAATCCTGTTTTTGTTCCAAAAGATATCGCTTCATATTCAGAAGCGTAAGTCGCTCTTCGGCAGGCAAGTTTTTTTGCAATAAGGTTTGGTTTACTTGTAGGGTAACCTGTTTTGATATTTTAGGATCATTTACCAAAGCCAGTTGAGACCAGGCCATTAAGCGATCCTGGTCTTTTGTTTTTTGTAAATAGGCCATGGCCTGATTAAAGTTGCCAGCTCTGGCATAATCTCCAGCCAATAAGGCATAGTTATAGCCGTATTTCTGATTCGGGAACTGTTTTTGGATGGAAGACAATATGGCGAGTTTTTTATTCAGGTCCTTTTCTGCAAAAAACTTTTCTTGTGCTTTATTAAATGCAAATTGCTCTTTGGGCATGCGTTTCGCCGCGAATTCATCCCATTGACTACGGGACCAGCCTTTCTCAAGCCCATATTGAGCAAGTAGCGTTAGGTCTTCTTCAGATCCGGTTGCGAGCGCTGAAAGCTTTTGATGGAGTACCACAGTATCCTGAATACTTTTTATCCCTTCCAGCTCTTTTTTAAAATCACGGGTACTTTGCGCAAAGAGCTGGATAAAACAGCTTACCCCGAGGCTTAAACAAATGATGGTTTTACGAAACATATGCGTTTTCTTTTTTAGTAGATTAATTTATTTAATTGGCTCTTCGATAGCTTATGGTGGAAATCTCGCCGAAGCCATCTATTCGCTGATCGTAGCTTCCGGTAACAAGCGTACCCAGATTGCTGATCTTGAAGAAGTAAACTGATCCCCCGGTGGCCTGGTTGGCGGCAACCACCAGGGTTTTGCTATCCGTCTGATCCAGCTGGATTTGTTTGATTTGGGTACCGGATGGGAATGTGTAAAACAGTTTTGCTGAATTTGCCAGGATATCATACAGGTAAATACTGTTATCTGTAGCGTAATATATCTGCCTCAATGTAAGGGAAGCAGCAAATGATTTAGCAGAGGCAATCTCCGGGCTGTTCAATATTTTTTGATTGAGGCGTGGCGATGCACCCGATAATGAATACAGAAAGCGATCGCCATTGGTATCCTGCATGATGAAGAAAAAATCTTCTGATGAGTTTGTTTTGACACCATCCATAGCGCCTACCATCAACATACGCGTATCTCCAATATTAAAAGCAGCAGAAGAAGAGCCAAAAGTTGGTATTATACTAAAGCTTCCAAATGGAACATACATAAAGCGTTTGTACTTGTTATCATAAAAATAGGTAGAAAATAAAGCGCTGGTGATTACTTTGGGAAAGAGGTTATAATCTCCTTCTAACCTTGCAGAATAGGTGACATTTGCAGGGTCGTTAAGCATGGAGGCTGCGTAAAGGCTTCCATCATTAATCAAATATTCTTCGGTTGTAAACTTTGATACACTAAATGCAAATTTGTCTTTCACCGGTGTAAAACTGATGATCGATTTTCCCGATATCAGAAAATCGTTTGCACCAAAGCGGTAACTTCCCTTATCGGTAAAAAAACTTAGCCCAAAGCGGCTCCCGTCACTATTATAGAAAAGATTAGCAGCAACAGCATTTCCCGGAAACGTGGTTTGATTTACAGCGCCGGCCGGGTTATAAAATACTTTGTAGTCTGTACGGATAAAGCCTAATTGTGCATTACCTGAAGTCGTGTTGCTAACCAGCCATCCTTTGCCAAATGCACTAGCTACGCGTATATTATAAACCTTAAAGGTAGATACACCCGTAGCCGAATTCGTAACTTTATATTCCAGGTTATAACCATCCTTTAACGGTGGATAACTGATCACAGCATTTAATGCCTTTGACGTCGCCAGAACTTTTGCATCAATCCCGTCAACAGGAGCGTAAGGATAAATTTTCCATTGATAGGTAAATCCTTCGCCAGCAGGTTTACTTTGGGTAATCTGCGGATCAATTTTAAGTGTATCAAACTGAACGATAGACAGGGTTGCATTGTCTTTAATTTCCAGTTCGTTTAGTTCTTTATAATTGAAGTCCTGACTTTTTTTGCAAGACCATAACGTGGCACAGCATATCAATAATAAGCAAATGCAATATTTTATTTTTAACATGACTTAGAATGTAATTTGGTTACCGAATTCATCAATAAGAGGACCGTTCAACTGAACATAATCCGAAAGTGCTTTTTTCAGATTTACCTGGATCAGGAATATGTCACTAAAACCAACTACCTGAGGGTCGAAATTGGTAAGTCCGGTTACTTTGATCATAAACTTGAATTTTACCACACTAAAATTTCCGAAAAAGAAGCTCAAATTTTGCCAATAATCAGGCTCTATCAGTTGATTAGTGATGTTGACTTTCATTTTCGAGAGATTTTTGGAAAGGTCTACCGCTATTCCCGGCGCACCAGGAACCAGTTCACTCCCAGGATCAACACCAAGTACCAGTTGAAAATTTTGCGTCAGCATTTCTGGTGTATTGAAAATGACCAGCGGATAGTTTACAAAAAGTGCATTGGCCGGCAACTTAACTTCAGGCAAAATGTAATCGATATTAGGCCGGGCAGTTGATCCTGGCAATGCCTTTAATTTAATGCCACGCGCCACACTGGAAGGTTTCCCTACCAAACGCATTTTGATGAATATGGTATCTTTTGTTTTAGCTGTTGGCTGTAAGGCGAATGAATAATTGGTGCTATCGGGGTTCTCGTAATAATCAATAAAAAAGCTAATACCATCACGGCCTTCAAATGTGGGTATATCGTCTTTTTTGCATCCTATTGCAAAAACCAGCAAAAATAATATCGTTAAGTATTTCATTTGTTTAGTTGTAATTTGGATTAAACTCTAATTCTTGATCAGGAATAGGCAATACATAATTAGATAGCGGAATATCTGAGGTCATGAACTGCATCCGTGTGATACTTTTTCGTTTATAATAATAGAATAGTTGCCCTTCTGCATGAAATTCCTTTTGGTATTCTTTGGTAATCTCATTGTTTAAATTGGTCTGGCTAAGATTGATGGGCAATGGTGTGATGTTCCTGTTTTCACGTACCATGTTCAAGTAATTGATGCCATCTGCCGTAGAAGAAGCACATTCGGCCAGAATGAAATACATTTCTGCCAGCCTGATCATAGGCACTAATTGATCCAGACGATCCTCAGAAGGGGCCGTGCCAGGATAAGTTTGCCAGAATTTAGAAGGAAATACAAAACCTACACTATTACTGTTATCTACTTCAATTCTAGCTAAATAGCGGATATCTGTACTGCCACCAGACCTTGTTTCATAAAGTGTTTGGTAATCACTAGATGAACGGCGCATATTGGAAGCACCGCGAAAATAGCCAGGATCTGCCCAGCCTCTGAGATTAGCTACCCTCAGCCCAAAAATTTGTTCGGTAATGTAGATCCGGTCTCTGGCTTCGGCAGCAGCAGTGGCATTACTAAAGGTTACAAAGGGGAATTTATTGGCATCAACCACAAACTTCGCCGCTGCAAAGGCTTTGCTTTTATCACCAGAAAAAAGATAGACCCTAGCCTGCAAGGCTTTAACCGCATAATAATTCATCTTGATGCTGCGGTTGGCCTGGCCGCTCAAGATCGGGTCAGATGTTGCCAAAAGCTGTTCGGCCTCATTCAGGTCGGCAAGTATAGCTAACACCGTATTTTGTGTGGTTGAAGGCATCACGGTATATTGGTTCACCTCTTTTTTATAAGGAATGGCTTTTTTTGTAAGCCCACTTACATATTCGGGTCCAAATAGCCGAAGGAGTTCGAAGTGCATATAAGCACGCAGGGCCACTGCCTCACCACGAATCCGGCTGTAAGCGGAAGTACTTAATACATCCCGTCGCTTTTCCGTATTTTGGATCACCTTGTTGGCACCGGCAATTGCATTATATCCATTGCTCCAGATCGAATTGCCAAATTCAGTCACTTCCTGTGAGTTGAAGTTGAATTTAGCAGTATCGTAAAATCTGGAGTTAACCGGGATATTGTAATTCTGTGCCAGGGCTGATGTAAAACCCATAGTCAGGTTGTCGCCAAACAGGTTTTGAGAAGCAAATAGTGAATATACACCTTCTAAAGCCTGTTGAAAGCCTAATTCGGAATTAAATAGCTGGTTTTCAGAAATGGATGATTTTGGATTTACGTCAAGATATTTTTTGCATGACGTTAGCATAGCGGTTAAACAAACCAATATGGCTAAGAATTTTTTATAGTTCATGTCGCTTAATTAAAAACCTGCTCTTAATGTTAAGGAATATGTTCTGGCAAATGGGTTGCTGGTACCACGTTCTACCTGTATAGAACTTACCCTAAAAAGGTCGTTGGTAATGGCCGTGACCTGCAAACTGCGCAAGCCAATTTTTTCCAAAAACTGTTTTTTGTAAAAAGTATAACCTAATGATGCAGCGCTCAAAATCAGGTTGTTGTCATCTTGTACAAATCTCGACGTAAGCTTGGTTTGAGTTGGATTGGCCGTAATCCTTCTGAATTGACTGACATCGCCCGGTTTTGCCCAACCCAGGTCATAAGCTCTCTGGTCTACATTAAATTTTGGATTAACTGATTCTACACGTTCTACTAAAGTTTGGTTGTACATTTGTCCTCCGAATTGGTAGTTGAAGATCAGATTCAGCTCAAAACCCATGTGCGAAAAGCCTGTGCCAAAGTTGCCGTTCCAGAGTGGCTGACTGATTCCTACAGGTACTTTATCTGCTACATTCCAATCCAGGGTGGTTTCTCCCGATTTCGTTAGAAATACCTCTGAACCAGTAGTTGCATCTATGCCCAATGAACGTACAGCAAAAATGGTATTAATCGACTGTCCTTCTACCAGTTGAAGATTTGGTTTCACCTGATTTGGATTTCCATTATTCAATAAATTGTTTGATGACTGTAACGCGTTTGAAATTTTTCTAAGCGAGTTTCTATTGGTAAATCCGTTTACGTTAACTGTCCATAACGTACGTGTAAATGGATTTTGCAGAATAGTATATCTGGCGTAAAATTCTAAACCTTTATTGAGTAATTCTCCATAGTTTTCGGTATAAGAATTAAATCCGGCTGAAGGGGCAAGGGTAATTTGTGTGACCGCATTTTTTGTATTCTCCCTGTAAAATTCAAACCTCAGGTTTAAACGGTTTTGAAACAAATCAGCATCAAGCCCGATGTTGGCTTTCAGCACATCCTGCCAGCTTAGAAATTCGTTCCCCATGCCAGCAAGCGTAGCGCCCACGTTACCATAGTAAGCAGTTCCTGCATTTACATTATACCTGAATTGAGAGGCATAAGACGGGACATTGAGCGAACCGGTAGAACCGTAACTTCCTCTAATTTTCAATCGGTTAACGAGGTCGCTTTTTTGAAAGAAAGATTCATTATGGATATTCCAGCCTGCACCTACAGACCAAAATGTACCAAAACGTTTTTCATTACCGTATTGGGAAGAACCATCCCTTCTGTAGGAAACACTCGCCAGAAAGCGATCGTCATAGATATAATTTCCGCTGTAGAGCAAACCTACACGGCTGATCGTATTTTCATCACCCACCGGCCGGCCACTATACTGTGTGGCATAAAGTATGTCATCTAACTGATCTGTCAATAAGCCAGTTGCAGAAAAGGTGTTATAAGATGACGTGTTGCGAGATAAATTTAAACCTACGTTGGAGAAAAGCTGGTGTTTACCAAATATGGCATTCCAGTTTGCAGTAGTTAAACTTTCATAGCCCATACTGTTATTGGTACCAAGATCATAACTTCCTTTCAGGTTCAGATCAGCCACATTATTAAACCTTGGACTCTGTGCAGAGTAAAATAAATCGCTTCCACCGCTTTGTTTGTTGATGCTTAAACTGCTCTCAATATATATCGACTGTGTTGGCTTATAACGGGCGCTAAAATTATTGGAAATTCCAAAATAATTGGCACTGTTAATAGAATGCAGGGTAGCATCGTAAAGCGGACTTGCTGTTTGATAGTTGAATCCAACAAAATTCAGGTCTTCTAGCATTTTCTTTGCGTTACCATTGTTGTCATAAGGTGCCCAATAAGGGTTCATCCCTACATAATCAGCAAAATTGCCATATGGGGATTCATTAGATTTATTTTGGAAAACACGGAGGGAATTCCTGAACTCAAATTTCTTTTTAAAATAGTTTAAATCAAATTGACCTGAATAGTTTGTACGGTCCTGACCTTTCATTACACCCGATTGAAAATCACCTGATACCTGGAGCGCATAGCGGATAACGGTATCACCGCCCTGAGCATAAACAGAAGTCCGGTTACTATATCCATTTTGGGTGGGGATAGACAACCAATCTGTATTTACACCTTTGGTATAGGCTTTATAACGTTCGTTGTAAAGCATATCTAAACTGGTTTGCAAAAGGTTTGATGAGGAGGTATATAGGCCTACCCGTTTTTCAAAATCAAGCTTTTGCTCGGAATTAAGCAGATGATATACCGAAAGATCTGGTGTTGTGAGTCGAAAATCGTGGGTCACATTCACCTGCAGTTTACCGGCAGCAGGGGTAATGGTTGTGATTACAATAACGCCATTAGCACCTCTTGATCCATAAAGTGCTGTAGCAGAGGCGTCTTTAAGTAGTGTCACACTCCTGATCAAATTTATGTCAAGGTCTGTAATCCGTTGCAGGTTTACTTCAAAACCATCTAAAATCAAGAGTGGAAGTGTAGGAATAGATGACAATTGCCCGGAAAGGTTAGGAAAAGAATTTTCACCACGGAGTTGAATATTGGGCAACTGGTTAATGTTACCACCGGTAACATTGTTAGGTACTATTCTGAACGATGGATCAAGGGCCCCAATAGCCGCAAATACGCTGTTGGCACTTACCCTTTTAAGTTCTGCACCCGTTAGGGTATTTGCTGCACCGGTAAAATTCTCTTTGCGTTGCGTAAATATACCGTTAACCACAGTTTCATCTAAGCTTACGGCCTGTTCTTCCAAAAAAGTGATAAAATGTCGTTCATTCCTGATTTCAACTTCGGCTATTTTATAACCTATATACCGAAACTCCAGAGCTTTCGCATTTGCGGGCATGTTGAGTTTGAAACGGCCATTGTTATCTGTCTGGGTCTGGAATTTAGTACCCTTTATAGAAACAACTACACCTGGTAATGGATTGCCTGTTTTACGGTCTCTAACTACGCCGTCGATTTCATCGTTCTGCTGTACTTTACTGGTGAGTATAACGGTTTTATCCTGAATGGTATAGGTAATGCCTTGTGGACCTAAAATAGATTTCAGTGTGACGTCAATGGATTGGTCTTTCAGATTTACACTGATCTGTTTAGCATCTGAGATGATTTTATCAGAATAAACAAAGTTGTAGCCAGTCTGGCTTTTAATCATCCGGAAAACTTCCGAAAGCGGTTGGTTTGAAACGCTTAGTGTAATCCGTTGTGCAAAGGTGTAAGCGCTAACCTGCAAAAAAGACAGGATGAGCAGGAAATGGAATAAGGTAGATACCCGCATAATTCTGGGACATGCAACACGATGCACGGCCATTTTATTGGTCTTCATTAAGTTAGTTTTGGTTTGTTAGTTGAATGGGTTGATTCGTAGTTTGATCCTATAAATTTTTACAGTTTACAAAAAATAGGATTCTTGGTCTTTTGGTTAGCTTTTTATCATATGTTGTATATTTATATTCTTTATTCTCATGAGTTAAATTAATTTTATTACAAAGCCGATACCACTACGCGGCTACCTGCGGTTTTGATTTTAACGGTTCCGGTAGCCTGAAGGATGTTGAGTACACTATGGATGTCTGCAAATCTTGATATGCTGCCACTGATTTTCTCTGAAGGTATTTCACCTTCGTAAATAATGTTTACATCATACCATCGCGCGATAAGTTTCATAATGGACCTGATATCCTGACTGGCAAATACGAATTCGTTATTTTTCCAACCGGTTGCGGCCTCAATATTGGCAGTGGCCTTTTCAATGCTTCCATTGCGCACGGTTCCTTTTTCGCCTGGTGTCAGGATCACCTTATCTCTGTAAGTATTCATGCTAATTTTTCCTTGTACCAAGGTGGTTATTTCCGCATCGTCATTTTCATAAGAACTCACATTGAATTCAGTTCCCAATACCTTAATATCATGCCCCAGGGTAGTGACGATGAAGGGATGTTCCTGATCATGAGCCACTTTAAAATAAGCTTCTCCGCTGAGTTTAACCTTTCTGATTGCTGCACTAGCCAGGTTGGTGGTATAAGTAAGGCTGGAAGCTGCATTTAGCCATACAGAAGATCCATCAGGAAGTTCAACCTTAAAGGTTTCTCCCTTTGCCGTAGTCAGGGTATTTGTTTGTAACGCATTTGAAGTTTCATCTTTAACCTGGTAAACCAGCTCTCCTTTGGCTGTCTTCGTAATTTTTACACCGGCTTCTTCGGCAAAAACACCGTTTTTTAATTGGCTTAACCGGATTTGCTTTCCATTGGCCAGCGTTAAAGTAGCGCCAAAAGTACCTGGCGCAATTTGTTCTTTTTTGTTTTGCACCAATTGCAGCTCCTGATTTGAGTTGCGTTCATAAAGCTTAAAAAAACCTATTAACACCAGAATTACTGCCGCAGCTGCCGCAAATCTTGGCCATAGCTTCCGCTTTATTGAAACATGGGTTGCCGGAAGTTTCGCCCAGATTTCCTGTCCGATAAGTTCCATATCTTCCTGTTGCTCAACATTATCGATGGTATTAGCATAGGCATTAAACCAGGTTTCTATCAGGATTTCCTCTTCTGCTGTACAGTTACCCGCATTATAACGGTTAAGCAGCTCCTGAGTATATTTAGTTTGGTCTTCAGTCATTTTTGGTCAGTAGATACTGGCTTAACGACTAAGTAGGACGAAAGTCCCAGGCGGAATGAAAAAAAATTAAAAAAAGATAAGGTAGGTGTTCAAAGTATCGCCCAGCTTGTTTCTGAGGGTTTTTAAAGCAGTGCTCAGCTGATTTTTAACTGTTTTATTTGAAATCTGCAGTTCATCTGCAATCTCCTGGTTGGATTTATATTCTTTGCGACTCATTTCAAATACCCGCCGCATTTTTTCCGGCAAGTGCTGAATTTCGCGCTCAATCTGGTCATATAGTTCTTTTTCAATATATAAACGATCAGGTGTAGCATGGTTAAGCTGTATAAAGCTGGTTAACGATTCCAGGTATCTATTTTCTACCTTTGTGCGTTTAACAAGATCAAGAATCCGGTTTCGGGTGAGCGTGTATAGATAGGCTGCAAGTGGTACAGCCGTATTCTGACTTTCTCTTTTGGCCCATAAAATGGTGAAAACCTCCTGTACCACATCTTTCGCTACATTTTCATCTTGTAACATTTTCCGCGAGAAGCGGTATAGTACCTGCCAGTAACGATCATAAATTTCTTTATACGCATTGCTTCTTCCAGCTTTTAAAGCCGTTAGCAGATCATGGTCACTGGCGAATAGAGGTGTTGACATTTTTGGTTAGCATTCAATGGCTCAATTAAAAGAGCAATCCAAATATTTATCTGTTTCAAATGTGGCTGACAAGGCTATACCTTTAAATTTATTGAGCAATTATACAGATTTAACTGTATAAATACATTTTAATTTTACGGATTTGGCGCTACTATACCATTTATAGTATCAGGTTTTCGAAACATAGCGTATATTGATCATGTGCTTTTACATTTGTTAGGTGCATTTATTCGCAAGTTAAAGATTATCAAAAGTATAAGATAAAGAATTGATAAGTAGGCTATAGAATACGAGGCTGTATTTTAAATGCTTTTCATGATGAAATGTAATCTGATTTTCTGGATCTGATTACATCCGAAGTAATGTGAAAAGTTTAAAATGTCGGATTTGTACAAAAAAAAGTCTTATTTATTTAATTTTTTTAGTTTAAAGTCAACTAATTTTGGTTGGTATACAGGTATCTTATGATACCTTATTTTTTAACCAGATATATCGAGCCAATTAGCAGAACCTTATGGTTGCTGAATAGGGCTATTCAAAAAAGCCAACACAACACAACACAATATGAAAAGAAGAACCTTAATTAAAGGCATGGCTTTGAGCTTATCATCGCTATACTTGTCTAAAAGTTATGCAGGGCAACTGCTTAACGCACCTTATGCAGCTGGCCCGTTTAAACCTACCTGGGATTCACTTGCACAATATAAAACACCTGAATGGTTTCGCGATGCCAAATTTGGCATGTGGGCACATTGGGGGCCTCAATGCCAGCCGGAATTTGGCGATTGGTATGCCCGTGAAATGTATATGGAAGGTGGGCATAAATATAAATATCATTTAGAAAAATATGGTCATCCCTCTAAATTCGGTTTTAAAGACGTGATTAATGAGTGGAAGGCTGATCAATGGGATCCCGAAGAATTGGTGGGGCTTTACAAAAAGGCTGGCGCCAAATATTTTATGGCCATGGCCAACCACCACGATAACCTGGATCTGTATGATAGTACACACCAGAAATGGAATTCTGTTCGCATGGGCCCTAAAAAGGATATCATAGGTGGCTGGGCGAAGGCCGCAAAAAATCATGACCTGCGCTTCGGGGTAAGTGTGCATGCGGCGCACGCCTGGAGCTGGATGGAGACCGCCCAGCGCGCTGATAAACATGGCTCAATGGCCGGTATTCCTTACGATGGAAAATTAACAAAAGCTGATGGTAAAGGAACGTGGTGGGAAGGAGAAGACCCTCAGGAGCTATATGCGCAAAATCATCCGCTTAGTAAAAATAGTGAAGATAACGGGATGATCCACAGTCAATGGGCTTGGGTAAATGGTGTTTCATTACCTTCTAAAGCCTATTGTGAAAAATTCTACAAACGCACTATTGAACTGTTAGACAAGTATGGACCGGACGTCATCTACTTTGATGATACGATTTTACCGCTATATCCGGTTAGCGATGCCGGACTAAGGATTGCCGCACACATGTATAATGCCAGTATCAAAAAATATGGTAAACTGGAAGCGGTATTATTCGGGAAAGTGCTTAATGAGCAACAGCGTAAGTGTATGGTGTGGGATATCGAGCGTGGGCAAACCAATGAAATTGCTAAAGAGCCTTTCCAGACAGATACTTGTATTGGCTCCTGGCATTATGACCGTCCGGTTTATGATAACAACTGGTATAAAGATCCCAAAACCGTTATTCATATGTTGTTGGATGTGGTCAGTAAAAATGGTAACCTGATGCTGAATATTCCAGTAAGGGGAAATGGAACCATTGATGAAAAAGAACGCGCCATAGTGGAAGGAATAACCGATTGGATGCAACGAAATAGCGAATGTATTTATAGTACGCGACCATGGAAAATCTTCGGAGAAGGACCGGCAATTGCAAACGCAAAGCCACTAAGTGTACAGGGCTTTAACGAAGGTAGTGCAAAATTTGGGGCAAAGGATTTCCGCTTCACCACCAAAGGGAAAGATTTGTTTGCAGCCATGCTTGACTGGCCTTCTGATAGAACAGCACTCATAGAGAGCCTCGCATCAAATAAAGTCAATAAAATACAAAAGGTAAGTTTATTGGGTTATCCCGGATCAATTGAATTTGAACAAACCGCTGAGGGATTAAAAATTAAGCTTCCTGAACAGGCACCAGGCGCTATTGCCTATGTATTTAAAATTCATGGAGCTATTGTATAAATAATATTAGGCTCTCGAAGTGAATTGGCAGCTCTCATGCTGAAATGAAGGGAGCCTGACCACATTCTTACTCATTAAATTGTTAAAACACATCATTCATATACCGTTTTGGTGCAGGAATGACTAATTCAAGTCGTTATATGGTTGCTAATGGAGTGATCCCAAAGCATGTGATTACGCTGCTTTTTGTTACGCTATGTTTATATACTTTTACTTTTGCACAATCTCGGGTTGCTGTACCCGCCTGGGGCAACTGGACACATTGGGGAGATCAGGGCAATGGCACCTACCGCAATCCAATTTTACCTGGCGATTACAGCGATGTAGATTGCATCCGTGTTGGCGGCTACTATTATGCGGTATCCTCCACCTTTCAATATTCACCGGGGTTTGTTATCCTGAAATCGAAAGATCTGGTAAACTGGCAGATACTGGGGCATGCTGTTAAAGATATCAGTACAATTTCGCCTGCGATGAATTATACCCAGATGAACCGTTATGGGAAAGGAATCTGGGCAGGTGCCATCCGTTATCACAACAAACGTTTCTGGATTTATTTTGGCGATCCGGATGAAGGTTATTTTATGAGTTCTGCAGCTAAACCAGAGGGCCCATGGGAACCTTTACACCGGGTATGGGCCGAAAAAGGTTGGGATGATTGCTGCCCTTTCTGGGATGAAGATGGCCAGGGTTATCTGATCGGAACCCACTTTGCTGATGGCTATAAAATTCATCTTTTTAAAATGACGGCCGATGGCAAATCGCTGATCAAAGATTCAGATAAAGTAATTTACCAATCTAATGGGAGTGAAGCCAATAAGCTGTACAAAATCAACGGCTATTATTATCACCTTTTTAGTGAGGTACGCAATAACGTTCGCGTTTTAATGATGGAACGGTCTAAAAACATCTGGGGACCTTATGAAGCGCCTCGGCAGCTGAGCGAAGGGCAACCTGAGTTTAACGAACCCAATCAGGGCGGATTGGTACAAACCCAAACCGGAGGCTGGTACTTCTTAACCCATCATGGTTCGGGCGATTGGTCCGGAAGGATTCTAAGTCTGCTTCCTGTAACCTGGATGGAAGGATGGCCGGTAATCGGAAAGCCTAATGCTAATGGTATCGGAGAAATGGTATGGTCGGCGCCTATGCCGGTAAAATCAACCCGCAAAACACATCCGCAAAGTAGTGATGATTTTGATGCCAAAACCATTCAGCCGCAATGGGAATGGAACTATCAGTCCAAAAAAGATCAATGGTCTTTATCCGAAAGAAAAGGCTGGTTGCGCCTGCATGCCTTTAAACCGTTAAAAGATCATATTCTTTTTGCTGGCAATACCTTAACCCAAAGGGTTTACCGCACATCTAAAAATACCGTCACCGTAAAGTTTGATTTGCGTGGAATGGCTGATGGCCAAAAAGCCGGTTTGTCGCATTTTGGTGCCCCTCGATATGCAACGCTCGGTTTCGAGTGTGCTGGTCAGGTAAAAAAGCTGGTATTCGGAACTAAAAATCAAGCTATGCCTGGCCCTGAAATTAAAGGTAATGATATTTGGTTGCGATCGGTTTGGGGCCTGGATGGTAAAAGTACATTTAGTTACAGTTCGGATGGTAAAGTATTCAAAACTTTTGGTGAGCCTTATCAACTACAGTGGGGATCTTACCGCGGCGACCGGATAGCCATTTATAATTACAATCCCTCAGCTAGAAAAGGATATATTGATATAGATTATCTTCATTATGATTATGGCCAATAGCAAACCAATGTATTTAAATCCAAAGGCTGTGTTACATTGGCTTATTGGTTTCGGAACGCAACATTTGTTACGAATTTATATCTCAACATTCTTCGGTTTGTTTTGGTCGCTAACGCTGAATGCACAATCATGGACGGCAGATAATGGAAATGGGACCTACACTAATCCGCTTTTTTATGATGAATTCTCCGATCCCGATCTCATTCGCGTAGGGGATGATTTTTACCTCACGGGTACCACCATGCACAGTGTACCCGGATTACCGGTGCTGCACTCTAAAGATCTGGTCAACTGGAAGGTGATCAGTTATGCAATGGACCGTTTTCAACAGGGAGCGGAATTTAATCTTCAAGATGGTAAAGAAGCCTATGGACAAGGCATATGGGCGCCCTGTATCCGGTACCATGATGGTGTTTTCTATATCTTTTCCAATATTAACAAACATGGTCTGCAGATTTTTACAGCCTCTAATCCCGCCGGGCCGTGGAAACAGCATCAGCTGAAAGCCCATATTTATGATTTGTCGGTATTGTTTGAGAATGGAAAAATCTATATTGTTTATGGTGTCGGAGAAATCAAACTGATTGAATTAAAAGCTGACCTCAGCGGTTTTGTTGAAGGTAGCGACCGCGTGATCATACCCAGGGGAAATGCCATGGGCGAAGGGAATCACCTTTACAAAATCAACGGGAAATATTACATTACCAATGCCGATAACGGTCGGCTGCAGTGTGCCCGGGCCACTAATATTAAAGGACCTTACGAAACAACAGTAGTAAGTGCCAAAGAAACGATGGGTACAACCCTGGGTTGGTTTACTCAAGATATGTGGCAGGATTCTGCCTTACCTGCTGCGGATGCCAGATTATCGATGATCAGGCAAAGCGATCAGTTGTTAGGCTCAGTTCCCATGCACCAGGGTGGTATTGTAGACCTGCCTAACGGAGAATGGTGGGGCTTTTCGATGATGGATTTCAGGGCAGTAGGCAGAACAACCTTTTTATCACCCGTTACCTGGAAAGAAGGCTGGCCTTTCTTCGGTATTGAAGGTAACCTCGGTAGGTCGCCAAGAACCTGGTTTAAACCCAATGTGGCCCAACCCGATCGTCAGGCACCCTACCAACGCAATGACAACTTTAATGCGACACAGTTAGCTCCGGCATGGCAATGGAACCACAATCCTGTTGATGGCAAATGGCAATTGAAGGGAGGAAGCCTACGCCTGCATACCTTACCTGCAAAAGATTTCCTTTGGGCAAGAAATACCCTCACCCAACGCGGTGTTGGGCCTGAATCTGAGGCTACGGTGGAATTAAACAGTCAACAACTGAAAGATGGTGATATTGCAGGTTTGGGTTTGATGAATATCCCTTACGCCTGGATCGGTATCTTGCGCGAGGGCAATCGTTATCTGTTCAGGATGTTCGACCAGTATCAGCAAAAAAAAATTGATAAACCTTTAACATCTCCAAGGATTTTCCTGCGTGCTTTCGGTAATTTCGACGATGATATCGCACAACTGAGCTATAGCCTGGATGGCAAAAACTTTGAAAAGGTTGGCGACAGCATCCGTTTGCCTTACCAACTCAAAACCTTTCAGGGTACCCGATATGCGCTATTTGCCTACAATACCAAAGGCACAGAAGGTGGCTATGCCCAATTTAAAAATTTTACGCTGATAGAACCTCTGGCCGACCGCACGAAAAATCTGCCACTTGGGAAAGTAATTACCTTAACCAACCTGGCTGATCGCCGTCAGGCCTGGGCTAATCCACACGGCATGCTTTGTCCAGGCCGAAGTTTTTCTCAAGAAAATGATGTCAACTACCAGTTCAGGGTATTGGATCGCGGACAGGGAAAAGTGGCCTTGAAGGCTTTAAACGGAACAGGTTATCTGACGATTACCAGCATGGGGTTATCTGCCGATGTGCGGCTCAATAGAGAAGAATCACCGGGTAGCCTGTTCGTATGGCAGGATATGTTGAGGGGGCAATGTATGCTGCTATCGTTAAAAACAAACCGTTTTGTAGGGCTCGATCCCAAAACAGGAGAATTATACGGAGCAGACTGGCCAGGTACCTTGCCCGATAGAAAGGACGGGACCGTTTTCAGTTGGCAACTGGTCGAAAAATAAGCCCGAAAAATACAACTAAACCAATTTAAACGATGAACACTTTAATTTTTAGAAAATCTTTTATTTTCTTTAACCTACTCACCTTTCTTTGCTTTGCCGTAACTTATGGGCAGCAGAAACAATACCCGGTTATTTCTCCAAATGGAAAAATTAAACTGGTTCTCCATTATCAGGCTTCGGTAGCTGATGATACGACCGCTTCTGCAAAATTCCATATTTACTATCAAACAAATGGTAAGTGGACTGCTGTCTTAACGGGCAACTCGCTGGGGCTTTCTACAGATCAGGAGCAATTTAAAAAGCTGCTACTTAAAAGTGCCGGTACAGTAAAGCGTACCGATACCCGTTATGAAATGCTGAGCGGAAAACGCAAACTTTGTATAAATGATGCCAATGAGGTTACGTTTGCTTTCTCAAATGCCAATGGTAAGCCATTAAACATCGTTTTCAGGGTTTACAACGATGGTATTGCATTCAGGTACGCTTTGCCTAAATGGTCTGATCAACAGGTTAATATTAAAGATGAATATACCACCTTTAATATTCCCGCTCAAACAGAACGTTGGGCACAGGCTTACGATCCTGGATATGAAGATTTCTATCCTTACAGCACCAGTGGAAAAGGTGAAAAGGGCCAGGAGTGGTCATACCCGGCATTGTTTAGATCGAAACAGGCACCGGTGTGGTACTTAATTTCTGAAGCCGGAAACAGCGAGTTTAACGCAGCATCTAAATTGAGTAATAAAGCCGATTTAAATCAATATAAAGTAAGTTATGCAGCCGGTCGAAAGGGCTTTGCACAACAGGGCAATGTGAGTAAACTGCCTTGGCAATCGCAATGGCATACATTAATGATTGGTTCTCTGGAAACAGTGGTGCAATCTACCTTAATTACAGATGTGAGCGAGCCAAGCCGTATTGCACAAAAAGACTGGATCAAACCGGGAGCTGTTGCCTGGATTTACTGGGCTTACAACCACGGCTCTAAAGATTATCAAAAGGCAGTAGAATATACTGATCTGGCTAAAACCATGAACTGGCCTTACGTACTCATCGATTGGGAATGGGATACGATGGGCAATGGCGGAAAACTGGAAGATGCCGTTAACTATGCCAAATCTAAAGGGATTAAACCCATGATCTGGTACAATTCTGGTACTACAGATTGGTGTACTGCTACACCGATTGATAGAATGCGTACACGCGATAAACGCTTGAAAGAATTTGAGTGGTTAAATAAAATAGGGGTTTATGGCATCAAAGTAGATTTTTTTGCGGGTGATCAGCAAGACATGATGAAGTTGTATCTTGATATTTTGAAAGATGCCGCAGACCACCACCTGATGGTCAATTTCCACGGTGCAACCATACCACGCGGTTGGTCTAGAACCTATCCGAATCTGATGAGCGTGGAGGCAGTTTTTGGCGCTGAATGGTACAATAACGGAGATGTGATGACCAACAAAGCTGCAGTACACAACGCTACTTTGCCTTTTACCAGAAACGTAATTGGCCCGATGGATTATACGCCGGTTACTTTTTCTAACAGTCAGCATCCACATATTACATCTTACGGTCATGAATTGGCCCTTTCGGTTGTCTTTGAATCGGCTTTACAGCATTTTGCAGACCGTCCTGAAGCTTACTATGCACTGCCGGAAGCCCCGAAAAACTTTTTAAAGACCGTGCCTACCGCCTGGGATAAAACCCGTTTATTAAGTGGTTTCCCCGGAAAACATGTGGTGATGGCGAGAAAACGCGGCACCAAATGGTACATCGGCGGATTAAACGGAGAGGAAGATGCCAAAGTATTGCAGTTTAGTTTAGATTTTTTAAATAAGAAACAGGCAAATATCACCATTATCCAGGATGGTGAAAATGATAAATCTTTTAACACACAAACACATTTATGGCATAAAGGACAGGTGCTTAAAATTAATTGTTTGCCACGTGGTGGTTTTGTAGCGGTGGTAGAATAAAATATTGAGCCACTATTGACAGAGTCCCTAAAAAAGTCGTCATTGCGGGAAGGAACGACGAAGCAATCTTTCAAGCTAATAATCCTGGCTATAAAGATTGCTTCGGCGGCTGAAAAAGCCACCTCACAATGACGATCCCCGTAGAGGTTTATTCCCATTAATGCTACTATCACTCATATTGATTCGTATATAATAAATTATCCCCGGGGATAACAATTTTATGCTGATGATACAACTTTGACGGCGAACCTTTCTGAATATTTAAGAATCGAACCGCGTTTAATAAGAAACATAATTTTAATTGCTGATGGTATCTCTAAAAAAAAGGTTTGTAAAAAAAATACGTTCCGGAATAATCATCTCTTCGATGGCCTGTTTATTTCAGTCGCAATATATCCGCGCACAAACGACCTATCATGCGCCAGGCGTATCTGTATTTCAGGCTAATGATGTTCGATTAGACCCTTCATGGATAAAAAGCCGTGAAGAACTGAATACCCGCTATCTTTTAACGCTTGATCCCGACCGCCTTTTGCATAATTTTAAAATCAATGCGGGGCTAACTTCACAGTCAAAGCCTTTAGGTGGATGGGAGGCACCAGACATCGGTCTTCGCGGGCATTTTACCGGCCATTACCTTTCTGCAGTTGCACTTTTGGTAGAACAGCATAAAAACCCTTTATTGCGCCAAAGGCTAATTTATATAGTTGATGAATTATATAAATGCCAGCAGGCTTTAGGTAAAGGTTACCTGAGTGCTTTTCCGGAACGTGATTTTGATACCCTCGAAAAAACATTTGGTAATGTATGGGCTCCGTATTATACCTACCATAAAATTATGCAGGGGCTTTTAGATGTTTACACGCACACCGGAAACGAAAAGGCTTACGATATGGTTAATCAAATGGCCAGTTATGTGCAAAATCGAATGGCACGGCTGGATCAACAAAGCATTGAAAAGATCTTATACACGGTTGGTGCTAATCCGGCCAATGAAGTAGGTCCGATGAATGAGGTGATGTATAACCTGTATCACGTCTCTCATAAGCCTGAACACCTCGTACTGGCAAAACTATTTGATAGGGACTGGTTTTTCCGTCCGCTGGCCGAAAATCAGGATATCCTTTCGGGGCTGCACTCCAATACCCATCTGGTACTGGTAAACGGTTTTGCACAACGTGCAGTTACTACGGGCGAAAGTGTGTATCTGGATGCGGCGAAAAACTTCTGGAATATGATGATGCACCATCATGCCTATGCCAATGGCTCCAGCAGCGGTCCGCGGCCAAATGTAACCAGCCCAACATCACTTACGGCAGAACATTGGGGCGTTCCAGATCATTTAAGCAATACCATGACTAAAGAGATTGCAGAATCATGTGTATCGCATAATAGTCAAAAACTAACCAGTTACCTGTTTTGCCAGGATCAGCAACCTGCTTACGCCGAAACTTATATGAATACGTTTTATAATGCCGTAATGGCCCTGCAAAATGGAAATACAGGCGCGGTAGTGTACCACTTGCCGCTTGGTTCGCCAAGAGAAAAGAAATTTTTAAAAGATGACGATTTCAGGTGCTGTAACGGAACTTCCATTGAAGCTTTTGCATCGCTAAATAAGGGGATTTATTACCGTGATGTTGCTGCAGTATGGATCAACTTATACGTGCCTTCTACTTTAAATTGGAAGGAGCATAAATTTATACTTCAGCAGGAAGGTAACTTCCCTGCCGATTCTACGGTTACATTCACCATTAAATCTGCTAAAGCCAAGGCCTTAAAATTAAATTTTCTTATCCCGGGCTGGGCTGAAGGAACAGCGGTTTATATCAATGGAAAACTTGAAGCTGACAGCCCAAGTGCGGGTACTTATTTATCCATAAACCGCAACTGGAAAGCCGGCGACCAAATTAAGCTGGTTTTTCACTACCGTTTTTACCTTAAAACCATGCCTGATGATGAAAATGTATTTGCTATATTTTATGGACCAACACTTTTGGCAGCAGAAACGGATACAGAATTTATTTTAAAAGGAACTAAGCAGGAAATCCTAAAAAATTTGATCCCTGAGGGGAGTGATGTTTTTAAACTTCGTAACGCTGATAACACCTTTACTTTGCGCCCACTTTATGAGATCAGTAACCAGACATATGGAGTATACGCAACTTTAAGGAATTATTGATGTGAATGTCTAAATTTAATCTGGTCGTTTCACCAGGCCTAAAGCAAATTTAGCATATCATTGATATGTAATTCTAGGCTGTGGAAAATACAAAATGAATCCTGTTTCAAACCTATAGATATGAAGTTTTTATCATAAATCCGGTTTTCTTCTGCCATTACTATACTTTTACCGAAATAATGGTGCTGTATGTTGGTTTTTGATGTTTTATAAGTTAATTTGCTTAAACTTTCCCTAAGGTTATGAATAGCTATGAATCTTTTTCGGATACCCAGCTAATTTCCCATTTGCAGCATGGCGATCAAGGTGCATTTACGGAAATATACCGCAGGTTTTGGGATAAAGTATTTGCGGTAGCCTATCATCGCCTGGCTAATCAGGCCGAGGCCGAAGAAGTGGTACAGGAAGTATTTTTAAGTCTCTGGAAACGGCGTGCCAATCTGCAGATCAGGTATAGCCTGCATACTTATTTAAGTACAGCCACTAAATACCAGGTCATTAACAAGCAAAGCAGGGGATATTTTAATGAGGGCAGAAAAAATTCACTTGATGAAATTGCAGAGCAGGGTGTAGATACTACGGAATTATGGTTTTCAGAAAGGGAACTCAGGCAGGAATTGGATAGGCACATTAATGAGCTTCCACTCAAATGCCGTTTAATTTTTAAAATGAGCAGGGAAGACTATAAGTCTAACGCCGCAATAGCTGAAGAATTACATGTATCTGAAAAAACTGTCGAAGCCCACATCACCAGGGCACTAAAAATTTTAAGGGGTAAATTAGGTACCGGGCTACCCTTTATCTTGTATCTGCTATCAAAATAAAATTTATTTTAAATTTAATGTAGGGTTAGGCCTTGTTGATGTGACTATATGTTAAATCAACAAACCATTGGATCAACGCGACAAAAACTACTCCATACCAGAAATTGCCTATAAATGGCAACAAGGAACTGCTACGCCAGAAGAAAAAGCCTTCTACGAGCAGTGGTATGCTTCTTTTAACGATGAAGAACTCGATCTTCGGGAAACCAGCTACACCGGATTTGATGAGCTGGAAAAGAGTATTTATTCCAAAATAGGTATTGGGATTAAAGAAGAAATAAAACCTTTAAAATCTAAATTTTTCCCCATCTGGTTTACAAGTGCGGCAGCCATACTGGTCTTCGCTTTTGGCTTTCTGGCTTACCAATCGGGTTGGCTGAGCTTTCTCAGATCTGCTGATCCAGCCAAGATGGAGATTGTACCCGGAACAAATACAGCTACGTTAAAACTGTCAAGCGGTAAAATTTTGCAGTTAAGCAGCAGTAAGCTCGGTTTAAAAATTGATTCCGCTGATCTGGAATATATGGATGGAAGTGGAATTGTTTTAGATAAAACGAGTGCTGTGACCAAAGCGATGGAGATTAAAACACCAAATGGCGGTACTTATCAGGTAGAACTGCCAGATGGTACAAAAGTTTGGCTTAATGCTTCAAGTAGTGTTGTGCTGCCTGCAAACTTCTCATCCAGCTTTGAGCGGCATTTAAAGTTACAGGGCGAGGCTTATTTTGAAGTGGCAAAAGTAAACACTTCTGTTAATGGTGTTCTAAAAAGAAAGCCTTTTATCGTTACGGTTAACGATAAAGCGATCGAGGTATTGGGTACACATTTTAACGTCAGGGCCTACAGTAGCGAACCATCACTTAAAACAACATTGCTGGAGGGCAGCGTAAAAGTGGTAGATGGTAATACTGCTAAAAAAATAGTTCCCGGCGAGCAGGCAACTGCTGTTAATGGACTTATTCATATCAATAAAGTGGATGTTGAAGAGGCCATTGCCTGGAAGAACGGAAATTTTCAGTTTAGCAATGAGGGGATTGAACGGATTATGCAGGATATTGCCCGCTGGTATAATATAGAAGTAGTTTATGATGGGCCGGTTACTAAGGAAAATTTCGGCGGGGCCATTTCCAGAAATAAATCCTTGCAGGATGTGCTTTCATCACTGGAAGAAACAGGCGGAGTACATTTTAAAATAGAAGGAAGGAGGGTAATTGTAATGCCATAAAATTTTACATCGCTACGTTCTAAATAAGAACCGGAGGTGAGATGAAGCACCCCCGGCAGTAAATTTGGAGCGGTATAAATGAAGAATGATTTTCAACTAAACCAAAACAACCAAACAAACCAGGATACCATTGCTCCCGCATGTGGTATCTAATTCAAATGTATGAAAAAATCCATTTCCATGGGCAATAAGCTACGTGCTTGTTGTTCCGGGCAAAATATGGGCTTTATAACGAAGGTAGTCGTACTTTTGTTCGCCATTTTTGTCTTTCAGTCAGGTAAGAGCCAGGCGCAAACGGTTACCCTTTCAAAAAATAATGCCAAAATTGTCGATGTTTTCAAAGAGATCAGAAAACAGACAGGTTACGATTTCGTATACACCTCCAGTCATATCAGCGAATCAACACCGGTAAGCATAAATGTAAAAAATGCACCACTGGAAAGCGCACTGGCAGCGTGTTTTAAAGATCAGCCGCTAAGTTATTCCATTAAAAATAAAACCATTGTCGTTAAATCAAAGGCCACCACGCAGGAAACGGGACCGCCGGTATCGCGACCCGCGGGTAAATATCGTTTAGTTACGGGCAGGGTAACTGATACCGAAAATCGCTCCCTTCCAGGCGTAACCGTATTTTCAAAAGAATTAAATGTAAAAACAGCTACAGATAGGGAGGGAAGGTATAGGATCGATGTAATCGGTCAGGAATCAGCCACCTTGGTCTTCTCATTTGTCGGCATGGAAAGCAAACAGGTTATGGTCGGTAATCGATCGGTAATAGATGTAGCGCTGTCCCTGGCCGCTAAAGAAATGGAAGAGATGGTGATTACCGGGTATCAGATTCTGAAGCGTAGTGATGTGGTAGGTTCTACTGCCAGCATTCAGGCCAAAGACCTGAACTTAAATGGTATCAATACACTTGAGCAGGCCTTACAAGGTAAACTGGCTGGTTTGGTGGTCACCAATACCAGTGGGATGGTGGGGACCAAACAAAATGTGCGTGTACGCGGTACCTCTACGCTGGTCGGCAACCAGGAGCCAATCTGGGTAGTTGATGGCATTATACAGGAAGATCCCCTGCCTTTTAAAGCACAGGAGCTTAATACGGCAGGAAACATCAACGCTGATAACTTCGATTACCTAAGAACATTCGTTGGTAATTCTATCCGTTGGTTAAACCCAAATGATATTCAGGATATTACGGTATTAAAAGATGCATCTGCTACGGCCATTTATGGTGTTAGGGCAGCTAATGGTGTAATTGTAATTACCACTAAAAAAGGGCAGGTAGGACCGCCATCCATTAATTATTCTACCAATTTTAGCATTACTGAAAAGGTAAACTACGATAAACTGAACCTGATGAATTCAAAAGAGCGGGTTGCTGTTTCCAGAGAAATCTTTGAGCGGGGCCTAACTTCACCTTTCGTAAACAATAATATTGGTTACGCCGGTGCTTTGAATGAATATTTGTATTTAAAAACAATTAATGAAGCCGATTTTAACGCAAAGGTGGCCGCACTCGAAACGGCAAATACCGATTGGTTTAATATTCTTTTCCGTAGTCCCATAAGTAACAATCATAATTTAGGTATTTCGGGCGGCAATTCAAATACCAGGTATTATTCCTCCTTTGGCTACAATACAACTAACGGTACCGCCATTGGTAACGATACCAGGGCAATTACAGGAAACCTGGCCATGACTTCTCAGGTATTTAAAAACCTCACCTTGGGCATCCGCTTGTCTGCCTCTAAAAACACCACTAACGGATTTTACCAGGTAAGTCCTTATGATTATGCCACTAAAGTAAATAGAGCTATATCAGCCTACGGTGCTGATGGTGAACTCAGCTTTTACCGCAATGCATCCGGTTACCTGTTCAATATCATTAATGAACGCGACGAAACAGGTAACGTGAACAATGTATTAACTACTAATGGTAGCATGGATATAAACTATCGGATATCAGATAATTTCCGTTTCCAAACGCTTTTCAGCTACAATGCATCTGCCACTAATGGTTTAACTTATGCTACGGAGAAAACAGAATATGTATCCAGAACATTAAGGTTTGCAGAATATGGAATCAGCCCGGCCGATCCGGCTTATATCAATTCTAGGTTACCTGTTGGCGGCGAATTTAATGAGGTAAACAGTACAAATAGAACTTTAGGCTGGCGTAATAGTTTATCGTATAACAAAACATTTGCTCAAAAGCATACGGTTGCAGTAATGATAGGTGCTGAAACCAATAGTTCACAATATGATGGCTTCCAGGCTACCTCTTACGGTTACCTGCGCGATAGGGGAAAGTCTTTTGCCGCTCTGCCGCTCACCGTTACTTCACAAAAAACAGTAAACTCCTTACTGGTCTCTATTCCACGGATAACTGATAGAAAGATTAATACAATGGGTGTTTACCTCACGTCATCTTATTCTTATGCCAACAGATATGTGTTTAACTTTAGCGTAAGAAATGACAGATCTAACCGTTTCGGCCAGTTTACCAACGAGAAGTTCAATCCGGTTTGGGCTGGTGGTCTGCGCTGGAATATTGCCAACGAAAAATGGTTCGCTGCTTCGAACTGGATAAGCGGACTGGCTTTACGAAGCTCCTTTGGCTACCAGCGTAACATCGCTTCCAATATCAGTCCGGATTTGATTATCAAACTGCCAACAGGTGCTGCTGCAAACTCTACCGATCCTTTAACCGGAGAAGCTTTACTTACCGTTAGTAATTTACCGTACGGCGATTTGAGATGGGAACAAACCACCAGTTTAAATCTTGGATTGGATTGGAACCTCTTCCAGAATAAAGTAAGTGGCAGCATAGAATATTATACCAAAAGGGGTAGAGATCTGATTACCACACTGCCTGTACCGTTGGAATACGGTGTAAGCAATATGTTTGTAAACGGCGGTTCTATCAATAACGAAGGTTATGAAGTTTCGGCCAGTTTTGTCCCGGTTCGTACCCGGAACTTTACCTGGTCGGTTAACCTGAATACCTCAAAAAACAGGAATTTAATAACCAAAACAGGTGCTCAGGTAGTAAGCTGGCGTACAGCAGCTTCCGGGCAATTAAATATAGAAGGACAGCCGGTTTCGGCATTTTATGCATTTAAATATACAGGCATTAACCCAGCCACTGGTGAACCAATGCTTGATTTAAGTGTGGCACCTGGTGCTGATCCAAAAAATCCAACCTCATTTATGCAATATATGGGTAAACTAGACCCTGATTTTACATCGGGTTTAGGGATGAGCTTTAGGTATAAGATGTTTAGCGTAAGCAGCTCTTTTTACCTGCAGGTAGGTGGAAAAAGATTTCTGGCACCATTATATAATTATGCGGCTACCAACAGCGGTTTGCCAACAGAATATGAAAATCTTTCAAGGTTGATATTGGACAGATGGACACCAAGCAATCCAAATGCAACAGTTCCGGCCTTGCCTAACGGTAGCTTACCGAGTATAGCTTTGCCCAACAACGACCAAACCTACAAAAATACGTACTTGCTCTATAACTATAGTACCGATAGGGTGGTCAGTGCCTCAAGTTTGCGCTGTAACAATATTAACTTAAGCTACACACTTCCAGAGGCGTTGGTAAAAAAAATAAAGTGCAAAAACATCTTCCTGGGCGGTGGGGTATCCAATCCATTCGCATTTAACAGCCACGATTTTAAAGGTATAGATCCTGAAGTGGCCACAGGTGGACAACCACGTACCAGAACGTACACATTAAACCTAAACCTAAGCTTTTAAGAGATGAAAAAAATATTTTTATACAGCCTGGTGCTGGTCATGACACTATCTGTCTCCTGCAAAAAGTTTCTGGAAGAATATAGTCAGGACGAAATGCGCCCGGGTTCTACAGCCGATTTAGTTTCCCTGATGAATGGAGATGCATACCCCAACGGGATGTCGATAGAAACTTTTGATGTATTAACAGACGATATACAGAATAATCCGCTGGTACCCGTAAATGGTGCGCCTATTGCAACTTATTTGTCTACTTTACAGGCCGCTACACCCATGTTTACCTTTAATCCAAACATGTTTGATCAGAACACCACCGTAGGCGGATCGGCCAGTGTATATACTAAACTTTACGCAAAGGTAAAGGGATGTAATGTCATTATAGATTACCTTAACAATGTATCAGGTACACAGAAAGAAAAAAATGCTGTTTTAGGTCAATGCTTATTTTTAAGGTCCTATTATTACTTAAAGCTGGTAACTACCTATGCCCAAATGTATAATGGCCCTGGCGTAAACCCTGAAACTGCGCTAGGTGTGCCTCTAGTGTTAAATAGCCAGGTTAAAGATGGTGGTTTGCCACGTAATTCGCTAAAAGAAGTATATGATCAGATCGAAAAAGATTTATTACAGGCCGAATCCTTGCTGCGCTCCAGCTTTACGCCAACTACTGCCTTTAGGGTAAGTGCTGATCTGTGCAATGCCTTATTATCTCGTTTTTACTTATACAAAGGCAGAAATGAAGATATGGAGAAAGTGATCCAATACGCAGGGGCAACCTTGCAAAACAGGTTTATCTTAACAGCTTTATCCAGCTTTGTGGGTTCGAATAATAGTATAAGCGCTAATGGAATTTATAATGCATCAAGCCCTGAAGTGCTATGGGTGTATTCGGGTTCTTATTCTGATATCAATACGGTTAATTTTGATTCAAGGTCACTACCGCCTTTTACCGTATCTGCCGAGCTGAGTAACCAATACGATAAGGGAACAGGGGCATCCAACTACGGTGATTTGCGTTTTCAGTATTATTTCCAGTCATTTACAACTAGTGGAGGTACAAAATTTCCTTATCGCACAGGTAAAAATACCGTAAATGCCACTTATGGTACCAAAGGGTTTAGGGTTGCAGAACTTTATTTAAACCGTGCCGAGGCATATGCACGCCGTTTTCTGGTAAGTGGCAACGCTGCAGACAGAACAGCAGCGCTAGCTGATCTGAATACATTGAGGCAGAGCCGGTACGATAACAGAAATACCGTGTATACACCGGTAAACATTACCGATGCTCAGGCACTTTATGCGTTTTGTAAAGAAGAGCGCAGAAGAGAGCTTGCTCTGGAAGACGGGCATCGTTTTATCGATCTGAAAAGATGGGGTTTAGGTGTTACACACGTATACACCGGCGCTGATAATGTAACCACTACATTTACGCTACCTGCCAATAGCCCTTTGTATGCATTGCCTATTCCGTATGATGCCATCTTGGCCAATACCGGACTTATTCAAAATCCAGGATAAATTACTCGTATAAATTACTGAATCATGAAAATTTATTTTAACCTAATAATATTATTGGCCGTTGTTACAATGGTTAGTTCCTGCACAAAAGAAGAAGCAGCACTTACACCATCAGCTATTGATGTAACTTATCATGTGCCGCAGGGCAGTAACGCCTTTGACCAAACGATAGTAAATTATTACAATACCTACGGCAGCTATTTGCTATATAAATTTACAGAGCGCGATGCCTATTGGACCCCAACCGGCTGGAGAAGACCTGTACTGAATGATGCTGCAGGCAATTGGTCAGGGATAGATGTGGTGAGTGCAGATCCGACTGCAGTTGCAGCTCAGCTGGATCTTATTGATAAAAGCTTGTTCAGCCTTTATCCGAAACCTTTTTTGAAACAATTTTTGCCGGTAAAGTTATTGTTGTGCAGCAAAGTAGATTCCATTTACACCACTGGTGTATTTAATCCAACGTATGTTACCACTAAAAACATCAAAAAAATCCCTGCCTTTTATAGTTACGATAATATTTACATCAACTATGGCGACGCTACGGTGAACCAGATGACTGCCAGCGAGAAACTGGCCTTTCTTGCCCGTATCAATCAGGTGTTTTTACAGAGCATTAACGAACGGGGGTTAATACCACCAAGTACGGAATTTATCAATAGCGCCGATTATGTTTCCTCAAACGCCACACAAGCGGTAGCTTATGGCAAGGGATTAATTGCAAACACCAACAATACCATTACGCCAACCAGCGATTGGAATGCCTATGTACTGGCCATGGTAACCTTATCAGAAAATGATCTTAAACGTTCAGTTGCGAATTCGGATAAAAGTGCTGTTGGGATTTTAAACGCCACTAAAGATAGCAATGGCCTAATCAAAAAACGCTATAGCATCATACGTAATTATTTCATCAACAATTTTCAGGTAGATCTTCAAGCTATAGGCAACAAAGCCAGGGGCCTCTAGGCCAACCAATTCTATTATCAACTAAGCACTGTTTGTAAAAAATAACAGGCAGTGCTTTTAACAAAAATGAATGAAACTATTAAAAAAGTTGTTGCTAATCGGACAGCTCTTTGTAAGTGCATCGATAATAGCACAAACAACGTCAGAGCTTCCGTCAATTCAAAAGTTTGTCAAATCCAATGCGTCTAAATATACAGGTGTATTTAACGTGTACCTGCAAGACGACAAATATTACCTGGAAGTTCCGGATTCTCTGCTTAACAGAGATATCCTGACCATGATTGTTATTAATAAAGGCTCTGCGCAGGTATCGCGAGATCCCTCAAAGCGCTTTGGCTTTGCCGGCGACGTTGTACATGAAGCGGTTTTCAAATTTAACAAAGGATTTAAAGAAACCCTGAACATGGAGCAAGCACAGTTCTATATTGAGCCAACAAAGCAGAGTGCCTATGAAGCTAGCTTGAAAAACAAGGTGGCGTCAATTATCGTAGCTTTTAATCCAGTGGCGAAGGATGCCAAAGCTGTACTGATCGATATTACAAACACACTGAATAGTGATATGCCATTCTTATCGCTCAGCGGTGCAAAAGATGAATTATCATTAGGGCCATACCAAAGTAACCTATCTCGTCCTATAGGCGTAGCTGGTTTTGCTAACAGTTTAGTTTTTCGTTCTGTTAGGGCGTATGGTGCTGGTGCGGTGACGCCTAAACCAAATGCAATGGGCTCCCCGGAACAAGGTTCAGATCAAGGTAACACCCAACAAATGACCGGACCTACATCTTGGGAAGTAGGAGCCAGTTGGTATTTGCTGCCGGCAAAGCCTATGCGGTTACGTTTTGCAGATAAGCGTGTTGGTTATTTTGCACGTGCTATCAGAGATTATGCACAAAATCCTAATAATATTGAGGACAGAAATTATGCTACGCGATGGAAAATTGAGCCAAAGCCACAAGATATCGATAAATTTAATCGGGGTGAACTGGTAGAGCCGGCATCTCCAATCGTTTATTATATTGATAAAAATACCCCAGCTTATTTACGCCCCTATTTTATTGCAGGGGTAAATGCCTGGCAGAAAACTTTTGAACGGATAGGTTTTAAAAATGCCATTATGGCTAAAATGGAGCCAACTGCGGAAGAAAATCCCGATTTTTCTATAGATAACCCTGCCTATTCGGTCATTTCTTATAAACCCTCTACTACAGCTAATGCTTACGGACCGATGGTGATTGATCCACGTTCTGGACAGATTCTCAGCTCACATGTGGCCGTTTTTCATAATATAACCGATTTATTGCAACGATGGTACTTCGTTAATTGTGCAGCAAATGATCCTGCAGCCCGAAAACTACCGCTGTCAGAAGAGATTATGGGCAGAATGGCACAAATGGTAATTACCCATGAAGTGGGGCATACACTTGGCCTTCGACATGACTTTGCAGGTAGCCACAGCTATGATGTAGACAGTGTGCGTAAACATTCATTCGTTGCTAAAAATGGTTTTGGTGCGTCGATTATGGATTACCTAAGGTTTAACTATGTAGCGCAGCCAGAAGATGGTTTCAAAGCAGAAGAACTATTGCCAAAGATTGGCGTTTATGACGATTTTGCTATTGAGTGGGGCTATAAAATTTTTCCTAAACATCAAAATGCAGAACAGGATGCAGAAGTGCTGAAACGTTGGGTGAGCAAAATGCGTAAAGATCCCCGATTCCTATACTTCCCGGAAGGAGACTTTTTTGATCCAAGAATTCAATCTGAAGACATGGGCAGCAACGCGATGAAAGCGGGAACCTTAGCCATCAAGAACTTAAAGGTAATGATGCAAAACTTAGCGGTATGGCTTGAAGATAATGATGACGACAATTATACCATGATGAAGCGCATGCACAGCGCCGTAGCCAGTAGATATAATGAATATTTAGCTCATGTACTAAAAAATATTGGTGGAAGATATGCTGATAATGCACTAACAGAAGAGGGAAGATCAAATTATGTTCCTGTAAGCAGAGATTTACAGAAAGAAGCAATGGCCTTTATTAACGATTATTATTTCAATGAGCCTCAATGGCTTTTCCCGAAAGAAATCACAGATAAAACGAGGTTTACTTTTTCGGGCGAAGTAGCAGCAGATTACGGGGCTTTTATGGGCAGGGTTTTTTACAAATTTTCGGCCATCGGCAGAAACCAACGTATGGTAGGAGAACAACGTTATACTGTTGCAGAATTTTTCGATGACATGTATAAAGGTCTTTTTTCAGATTTAAATAGTTCTGAAGCTATTTCTGCATACCGAAGGATGTTACAACAACGCTATGTGAGCCTGCTTTTAACGGCGGTTTATAACCCGGCAAGTTATGAAAATGATGTAGCGGTTTTGATTAAGCAACAAATTGATAAAGTTGCAGCAGCTTGTGAGATATCCCTTAAAGTTAAAACAGATAAAAACTCCAGAGAACACCTCAATGCTATTGCAGACATGATCTCACAATGGAAGGGAAAAAAATAACAAAATAATCTTCGGTCATTATCAGTAAAATGATCAATACCGTCAGTTGATAAGAAGATGAGCAGTAAGTTATTGTGATTTAACTTAGTGAGATTAGACATTAAACGAAGAGCCTTGGCGGCTTTAAAGCCTAAACAAAAAAAGAAATAGATGAAAAAAATATTCGCAATAGCCGTATGGGGTTGGCTTTTTAGTATACAGCTGATGGCTCAAACCAATAAACCAGGCAGCCCGTTAAGCTTTGATAAATTCTTTAAAGAAAAGATGAAAGTTATTCCGGGATCCTTCCCAATTTATCAGCTTGACGATAAGTACTATCTACAAATTAACACGCAGCAATTTAATAAAGATATCCTAGTAGTGGGCGACATCCGATATGGTGGGGCAAACCTTGCCAAATCATCAGGAATACTGCAGTTTAGGAAGGGCAATGCCGATAATTTATTTGTAACTAAAAGCGATTATAGTGAACAAGCAGTGGCTAACGAATCTATGGCGAATCTATTAACTGGTTCTACCTTACAGCCAATTAGCTCTACATTTAAAATAGAAGCACTAGGCAAAGACTCTGGATCTTACATCATTGATATTACGAGGCAGTTGATTGAGGGCGGAGAGCTGTTTTCGTTTAAAAATTATAATTTAATCGCCAATCCAGATCCTTCAAGATCGGCCGTAGAAGAAGTAGTGCCCATTAGTAAAGGTGTACTGTTTAACGTTTACAGGTCTCAAAACGCATCTTCCAGAGATTACAATGGCAAGCCTATTGATCAGGCTTTTACCTTTCAGATCTCTTTGGTATTTCAAGAGCTTTCGGCGCAGAATATGCCTATCCGCATCAGCGACCGTAGAATTGGGTTCAGCACCAAATCTTTTACCGATTTTGGATTAACCGGTTATGCGGCTAAAAAGGTGAACATCATTAGAAAATGGAATGTGCAAGTTGCTGCTGGTGACTTAGCTAAGTATCAGTCTAGTCGGTTGGTGGCACCCGAAAGACCTATAATCGTTTATATCCACCCATCTGTTCCTAAGTTTTTGATCAATTCATTTAAGGAAGGTGCATTGGCTTGGAATAAATGCTTCGAAACCGCCGGATTCAAAGAGGTCATCAAAGTCGTACTTCCAGAGCAGGCCAGGCAGCAGGTAATGGAAGAAGGAACCATCATGATCGCCTGGGGTGGCGTTGCTGCTAAGCCAGAGGTAGAAACGGTCGAAGATCCACGCACCGGTGAGATTAAAACGGCAAAGATTACTTTTTCTGACCGGGTAGTTGACAACTTACTACAAAAATATTTTGTACAATGTGGTAAATATGATCTACGTATACAAAAAGATGCCAATTCACCAGCAGTAAGGGCTGATATCCTAAAATTTAAGCTGGGTCAGGCGATGGCCGAGGCACTAGGTATGTTGCCTAATTACGCAGGTAGCACTGCTTATAACATAGCGCAGATCAGTAGTCCAGAATGGGTGTTGACCCATGGTTTCACTTCTTCAATCACTGATGAATTGAACTTTAATTTCTTGATGGTGCCTACAAAGGGTTTTAACAGTAAGTTGTTTATCCCTGGTATTGGCGCCTACGATCATTTTGCGATCAATTGGGCCTATAGGCAATACCCTAATGCACCGATCAAACCTAATTTTCTGAAAGACGGCAAGATTGACCCTGCGCTCTTCTACGCTGCAGAAGATAAAAGCAACCCTCTTGCACAGGCTGAAGACCTATCTTCTCAAAATATCGAGGCCGCACAAAAAGGTATTGCTAAATTGATGGCTTTTTATCCTGAATTAGATGGCATTGCTGCAAAGATGAATGACGATACACCAGATACTTATATGTTATTGGCTGCGAATTTTATTATGGCATACGATCAATATGTGACCAGTGTGTTGCCTAATATTGGCGGTAGAGAACGTTATACCGTAATGAAGGGGTATAATGATGTGCCTGTTCGTTATGTGTCCAAAGCAAGGCAGCAAGCCACGTTTGAGTTTTTATATCAAAACGTATTGAAAGCAGTACCCAGTTGGACCCGCAACGACAGAGCACAGTTTACCGATGGTTCCAACACAGAAACTTTAGTGACAAAAACTGCAGTTAAGGTAGTTAATTACTTAACCAATGTCGATTTAATTAAAAATTTAATTGAAGCAGAAAATTCTGGGCAAAAAGGCATTTTCGGAACGAAGGATCTCTTTGATAATATAGACCGTTATCTATTCATGAATTTCGATTCGAAAATAGCATTAAGTAGCTATCAGCGTAATATACAGGCCACATTCATCAGAAGCTTACTGGCATTGAACGGCAAAAATAAAGTAAGTGCCGGACTTAATGAAGTTAGCGTGGTATTGAATAGTTATATGGCTTCATTAAGCAAACACATCGACGCTATTGCCAAATCTCATACCAACCAATTAAGCAAAGATCATTTTCAATTGATGAAGATGTTAATGGATAACGACCTAAACGCAAAATAATGAAAAATTTAATTATAGGTTTATTACTGCTTTCATTAAGCATAACAACGAAAGCTCAAACTAAAAAAATCATTTTCGAACATTTAACCTTTCAGGAAGCTTTGGCTAAAGCTAAAGTTGAAAACAAATTGGTTTTTGTAGATTGTTTTACTACCTGGTGCATTCCTTGCAAACACATGGAAGCCGATGTGTTTACACAAGATAGTGTTGCTGATTTTTACAATAAAAATTTCATCAACATTAAAGTTGATATGGAAAAAGCGGAAGGCCCTGCACTAAAAAAAATGTTTACGATAGAAGCCTATCCGTCCTATCTGGTATTAGATGTGGAAGGAAAAATCAAAAACAAATTTGTGGGCGGCATGCCGGCGAAAGATTTTATAGCTAACGCCAGAAAAGGACTGGGAACAAGTGAAGAGGCAAGGTTAAATGCAATGTATGAAAGTGGAGATCGTTCGCCCGAATTCATGAGAAATTACATCAGGCATAAGATTAAAGTGATGGAAATTTCGAAGGCCAAACAGCTGAATGCCGAATTCATGGCCACACTCACGCCCGAACAAAAAGCCAGTCCGGAGAATTGGTTCTTATTCGGACAAAATAGATATACCATGTATCTCTCTGATTTATTTAGTCCTAATTTTAAATACCTGGCGGATAACTGGAGAGATTTTGCCGCAAAGAATACCAAAGATACGGTAGATAAAAAGCTGTCATCAGTTTACAGGCAGATCGTTTCCTGGACACTTAATGGATTTTATGTAAAGGTGAAACTTTATGATAAAGCAACATACGAAGTGTACAAATCGCAGCTTAAAAAAATGGAGATGCCAGATAAAAAGCAATTGTTAGTGATGATGGACATTGCTATGGCAGCAGGAGAGAAAGACATTAATAAGGTTACAGATTTATTTATCAAACACCTCGCTTCTTTCTCTGAAGATAACCGTCATATCCTTTTCGATTATTATACTTTCGCCAGAACAATCAAGGGTTACGATTTTCCGGAAATTGAAGTACTTTCTGACGAAATCTCGAAAAGTTCAAGCAATCCTTACTTAGTTAAACAGTTTCAGTCTTTAAAAGAAAGATATGCGCCTAAAGCAAATTAGTTTATGGTGTGCTTGCTTGTTTTGCTGTGCAGCGGCTTTTGCACAGCAAGCCAACTATAAAGCTGCGCAAAAATTTGATGCCCCCAATCTGGCTAAGCTTATTGGCACAACCAAGGTGATTCCTTTTTTTATTAAAAACAGTAATTATTTTTGGTTTATAGCTGATGAACCCGGTTCAACTACAGCACAGATAAGTTTTTCAGGCGATTCAGTTATAACCGCCAGCAAGAAAAGTACGCATTACATCGTGAATATGTTGACGGGTAAAAAACAAGCACTTTTTGATAAATCTGAAATTATCAGGCAGTTGAAAGTACTTAGCAAGGAAGCGGTTGACGAGAAGAAAATCTTGTATTGGGCCGATTTTTCGGACAATGGAAAAAGCGTGTTGGTAAAATACGGTACAAAAACTTACAATTATAACTATGAAACGAAGAAGCTTACTTTACAGTTAGTTAAAAGTACGGTAAAAAAAACAGCTGGTTTTGGTGTTTCTGCTGATGGTAACTGGGAACTTTACGCCAGAGCGCATAACTTGTACATCGCCCCAACTGCAAATAAGCAAAAAGAACGTCAGTTAAGCTTTGATGCGGAACCTTATTTCTCATTTTGTGTAGATGAAAAGGGTACATACACTACAGATAAAACTTATCCTTCTAATGCAAAATGGTTAGGCACTAAATATTTTTATGCATTACGGGTAGATACCAGGAAAGTAGCTACCCTGTCTGTAATCAGTTCGGCGGTAACGCCAAGACCGCGGGTATCTACCTATAAATATGAATTACCGGGCGATAAGGACGTAGCACAATATGAACTTTATATTGGCAATGCCGAGAGCGGTTCTTTCAAAAAGGTAGACCTCAAACGCTGGCCTGATCAGCAGGTGGAAACTTTAGAGGCTCAGGGAAATACGAAAGAGATTTACGTAATCAGGCGTAAGCGTAGCAGGGATGAAATGGAACTCTGTGCCGTTAGCCTGGCTAACGGAAACGTACGTTCTATCATCCACGAAACCAGTAAACCTTTTATAAATGAAGATTTTTTCAATGTTTCCATCATCAAAGGTGGAAAAGAAATTATTTGGTGGAGTGACAGGACCGGTTGGGGCCAGTATTACCGTTACGATGGCGACGGACATTTACTTAACCCCATTACCAAAGGAAATTTTACGGCCGGAAAAATCGCTGCCATCGATACCGCCAAGGGAGATATTTATCTATATGGTTATGGTAAGGAACGAAATATTAATCCTTACTATGCTATGCTATATAAAGTGGCTTTAAGTGGCAAAAATGAACGTTTGCTAACACCTGAAAATGCCACCCACAAGGTATACATTTCGCCAGATAGAAAATATTTTGTCGATAATTATTCTCGTATAGACATGGCTCCCGTAACTACATTGCGTAAAATTGACGGGAAACAGATAGCCGAAGTATTAAAGCCAAATGTAAGCAATCTATATGCTTATGGATGGAAAAATGCAGAGCCCTTTACCGTAAAAGCTAAAGATGGCATAACCGACCTGTATGGATTGATCTGGAAACCTTTTGATTTTGATCCGGCTAAAAAATATCCGGTTATCTCGCAGGTTTACCCGGGCCCGCAGATCGAAACCGTTTGGAACGATTTTACCGTTCTCGATAAATATAATAATGCCGCTTTGGCACAAATGGGATTTATTGTGATGGCGGTTGGCCATAGGGGAGGATCGCCCATACGCAATGCCGAATATTACAAATTTGGCTATGGTAACCTTCGGGATAACGGAATAGAAGATGATAAGTATGCCATTGAGCAGCTGGCAAAGCGGTTTTCCTATATCGACCTGAACAAGGTAGGCATTTTTGGCCATTCGGGTGGGGGCATGATGACGGTGGCTGCCATGTGTAAATATCCTGACTTTTATAAAGTTGGCGTAGCCTCATCAGGAAACCACGATAATAGAATATATAACCGCACGTGGGGCGAAACTTACCAGGGGCTGGAAAAGAAAATGCCGATCAATGAAGATCTGGCCAAAAATCTGAAAGGCCATTTAATGCTGGTCACCGGCGAAGTGGACGAAAATGTAAATCCTGCCAATACTTACCGGATGGTCGATGCGCTCATCAAGGCCGATAAAGATTTTGATCTCATGGTATTGCCGGGACAGGATCACCATTACGAAGGGCCGTCAAAACTTTATTTCGAGAAACGCATGAGGGCATATTTCGCAAAATATTTTATCGAACAAGACATTGTGCATGATAGAAAGTAAACATAGCAATAGGTTGCTAATTTTTAGTTAATGATGATCGGAGCTGGTTGGATGACCGCTCCGTTTCTTTTACCTGTTAAGGTTGCGGGAGAGGAACAGCTCCTTGTTCATAAACCAGATCCGATAGGCATCTGATGTAATGTAAAACCCACAGCTTAGTGCGGACTTGGAATGTAAAGCGGGACTGCAAACCTCCAAGAACCATAGGTCGCTCATTTCCTCATTCTATAAATTCATTCATTTCAGTCAGTGTGATACCAACCTGTAGGATAAACTGAGCTTCTCTGAAAATAAATTTCTAATGACGAAACTATAAACACTTTTGGTTGTTGAATCTCCAAATAAAACCAATATATGAGGCAGCATTTACGAATAGCTTTACTGTTTTTAATCACATTCAGCATAACATTACCTGCATGTAAGAAGAGAACAATAGATGAACCCGTTTCGCCTGAGCCGGAACCGTTTGATATCTATGCAGCTGGCAGGGAAGGTTATGTAGCCAAATACTGGAAAAACGGGAAAGCTGTAAATCTAGGTCGTGGTGGCGTATCTTCTGATGCAAATGCAATGGTGATAGCAGGAAACGATGTTCATATTGCAGGTTACGAAGTGAATGCTTCAGGTAAGTATGTGGCCAAATACTGGAAAAACGGTGTTTCTACTTCGCTAACCGATGGTAGCCATGATGCTTTTGCAAATGATATATTTATACAGGGAAATGATATATACATTGCCGGACAGGAAATGGTACCAGGAAAATCGATCTACCAGGCAAAGTATTGGAAGAACGGAACCTCTGTGGTATTAACAGATGGTACGCAACAGGCTATTGCCACAGGGATAGCCTTAATCGGAAATGATGTTTATGTAATTGGTGAACGGAGAAATCCGGACTGGCTTAGTTCCATTACGGTTTATTGGAAGAACGGGCAGCTTTTTGACCTTTCAGACCAAACTAGAACTGCGGATAGTCAGGCTATAACCGTATCAGGAACAGATTTATATTTACTCTGGTCTGAAATCTACAATAGCGCCGGGCAGTCACAAACCAGGTATAGCAAAAACCTTGGCAGTCCGGTACTTATTAACGATGGTACAGCTGATGTGAGGGGTTCTTCAATATTTGTAAACGGGAGTGATGTGTATGTAGCCGGATCGGGTATTGTTAATGGAAATAATGCAATTATAGCAAAATATTGGAAAAATGGGTCACCCGTCATTTTATCCGGTGGCACCGAAAGTGCATTTGGTTTATCAATAGCTGTTTCAGGAACTGATGTTTTTGTAGGCGGTTACAGCGATGGGCGTAACGGAAGATATGGACCGGCCCAATACTGGAAAAATGGGAGCGTGCTACAACTTACCGATGGATCGGAACCGGCATTGGTACGCAAAATTATCGTAGTCAGAAAGTAAGTTTTTAACAAATGTCGGATGATAAATGAGGACCCATTTGTACTGGCAAAAAGCCATCGAAATGACATCCAGAAATCTGCGGCTCATTGAGTAGCGGTTGGTTAAAATGAGCTGAAAGTATTTATATAACTTTAAATGCTTTATCGGACCACCACAACTGGTACCTAACTGGAATAAGAAGCGGGTTTTCAATCATTATATTAACAAATTTACAGTGCCTGTATTTTTAAAACCACGCTGGTCCTTTGAGTATTAGCTTCCGGATTAAAGCCTACTTTCATTAAAAAGTCTCCAGAATAAACTTTAGTGCCGTCAATTGGTGAATTAACACCAGGGTATAGATTAATTTCTTCTATTTTATACTTTTTAGCGGCATCTAAACCTTTCAATTTAACGGGTAATATCACACCGTTGGTAAACAGTGTAGCCACATAATAATTAAAAACAATAGCCTGATCTTTTGACTCATTAACATAGGCAATTGAAGCTATTTTATTTTCATACGGATCCTGCAGGCGGTATTGCTGGCCATGCCAGATAATATCTTTAAAGCTATTATAGGTTTTAACGGCATTCTGACTAAAAAGCAAATCATTTTTACTTAACTCGTTTACGCGTACATCATAACCGAGTTTCCCCATCATCGCCACATCAGTTTTAAATTTAATTGGCTGTTTACCCATATCGGTAATGTGGTTATCTACTGAAATAGCGGGGAAATAATACGAGTATTCCCATTGAATAAAAATCCGGTCATATGGATTGGTATTATCGCTGGGCCAAAATTCGGTGAAATATTGTAGCGCAGCATAATCTACTCTTGAACCTCCACCTGCGCAGAGCATCATGGGTGTTTTAGGATATTTTTTTCTGATGCGTTCCAGTATGCGGTTTAATCCCCTGACGTATTCAAGATAAAAATGATCCTGGTTTTTTAAGGTAGGAGAATTGGCGTTATATATTAAAGAGTTGCAGTCCCATTTAATGAAAGCAATTTCTGGTACTTCCTTAAAAATATCATCAACTGTTTTGTAAATGAAATCCTGAACCCTGGGGTTGGTTAAGTCCAGTACCAACTGGTTACGCATATAATATTCTTTTCTTTCAGGCTGTCTGATCACCCAATCAGGATGGTTTTCGTAAAGTTCACTTTTAGGGTTTACCATTTCCGGTTCAATCCAGATCCCAAATTTTACACCATTTGCTGTGGCCTCTTTACCCAAGGCACTAATACCGTTCTTTAATTTTTGTCTGTTATACTGCCAATCGCCCAAACCAGCAGTAGAGCCATTACGCGGATATTTATTGCCAAACCAGCCATCATCCAATAAAAAAACATCAACACCTAATTTTTTAGTATCCTTTGTCAATTCATTTAGTTTTTCATCATTAAAGTCGAAATAAGTAGTTTCCCAGTTGTTCAGGATGGTGGATCTATTATCCTTGCCATCCAATAGCTGATAGTTTCTGGCCCAATTGTGCAAATTCCTGCTCGCTAAACCCTTTCCTGCCGATGAGTAAGTATAAATAAAGCGAGGGGTAACGAAATTTTCGCCGGCTTTTAAAGTATAATTTGCCGAAAAATTATTGATCCCGGCAGTTATCCTTAGATAGTACTCGTCAAAAGTTTCAAAATCCAGCTTAAAGTTTCCGGTCCATGCCAACGATCCGGCAATTACTTCACCCATGTCTTCGGTAGCAGGCTGATCTATCGAAACCATAAAAGATGAAGAATGAAGCAGGTTCGTCCGGGTCCCCAATTTCGAATCGATGGTTTTTATGCCATGCAGTAACTGTTGCTCTTCCGATCGCATTTCGCGAGTAGCACCGCTATACTGGTTTTTAAGAAAGAATTTTTTCCCGCTTAAGGTAAGATTTGCCGAGGCATATTTGTTCAGTACTACTGTGCCTTTCTCCTGGTGTTTGATTTCAGCCCACTGTTCAACAACGTTTTCATTAAAATAAGACAGGTATTTTAGGGTAATCTGAAAGTTGTATTTTAAATCTTTAAGGATAATGCTGGTCAATTTTCTGTTCTGATCCAGCTGTTCGGTTTTTACCTCCGAAAATGTTAATACAGTTGATTTATTTCCATCGAAATGGGTTACAGTTAGTGCCGGTTCCAGTAAATTGAGCGAGCCGGATGCAATGTAGGCTTCGCGTTTGTTTAAAAGATCGTCAGAGCCGGGCTTATATTTATCTAGTGCCTGTATGCTTGGGTATTCGCCCGCATTGTCTAATTTTTTGCCAAGGTAGGTTGATAATAAAGTATTGTCGCGGTCCGTTTCTAAAATCAGTACATTGTCTTTTGTATCAATTACGATTGTTTTTTGTGCAAAACCGTTCATACCTATTGCCATTGACAGTAAAAAGAAAGTGGTTCTTATGTTCATGATTGATTAGGTAAAAGCTTGGGTGCTATATCGTGTATAATATCTTTTAAATTTAGTTTGTATTTAGTAAGTAGCCCGTTTCGGGAATAAGCAGGCCAGCCCTTAAGCACTTGAAATGAAATGACTTTTTAATGCGATAATGATTGTTATTCAGTTAATTATGCCAGTTTAAAATACAATTGGTTATCCATACGGATTAATATGTGCAAATTAGAATTTTATAGCGTTTATGAATGTGCTGTTTATACCAGATTCTTATCTTTTTTTAACAAGAATGAAGTTAATTACAGGGAATTGTGATGCTAAATCAAACCTTTCTAAATCTGATTGTAAAATAAACAAGGCATTATTATTGTTAAGGGAGATGGGCGTTGTTTTTAAAAAATTAGCTTAATTTTATGATCATAAAAATATTTCAGGTTTCATCTAAAAAATTTCAAGAAAATGCATTTCCTACATCATATTAAATCATCACAATCGCAATACGCTCATGAACTATAAAAAACTGCAGGAAGATGTAGAAAAGCATATTGTTCATTACTTCCATACCCATAGCGATCCACGCCTGGTTTATCACAATCTGGAACACACGCAGGAAGTGGTAAATGCCGCGCAGCAAATAGCCAATCATTACCAGTTAAACGAACAGGATTTTTTTGCTGTAATGGTGGCCGCCTATTTTCACGATACCGGATATTTTGAAGATGCATTAAACCACGAAGCAGCAGGAGCAGCACTGGCTGATGATTTTTTAGCCAAACATCAGGTAAACCAGGAAATCCGCGATCAGGTTAAAAGTGCTATTTTGGCCACTAAAATTCCCCAGAAGCCTAAAAATGAAATTGATAAAATACTGTGTGATGCAGATCTGTTCCATTTAGGTCAGGCCGATTTCCGTGCAAAAGGAAAGTTGATGCATAAAGAAAATGAACTCATTTATAAAAAAGACATCAGCAAATCAGATTGGCGCAAAAAAGATATCCAGTTTATGGAATCGCACCATTACCATACCGATTATGCCAGCCTGTTATTGAGCGATCAGAAACAAAAGAATATCGAAAAACTTAAAAGTAAACTGAGCCCACAGGAAGTAATCAGTGCCGAACTCGAAGAACCTAAAAACTTTGCGCCTGCAATTGTAACCAATAAAAAGAAAAAAGATAAAGGCGATAGACCGGATAAGGGGATTGAAACGATGTTCAGGATTACCTCCGCCAATAACCAAAGATTGAGCGATATGGCTGATAATAAAGCGCACATCCTCATTACCGTAAATTCTATTATGCTGTCTCTGATTGTGAGTTTATTGTTAAGGCGGTTGGAAGATCATGGCAACCTGATTATCCCGACATTTATTTTATTATTGGTCAGTTTAACCTGCGTGGTCGTTTCCATTTTATCAACCCGTCCGTCCATTCCAAAAGGAGAATTTACACAGGAAGATATGGATAAGAAAAAGGTAAACCTGTTATTTTTCGGCAATTTTTACAAAATGAGCCTGCCCAGTTATACCGATGGGATGATTAAGGTGATGAACGATAAGGATTTTTTATACGGCACATTAATTACCGATGTGTACTCACAAGGCGTGGTGTTGGGCAGAAAATATAAACTCATCCGCCTGGCCTATAATATTTTTATGTTTGGTTTAATTGCAGCCGTATTGGCATTTGTAATTGCTTACGCAGCTTACGGTAAACTTTAATGGAACAGTTAATAGAAACCTCTTTTTTTAATAGGGATTTAAGCTGGTTAAAGTTTAACGAACGGATCTTAATGGAAGCAGAGCGAAGTACCGTTCCGCTTCTGGAGCGGATTAAATTCTTATCCATATTCTCTTCCAACCTCGATGAATTTTATCGTGTAAGGATGCCCGTATTACTCGCTTTGGAGAAATTGAGCAACAAAGAAGATAACGATATCAAGATTGATGATAATTTGTTGAATACAGCCAATCAGCTTATTTCCGATCAGCAACAGCGATATGGTAAAGTGCTTCAATCAGCGCTTATTCCCATGCTCAAACAAAATAAGATAAATTTAATTTACGGGGAGCCGTTTCCGGCAGAAATTCAGAAAAGTATTACCCGCTATTTTTTAAGCCAGGTAATGGCTTTCTTGCAGCCGGTATACCTGAATGCCGACTCCGATTTTTTTCCTTCCAATAATGAGCTGTATTTTTTGATCACGTTAAAAAAGAAAAAAGATGCAGAAGTGGTGATTTTGAATATCCCCTCCAGCCAGTTGCCCCGTTTTTACAAGGTAGAATCAGGAGATGAAACCTTTGTGGTGTTTCTGGATGATATTGTGCGTTTTCATTTAGAACGTGTTTTTCCACGCGATGAAGTAACCGGATGTTATAGCTTTAAAATTACCAGAGATGCAGAATTAGATCTCAAAGATGAATATGGAGGTAGTTTATCCGAACAGCTCGAAAAACAATTGTTGAAACGCGATTTAGGTTTGGCCACACGTTTTCTCCATCAACCCGGTATACCGGCTAATGTATTTGAACTGCTAAAAAAATTGTTTAACCTTAAAAAGGCGAACAGGATGGAAGGTGGGCGGTACCACAACCTGAAAGATTTTATGGGCTTTCCGGTCAGTTCACAAAAGTTATCCAACCAGAATTGGCCAAAACTTTGTAATACCGACCTGATTGACGGATCGTTGACCGAGGCTATTTATAAAAACGATATTATTGTACATACACCTTACCAGAGTTATGATAGTGTATTGCGCTTTTTTAATGAAGCCGCCATTGATGCCGAAGTGAAGGAAATCTACGTTACACTTTATCGGGTAGCCAGCGATTCTAAAATTGTCAATGCTTTAATTAGTGCAGCAAAAAACGGCAAAAAAGTGACCGTTCTGGTTGAGCTTAAAGCCCGCTTTGATGAAGCCAATAACATTAAGTGGGCAAAAAAAATGAAGGATGTAGGCGTTGATATTATTTATAGTGTTACCGCGCTAAAAGTTCATGCTAAAGTAGCCCTGGTAAAACGCCAGATGGGGAACAGAATGCGTTATGTGGGTTTGTTTGCTACCGGAAACTTTAATGAAAGCACCGCTGCCTTTTATACCGATCATATTTTAATGACGGCCAATAAAGAGATGTTGCGGGAAGTAGAGTTGCTTTTTATTTTTCTGGCCAAACGGGTGAAGCCAACGTCTTCAGATCAGGTTAAATTTAATCATCTGTTGGTGGCTCAGTTTAATTTACAGCAGGTTTTTCTTAACCTGATTGATCGGGAAATTGAACATGCCAAACAAGGTAAATCATCAGGTATTACCATTAAAATGAATAACCTCGAAGAGAAAGTATTGATCAATAAACTTTACGAAGCCTCACAGGCAGGCGTAAAAATCGATATGATTGTACGGAGCATTTGCCGTTTAATTCCGGGTGTAGCAGGGATGAGTGAAAATATTAAAGTCATCCGTATTGTAGATCGTTATCTCGAACATGGACGTGTTTTTATTTTTAATAACCTCGGTAAGTATGATGTTTATTTAGGCTCTGCCGATTGGATGAACCGGAATATTTACAGAAGAATTGAAGTTTGTTTCCCGGTATATGATGAGCAGATTAAAAAGGAAATTATAGAAATGATCGAAATCCAAAAACAAGATAACATACAGGCGGTTTGTATAGATGAAAACATGGATAATATTCCTGTTGAAGCCGGCCAAAAGCTGGTTTCTTCTCAGCATGCCATTTACGAATTATTGAAAAAAGATTAAATACAGCTTGGTAAGGTCGTCATTCCCAACTTGATTGGGAATCTTAAACCTATTGCATTACGATTCCCGCCTGCGCGGGAATGACGACCGATAAATAAAAACAGTTAAAGATTAAATTTTACCCTTATGAAATACAATAAAACTTTTCTAGCTTCAGGTCTTTTACTCGCTTCAGCTTTTTTTAGCGTATCGTGCGTTAACGGCAACCGTGATGATCAGAAAAACGATGCTGCAGCAACCGCTTCTACACATGAAGCAGAAAAAACGGACCTGCCTTACGATCTGGCCAATCCGGTAAAATATAATATGCCGCAAAATCTTTTTGAAATTTCAGGTATTGTATTCCACAACGGCGATCCTAAAGAGGTGTTTGCCATTCAGGATGAGGATGGCGACCTCTTCCATTTAGGTTTGGGTGATAAAGAATCGAAATTTACAAAATTTGGAAGCAAAGGCGATTATGAAGATGTAACCATCATCAAAAATTATTTCATTGTATTAAAAAGCAATGGAGAACTACATACTTTTCCAATTACTGAATTAGGCAAGCCTAAAGCAAATAACGTAGCCAAAACCAAAGATCTTGTACCAAAAGCTGAATATGAAGGATTGGCAGCAGATGAAAAAAACAATATGATCTATGTGCTAACCAAAGATAGTAAACCCGATTCTAAAGCAAAAGCATCCAGTATTTATGGGTTTAAAGTTGCAGATGATGCTTCGTTAACAGCAGCCGGAGAATTTAGCCTCTCTCATAAAGCAATCGAAAAAGCATCCGGAAGTTCAAAATCCAGGTTCCGTCCGTCTGCTCTGGCTAAAAATGTAAAAACTAATGAGTGGTACGTTCTTTCATCAGTAAATAAACTGTTGGTGATTACAGACCCTGATTTTAAAGTTAAAGCAACATATCCCTTAGATGAGCAGTTATTTAACCAGCCGGAAGGCATCGCCTTTGATCGTGATAATAACCTTTATATTTCTAATGAGGGGGGAACCCTTGCCGCTGGAAATATTTTAATGTTTAAATTGAAAAAGTAAGTATTTCTTTCCTGAAAAAATCGTCATGCTGAACTTGTTTCAGCATCTTTCCCTATAAATAGAGCCTGAAATAAATCCGATAGCGATTAGATCAGCATGACGACACACTTATGAGTAGTAATGAAATATTTTAAAATAACTACCTTTATACAAATGCTGAGTCTATGATTAAAAATTTTACCCTTTTTACCATCTTATTTTTAATCAACTTCGTTGTCTTGGCGCAGGATGATGTAAAGTACCGTGTAATTCTTTTTGGCGATGCAGGCGAGATGAACCCTGCACAAATGCAGGATTTAAAAAATGCAGCCAAGCAGATCCTTCCCAAAAAAACCACTGTTTTGTATCTGGGGGATAATATTTATCCCACCGGAATGGGTTTGCCCGGTAGTGTAGAAGAAGAGGAAACCAAAAAAATTCTGCGTTCGCAGTTCGAACCTATGCGTAAAATGGGTGCTGCGGTTTATTTTATTCCGGGCAACCACGATTGGGATAAATCAGGACCCAAAGGTCTGGCCAAAATAAAAGCACAGGGCGATTATTTAAGGGAACAGAACGATCCTCTGCTTAAACTCATTCCCGATAACGGCTGCCCCGATCCCATAGCCATTAAATTAACAGATAAACTCACCATCATTGCCTATGATAGCGAATGGTGGTTATTTCCATACAATAAATCTAACCCCAATGACGATTGTGAGTGCCACACTAAAGATGAGGTGCTCGTCAAAATGGAAGAGTTATTAGCTGAAAATAAAGATAAGGTAATTCTTCTGGCGTCACACCATCCCTTTCAGAGTTATGGCCCTCATGGTGGTTATTTTAACTTAAGAAACCATCTTTTTCCATTAACGTCTTTAAATAAAAATCTATACATCCCTTTGCCGGGCTTAGGCTCTGTTTATCCATTATTACGTTCTACTTTGTTAAGTCCCGAAGATTTAAACCATCCGGCTTATAAGGATATGATCAAATCCGTTACGGGTGTGTTTGGCGATTATCCAAATGTAACGTATGTTGCAGGGCACGAGCATGGCCTTCAGTTAATTAAAGGGAAACAACTGCAGGTTATCAGCGGTTCGGGGTCAAAAGTATCACCAAATAAAGAAGGTAAAACATCGTTGTTTCATGAGATGCAACAGGGGTATGTTGTGGCAGATCAACTAAAAAACAACGATATGCGCTACGAATATTATATCTATTCAGATACGAGCGTTAAAAAAGTTTACAGTTACACCAAAAAGTTCGAAACCATCCAACAAAAGTTAAGAAACAGAGATAAGCCCATTACAGCTGACAGTGTATTTGTACGCGTAAAGCCGGAGTATGATAGCGTTGGTCGTTTTCACCGCATCATCTTTGGCGAAAATTACCGCAAAGAATATGCTGCAAAAACAAAGGTACCTGTACTGCGCATTTCTCAGATGATGGGTGGCTTAAAAGCAACAAAACGTGGAGGAGGTAATCAATCGCGGTCGTTACGTTTAGAAGATAAAAATGGTAAAGAATATGTACTGCGGAGCGTAGAAAAATTTCCGGAAGTATTGTTACCTGCAGCATTGCGCGAAACTTTTGCCAGAGATATTTTAAAGGATAATATGTCGGCGCAACATCCGTTTTCGGCACTCGTAGTTCCCGAACTGGCTAAAGCTGCTGGCATTGCACACAGTAACCCGGTTATTGGCTGGGTTTCTCCGGATGATAACCTGGGCGAATTTGAACCCGCATTTGCCAATACTTTGTGCTTGTTCGAAGAAAGGGAACCAACGGGAGAATCAGACAGTTCTCCGAAAATGGATAAAAAGCTAACGGAAGATAACGATAACAGATTAGACGGACCAGCCTGGGTAAGGGCAAGGGCATTTGATGTGTTATTGGGCGATTGGGACAGGCACGAAGACCAGTGGCGCTGGAGAGAAACCAAGACCAAAGATGGCGCTGTATATTCGCCGGTGCCGAGAGATCGCGATCAGGTATTTTTCAGATCAGACGGCCTTTTACAACGTTACACACAATCTTCTTCGTTATTGCCAATGATGCAGGGTTATGAGCGTGGAATAAAAGATATCAATTGGTTTTTATGGGAGGGAAGAGAAATCAGCAGCCGCTGGACTGCAGATATTGAAGAGCAGGAATTTGATAAAATTGTGAAAGATTTTTGTGCAAATTATAATGACGCCATTTTCGAAAAAGCATTGAAAAAACTTCCTGAGCCGAGTTATTCATTACATCACGATGCCTTTATGGCACAGCTGCGTAACCGGATTGCTACGCTGCCAAAATTAATGAACCAGTATTATCATTTCTTTAACCGCATTGTAGACATAGAGGTAACCAATAAGAATGAACTGATTCAGATCACAGATGCGGCTGATAATGGGCTACGTGTAAAAATCAATAAAATCTCTAAAGAAGGTAATATCAAAGACAAACTTTTTGATCGGAAATTTGATCCGAAAGTAACCAAAGAGATCAGGGTATATATGCACAATGGCAATGATAGCCTGATTTTGGATAATAAAAATTCGAAGATTAAACTGCGGATTATCGGGGGAAAAGGTAATAAAGTTTACGATTTTGCAAACAGCAACGGAACCGTAAGGTTATACGGTAGAACCGATAAGGCCACTTATTTAGGTAACGACCAGGATAAAATCAGGAAAATTATCTCCAACGATACTTCAAATTTTAGCTACATCCCTAAAGATATGTACCGACGGAATTCTGTAGTCTTAAATGCTGGTTATAATCAGGATGATGGAGTTTTATTGGGCTTGGTCTATAAACAAACTAATCCCGGTTTCAGAAAAAAACCTTACGGCAACTCGCAAACAGTTTCGTTTTTGCATTCTTTTTCTACCAAAGCTTTTAGGTTTAATTATAAAGGGGAGTGGTTAAAAGCTTTGGGTAAAGGCGATTTTGTACTGAAGGCCGATGCCTTCGCCCCAAACAATACACAGAATTTCTTTGGTTTTGGTAACGAAACCCATTTTGATGAGCACCGTGATGATGATGATGATATCAGGTACTACCGTGCGCGTTTTAACCTGTATCAGGTAGATGCTGCCATCCGCTGGCGCCGCCCTAAATCTACTTTTAGTGTTGGGCCTTCATATCAATATTATAAATATAATCAGGAAGATAACAATGGCCGTTTTATCGAAAATCCATCACTATTGCATTCTTCCGATTCACTTACCGTTAGCAATGAAAAGATGTTTGCCGGTGCATTTGTTAGCTTTACCAATAATACCCGCGATAATGACCTTTTGCCAACCCTGGGCAGCTTTGTAGATTTTAAACTTCTGGGCTACAAAGGCGTAAATAAGTATTCTAACTCTTATGGGCAGTTTACGGCGAGTATAGCATTATATAAAAATCTGGATGGCAGGAAAAACTTCATTCTGGCCGATCGTTTCGGTGGCGGGGTAACCGTGGGTAAGCCTGCATTTTACCAGGCTTTATTTTTAGGCGGCCAGGGGAATCTTTTAGGCTATCGGCAATTTAGGTTTGCTGGCGAACATATGTTTTACAACAACTTAGAACTCAGGGCGAAGCTTGGCGATTTAGTCAGCTATGTTTTACCCGGACAAGTTGGCTTGCTCGGTTTTTATGATGTGGGCAGGGTTTGGAAACGTGACGAAAAATCAACAATATGGCATCATGGTGTAGGAGGAGGGGTTTATTTTGCGCCCGCATCACTCACAGTTGTACGATTTGTGATGGGACATTCAACAGATGGCTGGTATCCGTACGTATCACTCAATTTTAGGTACTAAATTTGTGTAACATTATGATGGATGTTTTACTGAAGTATTTACGTTCAGCAGACTAACAACATATGGGTAGTAGCTATCTTTGCAGTTGATTAGTAACACATTAGATAAATATAATTTTTACCCTATAGCAGAACTTATACAATGAATACCAATGTCATACAAATACATAAAAACGAATGTATACATTGCCAGGTAGAATCATCTCTGTCTTTCCGCCCCCTTGTGGAGTATTTAAAAGGTAGGCTGAAAACAGAAAAATCGGTAAAATCTGAATTTTACAGGTTTTTACTTCAAAAAATCGAAAAAGACGATGTGCTGCTTGGCAACATCAGCCCTGAAGATTTATCCCAATATAAAGATACTTTAGAATTGATTTTTACTATTCTAACACCTTTAATGGATAACGAAAATGATTTGTTCTGGGCATTAAGTACACCCATTCCAGATCAGATTTTCTTTAGCACCAATGCATTTTATAAATTTTTTAAGGATCATGATCCTAAAAATAAGGTAACCAAGGATAATGAGCCTGTGGAGAAAAAACAGCTTAAGTTTATCTACAATATTATTCTGGGTCGTTTCTATAATTTTACTTCGGTACTAAAAGATGATATTATTTATGCTCATATCAACGAGGAAACGAAGCTTACGCAATACTATAACATCCAAACGGATACCAAATTTGTAGAAATTATGCACAAGGGCGATTTGCCTGAACTTAATTTTGAAGCTTTAAGTAAACATTTTCAGGAAGAAACAGAATTAGAATATCTGATAGAACACCTGCCTTTGTCAAATTTTCATTTTGAAGGCTTTAGCATCATTTCCATAACCGATGTTACTTTACAACATTCTATTGAAGGCATTCGTGGAGCACTGGTTGATCATAATTACCAGACCGAAGCGTATAGCCATGTGATACATGCATTAAAAACACTGAGCGGTAACAGCAGGTTAGAATTTGGCTTAATGCCTTTTTTAACGGTTAACAATAAGCTGGTATTCGATAATCAGGAGTTTTCGCAAAGTATGCTGATCAATTCTGCAAAAGCTTCTAATCTGGAAGAAGAAGTTTTTTATGCTCTGGTTGATAAGTACAAAGAAAACCCGCGTTCTATCTTTGTAAGTACCATAAAAGAAGATCAACTGGATAAAGATCCTTTTCTAAAGGTTTTAAAAGCTGCCGGTGTTAGTTCTTATTCAGTTCTGCCTATTTATTACAACAAGGAGTTGGCAGGTGTATTGGAAGTATATTCTACAGATGAAGTAGCAGTTGATGATAAGTTGTTATCAAGGTTACGTCCGGCAATGCCGTTGATCGGTCAGCTTTTTCAATATAGTATTGAAGAATTTAATGCCAGAATGGACGAAATTCTGATGGATAAATTTACGGCCCTGCAACCTTCTGTTCAATGGAAATTTAACGAGGCTGTTTGGCATTTCCTGCAGCAGAATAATGGTTATCACAAATTAAAAGAAATTGAAACCATTACCTTTAAGCATTTATATCCGCTTTTTGGTGCTATAGATATCCGCAACTCTACTACTGAGCGTAACAGAGCGTTGAAAAATGATATGGAAGTTCAGTTGAATGCCTTAATTGATACCCTAAAATGTATCCGCAAAAATGTTTCTTTAGAACTTATCGATAAGCTGATTTTTAACTGTAAAGACTGGATTAAAAGAATAGGCGATTTTGCTTCGTCCAATGAAGAAAGCCAGCTGAACGAATTTTTGGAAGTTGAGGTTTATCCCTTCCTGTCGATCATTAAAGGAAACCATCCAAAAACAGCTGAGGTAATCGATCAGTATTTTGAAGTGGTGGTGCCAGAAACCGGTGCCGCATTCGAAAACCGCAGGCAGCTTGAAGTTTCTATGCAGCTGATCAATACCGAAGTAAGCCAGTACCTGGAAAAATCGCAATCGAAGCTGCAGGCTTCTTATCCTTGCTATTTTGCCAAATTCAGGACAGACGGTGTAGAATACGATATTTACATCGGTCAGGACATTGCGCCGGAGAAACCGTTTGATTTACTTTACCTAAAGAATATCCGTTTATGGCAGCTTACCTCAATGGTTGATATTGCCCGGTTATCTAAAAGTTTAATTGCAGAAATGCCATGTGCACTCGAAACTACGCAATTGATTTTTATTCATTCGAATGCTATTGACATTAGTTTCAGGAACGATGAGCGCCGGTTTGATGTAGAAGGCGCTTATAACATCCGTTACGAAGTAGTTAAAAAGCGGATTGATAAAGTGCTGATAAAGGGTACTACAGAGCGCTTAACACAGCCGCATAAAATTTCTATGGTTTACTTTAATCCGGAAGAAGCCAAGGAATATATTGAGTACATTAAATACATGCAGGTTCAAGGTTATTTAAATGATGATTTGGAACAGCTCGAATTGGATGAACTTCAAGGTGTATCAGGTTTAAAAGCCTTAAGGGTAGGTGTAAAATACACCGAAAATAAAGTAGTAACCAAAACAAATGCTGCTAAAAAACTTAAACCTAAAGAGATTAAATCTATCGAAAAGGAAATTGCTAAAGTATTACAGCATTAGCCCGCTTTTAACCAAATATAAATCCTCCAAATTAATTGGGGGATTTTTTGTTTTTACGCTAAAATACATTGGTGATAAATGTATCAATTTGTAGAATTATTACACATTTGTTGTATATTTTTAATTAATTTTTTTGTCTGATCGGGACAGGTTTAAAATTTTTCAACATTTTTATTTTCTGTAAAATACCTTTTCTAATTCCCAATAAAGCTTTCTGAACCTTTTTTGAATTTTGTTACCCCTTCATTATTAGTGTGATATAAATAATTGGCTTGATCTTTGGTCAAGTGGTTGTAGTAGCGGAGGCTACTGATAATCAAATTTTTAACCTTTAAATTTTAAAACTATGGCTTTCAAAGCTAGATTAAATTTTTCGGGCAAGGAGTACGATGTGCTCAACTGTGCCTATGCGTTAAACCGCGATGTAGATGCAAAAGGAAGACCCTCTTCCGGAGTTTACGGCGGTACCATCGACATTGAGATCGAATCAACAGAAGACACCTCAATTATCGAGGCGATGGTAAACAACCAGTACAAACCTATTACAGGAACTCTTCTGATCAAGAAAACAGAGGAAGATGCCAAAATGAAAGAAGTTCATTTCGAAGATGGCTACATTGTTAAATATTCCGAAGGAATCAACATTGTGGGCGATCACCCGATGACGCTTAAATTCCAGATTTCAGCCCGCAAGCTAAAATTAGGAAACGCAGAGCACCTTAACGACTGGCCGAAGGCCTAATTGAGTTTGAGGGTAGGAAGGTATAAGGTGTAAGGTTTAAACGCCTAACGCCACGCGCGAAACGCTAAACAGTTTAACTAAAAGGTTTCAAACGCTTAACGCGATACGCCGAACCCCATGCTCTTAAGAATTCATTCATTTTAAAATATTTAAATTTTACTACAATGGCATTCAAAACCCGTTTAAACTTAGGATCAAAAGAATTTGATGTACTACAGTGCAGCTTTTCATTAAATAGAGATGTGGACGCAAAAGGCCGTCCATCTTCAGGCGTTTATGGTGGTACCATCCACATCGAGATCGAATCTACAGAAGATACTTCGGTGATCGAATCAATGGTTAACAACCAGTACAAGCCGCTTTCAGGCAACATCATTTTCAAAAAAGGCGAAGAAGATGCAAAAATGAAGGAACTGTCTTTTGAAGATGGTTACATCATTCAATATAATGAAGGCATTGCGGTAAACGACAATACACCGATGACTTTAAGTTTTGTGGTATCGGCACGTAAGCTAAAACTAGGCAATGCCGAACACGAAAACGACTGGCCTAAAGCATAATTAGATCTGAAATCGTTATCAGTTTCCGGCCAGGTGCTGGTACTGATAACGATTTTTTGTTTTTGGGACGTGATCAAAAAAGCTACCTATGGCTACTGACTTGGAATATATAAACCTGTTTAATCGTTGTACAATTTCTCCTTTAAAATCTGCAGAGATCAACCGGATTGTTGACAATAAAATATTAAGCAATAAATCACGATATCAGGCGATTAGGAATAAATTGCTTAATTTAACAGAATATACTTATCGTAATGCCTGCTTTTTTACCGAGCCTGAGGACAGGCTTCTCGAGAAGAATCCAAAAATAGCAAATGGTTTTTTTAGCAGATCATTTTCAGATACAGGTCTTTTTTCTGAAACCAGTGGTATACCATGGTATTTTATTGCCTGTGTGCATTACCGGGAAAGTAATTCCGATTTTACCAAACACCTGCACAATGGCGATCCATTAAGTGGCTTTACCAGGCAGCATCCTGCAAATAGGCCAAAAATTGGCCATGGGCCGCCATTTACCTTTGAAGAAAGTGCCGTAGATGCCCTGAAGTTGCGTGGTCTGGATAAAGAGACTGTTTGGTCATTACCTAAAGTTCTACTGCGTTTAGAACAATACAATGGTATAGCCAAAGCTTACCAAAATAATAACATCAATTCTCCATACTTGTGGGGTGGCTCTAACCTGTACACTAAAGGAGGTTTCCCAAGAGATCATGTTTTTAGTCTCGATTATGTAAATAAGCAGATCGGAACCGCTGTTATTTTAAAGGCAATGGAAAACAGAGGAATAATCAATATACCAAGGCAATGATATGAAAACAACCGGCATTTTATTTTCTTTTTTAGCTTTTTTACTGTTTTCTTGTGGGGCAAAGCATGATGGTCAGCAGCTTGAAAAAGTTAATGATACAGCTACTGTTACACGTCAAAAATCAGATTCAGTTCCTGCCAGAACAGATACGCTGGAAAAACTGGCGATCCGAATGCTGGCATCAGTAGAAAGTTATAGAAATGACGGCAATACGGAGCCTGAGCAGATGTTTATAAATGCGTTTGTTGAAGCCTTAAAAAAGCCAAAGACATTTGAAACCAACTTCACCAATTTGAAGAAATACGATATTCAAATGTTGACAGCAGATGATGGTAAACTCAGGGTGTTTTATTGGCTTTCGCCTTATTCCGGCTCTATGTGGCATGTGCAGAATATTATTCAATATAAGGATGAAAATAATGAAGTAACAGCCCTTTTGTTTAACAGTCTTTATCAGGATAAAGATGATGAGGGCAGCCCTACGCCATTTTTTGATCACATTTATGCCTTAAACACAACGCCTCAAAAAAAATATCTCTTTATCGGGTATGGACAAATGAGTGGAACTGAACCTTATACAGTAAGCCATACGCTGGTGATCGATCATGCAAAATTTAGTATAGATAAAGCATTGTTCAAAATAGGTAAAGCGGTTAAAACACAGTTATTCGCCTCTGCAGAACTTAAGGAAGACCAGGATAAAGAAAAAATACTGGCACAGCTGGCCATAACCTATAATGCTAAAAATAAAACTATTAGCTATCCAGTGGTAAATGAGACAAAAAACGGTTCTGCACTTACGGGGAAGAGAAGCGTTTTAACCTTTCGGGATGGAATGTTCAAATAGGCACAAACGATTATAAGTTGATATGGAAAAGAAATTAATCACCGAAATAAACATAGAAGATAAGGCCATTACCCATTTTGCTTCTTTCAGTTTAAAGCAGGCCTTTAATGCCCATCATTATTTTGAGCTGCGGTTTAACCATGATCAGATGGGTTTACCCGGAATGATCAGCTTAGACGATAGTCGGGATTTTGTAGGAAAAACCCTCACCGCTTCTTTCGGTTACGACCCGGACAGTTTACAGGAATTTGCAGGCATGGTAACAAAAGTCGAACTGGCGCAGAGCCATGGTTATCATGGTATACTGATCGTAAGCGGTTACAGCCCAACCATTTTGATTGACCGAGGACCAGATTTGGGTTCTTATCTTGATAAAGACTTAAATACAATTGTAAATCTTGCCACCTCTGATGTGCCGTCAAACGATATTAAAATCGTAGCCAATGCGGCGAGAAAAGAACCTATTGATTATCTGATCCAATACCGTGAAAGTGATTTCGATTTCCTGAACAGGCTTTCGGGCGAATACCATGAATGGTTTTATTATGATGGTAAGCAACTGAATTTTGGTAAACCAGATGATCAAAAAGAAATTGCCTTAATTTATGGCCGCGACGTACAGAATCTGCAGTACGCGATGGAAATTGCGCCGATCAAAAACAAACGTTTTGCCTATAACCCCAAGAAGGATGAAATGCTACAGGGCGAAAGCAGTGGCATTAGTGATGGATCACCAGATTTGGCACATGCCATACAGGTATCAAACACAATGTACAGCAAAACTTTTAACCAACCCGCGCTTATCCGCGTTGATAACAGCAACGATATTAAAAGTCATGTGCAGAATGAAGAAAAAGCACACATTAGCAATCTGTTAAAAGTTAATGCAAGCGGCGATAATGCTGCGCTGAGTATTGGTAGTATTGCAGAAATTACAATGAGTATCAGAAAAGAACTTTCATTTTCTACTGAGAGTCTGGGTAAATTTTTGATCACTACTATTAATCACGATATTGATGGTACGGGTAAATACTACAATACTTTTCAAGGGGTAGTAGCCACAACAGAACGGCTTTCAGTTAAAAACTATACTAAACCAAGTCCCGATATGCAATTGGCAGATGTTGTTGATAATGCAGATCCGCAAGGTCAGGGCCGCATTAAGGTAAAATTAAAATGGGAATGTAAAACCAATGATGTTACGGAGTGGCTGCGGGTTATAACTCCAGACGCCGGAAGTAGCGATAAAGTGAGCAAAAACAGGGGGTTTGTATTTATCCCTGAAATCGGCGATCAGGTAGCCTTAACTTTTGAAGAAGGAAACATTGCACGGCCAATTGTTTTGGGTTCTGTATTTCATGGCAAAAGTGGAAGTGGTGGAAGCGCCAGTAATAATAGCAAAAGTTTAACCTCGAAAAGTGGACATACTGTTCAGTTGAACGATGGCGGTGGTATTACGATTAAAGATAAAACAGGCGGCAACCATATTATAGTGGATGGCAATAACAAAGTAACAGTAACGTCTACCCAAACCGTAGTGCTTACCAATGGCTCTTCTTCTATCACGCTCGAGAAAGACCAGATTTTAATCCATGCTGATAAGATCGAGATTTCACAAAAGGATGGGGCTAAATCAAGTAAGATCGATATCAATGGTAAAGAGACCAATGTAAATACACAGGATATGAAGATTACATCTACAACCAATACCATTACGGGATCTAAAAATACAATAACAGGAACCAATCATGTTACTGGTGGTGCAACTACAATCGATGGCGGGGATGTCTTCATCAACTAAACTTGGAAAATATGTTTTGGAATTCAGCTGAAAACACGCATAAAAAAATTCAAATCAGCAGATGTTTTAATGAAAGATATCTGGTAACACAAACTTCGGAGATCGTAATGAGCAGCCTTGTCGTTAAAACCATTACGGAATTTAGGTGGGATGTTCGTGTTTTAAAAATAACAGATGAAGGCTATCAGATTGAATTGCTGAGTTTGGATAACGTTTTGAAAGAAAGTAATAACCCTAACATGCGCGATTTAAATGCATTTAATAATGCCTTTAAAAGGATGTATAGTGAGTTAAATATGCTGGTTGGTAAAGATGGTCAACTGATTGAAGTTAAAAACATATCAGAAATACAGCGCAAATGGTCACAGGTAAAGTCTGAAATGGAAGCCATTCAAACCAGGCACGATAATATGAAAGGCATAATCGCTTTAAATGATGAGCTTTTTAACAATCCCGATAATATTAAGGCCGCAGTAAAAGGAAATGAGTTTTTTGAGGTTTTTTTTAATGCTTATTTAGGCTTAAGTCTGCCTGGGGGTAAAAATATCAGGAAAAAAAGCCTTTTTGCACAGGAAAACATTAGTTGGAGTTATGCAGTAACTACCGAAAACCCGTTGTCACCAATGGGAGGAAAAGCCAATATCAGTATCGTTGGCCATGCTACTGAAAATTTTGATCAAGCCTGGATCAAAAACGCCTACGGCAGCTTTCCGATAACGGAAATTGCAGGACACAAACCCCAGGTTAGAGATGAAGCGAGCTACCAGATCGATTATAGGAGCGGAAGGGTTTTAAATGGTCTGGTAACGAAAGAAGAAGTTGTGCACCCTGAGTTTTTAAAGGCAAAAATGATTTATGAGATTATGGCCGATAACCAGGAAGTTGAACAGGAGCCAAATCCTGTAAAAGATACAGAAAGAACACCTGAAGAAACGCATGAAAAAGGAAGGTTTAGCCTGTTAGATTAATTTGTCATGGGAAATAAAATTGCCACAGAAGAGGATTACTGGATGTGCACCGGCGGTATCATGCCAGCCCAGATGCAGAGTATACAACGGATTGCTGAACAGAAAGACAGTAAAAAATACCTGATTAAAAGCGATACAGCAACTGCCTCAATGGGCGATTTTGTGTGCAAATGGATTATGCTTATTATGGCGCTGATTGCAGCTGTAGTTGCAGTATTAATTGTTGCTACTGGTGGTGCAGCGCTAGGTGTTTTGGTTGCAGTTGGTGCAGCTGCAGGCGCAGCTGGTGCGGCTTTTGGGAGTATTGTTGGCGGTTTGGTTTGTGGACAGAAAGCTGCAATTGCACGGACCTGGCTGGGCGATAAAAGTAATTTGATGATTGGTGGGCAAAAAACACTCACTACCGGAAGTACGATGGAATGCCCCGTATTTGGCTCAAAAATTGTGCATGCCCCCAATGTTAAAAACTGGTGGGATGCCTTGCGTGTAGGAATTGGCAATTTTGGCGAAACCGTAATTTTAGGTGCACTTGGAGGTGCATTAATAGGTTTGGGTGGTGCAGTATTATCGGGCTCGGCTGCATTGGCTTTACCCACTTTAGCTAGTGTGGGCACAAATATTTTGGGTTCGATAACTGGATGGGGGATGGCTGCCCGTTTGTACTTTGGCGCAAATGCCGTATCCAACCAGCAAGCACTTGGGCAGATCGATATCAACAATGTAGAGGAACGCGATGCAGCTTTTGGTAATGCGGCTTTTCCCGAATATGGAAGTATAAAAAGAATAGCCAGCGGAAGTGCCGAACCCATGGATGCCATGTTGTTACTTTATTTCTTAAATTTACGGGTGCCTGGTGCGAAACCCGATACACCACCAAAAGAAGAACCTGCCGGGGGTAATAAAGAAGAACCTGTAGCGCCTAAAGAAGAACAGGCAAAACCAAAAGAAGAAGAAGTTAAACCAGTAGAGAATGGACAGCCGATAGAAGAGGCTCTTGCTAAAGGCAAAGACGGGAAAGCTTATGAGGCTAAAAAACCTTCATTTAAAAATGGGCAATCAGATGGTGGACCAGGAACATGGGAAACCCGTCCGACACCTCAAAAAGGCGCTGCATATCAAGAAAAGGTTACCGGAGCACCAAAAGACACGGAATATGTAGTGAAGACTGATAAGATGAAGAGTGGAGAGAAAAAATTTGATGGATATGATCCTGAAACCAATACGCTGAAAGATGCGAAGGACTGGAATAAATGGCCGCCTTCAGGGAATAAACCATGGGAAAAAGCAGCAAGGCAGTCAGAAATTAATCATGCAAAGATAGATGCTGATATTGCAAATGAAGTAGGAAGTAAATTAGAATACCATGTTCCTACAGAAGAAAAAGCATCGCAGTTAAGAGAAATTTTTGCTGAAGAAGGAATAAACATAGACGTGATTGTAACACCTAAATAAAAGACTTACGCTACATGAAAGAAAAAGTTATGCTGAGATTAAGATTTGATAAGGCAGATCTAACAGCAGATCAATACATCAATTTTTGTGAAAAAATCTTAAAATCTCTAATGAATTTTGATAGTTATTTTTCTGATTTTGGCAGTTGGAATCTACGGACAAATTCAGCTGTGCATTTTAGAAATGATTACGAAGATTTCTATGATAAAGTATTTCAGCAGATACAAGATGAAGAAATAGCTTACATAAATCCAAATCCTGAGGATAAGGAGCTACACCATAATTCAATCAGTCCTTTTGGTTTTAGAACATCTTATACACCAAATAGCTCGGTAGATTCTAATGCTAATATTTCTATTGATGTCTCACCTACATCAAGTTCAAGATATTCATTTTTTATATTTGAGTTTCCATCTGAACAAATAGAAAAATTTATAAATATCCAATTTGCTGTAGCATTGCTAAAAAAATTGCAAATAATTCTACAACCTATTGACGGTACTATATTAACAAAACCCTTTTTTCACAAAGTAAATAAAAAAGATCTTGATCCTCCTATTGGATGGATCACCTATATTAAGGATAGTCTCAAAATAAAAGAGGTTTCAGTAAATGTTGTAAAGGAGTTTACCTCAAATGGAGTTATATTAATATTAAAAGAAAACTGTCCTGATTCAAATGACATTGAATATGTTAATAAAGCAATAGAAATTAGAGACTTTTTGGAACTAAAATAAATTTGAAGCAAAAATCATATTTCTAATCAAGAAGGTTAAGGATAAATGATCAAAATTGATATTGAAAAGAAAATAATATTGAACTTTTCAATCGCTAAAGAAGAAATTAATGCAGAAGAATTCATTGCTTTCTGCAAGAAAATTATTTTTTGTTTAAAAGCGTACGATGACATATTTAATTTGGTAACTGTTATTGATGTGAATACATGCATAAGTTACTTTTTTGAAAATGATCTGTCAGATTTTGATGCAAAGCAGTTAAAATTAATCATTATGAACAAAAGGATATTGTATATGACAATTCTGGAAGAGGTAATCAATCCTTAACTGAACAGTCTAAATCTTGGATTGGCTTTTCATCTGTAATTTTCTTTGGTGGGGGGAAGATGTAAAAAGTACTCCTGAAGTTAGTTTAACAATTTCGCAGGGAGCAACAGGAAGTATTACCGCAACAATTAAGATTGCAGATAAAAACCAAAAAAAGCTGACTACAGCTTACACATTTGGATTGATAGAAGAAATATCGAAAGTAGTAAAAGTGCTAGATGCAAGCGCGATATCGGGTAAATTTTTTGTGAAGGTCAGACGGAAAGCTAAGCCTTCCGTTGGATGGATAAATTATACGAGAAATAAAAATCTTCTAACATTTTTAAAAGCTGAAGAAGAAATGAAGGAATTAAGTGATGGTGTAATTTTTTCAATTGCAGACCGCAAGATTTTTGATACACTAGATCAATCAGTCATTAACCGCTCCATAGAAATCAGCGATTTTTTAGACATGAAATCTTAGCTTAAGTATAATTTATTTCTATTTAAAACCTGGGATAGTAATTCTTAGATTACTGCCTGCACTCAAAAGTGCAGGCAAAGTACTTAACCAAACAAGGAGCAAAGGCGCTTGCAAAGGGCTTAGCTAAACATGCAGATGATATTGCAAAGGCGACGGGTAAAATATGCGTGTTTGCCTGTTTCCCGGCAGGTGAAAATGGAAAGATGGAAACGGGGAGAATTGGATGAATTATTTAAATGGAATAGCTCAGAAATTAATGATCCACCAGGAAAGCCCTTTAGCCCTTGGCTTACACCTGATTGGGAAAAGAACTGATTTTAGAATTTGATTGTTGGTAAACATTAGTTTAAGTAAATAATATGACATTTGATCATAGATTTTATAATGATGTCCGTTATTTAATAATGGATGAAGAGTAAAGCTTAAATAGCATCAAAACAAGGGTTGAGGGAGATGTCTCTAAAGTAATTTGGAAAGAATATGGCAAAACAACTAAAGATTGGGTAAAATATGCATATGAGCATAACCTTTGGTATCCTACAACAGTATATAAAGACAATGAGCCATTTGCCTATATTGTTAATACTGAAAAAACTGTCATATTAAATTTCTCAATGAAAAACTGTTTTGGACTGTGGGCATGGTTTTTAAAAAAGAAAACAGCGATAAAATGTTTTGAAGTGAGATATGGATTAGAAGTTATGCCGGTTAAAATGATGAGATGTTAAAAGATCTTTTACAGGACCAACATTTAGTTTTCACTCCTAAAGGAAATCTAACGCTACAACAGAAACTATTGTTCGTGAACCATCTGTCAAGATTGAACGGGAAGAAAAGGAAGCTGCACATCCTGTAAATGTTTCGCAGAATTGGAAAAATATACCGAAATACGGCGAATATGATGAACTTTTGGATTATGAATCGATTATCAAGCCTGGCGATCTTTTAAAGGGAATAGATAACAGTGTAGAACCTCCTGCTGATAATCAGGCTAACGAGGGTAATAGGAAAGATGATCATCCATGGCTGCCAAAGGATTGGAATAGGAATTATCTTGAAATGGGGCCGGTTGAAGGTGGCTTATTTTAACCTGAGTATTTAGCAAAAAAAAGGCTCCCTGATCAAATCAGAAAGCCTTGGTTTCATTTGCGTGTTTGTATATTATTTGATTGAAGCTAACTCTTTTTCAACAGCAACAGTTTCTATCGAACTGATGTTGGTTTTTAATGCTGCAAATTTATCTATGGTCAACTTTGGTGATTTACCCATTACTAAAGTATGGTTGTCAGTAGAACCACTTAATTTTAAATCAGCATGATCTGAAATCACAGTATATAAACCTTCAGAACTGGTGTTGATTTCTGCATAGGCATTTCCTGTTAAAAAGATTTGAAGATATTTAGTGATCAGTTTCCCTTCGGTTTTAACAATAGCATTTTCTGAACCTTCAATTCTGTAAAAATCTTTTACGTAAACGGTTAATTTTGCTTTTTCGGTACTGGTTGAAATGATTTTTAAATGATCACCGTTTTGCGTTACTTTCACCGTTCCAGTATTATCATCACCATAGGAGATACCAGCATGATCGCACTGAATAATGGTTACTTCTACATTTCCTTTTACAGAAATTGTTTTAAATGCCGGTATTTTGATCGTGGCAACCGGATTTTTTTCTATTGCAGAAACGTTTGTAATAGATAAAACTGATAATAAGGCAAAAACGATTAGTGAAGTAGTAATTAGGGTTTTCATATATCTTTATTTAAAAATTAAATTTTAATAAATTGTTTGTTAGTTGTTTATGTTTATTTCTTTGTTTGTGTTTGATGATAAGACGCCATGAAATAAAAAACGTTGCAGGCCACATTGCGCTTTTATACAATCAATAGCTAATACTCGACGAACAGGCATTAATTAAAGACGAAAGCCTGAAACTTTTACCAAGCATTTGTAAAATATTTTAAGATCTATTTTTGGATTGCGCTTTTTTTTTATCTTTAATGAGAATTTAGGCTTGTTTATTTATGAAAAAAAAGGTTGTACTTGTTCAGGATAATAAAGATATCCTCGATATAATGGACGAGGTATTGGAAGAGGAGGGATTTGATGTTACCGCATCATTAACAACCGAGCCTATAGAAAAGATAGATGAAATTGAGCCTGATGTGGTGATTGTGGATGATCACATCAAAGGCAAAAAGAAAGGATCTCAGGTGATTAAAGAACTAAAATCTGACCCTGAAACGCAAGATGTATCGGCAGTACTTACCTCAACATCAAATAACTTACCGCAACAGGCAGAAGATTGTAAAGCCGACGATTATATCGAAAAACCATTTGATATCGATCACCTGGTAAATGTAGTAAAGAAAAACGCTTAGCGTTTATTTAATAGCACAATAGTCATTTCAACTGGAGTGCAACGGAATGGAGAAATCTACAAAAGTATTTTGTGGGATTTAATTTATTGATTTCTAGACCGCGCCCGAAACGACGGATCTATATAAAAGTGTCCTGCAGTTATGAACTATAATCACATGCACATTAGGTTGTAAAATACCACAATAATAAACCGAATGGCAGATAAATTGTTAATCCTCATACCTTGTTCACTTAACAATTAATATAGCTATGGCCTCTTGCAAAACTGTTGTGCTATTTATGCTGTTTTTTATTTTAACAAATGGGGTGTTTGCCCAAATAACGAAACCTGCGTCATCAAAACAAAATTTAACATCGAATAAACAAATGGCCGATCAGGCAATTTTAACGATTCGACAGGATGTGCATAAAATCAATTCAAAGCCGCTAAAAAAGGAACACTACACATATGAATCTGATGGTTGTACGGAGGATGGGGTAGTAGATTACTATTTTGACGGAAAAGCCATCGTTAAAATCGTAGAATCAGGTTCAATAGGTGATGGGAGTTGGGTAAATGAATACTATTACCGATCGGGTAAAGTAATTTTTTGTTTTGAGACAATTGTTGGCGGACCTGCAATCGGTAAGGTTACCAAAACAGCATATCGGTTTTACGTTAAGGATGGCAGTCTTATAAAAGCAATGGAAGGAACGAAGACTATTACAGCGGGCTCGAAATCGGGTGAGTCTGTTGGAACTGCAAACAGGATATTTAAAGCTTATACCTCAAAAGATTTTTCCGGAGCTTTGTGTAATTAATTCTTAATACAGCTTGGTGTCTGTTTTGTGAAAAAGATATGGAACCAACTGCCAAAGCAGCTAAAAAGCTGTATAAAACATTGTTTCTATTTGAAAAATAAATCAGAAGTTATCACTAACAGAGCCTACAGTATAATAATTTTCCATATCGTTACCTTTCTAAAGTTGGTTTGTAGGTGTCCGTATGTACAGTTGCCTTTAACTCGTGCAAAATCTGGTACAATCCAAAATTAGTCCGGTTAACATAAATAAAATGTTTTACGCCGCGGGCCTGTTTAAATTCTGGCATTTTAGAAATCTTTTCACCATATGCGTACAGCTGCTCAAAAAAATCAGGTTTACTAAAATCAAAAGATGTACCGATATAAGGTTTGGCAAAGAGACTGATCATTTCCGTGTATGATTTATAATAAAACTCAACCTGCTCAGGAGAGTCATCTTTATGGATCATTTCCAGTTTTCTGAAGGCATCGATCGTTTTATTTTTATCATTGATCACATCAGTAGAAATTAAGGAAAAGAAAGGATAATAAAAATCATCTGGCATCTCTTTAATACAGCCAAAATCTATTACGCCGAGATTTTCATCGGGAGTGATCATGAAATTCCCAGGATGCGGATCTGCATGAACAGCCCTGAGTTCATGTTGCTGAAAGTTATAGAAATCCCATAAAGCCTGACCGATTTTATTCCGGAGTTCCTGAGGAGGATTGGTCTGCAAAAATTCTTTTAAGTGCTGGCCATCAATCCAATCCATAGTGATGATACGCTTGCCGGAAAATTCGGGATAATATTTGGGAAAAACCACATGATCAAGATTTTTACAAGCTTCAGAAAATTCGATAGAACGCTTAACTTCCAGTTCATAATCTGTTTCTTCAAGCAAACGCTCTTCCACTTCTTTGATGTAGATATTCAATTCTCTTTCAGACATTCCTAGTAAACGGAATGCAAAAGGTTTTACCAGTTTTAAATCAGATGAAATACTGTCGCCCACACCTGGATACTGAATTTTTATGGCTAATTTTTTACCATTAAGCGTGGCCTGGTGCACTTGCCCGATGGAAGCTGCATTACTGGAGTTTAGATTAAAACTATCGAAAATGTTTTCGGGAGTTTTACCGAAATTTTTAGTAAAAGTGCGCACAATTAACGGACCCGAAAGCGGAGGTGCATTGTATTGCGATTGGCTAAACTTATCTACGTAAGATTTTGGCAGGATATTTTTATCCATGCTCAGCATTTGTGCTATTTTTAAGGCACTTCCTTTTAGTTCGCTCAGCGATTTATATATATCAGTTGCATTATCCTCATTAAGCTGTTCACGGTCCATATCCGGGTTGAACAGTTTTTTTGAATAATGTTTAATATAATTACCGCCGATCTGAATGCCTGTTTTAACGAATTTTGCCGAACGCTCTACTTTAGTAGTTGGAATACTTTTTTGTGTCTTCATCTGGTATTTAAAACCTCATCTTTTCTGCAAACTTTCCGTTTCTCGATAAAAATTTCCCATATTCCAATAAATTATCAATTGGCGAATGCTGGAAAAGATCAAAAGTAACATTAATGCCCTTTTCTATGGCTTCGTCGCTTTTTTCGAAACCTTCACTATCATCGTTGATCCAGAAATTAAGAATAAAGGCAAACTGGATCCACAAGGCATCCTTGTACCTTTTGCTTAAAAAACGGCGTTCAGCAAGTTCACCGCTATCTAAACCCTCTTCAATAATTTCTTGTGCAAAGTTTTCAAAAATCGGTTTAACTCCAGCCAGTACGTCGGGTGTAGAAAATTTACCTTTATGATGCTTTAAGCTATAAATTACAAAACTACGCTCATTCTTCAGGTTTTCCAGATAACTATAAAAGAAAGAAAGCATTTTTTCTCTGGCCGTGTACTGAAGCCAGACTTCCTGATCTTTGATTTTACTAATGGTTTCGAATGTGAATTCAAACCAGATTGTTTTTTCTATGCTTTCGAAAGAAGAAAAAAACTGATAAAAATCGGCCTCGGTAATTTTTAGTTTTTTCACAAAAATATAAACCGATTTAGGTTTTTCATCGTTCGTTAAAACATAATCTAAATACCCTTTTCTAATTTGTTGAGCAGTTGCCATATAGCTGTTTTTTACAAGTATAACGTTTAATTAAATCGCTTGTTTTTCTTACCGGATTTTTGTTGATCATGAAATTGTAATAATAGCTTTCAAAATAATTGAAAGTTGGTTTTTAGCTAATTGTTTTAGTTTTTAAAATTTTTATTTGTCGCAACTATTTCGATTTTAACTAAATAATTTAGTATTTTTGTTTTCTTTATTCCTTAAATTAAATCACGGTTATATGATCCAGGTGAACGATTTTTTATATGGCAAAATGGAGCTGCCCATGGTGTTTTCCGATCTCTTGAATACTGATGCTTTAAAAAGGTTGGGTGGGATCCATCAAAGTGGTGCCATATTTTTGGTTAATCCAGATATCTGCCATTCACGGCTGGAGCATGCTATCGGTGTGACCATGTTGATCAGGATGCTTGGTGGTTCAGAACTGGAGCAAATTGCAGGCCTGCTACACGATATTTCGCATACCGCTTTTTCCCACGTGGGCGATTATGTTTTCAACAATACCGATGAGGATTATCATGAAAAGGTTTTTGCCGAAATTTTATGCAAATCGGAAGTGCCGGGTGTATTGTCGAAGTATGGATATAATGTTAGCCAGATTTTGCATGGTACCTTTGATATTTTAGAACAGCCTTTGCCAGCGCTCTGCGCCGATCGTTTAGATTATACTTTACGTGATGGTATTCATGGTGGAGTAATTTCCCGCCAGCGTGCCCGCGAATTTTTAAATGCTGTTGTGCTGAAAGATGGTAAAATAGCAGTGAATGCTGAAGCTGAAGTGGCTTGGATTAATGAAGCTTTTGAGAAACTGAACAATGATGTGTTTAGGTTGCCCCTTCATTTATATGCCAATGGCAAAATGGCCGAACTGATTAAGAAATTTTTAGATAAAGGTTTATTGGTTGAAAGCGACCTGTTTAAAACAGACACCATGCTGTTGAACAAGATTCGAACATCATACGAAGGTTATGAAGCGATTAAGTCGATTAAACAGTTAAAAGGTTTGGCCGAATTTATGCGGCATGGCGCAGTACCAAAGATTAAAAAACGGACGCTAAATGCTTTATTGGTTTAATAAGCTTGGCATGGATTGCTTAAAAAGAAGAATGATCATTTAATTGACTTAAGGATAGTTTATGTAATGTATTTGCCATCGTTCCTCACCCTTAAATTGTCTAAAAATCTTTTTGTTTTAGCGGCAACTTAAACAAGTTTTAGGTTCTTCAACTTATTCTATCAATGCTGTAAATAAGTGTTGAATTGTCTTACGAAAGGATAATTTACTGTGTACATTTCATCATGCTGAACTTTTTAAGGATGTTGCCATAAATCAATATTCAGGAATCCAATTCAATAGAATTCACGTATATTGTAAAAAAAATATAACGATATGTCTGCAATAGAAATTATTTTAATCGGCGTGGTTATCCTGCTTATTTTTGGTGGTAAAAAACTTCCCGAATTAATGAAGGGTATAGGGAAGAGTGTAAAAGAATTTAAGGATGCTAAAAATGAGCCGCCGGTTAAATAATTTTTGTAAATGAAACATTCCTTTACAGGTACTGTTTATCATTAATAAATAGCTCAAAATGGAAAATCAAAAGCAAGACCTGAATAAAGCGACTTTCACTGAAGAAAACATAAAACATCCCGATCAGGGACTTGACAATTGGAACGACCGTTTAGACGAAAACCTGGAACCTGAGGCAGGTAATGATACAGATGCAGATCAAAAAGCTAAAGATTTTTCTGAAAAGTTCGGAAGTGGCGATCAGTCCGACCAGGGTAATAATGATTGACTATTTATCATGTAGGCAATTTATATAAAATGGCTTTTTCTTCATTGCCTATATACCCAATACTTTCTTTTATTTAAATGTGCAATTCATTTATATCCGAAATTTTTTACACTAACCTTTCATTTTATTACACCAATGCGAATTTTTCTATTTAAAAATAGTTAAAATTACATAATTGTTTTTCATGTAATTTGATTAATAGTATATTGCGTAGCTAATCAAACAAACATGTATAACGTTTTCAAACTAGACTGATAAGTGATGAATAAGCATTGGTTATTGGTCTTGTTTTTCTTGCTTTCTGTTGGTTTTTCTTCTTTTGCGCAAAATACATCGAACAAAGGAAAAGATTTTTATGTTCCTTATGCAGGGCATATTGATGGTAATAATTCCAGATTAACCTTGTTTCTGTCTGCAGATCAAGCTACTGATTATAAAGTTTATATTGGAGGGGTTTTGGTATCTCCGGTCGGAGCCACGATCCCGGCCAATACCTGTTTGCCAGTCGTAATTGATCCGAATGCATATAATGTGCTAATGAGTAGTTCGAATGCAATCGAACAGAATAAAGCCATCAATGTGGTTACCACCAAAGCAATATCGTTGTACAGTATCATTTCCAATAATGCCCGTACAGGTGGTACTTTGGTATTGCCAACCAATACACTTGGGCAAGAATATTATGCTTTTAGCTATGAAAATCACGGGAATCAACAAGGGTTTTCACAATTTACAATTGTAGCAACAGCAAATAATACAGATATAGAAATCACACCCAAACAAAATGATAGAACTGGTGTAAGAACTGCCAATACCACTTTTACAATTAAATTAAATAAAGGTGATATCTATCAATATCAATCCATCGGTGATTTGACAGGAAGTCATATTAAAGCGCTAAATTGTAGTCCTATAGCTGTATTTTCGGGTAATACCTGGGCAGCATTTTGTAATGAGGGCAACAATCGTGTTCCAAGCGGAGGCGACAACCTCTATCAGCAGGTTTTTCCGGTTGCTGCGTGGGGGAAAAATTTTGTGACAGCGCCTTTTTACAATACCCTTAATGGTAATACCGATATTATGAGGATAATTGTTGCTGATGATAATACTGTATTAACGGTTAATGGAAGTACCATCAGTGCCAACGGAACCCCGCTTTCTAATCCTTACAGTAAGGGCGCGGTGGTTACATTTTTTTCAACTACGGCAAATGTAATTTCAGGTTCAAAACCTATTGCTGTTGCACAATACCAGACTTCGCAAACCTGCAATCCAAGCAATGCACCAGATACGAGGCAGGGCGGCTCATTTTTGGGAGATCCTGAAATAACGGTGCTTAATCCCGTAGAGCAAACATTAAATAATATTACCGTTTTTTCAGATCTGAAGTCGGTAAGAGTACCCACTCAGATTTCCAAGTACTATCTAAATGTTATTATTAAAACCGCAGATATTTCCTCGTTCAGACTTGATGGTAATCCGGTGGGTAATTTTACTGGTATTGATAATGTATTTAGTTATGCCATCATTGATGTGACCAATACTCAACCCCAGCACCGATTATCTTCAGCAGGTGGTTTTTCTGCCATTTCGTATGGTTATGGTGCGGTAGAATCGTATGCTTATCTCGCAGGTGCAAACATTCAGAATTTTACCTTTCAGCCTACCAGTACCGTTACCGGACAATCCATAACCAGTGGGTGTTTAGGTGAACCCATCAGCTTAACCATTAATTTACCCTATCGGGCCACTAAGTTGGACTGGGAAATTCAGGGCGCACCGAGTTTTACTGATGTAAATCCTACTCCTGTTAATACTTTTACCAGACCGAATGATAACAACACTTATTATACGTATAAATATCCTAATCAGCTAAATTATCCAAACCCCGGCGATTATCAGTTTAAAGTAATCGCCACCAAGCCAAGTGTGGATAATTGTGGTAGTATTGAAGAATTGATTATTGATTTTTCGGTTGATAATCAGCCTACTGCCGCATTTGACTTGCCGGCTGCCGGTTGTCAATCAGGTGGCATTCAATTTACCGATAAGAGTAAGTCCAATTCAAACTCAAGGAGCATTACGCAATGGTTATGGGATTTTGGTGATGGAAGCACCCCTTCAACTGAACAAAATCCTGTTCACATTTATGAGCGACCAGGAAATTTCAACGTGGTTTTAACGGCCACTACAGATTCGAAGTGTTCTGAAACATCTGCTGCATTTCCAATCTTAATCAATCCTAAACCTGTATCCGATTTTGAGGTAAAAAGTTTATGTGTGGGCAAACCGATTATTTTAACCGAAAAATCGACAATTGAAAACCCGGGGAGCATTGTAAAGTGGACCTGGGATTTTGGCGATGGAAGTGCAACTTCAACTGAGCAGCATCCCATCCATCAATATAATGCAATTGGTTCTTATATCATTACCCTGACTACCGAAAGTGATAAAGGGTGTGTGAGTGAAACCAAAAGCAAAAATATAACGGTAATTAACCCACAATCTGCTGATTTTGAATTGCCGGATTTCTGTTTGGATGATGGCGTAGCCAGATTTAAAAATACATCCAAAAATGCTGATGGAAGTACAACGGGTTTAACAGCACAATGGACCTTTTCCTATAATGGAAGTACTGTAGCGACGTCAGGTGATTTCGACGGCTCTTTTTCTCCTACGGTTACCGGCGATTATGGTGTAGCTTTGGTTGTAAAAAATGGAGATGGCTGTGAAATGTCAAAAATACTCAGTTTTACGGTTAATGGTGCAGTTAAAGCTGCCGATTTTGATATGGTAAAGAATAATGTTTGTGTGAGTGATCAGATCATCATCAGAAATACGTCAACTACCTTTGCAGGCAGGATTACGAAAATTGAAATTTACAGGGATACAGAAAGTGAAACTAGTATTTATAAAACCATTCCTTATCCTGATAATAGTGATATAGAGATTCAGTACAATACTTTCGGCGGTGCTACAGACCGCAACTTTAATATTAGGCTGGTCGCTTATTCTGGAGAAAATTGTTTTAAATCAGTAGAAAAACAGGTTACAGTAAAACCAGTTCCGCAATTGGTTTTTGATGAGATGCCTGCTGTTTGCGAGGCTGATGGAACGGTACTTATTACACAAGGAAAGCAGAAAGAGGAGGAAGAAGTGGCCGGTGGTAGCGGTGAATATACTGGAGATGGGATAAAGGCGGATGGCACCTTTAATCCCAGAATAGCAGGAGTAGGATCACATATCATCACTTATACTTTTAAAGGCGCTAACGATTGTTCTGCTTCAATAAGTAAAGCCATCGAAGTGTATGCATCGCCTGTGGCCAACGCAGGTACATTGATTTACATATTGGCCGGTGGGCAGATTGAAATTCCGGCAACTGCTGAAGGCACCGATTTGAAATATAAATGGTCGCCGGCAACTGGATTAAATAAAACAGATGTATTGAATCCGGTTGCATCGCCAGATAACGACACAGAGTATACCCTAACAGCAACCACACAGCCCGATGGTTGTTCAACTACCTCAAAAGTATTGGTAAAAGTTTTACAGGTCTTAACTCCACCTAATACCTTTACGCCAAACGGCGATAATGTAAATGATACCTGGATTATTAAATATTTGGAGTCTTACCCTAATGCTACCGTAGATATATTTAACAGAAATGGCCTTAAGGTATTTTCCAGTAAAGGGTATAAGGTTCCGTTTGATGGTACTTACCAGAACGAACCATTACCAGTTGGTGTTTATTATTACATGATTAATCCACAGAATGGCCGTAAAACCATAACAGGACCGCTCACTATAATCAGATAAATTGAAGAAGCTCATTATCACATTTTCACTTTTTGCATCCCTAAACGTTTTTGCGCAACAAAAGCCACAGTATACGCAATACATTTTTAATCAGTACCTGCTCAATCCAGCGCTTTCCGGAATTGAAAATTACCTTGATTTTAAAGCCGGTTACCGTAAACAATGGTCTGGTATTACTGATGCGCCACAAACTTCTTTTGTGTCAGCACACTGGGCACTGGGCGATAACCAATTGTGGAGTAATGCACTAACCGCTTTCCCCGAGCAAACAGGGAACCCGATGGACAGGAACTATACGCAAAATTACCTGTCGTCTCCGGCGCACCATGGAATGGGGGTAACTGCTGTTTTAGATAAAACTGGTCCGATAAAAAGGTTGGATGCAAATGTTACCTATGCCTATCATTTACAGCTGAGTAATAATTTTAATCTTTCGGCAGGCGTGGCAGCAGGTATTTCGAGTATTGCCTTAGATGTGAATGCGCTTACTTTCGATACACCAATAGATCCGATTATGAACAGGGCATTGATTAATCAGGTAAAACCCGATTTAAGCATCGGTTTATGGTTATATGGCGCCAGGATGTTTGCAGGTGTTTCTGTACAGCAAATTTTACCTCAAAAATTAAGTTTTACAGGTGATAACAGTTATAACCTGGGTAAAGAAGTACCACATTATTTTGCTACTGCAGGATATAAATTTTTTGTTGATGATGAAATTTCAGCAATCCCGTCGGTAATGGTCAAATACGTATCGCCAGCACCTGTATCTGCTGATGTAAACCTGAAATTGGCCTTTAAGGATAAAATCTGGCTCGGTGGAAGTTATCGTAAAGACGATTCTTTTGCTGCAATGGCTGGTTTCAATATTGGGAAGATGGTTAACCTTACTTATTCATACGATTTTACCACTTCGCAGTTAAACCAGGTAAGCAACGGTAGCCACGAGATCGTATTGGGCTTGATGCTGAATAACATTTATAAAGTACCTTCTTACATTAAGATGTGGTAATGGTGTTCAGATTTCTATAATAATCAGCTTTTTGATTGGAGCGCAAAACCTGTATAAAACAGGAAGTATCTTCCCGTCTTTCGCTTTTACGCTTCGCTTCCTCGTACCTCGTTGCTGCAGGGTAATGCTGCAGCCGGGGCTAGATGGCCTGGGGCAGTCGTTATCTTTTGGAGTTGCAGAACGCAGAAACTTTGTGCCTAAACCCGATTGCAATGTAAAGCCCGTAAGCGAGGGACGAGTGCGGACTTGGAATGGAAAGCGGGACCGAAGCTGCCAAACACACAGGACCGTTCATTTCCAAATCAACAATGATAAGTTTTTCTTTTGTAGTGCGATTTGGCGGGCAAGTTTAAATTTAATCGGTAATCTACTGTCAACTGAAAACCGGAAACTGCCAAACTGTACTAAAGTTCTTTCCTCAGCCTGGCTACCGGAATATTCATTTGTTCGCGATACTTTGCAACGGTTCTTCTGGCAATGTTATAACCTCTTTCTTTTAAAATTTCCGTTAATTTTTCATCCGCCAAAGGTTTGCGTTTATCTTCGTTACCGATGCAGTCTTCCAGTATCTTTTTAACCTCTTTATTCGAAACTTCTTCGCCGTTTTCGGTTTGTATAGCCTCTGAGAAGAATGATTTTAACAGAAAAGTACCAAATTCGGTTTGTACGTATTTAGAGTTTGCCACCCTTGATACGGTGGAAATATCCATATCTATTTTATCTGCAATATCTTTTAAGATCATCGGGCGCATCTTACGCTCATCAGCTGTTAAAAAATATTCATATTGATAGTGCATAATGGCATTCATCGTTTTTAACAAAGTTTGTTGTCTTTGTTTAATCGCATCGATAAACCACCGTGCAGAATCTAATTTTTGTTTCACAAACTGAACAGCTTCTTTCAGCTTTTTATCTTTGGATGCAGCTTTGTCATAATGCTCAAACATTTCCTGATAAGACCTGCTCACCTTTAGTTCTGGGGCATTTTTCGAATTTAATGTCAAAATCAATACACCATCATTGTTGCTGATGTGGAAATCAGGAATGATCTGCATTTGTTTTGTCGTCACCTGGTTGGCATCACCAGGTTTAGGGTTTAGACGTAAAATTTCGTTTACAACCTCTTTAAGTTCTTCGCTATCTAATCCTAAACTTTTTTCTAATTTATCGTAATGTTTACGGGTAAACTCATCCAGATAGTTTTCTACAACATTCATTGCTTTGACTATAATCGGATTGTTGGTATCTTTTCTTTTTAACTGGATCAGTAAACATTCTTTTAGGTCTCTGGCGCCAATACCCGGAGGATCAAAGCTTTGGATCAGTTTTAACATTTCCAATACATCCTCTTCCTCAACCATTACATTCTGGGAAAAAGCAAGATCGTCGATCATAGAACCCAACGGACGGCGTAAATAACCATCATCATCTAAACTGCCAATAATCTGTTTGCCGATAATAAAATCCTGATCCGATAAGGGAATGAGGTCTAATTGCTCTTGTAAACTTTCAAAAAATGTACTTTCAATAGCAATTGGCGTCTCTTTTTTCTCCTCATCGTCGTCGCCATTATTATAATTGGTGCTGTAATCGTTGGCCGAATCATCCTGCAGATAATCGTCTACATTGAATTCGTCCATGCTGGTATCTTCTGATGGTTGTTCGTAATCTTCAGGTCCGTCATTTAAATCATCATATTCACTCTTTGGCTCATCCTGAGTCATTAAGCTTGGATCTTCAAGTGCCGGATTGTCTTCGAGCTCCTCTTTTACACGTGTATCTAAAGCAACGGTTGGCACCTGCAACAATTTAATAAACTGTATCTGTTGTGGTGATAACTTTTGTAATAATTTTTGTTGTAAATGTTGTTTTAGCATAGTAAATAAAAAAGAATAGCGCAAAAATAAACAATAGATTTCAGATATTATGCTGATTGTACCTAAATGCTACCGATATGTTCGGTTTTAAAATTATTTCCTAAACGTTTGTATTGAGTTTAATGTTTGCTACTTTAGTAAATAAATAAATAAAACTAAACTAATAAAGTATGGGCTTTGTAAAAGAATTTAAAGAGTTTGCCGTTAAGGGCAATGCTTTCGATTTAGCAGTCGGTGTAATTATTGGTGGCGCTTTCGGTAAGATTGTAACCAGTATAATTGAAGATTTGATCATGCCTGTGGTAGCTGCTATGGTGGGTAAACCAGATTTCAGTAGCATTTATTTTGCAATGGGTAAAGGATCAGAACTTATTCCAAAGGGAGCATCACTGGCTGATGCCAAAAAAGCTGCCCCGGATGCGGCCATATTTGCTTACGGTAATTTTATTACGGTTGCCATAAACTTCTTACTATTGGCATTAATTGTTTTTATTATGGTTAAAACAATTAATAAAATGAAAAAGAAAGAAGAAGCCGTAGCAGTTGCTGCACCACCTGTGCCTACAAAAGAAGAAGTGCTTTTAACTGAAATCAGAGATCTGCTAAAAGCAAAAGCATAAAACCTGAGCTCCGCAACCATCACAGCTGCGGAGCTTTTCATTTTAGTAACTTCTTTTTACTTCTGGGTCGGTGATGATGATGTAATCACCGAGTTGACTAAACTTTTCCCAACTGGGATTGGTGAAGCTTTCATCAGAAAACGACGAAATATTCAGGACTTTTAATTTTGGATCAAGTTGTTTGAGCTTGGCCGGTATTCCCAGTTTTTCATCGCTATGGAAACGGCCGTTGAGCTGTAAAACCTTAATTGCTTTGTTTGCTTTAATAAATTTATTTATAGACCAGGCCATAGTTGCATCCCATAAATTTTGGGTCTGGTAAATTTTCATCGTGCCCATACTATGCCCGCCCAAAGTTTCTGTAAATTTCTCATAATACCTGCCCCGGGCCGTATCAATAGGCAGGGGAGGTAAAAAATTGAATGATGTTTTGGGGAAATTCTCTAAAACCTTCAGTCCGCCAGTTGTAACAGCGTTGCTGTAACGTGTTGCCGCATTTGCAGCGATAACTTTTAACCCATTCTGTTTGGCATATTCGATTAAAGGTCTGTAATCTTTATAATTTCCCCAGGCCCTGCTTTCTTTAACAAAGTTTTTTTCTGAAATCAATCCTGCCAGGTATTCATCTATTTCAGGCTGTACATCGGTATAGAACATTTCTAAAGATAGCACCACTTTTAACAGATATTTTGAATGGAGTTTTTTGAGGAGTTCTGCTTCCAGGTAGTGGCCTACAGAATCATTATGGTCTTCGCCAAAAAATAAAACATCCGCATGATCCATGTCGGCAACAATGTCTTCTATTGATATCGATTTTTGTTTTTTTACATCAAAGATCTTATAATGGCTGCTTATTTCCTGTGCGTACAAGCCAGAAGAAATAGCAAAAACAAATAATAGAAGGATAAATTTCATGCCTTCAAAATAACAAAATAATTTTCACCGATAAAAGAAGGTCATTTACCGCCTTTTACCGGGTTCTTACATATGGCGTATATGATGATCAGATAGCGATCAATACTTTTGGATTATTAAATACGAGCACAAATGGAAAACATTAATCATCACAATAATAACCAGCTTAAAAACTCAGGAAGGGTTTGGAGCGGTTTCATCATCATCATCATTGGGTTTGCATTTCTGCTGAACAATATTGGATTAGATATTCCGGGATGGATCTTTAGCTGGTCTAATTTTTTAATTTTACTAGGCGTGTTTCTTGGCGTTCGCCGTAACTTTAAAGGGGTAGGCTGGCTGATCTTAGTTTTGATCGGTGCCTACAATACCTTAATTCATATACCCGGACTGGATTTCGACCTATCTAAATATGCTTTAGGTTTTGGTTTGGTAATCGTTGGCTGTTTTTTAATCTTCAGGCCAAAACAAGGTTCATTTTCTAAGAAAAAGAATAAGTATAAAGCCGATTTTGATTTTGAAGGCGCTGCAGCTAAAGAAACGGTAAATAATAATGACGTGATTGATGTAATGGCTGTTTTTGGCGGGAGTCATCAAACGGTATATACTAAAAACTTTCAGGGTGGCGATATTACTGCCGTTTTCGGCGGTGCCGATATTGTAATGACACAGGCTGATTTTCCTGAAACAGTATCGCTCGATGTAACGGCCGTTTTTGGAGGAATAAAATTGATTGTACCGCAAAACTGGGCAATAAAATCGAATGTGACAGCATTATTTGGGAGCGTTGAAGATAAAAGATCCCATGTAATGCCGGTAGCAGAGCTCAAAAAGACATTGGTTTTAGATGGGACCGCTTTATTTGGCGGGATTGAAATTAAAAGTTTCTAAACATTTATTATAAATATCGCCCATGAAATGGTTTGCTGTAAATTGTATCTATCAGGTGATTTGTGGTGAAGGAAAGCATACGCCCCAGTTTAACGAACAAACGCGTTTGATCCGGGCAAAAGGTATCAGGCATGCCTTAAACAAAGCTAATTTGAATGCCGTACATTTTAATCCTTCCCTTAACAATTGCCAGGGAGATAAAATAGTATGGAAGTTTTTAGGTGTAGGTGGAATAACTGAAGTTGTAGAACTTACAGATGGTGCAGAAGTAAGTTCGAAGATGGTTGAGCCCAAATCGGTTTCATTATATCTGGAAAAGCTGGCGCACCGCAATAAATCATTAACTAATCAGAATCGTTTTGACAACTAGACCTTTATCTGTTCCGCAAATACAGAAAATATCAATCACCATTGCAATCGTGTGGACGGTAATGTGTGCTGCCGGATTGCATTATGTAGTTAATTTTTCCTGGTGGATAGCGATAGCCGATAGCTTAACCAATAATTTCCTGTTGGCATTGGCCTGCATAGGGATAAGCAACATGTTGGGGTATTATCAGCCCAAAAACGAAAGGATGCTCTATGTATTGATTATTGCACTGGCCCTTACATTTGTAATTATTTATGCTGCCAAATATAGCATGCTCTACATTTTTGCTGATTATAAAGAATATAAAGATTTTTATAATTTTTCTTTCGCCTTTAGAGGCTTAATTTCTTTGATGTGTTTGGCCTGGTGTGCCTTGGCCAATATATTATGGTATAGGTTAGAAGAACAGTCAGAAACACATGAAAGACTGTCAGCAGCAAAGAGTTTGGCTAAAGAAGCAGAGTTAAATAAGTTAAGGCACCAATTGCAGCCCCATTTTCTTTTTAACAGTCTGAATTCAGTATTTGCACTGACCATGGTTAACCCAAAAGAAGCTGGGGTAATGATTACAAAATTAGCTTCTTTTTTACGTGGTACCTTAAAGCGCGACGATGAATTATGGGTTTCGGTTGAGGAGGAGATGGAGTACATCCAATTGTATCTGGATATCGAAAAAGTAAGGTTTAGCCATAGATTGAATATTGAAGTGAATGTTGCCGAAGATACCTTAAACCTTTGCCTGCCAGGTACATTGTTGCAGCCCATTGTAGAAAATGCTATTAAATTTGGTCTTTATAATACGTCTGCCGGTATTACCATCAAAATTGATGTGACGGTTGAATATAATATTTTACAATTACGCGTTCAAAACCCTTTCGATCCGGAAATGAAAGCTGCTGGAGGAACAGGATTTGGTTTAAGTGCCATTAAACGCAGGTTATATCTGTTATTTGCAAATACCCATTTGTTACAAACCGATATTGAGGCAAATAATTTATATATTACCACCCTAAAAATTCCACAAAAAAATGATCAGGACGATACTAATTGATGATGAGCCTTTAGCGAGAGATATTGTAAAATATTATCTTTCAGATCATGCAGAAATAGAGATTGTAGCCGAATGTGGTGATGGGTTTGAAGGTTTAAAAGCCATTACCTTACATAAGCCTGACCTCATTTTTCTCGACATACAGATGCCTAAAATCAGCGGTTTCGAAATGCTTGAACTGGTTGACGATAAACCTGCAGTCATTTTTACCACCGCTTTTGATGAGTATGCCATCAAGGCTTTTGAGGTTAATGCAGTGGATTATCTCCTCAAGCCGATTGATAAATCGCGCTTTGATGCCGCCATCAAAAAAATACCGGGTAAATTAAACCATACCGAAAACACAGAAGCTGTTCTGGATGCTGCAGCTTTAAACCCTGCCCAAAACAGTAGGGTAGTGGTAAAAAAAGACGGCGTAATTAAGATTATTCCTGTTGCCGATATCAACTATTTAGAGGCTGATGATGATTATGTGAAATTAAGTACCGTTGATGGTGCTTTCTATAAAAACAAAACCATGGCTTATTTCGAACAAACACTTGATGTAAACCAGTTTATCCGCATACATCGATCATACATCATCAACCTGGCCCAGGTAACTAAAATAGAGCTAAAAGAGAAGGATAGTTATGTGGTGTTGCTGAAATCTGATATCTGGCTTCCGGTAAGCAAAACGGGCTATGTGAAATTGAAGGCGGCATTGGGTCTGTAGAAGACATTCCAGTGTCTTGAGTGTGCAAACCGTTCCTTCGGCACGCATCATCGGTAGAAAAAATGCAGAATGCATATTTTCGTTCCGTTAGAAACGTTTGATTGAAGAAATAAACAACGCAATCAATCATTTATCATTTTAACATTAACCCGTTTTTCAAAAGATTTTTTACATTTGCATTTAAATAGAAAAAATAATAATTAATCACGCTTGCATTTGTAGAGAAATCGCTTTATATTTGCACCTCTTAATTTTACAATAGATAATATACAGTCATGAAAAGAACATACCAACCTTCGCAAAGAAAGAGAAGAAACAAACACGGCTTCCGCGAAAGAATGGCAACAGCTAACGGCAGACGAGTATTAGCATCACGTCGTGCTAAAGGAAGAAAAAGATTAACAGTTTCTGACGAACGCAAGCATAAAGCATAATTTTTGATTGCTTTTCCGTTAATTCGGGATCGGCAGATCAAAATCTGCAATGATCAATCAAAAATATATGTACACATTCAGGAAAGAAGAACGGTTATGCAGCAGGAAATATTTAGACCTGTTGTTTAAAAACGGTTCTTCTTTTTTATTATACCCCTTTCGGGTTTCTTATCTTTTTGTTGATGTTACTGCTGATGTGCAAGCACAAGTGGTGATCAATGTACCTAAAAAAAGATATAAACGGGCAGTAGACCGCAATCTGCTCAAGCGTCGCATCCGCGAAGCTTACCGCCTAAACAAACAAAATCAATTATACATGCCTTTACCCACAGATAGGGGACTGCTGTTGTTTTCCATCCAGTTTGTGGGGAAGAATAAGTATGAGTTTGCTTTTATCGAGAAAAAACTGAACGCTACCTTTAAGCGTTTCCAAAATTTAATCCAGCCGAATGAAATTCATCAATAAAATTTTTGGATGGCTTTTTTTAGGTTTGATCAAAATTTATCAATATGCCATTTCGCCTATGCTGGGCGCAAACTGCCGCTTTACACCAACCTGCTCTCAATATGGGATAGAAGCCATTAAAAAGCATGGTCCCTTTAAAGGTGGCTGGCTGGCATTGAAACGTATTGGCCGTTGTCATCCCTGGGGTAAACATGGGCACGATCCGGTTCCTTAACGGTTTATTGGTTCATTGGCCATTGGTTTATTGGTAAATTGCAAACTGTATTATTGGCTATTTTTGGTTAATCGGTTAACTGTTTCAATTGGTTAATTGCAGGGCTGTTAACTGTGAATTGCTAACTGTAAATTGCCAACTGTGAATTGCCAACTGTAAATTGCCAACTGTAAATTGTTTTACTCAATAGCCACAGTTCTTTTGACTGTAACTTAGTCCCTAATATTCGGGAGAGAAATTTACTTAAAAGATCTTTCGACTACGCTCAGTATGACATGATGGAGGGCAAACTCAAGACTTCGGACTAAAGACTGCGGGCCGTCTAAGCCATCATTCATTTACGATCTTCCATCCTTAAAGATCCTTCGTTTCACTACCATTGACATTAATTCATAATTACTTATTAATGAATGCATTGTGGTATCATGCATTTCCGTATAGCCAGGCCATAGCACCTTATCACCGGTCTACTTCAATCCGGCCTAATAAATTTTTCGGATTGCACTGTTCCAGCCATACTACTGCCTTCAAAAGAAAACGGCGCAGCCCTCATGAATACCGTTGAAAACTATATCAATTAATGAATAAATTTTCAGCCGGCATTTTATTAATGGTTGTCTATTGTTTTTTATCTGTATTAATGAGCTCGGCAATGCCTCGGTTTTGTTACTTTTTGATGCCAAAAAGTAAGAGCCCTTCGGCGGCGGTGGACCTGTACCGATTTTTAATCGGTAGCCGAGGCAAGACTTGTGCGAAGGAAAAAACGTCACTCATATTGATTTTTATACCATAAATTATTCCTCAGGATTGACAAAGAAAAGGAGATTAGAATGGAGAGTTAAGGCTACAGACTCATCTTAACCATCTTCCTAATCCCTCTTCCATCTTCCATTTTATTAATATCTTTGTCCCATGGCTAAAATACTTCAGATAGAAACCGCTACGGCAATCTGTTCGGTCGCAGTTTCTGTTAATGGCGAAACAATTTCATTTAAAGAGGAGCAAGGACAAAACCTGCATGCAGCAAATTTGACATTATTTATTGATGAGGCCGTAAAAGCTGCTGGCTTAAATTATCAGGAGCTGGATGCCATCGCTGTAAGCAAAGGCCCGGGATCTTATACCGGCTTGCGTATTGGCGTTTCTACAGCAAAAGGACTTTGTTATGCCCTGGATAAACCCTTAATTGCCATTGAAACATTAGAAATGATGGCTGCTGGTTTTTTGTCAGAAAGCCCAGGTTATTCAGGTTTAATCTGCCCCATGATTGATGCCAGAAGGATGGAAGTATATACTGCAGTTTTTGATTCATCATTAAACCTGCTATTACTAACCGAAGCTAAAATTATCGACGAAACAAGTTTTAATGCGCTCCTTTCACAGCAAACTATTATCTTTTTGGGTGATGGGGCAGCCAAATGTGCTGAAGTTTTAACACACCCAAATGCACAATTCGATGCAGCTAATTTCAATTCGGCCACCTATATGTCACGGCTGGCTAACGAAGCTTTCAGTAACCGTAATTTTGAAGATGTAGCCTATTTTGAGCCTTTTTACCTGAAAGATTTTGTGGTTACGCAACCTAAGAAGCAACAGGCACAACGTTAAACCTATTTTCTTTTAAAAATCGAAAACAAGCTTTTAAAGAAACTGCCATCATCACTTTTATCATTAATACCTGGTATTACATCCGCAAACTGGGGATGGTTAACCACGTTTCCAAATTTAATGCCTACGCCCATATAAAATGAAGTGCCGTTAGGTCCGCTGCCTACAGTAGCATCATTTCTAATGGTGCCTATGGTTTGGAAACTTGTTGCCACTAAATTATCGGTCCCTAAAAATAGTTCGAAATTGGGCGTTTGGTATTTACCTTGCACACCAACCATAAAAACACCGTTTAAATTACACAAAGGTGTTACGCTGCCTGAAAAATCGTTGGCCATAAAAGTATTTACAAAGGCAATATCGCCACCTTTGTAAAACAGGTTTTTGGAAACCGCTAATGCCGGTTTGTAAAAACCATATCGTTTAGACATATAAAAATCAAGCTTAGCATTGGTTGGAGCCAAAAACTTTTTAGGCTGCTCTGACAGCAGGAAAATGTCTTTTATTTCCTGATTGGTATTCGATCGGTTGTTCTCAATATTCTCAATAATTTTAGATTGATTTACAGTAGTACGCTGGGTATTGCTGCGCCACCAGATAAATCCCAAATCTTTAATGTTGGCCATTAAAAATAAACCTTTTTTAGTGGTGTAGTTGGTGCCAAAACCGAACGATAAACCAGGGTTTTTAAAATTTGGGATGAAGTTTTTCTTATTTACCTCATTAAAATCAGAGAAGTTGGCCGAATAAGTTCCGTTTAAGCCAATTAACAATGCATCAGATTCAGGATCAATGTATAGCTGAGAATTATAAACATCTAATTTATTATAAAGTATCCCGCTCAATACACTGGCCTTTAAACCAAATGCAAGTCTTTTGTTCCAGTTTTCGCGATAGGTAAAGCTAAACTGATGGTAGCTTTGTTGGTAACCCTTGGTGTCGAAAATTCCCGTATACAGCTGGTTGCTGTTAAACCGCTCGAACGAATCAAAAATAGCCAAAGTTTCATTGGTATAATCGATATGGGCATCAGATCTGATCTGCCATGAAAAGCCCATTTCTTTCTGATATTTATAAGATTTGAAAAGCCTGAATGTGGCCACATAGATATTGCTGTTTTCAAAAAAATGATTCACCTCACCGGTGCCGATGGGTAAACTTCTGGTGTCAAAAACCCCTTCCTGTGTTAATTTTCTGATGGCAAACTTGGAATTGCCCTTATTAATGGCATTTGCACCAAAATAAGGTAAAAAGAAATTAGAAGAAAATTTTCTTGATGAATCTAAAGTAAAAGATTTTTGAGATGGGTTTTCGAATGCATCAAACATGGTTTTAGTGCCAAAAAGCGCATATTGTTGTGCATTTGCAACCCCGAAGCTGGCCATGGCCAGTAACGCGAGTAAAAGTTTCTTCATGTAAAATAGTTTATTGGGATGGTTTCCTTATTAACGGTTACTTACTGAATCTGGTATTTTTGGTTGTACATATTTGTTTAAAAGCAAGTTAGTAATGAATTTGTTTTTATCTGCACTCATCTGATAACAAAAAGTATCGAAACTTTTCAAACCACTGTCAGCACGTAAATGTCTGTAGAAATTCAGTTGAATATTGTGCCTGAAAATATCTGCCGAATTTTTGGTGTTGATATAATAACTTACATTGGAAGTGGTAGAAATTTCGTTTACGGCATCTAAATATTGCGGCGTTTGTATTAAAAGCCTGTTATTTTTATAATTAGTTAAAAATGATTGTACCGTGCTCGCATTATTGGCAACAACCAAATTATTATCAATAATGGCATAATAAGGCCGCGTAAATTTTTTAAAGGGCTCACCAAAATAACTGTATAAAATATCGGCCGATTTAAAGAGCTTGATGTCTTCATTATAATCTGTACTGACATCAAGCAGCAACTGTTTTGTTTTTTCGCCATTCGATAAAGAAATGGCGCCTAATTTTTCGCTGGTGCTCAACTGGAAAAGAATAAACTGATTCTTCGTATAATTGGTAAATATCAAGTTTAAATCCGTTCTGTAATCATCCTTTACTCTTTTGATTACCGCAGTGGCTTTTGATAGTATTTTCGTTTGTTCCTGCCAGGTATTCAGCTTCTTGAGCCATTTGCCATAATCATCATAAGCGTAAAGTGCATAATTTGCGGTATTTTCGGGCAGGATATTTTGGATAGATGTATTTTGTGCAGCGGTGTTTTCAAATAGTTTAAGGTAATTGTGCTGATCTTTTATTTCGGTACTCCCGTTAAAAAGAATTTTTTCCTTACTAAAATTGTAATTGAGGACCGCAAAACTGTTCTGTTGGTTAAATAGGGAAATTTCTCCATTAATGTTCCCCGCAATAATATTTTTGAGCAACGGTGGGGCCTGGTTAAAATTAATGTAAATATTAGCCAGTACATTTTTGATCTGGCGATTATTCTCTTTAATAAACTCAGTAAAAGGATTTTCCGTTAAACGCACATTGGCATCATTAATCAGTTTGAGCGATGTGGAGGCCGTTAATACCTGGTCATGAATGCCTAAATAAACAGATAAACTGTCATTGAGCTTCAGCGTGTAGAGGTCTTTGGCATTTTTGCTGATCGCTTTTTTTAATTTTAACTGTTCATAGAATTTTTTAATGTCATTATCACGTTGTATCTGCACGGTGATTAAGAAGTTCAGCGTTTTATTCGAATCAGGCAGTACACTAATATAAACCTGCTGATCTTTCAGGTAGCTGTTTATCAGATTGTCGTCAATGATACTTGTTTTGAGCTGTTTTAACAGGTTCATTTTATCGTTCCCCAAAACCTGCTGGATCAGTTGTTGCCCTTCAATGATATCATAAAAACCTTTATCGTTTTGAAAAGAAAACACCAGAGCGGCATTATTGGTTGCCGATTGCAGCGCCAGGTCTTTTGCATCATTATCAGTTCCCAATTTCGAAAAATAAAGGTAGGCCATAAAGGCTACACCTAAAAATAGTGCACTTGTTAGAATTATGATTTTTTTCATCTGCTGTGCAACAAATTTAATTTATTACATTGATTAGTGAGAAGTTCTTTGTCAATTTATTAATTTAGCAACTTGCTACTTGCAAATAACTATGAATAAACGAATAATCCTTACTGCTTCTTTTTTTGGTGCTGTTGCCGTTTTACTGGGCGCATTTGGTGCCCATGGACTAAAAGCTTTAATTGATGGTCCATCATTGGAAATTTGGCAGAAAGGGGTTGATTATCAGTTCTATCATACGTTTGCTTTATTGTACCTTTCTACCTTTGCCCGTTATCGGAACAAGCTTATTAATATTGCTTATTTCTGTTTCACATTTGGAATCATCCTTTTTTCAGGATCATTATATTTATTAGCTACCCGAAGCATATCGCATTTAGGTTTTACCGAATTTATTGGTCCGGTAACGCCAATTGGAGGACTTTTATTTGTATTAGGATGGATAATGCTCTTTTTTGCGGCATTTAAAGATAAATAATGAATACTTTCGAAAACGATATTTTTTCAGAAAGAGAGACACTTTTTGTGGAAGTTATTTTGCCATTATCCTTGGCGAAAAACTATACTTATCGGGTACCTTTTGATTTAAACGATCAGATTGCCATTGGGAAACGGGTGGTGGTACAATTTGGAAAGCATAGAATTTATACAGCTTTAATTAGTGCAGTCAGCACCGTGCCACCTACGGTTTACGAAGCCAAATACATTATCGATGTGGTAGATGCCGAGCCGGTAATTACACCCATGCAGCTTAAATTCTGGACATGGATGACCAATTACTACATGTGTAATGAGGGTGATGTCATGGCAGCGGCCTTGCCTGCCAGTTTAAAACTGGCCAGCGAAACCATTCTTATTCTTCGCGAAGATTATCATGAAGATACCGAACTTAGCGATAAGGAAGAAATTATTATCAACGCACTCAAACAGCAAAAGAAACTTACCGTTAATGATGTTTCTAAGCTGCTGGGGCAGAAAACAGTATATCCGATCATCAACCAGCTATTGGATAAAGAACTGGTGCTGGTGGCAGAAGAGGTGGTACAGAAGTATAAACCTTTGCTCAAATCGTTCATTGTTTTAAATGATTTTTATAGCGATGAAGAAAATCTGAAACAGCTTTTTAATATTTTAGATAAGGCCCCCAAACAGTTGGATGCTTTATTGGCTTACCTGAAATTACAAAAATCAAATCTGCCGGTTGCTAAAGAGCAGCTTTTAGCCGAAAGCAATTGCGGACCGGCGGCATTGAAAGCTTTGACAGAGAAAGATATTTTTGTGGTGATGAAAAGGCCGGTTAGTCGCCTGGCCGCTCACGATGAAGAATTCAGTGTGAATTTTGAACTGAACGAAGGTCAGCAAAAAGCATTAGACCAGATTAACCGGCATTTTGAAGAGAAAGAGGTGGTTTTGCTGCATGGCGTAACCGCATCAGGAAAAACGCAGGTTTATATTAAACTGATTGAAAAAATTATCCGGAATACGGATGGGCAGGTATTGTTCCTGCTGCCGGAAATTGCCTTAACCACACAGATTGTAGAACGGATTAAACGTTATTTCGGTAATTCGATCGGGGTATACCATTCTAAGTTTAACAATAGCGAAAGGGTAGAAATCTGGAATAAGGTAAGAACAGGTGCATATAAAGTAATTCTTGGTGCACGTTCGGCTGTTTTTCTTCCTTTTGAAAACTTAAAACTGATTGTGGTTGATGAAGAACATGAACCTTCCTATAAACAATACGATCCGGCACCACGCTACCAGGCCAGAGACGCAGCCATTTATTTAGGTTACCTGCATCAGGCCAAAGTGGTTTTAGGTTCAGCCACTCCATCTTTAGAGAGTTATTACAATGCATTACAGGGCAAATATGGCCTTGTAGAAATGAAAGAACGTTTTGGCGGCGTTCAGCTTCCGAATCAGCAGGTGGTGAGTATTGCGGAGGAAACCAAGAAAAAAACGATGAGTTCTTATTTTTCAAGTGTATTGATCAAAGATATTGATCTGGCGCTTGCTAAAAAAGAACAGATTGTATTGTTTCAGAACCGGCGGGGCTATGCCACCATTCTCATTTGCGCAACCTGTGGTTATACCCCAAAATGCGTAAACTGCGATGTAAGTTTAACTTATCATAAAAGCAGTGGTAAATTGCATTGCCATTATTGCGGGTATCAGCAAAGCAGCATCAACATCTGTCCGGCCTGTGGTTCGGTACATGTAGAGCAAAAAGGTTTTGGTACCGAGCGTATTGAAGAAGAACTCAGATTGCTCTATCCTGAAGTATCCATTGCACGGTTGGATATGGATAGCACACGCACCAAAAATGGTTTGCAACAAATTCTGAATGATTTTCAGGAAAAGAAAACCGATATCTTAATCGGTACACAGATGGTGGCCAAAGGACTGGATTTCGATAACCTGAACCTGATCGGTGTAATCAATGCTGATACACTTTTAGGTTACCCCGATTTCCGTGCTTACGAAAGAAGTTTTCAACTGCTGGCGCAGGTTGCAGGTAGGGCAGGTAGAAGAGCCGATCAGGGGAATGTTTGTATCCAGACTTACGACGCAGAAAACCGGATCATCAAACAAGTGGTGAACAACGATTATGAAGGGATGTATCAAGATGAAATTGTGGAGCGGGAGAAATTTCTTTATCCGCCGTTTTCCAGGATGATATTTTTGTACATCAAACATAAAGATTCGCATATTCTCGATCATGCTGCACTAACTTTGGCCAATATTTTAAAAGGAAAATTCGGTAAGCGTGTTTTAGGACCCGAACAACCGCTGGTAAGCCGTGTACGAAATCTTTATATCAAACAGATTATTATTAAAGCAGATAAACACACGGCCATTCAAAAAGTTAAGGATGCGTTAAGGGAAACCCTGACCGAATTTAACGCGACAAAGGAATTTAAAGGCGTTTTTACACAGATTGATGTAGATCCTTATTAGAAATGAATGAATAATTCAATTTTGAATGATTGAATGGGTTTATTTCTTGCGCTCATGCTCTCCTTCTTTCATTCTCTCAATCGCTCATTCAATCCTTCATCTATGTGGATAATGTATCATTCTCTAACTCAGGTAATCCATTCACCAATTCAATCATTCTCTCATTTTATCCTTGTATCACGGTTAAAAAAAGCTAATTTTGAAGCTCATGGCGTATAAATTTGTTGATAATTACCGGGAACGTGGAGCGAGAAAAAAACTGGTTGAGTTATTAAAATCACGTGGAATTGAAGATGAAAATGTATTAGCGGCCATTGGTAAAGTTCCACGGCACTTCTTTTTTGACGAAACTTTCTGGAACCAGGCCTATAAAGACATTGCGTTCCCCATAGGTGATGGGCAAACCATATCTCAGCCTTACACGGTTGCGTATCAAAGTGAATTGCTCCACATTAAAAAAGGAGATCAAGTGCTGGAGATCGGAACCGGATCAGGCTATCAAACCTGTATTTTAATGGAATTGGGTGCTACTGTTTTTACGATAGAAAGACAGGAGAATATTTATAACAGAACCATCCAGGTTTTACCTGGGATGGGTTACAGACCCACATTTTATTGTGGTGATGGCTCTAAAGGAATTGCTGCCCATGCGCCATACGATAAAATCATCGTTACCGCTGGTGCACCATTGGTTCCCGAAATTTTATTAAAACAATTAAAAATTGGTGGTATTCTCGTGATCCCGGTAGGCGATGAGAAAACCCAGAAAATGGTTACGGTGATCCGTGTAAGTGAAACAGACTACGACAAAATTGTGCTAGATACCTTTAGGTTTGTACCCTTGGTTGGCGATCAGGCATGGTGAGATCAGTTGGGAGTTTGGAGATAGGAGCTTGGAGTCAATTTAACTCCAACTCTAAACTCCCAACTCCAAACTACCTTTTCATCGCTCTGTCCAATTCACGCTTGGTATCTCTATCTTTAATGCTGTCGCGTTTGTCGAATTCTTTTTTACCTTGTGCCAGTGCAATTTCCATTTTAGCGAAGCCTCTTTCATTGATAAAAATCCGTAAAGGAACAATGGTGTAGCCCTTTTCTTCGCCTTTAAGCTTCAATTTTCTGATTTCTTTCTTTTGAAGGAGTAGGGCACGGTCGCGTTTAATATCGTGGTGATAGAAAGAACTGTGGCTATATTCAGAAATATGAAGGTTGCGGACATAGAGATTACCGCCGATAAACATGCAAAATGCATCTGTCATGTTGGCTTTACCTTGTCTTATTGCTTTTATTTCAGTTCCTAAAAGCGCAATCCCAGCTACGTATTTATCCAAAAGGTTATAGTCGAAATATGCTCTTTTATTCTTGATGTTAATGTCGTTTTTCAAAATTTTAATAAGTGTGTTATTTGTATTATATACAACGGTGTGTAAAACAAAATGTTTGGACTACAAATGCAATCCGTCATGCTGAACCCGTTTCAGCACCTTTCGGAAAAATGCTGAAATAAATTTGATCGTTATCTGTTCATTGAAGGCAGTTGATGCAATTTTTGCCAACAGGTTGCAAATATCTTAAAAATTGATGTGATAATGTAGTTTTAATTTATTTCGTGCCTAATGCGTTCATCTTTTATTTAAAAAACGACTCCAGGCATGTATATTAAACTTTAATCTCTGGCTCAGTGGGTTTTATTTAGGAAATGTACAGACAGTGCTTTTGGCCGCTTCCGTCCCGCTTTTTGTTGCAACAAAAGCAGAAAAAGCTTTTGGTTTCCACGTCAATCGGGTTTAATTAACACCGGCAGGTGCAGGGAAACAAGCCTTCCCCTCCGCCAACTGGATTCTTGTTTCATGGCTGCGAACGGTAAGAGGTCGTTTCGAGCGAAGTGCAACGCAGCCGAGAACCCGAAGGCTCTGCGAAGCAAAATCTGTTTTTGATAGATCTCTCCATTTCGCTGCGCTTCAGTCGAGATGACGGCTATTTTTAAATTTAAATTTCTGAGTAATGAATCAATAAAAATATTCATCTCTTTGTAAAAGCTAAGGGATATATTATTATGTTCGTATATATTGGTTTAAGTTTGAAATTAAAATATCTAAAATGAAATTCAGGAACTTACTTTTGATCTTATTGTTAGCCGTAACTTTTCAGGTAAATGCCCAGCAACCCACACTATTGCCGCAGTTTACTTTTTACAAACTGGATGGAAAACCCTTTTCAAACAACGATATAAAACAAGGAAAAAAGAATCTCTTCATATTGTTTGATTGTACTTGTGAGCACTGCCAGCGGGAGAGCAAAAACCTGAATGCAAATTACGCCAGGTTTAAGGATGTGAATATTTATATGATCACCATGGATGAGGCTTATATCATTCCACAATTTTTTAATTCATATGCCAAAGGCTTAAATGCAAAACCTAATGTGTGGGTACTGCAGGATAAAAAACGAATATTTATCCCAACATTTTTGCCAAAACAATATCCGGCCATGTATCTATATTCGCCCGCCGGGAAATTATTAATGTACCAGTCTGGAGATGGTGGCATCAAAAAAATGATGACGGTAGTGGGTAAATAATCATTTTAGCCACAGATCAACAAGCGTTATAGCTGTGACTAATTGATATCATAAGGCTCAACAACTACCTGATAATCAATACGGGGATATTCACTTTGTGTCGCACAGAATCTACTGTGGTGCCGAAAATAAGGTCTTTTAGTCCCTTATGCCCGTGTGCACCCATTACCAAAAGTTCCATTTCGTTCCGGTTACTGATCTCGGCTATGGCCTTACCTGTATTTCCAAAACCAATAAATGGTGTAGCATCATATCCAAGGTCTTCCAGGTTAGTTCTGTAGCGCTCCAGGTTAGTCGCATCGCTCTGCGTTTCATGGTCCATTACTTCCTTACCCAGATAGCGTGCGGCAGCAGTTTCTACAATATGGATGAGGTAATAGTGCGCGTCTTTACCACCCTGAATTAAAGCATGCCTGATGGTGTTTCGGTCATTTTTAGAGAAATCTACAGCAATCCCAATTTTTTTATAGGTGATTTTTTCAATTTTGCCAATATCCAAAGCATCTCCGTGGGGCACAATCTGTCTGGAGGCATTTTTCTGTTCTAATAAAGGGTGGAAGAAAACATAGAGCAACAGTAATACGATGAGGATTAATGCAGGTATAACAATGGCATAAATCCACCAGTTATTGGCTTCTTTTGCCCAACCGCTTATTTCTTCCATCACCAGTTTCACATTCAGCGCGATGATCACAATGGCGCTTGCCCAGGCTAAAACCTTTACCCATGGTTTGATGGCAAAATCTTTCATCAGTTTTTTATCTGATGTAAAATGGATCAATGGAATAATGGCGAAACCCAACTGCAAACTTAATACCACCTGGCTCAGCACCAGTAAGCCGCCAAGGGCATCGTCGCCATAGTGCAAGATGGTAAAAAATGCAGGGATGATGGCCAATAAACGGGTAATCAGTCTGCGTAGCCAGGGTTGGATCCGCAAATTGATGTGTCCTTCCATAATGATCTGTCCGGCTAAAGTTCCCGTAACGGTAGAGCTTTGCCCTGCAGCGATTAGCGCGATAGCAAAAAGGGTGGGGGCTACATGGCCAAAAATATTCGAAAGTAATTTATGTGCATCCTGAATTTCTGCCACCTCGTGTAAACCATTTTTGTAAAAAGCTGCGGCAGCAAGAATCAAAATGGCCGCATTAACAAAAAAAGCGAGGTTTAACGCAACGGTGGTATCAATGAGGTTAAACTTTAAAGCTTCTTTAATCCCTTTGTTGCTCCGTTCAATTTTCCTGGTTTGTACCAAAGAGGAATGGAGGTAGAGGTTATGTGGCATTACCGTTGCACCGATAATCCCGATGGCAATATAAAGCGCATCGCCGTTCAGTATAGAGGGCTCAAAACCTTTGGCTACTTCTTTGAGTGAAGGTTCTACAATAAACATCTCTACCAGAAAGGAAATTCCTACGATAAAGACCATCGAAACGATAAAACCTTCCATAGCCCTCATGCCCTTGTTGAGTAAAAAAAGCAATAAAATGGTATCAAAAATGGTAATGGAAATGCCCCAGATGAGCGGTAAACCAAAAAGTAACTGTAAACCAATGGCCATCCCGATAATTTCAGCAAGATCGCAGGCAATAATTGCGGTTTGTGCCAAGGCAAATAATGGAATGTTGGCCCAGCGGGGATACGCTTGTTTAGAGGCTTGAGCCAAATCCAATCCCCTCACGATGCCTAAACGGGCGCTGAGTGATTGTAAAAGTAAAGCAATGAGGTTCGACATCAGTAAAACCCAGATCAACTGGTAACCGAATTTACTTCCGCCGGCCAAATCTGTTGCCCAGTTGCCCGGATCCATATAGCCCACACTGATTAAATAAGCCGGACCAATGAAAGCCAGAATTCTACGCCAGCCTTTTCTTTTATCGGTATTTACACTTTGATGTACTTCACTTAACGATTCAGTTTTTGCCATTACTACTGATTAAAATATGTTTTGCTACTTCTCTGCTAATATTAACTTGTTTATCGGATAGCTGGATCTCAACCGAACCATCGAAATCGGTAACATCACTAACCTGAATTTGTTTGCCCAGGGTAAGGCCTAATTTTTCTAAATGTTTTAAAAACGGAGAACTGTGCTGACTCACGCCCGTAATGGTACCCGAATCTCCAACCTTTAACTCAATGAGTTTAATAAACTGGGTTTTGGCAAATCTTCCGTTTTTATCAGGAATGGGATCGCCATGGGGGTCTGCTTTCGGAAAACCTAAAAACTCATCCAATCTTTCAATCAGCTCAATAGATTTGATGTGTTCTAATTCTTCGGCCACATCATGTACCTCATCCCACTTAAAATTTAATTTGTCTACCAAAAAAACTTCCCATAACCGATGTTTGCGTACAATATCGATCGCTGTGTTTTTTCCGGTTTCGGTTAAGGTAACGCCTTGGTATTTAACATAATCAATCAGACCCTTATCGGCTAACTTTTTGATCATGTCGGTAACCGATGCGGGTTTGGTTTGCATTTGCTCTGCAATAGCATTGGTTTGCACATTGATGGTTTTCTCTGCCAGGTGATAAATAGTCTTTAGATAGTTCTCTTCGGTATAACTTTGCATTTATATTTATCTAATTTTATTTTTAGGTAAATCTAAAAATTATTACTTAAAATATATATGATAAATTATGTTAAAATTTAGAATATAATTTGGTTATGTTTGTCTTCTGAAATACCTTTAACACCATATGGCATCTGAATTAGATAAAATAGACTTTAAAATTTTAAGAATTCTCCAGGAGAACGGAAGAATTACCAATTTGCTTTTATCACAGGAAATTGGTTTATCACCTGCACCAACCTTAGAGCGTGTGCGTAAGCTTGAAATGGCAGGATATATTAAAAGTTACCATGCCTTGGTAGATGAAGAAAAACTGGGTTTAGGTATCAAAACGTTTATTCAGATTCAACTCGATTTTCATAAAAACAATACCATCCAGATCTTTTTGGATGAAGTAAATCAAATCAAAGAAATCACAGAGTGCCATCACGTTACCGGTCAGGCCGATTTTTTGTTAAAGGTTTATGTGAAAGATATTAAAGCTTACGAACGTTTAATTATGGATAAAATCAGTAAGATTTCTGTAGTGAAAACCTTCCAAACGATGATGATTATGTCTACTACCAAGAAAGAACCTATTGTGCCTTTAGAGTATTAGACTCTTTCTGTCCGTCAACCTGAACTTGTTTTATTAGCTGTTATTATTATTTTTAATGGTCTAATAGCTACTTCGTGGTCAGGTTCTTAATGGTTAAAACTTTTATTATAGCTTTTCACCATATAAGACATGTAAGAACATATTAGGTATTGCGCTTCTATGTAACTTATATGCCTTATATGGTTCAGTTTTTTTCGACTATTACTAAGCCACAATACTTTGTGTTCTTTGTAGCTTGGTAGTTAATCTTTTCTCCGCTGTATCGTCATTCCCAACTTGATTGGGAATCTTAATGCCATGTTAAGGGTTTGTAGTTTTCATTAAGATTCTCGCCTGCGCAGGAAAGACAACCGTCTTTGCCTTCAAATTCTGGACGAAGGAATAATGCCCAGATGTTATGCGCTTTTAAATCTGAGATAGAAAACCCAAATACATCTCCATCTACTTCACAAACCAAGCCTTTACCGCGTTGGCCAATAAATTTTTCGCAATCTTTGTCAGTAACCAAAGCCGGATCAGACAAAATGTTCTCTTTTACGGTATGTCTGACAATTTGTATCCCAGGGATGTAAGTTGTTTTTGCTTCGCGGAAAATCATTTTTTATAAGTTCTGGAGAAAATTAATTTATTTGAAAAAACCTTTTAAAGGCGCTAATCATTGATTATCAGTTATGAAAATAACTCATAAATTGTTTATGACAAATGAATGATGGTCAATTCCCAAATTGGTTCTACATTTGCTTAACGGTGTTAGATTATTTACACCTAATATTCCAGTCATGGGAAGTAAAGAAAGAATTCTACGTTTAAAAGATGAAACCAGGACCAAAATTCTGGATGCTGCCTTGAACATTGTTCAAACAGAAGGCTGGCAGGCATTGAGTATGCGTAAAATTGCCGACCAGATTGAATATACTGCACCCATTATTTACGAATACTTTTCCAACAAAGACGGCATCTTACTGGAACTTACCAGGAGAGGGTATTTAATGTTGGCCAAAGATATCCGCGAAGCCAGGGATCAGCACGAATCTCCGGAAGATAAAATGGAAGCCATGTGGATTGCCTACTGGAACTTTGCCTTTGCCCACAAAGAATTTTATCAGTTGATGTACGGTGTGGATATGGTTTGTTGCAATGTCAAAAATTCGATGCCCGAAGCCGAAACGGTAGGCGGTATGTTAGCCGATGTGATTGAATCGTTGTTTGAGAAAAAACCGGTATCCGATGATGATATCTGTATGAAGTATTATACCTACTGGTCCATCATCCACGGTTTGATTTCGATTAACCTGGTTCGTCCTTACGGCAGAACAACCGATGAATTAAACCATCAGATTTTGAAAGATGCCATCAAAGGCATAACCTTATCTATCAACAATTAGCATTTTTTTTTAACAGTTACTTAACACTGTTAAATTATTTATACACTATAATCCAATTAAAATTAGTCATATGAAATCTCTACATCGCTTGTACCCGTCACTTAACACCGTTAAATGGTTTAATGGTATTAATTCAATGTTAACTATTTCTCTTTTATCCATAGTTTTAGTGAGCTGTAAGTCTGCTCCCGATCAGTCAGCGGCAGCACCACCACCTCCCGCTTTGCCGGTAAGCGCCGTTAACGCCAGTACAGAAACCACCTATATCGAATATCCGGCTTCTATCCAGGGCGCAGTTGATATCGATGTGCGTCCGCAGGTAAGTGGTTATTTACAAAGTGTGCTGGTGAACGAAGGTGCTTATGTAACTGCCGGACAAACCCTTTTCAAAATTAACGAAAACCCTTACCGAGAGGCTTTAAACAATGCCAAAGCAAGCTTACATGCCGCAGAAGCGGCTATTTTGAACGCCCAATTGGAAGTTGATAAATTAACACCACTTGTTCAGAATAAGGTAGTTTCTGATTTTCAGCTAAAAACAGCTAAAACGGCTTACAAAATCGCCCAGGCAAATGCCGAACAAGCTAAAGCCAGCGTGGCTTCGGCACAGATTAACTTAGGTTATACCAATGTTAAGGCTACTGTTAGTGGTTACATCGGCCGTATTCCTAAAAAACAGGGAAGTTTAGTTTCTCCGACAGATCAGGTGCCTTTAACCCAGTTATCGGATATCCACGAAGTACATGTTTATTTCTCCCTTGCGGAAAACGACTTCAACAACTTTAATGCAAACTATCCGGGTAAAACTCCTGCCGACAGGATTAAACATTTACCAGCCGTAGAACTTTTATTGTCTGATAATTCAGCTTACCCGATTAAAGGGAAGATCGATATGATTGATGGTCAGTTTGATAAAAACACTGGTGCCATTACTTTAAGGGCCAGTTTCCCTAATGCCAGCGGAACCCTTCGCTCGGGTAATACCGGTAAGATCCGTTTAGGTTTACAGCACGATAATGCCATTCTGGTACCGCAGTCCTCAACAGTAGAAATGCAGGATAAAGTATTTGTATTTACGGTTGGCGATAGCAGTAAGGTGAAAAAACAGGCCATAAGCATTGTAGGTAAAGCCGGCGAAAATTACCTGGTTAAAGACGGGGTGAAGGTTGGTGACCAGATTGTGTTAAGCGGGGTTGATAAGTTACAGGAGGGCATGGTAATCCAGCCTCAAAAAGCAGGAGATAAAGTGGCTGCGGCAAAAACAAAGAAATAATCAAAATTAAAGTAAAGCAATCATGTTTCAGAAATTTATAGACAGGCCTGTACTTTCAACTGTTATCTCCATCTTATTGGTAATAGTGGGAATACTGGGCTTAACCAAGTTGCCCTTAGAGCGCTTTCCAAATATCGCACCTCCGTCGGTATTGGTAACTGCGGTGTATCCCGGGGCCAATGCCGAAACCATTTTACGTTCGGTAACCCCATCACTGGAGGAAGCCATTAACGGTGTGGAGAACATGACTTACATGACCTCCAGTGCCAGTAACGACGGTACCCTGGCCATTACGGTTTATTTTCAGCAAGGTACCAACCCCGATCAGGCAGCGGTGAACGTACAAAACCGGGTTTCGCAGGCCACCAGTCAATTGCCTGCAGAGGTTGTACAATATGGTATCACCACTACCAAACAGCAAAACAGTTTTATTGGCGCCATCGGTGTGTATTCCGAAGATCCCAAAAAATACGATGCCGTTTTTGTGAATAACTATGCACAGATCAATATCATTCCCGAACTTAAGCGTATCCCGGGTGTAGGTTCGGCCAGTGTATTTGGTGGTATTAAAGATTATTCGATGCGGATCTGGTTAAATCCAAGTCAGCTGGCTACCTACAAAATTACGCCAAATGAAGTGATTACCGCCATTCAGGACAAAAACCTGGAAGCGGCTCCTGGTCGGTTTGGGGAAAGAAGTAGTGAGGCTTTTGAATATATTGTTAAATATAAAGGTAAACTCACCAAGCCAGAGGAATATCAGAATATTGCGATCCGTTCCAATTCTGATGGTTCGATATTACGTTTAAAAGATGTGGCCCGTGTTGAACTGGGTGCTTACAGTTATGGTAGTGTTAACCGTTTAAACGGACACGATGGTATTACCATTGGGGTAATCCAGTTATCAGGCTCTAATGCCAATGAAATCCAGATTGCCATTGATAAACTGCTGGCCAAATTATCGAAAGATTTCCCGGCGGGTATTAAATACAACCAGTTTTACCGCACTAAAACCGATCTTGATGAATCCATCAACCAGGTAGAACACACCCTGATCGAAGCCTTTTTACTGGTATTTATTGTGGTGTTCATTTTCCTTCAGGATTTCAGGTCTACTTTAATTCCGGCTATTGCCGTGCCGGTGGCCATTATTGGTACCTTCTTTTTCATGCAGCTGTTCGGTTTCTCTATTAACCTGTTAACGCTGTTCGCGCTTGTACTGGCCATTGGTATTGTGGTAGATGATGCCATTGTGGTGGTAGAGGCGGTACATGCCAAAATGGAAGAAAACCCTTCGCTTACTCCGAAGGCGGCCACTACCGAGGCCATGAATGAAATTACCGGGGCCATTATATCCATTACCCTGGTGATGGCGGCCGTATTTTTACCGGTAGGTTTCATGACCGGCTCAACCGGGATATTTTACAAACAGTTTGCCTTAACCATGGCTATTGCCATTATCATATCGGCGGTAAATGCGTTAACGCTGAGTCCGGCGCTGGCAGCTTTATTTTTAAAGAATAAACATGCCGAAGGCGATCATAAAGCACCTAAAAAAGGTTTTGTCGAAAAATTTTATGCAGGCTTTAACGGTGGTTTTAATTATATGACCAACAGATACGTTGGCGGCTTAAAAGTGTTGATCCGTCATAAATGGCTCAGCATGGCTGGTCTGGCCTTGGTTGTGCTGATTACTATTTTTCTGGTAGGCAGAACTAAAACAGGTTTTATCCCGACAGAAGATCAAGGTTTTGTGGCCATCGCTGTGGCCAGTCCATCCGGAACATCCTTAGCCAATACCAATAAAATGTTAAAACAGGCTGAAGCCGAGTTGAGGGCGATGCCGTCGGCAAGGTTTGTGATGTCGCTGGCGGGATATAACTTCTTGACCGCATCAAACAGCCCGTCAGCCGGTCAGATTTTCTTATTGTTAAAACCAAATGACGAAAGAGGGGAAGTTAAAAACATCGATGAGATACAAAATATTGTAAGGGCTAAAATGGCAGCCATATCTGCCGGTACCTTCTTTGTATTCAGTTTTCCTACGGTTCCGGGTTTTAGTAACGTGGAGGCCATGAACGTGATGTTACAGGATAAAACGAATGGCAGACTGGATAAATTTAGTGGTGTAGCGAATAACTTCATCGCGAAATTGATGGCGAAACCCGCAATTGCCTATGCCTTTACTTCTTACAAAACAGATTATCCACAATTGCAGTTGGATGTGAACGATGAAAAAGCCGATCAGTTGGGTGTGAGCAAAAAAGACATCTTACAAACCATGCAGACTTATTTTGGTACGGCACAGGCCTCTGATTTTAACCGCTTTGGTAAATACTATCGTGTAGTGGTACAAGCGGATGTTGCCGACAGAACCGATCCGGCGAGTATTGACCGCGTGTTTGTGAAAAACAAAAACGGAGAAAGTGTGCCGATCAGTACCTTAGTAAAATTAACCCGTGTATATGGTTCTGAAACGGCTTCGCGTTATAACCTGTTTAACTCTATCGAGGTAAATGCCATCCCGAAACCAGGTTTCAGTTCTGGTGATGCCATCAAAGCGATAGAAGAAACGGCCAGAGAACAATTGCCAACGGGTTATGCTTACGAATTCTCGGGACAAACCCGTGAGGAGATTTCATCAGGCGGACAATCGACCGTAATCTTCCTGCTTTGTTTAGTGTTTGTTTACTTCCTGTTATCAGCACAGTACGAAAGTTACATCTTACCATTGGCGGTAATCCTTTCTATCCCTACAGGTGTATTTGGTGTGTTTGTGGTATTGGGTTTAACGGGTATCGAAAACAACATTTATGTACAGGTAGCGCTGATTATGCTGATCGGTTTGCTGGCTAAAAATGCCATCCTGATTGTGGAGTTTGCCGTGCAGCGACGAAAGGCGGGATTGAGTTTGGTTGATGCCGCTATAGAAGCAGCAAGATTGAGGATCAGACCGATCATCATGACTTCACTGGCCTTTGTGTTCGGTTTATTCCCGATGAGTATTGCAACAGGTCCATCGGCACAGGGTAACCACTCCATCAGTATTGGTGCCGCAGGGGGTATGGTATCAGGCGTAATATTAGGTTTATTTATCATCCCGGTACTTTTTGTAATCTTCCAGGCTTTACAGGAGAAACTATCAAAAAAATCAAAAAATGAGGTTGTTCGCCACCATGAAGAACCTATAAATCATACAGTTTATGAAACGGTTTAACATCATTACCATCCTGCTCCTGGCTTTAATCTGGAGCGGATGTTCGGTTTCGAAAAATACAGCGCTGCCTAATATTGCACCTGGCTTATTCAGAAACAGCTCATCAACAGACTCTTCAAGCATAGGCACCATGCCGCTGAAAAGTTTTATCAGCGACCTTACGGTCCAAAATTTAATTGATACGGCTTTGGTTAAAAATTACGATATGCAGATTGCGCTGAAAAATATCGATGCAGCCGAAGTATTGTTCAAACAATCGAAATTGGGTTACTTACCCGAACTGAAACTGCAGGTGTCGGCAAATTCGAGCCGCCCGAGCGATAACAGTTTAAACGGTTTAAGCCTGAACCAGTTTACCGGTTCTACCCATATCGAAGATTATAATGCAAACCTCGGTGTGGTTTGGGAAGCCGATATCTGGGGAAAAATCCGCAATCAGAAAGCCGGTGCTTTAGCCAGTTTTTTGCAGACAGAGGAAGCACGTAAAGCGGTTCAAACCCGTTTGGTGGCCAATGTGGCGCAAGGTTATTATAATCTGTTGATGCTGGATGCTCAACTGGAAATTGCTAAAAAGAACTTAAAGCTGAACGATAGCACGCTAAGAATTATCAATTTACAGTTTGATGCCGGTCAGGTTACTTCGCTGGCCATACAGCAAGCCCAGGCACAACAATTGGTTGCCGCACAATTGATTCCCCGTTTGGAGCAGAACGTAACCCTACAGGAGAATGCTTTAAGTGTACTGATCGGAACCTTGCCGAAAGCGATCAGCCGCCAGAGCCGTTTAGATCAGATGAATATCCCGCAAAACCTGAATGCGGGTTTCCCCTCGGCCATGTTGAGCCGCAGGCCTGACATTAAAAGTGCCGAACTGGCCTTAACCGTTGCCAATGCAAGGGTAGGGGTGGCGAAAGCAAGTTTATACCCTTCGTTGGTGATTACCGCCAGCGGTGGCATCAACTCGTTTAAAGCCAGCAACTGGTTTAATGTACCTGCATCGCTGTTCGGACTGGTCGGAGCAGGGATTACCCAGCCGATTTTTCAGCGCGGGCAGTTAAAAAGCAATTTAGAATTGGCTAAAATAGACCGCGAGAAAACGGTGATCCAGTTCCGTCAGTCGGTATTGAATGCAGTTGGAGAAGTATCGGATGAATTAACGAAAGTAGAGAAGTTAAAAACACAATACAGCATTGCTGAAAAACGGACACAAACCTTGCAACAGGCCTCACGTAATGCCAATTTATTGTTTAAAAGCGGCATGGCCAACTACCTGGAGGTGATTACGGCGCAAGGCAATTTATTGCAAAGCGAGCTGGAGTTAACCACTATTAAAACAGAACAGCTTAATGCGGTGGTAGGTTTGTACCGTTCTTTAGGTGGCGGCTGGAATTAATTGAAATATCTAAACCTATAAGGTCTAAAAGAGCTTTATAGGTTTGTGTATAAATTTAGGCACTAAGAGCGCGATGTTCTTGGTGCTTTTTTGTTTAATGCTGTCATCCTGAGCGCAGCGAAGGATCTTTTGATCGAAGATTTGCTTCGCAGAGCCTTCGGGTTCTTCACTTCGTTCAGAATGACAATTAAAAGGTTTTCCCCCTTCGCTCTGCCTTGCCTCGGCTCACCGCCACCGAGAGGCTCTTACCTTTTTCTTGATAAAAAGGTAACCAAAAATCAAGGCTTGCATCCTTCCTTGTAAAAAGCTACGGAAATCTTATTTGCGGCAGCATCGAGGCTCTTACCCTTGCTTATCCCACCGCGCTCGCTTTGATTCTGCCTTGGGTTGTGGGGGTATGAGGGGGAACTGCAAAGATTTCCGTGCTTTTTCCGGCGGAAATCTGCGAGGCCGGGTAGCAGGGTGCAGATAGCATAGGGCATATTGAAGGCTAAGGCGCTCGCTATAATACGGTCGTCATTCCCGCGCAGGCGGGAACCTTAAAGCACTCGCTATTATTTATCCTTCGCGCAGTCTTGCCTCGGCTACCGATGAAAAATCGGTACAGGTCCACCGTCACCGAGAGGCTCTTACTTTTTTCAGTGTTTGTATATGGTTTTATTGGTCTTCAAGCTTGCTTCGCAGGTTGGCTTGGCCCAAAAGAAACAAACTTGAGCGCAGCGAAAGCATGCCTGCCTTAAACAACAACAACAAAAAGGCATAACTGAAAGGCTAGCATCGTTTTTTATCTGATAATGTTGTTTTTATCGGTATAAAAGATTGCTGCGCAATTCCTTGTAAAAAGCTACGGAAATCTTGATTGCGGCAGCATCGAGGCTCTTAGCCCTTGCTTTGTTCCACAGCGCTCGCTTTGGTCCTGCCTTGGGCTGTGGAGTAACGAGGGGGAACTGCAAAGATTTCCGTGCTTTTTCCGGCGGAAATCTGCGAGGCCGGTAGCAGGGTGCAGATAGCGTGATGTCTGGTGATAGTTTCTAATGGTCGATGTTCCATCAACAAATCCGTCATTTCGACCGTAGTGCCTGCCCGTACAGGCGGGGAGAAATCTTTTAAGTTAGGTTAATAGCGTGCATTCTTTGCCCATCGCCCGGGCTTGCCTCGGTTAGCCACCGAAGGGCTTTTACCTTTTTTCAGTGGTTGTTTAAGTTTTTATTGGTCCTCAAGCTTGCTTCGCAGGTTTCTTGATAAAAAGGTAACCAAAAATCAAGGCTTGGATCTGATGTGGGATAAATTCGTCAAAGCTTTTAGGTCGTCAGCACAAGCCCCGATGAAAAATCGGGGAGGGCGTGCTGCCTCTGGGCTGTGGTAGGTTGAAAGGAGGTGCAAAAGCTTTAACGTCCTGAGCGTAGTCGAAGGATCTCCTTCCATCATATCCCAGGCCGATTAGCAGGGTGCAGATCGCGTGGTGCAGATAGCATGATGTGTAAGGATAGCTTTTAGTATGGTGATTCTTCAACCAATAAATCCGTCATTCCCGCGCAGGCGGGAACCTTAAAGCACTCGCTATTATTTATCCTTCGCGCAGTCTTGCCTCGGCTCACCGCCGCCGAGGGGCTCTTTCTTTTGGCTTGGCCCAAAAGAAACAAAAACCCAAGGCTTGCATCCTTCCTTGTAAAAAGCTACGGAAATCTTTATTGCGGCAGCATCGAGGCTCTTAGCCCTTGCTTTGTTCCACAGCGCTCGCTTTGATCCTGCCTTGGGTTGTGGGGGTATGAGGGGAACTGCAAAGATTTCCGTGCTTTTTCCGGCGGAAATCTGCTAGGCCAGATAGCAGGGTGCTTATAGCGTGACGCATCAGGATAGTTTCTAATACGATCGTCATTCCCGCGCAGGCGGAAACCTTAATGCGTAGCTCAGAGTTGCGGTGGGTAGTTCAGATGTTGTGGTCGATAGTTCAGATGTTGTGGTCGATAGTTCAGATGTTGTGGTCGGTAGTTCAGCCGTTGCGGTCGATAGTTCAGACGTTGCGGTCGTTAGTTCAGAAGTTGCGGTCGATAGTTCAGACGTTGCGGTCGTTAGTTCAGAAGTTGCGGTCGACAGTTCAGGTGTTGCGGTCGATAGTTCAGCCGTTGCGGTCGATAGTTCAGCCGTTGCGGTCGACAGTTCAGCCGTTGCGGTCGATAGTTCAGCCGTTGCGGTCGACAGTTCAGAAGTTGCGGTCGATAGTTCAGAGTGTGCGGTCGATAGTTCAGAGGTTGCGGTCGATAGTTCAGAGGTTGCGGTCGATAGTTCAGACGTTGCGGTCGATAGTTTAGGGGTTATAGCAGATCGTTTAGGGGTATAGTTGGTTGTCTTGGGGATATAGGAAGATCGTTGAGGAGATGCAATGAGCCGTTTATAGCTAAACATTGCATTAAGAGGGAAACAGCAAGCCGTTTAGGTGACTGTTATTGGAATGGGGAAATAAATTAGGGATGATTTTTTTAGGGTATTATGGGTGTTTTAGTTCAGGTTTCGCACCGGAATACCCGAAATCTGTTTGTATTGGGGGCTGGTTGAGCCGAAAACAGATTTTACGTAGTTTTTCACATCCTGCGCCAAGGCAACAATACCGGTTTCTGCATCGTACAGCGCATTATTGCGGTTAATGCGGAGGGTGCTCAACTGCGAGGTGTTGGCTACCACATCGCGGTTTTTCTGCAATAAATCGTTATATAAACTGGTGAGGCTGGCCAGCTGCAAATCTACCTCGTTAGGTGCATACTGGGGTATGGTGGCTAAGAGTTTAATCTGCTTATCCAACGTATCGAGCAGGTTATCGTAACTCTGTTGCGAGGCCGAAACCTGGTTAACCACCGTACCGCTGGCGGCCAGGTTATTTTTTTCTTCGGCGGTGAGTTTGGCTGTTGCCCTTTGCCCCTGTATTTTGCGGTGGTGGCTTACGGCATTATCCAATACCTGTGGGGCTACACTGTTGGCCTTAACGGCGCTCAGCACACGGGTACTCAACTTTTTTAATGGGGTAAAAGCAAGATCGCGCAGGGCTATGGCATTGCTGTTTTTAGTAGCAGCATCATGCACTTGCTCGTTAATGGTTTTGGCTGCGGTGGCTTTCTCGGTTAAACTGCTCAACTGGATGTTGGCATTGCTGGGGTTATACACGGCGCCATAACCGGTTACATAACTCAAAAGGGTTTCGAAATTGGCTACGTTTTTTGCGTGGCCGGTCTCATTCGTTTTCGACATCACTTGTAGTTTTAAAAAGTAAATAAATTAGATTAATTGGCATTAAGTTAATATTATTTTCTTTACAACTAAAAGGAGTGGAGATTTTTTTTTTGAGAGGAACTGGCAGAAATAGCAAAGATTGATTGATTTTCTTTGTGTAAATAGATTATTATACTTCTAATTAAGTATGTAAACTTTTATGAAAGGAAGCTTGAAAAGTGAGACATTTATTGATACTTTTACTGATCTGGTTAATATCTTATGAGTAAATTAAAAGTTGCTGAGAGTCTGATAGATGAAGCCTCGTCTGTTTATTTAGAAGAAATAATTAGAAAAGTTGAAAGGCGATTAAAATCGGCTCCTAAAGGTTTAATGCGATCAGACTTGGGGTTACTAAATGTATGGGAAGAGTTTTGTTATCAGTTGCAAACAGAAAGGTTTGATTCTTTCAATATATTAGAAAGTTTTATATACCAAGAAATTTCTAAAATGTTAGATGAACAGGAGGAGTATCGTTTAAAGGTGCTTAGCTATCAGTTTTTGGAAAATGGTACAAGTGTGCCAATTTACATGGAAGGCTTATCTGAGCTTATTTATGAACAGTTGCTCAAAAAAGGAACAGATTATTTTAATAAAAGATTAGAAAAAGTAATTTATTAATCGAATTATTTTAATAAAAATAAGGAGCTCTTATCTTGACTGAAAAATATACTCGTAAAGAAATTATCGACAGCCAGCTGCTAAAAGCAGGTTGGAATGTTCATGATCGCACTCAAGTTATAGAAGAATTTTTAATTTCTACATCTACAGAGGATCTCCGTATCATTAATGAACCAATAATTAAATATCGGTCCGAATTTAGTGATTATGTTTTACTTGGAAAGGATGGTAAACCATTAGCGGTAATAGAAGCTAAGAAATCTATTGTGGATGCCGCTATTGGTAGAGAGCAAGCAAAGCAGTATTGTTATAATATACAAAAACAGTCTGGAGGTGAATTGCCATTTTGTTTTTATACGAATGGTCATGAAATATACTTTTGGGATTTAGACAACTATCCTCCAAAAAGAGTTTATGGTTTTCCGACTCGTGATGATCTAGAGCGTTATGCTTATCTAAGAAGATATCGTAAAAATTTATCACAAGAATTTATCAATACTAAAATTGCAGGAAGAGAGTATCAGATTCGTGCCATACGGTCTGTAATGGAATCTTTAGAGAAAAAACGTTCTAAGTTTCTTCTTGTTATGGCGACAGGTACTGGTAAAACCAGAACTGTGATTGCTCTTATTGACGCGTTAATGCGAGGCGGTTGGATAGAAAAGGCTTTGTTTTTGGTAGATAGAATCGCTTTACAAGGACAGGCTTTAGATGATTTTAAAGAGCATCTGCCTAATGAACCGCGTTGGCCTCAATATCAAGAAACTACCTTTGCGAAGGATAGGAGGATATATGTTTCTACTTATCCCACGATGTTAAATGTTATACGGAACGAAAACACCAAAATAAGTCCACATTTTTTTGATTTAATCGTAGTTGACGAGAGCCATAGAAGCATTTACAACACCTATCAAGAAATATTGCAATATTTCAATACCATTACTTTGGGCTTGACTGCCACACCAACCGATGTGATTGACCACAATACGTTTGAGATTTTTGATTGTGAAGATGGCTTACCTACGTTTGCTTATTCTTATGAAGAAGCTGTGAATCACATACCTCCTTATCTCTGCGATTTTCAGGTAATGAAAATTAAAACCAAGTTTCAAGTAGAAGGAATTAATAAGAGAACCATTTCTCTAGAAGACCAAAAGAAGTTGATTTTGGAAGGAAAGGAAGTAGCAGAAATCAATTATGAAGGAACGGAATTAGAAAAAAGAGTAATCAATAAAGGTACCAATACACTGATTGTTCGTGAATTTATGGAGGAATCTATTAAAGACCACAATGGTGTATTGCCTGGCAAAACTATTTTCTTTTGTATCAGCAAAGCACATGCAAGGCGTATCGAAGAAATATTTAACTCGCTTTATCCTGAATATACTGGAGAGTTGGCAAAGGTTATTGTTTCGGATGACCCTCGTGTGTATGGTAAAGGTGGATTGCTTGACCAGTTCAAAAACAAAGATTTACCCAGAATTGCCATTAGTGTAGATATGTTGGATACAGGTATTGATGTAAGAGAAATTACAAATTTGGTATTCGCAAAACCAGTATACTCCTACACCAAGTTTTGGCAAATGATAGGACGAGGCACTCGTTTGCTAGAGCCGACCAAAATAAAGTCTTGGTGTACCGAAAAAGACAGCTTTTTAATTCTAGATTGTTGGGATAATTTTGAGTATTTCAAACTCAATCCTAAAGGGAAAAATCTCAATAGTCAAATTCCTTTACCTGTCCGGTTGTTTGGTTTGTATGTAGATAAGTTAGCGATAGGCTTAGCATTAGCTGATGCAGAAATATTAGAGCCGACATTAGATAAAGTCAAAAAAGCGATTGCTGATTTACCCTTGCAATCTATCGTAATAAGAGATGCTATTACTTTAGTAGAGCAAGTAAAAGCGGTTTCCTTTTTTAAAGAATTGACCTCCGACAAATTACACTTTTTGCGAGAACAGATCCGTCCTTTGTTTCGCACAATTAGTGGAGTAGATTTTAAAGCCATGCGTTTTGAAAAAGACATCGTGGAAATTTCTATTGCACATTTGCAAGAAGATAAAAAGAAGTTTGAAGCCTTGAAAAATGCCATCATCGAAGAGATCTCAGAATTGCCTTTAAGTGTCAATACGGTTGCCAAACATAAAGACTTGATACAACAAGCACAAACAGATTATTACTGGAATACCATCACAGAAAAGAAATTATCTAATTTGGTGGAGCAATTAGCTCCTTTAATGATTTATCGTGAAGGTACAATGAGGATGCTTCTTGCTAAATACAATTTTGTAGATGTACTTTTAGAAAAAGAAAGAGTAGTTTTTGGCCCACAACAAGAAGCCGTAAGCATAGAACGCTATAAGGAAATGGTAGAAGAGAAGATAAAAATACTTCTTAGTAATTTGCCAGTTCTGCAAAAAATAAAAAACAATGAGCCTATCTCCGAAATAGAAATCGAAGAAGTGACTTGGCTGCTATCGCACGAAAGTCCGCACATTACAGTAGATTTGCTAAGAAAAGTATACAATAATAGAAATGCTGCTTTGGTGCAGTTTATTAAACACATTTTGGGAATCGAGATTTTAGAAGATTTCCCCACGACCATCACCAAAGCTTTTGATACTTTCATTGCCAATCAATCGGATTTAAGTGTAAAACAGTTGGATTTTTTAAGACTTTTGCAAACTTTTCTGATAGAAAAGGGAAGTGTAGAACGCAAAGATTTAATCTCTGCGCCCTTTACCCGAATTCATCCCAATGGAATCCGTGGGGTTTTTGACGGAAAAAGGATGGAAGAGATATTACAATTTATAAATGCTTTAGCGGCATAATTTTTAAAAATGGATAATCAAGAAATTAAAAGTAAAGTAAACGAACTCTGGGATAAATTTTGGTCAGGTGGATTGAGTAATCCAATCGACGCCATACAACAAATCACGTATTTGTTGTTTATGAAGCAACTTGACGAGAATGACCAAAAACGAGAAGGAGATGCCACATTTTTAGAAAAAGAATACAAGTCAATATTTGAGGGTAAATTTTTCTTGCCTGGTGAGGAAGAAGACAAAGGCATTGCAAAAGAAGATCTGCGTTGGAAAAACTTTTCCCGCAAACCTTCAGATGAAATGTATCAATTAATGCAAACCCGTATCTTTCCTTTTATCAAAACATTGGGCGAAAATGCTTCTCCTTTTGCCAAACACATGGACAATGCGGTCTTCATTATACCCAAGCCTAGTTTGCTTACAGAGGCGGTAAAAAAGATAAATGAAATCTATGAAGTTTTACATGCTCAAGACCGCTTTGTGGATGCTCAGGGAGATATTTATGAATACCTGTTACAGCAACTAAGTACTGCAGGTAAAAATGGACAATTCCGTACGCCTACTCACATTATAGAAATGCTGGTAGAATTGGTAAGACCGCAGTTGGGCAATAAAATAGCTGATCCAGCTTGTGGCACGGCCGGTTTTTTATTAGCAGCTTACCAATATATCTTAACACAGTTTACATCTCCAGAACACCAAGTATTGGACAACTATGGCTTCACTCGCGGTACATTAGCCGATCGATTGGTAGATGATGCTTCGAAAGAAGTGTTGAACAATAAGACTTTTTATGGGTTTGACATAGACCAAAATATGATACGTATAGGTTTAATGAACCTAATGATGCACGGTATCGAACACCCAAATATTGATTATACCGATACGTTAAGCAAGTTTTATAATGAAGATAACGAATATCATGTAGTACTAGCCAATCCGCCATTTACAGGAAGTTTAGATAAAGCCGAAATCAATGAAAGCTTTACAACTGATACCAGAAAAACCGAACTCTTGTTCTTGGAACGTATCTACAAAATGCTTCGCATGGGTGGTACGGCAGGTGTAATTATCCCGCAGGGTGTACTTTTTGGCTCAGGAAAAGCTTTTCAAAATGTGCGTAGTATTTTGATGGACAAATGTGAACTTAAAGCAGTGGTCAATCTGCCATCAGGCGTGTTCAAGCCTTATGCAGGAGTTGCTACGGCTATTTTGATTTTCACCAAAGGTGGCGAAACAGAGCGTGTATGGTTTTATGATATGGGGCATGATGGCAAGACTTTAGACGATAAACGCCATGATCGGTTAGATAGCGAAGGCAATCGTGATTTTGGCGATATTCATAAGATTATACAACATTTTCACCAACGGGAACAAGAAAACCCAACCGACCGTACCAAAAGGTATTTCTATGTGCCCAAGCAAGAGCTGGTAGACAGAGGATACGATTTGAGCTTTAACCGCTACCGGGAAGAGGTGCGTGAGGACATTATACATCGTCCTACGACTGAAATTCTATCCGATCTAAAAACAAAGCAAAATACCATTGCAACATTGATTGATGAACTTGAAAATATGTTGTAATGGAATATCATAAATTAGAAAGACTAGTTAGTATTACCACTGGAAAATATGATGCTAATCACGCTACTACAGATGGTGATTTTCTGTTTTACACTTGTGCTTTAGGACAATTTAAATCTCCAACTTACTCTTTTGATGGGGAAGCAATTTTATTACCTGGTAATGGAGCTAATGTCGGGGAAGTATTTTATAATTCAGGTGCAAAATTCGAGGTATACCAAAGGACTTATGTTTTACAAGGTTTTAATGGTTTTTATAAATATTTATATTTTTATCTTAAATCATTTTGGAAAAAATCACTTATAAATTCGCAATATGGGTCGGCAACAAATTATATTAGATTATCAAATATTCAAGGATTTGAAATCCCGATTCCAACCTATGAAAATCAAATTCGTATAGCTAATCTATTAGAAAAAATAGAAAACACCATTACTGAACGAAAAAATACTATTGATTTATTAGGAGAATTGGTAAAAGCTACATTTTACCAGATGTTTGGAGATCCAGCGAAAATCCCGTCTCCTTCATTAATTTCATTGGACGAAGTTTCAACACAAATTACAGATGGTGAGCATACTACACCAAAGAGAACTAACCAAGGAATAAAACTTCTATCTGCAAGAAATATTCAAAATGGTTATTTAAATTTTTCAAAAGGTGTTGATTACATAGGACAGAATGAATATGAAAGAATCTCTAGAAGATGTAGTCCTGAGTATAATGATATATTACTGTCCTGTTCTGGTACAGTTGGAAGAGTTGCTGTTATTAATATTCATGAACCCTTTGCATTAGTTAGAAGTGTAGCTTTAATCAAGCCGAAACATAATATTGTTAATAGCTATTATTTAATGTATTGGTTGCAATCAACCTTTCTTCAAAATGAGATAACTAGAAATTCAAAAAAATCAAGTCAAGCAAACATATTTACGGGAGCAATAAAACAACTTCCAATTTTTCTTCCTCCAATTGCATTTCAAAACCAATTTGCAGACATTGCTCAAAAAATAGAAAATATAAAAGTAAAGCAAGAAGCACAGTTAACTGATTTGAAAGAATTGTATGCCACCGTAAGTAATAAGGTTTTTACGGGAGATATAGATCTTTCCAAATTACCTGTTGATGCAAGTTTGCTGCCCAATTATGTTGAGGTTCCTACTAATAAAGAACCCAAAGACAGACATGATATTTTTGAACAAAAAGAAGTATCTAAAGAAGAGGTTGAAAAAGTAAAAACTAAAAACATCAAAGGATTGGAATTTGGTTTCCAAGCTGTAAGACATTTAGAAAGCTGGGAACACTACAGCTTTAAAGAGATTGCAGACAGGATGATTAAACATTTTAGTACGCATTATTTTAATGCAGAAATGATATTAAATTATCTGGACAAAGAATTAGATATACAAGTAAATTATTACAGTTCTGCGGAGCAAAAGAAAAATCCACAGTACGAAAATGCCGATGATTTTTACCGCTTTATGGCGACAGCCCTTACTGGAGAAAACCATTTTTTGACATTAGAACAAGTATTTTATAACGCCGAAACAGAGAATATTCCAAATATTAGTTTTACTGAATTAGATGTAGAAAGCCTCAGTAAAAAAGATAAAAGCGAACGCTCTGGCATATATTTCTATATAAAAGATGAAATTACTACGCCTTAAAATATTAGGGGAAGACTTTCGCAGTCTGCCAGCAAATGTTGATTATCAATTTAATGTTACTTCGGAAGGAAGTAGGCTATCTACAAAAGTATTAGCAGGCTTAAACGGTAGTGGGAAATCCAATTTTTTAGAACTTTTGGCAGAGATTTTTTATTATTTGGAAAGGTATCATATAGAAACTACTCCTAAAGACTATATGAGAAGTGCTAACTTTGGTTTTGAAATAGAATATTTATTACCAATAAAGAATCTATCTAATGGAATTTCCAGGTACAAATTTAAGCAGGATTGCCATGTAAGAATAATAAAAAGAATACCGGAAAAAGATGATAAATCTACTATTGTAGAATTTTCATACTGTGAATATGGAGACAAGGATTTCATACGAAGGGATTTTCACACCATTGATTTATTACCAAACAAAATAATCGCCTATACATCTGGTCAAAACGAGTTATTAAGTAATCCGTTTATTCGTTTGCGATATCATTACTTTACCGAGATGGTCAATAGTGAAAACGAGCGCGCTAATAGTCGTATGTATTTTTTAGATACTGAAAGTAATTACAGTATTTTCGTTGCCAATATGCTATTGGGTAAAACCTCACCTCTACAGTATCTGAAAGATATTTTTTGCATAGAAGATTTGTATTCGTTTCGCATCACATTCAATTACAAACACAATACCCAAGAAGCCTTAACAATCTTAAAAGAAAAACAAATTTTATGGAATCCGCTAAAAGCATGTGCTACCACTTGGCGAGATGATACCATAGCGAAATGTTTGGTATTGGACTTTGTAGTTAATGAAGCTACTCATCAAGCATTTCAGTATCATTACAAAACAGCCTTTCAATTATTTCAGGCCTTTTACGAATTGCAAAGTTTGAATTTGCTCATAGAAAAACAAGCCACTCGAAAATTCGTAACCAATGCCCACAAAACCATCAACATCACCGATGAATTATCCAAATCTGACCCGTCAGAATTAATTTTTAGGATTGAAAAAATTAGGATAAAAAGGCAAAAGTCCGAGGATGATAAAACAGATATTCTTTACTATAAATCCCTTTCAGATGGAGAGCATCAGTTAAACGAAGTCATCGGCTCTGTGATGATGATGGAGGAGGATGGTTGTTTGTTTTTGATGGACGAACCCGACACCCATTTTAATCCAAAATGGCGTGCCAAAATGGTGACCGTGCTTAATAAGGTTTCAGGCAAAGAATATGATGCTGAAGGAAATCCTGAAAACATCCACCAACAAGAATTGATTATGACTACGCATTCACCATTTATCATCAGCGATAATCATAAAGAAAATGTATACAAGTTTGTAAGAGACGGCAAGAAATTGAAGTTGGAGAATCCAGAATTTGAAACTTTTGGAGCATCAGTGAGCTTTATCTTGGAAACAATATTTGATCGAGATATTACAATCTCAGATTATTCCAACAAGAAATTAAATAATTTAAAAAAGAGCATTAATACTTTAGATGACATAAAAAGAGTCAAAAAAGAGTTGCTTTCATTTGGTGAATCTATCGAAAAATTTGATGCTTATAGTTATGTTAGAGCTAAGGAAAATGAACTAAAATCAGATAGACATGTTGACTAGTTTTAAAGAGATAGATCATCCTATTTATCTGTTCCATGAGCATGTATATCACATATTCAAGAATATTTTTCACTACGATTTAGAAGAATATGAGGAAAAAAAAATAGTTCATCCAGATTTCAGAACCATTATTAATGCTTCTGAAACTAGGTTGTTGAATCCACTAAAAGAAATCGTGAAAATCTACCATAAATTACCTTATGGAGAAAAAATAACAGTTCAAGAAGCATTAGTACAAAATAATTGTATTTCGGTATTTGATAATATTTCCCATAATCTAATTACTTATGAACAACTGCATTCTAGTATTTCTGACAAATTAAAAAAATACTTTGAGGATTTGTGGAATGATTATCCGCAAACCGTGCTAATGGAGAATCAATGGAATACAGTAAAGCATCATTACGATTCGTTGACTCATGAGACTAATTGTGATTTTATTATTTGTCCTTTTTGTGGTATACATCCATTTAATCCTCCAGATGGAAAATATAGGGAAGAATACGATCATATTATTGCTAAAGCCACTTATCCTTTTGTTTCAATAAATTTTAAATTACTTTTTCCTTGTTGTCAATATTGTAATAAACAAGAGAAACGTACTAAAGAATTATTGTATAGCGCTGGTTTAACTCGAAGGCTTTCATTTTACCCTTATGATAGAAATATAAAACTAGACGGTCTTTCTATTAATATATCTTTAAATGAAGCGTATAAAGATCAAAGTTTAACAACCCTCTTGAAAAGTGTTGACTGGGAATTTGAAATATTAAGAAACGGAGTGTCTGATATTCGAGATCAATCTTGGGATGAAGTTTATGGTATAAAACGTAGATTTACCGAAAATATTAAGCGATTAGAAGCAGAATGGTTTAGAGAGTTAATTAGACAATTCAAGCGTAATATAAAGCCCTTTGCCGATTTTGTAGATGAGATGATTGATGAACTAAAATATCAAATACCAATAGCACCAATGGGTATCATTAAGTATGTTTATTTCTCTTTCATCTTTTCAATTCCAGATATTGAAAATAAACTGCTACAAGTAGGTGCTTAAGAGAGGCAGGATCGAAATGGTACTTTCTTATCTGAACTAATTGAATAGTTTTATATTTTTCCACTATTTCAGAAATCTAACAGTTCAGATACTGATATTTTTAAATTGTCAGCAATCAATTTAAGGCTGCTGATAGAAACGTTAGTTTCAGCTCTTTCAATACGACCTATTTGTCTGGTATCAATTCCGGTTAATTCTGCAAGCTTCTCCTGTGTAACTTTTCGAAGATCACGAATTTCCACAATGCGTTTTCCAATTTTAACTAAATACTCTTGATCGCGATATTGTTTTCCCACCATGCAAAGTCCAAATATTATTGAAAAAATATTAGGACTTATTTGTCCTTTTATTGTTGATTTGTTATATTTGATTAATTAATAAAGAGTTATAAATAAGAGTTTTGCAGCTCCACATCTCAGGCCGTTGATGCAAAACAGTAGATTTATAGCCCATTCTTGTGTAGTTTATGCTATTTTAGCATTTCTAAATGAGAGTGGGTTTCTGCTGTAATTCCATATCAACGTAAGGCCTGAGAAACTTTAAGGAGCTATGGTAGGTAGAAGCCCACTTTTATATTTTACCCCAACAAGACTCGTAAAACCATACGAGTATGAAAACTAAACCCATTACCATTGCAGGGAAACCGCTTTCGCGGTTTTATCAACTACCTTTTGAAAAGGGGAGCAGGATGTTAAGTTTGGTGGTGCTTGAATCACATACCACATGTAGCACAGGTAAAAAGCCTGATCTGCCAGTGATACAATCGCGTTCTTTTGACCAGGGTTTGGTAACTGTTCAGGTTAAATTGGATGGGGAAGAGGCGTTAAGGGTTTACCTTGCGGTAGAATACGATCATCTGCTGGTGAGCTGTAGTGTGGATACTGATGAAAGCTACCTTGGGCGTTACGCTTACCTTACGTTGCGGGCCATGATGCGAGGCGGTTACTGCGATTTTCAGGAATATTACTGGCCTGCATGTTTTGCTTTGGGTAACAAGCGATCAAGCTATGTAGATGTGGTTAAAAAAACTGGCGGTTTTATCATTACCTTGAAGAAAAAGTTTAGCGGTTTATTCAGACCTGGTGATGATTTGCCTGATGTTACCGAACGCGTGGTGGTACCGCGTGAAAGGCTGTCGGGTAAACACGACACGGCACGGCTGGCCCCGGTTAGCATTGGTTATTGTTTCGCCAATACCGATCTGCAGCATTTCCATAGCAACCATTATCCTTTTTTAATTCCTTATGTTTTTGCGGCCACGGCTTACCTTAAAACGGTTAAATCTTTTAAACGTTTTGTGTTAAATCCGCACGATGTGGAGGGCATCAGTCTCTCGCCACAACAGGAGGAACTGAACAGTATTTGTTTCGCCATGAAAGAGCTAGCGGCCATACGCTTTAGCGCCAATAGTAACCAGCCCGAAACTGCGGCTAAAGTTAAAGCGGTTAACGATGCCAACCAACTCGCCCTGTTTAAGTTATGGCACAAGGCTTTACCGCTTTTGATGCAACAACGTTTTACTCATTATTTCTATAGTTATGGCCTGCGCAATGTTACGGGCAAACCGGTAATGCGTGATATGAAACTGGTTGATTTTACAATGGAGGTGCCTGTTTTAAGCTTTGTGTTAAAGGATGAGGGCGATTATTACGAACTGCAGCTTAAACTTAAGGTAAAAGGGAAAAGCCTGCACCTGAATACGGATCAACCTGGGCTGTTTTTAGTTTGCGACAGGGCTAAACCGTATTTATGGTATTTGCTTGAGGCTGAAATGGATTATAAACTGATTTGGTTTTTCAGCCGGGTAAATTTTAGGGTGCAGGTACCGAAAGGGTATTATAGCGAGTTTTTTGAGGGGTTTGTAGAGGGAGTGGAGAAGTGGTATGAAGTGAAGAGGGGGTAAACGCAGGGAGTTTTATTATCACCAATCGTCATTGCGAGGCACGAAGCAATCATAATGCGCTTGCTATTTTTGCATTCCGCTCGGGCTTGGCTCGGCTCACCGCCGCCGAAGGGCTCTTTCTTTTGGCTTGGCCCAAAAGAAACAAAAACCCAAGGCTTGCATCCTTTCTTGTAAAAAGCTACGAAAATCTTAATTGCGGCAGCATCGAGGCTCTTAGCCCTTGCTCTACTCCACCGCTCCCGCTTTGATCCTGCCTTGGGCTGTTGGGTTATGAGGGGTAGGTGCAAAGATTTCCGTGCTTTTTCCTGCGAAAATCTGCGAGGCCAGTAGCAGGGTGCAGATGGCATGGAGTAGAGGACATTCTTACTAGCTGTCATCCTGAGGTACGAAGGATCTTTTGATTGAAAGATTTGCTTCGCAGAGCCTACGGGTTCTTCACTGCGTTCAGCATGACAAAAAAAGCAGCCGTCGTTTTATTATAAATCTGAACTTATTTCAGGGACTATAAAATGATGCATTAAGATAAGCGCCTGCGCGAGGATTACGGATTTTCTTTCTTTAAATCATTTCGAAACGATGAGGGGAATTCTCCTAATGATTAGGAGGGGCGGTGCTAATAGGAGTATTATAAAGATTCTTCACTGCGTTCAGAATGACAAAAAAAGCAGCCGTCGTTTTATTATAAATCTGAACTTATTTCAAGGACTATAAAATGATGCATTAAGATCCCCGCCCGCGCGAGGATGACGGATTTTCTTTCTTTAAATCATTTCGAAACGATGAGGGGAATTCTCCTAATGATTAGGAGGGGCGGTGCTAATAGGAGTATTATAAAGATTCTTCACTGCGTTCAGAATGACAAAAAAAGCAGCTTTTGTTTTATTATAAATCTGAACTTATTTCAGGGACTATAAAATGATGCATTAAGATCCCCGCCTGCGCGAGGATGACGGATTTTCTTTCTTTTAAATCATTTCGAAACGATGAGGGGAATTCTCCTAATGATTAGGAGGGGCCGTGCTAATGGAGTTATTATAAAGATTCTTCACTACGTTCAGAATGACAAAAAAAGCAGCCGTCGTTTTATTATAAATCTGAACTTATTCCAGGGACTATAAAATGCTGCATTAAGATCCCCGCCTGCGCGAGGATGACGGATTTTCTTTCTTTTAAATCATTTCGAAACGATGAGGGGAATTCTCCTAATGATTAGGAGGGGCCGTGCTAATGGAGTTATTATAAAGATTCTTCACTACGTTCAGAATGACAAAAAAAGCAGCCGTCGTTTTATTATAAATCTGAACTTATTTCAGGGACTATAAAATGATGCATTAAGATCCCCGCCTGCGCGAGGATGACGGATTTTCTTTCTTTAAATCATTTCGAAACGATGAGGGGAATTCTCCTAAAGATTAGTAGGGCAGGCGGATGAAAGGCCTACGTGCCCTCTGTGAAATTCTCAGTGTCCTCTGTGGTAAAATTCGCAGTAAACAAAAAAAGCCACAGACCTTTCGATCTGCGGCTTTTCTTTTTAACATCAATCTAAATTTGTTTTAAAATCTGTTAAACGTTGCATTAAGATCCCCGCCTGCGCGAGGATGACGACTTTTTCTTTAAAATAAAATTACGGCTTCTTACCAATGTTCACTCTGATGTTCACTTCGAAATCTCCATCAGTATAACCACTAATGGCTGAAGTGGCGGTATTGTAATAGGCCATGAAATACAGGGTGGATTTGTAGTTCATCCCGAAACCAACGGTAGCATTCTGCGTATTGTGGTACATGGCCATTACGTATAACTTATCGTTGGCGAAGTTTGCGTTTAAACCGGCATCCCATAAATTTTCGTAATTCTTGATGCCCCTGAACACCCCTTTAGGTTCCAGGCTGATGCCGTTAATACCCGATCCCAGCATGAACTTATAACTTACTGCCGAATAAAACGTAGGTTTATCGGCATAGTTTAAATCATCTTTCCTGAAAACGGAACGCATATTGGGCACAGCACCTTCAACCGTTAATCCTTTTGAGGTATAAGAAATCCCGAAATCGCCATCCAGGTAATAACCTCTATCGTTAAAACGGGCGATGGACGGATCGTTAACATCGCTGTTTCTTACGCTGCTTAAATCGAGTTTATCCTGACTGGCACCGAAAGAAATCCCAAAATTTAGTTTCTGGTCGTCGCTGTTTAAGGGCAGGTGATAGGCAAAGGTACCTACGGCCTTGGTGCGCTGGATGCCGCCCGATTTCTCGTTGTAGATATTTACGCCCCAACCCACTTTGTTTGCCTGCTGATCTAGGGTTACACTCTGGGTAATGGGTGCGCCCGGAATGTTTGACCATTGTTTGCGGAAACTGCCGTTAATGTTAAAACCTTCGGTAATACCGGCCATTGATGGGTTTACCAGGTAGCGGTTCTGGAAATATTGTGCGTTGAGTGGAAGGATCTGTGCTTGTACAGATCCTAAAAATAATGTGCCTGCAGCAAATAGAAACGTTACGCGACGCATTTGCTTTATGTTTTTTGTAATTGCTCTCATGTCTGTAATTAGTCTCTAATGATGTTGATGTAACCTTTAAATGTACCGATACCATTACCCAAATCGATGATGTAATAATAGGTTCCTTCGCTCAACGGGCTGCCGTTTATGGTTCCGTCCCAATCATTGGCATAGGTATGTTTGGTGTATAATATCCTTCCGGCCTTATCAAAAATCTTTAAGGTATTGTTTGGATAGTAATCGATGTTTTTAACGATAAATTTATCATTGTAACCATCGCCATTAGGGGTAATCACCGTACCGGCTTCGAGTTTATAATCTTCTATTACAGTAATGGCAATATTTTGATCGCTTACGCAACCGCTCGCATTGGTTACGGTAACGCGGTAATTACCGCTCTGTTTCGGGCGGATGGTGAGGGCAGCGGTGTTCTGTCCGCTAACGATGTCGGCGCCAGTCCAGCTAAATTGCGTACCACCGGTAGCGGTTAACACGATGGCATCACCTTTAGAAATGGATAAACCTTTATTGCTGCTGATGGAAACCACCGGTAAAGCATTTACGGTTACCGTAGCCGATCCGGTTTGGAGCTGGCTGGCATAGGCGTCGGCCACGCTCACCAATGTATAGGTAAATGTACCTGTAGAATTGGTTGGTACACTCACCGTAGCAATGGTGGTGTTGCTGGTTACCGTGCGGTTGCTACCTCCATTTATGGTATAAGTAAAGGTGTAAGGCGCTGTACCTGCCGAGCCGGTAAAGGTAAGGTTTGGCGATGAGGCAAAATTACATACCGAAGTTGTGCCTGCAATAGTTGCTACCGGCAACGGACGGATCACTACGGTTGCAGAGCCGGTTTGAGGCTGACCGCAATTTACATCGGCCACACTAACCAGATTATAAACAAATGTACCTATGGTAGTGGTAGGTGCAGCAACCGTTGCGGTGTTCCCGGTTGAGGTAACGGTTCTGTTAGCGCCGCCATTTATGTTGTAGGTAAAGGTATAAGGCGCTGTTCCGTTTGCAGCGGTAAAGGTAATATTGGGGGCAGCAGCTAAGTTTGGTACTGCTGTTGAGCCCGAAATACTTGCGGTTGCCAATGTTCTAACCGTTATGGTAGCGGTTCCGGTTTGTGGCTGGCCGCAGTTGGCATCTTTTACATTGACTAAATTATAGGCAAAAGTACCGGCTACATTACTTGGTGCCGAAACGGTTGCCGATGTGCTTGCTGCGGTAGTGCTGATGGTTTGGCTTGCCCCGCCGTTAATGTTGTAGGTAAACGTATAAGGAGCAGTTCCGTTTGCGCCGGTAAAGGTGATGGTTTGGGGCGCACCATTTAAACAAACGGCAGCTGTACCTGTAACGATTGCCGTAGCGGTTGAAGTTACCGTTAACTTAAAAGTTTTGGTGGTTTTATCTACTCCTCCAAAGTCTGTTCCGCCATTATCCGTTACGGTAACCGTGATGTTGGCCACACCACTCACATTGTTTTTTAAGTGGTAAGTAATGGTTCCTTTATCGGCACCGTTTGCTGCTACGGTTAATACATCAAACAGGTTGGCATTATCTGAAGCAACAGCAAGTGTGGTGTTTTGCGTAGTTTCCGGACCGGCAGAAATCCCGGTTAAGGCAATAGTTTGGTTAGCTGGGCTATAACAAACGGCCTGATCGGCCACCGCATCGATAGTTGGGGCACCATTGCCAAATAAATACCTGGTTTTAATCGGGTAGTGATCGGTTGTGGTAGAACTGTAGTTGGTTACCAGGTTTTTAACAGCATCTAAAACCTCAGCCGAGGCCGGAATGTAGTTGAGGTTTAGGTTTTTGGTGATGATCACGTTGTCAATTACGGTATTAAAACCAGCTGTAGATTGTTTTCCGGCTAAACTTAAAGGTAGCGTAACAGGGAAATAATTGGCTGCATCTTGTGTAAAATCGGAATACGATGTGCCTGTGCCTGCAGGCATTGGGGCAATGGTTTTATTGGCATCGAGCACATCGTTAAAATCGCCAAGGATGATTATCTTTTTGCCTGGCAGGTTCAGGTCTAACCAATCTTTTAATTGTTTATTTCCGCTTTTTCTACGGTTGTAGGAATCAATCTGATCGGCTGTGGTGCCGGTGTTGGCTTTGGCATGAATCTCCACAAAATAAACCGTATCCAGTTTATTGTTGATCTTCACCTGCGCTTGCATCAAGTAAGGGAAGCGACCCGACGACCAGTTTTTGTAAGGGGTACCATCTGCACTGGTTGCCGGTACAGCAGGATTATAAGTTTCTCTTAAAATGCCTAAAGTAGAAATGGGTTTAATCAGATCGGTGCGGTACATAAAAGCCAGTTTTTGTGCTAACGGATAATCGGCATCGGCTTTATTATCGGCGTATGATCCGAACTCGCTGAACACCACATTGTATCCTGCCGGTAAAACTGTGTTCCGGAACAAAGTGGTATCTACCACCTCTGCGAAACCATAAATATCTGCATTAATATTGTTGACAATGGTTTTAACGTTTGCAGCTTGTAATACATCGTTTGATGGATCCTGAGCCGGGCTGCCGAACCATTCGATATTCCAGTTCACTACTTCCAGCGTATTGGCAATATCGAAAGTGTTTCCGCTTAAGGCAACAGTTTTGTTTGCCGAACCAGCAGTAGCAATGGTTACATTACCGGTATAACTGGTATTAACTACCGTTGGCGAGAATTTGGCATAAACGGTTGGTGAAGTATTGTTGATATCGGCTTTTGGATAGGTAATGGTGCTGCTGTACGCTCCGGTGCTGGTTTTAGACAGCGTAAAGTTGGCCGGAGCGGTAACGGTAACATCGCCGGTTAGGTTTCCGGCAGAAAAACCAAAGCTACTGGCTGCAGAAGTGGTGTTGGTTGCCTGAAAACCGAAATTGATGCTTGATGGCGAAGTGGTAATATCAACCGCTGGTGGCGTGTTCGAATTGGTTACGGCAAAATCATCAACGGTCCAGCGGCTGGCCGATGAAGTGGTAGAATTGTATACAATAGCGACATAAAATGGTGTGGCCTTGTAGGCTGATAAATCGATATTATCTGATTTGGTCCATTTATCGGAACCTGTTTCAGGGAATTTACCATCTAAACTGGTCCAGGTGGCGAGTGCAGGATTACCTGAACCTGTATAATTGGTCGAGATTTTTAACTGCAGTTTATCTCCTGCGAAGGCAGATCTGGTCCAGAATGATAAAATGGCGTAATTGAATGATGAAATATTTAAGGCCGGAGAAATTAACCAGTCCTCGTTAAGGATGTTTCCGCCTGAGTAACCATTAATCTGCAAGGCGTTACCCGCACTGCCCGCACCGGTTGGATCGGAAGCATCGTGACCAAAAGTAGTGGTACAGCCCCAGGTTTGCGGACCGGTTACGCTATATTGATAAAAACCATCTGATAAGGCTGCACTGCCTACCGTGGTGCAGTTTTCGAAATTGAAAGCGGTTTGGTTAGGATCAATAGCCGGACCGCTTAAAGCCAGTGAAACTGATGTAGCACCGGCACTTGCATGTACAATGACTCCATTTGCATTGCCCACTGCTGTTGGACTAAATTTAACATAAACCGTTTGGTTGGTGGCTAAATCTGCAGTGGTGTAGCTGATGGTGTTAGCAAAGGTGATATTATCTTTCGAAATGGAAAATGGACCGGTTACGGTAAGCGTAGTATTGTTGGTTAAATTACCTGCCGATAATACATAAGTTTTGGCTGCAGATGTAGTATTGATGGCCTGGTTGCTAAAGGCCAGTGAAGTTGGTGTAGCTTTAAGGTATGGCCCTGAGGTTGATGCCGGCTCGGTTACGGTTGAGTTTTGAGGGTTTATGGCACTGGTTACAAAATCGGCAGCATTATCATCACTGTCGTAACCATTGCCCATAAATTCTTCTGCGCCTCCTGTAGCCAATGTAGCCGGGGTTGAGGTAGCACTGGCTTTACGCTCAATTGAAGTGGTGTTTGATGGGGCAACAGCCGCCGCTGTACCTTCGAAACCATTTGCGGTAGCACCAAAGCCTACTAAATCAATAACCGTTGCACCGGTTGGTAAAGTGCCCGTTTGTGCCGTACTACTATTACTTAATAATACTTTACCAGCTGTACCGCTCATGTTAATGGTACCGATTTTATCAGGCGTTGGCAGGTTGGTGGTGCCTCCTGAACCTGCTGCTTGCTGGATAAGGTAAAAACCTTTTGCGGCAATGCTTCCAGATAGGGTAGTGGTTTGCCATGAAGTTCCGGTTGCACTGGCGTACTGTACGCTCCAGCCGGTTAAATCAACCGCACTAAGCGTTGGGTTGTACAACTCGATAAAGTCGTTTTTATAAACCGCACCCGAGTTGCCACCACCACCATAAACTTCAGAAATAACCACATGGTTAGCTCCTGTTGGCTCTTTTGCCGCTGAGTTTTGTGGGTTTGGAGCCGTAATTACAAAATCGTTACTGTTGTTGTCGGTATCGTAACCATTACCGTTAAATTCTTCGGTACCGCCAACCGCTAAAGTAGCTGCTGTTGAAGCGGCACTTGCTTTACGCTCGGCAGAAGTGCTATTGCTTAACACTGCCGTGGCTGCGGTTTCGAAACCGGAAGCGGTTGGGCCTACACCTATTTTATCCACTACGGCAGCACCTGTTGGGTTTGCACCGGTAAGGGCGGTGGTAGCATTGCTTAGCACAATTTTAAAGGCCGTACCCGACATATTGATGGTGCCTGTAACATCGGGGGTAGGTAAATTAACCGTACCTCCTGTGCCTGCAGCTTCCTGCACCAGGTAAAAACTTTTGGCAGGGATACTGCCCGTAAGCGGAGTAACCTGCCAAGATGTTCCGGCCGCTGCTGCATATTGCACGCTCCAGCCGGTTAAATCAACCGCGGTATTGCCCGGGTTGTATAATTCGATAAAGTCGTTTTTGTAAGTTGCGCCGGTGTTGCCACCACCACCATACACTTCGGAGATTACGATATGGGTTGGTGCTACCGGCGGTGTGGTACCCACACCTGTTGTAGTAATGTTTTGTGTGGTTGCGCCAGTGCTCGCAATACTGATATTGCCTGATGCTGTGGATGCCGCTGTGGGACTAAAACGTACAGAAACCGTTTTGCTTGTAGCCAGCTCTGCCACGGTATATACTAAAGAAGTGCTGTAAGTAACATTATCTTTCGAGAGATAAAAAGGTGCAGTAGTGCTTACATTCACCACGTCAGTTAAGCCTGTAGCATTGAGGGTAAAAGTTTGGGCTGCAGAATTTGTGCCTGTATTTTGAGAACCAAAATCGAAAGCGGTTTGGTTTACCGTTAAAATGGTTGATAATCCGTTTCCGCTTACCGCAACGTTAACCGGGCTTGCGCCGGTGCTGGTATGGGTAATATTGCCACTGGCACTGCCTGCGGTTGTTGGGCTAAAACGAACGTATACCAATGGCGATGCCGCAACTTCGGCTGTAGTATAACTGATGGCATTGCTAAACGTAATATTATCTTTAGAAACAGAAAAAGGTGCCGTAGCATTTACAGAAACGTTTGCGGTAAGATTGGCACCACCTAAGGTATAACTTTGTGCGGTAGAACTTGAATTGATATTCTGATCGCCAAAAACCAATGCCGTATTTGATGCGGATAAAACCGGGGTGGTGGTAACGCTGCCATTTGGTTTGATGCTAAAATCGTCGATCGCGTAAATGCCGTCGCTTCCTAAATCGTCGGTGTCTGTCCAGCGGATATAAAGTGTGGCACCATTTACCCAGGTAATGGCAGTGATGCTTCCTGAAATAGCGGTTTGGTTGGCTGGCTGGTTTCCGTCAACACCAGCTGCGGCAGTAGTGGTGGTTAACTTTTCGTTAAGGTCCATGCCGGTAAGTGGCAACCAGGTGGCCGATGCATCGGCAATGCCTGTAGCATTAAAACTATATTCGAAATTCAGTTTTTCGTTTACAGTGGCGTTTGAACCGGTTCTCCACTGTTCCATCACACCCGATAAATCGATTGAGGTTACCGTTGAGCCTGTATTATTCTGAAAGCCGGCACCAAATCTGGGTACCAATGCACCAGAGGCCAGACTTCCCAACGAGCGGTCGGCCGCTCCGGCTGTACCCGCATTGTAAGCCGCGCCACTGTTTGATGAAGTGGTGTAAACCGTTAATGTTAAGGCCGAACCTACGGCTGCGGTACTTGTGCCGCTGGCTTTAACAGCACTCCATCCGGCAACTGTTGAAGTCCCGGTGGCCGTCATGCCATCAAAATTTTCTGATTTAGCTGTATTTAGTGCCGTTAATGAAACCTGGGCAGATAAATAATTTATGAAAACCAGAAGGAATAAAATGAGAAGTAAAGGTCTTTTCATATAGTTAGTTTGTTTATTAGAGCAAATGTATATGCAATTGCCTTATTATCAGATTAACTTAATGTTAATTCGGACGAATGTGGAAAAATAAATCTAATACGGGGTAATTTTTTGTTTTTGCAGACGTTTATGTGCTGTTTCACATATTTCACGACAATAAATCCGTCATTGCGATGAGGCTTTTTCAGCCGAGGAAGCAATCTTACAACTATGGGTTATCTGCGATTGATATGTTGATCAACCCATCATTTTTGCTTCCAACAGTTTTCTGTGATATTGAGGCATGAAGATATTTTAAATATCGTTATTGCGAATAATCCGTCATTTCGACCGTAGTGGAGAAATCTTTTACGTTAGTTTATTGGTTACAGTTTTACTTCAAGCTCAGGCTTTCCTAGGCTCACCGCCGCCGAGGGGCTCTTACCTTTTTCTTGATAAAAAGGTAACCAAAAATCAAGGCTTGCATCCTTTCTTGTAAAAACCTATGGAAATCTTAATAGCGGCAGTATCGAGGCTCTTAGCTTAGCTGATCCCACCGCTCTCGCTTTGATCCTGCCTTGGGCTGTGGGATAATGATGGGCTAGTGTACAGATTTCCGTGCTTTTTCCTGCGAAAATCTGCCAGGCCGGATAGCTGGGCGCAGATAGCATGGAGTAGAGGGAATTCTTCTCTAGCTGTCATCCTGAGGTACGAAGGATCTTTTGATTTAAAGATTTGCTTCGCAGAGCCTTCGGGTTTTTTACTGCGTTCAGAATGACAATGTAGTTTTTGTCCTGGGGCTCAGGCTTTCCTCGGCTACCTATGAAAAATCGGTACAGTTCCACCGCCGCCGAAGGTCTCTTTCTTTTCTCTTGATAGAGAAGAAACAAACCTGAGCGCAGCGAAAGCATGCCTGCCATTAAAAACAATAAACACCAAGGCATAACTGAAAGGCTTGTATCTTTTCTTGAACTAAGCTATCGAAATTCTAAGTGCGGCAATATGGAGGCCCCGATGAAAAATCGGGACTGTATATTGCCTTGGGCAGTAGGGTGTTGAAAGGTACTTCAAGAATTTCAATGCTTATTTCGGCGAAATCTGCGAGGCCAGGTAGCGTGGTGCAGATCACAGAGCTTATCATAAAAGTTTGGTCTTTTGGTTACAGACTTTCGTTATTAAGCCTGATCCGATATTTATCGGATGGAACGGAAAGCCCGCAATCTGATCCTTCATCGGATGAGGACTTGAAGTATAAAGCAGGGCAGGAGGCAGCCATGGAACCGGACCGTTCACTTCCAAAAAAAACAATACCATTTATCTGATCACCCAAATTCGATTAACCAGTTGTTTTAAAGGTGGTTGATGAACGCTTTACTTTCTGGTCGTCACCCTGATTCGATAGTTGTCGGATTTATTTAAGGGGCTTACTGATCTCTAAGGTGCTGAAACACTCACCGACGGTTATTATGCAGTTGGATGGACTATTTTGATTGGTGTAAGATCAACAGGAGATGAGGATTATAAATACTCCTCAATATTTCCTTTGCCCTCACGAATCACTTCGAATTCGCCGGTAGTACAGTCAATTACGGTAGAGGCTTCGTTGTCGCCATAACCGCCGTCAATAACAATGTCTACCAGATTTTCATATTTCTCATGGATCAATTCCGGATCGGTAGAATACTCAATTACGTCATCATCATCTTTGATGGAAGTAGAGAGGATGGGGTTGCCTAGTTCTTTTACAATGCAACGGGCGATATTATTATCAGGTACCCGTATACCCACCGTTTTTTTGTTGGAACTTAATAATTTGGGTACGTTATTATTGGCATTAAAAATAAAGGTAAAAGGTCCCGGGAGTGCCTTCTTTAACACCCTGAAAGTGGTATTGTCAATGGGTTTAATGTAATCGGCAATGTGTTTTAAATCGTGGCAGATGAAAGAGAAATTGGCTTTCTCAGGTTTTATCCCACGGATCCTGCAGATTTTCTCGATCGCTTTCGGATTGGTGATATCGCAGCCCAAACCATATATCGTATCGGTTGGATAAATGATCAGGCCACCTTTTTTCAGTACTTCAACAACCTGTTCTATAGCCCTTTCGTTAGGGTTTTCTGGATAAATCTTAATAAGCATAGCGTAAAAATAACAATTTAGTGGTGTCAGTTGTTTAATAATCCTAATCTTTGTATTTAAAAAACATACGCTAATCTGATTTTATGAGAAAAGCTTTCGTCGCAATCGCCGCATTTTTAATCGCCCTAACCATTATGCTGGGCCTTTACCATCCTTTTTTGTGGTGGACATTCATTTTTACAGGTCCTTTTGTACTGCTCGGTATTTACGATTTATACCAGCCTAAACATAGTATTGTTAGGAACTACCCTGTATTTGGCCGTTTAAGGTATTTTATGGAAGAGTTGCGGCCTAAAGTGTATCAGTATTTTGTAGAAAGCGATACGAATGGTACGCCTTATAACAGGTTAAACCGTTCGCTGATTTACCAGCGTGCCAAAACCGATAACGATACGATTCCATTCGGGACACAGCTAAATGTATATGAAAATGGTTATGAGTGGTTAAGCCATAGTATTGCAGCCATTTCGCACCATGAATTGAATTTAGATCCGCGTGTTACGGTTGGCGGACCGGATTGCAAGAAACCTTACTCTGCCAGTATTTATAATATTTCGGCCATGAGCTTTGGTTCATTAAGTCAGAATGCCATTCTGGCTTTAAATGGCGGTGCCAAAATGGGTAATTTTGCCCACAATACCGGTGAAGGAGGTATTAGCGATTACCACCGTCAGCCGGGTGGCGATTTAATCTGGCAGATTGGTACGGGTTATTTTGGTTGCCGTAATGCGGATGGTACTTTTAACTACGATGCTTACGCCGAGCGGGCGCAAACTGATCAGGTGAAGATGATCGAGATTAAACTTTCGCAGGGCGCAAAACCGGGGCATGGTGGTATGCTGCCGGCTAAAAAAGTAACACCGGAAGTGGCCAGGATCCGTTTAGTGCCCGAGGGTAAAGATGTATTGTCGCCACCAGCACACTCGGCCTTTAACACGCCTATCGGTTTATTGGAGTTTGTGAAAAAACTGCGTGATTTATCTGGTGGTAAACCCGTAGGGTTTAAACTCTGCATTGGTCGTAAAAGTGAATTTTATGCCATTTGTAAGGCCATGATAGAAACCGGAATTTATCCGGATTTTATCACCGTTGATGGCGGTGAAGGCGGAACAGGTGCCGCACCACAGGAGTTTTCGAATTCGGTGGGTATGCCATTGCGCGAAGGGGTGGCTTTTGTGTATGATGTTTTAAATGGTTTTGACCTGAAAAAACACATCAAAATCATTGCTTCGGGTAAAGTGGCCACCGGTTTCGATCTGGTTAAAAATATAGCCCTGGGTGCTGATATGTGCAATGCTGCGCGCGGAATGATGTTTGCACTGGGCTGTATCCAAGCTTTAGAGTGTAACAGCAATACCTGCCCTACGGGAGTAGCTACACAAGACCCGAGCCTGATGAAAGGTTTGGTAGTAGAAGATAAAACTGTTCGGGTTAAAAACTTTCATAACCTAACCGTAGCCAGTGCGGTGGAGTTGTTAGGGGCGGCAGGTTTAAGAGAAACACATCAGTTAAGCCGGGCGTATATCAACAGAAGGGTGAGTCCGAGTGTGATGCAGAGTTATCTGGAGACTTTCCCGTATATTCCGGCAGGGAGTCTGTTAAAAACACCTTATCCAACACGTTACGAATTGGGGATGGCCCTGAGTACTTCGCAGAGTTTTGCGCCAACCGATTATAAGGTTTCAGCGGTAGATTACGCGCATGCCAATCCGTACGGAGATACCATGCATGAGGAAGGGAGATAAGTTTGGCTGGAAGAAAACATGTTTTTTTAGAGCAAGTGCAGTTGTGGGCAGACTTCCGAAGTCTGAAATGGCATGAGTACGGATAGAACTTCGGAAGTGTAGCTTATGGTACAACTCTTTAGTTTTTTTTGGAAAGTAGGGGCAGCAGTACTGAGGTTTGTTCATTTCCTGCTTTTCATTACAAGTCCGCTCCCGATGAAAAAATCGGGATTGCGGGCTTTTCATTTCAATCAGGTTTAGGTGGGCAAAACAGAAGAAAAATCAATGTTTAAATCACCAAACGTTCCTACGGAACGAAAACGCCAATTTTACAATTGGCTACCGATGAGGCGTCCCGAGGGGACGATTTTTCAACATCATCGATTGGTATATGATTATATTAACCCGGTCGTCACCTTGAGTTTATTTCAGGGTCTTAATGAAAAAAAAAGAAGTCAAGTTTTAAAAACTTGACTTCTTTGGTTTATGGGGTTGTTTTCCTAAACCCTAAACCCTAAACCCTAAACCCAAAGGCTAAAACTCTGCGTTTTTCGGGAATCTTGGGAAAGCAATTACATCGCGGATGTTGGTCATCCCGGTTACGAACAATACTAAGCGCTCAAAACCCAAACCGAAACCAGCGTGTGGCGCTGTACCAAAACGACGGGTATCTAAATACCACCACAATTCATCCTGCGGAATGTTTAGTGCTTCCATGCGTTGGGTTAAGCGGTCTAAACGTTCTTCGCGTTGCGATCCACCAATCATTTCGCCAATACCAGGGAATAAGATGTCCATCGCCGCAACGGTTTGTCTGCCTTCAGCATCCGGTTCATTCTGGCGCATGTAAAAAGATTTGATATCAGCAGGATAATCGGTTAAGATTACCGGTTTTTTAAAGTGTTTTTCGACCAGGTAACGCTCATGCTCGCTTTGTAAGTCTGCACCCCATTCATCAATCAGGTATTTAAACTGTTTCTTCTGGTTCGGTTTAGAAGATTTTAAAATCCTGATCGCTTCTGTATAAGTTAAACGTTCAAAATCATTAGCCAGGCAAAAATCCAGTTTCTCTAATAAGCTGAATTCGCTGCGTTCGTTTTGTGGTTTCTGTTTATCTTCTTCCGCCAGGCGACTGTTTAAGAATTCTAATTCATCCTTGCAATTGTCTAAAGCATATTTTATGACATACTTCATCATATCCTCTGCAAGCTGCATATTGTCTTCCAGGTCGGCGAAAGCAAACTCAGGCTCAATCATCCAGAATTCGGCCAAATGGCGAGTGGTATTTGAGTTTTCAGCCCTGAATGTTGGTCCGAAAGTATAAATTTTACCGAAAGCCATTGCTGCCAGTTCGCCTTCTAACTGGCCGGATACGGTTAAGTTGGTGGCGCGGGCAAAGAAATCCTGAGAGAAATCTACTTTACCATCTTCAGTACGTGGCGGGTTGTCGAAATCCAACGTGGTTACTTTAAACATTTCGCCTGCACCTTCCGCATCACTGGCTGTAATAACTGGGGTATGCATATATACAAAACCACGTTCGTTGTAAAACTGGTGAATAGCAAAAGCCAGGGCGTGGCGTACCTTAAAAACAGCATTAAAAGTATTGGTACGGAAACGCAGGTGTGCAATTTCGCGTAAAAACTCAAGACTGTGTTTTTTAGGCTGTAAAGGGAATTTCTCCGGATCGCTGTCGCCTAAAATTTCCACGCTTGTTGCTTTAATCTCTACGGTTTGACCTTTGCCCAACGATTCGATCAGTTTACCTGTTGCAGAAATGGCTGCGCCGGTTGTGATTCTTTTCAACAGCTCATCAGGTAAATTATTAAAATCGATCACCACCTGGATATTACTCATGCAAGATCCGTCATTTAAGGCAATAAACTGATTATTTCGGAAAGTTCTTACCCATCCCATAACCGTTACGTCTGTGTCAAATGCTGTCGACTTTAATAAATCTTTAATTTGCTGTCTCTTAATCATATTGTTATTTGTAAAAAGCGCAAATTTAGAAAAAAAAACGTATCAGTTAGCAGTTTTCAGTATACAGTTTTCAGTTTTTTAGCATGAGGTTAAATCAAACTGTTAACTGTTCATTGCGAACTGAAAACTGACTACTGTTGCTGTTGTTGTTGCTGTTGAATCGCCTCCATATACTGTTGGTAGCTATTTTTGGTCCTTGTAGTTGGCGCTGCTCCTGTGGGTTTGTTGTAATTCACTTCTTTAGGCTGGAAGTATGCGTCATTATCTTCGAAATCTTCGTCATTATAACCAACAGATACATTAACTTCCATAATGTGTTCAAAACCGCCTTTGTAAACACCTTTTACTGGTGAGCAATCGGCAAAGTTTCGGCCTACAGCGAGGCGAACATGGTTTTCATTAGCAATACAATTGTTGGTAGGATCCAGGCCTAGCCAACCATATTCAGGTAAGTAAGCTTCGGCCCAGGCATGGGTAGCGCCTTCACCGCGCATTCCATCTCTGTTAGGACAGATATAACCACTCACATACCGTGCGGGGATTCCGGTTAAACGCAGCATGGCAGTTAATACATGGGCAAAATCCTGACAAACCCCTGCTTTAAGCTTTAAAATCTCATGCATAGTGGTGTCAACTGCGGTTATTCCTTTAATGTAATCAAAGTTGTTAAAAACATGGGCACAGTATTTTACTGCTGTTTGATAAGGTGTATCATCGATCTCATTAATACCCAGAGCGGTTTCTTTTAACTTGCTTATTCCATCAAAACTTTCCTGCCGTAAATAATCGATATAGGGTACTTCAAATTGTAAAGCATTTAAGCTTTTCCACTGCTCGCTGCTGAACATATCATCTTGTGGCAAGGGCTTGGCAAAGGTTTCTACACTGACCTTTGAGTAGATTTTAAGTTGGGTGTGTGGTTCGTTTTGGGTGAAGGTACCTACCTCATTGCCATAATAATCGATAAAAAGTTCAATTTCAGGGCTTCCAGAGATATTCAAATCATGTTTAATCACTTTCTGAAAATCGTCTTTAATTGGAAATAAAATGATTTGGTTTGCGCTATCTCTGACAGGGGATTCGTATTTGTAATTGGTAATATGTTTGATTTTGAAAATTGGCATATTCGTTATTGTTATGGTACTACAGATAAAATGATCAGCACAGGCATGAAATTGGCAAACATAGCAGGGTGTTAATCTGTGGCTAATACTTAGGTTATTTATGAGTTTGCGAAATAATATTCATTTAAAAGGTTTCCGATACCAAAGAGTTCAGCCCTGATCTCTGTGAGGTAATGATGTAATTGCTCTTCGTTCATGGTGTTTACTGAACTATAGGTAATCATACTTTTTAAACGGCCTATTTTAAACGACAGGTTATTGTAATGTTCGATATTGCTTTCGCTCTTAAGCCGGCTAAAATATCTTTCAATATTATTCATGGCATATAATGCCGAACGTGGGAAATCGTTATTGAGCATCACCAGTTCGATAATATTTTTCGCATCAAATCCTTGCCGGTAGGTTTTAAGGTATAATTCGTAACCACCCAATGATAATAATAAATGTTTCCAATAGGCAATATCTGTTAACAGATCGGGGTTGGTGCTTACTGAACTGAACTTAATATCAAGAATATCTATAGACTGGATACTTCTTTCCAGATGTTTGCCAATTTTCATAAAACTTCTTCTTTCTCCTCGTTCCATTACACTATCTGCCGTGCCATGGTATAGCATAACCTGTTTGATCAGCACATCTAATGCTGTAATGGGGTCGTCTTTTTGTACATACCACAATAATTTTTCGTCTTTAACCGCATGGTAGTATTCGTTTAAGCATTGCCATAAATCTTTCGGGATGTGTTCCTGTACACTCCTTGCATTTTCACGCGCAAGTGTTACAATGTTTAAAATCGAATTGGGGTTCTCTCGGTTTAACAAGAGGTATTCGATCACCGCACGGCTATCATGCTGAATATTCAGGAGTTCCTTTTCGTCATCCGATGAAAAAATCCGGATTACAGGTTTCCAGGTAAATTCCTGGATCGTATCTTGTGAGGAAGCGTAATTTATTTTTAACATGCGCAACATCCCGTCGCTGCGTTCAACATATCTGCTTAACCAGTATAAGCTTGATGCTACTCTACTTAACATATTCTGTATTCTAAGAAGTTAAAACCCAGGTATCTTTACTGCCACCGCCCTGCGAGCTGTTTACCACCAGCGAACCTTCTTTTAAAGCTACCCTTGTTAAGCCTCCTGGCACAATGGAGATGCCATCTGGTCCGTTTAAGGCAAATGGACGGAGGTCTATTCTGCGCGGAGCCAGTTTACCATTGATAAAGCACGGCGCAGAAGACAGACTGATGGTAGGTTGTGCGATAAAGTTGCGTGGATCTTTCAAAACCTCAATTTTGTATTCCTCGGTTTCCTGTTCGCTTGCTGCATGCCCCATTAACATGCCATAACCACCACTTCCATTGGTTTTTTTGATCACCATGGTGTTGATGTTAGCAAAAACATGGTCAAGCTCATCTTTATTGCTGAGCTGATAGGTGGGTACATTCTTTAAAATAGGTTCTTCATTCAGATAATACCTGATCATATCCGGTACATAGGTATAAACCGCTTTATCGTCGGCAACTCCGTTGCCCACTGCATTGATAATGGCTACGTTACCTTTGCGGTAAGCAGCCATCAGTCCCGCTACCCCCAGAACGCTGTTCGGGTTAAAAACCAGTGGGTCAAGATAGTCGTCATCTACACGGCGGTAAATTACATCTACCTGTTGCAGGCCTGTGGTGGTTTTCATAAATACCTTTTGGTTTTTAACCACCAAATCGCGCCCCTCTACCAATTCTACCCCCATTAAGCGGGCCAAGGTAGTATGTTCGTAATAGGCAGAATTATACATTCCCGGACTTAACAGTACAATAGTTGGATTGGAAACTGCTCTTGGTGAAAGGGCCATTAAATTTTTATATAGTATAGCCGGGTATTCGGTTACGCTTCTTACCCCGCACTGGGGGATAAGATCTGGAAATAGCCGTTTGGTGATTTCCCTGTTTTCTAGCATGTAGCTTACGCCTGAAGGGGTGCGGAGGTTGTCTTCCAATACGTAGAAAGTGCCATCGTGATCTCTGATTAAATCAATACCTGCAATATGGATATAGATATCGTGCAACACGTTTACATTATGCATCTCTCTTAAAAAATGCGGGCAAGAATAAATTACATTTATAGGTATAATCTGATCTTTTAAAATAAACTGATTGCTATAAATGTCTTTTAAGAAAAGATTTAATGCCTTTAGTCTCTGTTTTATGCCGCTTTCTATGAAAGCCCATTCGGAGAAAGTGATTATTCTTGGAATAATATCAAAGGGGAAGATTTTTTCTATGCCTTCACCACTGTCGTATACTGTAAAGGTAATCCCCTGACTCATGAATAGCTTTTTAGCAAGTTCTTCCTTTTTATTTAGGTTTTCGATAGACTCTTTTGAGAAATTATTAATGAAGTTTGCATAGTGATTTCTGTAATTACCGCTGATTGAGAACATTTCATCGTAAGTTTTAGGGTGTTTATCGTAGTTTTTTAGAAAATCCTCTGTCATTTTACGTAAATATTTCCTTAAAATATAATTTTTAGTGTAAAATAGGTAAATTTTTGCTGCAATATTTATTTTTTATATGCTTTCGTTTGTATTTTATGTATTTGTATTACTTTTTTAACTATTTTTTATCTAAAAAAGTTATTTTTTTTAATAAAATACTTGACGGAATGAATAAAATTTGTACTTTTGTAATGCTCGTTAATTATTATTATATATTTGGTTTAAAAAAAGCGCTGGCAACGGCGCTTTTTTTATAAAAACTTTAAGACTTATTCATAATCAACATAAACCAAACAACCTAAACCAAGAAAGCTCCGGAAAACCGGGGCTTTTCTTTTTTAAGAAATTTATAGCTGAAAAACAGATGAGGTTGAAGGGAGCACTATCATCATTTCGGTATTAGGATATTCATCATCCCCCCGCACGCGGGGATATAGATGAAATAAGCTGGTCATCACTTTTAAACATTTCTCCATTGCGGTCGAAATGACGAAACTTCGAAATTCCGGTAATCATCATCCTCGCATATTCAGTGGTTTTTAATGCTTTAGCACTAGTGTTATGGAGAAAAAATATGACATAAAAAAAAAAGCTACCCAATTCGGATAGCTCTTCAATATATGTTTTGTTGTTATTATTCTTCTGAATAAGAAATTTTATTCACATGTTTATCAATTTCCCATCTTCCGGTACCTTCTTCGCCAATTACCTCGAACAACTCTAAAGCCCTGCGTGCTTTATATTCTTCTTCGCGTTGTTCTTTCAGGAACCAGTTCAAAAATTCCATGGTTACGAAATCCTGTTCTTTGTGACATCTGGCTGCCAAGTTTTTGAAACTTTGGGTAATGGCGATTTCTGCCTCCAAAGCATCTTCGAAAACTTCCCTGAAACTGGCGAAGTCTGTTTTAATTCCACTAACTTCAGGAGAGATTGCATTTCCACCCATATCCAATACATATTTGAATAATTTAAGCTGGTGTACTCTTTCTTCTTCAGATTGCTTTAAGAAATAATCTGCCGAAAAGTCAAAGCCATTTTGATCGCACCAGGACGACATGGATAAATATAATGATGAAGAGTGAGCCTCTTTTTTAATTTGCTGATTTAATAATGTTTCGATATCCTGAGATATTAAACATTTGATACGCATTAGATCTTTCATATTTCTGTACTTTATTAACAATACAAATGTAAGCTGAATTTGTTCTGAATGGTAATTTATTTGCTATATGAAATTAGTCTAAATTGCTGATAATTAGTTATTTGTAATCAGTTTAAATAAGATGGGGTAGATGAGGTGAGATGTGGAATGGATGACGGAAAAGGAATGGATAACGCCATACGGATAGTGGCTGAGGATCAGAAGGATGATGGCATTTGACGGTTTCCAGCTTGCGGTTTTCGGTTTTCAATTTTCAGTTGGCAGTTTTCAGTTTCCCTTGAGATCGTCATCCTGAGTTTATCTCAGGATCTTTTTAAATAGATACTGAGACAAGTTCAGTATGACGTATGAAATGAAAAGCAGTTTTCAATTTCCAGTTTTCAGTTGGCAATTTTCAGCTGGCAGTTTTCAATTTCTATGAAGGTCGTCGTCCTGAATTTATCTCAGGATCTTTTCAGACAAATACCGAAATAAGTTCTGTATGGCATATCAGATGAATAGCAGTTTTCAGTTTTCAATTGGCGGTTTTCAATTCGCTCAAGCTGGTCATCCTGAGTTTATCTCAGGATCTTTTGAGACAGATACTGAAACAAGTTCAGTATGACATATCAAATGAAAAGCAGTTTTCAGTTTTCAGTTGGCAGTTTTCAATTTCGCTCAAGGTCGTCATCATGAATTTATCTCAGGATCTTTCCAGATAGATCCTGAATCAAGTTCAGGAGAACAAATAGGTAGGGCAATTCATTAATTAATTTGATCGCCCAATGAACAAATGGCTAATAAACCAATAAACTAGTATACCAATCTATAAAGACAATCGCTAATGATATGGTTAAGCTTAAACATGGTAAAAGTACCGTGCAGTAAATCTTTTAAAGCAATGATTTCGAGTGCACTCAATAAATAGATGTGTTCGCAACCATTAAAGGTAACCAATTCGAAATCTGCTTTATGGGTATTTAAAAGAAGTGCTTCAATATCAATCTGTTCTACAACAGTTTTTAGTTTTTGAAGGGAAAGGCAGTTGTAGCGTGCAAACTTACCGCCAAAATCTACGTAAAAGCAATTTAATTTATCTGATTGATAAATTGAACCATGGGTATTTGAGAATACGTTAACGAGTTGGTTAATATCTATACACGCTTTTTCCATCGGTTACAAAAATTGGCATTATTTAGATTAAATACAAATAAAATTGTAAAAAAAATAGTGAGCGCCATGCGCGTAGCGTTTAGCGGCGGAAGAAATAGGTGTATGAATGGATAAAAGTGATCGTCGTTCAGGTAAAAGTTCGGGTAATCAGGTGTAGAAGCCTGTCTGGACAGAGGCTATCAAACTTATCTTAATTAATCAAGATGCTGCGTACATTTACCAAAAGCGTTTGTTTCTTGAATTTTCAGGCAAAGATTCAGATTATTTACTTGCTTGGGCACCAAATACCATATGATGGTACAACCCGTTCATAAATTCCTTTTCATTTTGGATCTTAAAGCCCATCTGCAGGTAAAGCTTTAAGGCGCCCACATTGTTTTGTTCGACTAATAAACCAATGTTTTGATGTCCTAATTGCCAACCCATGGCAATTCCTGCCTTAATGAGTTGTTTGCCTATGCCTTTGCCCTGGGCACTGGCATGTACACTAATACTATCAAGATAAAACTCGCCACTTTGAGTCTCAGCATCCATATGCTTATTATCCGGATCAGGTAGGTTTAAGTAGGCTAAAAAAGGTTTTCTGAGTTCAATCAGCAATGCTCCGTCATAAGCCGTTAAAGAGCCGAGTACTTTTTCCGCTTCTTCAAAGACTAAGGTATTTTCATAGCTGTATTGATTACCCTGTTCCTGAAAAAAATGTTCAAAGATGCGGTTAATGGTTTCCTGATCATTGGTGTGGGTTAACTTCGCGGCAAGTTCTCCCATGGCCTGAAGTAGCAGGGGGACAACTTGCGCTGCATCTTCCGGTTTGGCAGGCCTGATCATTAAATCTCACTTAGCTTAAAGGTTTCCGCTACGCGTATTCCTTTTTCGGTACGTTGTAAGGTGCAGCACTCGTTAATGGGATCGTGCTCCAGAAATAGGATATAATTGTTTTCTACCGCTTCTTCCAAAAAAGCCTGTTTTTCGGTTAATGTTTTTAAAGGAAACATATCGTATGCCATTACATAGGGCAGAGGCAAGTGACCTACTGAAGGTAACAGATCAGCCATATACACCATGGTTTTACCTTTGTAACTGACTTTTGGCAACATCATGGCATCAGTATGCCCATAAGCAAAACTGATGTTGACATTCTTTTGCCATTCTATATTTTCTTGTTCAGGCACAAAATTAAGCTGTCCGCTTTCCTGAATAGGTAAGATGTTTTCTTTTAAAAACGAAGCTTTTTCTCTTGCGTTGGGTTTAACTGCCCATTCCCAATGTTTTTCATTACTCCAATATTTAGCATTTTTAAAAGCGGGCAACAGTTTTTCGCCTACTCTTACAATTGCACCGCCAACATGGTCAAAATGAAGGTGTGTCAGGAAAACATCTGTGATATCTGCCATTTTGAAACCCAATTGCGTCAACGATTTTTCTATAGAATCGTTGCCATGAAGATAGTAATGACTGAAAAATTTCTCATCCTGTTTATTTCCGATTCCGGTATCTACTAAAATCAACTGATTGCCTTGTTCTATCAATAAGCAGCGCATGGCCCATGTGCAAAGATTGTTGGCATCAGCAGGATTGGTTTTTTGCCAGATGGCTTTGGGTACAACACCAAACATGGCACCGCCATCTAATTTAAATAAACCGGTATTTATAGTATGTAATGTCATCGCCTTTTAATAATGGTAAGCGCTAAATTTAAGATGTTTTATGCGATGAGCAAAATTGTGGATTATGATGATTTATCTGGCGTAACCAATTTTAAACCTACAATCGATAAAATTAACAGGCCGATGAAGAAAATCCGCCAGAAATTAGCATCTTCTTTAAAGTACAATATCCCTACCAAAACTGTTCCAACGGCACCAATTCCTGACCATATTGCATAGGCTGTGCCCAACGGGATTTGTTCAATTGCTTTAGTCAGAAAAACAAAACTGATGATTACACATACTACGAATCCTGCAGCCCATTTCCAATTTGTAAAACCTTCTGATAATTTTAGTGATGTGGTGAAACCAACCTCGAAAAGTCCGGCAATGATTAGTAAAATCCAATGCATAATATACTCCTTATTTGATGATCATTTATTTGTTAATTATCGAACAGATAAGGGTGGTAAATGTTTTAGGAATACAGAAGAAAGTGTTGAGGTTGTTCGCAGGAACGCTGCGGCAGCTTAGGTTTCGCCACGAAAATTATTAATCATTTTAACGAAAAAAGCCCCGAAATCTTCGGGGCTTTTCAAAATTTTGTTTAATATAAGTTACAAGTGGATCACTTCTCCGTAGGCATCAGCGGCAGCTTCCATAATGGCTTCGCTCATGGTTGGGTGCGGGTGAACAGATTTGATCATTTCATGGCCGGTAGTTTCTAATTTACGGGCCACTACAATTTCGGCAATCATTTCGGTAACGTTGGCACCGATCATGTGTGCGCCCAATAATTCTCCGTATTTGGCATCAAAAATCAGTTTAATGAAACCATCTTTGGCACCGGCAGCACTAGCCTTACCTGATGCAGAGAATGGGAATTTGCCGATTTTTAATTCGTAACCCGCTGCTTTCGCTGCTTTCTCAGTATAACCCACCGAAGCAATTTCAGGAGTACAATAGGTACATCCGGGGATATTATTGTAATCTAAAGGCTCAGCATGCTGACCGGCAATTTTTTCTACACAGATAATTCCTTCTGCAGAAGCTACGTGAGCCAATGCCTGGCCACCTACCACATCGCCAATGGCATAATAACCTTTAACTGAAGTGTTGTAGAACTCATCCGTAACAATTTTGCCTTTTTCGGTTTTGATGCCCACTTCTTCTAAACCGATGTTTTCGATGTTGGCTACAATACCAGCTGCTGAAAGTACGATATCGGCTTCGATGGTTTGCATGCCGGATGCTGTTTTAACAGAAACTTTACAGCCTGCGCCACTGGTATCAACAGATTCAACACTTGCAGAGGTCATTACATCGATACCGGTTTTCTTTAAACTGCGTAACAATTGTTTTGAAACGTCTTCATCTTCAACCGGAACAACATTTTCCATAAACTCTACAATGGTTACTTTGGTGCCCATAGTAGCATAGAAATAAGCAAACTCTACACCGATAGCACCAGAGCCTACAACTACCATGCTTTTTGGTAACTCAGGGAGTACCATGGCCTGGCGGTAGCCGATAATCTTTTTGCCATCCTGTTTCAGGTTAGGCAGTTCTCTTGAACGGGCACCTGTAGCAATGATGATATTTTTGGCAGTCAGTTCTTTTTGAGAACCATCAGCACCTTTAACTTCCAATTTGTTTCCTGGTTTTACTTTACCAGTTCCCATAATCACGTCAATTTTATTTTTTTTCATTAAAAATTGAACGCCTTTACTCATGCCATCGGCTACACCACGACTGCGTTTTACCACAGCAGCAAAATCTGCAGTTGCACCGGATGTAGTAATTCCGTAATCAGCAGCATGATTAATATATTCGAAAACCTGAGCGCTTTTTAAAAGCGCTTTAGTAGGGATACAGCCCCAGTTTAAACAAATACCACCTAATGATTCACGCTCAACAATGGCCACTTTCAGTCCCAATTGAGAAGCTCTGATTGCAGCTACATAACCACCAGGGCCGCTGCCTAAAACAATAACGTCGTAATTCATCTGTTTTTTTTAAATTTGTTATTTATCTTTCAGATGGACTTTTCCATAATAAAAATGATTTTAATTACGGACGGTTATTCCTATCTGATTAAAGATCTTTATTTCTTAATTGTTACTGTATTTACAGGTAAAGTGTTGATTTCGCTCTTGGTTTGGGGCTTAAACTTTACATTACCAAAAATTAAAGGAGATTGCTCCGTTAACCATCGTCCAAAACTAAAAAAAAAAAGTCAATTGGCTAAGCCAATATGCAGATACCTGTTAAAATTTACAATGGTTGAATCTTGTTAAGATTATTCTCGTCAAAAAACAAAAGCTTAATTATCAGTTTTTGCAGAATTATATATGGATAATCGATTAAAAAATTGAATAACAGGGCTGTTTATGCTTCGAAAAATGTTGCTGATAGGTGTTATTGGGAAAATACCAATTTTAGTTAAAGTTTTATGCTTAAATTATAAACAACTGTAGGTTTTATTGTTAAAAATTTAGATTTATAACCAATGTATTGATAAACTGAAAGTTGTAATTGATAATGTATGTGTTAAATGTTGAAAAATTATGACCGACTTAATAATTATTTAACATTGAATGTTAAAATGTGTTAAATTTTATTAGGACATTTGCAGTTACAAAATCCCTTTTGATTATCATTAACAACAAAAAACATTTAAAAATCAAAGTATGAAGAAATCTTTACTTTTAAGATTAGTACTGGTTATTGTTGCATTTGTAGGTATTACTTTTAGTGCGAATGCACAGGTAACCACATCCTCAATGACAGGAACAATTAAGGATGCCAAAGGCGCCTTACCTGGTGCAAGTGTTAAAGCCACGCACACACCTACCGGGACTGTTTATACTGTATCTACAAACAACGATGGTAGATTCAGTATGGCAAACATGAGAGTTGGCGGACCTTACACGGTAGAAATTAGTTTTGTGGGTTACAATCCGGAGAAAATTACCGGAATTCAATTAAAGCTGGGCGAACCATTTGCTTTAAATTTAATATTGAGCGACAATAGTAATGTTCTGCAGGAAGTTAATGTATCTGGTAAAAAAGATCCTCTTTTAAATAGTAAAAGAACTGGTGCTGCTACGACTGTATCAAAAGAGCAAATCCAAAATTTACCAAGTTTAAGCAGAAGCATTAATGATTTTACTAGACTTACTCCGCAAGCAAATGGAAACTCTTTTGCTGGGTCTAATAGTAAATATAATAGCTTAACTATTGATGGTGCTGTTAACAACGACGTTTTTGGATTAACTAGCTCTGGTTTACCAGGTGGACAGGCTAATACTCAGCCAATCTCACTGGATGCGATTCAAGAGATTCAAGTTGTATTAGCTCCATACGATATTACTTATGGTAATTTTACAGGTGGAGGTATTAATGCGGTTACCAGATCAGGCTCTAATACTGTAGAAGGTTCTGCATGGTTTTACGGTAGAAATGAAAAGTTAGTCGGTAAAAGTTTCTTAGGTGAAAAAGCGACAAGTTTTTACAACACAAATTATGGTTTAAGAATAGGTGCGCCAATTGTTAAAGATAAGTTGTTTTTATTTGTAACAGGTGAGCAGACAAGAATTAAAACGCCAACATTGAATAATGCTGGTGATGCTGTATCCGTAATTAGCACAGCAGATGCGCAAAGCTTGGCTAACTATGTTAATTCTAAGTACGGTTATGATATCGGAACCGGTGCTGAAGTTCCGGCTAAGACTCAAAGTGATAAAATCTTTGCACGTTTAGATTGGAATATCAGTAGTAAGCATCAATTAACATTGCGCCATAATTACATCAAAGCATTTGATGATAATATTAGCAGAAGTTCTACCGCATTTCGTTTCGAAAATAATGCCTATAAATTTAATAACAACCAAAATGTTAGTGTGCTTGAGTTGAGGTCTCAGTTCAATTCAAATCTTTCTAATAATTTAATTATCGGTTATTCAAGAGTTAGAGATAGCCGTCAAACTGCTGGATCATTATTCCCTCAGGTGGAGATTCAGAACTGGGGAGGGATTTCAGGCAGAACTGTTACATTCGGATCTGAAAGAAGTTCAACTAAAAATGAATTAGACCAAGATATCGTTGAATTTACGGACAATTTGAAGTTGCTGGTTGGAAATCACACTTTCACATTGGGAACACACAATGAGTTTTTTAAATTCAGAAACCTGTTTGTAAGTAATTACAACGGAAGATATCGTTTTACCTCTTTACAGAATTTCAATGATAATAAACCTAATAATATTGACATTACTTATCCTGCTGTAGCTGGTACTTTACCTGCGGCTCAATTTAAGGCAGCTCAATTAGGTTTTTATTTTCAAGATGAGATTCAGGTTGATCAAAGTTTTAGAATGACAGCAGGGTTACGTGTTGATGTACCTATCTTTAATGATAAGCCTGCAAATAATGCGGCGGTTGCTGCATCTTTCCCTGGTTATGGAACGAGTAATATTCCTAGTGGTCAGGTATTGGTTTCACCACGTATTGGATTTAATTGGGATCTAACAGGAAACCGTTCCATTCAGTTAAGAGGTGGTTCCGGATTATTTACAGGTAGGGTACCATTTGTATGGATGTCTAACCAGTATGGAAATACAGGATTGGATTATAAAACAATTTCGTTAACAGGTACTACCGCAAATAACACTGGATTCCAACCTGACGTTACAAAACAATCAACAGTAGGAACAGCGGGAAATACCTACGCGGTTAACTTAATGAGTCCTAACTTTAAATTACCTCAAGTATTTAGGAGTAATTTAGCTTTAGATATGAAATTGCCTGCAGGTATAGTGGCAACTTTAGAAGGAATTTATAGTAAAACTGTAAATAACATATTATATAGAGATATAAATGTTAAACCTTCTACAGCTTCATTAAATCCAATAATTTCCGGTGGTGCTGATACACGTCCTTTCTATGGTTCAAAGGTTAGTACTACTTACACCGGAGCATACTTACTTGATAACACCAGTAAAGGAGACTCTTATAGCTTGACAGCTCAATTGCAAAAATCTTTTGATAATGGATTATTCGCAAGTACTGCTTATACATATGGTAAATCTAAAGATGTTAACTCAGGCGCCAGCAGTGTGGCACTATCAAACTGGGAATTTGTTCAGGTTGTTCGCAATGCAAATGATCCAGAATTAGTGTATTCAAATTTTGATATTCGTCATAGAATCATTGGTACTTTAGGATATACTTTAAATTACGGCAAAAACAAAGCAAGTGGAACAACAGTATCTTTGTTTTATGTAGGTAATTCAGGGTCACCTTTTACATATCTTTATAACGGAGATTTAAATGGTGATGGTGCATTTTCAAATGATTTATTGTATGTTCCCCGTAATCAGTCTGAAATAAGAATAATAAATAATCTAACGGTTGGTACAGGAACAGCTGCAAGAGTTTATACTCCGGCTCAGCAGTGGGCTGCTTTAGACGCATTTATTAATAATGATCCTTATTTAAGTAAATTGAGAGGTCAATATACACAAAGAAATGGTGCGAGATTACCATGGCAACATCAGTTTGATTTCAGAATCATGCAGGATATAGGTACAATGATCGGTACAAGTAAAAACCGTCTGCAATTATCTTTCGATATCATTAACGTTGGTAATTTATTAAATAAAAATTGGGGCAGACAATACTTTATCACTAACCAAGCATATCAGCTAATTAGCTATAGTAGCTCAAATAGTGGTAGCTTTACTTTCTCTCCTGAAACTCCTTCAAATATTTTGTCAGAGTCATTTTCTTCAAGATGGCAAGGACAAGTTGGGGTTAGATATTTATTTAACTAATATTAAAAAATAGAATATTAATATTGAGCCCCGATCAAACGATCGGGGCTTTTTTTATAAAATAAAAACCAATTTCCACCAGAATTTGATTTTATCTTTAGTCTATTTTATTTAAAAATAAATTATAAAACAGTGAGTGGGTCAAAAACACCCCGAGGCCTAAGCAACCATTAAAGCATGGGCGGAAGAATACGATTATGTACCTGCTGTAGTTGCAGATACAGCCAAAAATAGCGGAGAAGATGTTTTAAGGATACATTTTCCTAAGCATAGTGATAACGCATCCGATTTAAAAGAAACAGATTGGAAAACTTTCTTTAAAACCTTTGATAAGCATGAACTTGATTTCCTTTATCAGGAAAAGAAAGTTGACGGAGAGGAAAGTACTTTTCATAAATTCGCAGCAAGAGACTAAAGGCAAAAAGCCTGATCAATAAATCAGGCTTCTTGCTTTAAGGAAAAAAATTTTTAACAGGCCAGAATTTATTTAGCCGGTTCGGTTTTGCCATTGTGGCAGGTTATGCAGGCAATCTGGGTAATGGTTTTTCCTTCCTGTAGAGCGTTGTGGAAATATTTCTTATTAATTTTAGCGGTCATACGCATCATCTGGCGTGCGGTTTCTTTTTCTGGTTTTTCATCACTGGCAAAATCCATCTTTCGCGGGTTATCTTTCATTGAGACATGGCAATGACTGCAGCGTACTCCTAATGCAAGCTTAAAGTCGTCCATTACTTTATCTAGCTCTTCCTTGCTGATGTTTTTAGGTAATACCTTTAAATTTTTTGCTTTTGGTGCTGGTTCAGGTTTTGGCATAAAGGCACTCAGGCTGAATGCAAAGCAAGCCAGCAGGGCCATTACCATGGTCTTTTTATAATTCATGTTCTGTTAGTTTGTATAACTAATATAATCTTTTTCCGCTTGTCGAAAATAACTTTAACAGATTGTAATGAATTTATTTCAGTAGCTGAGGTAAGCAGGAAGGTTCCGTTTAAAAAAAGAAAGGCTTCGGAGTTTATCCGAAGCCTTTATATTAAATGCAAAGCGGGAGTTTAGTTGTAAACAAAAGTTCCTTTTTCGCTTTCGATGGTTACCTGTTTTTGTTCGCCTTTTTCTACGCGGCCAATAATTTTGGCTTCGATATTAAAACTTTTGGAAATTTCGATTAGGCTATCTGCAATTTCCTGTGGTACGTATAGTTCCATTCTGTGTCCCATATTAAACACTTTATACATTTCCTTCCAATCGGTGCCCGATTGCTCCTGGATCAGCTTAAATAACGGTGGAACAGGGAATAAATTGTCTTTTATCACATGGATATCATCGTTGATGAAATGTAATACTTTGGTTTGGGCGCCACCGCTGCAATGTACAATACCATTAATCTGACTGCGGTGTTTCTCTAAAATCTGCTTAATCACCGGTGCATAGGTACGTGTAGGGGATAGTACCAGTTTACCTACGGTTATTTTGCCATGGCCTTCAATTTCAATCTCGTCGGTTAGTTTTTTACCACCGGAGAAAACCAGGTCAAATGGTACTGCCGGATCGAAGCTTTCAGGGTAGGTATTGGCTACAGATTTTTCGAAAACATCATGTCGTGCAGAAGTTAAACCATTTGAGCCCATACCGCCATTGTATTCGGTTTCGTAAGTCGCTTGTCCGGATGAGGCTAAGGCCACAATTACATCGCCAGGTTTAATGTTATCGTTGCTGATGATGTCTTCGCGCTTTAAGCGACAAGTCACCGTAGAATCGACGATAATAGTTCTCACCAAATCGCCCACATCGGCAGTTTCACCACCTGTTGAGTAAATGGTAATGCCTTGCTCACGTAAATCGGCCAGGATTTCTTCTGTCCCATTAATCACAGCCGCAATTACTTCGCCCGGAATCAGGTTTTTATTGCGACCGATGGTTGATGACAAGAGGATATTATCGGTAGCACCTACACAGATCAGGTCATCAATATTCATGATAATGGCATCCTGCGCAATACCTTTCCAAACCGAAATATCGCCGGTTTCTTTCCAGTATACATAGGCTAAAGATGATTTGGTGCCGGCACCGTCAGCATGCATAATGTTACAATATGCCTCATCGCCTCCTAAAATATCGGGAATGATTTTGCAGAATGCTTTTGGGAAAATTCCTTTATCGATGTTTTTGATGGCATTGTGCACATCTTCTTTTGAGGCAGAAACGCCACGTTGATTGTACCTGTTATCACTCATGTTGCCGCAAAGATAGTTGTTTAAGGTGGAAGGTAAAAGGGAAGAAGATAGAAAGTCTGAAGTCGGGGTCAGAAGTCAGATGTCGGGAGTCAGAAGTCCGGAGTCGAAAGTCTAAAGTCGGGAGTCGATTATGCAAAGTAAATAATCAGATATGGTTTTGGAAGTGAACGTTCGTTTTCCATGGCGGTTTGCTGTCCCGCTTTTCCTGCTGCCGTTTTAAAACTGTGAAATAAAAAAAATAACGGATAAAACGGCATTCGTACAATCGGGCTTAGGGCATTGAGTTTGGTTCGTTGTGGCGGTTTTCTCTTGCCTTGCACAGGCTTATCTAAAATAAACCTGATTGCATGGATGCTGTAAACGATGAATTAAAGACATAGAAAAAATTTACAGCAGGAAGGAAAGCAGGACTGTCTTAACCGATGCGCAGGGGTATTGCTTTCCAGAAAAGATCTATTGGTTATTGATAATTGTAAATAGTAAGATCCTGAAACAAGTTCAGGATGATGATGATACGATCAAAGTTTACAGTTTTCAATTTTCAGTGGTCAGTTTTCAGTAGCCCATTTAAATACTACTGACCAATAAACTAATAAAAAAGGGCGTAAAGTTAAACCTTACGCCCTATACCTTAAACCTTACGGCTTAAAATCTATTTCATAAATAATAATTCTCTGAATTTTGGTAAAGGCCAAACGCTGTCGTCAACAATTTGTTCCAGTTTATCAGCATGGTAACGGATGGTATCGAAGTAAGATTTAACTTTCTCATCGTAGGCAATCGCTTTTTCGCGGGTATCTTCGATTTTGTTGGTTACTTTACGTTCTTCTAACATCGCATCGATATTGGTTTTAACGATATCCAGGTGTTCAGATAGTTTTTTAACGATATCGATAGAAACTTTACTGCTTACACCAATTTCTTTTAATCCTTTTACGTTTTCGATTAAAGAGTTTTGGTAAGCAATTGCAGCAGGAATAATCGCCGTGTTGGCTACTTCACCCATTACGCGTGCTTCGATCTGTAATTTTTTGTAGAAGTTTTCTAACATGATTTCATGACGGGCATGAATTTCACGTGAGCTGTAAATACCTGTTGTTGCAAATAATTCAGCTGATTTTTCCGTTAAGTAAGCATCTAAAGCTTTAGGCGTGGTTTTGATGTTCGATAAACCGCGTGCAGCAGCTTCATCTTCCCATTCCTGGCTGTAACCATTACCTTCGAAACGGATTGATTTAGATTCTTTGATGTATTTTTTGATCACCGTTAATAAAGCGATGTCTTTTTTATCTCCTTTCTTGATCAACTTATCCACTTCAGCTTTGAATTTAATCAATTGCTCAGCCATAATCGCGTTTAAGATCGTCATCGGAGCAGAAGAGTTTGCAGAAGAACCTACAGCTCTTAACTCAAATTTATTACCTGTAAAAGCGAAAGGAGAAGTACGGTTACGATCGGTATTATCCAGTAAAATCTGAGGGATTTTAGGAATACCTAACCAAAGGGCGTTATCTTCTTTGATTTTTTTGCTGATACGTGAGTGCTCAATTTCATCTAATACATCGTTCAATTGTGAACCCAGGAAGATAGAGATGATTGCCGGTGGCGCCTCGTTAGCACCTAAACGGTGATCGTTGCTTACCGATGCAATACTTGCACGTAATAAATCTGCATGCTCGCTAACTGCTTTAATGGTATTCACGAAGAAAGCAAGGAACATTAAATTGTTTTTAGGCGTTTTACCTGGTGCCAATAAGTTTTTACCGGTATCGGTAATTAACGACCAGTTGTTGTGTTTACCTGATCCGTTGATGCCTGCGTATGGTTTTTCGTGTAATAAAACACGGAAGTGGTGACGACGGGCAACTTTTTCCATCAAATCCATCAACAATTGGTTGTGATCGATAGCTAAGTTGATTTCCTCATAAATTGGCGCGCATTCGAATTGAGAAGGTGCAACCTCATTGTGACGGGTTTTTAAAGGAATACCTAGTTTTAATGCTTCGTTTTCGAAATCTACCATGTAGCTGAATACGCGCTCAGGAATAGAACCGAAATAGTGATCTTCTAACTGCTGACCTTTAGCAGACATGTGTCCGAATAAAGCACGGCCGGTTAACAATAAATCCGGGCGGGCGTTAAATAACGACTCATCAACCAGGAAATATTCTTGCTCAATACCTAAAGAAGCATTTACTTTAGTAATGCTTTTATCGAAATACTGGCAAACATCAACAGCCGCTTTATCTAATGCAGCCAGTGCTTTTAATAAAGGTGCTTTATAATCTAATGCTTCTCCTGTATAAGATACGAAAACGGTTGGGATACAAAGGGTTTTACCCGCTTTGCTTTCCATAATGAAAGCTGGAGATGAAGGATCCCAGGCAGTATAACCACGCGCTTCGAAAGTGTTACGGATACCGCCGTTAGGGAAACTCGATGCATCTGGTTCTTGCTGAACCAAGGCGCTACCTGAAAATTTTTCGATTGCACCTTCACCGCTAGGCTCAAAAAACGAATCGTGTTTTTCGGCTGTAGTACCGGTTAAAGGCTGGAACCAGTGTGTATAGTGGGTTGCTCCAGCAGCCATTGCCCATGATTTCATGGCCGTAGCAATCTGGTTTGCGTCGTCTGCGTTAATTAACTCACCTTGGTTGATAGATGAAATTAATTTCTCATACACGTCTTTAGATAAGAAATCTCTCATTTTTTTCTTATCAAATACATTAGCGCCAAAAAAGTCAGAAATTTTTGCAGAAGGAGATTTAACTTCAGGCGAAATTCTGTTTTGAGCCTCTTTTAATGCGATGGTTCTTAAGCTTTTCATTAATTCGTTATGTTTTTTGTCAAAAATAGTATATTTTATCAATTCAAATAAAATAATCGCAAAAAATATATCAATTTTATTGAAAATGAAATAAAAAAATGTTTTTCAGGTGAGAAATTTCATTTTTTGTAACGAAAATAGATTTTTCGGATGTTTTATGGAATGGTAGATTCTTTTGCATCATGCTATAAAAATAAAAGCTATGTTCAACTCTTCCATTAACGTATACAAGACTGAGTGGCTCGATCTTGTATTTGCAGGCCGCAACAAAAACTATGGTGCTTATGATTTAAGGTCCAAATCATCGTCGATTATGACCAGGGTACTTTTGGTTTCAGGTAGTATATTCATCATTGCCTGTTTCTCCCCCTTAATCTATAACAAGTTGGTTCCCAGGGAAAATGTGGTTGTAGAAAAAGCAAAGGTTATTGATTTAACGCAAGTGATTCACCAAATGAAACCGAAAACACCGGAACCGGAGAAGAAGATTGAACCGGCAAAGGCTGAAGCGGTTAAGGTGAAAACCATTGCGCTTCCCTCACAGGTAGTTGTGGTAAATAAAGTAGACCTTCCGGATCCGCCAACCATTAAAGAAATCGAGCAAGCAGTAATCAGTGATAAAACGCAAGATGGAATTATAGCGCCTAATGCAACGATTTCGGATAATAAAGGTACTGGTGATGGGACTGGAACAGCTAAAGAAGGTACTGGAACAGCGGAAGATAAAGAGATTTATTTAGGTGCTGATGAATACCCGGAGTTTAATGGTGGTGCCAAAGCATGGTCTAAATATATGGAGCGTAACTTAAGGTACCCGTATCAGGCGCAGGAAGATGGTATTCAAGGTAAGGTATTTGTAAGTTTTGTGGTAGAAAAAGACGGTTCGATTACAGATGTGTCTGTAATAAAAGGGATTGGTTTTGGTTGTGATGAAGAAGCAATGAAAGTAATTAAAAAATCGCCGCTATGGAAACCTGGTAAAAACAAAGGTATCCCTGTGCGGGTAAGGTATAATATGGCCATTAATTTTCAGATATCTAATTAAAATTTAAAAGCTGACCCCATGAAAAAGTACACACTAATTTGCCTGATTCTATGTTTGATTTCTGTACACTTCAGTGCCAAAGCTTTGTTGATTGCAGATGGTATTAAAACAGAAAGTATTAAACAAGCCAATGCCGATATTAAAAAAGGCAGGCTTAAATTCCTGATTCAGGGTGGAATTGTATCCACACGTGTTAAAGGACAGGAACGATTTGAGCAGAAATATGGTGTGGTGTATTTTGATTTTGGATGTGTTGGGCCTTCAACTATCAGGATTGAAGATTATAATAAGGTAATTGCCTCTTTTATGGACAAAAAATATGGGAAATCCTGGAGAAGAGAAGTGAGGAAGGATGTGCAGGGGATTTAGAGGATGGTAAATGGACGATGTAAGATGGATAATGTGGCATGGATGATGTTTAATTAAATTGATCGGATTGAAAGTAAGTGAAAGTGATACTTACATTTTATCTATACCATTTCACCTTTGCCATTTGACTCATGCCATCTTACTTATTCTATCTTACATGTTAAAATTGCTACCATTCTTGTTGTTATTTTGAGGTAGATGTAGCGTTAGGTGAACGGTTTGGGCGGTGCCCAGGCCGTTTTTTTTAAGACTCATCACCCTGAACTTGTTTCGGGTGATGGATGCTGAAATAAATTGACAGTGGCAGTGTTCCCTTGTTTGTCATTCTGAACGAAGTGAAGAATCTTTTAGCGATGAAGTAGTGCTTATTGTCAATTTAACCATTTCAGGCCCGTGAAAAATTAGAACATATAACTATTTTTTAAAGATTCTTCTTGCCTCAGCATGACAGATTCGGTAGAGAAGTGTGCCTATATAGATTTCTCTATTTCGCTGCGCTTCAGTCGAAATGACGCGATTCTTAAAAGCAAAAAATGGATGGTTGTTTTTAATTTCTTCATCCATTTAATTTAGTTATGGAGAGTTGTCAGCTTTCTTGCCAACATGCTTGTAAAGTTGACAACTCTATTCCTGATGACATAAAAAAATGGATGATGGTTTTTAATTCCATCATCCATTTTACATCTTCCATCCAACTATTACCCTTGGTTTTCAATCCATTTACGGGCATTTACAAAGGCTTCCATCCATGGCGAAACTTCGTCTTTACGGCCTGCCGGATAATTTGCCCAGTGCCATTGGAACAATGAACGTTCAATGTGTGGCATCATCACCAGGTGACGGCCGGTTTCATCGCATAACATGGCGGTGTTGTAATCAGAACCGTTCGGACTGGCCGGATAGGTTTCGTAAGCATATTTGGCTACAATTTTGTACTGATCTTCTGCGTATGGTAAAGAAAATCTTCCTTCGCCATGCGATACCCAAACACCTAAAGTGCTGCCGGCAAGGCTGGATAACATCACTGAATTGTTTTCCTGTAAGGTTAGTGAAGTGAAAATACTTTCGTGTTTGCCACTTTTGTTATGCAACATTTTTGGTTTATCGGCATGGTCTTTATTAATTAAGCCCAGCTCAATAAATAACTGACAGCCGTTACAGATCCCCACTGATAAGGTATCAGGACGGGCAAAGAATTTCTCTAAAGCAATTCTCGCTTTCTCGTTATATAAAAATGCACCTGCCCAGCCTTTTGCCGATCCTAAAACATCAGAGTTAGAGAAACCGCCCACCGCACCGATAAACTGGATATCTTCCAAAGTTTCCCGGCCGGTAATTAAATCGGTCATGTGTACATCTTTTACATCAAAACCTGCCAAATACATGGCGTTTGCCAGTTCACGCTCAGAATTACTTCCTTTTTCGCGGATAATGGCTGCTTTTGGTCTGGGTTTAGTTTCGTCGATTACCGGTTTTTTACCATCAAAAGTAAGTGGGAAACTGTAATTTAAAACGTGGTTTTTATAATTATCGTAGCGCGCTTTGGCTAAGCCGTTTCCGGTTTGTCTGCTATCTAACAAGTATGAAGTTTTAAACCAAACATCGCGTAAATGGTCGATATCAAAACTAAAGCTGTCGTCAGCATTTTTAACTTCCAATTTAGCCGAAGTGTTTACTGTACCTATTTTGTGGAAAGCAACGCCATTTTCGGTTAATGTAGCTTCTGCAGCAGCATCAGCCTGGAAAACAACGGCAATATTCTCGGCAAAAAGCAATTTTAGGCTATCCTGCTCTGCTAAAGCCGATAAATCTATTTGGGCGCCTAAATCGCGGTCGGCAAAACACATTTCCAGCAGCGTTGTAATTAAACCACCGCTGCCAATATCGTGTCCGGCCTGGATCTGACCAGCTTTAATTAATTGTTGAAGGGTATTGAAAGCTGTTTTAAATTGACCGGCATCTTTAATATCAGGCGTTTCGGTACCTACCTTGTTTAAAACCTGTGCGAAAGATGAACCGCCCAGTTTATAGCTATCGTTAGATAGGTTGATGTAGTAAATGGCGCCACCATCTTTTTGCAATACCGGTTCAACCACTTTAGTGATATCATCGCAGTTGGCACCAGCCGAAATAATTACCGTTCCTGGCGCAATCACATCTCCATTGGCATATTTCTGTTTCATCGATAAGGAATCTTTCCCGGTTGGGATATTGATGCCTAAATCGATTGCAAAATCAGAACAAGCTTTTACGGCTGAATATAATCTGGCATCTTCGCCTTCATTTTTACAGGCCCACATCCAGTTGGCAGAAAGTGAAACACTTTTTAAGCCATCTTTTAAAGGTGCCCAAACGATGTTCGAAAGTGATTCGGCGATGGCATTGCGGCTACCGGCAGCCGGATCAATCAGCGCCGAAACAGGTGAGTGACCAACTGAAGTGGCAATACCTTCTTTTCCCTGAAAATCTAAAGCCATTACGCCGCAGTTATTTAACGGCAATTGCAGCGGACCAGCACATTGTTGTTTCGCTACGCGGCCACCCACACACCTGTCAACCTTGTTGGTTAACCAGTCTTTGGAAGCAACTGCTTCTAATTGAAGTACTTGTTCCAGGTAAGTGTTTAATTGGCCGGCATCGTAGTGAAGTGCGCTATATTTACGATCTACCGTGCTGTCTTCCATTACCACTTTGGGCGAGCTGCCGAACATGTCAGCCAATTCAAAATCCATTGGTTTTAAACCGGTAGTGGCCGATTTAAAGGTGAAACGGTGATCGCCGGTCACTTTACCCACGGTATACATCGGTGAACGCTCGCGGTCGGCAATTTTTTGTAAGGTTTCGATATGCTCGTTGCCGATGACCAGTCCCATTCTTTCCTGCGATTCGTTACCGATAATTTCTTTTGCCGAAAGGGTAGGGTCACCTACCGGAAGTTTGTCCAGGTCGATTAACCCACCGGTTTCTTCAACGAGTTCTGATAAACAGTTTAAGTGACCACCTGCACCGTGATCGTGGATGGAGATGATCGGATTGTGATCGCTTTCCACCATGCCACGGACAGCATTAGCTGCACGTTTTTGCATTTCCGGGTTCGATCGCTGGATGGCATTTAATTCAATGCCACTTCCGTGCTGACCTGTATCAGCAGATGAAACTGCTGCACCACCCATGCCGATCCTGTAATTTTCGCCACCCAGAATGACAATATTATCGCCTTCCTGTGGTTTAAGTTTTTGCGCCTGGCTGGCTTTACCGTAACCAATACCGCCGGCCAGCATAATTACTTTATCAAAACCCAGGGTACGGTTATCTTCTTCATGTTCGAAAGTTAAAACCGACCCGGTAATGAGTGGCTGGCCGAATTTATTTCCGAAATCTGTAGCACCGTTCGATGCCTTGATCAGGATATCCATTGGCGTTTGGTACAGCCACTGCCTTTCTTCTACACCCTGTTCCCATGGGCGGTTATCTTCTAAGCGGGAAAGTGCGGTCATGTATACTGCCGTTCCGGCTAAAGGTAAAGAACCCTGGCCACCAGCTAAACGATCTCTGATTTCGCCGCCAGAACCTGTTGCAGCACCATTAAAAGGCTCAACAGTAGTTGGGAAATTATGTGTTTCTGCTTTTAAGGAGATTACAGATTCGAAATCGCTCAGGGCGTAAAAATCAGGCTGATCGGCACGTTTAGGTGCAAATTGCTGCACTTTAGGTCCTTTAATAAAAGCAACGTTATCTTTATAGGCCGAAACAATATCGTTAGGATGTGCTTCAGAAGTTTTGCGGATCAGTTTAAACAAAGATGTAGGCTGCTCTACACCATCGATTACAAATTTTCCGTTAAAGATTTTATGGCGGCAGTGTTCTGAGTTGACCTGCGAAAAGCCAAAAACTTCTGAATCGGTTAATGGTCGTTCTAATTTTTGCGCCAGCGTATTTAAATAGTCAACTTCCTCATCACTTAAAGAAAGTCCTTCCTGTTTATTATATGCAGCAATATCGGTAATTTCTAAAATAGGCTCAGGTTTAATGTTGATGGTATAAACGTTCTGATCAAGCTTGCCATATTTTTGAGAAAGCATCGGATCAAAATCAGCAAAATTTTCATCAACCTGCTTAAATTCTTCGATCCTGATCATGCCCTGCATATCCATATTCTGCGTAATTTCTACTGCGTTGGTACTCCATGGCGTGATCATAGCTGCCCGTGGACCTACAAAAAAGCCTTCTAAAGCCGTTTCTTGTGAGATTTTGGCGCCGCCAAATAACCATTCGAGTTTCGTAATATCAGTTGTAGAAAGCGTTTTGTCTGTTTGTAGAACAAAAACCGTTTGCGATTGCCCTTCGACAGGCTCAGGATGACTAGAGAAGAAATGAATCATGCTTTTTTTTTGAAGTCGCAAATTTAGCGTTTTTAAATTTAATGAGTGAAGGAATGAGGGATTGAATGATAGAATTTTGAACGATTTTAAAATAATGGACGAATGATTGAGTTTTGAATTCGAGAATGCAGAACTTTGCAAATCATTCAATCATACACTCATTCTTAAATTCAATCATTATTTATGCTACGAATCCACCACATTGCCATCATCTGCTCGGATTATCAAAAATCAAAAGATTTTTATGTGAATAAATTGGGCTTTACGATGCTTGCTGAAGTGTACAGGGCAGAGCGGAAATCGTATAAGCTGGACCTGGCTGTGAATGGCATTTATCAGATCGAACTTTTTTCTTTTGAAAATCCACCGCCAAGACCATCACGCCCTGAGGCACAGGGTTTACGTCATCTGGCCTTCGAAGTATCGGATATTGAACAGGAGATTAAGCGGTTGAATGAACAGGGAATTGTGACCGAACCGATTCGTATTGACGAATTTACGGATAAACGTTTTACTTTTTTCGCTGATCCGGATGGTTTGCCATTAGAATTGTACGAGATTTAGGATGAGTGTCTTTAAATTTAAGCAGTTCGAAGTCGATCAAACGGGTTGCGCCATGAAGATTAATACCGATGGGGTTTTGATAGGGGCTATGGCCAATCACCACGCGCCCAGGCGCATATTGGATATAGGAACGGGTACCGGTGTAATTGCCCTGATGTTGGCACAACGCTTTCCTGATGCACGTATTCATGCTGTAGAGATAGACGGGGAGGCAGCCGAAACAGCCGGGAAGAATTTTCAGTTTTCAGTTTTTAGTGGGCGGTTAACGATTAATCATATCGCAATTGAAAAATATCACTCTGCTGAACAATTTGACCTGATTGTTTCCAATCCGCCCTTTTTCGTCAATGACCTTAAGAATGAAGAGGCACGGAAAGGGATTGCCAGGCACGCAGGTGAGGATTTTTTTAGGATATTAATTGAAAAATCAAATTCACTTTTGGCCGATGATGGAGAAATATGGCTTGTTTTGCCAGTTAAACAGGCCAATGATGTGATTGCAATCGCATCTCAATATGATTTATCGATTACGGAGCGGATCAATTTACATTCCGATAAAAATAAGCCAGCGTTCAGGCAGATTATCTCTCTGAAAAAAGGCGAAACAATTTTAAAAGAAAGTGATTTTAATATTTACCAATCTTTAAAGCAACATACACAAGAATACAAGCTTTTACTGAAAGATTTTTTTCTGGCTTATTAAGCCTGGTTTTATGCCTTATCTGATATAATTTCCAATAATTTCATTATCATTTGTAATTTAGGAGGCATAATCTCACCTGAATTAAAATGAAACGTATTCTAAATGTGTTCTTGCTGTGCTTAATAGCACTACCTTCTTTTGCTCAATCCAAAAAACAAAAAACTGGTGATCCTCTGGCCGGGATTGATACTTTGCTAAACAGGATCTTAAAAGATCAGCAGGTGGCTGGTTTTGCGGTAGCTGTGGTAAAAGGCGATCAGGTTATTTACAGTAAAGGTTTTGGCTATCGCGATCTCGAAAATAAAAAGCCGGTTACACCCAATACACTTTTTGCAATTGGTTCGAGCAGTAAAGCTTTCACGGGTTCTTTGTTGGGTTTACTCAGAAAAGAAGGAAAGCTGACTTTTGAAGATAAGGCTGTTAGTTTGTTGCCGCAACTACATTTTTATAATGAAGAAATGAACAGCCAGATTATCCTGCGCGACCTCATGGCACATAGAACTGGATTGTCGAGATACGATTTTTCATGGCTTTTATTTAATACTTCCAATAGAGATAGCATCATTGCGCGTGTAAAATATATGAAGCCAAGTGCTGCTGTACGCGAAAAATGGTTCTATAATAATTTTATGTACCTGGCACAGGGGATGATTGTGGAGCGGTTGACCGGCAAAACATGGGAACAGAATATAAAGGAGAAATTTTTTATTCCATTAGAAATGAACCGCTCAAATACTGATATTAAAGTTTTTAAACAAGATAGTGATGCTTCTTTGCCTTATACGGTTGCTAAAGGAAGTGAAATCAAAAAGGTTGATTACTACAATATTAACGGGATGGGGCCAGCGGGTAGCATTAACAGTAGTGCAAACGATATGGCTAACTGGTTAAAGGTGTGGGTGAGTGGTGGTTTTTTTAAGAAAAAGGAAATACTGTCCACTGATTATGTTCGTGAGGCTGCCAGTTCTCAGATGGTAATGTCAGCTGATTTGCCTGCTGCGCACGACGACGTTTTTTTAGCCAATTATGGTTTAGGTTGGATGATAGGTTCGTACCGGGGACATTATATGGTAGAGCATGGTGGAAACATTAATGGTTTTTCAGCCAATGTTGCTTTTCTTCCTTCCGATCAATTGGGGATAGTGGTGTTAAGTAACCAAAATGGTTCACAGGTTCCGACAGTGGTACGCAATTCTATTGTGGATAGATTGCTTAACCTTAAAACAATTGACTGGAATGGTGAGGCAATAGCAAAGACCAGAGCTGGCATGCAGGTTAACAATGGTGCTAAAAGTGCTCCCGTTTTAAATACAAAACCTTCACATCCACTAAAAGACTACGTCGGTTCATTTGAAAACCCTGCTTATGGCATTATCAAGATTACGTTTGAGAAAAATGACTTATATACCGTACTGAGTGACGAAAAAGTGGTGCTTAAACACATGCATTACGATGTTTTTGATCCAAAATCTATTGATAAAAATGGAGTAGTTGATACGGCACAGAGTAACCTGATGTTTAATTTTTCGAGTGGGATAGATGGTAAAATACAAGGCGTAGGCATTTTTTTAGATGGCAGTGATAAACCGGTGATGTTTGATTTTAAGCCCGAAACCAAAATATTATCACTTAAAGAACTTCAAAAATATGCCGGTGAATATGCTTTAGGTCAGGCCATGGTTAAAATCTATATAAAAGGAAATACTTTGATGGTATATGTGCCCGGACAGCCCGAATATGAAACAATAGTCACCGAACCGGATACATTTAGCCTAAAAGCGCTGAAAGGATATAGTGTTAAATTTAATGTTGATGCGGGCAAGCGGGTAAATTCGGTCTCTTTTATACAGCCGAATGGTGTATTTAAGGCGGTGAAGCAAAAATAATCATGGTATAGGCTGCTCAAAAATTAAAAATAAAAACAATTTGAAAAAAATAGGATTAATTTCTGATACCCATGGTTTTTTAGATGATGCGGTTTTTAAACACTTCGATGGGGTGGATGAAATATGGCATGCCGGAGATTTTGGTCCCAATGTTGCCGAACCTTTAGCAGCGTTTAAGCCTTTGCGTGGGGTATTCGGAAACATTGATGATGCAGCGATCAGAAATGAGTTTCCGGAGAAAAATCGATTTAGCTGCGAAGGAGTAGACGTTTGGATGACCCATATCGGTGGGTATCCGGGTAGGTATTCATCTTTTGTGAAACCAGAAATATACACTAACCCTCCTAAATTATTCATTACCGGGCATTCGCATATTTTGAAAGTAATGTTCGATGAAAAAATTAAATGTTTGCATATAAACCCCGGTGCAGCCGGAAAACATGGCTGGCACCAGGTGAGAACCCTGATTAGATTTTGCATTACTGAAGAAAATATTCATACCTTAGAGGTTATAGAATTATCGGGTAGATAATGTAAAATATACACTAAGTATGGTTTGTGGCGTTAAAACACTAGGACAATTTATTATAGAAAAACAGGCCGATTTTCCCTATGCCAAAGGCGAACTCTCCAGGCTGCTGCGTGATATTGGTATTGCTGCCAAAATCGTTAACCGCGAAATTAACAAGGCCGGTTTGGTTGACATCCTCGGTGATATGGGAACCACGAATATTCAGGGCGAAGAGCAGAAAAAGCTGGATGTTTATGCTGATGAACAGTTTATTGCAGCCTTGACCAGTGGTGGCGAATGTTGCATCGTAGCTACCGAGGAGGAAGATGAGATTATCCATATTGATTCGCCTGTTTCGCAGAATGCCAAATATATAGTTTGTATCGATCCTTTGGATGGCTCATCGAATACGGATGTGAATGTGGCAGTTGGGACTATTTTTTCGATTTACAGAAGGAAATCGCTTGAGGGCAGGGCCAGTTTAACGGATGTATTGCAAAAAGGCACTGAACAGGTCGCTGCGGGCTATGTTATTTATGGTTCTTCTACCATGCTGGTTTACACAACCGGAAAAGGGGTTAATGGTTTTACGCTCGATCCATCTATCGGTGAGTTTTGCCTTTCGCATCCACAGATGAAAATACCGGAAAATGGATATATGTACTCCCTGAATGAGGGTAACTATGTACATTTCCCGGATGGCGTGAAAAAATATATCAAATATTGCCAGGTAGAAGATGAGGCGACCAAGCGGCCATACACCTCGCGTTATATCGGTTCTATGGTAGGCGATATCCATCGCAATTTAATTAAAGGAGGTATCTATATTTATCCCACCACTTCACGTTCACCAAACGGGAAATTAAGGTTGTTGTACGAATGTAATCCAATGGCCTTTATTATTGAGCAGGCCGGAGGTAAGGCCAGTACCGGTTTCGAACGGATACTGGAGATTAATCCAACAGAATTGCATCAACGCGTTCCTATTTTTATCGGATCAAAAAATATGGTACAAAAAGCGGAAGATATGATGTTGTTGTACACGGAAAAATCAATCGCTATTGAAAATGATGTAGAAGCTAAACTAGAGGGTCTGAATGTAATTGGTGGCCTAGATTAAAGCAAGGTTGCCTTATTTCTTTCTGCTTCGAAAACACTGTCTATTGCTAAGTTGGCCTTGTCTTGTGAAGCAAATACAGCCAAACGGTCGCAACGTTCATTCTCCGGATGAGCGTTGTGGCCTTTGATCCATATGAATTTTACTTTATGCAGTTTATATAATTCAAGGAACCTTAACCACAGGTCTTTGTTTTTTTTATCCTTGAAACCCTTGCTCACCCAGCCGAAAACCCATTTCTTCTCTACTGCATCTACCACATATTTTGAATCGGAATAAACCGTTACCTGTTGGTTTAAGCTTTTTAATGCCTCTAATCCCTTTATCACAGCCAATAGTTCCATACGGTTATTGGTGGTCATCCTGAAGCCACCACTTAATTCCTTATAGTGCTGCCCTGCTCTTAAAATGGTGCCCCAACCGCCTGGTCCGGGGTTTCCGCTAGCTGCTCCGTCTGTGTAAATTTCGATCATAAACGGTGTAAAGTTATGTTTTTAGGTTTAGAATCGCCTATTTTATCTGTGTCTGAAATTTTTTTTCAATTTCAAATAATTGAATGTTAAGGAATTAAAAATTTGTTGTAAAAACATTGAAAAAAATATTTGCAGGGAATGTTAAAAGTCGTACTTTTGTGACATCAAAAAACACGGTGGCTGTAGCTCAGTTGGTTAGAGTATTGGTTTGTGGTGCCGAGGGTCGTGGGTTCGAGCCCCATCAGCCACCCCCGAATTTTTAAAGCAGTTCTGAAAGGAGCTGCTTTTTTTTTAAGCCATTTATCTTCAATAAGTTATAAAATATTTAATCATAGAAAAAGTGGTTCGATGTTTTGATGTCAAAAATAAGATATTTTTAAAAATACCTTTTTGAGTATATAGAGCTTGATTTTTTGGTTCGAGCTCCGTTATGGAGCTGATCGTTGTAAAGGATGCATAAAATAGGCGCTTTGCCTATCCTTCGGATATTCGTAAATGGGTTCGTGTGCTGGTTACCAAATACAAGGACTAAAACGCCTAGGCTTTTTTTGGAGAGGTTCAATACAGCACTTGCTGCATTTGGGCAACGATTCCCCAGACTAACTAGGATCAGAAATTCAAAGATGACCTGACCAACGATTACTCTTTTTTTCATCAAGGATCGAAGATTCAAAGCTGAAATACGGTGATACCATCCGTTTTCTCAATAACGAGTATGTTAACAAAGAGAAATTGTCCAGTTTTCTTCAATTGGAGGATCACAGGAAAATACTGGCTAATATGGTCGAGCGGTACAATGAGTTCAATTTGTCTGAAGAGCTAATCAAAGATATTCATCGAGATCTTATGGGAAGTGACTTGTCATGGAATGGCGATTACTATCCACATCAAGTTTTTTATTATTTTGATTACAAGTGTCGCCTGAAGAACGGTAAAACTCCGGAATCCGACGCTGCAAATTATCATTTTTTTAACTCAATGAATAACAAAAGCACATTTCAGTAATGATTTTACCGCCAACAGTTGACCTGTGTATATTTTAATATCAACTGCCCCCTCACCCGATAGATTGCTGATTGAGTGTTTGATAATCGTAGCCTGAAATGAAGCATAAATTGAATTATCGAAATGCATTCGAACTACGTGCCCTTCCGACGATTTGGATAGGTTAAAGGCTGTTCTGAAAGATGAAAACGATACCCTGGTTCTTGTATAAACACTCAGCTAACTAAAACAATTTATTCAGATCAGCTTAAAGCCTTAAAGGCTAAAAAGCAGCACCAGGCAGCTCTATGGAGAACGTTGTACCCTTATCAGGAATACTGGTTACCGCTATTTCTCCACCGTGTAATGTGATGATCTCCTTGCACAGGTAAAGTCCGATACCAAATCCCGCAATTGAACCGACGGTAGCATGTTTCACGCGATAATAACGCTCAAATATCTTTTCCTGGTCTTCCGGCGTAATACCGATTCCCTCGTCAGAAACGGTAATCCTTATCCGATGGTCTTCAAGTTCGTAACATGCTATTTGAATGGAACCTCCCATACGCGAATATTTAACTGCATTACCGATTAAGTTGTGAAGCACCTGCAAAATCTTTTCCCGATCGGCAAACAGGCTTATGTTTGCTGGTACTGGTTTAAAAGAGATATGATGGGTATGAATAGTGGAAACTGTTTCTTCTTCCACGTCCTTGATCAGCAAGTTTAAATCAAACTCGGTTTTTTCGATATGCATCCTACCTGAATCCAGTCTGGAAACATTCAGAAATCCATTGATCATGGAGTTCATGGTCTGCACCTGCCGAAGTGATTTATCAAGCATGTTCTGTTGAGCAATATCCTCTTTCATGATCGCCGTGCGCTGCATTAGCTGAAGATAAACCTGAAGCGAAGTAATCGGTGTTTTGAGTTCATGGCTCACCATACTCATGAAATCATCTTTCCGCTGCTCCTCCTTTTTCTGCTCAGTAATGTCCCTTAAGGTGCCATTCAGACTTTGGGCTTTTCCATTTAAATCATACAACACTTTTCCCATGGCCTGAAGTAATCTTGGGCTATCACTCAAACCATTGCTGATGCTATACTCTATTGCATAATGGCCATTCGATTCTTCGCTAAGGGCGTGTGCAATCGCCGATTCTACTCTTTCACGGTCTTCCGGAACAATGGCATTGAGTGCCACAGTCAGCTCAATCAGATCATCTGACGATAAGCCAAACCAGGATTTTAATAGTGCATTGCCTGAGAATAAGTTAGTTGCCGGTTCATAGTAAAATGTAGCAAGTTCGCCGGCATCAATGGCCAATGCCAACATATGTTGATCTTTTTCATTTTTCTTTCTTTCAATAACCTGGGCTGTAATATCTTCTAAAATCACCAGCACCCCTGTTACCTCACCAGTGCCTGAAAATATCGGTTGGTAAATGGAATTGACAATAGCCTCACGAAGGCCACCATTATCGAATAATTTTACCGAAAACTCATTATTTATTTTAGACTCACCGGTAACAAACACTTGCTCCAGCCAATCATTCACCGGCTGACCCTTAAGTTCCTGGCGCGCCTGTAGGTGTGGCAAACCGACCACATCGGCTTCATTGCGGCCCCAAATGTTGAGAATAGCCGGGTTTGCAATTTCTATAATGTGCTCGGGTCCCTGGAGCATAGCAATGCCTACGGGTGCCTGTTCAATGATGGTGCGAATGTGTTCACGGCTTTCTGCCAAAAGTTTAAGGGAATGATTCAACTCTTCATTGGTAGAAGTCAGTTCCTCCAACGTTGCAGCCATTTCTTCATTAAGTGCCTGCTCTTTCTCTTCCTTCTGCTTTATTCTGATTAAGAAATCTCTTCTGGCAGTCACTTCGAGGGCGGTATTTAAAATGCACCAGGTTTGTCCGGATGCATCCAGCAGCGCCCTGTATTCGTAATCAAAATAATCGGTTACCTCAATGCCATTTTTAATCAAGCTGGCCGGTGCATCAGATACCGAAAAGGTTTTTCCTGTTTCCCAAACCTGTTGTAGTAAAGACAGAAACGGCTGACCTTCAAGTTCGGGAATAGCTTCCATTAGCGGTTTCCCAATCACTGAAGCATCTTTTCCCCATAATTCGAGCATACCTTTGTTGGCAAACTGAATGACCATATTTTTGCCTGCATAAATTGCGGTAGGCGCAGGGGAGCTTGCAAGTGCATTGTTGATTTGTGTTGAATCAAATATTTCGGGAGCAGAAAAGTCACGCTTGTCCATAGCTTTCAAATATACGATTAACCCGACAAAAAAGTTTTAGTAATACAGCTAAAAGCAGAAACACAGATCACATATTTTTCCATGGGCAGGACTAATAAAAAATGTTGCCAAAGGGGTTTATTACGTTGAAGAGCCATGTAGGCGTTTCGTCGGTGAAGCTATCTGATCCCTTTGCTATCCTTTACAGTTAGATCTTGGCTTAAATACCAATTTGCGCATTCAGGTACATTTTTAGGCTACTCTGAACGTAATATGATCGGGTTGTCTCCTGGCTTAGGGATATCATCTTCATGATTATGCTCGTCCAATGCTATGGCGGCTTCCAATTCTGCCGAAATTTTAATAAACCTAGGGTTAGTTCTGAGAAACACGATAAGCGCACTCAAATCATCTTTACTGGCATCTATTTGTACTTTCATACCGGTACTTTTACAAAATGCAGGCCAAAGCGGTGAACTTTCCAAAAAAAAACCGCACTTCGGTTGCAACTGCATAAAGAAGCATTCATAGAAGCTGATGTGATTATTCTTTTAAGAATGTTAGGGGACATTTCGTGGTTACGTCAATACGTAACTGATCAATACAGGTTAATAAGTAGTGACGCAATAAGATAAATCCTTTTTTCCAGTTCACAAAAACAAACATTGGCTTATTTAAGGTGCTTACTGAGCGGATTAAAAATGAGATCATGACGAATAACGAATAAAATAAAATGTCTGAAAGTGAACAAGGTTCAAACGAATCTCCGAAAGGGATAGTGGGCGACAATACCATTAAGAACCCAGATGACTGGACTACGGGAGATGAACCCATAACAGGCGTACAGGCTTCTTATCTAAAAACCCTTTAAGATGAAGCCGGTGAGGAATTTAATGAAAACCTGACAAAACCTGAAGCATCGAAGCATATAGATCAGCTTCAGCACAAAACCGGGCGCAGTTTAAATACCAATAAATAACTTTAGCATGAGGCTTTGCAACATTGCTTACAGCAATCGGGCCGGGGTTTTGGTTTCATCGGACTAAAGGTTTGCGGTCTTAAAACTTTCAGCCAGTTTCGTTGGTTGTAACACCATGCAGATTTTATCCCCTACGGCTGCGCAGGAGTCAGCGAAAAAATTATATCCCTATCAGCAGTATGCGATAGAAACCCTGTTCGAAAAAATGCAGGCCGGCAGTGAGCAGCTGCGTTTGCTCTTCCAGTTGCCTACGGGCGGGGGTAAAACGGTTATCTTTTCTGAAATTGCCAATCGTTTTATAAAGCAATTTGGAGAAAAAGTCATCGTGCTCACACACAGGCAAGAGTTATGCAAACAAACTTCGTTTGCCATGAAAAATGCCGGTGTTTTTAATAAAGTGGTAGACAGGAAAGTTAAACGGATACCTAAAAAAGATTATTACCACTGCTATGTAGCCATGGTGGAAACCCTGAAACACAGAATAGATGATGGTCTGATCGATACTAACGGGGTAGGCCTCGTCATTGTAGATGAGGCCCATCACAATTCCTTCCATAAACTGCTTAAAAAATTTCCGTTTGCCAGGATAATAGGGGTTACAGCCACACCCTTTTCGGCAGATGCAGCGCTGCCGATGAAGAGTTTTTATACTGAGCTGGTGCTTGGAGAGCAGGTCAACTCACTGATCGAAAAGGGTTTTCTGGCAAAACCAAAGAGTTTTGCTTATGAGGTAGAACTCAACACGCTGAACAGGGGCATACATGGCGATTATACGGTGAGCAGCTCAGACGAGCTATATTCGTCGAAAGTAATGCTCGATCTTTTGGTTCATGCCTACAAGGAACATGCCATAGGGAAAAAGACGTTGATTTTCAATAACGGCATATTTACCTCCCGAAAGGTATTGGAAGTTTTTGAGCAGGCAGGTTATCCCATCCGACATCTGGATAACCATACAGAAAATGCCGAAAGGATTGAAATATTAAAATGGTTTAAAAAAACAAAGGGTGCGATATTAACATCAGTATCGATATTAACTACCGGTTTTGATGAACCGTCTGTGCAGTCGGTTATCCTCAACCGTGCCACTACCTCACTTACACTTTATCACCAGATGATCGGCAGGGGAGCAAGGCGTTTGTCTGGTAAAAAGACTTTTAATATTATAGACCTGGGCAATAACGCAGAAAGGTTTGGAGAATGGGATACTCCGGTGGATTGGCAGCATGTATTCGAAAACCCTGAAATCTATCACCAGATCCTGGCAAAGGCCAGCGAGGATATCCATCAGATGCCTGCCGAAATGAGAAACAGCTTTCCCAATAGCACGGAGATCGCATTCGATGTGCTTGCCGCTTACCAAACAGCCATGGATAAAGGGGAAAAAGCAAAAACAGTGCTCCGCGATTCTATCAGGCAACATGCCATGATGTGCATTGACAATGCTGATACGGTGAGTAACGCATTAGCATTGGTAACTGAACTTGATAAGGAAATCGACTGGAGGATAAAACAATACGCTAAATGCCTGGGTTCTGTAACCAAAAACTATATTAAGTGGTTGGGAAGCGACTACAGGAGCCGTTTGCATGGCCTGATCGAAAAAATAATGTCGAGACGGGCGGCAATGCGCACAGCGGTTTAGTCTGTACATGATAAAATGTTTTAAACGATGAAAATCATCATTACTTTTTTAATTTTGAGTCTACCTGGCCTAACATTTGGCCAAACAGGCAAATTATTTAAGGGCACTATCAATCATAAAATAAAAATCGCCTTTTATCTCGAAGGATTAAATGAAGGAACAAACGCCGATCCCATTATCGGAAGTTATCAGTATGACAAGGGTAAGGGATACATTTTGTTGAACGGACATAAAAATAATGATGGTGATATCAGTTTGATTGAATGGTCATCCGTAAATTTCACGGGAACTTTTTTGGGTACATTTAAAAAAAATAAAATCACTGGAAGATGGATCAGTGCAAATCAAAAAGAAGATTACCCTTTTGACTTAACTGAAGTTGTTGCAGATCACGCACAGTTAAATGATTTTAAAAAAGCAATATCAATTAAAGCCTCAGAATTTAGAAATTATTAATGGTTTCATTTTTTGTTATTCAATTTTGAGTTGCATTGCCTTGGCTCAGTGAGGGAAACTTTTGTCATTGTAAACATTTGAAAAGCTTTTCAGCTCCGCTTATGGGGCAAATGGAACGGCTGGATTTGGTTACCTATTCTTTACCTGTTGTTTACCTTTTCTTGGTACCAGGCTTACTCCAGGGATACCCTATGGTTACCTGTTCTTTACCTATCCTTTACCTATTCATTACCTAAAAGGTAAACAATGTGTTTTATTATGGTAAATATTTACTGTATGCCCTGTCATGTTCACCTGGGGCAGGCTGCTTCAATATAGCTGCTTGTTGGTCTCGGCACCGCTATTTGACAGGCAGCACTTTGGCTCAATATCTTTTATAATTGGCTCCACATGGGCAAATTCGTTCATTCAGATTTTGAAAATGGAAGCCCCGGCTTTTTACGTCCGGGGCTTCCATTTTTATATTTTCACGAGTAATTTTTCCGCTGGTTCCGCACGGATAGCGTTGGGCTGCTTCGCCAAAACTTTACCCGGTTTCTTTTTCTTAAATTTTCTTCCATACCATACCAGAAATCCGGTAATCGGTAAGCTGGCACCAATAAGTGAAGCCAAAAAGGCGAGTACCTTACCAGGAAAGCCTAAAATACTACCTACGTGAATATCGTAATTCATCTTCCGCAATTTCTCCCCAAAAGAAGCTTGCGCATACGCTACTGAATAGGCATCTTGCCGCTTTAGTTCCTTTAAGCTATGCTGGTCAAACGTGTAGCCCTGGCTATTGTAAAACTGCCCTTTATTTGGATATACCGTAATGTTAATGGCGGCCTTTGCATCTGCCGTATCCGCAAAACTATAATAAAAGCCCATTGATTTAGGGTGGCGCGTGATGACCTGGTTCCAGGCCATATCCATCGCTTTTTCCGGTGCGTAACCTTTTCCTTTTAGTGTGGAATCTGAATCCAGGCGTTTGTATTCTGCCAGCTTATCGCCACCCGATGTAACCCAATATACACCCTCACTATACCATTTAATACCATATACCATTCCGGTAAGGGCTATTGCCAGCAGGAACAATAAAGCATAAAAGCCCAGTACGTTGTGCAGGTCGAGATTTACCCGTTTAAAAGAGGCACCCCATTTAATCTTAAAACTCTTATCACGCGTGGATTGATTCCATTTCTTCGGGTACCACCAGATCAGCCCGGTAATCAGTAAAACAACAAAAATAAGCGTACCATAATTCACAATGGCTCTTCCTATTTTAGCCGGCATCCAGAGAAAGCGGTGTCCGTTTAAAATAAATCTGAAGAAATCCGATTCGCCAGGTTTATGCACTTCGGTACTAATCACTTCGCCCGTATAAGGGTTTACTTTCAGGATGGCATTGCCCGTACGGCGATCTTTCGGACCAGCATTGGCGGCCCTCAAATTTAAGTTAATGGCCCTTCCTTGCTGGTAATTGGCGTACGACGGTACTTTTTCAGGGTAAAGTTTTGATGCAATCTGCATCAGTTCAGAGGGTTTAACCACGGGCTTATCCTGCCAGGTTACTTTTGTTTCCGGTTCCAGCAGCCCGGTAATTTCTTCATTAAATACCCAGATACAACCGGTGAGGCACACGATGAGTACAATGACGCCGGATATCAAACCCAGCCACAAGTGCAGCCAATTGTTGATGCGCTTTAAAAGCGTGTCTTTTTGCTTTTTCTTTCCTTGATTTCGGGTCTTGGTCATGGTGCCTGTTTTATTGATCGGAAATAGATTATTTAAACCGGTAAGTAATGCTCAATCTTGCATTGCGTGGAACCTCATAAATATAGGTGTAGTACGAAACAGATGTTGCCGTTTCTGTAGCCAGTTTGGTATATGATCCCTGCGTCAGCAGCCTGCGGTCCAACAGGTTATTTACTAACGCGGCAATCGTTATTTTACCTTTTTCGTATGAAACGCCTGCATCAAAACGATAATAGGCTGGTAACATTAATGGAACCGAAGTAGATCCGGCATAACGATCCAATTGGATCTGGTAGCCTGCACTCAATCCAAAACCGTTCAGTAAGGCGCCTTGCTTCTGGTAGCGGTAAGACAACCAGCCATTGGTAATGTGTTTCGCCGAGTTAGGCGTATGCTTGCCTACCAGTTCCGGTTTAGCATCTTCACTTACCGTGGCATCCGTTAGCGCATAGTTTAACACAACGTTTAATCCAGGGGTAATTTCGCCATTGATATCCAGTTCAATACCTTTGGAGATGATACCACCCAATTGGATCTGGGCATTTGGATTCAGCGCAAGGTGTGCCGGATCCAGGTCGGCAGTTAATACATTCTTCTTTTTGATGCGGAAGGCAGCAGCAGTGACGTTCCATTTGCCATCGAAGAAATCTTTTTTAAGACCCAGTTCGATATTATTGCCACGGATCGGCTTGAAAGGGTTCCCAGCATAATCCTGGCCGGCAACAGGCAGGAAGCTCTGGTCGTAAAGGGTATAGGCACTAAAATCTTTTGCCAGGGTTACGCTCAAGCCGGCCCTTGGGCTAAACACATTATCAGATAGTTGCGTCAGGTTTGTTTTTCCCACGGTTACGGCATGTGTAAATCGGCCGGCCAGGGTTAAACGAACACGTCCATCCAGCATGCGAAGCTCATCCTGCAGGTAGGCGCCGGTGTAGGTCAGGTTGGTGGCATATACATTTGATCCCGAACGGTTCTGAATGCTGCGCGAACGATCGAAGATTGGAATACTCGAGATAGGAAGGCCGTAAACAGGGTTATAAATATTAAACGGCGCATCATTTGCCAATGGAATATCGGACTTTGTTACACTCGAAAAATCGCCCCAGGTTTTCAGGTTGCCCATATCAAGTCCGGCCAAAATACGGTGTACAACAGGTCCTGTAGTCAGGTCGCCCATCAGGCTTACCTGGATATTTTTATTAATGGCCAGTTCTTCACTGATGTTCAGGTAGCGGCGCATATCGCCATTGGCTGCTATTTTAGATGGCCACGGTGTACCGCCATCTAAACCATAACGCAGATAGGCTGCCTGGCCGTTAATTTTCCAATTATTATTTAAACGGTGGGTTATATAAACAGTGGCATTGTGGTCATAAAGTTTTGCAGGATCAAGCGCCGGATCGCCCAGAAAGAAACTAGGGTCTGTATCACCAAATCCTTTTGGCGAAAAACCGTAAGAACCTAATGCCTGCGCTTCCACATGCTGCGTAGTATATTCAGCAGTGATCAAGGTATTGCTATCTACCTGGTAGCTAACCACGGGAGCAATAATGTATTTATCAGTGTAGTTGTATTTGTTGTAACTATCTTTGGTTTGTGCGGCCACATTCAGGCGGAACAGTAAACGGCCATCGCGGCTTAACTTACCGTCTAAATCGGCAGCTACACGTCCGAGGTTGTAACCTCCGCCAGCCACGCTTACCGAACTGCGGTTTTGACCGGTAGGCTTCTTGGTTACCACATTATAAATACCACCGGGTTCGCCGTTAGCCATCATAAAGCCGGAGGGACCTTTTACAAATTCGATGCGATCGATAGTTGCAGCGTCATCAGCTAATGGCCCCCATGGCATTTTTTGGTTCATACCATTCCGGAAAGCCGGAATGCTGGTGCCGCGCATAAAAATATTGGCGTATTGTGCATCCCAATGGCCTACCCGTAAGGTACCGCTCACATTTCTGGTTACACCATCAACAATATCAAATACCTGTTGGTCTGCCAGTATTTTGCTGGTGACTACCTGGATATTCTGTGGTACCTCGATCAAGGGGGATTGTAAGCGCAGTGAAGGGGATACTTTATCGACTTTATATCTTTTTTTGTTTGTACTGATTTGTACCTCGTCTAATTCAGAACGGTTTTCTTTCAAAGAGAAATCAGCAATCACGGTACCACGAGATGAAATCTGTATTTGCTTTTCTTTTGGATAAAGGCCAACTGCCGAAACCACTAGTGTATAATTACCTACCGGCACACGCCTGATCTGGTAAAATCCATCTTCGTCAGTAACCGAGCCATAACGGGTGCCTTTCAACACCACGCTTACACCCGCCGCTACACTACCATCGGCAGTAGTAATTCTTCCTCTCACTACACCGGTTTGCTCATCATTTCGGTATTGAACGAGACTATCAGTAGGATTAACATCACTTCCTGCCAGTGGATTACCATAACTGGCCTGAGCTGCAAATATTCCAGTGCAGCATACACCTAAGCGTAAAATTGTCTTAAATTGCATTTACTTTTAATTAGACATTAAAGGGATCCGGGTTTAAATCGGGTAATGCTACATGGAGTTCGGATCCGCTGCAGCATTTTTTTTGCAAAGGTATCTTTATTAAGAATAAATCCAAATAGATTTTTGAATTTGAACCTAAATCGCTTTAGCCATTTTATAATAGCTACCGTCTATTACCTACCATACGTATAGAGTCTCATCAGATTGATGTTAGCTACGTTTACCAAATTCTTCAGTTTGGCCTGTTCACTTCGAAGAATCATCTTAAAATTTAATTTACCAATAGTTGATTAGCTTCCTTAAGAATACAGATGTATGTAAGAAACCCTGGCCTTAAAAAAGATTCATGATGCTTAATTTGTACAAAACTGAACCATTTCCGTACAAAACTGAACCCCACCTTAAGCACAAGTCGCTAGTTTTGGAATCTCCAAATATGACAGTTATAAATGATGAGATCTTCAGGCGGGGTTTTCCGCAGCGTTTCGTTAATCTTCGATCGCAGGTGATACTGGTGCCAGTTTTTGCAAAGATTAAAAGCAATTTAACGGTAGGACTTTGTATTTTTTTACTGTTGCTTTCGCTTTTGGTGGGTTGTTTTCCTTGCGCTGCCCAGGATGCTTGCTACAGTCGCCTGGATCAAGATACCCTGACGATAGGCAATCAATTTATCGAGCGCAAGTTTATATGGAACAAGGGAAATGTAATTACCTATAGCCTAAGTGATAAGAAAGGCGGAAAAGTTTGGTTTAACAAGCTGAGAAACCCCGATTTTTACATTCAAGCTGGCGCCGGAACTCAGAATGGAAAGTATGAAGTATTAGTAAAGAAAGACGATGGCATTCACATCGCGGCACAAGAAACCATTGTTTCTTTTTCTACAGACGCGCTTGATGTAAAGCGGGTTTACCGGATCAATGCGCAAAGCGCTTCAATCGCCTGCGAAACCTATCTGAAAGGCCATCTATCGGGTATATCTGGAGGACAACAGTCCAATGCCGCCGATCTGAAAAACATTGAAATTGCTGATGATATGAAGGTAAACAGTTCTACTGCAGCTTTAGATCAGTTAAAGCTGGACGGTTTCCATTGGCAGGTTAAAGCGGTCGAATTTTTTGACATAACCGACTGGAACAACAACCTGGTACTGGAAAATAAGTTTATTCCCTATAGAAAAAAAGGTTACCGGGGCAACCTGCTTTTTGTACACAACCAGGAAAAAGAGGCCGGCTTTTTTTTCTTAAAGGAAGCGCCAGCTTCCAGTGTACAGCTGGCCTATGGCGGTCAGGATTTTACGACTGAGTTTGGGCATTTTGCGGTAAACGGATTGGGGCTAAGCGCCAAAGATATCCGTGCAGATGAGTGGAGCAAAGCTTATACAGTGGTATTGGGCGTTTATAGTGGAAAAGAGTTTAATCAGTTACAAGCATTACGTGGCTATCAGAAAACCATCCGTAAAAATGAGCCGGGGCGGGACGAAATGGTAATGATGAATACCTGGGGCGATCGGAGCCAGGATGCCAAGGTGAATGAACGGTTTAGCCTTTTGGAATTGGAAGCTGCATCCAAACTTGGCATTACCCATTTTCAGATTGATGATGGATGGCAGCAGGGTAAAAGTCCAAATTCTGCCCTGGCCAAAGGATCGTTTACAAACATTTGGAGTAACCCAAATTATTGGAAACCCGATACGGTAAAATATCCTAACGGACTCGGTCCGATTGTAAAAAGAGGTAAAGCTTTGGGTATTGAAATTTGCCTGTGGTTTAATCCCAGTATTCAGCATGATTATGCAGACTGGGAGAAAGATGCTTCAGCAATGGCCGAATTGTATCGGATGTACGGAATCAGGACATTTAAAATTGACGGGCTCTCCATTCCCAACAAACAATCGGAAATTAATCTAACCAAAATGTTTAATCAGGTGTTGAGCGAAACAGAAAATCAGGCTGTTTTCAATCTCGATGCTACTGCGGGCCGCAGGGGCGGTTATCATCTTTTTAACGAATACGGCAATATTTTTTTGGAGAACCGTTATACCGACTGGCAAAACTACTATCCTTACTGGACACTCCGCAACTTATGGCAACTTTCTAAATATGTACCACCAGAGAAGTTGCAGATCGAATTTTTAAACAAATGGAGAAATGCAGATAAGTATGGCAGCGATCCATTCGCGCCATCCAGCTATACTTTCGAATATATTTTTGCCATTACCATGGCGGCCCAGCCACTGGCCTGGTTTGAAGGCACGGGTTTGCCTAAAGAAGCCCTGCAACTGGGGGAATCGGTTGCGAAATATAAAAAGGTGCAGCACGATTTTCATCAGGGAACCATTTTACCGATTGGTGAGGAACCTTCGGGCAAATCATGGACAGGTTTTCAATCGATTCATAAAGACAGGGGCTATTTTATCGTGTTCAGGGAAAATACACCTGATGGAACGGGCATACTGGAAACCTGGTTACCCGAAAAAGTTAAAATACAATTAAAACCGCTACTTGGACGGGGGAGGGCGATGATTCAAACCACTGGTAGAAAAGGTGCCTTGAAAGTCGCTTTGCCGGCTATAAATGATTTCGTGATGTACAGCTATACCATTTTAAAATAAACCAATGAAAAACATATTAAACCTTTTCCTTTTAACGTTTCTCAGCATCCCCGCAATCGCTCAAAAGAGGCTTAGTCTGAATTCTCCCGACGGGCGATTGCAGGTGGATGTAAGCATTGCCGATAGTATTCGCTTTCAGCTGGCAAATGATGGGGAAAGGGTGCTGAATTCTGGTGCGATAGCGATGAAACTAGGGAATGGAAAAACCTTTGGGATCAAATCTCATTTGAAACAAAGCAAAACCATTAGGATTATACAAAATATTCCTGCTCATTTTTACAAAAGAAACCATATAAACGATGAATATGCCGAATTGATACTTGAATTCAGGGAAGATTTTAAGCTCATTTTTCGAATCTATAATGAAGGCATGGCTTACCGCTTTGTATCTGTGGCTAAACAGGATTTTATTGTGAATGAAGAGCTCGCTTCTTTCCATTTTGCAAAAGATTACAAGGCTTACATTCCCTACGTAAAAACCAAAGCGAAAACCATTGAAGGCCAATATTTCAATTCGTTTGAAAATACCTACACTTATGGCCCTTTAACTAAAATGGATAAGCAGAAGCTTGCATTTTCTCCTTTGGTGGTAGAATTGGATAAGGGTAAAAAAGTATGTCTGGCCGAAGCTGATTTGCAAAGCTATCCAGGGATGTTTCTGTTTAATCCTGCCGGAAGAACTAGTCTGCAAGCCAGCTTTGCTGGCTATCCAAAAGCTACCGGTCAGGGCGGACATAACCAGTTGCAGCAAATCGTTACCTCGCGCCAGCCTTATCTTGCTAAAAGTAAGGCAAAAACAAAATTTCCCTGGCGTATCGCCATTGTAAGCACCAGCGATAAAGCCCTGGCAGATAATGATATGGTTTACAAATTAGCCGAGCCCAACCGGTTAAAGGATATTTCATGGATAAAACCAGGCAAAGTAGCCTGGGAATGGTGGAATAACTGGGGACTGAGCAAGGTAGATTTTGTTTCTGGCGTGAATACGGAAACCTATAAAGCTTACATAGACTTTGCCGCTCAAAATAAAATTGAATATGTGATCCTGGATGAGGGCTGGGCGGTAAACCTTAAGGCAAGTTTGTTTGAGGTTGTGCCGGAAATTAATCTGAAAGAACTGGTCGCTTATGGCAGATCCAAAAATGTAGATATTATTCTTTGGGCAGGGTATTATGCCTTTGCGCGCGATCTGGAGCGGGCTTGTAAGCATTATTCCCAGCTGGGCATAAAAGGTTTTAAAATCGATTTCATGGACCGCGATGATCAGGAAATGGTTGATTTTCATTACCGGGCGGCAGAAACGGCCGCAAAATATAAGTTGATGGTTGATTTTCATGGAACGTATAAACCCACTGGGCTAAACCGGACTTTTCCGAATGTAATTAACTATGAAGCTGTAAATGGTCTGGAGCAGATGAAATGGACCGGGCCGGAGATGGATATGGTTACCTATGATGTAACGATGCCCTTTATCAGGATGATTGCCGGCCCGGTAGATTACACGCAGGGTGCCATGCGTAATGCTACTAAAAGTAGCCATAGGGGAATAAATGATGAACCCATGAGTCAGGGAACCCGATGCAGGCAACTGGCAGAATATGTGGTTTTTGAATCGCCCTTAAATATGCTTTGTGATAGCCCTGACAATTATGCGAAGGAGCAGGAATGTACCGATTTCATCCGCGCTATCCCTACGGTTTGGGACCGTACCATTGTACTTAATGGTGAGATCGGGCAATACATTACCACTGTCCGCCAAAAGGGCGACACCTGGTACCTGGGCGCTTTAACCAATTGGGAGGCACGCAAACTTGATCTTGACCTCAGCTTTCTCGGTAGCGGGGATTATGCTGCAGAGATTTATCAGGATGGTATTAATGCCAATAAAATCGCTGCCGACTACAAAAAGCAGCGGATAGAAATCCCTTCCGATCGAAAATTATCCATTCAAATGGCTCCGGGTGGTGGTTTTGCAATGAAGATTTTTAAAAAATAAAGACCGTTTTTATGACACCCACCAGAACCATTTTTAATTTACTTTTACTATTGCCCTGTTTTTTGTCGAAGCTTTCGGCGCAGGAAACCCTGGTTAACGTATACGGCAGAACAACACAAACCCTTAACGGGAAATGGGAAGCAATTATAGACCAGTACGATCAGGGAAGGAAAAACAAAATTTACCTCAATAAAAAACCAGCCGGAAAGACAGATTTTTATGAATATGCCTTTGATGGTGGTTTAAAACTGAATGTGCCTTCAGACTGGAACAGCCAATTGCCCGAACTCAAATACTATGAAGGCACGGTTTGGTATGCCAGGCATTTTGATGCACCCAAAATACATCAGGAACGGTTATTTATTTACTTTGCTGCGGTAAGTTATCGTTGTAAGGTTTATCTGAACGGAAAGGAAATTGCCCAACATGAAGGTGGTTTCACACCTTTTCAGGTGGAGATCACAGATCTGGTGAAACAATCAGACAACTTTTTAGCACTGGAGGTAAACAATACCCGCACTGCTGATGCGATTCCTGCGAAATCATTCGATTGGTGGAACTATGGTGGTATTACACGCGATGTGATGCTGGTATCAACGCCAAAAATATTTATTCAGGATTATTTTATTCAATTAGATAAAAATCATCCGGGTCAGATTAATGCCAAGGTTAAAGTTGTTGATAAACAAAAAAATGTAGCGGTAACAGTTGAGATTCCTGAACTGAATATCAAACAAAAGCTGGTTACCGATCAATACGGGACTGCTAACGTGTCAATCACTGATGTAAAAAAAATACAGCGCTGGTCGCCGGCATCACCCAAACTGTACCAGGTGTTGGTATCTACCAAAGAAGATCAGGTAGCAGAATGGATTGGTTTTAGAAACCTGGCGGTAAAAGGAACACAGATATACCTGAATGAGAAGCCGATCTTTCTAAAATCAATCAGTTTTCATGAGGAAATTCCACAACGTAAAGGTAGAGCTTTCTCTCAGGCAGATGCCGTGATGCTTTTGTCTGAAGCGAAAGCTTTGGGCTGCAATATGATCCGTTTGGCACATTATCCTCAAAATGAATATACCATACGTGCAGCTGAAAAAATGGGTTTTTTGTTGTGGGAGGAGACACCAATCTGGCAAGGGATTGATTTTGAAAACCAGGAAACCAAAAAGAAAGCCGGAAAGATGATCAGCGAAATGGTGATGCGGGATAAAAACCGATGCGCCATCTCTTTCTGGGGTATGGCCAATGAAACCCAGCCGTCTGCTGCGCGGAATGAATTCCTGAAATACCTGATTAAATGCACGAAAGATATCGATAGCACCCGTTTGATAACGGCAGCATTTGATCTGGTTCGATTTAATGCAGATAAACAACGCTTTGTAATGGACGACCCATTTATTAACGAATTAGATGTGGTGGCCATCAATAAATATATGGGCTGGTACCATCCCTGGCCGGTTGCGCCAAAAAAAGCGATTTGGGAAGTGGCCAGCAATAAACCTCTGATTATTTCAGAATTTGGTGCTGAGGCACTGTACGGTAAAACCGGTGATGCGGATGTCGCAAGTTCATGGAGCGAAGACTACCAGGCCCGGCTTTATCAGGATAACCTGGAAATGTTTAAAAATATTCCAAATCTCAATGGAATATCGCCCTGGGTATTGTTTGATTTCCGGTCGCCGTTTCGCTTTCACCCCACTTATCAGGATGGCTGGAACAGAAAAGGACTGGTTTCTGATCAGGGGTTTCGTAAAAAAGCCTGGTATGTTGTTGCAGATTATTATAAAAACATCAAATAAAATTTATGAGGAGCTATTTTTTAGCGCTGTTGTTAACAGGGTTGTTATGGAACAACCTTGCACATGCGCAAAATTTGAAAACCATTGTTGATCAAGCCCTGGCTTTTGCTGAACAGCAAAGCCTGTTAATGGCCAGGAAATATGAGCATCAACCAGGCGTATTACCGCGTTCGTTTGAAGCGGGGGAAGGCACCATATCTGATTCACGCTGGTGGTGTAGCGGATTTTTTCCGGGGTCGCTATGGTATGTTTATGAGCATAGCAAAAATCCGGAACTTTTAACGTTCGCCAAATTGTATACGGCCAGGGTAGAACGTGAAAAATTCACTACCGATAACCACGATGTCGGTTTTATGCTGTACTGCAGTTTTGGCAATGGCTTACGTTTAACCGGCGATACAGCTTATCGGTCTGTTTTGCTCAGGGGCGCACAATCGCTGGCTACACGCTATGATCCTGGAGTTGGTCTCATCAGGTCGTGGGACCATAATAAGACCATTTGGCAATATCCGGTCATTATCGATAATATCATGAATCTGGAATTGTTGTTGTGGGCCAGCAAGCAATCAGCAAATGAGCAACTGAAAAAAATGGCAATTTCGCACGCTGATAAAACCATGGCGCATCATTTTAGGATCGATTTCAGCTCTTACCATGTCGTTTCATATAACCGGCAGACTGGTCTTCCGCATAAAAAGCAAACCCATCAGGGTTATGCTGATGATTCTGCATGGAGTCGTGGACAGGCCTGGGGCCTTTACGGTTATACTTATCTCTATCGTGAAACCAGAGAAAAACGCTATCTGGATCAGGCCATGCATATCGCTGATTTTCTGATCAACCATCCTAAAATGCCCAAAGATTTTATTCCTTACTGGGATTATGATGTTCTGGTGCGGGCTGATACGCCGAGAGATGCTTCAGCTGCCTGCGTTATGGCTTCTGCATTAACCGAATTGAGTGATTTTGTAAATGCCGACACTAGAAAGAAATATATGGAAGTGGTAGAAAAGCAAATCCGGACACTGGCTTCTGATGAGTACACGGCAAAGTTGGGCGAGAACGGAAATTTTATCCTGATGCATAGCACGGGAGCATTTCCCTTTAAATCAGAAGTAAATGTCCCCTTAACCTATGCAGATTATTATTATGTGGAGGCGCTGAGTCGTTTGAAGAAAAGATTGTAGGATATTATAAATTATCGAGTGGGAATATTGAGGGATAGTTTATGGCATAAATATCAACCGGGATGACGGATCAATTTTAAGGAATAATATCCCTGAGAGATCGTCATTCCCAACTTGATTGGGAATCTTAATGCAAACGTCTTAAGATTCCCGCATGCGCGAGAATGACGTCAGCACTAGCGGATCTCTCGATGTTAGTTGTAGCTAAGCTCAACGTAACAAATCCGAAAGGAATTGCAATTTATGATATACACAGCTAACCATGGCGATCATAACACTTATTTTAGCTGCATCCCTTCGCTATTGATATCAGTCAGCTAAAAATGGAAAGAAATTGATAGATGGGAAATTTAAACAATCATTAGAAAACCAAAAAGAATACCTGCGTATGCATTTTGATCTTAAGGATATCCGGAAAATCTTCTGTTTGCTGCTTTTTTTTTCAGCCTTTTTGCTGAAAAGTGCTGTTGCAATTGATATTTCCAGGTATCGTTTCCATGTCATGCCCGAAACATCGTATTACAGTGGTATTCAGAGCATCACTAAGGATAGTTTAGGGCGCATGTGGTATACTGGTCCGGATGCTGTTTTTATGTATGACGGAAACAGTTTTTATCAGCTAAATGACCTGGCCTCGAAGAGCAATCCAAAGGTAAAATGGGCTTACGGTTCTTTAGTGACCGATAAAAAGGGCGGATTATTTTTGGGCACTAATCATGGTTTATTGAAGTTTAACTATGGACAATTTAATTTTGAACTGGTTCTCCCTGGAAAAATCCGCTCTGTATGTCTCCATAATGATGGCCATTTATACATGCTCTCCGGCGACAGTTTATATATATCTGGCCGGGAGAAAAAGGTTTTTAAGAAAATCAAACTTCCTACCAACAGGTATTTTGACAGTGTGATCAGCCTGAAAGGAAATATTTATCTCTCTCAGGAGAATTTACTTTACAGGTTCGATACCAGAACGGCGCACTTTTCAGTTTTTACCAATCTGGGTCAAACCTCCTTTGTGGTGAACGATGCTGTGGCCTATGGGGGCGACTATTATTTTCTTACCCAGCGGGGTGGTATTTTCGTGACCGACGCCAAAGGTGTAATCAAAAAAAACATTCCGGTTACAGGACCGGGTTTCCAGACCACGATGGCCAAAAAAATCTTTATCGATCAGGTGGGAATCATGTGGGTAGCCACACAAGCCGGATTGCTGCTCTATGATCCGCAAACGCAGATCAGCAAGCTCCTCAAAATGAACCCGAACGATGCTTTTTCATTACCCAATAATTCCATTTGGACCATTTATGGCGATCCTGATCAGGGAGCATGGATTGGCACTTATGGTGGCAAAATTGCTTATTGTTCACTTTATGATGCTTATGTCCGCTATTTCACCACCAGCCCGGGCGGGCTCAACCATCCCATTGTAAGTGGTTTCCAGGAAGACGATATGGGCAATGTCTGGATTGCTACAGAGGGCGGTGGACTCAACTATTGGAACCGGAAGGATGACAGCTTCTGCCATTTTACTAAGGCCGAAGCCAATTCCATCAACTCCAACATGGTGAAGCGCTTAAAATTTGATTCCGATCGGAAAAAACTGTTTATTTCTTCCTTTAACGGAGGCATTTCTGCCTATGAAATAGCGACAAAGCGTTTTACCAACCTCAACATCCTGTTGCCCGGCAGCCGGCAGCCTCTAACCGTGTATGATTTTGTACGCGATGGCGGGGGGACCTGGTGGATGACCGATCCTGATAAAAACTTTCTCCACCGCAAGCGGAACCCGGCAGCAGAAACCGAAATGGTTAAACTGATTGCTGCAAACGGACAGGCGCTTGATGTAGAAATTGAATCCATTTCGCTTGATCAGCAGCAGCATCTTCGGCTGGTTACTCATCAGGGGCTGTATATTGCAGACCCGCAAACACTTAAAGTATTAAGTCACTATGTAATCAAGGATGGTCCTTACGCGGTTAATCACCTGGGTTGCTACTATGAAGCATTAAATGGAGACCTCTGGCTCGGTACTTCGGGAAGAGGTGTAAATCTTTTAAAGAAAGACGGACGCTACCTGAACTTTAACAGTAGCAATGGTTTTCCTCCTAAAATCGTTTTTGGTATTCTGGAAGACGATATTTCCGGAAATATCTGGTTTAGCACCAACAATGGGCTGTACTTCTTTGATCAGAAGGCCCAAAAATTCGAGAGAGCCAGATTTTATAAAGCAAACAGTTGTGGTTCTTTTTATTTAAGGTCGGCCTATAAAACTAAAAAAGGAGAGCTACTGTTTGGGGGGACCAATGGTTTTGTACTTTTTGATCCGCAATACCTCAATAAAAATATTCAAAAACCGAAGGTATTTTTTACGAACTTATTAATTAACAACCAACTGGTAAGCAATGTAACGCAAGATTCACCTTTAAGCAAAGATATTTCCACATTAAGCAATCATGATGGGGGGAAGATCAAACTTTCCAGTCGCCAGTCGAATATCGAAATCCGTTTTTCGTCAAATAGCTATTTATCGGCAGATAAAAATCAGTTTTCTTATCGCATGCTTGGCTTAAACGATAAATGGATGAAAATGAATCCTAATCAACACGCTGTACAGTTCTTTAATTTACCAGGTGGCGATTATGTTTTTGAGATCAGGGCCTCCAACAATGACGGGCTTTGGAGCGACGAAATTTCAAGGCTTTACTTTCACGTTAATCCACCATTTTTCCTCTCCTGGTGGGCTTACTCCATTTATACTTTAATTGTACTGGGGCTTTTGTTTTTTATCATGCGGTATTATACCAATAAAAAAGTTTTTAAAGAACGACTGGCCTTAGAAGCACTCAAAGAACAGAATATGCGTGATCTGAACCAGGCGAGGACAGATTTTTTTACCAATATTTCCCACGATCTTAAAACTCCGCTTACCCTGGTGCTTGAACCACTGAAGCAGTTAAAAGAAACTGTTCAGAAAAATGACCATGCGGCGGGCTATATGCAGTTAATTGAGAAAAATGTGGCGCGCATCCAGCGTTCAATTAGTCAGTTACTCCGTTTCCGGGAGATAGAAAGCCAGAAAATAACCCTCAATCCGCAGCTTGGCGATTTCATCAGTTTTGTGCATGATGTTTTTGGGCTTTTTGAACTTTATGCAAACAAAAAAGAAATAGAAACCAATTTTACTGCGCATGCAGACCATTTGTTTGTGGCTTTCGATTATGATATTATTGAAAAAATCCTGACCAATCTTTTCTCCAATGCCTTAAAGTACACCCCTAATAAAGGCTATGTAGGCGTAAGGATTTATCAATCTACAGCCGGGGAACAATCGAGGTTAGCTATTGAGCCGGATCTCGCTGAAAGGGAATACATTTCTGTTGAAGTGTTAAATACCAGTATAGGTTTTTCGGAAGAGCAGATTGCCACACTATTTACCTCCTTTAACCGCTTATCATCTTATCGCCCTACTTTTGAAGAAAGTTCGGGTCTTGGTCTTGCCATTGTAAAGGAACTGGTTGACGCCATTGGGGGAAAAATCTGGATGGTAAATAAAACCAATAAAGTTTCATTTACGATGATGCTCCCGCTTAGAAAAGAAGCAGGTTCTGGCGATATGCAATCGAACGTGTACGATTATACCATCTCCGAAATTGATGAAATCCTTCTGGAAGCCGAAGAACCGGAGCTAGCACCAAAAAATACCAGGAAATCGACCAGCATTTTACTAATCGACGACGATCCTAACCTGCGGAACTACCTGGAGCGACGCTTGTCTGAAAAGTACAATGTCTATCTGGCCAGCGATGGTCAGGAGGGTATTATTAAAGCTGAAAAAATATATCCGCAACTGATTATTACCGACTTGATGATGCCCAACACCAATGGGTTTGAGGTATGTAACCACTTGCGGCAGAACTTTAAAACCAGCCACATTCCCATCATCATGATTTCGGGTATGGGTGATGTAAACCAGAATAAAACCAAAGCGCTGGAACATGGTGCAACCGTTTTTATTGATAAGCCTTTTGAAGTGGAATACCTGATACAGCAGATAGATACCATTTTAAAAAACCAGCAGGAAATGAGGGAAATGTACAGCAAGCGGCTGGTGGTAGATCCTGCTAAGGTAACCATTACTTCGATGGATGAGGAATTGCTGGTTAAGGCGATGAAGTTTATTGAGCAGCATATGGCCAATCCCAATTACTCGGTAGACGATTTTGTGTCTGACATGAATACGGGAAGAACCATTCTGTACCAGAAGATCAATGATATTGTGGGTATGTCTATCAAAGAATTTATTCTAAATATCCGGCTTAAAAGAAGTGCTTACTTATTGGAACATGCAGATTTAACAGTGGCAGAGGTGGCTTATCAAACCGGATTTAATAACGCCAAATATTTTAGTGTATGCTTTAAGAAACAATTTGAAACGAGCCCGTCTGAATATAAAAAACGCTTTAATACAGAGAATGACCACGTTTAAGAAGTATTGACGAGCATGTAGACAATTACACCATTAAAGCACTCCTTATTAACCAAATAAAACCTATGAAGCAATTGAAATTTTTTCTCCTTATTTTATCTACAACCACGCTGTTATGCACACTGCCGGGGCAGCAAGTTTTTGCGCAACATCGGCTAAAGGGGATGCATCCGCAACAGCAGATTGATTTTGTTAAGAAACAGCTCAAAGCCAAAAAAGAACCTTATTTATCAGCCTATAAGGCCTTGCTGGTTAAAGCAGATTCGGCTTTGCTGGTCACGCAACATGCGGTAGAAGATTTCAGTATTCCGGGTTTTTATGTTGACAAGGAAACCCACCGCCGAACTTCACGGGCGCTACAGGTGGATGGTTTTTCGGCATACAGTTGTGCCCTGGCTTATCAGCTAAGTGGTAAAACAAAATATGCCGATAAAGCCGTTTATTTTCTCAATGCCTGGGCATCGGTTAATAAAAAATATTCGCAACTGGATGGTTCACTGGTGATGTCGTATTCCGGTACCGCCTTAATGATCAGTGCCGATTTGCTAAAAGGTTATAAAAGGTGGAAGCCAAAAGAAGTTAACCAGTTTAAATGGTGGACAAAAAACGTATTTCGTGCTGCAGCAAACAGTATCCGGTACCGGAACAACAACTCCGGCGATTGGTCTCGCTTGGCTTCTTTACTTGCTGACACCTATCTGGAAGATGAGGAAGATATGCGGCAAAACATAACCTTGATCAAGAAAGATCTTTTTGATAAGATTGCTGCAGATGGCCATATGGTTGAAGAAGTTAAGCGCGAGAAAAAGGGCATCTGGTACACCTATTTTTCTTTAGCACCACTTACCGCATCCAGCTGGATTATCTATAACCAGGCAGGAGAAAACCTTTTTACTGCATCCCGGGATGGGGCATCATTCAAAAAAGCGCTTGATTATTTGTTTTACTTTAATCAACATCCCAAAGAGTGGAAATTTTTTAAAGACCCGGATACTGGGAGTGTACATACGGCAACAGGTTTCTGGCCGGCCAACTTACTGGAGGCGATGAACGGCATTTATCCTTCGCCACAATTTGATAATTACCTGGCACCATATCGTCCCGTCATGTATACCACGCACGATTATGCCTGGACATTTCCAACCCTCATGCCCTTACGATTAAATGGATACCAATAAATTATTTACCATGAAAAAATATGTATTCCAATTATTATCGCCGGCCTGTCCTTTATGCACCAGCTTAAGGGTTTATCAAAAATAATCAATTAAGAAATGAAAGATATGAATTTAAAACGACTGCTTTTGGTTTTACTATGGAGCTGCTATACTGGATTAAGTGCCTTTTCAGCTCAAAAACCTGTAAAAAGAGATTCCACTTTGTCAACTGCAAACATTTTTAAAACGATGCAACGGGTTGCAGACTGGCAATTGAATACCTGGAAGAACAAAGGCTTTAATCATCGGAAAGCGGACTGGACCAATGGTGCCTGCTATACCGGTATTTTTGCTTTTGGCAACCTGCGGGGCAATGAACGGTATCTGCAAACGCTGGTTGATATTGGAAATGATTTGGGCTGGAATACCGGGCATTTGCGCTTTTATGCAGATGACTATTGTGTAGGACAAACTTATGCGCAGCTTTATAGCAAATTTAAGCAGAAAAAGATGATTGCGCCTTTTGTGCTGCAGGCTGATAGCATTATTAGTCAGCCACATGACGAACCTTTGAACTGGAAAAACAATATCCAGAAAAGAGAGTGGGCCTGGTGTGATGCCCTTTTTATGGGGCCTCCATCCCTGGCTTATCTGAGCACGGCTACCCGAGATGAAAAGTATCTGAATAAAGCCGTTAAATTGTGGTGGAAGACCACCGAATTTTTATATGACCCTTCTGAGAAGCTATTTTTTAGAGATGAGAGTTTCTTTAATAAAAGAGAGAGAAACGGACAAAAAATATTCTGGTCAAGAGGCAATGGATGGGTGTTGGCCGGCCTGGTAAGGGTGCTGGAGAATATGCCGAAAAATCACCCGGACAGAAATAAACTGATTTTGCTTTATCAGGATATGGTATCCAGGGTGGCAGGATTACAGCAGCAAGATGGCAGCTGGCATGCTTCGCTATTAGATCCTGCAAGTTTTCCGGTTAAGGAAATGAGCGGTACCGGCTTTTTTAGCTATGCCATTGCCTGGGGCTTAAATCACGGTATTTTAGAAAAGAAACAATACCTTCCTGTGGTAGAAAAATCATGGAAAGCCATGGTTTCTGCCGTGCATGAAGATGGGATGCTAGGTTATGTACAACCTATTGGCGCAAGTCCGGATGCCGTAAATGCCAGTAGTACCGAGGTATATGGCGTGGGTGCATTTTTGCTGGCGGGAACACAATTGTATGAATACCTTAAGAAACTAAAATAGACGATTATGAAGATTAATATGAAACTACAGTTCTCGACTTTAATTAGGTTGAGCATATATTCCCTTTTGCTGGTTTGCCTGGCCGCAAATGTTTTTGCTCAAAGCCGGCAAGATACCTTACGTTTATTTATTATAGGGAACAGTTTTTCTCAAAACGCATCCGCCTTTTTGCCACAGCTGGCAAAAGAAAGAGGGAAAACGCTCATTATTGGACGTGCTGAACTTGGTGGACATTCTCTTGAGCAGCATTGGGGTTATGTGGAAAAAGCAGAAGCCAATGCTGATGATCCCAAGGGAAAACCTTACGGCGGAAAATCATTAAAAATGTTGTTGGGGCAAGGGAAATGGGATATGGTTACCATTCAACAGTATTCTTACCTTTCAGCAGATTCTTCAAGCTACTATCCATACGCCAGCAAACTAGTTGACTATGTTAAAGCATTGCAACCCCACGCGCGTTTGGTGGTTCATCAAACCTGGGCATACCGTACCGATGCAAAGAAGTTTGGACGTATAGCAGAAGGTAAAGTTGCAGCGAGTCAGCAGGAAATGTGGCAGAAATCACGTGCGGCTTACCATCTTCTGGCAAAGCGGATTAATGCCCTGATTTTACCAGTTGGTGATGCTTTCGAAGTTGTAGCCGAAGACAGGAAATATGGTTTTAAGCCTGATTTTTCATTTAATTATGAGCATCCCACAGCCCCAAATTTGCCAGATCAGACCCATTCGATCAATGTGGGGTACTATTGGAATAAAAAAGAACTGGTATTCGATCCTAACCATGCCAATGATGCCGGGAAATACCTGGGTGGACTTATCTGGTATGGGATTTTGTTTAATGACTCAGTTAAAAATATCAGATTCAAGCCTGAAAATGTCTCCGAAGAGTTTGCCCAATACCTTCGTAAAGTGGCGGCCAACACCATATTGAAAAAGAACCATTAAAATATGCAGATACTAAACTTTAATCCTCTTGAAGGATAAGTTATGGTATGAAAATTACTGTGAATGACAGATGAATTTATTTGGTAATATCACTCGGGAGCTCGTGATTCCCAGCTCTATTGGGAATCACGAAGTGCTCATGAACGCCACTGAATAAAAAAACACACATCAATAATTGTAGTTCAAGCGCTCTAAGATTCCCGCATGCGCGAGAATGACGACCGGACTATTTATGAGAACCTTTCAATGGCAGCCATTTGACTTAGAAAACACAAACTTTCTAGAAATAAACTGAAAATATCAGCCATCCGTACAAAAACAAACCATTTCCGTACAAAAGTGAACCCTCTGAACTAGCTAAGCATATAGATTTGTGGTAACCAAATAAAAACCAAAATATTATGACAAGCTATTTCTTAACCATCCCCATCACTATAAATGAGGAAAACACCAAACCGGAATTACGAGCTTTAACGTTGGACATTCCTTTTTACCTGATAGGCATTTCTCGGAATCAGGTTTAGCTCAAAATCCCGGATCACGACGCTTTTCGATGCTTTCACATCTCTATTTTTAATTTGGCGAGAAGCCTGCACCCTTTTGGGAATTAATGAATACGCATCCGCGTGTCTTGGAGATTTGTATTGCGCAAAAAGCAGAAATATTTGAAAATTAATTCTAACCATATTCCCCGATAGATGATAAAAAACATAACCCTAAGGTCTAAAGGCTGGCTTCTTTTGTTTGCGGCATTTTGGTGTAAGGCACAGGCGTTGCCGGCCAGGCCCATAAAAATTGCCGTCAGCTTCGTTGCCAAACGCCCTGCAATGTGGTTTCAGGAAATAACCGGAACCGTTAAAGATGAAAAAAACCAACCCATTCCAGGTGCAACCATCAGAATAAAAGGTACCACTACGGGCGTTCAGACCGATCTGGATGGAAAATATAAAATCAATGTTAATCCTGGGCAGGTACTTGTGTTTTCAACTATTGGGTTCGAAAGCAAAGAAGTTACCATAGGGGATGCTGGTGTAATCAACATCACGCTGATCTCCGCAAGCAGTTCGCTCAGTGAAGTAGTGGTAAACGGTTATTCAACACAAAGAAGATCAGCCGTTACCGCTGCCATCAGTACCGTTTCGGGCCAGGATTTATTGAAAGCACCGGTAACCAATGTAAACAACGCTTTGGCCGGTCGCGTGCCGGGTCTTGTGGTGCAGCAAACTTCCGGACGCCCGGGGATTAACGGTGCAGCTTTGTATATCCGTGGACAGGTTTCGCCCTCCGCCACAGCCCTTATTATCGTAGACGGTGTGGAACGGACATCTTTCGGTGATATTGACCCCAATGAAATTGAAAGTATTAACATATTGAAAGATGCTTCGTCTACCGCGTTATATGGTTTGAAAGGTGCGAACGGCGTATTTGTAATTACCACCAAGAGAGGAGTAGAGGGGCCTGCACGGGTAACATTTTCCGGTAATCTGGGCATCATCAGTGCCACTTCCCGTCCTGAAATTCTGGGCGCCTATGAAAGTGCCATGTTGTTAAGCGAAGGGCAGCGAAACGTAGGTGAGCCCCGAACCTTTACTGATGAGGATCTAGCGATTTTTAAAGCCGGAAATGGCAATCCATTACTTTACCCTGATGTGATGTGGTACGATGAACTGGTTAAAGACCATTGGATGCAGAACCAGCAAAACCTGACCATATCAGGCGGCAGTGATAAGGTAAAATACTTTACCTCGTTTAGCCATATGCGCGAGGAAGGAAATTTTAAGGAATTTAAAACACCATTGGATTATTCGACCTCCCCAAGCTACAGCCGTTACAATTTCAGGGCCAGGGTAGGCATAGACCTGACCAAAACCACTAATTTTGAGGTGAACCTTGCCGGCAGGAACGAACACCGTTACAGTCCGGCGGGAATGAGCGAATATAATGATCCTGCAGGGGTGGTCAGCAATGGCATTGAAGGGCTGGTGGGCCGCGCATTGAAAATGCCCTCATGGGCAGCGCCGTTTTTTAAAGAATACATCAATTCTGATGATCCCAGAATTATTGCCCTGGATGGAAACTATAACCATATCGTAAACTATGGTCTGGGCGGGGTAAATGCTTTCAATCCTTATGCGTTACTCACCTATGGTGGATATGCCTTTACCGATAACAATATTGCCGAATCGATTTTCACCGTAAGGCAAAAACTTGATTTCTTAACCCAGGGACTGAGTTTTAAGGCCCAGTTTGGCTACGATGCCACACAATTATCAGGAAAGTTGCAGCGTGGAAGCATAGGTTATCTTGAACTTGACAGGTCCAGCCTGGCACTAACACCCGTGGGTGGTACCTATAATGATTTTTTTGGGGCGCCTGCCTATTCCAGAAGTGGTTTTACCAAAACGAATCTGCAGTTGTTTTTAACCTATGGCAGATCGTTTGGCAAGCATAACATCAGTGCCAATCTAATCGGTCAGCGCGAACTGCAGGGCTCAGCTGCGGCTGCCGCTCCATATGCCAACCAGGGAATCATTTCGGAGGCTACCTATAATTATGGAAATAAATACTTTCTAACAGCCAGTGCAACCTACAATGGTTCAGAGAATTATGCTAAGGGTTATCGCTACGGATTTTTTCCGGCAGCAACCTTGGGTTATAATCTGGCCAATGAGGAATGGATGAAAAAATTTACCTGGATCAGCATGTTTAAAATCAGAGGTTCGATTGGAAGGGTAGGGATTCCAAGTCCCGGTACAAGCCGTTTCTATTACCAGAACAGGTTCGGTGCCGGATCAAATGTAGTGTTTGGAAACCCGAACAGCAATTTTAGTGCGCCAACTTATACGCAGTTACAATATGGCAATCCGTTTATCACTTTTGAGGTGTCTTTAAAACGCAATATCGGACTTGATCTTTCTTTATTCAAAGATAAGCTGAATATCACTGCTGACCTTTTTGATGATGAGCGTTCGGATATTTTAACTACCCGTTCGGCAACCAGTTTTGCAACATATGGCGCCACCGTGCCAAGTACCAATTATGGCGTCAATTACAACCACGGATATGAACTTTCCTTAACTTACCGCGATAAGATCAAAGATTTTACCTATTCCTTTACGGGCAACCTGAGTTATGCCAGAAACGAGCGCAGGGTACTGGACGAAGCGCCTGGTCTTGCTGGAAATCTGCGGGTAACCGGCAAGCCGATCGGTACCTATTTTGGATACCATGTACTCGGTTTTTATACAGATCAACAGGATATTGATAGCAGTCCGTTGAATAAAATTACAGCTTATCCATCTATACCCGGCGATTTTAAATATCAGGATGTTAACGGCGACGGCATAATTAATAACCAGGATGTGATCGCTATTGGGCATCCAAATATTCCGGAATATAATGCAAGTCTGAATATGCAATTTGGGTACAAAGGATTTCAGTTATCGGCACTTTTTAATGCGGTAACAAATGTGAGTTCGAACGTGGTGTTTCAAAGCGGCGGCCTTAACCAGTATTATGCACCGATGTTAAACAGATGGACGCCTGGTAATACCAATGCCAGCTGGCCGGTAATCCGTCCGGGCCTGAATGCAAATCCTAACGAAAGCCTAAACGACTTCACATTGCAAGATGCTTCTTACATCAAATTACGAAACGTGCAGTTTAGTTATAGTCTGCCTAAAAAATTGGTCAATAGAATTCGCCTAAATGGCCTTACCGTATTCGTTAGCGGTCAGAACTTAATCACCTGGACAAATTTTTATGGCATCGATCCTGAAAACAGCTTATCGGGGAACGCTTATGCCTCTTCAATAGCTACTATTCCGACTACTAAAGTTTTCAATTTTGGCCTCAATTTATCACTCTAATTAAAGGTTAGCATCATGAAAAAAATCATATATCTTTTGTTTTTATTTATTGTCTGTATTGGTTATTCCTGCAAAAAGGATTTTTTACAGCGTGATGTGGGCATACAAAGCGATCTTGAGGAAGTTTTTAAAGACCCCTTAACGGCTTCCCGTTTTGGCGACTTTACCTATACTTTTTCTATCTCAGATTATGGTCGCCTGAGCGGCTACAAAGGAATGACCTCACAATTTACAGATGAATCTATTGCAAATAATGGCCAGATCGAAGTGGCGGCCATGAACAGCGGTCAGTTTTTAGATCCGGGGGCTTCTGACGTAGCCGGGATTTACACCCAAATGTACAGGGGTATCAGAAATGCAAACCTGATGCTGGCTAATATGGATGAGGTACCCTGGACTGATCTTTACAATCCTAATTATATTAAAGGTGAGCAACTTTATCTACGTGCTTACTTCTATTTCGAACTGTTGAGGCGCTTTGGAGGGGTTGTGATATTAACCCAGCCACAAGACTTTACAGAAGCCTCTACAGATCTTCCACGCAGCAGTTATGCAGAAACTTTTAAGTTGATTTTAGGTGATCTCGAACAGGCCCTCGCGCTGTTGCCATTAACCAATGCCGATTGGCCAAACCCGGCAGCACAATCCAACCGGGCTACGGGGGCTGCGGTAATGGCACTTAAAGCCAGGGTCCTGCTCTTCGATGCCAGCCCCTTAAATAACCCGGAAAATGATCTGGCAAAATGGAAAAAAGCCGCAGAGGCCTCAAAGGCAATTATGGACCTGAATAAATTTTCACTGGAACCCAACTACGCCAATGTACTCACGGTAGCCAACTCCAACGAATATATCCGGATCTGGCCCCGTGGTGGCCGTGGATTTATAGGTACCTACCTAAGCGACTTTTTAATTCCTACCAGCTATGGCGGGGCACAATCTAACCTTTCGCCTGTTCAGAATCACGTTGATCTCTATGAAATGGCGAACGGGAAACCCATTACCGATGCCACTTCAGGATACAATCCGCAAAATCCTTATCTCAACAGAGATCCACGCTTTTATATTAACATTCTGTATAATAATGCCACCTGGCAGGGGCGGGCGGTGCAAACCTGGCAGTCTGAACCTAATGCCCAGGGTATTATTACTTACGGAACCGATATCAGTACCGCCACTTCCATAACCAAAACCAGTTATTACCTGAAAAGACTCTGGCCGGAGGCTTCACGTTCCGGCTCAACCGCATCAGCCTTACTGAATTATGTTTTTTACCGATATGCAGAAGTGCTGATCAATTATGCCGAAGCTTTAAATGAAGAAACAGGGCCAGGCGCTGAAGTGTATAATGCGGTAAATGCCATTCGCCTGCGCGCTAAGATGCCGGTTTTACCGGCTGGTCTCAGTCAATCTGAAATGCGCGAACGCATCAGAAACGAAAGAGCCATTGAGTTTGCTTTCGAAGACATGCGCTGGTGGGATATCCTTCGCTGGAAAAAAGGTGCTGAAATTGTGGCCCAGCCAATGAAGGCCATGAAGGTGATTAAAAATGCCAACGGCACTTTCAGCTATAATGTGATCGAATTGCCTGCATTTAAAAAAGTATTCAATAACAACATGTATTTGTACCCTATTCCCCGCGCAGAAATGAACAAGACCAGTGGCGCATTGAAACAGAATCCGGGTTGGTAGTTTTTGGATTATACATCAATTTAAAAGATAAGAAATGACAAGATATATTAAATGTTCGGGCGTTATGGCGTGCATTATCAGCTATCTGTTCACCTGCACGGCCTTCGCACAAACCAGTGGTACGCAGGATACCGTTAGGATTGTGAAAGCTAACCGCGCAGACTCGACGGATAAATTAATAGAAATTCCTTTTGCTACGCGCAGCAGAGCAGAACTGAATTATGCCCAAAGCTCGCTTCGCTACCATCAGCTTACGCAAGTACCCATCAGTAATCTTTCTGGTTTACTGGCGGGGAGGTTAAGTGGCTTTTTATTCAGGTGGACAGGTAATCAGCCGGGCGGTGGAAACGTGTCCTATCAAATCCGTGGAAAATCATCCTATGCGCAAGGCGCTACGCCAGCTTTTCTGGTTGATGGAATTGAACGTGATTTCGAAGATATGGATATCAGCGAAATTGAAAGTGTAACCGTATTAAAAGATGCTGCTGCTTTAAACTGGTATGGCCTGAATGGAGGCAATGGCGCAATTCTGGTCACCACCAAAAGAGGTAAGATAGGGCAGAACCTCATTTCCTTTGATGCGCAGGGCGGTTTCCAATCTGCCAGCAACCTGATCAAGCCCTTAAATTCATTTGATTTTGCTACTTTATATAATCAGGGCTTAACCAATGTAGGCCAGGCACCTGCTTACAATGATGCAGCACTTGAAAATTATAAAAACCAAACCAACCCTTACCTTTATCCGGATAATAACTATTTAGACCGCTTTTTGAGCAAAAGGGCAGCTACGCAAAGATATGCACTCACGTTTAGCGGAGGGAGCAACAGGGTGCGTTATTTCAGCTCCGTGAGCTATTTTAATCAGCAAGGTCTTTTTAGGGAAACAGAAACACCCAACTACGATTCTAACTATGGCTACAAACGTTATAACTTTCGCATCAATTTAGATTATGATGTGACCAAAACACTTACGCTGACCTTGTTGGCAGGCGTGAGGAGCGAAGTACGCAATGATGTTGGTGATGGCACCAGCACGGTTTTGAGTAACCTGTACAACTTACCACCAAATGCCTTTCCGATTTTAAATGCAAATGGATCTTACGGCGGAACTTCACTCTTTCAAAGTAATCCCCTGGGCCAGTTACAGTCTACAGGATTTTCCAGAACCACCACCAATATATTGCTGGCCAGTATCATGGCCGATCAGAAAATGGATTTTATTACCAAAGGCCTTTCGGCTAACTTATTCTTTTCTTATGATGGTTATGGTAATTATGGTGATGGATTGTCTCAGAACTATGCAGTTTTTAATCAAACCGTAACACCTGTACAAACTTATCGCACGCCGGCGGTTATTGCCTACCGTACTGCAGCTTTCCAAACCAATACCAAAAATAATGAGCTCTGGTTTGGCCTGGATTACAACAGAACTTTTGCTACAGATCACCAGGTAAAGGCAAACGTAAGGGCGCAGCAATATGTAAGTGCGGCGGTAGACCGTTTGGATTACCGTTCACGGATGATTGTAGGGCGGGCAGATTACAGTTTTAAGCAACGTTACCAGTTGGGATTTACGGGGAGTTACTCCGGATCTGAAAACTATGCGCCTGGAAGACGTTTTGGTTTTTTTCCGGCGGTATCGGCAGGGTGGTTAATATCTAAAGAAGATTTTCTGAAAGATGCTTCAGTGATCAGTTATCTGAAACTGCGCGGATCTTATGGTCGCTCAGGTAATATTGGCCCAACTTACGATGCCAATGGTAATGTGGTCAGACTGCCATACCGCACGCTGTTTACCAGAGACGCGGGACCATTCTTAGGGTCAACTTTTTCTACGTCTACCACAGCCAGACTGGTAAGTCCTGCTGGTAATCCCTTAACCACCTGGGAAAAAATAGACCGGTTGAACCTGGGTACAGATGTAGATTTTTTTAAAGGCGCACTTTCCTTCTCTGTTGATTATTTTGATGAAAAAAGAACGGATATCCTTGGGCCCGCGAACTTACCTGGGATCCTTGGGATAGCGATTGCGCAGGTAAATTCTGGCAAGGTAAGCAGCAAAGGATTCGATGCCAGTGGAACTTTCCATAAAAAAATTGGTGAAGTGCTGATCAGTACCAACGCGAACTTTACCTATGCTAAAAATATTATTTTGGAAAGAACGGAGAATGTATTGCCTAACCAGTCTACCATAGGCCGGTATGTGAATGGCGGAAATTATTACATCGCTGAAGGTATTTTTCAGAGCCAGGCAGAAATTAATGCCAGTCCGAAGCAAACCCTTTCGAGCCTGGTTGTGCCGGGCGATCTGAAATACAGGGATGTTAACCATGATAACATCATCGATGCCAACGATGCCATTTCCAGCGACTATACCGATATCCCGAAAATATATTATGGCTTCGGTTTTAATATCCGATACAAACAGTTTGATTTAGGCGCACAGTTCCAGGGCCTTGCTGGCAGAACTGTAGATATTTCTGATATTTTTTACGCAGGTCCGAATGGCTTAAATCAGCTCAGTTTAGATACCTGGACCCCGGCCACAGCAGCCACTGCAAAATATCCCCGTATCGGAATATCAGACAATGGAAACAACACGGCCAATTCCACCTTTTGGTTGTATTCAGGAGATTTTTTAAAACTCAGGTCTGCTGAAATCGGATACAGTACGCCACAAAGCTTTAACCAACGCTTACGTTTTAAAGGCGCCAGGATTTTTGTGAGTGGTAATAACATCTTCTCGATTTCCAAACTCGGAGAACTGGGCATTGATCCCGAAACCCCCAATGCAGGTCGTTTTTCCTCTTACCCTTACGTAAAAACCTTTGCAATAGGCTTAAATGTTAAATTTTAATTCAAAATGAGTATGAAAAAGAATTTATATGGTATATACATCGTTCTGGCAGTTTTGCTCATGGGCATTAGTGGTTGTAAGGATGAATTTTTTGAACCCTCGTACAGTGAAGGTCCTGTTAACGAAGAAGCGATCTGGAATACGGACAGGCGGGTGCGCGAGTATTTAAATAACGGATATAATTACATGCTGGCCAGGTATAATGTTGATGGCTCGGGTGCATTAATGGCCAGTGGAAGTGACGAAGCCGTAAATTCAAACTTAAACAGCAATGTAAACATCTTTAATAATGGCAACTGGAGCAGTTTAAGGACTTTTGATGAACAGTATACCAACCTTTACAATGGCTTATGGGTGGTCAATACTTTTCTGGAACGATCGCCCACGGCGGTGATTTTTCCGGCAAGTGATCTTCGCGGATTAAGGGGAGAAGCATTTTTTCTACGGGCTTTGTTACACTATGAGTTGTTCAAAAGATATGGAGGGATTGTTCTTGCCACCCGTTCCTTTTCGCCGGTGGAAGACCTGAATATTCCCCGCAATTCTGCTGATGAGGTTGTAAAACAAATTGTTAAAGATTGCGACTCGGCCATCAGTCAGATTCCGGCAGCCTCCACAAAAGATTGGGATGCCGCAAATTACGGACGTGCAACAAAGGCTGCGGGAATGGCACTTAAAGCAAAAACGCTGCTGGTTTACGCAAGTCCTTTATACAATACGGGCAACGATCTGCAACGCTGGCAAAATGCTGCCAATGCAGCAAAAGATTTAATCGACTTAAATAAACACAGCTTATTAAGTACCGCCTTATTTCCAAACTTATGGGATTACACGACCACTGCAACCTCTTATAACAACGAGGTAATTTTTGCTACGCCGGCAAGCAACACCAATGCTATCGAAGCCAATAATGCGCCCATTAGTTTCACCGGTGGGTTGGGCAGAACAAACCCGACGCAGAATTTGGTTGACGCATTTGAAATGACCAATGGCAAGGCCATAACCGACCCTACATCAGGCTATGACCCACAAAATCCTTATGCGAACAGAGATCCGCGTTTAAACCAGTTTATTGTAGTTAACGGCGCAAATTTTAAAACAGGAAGCTTAACACGAGCTGTAGAGACCTATGAAGGTGGACGTGATAATGTGCCTTCCAATGTAAACAGTACAAAATCTGGTTATTACCTGCGGAAATTTTTAAGCGGTAACGCTACTTACAACATTACCGGTACCACGAGCGTAAGAAGGCCTTGGGTATTGTTTCGTTATGCAGAAATTTTACTGATCTATGCAGAGGCCCTGAACGAATCTGGAGGTCCGAATGCGGAGGTTTACAATGCGATAAATGCGGTACGTAACCGCGCCGGAATGCCTGCACTGGCCGGGTTAACACAATCGCAAATGCGCGACAGGATTAAAAATGAACGCCGGGTAGAATTGTGTTTCGAAGAACAACGGTTTTTTGATGTCCGCCGCTGGAAGGACGGGGAAAGTAATTTTAACGGAGCAGTTAGGGGGATGAAAATCACGAAGGTGGGTACTGCGCTAACTTATAGCCCATTTGTAATTGAAAACCGAACCTTTACCAGTAAAAATTATTGGTATCCGTTTCAACAATCAGAAATCAATAAGGCCAGTAAACTTATTCAAAACCCAGGGTATTGAGTATGATGAACAGACTAAAATCCTTTGCCCGTCAAGGCAGTTGGCACGTCAACATTTGGAAGAAAAAAGCATTGGCCTGCGTGATTGGTCCGGTGTTTTTATCGGCTGGAGCGTATGCGCAGAAAACAGACCGCTTTATGGGAGAAATCGTTAACTATGATGAAAGTGCCGTGCCTGCCTATACTTTACCCGATATACTGGTTACTGCAAGGGGCAAAAAGATTAAAAACGTCTCCATGTGGGAAAAGCAGCGCAGACCCGAACTTTTAGCCCTGTTTGAAGAACACATTTACGGAAAAACACCAGAAGGTTTTGATAGTTTAAAATTTGCGGTGACCAACGAAAATGCAACTGCCATGGCTGGAAAAGCCCATTTGAAAGAGATAGTAATTACGGCATGGAATAATGGTCATTCAGTATCTTTTCCCGTCGTGCTCTTCACCCCCAATAAGCGGACAAAACCTGTTCCGGTGTTTTTACTGATTAACAACCGCAGTAGCAGGAATACAGATCCGACGAGATTGGAAAAAAGTACTTTCTGGCCAGCCGAAATGGTCATAGACAGCGGTTACGCCATAGCGGCCTTTCATCATTCGGATGTAGCGCCTGATCGGAAGGATAGTTATCAGAACGGTGTATTAAATCAGTTGTTTCCTGCAGAACTGGAAAAAAATAATGGCATGAAAGCCATTGGCGTGTGGGCCTGGGCGGCAAGCAGGGTAATGGATTATTTTAAAACGGATAAAGAAATCGACTTTAACAAGGTTGCGCTGGTAGGGCATTCAAGGGGTGGTAAAACTGCCTTATGGTCTGCAGCCCAGGATCAACGCTTCGCCATGGTATTCAGCAGTTGCTCAGGCAGTACGGGTGCAGCACTGGCCAGGCGTAAATATGGAGAAACCATAAGCCTGATCAATAAACAGTTTGGTTACTGGTTCAATAATAATTACAAGAAATATAGCAATGATGTAAATAGCTTGCCTGTAGATCAGCATATGCTCATCGGTTTGATTGCGCCAAGGCCGGTTTATACAACGAACGCTACTGAAGATCGCTGGGCAGACCCTTACGGCTCATTTCTTTCATTGGTACATGCGGAGCCTGTTTATGATCTCTATGGTAAGAAGGTTAGTCTGCCGAAGGAGATGCCTGCGGTGAACAGTCCAATTATTAATTCGGCTATAGGTTACCATTTCAGGGAAGGAAAACACGACCTCAATGTTTATGACTGGGCAAATTTTATCCGCTTCGCCAATTACCATTTTAATCTTTAAGGTTTAAGGTTAAGTCCTTTTAAAAATTGATAGATATTTTTCTTCAGTTTCCTGTAGTTAAAAAAGTTTAATGTAAAGAAAATTTAGTCTCAGGTTCAAAATAGGTGCCGTATTAATAGCAAAACCTCTAATCTAAAATTTAATATTTATTACTATGAAAAAACTCATTTTCGGCTGGACAGGAAAGGTAACGCTGCTTGCTCTTCTGGGGCTGCATTCGCTTTCCTGTTCCAAAATGGTGGAAGAAAATCTTTCACAAACCTTTGATAAGGGACCACAAAAATTGGCTGTTATTGCCAATAACGTACTGATTAACCCCGTTTACAATAGCACATCGGTGTTACGGAATCCATTAAACGGTTGGGTTATGTATGGCAAACGTGATGCCACCGAAACGTATTGGGACAGTCAGTTTTTCGTACCCGAACTGGGTGCCAATGTAAAGGCGATAGATTACGCCTCAGCCTGTTATATCCGCACCAGCTGGCGATCACTTAATCCAAGCCCCGGTGTTTACGCCTGGAGAGACCCCAACTCACAGATCGGTAAACTCATCAACGGCGTTAAAACCAGAGGCTTGCCTATCGCATTCCGGATCGTGGTCGATGGGCGCGACCAGGGGGAAAATACTCCTGCCTTTGTATTCACCGCGGGTGCTCAATATTGGTTATCAAACCCTGCAGTACCAGCGCAGAAAACCCCTTTTCCCCAGGATCCGGTTTTCAGGCAATATTATACCACATTCATCGAAGAACTTGCCAAAGATTTTAATGATCCTGTTCGCACCTCTTTTATTGATGCCTATGGTTTAGGCAAATGGGGAGAAGCGCATAATACGGTATATGCTGCTCCGGGGGTATTAACAGCTGCGCAAACAGAAACTATAAAGGAAGAGGTACTGGATTGGATCATGGCACTTTATAACAGGACTTTCACCAAAGTGCCGCTGGTGATCAACTATCACCGGTTAATTGGTCATCCAACAAGCTGGGGCGCAGCAAACCCTAACAGCAACCAGTTACTGGTGAAAGCGATCAATCAAGGGTATAGCCTGAGGCATGATGCTTTTGCCATGACTGATTATTACCAGAGTTGGGAGAAAAACTTTGCAGCCACCTGGAAACATAAGCGGCCGATTATTATGGAGGGGGGATGGATTGTAACCGGCACACACCGCTATTGGATCGATTCAAGCGGACAATATCGCGAAGGGCATCCTGAAGATGTGAGAAAAGCTGAATTTGACAGGTCGGCAGAAGCTGCCGTAAATATGATGGATTTTAGGGTTGGCGAAGTGGCTTCCTGGTTTCAAACCAGTTTTCCTTTGGTACAGCGCTTCAATGCAGAAGGAGGCTACCGCCTTTATCCTGATCAGGTATCATTACCCAATGAGATTGCCAATGGAGCCACCGCTACACTGAGCCATCGCTGGAAAAACATGGGCTGGGGTTACTGTCCAAATAACATTCCGCAGTGGAACTATAAGTATAAAGTAGCTTTTGCTATTCTGGATACGGCTGGTGTGGTTAAAAAACTTTTTATTGATGAAAATGGAGAGCCTTCTAAATGGTTAAAAGATAACCCTATGAGTTACAACTTTACCACAACGGCAATTAACCTACCGGTTGGAAGTTATAAATGGGCGGTGGCCATCATCGATAAAACAAACGCCAACAAACCCGGCATTGCACTTGCCGTAACCGGAACTTTTAAAAACGGTTGGCTGGAATTGGGTAATCTGCAAATACAGGCCGAACCTCCAATTGGTCAGGCAATTAAATTAAAAGGTTCTAACAACCTGTTTGTATCGGGCGAAAACGGTGAAGTAGCCATGAGATGTAACCGTGCGGGTGCCTCCGACTGGGAAACCTTTACCATTGTTGATGCAGGTGGGGGGAAAATCGCGTTGAAAAGTAAGGATAAATATGTATCGTCAGAAAATGGCGCTGCAACCGGAATTACCTGCGACCGTACGAGCATTAGCGATTGGGAAAAATTTGACTGGGTGGTAAATGCTAACGGTAAAATTTCCCTCAAAGGAAATAATGGCAAATACATTTCTTCAGAAAACGGGCAATCAGCAATGAAGTGCAACCGGGCTACTATTTCTGGCTGGGAAACTTTTTCACTGGAATAATTCCTTAGGGAATGCTTTCAGGCAGCTGAAAGTTTTAAGATAATGGGTTGCTCTTGCGAGGGCAACCCCTTATCAGATTTTATTAGGAATTAGAAAAAACTGCAATTTCAATCAAAATAAAACATATATAATAAGGCTTAGATAATGATCTGAAAGCAAGTCAGACCAGGATTAATTATATTGATAGGGTAGGTAGTCAAATGGTATTTGGGAGAGGTCATACATTTGATGCACTCGTCGTTTTTAGTGATGTTGAGCCGTTTACGTTCAGGTAAGGAAATAAAAGCCCTGGAAATCTTCCATGTCATTTTGTTTGATTCAATATTTTAGGTGTTTTAAAAAAGATAGATTATACAACTTTTTCGATTTAATCCCAAATTATGGGTAAAGCTGAATATGTTTCAGGTAACCCCTAAGGATTCTATTAAAAAAAATCAAATGTTAGACGATCATGATCATTTTAGGTATTATTTGTGAATACATTAATTAAAGGAATTCTTAACCTAGCTGGCAATAAATACTTAAAAGTACATAAAATGCTAACGAAACTGTACGGTTAAGGCTTGCTTATTGATTTATTCTTTCAAAATTTTCGAAAACCCCCTATTTCAATCAATTCGTCTACAAAATGGTTTCGAATTACGCACCGCTACCGACCCAAAACCGCCCTTATGTATATTTGAAGGCGGTTTTTTATTGTTTGAGGTAATTGTTGCATCAGTTGGTTACAGGTGTAAGCTAATTGTGGACTAAAGCTAATGCCAGAAATTCCCTGTAAACGGATCATGTACAGAAGCTGGGGAGATAAATAATTCTCATACATATATTTTAGCTAACCTGAACATAAAAAAACCAACATTTTTACATACCTGAACTGAATTCAGAGTACCTTAATTTTAGCGTCCAAAAATTCAGTATATGCATTTGGATTTATTTATTTAACATGAAAATTTTATCATAAAAGCCTTTATACACCCTGCCTATAGGTAACTTTAAATTATTGGTAAGCAGAACATACTTTCTTTCGATTCCTTTAATGTGATTTTGAGATATTATAAATGATTTATGTATCTGTATGAAATTATCATCATGTTCAAGTAATTTAAGCATGCCTGATAAAGAGTTACATACGAAAATCACTTCACTAGAGGTGTAAATCTTGATTTCTTTATTTTGAGATTCTACAGCGATAATTTCTTTTAGGTTTACTTTTATAAATTTTGTTTTTTGATCCCTGCTTTTTAAAAGTATAAAGTGCATGTTAATATTCTGGGAAGGATGTTCCTTGTTTTCATATAAAACGGTATTTAAGGTTTGTAAAAATTTTTTGATCGAAAAAGGTTTTAATAAATATGCGTCAGCCTTTAGTTCGTAAGAATCAAAGGCATATTTAGTGTGTGCAGTGGTAAAAATCAGCTTCTTCACTTTGTGTTTGATCAGCTTAGCCAGTTCAATGCCATTTAATTCTGGCATTTCGATATCTATAAAAAGTACATCTACAGGTAAGGTTAATTTTTCAATGGTTGCTAATGCGCGTACGGAGTCGCTAAACGTGTTAATGAGTTTGATGTTGGGTTGGGTGCTGATGTATTCAGAAATGATTTCTAATGAAGAAAAATCATCATCCACGACAATACTTGTAAACATTCTATGTTATTATGGTTATTAATTAATAATACAAATAGTGACTTATGACAAGGTATGTATAGTATTTCTATTTATCAAATTAAAATCCTTAAAAATATGTCGTTCGCGCATAAAATCTTACGGTTCAATCTTATTTTTTGGCTGTTGACACTTAAATTTCTTTGTCAATTTTATAGCCTATATCTTTAGTTTTAGATATCGTTAATTGATATTGATCATGCATTTTTAGAATTCTTTTTGCTGTTTGAATAAATAAAATATAGCCTTAAGATCTGCAATATTTAATCTAATAATTCTATGAGCTCATTTGAAATAGGATGGTACATCATTTATACAAAGCCAAGACAAGAAAAGAAATTATTTACTGATCTGGAACACATGGGAATTGAAACTTATCTGCCTGTAATAAATGAAAAGAGAAAATGGCAGGACAGAATAAAGATAATTACTTCTCCATTATTTCCATCTTATGTATTTGTGAAATTGAAAAACCATATCCAGTTTTTTAGTTCCTCAAAAGCACGTGGATTCGTAAGTTATGTTAAAATCGGTAAGAAACTTGCATCTGTGAGGGATTGCGTCATCGAAAATATTGAATTAGCCATCAGTGATGCCAATAATTTTGAGGTTTCGAATGAGCTTTTTCCATTAGGTAAAAAAATGATTATCCCCAACGGAGCGTTTAGTGGTTTGGGGTGTGAAATTGTAAATCACCGTGGCAAAAACAAAGTTTTGATTAGGATTGATTTATTAAACAGGTGCATTTTGGTAAGTCTCTCCAGAGATATGTTATCCGCTTAATTAAATATGAAATATTAATGCATTTCAAGGCATTCACTTCTCGCCTAAAGTGGCTATCCCGAATAATATAATGGCTGATTTAAAATTGTATCTAAACCGTTACTTGAATAAGTATTTAAATTATCAAAAGTAGGCCATAATTTAGTGGTTAGAGTCTAATGATGTTGATTTATTGACATAAAATTAATTTGAACTCTATATAATAATTATTACATTTGAGTATACTTACTATGTAATAGTATTTTTATTAATATCTCTTTTCCTGGTAGATGTATTTACCTTAGCGATAGCTATATAATTTACCGTATTTTATCTTAAAAATTTATTCTTATAATCTGTATATAAAATCATGTTAAATGTTATATACGGTAGTATATATAATATATAGTTGCTATCCATTCCTTTAGAGTACATAGATTTTGGTGAATAATTATGACCAGATCATAAAATAATTCCTTACCTACCAATTCGGATATCAATAACATTACATTCCTTTAATTCTCACTTCTGGTTATACAGGAGAAACAACTGATAGGTTGTATACGCTAATACGGCAGCATAATTTTAATTTTATGAAACAGATATCGGCAATACAGGAAACAATTTGGTTAACACAAAGTATTTATAAACATTCCACTCTTTATAATGTGGGTGGTTATGCTTTATTAACCGGAAACGTTAATGCATGTAATTTAGTTGAAGCAATTAAAGAGGTATTATCGAAGGTTGACGCTGTAAAGATCGGGTATTCTGCTTTTAATGATCAGCCTTATGACCATAATCCCAAATTTAATGATTTAGATATTGCAATAACGGATTTTTCTGATCAGGATGATGCTGATGGGTGTTGTGTGGATTGGATGAATAAAGATATGGGTGTTGCCTTTGATCCTGCCAGGAATATGTTGAAAGTGAGGGTGCTTAAATCGGCAGAGAATAGATTTTTCTGGTATGTAAAGGTTCATCATCTAATTTTTGATGGATTTTCAATGGCCTTATTCTTCAATCATGTACTAAACATTTATAAGGCGGGTATCAGCACTAATCAGCCAGCAGGTCAGCAGGAATTATACTTATACGCTGAATATATAAAGGATGAAAAATCCTACAAATTATCAGATGAGTATTTAAAGGATCGTGACTTTTGGAAAAATCGGTTAAAGTCAATTTCTTTCGAAAAAGCTTTTAACTCCTGCCAAATAACCAGTAGTAAAGATTCTTTAAATGCTAAACGAAATGACCTGATCATTCCAAGAAGCCTATACAACAGGATAAATGATTTTTGCAAAGAAGAAAATTGCACTGTATTCCATTATTTTGTTGCAGTTCTTTTTATTCTGAATAAATGTTATAGTAATGAAACCCCGGTAATTGGTATTCCCGTTTTTAACAGAAGATCAAAAAAATTTAAAAATACGCTTGGAACATTCGTTAATGTTCTACCATTTTCTATCGAAATTAATTATAAGTCTACATTCCTTGAGGTGGTTCACCAAGTTAAAAATGAGCTAAAAGAATGCTATAAACATCAACGTTATCCACTGATTGATATTTTAAAAGATCTTGATAAATCCGGTAATGCTTATCATGTATATTTTTCTTATCAGAAAAATGATTATGTAAATCATACAGATCCATTTGAATCAACCATTACATTCATGAATAATGGGGAGCAGCAGGAAGATCTTGTTTTTCACCTTTTGGAATATTCCGATACTGAAGACTTGATTTTATCAGTTGATTATAAAGAAGATGTCTTTCATGCGAATGTAATCAACGGACTGATTATACATTTCAATAATCTCTTAAATTTTTGCTGTAATGCATCAACTTTACTTATTTCAGAATTACCTTACCTGAGTGCTTCAGAGCGTGAGCGGTTGATTTTCGGCTTTAATCCTTCCTTTGCTGAGCGTGCACCAGGCGGTACGGTAGTTGAACTTTTATCCTCTCAGGCATTGTTGACCCCTGATGCTGTTGCATTACAGTTTTCCGGTGTGGAGCTGAGCTATGCTGAACTTCATGGCTGGTCTAACCGTCTGGGGCACTATCTGCGTGCAGTGCACGGGATAGGCCCCGGGGAGCTGGTTGGTCTGAAGCTTGAGCGGAGCGAATGGCTTGTGATCGGCCTTTTGGGGATCCTGAAATCAGCGGGTGCCTATGTTCCGCTTGATCCTGCTTATCCCGGTGACCGGATTGCCTACATGGTCAGCGACAGCAACTGCAGGCTGGTGCTGGATGCTGATGAGCTTGAGCGGTTCATTTCGGTTTCGGACGTTTACAGTACCGAATCGCCGGAAATACTGAACAGTCCATCAGACCTGGCCTATGTGATCTACACTTCTGGCTCAACGGGCAGGCCTAAGGGCGTGATGATCGAACACGGGAACGTGAGTGCCTTTATGCACTGGTGCGGGGAAGAGTTTTCGGGTTCCTCGTACGATGTTGTTTTCGGGGCTACCTCTATCTGTTTCGACCTGTCTGTTTTTGAGATCCTGTATACCCTTGTCAGCGGCAAGCGTCTTCGCTTACTTCGTGATGGTCTTTCGATTGCGGAATATGTTACGGGGGAAGATCATATTTTATTGAATACGGTACCGAGCGTTGTAGGCAGCCTGCTGAACGAAGGGGTTGACCTGAGCAGGGTTACGGTACTGAATATGGCTGGGGAACCCGTTCCCTTAAGTTATCTCTCCCGCCTGGATTACCGGGGTACAGAGATCAGGAACCTTTATGGTCCTACCGAGGATACCACCTACAGTACGGTTTACCGGATCAGCTCGGATGAAGAGATACTGATCGGGCGTCCCATTACGGGCACTCAGGTTTACATCCTTGGTGATCATGGCCAGCTGCAGCCTGTTGGGGTTAGGGGAGAGATCTGTATCGGAGGTGCGGGTCTTTCGCGGGGCTACCTGAACAATGCTGCGCTCAGCTCGGAACGTTTTGTTGCCCATCCCTTTTTTGAGAATGAGCGGATCTACCTGACTGGTGATCTGGGCCGCTGGCGTGCAGATGGGGAGCTGGAGTACCTTGGCCGGAAGGACGACCAGGTAAAGATCCGTGGTTTCCGGATCGAGCCTGGTGAGATCTCAGCGGCACTGGAGGGTTATGAAGGGGTGCTGTCTGCGGTTGTTGTGGCACGTACGGTACGGACTTCAGAAAAGGAACTGGTGGCCTATGTTAGCGGTACCCGGATTTTTGAGGTTCCTGAACTTCGCAGCTACCTGAGCGGATTGCTTCCCTCGCACCAGGTTCCGGCGTACTATGTACAGCTGGAATCTCTTCCGCTGACCAGCAACGGCAAGATCGACAAGCTATCGCTGCCGCTGCCTTCGGAAGGTGAGCTGGGGTCGGGTAACGGATACGTTTCCCCGCGTACTTTAACGGAGGCACAGCTGGTGGGGATCTGGGAAGAGGTCCTGGGGCGGGAGCACATCGGTGTTAGGGACAGTTTCTTCGATCTTGGGGGGCATAGCTTGAAGGCCGTGCGTTTGATCGGCCGTGTTCATAAGGTTTTCTGTGTTCGGATAGCCTTAAAAGATATATTTTCAAGGCCTCTGCTGGAATCTATGGCCTCATTGATAGATGGTTCGGCAAGTTCGGGCTACCTGGGCATCCCGCCTGCGGGTTACCGTTCCCGTTACCCGCTTTCCTCTTCCCAGCGCCGGATGTGGGTGCTTGGCCAGATGGAACCAGGCCTTACGGCCTACAACATCCCCGGTGTATTTGTTGTCGAAGGGGTGCTGGACCCTGCTGTTCTGGAACATTCCTTCGGTTTGCTGATCAAAAGGCACGAGAGTCTGAGGACTGTATTTATCGTTGATGAATCAGGTATTCCCTTCCAGGAAATCCTTTCCCCTGATGCTGTTTCTTTCGTGATGTCCCATCATGACCTCCGGGGTGAGGAAGACCAGGATGGAAAGGCTTCAGCGCTGGTCAGGGAATCTTCGTTGTTCCGGTTCGATCTTTCCTCGGGTCCTTTGCTCACCTGTGGTTTGATCCGTTTGCAGGATGAGGAATGGATACTGACCTTTACGATCCACCACATCATCAGCGATGGCTGGTCTATGGATGTGCTGGTGAGGGAGCTGCTGATGTTTTACAACGAGGGAGGCATAGATACGCTTCCTGCGCTGGAGATCCAGTATAAGGATTATGCGGTCTGGCAGCAGGAGCAGCTGGAGCTATCTTCCGGCGGGGTGATGCGGTCTTCGGGGGATTACTGGCTGGAACAGCTGTCTGGGGTTTTACCTGTGCTGGACCTTCCATCGGACAAGGTACGCCCGTTGGTAAAGACTTATAACGGTTCAGTATTGGATCATCTGATCGGTAGTGAGCTTACTGGAAGTTTCAAGGCGCTGCTCTCGGGTCACGGGGCGAGCCTTTTTGTTGGGCTGCTCTCCTCTGTGGCAGCCATACTTCACCGTTACAGCGGGCAGGAGGACATGATCATCGGGAGCCCTGTTGCAGGGCGTGAGCATAGCGATTTTGAGGGCCAGATCGGGCTTTATGTCAATACGCTTGCACTGAGAGTTCGTCCAAGCGGTTCATGGGGTTATGATGCGCTGCTGGATCATGTTAAAACGCAGGTGCTGGATGCCTATCCTCACCAGTCTTACCCCTTTGATGCTCTGGTTGATGCACTGGAACTGCCTTTGGACCTGGGCCGGAGTGCTCTTTTTGATGTGATGGTGCTTCTTGAAGAACAGGAAAGCCGTGTTTCCGGACTGGCTCTGGGCGGTGCTGTTCTGCGGGATTACCCCGGAGAGCGGGCAAGACAGAGCAAGTTTGACCTGACTTTTAGCTTTTTAGACCAGGGGGATCACCTCAGGTTATCGATTGAATATAATACGGATATCTATAGCAGGGCCGGCATTGTACAACTGGCGGACCATTTTGAGCGGCTGCTGGGGGCAATGGTCGGCGATGAGGGTGCACCTCTGGGTTTACTGGACTACCTGAGTGCTCCGGAGCGTGAGCGGTTGATTTTCGGTTTTAATCCTTCCTTTGCTGAGCGTGCACCAGGCGGTACGGTAGTTGAACTTTTATCCTCTCAGGCATTGTTGACCCCTGATGCTGTTGCATTACAGTTTTCCGGTGTGGAGCTGAGCTATGCTGAACTTCATGGCTGGTCTAACCGTCTGGGGCACTATCTGCGTGCAGTGCACGGGATAGGTCCCGGGGAGCTGGTGGGTCTGAAGCTTGAGCGGAGCGAATGGCTTGTGATCGGCCTTTTGGGGATCCTGAAATCAGCGGGTGCCTATGTTCCGCTTGATCCTGCTTATCCCGGTGACCGGATTGCCTACATGGTCAGCGACAGCAACTGCAGGCTGGTGCTGGATGCTGATGAGCTTGAGCGGTTCATTTCAGTTTCGGACGTTTACAGTACCGAATCGCCGGAAATACTGAACAGTCCATCAGACCTGGCCTATGTGATCTACACTTCTGGCTCAACGGGCAGGCCTAAGGGCGTGATGATCGAACACGGGAATTTATTCAATTATATTAAATGGGCAGATAATTATTATTTTAAGGATAAAACAAGAGGCAATTTTGGTTTATACACTTCTCTATCATTCGATTTAACCGTAACAAGCATTTTTTGTCCGCTAACTTTAGGTAAAAAAATATTTATATATAGCCAGCAAGACGATGTGATAGCGATACTATTGCATAGTTTCAAAGAATGTAGCATAGATTGTATCAAAATTACGCCAGCTCATATCACGATACTTGAATATTTAAATATATCGTCTGCCAGTATTACCTGTGCAATTGTTGGTGGTGAAGAATTAACACAAAAGCATATTAATATTTTAAAGAAAATAAATCCTGAAATTGAAATATATAATGAATACGGACCAACCGAAGCAACTGTTGGTTGTGTAATAGAAAAAATAGAACAAAATAAACCGATCTTGATCGGGCGTCCCATTACGGGCACTCAGGTTTACATCCTTGGTGATCATGGCCAGCTGCAGCCTGTGGGGGTTAGGGGAGAGATCTGTATCGGAGGTGCGGGTCTTTCGCGGGGTTACCTGAACAATGCTGCGCTCAGCTCGGAACGTTTTGTTGCCCATCCCTTTTTTGAGGGTGAACGGATCTACCTGACTGGTGATCTGGGGCGCTGGCGTGGAGATGGGGAGCTGGAGTACCTTGGCCGGAAGGACGACCAGGTGAAGATCCGTGGTTTCCGGATCGAGCCTGGTGAGATCTCAGCGGCACTGGAGGGTTATGAAGGGGTGCTGTCTGCAGTTGTTGTGGCACGTACGGTACGGACTTCAGAAAAGGAACTGGTGGCCTATGTTAGTGGTACCCGGAATTTTGAGGTTCCTGAACTTCGCAGCTACCTGAACGGATTGCTTCCCTCGCACCAGGTTCCGGCGTATTATGTACAGCTGGAATCTCTTCCGCTGACCAGCAACGGCAAGATCGACAAGCTATCGCTGCCGCTGCCTTCGGAAGGTGAGCTGGGGTCGGGTAACGGATACGTTTCCCCGCGTACTTTAACGGAGGCACAGCTGGTGGGGATCTGGGAAGAGGTCCTGGGGCGGGAGCACATCGGTGTTAGGGACAGTTTCTTCGATCTTGGGGGGCATAGCTTGAAGGCCGTGCGTTTGATCGGCCGTGTTCATAAGGTTTTCGGTGTTCGGATAGCCTTAAAAGATATATTTTCAAGGCCTCTGCTGGAATCTATGGCCTCATTGATAGATGGTTCGGCAAGTTCGGGCTACCTGGGCATCCCGCCTGCGGGTTACCGTTCCCGTTACCCGCTTTCCTCTTCCCAGCGCCGGATGTGGGTGCTTGGCCAGATGGAACCAGGCCTTACGGCCTACAACATCCCCGGTGTATTTGTTGTCGAAGGGGTGCTGGACCCTGCTGTTCTGGAACATTCCTTCGGTTTGCTGATCAAAAGGCACGAGAGTCTGAGGACTGTATTTATCGTTGATGAATCAGGTATTCCCTTCCAGGAAATCCTTTCCCCTGATGCTGTTTCTTTCGTGATGTCCCATCATGACCTCCGGGGTGAGGAAGACCAGGATGGAAAGGCTTCAGCGCTGGTCAGGGAATCTTCGTTGTTCCGGTTCGATCTTTCCTCGGGTCCTTTGCTCACCTGTGGTTTGATCCGTTTGCAGGATGAGGAATGGATACTGACCTTTACGATCCACCACATCATCAGCGATGGCTGGTCTATGGATGTGCTGGTGAGGGAGCTGCTGATGTTTTACAACGAGGGAGGCATAGATACGCTTCCTGCGCTGGAGATCCAGTATAAGGATTATGCGGTCTGGCAGCAGGAGCAGCTGGAGCTATCTTCCGGCGGGGTGATGCGGTCTTCGGGGGATTACTGGCTGGAACAGCTGTCTGGGGTTTTACCTGTGCTGGACCTTCCATCGGACAAGGTACGCCCGTTGGTAAAGACTTATAACGGTTCAGTATTGGATCATCTGATCGGTAGTGAGCTTACTGGAAGTTTCAAGGCGCTGCTCTCGGGTCACGGGGCGAGCCTTTTTGTTGGGCTGCTCTCCTCTGTGGCAGCCATACTTCACCGTTACAGCGGGCAGGAGGACATGATCATCGGGAGCCCTGTTGCAGGGCGTGAGCATAGCGATTTTGAGGGCCAGATCGGGCTTTATGTCAATACGCTTGCACTGAGAGTTCGTCCAAGCGGTTCATGGGGTTATGATGCGCTGCTGGATCATGTTAAAACGCAGGTGCTGGATGCCTATCCTCACCAGTCTTACCCCTTTGATGCTCTGGTTGATGCACTGGAACTGCCTTTGGACCTGGGCCGGAGTGCTCTTTTTGATGTGATGGTGCTTCTTGAAGAACAGGAAAGCCGTGTTTCCGGACTGGCTCTGGGCGGTGCTGTTCTGCGGGATTACCCCGGAGAGCGGGCAAGACAGAGCAAGTTTGACCTGACTTTTAGCTTTTTAGACCAGGGGGATCACCTCAGGTTATCGATTGAATATAATACGGATATCTATAGCAGGGCCGGCATTGTACAACTGGCGGACCATTTTGAGCGGCTGCTGGGGGCAATGGTCGGCGATGAGGGTGCACCTCTGGGTTTACTGGACTACCTGAGTGCTCCAGAGCGTGAGCGGTTGATTTTCGGTTTTAATCCTTCCTTTGCTGAGCGTGCACCAGGCGGTACGGTAGTTGAACTTTTATCCTCTCAGGCATTGTTGACCCCTGATGCTGTTGCATTACAGTTTTCCGGTGTGGAGCTGAGCTATGCTGAACTTCATGGCTGGTCTAACCGTCTGGGGCACTATCTGCGTGCAGTGCACGGGATAGGTCCCGGGGAGCTGGTGGGTCTGAAGCTTGAGCGGAGCGAATGGCTTGTGATCGGCCTTTTGGGGATCCTGAAATCAGCGGGTGCCTATGTTCCGCTTGATCCTGCTTATCCCGGTGACCGGATTGCCTACATGGTCAGCGACAGCAACTGCAGGCTGGTGCTGGATGCTGATGAGCTTGAGCGGTTCATTTCGGTTTCGGACGTTTACAGTACCGAATCGCCGGAAATACTGAACAGTCCATCAGACCTGGCCTATGTGATCTACACTTCTGGCTCAACGGGCAGGCCTAAGGGCGTGATGATCGAACACGGGAACGTGAGTGCCTTTATGCACTGGTGCGGGGAAGAGTTTTCGGGTTCCTCGTACGATGTTGTTTTCGGGGCTACCTCTATCTGTTTCGACCTGTCTGTTTTTGAGATCCTGTATACCCTTGTCAGCGGCAAGCGTCTTCGCTTACTTCGTGATGGTCTTTCGATTGCGGAATATGTTACGGGGGAAGATCATATTTTATTGAATACGGTACCGAGCGTTGTAGGCAGCCTGCTGAACGAAGGGGTTGACCTGAGCAGGGTTACGGTACTGAATATGGCTGGGGAACCCGTTCCCTTAAGTTATCTCTCCCGCCTGGATTACCGGGGTACAGAGATCAGGAACCTTTATGGTCCTACCGAGGATACCACCTACAGTACGGTTTACCGGATCAGCTCGGATGAAGAGATACTGATCGGGCGTCCCATTACGGGCACTCAGGTTTACATCCTTGGTGATCATGGCCAGCTGCAGCCTGTTGGGGTTAGGGGAGAGATCTGTATCGGAGGTGCGGGTCTTTCGCGGGGCTACCTGAACAATGCTGCGCTCAGCTCGGAACGTTTTGTTGCCCATCCCTTTTTTGAGAATGAGCGGATCTACCTGACTGGTGATCTGGGCCGCTGGCGTGCAGATGGGGAGCTGGAGTACCTTGGCCGGAAGGACGACCAGGTAAAGATCCGTGGTTTCCGGATCGAGCCTGGTGAGATCTCAGCGGCACTGGAGGGTTATGAAGGGGTGCTGTCTGCGGTTGTTGTGGCACGTACGGTACGGACTTCAGAAAAGGAACTGGTGGCCTATGTTAGCGGTACCCGGATTTTTGAGGTTCCTGAACTTCGCAGCTACCTGAGCGGATTGCTTCCCTCGCACCAGGTTCCGGCGTACTATGTACAGCTGGAATCTCTTCCGCTGACCAGCAACGGCAAGATCGACAAGCTATCGCTGCCGCTGCCTTCGGAAGGTGAGCTGGGGTCGGGTAACGGATACGTTTCCCCGCGTACTTTAACGGAGGCACAGCTGGTGGGGATCTGGGAAGAGGTCCTGGGGCGGGAGCACATCGGTGTTAGGGACAGTTTCTTCGATCTTGGGGGGCATAGCTTGAAGGCCGTGCGTTTGATCGGCCGTGTTCATAAGGTTTTCTGTGTTCGGATAGCCTTAAAAGATATATTTTCAAGGCCTCTGCTGGAATCTATGGCCTCATTGATAGATGGTTCGGCAAGTTCGGGCTACCTGGGCATCCCGCCTGCGGGTTACCGTTCCCGTTACCCGCTTTCCTCTTCCCAGCGCCGGATGTGGGTGCTTGGCCAGATGGAACCAGGCCTTACGGCCTACAACATCCCCGGTGTATTTGTTGTCGAAGGGGTGCTGGACCCTGCTGTTCTGGAACATTCCTTCGGTTTGCTGATCAAAAGGCACGAGAGTCTGAGGACTGTATTTATCGTTGATGAATCAGGTATTCCCTTCCAGGAAATCCTTTCCCCTGATGCTGTTTCTTTCGTGATGTCCCATCATGACCTCCGGGGTGAGGAAGACCAGGATGGAAAGGCTTCAGCGCTGGTCAGGGAATCTTCGTTGTTCCGGTTCGATCTTTCCTCGGGTCCTTTGCTCACCTGTGGTTTGATCCGTTTGCAGGATGAGGAATGGATACTGACCTTTACGATCCACCACATCATCAGCGATGGCTGGTCTATGGATGTGCTGGTGAGGGAGCTGCTGATGTTTTACAACGAGGGAGGCATAGATACGCTTCCTGCGCTGGAGATCCAGTATAAGGATTATGCGGTCTGGCAGCAGGAGCAGCTGGAGCTATCTTCCGGCGGGGTGATGCGGTCTTCGGGGGATTACTGGCTGGAACAGCTGTCTGGGGTTTTACCTGTGCTGGACCTTCCATCGGACAAGGTACGCCCGTTGGTAAAGACTTATAACGGTTCAGTATTGGATCATCTGATCGGTAGTGAGCTTACTGGAAGTTTCAAGGCGCTGCTCTCGGGTCACGGGGCGAGCCTTTTTGTTGGGCTGCTCTCCTCTGTGGCAGCCATACTTCACCGTTACAGCGGGCAGGAGGACATGATCATCGGGAGCCCTGTTGCAGGGCGTGAGCATAGCGATTTTGAGGGCCAGATCGGGCTTTATGTCAATACGCTTGCACTGAGAGTTCGTCCAAGCGGTTCATGGGGTTATGATGCGCTGCTGGATCATGTTAAAACGCAGGTGCTGGATGCCTATCCTCACCAGTCTTACCCCTTTGATGCTCTGGTTGATGCACTGGAACTGCCTTTGGACCTGGGCCGGAGTGCTCTTTTTGATGTGATGGTGCTTCTTGAAGAACAGGAAAGCCGTGTTTCCGGACTGGCTCTGGGCGGTGCTGTTCTGCGGGATTACCCCGGAGAGCGGGCAAGACAGAGCAAGTTTGACCTGACTTTTAGCTTTTTAGACCAGGGGGATCACCTCAGGTTATCGATTGAATATAATACGGATATCTATAGCAGGGCCGGCATTGTACAACTGGCGGACCATTTTGAGCGGCTGCTGGGGGCAATGGTCGGCGATGAGGGTGCACCTCTGGGTTTACTGGACTACCTGAGTGCTCCGGAGCGTGAGCGGTTGATTTTCGGTTTTAATCCTTCCTTTGCTGAGCGTGCACCAGGCGGTACGGTAGTTGAACTTTTATCCTCTCAGGCATTGTTGACCCCTGATGCTGTTGCATTACAGTTTTCCGGTGTGGAGCTGAGCTATGCTGAACTTCATGGCTGGTCTAACCGTCTGGGGCACTATCTGCGTGCAGTGCACGGGATAGGTCCCGGGGAGCTGGTGGGTCTGAAGCTTGAGCGGAGCGAATGGCTTGTGATCGGCCTTTTGGGGATCCTGAAATCAGCGGGTGCCTATGTTCCGCTTGATCCTGCTTATCCCGGTGACCGGATTGCCTACATGGTCAGCGACAGCAACTGCAGGCTGGTGCTGGATGCTGATGAGCTTGAGCGGTTCATTTCAGTTTCGGACGTTTACAGTACCGAATCGCCGGAAATACTGAACAGTCCATCAGACCTGGCCTATGTGATCTACACTTCTGGCTCAACGGGCAGGCCTAAGGGCGTGATGATCGAACACGGGAATGTGAGTGCCTTTATGCACTGGTGCGGGGAAGAGTTTTCGGGTTCCTCGTACGATGTTGTTTTCGGGGCTACCTCTATCTGTTTCGACCTGTCTGTTTTTGAGATCCTGTATACCCTTGTCAGCGGCAAGCGTCTTCGCTTACTTCGTGATGGTCTTTCGATTGCGGAATATGTTACGGGGGAAGATCATATTTTATTGAATACGGTACCGAGCGTTGTAGGCAGCCTGCTGAACGAAGGGGTTGACCTGAGCAGGGTTACGGTACTGAATATGGCTGGGGAACCCGTTCCCTTAAGTTATCTCTCCCGCCTGGATTACCGGGGTACAGAGATCAGGAACCTTTATGGTCCTACCGAGGATACCACCTACAGTACGGTTTACCGGATCAGCTCGGATGAAGAGATACTGATCGGGCGTCCTATTACGGGCACTCAGGTTTACATCCTTGGTGATCATGGCCAGCTGCAGCCTGTGGGGGTTAGGGGAGAGATCTGTATCGGAGGTGCGGGTCTTTCGCGTGGCTACCTGAACAATGCTGCGCTCAGCTCGGAACGTTTTGTTGCCCATCCCTTTTTTGAAGGTGAGCGGATCTACCTGACTGGTGATCTGGGCCGCTGGCGTGCAGATGGGGAGCTGGAGTATCTTGGCCGGAAGGACGACCAGGTAAAGATCCGTGGTTTCCGGATCGAGCCTGGTGAGATCTCAGCGGCACTGGAGGGTTATGAAGGGGTGTTGTCTGCGGTTGTTGTGGCACGTACGGTACGGACTTCAGAAAAGGAACTGGTGGCCTATGTTAGCGGTACCCGGAATTTTGAGGTTCCGGAACTTCGCAGCTACCTGAGCGGATTGCTTCCCTCGCACCAGGTTCCGGCGTATTATGTACAGCTGGAATCTCTTCCGCTGACCAGCAACGGCAAGATCGACAAGCTATCGCTGCCGCTGCCTTCGGAAGGTGAGCTGGGGGCGGGTAACGGATACGTTTCCCCGCGTACTTTAACGGAGGCACAGCTGGTGGGGATCTGGGAAGAGGTTCTGGGGCGGGAGCACATCGGTGTTAGGGACAGTTTCTTCGATCTTGGGGGGCATAGCTTGAAGGCCGTTCAGCTTATTTCAAGAATAAACAACACATTCTTAGTTCATTTTAATATACAAAGCATATTTCAGGAGCCAACTATAGAGCACATTGCCGAACGCATCGTTTTCATTCTTGATCAACAAAAGCAGAAAGAAAACAAGGGAAATCTGATCAAGATTGAAATGTAATATAAGAACGCATATCTCTATTACCGAAACCCGATTTAAGTGAACTTAAAAATTAGCATTCAAAATTCGGAGTAAAACATATCATTATTCATTATAAATATGAAAATAGTTCAAAGTTTATGGTCTAAGCCAGGGCAGAAAAATGAGGCCACTAAATTTTCAGACATGAACAAATGCGGTTGGCTTGATAAGAAATATAACTATTACAGCTGGGCATTGAGTGCATTACAGTTCAAAAAGTTTTATGAAAAAGTTGAGCTGGTTACCGATAAGGATGGATACGACCTGCTGATTAATAGAATGAAATTGCCTTATACTGATGTAAAAGTAGTGCTTGATGATTTAAACGATTATCATCCGGATTTATTTGCGTTAGGGAAGGTATATGCCTATGGAATGCAGGATGAACCCTTTATCCATGTTGATGCAGATATTTATATATGGGACAAATTTAGCGAACAACTGGAAAAATCATCATTGGTATGCCAGCATAAAGAACATGGGAAGTTCCACAGTGACTTTTACACCGGGATATTTATGGAGATGGCTTCTTGCTTCGATTTTTATCCTGAGGTATTGGATAAATCCATCAACAAGTATGGTAACATCATTTCCGTTAATGCTGGCATTATAGGCGGACAGAACCACGAATTTTTTAAAGGATACACGGAAAAAGTATTTGAATTTGTAAATCGGAATATTAAGCACCTGAATAAAATCGATGTCAGGTTATCGAATACTGTTTTTGAGCAGTTTTTTTTTCACGCATTAGCCGAGGAACAAGGAGAAACCATCAATTATTTTTTTGAAGAATTTGTTTTTTTCTGGAATGCCATTGCAGATTTTACCGGAGTTCCAGATAAGATAAAATACATTCATACCTGTGGTGCCCTAAAGCATGACAAACATATTGTAGATGCACTTGAATATCGGTTACAGGCAGACTATCCGGAAGTTTATTATAACATTAACAACCTTATCAGAACAAATCAAATTTAAATCATCGGGATGAATATTTTAGAGAAAACTAGACATACATTTGAATTGGTTGATCAATATGCCAGCCATCTTGCTGAACATTATCTAAATCAGACAGCAATTAACGTTGAGCTTTCCGGCTTCAGATTTGAGAATACGTTGAAATGGGAAAATCGTGAAAACCTGGATTCGGGTACAAGCGGGGTGATTTTATTTCTGATAGAATACTACAAAAAGACTAAAAATGCACAATATCTAATCGTTATCGATCAATATATAGCAGATCTTCTAAAATACTGCAACAATCATTCAACCCATAATTATTCGTTGTATACCGGACGTGGGAGCGTAATCTATATTCTGATACAGCGTTACCAGATCGATGAAAATAAAAGTTTTTTAAATGATGCATTAAACCTGATTGTTCCTGCCAAAAATGAATTTTTAAATTCTGAATATACCTCTGACTATTTATACGATGGAAGGGCCGGTACTTTACTGTTGATTTGCGAGTTATACCGGGTAACACAGTCTGCATTTCTTTTAGATTATATCAATCAATTTCTCTTCAGGATACTATCCAATATGAAATTTTCTGTTCATGGAGCTTTTTGGAGTAGTGAAGAAGAAATTAACCTTAATCCATCATGTGGATTTGCTTACGGAGCAGCTGGAATACGTTATGTTCTTCATCATCTCAACCAGCACACGAAACTGCCAATACTTAAATCCGTTATTGATCGGATTGATGAATTTATCAACTTCTGCTGGACGGAAGAAATCGGGAACTGGGCTGATTTTAGAAAGGATATTTTAGATGAAAAAACACTTACCCAATATAAAGCTTCTTATTTAAATGATGATCCGGATTTGTTTTTACCAAAAGATGATTGTTCGTGGGCAAATGGTACCATAGGTATCTTATTTTCCTTTTTTGATGAAACATTTGAATACAGCACCTTAATTAAGGAGAAGTTAAGAAAGGCTGTGTTGCTGGGAAATGTTAAATCTGATTACCTTAAAGATGGCCTTGCGGGGTTGGGTATATATTTTTTACAGGAAATTAATGCTATTAACCCGGATTTAAAAGAAGAAATTATAAATGAACTAACAAACAAATTATCATCTAAACCTTTCGAAATTCAGCTTAAAGGAGGCCTTTTAAATGGAAATTTGGGAGCAGTATATTTTCTCTTAAAAGCAGTTGATGACACAGCCGGATCAGAAAATATATTGAGGCCATTTTATGGTCATGATCTGAAAGTTGATTTTACCCTGGAATTTTCTGATTTAAGAAGAAATATTCTGCAAAAATATTATCCAAGAACAATCTCTTTACTGGAAACAACGGAGCCAATGGTATTTTTTGAATATCTGGAAGCTTTGGGGCAGGAAGATTTGACCGGTGAGCTCAAAAGTTTTAAAGATTTTATGAAATCTATCCATCAGTTAGAAATGGAAGCGCTTACAAAAGCACTTTTATCAGATATTTTTAAACTCGAAACTCAAAGAATAGATTTTTTTGAACAAAACAAAGATTCTTGCTTTAAAATGTACATCGAAGATTTTCTACATCATGAACATGCATTGAGATATTTTAAAGAACCAAAAGAATGGTTAATGAATCAAGTACTGGTTATTTCAGATAAAATCAAAATTCTGAATACGGAATGGAGCTGGCGTTTCGATAGTAATCCGCAAAGAATGAAAAAAGAGCACATGCTTAATTTTGGCCTGTCTACGGGAAAATTCGAATATATTATCCAGCTGGCGGGTAAGCTTGAAATAAAAGAATTTCTGCAGTCTGAGGATAAGGTGATCCTATTGCACCAGTTTGATCATCCCAAACCTGTGAGAGAAGCTATTGCAGCAACCAAAACCTATATGGAAACACCTGAAGGAAAATTAATGGTTGAATTTCTGTTTAAAACATTTGATGATCAGGAAACAAATGACTTCTTTGATAATTTCGATGATATTATTTTATATAAGATCAGGGAATGGATCTATAACGGTGTCCTGATAATAAAAGATTAGTTTAATTAAAGTTATCTCCTTTACAAGTGTCATCCACTACCGGTGAAAAGACACTCCTCCTTACTCCTGCATTAAATAAATAAGTTTCGTGATGAAAAAACTATTAAAAGATATAAAAGATAATCATATCTTATTGGAAGTAATAGATGGTAAGCTACAGGTTTTTACAGATAATGCCGATCTAGATACAACATTAATTGATAGAATCAGAGCTCATAAGGAGGAATTGATCCGTTTTTTGATGCTGCACGATCAATCCGGATTTGATCAGTCATTTACAACCGAAATCCCATCTGTTCAGCTGCAGGAAAACTATCCCGTGTCTTCGGCTCAGCGCCGTTTATGGATAGTAAGTCAATCCGAACAAGGAAATGTTGCCTACAATATTCCTGCTGTATGTGTATTTGAAGGCAAATTAAATCTGGTTGCTTTAGAAGAATCATTTGATAAACTCATCAGGCGTCACGAAATATTAAGAACGGTTTTCAAAGAAGATGAGGAGGGTGAAATAAGGCAGCTTATACTTGAGCCGGAAAGCCTGGATTTTCAGTTGCGCAAATATGACCTCCGGCAGGTTGAAAATAATGACTTACAGGTTATTCAACTGCTTAAAGAAGAGTACCGGATTCCTTTTGATTTATCCAATGGTCCATTGCTGAGAGCTAAACTGATACAAAAATCAACACATCAGTGGGTGTTCATATATACGATGCATCATATTGTGAGCGACGGGTGGTCTATGAACGTACTCATCAGAGAATTATTGCAATTTTACAATGCTTACATCAAAGGAATTTCAAATCCTTTAGCCGAGCTCAGCATCCAGTATAAAGACTATACGGCCTGGCAGCATAATCAGCTTAACGGAATTACTTACCAGGGATTAAAATCTTATTGGTTAAAGCAGTTCGAGGGAGATTTACCGGTATTGGATTTGCCTGCCGACCGCATCAGGCCAAATGTAAGATCTTATCAGGGAAGTGTTGTGCATCATGTAATTAAACCTGATTTAATACAAAACTTAAAGCATATTGTACAAGCTCAGGATAGCACCCTTTTTATGGGCCTGTTGGCTATTGTAAACTTACTGATTTATAAATACACCAATGGGCTGGACCTGATTATCGGTAGCCCCATGGCCGGCCGCGGACACCTGGCATTAGAAGATCAGATTGGGTTTTATATTAATATGGTTGCCTTAAGAACAAGTTTTAAAGAGACAGATAATTATAAGGAACTGTTGCTTCATGTAAAAAAAGCTACGTTAGCGGCCCAGCAAAATCAGCTATATCCTTTTGATGAATTGATAGAAGAACTTGCACTTGACAGAGACATGAGCAGAAATGCGCTGTTTGATATAGTGGTTGTTTTGCAGGAGGCTGAAATAGATTTCGAAGAGGAAGGAAAGCACCTCGATCAATTGAAAATAAGTAAGTATGAATATGCTGAGGAAAATAACACCAGTAAATACGACCTTGTTTTTAATTTCACGCAGGAGGGCGCAGAAGTACATCTGAGAGTAGAGTATAACAGCGATATTTTTGAAAAGAGCAGAATGGTCCGGTTGTGCAAGCATTTCGATGGCTTATTTGAAAGTGTTATTAATAAACCCGATCAACCCATAAATCAACTCACATATTTAAACGCTGAAGAGAAGCAGATCTTACTGGAAAACTTTAACCATACAGTATCGGAATATCCGTGTAATAAAACAATAACCGATCTGTTTGAAGAGCAGGTTTCCAGAACACCTCTTGCTAGCGCCTTTGTACACGACCAGCAGATTTTTACTTATCAAACTTTAAATGAAATTGCCAATCAATTTGCCGGATATCTCCGGCATAATTATAAAATAGAACCAGACGATCTGATCGGAATAAAACTCGAACGTACTGGCTGGATGGCGATTGCTATTTTGGGCATATTAAAATCTGGAGCTGCCTATATACCGATTGATCCGGAATACCCACAGGATAGGATTGATTTTATGCTGGCCGATAGCAGATGCAAAGTCCTGATTGATGAAACCGCACTGAACACTTTTACTGCCGAACAAAACCAATATACTCAGGATAACCTGCCCTCCATTAATGGGGCTTCCGATCTGGCTTATGTCATCTATACTTCAGGATCTACCGGCCAGCCAAAAGGTGTATTGGTTGAGCATAAATCGTTGGTTAATCTGTGTTACTGGCATATCGACGCATTTTCTGTTATGGCAACTGACCGGGCAACATTATATGCTGGGGTTGCATTTGATGCCGCTGTATGGGAATTTTTTCCTTATATCATCTCCGGAGCAAGTGTGTATGTGGTTCCTGCGCAAAAGCGTTTAAATGTCAATGATATAGCAGATTATTATAATGAAAACAAAATAACAATCAGTTTTTTACCTACGCAGGTTGCAGAGCAATTTATGTTCTCTAAAAATCAATCATTGCGTATATTGCTTACGGGTGGAGAAAAATTAAACTCTTTTAAGGAGTGCTCCTATCAGCTCTTCAATAATTACGGCCCAACGGAGAATACCGTAGTGACAACCAGTTACAACGTTACCGCTTCTTCAGCAAATATTCCTATTGGCCGGCCAATAGCTAATACTCAAATCTTTATCCTGGACAGTCAGCTAAATCTGATGCCAGTGGGAGCAATCGGTGAAATTTGTATCAGTGGCGATAGTTTAGCAAGAGGTTATTTAAATAATCCCGGATTAACGGCTGAAAAATTTGTGCTTAATCCACATAAAAATAATGAAAGAATGTATTTGACCGGTGATCTGGGCAGATGGACGGCAGATGGAAATATTGAATTTTTAGGTAGAAAGGATGATCAGGTTAAGATTCGTGGCTATCGGATAGAACTTGGTGAGATAGAAAGCTGTTTGCAAAGTTATGCTGATGTCAGTTCGAGTATTGTTATCGCCGGTGAGACTGAAAGTGGGGAAAGTGAATTAATCGCCTATTTTACCAGCAATGAAACGATTGATTTATCAGTATTGAAATCATATTTAAGCAGGTTTTTGCCAGTTTATATGTTACCCCATCATTTTATTCAATTGGAATCGCTACCCTTAAATCATAATGGTAAAATAAATAAGCGATTGTTGCCCCGTCCAGATAATAGAGTAACGTATGCTGGTATCGAATACCTGGCCCCGCGTTATCCTACCGAGGAAAAACTGGTTAGTATATGGGAAAATATTCTCAATAAAGGAAAAATCGGGGTAAAGGATAATTTCTTTGATTTGGGTGGACACAGCTTAAAAATAACACGATTGTCCAGCCTGATCTATAAAGAATTTGGCATCAAAATCCCTGTAAACGAGCTGTTCGGTAAAGTGGTATTAGAGGAGCAAGCCTCATTGATAAACGAATGGCAAAAAACTTCTTTCAAAGGTATTAAGCCTGTACCGCTACAAAATAGTTACCCACTATCCTCTGCCCAGCAGCGGCTATGGACCTCCAGTCAGCTAGAAGAAGGAAACATTACTTTTAATATGCAGGGGCTAGCCACATTTGAAGGTGATTTAAATATAGCGGCGTTAGATGCTGCCTTTAACCTGCTGGTTGAAAGGCATGAAGTCTTACGTACAGTTTTTAAAGAAGATGAAAACGGAGAAATTAAACAATTTGTTAATCCAAAAGCGATCTTCAAAACGGTTGTTGAGGATCTGCGCAAAGCAGCCGATCCTAACGATTTATTAAGAACTTTAATTATAGATGATCTTAATAAGACATTTAATTTATCAACAGGGCCGCTAATCAGGGCCAGTTTATTTCAGCTCGAAACAGATAAATGGATATTTGTATATACTATCCATCATATTGTTAGTGATGGTTGGTCAATGCAGATACTAATCAAGGAGTTATTGTTACTGTACAAGGCTTCAGTAAACAACCGATCTAATCCATTAACCCCGCTAAAAATACAATATAAAGATTATGCAGTTTGGCAGCAGGCACAGAAGGATGATGAATCATTTCTGGCAGATAAAAACTACTGGTTAACTCAATTCAGGGGGATATTACCGGTACTCCAATTTCCAGGTGATAAAATACGCCCTGCCGTAAAAAGATACCGTGGAGCAATGGTAAATAAAACTATTGGCCCTGATGTGACTTCTGGTTTAAAGACCCTTGGTAAAGAAAATGGAGCCACTTTATTTATGAGTTTATTTACGGCAGTTAATATACTGTTGTACCGTTACACAAACCAAACTGATCTGATTTTGGGAAGTCCGGTTGCTGGCAGAACGCATATTGATCTCGAAGATCAGATTGGGTTCTACATCAATACCCTTGCATTAAGGACAAAATTCAGTTCAGGAGATAGTTACCTTGAATTACTATCCAATGTAAAACAGGTGTGCATTGATGCTTATGAACATCAAAGCTACCCTTTTGATGAGTTGGTAAATCAATTGCATGTAAAAAGTGATATGAGCAGGAATGCGGTGTTTGATGTAATGATATTACTTCAGAACATGGATACTTTTCATATTTCCCGGTTTAAGGAATATTTAAATGATGATCTTAAGATTGAAGCTTATAGGGATGGCGAACATATTGTCAGTAAATACGACATCACTTTTTATTTTACAGAAGTAGGCGACGAGATCGTTACGAATATTGAATATAATCTCGATATTTTTAATAGAGAAACTATTATCCGACTGGGAGAATATCTTGAAAGATTACTTCTGTCAATTATCACTTCTCCTGTCTCAACCATTGATGCGATTGTTGTATCCGGTTTAAAAGACCAATATCTGCCGGTTACAACCGCAAAGTCTTTAACCGGACAGCTGTACCCTTCAGAACACCAGAAAAGGTTATGGTTTATTGATCAGTTTGAAAAGGATTATTTGTATGAGGGTAGCCCTGTTTACCATAATCTGCCCCTCATTGAGAAAGTGGCCAGGGAAACAGATTTAGCCTTATTAGAATATAAAATACAGGAAACGGCAAACAAACACGCCATATTGAGGACCAGGATTTCTACTGTGCAAAGTGAACCTTTTCAGGTAATGGATTATGATGGCTTTAAAGGGCTGTCTTTGCATGAATTTAATCATAATGTAGAAGAACCTGACCTGATTTCTAAATGTGTAGAAATTATAAACCGGCCGTTTGATATTGCGCATGAACAATTGATTCGTTTTGATCTGATCCGTCCCCATTCCGGCGAGTATATATTTATCATTACAGCCCACCATCTTATTGCTGACCGACGGTCAATTCAGCTATTGTTTAATGAAATAATGAACCATGGGGATGTTGCTGAAAAACAACCTCTTAGCTATGCAGATTATTCGGTATGGCAGAACAATCTTTCTGTCCGTGATCTAGAATCAACAGTTTATTATTGGAATAAGAAATTGACTAATGCTTCTATATTATATTTTGATCCTGATATCCTGAGACCACATATTCATATTTACCAGTCAGCGCTCGAAGTACAGGAATTGTCTGCCGGTTTATTGACCAAACTTAACCGTTTCTGTACTGAAAACGGAACTTCTCCTTTTCTGTTTTTGCTAACAGCCTTTAACACATTATTATATAGGTATACCGGAAGTAATGAACTTGTAATTGGTACACTTTACGAAAACAGAGCAGAAGAATTATTCACTGATATTATAGGACCTGTAGCAAACTTGCTCACATTGAAAACCAACATTTCTGCTGATATGTGTTTTATGGATGTACTAGAGGTAGTTACCAGTGATTATCAAAAATCTGTTGAGGCAGCCATACTCCCATTTGAAAAAGTAGTGGAAGAAGTTAAACCGGGTAAAGACATGAGTCGGACGGCACTTTTTGATATCATGATTCATTATGAAGAAAGTAGGCTGGGGTTAGAAAATGACAATGGCATACAGCGGATAGAATTGAACCAGGGTTTAGGAAAATATGACCTGAATCTGCTCTTGAAAAAGGGAGATAAAATGGAGTTCTTTTTAACTTATAATGTTGAATATTTCAATTCTTCCAGGATCCGGAAATTATTGACCCATTATATCCATATTATCGAAAGTGCACTTACTGTACCAGAAATTGCAATAGCAGATATAAATTATCTGAGTAAAGCAGAAGAGTTAGAATGGCTTGAAAGCTTTAACAACCAAAAGGTTGATTATCCTAAAGATAAGACAATAGTAGATCTGTTTGAAGAGCAGGTAAAACTTTCACCAGACCGGATTGCTGTAGTATGCAATGATATTGAACTCACTTATCGGGAGCTGAATGAAAGATCAAATGTGTTGGGGCATTATCTCCGTGAACATTACCATGTTAAACCTGATGATTTAATTGCAATTAAGCTGGAGCGCAGTGAGTTGATGATTGTTGCTATTCTTGGTGTATTAAAATCAGGGGGAGCCTATGTGCCCATCGATCCTGATTATCCTGAAGAACGTATCAGTTTTATGCTCTCGGATAGTGCCTGTAAAGTTGTACTTGATGAGTATACGCTAAAGGAATTTAATGAAAAATCGATCCTTTATAACAAAGATAATTTACAAAGGGTTAATCAACCTCATGATTTGGCTTATGTAATTTATACTTCCGGAACAACCGGCAGGCCGAAGGGAGCCTTGATAGAACACAATAATCTGGTCAGGCTATTTAAAAACGAAGGGAGATTATTCGATTTCGGTGTGGATGATACCTGGACAATGTTCCATTCTTATTGTTTTGATTTTTCAGTATGGGAAATGTATGGGGCTTTATTGTTCGGCGGAAAACTGGTAATCGTTCCTGCGTTGATTGCCAAAGATCCTGTCGCCTATCTGGAACTATTAAAGCACCAGGAAGTTACTGTGCTGAATCAAACACCATCCTCTTTCTATAATCTCATTAAACAAGAGTTTGAAAATCCTGTGGCAACCCTAAAGCTGAGGTACATTATATTTGGAGGTGAAGCATTAAGCCCTGGGAAATTAAGTGCCTGGAAAGAACGATATCCAGCCACCCGCCTGATCAACATGTATGGGATTACGGAAACTACGGTACATGTTACTTATAAAGAGATCGGAGTACAGGAGATTATGGAGAATATCAGTAATATTGGTAAGCCCATTCCTACTTTAAACGGTTATATATTAGATCAGCATCAAAAGCTGATGCCTGTTGGGTACTGGGGAGAATTATACGTAGGAGGAGAGGGCGTTTGCCGGGGATATCTGAACCGAGAGGCATTAACCTCAGAAAGATTTATATCTGGTATATTTAAATCCTCCGAGAGACTTTATCGTACGGGGGATAAAGTGCGGATGCTGGCAAATGGTGAAATGGAATATGGGGGTCGTATTGATGACCAGGTAAAGATCCGTGGATACCGTATCGAGGTTGGCGAGATCGAGCAGGCGCTTGAGGGCCATCCTCAGATCGATTCATCAGTTGTTGTTGCCATTGATGGTGTTTCAGGGGATAAAGAACTAGCGGCCTACCTGGTAAGTTCTGTTGCGCTGCAGCTGGTGGATATACGTTCCTACCTTTCCGATCTTCTTCCGGCCTACATGCTTCCGGGTTATTTTATCCCGCTTGCTGTTTTACCGCTGACCGCTAACGGGAAAGTGGACAAGAAAAGGCTTCCCCCGGTTGATGGGGCGGGCCTATCTTCAGGAAGGGTTTATGTTGCCCCTCGCAACCATACCGAGGAGAAACTGGCGGCGATATGGTCGGGTGTTTTATCCCGGGATGAGATCGGTGTGCTGGACAGTTTTTTCGAACTGGGCGGACATAGCCTTAAGGCAACGCGTCTGGCCAGCCAGATCTATAAGGAGTTTGGTGTTAAGCTGGGCCTGAAGGATCTTTTTGCAAAACCTGTACTGGAAGAGCAGGCGCTGCTGATCAGTGAATCGCAGGCCATATCTTTTTTACCACTGGTCCCGGTTGAAGTTCAGGCCAGCTACGCTTTATCCTCAGCGCAGCGCCGTTTGTGGGTGCTGAGCCAGTTTTCTGAAGGGAGCGTTGCTTACAATATGCCTGCGGTTTATGTTTTTGAAGGTTTTCTGGATGTTGACGGTCTGTCTTATGCTTTTGGGGAACTGATCGGGCGTCACGAGGTACTCCGGACCGTTTTCCGTGAGGAAGCCTCGGGAGAGGTCCGCCAGGTGGTGCTGAGCCCTTCTGAACTGGGCTTTAGGATCAGCCTTGCAGACCTGTCTGCTGCCGTACCATCGGAAAGTGCGGTAGCATCAGCTTTACGTTCAGAACAGGCGCTTGCCTTTGACCTTTCCACCGGTCCGCTGCTCCGTGCCTCTTTATATGATCTTGGTGGAGGACGTTACGTTTTCACCTATACGCTTCACCACATCATCAGCGATGGCTGGTCGATGGACATTTTGCTCCGGGAGCTGCTGGGCCATTACGATGGTTATGTGAAGGGTACCCGTTTGAGCCTTCCGCCTTTGCGGATCCAGTATAAGGATTATGCCTCATGGCAGCAGGGGCAGCTATCCGGCGGTTCCCTGGATGGTCACAGGTCGTACTGGCTGGACGTTTTTTCGGGCGATCTGCCTGTGCTGGAACTTCCCTCTGACCGTCCCCGCCCTGTGGTGAAGACCTATAACGGTGGGTTTGTCCGCCGGCATATCGGTGCATCTACGCTGAGGGGTCTGAAAGGCCTTTTGCTGGATGAGGGCAGTACGTTGTTCATGGGTCTTCTGGCTGCGCTCAATGTGCTGTTCTACCGTTACAGCGGGCAGGATGATATGGTTATCGGGAGCCCTATCGCGGGCCGTGAACATGTCGATCTGGAGGACCAGCTGGGCTTCTATGTGAACACGCTGGCCTTGCGGAGCCGTTTCAAGGGCAGCGACAGTTATCTTTCGGTACTGTCCATGGTGAGGTCTGTCACGCTTGGTGCTTACGATCACCAGTCCTATCCCTTTGATGAGCTGATCGATTCGCTTTCGCTGGAACGGGATATGGGTCGCAGCCCGCTGTTTGATGTGCTGTTGGTTTTACAGAATACGGATGGCCTCGCTGGGATTGAAGCTGTTGAAGGTGGGGATTTACAGGTTCGTGCCTATTCCGGAGGCGAGCATTTGATCAGTAAGTTCGACCTGAGCTTTTACTTTACGGAAAACGGTTCCGGGCTTGATCTGGGCATCGAATATAACAGTGACCTTTACGACCGTTCTACGGTTTGCCGGTTGGGCGCTCACCTGGAACAGCTGCTCTGTTCTGTTGTGGCTGCTCCTATGGAATCGGTTTGCAAGCTTGTGTACCTGCCCGAATTGGAGCGGGAGAAGCTGTTGTTTGATTTCAATGCCACCGCATTTGATGTTCCCTTATCCGGGAGCGTGGTTGACCTGTTCATTACCCAGGCTGAAAAAACGCCTGATTCCCCGGCCCTTGTTTTTGGGGGCGTGGCGTTGAGCTACGGTGAACTGGACGGGCTTTCCAACCGTCTTGGGCACTACCTTCGTGACGTGCACGGTCTTTCAAGGGGCGTTTTTGCGGGCGTTTGCCTGGAGCGGAACGAATGGCTGGTCATCGCAACACTTGCGGTATTGAAGATCGGATGCTGCTGTGTTCCCATCGATGTGGATTATCCTGCCGACCGGATCTCCTATATCCTTGAGGATAGCGGTTGCAGCCTGAAGATAGACGGTGGATTGGTGGATGCTTTTATAGCGGTATCGGATACTTTTTCAGTTGGCGCGCTTGGCGGTCAAACCGAAGCGGAAGCCCCGGCCTACGTGATCTATACCTCTGGATCCAGCGGCCGTCCCAAGGGCTGCGTGCTCCTTCACGGCGGTGTGCTGAACCATCTGTACAGCAAGGATGATCTTCTCTGCGGGCTTGGAGGGGGAGCACTGTGCCACAACTCTGCGCTTCATTTTGTTGGGGGGCTGTGGCAGTTTTGGTATCCGCTGGTGCATGGTGGTCTTTTGGTCCTGTGCAGCAATGAGGAACTTCGTGACATTTACCAGCTGCTGGCGAAGGTTTCAGTTTATGGCTGCCGTGTCTTGGAGGTTATCCCCTCTCAGCTTCAGGAATACCTGCTTCACGAGGAATACCTTCCGCTGCCGGGTGTGGATTACCTGATTTTGACCGGGGAGCCGCTGAGCGCGCAGCTGGTGGGGCGCTGTTATGCAGGCAACCCCGGGCTTAAGGTTGTAAATACTTATGGTCAGACGGAGAGTTCGGACGTTACGGTTTCTTACCAGGTACCGGTTCCCGGTGAAGGCTGTTCTTACCGGATCCCTGCGGGTTACCCTATACGTAACACGCAGGTTTACATTTTGTCTGGGGAGGACCAGTTGTGCGCCTATGGTGTGATCGGTGAGGTTTGCAGCAGCGGTGCCGGGCTTTGCGGCGGTTATATCAACGATCCTTTGCAGCAAGCGTCGAGGTTTGTTCCGCACCCGTTTATGGAAGGCCGGCTGATGTACCGTACGGGAGACCTTGGCTACCGTGATGTTGATGGTCTGATCTGGATCGTAGGCCGTAAGGATGAGCAGGTGAAGATCCGGGGTTACCGGATTGAGACGTTGGAGATAGAGCAGGCGCTGCTCGGTTATGCAGGTATTGAGGATGCGGTAGTGCTTTACAGTGATGAGGGTGGCGAAGGTAAGCTGTGTGCCTATCTGGCAAGTTCGTGTCCTTTGGATGGTTCTGGACTGCACAGCCACCTGCTGGGGTTACTTCCGGTATACATGCTGCCTTCCCGTTATGTTGTGCTGGAACGATTTCCGTTGCTGCCAAACGGGAAGACCGATAAGAAATCGCTGAAGGGGCTTGGGGTGGAGCTTGTTTCGGGTTCAGTTTATGTGGCCCCGCGCAACCCAACCGAGTCGGGGTTGGTGGAGATCTGGCAGATGGTACTGGGAAGGGAAGGGATCGGTGTGAAAGACAACTTCTTTGAACTGGGCGGGCATAGCTTGAAAGCAACAACTATGGTAAATAAAATAAAGCAGGATTTTAACGTTAGCATTACCTTAAAAGATGTTTTTCAATATCCTGATATACATAGTCTTAGTGAGCTGATCAGGAAAATAGCATGGGTTCAGAAATCAAGAGCATTCAATCACGATGCAGAAGCGTCAAGAGAAATTATAAAATTATAAATACTCCTTTTTAACCAATTATTCACAAATAATTTATCGCCAAATGATCAGCAACCTTATTTTAACCCTGGAAGAAAAAGAAATCTTGATTGACGTACTTAATGGAGAATTAATTATTAATGCTCCAAACGGGGTACTAACAGAAGACCTTATCTCTACCATAAAAGCACATAAAGAAGAAATTGTTGCGTATTTATCTGGAATTACGATCAATAATCCGGTACAATATAACATTAGGCCCACCTCAAAAAAAGATCACTATCCATTGTCATCATCTCAGCGAAGTTTATGGATTTTAAGTCAATTTACAGGCAGCGTAGCTTACAATATGCCGGCCGTTTATCTTTTTGAAGGAAATCTTAATACAACTGTATTTGAACATAGTTTTCATATTTTACTGGAAAGACATGAGATTTTAAGGACTGTATTCAAGGATGATGCCAAGGGAGAAGTCAGGCAGTTTATTAAGGAAGCAGATGCCTGTGGCTTTAAAATTAATTATGCTGATCTCAGACAAGACCGAGAACAGGAGGAGAATATACAGCAGATTGTAGCACAAGAAGCTATTCAATCTTTCGACTTAATTTCCGGACCCCTACTCAGGGCAAGCCTTTATCAGCTTGAAGATAACAAATGGATCTTCTGCTGTACAATGCATCACATTATCAATGATGCCTGGTCAATGAAAGTATTAATCAAAGAATTGCTACAAGTTTATAATGCAGGTATTCGCCACGAAATAAGCCCTTTAACACCGTTGCCGATCCAGTACAAAGACTATGCAGCCTGGCAACGGGAACAATTGAATAATGGTGCATTTGATGAGCACAAAAGCTATTGGATGAAACAATTTGAGGGTGATCTGCCTAGTTTAAAGTTACCGATAGATCGGCCACGTAATGCCATTAAAACGTATAACGGGGCTGTAAGCAGTTTGCTGTTAAATCAGGATGCAGTTGGTAAACTACAGCAACTTTGTCACGATCAGGCAGGAACAATGTTTATGGGGTTAATGGCCATTCTAAATACGTTATTGTTCAGGTATACTGCACAGGAAGACATTATTGTTGGCAGGGTTGTAGCGGGTAGGGAAGATATTGTTTTAGAAGATCAGATCGGTTTCTATGTAAATACTTTGGCACTGAGAACAAAGTTTAAGGGAACAGATCATTTCAAAGATCTGCTTGCCAGGATTAAACAAGTGGTGCTGGAAGCTAACGAACATAAAATTTATCCATTTGATGAAGTGGTGGGCGCACTAGAAACACAGTGGGATCAAAACAGAAACCCACTGTTTGATGTGATGATAGAGATGAAAGGTAACGATATTATTGATACTGCTACTTTCGGTAATTTAAAGGATATTAAAGTCTCCAATTATGAAGCCAGTGTTAATGTAACCAGCAAATTTGATCTTACCTTCTTTTTTACTGCACTCCCTGACGGATTAAAACTGGACCTGGAATATAACAGCGATCTGTTTGACCGTGAAACCATGGCCCGTATGGCCGTTAATTTTAATACCCTATTATCAGCTATTGTAACCAACCCGCTGTTACCCATTAATAAACTGAACTATATAGCTGAAGATGAACAATATCATTTGCTCGAAATTTTTAATCCTGTTCCTACTGATAACAATCCAGTAAAATCAATATTAGAGCTGTTTGAAGTACAGGTTAAAAAGAATCCGGAAAATACCGCCCTGACATTTGAAGGAGAATCATTAAGTTATGCAGCGCTTAACAAAAGGTCGGATGATCTGGCCAATTACCTGAAAACAAATTCCGGGATTGCTGCAAATGATTTGGTAGGGGTTATGTTGGACAGGTCTGAAAAGATGATTGTTTCTATATTAGGTATTCTGAAGTCGGGAGCAGCCTATGTTCCGATAGATCCTGAATATCCTTTAGCAAGGAAGAAGTATATTCTTCAGGATACTGGTTTAAGGGTATTGGTTACTACTTCTGATTATATTTTTGATCTTCCTGCCTACGATTATGAAGGAGAAGTTTTTGCAATAGATATCCAGCTCGATATCATTAAAGATTTTCCGGTAGCTGTAAAAGTACCGGCTGAACCTGGTGACCTGGCCTATGTGATCTATACCTCGGGATCTACAGGAAACCCTAAAGGCTGTGCGATTACTTACAATAATCTTTCAAATTATGTACAGGGAGCAAATGGTTATTACTTCGATGCGATTGATGATCCTAGTTTTGGATTATATACCTCATTATCGTTCGACCTCACTGTAACCAGTATATTCTGTACTTTGAGTCAGGGAGGCCGTTTACACATTTATAGTCACTACCAGGATATTACAGCAGTTTTAAAAGACCAGTTTAGTGATAATAATACGATTAATAGTATAAAGCTTACGCCTTCGCATATCCTTTTGTTAAAGGATCTGGACATTCATTCTTCAACCCTGTTATGTGCAATCGTTGGAGGAGAGGCCATTAGGAATGAACACCTTGCAATTTTAAAGAGTATTAATCCGGATATTAAGATATACAACGAGTATGGCCCAACAGAAGCAACTGTTGGCTGTGTAGTTGCACAATTGGAACCTGACAACAGGATCCTGATTGGAAAACCGGCATTTAATGCTAGAATATATATATTGGACAATAATCTGACTATAGTGCCTGTTGGTGTGCACGGAGAGTTATGTATCGCAGGTCCGGGGCTGGCAAAGGAATACCTGAATCAGCCTGATTTGACCGCCGAAAAATTTACTTTTAGTCCATATCATCCAGGAGAACGCATATATAAAACCGGAGATATTGGATGCTGGCTCCCTGACGGGAACATCGAGTTTACAGGAAGAAAAGATGACCAGGTTAAAATCAGAGGTTACCGTGTAGAACCTAGAGAAGTAGAGCAGATACTACTTACGCATGCCGGAGTTAAACAAGCTGTTGTATTGGCTAAAGATGACTGGCAAGGGAATAAAAACCTGGTTGCCTATTATATACCAAAAAAAGAATTTGGATATAAAACAGATAAAGTCCTTGAAAACAGTAAAAAGGGATTGCCTGCAGGTGCAAAACTTTATGGATTATCTACAGATCTTGATCTTTATGCCTATAACAAAACTGAATTGCAGTTTCTGTACGAGGAGGTTTTTGTGGAGCAGTGTTATCTGAAATATGGAATCACCATTCCTGATAATGCCTGTATTGTTGATATTGGAGCCAATATTGGTATGTTCTCAGTATTTGCAGGTATGCAGGCTAAAAATGTAAAAGTTTTTTCTTTCGAGCCCTTGCCACCTACGTTCGAATTATTGCGTTTAAATACATCGCTATACCCTTATGATTATAATGTGTTCAATATCGGGATCTCTGATCGGGAAGAAACGGCAGTTTTTAGTTATTTTCCTAATGCCACTGTTCTTTCCAGCCGTTATTCGGAAGGAGAAGATATTACAGAAACCGTAAAACAAACCATACTGAATAAGGAAGGCGACAGCCAAACTGATTTAACAGATGGAGAAGTAAATGAGTTGTTAAAAGACAGGTTGATAACGGAAAAATTTGAATGTAAATTAAAATCCCTTTCACAAATAATTGCTGAACATGGGATTACACAAATCGATTACCTAAAGATAGATGTAGAGAAGAGCGAACTGGACGTATTGAATGGTATTTTAGCAGAAGACTGGAAGAAAATTAAACAGATTGTTCTCGAAATTCACGATATAGATGGAAGACTGGAATTAATTAAAACACTGTTAACCTCGCACGGATTCAATATCCAGATTAATCAAAATGCGTACTTAAACGGGACAGCACTATATGATGTATACGCCATAGCCGGCAACATGGTCAGATATTTTAATTCAGAACCTAAAGAAGTTCATCAGTCGGTTAAACAATGGAGTGTAGAAGGAAACTTAAGGAATGAAATCAGAACCTTTATGAAAGATTCACTACCAGGATATATGGTTCCTGCTTATTTTGTTGAGTTAAGTGAATTTCCTTTTACCATAAATGGCAAATTGGATAAAAGACAACTACCTAATCCAGAAGAACTGGGCTTACAATCGCAAACAGAATATATTGCCCCCCGCAATGAAACTGAAAAGAAACTGGTAAAAATATGGGAAGAAGTACTTGGTCGTGAAAATATCGGTGTAAAAGATAATTTCTTTGATCTGGGCGGACATAGTTTAAAAGCCACACGCTTATCCAGCCAGCTCCATAAGGTTTTTAATGTTAAACTTGATCTTAAGGAATTGTTTGATGTAACCGTGCTGGAAGAACAGGCGGTTCTAATACAGCAATCCAAAAAAACATCTTTTGAGGCATTAAAACCTGTGGCTTTGCAAGCGCACTATGCCTTATCATCTGCACAGCGCCGTTTATGGGTTTTAAATCAATTTTCTGAAGGCAGTGCTGCTTATCATTTACCAGCAGTATATGTTTTTGAAGGTTTTTTAGACCAAAAAGCACTCCAATATGCATTTGAACAATTAATTTCACGTCATGAAATACTGAGAACAATATTCCGCGCAGATGAATATGGAGAGGTACATCAGTTTGTTCTTCCCCCAGAATCATCTGGCTTTGAAATTAAATTACATAACTTATCTCATTCAGAGTCTCCTGCTGAAGAATTACCAATTATTATACAGTCAGCATCTAACACACCTTTTGATTTGTCAGTGGGTCCTCTGCTCAGGGCAGGTTTATACCGGCTGGCAAATAATAAATGGGTTTTTACCTATGTGATGCACCATATTATCAGCGATGGCTGGTCGATGGGTGTACTGATCCGGGAGCTTTTAACTTATTACAGTGCGTATATAAAAGGCATGCCTTTAACGCTTCCTCCGTTGCGGATCCAGTACAAGGATTATGCCGCCTGGCAGCAGGAACAGCTGAGCGGTGAATCGCTGGATTATCATAAGAATTACTGGTTGCAACAATTTGAAGGCGATCTGCCGGTATCCCAGTTCCCTACAGATAAACCACGCCCGGCTGTAAAAACATACAACGGAGGTTTTGTTCATCAAAAGATAGGCAGTTCGGTACTGAAAGGATTACAGGACCTGCTTCAGGAAGAGGGCAGCACTTTGTTTATGGGACTGCTGGCCACAGTGAATGTACTATTGCACCGTTACAGCAATCAGGAAGATATGATTATTGGTAGCCCTATAGCAGGCAGGGAACATGCCGATCTGGAAAACCAGCTGGGTTTTTATGTGAATACACTTGCCCTCCGGAGCCGTTTTAAGGGAACAGAGAGTTACCGTTGTGTACTGGCGGGGGTAAAATCACTAACTCTTGGGGCGTACGAGCATCAGGCTTATCCATTTGATGAACTGGTGGATGAACTGTCTTTACAGCGTGATATGAGCCGGAATGCATTGTTTGATATCATGGTGGTATTGCAGGACACTGATGTCCCGGTACAGGGAGATGATTTAATTTCGGGCTTAAAGGTGAGCGCTTATGAAGGCGGTAGCCATGAAATCAGCAAGTTCGACCTGACCTTTTATTTTGCAGCAACAGATATCGGGCTGGGCCTGACACTGGAATACAACAGCGATCTGTATGAAATAGCTACCGCCGAGCGCATAGGCAGGCACCTGGTGCAGTTACTGGAATCGATAATCGCTTCGCCTGATCTACCGGTTGAAGATCTGATCTTCCTGAATAAATCAGAAGAAGAGGAATTACTGCTGGAGTTTAATATGACCGCTGCAGATTATCCGCGTGATAAGACCCTGATCGGTCTGTTTGAGTTGCAGGTGATGAAGGATGCCCAGCGTACTGCCCTGGTTTTCGAAGACCGGGAGATGAGTTATGGGGAGTTGAACAGCTTGTCCAATCAGTTGGCCAGCTACCTGCGCAACCGGTATTCGATCGAGCCCGACGACCTGATCGGTATTCACCTTGAAAGGAGCGAATGGATGGTGATATCGATATTGGCAGCATTAAAATCCGGCGGGGCATATGTTCCTATAGATCCTGACTATCCTGAAGAGCGTGTTGCTTATATGCGATCAGATAGTGGCTGCAAGGTGTTGATCAACATTTCAGAACTGGAACTTTTTAAATCGCAGGCCGCAGAATACAGTTCAGAAAACCAGGCTGTTGCAACCGGTTCAGAACACCTTGCCTATGTGATTTATACCTCTGGATCTACGGGAAAGCCAAAGGGTTGTATGTTAACAAATAAAGGGATCGTAAATAGGCTCGAATGGATGTGGAAACAATATGGTTTCGGAGAGGAGGATATTATCCTGCAAAAAACCACTTTTACATTTGATGTTTCAGTATGGGAATTGTTTCTGCCACTATGCTGGGGAACTAAAATGGTGTTATGTAAAAAAGAAGACATCGGATCACCTGAACGCATTTTGTCTCTTATAGAACAGCAACAGGTTTCTTGTTTACACTTCGTACCAGGAATGTTGAATGCATTTATTTCTGCATTATTTCATCAGCAGGATATTGTACGTAGACTTAAAAGTCTGAAAAACGTGATCACCAGCGGGGAAGCGTTGCCGATAGAAACCATTCGTAGCTGGTATTCGGTAATGACTGTGCCCATTCATAACCTTTATGGCCCAACAGAAGCCTCAATTGATGTTACTGCATTTACTACATCTGATCAGGATACGCAAAGCCTTATCGGGCAGCCGATATGGAACACCCAGATTTATATCACAGGAGAGAATTATCAGTTACAACCGATAGGAGTGCCAGGAGAAATCTGTATTAGTGGAGATGGATTGGCAAGAGGTTATCTGAACCAACCCATATTAACTGCTGAAAAATTTGTATCCCATCCTTTCAGCATTGGAAAGAAAATGTACAGAACGGGTGATTTAGGTAAATGGCTGCCTGATGGTAACATTGTGTATCTGGGACGTAAGGATAACCAGGTTAAGATAAGAGGGTATCGGATTGAACCAGGAGAAATTGAAAGTGCATTACAAAGTTATGCCGGTATAAATGCTGCTGTTGTATTAACTAAGCATAATGGTCAGGGAGAACAAGAACTTGTAGCCTATTTTATTGCAGATACAAATGTTAATGCCTTGCAGTTAAGAACTCATCTAAGCAGCATATTACCTTTTTATATGCTTCCGATACATTATATACAACTGGAAGAATTCCCTTTAACAGCAAACGGCAAGATCGATAGAAAAAAATTGCCTGCCCCTGCAGAAGAATTAGAAATATCATCTGGCATAACCTACGTGGCTCCCAGAAATGAAATGGAGACAAAAATGGTTCAGGTGTGGGAAGAAATACTGAAACGAGAAAAAATAGGTGTTAAAGATGATTTTTTTGCCCTAGGAGGGCATAGCTTAAAGGCAGCACAGTTACTGGCCAGAATAACTAATGTTTTTCTGGTTCGCATTAATATTCAGAGCCTTTTTAAAGAGCCAACAGTTGAAGCTATCTGCGAACAAATTGTGTTTCTTCTTGATCAGCAAAAACAGGAAGAAAATAAAGAACAAATGCTACAGATTGAAATATGAGGAAACTATTAAAGCAGATAAGTGATCATCAGATTTTGCTGAAAGTAGTTGATGGTAAATTGACCGTCTTTTCTAATCACGCAAACCCTGACCCTGAAATAATTGCTGCAATAAAGGAGAAAAAAGAGGAACTTATCCGCTTTTTATCCGATAATGATCAAGGCGGTTTTAATCAATTATTAAAATCAGAAATTCCTGCAATTTCTTTACAACCCAGCTACGCTTTATCCTCAGCGCAGCGCCGTTTGTGGGTGCTGAGCCAGTTTTCTGAAGGGAGCGTTGCTTACAATATGCCTGCGGTTTATGTTTTTGAAGGTTTTCTGGATGTTGACGGTCTGTCTTATGCTTTTGGGGAACTGATCGGGCGTCACGAGGTACTCCGGACCGTTTTCCGTGAGGAAGCCTCGGGAGAGGTCCGCCAGGTGGTGCTGAGCCCTTCTGAACTGGGCTTTAGGATCAGCCTTGCAGACCTGTCTGCTGCCGTACCATCGGAAAGTGCGGTAGCATCAGCTTTACGTTCAGAACAGGCGCTTGCCTTTGACCTTTCCACCGGTCCGCTGCTCCGTGCCTCTTTATATGATCTTGGTGGAGGACGTTACGTTTTCACCTATACGCTTCACCACATCATCAGCGATGGCTGGTCGATGGACATTTTGCTCCGGGAGCTGCTGGGCCATTACGATGGTTATGTGAAGGGTACCCGTTTGAGCCTTCCGCCTTTGCGGATCCAGTATAAGGATTATGCCTCATGGCAGCAGGGGCAGCTATCCGGCGGTTCCCTGGATGGTCACAGGTCGTACTGGCTGGACGTTTTTTCGGGCGATCTGCCTGTGCTGGAACTTCCCTCTGACCGTCCCCGCCCTGTGGTGAAGACCTATAACGGCGGGTTTGTCCGCCGGCATATCGGTGCATCTACGCTGAGGGGTCTGAAAGGCCTTTTGCTGGATGAGGGCAGTACGTTGTTCATGGGTCTTCTGGCTGCGCTCAATGTGCTGTTCTACCGTTACAGCGGGCAGGATGATATGGTTATCGGGAGCCCTATCGCGGGCCGTGAACATGTCGATCTGGAGGACCAGCTGGGCTTCTATGTGAACACGCTGGCCTTGCGGAGCCGTTTCAAGGGCAGCGACAGTTACCTTTCGGTACTGTCCATGGTGAGGTCTGTCACGCTTGGTGCTTACGATCACCAGTCCTATCCCTTTGATGAGCTGATTGATTCGCTTTCGCTGGAACGGGATATGGGTCGCAGCCCGCTGTTTGATGTGCTGTTGGTTTTACAGAATACGGATGGCCTCGCTGGGATTGAAGCTGTTGAAGGTGGGGATTTACAGGTTCGTGCCTATTCCGGAGGCGAGCATTTGATCAGCAAGTTCGACCTGAGCTTTTACTTTACGGAAAGCGGTTCCGGGCTTGATCTGGGCATCGAATATAACAGTGACCTTTACGACCGTTCTACGGTTTGCCGGTTGGGCGCTCACCTGGAACAGCTGCTCTGTTCTGTTGTGGCTGCTCCTATGGAATCGGTTTGCAAGCTTGTGTACCTGCCCGAATTGGAGCGGGAGAAGCTGCTGTTTGATTTCAATGCCACCGCATTTGATGTTCCCGTATCCGGGAGCGTGGTTGACCTGTTCATTACCCAGGCTGAAAAAACGCCTGATTCCCCGGCCCTTGTTTTTGGGGGCGTGGCGTTGAGCTACGGTGAACTGGACGGGCTTTCCAACCGTCTCGGGCACTACCTTCGTGACGTGCACGGTCTTTCAAGGGGCGTTTTTGCGGGCGTTTGCCTGGAGCGGAACGAATGGCTGGTCATCGCAACACTTGCGGTATTGAAGATCGGATGCTGCTGTGTTCCCATCGATGTGGATTATCCTGCCGACCGGATCTCCTATATCCTTGAGGATAGCGGTTGCAGCCTGAAGATAGACGGTGGATTGGTGGATGCTTTTATAGCGGTATCGGATACTTTTTCAGTTGGCGCGCTTGGCGGTCAAACTGAAGCGGAAGCCCCGGCCTACGTGATCTATACCTCTGGATCCAGCGGCCGTCCCAAGGGCTGCGTGCTCCTTCACGGCGGTGTGCTGAACCATCTGTACAGCAAGGATGATCTTCTCTGCGGGCTTGGAGGGGGAGCACTGTGCCACAACTCTGCGCTTCATTTTGTTGGGGGGCTGTGGCAGTTTTGGTATCCGCTGGTGCATGGTGGTCTTTTGGTCCTGTGCAGCAATGAGGAACTTCGTGACATTTACCAGCTGCTGGCGAAGGTTTCAGTTTATGGCTGCCGTGTCTTGGAGGTTATCCCCTCTCAGCTTCAGGAATACCTGCTTCACGAGGAATACCTTCCGCTGCCGGGTGTGGATTACCTGATTTTGACCGGGGAGCCGCTGAGCGCGCAGCTGGTGGGGCGCTGTTATGCGGGCAACCCCGGGCTTAAGGTTGTAAATACTTATGGTCAGACGGAGAGTTCGGACGTTACGGTTTCTTACCAGGTACCGGTTCCCGGTGAAGGCTGTTCTTACCGGATCCCTGCGGGTTACCCTATACGTAACACGCAGGTTTACATTTTGTCTGGGGAGGACCAGTTGTGCGCCTATGGTGTGATCGGTGAGGTTTGCAGCAGCGGTGCCGGGCTTTGCGGCGGTTATATCAACGATCCCTTGCAGCAAGCGTCGAGGTTTGTTCCGCACCCTTTTATGGAAGGCCGGCTGATGTACCGTACGGGAGACCTTGGCTACCGTGATGTTGATGGTCTGATCTGGATCGTAGGCCGTAAGGATGAGCAGGTGAAGATCCGGGGTTACCGGATTGAGACGTTGGAGATAGAGCAGGCGCTGCTCGGTTATGCAGGTATTGAGGATGCGGTAGTGCTTTACAGTGATGAGGGTGGCGAAGGTAAGCTGTGTGCCTATCTGGCAAGTTCGTGTCCTTTGGATGGTTCTGGACTGCACAGCCACCTGCTGGGGTTACTTCCGGTATACATGCTGCCTTCCCGTTATGTTGTGCTGGAACGATTTCCGCTGCTGCCAAACGGGAAGACCGATAAGAAATCGCTGAAGGGGCTTGGGGTGGAGCTTGTTTCGGGTTCAGTTTATGTGGCCCCGCGCAACCCAACCGAGTCGGGGTTGGTGGAGATCTGGCAGATGGTACTGGGAAGGGAAGGGATCGGTGTGAAAGACAACTTCTTTGAACTGGGCGGACATAGCTTAAAGGCCACCCGTTTATCCAGCCAGGTGCATAAAGTTTTCCATGTAAAGCTTGGCTTAAAGGAACTGTTCGCGGTAAGGGTATTGGAAGATCAGGCCAGACTGATCGCGCAATCCCGGAAAACATCTTTTACCGCACTGCAACCTGTAGCTTTACAACCAAATTATAAACTGTCGTCAGCACAACGCCGCCTATGGGTTTTAAGCCAGTTTGAGGAAAGTAATATCGCTTATAATATGTCTGGTACCTTTGTGTTCGAAGGTGCACTGGACGAACAGGTACTATTTCACTCCTTTCAACAGTTGATTTCCCGTCATGAGAGTTTACGTACGGTTTTCCGGGAAGATGAAAAAGGAGACTTACGGCAATATATCCATGATGCAGAAGCATCCGCGTTCAGGATCAGCAATGAAGACCTGAGGAACAGCCCGGATCAGGATGAAAAAGCGAGGCTGCTGATACAGGATGCGATCATGACACCTTTTGATTTGTCAGTGGGTCCTCTGCTCAGGGCAGGTTTATACCGGCTGGCAGATAATAAATGGGTTTTTACCTATGTGATGCACCATATTATCAGCGATGGCTGGTCGATGGGTGTACTGATCCGGGAGCTTTTAACTTATTACAGTGCGTATATAAAAGGCATGCCTTTAACGCTTCCTCCGTTGCGGATCCAGTACAAGGATTATGCCGCCTGGCAGCAGGAACAGCTGAGCGGTGAATCGCTGGATTATCATAAGAATTACTGGTTGCAACAATTTGAAGGCGATCTGCCAGTATCCCAGTTCCCTACAGATAAACCACGCCCGGCTGTAAAAACATACAACGGAGGTTTTGTTCATCAAAAGATAGGCAGTTCGGTACTGAAAGGATTACATGACCTGCTTCAGGAAGAGGGCAGCACTTTGTTTATGGGACTGCTGGCCACAGTGAATGTACTATTGCACCGTTACAGCAATCAGGAAGATATGATTATTGGTAGCCCTATAGCAGGCAGGGAACATGCCGATCTGGAAAACCAGCTGGGTTTTTATGTGAATACACTTGCCCTCCGAAGCCGTTTTAAGGGAACAGAGAGTTACCGTTGTGTACTGGCGGGGGTAAAATCATTAACCCTTGGGGCGTACGAGCATCAGGCTTATCCATTTGATGAACTGGTGGATGAACTGTCTTTACAGCGTGATATGAGCCGGAATGCATTGTTTGATATCATGGTGGTATTGCAGGACACTGATGTCCAGGTACAGGGAGATGATTTAATTTCGGGCTTAAAGGTGAGCGCTTATGAAGGCGGTAGCCATGAAATCAGCAAGTTCGACCTGACCTTTTATTTTGCAGCAACAGATATCGGGCTGGGCCTGACACTGGAATACAACAGCGATCTGTATGAAATAGCTACCGCCGAGCGCATAGGCAGGCACCTGGTGCAGTTACTGGAATCGATAATCGCTTCGCCTGATCTACCGGTTGAAGATCTGATCTTCCTGAATAAATCAGAAGAAGAGGAATTACTGCTGGAGTTTAATATGACCGCTGCAGATTATCCGCGTGATAAGACCCTGATCGGTCTGTTTGAGTTGCAGGTGATGAAGGATGCCCAGCGTACTGCCCTGGTTTTCGAAGACCGGGAGATGAGTTATGGGGAATTGAACAGCTTGTCCAATCAGTTGGCCAGCTACCTGCGCAACCGGTATTCGATCGAGCCCGACGACCTGATCGGTATTCACCTTGAAAGGAGCGAATGGATGGTGATATCGATATTGGCAGCATTAAAATCCGGCGGGGCATATGTTCCTATAGATCCTGACTATCCTGAAGAGCGTGTTGCTTATATGCGATCAGATAGTGGCTGCAAGGTGTTGATCAACATTGCAGAACTGGAACTTTTTAAATCGCAGGCTGCAGAATACAGTTCAAAAAACCGGGCTGTTGCAACCGGTTCAGAACACCTTGCCTATGTGATTTATACTTCTGGATCTACAGGAAAGCCAAAAGGTTGTACAATTACTAATGGTAATGTTTGTAGTTACATACAGTGGGCAAATGATTATTATCCGGGTTCAGGTAATTTTGGACTGTACACTTCTTTTTCATTTGACCTTACAGTAACCTCTATATTCTGCCCGTTAACAATAGGCGGAAAGCTGCTGATTTATAACCAGAGAGAGGAGCTTACTATAGTATTGACTCATAGTTTTAGTGAAGAAAGTGGTATAGATTGTATTAAGCTTACGCCATCACATATTTACCTGCTAAAACATCTTAATCTCTCTTCATCCTCTATGCAATGTGCCATAGTTGGAGGGGAACAGGTAACAACAGAACAAATAAAAATTTTAAAAGCAATTAATCCAGAAATAAAAATCTATAACGAATATGGTCCTACAGAAGCTACAGTAGGATGTATTGTTAAGGAACTGGATGAAAATATGCCTGTTTTAATAGGTAAGCCTATTACAGGAACGGATATATATATTCTGGGAGAAAAAAATACACTTTGCCCTATTGGGGTTGCAGGTGAAATATATATAGGAGGGGCTGGTGTTTCGCCGGGTTATTTGAATCAACCGGCATTAACTGCGTCTAAATTTGTAAACAATCCTTATAAGCAAGGACAACGTATTTACAGAACGGGCGATCTGGCGAGGTGGTTACCCGATGGCGATATTGATTTTATGGGTCGTATTGATGACCAGGTAAAGATCCGTGGATACCGTATCGAGGTTGGCGAGATCGAGCAGGCGCTTGAGGGCCATCCTCAGATCGATTCATCAGTTGTTGTTGCCATTGATGGTGTTTCAGGGGATAAAGAACTAGCGGCCTACCTGGTAAGTTCTGTTGCGCTGCAGCTGGTGGATATACGTTCCTACCTTTCCGATCTTCTTCCGGCCTACATGCTTCCGGGTTATTTTATCCCGCTTGCTGTTTTACCGCTGACCGCTAACGGGAAAGTGGACAAGAAAAGGCTTCCCCCGGTTGATGGGGCGGGCCTATCTTCAGGAAGGGTTTATGTTGCCCCTCGCAACCATACCGAGGAGAAACTGGCGGCGATATGGTCGGGTGTTTTATCCCGGGATGAGATCGGTGTGCTGGACAGTTTTTTCGAACTGGGCGGACATAGCCTTAAGGCAACGCGTCTGGCCAGCCAGATCTATAAGGAGTTTGGTGTTAAGCTGGGCCTGAAGGATCTTTTTGCAAAACCTGTACTGGAAGAGCAGGCGCTGCTGATCAGTGAATCGCAGGCCATATCTTTTTTACCACTGGTCCCGGTTGAAGTTCAGGCCAGCTACGCTTTATCCTCAGCGCAGCGCCGTTTGTGGGTGCTGAGCCAGTTTTCTGAAGGGAGCGTTGCTTACAATATGCCTGCGGTTTATGTTTTTGAAGGTTTTCTGGATGTTGACGGTCTGTCTTATGCTTTTGGGGAACTGATCGGGCGTCACGAGGTACTCCGGACCGTTTTCCGTGAGGAAGCCTCGGGAGAGGTCCGCCAGGTGGTGCTGAGCCCTTCTGAACTGGGCTTTAGGATCAGCCTTGCAGACCTGTCTGCTGCCGTACCATCGGAAAGTGCGGTAGCATCAGCTTTACGTTCAGAACAGGCGCTTGCCTTTGACCTTTCCACCGGTCCGCTGCTCCGTGCCTCTTTATATGATCTTGGTGGAGGACGTTACGTTTTCACCTATACGCTTCACCACATCATCAGCGATGGCTGGTCGATGGACATTTTGCTCCGGGAGCTGCTAGGCCATTACGATGGTTATGTGAAGGGTACCCGTTTGAGCCTTCCGCCTTTGCGGATCCAGTATAAGGATTATGCCTCATGGCAGCAGGGGCAGCTATCCGGCGGTTCCCTGGATGGTCACAGGTCTTACTGGCTGGACGTTTTTTCGGGCGATCTGCCTGTGCTGGAACTTCCCTCTGACCGTCCCCGCCCTGTGGTGAAGACCTATAACGGCGGGTTTGTCCGCCGGCATATCGGTGCATCTACGCTGAGGGGTCTGAAAGGGCTTTTGCTGGATGAGGGCAGTACGTTGTTCATGGGTCTTCTGGCTGCGCTCAATGTGCTGTTCTACCGTTACAGCGGGCAGGATGATATGGTTATCGGGAGCCCTATCGCGGGCCGTGAACATGTCGATCTGGAGGACCAGCTGGGCTTCTATGTGAACACGCTGGCCTTGCGGAGCCGTTTCAAGGGCAGCGACAGTTACCTTTCGGTACTGTCCATGGTGAGGTCTGTCACGCTTGGTGCTTACGATCACCAGTCCTATCCCTTTGATGAGCTGATTGATTCGCTTTCGCTGGAACGGGATATGGGTCGCAGCCCGCTGTTTGATGTGCTGTTGGTTTTACAGAATACGGATGGCCTCGCTGGGATTGAAGCTGTTGAAGGTGGGGATTTACAGGTTCGTGCCTATTCCGGAGGCGAGCATTTGATCAGCAAGTTCGACCTGAGCTTTTACTTTACGGAAAGCGGTTCCGGGCTTGATCTGGGCATCGAATATAACAGTGACCTTTACGACCGTTCTACGGTTTGCCGGTTGGGCGCTCACCTGGAACAGCTGCTCTGTTCTGTTGTGGCTGCTCCTATGGAATCGGTTTGCAAGCTTGTGTACCTGCCCGAATTGGAGCGGGAGAAGCTGCTGTTTGATTTCAATGCCACCGCATTTGATGTTCCCGTATCCGGGAGCGTGGTTGACCTGTTCATTACCCAGGCTGAAAAAACGCCTGATTCCCCGGCCCTTGTTTTTGGGGGCGTGGCGTTGAGCTACGGTGAACTGGACGGGCTTTCCAACCGTCTCGGGCACTACCTTCGTGACGTGCACGGTCTTTCAAGGGGCGTTTTTGCGGGCGTTTGCCTGGAGCGGAACGAATGGCTGGTCATCGCAACACTTGCGGTATTGAAGATCGGATGCTGCTGTGTTCCCATCGATGTGGATTATCCTGCCGACCGGATCTCCTATATCCTTGAGGATAGCGGTTGCAGCCTGAAGATAGACGGTGGATTGGTGGATGCTTTTATAGCGGTATCGGATACTTTTTCAGTTGGCGCGCTTGGCGGTCAAACCGAAGCGGAAGCCCCGGCCTACGTGATCTATACCTCTGGATCCAGCGGCCGTCCCAAGGGCTGCGTGCTCCTTCACGGCGGTGTGCTGAACCATCTGTACAGCAAGGATGATCTTCTCTGCGGGCTTGGAGGGGGAGCACTGTGCCACAACTCTGCGCTTCATTTTGTTGGGGGGCTGTGGCAGTTTTGGTATCCGCTGGTGCATGGTGGTCTTTTGGTCCTGTGCAGCAATGAGGAACTTCGTGACATTTACCAGCTGCTGGCGAAGGTTTCAGTTTATGGCTGCCGTGTCTTGGAGGTTATCCCCTCTCAGCTTCAGGAATACCTGCTTCACGAGGAATACCTTCCGCTGCCGGGTGTGGATTACCTGATTTTGACCGGGGAGCCGCTGAGCGCGCAGCTGGTGGGGCGCTGTTATGCGGGCAACCCCGGGCTTAAGGTTGTAAATACTTATGGTCAGACGGAGAGTTCGGACGTTACGGTTTCTTACCAGGTACCGGTTCCCGGTGAAGGCTGTTCTTACCGGATCCCTGCGGGTTACCCTATACGTAACACGCAGGTTTACATTTTGTCTGGGGAGGACCAGTTGTGCGCCTATGGTGTGATCGGTGAGGTTTGCAGCAGCGGTGCCGGGCTTTGCGGCGGTTATATCAACGATCCCTTGCAGCAAGCGTCGAGGTTTGTTCCGCACCCTTTTATGGAAGGCCGGCTGATGTACCGTACGGGAGACCTTGGCTACCGTGATGTTGATGGTCTGATCTGGATCGTAGGCCGTAAGGATGAGCAGGTGAAGATCCGGGGTTACCGGATTGAGACGTTGGAGATAGAGCAGGCGCTGCTCGGTTATGCAGGTATTGAGGATGCGGTAGTGCTTTACAGTGATGAGGGTGGCGAAGGTAAGCTGTGTGCCTATCTGGCAAGTTCGTGTCCTTTGGATGGTTCTGGACTGCACAGCCACCTGCTGGGGTTACTTCCGGTATACATGCTGCCTTCCCGTTATGTTGTGCTGGAACGATTTCCGCTGCTGCCAAACGGGAAGACCGATAAGAAATCGCTGAAGGGGCTTGGGGTGGAGCTTGTTTCGGGTTCAGTTTATGTGGCCCCGCGCAACCCAACCGAGTCGGGGTTGGTGGAGATCTGGCAGATGGTACTGGGAAGGGAAGGGATCGGTGTGAAAGACAACTTCTTTGAACTGGGCGGACATAGCTTAAAGGCCACCCGTTTATCCAGCCAGGTGCATAAAGTTTTCCATGTAAAGCTTGGCTTAAAGGAACTGTTCGCGGTAAGGGTATTGGAAGATCAGGCCAGACTGATCGCGCAATCCCGGAAAACATCTTTTACCGCACTGCAACCTGTAGCTTTACAACCAAATTATAAACTGTCGTCAGCACAATATTTATTTTGGATGGCATGCCAATTTGAAGAAGCAAATATCGCTTATAATATACCACGCGCCTATATATTCGAAGGTGCACTGGACGAACAGGCACTATTTCACTCTTTCCAACAGTTGATTTCCCGTCATGAGAGTTTACGTACGGTTTTCCGGGAAGATGAAAAAGGAGACTTACGGCAATATATCCATGATGCAGAAGCATCCGCGTTCAGGATCAGCAATGAAGACCTGAGGAACAGCCCGGATCAGGATGAAAAAGCGAGGCTGCTGATACAGGATGCGATCATGACACCTTTTAATTTGTCAGTGGGTCCTCTGCTCAGGGCAGGTTTATACCGGCTGGCAGATAATAAATGGGTTTTTACCTATGTGATGCACCATATTATCAGCGATGGCTGGTCGATGGGTGTACTGATCCGGGAGCTTTTAACTTATTACAATGCGTATATAAAAGGCATGCCTTTAACGCTTCCTCCGTTGCGGATCCAGTACAAGGATTATGCCGCCTGGCAGCAGGAACAGCTGAGCGGTGAATCGCTGGATTATCATAAGAATTACTGGTTGCAACAATTTGAAGGCGATCTGCCGGTATCCCAGTTCCCTACAGATAAACCACGCCCGGCTATAAAAACATACAACGGAGGGTCAGTTAACAGAAGGATCAAGGCCGGATTAATTAAAGAATTCAGGACATTATTAGAAGGCGAGGGCAGTACCTTGTTTATGGGGCTACTGGCTACAGTGAATATTCTGATCTATAGATATACCCATCAGGAAGATATAATTACCGGAACCTCAGTTGCCGGAAGAGAACATGCAGATTTGGAAGGACAGATCGGCTACTATTTGAATACACTTGCTTTAAGAATTAAACTAAAAGGAACAGAAAGTTATAAAGAAGTACTTGAACATGTAAAAGAAATAACATTCGGAGCATACGAACATCAGGTTTACCCTTTTGACGAACTGATGAATGCATTGAACAAACAAGGAAATATCAGCAATAACCATCTCTTCAATCTTTTTATTGTTCTCCAGAATGCAGATCTTAATGAATCAACAACTGGACAAATAGCTGATGATATTAGCGTAACTGAATACGGAGAGGCAGAGCACATGGCCAGTAAATTCGACCTGACATTTGGCTTTATTGAAATCGGGGAAGAGTTGCAAATGAATATAGAGTATAATAGTGATCTGTTTTATAAAGAAACGGCAAACAAGATAGGTCTTCATCTTGAAAATCTTTTGACTGCCTTGCTTAAGCAGCCGGCAACGCCAATCGAAATACTGGATTATATGGATGAAAAGGAAAAATTGGAATACCTGCTGTTATATAATCAGGAAGTTGAAGATTGCCCAGGTGATAAAACCATAGTTGAACTGTTTGAAGAACAGGTAAAAAATACTCCGGATGATATTGCCGTGGTTTTCGAAAGAAATGTACTCAGTTATCAACAACTGAACAGATTATCAAATCAGTTTAGTGATTATCTACGAAAAAAACATATTATAAACAAGAATGAGATCATCGGAATAAACCTCGATCATAATGAATGGCGCATCATTGTTCTGTTGGGAATCCTTAAAGCCGCTGCCGCTTACCTGCCATTAAGCCCCGAACTTTCAACAGAGCAGGTAGAAAATATGATGAAAGCGACAGGTTGCAAGTTGATTATCGATCACCATGAACTAGGAAAGTTTGAACATGAATGTGAGTGCTGTATAGCAGAAAACCAGCAGCTACCCGGCAAAGATGGAAACTCATTTGTATTGTATACCGCCTGTGAACAGCAGCTACCGGAATTTATTTTAATCAAAAATAATTCTTTGATCAATTATATTGCATGGGGTGCACAGCGGTATGAAAATGAAGAACGGAACTTCTTTACTGATTCTTTACAGACCATATTTGACGAATCAATAGACGAGCTTTACCAGAAAGTGAGTGCATATCATGCCACTCCAAGGATTTCAGGCAGTGATATCAAACAATTGTTCAGTGCTGACATCAGTGATGAGTTTTAATCTTCCAGCTGATACCAGCTTATTAAACCATAACCTATTATGTACCTATCAGAAAAAATAGCATACAGGACTGCTCTTGTAACAAAAGCGGCTACCCTGTCTGTCGAGTTACTTAAATCACAGATAGCTGCCATTTGTTATGGCCTGGAGAAAAAAAACATCAGGTATAATGATACTGTATTCGTGATGATCTCGGATGAAATGCAATTGCTTCCGCTCGCCTGGGCATTAATCAGATCGGGGCTTAAGAGCATATTTTATGATCCAATTAACGGATCTGATATCAGCAGTCTGGTGAGTAGCTTAAAAGCCAGGTGTATCATTGCTGCACGTTGCCACACTATTGATATCATTAATTATGAGGTAATTGCTATAGAGGATCTTATTTCATCAGAAATACTTTCGGATAAAGATCCAGAAACAATTGAACAACCATTTTCTTGGTCATTTTATAATAGTGACACGCAAAAAATATATGCATTAAGCAGTAAAGAAATAAGCGGTTTTTACAGCAAACTGGATGTAGCGGTTAACATTGAAACCGGAGATAATATACTATTATCTGAATGTTTGCCTTTTCAAAGACGTTTGCTTGAAATGATCTGGGCATCAATAAATGGATTAACAATAATAGCTGAACGCCTTGATGAGAATATACCAATAAACCGCTATAAGCAGGATAGGGAAATACTGGATATGAATTTTGGGTTATTTTATTTTGGTAGTTATGTAGAGGAAGCGGAAAAAGAACGGTATAAATTACTTTTTGATACTGCAAAATATGCTGATGATCATGGTTTTACGTCAGTTTGGACACCGGAAAGACATTTTAATGAATTTGGAGGTTTATATCCCAATCCTTCAGTAATCAGCGCTGCTCTTGCTGTAAGTACCTCAAAAGTACAAATCCGGTCGGGCAGTTTAGTGGCCCCATTGCATCATGCTGCAAGAATTGCAGAAGATTGGAGCGTGGTCGATAATTTATCTGGTGGGCGGGCTGCCATATCTTTTGCGTCAGGATGGCAATGCGACGATTTTATTTTTTTTCCGGAAAATTATAGTGTACGGCATGAGCATATGATGCTGCAATTAGATGAAGTAAGGCGCTTATGGGAAGGACAAAAAGTTACTTTTAAAAACGGACTCGGTAACGATATTCAGGTGGCCATTTATCCTAAGCCGGTTCAGAAAAAGTTACCTGTATGGATTACCGTTGCCGGAAAAGTGGAAACATTTATCGATGCAGGAAAAATCGGTGCGAACATCCTTACCCACCTGCTCTGGCAAAATACGGATGAATTGATCGAAAAAATTGCTGCATACCGTAAATCGCTTAAAGAAAATGGTTTCGATCCCAGATCCGGAATCGTTTCGGTAATGGCGCATACTTATCTTGGTGAAGACAATGAAACGGTTAAAGAAAAGGTACGCCAACCACTTAAAAATTACATCAGGTCTTCTACACAATTGATCCAGGCAATGGTAAAAAGCAATGATCAGGCAATAGCATTCAAAGATAAGGGCCGTTACGGAAGTGTAAACGGTGAAATTCCGGAACATTTGTTAGATGAACTTACCGAAATTGCATTTCAACGTTTTTTTGAACATGCCGGATTGCTGGGTACAATTGAAAAGGTAAAAGAAATGATCAGGAAATTAAAAAGCTATGATGTTGATGAGGTTGCATGTTTAACAGATTTTGGCCTGGGTAGGCAAGACATTTTACAAGGATTAACCTATTTGAATGAATTAAGAAGTTTTTATGATAAAACCACCCGCAATTCTTATCCCGTATCAATTGTTCATTGTACGCAACAATCGCTGCTGGATGCCGCTGCGAATCCTGAACTTACCGGTTTTCTATCTGCTCAGCAACAAATTATAGTAGAAGCACAGGATTTTCAAGAAATACCCAAATCATTATTATCAAAGGTGCTTATTATAAATGATGCAGACGGTGCGGGGATTGAGCAAATGGCAATTAAATCTTTTAGCTTTTCAGAAGCAGAACTGAAAACCTCATTCAATGCACTCATCAACGATGAGTTTTAAGAAAAAGATTTTTCATTTATGTATTGATTCAAAGAAAATATTTTATGTGTGGAATTGCAGGCATCTATGATGCTAAACGAAATCAGCCTATTGAACAATCCTTATTGGAAGCTATGGCCAATGAACTGATACATCGGGGACCAGACGAATTAACCTGCTTTGTTCACGATAATATAGGATTTGGTTTCAGGAGATTAAGCATTGTAGACGTTCAAAACGGACATCAGCCATTTTACAATGAAGATCAATCTGTGGTGGTTATCTGTAATGGAGAAATTTATAACTACAGAGAACTAAGGGCTGAAATGGAACAGAAGGGACACCGCTTTAAAACCAATTGCGATGTTGAAGTGATCGTTTATTTATATGCAGAATATGGCACCGGCTTTGTGAACAGGCTTAACGGGCAATTTGCTTTTTCAATATTAGATAAAAGTGATAACAGCTTGTTTCTGGCCAGAGATCATTTTGGTATATGTCCGCTTTTTTATACTCATTTTAATGGCCTTTTTATTTTTGGTTCAGAGATAAAAGCGATCATCAAACACCCTTCAGTAAAAAGAGTGGTAAATCTTGAAGGGCTCGATCAGATATTTACTTTTCCAGGGCCGGTTAGTCCGGTTACCCTATTCAAAGGTGTCCATAGTCTGGCCCCGGGGCATTGTATAAAGGTAAAGGGAGATCAGGTAGAAATTTCGGAATACTGGGACCTCGATTATCCTGAAGCGCAGGGCATGAGTGTAAAAACAGAATCTTTTTATATAGAAAAGCTGGAAGACCTTTTGCTGAAATCGGTAAAATACAGGCTTAACGCTGATGTACCCATAGGCTATTACCTGAGCGGAGGACTGGACTCTTCACTCATTGGTGCAATGATGAAAGCGATTACACCTGGGGTAGATTATCCTTCTTTTTCTATCGGTTTCCCTTCTGATGCAGAGATGAATGAAAGAAAATATCAACAGATTATGGTTGATCACCTGAAGGGAACACATACCGATATAATGTTTGATAGTGCCGAAGTGGAAAAGAGATTAAAACAAGCCGTATGGGCATCGGAGGGCGCACTTAAAGAATCTTATAATACCTGTTCGCTGGCTTTATCCCAGGCCGTAAGCAACCGTGGAATTAAGGTTATATTATCAGGAGAAGGCGCAGATGAATTTTTTGGCGGTTATATTGGCTATCGTTTCGACAAGCAGCGTAATAAACACAACGAAATAAAAGATCTGGAAGAACTACTGGAAGATGAGTATAGAAATAAACTCTGGGGCGACAGCGATTTCTTTTACGAGAAAAATTATTATGAATTTTCTACATTGAAGGCCGGACTATATTCCGGCAGACTTCGTGGAAGGCTAAAAGAGTTTGATGCCGTTGAATATCTCCTATTTAATAAGGAACGAATCCGTAACAGGCATACGTTACATAAAAGATCTTATATAGATCTCAAACTTCGCCTGTCTGATCACCTGATCTCAGACCATTGCGACCGGGTAACCAATGCAAATTCGGTAGAAGGAAGGTTTCCCTTTCTGGATATAAATCTGGTCGAGTTTGTGAAAACAATCCCGCCTGACATGAAGTTGAACGGCCTTATCGAAAAATATATTTTAAAAAAAGTCGCGTCAAAATATATACCTGAATCTATTATAAACCGGCAAAAGTTCGGCTTTATTGCACCAGGCAGCCCTTCATTATTGAGCCAGAATGTAGAGTGGATCAACGATCTGTTATCTTATGACAAAATTAAAAAACAGGGTTATTTTGACCCTGATGTAGTAGAAGTACTCAAAAAACAGTATAGCGCAAAAGGGTTCAGATTAAATTTACCCTACGACAGCGATTTTCTGATCGTGGTGTTAACATTCAATATTTTTCTGGAGCTTTTTAATATGCCCGATCTCAGTTAATAATCTTCTTATGACGGTAAAAAAGAAACTTGGTATTATTGGTGGAATGGGTTCAAGAGCTGGTGCTTGTTTTCTCCAGAAAATCATTGATTATTCACCTGCAACATCTGATCAGGAATTCCTCGAAATTATCTATCATAATAATGCGGCTATTCCTGACAGAACCAGGGCAATTGTTTATAATGAACCTTCACCTATTGACGCAATTTTAAGATCAGTAGATCTGTTTAACCGAAATGGAATAGAGGTTATTACATTGGGTTGTATTACTTCTTATTACTATTACCGGCAGATTACTGAGCATACCAGTGCCTATGTCATCAATCCGCTGCACCTCATTTTTGAATCTATTAAAGAGGATTATGCGGGGGCCTTAAGGATAGGCATACTGGCTACAACAGGTACCATCAATTCTGGATTGTTTCACCAAGAGCTGGGAAGCAACGGGCTGGATATAATTACCCTAAGCCATCATGATCAGGAGAATTTATTTATGCGCTCGGTCTACATGAAAAATGGTTTTAAATCTGCCCATATCTCTCAAGAGGCCAGAGATCTGATGAAGAGATCAATAGATAAACTTAGCGAGCAGCAGGTTGACCTCATTATTGGTGGTTGTACAGAAGTATCAGTAGCCATATCACCCGATGTGGTCGATTTTCCTTATATAGATACATTGGATCTGTTGGCCAAACGGACAGTTGATTACTGCTATAATTTAGAAAAAATTAATTATTTAAAGGAATGGATAAGAAAGTAATTCACAGCGTATTTGAAGAAGTTGTAAAAAGAAATCCTTCGCATCTTGCCATCAAAACCGAGGATATTGCGATTACTTATAATAGCCTGAATGTTTACGCGAACAGGCTGTCATCATTACTCAGATCAATCGGGTACAGCGATGGTAAAATTGTTAATGTAGTTGCACCTTCCTCCATCGCGTTGGTTGCTGCTATGCTGGGTATATTCAAGGCCGGCAATATCTACCTGCCTGTAGATTTCAGTTCTTCAGAAAAACGGCTAAAACAGATTTTTACTGATACGTTTGAAGGGATTGCAATTGTTACTTCAGCATACAAAGTACCATTATCCAGGTTCTTGATCGATCAGGAGATTGATTTAGATTACCTGATTGTTGTTGGTGAAGATGATCAGATTGAACTGTACCAGTTGCTTAACGGAGAACTTTCGACGAGGTTATTTGAAGAAACTGAAGAGTGGGAGCATAATCCTGCGCTAGCAGTAACAGGTGATAACAGCAATTATATCTTTTATACCTCGGGTTCAACAGGCGAAGCAAAAGCAATTGAAGGGCTTCATGTAAGCCTAAGTCATTTTATCCATTGGGAAATCAGGGAATTTCAGATCGACGAATCATTCCGGGTTAGCCAGCTTACCCAGGTAACCTTTGACGCTTCATTACGAGATATTTTCACAGCGCTCATTGGTGGAGGAACGCTTTGTATCCCGTCGCAAGCTACCAAAACCAATCCCGCACTACTGCTTAGCTGGTTACAAACAGAAAAAATAAACCTTGTACATTGTGTTCCTTCGCTTTTTCGCCTGCTTATCAAAGAATTGCAGGCACAGGAAAACGTCTATGATAGTGGGCATCTAACATATCTTTTAATGGCCGGTGAACTATTATATACTAAGGATATACTAAACTGGCGTAAGGTAGCAGGTACGAAAACCAAACTGGTCAACCTGTATGGCGCAACAGAAACCACAATGATCAAAACATTTTACAGAATTGAACAGATAGAGGAAATTGCTTCGTTGCCGATACCTGTTGGTGTGCCAATCAGCAATACCATTGTCGCCATTGTTAAAAATAACAATATCTGTAAGGCTGGGGAAATTGGAGAGATTTATATCAAAACCCCATTTGCCACAAAGGGATATTATAAAAATGAATTACTTACACAGGCTGTATTTGTGCCCAACCCGCTAACCAATGATGTTAAAGATATTGTTTACAAAACCGGCGATCTTGGCCGCTATCTGGCCGATGGCAATATAGAAGTACTTGGAAGGTTAGATAGCCAGGTTAAAATAAACGGTATAAGGGTAGAGTTAAATGAAATAGAAACAGCCATCATGGAACTTGATGGAATTAGCGGTGTAGTGGCGAAATCACATCGTACCGATGACAATTTCACCAGTCTTATTGCATATTATACCGGGCAGGAAAGAGATGCTGAAGCGTTCAGAAATTCGCTTAACAAAGTGCTGAACCAGCAAGTCATCCCATCTTATTTTATTTATATGGAAGAATTTCCACTAAATATGAACGGTAAAGTTGATAGAAAAGCCTTGCCAATACCGGAAAATATTGTGATGGGTGGGATTACTTTTGAAGCCCCCGTTGGAGAACTTGAAGTTACACTGGCTAAGTTCTGGAAAGAAATTCTGGGGCTGGATAAAATTGGACGAAATGTATCATTTTTCAGTATTGGCGGACATTCCCTGCGTGCCATACAACTGGCAGCCAGAATTCAGCGTGAGTTTGGGGTAAGCATAAAAATAGCTGATATCTTTTTAAATAAAACCATTAAGGAATTAGCGGCTTTTATTGCGCTGAGTACACCTGTTGGATATAAACACCTTCATGCAGCACCAACGGCACTTTCATATCCTTTATCTTCTGCCCAGCGCAGATTATGGGTATTAAGTCAGTTTGAAGGCGCCAGTCAGGCCTATAATATGCCAGGTGCATACCTGTTTGAAGGAGATTTAAGCCGGCAGGCCCTGGTGTTTGCCTTTCAACAACTAGTAGAACGTCATGAAATTCTGCGTACGGTTTTCAGGGAGGATGATCATGGTAACGTTACCCAATATATCCAAGCCAGTGATGTGGCCGGATTTAAGATCGGTTATCTCGACCTGAGAGATGAAAACGAAGCAGCAGATCGATTGGCAAGGCTTGTGCAAAGTACATTGTCAAAAACTTTTAACCTGGCGGAAGGACCGCTGATCAGGGCTAATTTATTCCAACTGGAGGATAAAAAATGGGTATTTACTTGCGTTATGCACCATATTATTAGCGATGGATGGTCAATGGGGATCTTTATCAATGAGTTGTTGCTCTATTATAATAACCATGTAAATGGATTGGAATTTTCATTGGTGCCATTACGAATACAATATAAAGATTATGCCGTATGGCAGCAGGAACAGCTCGGCGGTGCATCGTTAAACCTGCACAAAGAATACTGGCTCAACCAGTTCAAGGGAAATTTGCCGGTAATTGAACTGATGACGGATAGGCCACGACCGGCTGTAAAAACATATAATGGGCACATCGTTACCAGCAAAATGGATCAAACGGCGGTGAAAAAATTCAGGCAATTGTTAGACCGGGAAGACACTACCTTGTTTATGGGATTGGTTTCGGTATTGAATACATTGTTTTATCGTTATACCGGCCAGGAAGATATCATTATCGGAACTCCTACAGCCGGCAGAGCGCATGTTGATCTGGAAGATCAGATTGGTTTCTACTTAAATATGCTGGCACTCAGATTCCGTTTTCAAGCTGCAGATTCTTTTCTGGAACTATTGAAAGAGGTTAAACAGGTTACCCTCAGCGCTTATGAACATCAAATTTATCCTTTTGATGAGTTGGTGGATGAACTGCAGCTTCAGCGTGATATGAGCCGCAGTGCACTTTTCGATGTCATGATCATCTTGCAAAATATGAATCATGATCGCTCCGTCGCTACAGATCAGCAAAACGATCTTACCGTTAATATTTATGGCGAACAAAATCATGTGGTGAGTAAATATGATCTAACCTTCAATTTTTCGGGAGAAAATGACGCCTTGCTATTAAATGTGGAATACAATACTGATCTTTTTGATGCAGATACCATTGTTAGAATGGTGGATCATTTTAACCGTTTGCTCGAAGCGGTAAGCTTAAGCCCCGATGAATCCATTTCGAATATCAATTATTTGTCTGAACATGAGCAGTTACAGTTGCTGGAGACATTCAATGATACCGCAACTGATTACCAAGAAGAAGATACCATTGTTGATTTATTCAGAAGACAGGCTGCCTCGACTCCGGATGCCATTGCTATTGTATTCGAAGGCAATAGTTTTACCTATAAATTCCTGGATGAGCGTTCTGATCAATTATGCAGTTACCTGTTAGCAACCCACCAGATAGAAACTGATGATTTGATCGGGGTTCAACTGGACAGGAGCGAATGGCTTGTTATCTCCATATTGGGTATAATGAAAAGTGGAGCAGCTTATATTCCCATAGATCCAGAATATCCGGCAGAAAGAATAGCCTATATTGTTTCTGATAGCAGATGTAAAGCAGTATTTGATGAGACGGAATTATCTCATTTTAAAAAAGCGGCTGGCGATTGGCCTACAGGTGTTTATAAAGCGGTAAAAGCAACATCCCTGGTCTATTGCATTTATACCTCTGGTACCACAGGAAATCCAAAAGGATGTTTATTGTCGCATAAAAATGTATTGAATTTTTTTACCGGGATGAATGGTGTTTTTGGAAAGAAACCAGGCACGATGTTATCCCTTACTAATTTTACTTTCGATATTTCAGTACTGGAGTTGATCTGGACACTTACCCTGGGTTATCAGGTGATCATTCAGAAAGATGTAAGAGAACTTTTTAATGAAGAGGAAAAAGAGGAACAACCCCTTGCATTCAGTCTATTCTATTTCGGCAATGCAGGGCAGGGTGATGAAAATGATAAATATAAATTATTACTTGAAGGTGCCAAGTTCGCAGATCAACATGATTTCGTCGCAGTATGGACCCCTGAACGTCATTTCCATGAATTTGGTGGTCTCTATCCTAACCCTTCCGTATTAGGCGCCGCCCTATCTACAATCACTAATAATATCAGTATCAGGGCAGGAAGTGTAGTTTTCCCTTTGCATCATCCGTTGCGCATCGCAGAAGAATGGTCTGTTGTTGATAATCTATCTTCCGGTAGAGTTGAAATTGCTTGTGCTTCAGGATGGAATGCCAATGATTTCGTATTTGCCCCGGAAAACTTCAAAAAATCGCATGAAGTGATGTATAAGGCAATTGGTACCGTGCAGTCGTTGTGGAGGGGAGAAACCGTAGCATATGAAGACGGTAACGGAATTTCAAAAGATGTCCGGATATTTCCAAGGCCGGTACGGAAAGAACTGCCCCTTTGGATCACCGCTGCAAACAGCATCGATACTTTTATTTCTGCAGGTAAAATGGGCTTTAATGTACTTACACATTTACTTGGAGAAACCGTAGAGGGCCTAGCCCTTAAAATTGCAGCTTACCGCAAAGCTTATGAAGAATGCGGACATGATCCGAAACTGTCTAAGGTGGCGGTAATGTTACATACCTACATTGGCGAAGATCTCGAATCAACCTACGCAGCGGCTAAAATACCATTTATCAATTACCTCCGCACCTCTGCCAGCCTGTTAAAAAACCTGGCGGCTGATTTAAATATTGACATTAATGCAGAAGGTTTTTCTGAAGAAGACATGGATGCATTACTCGAACATTCTTTTAACAGGTATGTTTCTTCTGCAAGTTTGATCGGAACAAAATCTTCCTGTATGCAGATGCTGAAAAAACTCAGCCTCATTGGTGTGGATGAGATCGCCTGTTTTATTGACTTTGGAGTTGATTTTAATACTACGATTGAGGGGCTTGCAACACTTAACGAGATTAAAGCGGCCTATCATGAAATGGTTGTTGGTAAAAAGATGCGAACCTCTGCCAAACGCCAGCTCGAACAATATGAAATTACCCACCTGCAAGCCACACCTTCAATGGCAACCTTGTTACAGCCTTATCTGAGTAAGTTAAAATCAATCAGAACAATCCTTCTTGGAGGAGAAAGGCTTCCGCTATCATTGCTAAAAAAACTCTACAGGGATTTACCCGATATAGCCATTTATAATATGTACGGACCAACTGAAACAGCAATATGGTCAACTTGCTGTAAAGTAGAACAGGATGTAGATAAGATACTCATAGGTAAACCGATTGCCAATACCCAAATTTACATACTTGATAAACAGCTTAATTTATTGCCAATAGGTACCGCAGGTGAGATTTATATTGGTGGAAAGGGGGTGGCAAAAGGATATATCAATAATCCGGAACTTACAGCAGAACGTTTTATTAAAAATCCCTTTGCCCCGGGAGAACACTTTTACAGAACAGGCGATTTCGGCAAGTGGTTATCAGATGGTAATATAGACTATATCGGTCGTAAAGATGATCAGGTTAAAGTGCATGGTCATAGGATCGAACTTGGTGAGATAGAAACCGTATTGCAGCAGAATGGCCTTGTTACAGCGGCCTCCGTAATCATTACTGCGGAAAAAGAGCTCGTGGCATATGTTACCGGAACAGAGGCATTGAATGTGACTGATCTAAGGGCCGGCCTCAACAGGAAATTGCCCTCGTATATGGTACCGGGCCACTACATACAAGTAGATTATCTTCCCTTGACAGCGAGTGGAAAAGTAGACAAAAGAAAACTACAGGAAATGCAGGGCCGGCGCGTAGAAACGGCTACAACTTACATTGCACCTGGAAATGAAATAGAAAAAAGCCTGGAATTAATCTGGAAAGAAGTGCTGGGCAGAGATCGTATTGGTATAAGCGATAATTTCTTTGATATAGGTGGCAACTCAATCAAAATTGTCAGGATGATTGCCATGGTAAATAAAAAATTTGATAAAAGACTATCAGTAGCCATGGCTTTTAAAACGGGCAACATTGCCGCACTTGCAGCTTATTTGCTGGCAGGTGATGATACGCCAGATACGATAGCTGCTGAAGAAGAATTAACCATGTCTTTAAATGTAATGGAAGAAACATTCAGTTTATTAAACTACGATACAGATGAAGAATAATCAAAAATATACGGGTTTAGAAATCGCCATAACCGGAATGTCCTGTCGTTTCCCAGGGGCAGACAATTGGCGTACCTATTGGGATAACCTTATTAACGGTGTGGAGTCTATCGATTTTTTGCCGCACGATGAGCGGAAAATCCATGATGAACATTTTGTAAGGGCAGTTACACATCTGGAAAGCAAACACCATTTTGACAGTGCCTTCTTTGATTACCGTCCGGATGAAGCCAGATTAATGAATCCTCTACACCGTATTTTTCATGAATGTATCTGGGAGGCACTTGAAGATGCTGGAATAGATCCTGGCAGAAGCAAAGGCCCCATTGGCTTATATGTAGGCGGCGGAGATGATTTGCATTGGCGGCTCTATTCAAAATTGAAAAATATTAATCAGGAAATAGACGACTTTAGTCTTTACACGCTGAACAGCAGAGATTTTTTAGCCTCAACTTTATCTTATAAGCTTAATCTGAAAGGTCCTTCGTTTACCATAAATACAACTTGTTCAACCTCCCTTGTTGCGGTACATCTGGCGTGTAAAAGCCTGTTGTTAGGGGAAACCAGGGTCGCGCTTGCCGGAGGGGTAACCTTAAAAACTCATAAACAGGATGGTTATACCTATCAGGAAGGGATGATTTTTTCTAATGACGGGCATTGTAGGGCATTTGATCAGGATGCCAGTGGCACCATGATCAGTGAGGGAGCTGGTGTAGTGGTGCTCAAAAGACTAAACGATGCCCTGGAGGATGGTGATGAGATCTATTCTATTATTAAAGGCAGTGCAATCAATAACGATGGAAATAGGAAAGTTGGCTTTACGGCCGCAAGTGTAGAAGGTCAGTCAGAATGTATTAAAAAAGCACACCGGTTTTCAAAAGTAGAACCAGAATCGATCACTTACGTAGAAACACATGGAACAGGTACCCGTTTAGGAGATCCCATAGAGGTTGAAGCATTAAACCTTGCTTTTGGTAAAAAAGAAGGCCACAAGTGCGCAATAGGGTCTGTTAAAACGAATATTGGCCATACCGATACCGCTGCCGGAGTAGCAGGATTAATCAAAACTGCCCTCAGTTTGAAATATAAGTTATTGCCACCAAGTCTGAATTTTAAAGTATCTAATCCGGAAATTAATTTTTCGGACGGACCTTTTTACGTTAATACAGTATTAAAAAAATGGGAACCCTTGAATGATCTGCCGCTTCGTGCAGGTGTGAGTTCGTTTGGAATAGGAGGTACCAATGCACACCTGATACTGGAAGAACCTCCAGTTTTGGAAGATCGTGTTCAGGAAGAGACATTTCATCTGCTTACGGTTTCGGCTAAATCTGAAAATGCCCTCGCCAGGTATCTTGATAAACTGGGCACTTTTTTATCTGCAACACCAGAAATAAACCTTGCCAGCCTATCCCATACCTTTCAACAAGGCAGAAAACACTTTACTTTTCGTAAACCAATCGTTTATGAAGACCTGAATGATCTGATAGCAATCCTTCATCATAAAAAAACACCAGAGATTTTCAGGAGTGAAGATAGAAAAGGTTTGATTGTGTTTATGTTTTCGGGGCAAGGCTCTCAGTATGCAGAGATGGGAAAGGATTTGTATGTCAGCGAAGCGCTGTTCCGTGAAGAAATGGACAAAGGTTTTGACGTTATCAGGGAACTTACTGGTGAAGATTTTAAAGCGATCTGGTTTCCAGGGAATGCTGATCCTAAAAAAATCAATGAAACACGTTATGCCCAGCCACTGATCTTCCTGCTAGAATATGCACTAAGCAGCTTACTAAAATCATGGGGTATTTTGCCACAGTATATGATCGGCCATAGCATTGGCGAATATGTCGCTGCCACTTTAGCAGGTGTATTTACGCTCGAAGATGCTTTAAAAATAGTGGTCAAACGTGGTGAAATCATTAATGCCCTGCCAGGGGGTGCCATGTTAAGCATTGCCGCATCACCCAGCGAGGTTGGCCGGTACCTAAATGATCACATTTCCCTTGCAGCTATAAATGGTCCGGATCAAGTCGTTTTATCAGGAACTTTTGAAGCAATTGATGAGTTAAAAAGATTACTGGATAACGCCGGGATTTCTTTTGTAACCCTGCATACTTCACATGCTTTTCATTCTGCCATGCTCAATCCTGTATTGGATGAATTTAAAAAAACATTGCTTGAAATAGCTTTTAAAAAACCTGCGGTTCATTTTGTTTCAAATGTTACGGGTGAGTTTATTAAAGATGAAGAAGCAACCTCGGCAGATTACTGGTGTAAGCATATGCGTGAAACGGTCCGGTTTTCTGACGGGATTAAAAAAATATTGCGTCAGGACCGGCATTTGGTATTTGTAGAAATCGGAGCGGGTGCTTCATTAACTGCATTGCTTAAACAGCACGATACAGAAAATCGCAGGTTACCTGCCGTGAATATTATAAGGCCTTTTAAAGAAGCAATTAATGATGTTAAATATGCAACCAGATCACTCGGGCAATTATGGGCTTTTGGCGTTAATATGGATTGGAACTCGTATCATAAAAATGAAAAAAGAAGGAAAATCTCTGTTCCAACCTATTCGTTCGAAGCACTTTCTTACCCGGCTGAAGTTGATCCATACGATCAAAAGCTAATCGGATCTCTTGGAATTGCAACGGTAGCACAAAATTCGGAATTGAAAGACTGGATTTATTTTCCTTTATGGAAACAATCTTTATTGCCTCCAGCTTTAGAAACGCCATCCCGAAAAATATACCTGTTTTTTTCTTCGGGCGCCGATTTTACAGTGGCATTAAAAAAAGAACTGTTAAATCAGGGCCATCATGTGCTAGAAGTGAGGTTGGGCGCCGCTTTCTCAAAAAAAGAAGATGGCAGTTATACCATTTCAGCTTTGGGACCATCAGATTTTAACTTGTTGATCAGGGATATAAAACAAGAAGGTATTGAAGTAACAGATGTAATTTATTCGCTCACAACGGCTTTAGCTACTTCCTCATATTTATTGGAAGCAGAAGACGTTAACCTTAACCTCACTTATTTCTGTATCATCAGGTTGATGCAGGCCTTGCAGCAGCATGACGAGTTAAACCATAAAAATATCATCGTTTTAACCGATTCCCTGTATCAGGTCACCGGTATAGAAGATGGCATACCTCTGCAATCCTTATTGCTTGGTCCGGTAAATGTAATTCCACAGGAATATGGTATCTCCTGCCGGAATATAGATATTAACCTGAAAGAAGATGCCGAAAAACTAGCGGCTAAGCTGGTTAAGGAATTAGTTTCAACTACCGAAATGCCCCGGATTGTTGCAATTAGAAACGGATTGAGGTGGTTACCTGACTATCAGAAAAATGTACAGCCATTAAATTCCGTAACAGGAAAAATTAAACAGGGGGGGATCTATCTGATTACAGGTGGCTTAGGAAATGTAGGTTTTATACTGGCCAGACACCTGATTGAAAAATATCGGGCTAAAATCATCCTCACAGGAAGAACAACATTTTCCGGAGCATCAGCGAAGCAAGAAATAGCGCAGAAGCGTTTTGAGCTTTTAAAAGGGTTAGGTGAAGATCTCATCTATTTAAGTGTTAATGTTGCCGATAACCTTGCTTTTGAAAAGGCTGTCGAAAATGTTGAGGAAACTTTTGGCACAATTAACGGTGTAATACATGCGGCCGGAGTACTTGATAATAACCAATTTGAACTGATAGAAGACGCAACCGTAACCCAGGCTTTAACCACGTTTGCCCCTAAATTAAAGGGGATTGAAAATATTTATAATGTGTTCAAAAATAGGCAGCCGGATTTTGTGTGGATAACTTCCAGTATCTCCACTTTATTGGGGGGACTTGCATTCAGTGCATATTCTGCAGCTAATGTATATATGGATCATTTTGTCTCATCAAAGTTTGCAGAACTTCAGAACTGGAAATGTATGGGGCTGGCCGAAATGATTTTTGATGATGCCGAAAAATCCGGAGTGCACCAGGCTTTGATCCCCGCAGAAATTACAGATCTGTTCGAATGGAGTTTAAAACAGACTGATAGCCCTGTGATATTAGAAACAGCTCGCGATCTTTTTACCAGGATACGTGAAGTTTATGACATGGAAAAAGAAATGTACGCTGACCATGAACCTGAAAACCAGAATGCCTTTGGTATACTGGAACGTAATCATCTTTCCTCGGGGTACCTGGAACCTGAAACCGATACCGAAAAAAAATTAAAAGCAGTTTTCGAAAGTTTCTTTGGATTGGATATGATCGGGGTGGAGGATGATTTTTTTGAACTGGGTGGAGATTCTTTAAAAGGCATGGTGTTGTTAAAAAGAATAAAAAAAGAATTTAATATCAACCTTACCCTAAGAGATTTTATGCTGAATGTAACGATAAGAGCAATAGCAGCTAGGATCGACGAAATGGAATGGTTTAAGACCACCGTTAAAATGGATAACGAAATTACCATTTAAAGATATAAAAACCTCAACTAATTTTTAATAAACAATACGATCCTATGCAAAGCCTACTACAAAAACTTAAGGAAAATAATATTGCAATTGCACTTGATGAATCTGATCTGAAAGTGAGATTTAACGGGACTAATCTTCCTATCGAACTGATTAGGGAATTGAAAGAAAAAAAAGGTGAGTTGATTGAGTATCTGACCAATCTAAATAAAGAGGAAGAAGGGATACAGATCATTACACCAAATCCCAATGGGTATTATCCTGTTACTTCTGCGCAGCGGAGACTGTGGGTGCTGAGCCAGTTTGAAGAAGGAGGCATTGCCTATAATATGCGCGGAGGATATGTGCTTGAGGGTGAACTGGATAAACAGGCCATTTCCTTTGCTTTTGACAAATTGATTGAACGGCACGAAATACTGAGAACAGTTTTTAAGGAAAATGAGGATGGAGATATTGTTCAGGTGGTTCTTCCGACCGAAAAATCTGCTGCTGAAGTTCGTTATCACGATCTGCGTGAGAATGAACAACAACAAACTATACTAAAAAAATTGGTGCAGGATGAATTAATAACTCCTTTTGATCTGGCCAAAGGACCACTCATCAGGGCAAGCCTGAGCCAGCTCACGGATAAAAAATGGGTATTTACCTATGTAATGCACCATATTATCAGCGATGGATGGTCGATGGGCATTTTGATCAATGAACTGATGTTGATTTACAATGCTGCAGTGAAAGGAGAGAAAGAGGTATTGACTCCGCTGCGTATCCAATATAAAGATTATGCTTCATGGTTGCAGAAACAATTGAATGAGCTATCTGCTGTACATCAGAACTACTGGTTGGATCAGTTTAGTGGTGAAATTCCTATCCTCGAACTGCCGGGAGATAAATTGCGTCCTTTAATCAGAACCTATAACGGAGGAGTGGTTTATAAGGTGTTGGATGAACGGTTAACCGCAAGACTTAAAGAATACCTTAACCAGGAAAGTGCTACCCTCTTTATGGGATTACTTGCAGCTGTAAATGCACTATTGTATCGCTATACAGCCCAGGAAGATATCATTATTGGCAGTCCGGTTGCCGGCCGCGATCATGAAGATTTGGAGTCACAAATAGGATTTTATTTAAATACATTGGCTTTAAGAACCCGTTTCCGGGGTAACGAGGGCTATGCAGCATTAGTTAAAAATGTTAAGCAGGTAACGTTAAACGCTTACGAACATCAGGTATATCCATTCGAAGAGTTAGTTGATGCGTTGCAACTGGAAAGGAACATGAGCAGAAATGCCCTGTTTGATGTTTTAATCATACTACAGAATACCGATGTATGGCAACAAAATCAGCAACAAAAATTGGGAGGGATTGAGATTAGCACCTTTGAAGGAGGTGATCATGTAATCAGTAAAGCAGACCTCACCTTTGATTTTATGGAAACCAGGGCAGGACTACAATTGACAATAGAGTATAACAGTGATATTTATCATCGTGAAAGCATTGGCAGGTTGAGTGATCATTTTGAACAACTGCTGGAAAAAATGCTTTCTTCGCCAGAAGCCCCAATCAGCGAATTGATTTTCCTTACCCCTTCAGAAAAGCAAAAGCTGATGGAAGATAGTGAAGGTTTACCTGTAGCTTACACCGCAGAACAGACCTTTATTGATTGTTTTGAAAAGCAGGTGTCTTTGCATCCTGATCAGGTTGCCCTATATTACGAAAGAAATGAATACAGTTATGCAGAACTGAATCAACTGGCTAACAACCTCTCTGATTATCTTCATTCGCACGTTGATATTAAGGCTGATGACCGGATTGGTATTCTTCTTCCCAGAACAGAATGGATGCTGATCGCCATGCTTGCCGTATTAAAATCAGGCGCGGCCTATGTTCCTGTTGATCCGGATTATCCGGCAGAAAGAATTGCCTATATCCGGGAAGACAGCCAGTGCAAAGTAATGATAGATACAGATTATGTGGCTTCTTTTTTAGAAAAAGCAGGAGAATTTAATGCTCAGAATCCATCTTACCGGCCATTGCCCCAAAATCTGGCTTACGTAACCTACACTTCAGGCTCTACGGGGAAACCCAAAGGAGTAATGGTTGAACACCAAAACCTCAATGCTTTTTTTGCTAATTTTGATGCTGTATTCGGCATTAAACCAGGAATGGTTCTGGCGGCAGGTACCAGTATCACCTTTGATATTTCCGTTCTGGAACTGTTGGGCTCCCTGTCCAAAGGACTAAGTATCCGTTTGATGAATGATATTGACAACCTGGAAATTCTGGTTCAAAACAGTCCGGTAACCAACGTACTACAGATTACGCCATCTAAATTGAATCAGTTGATAGAATTAGATCCGCAAGGCTCAGGGCATCTGAACAGACTTGATGTATTGCTGATCGGTGGAGAAGCATGGACAAACAGAGATTACGACCGTTTAAAGGTAATATCCGGGCCAAAAATAATCAATGTTTACGGGCCTACTGAAACAACAATATGGAGCAGTAGCCTTGAAATCCATCAGAGTGAATCTTTATCTATCGGCTTTCCATTATCAAATGAACGCATTTACATCCTCGATCCGCAGGGTGCAATCGTACCTTATGGGGTAGCCGGTGAAATTTGTATTGCCGGTACGGGGGTAGCCCGTGGCTATATCAACCAGCCCGAACTTACTCAGACGAAATTTGTAAAAGATCCTTTTGTGTTGGATGCAAGGATGTATAAAACCGGCGATCTTGGCAGGAGAAGGGGGGATGGTTCGATTGAATTTATCGGCAGGCTTGATGACCAGGTGAAGATTCGCGGTTACCGCATTGAACCGGAAGAAATAAGAATGGCTATACAGCAGTATCCCGATATCAACTCTGTAGTTATTATGGATCAGGCAAATGCTTATGGAGAAAAAGAACTGATTGCCTTCCTGGTAAGTAAAACAACCATTGATGTAGCTGATTTGAGGGGGCATTTAAGAAAAAAGCTGCCAGAATATATGTTGCCAGGATATTTTGTGCAGCTGGACCAGTTGCCATTGACTTTAAACGGTAAAATCGACCGGAAAAAATTGGCTGAATCCATCAATGGATCACTTAAAAGAGAAGTAACTTACGTTGCACCAGGCAATTATACAGAAGAAAAGCTCGTCGAAATCTGGCAAAATATATTAGGTAGAACACAGATTGGTGTAAATGATAATTTCTTCGATTTGGGTGGACACAGCCTTAAAGCCACACGTTTATCATCTCAGCTTTATAAGCATTTTGACGTTAAGATTACGCTGAAAGAGCTCTTTGTGAGCGCTATATTGAAAGAACAGGCAGAACTGATTAAGAAAAGCCCAAAGATTTCGTTTGCGGAGATTCCGATAGCCGCATCACAGCCCTACTATCCTATTTCAGCCTTTCAGCGCAGATTATGGGTGATGAGCCAGTTTGAGGAAGGCAATGGGGCCTATAATATTCCAAGCATAAATTTTTTGGAAGGACAGCTTGATTTTTCTGCCCTCACTTATGCTTTTGATACTCTGCTGGCCAGACATGAAACTTTAAGAACTGTGTTCAAGGAAGTTGATCAGGGGATTGTAGGGCAATTTATACTTGCTCCTGAAGATATCGGATTCCATATTAACCAAATTGATTTAAGTGCTAAGCCATCACAGGAGAGTTTATTACAGGAACAGATCCGGAAAGATTTTACCCTTCCATTTGATTTTGACAAAGGGCCATTGCTACGCGTAGGTTTATATCAGCTAAACACGCAGAAATGGGCAATTACACTGGTAATGCACCATATTATCAGTGATGCCTGGTCTATGAAAGTGCTAACTGACGAACTGTTTGTTTTGTACAATGCCTACACTAACAAAAAGGATAATCCTTTGCCACCACTGCGCATCCAATACAAAGACTATACCTTATGGCAGCAAAACCGCCTTACCGCAGAATATATTGACAGTGAACGTTCCTATTGGATAAACCAGTTTTCTGGAAATTTGCCTGTATTAGAACTGCCTGGATTTCAGTCCCGTCCAATGGTTAAAACTTATAACTGCGGTACTTTAAATAAAGTTATTCCTCCGGTAATCAGTCAAGGGCTTAAAAAATTAGCCGAAGGCAATGATGTAACCTTATTTATGGCATTGTTAGGAGCCGTTAATGTATTATTGTACCGTTATACCGGTCAGGAAGATATTACCATCGGAAGTCCAATTGCCGGCCGTGAACATATAGACCTGGAAGATCAGATCGGCTTTTATGTAAATACCCTGGCGCTGCGCACAAAATTTAGCGGGGTAAATAATTTTAAAGAAATCCTTCAAGCAGTTAAAGAAGTAACATTAGGTGCCTACGAGCATCAGTTATATCCATTTGATGAACTGGTAAATGAGTTGAAACTTAGTCGGGATGCTAGTCGAAATCCTTTGTTCGATATCCAGGTAATCTTGCAGAACGTCGATCTTAACCTGCAAACCGGAACAGAGCCTGCAGCACTTGAGGTGCATCCATATGATAAAATGGAAAACCAGCGCAGCGTTTTCGATATCGTTTTTAACTTCACAGTGGTTGAAGAATCATTGGAAATGAGTATTGTGTACAATTCGGACATATATAATCAGGCTTATATTATCCAGTTGAGTACACATTTTGAACAATTATTAGAGGTGCTCATGGATGAGCAACTTAAACCGGTTAAACAATTAGATTATTTAAATGAATCAGATAAACAACAACTGATTTCCTTTTTTAATGATCAGCCTGTGCCTTACGATCAGCAGAAAACACTGGTAGATCTTTTCAGAGAGCAGGTGGCTAAAACTCCTGAAGCAACAGCGGTTGTAGCACAGGATAATTGCCTTACCTATGCAGAACTTGATCAGAAATCAGAACAGCTGGCAGCTTATCTGTTGGAAAAATACCAGCTAAAAGCTGATGATATGGTGGGTATTATGCTCAACCGATCAGAAGCATTATTGATCGGAATCCTTGGAGTATTAAAATCGGGTGCAGCTTACGTACCCATAGATGCGGCTTATCCCAAAACCCGTAAGGAATTTATTATGAAAGATACCGGGGTGAAATTACTGATCAGCCAGACCGATTATATTTTTGACCTGGACTATTACGGGGGTGATGTTTTTGCTATTGATGTGCAACTAAATGGCATCGGAATTTCAGACAAATATATTCCTGTGGTGCCTCAGCCAGCAAACCTGGCCTATGTGATATACACCTCAGGCTCTACTGGTACCCCTAAAGGTATTCTAATTGATCATGCTGCGGTTTCCAATTCTATACAGGCACAGCAATGTATTTTTAATTTGAAACCGGACGACAGAAGTCTTCAGTTTTTCTCACCTTCTTTTGATGTTTCTGTATTTGAAATCTTTATCGCATTGCTTCAGGGGGCAACGCTATACCTTACACCAGACGAGATACGGGAAGACACCATGCTGCTGGAACAATACATGAACGATCATGAGATCACGGTAGCAACTTTGCCGGCAGCCTATCTGCCATTGCTGAAAGCAGATAAATTAACTTCCTTGAAAAAATTGATCTCTGGAGGGGAGCAACCAACTCAGGATCATGTGGCGAAAATTACAGCTCATATGGATTATTTTAATGCATATGGCCCTACCGAATCCAGTATTTGCGCCACGGTACATCATATGGCAAAAGGAACGAAGAAAACCTTGAATAAAATTCCGATAGGAAAACCGATTCCTGGTGTAACACTTTATGTGCTTGATGCCGGATTAAGCCTGTTGCCATTGGGGCAAATCGGCGAACTTTATATCGGTGGTGACGGACTTGCAAAAGGTTACCTCAATAATCCGGAATTAACGGAAGATAAATTCATAGCTGATCCTTTTCATCCCGGAAAGCGGCTTTACAGAACAGGCGATCTTGCCCGTTGGCTCCCAAATGGAGAAATGGAGTTCTGCGGACGCGAAGATGAGCAGCTTAAATTAAGGGGATACCGTATAGAGGCAGGCGAAATTCAAAAAGCATTGCTCGAGTATGTTGGAATAACTGCTGCTGCGGTGTTACTTAAACCAAATAGAAATGAAGAACAGGAACTGGTCGCTTATCTTGTAGGAGAAGAAATACTAAAAACTTATGAGATCAAAAATTACCTGAGTACATTGTTACCGGCCTATATGGTTCCTGCTTACCTGGTTCAGATCGAACAGATACCGTTAACAGGAAATGGCAAGGTAGATGCCACTCAGTTACCCTCATTGGAAGATTTAGCCTTAGAAAATCCAGAAATGTATGTGGAAGCAAGTAATGAGACAGAATCGGCTTTAGTTAAGATCTGGCAACAGGTATTGGAACGTAATCAGATCGGGATCAGAGATAACTTCTTCGACCTGGGCGGAAACAGCCTTAAGGCCATCCGGATTCTTTCCAGAATCAGAGAAGACTTTAAGGTTAACTTCAAAATTGATGAACTTTTTAATAACCTCACTATTGAGTTGATCGGCAGGGAAATTATAAGGAAGAAATGGGCCGCTGATCAGACAGATTCTGTAACAGATGAAAAATCAGTCGTATTATAAACCGAATTCAGGCGCTAAGGTATTTAAACATGGAAGTAAGTACAATCATTGATGAACTCATCCGGCTTGGCATCAGCATCCGGGTATCAGAAGGTAATCTAGTTATTAAAGGTGGTGCCCGAGAAATCCCCGGCCATATACTCAGCCTACTTAAAGAACGTAAACCTGCAATTATTGCTTATTTGTTAGCTGAGAATACAGAGGGACATCAGTCCCGGTTTATTCCTGTAGCAATGGAAGAAGATGGCTACCCCTTGTCTTCATCCCAAAGCAGGTTATGGATTTTAAGCCAGATGGAAGAAGCCAGTATTGCTTACAATACGCCAGGGACTTACATCTTTGAGGGCGATCTGGATATTGTTGCGCTTCAATCTTCTTTTAAAATACTCATTGCACGTCATGAAAGTTTAAGGACCATATTTCGTGAAAACAGCAAACAACAGCTCAGACAATTTATTCTGCCTGCCGAAACGGATCAGTTTACGTTGGGTTATGTAAACCTCAGTATGGAAAAAAATGCAGATGAGCAACTAATGAAAATACTTCAGATGCAGCAGGAAGGGGTTTTTGATCTCGAAAATGGCCCTTTAATCAGGGCAACGCTGATCTGTATGGCAGATGGACGTTTTGTTTTTAATTATGTGTTGCACCATATTATTGCAGATGGCTGGTCGATGGATATCCTCATCAGGGAGTTGATCAGCTGTTATAATGCTAAGCTTAAGGGGCAGGATATCCAATTCGATACGCTTCGGATACAATATAAGGATTATGCCAGCTGGCAACAAAAAGAACTGGCTGCAGGAAACCAGCAGCACCACAAGGCCTATTGGCTTGAACAATTTAATGGTGATCTCCCCGTTCTGGAACTCATGGGCGATAAATTGCGCCCGCTAACGAAAACCTATCATGGCGCAACAAAAGGCAGGTATTTTGATGAAGCATTGATGGATAAGTTCAGAATGTTATTGCCCGGACAAAATGCTACGTTATTTATGGGGCTTTTGGCAGTTGTAAATGCACTGTTATACCGTTACTCAGCTCAAACAGATCTTATATTAGGCACTCAGATTGCGGGGCGTGAACATCCGGATCTTGAAGGCCAAATCGGTTGTTACCTGAATACACTGGCATTAAGAACCAGATTTTCAGAAAAAGATAGCTTTAACGTGTTGCTGGGTAAGGTAAAAAAAATCACATTGGAAGCCTATGAACATCAAAGTTATCCGTTTGATGATCTGGTGGATAGTCTGAATATAATTTTTAACCCAAGCCGTAATCCTCTGTTTGATGTTAGTGTGGTTTTACAGCATACAGGCAGCCCGGGTAGTACTGAAAAGCAGGAGACAGCGCATCTTGGCGAATTAGCTGTTACCAACTACAGGGAAGTGGAGAATGTAATCAGTAAATTTGATCTTGCTTTTGATTTTACGGAACTTGGCAAAGGCCTATTGGTTAATATTGTGTATAACACAGATATTTTTAACGCAGATACAATAGGGCAATTACTCCAGCACCTGGAACAGCTGATGACGGCAGTAGCCATAGATCCCGGAATTACGCTTGCTAAGCTCTCGTATCTCAGCCCGGAAGAACAAGTACATATTTTAGCGCATTTTAATGCAACTAAACTGGCCTATCCTAATGATAAAACCATTGCATCTTTATTTGATGAACAGGTAAAGCTCTATCCAGATCATATCGCTCTGATTTTCGAGGAACATACTTTAACTTACAGCGAATTGGATAAGCAATCGGCAAGCCTGGCAGCTTATTTACAAGATACCTGTATGGTAGGGATTGGTCAGTCTGTTGGCATTATGTTAGACAGGTCGGAGAAATATATCGTTGCCATTTTGGGTATACTTCGTTCAGGCGGAGCGTATGTTCCGGTAGATCCTGATTATCCGGTATCCAGAAAGGAATTCATCTTTCAGGATGCGGAAATTCAGGTTTTGATTACACAGACCGAGTACATTTTTGACCTTGATTACTATTCGGGCCATGTTTTTGCTATTGATGTACAGTTACAATCACTGGAACCTGCAAGCTCAGTTCCCTTAAAAAATACAGTAAACGACCTGGCCTATATTATGTATACTTCCGGGTCTACAGGAATGCCTAAAGGGGTAATGGTCGAACAACGTGGTGTGATCAGATTGGTAAAATCCATGAATTATGTTCATGTAGCGGTGGGTGATCGTATCCTGAGCATGTCAAACTTTTCATTTGACGGCTCAGTATTTGATATCTTTGCCAGCCTGTTAAATGGGGCTGCATTGGTTATTACCCGCAAAGAGCAGTTACTGGATTTTATGCAGCTGTCTGCCATCATTACCGGACAACAGATTTCCGTATTCTTTATCACCACGGCATTATTTAATGCACTTGCAGACAGCTCTTTTCTAACAGAACATCACTTAAAGTATATTCTTTTCGGAGGAGAGCGGGTATCTGTAGGGCATGTCAAACGTTTTAAAAACAAACATCCGCTGGTAAATTTGGTACATGTATATGGGCCTACGGAAAATACAACCTTTTCTACTTATTATCCGATTAAAAAAGTTGATGAACACCTGGGAACCATCCCAATTGGTAAACCCATTTCAAACGCGACCTGCTTTATTTTTAACGGAGAAGAAGATACCTTAACATTAGTGCCAATAGGGGTTATTGGAGAAATTTGTGTAGGTGGGGATGGGTTAGCCAGGGGTTACCTAAACAGACCTGAACTAACAATGGAAAAGTTTGTTAACAATCCTTTTTCCCCCGGAGAACGCATTTACCGTACAGGTGATCTGGGGCGCTGGCTCGCAGATGGCAGTATAGAATTTATTGGTCGCAGAGATAAACAAGTGAAAATCCGTGGACACAGAATAGAACTTGGTGAGATTGAAAGCGCCTTGCTTGAGCATCCGGATATTGAAGCTGCGGTAGTAACAGATAAAACGACTGATACCGGCCTGAAAGAACTGGTGGCCTATGTGGTATCGAGCTCAATATTAAATGTAACTGATATCCGGTCATTTTTGGGTGGGCAGTTACCCGCTTATATGTTACCCGCACAGTATGCGCGCCTTGCTGCCTTTCCGCTTAATTCAAACGGAAAAGTTGATAAGCAAAAATTGGAATTGCTTGGTAAAGAGCTGCTCGCTGCCGGAGCAACCTATATTCCGCCGGTAACCGCTACCGAACGTAAGCTGGTAAAAATTTGGGAGGAAATATTGGGCAAAAGTAATATCGGATTAAAGGATGATTACTTCGAACTTGGTGGTAGTTCGCTGATGGCTATTATCATGATCAAAAAGATAGCGGATGAATTTGGAGTTACCATCCCCGTAAAAGTTTTGTTTACCGGAAAAAATGTTGAAAGTATAATCACATTTATGGAAAGTATGGAACTGGTGAGAACACATTCGCCAGAACCGATACCTGCTGCCAACACAGATTTACAGGAAATATCTCATACTCAGGAAAATTACTTCTGCGATTGGCAGTTTGGCTCCGATCTGGTAGTGAAAGCATATTTTTATGAAAATCTTGATTTAGAATGTTTTGAGAAGGCGGTAAATCAACTGCTGGAAAGGCATGAGGTATTAAGAACACGTTTTAAATTAATTGATGGCAAATTATTTCAACAAGTATTGTCGCTGGCAGCTTTTAATTTTAAGCTGGATCGGATCATTGCCGGAAATGCTTTTAATCTTGATGATGCCATTGCTCAGGAGAGCCAGCGTATTATCAATCCTCTCGATCAGAAGCTCATTTTTGTAAAAGTATATCAGCTTAAGGATGATTCTTGCTATGTCATCGTCACTTTACACCACATCCTCACAGACGGTTATTCTACCGGCATTTTCCAAAGCGAACTTAGCAGCTTATATACCGGGGCCGCTAACGGTTTACCCGTAGTGCTAAAAGATATGCCTCATCAGTATAGCGATTTTAGCCGTTGGCAGCGTGCTTTTGTAAATTCTGTTGTAGGGTTGGAGCACCGTTCGTATTGGCTGAAGCGTTTAAAAGGCTTTGATCCAGGTCTGCAAATCCCTGTATCGGGCGTAGCTACAGGCTCACACAGCATTCAGGTAGCGATTGAAGGAGCTTTGGAAACAGAGATAACAACATTTTTAAAGCGCAATGCCCTTACGATGCCAATTTTGCTGATGGGTATATTGAGATTATTGCTATGGAGGAGCTATAAACAGCAAGATCTAACAATATTTACTACTGTTTCAGGCCGCAATTCAAAGCACTATGGTACCCTGGATGTGTCCAATATGATTGGTCTGTTTGCAGCACCATTAATGACCAGGTTTCAATTGGATAACCATAAGCCCTTATCTGTTTTTTTTGAGGAGATACGGGACAACTTTATGGAAGACCTGAGCTTTGATACTTATCCGGTAATGAAACTGATAGATGAACTACCTGACATTAACAAGGCAAACTTACTTAACACAGCTGTTTTTTTTAATTATCATAATTATGCCTACCTGAAAGAAACAGCAGATTATTCGGTTATAGAAACCGGTATAAGGGAACTGCCACAGCTTAAAGGTGCGCTCGGGATTATTGCAGAAGATTATGCTAACCGCTTGAAAATGGAGTTTATTTTTAATGCCTCCTTTTTTAACCGTGATCAGGTAACGGAGTTGAAGACACAATATTTTATGATTCTTAAACAAGTGCTCCAATTTCCAGAAATAACAGTTCATATGCTTGATGAAAACTTGAAGCATGAAATAATCAGTGACTTAAATACTTGAATAGTACGGTAAATAAAAAATTAAATTATGAGACGAGTGTTGAAAATTGTATTGCCTCTGATCGGAAAGAGCGGCTTCTTAAAATATGTGATTTTAGGGATCCTTTCAGGTCTTTTCAGTTTCTTGTTTATCAATGCTGTAAACAGGGTGATTGGGTTGTTAATTGCCGGTAGATTTACATCTATCCAAAAGGAATACATTATTGCATTTGCTTCAATCATCCTGCTTTTTATCTGGATCAGGAGAACATTGGCTGTGGCAATTATTAACTTATCCCAGAAACTTTTCTGGACATTACGTAAAGAAATCCTATCTACCGTTCTTAAAGCCAGTTTCCAGCAATTGTCTGCCAAACGCGTAAAAATTCACTCGGCAATCCTGAGTGATGTGCATATCCTTACAGATGCTTCCATGAACATCATTACCTTTGCCACCTCTCTTGTTCTGGCTATAGCCTGCCTGGGTTACCTGGCTTCTTTATCCATGGTATTGTTCGTGATTACGCTGGCTATCTCATTAATGGGAGTGAGTATCTATCATTTCAGTACCCGTAAAAACAATCAGCAGTTTGAGGCTTCACGGAGTTTGGAAAATGAGTTTATCGATAATTTTAATGCCATTCTCGATGGATTTAAAGAGATTTATATGGAGCCTAAAAAAGGACGTTACATCTATGATAAGAAAATTGATGCCATTTCGAAAGAGGCTTACTACAACAATACAACTGCCTTTACCGGTTTTTTGAACAATCAGATCACAGGGCAGGTACTTTTTTATGTGCTAATATCTTCAGTACTGTTATTTTTCAGCATTATACTCAAAATTCCGGTTAACAATACCGTAAGTTTTATTTTTACACTGCTTTATCTTTTGGGTTCAATTGAAACTGTGATGGTGTTGTTGCCGAGCCTGATGCGTGCACGCATTGCTTCTAATCATTTGATGGATCTCCAGAAAGAACTTGCTGAAGAAGAGTATGAAGTACAGGGGCTATCGCAGCAGGTTAAAAGAGATGCTTTTGAGTCCATTGCCATCAAAGATCTCGAATATCATTACAGTGCCACAAAAACATCCTTTGGAATCGGACCTGTTAATTTTCAAGTGAATAAAGGCGATACCGTTTTTATTTATGGCGGAAACGGAAGTGGTAAAACAACATTTATACACAACATGCTGGGCTTAATAACACCATCAGACGGCCAGATCCTCCTTAATAATGTTCCTGTTACTTCCGAAAGATATGCGTCTTACCGCGCTGTTTTTTCTGTAGTCTTCAGTGATTTTTACCTTTTTAACGAACTTATAGGTATAGATCATTTCAATGAAGATAGGTGGGCATATTACCTGAACCTGTTTGAAATGGAACATAAAGTAAAAATTGAAAATAAATGCTTTTCTACTACTGACCTGTCAACCGGACAGCGGAAGCGCCTCGCACTTATTGCAGCCCTGATGGAGGAAAAACCAGTATTGGTTATAGATGAGTGGGCAGCGGATCAGGATCCTTACTTCCGTGAAAAGTTCTACACAAAAATCATCCCTTTATTAAAAGCTGAAGGTCTGACCATTATTGCCATTACACACGACGATAAATATTACTACTGCGCAGATAAACTATATAAAATGGATTATGGGAAACTGATTAAAGAAGAAGTTGATATTGAAGAAGTTAAAGTTGTTTCCCGAAATTCTGATCTAATCTAAAAAGTACTGTTCATCTTCTACATAAATGATTATGCCAAAACCACAATTATTTTTCTTGCATTTTGCGGGTGGTAACTGTTATTCCTATCAACAGATTACACCATTATTAAAAGATTTTGACATTGTCCCGCTTGAGTTGCCTGGACGGGGCCGGAGAATGGACGAAGATTTATTAAAAGACTATGAAATGGCAGCCCAGGATTTTTATCAGCAGATCGTTAGAAAACTCTGCTGTGAAAATTTCGCTGTGTATGGGCATAGCATGGGTGCAACCCTGGCGATAAGGGTGGTGGAGCTGTTGGAAAGTGATGGTAAAAAACCTATCATCCTTTTTGTTAGTGGAAATCCAGGGCCAGGAGCAAATGAAAACCGCCATAGATACCTGATGCCTACTGAAGATTTTAGAGAAGAATTGAAACTGTTGGGCGGAGTGCCCGATGCATTTTTGGAAAATAAAGAACTTTTCGATTTTTTTGAACCCATCCTGCGTGCAGATTTCGAAATAGCGGAAGGAAACAATAGTGAAAAAGTGCTGCCTGTAAATACACCTATATATGCCATGATGGGGAGCCTTGAAGAAAAAATAGATCGTATAAATACCTGGAGCCGTTTCACACAGAAACAATTCAGGTATGAAATTTTGGAAGGTGATCACTTTTTTATCATGAAACATCCCTCAAGAATTGCAGAGATCATACGGTATAATTTCAGTATCCAAAATTTCAGCGAAAGTAGCAGATAAGCCTCTAAGCCAAGGCGCGGCTACAATTCAAAAAAAAATCATTTCAGACCAGCTGAAAGGAATTATCAATGCAAAACCAGTTTTATTGTTGTATATAGCCTACCTCAATAGATAGGTCTCTTTAAATACTTGAGTTCAGCATTTTTCCTGCAAAAAATGCCCGATTAATAATTGCAGAATACCTTCCAGAATATATTATTATTCAAACAGAGGTTTTAAAATCTCTAACCTAAACACTTCATTGATGACTAAAATCAGAATTGGATTTTTATTTCCGCTATTGGCACTGGCCATTTTAATTTTCTCTTTATCCACTCAGTTATTTAATGTTCCACCATTAGGAAAACTGTTAAACCCCTTTTCAGGTGCCGTTCAAAACGACCACGATCCTAAACTGGAAGCTTTGCAAACGGGCATCAGCAAACTGGGACTTAAAAATCCGGCTAAGATCTATTTCGATGAGAGAAAGGTGCCCCATATTTTTGCAGCAAATACAGAAGACCTTTATTTTACACAGGGCTATGTAACAGCAAGCCTTCGGCTGTGGCAGATGGATTTTATCACTTATGTGGCTGCAGGCAGGCTCTCAGAACTTTTTGATCAGGCCGATTACCTGGATTTTGACCGAAACCAAAGACGCATTGGCCTTCTCGAATCTGCTAAAACTACCTTGAAACTGATTGAACAGAATCCCGAAACTGACCAGATCCTTACAGCTTATGCCAAAGGAGTAAATGCATACATCAATAGCTTGGATTATAAGCAATTACCACTGGAATATAAAATAATGGATTACCGGCCCGAAGCCTGGACAAAACTGAAGAGTGTGCTGATCCTGAAAGCATTAGGTAATACCTTATCTGGCTATGAAGAGGATGTATTCATGTCTAAAATGATGTTGGCACTGGGGGAGAAAGATTTCAACCGGCTGTTTCCTGATTATGATCAGAATGGGTACCCGGTTATGAATAAACCTCAAAACCAATCGCTGCTTGCTACATCAATTAAAAGACCGGATTACCTGGATTTTTCCTTTCTAACCGGCAACAGCGAATTAGCTAAAAGCAATTATAACCCTAAGCTGGGGAGTAACAGCTGGGTAGTTTCAGGAAAAAAAACAAGATCTGGTTTCCCTATTCTGGCCAGTGATCCGCATCTCAACCTGAACCTTCCCTGCTTCTGGGTAGAAATGCAGTTAAGTGCCCCTAAAGTAAATGTTTATGGCGTTTCTATTCCAGGCACTCCTGCTGTAATTATTGGCTTCAATCAGGACATAGCCTGGGGCATTACCAACGGTGCAGATGATGTAAAAGACTGGTATAAACTAAAAATTTCTGCAGATTACAAGAAATACGAACTAGATGGTAAATGGATTGATCTTAAATACCGGGTAGAGGAAATCAAAAGAAAAGGCCAGCGTGTTTTTTACGATACGGTATATCACACTGTACACGGGCCAGTGATAAATACACCATCTTTCCCCGGAAAAAATCCGGAATTAAAGAACTATGCCCTCCGCTGGACACTACACAATCCATCCAACGAGTTTTATTCTTTTATTAAATTAAACATGGCGAAAAACTATCAGGAATATAAAGAAGCTATTCGTAATTTTTCCTGTCCGGTGTTAAACTTTACCTTCGCAGGGAAAGATAATACGATCGCTATTGATCACCGGGGCGCCATGCCGCTAAAAACTGCCGGACAAGGTAAATTTCTGATGGATGGTACCAAAAGCGACGAGGTTTACACGCAGTACATCCCAATAGATAGTTTACCGGCAATGGTTAATCCGGCGAGTAACTACCTGCTTACCGCCAATCAACATCCAACCAATCCAGGCTATTCTTATTACTACAACGGTTATTATACCGAAAGCAGGGCCAGCAGGATCAATCAGTTGCTAAAGGCAAAGGGAAATATGGATGTAGCAGATATGGAACAGATGCAACTGGATAATGTTAATACTTTAGCAACATTTGCGCTGCCGATCTTATTGGCACAGGTAGATAAGGGCAAACTTTCTACACACCAAAAAGAACAGATGGATGCCATCAGTAAATGGCCGGGTAGTTATAACCTGGGTGATACACAAGCGATATTTTTTGATCAGTGGCTGCAATACGTCAGGAAATATACCTGGGATGAATTACGCCAGTATGATTACGCCATTAAAGCACCATCCGACTATTTACTGATTGATCTGATCCGTGAACATCCGGATGATATTTATTTTGATAAACTGGGAACAACGGAAAGGGAAAATGCAAAAGATATAATTACTGCTGCCTTCGTAACAGCATATAATGATTCTAACAAATTAAAAAAAGACGGTTTGCAGAACTGGGGCGATTTCAATAAAGTAAACATTACACACATGACAGCGATTCCGGCTTTTGGAATGATGAACTTACGAATGCCTGGCAATCCGGATGCTATAAATGCTGTTTCTTCAAACTGGGGCCCTTCATGGAGAATGATCGTAGCGCTTGGCAACCGGCCGCGTGCTTATGGCATTTATCCAGGTGGCCAATCCGGTAATATTGGAAGCCTTTATTACAGCAATTTTATCGGTGACTGGAAAAATGGAAAATATTACGAATTGCATTTCTTTATCAACGAAGCAGAAGCTAAAAAGCAGGCCACAGCTACCTGGCTGATTCATTAATTCAATTCTTTTTTAAAATACAGACAATGAAAAATATAAAATCTCAGAAAATTATTATCTGGTTGGTCACGGTTGCCATCATCTTCCTGTTTTCGTTTGCAGATGCACTACCCTGGTGGAGTTTTGCCATTCCGGTAGCAACAATCGGTGCCCTCAGCAATTTAAAAAAGTGGAATATCAATGCTTTTGGTATTGGTTTTACTGCAGGTTTTTTTGTTTGGTTTGTGGCTAACCTGTACTTCCACCTCAGCTACAACGGTATCATTCTTAAGAAGATGGGATTATTGTTATCTGTACCTACTGTACTGGTGTTACTTATTGCCGGGCTCATTGGAGGCCTGGTAACCGGACTGGCTTTATATACCGGACGTTATGCATTTTCAACGGCTAACGCTGATCAAAAATTAATCAATGAATAATTTTTAACATAAAATATCGACTTATGGAAAAGAATCTTTTTTTTCTCAAACCTAATGTAATCATAGAACCATTGATCGAAAGATGGTATGCCTGGTCACACCTGATTTCGCCCGCTACGGCAGCCATGAATGTTGTTGGCAGGCATTTAAAGATTATGAACTCTTATATTCAGTCTTCTCAGATACACGCCGCAGCGGTGCTCAATCCTAAAATGCTCGGTGGGCCATTCATGGACTACAAAACCTCAAGGGTAGATGATATTAAAAAACTGAAAGAAGATACGCAGGAAAACCAGCAGGAACTGATCAGTCTTTGTGCGGCTATTAAAGAATTGGATGAACTGTTGAAAGCACAGGCAAAAGGATTCTCGCTGGAACCTTTATATGAGAAAGTGCCCGAGTTGTTGAAGGGTTATGTAGAATTGGTTTACGACCTTAATAATCATCCCTCTTTTCGGATTTTTGAAGCATTACTATACAAAAGTAGATTTTACCGTAAGGCCTCACAAAGCATTGCCCTTTGGGTAACCAATAACGATGAACGTCCTTTTTGCCTGAGCACACCGAGGCTTAATGATGATGGAGTTTTGCATCTTGATATTCCATTTGATCATAAAGGCATAGATGCCTTGAGTAAGATGAAAAGAACAGGTCGCCCGATTGAAGAAATCGCTGAGTTATTAAATGTGAAAGCAGAAGACAGACCACTTTTTGATACTTTTTTTACCCAGCAGGAGCATCCCGTATATGCCAAATATGAAGGGGAATATGTGAGGATGAGGTATTTTGGTCATGCCTGTATATTGATCGAAACCAAAGAGGTGAGTATCCTGGTTGATCCGCTGATCAGCTACTATGGCTACGAATCGAGTATTTCGCATTATTCAGATATTGATCTCCCCGATGTAATTGATTATGTATTGATTACCCATAATCACCAGGACCATATTCTTTTTGAAACCTTACTGCCTTTAAGGCATAAGATCAAAAATATCATACTGCCCAGAAGTAGTTCAGGTGCATTACAGGATCCTAACCTTAAGCTCGCCTTTAACCATATCGGTTTCAAAAATGTAATTGAGATTGATGAAATGGAAGAAATTAAATTGGAAAATGTGATACTTACGGGCATCCCATTTACAGGAGAACATAGTGATTTGAATGTAAAAGCGAAAATTTGTTTTCATATTAGAGTAGATCAATTTACATTCTTATTTGTTGCAGACTCCCGGGTACTGGAAGCACGTTTGTATGAGCATGTTCACCGCTTTACAGGTGATGTAGATGTGATCTTTCTGGGTATGGAATGCGATGGTGCGCCATTATCATGGTTGTATGGTCCGCTGCTTACAGAAGAATTGCCGAGGGATAAAGACCAATCCAGAAGGCTTTCCGGATCAGATTTTGCAAAAGGAATGCACCTGGTAAATATTTTTAATCCTAAAGAAACCTATGTATATGCCATGGGGCAGGAGCCCTGGCTGGAGTTTATCAGCACGATCCGTTATACTGATGAATCTAATCCTATTGTTCAATCCGATCAGCTTATTAAAGCGTGTAACAATCGCGGCATCATTGCAGAACGGTTATTCGGAGAAAAAGAAATCTTATATAAATACGCAGATAAAGAAGCCTCTTTAAATATATAATTGTAAGCCAAAACTGACCATTTACCACGGTCACCTTTACTATTTTCTAAATAAAATCCTCATTTAACTGTAAAACGGGTCTATCATAATTCGTTGCTTACAGTCTTTAAATAATATTGTCAATAAATTCTTACTATGAAAAATCGAATTGCCATCATAACCGGGGCAAGTTCCGGAATAGGCCGGGCCACAGCCATCAGATTAGCTAAAAAAGGAATAAAACTGGTATTGAATGCCCGCAACGAGCAAAAATTAAATGCGTTAAAGGAAGAGATAAACCAGGTGATCGGTGCAAATATCTGCGAGCTGGTTTGCGGAGATGTAGCCGATAGCCAGATTACCGGTTTATGCATCACAGCGGCTTTAAACAGGTGGCAAAAGCATCCCGATATTTTTGTGGCTTCAGCCGGACGTGGGCTTCCGGGAACAGTGCTCACTTCTGAAGCATCCCAATGGGACGAATTGATAGATACCAATGTTAAAGGTACCATGTATCAATTAAGAAATATTGGAAAAATAATGCTTGATGAAAGAATAGCAGGTGGAGATTTTGTAGATCAGCCCTTTGATATCATTGTGATCGGTTCCTCAATCGGCAGAAATGTTTCTCCGTTTAATTCTGTATACGGTGCTACAAAATTTGCAACACACGGTGTAACAGAAGCACTGCGAAGGGAATTAGGACCACATGGTATCCGTGTTACACTCATTGAGCCGGGATTGGTGAGTACCAATTTTCAAGATACTGCCGGGTACGACGGTGTGTGGTTTGAACAGTATTCGAAAGATGTGGGGCCAGTTCTGGTGGGCGACGATGTGGCAAAAGTAATTGATTTTATTGTAGATCTTCCAGGAAATGTACACCTGGACAATATTTCTATCCGTCCAACCAGGCAAGCTTACCCTTAGTGCAAATATTTTTGAAACGGGTAAAATTGTTATTGACCATTTAAAACGAATCGGATGTTAGTTAATCATAAAAATTTAATCGAACTGTTTGATAGTATAGTTAGTAAATATCCAAACAGACCAGCCATAAAAGATTGTAAAAGTGTTTTTACCTACCAGGAACTATATCAACTCGCGGCAGGTGTTGCCGGTATCTTGCAGCAACATAATGTAATCTCAGGCGAAAGAATAGCTTGTATCAGTAAAAAAGATACTGAAAGCATAATATGTTTCTGGGGGATATTGCTTAGTGGGGCAATACCGGTTATGCTGGATCATGATGATGGGGTATGCGCCAATGAGGCCAAATTAAAAACTGTTTCCCCGAGAATATTGATCATGGATAAATCAGATCAGTTAACTTCTCCTGTATTCAGCTCCGGAATGATAGTTGATTTTGATGAGCTGATCCGATCTGATGAAACTCCACCTAACAATTTTTTTGTTGATCAGTCTGTTGTTCCCGATAGCTGTTATATCCTGTTAACAAGCGGCACTTCAGGTATACCTAAAGCTGTACAGATTTCTCACCAAAATGTGCTGCATTATACTTATGCCATATATCACCGCATCGGGAAACCTCAGCAGGTAATTGCTGCTCATGTAACTACATTTTCTGCTGATCTTGGCTTAACCAACTTATTGGTTGCGCTGGTATCTGGGGGAATGTTAAGAATATTCAATAAAGAAGAATCTACAGATCCGGCTATTTTCAACAGCATCTTAAAAAAAGAACAGGTTTCCCTACTCAAAATGACACCATCTCATTTATTATCCATTTTATCAGGAAAAAATGAAGCTTATGAGATGCCTGTAGAAAATCTGATACTTGGTGGAGAGAAACTAAGTTGGAATATCGTAGAAAGATTATTCTCACTGAATACCTGTAAACACCTTTATAACCATTATGGTCCAACAGAAACTACCGTTGGTGTGATGGTTTATAAAGTAGAAAAAGAATCCGTACATCTTCATCAAACGGCATCTGTTCCGATCGGTACCCCGCTGGGTAACACGGAGATTTTTCTGGAAAACGAAGTGGATGCGATAGGGGAATTGTTTATTGCGGGTCCGGGGGTAAGTAAAGGATATTTGGAAAATGATCAGGAGAATGAAAAAAGGTTTGTAGATAAGAAGATTAACGGTAGGCTGCAAAGGTGTTTCAGAACAGGAGATTTATGCAGAAAACTGGAAAGTGGCGAACTCGAATTTTTATACCGTACAGACAGGCAGGTAAAAGTGAGGGGATATCGGATAGAACTTGGTGAAATTGAGGTGGTACTGATATCACATCCCGAAATAGAGAATGTGGTGCTTGCCCTTTCTGATAATGCAGAGCATGCAGCTATTGAAGCCTTTATTAAAATTGTGCACGGCGGAAAATTGCGTCAGGATACCTTAAGAGAATGGCTTAATACCCGGTTACCAGGCTACAAAGTTCCCTCAGTAATCTATTTTTATGAAGAAACACCATATAATGCTAACGGCAAAATAGATTTAAAAGCTTTAAGAAAACGTTTTGCAAAGAATGGGGCGCAAGCAATTACAAAAATCGAAAAAGAAGTACAGCATCATTGGGCTACAGACGTGGGGGTGGTGTGGGCTAGCTTATTGGGACTGGAACAGGTATCGGGTACCGATAATTTTTTTGAAACAGGAGGTGATTCATTGCTGGCGATACAGATGATCGGTCGCTTACAACGTTATGGCTATGTTGTACATATCAGCCATTTAAACAAATATCCTGTTTTTAATGAGTTCATTGCCTTTGAACCAGAACTTTTAAAGGAAGAAAACTGTAAACCTTTAAGTACGGAAAATAATCATACCTATTCACAAAATAGTTTTCTGTCGCAGGAGAAATTTAACCTTGATCATTATTGCCAAAGTATTTTATTTGAAACAGAAGATCAGATCGACATCAGGCAGTTGTCTACCGCGTTAGATTACGTAATTAAAAATCATTCGCAAATAACAGCTCCGGTTTTTAACATGAGCACAGAAAATAAGGAAATTTCTGGTGCTGTTAAAACAGATGTAGGGATCACTGTACTGGCGCAATCAGAATCGAAAGCAGTTCAGATCCAAAAAAAATCTGTACTGCTCCAGCGTCAGATTTCCTTATCACGCGCAGAACTATTTAAAGCACACCTGTTTATAGATCAATCCGGAAAAGATTATTTACTCCTGATATGTCACCACCTCGTAATTGACGTAATCTCCTGGAATATTATTCTCGATGAATTATTAGAATACTATAATAGTTTACTAAGTAAAAGCAGGCCAATTGTAATTCCTGAAAATGCAGTTAATGTATTCTATAACAAGCTGATAGAAAGTAATTTTAGCCGGAGTGAACAAAATGATACTTTCGGGGAGGTGTTGTATAAATTACCTGATCACGGTAAGGATTATGCCTGTCAGGAACAGCCAAAGGTTTATCATCTGGTTATACCATCTGAAATGGCAGAAGTACTAAAATACATGGACGATCATAAGGATGCATCTATGCTGAGTAGTTTTCTGCTAAGTGCTTTCGGATCGGCATTATTAACAGAGTTTGGCCTGCCGGCCCTCTCTGTGGATATTGAATTTCATGGACGTCCGCAATATCAGGAATTACCAGATCTCAGCAGGTCGGTAGCCTGGTGGGCAACCACGTTGCCCGTTAACCTGCACATCAATAATTGTGAGCCTTTGGATTGCCTTGATTTACTTAAAACCAAAACTGACGAGGCCAGCACAGTCAATCTATCCAATAAAGAAAGGCTCGATAGATTTAGCAATTATCCTGATGTAAGATTCAATTATCTTGGCCATTTTCCAGAACAGTTTGGTAATGGGCAAATTCGTTTAAAACCATCATCTTTTAACTCAGGGCCAACAAGAGGGCAAGATGCGCAGCAGGAATATCAGTTGTTTTTTACCGCTAGATTTATCGGAACTGTTTTATCTGTAGATCTGCAATACCAGCCTGGAAGATTTGATAGAGAAGCGATTGATCGCATTGTTTCGCTATTTTTTAACAATCTTAAAAAGGATTTAATAAAAGAAGGTTTTAATGTCGGATCATCCAGACTAAAAACGTTGTTAAGTAATCTGCCATCTGTAGGACAACCGCTTTATCACCTTAATTTTTATCAGCAACAGACAATCGTTCCCATAAAACAAAAAAACGTGTTTTTAACGGGAGCCACGGGTTTTCTGGGTACACATATATTAGCAGAATTATTAAGAGATGATCAGGTAACCATTTATTGTCTTGTAAGAAGCAACGCACTGGAAAGTGCAGAAAACCGGCTTAAAGATGGTTACAGGTATTATTTCAATATGCTTCCAGATCGCTGGCAAGATCGCGTAAAAGTTATTGAAGGTGATCTTAAATTTATCAATTTTGGTATTTCTGTCGCAGATTTCGATATGCTTACCCAAGAAATTGATGTTGTTATTCACGCTGCGGCCGATATCAATCTTTTAAAGGATTACGCTGAACTGATAGATATCAATGTCAATACGACCAGGCAGATCATCACATTTGTAGGTACCGGCAAATCGAAGGAATTACATTTTGTATCAACATTGGCCGTAAGTGGTTATTTGAGAAATAACGGGATCAGGGATTTTGCGGAAGATGATTTTAATTATGGACAGGGCTTTATCTCTGATTATGAAAAAACAAAATTTGAAGCAGAGCATCTTGTGCGCGAATTTTTTAAAAGTGGTGGAAGCGGAAAGATCTATAGATCGGGTCATATTGCAGCCGATTCGGTAAAAGGTAGATTTCAGAAAAATGCCGGTCAGAACAGGATTTTTCAGATTATCAAGGGAATGATGTTATTAAAATCAATACCTGAAATTTATGCAGAAAGCGTTTCTTTTTCCTATGTGGATGTAGTTGCTGCGGCTATCGTAAATTTCTCCCTGAATAAAGCCGGTTCTGATATGCAATGTTTGCATTTGGAAAATACACAACAGGTATCTTTTAAAAATATAGCAGGAATGCTGAATGATATGGGCAATAATATTAAGTTTGTAGACATGGATGTCTTTAGAATTGCTATTGCTGATTTTGATGGATCAACAAAAGATAAGGAAGCCGTTAATTTAATGGCCACCTGGATTCAGCGATCTATAGACTTTCCGAGAAACATAAATTACGTTCAGGCAGATTCATTAGATGCCATTGCCAGGAACGGATTATATTTTCCCGACACCACTTACAACTGGTTTGTTAAATTGATAAATGAAGAAATTAACGATGGCTATTTTAACTTAAATAAGAAAATTAAACAAACAGCTGTTCTAATTCCGTAATACTTTACCTATCTACTATGAAAATTTTTAATCTATCTGTTTGCGGTTTTTTTTGTATGATGTTGTCTGTTTATACTGCCTACGGATTAACAAAAACTGATACCTTATCAACCGGCAAAATTACAGGTGTTGTGCTCGATGATCACCAAAAAGCCTTAGCGTATGCAACACTCACCCTGATAAAAGCCAGTGATTCGGTTTTTGTCATCAATGCATTGAGCGATACGGCAGGGAAATATCAGTTTACTGCAATTAAAGCCGGCACTTACAGGATTAAAGTAACCGCTATGGGCTATCAGTCGTTCATTACCAATCCGATCAGTTTAAATGCAGATGAGATATTGCCAATGAAAGCGATTATTTTGGCACCATTGGCCAATACACTTAACGAGGTGCGGATCACTGCCAGTCGACCCGCAATTGAAACCAAACGCGATCGGTTGGTTATGAATGTGGAAAATAGTCCCCTGGCTTCGGGAAACTCTCTCCAATTACTAAAATCAGCTCCTTTTGTTCAGGTTTCATCTGGTAATGTAGTTTCTTTGCAGGGCAAGCGAACAATGATTTTAATTGATAATAAGCCTGTACCGGACGCAGCTTTAGAAGATATTCTATTAGCGCTCCCATCCGGCAATATTCTCAAAGTAGAACTGATTACTAATCCATCAGCAAAGTACGATGCGGCTTATGGTGCAGTGATTAATATTACAACCAAAAAAAGCTTAATAGAGGGAATAACAGGTAATGTAAGAGCAGAAGGTTCAGTTGGACTTTATGGAAGAGGCGATTTAAATAGCCAGGTCACCTATAAGCACCTGGGATTAACATTGTACGGCGGCGGAGGTTTAAACATTGGTGATAATCTTTTTGAAGCAAATTCCGAAAGGATTTTGGGGGCAGGAAATAGCATTGATATCCTGATGAATAAATCAAGAAGGCTGGCGCACAACAAGTCTTATAATTTTAAAGCAGGAGCGGATTTTACATTAGATAAAAATCAAACCTTGGGTGTGCAGGTAAATGGTAATATCGTACGTCCTGATGGTCCATGGCCAACTATCACTTCATTCCGCAAACAGGGAAGTGGGATTGATTCGGTGCTCCATACCAATTCAAATTTTGATCTGAAACTGTCAACCTTTACCTATAGCGCCAATTATCATCTCGTTTCGGATTCAGGAAAAAATGATCTTACAATTTTGGCTGCCGTAACTCCATTTAAGCGCAACCTGTTTCAATATTTTCCGTCCGAACTCTTAAACGCTTCTGGAGGAACATTGAAAATACCAAGTATATATCAGACTATTAATACTTCTGATATAAAAGTATATTCTACCCAGTTGGATTATATACATACGTTTGATAAAAAATGGACACTGGAAAGTGGTTTAAAATATCAGTACACAGATTCTAAAAGTGCCGTAAATTACCAGGCAAACAGAAATGGGAGTTTTGAAACAGATCCCAGATTTTCTAATGATAACACCTTAACAGAATCAATAGCAGGCGCTTATGCCATCCTGTCTAAAGATTGGAAAAAAGATAAAATACAAGCTGGAATGCGGATGGAAAATACCAGAGCTGATTATACGGGAAACCGTTCTCAGGATTACTTTAATGTATTCCCTACATTTATATACCAGCACATTTTCAGTGATGACTATAACTTATCACTTTCTTACAAAAGAAGTATTGCCAGGGCACCCTATGCCGAACTTGTTCCCTACACCGTTTTTATAAACCAATACAATATAGAACAGGGTAATCCAGATTTAAAGCCTCAGTATGATCACATTTATACTATAGGTGCCAATATCAAAAAAATAAACCTTTCGCTAAGTTATACAGATGCTCAGGGGATGTTTGCCCTGTTTCCGCGAACTCAGGATCCCATTACAAAAGTTACTGCCTTTTCCAGACAGAACATTAATAAATTCTCAGATTTTTCGCTGTATTTATTCTTTCCGCTTAAACTTACTTCCTGGTGGGAAACTCAAAATAGCGGGACAGTGCTAGGCTATAACAAAGCAGAAGGAAATATTCTGGGATCGCCATATGAGTTGTCTGCTTTCCGTTCTGATTTCAGATCAGCACATATATTTACGATATCTAAAAACATTAAACTGCAGGTAGATGCCTACTACTGGACACGCTATGTGCAGGATCTATCGCGCTATAGCGGTAATAAAAATATTGACGCCTCATTACTTGTTAATATCATGGCCGGAAAGGGGCAGATCAGACTGAGTGGGAGTGAAATTGTTTTTAAAAGAAATGACTACCGCCTTGAGCAATATTTTAATGGATATAGCTCAAGGGAATCTTTCATAACCGACAGCAAAAGGGTAAGTTTGGGATTTACCTATAAATTTGGTAAAACTACCGTCAAGTCAACAGACAAACAGTCGGGCAATGAAGATGCGGTTAAAAGATTATAGATGAATATAGAAAATAACACGTAGCTATAATAGCCCATATTATGATAATTGTTAAATATTGTAATATTGATATAATCGATGATAATGATATTCCTTATTACTTAGGTAAATTACCGGTTTTTATGCAGAATGAAATTTTACGGTATAAATATGTTCGGGATCAAAAATCCCGATTGCTATCCCGATTAATGCTGCAGGAAAGTTTGGAGGATACAGGATCTCATACTGCTCTGTTGAACTGGAAAAGAAATGCAAACCATAAACCTGTTATCGATAACTGGAATGCCTTTAATATTTCTCATGACTCAGATCTTGCTGTTTTTGCTTATACCACCGGTAATACTGTTGGAATTGATATAGAAAAAAGAGAAAATATCAGCTATCAGGAAATTATAGATCATTTTCATCCTGAAGAACAAGAGTTTATTAAGACTGCAACAGACCCTGAAAATAGTTTTTACAGGATATGGGTTAAAAAAGAGGCATTACTTAAAGCACTTGGTACAGGCATTGTTAATGGCTTAAATGATTTTAGCTGTGTTAGAAACGTTGAAGAGTATCAAGGAAACCATTGGCATTTAAAGGAATTGAAAATTCATTCTGATTACGTTTGTTATTTATGTCATTCAGATTATGATGAGAAAATTATAATTCAGGAATTTAAATGCCCTGATATTTAATTCGTTAAAGTGGGGATTTATCAGTCATTCCAGACTTGTTAGTGCTTTACATGATCAGTTAATGGAATCAATGTTTTATGATCAACTCAATGGGCGCTTTTCAATATGGAAGGATTGACAAAAAATGATAGCGGAACTACGGGGACAGGCCAACTGGATTCTGGAAAAGTTTTCAATAAATTTTAGAAAATCACCGAATTTCAATCAATTCGTTCACAAAATAGTTCGAATTATGTATCGCCACTGACGTAAAACCGAGCCTGTCTCAAAATAATAGATTCAGTAATAACAAGAGAATTAAATTTGGCGATGTCGTCATTGCTCAGCTTGATCCAATAACTATCGGATGGGCATCTTAATGCTTTGGTATGGACTTATTTAGTTGCCGTTCTATTGCATTAAGATTAGCTTCGCTGAGCACTTCGTGGTTCCCGTTTTCACGGAAATAACACCCATTAAAAATATTATTCTGCCAAAAATCTTCAAAATCATTTCTGAGACAGCCTCGGTTTTTTTTATTATTTGCGGCAATCGTTGCGTCAGTAAAAGGGGGGTAAGCAAAAAAATTAATACATGTTGATGAATGGAGGGATCATTTCACTTTTTGTGGAACAGCCAGGCAAGATGTTAACCCTATTTTTCTCAGGAACATTTAAATATTAAAATTAGGATAATGTCTAACCCATACGCAGAGCTGCCGGTGAATGATTTTATACGTTAATGAAATTAGTTAACTCTTATCTTAGCCAATCGGAGGTATTTGATAAGTGCTTCAGGATGATCAGTCTGCAGTCCCTGCACACCGTACTTTATTACCTTTTTCCAATCTTTTACAGTTTCACTGGCTTTTTGAACATCAGGAAAAATACTGATGCCCATTTTTCTTAAAACTGGCAGCAGCGTTTCATTGGGCGCATTGTCAATCGCCTCCAACGGAACTTTGGCCATTGCCTCCATTAAGGCTTCTTTGGTGGTAATGGTATGATCCAAATGCGACATTAAGGGCATTTCAGGCGCTGTTTTCCGCCACGAAAGGTAATCGCTGTGGTCACCAACGTAAACCAATACCTGATGCTCCATTCCCTCTTTTTTAATTGCTTGATATGCTTTTTCTACTTCGGCAGCTTTAAAATCCAAATAAATATTTATTTTTCCTTTACAGGCTTTTAGCGCCTCTTCAAAACTGGCAATATGGTGCAAACTGCTATCCCTGCCTATAAGAATAAGCTTTTTAACTGCTTCAAAATTGAGGTTTTTTATCAGTCCTTTTCCATTGCTTAACCCGTCTACATGGTCGTTATGCAAAAGTACCAGGTACCCGTCTTTTGTAGTACGCAGATCAAGTTCCACATAATCTGCACCCAAAGCAATAGCCTCCATAATGGAAGCTATTGTATTTTCGGGTTTAATTAAATGACTACCACGGTGTGCAATCACGATAAAAGCATTTCGTGATTTTGGCAAAGGCCTGGTTACCTGTTGCGAAAATGCCGAGGTGTATAAACTACTGATTAAGATGCCTGGTATAAATAGTTTTATCTTTATTTTCATGGCTAAGGCTTTTGTGCAGGGTTCATATCTGTAAAAGCTGCGGCGCTGTTTCTGTCTGCTTTTTTTAAGGAGAAAGCATCGAAAAGTTCGCCAGAGGTTTTGTAGGCCTCAAATTTAAGTTTTGCTCCATCAACATGGATAACCTGGAAAAGCTGGGTGTTTTCTAACGATATATCCATCCATTTTGCTCCATCTACTTGGTACATTTTAGGGCCTGCAACTGAAACCAGATAAACCGGACCGCTTACTTCCCTTCCCGATAGTCCTCTTGGCAGGTTTTGGCCACGGCTGTACGTGTGGTCATGGCCCTGCAGTACAAGATCAATATGGTATTTATCAAATAAGGGTTTAAACCGATCTCTGAATTCCTTATTGTCCCTGCTTTTTGCCGTAGAGAAAATAGGATGATGAAAGGTGATTACTGTCCATAGTTTTTTATTTTCTTTCAATACTTTTTCGAGCCACTCATATTCAGCTTTGGCCGAAGCTTCGTCCAATATAATCATCTGCGAATCCAGGGAAATGATCCGCATATCCTGATAATCGACATAATAAACGGATTCTTCCAGCCCTTTTGGGCCGTTGCCTGCAAAAGTGTACTGTACGCCCCAATGAGGATCGAGTACCAGTTTTCTTTTATCATCGCGTACATATTCATGGTTTCCGGGGGAGGGGATGCTGGGAATCATACCATTGATGAAACCACCTCCGTAATGCCATTCGCCCCATTCCTGGTCGTTGTTGGAACGATTGATCAGGTCGCCGGCATGGATGATAAATCTGGCGTCGGGCTGATGCGAAAATGCCTTACGGATTACTCTCGACCATTTTGAACGGATGTCATTCTGTGCATCACCCAGGTAAATAAAAGAAAATGGCTTATTTTTAACCGATGCAGTAGTAAACTGGAACCACTCGCTCCAATGCTCGCCTGATCCAACCCGGTAGGCATAAACGGTTTCCGGTTTAAGGTTGGTAAAAGTAACGTGATGGTAGCTCGCAATTTCGTAATTATTCCCGCTGCCAAGTAAGGTAGAAGCAGCATCGTAATTCGTAATTGACTGTTCAAGCGCCGGATTGGAATCTTCAGCTTTGATCTGGGCTTTTGAGATCTTAATCGTGGTGTCGGTACGCCAGTTAACAGTCTGACTGGTGGCGGGGTCTGCAGCCCAGGTTAAAATCACGCGGTCGGGAAAATGCCCGGGTTTAAAATCCTGGGCATATGTTTTAACGCCAATGGCTAAAACAGAGAGTGTAAATAAAAAAGAGAAAGCTTTGATATATAATTTCATGTTATTTTATTTAGTAGTAAAGGAATTCATTTATTTCAGGTACCACATTAAGGTATACTGATTGTCTGCCCCAAACACGGAAACAGCTTTTTGATAGTTGACACGGTTTTTTGCGCTTTCCGAATCGGGGTAGGTATAACGTTTTGGAATGCCTCTTCCGGCTGCAAGCGGACCGGTGATAAAAGCAGGATAGCCGGTACGGCGCTGATCAAACCATCCCTCCGAACCTTTAAACAACATGGCCAGCCATTTTTGGGTGATCAATTGTTCAAGTGTGCCGTCGTATTTGACCAAAGGTTGATCGTAATAGGTTTGTGTTGCATTTAAGGCATAACTGCTCATCGATTCTTTGATGCCTTTATAATACAGCGATTCTGCCGTTTCGCCAGGTACGGTTAGCTTTCCTTTTTGTACGGCCTCTGCTAAAATAAAACACTGCTCCGTATAAGTGATCAGGCTGGCTTTTAGCAATGCGTTAGAAGCGCCTCCGTTTTTTCTGAAAAAAGTAGAAGAGAAAACCGAAACATGATCTTCTCCACCGTTGTAGGCAGATGGTGCATTGATGGCATTGGGCACTCCCACATAGCGGTTCAGATCAACGGTAGATCCGCTGGTGCTTTTTACCGGTTCTACCCAAACGCCAAGCCTCGGGTCGTTCCTTTGGATCAGCCTATCCACCAGTTCCTTACTTACTTTTGTTTTCTGGTAATCGAAATCGATCATGGCCAAAGGGCCACCCGGCCAGCTATAGGCCGCAATATTGCCCAAATAGGCTATCTCTGCATTATCAGCACTGCTTTCGAAAATAGGGAAGGCAGTTTTATCGTTCAGAATTTCCTGCATCTCGGTAAAGGCCGGTGCATAGTTTTTCGAGATCCGCAACAACATCCGCAAACGCAGTGAGTTGGCAAACTTGCGCCAGGCCAGTGCTTTTCCTTTAAACATGACATCGCCTTTGGCATTTATTTCCTGACTATTGCCTTTTAATATATCGTTTGCTTCCCTCAATTCTTTCAACAGATCAGGATAAATGGCCTGTTGCTGATCGTATTCAGGGTAGATGAGGTTGGCCTCTTTTGATTTTAATGACTGCGAATAAGGGATATCGCCATACAGATCGGTCAAATAGCCAAAGTTAAAAGCCTTCATGATTTTGCCGATGGCAACATATTGGTTTTCTGAACGTTTTTGTGCAGTTTCGATAAAGGTTTTATTTACGGCTAAGCGAGCGTAAATATCGTCCCAATCAACCGGACCCCAATCTAACAGGTCGTATCCGGTATTTCGAACCAGGGTAAGATAGCGCGCTGCAGAGGCGGGTCTTCGGTTCACCGCATTTTCCTGGTAGGCATAAGCGGTAGAAACCAATACGTCAGACATTAAAAACTCGGTATTGGTGGTTTCAGGAGCATTGGGGTTGGTGTTTATCTTTTCAAAATCTTTTGTACAGCTTGTAATCAAAGCCAGTATAGCGAGAAGTAGCGTTGTATATTTCAATTTCATTTTTGCACAGGTTAAAAGTTACAACTTAATTTAAAACCGAATGAGCGTATTCCCGGAAGTGTCCAGTGGCCTACGCCCAGTTTAAACCCTTCGGTAACACTCATGGTGGTTTCCGGATCATAGCCCAATCCATTGGCAGTCCAGGTGTACAGGTTTCTGCCGATAAGTGATAGCGACAGGTTGCTGATGGGCAGTTTACGCGTTAGTTTCTTATCGAACACATAGGTTAACGAAGCTTCCCTGATTTTCAGGAACGAAGCCGAATAGGTTAACCTTTCGTAGTATTTGTTGTAAGTATTATTGTAAAAATCAGCAGCGGCAATAATTACCGTGTTTTGGGTAAGGTTACCGTTTGCATCCGCAATATAACCCGGAATGATCATTCCGTCGTTCCGTTTTCTGCCCTGCGAATCCGTCCACGGTAAACCGCCGGTTTCTGCATCTCTGCCCACCAATGTGTTATCGGTTAAGCCTGCGTTGATAAGTGATTTGACTACGTAAGAGTAAAAATTACCGCCCTTACGCCAGTCTAAAAGTACATTCAGGGTAAAGTTTTTATAACTGAAAGTATTGTTGAAACCCATGGTAAAATCGGGATTATAGTTTCCTACCTTAAGGTATTCACTATTGTTGCGGATGTAGTGCCCGGTTTTGTCCAGTAATGCTGCTCCGGCATTTGGCCCGCTGCTTACCTTGGTATAGCTTGGCGTATAAAAATCGCCGATTTTGGTGCCTTCTTTAATCAGGTAACGGATATTATCCCCGTCGGCACTGCCCATCGAATATTCTTTTAAACCTTCTGATAACGCAATGACCTTATTTTCATTTTTCGTGAAATTGACATTGGTTTCCCATTTAAAAGCACCATCAAAAGGTATTGCATTAAGACCGATTTCCCAGCCGCTGTTCTGGATGTTTCCGGCATTGATTAAGCGGTTGGATGAACCTGATGCAATAGTGGTTGGGATGTTAATGATCTGGTTCCTTTTGTTTGTTTTATACCAGGTTACATCGATGCCCATACGGCTTTTGAAAAAGCGCAGGTCGCCACCAAACTCGTAAGACGTGGCAATTTCAGGCTTCAGGAAGTTGTTTTTAAGGTTAAATTCAATAGTAGCTCTTTTTACATCTCCCCAATCTTGGTTAAAAGGAATGGTATTATACAGCTGGTAAGGATCGGTATCACTACCCACCTGTGCCCAGTTGGCCCTCAGTTTAACGAAAGAAAGCACATCTGATTTGATCTTGAACACATCCGTTACAATGGTGCTTAAAGATGCGGAAGGATAAAAGTAAGAATTGTTGCCGGCTGGAAGTGTGCTCGACCAATCGTTTCTGCCCGTTACATCAAGAAAAACCATATCCCTGAACGATACCTGACCAAGACCATAGATACTATTGATGCGTTTGCGGGAATTATATTGCGAATTTACAATGGTACCGGCCTGCGCATTGGCAATATTGTATACACCCGGGATACTCAGACTTTCTGTTTTCTGCGCGGTAAACCGGTTGGTCTGATCCATCTGGTTTCCTCCGGCAGAAAGACTCAAAGACCATTCCTGATTCAGTAATTTTTTATAGCTCAGTAAAAAATCTGTATTCTGTTCTTTAAAGAAGGAATTATCGACCCCGTATCCACCGAATTTAAACCTTTTAGAACTGAAAGGACGTTTGGTTTCGTGCTGTTCATTGTACATGTCAAGTCCGGTACGAACCATTAAGCTCAGGTTTTTGGTAATATCGTAAACCGCCTGTACATTTCCGGTTAATCGGTTCCTGTCGTAGCCATTGGTATGTTGGTAGGCTACGAAATAGGGGTTGTCAGAATCATCTGCCGAAAACTGTTCGATGTTTTCCCTTCCCGGTTTCCAGTAGTTTTTCAGGTCGTTGATGTCCATATTCGGTGGGAGTGAATACAGCATCTGTGTTACACTTTCCCGGTAAGCCGATGGTCTGTTGTCGCTTTTATTGTTTACATAACCAATATTGGTACTAATTTTCAATTTAGGGTGCAGCACATAGGTGGCCGAAAAGTTAAGTGTATTCCGTTTAAGGTCGGTATTGGGTACAATCCCCTTATTGGCCAGATTGGTGTAGGATAAGCGGTAATTACCATCCGCATTTTTTCCACTGATGGAAATGTTGTTGGTGTAGGTAGAGCCGGTTTCATAAAAGTCCTGCGGATTGTTAGGATGCGATACCCAATCGGTGGCAATTGGTTTTCCGCTGGCATCCAGGGGACTGTTCCATTGCAGGTGTTTGGTACCTACATCAAGCCTTGGTCCCCATGCAGAAGTGGTAGAAGATGCCGGATCGTCGGTGTATTCGCCGCCACCAAAGGTATGCTGAAAATGCGGGAACATCCAGGCCTGATCGTACATGGCGTTTGAGTTAAAGTTTATCCCTAAACCCTTTTTGTTTACCGGGCCACTTTTTGTGGTAATCAAAACCACACCACTTCCGGCCCTGCTGCCATATAATGCGGCGGCACTTGCTCCTTTTAATATGGTGATACTTTCTACATCATCCGGACTGATATCTGCAATAGGGCTACCGTAATCAACCGATGAGCGGCCAACTTCTGATGTTGCACGTAGCGAATGTGCCACCGGAACACCATCTACTACAAATAAAGGCTGGTTGTCGGTCGCGATTGATGATTGCCCCCGGATAGTGATAAATGAACTTGAGCCGGGATCAGCACCCGTACTGACCACATTTACGCCGGCTACTTTTCCGGCCAGTGAGTTTATTACATTTACTTCCTTTACTGTGTTTACATCACTGCCTTTTACCGTGGCAATGGAATAGCCAAGGGCTTTTTCTGCACGTTTAATACCTAATGCAGTAACCACCACATCAGAAAGTGCGGTTTCATCAGGAGAGAGGTTGATGTTTAGTTCAGTTTCGCCCTTCAGGGCAATCTCCCTGCTTTGATAACCAATCATTTTAAAGATCAGCAGGGCCTGATTGTTTAATACATTCAGGTTAAATTCTCCGTTTAAGTTGGTGCTGGTAGCGTTGTTACTGCCTTTTTCGATTACGTTTACCCCCGGCAGTGGCAGCCCTTTTTCGTCAGTTACCTTACCTCTAATTCGTATTGATTTTTTGATAATGATCTGGTTTTTCTCGATCAGGTAGGTGAGTTGAAAAGGAGGTAATATCCGGTCGAGCAAAGCGCTTACCGCTTCGTTGTCTGCCTTAAAACCAATTAGGTTTTGTTTCTCTATGGCATCTTTGTTGGTATATACAAAATAAAGGCCGGTTTTATTTTCAATGGTTGTGAAAAGTTCCGTTAAAGATCCCTTTTTGATATGGATACTTACTTTAACGTTTAATTGCTGTGCATTTACCGGCGATGCCTGCCCTACAAAGAGCATCGTGGAGAGCATGATGTAAATAAGGGTAAAAAAACGCATTGCGCTAAAAATTAATTGACTAGTCACTGCGGACTTTTTCATAACTTTGTTTGTTTTAATCTTGATGGGTTAAAATAAAATTTAAAATTTCTTAGCTGTGGCATGCGCCAACATGCTGCAGCTATCTTTTACTCGTTGTTTAATGACATCTACCTCCTTTTATATAAATAATCTGTTTGTTTAGGGTATAATGGATATCAAATGTAAGCTCCAGTGTGCGCAGCACCTCTTTTACGCTTACATTATCAAATTTTGCCGTCAGTTCACAATTGTCAAATGATCTGTCTGAAACTACTTTAACGGCATATTTGCGTGATATGGTCTGGAATACCTCTTCCATCGGCGTTTTATTGAAATACATTTTTCCGATCCGCCAGTCAGTTGATGTTTTGGCATCTTCTACATTTTCGCTTACCAGGAGCGCCAATTTCGTATTATAAACTACTTTTTGATTTGGAAGAAGGTGGACAGGTACTGATTGTGTGCCTGCAGAATCTCTCGAAACGGCTACCTTTCCGGTGAGCACAGTTACTTCTGACCTGTGATTTTTCCATGCCCGGATGTTAAAACTGGTTCCCAATACCCTGGTTTGGATATTCTGGCTTTTTACGATAAAAGGATGAGCAGGATCTCTTTTTACTTTAAAAAAAGCCTCGCCATTGAGTTTAACCGTTCTGATGCCGGCATGTTTCAGGTTTTGCGGAAAGCTGATGCTGCTCCCTGAGTTTAACCAGATCTCAGAACTATCCGGAAGCAGTACATTAATGATTTTACCGGGCGCTGCAGTTTTGGTTGTCCATACAACCTGATTTTGGTTAAAAGGCATTAGCTTTTTATCTCCGGCAATAAAAAAGATCAGTGCTCCTATCATGGCAGCAGCAGTTGCCGCTGGCCACCATTTTAATATTTTGAATTTTCTGACCGGGGCCTGATCGATTTGTTCTCTGATGCTGGCAAAACTTTCCTTCCACAATCCGTCATCCGGTAGTTGCGCCGTGTCCTGCCATAGCAATAACACCTCTTCTAACTGCTCTTCGCGATCACCATCGTTACCCAACCAATCCCTGAGCCTTTTTTCCAGCAATGCAATTTCAGCTTTGCTGCTGCGCAGATTTTCCTTTACAGCCAAATATTCGAGTACTAATTTCCAGGTTTCCTGATCCATTCAAATGCTTTTATGCTTACAAGACAAGAATAAGAGAAGCGCTACGGGCCCAAAAACGTTAAGTTTGCGTTAAGAAATTATTAAGTGGTATTTTTATCTGAATTCGGATCTGTTTTCTAAAACTTTTTGTTGAAGAAATTGAAACCCTTTTACCAGGTGGTCTTCAACTGTACGTACCGATATATCCAGTAAAACCGCAATTTCTCTGTAGCTGAAGCCATCAATCCGGTACATATAGAAAATAAGCCTTCGCCTTTCGGGCATTTGGTCAATAAGCGCATATAACATGCGATTCCGGTCTTTATTCTGGACAGCCTGTGATGGCGTTTCTTTAAGATCGATAATCTCCGGGGCTTCTTCTTCGTTATCTATACTCAGGAGATTTGCTTTTGGCGATTTATGATAATTTGTTGCAGCATTTTTTATGGCACGGAAGAGATAGGCTTTTTCGTTGGAAAGGACGGTTCCATTTTTCCAGATGGATATGAATACATCATTTAAAATAAGCTGCGCATCTTCTATATCCTTTACCAGGTAAATGGCGTACTTTTTCAGCGTGGGGTACGCGCGGCGATAAAGATCTTCAAAAGATTTTTCATCAAACTTTTTATTATCATTAAAACCGGCAGTATTGTTTTCGCCCATAAAATTATCGCGTCAAAATTAAAATTCAGAAACGATACGCATATTAACTGAATATTAAATACACTTCTTTTGTAACCACACTGTTATTTATATTCTGGCTGTGGAAAGTTATTTCCGTGAATCTGTCAGTTGATTTTGCCGACTACAAACCATCCGGATTGCAAGCGGATAATAATCTTCAGAAAGCAGCGGGTATACCAAGATTAGAGTATCATCATAAATGGCATTGTAATAAACTTTTATATGGTTTAAAAGAATCATATTCTTTCCGGTATAAAATTCATCGTCATTAATCAAATCGAATGTAATGTTCTACCGTTTTTAAATCTGTATGTAGTAAATATCGCCGACATTTCTTAGAAAGATCAGTATCAAGCAGTTTTAATTTTAATGAAATAGACTCTTTCTGCCCTTTATATCATAAAAAAGCACCTTTTGAAACGCTGAAAGCCAAAAGTAAATGCTATAGTTTTGACCGTGCCGGCCGATCTGAATTTCATCTGTGCAGATGTTAAAAATGATATTAGAAATGCAATAGCAGCAAATACTTTAAATATGACCTTTTGTCGTATTGGTTATTCCTGAATTATGATTGTATTATTGATGATCTAACCAGTTTGTTTATTCTTTAGCTATTTTCAACCCTTTTTCTACAATGGCTTTTTTGATCTGATGGTAAAGGTAAATGCGCTGCCCGTGCCTGGGGTAGACTGCACGCTGATCTGCCCACCAAGTTTATCTGCCAAAAGTTTTACCGTTGCAAGGCCTATTCCGGTCCCGCTCTGGGCGAAACGGTCTGAAGTATTTAGGGTAACATTTCTTTGAAAAATACGCTCCAGCTCTTCTTTTCTAATGCCTATTCCATTATCACTAACGGTGATGTGGGCCAGGTCATCGATAATTACACAATCGATGTGAATCAGGCAAGTCTGTTTGTCATTGTACCGCACAGCGTTGGTCAATAGGTTGATCATGATCTGCTGCAGTGCAATTGCTGAAGTGCTGATTTCGATTTTTGCTTCCGGATAACTGATCTTTACATTTTCAGGAATACTGAGCATAGATACCGTTTTACGCAAAAAGCCGCCAAGTTCAATCAGTTCGTGTTGAACTGTCAGATTTTCTGGTCTAATGGAATAGTCGAGCATGTCGTTAATGAGTTTCCTAAGGGCTTTTATACCGTTAAGGCTGATCAATGCCAATTTATGCCCTTTTTTATCACCGCTATTATCAAGGTGTTTGGTTAACAATTCGGTACTCATGGAAATGGTCGCTAATGGATTTTTGATATCGTGGGCAGCCGTTGTGGCAAACTGTTGCATAAACTGATTGGTCTCCGCAAGACGTTTGTTTGTTTCACAGATCAACAGCAGTTTTTTTCTCAGCTCCATCTGGGCGATCACCTGTTTACCCAATACCTTGAGCGACCATAGCTGCTGATCGTCCAGTGTTCTTGGAACGGTATCTATCACACACAGCGAACCGAGAGGCATCCCTTCCGGCGTCTGTAATGAAATTCCAGCATAGAATGCAATATTGGGATCTCCTGTAACCAAAGGGTTTTTGGCAAATCTCTCATCTTCCTTGGCATTACTAACCACCATTATCCCATTTGGATCAGTGATGGTATGTGCGCAGAAAGCATGCGCTCTGGGTGTCTGCTCAACATCGATGCCCAGTTTGCTCTTAAACCATTGGCGCGAGCTGTCTACCAAAGTAATGAGCGCAATTGGTGTTCCACAAATCTGTGAAGCCATTTTGGTCAGCTCATCGAAGTCCTCTTCAGGCAGGCTATCCATAATCTGGTACGATTCAAGAGCCTGTAGCCGCTGCTTTTCGTTATCGGGTATGTTGGGTATATGATTCAAATCGTGTTAAATGTAGCGTTAATTCTTTCCTTTATGGTTAACTTCTTGTTGTTTTGAGCTTCCCGCTCTTTTGATACTGTTGGGTTTTGATGTTTTCCCACATAATCAGCCTATCTTCGATTCTGGAAAATACACGGATATCGCCATCTTGCGAAATAACAATACCCAGGCTGCCGGGGTGTGCCCAGCAATAAGCAATCATAGAACGGTGCCGGGTACCAAAATGTTTGGGATCTGTGGGGACCAATGATTTTGGGGTTGCAGTGGCCGTAGAAGAAATATATATTTTTCCTGGCATCTTTTTCGTGCGGATAACGCCTCCAAATCCCCGTGCCACCATATCCTGGCTAAATAATACCACGCCATCTACACAGCTTTGAGAGGCGATGAAACTCACCGAACCTTTAATTTCGTTGGCTACCTCTGTTTTTGCATGCAAGGCGATGGTTTCCTGCTCATAAAGCAATTTCGTTACGGTTTGCTTGCCTGAGGCCAGTCGCTGTTCGATCCTGTTTTCTGTAATATAGCTATTGATGGCCTGCTTCAGATAGCTGCTAATCGCCAACAACAATCTTTTGTAGTTTACTGCATATTTGATGTCGACATCGCTGCTATCTTCTGAAATTAGCACGGCCCCGCCATGATGGTAGTTTTGAATTTTTAGCAACAGCCTCGACAGTGTCTGGGTCCATATACTGTCTACAAATTCTTCCCAGTCGGCAAAATCTTCTCCTGGATGCGATGCAGATAGAAAATTCTTGATCTCTGCCCTGATCGCACCTGCATTTTTCCTGATGATTTTAGATACTGGCCCTATCGTAAATACATCCAGGTAGCGGGTAACCAGTATGTTTTGTTTTAGGGTGGCCAGCAGTTCGTAATCGAACATTACCTTCAGCGTGGCAATATCATCTATAAACACCTGAAACAGCCCGGGTTGTTCCGAACCAGATTCTGATTCGTAATTCAGAAAGCTCTGATAATGCATAGCCTGGTCGATCATTCCCCAGATGAAGAGCTTTCCATCCTGATCATAATAAACGGCAAGCGAGGTGCCGGACGGGTCGGCTGCTTTAGAAAGCTTAACCAGCGACCTGATATCAAGCGGAATATGCTGGGCAAATTCTACGCAGCTCCATCTTTCAGAAACAATCTTTCTTGGCGGAGTGGGATCAGGATTGGCAGGATCAATAAGCGTAACGGCTACCTTGGTTAGCTCGCCCTCTTCCGTTCTCATCGAGGTGTAAAAAAGACACTCGAAAAGTTCTTCGAGAACGATTAATGGGGGAGAAGCCAGCGCCAGCCGGCTATGGTTCAGCTTGGCATGTATATGCGCTGCAAGGTCCGTTGTTTTTGATTTTTCCTCAATCATTGCCTGATAGCGCTTGTTATTCGGTTTGATATACGCTATACAACAGCAGATAGATGTAATGTGTTTTTGTACGGGTGCTTTTTTTTATTTTGAAGGTTCATATGCCTTATTTTATTGAAAATTCTCGTTCAGTTTGTGGAAGATATCGTATAAATTGTTCCTTTTACACCAAAGTAAATAAAATAGGGATTTTTATTTTACCACAAAGCAAGCACTGTTAGAAAGCTTAATATACAGTTAACACGGACGCAGTATTTTTGCATAAATATTTTTGGTCAATCTAATTCTTCATGGTGAAGCATCAATTTCAAAACGATCCGTTACATAATAGGGATGTTTTCGATCAAATCTACAAAGAGTGCCACAAGGCTGTATATGCCAATATTTTTAAGCTGATCAAAGATTCTTCCATCGCTGAGGATATTCTTCAGGATGTATTTTTTGCACTTTGGGAAAATAAGGCCAGGCTAGATCCTCATCAACCGGTATCGGCCTGGTTATTTGTGGTGAGTTATAACAGATCAATATCTTACCTCAGAAAGAAAATAAAAAAAAATATCTGCTATGTAGATAGTTATGATCCTTTTCATACTGTTGCTGAAGAAATATTTCCTGATCAATACCTGATTGAGGCAGAACTTAATATGCTTGAAGAAGCTATAAATGCACTTTCGCCCCAAAAACAAAAAGTATTCAGGCTATGCAGGTTTGAGGGTAAATCGCAAAAAGAAACCGCTCAGCTCCTGGGATTATCTACCGAATCGGTAAAAGACTACCTCAAACAATCCAAATATTTTATCAAGGAGTATATTCTTTCCAGAAATCCAACGGGTAGAATAATCAGCGTGTCGGTTCTGGTGATGTTAGCTAACCTATAGGTTTTCTTAACAGTAAATTAATGTTTTAGTAACATTTTTAGTCACCCCCATTTCACCTCTTCAGCGTATTTATAAACAGATGAATGAAATAAAGGAACGCATAGATAAACTATGGTCAAACGAGATTAGTGTAGAAGAGCAGCATAAACTCCTTGAATCTTTAGGAAAAGATTCAGCGGGATTAAAATCTGACTTAAAAACCAGCTATGATCTGGAACTATCGACGGGTGGAAAAGAAATTACCGAAAAGCGATTCGAGCATATTTTAGCCCGGTTACACGCCCGTATGGACGACCAGGAGATAAAACCCATTGCAAAAATATTTCCACTCTACCATTGGTTAAAAATGGTTGCTGCTTTATTAATTGTCGCTTTAATTACCGTGTTATATTTTAGCCGTAATCATGCGCCACAGCAAAAACAATTGGCCGATACTGATGTGGAGATAGAAAAAGTAATTCTCAGGCAGCCATACAATTCTGGCCAAAATGCCATGATTATAAATCTTTCTGATGGTTCGCAGGTTACCTTGCAGCCCCAGAGTTCATTGAGTTATTATGAACCCTTTGATCGCAGAAGTAGAAATATCAGCATGAAGGGTGAGGCTACTTTCAAAGTTGCTAAAGATAAGCACCATCCTTTTATTGTGAGCGCAAACGGATTTACCACAACCGCACTAGGCACAGAATTTACCATCAATACCCATAAAAAGGATCGGGTTAATGTAAAACTGATAGAAGGAAAGGTGGTTGTTAAAGCCGGCGCTGAAAGCAGTATGAAAATGAGCGATGTTTATTTAATTGCAGGAGAGCAGTTATCCATTAACACCAGATTAAAGGTGCATAGCCTTATCAGTTTTAAAGATTCTGATCATGCAGATAAGCCGAAACCGATATTATTGAAGATAGCTGCAAAGGATACGCTGCTGTTTAATGAAACGCCTTTGAGTGTGGTGTTTAGTCGTTTAGCTAAACGCTATGATACTGATCTTGCTTACGAGGGCATTGAAGAAACCGAACTGCAGAAATTATACTTTACCGGTAGTGTTGGGGCTGCCGAAAAATTAAATACCATACTGCCTGTTATCTGTAACATGAACGGGTTAACCTTTAAACTTACTGCCAAAAGCATCATCATCAGCAAACAAAAATAATTTTTAAACCCTTGGTTTTAACCAAAATGAATGTCCCCAAAAAGGGATAAAGGGACGCTATTGCCTAATTTTTAATCATATCATGCAAACAAACAAACTAAAAAAGACAATCAGAAAATTCAAATGTTTTGCAGCATTTGTACTACTGGCTATGATTACCCATGCCGTTTATGCGCAGCAGAATACTTCCGTTAAAGGAACCGTAGTGGATGAAAAAGGTGCTACACTCCCCGGAGTATCGGTGATGATGGTAGACCCAACAACCAAAAAACAGGAGAGTACCATTACCGATTTAAAAGGAATATTTGTTTTTAACAATGTTAAAATAGGAAACAGGTACGATTTTTCTTTTAATTATGTAGGTTACGAAAAGAAGACCTCAGCAGCTTTTCTAATCAATCCGGGTACCAACAACTCTATCCTCGTTCGTATGGAAACCAGTTCTTCAGGTTTGAACGATGTGGTGGTGGTAGGTTATGGGGCTCAGAAGAAAACCAAGATTACCGGTGCCATTTCTCAGGTAAAATCAGAGGAATTGAATAAATATTCTGGTAGTAACTTTGCCCAGCAACTTGCCGGTAAAGCAGCGGGTGTGGTGATTAATGATGCTTCTGCACAACCAGGTACCGACCCACAAATTGTGATACGTGGTATCGGTACGCTTACAGCAGGGGTAAGTCCCTTGGTCGTTGTCGATGGTTTCCCGCTTTCTGAGGGAAGTTCGCTGAATACCGTGAATCCACAGGATATTGAAACCATTGATATCTTAAAAGATCCGGCATCAGCAGCTATTTATGGCTCAAGGGCCGCCAATGGGGTCATTTTGATCACCACTAAAAACGGCCGTTCAGATAAAAATACCGTTTCTTTCGACTTCTATACTGGTGCGCAGGTGCGTGCAGATCAAGTTGATCTTGTAGATGGTTATCAGTTTGCTCAGCTGAATACCGAAGCAAGGGATTGGGGATATGTTTCAAGAAACCCTGCAAACAGAAGTATTACCGATGATTATGCCACCAGGGTAGCTAAAGGGGCAAATAAAAGAGATTTAAGATTAAACTACATTCAGCCCTATTTAAATAACCAGCCAGGTTTAACCAATACAGATTGGCTGGATGAGATTTTTCGCACGGCGCCAATCAGCAGTTACAATGTTGCCGTTTCAGGTGGAAATGAGCGATCTAAATACTATTTCTCCGGCAATTATTTTGATCAGGAAGGGATTGTGGTTGAAACCGGACTGAAACGTTACAGCATGTCGTTTAAGTTTGATTCCAAACTTTCCAAATCATTTGATATGGGCTTGAGCATTAATCCAAGCTACAACCGTCAGAATTTTTTCCAGAACGATGCCAGCAGGAGCAGTGACGCCATTGGTGCTGCACTGATTATGTATCCATTTTTTCCTGCAAGAAATAACGATGGATCTTTGGCTATAAGTCAGCAGATTATAGCGAATACCCCAGAAGATGGTGCTCTGGGTGAAAATCCTGTTGCCATAATGGAAAAAACGAAATACAATAAAAACCTCTTCCGCACCTTCGGTAATGCCTATGTTAATTTTAAACCCGTGGCAGGGCTTACCTTTAAATCGCTTTTGGGTGGAGATTACAGCAATGGTTTTATCGACTTTTTTACCCCAACTGATGTGGGAGAATACCGTACAGCTGCACCAAAACCTGCCCGGGCGACTGAAACCAAGGGTTCGGTGATCAACTATCTCTGGGAGAATACGCTTACTTTCGAAAAGACCTTTGGAAAACATGATATCAATATCCTGGCCGGAACCACTTTTCAGAAAGAGTCTGGAAACAGCACGGTGGTATCAGGCACTGGAATTCCAGATAATAACATAGATAACATTGCCGGCGCATCATCATTTGCTGTGGTTCCGCAAAGGTATATCTGGACACAGCTTTCTTACCTGGCGCGATTGCAGTATGCTTATGCAAGCAAATACCTGTTTTCGGCAGCCATCAGAAGGGATGGTTCTTCAAGGTTTGGCCAGGACGCCAAATGGGGTAATTTCCCGTCGGTAACCGGGGGATGGATCTTGAGCAGGGAAGATTTTTTTCCAAAGGTAAACTGGATCGATTTATTAAAGTTTAGGGCTACCTACGGCAAGGCCGGCAATAATCAGATTGGCAACTATAGCTCTTATGCGCTTGCAAATCCCATCAGTTATGTAAGCGGATCAACACTTCTTCCTGGCTTTGCTGCTGTTAACCCGGCAAACAGTTCACTTTCCTGGGAAACCAAAACCTCTTATAATTTTGGAATGGACTTAGGGCTTTTCAAGGTACTAAATCTTTCTGCCAACTATTATTCTATGGTAACTTCTGATCTTTTATTACAGGTTCCCGTACCCTCACAATCAGGTTATGATAGTGCATTGCAAAATGTGGGCAGGGCCAGCAACAAAGGCCTGGAACTCGAACTCTCTGGCACAAATATTAAACTCGGTACTTTAAGCTGGAATTTCGGGGCGAACATCGCCACCAATAAAAATAAGGTATTGGAGCTGGGGCCGGGGCAGAACCAGATTGTTACAGGTACCAATAGCGCATTCAGAACCAAAGTTGGTGGTCCCATCGCAGAGCTTTATGGCTATAACGTAACAGGTGTATATAAAAACCAAAGTGAAATAGACAATAGTCCGCATGTTGCCGGAACCCTGCTTGGCGATTATATTGTGCAGGATGTAAACGGCGATGGAAAAATAACGCCAGACGACAGGATGGGGTTTGGTACTTATGCTCCAAAAATTACCTATGGTTTTAACAGTAGTCTGGCTTATAAAAACTTCGAATTGAGTTTTTCCATCAACGGAATATGGGGAAGGAAAATTTATGATAATGGATTAGTCAATATGGAATCCGGAGAAGGTTTCTCGATGGCTGATACTTATTATTACGAGAACAGATACCATCCTGTTAATAATCCAAATGGTTTCCTGGCTCAGCCCAATACCAATTACTCTGCCAACAGGCTCAATACCAATGCCTCTGGTATTTTCTTTCAAAAGGCCGATTATATCCGACTGCGTAATGTTCAGCTCACTTATAACCTGTCTTCAAAATTACTTTCTAAACTAAAAGTATCCAGGGCAAGCGTATATGTAACCGGAAATAATTTGCTTACCATAACCAATTTCCGGGGATTCAATCCTGATGCCACCAGCGACAATGTACTTACTTCAGGCTATTCTTATTCCAACTATCCTGTAGCCAGATCTTTTGTAGCAGGTTTTAATTTAACCTTTTAATATACCGTCAAATATTATTCAAATGAAACATATAATCAATAAGTTACTTTTTACCGGGGGGCTTTTATTTCTTTTTTTCGTTACTTCCTGTACGAAAGAACTTAATCAACAGCCCATCACTTCTAAATCACTGGCTAATTTTCTCACTACAGAAACCGAAGTTGAGGAGTATGTAAACGCAGTTTACGGCACCTTACAATTAAATGGTTTATATGGTCTTTACCTGCCGGCCATCGGAGAAATTCCGTCAGATAATACATTCGATGAGGTACCTGCAAACGACAGTGGGATGTATGGCCAGCTGGATCAGTTTACCACTGTTGCCTCGAATGGCATGCTTTCAGATTTATGGAAGAATTCATATCAGGGCATTCAGCGTGCCAATACCGTATTGAACAGGATTGATGGTATTTCGTATGCCAGTGTTGCAGTAAAGCAGGCCAGAAAAGGGGAAATGCATTTTATACGTGCGCTGCTTTACTTTAATATGGTTCGTGTATTCGGCGATGTGCCTTTAGTGACCATAGAAACCACTAATCCTAATGCGTTTTTTGGGCAGGGACGCACAGCTAAAGATGTTGTATACACACAGATCATATCAGATCTGAACAACGCCATACAAGAATTGCCTGCAAATACCAATACACCCGGAAAAGTTGTTAAAACAGCTGCTCAATCCTTAATGGGGAAAGTATATTTAACACTGGGCAAATTTGCAGAAAGTAAAACCGTACTTACTGATGTTGTTGCCTCCGGGAAACATACATTACTCGCCGACCCTGCAGATATTTTTGCGTTGAACAATAAAAACAACAGTGAAGTTATTTTTGCTGTGCAGTTTGCATCTGGCCTGAATGGAAATAGCGAAGGCAGTTCAGCTTATCAGCAATTCAGCCCATCGGGTACCATTAGCGGCGCTAAAGGCCATAACCTGCCAACCAAAAGTTTTTATCAGCTGTATACTACTTCTGATAAGCGCAAAACAGCTTATGTTGGTCTAACCAGTGCCGGAACTCCTTTTTCCACCAAACTAAAAGCTTCAACAACAACACCGGCAGATGGGGGTAGCAATTTTGTGGTATTGCGTTATGCAGACGTGTTGCTGATGCTAGCCGAAGACGAAAATGAACTGGGAAATGCAGAATCAGCAAAAACATATCTGAATTTAGTGCGAAAAAGAGCTGGCCTGGCCGATGCCACACAGCAAGGGCAGGTAGATGTCAGGGCTGCCATTACATTGGAAAGAAGATTGGAATTGATAGGGGAAGGCCACCGCTGGTTCGATCTGCTTAGAACAGGTACCGCTGTTTCAGTCATGAATGCCTGGTTTGCCTCACAAAATATAACCACCAGAATTACAGACCACGATCTGCTGCAACCTATTCCGCAAGACCAGATTGATACAGATCCGGCCATTAAACAAAATCCATAAATAGCATCCAATTTAAATAAAAACAAAATGAAAAGAGTTATTCTGCAGTTATCCATAGCATTTATTGCTTGTAGCAGCTTTGCACAATCAGCACCAGAAGCCAGCTTAAAAGAAGTATTTAATCCTGAAAGTAAAAGGGTATTGGTTACCGCCCATCGCGGCGATTGGCGCAATACACCTGAAAATTCAATTCAGGCCCTTAAAAACTGTATAGCTATGGGTGTGGATATTATGGAACTGGATCTGAAAAAAACAAAGGATGGGCATCTGGTAATCATGCACGACCAAACCATTGACAGGACCACAACAGGAAAAGGTAACGTTTCTGACTATACCCTGGCCGAAATAAAAACATTTTTCCTGCGCTCAGGTTCAGGCCATCCAACCAAACACCGTGTGCCAACCTTTATGGAGATACTGGCTATTGCAAAAAATAAGATCATTATTGATGTAGATAAGGGATATGATTATTATCCGCAGGTAATTAAGGCGTTACGTGAGCAAGGGATGATCGGGCAGGCTATTGTGAACGTAAAAGGAAGTACACCGTTGTCCAAGATAGAGCAGGAGGTAGGTAAAATTGAGGAAGACATTACCATTATGCCTATAGTGGATATGAAAAGAGCTGATGCTTCAGAAATTATTGCCAGTTATAAACCCCATCAAAAAACCATAATCCAGGCCAATTTCAGTACCGATACCTTAGCGGTTTTAAAAAGTATGGCCAGCCTGAGAGCAAATTATGGATTATGGATCAACAGCTTATGGCCGGAACAGAACGGTGGGCATGACGATGACCTGGCCGTTGAAGAAAATAAAAAGGAAGAAAGCTGGGGCTGGCTGATTAACCATAAAGCCAACCTGATCCAAACCGACCGGACAAAAGAACTGATTGAATATTTAAGAGCGAAAAAACTTCATTATTAGTTTATCTGGTTTAATGTTTACCGCATTTACCCTATTGTTCAGCAAGAGGCGGAATTTCTGCCTCTTGTTAACCTATAGCGTTCGATAAGAAGTGTTGTTATCTCGAGTGGAACATAATAGATGGAGAGATCTATCTGACATGAAGGACCCTGAAACGAGTTCAGGGTGACGACATTGAGTTGAAATTATCTACGAATACTTTTAAGGTATGTTTAATCCATTTCGAATTATTAGGTCAGGGCCTGCGGTTTCCTATTGCTGAGAAAAAGCAGATTTGCTATTCTAAATACCATTTGTTTTTACCTATTTATTGGAAGTTGATTCGGAGATACGCCGTATTTCTTTTTAAAGATAAATGAAAAGTGGGAGAGGTCTTCAAAACCGACTTCGAGGTAAATCTCAGTGGGTTTTTTCTTTTTTTCTGCTAAATGATAATAAGCCAGTTCCAACCTTTTATCCGTTAACCATTTTTGAGGTGTGGTATGAAACAGCTTTTTAAAATCTCTGTTAAATGTTGATAAACTTCGGCCGGATAGGTAGCCAAGTTTCTCCAATGGCATATTGAACATGAAATTGCGTTGCATAAAATCGATCAGGTCAATTTTACCTGGAACATCAAAATTGGCCAGTACACTGTCTATATTGGGGTCTATCAACCGCAGGATATTAATGGCCTCTTCAATTTTAAGGGTAGCTAAACTTTCCGGAAATTCAACCTCCATATCAAAATAGGGAATCATTGAAGCCAGGCAGCTTTCCAAAAATGGGTGATTGTTAAAGCAATAAATTTTCTGCTGTGGCTCTACATTCTTTTTATGCTCTGTTTTTTCATAGAACTTTTTCAATCGCTCGGTCGATAGATGCATTACCACAGTTTTATGCGGTAGACCATTTTTAGGGTAGTTGATAATTGTGGCCAATTCGTTTCTTGGGATCAGGAAAATATCACCCGTTTTAAAAATGAAAGTAGACTCCGCCTGAATGATTTTAGTTTCTCCTGAAATGAACCATACAAGCATATGGTCATCAAACATCAGGTCTGATTTAAATAGTTTATCTTCATAGCTGGAAAGTTTAATTTCTTTGGTGAGATATTTAGATATATGTTCCATTGTGATAAAGTTATGGTTTTTATGTTATTTCCGTTACAGGTGCTGGCCGCTACCAGATAGCTGTTAAACTTAATTGGTCTGCAAGAAAACCGGTAACACTAAGTTCTGATTCCGATGCATCATCCTTTCTTCTTCCCTTGATGATTACCTGTATGCCGTTTCCTTTGAGCTGTTTGGCTGCGGAATAGCCGATAACACTATTCGCAACCTGTAATCAATCAGGGCGAATTTTCATCTAAGTTTTTCATGGGCTTATAATTTAAATTTAATACCTGTCATTTTTTCGGTTAATGCCCATAGCTTTTTAGCATTACTTTCATCCAGAGAATAATCCATTACACCACTTTGATGTAATTTAGCAGAGGTTTGAATGGAAGGATCGTCCGATAGCAGTTCCGCAATATCAGCATCTTCACAGTAAACACCTCCAATCTGATCAAGCAATGGGCTGGTAGCCACCCATACCGAAGTTGCTGCACCCTGTGGGATGGTTTTAAGACTGGCTAATATTTTCGGACGTATGTTCCCGCTTTCATCGAAAAAGCCCATCTGCTTAAACAATTCTATGTCAGCATCTCTTGCCAGTTCTGTTCCGGCAATTGATCCGGGGTGTAGCGAATAAGCCCTTACCTGGTGTGCTTTTGCACGTTGATCCAATTCCAGCGAGAAAAGGTTACTGGCTGTTTTCGACTGCCCATAGCCAAGCAGTGTTTGGTATTCCCGGTGTTCGAAATTGGGATCATCGAAATTAAAAGCTGCTATATGATGCCCGAGTGAGGAAACATTTACAACCCGAGCACCATTGGCATTCTTAAGTGCTGGCCATAGTATGGCTACCAGTTGGAATTGTCCGAAGTAATTTGTTGACAGCTGAGATTCAAATCCGCGGTTATCCCGCTGCAAAGGTACCCACATCATTCCCGCATTGTTGATTAAAATATGCAGCGGTCTGCCCGTTGCCAGGAATTTTTCTGCAAATGCATCAATGGTTTCTGGTTTTGCAAGGTCCATCGCCTCTATTTCTACGTTTGAAACACCTTCCAGATTTTTTCTTGCTTTTTCAATATTCCTGGCCGGTACAATTACGGTTGCGCCCGCTGCGGCCAGTATTTTTGTAGTTTCCAGACCAATACCAGCGTTACCACCGGTTACAATTGCAGTTTTTCCTTTAAGGTCAATCCCTGCTATAACTTCTGTTGCTGTTGAGCTTGCACTAAAACCTGAACCCAGTGGCTGCTGTAGTGCACCTTGATAATTATTCCTTTCCATTATTGATTTATTTAAATGTATAGGACAAATTTAGGCGAATAACTATAGGAGGATTTTGTTTAGCGTGTCAATCTGTTTTGTTGAGCAGGTCATTTTTTTGTTTTGAATGTCAAATCAAAAATGAGGTGTGAGGTGCAGCTATTCTTTATGTAATTTATTCTGACTGAAATTTACACGCTTTTCCTTTATCTTTGCCACCAACTTAATATTCCCATTTCGTGATCAATGTAAATAATATCTCCGTTTCATTTGGCGGAACGACGCTTTTTAGCGATGTAACCTTTTCGATAAACGAGAACGATAAAATTGCCCTTATGGGTAAAAACGGCGCAGGCAAGTCGACCATACTCAAAATAATTGCTGATGTAGCCAAGCCAACATCCGGTAACGTAACGGGTCCGAAAGAAGCTGTAATTGCCTATCTGCCACAGCATTTACTCACTCAGGATCATGTTACCGTTTTTGAGGAAACCATGAAAGCCTTTGCAGCCGTAAACCAGATGCAAAAAGAGCTTGATGAGTTAAATGAGCAGCTTACTATCCGTACCGATTACGAAAGTGATGATTACATGAAGCTTATTGAGCGCGTATCGGAACTGAGTGAGAAATTTTATTCGATTGAAGAAATCAATTACGATGCAGAAGTAGAAAAAGTATTAAAAGGTTTGGGCTTCGAGCGCAAAGACTTTACCCGGCAAACATCGGAGTTTTCGGGTGGATGGCGTATGCGTATTGAGCTGGCCAAAATTCTGTTAAAGAAACCTGATCTGATTTTACTGGATGAGCCTACTAACCACATGGATATTGAAAGTATTCAATGGCTGGAAGATTTTTTAATCAATTCGGCAAAGGCCGTAATGGTCATCTCACACGATCGTACTTTTGTAGATAATATCACCAACCGTACCATTGAGGTAACCATGGGTAGGATTTACGATTATAAAGCTAAATATACCCATTATCTTCAGCTGCGTGCTGATCGTCGTATCCACCAATTAAAGGCTTACGAAGAACAACAACGTTTTATTGCCGATAACCAGGAATTTATTGACCGTTTTAGGGGAACTTATTCCAAAACTTTACAGGTGCAATCGCGTGTAAAAATGCTGGAGAAGTTAGAAATCATCGAAATTGATGAAGTGGATACATCGGCATTAAGGTTAAAGTTTCCGCCTTCACCACGTTCAGGTCAGTATCCGGTAATGGTAGAAGAGCTTACTAAAACTTATGGCGATCATGTTGTTTTCGAAAAAGCATCCATGGTCATCGAACGGGGAGAAAAAGTGGCATTCGTTGGTAAAAACGGCGAAGGTAAATCGACAATGATTAAAGCCATTATGGGTGAGATTGATTTTGAAGGCAGTTTAAAGGTAGGTCATAATGCTAAAATCGGGTATTTTGCACAAAATCAGGCTGCATTACTTGATGAGAACCTGACGGTATTCGAAACCATTGATCAGATTCCGTTAAGTGACGGCTCCATAAAAATCAAAGACCTTTTAGGTGCCTTTATGTTTAGTGGCGATGATACCTCTAAAAAGGTTAAAGTACTTTCTGGTGGCGAGAAAACCCGTTTGGCCATGATTAAACTGTTGTTAGAGCCTGTAAACGTGTTAATCCTCGATGAGCCTACCAACCATTTGGATATGAAAACCAAAGATATTATCAAAGATGCTTTAAAAGATTTTGATGGTACCTTGATTTTGGTATCGCACGATCGCGATTTCTTAGATGGATTGGTACAAAAAGTATTCGAATTTGGCAATAAACGGGTTCGTGAACACTTTGAGGATATTAAAGGATTCCTGGCTTATAAAAAAATGAATAGTCTGAAGGAAATTGAACAGGGCTAACTAGGATTTCCCCGTATTAAAACTGAAAAGCAGTTCTGAAAAGAGCTGCTTTTTTTAAAAAGCTAGCACCGCGAGTGGTTTCCACGCATCGTCATTTAGACCGCAGTGGAGAAATCTTTTAAGATACTTTAAAGATCTCTCCATTTCGCTGCGCGACAGTCGAGAGGACAGCCATTCTATCGGAATCCGTCAATGGTAGAGGTTTGTTTTTTTTTAAAGAACGAGCGCAGCGGTTTCCTCTTCTGATATTTCTACAAGTCTAACATCTGTTTGAGTTGAGGCAAAACCCTCAATGGTTAAATTGGGCGCTTTCCCTATAACCAAAGCATGATGATTGGTATTACCTTTTAGTTTCAGCGTGCTGCTACCAAGAATTTTAGTATATAATCCCTCGCTACTGGTATCAATATCTGCAAAGGCATGCCCTTTAAGAATGATCTGGAGAAATTTCGTATTGAGCTTCGCTTCTGTTTTCACCACAGCATTTTCATCGGCCTCAATGCGGTAGATATCGTTTACATAAATAATAAGTTTACACTTTTCTTTATCGGTGTTGGTAATACGTATTACCTCGCCCCGCTGTGTAACTTTCGCCTTTCCTGTGTTATCATCCGCATAAGATAAACCAATGGTTGGTTGTTGAACCAACATCACTTCTACATTGCCTTTGATCACTATCTTTCTAAAGTTTTGAATGTGATAAGGGATCGTTTTGTTTTTTTCTGCAGCTTTTAAATTGTTTGGTAGGCTAGCCGTTAAATTTATTAGGGCAGATACCATAATTAGCATTTTAATGGAGGTTTTCATTTTCTGTTTTTATTAAATTAAATGTCAAATTTCTTAGGTCAGGGTGTTTTACTAATGGGAATCAGTTAACACCAATGTTTTGCTGTTGCATGCTTAACCAAGCAGATGCCAAAATGAAAATGTACCCTTAATGACTTTTTAAAAGGAATTTCAGCTTATTTTTCATGTAAATATGTTCATTTTCGAACAGCGGATGTGCGGTGGCGAACAGTTTTAGCAATAGTGGAGATTTTAAGAAATTTGGTAACCGGTCATAACTTAAATATTAGCGGTAATTAAACCGCTTGGATAGAGTAGAAGTGCAGCCTGTTGGCAGATATAATGAGCGATCTCCACGGATAATCAGCAGGCTACCCGATAGGTTTGATTATTATCAATAGGATAATAACTTGAAATGACTTAAAGTAAGCAGATAGTATTATTTTTGAGCAGCATGAATTAACCGTCTGTCCATGCCTATTTGTAGGATTTGTTTAACTTTTGTATGACTTTAAACAAAGGAGAGGGTGAGCATAAATAATGTTTGCCCTTTTTTTGCCCTTCATTAAACCTGCCTGTTTGCTGTATACATCAACTTATAGAGGATCCGTACAGCTCTGTTTCTATGTATCGTTTTTTATATGAAGCATTTAGCCTTAAAAAACACGGGCCAATACATTGCAGAAAGGGTTCATAACATAAGGTTTAAAAAAGCAAAAGAGCCAGCATCGCGCTGGCGCTCTTATTATTATTAACTAAACTAAATCGACGTACTGCTTTAGGCAGTTCTTTCATTCGTTTAAACAAATATATGTCGCATTGACAATTAAAAGGAAGACAGGTGTTAAATACGGAAAATGTCCTGTTGAATAGGTTTTTGCGAAATTAAATTCTGTTTGTAATTTTAATCATACTTTTAACAAAATTTTATTCTTTTTTTATTCCTTGCTGATGATTTTGAGCAGGAGTATTCATATATTTGGTTATTCATTATAAACTAAGCCTATAAAAAATAAATAGACTAACCACTATAATGGAATTATACAGCCCTGACCAAACAGATAGAGATATTTTAACACTATTACAAAAAGATGCCAGGCTAACCTACAAAGAACTTGCGGCCATACTGCATCTTTCAAAATCTCCGATTCAGGAACGTGTAAAACGCTTGGAAAGGTTAGGGCTTATTTCTGCTATAGTGGCATTAATTGATCCCAACAAATTCGATCACTGTATGATCTGCTATTTGCAGGTTCAGCTCACGAACCATTCAGTACACACCTTTAAGTTATTTCAGCAGGAGGTAAGTAAATTCCAGGAAGTACTGGAATGCTATCATACAACAGGAGGATTTGATTTCATGCTAAAAGTTGTTACCAGAAACATGATCGCCTACAATGATTTTTTAATCAACAAATTTGGGCAGTTAGAAAACATAGGTACACTTAACAGTTCGCTGGTTATTACGCAGGTAAAACGCGAAACTGCGCTCCCTCTTTAGGCGTAAAATATAATTTATGCCGATGATCTTGCCCCATCAAACGATCTTCTTTAGCGATGACTTAAAGTAAAACCGTACTATTTATTTGTTAGCCATCGTATCCTTTATTATTGGAGGCAATAAAAGCGTGTCTTATTTTGGATTGGAGTATGTGGTATTTGCATTGCTTGCAGGTATCGCTTTAGGTAATCTGATCAGGTTGCCCTACTGGCTAAAAGAAGCGGTGCGTTCTGAGTTTTATATTAAAACAGGGTTAGTTATATTGGGAACAACTATTTTGTCGGCGGATTTAATTAAGGCCGGCTTACCCGGTATTATACAAGCGGTTATTGTTGTTACCGTAGTTTGTTTTTTTTCAATGTGGTTAAGCCGAAAGTTAAAAGTTGATGATGAATTTGGTGTCATATTAGCATCTGCTGTATCCATCTGTGGGGTTTCTGCAGCAATTGTTGCCGCTGGAGCCATTAATGGCGATAAACGTAAATTATCTTACGTAACTATTTTGGTATTGATTATGGCTATCCCGATGATGATCATTTTACCTTGGGCCGTAAAATATTTTCATATACCTGAAGTAATCGGAGGCGCATGGCTGGGCGGTACACTGGATACAACAGCAACCGTAACTGCTGCAGGAGATTTGGTTGGACCCATAGCTGTTAAGGCAGGGGTGATTGCTAAGTTTTCCCAAAATGTTTTTATTGGTGTTGCTGCTTTTTTTATTGCAATATGGTGGGCTTATAAAAAACCTAAAGGTAACGATGTTGCAACGCTTAGAGCTGAACGTCCGGGATTAAAAATGATATGGTAGCGATTTCCGAAATTTGTATTGGGTTTTATTGCCGCTTCTTTAGTATTCTCTTTTCTGTTGTCGCCTACAACTGCAAAAAGTGGTGGGCCGACTTTAAATGGTTTACGTACCGTGTGGTTCGCCATCGCGTTCATTTCGATCGGCATGGAAGCTAAATTTTAGTCATTGGTTAAACTTCAGGGTGGTAAACCCGCTTTTACTTTCGTTACAGCACAAATATTCAATATATTTTGGACCCTTTTATGGTCATATATTTTATTTGGCGGATCTCTGTTTCCTGTGCCTGATTTTAAATAAGGAAACTGATTTTTAGAAAATCCTTCAATATGCAGATCAGTGTGGTGAAGCGTTTTAACCAAAGATGTACACCGATAATACGGATTTTATATGTAAAGTTAAATTATGCCTGTTTGCGCTGAAAAAATAAATTAGGTTGAAATGAAGGCCAATTTCGAAAGCTAAATTATTGGCAGGCAGAAGTTAAAAATGGCCAAATTTATTTTGTATTAATTGATGTAATCTGCTATAAGCATAACTTCCGCTCAATCTTAGATGCTATTCATATAAAACTTATGGTGGTTTATATTATCTTTAAGCAGGAATTTTCAAAAACCTGCTTTAATTAATAATTAAAATAGGAGCAGGTGCGGAGATTTTGTGATCTAATTTTTTTGACAAATCTGGTAAATAATATATGAGAATTAAGAAATCCGGCTATACAGCTTTTTTTATTTGTCTAATCTATATCATCGTTTGTGGTTTTATTTCAGATAAACAGGTTTATCCACGTTTAGGTATTGTGTCTGGTTTAGCGCAGGATAGTTTAGCTTATGCTTCAGGTTTTAAGATGATTGGAGAATCTGTTCCAAAGCTGCTCTCACCGGCATTAACAGATGAGCAGTTCAATGCCAATTTGAAAAAGATCAAAGCCGCAAAATGTAAAGTGTTGAGCTGTAATCTTTTCTTTCCATCAAATATGAAAATAGCAGGACCTGATGTAGATGAAGCAAAAGTTTTAGCCTATGCCGAAACTGTTCTTTCAAGAGCTGGGCAAGCAGGGGTTAAATTTATTGTATTGGGCAGCTCTGGTGCCAGGAGTATTCCTGTAGATTACGATATGGTTAAGGCAAAAGCTGACTTTGCTGGTTTATGTAAAAAACTAGCTCAGATTGCCGGTAAATATAAGGTTATCATTTTGTTGGAAAACCTTGAAACCACCGAAACGAACTTCATCACCTCTTTAAAGTCGGCAGCCGAGATAGTAAGAGAGGTTAATCACCCGAATTTCAGACTTAATGCTGATATATTCCATATGATGCGTGAAGGAGAATCGCCAAATGAAATTATTGAGGCCGGTGCCTTAATTGCATTTTCAGAAGTTGCCGAAAAACAAAACCGATCATTGCCGGGCGTGATGGGCGATGATTTTAAACCTTATTTACGGGCACTGCACAAAATAAATTATAAGGGTTTCATTTTTATAGAGGGCAACATCAAAAACGCGCCTACTGAAATGCCATTTGCTTTTCAATATCTTTCTGCTCAGGTAGCAGCAGTATATTCGGAAAAGAAAACAGATTAATGAGGTATCCCTTCTTTAGATATTAGTACCGGCCTTATTTCGATAACGATAGGAGCGATTGCATATTTGATTTTTTTGCAGCTTTATCAATATTTGGTAAGCGCATTTTGGCCACGTTTGTTTCAACGGTTAAAGATGGGTTTTCATTTTTAGTAAGTGCAGCGATGTCTCTCACCGTACTGGATAATATTTTAAGTGTTAGCATAAATTGACGGTCCATATACCAGATCTTTTGAAGATTACTGTTCGGATTAACATGTTCGTTATTTAAAAGCTCACTTTGCTCGTATTGGATGCCGTCTAAAAGAATCAGTTTCGCTGTAATCTGGTTCATAACCGAATCTGAAAGATTTAATCCTTTGATACCAGTTAACCTGTTGTTTTTTACATAATAATCTAAACCATTAAAATTAATGATGGTTAAGTTGCTTCTATTGATGATGTATTCTGCCTTTGGAAGATTATGGTTTGAACGGTTTTTATTGAAAGCAATACGCTGATCAGCCAGGCGCTTAATCATTTCATTGCCGTTTACTTTTTCTAATTCCGCGCAAATATCCGCTTGTTTAATTTGTTTGTTTTGAGCGAGGATGTAGGAAGTGGTTGAAGATGAGATGATTATAAGTAATATAAGCGCGATAGATTTGGCAGTTTTCATGCCGCAAAGATAAGAAAATATTCCGTAAATTATTTTTTTTGTATGTTTAATATGACGTTTTAAAAATGTTTTTTAATATTTATTAATTGATAAATATCAATTGTCCTGCTACAGTTACTTAACATTTCAAAATGATGCCGTAATATGGTTTACCAGTTTGAAATTTTGCGAATGAAATGTCGTATTAATTTAAACGGAGATTACACATTTTTTGCGCCTTGGAAATCGTTAGATAGGTTTGATTTTGCGATATTTGTTATCGCCCGATAATAATGATTTAACTCGACTTTTTCTTTAATTTGCCTAATGGCGATATGATGCAAATTCAGCTTAAACAGCTTAAGAAGACTGAACCCTGGACTGTATTATTACATGATCAGGAACTGGGAAGCATAGCAAAGGATAAGGAAGGGTGGAAGCAGCTGTCAGGTAATATGTTGCCTGAAGAACTTATGCATCATATGGGGCTGTTTATCGATGGACAGCAGCATCTGTATCTGCCAGAAGAAATCAAATTGAGATGGCCAGCGCTCATTGAAGAAATTATCGTCAACTCAGATGCTGAATATATGGTCATCTGCAAAGCTTTTGTAGATTTCAGATCGTTCGAAAAAATGTTTGAAGAATTTGTACCAGGTATGATCAAAGAAGAATGGGCAATCAATTTTAAAGTTTACAGTCACAATTTTGACGAGGATTTTGTAAAGCAACTGTACCGCAAGAATGAAAAGTCCAATTATCATCCTATTCATAAATGGTAATTAATAATATGGCATTTAAATATGTTTAAATCGAATTTCTATCTCAAATAAATTAAATTGTTAAGCATGGATCTTGTGCTCAGCTTTTTTAGTTAGCGGCGTTATGCTTAATGCATGTAAAGCAATACTGATATTTAACGTATAAAAACCTTCTTCATCAATTCCAGCAGTCATTTCGGCATTTTGATGGTAAGCATATTTTAACCGGTTACTGATATTGTCCATTCCTGAGCCAAAACCTACCTTACTTTTTATCAATCTCGGTAAGTTGCGGCTTTCGATATGCAGCTTGCCATCAAAAGTATAAACAGCAATGGTAGCTTTATTCTCTACATCATGAAGATTTCCGTGTTTAAACATATTTTCTAAAATAGTAAGCAAAACAAGTGGAATGAGTTTAATTTCATCAAGGTCTGGTCCGCTGGCCAGTTCAATATAAATGGCGCCTTGTGTAATGTGGTGCAAAGCAATCAGGTTTTCGCATTGCGAAATTTCCTCACTCAGGTATACAAAGCCCTCATTATGTTGCGTATTGGCTGCAAAACGCATCATATCCGAAAGGTAAAGCATTACTTTGGCATCGTCTGGAGAATGGACGCTTAGTTTTTGGTGTACAAATTCAAATGTATTAAAAAGCAGGTGAGGATTAATCTGTGCTTTCATAAAAGCATTTTTAGACATGGCAAGTTCCTTTTCCATTTTTTCCTTTTCCAGAAGCATTTGAAAACGTTGTTTCTCAATTCTCGATCTTTCTGTCTTTTCACTGATAAACTGCTTTAAAAAATAGTAACCTGTAGAAAAAAGCAGAAAAAAAGAAGATCTCCATAATAAAGTAAGTAATCGTGTTTCTATTGGTGGTGGTGCAATGGAGATGAAATTGGTGTATTTTCTTAAAAAGACATCCAGATAAAAAACAAAACCAACATATAAAGCGAGTTCGAAAATAACAAACAAAGGGATTTTATATATCGCATGCCTTGGTGAACTGGTTGCTTTTTCGAGTAACCAAACATGAAAGTAAAACAGGCAGATGTTTACGATATAATGGATTACATAATTACCCAGTTTTCCAAAAATCCCTGATATCAATCCGACAATAATGGATTCCCAAAAGATAAAAGAGGCCCAGGCGATCAAATGCACCCGATACCGATAAACCCAATTATAGAATATATTGGGATTCTGTTTTAATCTATCCATAAAGAGATTTTTACCATTCATGTAACAACTAAAGTTATAGGGTGCCGCCGCCGCTAGTTTTCGAAAAAAAAACAATATGAAAACTAAAAAGCTTAACAAACGGACCCTGTTTGTATTCAAAAAAAACAATATTAATAACACTCAAGCAGGTACCACCCATTCTGAGCCAACAACAACTTCAGTTACCAGTACCATTAGCTCAGGTGTCTTCTATTAGCAAAAACAATCTCAGTAGCCGTTACTTTTTGCGGCTACTGATGATTAACCTTTCGGAGATAAAACTTTTAAATTCATGATGATAAATATCGCCAACGGTAAAGCTAATGTGGTTGTTCATGGTGATCCTGTTGCCATCTATGTGCAAAATTTTGTCAATGGCCACAATATAACCACGGTGTAATTGTATAAAACCTTTTTTAATACTAAGCTGTTCACGAACGTCTTTCAAACTCAAATAAGCAATAATTACTTTATTTACCGTATGTAATTTAATGTAATTATGAAAACTTTCAAAGGCAATAATATCCTCATATTTAACCATTACCGCACGGTGTTCCTCTTCCTTATTTTTAACCAGGAAATAATCTTCGTTGGCACCGCCCGTCATTTCATGCCCAAAAAGCCGGGTAATGGTAGTGGCAAATTTAGCATAGCTATATGGTTTAAGCAAATAGGCATCTCCTGCGGCTTCAAAAGCATCAAAAGCATACTGTTCATGCGAGGTAGTAAAAATGAGTTTTCTGGTTCTAAACCGGATGGCTTTGGCCAGTTCGAGCCCGGAAATTTGGGGCATTTCTACATCCATAAAAATTACATCAACCGTTTCTGAGCTGGCCAGCTCTCTTAAGGCGGTAATTGGATCAGTAAATTGCTGTACTAGCCGCATATTTGGTGTATCTTCTATATATTTTTGTAGCCCGGCTAAGGAACTATATTGGTCGTCTATGGCTATGCACTTAATCATCTTCAAATATCTGGTTCTCTTGTAACGAAATTACGCCTTTTTGTAACGAAAAAGGTACTATCTGTACGCAATAATTTTAAGTTTTTCCTTATTCGTTAATTTAAAGTAAAATATGTGTCAAATAAGTTCACTTGATGCAGACAATAGCTATAATCCATAAATATTCAAGAATAAGGGTATTTGCGACATATAATTGATTTGCTAATCAATATAATAAGTTTAATCAAATTAAGAGCGTATGCCCATCTGTTTTGTTACCAGAATATACAAATTCCTACATCGTTGTAATCGGTAATGTCTGATTATACGCTTTAATTATTGAACAAAACCTTTTGCCCTGCATTATGCCGTATATGTTGGCTAAACGTCATATGTAGTTCATTTAAGCCAGACTTGGTTTTATTAACGATATTTTTGCAATACAGATTTATCCTTTAATTTATGGCTGATCACTTATTGAAAAATATACCTTATTCCGTTCTCGATCTTGCAACCGTTTTAGATGGTTTTACTGCTGCAGATACCTTTAAAACCAGTCTTGACTTGGCTAAACAGTCCGAAACTTTAGGTTACACACGTTACTGGTTTGCCGAACACCATAACATGGCCGGTGTAGCCAGTTCGGCACCGGCAGTACTTATTGGCTATATTGCTGGTAATACCACTAGCATACGCGTAGGCTCTGGTGGCATTATGCTGCCCAATCATGCCCCCTTAATTGTGGCAGAACAGTTCGGAACATTGGCTTCGCTTTATCCCAACCGGATCGATCTGGGTTTGGGCAGGGCGCCTGGAACCGATCAGGTTACAGCAATGGCTATTCGTGGCGAAAACTTTAATGCTGTTCATAGTTTCCCGAGAGATATTGAGAAACTACAACAATTTTTCTCTGCCGGTAATAACCGGGCAAGTGTAAGGGCCATGCCGGGAGAGGGCCTGGATATTCCGATCTGGATTTTAGGTTCAAGTACGGACAGCGCACGCTTGGCAGCAGAAAAAGGACTCCCTTATGCTTTTGCCAGTCATTTTGCACCAACCTATTTTGAACAGGCTGTTTCGATTTATAAAAATAACTTTAAACCATCTCAATTTTTGCGCGAGCCTTACGTAATGGCTTGTGTAAATGTAGTTGCTGCAGATACCGATGAGGAAGCAGAACGTTTATCAGGTTCGGTAAAACGTATGTTTTTAGGTGTAATTACAGGCAAAAGAGAATTGTTAAAACCACCGGTTGATGATATTAACGCTTATTGGGATCGGTTGGAAAAAGAAGCAGTAGAGCAGATGTTATACTATTCTTTTATTGGTAGTGCCAAAACCATTAAAGAAAATTTAGCCGCTTTCGTTGCAAAATATGGCGTAAATGAGATAATGAGTACCTCTCATATTTACGATCATCAGGCAAAATTGTACTCGAATAAAATTTTTGCAGGTTTGTTTAGATAGAAGATAGGTTGTCATTTCGAGCAGACCCGATAGCAATCGGGTGTAACGCAGTCGGGAACCCGAAGGCTCAGAGAAGCTAAGTCTATTGAGTCAGATATCTCCATTCCACTGCGTTTCAGTCGAGATGACGACCGTTTTATTGAAAATATCTAACATGCGCAAAATCCCGTCCATTTTACATCTTACATATTCCATCATCACTAACACTTTAAGATTTGTTAATAATTAGGGAATATTGAGCTTGTAGCTTTGCTGCGAAAAAAAGCAGCATCCCTTGAGCGAAACTTTACTTTCATCTTTACAGCGCGGCAGCCACCAGGCCATGGAGCAAATTTACCAGGTATACTGGGCAGATATTTTTGATGCCGCGTTAAAAAAAACCGGTGATGAAGCAATTGCCCAGGATATTACACAGGAAATTTTTATTTCACTTTGGGAGAACTGTAAAACGATTAACCTGTCTGGAACCCTCGGTGCCTATTTATATGGTGCCGTAAAATATAAAGTAATTAATTATTTCAGGTCGGGCAGTATAAAAGAACAGCATCAAACTGCGCTTACAGCCCTGATGGATGAGCAGCATACTGCTGCGGCTGATGATAAACTCATTTTAAGAGAGCTTCACCTGGAGGTAGATGCCGCCATTGCGCTATTGCCCGAAAAAATGCAAATGGTATTCACCATGAGCAGAAAACAGGAGAAATCCATGAAAGAAATCGCTGCCGAACTCGATGTTTCTGTACAGACCGTAAAAAATCAGATCTCTGCTGCGTTGAAACTGCTTAAAAAAAGCCTTTCCTATATCCTGTTAATGGCTGTTTTGATCGGCTTAACATAAAGTTAATCTATAGATAACATTTTTGGTTAGTACCCATCTGCTTTTCAACTGACATGTATTTAAATGACAGAAGAACAGGCAAAGGAACTGCTGCAGAAATATCTCGATCAGCAGGCAAGTCCAAATGAGCAAAAAAAGGTTGAAGAGTGGTATGCTACACTGCACGTAAAAGATGTGGCTATACCTGCTGACCGAAAGGCAGCAATAGGCGCGCAAATGTTTGCTCAACTTCAGATTGCTATGCGCAAGCAGTCGAAATCTGGCAAAGTATTCAAACTCCAATCCTTTATCAGGATCGCAGCCGCCGTATTTCTAATCCTTACAATTGGAATAAGCTTTTGGAAACTCAATACAAAAGTGGCGTCTGAAAATCAGTTAACCGTAGTTAACGGAAGTAAGCAACAGAAGCGAATTACTTTATCAGATGGCTCGGTGGTGTTATTAGGCCCTTCAGCAAAACTCTGTTATTCTAAAGTGTTTGCTTCAAACAGCCGCCAGATTGAACTAAAAGAAGGAGAAGCCTTTTTTGATATCGCCCATCAGGAAAAAAGACCATTCACCGTACATACAGATGCCGGGGTAGATATCAAAGTTTTGGGAACTTCTTTCAAAGTTAAATCTTATCAGGCCCATAAACAGCTTGAGGTTGCCGTAGTTACGGGTAAAGTTGCTGTTAGTAATCGGAAAGGCAATCTGGGTACGCTGGTTAAAGATGAGTTTTTAACTTATAATAAAAATAACGGTCGTACTGCCATTAGTAAGATCAAAGCGCTTGCTTTTATCGAATTCGCTTTTGATGGTGCAAGTCTTGACCAAGTGATCGCCAAGCTTCAATATGTTTACAGCATCAAAATTTTGCTGAAAGATAATGCTTTGGGCAAACTTAAAACAACTGCTTCTTTCAGTAGTAAACAATTGCCTGAAGAAATTTTGGATATCATCTGCAGTCTGCATCACCTCAGGTTCAGCGAATCAAAAAATCATAAAACATTTAATATATACAAATGAGACAGGATATGATCTAGAACTATGCACGGCTATCGGTCAGACCGTGTACCGCAATCTTTCTTCCTGGCAAAAAAAAGCCAGTATAAATAAAGCTTTACAAAAATAAAATCAAACAAATTAAGCAATGAAAACAACTTCCGCTAAGCGGACACCAGCTCTTTACAAGATCATGAAATACTCATGTTTAACATTTACAATCCTCTGCATTTTTTGCAGCTCTATTCTCGCTTCAGCAGGTATGGCACAAAAATTAGAGAAAACTACGGTTAGCCTCACCATAAGTAAAGGCCGTAAGATGACCGAGATCATCAAAGAAATCGAATCCCGTACCGGACTCAGTTTTGTATATAATCCGGATCAGCTGCAACAAAAAAATATGTTGGTGAGCGGCGATTTTACTACCGAGCCTGTAAGATCACTTTTAGATCGGCTTGGATTACAGGTTTTGGAAAAAGGCGCATATGTGATTTTAAACAACGCAGTAATGAACAAACCAGACCGTATCGTTACCGGTATAGTACGCGATACTACTGGTTTAGCGCTTCCAGGCGTTTCTGTAAAAGTATTGGGCACTCAGAGTGGTACCATGACCGATGGAAACGGTGCTTATCGCATTGCAGTTGGCGCTGATGCCGTATTATCATTCTCGATGATCGGTTACCAGACCAGGGAAGCAAAAGTAGGCGGAGATCTGGTAATTAACATGGTGTTGAAAGAAGAACGCTCCACACTTGCAGATGTGGTGGTTGTGGGCTATGGTACACAGAAAAAAGAAACCTTAACCGGGGCAATCAGTATTGTTGGGCTGGATAAACTTTCTTCACGCTCATTAAACAGTGTTGGCGAGGTATTGGCCGGGAAATCACCAGGTGTGATTGTAACCAATGAGGGTGGCGATCCAACTTCTGCACCACGTATCAATATCCGAGGTGCGGGCGGTATTAATGGAGAAAATGTGCTGTATGTAATTGATGGATCTATATTCTCGGGTACACCACAGCTAAACCCCAACGATATTGAATCGATATCGGTACTAAAAGATGCATCTGCTGCCATTTATGGCGCGAGGGCTTCGGGCGGTGTGGTATTAATTACCACTAAAAAAGGTAAAAACGGCAAAATGCAGATCAGTTTTGATGCCAAAGTAGGCCAACAAAGTGCCTGGAAAAAACTGGAGCCTTTAAATGCACAACAACGTGCGCAGGTGGCAGCAACGGCCGCAAAAAATGGGGGTACCACGCTATTGCCAGCCTTCGATCCGGCAAAATATCCAGACGGACAGATTACCCGTACCAACTGGATGGATGAGGTTTTTAGAAATGGATTGTTGCAGGATTACAACGCAGCGATAAACGGCGGTAGCGAAAAATCTAACTATTATCTGAGTTTTAATTACCGTAACGCAGAAGGTATTGTTTTAAATACCAAAACCAAACGGTACAATTTCAGGATCAATACCGAGCATGACGTAACCAATTGGTTAAAAGTAGGCGAAAACCTTTCATATAGCAGTACCAACGGAAACGGTGCCAATACCAGCAGCGATTACACAGGTGCTTTACTTTCTGCCATTTATTATCCAACCAATGGCACACCTTATAATGCAGATGGCAGTTTTGCAGGTTTGCCGGGACCTTATGCAGGAGATTACGGAGATATTGTAAACCCGGTGGCCGATTTAATGCGCATCGATATCAATAACCCGGTAAATGTTTTAGTGATCAATCCTTATGCTAACCTTAAACTGGCCAAAGGTTTAACTGTTAGGTCCAATTTAAGCGTTACCAAATCAGATGCTGCTTTTAAAAGCTTTACACCTAAAAGATTAGAGGTAGGAAAACCTGTTGCCAGCAATAGTTTGGTAGAAAGAAGCGATAAAGCAACAGACTTTTTAGCAGAACAGGTTTTAAATTATAAAACATCATTCGCACAGCATCAGTTAGAATTTACCGGTGGTTATACTTTTCAGAAAACCAAAAGCAGTGGCTTGTACGCATCGGCTTCAGGTTTTGACGATGAATCGAAACAGTACAGGTACCTGGCCAACGGAACAATACCACAACCTTCTTCCAGTTATTTTGATGCAAAAGCACTTTCTTCGCTGTTTTTCAGGGCAAATTATAACTATGGCGAAAAGTATCTTTTATCGTTGATTGGTCGCCGTGATGGTTCGTCCATGTTGGCCAAAGAAAACCGGTTCAGAAATTATGGATCAGTTTCTGCAGGCTGGGTAGTGAGTAAGGAAGATTTCCTAAAAGAAACGCGCTGGTTAAATGAGCTTAAGTTAAGAGGCAGCTATGGTATCTTAGGAAACCTGGGCAGTCTTTCATCATCAGCCGTAAATCCGTTATTAAATCCTACGCAGAGTTATTTCGGACAATCGCCAACTTTACAGAATGGTTATATACAGACTGTTCTGGCCAATAAAAACCTAACCTGGGCAGAATCTAAACAAACCAACATCGGGCTTGATCTAACAGTTTTAAACCGCTTGAGTTTAGTAGCTGATTATTTTATCAAAGAAACCGATAAGATGATCTTAAACAGAACATTGCCGGGAACCGCTGGGCTGAACGTCCAAACCATCAATGCCGGTATAGTAAAAGATAAGGGTATTGAGTTAGGCCTAACTTACAACAGCGATAAAAATGCAGCTTTCACCTACTCCGTAAATGCTACTTTAACAAAAGTAAACAACAAAATAGAAGAACTTATTCCGGGTATAGAAAACCAGGTTGTATCTACCAATTTCAGGAATGAGGTTGCTCCGCTTACCAATAGGGTAGGACAGCCATTGTATAGTTATTATGTCTTAAAAACAGATGGTATTTTCCAGAGCCAGGCAGAGGCCGATAACTATAAAAATGCCAAAGGACAAAAGATACAGCCAAATGCAAAAGCCGGTGATTTTAGATTTGTCGATATCAACGGAGATGGATCCATTGATAGCAAAGACCGTTATTTTGCAGGTAGTGCCTATCCTGATTTCTCTTATGGATTAAGTTTCAATGCAAGTTATAAAAACTTCGATTTCAATATTTTTGCACAAGGTGTACAGGGCAACAAGTTGTTTAATGCCGTAAAACGTACTACTTATAGTGCGGCCGGCCCTTCTTATAATAAATTGGCAGGCATTTTAGATGCCTGGTCGCCGGAGAATCCAGGTGGCAAAGTGCCGATTATTTCAACAAGCGATGCCAACGGAAACTTTGCAGCCTCTGATTTTTATATAGAAGATGGCTCTTACCTGCGTATCCGCAACGTAACCTTGGGTTACAGCTTGCCAAAATCAATCGCTAATAAATTAAAAACAGGCGGTGTAAGAATTTATGCTACGGCAAATAATCTTTTCACCATTACTAAATATTCAGGCTTTGATCCCGAAATCGGAATGGACAACAACGGAGTGGATGTTGGTCGTTATCCTCAGGCCAGAAGTTTTATCCTCGGGTTAAGCGTAAATTTATAATCACAACAACAATGAAAAAGAATTTAAAATATATGGCATTTGCCGCTCTTGCTGTTTTCTCTTCATGCACAAAACAGCTTGATATTGCACCAGAAGGTTCTCCGTCTGCACAGAATTTCTGGAAAACTAAAGAAGACGCGTTGAAAGCCGAAGGCGGAATGTACGAACTCTATAATGCTGAAGATTTTTACGGTCGCGGGATGTTCTGGTTTATCAATGCCAGTGATGATATGGTTACCGGCCGTAATAAGCCAGAGGCCGATAACATTAAAAACTTTAACCGTACCTATATAGGTGGTGGTTATACCGAAACACAGTGGAGTATGCGTTATGCCATCATCAAACGGGCCAACGATATCATTACCAATGTACCTAACATCAGTATGGATGAAAGTTTAAAGAAACAGATTATTGGCGATGCTTATTTTAATGCAGGTTTGGTTTACTTTCAGCTGGCTGCAAATTATGGAAACGACAAAGCAGGTGTACCAATTGTTAAGCCCGAAACAGATGCCTCACAGCCCATTCCCCGCGCTAACAATGTAAATGAAAACTATGATTATATTATTTCACTTCTTTTAAAAGCTGCCGATAACCTTCCGTTTTTTTCGGCAATGAAACCTGCCGATTATGGTAAAGCACATAAAACAGCCGCGTGGGCTTACCTATCTAAGGTATACTTATTTAAAAAAGATTATGCCAATGCTGCTAAATACGCTGATATGGTTATTACTTCAGGTCAGCATGATTTAATTAATACAGGTTTTGCCGATGTTTTTAAAGCTGCGAACAACTGGTCTAAAGAGTATATCTGGTCTGTAGTTTGTACACCAAGCGGTGGCGGTACCGGCTGGGGCAGCAAGCTCCCTGGTGTAATGTTAACCAACAAAGCATGGGGTATTTATAACGGATGGGGCTATTACCTGCCAACCAAAGAACTTTACGATTCTTATGAAGCCGGCGATCAGCGCAGGGAAGCCACCATTTTAAAACCTGGCGATAAATTTATGTTTTTTGGCGCCGAGCGCAGCTTTACAAAAGATGGTGGTGCCACTTCAAATTACCAGTTTAAAAAATACATGGAGCCGTTTTCTTACGCCAACCCGATTCCGGCACATGTTAACCCTAATGGTGATAATGGAACAACTGATTTAAATATACCTTTAATGCGTTATGCAGAGGTATTGCTGATCAAAGCAGAAGCTGCCATTAACCTGAACGGTGCAGGCGCAGGCGATACCGAACTGAATAAAATCAGGCTAAGAGCAGGTTTAGGTGCTAAATCGGGAATGACTATAGATGACCTTAAACGCGAACGTAGGAATGAGCTTGCCGGCGAATGGGCAGACCGTCACCGCGATTTGGTAAGATGGGGTGATGCGCAGGCTACATATGCTAAACCACTACACGATTTTGATGGAAGCGTAATCTGGCCGGCAAGAAGTTTCAATCCGCAGGTGCACGATGTTTGGGCGGTGCCACAAAGAGAAATTGATAACAGCGCAGGTGTAATTAAACAAAACCCAGGATGGTAAGAAAAATAGGGATCAACTTTGCAGCACTGGCCTTTGTGCTGGGGCTGCAAGGTGCATCTGCCCAGGTAAAGCTAAATGCAAACCACGGACATAGCCACAATGATTATAAGCAGGAAATCCCGCTTCTAACGGCCTATTATGCCGAAATGGGATCTATCGAGGCAGATGTGTTTTTAAAAGATGGTGAATTATATGTAGCACATGAGGCTTCAGAAATTAAACCGGGTTTTACACTTAAAAAAATATATCTCGATCCACTGGCCCGGTTTTTTGCAGCAAAAGGAAATCATCCTTACACCGATGCAGCCTTAAAACTGCAATTAGTGGTTGATGTAAAAGAAGATTACCAGCATGTACTCCCCATACTGCTAAAAGAGCTCGAAGGTTATGATGAGGTTTTCGATGCAAAAAAAAATGCCAATGCAATTAAAGTAGTGGTTAGTGGTGATATGCCTGCTCCAGCTGATTTTAAAAATTATGATGAGAAATTATTTTTTGATGGCAGGCCTGCAACCACTTATACCGATGCGCAATTGACAAGGGTTGCCATGATCAGTGATGATTTGAAAAATCATACCGTATGGAATGGAAAGGGCAACCCAACCAAAACCGATGAAGCCAGGATGAGAACCATGATCACACAGGCGCATCAAAAGGGCAAGCCTTTCCGCTTCTGGGCTTCACAGGATAGTCCGAATACCTGGATTGTGCTCGAAAGACTTGGTGCAGACTGGATTAATACGGATAAACCCACCAAACTGAAAGATTTTTATCTTCATCAGGATAAATTGACTTATACCAATCCCAAGCCGTATACACCTTATACGCCAACTTATAAAACCGACGGGCAAAACAAAGCACCCAGAAAAGTCATTTTGTTAATCGGCGATGGGATGGGGCTAGCTGCCATCCACGCAGGTTTGATTGCCAATCATGGCGATCTGAACATGGCCAGGTTCCATTATATCGGCTTTTCTGAAACCGCTGCTGCGGATGCCGGAAACACCGATTCGGCTGCGGGTGGAAGTGCCATGGCCATTGGTTATAAAACCAATAACCGTTATATCGGTATGGGGCCTGATGACCAGAAAAAAACCAATCTGGTTGATACTTTATCCATTTTTGGCATCAAAAGTGGCATCATCACCGCAGGCGATCTCACAGATGCTACACCAGCCGTATTTTACGCCCATCAGCTCGATCGCGCTTACAATGGAGCCATCGCTAATGATCTGTTAAGCAGCAGGGCAGAAGTTCTGGTTGGTTCTAACCGCAAAGCTTTCGAGCAGAATAAAAACAGCAGGCTCTTGGCTGATCTGAAAACTAGAGGTTTTCAGTTAACCAATAGCTTAACTGATTTTGAAAAGCAGCATGAAGGTAAACAACTGGTTTTGCTGGATGATTCGGCTACCAGGCCGATGATAAAGGGCCGGGGCGATATGCTTAAAAAATCCTTATCACATACCATGCAGATTTTATCGAAAAATAAACCCGGTTTCTTTATCATGGCTGAAGGCGCGCAGATCGATTACGGCGGGCATACCAATGATCTGCCTTACCTCATTACCGAATTGCACGATTTCGACCGGACCATTGCCGAAGCACTCCGCTTTGCTGATCAGGATGGGGAAACTTTGGTTATTGTAACTGCCGATCATGAAACAGGTGGATTAACCCTTTTAGATGGTGCTGCAGAAAAAGGAATGGTAAGGGGCGAATTTAGTACCAACGATCATACAGGGATTATGGTTCCGGTTTTCGCCTATGGCCCAGGTTCACAAAATTTCAGCGGTGTATATCCCAATAATCAAATTTTTCATAAAATCATTAAAGCTTTTCACTTGTCAAAAGTTAAATAAGTAAATAAAGCGAATATCCCTATAGCGGTGTCTGTACCCACTACAGCGCCGCTTTTTCTTGATGTTACCGCAAAGGTGCGATGAGAGATTAAATTAAAGAAAAACTGATGGAAAGAAGATCTGCACTCAAGAATATCGGTGGCCTTTTTTTGCTGCCAACATTATCAAAAGTTTCGCTACCTATGGAGAAAAAGCCTGTTTTAAGGGTAGCACACATGACTGATATACACCTGAAAAACCAGTTTAATGCACCAGCGCGATTTGCCAGATGTCTGCACCACTTACAGGCACAATTGCCAAAAGTAGATCTGATTTTAAATGGCGGCGATATTGTTTTCGATATGAACAAAGAAAACATAGGTACCATTAACGGTCAATGGAAACTGGTACACGAAACCATGAAAAACGAATGTAGCATCCCTGTAAATTATTGTTTGGGAAACCACGATGTCTGGTGGAATGAGGCCAGTAAGGGTGATGTATTTTATGGAAAAAAATACGCTATGGATAAATTGGGCCTGATTAAACCTTATTACAGCCTGATACAGAATGGCTGGAAAATCATTGTGCTGGATAGTACCCATTTGGATATAGATAATACCTGGTACATTGGCAAATTGGGCGATGAGCAATTCAACTGGCTAGAAAACGAACTGGAAAACACCAGTAAAACGATGCCGGTAATGGTGATGTCTCACATTCCGATCCTTACTGCATTATTGATGATAGAAGATGATATTGTAAATAAATGGACCATGTTGGGTGGTGATATGCATACCGACACGGCAAAGATTATCAATCTTTTTTACAACTATCCCAATGTAAAACTGTGTTTAAGTGGTCATTTGCATATGCGCGATAAGGTGGTGTACAACCATGTGACCTATCTTTGCAATGGCGCGGTATCTGGTGCTTGGTGGGAAGGTAACAGAAGAGAAACTGCACCGGGCTACGGAATAGTTGATTTATATGATGACGGTAGTTTTGAAGAGCAATATGTGAATTATTGAGGATAGCTTGTTAGAACCATCATTTTGAGCGGCGTGAACGAATTCTGGAAATCTATCTAGACAGATCTCTCCATTCCATTGCGTTCCAGTAGAGATGACTACTGGTGTTAGAAAGACAGCTGCATTTAAGCCCTTTACCCCCTGCTTATAAATAAAAAAATGATTATTCAAGATGAAGCCTTAAAACTATTCTTGTTATTCCCTTAACATTGCTTTCATATTCAGATCCTTGCTTTGTTCAAAAAAGAATAAATGAAAAGAGATCTACTCACCCTAATTGTAGCCATATCTGTCGGTATGGTATCGTGTAAAAAGAATCATAACGAAACACCAGCAGAATTTACTTACCCCACCGTGGCCGAAGTTTCCGATCCGTCGGTACTTTTCACCACTGCAGGAGGTGTAAAAGTATATAACGGAGGTTTTGGATCAGCAGTTGCCGCCGACCCTAACTCGCCGGATGTTTTTTATATGCTAACCGACAGGGGGGCAAACGTTACCGGACAGCTTGCAAACGCTATTATTATTGGAAAACCTGATTTTGATCCACAGATTGGAAAATTCAGGCTGAAAGATGGGAAATTGGTACTCGAACAAACCATCGAACTTAAAAATGCATCCGGTAATAAGTTAAACGGACTTCCAAATCCCGCTGGAATGGGAGCTTCTGGAGAAACTGCTTACGACTTAAATGGACAGGTAATTGCGCCAAGTGCCGATGGGATCGATTCAGAAGGCTTGGTCAGGGCAGCTGACGGATCATTTTGGGTCAGCGATGAATATGGTCCACATATCGTACACTTCGATGCAACTGGTAAAACATTAGAACGCATTAACCCGTTTGGCACAGGAACCGGTGGGCGTACCATTCCGGCCGTATTTGCCAATAGAAGAGCAAACCGTGGCATGGAAGGTTTGGCCATTACCCCAGATGGAAAAACTTTGGTTGGCATAATGCAATCGCCAATGTATAACCCGTCTAAAGCTGCAGTAGCTAATTCGGTAGTATTAAGAATTTTGACTTTTGATATCGCAAGCGGAGCAACCAGGCAATACGTTTACCTGATGGATAATACTACTTTAACAGGCGTGAGTGATATTGTTGCCGTTAACAGCACTACTTTCCTAACCATTGAGCGTGATGGATTATATGGCGGGGCAGCAAGCAATCCGGCCACATTTAAAAAAGTTTTCAAAATAGACCTGAGCGGTGCTACCGATATTTCTGATGCTGATAATGGTGCAAAAGGAAAACTTTTTGGCGGCAAAACCGTGGAAGAACTGAATAATGCAGCAGGTTTAAGTACAGCGGGAATTACCCCGGTAAGCAAGGCCATTGTTTTAGACCTGTTGAAAGATCTACCTTCCGTTTATCCGCACGATAAAGCAGAAGGTTTAGCTTTATTGCCTGGTAATATCCTTGTAATTTCCAATGATGATGATTTTGGTGTGGTGGATAATGGCGCAAGTGGCTTTGCTCAAAAAATATTGCCTTTAACTAATTCGGTTGATAGAAACCGTTTATATTTTGTTAAAGTAAAACTTTAAAGCGTTTAGCCATGTGTTTAATTGACACATGGCTGAATTATTTCATAAATTAAGGCATAAGTGAGAAATACTGTCTGATTAGTATGTTGGTTATTACCGTAATTTTACCCTTTTTTTTGTCTTTCTATATAGATTAGGGTTAAGATGTGTTAAGTTTGATGTAACCTATCTAAACCGCTATGTATTACAGTTGTGCAATTGTTGATGATGAACAGCACGCCATTGATGTACTTCATGATTATATTGAAGACAATCGTTTTTTAAAACTATCTAACACCTTCAATAATCCCATTGATGCATTAAAAACAATTAGTGCCGGCGATAAAATCGATTTTCTTTTTTTAGATATTGATATGGATGGAATGAAGGGCACCGAATTATCTGAGCATCTCCGTTCCAAAGCCAGGTTCATAATCTACGCATCTTCTCATCTTGAGAATGAGGTTAGAAAAATAGATACAAGTTTTGAGTGTTATCTGGGTAAACCGATTTCAATGAAACGTTTTACCGGTACCATCGATAAACTGATACAACTGAATAATGCCGATAAACAACTGAATAACATATGATCGAACTTAATTACCTTTTTAAACAGGAATTCTTGGAAGACATATCCTATCAGTTGATGCGTGCAGGTATGCAAGACCCATGGTTGGTATTATCTGGATGTAAGGTGTTGGGTATTATAGACGAAGTTGAAGGTTCCTGGATTCAAATTGTTGGGGAAGATATTCCACTTATGGTTATTGAAGGCATGGGCAATTTAATTAATAAGCAGCAGTTTAGCTGGTTACCAGATCTAATTAAAAAACAATGGCCAAAGTATGTGCTTGATGTGATAGTAGAAAATTTGCAGCATTACGAAATAATTTGCCATAAAGAAGCTTGTACCAAACGTTTTAGGCAACGCTTTACGTTGGGGGTTCATGCATTAGCTGAGCGGGAATCGGCTCTGGTTTTCAAAGTAAGGTGTTTTCAAAAATCAGATTCATACGAGATCATCAAAGCTCCGGCAATTGACCGTTATGTTTAACATTTAATTGCATTTTTATCCAGGGGAAAAAAAAATTCTAAAGAAGAAACCGCTTCGATACTGCAATTCTTTTACCCCACCTGGTTTCAAGAATAAAATAATCTGAACAGGAGTTGTATTAATCCTGATTTGTTTTAAGATGTCAATGTATTATTTAAATTTGGCCCGATAAAACAATCCTCCATATGACCTTTGCAGAAAAATTGCAGGCCCTACGCCAATTAATGCTTGTTGAACAGGTAGATGCTTATCTGATTACTGCCGCAGATCCTCACATCAGCGAGTATTTGCCTGAGCATTACAAGGCCATTCCGTTCGCCTGCGGATTTACAGGTTCAGCGGGTACGCTCGTTATTACCCGGGATTTTGCAGGTTTGTGGACAGATTCGCGATATTTTACACAGGCTGAAGCACAATTGATCGGTACCGGTTACGAATTGGTAAAGCTGAAAGTACCGCATACACCAGAGTATATCAGTTGGTTATCTGAAATACTGCCGAAGGGAGCAAAGGTTGGTTTTAACCACAAACTCATTACAGTGGCATTGGCCGATGAAATGCAGCATCGTTTAGCGCAGTGTGAAATAGAAATAACTGATGTTGATTTTATTAGCAGCATCTGGCTGGATAGGGTAGGGCTGCCTGTAGAAAATGCTTTTTTAATAGATGAAGAAGCTGCGGGGCTTAGCATTTCGGCTAAGATAAATGAGGTAAGAACAGCATTGAAAATAAGCAAAGCTGATTATCATTTTATTTCTTCTCTTGATGACATTGCCTGGCTGTTTAACCTAAGGGGAAAAGATGTAGATTATAATCCGGTAACTTTAAGTTTTGCATTAATAACACCTAATGAGGTAAAACTCTTTATCGAACAACAAAAGCTTTCGCATGATGATATTAGTGCTTTAAATGCACAGGGTGTAACATTGCATTCTTATGATGAAGTGGCTTCAATACTAAAAAATCTGCCAAAAGATATACATATGTTTATCGATCCAAAACGCACCTGTTTTGGCTTGTTTGAATGTATTCCAAAAAGTTCAACAATAATTTTTGGTATTAATCCAAGTACCCATTTAAAAAGTTTAAAGAACAATACTGAAATTAATCATATCCGCAAAGCCATGCAGCAAGATGGGATAGCTTTAACTAGGTTCTTTAAATGGATGGAAGAACACTTGGGCAAAGAAAAGATTACAGAATGGTCTGCAGCAGAGAAATTGGCCACTTTTAGAGCAGAACAAGCATCTTTCGCAGGCTTAAGTTTTAATACCATAGCGGGTTATAATGCAAATGGTGCATTGCCACATTATAGCGTAACCGCAGAAAGCAATCAGGAAATTTTAGGTAATGGGTTGTTTCTTGTCGATTCAGGAGGTCAGTATTTGTATGGTACAACCGATGTTACCAGGGTAATGCCTGTCGGTAATTGCTCAGCAACTCAGGCCGATGATTATACTTTGGTGTTAAAAGGATTAATTGAAGGTTCCAAACTGATTTTTCCGGAAGGTACCAAGGGTTATCAGATCGATTCCATTTGTAGAAAACCACTATGGGAACACACCATAAATTTTGGTCATGGAACGGGGCACGGTATAGGCTTTTTTCTTAATGTACACGAAGGCCCTCAGAATATTAGTCCGGCTAATGTTGATGTAGTCTTTAAAACAGGTATGGTAACTTCCATTGAACCTGGAATTTATCGTCCAGGCAAACATGGCGTGCGTATTGAAAACCTGGTTTTATGTGTGCCTAAAGGAAATAGTGAATTTGGCGATTTCCTCACTTTCGAAACCTTGACTTTATGTTTTATTGATACCACCATCATCAACAAAACACTTTTAGCGTCAGATCAGATCGACTGGTTAAACCAATACAATCAAATGGTGTTGGAGCAGCTTCAACCCATGTTAACTGAAGAAGAATCCGAATGGTTAAAAGTGAAATGTCAGCCTGTTTAAAATTAGGCTGAATAAATACGCTTGTTAAAAGTAGCAATTCCAATAAATTTCTTAAATTATCGTCATTGCGAGGAGGCTTTTTCTGCCGCCGAAGCAATCTTTATAGTAAGAATCGTTAGCATGAAAGATTGCTTCGTCGTTCCTCCTCGCAATGACGACCAATTTATGGAATGTGCATTAATCATCCCAATGCTATGCTAATAACCTGAGTTCGGTTATTAATATCTGTTTGAAAGATGTTCTGCTGATATTTTTAATTCAAAGTCGTCACCCTGAATTTATTTCAGGGTCTTAATAGCAGGAAGGATGCTGACCACGAAGTAGCTACAAGGCAATTGAAAACACCGTCTCTACTTGTAAAATAAATTCAGCATGACGATAGCTTTAGAAAAAGGAGGTTAAAACTAATCAAAATGCATAAATATTAATCGAACTCAGGTTAATATGTTAGCTTTTCCCTCATGTATGATAATCTGCATTTTTTGCGTAATCTACGGGATTACCGCATAGGCCAAGGCCTAACTTCCCATAAATACACCAATTCTTTACCGATTTTGCGCTATTTTAAACTTCCATGCCCGCTTTGCTTTTTAAATTTTATTTTTGGTTTAACTAACATTCCTAAATCTGCTTCATCGTTATGATTATCGAACCAAATAAAAAAAGATTTTTTTCCATAATAATCTTTAAAGCAATAATTTGCTGTATTTTAATGCTATTAAATGTTGAAGTGATTCAGGCCCAATCTCCCTGGATTGCTTTAGGTAAAAAGCCATCCACTTTGGGTTTGGAAAATGGTTTTTCGACCTATAATGCCGGTGCATTTAATCTAAAGCTCGTTAAGTCATCACAAACTGTGGCAGGTCTCCAGCCTAAATTGGTTAAAGATTTCGATTTTGTACCCAGCGATAGTTTAAAAGTGCGTAGTTCTGATGGTTTGTACCACCTGGGCGATATCAATTTAAAATTACGTTATAGCGGAGAAGAAGCCTGGAAAAGTTACAGTACAGCAACAAAGCGAAGTCCTGTAAAGAATATCCCGGTAGGTAAAAAAGAACTTTCCGCTGCCGATCTTGCAGCTACACTTCCGGCTGATATTCCGCTGCAGGTAAAACGGAGCTGGGAGATGTTTAACGGAAAACTCGTACTGCGATTTGAACTGAAAAACAAAACGAATAAAAACGTAGAAATTGGTGCGTTGGGCATCCCAATGATTTTCGATAATATTTTAGAAGGCCGTACACTGGAGCAAACGCATGCCAGGAATGTATTTTACGATCCATACATCGGGAAAGATGCCGGTTATTTACAGGTTACCCGGTTAAGCGGACATGCACCTTCATTGCTGGTTGCACCATTGGGGTATACACCATTTGAAGCCTATAATCCGCTTAATGATGATCGCACGCCAAGAGGAATTGCTTTTGAAGGTTTTTACGAATGGATGGTGTACAGTAAAGCCTATGCTGAAAACGAATGGAAAAATGCAGCGCAATGGAATACGCCTACTTCAACCATTTTAAAACCTGGCGAAAATCGGAGTTATGCCCTTCAGTTTATCCTTTCAGGCACAGCAAAAGATACAGAAAGTAAACTGATCGAAAATAAAAGGCCGGTGGCCATATCCGTTCCGGGTTATGTATTGCCCAAAGATGTAGAAGGGAAATTGTTCATTAATTACCCTAAAAAGATTAAATCTATTGAGGTTCAGCCAGAAAATGCCTTAAAAATAGCCGCATCAGGCTTAACCAAAAATGGTTGGAAAAGTTATACGATAAAAGGAAATACATGGGGTAGGGCAAGATTATCCATTACTTATGAAGATGGTTTGGAGCAAACTATCAACTATAAAGTTATCGAATCCGAACGTGATGTGATTGCAAGTTATGGTCATTTTTTAACCACCAAACAATGGTTTGATCAGGCCGATCCTATTTTTAACAGAAATCCTTCTGCGATTACCTACGACAATGAAAAACAGCAACAGGTAATTCAGGATAACCGCGCCTGGATTTCGGGTTTGAGTGACGAAGGTGGTGCAGGTTCATGGCTAGGTGCGATAATGAAGCAGTTGGTGCAGCCCAAAAAAGAAGAAGTAGATAAGCTGAAACAATTTGTAGATAGTGTTATGTTTGGGAAGATACAGCTTAAAAGCGGACCACAGAAGTACGGTGTAAAAAAGAGTCTGTTTTATTATGCGCCGGATTCGCTCCCTAAAGGTACTTACGATGCTAATATCAATTTTAAAGTATGGTCTGCATGGCCAAAAAAGGAGGCTGATAACCTGGGCCGATCCTATAACTACCCCCATGTTGCTGCAGCGCACTGGGTAATGTACCGTTTGGCACGTAATTACAGTGGACTTGTAGCGGAGCAAAGTTGGAAACAACACCTTATTGATGCTGCTGAAACGGGCATGGCTATGGTCAATATTGCACCTTACTATTCTGAATTTGGACAAATGGAGGGTACAGTATTCTATCTCATCTTAAATGATCTTAAAAATGAAGGCTTAACGGCAGAAGCCACCCGGTTAGAAAACGAAATGAAAAAGCGGGCTAACCACTGGCGCTCTTTACAATATCCATTTGGTAGTGAGATGCCTTGGGACTCTACAGGTCAGGAAGAAGTTTATGTCTGGTCGAACTATTTTGGTTACCAGGATAAAGCGAATGTAACACTTGATGCGATATTAGCCTATATGCCGGTAATACCACATTGGGCCTACAATGGTAATGCCCGCAGGTACTGGGATTTTCTTTATGGAGGTAAACTTTCGCGTATCGAACGGATGATCCATCATTACGGTTCGGCACTTAATGCCATTCCGGTGTTAATGGATTACCGTAAAAATCCTGGCGATTTCTATCTTTTACGTGCTGGTTACGGTGGCTTATTGGGTGGAATCTCTAATATCACTCAGGAAGGTTTTGCCCCTGCAGCATTTCATGCTTATCCTTCAACCTTAAAAAATGACGGCATTAGCGGTGATTATGGATCTGGCTTTTTCGGCTATGCAGTTAATACTGCCACTTACATTTTGCAACATCCTGAATTTGGTTGGTTAGCTTTTGGTGGCAATCTGAATAAAAATGGCAATGTGATCAATGTTGAATTAACTACGGCAGCAAAATCATCAGTTTATATTGCACCCGCAGGGCTTTGGATTAGTCTTGATGCCGGAACCATTGATGAAGTAAGTTATAATACGGTAAATGGTGAAATCCGCCTGAAACTGGCTGTTGCAAATGCATATACTCGTCATGCCTTAGTAAGGTTATCGCAGCCTGCAAAAGTTAATGGAGCAGGTATTTATTCAGTAAAAAGCAAAGGTCTTGAGAAAAGGGGAGGATACGAATTTTCACTTTCAAAAGCTGATACCACTGAAATCATTCTTCAAAAGTAAATATAAAGCTGAATCTGTCCGTATCGTTCTACGGATAATGGAATGGAAAAAGAGTCTCTGACTCTTTTTTCATTCCTGTAAGACTCAACCTGCTCTCTGTAGCGTTATTAATGTCCTCTAACCTTAATGTTTTTGGTTCGTATCAATCCGAAGGAGTATATGGGTAATGGAATGGAAAAAGGAGCTCTGACTCTTTCTCCGTTATTGTAAGACTCAACCTGCTCTCTGTAGCGTTATTAATGTCCTCTAACTTTAATGTTTTTGGTTCATATAACGCTGCGCTTAACACTATGAACAGGATGAGAACAGGTTTGGCCGGAGCCAGGATTGGCAAACATTTAAAAATCGTTATTTCGACCGTAGCGGAAAGATTTTCAGTTCTTCATTTTTGTAGCTCTAATTTCAAAATCAAATAAGAAAATCTAATTTTCATTTATTAACCACACATTAACAATATATTATGAGTTTTACTGTATAAAATAATTTATAAATTAAATTAAAAGTAAGTGATAATCATTTTATTAACTTTTTAAAATATTTATTTTAAAACAAATTTATGGTGAATCAATTTATCTTTTATATAAATAAATACTTTATAATAAGAATATTAAATATATTAATATCAGTATATTAAATGAATTAATGTAAAATATTTACAATAAATTTCGATTGCACATTGGTTTAAACCGATTTTATATTTCTTTTTCGTTAAAATGAAATTTATTGTGACTTTTACGCCAGATTAGTAGCTTATAATTTGCAGATACCCCTCATATTTTAGCCATTGTATTTAATTATTATTGAATAAAATTAGCTTTTGGGATATTTGCTTAACCACTAAAAATATGTTTGAAAAGAAAGTTTACCTCAATAGAAGAGCCGCATTAAAATCAAAGATAAAATCGGGGATATTACTCTTTTTGGGTAATGAAGAAAGCCCGATGAATTACAAGGATAATACCTACCATTTTAGACAGGATAGTACCTTTTTGTATTATTTTGGTATCAGTGAACCATCTTTAGGCGCTATTATTGATCTGGATGAAGATCAGGTAATTCTTTTCGGTGACGAAATGGGAATTGACGATATTGTATGGATGGGCAGGCAGAAAACACTTGAAGAAAAAAGTCTGGATGCTGGCCTAACCAAAGTTATGCCTTATGCGCAACTAAGCAATTATCTTAAACAATACCAGGACAAAAAGCGTGAAGTTCATTTCTTACCACCTTATCGTGCTGAAAATAAAATTAAACTGGCCAACTGGCTCAACCTGCCCATCGATCAGCTTAAAGAAAAAGCATCAGTCAGCTTTGTGAAGGCAGTAGTGGCCCAGCGCTCTGTTAAATCGGTTGAAGAAATAGAAGAGTTGGATCTTGCTGCAGCAAGATCGGCCGATATTCATTTAATGGTTATGCAGCAGGCAAAACCAGGTATGTATGAACGCGAACTTGCCGCTAAAATTCAAGGTGCCGCACTGGCTTCGGGAGGTAATCTGGCCTATCCGGTGATTTTAACCGTTCGTGGCGAAATTTTGCATAACCACTACCATGGTAATCAGCTCCGGGAAGGGCAATTGGTTTTAAACGATTCTGGTGTAGAAACCGCTCTAGGTTACGCCGGCGATCTTACACGTACTTTTCCGGTAGGCAGGAAATTTAGTGCCGAACAAAAAGATGTTTATGATATTGTATTAAATGCCTACACGCATGGCAAAAACATGTTGGCGCCGGGTGTAAGGTATTTAGATGTGCATTTGGCTTCGTGTAAAATGCTGGCACAGGGTTTAAAAGATATTGGCCTGATGAAAGGTAATGTAGACGATGCCGTGCAGGCAGGTGCACATGCCATGTTCTTTCAATGTGGAACAGGGCACATGATGGGCTTAGACGTACACGATATGGAAGATTTAGGGGAGCAATATGTGGGTTATACAGATGAACTGACTAAAAACACCACCCAATTTGGATTGAAATCGTTAAGGTTGGGCAAAGCGCTTGAAGCAGGATATGTATTAACCGTAGAGCCGGGTATTTATATCATCCCGGAACTGATCGACCGCTGGAAAGCGACCAACCAGTTTACCGAATTTATTAACTACGATAAATTGGAGCAGTTTAGAAACTTTACCGGCATCAGGGTAGAAGACGATTTTCTGGTTACCGAAAACGGAAGCCGGATGTTGGGAAAACATTTGGCCATCACTACTGAGGAAATAGAATCGGTTAGAAGCGAAGCGTATTAGGGAAAAGGTTATTTATTGGAAATCGTCATTGCGAGAAGGCTTTTTCAGCCGACGAAGCAATCTTCATAGCAAGGGGCGTTTGCAAGAAAGATTGCTTCGTCGTCCCTCCTCGCAATGACGACATTTTTTAGGTATCAATGATAACGGAGTTGAGAGGGTATTTATTTGTGGATTTATCAATCTTAAAAGTATTCAACTAACACCAAGATTGACCATCGCAATGCTTAGCTTAATGATATTGTGCCCAATCCCCTTAGGCTAGGAACAGTAGGATGATGCACGGAATAGAAACTTGATGTTCAGCACAGCACCCCGGTTAAATAAACCTGATAGAACGGATGCGCCCGATTCTTCATCGGAGCAGGAGGGATAGCAGGGCTGCCCTAACCTATAAAAAACTGAAACTGCTTTTCAAATTAACGATACGCTATTGCAACATGATAACCAGCAAAAAGATATGAAAAAAATAACCTCCTTAACCCTATTCTTCTTAACATTTAGTGCGCTGCTTTTTGCACAGTCACCAAAAAAGGTTTATACCCTAGCCGATACCTTAAGGGGAAGCTTAAATGCCGAACGGACCTGGTGGGACGTACAGCGTTACGAACTTTCGGTTAAGCCGGATTACAACGGTAAGAGCATAACAGGCTCCAATAAAATCGTTTACAAAGTGATGCAGTCCAATAATGGGAACACCCGTATGCAGATCGATTTGCAGGAGCCCCTGATTATTGATAGTGTTTTATACAATGGCAGTTTAAAGTTAAAATTCGAGCATGTGGGCAGTGTCTGGTATTTACATGTGCCGGCACAAAAGTTATCGGCGTTAAACAATGTTCATATATTTTACCATGGCCAGGTACATCAGGCTAAAAGAGCTCCCTGGGATGGAGGTTTTATTTTTACTACCGACTCGCTTTCGCGTCCATGGATGACAGTGGCCTGTCAGGGCCTGGGTGCTTCGGTTTGGTATCCCAATAAAGATCATCAAAGCGACGAGCCTGATCTGGGCGCGTCTTTAACCATGACCGTTCCTGATACATTGGTAGCCGTGGGTAATGGCCGCCTGGTATTTAAAAAGGATAACCATGATGGTACCACAACCTATCAGTACAATGTTAAAAATCCGATCAGTAATTATTGCATTATCCCATATATCGGCAAATATGTTAATTTTAAGGAGAAATATGCTGGCGAAAAAGGTGCCCTTGATGTGAATTACTGGGTGCTTGATTACAATTACCCAAAGGCGAAAACCTACATGCCGGATCAGGTACATAAAATGATGAAAAGTATGGAGTATTGGTTTGGTCCCTATCCTTTTTATGAAGATGGTTATCAGCTAATAGATGCTTCGCATACGGGGATGGAACATCAATCGGCAGTTTCTTATGGCAATGGTTATAAGTTTGGCTACAGAGGCAGAGACATGTCTGGCAATGGCTGGGGGTTGAAGTGGGATTTTATCATTATCCACGAAAGCGGGCATGAATGGTTTGGCAATAATATCACCACTAATGATCTGGCAGATATGTGGGTGCATGAAGGATTTACAAATTATAGCGAAACTCTTTTTGTTGATTATATTTTTGGTGCTCAAGCCGGTAATGAATACAATTTTGGCATTAGAAAAGGTATTAAAAATGATATCCCGATTATTCCCGCTTATGGCGTAAATGCGCAGGGCAGTGGCGATATGTATCCAAAAGGAGGCAATATGCTGCATGCCATCAGACATAGTTTAAATAACGATCAACTTTTTAGGGCGATATTGCGTGGGCTTAACCAAACTTTTTACCATCAAACGGTTACCACTGCACAGATTGAAAATTATATCTCGAAAAAAGCGGGTTACAATTTTTCAAAGGTTTTTGATCAGTATCTACGTACGGTGCAGGTCCCGGTATTTGAATATTACCTTAAAGAGGGTAAAGCTTTTTACCGGTATAGTAACTGTGTTAAAGGATTCAACCTGCCCTTAAGCTTAAAAAAAGAAAGTGTTAAAACGCTGAAAATTATTCCTTCTCAAAACTGGCAGCAGGTTCAGTTGGCCAAAGGTCAGGATAAACTTTTTACAGAAGCAGGTATTGAATTTATGTATTACCTACAGGTGAAAAACACAAAATAGGTTATTATCAAAAAGAATATTAGAGGTGTTTTTCTATCTCTTTGATTTTTAAGGTATTCTTATTTAGAGAATGCCTTTTTTTGGTGAAGGCTAATTTCTTTTACAATGGCTAAAGGCTTTTTCTAATCAAATCTGTCTGATTGATTGGCGTATTTACGACTAATATCGGTTAAAATACAACAATACCGCTGCGGGGCAATTTCCTAACTTTGAATATCGTTTAAATGATTTAGCTTGCTAATCTGGTTAAATGAAACTTGCCCGTTGGCTTTTCGGTGAAGGACAGGTTAATTTTTGAAAATATTTTATAAAAACATAACATTACAATGAGTATCAAATGGACTGGGGTTTTCCCTGCTGTAACGACTAAATTTACAGCAAATGATGAGTTAGATTTTCCGGCTTTCGATTTAAATATCGAAGCACAATTAGAAGCAGGTGCGGAAGGGATTATATTAGGTGGATCGCTTGGTGAAGCCAGTGTATTAACGGATGAAGAAAAATTTGGTTTGCTATCACATACTTTAACCGTGGTAAATGGTCGTGTTCCGGTTTTATTGAACATTGCAGAATCGACTACAAAAAAAGCAATCGAAGTAGCTAAAAAAGCAGAATCACTTGGTGCACAGGGTTTGATGTTATTGCCTCCAATGCGTTACAATGCTGCTCCAGACGAAACTTTAGCCTTTTTTGGCGCTATTGCTGAAAGCACAAGTCTACCCATTATGATTTACAACAATCCTGTTGATTATAAAATTGAGGTAACCTTGGATATGTTTGAGGTTTTAACCAAATATGATAACATCCAGGCCATTAAAGAATCTACAAGAGATGTATCAAATGTAACCCGATTAATCAACCGTTTTGGCGACCGTTTTAAAATCTTTACCGGAGTAGATCCATTGGCGATGGAAAGTATTGTAATGGGTGCACATGGATGGGTTGCAGGTTTGGTTGATGCTTTTCCAAGAGAAACTGTTGCCATTTTCAGATTGGTTAAAGAAAACCGTATTGCTGAAGCATTAAAAATTTACCGTTGGTTTTTGCCGGTGCTTGAGCTGGATATTCATGCAAAATTGGTACAATACATTAAATTGGCAGAGGTTGCAACAGGATTGGGAACTGAAGCTGTTCGTGCCCCGCGTTTACCATTAAGTGGCGCAGAAAGAGAGAAAGTATTGAAAATTATTAACGATGCATTAGCTGTTCGCCCGGAATTACCTGCAGGTAGCTGGGGCAAATAGTTTAAAAACCAAATATGAACGGAAAAAATATTGTAGCCAGCACTTATATTGAAGTTAATGAAAGAAGCCTTAAAGCTGTTAATCCCGCAACGGGATTAACACTTGACGGTGAATTTTTTAAAGCGAACGAAAAACTGGTTGATGATGCTTTAACAGCAGCAACATCGGCTTTTCAAAGCTATAGAAACTTAAACAAAGATCTTAAAGCCGCTTTTTTAAATGCCATTGCAGATGAAATTGCTCATCTTGGCGAAGAACTGGTAAACAGGGCTTCGGCAGAAAGTGGTTTACCTTTAGCCCGTTTACAGGGCGAGTTGGGCAGAACCACCGGGCAATTAAGGTTATTTGCCAATCTGGTTGCAGAAGGTTCCTGGGTTGATGCCATTATTGATACGGCATTGCCTGAAAGACAGCCTTTACCCCGACCAGATATCAGGCGGATGTTAATCCCAATCGGACCGGTGGTGGTTTTCGGGGCAAGTAATTTTCCGCTTGCTTTTTCTGTTGCAGGTGGCGATACCGCATCTGCACTAGCCTCTGGTTGTCCGGTGGTGGTTAAAGCACATCCTGCACATTACGGAACCAGTGCTTTGGTAGGTGGTGCCATTATGAAGGCCGCAGAAAAAACGGGCATGCCCAAAGGTGTTTTCTCTTTGTTGTATGATGATGGTTATACCATTGGCGCTGGCCTGGTTCAGCACCCTTTAACCAAAGCGGTAACTTTTACCGGTTCTTTTAAAGGTGGCATGGCTTTAATTGATCTTGCTCAACAGCGCGAACAACCAATTCCGGTTTTTGCCGAAATGGGTAGTATTAACCCGGTCATTTTTCTTCCTTTAGCGATAGAAAACCAGGCAGAAGAACTGGCTAAAAAATATGCTGCATCTATTACCCTGGGCGCTGGTCAGTTTTGTACCAATCCAGGTTTATTGTTAGCGGTACAATCGCCTGCATTAGAAAATTTTAAAGACGCTTTAAAAGAGTCCATCTCAACTATTCCATCAGCAACCATGCTTACCGAAGGCATTGCCAATAATTATGGTAAACTTTCTGCAGAGGTTGTAAATGAAGATGGTGTTGCACTTTTATCGGCATCAACGGTGAAAAATACGGAGCTTCAAAATCAATCAGAGGCGAAGGTTGCCCAGGTAAGTGCTGCCGATTTTATTAAAAATCCAAAACTCCGTGAAGAAATCTTCGGACCATATTCTTTATTGGTGGTTGCCCGCGATAGTGCTGAACTGGAACAGGCTATTGAAGTGTTGGAAGGCCAGCTTACCGTTACCTTAATGGCCGAAAAGCAGGAACTTAAGCAATATCAGGCCTTGGTTCACAAGCTGACAGATAAAACCGGAAGAATTATACTGAATGGTGTGCCTACTGGTGTAGAAGTTTGTGCAGCCATGCAACATGGCGGGCCATTCCCGGCTACCAACGATAGTCGTTTCACTTCTGTTGGTTCTACAGCAATCAATCGTTTTGTGAGGCCGTTGGCTTACCAGGACTGGGAGCAGGAATTATTGCCAGATGAATTGAAAGATGGTAATCCATTGGGTATTTTCAGAATGGTCAATCAAAAATTAACAAAAGCTCATGAGTAAAACTTTCTTTTGTGTAGACGCACATACCTGCGGCAATCCGGTGAGGTTAGTTGCAGGTGGTGGACCTCAGCTTACCGGCTCGAACATGAGTGAAAAGCGCCAGCACTTTCTGAAGGAATTTGACTGGATCAGAAAGGGGTTAATGTTCGAACCACGTGGCCATGATATGATGTCGGGGAGCATTCTTTATCCACCGCACGATCCGGCCAATGATGTAGCCGTACTTTTTATTGAGACGAGCGGTTGCCTTCCAATGTGTGGACACGGTACCATCGGCACCATTACCATTGCTATCGAGGAAGGACTTATCCAACCGAAAATACCAGGGCTGATCAGAATGGAAGCACCGGCCGGACTGGTATTAATTGAATATAAGCAGGAAGGAAAAAAAGTAAAGTCTGTTAAGCTTAGAAATGTAGCCTCATACCTGGCAGCTGAAAATCTGAAGGTTGAATGCCCTGATTTAGGCACGCTGACTTTTGACGTTGCCTATGGTGGAAATTTCTATGCCATTGTAGATCCGCAGGAGAATTTCCCGGGATTGGAAAACTACAGTGCTTCGCAGTTGATTAGCTGGAGCCAGGTGATTAGAAAACGTATCAATGAACTTTACAGTTTTGTTCATCCACAAGATCCAACGATAAATGGCTGTAGCCATGTCTTATGGACAGGAAAAACAATAGATCCTACATCAACTGCCAGGAATGCGGTTTTTTATGGTGACAAAGCCATTGATCGTTCACCATGCGGTACCGGTACTTCAGCCCGTTTAGCGCAGTGGTTTGCTAAAGGAAAACTAAAACAGGGAGAGGATTTTATCCATGAAAGTTTTATTGGCAGCAAGTTTATTGGTAAAGTAGAAGAAGTGGTAGAGCTGAATGGAATTAAGGCCATTATACCGAGTGTAGAAGGCTGGGCAAAAGTTTACGGTTACAATACCATAAAAATCGATCCTGAAGATGATCCATATGCATATGGTTTCCAGGTAATTTAGGTAGTTTTTTTAAAGAATATCAGCAGTATAAATTAAAAGTATGTCGAAAGTATTAATTATAGGTGGTGGAATAGTAGGGCTAACTTCAGCATATTATTTGCAGAAAAGGGGCTACGAAGTAACAATTTTGGATAAGGGAGATATGGCCGACAACTGCTCATTTGGTAATGCAGGGATGATTGTGCCCAGCCATTTCGTTCCTTTGGCCGCGCCAGGAATGATCAAGCAGGGAATCCGTTGGATGTTCGATAGTAAAAGCCCTTTTTATGTTCGCCCTTCTTTAAATGCAAACCTCGTTAGTTGGGGATTGAAATTTATGAAACATGCCACTGCAAAACACGTAAGCCAGGCGGCAGTGCCATTACGCGATTTGTCTTTACTGAGCAAAAAACTATACGAAGGCCTGGCCAAAGAGCCTGATTTCGAATTCGAATTAACCAAAAACGGTATCCTGGCATTTTATAAAACGGAAAAGGCAGCGGAAGAAGAAGCGCATTTAGCCGCAAGGGCAATAGAACTTGGCCTAGATATGGCTGTATTAACTGCCGATGAATGCCGCGCTTTGCAGCCAGATTTAAAATTGGATGTTTTAGGAGCAGTGCACTATCGTTGCGATGCGCACCTTTATCCAACAAAATTGATGAATGCCTTACTCAAGTATTTATTAAACAATGGCGTTACTATCGTGCGTAACAAAGAGGTTGATAAAATAGAGACTTCGGGTAATCGCATTACAAAGGTTTTTACAGGTAGTACTGCCTGGGAAGCAGATGAGTATATTTTGGCAGCTGGTTCCTGGTCGCCTGCGGTAGCTAAAATGGCCGATGTTAAAATATCGCTTATGCCTGGCAAAGGTTATTCTTTTATGGAACCCGAACCTCAGCAACGTGTAACCATCCCGGCATTATTATGTGAAGCCAGGGTGGCGATAACACCAATGAACGGTCAGCTTAGATACGGTGGTACAATGGAGTTGGATAAGATTAATACCCGCATTAATATGCAAAGGGTTAAAGGAATTGTAGAATCGGTTCCGGCATATTTCCCCGATTTAAAACCTGCAGTTCCTGCAGAAAAAGATATCTGGTATGGTTTCCGTCCATCATCACCTGATGGTTTGCCATATATTGGCAGATGCAAAAAAAGAGAAAACCTGATCATTGCGACTGGTCACGGTATGATGGGATTAAGTTTAGGGCCAGCTACAGGTTTGTTGGTTAGCCAGATTGTTTCTGGTATAGCTACTGATATAAAAATGGAACCATACGCATTGGTTCGGTAATGTTAGATTTACGTTAGTCGGGATTTATAATCCCGACTTCAACTTTTCAATCCTTTAACAGTCGATTATAAAGCCAGAGTTAATCTTGTTGTTATTCAGGATTTGTAATCCCGACAGTATTTCAACCTTCTATTGATTAAGGATCCAGAACAAGGTAGGTTTGCATTAATTCCAGACCAACCCTTACCTTAAACGATTTCATTTATTTTCAGGTCTACGCCAAATACGGTTGTAATATGCTTTTAACTAGGTTTATAGTGATCGCCTGATAGCTTGATTTTAATTGAAATCCGTCATATTTTATCAAATTGTAGTATTATTTTAACCTTATTTAGGTTTTATTGGTTTATTTGAGTTAATATTTATATATTCAATTCATAATCAGCAACCAAACCTAACTAACTGGATAATGAAAGTATTACCATTTACCATGCTTGTTCCCGACGACAAGAGTGTGATATCGGAACATATTGAATCGCCCTATTTTTATCAGTATCTGCATCGTCACGATGAATGGCAGATTACATATATAGAAAAAGGAGAGGGGACATTAATTGCAGGCAATGATATGCATGCTTTCCGATCGGGTGATATTTTTTTAATCGGGGCAAAACTTCCACACCTGTTTAAAAGCAATCCCGAATATTTTTCTGCCGATAGCCATAAAACAATTAAAGCATGTTCCATTTACTTTAATCCGAACGGTATTTTAGCTGCGCTGTTCAATCTTCCCGAAATGAAGCTGGCCAGTGCATTTTTAGCTAAAAACAAACATGGTTTCAAAGTCCCGGCTGCGTTTACTAAAAATATGGTAAGCAAAATGCTCAATGTGCACCAGGCGGCAGGAGTTGACGTATTGTTTAACTTTCTAAAATTGGTTAACAGTCTTCAGGATTTAAATGAAAATGTAGAGCCATTATGCTCTGATATGTATTCTTCTAACGTAACCGAAAATGAAGGTATGCGTTTGAGCAAGATCATTAACTTCATCACGGAGAACTACAATAGTCAGATTTCATTAGAAGATGTGGCCAACGCTGCGTTTATGACGCCACAGGCTTTTTGCAGATATTTCAAAAAACATACCGGTCATACTTTTGTATCATTTTTAAATGAAGTAAGAATTAACGATGCCTGTAAAAGTCTGATATCAGGAGAAAAAGCCGATTGTATTTCGGGGGTGGCTTATAAGGCTGGCTTTAATAGTATTACCAACTTTAACAGGGTGTTTAAAAGTATTATCGGGCAATCGCCAAGAGCATATATCGATACTTATAATAGTGTAAGCAGGGTAAGCTATATAGGCGCTTAATCAACAAAACATATTTATATCAATTAAGTTAACCATTTTTTCAAATGGAGGCAAATGCTATTGCCTGTTTTAACCAAACCACATGCAGAATAAAATAATCTTTTTTGCCCTTTTTTTAATGCTGGGCATACTGTCTGGCCCTTTTGCATCAGCTCAAACTTCAAAAGAAAGTTTATACGAACAAACCAGCGAAATGGGTACGCTGATTGTAGGTTACCAAAGGGATGTTGATGCCATTAACGATTTCTACTATCCTTATTCCTCAGGGGGCACTTATTCTTATCCGAAGGAAACCTTTAAAAGTCCAAAACAAAGAAAACGCCTGCAGGATATCAATAATGATTACTTAAGCAGGTTAAAAACGGCCAACTTTGAAAGCTTTAGCATTTATGGCAAGGTAGATTATATCCTCCTTAAAAAACAGATCGAATCGTCAGTTTGGCTTTTAGATAAAGAAGAAGCAGATTATAGGGCCCTATCTAAATATTTTACCTTTGCCGATGCGATTTATGCACTCGAAAATTTAAGAAGAAGGGGTACCTATAAAGATGGTGCTTTGTTGGCTGCCCAGCTAGATGAAATTGTAAAGCAGGTTGATACCCTGAATCTAAATTTCAAAAAAGGAACGCTAAAACCCGATCAGCTTAAAATGGCAAAGGCCATTAACTGGAGTTTGAAAGACCGTTTAAAGGGCTTCTACCAATTTTACATGGATTATGAGCCTGGTTTTACCTGGTGGGTACCTAAACCTTACGAAAAGTTAGATCTTGCCTTAACCAATTATACTAAACTTTTTAACGATAATGATGATAAACTTATCGTAAAATCAAATAAACCAGAAATTACAGGAACCCCCATTGGAAGGGAAGAACTCATCAGGCAGCTCAATGCTGAACTTATACCTTATACTCCAGAAGAACTGATCAAACTTGCCGAAAAAGAATTTAAGTTTTGCGATGAAGAGCTATTAAGGTCATCAGCTGCGATGGGTTTTGGCCATGATTGGAAAAAAGCGCAGGAAAAAATCAAGAACAGTTATGTGCCTTTAGGTAAACAGCCAGAGTTGATCGTAAAATTACAGGATGATGCCTTAAGTTTTATCAAAGCCAACGATCTGATCAGTATTCCGGCACTTGCCGAAGAAACTTGGGGCATGGTGATGATGTCGGCCGAACGGCAATTGGTGAATCCGTTTTTTACAGGCGGGCGCGAAATCAGTATTTCTTATCCTACCAATACGATGGAGGAAGACGATAAGTTAATGAGCATGCGGGGTAACAATCCCTATTTTTCAAGAGGAACCGTACAGCACGAACTCTTGCCCGGCCACCATTATCAATATTTTATGAACAGCCGTTATAAAAGCTATCGCGATCCTTTTAAAACGCCTTTCAGTGTAGAAGGCTGGCCCTTATATTGGGAGCTTTTGCTTTACGATAAAGGTTTCGCCAAAACGCCCGAAGAAAAGATGGGCATGCTCTTCTGGCGGATGCACCGTTGCGCCAGGATTCTTTTTTCACTTAACTTTCACCTGGGTAAATGGACCCCTCAGCAGTGTGTCGATTTCTTAGTAGACCGTGTAGGGCACGAACGTGCCAATGCAGAAGGCGAAGTACGTAGGTCTTTCAAAGGAGATTATAGTCCTCTTTACCAGGTAGCTTATCTTACCGGCGGTCTTCAGCTCTTTGCGCTCAAAAAAGAACTGGTTGATGGTGGTAAAATGAGCTTTAAGGATTTTCATGATGCCGTGATCAAACAAAACTTAATCCCGGTAGAAATGATCAGGGCTACTTTAACCAATCAGCCTTTAACCCGCGATTTCAAAACCTCGTGGCATTTTTACGATCAGCTTAAATAAACAAAACAACCAACCTTCGAACCACCAAGCAAATAACACATGACTGAAAAAGAAACCACACAATTTAAACCCTCACTTAAACTGATGGATGCAACCATGCTTGTAGCCGGAAGTATGATCGGCTCGGGTATTTTTATTGTCAGTGCAGATATTACCCGAAATGTAGGCAGCTCGGGCTGGCTATTAGTGGTTTGGCTGATTACAGGCTTTATGACGCTAACGGCTGCATTGAGTTATGGTGAATTAAGCGCCATGTTCCCAAAAGCGGGCGGACAGTATATTTATTTAAAGGAAGCATACAACCCGTTGATTAGTTTCCTGTATGGCTGGAGTTTTTTCACGGTTATCCAAACCGCAACCATTGCGGCAGTAGGTGTCGCATTTGCCAAGTTTACTGCTTATCTCATACCTGCGTTAAGTGAAGATCTGGTTGCCATTGATTTGGGCTTTTTTACCATCTCACCCGCACAACTGTTGGCCATTGGGGTAATCATATTACTCACCTACATTAACAATAGGGGAGTAAATGGAGGTAAAGTAATCCAAACTACCTTTACTGTGGCCAAATTATTAAGTCTGTTTGGACTGATCGCTTTCGGACTTTTCTTCCTCGATAAAGGAATCTGGAAAACCAATTGGGAGAACATGTGGGTTTTAGGACCACTATCTGCCGATGGAAGTATTGGTTCTTATACCACTTTGGCTGCTTTTGGAGCCATTGCTGCAGCGATGGTAGGGTCAATATTCAGTAGCGACTCCTGGCACAATGTTACCTTTATTGCCGGCGAAATTAAAAACCCAGCACGCAATATTGGTTTAAGTTTAGCCTTAGGAACCATTATTGTAACCGTACTCTACCTTTTAACCAATGTGATGTATACAGGCGTACTTTCTTTACAAGATATTGCCCATGCAGATAAGGATCGGGTGGCTGTTTCAGCTGCCAACCATATTTTCGGTACAGCCGGTACTATTATTATTGCTTTAATGATTATGGTTTCAACCTTCGGTTGTAATAATGGTTTAATTATGGCTGGTGCCAGGGTTTATTACTCCATGGCCAAAGATGGACTTTTCTTTAAAAAAGTAGGTATACTCAACAAAAATGCAGTCCCTGGATTTGGATTATGGATACAATGCATTTTTGCCTGTTTATGGTGTATTAGCGGAAAATATAGCGATTTGCTGGATATGATTTCTTTTGTGGTGGTAATGTTTTACATGCTTACCATTTTCGGAATTTTTATCCTCCGAAAAAAACGCCCTGAGGCAAACAGGCCCTACAAAGCCTTTGGTTACCCGGTGCTGCCAATCATTTATATCCTCATGGGACTTGCCTTTTGCATACTACTGATCGTTTTTAAACCCAGATTTACCTGGCCAGGATTAATCATCACATTAATCGGGATTCCCGTTTATTACCTGATTAGAGGAAGTATAAGCCGCCAGGAACTGAAACTAAAAGATTCAGGTGATATAAAGGGTTAAAATATTAATGATATTCATCAAAATTCAAAAAAGACCTGCAAAACAGCAATACTATATTTACCACAAAAAATCTGTAATGAGCATTTACACGACCGTTAAAAAATCAATAGTCTTTATTTTATTAAGTTTTGTTTCCGTTCAGTTGCTGGCACAGCAAACAAAGTTGCAACCATATCAGCCAAAGCCTGCTGAAGTGGCCGATGCCTACCAGTTATCTTTAAGAATGGATACTACCTTACGTAATATTCCAACCAATAATGATATTATTCCTTTCTGGAAAAAAGAGGGCACCGCATTTTGGTATAAAAAGAATCTCCCTAACAAAACATGGGAATACTATTATGTAGACGCGGCCACAGGTAAACGCCAGGTTGCATTTGATCATAGCAGACTTGCGCAAAATATAGAAAAGGTTACCGGTAAAAAACAGCATCCGCAAAAAATTCAGCTTGGAGAGTTATATTTTGCCGATCAGGGTACAGCAAAATTAAAAATATCGGATAAATGGTACCAGTTGAACCTGAGTGATTATAAGCTAACCAATACAACCGACAGCAATATTTATCGGTACAATGCCAGGCGGCCTTTACAACAACGCCGATCGCGCTGGCAGGGAAACCGCGAAATCAAAAAATCGCCCGATGGCAAAAGTGAAATCCTGATCCGCGGAGGCAACCTGTTTGTCATTGATCTGGCTACAAAGGCAGAAACCCAGTTAAGCACTGATGGTAGTGCTGATAAACCTTACGGTGAATATGCCTGGTCACCTGATAGCAAAAACATAGTAGCCTATAAAATCGATCCGAAAGAAATCAAAAATGTATATTATGTATTAAGTTCTGTTCCCGGAACTACACGTGGCGAATTAAAAACTAGGGAATATGCGCAACCTGGTGATGACTTTACGGCTTATCAGCCCTATGTTTTTAATGTAGCAAAGAAAACGGCCATTAAAGTAGATGCAGATCCGGTTGATTTCTTTGGTGCACCCGAACTGCATTGGCGCGGCAATAACAGCAGGTATTATACTTATGAGAAAGTAGACCGCGGTCACCAGCGTTTCAGGGTAATCGAAGTGGATGTTTTAACCGGGAAAACCAAAAACATCATAGACGAAAAAACCAAGACCTTCATTTATGAAAGTCGGATTTATACCAGGTACTTACCTAAAACCAATGAAATATTGTGGACGAGTGAGCAAGATGGCTGGCAACATCTTTATCTGGTAAACGCCTTAACCGGAAAGCAGCAGTTAATTACAAAGGGAAATTACGTGGTGAGGGATATTGATAGTGTGGATATTGTAAAACGCCAGGTATGGTTCAGGGCAAATGGCATGCATGCTGGTGAAGATCCTTACTTTATCCATTACTACAGGATCGGCTTTGATGGAAAAGGTTTGGTAAACCTGACGCCAGAAAATGGTAACCATAACCTCAGCTTTTCTCCTGACCGTAAATATTATATCGATACCTACTCTCAGGTAAATGTACCGCCAGTGAGCGAGTTAAGGCTTACAGAAAATGCAAAAAAAATAAGCGAAATAGAGCATGGAAAAACAGACGCCTATTTAGCTACAGGAGTTAAACTGCCTGAAGTATTCGTAGCTAAAGGAAGAGATGGTAAAACCGATATCTGGGGCATTGTTTGCCTGCCTTCAAAATTGGATCCGAACAAAACATACCCTGTTATCGAAAATATTTATGCAGGTCCTCATGATAGTTTTGTGCCTAAAAGTTTCCTGCCTGCCAGTGAAATGCAGAGCATTGCCGAACTGGGTTTTATCGTGGTACAAATTGATGGAATGGGCACAGCCAACCGCTCTAAAGCTTTTCATGACGTTTGTTGGAAAAACATAGCCGATTCCGGATTTCCTGACCGCATTTTATGGATGAAAGCCATGGCCGTTAAATACCCAAATGCGGATATTTCCAAAGTAGGGATTTATGGCACTTCTGCAGGTGGACAAAGCTCTACAGGTGCATTGTTATCCCATCCTGAGTTTTATAAAGCAGCAGTTTCGGCCTGTGGATGTCACGATAACCGCATCGATAAACAATGGTGGAACGAACAGTGGATGGGCTATCCGGTAGGACCACATTATGGAGAGCAATCTAACATTACAAATGCGGGTAAATTACAGGGAGATCTGTTTTTGATAGTTGGTGAAGCCGATGAAAATGTACCACCAGAATCGACATACAGATTGGCCGATGCATTGATCAAAGCAAATAAAAATTTTGATATTTTAAGCATTCCGGGCATGGGTCATAGCGATGGAGGCGTTTATGGACGTAGACGTAAACGCGATTTCTTTGTGAAACATTTACTAAATGCCGAAGCGCCCAATCCAAATCTTTCAAAATAGGCAGATCAACATCGTTCATTTCGTTACCTGGGTTTATAGCGCATTCAAAAATAAATTGCTACTTTGCTGCATTGCACCAATTAGCCTATAGCCATGTTGCCAAAAATTAAAATAGCTGCCCTGTTTTTGCTTGTGTTATTATCTTACGCATTTACCGCCGATGCATCAATAGATTTCTATCAGATTAAAATTTACCATCTGAAAACTGATTTTCAGGAAAAAACAGTAGATGATTTTTTGCAAAAAGCCTACCTGCCGGCATTACATCGGAGTGGGATATCAAAAGTTGGGGTATTTAAACCAATAGTTAGTGATCAGACTGGAGTTAACGAGAAATTGATTTATGTATTTATTCCTTTAAAATCATTTAATGGGGTTTTGGAACTGGATAAAAAGCTTGCAAAAGATAAGCACTATGCGGTTGATGGTAAAGCCTATCTGGATGCCGTTTATACCGATGCTCCTTTCGAGCGGCTGGAATCTATTGTATTAAAAGCTTTTGAAAATGCGCCCCATTTTATGCTGCCCAATCTAAAATCACCGATGAAAGAACGGGTGTATGAATTAAGAAGCTACGAAGCACCCACGGAGAAATATTTTCAGAACAAAGTTCAGATGTTCAATAAAGGCGATGAGATCGGTTTATTTAAAAGATTAAATTTTAATGCCGTATTTTATGGAGAAGTACTGGCCGGAAGCCGTATGCCTAACCTCATGTACTTAACCACTTTCGAAAATAAAACCGACAGAGATGCACATTGGAAAGCTTTTTCGGCTGATGAATATTGGAAAAAACTGTCGGCTATGCCGGAATATCAGCACAATGTTTCCAAAAACGATACTAAATTTGTTTACCCAACAGACTATTCTGATTTTTAATGAAGGCAAAAGCTTAAAGACTAAAGCTTAAAGCAAAAAGGTAAATTAAAGTCTGTGTAAATCTATGTTTTCCCGCCTGAGTGGTCGGGCAGGCGGGGCAAAAGTAATGCAACAGTTAAAATCCCAAAACAAGTCCTAACTTTCTGAAAATGCTTCTTTAGGTCATTTGTTTAAGTCGTTCGTCACCCTGAATTTATTTCAGGGTCTTACATGCCAAAAGATGCTGAGATGAATTCTGCGTAAATCTATGTTTTCCCGCCTGAGTGGTCGGGCAGGCGGGGCAAAAGTAATGCAACAGTTAAAATCCCAAAACAAGTCCTAACTTTCTGAAAATGCTTCTTTAGGTCATTTGTTTAAGTCGTTCGTCACCCTGAATTTATTTCAGGGTCTTACATGCCAAAAGATGCTGAGATGAATTCTGCGTAAATCTATGCTTCCCGCCTGAGTGATCGGGCAGGCGTGGCAAAAATAATGGCAACTGGAAAGATGCTGAAACGAGTTCAGGATGACGATAAATCGTATCTTTACCTCCGCAAACTGATTTTTTAGCTATCCTGTCGGTTTGCCTTATTAATGATGAAATTGATTAAAGCATTTGGTTTTATTGTGCAATGCTTGCTGCTTGTTAACGGCGTTAATGCACAGGTAATGGATCAATCTGCTATTCCAGAGCATTATGTGCTTAAAACATATGGTACTAACGATGGTCTCCCGTCTAAAAATACCACCGTTGCTTTAAAAGATAAAAGAGGTTTTGTATGGATAGGTACAGAAAACGGGCTTTGTAAATTTGATGGTTATTCTTTTAAAGTTTATGTGAATATTGCCGGCGACAGTACTTCCCTAACCAATAACTACATTAATGCCATGGTAGAGGATAGCAAAGGGATTTTTTGGGTAGGTACCATGAATGGACTAAACAGGTTTGACCCGGTTACCGAGAAATTTGAACGTTTTTCCCATAAAGAAAATGATAAAAATTCGCTTAGTAATAATAAGGTTTGGTCTCTACTGATCGATAAAACAAATAAATTATGGGTAGGTACAGATGATGGATTTAACCTGTATAACAAAAAATCAAAAACATTTACGGTTTATCAGCCTGATCCTAAAAATGCTTATGCCATTAAAGGAAAATCAGTTAATGCCATTGCAGAAGATGCCTCTGGCAATTTATGGCTGGGCAACTGGAGCAATGGGCTAAACAAATTCGATCAAAAAACAAAGCGGTTTACCAATTATATGCAAAAGGAAATCGCCAATCAAAAAAATCCAAACGATATCTGGACCCTCTGCCTTGATCATGAGGGCATGATCTGGATCGGATGTTACTGGAAAGGCGATCTTTTCCGGTTTGATCCCAAAAAGGAAGTGTTTACCACTTTTGCCAGCACGGCAACAGGTAATGCTGCTGTATTTAACGTTTTGAGTTTAGGAGCCGGAAAATTACTGGTAGGCGGAAGTGCGGGAATATTCTGGGTAAACACAAAACGCAATAAGTGGGAGAAAATAGATAAACTCGAATTTTTCGCCGACGGCAGCTTTTACCGTGATAAAACCGGAATGATATGGCTCTGTCGTAAAAATGGTCTTAGTAAGATTGATTTTAATCAGTATAAATTTAATTTTATTTCACTTCCTTTCGGACAGGCTGAAGTGAAATCGATGATAAGCGATGGCGGCAGTTTTTGGCTCGGCACCAACAAAGGCCTTTATCAATATCATCCGGATAACCGTTCCCTTACCAGACTTTCGCACAGTAATAGCCCAAATAGCTTATCCAGTAATGATATTATTAACCTGTCTGTTGATTTAAAAGGTGATTTATGGGTGATGAGCGAGAACGGATTTGATCGTTACAATAAGAAAGAGAATAAGTTTTTACACCATCACCATCATTCTGCACTGGGTAGTTTTTTTAATGAAGATGTGTTTAGGGATCTGATCGAAGTAAATGATGGCGAATACTATTTAGCGACGGATGCAGGCCTGAAAATTTTTGACGGCAAAACCAATACCTATACGCATTACTTTAACGATCCAAAAAATCTGGGCTCATTGAGTAATAACCATTTGAACTGCCTTTTAAAAGATGCGCAGGGAAATATCTGGATAGGAACCTATGGAAGTGGCTTGAGCCGTTTCAACCCCAAAACCAAAAAGTTTACGAATTACAAGATCGATAATTCAAAAAAGGGTGGCATTAGCAATAATATCGTCATTAGCCTCTATCTGGATTCACATCAAAATATTTGGATCTGTACCCGCGATGGATTGAACAAATATGTAGCCAAAACGAATACTTTCGAGGTATATTCAAAACAAAATGGTTTTGCCAGCAATGTTTTTACCGATCTGGTAGAAGATAATAATGGCAAACTATGGGTAACTACCGAGCAAGGTATTTCGCTGTTCGATCCGGTATCCGGAACAGTTAAAAATTATGATGAAAAGGACGGTGTTTATGCCAATGAGGCCATTTGCAAAAATGCCAAAGGAGAAATTTATGTGGCAGGTAATAAAGGCATCATTTATTTTAATCCGCAACACCTTAAATACAATAAAGAAGCACCTGCAGTTTACTTTTCTGATTTTTCTATTTTTAATAAACTGATTCTCCCTGGCCAGGACTCCCCTTTAAAATCGCCTGTTTATATGACCAAAAGTATCACCCTGCCTTATGATCAGAGTGTGCTTTCTTTCGGTTTTGTGGCCCTGAACTATACGCTTTCAGAAAAAAACCAGTACGCTTATTTTCTCGAAGGATTTGATAAAAAATGGAATTATAGTGGTAGCGAACACAAAGTAACCTACACCAACTTAAATCCCGGTAAATATACCTTAAGGATCAGGGCATCAAATAACGATGGTATTTGGAATATGACCGGAAATTCGCTCCAGATCATCATTACGCCACCCTGGTATCGTACCTGGTGGTCTTTCGGTTTTTACGGTCTGGCTTTCTTTGGTATGGTATATGCCTACCTTAAGTATCGCGAGCGCCAATCTAACTTAAAATTCCAGATTAAACTTGCCCACATCGAAAGTGAGAAAGAAAAGGAGCTGAGCGAAAAGAAGCTATCTTTTTTTACCAACGTATCGCACGAATTCCGCACGCCACTTACCTTGATTATCAATCCGGTTAAAGAACTGTTGTATAAGAACGATAATAATGTTGACACTACTGATCTAAATATTGTGTACCGCAATGCCAAGCGGCTTTTAAGTTTGGTAGACCAGCTGTTGCTGTTTAGAAAAGCAGATACTTATGGCGAAAAGTTAAAAGTGGCACCTATAAATCTGGTAAATCTGTGTAAAGAGGTATTTCTTTGTTTTATACACCAGGCCCGCTCAAAAAATATCACGCTTGAATTTAGCTGTGCCGATGAGCTGATTGCCTTTTATGCTGACCGGGAAAAAATGGAGATCGTGTTTTTTAACCTGCTTTCCAATGCGATTAAATTTACGCCAGAGGGTGGTCACGTTAATATGACCGTTGATAATAGCAAGGAAAATGTAATCATTAGTGTGGAAGATTCCGGCTGTGGTATTGTAGAGGTAGCAGGAGAAAAGTTATATGAAAAGTTTTATCAGGATCCCGGCAATAAATCAGCTAAAGGTGGCTTTGGCATTGGTTTATACCTGGCCAAAACTTTTATTGAAATGCATGGTGGCACCATAAATTATACCAGTGTAGAAAATAAGGGTACTACCTTTAACATTGCCTTGTTACGGGGTATCAGTCATTTTAAAGATGCCGTGATCTTGCAGGAAGCATTAGTAGACACCGAATCATCATTGTTTAAAGAGTTGATAGAAGATGAAATCAGCGCCAACAAAGTTGTAGAAGCTGCCGAGGGGCAGGTAGTAGATCACCAGCTCACCATCGAATCAAAAAGCATGCTTATTATTGATGATAATGTAGAGATCAGAGAATACCTTAAACAGGTTTTTAGAATGGATTATCACCTTTATGAGGCCAGTAACGGCGAAAAAGGATATGAAATGACGAAAGAGTTATTACCCGATATCGTCATCTGTGATGTGATGATGGATGGTATAACCGGGATAGAACTATGCAGTAAAATAAAAGAAGATGTTTCCATTTCTCACATTCCGATTATTCTACTTACGGCCATTTCTGCACCAGAGGTTAAGCTTAAAGGAATAGAAGGTGGAGCCGACGATTATATTAGTAAACCTTTTGATAAGGATTTTTTAAAAGCAAGGGTGGCCAGTATATTAAAAAGTAAAAATGCGCTGCAAAAGTATTTTTATAATGAAATTACACTCAACTCGAATCATACCAAAATCTCTGCAGAATATAAAGAGTTTTTGGATAACTGTATCCGCATTGTAGAAGAACATCTTACCGATCCTGATTTTAATATTGATACCCTTTCAACCGTATTGGGAATGTCGAGATCTAATTTATACCGTAAAATAAAATCCATTTCAGGCCAGTCTGCCAATGGGTTTATCCGTTTCATCAGGTTAAGGAAAGCGGCCGAAATTTTTATCAGTACAGATAAAACCATCCAGGAAACTTCTTACCTGGTAGGCATTACCGATCCTAAATATTTTAGGGAGCAGTTTTATAAATTATTTAATATAAATCCATCGCAATACATCAAAAAATTCAGGAAGCCATTTTCCAATCATATCCAGATAAATTCAACCGGCAAAAAAGGTAAAGCATAATACACTCCATTTGTGTGTTTTTCAAAATATGCGCTTAAACCTCATTTAGCGCATAATCCGGTCTGTTTACCCCTTAAATTTGGATTGTTTGTACCCTTTTAATATGGTTTGTTAGCGCTACTTTAGCCACCTACAAAGCGGTTCTATAACTATAAAATCTGATAACAAAAGCTGTTATCTACACTATAGATCTGATCTGCTAACCAAATATTAATGTGCAACCAAAATGAGAAAAAAAAATCTGAAGGAATTTTCGCCTTTAAAATTCTTTAAAATTAAAGCATTGGCTTTTCTATTTATCTTATCTATTAGTTTACCTGTAACCGCCTCTTCTTTTTCTGTACGGACAGAAAAAATGAAACTGGCACGCGAGATTGTGGTGACGGGTACAGTAACAAACGAAACCGGTGCTACATTTCCGGGCGTAGCGGTTAAGATTAAAGGAACTGAAAAAACAGTGCAAACCGATGCAAAAGGTAAATTTAGCATTAGTGTGGCAGCCACAACAGACGTACTTGTTTTTTCTTACGTAGGCTACACCAGTCAGGAGCAAACCGTTGGCAATAGAACAACCATTAATGTTCAGCTTGGTGCCGATACCAAAACACTGAACGAATTAGTGGTGGTTGGTTACGGAACGCAAAAGAAAGCAACCCTTACCGGATCCATATCCCAGGTAAAAGGGGCCGACTTAGTGAAAAGTCCGCAACCTAACTTATCCAATTCATTAGCTGGCCGTTTTTCTGGTGTAGTGATCAACAATAGAAGTGGAGAGCCTGGTTATGATGGTTCGAACATTACCATCAGGGGGCTGGCTACTACAGGAAGCAATAACGTATTAATTGTTGTAGATGGAATTCCCGGACAGATTGGTGGACTGGAACGTTTAGATCCTAATGATATTGAAAGTGTTTCTGTATTAAAAGATGCCTCTGCAGCTATTTACGGTAACCGTGCAGCCAACGGGGTTATTTTGGTCACCACTAAAAAAGGTAAAACTGGTAAACCAACTATCAATTATAGTTTTAACCAGGGTTTTAGCTCGCCAACCAGATTGCCTAAAATGGCAGATGCTGCAACTTATGCGCAGATCATGAACGAAATCAATTTCGATTCTAATCCTTCAGGAGGGCTTAATCAGTCTTACACGGCAGATCAGATCGAAAAATTCCGTAACGGTTCCGATCCCTTGCTGTATCCTAACACCGATTGGATCGATCAGGCCTTAAAGAAAACAGCTTTGCAAAGTCAGCACAGCCTTTCTGTTAATGGCGGTAGCGAAGATGTTAAATACTATGTTTCATTAGGTACAATTAGCCAGGATGGTATTTATAAAAATGGTGCAACCAAGTACAATCAGTATAATTTTCGTACAAATGTAGATGCTAATATTTCCAAATACCTTAAAGTAGGCTTATCGGTATCCGGCAGACAAGAAAATCGTTTGTTTCCTCAAGTAGGAGCTGGTGATCTTTTCAGATCGATTTATAGGTCCAAACCTATTGCTGCAGCTTACTATCCCAATGGGCTACCAACTAAAGGGGTAGATGGTCAAAACCCAGTTGTACAGGCTACTGATATTGGTGGAACCAGTAAAAATCCTAATCAGATTTTAAATGGTATTTTAAGAGCAACATTTATTATTCCAGGTGTAGAAGGACTTTCTGTAGATGGTTTCTTTTCTGCTGATAAATCTAACTCGTTTACAAAAAGCTTTAGTAAACCTTATCTTTTGTACGAATATGATCCTAACTCTAAAACTTACAACAGTATAATAACAGGTGGCAATAACCAAAAAGCTACCCTTACTGAGAGTAATAGAAATGAGTCTTTGCTTACTTCAAACATTAAGCTGAATTACGCACGTCGCTTTAACCTGCACGATATCAATGCATTTGTAGGGTATGAGCAAAGTGAAAACCATTTAGAATATTTCGATGCACAACGTTTTAACTTCCTGTCTACTTCGCTGCCTGAACTTTCACAGGGTGGTACTGCCGCTACCGATTTTTTAAACTCGGGTTACAGTTCAAACTATAACCGCCGAAGCATCATCAGTCGCCTGGCTTATAGTTATGATGATAAATACCTCTTTGAAGGCCAGTTGCGTGTGGATGGATCATCCATTTTTCCTCAAGGCAAACAATATGGTTATTTCCCTTCTGCATCTGTGGGATGGGTCATGTCAAAAGAAAAATGGTTTAGTGAAAGTGTTAAGTTTGTAGATAATCTAAAAATACGTGCTTCATACGGTGCATTGGGTAATGATAACGTAAACGGTTTCCAGTATTTTGATAATTATGTATTGGTTGGAAATGGCTTTGTGGCCAGAGATGCGAGTAATACACTAACCATACAGCCTGGTGTAAACCTGGTTAAACTGGCAAATCCAAACATTACCTGGGAGGTAGCCAAAAAGCTTGATATTGGTATTAACGCCACTGTATTTAAAAACTTCAGTATTGAAGCCATTTATTTCCAGCAAAAAAGATCTGATATTTTAACCACACGTAATGCCTCATTGCCAGGTTCTTCAGGTATTGTAAATCCATATGGATCTGATCCGCTGGTACCTTCAGAAAATATCGGTAAAGTAAATAATGCTGGTTTTGAAGCGACTTTGGGTTATAACCATAATGGCGAAAATTTCAGATGGAACGCATCAGGTAACTTCACATATGCTAAAAGTAAAGTGGTCTTTATTGATGAAGCCAGTGGAACACTGGATTATCAACGTAAAACCGGCAGACCGTTAAATGTCGACCTGCTTTACAATGCCATTGGTATATTTAGAACACAGCAGGAGTTAGATGCTTACCCGCATGTGAGCGGTGCTAAAGTTGGTGATCTTAAATACCTGGATTACAATAACGATGGTAAAATAACTGCCGATGACCAAACCAGAACGCCATATAGTAATGTTCCTCAAATTACTTACGGATTTACCCTTGGTGCTTCTTACAAAAACTTTGATTTATCGATGGTATTAGCCGGACAAACCCAGGTTAGCCAGTACGTTTTACCAGAGTCGGGCAGTATAGGTAACTTTTACAGCAGTTGGGCCGATAACAGGTTTAGTGCAGCAAACCCGAACGGAACTTATCCGAGAGTAACTGACCGTGCTTCTAATGCCATTAGCGGTGGACAGTTTAATAATACTTTCTGGTTAAATGATGCCTCATTCTTAAGGCTTAAAAACGTAGAACTTGCCTATAACCTAAAGGCCGGTTTCTTAGAGCGCATTAATGTTTCGGGAGTAAGGATTTATGCAAGTGCCTTTAACTTGTTCACCATCTCTAAAGTAAAAGATTACGATCCGGAAGGAACCAGTGGCAGCGGACAGTTTTACCCGCAACAACGCATTATTAACCTGGGCGCCAATATTAAATTTTAAACATCATGAAAATCAAATCACTATATATAACACTTTTAGGCCTATCCCTTGTTTCAGGGACCATGGTGGGCTGTAAAAAAGAATTTTTAAATGTAGAACCAACAGACCGGATCTCTACAAGTGCCATAGAAACCGATACGGCCGTTCTCGAGGCTTATGTAACCAATCGTTATATCGGAACCAGATTACAGGATAAAGAAGCTGATGGATCTGCTCCGGGTTTTGGCAGAGGTTTTGAATACAGCATGTGGAGTTCTTTTACCGATGAATCTGTTTATAACAATGATGACGCTACCTGGCTGATTCAAAGAGGTCAGCTGGCACCTGAAAATTTAGGAAGCGCAGGTGTATATTGGGGTAGGAGTTACAAAAGCATCAGAGAGTGTAATTATGCTTTGGGCGTGCTTGGTAAAATCAGTATGAGTGCAACACATAAAAAACAATTGGTTGCTGAACTTAAGTTTATCAGGGCTTTCCGCTATCAGGATTTGATCCGGAACTATGGTGGCATCGTTTTAATGGGCGATAAGGTAACCAACCTGACTGATGATTTGCAGGATCCGGCATTGTTTCAACGTGCCTCAATTAAAGAATCTATAGATTATGTAGCTGCTCAGCTAGATCAGGCTGCTGCAGATTTACCTTTGGATAATAGCGGCAGCTGGTTAGCCGGTAGGGCTACCAAAGGGGCGGCATTAGCACTTAAATCTCGTTTACTCTTGTATGCCGCAAGTCCGTTATATAATGCGGGCACCTGGCAGGCAGCGGTTACCGCAGCTCAGGCCGTTATTTCTTTAAATAAATATGGAATATATACCGGTGGATATGCAAACTTGTTTTTAACTGACCAGACCAATGAAGTTATTTTTGCGAGGTTATTTACCAAAAATGCCAACCACACCCATTTGGAAATTGCAAACGGACCAAACGGTTATGGCGGCTGGGGTGGAAATTTACCAATGCAGAACCTGGTAGATGATTACGAAATGGCCAACGGGAAACCGATTACCGATCCTACTTCCGGTTATGACAGTAATGAACCTTACAAAGGCCGTGATCCTCGTTTTGCAGCAACCATTTTATACAATGGCGCAGCATACCGCGAGCGTAATGTGGAAACTTTTGTTCCCGGAGGAAAAGACAGTAAAGATGGAATTGATAACTGGAATACCAGTAAAACCGGCTATTACCTTAAAAAATATATGAATGATGCCTATCCATTGCAAAACCCCTGGGGCAATGCAGGTTTCCAACCATGGATTTATTTTAGATATGCAGAAATTTTGCTTAACTATGCTGAAGCTGCTAACGAAGCTTACGGACCTGACGCTGTTCCATCCGGATCTTCAATGTCGGCCAGACAAGCCATCAATATGGTAAGGGCAAGACCAGGTGTGAATATGCCGGAATTGGCTGTTGGACTTACGCAGACACAAATGCGCGATGCCGTTCGCTATGAACGTAGGGTTGAGCTTGCTTTTGAAGAACATCGTTTTTATGATGTGAGAAGATGGAAAATTGCAGAGGTAACCGAAAACAAACCGGCTGGCGGAATGATTATCACTAAAACAGCTACTGGTTTTACGTATACGCCTAAAGTGGCTTTAGATGGACGTAAGTTTGAAACCAAACACTATTGGTTACCTATACCGAGAGCAGAAATTTTAGCATCAGGTGGTAAATTGCAGCAAAACCCGGGTTATTAATCAATAAAAATTAATTGTTTACATGTTAAAGTCATCCCCAAATCTTAATCGTCTTTTGATCTGTCTGGCATTGTTTTCATATGCTAAAACAACGCTTGCTCAACAAACTGTTTTAAAAGTAGAAATAGATCCTGCCATCACATTCCAGACCATAGAAGGTTTTGGCGCTTCTGATGCATGGACTTGCCAGTTTGCAGGCTTGTGGCCGGCAGAAAAAAAGGATAAGATGGCCGATTTGCTTTTTAGTACCCAAACTACAAAAGCAGGGCAGCCCCTGGGCATTGGGCTTAATATGTGGCGTTTCAGCATTGGCGGTGGTAGTGCCGCCCAAGGTAAGGCAAGCGATATTGGCGACGAATGGCGTCGTCAATACGCTTTTTTACAGCCAGATGGTACTTACGACTGGAATGCCATGCCCGGACAAATCTGGTTTTTAAAAGCAGCCAAAAACCGTGGGATAAATCAGTTTATTGGTTTCGTGAATAGTCCGCATGTTCTATTTACCAAAAATGGAAAAGCCTATTCTACAGATGGAAATTGTAACCTGAATTTTGATAAACTTCCTCAGTTTGCCGATTACCTGGCTAATACCATTAAAGGAATAAAAAAAACAACCGGAATTGAATTAAATTACCTTAGCCCGGCAAACGAGCCACAGTGGAAATGGAATGAACACAACCAGGAAGGCTGTCCGTATAATAATACCGAACTGGCTCAACTTTTCAGGGGTGTTAATGATGCTTTAGTTAAAAACCAGGTTAAAACCAAAATACAGATAGGGGAGGCTGGTCAGCTCGATTATTTATACGATAATGGCAACAGTGCAAAGGGAAATCAGGTATATCAGTTTTTTAATGCGGCATCACCCAACTATGTCGGCAACCTGTCTAATATAGATCAATCTATTTCCGGCCATAGTTATTTTACCACCAGTCCGGAAGAAAAATTTATTGCTGTCCGTAAAAAAACAGCCGAAGCAGTAGCGCAAATAAAAGGTTTAAGATATTGGATGTCTGAATATTGTGTGCTGGGTGATGAGGTGCTTAAAGGCGAAAAACGCGATCTGGGCATGGTAACCGCTCTTTTTATTGCGAGGTTGATCCACCATGATCTGGCGATATCCAATGCCACCTCATGGCAGTGGTGGCTGGCCGTGTCAGCCGGCGACTATAAAGATGGTTTGGTTTATATCGACAAAAATAAAGCTGATGGACAGGTTTATGATAGTAAACTGTTGTGGGCCCTGGGTAACTACAGCCGTTTTGTTAGTCCTGGCAGTAAGCGGCTTCAGGTTAAAACCCCGGAGACAGCTGTACCCCAGGTTGATGTATCATCCTACATGCAAAATAAAAAGATCGTCACCGTAGTGGTTAATCCTACCGAAAACGAGCTGGATCTGAATATGGAGATAAAGGGAAATAAACAAAGTGCTGTACAAACCTACGTTACTTCAGATCAATACAATTTATCACCCTACAAACAATATCAGGATACCAAACAGGTACGTATTCCTGCCAAATCTGTAACCACCGTAATTAGTAATTAAGTCTGATTGATTTGAAATGATAACGTTCCTCATTTTTTAAATCCATAACATTTGTTTTGTGCTGCAAAGCATTTTATAAGATGATATGGAAAAACTATGCTTTTGATTTTTTAAATAATAATACCTCTTTAATGAAACCTACCTTAAAACACGTACTGATTAAAGTAATTTTAATTACTTGTTTTGCCAGCTTTGGTGCATTTGCACAAGTTAAGCATACTTTTAAACTGGCAGACTCTGTTTTTCTGCTCGATGACAAACCCTTTCAGATCATTTCCGGAGAAATGCATTATCCCCGGATACCGAGAGCGGCCTGGCGCGATAGAATGAAAATGGCTAAAGCCATGGGCTTAAACACCATTGGTACCTATGTGTTTTGGAATGTGCACGAGCCGCAGAAAGATCAGTTCGATTTTTCCGGTAATAATGATATTGCCGAATTTGTACGTATTGCAAAAGAAGAAGGTTTATGGGTATTGCTTCGCCCGAGTCCATATGTTTGTGCAGAATGGGAATTTGGCGGTTATCCGTTTTGGTTGCAGAACATTAAAGGTTTGCAGGTGAGGAGTAAAGAAGCACAATATTTAAAAGAATATAAGGAATATATCACAGAGATTGGTAAACGTTTAGCACCCTTGCAGATTAATCATGGCGGCAATATTTTAATGGTGCAGGTAGAAAATGAATATGGTTCTTATGGAAACGACAAAGAATACCTGAAAATTAATGAACAGCTGTTTAAAGATGCCGGTTTTGATGGTGTACTATCTACCTGCGATCCGGTTCCCGCGTTAGCAGGTGGACACCTGGCAGGTTTGCTTCCAGGCGTTAACGGAATTGATAATCCAACTCAGATCAGAGCATTGATCAACAAGTATAACAATGGCAAAGGCCCTTACTTTGTGCCGGAATGGTATCCGGCCTGGTTCGATTGGTGGGGTACAAAACACCATGAGGTAGATCCAAAAACATATGCCAATAAACTCGATACTGCACTTAAAGGTGGCATTTCCATCAACATGTATATGTTTCATGGCGGTACAACCCGGGGTTTCATGAATGGTGCAAACTATAACGATTCTACCGCTTATGAACCACAGATTAGTAGTTATGATTATGATGCACCTTTAGATGAAGCCGGTAATGCGACACCAAAATTTATGCTTTTTCGCGAAGCGATTAAAAAGAATTTACCGGCTAACCAGTTACTTCCTGAGGTGCCCGCTGCTAAACCCGCTGCGGCATTGCCAGCCATCACCTTAACCAAAGCTACTGATATCTTTAGCCTGATCGGAAAACCAAAATTAAGCGAAAGGCCACTAACTTTCGAAGCCCTTAACCAGCCTTATGGTTTTGTATTGTATAGCAGCACCTTAAAAGGTGGACGTAAAGGGGTAATTAAAATTAACGAACTGCGCGATTATGGATTGGTATATATCAATAAAAAACTGGTTGGTGTTTTAGACCGGAGGCTTTACCAGGATAGTTTAGTGCTTAATCTTCCAGCTGGCCATGTACAACTGGATATTTTGGTAGAAAACCTGGGGCGGATCAATTTTGGACCTTATCTGCTTAAAAACAACAAGGGAATTACCAAAAATGTAACTTTTAATGGCCAGGAAATTAAATCTTGGAAAATGTACCCTTTACCATTTGATCAGATCGATACCCAAAAAATACAGGCTAAAGTAAACAGCCAATCTGCAGCGGTGCTTAAATCGGGTTCCTTTAATTTAACCAAGGTTGCCGATACGTATTTAGATATGCGCCAATGGGGCAAGGGACTGGTTTGGGTTAACGGACATAATTTAGGTAAGTATTGGGGTATTGGCCCACAGCAAACCATCTATCTGCCAGCAGAATGGTTGAAAAAAGGAAAGAATGAAATTGCAGTTTTTGAATTGCTTAAACCAAAGCAAAATACATTAACCAGCCTGGATAAACCCATTTTAAATGAGTTGAAAAGTAAATAATATTTTAGTTTAAAGGATCACAACAGCCATTACGTTAAACGCTAACGTAATGGCTTTTTTTTGGTGTAACGCTGAGGAATAATTTAGGATATAAAATATCCGCTGAGAGATCGTCATTCCCAACTTGATTGGGAATCTCTTAATGCAGGCGTTTTAAGATTAGCTACGCTGAGCACTTCGTGGTTCCCGCCTGCGCGGGATCCGATAGCGGATTTTTCAGTGGATTCTCACAAAGGTAGGTATGAAGGATCTTTTTAAATGAAAGATTCTTCACGGCGTTCAGAATGACATTTAAAAGTTATCCTGGCCCGGAGAATTAAGCCCTGTTCCTGATTCTGCTCAATGTTTCTAACCTCATGCCTACAAATGAAGCCACATACTTCAATGGCACACGGTTAATCAGGTGTGGATAAGTAAATAAAAATCTTTGGTAGCGTTTTAATGCAGTAGGAAGTCTGCAGATAAAAGCCCTTTCAGATGCCCCCTGGAAATAAGATTCGGTCATCTTTCTACCGATGTAGTTGGCTATGGGGAAGTTTTCGTAAAGCATTTTCGACATTTCATGCGGAATGGCAATCGCAAATACCGGATCTATCGTTTCGATATATTCGTCAGAGCTTTCATTCTCCCATAAATTTCTGATGGTGCCTGCCAATTCGTTTTCTGCAGCAATCCACGTGGTAATTTTTTTATTTCCCATTTTTAGATAGCCATGTACTGCCCCTTCCAAAATTAGAAAAATGTAACGGTTGCGTTTTAGTGGCGAGGCAATATGTTTGTTTTTGGCAAAATGGACAGGAAATGTATCCCGGTTAATAATGTCTTCCATTTCTGGAGTGAGTGCATGGTAAGCCCTAAAGACTGAGATAATTGGCGAGAAACCACCAAGTGCAGTCCATTTATCTTCACCATAAATGTTTTCAATATTCATTAGAGAAAAGCGAGTTTGTATTTAAAAGTGAAAATAAGTATGAAATTAAAAATATCAATAATTTATTTACACCCAATAGGAATGTTTAGTGCCGACCATTACAAATTTATAAAAAGATATAGCATAATGGGTAGGGGAGATGGTTTCACTTTCAAGCTGTTTTTATAGTTTATAGATGGTGTTTATAAAAGATTTTAGGTTCAAAAATCAGGTTTATTGATTTATGATGGAATTTCTTGCTAAAAACGGATTTTTTTTGTTCTCATTTAAACAAGTGATTCCTAAATATTTAACCTCGTTTTATGATATTAACGTTAACTTTCTATTAAATATTTTGCATTTGCCTTTTGCAAGATTGAATTTAATTCCTAACTTCGCAGCCTCGAAAGGGAGAAAATGATTCCGTAGCTCAGCTGGTAGAGCATTACACTTTTAATGTAGTGGTCCTGGGTTCGAATCCCAGCGGGATCACAAAAAGCCTCAACGAAAGTTGGGGCTTTTTTGTTTTCATCCCGCTGGGGTTCGAACAGAAGGGCAGGCCGGGTTCGATTCTGGAAGGCTCAAGCATTGCGTCCGGGCCTAGAGCGACTGAGCCAATCCCATCGGGATCACGAAAGGCGCAAGAAATTGCGCCTTTTCTGTTTAAAAGACTTTTTAAACGACGATTCGCAAATCATAAAAATATCAGAACGAGCCAGAGATATGCAACGATAAAGAAAAGTCGGAGTGGAAAAAGGATGAGCGAAACAAAAAGTATAATATTTTACGAACGAGGTGAACTAATGCGATTTGATTATTGAAATTTTCAAAATCTACTTTTTTAATATTCTTTAACTATATCTGTCATTTATAGCCCCTCGTGTTGAAGTTATCTGGTGAAAAAACATTATTTAAGGTTGAATAGGTGACAATATTATATTAACGCCTCACCATTGCAAAGACAAACTAACTATATTCTGGCAAATCACAATATGAAATAAGATAATAAACTAGGAATATCTTTTCTAGCATTAAATGATAACACTGCCTTGGTTGGAACCTTGATAAATCGATCAATGCCAAGAAAAACTACGGAAGCATTCTGTGGTACCAAACCCTTTTCATAATGAAAATGATCGTCATTTCATTCTGGATTTTCAATGTCCCACATTTTTACGTGTTCCAATTCTTTTTTCGTATCAGGAATAATCTCAACAATAGCAGAGGTGTTGGTTAATGCTGAATAATGGTATTTAATATTTAGTCTTGGATTATCGTGTATTATATCTAACGCCAAATTATACTTCTGAACCGATTATAGATATCAATTTGTTAAATCTCAAATAAACCCAGTCATATAGTCAGAAATCATCTATTATATGACCAGGACTGCCATATTCTATTTCTTTATGAACCAAAAACAACCGCATGCATAATACTGTCTATTCAAAAGCTCGACATCTGGGTCGATAACTAAACCACCGTCCAGTCCGTTTTCTGGAATTAAAGCGAATTCCTGGAGATGGAGTTCTGAAAATAGATTTAAGACATGAGATTTTGAATAAATTCGATGAGCATTAAAAAAAATGCTGTCTTCTGCACCTAAAGGCACAACAAATAATAACGTTCCTCCATAAGCCAAAACACGTATCAACTCATTAACTGCCTTAATATCTCCATCATAATCTACAGGATCTCCATACCTCCCTAAGCCAACATGCTCAACAGTATGCATGCAAGAAAGCGATAGAATTGAATCGTTAGGAAAAGGTAAGTTCATCAAATCTGCTCTAAATGATCCTAAATTTTCTAGACAGATATTTGCAGGTCGATAATCGTAAAAATCTACTGGTATAAAAGCTGAAAGCATCGAACAAAAATGTAACGAAGAAGATATGTCAATATGTTTATCTGGAGCGTTGGCTTTTAAAATTCTGGCGGCCCACGCAGGATGATAAATGTAATGCCGATCAAAGTTGGTATTGCCGATATTGTCGAAGAAACATGGCTGTATATTCTTCTTATCAAGCGAAAAACGCTTGAGAGTGTTTCTTTCTGAAACAAGTAACTGATGATACTGATCAATAAATCTATCTAAAGTTTGGTCAGTATTAGAATTATGCTGGTTTTGTTTCATAGTATTTTGGTTGGTTGAAAATTTGGGCAATAATAAAATCGACTGTTCAACTTGGTTCGGATAATTAGATAATTTATTTAATATTTCTTTATCCTTTTTAATATCAAACTTTCTGGCAAATATTTTTTGAGATGAAATAATGTTTTCATAATCGTTGATCCGCAAAATCTTCGGGAATTCAGATGGATGTGTCCAGTCAATAAACCTTAAATTATTATTCACTAACTTCTTTTTAAGAGGAGAGTTTAACAATATGGTCTGAAAAAAAAGCTCATCAGGAATAAGCGTATATTTAAAGAAATTAACGTATTGAGGGTTTTTTAAACAATAATCAAGTATGTATTGAGCGGCGATGAAGGTCATATTCCACCATTGTGAACCACCGTAAAAATCCATGCTTAATTTTGTAAGTCTACTCTGTGACTCTTCTTTCTGGATACTATAAAGCCGTTCGCTTTTCGTCAAACCAAGCTCATCTACGAACCAGTAAAAATTAACTCTATCTCTACCTCCGTCTAACGACCAAAATTGCGTAGGGAGCGAGCAATAATCTAAGAATATTTTTCCTTTAGCATTTTTAAAAAAATTGAAAATAATTTCGTTATTTACAACGGGAAAATCATGGGCACTTAATAAAATTAGATAGTCATTTTCGTTTCCTTTGGATTTGAGAACCAAATTCATCAAAGCTAAAGTAGCTTTTACCATATTGAATCCTCCCCATGTTATATTCTCTCTCTTATTCAATATGGAGACCCCTAATCTTTTGAGTTTTATAATCTCACTAGAAAATAGAGGATACTTACGATCAACATGAATATAGACGCGAGTATTTTCAGAATTTAGCCTATTAATCAAAAATAATAATTGGTTAAAATCTGTATGAAATAAGATGAGATAGTTAATATACATATTGTATTCCCAAACAAAACCACTTGTGCATTTAGCCTAAATTTTCGTCAGTTTAGGCTTAAAATAAATGATAACCGATACATTTTAATAAATATTTGCATTCACAAGTTTAATTTTTTCTTTTGAGATTTTCCAGTAAATAAATTTTACACTATCAGTTATTTTTTATATAATTGATTAATAAACGTTTCTTACATGGAATATCTAAATTTAATACATCTCGCTTCTTGTAAACCTGCTATTTCCTGTTCAACTATCATTTCAATGATAGTTGCTAAACAGATGGTTTCAACCTAATTTCAGAAAAAAGCGGAATGCTTATCTAAGCATGCATATTTTTCCGATCTACAATTTGAACTTAAGATTACACATGATTGATATTTGTCAAATTCATTATATTTTTGGATTCGAAGGAAGTTTGCAACTTAAGTTTTTTAGAAAAAAAAATAATGGACTTCAGTTTATGAAGGATAATTTAAATCTTTTGATGATTTAAAACTTTTGTTACCTGCGAATTTTAACTAATAGGTGTGAATATGCCAAACACTAAAGTCGCTATTAGCTTTACTTTCAGTCTAGTGTCCTTGATATATTTACCTAATATCTTTCCAGCCATAAAACAATAAGCGACATGAGAAAAAAGGGAAACAATGTATTTAATTCTGCTCTTTATGCACTGGGCATAAGTCACACCCAGAAATTCTCAAACAAATATTATAGTGAACATCCACACAAATATAATTTATTTGGAATATCTCAGATGCTGTCTGACTATGGTATAAATAATGCCGGAATAAGGATTGCAAATAAGTCTGATGATATTGCTGAGATTGAGTGTCCTTTTATAGCTCAAGTGGGGGGGAGTTTTGCAGTGGTTTATGGAGTAGATCATAAGCTGGTGGAATACAGAGTTGGAGATTTGAATTTTAAGATAGATAGAGAGGATTTTTGTGAAGCTTGGTCAGGGGTGGCTTTGTTGCTTGAAAGTAATCCCGGCTCTATAGAACCTGGTTATAGGGATAATCATCGAGATGAGACTATAAATTTCTGTCTTAAAGCCGTTTTATCACTTTTTGTTGCTATATTTCTATTTCTTTTGATTGTACGTGATTATCAAAACTTTGATTTCGGCACATCCCTCTCTCTTTTTATAAATATCCTCGGTCTTTCAGTTGGATGGATGCTTATACAAAAGCAATTGGAAATTCATAGCAGTTATACCGACAGGATCTGCTCAATACTTAAACAGGCTGATTGCAATGATATTCTCAAATCAGATGAGGCAAAGATTTTGGGTGTTGTAAGTTGGAGTGAAGTTGGCTTTTCTTACTTTTTGTCAAATTTAATTGTCATCGTCTTTTTTAAACATTTATTGTTTTTTTATGCAATAGTGAATCTTTGCGTTCTTCCTTTTACACTATGGAGTATCTGGTTCCAAAAATTTAAGATCAAGCAATGGTGCGTACTATGTCTTTTGGTACAGGTCTTACTTTGGTCAGTTTTTATAACAAATCTCATGTTTGAACATTTTTATCTTACGGATTTTAAAGTGACCGATGTAATTATTCTATTTTGCGTTTATTTGATTCCGATACCCGCACTCACCCTTTTTCTACAGTTTATATCAAAACTATCCAAAATAGAGAATATTATACAGGAAATAAACAGTCTGAAATCCAATGAAGGTTTGTTGGCTTCTATGTTGAAAGAGCAGCCACACTACCCTTCAGAAATTAAAAATTCTGAAATCCTTTTTGGGAATAAGAAAGCAAAAGTGCTAATAACGATACTTACCAATCCTCATTGCCCTCCATGTGCTTACATGCATTCTAGAGTGGAAAGTTTATTAAAATCCAATCCAAATGGTATTTGTATTCAATATATATTTTCATCGTTTGGTCCGGGCTTGGATATTTCGAATAAGTTTTTAATAGCGATTTATCAAAATAACAATGAATTGGAAACGGCTAAAATATATCAAGAGTGGTTTGAAACGGGTAAGCTGGATAAAGAAAGCTTTTTTGAAAAATTCCAAATTGATGTTAACAGTAAGGAAGTCACACACGAATTTGAGAAGCATAAGAATTGGATTACTGAGACTCAATTACAGATAACCCCCACGATTATGGTTAATGGCTACAAACTGCCACTAAATTATCAAATAGAAGATTTAAGATATTTAACTGAACTAAATATCTGAAGTTAACAAACGTAAAACTGTAGGACGTATGCTAAACTCTACGGTAAATCTAATTTTAAAACAATGAAAAAAATCAGTTTGAAAGACATCCCGGAAGATGAAATCCTTAGTGCAAAGGATTTAAGATCTATCTTAGGAGATGAGAGTGGTTCTGGATCAAGGAGAGGTTCTGGATCAAGAGGCTCTGGATCAAAAGGCTCTGGTATGCTTCCAGGTTCAGGGCCAAGTAATTGTGCACCTTCCCCACCTTTGTATATATGTGGTGATAATTGTAGAACAGCCACTGGAGCTGCGAGCAAGTGTGCTATCAATAGTAAAAATCAATGTACTTGTGGTGGTCTATAACAAATGAACCAGTCAGACTGAAGTAAATAGTTTTGCTTATAGGCATAATTTAGATTTACTGATCGTTATAAGATCAATTTTAATTTTACATGATGCAGTAAGTGGAATTGTTTACTTCTTAAAAATCTACGATGAACCAAATTAAAATATTGGGATTATTGTTTTTGAGTATAATTTATTCTCAAAAGACGTATTCCCAAACATTGCCAGTTAAAAACTTTAACCTATTTGTATATCTGGAGAATGCTCCATTTGATTCGCTATACATCCATGACTATACTGAGGGTAGGCATGTATTTATAAGTGGAAAAAAAATCAGGAATTTTACCTGGAAGATCACTATTCCCGAAAATGTTATATCGGATTCTGAGAATATGGAGTTATTGTCCTCAAAATATGACTCTACCAAAAATTCTATGACTAGTATACGTTTTATTGGCAAACATAACAATGAGGAAATCGTCGTTGCAAATGTAGGAGTAGATGACAGTAATAGTTATATTTATGGAAAGTATCTTCACAAAACTGTATTTTCTAATCAACCCATCTCGATAGTAAAAAATGATAAGGTTACAACCGTTATTGGCAATAATGAATGTGAAAATTTTGAAGTAATTACAAAGGATCCCCACGCTGATATTGCTGTGCGGTCAGAGGATCCATTTTTCAGTTGGTTTATGGATTCCAATGGCAATAGAGGGGATTATGAGGGCTTTTTAACATCTTATATTTCGCTTTCCAAAAAGCATCCTGATTCCAGATACCTGCTTACCTATCTTTCTAGCAATCTCCTGAAGTATAGGACAAAAGACGATATAAGAAAGGTTTACGAAAATCTTTCCGATAGGCATAAATCCACGATATGGGCACGAAAAATTGAAAACTTTCTAAATGAAAGAAATTTCCCTAACGCTAAGTTACCGGTTCTGTCTAAAGGTGTTGCGGAAAAAATTGTTCAAGATAGTTCTAAGTATAATTTAGTGGTTTTTACAGCATCCTGGTGCGTACCTTGTAGGGAAGAAATTCCATTACTTAAAAAGATTTACGCCGACCTCGGGAAATCATTAGTTTTAACATACATTTCAATTGATAATGCAAAAGACTTATCATCATTTAGCAAATTAGTCTATGACGAAAAAATACCTTGGCGTTCTTTACTGGCTTACAAAGATATAAGCGGGATTAAGCGTAAATATTTCATTGAGTCAATTCCGCACATCATCTTAGTTTATCCAAATCAATTTATGGAGATTTTGGAAATTAGAAAGGACAATGATCTTGAAAGGTTGTATAGTCTTGTAGCTCAAACTGCCCATATCAAATAATATTTAAAACTGTGATAAATAAGCAAGCCCAAAAGATTCCAACTTATGTAATAAACTTGGAGCGCCGCAGTGACCGAAAAGCTCACATTTTAAATGAATTTGCTGGTCGTGATGAATTTGATGTTGAAATTATTAAAGCCCATGAAAATCCGGTAGGGTCTCTGGGCTTGTGGTATACGATTAAACAGATTGTAGAAATAGCTGAACAAAGGGAGCAAGATTTTATCCTTATTTGTGAAGACGATCATCAATTTACTGACAGCTATTCTGCTCAACTTCTTTTTGAGTGTTTAACAGAAGCCAAAGATATAAATGCAGATGTAATACTCGGAGGAGTTAGTACGGTCCAAAGTGCGGCAACAGTTAGTAAAAATCTTTCTTGGATAGAAAATTTTAATGGAACCCAATTTTTAATCATCTATCGTCATTTCTTTGAAACCCTATTGAAGGCCGCTTTTTATGAATACGACATTGCAGATGACAAAATTGTCAGGCTCACCAAAAAGAGATTTTTGATTTTCCCTTTTATATCTGTTCAAAAAGAATTCGGATATTCAGATGCGACCGATTGGAACAACGAAGTTGGCAGGGTTACCAGGTTATTTGATGGGGCATCAAAAACCGTTCAGACATTAAAAAATGTTGAGAAATTTTACGGAAATCTAAGAAAAAACAATGGAATAATTGACGAAGAAAAATTTAGTGATATATCAATACCAACCTATGCAATAAATCTACCTGAAAGAACAGAAAGGCGGAAACATATTTTACAACAATTTAAAGGGAGAAAAGAGTTTGATCTGCAAATAATCGATGCCTGTAAACATAAAGTTGGAGCTATTGGCCTTTGGCAAAGCATATGTAAGATAGTGCAATTAGCTATAGATAACGAGGATGATGTCATTATCATATGTGAAGACGATCATCAATTTACCAATTGCTACAATAGGGATTTATTGCTTAGAAATATATTTGAAGCTCATGAACAGAAGGCCGGTATCTTATCCGGTGGAATTGGCGGATATACCCATGCAAGTTTATTAAGCGAAGAAAGATTATGGGTTAGTTTCTTCTTATCTGCACAGTTCATTGTAGTATATAAAAAAATGTTCAAAAAGATTTTAAAATACAAATTTCAAGAGTATGATGTTGCTGATATCGTACTTTCATATCTTACAAGTAATAAAATGGTTCTACATCCGTTTATCTCGCATCAAAAGGATTTTGGGCACTCTGACGTAACGCCTATTCACAATGAATTCCCTGGATTGGTTCAGGATATGTTTCAAAGAACCGAAAGTGGTCTTACAGACTTAAAAGAATCCATCAACTTGCTTAAGAGCTAGCTACGTTCACAACTATTTATGGTTACTCCTTTTCATTTTAAAGCGTTAAAAAAAAAACTTTCTCGAAAGAAGGATAATTAAATAAAAAATTACAAAAGCCCGTTAATCATTGATTTTATCTCTTCAATCTCAGGGAGTGCTGAAAATTTATTCACCAATTCGCCTCGTTTGTTATACAATAAATAAGAAGGGATATAATTGAACTCAAACTGGGTCATAACGTATTCCCATTGCTTATCATTCAGGTAATAATGTTCGTTACCTATCCCTTTAATTTTTTCCTCCCAAAGTTTAAGAGGTGATGAACCGTTGGTTAGGTATACAAATACAACCTCTTTATCATGAAATTCAGCTTTTGTTGGCCGAAATCGTTGCATTGCTTCCAGGCATGGACTACACCATGTTGCCCACATATCAATGAGAATAACCTTGCCTTTGTGCTTAGATACAATGGTTTCAATAACTTTATCTGCTGCAATTTTAGATACATCATTAACAACTACTGGTGACTTGTACTTGTCCAATTCAGCAACCTCTTTGTTTTTTTTAAATAATACTTTTGCGATTTCTCCATTTCCCCAATAGTTTAGAATATTATCTTTTTGCTTTTTACTTAATGGACTTAATTGTTCAGTCATCTGAAGGCTGTACGCATTCGCTACGAGAATATCGTAATATTGGCCGCCCTTAAATCCAAGAAGGTTTGATAATATAGTTTTCGTACTTTCCAGCCACGAAGGTATATCCGTGTCACCAATCCGAGGTATTGCCAGTATTTCATTTTGAAGGATTTTTTTTTGAAATTCAATAAATGCAGCAGAATAGAGGTATTGTGGATCATCTAGCTGAAGATCTTTCAAAAATCGATAATAAGATCGATCAATTTTTTGGATTGAAGGCATCTTGTTTTTATCGCTATTTGTTCTAAAGTAATTAGCACTCATTGCTTTGTCGTAATCAAATACGGCTCCTTGATATAAGAACAAACGAAAGTCGTTATACAGTACATTTTTTAAATCTTTTGATATTAACGTATTATTTTTTACCGGCAAATAAATTTCTGACAAGAGGGATTTAGCATAATTTAAAAAATAATCAGGACTCTTGTCATACAGTGGTTGAGCTTTTAGTGCAATTGGAGATTGGATCATTTCACCCATAAGATCAAAGTACAGCGTGATGTCATTTTCATTCATATCAGGCACAACTTTAATATTTTTGATGTCAGCATTTGAATTATAGACAATATCAATCCGGTTATCCGTGCCACTTTTCAATTTAAAAACGAGGAATTTTGTTGGATTTAAACTTGTAGAAAAAACAATCCGCGATATATCTGTCTCTACGTCAACATCAATTGAGAATTTTCCTGATTGATCGGCAACTGCCTTATATTTTACAAACTCTCCTGAAATAAGATGTGGAACAGTAACGTTTATAGATATTTTATCATTATTCTCATCATTTAGATTTGTTATTTTTCCTATTAGTTTAGCCTTTCCTTCCAAGATATTCGGAATATCCTTCCCAGATCCTAAAATGGGGTTAATCACTAAAGATAAAAAAGGAATGAATAAGTAAATGATGTATAATTTTGTTTTTCTGATCATAAGTATTGTTATTTTGATCCAAGCAGGCCTCTTTTCAAGATCTGCTTGAAAGATAGTCATCTAAAAACTGCTAGCACAGATAGCTTTAATTGGCTGGAATATTTCCGTTCCAACAACTGGTATCAAGTGTTGAACAAAATAACGGAGAAGCTTGGAATGATTGACAACATCCATATTGCGTTTTACCGGTATTATCTACATATGAACACCTGGAATGAGGTGGTAAATCCCAGCAGGCATCTCTTTTGGGAGGTAAGCTTCCTGGTTTTGAACCCGAACCTTTTCGCGAACCCGAACCGCTGCGAGAGCCAGACCCCTTATGAGAGCCCGAGCCGGATTCGCTATCAAGAATGTTTTTCAATTCTTCACGACTTAAAACTTCACTTTTGTAAATATCTGATAATTTTATCTTTTTCATTTTCGTTAATTTAAAGTAATTTAAAACTTTTTGCCTATTAAGGGGACAAGGGCCTTGTTAACCAGTTTTCCTTGAAATGTAGTCAACAATATTCATCGAGCGTTTTTCAGTTAGCGTTTTATACAATATTCTATTCTGGTTAAATCATTATTATTGGGTGAAAACTAAAAATTTAAAAACAAGACTTTTGCAAATTAGAATTCATCTTTTTACACCATTCATATATTATAAGGCTTTGTTTGTACTTTCTCCAACATAACCTGTTGTCTGTCCTTAAAGAGAAAAAATCATAAATTTCTTTCTGAAGTGGAATATTAGGAATAGAGGCGCTCTTTCTTCAATATTCTACTACCAGCTTCAAATACTTTTACCAAGCAACTATTCTGTTCTCTGAACCAAAGTGCTGATTCAATTTACCTCGTGATAATGTCAGGTTAATTTTAATCCTAAAGCAGTAAGAAATTAATAAGTCATTATTGAAATATTTTGCCGTGGCCAAATGAGATTTTTGTAGAACTTGAGCATTTTTTTTGGTTTTTAATTTTTAATTTGCTTATTTGTTTACAGATAAGCATGTAAATTTTTATCAGTCAAATAGTTTGTTATGCGCAGGTCTAATATTAATTTTAGATCTGTTACAAGTAATCTCGAATTTTATTAGCATAAACTATTTAATGCATTTAATTGAAAGCAAACTAATGCTAACTAACAGACGTAAAAGTTATTATCCATAGAAAGCATCAATGCTTCACCTGATTAAAGCTAACAAAAATTATTGATTAGTCTTTCAAGAGAAATCAAATTTGTTTTTTAGATTTAGGATATTACTTTAATAAACATATATGAATTTAACATACGTGATATTAGCACATGATGATCCTAAAAATCTTGAAAGGCTGGTCAGTTGCTTATCTGCCGAGAATGTAAAGTTTGTTGTTCATATTGACATCAGAGCAGAGCTTTCAACTTTCACAAATAGATTTACTGCTCTTGATCTGGTAAATATTACGTTTATAAAAAAAAGATGCGAAAGCTATTGGGGTAGTTTTGCAATTGTTCAGGCTACTTTAAATTGCCTCAAGGCTGTATGCGATAAACTACCTTTCACTGATCGTATAGTGGTTATGAGCGGGCATGATTATCCCATCAAAAATAACCGATACATCTATGAATATTTAAAATCCAATCCATTATCTATTTATTTGACTTTCAATAAAATACCTTACCGTATATGGTGGAAAGGAGGTAAAGAAAGATTTCCATCCTATGAAAAAATTAATGAGGTGTTAAAAATATATGCCGGTTCTCAGTGGTTCTCATTACCAAAATATGCATTGAAGATTATTTTTGATTTTATAAAACTCAATCCAGATTTTGTACGATATTTCCAAACCGTCGATATTCCTGATGAAAGTTTCTTCCAGACCCTATTTTTAAATTGCGGTGAAAAAATTATTGAGGACAATCTTATTAATCAAGGTCTTCATCTCATCAAATGGGATTCTCCATATACCCATCCCAGATATCTCAATGAGCAACATTTTGCATTGATTAAACGAAGCAGTTTTCTATTCGCCAGAAAATTCAATGCTGAATCGCCTTCTAAAATACTTGACAAGATAGACATTAACTTACTATATCAGAAAGGTAAGTGCTACAAAAATATTGAGAATAAGTTGGTGGTAAATGAAGCTCAACAAAAGTGTGCTGTGCTTTTCCTTACTAATAAAAGTGATAGAACAACATTGAGCGTGTATCAAAAGCTCAAAAGAGAAGCCCCAGATCGCCACGAAGTTTTTCTTATGTATCATCAGACCAGAAAGGTAATTTCAAAATCCATTTCCATTCAAAATCCGATTCCTTTCACGGATAATATCTTGAGGTCAACTGGGTTCAATGCTATAAATAATAAATTAACACCTGGGAGTAATCACTTTCCACTTTTTGATTATTATCAGCAGAACCAGGGTTACGATTATTACTGGTATATCGAGGATGATGTTAGATTTAACGGAGACTGGAGTGTTTTTTTTGATTCTTTTAAACAGGATAGCACTGATTTCTTAACCTGCCATGTTCGAAGATACCAAGACGAACCCAATTGGTTTTGGTGGGAAACGCTAAAGCATAATTCAGGGATAAGAATTCCGCTAAATTTCAGACTTAGATCATTTAATCCTATATTTCGCATTTCCAAAAGAGCACTAGCTTTTCTCAATAATGCCTTCAAGACAGGCTGGAGTGGACACCATGAAGTAACAATGGTTAGCTTATTATTTTCTGCAGGATTTTCAATTGCCGATTTAGGTGATAGAGGTGAATTCGTTTCATCAATGGTTACAAAAACACATTACAAATCTGCTCTGCCTGATCTGCACGGTAACGTCAGTACAGGTAGTATGCGTTTTCGTCCAACAATAGAAGCTATCGAAATGACAGATGAAATTCTATACCATCCTGTTAAAACAGTCAACAGCAAAAAAACAGATTGGCAGAATTCCTATCATAAATAAAACAAAATTTTGAGACCAATTGATTATAGTTACAGTTTTCTTTTGAAGTTATTCTATATGATAAAAAAGCCTGTTTGATAATTGATTAATTGGCAAATATTTTATTTCCTTCCGGAAAGGGAAACTTCTGTCGTTAATTAAAATTCATATGAACTTGCCAATCAATTAAATTGATAAAACTGATTTACAATTTAATACTGACACTTGGTAAAATGTGTACTTGATTTTCCATATTGTTCAATATATTAAAAGCTCAACCAATCTGGAGGAGTTAGATCGTTGATAACTAGATGTTCTGCTGCAAACCACTTCCGGGGATAGATGATGATGCTGTTTTTAGATCTCCCTAGCCATGCAGCCCACCAGCTATAACTACTGTTTGCCATAATAAAATGTTTACATTGACACATCAATTGCAAATACGGCAAATTATTTTCCCCATAAAAACGCTCATCCATAAATCTTATATTTTCATAACGAGACAGTTTTTCGCGGCACCAGGGAATATCGTCTGAAAATACATAAAACCTGGCTGCTGCTAAATTATTTTTACAGTAATTAATTCCATCATCGATATAATTTTCAGATACTACTCCATGATAGTCCAACTTTTGAAGATAATCGCCTCGCCTTATGTGAATCATTACGGAATTGCTATTAACGATCTCGGAAGCCGCATTTTTCCAAATGCTAGAAAGCCCTTTTTTAAAAATAAACTGCTTTTTGATCAGATCATCTATTGGTGCAAAATACTTATAAGACTGCCAGTAGCCCTTGACAAAAACAAGTTTTTTATAAATCTCATCTGATTCCAAGTGCTGATGATTAGTTGCATCAAAACAGTAGCTATTTTCTGAAATGAATGTAATCTCGTCACGCCGCCATTGATGATTAAATATAACATCTTCTGCGTTCATGTATTCCTCTATCCTGAATATCTCTAAGTCGAAGGTTCTGTCAGATCGCCCAGATGTATAAAAACTGGTATTAAGTAATAGCGGCCTATTGTACTTCAAAGACAAAAATTTACCAAATGCGTATTGAAACATCTGGTTTCCAATGCCCCCCTTTAATTCGATTACTATCATATATAAGTCTTCTACTACATCTCTCAGGAAAAATAAGTTATTAACTTTGATAAAAATTGTATACCTGCCAAACTTTTCTCAGGTTCTTACTTGCGATTTCAAATCGATTTCTCGCCCACTCAGGATCGTCCTGGTTATGGGAGCTGACATCAGAATAGCCAAAATACTTTTGAATAGAAATGAAAGGAAAAATTGTCATTTTATTCATCGTTAATGCGGAAAGGGTTTGGTCTACCTTTTTCGTTTCATCGAATTCGGTGTTCAGTATTAGGTTGTAAATACTTTTGAAGATAACAATAAATTGGTTGCAGTAATAGTTATCTAGCCATATACGATTTTTAGACACTGGGACAGCGATCTGGAAACCACCGCTAATACCACCGCATAGTATTTCGACCCCCTGTGCATGTGCTTCTATGATATTTTTAAATAGAAGTTCCTTACTATAATGCTCTGTAAATACATGGTCATCCTCACAAATAATAATAACATCCTCATTATTTTCCTTTGCAATAGTTATTGCTAGTTGTATGCTCTTAAATAGACCTACCGCCCCGATTTTATGCTTTACTGCATTTACAACATTAATTTTAAACTCATTCTTGCCTTCAAATTCTTTCAATACATTTTTCAATCTTTCATTCCTGTTTTCCAAGTTAATGATGAAAGTTGAAATATAAGTATCCATTTGTTGGAATTCTATTTCTAACATCGATTGATACATTAGTGTAAAACGTCATATAATTTACGGATTTTATATATAGAATTTTACATAATAATTGTAAGCACCAAAGAAAGTTCCCTTTGTGGTATCGAACTGTTGTATCGGGCTGGTCTCGGCATACTCCAAAACCTTGTCTACCATATTGGTAAACAAAGTTGAAAACTTACTTTTCTTAGGTTTTCCAAAGTTTGCTTGTTTGGTGCCATTGCCATTTACACCAGTTTTTTTACCTGCTTATCCGTAATCCTGACCTTTGCCCATTGGTTAAAAATATGCTCCATTTCTCCACCTAATTGGTTGGCGATGGCTAATAGTTGGTGTGCCTTCTTCAATCGTTCGTTTGCGCTTGTGGTATGCCGTATTTTTATTGTCCCTTTTTGGTTTCGTAATGCGGTATTCAACGTATTTTGGCAACAAATGCGAATGGGTGTGAATGATGCGGTAATGCTACCAAAACCATCGTGTGAAGTGGTCAGAAACAGATACTGCTCAATCAAATCTGATTTACCAACCTTAATAAACTCGGGCAGTTTTGCAGTTATAAAAATTCCTCCCCTTACTATGTAAAAAAGATTATGTAAAGCTTTGATAAGTAAAAGCAGTGAAGGGTTCATGAATTGGAATTTATCAGTGTTCTGCTTACATAATTTTTATGTGATACTAAGTATTAAAATTTGTGTCCAATCGAAAAGCTCGTGTGCTAGGAAAGCAAACGGGCTCTTGAATGAAAGTAAATTATATCTAAAAAAGTTTATTATGGCTTGTCAGTCGCTACTTTATAGTTTGGGTCCTCCAAAATGTTGACTTCAATAACCGACTCAGCGTTTTTAAGTAAAGTTAGGCAATCTGCACTCAGGTGACGCAGATGAAGTTTTTTCCCTGCACTATGGTAACGTTCTGTTAGTTTTCCCAATGCTTCGATAGCACTCATGTCGCTAACCCTACTTTCCCTGAAGTCGATGACAACCTCCTGCGGATCGTTCTGTATGTCAAACTTCTCAAGGAATGCTGTTGTTGAGGCGAAGAACAGAGGACCAAATATCTCATAATGCTTGATGCCCTGATCGTCCACATACTTTCTTGCACGTATACGCTTGGCGCTTTCCCATGCAAATACCAGCGCCGAAATGATAACTCCTATCAGCACTGCAAGTGCCAGGTTGTGTAGCCAAATGGTAATGACAGCGACCAATATCCCCACAGCAATATCATGCTTTGGCATCTTGTTTACAATCCTCAGGCTGATCCACTCGAACGTACCGATAGCCACCATAATCATGACCCCGGTCAGTGCTGCCATTGGTACAAGTTCAATGATAGGAGCTCCGAAAAGGATAATTAACAAAATGGTAAGTGCGGCCACTATTCCCGAAAGCCTCGCCCTTGATCCCGCGGAAAGGTTAACGAATGATTGTGCGATCATTGCACAACCGCCCATGCCGGTGAAGAAGCCATTGGCTATATTTGCAGTACCTTGAGCTACCGCTTCCTTGTTGCCGCGTCCCTTTGTTCCCGTGATTTCATCTACTACATTCAAGGTTAATAAGCTTTCAATCAGGCCAACACCAGCCATAACAAGTGAATATGGAAAGATGATCTTCAGCATTTCCAGATTTAAAGGTACTTCAGGAATATGAAATGGAGGGAAACCTCCGCTTATGGATGCAATATCCTTAACTGTTTTGGTGTCAATATTAAAGCCGATAACAACGAGAAATACCACGATAATGGCAACGAGGGATGCAGGAACTGCTTTGGTGATTTTTGGAAACAGCACAACAATCGCAATTGTAAGAAGTACCAGGCCGAGCATAATCCATAGTGGAGTACCCGTTAGCCAGGCATTACCGCTCGATGTAGTTGCCTTAAATTGTTCTACCTGAGCCATAAATATGATTACGGCTAATCCGTTAACAAATCCGTACATTACAGGCTGAGGTACCAACCGTATGAATTTTCCAAGTTTGAAAAGACCTACAAATAATTGGATAATACCAGCAAGGATTACGGCAGCAAATACATATTCGATCCCATGCGAATGCATGAGTGCGATGAGTACAACTACTGTTGCGCCCGCACCGCCCGAAACCATTCCGGGACGGCCACCCAGTATAGCCGTGATCAATCCCATCAGGAATGCGGCATATAGCCCTGTAAGTGGTGAGAAACCAGCTAATATAGCAAAAGAGAGCGATTCGGGTATCATGGTCATAGCTACGGTAAGACCTGCCAATACCTCGGTCTTGTAGTTGACCTTTTGTGAAAAGTCGAACAAATTAAAGTATGCCTTCATGTTTATGAAAGTTTAATAATTAAGAGAATATTTGAAAAAAGACAAAAATAGAACAGTAAGCAGGGAAGGATATGCTGCGCTTTACTGCCAGTGTAGGACTAAACTATCAAGGCGGTGTAACCGGAGAAGATGTAGTTTTTCTATTCATTGAGGCCAATGTACAAAAGATTTATGGATTTCCTTACATACTAACACATTTTAAATAGAAAAGATCCGACCATATGACTTTCAGTTTGTGAGCGTCTAATTCCAATAGCAGGCGATCGGAAATAAAGTTTTTGAAATCTTGCACTTTCCTGATCCCTCAATGTTACTTCTGAGTCTTTAAAATCTACTCGTTGGTGCCGACGAAATGTATTCCTCCGAAGATTTGATAACCTTGCCTGCATCCACTAAGCTGTTGAAAATTGCTAAAAACTCATCTTTATAAGGTTCGAATTCATAAAGCCTTTGAATAACATTACATAAGGTGTCTCGTTGAACACTGCCGATTCATAGAGGCTAGTTAATTATAATTGATTTTATCGTATCCTCCCGTGTATCAGAAACAGCCAAACTTAATATTGTGAGAACTTTAATATACTCCTTTTTTGCGATCATACTGGCATAATTTGATTATTAATTAAGATATAGCAGAATATCATTTATCATGATAACTAAATTCTTCACTTATTGGTTTTTTAAAAGAAATGTCTTGTAAAAGTTAGATTTAAGAGCTTTTAATTGTATCTCTTTAACAAATCCCAAGATACACTGCTTTTCCACACTATTAAAAAATATGTGAAATAATCCAACAATAGTTTAACAAAAGAATTCAGGTTACTTCTTTCCTAAACCAGGAGATCTAACCGAAAAAAACTTTGTTTTGAAAGTGAATGGCTAGTTTTTCAACAGACAACCCCTCTTACTGTATAAAAAGAGGTTGTACCAAGAAGTGGAGTCAAACCGAAAATAGAAGCTTAAACTAATTTCCTTTGATTCGTTTCTAAAAGTTTATTATTTTTATATATAGCAATTGCAGCTAAAACGTATTAAAAAAATAGTGAGTAATTCAATGAGTAGAATTACAAAACAGCCATAATACTATTTAAACGCTGATTTTAGCACTAGGTGCAAATCCCAGCGGGATCACGAAAAGCCTCAACGAAAGTTGGGGCTTTTTTGTTTTTATCCCGCTGGGGTTCGAACAGAAGGGCAGGCCGGGTGTTCGGGCTTTAGAGCGACTCAGCCACTCCCAGCGGGATCACTATCTAAAATTTTAAATGAATAAACAATCCTGGTATCCCTTAAAAAAAGCATACATATTTTTTAAATTAATTATATAATATCGCTCTTACTTTTTGCAAAAATGAATTTATTTTGGCTTCTGAACGGTTTTGTAGGATGATGATCGTTTTGTCATTGTCCAAATGCCTTTCTATATAAGTGGAATACCCTGGCCAGCCACCAGAATGATACACGATTTTGCCATATTTTTTCGAATTCCCTACGAACCACCCAAATCCATAATGAGTTTCTTTTCCATTGTTCGTTTTTACAGAATTAAATATAAGTCCTTTATCTTTTGCATCTACCAATTTGTCAGTATAAAGTGCGCTGTCCCATTTTAACAGGTCCTCTATTGTAGAATTTACTGTCCCATCGCCCACAATTCCATCCAGATAATAAGTATAAAATTCTTTTCCAAAACTATCGGGAAGCACCTGGTGGCCTAAACTATCTGTAACATAGCCAAGCGCATAATTTTTTACTTCTTTTGGTTCAAATCTGCTCCTGTAGATAAACGTATTTTTCATTTTTAAAGGTTGAAAGATATTTTCACTCAAAAATTTTCCAAAATTCTTATCTGATATTCTTTCTATAATCAAAGCTAATAAAGTATAACCTGTATCGCTGTATTCGTATTTTTCGCCTGGTTCAAAAATAACTTTTGGTCTGTATTTAGCGAAGACATTAATAATATCCTGATTGGTCGCAATTTTTGTTTTATCCCATTTTTCTTCAAAAATCTCCATATAGTCTGGAAGGCCGCCAGTATGATTTAGTAAATTTCTGATGCTGATATTTCCGTAAAAAGCTAATTCAGGTATATATTTTGAGATTTTATCATCATAGTTAAGTTTCCCTTGTTTTGCTAACAAAACAATTGCCATGGCAGTAAATTGTTTGGAAACAGATGCCAGCTCAAATATGGTTTGGTTATTAATTTTTTGCCCGGTTTGCTCATTAGCAAAGCCATAACTCTTTTCGAATAAGATTTTCCCTTTATCTGCAATCAGCACATTTCCATTAAACATTTTCTGCTTAAAAAGAGTATTGAATAAGCTGTCAAACTGTTTGTATTGTACAGATTGACCAAATGTGAGGTTACATAACAACAGTCCAATGGTTGTCAGTAAAAATGTTCTTCTCATAGCATCTTCTTTAAAATTGCCTTTAACGGGGCAGTTATTGCTGAATGGCGGGATTTGATGTTTACTAGCCTCGTAAATATACAAATTTTGATAAAAGCACATTCGCAACAAATAACTGACATGATAAACTTTGTTCTTTTGAAGTTGATTTCACCACAAATGTTATTCACCCATCTCAACCTGTTTCGCAACTAATTTCAAATCTTTTATTTCTAAAATACTTTTGTGGTATCCCCGTATCAGTATTCGAATTAATGCAGTTAACATTTCTTCGTAAGTCAAGGTTTTATTTGGAAAAATAATAGGGTAGATCAACCTGAGTCCCTTATAAATCAACCTTACGTTTTTTTGTGTTTTCAACGGCATAATAAAACCTGGCCTGAAGCTATAAACAGCTTTAAAAGGTAAGTTATTTAATGCGTTTTCTGTTTTGCCTTTTATTCTTGCCCACATTATTTTTCCCTTTTCCGAGCTATCTGCATAAACTCCGGATAAATAAAAGAAAACCATATCAGGGTTAACACGGGCAAGTTCCTTTGCAAACATGATTGTGGTGTAAAAAGTGATGTGGTTGTATTGCTGTTCGCCCATACCAAACGAACTTATTCCTGCACAATAAAAACAGCCATCGTAGCCAGCCAGTTGAGCGCTATGTGTGGTTAACTGGGTAAAGTCTTTTACAATCAGTTCTGAAAGTTTGGGATGTTTTAATGGAGAAACCCTTCTATTCACCATCAATACCCCGGTAATATTGGGATGATCAAGAGCAGCCATCAAAATGCCTTCGCCAATCATTCCTGTGGCGCCTGTTACTATTATTTTCATCTCTATTGCTTTTCTAATCAGTCTTCAATCATTTTCCAAAACATCAAAAAAGTATCCTCAATGATGTGATGTTGTTCATCTTTGGTAAATTTATTTGAAGACAGGTATTGGTTTACACCAAATACCTGATTACTGATCAACGCATATAATAACTTTACATCAATATCAACCACCAGCTGCTCCTCAATAGCCTCTTCAAAAAGTTGCAATACGGGTGCTATCTGTGCCGAAATTTCATCCGTACCAATTCTTTTCAGATAGGGAGAATTGGAGAACTGTGCCAAAAATGAAAATTCGGTGGGATTGCGTATCGACCATTTAAGCGATTCTTGATAATAAGCTTTGATGGCTTCCTTTGTTGATTTAACATCTACCAATGCAGCATTTATACTTTCTGCTGCCTGTCCTTTTAATTTTAAATAAAGTGAAATGATCAACTCATCTTTGGTCGGGAAAAAGTAAAACAAAGTCCCGGTGGCAACACCTGCCTCTTTTGCAATTTTACTGGTTGGTGTATCATTAAATCCTTGTGATACAAATAATTCCAATGCAGTTTGAAGTAGTTTTTCTCTTTTATCCATGCTCAGGTAATTTCGGAAGGCAATCGGGGAGTATCATCTCCCAATCACACGCTTCGTGTTATCCACTAATTAATTATATCATCCATCGGGCCACAGAATAATTCATTGACCATAATGGTGTCCAGATATTCATAAAGCCCGCTGATTAAACCATCCTTAAAGGTTAAAAGCAACATTACATCGTTTTCGTAAATACGCTCATCCTTTCGCTTTCCCCTGATATGAACATGAAGTGCCGCCCGCTCATTGTCTGCCGTTATAGATTGGAGCGTCATTTTCATACCCTCCGGAAATCGTTCTGCAACGATGCCCCATAATTTCGCCTGATTTTCTATGGATTGTAAACCTCCAAAAGGCCAGGATCCCTCACCACTAAGCCAATAAACACAATGAGGTGTTTTTAATTTGTTCATTTCAGCTAAGTTTCCTGCCACCATTGCATTAAAATATTGTTCTGCTATTTCCTTTGTTATCATATTCTATTTTAGTGACTGTTTAGTCAGTCAATACAAATGTACGATAATTTATTTGTTGGCAAAATTTCTAGGTAACTTACTGATAAAAACCGAAAGCGATTCCCGTAAATATGATGCTTAGCAAGATTACTTTTAAAATACGTGCATAAATTAAGTAGCCACTGAAACACAGAAATCATGGAAGAAATTAAAGTTTTTCTGTGTTTTTCGTGCTTTCGTGGCAAACATGATGCTTAGAACTAATGCATAAAGAAAACGAACAATCAGAGAAAAGTTAAAACTATTTCCGTGAGATTATACCCTACAAAATAGGGGCGGGCATTGTAAAAGGCAATTTTTGCGTTAATTTGTTAAAAATCTTCAAACATGGAATTTAGTCCCAACCATCCTCTCATCAAGCTTTTAATGAAAGGTATGCACCTGAATGAAACAGGGAATGTAGAAGAAGCCGCTAAAACATTCCTCCAGGCCTGGAATGAAGCCGCAGACGATTTTGAAAAGGCTATCTCAGCCTGGTACATCGCGAGGCTGAAAACAACTATTCCTGGTAAAATTGATTGGTATGAAACTGCATTGAAGCATGCCTTGAATGCACATCCCAGCGGGATCACGAAAAGCCTCACAGAAATGTGAGGTTTTTTGTTTTGGATTGGTTAAAATTTGAATAAAAATCTTTAACACGCGGCCGAATCTTATTTTCCTGTCAAGAAGAAGTCATCTGGCTTGATCTGCAACTTCAAGTTAATTGCCTCTTTATCAATTCCAAAAGCAAATCTACTCCTTGTCTGCTTATATTGCCCCTAATAGATTATACATTCTGGCGCTAACAAGCAATAATATCAAAAGCAGTTCAACCTTCATCATAACTACTGCATTAGCGTAAATAAAATTAAAAATACCGACATGTAGGTATTCTCAATCGAAATAACATATTGTAAATTAGAAAACTAAGAATTAACAGATTAATTTTAAGTAATTTACAATAAAATACTACCCCGCCTCGGTCGGAAATTTTTAAAGGGGATTACCATATTTAAAATACATTGTGAGCTGTAAAAAATTAATGCCTGGCTTCTTTAAGTTATCTTAAAAATAAATTGCAATTACTTAATAAACACCTTATGCCTAAATAGTTAACTTTATTTAATCATTCTAAACAACCCTCAAAATGTCAAATACTTACAACATTGGTACAAGTAATGGCCAAGTCAGTCTATCAGTAGACATCACAACTGTTGGCCTTGCCGCTAGCAGAGCAAGCGTTTTAATAGTGTCTGATAATAGTCCCGGAGTTCCCGTGGCCCATTCAGTAGATGCAACTGGCGATATTGCCAATCAAGCCATAGGTAAAGGTACTTTCTTGAAAGGAAAACGACTTACCGTATTTACCTTGGTAAATCTGACCGGTACCGACCCCGAAAGTCGAGCAACCGAAGCAGCAGCAATAAGAGGCAGCTACACACTTTCAGGAGGTAATGATGGTACCAAAACCTTTAATAGCCCGTTAAAATCCTATCAAGATCCTAGCTGTTATGTTATTTTTATTATCGACCTTGTATGAAAAAGTTCGTGTTCACTCTGGCATTAGCAGCGGTATGCTGTAATGCCATCGCGCAAAGTTCTTCAGAAACTTCAAGCAAATCCAGTACGCTTAAAAGTTTAAGTGTACCGGTTTCGCCGGCATTTTCACTTACCGATATCACACCTACCTTGGTCCAAAACCCAACCACCCCTAAATCGTTTGCATTAGGTGTAGTGCAATCTGTTGCAAACGGTGGCTCATACTTTCCTGATAATTTTTCAGCGCAATTTGCGCCTGTTTGGTGGGTTGATCCCGAAGGGATTAGCATATATTCTTATTTAGGTTTAACGCGGCCAGAATCCGGCAAAGTTTTAGACGATACCAGGCAGAATATCTTCTCCGGATTGAAGTTCACTTCCCTTTCGGTTGGTTTTATAAATAAAGACCTTATCCCTGACAATATAGAAAAATCACAAAAAGTTTTCTCAATAGGTGCCCATACGACCTTATTGAGGGCATATCATAAAGATCACACCAAAGCACTTAACAGCGCAATTAACAGCTGGCATGAGCATGCGCTGGAAGACATCTCAAGCAATCAGGATCTAATTGATGCTATATCCAGGCTCAATGCCAGCGATAAAAACTACCAGGATCAGATAAATGCATTAACGGAGAAAATGAGGATCAAGCTTTCAGCTCCCGATCTTAAGACAATAAATGATCTTATTATACAAAAACCTGTATTTGCCTGGGACGTTTCTGTTGCTACTGCCGGATATGGTATCAGCAGTGATGCGACAAAAATAGGCCGTTCGGGTGTATGGACTGGTTTATCGCTTAATTTGAAACTGGATAAAAAAGCAACTAACTATTTTTCTATAAATGCATTGGGCCGCTATCTTTACGATCGTTATCAGGTAAATGACGAAAATGTAATCGGGAAAGCCCATAATCTTGATGCAGGGGGCAATTTAGGGTTTGAACTCAACCGATTAAATATTGCTGTTGAATCGTTATACAGATTTACAAATGGCGTTTCTGATTCAAAAAACAGGACTGTAGGTATGATTAGTGTGAAGGTATCGGATAATATATTTATCAATGGAACTTTCGGAAAAGATTTTTCAGGGCCGAATAAGCTTATTTCCCTTTTTGGAATTAACTGGGGCTTTGGCAAAGAGAAAGTTGCCTTACCCGAATAGATAAACGGGCGGGTATCAAATGCCCGCTCGTTTATTGATTAAATTTAAAATTCAGCTATATCCTTGTCTATCTGTAGAATTCCGCGGGGCGCTACGGATTAGCAAATAGAAAAGAGTGTGTGACTCGCTTTTATTTGAGTTTATAAGTTCAATTTTATTCTAATATCCTTAGAGACGCTATGCTTAACTCTACGGACAGAGGGGTACGATAATTTATTTGTTGGCAAAATTTCTAGGTAACTTACTGATCAAAACCGAAATCGATTCCCGTAAATATGGTGCTTAGCAAGATTACTTTTAAAATACGTGCATAAATTAAGTAGCCACTAAAACACAGAAATCATGGAAGAAATTAAAGTTTTTCTGTGTTTTTCCTGCTTTCGTGGCAAACATGATGCTTAGAACTACGCATAAAGAAAATGAACAATCAGAGAAAGTTAAAACTTATTTCCCTGAGATTATATCCTACAAAATAGGGGCGGGCATTGTAAAAGGCAATTTTTGCGTTATTTTGTTAAAAATATTCAAATATGGAGTTCAGTCCCAACCATCCTCTCATCATGCTTTTAATGAAAGGTATGCACCTGAATCAAACAGGGAATGCAGAAGAAGCCGCTAAAACATTTCTCCAGGCCTGGAATGAAGCCGCAGACGATTTTGAAAAGTCTATCTCAGCCTGGTACATGGCCAGCCTGCAAACCGCTATTCCCGGTAAAATTGATTGGTATAAAACGGCATTGGAGCATGCCTTGAATGCCGGTAATGAATCACTAAAAGGATCTTTTCTAACGCACATATATTCGTCCCTCGCTGATCATTATCAATTGCTCGGCGATGTAGAAAATGCAGAAAGGTATGATGGTTTAGCTTTAGCATCCATAAGCCAACCCATCGATAAAGGACCTTTTTATCATGGAACAAGGGCAAATCTCCAAATTGGAGATCTTTTAACCCCAGGCCGCACTTCCAACTATCAGTCAGCACTGGTGATGAATCATATTTACTTTACGGCCTTGGTTAACAGCGCCGGACTTGCAGCTGCGCTGGCGCTTGGCGAAGGTGCTGAACGGGTTTATATCGTTGAACCCACAGACAGTTTTGAGGATGATCCGAATGTGACCAACAAAAAGTTTCCCGGAAATTTAACCCGTTCTTACCGTACCCGGGCACCGTTAAAAATTATTGGTGAGGTAACAGATTGGTTAAAACAAACACCTGAGCAAATACAGCAATGGCGCGGGAAGTTGGCCGATAATAAAGGAGAAATTATTAATTGATTACTCGTGCATCAGTATCATTACTACCCAGCATTTCGATAAGATTTTAGATATCAAGGTAAGCGAAGATGACGAATTTAAAAACTTGATGTTCCAAAATGGAACATCAAGTTAGGGCGGAATACGAAAAGGCCCCAAAGTATTTGCCGAACAAGGTGTAGCTATGCTTTCAGGCATACTTAACAGTGACAGGGCGATAGCGGTTAACATTCAGATCATGCGCATATTTACCCGTATCCGTCACATGTTTATGGATAATACAGAAATCCGTTTGGAGATTGAAAAAATCAAGAACGAGCTAGACAATCAGGATAAAAAATATGGAGATCATATTTCGTTATCTTGATCAACTCCTTGAAAAACAGGAGCAGCCTAATCCTACATGGAAAAGGATTGGATATAAACCCGATGATCTTTAAGCATTCGCGTTAAGTTTTAAGGAAATAGAAAAGAGTCTGTAACTCACTTTTATTTGAGTTTATAAGTTCAATTTTATTCTAATATCCGTAGATACGCTATGCTTAACTCTACGGAGAGAGGGGGTTATTATCCTTGTTATAACAGCAGCCGTATTCAAAAAATAATGTTACTAGTTATTATTTTTCTATATGTCCAACAATAACATTTGCTGGAATTTCCCACTTAAATTCGTTTCGCAAATAATATACCTCTGAATGTCTGTACTTGTCTAGGTTAAGTTGATCAAATTCATTTTGGAGACCGTTAGAGTTAACTCCCAATTCTTTTAATACTAAATTGATTCCTCCTTCAACTATTTGAATAGCATTATTGTAAAGAACCCCATAGAACCCAGAAGATAAATATGCGATTACATAATTTTTCAGTCCAATTTCCTGAGCAAAGAAATGAACTAATTCGTTGCCAAAACATAAATACTCATTATCAGCGTAATATCTCAAATCTAATATATAACTCCAATGAAAAAGATGGTCGTCGTCTAAAAAGACGATGGCATAATTACTTTCAACAGCAACTGCTAATCCATATTTTTCTACTTTGTCGATATTTATTGGCAAACGTCCAATCAAAGTATTGATATTATGTCCCATATTTATTTAAGGCTTTTGAGTTGTGTTGTTATGTTAAATTGATGCCAACATTCCGCGGATTGGCGAAGGTGGTAGTTAAGCTAAAAAATCTTTAAGATATCGATATGCAAGCATCTTGCTTGTCAAATCACTTGTGTGCATTGGTAGTTGACATTATAGTTGAGCATTCTGTTTTAATGAATTGTAGATTCGTTCTACGACCCAATTAAGTTCAGCTTGTTCTGATGCATATTCGCTAATCTGTCCATAAACTGCATATGACGAAATATTAAACCCATCTTCTATATCATTATAAAAAATTACTGTATTTCCGAAAACAGCAACTGCCCAAAATCCTCCGCCATCGTTTCCATATTCTTTTTCCTTCCATTTCTGGGGGGGAATTTTTATAAGGTTCCAGAAATTCAGCGACTCACCATCAAGTTTTAATTCAGCATGTGAAATGCATTCTTTTAATTCTGTTAACGAAATCGGTATCCACATGATTGTTTTACCTAGCCTGCTTAGCTCTATTTAAGCTGATCTTGCTTATAATCTTCTTTTCTGTTTCTGCCTGTATCACATTAACGATCAGATTTGGGTCAATATTTAGTATGTATGCTAAACGTAGTATTTCAGAAACGGTGAACTTTTCAGGATCAGCCAACTTCACAGAATACCGTTCCGAATTGATGCCTAACAATTTAATAATCTTAGTCGGATACAACTCAGAAATATCATACATCTTTTTGATCTTGTTGATTTCAAACATTGCACCTATTGACGAAAGATCTTTTTCGGGATTATTATTATTGTTCTTCCAATTAGCCATATTATTACGTTTATAACTAAAGTCGTCAATAAGTTACTATTCATTTATAAAAAAGAACTATTAGTAAATTAAAAAATACTAATAGTTTGTTTTTGTCAAGAATTTTCACTACGTTTGGGTATGAAATAATAAAGAATTATTTTTAGCGATTACTTCACAAAATATTGAAGCATTCGCACTTCGAGTCTCGTCTTAGAAACCTGAGAAATTTCAAACGGATACGAGAGGTAAGTGTAGTGCTCACGTCATAGGCGTGGGCCTGCTTTTCCGTATCCATGGCTTCTCAGGGCCACTAAGACGGGAAGTGGGTTTCACGCCTTATTTTGCCGACCACTTCCAGGACTCATTTGAAAGAAATTTAAATGAGATCAATATGGAACCAAAATTATCACCAGAAGCCGAACACGCTGTCCATTTCAGGGCGTTCATCCATCGGCTCGCCCGGAAGTTCGAACCGCTCCAGATCTTCAGCTTTTCGCAGAACAGCTACACGCAGATGTCCCGGGGCTGCTTCAATGACAATCAAGATTTTTTTAAATGAGACTATTGCCTGTTGGCAATTACCGAAACGGCAACCCGGATAGATTACGAAATGCAGGATTTTGCCAATGCCGATTATCAGCATGGAACAATTACGATTATCGGCCACGGCAGGCAATCGGTTATCGAGGCAGTACAGCAAAACAGCCGCTTTTTTATCAGCGTGCTGAGCCGTGGAAAACTGCGCTACAGTAAAGATGGTCTAACAGACCATGATCCGATACCTGCATTTATCCCCACAAAGGGCGCAATCAAAGCAATAAGGCATTATGAACACCGCATACCACTGGCTGATGGTTTTTTGATGTGCGCATCCGAATGTCTGGAGAAGGAACAGTTCAGTATTTGTGCCTTTATGCTCCATCAGGCCGTAGAACAAACTTGTATCTGTTTGTTGAGGGTTCATATTGCTTACCGTTCGGAGTTCCATAACCTTTACCGCCTGCTCCGTTTGTGTACCTGCTTTTCTGAAAAGCCTTTGCAACTTTTCCTGTCCACTGCCGAAGATGAGCGGCTATTTAAACTCATGGCAAAGAGCTATTCTGGTTCACGCTATAAAGATGATTTTACGGTTTCGCGGCAAGATGCGGAGCGTCTTTATCAAAAGGTGGCTTCTTTTGTATCGTTGGCCAAAGGGATGTGCAAGGAGAAAATAGAATTGCTTGCTCAATCTGCAGCTGATGATGCCGCCTTGAAAAACACCAACCAGATACAGATCGAAGAAGTTTTACAGATCAATAGGTAAGGCGATGAAGAAGCAGGCAAAAAAGACAACAGATAACAGGATCGTTTATCTCAACAAGGATGAAATAACAGATCCGATAAAAGTGGTACACGAGTTTTTTAGTCACGCATGGTTGCCCGATCATTTGAAGATGCTGAAACGCTGGCGAAACGATGCCGCGTTCGAATCCGAAAAACCAAAAAAATGTAGCCCAGCCTTCCTGGTGTACAATTACGAACTGACCATAAAGCTGATCGAGGCGGCCTGGCTCTTAAAAAACCAAAAGCCTGGCAAACTTGACTTCGATCACAAACAGGAAAGTGAAATTGCAAAATGCTACATCAAAACAGAAAAGAAAAAGCTACGTAACTATCCTGAAAACCTGAGCATTCGGGAAATCGTAAAGCCTTCATCTGTACTCCAGAAAATGTTCAGGATCTATCAGCTGGACGGGTACAAAAAAATCCTGCACACCTGGCTCCACGATGCGCTGAACACCTGCTTCATGGAAGAAAGGCTGAGCAAATTTGAAGTCATTATCGTTTACGAGCAATTGTTGAAATTGTTTGAGGCTACCTGGCTGATCAGGGAGCGGGTAAAGGATTCTAATTAAAAACTTATAAATTGCATAATACAGATATTAGTATATGTGTATTGGTTTGGTTTTGGAAGGCCCAGGCGATGTTTGTGGGTAAAGCTACTGAGGTAATTGCGGCTGGATAATGAAAGCGTGTTGTAAAGGTGAATAAATTACTTATAACTTTCAACAAATTTTTAGCTAAAAATAACTCAAGCAATAAATCCTCTGAGTTAGTACAGAATATATTTTGCATAATAAATAATCAAAAGCTAATGAACTAAAAAGCATATTTCTGTGAAATAAATTGCTAAAAATTTTAGTAATTTAAAAGGCAGATTTGTATCTTTGCGTTAACGGTTTATCTTACCATAAGCATAAATGCTGATGGTAAATTCGAGTACTATTAAAAACTTTGCGCTAAATTAACTATGATCATGGAAAATATTCATCTAAACTGTCCTATCAAATCAAGTCCCTATTTCAAGACTAAAGAAACTAAGTCTTTAAAAGTAATTCGATCTGAAGTTATTTCTGGGCTCACTTACTATCCTGATTTTATCTCTGAAGACGATGAGAATGAACTTTTGGCAATGATCAACGCTGAGGAATGGCTTGTAGAACTTAAAAGAAGGGTACAGCATTATGGATGGAAATACAACTATCGGGAGAGATCGATCGATAAATCTATGTGCCTTGGCCCTTTGCCACACTGGGTAAAAAAAATTGCCATAAGTCTGAAAGAATGTGGTATAGCTGACGAAATCCCGGACCAGGTTATTGTAAACGAATATAGACCAGGTCAAGGAATTAGTAATCACATAGACTGTGAACCCTGCTTTGCTGATACAATTATATCAATCAGTCTTTCTTCAACTAGTATAATGAATTTTATCAATCTGGAATCAAAATTGAAAATTGATGCTATCCTAGAGGCACGCAGTGCGATTTGTTTGAAAGGTGACGCCAGATACAAATGGTCGCATGGGATTCCTGGGCGTTTAGCTGACGATATTTTTGGCGTCAGGATAAATAGAGGTCTGAGGATTTCAATGACATTTCGAAAGGTAATCATCTAATAGCTGGCTATTTCATGAAAATTCAGTGGCGCTACATACGCTTTACCGATATATTTTACAATAAACAGTTAGAAGAGACTTATCAGATCAAAGAGTGACTATCTCAACACCACTTTTCTAAAAGTCATGGACAAGCGTAAAGATCTTCTTACATATTGATTGTTGATGGTGTCGGCAAGCCTGGAAGGAATACCATGCGACCACTTATAGCGAGATTCATCCTTAATGACTACTGCACTTCTGGGTTCCAGCACAATTTCAATCTTTTGTTTGCTTTCCAAGTTGACTAGGTTCATAATGCAGGCTGATCCAAGGCTCAAGGAAACTATTGAATTTCCAAAGCAGGGCTCACAATCCACATGGTTGGCTATGCCTTGTCCTGGCTTATACTCATTGATAATTACTTGGTCGGCTAAATCTGTCGTGAGTTTACGGTCATAGAGACGCGCTGCAATGTTTAATGCCCATGACGGAAGCTGTCCGAGATACATAGAATAATCAATATTGCGCGCCCTATAATCATATTTCCATCCTAGGTGCTGTACTCTCCGCTTTAGGTCACTCAGCCACTCATTCTGGTTGATATTCAAAAGAAGTTCGTTTTCTTCTTCTTGACTGATGAAATCCGGAATATAGGTAAGTCCAGGAACTGCTTTTGTAGGATCAGGATTACCCTGTCCAAAATTATCCGGAGCCGGATTAAACAAATCAAATAAATGTGTCATATCTCTACTACCATTTCACTATCGCAATTATACGGCCGAAAATAGACATTATATAGAATTATTATCTCATTATCTCCAATATTTCGTAATAGACTTTCTCATTTGACTCTGATGACACTGTTTTATACCTGATCGTCTCCGTGTTCTCCGTCAGTCTGTGATGCTGGACAAGTGATTTAAACTCAAGATATTTCGTGTTACGTATATCATTGTCCGGATTCTGAAACACAAAATAAACATGATCCCAAAATTTCGTAATGTCAGCCACAAATATTGCCAGATCAGCAGGCAAAAGTGAATCGCTTGCAAAAAGATAAGAGGCATTGATAAGAACAGGATTATTTTTTCCAGCGACTGCATACAGCACCCCAAAGTCAATATCGTTCCAGTTCTCGTGGTAATAAAAGGTGCTTTCAGAAAATATATCCGACACTTCGAACGTTTTTGCCCGTCTTAGCATTGCCGGAGCGATATCCACTCCAATATAAGTAAACGACAATGCATTTCCCGTAGTAGTTTTAATAAGATCCGCTAGTGCAAGCCCTGAAGTCATGGGGCCACAACCAAGATCGATCATAATAGGTTTGTAATCAGTGTTGTTGAAGAAAGTCTTTAAGGATGGGAGGATTAGTTCGAATACTGCATATGATGTGTAAAAATGCTTTTTCATATTGAAAAAACAATATAGTAAAACCTTATCATCTGTAGTTATCTCCCCATATGATTTTCTAAAATCTGTTCTTCCCCTGCGCAAAACTTCACCCAATATAGTTCTGTTGTCATATCCCCACCAGTTTCCTGCTGGATGATTAATCTCTCTATGAGCGTAATATTCGCTATTTAGTTGATGAAAAATTATCTTAATGGACTCAGAAGGCTCCAGCCTGTCCCGCAAAACAGTAACCGTCTCTACAGAAAACAACTCTTCACCTGTTATCATTGCCCTAATCACTGGGTGTTCAAGTATTGGATAGGCAGCAATTAATTCTGGATCTGAGCAGCGCTCATTTAAGCACGTGATATATCCACTTTTGCCTAATTTATTAAAAGCCTTTCTTGCTTTTTCAATAAAAAATACAAGAATATCGATCAACGACCTATAATTTGCCTCTTCTCCGATCAACTGGGCTTTTGCCAACAAGGCCAGCACTACCGGTAGCTTGGTGAAATAATCTTTTGAAACATCTTCTACCTGCGAAAATTCACTAAGTGCTTCCAACCGGTAACGAGCTGCGTTTTCTGGCACATGAGCCAAGAGTGTAAGCAACATCGAATCTATTTGGATAAGGGCTAGCCGCTCAGCAGCAACCGAAACCATTTCCACGAAAAAGATAAATGGCTCAGCAGTAGAACCACTTGCTTTAAAACTATTATAAGCTGCTGACTTGGCGATCGAGCTGAAAAAAATCCTATCAAAATCCATTCCATGCAGATCAGGACCTGAAAGTCTATAAAGGAAGTTTGATAATTCCTTTTCGTGTTTAATCAGCCAAACATCGAATTCGGCAGCAGATTTGGTTTCAAGAGCAGTGAGGAGAACGTTAATATCCATTATTTTCTGGTCTTCGGTCGCTTATCAAACTCCATTAATTGATTGATATCATCCAAATCGATCTTAGAAGCATTTTCCTTGATGAGTTCGAATAACTGCATCTTAGTCATGCCAAAATTTGATATCATATGGTGAACGAGAACCGAACTGGCCGGTACATTATATGAATAAGCTTTATCCAACAATTCAAACAGGATATCTATTTTGTTTATTCTACGGAAGACCGTTATAGGCACACCTAATACTGAATACGAAAAATTCTGATATTCATAAGCACCCGCCCTAACTGTACTTGCATCCTTAAATTCTGGCCGTTGGTAATCAAGGAATGAAAATTTTTTATTGATGTTCAGTCCATTAATTGCAAACCAATAAGCACTTTCCATTACGAACCTGTCGATAAAGGAAGTTAACCTAAATTTGATAGACTGGTATTTTTGACTGACAGACGCAAAAAACGGGTCAACCAGATTAATATTTGTATCTTCCTTTATCATGGTTTTATATCCATAGTAAAGCCCCAGTACAGACAGTAAGAATTCAGAAACACTTTTGCTCAATGGAGAGTTATTATCAAGGAAATTGTTTCTTACTGCTTGTTTATCAGTGTGTTGTCTACTTTTATTTGGAAACCTAGAGAGAAATAGCAATGCCAGTACGGGATAATTTTTGCTGATCGCTCCATGGAAGGCAACATCTTTATAGGAGATCTGCTTTTCCTGTAACCTTTCAAAGAGTTCAATGATTATTCCCAATTCCTTTTGCTCTTCTATGGTAGAAAGCTCACTTGCCAAGGCGGCATTTAAAATGGTTATTGCAAAATCGATATCCAAATCCACATTTTCATAAATGGCTTTAAGTATTCGTTGAAACAATAGGCGCTGAACAGTAGTTAATTCAATTTCGCCGGGAAAAATGATGTATTTATATAGACCAATATCCCGTGTAGATTTCGGAACCACCGCAGCATTGACCACACTAAGTGCCGCGAGGTAATTATGTGTATATTCTTCAAATATACTTTCGCGATCGGAAAAAAACACCCCAGAATTTTTCATGAACGCAAACATCCCTAGTAGTTTATCATATCTGTCCATAATATCATGCCACTGATCAATTTTGGCATTTTCACCTATTTTAACATTATCCATATCAATTGTTATGGATGCAAGTCTGGTAGAAACGAAGCATATTTTTTCCTCTACAAAAAAGTCGGGAAAGGTTTTGGCGGAGGAAATAAACGTAGATCTCGCCGCTGCTGAATTAAACACAATCCCTTTTATTCTGGACAGCGGAATTGGGGTTTCGCTACGAAGCAGTGGAGTACCTGGAATTTCTATTAGTTCGATTTCGTCTGAGAGAATATCGAGTAATGCGTCATCATCTAAGAATGAATTAACTGGACCTGGGCTAAGCAAAATATTATTAGGGAATAAGGTGAAAATATCCTTTTTCCTGTTTTCTTTAATATAAATTTCACTTTCTTCCAGAACAAGCGGATAGATTATGCCTGCGTTAAAGTAGTGAGATATGTTCGACGCTTTTAAATGGATAAAGAGCGTACAACGTTTGGATCCGGTATTTGATTGCGGTTTGGATTCGCCTACATCGACAAGTGCTAATTGTTTATCTTGAGGCTCTTTTTGTAAGTCCCATCCCTTAAGTCTTCTTATCAATACCTCCTTATTCCCCTTATCATCCAAATTTTTTTCCTTACAAAGCGCTCTCAAACGTGTCGTTTCCAGTTTTTTATATTCCATGTCTAGTATACTTAAAATGGTAGATCATCATCTTCTAGTTTTTTAGGTGCCGCAATAGTTGGCTTGGTTAATTTTCCAGTTTTTGTCAGTTGATAACTTCCGACATCAAATTTATTAAAATATCCAGGCACATTTTCTCCTTGAGCTAGCAGATATAGATTTTCTTTTGCACGTGTCGATCCAATATAATAATGCTGGTCAGTTTGGTAATATTTTGACCCAACAGTTTCCATATTTGGCATAATAACCGTTTGGAATTCTAATCCCTGCGAGGATTTATATGTAGTAACTAATACGTTCTCCAATTCATGAACATGATCTTTGTTATGGTGTCTAGAGCAACCTATTCCTAAAGCGGCGATCGCATCATAATAATATGTAACCTCGTGCACATGATAAACGATTATGGCCACGTTACGGTCGCCTGCATCTTTTAACAGGGTATAAAGTTGAGCAAGTTCGCTATCTTTATCAGGAACTATAAAAAATGTGGGCTTCGCACTTCGTCCCTTTGGGATTTTATCAATTGCGCGCTCATTGTTAACACGCTCATTTAAGGGCAGAAAATATCGGGCAAAATTATATATCTCAAAGGTGTTTCTATAGTTATATTGTAATTGGACGAAATTTACCTCTCCTTTCAACTTCATTTTTGCTGTGATCTGTTCCGTAGTTAATCCATTATGAACTTTTTGAGCATTGTCCGCACCGATTGCTATTACCTTACATTTTTCCATTAGTATCTTATGGAATGCTTCAGAAAAATTCTGTCCCTCATCAATGATAAATTCGTCTATTGAACCATAATTTTTGAGTTCCTCAGCCATTTCTTCGTAAGTCATATCCTCTACTTTCTTCCTTTCCACTCCGTCCACCTCATTATACTCGCTTTCCCGGTAATACCAACCATGATACTTCAAAATATTTGGTGCAAGTTCTTTAGTGGCACTATTTTTCAGATTGGTCACCAGGAGATCATGAAAGGTGATGATGTGAACATTTTTTTCAAGATTAATTAAACGTTCAGCGCGCATGAGACTAACAGTTGTTTTTCCACTTCCAGCACAGCCCGTAACCAAGAGGTTTTCTGGCCCGTCATAATCGATGGCGTAGATCATTTGGGCACCACCGAGACTATTTTCAATATCGGTCCTGGAGATGATGTTAAATTTAAATTGAGGCATAATTAAGATAGTATATAAATGCTAAATATAGTGTGCAAAATATCAAAAATGCAAATTCAAACTAGTCAAATAAAAAAATACTCATAAATAAGAAAGATTGAGAGGCGAAGATTCTTAAAGTAAAATGTCATATTGTAAATGTATCTTATTCAATATTAAGATGTGCTATATAAGTACATTTCCTGAAAATGCCGATTGAGAAATCATGGATTTATTAGGGCCATTTTAATGTAGCATTTACAGCTATTCTCTAGAAACATAGCAAGTTCAAGTCCTACTTCACCTGATCCAAAATCAATATCCCAATAATCCCAATTACGGAAACCAATGTTTCCATCAGCGACCAGGACAAAAATGTTTGTTTGATGGTTAATCCCAAATACTCTTTAAACAGCCAAAAAGAGGAGTCGTTTACGTGAGAGCAGAACAGGCTGCCTGAGCCAACGGCGAGCACCATTAAATTGGGGTCGGCACCATGAGGGCCAATAAGTGGGTAAACAATACCAGCAGCCGTGAGGCCGGCAACGGTAGCCGAACCCAGGCAAAGCCTTAACACCGCGGTGATTAACCAGGCCAATAACAAAGGCGGCAGCGTTAATCCTTTCAAAATTACAGCAAGGCTGTTGCTTACGCCAGTTTCTACAAATACCTGTTTCAAAATGCCTGCGCTCCCGATGATGAAGAGAATCATGGCGATGTCTTTTGCTGCCTCAACATAAATGGCCATAATATCGGTCAGCTTTTTACCTAACCTCATCCCGAGGGTATAGGTTGCAATACAAATGGTGAGTATCATGGCCATGGTTGGGTCGCCGATAAACCTGGCAAAATTTACCACAGTTGTGTTGTCGCTACATAGCCTGCTGATTAAGGTGGTGCCTAAAATAATTAGTACTGGTAACAATGCAGAAATTATGCTATTGGTGATCCCCGGCAATTCATAATCGGGTAAGTCATCGGCCTTTAGGCTAATTGTTGGTTTAGATCGCATATTAATTAATGCTTTTGCAAAAACAGGACCGGCAATAATGATAGCCGGTATAGCCACGATTAAACCATAAATGAAGGTCTTCACCAGATCTGCATGAAATTGGGTGACTAAAGCCATGGGCGAGGGATGCGGTGGCAAAAAACCATGCATCACAGATAGCGAGGCCAGCATGGGCAAACCCACATACACCAGCGGTAACTTATAGTTGTAGGCTACCGAAAAAATAATGGGGATGAGCAATACAAAGCCAACGTTGTAAAATAAGGGGATGCCTACTATAAAACCGGTTAAAGACATGGCCCAGGTAATGTATTTATGACCGAAGGTGTTTTTTAATACCGTGGCTATTTTTTGCGCAGCACCGCTAAAGGCCACGAGTTTGCCGAGCATGGCCCCTAAAACGATGATGATGGACAGCGACCCTAAGGTGTCTCCCAATCCCTTATTAACCGTTTGCGGAATACGGGTGGCGGGCATACCTAACAATAAAGCCGCCGTTACCGATACGATTAAAAATGCCAGGAAAGTATTCACTTTTGCCCAGGCAATTAATAGTACCAGCATCAGGATACAGCCGGAAAGAATCAGTACATCCATGTTTTTATTAATGGGAGTCTCTGGTTACGGTTGGGCCCGAGCCACCTATTAAAAAGTCCAGATCGGCACCTTTATCTGCCTGCTGCACATGTTTAATGTATAAGTTTGCATAGCCACGTGTGGCCAGGGGAGGGGGCTGTACCCAATTACTCCGCCTGATGGCCAGTTCTTCATCACTTACTTCCAGGTGGATGCGTTTGTTGGCTACATCCAGCTCTATAATGTCTCCGTCTTCTACCAATGCTAAATTGCCCCCAATGGCCGACTCTGGCGATACGTGCAGCACAACCGTACCATAAGCTGTACCACTCATTCTGCCGTCAGAGATCCTGACCATATCGGTAATGCCTTTATCCAGTAATTTTTTAGGTAAGGTCATGTTGCCCACTTCGGGCATACCCGGATAGCCAACCGGACCAACTGTTTGCAAAACCATTACACACGTTTCATCGATATCCAGATCAGGGTCATCTACCCGCGCATGGTAATCTTCAATATCTTTAAACACAACAGCGCGACCACGATGCTGCATTAAAGCGGGCGTTGCTGCAGATGGTTTTATTACGGCTCCGTTGATGGCAAGATTACCTTTCAATACGGTGATTCCGGCTTCGGGAATAATGGGCTGCTCAAATTCATAAATCACTTCCTTATTGTAGTTGATTCCGCCGCCAGCAATGTTTTCGGTATGGGTTTTTCCGGTTACGGTCAGGGTATCCATTTTTAACACCGGTTGCATTTGTTTTAAAACGGCAGGTATACCGCCGGCATAGTAAAAATCCTCCATCAAAAATTTGCCTGAGGGCATCAGGTTAACCAGCAGTGGCATTTTACTGCCGATATCATCAAAATCTTCTAAGTTGAGCGGTACCCCCATACGCCCGGCAATAGCGGTAAGGTGAATAATAAAGTTAGAGGAACCGCCCACTCCGGCATTTACCTTAATGGCATTTTCAAAAGCATCGCGGGTGAGTATTTTGGAAATTTTCAGGTCTTCTTTAACCATTTCAACTATTCGCCTCCCGGATAGCTGGGCAAGCCTTTTCCTGCGCGAATCAACGGCGGGTATAGACGCACCACCCGAAAGGCTCATGCCTAAGGCTTCTACCATGCAGGCCATCGTGGAAGCTGTTCCCATCGTCATACAGTGACCCGGACTACGCGACATGCAACTTTCTACTTCTGCGTATTCATCATAAGTTATTTCACCTCTCTTTAAGTCTTCCGTCAGTTTCCATACACTGGTTCCGGAGCCGATGTCCTCGCCACGGTATTTTCCGTTTAACATGGGCCCGCCGGGCACCACAATAGTAGGCAGATCTACACTGGCCGCGCCCATTAGCGTAGAAGGGGTAGTTTTATCGCAGCCCGTTAATAGTACCACACCATCAATAGGGTTGCCCCTGATCGATTCTTCCGCATCCATACTGGCAAGGTTACGGAACAACATAGCAGTAGGTTTTAAGAGCGTTTCGCCTAACGACATGATGGGGAATTCGAGCGGAAAGCCTCCGGCCTCCAAAACCCCGCGGCGAACACTTTCAGCAATATCACGCAAGTGGGCATTGCAGGGCGTTAATTCCGACCAGGTATTACAGATCCCGATCACCGGCCTGCCGTCAAACATGTCTTCGGGCATGCCCTGGTTTTTCATCCAGCTGCGGTAGATGAGGCCCATTTTATCTTTTTTTCCAAACCAGGTTGAACTTCTATATGGTTTCATATCCAGAATATACTAATTGTGCTATTTTTAATTTCTTTTTTAGTTGGTGAGTGCATTGGTTAACCAATCTTTTCATCCGAGCCGGGGGAGGTGGGGAGCCTAGCCTTGGTTTGCCCGTGTTGATCAGGCAACTACATTGATCAGTGAGCCAATCTCCGAAATGCTTATTTTTACCGTATCTCCGCTTTGTAAAGTGAAATCATCAGCGGGGATGATTCCTGTACCGGTCATTAAATAAGTTCCATGAGGGAAATCTAATTCCAGAAACAGGTAATCTACCAATTCCTTATGCTTACGTTTCATCTGATTAATGGATATTTCCTCCTGAAAAATAACCGCTTCAGTTCTGGTTATTTCGATACTAATACGGGTGTCCGGATCTATCGGTTTTTCTGGCACCAGAAGGCAGGGACCTAAAGCGGCTGCTCCATTGTAAGATTTTGCCTGCGGCAGGTAAAGCGGATTTTCGCCCTCAATGTCTCTCGAAGAAACATCATTACCTATGGTATAACCTTCTATAGTGCCTGAGGAGCAAATAAATAGGGTCAGTTCCGGTTCAGGCACATTCCATTTAGAATCTGCCCTGATGCGGATGTTTTCTCCCGGACCTACCGTACGGTAAGCGGGTGATTTAAAAAAAAGCTCGGGCCGGTCTGCATCATACACCCTGGCATAAAAATCGCCACCTTTTGCATCTTTTGACTCTTCTATTCTGGCTTCCCTGCTCCGGAAATAAGTAACACCAGATGCCCATACTTCCTGGCTGCCGATGGGTGTTAAAACAGCGGAATGGGTGAGTGCCTGTAAATCTTCGTTAGGTTTAAGATTTTGCAACTCGTTACTTACTACTTTAAAGAGATTACTCCTGTTAACGAATGTATCCCAGTTTTTTTCTTCGCTTAAGAAATATTGGTTATGGTGATTGATAATAATCCCGCTCGAGGTATTATAGATTCTCATAATGATTTGGTTTAGATTTTTTGGATAGAAAATGAGCTTTAAACTTACTTTACATATCCAGGCGGTAAAATTGAAAGGCAAATAAATGCTTTTAAAGGATATTTACACCATCATGTCAATATAATACAATAAAATGCTGCGATACTAAAATTACGGGTTTGTACGGGCTGATTGATTACTTTGTAGCTTTTCACTTTGCTACGAATATCAATGACAGACTCCAATAGAGTGGTCGTCATCCGATAACTATCGGATCCCGCTTAGGCCTATCGTTTGGACACATCTTTTTGAGTTTAATTTTTTAGGCGTTTTGCTAGCTTCCTCAAATAACACATTGTTTTAACCGAAGAACGCCGTCAATCCCAAGGGCCTGAAAAATCAAAAAACAGATGCCGAATAGAACAAATAGCATTGCCAAACCTAAAACGCAGTAGTTTTGTGTTCATAAACGCTAATTTAAAGTTTTAAAGAAGTATTGAACACAAACCCCGTAGGGCTCAATCAGACCAAAGAAAATATAAACAATACCTGATTAAACAAAGTGCCGCTGTTTTTTTGATGTGTATAGGATTGTGTAAAAGGCCCATTGCTGGATTGACAGAGCGCTTTGGGTACTTTGGCGCTCCAAAATGCGCAGCATTCTTGAGCTCCATTAGAAACAACTAACAACCGCGAAAAACTACCATGCCACAGCGGCATAGAGCGAAAAAAAAATCAACATTGATCTTCAAAGTATAGTTTTTAAGATCAAAGTTTGTTATTTGCAAGAAAGATGCTGAAATAAATTCAGCATGACGATCGCCAAGGAATATGTGCTAAAACTAATACTAGTTTAATAACCGAACTGAGGCTACTCAGCAAATTTCTTCTCTTCAGTTTTAATATAATTGGACCTGTAATCCATCGGATTTTTTTTCGTAAGTGCTTTAAACTGATGATAAAAATGAGAAATATTGTTGTAGCCGCAGGCGTAGCCCACCTCCGTCATGTTAAATTCCTCTTCTACCAGCAATCTGCAGGCATTTCCAATCCTTACTTCCATTAAAAACTGGATATAGGTTTTTTTGGTCTTAGATTTAAAGTACCTGCAAAACGAGTGTTTTCCCATGTTAATCAGGGCAGCCACGTCCTCAATTGCTACTTTTTGGTGATAATGATTAAAAGTATATTCAAAAATAGTGTTGATGCGACTCTGGTCGATGCTGTTCACTTCCAGGTTAAAGCCATTTTTTGATATAATTTCGTATTCTTTCGTGGCCGCTACGATTTCTAAGGCAGACAATAAACTGATTAATTTACGTGAAGGCGATTCGTTCAGCATTTCTTCTGCTATTTTCCCAACCTTTCGTTTAGTTGCGCCTTTTAAACGTAAACCCAGTTTGCTGGTATGGAGCAATTTAACAATCGGACTGATTTCGGGAAGACTTAAAAATGTATCGCCCCATACGGTGTTTTGAAAAAGAATCACGATGGTTTCGCCAACTTTTTCGATATCGTTTTCCAGATATTCCTGTTCGCACCGGAAAGTATGTGGCAGGTTTGATCCAAATAAAAATACGTCACCATTTTTAAAAGGACCCACATAGTCGCCGATCAGGCAGGTGCCGTAGGTTCTTTTAACCACCAATAGTTCGCATTCGGGATGATAATGCCAGGCGCTTAATATCGCATGTCCGATATCTTTACGGATATTAAAAGAATGCTCCGGGTTCGGAGTAGCCTTTTTTAAAGTAGCCTTCATGTTTATAATTGGTTAACGATAACATGAAATTAAAAATTATGTACAATATAAATGCATATCATGAGCAATTGTTGCTTAGGTATGTTAACAACGCCAGGTTTTATTATTTGTACGATAGATTGGTTTTATGCTGAAGAATTTTTATAAGTGATTGATATACAAGTATGTTTTTGATACTTTATTAAATCGGAAGAAAATTCGGAAAGATCCATCTATGTTAATATGTTACAATTTTTTGCGGTAATACTGAAATTGCTTTTCGTTAAAGTTGTCTTTATTTGCTTAAGTAACATAACTGTTTCGAAACCAAATAGTAAAGAAAATAATGCTCCTACGCTTACACCTGTTTTCTGCAGAGCAGGTGTTTGCCTAGACAGGTTAGCCTGATAGGATTAGAAACAGCGATTAATGAACTAACCAACATGTTGATATGAGATAGATTTACTTAAGGTCCCAACCGCGGCACCTTGCTGCTCACACTGCTTATGTTCTAAACGGATTTCAGATCGTCTTCAAAGGAACTATAAGTAGCTTATTAAAAAACCAATTCTAACCAAACTATAATGATGAAAAAAAAATTACTTCCACTGGTATTGACGTATACCGTGTTAACGTTATTCCTGCTTTTCGAGTCCATAATGGCATCAGCTGGTGGGCTAAGCAATGCAGTTTTGAATAAATCTGTAACAAGCAAAAAATTAACAGTTGCTTTTATCGGGATTACAGGTAAAGTTACCGATGAAAAGGGTGTGGCTTTGCCTGGCGTAAGCGTAGCTGAAAAGGGAACGCGGAACGCTGTTATAACCAATACATCAGGTGGTTATACCATAAATGTGGCCAATAACAACGCGGTATTGGTGTTCACATCTGTTGGTTATAAACCCGTAGAAATAACCGTAAATGCAAAAACTGTAGTTAATGTAGCTATGGAAGCAGTTACAAATGCTTTGAACGAGGTGATCGTAACCGCGCTCGGTATAAAGCGGGAAGCGAAAAGCTTGGGTTATGCAGCTCAAAAAGCCGATGTACAGGCATTACAAACCAACCGTACCACCAACCTGGCCAATGCACTTGAGGGCCAGGTGGCCGGATTGGACGTATCTCCACCCGCTGCAGGACCAGGTGGAAGTACCAAGATCCGTTTGCGTGGACAATCTTCTTTCACCGCAGATAATTCGCCGCTCATTGTCATCAATGGTTTGCCCATGTCGCAGGGCGCGAGCAGTAGCAATGGTTATACACAAAATGTAGACCAGGGCGATAATTTACAAGGAATCAATCAGGATGACATCGAATCGATGACTGTGCTGAAAGGATCTACTGCTGCGGCTTTGTATGGTTCGCGTGCGGTTAACGGCGCGATTATTATCACCACAAAATCGGGATCTAAAAATACTGGAATTGGGATTGATTTCAATTCTAATTTTACCATCAACCAGGCACTGGATTTTACAGATTTTCAATATGAATACGGACAAGGTGAGAACAATATTCGTCCGTCATCACAAGGTACGGCGCAAAGTTCTGGTGCCTGGAGTTTTGGAGTACCATTTGATAATGTACCAACCTATCAATTCGACGGCGTTCAGCGTCCGTATGCGCCAGTTAAAGATCGCATAAAAACGTTTTTTAGGCTTGCACCATCATGGAGTAATACCGTGGCCATTTCTGGTGGTAATGATAAAGGAAGTTTCCGCGTGTCGCTTGCTAATCAGGATGCGCAGGGTATTGTGCCAAATAACGATTTCCACAAAAAGATTTTTAACGTGGGCATTAACTATAAACTTACTGAAAAATTATCTGCACAGTTTTACGTGAACTATGATCACCAGTTTAATAATAATCCACCATTGGTAGGCGTACAGGGCAACTCCATTCCAACATCAATTTACAGGTTGGCTAATTCCATCTCTTTTGACGTACTTAAAGCAGGCGCAATAGATGCCAACGGAAATGAAACACCTACTTCGAGATTTGCTACCATTACCAACCCATACTGGATCTTGGCCAACCAGTTTCAACGACAAACCAAAGATCATTTGTTGGGTACAGCTGTGGTGCGCTATCAGTTTTTCGATTGGTTGTATTTGCAGGGCAGGGCCAATATGGATCTTTTGCAAAGCACCTATGAATCGAACACGCCAACTGGTACGCTGGCCGTATCTGCCGCGCCGGCAGGACTGTATAACGGTAGCTACGGAATAAACACCGCAAGTACACGCCAGAATAATTTTGACTTTTTGCTGGGTGGCGGGCATAAATGGAAAGACTTTTCATTTAATGCAACCGTAGGTGGCAATAACTTTCCTTTAACTACGTCTACATTTAGCGAGTCGGTGACTAACTTTTACATCAGGGGGTTATATACCATTGGTAACGGAGTTACAGCAAATTCGACTTACAATTTGACCAAACAAACCGTTAATTCATTGTATGGTACTGCAGAATTTTCTTATAAAGACTTATTCTTCTTAAATATTACCGGCCGTTCAGACTGGTATTCGGTACTAGCTAGAGATATAGATCATTATTTCTATCCTTCCATTAGTGGAAGTTTCGTTTTTTCGGAATTACTTCCAAAAGCAAAATGGTTAAATTTTGGAAAGTTGAGGCTTGCTGTCGCAGAAACAGGAAGTGCCCAGGGTGTTGGTCCTTATAATGCCTTAACATTTGCGCTTGCTCAAAATTCATTTAACGGGCTTCCGCTAGGCAGTATAAACGGTACAGCCTCCCCAAATACTCAAATTAAGCCCTTTGGCGTAAATGAAAAAGAAATAGGCATCGAGTTACGCATGTTCAACAACAGGGTAAACCTGGATGTAGCTGCCTACAATAAAAAAACAACCAATCAGGCCGTGCCAATCAGCCTGTCTGCAGCAACCGGATACAGCACCACACTGGTTAACTTAGGTGGTTTAGAGAACAAAGGATTAGAATTTAACCTCGAATTAATACCGGTCCAAAACAACAAATTTACCTGGAAAACGGCTTTTAACTCTGCTTTCAACTCTTCAAAAGTATTATCCTTAGCGAACAACCAATCTCAACTGGTAGTGGGCAGTCCTGAGTTTTTTGGCTCTATTGTAGACGTAGTAGGATTACCGCTTAACCAGATCAGAGGGGCAACCTATAAACGGGATGCTGCGGGAAATATCGTATTATCAGGAGGCAAGCCGGTAGCAAGTGCTACACCGGTTAATTTTGGCAGCGGCCTGCCTACAGCAACAGGAGGCTGGTTAAATACATTGAATTACAAAGGTTTTACTTTTGTTGCCCATGTAGATTATAAGGCAGGAGGTAAAGTGCTCTCCAGTACCAGTTTAAATTTATTAAGAGAAGGTTTATCAAAAGAGTCTTTACCTGGCCGGCAGGGTGGCGTAATTTTTCCCGGTGTAAATGCTACCGATGGATTACCCAATACCACTGCCGTAAATGCAGAAGATTTTTACGCCAGTTATCGTTCAACGAATATTTTAGACCCATTTATTTACAGCTCAAGCTTTGTGAAGTTAAGAAACCTTTCTTTAGGGTATGACTTATCCAGATTTATCAATAAAAAATATGTGAAAAGCATGGTGCTTTCTGCGGTATGCCACAATGTACTGATCATCAAGAAATATACACCTAACATTGATCCGGAAGCAATAGCGTCAAGCGGCGATAACCTAACCGGGTATGAGCAGGCATCGTTACCCACAACACGTACCTACGGATTTAACTTAAATATAAAATTCTAATCCTATATAAAATATGAAAAATTTAATTAGAATTATAGCCATTATCATCTGCTTTCCAGTAATTTACAGTTGTAACAAAGGCTTCGATAAACTGAATATTAATCCAAATAATCCAACGGAGCTCGACGCATCATTTTTATTTACGAGTGCACAATTCGGAACCCACGGCGCCACGCTGGAAACTGAGCCCACCATTGTGCAGCAATTTGTAAATCCGTTTTCGGGCGTTACCTCAGCATTTAATTTTAACCAGGTAAACCAAACTTACACGGTGCAAAAGTGGAATGCAGAATATACCGGTACCAATACCGGCGCAACAAGTTCTTCAGGCCCGGTTCAATTACTGGTACAGATCCTAAGCCAGCTTAAAGGCAATGCTGCAAGAACAAATTTATATAACGAAGCCAGAATCTGGAAAGCATACCAGTTTATGATGCTGGTAGACACTTACGGAAACGTACCGTACAGTGAAGCCGGACAAGCCTATTTATCAAATGTGCTTACCCCTAAATATGATAATCAGGCAGTGATTTACACCGACCTCATTAAAGAAGTTACGGAGGCCACGGCAGCGCTCGATCCATCAAAGGATATCGTAAAAGCTGATGTATTTTACGGTGGAAACATCGCGCAATGGAAAAAACTGGGTTACTCTTTGTTACTTCGATTGGGCATGCGGTATAGTAAAATAGATCCGGGAAAAGCGCAAACGATTGTGCAGGCTGCGGTAGCTGGTGGTGTAATGACCTCAAATGCCGACAACTGTTATCTGAAATACAATACCACTTATGTGAATCCGGTGAGCCAGAGCATTACAGCTATAGCAAATACCTATTATTTGGCGGCTCCATTTGTAGATCAACTCAAAAACAGCGGCGATCCCAGGTTGAAGTTTATAGCCGGTAAATATGCAAATCCATTGGCTGCACCTACAACCGTGCCAGATACCACATCGGCCAATCAGTTCGGACTTCCGATAGGATATAGCAGTGCTACTTTGCCAACTGCACCCGGATTTAGAGGTGCTAACGGTTCAGGCTTTAATTATTCGCAGGTGAATTATAGTATTTTTGGTAGTTTAACCGCTCCGCAATTTTTTATTACCTACGCGCAAACGCAATTCCTTTTGGCAGAGGCTGCTTTTAGAGGCTGGATAACCGGTGGCAGTACAGCCGATGTGTATTATGCGAATGGCATACGTGGTGCAATGGACCAATGGACAACCTACAACGCGGCGGCAATTATTCCTTTAGCTACGCAAAATGCATTTATTAACAATCCCGTTAATGCTTATAATTCGGCAAATGCACTCAACCTTATCAACACACAATATTGGGTAGCTTCATGGGGCAATGGTGCCGAAGCATTTGCTAACTTCAGGAGAAGTGGTTTCCCGGCTTTATCGCCCAATACGATCCCAGGACAAAGTATAACCGGAGGTTTTGTTCGCCGGTTTGTTTATCCAACGCTTGAGCTTTCTGCAAATTTAACCAATTACCAGGCAGCCGTTGCAGACAATGGCGGGCCAGATAACATGGATACCCGCATTTTTTGGGATAAATAGAAATGCAAGAGCCTGTATCATAACTGATCAGGCTCTTTTTTGATGAAAGCGTTAGTAAGAAACTAATGTCGTTACGCTGGAAGGAGCTAAATTAATTCCGAAGTTACTGCCGGTTACTGCAAAACTGTTTGTACTAAGGTTGGCTGAGCTGGTTGTAAAATATCGGTTGAAACCAGAAACGCTGATGCCACTCAAATTAAAGCTTTGATAAGTGGTTGCTGCATTTTGGTTGATGATCACAACAACTAATTTTGTTCCGCTTTTATAGGCTGTAGCATATACACCTGTTGAAGGATTTTCTGAACAAGCTATTTTATTAAAACCCGGGCGTACATATCTGGCATATTGAGCCATTACGTAACCAACTTTTTGAATATTGCCGCTTTCACTCATTGGGCCGTAACTTCTTCTGATGTACCACCATACATAGGCACTCCATCCGGAATTCATACAGTCATGTATTTCTTTGGCAGCAGTCATGGCATTTGACCAGTCGTCTCCACTGATATTTGAATTTGTATAATGCTCTGTCATCCATACGGGTTTACCAATGCTACCTAAGTTGTACGGGGTCTTACCATAGATATGTCCGCAAACGAAGCTGGTTTTAGATTTTGCTGTGGCGTTGCTGAGGTAAGTGTTGATGTAGGTTTGGTTCATCTGGAAAGGTTCGGGTGCCATAATTGGGGCACCACAATTGCTGCCCTGGGCAGCAACAAAGTCTGCTACTTCAGGAGCGGTGAGTTCCATAGATTCATAATTAACTTTATAATCTGGTTCATTTGTTGGACTAATCGCAGCAAGCCCGCCGACTGCGGTATTAAATGCACTTAAATGTGCAGCATAATCTCCGTAAGATGTCGTTTTTATTTTGCCACCTACAATACTCCCATTCGTCTTCATCGATGCAGGTGCAGACCAGGCGGAGGCAATTGCCGATCCACCGAACGACTTGCAGGCATCTATAGTCGCTTTTTCAGCAGCAAATTCTGAACTGGAATTAGGAACCCGAACCCGGACAATGCTAAGTCCGATGCCGCTTGTAGGCGAGAACGCGGTATTTCTTTGGGTGCTTGTCAGGTCGCCGGTCCAGGCCACGATATTTGCTCCGCCAAAACCCTTGATCGTTTGTTGAACAGTACCCGCATCAATTGTTGCTGTGCCCTGAACGGCCAAAGCAGCTGTGGCCCCACCCAGGGAGTCAGATTTCATGACGGACAATGCCTGTTGAGTTAATTTTAGATCTGAACTGTTGATCTCGTTTTTAGAACAGCCCGCAAACAATAGCGCTGATGCGAGCGCACACCATAATGTTTTTTTCATAATTATTCGGTTAGATGTTTAATGATCAATTTTAACCAATCTGACGATTTTTAAATGCGTCAAATAGTTTTTTTTCAGGAAGAGATGTTTAAGAAAGCAATGCCAGACACATCATTGCTGATTTTGTAGAAAACTATCCTGTCATGTATCTTAATATCGCCTAATTAGCAAAAAAAAATGGAGCGCACAAGTCTGATAAGCTGCAGTCAGTTGGTTTTAATAAACGGGCTGCAGCTGATATTATGCTATTGGTTAAATTTATTGGGGGTTCTTGTTAGACTCAAAACCATATAATCCATTTTGGTAGAGGTACGAAGCCATTTGGTAATTGGATATCGCCTCATCTATCAATGTCTGGTTTGCTGGTATGGCTACAGCGCCTCCGGTGGTAAAATCGGGCATATACGTCGCCGCTTTTTTATTCGGATTCAAGATCACCAGGGTTTTGTTTTTAATATAGCCCAAACTTTGGTAAGTGCTAATGAAAGCCCTTTCATCACTATCTTTCATTTTAAACACATCCTGACCAAAAAACTTGCTGTCATAACTGAAATTCAGGTAACCCAGGATAGTCGGACCAATATCAATCTGTGCGGTGAGTTTTTCGAATTTACCTGGCGTAATGTGCCCCGGGCTGTAAAAAATCATTGGAATATGGTATTTATCAACCGGTAATTCTACTTTACCCGCGCTTGAAGCACAATGATCGGCAACGATAACAAATAAGGTATTGGAAAACCAGGGTTTTTGCTTCGCCTCGCGTATAAACTTACCAATGGCGTAATCAGTATATTTAACTGCACCTTCTCTGCCTGTATGCGAGGGAATATCAATTCTGCCTTCAGGATAAGTGTAAGGACGGTGGTTTGAAACCGTCATAATCTGCGCGAAAAAAGGTTTTTTGTTCTGATAGTCTTTATCCAGCTCGCGTAATGAAAGCGTAAATAAGTCTTCATCTGCCACACCCCAGATATTCGAATAATGGATTTCTGAATCCTGAAGTGCACTTCTATCCGTTACCTGATAACCATTATTAGAAAAAAACTCGTTCATGTTATCAAAATATCCATAACCCCCGTAAATAAACCTGCTGTTGTAGCCTTTTGAACGAAATATGCTGCCTAAAGTAAACAGGTTTTTATTGTCAGGTCGTTTTACAATGGACTGGCCGGGTGTTGGCGGAATACAAAGCGACAACGCCTCTAAACCCCGTACGGTACGCGTTCCGGATGCATATAAATTATCGAAGAGCAAACCTTCTTTGGCAAGCGAATCGAGTTGTGGCGTAATATGTTGCGTATTGCCAAATGCACCTAAAAATTCAGCGCTTAAACTTTCTACACTAATCAGTACCACATTCATCTTGTTTGCTGTCCCCGTGCTGCTGATGTTTCTGGAGGTATTTTTAAATACACCTCTTGCAGCTGAATCTTGTTGCAGCAAATTACTCAGAATGCTTTCCGCTTTTTTGATCGGTAATGTTTTATAGAAAGTGTTGTAGTCCAGCTGATTATTCCAAAAAGCAAATCCAAAATCATACATTCCATTGCCCGAAAGTTCATTTACATATTGGTTTTTGCTCAGGTACTTTAGTTTGTGGCTCACACCAAAATAGGTAAGTACAGGCAGGCATAAAAGAGCAAGGGCAGTTTTACTCCGTTTACCAAAACCTGTTGTATTGGTGGTAGAGAGGGTAATCGGTTTTCGTAACAAATAAACAATTAACAAAGTCACGATAACCAGACCTGCCATAATACTGTTGATCGGGTACGATTGGCGGATATTTCCAATAACTTCTGTGGTGTAAACCAGGTAATCGACCGCTATAAAATTATAACGGACCGAAAATTCTTCCCAAAAGAACCATTCTGAAATGGCATTGAAAATAAGCGTAAAAACAACAAAGAAAAAGTAAATGAACAATAATACCCTGTTAAATTTGCTGGCATACCATTTGGAAGGCAGCAGCCATAGGTAAATTACAATCGGAATGATGGCGAAAGATGCCGCTGCAAGATCATAAAATAGGCCAATAAAGAGAATTTTAACGAGATTAAGTATCGACCAATCAATAGCAGATGCACTATAAATTAAGAGGGCCACTCTGGTGATCAGCGAAATACTGCACAATAGTACGGTAACTAAAAAAACTGGTCCAAATCTGTGGTTTAGTAACTTATTGGTTTTTTCTTTAATGCTCATAGTTAATGATGGATCCAAAATTTGAATTTTACTTGCCAGTTGTTAAGCAATGGGCGAAGGTAGTTTTCAATTCTGAAGAAATCCTGAAGGTTTGGTTAGGCTTAAAGATATTATTAAAGCCATATACTTTAATAGTTTTTTAATCTCATTTTAATCTAAAATGTGATAAGTCGCTGTTTGAAGATTATCTTTTCCTGTTACCTAATTAAATAAAACTGATTTATATTAACCTGATTTCTGGATATTTTTATTTGTATATCAGGTATTTGCATGTTGTTTTAATGAAAAAATATATTACGGAATGCTTAAAATCAAGCGATGAAGTAAATGCAGCATGATCAACTGTTCAGTTGGCGTCACCCGGAATTTATTTCGGGCCTATCTGGCTAAATGATGCATCCATAATTTACTATATATTAGGGCCAAAAAAGTGTTTTATACTACAGTTTTCCTTCAGGATTAGCAGATAATATGGCGTATTTACCGGGAAGCAGATACATTAATTTTCCAGAATTTTAATGGTATTTTTAATTTTCAGGTTTAAATGATTACTTTATGTATAACGAAATAATTAACCAATGAAAATTTTAGTCATTGAAGATGAACCCGCTTTATTAGAGAGTATTTTGGCTTATTTTACGGGCGAAGGGAATATTTGCGAGTATGCTTCAGATTTTGCCGCTGCCAATGAAAAAATATCACTTTATAGTTATGATTGTATTCTATTGGATTTAGGCCTGCCCGGTGGGGAAGGGCTGGAGCTTTTAACCAGGCTTAAACAGCTAAAAAAAAGAGATGGGGTATTAATTATTTCTGCGCGTCACTCTTTAGACGATAAACTAACAGGATTAGACCTTGGTGCAGATGACTATCTGGTTAAACCTTTTCATCTGTCAGAGCTTAAAGCACGCGTAAGTGCTATTATACGCCGGAAGAATTTTGATGGCAATGATGAGATTCTTTTTAACGAGATCACTGTCGATGTTTCGGCAATGAAAATTACCGTTAAAGGCAATCAGGTTATACTCACCAAAAAAGAATTCGATCTGTTGGTGTATTTTCTTTCTAACCGTAATAAAGTGGTGACTAAAAATGCGATGGCAGAGCATTTATGGGGCGATGAAATGGACCTCTCAGATGATTTCGACTTTATTTATACACACGTTAAAAATCTCCGTAAAAAATTGGTTGAAGCAGGCGCTGCAGATTATCTTCGTTCTGTTTATGGAATTGGCTATAAATTTGGCGATGTATGAAACTTTCCAACCGTTACAACCGGGCTAATATTTTAACCTCTATTGTGGTGCTTATCATCACTGGGTTTGTTTACTATGTTGTCATCCATTTTATCCTGACCGAAAAATTAGACCGGGATTTAGTCGTGGAAGAGAATGAAATTAATCAATACATCAATACCTATCATAAACTCCCTTTACCGGCAAGCTATCTCGATCAGCAGATATCATATCAAACCCTAAACGGGATTAATTCAGAGAGAAAGTTTCTGAATACGATTTACTTTAACCCAAAGGAGCGCGAAAATGAGCCTGCACGAAGCCTCGTTACCGTTGTACATGTAAATGGTAAAGCCATAGCAGTAACCATAACCAAATCGAGGGTAGAATCCGAAAACCTGATCAGGATCATTCTCTTGATAACACTTGCAATTACAGTTGTTTTGCTGGTATCCTTATTGCTGATTAACCGATTTGTATTGAACAGACTCTGGCGACCTTTTTATGCTATTCTAAATGGGATGAAAGCTTTCGAAGTGGCGCGAATGGATGCCATTGAGCAGGAACCAACCAAAATTGATGAGTTTAACGAGCTAAATAAATCTGTAAACGCCATGGCCGAAAAGGTGAGGCAGGATTATAAGGAACTTAAAAGTTTTACCGATAATGCCTCGCACGAAATGATGACCCCACTAGCCGTAATTAATTCTAAACTGGACTCTTTACTGCAAACAGAATCGTTTACCGCGCAACAGGGCGCATTATTAGAAGACATTTATCACGCCACAGGCAAATTATCAAGATTACATCAGTCATTACTATTGTTGGCCAAAATTGAAAACAACCTGATTCCCGATCTTCAGCAGCTCGAACTTAAAGAAATGGTAGAAGTTAAAGCCCGTCAGTTCCAGGAATTATTGGATAAAAGTAGCCTGATCCTGACCGCAGATCTTTCCCCAGTTGAGGTTACCATGAGCCGCTATCTGGCAGACATGCTGTTGAACAATCTTTTCAGCAATGCAGTACGGCATAATGTAACCGGTGGGTACATTTTTATCAAACTAGATCAACGCAGCTTAAGTATTTCCAATTCAGGAAAACCTCATCAGGTTCAAACAAAAATTTTCGATCGCTTTTCTAAAGCTAAGGATTCTGATGGCATGGGACTAGGTTTGGCCATAACTAAACAGATCTGTAATCTCTATAATTTTCGCATTGATTATCAGGAAGAAAACGGCGGGCATACTTTTAAAGTCTGTTTTAATGTAGAATTTTCTTCCTGAGGCATAATTTATTTGATAAAATCAATATGAATGACAGAGCCGCTGTCAAATTACCTGTTGCAAATCTGATTTAGAAGCCAGCGTTCGACTAATACTTAAAAATTAATATACTTTATTAGGACAAATTGCTAGCCGTTTCGTCATGCTGAATTTATTTCAGCATCTTTCTTGTTAAACCGCCTTGCTATAAAGACCCTGAAACAAGTTCAGGGTGAGGGCCGTTCATGCAAAATTACCAAAGAACCCAAATTAAAGCACATTATTAATCGAACCCAGATTAGAAAATAGTTTGCCTCCACCCATATCTTCAGAATTTCTCCATAATTCGATCATAGTTTTGATTAAAATTTATACGATGAAAAGGTTTTTAGGAATGCTGTTGATAATGGTAATTTATACCGGTCAAACTTATGCCATTACCATTATTCAGTCGATCCAAGGTGCAGATTCGCTTAAAAATGTTCCTGCAGATTCGTTGGGGAGACGGTATGCGGGTAATCCGATTCCGAAAAAAAGATTTCAGGCAACCGCATTTATTGCGCCTGTTTTACTTGCCGGCTATGGTTTTGCAGCGGTTTACGATCATAGCGCATTAAAACAGCTGGATGTGAGTACCCGGGCAGAATTACAGGAAGATCATCCTTTATTTGCAGCTCATGTTGATGATTACATGCAGTTTGCGCCTGCTGCAGCGGTTTATGCGCTTAATTTATCGGGCATAAAAGGTAAACACAATTTGTTTGATGCTTCCATGTTATATGCTACATCAGCTGCCATTATGGGTGTTTCTACCCATTTTGTGAAACAGGGCGTGGGTAGAGAACGGCCTGATGGGTCGGGGACAAATTCTTTTCCTTCAGGACACACCGCCTCTGCATTTATGGCCGCAGAATTTCTGCACCAGGAGTACAAAGATGTTAACCCGTGGATAGGTTATGCTGGTTATTTTGTGGCCACGGCCACCGGAACATTGCGGATGTATAACAATAAACATTGGTTTAGCGATGTGGTGGCAGGTGCCGGATTCGGGATTGCTGCTACAAAAATATCTTATCTGGTGTATCCCTACATCAAAAGCCTTTTTACCACCAAAAAAGAAGGAAATTTTACTTTCATGCCCTTTCATCAGCAAGGGAATACGGGGTTAATGCTTTCGGGCAGATTTTAATATTTTCTATATTTTTTGAATTGAAGTCACACCATGAATGTAAGGATTAAATACCTGGTTTTAGGCTTGATCACTTTTTGTGTAACGGGCGCTTCTGCGCAAACAGCCTCTAAAAATCTCGATTATTATCTGAAACAGGCTGAATCGGTTAGTCCGCTGCTTAAAGATTATCAAAACCAGCAGCGTGCTGTTGGCATAGATAGTCTGATTATCCGTGCTACGGCAGGGGCACAGCTTACGGCCAGTTCTACGGGCATGTACGCACCCACTGTTCGTGGTTACGGTTATGATGAGGTGCTTACCAACGGACAGGCGCTGGAAGCTTTACTTAATGTAAATTATGATCTGCTAAATAAAAAGCGGATCAACAATCAGCTCCAAAGTATTAAAATTCAGAGCGATTCCATCAAATATGCAAGCCAGCTATCCTTATACGATTTGCAAAGAGCCGTAATCGATCAATATATTTCAGCTTATGCCAGCCAGGAACAGGTTGGTTTTAACCTCGAAGTGGTTAAACTGCTAGAAACGGAAGAAGTATTACTTAAAAAACTAACCCGGAGCAACATTTACAGGCAATCTGAATATTTAACCTTTCTGGTGACGCTGCAACAGCAGCAATTGGTGCTTAAACAAGCTGAATTGCAATTCAAAAATGATTTTGCCACTTTAAACTATCTGGCTGGCCTTGCAGATACGATCCCGGTTAAGTTAGCCGATCCAAAATTACAGGCTGACTTTAATATTACTGATCAGGTTTTTTTTAATAAACGTTTCGATATTGACAGTTTAAAAAACATCAATCAAAGAAACGCAGTACAGTTTAATTACCATCCCAAATTAAGCGTGTATGCAAACGGTGGTTATAATTCTTCATTTGCGCTTCAGCCCTACAAAAATTTTGGCACCAGTGTAGGTTTCACTTTCTCTGTTCCCATTTACGATGGACATCAGAAAAAGAAGCAGTACGAAAAGCTCAGTTTAGCCGCTAAAACAACCTCAGGATACCGTGACTTTTTTACCCGGCAACAGCAGCAACAATTGCAGCTTATTCGTCAACAGATTAACCAGACTGATGCACTTTTTCCGAAAATTGAAGAGCAGATCCGTTTAAGTAAAGGTTTGATAGAGGTAGATAGCAAACTGATGCATACCGGTGACCTGAAGGTTGCTGATTTTGTAATTGCAATCAATAACTACATGGCAGCTCAGAACCTGTTGAGGCAAACCAATATTAACCGATTAAAACTAATCAATCAATTAAATTACTGGAACCGATAACCATGAAAAAAATAATAAAATTGTGTTGTGGACCTATCGCCATATGGTTTGTTTTTACGGGGTGTAACCATTCAGCCCCTGCAGATAATCAGGATGAGCCTTCGCCAATTACTCCCGTTCAGGTAACTACTATACGCGATAGTGCACTGGCAGAATATGTGGAGCTTTCGGCAGTGTCAGCCTATCTGGAGAAAAGTTTTGTAAAGGCAAACATCAATGGTTATGTAGAAAATACCCGGGCCGTATTGGGTAAGCAGGTAAGCAGCCATCAGCTATTATTTAGTTTAATTACCAAGGAGGCAAAATCGATTGGCAATAGCGTGAATAAGCTCGATGCCGGCTTTAAATTTTCAGGTATCTCCAGTATTAGAGCCGATCAGGCCGGGACAATTATCCAGGTAAACCATCAAAAAGGAGATTATGTGCAGGATGGAGAAGCTTTGGCCACCATTAGCAACAGAAATAGTCTTGTTTTTCTCCTCGATTTACCTTACGAATATCATCACCTGATCAATCAGAACAACAATGTGGATATTTTTTTACCAGATGGAACCAAAATGACCGGAACAGTTTCAGGCACGATGGCTGCGGTAGATTCGTCGGCACAGACCCAACGTTACATTCTTAAAGTGGGTTCAGCTCAAGATATTCCGGAAGGTTTGATTGCAAAGGTGAGGTTAACCAAAATGAAGCATGCACAGGCCCAGGTATTGCCAAAATCGGCCATATTGGCTAACGAAACTGAAGATGAGTTTTGGGTAATGAAACTCATTAATGATTCAACAGCCGTAAAAATCAATGTGAAAAAAGGCATCGAAAACCAGAATACCATTGAAGTGCTTGATCCGAAATTTTCGAAGACCGACCGGATCATTATAACCGGAAATTATGGAATTGCTGATACGGCTAAAGTCAAAATCCAGAAATAGCCATGAATAAGTTTTTCATTTCCCATAAAAACCCTATCCTGGCCGTGTTGCTCATGATCCTGGTGGGCGGCATATATTCCTTTAACCAGCTAAAAACAGGGCTTTTTCCTGAAATTACATTTCCAAAGATTAAAATCATTGCCGATGCAGAATTACAGCCGGTTGATAAGATGGTGGTTACCGTAACCCGTCCTTTAGAAAATGCGGTAAAACAAGTGCCCGATCTTCAGTTGGTAAGGAGTACCACCAGCAGGGGCAGTTGCGAGCTTTCTGCATTTATGAATCCCGGCGCCGATATCGATCTCAGTCAGCAGCGCATAGAATCGCAGATTGCTAAAATTAGTGCTTCATTGCCGGCAGGGGTTAATATCTCGGTAGAAAAAATGAATCCTTCTATCCTTCCGGTAAGTGGATATAGTTTAGAAAGCCATAATTACTCATCAGTTGAACTGAAAAAAATCGCCACTTATACCGTAAAACCTTTTCTTTCGCAGGTTGATGGAGTTTCCGAAATCCGCGTAATAGGTGGTAAGAGCAAGGAATACTGGCTGGAACTTGATGTACAAAAAATGCAGACGCTGGCTATCACTCCAGATCAGATCAGCACTGCACTCAGCCAAACCAATTTTATAAAATCCAATGGCTACCTGGCCGATCATAACTACCTCTACCTGTCTGTCACTGATGCCACGGTAAAAAACAAAAGCGATCTGGAAAATCTGGTATTGATTAGAAAAAGTAACCGGATAATCAGGGTAATGGATGTGGCAAAAGTCAATATTCAGCAAAGCGTAGAATATACCCGCATCAATGCCAATGGTAAAGACGGTATCCTGATTGCAGTAATTAAACAGCCTAATGCCAACCTGGTCGATCTTTCTAACGAAATGTTTACCAAAGTGGAGCAACTGAAACATATCCTGCCTGCCGGCGTAAGTATAAAACCATATTATATACAAGCCGATTTTGTTAACGAATCGGTAAAAAGTGTACGCGATAGTTTATTAATTGGTTTGGCATTGGCTATTCTGGTCGCCATTATTTTTCTTCGATCGCTCAAGGCAAGTATTACCATTTTAATTACCATACCCATCACACTTTGTTTAACCGTAATCGTCCTTTATTTTATTGGTTATTCGCTAAATATCATGACACTCGGTGCTATTGCCGCTGCTATCGGTTTAATTATCGACGACGCCATCGTCGTGGTCGAGCAAATTCACCGTGCACACGAAGAGCATCCGGAAGAACTGACTATGCGGTTGTTGAGTAAAGCCGTTGGCTATCTTTTTCCGGCTATGCTTGGTTCATCAATTAGTACGATAGTGATTTTTATTCCATTTGTATTGATGACCGGTGTTGCGGGTGCTTATTTCCAGGTAATGACCAATACCATGATTATTACACTGGTTTGTTCTTTCTTTGTGACCTGGATCGGTTTACCCGTAATTTATCTTTTACTTACCCGAAAAGGGGGCAGCCACGCGGCCTCCGGTAAAAAGCTAACCGTACACGAGGTCAAATCGCAAAATTGGGTCCCTTACTTTATTCAACGACCTTATATAACCATTGCATTTATACTGATACTGATCACATCGGTTATATTGATTTTCCCAAGATTAGAAACCGGATTTCTCCCTGAAATGGACGAGGGGAGTATTGTGTTGGATTATGCTTCGCCTCCAGGGACTTCGCTCGAGGAAACCGATAGAATGCTAAAAGAAGTAGAAAAGGAAATCGTTAAAATCCCCGAGGTTGAAGCTTATTCGCGAAGAACGGGAACGCAGATGGGGTTTTTTATCACCGAACCCAATACCGGCGATTATCTGATTCAACTGAAACATAACCGTACCAAAAGTACAGATGAGGTGATTTCGGAGATCCGTAAGCACATCGAAAATACACAACCCGCCTTAACCATTGATTTCGGGCAGGTAATTGGTGATATGTTGGGCGATTTAATGAGCACGACCAAACCCATAGAGGTGAAAATTTTTGGCAACGACCAGGAAAAACTGCAGGTTTTGGCTAAAAAGATAGCCGATCTGGTTGCACATGTTGGTGGTACCGCCGATGTGTTTGATGGCATTGTACATTCAGGGCCAACTGTAAATATTCAGCCTGATTTTAACATGCTGGCACAGTACGGTGTGAGTCCCGCATCCTTTCAATCGCAGCTCCAAACCGCCATGCAGGGAACTTTAATTGGCGATTTATATGATAAGCAACAACTTTCACCCATCCGCATGGTTTATCCCGGAAGCAGGACCTTTAGCGTGGCCGATATCAACAAGCTTAAAATTTTCTTACCCAGTGGAACTGCAGTGCCTATACAGCAGATGGCCAGGGTTGATCTTAAAGCAGGGAATGCCGAAGTAGAAAGAGAAAATTTGCAGACCATTGGTGTAGTTACGGCAAGATTGGATAACCGCGATCTGGGCAGTGTAATGAAGGATTTAAAGAAAACCATAAATGCCAGTATAAACCTGCCATCGGGTTATCATATCGAATATGGTGGCGCATATAAAGAACAGCAGCAATCTTTTTCTGAACTGCTTACCATTCTGATCGCCTCAGGTTTATTGGTGTTTAGTGTAATTTTGTTTCTTTTTAAGGATTTTAAAATTGCCTTCCTCATTTTATTAATCTCTGTTCTGGGTATTTCCGGAAGTTATTTAGCCTTGTTTTTAACCCATACACCACTCAATTTAGGCAGTTATACCGGATTGATTATGATTGTAGGCATTATCGGCGAGAATGCCATATTTACCTTTTTACAGTTTAAAGAATCGCTTGTGGAACAAAATGTTGATGATGCGATAACCTTCGCCATCTCTACACGGTTAAGGCCGAAGTTAATGACAGCCCTTGGGGCGATTATTGCCTTAATGCCCCTGGCTTTAGGTATTGGCGCAGGTGCACAATTGCATCAGCCACTGGCTATAGCGGTAATTGGAGGCTTTATAGTAGCATTGCCTTTATTACTCATTGCTTTACCAGGTTTGATCAGGAAAATTTATATATAAAGGCACAAACCTGGATTATAGATGGTGCCTTTTGCGGAAAAATAAGATTTATTCCCAAAATTTTCCCTAATCCATTCTGCTAAGGAAGGTGAATGGAAAGGGCATTTTTACAAAAATTGTAAAATGCTGTCGCTGATAAAATGGCTTATAACAGGTTAGTCAATCGTTTGCGCGGTAATTGATCTTGTAATCCCCAATAGCTTGTGTTACTTTTAAAAATACAAATCAACAAAACCAAAAAACACCAATGGAACGTAGAGAATTTATCAAAAATGGCACATTTACGGCTGCGGGTTTAACCATCCTGCCAACCGGAAGTTTATTTGCATCATCAGACAGTGGAAAAGTAAGACTAGGTTATATCGGGGTAGGCGCACGTGGAATGAGTCATATTTCTGAAGGGGCCTTGAGAGATGATGTAGAAATTGTTGCCATTTGCGATACCCAGGAAAGCTCACTTAAAATTTGTCGTAATTTTATCGCTAAAAAGGGCAGGCCTGCGGCAACAGAATATACCGGAGGCTTAGATGCTTATAAAAAACTTTTAAACCGTAAAGATATTGACGCCGTAATTATTGCAACACCATGGCAGTTTCACCGCGACCAGGCTGTTGATGCCATGAAAGCGGGTAAATATGTTGGCTGCGAAGTCATTGCAGGTTTAACTGTAGAAGATCACTGGGATATTGTAAATACCTCTGAAAAAACAGGTATGCCTTACATGACTTTAGAAAACGTTTGTTACCGTAGAGATGTAATGGCGGCTTTAAATATGGTTAGGCAGGGACTTTTTGGCGAATTGTTACACCTTGAGGGCGGCTACCAACATAACTTAAGAAACGTACTGTTCAACAATGGTAAAGATTATTATGGTGGTGGGGTAGAGTTTGGACCTAAAGCCTTGAGCGAGGCGCAATGGCGTACCCAATTTAATATCGATCAGGATGGTGATTTATATCCAACGCATGGAGCTGGTCCGATCATGCAATATGCCAATATCAATAGGGGGAATCGTTTTACCAGTCTGGTATCGTTCAGTTCTAAAGCCAAAGGTTTGGCCGCTTATGTAGAAGAAATGTCGCCGGGCCACCCCAATGCCAAAATCAATTATAAAAATGGCGATGTGACTACTACCATGATCAATTGTGCAAATGGCGAAACCGTTTTGTTAAGTCATGATACGCATTTGCCACGTCCGTATTCACTCGGTTTCAGGGTGCAGGGAACAAAAGGACTCTGGATGGATGTAAACAAATCGGTTTATATCGATCACCAATCAAAGAAAGATGATGTATGGGATCCTGCTCAGGAATGGTTTGCCAAATATGATCATCCGCTTTGGAAAAAATATGAAGCAGAAGCAGTAGGCGCAGGTCACGGCGGTATGGACTGGTTTGTATTTAATGGATTTATCCAGGCAGTAAAACAGAAAAGACAAACACCAATCGATGTGTACGACTCGGTAACCATGAGTGTGATTAGCCCACTTTCTACAAAATCTTTAAAAGAGGGGAATATGCCACAGAAATTCCCGGATTTTACCAAAGGAAAATGGAAAGACCGAAAAAATACTTTCGCTTTAGACGATAGCGGTTTTTAGTCTCGGTTGCGGGTATTGCTTATGGCTTACCCGCATATTTTAATACGCAGATTTATTCAGGTTGATCAGATGGTTTGCCTGGAATAATTTTTATTCAAATATATAATACCATCTTATGTTTCAGGCAGTTTTAGGTACTTACGGACTTCGCGCAGAAAAGTGTAAAATTGAACCCTTTGGCTCAGGTTTAATTAACCATACCTGGAAAGTTTGCCATGAAGGCTCAGCCTATATCTTGCAGGAGGTAAATAAAGCAGTTTTCCATCATCCTCAACATATTGCTCAAAATATCAGGGCAATAAAAGCATATCTGGATCAAACTGCTGCCGGATATTTGTTTATTGCACCCATTAAGGCCTTAAATGGAGATGATTTTGTAGTAGTCAACAATCATTTTTACAGGATTTTTCCATTCGTAGCGCATTCTTGCTCAGTTGATTTTGTACAACAGCCTGAACAGGCCTATCAGGCAGCCAAACAGTTTGGTCAATTCACCAGGATGCTCCGCGCCTTCGATGTACAAAAATTAAAACCCACCATTGAAGATTTTCATAACCTGCCCTTACGTGTAGTGCAGTTTAAAAAAGCATTAGCAAAAGCTGGTAACGAAAAGATTAAAGAGGCAAAGTTTGCGATAGAGGAGATCATCAGGCATGATAATATAGAAGCACAGTATGCGCAGCTGGTGAGTAGCGGCGCACTTTATTTGCGGGTGGTGCATCACGATACCAAAATAAGCAATGTTTTGTTACAGGCCGAAACCGGCGTAGGTTTATGCGTAATCGATTTGGATACGGTAATGCCCGGATACTTTATCAGTGATGTGGGCGATATGATGCGAACCTATCTCTCCGCAGCCAATGAAGAAGAAAGTGACTTGAATAAAATCGTCATTAGAGAGGATGTTTTTGCTGCAATATATAAAGGCTACATGGAAGAAATGGACCAGGTTTTGACCTTCACTGAAAAACAGTTCTTTATCTATTCGGGTAAATTTATGATTTACATGCAGGCGGTAAGGTTTATTAGCGATTTCTTAAATGGAGATATCTATTATAAAACGAATTATCCTAAACACAACCTGGTGAGGGGCTTAAATCAGATCGATTTACTAAATAAGTACACGGCAAAACAATCGGAATTTGAAGAGATTATTAAGAAAATTAATGAAAATAGAGTGAACGAAGCTAAAACAATATGGAGCTAAAGCGCAAACGTTTGTTAATGTATTTTGATAGAAGAAATTATATTTCACCATATACCGTCAGGATAGAAGAAAGCCCCTAAACCCTTTGTTCTTCGCCAATTGTTTCAAAGTAATCTTCTTCATCAGCTTCATCATTACGAAGACTATTAATTTTAAATACCCAATATTTCATTAGCGGATAATTAAAGCCGTAAGAAACGATACTATCAATTAAAAGTCTGCCGATTTTATAATCTACGTTTAAGCTTTGATGCAATAAATAGGTACCTGATGATTTTAATGAAATACTGCCCAGAACTACCGTGAAAAAACGAATGAGTTGGCCACTGGTAGAGCTGTGATACCCGTCAATGCTTTTAAAAGCCCAAAAACGGTTAATGCAAAAATTAACAATGCCACCCAGGGTTCCGGAAATTAAAATAGAAATGGTAAAGTGAATGTGAAACCACTCAGTGAGCAGTACCATTAATCCATAATCGGTAACACCGCCAGAAAAAGCCGATACCTGAGCTTTGAGAAAAAGCTTAACAGATGCCCAATTGATCATTCTTTTTCCTCCCGGTCTTTAGCATCACCTGCCTTTAAAAGCTTTAAAGTGTCTATACTATTGATTATCAATAACAAAAGGATTGTGGCAATGGCAAAATAGGTGATGCTACCTATAATAAACGTTTCAGTAATAAGAATAATTGAAATAATTACCCGTAACTCTGTTGGTCCCAAATGCCCTGAATCGATTTGATAAAAACCGGTTATTTTATAGCGGAGTTGACTAATAATCATCGACCAGCCATATAACACCACGAATAAAAAAGCAAAAACCTGTGTTGTTCCGCTGGCGTAAAAATAATAGCCAAACCCGATGAGAATAATACTCAGCCAGTCCATCACAATATCCAATGCAAATCCATACCATTTTCGGGCTATCTTCCGGTAGTAAGCTAATCTGCCATCAAGTGAATCGCCAAGCCAGTTGGTAAAAAGGCCTGGAATACCGATCAGTAAATAGTTCCGCGAATAGAAATGAGCTAAAATAAACGCCGAAAACACGATTGATGATCCTAATAGGCCGATGCCTGTCATGATATTTGGCGTAGCCCAGCGGGGTACTCTTTTGAGCAAAAATAAAATTAACCATTGTTCGCCCTTGCGCAGAATATTGGTTCGTTCCCGGTCAGAAAATATACTTTTATCATCTGTTACGTCTTTGTGCTTTCTAATATGATCTCTCAATTTAATAACCTGCTAATAAAAAGCCCAATAACACCACCGTTCCCGGCCGATAAGATTTTACACCAATTCTCTTTTGAATGCCTTTTGAAAAGGCACTCAGCCTTTTTAGCTTCCCTGATCTGACCAGGTAGCTAATCACCAACACCAATAACATACGCTATTTAACAATGCCTGCAAAGCGCTGGTAGAAAACGGTTGGACTATTTTCATCTTTGGGTGCATATTTACCCGCAATAATCGGAATATAGATTACACGTCTCCTGCTTTCCTCGCCACGAACCGACGATTCTGCCACCCGGTGCCAAAGCCTTCCGTCATGAATGGTTAAATCACCAGCCTCAGGCAATATCGATACCTCTTCTGCATCGGGTTTATTATCGAGAAAATATTTTTTGCGGAAAAGCATCTGGTATATACTTTGTTTATGGGTACCCGGGATAATTTTCAACCCGCCATTTTCAGGCTTTAAGGTACTCAGGTGGATCCCTACGTTCAACATCGGATTGAGTTTTGTTCCGTAGAAAATATCCCTTAAACCATCTGTATGCCAGCCCATTTTGCTGAATTTGCTTTCAGGACCATTGATGTAATGGTTAAATACCATGCCGTCTTTTTCTTCTGTGCCCAGGCGTGCACCATCACCGGCCAATTGCAGCAGGGCATTAAAACGTGGGTCTAATAACAGTCCGCTTAAAGTTTGGTGCTGTTGGTTTATAAAAGCAAATCGTTGTACTATTGCCGAACCATCAAGATCTTTTCCATATTTGATAGGTACGCCATTTATTTTTTTGATACTTTGTTCTATCCATTTTTTTTCAACCTGTTTTGATGCCTCAATAATAGAAGAAACTGTTTCGGATTTGATAAAATTCTTGAAATGGATAAAGCCATGGGTGTTAAAAAAATCAAGCTGTTCTGGTGTTAATTGTTCAGATAAGATAAAGGTTGGATACGATGCGGCCATGTGTAAAAATTTAAAAGATTTAGGAAAAGGATAAATTTGGAGATAGAGTTATGCGCAGCAACAGTACATTCGCATTCGCGAGTGGTTCAGTACTGAAAAAAAATAAAACAAAACTGTTTTATTATACATAATCTATAGATTTAGTAGTATTTAATACAAACCTAACATATTTTTAATATTTCAAAGAAATTTATTTGAAATATATTTTTGGAAGCAGCTGTGGTAGGATAGAGATGTGAGAATAATGGCTACTGGAGCCGTATTTATTGTAATTCTGCTAATCAGTCAGATGGAAATATCTGACTGCAATCTCGGGGGGGGTCGGATGTTTCTATCCGGTACGTTACAGATTCATTTTTAATTGAATTGATCTTTTATTATTTGGAGCGCAATTGTAGACGTAATAGGGTACTTTATTCCCGTGTTTCGCTTTACGCTTCGCTTCGTCGTGCCTCCTTGCTGCAGGGTATCGCTACACCCGGGGCTAAATGGCCTAAACAATATTTCATTTTTAGGGTTGCATAGTGCACGAACCTTTGTTCTTAAACCCGAATGTAATGAAAAGCCCGTAAACGAGGAACGAGTGCGGACTTGTAATGGAATGCGGGACTAAAAATGCCAAGCACACGGAACTGTTCATTTCCAAATCAATTTTGATATCATACCCGTGGTGTTGGATGTTTCCATCCGACATTCATACATCAAACAGGATAATTTAGGGAATGAGGTATACGATTAATCAGATGGAAACATCTGACTATACATGGAACTAAGTTTTATAAATCCCTGCGGCCATTTTTTCGATAAATCCCTTTGGCAGAATCCTGTTGGCATATACACTGATGATATTGGTAAAGCCTGGAATAATTTCAGATTTCCCCGCGAACAATCCTTTAATAGCAATTTCGGCCACGTCATCGGGTTTCATGTTAAATTTCTCGGCCATTTTGTTAAAAGCGTCCAGTCCGGCGCGGTGTGCAAAACCTGTATCAACAGGTCCAGGGCTCAGGCAGCTTACTGAAACCGGACCATCTTTAAGTTCGAATCTTAATGCCCTGGTAAAAGATAAAATGAAGGCTTTAGTTGCCGAATAAATGGCTAAAGTTGGTACCGCCTGATAGGCTGCAGTGCTGCCTACATTCAGAATATATGCTTTTTTTTGTGTGGACAGAACCGGAACGAATAAATGGCACAATGCAGTTACTGTGGCCATATTTAACTGACACATTTCTAACTGGGCACTTAAGTCCAGTTCTGCAAATTTTCCCCACAATCCATATCCGGCATTGTTAATCAGAATTTGGACGGCATAATTTTTTGCTTTTACCCAGTTATGCACGGCTTTAGCGGCTTGAGACTGGCTAAGATCAATTGCCAGGATATGTACTTCAACTCCATATTCGTTTTTAATGGCAATTTGTAAAACAGCTAACTCATCAGCCGAGCGGGAAATCAGCAAAAGATTTATTTTTCTTTTGGCCAGTGCAATGGCCATCGATTTGCCAATACCTTTGCTGGCTCCGGTAATCAGTGCATAGGTAATCTTTGTTTCAGACATGTTTATTTATCAAAACGTTTTTTCACAAATATCAAATAAATTAACGCTTATGCCTTATTTGTTTTAAAAAGATGCATGATTAAACGCCAATTAGCGATGTTTTTTGAATTATTATTTTTAACGAGTCTAAATAATGTTAGCTTTGCCGAAATTTTCAGATCAGCATGAGACATTTTTATCAAAGATTTTTAGCCACAGCGCTTTTGGTGCTGTCTGCAATTACTTTATTTGCACAAGCAGACAAAGGAACCATTAGTGGAAAAATTGTAGACTCACTGGGTAACGGTATCCCTTTCGCCAATATACAGGTTAAAAAACAGAACCTTAAAACCACTTCTGACAAAACAGGTGCGTTTAAGTTAAATGCTGTTCCTGTTGGAAATCAGCAGATTAAAGTTTCGGTTACGGGTTACGATCTGCTTGAACAGGCGGTGTCGGTTGTGGCAAATGATACAATCTCGGTCACATTTGTTTTAAAAGAACAGGCTGAAGGATTAAATGATGTAATTGTTTCGGCAAGCAGAAGGCCTGAATCGTTATCTCAAACACCCTCATCGGTTACGGTGCTTACCGCTAAAGAATTAAATACCCAATCAACCATTAGTCCGAATTTGGCTAATATACTTTCGTATAGTGTACCTGGATTAGGTTTTTCAACCAATCAGACCGGTAATTCTGGTCAGACTTTGCGTGGGAGAAGTGTTTTGGTATTAATTGATGGTATTCCGCAATCAACGCCATTACGCGCAGGAGGAAGGGATATCCGCAGTATAGATCCCTCTGTTATCGAACGTGTTGAAGTAATTAAAGGTGCCACTGCCATTTATGGTAATGGTGCAGAAGGTGGTTTAATCAACTACATTACAAAAAAGGCCGACCAGGGGAAACCATTTGGCGGTTATACTCAAGCCGGGATTACAGGGAACTTAAAAGGGGATAGTACCATTGGTTACCGTTTTTCGCAGCAGCTTTATGGTAAAACAGGTAAGTTAGATTACCTGGTGAGTGGAATGTTCGAAAAAACCGGTGTTTTCCGCGATGCTGAAGGTTTGGTTATTTCACCTGAATATGGTTTGGGTGAAACCAGATCTTACAATGGTTTTGTAAAATTAGGGTATAACTTTACGCCAAAACAGCGTTTGCAGGTGATGTATAATTATTTCAGCTCCAGACAACACTCTAAATATATCACCAAAGAAGGTGTTTACGGTCAATCGCCGGCTATTGGTGTTTATGGTAAGAGATTGGGTGAAGAGGAAGGAACAAGGTTTAACCATAATGCCAATTTACAATATACCAATCAGCAGATTTTTGGTAAAACCGATTTAACAGCCAACATCTATTATCAGGATTTTTATACCATTTATTCCAATTCAGCATCATTTTTCGGTGGCGGACAGTCGGCTATTACCTCTACCAAAAAGGGGGCAAGGGTAAGCCTGAACACACCCTTTAATTTAACCGCTCAGGTACCGATGCAATTGAACTATGGTTTGGATTTAATGAACGATAAAACGGCTCAAAGCTTAACTGATGGGCGTTTATGGGTGCCAGATATGAATATGGTAAACTTTGCACCTTATTTACAGGCCTCAGCAACTTTAATTAATGATTTAACCATAAAAGGGGGGCTAAGGGTAGAAAACATTAACATCGATGTAGACGATTTTAATACCCTGGCTACCGGTGCAAACGGTGCGGGAAGTATAGCGGTACAGGGCGGCAAATTAAACTATAACGCTTTAGTATTTAATGCAGGTGTACGTTATTCAAAATTCAAATTTTTCAATCCTTTTATCAGTTACGCACAGTCTTTTTCGGTATTTGAGTTAGGAAGGGTGTTAAGAGCGGCAAAAAGCAATACTTTATCGCAACTGGAAACCAAACCCATCATCGTCAATAATTATGAGGCCGGTTTTAGCAGTAGTATAGATAAACTGAATTTTAGTGCAGCTTATTACTACAGTACTTCTAAACTGGGTGCCAATCTGTTAGAAGTAAATGGTACTTATATTTCTCAACGGATCCCTGAGCGTGTATATGGCTTTGAAATTCAGGCTGATTATCAATTACTAAAAGAGTTGAGCATTGGTGGTAACTATGCGCAGGTAGAAGGAAAAGGAGATGTAGATAATGACGGTAATTTTAATGGAGAAAAAGATGTGTATTTGAACACCACGCGTATCCCGCCATCAAAAACTACTGTTTATTTGAAATATTCAGGCATTAAAAACTTAAGTTTGGATGTGAACTGGATGCGCGTAGGAAACCGCGACCGTTTTAAAACCAACGCTGCGGGTAAATATTTAATTGGCGAGGGACCGGTAAAAGCGTTCAACTTATTTAACGTTGCAGCAGTATACCAGGTTACACTGCCGCTAAAATTATCATTGGGAATAGAAAATTTGCTAAATAAAGTTTATTATCCGGCTATTTCTCAGTTTTATGGCAGCAATGTAAATTATGTGCGTGGTAACGGGCGCCGGTTTAACTTATCGCTGGGTTACGCTTTTTAAGCAATGAAAAACAGGAAATTTAAAAATACCATCAGGAATATCCACCTCTGGCTCGGCCTGGCAACCGGCCTGGTGGTATTTATCATTAGTATTACCGGTGCACTGTATATTTTTGAAGAAGAGATCAGGGATTTTACTCAAAAAGATTTCCGCTACGTAAGTCTTCAAAAGAAGGTTTTTGTAGGTTTAGATAAAGTGATTTCGGGATTTGAAAAGCTTTCGCCTAAAGATGAGTTAAGGCTGATCAGGGTTGAAGATGCCAAGCCAAATGCAACGGTAGAACTGACCAGTAAAAAGGGGAAAGTCTACTATTTTAACCCTTATAATGCTACATTAGTAAAAAAAGGTGGTGAAGACTGGCTACAGGTGGTAGAGCATATTCATATTTCGCTGTTGTTGGGTAAAACAGGGAAGTTGATCATCCAGTGGTCGGTAGTTATTTTTGTGCTGATGCTCATCACCGGACTGATCCTCTGGTTTCCGGGCCAAATGCGGCTGTTAAAACAATCGCTCACCATTAAAAGAAAAGCCTCATTTAAACGGCTGAATTATGATTTGCATAATGTATTGGGTTTTTACGCATCTTTTGTGCTCTTGATTACCGCTTTAAGTGGTTTGTACTTCGCCTTCAAAGAAGTAAAAAATGCGGCCAGCTTTTTCACCGGGAGTAAGTTGGGGCAGGGCAAAGCGATCGTTTCGGCCAAACCGACCCATATCGATCCCTTGCCTTTACGTTATGATAAAATTTATACCGAAGCCAAAATCAAATATCCTGGTGCGATTTCCACTAGTCTTTCACTTCGGGGCAAAGGCGAATTAAGGTTGAGGATGATTTATCCGTACCGTTGGGCACGCAAACAGAATACTTTTTTTTATGAGGAAGCTACCGGGAGCCTGATCAGGACCAAACTGTACAAAGATTATAACGGAGCCGATTTGATAGAGGCCACCAATTATGATCTGCACACCGGTAGGCTATTTGGTCTTCCAAATAAAATTCTTTCACTTTTAGCGGCATTGGTTGCAGCGAGTTTGCCTGTAACAGGTTTTATAATCTGGTGGCAAAAAAGAAAAAAGCGCAAAGGGAAATAAACACAGCTACAATACTGCTTCAACTCCGGTTAAACTCAAAATTTTAGGTCGGTATTTTTTGATCAAGATCACAGAAACGTGTCTTTTATTGAGCTGATTAGTGGTGGTTTATCTTAGTATCGCAAGATGGTAAAACGGGATGTATTTAATCTTTTCATTCTGATATTAAGCACGATAATTTCAACGTACATCATCTTCCTTATTACAGGAATAATCCATCTCTTGTTTTTTACCAGAACTATTTGATCCGGATGGTGTTACTTTAGCATGGATGATAGAGCGAATTTGATTTTAGGCATAGTTTTTTTGTTGGCAGGAATTTTCGTTTTTTATATCATTTTCAGGCCTGACAGGCAAAAGAAAAGATAAGTTTATCGATTTCATACGACCTCAAAGTACCCTCGCTGGCGGACGCGTGCCGCGTGTGAGAATAAAAGCTGCAAAATTTTAAAATACCGCCATTTTCGCGGTCTTTTTAATTTTAAGATATTTTTACGGATACCAGGTGGCTAAATCTCATATTAAAACATTCTATTTCATATATTTAATCGATGATATTATTGAACATAGCTAAAGTCTATCCCTGTATGTTGAATGATATCTAGCAACGAGTAAATATGATATAGAGAAATAAGTTTTTATTGTTGACAATATTCTATAGAATAAATGTGCCTTAAATATAAATTCTACAATAAAGAAGGTTTGTATTTTGTAAGTTTTGCAGCGGTATATTGGATTGATAGAATTGCAAGAGTTGGGGTAAGGTAAAATGCACACGCGGCACGCGTGCGCCAGCAAGGGGGGCAATGCCGATTATGCACTGGCCGACAATCAAAAAATTATTTTCTCATTCGGCCGGAACTTTGATGGTACCGTAACTAAATATGGAAACTTGATTGCACTAAACTTGCTCTTTGGTTTTGGAACCAGCAGATATGGAGATGGGTGAATTGGTAATTTGTTCGTTTTTATTGCAAACTGAATGAAAAATGCTTACTGGTTATGATAATTGATAATTTATTTATCGGTTAGATTAATATAAAGACATTTTAATCTTTAAAACAGATTAACGACATATGAAAAGTTACATTAATGCCATTTTAGGAAGTTTCGTTCCCGCCTTTGAAAAAGGAATATTTGAAATCCGTTTCAGCTTTAAACGTTTAACGGTAAGAACATTGTTTCACGATTTTATTTCGGTAGCCTCCAGCATTGGTTTTGTTATTTTGCCCGCATTTTTAATTGGATTTATCTTTCTGTTATTGCCTCAGGGCAGGGATACACTTTTACTCGTAGTAGAAAACTTATCTGCCTTTAACTTTTGGCCAATCTTTTTTTTACTATTGGGTATTGCAGCCTGGAGCATGGTATCGGAAATTAGTGTACGTTATGCGATTTATATCTCTGATAATTCGGGTAAAAACCTGAGTGATGATCGGGTGGCCTGGCGAAAAACCGTTCAAAAATTACTGGCTGCAGCTTTTTTGTTGTGGCCATCATTTATTGTTTTTGTGAGCATGTTTTGGTGCATGCTCAGCGCCACTTATATGGAGAAAGTACCACGGTTTTTATGTTTTGGTACCTGCTTTATCCTGATTTATTGGTTAATGTCTTTTTTGTCCAATTTATACTTCCGCAAATCGGGTAAAGCAAGCGCCGGGGTTTATTTAAAAACAAAACTGGGAGAACGATCCTTACCCGACCGCGAACAACAATACCTAAGGAAGTTATATGGTATCTATCAGGATTTCATTTATACGCTACCAAAGGCATCTAGTTTTCAAAAAGGCTATAAAGAAGAATTGCAGCATTTTTCAGATTATTTTACAAAATCGACTATGGATTTTACAGCGAGTTTTCCTCAAAATCCAAAAGTACTGATCGAAACACGTATTGTACCTGCTGAATTTAAGCTCATTGACAGCGAGAAATTATTAAAAGGAAGAGGTGAACTTTATAAGTGGACTTATCAGATTCCTGCATCATTTTATAACGGCTTACATCGCCAGATTAAACTATTTGCCGGAGTTTCATTTCTATTATTCCTGTTAATAGCATTTATTCCTGGATGGTGGCCTGTGTTTTCATGGATTGGAGCTCCAGCATTAATCTGTTTTGCCTTTGCGTGTTATACTGGTATTTACGCCGGACTGCTTTATTTAGATAAATCTTTGCTCAGAAACTGGAAAATTTCTGTCCGTTTTCTATTGGTCATTATTTTGATCATCTGCTCTTTCTATAATCAGGATCATCCTGTACGAATGACAGCGCATAAAACTAAAACACGCGAAACTGTTGTCGATCATTTTAACAGGTGGTTTATGAATTATAAAGCGGATATTGACAAGCAGAAAGATAAGGAAGACCAGCAAAAAAAATACCCTGTTGTTTTTATTTGTGCCGAAGGTGGCGCATTACGCACCGGGGCTTATACCAGTTTATTCTTATCCAGTTTAAGTGCAAAACTGGAAAAAGAACAAAATATTGATTTTAAAAGATCAATATTCGCCATTTCAGGCGTATCAGGCGGTGCCGTTGGTTTAGGCCTTTATAATGCGTTAACTTTCGAAAATAATGTACAGGTCTCATCTAAAACATCAGTTGAGTTATCTAAACAATTTTTCCAGCATGATACACTATCACCCATAATTGGTAAAATGCTTTTCGGTGATTTTCTGAACTTGTTTTTACCCATACATATTAAGTTATTCGATAGATCAATTGCCCTTGAGAAATCCTGGGAACAATCCTATCAATCATTAATCAATCACAACCAAGAGAATGTATTTTCCAGCAGTTTTGCTTCTGGAAAGATAAAGCCAAATCAACCATTGTTCATCATTAATACCACAGAAGTTGAAACAGGATTGCAATGTTGGGTGAGCAATCTTGTACCCGATAGCCTCGCATTAAAAAATCAACGGGATTTACTGGCAGAAAAGGTAAATGATCTAAATTATAGTACAGCAATAAATTTTAGTACCCGTTTTCCTTTGTTTTCTCCGGCTGCAAAAGTTGGTGGTTTAAATGGCAATCCACGTTTGCATTATCTGGATGGAGGTTATGTTGAAAATACAGGCAGTGCTTCCATGTTAGAAGTGCTTCAACTATTAAAAAGTAGATCACCATACTTTAATCAGATTACTCCAATAGTGATTACACTGCTTTTTAGCGAAGAAGATAAAACCACACCCAATATCAGGTTTGGTAATGAGTTTATCGAAATTTTAAATGCATTAACCCACACCAGATCCGGAAATAGTAAGATAAGCAGATTTCAATTGAAGCAGTTTTTAAATAGAGATAGTATTGGTTTGCCTATCGATGAACCGCTAACCCCTGAAGAAAAAAAAGTACCGATGAACTGGGTTTTATCAGCGCAGAGTATGAACAATATTACACGCGATATAGAGGATAAGTTAAACAATACATCAGAAACGGGTATTATTAACAAATTACGCATACATCATTTAAATTTCCCTCAAAATAAAGTAGTTGAATAATTATTCAGTTATTGTTCTGTTTTTGTACCCTTGTAAAAAAAATAGAAATGGAAAAACCGCTTGTTAATATCACGTATTGCCCTAAATGTGGCTGGATGTTACGTTCGGCCTACATGGCACAAGAAATTTTAACCACTTTTATAGATGAGGTAAAGGGCGTAACGTTAATACCAAGTGAAACTTCAGGCGCTTTTACTGTTCACGTTGGTGCCAAGCTAATTTTCGACCGAAAACTGATGCAACGTTTTCCTGAAATCAAAGAGTTAAAGCAACTTATTCGTGATGAAGTTAATCCTGCAAAAAATCTTGGTCATTCTGATGTGAAGAAATTTTAAATCTACAGATCTTTGAAAAGTACTTTTATTATTTGATTATCGAAAAACAAAACCATCAGGTAACCTAAATACACCTGTATTAATGTAGTAGAAATCTTGCGCTTTTAGCTGTATAATCCTAAATCATGGCTGTTAATAGAGTGTTAAGAAATATGTATATTCGTTCCATACCAAATAATAGCACAGTACTGTTTTCTCTATGTTTCTTCTACAAAAAAAAGCTACCTGCTTTATCCTTATTTTATGGATGGCTGCAGGTATTTGTTTTGCACAACCTTCGGCTATTCCACTTACCTACCTGGGGGTAGAAAACGGCCTGTCTAACAATGTGGTAAATTCTTTGTATTTAGATCATTATGGTTTTATGTGGATGGGTACCTATGATGGATTAAACCGCTATGATGGCTATCACTTTAAAGTTTTTAGAAATGGATGGGGCGATGAACATTCATTGATAAATAACCATATTACTGTACTAACCGGAGATAAGAAAAACAAGGTATGGGTGGGTACGCAAAAGGGAGTTTCATATTATGATTATGCCGATTCAAAATTTCATCACCTGCTGTACCTGGATAAGGGCAGGAAAAATGAGATCAGTTATGCCGTTAACTCCATTGCTGTCAGTCAAACTTCAGTAGTTTATGTAGCCACTGAAGAAAAAGGCTTGTTCATGCTTGAAAAGGATAGTAGTGCAGCAAAACGGATTCCTTTTGGCAAAAATTTCGATTTTACGGTAAAAGCCTTGTATCTCGATAAAGATCAAATCCTTTGGCTTTTTATAAAAGATATTGGCCTTTGCCGGTATGATCATGATAAAAATATTCTCCGTTTGGTAACCAATGCAATACGCTCCGTAACCTGTATTTCAAAGGGTACAGATCAGATGCTTTGGGTGGGTACAGAACGAGGCCTGTTTCAGTTGGATAAAGTAAAAGGTAGCCTCATCAAGTTTAACCAGCATTTAAGTGATGAAAATATTATGAGTTTGTTGCTGGATAGAAAACAAAAACTCTGGATTTCGACTGATGGCGGAGGAATTACTATTTACGACACAAAAAATAATAAAACAGATTATCTCTCTGCGGGAAAAGAAAAACGCTTGCTCAGCAGTAATTCTGTTGCGCAGGTTTACGAAGATGGTGAATCCAGAAAGTGGATTGCAACTTTACGCGGTGGAGTTAATATCATTGATCCGGAAAATGAACAATTTACCACGATTAAAAATGATCCTTTAAATAAGAATTCATTAATTAACAACTTTGTGCTTTCCTTTAGTGAAGATGAGAATAAAAACATATGGATCGGTACTGATGGAGGTGGCTTAAGTGTTTGGAACCGAAAGCAAGATATATTTACTAATTATACTAAAACCAGCGATCCACACTCCTTAACGAGTAATTTTGTTACGAGTATTTTAAATGATGCAGACCACAATGTTTGGGTGGCCAGTTTTAGCGGAGGGATAGACCGTTTTAATAAAGCAACAGGTAAATTTGTTCATTATAACTGTTATAATACCTTTACCGGGGTTGATGACATTAACATCTGGAAGCTTTATCAAGATAAACAGCAAAATATATGGGTAGGCACCACAAAAGGCGGTGCGTTATACCGTTACAATAAAAGCATTGATAAGTTCGAGCTTTTTGACCCTAAACTAAAGGATATTCATACTTTGTTCCAGGATTCGAAAGGCAGGCATTGGGCAGGAAATTACACAGAACTGATCGAAATTGATCCAATCCATAAAAAACACCGGTATACTAAGATCAACTTTGCCATCAGGGCCATCCAGGAAGGATCGGATCATCAGATCTGGATCGGCACAGAAGGTGGAGGCTTATTGCTTTTTGATCCGGAAACCAAAAAGATAAAACGATACATCCAGCGTGATGGATTACCAGGCAATTCAATACTCAATATTCTTCAGGATAATCAAGGCAATTTGTGGTGTAGTACTTACAATGGCCTGTCTAAATTTGATGTTAAACAGCATAACTTTAAAAACTACTATGCTACTGATGGGTTACAAAGCAATCAATTCAACTATAATGCAGCATTAAAGCTTACCAATGGAGATTTATTATTTGGTGGGATTGGTGGTTTTAACCTGTTTTCTCCCGAAAATATAAAGAAAAAAAGAAGGATACCTAAAATAGTGCTGACAGATTTTAGAATCAATAATATTTCCCTTGATCAGGATTCGACTTATAACGATATCTCTATCGTTAATTTAACCGATATAGAAATTCCATTTAGTGCTGCAGTAATTTCTGTTGACTACGCAGCCATAGAATTCTCTTTTCAGGACCAGATTTCGTATGCCTATTATATGGAGGGCTGGGATAAAGACTGGAATTTTGTCAATAAATTAAGTACGGCTTATTATTCAAGGTTAAGTGAAGGCGAATATAAACTGCATATTAAAAGTACCGATACCGAGGGCGCCTGGAGCAACAACGAAAAAATCGTATTAATTAAAATTTTACCGCCCTGGTACCGTACGTGGTGGGCCTACACGCTTTACCTCATTACAGGCTCTTCCCTGTTTTATCTTTTTCAAACTTATCGTAACCGGCAGAGAAGGTTAAAACACGAAGTAGAGCTTACCAACTTTAAAATGGAGCGTGAAAAAGATCTGAATGAGAAAAAGCTGAATTTCTTTACCAATATTTCTCACGAGCTAAGAACACCCCTAACCTTAATCGTTAATCCGATTAAAGATATTATCAACAAAAAAGAACCAGGACAAGAAAAGAACGATTTAAGCGTAGTCTACCGCAATTCAAGGCGTTTACTAAGCCTGGTAGATCAGTTATTGCTGTTTAGAAAAACTGAAAGTGAGAATGATACTTTAAAAATTGTAAAGATCAACCTGTGCAAATTTGCAAAAGAGATTTTCCTGTGCTTTAATTATCTGGCCAAGCAGAACCATATCGAATATAGTTTTGAATGCGAAGAAGAAGAACTTGATATTTACGCAGATAAAGATAAACTTGAAATAGTTTTTTTTAACCTGCTCTCTAACGCCCTTAAATTTACCCCAAAAGGCGGTTTTGTAAAATTTAGTGTTAAAACAATAGGCATGCGGGTGCATGTCGAAGTGAGCGATAGTGGCCCTGGCATACCTAAACATGTGGGTGAAAAATTGTTCGACAAATTTTATAAGGTCATGTCTAACGAATCACTAAAAATGGGTTTCGGTATCGGTCTTTACCTGGCCAAAAACTTTGTAGAATTGCATCAAGGTAAAATTTCGTTTCGTTCCAACCAGGGTTCGGGAACCATATTTTTAATCGATATTCCGGTTGGAGAGCCAACTTTGCAACACAGCGGTGTTTTGCAAAACGAATTAACTTATGTAAATGAGCTGATTGCTCAAGAGGAAGAAGCAGAAAATAATGATACCGATAACGTAGGTAACCTCGAATTGCTCATTTCAGATCTGCACTCTATTTTGGTTGTTGACGATAATCCTGAAATTATAGATTACATCAAGCAGATTTTTCAGGATAACTTTAAAATTTATAAGGCCGAAAACGGCGTGGAAGGATTAAAAATTTGTAAAGAATATTTGCCAGACATTGTGATATCTGATGTAAATATGCATGGTCTTAACGGTATTGAGCTTTGTAAGGCAATAAAAGACGATTCGGCCCTAAACCATATTCCGGTAATTTTGCTCACTGGTGATCCTAGTGCTGAAGTAAAACTGAAAGGAATTGAAGTTGGTGCCTACGATTTTATCGGTAAACCATTCGATAAAGAACTTTTTACAGCCAAAATTAAAGGCATCATTAAAAACAGGACCAATCTTCAGTCTTATTTTTACAATGAAATAACGTTAAAAAGTGATGCCCATAAAGTATCACAAGAAGATAAGGGCTTTCTTCAAAAATGCATCACAATTATCGAAGAAAATTTAATGGAAGATAGTTTCAATGTAAAAACCCTCGCATCTGATCTTGGAATGAGTCATTCTAATCTCTACAAAAAGATCAAAGCAACCTCAGGCCAATCCATAAATGGTTTTATCCGTTTTATCAGGTTAAGAAAGGCTGCTGAATTATTAATTAATACCAATTTAAATATTAACGAAGCTGCCTTTAGAGTGGGCATAAATGATAGTAAATATTTTAGAGAGCAGTTTCAAAAGCTGTTTAAATTAACGCCGTCAGAGTTTATAAAGAAACACCGCAAAAGTTTTCATAAATATTATAATATCAATGGAACAACATAAAAGTTACGCTATTTTATACTTTAAAGGGTGTTTAGCTTAAAACGCCCCCTGCAAAGTATGATTTAGCCCCCCGTTTAAAAATTAAAAATTTCGGTACTTCGGGCTTTTACCAAACGATAAGAGCAGTGTAATTTATAATGTATCAGTCCCTAATTAAAAGTATGTTTCTAACCTATGCGTTCATCAGCATCAGTATGTTGGGCGCTGCGCAAGAAATACGATTGAGTACTATTGCCAGTAATGGCTGGGCAAACAACTCGGTAAATACAGTTATTTTTCGTAAAAATGCTTTAGTTAGCTTTAGGGATAGCCAGTATGCGGCTTATTACGATTACGAACAAAATATAGTATTGGCTAAGCGCAAAATTGGCTCCACTCAATGGAAAGTGGTGACCACACCTTATAAAGGCGATGCTACCGACGCACATAAATCGATTAGTATTATGGTAGATGGCGATGGTTTCCTGCACATGGCTTGGGGACAACACAATAATAAGTTAAACTACGCCAAATCTACTTCGGCAGGTTCGCTGGCGTTGGGGAGTAAGGAAGATATGCTTTCTGTAAAGGAAAATAAAGTGAGTTATCCGGAGTTTTACAAATTAGCTAATGGCGATCTTTTGTTTTTTTACCGTGACGGAGGTTCTGGAAACGGAAATTTGATGATTAATCGTTATCGCTTGAAAACCAAGAAATGGACGCGTATACAGGATGGGATGATTGATGGTGAAGGACAACGAAATGCCTATTGGCAGGTAGCTGTCGATCAAGCCGGAACCATTCACTTATCATGGGTTTGGCGCGAAAGTCCGGACGTGGCCAGTAACCACGATTTATGTTATGCCAAATCAACCGATGGCGGTGTCACCTGGTTAAAATCTACAGGCGAAAAATATACGCTTCCCATTACGGCAACAAATGCAGAATATACCGTAAAAATTCCGCAGAAAAGCGAGCTGATTAATCAAACATCCATGTTTGCCGATGCAAAGGGTAAGGTATTTATTGCTGGTTACTGGCGCGGAGTGAATGAAACAGGACCTCAGTATCACCTCGTTTTTAAAACCGATGCCAACTGGAGGGTAAGTAATCTGAATTTTAGAAAAACATCGTTTAGCCTGAGCGGCACCGGTACCAAGCAGATTCCGATTTCGAGACCACAGATTATTGTTTGGTCAAATGGTAAACATGACGCCGCAGGTTTATTGTTTAGAGATGCCGAACGCCATAATAAGGCATCAATTGCTATAAATAATTCCCTTGGGTCAGAAAAATGGACAATTAAGGATCTTACCCAAACCGGCATGGGCGATTGGGAGCCGACTTATGATACCGAACTTTGGAAAACAAAAAATATATTGAGCCTATTTCTGCAAAATGTTACCCAGATAGATGGCGAAGGAAAAGCTGATCATTTGCCAACCCAGGTACAGGTACTGGATTGGAAACCCGGAAAGTAAAATAATAACACAAAAAATGAAATATTCGAAAACAAAATACAGTATTCTTTTATTGCTGATGTTTTTATCAGTAAAAATCATTGCACAACCTAAAAAGACTGATAATAAAGCCGGATCAAAAGGAAATATAGCTTATTTGTTTACCTATTTTACCGGAAATTCAAAAGCAGAAGAAGCCATTCGTTTTGCAGTAAGTACTGATGGTTATCATTATAAAGCTTTAAATAACAATAATCCAGTTATTTCTTCAGAAAAGATCAGCAGCACCGAAGGCGTTCGCGATCCACATATTTTGCGCGGTGAAGATGGCAAAACCTTTTACATGGTAGCTACTGATATGGTTTCTGCCAATGGCTGGGATTCGAACAGGGCAATGGTATTGCTGAAATCAAATGATCTGATCCACTGGACATCTGCAATTGTTAATATTCAAAAACGTTTTCCAAATAACGAAAATCTGCTCCGTGTTTGGGCACCGCAAACCATCTACGATAAAACGGCCAAAAAATATATGGTGTACTGGTCGATGAAACATGGCAATGAACCTGATAAAATTTATTATGCTTATGCCAATGCTGATTTTACCGATCTGGAGACTGCTCCAAAGCAGCTATTTTTTAGTCCTACCAATGGCTCTTGTATTGATGGAGATATTATTTATAATAAAGGAAAATACAACTTGTTTTTTAAAACGGAAGGGAACGGCAATGGCATTAAAAAAGCTGTTTCCAATAAATTAACAGAAGGTTATGTGTTACAGGATAAATACCTGCAACAAACTAAAGAAGCAGTAGAGGGTGCCGGTGTTTTTAAGCTGAACCATAGTGATGAATACATCCTGATGTACGATGTGTATATGAAAGGCCGTTACCAGTTTACCAAAAGTAAAGATTTGTCCAGTTTTACCATAGTAGACCAGGAGGTAACAATGGATTTTCATCCTCGGCACGGAACTGTTTTACCAATTAATCAACCAGAGTTAAACCGGTTGCTTAAACAGTGGTATACTGTAGAGTCTGTTTTGCAAACCACAAAAAATAAGGCAATCAATCAAAACAACATCGTTCTTGATAGTGTAAACCAAAAACTTTATCTGCCTGTAAATGAAGGCACAGATCTAAAGGCCTTTGATCCGCAGTTTAATACCTTTAACCAGATCATTACGATGCCGGGAGGCAAACTGGATTTTTCTAAAGGGCCTGTAAAAATTAAGGTAAGCATTCCCGGTCAAGGGGCTAAAACCTATGCGGTAAGTGTTGCTATCGCAAATAATCCTGTATTAAAAGGTTATTATGCCGATCCAGAAATTTTATATTCAAATAAAACGTCTAAGTATTACCTCTATCCAACCAGTGATGGCTTCAATAATTGGAGCGGCACTTATTTTAAATGTTTCTCCTCAACCGATCTGGTTAACTGGAAAGATGAAGGTAAAATATTAGACCTCGAAAAAGATGTATCTTGGGCTAAAAAGAATGCCTGGGCACCTACCATCATCGAAAAGAAAGTAAATGGAGCGTACAAGTATTTTTATTATTTCTCAGCTGCGCAGAAGATTGGTGTTGCGGTTGCTGATCATCCGGCCGGACCATTCAGGGATAGCGGAAAGGCTTTAATTGCTAGCAGACCGAAGGCGGTTAAAGGCGGTCAGGAGATTGATCCGGATGTATTTAACGATCCTAAAACAAACAAAAGTTACTTGTATTGGGGGAATGGCTACATGGCTGTTGCGCCATTAAATGATGATATGATTTCAATTGATACCAGTGCAATTAAAATTATAACACCAGATAATAGTTTCAGAGAAGGTACAGAAGTATTTTATCGCAATGGGAAATACTACTTTTTATGGTCTGAAGATGATACCCGAAGCGAAAACTACAGGGTAAGATATGGTTTTTCTGACTCACCTACCGGAAAAATAACTATTCCTGAAAACAATCTTATTTTGGCTAAAGATGTTGCTCAAAAAATTTATGGAACAGGACACAACAGTGTAATCAAGGTAAATGGCAAAGACGAATGGTATATGGTTTACCACCGTTTTACCCGTCCAAAAGGAATTTCAATGGGAGACGCCGCGGGTTACAACCGCGAAGTTTGTATCGACAAAATGGAATTTAATGCTGACGGAACCATTAAACCCGTGAAACCAACTTTAATCGGAATTAAACCAATACATTAATGAATCTGAAGTCCCTTATAGCATTTTTTTTGCTCTTTTTCTCTATTAGTGGGCTCGTAAATGCCCAAAACCAGCTGTCAAAAGAGGAAACGCTGGAAATGATTAACCGTGCAAATACTTATTGGCAACAAAATAATAAACCCGAAGTAGTAGCCTTTTGGGATCATGCAGCTTATCATACAGGAAACATGGAAGCCTACGAGGTGACTAAAAATGAAGCCTACCGAAAATATTCAGAAGATTGGGCCGGATACAATAAATGGATGGGCGCTAAATCGACAGATAAATCGAAGTGGAAATATCAATACGGAGAAACAGATGAACATGTGTTATTTGGCGACTGGCAGATCTGTTTTCAAACCTATATCGATTTATACCACTTAAAACCCGAAGAATATAAAATTGCCAGGGCAAAAGAGGTCATGCAATACGAAATGAGTACACCAAATAACGATTACTGGTGGTGGGCCGATGGCTTGTATATGGTAATGCCGGTGATGACCAAACTGTATAAAGTAACTGGTAATCAGCAGTATCTGGATAAACTTTACGAATATTTTATGTATGCCAATAGCATCATGTATGATAAAAAAGATAAGCTTTACTACCGCGATGCTAAATATGTTTATCCCAAACACAAAACTGTTAATGGTAAAAAAGACTTTTGGGCAAGAGGAGATGGTTGGGTATTTGCAGGTTTGGCAAAAGTGCTAAAAGATCTGCCCCTTACAGATCCACACCGGAACGAATACCTGACTAAGTACCGTAATATGGCCAAAGCAATTGTTAAAAGCCAGCAAAAGGACGGTTATTGGACAAGAAGTATCCTCGATGCGCAACACGCGCCGGGACCTGAAACCAGTGGCACGGCATTTTTTACCTATGGATTGTTGTGGGGCATCAATAATGGTTATTTAAAAGAAAAAAACTATTTGCCAGCAGCACAAAAAGCATGGACATATTTAACTAAAACCGCACTACAGCCTGACGGAAAGCTGGGTTATGTGCAGCCGATAGGAGAAAAGGCCATTCCAGGTCAGGTGGTTGATGTAAATGCTACAGCCAATTTCGGTGTAGGCGCATTTTTGTTGGCAGGAAGTGAAATGTACCGCTATTTATCAAAAAAGGACTAAATTTTTATGGAGAAAATGAGACTTAAAAATATTTTGATTACAGGCTTAATGATCATCCTGGCTGGTGGATCTGTTTTTGCACAAAAGAAAGCCAGAAATACCAAAGGTGTGGCGCTAACTGACAGGCAGTTTTGGTTGCAGCAAATGGATAAAATGGTGAAGCCTGTTTTATACAATCTGGCTAATGATAGTTTGAGGATGGCCATGCCCAAGATAACCTCTATCCACATCGATAATAAGGAACACCGTATTAAAGTACAGTATGTGGAGGTATTGGGTAGGGTTTTAAGTGGTATTGCACCATGGTTACAGTTAGAAGGAGGTTCGGTAGAAGAGGTGGCTTTAAGAAAACAGTACCGCGAGTGGGCTATTCAGGGGTTAAAAAATGCACTAGATTCTAATGCTAAAGATTTTATGAACTTCGATATTGGCGGCCAACAACTCGTAGATGCTTCTTATGTAGCCCTTGCTTTGGTTCGTGCACCATGGCTATGGGAAAACCTGGATAAGAAAAACCAGGAACTGATGATGAAATCTATTGTAACAACCAGAAGATTTAAACCCGTTTTTTCTAACTGGTTATTATTCTCGGCAATGAACGAAGCTTTTCTAGCCAGATTTGGTTACAATTGGGACCCTATGCGTGTGGATTACGCCCTGCAACAAATGGAACAATGGTACACCGGTGACGGAATGTACACCGATGGTACATCATTCGCCTTCGATTATTACAATAGTTATGTAATCCATCCTTATCTGGCTGCTCTGGCCAATATCATTGGTGCTAAAACGAACAGTTATAAAGACATGTTCGAGAAGATTAAAAAACGTAATGAGCGTTATGCCGTTATTCAGGAAAGATTGATTAATGCCGATGGTACTTATCCGGCTACCGGCCGCTCTATCATTTATCGGGGTGCCGCATTTCATCACCTGGCTGATATGGCCCTCAGGAAAGCACTGCCCAAACAGTTAAGTCCGGCACAGGTACGTTGTGCTTTAACAGCGGTAATCAGAAAAACTTTAGAGAGCCCTTCAACCTATAAAAATGGATGGTTAACCATAGGTTTATATGGCGATCAACCCAATCTTGGCGATTTCTATAACAATCAGGGCAGCCCATATATTGCATCAAATATATTTTTGCCTCTGGGTTTACCAGCATCAGATCCTTTTTGGGCTAACCCTGCCGAGAAATGGAGTGCACAAAAGATTTGGAGCGGTGAGAATTTTGAGAACGATCATAGTGCCAGTTTAAAATAAACAGCGTTTGATATACCACTAAAATTGATGATGGTAAACACCTTCTATATAATGTTAAAAATTAGTTGATTAAAATAATGAATAAGAGAATCAGTTTTGTAATAGGATTTATCGCCCTAGGTTTGGGCTTAGGCAGTGATGTTGCTGCACAGCAAACCCATACTACTTTTACCCCTGGTAAAATTTGGAAAGATGACAAAGGCGTACACATCAATGCCCATGGCGGTGGCATTGTAGAATATAAAGGTGTTTACTATTGGTTTGGGGAGCATAAAATCGAAGGGGAAATTGGAAATACGGCACAGGTTGGTGTACATTGCTATTCCTCAAAAGATTTGTACAACTGGAAAGATGAAGGTATAGCACTGCCGGTTTCTAACGATTTAACGAGTGATATTGCCAAAGGCTGTATTCTCGAAAGACCGAAAGTAGTGTACAACAAGAAAACTAAAAAGTTTGTGATGTGGTTTCACCTTGAACTTTTGGGTAAAGGTTATGCAGCAGCAAGATCAGGAGTGGCTGTAGCAGATCGTCCCACCGGGCCATATACTTTTATCAGGAGCTATCGGCCAAATCCGGGCAAAATGCCTTTTTATGCAGCAGGAACACCCGAAAAGGATATGGTAAATTGCCAGCAACCAGCCAGTGAAACCGATGGCTTTTTCTGCCGGGATTTACCTGGAGGGCAAATGGCCAGGGATATGACCGTTTTCATAGATGATGATGGTAAAGCTTATCATGTATTTTCTTCTGAAGAAAATTTAACATTGCAGCTAGCCGAGCTAACGCCTGATTATTTGGGACATACCGGAAAATTTATCAGAATTTATGTAGGCCAGCAAACCGAAGCACCAGCTTTATTCAAGAAAAATGGAACTTATTACATGATTGGTTCAGGCTGTACGGGCTGGGCACCAAATGCCGCAAGATGGTTCAAAGCAAGTAATATCTGGGGGCCGTGGACCTACATGGGAAACCCTTGCCAGGGCGAGGGTGCAAAGATCACCTTTGGCGGACAGAGTACGCATGTACTGCCGGTACCGGGAAAAAAAGGAGAATTTATTTTTATGGCAGATAAATGGGCACCCAAAAATGCAATTGACGGGCGTTATTTGTGGTTGCCGATTAAATTTGAAAAGGATAAAATTTCGATAAACTGGGCAGATGAATGGGATCTGAGCGTGTTTAAAAAGTAAAGAAAAAACAAATTATTTATATAACCTGGATGATTGGATTGCAAAGAGATGCGCAAAGAGGAACTTTTTTGCCTAAAATTCTGATCATCTCTAAACAAACTTTAACAAAAATGAAAGCAAAATTACTATGGCTGATGGTGCTGTGCTTCTCCTTATCGGCATTTGCCCAGCAAGCTAAACATACATTTAAGCTAGGAGAAAAAGACTTTTTATTGGATGGAAAACCTTTTCAGATTATCTCTGGTGAGATGCACTATCCACGTGTACCAAAAGAAGCTTGGCGCTCACGTATGAAAATGGCCAAAGCCATGGGGTTAAATACCATTGGTACCTATGTATTCTGGAATTTGCACGAACCACAAAAAGGCAAATTCGATTTTTCGGGCAATAACAACATTGCAGAGTTTGTAAAAATTGCCAAAGAAGAAGGTTTATGGGTTATTTTGAGACCCAGTCCTTATGTTTGCGCGGAGTGGGAGTTTGGTGGTTATCCTTACTGGTTGCAAACGGAAAAAGGTCTTGTGGTACGTGGTACCGAAAAGCAATATTTAGATGAGTATAAAAAGTATATTATCGAAGTAGGTAAACAGCTGGCTCCCTTGCAGGTTAACCATGGAGGTAACATCATCATGGTACAGGTAGAGAACGAATACGGTTCTTACGCTGCTGATAAAAACTATTTAGATATCAACAGGAAAATGTTTATAGAAGCAGGTTTTGATGGTTTACTTTATACCTGCGATCCTGCAGCGGATGTAAAGGATGGGCATTTAGATGGATTACTACCAGCCCTAAACGGGATTGATAATCCGGCAAAAATCAGGCAGTTGGTTAATGAAAATCATGGCGGCAAAGGCCCATATTTTATTGCTGAATGGTATCCTGCCTGGTTCGATTGGTGGGGAACCCCTCATCATACCGTTCCAGCTGAGCAATACACCCAAAAGTTAGATTCTGTTTTAGCGTCAGGTATTTCGATTAACATGTACATGTTCCATGGCGGCACTACCCGCGATTTTATGAATGGAGCTAACTATAAGGATACTTCGCCTTACGAGCCACAAACGAGTAGCTATGATTATGATGCACCATTAAACGAAGCCGGAAATGTAACCGAAAAATTCAAGGCATTTAGAAGTGTAATCGAAAAACACCTTCCTGCAGGACAAAGCTTACCACCAGTTCCGGCTGCAAAACCTAGCATGGCTATTGCACCTTTTAAATTGGATACTAAAGTAGCCTTATTCAACGCCCTGCCTAAAGCTGTGAAAAACACTAAACCTTTAACTTTCGAAGACCTCAGTCAGGATTATGGTTACGTATTGTACCGTACCACCATTAAGGGAGGTAGAAAAGGTGAATTGCAGCTTAAACAATTGCGAGATTACGCCCTCGTTTTTATCAATCAAAAAAGAGTAGGTATTGTAGACCGTAGGCTAAACCAGAATACCTTATCATTAGATCTTCCGGCAGGAGAAGTACAACTTGATATTTTTGTGGAGAATATGGGCCGCATAAATTTTGGGAAGTATCTGTTGGAAAACAAAAAAGGAATTACCGAACAAGTTACTTTCGATGGCGCAGAAATTAAAAACTGGTCAATGTATGGTTTTCCTTTCAGCAACGATCGGGTTAGCACCACTGGTCAATCAAAAGCAAGTGGAAACGGCCCAACATTACAGAAAGGATCTTTTCAGATTTCTACAGTGGCTGATACTTATTTAGACATGACCGATTGGGGAAAAGGAGTAGTTTGGATTAACGGACACAACTTAGGAAAGTACTGGGCAATTGGTCCTCAGCAAACACTTTATATCCCTCAAGAGTGGTTAAAAAAAGGCAAAAATGAAATTTCTGTTTTAGAACTGCTTAAACCAGATCAAAATTCGTTAAAGGCGATTGATCAACCCATCCTGAACACACTTAAAAAACTAAACTTAGATTAAAAGCTCAGAAAATTCCCAGTCCGTAGTGTTTCAAAGAGCACTACGGATTGCAGTATAAAAAAAGAGTCTGCGATTCACTTGATCATCCAGTTATAAGAATCTAGGTGTTTAGTAATCTGTGGAGATACCATGCTTAACTTTACGGATAGTTTTGGCAGCGAGCTAAACCTTTATCGAACAATCATCACCCTGAACTCGTTTCAGGGGTACCTAAATTTTATTATTTATTGCCTTATTAATTTTTACTAATCTAGGTATATTTAAATTAAGATAAACTACACCACTCATGCAACAGAAGGTCAAATTAGGTTTTATTTTATTGTTATCTATTTTTATTTCATCCTGCGCATTAAAAAAATCACAACGAAACTACGATAAGTACTCATCAGAAGGTTATAAATTGGTTTGGAGCGATGAATTTAATAAGGATGGAGCACCGGATCCTGCAAACTGGGATTACGAGAAAGGCTTTGTCCGTAATATGGAGCTGCAATGGTACCAGCCTGAAAATGCATTTTGTAAAGATGGCAAGTTGATTATTGAAGCCCGAAAAGAACTAAAACCAAATCCTTTGTATGTAGAAGGAAGTAACGACTGGCGCAAAAAGCCAAAAAATATAACGTATACCTCAGCCTGTATCATTACGAAAGGTTTGCAAAGCTGGCAATATGGCCGTTTCGAAATGAGGGGCAAAATTAACATTTCGGATGGTCTTTGGCCGGCATTTTGGACGTTGGGCTTAAAAGGTCGCTGGCCTGCTAACGGAGAAATCGATATTATGGAATACTACCAGGGAAATTTACTGGCCAATATTGCAAGTTTGGGTGCTGATAAAAAAACAAAATGGTTTAGCCACACAAAAAGTATAACTGAATTAGGCGGGAAAAAATGGGCAGCAGCATTTCACATCTGGCGCATGGATTGGGACAGTGAAACCATTAGTTTATTTGTTGATGGTATACTTTTAAACAAAACGCCGTTAAGCGATCTTAAAAATGATGATGGCTCAGACTTTCATCCATTTAAACAAGAGCATTATATTTTGTTCGATCTGGCAATGGGGGGCATGAATGGAGGATCGTTAAATGATACAAAATTCCCCAATAGGATGGAAGTCGATTACGTTAGGGTATATCAGAAATAGATAATCTTACCCTCAACTCGTTTCAGGGGCTTTCATGTAATATCTCTGTCAGTAGTGTTCCGCAGGGCACTACGGATGGAAGAATAGAAAAGAGTCTCCGACTCGTTTTGATAATCGATTAATATAACTTATCAGCTTAGAAATCCGTAGAGACGCTACACTTAACTCAACGGACAGTAATGAGAAAAAAGTTCGTGGAAATGGAAGCAGGTTAAAACAGAAAAAGGCCATGGAAATTAAACCATAGCCCTTTCTGATGAGGTGTAATGATTAATGCTGAACTTTAATTTCAGTTCTTCGGTTCAGTATTCTACCTTCTTCGCTGTTATTGCTGCTAACAGGATTTTTATCTCCATGCCCAACAACAGTAAAGTTATTTCCATTTAATCCAGCGTTTATAAAGTACGATTTTACCGCATTTGCACGGTCTACAGAAAGTTGCATATTGTGTTCGGGTGTGCCTTCAGCTGATGAATAGCCGTTAAGAACGAATTTTGTATCCGGCGATTTTTTCATTTCAGCCACAGCCTTATCCAAAATAGCAAATGATGATGTTTTAAGTACAAATGAATTAAACTCAAATTGGATGTTATCTAAGTTAAAATTGGGCTTTTCAACCGGGGCTGGAGCTTCTTCTTTCTCAGGCACCGGCGCTGGTTTTTTCTCTTCTACCGGTGGCGCTGGTTTTTCAACAGGTGCCGGAGCAGGTTTTGCCGCTAGTTTTTTTGTTTTACAAGAATACAGGGTTAGCGTAAACAAAGCTAGGAACGTGGTTAATAAAAGGTTTTTGGTAATGTTCATGTTTTAAGATTAATTTAAGTTTATTGTGTGTTTGTTCCCCAAACATACTAATAAATGATTACAGCTATAACGATGTTTTTTTTAAGAACTTACATTTATTGCACTAATCCTTTTAATTTACTTCAATTTTACGCAAACATATTCACATCAATTTCCTTTATGTAGTATAAAACTTTAGTATGGACCGTTTTAAAAACAAAATTGCTTTAATTACTGGAAGCAGTCAGGGAATTGGCGCTGCATGTGCCTTAAGGTTGGCCAAAGACGGCTGTGATATTGTCCTAAATGGTCATAAATTTGACGAGCGGGGCGAAAAACTTATCGCTGAAATAAAGGACATGGGCAGAAAGGCAGTTTTTTTGGAAGCCGATTTAAGTAAAGCCGATGCTGCCATCAAATTGATAACCGATGCCGTAGCAGTATTTGGACATTTAGATATTTTGATAAATAATGCAGGCGTTGAAAAAAAGGCCACTTTTTGGGAAGTTACAGAAGAAGATTACGACCTGATTATGAACACAAATTTAAAAGGTGTTTTTTTTGGCATTCAGTCATTTGTAAATTACTGCAGAAACAACAAAGTAGCGGGAACGGTAATCAATATGAGTTCTGTGCACGAAGAAATCGCATTTCCTAATTTTGCTGCCTACTGTGCAAGTAAAGGTGGCTTAATGATGTTAACCAGAAATCTGGCTTCAGAATTGGCCCAGTTTAATATCAGGATAAACAACGTAGCGCCAGGGGCTGTTTCAACACCGATTAATCAAGATTTATTAAACAATAAGGAACAACTGGAAAAAGTACTTCAGAATATTCCATTAAAACGAATGGGTAAGCCAGAAGATGTGGCCGCGGTGGTCGCTTTCCTTGCTTCTGATGATGCCGCTTATGTAACCGGATCAACTTATTATGTTGATGGGGGATTAACCTATCATTATGAAGAACAATAGGCTATCCGGTTTCCCGGCTTAGTTGTTTGTCAAGCTCTACAGCAGCACTGATTAAAGCCAGGTGAGTAAAAGCCTGGGGAAAATTACCTAAGTGTTCACCTTTTTGCCCTAGTTCTTCGCTAAAGAGTAAAAGATGGTTGGAATAACCGATCATCTTCTCAAAATTTTCAACCGCACGTTCCAGTTCTCCACTTTTGGCCAATGCTTCAATAAACCAGAACGAACACATGTTAAAAGTGCCCTCTTCGCCCTCTAATCCGTCTATTTTAGTCATGCCGTTTTTATAACGGTAAACCAATACATCCAGCAGTAATTCTTCATCAATTGCTTTCATGGTCGAAAGCCACCGGGGTTCCAGCGGTGAGATAAAGTGTGTTAACGGCATCAGCAAGGCACTGGCATCTACCTGTGTAGCACCTTTATACTGAACCCACGCACCTAATTTTTCATTCCAGAAATGATGATAAATATCTTTGTAAATTTCGCTGCGGATACGGTGCCACTCCTGCTCCGGGTAAGGGAATGATCGGTTTTCGGCAATTTTAATTGCCCTATCCATCGCTACCCAGCACATTAAACGTGTGTGCAGGAACTCCTTTTTCTCATTCCTGATTTCCCAGATGCCGTGATCGGGTTTTTTCCATTGTTTGATTACACATTGGACCTGTTTTTCGATCAATGTCCAGAACTCGTAGGTAATTGGTTTGTGCGATTTGTTATAAATGTAAATCGTATCAATCAATTCTCCATAAATATCAATCTGTAGCTGACCGGCTGCTTCATTACCAATGCGTACGGGCTTCGAAGAAAGGTAACCTTCAAACTGATCAGCTTCTATTTCCTTTATTTTCGTATTACCATCAATCTGATACACCAGTTGCAAGTCTATTTTCTGGCAAAGGTTAAATATCCAGTCCATAAACGCAGTAGCCTCTTCAAAAAAGCCAAGCCTTAAAAATGCGTACATGGTAAAAGCCGCATCCCTGATCCAGGTAAAACGGTAATCCCAGTTACGGTTTCCGCCGATCGTTTCAGGCAATCCAAAAGTAGGCGCGGCCACTACCGAACCAAATTCTGCTGAAGTAAGTAACTTTAGTGTAATTGCCGATCTCCTGATAATTTCGTCATAACGGCCTCTATAAGTGGTTTGGTTGATCCATTCCCGCCAATAATCTACGGTTTTGCGGTAACCATTTTCTTTGTAATGGGCTAAATCAGCTGCAGCTTCATCATTTTCAATAATTTCCATAATGATGTGCACTGTTTCCGATTCCTTTAGCGTAAATTCGGCATAGCCGGTACCTTTTTCGATATGTAAAGGCACGTCCGCTTTTAGTTTTAAGGTAAGTTTTTCAGTTTTGGAAAAAAATACCAGTTCATCATTTTCATGCTGAACCGTGTGTTTACTTTTGGTATAGCCAAAAGCAGGTACACAGAAAACCTTAAAAGTAATATCGCTCCTGATGGATTTGATCTGCCGTACAATAGCACTAGGGAAGTTAGTTTCCTTCGATAATGGCATGTAATCGCTAAGCTCTGCAATACCATGTTCGGCAAAAAACCGGGTAAGCAGAACTGCCGTTCCAGGTAAATAGAGTTGCTTGCTGGTAAAGTTTTCAAGCTGTGGTTCAACGGAGAAATAACCTCCCTTTTCCGAATCGAGCAAGGAGGCAAAAACCGTGGGCGAGTCGAATTTTGGTACGCATAAAAAATCTATCGAGCCTTTTAGCGAAACCAATGCTACAGTTTTCAGGTTGCCGATAACGCCATAGTTTTCTATTGGCTGGAAAGGTCTTTTTTTGTGCTTTGCCATATTGAAGTATAATCTACGTAAGCAAAGGAATAAGGCTCCGCTTTTGTTTTATCTTTATAGCAATAGCGATGTAAAAGCCGAAAATATGCTACACTTTTAGGTTGGGCACCAGGTTTAAGAAGGCCTGTGCATTGGCTGCATATTTCTTTTTATCGAGTTTAAAATAAAATGCACCTTTTTTAGAACCGGTTTTGTCTTTTTCGGCAAGCTTAATCAATAAGCCTGTCGATGTAATTTTACGGCTGAAATTTCGGGTATCTATTTTAGTATCGTTTACCTCCTCAAAAAGGATATGCAGTTGCGGAATGGTGAATTTTTTAGGCAGCATTTCGAACAGTATCGGATGAAGTGCCGCTTTATACCTTAATTTTTTTCGTGCATCAGCTACCATCTGGTTGTGGTCGAAAATAAGTTTAGGCCTATCATTGATTAAAAACCATTCAGCTTCATAATCATCGTTTAACTGTGTCTCATATTTGTGAATGTCAATAAGGGCAAAATAACCAACAGAAAGCGTTCTTTCAATGGGATCGCGACCAGGTTCTCCGTAAATCTGCATCTGCTCCAGGTATACACCTTCCAAACCCGTCATTTTTTTGAGTACCCTGTTTGCTGCATCATCCGGACTTTCGTCAGGACCTACGAAACCTCCCATTAAACTCCATTTGTTTATTTCTGGTTCTAAGCCCCGCTTCACCAACAGAATTTTAAGGTGTTCTCCATCAAATCCAAACACGATGCAATCAACAGCAACAAGATAATGCGGCTGCCTGGAATATTCAATCATTTTAATTAGGGTTTTAAAGGGCTTAATATGTTCAAATTTTCACGAAAATAAAAATTATTATTAATTGTCGTTTTGACAATTAATAATAATTTTATAATTTGGCGCATTAGATAGGAGGGCTATGTGGCTTTCTTTTTTCTAACCAGTTGAAAAAAATAAAATGAACCAAACATTCGAACTTGACAGTAATCCGCATACCCGGCTCAATATATTAACCGGCGAATGGGTTTTAGTATCACCACACCGCACCAAGAGGCCATGGCAGGGTAAAGTTGAAGACATTACCCCGGATAACCGGCCCGAATATGATCCAAAATGCTATTTATGCCCGGGAAACGGTAGAGCGGACGGCGATAGCAATCCAGCTTATACAGAGAGCTTTGTTTTTAACAATGATTTTGCCGCTTTGCTGCAGGATACACCAGCTGGCGAAATGAATGAAGGTGATTTATTGGTAGCCAATAACCAGCGTGGACTTTGTAGAGTAATCAGCTTTAGCCCCAAGCATAATCTAACCCTTCCCGAAATGAGTGTAGAAGCCATCACAGCTGTAGTGAACGTTTGGCAGAACGAATTTAACAGCCTGGCTGAGAACGACTGGATTAAATACATTCAGATTTTCGAAAATAAAGGCGAAATAATGGGTTGTAGCAACCCACATCCACATGGTCAGATCTGGTCGCAGGGCGATATACCATTAGAAATTACCAAAGAAACCGAGCGGCAGAAAACTTACTTTGCCATTCATAGAAGAAGTTTGCTCGCTGATTATTTGAAGCTGGAACAAAAGAAAAACGAGCGCATCGTATTTGAAAATGATCATTTTGCAGTACTGGTGCCTTTCTGGGCAGTTTGGCCTTACGAAACCATGATCATCAGCAAACGACATGTCAATAGCATCAAATTGTTTAGCGAAGCGGAAAAGAAATCGTTGGCCGAAGCGATTAAAGTATTAACAACTAAATACGATAACCTGTTCGAAACATCATTCCCTTACTCGGCAGGCATGCACCAGACTCCGGTGAACAATGGTTATTACCCTGAATGGCATTGGCATATGCATTTTTATCCACCATTATTACGCTCAGCGTCTGTTAAAAAATTTATGGTAGGTTATGAGATGCTGGCCAACCCTCAGCGCGATATTACGCCTGAATTTGCGGCAAACCGATTGAAAGAAATGTCTACCACTCACTATAAAACCAGCAAGGTTGAAGACTAAAATTATTAGATAATGAATGCAGAAGATTTAAAAAGTACATTTAAAAAACTTTTCAATGCCGAACCCATTTTGGTTCGTTCGCCGGGAAGAATTAACATTATCGGCGAACATACCGATTACAATGGTGGCTTCGTAATGCCAGCCGCTATCGATAAGGCCATCTATGTAGCCATTTCAAAAAGAGAAGATGATGAAATTCATTTATTTTCAGAGAGTTACCAGCAGTTTGATATTTCTTCGATTAAAAACTTAAATAAATCAGAAAATAGCTGGGCAAACTACATTTTAGGCGTAGCAGATCAGCTAAAGGAAAGAGGTTACCAACTGGGTGGTTTTAATTTCTATATTGATGGCGACGTGCCGTTGGGCGCTGGTTTATCTTCATCTGCAGCAGTAGAATGTGCTACGGGCTTTGCGCTCGATCAGCTTTTTTCGCTTGATGTTCCAAAAATGGATATCGCTTTAATTGCACAAAAGGCCGAACAGACTTTTGCTGGTGTTAACTGTGGTATCATGGATCAGTTTGCCTCCGTATTTGGCAAAAAAGACCAGGCCATTATGCTCGATTGCCGATCGATGAAACACATTTATATTCCATTAAAATTGGATGGGTATAAGCTTTTACTTTTAAATACCAATGTAAAACATGCCCTTGCCGATTCGGCTTATAATAAAAGAAGAGCCCAATGCGAGCAGGGGGTAGCCTGGGTAAAAGAGCATTATCCTAACGTAAATACCTTGCGCGATGTCGATCTCAGTATGTTGGAAGCGCATGTTAAGCCAAAAGATGAAGAAGTATTTACAAAATGCAGTTTTGTGATCAAAGAAATCGGACGTTTACTAACAGCTGCAGAACAACTTGAAAACGGTAATCTGCAGGGTTTAGGAAACCTGATGTTCGAAACTCATGAAGGTTTAAGCAAAGATTATGAAGTAAGCTGTAAGGAACTGGATTTTTTGGTTGAAGCTGTCAAACCACTGGATTACGTACTTGGAGCCAGAATGATGGGCGGTGGCTTTGGTGGTTGCACCATCAATATTGTTAAGGAAGAAAAAATTGCCGATTTGATCGAAGAGCTGTCTTCTAAATATTTATTGCAATTTGGCCTCAAGTTAGATTCTTATACTGTTCAAACCGATAACGGAACCAGTTTATTCCATTAAAATCAAAACCATCCAAGGTATACTAACCAAAATAAAGAAATGAAAAACAATTTATTAGACACGAAGGATTACATTGTATTTGCAATTTACTTCGTTATTGTAGCCGCTTACGGGCTCTACATTTACAACAAGAAAAAATCAGAATCTACCGGTTCTAAGGATTATTTTCTGGCCGAGGGGTCTTTAACCTGGTGGGCCATTGGTGCTTCATTGATTGCATCGAACATTTCTGCAGAACAGTTTATTGGGATGAGCGGTTCAGGCTTTAAAATGGGATTGGCCATTGCAACCTATGAATGGATGGGGGCACTTACATTGGTAGTGGTAGCCGTATTTTTCATTCCGGTTTATCTGAAGAACAAAATAGCCACCATGCCTCAGTTTTTGCATCAGCGTTATAATGGAACAGTAGCCATGATTATGGCTGTCTTCTGGTTATTGCTGTATGTTGTGGTAAACTTAACTTCTATTCTTTACCTGGGTGCTTTAGCCGTAAGTAGTATTTCTGGTTTCGATTTAAGATTCTGTATGTACGCTATTGCAGTTTTTGCCATCATCATTACCCTTGGGGGGATGAAAGTAATTGGCTATACGGATGTTATCCAGGTATTTTTCTTGATTTTAGGAGGGCTGGCTACAACTTATCTGGCTCTAAACCTCGTTTCTACACATTATGGAACAAGTGGTATTTTTGAAGGTTATAGTTTGATGACTTCTAAAGCATCGGAGCATTTTCACATGATCTTAAAGCCTGATAATGAAAATTACATCGATTTGCCGGGTTTAAGTGTGCTGATTGGCGGTATGTGGATTGTAAACCTTAACTATTGGGGCTGTAACCAGTACATCACACAACGTGCGCTGGGGGCCAATTTAGAAACTGCCCGTGGCGGTATCCTTTTTGCCGCTTTCTTAAAACTGTTAATGCCTATCATTGTGGTATTGCCCGGTATTGCTGCTTACGTATTGTATAAAGATGGTGCCTTCCAAACAGAAATGCTGCAGGATGGTTCCGTAAATCCAGATCGTGCTTACCCCGTATTGTTAAACTTGCTTCCTGCAGGATTAAAAGGTCTTTCATTCGCGGCATTAACTGCTGCAGTTGTAGCCTCTTTAGCAGGTAAAGCCAATAGTATTGCTACTATTTTTACTTTAGATATTTATAAAAAAGTATTAAAAACAGATGCTACAGAGAATAATCTGGTAGCAACAGGTAAGTTAGCTGTCGTTGTAGCCATGATTCTCGGTGTATTGATTGCTCCGCATTTAGGGATAGATAAAAAAGGTGGATTTCAATATATACAGGAATATACCGGTTTTGTATCTCCAGGTATTTTCGCCATGTTTATTTTAGGTTTCTTTTGGAAAAGAACAACTTCAGGTGCCGCACTATTTGCAACCATCGGAGGTTTCGGTTTGTCTATTTTTCTGAAATTCTTACCTACAATAACCGATCTTTCGTGGTTATCGGGGATGGGTTTCTCTGTTAAAAATACTGCTGGAGTGTATGAAATTCCATTCTTAGATCGGATGGGATTTGTATTCGTATTCTGTATGCTGGGTATGGTCGTTATCAGTTTGGCCAGTAACAAAGCGAAGGCCGAAGCTAAAGGATTGGCCATTGATGCTAAAATGTTTAAAACGACTACGAGTTTTGCCGTTGGCGCTTTAATCATCATCGGCTTGTTGGTAGCACTTTATAGCGTATATTGGTAAGCTAGAATTGATAACAATGAAAAGGGATAAAATCAACAGATTTTATCCCTTTTTTTAAATGAGATTGCTTTATACGTTTATCTTGATTCTTAATGCTAAAACCTGCCCGTTAAAGATCCTGAAACAAGTTCAGAAATAAGCTTCTCTTTCTTGTAACCTTCAAACTAAATTTAGTAAAAGCCCGGCTAAAAGATTAGCGCTGTAACCTGGGCCTTTTACTTTTAAAAGTTTGGTTGGCATTAGGGGTAGGTTTTGGCTTTGCAGCTTTTGCACCACTTTCCTCTTCAGATATTTTAACTGTAATTACATTACCTCTAAAAGTTTCACCATTTAAAGTAGATACGATGTTTTTAGCATCGGGAAGACTGTAAATTTCCAGAAATGCGTAGCCTTTACATTTGCCTGTAGCCCTGTCGCGGACTACTTTAATTGTTTCAACCCTGCCATGAAGGCTAACCAATATTGCCAAATCCATTTCTTGGATATTGTCAGGAAGGCCACCTATGAAAATCTTAACCATTAATTTTTTATTTGAGAGAACACTGAGGGCCATAATACAAAAGCGGCATTGTTCTTTAGGCTTGCAAAATAAGTAAAATGATGTTCTTACCCAAAATAATTGTATGAATTTTATCCCTTTTTCTAATAAAATTCAGCGGGGGCAGGCCTGCATATTGATGTTGACCGCTATAAAAGGTACATTCGCTTTCTAATCATCTAAAACAGGTTAAAATATGAGCACCCATAGGTTAAATACCCTACTTCTCATTGTGGCATTACTTTTCATATCACCATTTACACAGGCTAAAATTTTGTTGCCTTCAGTTTTTGGCAATAATATGGTTTTACAGCAGAAAACAAAAGCCGCAATTTGGGGCAAAGCAGATGCAGGTAAAGCCGTTAAAGTGATGGTTTCCTGGAATAAAATTAATTATGGTACAATTGCCGATGCCAATGGTAATTGGAAACTTAAGGTGGCAACACCAGGTTACGGAGGTCCGTATACCATCACCATATCAGATGGAGAACCGTTAATACTCAATAACGTATTAATTGGCGATGTGTGGATCTGCTCCGGGCAGTCGAACATGGAAATGCCACTGGCAGGCTGGGGCAAAATCCTCAATAGTGAAAAAGAAATTGCAGCAGCCAATTATCCCAATATCCGTTTATTGCAGGCAGAACATGTTACCAGTAATTTTCCACTTAACGATGCCAAAGTAGCCAATGGCGGTTGGCAGGAGTGTAGCCCCCAATATATTGCTGGATTTTCTTCTGCCGCATACTTTTTTGCCCGCGAAGTGTATGAAAAAACCAAAATTCCAATCGGCCTGATCCACACTTCGTGGGGAGGAACAGTTGCAGAGGCCTGGACGAGTGCCGAATCACTAAAAAAGATGGCAGATTTTTCTGCAGCAGTTGATCAGATACAGAAAATGGCTAAGAATCCATCTGCAATTTCTTATGAGGAGAAATTGTTAAATTGGGTTAAAATCACTACAGATAAAGATTCAGGGAATCAGAATGGAACCATGAAATGGGCATTACCTGAAAGTGGTAATTGGAAAAATATGACTTTGCCAACCTTATGGGAAAATGATGCACTTAAAGATTTCGACGGTGTAGTATGGTTTACAAAAAAGGTTACCATCCCGGAAAACTGGAAAACTGAAGGAACAAAACTTAATTTGGGTACTATTGACGATAACGACATTACTTTTGTTAATGGTGTAAAAGTTGGGAAAACAACAGGTTATAATTTAGAAAGAAAATATACCTTATCTTCCAGTGTGCTAAAAACAGGCGAAAATGTGATTAGTGTCAGGGTTTTTGATAGTGGCGGAGGCGGAGGATTGTATGGTAACGGAAACGATTTAAATTTGACAAATGGCACTGAAAAAATTTCTTTAGCCGGCGAATGGAAATATAAAATAGGTTTAGATTTCAAAAATATTGCGCAAAAGCCATACGAAGAAAATGGCCCCAACAGACCAACAGTTTTGTATAATGCCATGATCCATCCTTATCATCAATTCTCTATAAAGGGGGGTATATGGTATCAGGGAGAATCTAATGCCGATAGGGCTTATCAATATCGCATGTTGTTTCCAACCATGATAAAAGACTGGCGACAGAAATGGGGGCAGGGCGATTTTCCTTTCTATTTTGTACAATTGGCTAATTATATGCAGATTGATCATACGCCATCAGCGTCTGCATGGGCAGAGCTAAGAGAGGCACAGCAAAAAACACTTGCTTTACCAAATACAGGAATGGCAACCATTATTGATATTGGTGATGCTAAAGATATCCATCCTAAAAATAAACAGGAGGTAGGTAGAAGATTGGCATTAATTGCTTTAGCTAAAACATATGGCCAAAAAATAAATTATTCCGGACCCGTTTATCAATCAAATAAAATTGAAGGTAAACAGATAATTTTAACGTTTGGTAATAGCGAAAATGGAATAAAAACCGCAGATGGTGCAGCGCCTGCAGGTTTTGCAATTGCTGGTGCAGATAAGAAATTTTATTGGGCAAAAGCAAGTATAAAGGGAAACCAGATTATCGTTAGTAGTGATCAGGTAGCCAATCCTGTAGCTGTTCGTTATGCATGGGGAAACAATCCGGTCTGTAACCTCGTGAGTAATGATGGCCTGCCAGCTTCACCATTTAGAACAGATAGCTGGCAGGGGATTACCTTTGGCAAAAAATAGATTTTAAACAAACCTTTTAAACAACTCCAATAACCTATAAGGTATGATTTGTTGGGGTTTGTATTTGGTTATTGGTGACTTAATGGGTTAGAATTATTTTACTAAATCGTTTTATCATTCGGTTATATTTGTTAGTTTTACTTTAATAAGTAGCTAACCAATAAACCTTTTATGAAAAGAATAATAACCCTTTTATGTACCCTGCTGCCAGGTTTATCCATCCAATACTTACAGGCCCAAAGTCTAACCGGGTTTAATAAGGCACCCTTAAAAGAGCACGTTTATGTGCAACTGCCCATAGGCAGTATTAAAGCCAGAGGGTGGTTGTTAAAGCAACTGGAACAACAAAGAGATGGGGCAACAGGTATGGCCGAAGAGTTGTACCCGGAAAAAGATAACCTGGGTAAAAATACCGATTGGCTCGGCGGTGATGGGAATAGCTGGGAGCGCGTACCCTATTATGTTAAAGGTTTGATTGCATTGGCCTATACTTTAGATGACCCTGTGCTAAAAGCTAAAGCGCAAAAATATATCGATTGGACTTTAAACAATCAACAAGCTAACGGATTATTTGGCCCACCGAATATGAAAGACTGGTGGCCGCGCATGCCAATGATGTATGCTTTGCAAAGCTACTATGAGGCCACCAATGATAAAAGGGTTATCCCATTCCTCTCAAAATATTTTAAATACGAACTTGATAACCTTGATGCAAATCCTTTAAGCGAATGGGCCAAAGCCAGAGCCGGCGATAACATGGAAATTGCCATTTGGCTCTACAATAAAACCGGCGAAAAGGATTTATTAAAACTGGTAGAAAAGTTAAAACAACAGGCCTACCCATGGATTGATATTTATACCAACAACGGATTTTACTTTTTCGGAGACGATTTTCAACCAAAACATATGGTTAATGTAGCTCAGGCACTAAAATTCCCCGTAGTTTATGCACAGATTCAGGATCTTCCTGTTAACCTTCAAGCTTTTTCTAAGGGCATTGCCCATATCATGCACGACCATGGTCAGCCAGAGGGTTTAGGTTCCGGAACTGAATTTCTGGCAGGTACCAGCAGCATAGAAGGCGTAGAAACCTGTACCGTGGTAGAATGGATGCAGAGTTTAGAAACAGCAGCCAAGGTTATTCACGAGGTAAAAATTGGCGATCAGTTGGAAAAAGTGGCTTTTAATGCGTTGCCTGCTCAGTTTAGCCGAGATTTTAAAAACCATTCTTATTATACTTTACCCAACCAGGTGCAGAGTATTCATGGCGAGCATGGATTTAATCAGGATTATAGTACAGGTATTGTTTCCAGTCCTTACTCAGGCTTTGGCTGCTGCCGCTATAACATGCACATGGGCTGGCCTTATTTTGTAAAAAATAGTGTGGTGGCTACACCAGAGAAAGGTTTGGCAGTAATTACCTATGGCCCAATGGAAATTGAGACTATAGTTGCTGAAAACAAAAAAGTTAAAATTACTGAAGAAACCGATTATCCTTTCGGAGAACAGATCAGGCTAAACGTAGAACTTGCTGCTCCTGTATCTTTTCCGTTGATTTTAAGGATTCCAGCCTGGAGCGTAAAACCCAGCATTAAGTTAAATGGCGTTATTTTAAAAGGTGTAAAAGCCGGGGAAATGTTTACCATAACCCGCAAATGGGAGAACAAGGATCAATTAGAACTTAACTTTCCGATGCAGGTTACCACCAATACACAGGTCAACAATTCTGTAAGTGTAGAACGTGGTCCTATTGTTTATGCATTAGAAATTAAGGCAGTAAATAAGCTAACGAAAACGCATGCTGTTGCAGGCTTTACAGATTATGAAATCCATCCACAGTCGGCATGGAATTATGGCTTAATGATCGATAAGACTGATTTAAGAAAGGTTGATTTGCTTAAATCGAAGATGCCGGAGAATCCTTTTATAGCGGCAGATGCGCCGCTTAAAATAAAGTTGCCGGCAAAAAAGATTCCATCGTGGGGCTTGGATTATAACAAGATTGCAGCTTTTGATGTGCCATATGGCCCAGTTGCCTCAACAGAAAAGCCTGAAGAAATTATCCTGGTTCCATACGGATCGGAAAATATCCGTTTAAGTTGCTTTCCAGTTATCGGTGAGCCTAAAATGGTCAATAAAACTTTGGTCGAAAACTTTGATCGTGGAATGGCCGGCAACTGGGTTTTTTATGGTGGAGGCTGGTTTTGGAAAGATGGCCGGATGAACGTCTCTTCAAATCCTGGATCTGGTGGTTATGGTATTAATGGATCTAAATATGTGGCTAATGGTACAGAATTTAAAGACTTTATTTACCAGGCTGATGTTAAAATCAATACCAAAGGAGATGCCGGTTTAATGTTCAGGGTGGCCAAACCTGCCATAGGGCCTGATGCCTACCAAGGTTATTACGTAGGTTTGGATCAACTCCATGGAGCCATCGTGTTTGGAAAAGCCAACGGGCAGAAATGGACGGAAATAAGTTCAGAAAAATATCCTGTTGAAATGGATAAAACATACACTTTAAAGATAGCAGCCAGAGGTACTGAATTTGATGTTTTTATAAACGGATCTGCTAAACCTGTGCTTTCAGCATCAGATAATCAATATCAATCTGGTAGTATAGGATTAAGAACATATAAAGCCATGGCGAGCTTCGATTCGGTAAAAATTAACAGCTTTTAACATCCGTTCATCGCCATCTAAAACTTTGCGGCAAGAAATTTGCTGATGCAGTAATAACAAATAAAGTAATATTATGAAATTATACAAATCAATTCCCATAATGCTCTTTACCCTGGCACTTGCTGCAGGATGTGTAAGCAATAAAAAATATGCCGAACTTCAGGATACTTATTCGAAGTTAAGAGAGAGAAATCAGGAACTCAGCAATAAATACCAGGATAGTCAGCGTGAACTAAGCGGAAGTACCAGCAGGGTTAAAAGTTTAGAAGAACAGATTGCATCTGAAAAAGCCAATGTAACAGCATTACAAGATGCGTTAAACAAATGTTTAAATTCCAGTAGCCAGGGAAATGTTAATATTTCAAAACTGGTTGATGAAATTAACAGCTCGAATAAATACATCAAACAACTGGTTAACGCAAAAAATAAAAGCGATTCGCTTAATATGGTGTTAACGAATAACCTAACACGTTCATTAAGCCGCGAAGAATTGGGTGATGTTGACGTACAGGTACTTAAAGGTGTGGTATATATCTCTTTAGCCGATAATATGTTATATAAATCTGGCAGTTATGAAGTATCGGATAAAGCTGGCGAAACCTTGAGCAAGATTGCCAAGATCATTAAAGATTACGATACTTATGATGTATTGATAGAAGGTAATACGGATAACGTGCCTATTTCGCAACCCAATATCCGCAACAACTGGGATCTAAGTGCCCTGCGGGCTTCATCTGTAGTGCAGGTGTTGCAGAACAAGTATGCTGTAGATCCTAAACGTTTAACCGCTGGTGGACGTGGGGAGTTTAACCCGATTGCTGATAATGCAACCGCAGGTGGAAAAGCAAAAAACAGGCGTACACAGATTATCATCACCCCTAAATTAGACCAATTCATGGATCTGATTGGGAAAGCACCTGAACAATCTCAAAAATAGCGATTAAATAATAGCATGTAAAGGGTTGGAATTAATTTTTCGACCCTTTTTTATTGGCAATACATTTCTTTTGATAATTAAATAAAAAATATATCCTGATAACCAGACTTCTATGACTGTTCTAAACATTTAATAAATGTATATTTGTTTATATCGGTAATACAATTACTTCTTTTCTCTCGCTGATGTACCATTATAGTATCCGCTAATTTTATTGGATGAGTACTTCTTATTCCAACCACCGAATTGTTTAAGCAATGATGATTGGTCTTAGCTAACAGTAAACATTTATTTTATGAGTAGAGACAAAAAGAAAGAGGCCAGTGTAAGTAAAAAGGCACCCTCAGATTATCAATCGGGAAAAGGCAAAACGGCAAAAGCAGAAATTGATCCCTTAGCCAAAAAAACAGGTAAAAATGGCAAATAACGATCAGAAAGTTCAGGCAAAAGTTTTTTTATACGAATTGAATAACACCAGGCACGAATATGGTTTTTCGGCAAAAGAAGAATGGACATTGGATTTAGCGACAAATACGCAGAGAAAAGATCTTGAGAACAGATATTATCCTATTTTATCATTAACTGTAGCGCCTGAAAATATTATGGCTATGCTCGATCTTTTAGAAGAAAAGCTTGAATGTGCGGTTAACAATATTAAAGATCGTCTAGGTCAAAAGAAAATTTCAAAAGAATCAACCCATTTATTGGCTTATTGCGCTGCCAGGTTAAAATATTAAAACTTGGCCAATATTAGAATTGCTTCATGTATTGGGGGATCTTAGTGCCTATGATATTAAGATCCCCATATGCTTGGGAAAGATGATTTTCCTGTTAAATTAAGTGGACAATTCATGCAAAATTAGGAAATACTCATCATTTGCATTGTTCACTCAAGCAAGCAGTAATCTGGTTCAGTGTCGTACATCCAGTGGAGCTCACAGTTGACTTTAGTACCTCATCATTTACACTTAATTTGTTGCCAGATAACTTCGGTAGGTTTCTTCAGATCATCAGACAATTTTTTCTGTGTTGCTCGGAGTTGGCGTGAGGTTTTTCATAGTAGGGATAATTAATGCAGTGCATAAGATCGGCTTATTTTTATCAAAACATATTTTTTATTGTAGTGACAGGTTGTAGAACAGTTTTTTGTGGAAAAAATATAGTTAAATATTTTTATTCATGTGGAGTTGCTTATTTGCTTGCATTAATTCGTTTTAGTAACAAAAACTGTATCACACGTAAATTAAAATTACGCAAAAAACAGATTTGTGTATTTTTAATTATACGTAAATTAATTATAATTGTCCGTTATTTATAAAAAATGAATTCTGCAATGGTAGCGAATAGGAAAGGAGATGTTATCCAGATTGACTTTGAAAATGGGCAGGGGATCATTGTTGATGAAAACGAACAGGATATTCATTTTCAATTAGATAATGTATCTGATCAAATTACTTTAAATTCGAAAATAGTTTTTGAAATCGAGTTGCAAGCTCACGGTTTGATGGCTGTTAATGTTCAGTTAGCAAACGGAATAAATGAAGGTTAGTTCATTTGTCTGGTAATCAGCATGTTGCGTTATTGTGGCTCATTGGAAAAAGGTAGGCTGAAATAAAATGTAGATCCTTTTCCTAATTTACTTTCTACCCATATTTTTCCCTTATGCCTTTCAATTACTTCGGCGCAAATATATAGCCCGACTCCAAATCCTGCAATTGTTTTGGTATCAGGGCTCTCTACCCGATAAAAACGGTCAAAAAGTCGGGGTATATCATTTTCTCTGATGCCCATACCTTCATCTTCTACACTTACAACCAGATCATCCTTTTGTATTTCGCATTTTATGGCAATTAGAGATTCTTTTTTAGAGTATTTCGCTGCGTTTCCAATCAGGTTACTTATAACATTGCCAATTTTTTCCATATCTGCGTACACGTATAATTCTTCCGGACCAATTACCTGGATAAAATGGCTTGGCGAAACCATTCTGCTTTCCTCCGTAATGGTTTTAACCAATTCGATAAAATTAAAATTGGTCTTGTTCAATAATATTTTGCCGGATTCCAGTAGGGAAATATTTAAAAAACCATCTATCATTAACGACATTTTCTTTAATTGAACATTTATCTTATCAAGTATCTGAGCATGAAGGCTATTATCTGTTTCTTTAAGTTTATGTTGTAAAAGCTGTACATATGCACTTAAAGAGGTTAAAGGAGTTTTAAGCTCATGACTTACCATACCAATAAAATCATTTTTTCTTATTTCATCCTGTTTGTGCTCAGTAATATCCAAAACAGCTCCTGCTATATAAATAGCTTTTCCATCTTCGTTGTAATAAGCCTTTCCTGCAGTTCTTATCCACTTGCGCTTTGCAGTTATACCCTTCAAATTAATCTGATATTCGATATTAAAGGCATTCCGGTGGTGTAAAGCACGTATTATACCTCTGGTAAGATGCCCGATATCTTCGGGATAGATCATAGATTTGGCTTCCTCAATATCCAATCGGTTATTTTCAAGTTCGTAGATCTGTTGTGCCCTTTCTGATAGCAGTATTTGTTTGTGCGCCAAGTCGATATTCCATGAGCCCATTTCTGAAGCATCCATAGCTATCTTCAAAATATCTTTAGCTTTAAGTAATTCCTTTTTAAAGTTTACCTGCTCGGTAATATCCTTTATCATCACTAAAATTCTGGTTACTTCGTTTTTATCATTTTTTAAAGGTTCGTAAAGGGCGATAAAATAACCATCTGAAACTGCTGTAGAGAGTTTTAACTCATTGATCGTTAAAGGCTGTTTACTTTTAAAAATATCCTTTATACGTTTTACATGTGATTGTTGTATTTCAAACTCCGGTCGTACCTCTTCTAAAGGTATTCCGATAACTTCTTTTCTACTTTTGCCCCAGATTTTTAATATGTTATCATTAGCATACTCTGTAATCAGTTCTGTACCTTTTAACACACACATGCCTAAAGGTGCCTGTTCAAAAAATCCCCTAAAACGGGTTTCACTTTCTGAAAGTTCAAATAAAATATGCTCCAGGTCATTCTCGTCCATTGGAATTTCCCTTAACGAGCAAATGAGGTATTCAACCGGGCGATCGCTTTGTAATACCGGAGAAAATTCCAATTCCCATTTTACCTTTGGTGAATTTGAATAAATAGGATGAATGACCAGTTGCTGCTTGTCTTTAAGTTGACTCACTTTTTGAACTGTTTTAATCAAAATAGCTTTTTCAGTATCAGATAAGAGGTTAGGGATAATGTCGATATCATTGAATTTTGATTTTCCGCCCACACGCGTTATTAAAGCCTGGTAAGCATCATTATGTTCTACGACCACTAGTATTGGCTTTATTTTAAAAATGACTACCGGGCTTGTAGAATGTTTTAGTAATGCCTTTAAAAATGGTGAAGCTAAATCTATCATAAAATCAAAGATGACACTTTCCCAAATATAACCGTTAAACAATTAATTCCAACTGATTGATAAGGAATTTATAATATTTATCATACATTATGGTATAGATTATAAGATGATTGATTTTTTTTGAAAGCTGATATTTCATTTTCAATTAGAAATACTGCACGGGTTCTTAACAAAACATTTTCAAGAAACGGATGTTTAAAAAATGATAGTAAATATTTCGCTTGTTCTTCTTTAGAACTTTAGTAGCAGTTGCACAACAGATCAGATCATGAATCCCGAATATAACTATAATACCCAAGAAAAATGGTTGCCCTTTGATGGTTTTTCGCCGCTAATTACCCTTTTTAAATCTTTTCATGATTTAAGTCCGGAGATGGAATCTATCATCAATAAGGAAACTTTTCCTGTTAAATTTAAAAAGAATAAATTTATTTCATCGCCATTACATCTCAATCAGTATGTATATCTTATTATTAAGGGCATAACAAGGGGATATATTAAAGATGATAGTAAAGAGATTACCATCTGGATTGCGAAAGAAAACGAGTTTATAGGAAATGTGAGTAACATTTGGAACACAAACTACTTTTTAGAAGAGTATATACAAGCCTTAGAAGATGTGGTGGCTATTGCTGTTCCACACGCCATGTCAAAACGCTTATATTTAAATTATCATATTGCCAATTACATCGGCAGGGAAGTGGCTCAGCTTCACTACTTAAAAGCTTGTGAGGGAGCATTTATTTCGAGGTTACAATCAGCAGAAAAAAGATATATCCGCTTTATTAAGTCTTACCCTAAATTAATTGAAAGGGTTCCATTAAAATATATTGCTTCGTTTTTGTGTATGCGGCTGGAAACATTAAGCCGAATCAGATCGAAACTGGCCACCTCATGAGATAACCTATAGCTGTAAGTTTTAAAAATATACTTATAAGTTAAAAAAAGATGGATATGATGTTAGGCCAATATCAAAAAAATGTAAATTTAAGTGTGTAGTGGGTGAACAAAAGTCAGGAGTTAACGCATTCTTTGTCAATATAGACTGATTTGTAATACAAAATTCTTCTTGTTTTTACTTAAAAAAGCATCTTTTTATGTGGTAAAAAAGTTTTTGGTTATTTTTATTGAAAATTATTAATCTGATAATCAGTTCCTTGTGGTTAATTTTAGCGCTAATGACCTGTTTTGAGAGATTTAACGTTTCTCGTTTATATTTTTTTAAAAAATTATATATATTTGTTCTTACCCTTTCGAGGGTATGTTTTTCATAGGTAGATGTAGGGTCAGAACATTGTTCTGGCCCTTTTTTGTTTTAATGGATTTAGATAAACTATTTTTGTGGTTATGATGAAAAAGAAAGTAATTGTTGCGGTTACAGGTGCCAGTGGTTCTATATATGCGAAGGTTTTGTTTGATCAGTTGTTAAAATTAAAAGACCAGACTGAGGCCGTTGGTGTAGTAATGAGCGATAATGCAAAAGCAGTTTGGCAGTTTGAGCTGGGAAACCAGGATTATGACCATTTTAAAGAATTTACTTTTTATAATAAAAATGATTTTAATGCGCCATTTGCGTCAGGATCAGCAAAATACGATACGATGATTATTATCCCCTGCTCCATGGGAACTTTGGGTAGGGTAGCGCATGGAATATCTAATGATTTGATTTCAAGAGCGGCAGATGTGGTGTTAAAAGAACGTAGAAAATTAATCGCTGTGGTAAGAGATACCCCATTTAGTCTGATTCACATTAACAATATGAAAACGGTTACTGAAGCCGGAGGGATCATTTGTCCAGCTAATCCATCTTTTTACAGTTTGCCTCAAACCATAGAAGAAATTGCCGGAACAGTAGTGAGTAGGGTCTTGGACTTGGCTGGTTTCGAGCAGGAAAGTTACCGGTGGCAGGAGAAATAGTTTTCAGTTTGTAATTCGCAGTTTGTGGTCAGCTGAAAACTTAAAATTGGCAACTGCTTTGTTAATAGACTGTAATTTACCTTTAATCTCGAACCTCATATCTCAATACTCAAATCTATTTTCATATCTTTGCAGCTTCCATGAAAAAGGTCGCATTTTATACATTAGGTTGTAAACTCAATTTCTCTGAAACTTCAACCATCGGTCGTTTATTTACCGATGCTGGCTATGCCGTTGTAGAATTTCAGGACCAGGCTGATGTTTACGTAATCAATACCTGCTCTGTTACGGAGCATGCTGATAAAAAATGCCGTAAAGTTGTTAAAGAAGCTTTAAAGTATTCACCAAATGCCTTTGTAACTATTGTTGGTTGTTATGCCCAGTTAAAACCACAGGAAATTGCCGAAATAGAAGGCGTTGACATGGTTTTAGGTGCAGCAGAAAAATTCAGAATTGTTGAATATATCACTGATTTAACCAAACAGCCAAAAGCACTTGTTCATCAACAAAATATAGAAAAAGTTAACCACAACTTCATTGCTTCCTATTCTATTGGCGATAGAACGCGTACTTTTTTAAAAGTACAGGATGGTTGCGATTATCCCTGCACTTATTGTACCATTCCGCTGGCGCGCGGTGCAAGCCGTAGCGATACCATCGAAAATGTAGTAAACCGTGCAAAAATGATTGCAGAAAGCGGTGTGAAAGAAATTGTATTAACCGGTGTAAATCTTGGTGATTTCGGAATCAGAAATGGGCAGCGGGAAGACAAATTTTTTGATTTGGTTAAAGCTTTGGATGAAGTAGCAGGAATTGAAAGAATCCGGATATCGTCTATCGAACCTAATTTGTTAAGCAACGAAATTATAGAATTTGTATCAACTTCAAAAAGGTTTGTTCCACATTTTCATATTCCTTTACAATCTGGCTCTGATAAAATTTTAGGCTTAATGCGCCGTCGTTACCGCAGTGATTTATATGTGGAGCGTGTAGCTAAAATCAAAGAAGTCATGCCAAACTGCTGTATTGGTGTCGATGTAATTGTAGGTTTTCCTGGCGAAACGAAAGAGGATTTCCTGGATACTTATCAGTTTTTAAACCAGCTTGATATTTCTTATCTACATGTATTTACTTACTCTGAGCGCGAATTAACTGCTGCTGCTGAAATGAAAGGTGTTGTGGCCGGCAGTGAACGGAATGAGCGTAGTAAAATGCTTCATATCTTATCTGATAAAAAACGGAGGGCTTTCTACGAATCACAAATTGGTGCTGAAGGCGAAGTACTTTTCGAAGCAGATCAGAAATCAGGTTACATGCACGGTTTTACCAAAAACTATGTAAAAGTACGCGCCAAATACGATCCGGTTATGGTAAATGAATTAAAGGCGGTTAAGCTTTTAGCAATCACTGCCGATGGAGAAGTAGAAGTGGCCGAACTGGAAAACACTTACGCGCACCATTAGTTTAGTCCTTAGTCTTGAGTCCTTAGTCCTAAGTCCTGAGTCCTGAGTCTGAAATTTTCAGTCAAATATCTTTTACTGTCATTCTGAACGCAGTGAAGAATCTTTTAAATGGACGATGTAAAAGATAAGATTTATGAATCCTTAATCTCTTAGCTTCGGTCTTCGGACATCTGATTTTCTGACTTCGGTCTTTCCGCTTTAGTCTTTCAGCTTCGGTCGTTCCGCTTTGGTCTTTCCGCTTTCGTCTTCGGACATCTGACTTTCTGACTTCGGACTTTCCGCTTTAATCTTTCAGCTTTGGTCTTTCTTTCCTATCTTCGCAACAAAATATTTGTATGTTTCCTACCGTTTCACATTTTTTAGAATACCTGTTCGGCATTAATTTACCGCTTCCATTTAATACATTTGGTGTTTTTGTCGCACTTGCATTTGTTGCGGGTTACTGGGCATTTACCAAAGAGCTTAAACGTAAAGAGGCATTGGGCATACTCCATCCGGTTAAAAAAACGATTGTAATTGGCAAGCCTGCTACGACATCAGAACTGATTATGAACGGGCTTTTCGGCTTTGTTATCGGTTATAAACTCATTTATGCTTTATTAAACTATCAGCTTTTCGTAAGTGATGCACAATCGGTTTTAATGTCGGCCAAAGGAAATATCATTGGTGGTTTGTTTTTTGCCGGTTTATTTGCTTATTGGGATTATACCGAAAAAAATAAGCACAAATTAGATAAACCAAAAGAAACGCAGGTAACCATTCACCCCTACCAAACCATGAGTAACCTGATTGTGTGGGCGGCTATCTGGGGCTTTTTAGGAGCTAAATTTTTTGATAATCTAGAGTATTGGGATGATTTTGTTCAACATCCTATAGAGCGTTTATTATCCTTTAGCGGTTTAACTTTTTACGGGGGCTTAATCTGCGGCGGTGCAGCTGTACTAATTATTGCGAAGAGAAACGGCATTAAGCCTTTACATATGCTTGATGTAGGCGGACCAGGTATGATGCTGGCGTATGCTGTTGGGCGTATTGGCTGTCATATGGCAGGTGATGGCGATTGGGGCATTGTGAACTCCAACCCAAAGCCGTTCTCCTGGCTGCCAGATTGGTTGTGGTCTTACAAATATCCCAACAATGTGGTAGGTGAGGGGATTCCAATTCCGGGCTGTACTGGAAAGTTTTGTAACGAATTGGCACAAGGTGTATACCCAACACCACTTTACGAAGTCATTATCTGTCTCATACTTTTTGCCTTTCTATGGCGCATCAGGGATAAAATAAAAGCACCCGGTTTAATGTTTGGTATTTACATGATCTTAAATGGCGTTGAACGTTTCTGTATCGAGTTAATCCGTGTAAATTCCAAATACCATGTTTTTGGTTTATCTTTTACGCAGGCAGAAATGATTTCAACGTTCCTTGTTGTAGGTGGAATTGCATTAAGTGCTTATGCGCTAAGGAATAAGAACCAACTGGCCCGTTAAATACCCTAAAAATTCATTTAAAACCCAACAACAGCCTTACGTTATTGTTAAATAGTTATGAATTACGAATTATTATGCAATAAAGTGATCTCGATTGTTAAGCTAACCGGAAATTTTATCCGTAAAGAAGCTATGCAGTTTGATGTTCAGAAAATAGAATACAAAGGATTAAATGATATGGTTTCTTATGTTGATAAAACAGCAGAGCAGAAGCTTGTTCAAAATCTGGAAAAATTAATTCCCGATGCAGGTTTTATCACTGAAGAAAAAACCATTAACCGCACCGGGAAAACCTATACCTGGATCATTGATCCCTTAGATGGTACAACCAACTTTATCCATGGCATTCCGGCCTATGGCATTAGTGTAGCGCTTTATGAAGATGGAATACCTGTAATAGGTGTGGTTTATGAATTAAATAGGGGAGAAATGTTTTATTCGTATAAAGGCGGACCGGCCCTGATGAATAAAAAAGAAATTAAAGTTTCCGTTAATCCTGATTTAAAATCAAGCCTTTTGGCTACAGGTTTCCCATATTATCAGTTTGATAAACAGGAGAAATACTTGAAATTACTGGCCGAAATGATGCAGAAAAGCCACGGAGTACGTAGAATTGGTGCAGCGGCAATAGATTTGGTATATACGGCTTGTGGACGTTTTGACGCCTTTTTTGAATATAACCTGCAACAATGGGATTTTGCAGCCGGATGTTTTATCGTTCAGCAGGCAGGAGGAGAGGTGTATGATTTCGCTGGAGGCAAGGATTACTTTGAGAAAAGAGAAATATTGGCTACCAATGGAAAACTTACCGCTGAGATGTTGACTGCGATTAGGCAGTATTTTTAGTAGAAGTATCATGCTGAACTTATTTCAGCATCCTTCTGTATTAAGCCCTGAAATAAATTCAGGGTTACGTCTGGTTTATAATAAAAAAGGTCGCGATTCTCATCGCGACCTTTTACTATATATACTTACTATGAAAAATGCACAATTTTAAAGTGCTTCAGAAACTACGTCTGTAACCTCTGGCACCATTCTTTGTAACAGGTTTTGAATTCCTGATTTAAGCGTAATGGTAGAAGACGGGCAACCACTGCATGAGCCACGTAACTCTACAGTAACTACACCTTCATCAAAAGATTTGTATGTAATTGCACCACCATCCTGTTCAACGGCTGGACGAACATAATCGTGCAAAATCTGTTGAATTTTAATTTCAGTTTCCGTACCTTCAAATGTAGGCGCTTCTTCAGCAGCAGCTTCTTTAATCTTTAATTCAGATTCTACCGCACCCTTCACAAATTCTTTCAGAATGGCTTCAATGTCTCCCCAGTCTGCATCATCTGTTTTGGTAATGGTAACAAAATTACTGGCGAAAAAAACGCCGGAAACAAAGTTGAACTTAAATAACTCTTTAGCAAAAGGCGAATGTTCAGCACTCTCTTTAGTCGCAAAATCCTCACTACCGTTTATTAACAGTTTGTTTACCATGAATTTCATGGTAGCTGGATTTGGAGTCTGTTCTGTATATACGTTAATCGTCATGTCTTAATCAATTTGAATAAACAAAATTAACAATTACTCATTAATAAAAGCTTTGCCGGCTGTCTGCTTAACGTCAATTTAATTTAACTAAAAAACGCCGGTGTAATTAAATGGTGTAATGGTTCTTAATTGTACTTTTATCGTTTCCGAAACTGCTAAACCTTCAATAAATTCAGCAATACTAGCTGCATTGATTTTAGTATTTGTTCTGGTTAATTCTTTCAGGGCTTCGTAAGGGTTAGGATAGTTCTCTCTTCTTAAAACAGTTTGAATAGCTTCAGCAACCACGGCCCAGTTCTCATCTAAATCTGCATGTAATGCAGCTTCATTTAATAAAATCTTGTTTAAACCACGCAAGGTAGCATTTATGGCAATTAATGTATGCCCAAAAGGAACACCAACATTTCTCAAAACGGTAGAATCTGTTAAATCTCTCTGTAAACGCGAAATGGGTAATTTAGCAGCAAAGAACTCGAAAAGGGCATTTGCAATGCCTGCGTTTCCTTCAGCATTTTCAAAATCGATCGGGTTAACCTTATGTGGCATTGCTGATGAACCGATCTCTCCGGCTTTGATCTTCTGTTTGAAATAGTTTTTTGAAATATAAGTCCAGATATCTCTATCCAAATCGATAATGATATTGTTGATTCGTTTTAATGCATCACACTGTGCTGCAAACTGATCATAATGTTCAATCTGCGTAGTATGTTGTGCACGTGATAAACCTAATGTTTCATTTACAAACTGATTCGAAAAATTAACCCAGTTTACCTGAGGGTAAGCAATGTGGTGCGCGTTGAAATTGCCGGTTGCACCACCGAATTTGGCACTGTTTGGGATATTCTTTAAACTTTTTACCTGAATGGACAAACGCTCAGCGAAAACCAAGAACTCTTTACCTAACTTGGTAGGAGAGGCCGGCTGTCCGTGCGTATGTGCCAACATCGGAATATCTTTCCATTCTGTTGCCAAAGCATTAATTTTTTCGATTAAGGAATCAATAGCCGGATAATAACTTTCATTTAATGCCAGTTTAATGGAATAGGGAATAGCCGTATTATTGATGTCCTGAGAGGTTAAACCAAAATGGATAAACTCTTTATAGTCCTGAAGAGATAAGGCATCGAATTTATTTTTGATAAAATATTCTACTGCTTTAACATCATGATTAGTTACTTTTTCAGTTTCTTTAATTTCTAAAGCATCAGTCTCTGAGAAATTTTCATGGATTTTGCGTAATTCAGCATAAAGATTTCGATCAAAATTTGCTAAGCCTGGCAAGTTGATTTCGCAAAGCGCTATAAAATATTCGATTTCTACAAAAACACGATATTTGATTAAGGCTTCTTCAGAAAAGTAAGCGGCTAAACCTTCTGTAGTTTTTCTGTAACGGCCATCAACAGGTGAAATAGCTTGTAGTGATGTTAAATTCATTATGCGGATTATATTTTTGCCGCAAATTTACTACAATTGATGGATTTTATGGCCTTGATGCCTAAAATAAAAACAGGCTGTAACCATATTTGTAATTTCACCACCAATTTTCCGATTTAAAGCCAGCCTGTACTGAACTTCACGAAGTATCGAAACACCTTTAATATTTTAAGAGATCTTTCGGTTATTTGTTCCGAAAATTTGAGAAGCTCACGATAACTATTTAATATTGATGATCAAGCTTCTTTTCAAATGGTTTGTTATTTAATTACTTATTGTAAAAAAAATAACTTTATTTTTTAAGTAAAAAAGGTCGCGATTACAAATCACGACCTTTTTGCTATAATTAATTAATCTAACTAGTGTTTAATTTCGGTTTTTTCTGTTGTAGCTTTAACAGAAGTGTCTTTTAAAGTAGAATCTTTTACTACTGTATCAACTTTGGTGGTATCGGTAATAATGGTAGAAGAATCTGTAACTGTTGTGTCGGTGCCATCAGCTTTTTTATTTGACTCGCCGCAAGCAGCCACTGTTAGAGATAAAGCAAGGGCTAAAAAGCCGAATTTGAATGCATTTTTCATCTTGGATATGTTTTAGGTTAAATTATACTATTAATACCAAAAATTTAAAAAGGTAACCTCTTTTTTTGCAAATAAAAAAGCCTTTGAAAAATGAATTTCAAAGGCTTTTCTTATAAGTAAGTTAGACTAGTGTTTAACTTCAGTTTTTTCTGTAGTAGTTTTTACTGATGTATCTTTTACTGTAGAATCTTTAACTACTGTATCTTTTTTAGTAGTATCAGTAATTACAGTTGAAGAATCAGTAGCTGTAGTATCAGCACCTTCTGCTTTTTTTTCTGAGTTACAAGCAACCACTGATAAAGATAAAGCTAAAGCTAAGAAGCCTAATTTGAATGCATTTTTCATTTTGAATATTTTTTTAAGTAATTAATTAATTTACTTGTTAATACTCTTTATTAAAAAAGGTAACCCTAAAAAGTAAAAAAAAGTAAAAAAAAATAAAAAAGGCTCCTGATGTGTAATCAGAAGCCTTTTTTATATGGTAAAGTTAGACTAGTGTTTAACTTCAGTTGTAGTAGTAGTAGCTTTTACAGTAGTATCTTTAACTGTAGAATCTTTTACTGTAGTATCTTTCGCAGTAGTATCAGTAACGATAGTAGAAGAATCTGTTAAAGTAGTATCAGCACCTTCAGCTTTTTTTTCTGAGTTACAAGCAACAACTGATAAAGATAAAGCTAAAGCTAAAAAGCCTAATTTGAATGCATTTTTCATTTTTGAATTTTTTTTAGTAATTAATTTCTTATTAATGCCGCAAAGGTAAAAAGGTAACCCGAAAATTTACAAAAAAGTTAAAATATTTTTTTAGGGGATTTGGGTTACCGTTTGATTTTAGTTTGTATTAAGCAATTATAATAGCAATAAATATTTTTTTGTCTAATATTGGGTTACTATTTAACGAAAAATGTATTAACTAGTGAATAACAGTTTAAAGAGTTCAGTTCCAACAGATAGAGAGGTTATTTTAGGTGTTCTAAATAACTCAGAAGATACACTTAACAAGTTATACAAAGCTTATTATGCGATGGTTTTGCAGTTTATCCTGAACAATAACGGTGATGAAGATGACGCAAAAGATGTTTATCAGGAAGGTATAATAATTTTATATAACAAAATTAAGGCAGGTAATTTTGAGCTCAGCAGCAAGCTGAAAACCTATATTTATTCGGTTTGCAGACGTATTTGGCTAAAAAAACTTAGTCTTAACAGTAAAAAAGCCGGTAATATTACCGATTATGAAGATGTATTTGCTGTTGAGGAAGATGTAGAACACCACGAAGAGAAAGATGCTTCTTTTGCAAAAATGCAATCGGCACTTGATCACTTGGGTGAACCTTGTAAAACCATTATTCAGGATTTTTATATCCATAATTTATCCATGCAGGATATCTGCGAAAAGTTCGGTTATACCAACGCCGATAATGCAAAAACGCAGAAATATAAATGCCTGCAGAGGCTAAAGAAAATATTTTTTCAACCATAATTTGAAATGAGAAACGATTTGGAGTTAGATGCAATTATTGAAGATTATCTTTTAGGTAAACTTATTGCACAGGAAATGGAAGCTTTTGAACAGTTACGTCTTAATGATGCCACTGTAGATCACAAAGTAGTTTCGCATAAGTTCTTTTTAGCATCTATAGATACATTTGCAGAGCAGTTGCGCTTAAAAGAGCAGTTAAATCATATTCATTCAGAAATTGATGTGGAAGGTCTGGCTTCTACACTTAGGCCGCATCCTTCACGTGTGGTGCAATTGTGGCGTAAACATAAATCTGCCATTGCAGTTGCCGCATCTTTTGTTGTACTTTCTTTGGTTTCTATCTATTCTATTCAGCACAGCACCCAACAGGCAGAACGTTACAGACAGTTGAGTAACAAGGTAAATAATGCCATTAAAACGCAAAATAGCCTAATCAGAAATATAAAGCATAATAATGCTACTTCTGATAAACCAAATAATCAGAATAGTTTTGGGGGCACCGGTTTTGCTATTTCTACAAATGGTTACATCTTAACCAATCTGCATATTATTAATGGAGCAGATTCTTTATATGTGCAAAATAGTAAAGGAGAATCGTTCAAAGTAAAATCGGTTTATACAGATCCTCAAAATGATATTGCCATTCTTAAAATAAGCGATAAACATTTCAGTAATCTATCTTCTATTCCTTATACTATTAAAAGAAATACCAGTAACATTGGTGAAATTGTATATACTTTAGGTTATCCGAAAGATGATGCAGTACTTGGAGAAGGTTACGTAAGTTCTAAAAATGGTTTTGTTGGGGATACCACCCAATATCAGGTTGCCATTTCGGTTAATCCAGGTAATAGCGGCGGTCCGGTTTTAGATAATAACGGGAATTTAGTCGGTATTATTAGCGGTAAGCCAGATCAGACTGAAGGTGCAGCCTTTGCTATCAAATCAAAATATATTTTAGAGGCCATGAGAGCCATCCCTCAGGATTCGCTGGGTGCAAATAAACTTTCTGCCAACAAAAAAAGCTTGCTGTCTGGCTTAAAACGAACCAAACAGATTGAAAAAATACAGGATTATGTATTTATGATCAAAGCATATTAATAATAATACCCCAAACAAATTAATAGTTTAAGCCCTGTAGATTGATTCTTCAGGGTTTTTTATTGGAATTGTAATTTGGAGGTCTTAAATTAATATAAAATCTATGTATTTACTATAGTATTGTTTAGATTTGTTATAGTCAAAATTAAATTAATAATATCATGAGTATAAGATTAGGCGATACCGCACCGAATTTCAAAGCCGATACCTCCATTGGCGAAATAGATTTTTACGATTATTTAGGCGATAGCTGGGGCGTGCTGTTTTCCCACCCAGCTGATTATACACCCGTTTGTACAACAGAACTGGGCAGAACTGCTGCATTGAAAGACGAGTTTGAAAAAAGAAACGTTAAAGTTTTAGCCCTGAGTGTTGATTCTGCTGATTCGCATAAAGGATGGATAAATGACATTAATGAAACTCAAAATACCAGTGTCGAATTTCCGATCATTGCCGATCCGGATAAAACAGTAGCTAATCTGTATGACATGATCCATCCGAATGCTTCAGAAACCTTAACGGTTAGGTCATTGTTCGTGATCAGTCCAGATAAAAAAGTAAAATTGATTATTACTTACCCAGCATCTACAGGACGGAACTTTAATGAAGTGTTGCGGGTGATTGATTCTTTGCAGCTTACTGCAAATTATAGCGTAGCCACTCCTGCCGATTGGAAAGATGGAGAGGACGTAATTGTTGTAAACAGTATTAAAACTGAAGATATTCCTGCTAAATTTCCGAAAGGACACCAGGTAATAAAACCTTATTTGCGTACAACACCTCAGCCAAATAAATAATCCGATTTTCAGTAACGCAACATTCTTGTTGAATAGGTCAAAATGACTTGCGTTAAATGCCTAAATTATTATATTTGGTAGTTTTGTTTCAATATTAACGCTTAAACTGGTTGTTTTATTCAAATTAATACGCAATTGTTTAAATCAAATGCTGAGCAAGGCGTAAAGGGTTTATTTATTTATACAATTTTTATTTTTTTTATGGCAACCGGAAAAGTTAAATGGTTTAATACACAAAAAGGCTTTGGATTTATTGTGCAAGAAAACAATAAAGACATTTTTGTGCATTTTAAAGATGTTTTAGGTGGAATTGAAAGTTTGAAAGAAAATGACACGGTAGAATTTGAGGTAGCTGAAGGCAGAAAAGGTTTACAGGCAGTAAACGTTAAAAAAGTTTAAGCCATAATTATCATATTTCTCCAAACTACAAAAAGCCTTTCATTAGGAGGGCTTTTTGCATTAGTTATATCGTCACCCTGAACTCGTTTTAGGGTCTGTTACGTAAGGTTCTTCACTACGGATTAAGATGAAAGGCTACTATTATGATGTGAGGATCCTCACATATTTTTTTGAAAAGCAGTAGCAGTAATACTTGGGTTTCGATAGTCCCGCCATTTGCTTAATCCCGATTGAAATCCGCTAAAGATAAAATAATACTCAAATCGGGATAACGCTGTCTGTCGGGTTTATTTTACAAACAATAGCTGTACTATCCAAGCCAGCTAACCCCGATCTTAGATACTGATATGTCATCAAAAGCTGGGCTGTGTGATCCTAAAGCTTCTGGACCTGCTTTCCAAAAGAAATATTGATTGGCTAAAGATTCTTCACTGCGTTCAGAATGACAGTGATTAATTCAGAATGACGATTAATAATATTGTATAATCGATGCTTTCAAAATCACATTCTCTCCATTTGCTGTCTTTGTAAAAATTAAAAACTGCTCCTGGGCCGACTTGATTTTATACTTCTTTACTAAATCTTCAGGCTTTGAAGGGTAATTGCGTACAATTACATTGCCCTCTAAATTTGTCTCCTTTTTCAGTTCTCCCGTATTTAGTATGTCCTCAATTTTAAATATACGGCCGGGAAAATCTGTTTTAACAAAATCAGCAGTATAGAGCTGCGTTTGAGGATGCAATTTGATCAGTTGATATGTGGAACCGATTAAATTAAAAGCTCCGGATTTTAATAGTGCAGCATCCGGCTCGTACAGATAATTATGGATACTTAAACTTTCGGCAAATTGTATGGCTCCATTGGTTGCTGACCTATAAAAAGAAAAGTCTTTTTCAACTTCATTGTTGAGCGTTACCGCGGTTACTTTAGTGTCTTTATCAAACCCCTTGTCAATTACCCATAAAAGTTCTTTGCATTCGTTTTTAACGCTTATGATATGTATTTCACTCACCTGGTTTAATTCGGCTAATCCAGCTGATATATCAAGCAATGGAGCAGTTTTAATGATAATCCTTGACGATTTCTTTAGTAATGCATCTAAGTGTGTTACGATATCGGGTGTACAGTCTTTCAGCATAAAAACCTTGCCCTTCTCAGCTCTGCGGGCCGGATCTACATAAATGGTATCGAAAATATCATTGGTATTTTGAAGATAGGCAATGCCATCCTCTGCCTTGAATTCGATATTTTTTGCATTTAATAGCAGCGCGTTATGTTGTGCTATTTCCGATAATTCGGGATTGATTTCACAATGGGTAACTTCTTTTACTTTTTTAGCAAAATAATAACTGTCTATGCCAAAACCTCCTGTAATGTCGATTAAAGTATCTCCTGTGGCCAATTTTGATTTATATTTTGCCGTGACCTCGGAAGAAGTTTGTTCGATGGATAAAACAGGGGGATAATAAATATTTTCGGTATGGAACCAGATGGGTAATTTCTTTTCCGATTTCTTTTTTGCGGTAATCTGCGTGGCTAATTCTGCTGAAGTAATACTTTCGAAAGGACTTTTGGCTAAAGCAATCTGATTCACATCCGCATTTAAGTTTGCATTGATATAATCTTGTACGGCTTTAGCTAAAAGTTTATTGTTCATTTTTGGGTTTTGAGTAGGAGGTATTAGGTAGCAGATATTAAGTATCAGGTATCAAGCATCAAGTATTAAGTATCAGGTAGCGAGTAGCAAGGGCAGTATCCAATCTAGATTCTTGACACTAATTACTTGCTACTACTTTTATTTTTCATCACCATCTGGCAGGTATGGCGGCTTTTCACTTCCAGTAAAATATCTTTTTCTATTGTTACCCGATCAATCGTTTGCTGGTTGTAATAGCGGATGGTTACCAATTCAAGTCCTTTGTTATATTTTACCGTAAATTCATCTGATAGGTCTTTGATCAGTTTTTCAATCTGAACAGGATGATCATCAACACTTACCGAAAAGCTGATTGCAGAGTTAAGCATGGTATTGATTTTGATTTTGTGCCTATGGAATAGCTCGAAAATATTGCTCAGGTTTTCTTCAATAATAAAAGAATAGTCTTTTGGAAAAATAGAAATCAGGGCCTGGTTAATCTTAAAAATAAAAGATGGGACAGGCAAAGGATTATTATCTTTTGTTATTGCTGTGCCTGAGCTGCCTGGTTGGATAAATGACCTTACAAAAAGTGGAATGCTCTTGTTTTGAAGTGGTTTTATGGTTTTTGGATGTATTACCGTTGCACCATAATAAGTGAGTTCAATAGCATCATGATAAGAAAGCTGAGCAATCAACTCTGTCTCATCAAACCATTTCGGATCTGCATTTAGTACCCCCGGAACATCCTTCCAGATGGTTAAAGCAGCGGCATCTAAACAGGAAGCAAATATGGCCGCCGAATAATCAGAACCTTCACGCCCCAATGTTGTGGTATAATTTTCACTTGTTCCGCCAATAAAGCCTTGGGTTACAATGATATTTTCGTTTAAAAGTGGTGCTAAGTCTTTCTGTATGATCTGATTGGTTTTTACCCAGTCTACTTTCCCTTCCTTGTAAGTATTATCAGTTTGAATGTAATTACGTGCATCTGCCCAAAGGGTTTTATTACCCGTTTCATTTAACCAGGCAGCCACAATTTTTGTAGAAACGATCTCACCAATGGATACAATCTGATCATAAATATAGTCATGATTGTGATCTGGTTCATCCTCAATTAACCAATCGATTTCTACAAAGGTATTGGCTACATCATCATAAACGGGATGTTGTTTGCCCTGAAAGAGTTCATCTATAATGCCGAAATGGAAATGTTTAATTTCTTCAAAAATGGCATGTGCCTCATCATTTTGCGAAAGGAAAGCGTGAGTTAGGTCTTCCAGTCTATTGGTAATTTTACCCATGGCAGAAATGACGATCAGTAGTTTCCCTTTTTTATAATCGTGTACTATATTGGCCAGATTTTTTACTCCATCTGCATCTTTTACCGAGGCACCACCAAATTTAAAAATATCCATATTAAAATGCCTTGATCTGTTCTGTAGATAGCGCTGCATTTAACCAGCCACTTTCTAAATGTGCTTTATATTTATTGTAGAAGTTGATTGCCGGTTCGTTCCAATCTAACACTTGCCAAACCATGCCAGCATAATTACCATTTTTAGCTTCCTGTATTACGCTTTCGAATAATATTTTGCCCAGGCCTTTTCCCCTGAATTCTGCTGTTACAATAAAATCTTCGAGGTATAACCTGCAGCCTTTCCAGGTGGAGTAGCGGGTATAATATAGGGCAAAACCTACAATTTTATTGTCTACTTCTGCTACGTAAGCTTTCCATACGGGGTTTTTGCCAAAGCCTGCATCAACGAAGTGATCTAAAGTAACGGTAACTTCCTCAGGAGCGCGTTCATAAACGGCCAGTTCATTAATTAATTCCAATAATCTTGGACAATCTTCTGCAGTTGCAAATCTGATGTTGAAATCCATATTAGTTAGCAGAAATATCGTTTTTGAAATGTTTGATTATCCTTTTTCCGAAAATACTACTACCTATTCGTACCATGGTACTTCCCTCTTCAATTGCAATTTTATAATCGGCACTCATTCCGGTTGATATTTCTTTAAAAGCATCATCTTTACCGAAAAAGCTCGCTTTAATTCCATCAAAAAACACTTTTAATTCATTAAACTCCGTTGTAATCTGTTTTTCGTTTTTGGTATTGGTTGCAATTCCCATTAAACCTACAATACGGATGTTTTTCAATTCGGCTAACTCTTCAGCCCGTAACAGTTCGATTACTTCATCAAAACCAAGTCCGAATTTTGTGTCTTCATCAGCAATATAAACCTGTAATAAACAATCAATTACGCGTTTATTTTTAGCAGCCTGTTTGTTGATTTCCAGCAGCAATTTCAGGCTGTCTACACCATGGATAAGTTTAACAAAAGAGGCAATATATTTTACCTTGTTGCTCTGCAAATGGCCAATTAAATGCCATTCGATATCTTTTGGAAGTTGCGCCTCTTTATCAACCATTTCCTGCACATGGTTTTCTCCAAAAATGCGCTGTCCGGCGTTGTATGCTTCTAAAATTGATTCAATTGGCTGTGTTTTTGAAACTGCAATCAGTTTTACCCCATCTGATTCAACTTCGCTTTTATATTGTTTAAGATTATCAGCTATGCTCATTTATAACTATTTTTGGTAAAATTAATAACCTTGCCGCAATTTGGGCAAAAAATAATATTTAAATTAAACATGAAGAGATTAATATGGGTTTTAATGACAGCTATATTATGGTTCGGCTGCAAGCCGGGCGTACCTGATGACGTTATTAAACCTGATAAGATGGAAAAGATTTTATACGATATGCATATTGTAGACGGCTATCTTTCCAGCATTTATGTGGTAGACTCGGCAAAGAAGGTGGCTGCAGCATACTACAAGGGCATTTACAAAAAGTTTGGGACAGATTCTGCCCAATACAATAAAAGTTTGCTTTGGTATAATACCAATCCTGTAGCGCTGGAAGCCATGTACAAAAACATACAGAAAATGCTGGCTAAACAAAAAAAAGGAACGGAGTTAGCCGATTTAATGATTAAGAAGAAACAGTTTAAAAAGGATTCGTTGGTAATAGCAAAGAAATTTAAGGCCGATTCTCTAGCCATTAGAAAAAAAATGAAACCCGATTCTGTATCAAAGGTTAAAGCTATGGCAACAATTGCCAAAAAGAAAAAACAGGCCGATTCACTCATCAATATAAAAAAAGCCGGAGTAGTAAGCGCAATGCCCACCCCGGCTGTAGTACAATAATATGTTATATCCCGATAATTGTTTAGAACGTTTAGGTTTTGTAGAAATCAGGCAGCTGATCAGCAAACATTGTTTGAGCCCTATGGGCCAGGCCATGGTGGAAAAGATGCAGGTGATGAACCGTTTTGATCAAATTGATAAATTTTTACGTCAAACCAACGAGTTTAAGAGCATCCTGCAAAATCAGGAACCCTTACAAATCAATACTTTTTTTGATATTAAATCACTCGTTGAAAAAATCAGGGTAGAAGGAACTTATCTTTTAGAAGAGGAATGGTTTCAGGTATACACTTCCTTACAGACCGTTTTTTCGGTGCTTCGCTTTTTTGAAGAAAGGGCGGAGGTTTATCCAACGCTCGAAGCTTTGTTTGAGCATTTGCCAATCGAAAAAAATATCCTGCGTAAGATAGAAACCGTAATTGATGCCAAAGGAAAGATTAAACCCAATGCATCGAAAGAATTGCAGGAAATTACGGCTGCAATTTCGAAAGCAGAGCAAGATGTGCGTAAGCGTATGGATGCCATATACAAGCAAGCTATAGCTCATAATTGGGTGGCCGATGGGAGCTTAACCATTCGGGATGGGAGGATGTGTATTCCGGTTCTGGCTGAAAATAAGCGCAAATTAAAAGGCTTTGTGCATGATGAATCGGCAACCGGGCAAACCGTTTATATTGAGCCGGAAGAAGTTTTTACGTTAAACAATAAGTTACGCGATTTAGAATTTGACAAACGCCGTGAGATTATTAAAATTTTAATTACTCTAACGGATGATCTGCGACCTTATTCGCCATTATTGCTTTCCTACCATGGCTTCTTAACCAAACTGGATTTTGTACGGGCTAAAGCATTGTTTGCCATGGATATTGAAGCTGAAATGCCCGGTTTGTTAAAGGAACCGAAAACCAGACTGATCAATGCCAGGCATCCCTTATTATCAATCTCTTTTGCCGCAGAAAAGAAAAGCGTTACACCCTTAAATATTCATATCGATGCCGAAACACGTGTGGTGCTGGTTTCAGGACCGAATGCAGGAGGTAAATCGGTTTGTATGAAAACAGTTGGTTTACTGCAGATTATGCTGCAAACCGGCCTGTTAATTCCGGTTGATGCCAATAGTGAAGTGGGTATTTTTGAGAATATTTTTGCCGATATCGGCGACGATCAATCGATAGAAAGTGATTTAAGTACTTACAGTGCACACCTGAAGAAGATGCGTTATTTTGTAGAACATGCTTCGCCGAAAACGATGGTGCTGATTGATGAGTTTGGTACAGGTACCGATCCGCAGTTTGGCGGACCAATGGCGGAGGCTGTTTTAGAGGTGTTGAACAATAAAAAAGTGAGAGGTGTAATTACCACGCATTATTCTAACTTAAAGCTGTTTGCAGGGAATACGCCTGGTTTGGAAAATGCATCAATGCTTTTTGATAATGCCAAAATGAAACCGCTTTATATTTTAGAAATGGGCAAACCCGGAAGTTCTTATGCATTTGAGATTGCACAAAATATTGGTTTGCCTAAGGAGGTTATTCAGCTTGCGAGAGAAAAAACGGGTTCAAACCAAAATCGGGTAGATACGATGCTGGTTGATCTGGAACGTGAAAAGAAAAATGTTTATGATGCGAAAGTAAGTTTGGCCAATCAGCAGAATAAGGCCAAAAACCTGGTTGCCGAAAATGAAAAGTTAAAAACATTTTTAGAAGAGAATAAAAAAATCCTGATTAGGGAAGCGAAGCAGGAAGCGCAGAACATCATTAAAAATGCCAATAAACTGGTAGAAAATACCATTGCCGAGATTAAGGAAAAACAGGCCGATAAGGAATTTACTAAAGAGCTCCGCCAGAATTTGCAGCGCGAACTGGTTAAAAATACGTTACCAAAAGAGCGTCCGAAACCGGCACCGATATTAGTTGGCGGTGAAATTGAAATAGGTGATTTAGTGAAGTTTACAGACAGTGAAACCATTGGTCAGGTTTTAGAAATTAACCGCAATGAACTGGTTTTGGCTATTGGCGATTTACGATCGACCGTTAAAAAGAACCGTGTGCAAAAAGTGAGTAATCGTGAAGCTAAAAAAGTAATTCAAAGCAGCGCCAATTCTTTTGCGGGGCGAATGAATGATGCTGTTTCTGGCTTTAGGGCAGAACTTGATCTAAGGGGCAAACGCACAGAAGATGCGCTTTTCGAAGTGGAGAAATATTTAGATAAAGCCATTATGCTCGGTTTCCCATCTATTAAATTAATTCATGGCAAAGGTGATGGGATTTTGAGAAAGATGATCAGGGAATATTTACGCAAGTATAGCCAGGTAAACAGGATGGAGGATGAACATGCTGATAGGGGTGGAGATGGGATTACGTATGTGTATTTGAATTGATTCGGATGGGTAATGTAAGATGCAAAATGGATGATGGAGATTTTGAATTTCCATTTTAGTGGTGTTGGATGTTACCATCCGGCACCAAGTATTTTTTTTAAATCTGTCAGATGGTAACATTTGACAGCACTTGCAGAAAAACTAAAACTTTTATAGCCGTAACTGTGTTATTTTTAAAACGTTACGGTAATGAAAAAAATATTACTCTGCCTTTTTGTGGTATTATTCATCACAAATTGCAAAAAGACTGACAATGGTAATGAAGATCCGGGTAACTTGCCAGATGTTGAATTAAAATCTAAAGTAATTGTATCAGGACTGAGCTTGCCATGGGAAATGGTGTATGGTTCGGATAATTTTATCTGGTTTACGGAAAAGGCTGGTAAAATCAGTCGGTTAAATCCTGCTACAGGTCAGATTACAGCCTTGCTAACCATAACTGAAGTACGTACAAACGGAGAGGGTGGCTTGCTCGGGATGACGCTACATCCCGATTTTGCCAGCAATCCCTATGTTTATGTGGTGTATGATTACGGAAGTAATTATAAAGCTAAAGTGGTCCGCTATACTTACGCTGGAGGAAATTTAACCAGTCCGCTGGTTTTATTGGATCAGATTCCGGCCGCATCCATACATAATGGTTCACGCTTGTTAATCAGCGGAGGTAAATTATTCATCAGTACAGGCGATGCATCTGATACTAACTTTCCTCAAAATATTAATTCTTTGGCTGGTAAAATTTTAAGAATCAATTTAGACGGTACTATCCCTGCTGATAATCCTTATCAGAATAATCCGGTTTGGTCTTTAGGGCATCGGAATCCACAAGGATTGACTCAGGTTGGTAATAAAATTTTCTCCTCAGAACATGGACCAGATTCTGATGATGAGATTAATATCATAGAAAAAGGAAGAAACTATGGCTGGCCAAATATTAAAGGTTTTTGCAATGAAACTGGAGAGCAATCTTTTTGCAATTTGAACAATGTAGCCGAACCGCTAATCAACTGGACACCGACTATTGCACCAAGTGGCTTAACTTACTATAATAACAACTATATCCCTCAGTTTAAAAACTCTTTGTTGTTGGCGGTGCTGAAAGGAACTAAACTGATGCAGTTGAAATTAGACGATACGCAAACCAAAATCACGGCGACAAAAGATTTTTACGTGAATACTTATGGCCGGATCAGGGCTGTTTGCCAGTCGCCCGAAGGAAAAATTTACATCTGTACCAGTAACGGGAGTGATGATAAGATTGTAGAAATAGCGAAATAGGCGGTTATTTTTTCTGCCCCGGACACTTTTTACAGCGTTTGCCTTTTTTAAATTTCTCGCAACATTTTTTGTGTTCTGCCGTACAGCTGAAAATAAAACCCATACCCTTCTGAAATTCAGGGTCGGTGGGCAATATGAATATGTTTTCTTCTCTCTCGTAAATCATTGCAATACAAAGGTAGTGGTTATTTAGATTAATTCCAATCAAATAATATTCCCAATAGATTTAAAAATTTAAATGCTGCATTTTTGTGGGCAATTTGTAATTTAGCGAACTAACCAAAAAATTCATAAAATGATAAATAAAGTGGTATCTGGGGCCGAAGAGGCCATCAAAGATATATCAGATGGTGCAACACTTATGCTTGGTGGTTTCGGGCTTTGTGGTATTCCGGAGAATTGCATAAATGCCCTGGTAACCAAGCAGGTTAAAGAGCTGACCTGTATTTCTAACAATGCAGGTGTTGATGATTTTGGTATTGGCTTAATGCTAAAGCAGCGTCAGGTTAAAAAAATGATTTCCTCATATGTGGGTGAAAATGCTGAATTTGAGCGGCAGTTGCTGAGTGGTGAACTTGAGGTAGATCTTATCCCACAGGGTACTTTAGCCACCCGCTGCCTGGCTGCAGGATACGGTATGCCTGCAATTTTTACACCGGCAGGAGTGGGGACTGAAGTAGCAGAAGGCAAAGAAGTACGTAATTTTAACGGCAAGGATTATTTAATGGAATATGCATTTGATGCGGATTTTGCCATTGTTAAGGCCTGGAAAGGTGATACTGCAGGAAATTTAATTTTCAGGTCTACAAGCCGGAATTTTAATCCGGTAATGGCTATGGCCGGTAAAATTACTATTGCGGAGGTAGAAGAATTGGTAGAGGCTGGCGAGTTAGATCCGGATTATATTCATACACCCGGCATTTATGTGCACCGTATTTTTCAGGGTAGAAACTATGAGAAAAGAATTGAACAACTGACGGTAAGAAAAAAATCGTAATGAAGAAAATAATTGCAATCGAAGAAATGGCCATGTTTATATTGGCAATATTTGCCTTTTCTAAATTGTCATTTCATTGGTGGGTATTTGCGGTACTGTTGCTTGTTCCAGATTTAAGCATGTTAGCATATCTTGCAGGCCCGAAAGTTGGTGCATGGTTTTACAATATAGTTCACCATAAATCGATAGCAATATTAATTTTCCTGATCGGTTTTTATCAGCAGTTACCCTTATTGCAGCTATCTGGTATCATCCTATTTGCGCATTCCTGTATGGATAGGGCATTAGGTTATGGTTTGAAATATGGCGATGCATTTAATCACACACATTTAGGCTTAATTGGAAAAAATAAATAAATGGCATTTTCAAAAGAAGAGATCGCACAGCGCATCGCTAAAGAAATAAAAGATGGATACTATGTTAACCTTGGTATCGGTATACCAACGCTGGTAGCTAATTATATTCCTAAGGGAATTCACGTAGTATTGCAATCTGAAAACGGATTATTGGGCATGGGGCCATTTCCTTTCGATGGAGAGGAAGATGCCGATTTAATTAATGCAGGAAAACAAACCATTACTACTTTGCCCGGATCCTCTATCTTTGATTCGGCGATGAGTTTTGGGATGATCCGTGCACAAAAAGTAGATTTAACCATTCTGGGTGCCATGGAGGTATCAGAAAACGGGGATATAGCCAATTGGAAAATTCCGGGTAAAATGGTAAAAGGAATGGGCGGAGCCATGGATTTAGTGGCATCAGCTAAAAATATTATTGTGGCTATGCAGCACATTAATAAAGCTGGAGAAAGTAAATTGTTACCAAAATGTACCCTTCCTTTGACGGGAGTAAAATGCATAAAAAAAATTGTAACTGAACTGGCTGTACTGGATATTTTACCTGAAGGCGGTTTTAAACTTTTAGAGCGGGCACCAGGTGTAAGTATCGAATTTATACAGCAATCTACCGCCGGAAGATTAATTATAGAGGGCGAAATTCCTGAAATGAGACTGGATTAAAGGGGTTTCGTGGATAATAAACCATGGCGACCAGGTGAAATTTCTTAAATAAGACTGGGGGGAATTGATGGTTTGTGAGGACAGAAATTACGGCCTTATAAATCTCGGCGATTAGGGTTTCAACTCCGCTCAGCTTGGCACTTTGTAATAAAAGAAGAAGTCAGGTTTTTAAAAAACCTGACTTCTTCTTTTATTGTATATCTACCAAAATACTATTCCTCAAGTCATTCGAAATATCTTCTGTGATGGCAATAATTTCGTCAGGTTCATTGGTATTATTCATCACTACCTTGTTGCATTGTTCGCGATATGGTAATAAATATTCTTTATAGGCAGGAACAACGTGGTTGTGCCATTTGTACAATACATCGTCTTCAGGATAGCCCCGTTCTAAACCATCGCGTTTAATGCGTCGGTCTAAAGCCACCTGTTCATCAGCATCTACGAAAATACTATGATCTAATAGGGCTGCAATTTCTTTAAAATGAAGAATGAAAAGCCCTTCAACAATAATGATAGGGGCTGATTTAATCTCCAGAATTTTTACAACTGCCAGTGGATTGTTAAAGTTGTATTCCTTTTTATAAACCACTTCACCATTGATAAGCTGTTTAATATCTCGTAAAAACTGTTCGCTATCAATGGTTGAGGGGAGGTCAAAATTATATAGTTTGTTTTCCTCCTGCGTCATATCTCCGGCCGGAATATAATAATCATCTTGTGATACGAGTGTTACTTCATCCTGTTTAAAATGATGAAGAAAGCAGTTTAAGAAAAATGTTTTACCCGATCCACTACCGCCGGCAATCCCAATTATAAATGGTTTTTTGTTTACACTCATTGAGCACTATAGGTTAAATTGCAGAAAAAACGTTTGTCTAAAGCACCCAATGAATCGGCTACAGCTTTAGTCATGACAAGGATAACATCTTTTGTAGATTCGTTCTCTGTAAATTTACCAACAACTTTGGCAAAGGTAGTACGGTTGGTCATCGGGTTGGTAATTTTGATTACCCTGCCAACAGGTGCTGTACGGTGTAAAACCAACATTTTTGTGCCATCAAGGTCCTGATCAGCAATCCAAACGGCTGTGCCCTTTTCTTCGATCTGGCTTAAGCCGTATACGCTCGGATCCCGGCGAAGTTTAGGATCTTTAACCATGGTACTGTCTGGCTCATTTTCCTGTTCTTCTTTCGATAGATCATTTACCGATCTGGGCTGAGGCGGTTTAGGAATAACCAGTTTCTGATCAACTTTAATATTATTATCCTCAAGTTTATTTGCTGTTCTGATCTGATATGCTGTTAAATTGTATTTTTTAGCAATCGAAAAAATGTTTTCTCCTGTAGCAACGGTATGGATAAAACTCTCTTCTTTTGCAGCAGGTGTTTCTTTTACCTTTGTTTCTGCCTGCTTTTCTTTTGGAACCTGAACTTCAGTAACAATACCTCCAGGTACCTTCAAAACCTGCCCGATGGTGATGGCATTATCAGGAAGATTATTCAAGGTCCTGATCTGGTAAGCCGTAACGCCATATTGTTTGGCAATGGTAAAGATCGTTTCGTTCCTTAAAACGGTATGTGTGCCTGCCGCATCTGTAGATTTGCTTTCCTGTGCCGGTTTTTCTTCAACAGCAGCTACTACTTTATTTTCATCAATATTTTTAGTTGCCGGGATTTTAAGCTTCTGCCCAATCCGAAGATTATTGCCTGAAAGATTGTTGGCTTTTTTTACTTCTTCAACTGTAGTACCGTATTTTTCTGCAATTTTTCCTAAAAATTCTTTTGCCGCTACGGTATGTTCGATCATGGTTTGATCTGACGGAGACGTATTGCTTACAGTTGATACTGTATTGATTTTTGCAGGAGCAGTAACTGGCAGTTCAGCTGCTGTAGCCTGTGTTCCGTTTTTTGCCGGTATTTTTAAAACCTGACCGATGCTTAGACTATTGTTTTTTAACTGATTTAATGCCTTAATTTCATTTATGGTGGTGCCATATTTTTCAGCCAGCATATTTAAGTTTTCTTTTGCCTTAACGGTATGCTCAATCACATTGGCAGTAGCAGGAATTGTTTCCGTATTCGATGATCCGATAGCCGTAAAAGGAACATTTGTAGGGACTTTGATGATTACCCCAACCTGTAGATATTTATTGTTGTTAAAAGCCATAATATCCTTTGGAGAAACATTGTATCTTCTCCCGATCGAATAATAAGTGTCTTTTGCTACAGTTTGGTGAACGATGAGTTTTTTGCCATTATTATTTTCTACACCGATAGAGTCTCTTGCTGTGTTGGCTTTTGCACCGGCCATATTTAAGGCAAATAACACAACAGCAGATAAATATATTTTATGCATTTATTTTTATATAAATTTCTAAATCAAGGAGCGCAATTATACGAATAATATTGTTAACCATCTTAAGCTGAACTGTCGGCTTTTAAGTAAAAACAAGATGGTTTTAATCTTATTGTATTGATATGCTATTCATTCACAAATATTTATGTTAACCTCCCTTTGTTTATTTTCAGCTATTAAACGATTTAATAAATAACCTATTGTTCAAAAGACAAAATTGAGCAAACTTTTATAGATGTTGTTTGTTACGTTCTCATCAAAAACATTATAAATCATAATAAAATGGACGCGAAAGAAATAAGTTTGAATGAAAAAGAAGTTAAGCCGGTTGTAGATCTGTTAAACGATTACTTAGCTAATTATCATATTCATTATCAAAAATTAAGAGGTTGCCACTGGAACATTAAAGGACAGAATTTTTTTACGCTTCATGTAAAGTTTGAAGAATTATATACTAATGCGCAGCTGACCATTGATGAGATTGCAGAGCGTGTGTTAACTTTAGGTAAACCGCCACACAGCCGTTTTGCCGATTACATTAAAGAATCGAAAATTAAGGAGGTGGATACCATTGGGATGAGAGATTTAGATATGGTTGAAGCCATTTTGGAAGATATGGCTACGCTGATCGAGCTGGAGCGTGAAGTAATGGAAGCATCCGAGCAGGCCGGTGATGACGGAACTAATGATATGGTGAACAAGTTTATGCAGTTTAAAGAGAAAAATACCTGGATGTTGCGTTCTTTTGCTGGTAAGAAATAATATCATTATTGGTAGGTTGTTGGCCTTGTATAAGTAGATTTATTGTAAAATCTGCTTATACGAGGCTTTTTTGTTTCATAGAAAGTCTAATTATTTATCTTTGGACATGGCATATAAAAGTTTAGCAGCATGTGTTTCCGACCTAGAACAGCACGGTCATCTGATCAGGATAAAAGAAGAAGTAGATCCTTATTTAGAAATGGCAGCCATCCATTTACGGGTTTATGAAAGTAAAGGACCAGCTATTCTGTTTGAGAAGGTTAAAGGAAGTCCGTTTCCTGCAGTTTCTAATTTATTTGGGACTTTAGAAAGGTCAAAGTTCATTTTCAGGGATACCTTACCTAAAGTGCAGCAGTTGGTTTCGTTGAGGAACGATCCCATGAAAGCATTAAAAAATCCTTTCAAATACGTTGGCTCGGCCATGTCGGCTTTATCTGCGCTGCCGCTAAAAACACCTTCTGCTAAAAGTAAGTTTTTGAAAACGAGCATTAGCCAGTTACCGCAGATTGTGAACTGGCCTATGGATGGCGGACCTTTTGTTACCATGCCACAGGTGTATACGGAAGATATAGAAAAGCCTGGTGTTATGCATGCAAACCTTGGAATGTATCGCATTCAATTAAGCGGAAACGATTATATCCAAGATAAAGAAATTGGCTTGCATTATCAGATTCACAGGGGAATAGGCGTACATCAATCGAAAGCCAATGCCTTGGGGCAGCCTTTAAAGGTGAGTGTTTTTGTTGGTGGGCCACCTTCACATCCATTGGCTGCCGTAATGCCTTTACCAGAGGGCTTGTCGGAAATGACTTTTGCAGGTGCGCTGGGTGACAGACGCTTCCGCTATTTTTATGATGATGAAGGATTTTGCATTTCAGCAGATGCTGATTTTATCATTACAGGAACCGTTTATCCAAATGAAAATAAGCCTGAAGGTCCTTTTGGTGATCATTTAGGCTATTACAGTTTAACACATCCATTTCCTTTAATGAAAGTGCACAATGTGTATCATAAAAAGGATGCCATATGGTCATTTACGGTAGTCGGTCGCCCTCCACAAGAGGATACCAGTTTTGGTGCATTGATTCATGAAATTACAGGTTCTGCCATTCCGCAGGAGATACATGGATTAAAAGAGGTGCATGCAGTAGACGCAGCTGGTGTTCATCCCCTGCTTTTTGCGATAGGCAGCGAACGTTATACACCTTATTTAAAAGAAAGAAGACCACAGGAGATTTTAACGATTGCCAATCACATTTTAGGTAAAAACCAATTGAGCTTGGCTAAATATCTTTTTATAGCGGCTAAAGAAGATGATCAGCAATTGAGCACCCATCATATTGAAGATTTTATCAGGCATATATTAGAACGCGTAGATTTAACCAGAGATGTTCATTTTTATACCAATACCACCATTGATACGTTGGATTACAGTGGAGATGGCTTAAACAGCGGATCAAAAGTGGTCATTGCAGCGGCAGGGGATAAGCGAAGGGAATTATGGGATAAGATTCCTGAAGGGTTGAAACTGAGCGATGACTTTTACCAACCTAAAATGGCCATGCCAGGGGTTTTGGTTCTGGAAAGCAATAAGTATTTAAACCCCGATAAAACGGCCGCAGAAATTGCGCTGCTAAATATGGTATTAATGGATCAGGATTTATCCGGTTTACCCTTAATTATACTGGCAGATGACTCTATATTCACTGCTGCAACAATTGATAACCTGGTGTGGGTAACTTTTACAAGAAGCAATCCGGCTGCAGATATTTACGGCATCAACGATTTTAGCATTAATAAACACTGGGGCTGTAAAGGCCCGATGATTATCGATGCAAGAAAAAAGCCCCACCATGCGCCCGAATTGATTAAGGATGGAGCTATAGAGGCTAAACTAGAGGAAATGGCTCAGGAAGGCGGAGCACTTTATGGGCTTTTTAATCGCTAGTTTTTGTAGTTAGAAACCGAGATCATTCTTTAGCTGGCAGAAATTGCAATACCTGCCAGTGGGTAAGTCAAATAAGGTATAGTGGATTCTCCAAGTAAACCGGGTGAGAAAGTATTTTGTATTGTGCAATCTATAGTAGCATCTTGAATTTAGTCACAGACATCTTGAGATCACTAAATCGCAAACAGATATTATTTGGCAAAGCTGCCATTTACCGCATCCACTAACTGGGTAGTCATTCTCCCATGCGGCAATCTTTAAGCATTACTAAAATATTATTCATAAGTTTTCTCTTTTCACTGGCATTCATAAGCAATTTTTGATTCCCCTCCGTTAGCTATCTGATCAAGTTGAATAACCCGCTTAGCCTGTAATTCTAAAAAAAAAAAGTCAGTTATGTTAGTTTTGTGCTACAAATGATCTTTTAGGGTGATATTTTTTTGAGTTGGGTGTCCCTGACTTTATAATTTTAGGTGGTGATGGTAGATCATATTGGTATATACTTAGAATACATGAATTAAATCCTTAAAACCAGTAGTTTTTGAAATAAATACAATTAAAATGATTGGAATTTTCAAAATGAACCAGACGTTTGTGTTAATTTATGATTAGTACGGGTTAAAATTATCATTTAATCTGGCTTTTTATAAGCCTAATTTTGGTCATACAACTAACTAAACCGAAAACAATGACCAAACTAAAGATTACCTTCTTCACATTGGCCATGCTCTGTTTTGTACAGATTTATGGTCAAACGTCGCTTATTAGTGGCAAAATTACTGACGTAAAGGGACAGCCAATTCCAGGTATCTCAGTAAAAGTTAAAGGAACAACCGGCGGTACTTCTTCTGATGCGAAGGGGATATTTTCCATTAATAGTACAAATCCTGCTACACTTATTTTTAGTGGAATTGGCTACATTAACAAAGAATTTGCATATAACGGACAAAGCAACATTACTATTGTTTTAAGTGAAGACCAGCAAAACCTAAATGAGATTGTGGTAACTGCCTTGGGTGTAAAACGCGAAAAGCGAAATTTAACCTATAGTTCGCAAGAAGTAAAAGGCGATCAGATTACCCAATCTAAAGAACCTAACCTGGTAAATGCATTGGCGGGTAAAGTTTCGGGGGTACAGATAACCAGCTCTTCTGGCACGCCAGGAAGTTCATCCCGCATAGTAATCAGGGGTGCAAATTCCCTCTATGGTAATAATGAGGCCTTAATGGTAATTGATGGTATTCCGGTCAATAATGACGAAACGGGTAACCTAAACTCCGGGCCTGGTACCAATCGTATTGCCGATCTTGATCCCAATATTATTGAAAGCATCAATGTATTAAAAGGCGGTGCCGCAACGGCATTGTACGGATCGGATGGGGCAAAAGGGGTAATCATTATCACCACCAAGAATGGTGGACTTAATAAAAAGCCCAGTATCAGCTTTTCTTCTTCCTTTTCGATGGAGAAACCGCTGTTACCAGAAATCCAGAATAAATATTCCTTAGGTTCTAACGGTGTGTACTTTGATGGTGTAAACCAAAAAACCAGCACCTCCTGGGGTGCAAGAATGGATACCTTAAAAATCAACGGCCAGCCAGCACCGTTGTATAATCAGTCTGATTTGTTTTTTAAAACAGGCAAAACATACTCAAATACAGTAGCTATTACCGGTGGCAGTGCTTATAATTCTTATTTTTTATCCTATACCAATTTTGCTCAGGACGGAACAGTACCAACCACATCATTCGATCGTAATACGCTTTTTGGAAAATTTACTACGCAGATTGTAAAAGATTTGAATGTTACTTTTTCCTTAAATTATGCCAATACCAAAAACCGCCGTTTACCAGAAGGTTATGCTTTAGAAAGCCCGGTATGGACTATTTTTTCGGCACCGGTATCTTATAATTTGCAACCTTCTACAAATCCCGATGGGAGCCAGCGTTTATATCGTTTCTCCCGTAATAATCCTTACTGGGTGTTAGATAATATTAGTAATACTTCAATAGTTAACCGTTTTCTGCCCACATTTACTGCCGATTATAAGCCACTAAACTGGTTAACCATTACAGAACGTTTTGGTGCTGATGTATATGTAGAGCAGGGCAAATACACGGAATCTTTGCTTTCAGTTTCTAATCCCAATGGAAGGATTGTAAATAATAATACCAATTTCAGACAATACAATAACGATTTGATGCTGAATGCGAATAAAAGTTTTGGAGATTTTAACATCGAAGCTTTACTCGGAAACAACATCATCTCTACTTATTCACAAAATGGTTATGCCAATGGTTTGGGTATTACCATTCCCGGGTTTAATAACATTGGTTCCACTTCTACAGTTAAGTTTACCGAAACCAGTTACCTCACACGCAAAGTAGGTTTTTATCTGCAATCTAATATTGATTACAAGAAGTTCATTATCCTATCTCTAACTGGTAGGTATGATGGGGCTTCAGTGCTGGCTAAAGACAATACTTTTTACCCATATGGTTCGGCTGCCACGAGTTTTATTTTCTCTAATTTCTTTTCGCCAGGCCTTTCCAATGTGATGAACTTTGGTAAACTTCGCGTATCATACAGTACTGTGGGTAATGCAAGTATTGGTGCCTATAGCTTACTCACACCATACGAGTCGCAAACGATAAGAAACACCACTTTCCCTTACCAGGGACAATCAGGTTTCTTAATCAGCCAGACCCTTAACAATCCCAATCTTAAAAACGAACGTATAAACGAGGTTGAAATTGGCTTGGAAACCGGTTTCTTTAAAAGCCGTATAGGTTTAGAAGTTACCTATTTTGATAAGAAAACCAAAAACGGGATTATCCCAACGGTTGCTTTGGCGCCCTCAACCGGTTTTAATGCTACAAGTGTAAATTCTGCATCGATGCGCAACCGTGGTATTGAAGTGCTGTTAAATGCCAAACCCATTACCACGAAAGATTTTAGCTGGGATTTGACTATTAATTACAGCCGCATCAGAAACAAAGTGCTTTCTATTTATAAAGACCTGAACCAGGTTGGCAATGGCTTCACCTTTATTTTTGTTAATCAGCCTTATGGTGTTATTTATGGCACCCGTTATGCCCGTAATGCGTCCGGACAATTATTGACAGATGATACCGGTCTTCCTTTTGCTGCCGATACTCAGGGGATTATTGGTGACATTAATCCGGATTGGATGGGGGGCATTGTAAATAATTTCAAGTATAAGCAATTTACTTTCAGTTTCTCTTTTGACATGAAAAAGGGGGGAGACATTCAAAATAATGTAGATGGTTATGGCTATTTTTATGGTACACCAAAGGTTACAGAAGATCGCGGTCCGAGGGTAGTGGAGGGTATTAATGCTACAACCGGTTTGCCAAATACGGTTTCGGTGTCGGGACAGGCCTATTATCAGCGTGTAAATAGTGTTTTAGAATCTGTAATTCAGGATGGAACTTATGTGAAATTACGTAATGTAAGCCTCGGTTATAATTTAAAACCAGAGTGGCTGCAAAAATCACCTTTTAAAACCATTGGTTTTCAGGTAACGGGCCGCAACCTTTGGATTTATGCTCCACACTTTACAGGTGGTGATCCGGAGGTTAGCTCATTTGGCTCATCAAATGGTTCGCAAGGGATTTATTCGTTCTCCACGCCAACCTCACGATCTGTTGACTTTAGTTTGAAATTGACCTTATAGACCTTAACAACTAGCAATAATAACATGAAAAAGATATATTTTATTTTAGTATTTGCCCTAATGGTAGCATTGGCGGGATGCAAAAAATACCTTGATGTAAACGATGATCCCAACAGACCAATTGATGTTAAAGAGTCGTTGATGTTGCCACCAATACAAATGCTGATCTCTCAAAATATCAATGCATCTGGTGATGGAAATTTAAGTGTAGTGCTGCAACAATATATGCAGGTAATGGCACTTAACCAGGTGGCGCCAAATTTTGGAACTTATTTGATGTACAATATTGATATGGATGGCGACTGGAACAATGTATATGTTAGAACCCTGAATAACCTAAACCTTTTAAAAATGAAGGCTGCAGCTGGTGGTAATTTTAAGTATACCGCAATTGCTAAAATTCTTACAGCTTATACACTCGGGTATGCAACAGATGCATGGGGCGACATTCCCTATAGTCAGGCATTTCTGGGAATAAACCAGGCGACTCCGGTTTACGATAGTCAGCAGCAAATTTATGCTCAGATTCAAACCTTATTGGATGAGGGCATTGCTGATATTGGCAAGAATGCCGGGCTTACACCCGGAAGTGACGATTACATCTATGCCGGTGACATGGCGAAGTGGAAAAAACTGGCCTATACTTTAAAAGCACGTTATTATATGCATTTAAGTAAAGCACCGGGAAACACGGCAACAGCACAGGCGCAACTGGCTTTAAATGCTATAAACAATGGCATGCAAAGTAATGATGATGATGCAAAAATTGCTTTTAGTGGTGCTGCCGGTGCGGAAAATCCATGGCAGCAGAATTTTTTACCAGCTAGCACATTTGTCCTGGCCAATACTTTTGTTGATGCTTTTACAACACGTAATGACCCTCGGCTAAGCAAAATGGTTAAACCAGCAAAACAAACTGGTTTATATACTGGCAGAGAAATCGGCCTGCCCGAAATCGGAAGTCTGGAGTCTTATTCCATTCCTGCCGATTTTTATGCCGGTGCGAATGCGAATAACTACCTCGTAAATTATACCGAAGCCTTGTTTATTAAAGCTGAAGCTACTTTGGTCGCATCAGGTTTTGCAGCTGCACAACCTTTTTACCAGGAGGGGATAAAGCAGCACATGACTAAAGTTGGAGTCAGTACTGCCGATATAAATACATATATTGCTTCAAGGGGAACACTTACCGCTGCAAATGCACTCCGTTTAATTATGGAAGAGAAATCTATCTCTAATTTCCTAAATGCAGAGAATTATACCGATTGGCGCCGTACCGGATTCCCGGTTTTAACGAAAGTGAAAAATGCGCTTTCAGAGATTCCTAGACGGGTACTCTATCCCAATACAGAAATTGTCGCCAATCCACAACCGCAGCAAAAGGCCAAACTTACAGACAGGTTGTGGTGGGATGTGAATTAAATAAATTAGTTTAGTAAATAGTGATAAGGGTATCCAGGATTGGGTATCCTTTTTTGTTTAGATTAAATATTTGATTTATTTTTTTGCAAATTTAGGATGGCCCAGATTAACAGGATTGGGCCATCCGATATTAAGCTATTTTAACAGTTCATGTTCAAATAACTATCTGATTTTTTTGGGTTCAACTGAGATAAGCATTGAACCAGTTGATACATCGTTGGTTACGTATCTATCTTTATAGTATGGTGGTTGACTACCATCACGAGGTGGTCTTGAAGGTGTGTATTCTACTCTTTCTTTCCTTAAGATAATTGGAGTTGAAAATTCTAATATACCTTCTCCAAGATCATCAGAGCCAACAGTAGTTTTAACTTGAAAAGAGTTAGTATTGCTTTCTGTCAGAGTAGCTCCAAATTTTGCTCCTACTTTTACCTTTTCCCCAAAACCTACGTCATATTGAAAATTTGTTGCGTAAGTAGTAGTGTTTGTGTATGATAATGTAATATCTTGAGAGAGATCAAACTCTTTTGCAATAAATTTCCACTGTGAGCCATAATTTTCTAGATCCCATGCAGCTATGGGTTCATTTAAAAAGCATTCCTTAGGTGTTATACTTACTCTGTAATGTCGTAAAGAATTGCCATCTCTTTGATAAACTACATCAAACAAATCTGATCCTTTTAACGAAAAAGCTTTTTCAATTTGAGAACTTCCACCATTTTTGGAATTTATTAAAATGCTTATCCTAATATCAAAATATCCGTCAGTCCAGAGTACCGGAAGAGGGCGATCGCCTGGACGATATGAATATTCGTCAACTGATTTGGGATCGCTATCGCTATCGCTTATTTTTCCGTAATTATTATCTTTTAATTTTATTGATACTATATGCTCCTGGTAGGAGTTGTTAAATTTTCCTCTGGTAACATTTTGAGCAGGATTTAGCCCATAATATATATAATCTCTATGCCAGTCTAGCCCTAAATCAAAAGCTTCAATTACTCTTTCGTCAATTGTTCTTTCAGGTATGTTTGTTACAAGCGGAAGATCGACATATCTTGATGTTTTTTCAGGATGTAGAGCACTTTGTAGTAGATTTTTTGCAGATGGGTTTGCTATAGATCTATTGAAGGCTTTATTAACAAAGGATAAGCTAACAAATGAGTTTTTTAATGAGATTTTATTGCCAGGTGAATTCTTTAATGTTACTCTTTCATTTTCTTTAACAACCACCACCGGGTATCCAGGAACAAGACCGAATGGAACTTCAGTTTTTTCTCCTTTAGCATTATATAGTGTCACTTTATCATAAATTTTAGTTGCTGGAGACACAGCTACTAAAGGTAATTCAGTATTTGTATCCCAGCTTTGCGGTGTAAAATTTGGTATCTCTGGAACCATTATGGTTAAGGTGGGAAGATTTTCTATTGCTTTATCAAAATCTAATTTAGACGGAGCATATTGAGCTATTATTTGGTAAAATGTTTTTCCTCCATGTATTTGTTCATCTTTTACCATTTGAAAAAGGACATCGTTGTCCATGTCGAATTGTTTAAGTGCTTCATTTTTGATAAACAATCTTAAATCGGGTTCCTTTTCTAGAGCAGCGGCCAAGACTTTAGAAAATGCAGCTTTTGAATCCTGTTTTTCCGTTGTTGTTAGTTCTGGCATTTGGTCTGTCTTCCTGTTTTCTTTCTTACATGAAAATAACACAGTAATAACTAAAATGCAATAAATTTTATTTTTCATAATTAGGTTTTTATTTAACTGTAATATTAGTTAAAATATCTAACTTGTATGTTTAATATTTTATTTATATATAATTAATTATATATTTTATTTTAATAGGATATTACACATATGTATTTAATATTTGTTTTTTAATTATTAGGGATGTAAAAAATTATGTTTCCAAAAAAAAGCCATAGCCTCATCGAGGCTATGGCTTTCAATAATTTATTATTTTTTTAAAATCTTACCCCAAAAGTTAGGAAAACATTATTTCTATTATTTTTAACCTGTGCAACAGGTTCAGAAAAATTGTAAAGCTCGTATGGGGAAGAGTTAAAGTTGGTTTGTAGGTTTTGATAGGCTACGTCGAAATAGTAATTATCTATACGATAACCAATGCCTCCGGTGTAATATTGTGATTGAAAAAATGACTTGTCTCCGCCTTTAATTCCATTACCATTTAACCCGTAGCCACCCCTCAAACTAACCTGAGGACTCACCTTAATTTCAGCTCCAATACGGTAATTAATGGCTTCTTTATAAAAATCCTTTACATCTTGATTATTTACTCGTATGGTGGTTAAATCAGAACCATTATCTGCCGAGAAGCGTATAGAAGAATAATCAATATAATCTACGTCTGCTGAAATTAAGGCCATATTTCCAATTATGTAACTTAATCCTGCTGATGCTTTTAAAGGCGTGCGCAGATTATAAGTGAATGTGTAATATTTAGGGCTATTGCTAAAACTGTCAGGGCCATTATTACTATTTCCACCTAGGTTAGCTTGTAAAGTCTCAGAAACGTTATCTTGGATATTCATCCAAGTAGGGGTTTGAAAATTAACGCCTATCCTTAATTCATTAACAGGCCTAAAGATCATTCCTAATTTTAGATTAAAACCTCCTCCTTTAGTCTCCTGATTTCTAAAATGGTTTAAGCTGTAGTTTTCATTACCCGAAAAACTATTCTGTTTTTCATTATACCAATTTGAAATGCCAGATTCTGTAAAAGCCGCATCGCTAATGTATTTAACATTAACAAAACTTGCGGTAGCCCCCAGATACAGTTTATTGGCAAAATTTAATGCCCCAGCTACATTGAATTCAGATGTAGAACCCAATCTGTTTTCTATCCAAGTCTGATTGAAGCTGTTGTTGCCAAAAGGAGCTGCTGAATAACTGTTTGTAAAACCTGGTGCTCCGTAATTGATTAATGTGCTCCGATAAGCATCACCAGCAACGGTTCCGTCAATACCAATATCATTTGCTTGGTCAACATATGCATTTCTTATCGAATTTGCACTATTGATACCATTGTAGCTTATATTATTTAAAAAATCATTATTTCTTGAGTAACTTAATCCGAATACTGTGCTTACTAAACCTTTGCTAACATCAGATCCTTTCATTTTAGCTGCGGGGCTATAAAATACTACACCAATATTGTTCAGGTTAATCTGGCTTTTATTAGCCTCAGTGTTATTTCCTAAATACGCACTGTTATTAGATACAGAATTAAATTCAGGGGTTATGCTAAATTCTGATTTGGTAAACAATCCTAGCCCGGCAGGATTTGCGCTAATGGAGCCGATGTCTCCACCAACGCCAATTTGCGCACCAGCCATTCCTTTAAAACGGGCAGAGCTACCATAATTGGTTTGAGAAAAACGGAATGCATCAGGTGCATAACTTTGGGCATATGTTGTCCCCATAGCAGCTACTGTAGCTACTAGGGAAGCTAGAATGATTTTTTTCATTTGTGTGTTTAGTATCTTAATTAACCTCTCCCTGCTCTTGATGGACGGGAACCGCCTCCGGTAGAACCACCACCTCCATATGATCCGCCACCACTACTGCCTCTGCTCGTTGGAGGAGGGGAATAAGTAGGTCTGCTTTCTGTTCTTTGTGGTTGGGGTGAATAATTTTCATTTCTGCCGGGTCTCGAGCCACTTACATCAGGTCTTGAATAGCCATTATTTCCATTCGCCTGGCTTCTGGTAGGTCTGCCGGCATTGTTGTTTGGTGCATATGAAACACCATTTTGATTTACCATACCAGACCGGCTAGGTCTGCCAGCATTATTTCCGCTATTATTTCCATAACCTCTGCTCGTCATCGTATTTCCGGGTCTTGGTCTGTAATTTGAATTGCTATAAACGCCACCGCCATAGTATCCGCCGCCGATACCCCAGCCTCCGCCGTAATATCCACCACCCCAACCAAAACGGTCGTAGTATGAGTAAGGCCCCCAGGCATTCCATGCCCAGGGATTATTCCAGCCGAAGCCATAGTTGCCATAGTAAAATGGATTATTCCAGATGCTGCCGAAGCCCCATCCTCCGCCATAACCGAAGCCGCCGCCCCAGCCACCTAAACCATAGCCACTATTCCAGCCTAAACCAATACCTAAATAGTTGGATGGCCCATAACTGCTGCCGTAATAATAATTATCGAAATAGGGATCATAATAACCCTGAAAGCTATATCCGTTATGAAAGCGGTTTATCCTGGAGGAATAATCCATGTCATAATATGGATTGCTTGTTCCATAATACTCATCATATTCTTCCTGACCGTTATTTTGATACTGTGCCTGTTGATTTTGAGAAGGGAGAACAACCTCCACCTCTCTGGCTTTCGCAACAGAATTATACACATCATCAACTGGCTTAGTTTGAGCCAATTTTGATGTTGAGCACGAGGCCGCCAGCCCTGCAGCGGCAATCATGACAATGGGTAAGAATTGAATTGGTTTCATTGTGTTTATATTTAGTTGTGTGTGTTTACTTATTTAATAAACAAATCAAAAGTAACTAATTATTGCCTATTTTTTTACTCCAAAAACGGCCGCAAAATAATTGGGGTTATTGTTAATCGTTTGTAGGCATAAATTTATAAATTTGCCATCTAATTTTAAACTTTTTAACGTACAAATTACGTTCCAAATACATAAGATGAGCAAAGAAATTACAAGTAGGGAAGCAGATTATTCCCAGTGGTATAACGATATCGTATTAAAAGCAGATTTGGCAGAGCACTCTGCTGTGCGCGGTTGCATGGTGATAAAGCCAAATGGCTATGCTATATGGGAAAAAATGCAGGCGATACTCGATAAAATGTTTAAAGATACCGGACATCAAAATGCTTATTTTCCATTATTCATTCCAAAGTCATTTTTTTCAAAGGAAGCTTCTCACGTTGAGGGCTTTGCGACAGAATGTGCTGTTGTAACACATTATCGACTTAAAAATGATGGTAATGGCAACATCGTCGTTGATGAAACTGCCAAATTGGAAGAGGAACTAATTGTTCGGCCAACTTCAGAAACCATTATTTGGAATACCTATAAGGGATGGATCCAGTCCTACCGTGATTTACCAATACTCATCAACCAATGGGCGAACGTGGTAAGATGGGAAATGCGTACCCGGTTATTTTTACGTACAGCAGAGTTTTTATGGCAGGAAGGGCACACCGCACACGCAACAGCAGAAGAGGCCATTGAAGAAACAGAACGCATGTTGCATATTTATGCCGATTTTGCAGAAAATTGGTTGGCAGTTCCGGTAATCAGAGGACGTAAATCGCCGAATGAGCGTTTTGCAGGTGCTTTAGATACCTATTGCATTGAAGCTTTAATGCAGGATGGTAAAGCTTTACAGGCTGGTACATCGCACTTTTTGGGTCAGAATTTTGCAAAAGCTTTTGATGTTAAATTTACGGGCAAAGATGGAAAATTAGATCATGTCTGGGCTACTTCGTGGGGTGTTTCTACACGCTTAATGGGGGCATTAATTATGGCGCACAGTGATGATTCCGGATTGATTATTCCACCTAAACTGGCACCGATCCAGGTGGTTATTGTTCCGATTTATAAAAGTGATGAGGATCTTTCTAAAATCTCCGCATACGTGAACGAACTAAGCTTACGTTTAAAAGGTATGGGAATTTCGGTTAAATATGATGATCGTGATACGCAACGCCCGGGCTTTAAATTTGCAGATTACGAAATGAAAGGTGTGCCGGTACGTATTGCAATCGGTGGCCGCGACCTGGAGAATAAAACCGTAGAAATTGCCCGCAGGGATACCAAAGTTAAACAAACGGTACCACAGGAAGGCCTGGATATTTACGTAGCCAAATTATTGGAAGATATTCAGCAAAGCATGTTCAACAAGGCATTGGCGTATCGCGATGAGCACATTACTGAAGCCAACAGTTATCAGGAGTTTCAGGAATTGTTAGATACCAAAGCTGGTTTTATTTCCGCACATTGGGATGGAACGCCAGAAACAGAGCAAAAAATAAAAGAAGAAACGAAAGCAACAATCCGTTGTATTCCGTTAGATAATAAACTGGAGGATGGGGTTTGTATTTATTCAGGTAAACCATCTATTCAGAGAGTGCTTTTTGCACGGGCATATTAGGTCAGTCGTGGGTTTGGAGTCGTGAGTCTCCTTGCACATGTTTTTAAAATAAGTTTAGAGTTGTTGGTCACAAGAATTTTTTGACTAATGATCTTAATATACGAGTTAGATGTGAGTGGGGAGGTATGGGGATAAGATGTAATCTCAAATCTCCTGTCTCAAATCTAGTTTCTAACATCAAAAACCTTAAAGAAAATGAAATTTGCAACAAAAGCCATACACGCAGGCCAGGAGCCTGATCCAACTACTGGTGCAGTAATGACACCGATATATCAAACCTCTACCTATTGGCAAAAATCTCCCGGAGATAATAAGGGCTATGAGTATTCCAGAGGAACAAACCCTACACGTAAAGCTTTGGAAGATTGTTTAGCTGCTTTAGAGAATGCCCGGTACGGCCTGGCCTTTTCAAGCGGAATGGGTGCTACTGATGCCGTATTAAAATTATTGCAACCGGGTGATGAAGTGATCACAGGAAATGATCTTTATGGTGGCTCATATCGTATTTTTACTAAAATTTTCACCAAATACGGAATCAAATTTCATTTTCTGGATCTTTCCAAGCCGGAAAATATGTTGCCGTACATCAATGATAAGACAAAATTAGTTTGGATAGAAACACCTACCAATCCAACCATGCAGATTATTGATATTGAAGGCGTAGCGAAAATCACCAGGGAGAAAAATTTAATCTTGACTGTTGACAATACTTTTGCATCGCCATACCTGCAAAATCCTATTGATTTAGGTGCTGATATTGTGATGCATTCGGTAACCAAATATATTGGCGGCCACTCTGATGTAGTAATGGGCGCTTTGGTAACCAATAATGAGCAATTGTATAAAGATCTTTGGTTTATTTACAATGCATGTGGTGCAACACCTGGTCCGCAGGATGCTTTTTTGGTTTTGAGGGGGATTAAAACACTTCATCTCCGAATGAAAGCACATTGTGAAAATGGGGAGCGTATTGCGCATTATTTGAAAACACATCCAAAAGTTGACAAAATTTATTGGCCGGGTTTTGAAGATCATCCAAACCATGATGTGGCTAAAAAACAGATGCGCGGTTTTGGAGGCATGATTTCGATTACACTGAAAGGTGCTGATTTAGAAGAAACCTTTAGGATTTCATCTAACTTTAAAGTATTTACCCTTGCCGAATCTTTAGGTGGGGTAGAATCCTTAATAAATCACCCGGCTACCATGACGCATGGCTCTATTCCGAAAGAGGAGCGGGAAAAGGTTGGTGTAACTGATAACCTGCTCCGTTTAAGTGTTGGGGTGGAAGATATCGACGATCTTTTAGAAGACCTGGAAAGGGCATTGGCCTAAAATTTCAATCGGGCATGATGGTTAACATTTGCCCGATTTTTTTGTTTTTTGGAAAGCAGGTGCCGTTCTAAGTTAATGATCGTCCGGCTTTACACTATATCTTTTTTGTTGAAGTGCTGGCTTCATTAAAATCCCGAAAACAAAAAAGGATACCGTTTCAATCCGGTTTAAGTGGCCACTGCAGTTCAGCTATTTTCGTTTAAATAATTACTTATATGCAATTTCTGGAACTGAAAAATTTTCTTGACCGTAAAGTTGATCAGTATAACCGGCCTGATTTTATCGCAAACGACCCGGTTTGTATTCCGCATCTTTTTGATAAAAAGCAGGACATCGAAATTTCAGGTTTTTTTGCTGCGGTTTTGGCCTGGGGGCAACGTAAAACGATTATCAGTAAATGCCGCGAGCTGCTCAACCGGATGGATAATGCTCCTTATGATTTTGTGCTTCACCACAGTGATGACGATTTGAGGCGTTTGCTGAATTTTAAGCACCGCACCTTTAATGATACAGATCTTCTTTATTTTATTTCTTTCTTCAAAATGCATTACGGCCGTTTTGATAGTTTAGAGCTGGCCTTTGTACCTAAGCCGGAGCTGTTTCCTGATGCCTGTCTGGAGATTGCTGATGGAGAAGCGAAATATCCTGCTTCAGAGGTTTGTATGGCCGGACAGCTCCAGGTTTCGATAGAGGAGTGTCTCAATTATTTCAGGCAGTATTTTTTTTCATTGGATGACTTCCCGCACCGGACCAAAAAACACATTTCTTCACCACAACAAAAATCGACCTGCAAGCGTTTGAACATGTTTTTACGGTGGATGGTGAGAGCTGATGACGGAGGTGTTGATTTCGGAATCTGGAATACGCTAAAGCCTAAAGATTTGATTTGTCCATGCGATGTGCATGTAGATAGGGTAGGGCGTTTGTTAGGCCTCATCGACCGAAAGCAAACAGATTGGTTAACCGCTGTAGAATTAACTACCCGGTTAAAGGAATTTAACCCATTGGATCCGGTTAAGTACGACTTTGCTTTGTTTGGCCTAGGTGTTGAGAAAGAATTTTAACGTCATTTTCAATTATAAGTGAATAAAAACTTCTTTTTTAAAATCTATGTTATTATTATTACGGTGTAATTCTCTTATTTAAGGGTGTCATCTATCCAAACCGTAATTTCTATGATCGCAGTTAATTTATCTGATAAAGACAGGTGGAAGAAATATAATAATTTATCGCCGCTAATCGCTTTTTTTAAAAATTTTCATCCGTTAAATGAAGAGATAGAAAAACGCATTAATCAACATACATTTCCGGTTAGTTATAAAAAGAATAAATATCTGATTTCACCAGGTGATCCGAATAAATTCCTGTTTTTAATTGTAAAAGGAATAGTTAGGGGATTTATAAAAGATGGCGATGCCGAAATTACCACCTGGATTTCAAAAGAAGATGAAGTGGTAGGAACAATACGCAATTTATGGGTAGAAAGTCATTCAGAGGAGCATCTGCAGGCATTGGAAGATGTAGACTTAATTGCCATTCCGCATGTTTTATCTAATTATCTGTTTGAAAACTTTACAGAAGCGAACATTGTGGGTAGAAAGATGATGGAGTTATATTACCGTTCGGCAGAGGAACGTGCCTATATTTGCAGAATTTCTTCTGCAGAAAAAAGATATAAACGATTTCTGGTTTCTTTTCCAGATCTGATTAACCGGGTATCTTTAAAATATATTGCTTCTTTCCTTGCCATCAGATTGGAGACATTGAGCCGTATCCGGACCAGGATCTAATCCAATTTTAGTTCAAATCATTCTCTAGAAATTTCCGTAGTTATTTAATGTTAACGTAGGAAAACCTGTGCTCTATCGATGATCATTTTTTGATTTTAGGAGATTAATTCAGGGTTTAAGTGTATTATTAATAATACAGGTTTAAAATTGCTGTTGATTTTTGTCAAAAAAACAGCTTTTTAAGCATTCGTAACCATTAAAGAGCAGAATCATCTTATCTTTTTTCCTTTACTTTGTAGTATTGAAAAGACAGTTTTTGGTTTTTTACGTTGCAATTAGCTTTGTTTTTAATCTTCAAAACTGGTTTTTAAAACGTTGTCTGTCTCCTATAAAGTATGTTCATTTTCAGTAAAAAAATCCTCACCTGATATACTAACAGCTAAGCAGAGGATTTGTTTTAAGAACCCTAACATTTTCTAGGACATAGTGCTCATCGAATGAGAAAATTTTAAGCAAAAAAAGCAATAATTACCAAAATATCCCACAGTGGAAAATGAATAAATTGATACAGCTCATCTCTTCAAGTTACCTCAAAGAAAACTATTTTAAACTAATAATCTTTTCATTGTTTTGGATGTTTTCTGCCTCTTCAGTTAGCGCACAAACTTACAAGAAACATTATATTGCTCCTGCTCCATGGCAGTACTTTACGGTGGCGAATGAATTAATCGTTTCTACAGTGAGTACAACACCAATTTCTGTTACCGTAAAAAAAAGTGATGGAACTTTAATTACCACGTTGAATAATGTGGTGGCAGGTACGCCGGCTAAATACAGATTTTCTGGTGCAGTTACCAGTTTTCCTTATTTTAATTTAAATACAAATATCAATGCTGCCGGACTTATCGTTGAGGCTGCTTCAGCAATCAGCGTTAATATCAGGAACGTGGCATCCGATCAAAGTAACGATGATTATATCAAAGGTAATTCTTCCCTTTTCAGTTTTGGCGACGCGGCGATAGGAAATAAATTCAGGGTAGGTTATTACCGTGATGGTGAAATTTATACCAGCAGCTATCCAAACTATGCCACAAGGCAGCATAAGCCGGTTTATAGCGTTATGGCGATTGAAAATAGCACGGTTGTAAGTATAAACGGCGTGGCAACCACAACGTTAAATGCCGGGCAGAGTTACTTGTTTACAGCGGCTATGGGATCACTGGTTGAAACATCTGGACCAGCAGTGATGAATACCAGTGCGCAATTTGATGCACCAACCTATACCACAGAGTGTTATGATGGTGCGAGTAATCCGGTACCGCCGATAACAGCGTTAGGGAACGAGTATGTAGTAGTCAGGGGTGCGGGAAATAACATTGCAGAACAAACTACGGTAATTGCGTCGGAAGCCAACACATCCATCACCGTTTACAATTTTAATACAGCAGGTATTTTACAGAGTACAAATACCTATAATTTGATTGCAGCAGGAAGTTTTGTAACCTTTCCAAATGGAATTGCAGGGGCAGGAAACAATAATCATCAGGACGGACAGATTTATTCTTCCAGCCGTATCGTTTCGAACAAAAATATAGTGGCGTATTCGGGTACCGCACAGGATTGTGAAGTGGATGTGGCCACGCTTGCGCCGATTTCTTCTTGTGGAGGATCAAAAAGAGTAGAGACGGTTAAATTCCGCGACTTAAACGAGAGTAGAGATCTGCCTTACTTCTCCTATATTATTTTACAGGATCCCACTGCTATTGTGTGGTTATCAACAGATAATGGCTATACCAATAAAAATATAGAAACCATTTCAGGGGTTGGGGTAAGAAGGCAGATGGGATCTACCGGACAGTATATCATTGACTTTGATAATACTGAAATTGGAAATCCAAATGTCATAACCCTTAGCAGTACTTCCAGGTTAACTGTTAATATGGTTCAGCAGGGCGGAGGATTTTCGATGTCGAATTTTCTTTCGCCTTTTCCGGAAAAGGCATTGAAACCAACTTTCACACAAACTGATTGTGCTTCGGCCCTGTTAACCGCCGATCCTTCAAGTATTGCCCCTTTTCAGTGGTATTTAGATGGAGTTGCTATTCCTGGCGCCGTCAATAATACGTATGTGGCACCGGTTTCAGGAACATATACGGTAACTTCAAAATTAGATTGTGGAATGAGTGCACAATCTTTACCGATTACTGTTGCTTTATGTAACGTCGACCTGATAGGAGGTAAAACGGTTAGCGATCCTTCTCCGGGACTTGGAACAACTGTCACTTTTACAGTAACAATTAAAAACTCAAATGTTGCTTCAGGTACGGTTACCGGAACTGGAAATGCGATTGGGGTTTCTGCTACGGATTTATTGCCTGCAGGATATACTTATGTTTCAAGCACAGCCAGTACTGGTACTTCATACAATCCATCTACGGGTTTATGGTCGATAGGAGCAATGTCGGCAGGTGAAACTAAAACATTAACCATTAACGCAAAGGTGGTTTCATCAAGTGTTACCGATGCCTATAAAAATACAGTAACCGTTACGGGTCCACAGAACGACCCTATTTTAAGTAACAATACCGCATCAGCTACAGTTACTCCTGCCAATATTTCGCTGTACAGTGGAAATGACGCACAAGTAATCTGTAAAGGGAGTGCCATTACCAATGTGGTATATCAGTTAACCGGAAATCCGGTTTCGGCTGTAGTGACTAACCTGCCTGCAGGTACAAACGGTAATTATGATGCTGCTACAAAAAGAATTACTATAACGGGGACACCAACAGTTCCTGTAACGGGATCTCAAACCTACACCTATACTGTTACTGCCAATTATGGTGTATCATCAATTACGACAAATGGGAAAATTACTGTTGTCGGAACACTTGGTACACCAGTATTTGCAAGAGGGGCAACATCTACCAGATGTCAGGGATCAGGAGTAGAAAGTTATGTGGCAGCTGCTGCAAATAGTAATTCAATCAGTTATAGTATATCTCCCTCTGGTGCGGGGGTAATTAATTCGGCAACAGGCGAGGTAACCTGGTCTGCCAATTATAGTGGCACTGCAACCATTACCGCATCAGCAACCAACACCTGCGGAACGCAAACGGCGAATCATACAGTAACCGTTACCTCAACAGGAATAATAACAGGTTCTGCAACGCAATGTTCTGGATCAAACGGAACCTTAACTTTAACCGGTGCACCTACAACTGTTGTGCGTTGGGAATCATCAACTGATAATGGCATCAGCTGGACACCAATTTCAAATACGACGACGACGTTAAACTATACCAACATTCAGGCTACCACAATTTACCATGCAATTGTTTCTGGTAACGGTTGTACCAATGCCATTTCTGGGGCAGCAACGGTAACCGTAACGCCGCGTCCGGTAATTACAAATCAAACTTATTACATCTGCAAAACCGGTAGCTTTAGTTTTAGTCCGGTTTATGCGCCAAACGGAACAACTTATACCTGGTCGGCTCCCATACTTTCATCATCAAACCTTACTGGCGGAACAGCTGGTACAGGTCAGTCTTCTGTAAATCAAACCTTAACCAATTCAGGTACAACATTGCAGACGGCAACCTATACGGTTACACCAACTTACTCGGGGTGTGCAGGTAATACTTTTACTATAACGGTGTATGTAGTACCTACACTTACCGCTTCGGCAACCGGAACAACCATTTGTTCATCATCTGCCTTTAATGTTACGCCGATTAGTAATGTAAATGGAACAACTTATGCCTGGACAGCGGCTTTAACTAATGGAACTGCCACCGGGTTTTCGAACCAATCAACAGATGCTGCCGGACCAATTTCGCAAACCTTATTAAATACCTCTGGAGCTGATGCTACTGTACGTTATACAGTAACGCCATTTTACAATGGCTGTAGTGGAGCAACTTTTACTTTTGATGTGATCGTAAAAACGGCTACACCTGCACCAACAGCGGGCAATCAAACTTTCTGCGAGATTGCGAATGCAACGGTTGCCAACCTGGTAACTACTTCAGGAACCAATATAAAATGGTACAGTACTTCGACCGGCGGAACTGCATTAGCTCCGACTACTGCTTTGACCAACGGCACGTACTATGCGAGTCAAACGGCTAATAATTGCGAAAGTGCGGGCCGTGCCCAGATCACGGTAAGTATTACTGCTACACCTGCACCAACAGCGGGCAATCAAACTTTCTGCGAGATTGCGAATGCAACGGTTGCCAACCTGGTAACTACTTCAGGAACCAATATAAAATGGTACAGTACTTCGACCGGCGGAACAGCATTAGCTCCGACTACTGCTTTGACCAACGGCACGTACTATGCGAGTCAAACGGCTAATAATTGCGAAAGTGCAAGCCGTGCCCAGATCACGGTAAGTATTACTGCTACGCCTGCACCAACAGCGGGCAACCAGACTTTCTGCGAGATTGCGAATGCAACGGTTGCCAACCTGGTAACTACTTCAGGAACCAATATAAAATGGTACAGTACTTCGACCGGCGGAACAGCATTAGCTCCAACTACTGCTTTGACCAACGGCACGTACTATGCGAGTCAAACGGCTAATAATTGCGAAAGTGCGGGCCGTGCCCAGATCACGGTAAGTATTACTGCTACACCTGCACCAACAGCGGGCAATCAAACTTTCTGCGAGATTGCGAATGCAACAGTTGCCAACCTGGTAACTACTTCAGGAACCAATATAAAATGGTACAGTACTTCGACCGGCGGAACGGCATTAGCTCCGACTACTGCTTTGACCAACGGCACGTACTATGCGAGTCAAACGGCTAATAATTGCGAAAGTGCGGGCCGTGCCCAGATCACGGTAAGTATTACTGCTGCGCCTGCACCAACAGCGGGCAATCAAACTTTCTGCGAAATTGCGAATGCAACGGTTGCCAACCTGGTAACTACTTCAGGAACTAATATAAAATGGTACAGTACTTCGACCGGCGGAACGGCATTAGCTCCGACTACTGCTTTGACCAACGGCACGTACTATGCGAGCCAAACGACTAATAATTGCGAAAGTGCGGGCCGTACAGCGATTACAGTAACTATTTATTCAACTCCAAAAGGATTTAACGACACCAAAACGTTAGATTGTACTGGCAATTTCAATTATAATCTTCAAACCGAAAATATCAGTAACACAGCCAAGGGTGGAAATGCTGTGCCCGCTTCATTTACCTGGACAGTCAATTCCAACAGCAATGTAACTGGTGCAGCAAGCGGTATGGGTAATGCCATTAATCAGACCTTAATTAATAACAGTAATGCAGCACAAACCATAACTTATACGGTAATACCGAGAGCGACGGGTGCAGGTACCTGCGCAGGCAATCCATTTACCATTATTGTAAATGTTCCTGTTTGTTCGTCGATCTCTATCACAAAGTTAGCTGATGTGGCAACTGTTAATCAGCTTGGAAATACCATTAACTATACTGTAACTGTAGCCAATACCGGAAATGCCAGCCAAACCAATGTGGTGGTTAATGATCCGTTATTAGGTGGAACTTTAAGCAATCCGGTAAAAATTGGAAATACCGACAATATTTTAGAAAAGGGGGAGACCTGGACTTATAGCGGATCTTATACCGTTGCTCAGGTAGATTTAAACAACAATGGTAAACCTGTGAATAACTCGGGTAAAATTACCAATACGGCCAGTGTTCAGACTACAGAGTTGCCAATAGCAAAAACAGCAACTGCTGATGTTAATATTATCCTTTCGCCGGCTATTACTTTAGTTAAAACCAGTGCGCTTAACCTGAATGGCAATACCATTAACTATGTATTTACGGTAAAAAATACAGGTAACGTAACCCTTAATAACCTGGTGGTATCGGATAGTAAAATTACAGGAGCAATTACGTTGGGAGCTACAACGCTAGCTCCAGGCACCAGCACTACGGCTACCGCAACTTACACGATTTCTGCGGCAGAAAAAGCATTGGGTTCTGTGAGTAATACAGCAATCGTAACCGGTAAAAATCCTTTGAATGGAAACGTAACCGATGTTTCGGGTACCACGGCTACCAATGATATGCCTACTGTAACACCTATAGGTGTTTATGCAGTTGATGACACCGGGACGTTAAATGCAGTAATTGGTGGCATTGCAGTCGGAAATGTTTTGGTTAACGATAAAGTGAATGGAAATCAAGCCACTTTAAGCAATGTAACCATCACGCAGATATCAAGCAGTAATCCTAATGTTTCCATCAATCCTGCTACTGGTGAGGTAAAGGTACTTCCATATACGCCCGTAGGCGACTATACGTTAGTTTACCAGATAGAGGATAAAGCAAATCCTGGAAATGTAAAACAGGCGAATGTTACGGTACATCTGATAAGCGGAGCTTTATTGGCTAAAGATGATGCGGGAACAGCGAACTCGGTAACCGGTAGAACTGCTCTTACGAATGTTTTGGCTAATGATAACTACAATGGCACTACTACGGCTCCAACGCTGAATGATGTAACCATTACCAATGGCACTAACGACAGCAATGGAAAAGTAACGCTTGATCCGGCAACTGGCGAGGTTAAAGTTGCGGCCAATACCCCGGCCGGTATTTATACCTTAACTTATACCATCACCGATAAACTGGATGCTTCAAAAACTTCTACTGCAACGGTAAAAGTAACGGTGTCTTCTGGTGCGATCTTGGCTAAAGATGATGCGGGCTCAGCTAATTCAGTAACAGGCGGAACAGCAGTTGCGAATGTTTTGGCCAATGATACTTATAACGGCACTACTACGGCTCCAACCTTAAATGATGTGACCATCACCAATGGTTCCAATGATAGCAATGGAAAAGTAACGCTTGATCCGGCAACTGGCGAGGTTAAAGTTGCGGCCAATACCCCGGCTGGTGTTTATACTTTGACTTACACGATCACCGATAAACTGGATGCTTCAAAAACTTCTACCGCAACGGTAAAAGTAACGGTAGCTTCTGGTGCGATCTTGGCTAAAGATGATGCGGGAACAGCTAACTCGGTAACTGGTGGAACTGCTCTTACGAATGTTTTAACCAACGATGCTTATAACGGCACTACTACGGCTCCAACCTTAAATGATGTAACGATTACCAATGGCACCAACGACAGCAATGGCAAGGTAACCCTTGATCCAACCACAGGATCGGTAAGTGTTGCTGCGAATACCCCGGCGGGTGTTTATACTTTGACTTATACCATCACTGATAAACTGGATGCAAGCAAAACTTCAACCGCAACGATAAAAGTAACGGTAGCTTCCGGTGCGATCTTGGCTAAAGATGATGCTGGCTCTGCTAATTCAGTAACAGGCGGAACTGCTCTTACGAATGTTTTGGCCAATGATACTTATAACGGCACTACTGCAGCTGCAACCTTAAATGATGTAACGATTACTAATGGCACCAATGATAGCAATGGAAAAGTAACGCTTGATCCGGCAACTGGCGAGGTTAAAGTTGCGGCCAATACCCCGGCTGGTGTTTATACTTTGACTTACACGATCACCGATAAACTGGATGCTTCAAAAACTTCAACCGCAACGGTAAAAGTAACCGTGTCTTCTGGTGCGATCTTGGCTAAAGATGATACGGGTTCAGCAAACTCGGTAACCGGTGGCACAGCGGTAGCCAATGTTTTAACCAACGATGCTTATAACGGCACTACTACGGCTCCAACCTTAAATGATGTAACGATTACCAATGGTACCAATGATAGCAATGGAAAAGTAACGCTTGATCCAACCACAGGATCGGTAAGTGTTGCTGCGAATACCCCGGCCGGTATTTATACCTTGACCTATACCATCACCGATAAACTGGATGCAAGCAAAACTTCTACTGCAACGGTAAAAGTAACGGTGGCTTCTGGTGCGATCTTGGCTAAAGACGATGCGGGTTCAGCAAACTCGGTAACCGGTGGCACAGCGGTAGCCAATGTTTTAACCAATGATGCTTATAACGGCACTACTACGGCTCCAACCTTAAATGATGTAACGATTACCAATGGCACCAATGATAGCAATGGAAAAGTAACGCTTGATCCAACCACAGGATCGGTAAGTGTTGCTGCGAATACCCCGGCTGGTGTTTATACCTTGACCTATACCATCACCGATAAACTGGATGCTTCAAAAACTTCTACTGCAACGGTAAAAGTAACGGTGGCTTCTGGTGCGATCTTGGCTAAAGATGATGCGGGAACAGCGAACTCGGTAACCGGTGGCACAGCGGTAGCCAGTGTTTTAACCAACGATGCTTATAACGGCACTACTACGGCTCCAACCTTAAATGATGTAACGATTACCAATGGCACCAATGATAGCAATGGAAAAGTAACGCTTGATCCAACCACAGGATCGGTAAGTGTTGCTGCGAATACCCCGGCTGGTGTTTATACCTTGACCTATACCATCACCGATAAACTGGATGCAAGTAAAACTTCAACCGCAACGGTAAAAGTAACGGTGGCTTCCGGAGCTTTATTGGCTAAAGACGATGCGGGTTCAGCAAACTCGGTAACCGGTGGCACAGCGGTAGCCAATGTTTTAACCAATGATGCTTATAACGGCACTACTACGGCTCCAACCTTAAATGATGTAACGATTACTAATGGTACCAATGATAGCAATGGAAAAGTAACGCTTGATCCAACCACAGGATCGGTAAGTGTTGCTGCGAATACCCCGGCCGGTATTTATACCTTGACCTATACCATCACCGATAAACTGGATGCAAGCAAAACTTCTACTGCAACGGTAAAAGTAACGGTGGCTTCCGGTGCGATCTTGGCTAAAGATGATTCAGGCTCAGCGAACTCGGTAACGGGTGGAACTGCTCTTACTAATGTTTTGGCCAATGATACTTATAACGGCACTACTACGGCTCCAACCTTAAATGATGTAACCATCACCAATGGCACCAATGATAGCAACGGAAAAGTAACGCTTGATCCAACCACAGGATCGGTAAGTGTTGCTGCGAATACCCCGGCCGGTATTTATACCTTGACCTATACCATTACCGATAAACTGGATGCAAGCAAAACTTCTACCGCAACGGTAAAAGTAACGGTGGCTTCTGGTGTGATCTTGGCTAAAGATGATGCGGGCTCAGCGAACTCGGTAACGGGTGGAACTGCTATTACGAATGTTTTGGCCAATGATACTTATAACGGCACTACTGCAGCTGCAACCTTAAATGATGTAACCATCACCAATGGCACCAATGATAGCAACGGTAAAGTAACGCTTGATCCAACCACAGGATCGGTAAGTGTTGCGGCCAATACCTCGGCTGGTATTTATACCTTGACCTATACCATCACCGATAAACTGGATGCTTCTAAAACTTCAACCGCAACGGTAAAAGTAACGGTGGCTTCTGGTGTGATCTTGGCTAAAGATGATGCGGGCTCAGCGAACTCGGTAACCGGTGGCACAGCGGTAGCCAATGTTTTAACCAATGATGCTTATAACGGCACTACTACGGCTCCAACCTTAAATGATGTAACGATTACCAATGGCACCAACGATAGCAACGGCAAGGTAACCCTTGATCCAACCACAGGATCGGTAAGTGTCGCTGCGAATACCCCGGCCGGTATTTATATCTTGACCTATACCATCACCGATAAACTGGATGCAAGCAAAACTTCTACTGCAACGGTAAAAGTAACGGTGGCTTCTGGTGCGATCTTGGCTAAAGATGATTCAGGCTCAGCGAACTCGGTAACGGGTGGAACTGCTCTTACTAATGTTTTGGCCAATGATACTTATAACGGCACTACTGCAGCTGCAACCTTAAATGATGTAACCATTACCAATGGCACCAACGATAGCAATGGAAAAGTAACGCTTGATCCGGCAACTGGCGAGGTTAAAGTTGCTGCCAATACCCCGGCCGGTATTTATACCTTAACTTATACCATCACCGATAAACTGGATGCTTCAAAAACTTCTACTGCAACGGTAAAAGTAACGGTGGCTTCTGGTGCGATCTTGGCTAAAGACGATGCGGGAACAGCAAACTCGGTAACCGGTGGCACAGCGGTAGCCAATGTTTTAACCAACGATGCTTATAACGGCACTACTACGGCTCCAACCTTAAATGATGTAACCATCACCAATGGTACCAATGATAGCAATGGAAAAGTAACGCTTGATCCGGCAACTGGCGAGGTTAAAGTTGCGGCCAATACCCCGGCTGGTGTTTATACTTTGACTTACACGATCACCGATAAACTGGATGCTTCAAAAACTTCTACCGCAACGGTAAAAGTAACGGTAGCTTCCGGTGCGATCTTGGCTAAAGATGATGCGGGAACAGCGAACTCGGTAACCGGTGGCACAGCGGTAGCCAATGTTTTAACCAACGATGCTTATAACGGCACTACTACGGCTCCAACCTTAAATGATGTAACGATTACCAATGGTACCAATGATAGCAATGGCAAGGTAACGCTTGATCCAACCACAGGATCGGTAAGTGTTGCTGCGACTACCCCGGCCGGTATTTATACCTTGACCTATACCATCACCGATAAACTGGATGCAAGTAAAACTTCAACCGCAACGGTAAAAGTAACAGTGGCTTCCGGAGCTTTATTGGCTAAAGACGATGCGGGTTCAGCAAACTCGGTAACCGGTGGCACAGCGGTAGCCAATGTTTTAACCAATGATGCTTATAACGGCACTACTACGGCTCCAACCTTAAATGATGTAACGATTACCAATGGCACCAACGACAGCAATGGAAAAGTAACGCTTGATCCGGCAACTGGCGAGGTTAAAGTTCCGACCAATACCCCGGCTGGTGTTTATACTTTGACTTACACGATCACCGATAAACTGGATGCTTCTAAAACTTCAACCGCAACGGTAAAAGTAACGGTGGCTTCTGGTGCGATCTTAGCTAAAGACGATGCAGGCTCAGCGAACTCGGTAACCGGTGGCATAGCGGTAGCCAATGTTTTAACCAACGATGCTTATAACGGCACTACTACGGCTCCAACCTTAAATGATGTAACGATTAACAATGGCACCAACGACAGCAATGGAAAAGTAACGCTTGATCCAACCACAGGATCGGTAAGTGTTGCTGCGAATACCCCGGCTGGTATTTATACTTTGACTTACACCATCACCGATAAACTGGATGCTTCTAAAACTTCTACCGCAACGGTAAAAGTAACGGTAGCTTCCGGTGCGATCTTGGCTAAAGATGATGCGGGAACAGCGAACTCGGTAACCGGTGGCACAGCGGTAGCCAATGTTTTAACCAACGATGCTTATAACGGCACTACTACGGTACCAACCTTAAATGATGTAACGATTACTAATGGTACCAATGATAGCAATGGAAAAGTAACGCTTGATCCAACCACAGGATCGGTAAGTGTTGCTGCGAATACCCCGGCCGGTATTTATACCTTGACCTATACCATCACCGATAAACTGGATGCAAGCAAAACTTCTACTGCAACGGTAAAAGTAACGGTGGCTTCTGGTGCGATCTTGGCTAAAGATGATGCGGGAACAGCGAACTCGGTAACCGGTGGCACAGCGGTAGCCAATGTTTTAACCAACGATGCTTATAACGGCACTACTACGGCACCAACGCTGAATGATGTAACCATCACCAATGGCACCAACGACAGCAATGGAAAAGTAACGCTTGATCCAACCACAGGATCGGTAAGTGTTGCTGCGAATATCCCGGCCGGTATTTATACCTTGACCTATACCATCACCGATAAACTGGATGCAAGCAAAACTTCTACTGCAACGGTAAAAGTAACGGTAGCTTCTGGTGCGATCTTGGCTAAAGATGATGCTGGATCTGCTAATTCAGTAACAGGCGGAACAGCAGTTGCGAATGTTTTGGCCAATGATACTTATAATGGCACTACTGCAGCTGCAACCTTGAGTGATGTAACCATTACCAATGGCACCAACGACAGCAATGGCAATGTAACCCTTGATCCGGCAACTGGCGAGGTTAAAGTTGCGGCCAATACCCCGGCTGGTGTTTATACCTTGACCTATACCATCACCGATAAACTGGATGCAAGCAAAACTTCAACCGCAACGGTAAAAGTAACGGTGGCTTCCGGTGCGATCTTGGCTAAAGATGATGCGGGAACAGCGAACTCGGTAACCGGTGGCACAGCGGTAGCCAATGTTTTAACCAACGATGCTTATAACGGCACTACTACGGCTCCAACCTTAAATGATGTAACGATTACCAATGGCACCAACGACAGCAATGGAAAAGTAACCCTTGATCCGGCAACTGGCGAGGTTAAAGTTCCGACCAATACCCCGGCTGGTGTTTATACTTTGACTTACACGATCACCGATAAACTGGATGCTTCTAAAACTTCAACCGCAACGGTAAAAGTAACGGTGGCTTCTGGTGCGATCTTAGCTAAAGACGATGCAGGCTCAGCGAACTCGGTAACCGGTGGCATAGCGGTAGCCAATGTTTTAACCAACGATGCTTATAACGGCACTACTACGGCTCCAACCTTAAATGATGTAACGATTAACAATGGCACCAACGACAGCAATGGAAAAGTAACGCTTGATCCAACCACAGGATCGGTAAGTGTTGCTGCGAATACCCCGGCTGGTATTTATACTTTGACTTACACCATCACCGATAAACTGGATGCTTCTAAAACTTCTACCGCAACGGTAAAAGTAACGGTAGCTTCCGGTGCGATCTTGGCTAAAGATGATGCGGGAACAGCGAACTCGGTAACCGGTGGCACAGCGGTAGCCAATGTTTTAACCAACGATGCTTATAACGGCACTACTACGGTACCAACCTTAAATGATGTAACGATTACTAATGGTACCAATGATAGCAATGGAAAAGTAACGCTTGATCCAACCACAGGATCGGTAAGTGTTGCTGCGAATACCCCGGCCGGTATTTATACCTTGACCTATACCATCACCGATAAACTGGATGCAAGCAAAACTTCTACTGCAACGGTAAAAGTAACGGTGGCTTCTGGTGCGATCTTGGCTAAAGATGATGCGGGAACAGCGAACTCGGTAACCGGTGGCACAGCGGTAGCCAATGTTTTAACCAACGATGCTTATAACGGCACTACTACGGCACCAACGCTGAATGATGTAACCATCACCAATGGCACCAACGACAGCAATGGAAAAGTAACGCTTGATCCAACCACAGGATCGGTAAGTGTTGCTGCGAATATCCCGGCCGGTATTTATACCTTGACCTATACCATCACCGATAAACTGGATGCAAGCAAAACTTCTACTGCAACGGTAAAAGTAACGGTAGCTTCTGGTGCGATCTTGGCTAAAGATGATGCTGGATCTGCTAATTCAGTAACAGGCGGAACAGCAGTTGCGAATGTTTTGGCCAATGATACTTATAATGGCACTACTGCAGCTGCAACCTTGAGTGATGTAACCATTACCAATGGCACCAACGACAGCAATGGCAATGTAACCCTTGATCCGGCAACTGGCGAGGTTAAAGTTGCGGCCAATACCCCGGCTGGTGTTTATACCTTGACCTATACCATCACCGATAAACTGGATGCAAGCAAAACTTCAACCGCAACGGTAAAAGTAACGGTGGCTTCCGGTGCGATCTTGGCTAAAGATGATGCGGGAACAGCGAACTCGGTAACCGGTGGCACAGCGGTAGCCAATGTTTTAACCAACGATGCTTATAACGGCACTACTACGGCTCCAACCTTAAATGATGTAACGATTACCAATGGCACCAACGACAGCAATGGAAAAGTAACCCTTGATCCGGCAACTGGCGAGGTTAAAGTTGCGGCCAATACCCCGGCCGGTATTTACACTTTGACTTACACGATCACCGATAAACTGGATGCTTCTAAAACTTCTACCGCTTCGATTAAGGTAACCATTGCTACAGGAATATTATTAGCTAATGATGATGCAGGAACTGTAAATGGTTTGATAGGAGGCGTAGCTGTAAATAATATTCTTTCGAATGATGGTTATAATGGAACATCAACGGCTCCAACTTTAAATGATGTGAAATTAAGCCAGGTTTCAACAAGCAATCCTAATGTTAGCCTGGATGTAACCACCGGAAAGGTTAACGTTGCACCGAACACGCCTGCGGGTACTTACACGCTGGTTTACCAGATTGAAGATAAACTGAACCCTGGTCAGACCAAAACGGCTACAGTAACCATCACGGTTGGTGCACCTGTATTGGCTGCTACAAATGATTCAGGAAATGCAAATGGCTTTACCGGTGGAACCGCAGTTACAAATGTACTGGACAATGATACCTACAACGGAACCCCTGTTACGCTGAACGAGGTGAAATTAAGCCAGGTTTCAACAAGCAATCCTGATGTTACCCTGGATGTAACCACCGGAAAGGTTAACGTTGCACCGAACACGCCTGCTGGAACTTACACGCTGGTTTACCAGATTGAAGATAAACTGAACCCTGGTCAGACCAAAACGGCTACAGTAACCATCACGGTTGGTGCACCTGTATTGGCTGCTACAAATGATTCAGGAAATGCAAATGGCTTTACCGGTGGAACCGCAGTTACAAATGTACTGGACAATGATACCTACAACGGAACCCCTGTTACGCTGAACGAGGTGAAATTAAGCCAGGTTTCAACAAGCAATCCTAATGTTAGCCTGGATGTAACCACCGGAAGGGTTAACGTTGCACCGAACACGCCTGCGGGTACTTACACACTGGTCTACCAGATTGAAGATAAGCTGAATCCTGGTCAGACCAAAACGGCTACAGTAACCATCACGGTTGGTGCACCTGTGTTGGCTGCTACAAATGATTCAGGAAATGCAAATGGCTTTACCGGTGGAACCGCAGTTACAAATGTACTGGACAATGATACCTACAACGGAACCCCTGTTACGCTGAACGAGGTGAAATTAAGCCAGGTTTCAACAAGCAATCCTAATGTTACCCTGGATGTAACCACCGGAAAGGTTAACGTTGCACCGAACACTTCTGCTGGAACTTACACGCTGGTTTACCAGATTGAAGATAAACTGAATCCTGGTCAGACCAAAACGGCTACAGTAACCATCACGGTTGGTGTACCTGTATTGGCTGCTACAAATGATTCAGGAAATGCAAACGGCTTTACCGGTGGAACCGCAGTTACAAATGTACTGGACAATGATACCTACAACGGAACCCCTGTTACGCTGAACGAGGTGAAATTAAGCCAGGTTTCAACAACCGATCCTAATGTTACCCTGGATTTAACCACCGGAAAGGTTAACGTTGCACCGAACACGCCTGCGGGTACTTACACACTGGTTTACCAGATTGAAGATAAGCTGAATCCTGGTCAGACCAAAACGGCTACAGTAACCATCACGGTTGGTGCACCTATATTGGCTGCTACAAATGATTCAGGAAATGTAAATGGCTTTACCGGTGGAACCGCAGTTACAAATGTACTGGACAATGATACCTACAACGGAACCCCTGTTACGCTGAACGAGGTGAAATTAAGCCAGGTTTCAACAAGCAATCCTAATGTTAGCCTGGATGTAACCACCGGAAAGGTTAACGTTGCACCGAACACGCCTGCGGGTACTTACACGCTGGTTTACCAGATTGAAGATAAACTGAATCCTGGTCAGACCAAAACGGCTACAGTAACCATCACGGTTGGTGCACCTATATTGGCTGCTACAAATGATTCAGGAAATGCAAACGGCTTTACTGGTGGAACCGCAGTTACAAATGTACTGGACAATGATACCTACAACGGAACCCCTGTTACGCTGAACGAGGTGAAATTAAGCCAGGTTTCAACAACCGATCCTAATGTTACCCTGGATGTAACCACCGGAAAGGTTAACGTTGCACCGAACACGCCTGCTGGAACTTACACACTGGTCTACCAGATTGAAGATAAACTGAATCCTGGTCAGACCAAAACGGCTACGGTAACCATCACGGTTGGTGCACCTGTATTGGCTGCTACAAATGATTCAGGAAATGCAAATGGCTTTACTGGTGGAACCGCAGTTACAAATGTACTGGACAATGATACCTACAACGGAAACCCTGTTACGCTGAACGAGGTGAAATTAAGCCAGGTTTCAACAAGCAATCCTAATGTTACCCTGGATGTAACCACCGGAAAGGTTAACGTTGCACCGAACACGCCTGCTGGAACTTACACACTGGTTTACCAGATTGAAGATAAACTGAATCCTGGTCAGACCAAAACGGCTACAGTAACCATCACGGTTGGTACAAATACAATTTTGGCTAAAGATGATACGGGAACAGCAAATGGTTTTACTGGCGGCGTGGCTGTTGAAAATATCCTGATTAATGATCAGTATAACGATATATCAACTGCAACAATAGCTACTGTAATAATCAATCAGATTTCAACTTCAAATCCGAAAATCAACATTGATGCAGCAACTGGAAAGGTAAATGTTGCGGCCGGTACGCTTCCGGGAGTTTATACGTTGACTTATCAAATTACGGATAAATTGAATGTAACGAAAACTTCAACAGCAGTGGTAACGGTAAACATCCCGAACTGGATAACAGATCTGCTGGTAAGCAAAACAGCCAACGTAACAGGTGTTGAAACCAATGGCGATATCAGCTATACGATCACAATTAAAAACAACGGACCTGCGACGGTATTAAGTGGTGAATCTATAGGACTGATAGAAAATCTTCCGGCAGGATTGGAAAATATAAGTTACAATGCAATTGGCGGAACCTATAGTTCAACAGGAAAAAACTTTACTCTGGCAGCAGATCTATTGGCTGGACAACAGGTGAGCTTAATGATTAATGCTCGTGTAGCGGCAACATTTACAGGGGCAAGTCTTGTAAATAGTGTATCATTAAGTCCAACCGCTACATCAACAGATCCAGATCAGGCAAACAATCAATCAACCGTTACCACCTCATTGTTAAAAGGAAAGATCGCGCTGATTAAAACAGGTATTTTAAGTGCTGATGGTAATAACATCACTTACTCTTTCAAGATTACAAATGTTGGTGATGTAGCATTAAGTGGTATTGTATTGACGGATGCCAAATTAGGTTTAAATAAAACTTTCCCTAACGTATTGGCAGTAGGGGCAAACTTTACCTATAGCCAGGTTTATATTTTAAGCCAAAGCGATAAAGATGCAGGTATAGTGACCAATACCGCTGCTGTAAGTGCAAAAACACCTGTTGGAAATGCCATTACAGATGTTTCCGGAACCGATTATTCGAATGATAATCCTACTGAAACCCCTATTTCAGGTAGTCCGAAATTTACTTTTACTAAAATTGCGAGTGCTGCAGGGACGAAAATCGGCGAATCAATCAATTATACTTTTACCGTTACCAATACAGGAAGCGTAACATTAAGTAACTTAACCGTAACTGATGCCGCTGTAGATGCTGGTTCGATCAATCCTGCCAATATTTCTACTTTAGCACCTGGTGCCAGCGTAACGGTTACTGCTAAACATACGTTAACACAAGATGATATCAACCTCGGTTCATTTACCAACCAGGCATTGATAAAATTAACTGACAATAAAGGTATTGTGGTTAACCAGTTGTCTGATGACCCATCTACACCTGCACCTAATGATGCTACTGTAACTCAATTAATTCCAACACCTGGTTTTACATTGACTAAATCTGCTGCAAACAGTGCAACTAAAGCTGGCGATGTGATCAATTACAACATTGCATTCAAAAATACCGGAAATGTAACTTTAACCAATATCGTGTTGGTTGATGCAAATGCCGATACTGGTAGTTTAATACCTTCAAATATTGCTTCCATATTGCCAGGTGCTACGGTGAACATTACAGCTAAGCATACGGTAAAACAAAGTGATGTAAATGCTGGTGGCTTCAGTAATCAGGTCAATGCAAGCGCAAAAGATCCGAAAGGGAATACGATTGCGAAAGTATCAGACGATCCATCGACTCCTGCAACAGATGATGCAACTTTTAGTCCTATCGTGCCTAATCCATCACTTAAGTTTACCAAGGTATTTGCTAATGCAGCAGGTATAGTTAAAGTAATTGAGTACAACATTCAGGTCACCAATACCGGTAATGTAACGCTAACCGATATTGTGGTAACCGACGAAGGTGCAGACGCGGGTAGTATTAAACCTGCAATGATCAGTAAATTGGAACCTTCCGAAACTGCGCTGATTTTAGCCAGACACACCTTAACACAACCAGAAATTGATAATGGCAGGTTTGTGAATCAGGCTAATCTGGTGGCCAGATACTCCGGCGCAAATAAATTAAGTAAACTTTCTGATGATCCAAGAACTTTGGCTCCTGATGATCCTACCATATTCCTGATTAAAGAGGCACCAGGTCTTGCTTTGGTTAAAACAGGTGTTTTAAGTGCAGATGGAAATTCAGTTACCTATACTTTTACGGCAAAAAATACCGGTAACGTTACGTTAAACAATTTTAGTTTGCTTGATCCGAAAATTTCATCAGCGCTTACTTTCTCACCTGCAAGTATTGCACCTGATGAAACCGCGGTAGCCACAGCTGTTTACACCATTACGCAGGCAGAGAAAAATGCAGGTTCGGTGAGAAACACAGCCACACTTACGGCTAAAACACCAGGTGGAACGCCAATTTCGGATATTTCCGGAACTGATGAGGACAACGATTATCCTACTATTTTAGAACTGCCAAAAATTGTAAGTTCAAAAACTGTTGCTGATGCCAATAATGATGGAAAAGCCGAAGCAAATGAGGTTTTGACCTATACCATAACCGTTAAAAATAATGGAAATGTGGCCAGAACCGGTGTGAAAATTACCGATCCAATTCCGGCTAATACGACTTACCTGGTTGGAAGTGCAGATAATGGAGCGGCTTTGGTTGGCAGTATATTAAACTGGAACAATTTAAGCATTCCAGCCAACGGACAGGTACAGGTGAGTTTTAAAGTCACTGTAAATGCGGTTATTCCTTCAGGCGTATTAGGCGTGAATAACACCGCTACTGTAACCGATCCTGCAAATGCGCTAACGCCATTGAATCCGTCTGTATCCATTCCAACTGATGGAATGTTGGAGGGTAGCAAATCAGTTACGGATAACAAAGGCAATAAAGATGGCAAAGCACAGGCCAACGAAATTTTGACTTATTCGCTTCAGGTAAAAAATACAGGTGGTTCTGCACTGAACGGAGTAACTATTACCGATGAACTTCCTGCAGGTTTAACTTATGTTCCTAACTCGGTTTCCGGTTATGGTACCGTGACGGGCAATACCCTGAAATGGAAAATTAACATGCAGGCCAATTCGAGCACAGTATTAACTTTTGATGCGAAAGTTGCACCGGATGTAAACAGCTACAATACGATAAAAAATGTGGTTGTAATGACGAGCGCAGCCGGGACAACAATTAGACCAGAGGTACTGATGGATGTAGATCAATCGGCTGATTTGGTTATTACAAAAGAACTGTTAACCAAAAGCGATATCAAAACAGGCGATGATGTGACCTATAAAATTACGGTAACCAACAAAGGCCCGAACAGGGCAACAGGAGTTACCGTTACGGATAAACTGTCGACCATTATTGATGCACCTAAAGAAATCACGGTTACTGTTGGTACAACAAGTTATACGACTACCAGCAGAGATTTAGTGTGGCTGGTTGGAAGTTTAGATCTAAATCAGAGCGCAACGCTAACCTTTAAAGCAAGAACGCTGGCTTCAGGTGAATTGAATAATTCTGCAAGCGTAAAAGCAGATCAGCCTGATCCGATATCAAATAATAACCTGGTGAAAGCAGATGCGGCCATTATAACCGGTAGTGATTTATTGATTCCAAATCTGTTTACACCAAATGGCGATGGTATTAATGATACATTCGAGATTAATGGCCTTGCCGAATTTGCTGAAAACGACCTTACCATTGTCAACAGATGGGGTAACGAAGTGTTCCGCGCCAAAGGTTACCAGAATAATTGGACAGGTGAGGGTTTAAATGAAGGAACTTATTATTACCTGTTACGCGCCAGAAAAGGCGGAAGTAGCGAATGGAAAGTATTTAAAGGTTATATCACCCTAATCAGGGCATTTAAAAATTAATGGTGAAGAAAGATATGATGAAGAAACTAATCGTATTATTAGCAGGTTCGTTTTTGCTGTTTTCGCGGCCCGTATCTGCACAACAGGATGCACAGTATAGCCAATATATGTTCAACGGGATCTATATCAACCCGGCTTATGCGGGTTATAAAGAAGTGCTGAATGTGCACAGTTTTTACCGGAGCCAGTGGACAGGCATTACCGGAGCACCGAGAAGCATGTCGCTGGCAGTAGATGCCATTGCCAACAGCGGCAACGTGGGCTTGGCCCTTCAGGTGGCCAGTGATAAACTGGGTGCACAAACGAACCTGAGCATTTATGGTAACTATGCTTACCGTATCCGGATGAACGATGATGGGAGTTCAAGACTGGCATTAGGCCTTGGTGTGGGCATGGTGCAGTTGGGCATAGATGGCTCGCTGTTAAATCCGAACAACCCTGAACCCAACCAGCCTGTAGGTATGCAGAGTACCATTGTGCCGGATGCCAGGGCAGGGGTTTATTTTGCAAACGATAAATATTATGCTGGTTTCTCGGCCGATAACCTGATCGCCACCTATATCAATATCGACCGTTATGCTTTTATTCCACAGCCCAAACCCCATTATTACCTAACCGCAGGTGCCTTGTTTCCGCTCTCTGAAGATTTTCAGGTAAAACCATCGTTCCTTTTGAAAGACGACCGTGGCGGACCGACGAGTTTGGATCTGAATGCCTTTCTGATGATCAAAGATTTTATCTGGGTTGGCGGTTCGTACCGCACTGGTGTAAAACTGTATGATAAAAGCTACCTTCAGCGCGATCTGACACCTCGGAACTCTGCTGTAGCAGCGATACAGATTTTTCCATCTGAAAAGCTAAGGATTGGGTATGGTTATGATTTTTCAATTGGCCCTTTACAGGGTTACAGCAGCGGCACACATGAGATTTCCATCGCTTACTCGTTCATCAAACAAAATATAAGATTGGCAACGCCAAGGGTGTTTTAACAAAATTTTTAAAATATGTATAATAATATTTACACATTTTAAAGAAAAATTCACTACAATTGCGTAGAAAAAATAACTTTTTATTAACTTGCATGATATCCTTAATATAATGAAAACAAAAAATGCCGTAAGCACTTTTACAGTGCTCATCGCCGATGATCACGAGATCATTCGCCGTGGTTTAAAAGGTTTAATATCAGACTTCTGGCCTGGTGTTGAAATCATTCACGCGTCAACCCTTGAACAGGCTCTTGTCGAAGTAGAAAAATCACCTAGCTTAATCATCATTGATGTAAACTTGCCTGGAGGTAACAACCTTAAGGTAATAGATCAGATTAAATTGGTTCAGCCCAATGCTAAAATTCTTGTATTTTCTTCTCTGAATGAGAATATTTATGCTGTACCATATTTAAAATCAGGTGCTTCTGGTTACTTAACCAAAAATGCCGAGGAATCAGAAATCGTCACTGCAATTACTACCATTCTTGCTGGTAGCCGCTATTCGAGCAGAAATGTTAAAGAAAATATGTTCAACAGCATATTGGGTAACGATGCCGATAATCCTTTTACTAAGCTTTCGGGCAGAGAACTTGAAGTGGCTGAACTTTTAACAAAAGGTATCGGTGTATTGGAAATTTCCAATCAGTTAAATCTTCAGATGGGTACAGTAAGTACATATAAGCTTAGACTTTTTCAAAAACTCAAAATAAAAAGTATTATAGAACTGGCTGAAAAGATGAGTATCTATGAAAGATAAAAAGAGTGTAATACTCTTTTTATCTTTTCTAAGCTTTTTTGTTTTTATTTACAGTGCCAGGTCCACTTTCTCCTGATTCATTAGGGGTAGAGCCGGCCTGGCCAAATTGATCTGAAGCACCATCCCCATTCTGATCAAAGGAAGCCTTTTCTTTTGAGCTTCCTTTACTTTTGTGCGTTTTCTCAGCTGTATTTTTATTATCTTTCGTTTTCATATTAATCATGTTTATTATTTAATCAACATGATTAAGCAGCCAAAGTTTTATTTAATTGCCCGGAAAAAAAATAAAGACACTGACTTAATAAATTCGGTTTGCTTAAAATGCATCAATCAGTTGCACTAAATATTTCTTATATACTGTTTCTGTATACCAACTGTATGATAAAAGCTATGTGCAGCGCGATCTTACTCCGCGTAATTCTGCTGTGGCAGCGATGCCGGTTTTTCCATCTGAAAAGCTTAGGATTGGTTATGATTACGATTTCTAAATTGGTCCTTTACAGGGCTGCAGCAGCGGAAATTAGAAGATTTCCATTGCTGATTTATTTATTAAACAAAATACAAAATTGCTGCGCCCAGGGTATTTTAAATTAACTATATTTTGTATTTTTGACCAACTATCCAAACAACGCGATGAATAAAATTTTAACAGGTATTTGCCTGTCTGCATTCGGTTTATGTGCAGTCAGTTTTTCGGCAAATGCCCAGTATGTACTAAAAGATGCTGATAAGGAATACGAACTATTTAATTACAGCAAGGCAATAGATTTATACGAACAAGCCTATAAAAAGAAAGAAACTTTACATGCCGCAGAACGTTTAGCAAATGCTTACGCGTTAGTGTATAATTATAAACAGGCAGAAAGCTGGTATGCCATTACCACTAAAATGCCTGGCAGCAGCACGGATAATATCTTACGTTATGCCAAAGCTTTACAACAAAATTCCAAATATAGCGAAGCAAAGGTTCAATACTTAAATTACATTGATAAAAAGAAGGATGTATCAGAAAAGCAGCAGGCCATTTGGATTGCATCTTGTGATTCTGCTTTAAAATGGATTAAAAATCCAAAGAAAATTGAACTCTTCAACCAAAAAACTTTAAATAGCCCGCAATCCGATTGGGGTGCCGTTAAATATGAAAAAGGAGTTGTCTTTACCTCAGACAGATCAAATAGTAAACTACACGTTTCAGAAAACAGACCTTTTTTAAAATTCGACGGATCCAGGGAACCCGATAAAAAAGTATACGGCTGGACCGGTAACGGATACCTTAAACTGTACTTCAAGTCATCATCAAACGATAGTCTTCAGCTATTTCCCATAAAAGCAGGTACCAGGTACCACGTTGGTTCGGCAAGCTTTACAGCCGATGGTAATACCATGTATTTTACGTTAACCCGTATTACCGACGAACTGGAGCGATTAAAAAAACGGCCAACAACTGTTAATGTAGAGATTTTTAGCAGTACAAAAGGTAGCGATGGTGTTTGGGGCGAACCGGTTTCATTTGCTTATAATAATGTAAATGCTTATTCTGTAGGTGATCCTTTTATTACTACCGATGGAAATAGCCTTTATTTTGCTTCGAACATGCCAGGTGGGTTAGGTGGAACCGATATTTATGTTTGCCTGAAAACAGATGCGGGTGATTGGGGCAAACCCATTAACCTGAAAGAAGTAAATACCGAAGGCAATGAACGCAGTCCGGTTTTTGACGAAAAGGACAATTTCTACTTTTCGAGCGATGGCAGGGTTGGCATGGGAGGATTGGATGTATACCAGGCTTTAAGAGAAAGTGGCAGCATTGGCCAGATCGAAAATATGGGCTATCCTTTCAACTCTCCACAGGATGATTTTGGCTTTAGTTTAAATGAAAAAGGTGGTATTGTTTATCTTTCTTCTAACCGCGAGGGTGGTTTGGGTAGCGATGATATCTATACCATCGATCAGAAAATGATCCTGTCTTTCAAACTAGAAGGCAGGGTGTTTGATAAAGGCAACAACCAGCCCATTACAGGGGCATTAGTAACCCTGGCAAAAGTAAACGGTACTATTTTAAAAACTGAAACTGATGAAAATGGCGCGTATCGATTTAATTTATCAAAAGAATCTGAATACAACGTATCAGCAGAAAAAACAAATTACAGATCCGATGTAGAAAACCTGGCCACTATTGGCTTAACAACTTCAGGTGTACTAACGCAAAACCTGTATTTAGAGCCTATTGTGATAAATAAAGCAATAAAGCTCGAAAATATTTATTACGATTTCGATAAATGGAACATCCGTGCAGATGCTGCGATAGAATTAGATAAACTGGTTAAAATCATGACTGATAACCCGACCATCTGGATTGAATTAGGATCGCATACAGATAGCAGGGGTAAGGATGCTTACAACCTGAACCTCTCACAAAAAAGAGCCGAATCAGCTGTAGCCTATATCATTTCGAGGGGTATTGATAAAAACCGCATTACGGCTAAAGGTTATGGCGAAACCCGGCTATTAAACAAATGCGGCAATGGAGTAGCCTGTAGCGAGGAAGAACATCAGCTAAACAGAAGAACAGAATTCAAAATTGTAAAGCAGTAAGCAAAATTTAAGATTTACCATATAGCTAATTTTTTAATATTTGCCTCCGATGAAAATCGGAGGCATTTTTTTTAGGATTGCGCAACACCCACTTTCTGTCATTCTGAACGCATTAAAGAATCTTCCAAATGATTACGATAAGTTTGCCAGTCCAGGCGAAGTTTACTTCTATTTCCGTGGTTCGTTCCCTCAAGCACCACCGCTATCGGTTATTCGATTACCGTAATGTTTAAATAGATGCTTTATGTATCAATCATTTTAATGTGTTTAGCTAAAATAATTAGTATTAATTAACAACCGGCATCTCTAATATTTTTATTAAAACTAAAAATATTAGTATTTTTGATTTTCAATCATCCTTATAAAAAAGAAAATGGATAAAGACAGGCAGATTATTCATATGGATCAGGATGCATTTTTTGTATCTGTAGAAATCAGAAAAAATCCTAAGCTATCGGGTAAACCGGTAATTATTGGTGGTGGTGGAGATAGAGGTGTAGTGGCTTCCTGTAGTTACGAAGCACGTCAGTACGGTATACACTCTGCAATGCCCGGCAGAACGGCAAAATTACTATGCCCCCAGGCTATATTTTTAAAAGGCGATATGGAAGAATATTCCAAAGCATCGCATGATATTACCGAAATTATTGCGGATAAAGTCCCGCTTTTTGAAAAAGCCAGTATTGACGAACATTATATTGATATGACGGGTATGGATCGCTTTTTTGGCTGCATGAAATTCGCTTCAGAACTGAGGCAAACCATTATGAAAGAGATGCAGCTGCCTATTTCTTTCGGCTTATCGATCAATAAAACCGTAGCCAAAATAGCCACGAATGAGTCTAAGCCTGATGGCGAACGGCAGGTTACCTTTCCGGAGTTGCGGCCTTTTCTCGATCCTTTGGCCATCCATAAAATTCCGGGTATTGGCCATGCTACCTATAAAAAATTAAGCGAAATGGGGGTACGTAATATCCTTACGCTTACGCAGATCCCTCAACAGCTGATGTTTAAGATTTTGGGACAGCATGGCTTAAGTTTGTGGCAAAAAGCAAACGGAATTGATCTTTCGCCCGTGGTGCCGTACCGCGAGCGAAAATCAATTGGTACACAGGCCACTTTCGAAAGTGATACCATGGATATGGCAAAATTAAAGGCCATTATAACCGGAATGGTTAGCGGATTAACCTTTCAGTTGCGTAATCAGAAAAAACTTACGGCCTGTATTACTGTAACTGTGCGTTACACCAATTTCGAAACCGTTACCCAGCAGGAGCGGATTCCGTATACCTCGCTCGATTCATTTCTGATCAGCAAAGCACATAGCCTGTTCGAAAAAGTATATTCAAAACGGATGCTGTTGCGGTTGGTAGGCGTAAAACTTTCGCATCTGGTGAGTGGTTACGAACAGATTGGCCTTTATAATATCGCTGAAGAAGAGTATAGTCTTTGCCAGGCTATGGATAAGGTGCGTAACAGCTATGGTGCCGAAGCAGTGGTAAAAGCCTGCATTGTTACCCAGCCACCCCGTGATGAAAAAGGAAAAGTGATCAAATACAATCCCCGTAAAAAGAAAATACTGATCGAAAATACCGAAGAAGCAGGAAAAGATCCTGACGTGAGAAAACGCTCCAAAATCAGGAGTTTTATGAGCGAAAAAGGAACAACTGGAACCAAATCTTACGAATAAGTTATGTTTTTGAATGTGCATTCTTCTTACAGCTTAAAATATGGTACGCAAAGCATTAACCAGCTTATTGCTACTGCAAGGCGTTTGGGTATCCATCAAATGGTGCTTACCGATATCAATAACTCAACCGGTGCAATAGAGTTTATTCGCGAATGTTATAGACAAGGTGTTGCCAAAGAAGCCGACGAGATACACAAGGGCAATATTCCCTATCAAATTAAGCCTGCAGCGGGTATCGAATTCCGGATTGGCAATAGGTTACTATATGTAGGCATTGCCAAAAACAGGGAAGGCATGCGAGAGCTCAATACGTTTTTAAGTTACCATAATATCGGTAACATTCCACTGCCGGAAATTCCGCCAGTGATGGAAAACGTATATATCATTTATCCCTTTCAAAAGTCTTTTAATCCAGTATTAAAGGCAAATGAATATATAGGGATCCGTGGAAAACAGCTAAATCTCTTGTATAAACATCCACTTTTAAATCAAAAAGAAAAGCTGCTGGTGTGGCACCCCGTTACGGTAGCCGACAAAATTACTTATCGCCTGCACGAATATTTAAGGGCTATCGAACTTAATACCCTTTTAAGTAAAGTAGCTGACGAGCATAAATGCGATCCCGATGAATTTCTGATTCCCGAGGCTGAACTTACGCAGCAGTTTGAACAATACCCTTTTATTGTTCAAAATACCCAAAAGCTTATAAACAGTTGCGATTTAAGTGCCTATTTTGAAGATAGCGCGATACCCAGCTCAAAAAACAAGTTTCATTACACCAAAACAGGTGTAGAAGGCGATAAAAAAATGCTCCGCAGGTTGGCCATACTAGGACTGAAATATCGCTATGGCGAAAACAATGAAGAGGCCCTTAAACGGTTAGAAAAAGAACTTCGTATTATCGAACTAAAAAACTTCTGCGCTTATTTCCTTATCACATTCGATATTGTTAGGTATGCCATGAATAAATGTGGTTTTTACCACGTTGGCCGTGGTTCGGGCGCCAATAGTATTGTAGCCTATTGCTTGCGCATTACTGATGTAGATCCGATTGATCTCGATCTGTATTTCGAACGTTTTCTACACGAAAAACGGACCAGTCCACCTGATTTTGATATCGATTTTTCTTGGGATGAAAGAGAAATCATACAAACGTACATTTTTAAGCGCTATCCCAAATGGCATGTTGCTTTTTTGGGTACCATGAGCACCTTTAAAGATCGGGCAATTATCAGGGAAATTGGTAAGGTTTTAGGTTTGCCAAAAGGCGAAATAGACAGTTTTACCGACCCTGCAAAGGAGCGCGAAAATTTACTTAATGCCACTTACCAAAAGTTATTGGCGGTGCACCAATACGTGAAAAGTATGCCCAATCAACGTTCTATTCATGCTGGTGGGATTTTGATTTCTCAAGATCCGATCACTTATTACACTGCTTTGGATATGCCGCCAAAGGGCTTTCCAACAGTACAATGGGATATGTATGAAGCAGAAGCCATAGGTTACGAAAAGTTTGATATTTTAAGTCAGCGGGGCATTGGGCATATCCGCGAGGCGGTGCAGCTGATTAAAAAAAACAAGGGTAAAGATATCGACATTCATGATTTTAAAAGTTTTAAAAAGGATTATAAACTGAACGGTATGCTCAAAGAAGGACAACCCATCGGGTGTTTTTACATCGAATCGCCGGCTATGCGGCAATTGCTTAAAAAGCTGAAATGTGATAATTACCTTACCCTGGTGGCTGCGAGTTCTATTATCCGCCCCGGCGTGGCCAGTTCAGGCATGATGAAATCGTACATTGAGCGTTACCATGCGCCCGATAAGGTGGTGTACCTCTGTGAAGTGATGAAAGAGCGGCTCAGCGAAACTTATGGAGTAATGGTTTACCAGGAAGATGTGATCAAAGTATGTCATTATTTTGCAGGTTTGGATCTGGCTGATGCCGATATTCTGCGTAAAGCCATGAGCGGAAAATACCGTTCAAAACTGGCTTTTGATGAGCTGGTGAATAAATTTTTTGCCTCAGCCAGAAAAGAAGGACACTCAGAGGAGCTTATTACCGAAGTTTGGCGGCAGATTTCCTCTTTTGCCGGTTACAGTTTTTCCAAAGCACATTCCGCTTCATTTGCCGTTGAAAGTTACCAGAGCCTTTACCTTAAAACCTATTACCCCATGGAGTTTATGGTGGCCGTATTAAATAACTATGGCGGTTTTTACAGTCGCTGGGTTTACGTGCATGAATTGCAGAAAACAGGAGCAAGGGTGCATTTACCCTGTGTTAACCAAAGTGATGAAGTGGTGAATATAAAAGGTGAAGATGCCTATCTCGGCTTTATTGCCATTCAGGGCCTGGAAGAAAAAATCATTAAAATGATTCCACAGGAACGTGCGGCAAATGGTTTTTATCTTAATCTCGAAGATTTCGTGAAACGGACCTGCATATCATTAGAGCAAGCCATTATTTTGATCCGGCTTGGTGCACTACGGTTTACTGGCAAAGATCGTAAAACCCTGCTGTGGGATGTGCACAATTACCTGGGTTTTAAACAGAAAAAAATAAACCATGCCGAACTTTTTAAATTAAGTTATAAAACCTATCAGCTCCCTGCTCTGGCAGATTCTGAATTGGAAAATGCTTACACGGAGTTGGAGTTACTGGGGTACCCGCTCAATTATAAAATGTTCGATTTTCTGAAAACCCCTTATCGCGGCGATATTATGGCAGCCGATATGCACAAATATTTAGGTAAAACAGTAAGAATGGTCGGTAATTATGTATGCGAAAAAACGGTACATACCATTAAACAGACCAAAATGTGGTTCGGCACTTTTTTAGATGCCAAAGGCGATTTTTTTGATACCACCCATTTCCCGAATACGACTCCCATGTATCCTTTTAAAGGAAAAGGCTGTTACCTGATTTTGGGTAAGGTAGTAGAAGATTTTGGTTTCCAGAGCATTGAGGTGTTAAAGTTCGCCAAATTAGATATTCAGATGAATCCAGTAGCAATGAACTAAAAATTAAATGACGATATGAGTTTGAGGTTGGCGAAAGATTGGTATTCAGTAGTGATTTACCCCGAGGCAAAAATGATTGATCAGGTTGCTGACTTGAAAACGCAACTGGCCAACAGGATTGGCTGGTATCCCAGCAGGAATTCGATAGCACATATTACGGTTACTGCGTTTACGGCAGACCAATATGAACTGACTTTTTACATCAAACAGATTGAAAAATTTTGTTATACCCAAAAACAGCAGAAAGTTGGTTTTGATCAGCTAAGTTTCTCGAAATTTAGCCAGGCTGCTGTTTTGCTGCCAGATGAATCGTCCAAACCTTATTTAAAAGATCTTTTGCGAAGGCTGAGGAAGCAGCTCAAAACAAGCTATACCATACATGGCAGTAGTGCACATATCTCAATTGGCCGCAAACTAAGTTCAATGCAGATAGACCAGGCTGAAAATCTTTTCGGCAGTATTAATTTAAGGTTTAATTGCGACACGGTTGCCCTTCGTAAATTCATTGAAACTAAAGGACAGTTTGAAGTAATTAAGACCTTTAGGTTTTTAGAAAATCCTTTAAATAATGCTCAATATTTACCATTTTAATTGATTTTTTTAAAATCATGAGCCGAATAAGTTTGCTAATCGGCTCATGATTTGGCTTTTTTTTGAGCCGAATAAAATTTTGTAACTGTTGACATGATGTTTTCTACCCAGGTTTGAAAGTAGAAATAATTATTTTTTATCTGTCTTGTATTTCCGCTTGCGCGCATTTCTAACGCGTGCATAAATAGCTTAACAATTACATCGTTTAACAGCATTTCTTCAACATAATTTCTATATTTAAACTCATGATCCACTTCAAAGCAGAAATAGAACGTTTCGAAACTATGGGCGAAAAAACCGGCTGGAGTTATGTGTTTATTCCGGCTGCTTTAGCCAATGAAATTAAGCCCGATTGTAAAAAAAGTTTCCGCGTAAAAGGAAAGATAGATCAGTTGGATATTAACGGCATGGCAGTTATGCCAATGGGAGCGGGCGATTTTATTATTGCCTTAAAGGGCGAAGTGCGTAAAAAATTAAAAAAAGAAGCCGGAGCAAGGGTTGAACTTTATTTAGAAGAAGATCAGGATTTTAAAATTGAAATGCCCGAAGATCTTGAAATCTGCCTGTCAGAAGAAGCACATTTAATCCAAAATTTTTTAAAACAGCCTAAATCGCACCAAAACTATTATATCAACTGGATTAACCAGGCTAAAACTGAATCTACCCGTACCAAAAGAATCGTAATGACGGTTAAAGCAATGGATAAGGGGCAGGATTTTGGAACGATGATCAGAGAATCTCAAGGGAAGTCCTAATTATTAGTCTTAAGTCCTTAGTCCTTAGTCGGAAGTGGAATACAACTAGGCAATGTGAATTTAAGACTTTGGATTCTGGACTCCCGACTTCCGACTCCCGACTACTGACTCCTTTTTATAACTCCTAAACCAACTCGAAACTTTCATCTGGATTACACCTAAAAAAGCTTCTCTGAAGATGCGGGTGCTCATTTTTGATGTTCCTTCGGTACGATCGGTGAAGATGATGGGAACTTCCGCAACCTTAAAACCAAATTTAATGGCAGTAAATTTCATTTCGATCTGAAATGCGTAACCAACAAACTTAATTTTGTTTAGTGGGATGGTTTCAAGCACAATTCTTCGGTAACATTTAAAGCCTGCTGTAGCATCCTGGATATTGATCCGGGTAATGATGCGTACGTACATTGATGCGAAATACGACATTAAAACCCTGCCCATTGGCCAGTTTACTACATTTACGCCTTTAACATATCTGGAACCAATGGCTACATCTGCACCATTTACACAGGCTTCACGTAATCGTGGTAAATCCTCCGGGTTATGGGAAAAATCGGCATCCATCTCAAAAATATAAGCATAACTGTGCCGTAATGCCCAATTAAAACCATAAATGTATGCTGTACCCAGGCCTTGTTTACCTGCACGCTCTTCAATAAATAAATGCCCCTCGTATTCTTTTTGTAATGATTTTACAATTTCAGCAGTTCCATCAGGTGAGCCATCATCAATAATTAAAACATGAAAAGGCTGGGTTAAAGAAAAAACCTTTCTAATGATTTTTTCGATGTTTTCCTTCTCGTTGTAGGTGGGAATGATGACTAAACTATCTGACACGTGTAATATAATTATTTTTGTAGGTGTATGCTGTACTTATTTATGCCGGGTAACTGCTTTAATGTGCGAAAGTAAATATTTAATATGAAACCTTTATGAATTTTCATTGAATTACACGTGATTTGCACCCGCGGTTGTCATCCTGAATTTGTTTCATCATCTATTTTAGTGCCGTTATTCCTCAATCTATACAAACTTTATTGTTTCCCGCTGATTTCGGAGAGCTGGCACAGCATTAGATTTCAAGTCACTAAACCATTGTTTCTAAACCCGGTCGGCTTGTAAAGCCCGGAGCGCGAAGCATAAGGGCTGGGATTTGAAACAGAGAGCGGGAGAGCAGACCGCCAGGAACAGATGTCTTTTCATTTCCAGATCTTAAAGTACATTTTACTTTCTTATTAAAGTATCTGTAGGCAGTCTGCATATAACCGAAAGACTATTCGTTTTATATCTTTATGATAAAAAGATTCCTCACTGCGTTCAGAATGACAAAGTGCTTTTATCTCACTTCCTGCATTAACCTCTTAACCAGCTGCGAAAAAACAATCAATGCCAAACCTGCAATTAAAGAATATAAAGCCAATGCTTTATAGCCTTCTGTATAAGCCATTAATTTAGTTGGCAGCGAAGCATTATCTATACTCGACATTTCTGCGCCTAGTTTTCCGGCAGCCAATTGCCCAAAAGCACTTGATAAAAACCAAAGGCCCATCATCATGCCGAACATTTTCTTGGGTGATAGTTTTGTAATGATCGACATCCCTATCGGGCCTAAACAGAGTTCGCCTAGCGTCAATAACAAATAGGCTAATGTAAATACATTTAGGGAGCTAATGCCCTGCGCATTGGCAAAGAACCTGGTAGCATAAAATACGTAAAAACTTAAAGCCAGCAAAATGAAACCAATTCCAAATTTTACCACGGTATTCGGTTCAATTTTACGCTTATATAGACCTAGCCATAAAATGCCCACAATCGGGCTAAAAACAATAACAAAAAACGAGTTTACGCTATTGTTCACCACATTCGGGTCGATATTGAAAAATAGGATTTTATGATCCAGGTTATCTTTTGCAAATAATGATAGCGAACCGCCACTCTGCTCGGATATGGCCATAAAAATGAAGTAGCAGAAGATAAAAACAAAAGCGGCCAATAATTTATACTGTGCTTTTTTATCGTTTATGTTAAAGGTCTCGTACAAGAAATAAACCAAGGCAATAATGCCGATGGTATACATAAAATAGTCAGTAAAATCGGTGTTTTTGACCATGATATAAATCAGCGGAATACACAATACCGAACCTGCATAAACGGCCATTTCCCATAGCTGCTGTTTTGATTTTTTAAGGTGCAGCAATGGAGAACTGCCAATCGGGCCAAGGTGTTTTTTAGTGAAAATGAACGTACCCAAACCGAACATCATCACTAATGCGGCCGATAAGAAACACAAATGCCAGTTGTAATATTTTCCGAGGTAGATACACATCGCACCACCCAATAAGCCACCAACATTAATACCCGCATAAAAAAGCCCATATCCTGCATCTCTGCGGTTGTCTGTCTCATGGTATAATTCGCCAACCATTGATGAAACATTGGGTTTGAAGAAACCGGTTCCTATAATAGATAAGGTAATGCCTATATAAAATAAATCATGCGGTGAGAACGCCAGAATAAGGTTTCCGATAATCATTAAAGTTCCACCCCAAAATAAAGACTTTCTGAAGCCTAAAATTTTATCGGCAAAAATGCCACCTATAAAGGTAAAAGCATAAACAAAAGCCTGTATAGCGCCATACTGCAGGTTCGATTTTTGGTCGCTTAAACCTAGTTGTTCTACCATAAAGAAAGCCAGCACACCGCGCATGCCGTAAAAGCAGAAACGCTCCCACATTTCTACCAGTGATAAATGCCAGAGCTGTTTCGGGTATTTGCCTTCAAAATTCTGAATTTCCGCTATTGAAACTGTTTTTTCCATTAAATAGGTTTAAAAATGAAAAGCCCGACAAATATCGGGCTTTTGGGTAAAAGTATTTTTGTGATTAGTGAACACCGTGCATCCATTTGCGCAGAATCGGACTTATGGCGAACATAATGAAACCAGCAACAATTGGTATGATGGTAAATATTAAGAAGAACGTGGAGATGGAATAAGCCGAACTGATTTTATCGATCATTGATCCGGTAGCTCCTGCAAGATAATTACCGATAGCGGTACAAGTGAAAAATACACCAAACATTAAACCAACCAAATTAGCTGGTGCCAGTTTACTTACATATGATAAACCAACCGGAGAAATGCATAATTCGCCAACAGTATGAAAGAAATAAGCGAAAACAAGCCAGAATAAACTTACTTCTGCTGAAGTAGCTCCTCGCGGAATTGCAGAACCTCCATAAGCCAGTCCCGCAAAACCAATACCTACGAAAATAAGTCCAAATCCGAACTTTACCGGACCACTTGGGTTAAATTTGGTTTCCCATATTTTTGAAACAATTGGAGCTAATGATACGATAAAAAATGAATTAAGTACACTGAACCATGAGGCAGGCACTTCGGTGCTTACAGAGCCCAGTTCGCGGTCTACTTTCCAGATGGCTAATACCCAAATAATAGCAAAACTTAGTAGGGTGAATAAAATGGTTGCCGGATATTTCTTGAATATTTTTCTGGCTAATGAGAACAATACGAAAGTTACGGCTACCAGTGGAAATATTGTAAGAATACTGTCTACCCATTTAAAAGTGGTTGCCGCACCGCCGGTTAAATTTCTTAGCGTATAATCTTTGGCAAAGATAGTCATCGAGCCACCTGCCTGTTCAAACACCATCCAGAAGAAAATAGTGAAAATAGATAAGATGGCAATAACCCATAAACGCTGGTTTCTCACTTTTCTAGGAATTTCTTCTACTGTTGGGTCTGCTTTTTCAACTTCTTTGGTTTTATCAACAGATGCACCAATTACACCAAAAATTTTCTGACCGAAATAAAATTGCAACATACCGAAGAGCATAAAAATACCAGCCAGACCGAAACCGTAGTGCCAGCCTACTTTTTCGCCAATATAACCGCACATTAACATCCCAATAAAGGCACCAGAGTTAATACCCATGTAGAAAATAGCATAAGCACTGTCTTTTTTATCGCTGATAGGCGGGTAAAGTTTACCTACAATGGAAGAAATGTTCGGTTTAAAAAATCCGTTACCTACAATCAATAATAGTAAACCTACATAGAAAAAGTTATTGCTAAAGCCCTCAAGTGCCATGGCAGCGTGGCCAAGGGTCATAATAAAAGCACCGATGATTACCGCTTTTCGATAACCTGTAAATTTATCGGCAATTAAACCACCAAGTATTGGTGTAAAATATACCAAACCGGTATAAATGGCATAAAGCTGTAAGGCTTCAGGCCGTGGCCAACCCCAGCCGTTTTTGCTCAGGTCACTTATCAGGAAAAGAACCAGAATGGCACGCATGCCATAGTAACTGAATCTTTCCCACATTTCGGTAAAAAAGAGCACAAAAAGGCCAACGGGATGGCTAAATAATTTCTCAGGAGAAACCCCTTGACTGGCTAAGTGGAGGTTTAGTTCCTTATCATGGTCAATACTAATGGTTTCATTAGATGTTTGCATAAAACATTTGTTGGTTTTAGTTTATGAATTCAGAATTTGTGTGTTGTTTAAGCTAGTTAGCAGGGCGCAATATAGTGAGCGATTGGCAAACTCACAAATTTTTAAGTGAGGAGTAAGGTAAATGATTTGTTAAAATCAAAACTTCCGGATGGGTTTAACATTTTTCTTGGGGTCTGCATAAAGCGCATCATTTGAGTCTGCATCATTGTTAAGGATGATATCTTCCTGCAGTTTTAATCTTCCGCTTATAATTTTGAAACCATCAAAGGTACCGTCCGACCCATAATATTCAAATTTATCTTTTATTTCCGGATCAAAAGAGGCCAGATGATCAAATACGATCATACCTGCTTTCAGATCGGTTTTTAAAGTCATGGCATTCGATTTGGCATACTCAAATATGATCCTGTTTTTCCCTTTTAATTCTTTGCCGTCAAAAACAGGTGCACCAAAGGTGAGCTTGTCCTGATCAAAAGCAAGAATGTCAATTACCTTTTTAGTGGTTACCTGTGTATTGCCTTTCCAGCCCAAAAGTATATAATAAGGCAATCGGCTTCCGCTGGTAACCGGAACAATTTCATAATACCTGGCACCAAACCATTTCTGATTATTGGTAATGCCATTTGGGTCGCTAATATTATCGGTCTGATCGATTAAAGGGTACAGTTTCAACGGACCGTTTTTGGTATTCATCTGGATGGCACCATAATAGCGATATGTACCGTTTTCGAGCAGTACATACCAGCTCAGGATCCTAAAAGCCTGATCGGGTGATTTAATTACCGATATATTTTTAAGCGAATCGAAAGGATAAGAAAAAGAGTTGGAGACTTTTAAGGCCTCCACCAGTGTTTTTACAAAACTGCCGTTTAACGCTATTTTTTGTGCATCGCCCTGCGCAGCAATAACCCTTGATGATATTTTAATCAGTGTATCCTGAAAAACATTTAAGGCATTTGCGGCTTGCTGCGCCCTTAAGCTAAAGCTTAGCGTGGTTAAGATGAAAAGAATGGAATATCTGATAATTTTCATATGATTAAATGCACAAAAAAAATGCGGGCAAGTTGAAGTTATATTTTCTCGATAACGATTGCACTTGCACCACCGCCACCGTTACAGATGCCGGCCACACCGATTTTTCCATCATGCTGTGCCAATACCGAAAGCAAGGTGACTACAATCCGCGCACCTGATGCACCAAGCGGGTGACCTAATGAAACGGCGCCACCATTCACATTAACCTGGCTATCGTTTAATTTTAAAAGTTGGTTGTTGGCAATGGAAACTACCGAGAAAGCTTCGTTGATTTCAAAATAATCTACGTCTGTTATATTTACATTGGCTTTGTGTAAAGCCAAGGGAATGGCTTTTGAAGGTGCCGTGGTAAACCATTCTGGCGCTTGTTGTGCATCAGCATAGCCCAAAATTTTGGCTAAAGGCTTTAAGCCTAGCGCTGTTGCTTTAGCTGCGCTCATTAAAACCAATGCTGCTGCACCATCGTTTAAGGTAGATGCGTTTGCCGCGGTTATTGTTCCGTCTTTTTTGAAAACAGGTTTTAATGAAGGTATTTTATCAAATTTTACTGCTGTGGGTTCATCATCTGTATCAACCAAAGTAATCTCTCCCTTACGGTCTTTCACCTCGATGGCAACAATTTCATTCGCAAATTTACCTGAAGTTTGTGCAGCTTGCGCTCTTTTGTAAGATTCGATGGCAAAATGATCCTGTGCCTCGCGACTGATGTGGCATTCGGTAGCGCAAAGTTCGGCTGCAGAACCCATATGATAATCGTTGTAAACATCCCAAAGTCCATCCTTTACTAAACCGTCTGTAATTTGTCCGTGGCCCAGGCGATAACCGTTTCTTGCCTTGTCCAGGTAATAGGGAACATTGCTCATGCTTTCCATGCCACCGGCTACAATAATTTCATTATCGCCATTTGCAATACTTTGTGCAGCAAGCATAATTGCTTTGGTACCCGAAGCACATACCTTATTGATGGTTGTGGCAGGTAAATCTGGTAAACCGGCAAATTTTGCAGCTTGTGTAGCTGGTGCCTGTCCAAGGTTTGCCGATAAAACATTGCCCATGTATATTTCCTGGATCTGTTCTGGTTTTAAACCGGCTTTTTCAATGGCGGCTTTAATGGCAAAACCACCGAGCTGGGTAGCAGAAAATTGAGCCAATGAACCTCCAAAACTGCCAATAGGCGTTCGCACAGCTGATACAATTACAACTTCTTTCATGTATATTAAATTTTATGAATTTTTGGTTAGGCCGCTAAGTTAGTTAAACCTTACAGGTTTCCAAAGCTTGGACACTTTAAAATAACGTTTGAAAGGTTGTTTTAGCGCTTTAGGGTTTAATAAGATTTAGTGGTTTAGTGATGTTGGTTTACTCCCCTCATTGTGAGGGAGGTTGGGCGTAGGGCGGGGTGGTTGATTCGTTTTGACAAAGATTTGAAGTTAGCTTGTGTTGTGATTTTTGGTTTGATCAGTTAAGGTTTTTTGGAAATGAATGGTTCAGCACTTTTCGCTTGCTGTAGTCCTGCTGTTTGCTATAGCCCTCATACTTCGGGGCTGCCGCTGCCATCAGGTTTAATTACCAGGGCTGGTGCTGCTTGGGGTAGTTGGTTTTTCTTGGGCCGGTTTACTCCCATCCTTATTAAGGAGGGGGTGCCCATAGGGTGGGGTAGTTGATAAGTTTTTATAAAAAGGTTGAGTTAATGATTAGGTGTTGTGATCTTAGTTTAGTCAATTAAGGTTTTTTGGAAATGAACGTTTAGTGCGTTTCGCTTGCTGTAGTCCTGCTGTACGCTGTAGCCCTCATACTTCGGGGCTGCCGCTGCCATCAGGTTTAATTAACTTTGGGTTGGTGGTTCTTTGGAAAGGTTGTAGTTAACAGAAAGCTAAATCCTAAACCTGTCAGATTTAATTTAAGGCGGTGGGTTTTGCGTTAGGGATTGTAAGGGTTCAGTACCGGTTTTCATCGGTACCGGAGCGAAGCGAAGCCCTGAAAAGCCCAACCCTTTCCCGATTTTTTCATTGGGAAAGGGTAACGCCCAAATCAGTTTAGCAGTTTTCAGATGGCAGTTTTCAGTTGGCAGTTAACAATTTACAGTTATTCCTCTTTCCCCTTTCCCTTCTTTCTTGATTTTAAAGCCTGGGTAAGTAGAAACTCAATCTGCCCGTTTGTACTTCTAAACTCATCGGCAGCCCAGGTTTCTACTTCTTTTAATAAAGCTGGACTAATTCTTAATACAAAAGCTTTTTTATCTTTCTCCGCCATTCTTATTGTATTGCTTGTATATTATACCTTGTTTTTAAGTTGATCAGGAACAATTCCATTTCGTCGATTTTATTTGAGCTGAACAGCAGCTTCCTGCCATTTTTAAATTTCAGCTGCAAGCCTCTGTCTTTATCGTTTAATAGATATGCCTTATCACTAAATTTAAACCAAAGCCTGCTTTTAACGCCATAACCACCATAATCGCCAAAAGCATCATATTTGGTCGTATAAGCTTTATCGATTTCATCCCACGGAAGATGTTTTAATTTTGCTTTGAATGGAAAGTAACGATAAAAAATACCTTCGTGATTGATCCGTAACGTTAAAACATGTTGCTGAATGAGGTAAATAATGATAAAAGGTAACAGTACTGCCCAGAGCGGTGCGAAATAAACATCTTTTAAATCTGTAAAGCTCATGCCCCCTTTATCAAAAAGCACAATACTCAATACAATGATGGCATCAACACCTATTAGTAGATATAGCCACCATAGTTTTAAATGCTGTTTCTCCTCAAATTGCATTGTACCTAATTATATAGGGTGCCGGTATTTACCACTGGCTGCACATGGCGGTCGCCACAAAGTACAACCAGTAAATTACTTACCATAGCTGCCTTGCGCTCTTCATCCAGTTCTACAATTCCTTTTTGCGATAATTTTTCCAATGCCATTTCTACCATACCCACGGCACCTTCAACAATTAATTTACGGGCTGCAATAACCGCTGTAGCCTGTTGGCGCTGTAACATGGCGCTTGCAATTTCCGGTGCATAAGCCAGATGCGAAATCCTGGCCTCTAAAACTTCAATACCTGCGCGTGATAAACGTTCATTCAGCTCATTCTCCAAAAGTTCACTTACTTTTTCGGCACCATCTTTTAACGTAATGCTGGTTTCTTCTCCCTCAGCATGGTCATACGGGAAGATGTTGGCCAAATGCCTGACGGCAGCCTCACTCTGGATGTTTACATATTGCATATAATTTTCTACGGAGAAAACGGCTTTGGCTGTTTCGTTTACTTTCCAAACCACAACGGCTGCAATTTCGATCGGGTTGCCCAGTTTGTCGTTCACTTTTAATTGCTGTCCATTTAAATTGTTCGCTTTCAATGATATACGTCTTTTTGCCGTTAAAGGGTTTACCCAGAAAAAGCCGTCAGCTTTTACCGTGCCAATATATTTTCCGAACAGTGTGAGTACCATCGATTGGTTGGGGTTGATGATTAAGAAGCCTGGAAACAATAAAAATACATCTATCGCTAATAAAACGCCTCCCCAAAGAAAAATTTCTGAAACAAAACAGAAAATGGAAGCGCCCAGCAATGCCAGGCTCAAAGCGAAAGTTAAATAGCCGGATGGCGGATTGATAATTTTTTCTTGATACATAATTGATATTAATTTGATATCATAAAATAAAATATAAAATCTGGTATTTGCAAACAAAACGTGCAAAATTTATATTAGATAAAAATGTTATTTTTGACAATACAATAAATACATTCGTTTTGGCCAAGATCAAGAGAAATTCACATAAGATCCTTTACCGGAAGTATTCATCAAACCTGAAATATGTGATGATGATATTTACCGTTTTCATTATAACGCTATTTTTACCCAAACAGCCCCGGTTTAGATATGAGTTTGAAAAAAATGCGGTGTGGAAAAACAAGGATCTGATTTCGCCTTTCAGTTTTGCTATTTTAAAAACCAACCCGCAGGTTAAGGCTGATAAAAAGAATGCCTTAAAAGATATTTTGCCCGTTTACCAATTGGATAGGGGCATTACGGCCAATGCATTGGATGAGTTTGCCAATGAATTTGATGTGAAATGGAAATCGAAACAGCTCAGCGAAAAAGACAGGGATGTATATAAAAGTGCTGCCTATAAATTGTTGCAGAGCATTTATCAGAAAGGCATTATTGGCCTGAATGTGAAACACCAGGCCGGTGGTAAAAACTACGATTTTTCGCTGCTCGAAAATAACGTGGCACAGGAGAAAAACACGCAAGATGTTTTTACTGCAGAATCGGCACTGAAGTTTTTTAGAGATAATTTCAAGGCCCCCAACCAGGTAATGGGCGATCTGATTGCAAACCTGGCGATTGATCACATTACCCCAAATATCGTATTTGATGAACGCCTGACGCAAACCATACAGGATAATACGGTGAACAACATCTCCACAACCAAAGGCATGGTGCAAAAGGGGGAGCTTATTGTGGCCAAGAATGATGTTATTGATGAAGAAATTTATCAGAAACTGGAATCTTATAAAGCTACCTACGATGCACAAACTAAAACCATTGGCAGCCGGGCACTGGTTTACCTGGGGCAGGTAGTGTTGGTTGGCTTTATTATCACAATATTAATGTCGTTCCTTTTTCTTTTCCGGAAGGATATTTTTGCCGATAACCGTCAACTTTCCTTAATTCTGATTGTAACCACCGGGATGCTGCTCGCCTTAACCTGGGCCATTAAAATGGAGATTCCCAGCTTGTATTACATCCCTTTTTGTGTGGTGCCTATCATCATCAGGATTTTGTTTGATACCCGTTTGGCACTTTACCTCCATATGCTGGTGATTTTAATTGCCGGATTTTTTGTAGCCAATAGTTTCGAATTTGTTTTTTATCAGGTTACAGCGGGTATGGTTGCTATATTCAGTATCAAGAACTTTGTTAAGCGGGAAAGGTTCCTGATTTCAGCCTTATTTATTCTGTTAGCGTATTTTGTTTCTTTTGTGGGCATTGCCTTGCTCCGCGAAGGTTCTTTCCGCGAAATTGAATGGCTGAATTTTATTCCTTTTGTGTTTAGCGTCCTGTTATCGCTTCTGGCTTACCCTTTAATTTACCTGTTCGAGCGTATTTTTGGTATCACTTCAGATGTGGCCCTGATCGAGTTGACCAACACCAATAATAAACTGTTAAGGGAACTTGCCTTTAAAGCGCCTGGAACGTTTCAGCACTCCTTACAGGTAGCTAACCTTGCCGAAGCTGCCATATTTAAAATTGGCGGTAATTCTGTATTGGTTAGGGCAGGGGCTTTGTATCATGATATCGGTAAGGTAGACAATCCACAGTATTTTATTGAGAACCAAAATACGGCAGTGAGTCCGCATGATAAGCTACCTTATGAGCAAAGTGCACAGATTATCATCCAGCATGTACATAAAGGCATTGAGATTTTAAGAAAGAATCAGATTCCTGAAGCCATAATCGATTTTATCAGAACACACCACGGAAATACCCGGGTGGATTATTTTTATCAGTCGTTCTTGAAAAATACACCTGAAAAATTTGTCGATGAAAACATTTTTCGTTACCCCGGCCCCATACCTTTTAGTAAAGAAACCGGAGTATTAATGCTCGCCGATTCTGTTGAAGCGGCCTCAAGAAGTCTGAAAAATCCCGATGCGCAGAACATCAATGACATCGTTGAACGTATAATTAACTACAAATTGGAGCAAAATCAGTTAGATGACTGCGATTTAACGTTAAAAGATATTGAGACTATCAAATTGATATTCAAGACAATGCTGATGAGCATCTACCATGTGCGCATAGATTATCAACAAATTTTGTAATTTTTTTTTGTTGGATAACTTGTTTTACTATATTTGCAGACCTCAAAACAACGCCGGTAGGGCAGAAAAATGAGGCTTGAAAGGAGAGGTGCCTGAGTGGCCGAAAGGAACAGTTTGCTAAACTGTCGTACTGGTAACGGTACCGCGGGTTCGAATCCCGCCCTCTCCGCTGAAAAAAAAAGTTGGTAAAATAAATGGAAAACCCAATAAAATCCATATCTTTGCCATCCCTTAGAAATAAGGTTAAAAAAAAGATCGATACCAAAGTTCGGGATGTAGCGTAGCCCGGTATCGCGCCACATTTGGGATGTGGAGGTCGTAGGTTCGAATCCTGCCATCCCGACTAAAAGTTCAATCCACTTTACAACAGGATTAAAAAAAGATCGATACCAAAGTTCGGGATGTAGCGTAGCCCGGTATCGCGCCACATTTGGGATGTGGAGGTCGTAGGTTCGAATCCTGCCATCCCGACACAAAGCAATAAGCCTTTAAATCATTAGATTTAGAGGCTTTTTTGTTTATCCCCTCTATTCTTCCAAAAAACGACAAAATTTTAATCAGAATTTCTCCATAAATTCCTTTCGTAGCTTAATTTTACTAAGTTAGTAAAACGAATTATCCCTATGCCGTTAAAAAAGGTTCAATTTCATGAAACCAGTGCACCCGAATGGAATTCCTTTAAAGGAGGGGATTGGAATGCCTACAGGAAATTGTACAATATTCATTTCAAGGCGCTTAATAATTACGGGTATAAATTTACCAGGGATGTGAGCCTGATCGAGGATGCGGTGCACGATTTATTTGTGAATTTATGGGCCAAACGCGAACAATTGGGTAACCCCGTTTCGGTAAAAAACTATCTCTATAAATCGCTAAGAAACCTTTTGTTTAGAAAAATGGAATCTCAGCAACGTTTTGTAAATGTAGACTCTCCTGACGATTATCCCTTTAACTTCGAAGTATCATTTGATACCATTTTTATGGAAGATGAGTCGAAAAAAGAACTTCAGCGTAAGTTAAAAGAGGCCATCCAAACCCTTTCTGCACGGCAACAGGAAATTATTTACCTTAGATTTTATGAAGGTTTAAGCTACGAAGAAGCCGCAGATATTATGAATCTGAATGTTACCTCCACTTATAAACTGCTGTATAAAGCTATAGGCAAACTTCAGGAACGGGTAAAGCTCGTTGATTTAATGATGATGTTGGCTATTATAGAGTCAAAAAGAGCACTTTTGGAAATAAATTAATTTTTTTCGAAAATGTAGGGATAATTTAGGTAGGTACATGTATATAGGGAATATATAAATGCTGATATGGATTTTTCTAAATATACACATTACACTTTTGAGGATTTTTTGAACGATGATGCTTTTTTATCGTTTGTTGTCGAGCAAAACGTTTCTGATGTATTGGCCTGGGAAAAATTTAAAGCAGCCCATCCACATAAAAGCAAAATTGCGCTTGCTGCTTTTGATACCATTTCGACTTACCGCCAACAAAAAGTTTTCAGTAATGAGCAGGCACAGCAATCGCTTTTCGAAAAAATTTCGGGCAGTATAACAGCAGGGGAGCCAAAAATCAAAAAACTTTCTTTTTCACCTTTCTTTAGGGTAGCGGCGGTTTTTGCAGTAGTCCTTCTATCGGCTGTACTCTATTTCACACTGTTGAGTAAAGATGCGGTTAAAACCGACTACGGCATGATCAAAACCATTGTCCTGCCGGATGGATCGGAAGTTACGCTGAATGGAAATTCAAAAATCAGTTATGCTGCCAATTTTGATGACGGGCCAAGGGAAGTGTGGATTGATGGTGAAGCTTTGTTTAGGGTGAAGCATATCAACATCGATACGAATCACATCCGGCCAGCTGAAAAATTTATAGTGCACTGCGGAGACCTAAACATTGAAGTATTAGGAACCACCTTTAACGTAAAAAGCAGGCATGAAAAAACCAGTGTAGGCTTATTAACCGGAAAGATCAGGGTAGATTATGACGATGTAAATAAAAGGCGGATGCAGTTTGTGATGAAGCCTGGTGATCTGGTAAAACATACAGAAGAAAGTAACCTGGTTCATCAGAAGATCGTTAATCCGCAACGTTTAACCGCCTGGATCAAACGCCAACTCGTATTTCAAAATGCCAGTCTGGAAGAGATGATTGGTGTATTACAGGATGATCTGGGCTATGAGGTCGTGTTGAGTGATAAGAAGCTTGGCGAACTGACGGTTGAAGGCGAAATTAATGTAGTCAGCGTTAAAGATTTACTCCAGATTTTATCTGCCACCTTACACCTCAACATTAAAACATATAATAAGAAAATAACCATAACCAAATAGTTTGGAAAAGATTTAAGCGCTTGAATCTAACCTAAACTATAATTAACCACAACAATTAACCAACAACAACTAAACTAAACAGGATTATGAGATTACTCTACCTTAGGAGGGTGGCTGGACACAGCTGTCTTACTTTGATGTTCTGTGCGTGTACATTATTTTGTTCCGCTCAGCTCCTGGCCCGCAATGTGGCACATGTAAATGGCGTAAAAGCGCAAAGCCTTAACGATAATAAAATATCGCTTAAAATAGCCTTACAACTAATTAAAACCAGGTTTGATATTAAAATAGCTTACAAAGCAGGCATTCTGGAAAATAAAGACAGTAACCTGACTGAAACACAGCTGATGGCCATTGGCGATCCCAAAACGGCTTTAACTTTTGCTTTAGAAGGTTCGACACTGGATTTTAATAAGATCAGCGAGTCGCAGTATGTTATTATTAATGCCAGGCCCGTAACTGCTGCTGATATAATTAAAGGAACCATTTTTTCAGCAAGCGATAACCTGCCATTAATAGGGGCTACCGTATATATCAAAGGGACCAAAACCGGTGCTTCGACCGATGCGCAGGGACAGTTCAGTATCACTATTCCGAGTGAACTGGCAGGAAAACCGATCATTTTAAGCATTGCGTCTGTAGGCTACGAAACACTTGAACTTCCGGTCAGTGATTTTAAAACAGCGATAAGTGTAAAATTAAAAGAAAGCGCCAGCAGCTTAAACGATGTGGTGGTAACTGCCCTGGGTATAAAACGCGATAGTAAAGCTTTAGGTTATGCGGTTACAGAAGTAAAGGGATCTGAATTTACGCAGGCCCGAGAAAATAATGTAGCTAACGCTTTAACAGGTAAAATTGCAGGAGTTAATGCTACGGGTTTATCTACTGGTCCTGGTGGCTCCAGCCGGGTAATTATCCGGGGGAATGGTTCATTTAATGGTAATAACCAGCCACTTTATGTGGTTAACGGAATGCCGATTGATAACAGTGTTCCGGGTGGTGCAGCAACTACGAATGGATTAGCTACTAATGTGGATAGAGGAGATGGGATTTCGAGTATCAATCCGGATGATATAGAGAGTATTACCGTATTAAAGGGGGGTACTGCCGCCGCACTATATGGTTCGCGTGCCAGTAATGGGGTAATTTTAATCACGACTAAGAAAGGAGTTAAACAAAAAGGTATCGGAGTTGAATACAATTCGACATTTACGATTGAGAATGCCATTAATGATAATGATTACCAGTATGAATACGGACAAGGGCTGGGCGGGGTTAAGCCTATGACGAAGAACGATGCGATTGCCACTGGTCGTTTATCGTTTGGAGCGAAGATAGATGGCTCTGATTATGTAGCTGCAGATGGATTAACCCATCCATACAGCGCGGTGAAAGATAATATCAAAAATTTCTATTCTACAGGAACAAACTTTACCAATACGATTGCATTTTCTGGTGGAACCGATGGTATTATTTACCGTTTATCTTTGTCAGATCTGGACAGTAAAGGGATTATTTCCAGTACCAGATTTAAAAGACAAACCGCTAACCTAAACATTAACGCCAGGATTAATGATAAGATAAAGGTTGAAGGTTTAGCGCAGTATAACCTGGAAAAAGGTTTTGGCAGAACGCTGGCTGGTGATGCATTGGGCAATCCTAACTGGACACCTTACGAAGTTGCCAATACGGTAGATGTACGCTGGCTTGCTCCGGGTTACGATGCCGCTGGGAATCAAACGCCCTGGAACGATGCAGGTATTGCCACAAACGGTTATTTTGTAATCAATAAATACCAGCAAAATGATGTAAAAAACAGGTTCATAGGTCAGGGATCTATTACCTATGATATGGTGAAGAATTTCCAGTTAAAAGGGGTAATCAGTCGCGACTTTTACAATTATAACTACGTTAATATTTTGCCAACAGGTGATATCTACATTCCAAAAGGACAGTATTCGGGTATTAAATCGGATGTTTCCGAAACAAACTCGCTGATTACCGGAAATTACAAAAACCGCATCGCTGATAAAATAGGAATTTCCATATTGGGCGGAGCCAACAGCCGCCGGTTCGAAAATAAACAGTTAAATATGGATGGAAATACCTTTACCATTCCATTTTTTTACAGCTATAAAAACCTGGCCACTTCGAGTACTATTCCTACCTATCAAAGAATCAGGACGAATTCGGTATTCGGATCTGCCGATGTTGATTATAAAAGCATCCTGTTTTTAACCTATACCGCACGTAACGATTGGTTTTCTACTTTAAGTCCAGATAACAACAGTATCCTGTACCAAAGTTTAGGCGGTAGTTTTGTCGCATCTGATGCTTTCAAGCTTCCGTCATCAATTGATATTTTAAGAGTCCGCGCATCCTGGGCTGAAGTAGGCGGAGGTGCTGCTGATCCATACAGAATTAATTTAAGTTATAGTAACGTTCCAAGTGCAGGTCAACCGCTTCAAAATGTGACCACGAACGATATTACCAACCCAAATCTGAAACCTTATACTTCCACTACTTATGAGGCTGGTGTGGAATTAAAAATGTTTAAAGGACGTTTAGGATTAGATTTTACTGCATATAGCCGCAAAACAACCAACGATATTCTCAACGCAGCCATTTCATCCACTTCAGGCTACAATAATGCCGTATTAAATGTCGGTGAACTGAGTAATAAAGGGATTGAGTTTCTGTTGACGGGGGCACCCGTTCAAGGCAATAAATTTGGCTGGAATATCAGTTATAATGTGGCCTATAATAAAAGTGAGGTATTGAAGCTGGTAGAAGGAACCACAACTTTTGAGATGGCACGTACGGTGGGCAACTGGGGTTACATCAACCAAACGGTGGGCAGTGCTTACGGAACTATTGTTGGCACGCGTATGTTAAGAAATGAGGCAGGTCAGATTGTATATAATTCAGCTACAAAACGTCCGGTTGCTACCGGTTTGCAAGAGCTGGGTAACGGGGTAGCGCCGCTGACGATGGGCTTAACTCAGGATTTTAGATTTGGTAATTTCAACCTGAATTTTTTGATCGATGGTAAATTCGGAAATAAGGTGTTTTCTGTCAAAGAAGTTTATGCTACCCGTTTAGGATTATTAAAAAGTACCTTACCCGGACGCGAAAACGGATTGACCATTTCGGGTGTCGATCAGGCAGGAAATCCATATTCAGCTTTAATTCCGGTTAGCGATCTGCGTGCTTATTATAACGACCTGCGTAATTACTCAGAATTATTTGTACATGATGGTGGCTTTATCAAACTTCGCCAGGCCATTTTATCGTACAATATTCCGGTTAAAAAGCTTGATTTTCTTAAGATACAGTCAGCCAGTATCTCATTTGTTGCCCGTAACATCCTTACCTTTTATAAAAAGACCGATAATTTTGATCCGGAATCGAGTTATACAAACGGTAATGCTCAGGGTTTTGAATCAATCGGATTGCCACGTACACGTACTTTCGGTTTAAACCTTATGGTCAAATTTTAATGCTTGAAAGATGAAAAAGTTAATGAAAAAATATCAATCAGCTGTTTGCGTCTTGTTAGTTAGCACGCTTTTAGCTTCTTGTACAAAAGATTTTCAGGAGATTAATACCGATCCTGAATCCTCCACCACCATTCAGCCTGCTTATGTTTTTACCAAAGCACAATATGATGGTGCCAAGAATAATCTTATTCTGCTGCTGGGTACCATGCAGTACACCACCAGTTTTAATGATGTGGCTGGTTTCGGATCGAAATATGTGTCCAGTCAAAACCAACAGTCTATGGCTCAATTCAGCAATGCCTACTATCAGGAAATTAATGAGCTGGCACTGGTGATCAATGCGGTGAAAAATGATCCTGAACAGGTGAATTTATTAGCCGCGGCAAGAATCTGGAGAGCTTATTGCTTTAGTCGCATTACCGATTTATATGGTGATGTACCCTATACTGAAGCGGCCCAGGGGTACACCAATTCGAACTATAAACCTGCTTACGATCCGCAAAGAAGTATCTATTTAGACATGCTGAAGGAACTGGACGAATCTGCATCAGGTTTAAATGCTGCTAAAGCTACCTTTGGTCAGGCTGATTTGATTTATGCCGGTAATACCGTTAAGTGGAAAAAATTTGCTTACTCCTTAATGCTTCGTTTGGGCATGCGTTTAACTAAGGTTGATGCCGCATTGGCCGAAACCTGGGTGAAAAGAGCAATAGCCGGAGGTGTGATTACCGATGATGCCGATATCGCTAAAATCACTTACATGAGTGCCGGCCAGGATATCAATAAAAATCCCATTGCCTTTAGTTTGTATAACAGTGATTATATCAAAGCTGACGGCAACAGCAATCCAGAAGGCGGAAAATATCAGAATACCTTCATCACTTACATGAAAACCAATAAAGATCCGCGTTTAGGGATTCTTTCTGTGGTGTATATAAATGGAGTTGCCGATACTTCTATGGCGATACAAAAAGGTATGCCTGCCACTTTAAGCGCAAAACCGGCTGATTTTGTAACCTATTCAGAGCCCAATCAGAAAACGGTGCTGGCCCAGGGAGGGGCAAAGCTCATTTATACAACAGCTGAAACCAATTTCCTTTTGGCAGAAGCCGTTTTGCGTGGATGGTATACGGGTAGTACTGCTGGTACACTTTACGAATCGGGGATCCGCGCGGCCATGAAACAATGGGCAATTATTGCTCCGTCAGATGGGATCATCAGCGATTTGCAGATCAATACCTATATCAAATACCACCCGTTTAATACCACTGGAACTTTTGATGCACAAATGCAGCAGATTTATACAGAATATTGGCTGGCGGCATTCCCTGATGCACAGGAAGCATTTGCCAGTTACAGAAGAACAGGTTATCCGGCATTGGTGCCCGTAAATTATGTAGGAAATGCTACCGGAGGCCGGATTTTCAGGAGAATGTTATATCCACTTTCCGAGCAGAACTTAAACCGTGCATCGCTTGATGCGGCTATTGCCCGTCAGGGAGCCGATGATTTCATGACCCGCATCTGGTGGGACAAACTATAATGTGCTGATAATCATCCGGCAGGGCAGCCAAAGCTTTGCCGGATGAATTAAATGATCCGAAGAATGATATATCGAATACTATTAGTCTGTTTATTTTTTACGGGTACGGTTTCTGCCCAACGCAATGATGTGGTAGAAGATGAAACTTCCAGTAATTATAACTTAAACAAACCTGAACGTGAGGAATGGCTGCGTAACACCGGAGCGGGTTTATTTATCCATTTCAATGTGGATGCCCAACTGGGTGTAGTGATCAGTCACTCTTTGGTTGGCGCTTCTGATGATTACACGGAGCGTTATTTTAGGGAACTCCCTAAAACATTTGATCCATCATCTTTTAATCCGAAAGAAATTGCCGAACTGGCCAAACTGGCTGGTATGAAATACATTGTGTTTACCACTAAACACCATGCTGGTTTTTGTTTCTGGGATACCAAAACTACAGACTTTAAAATTACCAATACACCCTATAAAAAAGACCTGCTGAAAGAATTTGTAAAAGCTACTCGTGAAGCCGGGCTCGATGTTGGTTTTTACTTTTCGCCGGAAGATTTTAATTTCCTGTATAAACATAAAATTCCCATCAGCAGAAATATTACCAATCTGGATGAGTCGACCAAAAAGGAATATGCAGCATATAACCGTAAACAAACGGAAGAACTGATGCAGAATTATGGTAAGATTGATGTCTTGTTTATTGATGGCGACCCGAAAGAAGCCGTTAAAGAAACCGCCTGGAAAATGCAGCCTGATATTCTGATTACCCGTGGTGCAATTTTAACGCCAGAGCAAACATTGCCGGGGGCTAAAATTACGCAGCCTTGGTTATCTCCGATTACCATAGGCACGGCCTGGCAGTACCAACCTACCAATGAGCGATATAAATCGGGTTCGCAATTAATCGAGTTATTGATCGAGGCCCGTGCTAAAGGCGGTTCATTGCTGCTCAATGTGGGGCCGAAGGCAAATGGCGCGCTGCCCAACGAGCAGGGGGATCGTTTACGTGAAATGGGAGGGTGGTACTTTATCAACCATGAAGCTATGGACAATGTGCGCAGCTGGGTGGTGAGTAAAGAGCAAAATATTTACTTCACCCAAAAAGCACCGGGAAATTTGTTTGCCATTGTGATGGATGCTAAAAACTGGAAAGAAGGCGAACGTAAAACTTTTATTTTAAAATCTGCCAAGGCTACTGCAAATACAAAAATCAACGTATTGGGGCAAAACAGCCAGATTATGGAATACAAACCTGATCTGGATGTATCATCGAAATTTAAACAGACTGCAAATGGTCTGGAGCTTTCTGTGGTGAAGGCACAGCGTATTTACGACGATCACCGCTGGCCAAATCCTGTGGTAATTAAGCTGGAAAATGTTGAACCGGTATTTACTGAAGCGGCAATGGTGCAAAGTGGCGACTTTAAAGTAGCTGCAGCTGTTACCACACTAAATGGCAAGGTACTTAACTATGCTAAAATTATACCTCAACGGGCAAGATTCTACTATCGCCCATACCTGGGGCAGGTAGAAACTTTATATGCAGGCGCGTGGAAAATGAGTCCTTGGGTAAATATCAGGGCTGATGGAACTTTTAGCGGAACGGTAAAATTACCTAAAGGTGCTTACGAATATAAAGCCATTGTAGAACAGCAAAGTGTAATAATAGAAGGAGAAAATAAAGTTTTAAACTTACCTTAGGGAATGCTAAAAGGTTTTATGATGACGTGTTTCCTGAATCGAGCGCTTTCAGATCGGGTAAAATGGCTCGCCTTGCTTTTTGCATTGGGCGTTCAGTTTTTTTCGGGTAACATATTGGCGCAGGGGTATAGCGGATCAGGGATTATTCCTAAGCCTGCTGTTGAAATGAAACATTCGGGAAGTTTTGCGATACAAAAAACAACCAGGTTGCATATTTCCGGCTCCACTCCTCTAAGCACAGCATTTTTTGATCAGTATCTTAAAGATGTATCTGGTTTTACACTATCAAGAAGCCGTGAACCAGTGCCCAAAGGAATCAACCTGATGGTAGATACCCGCCTGAAGTTAAAATCTGAACGTTATTTACTTGATGTTTCCAGACAAGGCATTACCATTAAAGCCATTGATGAAAAAGGGTTGTTTTATGGCTTACAGTCGCTGGTTCAATTGATCAGGAAGAAAGGAAAGATAATTACTGTTCCAGCTTATCATATTCAGGATGAACCACGCTTTGCTTACCGGGGGATGCATCTGGATGTGGCCCGACATTTATTTAGTGTTCAATCGATCAAAAAGTGGCTCGATGTTCTGGCTTTTTACAAAATCAACACTTTTCACTGGCATTTAACCGACGATCAGGGTTGGCGGATAGAAATCAAAAAATATCCCTTGCTGCAAAGTGTTTCCGCTTATCGGGATGAGACACTGATCGGCCATAAAAGGGCTAATCCGCACCGTTTTGATGGTAAAAGATATGGTGGTTATTATACGCAGGAAGAAGTAAAGGAAATTGTTGCCTATGCCAGTGCACGCCAGATTACCACGATCCCAGAGATTGAAATGCCAGGACATGCGCAGGCTGTACTGGCGGCTTATCCTAACCTGGGTTGTACCGGCGGACCTTACCAAACGGCGACCTATTGGGGCGTTTTTGATGATGTTTTCTGTGCCGGAAATGAAGAAACCTTTCAATTTCTTGAAGGTGTGCTGGATGAGGTAATTCCTTTGTTTCCCTCAGCCTATATCCACATTGGGGGCGATGAATGTCCGAAAAACCGCTGGCACAACTGTCCCAAATGCCAAAAAAGAATTAAAGCAGGGCACCTGAAAGATGAGCACGAACTGCAATCATATTTTATTGCGCGTATGGAGCGATACCTGAACGCTAAAGGTAAAAAGATTATTGGCTGGGATGAGATTTTAGAAGGTGGCCTGGCACCCGATGCTACCGTTATGAGCTGGCGGGGTTTGGAAGGTGGAATTGCTGCGGCCAAACAGCAACATGAGGTAATCATGACACCTGAAAAGTTTCTCTATCTGGATTATTATCAATCGCTAAATAAAACGGAACAAGTTGCAGCCGGTGGCTATTTGCCACTAAAAAAAGTGTACGAGTATGAACCCATGCCGGCTGAACTAAATGCAGCCGAACAACAATATATTAAAGGCGTTCAGGCCAACGTTTGGAGCGAATACCTGAGCGATGCATCCAAAGCGGAGTACATGATCTTTCCGCGGGTGATTGCTCTTGCAGAAATAGCATGGTCTGCAAAAGCAAGTAAGAACTATCCTGATTTCCTGGCCCGTCTTCAGGCAAATGGGCGGTTTTTGAAACACCTGAATTATTCAACTGCCTTTTATGACATTACGGGCGAAAGTGTAAATGAGGCAAAGGCCTTTGCATTAAGTACTGATTTGCCAAATGCTGAAATCCGTTATACTTTAAATGACAAAAAACCTGGTTTAAGCAGCATAAAATACTCTGTTCCGATCCCCATTACGAAATCTTCAACCGTAAAAGCTCAGCTTTTTATAGCGGGCAAGCCGGTCGGGAAAATGTTTGAACAGGTTATCGTTAAAAGTATGGCAACAGGTAAAAAAGTGACACTTACCCATAGCGGAGAGGGCAATTATAATATCGGTGCCCAACGTTTAACCAATGGTATTCAGGGATCATATGTATACAATAATGGAGAGTGGTTGGGGCTTAGCGGAGGAGATTTTGAAGCCATGGTTGATTTAGGTGAAGAAAAAACGATACATGAAGTGGGCATCAATACCTTAAACTATCAGTGGCAAAAAATGCATCCGCCTAAACTACTTTTGGTAGAAGTTTCAACTGATCAGCAGGTTTACAAAGAAGTATCAAGGCAAACCGTTTTCAGTGTGGAAGGCATCAACGCGGCCTTGCATAAAATTACGCCTGCAAAAGCCCGGTACGTAAGGATTAAAGCCAGTAATATTGAGATCATTCCCAATGGTTTTTATGGCGCAGGAACAAAAGCCTGGCTAATGTTGGATGAAATTATCGTAAATTAAATGACTATTCTAATCGTTCTGCTCTGCATCGCACTATTAATTATACTGATCTCGGTTTTTAAGATCAATGCTTTCATCTCTTTTTTATTGGTGTCATTCATTGCCGGTTTAACGTTGGGTTTACCTCCGGCGAAAATCCCGGCCAGTATAGAAAAGGGGATAGGTGATGTACTGGGTTCGTTGGCGATCATCATCACTACGGGTGCGATGTTGGGTAAACTGGTAGCCGAAAGCGGTGCTGCACAAAAAATTGCCCAGGTAAGTATGCAGGTGTTCGGACGAAAGTATATTCAATGGGCCATGGTGCTAACAGGATTTCTGATTGGTATTCCGCTTTACTACGGCATTGGTTTCGTATTGATGGTCCCCCTGATTTTCTCGGTGGTTTATCGTTACAAATTACCAGCTTTATATATCGGCTTGCCCATGCTTGCTGCACTTTCAGTTACCCATGGTTTTTTACCTCCACATCCGTCGCCGGCAGCTTTGGTTGTGCAATTTAAGGCTGATATGGGCTTAACTTTATTATATGGTCTGGCCGTTTCTATCCCCGCAATCGTGATCGGCGGTCCCATTTTTTCGCGGACTTTAAAAAGTATTATCGCAGTACCCATCGCTTCTTTCAGTGCTGTCGAACGCGCTGATCAGGATCTGCCCAGCGGTTTCAAAAGTTTTTTCACCGCTTTACTTCCGGTTATATTATTGGCTGCTGCCTCTTTCCTTCCGCTTTTACTGAGTCCGAATTCAGCCATTTTACCTTACATTTTATTTGCCGGTCAGCCTTCTGTGGTGATGCTGATCGTATTGATTGCGGCTACCTGGTTATTGGGTTTATCTGAGGGTAGAAAAATAACTGCAATTATGAGGATTTATGGCGATGCGGTAAAAGATATTGCCCTGATTTTACTGATTATTGCCGGATCTGGTGCTTTGAAGCAGATTTTAACCGAGAGCGGTGTGAGTAACCAAATTGCGGCTTATCTCCGGCATGTTGAGCTGGAGCCATTATTTCTGGCCTGGCTGATCGCGGCTGTGATCCGCTTTTGTGTAGGGTCTGCAACGGTTGCAGGTTTAACCACTGCCGGTATCATTGTACCCTTAATGGAGCAGACACATACCAATCCAAACCTGATGGTGCTGGCGGTAGGTGCCGGGAGCCTCATGTTCTCGCACGTTAACGATGCCGGATTCTGGATGTTTAAAGAATACTTTGGCTTAAGCTTGAAAGATACTTTTAAATCATGGGCATTAATGGAATCAATTGTTGGCATTGTTGGTCTGCTTGCCATACTTTTGCTTCACCTGATTATCGCTTAATTATAACACATATATAAAATGGAAAATTTAACTCCCGACGAACGCTTCGAACAATTAAAACTGAACCTTCCACCTGCGCCTGCGCCGCTGGGGGTATATAAGCCTTGCCTGGTTGATGGGAAATATCTTTATCTGAGCGGTCACGGACCAGTGCAGGATGATAAATCACTTATTATCGGTCGTATCGGATCAGATTTAAATCAGGAAGATGGTAAACTTGCTGCTTTGCAGGTAGGTTTAACCATGTTATCCACAATTAAAGCCAATTTAGGCAGTTTGAATAAAGTTAAACGCGTAATTAAAGTATTGGGCATGGTAAACTGTACGCCGGAATTTGAAAAACACCCTTTCATTATCAACGGATGTAGTGAGCTTTTCGCAAAAGTATGGGGCGAAGAAAACGGGATTGGCGTACGCAGCGCAGTTGGTTTCGGCTCATTGCCCGATAATATTCCCGTAGAAATTGAGGCATTATTCGAATTATTTTAAAATGAAGCAAGAACAAGCCTGGTATCTGCTGCCTGATGAAGCACATATAGAAACACCATCACTTATCTTTTATGAGGAGCGTTTGAAAGCTAATATCAGTCTGTTAAAAAGCATGATTAATCGCATAGACCGGTTACGGCCCCATGTGAAAACCTACAAGTGCAGGGAAATTACCAGGCTGCTGTTATCGGAAGGCATCAACAAATTTAAATGTGCTACCATTGCAGAGGCAGAAATGCTGGCGATGGATCAGGCACCTGATGTTTTGCTGGCTTATCAACCGGTGGCCGAAAATATCAGCCGCTTTTTTAAACTCAACAGTCAGTACCCTGATACGGCTTTCAGCTGTCTGGTAGATCACCCGATCATAGCCAAACAGCTATCTGCAAAGGCGATTGAAGAGGATGTAAAAGTGGATGTTTACATCGATTTGAATGTAGGTATGAACAGAACCGGTATATTGCCAGATCAGGCCTTTGCATTAGCGGAAAGCTTGCAGCACTTAAACGGTTTAAAAATTAAAGGTTTGCATGCCTATGATGGCCACCTTCATGATGCCGCTATGGAAATCAGGATGGAGAAATCCGCACCTGTGATTAAACAATTGTCTGATCTGCGTGAAAAGCTTGAATCACATTTAGGGTATGACCTTACCATTATAGCAGGTGGTACCCCTACATTTCCAATCTACGCGTCAAAAACCGATTTTGAATGTAGTCCAGGTACTTTTATCCTATGGGATAAGGGTTATCAGGATGCTTATCCGGAGCAACCGTTTTACACGGCTGCGTTGGTAGCAAGCAGGGTAGTTTCCCTTCCGGATAAAGAATTGGTATGTGCTGACCTTGGTCACAAAGCGGTGGCAGCCGAAAAGGAGCTTAAAAACCGGGTGTATTTTATCAATGCCCCGTTTCTCGAAGTTCAAAGCCAGAGTGAAGAACACCTTGTATTATGCAACCCTGCACCTGAAGCCTATTTGCCGGGCGATATGCTGTATGGATTACCTTATCATATTTGCCCAACTGTTGCCCTCCATGAGCAGGCCATTTGCCTGAAGGCAGATCAATCCATGGAGCATTGGGATATGATTTCCCGAAAAAGAAAATTGACCATTTAAAAAATAAGCATGTTTACAATAGACGCCCATTTGGATTTAAGCATGAATGCTTTGGAATGGAACCGTGATTTAACACAGGAGGTTTCAGCCATCAACCATCGCGAAGCGGGTTTGACCGATAAACCGGATCGGACCCTGGCAACCGTATCTTTGCCAGAGTTGCGCAGAGGAAATATTGGTCTGGTGGTGGCCACACAAATTGCAAGATATGTGGCGCCTGATAACCGGTTGCCTGGCTGGCATTCTCCTGAACAAGCCTGGGCGCAAACCCAGGGACAGCTGGCCTGGTACAAGGCCATGGAAGATGCCGGTGAAATGTTTCAGGTTTATAACCTCGAAACACTGGAAAAACACATCACCTTATGGCAAAATGATCAGCCGGCAAGTGAAAAACCTGTAGGCTACATCCTTAGTCTGGAAGGTGCAGATTCATTTGTTACGCCACAACACCTGGAACGGGCATGGCAGAACGGTTTACGTGCGGTTGGTCCTGCACATTATGGCCCCGGCCGGTATGCACAGGGAACGGATGCCACAGGCTATATGACGGCATTAGGACGTGAGCTGTTAAAAGAAATGGAACGGTTGAATGTTATTTTAGACGCCACGCATTTATGTGATGATAGTTTTTGGGATGCGCTGGATAGATTTAACGGACACGTTTGGGCTTCGCATAACAATTGCCGCAGTTTGGTAAACCATAACCGCCAGTACAGCGATGAGCAGATTAAAGCGCTCATTGATCGCGGAGCGGTAATTGGTGCCGCACTTGATGCCTGGATGATGGTGCCTAACTGGCAACGTGGTATTTCAAAACCTAAGGTGATGAACTGTAACCTCGAGGTAATGATCGATCATATCGACCATATTTGTCAGCTTGCAGGCAATGCAATTCATGTAGGCATTGGTTCAGATCTGGATGGTGCCTTTGGCAAAGAGCAGTGTCCTTACGACCTGGAAACCATTGCCGATTTACAGAAGGTGCCTGATTTATTTAAAAAAAGAGGGTATACCGATGCGGATGTTGAAAACCTGATGCACGGAAATTGGTTGCGTTTCCTGAAGAAGGCCTGGGCATAATTTTAACCAATATGAATAAAAAAATACAAATTGCCTTATGTCTGGGGCTGGCGTTTTCAACATACCTCCCGGGTTTCGCACAAAATAAAAGTGCACTTCCTTTATACAAAAATGCAAAAGCACCTGTAGAAAGCCGTATTAAAGATTTGCTTTCACGAATGACTGTCGAAGAAAAAGTTGGACAGATTTCTATGCCATTAGGCTGGCCTATGTACAATAGAAAAGGTGATGAAGTTGAGGTAAGTGAAGCCTTTAAAAAATCACTGAAGGAGTCTTATACCGGAATGTTGTGGGCTACGCTACGGGCAGATCCCTGGACCAAAAAGACACTGGCAAATGGGTTAAATCCTGAACTGGCCGCAAAAGCGACGAATGCCATTCAGAAATATGCGGTTGAAAATACCCGTTTGGGTATCCCTGTGTTACTTTCTGAGGAAGCACCACACGGCCACATGGCTATTGGTACTACCGTTTTTCCGACTTCAATAGGGCAGAGCAGTACTTTTGATCCGGAATTGATTGAGAAAATGGCCAGGGCAATTGCTGAAGAAACCCGCGTGCAGGGCGGGCATGTTGGTTATGGACCAGTGCTTGACCTCGCACGCGAACCAAGATGGTCCAGGGTAGAGGAAACCTATGGAGAAGACCATGTTTTGATCAGCAGAATGGGCGAGGCCATGGTGAGCGGGATGCAGGGGAAATCGATTAATAGCGGAGTGAATGTTGTGGCTACCTTGAAACACCTGGCTGCCTACGGTGCACCGGAGGGCGGACATAACGGAAGCAGTATTAACTTAGGCCTGCGCACTTTGCATCAGTTTTACCTGCCACAGTTTAAAGCCGCAGTTAAAGCAGGGGTTTTGTCGGTAATGACTTCATACAATTCTATTGATGGCATTCCCTGCTCCTCAAATGAAATGCTGCTTAAAGATGTACTGATTAAAGATTGGGGTTTTAAGGGCTTTGTGGTTTCTGATCTGAACAGTATCTCGGGTTTAAAATCGAATCACCATGTTGCCGAAACAGCGGCCGATGCGGCTTCGCTGGCTATTAATGCTGGTTTAGATGCCGATTTAAGCGGAATAGGGTATGGTAAAGCTTTACTTGATGCCATCAGGCAGGGTAAAGTTTCCATAAAGGTATTGGATACCGCTGTAAGTAAGGTACTGCGGATAAAATTCCGGATGCGTTTATTTGAAAACCCTTATGTTAACCCACAAGTGGCTAGGCAAAAAGTGAGAAATGCCGAAAAAGTTAACCTGGCACGCGAGGTTGCCCGGGAATCGATTATCTTGTTAAAAAATCAGAACCAGCTGCTTCCACTGAGTAAAAAATTAAAAAGTATTGCCGTTATAGGCCCAAATGCCGACAATGTTTACAACCAGTTAGGCGATTACACTGCTCCACAGGCAGCAGGTAATGTAGTCACGGTTTTACAGGGGATTAAAAACAAACTGGGCGAAACAACCAAGATCAATTATGTAAAAGGTTGCGCCATCCGCGATACGCTTTCGAGCGAGATTGATGATGCAGTTACGGCAGCTAGAAACTCTGATGCGGTGGTAATGGTGTTGGGTGGCTCCAGCGCCCGGGATTTTAAAACGAAATACATTGAAACCGGTGCGGCAAAAGTAAGTGCAAAAACAGAAACCCTTAGCGATATGGAAAGTGGTGAAGGATATGACCGGGCTACGCTTGATTTAATGGGCGACCAGATGAAGTTACTGAAAGCAGTAATGAAAACAGGGAAACCAGTAGTACTGGTATTGATAAAGGGAAGACCTTTGAACTTAAACTGGGCTGCCGAAAATGTTCCCGCCATTCTGGATGCCTGGTACCCGGGACAGGAAGGCGGTCATGCGATTGCCGATGTACTTTTCGGTGATTACAATCCTGCAGGAAGATTAACAATTTCGGTTCCCAAATCTGTCGGACAGTTACCGGTTTATTACAATGCACGCTATCCGGAGAAACATGATTATATAGAAATGGATGCTAAACCTTTATATGCTTTTGGATATGGATTAAGCTATACTTCCTTTGCCTATCAGAATCTTAAGATTGAGCATCTTCCGGCGCAAAAAATGGTGAATGTTAAATTTGATTTGAAAAACACAGGATCAACAGATGGAGAGGAAGTGGTGCAACTTTATCTGCAACATAAAAATTCTTCAGTGGTGATGCCTGTTAAACAACTCATCAAGTTTAAAAGGATGGCTTTGAAGAGCGGGGAACAAAAGACCATCAATTTCAATATAAACGCAACAGATCTTGAAATTTATAACCAGAAGATGCAATGGGAAGTAGAAGCTGGAACTTATCATCTAATGTTGGGTGGTTCATCAGATGATATTAAGTTAGAAAAGGATTTTTTGGTTCATTAACCGGCCATGCTTCATGAATAGATTTCAAAAAAATACTGGGGCAAATACTTGAAACCAACGGGATACGTAATCAAAAAAATGAGTGGATAAAAGGCGGTTGAAATACCTTGAAACGGGTTTAGGATGACGATATGATGAGAAGATTCGAGCTGCTGTTAGCATGACGAACTATAATTATACCGCGCTTTTCTTAATTTCGCGTTAACGATGAAATTTTACGATACTACCAGAATATCGAGATTAACAGCAATATTGACAAGCTTACAAGGAAAAAAACTGGTAACAGCGAGTGAACTGGCTAAGAAATTTTCAGTAAGTGTACGCACCATTTACAGGGATTTGAAAACATTGGAGCTTGCCGGCATCCCTGTTTATACGGATGAAGGAAAGGGATACAGCCTGATGGATGGTTACAGACTGCCACCAGTGATGTTTACCGAGCATGAAGCAAATACCTTCATTACCATTGCGCATCTTATTCATAAAACAAGAGATACCTCTTTAATCGAAGAATACAGTACCGCCCTTGATAAGATCAAAGCGGTTCTACGTTCAGGTACAAAGGAAAAAGCAGCTCTCCTGTCTCAGCGTATTGCAATAAGCCCGGCATTTGCGACAAAAAATGCTAGCCACTCACTCACCCAAATACAGGCAGCACTAACGGATTTTAAAGTTTTGAAGATCAGGTATGAGCGTGGCAATCACAAAAAAATAACGGAAAGAGAAATAGAACCATTCGCCTTTTATTACAGTTTGGAAGAAAGTTGGTTGGTGATTGCCTTTTGCCGGTTAAGGAAGGATTTTAGAATGTTCAGGCTCGATCGCATCCAGTCACTGGCGACTACTGAAAAAACATTTTCTCCACATGAAATAACACTTGCCTCTTATCTTGAACAAAAAAATAAAAATTATACCCCTGACAAATAGTTGTCATAGTACCTTCTGAAATTTGTCTAAAATAAATTAGAAGACAAATTATGAATCTCGTTTCAATCAGAATCATCACCAATGATGTAAGTAAATTATTGGAATTTTATGAGCAGATCACTCAACTGAAAGGTATTCGTTACACTGAAGACTTTGCAGAGCTCCAAACGGAAAATGCAACACTTGCCATTGGAAGTACCAGAACATTGCAGTTTTTTGGAGGAGCAGAAGTCGCCATAGCGGCTCAAAACCATACCGCAATTATTGAATTTATTACAGATGATGTGGACAGGATTTACCAGGAACAATCTGATTTTTTGGCCAGCTTTTTAGTTCAACAGCCAGAAACAATGCCTTGGGGGAACCGTTCCCTGTTGTTCCGTGATCCTGATGGGAACCTGGTCAATTTTTTTACCCCGGTTAGCATGGATGCAATTAGCAGATTTGAAAGTAAAATTTAAGATCAATCATAAAGATCGCATCCACCAGTACATTCGTCATTCTCGCGTATGCAGGAATCTTAAAACGTTTGCATTAAGATTCCCAATCAAGTTGGGAATGACGATTTCTCGAAAGATATTAACCATAAAATTTATCTTTCAATCATATTTAATTTTTATACCGTAAATTATCCCTTAGGAAAATATCTCAAAATTATATTACAGCCTCATTTTTGTAAACTGTCAATTATTCAGTATCAATATTCCCATTCTCTAAATGAGCAATACGGAATATTTCTTTTGAAATAATGGATATGTTTTCTTTTAACTCATCCAGGTTACAATTTTTAGTGCCAATAAGAATGGGCAGTTCCATTATTTCTTCCATAAATTCTATTTTTAATGAACATCCTGTTGCATCTGCCGTGCTACCCCATAGCTGGGAGAAAATTTCGCTGGCTTCTTTTTTATCCCTGCCAAGAGAAAATTTACCGTATGTGATTTTTCCGGCTGGCCCCTGAAGGCTGATGCTGATGGTAAAACGGGTTTCCATAGCTAAATTTTTGTATCTTTTTTAAAACGGATTGAAAAAACATGATCAAATAAAAAGTGCCGCTAAAAGCGGCACTTAGAAATTATTGTATTTCGATTTGTCTGGAGACTGCCTTTGCTTCTTCCTTTTTCGGAATATTAAGATGGAGTATGCCATCTGTGTAAGTAGCCTGGATCCGTTCAGCATCAGCACTCTCCGGAAGGGTAAATGCCCTGGTAAATGCCGAGTAGCTATATTCCCTTCTGTTATAGGTTTTGCCTTCATTGTTGTTTTCAGCATGCTGAGCGGTAGAAATGGTCAGCATATCCTTTTCAATGGATACCTTGAAATCGTCTTTTTTTAATCCGGGCGCTGCCAGTTCGATGTGGTACGCTTCGTTCGTTTCAGAAATGTTAACTGCTGGTACGCTGCTTAAGCGACGATCGGTAAAAAAAGTATCACCTAGTACGGATTCAAAGATGTCATTAAAGCCTGGCAATAATGAACTGTTCTTTTTTTCTGGATTGAATTTAACTAATGTCATAGTTTTTTCTCCTTTTAATGTTTTAATAATAAATGGACTATAAATCAATTAATTTAACGCTTCAACCTTTTTCCAAAGGTTACGCTTGCGATATATCAAGTGCTGTGCCAAGGGCATTCAGGGTTAACTGAAAACAGTTTTTCTGAAAAAAATTCATTTTTATGAAATTTTTTCAGTGACATTGCTGAAATTTTTTCAGTTTTAACTTTCTGTACCCAGCGTGTCCGAAATGAGTGAGAAAAGATATTGCAATGATCCTGGCGCAAATATAGCCCGACTAAAACCGGAGGTGCTATGCATATGGATATCTTTTGCGAAAACCTTCCAAACTAAGCAACTGGCTGGTGCATTGTAAATCAACTTTACTGGATACGTTCAAAATAAATGATGTTATGATCGAAGATACCCTGATAAGGATTTCCCTTTGCCTGGAAACCATTTGCTTTCAGAAATCGCTGACTGCTAGCAGTAGCAGTGGTAGCAAACAGCATACCATGGTGATCACTGATTTTTTTAAGCAATAGCCTTTTTAATGTACTACTGATTCCTTTTTTACGAACTGATTCCTGGGTGAATGAATAGCCAATCTCTAAAAATGGTTGATCTATTGCTGTTATTATTCCGGCTTTATGATATACTTGTTGAAGGTAAGCAAGTGTTGGCCTTTTAATGGCCGAAATACCGACAGGTTTTTTATCATGGTAGCAGAAAGCAAGAAAAGCTGCATTGAAAATTTTTAAGGGCAGATCAACCGGTGAAACTTTATTTCCCTTTCTCAGTAATAAATAGAAGTGATGAAGCTGGATCATCGTACAATCGCAGGGCCTCTTAATTTCGAAATGGCAATTAGCAAGAAAATTTGGCTGATCATAATGATCCTGATGGAATGCCAGGCCGGTAGATGTAACTAGGGTCATCAGCGAAAGTTTTAGTTAGGAATTAAAATACCGCTTTCTTGCAATTTATTTGCTTTTGGCACTTAACGATGTACGTAAAGGGCCTGATAAGGCAAGCATTTCGCATACTTTATCGTTCCAGTCTATCAAGGCATCTTCAGGTGAGGTACCGAGGCCAGAAACATCCTGTTCCTCTTCAAAAGATAAAACGGCATAAAAGCAGTCACCATCCTGATATACGGAAGGTTTAAACTGCATCACAAAAGTGGGTAACCTGTATCTGTTATAATCAAAATCTACCAGTTTTCCTGGAATCGTTCGAACCTGCTGTTTCATAGCCTGATGTTTTACTAAAACATTGTTGTATAACGGTTTACTTATGGCAAGCAAACGTATTTGTAAGTTAGGTAAGCAATGTTTCCTTAAGGTTAGCAGGTTGTTGTTTGTTTGTTAAGTATTGGCAGATGTAGCAATTAGAAAAGATAAATTTTATGCTGCATTAATCTTTTCGGCATATCTACAGTCGAATACATTACTATGGCACTAACAATGAACCTTGGAAAGAAAAAATCAGATTTACCAGATAAAACCCGCGATGAGCCGGATAAAAGTAACTTTCCGGTAAGCATGATCATTTTTATCCTGGTACTCAGTGCGCTCCTGATGATCCTGATCTTATTTAAACGTTAATATATATAGATGTTGATTAGCGTACAAGTTGAATTGATTTCCTATTAAGATCAATTTTTGCTTGTCTACGGTTTATTCGGTTCATCTTGAAGGTAAAAGATCAGTTCTCCGCCATGAACCAAAGATTGATGTGTAATTTGGTTTTTGGTTAAACTTTTCCCATTTAAAGTGATTTTAGAACTATAAATAGACTTTTTACTTTTTCTGATGGTTTTGATCGCTAATTTTTTTCCATTGTTAAAAGATATTACGGCTTGTTTAAATAGGGGACTGGTCAGTTGGTAATTTTCTGAAACAGGATCTACCGGATAAAAACCCAGCGCAGCAAATACATACCATGCCGACATTTGTCCGGCATCATCATTACCACTTAAACCGCCGGCACCTTCACTGTATTCCTCTGCTAAAATACGCGATACCTCCAATTGGGTCTTCCATGGCGAATCGGTATAATTATAGAGAAAAGGAATCTGATGACCAGGCTCATTGCCATGCCAGTATTCTTTTTTAGCAAATAGCGAATCGAGTTCGTTTTCGAGAATTTTCTCTCCACCCATTAGTTTAATCAGTCCGGGTATATCGTGTGGAACGTAGAAGGTATATTGCCTTGGGGTTCCTTCCGTAATATAGGGTTCGCGGTGATCAGGATAAAAAGGTTTGTACCAGCTGCCATTGGCAAACCTGCCCTTCACCATTCCTTCCTGTTGATCGAATACATTTTTGTAATTTGAAGCCCTTTTCATCAGTTGTTTATAATCCGATGTTTTACCCAGATCTTTTGCTACAGTAGCCAAAGCATAATCATCATAGGCATACTCAAGGGTTCTGCTCACTTGTTCTCTTTTATGAAAAGCGTCGGGAATACTATCCTCCATCGGGATATAGCCATATTTAAGGTAACTGTTGATGCCCCGGCGACCCTTACCGTTGAGGTACTGAGCTGAATCTGGCATTTGAAATGCATTTTGGCGCATTAATCGATAGGCTTCTTTTACATCGTAACCGCGAATGCCCTTATTATACGCCGATGCGATAAAAGCCGTAGCATGATCGCCAATCATGGCAGCAGTATAATTATTCCAGCAGGGGAAAATAGGAAGCCAACCGCCTTGTTGTCCTTTTAGCACCAGGGAATTTGCAAAATCGTTGGCCAGATTGGGTTTTAAAAGTTCTACAAGTGGTAATTGGGCACGGTAAGTGTCCCACATCGAAAAATCATCGTAATAGTTGCCCTTTTTTAAGGTTTTCCTGGTGTAGTCACCTGCAAATTGCGGATATCCGCCATCTACATCATTAAATAAGCGTGGATGCTGTTGTGCATGGTAAAGTGCGGTGTAGAAAATCCGCTTGTTTTTTTCATTGGGATCATTCACCTTGATCTGACCAAGTGACCGCTCCCAAACCTGATTTGTTCTGTCCACAATCGTTGCTAATGCAGCGTTATTGATTTCGGTTTCGAGGTTAAGTTTTGCTGCCGCGATACTGGTAAAGGAAGTACCGGCATAAATACGAATTGTTTCTCCTTTTTGTAGTTTAAAGCCTAGGTAAGCACCTAAATCTTTTTGATTTTTGATGGACTGATTTGCCGAAACACGGGCACCATTAAATACACCACTTGTTGTAAAAACTTTGCTTACGCGGATAAAAAAATAGCCACTAAAGCCGGCTGGCTGTCCCCATCCCTGATAAATACGATGAACAGGATTGTAACCCGAAATTTCACCTTTTTGGCGATCAATTTTGATATAGCCTTTAGCCTGGTCGCTATTTGGCGTAATTAACAGATAAACACTATCTGCCTTTAACGCGGTAACTTTGATCAGGCCACAACGCAGGCTAGCGGTAGCTTCAGTAAGCAGGTTATAGCGTGGTAAACTGGTTTTATAATAAGCTGGGGTAGCAACCTCACCAGCATGAGTATAATCTGCAGCATAATCTGCTGCGCTGGTTTTCAGCTTTCCGGAAATGGGCATGATGGTGAAGCTGCCATAATCCTGCGTACACGATCCACTAATCCAGTGACTGGCCCTGATGCCATAAAATTTTTTGTTGTTATAATAATACGGCGCCAGGCATTTTTTTTCCGAAAGCTGGGTTTGCGGGGTCCACTGCGTCATGCTAAAAGGCGGCGCTACTGCAGGTATGGTATTGGCCAGCCTTTCCGTTTTATCTTCTATATGCTGACTGGCCAGTGTGGTGCTGGCCGAGGTGCCCGAAAAGGGCTGCACGTATTTGATAAAAGACTTGCTTTGTGCATGTCCCTGAATGATTAATCCGTTATAAAAACAAAATACCAATAATAAACCCTTATTAAACAGGTTGTTGTTTGCTTTTTTACGCATTTTGTTTTTATGTGGTTGAATTTATCTGGTGAATTTAAATATGGTTATTATAGCTTCCTTAATGGATGGTTAAAGCTGATGGGCTTGACCAATAATTTTACGATATTTTTTGTGTAAATCAGTTGCAGTATTAACTGGATTTCCTACTGGAGTTAAGGTATAGTCTTTTCTTTGATTTACCCATTTCCATTCCCATTTGCTTACTTCATCGTTAAATTTAGTGATGTTGAGCTCAGTTTTATTTGAAATAGACTGTTCCAGCCGGCTAAAAAACATTTCCCATCTTGGTTTATAAAAATCATTCATCAGTCCGCTCCATTGCCTGCATGCATACTCATTTAAAGGATTTTTGGCATCACCCCACAAAGTGATCAAATCCTTTGCATTCATTTCATATAAGGCTTTTTCCTGCTCATTGGTTCCCTGTTTGCGTGCATCATTTACCCAGGGGCCAAGCATAAAATCTTTTCTCGTAGCCAGCAATTTATCCATGTCTTCAATCAAAGTGATAAACTTTTTGCTTTCTGTTTGGAAAGCTTTCAGGTTTTTATTTCTGTAGGCTTCCACTACCTTTCTTTGTAACGGAAGCGCATAATTGGCTAGTACCTGTCTGGTTACATCAATAAGATCATACTGAAAACCATCACTTTGCCTGCAATCTGCTGCTGCATTAATGAGTTCATCCCAGGCGGGTAATAAATCGCGTTCATGGTAATTTAATGTAGTTCTGGCCCAGCGAGTCATAGAATCTAATGTTGGTCGGCCTTGTATAATAGACTCGGCACCATCTCTAACATACTGATCTGCAGGAACGCTGTAAACAGTTTTTCTAAGTGTTTTCCAGGCTTTTAACGCCTTTGCATTGTTTTTTCCGTACCGGTTAAAAACATATTGAGGTAACCATGTTTCAAGGTCGATCGGTGTGGAGCGCCAAACATTTTCCATCATCAACTCATACATGACCGGATTTTGTTCAATACCTTCCATGGTCAAACCAATACCATGCATTTTGCCGCTTTTCGGATCTTTTAAAGCTTGCGCAGGTGCTGTAGCTACTACGTCCATTCTTCCAAACAAATTGGTGTTCCCGCCAAAGTTGTTCAGCATGTTCCAAATCCATGGCTTTCCATAAAAACCTTCAGTACGTTTCCAAACCGGTTCAATTTCTGTAGCTAAATCCAATAAAATCATCTTATCATTTGGAACAGCCTTTAATAAAGCTTCCGTTTGTGCCTCTTTCCAGAATTTTCTATCGCTGTAAAACAACCAGCCCTGCATCACCCAAACCGCTTTAGGATCCGCTTGCGACATGCCATCATAAATCCTGGCGCTTAACTTACTCAAAAATTCCGGCTCGGAAGATGGTGGTTCGTTCTCGTTAAATGTATCGGCAGAATACAAGTGGTCTGTCCCAAGCATTTCGGTTTGCTTTTGTAAAAACTTTTTTCCGATCTCGGCAAACATTGGATCTTCCGAATCCAGTATATAAGTATCTGCAAAACCGTTGGTCCAGTTTGTGGCTTTCAGTTTAGCATTCGGAAATTTCGTTTTAAATGCCGCAGGTACGTGGCCGGTAAACGCCGGAAGTACGGGTTTCATGCCTAGTGCTCTTTCACGGTTCAAAATTTTCTTTTGCAATTCGAAGTGGCTTTTCATCCAGCTTACCGGAAGCGGGCCACCCCAGCCATCAATATTGCCCATCCAAAACCACGAGAAATATGCCGGTCCGGTAAAAAAACCTTTAAGTTCATCATCCGAAAACCCCATTTCTTTATACAAAAGGTACCAGGTATATTCTTCGCCGGTAATGGCAAGGGGCATATTAATGCCATGTAATGCCATCCAGTCGATCTCTTTTTCCCAACGTGCCCAATCCCACCAGCTCATGCTGTAATTAAACGTACAATAATTAAGATAGTACCGGTATTCATACGGAGTTTCTTTCCTAACTTTTTTTCCCAGCTTGGGTAAAGTTTGCGGAACATTCAGGTTCGTGCCATTCCAGGTAATTTGGCAATGCGCATACTCAGTTAAGTAGTGATAAAAAGCAGATGCCAAAGCGACACCATTGTTTCCGCGAAGAATGATTTTGTTGTTTTTGGATGCTATCTCGAAGACATCTTTTCCTTTAACATCAGGAAGGTTTTCTGTTAAGAATGACTTGGCGTGTTTTGGTAATACCCGTTCTATAAGTTGGTTTGAAGTATTTAAAAAATCCTGAGCAAGTGCCTTATTAACGAACAAGGAAACGAGTGCAACTGAAAAGTATAATTTTAATTTCATATCAAATTTTTAAGAACCACTTTTTATCGTAAAAGAACTTTAATAAAAACAGTTGAATCAATAGTACGCCCGTCCACAAAGTGGCTTCGTGCCATAGCGGAGGGATCAGGTTTATTAAACCACCAAATAAAAAAGTAGATGATGATTCGAAGTTGAAAAGTCCGTGTGCACAAACGTAAATCAGAATACTGTTTGTACCCATCCATACAAAGGGCATACTCCATCTGGAATAGGAGCTGATGTCAATAATGTAATAAAAGAGGGTAAACAAGAGTATACTCCAGCCGCCGGCAAATAAAACGAATGAGCTGCTCCACATGGTTTTATTAATCGGGAAGATGAAGCTCCATAACAAACCAAGTCCGATGCTGAGTAATCCGCTGCTGATTAAAGCCGCTACCTTCTGATTTGGTGTATAGTTAAATTTAGTCGATTTAATAAAAGCCCCCGTAAAAATGCCAAGCATTGCTGAACAAATGGCGGGTATTGTGCTTAATAGTCCTTCCGGATCGTAAATGGTTCGGTGAAGCTTGCCAGGTAGAAACAGTCTGTCAAAATAAGCCGACAGATTTCCTTCTGGCGTAAAAACTCCAGAACCGAAATGAGGAACAGGCACAAATGCCATCAACAAATAATAGCCGGTAAGGATGGCTACAAACGAGAAAATCATTCCCCGAAAAGAACAATTTAAATAAATGATCGCCGCAAAAAAAGTGGCTAAAGCAATTCGACCCAGTACGCTGGCAAAACGGGTATTTTCGTATCCGTTCCATTTTAACAGTCCGTTGACGATGAAGCCTAAAATGATGAGTATAACGGTTCTCTTGATTAGCGAAAAATATATTTTTCGTGATGAATGGCCGCTTTTCTCTCTTTCAGCAAAATATTTCTGATAGGAGTAGGGCATAGATACTCCGGAGATAAATATGAACAAAGGAAAGATCAGATCATAAAAAGTAAAGCCATTCCAGGGGGAATGATGTAGTTGATTGCTTATTCCAACGAAAAATTTTTCAAAGAAAGATAAGCTATCATTTGTAGAAATGGTCCAGTCAATCGGGTTTCTTTTTAAATTATGCTCGGTCATAATTCCGGTGGCAAGGCCGTGGAATATTCCTTCTCCACTTACGATCCAAAACATGTCGAAACCCCGCAAAGCGTCCAGGGAAATTAATCTTTTAGGCTTTTCTGCCTTTTCGTCAGTATTTTTTGTTTCGATAGCTATCATGGCGGGATTACTTCTTGATTAAGGTGTTATAAATAACATCACCTTCATCGTTAATTACCTGTACGCGCAACTGGTCTTTACTTAACGAAAATAACATAAACCCATATTCTGATGCCACCATCTGTGCTTCTGGTATCAGCTTAACAGGTGTTTTCTCTGATGCACCTCCGGAAATGAAATGATGGGTTTTACCTGCTGGCTTAAGGTATTGTAAACTGTGTTCGTGACCCGTTAAATAAACATCAACACCATATTGATCAAGTATGGGTTTTAACGTGCTTCTGATCGCTTTGGTATCATAACCATCTGTCCGGCTACCGCCTGTAAACATGGGGTGGTGACCAACAACAATTTTCCATTTAATTGATGGATCTTGATCAGCAAGGGTTTTAACCAACCATTTTTTCTGGCCTGTGGTGTCTTGTCCTTTAACATTTGGTCCGTATTCTGCGTTTTTATAAAACTCGGGGATCAGTGGGTTGGTATCAATAAATGCGATTAATACCTGATTGTTTACATCGCCGTTAATGGCAAACTTTTTTGAAAAATAACGGGCAGGCATTTTCCATCTTCTGCTTATTTTAGAATAGCCTACCTGCGCATCAGGATTGGATTTATAATCATGGTTTCCTAAAACTACATACCAATCCCATTGTAAAGAAAAGTCGGTGTATATATCTTCAAAAGAGTATTTAAATGAAGGATCTTGCGGACTAATTACACCGCTAGGATAGAAATTATCGCCTGTAGAAATGATAAACTGTGCTTTAACATTAGCGGCGGTAATGCCCATTTGTTTGGCAACTGTTTTCTGGTGGTCAGCGCCATTCCGGCCCCAATCGCCCAACGCAAGAAACTGCAATGCACCAGGATCTTTCACTAAAGTCTTACTGGCAGCAACCGTTTCGGTTTGGTTTTTAGTAATGATCTGGGCATAAAGCGTACTGATAGAGAGAAGCGGAATAAGGAAAAGTAGTCGTTTGATCATAGTTTTGAATAGAGTTGCAAAGAAAGACAATGATGTGTTAAAATAAAAATTTCTCCAGACCGATAGCCTGGAGAAACTGTACACTTAAAGCTAAATTTAGTTGTAGCCTGGGTTCTGTTTCAATTTTGGATTGAGAATCAGCGCCGAGGCCGGAATAGGCATTAACCGATGGAATAATTGTGCATCTGTTTTAAAGCCCCATGTTCCTTCATACTTGCCAAAGCGGATCATATCATTACGGTGCCAGCATTCCCATGCCATTTCTCTGCAACGCTCTTTGTATAAATCTTCAAGCGTAACGGAGGTCCATGCCGGTGAAGTAGTACGGACCGCTCTCAATTGATTCACCAATGATAAAGCTGTTTGGCCTTGAGTAGGCGTAGCTCCACGAAGGATCGCTTCAGCTTTCATTAACAGAATGTCAGAATATCTGAAAACCGGCACATCATTGTTTTGGTTTCTGCTGGACGAGGTACTATCGCAGTAAAATTTATTGTTTCTGTAACCCATGTTCCAGGCAATTTCATCATTTCCGGCGTCAAAAGGTCTGGATGCATCTCTGAGGGTAACATTTGGCGTAATATCTACCTGGTAAGTGAGTGCAGCTGAACCATCAGAGCCTGCATAAAACTGATCGTATCCTTTTTTTGTCGTGGCTACAGTAACTGGTCTGCCATCGTAATAAGTCTGTAATCCTTTAATCCATTGTGCATTTCTTTTGTCATTAGGATCATTAAAATTGGCATAGTACTCTGGCAAAGTGCTCATTGGTGCACTTGGCGTAAACTTTAAGCTATATTTTTGCTGTAATGAACGAGGTAACGAGTAACGGGAATAAATCATGGTACCGTTGCTGAAACCCGGATCGAAAGGAATAGCGAAAATGAATTCCTTGATTTGTGGTCCGTTGTCAATGAAGAACATTTTTCTATAATCGCTTTCTAAGCTATAAGGAGAACCTGAGGCACCAATAATGGCATCGCACATGGCAACAGCATCGTTGTAACGTTGCGTTCCGGTATAAACTTCTGCATTCAGATACATTTTAGCCAGAATAGCGTATGCTGTATATTTATTCGGGCGGCCGTAAGTTGCCGTTCCTGTCGCGCTGCTTAAGTTTGGCAATACTTCTTTAAGTTCTGATTCGATAAAATTGAAAACTTCCAGACGCGATTTGGTTTCAGGCGGAGTAGTCTGTCCGAAAGTGGTAACCACTGGAATGTTTCCCCATAAATCCATCATCATGAAAAATGCCAGGGCCCTTGTTGCCCTTACTTCTGCTACGGCTACAGTTTTTCCTGAAGATTCTGGTGCATCTTTTAATAAGAACAAACTTTGGTTGGCTTTACTAATGGTTGCAGACAGCCATCCCCAGCCACTATTCACATGACCATTATCCTTATTCCAGGTATGTTTATGATGGTTTTCAAATACACCTCCATCGTACCAGTTACCACCCCTGGCCGGCATAATAGCCTCATCAGTACTTAACGACTGCATGAAGAAATAATCAGTACTCCAGTTTTGACGGAGCTGTACGTAAACCTGACCGGTTAGTTGTATAAAGTGTTGATCTGTTTGCGGAAATGTTTCAGGAGTAAGCTGTGTTTCCACTTTCAAATCCAGTTTATGGCAGGAAGTTAACATGCTTAATGATAACACAGTTCCTGCAAGGTATTTGATAAGATTTTTCATCTTTTTAAATTTTAGTTGAATGATACGTTTAACCCGAATAAAAATGTTCTGGTTTTAGGGTAAAAGTTATTGGTATCTACACCTGGCGCAGTACCGCCCTGGTTAATCTCCGGGTCTATTCCTTTATAACCGGTAATAACAAACAGGTTATTCGCCGTGGTGTATAAACGAAGAGAATTTACACCAGGAATAAGTCCCTTTTTGAAAGTATATCCAAGTGTAGCGTTATCTAAACGCAGGTAACTGGCATTCTCCAAGAATCTGCTCGAATATTTATAAGAGTTAAAATCAGCTGCTGATTCATTTTCAACCTCTACCGGGATATTGGTGAATTGTGCTGTACTTGGACGGAATAAATCAGCACGGGTAACGTTCATAATTTTAACACCCAGTACCGCTCTCATAAATACACTTAAATCAAAATTCTTGTACCTGATATTGTTTGTCCAGCCTAACAACGCTTTCGGTTGTGCATTTCCGAGAATATAATAATCTGTTTTATTAAGCAGGTTCTGTGTTTTAACGTTTCCGGCAGCATCATAATATTGTGATACACCATTGGCATCTTTACCTGCATATTTAAAGGTGAAAAATGTTCCAATTGGCTCACCTGGTTTAAGAATCTGTAGTGTTGCACCACTTTGTCCGGCACCGTCAGGAGAAACCGTCAGGCGGTCCTCGATATTGAATCTGCTATCGTCTGATAAGCTGATCACTTTATTGCGGTTATGTGCCAAATTGAACCCGGTAGTCCAGGTAAAATTATCGGTAGTTACCGGTGTGCCGTTTAAAACCAGTTCGATACCCTTGTTACTCAAACTACCCACGTTCGCCGTATAAGAACCTGCAGGGTATAAGTTATTATCTACAGGGAATGACAAAATCAGATCTGTTGTTTTTTTATCATATAGGTCTACGGAACCGGTTAATCTACCATTAAATAATCCAAAATCTAAACCAATATTGGTTGTGGCGGTTTTCTCCCATCTTAAATCAGGATTTTCGTTTTGAATGGCACCATAGGCACCTTCTCTTGGCGAACCGTTATAATAAAACTGTCCAACCTGTCCATAAATAAGCTTAGTGGTTAACGGGGCAAAGCCAAGCGAGTTACCTGCAATACCATAACTACCTCTTAATTTAAGGGTTTTAAGCACACCTGAATTTTTAAAGAAATTTTCCTGATCGATGTTCCATGCTGCACCTACAGATGGGAAATAACCCCATTTTTCATTAGCACCGAATACATTGGATCCATCTTTTCTGATCGATCCCTGGATCAGGTATTTGTTTTTATAATTATAGTTTACCCTTGCAAAATCAGAGATCATCAAAATTTCCTGATAGGTTACACCAGGATTAAAATCAACCCTGAAGTCTGTTACCGCATATGGGTTTCCTAAACTTAAGTTATTATAACTTACCTGATTGATCGGGAAATTGGTAGAAGTAGCCTGAAATCCATCATTGTTTAGCGATTGCTGATAAGAATAACCTACTACCGCATTGATATCGTGATCGCCAAATTTTTTATTCCAGGTTAAATAAGTCTCAATAATTTTATTGGTGTTCTGGTAGGCATTTCTTACCGCCAAACCATCTTTACCCACCAAGGTTACGAAACTAGGCGTTGCAGGTGGTTCTGGCGTATTCCGCACATTGTTGTACCGTAAAGTATAAATGCTGTTGTAAAATGCGCCGTAAACATTTTGGCTATTCTGGTAAGATGCAGAAACATCGTAAGAGAAACCGAATGGTAATTTAAGGTTAACGGTTAAATTACCTAAGATGTTTTTATTCTTCAGGTTTTCTGTACCGTTTTCAAGCATGGAAACCGGATTATAGTAGCTGGTTTGAATTAAGTTATCAAAATAAGAACCATCAGGGTTTTTAACCGGAGCAGTTGGTAAATAGGTAAGCATTTGCGACAATACCGTATTGCGGTAAGGAACCAGATTCGCATTACTTACCGAGTTGCTGATGTTTAATCCAATCTTCAACTTATCATTTAATGCTTTTTGTTCAATACCAATACGACCGATAAATCTACTTAAATCACTTGTTTTGATGATACCATCTTGCTTAAAATAGTTTAAGCTTGCATTATAAGTCGTTTTTTCAGTTCCTCCGCTCAGTGATACGTTATGGTTATACGATAAGGCATTGCTGCGTTGTACCTCATTTTGCCAATTGGTATCAGCACCTTTATCATTGGCCGGCGTAAGTGCAGAATTTGTTTTTGCTAAAAAGGCTCGCAACTGATCAGCATTCATCATGTCATAACGGTTAGATACATTTTCTACACCAAAGTAACCATTATAGGTAATTTGTGTTGCTCCTGCTACACCTCTTTTGGTAGTGACCATAATTACCCCATTGGCAGCCCTGTTACCATAAATAGCGGCGGCAGCTGCATCTTTTAACACATCAATTGAGGCAATATCATCCGGTGCAAGGATAGAAATGTCTGCACCAACCACACCGTCGATTACAAATAACGGCGATTGTGCACCTTCACGAAGGGTAGATGCTCCACGCATAATGATGGCTGCATTTCTATTCGGATCACCACTTCTGGTGATGTTTAGTCCCGGTACTTTACCTTGTAACATCTGGCCAACATCACTAATAGCACCTTTGTTCAAATCATCCCCTTTAACGGTAGAGATAGAACTGGTTAATGCCTTTCTTGAGCTTTTACCATAACCCACTACAACCACATCATTAAGGGCAGCTGCAGATTCTAAGATGGTTACTTTATAGGTAGACCCTGTACCCACGGTAAGTTCCTTAGTCTGGTAGCCCAGGAAACTGAAAAGAATTTTGTCGCCCGTTTTTGCTGAAATGCTGAATGATCCATCTGTACCTGTGGAAGTTACTTTCGAGGTACCTTTTACTGAAACAGACGCGCCGATTACAGGCTGGTTTGTATTATCTAATAAATTTCCAGTAATTTTTCGTTCAGTTTGCGCGTAGGCAATGTTGAACACCTGGCTAATGAGTAAAAGCAGCATAAATAAGCCACTATACTTTAAGCGTGTACAGTTAAATCTCATGATTTTTGTAAAATTAGATTCATAAATTGTTTATTTGGTTATTAATGTTTGGAGATAGAATTTAAAATTTAATGTTAGCCGGTAAATATTTAGCCACCAGTGCCTTGTAATATGGCTCTAGTTCTGCCCAGCTTTTCTGATTGGGGTTTTTGGAATATAAATCATAAGGATTAAACAGGTTAACCCATTTAAACATTTCATGATCCTTTTCATTCATCAGGTGATCGTATGCATTTTCCCTGTGCTGCGAATAAAAAGAATGGTAACGGAGCATATACAAACCCGGTTCTGGCAGGTATGGTTTCATCATGTGGTACACATATTCGTCGTGTCCCCAAGACATATCTACTTTGTCCAAACCGCAATTTTGAGTATAAACACCTAATTTGGTTTGATAAATTTCATTGTTGTAGTCAGGATTCTGACTAAAAAACTCCGGATAAACAATTTTATCAGAATAAGCACAACCTACGGGGAAAGTATCGCCCACTACTGCCCATTGCGGCTCTCCGAATAAACAAAGCACTTTACCCATATCGTGGATTAAACCAACCAACACCATCCAATCAGGGTGTCCGTCGTTTCTGATGGCCTCAGATGTTTGCAACAGGTGCTGCATCTGGTCTAAATCGGTATCGGGATCAGAATCATCCACTAACTTATTCAGGAAATCAAATGCACTCCAGATGGGCATCTCTTGCTTGTCGAACTTTAAGTAATCTGCTTTTTTCTGCTTTACGAAATCGTATGTTTGATGGGTATGATTTAGCCTGTAAAATTCTTTTACACTGTCCTTTTCCGTTTCTTCGTAATTTCTGAACTGCTCTTCTTTTTTATCAGCATTGATGCTGTTGGGATCCGGATAGCGGGTTAAGATATCTTCTTCCCATTGATCAAGATTTTGCAAAGGATTTTGATTATCATTTAAAGGTTGACTCGTTGTTTTCATAAGGTTAGAAATTGATTTGTATGAAAATTTTTGCTGGTTGTTGGGTTAAAGTTGAGTTTTTGAAAGCTTAAAATTTTATTTTTTACCAATTTTATTTACTTAAACGATTACGTAAAATCTTATTTTAATTTAAAAAATAAGAATTAAAGTGTTTAAATTGAGATAGTTAAGATTTTTTAATATTTTTGATGATCGTGCTATGTACGCATGTACGTTAAATAAACTGGCAAAAGAAAAATAATGAAGGGTGATGTTACGATTATTTTATATTTTCGTTCGCTGCCAGATATTATTCCAACAGGAAAAGATATTTGGTGTCCTATCGGCTAACTTATTCAGAACATCCATTTTAATGGTTATATCGTATAACCATTGGATCTGCTGTTTTTGAAAGCGCTGCTGATGAAGAAAAGGAAAGGGTTCTCCTATCGCAATTTTAGCGATAGTCGCTGCTCAGACCTTAAAAACTAACAAAACAAATAAATAACATGGGGGAAGCAGTTAATATTAAACGGTTGGCTCAGGAATTGAATATTTCTATCGCAACCGTTTCTAAGGCGCTCAACGACAGCTATGAAATCAGTTTAAAAACCAAAAACAGGGTATGGACCCTGGCCAAGGAACTGAATTATACCCCAAATCCGGCGGCGAGTAACCTACGCAGCAACAAAACCAAGACAATAGCCGTAGTTATACCCTGCGTAGCGAATAATTTTTTCTCCCTATCTATAATGGGAATTGAAGAAATTGCCCGGCAGTATGGTTATCATGTGCTCATATATCAAACCCATGAAAATATAGAAGCAGAAAAAGCATTTACAAACAGTTTGTTAAACGGACGGGTAGATGGTATTCTTACTTCAGTATCAAGCAGTGAATACAATAGTGAATATTATGCCAATCTGGTGAAGAAAATTCCTTTGGTTTTTTTCGATCGGGTTTATGAAGACCTCGATGCGGTTAAAGTAACTACTGATGATTATGAAATTGCTTTTCAGGCCACTGAACATTTAATTGAGTGTGGCTGTACCAAAATTGCCTATTTATTTGGGCTCGAAAACCTTCCGGCAGGCAAGTCGAGGTTTGCCGGTTATCTCGATGCATTAAAAGCGCATGGAATAGCGGCTTCCGAGCAACTTATTGTTAAATATCAGGATGACGAAGAATTTAACATGCAGCAGATTAAAGAATTACTTGAGAAGTATAAGCCTGATGCACTTTTTTCTTCTATTGAAGAGTTTATCATCCCCGCTTATTGTGCCTGTAGGGAAATGAATTTACGCATTCCGGATGATGTTAAAATGCTCAGTTTTTCTAATTTGAGCACAGCCAAACTCCTAAATCCTTCGCTTACCACAATTTCACAGCCTGCCTTCGAAATTGGGCGCGAAGCGGCAAAATGCCTGTTCAAAATCCTTAACAATAAACAACTGGATGATGAACAGAATATCATCCTGAAATCGGTACTCACCAAACGTCAATCTACAGGCTGTTAAAGCTGAAAATTTGTGTTTTTACCTCCTGTTCCGCGAAAACGTTTACGTAATTAAATAATTGAATTAAACGTTCATCGTTGGGATTTTTTCTGACTTTTAAAAAAACCAAATGTATAAGTCTCATGAATCATTTGTCTGCATTCGACTATGTTATTTTTTTAATATATTTTGTAATTGTCTCGGCATATGGCTATTGGGTTTACCGGAGCAAGAAAAAAAAACGTACCGATACCAAAGATTATTTCCTGGCAGAAGGTTCGCTCACCTGGTGGGCAATTGGTGCTTCAATTATTGCTTCTAATATTTCTGCAGAACATTTTATCGGCATGTCGGGTTCGGGTTTTGCCATGGGGCTTGCCATTGCCAGTTACGAATGGATGGCTGCTGCCACGCTTATTATTGTAGCCATATTCTTTTTGCCCATTTACATTAAGAATAAAATTTACACCATGCCACAGTTTTTGTCTAACCGATACAATAATACGGTAAGTACATTAATGGCGGTTTTTTGGTTGCTCGTTTATGTATTTGTTAATTTAACTTCTATTTTCTTTCTTGGTGCCATCGCGATTGAAACGATTACAGGCATTCCATTTAATATCTGCATCATTTTTCTGGCTATTTTTTCTGCCATTATTACCCTGGGCGGAATGAAAGTAATTGGTTATACCGATGTCATACAGGTTTTTGTGTTAGTAGCCGGTGGATTGATAACCTGTTATATGGCGCTTAAACTTGTGGCAGACAAATTGGATGCTCCAAGTGTTTTAGCCTCGCTTCCTTTGTTACGCAGCGAAGCATCTGATCATTTTCATATGATTTTTGCTAAAGGTGATAAATTTTACAACGAATTGCCCGGTATTGCCGTATTGGTAGGTGGCTTGTGGATCAATAATTTAAATTACTGGGGCTGTAACCAGTATATTGTACAAAGGGCGCTGGGTGCAGATTTGAAAACCGGACGTAGTGGATTAATATTTGCCGCGTTTTTAAAATTACTTATTCCGGTAATTGTTGTCATCCCAGGTATTGCCGCCTATGTATTGTATCAAAGGGGATATTTTCACTCCGAAATGCTTGATGCAGCCGGAACGGTTAAACCCGATCATGCCTATCCTGTACTCATGAGTTTATTGCCGGCGGGAATAAAAGGACTGGCTTTTGCTGCGCTTACGGCTGCTATCGTAGCCTCACTAGCCGGGAAATGCAATAGCATTGCCACCATCTTTACGCTGGATATTTATAAGAAATTTATCAAACCGGAAGCTTCTGAAACGCGATTGGTTTCAGTTGGTCGCTGGTCGGTAGTTGTTGCCTCATTAATCGCTATCGTTATTGCGCCAGCATTGCGGAGTTTTGATCAGGTTTATCAGTTTATTCAGGAATATGTTGGTTTTATCTCGCCCGGTGTTTTTGCCATCTTTTTACTCGGCTTTTTCTGGAAGAGAACCACCTCCCGCGCAGCGCTTACCGCCTCATTATTAACCATTCCATTATCTACTCTTTTTAAATTCCTGCCAACCTTAACCAGTGGCGCAATAGAACCGATTCCTTTCTTAAACAGGATGTCGTGGGTATTTATGATTATAATGGGATTGATGGTTCTGGTCACATTAACCGATCCGAAAAGTAAAGATAACCCACAGGGGCTTGAAATTGATAGCAGCATGTTTAAGGTTACACCTGCATTTACCATTGCTTCGGTGATGATCTGTGGTATTCTTGCAGCACTTTATACTGTTTTTTGGTAAATGAGACTGCTTAAAATAACTAAATATATTTTTTTATAACGATTTGAAAATGAAGATTAGAATTTTACTTTTTTTTGCACTGCTGATTTCTTTCAGCGGGATGGCCCAAAATAAATTATATAATATTAAAAACTATGGTGCGGTTGGCGACGGCAAAACAAACGATGCTGTTGCCATTCAGAAAGCCATTAATGCCTGTTCAGCTGCAGGGGGCGGACAGGTAATTGTTCCCGCCGGGCACATATTTTTGACCGGTCCTTTTAACTTAAAATCTTTTGTTGATTTAAGGGTAGAAGGTGGTGCAAAACTCCTGGCCAGCCCTGATGAAAAACTATATACGCAAAGTGCTTTTAGAGAAAATAAGGGCGAAGGTACCATCTGGATTGGAGGAGAGAAGCTTGAGCAGGTAAGTATTACGGGGGCAGGGGTAATAGATGGAAATGGGATTTCGTTCATGGGTGAGGAGTTGAACGACTCCTATGTTTTAAAACCCTTTAACGTGGTAGATCCAAGGCCGCATCTGCTTACGCTAATCGGTTGTAATAAACTGAATATAGATGGGGTCACGTTTCAGAATTCGGCTTACTGGACGGTTCATTTGGTAGGCTGTAACGATGTTTCAATATCGAATATCACGTTGCTGAACAGTATAAAAATCCGTAATAGTGACGGCATTGACCTGGATCATAGTAAAAATGTACGGATTACCAATTGTTTTATTGAATCTGGTGATGACTGTATCTGCTTAAAAAACAGGCGTGAATTTGAAGAATATGGCGCCTGCGAAAATATTGTAATCAGTAACTGTACGATGACGTCTAGCTCATGTGCCATTAAAATAGGTTCTGAAAATATGGACCGGATCAGTAATGTACTGATCAATAATTGCAATATCAGAAAGAGCAACCGCGGTATCGGAATTCAAAACCGTGATGAGGGGACCGTAGATAACGTAATTTTCTCTAACCTGTTTATCGAATCGAAGCTCTTCTCTGATGTATGGTGGGGCAAGGCAGAGCCGATTTATATTACCGCTTATCCACGGGCAACCAGCAATAATAAAGACGCGGGCTGGCGTTTACCAAAGGGACAAACCAAGGGTAAGGTGGGTGAGGTAAAAAATATTTATTTTAGTAATATCAGGTGTACCGGAGAAAGCGGAGTTTATGTTAGTGGAGAAAGTCCGGATAAAATTTCCGAAATCTACTTTGACCAGGTGAGTGTTCATCTCGATAAAACAACAAAAGAAACAGGTGGAGTATATGACCGCAGGCCTAGCCATGTTGAAGGGCTTGTTAAAAGTGATATTGCGGGATTTTATTTTGAAAATACCGGTTATATCAGCTTACAGAACAGCAATGTAATATGGGGTACCAATAAACCCAATTATGCTGGAAAGGCCTTGGAGAAAAAAAATGTGAGTAAAATTAAAATGGTCAACTTCAGCGAAACTACAGCAGAGAAGTAAAGAAATTTTAATGTTGGTCTTGCACTTTACCTTAGCCGGCAATGCTACGTTTAAGGAACGGGTTGGCCTGTTACTGAGTATTCAAGGCAATTTCAGTCAGTGCTGTATTGATTTCGTTAATGGTTTTAATACTGAAAACGTGCCTGCCGTTTAACCACCTTTTAATTTCATCCGGATTAATATCCAAAATGGAAGCAAGGTCGTTTTCCGTCGAACCATTTACCGCAAGTAGTGCTGTGGTTTTGTGGGCAACATCAAGGTTTAGCTGTGCTAGTTTCTCAATTGCAGGATTTCCGGTTTCTTCCAGCCAGATGGAAACAAAATCGTTCTCTTCCATTTTATTCTTTTTAAATGTTAACACACATTACTTTAAAAAGCAACTGTCTGTTTGGGCCGCAAATTTAGGGATTAAACGTATTATTGCAAATCATAATGGAAATAAACCTGATAGCCGGGTTTGGCAATATCATGGATATTTAATATTAGCTTTAATCATAATCAGGTTCAAATTAAAACAATTCAAAAAATGGCATCAGATCAGAAATTCGTAGATTTTATAATCGATCAGTTTAATTATTCCGGTCGTGTAACCTTTAAAAAGATGTTTGGTGAATACGGATTATATTTTGATGATAAATTATTTGCATTGGTATGCGACAATAAATTGTTTGTAAAGCCCACTTCATCCGGAAGAGCATATATCATAGATGTGGTAGAAGCACCGCCTTATCCTGGCTCAAAAAATCAATTTCTAATTGAAGAGCAGCTGGAAGACCAAGACTGGTTAAAAAAGCTATTGGATATCACAGTTGCCGAACTTCCAGATCCCAAACCCAAAAAAAAGAAATAAGGGTATTAAACTGACGTTACATACTGGAAGATATAAATGCTGCTATACTTTACTTTTAGGTAAGTAACAATCATCCGAATTTCATTTATTTTAATTAAGGATTAGCGCTTTCTGTTTCTGGATTACTGGGCGTTTCGCCTAAAGGAGCAATGCCGCAAGCTGCCCATATAAATTTAAAAATATTGAGGAATTCACATTGGATGTCCCTTTCAGATTGTATTTCGTTTTCCATATTGTACCGTTTTAATCTGATTAATAAACAAAAAATGGCTGGTTTTGTGTTGGCAAAAATAATGCTGTAATGTAAGTACATTGTTGTGTAAATGTTAAGGATATACTTCTATCATTAGCAGTAATTATAATATAAATATCAATTTGTTTCTGGATTTATCTAGATCATCCTTTGCACTCAAATGCTACAGGACGTAGACATCTGTCATTAAAAACAAAAAAAACGTTCTTAAAATAAATCATTTTCATTGAACGCAAGGTGTTTACAGCCCGTAAACTCATTTAAACTATAGTTTAAAATCTTCGCCTTACGTTTTTAAACACCATTTTTTCTATCCAGGTCTGAATTTCAACTTCATTATAACTTCATAAAACTGTACTTATTTCGCTTTCGAATTAAATCATTGCGTAACCATAATTTATTGAAATCAAAAAGTATCTATAAACCGGTTGTAGACAGCTTTTCATAATAACATGGTTGCCGAGGGAAACTAATTAGAGAAAAAAATAAATCAGATTAAAAACCACTCCAAAAAAATGAAAAGAGTTCTCATGTGCTTAAGCTTGTTTACTTTGCTTTACGTAACCAGTTGCACCTCGAAGAAAGAAGAAAAAGAAGAAGTAGCTACTTATGCAGTTACCAGCCCCCTAAGGATGGATACTTCCTTTACCAAAGAGTATGTTTCGCAGATCAAATCTGTTCGCAACATCGAAGTCAGGGCCCAGGAAAAGGGTTATCTCCAAAATATTTATGTAGATGAAGGTCAGCATGTAAAGGCAGGCCAGCTGTTGTTTAAGATTATGCCTAAAGCCGCACAATCTGAATTGCTAAAGGCGCAGGCTGAAACTAAATCGGCGCAAATTGAATTGGAAAACACTAAATTACTTTCCGATAAAAATATTGTTTCCAAAAATGAGCTGGCGATGGCCAAAGCCAAACTGCAATCTGCAAATGCCGAAACCTCTTTGGCCAAATTCCACCTCTCTAACACAGAAATCAGGGCGCCATTTGATGGTACCATTGACCGCATTCCTTTAAAATTAGGGAGTTTGGTTGATGAGGGTGCTCTGTTAACCAGCCTTTCAGATAACAGCCAGGTTTTTGCCTACTTCAACGTATCAGAACCGGAATATTTAAATTATCAGAGTGCTGCAAAAGCAAAAAGCCAGCAAGAAGTAAGCTTATTATTGGCAAATGGCGAATTTCTTAAAGCGAAAGGTAAAGTAGAAGTTATTGAAAGCGAATTTGATAACGAAACCGGAAATATTGCTTTCAGGGCAAGGTTTAACAATAGCGATAACCTGCTCAGAAATGGTGAAACTGGAAAGGTACATATGGTTGTTCCTTTAAAAAATGCCATCATTATTCCGCAAAAAGCCACTTATGATATACAAGACAAAACCTATGTTTTTGTGGTTGATAAAAACAATAAAGTACACTCCAGGGCCATTACCATTGCCGGAGATTTGCCTGACTTATACATTGTAGGCGACGGTATTAACGTTGATGATAAGATTTTGCTTGAAGGTGTACAGAAAGTTAAGGATGATGATAAAATTGCCTTTAAATTCCAGCAACCTCAAGAAGTGTTGAAACAATTGAGATTGAAAACAGAATAATCTAAACCCTCTATACTTAATTTATGTTTAGTAAATTCATACAAAGGCCTGTCCTTTCTATCGTAATATCACTGGTTATTGTGTTTTTAGGGGTGTTGGCCATTAGCTACCTGCCTGTTACACAATTTCCAACCATATCGCCTCCCAAAGTAAATATAACTGCTGATTATCCGGGAGCGAATAACGAATTGTTGATTAAATCTGTAGTGATTCCGCTTGAGCGTGCACTCAATGGTGTACCTGGCATGAAATATATTGCATCTAATGCCGGTAATGATGGTGAGGCATCGGTACAGGTGGTATTTAACCTCGGTACCGATCCCAATCAGGCTTCACTTAACGTACAAAACCGTGTAGCTGCCGTAACTAATAAACTTCCGCCTTTGGTAATCCGCGAGGGGGTAAAAATCACACGTGAAGAGCCAAACATGTTGATGTATATCAACCTGTATAGCAAAGATCCGAAAATGAACCAGAATTTTCTGTACAACTATGCCGATATCAACCTGCTTTCTGAGCTTAAGAGGGTTGATGGCGTAGGGTTTGCCGATATTTTGGGTGATAGGGACTATGCCATGCGGATCTGGTTAAAACCCGATCGTATGCAGGCTTATAAAATCTCGGTTGATGAAGTAATGAAAGCCCTTGAAGAGCAAAGTTTAGAGGCCTCACCCGGTAAAACAGGAGAGAGTTCTGGTAAACGCTCGCAGGCTTTCGAATATGTACTGAAGTATTCAGGGCGCTTCAATACCAAAGAAGGCTACGAAAATATTGTGGTAAGGGCTACGCCTGATGGCGAGTTACTCCACTTAAAAGATGTAGCCGATGTAGATTTTAGTGCTTCAGCTTATAATTTATATTCCACTTTAAACGGAAGAGCATCAGCTGCTATTGTTTTAAAGCAATCATATGGTAGTAATGCCAGCCAGGTTATTAAAGATGTTAAGGCTAAAATGGCCGAAATTAAGGCCGCATCTTTTCCAAAAGGTTTAGATTACGAGATCAGTTATGACGTTTCCAAATTCCTTGATGCATCTATCGAGAAGGTAATCCATACCTTGGTAGAGGCCTTTATTCTGGTAGGTTTGGTGGTATTCCTATTCTTGGGCGACTGGCGTTCAACACTTATTCCAGCCATTGCTGTACCTGTATCTTTAATCGGAACGTTCGTATTTATGCAGTTCTTTGGCATTACACTCAATTTAATTACTCTGTTTGCATTGGTACTTGCCATTGGTGTGGTAGTGGATGATGCGATCGTGGTAATTGAGGCGGTGCACGCTAAGATGGAGCTGGACCGGCATCTATCAGTACTAAAGGCTACACAGCAAGCCATGAAAGAGATCGGTGGCGCCATTATCGCTATTACTTTCTTAATGGCCTCCGTATTTATTCCGGTAGCGTTTATGTCGGGTCCTGTGGGTATTTTTTACCGTCAATTCTCCATCACCATGGCAACGGCAATTATTCTTTCGGGTATTGTGGCTTTAACGCTTACGCCTGCATTGTGTGCCATTATGCTAAAAAACAACCATGGTACCGCTAAAAAGAAAACACTGATTGATCGTTTTCTCGATGGTTTCAACCGTGGTTTCGCTAAATTATCTGGCAAATATGAATTTGTATTAAGCCGGGTGGTGAGCCGTAGATTATTAACTTTTGGTGTATTGGTGGCCTTTTGCCTGGGTGTTTGGGCACTTAGTGGGAGTGTGCCTTCAGGTTTTATTCCTAACGAAGATCAGGGTATGGTTTATGCCATTATCCAAACCCCTCCGGGCTCTACACTAGAGCGTACGGATCAGATTGCAGAGAAACTTCAGAAAATGTGCGAAGATATTGATGGCGTTAAATCGGTTTCATCTTTGGCCGGATACGAAATCCTTAGTGAAGGTACTGGATCTAATTCGGGTACCTGTTTGATCAACCTTAAAGATTGGAGCGAACGGAAACACTCTGCACAGGAAGTTATCGAAGAATTAGAACAAAAATCAAAATCGATACCTGGTGCAACGATCGAATTTTTCCAGCCACCAGCGGTTCCGGGTTATGGTGCTGCAGGCGGCTTCGAACTCCGGTTACTGGATAAAGCCGGTAGTGGTGATTACAAAAAAATGGAAACTGTTGCCAATGATTTTGTACGCGAGCTGAACAAACGCAAAGAATTATCATCTGTATTTACCTTCTATAGTGCCAGTTTCCCTCAGTACATGTTGGATGTTGATAACGATATAGCACAACAAAAGGGCGTAAGCATTGATAATGCGATGAATACCCTGTCTACTTTTGTGGGGAGTGATTATGAAACCAGCTTTATCAAGTACGATCGCCAGTATAGGGTAATTGTACAGGCATTACCTCAATATCGTGCTTTACCAGAAGATATCTTGAAACTTTCGGTTAAAAATAGCCGTGATGAAATGGTACCTTTCTCGGCCTTTATCAAAATGAGAAGGGTTTATGGGCTGTCGGAGATTACCCGTCACAATATGTACAATGCTTCTGAAATCAGCGGACAGGCAGCGCCGGGTTATAGTTCCGGTCAGGCTATTCAGGCCATTACAGAGGTGGCGCAGAAAACCTTGCCAAGGGGTTTCGGTATCGACTGGGCAGGTATCTCAAAGGATCAGGTATCAAGGGGCAATGGTGCCATTTATATTTTCCTGATCTGTTTAGGTTTCGTATACCTGGTATTGGCTGCACAATACGAAAGTTTCATCTTGCCTTTATCGGTAATATTATCATTACCAGCAGGTATTTTTGGAGCTTTCCTGTTCTTGAAATTACTGGGATTAGAGAATAATATCTATTCGCAGGTGGCTATGGTCATGCTCATAGGTTTACTCGGCAAGAATGCGGTGCTGATTGTGGAGTTTGCTACGCAGCGCCAAAGTCAGGGAGCATCGGTGCTAAAGGCGGCAATGGAAGGGGCGAGCGTGCGTTTCCGCCCGATTTTGATGACCTCTTTTGCTTTTATCGCTGGTCTGATTCCGTTGATGATTGCAACCGGACCAGGTAAAATCGGTAACCGTACCATTGGTTCGGCTGCTGCCGGAGGTATGCTTTTCGGTACAATTTTCGGGGTAATTGTGATCCCCGGGTTATATTATATATTCGGATCAATTGCAGCAAAACACAAGCTCATCAACATTGAGGAAGAACATCCGTTAACTGAAGAAATTGAGAATAATGTTTAAGAATAATTTATATAAAGGCCTTGGACTGGTATTGATATGCGCTGCATATACCGCCTGTAAGCTACCGGAAGTAGCACAACGTGCCGAAAATAAAAATACACCTGTGAGCTTTAATGGCTCCCAAGATACGGTAAGTTCTGCCAGCATACAGTGGCGTAACTTTTTTACCGATCCTAACCTGATTAACCTGATCGACACCGCCCTGAAGAATAATCAGGAACTGAATATTACCCTTCAGGACATTGAAATAGCCAAAAACGAAATAAAGGCAAAAAAAGGAGAGCTTTTGCCTAGCGTAACCTATGGTGTGGGGGCAGGATTGGATAAAGTTGGCCGTTACACCAGTTCAGGTGCAGGTGATGCTTCAACAGAAATTACACCTGGCAAACTTGTGCCAGAAAAATTGCCTGATTATCACTTTGGTCTGCAAGCCAATTGGGAAGCAGACATCTGGCATAAACTGCGTAATGCTAAAAAGGCAGCCATTAACCATTACCTTTCAACGGTAGAAGGTAAGAATTTTGTGATCACCAATTTAATTGCTGAAGTCGCAAATTCATATTATGAGTTACTGGCATCTGATAACCAGCTGGAAACAGTGAGAAAAAATATCGAACTTCAAAGCAACGCGCTGGAGTTGATGAAAATCCAGAAACAGGCTACAAGAGTTAATGAACTTGCTGTACGTAAATTCGAAGCAGAGGTATTAAGTTCTAAAAGTTTGGAATTCGATATTCAACAGGATATTATTGAGAATGAAAATAAAATTAATTTTCTGCTGGGCCGTTTCCCTCAGCCCATTCTCAGGGATAAATCTGGTTTTACCGATCTGGTACCGGCAACGGTACACACAGGCTTGCCAGCCCAACTGTTGGCCAACCGTCCCGATATTAAACAGGCAGAATACGAGCTTGCCGCTGCTAAATTGGATGTTAAAGTTGCTAAGGCACAGTTTTATCCATCATTGGGGATTTCTGCTGCAATAGGTTACCAGGCATTTAATCCTTCCTATTTATTGAGAACGCCAGAATCTCTGATCTACTCTTTGGCAGGGGATCTTGCCGGACCGCTGATCAATAGAAACGCCATTAAGGCGGAGTATTCTTCTGCAAATGCCAAACAATTACAGGCTGTTTTTGATTATGAAAAAGCCATTCTAAATGGTTACATTGAAGTAGCCAACCAGTTATCGAAAATCAGCAACCTGCAAAAAAGCTACGATCTCAAATCAAAACAGGTCACAGCACTTACACAATCTATCGATATTTCGAACGACTTGTTTAAAGCTGCCCGGGCAGACTATTTTGAGGTATTGATGACACAGCGTGATGCTTTACAATCGAAATTAGAATTGATCGAAACCAAAAAACAGCAGTTAAATGCTGTAGTTGATATTTATCAGGCACTTGGCGGCGGCTGGAAATAGGCGGGCAATAAGCATGAAGAAAAGTGAAGCATAGTAAAGTTAAATAATCCTTATATTCTGTAAGGCTGTTCCAAACCCGGAGCAGCCTTTTTTGTCTGTCATTCTGAGAAATAATTTATGGTATTAAAATCAATATGAGTGACGTTTTTTCTTTTGCACAAGTCTCGCCTCAGCTACCGATGAAAAATCGGTACAGGTGCGCCGCCGCCGAAGGGCTCTTACTTTTTGGCATCAAAAAGTAACAAAACCGAGGCTTTTGCCGAGTTCATTAATACAAATAAAAAAAGCAGACAACCATTAATAAAATGCCGGCTGAAAATTTATTCATTAATTGATATAGTTTTCAACGGTATTCATGAGGGCTGCGCCGTTTTCTTTTGAAGGCAGTAGTATGGCTGGAACAGTGCAGTCCGAAAAATTTATTAGGCCGGATTGAAGTAGAACGGTGATATGGTGATATGGCCTAGCTATACGGAAATGCATGATGCCAAAATACATTCATTAATAAGTAATTATGAATTAACGTCAATGCTAGTGAAACGAAGAATCTTTATCTTTTCTAATGCCTTTTATCCATGTTGAATACCTTTCGGTATGTACATTTCGAAAGTATTTTTCAGCCGACAACCTGTCCTGGCTTTCGGGAAAACAATCTTTACAATAAGGATTACTTGCATGAAAAATTGCCGGCAGGCCCCTTCGTTTCTCTTATCAGTGGTGTCAGATGGTAACTGATGCACAATTTCTTGTCGCAGCGTCTCCTCAAGTTCATCTTTTTTAAAACAAGGGAAGACAGAGTAACCTATATCCAGGAATTACTTCTCTCATTTATTTATCATAAAATTATTTTGGCAAACAATGCCATTAGCGTGTGGTTATTTTAATCGTAGAATTTATCATCATATCTGAAATAAAATGGGAAAAACAACATTTAAATTTGGCGAATTAGAAGTTAACCGTTTAGGCTATGGCGCAATGCAATTAACCGGGAACGGTGTTTTTGGTGAGGTGGAAGATCGGGATAATGCAATAACCGTTTTGCGCGAAGCAGTAGCAAATGGCGTTAATTTTATCGATACTGCAGAGGCTTACGGACCTAAGTTTAACGAATCGCTTATTGCTGATGCCTTATCACCTTTTCAAAAAGATGTTTTTATTGCCACTAAAGGCGGTTTTGACCGTCCAGGTCCAAACAATTGGGTGCCTAATGGAACACCTGAAAAGATTAGACAGGATATTGAAGGCAGCTTACAACGTTTAAAAGTAGATTCGATTGATTTATGGCAACTGCACCGTATAGATCCTCATGTTGATGTGGCCAAAACTTTGGCGCCTGTAGCTGAAGCCGTAAAAGAGGGTAAAATCAAAAATGTAGGTTTATCAGAAGTATCTATCGACCAGATTAAACAAGTGCAGGACATTCTTCCGGTAGTTTCCGTACAAAATTTATATAACCTTGGTAACAGACAATGGGAAAGTGTTTTAGACTTTACAGCAGAACAAGGTTTAGCCTTTATTCCATGGTTCCCATTAGCTTCCGGTCCGCATAAACTCGCCGATAAGATTAAAGCGATAGCCGAAAAACATAAAGCTACAACTGCCCAGATTGCTTTGGCCTGGTTATTAAAAAGATCATCCAATATCCTTTTGATCCCCGGAACAAAATCTGTAGAGCATTTAAAAGAAAACTTAGAAGCTGCAGAAATTGAATTGACTGAAGAAGAATTTGAAAGTTTAGCGAATTAGCATTGTCATTCTGAAAGATAATTTATGGGATAAAAATCAATATGCTTGACAGATAAATTTTAAGTAGGTATATCTCTATAGAGATTGTCATTCCCAACTTGATTGGGAATCGTAATGCAAGTGATTTAAGATGAGCTTCGCTGACCACTTCGTGTTTCACGCGTTCGCGGGATCTGGCTATCGGATAACGAGCGTGTTAATAGATGCTGGCTATGATAGGAGGTAGAGAGATATCTTTTTTACATCATTGCTGATTTTAGCAACAACTTCATTTTTCAAAACAGGAACCTACTGGTCTTAGCGTATCGCTAAGACCTTTTTTTATTAAAACGTGTCATTCTGAGGAATAATTTATTGGATAAAAATCAATTTGAATGGCGTATACATTTATTTTTTTGCCTTAGGGCAAAGCCTTGCCTCGGCTACCGATGAAAAATCGGTACAGGTCCGCCGCCGCCGAAGGGCTCTTTCTTTTTGATGTCAAAAAGAAACAAAACCGAGGCTTTTGCCGAGCTCATTAATACAAATAAAAAAGCAGACAACTATTAATAAAACACCGGCTGAAAATTTATTCATTCGTTTTTGCATTATTCAGCTGCATTCATGAAGGCTGCGCCATTTTCTTTTGAAGTCAGTGGGATGGCTTTGTCAGTGGAGCCCGAAAAATTTGTTAGGCCGGATTTAAGCAGAACGGAGATGCGGTGCTGCGGCCTAGCTACGCGGAAATGTGTAGGTTCCGCAAGTCGATCATTAATAAATAATTGCAAAATAATGTCAATGGTAGCGCAGCGTAGGATCTTTTCCTGCCCACTTCTATAATTGCGTTTGTAAATAAGCCATGACGGAAGCACTTTAATTACCATTATTCGTATTTAAGTATGATATTTAAAGATGAAACAAATCATGCTAACCACTGCTATACTATTTTCCTTTATTTTTCAAAAAACCATGGCGCAAAATAAACCAGAAAACACACCTGCTATTTTAAATCATATCGCTGTTTATGTTTCCGATCTGGGCAAAGCAACTGGTTTTTACGAAAGTGTATTCAACCTTAAAATAATTCCCGAACCTTTTAAAGATAATAGGCATACCTGGTTTACCTTAGGGCCGGCCGGACAGCTTCACCTCATTCAGGGTGCAAAAGGAAATGAAACTTTTGATAAAAACGGACACTTGTGTTTCAGCGTTCCGTCGGTTGATGATTTTATAAAGAAATTAAACACTAAAAATATCAGTTTCGAAGACTGGGCTGGAAAAGAAAAAGAGATTACGCTTAGGGTAGATGGTGTGAAACAGATTTATTTTAAAGATCCCGACGGACATTGGCTCGAAGTAAACGACGCGAAGTAAATTTTCTACTTCGTGTTAACTTTGTTTGGTCTGATCATTTATCTTTAGTTCTGTAACTCATGAAAATTCTTTTACCTAAGCATCTGTTTGCACTTATTTTACTTGTTGGAATAACATATCAGTTAAAAGCACAGCAGGAAAAAGCTGAAGCAGATTTTAAATCCGTGATGGAAAAATATAGTGCGGTTGGCGCTTCCGTAGCTGTAGTAAAAAATGGCCGGATAATTTATAACCATTCTTTCGGTTTAAAGGATTTAGCACATCAACAACCCTTAACCAACCAGGATATTTTCAGGATTGCTTCAATTTCCAAATCTTTTTCTGCAACAGCGATCATGCAGCTGGTAGAGGCAGGTAAAATTTCACTTGATGATGATTTTGGAGATTTAGTGGGATTTAAAATCAGAAATCCAAAATTTCCTGATCAGAAAATCACTTTAAAAATGGCTTTATCTCACACCTCTAGTTTAAACGATTCGCAGGGATATTTAAATTTCGATGTAATCAACCCGGATAAAAACCCAAACCAGGCCAAATGTTATAATGATGATGCGCCAGGAAGCAAATTTGATTATTGTAATCTTAATTTTAACCTGATTGGTGCCATTATCGAGAAGCAATCGGGCGAACGTTTCGATAATTATATTAAAAACCATATACTAAAGCCTTTAGGACTTTATGCGGGCTATTGTGTCGATTCTTTAGATAGTACACGTTTTGTGAATCTGTACGAATATCATGATGATAGCAAAACTTACACACTTTCTTCAAGTGCTTATGCACCAAGGCGGACAGAAATAGCCAACTACGTGATGGGATATACTACGCCGGTTTTTTCGCCTACAGGCGGAATGAAAATTTCTGCTAATGATTTAGCTAAATACATGATTATGCATATGAATTATGGCACGTCAGATGGTGTTAAAATAATCAGCAAGAAAAGTGCGAAAAAAATGCAGGAGGCTATAACTGCCGATGAAGGCTATGGCTTGGCCATTAGAACTGCAGATCATCTTATACCAGGAATTAAGCTAAAGGGCCATACTGGTTCAGCTTACGGTTTACATAGTACGATGTTCTTTAATCCTAAAGAAAAATTTGGGTTCGTGATTATCACCAATGGAATAAACGCAACTTATACAGACGGTTTGCCCGATTTCAGTCGTGCGGCAATAAACAGTTTATACCAATATTTTATTAAGTAACTTACAGTAGTTTAGACAAACCATTCTTGTGAAAGAACGCGGTTAAAGTTCTGATACCTGCTTTCGGATGGCTTAAATTATTTCCTTTTACTTTCTGGTCTAAAACGCTTTTAACAGGTGGTAAATCACTTAAATGGCTGTACTGGGTAATCGGTTGATCAACCGTTACTGCATTTTTAATTTCATTTTTAAAATCCATCTCTCAATTATTGGTTCACGAAACGTTGATAGGTACTTCCAGATTTAATTTTTTCCATCATAAAATGTTCTTTCAGCTTTGAGAATTCCATGCTATGCAATGCTTTTACCGCTGATTTGAGCTTTTCAGTGCTAATGCCCAATCTACCGGCCCAATAGTTGCGGTCTTGCTCATCTGCAATATCAACGAATTCTTTTCTCGAATTCATCGAATTTATTTGATATTCCATTCTTATAAATTTTGGTTAGTAATTCCATCAATAACAGAATTGTAATTGGTTTGGTTTTTGTATTTTGTCACAAAATTCTCAGAAAAAATAATGATTGGAGATTTTGCAGGTTTAAATTTTCAACAGGCCAGGGTTTAGATCCCGTGTAATCAAATCTTATACGCATAATTAGGCTTTATACGGTATTTTTTTCCTTTCAGCATTATCACTCAAAAGTGTAAACTTCATTGATAAAATATTAGGTTTTATCAATTTACATTTTTATAATTGTATTGTAATATAATTTTTACAAATGCTAAGTTATTTTCTAACTACCGGTCAAGGTCTATCTCCACGTCGTAAATTTTATCAGGACAATCGGTTTGTATTATTTCTCTGGGTATTGATTACCCTGATTTTTGTGATAGATTCATGGATCACAAACCGTTACAATAATTACCTGATTTTTGAAAATACATTTAGAAATCTACTGCATGAGCGTTCACTTTATGCAAATTATCCGGCTTATCATGATGATGCCAATCATTATGGCCCGGTTTTTAGTGTGTTAATTGCCCCATTTGCAATTTTTCATAACTGGATAGGATTATTGTTATGGAATCTGTTCAATTGTTTTCTGCTTTTTAAGGCCGTGCAAACATTGCCTTTAAACGAGGATCAAAAAATAGCTGTAGGATATATTGCCATTCCCTGTTTAATAGAATCTATGCTCAACCAGCAGTTCAATGCAGGCGCAGGTGCATTAATGGTATTAAGTTATACGCTGCTGGATAAAGATAGAGGTATATGGTCTGCACTTTTTGTCGTATTAGGCACCTTTATTAAATTATATGGCATTGTTGGTCTGGTTTTTTTCTTTTTTGCTAAAAATAAGCCATCTTTTATCTTATGGTTGGTTTTATGGTCTGTGGTAATATTCTTACTGCCTATGCTGATCGCTTCTCCCGATTATGTAGTACACAGTTACGTAGATTGGAAAAACTCTTTAATGAATAAAAATATGGTCAATGTTTTAGGAGGAGGGATCGATATTTCTATTATGGGGTTCTTCAGGGAGCTTTTTAATGAAAAGAAAATATCTAATTTTCTATTCCTAAGCCTTGGTGCCTTATTGTTTATTCTGCCTTTTATAAATATATCGCATTTTAAAAAACGCAGATTCCAGTTAATGATTCTGTCATCAGTAATGATTTTTCCAATATTATTTAGCACAGGAGCCGAAGACTGTACTTTTATCATTGCGATTATCGGCGTAGGTGTATGGTATGTAAAAGAAAGGAATGAGTTGATGAAAAAGGTACTGTTACCTGTTTTACTGGTAATTACATGCAATTTTCCCTTATTATTATTCCCGGTATTTGCCAAATCACACCCTTTATCCTTAGCGGTCATTAGCTTACCTTATTTCCTGGTTTGGTTAAGGGTGATTTATAGTGCAACCAATAATAGGCTTTCCTTTGCAGAAGAAACAGAACCAGAAATGGTTGCTGCGTTAATAGATTAAATTTAAATGTTTATTTTTTTAGGTTTTAATATCCGTTTGCAAAAACGGATGTTAAAACCTTTTTTGTTATGGAGCTGTTTTATCACTATCTAATCAAAAAATAGTTATGGATGATAAACAAAAAACAGATCATGCCGATCGCGCAAGGATCAATGTTAACGAAGCTTATGAGCTGGATTATTGGTCTAACAAATTTGGTGTGAGCAAAGATAAACTGAAAGCTGCAGTAGAAACGGTTGGTGCCTCGGCCCGGGCAGTCGAAGATTATTTGAAAAAGTAAAATATTAATCTATGAGTCTGAAAAAGTATGTTTCCAAACGCGATTTCTCAAAAACTGCTGAACCGAAGTCGGGTAAAAGCAGCGATCGGAATAAATTACACTTTGTCATTCAAAAACATGATGCTTCGAGGTTGCATTACGATTTCAGACTCGAAATGGAAGGTGTCCTAAAAAGCTGGGCTGTGCCAAAAGGGCCATCAACCGACCCCAAAATTAAACGACTGGCTATGATGGTAGAAGATCATCCCTACGATTATAAAGATTTTGAGGGAGTTATACCAAAGGGAGAATATGGTGGCGGAACCGTTATTGTATGGGATGAAGGTACCTATGAGCCAATAGCGGCCATTAAGGGTAAAAAAGCACAGGAGAAACACTTATCAGAACAACTAAAAGAGGGTTCTTTAAAAATCAGGCTAAATGGAGAAAAACTTCAAGGCGAATTTGCGCTTGTTAAAACAAATGGCATGGGCGAAAACGGCTGGCTGTTAATCAAGCATAAAGATGATTATGCTTCTGCAAAAGATATTACCAAAGAAGATAAATCTGTGCTTTCCGGTAAAACAATCGAGCGGATGGAAAAAACATCAGACAAGGTTTGGAAAGCAGGGAAAGTGCAGGATTTAAAAACGAAAAAAAAGAGTTCCAAGCAAAAAGCAAAGAAGGAAATCAAACCAGTGGGTGAAGAAGAAGTGGTTGATATTAAAAATATACTTAAAAAAGCCCCTAAAACGCCCATTCCTAAAGATATAAAACCCATGTTGGCTACGCTGGTTAACGAACCTTTTGATGATCCTGATTGGCAGTATGAGGTAAAATGGGATGGTTATCGTGCACTGGCATTTCTGAATAAAGGAAAGATTGATTTGTTATCAAGAAATAATAAATCTTTTAACGGAAAATTTTATCCCATATACGATCTGATTTCGGGTTGGAAAATAAATGCGGTTTTTGATGGCGAAATTTTGGTGCTAAATAACAGAGGTGTATCTAATTTTGGTTCACTTCAGAATTGGAGAAGTGAAGCAGATGGCGAACTTGTTTTTTATGTGTTCGATATTCTTTGGTACGAAGGTAAAAACCTGATGGAGCTGCCGCTTAATCAGCGCCAGGCCATATTAAATGACGTTTTGCCTTCGAATGATGATCGGGTACGTTTAGGGAAAGTTTTTAAGGCCAGCGGAATTGATTTTTTTGATGCAGCCGAAAGAATGGGTTTGGAAGGGATTATCGCAAAAAAAATAGATAGCACCTATAGTAGTAACTTTAGATCTAAGGAGTGGCTTAAAATTAAGGTACATAAGCGGCAGGAAGTTGTTATTGCCGGCTTCACCAAAAATGCTGATACCACTAAATCATTCAGTTCTTTACTTTTGGGTGTTTACGAAAAAGGAGAACTACAATATGTAGGTAAAGTGGGTACAGGATTTTCAGATAAGCTTCAAAAATCGATGATGGAGCAGTTTAAGCCTATTATTGTAGATAAGAGCCCTTTTAAAAGCATTCCGGATGTAAATAAGCCTTCCCGTTTCAGACCCAATCCGCCAAAGGCAAAAGCCACCTGGTTAAAACCCGAATTGGTATGCGAAGTTTCTTTTACCGAAGTAACTGATGATGGTGTTTTCCGTCATCCTTCTTTTAAAGGCATGCGTGAAGATAAAAAAGCTAAAGAAGTGGTAAGAGAGGTGGAAATGCAAACAGAAACAGTTGTTGATGATAATGAAAAGCAAAACCCGCATGCAAAGGCAATAAAAGCACCGGAAAGCAAAGTTCCTAAAACATTATTAAATCCGAAAGATGAAACTCAGGTACGAAAAATTAAAGGCCATGAACTTAAATTTACCAACCTGAGCAAAATATACTGGCCGGAAGATAAGGTGACAAAAAGAGATATGTTCAATTATTATTATCAGGTTGCTGAATATATTTTGCCCTACCTTAAAGACCGTCCGCAATCGCTTAACCGCTTTCCGGGGGGCATACATGGTGCCAGTTTTTACCAGAAAGATGTAAAGGGAAAGGCGCCTGACTGGGCCGAAACTTTCCCTTACGAAAACGGAGAAGGTGAAAAAAAAGAATACCTCGTTGGAAAGGATGAAGCTTCTTTGCTTTGGATGGCCAGTTTAGGCTGTATAGAAATGAATCCTTGGTTTAGCCGGATTCAAAGCCCTGACCATCCCGATTACTGTGTAATTGATTTAGATCCTGATAAACAGTCTTTCGATCAGGTGGTGCAGACAGCATTGGAAACTAAAAAGGTATTGGATGCGATCGATGTTCCCAGTTATTGTAAAACATCAGGTTCAACCGGAATACATATCTATATTCCGTTAAATGCCAGATATAGTTACGAGCAAAGCCAGATGTTCGCCAAAATAGTGGTTAACCTGGTGCATAATCAATTACCGGAGTATACTTCTCTGGAGCGGATAATCAATGCCCGAAAAGGAAAAATGTATCTCGATTTTTTACAGAACAGGCCAGGGGCAACCATAGCCGGGCCTTATTCTCTACGTCCAAAAATTGGTGCAACGGTATCAATGCCATTACATTGGGATGAGGTTAAACCTGGTTTAAAAATGAAAGATTTTAATATTTTTAATGCCATTGATCGCCTAAAAGCAGAAGGTGATCTGTTTAAAGGGGTATTGGGTAAAGGGATTGATTTAGTAAAAGCGGTAGATAAAGCTAAAAGTGTTTTTGGATAAGGCCGGCTTCTTTAATGCTTTCATTATATTTGGCAAAAAAATAAAAATGATAGCACACCACGTTTTATTCTGGCTAAAAGCCGACACCACCGATGAGCAGAAATTTGCTTTTCGCAATAGCTTACAAACATTAGAAAACATTGAAGTTGTTAAAACTTTTCATATCGGTATACCAGCACCCATTGAGCGTGCTGTTGTAGATACCTCTTATACCTTTAGCCTGCTTTTATTATTTGAAGATTTGGCCGCGCATGATGTTTATCAGGTTCATCCATTGCACAAAGCGTTTTTAGATGAATTCAGAATTTACTTTGAAAAGGTTGTCATTTACGACGCAGAATAAATAACCCGCCTCCAATAAACCGGAGGCATTTTTTTTGCATTTTATTACGATATATAGAAAAATTTAGATAGGAGGTTCTGGTCAAAATCCAATAGCGTGCTGTTCGAAGCCTTATTGTAAACAGAAAACAATTAAATAGTCGTAAGTCATTTAAATCAATTGATTTTGCATCAAAACGAATTGATATTTCCCCCTTTTTAATTATGGTTAATAATTAAAAGGGGGAAGCCTTATTCAGTAATAAATATTTAGTGTATGATATTATTATAGTTTTAATATAATTAACACTATAAATAAGTGTTTTTGATACTTATTAGTAAGTAATTTATGTTCCATTGAAACCAAAGTATTTTTGAATGCGTAAATGCTTAAAAACGCAATCATTATGGAAAAAAAAACTACCCTAATTAAAAGAGCATCACTTAACATAAACCAGTTGGACAACATTAAAATTGGTGATATTTTATCCGATGAATATGGTAAGTCCGGGAAGGTATGTGAAATTGAAAAAATAAAGCGTCATAGTGAATATCACTATTACTTTAAATTATCTAAATCAGGTACCATATTAATCATTGTATAATTTTTTATAAGATCAACTGTTCGTTGTCTACCTTATAGCTGGTATTTTATGGCCGTTCGGGTTAGCTATGTTTGCTGGCTGGATCTTCGGCATTTTGATATTACGTCAAGCTCAATGAAAGATGAGCTTGACATCATATATCTAGAATTTCCGCTTGGTGATATAACCTCTGTTTATCGTTAGAATCTATAAGATAATGTGGTCAAAAACTGGCGTGTGGCAATGGGATTTACGCTGTAATTTTCGTGCACAAAATAATTCAATGCATTGGTAAGACTAGAAACTTTTGCCAGAAGCGAGAATTTTTTCCAGTCATATCCTGTCGAAAGGTCGAATGTGGTAAAGGCGCTTAACGGAATCAGCCTCAAGCTTGTTGCATTCTTGGTATCATTCCGGCCCCCATTGCACTTGCCTGTATAAAATGCAGAAGCACCCAATTTTAAACCCATTATTGCTCCGTCCTGCAGCGTATAGAATAAGGTAGCGTTAGCCGTGTTTTTAGTTGTGCCAACCAAACGAACATCCTCAATTATCCCGGTAACATCAGGTGTGTTGGTGAAGCGCATAAAGTTGTAGCTAAATCCTGCAGTAAAATTTAACCCGGTTAAAATAGCACCTGTTAAATCAACTTCAAGTCCATCACTTACAGTAGTTTTGTCGCAAAGAAAAGATTGATAAAAATCATTAATTTAAGAGATTAGCCAAACATTTATGAAGTTTAACTTGTATGATACTTAGTTTATTTGATTTATTCAGAATATGAGAATAATCAAATTTTAATTTCTACGGTAGATATGGAAAGTTATTCAAAGGTTTTAAGTAATGATCAGCTTTTAGAGGTTCTTTTCTTATCAAAAAATGCCACAGCCATATATACTTCAGAGCATATTGTCATTGAAATGGCAAATGATGCCATGATTGATTTTTGGGGTAAAGACCGGTCCGTTATCGGCAAACCCCTGGAAGATGCAGTGCCTGAATTAAAAGGGCAGCCATTTATCAACATGCTAAAAAATGTGTTGCTAACTGGTATTACAGATAAGGGTGATGCGATCCCGGCGGAAACGATGAGGGAGGGTAAGTTACAGACGGCCTACTATACTTACGAATACAGGCCCATTAAGGATGAATCAGGAATACCGTATTGTATTCTTCATACCGCAAGTGATGTTACTGATATGGTAAAAGCTAAAAATGCCATTAAAGAAACTGAATTACAACGTGAAGCACTAGATCAGGAACAGATTTTAATCAGCATAAAGGAAGAGCAGCAAAAAAATGATTTTATCAGTATGGTAAGTCATGAGCTTAAAACGCCCCTGACTTCAATCAGCGCTTACGTACAATTATTGCAGAGCCGGGGCTTAACAGATCTTTTTGTGGTCAATACACTCGCTAAAGTACAAAAGCAGATCAGAAAAATGAGTACATTGATCAGTTCTTTTTTAAATGTATCGCGTTTAGAATCAGGAAAAATTCAATTGAATCTATCGTATTTTGATCTAGATAAAGTGATTTCTGATGTGGTAGAAGATTTAGGATTGATATATCCCACCAATCAGATTAATTTTGAAGCTGGAGACCGTAAACTAATTTATGCAGATCAGGATAAAATTGGTTCCGTTGTTTCCAATCTGATCAGTAATGCTGTAAAATATTCAGATCAAAACAGTGCGGTTTGGGTTCAGTCGGTAATTATGGGCAATGAAGTATATGTTTCTGTAACCGATCATGGCATTGGCATAAAGACCCATGACCTGGAAAAACTTTTTGACCGTTTTTATCGTGTAGAAAGTCTCCAGACTAAAACCATTTCGGGTTTTGGGATAGGTTTATACCTCAGTGCCGAGATTATAAATTTGCATCAGGGTAAAATCTGGGCAGAGAGCGAGTATGGTACTGGTTCTATTTTTCATTTCTGCATTCCTCTTGCTTCGTAGCCCGATAATATTCAAATAAAAAACACAATTTAAAATGCTCGTTTGTTATAATCAAATGAGCATTTTATCTATAAACCCTATAAACGGGTCAATCATAAAAAAATATCAGGAGGATACTGAAAACGCGATTGATCAAAAAATCGGGCAGGTGCACCAGGTATGGTTAAAATACAAAGAAACAGATTTTCAAACCCGTTCCGGATTACTGTTAGAGGTATCAAAGCTCTTAAATGAGCGTAAAGATCAATTGGCCGAATTGATGGCTTTAGAAATGGGTAAACCATTAAAGGCTGGTGTGGCCGAAATACTTAAATGTGCTTCGGTTTGTGAATATTATGCTCAAAATGGTTCAGAATTTTTAGCCGATCAAATGATCAACACCAATGCATCCAAAAGTTATGTGAGTTTTCAGCCAATTGGCGTGGTTTTGGCCATTATGCCCTGGAATTTTCCTTTCTGGCAGGTATTTCGCTTTCTTGCTCCTGCGTTGATGGCCGGTAACGGCGGAGTATTAAAACATTCATCAGGTGTTACAGGTTGCGCGCTCGGAATAGAACAGATAATTGCAGATGCGGGATTTCCCCTGAATATTTTTAAGACGTTAATCTGCAATAGCAAAGCTATTTCCAAGGTAATCGAAAATCCACATATCAAAGCGGTTACACTAACCGGAAGTACCGAAGCTGGTAAAAAAGTAGCTGAACAAGCTGGTAAATTGATAAAGAAAACAGTACTTGAACTTGGTGGTAGCGATCCGTATATTATTCTGGAAGATGCAGATTTAGAAAACGCAGCGAAAGTATGTGCGGAAGCCAGATTAATCAATAACGGGCAAAGTTGCATTGCAGCCAAACGCTTCATCGTAATCAAATCGGTAGAAGAAAAATTTACCCGGCTTTTTAAAGCCGAAATGCAAAATAAAAAAACTGGCGACCCATTAATTACAGATACAGACCTTGGTCCGATGGCCAGGGCAGAACTTCGGGATGAATTACATCAGCAGGTTTTAAAAAGTATAGAACAGGGTGCAAAATGTATTCTTGGAGGAGAAATTCCAGTTATGGATGGTAACCATGCTTATTACCAGCCCACTATTTTAAGCCATGTAAAAAAGGGGGTACTGGCATATGATGAGGAGATATTTGGACCGGTAGCTGCGATTATAACGGCAAAAGATACTGATGATGCGATCCGCATTGCTAACGATACAAATTTCGGATTGGGAGCAGCCGTTTTTACTAGAAATGCGGCATTGGCCGAAGATATTGCCCGGAATAAGCTTGCGGCAGGTTCTTGTTTTGTAAACGAAGGTGTAAAATCAGATGCTGCTTTGCCTTTTGGCGGTATCAATCAATCTGGCTACGGGCGCGAGTTAAGTATGTTCGGAATCCATGAGTTTGTAAATATTAAAACAGTGTACATCAAATAAAAATATCCTATATGAAAGCAGTTAGAATCCATGAGTTTGGTGGTCCGGAAGTTTTATCGATTGATGATATTCCGGTACCCAAACCAGCATCCGATGAAGTATTGATTAAAGTACATGCAACCAGTGTTAATCCGGTGGATTGGAAAATCAGGGAAGGACACCGTAAAGATAAATTTCCGGCTAAATTACCACTAACCCTGGGCTGGGATGTTTCCGGTACAGTTGAGGAAGTAGGTGAAAAAGTAAGTGCATTTAAAAAAGGCGATGAAGTATATGGTAGACCCGATCCTACAAAAAATGGTGCTTACGCTGAATACATCGTCGTAAAAGCCAGTATCATCAGTATTAAACCAACCAGCATAGGACATACCGAAGCAGCCGCTGTGCCATTGGCAGGTTTAACGGCATGGCAAGGCTTATTTGATCACGGTTTGCTAAAAGCCGGACAAAAAGTATTGATTCATGCGGCGGCTGGTGGGGTAGGAACTTATGCCGTACAGTTTGCAAAATGGAAAGGTGCTTACGTAATTGGTACGGCATCAAGCAGCAATGCTGATTTCCTGAAGCGTTTAGGTGCTGATGAAGTTATAGATTATAAAATGGAAGATTTTGAGTCTGTACTAAAAGGTGTGGACCTCGTTTTAGATACCGTTGGAAAAGAAACGCAACTTAAATCATTAAATATATTAAAAGAAGGCGGGCGGGTAGTTACTACTTTAATGCCCGAATTTGCGTCTGAAGCCAAGGCTAAAAAAGTTCACCTGATCGGTTTTATGGCACAGTCAATTCCTGCTCAGTTAACCGAGATAGCCAGCTTGATCGATTCAGGAAAAGTTAAACCTGTTATTGAAAAAGTTTTGCCTTTTACCAGCGCAAAACAGGCCCAGATAGAAAGCGAACAGGGACACACGCGAGGGAAAATTGTGCTGCAGGTAATCTAGAAATTAAGTGCGGGATAAAATCGCTGAAGATTAATCAAGTACCAATTCTTATTATTATCGTCCTCCTGGAAAACAGAAGGGCGATAATCTTTCCCTTCATTAAAAGAAAATCTACTCCAGTTGGATGTCCTCGCTAAAATCATTTTCTTTTACATCAGCAGATTGTGGCTGGATAATCACAAATTTAACTACATCGTACTCTGCTTTAATTTTAGCTCTCAGCCTGTCAATGGCATTGGTTAAATCTGTGGTATTTAATTGTGCGTTAAAGATGAGAATGAGTACCAATAAAACTTCTTTGGGCGATTGATATTGAGACAAAACACTGGTTACCGTAATCACATCCGGATCATTTTCTACCAGATCTTTAATTTTTTGCTGCGTTTCCGGAGTTAAACCTTCGCCCATTAAGAGGCTGCGGCTCTCCCTTGCTAATATAAATGATACGAAAATTAAAAGCGTACCTACCAGAACGGAAGCCAAACCATCTAAAATTGGTAAGTTTAGGTTGTGGCTAAGTACCATGAAAATAAAAACAATCACTAGTCCTAAAACTGCAGCGCCATCTTCAAACAGTACTAAAAAGCCAGACGGATCTTTACTTTTAATGATCGCTTTCCACCAGGGTAAACCTTTGCGTGTTTTATTAAATTCTTTCATCGCAATGAGCAATGAAGCACCTTCGAAAATGAAAGATAAACCCAATACCACATAGTTCCATGTTGGATTTCCTAAAATTTCAGGGTGACGGATGTGTGCGATACCTTGGGATATCGACACCACACCACCTAAACCAAAAATCATGATTGATACGATGAAAGACCAGAAGTACAGCTCTTTACCATAGCCAAACGGACGTGATTTATCTGGTGGTTTTACGCTTCTTTTTAGCCCATAAAGTAATAAAAGCTGGTTGCTGGTATCAACAGTAGAGTGAATGCCTTCTGCAATCATTGAAGAGCTGTTGGTAAACGCCCCTGCAATAAATTTGGTTACTGCGATTAGTAAATTTGCTGCTAAAGCACTATAAATAGAATTATTGGCTCTTGCCATAAATGAAGAAATGTAATAGATTCATTTCTTAAACCCTTATAATCTCATTTGGTTTTAGTGTAATTGATGAAACTATAGGTATTTCCAAATCGTCTTCAGGTCCCGCAAGCGCCCGATGTCATTAAATTAAACGCCATAGTTGTCAGTCTAAGCGTAGTCGAAGACTTCTTTAATTTGATAAATCGCAGGTCAATACCTTCAACTACATGATCATTAACAGACTCCCCGAAAAAAAGATCGTCATCTCGACTGTAGCGCAGCGAAATGGAGAGATCTTTTTAACCGAATTATTAAAACCTGGTTTAAAAGATTTCTCCCCGCCTGTACGGGCAGGCACTGCGGTCGAAATGATACTTCGATACCATTTAACTTCATTAATATCTATCCATTTATATTGATTTTATAAAATGAATTATCCATCAGATGATATTTAGCTGTGCTGAAGATCTAACATAGATTACATTCGATTCCAGCTTGAAGATACGGCTGTTTTTTAACCTAAAATCTCATCAATCAATTTAATTTCAGTTTCGCTAAATTGAATATTATCCAATGCTTTAATTGAATCTGTTATTTGTTCTGTTTTACTGGCACCTATTAATACAGTTGTAATTCTATCATCTTTCAATATCCAGGATAACGCCATATGTGCCAATTTCTGTCCACGCGATTTAGCTACATCATTTAATTTATCAATGATGGATAATTTCTCTGGCGTGATATTACTTTCTTTCAGAAAAATACCGCTTGTAGCCACTCTTGAATCGGGGGGAATGCCATGCAGATATTTATCGGTAAGTAAACCTTGTGCCAATGGCGAAAATGGAATACAACCCACACCATTTTGCGCTAAAACATCAAGCAAACCATTTTCTACCCAACGTTCAAACATCGAATATTTAGGTTGATGGATTAAACATGGAGTACCGTTATCTTCTAAAATTTTAATCGCTTTTTCAGCTTCTTCGGCCTGATAATTCGAAATACCCACATACAAAGCTTTTCCCTGCTGAACCATCAGGCTTAAAGCACCCATAGTTTCTTCCAGTGGTGTTTCGGGATCCGGACGATGGTGGTAAAAAATATCTACATAATCCAGTTTCATGCGTTTTAAGCTTTGGTCTAAACTGGAAACCAGGTATTTTTTGGAACCCCAATCGCCATACGGACCATCCCACATGGTATATCCTGCTTTGCTCGAAATAATCATTTCATCACGATAACCCTTAAAATCTTCCTGAAGTATTTTACCGAAAACTTCTTCAGCCGATCCAGGGGGCGGACCATAATTATTGGCTAAATCGAAATGAGTAATTCCGTTGTTAAAAGCTGTATAGATAAGGTTTTTGCTGTTTTCAAAAACGTTTACATGCCCGAAATTATGCCATAAGCCTAATGATATGGCCGGCAGTTTTAAGCCACTGTTTCCACAACGGCGATATAACATTTTGTTGTAACGATCTGTTGAAATGATTTGATTCATATTTGGGTTTTGGTTGTCGCAATAATAATCAGTTTTAACGGATTTTAGCGGATGTAGGCTAACATTTATCAGCATGCGTTGGGAAGATGGAGTCAACAGGGTGTCTATGGATGCAAATAATTGGCATTGAGATAGCTTAAGCGTGTTTTTCTTCAGGAATAATCACCGGTCATATCTGAAGCTTAATTTATGAAAGTTACGGTTAAGTAATGTAATATCTCTACAATTCATTATCATCCATTGTACAAATCGTATCGTTGCTGATTCATTTTTGATTTACTTGTTAATATAATCTCTATTAAATCTGCTAAATCGTTTTATTTGTAAAAATAAGTAATATATTTATCATAAAATCTAAACCAGATATTCCAATTTATGAAATTAAAATCACTAGCGGGCCTATGTGTTATGGCTGCAACCGGGTTAGCTTCGTGCCAGTCCGAAACCAAAAAATCTGCCTCAACAGATACTTTAAAAAGCGAATCTGTAGCGGTTGTAAAATTAGTTGCCGATTCTTTTAAAAAGGTAATTGATGGTAAACAAACTGCTTTATACACTTTAAAGAATAAAGATGGTGCGGAGGCCATTTTTACCAATTATGGCGGGCGCCTGGTTAGTTTATTAATGCCAGATAAAAACGGTAAAATGGTAGATGTAGTGGTGGGTTTTAAAAGTATTGGCGATTACGAAAAATCTACAGAGCCTTATTTTGGTGCAACCATTGGCCGGTATGGTAACCGGATTGCCAAAGGAAAATTTACACTTGATGGCAAAACCTATTCGCTGTTTACCAACAACGGACAGAACACCCTGCATGGCGGGAAAAAAGGCTATCAATACGTGGTTTGGGATGCCAGCCAACCCAATGACAATACCTTGGTGCTGCACTATTTGTCAAAAGATGGCGACGAGAATTTTCCGGGTAATTTAGATGTCAAAGTCACTTATACGTTGACAGCTGATAATGAATTGAAGATGGATTATGAAGCAAGAACGGATAAAACTACTGTTGTAAATTTAACCAATCATGCTTTTTTTAATTTGAATGGCGACGGAAGTGGCGAGATTTTGAACCATGAGGTGAAGATTTATGCAGATGAATATACGCCCGTTGATTCTACGCTGATCCCGACGGGAAAAATAGAAAAGGTTAGAGGCACACCGTTCGATTTCACCACTGCAACAACTATTGGTAAACGCATAAACGATAAAAATGAACAACTAACCTTTGGTAAAGGTTATGATCATAACTACGTACTCAATAAAACCAAAGCCATGGGTATGTTCCATGCAGCTACGGTAAAAGGAGATCAGTCGGGTATAATAATGGATATTTATACGCAGGAGCCAGGTTTACAATTTTATAGCGGAAATTTCATGCAAAGTAAAAACACCTTTAAAAGTGGTGCCAAAGATGATTTCAGAACGGCGATTGCCATGGAAACCCAGCATTTTCCAGATTCACCCAATCAATCCGCTTTCCCGTCAACAGTTTTAAAACCAGGCCAGATTTATAAAACAAGCTCTATATATAAATTCACAAAATAGTCGGTTTGACGATTGATTGCAAATCATGATTAACATAATACGGCCTGATTAATTCGGGCCGTATTGTTTAGAAAAGTTCCTGTAGAACAGGATCGGTATAATCTTCTATAAAAGCAATAATGTTATGGTAAGCAGAAAATTCTTCCCGGGTATGCATGGTTGTCAGCACTATACATTTCATCCCTGCATGGAGTGCAGCCTCAACACCTTTTGGTGCATCTTCAAAAACGATACAATGGTTAGCTGCAACACCTAAAATTTCGGCCCCTTTGGTAAAGGTTTCCGGATCCGGTTTACTATTGGCCACATCTTCGGCACTTACTATGGCATTAAAGTAAGAACGGATGTTTAAATTATCGAGCACAAAGTTAATATTAAAAGGAATAGCTGCCGAACCAATGGCCATCTGAATACCCGATTGTTTCGCTTTTTCCAAAAAATCGCCTAAGCCGCTTATTAACGCCAAATGCTTTTTATAGGCTGCCTGATACCTGTGTTCTTTTTCGATGGAAATCTGATCTATTTGTTCCTGCGAGAAATGGCCAACACCAAAAACACGTTCCAACAGATCCTGGTTTTTACCGTACATCTGTTTTTTAACGGCATCGAAGCTTATGCTTGCACCTAAATCTTCGGTAAGTATATTATGCCAGGCACGGTTGTGAAAAGCCATATCGTTAATCATGGTGCCGTTAAGATCAAAAAGGAAAGCTTTGGGTTTATCATTCATGGTGGCAAAATTATCAGAATTTTTTATGATTATGTTAAAATATAAATTCTTCAATATAATTTTGGCTTTTATGTTCGTTTTCATGTTTTGGAAATCTGATATCCAAGTGATAACTTACACATTTTCTAAAAACACATGATAAATAATTTGACCGATGCCTACGATGAAGGCGATACATTTATTAAGTATTTAAATGAGCTGCAACCGTTAAGAAAAGAAATAATTGACCGGGGAAAAAAGGAAACTTTCAAAATTGCCGTACGCAAGAATGAGGTTTTGCCCAACTTGAATCATATTAACGGAGATTGTTTATTCTTTATCGTTAAAGGCCTGGTACGCGCTTTTATACTGGATGAAGGGAAGGACATTACGGCCTGGTTGACAGATGAAAATCACCTGATTGGGCGGATCAGAAATCATGGGGCATTTATACCGACCTACCAAGAACAATACCAGGCGCTGGAAGATTCTGAATTGATTATACTCCCATATCGTTTTATTGATGATATGTATGCACAATTTCCGGAGACCAATATTTTGGCCAGAAAATTATTGGCTATCCATTACCACATGTCGCAAGAGCGGTCTATCTTATCACGAATCCCTTCTGCCGAAATTAGATACAAACAATTTAAAACAGGTTATCCAACGATAAAATCCAGAGTTCCACTAAAATTTTTAGCGAGCTACCTGGGGATGCGGATTGAAACTTTATGCAGGGTAAGGAAGAAAGAAAAACTGCAGGCAAAAGCTTAAACTTTTTTCTTTTTAAAATAAAAGTAGCAAAGCGGGAAAAGACATATTAAGCCTAACAAAAAACCACCTACCGTATCGGTAAGCCAATGTGCACCCAGGTAAATTCTGGATGGGGCAATGCTTATCATTAAGAATGCTGAAATATAGGTTACTATATTTCTGGTCAGCTTTGGCACGTCTTTCAGCGTATTCATCAAAATGATTAAAAACCCGAAAAAGAGGGTGTAAGAAAGTACATGCCCGCTGGGATAACTTTGAAATCGGTTCACTTCTACCAGCCGCACGTAAAATGCAGTTGGGCGTGGACGGTTGATTACATTTTTTATGCCCAGAATAATTAATCCCGATAATAAAACTGTTAAAATAAATATTCCTTCACGCTTATATTTCTGCTGATAAAATATGGCGGCCACTATAACTACCGAAAGTAATGAATAGGGGAGTTCGCCGAAAAAACTGATGGCTAGCATTAATTGATCCAACCAGTCTGTGTGGTATTGCTGAATAAATAATGAAGTTTTAATGTCAAAATCGAATATGGGATGTTGTGCAATAAAAAAACTTAAATAAGTAAAAGCAACAAGTAGTATGGCGAGTATAAAAATTAGCGTATTTCGTTTTAAAGGCATAGGTATAACTGATAAAAACCAAAACTATGGATTTTGTGCCAATAGATGCAACAGTTTCCGTTTTTAAAAATTGTTATAATGATTAAATCAGAGCTGTAAAAGTCTGGTTTTGGTGATAAGTAAATGAAAGCAGTAAAAAGATTCATCAAGAAAATTAAACGATCCATAAAGGAAATACACCTATCTGTATAACCTGTTGGGAGATGTTAGAATGATTTTCAATCTTCGAACCAGATAATAAGGATATCTATGCTTACGAAGTTGGCAGGATTAATTTCTGCCAACTGAATAAGCACACTTTTCTGCAATTTACTTCAAATTATACTTTTTGTATTAACGCTTCGGCCCAAGCTCACCTCCTTTAAATGAGGAGGCGCTTAGGGTTTGTCTATTTATCGTGTTTTTGTGCCTGTTTTAAACCATTCACAAATACGTCGGGTTTCCTTAATTATGGATCCCAAACCATACCATGAAGAAGATATTAAAGTTCCCCGCTTTGAAGAAAGAGCTGTTTTTTACACGACCGCACAGCGAAGTAAGAATATGTCTAAAATTAAGGCAAAAAATAGTTTGCCCGAATTAAAACTGCGTAAAGCTCTATGGGCTAAAAATGTCAGTTTCAGGCTGCATCCTGAAAATTTTCCCGGCAAACCAGATATGGTTATCAATAAATACAGGCTTGTCCTATTTATGGTTGGGGATTTTTGGCAGGGTTACAAATGGGGAAAAGAAATCTGCGATAAAGACAAACCCGGGTTTCTGGATTCCGAAGATTGAACGCCATATACAGGCGATAAATATATTAACCAGCACCTAACTACTAAAGATTATACTGTGATGCGGTTTTGGGAGCATAAGGTGAATGAACATTTAACCACTTGTGTTAATCAGGTTTTGCTTGATATCGAGGCCGCAAAAGCTGAAATTATACCGCAATCTGATGATTGATTATTTGGTAATTATTGGTGCTGTTTTTTGAAATTACCGATCGGATATCAGTTAATTTTTGCGGCTATACGGTTAATATCCGTAATTTGGTTTTTAATTTGAACAAGCCAATTTCTAGTACTGATGAAGACCAGGTTATTTTCTTTTATATTTTTCCTCTTATTTGTCGTTCTGCTATATGCAGAATATGCCAATAACATTCAGCTGCGTACTTTTACAAAGCCATTAATAGCTGTTGTGCTTTTAGTGTGGCTTTATCTCAGCACCTATTTAAAGGGACGTTTTCATAAGCGGATTTTTACCGGGTTAATTTTTGCATGTATGGGTGATATTTTGCTCATGATCCAAAACGATAAAACAAGTTTTTTTATATATGGATTAATTGCATTTGTAGTTTGCCATATTTTTTATATCAGGGCATTTACACTCGATCATAAATCGAATCCTAATCACAAAACACCCTATTTTTTATGGGTTGTAGGCGCTTTTGCCATCTTTTGTTCAGGGTTGTTTTTCTACCTGCAGCCTAAGCTAGGCCCTATGCAATTCCCCGTTTTAATGTATGCCATTATTATTACCGTTATGGCTATCATGGCCTTTAACCGATATGGTAAGGTGAACATTTTCAGCTTTAAACTCATTTTATATGGGGCATTGTTTTTCTTACTGTCTGATAGTATTCTGGCCGTAAATAAATTCGCTCAGCCTATACCACAAAGCGGGGCTTTAATTATGGCAACTTATATGATTGCGCAGTATTTAATCGTGTATGGAACCATTTCGCGGCAGTTGGTGGTTACAAGAACGGAGGTTTAATTAACTTGATTTAATTGTTTTGGAAAAAGACTATGCTGATTTCAGGTTTTTAAAAGTTTTATTTGCATTGTTTCGAAAATGATTGATGCATTGGGAGCGCAAATTTCTACTAATAACAAAGTTTCTTCCCGTTTTTCGCTTATACGCTTCGCTGCCTCGTACCTCGTTGCTGCAGGGTATCGCTGCAACCGGGGCTAAATGGCTAATGTAGTACTTCATTTTCGTGGGGGCAGGGCGCGGAAGCCCCTGTGCCTGAACCCGGTTGGAGTGGAAGCCTCCGCTTTTCAGCGGTGCTTGTAACGGAAAGCGGGACAACAAGCCGCCAAGTACCACGAACCAGTCATTTCCTGATATTAAATTATTTAATTGGCGTGCATTCTTAGTAAACCGCAAGTTTCTTCTTTTAGACTACTTGTGTTACATCAGCATAAATACAAGCAAATTTGCTTTTACTTCTTCTCCTTATCCAAAACCGTAAAAACCTGCACCAGCCGCTCGCCATTCTCATCCACCAGAGTTAAGGTATGTTTACCGGGAGGCGGACTAATGGCCAATTGATGAAAATTAGTGGTGGTGCTTACATATTCATCATCAATGTGCCAATATATTTTAGCACCTGGATTTCTGTGCGCTGCGTTAATTACAATTTTACCTCTTGATCCATCCAGTTCCAGGGGGATATAAACTATCGCATTATTTTTAGGGTAAATAACTTCCATCACACTGTTTCCGCCCGAAAGGTCACAGCCAGCTTTAAAGGGGGGAAGCGATTTATAGTCGCTATTTTTTATTTTGTAATAATATTCCATAGCTGGCGGTAAAATAAACCAGCTTTTATGCTGCATTTTTGCGGTACTTTCACATTGGTCCGTAACCCTGAAAGTACCCGTTTTATCTAAATGAACCAATTTGTGGAAAGGACAAACAGCTGTCTTTTCTCCGGCAGCCGGAACAAGTTCTTGAATCACATCTGTACAATATTCTCCTGCTTTATAACCACTTTGTTTACATATGTTAAGTTTTTTGAGTTTGGTTACAGGAGTTTCGAACCATTTTCCATTGGGTAATAATCTAAAAATATCAAAAAGCACCGGTGCAGCAGCTTCTATTCCTACCAATCCCGGCCGGCCTTCGCCATCGGCATTACCCACCCAAACGCATACCACATAATTTGGTGTTAAACCTACAGCCCAGGCATCGCGAAAACCGAAACTGGTACCTGTTTTCCAGGCTACCCGCTGCGACGAGGAAAATTGTTCCCATAAACCTTCATCACCCGGGCGCATTACTTCTTCCATGGCATTAAAGGTTGCCCATATTGCACCATGATCTAAAAATGAGTTACGCTGATAGTCTTTTTCTTCTTTCGTTTTATGATTAAAGTAACTTGCCTGTTTATAATCTTCAGGATTGTAGAGGCCTTTGTAGGTGTTGAAATGGTTCAGTGTACGCACCATGCCCATGTAAGTGTTGGCTAAATCCCACATTGTAACTTCACTGCCACCTAAAATTAACGATAAACCATAATGATCTGCCGGCTGGTTCAATGTTCCTATTCCCAGTTTTTTTAATTTATCGTAAAAACGTTCATACTTATACTGCTGCAACATTTTCACCGCAGGGATATTTAAAGAGCGGCTCAGCGCTTTATCGGCAGCAATAGCACCATCGTAACCCAGATCGTAATTTTGTGGTGAATAGCCGGCTATTTGAGTAGGGATGTCTGGAATTATGGTATGCGGCAATATAAAGCCATCGTTCATCATACTGGCATAAAGCAATGGCTTTAAGGTACTGCCAGGACTCCGTGGAGCTTTAATCATATCTACATGACTTTGCAATTCGGTATTTTCTGGTTGATAGATATTACCTATATAACTTACAACCTGACCGGTTCTGGCATCAAGTACCAAGGCAGAAATATTGTTGATGTCGTTTGCCCGATAGCGGTTGTTATATCTGTTTAATATGGCGTTAACTTTTAGTTGTATATTTTCATCCAATGTAGAAGTAATTCTGGTTGATGAAATTTCAAGGTTTGAGCGTTCTGCTTTAAAACGGTTCAATAAGTGTGGGGCATTTTGAGGCAGGGGCAGGGGTCTGCCCGGAACAGGCTCTAGCTTGGATAAATTTGCTGTTGCCTGATCGATGTATTTTAACTGAGCCAGTTTATCCAAAAGATCATTCCTTTTTTTAACAAGCCTGGTCGAGTTTTTGCCGGGATGAACCAATGATGGGCTGTTGGGAAGAACGGCTAATGTGGCCATCTCTCCCCAGGAAAGCGTTTTAGCATCGCGACCATAATACCGCCAGCTCGCGGCTTCCAATCCCACTACATTACTTCCAAATGGTGCATTAGCTGCATATAGGCCTATAATTTCTTCCTTTGAATATTTTATTTCCAGGCGAAAAGCTAAAATCACTTCCAATAATTTTTGCCAAACCGTTCGGTCTTGTTTTCGTGATAAACGGATGACCTGCATGGTTAATGTACTACCACCGCTTACCACACTTTTAGCTCGCCAGTTTTGTCGCAAGGCTCGGCTCATGGCCAATAGATCTACGCCAAAGTGGTTATAAAATCTTTTATCTTCGAAAGCAATAATGCAATCCTTAAATTTCACGGGTACGCTATCGGCTACCGGGAAGCGCCACTGTCCGTCGCTGGCAATTGCAGCACTTAATAAATGACCATTACTGGCCTCGACAACATAGGAGGTAGGTGTTTTGAAAAGTTTGAATGGCAGTGAAAAAAGGAAAGCCAAAAGCAATGCAAAGCAAATAAGATCAGCAATGAGGAAAGCTTTTGGGATTTTGTTCATGTCGTTTTTGAAAATAAGGAACTTTAAAATTAAAATTTGAGCGGTTTTATTTGTAAATTCATACTCAAGCGTATTTAATTTTTCTCCAAAATATCAAGTAATTTATAATTGATATAAAGCTTTTCTTTTCCCACTTTAGTTGATTTTAAGAAACCATTAGACTCTAATAGAGTAAGATAATTCCCGACGGTTTTAGGTGTTCCTAAATTTGCATTTGTTAGTGTTTGCCGTTTTGTATAGGGTAATTTGAATAAAATTTCAATTAAGTCTTTTGAATACACTTTAGGTAATCTCAATTTAATTTCATTGGCAGTTACATTCATCAATCTAGTAATATTTTCCAATTGGGTAATGCCTGTTTTCGCTGTAACTTCTATCATATCCAGCATATAAATGATATAAGACTCCCAGTTGTTAGTTTCGGTTACAGCTTTTAGATTTTTATAATAATCATTTTTATTCTTGATGATGTATCCGCTTAAATAAATTGCAGGAATGTGTAAAAGCTTACTTATTTTTAAATATAATAAAAGCAAAATACGTCCGGTCCTACCATTTCCATCAGCGAAAGGGTGTATTGCCTCAAACTGATAGTGCATTACCGCCATTTTTATTAAAGGATCAATTTCTTTGTTGCTATTTATGAATTTTTCTAAATCAGCTAATTTTTCCCTAATAATAATTTCGCCTGTGGGTGGCGTGTAAATCACTTCGCCTTTATTGTTTTTTAAAGTTGTTCCTGGTGTGTTTCTAATTGCTGCCTGGTTCTGTTTTATGCATTGTACTATCTCTATACATAAATTTGTGGTGATAAAGGGTTTTCTTTCTAATTTTTTTAAACCTAACCACAAAGCTTCTTTGTAATTTAAGACCTCCTTTGTCAAGCTATTCTCAAACTTATTGTCGGCCACCAGGTTTTTATATAGTTCATCATTTGTTGTAATGATGTTTTCAATTTCTGAGCTGGCTTTTGCTTCTTGTAAATGAATGGTATCTAAAAAAAGTGTTGGGTTTGGTAAATTAACAAGTGCACCATTTAATTGAGCTAGTGCTCTGCTTGCAGAAATTGTTTTAAGCAATATTTTTCTGGTTTCGATATCCTTATTAGGAGGTAATAAGGGTAATTTATTATAAGGTATTTCTCGTTTAAACTTTTCCATAACAGAGATAAATTTTACCTGTATTTGTATAACGAGTGTAAATATAGTTAAATTTTACACTCGTAATTTATACAAGGGTAAAATTTACTCTCGAAATATAAACGGGGGTAAAATAAATTTAATTTTACCCTCATTTTTTAAGTGCCCTAATGATCTGGCTTATCCTACACTATTTATGATCGATTTTGCTAAGCTTAAGCAATTTATAAAATTATTGATCAAGGCCCTTATTTAATATTGTTTCAAAAACTGGTCGAAAATGGATTAACACTTTATCGTTAATGAGTTTGTAATTTCCTTTATCAAAAACCACTTCATCGAATTTGTGATTTTTATAGCCTGGCGCAAAAAGCAGTTTAAAATCATGACTTCCTTTTATGTATCTAATTAAAGAAAAATTATAGAATAACATTGGATGCTTATCATATACTTAATGTGGCTATGCCAAAATCATGATCGAACCCATAAAACATTTGCATTGGATCTGTTATGGTGTACGCATTTTTTTCCTAATAATTATAATTTGATCCAGATTGTTCTTAATGCAGAAATCTTCAGCATAAGCAACCATTTTTTTGTATTTATATCGCTCAGAAAAATACTCAAGTTCACTAAAATCAAAATTTTCCAATTCCTTATTTTCGATATTCTTTCTATTTAAATAAGTTAATAGATTGAAACTAAAGTCATTTTCGGCAAGTACATTTGGTTTGAAATGCACCTTTAAGGTAAACATAACCCATCCGGTAGTTAACGTTGGATACAATTCCTGCTTTTTGTCCAATTGAATATAATGGAACGAGAAAAACTGAGATCATAAATATAATTTTCATTGGGATGGTTGCTGCTTTTAATTGATTCTATTAAGGTCGTAGCGTTTCGCTACGACCATTATTTTGCATAATCTATTTGTGTATATTCTATTTCACCACCTGCACCCACTTACCAGACTCAGTTGCTGAGATATCATTGTTGTACATCGCTTCACATTGAACGGCCGATAAATAGTATTTACCCAGGTAAGAAGCATTAAGGAGTACCTTGTACACCAAACTTTCGCCTTCTCTTACATTAAAATAAGTGAAAACACGGTCATCCCTAATGTCTTGATAGGTGAAAGGAGATGAAGCCAGGATACTTTGGTTATCATTTACCCGGGTGTTGATAATTTCCCACCCTGATGGGAAAATCTGTGTTAAGGCCATCTGTTCGTAGTATCCCATTCTGCCAGGATTTTTTACCGTTACCTCTGCGTAGAAATCTGTTCCTTGTTTTAAAGTAGTCGGATCTAAAATTTTTCCGTTTAAACGCTTGTAGGCCACGCTCATGTCCAAAACATCAGGACGGTTAGGTAAAAAGTTATTCTGACCAGCAACCGGTTGCCCTTCTAAAACCAAACGGACAAAAAGTACATTATTTCCATTGTTGGTAACCGAAGCGGTATTTCCTTTAAAGGTTACCGGTGTACTGTTGATATATTGATTTGAATTTACAGGGGCAGATTTTCCGTCTAATATATATTGGTACTGCAATTTATTGGCAGATTGATTTGAACCACAGAATTTAGCAATAGCCAACAAGCTATAAGCGGTTGTTTGTGTACTATACCAGGTGTTTTCGCCTAGTTTGGCCGCTAATGGCTGCAATAAACTGGCGGCTTTTGCTTTCTGACCAAGCAGGGTTAAGGTTTCTAAAATCATCGCTTCGTCGCGCACATCAGAGCCATAAGTTCCACCTAATTGTTTATAGGCCTGGATGGATGTATCTAAACCTCTGATCATGTTTTGAGCAACCTCATTTTGCCCCGCCAGTTTATAAGCGGCTGCCAAACGCCATTTTGCGGCAACAGATAAATACTGGAAGGCTTTTAAACGGTTCATAGCCGCCATTTCTGGTTTTTTAGCCAATGCCAGCATATACAAACGGTATGCCTGCGATAAATCGCCACCATAAAAATTATTGCTATTAGGGGCCCAGTTGGTGGCTTTCGATTTTTGAAAGCGTAATAGTTCATCTAAAAGTCCAACCGGTAGCGTATACCCGGCATTTTGTGCCTCAATTAAGAAATGTCCGGCGTAATTACTTCCCCACTCGTCAGCTGTTCCTTCTCCAGGCCAGTAAGATAAACCGCCGTCAGTAGTTTGGAAACCTTTGAGCCTGTTTATTCCGGCTTTGATATTTTTCTCTGTTTTGGCTTTCTGTTGTTCGTTTAACGGGCTTAAACGATCTAAAAATAACTGTGGGAATATCCCCGAAGTAGTCTGCTCGATACAGCCATGTGGATATTGAATAAGGTAACTCAATCTTTTGCCAAGGTTGATTGCGGGGATAGAGGATACCTCAAGCGATCCGGAATTGGTACCTGTCATTCCGATCGGTAAATAATTGACAGCCCATTTGGTATGTGGCTGAACGGTTGCAGAAACCACATTGGTTACGTAGGGGTTTGGATTTCTGATATCCATTTCTACATCATAAACTGTTTTTTCTGCTCCGCTTTGTGCAATTACCTTCACTTTGGCAATACCTACGGTATTTGGTGCTTTCACCTCAAAATAGGTCATCTGTTCACCAGTTTGCTTATAATAAAGCTGTTGTTTATTAGTGCCATGAACAATTAAATTACTGGTCTGAAGTTGCACGGATACATTTTTAAGATTTTTCTCTGTAGCAAAAACGGTTACAGGCAAGGTGAAACTTTCGCCAGGGCCAATTACCCTTGGCAGCGTAGCCAAAACCATTAACGGCTTTTTAACCTGAACCGATTTTTCTGCAAAGCCATATGCCGCATCCTGTCCGGCAACTACCATAGCCCTTACGGCGCCGATGTACTGTGGCAATTTAAACTTATGTGTTCTACTTTCGCCTTTACCAATGGTAAATGGCCCCATAAATTTAACTACTGCTTTAAAACGGTTGGCTTTTGCGGGGTTTAAGTTTTTGTTGATGCTTCCATCACCGCCAATACTTAAAATACGTTCTAAATTTCCACCCCATGCACCCAGTACATAGTCAAATAAATCCCATGTTTTAACACCTAAACCTTCGCGGGCATAAAATGCACCATGCGGATCTGGTGTCTTAAATCGCGTTAGGTCAAGCAAACCTTCATCAACCAGCGCAATGGTATAAGTCATCGCTTTGCCGTTCTGCTCGCCCACAGTGATGGTATTTTCGGTTTCCGGTTTAATTTTATCGGCCATTTTAATGGTCGGTTTTAATATGGTTTGCGGATCTTCTATAGCAAGTGGAATAGCGCCATACATTCTAATCGGTAAGTCGTTAACCGTTTGTGCGTGCGGTTGTAATAAAGTAATGTTGGCGAAAACATTAGGAGCCATCTCTTTCTCGGCCTTGAACTTAAATTGCGTTTGTCCGGCTTTGGTATCCACCCAGAAGGTTTTTAAAACGCGGCTTCCATTTTCGATGGAGATGAGTGCCCTTCCATTTTTACCTGTGGGTATGGTTAAGGTAATATCTTCTCCAACGGTGAATTTTTCTTTATTTGCCGTGAAAGATAACATGGAGGCCTCTGTTGGGTTGCTGCCTTGTTCGCGTTGTGCCCAGCCTGGCCAATCGATGTAAACCGATTTTCCGGTAACATGTCCGCCACTTACATCGCGTACCAGAATTAAATAACGGCCCCATTCTGGTTCATCAACGCGCAAATTCCAGCTTCCTTTTCCGTTAAACAAGTTTACCTGATGACTTTCAACTAATTTGTTGTATTGGTTTTGGGTAAAATTAGCATAGGTATACTGATCATCCTGTTCCCACCACCAGCGCCATTGGGTTTTATATAACTCAACCGTAACGGTTTTGGTGCCACTCAATAATTTTCCGTCGGTATTTACATTAACAATTTCCACTTTATGTTCTTTCCCGGTAACCAACATACCACTTAAGCGGTCGCCTTTTTCGGTACGGATGCCTAAATAACTGTTGTACACATGATAAGGAATACTAAAATTATCGATACTGAAATTACCTCCGGGTTCGAAAACTTTAGTCGTAAAGTTTGCCCTTAATACACCGGGCGCGGTATTATTCTCATTGAGATTGGTGTTAATCTGTGCGGTACCGTTTTGGTTTAATGTACCTTCAAAAATGGTTTTAACCTGCGATTGGAAGTTAACTGTAGGATTATCAAAACTAAAACCCTCAAACCCTTTAAACTTAGTTTCAGTAGTGTTTAAGTTTACATCAACCTTTGCTTTTAAGTTTTGTGCAACGGCACCAAACAACCATTTGGCCGATAGGGTAGCGGCTGAAGTTCCAGCGCTTAAATATGTTCTATTGCCAATGTTGAAATCAATTTTCAAACGGTTTGGCATGACGGTTTCAATTTTTAAGGTTTTGGTGAATGTGGCACCACCAGCCTTTACCTTGGCCATCCAGTTACCGGTAGGCGCGGTACTTTCGGTAGCGGTTTTAAAAGTATAGAATCCATTTAAAGGCTTCCCGTTAATCAATCTTTTGTAAAGCTGACCTTTGGGATTATAGACTTCCATCGTTACCGGATAATTGGCCGGCAGTTTTTTAAGTTTATCTTCCAGCACAAAAGATACAAATAAGCTATCGCCGGGACGCCAAACGCCACGTTCTCCATAAATAAAGCCTTTTAAGCCACTTTGAACTACATCACCACCCACATCAAACCTGCTTAAAGGAAGTGAGCTGCCATCGTCTAATTTAAGGTATCCACGTTCTGAGCCATTTTTAGCAATCAATAAAAATGGTTGGCGTTTCAGGTCAAATCTGGCAAAACCGTCACCATCAGTTTTAGTCGTAAAAATGATCTGCTTCTGGTAATCCATTAATTCCAGGTTTACACCACTTAATGGTTTTGCGGTTAATAGATCGGTTGCCACAATCAACATACTGTTATCATTACCGCGTTTGGCTACCAAACCTATATTCGAGGCCATTAAGTTTCTGCTGGCCCAGCGTTCATTGGTATAAAAAGAAGGTGTACATGGATTATCTTTATCATTCCATTTATAATGAGGCGGGTAATAATTGTTGTAGCGCTGCCAGAAATCATCATCCTCATCAATTTTTTCACCATAACCTTCGTAATCGCCATATGCTGCATCTTCATCACTTCCATTGTTTTTTTCTTCTCCGGTTTTACAGTTGTAAGCATTGTATTCCTGTCTGAAAGCAATGGTAACCCTGTACATCGCACCGGGCTCTGTACGAATCATTTTATCCAGATCGAGTGTAAAACGGTTCTTTTTATGGAGGTTAAGTGCCTTATCTTCATCCAGCCGTACCGTTTTTTGCAGAATGGGTTTGGCCACCCTGCGCAATTCGTTACCATCTTTATAACTATTGGTTTGAAAAAACTGCGGGATATTATTTTCGTAAATTTTGATTACCGTAACATCAACGGCCTTTAAATTAATCGCTTCAAAAGGTAAAACCAGTTTTCCGGAGTTTGGTAAAATGGTGCCTGCACCTGCAATGGTAACCGCAGGTAGTTTATCTTCGAAAACAAGATTGGCTACTTTACCACCAGGCAGTGTTTTGCCGTTGATATTTTCAACCCCTGCATTTACACTTAAGGCATAATTACCTTTTAGTTCTTCAGGAGCGTATACTTTAACCTGACTGGCATCAATGGTGTACCTAACATCGCTCAGGTTGCCCAGCGTAATCATCCCGGTTAAATCCTGGCCAACACCAATCGGCTCTGAAAATTGTACCAGGGCATAATCCTCTTCACCCTGAATGGCTTTCATATCGAGGATTTCAAATTTGTTTACTGCCGGAACCCGAATTTCTACCTCACCTTTTTGATCTGCGTCAATGGCATCACCGTCCCATTCTATTTTTAGATTCTGATCGTTACCCGTTTTTTTAATGCTGTCGATGGTGAATTTCGAACTATTTTTAGCAGGGTCATGCTGCCATTTGATTTTTAATTTCTGATCAAAATCCAGGGAAAGTGTTTTTTCTATCTTACTGGTTTCTTCCACATCGGCAGTGGTTACCTCACCGGTGAGTTTCATGTAATCCAGAGAAGTGTTGTTCTGCGAAACCAATCCGTTTTGAGCGAGCATCAGGCCTGGTGTAATGACTTTAAATTCGAAATCAAAATCTTCCAGACCTTTTTCTGTAGCAGAAACTTCCGAAAGTTTAAAGGTGGCCTCGTAGTTTTTACCTGGTTTAAGGTTTTCATCAGGTCTGAATTCAATGGTTTGAGGATCTATCCAGTAGGTTTTTCCCGAAATAGAAGGGGAGAAGTCGAAAAGCTCGCGCGTATCTGCTTTGCCCAGATCCTGCATGCCTGTTGCTGCATTAGCCAGGTGGACACGGATAAAACTCTTTTTAGAAATGGTACCCGAGGTATAAGCTTCGATATATTTTGCATAAGCCTGGTTTTCTTCGTAGTTTTTCTTTTTTCTATTGAAATAGATAAATACAATTGCCGCTATTGAAACAGCAAGCAGGCCAATAAAAATAAATTTCTTTTTTGAGGAAGATTGATAGGTAGATGGTTGTTCCATAAATGAAATTCGTTAAGATAAATGAGATTATAATGCAGCGGTTGGAGCAATTGCTATGCCGTAATTGATGTATTTTAACCGCAAATCCAATATTTAAGGAGAAAATTAACTAAAATCAGCCTTAAACGGAATAATGTTGAAAATTATAACGAATATGTTGCTCATGTAATGGCTTTTGGATAAGTTTACAACATCAATCTTAAATGACCAGATATGATCAGGAAACTCTTAATTTTTTCGTGTTTATTAATTTCTACAACTTTTTCTTTTGCGCAGAAGACTAATGCAGAAAAAGAAGTTAATGAAGCGGTAAATAAACTTATTGGTTTGATGGTTACTCCAGATAGCTTAGGTTTGGATAAATTGTTACTTAATAATTTGAGTTATGGTCACTCCAGCGGGAAATTGCAAACTAAACAAGAATTTATGCATTCACTGCTTTCTGGTGAATCTGATTTTCTAGACGATATTGTGCTGGGCGATCCAAAAACCATTATTCAGGGAAATACAGCGCTGGTCAGGCATAAGTTAATGGCACAAACCAATGATAAAGGCGTGAAGGGAAGTGTAAATCTATATATCCTGCTGATTTGGAGTAAGGAAAAGTCGGGCTGGAAGTTGCTTGGCAGACAAGCGGTTAAGATAATATAATTACATATCTTACAATTTCGGAATTTGATTCCGAAATTGTAAATTTGTTAATGATTCAAAGACTAGCAAAAAAAGAATTATTAGAATTAAGTACGCAATTTTAATCTGTAGCAGTAATTGGCCCTCGTCAATCAGGAAAAACTACATTAACTAAAAGTGTATTCCCTGATAAACCGTATGTATCTTTAGAGAATCCAGATACCCGTTATTTTGCAGAAGATGATCCTCATGGATTCTTGAGCCAATTTCCTGCAGGTGCAATTTTAGATGAGGCACAAAGAACACCTAATCTTTTTTCATATCTCCAGCAAATTCTTGATGAGTCTTCATCACCCGGAAAATTTATTATTACAGGCTCCAACAATTTCCTTTTACAGGAAAGTATAGTTCAAAGTTTAGCTGGCAGAATTGCCTATATAAAACTTTTACCTTTTTCAATTCCTGAACTAAAAGCAGCAAATATTATTTCAAACGATGTAAATGAGTTTCTTATAAAAGGAGGGTATCCGCCAATTTATGATCAAAATATCCCTTCATACAAATGGCATCAAAACTATATTCAAACTTATTTAGAAAAGGATGTAAGGCAAATCAAAAATATTACTAATTTATCTTTATTCGAAAGATTTTTAAGATTATGTGCCGGCCGAGTTGGCCAACTGTTGAATATGAATAGCTTGGGGATTGAGGTGGGGGTTGATAGTAAAACTGTCGCTTCGTGGATTGGAATTTTAGAAAGTAGTTTTGTTATATATCGTTTAAAGCCACATCATCAAAATTTTAATAAACGGGTGGTGAAAATGCCTAAATTGTATTTTTACGATACTGGATTAGCAGCTGCACTTCTTGGTATACAAAATGATTCTCAACTTGATACCCATCCGATTAAAGGAAGTCTTTTTGAAAATATGATTGTTGTCGAAATGCTAAAATGCAGATTTAATTTAGGCTTAAGTGACAATATTTTCTTTTGGCGAGATCATGTGGGAAATGAAATTGATGTGCTGGTTGATGATGGAGGAAAACTTCTGCCAATTGAAATTAAAGCCGGTAAGACAATCAATAGCGACTACTTCAAAGGAATTAATTTTTGGAATAAATTAACTAGTAGTAGAGGCGGACAAATAATATATGCAGGCAATGAAAAGCAATCAAGGAGCAATGATATTAATATCTTTCCCTGGAATAATAATACATATTTTTAGTTGTTGAGCCTTAGTATTTTGATTAAGTCTCAACACTATTTTATCATCACCCCAGGCTTGTTAACCAAAGGTATTTTGATCAGGTTGGAATCGATAATACTTTCGGGCAGAAAAATAAACTTTTTGTCGTAAATGGTACTGCCGATGTAATAGCTTAACCAATATTCGTTGGTTAAACCAAATACTTCAGGATCAATGGCTTCAACTCCTGCAAAAGAATTTGCTTCCATATCACCAATAAAGTGCCTTAAAACAGAAGTTTTTACCTGTTTTCCATCTTTTTCACCATAACCTTTAGAGCTGATCAACACATTTGTGATGGGTTCGTTTTTTAAATTGACGAGATAAACCGTCCAGCTTTTTACTTCAGGTGTTTCCCCCATTAGTACCACGGCCATGGCAATATCTTCAACTGTATTTTCTGGTAAATCTGCTTTCATAATAACTATTTGTCGTCATGCTGAACTTGATTCAGCGTCTTTCTGATCAGATGCTAAAATCAATTCGATAGCTATCGGATCAGTGTGCCGATTTTTGTTTTTATTTCTTCTTCGCTACAGCCTTTTTTGCCGGTGCGGCTTTTTTCTTTGCGGGTGCCTTTTTTTTGGTTTCGAAAGCGTTTGGCACTTGCTCTACAATCATTTTCTTCACGGTTTCCAGGTCAATATCAGCCAGCTCTTCCGGTGTGTATTTTTGCTTGGTAGCCTCATTACTCCTTAATTTAAGCATCAATTTGCCAAAACGGATAAATGGTCCCCAACGGCCATTTTCAATAGAAATTTTTTCGGCATCCCAGGTTTTAATGTATCGGTTGGCCTCTTTCTCTACTTTTTTGCCAATTAAGGTATTAATATCCTCTTGTGTTAAGTTGTCGAAATCGTATCCTTTCGCCGGAATATTGATAAAGAGATCGTTCCACTTAATAAACGGGCCAAAACGACCTTTACCTTTTGTTACACCTAAACCTTCGTAAAAAGCAATAGGCGCATCTGCATCCATTTTCTCCCTGATAATTTCTACTGCTCTTTCGTAAGTTACCGACAAAGGCTCTTCGTTTTTAGGAAGTGAAATAAAACTTTCACCCCATTTCACATATGGGCCAAAGCGGCCAACGCCAACCATTACTTCTTTGCCTTCAAAATCAGGAAGCTGGAAAGGAAGTTTAAACAGTTCAAGCGCTTCATCTAAAGTAATGGTTGCCACAGATTGTGTACGCATTAAACTGGCATACCGGGGTTTTTCCTCTTCATCCAATTCTCCGATCTGAACCAATGGCCCAAATTTACCAACTTTAGTATATACATTTTTACCAGATGCGGGGTCTACGCCCAACAAGCGCTCGCCAGTGGCACGCTCTGCATTTTCGAGCGTGGTTTCTACTTCCGTATGAAATGGATTATAAAAAGAATGCAACATTTTTGTCCATTCTTGTAAACCCTGCGCAATCTCATCAAATTCTTTCTCCACTTTTGCAGTGAAGTTAAAGTCGACGATTCCTTTAAAATGTTCTACCAGAAAGTCGTTTACAACCTCACCAATATCGGTGGGGAACAGTTTTGATTTTTCGGCACCGGTAATTTCGGATTTGATTTCCTTTTTTACCTGTCCATTTGCTAAAACAATAGCCGTAAACTTTCGTTGTTTGCCATCTCTATCTTCTTTAACCACATACCCACGGTTTTGAACCGTAGAAATGGTTGGTGCATAAGTAGATGGGCGGCCAATGCCCAGTTCTTCTAGTTTTTTAACCAAGCTGGCCTCTGTGTATCTGGCTGGAGGACGCGAATAACGCTCCGTAGCCTGCATTTCTTTTAAAAACAGTTCCTGTCCTTTTGCTAACGGAGGTAAAATGGCACCACCTTCTTTCTCTTCGTTTTCATCATCGTCCGTAGATTCCAGGTAAACTTTTAAAAAGCCGTCGAACTTTAGTACTTCACCTTCAGCAACTAAATGTTCTTTTCTGGTTGATGCAGTAATCTGTGCGGTAGTTTTTTCAAATAATGCCTCGCTCATCTGCGATGCGATGGAACGTTTCCAGATCAGCTCGTACAAACGTCTCTCCGAAATATCTCCATCTACGGTATGCCTGTCGAAATAAGTAGGACGGATGGCTTCGTGAGCTTCTTGTGCACCTGCCGATTTGGTTTTATATACCCTGGGTTGGTGATATTTTTCGCCATAAGCCGATTTAATTTCGGCAGCAGCAGCATTAACAGCTGTTTCTGATAAGTTTACCGAGTCGGTCCTCATGTAGGTAATCTTACCGGCTTCGTAGAGTCTTTGCGCTACCTGCATGGTTCTCGCTACCGAAAAACCTAACTTTCTTGACGCTTCCTGTTGCAGGGTAGAGGTAGTAAATGGAGCAGCGGGATTACGCTTTGCCGGACGGGTTTCTAAACTTGTGATATCAAATTTAGCATTTACACAATCCTGAAGATATTTTTCGGCATCTGCTTCGCTTTCAAAACGCTGTGGCAATTCTGCCTTTACCAATTCTTTTCCCTTGCCGGTAGAAAACTGAGCCGTGATTTTGTAGGCAGCAGCTGCATTAAAGTTTAAAACTTCGCGCTCTCTATCTACAATTAAACGTACAGCCACTGATTGTACGCGACCGGCAGAAAGCGATGGCTTTACTTTTTTCCATAACACCGGAGAAAGTTCAAAACCCACCAAACGGTCTAGTACACGGCGCGCCTGTTGTGCATTTACCAGGTTATAATCAATTCCTCGCGGGCTGTCGATTGCTTTTAAAATAGCGGGTTTGGTAATTTCATGGAAAACAATACGTTTTGTTTTCTCTACTTTCAGGCCTAAAGTTTCAAATAAGTGCCACGAAATGGCTTCCCCCTCGCGGTCCTCATCGGATGCCAGCCATACCATTTCGGCTTCTTTAGCTAATTTTTTTAATTCGGCGACAACATTTTTCTTGTCGGCGGGCACCTCGTAGGTTTGGGCAAAATTGTTCTTAATATCAATCGCCATATCTCCCTTAACTAAATCACGGATATGGCCATAGCTAGATTTCACCAGGAAATCTTTGCCTAAATAGCCTTCTATAGTTTTAGCTTTTGCGGGTGACTCGACGATCAATAAATTTTTGGCCATGAAATACGTTTTTGTGCAAATAAAGCTATAATTAAAGCATAAATCCAAACCTGAGGAGAATTTAATACATTTTTTTTATTAAGTAAGCGACAAATATGTTGGTTTACAGTCCGATTTTAACTGGGTTTTAATCTTTGCCGAAGATTTGTAAAGGTTTTTAAAAACCTATAGGTTTAGCGGCAGAGCAACTGGATTTTTATCAACGTATTGTGTTTGGAAATTTTGGTTTTGTTCTAGTGGCGGCCGGTAGTTGTGCTATCGCTTCAAGTCGTCATTCCTCACTCCGGGCTTTTCGCTTTATCAGGTTGAAATACAAAGGTTCGGTTAATTCCATTCCACCTTTTACATCATTCATGATATAATTTACAGCCGCATTACATCAAGACAACCAATTTGTACCTATATTCGTATATAAAATAAAAAGAACGATGATCAGTACAATTCTAATCCTATTAAACTTATTGGTGTCACCGCCAAAAAATGTTTACTATTTTAGCTTTAAAACCATTGACGGTAAGGAGATTAAGCTTTCTAAATTTAAAGGTAAAAAAATCTTAATTGTTAACACAGCATCTAAATGCGGTTTTACACCACAGTATGAAGATTTAGAAAAACTTCAGAAACAATATGGTAAAAAGGTAGTATTAATCGGTTTTCCTGCGGGTAATTTTGGAGGTCAGGAATTTTCTACCAATGCAGAAATTAAAGAGTTTTGTACCGGAAAGTATAATGTTTCGTTTATGCTGGCCGAAAAAAGCAGTGTTAAGGGCGATGATATTAGTCCTTTATTTAAGTATTTAACTGCTCAGACCAATACCGAAGAGCAGGGCGATATCAAATGGAATTTTGAGAAATTTTTAATCAATGAAAAAGGAGAATTGGTACACCGTTTCCGTTCAAAAACGAAACCTACTGACGAAGCCCTTACCAAATACCTGTAAAGAGATGTAAAGTGGATGGATGTAAAGGGAAAGGTTAATTTGATGCTCTTTCTGCTTTGTAAATAATATGAAAGGTAATGTGGTTAACAGCCATTTTACCTTTTTTTGTTTCATTCGTACATGAAGTTTTAGTAAAATTCAGACAAAAGAATGGGGCTTAAATCCATAAGCCCCAAATAAACCAAACAAACTATTTATGAAGTGTATATAAAACGCCTGTTTAAATAAAAAGTTTTTGAAAAAAAAATAAATTTATCATTCAATAATATTGCGTTAGCAGGCGAACCGCAATTTACAACAGAAAACAAGCGATATTGTAACCAAATTGATGGAAAAGAAAGACCGTTTTTGACTTTTTGCTGTTAAAAAAGGTTAAGTTGTGCTGGTTGGTATAAGCCAGGGTCGAAGCGGTAAACTTCAGGTGTATTTTGCGTATTGCTAACATAATAAAGCGCTGTTTCCTCATATCTGGAAGCTACTTTTACAAAAGTATCACCAGCTACATTTTTAAAAAGATTTTCAACAAGGGCGGGGTCGTTATTATCTTTTGATAAATGGCTCAATAATAAATGGCTCATATATGGCGCCTTATGATTAACGAAAAGCTCCAATGCCTGGGTATTACTGAGGTGGCCACGGCCACTTGTAATCCTTCTCTTTAGAAAATAAGGATATTTGCCAGTCTCCAGCATCTGTGCATCGTAATTGGCTTCTAAAAAAGCGGCATGGCAATTTTTAAAATGCGTAATTAAGCGATCGCATACCGAACCTATGTCTGTAAAAACACCAACCCTTACTTCGTTACATTCTATGGTAAAACTATAAGGATCAGCAGCATCGTGGAATTTAGAAAAAGCAGCAATCTTTAAGCTACCGATCTGAACATGTTGTTGATGGCTAAGAGGGAAGGTGTTGTTTGCATCCAGAAGAAGCCTGCTGCTTTTTAAGGTTGGCGCACTAATATAGACCGGGAGTTTATATTTTTTAGCAAAAACAGCTAATCCTTTAATATGATCGCTATGCTCGTGAGAGATAAAGATTGCTTTTACCCTGTTCAGAGGCAAGCCCAGACGGTTCATGCGGATTTCAACTTCCTTACAGGTTAGGCCAATGTCAACCAAAACCGCTTCGTTATCATTACCTATGTAGTAACAATTGCCATTACTGCCCGAATTAATTGAGGTAAAATATAGTGCCATTTTAAGGTTGCAAGATACAGCTTATTTGGTGAAGGAAAAAAGAAAACTATACTCTTGTGCCATTGTGTTCTACCAAACGCGAAAGCAGGGGCAGGAAAGCCTGGATCAAATTGATTTCTTCTGAAGAAAAGATTTTTTCCATAGTTTGTGCCAGCCATTCTTCTTTTATTTTTCTGGTTGCAATAATGTGTTTTTCACCAACTTTGGTTAAGCCGATAAAAACCTTTCGTTTATCTTCTTCACTCGGAAAACGCTCCACACATTTGGCATCGAAAAGGCGGTTGATGATTTGAGAAATAGCTTGTTTAGATACTCTTTCCATGTCGGCCAGTTCTGTAGACAGCATTTTGCCGTGCTGTTCCAATAGCGACATGGTCAATAACTCAGCGTTGCTAAAGTCTGAACTGACGTTCTGTTTGCGTAACTCTCTTGTTAAGCGGGTAACGGTGCTTCTTAACTTTGCGGCAATTTCTTGTGTTTGAGTGGGCATTGTATTGGTAAATAAACTTTACAAATGTAATGTTTTGTTTTTACACTTAAACGAAGGAATATTATAATAATGTCTCAATTTTGATTTTAAAATGATAAAAGGCTACCTTTTTGGCTTTAATGTTGTTTTAATTTTTTATACTTTTGTAAAGTTACTTTACTATTTTAATCATGAGTATTTTTCGTTCATTAAGACATTATAATTACAGACTGTTTTTTACAGGTCAGGCGATTTCATTAATTGGTACATGGATGCAGCGTGTGGCCATTAGCTGGTTGGTTTACCGTTTAACCGGGTCAGCTTTTTTATTGGGACTGATTACTTTTTTAAGTTTAATTCCTTCACTGGTGCTGGCGCCGTATGCGGGTAGTTATGTAGACAGGCATAATAAATATAAAGTATTGGTGATTACCCAGGTAATTCTGATGCTGCAGGCCGGCGCCCTGGCGTTAATGATCTGGTTTAAAGTGTATAATATGTTCTGGATTGCAGCACTTTCGCTGGTTCAGGGCCTGGTAAATGCTTTTGATGTGACCGCCCGACAATCTTTAATGGTAAATTTAATTGATGATAAAGAAGATCTGCCCAATGCCATTGCACTCAATTCTTCTATGTTCAATGCTGCCAGGCTAATCGGGCCGGCACTGGCCGGAGTAATTTTGAGTACCTTGGGCGAGGATATTTGTTTTATCATCAATTTTATAAGTTTTATCGCAGTATTGGGATGCATGGTGATGATGAAACTTAAACTCACCGAGCATCAAAAACCGACAGAAAATATCTGGGTTGATCTGAAAAAAGGTTATGATTATCTCAAATCGTCTCCGGATTTAGCTTCTATGGTATTAATGATGGCTGCGTCAAGTTTATTGGTGATTCCATTTACTACATTATTGCCTGTTTTTGCAAAAGATATTTTTAATGGAAACGCCACAACATTTGGCTGGTTTGAAAGTGCTGCAGGATTTGGCGCTTTCTTCGGGGCGATCTACATGGCTACCTTAAAAGCAAGTCGGAATCTTCAGAAAATCGTCATGATGTCTGGTATTTTATTGGCCATTTCAGTTGTAGCGCTGGCCATATCACCATCTCTTATTCTCGCATTAATCTGTACCGGTTTAGCTGCTTTAGGTTTAATGGCGCAAAACTCCTCTATTAATACCTATTTGCAGACCCATGCTCATGACGAAATGAGGGGCAGGACCATGAGTTATTATATCATGGCTTACCAGGGCGTGTTGCCCATTGGTAGTTTGTTAATGGGATATCTGGCCCATCTTTTCGGTACCCAGGTAGTAGTTGCTTTTGAGGGGGTAGCAGGATTGTTGATTATAGCGGTATTTGTATTTCATGAGCGACACAGGAATCAATTGGATAGCAGTGCAATTTCGTTGAATTAATATTTCGTCCTTTTTTGTGTGAGTAGTCGTTACCCTGAATTTATTTCAGGGTCTTATAGATAAAGGTGCTGACCACGCAGTAGCTACAAGACAATTGAAAATACTACTTCTACTTGTAAAATAAACTCAGCATAACGATCGCTCTGATGTACCGTAGCGCTTAACGCTTATCGCTATGCACCACCAACTTGCAATCCACCATCACTTTCTGATAATTTTCCGGATCAATTTCTTTTTTAATTAACTTAAGCAAGAGTGTAATTGCATTTTCCCCCACCGATTCAGGATTTTCTTCAATAGAGGCGAGAGGGGGCGAATCAAGATAATTGATGAAAGCATTGTTTCCAAATCCTATACTTTCAATTTTATCAAAGTTGGGGTGGTTTATTGATTTCAGGTATTTTATCGCATCGAACAGGATAGGCTCTTTAAAAGCCACCAGTGCAGTAGGCATTTGGTCTGGATCAGTAAATAATTTCTTTATGGCCGAGATGGTGTTTTCTTTATCAAAATTGGTGTAAGCAACTAATCCTGAAAAAAAAGGCACCTCGTTATCTTTTAAGGCATTGATATAACCATTAAAGCGGTCATGCGTAAAATTGGTCATTTTTGGACCACCTAAATAGGCGATCTTGTGGTGACCTCTGTTTATTAAAAACTTGGTGGCCTGGTAACAGCCCTGGAAAGTATTGCACAATACTTTGTGGCAATTGAGGTTAAAACTCGGATTCCGGGTATAATACACCACCGGAATGCCTATGTTTTCGAACTGGTTTAGGTGTGCAAAATCTTGTGTATGCTTCGAAATAGCCACAATTAAGCCATCTACCCGGCTCCGCAACAACATATTTGCAGATTGAATCTCTTTTTCCAGCTCATCATGAGATTGACTGATAATCACATTGTATCCGTTTTGCATAGCAAACTGTTCTATACCATAAATACTTCTGGTAAAAAAGTGATCTAAAAGATTGGGTAAAATAACGCCAATAATGCGCGATCTCTTTTCTTTTAAATTGATAGCTGATTTATTCGGTGTAAAGTGCAGATCCCGGGCCATTTCCTGTACACGCTGCTTGGTGTATGCGTTTATAGTTGGGTAGTTGTTAAGGGCTTTTGATACTGTTGAAACTGACATCTTTAACTTTTCAGCCAAGAATTTCAGTGTAACAGGTGTGTTGTTCGTCATCTTTTCCAATATCGATACATAATTAAGAAAAAAAGCAATTATTTCAAACGTTTGAAATGTATTTTGAGTAGATTTTATGGGGTTTTGGCCATTTTAAAACCATTTAATCTTCTAAGCTTTTCTAAATTCGTTATCGCAATATAAACCAGGCAAAAACAGAATTTTGCTCAAATTTAGGCCAGCGAGAGCGAAAACGTCCGCAATTAATTGTTAGTTTTGAAACGATCAATTAATCATATTAAAACTTAAGTTATGCTAAAAACAACCTATAGCGTATTTTTAATCTGCTTTTCGCTCCTTTCATCATTCAGTTACGGTCAGGTTACGGCTATTCAGAATATTCAGGGCCGCAAAATCCAGAGCCTTAACGGTAAATGGAATTATATTGTCGATCCTTACGAAAATGGTTATTACGATTATCGTCACAATCCATACGATCAGTCTAAAAACGGATCAGGCGGTTTTTATGACGATAAAGAGCAAAAAGATAAATCAGAACTGATTGAGTACGATTTTGATCACTCTCCTCAAATGAATGTTCCGGGCGATTGGAACTCGCAATCAGAAAAATTATCGCTTTACGAAGGCAATATCTGGCTCCGTAAAAAGTTTGATGCAAAGCCCGAAAAAGGAAAAAAATATTTCATCTACTTTGGTGCAGTAAATTACGAAGCCCACGTTTACCTCAACGGTAAAAAATTAGGGGTACATAAAGGTGGTTTTACGCCCTTCCAGTTCGAGGTAACCAATAACTTAAAAGCGGGTGAAAATTCACTGGTACTTAAGGTTGATAATATCCGTAAACAGGATGAAATTCCAACGGTAAATACCGATTGGTGGAATTATGGCGGTATTACCCGTGATGTTTTTTTAGCGGAGTTCCCCGAGCATTTTATTAGTGACTACAAACTGCAGCTGGTTAAAGGAAACAATAATCTGTTAAATTTTTCGGCGAAACTGGCCGATGCAACCGCTGGTCAGGAAATTACGCTTTCAATTCCGGAGCTTAAACTGGAAAAGAAATATAAAACCGATAGCGAAGGGAAAATTGCCGATGAATTTACCTGGAACAATTTAAGTTTATGGTCGCCTGAAACGCCGAAATTATATGCCGTAAATATTAAAACCGATAAGGAAAATATCAATGACAAAATTGGTTTCAGAACCATTCAGGTTAATGGTGATAGTATCCTGTTAAATGGTAAATCTATTTTTTTAAGGGGAATATCGCTCCATGAAGAGAATCCGCTTTTGGCCGGGCGTTTACGCTCCGAGGGCGATATGCGCATGATGTTGCAATGGGCTAAAGAGTTGAACTGTAACTACGTTCGTTTGGCACACTACCCGCATAACGAAGAAATGATTCGCCTTGCTGATGAAATGGGCCTGTTGGTTTGGGCCGAAGTGCCTGTTTACTGGACCATTAGCTGGACTAACCCGGCTACTTATGCCAATGCTAAAAAACAACTGACAGATTTGATTGTACGCGATAAAAACAGGGCAAGTGTTATTGTTTGGTCTATCGGTAATGAAACCCCGCTTAGCGATGCGCGTTTGAGTTTTATGAGTAATTTGGCAGAAGCTGCCCGCGCCCTGGATGATACCCGTTTGGTAGCTGCTGCTTTAGAAGTGCACCGTGAAGGCAATACAATGATTTTAAACGATCCTTTAGGCGAAAAAATCGACCTCGTTAGTTTTAATGAATATGCTGGCTGGTACTGGGGGGGAAATCCATCCGAAATTACCAAATACAATTTCGATATCAAATATAAAAAACCTGTTGTCGTGTCCGAATTTGGAGGAGATGCTTTGGGTGGTTTCCACGCTGATGAAAATACCCGTTGGAGCGAAGAATACCAGGAGGCCTTATATAAAAACCAGCTTACGATGTTGAGTAAAATAGGAGCCTTACGTGGTATGACACCGTGGATTTTAACTGATTTCAGATCACCAAGAAGACAACATCCCATTTATCAGAATTTCTGGAACCGTAAAGGGTTAATCAGCGAAACAGGACATAAAAAGAAAGCCTTTTTTGTGCTGAAAGATTATTACGACCAGGTGCAGTTAAAATACAAGTAGCGAAAATAGGCTTGGGCAAGCTGTTTTCAGCATACTTATGCCAGGTAACAGGAGAACGAAGCAGACAAATGAAAGAAGTAATCGGGAATTTAACTATCTATAACTCATGAATCTGTTTGTAATATGAAGGTGAAATTAATATCAATAATACTAAGTGTATTGTCTATCAGTGTAGTAAAGGCGCAGCAGGTAAATGTAGCCAAAGCTTTTGCATCTGCAGCTAAACAAACTGATGTATTAATCAAAAACGTGGATTCAGCTAGAAAAATTAAGTCAAATCTGGTTTCACCACGTACTGTAGAAAACGGACAGTTTAAAATGGTAACTTCAAAAGATTGGACCAGTGGATTTTTTCCGGCAGAACTTTGGTATTTTTATGAGTACACCAGGGATAAGAAATGGCTTGCATTGGCGCAAAAATATACTGAAGATATTAAGGCAGAGCAATTTAATAAAGGCACACACGATCTGGGTTTTATGATCTATTGCCCATTCGGTAACGGATACCGTTTAACGGGCGATCCGGCTTATAAAGCAGTAATTATCCAGGCTGCAAAATCATTATCTGCCAGGTTTAATGCCAAAGCTGGAGTAATCAAATCGTGGGATCATAATGGCGATAAATGGAAATATCCTGTCATTATCGATAACATGATGAACCTTGAACTATTGTTCGAAACCACCAGATTAACCGGCGATTCCTCTTTCTATAAAATTGCGGTAACACATGCCAATACTACCTTGAAAAATCATTTCAGACCTGATTTTAGTTCTTATCATGTGATCGATTACGATACCTTAACCGGTAAGGTGCTGCAGAAAGTAACGGCACAGGGTTATGCAAACGAATCGGCATGGGCAAGGGGCCAGGCATGGGCACTATATGGGTATACCATGTGTTATCGTGAAACTAAAAATAAAGCATATTTGGCTCAGGCTGATGGTGTTGCCTCTTTTATCTTAAACAATAAAATTACACCGGCTGACGGAATTCCTTACTGGGATTATAACGATCCTAAAATCCCCGAAACATCCAGAGACGCCTCTGCTGCAGCCATCACCGCTTCTGCACTTTATGAACTGGCAAAGTACAGTACCAGCAGTAAAAAATATAAAGCCGCTGCCGATAAAATCATAAATTCACTAAGTACAAAATACACCGCTAAAACGGGTGCAAACTATGGTTTTATTTTAATGCATAGCACCGGGCACCGTCCGGCAAAATCTGAAATAGATGTACCAATCAATTATGCCGATTATTATTACCTGGAAGCTTTGCTTAGAAGTAAAAAAATAAGAGTTTCAGGTTAAGGATGGCGATTTAAAATAATAATAAATACCTGTTAATTAGATACAAAGATACTTCTTATTTAAGTATAAAATTAGCATATAATAGCGTAAAAAAATGAAAAAAGAAATAACAGGCCTGTTCTCGTTAACCAACAAGGTAGTGGTGGTTACCGGTGCTACAGGTGTTTTGGGCGAGGCCTTTATTAACGGCCTGTGTGCTGCCGGTGCCACCATCGTAGTGATCGGAAGAAACGAAGAAGTGGCTAAACAAAGGGTTGCAGACGTAATGGAGGCTGGAGGTAAAGCCATTTACATTATTGCCGATGTACTGAATGAGCAAGACCTGATCGAGGCAAACGCAACCATCATCAAAACCTATGGCCGCATTGATGCATTGGTTAATGCAGCCGGTGGAAATGTGGCTGAAGCCGTCATCCAGCCAGGCAGCGATGTTTTTGAACTGAACGTTCCGGCTTTAAAACAAGCTTTCGATTTAAACCTTTTCGGAACCATTATGCCCACACAGGTTTTTGGTGCAGCCATTGCCAAAAATGGTGGTAGTATTGTCAATATATCGTCGGTTTCGGCCACACAGGCACTTACCCGTGTATTGGGTTATTCCATGGCTAAAGCAGCTGTGGAGAGTTATACCAAATGGATGGCTGTTGAACTGGCTAACCGCTATGAGGATAAAATCAGGATGAATGCCATTGTGCCCGGCTTTTTTATCACTAACCAGAACAGGGCATTATTAACCAATGAAGATGGTTCTTTAACCGCAAGAGGGCAGGCCATTATCGCTAAAACACCATTTAAACGTTTCGGTGCACCCGAAGAACTAATTGGGGCTTTGGTTTACCTGCTCAGTGATGCCGCTAAATTTGTAAACGGCGAAAATATTAAAGTAGACGGTGGATTTACCGCATTCTCCGGTGTTTAAAATTCACATGATCATTTAAATAAATCTGTGTAATCATATATGAAATATAAGAAATTAGAACAAACCTGGCGTTGGTACGGCCCTAATGATCCGGTTAGCCTGCAAGATGTAAAACAGGCCGGTGCTACCGGTATTGTAACCGCATTGCATCATATTCCGCATGGTGAGGTCTGGCCTTTAGCCGATATTCAGGAAAGAAAATCCATCATCGAGGCGGCAGGTTTAACCTGGTCGGTAGTAGAAAGTGTTCCCGTGCACGAAGCCATCAAAACGCGCAGGGCAGATGCAGGCCAGTACATCGAAAATTATAAAACCTCTTTGCGTAACCTGGCAGCATGTGGTATTAAGATTGTCTGCTATAATTTTATGCCGGTGTTAGACTGGACCCGTACGCAGCTCGATCTCGAAATGACCGATGGATCGAAAGCACTTTATTTTAACTGGATTGATCTGGCCATTTTTGATTTATATATCCTTAAAAGGGAAGGTGCCGAAGCTGATTATTCGGCATCGATTTTACAAAGAGCTAAAGATAAACAAGCTACTTTATCGGAACAGGAGCTGGTTGATCTGCGCATCAACGTGTTAATGGGTATCCCGAACGAAAAAGAAATCGAACTGGAAACTTTGCGCAACAGCATTAACGAATACAAAGCCATTGGCACACAGGGGTTAAAGGAAAACTTAAAATATTTTCTCTCGTCCATTGCTGAAGTTTGTACAGAGGAAGGTATCAAAATGACCATCCACCCTGATGATCCACCTTATGCCATTTTAGGTTTGCCAAGGATAGCCAGCACACTTGAAGATTTTAATTACATCATCAAAGCAGTAGACCAGGCTTTTAACGGCGTTTGTTTCTGTACGGGTTCTTTGGGCGCCGGTATGGGTAATAATACATTAGAAATCTTCCATGCGGTTAAAGAGCGGGTGTATTTTGCGCATTTGCGTAACGTTAAAAAGGATGAGGATGGTAGTTTTTACGAAGCCGATCATTTAGGTGGGGATGTAAACATGTACGAAATCATGAAGGCATTAACTGAAGAAAATGCACTGCGCGATAAATCCATTCCTTTCCGCCCGGATCATGGTCACCAGATGCTGGATGACCTGGCCAAAGTAACTAACCCAGGTTATTCTGCTATCGGCCGGTTAAGAGGTTTGGGTGAACTAAGGGGATTGGAAATAGGCGTTACAGGGAATTACTAACCATGAACATCAAAATTAAATAAGCGGTCGTCACCCTGAATTCATTTCAGGGTCTTTCCGGCATGCGTACAGATAAATATTGTTTTATTTGTACGCATTTTTTGTAAGGGCTGGATTTGTTTTCCTCTTTCATCAACCGCCAGATGATTAATCCTCAACTCCAACAGTTAAATAGGCGGCCGTCATCATTCATTTTGTCATTCTGCGTAGTCGAAGGATCTTATTAGCATTTTTGTAATGCCTGCATTTGTATCCACCATCCGCCAACTGCCATACACTTATCGCTACCCTTTATTCTTCAAAAATACACCTCAATTGCCAAAATTTTAACCCTACGCTTCGCTTGTGGCTTGAAATTTGAGTCTTTTAAATGATATGGAAAACAGCAATAAGCCCACGAAGAAAATTTTAACGCCCTCTGTTGTACACAATGATTTGCCGGAGCTTAAAAAGCCAGCACATTTGAAAAAAGCAACAGCCGATCAAGATACTACCTTACCCGAAAATCCGGAAAGAAATTATCACCACGAAGAATTAAAAAACGTAGGTGCTGGTCACAAAAAAATCCGGCACGCGGATGACGACATTTGGAACGGGGAAGATGCTTAATTTGGGGTTTAAACTATAGGTTTACAGACCTGTGCCACCACTACACCTTGATCCATTAATTACACCCTTATTAGATTAAGAGTGGTTATTAAAAGAAAAAGCTTCCAGTTTCACTGAAAGCTTTTTTTGTACCCCGGAAGGGATTCGAACCCCTGACCCACGGTTTAGAAAACCGTTGCTCTATCCAACTGAGCTACCGAGGCCCATTTTTTAATGAGCTGCAAATATAGAAGTTCTGTTTAATATGTAAAAATATATTTTAAACTATTTAGAATGTACTTTTTGTATTTTAAATAAGTGTCTAAAATAGAAGTAATTAAAATTACAGTTTAAGGTTATTAAATCAGTTTTAAATAGCAAAAGAGCCAATTATCCTGCCATATTCAAAAATAATAGCTGGTAGAGGATATGTTGCTCATCTAAACTATCGGCCTTGCAATGAACGGCTTTGATTGAGTATTTTGCAAAGTTTTACCCTCAGTATTCTATTGACTTTTGTTTTAAAAATACCCGATTAAGGCACGTTCTGAAGCATCACATAAAAGGAGCAGCTTGAGAACAAGAAGAATGGCAAAACGGTTTTAAAACTGTCAAAGTGAGATAGAAGAGCTTTACCGCATAATATCCACCTTAACCATGAATTACGAAAAAGCGCTCTTCCTCTACAAAAACGACAAAACCCTCCAACTTCTGCGGGCGGAGCACTTTCCGCTGCTGGTGAGTTTTTTCCATCTCGCCTTCAAACAGCAGGACCGGATTTCGTATTTGCAAACCGAATTGCAAAGCATCCTGGGCGATTATATCTTTTCCCTCCAAAGGCTGGGCATTGAAGATGACCGGAAAGCACTGGTAGATTATTTATCCCGCAGCGCAGTTTGAGCAGGTATTTAAAAAAAATAGTGACTTTGTACCCCCCCTGCAGGTTGCATGATGAGGAAGAATCCGGAACGGCAACCGCTCCGGTATCATTGAGAATTTTATTTTACACAGATAGCCAAGGCTCTGGCATTTTTTGTTCCATCGGTTAACGATGTCTGTATACCGTTTTTCCATGCAATTGCAATAGATTTTAAGGGGCCTGTTTCGGCTATATAGCCTGCGGTAAAAACATCTTGTCCATCAACAAAAATATGATTGGCTATTGCATCGTTTGCAAAGATTGATGATGTTCCGTTTATCCATAACGTGGCATGATCAGTATAACGCGTTCCCGATGATTTATATTCGGTACCTGCCATATATAGGTTGTTATTTGCAGCAAAAATTGAATAAACATCCATTGATTTACCGCTTTCTGCAATAGATGAAAGTACACCGTTTTTCCATAAAAATTTACCGGTTAAGCTACCACCTAAAACATAAACATCGGGGCCATTAATAGCCACAGAAATACCGGTGAGGATACTGGGATTGCCTCCGGTTGGCAAATCACTGTAGCTGTCATTTTTCCATATTACCGGCGAACTGAGGCCGTTTGAATTCACTTTATATCCACAGATGTAAATATCGTTTCCATTAGCCGTAATGCTCTGCGCAACGCCATTCCATAAAGTTAGCGGGCTGGCTACGCCATTTTTCCATAACATGGCCCTGATGCTTCTGGCATCATTTTCAAAGCCGGCAACATATACATCGCTGCCAATAACCGCGATAGCATTTGCAGCGCCATTGGCAGATAATTTAGTGGCTATTCCATTCTTCCAGATGATGGGTGTATAACTAGCCATCGATGGATTAAATTCATTACCCACAACATACACGTCATTTCCCAAAACAGCTACTCCATTTGCCGTAGTTTCTTTAGTGCCATCGCTGAGGTTTGTTGCAACGCCATTTTTCCATAATTTAGCTACCTTGATATAGGAGCTGTTGTTTTCATAACCTGCTACATAAACATTTTTAGGCGGGCTTATTTTGGGTTCTTCTATAATTTCCTGTTGTTTTTTACAGGCACTGGCTAAAATGATTAGACCAAAAGCGATAATTGATGATAAATTTTTCATGTTTTAAATATCAAAAAAAGTTTTCTGTTATTGGCGTTAAAACATGGCCTTGTTTATTTTTCGGTCCCTTCGCTTCAATTTCAAATTTTGCATCTTTTCTTCATTAGCTTATGGGTAGAATTACCATGCATTAATTTTGCTGGTCTCTTCACAAAATGCAAATAATGCAATTTGCTCTATTTTTTCCCAAGGCCCGAATTTCATATTTCCCATCTCAAAAACGCGTTTTGGTTATTGTAATTACATTGATGAAAATGGCTTTCTGATGCTGCATCAGCTACGATGGTACCCTCCGTAGGCCCAAAGCATCATGATGGACCGGACAACTTTTGAAACTTTCCAAAACTACGCTGTAAGCGGCGCAAGCAATCCTAAAACCTGAACCTCCTGACCAAAGAAGAAAATGATCTTTTCCAATATTTAAAGACTTCGGAAAAACAGGCTGGAACAGGAGAAAATTCCGCAGATGGATGTGGATGCGTGTTTGAGGGGTATGGTGTAAATTAAGAGTTGAAAGTTTTAAGTTAAGAATCACCATAACTTTTTAACGGTTGTAAATCCAATAATTCGTTTAATGCGAGGAGAAATTGGTTTGAGGATAATCCCGCAGTGCGTACATTTAAATCTGACTGGCAAAAACAACTGCCCTTGATATTTTAAAAAAAATGCTCCCATAACAGGAGCATTTAATAGTTGAGTGTTATGGCTTAAAGTTATTTTAACGCATAACCAATAAAGCCGCCATCAGCCAGTAATTGTGCCCCTGTAATAAAACTCGCATCTTCAGAAGCCAGAAATAAGACAGCTTTTGCAATTTCCGATGGTTTACCCATTCTTTGCAAGGCCGTTGTTGAAGCGAATTGCTTTTTTAAGGTGTCATCAGGAACGGCTTTGTCAAAACCTTCTGTATGGGTTGGACCGGGGCTAATCATATTTACCCTGATATTTCTCCCTGCAAGTTCGTTGGCTGCAACCTGGGCAATTTTATTGAGTGCACCTTTAGTTGCAGAATAAACACTACCATACATTTGGGCTGCAGTGGCCACAGTTGATGAATTAAAAACCACAGCGGCACCATCCTTTAAATGAGGCAACAACTTTTGCAGCGTAAAGTAAGGTCCTTTCACATTGGTGTTAAATTGCGCGTCAAAGTCGGCTTCTGTAGCTTCTGCAATGGGTGCAAAAGTTGCGATGCCCGCATTTAAAAAAAGTACATCCAATTTTTGACCGCTACCTGCAATTGTTTTGGTTAAAGCATCAATTCCATTCAGGTTTGAAGTGTCTGATAGAACAGTTTTAAGCCGCTCACTCCCCAATGCTATTGCAGCCTTTTCCAGGTTCTGTATATTTCTGCCGGTAATCCATACATTAGCGCCAGCATCGATAAAAGCGCTGGCCGTTGCGAAACCTATACCTGTTGTTCCACCCGTAATCACGATATTTTTTCCTGTAAAATTCATTTTGTTATCTTTTTATTTACAGGTACAAAGGTATGGCAGTCTTATTTATTATTGTAACTTTGTAACTAAAAGTAACAGTAACATTTGGGTAACCAGGTAACCTTTTATGGAAAATCATTGTAACGTAACAGACGCGGAAACTAATCAGAAACAAATCATGGCCGTGCATGATGCCATGGACGTATTAAATGGCAAATGGAAAATAGCAATCATATCTTCAGTCTGCTATTTTAATAAGCGCCGGTTTTCAGACATTCTAAACGATGTAAATGGCATCTCGAATAAGATGCTGAGTAAAGAACTCAAAGACCTTGAAATCAATAAACTCATTAAACGCACCGTTTTAGATACCCAGCCGGTTACTGTTCTATATCAGCTAACCGATTACGGGATGACATTAAAAAACATTATAGATCACCTGGCCGCGTGGGGAAGGCAGCATAGAAGAGAAATTACAGGAAAATAAATGCCTGCGAGAATACGATAACGCACACCCTTAAAACAAAGGCTCCTTTGATCAATCCCTTCTCGACTTCCTGATTCCGCACCATGTGCATTCAGGTTAATAAAAACGTTACGCCGGGCGTTTCTTTACCTTTATAGGAATCCAGAGTTGCTATCTGTAGTGGAGGTGGATTTAATATTTCCCATCTCAACAATGTGGCCTGGCTGTCGGGCAAAAACATCCGGTATTAAGTAGATATTGATGTATAAGGCTTTCAGATCCTGCATCAGCTGCGGTCGTACCATCCACATGCCCAAAGCATCATGATGGACCGGATGACTTTTGAATCTTTCCAAAACTACGCCATAAGCGGTGCCAGAAGTCAATCCCAAAAAATGAACCTCCTGACCAAAGCGGAAAATGATCTTTCCCAATATTTAAAGATGACCGGCACGATCCAAAAAGGAAAACTGATCGGGAAATTTTACAAGCTTTTTTGGTATCGAAAAAGATAAAGGGCATTTTGAACTGTCTTTTTTGCCGGGGCAGCGTTTACAATGGAAGGTAACACGCCCAACCAAAAGTGTGTACTACGCACCCGAACATTGTGTTTTGAAACCGGTGAAGTAGCCCTGATGTTCTGATTAGGGCATAATAGATTTATTAACGTTTTTTAATTTTTAATAAGCTGGTTGCTAAACAGATGGCTTTTAGATAACATGGTTGTTAATATTTTTGGTGGTACAGGCAGCAAACAAAACCGCATTAACCGGGTTTGCTATGGTAAAATTACCATGCTATGAGTAAAATGACACAAACATCTGACATCGAAAAATTTATTGAAAAATTTGATCCTTCCAAGTTTAAACGCTTAGCAAGGGGAATAGAGGTGCGCGGCATAAAGGATTTAAACAAAAGCATTGTTTACGCCAATGAAGTGATTGAACAGTTAAAGCTGAAACTTTCAGTAGCGCATACCGCAGAAATGGCTATGTACGGCAGTTTTGAAGTGGTGTACAAAAATGCCGGTTAAATAGAGCGTTTAATCCATTTTTCAGGCTATTTGGTATAAGAAAACGTCTGCCCTGATTTCGGCAGGCGTTTTTTGTTTTTAGATAAGGGAGTTTTCTAAAACGATCACCATCAATAAAAAACCAGTTTGTTGCTTTTACTGTTCTACCATTATGGAAACACCGATACCCGGATTTTTGATCTATACTGATTTTATCAGCGAAGCACTGGAACAGGAATTAATTAATGAAATAGACGAGCAGCCCTGGATGGTGGATTATTCGAGGCGGTTGCAGTACTATGGTTTCCGCAATGAGCTGGAGGCACCCTATGCGCTTATTGGCATTCCGCTGCCCATCCCGCCCGCCATTGGTGAAGTGGCGCGGAGGCTATTTACCGAAAAACACCTGGAGTATGCTCCGGATCAGGTAATTATTAACGAGTACCGGCCCGGCGAAGGCATCAGGCCGCATAAAGACCGCAGCTATTATGAAAACCAGATCTGCGGAATTAACCTGGCAAGCGGCTGTGTAATGCGTTTTACCAATGGGAAGACCCACGAAGTGGTAGATGTTGAGCTGCCGAGGCGTTCGCTTTACATCATGCAGGATGATGCCCGAAAGAAATGGCACCATGGCATTCCACCCAGGAAAAAAGACCTGGTTAATGGCGCCATCCGGCACCGCGGGCGCAGGATATCTGTTACCTACCGCAAGGTAAAACTATCAAAGGTGCAGCAGATGAACCCACAGGGCCGGGTGGCCGGTATCCTGCGCGAAAAATTTAAACTGATAATGGCCGACGGATAAATCTGCCCCATCTATACCACTGCGCGGGCTGACAGTGGATAGGGAAACGAAATTTTAGATGGCCATCACGAAAGCTCCACTATTTTAAATCTACATCGAACTCATGCTGCCATGGCCCACCCAGGTAAGAAAAAACCTGAATAGCCTCAATGCCTACCTGGAAAGGTACAAAACCGCTGTTCAGTGTTTTAAAGAGGCTGTTGGCTGTTTCGGGGCTTACTTTATTCTGTACGGTAACATGTGGCCGGTACCCCTGCCTGTCCTGAGCGCTGAGCACCGGGTAAAAGTGTTTCGAAAGCAGCTGGTGCAACTGTTTTATTTCATCGCATGCTATCCGGTAGGCCACGCCGCGGCCTAATTTCATCAGCCCGGTTGCTTTGGCCATAAAACCCGGAAAGCGGAAAGCTTTAAGAAAGGATATGGTTTCACCGGTGCAGGGCAAGTGGTGAAATACCATTAAATGTGCCTCCAGAACATTCCTTTCAGTAGGAAAATAAGCCCGGCGTTTGCCCTCAAAAAATGCCTGGCTCTGCTCATCCATCTTTAGAGTTAAAATTAAAGGATTACTCATGTATTATCGGGTAATGAATAAAGGTGAAATGCCCTTAGGCATCAATGTTTTTTGCTTTGTTTAAGTTGTGAATGCTAATGGGCGATGCTATGGTATTAAACGCAATACCTGAACAAAAAGCTTTGCAGGATTGTTTGTTTAAGCTAAAAGCCTGAAGCCAATTGATAAACTTTTTGTGGCGTTTGTATGTTAAGGTTAGCAGACAGCATAACCAGGCAGTTAATAATAATTTAATTTTAATGGCCCTAACACCTTATACGCAATACCCCAATCGGGTTTAGCTCCTGCGGGCAGAACACTTCCCGCTGCTGGTGAGTTTTTTCCTTTTGCTATTTAAGCTGACACTCGTTTTGCCTTTAAGGTAAGCCCTGCACAAGAGCAAATTATAGTGACGCAAACCACAAGAATTCCAGAGTTACAGAAAAAAAAATGTAAGTCTGGTTCTGGCCTTATGAAAAGCAATTAACACTTACTCATCCGTTTTCTGGTTTTTATCCAGGATAAAAAATTTCAGGCCCAAAGTTTTACTGTTGGCAGACCTTACCTGGTTAGCCAGTTCTACATCCTGCGAAAGCATTTTGCCGTATGAGGGAATCATTTTGCGTAATCCCGGTTGCCAGGCGTCAGAGGCAACCTTTTCCGGAAAGCACTGTTTGAGCAAGGTGAGCATAATTTCAACAGCGGTGGATGCCCCTGGCGAAGCGCCTAAAAGGGCTGCAAGACTGCCATCTTGTGCGCTTACCACCTCTGTTCCGAATTGCAGAACCCCGCCATGCTTTTTATCTTTTTTGATAATCTGTACCCTTTGCCCGGCAGTTTCGAGTTTCCAGTCTTTGGCTTCAGCTTCAGGGAAATATTCTTTTAGCGCCTTTAAACGGTCTTCATCCGATTGTGTAACCTGACTGATGAGGTATTTGGTTAAGGGGATATTATCCATTCCGGTTGACAGCATAGGCCACATGTTTTTCAGGGTGATGGATCTGGTGAGGTCTAGGTAGGAGCCCTGTTTTAAAAATTTAGACGAAAACCCGGCGTACGGACCGAAAAGAAGGGCCTTTTTTCCGTTGATGATTCTGGTATCCAGGTGTGGAACCGACATGGGTGGTGCACCAACACCTGCTTTGCCATATACCTTTGCAACATGTTGTGCGATTATGTTCTGGTTGTTACAAACCAACCATTCTCCGCTCACCGGAAAGCCGCCAAAACCCTTTCCTTCGGGTATTTTTGATTTCTGAAGCAACCTTAATGCGCCGCCACCTGCGCCTATAAAAACAAATTTTGCATTGATGTACTTATCTTTTCCGGTCTTGAGATCGGTAACGGTGACCAGCCAGGTGCTGTCCGGATTTCTTTCAAGATTCTTCACCTCGTGATGCAACGCCACCTTAACATCCTTTTCTTTTTTTAAGGAGGAGATGAGGCCCCGGGTTAAACTACCAAAATTAACGTCTGTACCAATTGACATATACGTAGCCGCCACCTGCTGATTACGGTTTCTGCCTTTCATTACCAGCGGCATCCATTTGGCTAGCGTATCGTAGTTTTCTGAATACTTCATGCCTTTAAAAAGCAGCTGTTTACTTAAAACATCGTAACGTTTTTTGAGGTAGTGTACATTTTTATCGCCCCAAACAAAACTGATATGTGGCACATTATTGATAAACGAGCCAGCTGCAGGCAGCTTGCCCTGGTTAACCATATAAGCCCAAAACTGTTTGGAAACCTCAAACTGTTCATTTATGGAAATGGCTTTTTTAAAGTCTATTTTGCCGTTTGGCAACTCTGGCGTATAGTTGAGTTCGCAGAATGCAGAATGCCCGGTTCCGGCATTGTTCCAGGCATCAGAACTCTCAGCAGCAACAAGGTCCAATCTTTCATAAATGTTGATCTTTAATTTGGGATCAAGTGTTTTGATCATGGAGCCGAGTGTTGCGCTCATGATGCCTGCCCCGACCAGCACCACATCTGTTTGCTCCGGTGCTTCTTTATTTTTGCAACCGGTTACAGATGCAGCAATAAGCAATATGAGTAATATATTTTTCATGCTAAATAAATCTTTATATGTTATTGTTCTTATTTTTTGGTGTTTGAAGAAACCACGAGCGATGCCACACCATGCCCTATGGTATTGGTAATTGCTCTTGCCTCACTCATAAACCGATCGATGCTCAGTAATACGGCAAGTCCTTCAACCGGAATGCGGTGAATACTGTTTACAGTGGTAACCAATACGAGAAAACCCGTACCAGGTATACCGGTTGCACCTTTAGAGGTAAGCAGAATAATTAATACGATATTCAAAAGTTCTGTCCAGGAGAAGCTGATATTGTACAATTGCGCCAGGAACATCACAGACATGCCCAGGTAAACGCAGGTGCCATTGAGGTTTAAGGAGTTTCCTGTAACGGTTACCACTCGTACCACATCACGCTTTAAACCGATAACTTCCAGGCGATCCATTAACAATGGAATGACCGAACTTGATGACGAGGTTCCCAGTGCATATAACAGTTCATTCTTGATAGTGGCAATGAACTTAACAATGTTCATCCTCAGCATAAGCAAAATAGCCCCAAGAACTAGAAAAACAAAGAGAAACATGGCAATGTAGGTACCTGCCAGCATCTTCCCGATGGGTAGCAGGCTATCGGTTCCATATCTGCCTACGGTATAGGCTATACCACTAAAGGCAACCACTGGGGCAAATACAAAAATATATCGCAATATGCTCATTACGAACTTTCTAAGCAGATCAAAAAAGTCAGTTGCTTTTGTTTTAAGTTTGGACTGGTTGATGATTAAGCCTATAACAACAGCCGTAAACAGCAGAATCAGCATACTGTTCTGCAATATAAAGTTGATCCACCGGGAATATTGACTGGTGATTAACTGGCCCGGTAAAATTTCAGCAAGTTGCGCCCTGTTTATTTTTCCCGGCTGGATTAAGGAGGCCATAACCATACCAAACAGAATGGCGATTATGCTGATCAGTACAAAGTAAATTAATGCTTTAATGATAATTTGCCCGATCGAATTCAGGTTTTCAAGCCCCCCGAATAATGTTACAACTGTTAGAAAGATGACCGGAGCGACGAAGGGCTCAATAGCCGAGACGAAGAGATTACCTACCCATTGCATTTTAGCAGCGGTGGCTGGATAAAAAATGCCACAGAGCGTTCCCGCGACTATTGCAATAATAATCTGTAAGCTCAAATATTGATTGAGTTTATCTGTAATCAGGTCTATTTTATCGATCAACTTCAAAATGAAGGTCCTAATTTCTTACTTTTGAATATAGTAAATCTGTCTGTTAATCTAACAACACGGGGGCACCCTTTTTTATGGTCTCACTGGCATGGGCGCTATATTTGTCGAAATGTTGTTCGAAAAGCATGGCCAGTTCAGCTGCTTTTTGATCGTATTGCTGTACATCGCGCCATAAAGCCCGTGGGTTGAGGATATCTGCCGGCACACCTTCACACTGTTGCGGTACAGCAATCTTAAATATGGGATGCTTAACAAATGCAGCATTATCTAATTTACCAGTTAAAGCTGCGGTGATAAGCACCCGTGTATATTTCAGGCTGATGCGTTTTCCTACGCCGTAAGCACCTCCAATCCATCCGGTATTAACCAGCCATACCTTAATTTCCGGGTCAGCATCCAGCTTTTTGCCTAACAGTTCTGCATATTTTAAAGGATGAAGGGGTAGAAACACTCTTCCAAAACATGCCGAAAAGGTAGATTGTGGTTCCGATATCCCCATTTCTGTACCGGCAACTTTTGCCGTGTAACCAGAAATGAAGTGATACATGGCCTGGCCTTTATCCAGCTTACTTATTGGCGGGAGTATGCCAAAAGCATCACAGGTAAGGAAAAAAATATTTCTTGGTTGACTCCCTGATGAAGGATCTTTGGCATTTTTAATAAATTGTATGGGATAAGCCACCCGGGTATTTTCGGTTTTTGAAATGTCCGAAAAATCTACGCAACCGTTTGGATTTACAACTACGTTTTCCAGTAATGCACCGGGTTTGATGGCGCCGAAAATTTCAGGCTCTTTGTTAGGGTCAAGGTTTACGGCTTTAGCGTAACATCCACCTTCAAAATTAAATACCCCGTCATCTGACCAGCCATGTTCATCATCACCTATTAATGAACGTTTGGGATCTGCACTCAATGTGGTTTTGCCTGTGCCCGAAAGACCAAAAAATAACGCGACTTTACCATCATCACCTTCGTTGGCCGAGCAGTGCATACTTAAAACATTACGTTGCAAGGGCAATACATAATTGAGTACACTAAAAATCCCTTTCTTCATTTCTCCGGTATAGGCCGTTCCGCCAATTAAAATAATCTTGCGGCTAAAGTTGACTACCGTAAAATTCTTTTCACGTGTTCCATCAGTCTGTGGGTCAGCAAAGAAACCAGGGGCCTGCAAAATAAGCCATTCTGTATCCGGACTGAGCACATTGTGTGCATCCGGCCTTAGAAAAAGGTTATGGCAAAATAGATTGGCCCATGGGGTTTCATTAACAATACGGATCGTTAATTCAAACCTTGCATCTGCACAGGCATGAACATCTCTTATCCAAACTTCACGTTCAGCAAGGTAGCTTCTCATTTTTTTATACAAAACATCAAAATGACCCGTCGAGATCGGCCGGTTTACTTCGCCCCAGTCAACCGTACCGCTTGTCGTTTCATCGATTACGATAAACTTATCTTTCGGTGAACGGCCAGTAAAACTTCCGGTATCTACACATAGTGCTCCTGTATTGTTCAAAATTCCCTGGCCTCTTTCCAGCGTCTGTGCAACCAGCTGTGCTGCTTCTAATTGGTAATGAACATACTTACCATAAAGCCTGAATCCTAATTCATGAAATGTTTCTGCTGTATTCATTTGATCTGATTTTAGTTACCAATTCTTTTTTTACTACACTGTTTTTCTGATTTGCATATAATTGTACATTATCATCTTTTTGAGGATAAAACTCTTTCTCGCTTTGAGCAATGACAATGGTAGCCACCCCATTACCGATAATGTTTGTTAATGCACGTGCCTCACTCATAAATTTATCTACCCCTAAAAGGAAAGCCAGTCCTTCTATCGGAATCTTATGGACAGCAGCCAGTGTTGAAGCCAAAACAATGAAACCGCTCCCAGTTACACCCGCTGCGCCCTTGGAAGTTACCATCAATATTCCAATGATACTTAACATCTCCCATACCGAGAGATGAACGCCATAAAGCTGGGCAAGAAATATAACCGACATCGATAAGTAAATGGAAGTACCATCCAGATTAAAAGAATAACCTGTTGGAATAACCAGTCCGACAACAGACTTGCTGCAGCCCATCTTTTCGAGTTTCAGCATGATGGAAGGCAGAGCTGATTCTGAAGAGGATGTACCCAAAACCAGCAATAACTCCTCTCTGATGTATTTAATAAATTTCCAGATACTCATTTTGTAGTACCTCATAATGCCGCCCAAAACGATAAAAATGAACAGCCCCATGGTTAAATAAACCGTTCCCATGAGCTTTGCCAGGGGTATGAGGGTATGAAGTCCGAATTTACCAATGGTATAAGCCATCCCGCCGAAGGCACCGAGCGGTGCGAGAAACATCACATATTTTAAACCCAGGAAGACTTTTTTTGATAAATAATCTAAGCCAGTAACTGCTTTTTCACGGTGTTTGGAATAGTTGAGAACAATTCCGACAATTATAGCAACTAGTAATACCTGAATGGTAAGGTTGCTCATAAAAAAATGCATCCAGTCGAAATTTTTTGTTGGTGATGAAGTATATTTCGAGGCATTTTGAATCTGCAAATTTGCTTTATCGATGTTTCCCGGTTTAAAAAGAACAGCCATACCAATGCCTATGGCGAGTGAAAAAGTGGAAACTACCTCGAAATAAATGAGGGATTTGATCCCGATTCTGCCAACCTTTTTTAAGTCGCCCATACCACTTATACCCAAAACAATGGTCAGAAATATAATTGGCGCGATAAAGAGTTTGATAATATCGATAAAAGTTTTACCGATAATTTCCATTTTAACTGCAATTGCAGGGGCAATACTGCCCAATAGAACGCCAGCAACAATGGCAATGAGTACCCAGAAAGTAAGGTTGGTTGCAATCCGCATCCAAATGCTACGGGTAGCCTTGGTGTGCTGATCTAATGTTTGAGATGATTTTTCGATTAACATTGGCTCTTATTGATTAGTCTATATTGATATGAAACATTAAAACAAACATCATTTTCCGGTCAGCTACCTTTATCTCATCACCTTGATTGGCATATACAGGCCTACTTTGGGCATTAAAAACAAGTTTTGAGGTGTGATCTTTTAACAGTAAGGTAAGCCCCAGATCATAACTGATCATGGGTTCAGAGAGGCGCTCAAACCGGGAATACTGAAAACCGAATGCGGGCATCAACCTCAGGCTTTTCTTTTGCTGGCTGAAATAGGGGAGAGTAACACCTGATTGGAGATAAAAGCTGTATCCGGTGCCTACCACCGGATAACTGTTGCCAGCACCATTAAAAGACGCCTGTTTACTATCCACTCCGTTTGCAATATTGTTTATGCCCAGATTTCTGATGTAGCCTGGTCCGTAATCATGATGAAAAGCCGCTGAATAAAAATTAAATGACGTTCCGCGGCTCAAATTAATCGGGGTATCGAAGAAAACGTCTGCACAGAAGAGTTTCATATCATTTAGCAAGGTATCAGCAGCTTTGAGGCTCCAGAGCAGATCTTTTTGATATTCCATCCCTACCCCCAGCGTTAATACCTTTTTTTTACCCAGATAGCTTCCAGGCGATGTAGGCGTACTGTTTTCCTTTTCAAAAAACTGCCATTTAAAATAGGAGGAAAAATTGGGCTTAACTTCCAGGTTATTGAAGGTAGAGATGTCCTGCAAAGGCTTTCCGGTTACGGGCACATAAGTTTTGGCAATAATAAACCGGTAATCTAACTTTCCCACTTGGCCTTTAAAAAAAACATTCAGGTTCCTGAGGGTAAGATCTGTTCTGTTTACGTTGCCGAGGGTTATAAAAGGCACATCATATAATAAAGTAGCGGTAGGGCCAGAAGCAAAACGGGTAAGCCCTTTCCAGTTAGATCTGCCTGCCCCTAAAGTAAATTTGCTGCTTAGTTTATATTCGCCATAGGCATCAAGTAATTCAAAGGCGTTCTCATTATCAGAAAGATAGGTGAGGTTAGTTGTTCCGCCCTGAAAAACCATAGTAAGCCGGTCTGTTGGCGCAACCACCATTTTCATGCGTAGTCTTCTTAAAGAAACATCAGCAGTTGAATTGACGTTACTTTCATTGATCTTACTGCCAGGATTCAGTTCGGTATATCTTGCCCAAAGCTGCGCATAACCTGAAAAGGCTATAAAATGTGTTTTATCGTCATTCAAATAATACTTTAGGGGCTTATCGGCTTTTTTTTCCTGAGCACTTGATGGTAATAGGTATCCTGCAAAAAGGAAAATGAACAATGAGCATCTGATCAATAATATGCTCATGCCATTGTTTATAAAAAAAATAGGGATATTAGCCTTCATTTAATCTCAACTAGGCGGATTTTAATCCGTTGTATCTATATTTGGTTAATTCCGGTACATCATAATGGTAACGGGTTAATAAATATGCGCCTATCTTAAGCTTAAAAAGATTTATATCAATAAACTGCACAAATTATTAACAAACAACAATTGAAGCCCTTTATAAATGAATCTGCTGATTAACCTTATATTACTGATTGTGGTGCTCAGGCTTTCTTTTGATAAAAAGGTGATGCATTTCCTGGTAAATGGTCGTTGGCCTGGATTGATTATCATTCAGCACATTGTTTTCTGGCTGGTATTTTTAGCGGTCAGCGGTTACGTTTATCTGAACTTTTTTGGCTTAAAAGAAGCTGCGCTACGGTTGTTATTTATGCTTGGTATTAACATCCCTGTTTATTTATTATGCTTTAGCGTTTTGGTACCAGCATATTACCAAACAAAGCGTTATGGAGAATATGTACGCTACATTGCAGCTGTTTTTGTGATTTCAAGTTTGGTCAGGATACTGATTGAACCTAAACTTTTCGGAGAGGTGAATGAGGCCGGTTATCTTTTTTTGATCTACCTGATGCAGATTATCATCATTTTAGTTCCCTCTATTCAAGGCATTTCAAAATATAAACTAATTGCTGAGCGTGAACTTGCAGCCCTTAGCCTGAGAAAAAAAGAAGCTGATCTTGAGCTGCTAAAATCGAAAATAAATCCTCACTTTTTGTTTAATACCTTGAATAATATCTATTCGCACAGTTATGCTACAGATGGGAGCTCGGCCAATTTGATTAAGCAGTTAAGCCTGCTGATGCAGTATACCACGTACGAAATTTCGAAAAACACCATACCGGTTGACAGGGAATTGCAAATGATTATCGCTTTAAATAGTCTTTATCAACTGAAACACGGCTCCGGGTTAAATATTGTGCTATCTTTTCCGGATGATAATCTATTGGAAATGGTTGAAATCCCGCCGACAATCTATCTTACACTATTTGAAAATGCAATCAAATATGCAGCCATGGGATCTGATAAAGCGGCGAGGATTAAAGCGTCAGTGAGAATTTCGGAAGTTAAACTGGAGTTCTGTATTGAAAATTCAATATCAAATAAGATAACGCACAATGAAGATACCACCACCTACCGGGGGTAGGCATGAAAGTGCTTAAAAATATTCTCGAAAACCATTACCAAAGCAATTATAACTTTGAAAGCAGCAATAACAGTGGTATATACAAGGCCATTTTAACCATTCACATATGAAACCAATAAAGGCCATTTATGTTGATGATGAAGCTCCCGCTCTGGAACTCATCAAAAAATATTGTACGGACATGCCCGAAATTGAACTGATGGATGTCTTTTTAAATCCTACAGAAGCCTTAAATTATCCGCATTTGGCAGCTGTAGAACTTCTGATCCTTGATATTGAGATGCCGGGTTTGTCTGGAACAGACTTGCTGGCATCGGTTCCAAAAGGTAAACTTTGCATATTTATAACCGCTGATCCAACTTATGCCGCTAAAGCCTTTGATTTAGATGTTATTGACTATTTAGTTAAGCCTGTTTTTCCCGAACGGTTTAAAAAAGCAGTTCAAAAAGCGATTGATTATTCGAAATTTACGGCACCTGACGCAGCGCAATTGTACCTGACATTTAAATCTGATTACAAATTGAATAAAGTTTTATTAGACGATATACAGTGGATTGAAGGGTTTCGGGAATACATCAAAATCGTAACCAGATTTAAGCAATATCTTGTATTACAACGGCTTTCGGATTTCATCAGCAAAAACGAAGAACTTGGATTTGTTCGCATTCACAAATCCTATATTGTAATAAAAAAAGATATTGCCTCAATAAGCACCCAGGGTGTTCAGCTAAAAAGTGGCAAACAACTCCCCATTGGAAGGACTTACAGAGATTTACTAAAGTAAAGTTTTGTACAAAGAGCCAACGCAGTAGATCAAATCCGTTTAACAATCCATACGGCACCTGCCGGTTATGTCAAGCGAAGCATATCCTGGGCATAAAGGCTATTTTTTTACTAAAAAAGGGGATAATCAAATGCATGATTAACCCCCCAATCTAAATTAACGCTCTCAGGCTTTCGCCGGATGTAGGACTCTCACCCCCTACATTCCAACATACGTAAAGATTGATCAGGCGGTTCTCCAAACGACAAATAATTTTCCTCAAAAAATAATGGAGCCGATACTTCAGAAGCACCTGTTGCTCATTGGCTGTTGTTATATATTATCCGACAGCTTACTTCATTTAAAGCCGTTTTTTCCAAATCCAAAAGCTTTTAAACGCTCATGCATAAACTTTTAATGCCATTTTCATGTTAAGAAAAAGAAAGAATAACAACCTGGTGATTACAAATACGAGTTTAATGGCCGTCACATCCCAAATTCAATACGAGAAAGAAAAAAATATTTTTTTAGAAAACACTCCAATATTAAAAAATGATCAAAAGGTTAATAGACCCAATCTAAAACTTAAGCCATTATGATGGAGGCACTTGACTGGAAAAACATCTTTCTAAACGATCTTGATTTTGGCATCGCGATGGAAATTGGCCTGCGAACCGTTATTATGTTTGCCCTGGTACTGATATTCCTGCGGTCTACCGGTAAAAAAGGCGTGCGTCAGCTCAGTATTTTCGAGGTGGCCATAATTATTGCATTGGGCACTGCTGCCGGCGACCCGATGTTGAGCGGCGAAGCGGCCATTTTGCCATCAGTGCTGGTTTTTCTGGTGATTTTACTCGTGTACAGGGTGATCACATTTTTTGCGGCCAGATACCAGAAAATTGAAAATATACTGGAAGGTGTACCGATGTATATTGTTGAAGATGGCAGGTTTACCATGAATGAGGAAGGGGATGCCAACTTTGCGCAGGATGAGTTTTTTGCTGAAATGCGGGTACAGGGGATTGAACATGTTGGCCAGGTGAGGGCTGCTTTGCTCGAAACCAACGGCCAGGTGAGTTTTCTTTATTTTGATGATGAAGAGGTGAAACCAGGATTGCCCATTTACCCGAAACAATATGCTAAAAAATCTGATGTTATTTCTAAACCCGGACTTTATGCCTGCACGCACTGCGCTGAAGTATCACATTTAACGCAAGCGCAGGCCTGCAACCGTTGTAAGAAAGAAGAATGGGTGGCCGCAATTAATGATCAGCGGGTGAAGTAGTACCGCTTACTGATCAGATGAATTCGGAAACTGTAAAGATGGGTATTGAATTTTTTATACTGGATTTTACCTTTAATTTTAAAAAGCTGTATCATCATAACCATTATTCTTTAGGATGATCATTTTACTGATGATACAGCGTCTGACGGGGAAGGTATGCAGCAGTATTATGGAATAATTTTTTCCTGTTTCAATCGCTGGAATAAGCTGATAAAAGAATCTTCCGTGCTTTCAAAAACGGTAAAACTATATTTCCTGCTTTTCGACATATCGGTCATCACTTCCAGTGGCCTTCCCAAATCGAGATCAGTATGCCAGGCTGAACTTAACCGGTTTAGGTTGCTTTCTTTCAGGCCATATTGATGGGCGATCCGGCTCCAGATTTCCTGTTTATCGGCCATTTCTTTTTCGAGTGGCCTGATGGAACCATTATAGCCCTCTGCCTCAATGCCGAAGTAGGCTGCAATTTTTTTCCATAACCATTTCCATCTGAAAACATCTCCGTTTGTGACATTGAATGCCTGATTTTTAGCCCTTGCTGTAGTGGATGCCCAGATGAGCTGTTTCGCCAGTATTTTAGCATCGGTTACATCTGATATTCCGTTCCACTGCGCTGCTGAACCCGGCCATACAAATTTTGCACCTGTTTCTTTGCATATACTGGCGTAAACAGCCAGTGTGATGCCCATATTCATCAGGTTGCCAATGGCATAGCCGATAACGGTATGCGGCCGGTGAATGCTCCAGGTAAAGTGATCTTTACTTGCCGCCTCATACACGGCATCTTCCTGCGCATAATAAAAATTGGGAAAGGATAACCTGGCATGTTCTTCCCGTACCGGCGTTTCGGGTAATAGGCCTTCCTTTACATAGGCTTCAAATGGACCCAGGTAATGTTTTAAACCGGTAACCAATGCCACATGGCGGACAGATTGTTTAGGGGATAAGACCTGGAGCAGGTTGCGCACCATCGCGCTGTTAACGCTGATGTTTTCTTTTTCACTGGCCTTCCGCATCCAGGTCGTAAAAAACACGTGAGTAGGCGCAACATCGTGCAGTGCTGCAGCTAGACTTTCCTGATCGAGCAGATCTGCCTGGACAGGCATTAGCCCCTCAATTGGATTGTTCTGGTTTCTGGCCAAACCATAGGTCGTCCAGTTTTGTGCCACTAATGCTGCAGCAAGATTGCTTCCTGTAATTCCGGTTGAGCCCACAACCAATGCAATATTTTTCATTATCAATAGCTTTTATACTTATAAAATCAGCACAAAAATAAGTACGGACCCATCGTAAAACACTTGACCAGGATCAAGAGTTTTAGGCGGTAAATTAAGGCTTATTGAAATAACAGTTTTTTTCTGATCCTGCTGACTGTTTCCGGACTTAATCCTAAATAGGAGGCAATGAGGCTGTGCGGTATTCTTTTCACCATATCGGGATTATGGTGTACGAGTGACAGATACTTTTCCATTGCGGTAGATTTGTTGGAAACCATGAGGCGGCGGTCTTTGGTCACCAGACTGTTTTGATACAGGATCCGGAAATACCGGTCCATTATTGGGATTTGAAGTGTTAATGCTTCATAATCGTCAATACTGATCAGCAGCAATTCTGCGTTTTCAACGGCACTGATATTCAGCAGGGCTTTTTCCCGGTTGATAAAACTATTGAAATCAGAAATCCACCAGCCTTCAAAAGCAAAAAGACTGATCCGTTCCTGAGCTTTTTCATCGCTCGTAAATGATTTCAGGATGCCACTGCTTACAAAAGCAAGATGATTGCAGACTTCGCCTTCACGCAGCAAAAACGCCTTCCGGTTTAGCTTTTTCGGTGCAAAAAAAGTTTTCAGCAGGCTTAGATCCTCCTGGCTCAAATCAACCTTTTGACGAATATGTTGTATTAAAATATTGAACATTAATAATTAAACTGCACCATGAGGCAAATCAAAGGGCTTTGCTGCAAAACCAGGGGACCGGAAAACACTTCAATAAATAAATTTCTTCCTGATTTTGGACAGCCTGCTAATAGGTATGATGCCTCGCCAGGCGCAAATTACAAAAGAATTCCGGATGTTTTTTGAATAGCGCAAAGTAAACGATGCGCGCTGATCAGAGATTAGTGAAATACCTGAGCAGGAACGAAGGGACAAAATTGACAAGCCTATACCTTTTTAAGGGGTATAACGCACCCGTAAAAACGAGGCTTACAAAGAAAACGATAAAACTCCTTGTACCATACATTTCGCTTTGGGCATGCATGGCTATCCGGTAGGTTGCCTGGAAATGGCCTGAAGCGATAGGAACGTTAATCGTATTTAACATGAGGTATATCTGAAACAATAAAACAATGCCTGCAGATGAAGGTATCATCTGCAGGCATTGGAGAGCTGCCGGAAAGCCAATCCCTTACGGGTTTTGGGGTTTACCAGCCGTAATTTTGAACCAGGTTTGGATCTTTATCGATTTCTGATTGTGGTATTGGCATCAGATAGTGTTTATCGGCAAAAACGCGGTTTTGCAGGATAACGGTTTTGTAAAATACGGCCACTCCAGCTGCCTCACTGGATACATCCAGACCGGTACTGCTGAGCTCAGCCGCTGAAGGACGGGCATTGAGGCCCAGCGCCGGGGCGTTATCTACCGTTTTGGCAATCAGCCAGCGTCTCACATCCCAGAAACGGTGGCTTTCAAAGGCGAGTTCCACCCGGCGCTCATTTTGGATCCGGTTGCGCATACCTGCTTTGGTATTATCGGCCGCCAGGATGGGCAGGTTGGGCATGGCTACCCGGCCGCGTACCAGGTTGAGGTATTGGTAAACCGATGGATCGGGTGCATCCAGGTATTCATTCATGGCTTCTGCGTAATTCAGGTATATTTCTGCCAGGCGGAAAATGGGAAAGTTGCGGGTTCCGGTACCTGAATTGGCATTTCTGTCATAACCGGGCGACAAAAACTTGCGTACATTATAACCCCATGGATTAGTACCTGACTTGCCGGTTGCCCAACCGTCAGTTATTCCGTTTCCGGCACCATACCAGGCCAGTCTTACCGGCCGCTTGGTGGCATCAAACCGCCATACATCATACTGGAAAAAGATACTGGCATAGAAGCGCGGATCGCGGTCTTTGTACATGTTAGAGATATTGCTTACCGTCTGAAATTTCAGGCCATCCCAGAGCTGTCCACTCCAAACCCCTGTAGTGCTATAACCAGAACCGGTTTGATTAATCGGGTAACCATTTTTCATCTCGTAGGCATCCACAAACTGCTGCAAAGGGGTTAGTTTTCCGTTTCCTTTAAAAGGGGAACCGTTGGGCAGATAATTGCCATCGATATCGGTGGAGTTGCCAAGGATCCGCTGCAGGATGGTTTCGGTATAATCGCGGGTATAAAACTGGGCGGCATAATTTTGTACCGGATTATCAGGGAAAGGCGCATAAAGTTTGTAAATGCCCAGATCGATAACGGCTTTTGCCGCATCTGCGGCTCTTTTCCATTTTTCTTTATCATAACTGCGGCTAAAAAGCACTTTGCCATCTTTATTTTGTATGCCGGCGTAGAGCGGATTGCCATTAAACAGGGGGCTGGCCGCATATAACAGCGTCCGGGATTTCAGGGCCAGCGCTGCACCTTTGGTAATGCGACCGGTTTGTGCGGCTTCTTGCGTAAGAGGCAATATGGTTGCAATCTCGTCGCATTCTGAGGTAATAAAATTAACGATCTCATCCACCGAATTGCGTGCTAACTGGGTATCTTCCAGGTTGCCGGGATCTACATCGTTGGAGCTGGTCATTAACGGAACCGCTCCATAACGTTTAAAAAGTTCGAAGTAAAATTGAGCACGAAGAAAACGGGCCTCAGCTTTGTAACGTGGTTTCCAGATCGCATAATAACTTTCACGATCAAGCGGTACCGGAACTGCATCTATGCGTTTGATAAAGATATTGGCCCTGCGGATGTCCTGGTATTTTCCTGACCAGTTACCGTAGGGATTATCATTGGTACTCCATGCACCGAGATTATATTTATAGGCATCTACGGCCTCGCCATTATCGAACCAGTGGTGGTAGGTTTCATCTGTTGCGGCCGTGAGGGGTGAGGTAAGCTCATTGGGCAGGGCATTGTATAAACGGGCCAGCGCCTGTTCGGTAAGATTGATATTGTTGTAAACATCATTTTCGCTCGAATATTCGGCAGGAACAACATCCAGGTATTTTTTACAGGACGTGCTGCTGAATAATAGTATTGCCAAAAGCAGTTTGGTTATGTTTTTCATGGGATTACAATGAAGCATTTATTCCTAAGTTGATTACGCGCATTTGAGGATAGTCTCCAAAGCCATTGGTTCGCTCCGGATCGAAAATCTTCATTTCCGACCAGGTAAAAATATTTGATCCGGTGGCAAAGGCCCTGATATTGGTTAGTCCGATTTTTCTGATCCAGTTTTTAGGCAATGTATATCCTACCTCAACATTTTTAAGCCGGACATAATTGGATGATCTCAGCCAGAAAGTGGAGTTTTGATTGTTGTTTACATTATTGGAAGAAGATAATCTTGGCCATTTGGCATTGGGGTCAGGGTTTTGAGTGGTCCATCGCCCATCCTTATAGTCGGCCAGCACAGAACTGTTGCTGGCGAAAGCCCATGCAGAAGTACCGGTTAGCCAGAGTTTACCTCCTGTGGCACCCTGAAAGAGCACATTCAGGTCGAAATTTTTGTACGTATAAGATACGGTTAGACCCAGAATTGATTTTGGAGTAGTTACCTGGCCCAGGTAGCCTTCATCCTGACTATTGATCACCCCGTCGTTGTTTCGGTCAAGATACTTGATGTCACCGGGGCGCACGGCACCGAATTGCTGTTTAGGACTTGCAGCGATATCTGCGGCATCTGTAAATAAGCCAAGTGCGGTTAAGCCATAAGCCTCATTAATCTGTGTGCCTTTTAATCCCCGGTAGGACAAGGCATAGGTTGGCTCTGCGGCATACTGGATCCGGTTGGTGGCATACGAATAGGAGCCCCGTAACATTAAATTGTGGTTGCCGAAACGTTTACGAAAGGTAAGTTCTCCTTCAAAACCTTTGTTGTCTACAATACCGGCATTGATGGCTGGTAAATTTTGAACACCCGTTACATTGGGAATGATGGCTGCAGTAGTCAGGATCTGTGAGCGTCTTTCAGTAAAAACATCACCGGTAAAAGCGATCTGTCCTTTAAATAATTCGAAATCTACACCGATATTGGTTTTTTTAGACTGTTCCCAGGTGAGAAATGAATTTCCGGTGGCACTCTCCTGTGCGCCGGAGTAGCCATCTCCATCGGCTGCCAAACCAAAGCGGTAGCCACTGCCATTCCCGGTTTGCCAGGTGCTGAGGTAGGCAAAGCGACCCACACTGTTATCAACACCGACTATACCATAAGAACCCCTTAATTTTAATAGGTTTACCAATTTGGAATCTTTCATAAACTGCTCATTGGAGATGATCCAGCCCGCAGATGCCGCCGGGAAAAAGCCCATACGCCGCCCTTTCATAAAGTTCTCTGAACCATTATAACCGGCATCAAACTCCAGTACATAACGCCTGTCATATGAATAATTAACCCGGCCTACTAATCCCAATTGTTTATAGGGTAAGGCCGCGATGGCACCATCAGCAGTAGCCGTGGCCAGGAAACTTTGCGACTGGTTGTACCGGAGCATCCCCGAAACCACATGTTTCTGCGCAAAGGTCCGGTCGTAGTTCAGGTAACTTTCAAAAGTCGATTTACGGCTGCCGTTGGCAGCAATGGCAAAACCAAGCAGGCCATCACCCGTGGTCAGTTCTTCGTACCGGCCTTTGCTCAGGTCCGTTTCGTTTTCGTTCGTGATAAACCTGTAGGTAGAATAATTGCGCTGCCGGGTAATGTTTCTGAAGTTTTGTGCATCATAGGCAAAGCGGGTTCTAAAGCTCAGTCCCTCCGTAACAAAAGGCAGTTTTAGCGTAAATCCGATAATCGAACTTAAGGTATTTTCAAAAAAGCGTCCGTATCCAAACTGGGTTAAACGGCCGTAAGGATTGGCCGGTGAATCTTTTTGTCCGGATACCGAACCGTTTGGATTGGTTAAAGGATAAAGATAAGCGGGTGTATTGCGTATTTCAGACCAGAATGCGCTGGCAGTTTCTGTCGGGTAGTTTCGATCGCGAACAATGTCTGAAAGGTTGAGCTCCAACTTCAGCGTAGGCAAAAGATCGATATCGATGTTGCTCCGGAAATTGTACTTGTTCATCACTGCATTGATGTTGTAGGCATTGAGATCATCGTATTTGTACAATCCATCCTGTTTTAAATAGGCCATGGATACAAAATACCGGGCCGTTGAAGAACCGCCGTTAACATTCAGGTTGGCCTGGCTCATCATTGAGGAGGGTTTGATCAGTTCTTCTGTCCAGTTTACATTTGGATACAGATACTGGTAGGTAGGGTTACTGCGGTCGCGGAATTTGTTCAGATAGGCATCAGTATAAAGGTTGGCATTCAAGCCATCATTGTTCAGGGCTTCCCTGAACAGGGTGAGCGCATCGAATGAATCCAGGTATTCCGGCATATTGAACGGACGTTGTTGCGAAGTCTGTGCGGTAAGTGAAATGAGTGGTTTACCAGTCTTTCCACGTTTGGTGGTAACCAGTACAACGCCGTTTGCACCCTTCATCCCGTAAACGGCGGTGGCAGCTGCATCTTTTAAAACGCTCACGGTTTCTACATCGTTCGCATCAATACCATCAATACTGTTTTCAATCCCATCAACCAGTACCAACGGGCTTTTGCCCTGGTAGGTGCCAAACCCACGGATATAAAGTGCAGATCCGTCGGCTCCGGGCTCGCCACTGCTCTGTATGGTTAAAAGACCGGGTAAACGTCCGGCGAGGCTATTGGTTAAACTGGCTGTTGGTGTTCGCAACAGTTCTTTTGAGCTGACCGAAGTAAGCGCACCGGTAACATTGTTTTTTTGTTGGGTGCCATAGCCCACAACCACCACATCCTCTAACATGGCCTGGTTCTGGCGCAGTTTAACTGCAATAAATCCCCGCGAACTCACGGCCACTTCCTGCCGGATAAAACCCACCATGCTGTAGACAAGGGTTGCATCTTCAGGAACTTTGATGAGGTAGCCGCCATTAACATCGGTAACGGTACCATAGCCGTTGCGCCCTTTTACGCTCACCACTACGCCTGGCAGGCCGACCCCGCTGGTGTCGGTTACACTTCCCCTCACTTCAATATCTTTCCGGCCATTGTAAGCCGAGGAGATGTTTGGCCTGTTTTCTTTAGCTGTGCCAGCATGCGCGAAGGTAGCGGAACAACAGCAGCTGATCATGACGAAGAACATCGCCAGGAAAATCAGATTTCCGGCAGCAGCTCTTCCTTTATTGTAATGTAAAAGTTTTCTCATTTGGTTAAATAGTTTTGGTTTCAATGGGTGGTTTAACATCAGTTGGCAGACCGTGGATGGCCTTTTGGTTGATCACAGCTTTTTTTGTCATAAATTATGGATTAGTTAGTGGTTGGAGAATAAAAAAGGCCAGGCGGTGCCCATCCTGCCGCTTTCGCGGCACAGTATAAAATGTATCGTATGCATTGGCCTATTGTTCGTTGATGGGACAGGGAAGGTTGACCCCCGTGCTCACGGCGGTTCCGAAGTCGGGTGATCCGTCTGTGTTCCAGAAAAGCTGCTGCATCCTGGTGGTTCTGGCCTGTCCGGGATCGTTGGGCAAACTGCGTGCATGATAGATAAACCAGTTTTCGGTGTTCGGGTTGCCCTTATCATCGATATGGCTACTGGTGAAAAAACCATTATGCCCCGGGCCATAAACCGCATTTTTATCACTTGCTACAAACACTTGTTTTTTGTTGATCCAGTTTGCTGCAACTGCAGGGTCGCTGCCGGTTTTCAATTGGATTTGCCCCAGGCAGTAACGATCACTACTGTACCGGCTGGCAGAGAAAATAATAAATACCGGACTATTGGCATCACGTTGGAGCATAACCGGACCTTCGTTTACGCCTGCACCCAGAAAAGTGGGTTCCCATTTTTCCCAGTCGTTTGTGGGTGAAGAGATCTTGATTCGTGGTCCGCTGATGGTCCAGGGGTTAGACATAGGGGCGAGGTAAATATATTGTTTATATTTCTCTGCTGGATTTTCCCAGCCCGACCACACGAAATAGTTTTTGTTGCCAATGGTAGCAACTGATCCATCAATAGCCCACTGGTCATTTTCAGGGTCGGCAATTTTACCCTTAAAATTCCAGGTTCCCTGGGTGGGATCTGCGTGATCGTTTTCCAGTACAAACATGCGGTTACTATCGTTTACCCCCTTTTGTGCTGCAGCCACATAGATATACCATTTGCCTGCTAAAAAATGTAATTCCGGTGCCCAGAGATCGGCCGAATGATCGGTATTTTCGGGTGGGGTCCAGACCGTGTTTTCAGCCGCTGAAGCGAGTTGAGACATGGCCCTGGTTTTGGCTATGGTGACACGGTTACCTTTGGTAGACAGGAAATAATAGTTTCCGTCTTTTTGGGCTACAAAAGGATCGGCGTGGTCTCCGTTGAGTAATGGGTTTTGAAAATACTTCACCGTTTTGGCTGGTGAAGTGAAAATGGTGTCTACCTGAGAACGCTTCTGACAGGCTGCGGAAAATAGGGGAAGTGCAGCTATCAGGATAAAAAGTCTGTTTCTCATAAAGTTTTAAATAGTGTTATTTGGTTAGCCAAAAGTAGCGATCAAAAAATACGATCGTTTGGATTCAAGGCCGGCTTTGATACAAATCAAAATCATATAAATTGTAAATTACTGTTAATTAGTTTGTTATTTGTTGTTTGCGCTTTCAAAATCAAAACCTTTTTTGATGTTTTAAGCCTATGGAAAACCTTATCTCTGGTTTTGAGACCTGATATTGGAACGGCAATATCAGCTTAAATCATAATTTATTGTATGTTTAGGTCACGAGCCTCAGGCCGACAGCATTATTGATGATCAAGAAAATTTTTGCAATTATTATTGCGCTCTTTTACATGTTTCCCGTTGGTGCGCAAACTTCGAAAGCAGACAGTTTATGGAAAATACTAAGACGGGAACTTTTGACAGAAAATAATTATATCCGTCAAAAAGAACAAAAGATCGGGAAACTGCGTCAGCAGCTTTTGACTGTACCGGCTGACCAGCATCTCGAGCGCTACAAATTGTTGTCTCGGTTATTCAGCGAATACAGTGCTTTCCGTTTCGACTCTGCCGTTACCAATGCCAATAAGTTGATTGCCCTTTCCAAACAATTGAAGGGTAAGCCATACCTCATCCAAAGCCAGATGGGCCTGACTACCGTTTTGGTAAAGTCGGGCTTTTACAAGGAGGCTTTTGAAACCATTTCGGAAATCGATACCATTGGGCTCTCGGGCAAATTACGTTACGACTACCTGAATCTGCGCGGAATGCTTTTTGATGAAATCGGGGCTTACAATAACGATGCCTTCTATGCCACGGGCTACCGGAAAGCTGCCCGGAAAGAATTTGAAAAGGCGGGTAGTCTGATAGACCCTGGCGAACTTGAAAAAAACATTAACCTGGCTTTCCTAAACGGTTCCGGGCAAAGTAAGCAACCAGATGCCGTATTTTATTATCATTATCTGCTGAACCATGATCTGTCTGAACACCAGGTTGCAATCATCGCTACCAGGATCAGTCATGCTTATTCAGGTGAGGATAAATTGATGTTGCTTACGCTTGCAGCCATTAACGATATCCGGTCGGCAACAAAGGAAACTTTTGCCATATTTTTACTGGGGCAGGAACTGTTTAAAATGAACCGGAATGACGATGCTTATGTGTGTATGCAGGAGGCGCTGGGTAATGCTGCTTTTTATGGCACCAGAAACAGAGCGGCACAGATCGAGTCGGTATTGCCGCTCATTGCAAGCAGGTTAATAGAAGAAAAACAGCACGAAAAGGAGATGCTTTGGATTGGTATTGTGCTATTTGTTTTGGTGGCGATTGTACTGCTTTTCCAGCTGGTGCTTTTCCGCAAACAGATGATCCGTATCGAACAGAATGATCTGATTATTACAGAGAAAAACACAGAACTTGAAGATGTGAATGGTAAACTTTGGGAATCTTCACGGATCAAGGAAGAATTGATTGGCTTATTTTTTAAAACCTGTTCATCCTACATCGAAATGCTTGATAAAGTGAAACGTAAAGCGCAGCACAATATTAAATTGGGAAAATATCAGGATGCTACCCAGGTGCTCGGAAATGTGCACATCCAAAAAGAGAAAATCCAGTTGTTTAGTACACTGGATAGTGTTTTTCTGACGCTTTTTCCCAATTTCGTTTCCTCGTTTAATGCACTTTTAAAAGCCGGGGAACAGATTGAATTAAAGGAAGGAGAAATGCTCACCGCCTCGCTTCGTATTTTTGCGCTTATCCGTTTAGGCGTTACTGATACCGAAACCATTGCCCGCATATTGGATTATACTGTAAATACGGTTTATACTTACAAAGCACGTATGAAGGCAAAAGCACTGGTACCTCCGGAGCAGTTTGAACAAAAGATTATGGAAATTAAATTCACAGATGAACGCTAGCGCAGTATATTTATTAACCTTCCAATGCATTTGAAAGGCTGGGATCCGATATTGATCGGATGACGATTTCTCGAGGGGTGTTAACTAATAAAATTTCTGTCGCTGATTATTTTAAAACCTTTGCGATTTGCGATGGTTTTATAATAGACAGTAAATTAAAAATCACTATGGAAAAAAAAGCAACCAAATCACAGGCGTCTAAGGAGATGCGTGATCCAAAATCATCGAAAGAAGAAAAATCGCAAGCGGCCAAGACTTTAAGTGGCACGGCAAAAAAAACAACAAAAAAATAAAAAGGGCGCGTTTAGCGCCCTTTTTATTTCGTGCAGGAATACTTAATTATATTGAGTTCTGCCTACCCGCGATATTTTTCCATCCAGGTTTGGGTTTGGAAAATCCGGATAATAAACCAGGGTTACCTTGCAGCCATTTTGGTTGTAAAACACGCAAGGGGCAGCACCGATCTGAAAACTGGGTATTACCACTTTTGTACCCGCCGGCAGTGTCCCGGTAACCGTAATCATAGCATAATCATCGTTGATATTTACACCTGATTTATCTGCAATTCACAATTTTTTTTTTGAAATTGGCCCAACCAGCGCAACCGAGCTGATTAATTCCTACAGACAATTTGCTTAAATTGATGTCCAACATTTAAAGCATTGTCATGGAAGGTTGTATATTTATCGCACAAGCGATCGGACTGCCAGCACCGGTTAAAAATCTTGGATGCGCCAGTTCAAAGTTTAAAACAGTAATGATTTGAATAAACTTACCGTTAAGATGATACCAGCAATTATAGACCACATCAAACAAATTGAACATGGCTTTAAGCATATCATAGCAGCCGGCGATCAAATTCTGGCAGACCAGAAAGAGCAGCATTTTGATCTTGCGCTAAAGTTTCTTGCTGATAACAGTTACCAGGTAAGGATGCTGGCTACCTATATTTTAGGCGCGCTTTCGCCAACCCATCCGGAAGCACTTCAGCTATTGGCTACACGCGTTGCGCATGATGAAAACTGGCGGGTGCAGGAAATGCTGGCAAAAGCTTTTGACCAATATTGCAAAGTTACGGGTTATGGGGAAAGTCTTCCAGTTATTAGAAAATGGCTTTCAGATCCCCATCCGAATGTGAAAAGAGCCGTAACAGAAGGGCTTCGCATCTGGACGGACCGCCCTTATTTTAAAGATCATCCGCATGTTGCCATTACGCTGATCAGTGCAAATAAATCAGATGACAGCGAATACCTGAGGAAATCGGTTGGCAATGCCCTTCGCGATATTGGCAGGAAACATAGGCAGGCAGTGCTGGATGAGGTTTTGAAATGGGATTTGACCGATCCAAAAACTGCATTTACCCATCAGCTGGCCATGGGAAAATAAAATTAAAAAACTGATAAAAACTGATTGTGTGGATTTGGCTTTAATCTTCTACCCACAATCTATCAATTATTAATATTCAACAATATTCACCACTTTAATAATGCGTTGTTCAATGAAGTTTAGCTACTGCTCCCTAAAATATGTTTATTTTGAACTACCCATCAACCTAATTCTTATTTTTGCGGCAAAGGATAACCTAATGGTTATATGATAAAATGGATAACAAATTTTCTGATCATACACAGGTTGCGGTAGTCTCTACTTTTTCTGCGCTGATGGATACCGTTTTTAAAGACAATATAAATGCAGCTTGCTGGCAGAGAGCATTGTTGGGAGATTTTAAGGAAATTGTATCTAAACTCCAATTAAAAGCTAACCTGACGGATATTTCCATGGAAAATCTTCAGGCACTCGAGCTTTCAGAAAAAGGGCATATGGCGAGAGCGGTTATCCTGAGCGATTTTCAGCTATTAACAGCTGCCGGTGCATCACCATCGCTGAATTTAATTAAAAGTTACGAACGGGATGAAGAATTCGATTTCATTTCAACAGATGTATATTCTTTCCACGTAGACCGATCGCCCATTGGTACCGATACTTTTTTATGTACCTATTATGGCGCTGTTAGTGAAATCTTAGCCAATCACCACGCTGAACAAAAAGTGCATGTACCGGAAATCCGTCAGCAGCTTAAAGAATTGTATCCTGCAACAGAAGAGGAATTTGAAAGTTTTTTGTCGGAGCATTATTTCGATCTGCATTATCAGGCTAAACCAGGTGCAACACCTGTAAAACTGGGACTGGGGCATTTGTGGAGGCTGGCCGTAGATCATCCCGATCAACAGTGTTTACCCTGTATCCATCGTGCACCCCTTGAAAAAGAAGGGGAGTACAGGTTGTTGCTCATCTGCTAATGGTTTCGGTTAAGTTTTTTGATGCGATGCAGGGGATAAATGGCTATTTATTTCCACTACCATTTAACGTCAAAAATCTGAACCTGGATGTTATTCGTCCCCATCATTACAATATATTTGCCATATGTTTAATAGCGTTATCTTCTTGCCTATCATCATTGCGGCTGGTATGGCTTACAGTATCCTGGCCAAAAAGCTAACTGTGCTTGCTGCTTTTACCGGGGCCATATTGGCCTGTTCCATTTATTTTGCAGCTGCTTATACAGGTGTTGCGATGATGAGCATATTTTTTATTCTGGGTGCTGCAGCTACTTCGTGGCAGCGGCATAAAAAGCAGGATGCTGCCACGATAGCAGAAAATAAAAATGGCCGTACGGCAATGCAGGTACTGGCTAATGCCGGGGCTGCAGGTATTGCGGCTGTGGTGATTTTATTTTATCCTCCGCTTACTTATTTAATGCTTTTGGCCATGGCGGCTGCTTTTGCTTCTGCTACAGCAGATACCCTGTCGTCAGAGTTGGGAATGGTTTATGGAAGGCGTTTCTTTAATATCATTTCTTTCAAGCCAGACCGCTGTGGCATGGATGGCGTAATCAGCCTGGAAGGAATGTTGATCGGCATTTTAGGAAGCAGTATCATCGCTGTTATTTATGCGCTGGGATATGAATGGAACATGGATTTTTGCTTTATTGTGATTGCAGGTACCATAGGTAACCTGGTAGATTCTGTACTGGGTGCCGTATTGGAGCGTAAAGGCATCATCGGTAATAATCTGGTTAATTTTTTAAATACATTAACCGCTATGCTGGTGATTTTGGTGATGGAGATTGTTTTTGTTTAGAAACAGTTAAAATCCAAAACGATACGCTATAGAATCAACACAGCTGTTATTATACAACTCATTCATCATTCCCCAATTGAAATAATGCAATCCCTATAAATAGCGGGGTATTTATACCTTTATCCCCTGATTTTTTAATCCTTCATTTATCATGATCAAATATATTTTTAGCCTATTTATAACAAGCTTTTTTTGCGATATTTATTGTATTGTTTAGTTCTGATAAGATCATGAAAAAAATCATTTTTGTTTCAATGCTGGCAGCCTGTGGATTTTCAGGTTACGGGCAAACCTATCAACCAATTACCAGCAAGAATAAAACCTACCTGGAAACGCTGAAAGGAGTGAGTTACACTTATAAACAGGGCGTTGTTACCCTGAAGAATAATGGTAGGTATGCTTTAGGTACAGTGAGTATCACGGCCTCATCAAAAGTAGATAGCACCCTGTTTGGGATTGCTTTATTTGAGGATGGTATTGATAAAGGAGAAACCGCCAAATCTGAAGTTTACTTTACGACCGGCCGGGGAAAGAAAGTACACGAAGTGCCTTTAAAGCAGGTTGACCAAAAAAAACTGGTGTTATCTTTTGATAAAGCAACAAGAGCTGTAAAATAACCGGTTTGCAGTTTTAAAATTATTGATTTTCCTTAAACGCCTTGTAGATCAGAATGAAATTAACAAAGCAATACTGATGCTGCAAAAAAAAATAAGCCCGACATCTGTACCGGTCATGATTAAGTTGGCAATAACAGATGATAAATATTTAACACTAGATTAATAATCGATATTTAGCTTTGCGATATAAATATTTGGTTAGTATTTATAAGTTTAGGTTAGTTGATAAAAAAGCCCAGGTGGATATCTGGGCTTTTGATGTTTAACGCTGTGTAATAGAAAATAGGTCCGTTTGGATGTGATGAGGTACAAAGGCTCGATTGCTTTAGCCTCAGGGAAAGATAATGAATATAAAAAGTAACCTAATGCCTTTACAGGTTAATATCAAGATCAGAAGGTTATTCACCCGCAACGGCGTCCTGAACTTTCTGTGAGCTCCTATTTTTTATCAGGGGCAGCACATCCATTAAATGATCTATTACCGCATCTGGTTTAGCAGCTTCTAATTGTTTCCTTGTATGTGCTCCTGTGGTGATACCAATGCTAAGGCGGCAACCTGCATTTTTTCCTTCTTCAATATCAATGCCTGAATCTCCAATTTTAACAACTGATTGACCATCGGTAATACCATGCTGTTTCATGGCCAATAAAACCATATCTGGCTCAGGCCTGTTCCGTTTAACCTCCGAAGCCGTAATCATGGTATCGAAGTCGGCACCAGCTTTCCAGCCAAGCTTCTTCAAAATAGCTTCTGCAGTTGCCCTATCGTACCCCGTGTTAAGTATCGAAATGATGTCTTCTTTCCTGAGGATTTCAAAAAGTTCGATTGCACCCGGTTGCGGTAGAATTTCTTCAGTTTGATAGGCCTCACTCAATTTCTCAATAAATTCTTGATAAATAGTCAAAACCATTTCTTCGTCAAAAGAACCTTCATAGGTTTGAAGTACAGCCCTGATGGCCTCTTTTTTCTCTTTTCCTGCAGCAATGGCCAATATCTGATCAAGCGTAATGCAAAAACCAGCAACATGTATAGCATTCATTAGCGTTTTATAAACCAGGTTGTTTTCGTTCACGGTTGTGCCGGCCATATCCAGTACGACCATTTTTATTTTAGGATACATTTGCTTTCTGTTAAATTAGATCAATAATTTTTAAATGATTATACAAATATACTGATAGTTAGTATTTATAAACAAATGTTTAGTTATACTTAATATTTTGATTAACATTTGTTTACATTTGCTAAATACAAAAGTTACTTCCGGCTTGGTTTTTATGGATTGATTTTAAGGTTGATAGCTATAATATTTTGAGCTAAATCTAAGATTGGTATTCGATCTGTATGATAATCTGTTGGTTTCCGGTTTTCGGTACCTGTTAACATCAATTTAAACATCGAAAAGTTGAAATTTCCAGTGCACACTACCTTGAGAATGTGCAGTTGAAGTATCAGATATTTAGATGGGGGAGAAACTGAAACTCAGGGAATGAATTGCCAGGGAAGGTTACGGGCATAAGTAACATGATTTGAGCCGGGCTAAATCTCTATTCAGGGCTTAAAATTAATGACAATAATAATTGAAGAACTGGCCGCTCTAATTTATTTCACACCAGTTACCATATAAACACTTTGGCCAACGGCACCTTCATAACCAAATACTAATTTATATTCGTAAAAATTTTCGATTTCACTTTTAAAAGAATCAAAGGAAGGCGTTTCTTTTGATGCATATCTCGGATCCCATTGAAATTTGCTTCCAATTTTTAAGGTGGCTTTATTACCGTTATTCGCGTGGTTAATAATTAACTGGCTAGGTGTGATGATGTTGTCCATATCTCAAATTTTATGATCTTATCTACAAAAATTAACGCATAGCCAGCAGATTTGTTTTCAAACTAATGTAACAATCAGGAAACCATATCGGTGTATACGCTTTAAATCAACAGAAAAATAAAATGTAGGTATATCATCTGCCAGGTCACCTCGCCTTAATATTTATATAAAATGATATAAGAATACCACATCGCCTACATAAGCTGGCTTAGGCTGGTCTTTAATGACCAGCGTAGCCTGAATAGTTACTTTGGTTATTCCCCTCAAATTGCTGATAAACATTAATTTAGCTTTTAATTGTACTTCATTATTTACTAAGACAGCCTGGCCAAATTTAAAGCGTTCGATACCATAATTAATTTCCATTTTTATATTGCGCACGTCGGCAATCTGCTTCCATAAATAAGGGATTAAGGATAAGGTTAAGTAGCCATGTGCAATTGTTGCCTTAAATGGTCCTTCATTTTTAGCCTTCTCCGGATCGGTGTGTATCCATTGATGATCCAAAGTGGCATCGGCAAATTTATTAATCTGTTCCTGGTCTATAGTGTGCCATTGCGAAATGCCTAGTTCTTGACCTAGATATGATTCGTACTCTTCGAAGTTATTGATCACCAACATTTATTCTGATTATAAGATTAGTATTTTTTAAAATTCCTAAGGCACAACAATCTTTAGGTATTATAGTTTCATTTAATTTATGCGACCAATGATAGTCATAATAACCGTGTTAATGACGATGTACAGACAAAAAAATTCAGTAAGCTTTTTAATATTTTTAGCTTATCAAAAAACTAGGTCTGCAGGTTATTTATAATCAGTTAGATAGGGATAGGTAGCAAGGTCAGTATAATCCTAATATTTTAACCAAATTATGGATAAATAGGTACAATATAATCAACAACAAGCTTAATTGGATAGGATTATAGTGTGATATCAGCTTAAATTTAGGAACAAAGTAGCCAGGGTGTGTATTCAAAGCACAAGTTATGCTGTGGTAATGTCTAATACATTAAGACTTGCGCCACAGTAGTTTTACTTAGGAGATGCTTTCCATTTTGATGTGGTTTAAATATTATCTAAATATTTTATTTGATATATTTAAATTAAAATTTAGATTTGTCTAAAATTATATTTAGACAAATCAATTTCTGATCATGAAATTCTTATCCATTTATTGTTGCTGTTTTTTTATATCGCTGAATGCAATTGCTCAAAAGGTAATCATTAAAGGCGTAATCACTTCAAAGACCGAACCGCTGGAAAATATCAACATTAAAGTTTGGGGAACTAAAATTTCAACAAAATCCAGCAAGGCAGGTACTTATCAGTTAGCTGGAGTTCCTCTCGGAAATTGTGAACTCGTTTTTTCGGGCATTGGTTATCAATCCAAAAAAGTTAGTGTAGCATTAAAAGGAGATACGGTTCTGGTTGATGCTGAAATGCTAAGCTTAGCTTCAGACTTGAATGATGTGGTGATTACCGGGGTAAACCGGGCCACGCAGTTACGTAAGAGCCCGGTGCCCATTGCCGTACTTTCAAAAAAAACGATGGATCAAAATGTAAATACCAACTTAATAGAAGCCATTGTGAAAGGAGTGCCAGGTATTACCGCAGTTACCACTGGTCCGAATGTTTCTAAACCCTTTATAAGGGGCTTAGGGTACAACCGGGTGTTAACTTTGTACGATGGATTAAGGCAGGAGGGGCAGCAATGGGGCGATGAACATGGAATTGAGGTAGATGAATATGCCATAACCAGGGCCGAGGTTGTAAAAGGTCCGGCCAGTTTAACCTATGGCTCTGACGCTTTAGCAGGTGTAATTAATATGATACCCTACACACCATATTTTGAAAATGGTAAGTTAAAAGGTGATTTTACCGCAAATTACCAGAGCAATAATGGGATGATCGGTTCCTCGATCGGATTGGCTTACATTAAAAATGATTGGAAGTATACCTTCAGGGCAACGGGTAAAACAGCCCATAATTACCGGAATAAAATTGATGGGTGGGTTTATGGAACCGCTTTTAGAGAATACAATTTATCAGCCAGTGCCAGATTAGATAAAACCTGGGGTTTTTCTAAAACAGCCCTTACGTATTATGATAATTTAATGGAAATTCCCGACGGCAGTAGAGATTCCTTATCAAGAAGATTTACCAGGCAGGTTTTGGATAATGGAGACGATATTAAAAACAGGCCACTTGTACCGGAAAGCGATCTGCGAACCTATGCCATTAACCCCTTGCACCAACATATTCAACACTACCGGTTTTACAATACCAGTCAGTTTAAATTCGGAACAAGCGATTTAAATGTATTAATTGGCGGGCAACAGAGTGTAAGGAGGGAATATAATCATCCTACATGGCCTGCTCAGGCAGGGCTTTATGTGGTGCTAAACACCTTTAATTACGATTTTAAATACAACCTGCCCGATTTTGCAGGTTTAGAAAGTACGGTTGGGCTTAACGGTATGTACCAGGCAAACAGGAGTAAAGCAGCTACCGATTTTCCCATTCCGGATTACGACCTCTTTGATGTGGGGGCATTTTACTTCGCAAAAAAATCAATGGGTAAGGTAGATATTTCCGGTGGGATCAGAATCGACAGAAGAAACATCAAGTGGGATAATTTTTTTGTGGGTATCAATCCGCAAACGGGTTTTGATAAACAGGTGAGCGCAAACGATCCTACAGGTAAATTGCAGTTTCCATCATTTCATAAAAATTATTATGGTTTATCTGGTAGTTTGGGCTTAACCTATAATATTTCAGAAAGATTTTTGATCAAAGCCAATATTGCAAGAGGTTACAGGGCTCCGAATATTACAGAAATCGGTTCTAACGGACTAGACCCGGGTGCACACATTGTATATTTGGGTAACAGGACATTTAAACCAGAGTTTAACCTTCAGCAGGACATTGGCATTATGGCATATTTAAAAGATGCCGATATAAGTATAGAGCTGTTTAACAATAACATCCAAAACTACATTTATCAATCGCGCTTAACCGATGCCAATGGGAATCCGGTGGTTATTGTTCCCGGAAACCTCACCTACCAGTACCAACAATCAAAAGCCAGGTTATATGGTGCAGAAATTTCTATCAATTTGCATCCCAGGGCTTTAAGATGGTTAAGTTTCAATAATAGCCTGGCCTATACCGTAGGATTGAACCGAAACCGGGAGCTATTGGATCAGCATGATAACGATGCCAGGTACCTGCCTTTTATTCCGCCTTTGCAGGTGAGAACGGAAATCAAAGCAACGGCGCAAAAACCTATCGGTATTTTTGATCAGCCTTATGTTAAAATCGACGCAGCCTTTTTCGCCGATCAGAACAAATTTTATGCGCTAGATAATACGGAAAGCTTTACAGCAGGTTATACCTTAATCAACGGAGGAGTAGGATCAGCGCTAAAAACAAAAAAAGGGAGAACCATCTGTGATATTTTTCTTCAGGCCGATAATATTTTCAATATTGCTTATCAGTCTAATTTAAACAGGTTAAAGTATTTCGAATATTATAACCAATCGCCCAACGGCCGGTCAGGGATTTACAATATGGGTAGAAATTTGAGTTTTAAAGTGATTGTTCCGATTTAAGAACGAAAAATAAGGGTCGTTAGTGCCTCATTCCTTTAGTTTTCATTTAAGCAATCACTTTAGACTTCTGATGAAACATGTAAATAGCCGAATCAGTGCTGATGGTTTTTGGAAATGAACATACGGTGGTTCTTGGCGGATTATCGCCCTGCTTTACGCTTTAATCCGTTGCACTTCGTGTTCGCTCCAATCAGGTTTAGAAACAGGGGTTTGTGCACCCTGCAACCCCACAAATGAAATACAGTTTTGGCTATTTAGCCCCGGTTGCAGCGTTACCCTGCAGCAACGAGGTACGAGGCAGCGAAGCTTATAAGCGGAAAACGGGCGGGAACTTTGTTTTTTTACTGGCCCTGCGCTTTAAATAATTAAATGTATTCGTCAAGGTTTTTGGAAATGGGCGTACAGTGATTCTTGGAGGGCGCTAGTCCTGCTTTCGCTTATAGTCCTTGCTACGCTCCGGGCTGTTCCGTTCAATCAGGTTTAGAAACAGGGGTTTGTGCTCCCCGCAACCCCACAAATGAAATACAGTTCTGGCCATTTAGCCCCGGTTGCAGCGTTACCCTGCAGCAACGAGGCACGAGGCAGCGAAGCGTATAAGCGAAAAACGGGAGGGGGCTTTGTTTTTTTTTACTGGCCCTGCGCTTTAAATAATTAAATGTATTCGTCAAGGTTTTTGGAAATGGGCGTATAGTGGTCCTAGGCTGTCGCTAGTCCTGCTTTCGCTTATAGTCCTTGCTACGCTCCGGGCTATTTCGCTCAACCGGGTTTAGAAACAAGGGGTTGCGCATGCTGCAGCCCTAAAAATGAAAAAATACTTTTGCCAAAAAACAATTATTTTACCATATAAGAGATTGTAGTAAATATAAGCTTATATGCTTCTTATATTTCTTATATGGTTAAATCATCAAATCAGGTTTAGAAACAAAGGTTTGTGCTCCGAATGCTTAAAAAATAATCACTCATCTAAATACTCACATCATAGTGATTAACCCTTCATCAATAGAGTCTTCGTCATTTTTCCTATCTTTACCTAATCAGCAACTATTAAATACATAGCTATGGAAGCCTCTTTGAGCGAGCAGCGACTAAATTTTTTAAGACAATCGATTGGTAAAGTGATTACTGATTCGCCTTCTAACTTTATGAACTGGCTGGCACCGGTTTTAGTCGAAGCAGCGCATGGAAAACTGGTGTGCCGCTATACTATCCGTAAAGAAATGACCAATCCATATCAGATTTTGCACGGCGGCGTAACGGCTGGCATTATTGACGACCTGATCGGTGCAACGGTTTTTACGATGGGCTTAAATGAAAGATATACTACGGTAAATAATTACATCGATTATTTTGCTACAGCAAGTGAAGGCGACGAAATTGTGGCAGAAACCTCAATTGTGAAAAGAGGGCGCACGATTTTGAATCTGCAATGTGAAATATCTTTGCCGTCGAAAAAACGCCTGATTGCCAAAGGTTATTCGAACATGTTAAACATAGGTTAAATTAAAGCACAACGCTTAAGAATAACTTGTTAATTACTTCATATTAACAAAACATTCTCATTTATATATTGTTGTAAATTAACCTAAAATATAATGAGCCATGTTAGAAAATTATTCCACCCTGCAATTTGACGTGAGAGGCAAAATTTTTAAGGGATTTTGCATGCGTATTCAAGATGATTTTCACGAAACCTATGCTGTAGTTTTAGATGGTTACCATTCTTTCTGTATCTGGTTAGATAATAAGACAGAAAAATGGTGTGCTTCTAAAAATGCGGTAATTGATCCAGATGCGATTGATGAAATCATCAATAGAATATCACCCCAGACTTCTTACTAATACCGCATCATCATGATGATGAAAGTATAAGTCCCGTCATTAACTTGAAGGATATTAAAATCCCTGTTAGCGTTTATCTCTGGCAGGGATTTTTGGTATCTGCTCAACTGTTTTTTATTGTCATTCTGAATGCAATGAAGAATCTTTAAGATAAGAAAGATCTAAAAAATTCAGCCGATCAATAAGTTTGATTATGATTGATGTACCAATGCCCGACAAACCATTAACTAATAAACCATTGACTAATGAACTAGTGACCAATAAACCAAACTACGCAAAAAACATATAACTGAGCGCAATTGCCGTACATACGCCAACTAAATCAGCCAGTAACATCGAGCCGATGGCATAACGCGTATTTTTTATCCCAACAGCACCAAAGTAAACTGCAACCACGTAAAAAGTAGTATCAGAAGCGCCTTGAAAAACCCCAGAAAGTTTGCTGGCAAATGAATCAGGTCCGTTTGCTATCATGGTGCTTACCATCATCCCACGGGCCGCACCACCACTCAGAGGCCTGATTAAGGCTGTGGGTAATGCATCAACAAATTTGGTGTCGGCGCCGAAAAATATAAACATGTTTTTGATCCCGCTCATGATCACATCAAAAGTTCCGCTGGTTCTCAGCATGCTTACCGCAACTAAAATACCCACCAGATAGGGGATAATTTTTAATGCAGTTTCGAATCCGCCCTTAGCGCCATCAATAAAGGCATCAAAAACATCTATTTTTTTATACAATGCACCCAATACAATCAATAAAAAGATCAATAAAATGATTCCACCGCTTAGTAAGCCAGAAAATGATTTGATACTTTCTGCATTTAGTTTGCTCACATACCAAACCAGTAAACCCACTACAGCCGAAATACAGAGTACCCAGGTAATGATAACAGGTTGCAGTAAATTTATCTTTTGTTTGAAGGATACAATAAGCATGGCGGCCATGGTACCTACAAAAGTTACAATTAAACAGGGGATAAAAACATCGGTCGGATCTTGAGCATTCTGAGATGACCTGATGGCAATTACACTCACCGGAATTAAACATAAACCGGCAGCATGCAGGCATAAAAACATAATCTGCGAATTGCTGGCCACATCTTTATTGGGGTTTAGCTCTTGCAAACTTTCCATCGCTTTGATCCCAAATGGCGTGGCCGCATTATCCAGACCTAATAAATTTGCAGAGAAATTCATGATCATATGCCCCATAGAAGGGTGTCCCTTCGGAATTTCGGGAAAAAGTTTAGAAAAGAAAGGGCCTATAATCCTGGATAATAAACGGATACCGCCTGCTTTTTCTGCAATGCTCATTAAGCCCATAAATAAAGCCAATGTTCCCACCAATTTAATACAAAGGTCAACCGCAATCCAGCAGGTTTCGATAATACCATCTAATTTTAAAGGATTTAAAGGATCGGATGATTTACCGATCACCATCCAGTTAAAGATATCGCTGTGTCCGAAAAAGAAACATTTAATACTGGCTACCACAATAGCTACAATAATAAATGCCGACCAGATTCTGCTTAATGCCATTAGGGTTGTGTAGTTTATTTTATGCGTGAAAATAGTTTTTTTAAGCCGAATTTCATAAGAATCATTGTTCTATTTACGATCGTCATGCTGAACTTGTTTCAGCATCTTTTTTGCTGAACAGACCCTGAAATAAATTACCTTCGGTGAGCTCGCTAAAGCTCGGTTCAGGGCAACGATTACACGTCAGAAGATACCAAAGGAAAGCTTTAGCATTCGGAGTATATAACTCATCAATAAAAAGTCCATAGCTAATAGCAAGCACTATCAAACTATGGACTAAAGACTTCAGACTCCCGACTTCGGACTGCCTAAGGCTTATCATCTGTTAATTCAAAACCCCAGGTTTTTCCTTTTTCAGTAGCCGGAATTCCGCTTGTCATCCAGGCCGGAGCTTTTGCGCCCTTTAAATAATAATCGAAAAATTGTTGTTCACGGATTTGAATATCCTTACGGTTCTGGCGTTGAACCAGGTTGTGCGCTTCACCATTATAGTTTAGCATCCAAACCGGTTTGCCCAAACGGCGTAGTGCGGTAAACATTTCAATACCCTGGTACCAGGGCACTGCGCCGTCTGCATCGTTAGCCATAATCACCACTGGCGTATTTACCTTCGGAAGCATAAATAGCGGAGAGTTTTCAATATATAATTCTGGTTTTTCCCAAAGTGTTGCACCAATGCGGCTTTGTGTTTTCTCGTACTGGAACTGGCGGTTCATACCGGTTTCCCAACGGATCCCACCATAAGCAGAAGTCATGTTAACTACTGGTGCACCCGCCCAGGCAGCAGCATACATATTATTTTGGGTAATAAGGTATGCCACCTGGTAACCGCCCCAGCTTTGACCTTGAATACCAATTTTATTACCATCTACCCAACTATTTTTCTTCAGGCTTTCTACACCTGAATTGATATATTCAACTGCCGATTTTCCCGGATGTCCCGTTTCGTAGCTAATATCTGGTACAAACACCAGGTAGCCATTACTGACGAAGTAGGAAATATTTAATCGGGACGGAGTAGGGGCAGGCGGCTGATAGGTGTATAAACCATCCGTTAGTTTTTCGTAGAAATAAGCAATCATGGGATATTTCTTATTTGGATCGAAATTTTCTGGTTTGTATAGAATACCTTCAGCCTGAAAACCTTTTGGCGTAGTCCACTTCACCAATTCTGCTGTACCCCAATTGTAGTTTTTTTGTTGCGGGTTGGTGTTGCTTAATTTGGTTTCAGTTTTGAAATCGGTAGTGATGTAAACATTTGGTGATTCTACATAACTGGCTTTATCATAGATATATATATCTGCATCTTTAGCTTTTGTGAGGCCGGAATACTTAAATTTTGCCATTACCACTAGCTCAGGCGCTTTAGCAGAACCTACATTGGTCCGGTAAAAACCATTTTCTTTGGTCAGATTATTAAATGCGGATAACCAAACCAACTCGTTGGCTTTGACAAATTTATTGGTATTTCTTTCTATTCTGCCTGGCTGTACGTTTTCGTAACGGAAAGTAATGTGATTGGCTCTTCCAAAACCGGCAGTTATATTTTTTGGTGCCGATTTTCCGTCTGGTGAAAACGACCAAATGTCGTATTTATCGTTAATTAGCACCGCTTTATCACCCTCGGTCCAGGTGGCTAAACCATAAGCAGAAGGTAAATCAGGTACATCGTTTTCTTCATCGACAAATTTTTCAGTTAAACCAGCAGTTAAAACGGTAACCTTTCCGGAGGTTATGTTATAGGTATTCCAGCTGCCCGATTTTCTGTCGAAATATAGAATGTAATTTCCTGCTGGCGAAGCCATGGCATAGCCATTAAGGTTTTCGATAATCTTCTTTTTCTGGCCCGTTTTGGTGTCAACCAGGAAGTAATCTTTTGAAGTTGAACCGCTCCATTGCGATTCTATCCGCCGTCCGTAATCAGTAGAAGCCAAAACCTGTGCGGCATCACCTTCAGCGATGATATTGGCATCAGGTAATTTGGTATCTGTTAATGGGATTACCTTTGGATCGCTACTGTAAACGTCAATTACCGACAAATAACTTTTTTTACTGTCTCTTTCAGCATTTTTAAGCTGCATAGGCTGCAAATAATCATCTTTATAATTCCAGACATCAACTTTAGCCACTTCAAAATCTACTATCGTGGTATCTTTTGGCTTTTTGATAGGGGAGATGCCGAAAAATAACTTTTTACCATCTTTACTAAAATTAATTTTACCATCACCGTTAACCGACCATTTGTCGGGTAATCCCGGCATATCAAAATCAACCAGAATCTGTGCGGTATCAATCGTTAAAGAGTTATAATAGATATTGTAATTTTTTATTTCCTGTTTTTCCGGACTCTGTTCACCTACAAAAGCTACATGTTCGCTTTCCTCGTCAAAAGTAAAGTTTTTGAAACTTCCCTTGCCTTTAATCAATGTTTTTAAGGTGCCTTTTTCCGTATGGAGTAAGAATACCCCCTGTGGAGCTGTTTTGTCTTTTTTAGATCCACTGCAGGTAAAAACCAACTGTTTCCCATCCTTGCTGAAATAATAATCAGTAACGAATTTGAAGGTCTTATCTGTTCCTGTTAAGAGGTTTTTGACTACAAGGTCCGTGCCTTCCTCTGTTTTAGCTTTTCCGGTAGGTTCATCGTCAGCAAAATCAGTTTCACCATCTTTTTTTTCAGCCGGTTTCATGGTTTTATGTGCGGTATCTGGCTTTTCTGTTAAATAGGCCAATACACCAGCGCCTTCTTCCGGAAACTTGAAAGATTTTACCCTTGCCACCTTGGTCACCGCGTTACTTGTAAGGTTGGCAATCCCCAATGAATCCTTTGGTAATTCATCAGGCTTTTTCTTTTTTAACTTAGCCTGGCGCAAATCTTTATTTAGCGGACGGATGTTAAAAACCGCGAATTTAGAATCATTACTAAATTGCGCATTCATCCCTCTCGGTACATTAATCCTGGTATTTGTTTTAACATTCGTAAGGTACAATTGCGCATCGCCTTCTTGTTGTAAGATGCTGTACATTGCCCATTGCCCATTATTTGATAATTGCTTCGATCCTACTGATTCCCAGGTATCGTAAACCGAATGATCTAAAGGCTTCTTTTGTGCGTAGGCAAAGCTGATAACAAAAAACAGAATAACAGTTAGTCTCTTTTGCATTTTAAATTAATTAATTTGTTGGTTGAGATTTAATCTTCTAAAATTGGAAATTTTTGGCTTATTCAGAAACTTGTATGCCAAATATTACAATAAAAAAGCGTTTTTGGAGAGGCTGAATGGAATTGGTTTGGAGAGGCAGACTCCTGATGGCTGAAGTTTAAGCGGTGTAAGGCCAAACGCTTTACACTTAGCCTCATATGTTTAACTATCTCCGTGGTTTGTGTCCTTGCAGATCATAAATAAATTTAATTCAACTATAAAGATTCTGGTCAAAACCAAAAACCCCCGATTACATGGCAATCGGGGGTTTTCATATCATTCAAGGCTAAATTACTTTTTAGCTTGTTGTTGCTGACGCATATAGTCATCTAAACGTTGTTGAAATTTAGATTTTTTCTTTTTCTCATCAGCCGGTCTGGCTTTATTCTGCTGAATTAAAGCATGGATTTTTTCATCGTCAACCATTTTACGGATCAGGAACTGTTGTCCGAAAGTCATCAGGTTGGCTAAGAAATAGTAATAGTTTAATCCGGCAGGGTAGCTGTTCAATACCCCTAAGAAAATGATCGGCATAATGTAACCGATGTATTTCATCTGACCGGTAGCACCAGAAACCTGGTTGTTGAAATAAGTCATGATCAGTGTTGATATCGTCATCAATACACACATTAAACTTAAGTGATCGCCAATGAAAGGGATTTTTACGCCAAATTTGATGAACTCATCATAGGTTGACAGATCTTTCATCCAAAGAAAACTCTCTCCGCGTAACTCAAACAAGTTCGGGAAGAAGAAAAAGAATGCCATTACCAAAGGCAACTGTAACACCATGGGTAAACATCCACCCAGCGGGTTTACGCCAGCCTTTTTATATAATTTTAGATACTCCTGTTGAACCAGTGTTGGATTATCTTCGCCTACTTTAGCTTTAATTTCGTCCATTTCAGGTTTCAACACGCGCATTTTGGCCATTGACAGGTACGATTTGTAAGTAAGCGGCGATAAAGCAACTTTTAACAAAATGGTTAATACCAAAATGATTAAACCGTAATTCCAGCCAAAGCTGTTTAAGAAATTAAATACAGGTAACACAATAAAGCGGTTAATGTATTTTAAAGGCCAGTAGCCCATATCAACCTGTTGCTCTAAGTCGTAACCTTGTGCTTTTAAGGTAGAGAATTTGTTGGTACCAAAATAAAATTCCATTTCATAAACCTGGTTGGCGCTATGTGCATATGGCAATTGCATATTGGCATCATAAAACTTCACCTCGCCAGGAGTTGTTGGGATTTTAACTTCTAAACTTCCTTTGTCGAAAGCCTGTTTCGAGATTAAAGAAGCCGAGAAAAAGTGTTGTTTGAAAGAGAACCATTGGATTTTACCTTTTGATAACTCTTCTTTTTCATCTTTAGAAACGCTTAAATGGTTTACATCACCATCTAAATATTTATAGTATGGTGCAGAGTAACGGTGTTCACTTTCAATCGATTTTTCTTGTTGTAATAAAGTTGTCTGCCAGTTTAAACCGATGCTGTTGCCTGCAATTACCTGCTGTAAGCCCACTAAATTAATGTTGAAAGTTACTTTATTACTTAATGCTTTTAAATCGTAAACATATTCTACGTAAGCATTAGCACCATAATTGGCCCGCATAGTAACGGTATTGCCAGTTTTGGTAGGTGTAAAGTATAAATCGTTAGTATTAATTACTTTACCGGCAGCATTCAGGTTTAAGCCAAATTTATTCTCGTTACCTTTAAATAAAATAAGTGGTTTACCGGTAAAGGTTTTCTGCCCTTTAACTTCAACTGAAGTAATTTTACCGCCCTTATTGCTTAAAGTGATTAATAAATTTTCGTTTTCCAGAACTGTGTTAGCTTCAGTGCCGCTTATGGCCGTACCAAAAGGACCTTTTAAGGCTGCAGAATCTACAGCCGGATTAGCGATTGCAGCTGTTTTGGTGGTATCTTTTTGTGCAGGTGTAATACCGGCTTTTTTCAAAGAATCTAAACGCTCTGTTTCTTTGGCTTTTTTTATTTCGGCCTCATTTGGCTTCAGAAAGTAGAATGATCCTGCCAAAATGATCATAATCAGGAACAGTCCTGTAAAGGTATTTCTATCCATTATTTATGTATGTACTGCTTTTAATTCGTTTTCTTTTTTGCAAACTCCATTGCAGCGGCGACAAATTTAACAAAAAGTGGGTGAGGATTAGCAACTGTTGATTTTAATTCTGGGTGAAACTGTCCGCCAACGAAAAAAGGATGGTTTTTAAGCTCTACAATTTCAACTAAATTGGTCTGTGGATTCATACCAGATGCCGTCATCCCTGCATCTTCATACTGCTTTAAATAAGCATTGTTAAATTCGTAACGGTGACGATGGCGCTCGTTGATATGCGATTTACCGTAGATAGAAAAAGCTTTTGTACCTTTTTTAATATCGCATGGATAAGAACCTAAACGCATGGTTCCACCTTTATTGGTTATTTTTTTCTGCTCTTCCATCATGTTGATGACCGGATTTGCAGCATTTTCTTCAATTTCTGTCGTATGCGCATCTTTTAAACCTAAAACGTTACGTCCGAATTCGATAACCGCACATTGCATACCCAAACAGATGCCAAAGAAAGGCACATTGTTTTCGCGAACGTATTTGATGGCATCAATTTTACCCTCAATACCGCGGCTGCCAAAGCCTGGTGCTACTAAAACACCTTGTAAATGACCCAATTTCTCTTTTACATTGTCAGGGAAAATACCTTCAGAGTGGATATATTCTACCTTAACCTTGCATTCATTTTTAGAACCTGCGTGTACAAAAGATTCGATAATAGATTTGTAAGCATCGGGTAACTCTACGTATTTACCAATCAAGCCGATTTTTACTTCAGCAGTTGGGTTTTTTAAACGGCCCAGGAAATCTTTCCAGCTTTCCATATCCGGATCGTTTTTGGTAGGCAGTTTTAATTTCGCTAAAACGGTTTTATCCAGTTGTTCTTTTAACATCAATAATGGCACATCATAAATAGTCGATGCATCCATCGATTCGACTACTGCATTGATATTAACGTTACAGAACAAGGCGATTTTTTTTCTCAGGTCAGCACTTAAGTGGTGCTCGGTACGGCAAACCAATATATCTGGTTGTATACCATACTCCAATAAAGCTTTAACTGAGTGTTGTGTAGGTTTGGTTTTTAATTCACCTGCAGCGGCTAAATAAGGAACCAGGGTTAAGTGGATTACAATGGCATTTGTACTGCCTTCTTCCCATTTAAACTGGCGAACAGCTTCTATAAACGGTAACGACTCAATATCACCAACTGTACCACCCAGCTCAGTAATTACAATATCGTATTCGCCACTTTCGCCCAGAATGCGCATATTGCGTTTAATCTCATCGGTAATATGTGGAACAACCTGTACTGTTTTGCCCAGATATTCGCCTTTGCGCTCTTTACTAATTACATTTTGGTAAATACGGCCGGTAGTGATGTTATTGGCCTGTGATGTTGGAACGTTAAGAAAACGCTCGTAATGACCAAGATCCAGGTCGGTTTCGGCACCATCTTCAGTCACAAAGCATTCGCCATGTTCGTAAGGGTTTAATGTGCCTGGATCGATATTAATGTACGGATCGAATTTCTGAATGGTTACACGGTAGCCACGTGCCTGTAAAAGTTTAGCTAAAGATGCGGAAATGATGCCCTTACCCAAGGAGGAAGTTACACCGCCCGTAACAAAAATATACTTTGTCATGATTGATAATTTGTGATATTAACCAGGCCTTTTGGACCTGTTTAATTGTTTTTGTACGGGATACAAAGGTACAAAAAATTATCGCCCGTTCAGATATGAAACGGAATATTTTTTAATTGTATTATTGCGCTGATATTGACTCTTTTAGTGAAAATGCCGGTTAAAGAAATAATGAATAAAGCTCCTTTTTAATATCTTCTATCTTTCTGGGATTCTTTTTATCATCATAACGAGTATAAAGGTCGAGCATTTTTTTAAAATCTTTCTCCGTATCAGTCCGCTTTCCCTTTGCCGGGGCTGCGATGTTTAAAATGTCAACATTTTTTGCTTCTATCTTCGTGGCAAACCATGTGGTGTTGTACCGCGGGATGGCTAAACCCAATATCATTCCTGGTAAACCGGTAAAGCCCTCAGGACCACCTTTCAATAAAATCTCATCAGTATAAAAAGCCACTACAGTAACCGTATCATTGATCATGGCGATAGCCTTTCTGCATTCGTAACCGGCAATTTTACGCAGGTCGTGCATGATTTTCCACTTCAGACGCGGAATACTATCCTTCAGGATAAAATCATTACCCATAATACTTTTTCTTTTCATGCGGTTGCTTTTCGCAAAATCTGTAAACAGCTCATCTGTATTATCAGAACTGAAGAAGAAGGCATTATCACTTAAACTTTCCTTTGCTTTAGCCCGGTAAACCGAGGTGCTGTCATTAAAACTGTATTCCCAGTTGGTGGTGCGGTATTTCCCCATTTTTTCTTTGGCCTCATCATTCAGCCATTGGTTATTGGCTAGCTGCTCTTTAATGTTCACCTTTTTCTCAAAAATAATTTTAGCACTTTTGATGAATACCGTTTGAGCGGTAGCCAACTGAAGGCCTAGCCACATGCTGAAGATCAGGCTCAAAAATCTGATGTTATTTCTTTTCATTTTTAACAAAATTGCCGTTTAAATTATAAACCACACCTACCAGCACGTATCTCGGAATAAAGCTGTAAGTACTTTCGCCTACGCTGTTCCCATTTACATAACGGTTGTAACCAACCCTTTGGCCCAGGATATCGGAAATTGAAACCTTGATCTCCATTTCTTCGGCCTTAAGCATCCTTTTAGACAGATAGGCGTTCCAGATGGCAATGTTTACCGGGCGGGCAAATGAAGCATTGGCCGGCTGGTAAGACAGTGACATGGAGGTATTGAATTCTGTATGATAGGGGAGATTGATGTTCCCTGAAATCTCATGATCATGACGGAAGTTTTTACCATCATTCACCGTACCGATAGTAGAACGGCTTCTGGAAAAGTTTAGCGAAACGTTGTACTCCAGGCTGAACTTATCTTGATAGATACTCACCCTTGGCCTTAAGGTCATGCTGCTTCGGTTGGTTTTATTCAATTCTTTATTCAGGATCGAAACGTCCTGATTGAAATTATAATTGAAACCCATATTGGTATTCAGGTGGATCTTGCTGAAACTTTTTCCGATACTTCCTCCGGCATAAAGGCTTTTCCCTCCATTGAGGTTGACAAAAGTGGTCACAGTTTTGTTAGATTGATCGACGGTTGTACTGGCCGACACTGCATTTTGTACGAAGTTATATCCCGCATAGCTGTAGGCATAAATTTCAGATTTCTGCTGGTAAGTATTGATGTTCAGGTTAAAGTTGTTGTTGAATGATGGCCTCAGATTCGGGTTACCGATTAATTGGTACAGCGGACTGTTCACCTGCCTTAAAGGTTGCAGCTGCTCAATATCAGGCTGATCTGTACGGCCATTGTAACCCACCGAAATACTGCCGCTTCTGCCCAGCTTATAACTCAGGCTCGTTTCGGGTGCCCAGTTGATATACGAACGGCTCACCTGACGGTTACGGTCGATATCATCCAGGTGGAAGGTCGTTTGAATGGCCTGGGTTCCACCCCGTAACGTAAATTTTTTAGCTTTATATTGTAATACTGCGTTCCCTACATTGGAGAAATTGTTGAATTTGAAAAAGTTACTTAACGAGTCAATCTTTTGTCGGCCCAGGTCCTGGTTATAGGTATAGCGCTTACTGCTGGAGCGAATCGTTTTAAAACTATAGCCCGCCTGTAACGAAAGTCTCTTGCTGAGGGGCTCGGTATAAGAAATCCGAGAAGCCAGGGATGTTTTACTGGCCTGGTCATCATTCAGGTAATTCCGGCGGTCAGGAGTCAGCGCCACACCCGTAGAATCAAAGAGATTAGTCTGATTCAGGCTATTCCGTTCATTATTATTCCGGTTGTTTTCCGGCTGCATGTCTACCGTTAAAACCCTCCCTTTGGTTTTGAATTTCTTCACATAGCCGATATTACCGTTAAAAGCATCACTTTGACCATTAGCATCGCCATTTTCGTGGTTACTATTCACCATAATACCCCGTCCGTTTTTCGTTTCGCTATTGCTGAAACTGCTGGCTGAATTGCGTTGCTGGCGTCCACCGAAAGAAATCTTCAGGGTCGATAGCGAATCCAGCTTTAAATCTACACTTCCGCGCAGGCTTTGCCCGGTCGTACGGTTTTCCTCCCTGCCTGCGCTCTGGCTTAAAAAGGTGGTACCATTTGGAATCAACGATTCATTACGACTGGTGCTTTCGTTAAAAGAACTGTTATCAGCACCTTTAAAATTCAGCTTCATACCCACCTTGTTATCTTTCCATTTGTTTGAGAAGTGACCGCCATAACTGGTGATGTTCGGAATTCCACCCCCCGCTCTGAAATCTTCATCTTCGTTATTGCCGTAACTGATCATGACGGTGCTGCCATCATCACCAACCTCAATCACATCATATTCATCACCCTTCAGGCGGCCCATGGCATTGTTGGCTTTAGATTCGGTACTGATGTTGTTATTAAAACCGAAAGCGGCCACTTTCATCTTCCCCTTATATACTCCCGCCATGGCACCCAGGTTGCGGTATTTGTTCAGGTCGCTGCTCGCTTCCGTTGTGCTGATGTAGCCATTTTTTGCATTCTCCTTCAGCTTCACGTTGATCACCTTTTCTTTTGAATCTTCCTCCTTAATACCCGTCAGTTCTTCACTTTTACTCTTTTTATCATACACCTCTACTTCGTTCACTGCATTGGCCTTCAGGTATTTTGAAGCCAACAGGGGATCGTCGCCAAAAAATTCTTCGCCATCAACCAATAAGGTATTGACATCTTTTCCTCCTGCTTTTATTGCGCCATTTTTATCAACCTCGATTCCCGGTAACCGCCTTAACAGATCCTGTAAACTGGCATGCGGTTTTACGGCAAAACTATCTGCCTGGTAGGTTATTGTATCGCCTTTTATGCTGATGGCTTGTTTTTGTGCCTTAATTGTCACTTCATTCAAAAGTGTGGCTTTACTATCCATTGCAATAAGCCCCAAGTTAAATTTCGATGAATCTGCCAATCGGATATCTCTGATATAGTCGGCCATTTTAGGGTAGGTGATGACTAAAGTGTAAATGCCTTTGTTTAAATTTGATAGTTCAAATTCGCCATTTGCCTTTGCCCTGGCATCCCTAATTAAAACGGAATCTTTACTATTAATGAGCATTATGGAACTGTTTGAAAGTTTCCTTTTTTCTACTGTGTCGACCACAATACCTTTAATGCTGGCCTTTTGAGCCAAGGCAGGGAGAAATAATACCGATAAAATAAAAACGGCAAAGAGGTTTTTAAACATGTACGGAGAAACGTTGATAACTAGTTGTTTGGTTTTGGGAAGTGAAAATACAACTATTCAGTTGGTTTAATGAATATGCCCGCAACATTTTTTAAAGAATTGACTTTCATCATCAACTTATATTCGGTTTTGTTCTGATGTGAATTTTCTGATCAACGCGATCTGACCAAATGGTACTAATTTTTCGTTTATGCCTAATACCTGATTAATGTTAAATACTGATCCTTAAAAGCGGTATTAGCGATCCAATAACCATTTATGAAAATTTATTTTCATCCATTTGCAATAAATCCAGCGCTTTTCATTTCTAATTTTTTAGCTTCTATTATTTAGCAACAATTATAGTACACCTTTACTTTTTTTTCTTTTTCACTCCAGGCGATATAGATGTTATTTTCTTTTCCCAAGCGATATTTAAAGCCGTTTAAGCCAGATTTTTTCAATTCTTCATAAAGCGCTTTGTCAGGAGTATATTTGTCAGCTTTATCTTCAGGCATTACTGCAGGTTCCAGAAAATTATCGTCGCTAAAAAAGTCATCAGCAATAGTTTTTAGGAAAATAATCTGGTCTTTCTCTTTGGAAAGATCGATGTTTGGATCGGTGCTGCCCAGCAATTCGGTGCCTTTTATTTTTGTGTTGTAAATTTCTTTTCCAGCTGCATTTTTGATCGTGAAATTCAACACCATCTCCGCTGGTTTTCTGCCGGTAAGTTCTATTTTAAAAGTATCGGGTGTTTTTAAATCGGAAAATGATTTGGCAACACTCTGGTTAACATTTTTAAATTCAATGGGATCGTTTTCCTTTTTGCTTTTTGAATTACAGGCAAAAAGTGCTAACAAACAGATCGTGAAAAAGAGCGGTATATTTCTCATATCCAAAACTACAAATTTTATATTTAGTTCATATTTCTATTTTTAATCCTTCTCATATTTAGAAAGAATAACCGATAGATAACCATAGTTGAAAGTCGAAATAACCACCAGGCATCTTATTTTGTAAATTATTTTGAACATGATAATAATCTCGATATCCTAAACCGGTTAGGCCTTCTAAAAGAAAATGTTTTCCAGGAATAAAAGATACCCCAAATGTTCCGCCGTATCGTATAGAATTTGCTTTGAAATCACGGTTGTTGCCCCAACTAAAAAAGCCTGTATGATCTACTGTGCCATGTGAAACCACCGTTTGATTCAGGTTTCCAAAATACACGCCATAAAAAGCATTAGCTTCTTTATTTTTAATTGGTCTGATGTATTTTTTCGCTCGGAGTAAAAAGCCATTATAATGGTAATAGTCGTGATAACCAAAATTTTTAATTTCGCCAAAAGTATAAGCTGCTTCCAATCCATAAAGATCAGCAAAGGTTTTTTCTACAGATAGGGTAGGCCTTTTAGCCACCAAATTTAAAACATTGGTTTTTACAATCAATCCATCCCTTTGCTGAGCAAAAATCGCATTACTATAGAAAATGACGATAATTAAGAGTGTTTGTTTTGACATAGAACTAAAATACGAAGATATTATCGATACCAGTCTATTATCAGATAATCCGATTTTGTTTTTATATTTGCGTAACTGATTACGTAAATAGTTTTATTATGGATTTTTTTGAAGAGATTGGTAAGGTAGCGATCGGGAGCAGGTTGAGAATGTTGACCGATAAAGTAACTGAAGATGCTGCAGAGATTTATAAATTGTATCATATTGATATGCAGCCTAAATGGTTTCCGGTATTTTATGCACTAACCAGGGAGCGGGAAAAAACGATTACTGAACTGGCTAAAGCTATTGGCCATTCTCATCCTTCAGTTAGTAAAATGATCAGTGAAATGCTGAAAAAAGGTTATGTTAAAGAAAGTAAGGATAAAACTGACGGACGTAGAAATGTAATAAGCCTTTCTAAAAAAGGAATGGAAATTTCAGAAGAATTAAAGGACCAGCTCGTAGATGTAAATGCTTCAATTGAAGAAATCTCGGCACAAGCCAAGCACAAACTTTGGGAAGCAATAGGAGAGTGGGAATTTTTACTGGAGCAAAAAAGTTTATTGAGAAGGGTTTTGGAAAAGAAAAAAGAACGCGAAGGTGCTAAAGTTGAAATTGTAGACTACGAACCTGAATACCAGGAGGCCTTCAGGTCACTAAATGTAGAGTGGATTTCGAAGTATTTTACGATGGAAGAATCTGATTATAAAGCTTTGGATGATCCTCAGGGTTATATTTTAGACAAAGGAGGTTTTATATTGGTTGCGCGCTATGAAGGTGAACCTTTGGGTGTTTGTGCGCTAATCAAGTTGAATGACGGCGAATATGATTTTGAACTGGCTAAAATGGCGGTGTCGCCAAAAGCTCAGGGAAAAAACGTAGGATTTTTGTTGGCAAAGGCAATTATAGAAAAAGCAAAATCATCAGGTGCATCTAAAATCTACCTGGAAAGCAATACCATTTTAAAACCGGCCATTAATCTTTACCATAAGCTTGGCTTCCAAAAGGTACCAGGTAAGCCAACGCCTTACGCGAGATGTAATATTCAGATGGAACTGGTGATAAAAAAGTCCAGAGTCTGAGGAAAATTAATCTTGAGTCATTAATACTTGGCCATGATCCATCAGGCTATCAACCATTGAACTAATGACTAATTACTAATGAACTAATGACTAGTTACTAATGAACTAATGACTAATGAACTAATAACCTTACTCGTGCTTCAGCGCATCCAATAGATTATTTAATTTTAGTAAGTCTTCAGGCGTATCAATAGCAACCGTTTCCAGGTCCGTAACTTTTGTTTGGATATAAAATCCATTTTCAATCCAGCGCAGTTGCTCCAGACTTTCAGCAATTTCTAAAGAAGAAGGTGGTAATTGGGTAATGGCTTTTAAGGCTTCTGTACGGTAACCGTAAATCCCGATGTGTTTATAAAACTGGTGTTTTTCTGCCCATACGCCTGGTTCTCCGTTTCTGATAAAAGGAATCGGACTACGGCTAAAATACAGGGCACGGCCATTTACATCAATCACCACTTTTGGGCTGTTGGGGTTGTAAACGCTTTCCTGGCTTTGGATGGATTTGATTAAAGTGGCCAATTGTACTTTTTCTTCCGTAAAGCAACTGGTCAGTAAATCAATCTGCGCAGGTTCAATAAAAGGTTCATCGCCCTGGATGTTGATCACGATATCGTATCCGGTTAAAGTTTCAATCACTTCAGCGCACCTATCGGTTCCGCTTTGATGATCGGATGAAGTGAAAATAAATTCTCCGCCAAAGTTTGTTACTTCTCCGGCAATCCGATCATCATCGGTAGCAACCACTACTTTCGATAAACTTTTTGTTTTCGAAGCCTGCTCGTACACCCGCTGAATCATCGTTTTCCCGGCGATATCAACCAATGGTTTCCCCGGAAAGCGGGTAGAGGCATAACGTGCGGGAATAATGCCTATCGCTTTTAGGTTTTTGTCTGTCATATATTATGCTGATAGAACTGGTAAAAAACAAAAGTAAAAATCAATGCGATAATGAGGTAAGAAAGGGGATGGGCAAAATTAAGTGTCCACCCTAATATTTTTATACGTTTCGGAACAATTAACCTACGGTCGTTTTTGTTGAAATAAAAAATACCCCATTTCCAGTTTCCCGCATTTTCTTTTTCAATATTTTTCTCCATGTTTACGGGTTCTCTCAATTCCAAAATAAGGGAAAAAATTAAAATAAACCGTTGATCTCTGCTTCGATCGATTGAATGACCGTACCTAAATCTTCCGGATTGTTGGTAAAATCCAGTTTATCTTTATCCAAAATCAATAACTTGCCGAGTTTATACCCTTTAATCCAGGCTTCGTATTTTTCGTTCAGTTTAGAAAGGTAATCGATACGGATGCCCGCTTCGTACTCACGGCCGCGGCGTTGGATATTATTGACCAGTGTGGGTACTGATGCACGGAGGTAAACCAATAAATCGGGCGGTTTAATGAAAGAAGTAATATTATCGAAGATAGCCCGGTAATTATCATGGTCGCGCGTCGTCATCAAAGCCATATCATGCAGGTTTTCTGCAAAAATATGTGCATCCTCATAAATGGTTCTATCCTGAATTACATTTCGTTTATTGACTTCAATATCGGTAATTTGCTGAAAACGGCTGTTGAGGAAATAAATCTGAAGATTAAAGCTCCAGCGTTTCATGTCGCTGTAAAAATCTTCCAGGTAAGGGTTATTATCCACAGCCTCATACAAAGCCTCCCATCCATAGTTTTTGGCCAATAAGCCTGTTAAGGTAGTTTTACCGGCACCTATATTTCCTACAATTGCTATGTGCATCTTTTTTTTGCGTTTTGCGGTGAGCGTTTTGCGCTTAGCGTTTTTCCGCCAAACGCTAAGCGCTTATCACAATATTAATTAAAAACTTTTAAACCCGATTAAACTACGAACTTCTCTGATGGTTTTTTGCGCACTTTCACGGGCCTTTAATGCACCATGTTTAGCCACTTGTCTTAAATAGGCATCATCTTTTGCAATGTCCTGGATGCGCTCACGCATCGGTGCAGTAGCGATAATCATATCTTCTGCCAGTTGTTTTTTGAAATCACCATAACGGATCTGCATTTTATTGTACAGATCATCAAAATGCTGATGGGTATCTACACTTGATACCACCTTCATTAAATCGAAAAGATTCTGGATCGCTTCAGGTTTTGGCTGATTTTCTTCTGTTGGTCCACCATCACTAACCGCTCTCATTACTTTTTTACGGATAGTTTCAGGATCATCAGACAGGTAAACAGCATTGGCTTCGCCTTCTGACTTGCCCATTTTACCTTTTCCATCTAAACCAGGCACTTTAACCAATTTATCTGTGTAGCTAAAAGCATAAGGCTCAGGAAAATATTCTGTATGGTATAACCTGTTGAAACGGTTTCCAAAAGTACGGGCCATTTCCAAATGTTGTTCCTGATCTTTTCCAACAGGTACTTTGGTCGCCTTGTGGATTAAAATATCGGCAGCCATTAATACCGGGTAGGTTAGTAAACCCGCGTTTACATTATCGGGGTTGGCACGTACTTTATCCTTAAAAGAGGTACTGCGTTCCAGTTCGCCCATATAAGCATTCATGTTTAGATACAGATATAGCTCTGCAACTTCAGGTACGTCACTTTGTATATAAATGGTGCTATTTTCCGGATCTATTCCACTAGCCAGATATTCAACCAGAACATGTTTGATATTTCCGTGCAAATCGGCCGGAGTTGGGTGTGTAGTTAATGAATGTAAATCGGCGATAAAAAAGTAGCAGTTATAGTCGTTCTGCATTTGAACAAAATTTTTAACTGCGCCATAATAATTACCTAAATGTAATTTTCCTGTTGAGCGGATACCGCTCACCACTGTTTCTTTCATAATGGCACGAAATTAAAAATAAATTGCAAGCAATCCGCAAATCACCTTAATTTTCATAGTAAGAATTTTTATGGTAGTCGCCAGTTCGACCGTAGCGCAGAGATCTATATATAACAATTACCTTAGCAGTTATTGACTCACTGGCTATAAGAGTAGTACTTAAGAGATTTGGAAATGAAAGCCGGTATTTCATCTGGAGCAGCTGTTCTTCTTTCCGTTCCTGGTCCTCTCCTGATGATAAAATCGGGATTGCTTGCTTTATACCTCAACAAGGTTTATAATAAAGGTTTCTGCGAGCATGGAGCCGTTTTAACCCGCGAGCATCATCGAATCGAAGGTACTCATCTCCGTAGTGGAGAGATCTGTGAATTGTCTTTTTCTGTTGGTCCTCACCACAATCTTCATCGTTAGTTTGAAATATCAAACAATTTTATATTTTTGGTATAGCTATGATCAACTTTCTAAGGCAAGTACACCGGATATGGTTTCTATTCTGGATCCTGTTTTTTTTCGCCCTCTTTTATCCCTTTTACTACATTACTTCACGTAATGAAAAATATTATGGTATTTTAAACTTTTGCCGTAAAGCCAACAGCTTTTTATGCAGTCTGTTTTCCGGTGTTTTTTTTCATTATCAATACGAAGAAAAGCTTGATCGCAAACAAACGTATATTTATTGCGCCAATCATACTTCTAACCTGGACATCATGATTTTTTGCATCATGGGGCATGGTAAATTTCACTTTATGGGTAAAGATGAGCTGTTGAATAATCCCGTATTAAGTATTTTTTTTAAAACCATCGATATTTCTGTCAACCGCAACAGTAAGATTTCAGCTTTTAAGGCTTTTAAAAAAGCTGGCGAAAACCTGGAAAAAGGAATGAGCCTGATTATTTTTCCGGAGGGTAAAATTGATGACCACTATCCGCCAAAGTTGGCCGAGTTTAAAAATGGTCCATTCCGTTTGGCTATTGATAAAAATATCCCCTTAGTGCCAGTTAGCATTGTTGATGTTTGGAAAATAAATTGGGATGATGGTTCAAAATATGGAAGTAAGCCAGGAATTTGCGATATTTACGTCCACAAACCTATCAATACATCAACCTTGGCTGATGTTGATGCGGATGTATTGAAAGAAAAGGTTTACAGGTTAATTGATAGTAAGTTGAAACAGATATGAATTTAGACGCAAAAACCATTCATAAAATAGCCGATCTGGCCAGAATTCATATTGATGAAGAACAGGTGGATATACTGATTCCGGAAATGAATAAAATTTTATCCTTCATGGAAAAGTTAAATGAACTGGATACTTCAAATGTAAAACCTTTGGTTTATATGAACGAATCGGTAAATGTTTGGAGAGAAGATGTAGTTAAGCAGGAAATAACCACTGCTGATGGTTTGAAAAATGCCGCAAAGCATACAGACCAATTTTTTATGGTGCCGAAGATTATTGAAAAATAAGGAGGTATCCTCATGCTGATCGGGTAGCTATCGTATTTAATTCAGCATCTTTAAGATTAACGTTTATGCTTAATTTACGCCTTCTTGTAACATCTTACCCGCTACGCTTGTCTAAAAAAGAAAAAACATGGAGAAACCACTCATCACGATAAAAGAAATTGGCCGTAAATACGTTATTGGATCTGAAGTGATTCACGCTTTAAAATCAGTTTCTTTAGATATTAATAAAGGCGAATTTGTAGCATTGATGGGCCCTTCTGGTTCTGGTAAATCAACCCTGATGAATATTTTAGGTTGTCTGGATACACCGTCAAGCGGAACATACATTTTAAACGGAACAAATGTGAGTCAGATGAGTGATGATGCACTGGCTGAAGTACGGAATAAGGAAATCGGTTTCGTTTTTCAGACCTTTAATTTATTGCCACGCTCTACATCATTGGATAATGTTGCCTTACCTTTAATTTATGCAGGAACAAGTAAAAAAGACAGGGATGCAAGGGCTGCCAAAGCGCTGGAAAATGTAGGCTTGGGCAACCGTATGGACCACAAGCCCAATGAACTGTCAGGGGGGCAGCGTCAGCGTGTGGCGGTAGCCAGGGCTTTGATCAATAATCCTTCTATTATTTTAGCCGATGAGCCGACTGGTAACTTAGACACCAAAACCTCAATTGAAATTATGGGTTTGTTGGAAGAAATCCATAGTAAAGGCAATACGATCATTCTGGTAACACATGAGGAAGATATTGCGCAACATGCACACCGCATTGTACGTATGCGTGATGGTCTGATTGAAAATGATTATTTAAATAGCGATATCAAAAATGTATCCCCACGTTTGCAGGCATTGAAAGAGGCTGGCAGCGATTGGGAGAAAATTAATTGAGGGGTAAGGTAAAAGGTTTATGGCGTAAGGTTTTACCCTCAACCTTCAACCACCCTACACCCTAAACCTTTCTAAATGAAAATCTACACTAAAACAGGCGATAAAGGCCAAACATCATTGATTGGCGGTACCCGCGTTCCTAAATATCATGTACGTATTGAAGCGTATGGAACTGTTGATGAGTTAAATTCTTATATCGGTTTAATTATGTGTCAGGATATTGATGCAAAAGATCAGAAACTATTGAAAGAAATTCAGGACAGGTTATTTACTATTGGTGCATCACTGGCGGCAGACCCGGATACCTCTAAGATGAAGATTCCTGATCTCCATGATGCTGACATTACCTTGCTGGAAAAGGAGATGGATCTGATGAACGAAAAGCTGCCGGCTTTAAAACATTTTGTTTTACCTGGCGGAAATACTGTCGTTTCGTATTGCCATATTGCGCGCTGTGTTTGCAGAAGGGCCGAACGTTTGGCAGTGGCACTTGCAGAAAATAGCTTTGTAGATGAGCGTGTAACCATTTATTTGAATCGCTTAAGCGATTATTTATTCGTTTTGGCACGAAAACTGACCGTATATTTTAATACCGAAGAAAACATTTGGATTCCGAGGGTATAAAGTGGAAAAATAAGTTTGTTTTGCTCAAGAATTTTAATATACTTTGCGCAATAATAAGTAAGAACAGGAATTTAATTGAATTGACGATATGTATTGGACATTAGAATTAGCATCGCACTTGGAAGACGCACCATGGCCTGCAACTAAAGACGAATTAATTGATTATGGTATCCGCTCTGGTGCCCCGGTAGAAGTAATAGAGAACTTACAGGCATTGGAAGATGATGGCGAACCTTATGAAACCATTGAGGAGATTTGGCCTGATTACCCAACTAAAGAAGATTTCTTCTTTAACGAGGACGAATACTAGAATTTTAAAACAGATAAAAAACCTTTCAGTAACACTGGAAGGTTTTTTTGTTTAGCTTATTTTAGGGGTGTAAATCAGTGTGATAAGGAATATATTTACATTTTTTAAACAAAAGCTAAAAACCGGGTGTTATAATGCAAAAATATAAACATTGATAAAAAATTAACACTATGGGAAATTTATTGTACTTAGTCGCAGTGGTATTGGTAATACTATGGGTGATCGGATTTGTATTTCACGGCTTCGGTGACGTAGGCGGAATAATCCACGTATTATTGGTAATTGCAGTTATTGCCATCTTATTAAAAGTAATTGGTAGGGCGGCGTAAAAATGTTGCCACCAATATTCATTATTTTAGAAGTAGGGCAACACTTTGAATAGATGAATTAAAAAAGGAGTTCCATTTTTGGAATTCCTTTTCTTTAGATAGTCCTAAGATGATTATCTTTTTGCACGCTCAAAACCTCGGTATACTACGTAGCTTTCCGCAACGCGAAAAATCAGCTTGATCAATTGAATTAAACACATCTGCTTAAGCGCTTCTAAAAAATATGGTTAATCGAGTTCGGGTTGGCAAAAACTTACTTTTAACCCAAAAAAACTGTTAATTTTTCAATAACAATTCTGCAAGTTCGAGATCAATCGGATAAGTAAGTTTAATATTCCCTCTTTCTCCTTCAATGATATTGATCTCATAACCTATAGATTCTACCACGCTTGCATCATCAGTGAAATGAGAGGCGAATTCCTGGTTGTAAGCCTCTTTAAGAATGTTAAGGGTAAACGTCTGCGGAGTTTGAACTAAATAGATTTGATCGCGCTTTAGCGCGGATGTTTTTTTGTTTTGCAGTAAACGTACACTATCGCTGGATTGTACCGCTGCAATAACATTCCCCTGTTTAGCAGCTTCAGAAAAACAGCTGTCAATCAATTTTTTAGAAACCAGCGGACGAACGGCATCGTGAATCGCAACATAACTATCCTCTTCAATGGCATAAACCGCATTTTTAACTGAATAGAAACGTTCTGTACCGCCATCGATAACCTGATGTGTTATGTGGAAATTAAATTCTTTGCATAGCCTGGCCCAGTAAGCCTGTTGATCTTTATTTAAAACCAATAGAATTTTAGGCTGTGTAGTGCTTGCCGCAAAAGCTTTTATGGTGTGCATTAAAACCGGGAGGTTTTTGAGCAGTAGAAATTGTTTTGGCGTTTCTGTTTGCATCCGATTTCCAGAACCGCCTGCTACAATTATAGCGTAATGTTTCATATAAAGAGATGTGAGATGATAGATTTGAGATATGAGACCTGATTTAACTCAAATCTCATATCTCATTACTCAAATCTATATGATTAGCATGGCATCACCATAGCTGTAAAATTTGTATTTTTCTTTTACTGCAACTTCATAGGCGTTCATTACATTTTCATATCCGCCAAATGCACTTACCATCATCAATAATGTAGATTCTGGTGTGTGGAAATTGGTAATCATGGAGTTTGCAATACTGAAGTCGTAAGGAGGGAAGATAAACTTGCTGGTCCAGTCGTTAGCCGCTTTTAATGTTCTGTTTGCAGAAACAGCCGATTCGATGGCGCGCATTGATGTTGTTCCTACCGCACAGATTTTTCTTCTTTCCTCTATAGCTTTGTTTACAATGTTCGCATCTTTCTGTTCGATGATAAACTGCTCAGAATCCATTTTGTGCTTGGTTAAGTCTTCAACCTCCACCGTTCTGAAAGTGCCCAAACCTACATGCAAAGTTACTTCTGCAAATTCTACGCCTTTAAGTTCAAGGCGCTTCATCAGCTCGCGGCTGAAGTGTAAACCCGCGGTTGGAGCTGCTACTGCACCTTCATGTTTAGCGAAAATAGTTTGATAACGCTCTTTATCTTCGGCGGTAGCTTTACGCTTAATGTACTTTGGAAGAGGAGTTTCACCTAAAATTTCAACATTTTTCCTGAATTCTTCATCTGTACCTTCAAATAAGAAACGGATCGTACGACCACGTGATGTAGTGTTATCTACAACCTCGGCAACCAGTAAATCGTCGTCGCCAAAGTATAATTTATTACCTACGCGAATTTTACGTGCCGGATCTACCAGTACATCCCATAAACGTAATTCCTTGTTTAATTCACGTAGCAAGAAAACCTCTATGGTTGCACCTGTTTTTTCTTTATTGCCATATAAACGTGCAGGAAAAACCTTCGTGTTGTTTAATATCATTACGTCTTTGTCATCGAAATAACTTAAAACGTCTTTAAAAATTTTATGTTCAATTTTACCGCTGTCTTTGTGTAAAACCATTAGGCGAGCTTCATCGCGTTGTTCTGCCGGATTGTTGGCTACTAACGATTCTGGTAAGTTGAATTTGAATTGTGATAATTTCATTCTTGATGAATTTTTTGAGGTGCAAAAATACGAATTTAATTTTTCTTTTCCTTATTTTATCAAACGCAATTTGTGTACATTATGTTTTGATCCCTTTAAATCAAATAATACAGTACTATCAATGCATTAATAGACATTAAATTAATTAGTTTTAACCATAAACTGTAACCTTTTCAAAGGCTTTGCATCTAACCTTTAATTATGATAATCTTTAGGCTAATAGGCGAGAGTTTCCGTTTTGCATTTGATGCATTGCGCCAAAATAAATTAAGGACCATGTTATCGCTTCTGGCTATAACTATTGGTATTTTTACGATAATTACCGTATTCTCTGCAGTAGATACCTTTCGTGGTAAACTACAGGCCAGTGTAGATAAACTGGGTTCTAATACCATTTACATTCAAAAATGGCCCTGGAGCTTTGGCGATAATTATCCTTGGTGGAAGTATATGAACCGTCCTCAGCCCTCGCTACGTGATTTTGCCGCCCTTCGCGAGAGAATTGAACATGCGCAAGGGGTTACATTTGAAATATCAAGTAATAACAGAACCATCAAATATAGAAGTAGTTCGGTGGAAGGGATCACAGTATGGGCAGCATCACATGATTTTAATAAAACGTGGAATTTCGAGCTTCAGGATGGACGCTATTTTACTGAAAATGAAAGCAGAAACGGATCACCTGTTTGTATTTTAGGTTCTGATATAGCCGATGGACTTTTTGATGGTGATGCGGCAGTTGGTAAACAGGTACAGGTTTTAGGTAGAAGACTAACGGTTGTAGGTGTTTTCAAAAAAGAAGGGGAAGATATGTTAGGTACTTCTCTTGATAAAAATGTAAATATTCCCATTGCTTTTGCCAAAGGGGTTTTAGACATTCAAAATGAACGTTATGGCCCACAGATTACTGTTCGTGGTAATGATAATGTTAGCCTCGAAGAGGTAGAGAGCGAATTGAGAGGTTTAATGCGTTCCATCCATAGAATTAAGCCTGGCCAGGAGGAAGATTTTGCGCTAAATAAAACCACTATTATATCTAACCAATTAGACTCGATGTTTAAGATGGTTAATATTGCCGGTTGGGTAATCGGTGGATTTTCGATTTTGGTTGGAGGTTTTAGTATTGCCAATATCATGTTTGTATCGGTTAAGGAGCGGACCAATATTATTGGTATCCAAAAATCGTTAGGCGCAAAAAACTATTTTATCTTGCTTCAATTCATTTTCGAGTCTATTTCGCTTTGTCTTTTAGGTGGTTTACTAGGATTGTTACTGGTATTCCTGCTCGCTCTGGCCATTGGGGCAGCCACCGATTTTCATATCATATTGGGTTTGAACAATATTGCTTTAGGTATAGGGATATCTATTATTATTGGTACTATTTCTGGTTTTTGGCCAGCATATTCGGCATCAAGGCTAGATCCGGTAGAGGCGATTAGAAGCTAGAACAGTTTGCAGTTACCAGTTTGCAGTTACCAGTTTGCAGTTATCATTTGGTCATTTGCAGTTGCACTGTCCGCAGTTTATAAACCTTATTGAAGTAGATAGCCCGCAAGCGAGGCACGAGCGCGGACTAGTAACGGAAAAAGGCTACCGCTCCCGATGAAATACTGGCGTTCATTTCCAAATCAGAAATACGATTGTAATGGCTTGGCAGGAAGATTAATAAGGCATTTAGCATCTGGTTTATTTTATTTCTGGAGACAGATCTCTCCATTACGCTGTGCTCCGGTCGAGAGGACGGCCCGGAGATTGTCATGCAGCCAATATGATATGATAAAAGATCGGGTTAAAACTGTTTGCATTTGCACTGTCCGCAGTTTATAAACCTTATTGAAGTGAATAGCCCGCTAGCGAGGCACGTGCGCGGACTAGCAACGGAAAGAAGGGCTACCGCTCCCGATGAAATACTGGCGCTCATTTTCAAATCAGAAATACTATAGTAATGGCTGGCGAGGCAAGGGCTTAGCAGTAAAATTAATAAGACCCTTAACATCTGGTTTATCTTATTTCTCGAGACAGATCTCTTCAGTACGCTGTGCTCCGGTCGAGACGACGCCCCGGAGATCGAATCTAGTCAGGATAATGATCAACTATAAAAATAAAATCCCCGCTTAATTTAATTAGCGGGGATTTCTTCTATGTTGTTAACTGAAAATTACCAGCGGTTAACCGGCTAGGCTAATTTACCTAGGGCTTCTTTAATTCTTCTTAATGCTTCAACTAAACTTTCGTCAGATGCAGCATAAGATAAACGGATGTAGTTATTATTGCCAAAAGAATCGCCACCAACGGTTGCTACGTGACCTACGTTCAATAAATATAAAGCCAGATCTGATGAATCTTTAATCACATTTCCATCGGCGTCTTTTTTACCAAAGAAAGAGCTGATTTCAGGGAAAAAGTAAAAAGCCCCGTCAGGAAGATTTGTTTTTACACCTGGAATTTCATTTAACAACTTGTAAACCAGTTCCCTGCGACGTAAAAATGCCTCTTTCATCTCTAAAACACTAGCCAAACCTTGCTCATAAGCCACAATTCCAGCTCTTTGCGCAATAGAACATGTACCAGAAGTGGTCTGTCCCTGCAGTTTATCGTTAGCAGCTGCAATTTCTTTGTTAGCAGCAATGTACCCTAATCTCCAACCCGTCATGGCAAAAGCTTTAGAGAAACCGTTCACAATGATTACACGGTCTTTAATGCTGTCGAACTGCGCAATAGATTCATGTTTATCAATAAAGTTGATATGCTCGTAAATCTCATCAGAAAGGATGTAGATATTTGGATGTTTTTCGAAAACGGCCACCAGAGCTGCCAGTTCTTCTTTGCTGTAAACCGAACCGGTTGGATTACATGGAGAAGAAAACATGAACAGTTTCGATTTTGGTGTGATGGCTGCTTCTAACTGTGCAGGCGTAATTTTAAAATTGCTTTCGATATCGGTATCGATGAAAACAGATTTTCCTTCTGCCAGGGTTACCATTTCAGAATAAGAAACCCAGTAAGGTGTAGGAATGATCACTTCATCATCCGGATCGATCAGGGTTAAAATTACGTTCGATAAAGATTGTTTGGCACCTGTAGAAACAACGATCTGCGAAATATCGTAATCCAGGTTGTTTTCTGTTTTTAGCTTGTTTACAATAGCCTGGCGCAGATCTGGATATCCCGGTACCGGCGAGTAACGGGTATAATTTTCGTCTAATGCTTTTTTAGCCGCATTTTTAACATGGTCAGGCGTATTAAAATCGGGTTCACCAACACTTAAACTGATGATATTAATGCCCTTTGACGCTAATTCGCGGCCAAGTTTGGTCATTTTAAGGGTTGCAGATTCTGATAGACTGTTGATTCTTTTAGATAAGGTGCTCATGGTTAATTACTTTGAGCGCAAATATATAAACCAAATATTATTCTGCACTAAAAAAGACATAGTTTTTCTCATTTAATTTATTCGATAAGCGTATTTTTGAAAAAAATATTCTCGTGTCGGTAAAAAAGAAAGCAATAATAATTTCACTGGTGGTAAGTGTGGTGCTGATGTTGGCTAAGTTTGTTGCTTATTTTATTACAGGCTCTAACGCAATTTTAACCGACGCAGCAGAGAGTATTGTAAATGTAATAGCCGGTAGTTTTGCTTTTTACAGCATTTACCTGAGTACAAGGCCCCGTGACGAAAATCATCCATATGGACATGGAAAAGTTGAGTTTTTCTCTGCCTTTGTTGAAGGGATATTGATTTTGATTGCGGGTGTGGTGATCATTTTCAAATCATCTTACAACCTTATTTATCCGCATGTGGTGGGCGAGTTATTAACCGGAACGCTAATTATTGGCATTACCGGGCTGATTAACATGATTGTTGGCCTTTACCTGATCAAAACAGGTAAAAAGGAGCATTCGATCACTTTGCAGGCCGATGGCAAACACCTGCTAACAGATACTTATACCAGTATCGCGATTGTGATTGGCTTAATTTTAATTCAGTTAACAAATATTATTTGGCTGGATAGCTTACTTTCTTTTTTAGTAGGCTTTTACATCGTTTATTCTGGCTATAAACTTACACGCGGTTCAGTAGGTGGTTTAATGGATGAAAGCGATTTTACATTGGTTGAAGAAGTAGTTGACGTGTTGCAAAAGAACAGGCATAATCCCTGGATTGATGTCCATAACCTACGTACTCAGCAATATGGGCCTGAATTTCATATTGATTGCCATGTAACATTGCCATACTATTTTGATTTAAATAAGGTTCACCGGGAAATTTCGCAGATTGATGAACTGATTAATTCGAATGGTGTGCGCAAAGCTGAGCTGTTCATCCATGCAGACCCCTGTTTGCCCGAATGTTGTCATTATTGCCACATGAGCGAGTGTCCGGTAAGGGCAGCGGCCTTTGAAAAAGAAATTGTGTGGACACCTGAAATTGTAATCAAAAATAAAAAGCATTTCGAAAATGAGCTACTTTAATGTCCGCGTTTACGGACTTTTAATTAACCGCAATAACGAAGTTTTGGTTAGTGATGAGGAGGAATACGGATTCCGTTTCAGTAAATTTCCAGGTGGCGGTTTAGAGTTGGGCGAAGGCCTGATTGATGGATTAAAACGCGAATTTGTAGAAGAATGTGAAGCCGAAATTGAGGTGTTATCGCATTTTTACACTACCGATTTTTACGAAAAATCATCTTTTAACGATAGTCAGGTAATCAGTGTATATTATCTGGTGAAAGAAAAATTGCCCCTGCAATTGGCTTTTAAAGATAGGATCTACGATTTTGATGGAGAAGGAGAGATTCTTCAGGCTTTCAGGTGGGTAAAAATAGCAGATTTAAATATTGAAGATATCACTTTTAAAACAGATAAAACCGTAGCGCAGCTTTTAAAAAATCAATATAAATCATAAATTCTGATGTCAGATATCTCCAAAATCCAAACTCCAGGCTCCGAACTTAATTTAACTGATCGCGATAAAAAAGTAATCTGGCACCCTTATACCCAAATGAAAAATGCATTGCCGCACATCCCGATTGTGAGGGGCGAGGGCGTTTATGTTTTTGATGAAAACGGGAAAAGGTATATCGATGCCGTTTCGTCATGGTGGGTGAATATCCATGGTCATGCACATCCCTATATTGCACAAAAGGTAGCCGAACAGCTTAATGTACTGGAACATGTAATTTTTGCAGGTTTTACACATGAACCTGCCGTTCTGCTCGCAGAAAGGTTGTTGCCTATATTACCGGGCCAACAGGATAAAGTTTTTTATACCGACAATGGATCTACAGCGGTGGAGGTAGCCTTAAAAATGTGCCTCCAGTATTGGGATAATAAGGATAAACCTAAAACCAGGATCCTTGCTTTTAAAAATGCATATCATGGTGATACGTTCGGCGCTATGTCGGTAAGCGGGCGCAGTATTTTTACCGATGCATTTAATAGTTTGTTGTTTGATGTAGATTTTATCGATCTGCCTGGTGAGGATAACATCTCACACCTCACATCTTACATATCACAGCTTAAAGATACCGCATGTTTCATTTTTGAACCCTTAATTTTAGGTTCAGGTGGGATGCTGATGTATGAGGCGAAATACCTTGATGAACTCATTGCTGCCTGTAAACAAGCTGGTATTTTAATTATTGCTGATGAGGTAATGACTGGTTTTGGACGGACGGGTACTTATTTTGCCTGCGAGAAACTTAGCCATAAACCTGATATTATTTGTTTAAGTAAAGGTTTAACCGGGGGTACTATGCCTTTGGGGATTACAACCTGTACCCATGAGATATTTACAGCTTTTTTAAGTGATGATAAATTAAAAACCCTGTACCACGGGCATTCTTTTACCGCAAACCCGATTGCTTGTGTTGCTTCTTTAGCAAGTTTGGATATTTTATTGCAAAAAGAAACACTGGCCAATATTAAAAGGATTGAGGCTAAACATGCTGTATTTTCACAAGAGATTAAAGCGCATTCCAAAGTTAAAGCAGTAAGGCAAACGGGTACCATTATTGCTATTGAGTGGGAAACGGGTAATGAAACTTCTTATTTAAGTAATCTTCGTAACTTATTGTATTCTTATTTTTTAGAAAAAGGAATTATATTAAGGCCATTGGGCAATATTATTTATATTCTTCCACCGTATATCATCAGTAACGAAGATCTCGATTATATTTATGCAGCCATCAAATTGGCTTTAGAAGAAGTTTAAGGTTTTAAGGTCGTAGCATGGGGCTACGACCAATATCCTCTTAAAAAATTAACCCAGGGGCATTTTGCTCATGTCCATATAAAGAATATTCCATCTTTGACCATCCAGATCAACAAAACCACAGCCATACATCCAGCCATCTTTGTAGCCGGGTTCGCCATAAAGTGTGCCACCGGCAGCTACAACTTTTTGTGCCAGGCTATCTACTTCTTCCGGACTTTCTGCGTCAAAGGAGAACAATACCTCAGCACCATGGCGTTTATCGGCAATATTGGTTCCGGCAAAGCCCTCGTACAAAGCTTCTTCAAAAAGCATAATGGCCAAATTGCTTTCTCCTACTAAAAAGCAGGCAGAATCTTCGCGGGCGCCATACTGTAGGTTAAGGGTGAAACCGAGTTGTGTAAAGAATGCTTTAGACTTATTAATGTCTTTTACCGGAAGGTTTATCCAAAGTGATCTTGTCATAACATTTTTATCTTTTGTTAAATGTAAAGATAGGGAACTGATTGTGGAGTTAACCTTGCTAAAAACGAAAAATTATAGGGGGATTTGAGACAATTAATCTGGAATATATTTTTCGGACCGTTTTTTTTGCGCCACATTACCATAAGAAAGTATAATGGCATCGATAAGCATTTCGTCTGTTAGTTCCGTTAGGTCAAAAATTGTCCAGCCTTATCTTCTCCACACCCCGGTAGCAGGCCATATGCCGTTCGGATTAAAGTCGCAGAAAACAGACTGATCGATTGCCGATAATTTGAACGTCGCCTGTTTTTGAAGATTTAGCGTAGCAAAGATTTTTTTATTTACCCGGATTGAAGTTTTTTCGAAATGTGGCAGTTTAATAACTTCATCAAAGATAGGCAGTAAGCTATAAAGCTTAAACTATCCATTAGTTTTATTGCATGAAAGAAATTGAAGAACTATTGAATATTTGCTTCGGCAATTGGCTGTTAATTTTATGAGTTAACACTTTAACAGGTTTTTCATCTGTGTCGTAAAAATAAAGAGTATTATTATTCAGTTTAAAAGGCAATTCGTTGGGCATACTGAAATGATACCGGGCTTTGAATTTTTTATTTGGACTGTAAAATATAAGCCAGCTATTTCCGTGGTATGCCATGGCAGCCTTTATTCGGCTAAATTCTTTAACTACATAAAATAGATTTCTTTGATTTTTATCTGTTATTTTTCCTAAATATGTAGATCTGGTATCACCATTTTCCGTTTTTTGAAATATCTCCTTCCCAATATTCTTTTCAATGAATATTACATTTTGTGCAAAACATAAAGTAGATGAAAGTAACAATAGCAGGATTATTGCAGAATACCTCATTAGCATTAAATCAGGTTTTCTACAATTTATACAATTTCTGTGGATGTTGCTCTGCGTAATTCAGAATCAAATTTAAAATATAACTATTAGACTGGTAGGTAGATAAGTCATTTTTAACCGTTGCCAATCCATCTGATAAATAGTTTTTATCTGTAAAATAACCCATTCCATAAAATTTTCCGTTTTCTACAACCAGACAGCTAAATTCATCCTCTTTTCGGCCTTCATCTACCAAAGCGAAACTCAGCTGTTGATTTTGAACATCATTTAAGGCTGCATTTAGTTTTTTGTTATATACGCTAACGGTTTCTATTCCGCTGCATGCACCGAAACACTGGCCATTTTCATGGGCATAACATCTGGTTGCCGTTTTTTGCAAATAACAAAGCTTGGCACAAAGCTGGTACTTATCAACCAGTTGGTTTAAAAAATTATAACCTTCCAATAAACTATTAAAACTCTGCAGAGCATTATTGTTCTTTTTATGTTTATCTATCGCTAAGCGTAAATAACCGTTTTGATCTTCGAAAACATATAAATCATATTTATGCTCATAACGCTTCATTGCGCGGTTATTTTCCGGCCAGAGGCGTTTAATTTCATTGGCTTCTAAAATTAAAGCCATCAGTTCGGTACCACAAATTACATAATCTACATGATGAATAGTGCGCAAAAAATCCTGGCGCTGCCGGTTAGGTGTATTACCTGTAAAGTGACTGGTTACACGTTTCTTCAGGTTTTTAGCCTTTCCAACATAAATAATTTTACCCTTATTGTCTTTAAAGTAATATACACCAGGCTGATTAGGCAATCTTAAAATAGAAGCTTGATCCAAATGAGGGGGTAAAACCTGCTCTTTCGATGTTTTCTTTAACATTTCTGCTATGATGCCTTCCTGGTCGTACTCGAGTAATAGATTGAACAATATACTGGTTGCATCTGCATCTCCTGCGGCCCTATGGCGGTTCTGAATCGGTATCTGTAGGGCCGTACAAAGTTTACCTAAACTATATGAAGATTTACCAGGAAATAGTTTTCTGCTTAATCTTACTGTACACAACTTTTTACATTGTAAGTCATATCCTGAAGCTGCCAAATGATGCTTTAAGAAAGAATAATCAAAGTTTACATTGTGCGCTACAAAAACCTTATCATTTAAGAGCTGATAAATTTGTAGAGCAACATCATCAAAAGTGGGGGCGTTCATCAGCATGTGATCATCAATACCAGTAAGCGCCGTAATATAAACGGGTATAGGCTGCCCAGGATTAATCAGCGTAGTATAAGACTCCACTATTTTGTTACCATCATGAATGTTAATGGCAACTTCGGTAATGCCATTTGCTGAGGCATGACCACCGGTGGTTTCAATATCTACAACTGCGTATAACATCTGAATAATTTGAAATACAAATTTATGCTAAAATAATTAGTATGGAAATTATTTTGATTATTTCTTTAGCATAAAAAAAGCGACTAAGTATTTAACGTAGTCGCTTGCCCATCTTGTATGTCGATGTTATTTAAGTTTATTAAGTAATTTACTTAAATTAGGTTTAATACCGACAGAAATTGGTACAGTATTAAAAGCCCGGTTCTGGATTTTGCTGAAACCATACATGTAACTGGCTTCCACAAATAAATTAGCGCCACCAATATTGTATTCAATGCCAGCGCCACCTTCAGCAATGCCTAAACCATTTGATTTATTATCCTGTATCACCTGCAAGCTTGATGAATTAACGGCTGCCTGAGGGGTAAGGATAAATCCACCACCTGCACCCGCAAAACCATAAAATGCCCATTTGTTCACTATTTTACGATAGCCTAACGCCACATTTAATAAATACGTGGTAGCTCTGCCTTTTTGCAGGGTATAAGTATAACCTGCGTCTGGCGTAATCTGATTAAAAGTGAAGGCATGTAAACTTACTTTTGGATAGAGAAATAAGCCGCCATCTCCTAAACCAAGATTTAATCCTAATGATGTTGAGAATTTGGGTTTAAAGTAGTCTGAAGTTTCACCCATAGGGAACGCAAATCCAATTCCACTCATTGAGTAGAGTTTGTCAGGCCTGTCCTGTGCCATTAACCTGGTTGAAGCCATCATAAATAGCACTAGGAGAGTTGTTAGTAGTTTTAATTTCATATCTGATTTTTTTAATTTTCTATTAATGCACCTACTTTTCGGAGTAAATCTGTAATGTTGAAGGGTTTTTCCAAATAATCGTCCGGATGATATTTTTGTGATATGATGTAATTTTCATCATACCTGGCTGACGCCATAATAATTGGTATGCCCGCTGTTTCAGCATTCAGTCTCAACTCTTTAAACACGGCACGCCCATCCATTCCATTTAACATAATGTCCAGAATAATCAGATCGGGTCTAAAATCTTTAATGGTTTTAAAAATATACCGTGGCGAAAGTAGTGGGTAAACTTTATAATGTTCAGTTTCTAATACTTCCTGGAAAACTTCTAGTACATCTGGATCATCATCCACAACCAACACTCTTTTCAAAACAGATAAATCAATTATTAACAAAATAGATTATCTTAATACAAAGTTTTGTAACTAATGTTTCGATTCTATATCAAAATATAAAGAAGATACTGATAATGGGTGGTTAAAGGTTATAAAATAGTTCCTGGACGGGGTTTTTCCTGTAGCAAATTATGCTTGATGAAATTTGCGAAAAGTTCTAAATAAGTTTCTGAAACAGTAAAAGATGTTTCGCCGGATAGCAGTATCTTATCATCAAGAACACTTTTGATATGCTGTTTTGAAATCACAACAGTAGGTGTAACCTGAATAAATGAAGGGTTTTCTTTGAGCATTTTTAAAGTTTTGGTAAAGTTATATTTCGAACTTAAAAAAACATCTTTTGTAGTTTTAAACTGAATGTCTTCACCTAGCTCTTCTATGGCAATAAGTTCATTCAGCGCTATTCTGACCAAATCACTGTTTTCTCCCTTTACCGGGATGTAGAAGAAGTGATCATCTAAAATAGAAGAAGTATGTTTTGCTCTTGTGCCAGTTGGATAAAGGTTATTTATCGTTTTGGCAAAATGTATGATGGAGTAGGGCTTTAGCAAATAGGCATCTGCCTGGACTTTAAAAGCATCAATAGCATACCTCGTATGTGCAGTAGTAAAAACCAGGTATTTTGTCTTTTGCCTCAATAGGCCAGCCAGTTCTATTCCGGAAAGCGAAGGCATTTCGATGTCCATAAAAATAATATCGACAGGATTAGATAGCGATATTTCTTCAAAGGCCCGGAGCGGTTCTGTAAAAGTTTGGATAAGCTTTAAATCTGGCAGCTTTTCCATATACGTCACCAAATTCTCCAGGGAATGAAGGTCATCATCAATAGCAATACAACTTATTGACATTTCTTACAGGTTTAGTTGGTGCAAATTACAATTTCATCAAAGTAAAATGAAAAAAAAACACATTATGGAGCTACTTTTCATATTTTTTGAAAAAAAACTTTTGAGATGGGGGATAATTGAATTATTTGGGAATGATAATCTGCCAAGAGTATTAAAATTCATGTTTTCTATTTTAAAGCGATGGTTTACATCATATTTTTTTGCACGAGAAATGCTATGATTTAAAAAAAAAATAATTATTTGAATTATAGTTGATTATATTTTTAAACGTTATTATTAATAACATATATTTAATATCAGAACAATCATGCCAAACACCTAAAATAATATCCCCATGAAAAACAATATCCGCACAACGAACAGATTAAACGTATCCATTACAAAAAAAGTTATTGAACTTCAGGAACAAGGTTACGACTGTGATTTTCTTTTACTGGCCAATGGTAGTCTGCTATGCATGCAAACCAACTTAAATTATCCGTTGAGCACGGTAGCAATTAATCAGAGAGAGCAAGGCTACGATTTCTTCAGCCATTCTTACAAACATGTGCATGCCATAGAAACCGGCAACGGTGAAAGAGGAGTATTGCTTACTGAAAAGGCATTTTAATCTTTCTTTTTTAGTTCCCGATCTTTCGTGGTTTTTTATTGCAAAGTTTTATGATCCGTTTTATTATTTCTCAGCTAACTTAAGAAGATCATGCCTAAGATGGAGGCTCAATTCACTGCACATTTCCTGAAAAAAAACTTTTTCAACTTCTTTTTGTTTAAGTTTTTATTAGATATATTTAAACAAAATAATGACTTACTCCATCGCAGATCTTGAGCAGCTTTCGGGCATCCATTCTCACACCATCAGGATTTGGGAGCAGCGTTACAGTGCCTTAAACCCTTTGCGGTCTCAAGGCAATACACGGTTATATGATGATCAGCAGCTTAGAAAACTGTTAAATATTGTAAGCTTAAATAAAGGTGGCTTAAAAATTTCTAAAATCTGCAGCCTTTCAGACAGAGAAATGGATGAACTTCTTGAGCAACAGTTTTATCATTCATCTGGAGATCAGGAAGATGATTATTATGTTACTCAATTGATCAGATATGGACTGGCTTTTAATGAACAATCTTTTAGCCAATTGATTGATCAAGGTATTGATCAATTTGGATTTGCTGACTGCTATCGGAAAATAATTTATCCATTATTATTACGCCTGGGATTAATGTGGAGAAAAGATGATATCTGCCCTGCGCATGAACATTTTTTATCCAATATTATCCGCCAAAAAATATTTACCCATATCAATAATCTTCAATTAGAAGAAGATTCGGGCCAAAGTTGGCTGCTTTTTTTACCTGAAGACGAGGATCATGATATTGGGTTGCTTTTTGCCAGTTATATGCTGAGGATTCAACATCACCATGTTATTTTTTTAGGTAGCAAAGTTCCGCTTGATTCGATTAAGCGCGTATTTTCAACTTTAAATGTAGACCACGTGTTGCTTTTTATGATCAAATCGCGATTGGCGCCTGTAGCACAACAATACATAAATCAACTGTCTGAAATATGCTCAACCACACAAATTCATCTTGCTGGAAATAGTGAGGTTATCGGTAAGTTGAACCAGATCGATCACATCAACTGGATCAAAAATATTGATGAATTTGAAAAAACCATTCAATCACCGCTTCATACATGAAAGAACTCTTCGATCAATTATCCGGCAATTGTAGCCGGCTTACCACTAAGTTATACAGCACCAGTTTTTCTTATGGCATTTACTTTCTCGGCAAAGAAATACGCCAACCCATACATGCAATTTACGGTTTTGTGCGCTTAGCAGATGAAATTGTAGACAGCTTTCACGAATATGACAAGAAATTTTTACTGGCAAAATTTAAGGAAGATACTATTGAAGCCATTAACCTGGGCATTAGTTTAAACCCGATTTTAAATTCATTTCAAAAGGTAGTAAATCAATACCAGATAGATGAAGAATTACTTACTCTTTTTCTGAGAAGCATGGAGATGGACCTATCTACACAAAAATATACGCCAGAACTTTACAACGATTATATTTTAGGTTCAGCAGAGGTTGTAGGATTGATGTGCTTAAAAGTTTTTACACATGGAAGCGAGGTAGATTATGAATATCTGAAACCTTACGCAATGAAATTAGGTTCTGCATTTCAGAAAGTCAATTTTTTAAGGGATGTTAAAGCTGATCATCAAACGCTTAGCCGAAATTATTTTCCCAATGTTAATCTAGCGTTATTCTGCGATCAACAAAAAAGAGAAATAGAAAAGGAGATTGAATCCGAATTTGCTGTTGCATTAACCGGTATTAAACTGCTGCCTGCTACTTCCAGAAACGGGGTATATCTGTCTTATATTTATTATAAAAAATTATTCTCGAAGATAAAGCGTTTAAGTGCAGAAAAGATCATGACAGAACGGATAAGGATTTCCAACAGCCATAAAATTGGTTTGATGTTTGATTCGATTATCCGCAATAAATTAAATGTAATTTAAATGGAAGAGCAAGTTATTCTGGTAGATATGGATGATGTGCCGAAAGGGCAGATGGACAAAATGGAAGCACACGAAAAAGGATTATTACACCGTGCCTTTTCTATTTTTATTTTTAATTCTAAATGTGAATTGTTACTACAGCAAAGGGCTTTGAGCAAGTATCATTCAAGGGGCTTGTGGACAAATACCTGTTGCAGCCATCCGCGGATCGGGGAAAGTAATATTCAGGCTGCCAAGAGGAGGCTGATGGAAGAAATGGGGATGGACTGCGAATTAAACTATTTGTTTAAATTTACCTATAAAGCAATATTCGAAAACGGATTAACAGAACACGAAATAGACCACGTTTTTTTTGGTATGAGTGATCAATTGCCGGTTATCAACAAGGAAGAAGTAGAATCTTTTAAATATGTAGATCTGGATACTTTAAAAAAGGACATTGTGGTTAATCCGAATGCCTATACGCCGTGGTTAAGAATCTGTTTGGACGAAGTGATCGCACATGCATCAACAGCTAAAACAAAAAACGGGCATACAGCCTAAGCCATATACCCGTATCTAAATTAACGCTCTCGAGGACAAATATAGGACTAGTTTAGAAAATTCCTAGAAATATAATATTTCTTTTACTTTAAGATTATAGTTCTTGCTCAGGGAAAATAAGGGAGACAATCTAAATCGCTGTTATATAATGAATTATATCTTGATTGAAAAAAAATTTAAACAGAAACATTTTTTGATTTATTTATAAATTTTTTGACATTTATCACAAAAGTAAGTTTGACGGTGTGTTTTGCCCAGTTCCTTTTTGTCTGTTTTGTGCTTGAGGGGGCATATTTTCTGGCTATATATTTCCCAATGTTTACTCAATGTATTCTCCTTTTTCCATTTTAAAAAATCAAAACTATAATTTCTGGCCTCCTTAACCAATGCCCTTAATTTTGCAGGTGGTAGATTTCCAATTTTGTTTAAGGGATGTATCCGGGTAAGATATAAAACTTCATTTTTAATAATATTGCCCACGCCACTAAAAATTTGCTGATCTAGCAGTACGTCGCAAACCAGTGCATCGGGTTTTTCTTTTAGCTTTTTAATTGCTGCACTGCTGTTCCATTCATCAGCCATCACATCGTTTTCCCAGGTATAATGCTTTTCAACGTTCCCTTCCAACAGATCAACTTTACAGGTGTAGAAGTTTAATTCATCTTTTTTAAAGATAAGCCCCAGTTTTACGGGCGTTTTTTTACGCCCGTTAATTAAATAGCTGCCAAACAGCATAAAATGGATACGAATGGTGAAGTCATTAAAACAGATCAGAAAATGTTTTCCCCAGCTCTTAAAATCTACAACCTTTTGACGGAGCAATCTATCCTTATCAAAATTTTTTATATGACCTGTAACTTCAAGCACTTCAGGCTTGCCCAAATGTAACTCCTTGATTAAATCTTTTAATATGACTATTGATGGACCTTCGGGCATATTATTCTTCCTCCATTTTGTGAAATTCAAATTTATCTTTAATGTTATTGTTAAAATATCGTCCTTTTGATCCGGATGCTTCTAACATTTTATAAACCTCTCCGGGAACATTTTGGTACAGATAAACCATGTTGGTTACAAAAATGATTTTTAATGTTTTTGTAGCTTCATCATAACTAAAAAATTTGATTACCGATGATGGCATAAAAGCAGATTGTTATTTCAAAATATTAACCATTACAATGGGTTTCAATCATTTTTAAGTGCAGATTCTTCTTTTTGAACTTTGATTTTTTCTTTTTTCAAATCAATACGGATAATATTATACAAACTCATATAAACATTGGCCACCCATACTATCGAAAAAAAGGAAATGATATAACCACGCCAGTCTGGATAGATCAAAGTAAATTTGGTAATAAAAAGCAAAATCAGGGTTACGTAGTGACTAAAGCAGTATTCACAGGTAAATACATAAAAAAACTTCCTTTTTACCAACTTATTGCAGTTTTTAGAACGGTCTACACAAAATTCACGCGCCTCTCTGAAGATCTCTTCCTTGGTAACTGTCCAGGCGATACAGGCTACAGGCAAAGCCATAAAAAAAAGGTAATAAAGGTGTGTTTCCATCGTAATTGAATTGGGCTATCAATACAACCTTAGTCCCTTGAAAATGTTTATTAAGCAATAAACATTTTAAGTATATTTATGTTAACTAAACTATTGCTAATTCATAATATGATGGAAAGATCAGAAATTATATCTCTACTTGAGGTAATCAATCAACAGGTGAGTTCTTCGGTTTTAGGCGGGATGGAAGAGGAGTATGAAGAATTAGAAAGCATGGGACTGATTAAAATTAACCGCGATTCGGTACAATGGTCGTCTGCTATAACGCCTGCTGGCATTGCTTATTTGGGGCACGATTAGAACAGATTGCAATGTTTTAACCACAGAGGACACAGAGTGTGGAGAGCACTAAGATCACAAAGCTGCCAGTGTCTGTCGATACTGAAAATAATCCTCGATGAATCGTCATTCCCAACTTAATTGGGAATCTTATTGCCGTAAGTTTTAAGATTCCAGCCTGCGCGGAAAAGGCGACCGTTATTTGGAACATGTAGAAGGTAGCCAAGTCTAATATTCTTAGATGAGTAGATTCAATATTAACCATAAATTATATGGTTTAAAATGGTTTGAAATCGTTCAATTTATTTTAATATTGATTTTATTAAAAATTTGATTCTTCAAGCGATATAGCCCTGATGGCAATGGAAATCCCTTTTGGATGATCATTGAATTGTTTAATTTAATGATATTAACCAAAAGGATTGTAATGAACAGCAGGACTGAACCTTTAAAAATGGTTACTGGTATTGCGCTTCCAAAAAAAATAACTTTCTATTTTAACAATTATTCAGCAAATCTCCATCATGATCCTTTCGACTAAACTTCGACCAATTTATTGCTGAAAATCTGCTAAATTTGCAGCAAGTTTAAAATTGTGCCTAAATAGATTAAATGGCCATTTTAGCTTCAAATATGAACGATTTACAACTTAGAACAGTAAACGTAACCAGATACGTTACGCCATTGCGCGAGGGTGGCTCTATGCCTGCGATTGCAGAGGCTGATGATAACTTTTTATATGTACTGAAATTTAGGGGAGCAGGACAGGGCACCCGGGCTTTAATTGCCGAACTGATTGGTGGCGAAATTGCCCGTTACTTGGGCTTGCGTGTACCTGAGTTGGTTTTTGCTAATTTGGATGAAGCTTTTGGGAGAACAGAGCCCGACGAGGAAATTCAGGATCTGCTAAAAGCCAGTGTAGGTTTAAATCTGGCATTACATTATTTATCGGGTGCAATTACATTCGATCCGACAGTAACTGTTGTGGATGCTAAACTCGCCTCGCAGATTGTTTGGCTGGATTGCTTTTTAACCAATATGGACCGCACCTGCAGAAATACGAATATGTTGCTGTGGCATAAAGAACTTTGGTTAATAGACCACGGTGCGGCATTGTATTTTCATCATTCGTGGCAAAATTGGGAAGAACAGGCCATTAAACCTTTCTTTCTCGTAAAAGATCATGTATTGTTACCATGGGCATCTGAATTAGAAAGCGTAAATGAAGAATTTAGTAAACTACTTAATCCTGAAAAGATCGCGGCCGTAATTGACCTTATCCCTGATGACTGGCTGGAAGGCGAAACGAACTTTGAGAACAAAGCTGCCCATCGCGATGCCTATAAATATTTCCTTACTATGAGGTTAGCACATTCCGATATATTTTTAAATGAAGCACAGCATGCAAGGGAAATTCTTATTTGAGTACGCTGTGATTCGCGTAATGCCGAGGGTAGAACGTGAAGAATTTATGAATGTGGGCATTATTTTATTTTGTGCCAGGCAAAAGTTTTTAAAAAGTATTTTTGCCCTGGATGAGAAAAGAATACAGGCTTTTTCTACGGAAATAGATCTAATAGAGTTAAGAGAGAATTTATGTGCTTTTGAAAGAATAAGTACGGCTGCAAAAGGATCAGGCCCGATTGGTCAATACGACCAGGCTTCGCGTTTTAGATGGCTTACGGCGACCAGAAGTACTGTAGTGCAATGCTCAAAAGTGCACCCTGGCTTTTGTGAGGATGCCGGAGAGACTTTGTTGAGGTTACACCAGGAGCTGGTTTTATAGTGCTAAGCGCATGGCGCTACGCGTTTGAACTATCTTTAAAACAAAATATATTCAGTTCCTGAACAATCCAACAATTAATCAGTTTACAATTGGCAGTCTTCAGTTATCAAGCAATCAATTTAACAATTAATTAATTCCAAAATTAACCCACTTACCTTGCCGAAAGAATATTTTAAAAAGCTTCAGGATCTGCTCGATACCGAACGCAACGAAGATTTACAATCATACTTAAAACTTACTGAACATAGTTCGGCTGCCGATAGGAGGGCGTTGGGTTTAACCTGGTATCCTATTGCCATCCGCAATACGGAAATAGGCCGTGGCGATTATTTAACGGTAGAGCTGGAAAGGACTACTCATCAGGATTTTTCTCATCAGTTCCGTTTTGGTGCTGCCGTAGTATTATTTTCTAATCACGATGCCAAAGAAGATCGGCTGGAAGGAATTATCAATCATCTAAGTGGTAGCAGGATGAAAATCAGCTTTCGTGTTGATGAACTGCCGGATTGGACAAGAAATGGCAAACTTGGTGTAGATCTGCTTTTTGATAACAACAGCTATGACGAGATGCAAAATGCACTTAAGCAAGCCTCAAACTTAGCCGAAAATGAATCAGAAAATAAACTGATCCGTATCTTAACAACCGGAGAAAAACCATCCTTTCATGGAGAAGAAAAATTTATTATTCCCAATACGCTGAACGACTCACAGCAATTAGCGGTGAATAAAATTATTGCAGCAGACCATCTGGCTGTAGTCCATGGTCCGCCGGGTACCGGAAAAACAACTACGTTGGTGCATGCTATAAAATCATTGATAAAACATAGCGATCAAAAAATTCTGGTGGTAGCACCAAGTAATGCTGCTGTTGATTTACTTACGGAGAAGTTGGCTGCCGAAGGTTTAAAAGTAATCCGTGTGGGTAACCCGGCAAGGGTTTCCGAAAAGTTAATGGCGGCTACGCTCGATCATCAAATGGCCGATCATCCGGAGATGAAAACCATAAAAGCTTTGAAAAAACAGGCCGGTGAGTACAAAAATATGGCCCACAAATATAAGCGTAGTTTTGGCAAAGCAGAACGTGATCAACGCAAGGCCTTATTTGATGAAGCGCATAAAATTGGAAAAGAAGTAGAAAAAACGGAGCAGTATATTATGGATAATCTGTTTGGCAAAGCACAGATTATTACTGCGACTTTAGTCGGCGCTAACCATTATACGGTTCGTAATTTAAAGTATAATACCATTGTAATTGATGAGGCGGGGCAGGCATTAGAACCAGCATGCTGGATACCGATTTTGAAAGCGCAAAAAGTGATATTGGCTGGTGATCATTTCCAGCTATCGCCAACGATAAAATCAAACGAGGCAGCCAGAAATGGCTTAAGCAATACTTTGTTAGAAAAAGCAGTACATCTTCATCCTGAATCTGTTGTGTTATTGAATGAACAATACAGAATGAACGCTGCTATTATGGGGTATTCATCACAGGTATTTTATCAAAATGCACTAAAGGCACACCCGTCTGTTGCAGATCATTTATTATGTATCGGAGATGAGCCAATCCAGTTTATTGATACGGCTGGTTGTAGTTACGATGAAAAATTAGACGGAACCAGCACCACCAATCCAGATGAAGCCACTTTTTTGGTTAAGCATTTAACGCACCTGGTTGCGGGTATAGTAGATCAAACCTCAATGGAAAGCTTTCCATCTATTGCTATCGTTTCACCATATAAACAACAGGTTCAGCTTTTAAATACTTTGGTTCAGGAGAATGAAACATTGATCTTATATCGCGATAAAATTGCGGTAAATACCATTGATAGTTTTCAGGGACAGGAACGTGATGTGGTTTATATCAGCCTGACCAGGAGTAATGCTGATGGAAGCATTGGCTTTTTATCAGATACGAGGAGAATGAATGTGGCCATGACCAGGGCCAGGAAAAAGCTGGTGGTGATTGGCGATAGTGCTACATTATCTAAATCTGATTTTTACGCAGAATTTATACGCTATACAGAACAATTAAATGCTTATCACAGTGCCTGGGAGTTTATAGATCTGTAGGCTAAACCTTTTCCAGTTTCTTTTCCTCTTCAAGCTTGCCCGATATACTTGCGCCTGCAATTAAGAGTTCGTGTGTGATGGTTTTGGTGTATTCTGTAATTTCGGATTTAAAATCTTTTACTGATGAGCCTGAACGGATTTCTTCCAGCCTTTTTTCCCATTGTCCGGTAAGTTCAGCCTGTGCAATCTGTTTATCTTTCACTACTTCGTAAACAGCCAAACCTTTATTGGTAGGTACGAGATTTCGCTTTTCCCTGGTAATATATTCTCTGGTAATTAAAGTTTCGATAATGGATGCACGTGTTGCCGGTGTGCCTAAGCCACTATCTTTCATCGCATAACGTAATTCTTCATCCTCAATCTCTTTTCCGCAGGTTTCCAACGCTTTTAATAACGAAGCTTCGTTATACATGGGCTTAGGTTTGGTTTGTTTTTCTAAAAGGGATTTTTCCGTAATGGGTAATTGTTCGCCAACAGCAACTTTTGGTAATGCTGCATTGTCTTCATCCTTTTTGTCATCTTCAGGGTCGTTAAAAACAGCCCGCCAGCCGGCAGAGCGGATTACCGTTCCATTGGCTACAAAAGTAACGCCTGATTGAATGGTTATTTTGGTTAACTCTTTAATACATTCCTGGTGAAATGCCTCGATCATACGTCCAACAACCATATCATATACGGCTTGTTTATCCGGACTCAATCCATAAGCTTGTTCGCCTGTTGGTAAAACCGCATGGTGATCGGTTACTTTTTTAGCATTAACACTCCTTTTATTTAAAGTAATGGTTTGCAAAAACTGCGCTTGTTTTCCAAAATCAGGATGATCAGTAAATTTTGCAATTAAATCCGGAACGCCGGCAAATACATCATCGCCGATATAGCGTGATCCGGTACGGGGGTAAGAAACCAACTTACTTTCGTACAGGTTCTGCAGAATATTAAGGGTTTGATCGGCAGTATATCCCTTTTTCTTGTTGGCTTCCTGCTGCAAACTGCTCAGATCATGTAATAGTGGAGGGGGTTCTTTTCTCGGCTTGGCTTCTACGGCTGTAATGTTTCCGCCCGTTGGAAATCCGGAGGCTACATCTTCTACTAGCGCAAACAACTTTTCGACCTCTTCTTTTTCCTTATAGTTTGAGGAAGATATGGCTTTAAAAACCTGTTCATCTTTAACCAGTAAAATGCTGATCTGATAATAGGTTTGGGGAACAAAATTCTTAATCTCTAAAAAACGTGCACAGATCATGGCCAGGGTGGGCGTTTGTACCCGTCCTAACGAAAGAACCGTTCTATTACCTGCAGAGATGCTGAGTGCCTGAGTAGCATTCATGCCCACCAGCCAATCAGACTCTGAGCGGCAATGGGCCGAATTAAATAAGGTATCGTAATCTGTCCCGGGTTTTAAGTTTCTGAATCCATCTTTTATGGCCTCATCTGTTTGTGAAGAGATCCAGAGCCGTTTGAAAGGTTTTTTACATTTCAGATAATAATAAATGTACCGGAAAATCAATTCACCCTCACGCCCCGCATCCGTTGCCACAATAATTTCGCTGGCCTCATCAAAAAGCTTTTTGATGGTGTCTAATTGTTTACGTACCGCCGGATCTTCTACAAAACCATCCTTTGTTTTGATCTTTCTAACCGCGAGCTTAAACTTTTGCGGAAGCATGGGTAAATGTTGCTTCCTCCAGCCAATAAAGCCATAATCCTGGGGGGGAGCCAATTGTAATAAATGCCCGAATGCCCAGGTAAAAGAATATCCTTTACCTTCAATGTATCCGTCTTTTCTGGTGGTTGCGCCAAAAACTTTAGCAAGTTCACGACCAACAGAAGGCTTTTCTGCAATTACAATCTTCATGAATGGGCTTATCTTTTCAAGTACAAAGATGATTAAAATATCGGCAACAGCTTAAAAAAATTACTCACAATGCCGTTTAATACCTGTTTTGGTAAACAATTTTCGGATAACTTTGTCCATCATTTGAATCGGCGGTTTTTATATTGGATTGATTAACAATTTGGTAATATCTCCATCTAATCCCTGCAATTATTTTAATGAATGGATAAAATTTACAAACTGGAAGGACAGAAAATTAAAGTAGGGCTTGAGCCAAAGTTAATCCGTGTGTACAGTAATGCACAACTTTGGGCTTATCTTGAAGGAAAAGCAGCTGTGAGGTTAAATCGGTTTGAACTTTTGGTAAACACCATTAAGGTGGATTATGAGCAGCATTTTGGCCAGGTGCTCGCTATCTCTAATGCCTCTCTCATCGTAGAAATTTTGGTGCATGTGTATTGTGACTATCTGGGCCTGTACTTTAACCATATTGTAACAATAAAATGGCTTCAGCAAATTGTTAAAAAACTGCTGAAGCGTGCTGAGGTTGTAGATTGTGGCGAGAAAACGGTTGACAGCAACCGCTGGGTTTGGGATTTGCTGGCAGGCAGCCAATCACTTTTCATTAATATCCTGCCAGAAAAACTAAACGCCAAAAATTTTAAGCATGATTAATCCATTTGTGATGCATAAAACTGTGCTTGGTTTAAAGCTACACTGGCTGCAAGCGTCTCATTTAAAAAGGAAGAATAATACAACTGATCTGAATTATTGATAAACAGCACTGTTCGATCTGAAATGGTATTAATTACATGATCTGCCAGTTTAGCGGGAACAGCAGGGCAACCCTGGCTTCTGCCCAGTCTACCCAATTCATCTATACTTTTCTGGCTCACATAACTTGCACCATGAACCACAATTGATCTTTCTCTGGCATTGCTGTTAAATCCTTGATCCATACCATCTAATTTAAGTGAACGACCATGTTTACCATGATAAATCTCGCCGGTTAAATAGAAGCCCAAACTGCTCTGGTTTGAGTTGATGTTATTCGAGAATGATGAAGGTTTATCGCCACCACTGTTTTGTCCATGAGCTACCCAGGTATTTAAGATTAACTTTTTACTCGCTAAGTCGATGATGTAAAGGCGTTTTTTAGTACTTTCCTGGTCGAAATCGGCAATGGTTAAAATGGACTTTGTACGGATTAGCCCGGAATATTTCATGTTATAAAAACCGGTTAATGCTTTCTCGAAAACCTGTTCAGTTAATCCCACAGAATCTAAATGAATTTCGTGGTATATATGGGTGACAAACTGGCTGTATACACTATCTGCCGCTATATTTATAATTACACCATGCTGCGTTTTTGGACGATCTATCGCTTTCCAACTTGTTCCGACAATGCTTATTCCTGCTAAAAAAGTCGTAACAATGCCCAGGACATACTTCTTCATTCAGTTTGGTTTAGTTTAATTCAGTATTATCTATACGATGATATTGTATAAATATTGTTCACATTAAGTTTGTAATGCTAAATATACATGATGTTTTACAAAATGGTGCCAATAATGATATAGCTTTTTTGAATATTCAAAATCTTATGATCCTAAGAGACGATTGTTAAAATACCAATCAGCTAAAATGTTAGCTTTTATTCTAATCTATTTGCCTATTTTTGTAGCAGAAAATAAACAAGCATGCCAAACGACGAAAATGATTATTCTTTCTGGACCAAATACAAGAAATTTGCCACCACAGAAATTTTGATGTATCTGATTATGATTATCGGTATTGGTCTTGGGATTATTTTTTTAAGCTAAGTGCTAATTTTAAATAATCTGCAGCATTTACGTCGTTTATAAATCTCGAAAATTCTGCATATTTTTCTGCAGGGAATATCCCATCGTTTAAAATAAATTTTCGGTAATAGGTTAATTTATTTCCTTCTACACTTGTTTTGCAGGCATACTCGCCAAATACACTTTTAAAAGTTTTATTTTGCCCAACGATTAATGCTGCATTTACATTATCCGGCAGGGTATAAATAATAGTATCCTCATCAGTATAACCACGGTTAACGTAAACAGGTAGCGTTCTGTTTTTTATTTCAGCAATAGATCGTTGTAGGTTGAAAGCATTAAGCTGTAAAAACATTTTATTTCCATTTACTGCTGCATAATTTCTGATATTGACGGTTATATCTTCCAAGAGTTTGGGGTGGACATCTTTTTCCTGAGCGAACAAAACCGTTTCAAAATCAATGTTATCAATATTATACGTTTCTTTTAATAATTTATGCTGTTCTGTTACCGGTTTACCAATCATTGGTTCCTGATTTTCATATTGTGAGCCAGCATAAACAGTATTCATCTTGCCGGATATACTCCCGTCTGATTGAATCTTTAAATTAGCCTTGCGTGTCTGTAAATTTTCAGCAGAAGTTAGCTTTGGTGTATGCAATAATTTTCCGCCATCTTCGGTACAGGCCAGCACCAGTCTATCATCTGTAAAATCGCCTAAAAAACCAAATGGGATTTTTTGGCTGGTGCATTCCAGCCAGGTTGTATCGCCTTTTAATGGCATACATAAGATAATATGATTGCCTTGGTCCATACTGGCATATGCTGGATCCATGCTTTTCTTTTCGGAACCAGCAGCTACAACACAGTAATATGAGGCTATACCTGCAGCGTTGAGTAAACTTTGCATGTAATTGACCAAAGCTTTGCAATCGCCATAACCCAATCGGTCTACCTCACTTGCAGCAATGGGCTGAAAACCACCAATGCCAATCTGTACACTAATATACCTGGTTTTATCCTGTAAGTACCGGTAAATTTTACGTGCTTTATCTTGGTCTGTTCTTTCGTTTTTTACCAAGTCTTTGATCATCTCGATCGTAGCAGTCGGCAAAGCTTTGCGTTCTGCGAGCAAGTCGTCATAAATCCACTTGCCAAGCTCGGTCCAATTGGTATAACTGCCGTTATGGCTATAATAATAGAACGCTTGCGGCGCAATCTGTACGTTGGTCACATAGGTTTCGCGTGCAGGGCTGTAGGGTTCAGCTCTTACAGCCACCATGTTATTTACTGTCCAAATCGTTTTTTTCAGTTTCTCATCCGTTATAACTTCCGGGGTTCCGTTATAATTTTGAGTTTTGATTCTTACCCGGTCTGTTGGCTTGCAGATAAAGGTATACGTACTTTTTTCCACTGAAACATCATCTGCCGGTTTAGGCGTCCAATCGGGGATAATCAAGTTTTGTTTATTTCTAACTTCATAATTGTAAACCAGCGTATAAGGATATTCGTTTATCGATGGTAAATAGTGTTTAAGGCGGCTATCAACAAAAAGAGAAAAGCCATCTGCGGCGCTCATGTCCGAAAAATCATTTTGGGAAAATTTATGGGTCAGTTTGCCTACACTATTGTAAACTTCTCCCTTTATGCTTTTAATTGAAATATTTTTATCGTAGTAGATGACCAAACGGGCTTCATCTTCACCATTTTGATTAAAAACGGTAATGGCCTTTTTTACATTAAGTATTACGTTATCGGGGGAGCGCATGTCGACAGTTGTTTCCTGGTTACGGATACAGGCATTGGCGCGGTTACGCAGGTTTGGTGGAATTAAATCAATATCATAGTTGTTTTGTGCAAAGCCTGTAACTGCTACTAAAAACAAGGAAAGGCAGGTGAATAAAAATTTCATTTAATTTGCCTTTTTTAATAAAAACTCTGTTTTTTGATTCTGGATGATTTTACTGTAAAATTCCTTTAAATAAAGGTATTCATCTGGCTGATAAATAGCTTTGTTAAACTGTAAAATCTGACTCATTGAAATGGTAGTGTCTTCCAGTTTGGTTTGTAGTAAATATCTTCCTCCGGCATCCGGCAAAGCAATTGCCATATCTTTCGGTTTTTCCAGCAATTGGTATTTTTCTGGTAAAAGTACATTAACGGAGATGCGCTCGTCGGATGCGGCACCTAAGTCAACAGGGTAAGTACGCTCGTTTAAGTGGAATGGGTTTTTTGAAATGGTATTGATAAAAAACGGGCTAAAATAGAACTGATCCTGATTTGAACCATCATTTATGGTAAACTCTACTTCATACTTCTCTATTAAGGAATTTTCAACGCTATCCAGGTTTGAAATCTGATGATCAGATATTTTTATCCTGGTTAAACGCTCATCTAGTTTCTCTACATACTCATCCGGAGAATTGTACCGAAGTATTTCTTTACGTTTTCCATATGCGGCATAACCCATGGTATAGGTGGTTAAAGTACCAATAATTTTGCCATCAGTGGTCATTTTTCCGGTCAAGATATAACTCGTAGTTGATTTCTGGCTGGCCACCAAATCGATCCAGTAAGATGGCTTTTTTAAGTTAATTACCCTTCCCTGGTCATTTATGCAACGAAGAGGGAGTAAACCGAACGGCAATAGTGGTTCTGTAGCATCTAATAAATAACTTTTGTCGGCAATATTTACTCTGGCAATCAAATAGTTAAAATCGCTCATTACCGGATAAAGTTTGTTTACCGTTCCATTATCGCGGGTAGAAAGTATCACGGCTTCTGCATCTAAACCGGCGGCAGAAAGTGCCGCAATTAAACTCAGGTTTACGTCTGCCACATTGCCCGACCTATTTTCCAATGCCTTTTTGATATTGTCTTCAGAATACTTTCCGTAGTAATTATTCCACCTGATCTGTTTTTTAATGTAATTATAAATGGCTTTTGCTTTGTCTAAATCTGTTGAGCTTCCTTTTGTGATTTCCGGAATAAGGTCTTTAAAAACATCCTTTCTTTTCATCTGATCGCCCAGGGTTTTGTAGGAAGACAGCTCATAATCAATATCCCTCCAGGTTTTGGTATAGGAAGTTTTACTGCCGTTTAAATTCTGGACATCAGAAAGCTCAAAATAAATGGCCGATTTGAAGTTACTGGGCGCCGTCATATTATCTTCCTCCATAAATGCCGGGATATTTTTCATCATGTAATCGATTTTCGAACAATCGATAGGTACACCCGATAGCCTTAAACATTCTTTGCTTAGTTCAACCTTTTGATCCGTCAGTTTTTGAAAACCACGTAACGATACATTGTAATTGTAAATGCCCGGAATGTAAACCAGATATTCGCTAATTACCTTTGGAATGTTGCTTTGGAACTCCCATGTTCTGAAATTAAATAAATTGGGAGATCTTAATCTGTAACTATATTCAATAATGGAACCTTCTTTAAGATTTGGAAGCGTAAACTTGGTTAGTCTGGTATATTTTGACCTGTTTTCAGTAAAAACCGCCTTTTTATCCATAGTGGTTTCCACAAAGTTATTGTCTACATAGTTAAATGTAGAAGCTTTTAATTCACTGATCGTTTCTTCGCGGGAGTCATCTTTATAGGTTGGAATAACGATGTTGGCTTCTTTAAAGCCTTCTTTATTATAGATTTTGATTTTTACATGGTGTTCAAAAATCAGTTCCAAACTTCCTGTAATATCATCTCTTTGAATAGACGCCGTGCCGAATTCCTTCAAAACTATTGCATTAGCATTACTATCCAATTTCTTTCTGTCAAATTCATAATCATCATAGGTAATAGAACCGAAGTTAAAGTTTTGAGCATGAGTAGCTAATGATAAAAATAGGAGTAATAACAGGGCTAATGTCTTATTCATCTGAGCGTGCATAAATTTTTGCAATTTAATCTTAGCAACCAATATCATGAAATAATTTGAAAATTAAATTTATAAATTAATGAGGCCATTTTACAGAACTAATGAAACCTTTTTAGCACTTTTGAAAAAAAGAATTTGACATTCCGATTCAAATCTAATGTCGCCAATCTCACATCATAAGAAATGAAATTAAATTTAAAGCGCCCCTTAGCATTTTTTGATTTAGAAGCTACCGGAGTTAATGTTGGAGCCGACAGAATCGTTGAAATAGCGATTTTAAAAGCCATGCCAGATGGTTCTGAACTTGTTAAAACCTGGCGCGTAAATCCAGAAATGCCGATTCCTTTGCAAACTTCGTTAATACATGGTATTTATGATGAAGACATTGCTGACAAACCCACCTTTAAAACCCTGGCAGCAGAAATTGCTGAATTTATTGGTGATAGTGACCTTGCCGGATACAATTCAAACAAATTTGATATCCCCATGCTTTTAGAAGAATTTTTAAGGGCGGAAATAGATTTCGACATGAACAACCGCAAATTTGTTGATGTACAGAATATTTTCCACCAGATGGAACAGCGTACCTTAAAAGCAGCGTATAAATTCTATTGTCAGGAAGATTTGGTGAATGCACATGCTGCTGAAGCTGATGTTATTGCCACTTATAAAGTTTTACTTGGCCAGCTGGAAATGTACAAGGAAACTGAGTTTGAGAATAAGCAAGGTGTAAAAAGCATTCCGGTAGTAAACGATGTGGACGCGCTGCATATCTTTACCAATATTAATAAACCTGTAGATTTTGCCGGTCGTTTGGTTTACAATGATAACGATGAGGTATGTTTTAATTTTGGTAAACACAAAGGTAAAACCACTGCTCAGGTATTTTCAGTAGAGCCTAGTTATTATGCCTGGATGAAAAACGGCGATTTCCCCTTATATACGAAGAAGAAGTTAGATGAAGAGTGGGCGAAATTCAATGCGAAGAAAAATGAAAATAAGCCAGCAAGAGTTCAGCATAACACGCCGGTAAATAAATCTCCATATCAACAAAAACCTCAGCAAAAGCCAGAAAAACCTGCTCAACCGATCAATTCGGATATGTTGGAGCAGCTGAAAATGAAGTTTGGTAAGTAATAGCTGACTGGTTAATTGTTTAAAATGTTTAATTGACGTTAAACGCTATGCACATTGCGCTTAGTCCTAAACTCAAAAAATGAAATCTATAAAAATATTTAGCCTGTTATTTTGTACTGCCATCTATGTTAGTGCACAAACTACCTTGCCGATAGCGCCTGTTTTTCAGAAAGCCTATCAGAAAGAAACCAGAAATGGAAATGGCAAACCTGGGAAGAATTATTGGCAAAACACGTCTAAGTACGATTTGAATGTAGATTTTAATCCTGCCAGCAGATTATTAAAAGGGAAGGTTCAGGTAATATATACCAACAACAGTCCGGATACTTTGAAGGAAATCTGGTTTAAATTATATCCGAACCTGTATAAAAAAGGAACGCCAAGAAAATCAAAGTTATCAGCTTCTGATCTCGGTGAAGGTGTGGCTATAGAAAAAATGGTAGCGAACGGAAAATCAGTTATTGATTTTAAAATCGACGGAACAAATATGACTGTGGATGTTCCAGCTATTGTGCCTGGAAAAAGTATTAGTTTATCCATTGATTATAGTTATACTTTAAATAAAGGATCACATGTACGTACAGGTCAGGTAGATGAAGGTTCGTTTTTTGTAGCCTACTTTTTTCCACGAATTGCGGTTTATGATGATATTGACGGCTGGAATAAATTTCCATATACAGGTGCTGAGGAATTTTATAATGACTTTGACCAGTTTAATGCTTCTATTACGGTTCCAGGGGGGTATGGTGTTTGGGCAACTGGTGATCTGAAAAACCCTTCAGAAGTTTTTCAGAAAGAAATTGTTTCCAGAATATCAACTGCAGAAAAAAATGATGCTGTAATTGATGTGATTACGGATAGAGATTTAGCAGATAAAAAAGTGACTAAACCAAATGCCTACAATACTTTTAAGTTTGAAGCTAAAAATGTGACTGATTTTGTATTTGCCTTGAGTGATCATTACTTATGGAAATCGAGCAGTTTGGTGGTTGATCCTAAAACAAAAAGAAGAACCCGGGTAGATGCCGTTTTTAACCCAAAGCATAAAGATTATTATGAAGTAATAGATTTTGCCCGTAAAACGGTAGAAGCCATGAGTTATACTTTCCCCAAATGGCCATTCCCTTATCAACATGAAACGATATTTGATGGTTTAGATCAGATGGAATACCCAATGATGGTTAATGACAATCCGGTTGATAACCGCGCAGATGCCATAACCTTAACCGATCATGAAATTTTCCATACCATGTTCCCGTTTTATATGGGTATAAATGAAACCAAATATGGCTGGATGGACGAAGGTTGGGCAACTATTGGCGAGTGGTTAATTTCACCAATGATTGACTCTACCATCGTGGATGAATATGGCGTGCAGCCTACGGCTTCGTCTTCGGGCGGGAAAGATGATACACCGATTATGACTTTAACGCCTGACTTAAAAGGATCAGGATCTTTCACCAATTCTTATCCAAAACCGGGCTTGGCTTATTTGTATGTTAAGGATTATCTGGGCGATGAACTGTTTACTAAAGCTTTACACACGTACATCCAAAACTGGAATGGCAAACATCCGATGCCATATGATTTCTTTAACAGCATAAATGCAGGCAGTGGGAAAAATTTAAACTGGTTTTGGAAAGCCTGGTTTTTTGAAGATGGTGTAACCGATATGGCCATTAAAGCGGTAGATAAAACTTCAGCCGGATATACAGTAACTATTGAAAACAAAAGTGTTAAGCCATTGCCTGTCGATTTAGCGCTGACCTTTGAAGATGGTACTACCGAAAAAAATCACAGCACGATTGGTGTATGGGAAAAAGGCGACCGACTGGTAAAAATCGAAGTGAAGACTACTAAAAAATTATCTAAAGTTGTGATGGGAAATCCGCATACACCAGATAAGGTTAAAAGTGATAATAGTTTTTCGGTGAATTAGATGAGTATCAAGGAAGTTAAATTTTGGACGATTTGCTAAGTCAAATCTGACTTCCTTAATAATTTGGTTATAAGATATATTTATGGCGATCGTCATCCTGAACTTGTTTCAGGATCTATTTAACTTAATTCTTGATGAAAGATGCTGAAATAAATTCAGCATGACGACCCTTTCAACCTTCAATCGGATCATTAAAATTATCCTTCATACTGATTAAACGTTTTCCTAACCCAGCAGTGCTCTTTTGAGATTTATCAACCGACTTTTCTGTAATCATTGGAGAATCAATATAATCTGATACCCTTTTTTTTAATTTGGCAGGTAAGTCTGCAAGCTTTGTATATAATTGAATATCAGTCATCATATTAAATATAATAAAGATTTGTAATTATTCAGGTTTAAGAAAATCGATATTTCTTTTTAGTCCGGTAAATTTGGTGCGCTTAACCGCTGAGCCTTTAAAAACCTTTTTAAAAACATCATCCGTAATTTCCATCAGGTCTTTTGCGCTCAAATCCAGCAATCCATTATCAGGCTTAAAAGCATCTTCATTATGTGCTTTAGAGAAACGGTTCCAGGGACAAACATCCTGACAAATATCGCAACCGAACATCCAGTTATTCATTTTATCTTTAAACTCATTTGGGATTTCATTTTTGAGTTCTATAGTAAGATAGGAGATACATTTCGTTCCATCCACAACCTGGGGTGCAATAATAGCATCAGTAGGGCAGGCGTCTAAGCAGCGGGTACAGCTTCCACAATAATCGGCCTGGTAAGGATGATCATAATCCAGTTCAAGATCAATGATCAATTCGGCAAGAAAGAAAAAGGAGCCATCTGTTTTACTGATCAGGTTTGAATTTTTCCCAATCCAGCCAATACCCGATTTTTTCGCCCAGGCACGGTCTAAAACCGGAGCAGAATCCACAAATGCCCTTCCCGAAACCTCTCCGATATTTTCTTCTATAAAATGGGTGAGTTCCTTTAATTTTTCTTTGATTACCGTGTGGTAATCCTGCCCGTAAGCATACTTGGAAATTTTCGGTGCGTCGGGATCTGACTGTTTTTCTTCCGTATAATAGTTTAATGACAAGGAAATTACGGATTTAGCACCATCAACGAGTAATCTGGGATCGAGGCGTTTGTCGAAATAATTTTCCATATATTTCATTTCACCATGACGGTTCTGATTAAGCCAACTTTCCAGTCTGGGCGCTTCTTCTTCAAGAAATTCGGCTTTAGCAATACCGCAAGAAATGAAGCCTAAACGGAGGGCTTCTTCTTTAATCAACTGGCTATATCTTGCATGATTGTTATACACCGTTTTGCAAAGATAAGGCTTAGGATTTAAAACATTTTCATTAATCGCTTGTTCTACATGCAGAAACTAAATTAATTAATTATGGCTCATCATTATTGGGTAAAACCAGAAAGGAGAGCTTCAGTAAATCAGCTATGGAAAATATAGATCCACAACATACGGAATCAGGAGCAGCTCCGAAACCGATTGAAAAAGATTACGAAAATCATAAAGAAGATCCGGGACCTGCAAAGCCAGCGGTAACAGAAAAAGATGAAAACGGAGGAGGGCAAGCACTAAAATGGGTGCTACCGATAGCGGTAATCATTGGACTGATTATATGGTTTATCATGAGAAAATAATTAGCTTTAGATTAAAAATGAAATGCCGGTACATGAATTTGACCGGCATTTTTTATCATCCTTATTTTAAAAGTTTAACCTGGTAAAGGTCCTTTCGTCTGTCTTTTAGCACTTTTACCGTTCCATAATGGTGCAGTTCGTCTAATAAATGAAGGTCTACATCTACCACCAATACCATTTCTGTATTTGGAGTAGCCTCTGCTTTGATGGCATTAGTTGGAAAAGCGAAATCAGAAGGAGTAAAAACTGCTGACTGGGCAAATTGAATATCCATATTATTCACCTTAGGTAAATTGCCCACACAACCTGCAATAGCCACATAACATTCGTTTTCTATTGCCCTGGCCTGTGCACAGTGCCGAACACGGGTATAACCGTTTTGGGTATCGGTTAAAAATGGTACAAATAAAATCTGCATGCCCTGTTCTGCATAAATACGGCTCAATTCAGGAAATTCTACATCATAACAGATCAAGATACCTACTTTACCACAATCGGTATCAAAAACCTGCACTTTATCTCCACCAATCATGCCGTAATATTTTTGCTCATTTGGCGTGATGTGGATTTTCCTGTATTCATCTATTTTACCGGTACGGTGGCATAGATATGTGGCATTATATAGTTTACCATCCTCAATGAGCGGCATACTGCCGGTAATAATATTGGTGTTGTAACTTAACGAATATTCGTGCATTTTCTGCACAATCTCTTCCGTTTTTTCAGCAAGCTTACGCATGGCCTCAATTTCTGGTAAGTGATTGTATGGCTGGAGCAGTGGTGTATTAAATAGCTCAGGAAACATCACGAAATCTGATTTGTAACCACTCAAAGCATCTACAAAGAATTCTACCTGTTCGTAAAAAGCTTCCATATTGGGGAACAAACGCATTTCCCATTGCACCAAACCTAAACGGATGGTCATGGCCGAACGGGCCGAAGCATCAATACCCTGGTAATAAATATTATTCCACTCAATTAAAGTGGCATATTCTTTCGATTCTTTATCGCCTGGTAAATAATTCTTTAGTACCTTTCTAACGTGAAAATCATTCGAAATCTGAAAAGTAAGTGTGGGATCGTAAATTTCTTTAGCTTTTACCTTATCTATATACTGCCTCGGACTTAACTGTTCTGCATATTGATGGTAACCCGGAATTCTTCCGCCGGCAATAATGCTTTTGAGGTTAAGGCTTTCACAGAGTTCTTTCCTGGCTTCATATAATCTCCTACCTAAACGTAGCCCCCTATATTCCGGGTGAACGAAAATTTCGATGCCGTACAAGGTATCGCCGTTTGGATCGTGTGTGGTGAAAGAATAATCGCCAGTAATCAATTTATAGGTGTGCCGGTCTCCATATTCATCATACTCTACAATAATAGCCAATGAACAAGCCACAACTTTATCATCAACTGCAATACAGAGCTGCCCCTCGGGAAAAATATTGATAAGTTTTGCAATACTGGATTTTGGCCAGATGGAACCGCCCATACTATCATAGGCCTGGAGCATGGATTCTTTAAGATCTGCGTAATCTTCGAGCGTTAGTTTACGTAATTCAATATTCATAATGTTTGATTTCTATGTTATGAACACCAAAAGGGCTTAAATGTTCAGTTGGATTATACATTTTCAAAGTGGCGTCACGCTGAACTTGTTTCAGGGGCTTTCCTAAAGTTTATCATCTTTCGATTGCAACTTGCGTAATCTATTGATCTGAAAAGCAGTCTTTAGATGCTTTTAGAAGGATTTTTCCCTTCTATTTATCATCCCTAACAGCTATATCGTACAGATGCTTTGTCCAAGACGCGCTAAGATTCCCGCCTGCGTGGCAATGACGTTTAACTTTTACAGCATGGTGATCAGCCTGAATTCATTTCAGGGTCTTTCCTAAATTTAGTTTAACAGATTGTTCCATTCCGCTGCACTCCGGTGGATATGACGACCTGAAAAGGGACGTGCAAAGATATTAAAACAACTTCCCGGTCTGGCCAGGATAATTTTTCTTTAAGTGCTTATAAGCTGCTTCAGTAACTTCTCTGCCCCGTGAAGTACGCATAATATAGCCTTCCTGTATCAAAAAGGGTTCATATACCTCTTCAATGGTACCTTCATCTTCTCCAACAGCCGTGGCAATAGTTTTTAATCCCACCGGGCCGCCCTTAAATTTGTCGATAATGGTGACCAATATCCGGTTATCCATTTCATCTAAGCCATGTTCATCCACGTTTAATGCATCGAGGGCATAACGGGCTATTTCGGTATCGATATTTCCGTTTCCTTTAATCTGTGCAAAATCTCTTGTTCTGCGCAAAAGTGCGTTGGCAATACGGGGCGTACCGCGGCTACGGCGGGCAATTTCATAGGCACCTTCATCGCTGATCGGCGTTTTTAATATATCGGAAGAACGGAGCACAATTGTAGTGAGCAATTTAGCATCGTAATAAGCCAAACGGGCATTAATTCCAAAACGGGCTCTTAATGGTGCTGTTAGCAACCCGGAACGCGTAGTGGCGCCAACCAATGTAAAGGGATTAAGTGATATCTGTACCGAGCGGGCATTCGGCCCGGTTTCGAGCATAATATCGATTTTAAAATCTTCCATGGCTGAATACAGGTATTCTTCTACAAGAGGGGATAAACGATGGATTTCATCAATAAAAAGGATATCGCCTTCATCCAGCCCGGTTAATAAACCAGCCAGATCGCCAGGCTTATCCAATACGGGGCCAGAGGTAACTTTAATACCGGTAGCCATTTCATTGGCAATGATATGAGAGAGCGTGGTTTTACCTAAGCCCGGAGGACCATGCAATAGAACATGGTCTAAAGCCTCGCCGCGGAGTTTTGCTGCCTGAACGAAAATTTTCAGGTTTTCCATCACTTTTTCCTGCCCCGTAAAATCTTCAAAAGCCTGTGGCCTTAATACCCTTTCAATATCGCGATCGGTAGGGGTTAGGTTACTTGCTTCAGGATCCAGATGCTCATTCATAACCGCAAATATAAAATTAAATGCTAAAAAAATTAGGATTTTTTGAATTTATCTGAAACGATAAGATCTTTTAACCCAGAAGTATATTTATAAAAGCCTTCACCTGTTTTAACACCTTTTTTACCCGCTGCCACCATATTTACCAATAGCGGACAAGGCGCGTATTTAGAATTACCAAAACCATCATGTAATACTTTTAATATGGCCAGGCAAACATCCAGGCCAATAAAATCGGCTAACTGCAATGGCCCCATGGGGTGGGCCATTCCAAGTTTCATCACGGTATCAATTTCGTGAACGCCGGCAACACCTTCATATAAAGTATATACAGCTTCGTTAATCATGGGCATTAAAATACGGTTGGCCACAAAACCCGGATAATCATTTACCTCTACAGGAACCTTTTCCAGGCGCTGAGATAGCTGCATAATGGTGCTGGTCGTGTCATCACTGGTGGCGTATCCCCTTATCACTTCTACTAATTTCATTACCGGCACCGGGTTCATAAAGTGCATTCCGATTACCTGATCACCTCTTCCGGTTACGGCAGCAATTTGCGTAATGGAAATAGAGGAAGTATTAGAAGCGAGAATTGCATGTGGAGGCGCATATGCATCTAAATCCTTGAAAATCTTTAGTTTTAATTCTACATTCTCCGTAGCGGCCTCTACAATTAAATCCGAACTTTGAACACCATCTTTTATGGAAGTATATGTAGAGATATTATTTAAGGAGGCTGTTTTCTGCTCTTCTGTCAGGGTTCCTTTGGCAACCTGTCTGTCCAGATTTTTGGTAATGGTTTGTATGGCCTTATCCAGTGCAGGTTGATTGATGTCAATCAGGTTGACTTTATAATTGAATTGTGCAAAAGTATGGGCAATGCCATTTCCCATAGTTCCGGATCCTATAACTGCGATTTGTTTCATCCTTTAAGATTAAAAAAGAAAATTACTTGTAAACGATTGGTTAAAAAGATTTTGCTGTAAGGCCGATCTATATCAATTTTTATGAACAGCCTTATGGTGCCAACCTGGTTTTTGTCCAGCTTCCTTTTACAAGTTCAAAGTTTATTCTATCGTGCAACCGGCTTCGTCTGCCTTGCCAGAACTCTATTCTTGTTGGTTTTACCACGTAACCGCCCCAATGCGCTGGTTTGGTAACACCTTTGTCGCCACTTTTAGCTTTAAGTTCTTCCATTTTGTTTTCCAGAAACGATCTGTTTGGAATAACCTGGCTCTGTGGCGAAACTACTGCTCCTATCTGACTGGCAATCGGTCTGGTATTGAAATAAGCCTCAGAAGTTTCCTTATCCAGCTTTTCTACCGTTCCTTCTATTCTCACTTGTCTTTCCAGTTCAGGCCAGAAAAACACCAAAGCTGCATAAGGGTTGCGTTTGAGTTCTTTCCCTTTGGTACTCAGGTAATTGGTGAAAAACCTGAATCCGTCTGTATCAACACCTTTGAGTAAAACAATACGGGCATCGGGCCGGCCGGCTTTATCGGCCGTGGCCAAAGTCATTACATTAGGTTCATATATCTGTGCATCAACCGCATGTTGAAACCATTTTTGAAACTGGACAATCGGATCCGGATCAACGTCAGATTCGTCTAGCGAAGCGCTTTTGTAATCTTGGCGCAGGTTTTGTAGAAATTCATTTGTAACTTGCATTTAACAAAAATAGGCATCTTTTACGGTGTAACAAATGATTATCATCATGCTGAACAATATAAAACCAAAAACCGGCCGCTTACTCATCTCGGAACCCTTTATGGCCGATCCCAATTTTAAGAGATCTGTTGTGTTGTTAACGGAACATGGTGAGGATGGAACGGTAGGTTATATCCTTAACCAGGTAGGAAACCTGGTGTTGAACGATGTAATCCACGATTTATGGGATGCGAAGAACTACATTTATTTCGGCGGTCCTGTTGCTGCAGATACCTTACACTTTATCCATAGGTGTTATGATAAATTACAGAGTGGTGAGCCCATTGGTAATGATTTATACTGGGGCGGAAATTTCGAAACGCTAAAAATCCTGTTAAATACCAATGCGATAAACGAGGATGAAGTGAAATTTTTTATGGGTTATTCAGGCTGGGATCATGGTCAGCTTGATCGTGAAATAACACAGAACGCCTGGATGGTGAGCGATATTTTTAACCCTGATCTTATTTTTAGCAATGATGATGAAAGGCTTTGGCGGGATGTAATTGTAAATCTCGGACCAAAATATGCTCATGTAAGCAATTTTCCAATTGATCCGAGTTTGAATTAAGTTTAACTGATAACGATCAACAGGAAATTGTAAACTGTTTCATCGCCATATCACTTTTTGAACGCTTTTATGGGCTTTGCTTATAATTTCTCCATATAATTCAGGCTTTCTCGCCTCTAAATAGCGATAACCCCCAGCCTGAATTATCTTTTCTGGATTTAACTCTGCTATCACAAAAGAATCCTCTAGTGATCTACATTCGGCAATTACATCACCAAAGGGATCAATAATCATGGAGCATCCATTTTTTAACTGGTCGTCATCCATCCCGATAGGATTAGAAAAAATTGCGTAAATGGCATTATCATAAGCTCGTGCAGGCAGCCATTTCATTAGCCATTGTCTTCCTTTTAAACTATCAAATTCTTCACGCAGCTGTTTAGCATTTGTTTCTTTATCCTTCCATAATTCCGGATCAACGAAGCCTGCACCTGGTCTTGTAGATGGCGTACACATGGTTACATGGGGCATAAATATAATCTGGGCACCAAGTAATGCAGTGGCACGTACATTTTCAATAATATTATTGTCATAACAAATCAGAATTCCACACTTCCATCCATGAATATTAAAAATGGTATAGTTTGTTCCAGCAGAAAGGTTTGGATTGATAAAAGGGTGAAGTTTTCTATGTTTTGTTACAAAACCTGTTTCATCAACACAAACATGCGCTTTATATAAGTTTTCTTCGTGATCTTTTTCGAACAACCCTGCCAGTATTGTAATCTGATATTTCTTTGCGATAGATATCAATACGTTTATACTGTGGCTATCAGGAATAGTTTCCGCTAGCTCCAGCATCTGCTGTTTACTTAAATTTCTGGCAAAAGTATAACCTGTAATGGAGCATTCATGAAAATTAATGACGTTGGCACCTTTTTCTGCAGCTTCCTTCGAAAGTTTTTCTATAACCCTCAGATTGTATGCTTTATCGTAACTTTTGTTTTCAAACTGTGCAGTAGCAATTTTTAAGTTTTTCATTTCGTTATCTTAATTGTTAATACGAAGATGAGTAGAAAGCTATTTTAAAAATTGGAAAAAAGCGACAATATGTTAAAGCAAAAGAAAATTAACCGCAAGTAAATTACTGTTGCTTTGGTATTGAAGTGGCGTTAAGCCGGTAAATTTCTTAAAGATGTTATTTAAATGTGGTTGATCATAATAGCCACAACTATAACTAATTGATGAAATATTTGTATGCTGATTTGCTTGTTTAAGGCATTTCAGTAGGTATCTGAACCTGACAATATCAACAAACTTTTTTGGACTTAAGCCGATGTGTTCACGAAATTTTCTTTCCAGCTGTCTTTCAGTTGCAGGAACTTCTTTTAGCATTTTCGTTAAACTGCTCATTCCTTTCCGAGCATAAATATGCTGGAGCGAAGTGAATATTATTTTATCATTATGAGTATTTTGAATATGCAGCCCTAACAAAAAATCTTCAATCAAATGAATAGCTACAACATTTTCAGGTTGTTCCTGAATTCTTTCTAAAAGTAAACGGCCAGAATGACCAGTTAATTCATCAAACGAAATGGTTTTATCATTAACCTCAAAAGCAGCAATATTAAATAATTTAAATAGGGCAAATGGTTGTAAAACAACAATTAGCATATCTGTTTTTGCTGTAGTGGATAAGGTGTTAAAATGCGTAATCTGTCCGTATACAAAACATTTAGGCTGTATATTAAAATTACCATCCAATTTGTTTTTCTGTGAAAAGGGTATTTTCCTGTGAAAAACAATTCCGGGACTTCCATCAGAAAAAAATCTAAAATCATGTTTTATACAGACATCGCTTGAAAGAATCAGGTAGTGTCTAACAATATTGCTCAGCGCTGGTGATGGCGGTATTTGCATGAATTACATCGAAATTAAAATAGATAAAAGGTATTTTAATTTTTCTTTTGATTTCCAAACGTTAGACTTTCTGCGCTTATCACATTTCCAGAGCACTCTCTTCCACTTTTCTTCTCAGTTCATCCTTATAAGCCTGCATTTTAACTGTTAAAGATTCATCAGCGGTAGCTAAGATCTGAGTAGCCAGTAAACCTGCATTTTTAGCCGCATTTAAAGCTACTGTAGCAACGGGAATACCGTTCGGCATTTGTAAAATCGATAAAATACTGTCCCAGCCATCAATAGAGTTTGATGATTTAACCGGTACACCGATTACCGGCAAAGTAGTAATAGAAGCGACCATGCCTGGTAAATGGGCAGCACCGCCGGCACCTGCAATAATTACCTTTAAACCGCGGCCTTGTGCTTCTTTAGCATAATTAAACATACGTTCTGGCGTTCTGTGTGCAGAAACAACTGTAATCTCATAATTGATTCCAAATTCTTTTAATACATCGGCAGCATCTTGCATCACAGGTAAATCTGATTTGCTACCCATGATAATGCCTACTAAGGCTGAATTTGAATTTTCTTGACCCATATCTATTTTATTTCTTCTGATTTCTTATAAAAATTTTATTTTTCACCTCGCTGTTAGTTCACCCCTTTTGGGGCAGGAGCTTAGGCGATTACCTTTAATGTTTTTTGTACAAAACGTGCCTTTTCTATGGCTTTTTCCCTGTCGATATCAACAATGGTGACGTGGCCCATTTTACGGAAAGGTTTAGTATACTTTTTACCATAGAGATGAACATAAATACCATCGATGGCCAGTACTTTTTCCAGATTTTCATATCTGGCCACGCCGTCAAAACCTTTTTCGCCAAGCAGGTTGATCATGATGGCATTGGTAATGCTACTGGTATCGCCTAATGGCAAATTATAGATAGAACGTAAATGCTGTTCAAATTGCGAAACATAATTGCCTTCAATGGTTTGGTGACCACTATTATGCGGGCGCGGAGCCACCTCATTTACCAGTAATTCGCCGTCTTTACATACAAACATCTCCACCGCTAAAATTCCGGTAATATTCATTGCCGAAGCGATGTTCCTGGCGATGTTTTCTGCTTTGTGTTGTAAACTTTCCGCAAATGTAGATGGTGAGATCAGAAATTCAACCAAATTGGCTTCCGGATTAAATTCCATTTCTACCATTGGGAAAGTTTTTACATCGCCATTGGCGTTGCGCGCGACAATTACGGCCACTTCTTTTTCAAAATCGACCAGTTTTTCAACAATGCAAGGTGCATCAAAGGCTTTTTCCAGATCGGCAGCACTATTGATTTTCATTACCCCTTTACCATCGTAACCATCTTTACGCAGTTTTAAAATATAAGGAAAAGGAATATTGCAGTTTTCCATATCTTCCTTCGTATTTACAATCTGGAAAGGAGAGGTGGGAATGTCGTTTTCTTTGAAAAACTGTTTTTGTACACCTTTATCCTGGATTAAACGGATTACTCTCGACTGCGGAAATACCTTTTTGCCTTCTTTCTCGAGCTGCTCAAGCGCATCAATATTTACTTTTTCAATCTCAATGGTGATGATATCCGCTTTTTTCCCGAAGTTATAAACGGTGTCAAAATCTGTAATCGAGCCATTTTCGAAATAATTGGAAATGTGTTTACACGGAGCATCAGGATCAGGGTCTAAAACCAACGTAGTTACATTGTAATTAATTGCTTGCTGAATGAGCATTCTGCCCAATTGTCCGCCACCTAAAATACCTAATTTTAATTCGCTAATCTGTTTTGCCATGCGCTTGAAAATAATGCTACTTTTGTGCAAAAGTAACCATAATAAATTTTATTGATGAATGCTGATGCAATAATTATTGGGGCAGGTGCATGCGGATTGATGTGTGCCGTACAGGCGGGCTATCTGGGAAAGAAAGTAATTGTGCTTGAAAAAAATGAAAAACCTGGTGCTAAAATTTTAATTTCAGGAGGAGGTCGCTGTAATTACACCAACCAATATGCATCAGCTGAGCAATTTATATCTTCCAACCCTCATTTTGTAAAATCAGCTTTTACACAATGGACAGTCGATGATACCATCAGTTTTTTCGAAACCTATGGTATTGATGGCAAGGAAAAAACCTTAGGACAACTATTTCCCGATCATCAAAACGCAAAAGATGTTGTTCAGGTTTTTACTTCCATTTGCGAAGATTTTGGACAGGAAATTAGATGTAATGCCGATGTAAAAGATATTGAGCTTTTGCTTGACGGTTTCAAAATAAGTTATGAGAAAAATGGAAAAACCGTTGTTTTAACGGCAGAAAAACTGGTGATTGCCACAGGAGGCTTGCCCATTCCAAAAATGGGCGCTACTGATTTTGCCTTACGTTTTGCCAGAAAACATAGTCTTAAAATTATCGAAACAGCACCAGCTTTAGTTCCCCTAACCATTACCGGGAAGGACGAAGAGTGGTTTGCACAGCTTTCGGGCAATACTGTTTTTTGTGAAGTGAGTAATGATGAAATTTCTTTTGAAGAAAATATTCTGTTTACACACTGGGGACTAAGTGGTCCTGCTATTTTGCAGATTTCTTCTTTCTGGAGAAGGGGTGAAACCATCAACCTGAACTTACTGCCACATCAAAATATCGTTTCGTTATTGGATGTAGAAAGGAAAACGAATGGCAAAACGTTGTTGTCTACATTGTTAAACCGGACTTATACCAAGAAATTTACTGATGCATTGGGCAAATTTTTACCACTAAATAAACCGGTTGCTGCGCTCACAAACGCAGATTTTGATTTAATAGAACAAACGATCCATCATTTTAAAGTTAAACCTGCCGGCGATAAAGGTTACGATAAAGCGGAGGTGATGCGTGGCGGAATTGATACGAACGAAATTTCCTCTAAAACTTTGGCGTGTAAAAAAATCCCGAACCTGTTTTTCGGTGGCGAGTGTTTGGATGTTACGGGCTGGCTGGGTGGTTATAATTTTCAATGGGCATGGGCCAGTGGTTTTGTAATTGCACAGAATATTTAACGTTGATTAAACCGCTACAAATAAACATTCGGCATAATTTCCCAGGCCCATGGCTTTTTAAAGGTTTTAAATGTTCTGAGCTGTGAAAAATATAATACTTCACTTGTCTTGTGATTTGCAATATCTCTTCTGTGCAGATTGCCAACGGTGGTAAATAATTCCCGGGTTTTAAAATCATAAACTCTTTCGGTCATATCGCCAGTATTTTGATTAAAGTAAAGATTGATGGCACTCGTTAAAAACCAATCTTTGTTTTCAAATTTAAAAGTATAACCCAATTCCCAGCGCCACTCTGATCCGCCTTGAAAACGGAGATAAAGTTGTTGGTCTTTAATCGCAATCTGCTGTAGCGGGTCGCCAAGTTTACCACCTTCTTCTGAGCGTAAGATAAAATCATTGTTTTGTATAGACAGGCTTAATAAACCCGTCGGTTTATCTTTGAAAAATATGGCCAGAATCCTCGGTTTTTGGGTTTCCTTTATAATCGCGCTGCTATTGTCGCCATATACCCGGGTTTCATCAATGGGTTTGTTGTACTCAAAAACCACTGCTAAATCGGCTGAACCATCGTTGTTCAGGTCGCCGTCAACCTGGTCTATAATTTTCCAGCTGGGCGGAATAAATTGTTCAACAGCAGCACCTTGCGTTTTAATCTTAGGGAATATAAATGTTTTTTGCGCAAAGCTGAATTGCGCAAAGAGCATCATAATGTAAAAATAAAAAACTTTCATTCAGGCATAGAAGGTATTGATATAGGGTTAAAACGTTTAGTTTCCATTTTTAGTTTAATTGATTCACTTCCCAATAGACTCGTCATGCGGAATTCATTTCAGCGTCTTATAGACAATGAAATAAATTCAAGGTATCGACTGTTTAAAAAATCCCTTACTTTTGCAGAAAAACAATTTCTTTTGAGAACCGAAATATTTGCCATTACGCCGCCGTTTACCCAACTGAATACCCCATATCCGGCAACGGCGTATATAAAAGGTTTTCTGAACACCAAAAATATCAGCTCAACACAGGCCGACTTAGGCATTGAAGTGATTTTGGAGTTGTTCTCTAACAAAGGATTACAAGATTTATTTTGTCACACTAAGCGAAATCAGATTGTAGATAATCAAAAACCTAAAAGTGACAATGCTAAACGTATTTTTGCTTTACAGGATGAATATTTAAAAACCATTGATGCGGTAATCGCTTTTCTACAGGGTAAAAACCCAACCCTGGCCTTACAGATCTGCAGTGATGACTTTTTGCCGCAGGCTTCACGTTTTTCACAACTGGAAGAATTAGATTGGGCTTTTGGCGCCATGGGCACGCAGGATAAAGCCAAACATCTGGCCACACTTTATCTGGAAGACCTATCCGATTACATTGTTGAATGCATTGACGAAAATTTTGGATTTAGCCGCTATGCCGAACGTTTGGGCAGAAGTGCAAATTCTTTTGATGAATTGTACGGTGCTTTATCAAAAGAACCTACCTACATCGACTACATCCTGATTTCGGTTTTAAAAGAGAAAATTGAAACCATACAGCCTAAATTATTTTTGATTTCGGTTCCTTTTCCGGGCAATTTGTATAGTGCTTTCCGCTGTGCCCAATGGGTGAAAGCAAACTATCCGCAAATCAGAATTTCGATGGGCGGTGGCTTCCCAAATACCGAATTAAGGTCTTTATCTGATCCGCGTGTGTTTGAATTTTTTGATTATATCACCCTGGATGATGGCGAACTTCCGATCGAATTGCTGTACCATAACATTACACATCCGATCCCTGCTGAGGCCCACTTTTATAAAAGAACTTTTCTGCTTGAAAATGGTGAAGTGCTTTACCGTAATGATGCTTTCAGAAATGATTATAAACAAGCTGATGTTGGCACGCCAGATTATACAGATTTGCTGTTGGATCAGTATATTTCGGTAATTGAAATTGTTAACCCCATGCACCGCATGTGGAGTGATGGACGATGGAACAAACTCACCATGGCGCATGGCTGTTATTGGGGCAAATGTACTTTTTGCGATATTTCACTGGATTACATTAAAGTTTATGAACCGGTTGCTGCCAGGCTAATTGTTGACCGCATTGAGGATTTATATGCCAAAACCGGTCAGAATGGGTTCCATTTTGTAGATGAGGCGGCACCACCTGCACTGATGCGCGAAGTGGCTTTAGAAATTCTCAGAAGGAAATTAGCGGTGACCTGGTGGACCAACATCCGCTTTGAGAAAAGCTTTAGTCAGGATTTATGTTTGTTGCTCAAGGCTTCTGGCTGTATTGCTGTTTCGGGAGGATTGGAAGTCGCTTCAGATCGTTTGTTAAAACTGATCGATAAAGGCGTTACCGTAGAACAGGTAGCCAAAGTTACCCGCAATTTCACCGAAGCGGGAATTATGGTACATGCTTATCTGATGTACGGCTATCCAACCCAAACTGTACAGGAAACGGTTGATAGTTTAGAAATGGTGCGACAGTTATTTGAAGCCGGGATATTACAATCTGGCTTTTGGCACCAATTTGCCATGACGGCACATAGCCCTGTAGGCATGTATCCTGAAAAGTTCGGGGTAGTTAAAGAGACTGAAGTTATTGGTACTTTTGCGAATAACGACATCAATTACACTGATAAAACCGGGATTGATCATGATAAATTCAGTTATGGGTTGAGAAAATCGCTTTTCAATTTTATGCACGGAATCTGTTTTGATTATGAACTGCAGGATTGGTTCGATTTTAAGATCCCGAGAACAAAAATTCCTGCCGATTTTATTGAGAAATCATTAAATGACAGCGATCGTTTTAATACGAAGCCGACTGCAAAAATAGTGTGGATAGGAGGAAAGCCATCTGTAGAATATTTTACAAAATCGAAAAAAGGAAATACCTGGGAAATGACCTCACTTACTTTTCATGATAAAAAAGAAACTTTTACCGTTCAGACGAATAAAAAAGAAGGGGAGTGGTTAACTGCTATTTTGAATAAAATTTCAATCGCTAATGAAAAGGTATTTACTTTTCATGAGGTTAAGGCAGATTTTGAACAAGAAATGGAGAATTTTGAACTTTTCTGGTATTCTAAACCCATAAATACGTTAAGGGAATATGGTTTATTAGTACTGTAAGTGTTTATGCTCATTCCAGCTAGCATAAAATATGCGGGCGATCCGATCGTCTTGCTATTGCTTCATTCATGAAAATGAGCGCAGACATGAAAGCGTTTCTGTTCGTGCTTCGTCCTGAACCTCATTAAGGTGCTATCAGGGTGAACATGCGGATCATGATTTGAGAGGTTATTTAGCATTCTTAATATGCCCTTTGAAAGATTCTTTAGTGCATTCAGAATGAGATTAATGAGATCTTAACACATACTGTCCGTAGAGTTAAGCGCAGCGTCTCTATGGTTTCATGAGATGGAGTATATAATTCAATGATTATAGAGTGAGTCGGAGACACTGTTCCATACTAGAAGCCGTAGTGCCTTTCAGAACACTACCGACAGGCCGGGGAAGTTTTATAAAGGCAAAGAGTTGTTTAAAACTTAAACAGATATCGCTACATTTTCATTTTGAAATGTGTCAGGAAGTAAATGATGCAAATGAGCACAATGGAATTCAGTATTAAAAGCAGCCAAGAAATAACTGATTTTCTATCTTTCATCACCGCTATAAAAGCAGTAATGTAAGCCATCGCAATCAGTGCTAAAAACAAATTTACGGTCTGGATGCCCAGGATATAATACCCGCTGTAAGAAAAAACCGCTATGCTTAAGATTAAAAATATAATTGATGCGGAGGTATAAAGTTTGCCTGGTTTCATCTGGTTTATTCTAAATTAATTGTTTTTTCGAGTCTGTCAATACCCAATCCATTTCGGGTTTTGATAGATATTTTTCTGTTCTAACCACTTCTTTTCTAATTTGATGGTTTAGGCATTTTACGCCCGGACATGAACCAATAAGAAGTCATATCAATACAATATCCCATTATAACTAATCATCCGTTGTTGTATTTTTTAAAGATATAAGGAATGTAAGATCACTTAAGCTAAGATGTACCTCAAAGCTTATATGGTCAAAATAAATGTTTCAGAAATTTAGGGCTTAGTTTTAATCACAGTGCGGCACGGTAAAAGTCCAGGTTTCCGATTCCCCGTTTGGAATGATGTAGCCATTTCCCTTGGCATTTTCAAACCACAATTTACCCCTTAATTTTTCTCTTGTACCTACTTCGTTCAAGGTGGCACTATCATAAAGTCGGCCATTAATCATCACATATTTGATTTTTTCCGAGTTGCGGATATCATCTAAGGGATTGGCATCCATAATGACCATATCTGCCAGTTTGCCCACTTCTAATGAACCGATTTCCTTATTCATGCCTAGATAACCCGCACCATTTAAAGTTGCTGCCCTGATGGCCTGTAGCGGACTAAAGCCACCCTGAACCAGCATCCACAATTCCCAGTGTGCCCCTAAACCCTGAATCTGTCCGTGTGCGCCAAGGTTAACCTTGGTACCGCCATCCGCAATTTGTTTGGTGGCCTTCGCCACCTCGATGTGGTTGTAATCACTGTATTCAGAAGTGGTTCTGCGTCTTGCCCGGGCATCAATAATGGAACGGGGGGTGTAAGTCATCAATTTTTCGTTTTCCCAAACATTGGTCCTGTCATACCAATAATTTTCGCCCCACTGGCCCCCATAAGCTACAATTAAAGTAGGAGTATAAGCCACCTCGGTATTGTTCCAAAGACTGGTTACATCTTTGTAAACTGGCAAAACCGGAATACTGTGCTCAATTCCGGTATGTCCATCTGCAACCATGTTCATATTGGTGAAAAATGTAGATCCACCTTCGGGTACAACCTCCATTTTAAGCTGACGTGCTGCTTCTAAAATTTGTTGGCGCTGCTCTCTGCGGGGTTGGTTGTATGATTTAACTGAAAACGCACCCACCGCTTTTAACCTGCGCAGGTTAGCCAATGCATCATCCAGACTATTAATCACCACTTTAAAATCGCCATCTGCACCATACAAAATAGAGCCTGTGGAATAAACCCTTGGACCAACCATTCTGCCTGCCTTGAGCATTTCACTCTGGCTAAAAACCATTTCTGTATTGCTCGATGGATCGTGCGATGTGGTAACACCAAAAGCCAGGTTAGCCATATAACTCCAGTCGCTTTGTGGTGTTATACCATCCGGACTGGTACGCAGGTGGGCATGAACATCCACTATGCCGGGCATAATGGTTTTGCCGTTAACGTCAATCACTTTGGCATTGGCCGGAATGCTTACGGCATCTGTTTTTCCTATTGCAGTAATTTTATTTCCATCGGTAATGATGGTTCCATTTTCAATCACTTCATCGCCTTTCATCGAAATAATCCTTGCTCCTTTAAGTGCAACTGTTCCGGTTGGGATGTCAGACTTTAATACCAGATTAATATCTACCGCAGAAGCTTCGGTTTTAGGCGTAGTTCCTTCAAAATTGAATGCATTGTTTACATCAATAGTAAAATATTTTGGGCCTAAGGTCCAATGCAGGCTTTTGCTATCTGCGCTCCATTGCATGTATGTTCCCCCATCAGTAGTGACTTTGGTAACCGGAATAGCTTTATTGCCTGCAGATGCATCCTGTGCTGTGCCGATATTGATCATGGGTGTGATGTAAACATTTAATAATTCATTAAATGCCAGCCATTTATTGTCAGGACTAATCACAAACTGATTCGCATATTGTGAAGTGAAATGAGTTTTTTCATTTGCTCCGTTCAGGTCGATGCTTTTCAGTGCTTTTTTACCATCAGCATAACTTTGGAAATAAATGCGGGTATCTGTATTATTAAACTGTGGGCGGATTCCATTATCTGAAATCAAAGTTTTCGCACCACCATTGGCTGGCATGATAAAAATACCCGTGCCACGGCCAAAGTTATAGCCTAAAACATCGTTTCCACTCCCTTTTCTGAAAACGATTTTATCTCCCTTAGTAGAATAGTGCGGTGAATAATAAAAACCTTTTTCATCACTTAGCATAATGGTTTTACCCGATTTTACATCCGTACGTTTGATTGCTCCGCGTAATTCGTCGTTCCAGGTGGTGTAAACAATATATTTTCCATCAGGGCTGAAGGCGGGCTCAAATTCAAAATCCAGTCCGTTGGTTAACCTTTCTGGTGTTCCTGCTGGTAATTCCTGCTTGTATAAGTACCCTGCGGCATTAAAAACAACTATTTTTCCATCCGGTGAAGTGGTTAACTGCCTTAACATTTTTGCAGAAAACTCACTATTGAAAACCTGCTGTTCAAAATGTAAGGCCTTTTGTACCGTTTGTATCGTATTGGCCTGAAAGGGTATTGTGGTATTGATTAAAGTACCAATTTCCGTTTTCCTGATTTTTCCTTTTGCATAGAAAACGATGCTTTTGCTATCTGGTGTCCAGGCGAAATTTGGATAAACCCCGAATATGGCCCATGTTTCCTGCTGATCATGCGATAAATCTTCATTTACAGGCCACTCTTCTCCTGTTTTAAGATTTTGAACATATAAGGTAGACTTTAATCTTACCCGTTTTACAAAAGCAATCAAATTTCCGTCAGGAGAAACCTGCGGACGACAAGCGCCGCCCTGTTCATCAATTAAGGTAGTTAATTTTCCGGTAGTTAAATCGAGTTGACGAATGGCATAAATAGTTCCATTGGGGTCTTTGCTGTATTCGAAATTTGGGCCTGGACTCACATCTTCACTAAAGTAAACATATCTTCCATCTGGCGAAACGTTCGGCTCACCCGCATCTTGCTGGTCGTTTTTACGCTTGGTTAACTGTACACCATCACCGCCATTTATACTATACATCCACATTTCACCCGCACCTAAAGAACGGCTTGCTGTAAAATGCTTTCGCGCAATGATATATTCGCTGTTTGGCATCCAGGTGGCATTATTTAATAACCTAAAGCTTTCTTTGGTAATCTGTTTTTTGCCGGAGCCATCCCGGTTCATGATCCAGATGTTATCTCCGCCGCTTTTGTCGCTGGTGTAGGAAATATATTTTCCGTTAGGACTAAAGCGAGGCTGCACATCCCATGCAACACCTCCGCTAATCAGCTTAGCTACACCGCCATTAATTGGCATTACGTAAATGTCGCCCAATAAATCAAAAACAATTTCTTGTCCGTCAGAACTTACATCCAGGTTCATCCAGGTACCTTCATCCGTATTTAAGGTGAAGTTTTTGGTTGTTCCAAGGTATTTTTCAATATCCCATTTTTTTTCCTGGGCAACTGAACGGAAAAATAATAGGGAAAGAGCGGCTAGAAAATAAAGGTGTTTCATTATATGTTTGGATGGTTATTTGAACAATTCGTGTATTTTTTTTGAAGTATTTTTTTTAGAATTTCAATTGTCTCAGCACTGCTGAGCGTTTTGAATAATTTATTTTAATCAAATCCGTCCTTTCGAGCGGAGTGCAAGGCAGTCGAGAAATCTGTTGTAGATCTCTCCATTTCGCTTCGCTTCAATCGAGATGACTGGCATTCTATAAATTTAATCCTTCTTATTTAGCAAAGTTAATAATCTTTTCTTAAGATGATTTTTTCAATTTCCAACAATAATAAATGGCGATTTTAGATTAAATGTATAGTTTTGATACCGCCGATTTATGACAGCAATAGAGATTTTACAAAAATATTGGGGACACCAGGCTTTCAGACCTTTACAGGAAGACATTATTGCTTCCGTTTTGGAAGGCAAAGATACTTTAGCACTTTTGCCAACAGGTGGTGGAAAATCGATCTGTTTTCAGGTACCTGCACTGGTAAAAGAAGGGATCTGTATAGTCGTTTCTCCGCTAATTGCCTTGATGAAAGATCAGGTAGAGCACCTGAAATCCAAAGGAATCGAAGCCATTGCCATTTATGCCGGTATGGGCAAACGTGAAATCGACATTTTACTGGATAACTGTATTTACGGAAAAATTAAGTTTCTTTATTTATCCCCGGAGCGTTTGTTGTCTGATTTGGTACAGGTCCGTATTTCTTATATGAATGTGAACCTGATCGCGGTAGACGAAGCACACTGTATTTCGCAATGGGGTTATGATTTTCGCCCACCGTATTTACAGCTATCTAAACTGCGCGAAATCTTACCAAATATCCCGGTTTTAGCGCTTACTGCAACCGCTACTGAATTTGTGCGGAAAGATATTGTAGCGAAACTGGAAATGAAAAACCCACCCGTTTTTGTGAAAAGTTTTGCCAGGGATAATTTGAGTTATGTGGTTTTTGGTCATGAAGATAAGTATAAAAAGCTCATCGATATTTGTAAAAATGTTAAGGGTACTGGCTTAGTTTATGTCCGCAACCGCAGGGAAACCGCAGAGGTAGCCAATTTTATTAACCGAAACGGGATTAAAGCAGACTTTTACCATGCCGGGCTTGAACGTGATGTTCGTTTCCTGAAACAGGAGGAATGGAAAAATAACAAAACCCGGATCATGGTGGCTACCAATGCATTTGGGATGGGTATAGATAAGGCAGATGTTCGATTTGTGGTGCATTTGGATTTGCCTGAAAGTTTAGAAGCTTATTATCAGGAAGCGGGGAGGGCAGGACGTGATGAAAAAAGAAGCTATGCCGTTTTATTGGCCAATCAATCGGATGTCCTTGGCTTAGAATCAAGATATTTAGATAGTTTCCCTTCACCTGACGAAATCAGAAAAACCTATCATTACCTGGGCAACTATTTTCAACTGGCATTTGGTGCCGGAGAAGGCTTAAACTTTGCTTTTGATATCGCCGATTTCTGTAAAAGATTTAATGTTAGTGTTTTAAAAACAATATCTGCATTGAAATTTCTTGAGCATGATGGCTATCTTACGTTTTCAGAGAGTGTTTTTTTGCCATCAAGAATAATGTTTATTGCCAGTCACGAAGATATTTACCGTTTCCAAATCGAAAATAAAGCATATGACGGGATTATAAAGACCATTTTACGCTCATATGGTGGTGCTTTTGATGGTTTTGTTAAGATTAATGAGGCGGATTTAGCCAAGAGGACAGGATTATCATATAAAGACATTATCAATCTGCTGGATAAATTACAAACGATTGAATTACTTACTTATATTCAGCAAACAGATCAACCACAGTTACAGTATGTTAGGCCGAGGGTAGATATGGATCACTTTGATCTGGACGTCAAATACCTGGAACTGAGAAAAGAAATACTACACAAACAGATCAATGCTGTGGTAAGCTACGCTTCATCTGATTTATGCAGAAGCATCCAGTTGCTTCATTACTTTGACGAACACCATGCTACAAAGTGTGGGGTTTGCGATGTTTGCCTGGCTGAAAAAAAAGCCGGAAACCATCATTTGTTGCGTGAAGAAATAGATTATGACATTATTTCTTTACTGCAACAACAGCCTTTAAGTCTCGATGATTTGGTTTCCCATATTAAAAAGGGCACTGAAGGGGAAAGAATTGATGCCATCAGAGAATTATTAGATGCCGGTAAGATTAAAACTGATGGGAAAAAGTATTATCTTGAGATGTAAGATGGGAGAAAAATGATTATCAAGTTAGCAATAAAATCTTAGTTTTGTAATCAACGATTTAATCCTGATAAACAAACAATCATTATAACCTTCCGCGAAGCGAAAAAACAAATGATAACAAAAAACAATAAGAAAACCATCCGTTCGTGGGCATTTTTCGATTGGGCAAACTCTGCCTATAACTTGGTCATCACCTCTACCATTTTTCCGGCTTATTATACCATTATCACCACCACTAAAGAGCATGGTGATAAAGTAGATTTTTTTGGCAGAACCTTTGTAAATACTTCACTTTCCAATTATGCCCTATCATTTGCGTATCTGGTTATGGCTTTTGTTTTGCCTATACTCTCGGCTATAGCAGACAGAAGGGGCAATAAAAAATCATTCATGAAATTCTTCACCTACATGGGTGGGGCGGCCTGCATCGGTTTATATTTTTTTAAATTAGATACACTCGAAATGAGCATCATCTTGTTTGCACTGGCGGCAATGGGTTATATTGGGGGTGTATTGTTCAGTAATTCATATCTGCCAGAAATAGCGACAGAAGAACACCAGGACCGGGTAAGTGCACAAGGCTTTTCATATGGCTATATCGGTTCAGTAATACTTCAACTGATTTGCTTTTTATTTGTGTTAAAGCCCGAATGGTTTGGCATTACGGATGCTTCTTTCCCGCCGAGGTTATCTTTTTTACTGGTTGGCCTGTGGTGGATTGGCTTTTCACAGATTCCTTTTGCGGTACTTCACAACGGAACCCCACAACTTGATAAGGTAAAAACGAATATCTTTAAAGATGGCTTTAGCGAATTATCAAAAGTTTGGGCACAGGTAAAGCAAATGAAAGTTTTAAAAGGGTTTTTAGTCTCATATTTCTTTTACTCTATGGGTGTACAAACCATTATGCTTGCCGCTGCTGGTTTCGCTGAAAAAACGCTAAAATTAGGTACTGCTAAACTGATTGCGGTGATATTGATTATTCAATTGGTCGCCATCCCCGGAGCCATGTTGATGTCTTATCTTGCCAAAAAAATAGGTAATATAAACGTACTGATTATGGTTGTTTTGGTATGGATTGGTTGCTGTGTTTACGGTTATTATATTACTAACGAATATCAATTTTATTCATTGGCGGCGATTGTAGGGCTGATTATGGGCGGAATCCAGTCCTTGTCGCGCTCAACTTATTCCAAGTATCTACCTGTTGATACAAAAGATACCACTTCGTTTTTCAGTTTTTACGATGTAACCGAAAAACTGGCCATTGTAATCGGTCTTTTTAGTTTTGCATATATTGAAGATTTAACGGGAAATATTCGATATTCTATTATTGCCCTGGCATCTTTTTTTATTGTTGGATTGGTTCTTTTAATGGTTTTAAGAAAAAACGAGCGCAAAGCATTGGTAAAATTGTAAGTTTGCAGCCGTAAAGAATATGATGAAAGTAGAATTATTTGTGCCTTGTTTTGTAGATCAACTTTATCCGGAAACTGCTTTTAATACTTTAAGGTTACTGGAAAAATCAGGATGTAATGTAACCTACAATTCAAAACAGACCTGTTGCGGCCAACCCGCATATAATGCTGGTTATTGGGATGAAGCTAAAGAAGTAGGCACGAAGTTCCTGAACGATTTTACGGAAAATACTTATGTGGTGGCGCCATCAGCGTCGTGTGTAGGGATGGTGAAAGGTGGATTTAATGATCTTTTTACCAATACGATTGTACACAACAAGTGCCGGAGTTTGCAATCCAATATCTGGGAACTCTCTGACTTTCTGGTGAAAGTGGCCAAAAAAGATTATTTTGGTGCCGAGTTGGAAGGAAAAGCGGTGTATCATGATTCTTGCAGTGCTTTACGGGAGTGTAAAATCAAGGATGAGCCACGTCAGCTTTTGTCTAAAGTTCATGGACTGGAGATGATTGAAATGGAAGATACGGATATGTGCTGTGGCTTTGGGGGTACTTTTGCGGTTAAATTCGATGCTATTTCTTCGGCTATGGCCGAGCAGAAAGTGAATCATGCCCTTGCGCAAGGTGCTGATTATATTATTTCTACTGATTTATCATGCCTGTTACACCTGCAGGGCTATATTGATAAAAATAACCATCCAATTAAAACCATGCACATAGCCGATGTATTGTGTAATGGCTGGTTGGAGAGTACGGAATACTAGTCTGAATCTTTCCATGACCTATGTTCTACAAGCCATCATCGTTAAGTTTTTCGGTAAAAAAGAACTACTGTTTTTTGTCAATTAAACCTGACCGTCAGCGTTATCCCGATTAAAGAGAAATTTTAAATTAAAGCGTATGTTCTATCGGGATTAAGCAGAGGGCAGGACTATCGCAACCGAAGAACTACTGCAATTGCTTTCCAAAAAAAAATGTAAAAAATAAATTACATCGGCCTTTAAATAGCTTGCTTAGCTAATCCCCTATTAGATTTTAACACAATTTAACACGTTTACGTTACAATCTAAAATATCTTTGTTAAACCTTTTCAAGGCTTTCGTATCCAACTCACAAAACAAAATCATAATGAAAAAAATAACCGTCGCTTTACTTGGATTTTTATCAATTGTATCTGTTGCAAACGCCCAAAAGAAAAAAACTTCGGGCGCTATACAATTCGAAAACACGGTAGACCCTGCCGCAATGGCTTCAGCCAGTGGTATTCAGTTAACTGATCAGATGAAAGCCAGAATGCCTTCATCAAGTAAAACTAATTTTGAGTTATTATTTACCGCGACCAATGCAAGTTATATGCCGGTTGAGGAAACTGAAGATAGCAATGGTGCAGGTGGTGGCGGTGGTGGAATGGGCCGGATGATGATGCGTTTTGGTGGTGCGGGTGGCAACCGAGAGTATTATTACACCTTTGCTGATAAAAGTTTAACAGAAGTCTTCGACCTGAACGATACCACTTATTACATGCCCGGCAAATTAACCCTTTCTACTTCCGGACCAATTTCTTCGTTCAGAATGGGAGGTGGTAACCCTAATGATACCACCAGGGCAAAAGCTGCTCCGGCACCAAAAATAGAAGTGGTTAAAACAGATTCTACTAAGCAGATTTTAGGTTTTACCTGTCACCAGGCCATTGTAAGATCTACAAGAGCAATCAAGATATTGGATATGGATAAAAACGTAGTGGAAGAAACCAAAATCTGGTATACCAACGATTTAGGTTTCGATTTTTCTCCAAACCCAAATATGTGGACAGAAGGTGCGGTATTGGCCATTGAAGGTAGGGGTAACAGCTCGGTTGCTAAAAGCATTGAATACAGAAATGTAAGTTCGAAAGACGTAACCGCTCCTAAAAAAGCGAAATTGATTACCCCTGATGAATATAAAACTAAAATGGAAAACATGATGAAACGTTTTAGACAGAACAGGCCAGGTGGTGGCGGTCAGGGAAGAGCATTTGGAATGAATTAATTCAGTTCGTTTCCAGACATCTGAAGGTTGAGCATAGGCCAGTACCGCTTGCGAACTTCGGATGTCTTTAAATTACCTGTATAAATGATTCTATCAGCCGTGAAAGTGTAAACATTCAGGGCTTTTTTTGTATCATTTCTGAAAAGGTTGGCTTTAGTTTTTGCATCTAAATGGAGAATAAGTATTATTGGGGTTAAATAAACTAACCAAAAGTGATTACAGCAGAAAACAAGGCAAACTTATTAGCAACCAAGCAGCATTTCGAAATTTTAGATGGATTAAGGGGGGTAGCTGCCATAGTAGTGGTAATTTATCACTTTATGGAAATAGCGATTACCAATTATAACAAAAATTTTCTTTCACATGGCTTTCTTGCCGTAGACTTCTTTTTCTGTTTGTCTGGTTTTGTAATTGCCTATGCATACGATAGCCGTGCGCCGCACATCGGAATTACACAGTTTTTTAAATTAAGGCTTATTCGCCTGCATCCGCTGGTATTTATCGGTTCCGCTTTAGGATTGATCACTTTTCTCATTGATCCTTACAGCGATCTTTATGAGCTTTATGGATTCGGAAAAACCTTTCTTTTGTTTTTATCCTCTGCTTTTTTAATACCTTACCCTGCCATGCCCGAGCGATATACAAATCTATTTTGCCTAAACGCACCCGCTTGGTCGCTATTTTGGGAATATATTGCCAATATCTTTTACATTTTGGTACTTTATCGGTTAGGCAAAAAATCACTGATGGCTTTGGTTTTTACAGGTGCAGTTTGTCTGTGTTATGTCGCCGTGAAGGCCACTAATGTAGGCGGTGGCTGGGGCGGACAGAATTTCTGGGACGGTGGAGCGCGCGTGCTGTTTTCTTTTACAGCCGGTATGCTGGTTTACCGTTTAAATTGGATTATCAAAAATAAACTTGGATTTTTAGGCATGATCGCACTTTTGCTTGCAGGGTTTCTAGTTCCTTTTAATGATAAATATAACTGGATTACCGAACCGATACTTGTACTGTTTTACTTCCCGCTTTTAGTGGCATTGGGAGCAGGTACAACATTAAATCCGTCGTTTAAAAAGAGCTGTAATCTCTCCGGCGAAATATCATACCCACTTTATATGGTACATTATCCGTTTGTGTGGATATTTTTAACTTATGTAGACGAAGTTCAGCCATCAGCATCTTTACTATGGGTGGTTATCCCGGTTTCGGTTTTGCTTTTAATCGTATTCTCTTACCTGGTGATGAGATTTTTAGATGTTCCTTTACGTAAATATTTGAAGGCTAAATTTTTACAGGAGATTCCTTCAAATATTTAAGGATATACAATCGTTAACCTGGCCTTTAGCGCAGCGCATAAAGCTACACTGTAAACCGAGCCTTAAGCGAGCTTACCGAGGGCAATTCATTTCAGGTTTATCTGTCAGGAAAGATGCTGAAATAAATCCGAAAGCTACCTGATCAGTATGGCGGACAGGCTAAACAAAAGTAAAATAATCATGGTGATTAATATCAGCGGAAGTTTGGGGTAAGCTAAAGGGACCGTATTAACCTTTGTTTGTTTGCATTTAGAATCTTTACCTTGCTTTTTAGCCAAAAAATGCATATTTTTGCACAAAATACAATCACCTTGTAAGTGATACTTAAAACTTTTTTATTTAAAATTTAAATCATAGTTGTAGATGATTAACATTACTTTACCTGACGGTTCTGTTCGTCAGTATGAAAAGGGCACATCTGCCCATCAGGTTGCATTATCAATTTCTGAGGGCCTGGCCCGAAACGTACTAGCCGCCGAAGTTAACGGCGAAGTTTGGGATTCAACCAGACCGATCGAATCTGATTCAACAGTAAAATTATTGACATGGAATGATACTGCCGGAAAATCAACTTTTTGGCATTCATCTGCTCACTTAATGGCTGAAGCTTTAGAAGCGCTTTATCCGGGAACCAAATTTGGTATCGGTCCGGCAATTGAAACCGGGTTTTATTATGATGTAGACTTTGGCGACCGTGAATTTTCTTCGGATGATTTCAAAGCCATTGAAACCAAAATGATCGAACTGGCCAAACAAAAGGAAACTTTTGTGCGCGAAAGTGTAAGCAAGGCTGATGCAGTAAAATACTTCACCGAAAAAGGGGATGAGTATAAGCTGGATTTAATTGATGGCCTTGAGGATGGCAAAATTACTTTTTATACCCAGGGTTCATTTACCGATTTATGCCGTGGTCCGCACATTCCTAATACTGGTTTTGTAAAAGCAGTAAAACTGATGAATGTGGCTGGTGCTTATTGGAGAGGCGATGAAACCAAGAAACAGTTAACCCGTATTTACGGCGTAACTTTCCCTAAGGCGAGCGAGCTTACTGAATATCTTTTAATGATTGAAGAAGCCAAAAAACGCGATCACCGCAAATTGGGAAAAGAGCTGGAACTTTTTGCTTTCTCGGAAAAAGTAGGAATGGGCTTACCGCTATGGTTGCCTAAAGGAACTGCTTTGCGCGAACGTTTGGTTAATTTCTTAACCAAAGCACAGGCTAAAGCAGGTTACGAGCAAGTAGTAACACCACATATCGGGCATAAAAATTTATATGTAACTTCTGGTCACTGGGAAAAATACGGTAAGGATTCGTTCCAGCCGATTAAAACTCCGCAGGAAGGAGAGGAGTTCTTCTTAAAACCGATGAACTGTCCACACCACTGTGAGATTTATAAAACAAAACCACGTTCTTACAAAGATCTTCCGGTTCGTTTTGCTGAGTTTGGTACCGTTTACCGTTACGAGCAAAGTGGCGAATTACATGGTTTAACCCGGGTACGTGGCTTTACTCAGGATGATGCACACTTATTTTGCATGCCGGAGCAGGTGAAGGATGAGTTTAAAAAAGTGATCGATTTAGTACTTTATGTGTTTAAATCACTGGGGTTTGAAAACTATACTGCACAAGTTTCCTTAAGAGATCCTGAAAACAAATCGAAGTATATTGGTTCTGATGAGAACTGGAGATTATCAGAAACGGCCATTATCGAAGCGGCTGCAGAAAAAGGTTTAAACACGGTTGTAGAATATGGCGAAGCGGCATTTTATGGTCCTAAGCTAGATTTTATGGTGAAAGATGCTTTGGGTAGAAAGTGGCAGTTAGGTACCATTCAGGTGGATTACAATTTACCTGAACGTTTCGAATTGGAATATACCGGTAGCGATAACCAAAAGCACAGACCTGTAATGATTCACCGTGCGCCATTTGGTTCACTGGAAAGATTTATTGCCGTTTTGATCGAACATTGTGCCGGAAACTTCCCTTTATGGTTAAGTCCTGAACAGTTTATTATTCTTCCTATTTCAGAAAAATATGAAGAATATGCAAAAAAAGTTTTAGATGAATTAAATAATTCCGATATTCGCGGGCTGATTGACTTTCGAGATGAGAAAATCGGCCGCAAAATACGCGACTCGGAAGTTAAAAAGATCCCATACATGCTCATTATCGGCGATAAAGAGATGGCAGAAGGTAAAGTTTCTGTTCGTAAACACGGTGAGGGAGATTTAGGCGAAATGACGTTGGAAACGTTCAACAATTTATTAAGAAAAGAAATAACAGTTTAAATTAAAATAATACAAATTTGGCATTAGGAAGACCAGGATTTAACAGGGGGCCACGTCCACCTTTTAAGAAAAAAGAAGCAGAGCATAACATTAATCAGTATATAAAATCGCCTGAAGTGCGTTTAGCTGGCGATAATGTTGAACCGGGGATTTATCCTTTGGCGAAAGCTTTGGCGCTTGCTGATGAACTGGAATTGGATTTGGTAGAAATTTCTCCAAACGCTGTACCGCCAGTTTGTAGAATTATTGATTACAGTAAATTTGTTTACGAGCAAAAGAAAAAGCAGAAAGAAATTAAAGCTAATGCGAAACAAACTGTAATTAAGGAGATCCGTTTTGGTCCTAATACCAACGATCACGATTTCCAGTTTAAATTAAAACATGCAGTAAGCTTTTTAGAGAACGGAGAGAAAGTTAGGGCTTACGTGCATTTTAAGGGTAGAGCAATTGTTTACAAAGAGCAGGGAGAAATTTTATTATTAAAATTTGCCCAGGCTTTAGAAGATGTAGGAAAAGTAGAGTTATTACCTAAGTTAGAAGGTAAACGGATGTTCCTGACAGTTGCGCCCAAAGTAGCAAAAAAATAAAAATAGGTTTATAAATTAAAAAACAGGTTATGCCAAAAATGAAAACCAATTCCAGTGCTAAAAAGCGTTTTTCGCTTACTGGAACAGGTAAAATCAAAAGAAACAACGCATACAAAAGTCACATCTTAACCAAGATGAGTACTAAACGTAAACGTGCCTTAGGTCAAGCAAGTATCGTATCTGATGCTGATATGGGTAACGTTAAACGTATGCTTTGTATCGGAAAGTAATTTATTAATTCACCAGGTATCAGGCTTTAAGTTTCCGGTTAAAAGGAACGCCGCTTACCAAAAAACAACAACAACATGCCACGTTCGGTAAACGCAGTAGCTTCGAGAAGAAGAAGAAAAAAGATCCTTAATTTAGCCAAAGGTTATTGGGGAGCAAGAAGTAAGGTTTATACTGTTGCTAAAAACACAGTAGAAAAAGGTTTGCAATATGCATACCGTGACCGTAAAGTTAAGAAAAGAGAATTCCGCGGATTGTGGATCCAACGTATCAACGCTGGTGCACGTCAACACGGTATTTCTTACTCGCAATTAATCGGTAAACTAGCTTCAAAAGAAATCGGTTTAAACCGTAAAGTATTGGCTGATTTAGCAATGAATCACCCAGAAGCTTTCAAAGCTGTAATTGATGCAGTAAAATAGAAATTCTCGCTTAAGCGATAATCATATTTAAAAAAGGTTCCGATGCAAATCGGAACCTTTTTTGTTTAAAAGAAGGATCGTCGCCATGATCCGATACCTATCGGATTTATTTCCTTCCATTAACGTATTAATAGCGTAATAAATGCTGAAATAAATTTAGCATGACGGGCGGGTAGTATAAACGTTAAGTATCAAATGCAATCTGCTCTGCGCTTACCCCAAACTGTTCGTAAATTTAATTCTGATGCCGCTCTGAAAATTCAGGATAATCTTGAAAATCTCAATTAGGGTTACTTTCTCGATTTTGGTTAAAGTGTCAATTTCTATAAAGTTATTGGGTGCGGCCTGATCGTTAACAATCAGGTGAGCCTGATGTTTCAATCTCAAGCCCATCAAATAATAGTACGATTGGGAAAGTTCATTAAACTGATTTTCGCTGAAAACGCCCAGCTCTCTTAAAGCCTTTAAACGCTCGCCGGTATTCTCTTTCTGAAAAATCCTATTCTGTAAGGCATAAACCCTTGCCAAATCTACAATAGGGGTCATGGCTGTTTTAATATCAAACACCTCTTTTTTGTGGATTTTCTGGGTCCTGATATTTCTAAAATAAGTAAGGGGAGGCTCATATAGCAAAGCATTTTTGGCCAGGTAAACATAGAATTTTTCTATTGGTTTTTGTAATTCCTCATCAACAAAAGACCTCAGACTTTCCATAATAGCCAGATCGCCATAAATAGCCCTGCAATCAAAAAATGCAGCAAACTTTACCGCAGTTTCAGGCAGCGATTCCTCTATCCAGTTTTTATAATTATATTTCCAGTGCGATAGTGAATGTGTCCAGTTTGGGTTGGTGGCCATATAATCACCATCACAATATACAAAGCCCACAAAATTTAATTTATCAGAAACCTGGGTAGCCAGGTCTAGAAAATAGGAGCGTACAGCTGCTCTATGCTCTTCATCAGTATCTTCATAAATAATGGCGTTGTCCTGATCCGTTTTTAAACTCAGTTCTTTTCTCCCTTCACTACCCAAAACCATAAATACGAATTTTGCCGGTGGCGGGCCTAATTTGGCAATAACATCTTCAATAATTTTAAAAGAAATGGTATCGGCAATAGTCGTGACTACTTCGTTTACAATTTTCGAATGTACGCCCCTGTTGAGCAGCTGAGCTACGATGCCCGGTACTTTCTGCCATTTTAATTTTAAATCACCGGTATTTACAGCTGACTTTACCGATTGGATAAAAACCAACGGAGACTCTGCCTGTTCGCTTAAAAGACGATTTCTGCTCAGAAAGCCAACATAATTCCCCTTGTCGTTTACCAATAAATAGCGCGATTTTTTGCTAAACATCATTAATATTGCTTCGTAAACATAAGCATCTGGTGTGATGGTTATAATATTGGTATCCATCACCTCATCAATAGGCAAATTAGGATTCAGTTGCTTAGCGATTACATTATCTCTTAAAGTAATATCGGTTACAAATCCCAGATAATCGCCCTGATCATTCTTAATAAAGAGACAGCTGGTTTTTTGATCCGACATTTTAATGGCGGCTTCAAAAACCGGTGTGCCCGGGCTGCAACTCACAATCTTTCTGAAAGTAATGTCTCCGATACGGGCAGTATAAATTTGATCAGCCAGTTTATCTTCCATTAAAAAGTTCCTGTAAAATTCTTTTAAACGAAAATTCTTTTCTTTTTTCTTTTCCTGTATTAAAAGTATGTTCCTGATGGTAGACTGAAGTTAAGCTTATTTTGCCTGTTTTTAAAAGGTGAAAGAAAATCTTCGCCGTATTTACCGTATCGGATAAAGCATTATGGATATTTTCAGGTACTTCATTGAATAAAATGGTATAGAATTTATCCAGTTTTAAATGGCTGATCACGGTATTGGTAATATAGGGAGCACTTGCTTTCATGGTGCAAAAAAAAGCAAGGTTTTTAAATATGTTTTCTTTACCGATGCGGTACAATTCAACATTTACCATGTGGTAATCAAGTTCAATGAAATGCCCGATAACCAAAGGTTTATACTTTTCTATATCTGCAGAAAACTTCAACATCACCGTCTCCTTGTTTTCTCCATGCTCATGCAGATATTCCGGCGTAATTTTATGAATTTTTAATGCAGCCTTATCAATGGTAAAATTGGTGTTTTTAATGTAGTGATTCTCCCGCTTAATTTCCCGATAGGATTGATCATAAATAATCCAGGCAATTTGGATAATGTAAGGCCAGTTCTTTTCTTTAGAATAAGGTGCCGTCCAATTTTTAGGCAGGCCAGAGGTTTCGGTATCAACAACGAGGAAGTAAGCTTGCAATTCTGATTGGTTAGGTAAATAGTTGCGCGATATTATTTCAAAGATAGCTATTATTCGGTAGCTGTGGAATAAAATTGCATGTCATTTCCAGCTGACCAATAGCTATCGGATCAGGATGGTGGATTTTATTTTTAGAATGTATTGGCGAGAATGTTTCGGAATCAATAACTATTTGCTAATCAACAAAAATACTACCGCGGCCAAAACCGATCCGATAATAGGCCCAACAATGGGTATCCAGGCATAAGCCCAGTTGCTACTTCCTTTTCCCTTCATTGGAATGAGAAAGTGTACCATCCGTGGACCTAAATCTCTTGCCGGATTAATGGCATATCCGGTTGTCCCGCCTAAGCCCAAACCGATTACCCAGACTAAAAATGCTACCGGAACGGCGCCAATTGAGCCAAGGCCAATAGGTGTGGTAACCGTTTCTTTTGTGCCCATACTGGCATCCGTAAAATAAAAGATCACAAATATTAAAACGAAAGTGCCAATAATTTCTGATAATAAATTTGACGAAATGTTTTTGATGGCCGGGGCAGTTGCAAAAGGTGCGGCCTTTGAGCCCTGATCATCAGTGGCGTCGAAATGGTCTTTATAAATTAACCAGACCAGAAAAGATCCAGTCATGGCACCAGCTAACTGGGCCATAATGTAAAAGGGAACCAAGGCCCAGCTAAATCCTTTACCAATGGCAAGTCCAAGAGTTACAGCCGGATTCAGATGTGCCCCACTATATGGGCCGGCAACAACAACACCTGTAAATACGGCCAGTGCCCAAGCCGTTGTAATCACCATCCATCCACCATCATTCCCTTTAGTATCTTTAAGTACTACGTTAGCCACTACACCATTTCCTAAAAGAATCATTAGTGCTGTACCAATAAATTCTGCGAGATATACGTTCATTATAAAATTTTAAGCAATTTTTAATTAATATGTTAGGTTCAATCAAATGAACAGCAATTTGCAATAAGCATCTATTCATTTAAGCTAAGCCCCTGAAATAAATTACCTTCGGCGAGCTGGCTAAGGCTCGGTTCAGGGTGACGACCGCCTTATATTAGCGCTCTGCACTTACCCTGGCTGCTTTTATCGCCCTGTTCCAGCCTTTTATTCTTTCAGTATTATCAATTCCTTCATCAGCAATAAAAGTCCTGTTAATTTTCCATTGCGAACGGATCTCACCGATACTTTTCCACAAGCCGGTAGCCAATCCGGCAAGATATGCAGCGCCGATAGCGGTAACTTCGGTTACATCTGGTCTGATTACCTTACAGTTCAACAGATCGGCCTGAAACTGCATCAACAAATCATTCGCCGTAGCGCCACCGTCAACTCTCAATTCAGTGATATTTACGCCTGCATCTGCTTCCATCGCCTTTAACACATCCATCGTTTGATAGGCAATACTTTCCAGGGCTGCTCTGGCAATATGCGATTTGTTTGTACCCCTGGTTAATCCGGTAATCGTACCCCGTGCATGCTGATCCCAGTGTGGTGCACCCAGCCCTGCAAAAGCTGGAACAACATAAACTCCATCACTATCTTTTACTTTTTCAGCTAAAGTTTCTACATCTGCAGATTTAGAAATTAGTCCCATTTCATCGCGAAGCCACTGTACAACAGCGCCGCCAATGAAAATACTCCCTTCTAATGCATAATTTACTTTGCCATTAATCTGCCAGGCAATAGTGGTTAACAGGTTATTGGCAGAAATTTTTGGCTTTTCTCCGGTATTCATCAACATGAAACAGCCAGTGCCATAGGTGTTTTTGACCATTCCGATTTCGGTACACATTTGTCCGAAAAGTGCCGATTGCTGATCACCGGCAATACCTGCAATAGGGATTTTTGCAGCCAATATCCGTCCAGCAGTTACACCATAAATCTCGCTCGATGATTTTACCTCAGGAAGCATTGTTTTTGGTATAGAGAAAAGCTCCAGTAATTCTTCATCCCAACTTAAAGTGTGGATGTTGTAAAGCATGGTGCGGGAGGCATTGGTTACATCGGTTACCTGTTTTTCGCCTGCTGTTAATTTCCATATTAACCAGGTATCAATGGTGCCAAAGGCCAGTTTTCCTGCTTCAGCCTTTTCGCGCGCACCTTCAACATTTTCCAAAACCCAACGTGCTTTAGTGGCAGAAAAATAAGAATCGATGATCAGGCCTGTTTTTTCCTGAATTTTACCCGCCAACCCCAGCGCTTTAATTTCATCGCAATAGGCAGCAGTACGCCTGTCTTGCCATACAATGGCATTATAAATTGGTTTTCCGGTTTCTTTATCCCATACCACCGTGGTTTCGCGTTGATTGGTAATTCCGATCGCATTAATATCGCTTACGGTTAAACCTGCTTTAACAATTACCTCTGTTACAACAGCCAGTTGTGTAGACCATATTTCCATTGGATCATGCTCTACCCAGCCCGCTTTAGGATAAATCTGCGTGAATTCCCGTTGTACTATAGCAACAATTTCGCCATTGTGATTAAAAATAATGGCTCTCGAACTCGTGGTTCCCTGATCGATAGACAAGATGTATGTACTCATAATTAAAATTTGGTTAGCGGGCTATAATTCCAGTTTTATTTTTTGGATTGATGATAAAGGTAGCCATCGGCTAATTTATTAAAAGCTTCAATTTGATCGGCTTCCCAGTTTTCATCTGCCGATAATTCTTTGGCCAGGAGCGAGGCTACCCGAGGTGCCATATCTTTTGCAGCCCGTGCATCAATCAATAATATCCTCAGCCTTCTGCTTAAAATATCTTCTACTGTTTCTGCCATTTCGTTTCTGGCAGACCAAACTACCTCGGCCTCCATAAAAGGAAAAGATGGATGCAAAGGCTTTTCAAGACCTAGCTTTTGTTTGATCAAGGCTTCAATTTTACTGCGATCCGATCCATATATGGCTAAATGACCATTGCCGGCATTGGCGGTGCTGCCATGAATGCTTAAATTTTGAGTTACACATGCTTTCGGTTTTAAACCTGCATGAGTAATGGCTAAATTTACAGTTTCTTCTGCCATCAGGCGATAGGTAGTCCATTTTCCACCAGTAATGGTAATCAGTCCCTTTGCAGAAACAATCAGTTTATGGTCTCTGCTGATTTCTTTTGTACTATTTCCATTACCGTTAGTCGGAGCAGCTAATGGCCGCAGGCCTGAAAATATGCTTAAAATATCTTTTTCAAGGGGCCTTCGGTTAAAATATTTTGCCGCAGTATTTATAATAAAATCTACCTCTTCTTTTAAAGCGCGCGGCTCGAGGCTGTGTTCATCCAATGGGGTATCGGTAGTGCCAACTAATAAATGATCATGCCAGGGAACGGCAAATAAAACCCGTCCATCAGCCGTTTTTGGAATCATTAAGGCCGATTCGCTATCCAAAAAACCTTTGCTGAGGACTACATGCACGCCCTGGCTTGGACGGACCATCTTTTTTGTGTCAGGATTGTTCATCTGCAAAATATCATCAACAAAAACCCCTGTGGCGTTAACCACTACTTTGCCCTTGAATTGTGCTTTTAAACCTGTAATGGTATCTTCTGTATCAATTCCAGTAACAGTTTCTCCATCTTTTAATAAACCGGTTACTTTGCTGTAATTTAATAAATATGCGCCCTTTTCGATAGCCGTTTGGGCAATATTAATCGCTAAACGGGCATCATCGAATTTTCCATCATAATACCTGATGCTACCTTTTAAGCCTTTTGCTTTAATGCCGGGCATCCTGGTTAAGGTTTCTTTTTTAGAGAAATATTTAGATTTTCCGAAGCTGTATTTTCCTGCCAGCCAATCGTAAAGGGTAAGCCCGGTTAAATATTTTATAACGGAAAACCAATCATAGCAGGGAATCAGGAATTCTTCCTTTTCGACCAGGTGTTTAGCGTTTTGTTGTAATAAACCACGTTCTTTCAAAGCATGTTTAACCAAACCGATATCGCCCTGTGCAAGGTAGCGAACACCTCCATGAACCAGTTTGGTACTTCTGCTCGATGTTCCTTTGGCAAAATCAGCTTGTTCTACCAGTAATGTTTTATAGCCCCTGCTTGCTGCATCTAAGGCGGTGCCTATACCTGTGGCCCCCCCTCCAATGATAATGAAATCCCAAATTGTATTATCTGCTAAATGATGGGGATGTAATCTCTTCATTGATCATTAAAAATAAAATAACAAAACGAAACAATACGCAATTATAGGAAATCATAACTGAAATAATATAACATGTGGGTTAAAAATTTATTAAATATTTGTTTAAAATATTTTAAAGAATGTTTTTATTGCTAATTTGCAGCACGCTAATCTAGTATGTTATGATGAATTTGGCTGAAAGGCACCAGTTTATTTTAAGTCGCCTGCAACGTGATCAATATATAAACGTTGTGGATTTGTGTAAGGAATTGAAAGTATCTTCTGTAACAATAAGAAAGGACTTAAAACTACTGGAAGACAAGAGCCTGCTGTTTAGAACACACGGTGGGGCAACGATAAACAATCCCTACACCGTTGACCGTCCGGTTAATGAGAAAGAAAAAATACAATCTACTGAAAAGAACAAAATCGGGATGGCTGCAGCGGCATTGCTGAACGATAACGATTCTATTGTAATTGCTTCGGGTACCACAGTACTGTATTTTGCGAAGAACATTGCCCCGGCAACAAATTTAACGGTAGTTACCTCCGCATTAAATGTAGCGCTGGAATTAATGCGCGAGCCTAGCATCGAAGTAATACAGTTGGGTGGCTTACTTAGAAAAAGTTCATCGTCGGTTATGGGGGCTTATGCCGAGCAGGTTTTGCAGGATTTTTATTTCAACAAACTGTTTTTAGGGGTAGATGGCATTGATCTGGATTTTGGCATCACCACTACAAATGCCATGGAGGCACATTTAAACCGCAAAATGATCGGTGCATCACAAAAAACGATTGTACTGGCCGATTCTACCAAATTTGGAAAGAGGGGCTTTGGAAAGATATGTGGACTGGAAGAAATTGACCATATTATCACAGATAAAGGAATTTCTGAACAAATTGTAAAACATTTAGAGGGCTTGGGTGTTACTGTTACTATCGTGTAGCGCATTCCACGCGAACGGAAATCCCAAACATATAATTTGAACATGGAAAAAAAACGAATACACATTTTAGAAGACGATCAGGAAATCAGAAACGTGATTGAAATCCTGTTAAAAGAAGAGGGTTTTGAATTACAGCTTTCTTCATCTTTTGCAGAGCTGAAGAAAAATATCCAGGATGCAATGCCTGATCTTTTCTTGTTAGATGTCATGTTACCAGATGGAAACGGAGCAGAAATATGCGAAGATTTAAAAACTGATATTTTTACCAAACACATTCCGATTATTGTAATGTCTGCACAGAACAATAGCGAGCAAAAAGCGATTGATGCATTCGCTGATGATTACATCAGCAAACCATTCGATATTTACAATGTTTTGGAACGCATTAATGCGCAGTTAAAAAGAAGTTCAGAGAACAGGACTAAAGTTTAGTAGAAACAGGATATAAAAAAGGAGAGAAGCTGGTCAAGTTTCTCTCCTTTTTTTTCGGTTTTTTTTTAATATTCAATGACCACTTTACCAATAGTTTTGCCACTTTCCAGCAAATGGTGAGCTTCTTTTAAGTTTTCTACCGTAAATCCCTTCAGCGTTTGGTTTAATGTAGTTTTAAGGATACCATTATCTAATAATTTCGCCAACTCATTTAAAATATGGTGCTGCTGTTGCATATCTTCAGTTTGATACATGGAGCGAGTGTACATCAGTTCCCACGAAAAGGTAACACTTTTATTTTTTAATTTATTTAGGGCAACAGGGGTGGCTGAGCCAGTTATCGATACGATATGGCCTTGTGGTTTAATCAGCTCGACCAGGTGATCCCAATAACTGTTAAGGTCTACAAAATCGAGAATAAAATCTACTTCCTTAAAACCTGCAGCCCGAACTTCTTCAACCAGGTTTTTATGATCTACTACGACATCGGCCCCCATTGCTCTGCACCAATCTTTTGTTTCTGCTCGGGAAGAAGTAGCAATTACTTTTAAACCACTTATTTTCTTTGCCAGCTGTATGGCTATGGAACCAACGCCACCTGCACCACCAATGATCAGGATACTTTTTCCTTTATCTTTTTGTTCGCTGATACGGATGCGGTCGTAGAGCGATTCCCAGGCGGTAAGTGCTGTTAGGGGCATCGCAGCAGCTTCTGCGTTGGTTAGTTTTGTAGGTTTTAAACCTACGATGCGTTCGTCAACCAATTGGTATTCTGCGTTTGATCCGCTACGGGTTAAGTCTCCGGCATAATACACTTCATCTCCGGCTTTAAAAAAGGTAACGCCTTCGCCAACGGCTTCAACTATTCCAACAGCATCCCAGCCAATTACTTTTGGTGTTTCCAGTACAGTGTCTTTGGCGCTGTTCTGGCGGATTTTAAAATCAACCGGATTTACGCTGATGGCTTTTATTTTTACGAGGAGGTCACGTCCTTCCGGCTGTGGAACAGGTGTTTCAAACGCGATAAAACTTTCGTTTTCGTTTATTGGGAGTGAGGTTTTAAATCCTATAGCTTTCATGGCTGATGTATGATATTAATTAAAGATACTGTTTTTTATATAGCAAATATAAACTGATATAGCTTTATAAAACAGTATAAATTTGCTTTTAATTGGTAAATTTGTGCTTTAATTTGATGTGAGATGATTAGCGAAACACTGTACGAACCTTACGAGATTGTTTACGAAAAGCTGGATGAATGCCCAAAATATGGTCATAAACACCTGTTTTTTGAGTTGATATATATCCTTTCCGGTACAGGCAAACAATGCATCAATAACAATAAATTCGATTACCTCGCAGGGCACATGTTTTTAATCACGCCTGAAGATTGCCATTCATTTGAAATAGAAACAACTACAGAATTTTTCTTTCTACGCTTTGGTAATGTGTATCTCCGCTCGAAGGATTTTCACACCAATGATGTGAAAAGATTAGAATATATTCTTCAAAATGCCAGTCATCAGCCGGGCTGTATCCTTAAAAACTTTTCAGATAAACCTTTGGTTAAATCACTTATTGAAGCTATGACTGCAGAGTATGTTAACCGCGATCTTTACAATAAGGAGTTAATAGCCAAAATGGTAGATACGATGATTGTATTGGTGGCCCGTAATATAGCCAAATATCTGCCAGCCAGTATTAAGGAAGATTCTGAACAAAAAACGCTGGCACTTCTAAATTATATACAGGCCAATATTTATAGTCCGGGGAAACTAAGGGCCGAAAAGCTAAGCATTGAGTTCGGCATTTCGGAAAATTATTTTGGCAAGTATTTTAAAAAACAGACCAATGAAACCCTGCAGCAATATATTGCCAATTTAAGGATTAAACTGATAGAGGCGCGTTTACGCTTCAGCGATATGCGGATCAACGAAATTGCTTTTGAACTCGGCTTTACGGATGAAAGCCACTTAAACAAGTTTTTTAAATCACAAAAGGGAATGAGCCTTAAAGCCTTTAGAAGCTCATTGGCGAGTTAGTTGTTCTCTAATATGAATTTAATCCCGTAAAATCATCTCAAAATCCTTAATGTGCAGCAGATCATAACAATATATGATGGGGGTCATAAATATTGAAGCGTTAATTTTTGATATTTATAATTGTAAATCAAGGTGTTATGAAAAATAAAGATATTAGCAAAAGCTCCGCTACCATTCAGGTGATTTTTATTTCTTTAACGCTGTTTTGGGCCTTCTTATTGGTATTTAATGCTTTCGGAGTGCCCCTTAAAAATGCTGGATCAGTAAATACTGATTCGCTCTCTATCAAAAAAGAAATCGCTGGCCTGCGTCCAAAACTGCACTATCCCAATCTTGTTAACCGTTTTTATCAGGAAAGATTATATAAAAGAGCCTGGGTAAGGCAGGATACGGTTAAATCAGATGTCTGGATGTCGATGTTATTGATGGATTGCGTATTGCAGTTTGGCCTGAACAGAAATGATTTTCATCCCGATCAGCTCACTTATGATGCACTTCGTCCGCTTACCAAACCAGGTGCCGAAGTACAGGAGCAGGAAGTTTTTGATATTTACTTAACTGATGCCCTGATTACCCTGATCAATCATCTTCATTACGGTAAATTTAATCCGGTGGTTACTACCGGGCGATTGGAATCGAAAATACCTTTGGGTTTTGATCCGGTGTTTCAGCTCGGAAAAGCCATTGGGCATCCTAATTTTATGAGCAATGTTACATCGGCCCAGCCGCAAACAAATATGTATAGAATGCTACAGGATTACCTTCATTTGGTAAAAGGGCAATATATAGACGATTGTTATGAGTTTCCGGAAGGTGATGCCAGAAAAATGGCCATTAATATGGAGCGGTTACGCTGGATAAATACTGACGATCGTTATTTTATACAGATCAATATCCCCTCGTACACACTCAAGTTGATCAAGGATGACGACATAGTCGTATTTAAAACCATTGTAGGCAAGCCTTCCAGTTCTACGCCAGAATTGGAAAGTACAGTTAATAAAATCACCACGTCGCCAGATTGGAAGGTTCCGCATAAAATATTTACAACCGAACTGCTGCCAAAAATATGGAAAGATTCAACCTACCTGATCAGCAACCATTACTGTATTTACGACCGGAAGGAAAACATGGTGCCTTTAACCAAAATTACCATCGCCGCCATTAAGGCTAATCCTAACCTGTATCATGCCAGGCAGTCACCTGGTTGTGATAATGCGCTTGGCAAGGTTGTATTCCGGTTTCCGAATACTTTTGATATTTACCTGCACGATACCCCGGAACAGCAATTATTTAAAAAAAGGGAAAGGGCATTTAGCCATGGTTGTATCAGGGTAGAAAATGCTGGTTTACTTGCCGAACTGTTATTGCTGAATGATGGAGCAGCAGATAAAGTGCCTGCTTTAAAATCATCAATGCTTAACATGATTAAAAAAGATTTTCCCCTTAAAAATACTGTTCCGATAAAGATCACCTACATCACCTGCGAGATTAATAACGGTCAGCTCAGTGTATATCCTGATATATATCACCATGATCAGGTTTTGGAAAGTTTAATGTTTCCCGTTAATAATAAACTGGTAAAGAAGTAAAGAGCTTGTAATCACTTTTAGTTTTACCTACTGCTTATAGCTCTACCATCTAAAACCTGATTTAGACCAATTTTTGTCCTGATGAAGAGTGTTGTTATTTAAGCCATTGACATAGGTGAAAATACAAATAACCTTAAATTGTCCAGGTCTTCCTTGAGATAAATAGGATGCAAATAGCTATAAAAATCTGTGTGCATCTGTGGTTAAAAACCTTAACTTAATGAGAATGCCTGATAATGGTAATTTTTGGTTGTGAAAAAGTGATCGCGGTCATTTTTTGTTTTGAGCCTTATCATCGCTGTATCAATTAAACCAAGGTAGTTTTGCTGTAGAAATTATTTGGTCATTCATTATATCGGGGACCATTTTACATCAAAAAACACCATGTTACACTCCTTTCATATTCCTGTTTTAGGCCTGGGTTACTCTATTGATACCCCCTTAAAAGTTGCCAAGTATGGCATTTCATCTGTACTCTCTATTGTTGATGACGAATTGGTGGAGCGTATGCGTGCTTATCATGCGCAAAATAGATCAATATATTACGAGCCAATTGGTAAAAATGAAACCGATAGTCGTAGCCGGCGCATCACTGCATACCTCAACTTTTTATCCGATAGCATCTGCCAGGACTTTAGCGCTTTAAAAAAGCAGGATTTTATGGAAGGCAGTGATATCTGCCGTTATTTTGAGCTTTTGCCCGATACCTCAAAATTAAAACATGGTTATGAACTCATGATGGAATATCCTGAAGGAGAAGCCAAGCAGATCTTTAAATCAGTACTAAAAAATGCCATTCGCATGGGGAGTATTGATGTTAACATTATGGCCAAAGTAGATAAAATGAACTACGTAGATGGTGAATACACTGGTGATGGAAATACAGATGCGCTAGCAGCTTTACGCGGTTTTGCAGAAAGTAAACTTAATGCCGCTGTGGTGCTTTCTGCAGGCATGAACCCTAAATTGTATAGCTATATGGAACATTTTGCAGACTTTTTTCCGGATGAAAAAGCTTCGTTAAAAAAGAGGATCATCTTAAAAGTGAGTGATTTCAGGTCAGCGCTGATCCAGGCTAAATTTTTAGCCAAAAAAGGTTTGTGGGTATCAGAGTTCAGGATCGAATCGGGCTTAAACTGTGGCGGACATGCATTTGCTACCGAAGGTTATCTGTTAGGCCCGATCTTGGAGGAATTTAAAACAAAAAAAAGCAACATGTGCCGGGAGCTTTTCAATATGTATCAGCTTGCGCTGGCGCAAAAGGGAATTCTGATTGACCAGGAACCCAGACAAAAGATTACAGTTCAGGGCGGAATCGGAACCGCTGCAGAACATAATTTTTTACTGCAACATTACCAGCTTGATGGCACAGGCTGGGGAAGTCCATTTTTATTAGTGCCGGAAGTAACCAATGTTGATGCCAATACTTTAACACAACTCACTGGTGCAACCGAACAGGATTTTTATTTGAGCAATGCATCTCCATTAGGGATCCGTTTTAATAACTTCAGAAACAGTACTATAGAGCAGCAGCGCACGGAGCGGATTAAAAAGGGCCGGCCTGGAAGTCCATGTACGAAAAAATATCTCTGCAACAATACCGAATTTTCCGAACAGGCTATTTGCACCGCATCTCGTGAATATCAGCACTTCAAGATCAAAAGCCTTCAAATGGCTGGATTAACGGCTGAAGAATATGAAAAACAATTTAAGGAGGTTACTGGAAAAATATGCCTTTGTGAAGGACTTTGTTCTTCCAATTATTTAAAATATAATATTCTAAAACCGAAAGAAAATGATGCCGTAGCCATTTGCCCCGGACCAAACCTGGCTTATTTCTCTGATGTATACTCTTTTGATGAAATGGTAGGCCATATTTATGGTAAGGTTAACCTTTTAGAGCAGGTAGAACGCCCGCATGTTTTTATCAAAGAGCTTAATCTGTATATCGATTACCTACAAGAGGATATTAAACAGCAGTTGCAGCAATTTAGCGATAAAAAAATAAAACAGTTAAATGGATTTAAACTGCAGCTCTTGGATGGAATTAATTATTATAAAAAACTTTTCAGCGAAATAACAGATCAGGCTTCTGATGAATTTAGGCAATTATATGAACAGCTGGCAAGTTCGAAAACTATACTCGACACATTGATTGTTGGTTAAGAAAAGAGATCGGTAATACTTTTTCTATATTTACAACACAATTGAAGCATAACAATGGACAGGTCGAAATTTTTGGATGCGATTATTGAAAACGCTATTGATGGGATTATTACCATTGATAAAAAGGGGATTATAGAACATTTAAACCCTGCAGCACTTGAGCTATTCGGTTACAGCAGGGAGGAGTTAGTGGGCAGTAACATTGCTGTCCTGATGCCCGAACCCGACCATTCGCACCACGATGAATACCTGTCAAGATATGAACACACCGGCCAGAAACATATTATCGGTATTGGGAGGGAAGTTTCTGGCAAGCGTAAAGATGGTTCTGTATTTCCGTTCAGGCTGGGGGTGAGTGAAATTAAATTTACCGACCGCAAAATTTATACAGGTTTTATCCACGACCTGAGCAAAGAAAAAGCTAACGAAGAACAGATTAAAAGTTATACGGAAAAACTGGAAGTTAAGATAAAGGAACGAACACGGGATCTGGTTAAGCTCGTATCAGAACTCGAAATAGCCAAAGAAAATATGCGTGCACTCTTTCAAAAGGAAAAGGAACTTAATCAGCTTAAAACCAGGTTTGTTTCTATGGCATCTCATGAATTCAGGACGCCACTTAGCTCCATTCAGCTATCGGCCTCTCTGATTGATAAATATACCACCAAACAGGATGCAGCCAGCGTAGAAAAGCATACTTTGAAAATCAAAAACTCCATCAATAACCTTACAACGATATTAAATGATTTCCTTTCGCTTGAAAAACTCGAAGCAGGAAAAGTGGAGGCATCGGCACAAGCATTTAATATCATCAGCTTTGCAGAAGAAATAGCCGAAGAGATGCAATTGATGACCAAACAGAACCAGCATATTATTTATGAACATACCGGAACAACTGCCGAGGTCTATCTGGATCCGAATCTGTTGAAGAATTGTATCATCAACCTCATTTCCAATTCGATCAAATACTCAGGAGAAGATACGCTCATCCAGTTTAATTCCATTTTAAAAAACGATGAACTGATTTTAGAGGTAAAAGACAATGGAATTGGTATCCCGGCAGCCGATCAGGGCAATCTGTTCGAACCATTTTTCAGGGCACACAATACCGGCGATATTCCGGGAACGGGACTGGGGCTTAACATTGTAAAAAGATATGTTGGCCTGATGAACGGCACCGTAACCTGCAATAGCGAGCAGCACTTGGGTACAATATTTATGCTCACCTTTCCTCTGGAACCAATTTTATAATTTAAGCGCGATCTGATGAACAAAAAAGTTTTAATTATTGAAGATAATGACGATATCAGGGAAAGTACTGCTGAAGTGCTTGATTTGGCAGGTTATGAAACTTTTATGGCGAAACACGGAAAAATCGGTGTGGAAATGGCCATCAATCATTTGCCTGACGTCATTCTGTGTGATATTATGATGCCTGAGCTGGATGGATATGGAGTTTTATACCTGTTGAACAAAAATCCGAAAACGGCTAATATCCCTTTTATTTTCATCACCGCAAAAACGGAGCGGACTGACATGAGAAAAGGCATGGAAATGGGTGCTGATGATTACCTCACCAAGCCTTTTGATGATACGGAACTTTTCAGGGCGATAGAAAGCAGGTTTAAGAAAAAGCAGCAGGCTACTGGTTTTAGTTCAACAGAAAGCAGTAGTGAAGCGGTAATGGACGAATTGCGCAAAAAAGGTAAACCGAGGGCAGTAAACAGTAAACAGGTGATTTATATTGAAGGCGATGAACCTACACACCTCTATTACGTCAATAAGGGGCAGGTGAAAACTTACAAACGCTTTAAAGATGGCAGGGAACTTTCCTCAGGGCTTTACCATGATGGAGATTTTTTTGGTTACGAAAGTTTATGCAACGGCGAACTTTATGCAGAAAATGCTGCCACGCTAACTGAATCAGAAATTATCCATATTCCAAAAGCTGATTTTATGGAATACCTGCTCAGTCACCAGGCGGTATCTAAAACATTTATTGGTCTGTTATCCGGAAATGTCCGCGATAAAGGAAAACAGATGCTCCAACTGGCCTATTCCTCAGTAAGAAAACGGGTAGCCGAAGCTTTATTGCAGGTGGCTACAAAATTTGGCGACGGCGGGGCCGATACCTGCACCATCCGCATTTCGCGTGATGACCTTGCTGCATTGGTAGGTACTGCAAGCGAAACAGTAAGCAGAATGCTGGCTGATTTTAAAGATGAAAAACTGATCGATAAAACCGGTAATGCCATTAATATCCTCTCTATAGAAAAACTGAGGAATATTAAGCAATAACCGCAATAATATGGTGCCTGATGTTCGCATCTGAAACATAGGAATGTTAATGTAAATCATTCGAAAATGGAATGGTTTGTGGGGACACGAACCTTGGCTATTTTAACAAAATCTAGTGCGGGTCTTGTGGGCTGCCTATCTGTGCTGTCGGATCTTTCCATCTGACACATAAAAGTCTAATCATTCTATTTTAGAAAAGCAATGCCTGTGGTGTTTCGGTTAGCCCAGTCCCGTCCTTTGCTTAATCCCGATTAGATAAATCGATAATTTAGATGATCACTTAAATCGGGATAACGCTGTCGGTCGGGTTTATTTAACGCGGGTCTGTTTAAGCTAAAAATCTGTGCTGTCGGATGTTTCCATCTGACAAAGAGAAATGCTAAACAACGCCGACATATGCTTATTTGTATTTTGATAGCGAACCATGGCTATTGTAAGCGCTAAAACTTTCGCCAGCAATGGGTCTTGTCTGGTTTAGCTGACTCAAGACTACAGACTCAAGACTACAGACTCAAGACTAAGGACTTAAAAAAGTAACCAATATCATTTTTTTCTCTAAGCATTCTCACCTGTCGCCTTATACTTCCGCCATAGTTTTGTATGTATAAATATTATATATGAAAGCTATAGCTTACAACATTAAGCCCGATGAAAAGGAATGGTTGGTATTGGCCAATTATAAAAAACACGATATCACTATAATAGCCAATAGCTTAACAGCCGATACGCTTTCATTTGCAACCGGTAAAGAAGCCCTTTTGGTTTTTAATAACGATGAACTCAGTAGTAATATGATATTAGGGCTTAGGGCACTGGGTATCAAATATATCGCCACTTCATCTTCACAAACAGATCATCTTGATCTTACCGCGGCCGGACTTGCAGGAATGAAAGTTGCCAATGTGCCATTGGTAGCTGACCAGGCCGATACCAAGGCAAGGATGGAGCAGGTGGTTAAAAACCTCGATCAGTGGGCAGCTGGTAAATGTGTAGGCAAAGCCTGCTGCTGCCAGAACGATTGTGCAACGGCTAAAAAAATGTAAAGATGGAAAGTGCCGAATTGCTTAAAAAATATAATGTTGCTGCTCCACGTTATACCAGCTATCCGACTGTTCCGTATTGGGATATTGAAAAATTTAATGCAAATGGATGGCTGGGCAGTGTGGCCAATTCTTACATCAGTTATAAAGAGGAAGGCATCAGTTTGTATATCCACCTTCCGTTTTGCGAAAGCCTGTGTACCTATTGTGGTTGTAATACCCGTATTACCAAGAATCATTCGGTAGAGGTGCCTTACATCCAGGCTTTACTTGCTGAATGGTGCATGTATGTGGATGCCCTGGGGGAGAAACCTAAACTAAAAGAAATGCATCTCGGTGGCGGAACGCCGACATTTTTTAGTGCAGAAAACCTCCAATTGCTCATTAACGGCATGATGCAAAATGCTACTTTGGCTCCCAATGCCGAACTCTCTTTTGAGGCCCATCCGGCCAATACCACCAACGCACACTTAACCACGCTTTACCAGCTTGGTTTTAGAAGATTAAGTTTGGGGATACAGGATTTCGACCCTAAAGTACAGTTTTTAATCAACCGTTTTCAAACACCTGAACAGGTAGCTCAAGTAACAAACGAAGCAAGGGAAATCGGTTATACTTCCATCAATTTTGATCTGATTTATGGCCTCCCTGGACAAAGCATTTCTGGATTAACAGCTACCATAAATGAAGTAGCTTCCCTGCAGCCGGACCGCATTGCCTTTTATAGTTACGCACATGTGCCCTGGTTAAAACCCGGGCAAAGGCACTACACCGAAAAGGATATTCCCGCGGGAGATGAAAAATTTGCGCTTTATCAGTTTGGCAGAAAGTTACTGGTTGAAGCCGGTTATGAAGATGTGGGGATGGATCATTTTGCCCTGAAAAGCGATCTTTTGTTTCAATCAATGGCAACAGATAAACTCCACCGGAATTTTATGGGTTACACCAGTCAGCATACCCATTTACTTATCGGGCTCGGCGTTTCGTCGATCAGCGATAGCTGGACTGCCTTTGCGCAGAACCCTAAAACAGTAGAAGCTTATTTAGATAAAATAGCACAGCAATTATTACCTGTAGAAAAAGGACATTTTTTAACGGATGAAGATCTCACCGTAAGAAAGCACATTCTTAATATCATGTGCAGGGCCAATACCACCTACAGCGAAGGCATTCCCGAAAGGGTACATGAACGGCTTTCGCCTTTGTTGCACGATGATCTGGTCTGCGTAACCGAAAAAGAAATCAGGATTACCACCAAAGGAAAGTCCTTCCTGAGAAATGTCTGCATGGCATTCGACGAAAAATTATGGCTTAAGCAGCCTAAAACACAATTATTCAGTTCATCAATATAAGAAATAATTACAATGGAAGATCAAAGTAAAACCACAACCAAAGCCATTTGCTACCACTGTGGAGAAGATCTGCCCAAGGTAAAATATCAAACCGATGATAAAGATTTTTGCTGTGCGGGCTGTATGGCTGTTTTCAAAATCCTTTCAGAAAACAACTTGTGTAATTATTATGTGTACAACAATAACCCTGGTAGGCAATTAAAAAATGAAAGCCGTTTAGAATACCTCGACGATCCTAAAATTATCGATCAATTGCTTGATTATAAACATGAAAGTTCGGGCATCATTACGTTTTACATTCCTGCTATCCATTGCAGCTCCTGCATCTGGTTATTGGAACACTTGTATAAAATCAATCCCGCTATTTTCAGTTCACGGATCGATTTTCTCAAAAAACAGGTCACCATCAACTTCAACCATGAAGAAATTTCGCTAAAACATCTGGTAGAAACCTTAAACCAGATAGGTTATGAACCCCTGATCAGTTTGCAGGATGTGGTAAAGGCACATAGTACTTCGGTTGATAAAGCTTTAGTGCTGAAAATTGCTGTCGCAGGATTTTTAATGGGTAATGTGATGCTTTTTAGCTTTCCCGAATACTTTGGTTTATCAGGTTTCGAAAAACAGTTCCAGTCTTTATTCGGTTGGTTAAACCTGGCATTCTCGATTCCGGCGGCTTTTTATTGCGGACGTGATTATTTTACTTCGGCCATTACCAGTATTAAACACAAACACATCAATTTAGATACGCCTTTGGCGCTGATTATTGCCGTATTGTTTTTACGCACCGCATTTGAAGTTATTTTTGCCACCGGGCCAGGTTTTGCCGATACCTTAACAGGTCTGGTTTTTTTGCTTCTCATGGGGAAATGGCTGAAACAGCGTACTTACCACCACATCTCTTTCGACCGAGATTACCGTTCTTATTTCCCGATTGCGGTTACCACCTTACAGCATGGCAAAGAAAAGCCAGTTTCCATCAACGACATCAAAATAGGCGATCGGTTGTGGATCAGAAACGGAGAACTGGTGCCAGCAGATGCCATTTTAATGAAAGGTGATGCCTGGGTGGATATGAGTTTTGTTACCGGCGAATCGGAGCCGATACATAAAGTGCTGGGCGAAATCATTTATGCAGGGGGGAGGCAAACTACCGAAGCCATCGAACTCGAAGTGATCAAACCGGTTTCGCAGAGCTACCTTACCGGACTCTGGAATCACGAGAATTACAAAAACAACATCGAAAAACAGAATTTTAACGATTCTGTTGCAAAATATTTCAGCCTCGGGGTTTTTCTGATTGCATTTGCGGCTACAGCTTACTGGTTGTTTCAGCACGACAGCCATAAGGCCTGGTCGGCATTTACCGCAGTTATTATTGTGGCCTGCCCATGCGTCCTGGCTTTAAGCACACCTTTCACTTTATCTGCTATCTTATCTGTTTTTGATAAAAAAGGATTTTATGTAAAAAATACAGATGCAGTTGAAGAACTTGCCAAATGCGATACCCTGATTTTCGATAAAACAGGTACTTTAACCAGTAATGAAAATGCCGAAATCTCTTTTAGCGGATCCTTAACAAACGAAGAAAAACTGATTGTGGCTTCGCTGTTGCGTAACTCCACCCATCCTTTAAGCAGGCATATTTTAAAGGCTTTAAATGTTGAAAAATTTTATTCACTTAACGATTATAAAGAATTGGTAGGTAAAGGTTTATCGGCAAGAATTAATAATCATACTATTTATGCAGGACATCTGTCTATGTTACCGATAACCGTAAAATCGACCGGTGAAACTGGTGTGCATATCCTGATCGACCATACCTATAAAGGTTGTTTTGATATCAAACAGCAATGGCGGCCCGGATTGGCTCAGTTAGTTTCCAAACTCTCCATATTTAAACTCCAGGTTTTATCAGGTGATACGGATAAAGACCATTCCATGCTGAGGACCATTTTTCCGCAAAACACGACTATCAGGTTCCGGCAGCGTCCGCACCAAAAACTGGATGCTGTTTTAAACCTCCAGGAAAGCGGAAATACCGTCATGATGCTTGGCGATGGGCTAAATGATGCCGGAGCTTTAAAGCAGAGCAATTTTGGGATCGCATTAACAGATAACATCAATAATTTTACGCCAGGCTGTGATGCCATTCTGCAGGGTGGCGCACTAAACCTCCTGCCGTATTTTATCCAGCTCAGCAAAGATGGGCTTCAGGTAATTAAAATAAGTTTTGCCATTGCCATTGCCTACAACTGCATCGGTATCTATTATGCCGTACAGGGAACATTGTATCCGTTGGTTGCTGCCGTGCTGATGCCCATTAGTACCGTTACCATTATATTATTCACCACCCTGGCCACCCGCTGGTTTGCCCGTAAAAATAAACTGATATGAATATCCTCTACTTTTTGGTTGGCTGCAGCGTTTTAATGGCACTCATTTTTCTGGGTGCCTTCTTTTGGGCTTATAAAACCGGTCAAAACGACGATGTGCATACACCTGGTATCCGCATATTATTCGATGATGAAGAGATTGCTGAAAAAAGTGAAGAAGATCACTTTTCCAGCTAACAGCCATCATCCTTTATCTCTTGGATGCAGGATACCTTTGGTGTACAAAACATACAAAATTCCGCTTCTATTATGCAGCTAGAAAAATTTACTTACGATAACAGGATTGTCAGAAACTTTGGCATTGCCACCCTGGTTTGGGGAATTATAGGGATGACCGTTGGACTGCTTGTTGCCATGCAGCTTTTTAAGCCGGCCATGAATATGGGTAACCAGTACACCACTTTTGGTAGAATCAGGCCATTGCACACCAATGCCGTGATTTTCGCTTTTGTGGGAAATGCCATTTTTATGGGCGTTTATTATTCGCTTCAGCGTTTACTTAAGGCCAGGATGTTTAGCGATGTGCTCAGCAAAATTCATTTTTGGGGCTGGCAGCTTATTATCCTATCGGCGGTTATTACGCTTCCCCTGGGTTTTACCACCTCACACGAATATGCCGAACTCGAATGGCCAATTGATATTGCCATTACCCTCATCTGGGTGGTTTTTGGTATAAACATGTTCGGTACCATTATTAAACGGAGAGAGCGGCATCTCTATGTGGCCATCTGGTTTTACATTGCCACTTTTGTTACCATCGCGGTTTTGCACATTGTAAACTCTTTTGAACTGCCCATTTCTTTTATGAAAAGCTACTATGTGTATGCGGGCGTTCAGGATGCATTGGTGCAATGGTGGTATGGACATAACGCCGTAGCATTTTTCCTCACTACGCCTTACCTGGGCATGATGTATTATTTCCTGCCAAAAATGGCTGGCCGACCTGTTTACTCTTATAAATTGAGTATCCTGCACTTTTGGTCGCTCATTTTTATCTACATCTGGGCTGGTCCCCATCACTTATTATATACCTCATTACCAGGTTGGGCGCAATCATTAGGCGTCGCTTTTTCGATCATGTTAATTGCGCCAAGCTGGGGCGGTATGATCAACGGTTTATTAACCCTTCGTGGTGCCTGGGATAAAGTAAGAGAAGATGTGACCCTTAAATTTATGGTGGTGGCCCTTACCGCTTATGGTATGGCCACTTTTGAAGGCCCTTTATTGTCGCTAAAACAGATTAACGGAGTAGCGCATTTTACCGATTGGATTGTAGCTCACGTACATGTTGGCGCTTTAGGCTGGAATGGCTTCTTAACTTTCGGTGTATTGTACTGGTTAATCCCCCGTATTTATAAAACCGAACTTTACTCTAAAAAACTGGCAGGTTTTCACTTCTGGATCGGTACATTGGGTATCCTTTTTTATGCCATCCCGATGTATTGGGCAGGTTTTACCCAAGGATTAATGTGGAAAGAATTTACCCCTGAAGGTTTATTGAAATATCCGAATTTCCTGGCTACAACATTGCAGATTATCCCGATGCATGTTTTACGTTCAATCGGTGGTGCACTCTATTTAACCGGTGTAATTGCAATGACTTATAACCTGGCCAAAACCATGCTGGGCGCCAAACTTGTAGCCAATGAAGCTGCCGAAGCCATGCCTTTAACCAAAATTGTAGTGGATAGTAGTCCTGCCGATAAGGCCTGGCACAGGGTGTTGGAGCGTAAACCAATGAAATTTATGGTGTTTTCACTGATCATTATCCTGATCGGGGGAATGGTTGAGATGATGCCTACTTTTACCATCCAATCTAACGTGCCGACTATTGCAAGTGTAAAACCCTATAGCGCGCTTGAGCTGCAGGGCAGGGATCTGTACATCAGGGAAGGTTGTGTAAACTGCCATTCGCAAACCGTTCGGCCTTTCCGCTCAGAAACCGAACGTTATGGTGAGTATAGCAAGGCCGGAGAATTTGTTTACGATCACCCGTTTTTATGGGGCAGTAAACGTACCGGACCAGATCTGCACCGTGTAGGTGGAAAGTATTCTGATGCCTGGCATTACAATCACCTGGTTGATCCTACATCCATGTCGCCGGGAAGTATTATGCCGCCATATCCATGGCTTATTGAACAACAACTGGATATCAGCACTACTGCAAGTAAAATCAGGGCTATGCAAACATTGGGCGTTCCATATCCGGAAGGATATGACAAACAGGCCAGTGAGGATTTAAAAATACAGGCTGAAAAAATTGCGCTAGACCTGAAACAGAACAACATCAAAGTGAAAAGCGACCGCGAAATTGTAGCCATTATAGCTTACCTGCAACGATTGGGTACCGATATCAAAGCCAATAAAGAAACTATTCCTTCAAATCAATAAAATATGTTCAATCAGATCAAAGATTTAGCCGGTGGCGAAATATACCTCGTTACCTCTCTGCTTATGTTCATGGTGTTTTTTGTAATTGTTGGTGTTTACCTCTTCAAATTAAGCAAAAGCCATATCAAAAACATGAGCGAAATCCCTTTTCAAGACAACAAAACCAAACCATATGAAGAAGATTAAACTATTGTTATTATCACTGTTTTTATCGGCCGCAAGCTACGCTGCTGAACAAAAAACAGCAGAAGCTATAGTCCCTTCTCAGCCTGGACTAGGGCTTAGCCAAACTGAAATACTCATTATACTGCTTTTGCTTTTTGCATTGGTACTGCTTTTTGTTTCGCTAACGTTGCTCAATGCATTTAAAGTAATGTACCAGGAACAGTTAAACCCCACCAAATATAGCGGACCTGTACAGGAGGAAGCACTCGATTACGATAGCTGGCTGAAACAAAAAACAGTAAAACCTTCTATCTGGGCAAAATTATTGAGTTTAAAACCCATTGAAGAAGAAAAGAACCTGGTGATTGATCATGCTTATGATGGCATTAAGGAGCTGAATAACCCGGTACCGGCCTGGTTCAACTTCCTGTTTTTTGGTACGATGATTTTCGCTGCAGGTTATCTCTTTTATTATCACATTGGTGACTATGGCGATCTGCAGGATAAAGAATACGAAAATGAAATGGCCAAAGCACAGGTAGAAAAAACCGCATTTCTAGAAAAATCGGCCAATACCATTGATGAAAATTCCGTAAAGTTTGATAATACGCCAACGGTACTGGAAGATGGAAAAACGATTTTTAATACCAACTGTGTGGTTTGTCATGGCGATAAAGGACAGGGCGTAATCGGCCCGAACTTAACCGACGATTACTGGTTGCACGGTGGAGGTATTAATAATGTGTTCAAAACCATTAAATATGGCGTTCCTGAAAAAGGAATGATTAGTTGGGAGAAAAACCTTAATCCTAAACAGATCAGTGCCGTGGCTAATTTTATCTTGTCGTTAAAAGGAAGTAACCCTGCCGGTGCCAAGGCTCCACAGGGCGAAAAATACGAGGAAAAGGATGTAAAAGACAATGAGATGAAAGTAGCGAAAGATAGTGTAAGCCAAGCCGATGTTACCAAAAAATAAACCGGAAAGTAAGGGCAGGGGCAGAAATTTCATTTACCCTAAAAAACCATCGGGTAGACTGTACAATTACCGCAAATGGGTAAGTTATGTATTACTGTTATTTTTGTTCTCCTGTCCGTTTCTAAAACTTAACGGCGAGCAATTGGTTCTGCTGAATTTCATCGAAAGGAAATTCGTTTTCTTTGGGTTGATTTTCACCCCACAGGATTTTTACCTGTTCGCACTGGCCATGCTCATCTTTATTATTTTCATTGTATGTTTTACAGTGGTATTGGGCAGGCTGTGGTGCGGATGGGCCTGTCCGCAGACCATTTTTATGGAGATGGTTTTCCGTAGGATTGAATACTGGATAGAGGGCGATGCCAATAAACAGAAGAAACTGGACGAGGGACCATGGACCGCAGAAAAAATATGGAAAAAAGGAAGCAAACATTTTATTTTCCTGCTGATCTCTTTTGCCATTGCCAATACCTTTCTGGCTTATATGATCGGCTCTGATGTCTTGTTTAAAATCATCACCGAGCCTATTGCGCAACATGTTTCAGGTTTTGTATCCATTTGGCTGTTTACCTTCATTTTCTATGGCGTATTTGCTTATGTACGCGAAGTGGTATGTACTGTAATCTGCCCTTACGGTAGACTTCAGGGCGTTTTGCTTGATAACCAAAGCCTTGTTGTTGCCTATGATTTTACAAGGGGCGAACCCCGTGGCCGTTTACAACGAGATGCCGTAGAACAAAAAACAGGCGATTGTATTGATTGTGGGCTCTGCGTACAGGTTTGCCCTACGGGAATCGATATCCGCGAGGGAACACAGCTCGAATGTGTAAACTGTACCGCCTGCATCGATTCTTGTAATGAAGTTATGTTGAAAATAGGCAAACCCAAAAACCTGATCGGTTTCTTTAACCAGGATTTTATTGCAGCGCGTAAACCATATAAAATGGCATTGAAATCTTATGGTTATGCCGCCGTTTTATTTGTGGTCATAATGGTTTTTTCTTCATTGATTTATAAAAGAGAAAACATACAAACCACGGTTTTAAGGGCTAGTGGTACTTTATATCAAAGCAGGGGGACGGATAAAACGAGTAACCTGTACAATGCAGAACTGGTAAATAAAACCAATAAGGCAGTAAAATTTACTTTCAGGCCGAAGAATAATAATGATCAGATCGATTTTGTACAAAAGGCAACTGTACTGCCAAAAGAAGGTACCGTACACCTCACTTTCTTTCTGATCAGGAAAAATAATTCGGTTAAAGAATATAAAACAGATGCGATTTTTGAAGTGATTGCCAATGGCGAGGTGGTAAGTACTGCAACAACGAGTTTTTTCGCGCAACCGGAAGGAAATGATTGAATGGTAAAGTGAGTGAATGATTGAATCTGCGATTTGCCTTTAAACATTCACTCATTAAAAACTCACTCATTAAATTAAAAAACAAAAAGTATGAACTGGGGAACAAAAATAGTAATGGGGATGGTTGCATTTATGATGTTTATTGTGACTATGGTAATTTATATGTTCCATGTGCACGGTAGGGACGCCCTGATCGAAGAAAATTATTACGAAAAGGGAATTAATTACAACGCCGAATATAATGCCAAACAGAATGTGTTAAATGACGATGCCACACCTAAAATTATCATTACACATGCCCAAATGGTAATACAGTTAAAAGACAGTGCGCAATACGAACTGGTATTGATGCGACCTGCCAATAGCAACGATGACGTTAAACGTAAAGGAAATACAACAGGAACTTCTAATCTTATCGTGGTAGATCGAACTAAAATGCCCAGTGGAATGTGGTTTATCAACCTTTCATGGCGTACTGGTGGCAAAACATATCTTTTTAAAAATAACATTACCCTATGACAGACTATCTGCCATTGGCTTTTTTAATGGGGCTGTTCGGAAGCCTCCACTGTGCGGTAATGTGCGGACCGATTATATTAGGCATGCCCTTCAGAAAATATCATTTTTTTGATAGTGCAGTGCAGCTGCTGTTATATCAACTGGGCAGAATAGCTGTTTATACCATTTTAGGTTTGCTGGTTGGTATTTTAGGAAGCAGCATACGCCTGTTCAGCGATCAGAAAACATTGAGCATATTTATTGGTGCTGTATTAATCCTGTTTACCGCCCTGCAGTTTAATAAACGATATAGAAAGCACTTTTCAAAACTTCAGTTAAAGGCGATGAAACCGCTGAGCAAATTAATGGGTAAGGTATTTGATTTAAAACTTTGGGGATTGTTTGCAGGGATGCTTAATGGCATTATTCCCTGCGGAATGGTTTACCTGGCATTGGCAACTGCCTTAAATACGGGCAATGTTCATTCGGGTGCCATATTTATGTTTCTTTTTGGCCTGGGGACTACGCCGCTCATGCTGATGATCTCCCTGGGGGGAATCTTTTTAAAAAAGTATATCCGTTTTAATACCAATAGGCTAATCCCCTGGTTAATGCTTTTTATGGGGGCTTTACTGATTTTGCGCTCCGCAGATTTAGGCATTCCATTTTTATCTCCAAAAAATACAGGTGGCTACGGCCATTCGATAGAGTGTAAATAGGTAAGTTTTGAGTTTGGTGTTTGGAGTCGATTAACCGACTGAATCAATACTAGCTCGAGTCTTTGTGCGATAACGTGTGCAGGCTAGACTTATGCTTTTATATTTATGTATGAGTACCACTTAAGCAAAACAGTACCTTGACAATGGCACCATGACCATCGCTTGAGGGTTAGAACGGTGTAACTGAGTGAGATAAACCCGACCGACAGCGTTATCCCGATTTTAGCGTGATTATACTGTTTACCAGTTAATCTATCGGGATTAAGCAAAGGGCGGGACTGATAAAACCGAAGTACTACAGGCATTGCTTTTCTAAAATATAAATAATTTATGTTAGCGTTTCTTCGTGTCAGACGGAAACATCAGACAACACAGAATGTTTCAATTGAATCTGACCCAGGCGATAGGATTCGTACTAGAATTGGACCTAATAAACTAATGATCAATGAACTACCATTATTGCGTGCGTTTCTTTTCCTCCTCACTTGCCGAAGTCCGTTTTCTGGCTGCTGTTGGGTTTCCTCCTAGCCGGTAAGAGAAACTTAAAGTAGCACTGCGCGTATCGCTTTTCTCATAAAAACCATTGCGTTGATTCTCGTAATTTACATCAATGCGATAGGTATTACTGTAGAAGATATCGTTTACAGCCAGCCTTAAAGTTCCTTTGCCCTTTAACATACTTTTGCTCATACCTGCACTTACATCATAAAGTTTTGCCAGTTTGTAAATGCCCTGTATGGTAGGGGAAGAATACCATGCGCTGATTTCTGCTTTTAATCCCTTTGTTTTATTCAATGTAAAAGCATGGTTAGAACTTAGGTAAATGCCCCAAACTCGGTAATCGTAACGCGCCTGTAAATATCCCGACCTTTCCTGGCGATAGGAGCCCTGCACATAATTGCTGATTTCCCACCACTTGGCTGCTTTGATTGGAAAAGAGGCTGAAAAACCGATCTCCTGACTTAATTCAAGATTTCTTTGGGTATCATAAAAGAATTTGGAAGTGTTATCCTGTACCGTAATATTACTAAAATAATCAACTACCCGTCTTAGGTAAAATGAAATATTATATTGCTGTTTGTAGGTATAGCCGAGTTCACCGTTATATATAAAAGCTGGTTGCAATGCCGGGTTTCCTTCCAGGTAAGTGTAGGGACTGGTGTAAGATTTAAAAGGGTTTAGTCTCCAATACTCGGGCCTGCTGATCCTCGAATTATAGTTAACGTTGATTTCATTATCTTTGTCTACTTTATACACCATAAAAAGTGTAGGAAAGAGTTTAAAATAGTTATGCTGATTGTTGGTGTTTAATGCGATCGATTTACCATTTGTACGGGTATATTCGCCACGTAATCCACCTTCAAAACTCCACTTGCCAACATCTCCGGTAATGCTGGCATAAACGGCCGATATATGCTCGGCATATTCAAACCGATCGCTCCGGCTGTTTACCAGTTCCAGACCTGTAGCCGGATTATTATAAAAATCAAAGCTGTTGCGCGTACGGATACTGCTGTATTTCAAACCCGATTCAAATGTCCATTTCTTCCAGAACTTATCCGTATAATCCACTTTTCCGGAGTAAATATCAATCTTTTGGTTAGCGGGCGTAAAAATATGATATTGACCGGGCAGTGGATTGCCATTACCAGATAAGCCATAAGTATCTACCTGCTGACTATTCCTATTTTGATAAGGAACATAATCCAGATCCACATTGATATTGCGGCCACTGGTATCTAATTTAATTTTATAGTTAAGATTGAAACTATATTGACTAGCCTGTCCATTGGAAATGTTTTGGGTTTGCAGAATAGAGTCTGGAAGTGCTGCGTAGTTGTTAAAGATACTTGTTAATGTACTATTTGGTCTATTGCTTGTGCCATTGTAGCCATTTACCAAAACACCGACCACTTGTTGATGATTAAGATTGTAGTCGGCACCAATTTTATAGCTATTGGCATTTCCCAGGCGTATTCCCGATTTTTCATTTCTCCAGTCGGCATAATTTCCTGGCGAATCGAAAATAATGTATTCACTTTCAGTGTGATCCTTTTCGCGCCTGCTATAACCATAACTGCCATATACATTCAGCCTGTCTTTCCGGTAATTGAATACCATACTAGGATTATAGCTGCCATAGGTTGATTGGATATAGCCGGCAGAAAGTATCACGTTAAAGCCGTCACCTTTTGGTTTTTTAGAAATAATATGGATTACTGCACCACCCTGTGCGTCGTATCTGGCAGTTGGATTGGGCATAATTTCTATTCTGGCAATATTGTCTGAGGGTAAACTCCTAAGGTAGGATGCCAGGTCTTCTCCCGATAACCTGATGGGTTTATCATCCATGTAAATGACCACGCCTTTATTATTGGCCGTTATTCCGCCATCAAAACGCGTTTGTACGCCCGGTGCTTTACCCAGCGCATCCCAAACCGTAGCACCACTGGCCACTATGCTATTTTCAACATTAAATATTATCCTGTCAATTTTTCTAACAATTAGTGGTTTTGAAGCCGATACGGTTACCTGTTCAAGTGTTTTATCTTCGGTGATCATCGTTATCGTGACAGAATCTATCGGAAGATTTAGTGTTTTGCTCACGTCCTTATATCCAACGGCTTTCAACATTAAAACATAATCGCCTTTTAACGGCTGCTGGAAACTGAACAGGCCGTTTTTTGAAATCTGAACGGCAAAGGTAGAGTCTGCATAGCTTAGGCTAATGCTTACCCCATCTATGGGTGCTCCATTTTTATCGGTTACCAAACCTTCACGTAATTGAGCAAAAACCATTAATGGCAGGCAGAAGAATAAGATTAAGGTTAACTTTTTCATGTTTCAAAACTAATGGCTAACCATGTAAAGCAAAGTTAAGCTCGGTTAAATAAGGTTAAATCTTCAGTTTGTACTTCCATCAATAAAATGATTTGTTCATTTTAGAAGGATGAAATGGCTGAGGTCTAAATATGTTTTTCCTTTGGCAGTGATTACACTAATCATCAGCCTTTGCCTGCAGTGTGCATGGATAAGGCAGTTGTACCTGGCGCAAAAGAAATCTGTTGCTACAATGCTCGAATCCATAGTTAGTGACGCTTCGCGGCAGATAACCTACCGGAGCATCGCTAGAGGACACGAAAAAAGTATCCGTTTCCAACAGTTTTTCCTTTCTCAGGAGTGGTTGGCACTAAGGCAGGCATTTGATGAACTAAAGGTTGACAATTTGCGGAGCCAGTTCCATTATGGGATTACCAATGATAGCTCGGTAGTAGAAATGAAAATGTCGTTTCTGAATGATGCCAAACTGAAATTTGATCATAAATCTTCAGCTGTCACCAATGGGAAATCACAACGGGAAGTTTCATTGCAAGATCAGCGAGACCTAAAGGTAATGGATAGTTTGGTAAACCGTCGGCTAGATCAATTGGGTTGGCATACCAATAGAAATTATGCACTTTACGACTATTCAGATGGAAGATTGGTAAAAGGACAGCAGTCTGCTCAAACAGCTTCTTCTTTCGTAAGTGGTAAATATACCTATAACCTTAAGTTTCAAAATAGGTATCAACTCATTATTCCATCCATTACCTGGTTGATTGTTTTTCAGATGCGATACTACCTGATATCATCTTTTCTAATGCTTTTGCTTACTGCTGTAGCCTTCTACCTGCTCATCAGGCTGATGAAAAACCAGCAGCTTTATGCACAGGCGAAGATGACCTTTACCAGTAATATGACACATGAACTGCAGACACCAATCTCGACGATTTCAGTTGCCCTCGAATCCATTAAAAAATATCATTTAATAGATCAGCCTGAAAAACTGGAGAATTATATTAATATAAGCACTCACGAACTGCAGCGTTTGCAGGCTATGATCGAAAAAGTACTTAAGCAAGAGCAAATGGATCTTGGAGAAACAAAATTGCAGTTCAGCCTGATTGATGTTCAACCAATACTGCAACAGGTAATTCATGCTATGGGGGTGCAGGTAAAGGAAAAAAATGCTTCTATAATATTTTTCCCAACAGCTGAACCGTTATTTATTAAAGGCGATGCCATGCATATTTCGAATGTTTTTTATAACCTGATTGATAATGCATTAAAGTATTCTCCTGCGCATGCTAAAATTGAAGTATCATGTAGTATTGCCGACCATCAATTAACGATCAGTATTAAAGATAATGGCCCGGGGATAAATGAAATGTATCAACAACAGGTTTTTGAGCGATTTTTTAGGATTTTTAATCAAGATAACATACATAATGTAAAAGGATCAGGTTTAGGCCTTCATTATGTAAAACAGGTTGTAGCACTGCACGGTGGCCGTGTTGAACTATATAGCAAAGCAGGAAAAGGATGTAATTTTATGGTTATTTTGCCTTTATATGAAGAAAATTAAGGTTTTATATGCTGAAGACGAACCTTTTTTGGCTCGTATCGTTTTTGATGGCTTAAACAGTAGTGGTTATGAGGTAAATCTGGCTTTGGACGGACAACTGGCCTGGACGCAATTTCAGGAACACAAACCCGATATCTGTATACTTGATATTATGATGCCGCAGAAAGATGGTTATACGCTGGCTTCTGAAATTAGAAAATCAGACCCCAATATTCCGATCATATTTTTAAGTGCAAAAGCGCTTACCGAAGATGTGGTGAAAGGCTTTAAAAGCGGAGGAAATGATTACCTGAAAAAGCCATTTAGTATTGATGAACTATTGGTTCGAATGGAATCGCTGTTAAACAGATTCGGCCATGCGCAAAAGGATGAAACAGGTGTAATTAGGAAATACCAGTTTAGAAATTGTGAACTCGATGCCCTTACACAAAGGTTAAAAACTTCAGTTGGCGAATATTCACTTTCTTATAAAGAAACCATATTGCTCGAATTATTGTTGAAAAACCGCAACAACACCTTGGAACGGGAGCAAGCGCTGATCAAAATCTGGGGTGAAGATAGTTTTTACAACGGCCGTAGCATGGATGTTTTTATGGCGCACCTGCGCAAGCTGTTAAAAACTGAGCCCGAAATTCAGATCTTGAGTTTAAGGGGAGTGGGATATAAGCTTATCTGTTGATTTTAAAAAAAGATGGTTTTTGAACTTAATCTATTAAATGCCTGACAACTAATGTGATCTGCATGACAGTAGCATTAAACTTGATGAACCTGCTCACCGGATCTTCCTTTGATAGCCATCAGATGTAAGAAATACAGCCTGCCCGAAACTTTTAGATTTCTCCCTGTAAGGATTTGATTATATTTTATAAAAAATATCTCAACCTCCCATATATTTGGCAAATACAGCCACAAAATTATATTTTATTGATTTATTTAATCATCAAAATATCAATACCTTACACCAAATTAACTTAATAAAAACTAAAGATATTGCGCATTCCTTATATCGAAAATAGCTTGAAATGCAATATATAATTCTGTTTAAAAATATAACTATCTTTAAATCAGTATGTAATATAATTAAATTTAATATTGATGCCTGTTATAAGCCGCAGTAAAGTCTGAGCGCATCGCCTTAAAACGTGCAATAACTGTCTGGATAAATTCTTCGTCAATAATTTCGAATACATCATTTACCCCACCACCACTCAGGTCAAGTTCTGCAAGCTTATAGCTTTGCTCAAAAGTACCCTGTTCAAATTTTACAATGTATTTTTGGTTCATTGAAAAAATGGTAATCTTACATTCAGGATGTGGAAGTTCTGCTACTACTCTCATTTATTGTATTTTTATTTATAATTTTACAGACATGCCGTTAAGCTTGCCCCAGCTATCGATAATCGAAAAACGGGCAAAAAGTTCTTCTTTATACCATTCCCGCGCTCTGGTGAGCTTAATCACATCAGCATGGTCAAAAGTTTTGTAAGCATAGTTTTTTACGCTTTCAGCATCTTCCCATATGGAAAAGGTAGCCTGATCAAAAAAAGGATTCTCTCCCATGCCGGCAGATAAGATAAATCCTGGCGCAATACGCATGGCATCAGCTGCCCTTTTAATATTTTGCCTAAATTCTTTTAGTTTGTTAAATTTAATCGCTGCCCTCGTAATTACAGCGATTTTTCCTGCTGATATTCTGCTTGTTTTATCAACTTTAAATGGCTGTTTTTCTGACCATAAACCATGACTGCTTAAAGGGTTTAGTAAGATGGTAAAACTTTCTGTTCCGAATAAATTAAACCATTTCATCACCAGAGAGTCACGATAAAAATGATCATAATCCTTACGGTCATCCCAGGTAGTGAGAACCGCCCAATGTTTATAATCCGGAGATAAATCAACCCTGGCATCCTTACCGCTTCCCATTAATTTCCAAAACTTACAATTTCTGTTTAACCATAAGGGAAGCCTTAAGACTGCCATCCCCATAAAAGCAAAGGGAATAGTAAGGCCACGAAATTTAGTAATGGTTAAGGCTACAATCATAAATACACAACAAAAAGCCAAAACTAAGCATTTTAAGGATAGATTATCATTCAAATTTTTGTCATTAAAAATCAGGCTGGTCCGTATCTCATATTTCATTATTAACTTTGATTCAATAAACATTAAAAATGGCAGAAGATTTAATTATTACCAGAGATGCCTCTAAAGAAGCACAGTACCGATCCATCATTCCTCAGATTGAAGCGCTATTGTATGGCGAAACAGATTTTGTTGCTAACATGGCCAATATAACCGCGGCACTTAAAGAGCAGTTTGGCTGGTTTTGGGTTGGCTTTTATTTGGTAAAACAGGATGAGCTCGTACTAGGTCCTTTTCAGGGGCCGGTGGCTTGTACAAGAATTAAAAAAGGAAAAGGTGTTTGTGGTACTTCATGGCTAAAGGCCAAAACCATCATCGTACCAGATGTGGATGAATTTCCTGGTCACATTGCCTGTGCATCAGCTTCAAAATCCGAAATCGTTCTGCCGTTAATTATCAATGATGAGGTGATTGGCGTACTTGATGTAGATAGTGATGTATTGAGCAATTTTGATGAAACAGATCAGTCTTATTTAGAGAGGGTTATTGATATTTTGTTAAACAGATAATTTAAATAACATATTGAAATTAAAACCCGGATATTACCAGAATAATGATGTTGTAGGTCTTGCGAAAGATCTGCTCGGTAAGGTTTTATATACGAAAATTGATAATGAAATTACGGCGGGGATTATTGTAGAAACTGAAGCCTATTTTGGCATAAAAGATAAGGCCTCTCATGCTTATGGCGGTCGCCGTACCAATCGTACCGAAACCATGTACGGTGCAGGCGGCATTGCTTATGTGTATCTCTGTTACGGCATGCATCATCTTTTTAATGTAGTTACCTCGGTTAAAGACGATCCGCATGCTGTTTTGATCAGGGGGATAGAACCGCACACTGGAATAGAGATTATTGAACAACGGAGAAATATGCCTTATACAAAGGGTGCTGTTTCTGCAGGACCTGGTTCAGCAGCAAAGGCATTAGGAATAGATCAAACCTTCAATACAAAAAATCTTTCTGATGATGAGATCTGGATCGAGGATCATGGCATCCGATATTCTGAAGAAGATATTGCTGCTACCCCACGCGTAGGGATTGCTTACGCTAAAGAGCACGCATTATTGCCTTGGCGGTTTTTTGTTAAGGGCAATAAATATGTGAGTAAACCAAATAAGGTTTAATTTATAGAAACCTTTTGGGGAGCTTGCTGTTTTTCTCTATAAATAATCAAAAACATGAAAAACGAGAAAAATATAGCCATCTTAAAAGAAATGGCAGAAAGTGTAAGAACCTGTATGTTTACCACATTTTCTTCAGGTGATGAATTTGGAAGCAGGCCCATGGGAACTGCAAAAATTGAAGACGATGGCAGTTTGTGGTTTTATACCAATGAGTATTCCCTGAAATCAAAAGAAATTTCAAAAGAAAACAATGTGCTGTTAGCTTACAGCGATCCGTCTAAAAATACGTATTTGACAGTTAAAGGCAAGGCAGAGCTGGTTGATGATAAAGTACGCAAAGAGGCTTATTTTTCGCCTTTTATAAAAGCCTGGTTTCCTGATGGCGTTGAAGATCCGAGATTAATTCTGATAAAAGTTACACCTGAAGAAGCTGAATACTGGGATTCATCGGCTTCAAAGATTGTGGTGTTATTCAGCATATTAAAAGCAGTTGTTACTGGTGATACGCCTGATCTGGGCAAGCATGATACGATGAAATTCTAATAAATTGAAAAGAATTGAAAAGCAGGATTGGAAACAATACCTGCTTTTTTTTGTAATATTGGCCTGATGAATTTTGAAAATACACTATCATTTGCTCAACAACAGGATGAGGCTGATCAGCTCCGTCAATTCAGGGCTGAGTTTTTATTTCCAAGCCATAACGGAAAGGATTTTATTTATTTGTGCGGCAATTCATTAGGTCTTCAACCTAAAGTTGCTGGCAAAGTCTTGCAAGGTCAGCTTAACAACTGGGCTAACTATGCCGTGGAGGGTTGGTTCGACGGAAACGAACCCTGGATGTACTACCATAAAGTACTTAAAAATTTAATGGCTCCGATTGTTGGCGCATTACCTTCTGAGGTTTGTCCGATGAATACCTTAACAGTAAACCTTCATTTATTAATGGTTAGCTTTTATCAGCCCAAAGGCAAACGCTTCAAAATCATAATGGAAGGTGGTGCATTTCCGTCCGATCAATATGCGATAGAAAGCCAGGTAAGGTTTCATGGTTTCGACCCAAAAGAAGCCATTATAGAAGTTTTTCCGAAGGAAGGAGAAGAAATACTCCATACAGAAGACATTTTGGCTAAAATCAACGAAAATGCAGATGAAATCGCCTTGGTTCTATTTGGCGGAATAAATTATTACACCGGACAATGGTACGATATGGAAACCATTACCAGGGCGGGGCATGAAATCGGTGCAATAGTGGGCTGGGATCTGGCACATGCCGCTGGTAATGTTCCTGTAAAACTTCATGATTGGGAGGTTGACTTTGCCTGCTGGTGCTCATATAAGTACCAAAATTCAGGTCCGGGAGGAATAAGCGGGATCTTTGTTCATGAAAAACATTTCAGCAATAACCAGTTAAACCGTTTTGCAGGATGGTGGGGCTACCAGGAAAGTAAGCGTTTTAAAATGGAAAAAGGCTTTATTCCAGAAGCCGGAGCGGACGGCTGGCAGGTCAGCTGCACACAGGTAATGCCCATGGCATTGTACCAGGCTTCACTTCTGATTTTTGAACGGGCGGGGTTTATAGCGCCATTGAGAAATAAAAGTATCGCTTTAACATCTTATTTAGAATTCATTGTAAATGAAGTAAATAAGGATTTAGGAGTGAAGCAATATAACATTATTACGCCTCAGTTATCGAAAGATAGAGGCGCACAGTTATCCATCATTGCACAGCGTAACGGTAAGCAGATCTTTGATGGTTTAGTGGCCAACCACATCCTTGGCGACTGGCGAGAACCTGATGTAATCCGCCTGAGTGCTGTACCATTATATAACTCTTTTGAAGATGTTTATCTGGCTGGCCAGGCGCTTTTAAAAGTAAGTAAAACGGTTTTACGGTCATAAAGGAAAAACACTTTATCAATATAAAATTCAATAAATGATCAATTACAATCCCAAAGACTGGAGTACATTCATTTTTCATATCCACAAAAGCGACACTTTTATCAAACTATGGCCATTAATGCTGGGAGTGGCCGTTTTTTCGGGTTTGGTGGCATATGCCGAACTGAATTTCTTTCAGCTTTCCAAGAGCAGCTACGTAACAAATGTAGGTATGATGCACAGTTTGTTGGGTTTCGTGTTATCCTTATTATTGGTTTTTAGGACAAATACAGCGTACGACAGGTGGTGGGAAGGCAGAAAGTTGCTCGGGTCATTAACTAACGTGAGCCGTAACCTGGCCATGAAGATCAAGTCGCTTAAACTTTCAGATGAGGATGTGCGTTTTTTTGAATATGGTATACCTCAATATGCTTTTGGTTTAAAGGAACATCTGCGTGAAAAACTATATTTTGGTAAAAACAGTATCCTGATTGAAGTGGAAGAAGGCAAACATATTCCAAACCAGATTGCAGGTAGTTTAATAAACAGGTTTTATGATTTACTGGAAAAGGGCTCCGTCTCACAGGAGCAATTCATTGTACTATCTGCTGATTTTAATCAATTTACCGATATATGCGGCGCGTGCGAAAGAATTAAAAATACACCGATTCCATTTTCATACAGCGCTTTCATTAAAAAATTTATCTTTATTTATGTAATTACCTTACCTTTTGGATGGGTGTTCAGTTTAGGTTATTTTGTAGTTCCGATTGTTCCCTTTATCCTCTATGTATTAGCGAGTTTGGAGTTGGTAGCTGAAGAAATAGAAAATCCGTTTGGTTACGATGCAAATGACCTTCCTGTGGATCAGATCTGTACCAATATTGAAAAACATGTAGGAGAAATTTTAGGCTAATGATCAAAATTGCCTGGCATCCGCTCTACGCGCATCCTTTACCTGAAGGACACCGTTTTCCGATGCTAAAATATGAATTGATACCCGAGCAGCTTTTACATGAAGGAACGATAGTGCCACAGAATTTATTTAGTCCGGAGCGCGTTTCGGAGGATATCATTCTCCTTTCTCACAAAAAAGCATATTGGGAACAGCTGAGGGATTTAACACTTCCCGCTAAAGAGCAGAGAAGGATTGGTTTCCCACTAAATGCCCAGCTTGTGGAACGTGAACTGATCATTACGCAGGGCACAATTGATGCGGCTCATTTTGCCATAGGGAATGGCATTGCTTTTAATGTTGCAGGCGGCACGCATCATGCAGGTAGCAACTGGGGTGAAGGTTTTTGTTTATTAAACGATCAGGCTATTGCTGCTAACTATTTGTTAAGTAAAAACTTAGTTAATCGCATCTTAATTATCGATTTAGATGTTCACCAGGGAAATGGCACTGCTGAAATTTTTCAACACGAGCAAAGAGTATTCACTTTTTCTATGCATGGCGATAAAAATTTCCCCTTTAAAAAAGAAGTTTCAAGCCTTGATGTCCCTTTAAATGATGGTGTACAGGATGATGAATATCTGTCTGCATTAAAGATAAATCTGAAGAAAGCTTTCGAAAGGGCCAGGCCTGATTTTGTATTTTACCTTTCTGGTGTAGATGTACTTACCACCGATAAATTGGGCAAACTGGCATTAAGCAAAACGGCATGCAAGGAACGTGATAGAATAGTGTTACAGGCCTGTAAAGACAAAAAACTGCCCCTGCAGATCAGTATGGGCGGAGGCTACTCAGCAGATATTAAGGAAATTGTGGATGCGCATTGCAATACCTACCGTCTCGCTTTTGATTTATTTGGATAAGCCCTTTGGCAAAACCATAATATCATTATCTTCGCGGCTAATATGTTGGAGATTATTTATCAGGACGAAAATTTAATTGCCATTAATAAACCTCATGGATTACTGGTGCATCAGTCTTCCATCGCAAGAGATGCAACGGAATTCGCCCTTCAGTTGCTAAGAGATCAGGTGGGTAAGCACGTGAGCCCGGTACATCGGTTAGACAGGAAAACAAGCGGTATATTATTATTTGCTTTTGATAAGGAGTCTGAAATTGCTATGCATCAGCAATTTATGAATAGTGAGACAAATAAAAAATATTTGGCTATTCTCCGTGGCTTTACACCTGATGCCATGGATATTGATTATCCCTTAGCTAAGGAAAACGGAACCATGCAAGAAGCTTTCACCTCCTTTAGTACGCTTCAGAGAGCAGAGGTAGCAGTGGCTTTTGGAAAACATCCAACCTCCAGGTATTCGCTGGTTGAAGCCACACCCAAAACCGGGCGAATGCACCAATTAAGAAGGCACTTTAGCCATATTTTACATCCGATTATTGGCGACAGGACACATGGCTGTAATAAACAAAACAAATTTTTTAAAGAACAATGGGACATGACAACCATGTTGCTCCATGCTTCTGAATTAGGATTTGTTCATCCCATTACAAAAGAAAGAATCCACCTGAAAGCTGGTTTGCATGATGAGTTCAAAAGGGTGATGGATTTCATGAAAATGGAACTTTAGCACAATTTTTACCTCCAAAATCTGTTTATATAACACCTATGATTAAATACTTACGTTTTACACTCCCGGTTTTAGCGCTTTTTGCAGTCAGTTGTTCTTCAGTTTATATGCCAAACGTTCCAAATACCCCTATGTTAAGTAGACAGGGTGAATTTAGTGGCGGCGCTCATATCTCTTTAAAAGGCAATGCCAGTGTTAACGGTGCTTATGCTGTTTCTGATCATATTGGTGTACTGTTTAGCGGTTCGAGAATGAACAGCGAAAGAAAAAGCAAAGATTTCGGACATAAACTGATTGAAATCGGAGGAGGTTATTTTGATACTTTTGGTCCGGATGATAACCGGATTATCGAAATTTATGCAGGCGTAGGAAAGGGTTGGAGCGATATCACTTTCCGTGATTATAAAAACGATATCCTCGTCAGTTCTGAATTGCAGGAAGTAGATTACAGAAAAACATTCTTACAGGTAAACTACAGCTCGAAAAAGAGAAATAATTTGCATTTGTTCGGAACCGATTTTCCCATTAACTACGGTACTGCTTTAAGAATCAGCCATGTTAAAATGGACCGTTTCTTTTTAAATGGTGTAGTGCAACCCAAAGAAGATAACATTTTCTTTGAACCGGTTTTCTTTACACGTATGGCGCTGAGCAAAACTTTTCAGCTTCAGTACACCACAAGCAGTAATATCGGCTTAAAGAGCCGTAAATATATGTCAGCAGGTAATTCTATTTTTACTATAGGTGTTGTGGTGAATGTTGGCGGTAAATAATTTTTGTTATTCTGAAAAAACGTCGTCATTGCGAGGAGGAACGACGAAGCAATCTTACCTGCAGGTAATTCCATACGATAAAGATTGCCTCGTCGGCTAAAGGAGCTATCTTGCAATGAAGATTATAGCAGAATATACTACGCTATGTAGCCGCTAACCTTTTCGTTTTGTTTTGAAATCTTAAAAATAACAGGATAGAGGCCGTTAATAAGCCTAATGTTAATCCATACCAGATTCCATTAACACCTAAGTTAAAATAAAAGCCCAATACATAACCAATGGGGATTCCAACTATCCAATAGGCTAAAAAGGTAATTAAGGTTGGTATGTTAACATCACCTATGCCACGTAAAACACCTAGTCCAACCACCTGTGTACCATCAAAAAGTTGAAAAAATCCTGCAATAATTAACAGTTGTGCGGCAATTGGAATTACCGTTGCATCTTCGGTATAGATAAAAGGCATAATGTTATTAGCCAGTACGAAAATAACCGCAGTACACGACATAAACAGCAATATTACATGATAGCTGGCAATGGCTGATTTGCGTAGATCGGCAAAGTTATTTTTTCCAAAGTTATTTCCGGTTTTTATGGTTGCTGCCGATGCCACACCACTGGCAATCATATATGTCATGGCAGCCAGACTGATGGCAATTTGATGTGCGGCCTGTTCAATTGCTCCAATGGTACCGATTAATACCGCTGCACCACTAAAAGCACTGATTTCAAAAGAATATTGCATGGCTACGGGCATGCCGATTTTAGCAATCTTAATGGCCCTCATTTTATCAAAGAATGAGGCTTTAAAACTGGTCAGGTATTTTTTAAAATGCTTTGATCGCAAAACATAAAAGCACATTACAGTGGCCATCAAAATCCTGTCTATCAAAGTACTTAAACCTACACCGCTAACACCCATAGATTTGATGCCGAACATACCTTTCACGAAGATGATGCCTAAAATAATATTAAGGGCATTTCCCCAGATAGAAACAAACATGGCTTGTTTAGTAAAGCCTAAACCTTCTGCAAATTGTTTAAACGTCTGGAATATCAGTAAAGGGATAATCGAAACAGATAAAAGATTGAGATAAGGTTTTGCGTAGCGTACTACCTCTGGTGTTTGCTCCAGGTGATCGATAACAAAAAATATCCCCAGTTGCACCAGAATGTATAACAATCCGCCGATACAGATATTAATTATTAAACTGTTTGATAAAAGCTTTCCGCATTCATCATATTTCTGACGGCCGTTTTCCTGTGCAATCAATGGGGTTAATCCATAAGAAATACCCAGCCCGATCACGAGGATCAGCATAAATATACTATTCACCAACGAAACAGCAGCCAATTGAATGGTATCGGTAAAATGACCCACAATAATACTATCGGCCATGTGTACCAAAGTATGGCCCACCTGCGAACCAACAATTGGTAGCGCCAAATGAAGATTTTCTTTATAATAGGGTTTATATTGGGTGTAAATTTTAGAAAACATAGGTTGGCAAAGATCGGTTTTTTAAACATCATAAAATAGGAATGTAGAAAAGTTAGTGTTTAATGGTCGACCTTCCGAATGAAGCACTGTGAATGGAGAAATGTAGAGAGATAGATTTTTCTTCCGAATTTTCTGGATTGTGCTCAGTCGGAATACTTAGCGAGAGGAATCGTCATTCTCAACTCGATTGGGAATCTTAATGCGATAAGCCTAAAGATTAAGATTCCTGCCTGCGCGGGAATGATTATTCACCTAATTAAATCAAATTATAACCGTAACTAACTACCTCACGGCTGTAAAATACTCTTCCTTTTCGGTAGTATGCGATTTAATTACATTAGTTAAAATTAAATTAACCAATACTTTTTGGGCCTTGCGGTACGAACTTCGCAACAACTTGCTAAACTCTTTCAGTGTTATTTTTTCATTCTGCTCCAGGTATTCCAGCAGTTTCTTTTCGTTCTCGGAATAGGAGATAAGCACACCATTGTTTTTATCTTCCTGTTTCAGCACTTCCAGAATAATCCGGCTGGCTAAAACGCTTTTATCATCAATGCGGATATAGGCCCACCATTTTTTTTGCTGATCAAGTGCGTAGTGAGGTTTAGTATCACTTTCCGGTATTTCAACGACTAAAACCAGTTTATCATCCACGTAAATTTCCTCGAAATAAGGTTCGATAGCCGGTTTACAGAACTGGTGAGCAGCCGTTAAAATCATATATTTCTCTTCTTCTTCTGATTTTACCCCTCTGATAGATCCATCATCTGCCACCCCAATTAATAATTTACCACCTTTATTATTGGCGAAAGCGACCAAACTTTTGGCTATTTTCTCGGTACTTGTAATGGTTTTCTTAAAATCGAGCATCACACCTTCACCCTGCAAAATTAAACTCTTAATACTCCGCATAAGCTAAAAATTAGTAAGCAACCCTGGGTGTTTCGCCCTGATGCAGGTTTCGGATATATACTTCATTCATGACGGTTGCACACAGTTCGCCATGCTTGTTGGTGATCTCCATGGGATAGGCCTTTACAAACTTTCCGATTGTTTTTAAGGCATGTTCAGCTTCTTTAAGCATATCATCTGTTACCGCTATGGTAAAGTATAAGGTAGAACGGCCAGGTTTCAGATATTGTATGGAAGCACTTTTTAACCAAACACGGACTTTAAATCCCCGGCGCTGCATCAACTGATCAAATAGGAGCGCGTAAAATGGATCAGTAGCCGCATAAATAGTACCTCCAAAAATAGAGCCGTTGTAATTTTTATTCAGAAAACTCTTGCTCAGTTTAACCGTACAGCTTCTAAATTCATTTTCAAATCTCTGAACCCAAATGCGTTGAAAAAATAGGGGTGGATAAAAACGCATTACCCATTTAAGGGTGTTTTGAGAAATAATCATATTTACTAATATCAGAAAGTTTTATCATCTTTTAAAGTTTTGCAGATGTTGTTTTAGTCATATTTCTGTAATCTGGAAATATTCCTGATTAAGATCACAAGAACGAAACCTCATAAATTACTACAATATCCCATTTTATAGCGTTAACTGATTTTTAACAAAATCATAAGCTAAAATTATACTTTCAGCATTTTTGGCGAGGTACAATCTTGTTCTAAATGATGTTTCGATGTCCTGTAAGCACTTAATAATCAGTAATTATTCATTAAAAATATACTTTTCAGCGAAAAAATAAAACCAAATGGATATCAGGTTGTTTGGATGATAGATAACATTAAAAACTATGAAAAAAATAATCTTAAGTCTTGCTTTTGCAGGCTCTCTTATGATAGCCACATCAGCATGCAATTCGTCAAAAAACATGGCTGGTTCTTCAGACAGTACCAAGATGGATTCGACTACTACGGCACCAATGGATACAACATCTAAAAAAATGCCAGACACGACCACAAAAATGCCACCTGACACAACAAAAAAGAATCCTACTATGTAGGATCTTAAAAGCCACCCTGATGCAGGGTGGCTTTTATTTTTAGAAATCTATTTTAAATATTTGCGTTATTGCGTACTTTCAGCGTCTAAACCAAATAATTAAATGGAGCATCAAACAAAAACCAACAGCCGTAATGTAATTTTCTTAGTAATTGTAGCTGCTCTGGGCTATTTCGTGGATATTTACGATCTTGTTTTGTTTTCTGTAGTACGGGTAAAAAGTTTTACCGATATCGGTGTTTCTGCAGCGCATATGCGTACCGAAGGTGAGTACGTGATCAATATGCAGATGTTCGGTTTGTTGCTTGGAGGCTTACTCTGGGGCATTATCGGCGATAAATTTGGCAGGATTAAAGTATTATTCGGTTCAATTTTAATGTATTCGCTGGCGAATATAGCCAATGGTTTTGCTACTGATGTGCATACCTATGCCATGATCAGGTTTATAGCCGGCATTGGTTTGGCGGGCGAGTTGGGCGCTGGAATTACCCTTGTTACCGAAACCATGGATAAAGAAAAACGTGGTTATGGTACCATGGTGGTTGCCGGCATAGGTTTACTGGGAGCAGCTGCTGCCGCTACAATTGGCAAACATTTTACCTGGCAAACTTCTTATTTTGTAGGTGGTGGCATGGGCTTACTTCTATTGCTGTTGCGTGTAGGCACATTCGAATCGGGTATGTTTAAACATGCTGAGCAGGATAAAGCAGTTTCGAAAGGGAACTTCTTTATGCTTTTTTCCAATCGTAAAAGATTTTTAAAATACCTGGCCTGCATCTGCCTGGGCCTTCCGCTGTGGTTTATTGTCGGCATTTTAGTTACCCAATCGCCAGAAATAGGTAAAGCATTGGGCGCCAAAGAGGCCCTGAATGCGGGTACTGGCATTATGTATACTTATTTCGGTATAGCCATCGGCGATGTGGTGTGTGGGGTTTTGGCACAGATTCTAAGATCGCGTAAGAAAACGGTGCTTATTTTTCAATGTTTATCCGTAATTACCGTGCTTGTTTATTTAAACAGTACCGGTTTAACCGAAAGTAATTTTATTCTGATCTGCCTGTTTATGGGCTTTGCAGTCGGCTATTGGGCTACATTTGTAACCATCGCTGCTGAACAGTTTGGTACAAACATCCGGTCTACTGTTACCACAACAGCACCTAACTTTGTGCGTGGTGCTTTAATTCCGATCACTTTTGTTTTCGAATTTTTTGTGCATCGTTACAACATCGTTTCGGCAGGTTTTATCGTGATGGGGATAGTAACCGTAATTGCCATAATCTCTATTGCTTATTTAAAAGAAAGCTTTAATAAAGACCTCAATTACTTAGAACATTAGCCATAGGACTCCGGACTAAAACAATGTCAACAAAATGTACTATCTAAACATAAATCAATATAGCTGCTTGAATAGCTTTAGATTTGTATGGAAATAGAAAAAGCATCATGTTCAAAGAAGAAGTAGCAGAAAGGTATAAGCAAATACAGGATGAAATTTGCAGGGGACTGGAAATTGCCGATGGCAAAGGGAAATTTGAAGAAGAGCGCTGGGAAAGAAATGGTGGGGGAGGTGGACGTACCCGGATTATGCAAAATGGTGCAATTATCGAAAAAGGAGGCGTAAATTTTTCTGCTGTACATGGTAAGCTGCCTGAAGCGGTAAAAAAAGCCTTTAATGTTACAGAAGATGATTTTTTTGCTACCGGCGTTTCCATTGTAATCCATCCGAATCACCCTTTGGTACCAATTATTCATATGAACATCCGTTACTTTGAACTCAATGAGGAAACGCGTTGGTTTGGTGGCGGTATCGATTTGACGCCGCATTATGTTTTCGAAAATGATGCCCGTTTCTTTCACCATAAGTTAAAGCAGGCTTGCGATGATTTCAGTGCTGAATTTTATCCTAAGTTTAAAACACACGCTGATGATTATTTCTTTATTAAACACCGTGAAGAAACCCGTGGTATTGGCGGTATTTTTTACGATCGTTTAAAACCGGAAAACACCAGTTTATCTTGGGAGCAGATTTTAGATTTCTCTATCAATATTGGCGAAACATTTTTACCGATTTACACGGAATTAATTGACCGTAACCGGGATAAAGAATTTACCGAAGCACAGAAAGACTGGCAATACCAGCGCCGTAGCCGTTATGTAGAATTTAATCTGGTATACGATTCAGGAACCAAATTCGGACTGGAAACCAATGGCCGGATTGAATCTATTTTAATGAGTTTGCCACCACAGGCCAACTGGGGTTATAATGTGCAGCCAGCCATAGATTCAGAAGAATACAAAACTTTGCAGTTGCTTAAAAAAGGGATTAATTGGGTTTAGGTTGATAGTGTCGTCAACCTGATTCGATATTGATCGGATTTATTTCAGGGTCTTTATTGCAGAAAATGCTGAATAAGTTCAGCATAGCGGATTGAATCAAAACAAAGTCAGCGGTGCTGATACCTCATGAAAACCAGCTTTCAGTTTACCGGTTCTAAAGTCATTTACCACGTTGTGCGCCATTCGGGTTGGTTCAGGAATGCGATAATTCCCCACGCAGTTTTTTAAAATCGCCAAACTTTGGTCAGCTGTAATTAAGTGACCGGCAGATACGAAAACAGGCGCACAATTGATTTTTGTGCGTAAAGCAAAACCAAGGGTTTCGCCATGACTATTGATTGCTGAAGTACTTAACTTCTTGTTTTCCGGTACATGATTTTCTCCATATAACAGGCTTTTGGCACAACCAATGGTGGCTTGGTTGGCCAAAATTCCAAAATGCGAAGCTACACCCATTCGTCTCGGGTGCAAAATTCCGTTGCCATCCAGTACCACAACATCAGGTTTATGCCCAATCAATTCCCAAACTTTTAATAACGCAGGTACTTCTTTAAAACCTAAAAAACCTGGCTTATAGGGAAAATTAGTTTCATAAGTTGCTAAAGCGAAAGATTTCAGGACCATACCCGGATAAGTGAGCATTACAATTCCGGCATACATGGTTGAACTGTCCTTATTAAAAGAGATGTCAGCGCCTGCAATGGTCTCCATTTTATGGAGCGGCTGAAACTTTAACTGTTTGGCGAGTTCAATCTGGTAAGCAGTAGCTTCTTCGAAACTGTAATGGTCGTACATGTTTTTAGTACAAGTAAGGATTATAAATTGTTTTGTTATCCCAATTGCAATATTTAGATCAGTAGAATGTAGCTTTTATTTTATCAATACTATAAATGTGTAATAACTATTAAAGTAGTATTAAATTTCAATACTTTAGCTATTTTAGGGGAATGTATCAGATTTTGAACTGAAGATGAACAATATAGCCTTTTTTGATATAGAGCTAAATGCCACAGGCATACAATTGCTTGATATTGGCTGTGTTTTATCGAATGGGCCGGGCTTTCATAAAAATCAGCCTGAAGAATTTATACAATTTATCAGGCAGTGCGAATTTATTTGTGGACATAATATTATGGCACATGATCTGGCTTACTTGCAGCGTCTTTTTGGTCATGCTGAATGGGGATTTGACAAGGCTATTGATACTTTAATGTTATCGCCTTTATTGTTTCCCAGGCAGCCTTACCACCGTTTGCTCAAAGATGATAAGGTTCAAACTGAAGAACGAAATAATCCTTTAAATGATGCTAAAAAAGCCAGAGATCTGTTTTACGATGAATTAGGCGCTTTTGGGGTACTTGATAATCAATTTAAGGTGATCATATATGGTCTTTTGCATAATCAAAGCGGCTTTGATAATTTCTTCAGGTATCTTAATTATACTGTACCTGTAAATAAAGAATGTAAATAGTCCTAATTTATTCAGGACTATTTACTTTAATCAGAAAAAATTATTCCTCCCAGGCGATAGGAACATAAATCGTTACGTAACCATCAGCACCTATCATTTCCGGAGATAAGGTTACGGTAATAGATCCATAACCCGTCCAGTTTCCCTGACCTCTTTCTGCGCTAAACTCATAGGTCCCTGCAGGTAAACCGTTAATTATACCAGGTAACTGATAAGGTAAAAATGTTCCGAAAGATGATGGTCCATTTTCAACAAAATAATCATCACCGCTTTCCTGATTGTAAATGGTAAAGCCTGGTGATTCTGTAGATACTGAAGTGGTTACACTGCCATCAAGATTTCTGTAACCCAAACGAATATTGTAAGTAGTTACTTTAGCTTTGTTGCTGCTAACTGGTTTTGGTATTTCTGGTGTGGCATATGTTGTTAAGGATACAACACATAATACAAGCATGCAAATTGAAATGATCTTTTTCATAATAAATGGTTTTAGTATAACATAAAGATCCTAAATTTTTTTTGGTAATCTGTTAAATCAGGATTATAAAAGTATTAATTAAAATATATTAAAGTAGATTTAATACTAAATATTGAGTGGTGTAACAGGTAAAAGAGTTAGATATAGTTAATATCGTTCACTCTAAAGCCATTGCAATTTAGCCAGTGCATTCCTGATACAGTTCAAAGATTTACTATGTAATGTTTTGTCCTATAATTAATATTATGTTAAGTTGATTATTTTATAACTGCCCTATCAGGGTAATTCCTGAAATCAACTATAATTCCTGAAGTTTTCGGTTTAGCTCCTGAACTTTATCGGTAGCTTTCTTTTTGGTGTAAATATCGATCAGTAACTGTACAGTTTTTTTATCGTTCGGATTAATTTCATTGGCCCGCTGCAAAGCAAACTGTGCATGATTAATTAATCCATTATATTTTGCTGCTTTATCTGCCTCATTTTTACTCAGGGTTTCGTTGGCTGTATTAATATACGCTAAGCTCAATTGGTATAGTGCGTCAAAATAATTTTGATCGGTAGACAATGCCTTTTCATAAGCTAAAATTGCTGTAGCATTATTGCCGCCAACCTGTTGCAGGTATCCATATAGAAAATACAGTAATTTATTGCCTTTTTCTACTTTTAAATTGCTTTCAATCAATCCTTGTGCTTTACTAAAATTTTCGGTATCGAGTAAAAGATTGATATAATCGTTGGTTAAGAAATGGTTAAACGGATTAAGCGCCAGTCCGTCTTCTAATGTTTTTATCGCAGTTTCACTTTCCGATTTAACCACATACATTTGTGCCATTTTCTGAAAAACAGATGGATTTTTAATTCCGTTTTCTTTAGCGCGCTTAAAGTAAGTTAAAGCTTCATCATAAGCCTGGATATTTAAGGCGCAAATGGCTGTATTTAAGGCTAAGGTGGTATCTGCCGGAAAATTATCGCCAACTTCCTTTAAGTCTGCAAACGCTTCTTTAAAGTCGTTGTTAAAAAAAGCTTCATTGCCTTTTTCTTGTTTTTTGATCAGGATATTATGGCTGGAAGCCTTAATTAACCCCGAATTATCATCATAACGGTCAAGTGATTTTGCTTTGGCAACAGCATCAATCGCATTATCATAATACTTATTGGCATTATTGGGATCTGTATCGATTAAGGTCGCAAACGACATTAAGTAAGACTTTATCGACCAGGTTTCCGCCCAGTTTTTTGTTTTATTATCCTTTTCTGCAGACTCAATTGCCTTCAACCCTTCACTTATGATAGCAAGTTGCTTTTTTTCATCTTCTTTATTGGCAATAGCTGCCTGCAGTTTACCCACGGCATTTCTGGCAATAAGAATTTGGGTTTTTTGAGCTACAGCATTAAAAGAGACGAAAATTAAGGCGATTAATGATATTTTAAAGCAATTTTGCATGAGCTAAATAATGTGATAAAACCGTAATAAACCATAAAAATAAACATAAAAAAAAGAGCCCCGAAATTTCGGGGCTCTTTTTTTAGATCGGTATCAGAATTATTGTTTAGGCAATGCGTCTAAACGTTTCTTGATATCTTCATAATTTTTGGTATCATTTCTAAAAGCATAGATTGTTTTCAACGTTTCCAAAGCGCCTTCGTTTTTAGCATCAACTTCTAAAGCTTTTTTATAAAAAGGAAGCGATTTATCTAACAAAGCATTCATTTTACCGGTTACTTCATTAAATTCTTTCACTTTTTTAGGGTCGATTTTATTTCTGTCGGCCTGTAATTTTAGAGCCTGACTGAAATAGATATTGCCAAGTAAAACCTGATAGTTCGCATTGTTTGGCTCTTTTGTGGCCAAGGCGGTTAACATCTGCTCTGATTTTGCTACATCACCCCTGTTGATATAGATTTGTGTTTCAGTTTTGATCCAATCTGTATTTTCCGGGAATTTTGCATTTGCTTCTTTAATAATAGCTAAAGCAGCCGTAGTATCTTTTTGTTTGCTTAAAACAGCGTTGATAATTTCAGAATATAAATCTTTAGACTGTGGTGAATTTAAAGAAATTACTTTTTTAAATTGAGTAATCATACCCGGATAATCCTCAATATTCCTCGCTGCAATACCCGCATTTAAATACATTGCGGTATCCTGTGGATTAATTACGGTTGCAGCTACAAATTTTTCGTAGGCTGTTTTGTAATCTTTTTTATTATAGGCAATTACACCTCCATTTCTAACAGCGTTGCTCACATTGGTTTCAGCAGAACTGATGTTGTCTTTCTCACTTCCCTTAGTATCTAATTTCTTTGCTTCTGCAATGGCATCCTGAGCAATTTTTAAATTTGCATCAGCGTTTGCAGTGCTGGTTGAATCTAAAATTGCTACAGAAGATGCGAATAAAGCGCGGTAAGACCAGGCTTCAGGCATCGTTTTAGATTTTTCATCAGCAATAGCTTTATCTGTATGGGCTAAACCTTTTGCTAAAGCTTCAAGTTTCTTGGCTAATGGAGTTGATGCATTTGAATTGGTTATCTGGAACAAATTCCAATCATTTTTAGCGGCATTAACTTCACTTTTCTGAGCAAATGCAGTGCTTACCGCACCTGCTAAAACTATACTTAGAAATACTCTTTTCATAATTTTTATTCTAATCTTATTTTTAGTTAATTTTCTTCTTCCGTTTCACGATCTGATTCGCCCTCTTCCTCTTCAGTGTCTTCGGCTTCCGGTGTAGTATCGGCTTCCAGTTCTTCGCCATCTGTAACTACAACATCAGTTAAATCTACTGTTTCTTCTGCATCTTCCTCGTGATCGATTTTGGTTACCGAAGCAATCTCGTCATCGCCTTTTAATGAGATTAAACGAACGCCTTGCGTAGCGCGGCCCATTACCCTTAATGCTGAAACCGGAATCCTGATTACAATGCCTGATCGGTTAATGATCATCAGATCTTCGCTGTCAGTAACGTCTTTTATGGAAACCAATTGTCCGGTTTTTTCAGTAACATTAATGGTTTTTACCCCTTTACCACCACGGTTGGTTACACGGTAATCTTCAATATCTGTACGTTTACCGTATCCTTTTTCTGATACTACTAACACGGTAACCTCAGGATTGTTTACAGCAATCATGCCAACAACTTCATCCTGATCATGCGCAAGCCTTACACCACGTACGCCGGTAGCGGTTCTACCCATCGGACGAACGGTACTTTCGTTGAAACGGATAGCCCTGCCTGATCGCAATGCCATTACAATTTCGCTTTGTCCGTTAGTTAAACAAGCTTCTAACAAAATGTCGCCTTCATTGATGTTAATGGCATTGATACCATTTACACGCGGCCTTGAGTACGCTTCAAGAGAAGTTTTCTTGATGGTACCTTTTTTAGTACACATAATGATGAAGTTGTTCTCTAAATACTCCTGGTCTTTAAGGTTTTTAACTTTAATATAAGCCTTAATTTTCTCTTCTTTCGGAATGTTGATGATATTCTGTATCGCCCTTCCTTTACTGGTTCTTGAACCTTCCGGAATTTCGTATACCCTTAGCCAGAAACACCTTCCGGCTTCGGTAAAGAATAACATATAATTGTGATTGGTGGCAACCAGCATATGCTCAATAAAATCTTCATTTCTTGAGGTACTGCCTTTAGAACCTTTTCCGCCCCTGCCCTGCGCTTTAAATTCGCTTGCTGGCGTACGTTTAACATAACCTTCATGAGATATGGTAATCACTACTTCTTCATCGTCGATGAAATCTTCCATACTCATATCTTCAGCCGAGTGAACGATTGTGGTTTTACGTTCGTCGCCAAATTTCTGTTTTACTTCTTCCAGTTCATCTTTGATGATTTTCATCCGTAAACCTTCGTCTGCCAGAATAGATTTCAAATATTCGATGGTTTTCATCAATTCAGCGTACTCTTCTTTGATCTTATCGCGCTCTAGTCCGGTTAAACGGCGAAGCGTCATATCCAGAATGGCACGGGCCTGAAGGTCGCTCAGGCCGAATTTTTCCATTAAGCCTAAACGGGCTTCTTCTGGTGTTTCAGACGCACGTATCAATTTAATTACTTCATCCAGATGATCTAAAGCAATTAAATAACCTTCTAAAATGTGTGCACGTTTTTCAGCCTCAGCCAATTCGTATTTTGTACGGCGAACAATTACATCGTGGCGGTGATCCACAAAATGCACAATTAAATCTTTAAGATTTAACATTTGCGGACGGCCTTTTACCAGTGCAATGTTATTTACGCTGAAAGAGGTTTGTAAAGCGGTATACTTATATAGGTTGTTTAAAACGATAGAGGCATTGGCATCGCGTTTAATTTCGTACACGATGCGGATACCATCTTTATTCGATTCGTCTTTAATGTTGGAAATACCTTCCAGTTTTTTCTCGCCTACCAATTCAGCAGTACGCTCAATCATCTGGGCCTTGTTAACCTGGTAAGGAATTTCGGTAACAATAATTACTTCACGGTCTTTAATGCTTTCAATTTCAGCCTTTGCACGCATAACAATACGTCCACGGCCGGTTTCGAAAGCTTCCTTTACACCAGTATATCCATAAATAATACCACCTGTAGGGAAATCAGGAGCTTTTACAAACTTCATTAATTCCTCTATAGTAATATCTCTATTGTCGATATAATTTACCACCCCATCAATTACTTCGGTTAAATTGTGAGGTGCCATATTGGTGGCCATACCTACGGCAATACCAGAAGATCCGTTCACCAATAAGTTAGGGATTTTTGCAGGTAAAACAGTTGGCTCCTGTAAAGTATCATCAAAGTTTAACTGAAAATCTACCGTATCTTTATTGATATCGGCAAGCATTTCTTCCGCAATTTTCGAAAAGCGTGCCTCGGTATAACGCATTGCCGCCGGAGAATCGCCATCAATGTGGCCAAAGTTTCCCTGACCATCAACCATTGGATAGCGTAAGCTCCAGTCCTGGGCCATACGAACCATGGTAAAGTATACAGATGCATCACCATGTGGGTGATACTTACCTAAAACCTCCCCTACAATACGGGCAGATTTTTTATGTGGTTTATTGCTGGTTACACCAAGATCGAGCATACCATATAAAACACGGCGGTGTACCGGTTTTAATCCATCGCGTACATCAGGCAAAGCCCTGGATACGATAACCGACATTGAGTAATCAATGTAGGCCGATTTCATCTGCTCTTCTATGTTAATTGGAATGATTTTGTCGTTCTGCTGATTTTCTAAATCTTCTGCCATAAATTATTATTCTCGCTACTTAAAACGATATTAAAAAAGGGTATTACTATAACCTTGCGAATTTAGCAAAATTTAGCCGGATTAAGGCATTGTGGAAAATTTTTGACCGTTGTGATAGGTTTTTAATGACTGGAGTATTTTTGATTTATTGAAGGTCAGTTTAAGGGTTTTTGATTTAAGCCTGTCAGGTTTTTGAATTCTGGTAGGTTTGCCGGATTGGATTGATATTTTTTTTGAAATGTAGGGTGCAGTGTGAATGGCGGCCTGCAGCCCTGTTACCGCTGCAAGTCCTCCCCGATGAAACCTGTAAAATAAGCAAGCACTCAATAAACGACAGCATAGACGGCGTTTAATCGGGTTGCGGGCTTTCCGCTTGATCAGGTTTATGAACAGGGGTTCTGCCTTAATCTGATGATTTAAACCCTCGCAGGTTTGTAGAACTAAAATTTACATTCTGAAGTAATTCTGATACTTTTGTTTTTCAACCTTTTAAAGATGGCAAACGAGAAGAAATCTGCAATGAGTTTTATTATGGTAACCCTCCTGATCGATTTTACAGGCTTTGGGCTGATTATTCCGGTATTACCCAAACTTATACAGGATTTTACCGGTGGCGGCTTCGGTTTGGCAGCAGAATATGGGGGCTGGCTAACGCTGGCCTATGCAATGGTACAATTTATATTTTCTCCGGTCATCGGCGCAATGAGCGATCGGTATGGAAGAAGACCGGTATTGTTAAGTTCTTTGTTTGGTTTAGGAATCGATTATATCTTTTTAGCCTTTGCCCCTTCCATTATCTGGTTATTTGTAGGGCGTATAATTGCAGGTATTACTGGAGCCAGTTTTACTACTGCCCAGGCTTATATTGCAGATGTTTCGCCTCCTGAGAAAAGAGCACAGAATTTTGGTTTGGTTGGTGCTGCATTTGGTGTTGGTTTTATATTAGGACCGGTTTTAGGTGGTGTTTTTAGCCATTTTGGTACCCGTGTGCCTTTTATGGTTGCCGCAGGCTTATCACTAATTAACTGGCTTTATGGTTATTTTATATTGCCAGAATCTTTACCGGTTGAAAAACGCAGGGCTTTTGACTGGAAAAGGGCCAACCCCATTGGCTCCTTACAGCGTATAGGTAAATATCCGGCATTGGCGGGGTTAATGGCTACATTATTCCTGCTGTATTTTTCCAGTCATTCAGTTCAATCGAACTGGACATTTTATACCATGGAGAAATTTAACTGGGATGCAGCGTGGGTGGGTTATTCGCTAGGCTTTGTGGGTTTGGTGATCGGAATTGTACAGGGTGGATTAATCAGGGTGATTCTGCCAAAAATAGGCGAAAAGAAAGCCGTATACTTTGGCCTCATTTTGTATGTAATCGGCTTCGTAGCCTTTGCTTTTGCATCCAAAGGCTGGATGATGTTTGCCTTTATGCTCCCTTATGGTTTGGCCGGAATAGGCGGACCAGCTATGCAGGGACTTATTTCCAATCAGGTACCTGCTAATGCACAGGGCGAAATGCAAGGTGTTTTAACCGGTTTACAAAGTTTGGCCGCCATATTCGCGCCTTGGGTAATGACACATATTTTTGCTTATTTTATAGAAGGGAAAGCACCTGTTTATTTCCCGGGGGCACCGTTTATACTAAGTGCGGTTTTAACTTTGATTGGGTTATTTATTTGTTTGAGGAGCTTGAAGAAATATCATTAGTCACAAATGTGGCTTATCTATATAAGAAAAATCTTCATCTCTACTGAAGCGTAGCGGAATGGAGAGATCTACCCTCGAGATAGATTTTAACTTCGCTGCAATCCATCCGAAAAGACGATCGCTTAATTGGGCATAAGATCTTACAACAACTCATTCGCCAAATTGGCCAACTCGCTCCGCTCCCCTTTTTGGAGGGTAATATGTGCGTAAAGCGGATGGTTCTTCGCATTTTCAATCAGGTACGAAAGCCCATTGCTTTCCGAATCAAGATAAGGCGTATCAATCTGGTAAATATCGCCTGTAAATACAATCTTGGTATGCTCTCCTGCCCTCGAAATGATTGTTTTTACCTCATGAGGCGTTAAGTTCTGCGCCTCATCAATAATAAAGAAGATTTTGGTGAGGGTTCTGCCTCTGATAAAGGCCAATGGTGCAACAGCTATTTTTTCGGTCGTGATCAGTTCTTCGATCTTTTCCGACATTTTATCGTCACCGGTAAATTGCTCTTTGATAAACCGTAAATTATCCCAGATGGGCGCCATAAAAGGATCTGTTTTCGATTTGGCATCACCCGGCAGGAAGCCAATATCTTTATTGCTCAAAGAAACAATCGGCCGGGTAACATAAATCTGCCTAAAGTTTTTACGCTGTTCTAAAGCGCTGGCCAGCGCCAATAAGGTTTTTCCGGTTCCGGCATTGCCCTGTATGCTTACCAGCTTGATCTCCGGATCTAAAAGTGCGTGGATGGCAAAGGCCTGCTCCATATTTTTAGGTTGGATTTTAAATACCGGATTGGTAGAAACTGCCGAGATTGTTTTTAAATAATGGTTATAAAATACATTCGCAGTTTTTCTCTTATTTTTTAAAACATAAAAATGATTGGCATTTTGGCTTGGTAATGCTATTTCAACCGCATCAATAAATGGTTGTTTTTTTACGCGCGCTATAATTTCGACTGGAAAATCGGTCAATTCTGTCTTTCCGGCGTAAAGTTCATCTACATTTTTAATCTTACCAGTTTCGTAATCTTCTGCGTTTAAATCCAAAGCCTTGGCTTTTAACCTCAGGCAGATGTCTTTCGATACCAGTATTACTTTTTTATCGGGATATTCTGCTTTTAAACTTAATGCTGCGTTTAAAATCTTATGGTCTGTTTTGCCTTTTCCATACACCTCCTCTGCATTTACTGCTAATGGCTTTTCATTTAAGATGACCTTAAATTTCCCTGATTCGAGACTTTTCAATGAAATCCAATCGCTGATCAGTTTTTGTTTGGAAGTTTCATCAATAAGGCGGATAAAACTTCTGGCTTCGAAATTTCGGGTGTCATTACCACTTTTAAAATGATCAAGTTCTTCTAAAACCTGGATGGGAATGGCAACATCATGTTCTTGGAAGTTGTTTATCGCATCATGATCGTATAAAATAACCGAGGTATCTAGAACGAATATCTTTTTTGATGGGCTGGAGATTGATTTACCTTTTTTGGCCATTTGGTAAATTTAATGTTTTAGGAATAATATGTGGAAGATTCCGCTATTCTTTTTTTGATCGAAAGTATCAAAATTTTAGGGCAAAATAAAAACGGGGTCCTTCTTCTTTCGATTCAGTTCCCCGTTTTAACTCTAAAAACAACCTTAGTCGCTTTTAAAGCATCTAATTCTTGTTACTTTGATTTTTCCGTTATCGTTAGGTTTTACAACTTTTGCGATTCGTGAAAATTTATTTCCAGCTCTTCTGTCCGTAAACTTCGTAACTTTCTATAAGCTCTGTCTGGGCCTGTGCGATTTTCTTATGATCCAATCTTTTGATGGTTATATATATTTCTTACTCGGTTCAACCCTTTCAGAAATTAATCGTTTTCCCCGTAAACATTCCGAAATAATTCCCCTTTCGGTTCTCTATCTCTTTTGGACTGTTTTATCAGAATTCAAAGTACTTCGTATTTGATATCATCTAATTTAGCTGGAAAGCATCCATTTGTCAAGAGAAAAGTGAACGTTTTTATAAACAAAGTTATCCACTTAAATACACTGTTTATCAACATATTAAATTTAAATAATCTTGGTTTGAATTACCAAAATCGCAACACCTTAAAGGTTATTAACAATCATAGCCATCACACTTACAAACATTACGTATCAAATTATTAATCAGATAATTACTGTTTTTCTGCGTAAAAATTAAAAAAAAAGAAAAAAACTTAATTTTAATCTCAACAAAAAACATCGGTATTGTGTTATTTTTGTAACATGCAGATCAGGCAACCCATTAGAAATATACAAGACTTTTTATTGAGTACCTATTTTGCAGATGGCCTACGCATTACCATGGGGGTACTGCTCCCCTCTTTAATTCTTGCCCAGTTTGGCTTGCTAAAATACGGCATGACTTTATCTTTGGGCGCTTTATGTGTAAGTGTGGTAGATAGTCCGGGTCCAATGGTACACCGCAGAAACGCCATGCTGATTACTACGGCACTCATTTTTACTTTTTCCATTATAACAGGCCTAACCAATAAAAATCATTATTTTATTGGCTTTTTATTGGCCGTATCGAGCTTTGTATTTTCGATGTTTTATATCTATGGCATCAGGGCAGCATCAGTGGGTACTGCCGTTTTGCTGATCATGGTATTGAGTATTGATGATATCCGCCCATGGCAAGAGGTCTTGTTACACGCTGGCTTGGTGCTGGCCGGTAGCTTGTGGTACACCGGTTTAAGCTATTTTGTGTATCGCTTACGTCCTTTTCGTTTGGTGCAGCAATCGTTAAGTGATTCTATTTTAGAAGTGGCAGAATTTCTGCGCGAAAAAGCCAAGTTTTATCATCAGAATAATAACTACGATAAAACTTATTCAGAACTGTTACAACTTCAGGTGTCTGTTCACGAAAAACAGGATGCAGTAAGAGAATTGTTATTCAGAACACGCGAAATTGTGAGAGATTCTACCCCTGAAGGTAGATTTTTATTATTGGTATTTGTAGATATGGTTGATCTGTTTGAGCAGGTAATGTCTACCTATTATAATTACCAGCAACTCCACGATCAGTTTGATAAAGCAGGCATCTTATCAGATTATGAAATGGCCATCAAGCGGATTTCATATGCCCTTGATGATATTGCATTTGCCCTGAAAAGTGGCGGAATGCCTGTTGTTTCGAAACGTTTATTAATTGAGATCGAACGGTTAAAGATTAAAATCAACAATCTGGAAAAGAATAATCAAAATCAGGAGTACAATACGCTGGGTATTATTGCCTTAAAAAATATTGAGGTAAACATCGAAAATATTCTGGCCAGGGTTAAAACTATTTTCAGCTATTTTAAAATCAGAAACAGCAAGGATATTAGAAAAGCCGAGGTTGATACCGAGAAATTTATCACCAGGCAAAAATTCGATTTCAAACTCTTCACGGAAAACTTAACCTACACCTCTTCTACTTTCAGGCACTCGTTACGGGTTACCGTAGTGATGTTACTGGGTTTTATAGTGGCCCAGATTCTCGATTTTTCGCACAGCTACTGGATTCTCCTCACCATTCTTGTGATTTCAAAACCGGGATTCAGCTTAACCAAAGAACGTAATTATCAGCGTTTGATCGGTACCACAGTCGGGGCTTTTATTGGTATGGGCGTAATTACTTATATCCATGATCGGAATACTTTGTTTGCAATCCTGTTGATTTGCATGATTGGCTGTTATAGTTTTCAAAGGAAAAATTATGTGGTAAGCGTACTCTTTATGACTCCTTATATCCTGATCCTGTTCGATTTTCTAGGGATGGGATCGATAGCATTGGCACGTGAGCGGATTTATGATACATTTATTGGCTCCGGTATTGCTTTGCTGGCCAGTTATTCTTTATTCCCAACCTGGGAGTACGAAAAACTGAAAGAAGCTATGGTAGATATGCTGAAAGCAAATAAAGCTTATTACGAACAGGTGATTAAATTGTATTTTGAGAAAAATTACAATAGAACGGAATATAAGCTGGCCCGTAAAGAGGTTTATGTAAGTACCGCTAATTTGGCTTCTTTATTTCAAAGGATGTTCTCTGAACCCAAAAGCAAGCAATTGTTTATTAAAGAAGTACATCAGTTTACAGCACTCAGCCATTTATTGTCATCATATGTTGCAACGCTATCGCTCTATAATAAGGAACACCAGTTTATATTCGAGAGTTTTGAAACCTTAAAACCGATCGCCAATAACACCAATTACTTGCTGGATGCATCTGTTGATAACCTGGAGCGAGGAAAAAGTGTAGTAGACAATGTGCCTTTAATCAGGTTAAATGATAATGGTTTAGCAATAAAAAAAGGTGAAGATCTGGTTCCGGAACAATTCGATCTGATCCAGAAAGTAGCCTACGATATTTACAAACTATCAGTAAAAATAAAGCTTTAAGGCATAACAGGCTATCTCAGAATTTAGGGCACGGCACTTTAAAGCCTTTAAAGTTGTTATGCCTGTAGATCAAAGAAAGTTCGTACGTGCGTGGTGTAGCACTCATTAATTTATTTCCGTAAACGGTATAATTAATTCCCGCACTAATATTCTTTATGGCTATACCAAAATAAGGATAAAATGAAGCTTCGTTAAATTTGTACCACATGCCGACATTCAGTTTCATTTTAGTTTCATCTCCAGGTTGCAAACCTACTACAGTGCCGAAAATAACATCCCTGTTGTTTTTCTGCGCATTGTAAACTCCTGTAAAATTTAAATCAATGTTATTATTCAATAAGTAAAACAAGCCTAAATTGACGGCCCTTCTTGCAGCAACCACCTCGTTGCTGTTGCTTAGCATAGATTCGCGGGGTTTAGTGAGATGGTATTGCGCATATCCGAGGGCTATACTCCAATAATCAAAATTGGCAGCGAAATTAGCCCCGATATTTAAGTCAAAATAGGATGTTCTATCATTCTTTAAATCCAGATAATTAGGCATTGAATTATCAAAACCGCCAGCACCATTATATTGAGAAGCAAAAGTGAGTTTATTGTAATCCAGATACCTGGAGACATAAGCAAGTTGCGGTGCCAAACCAAATTTAAAACGATGTTCTTCGTCCATATATTGATAGTATGAAACACTGGCACTAATGTATTGCGATTTTAATGCTTTATTTAAAGATTCGTCAAACAGGCCACTTAAACCCAAGCTGAAATAGCTGTTTGTAAAGTTTTCGTCTTCTATCAATTTCAGATCGCCAGATACACTATAGGTATTGTAAGGATCACCAAGATTGCCCCATTGCTGCCTGGTATTGACGGCAATTCTATAATCGCCATCAAAAAAACCGGTAAATGCAGGGTTTAAGCTTAAAGGTGCAGCGAAGTATTGCGAAAACTTCGGGTCCTGTGCCCAACAACAAACAGTAGTGAGGCATAAATAAAAAATGAGCAGCGATCTGTACATTATAGTATTAGTATAGTTTTTCCTTTTGATTGGATTTTCCCACCCGAGGTGTCAATGCCTTCTGCAAACCAAGAAAATGTTTCCAGTGGTTGCATTTTGCTGTTAAACTGTCCATCCCATCCTCCATTTGCCAAATCAGCGCTTTGATAGACCAATATTCCCCATTTATTGTATATCTTAAAACTGGTTAACTTTTGAATACCTACCAAAAATGGATAAAGGCGGTTATTCGTTTCTCTTTGAGGGGTAAATGCCGTTGGAACAATTATTTTTGGCTGAGGTAAAATTTCCAGTTCAATTGGTGCAGAGGCTACACATCCCTGTTCATTCTGTATCGTAATATAATAAACACCGGCCTTGTTTACTCTTTTAGGGTCAGCTAAAGGTCTTTTTAGTTTTTCATCTTCATAATAACCCACTTTTACATATGGACTACTCCCTTCAGTTATTTCCTGTGCGGTTAAATCGATAAAATCCTGCTCAAAAGCTGCCCTTGGGTTATGGAGTACTAGGGTTGGTGCAGTGTTAAAGCTAACCTGTATTTTGCCTGATGTAAAACAGCCTCCATCATTTACTGCTTTAACATAATAAGTTCCGGCTTTGGCAATCGCTTTAGGAGAAGAAATCTGCTTGCTTAAAGCTGCATCGTAAAAAAATGAAAATTTTAAATTATTGCTCGATCCACTATAAAGCTCCGGATTAGAAATATCAACCTTGTCCGGATAACATGCTGTTTCAGGATTTTTGATTTGAAGTACAGGCATATCATTGATTGTTACTTCAATTTTATCAGTTACCGTGCAACCCTCTGCATTGGTTGCTTTTACATAATAAGTACCCGATTGATCAATCTCTTTAGGGTTAGTTAAGGGGATGGAAAAGGCTTCATCTGCATAAAAACTGTATTTGAACGTAGCATCACTTCCTGCGTAATAAGCTGCCGCAGTGATATCAACTTTTGTTGATATGCATAAAGGTTTAGGATTGCTTACTTTTAGAATTGGCTTATTTTTGATGTTTACTTCAATAGGGACAATTTTACTGCAGCCCGATTGGTTGGAAAATCTGATAAAATACTTTCCTGATTTACTGATGTGCTGTGGATCTGAAATGATTTGAGTAGCTGCTTCATCGGCAAAATATGACCTGGTAATTCCTTCTAAATTACCTATGTATAAAGCTGCATCTGTAATGTCTATTTTTTCTGAATAACAAACCTCTTTTGGATTTTTAATACTGATGTTTGCTGTATTAAAAATCGAAATCTCTACTGGAACAATACTTTCACAACCTTTATTATTGCTGCCTTTAATGTAAAAAGTTTTATCGGAAATAATTTTAATCAGCCCATTTACCGGCTTGGTTAAATCCTTGTCCTCATAAACCTGGTAAGTAAAACCTTCCGTTTTGTTCAGAATGTACTTGGAATCCAAAAGGTCTATCTCAGCATTCTGGCATACCACATCTTTTTTTAAAACATTAAATTCATAGCCTATACCCTTAACAACGGTACTTACTGTATTTGGACAGCCAAAACCTAAGTAAGGTGTTACATCCAGCAGGATACGCGAACCATCCGCAGGTTTTGGTTTTATATTGATCGATTGCCCGGAACCATATTTTATCGATCGGTCTTCACTATACCAGTTGTAGGTTTGGTAGCCGCTCGGACCAGATAAGTTAACAGCATCGGCATTGGCACAATAAGTATTGCCGGTAATTAAATCTCCGTATACATTTTTGATATTTACATAAGCATAGCCAAAATGCTGTCCCCGGGAACAATCGGTACTGATAAACTCGATAAGCAGTTTTTTACCCTGATAACCCGATAAATTAATGGTAACAGGCGACCAATCTTTATAAATCACATTATCATAATCTGCTGACTTTTTAAAGCCTGGCAATGATGACGTAGCTACATATTCAAATGATGCGCATGGAATGTATTCGTTTTTCTCCATATCTTTAACCCGGGCAACAAACCGGGGTTGTTCAAATGGTTCGTGATCTGGATCTTCTAAAACAACAGCATATTGGTAAGTTAATGTAAATGTTGGTTGATCGGTTGGAACGCTAACTTCATAAGATATTCCATCGATCTGTGCACCGGTGGCATTGTTGCCTAATTTAACAGAATAATTTCCTCCGGATGGCGGGATTAAATGAAAACCGCCGTATTGATCAACCAGATTTTTATTGCTGATGATGGTATGCCGCCCCGAAATAGGTTTGGTCACTTCGTTCATCGTAACTACATTCTGGTTATTTTCGATTGCAATGGAACCCGCATAAATTTTCCAGTTTTGAAAATTTCCTTTTTCAAATCCAATATTCTCAGGAGAGGACTGCGCATTTAATCTGGATGGCATAACAATAATTGCTATGAACATCAACAAAAACAATCTATTTGCCATTGGGATGATTTTTAGCTGTTATGATATAAAAATATCGTTTTGGTACGTTTAGCGCTTTTTATGTCAAGTCAAAGTCATGGTTTTTTACACGAAACCCAATACTTATAAATGTGTATACGAAGATTTAAGTGAAAAGGATTTGCAAACATTTATAGAAATAAAACCCTGATTATCAAATAATTATTTAAAATAAGCGTTTAGCTTATAAATACCGAAAAACTGATTTTACATTATTTTTTCGCCAATTAGGTATCATCTCAAATATTATTTTTTTACATGAACAGCCCATCATCTGCTCACATTTATTCCCAATTATAACTTTATTGGTATGATTATGCAGTCTTTGCAGTATATAAAAACAAAGACAACTATAATTTGTTAATCTAAATCAATTAAGAATATTATGATGGAAAAGCTATATACGGCTGATGTGACAGCTACCGGAGGAAGAGACGGACACGTTAAATCGAGTGATGGAATTTTAGATTTCGATTTAAGAAAGCCAAAGGAACTAGGCGGACAAGGAGGTGCTACAAACCCTGAAGAATTATTTGCGGCAGCATGGGGACCTTGCTATTTAGGTGCTTTAGGTTCTATAGCCGAACGAGAAGGTGTTGATGTTAGCGAAGCTAATGTTAAGGTATTGGTTTCATTTAATAAGGATGGGAACTCATTTGCACTTTCGGCAGATTTGGATGTACATATCCCTGGAATCTCTCATGAAGAGGCGCAATCCTTAGCCGATAAAGCACACCGGGCCTGTCCATATTCCAAGGCAACCAAAGGAAATATTGAAGTAAGGGTAACCGCAGTATAATAAAGCATCTGGCTCGAAATTACTGCTGGCCCGGAAACAAAAAAAGTCCCGAGAAAATCGGGACTTTTTTAATTGATTATATTTTGTGATTAAACAGCTTCTTCTGCCATTCTTGTATTCGCAGGACGACCATTTTTAAAGGCATCACGTGTTTTTAAACCCAACAGTTCAAACATAGCCATATCATCTACAAAAGCAGGATTTGGCGTAGTTAATAATTTATCGCCTGCAAAAATAGAACTTGCACCCGCCATAAAGCAAAATGCCTGCTCCAGTGTACTCATTTCATTTCTGCCTGCCGATAAGCGTACGACCGAATTTGGCATCACGATACGGGCAGTCGCAATCATCCTTACCATATCCCAGATCGGAACACGTGGTTGATTTTCTAAAGGCGTTCCTTTTACCGGTACCAATGCATTAACCGGAACCGATTCCGGATGTTTTTCCATGTTTGATAAAGTCTGCAGCATCGAAACGCGGTCTTCTACTGTTTCACCTAAACCAATAATACCGCCACTGCATACGGTTAGTTTAGCTTTACGCACATTTTTGATCGTATTTAAACGGTCATCATAAGTCCTGGTTGAAATAATTCGTTTGTAATCGTCCTCAGAAGTATCAATATTATGATTATATGCATATAAACCAGCATCAGCTAAGCGCTGTGCCTGGTTTTCGGTGAGCATGCCCAGTGTGCAGCAAACTTCCATATCCATATCATTCACGGCCTTAACCATTTCGATCACACGATCAAAATCGCGGTTATCGCGTACTTCGCGCCAGGCAGCTCCCATACATAAACGGGATGCTCCACCCTCTTTGGCTTTAACGGCAGCGCTAACTACCTGGCTTACCTGCATTAAGGGCTGCACTTCCAAATCGGTATGGTAGCGGGCCGCTTGCGGGCAATAGCTACAATCTTCGGCACATCCACCGGTTTTGATGGAAATTAATGAACTGACCTGAACTTCATTATAATCTTTATTTTCACGGTGAATGGTTGCGGCTTCATAAACCAGATCCAAAAACGGTCTGTTATAAATTTCGTATATTTCTTCTTTTGTCCAATCGTGTCTTGTTGTTTGCATCGGGATCAGATTTTGCAGATTTAATGTATGTAATCTAAGTTAAATTAAGAGATACTCCGTTTTAGTTTTTCAAGCCTCAAAACCTGGCAGGCTAAATCTGGTATCTCATGTTTATAGTAAAAGTTTGCTGGCAAGGCCTAAAATTAATAGGAAACCAAAAACATCGGTAAAAGTAGTAATAATTATAGATGATGCAATGGCAGGATCGATACCCACACGTTTTAAAATAAGGGGAATACCGGCACCTGTTATACCCGCGATGATTAAATTACCGGTCATAGCCAGGAAGATAACCAAACCGAGCATGGGGTTTCCATCAAAAAAGAAGGCGAAAATAAATACAATTAAACCGTTGGCTGCTCCATTAATTAAACCTACTGTAAATTCTTTCAAAACCGTTCTGTAAGCCTGCTTATCCGTTAAATCATACAGCGAAATACGTCTTACGGTTACCGCCAGTGCCTGGGTAGCTGCATTTCCACCCATGCCGGCAATAATAGTCATATAAGCTGCCAAAGAAGGGATCAGTTTAATGGTAGGATCGAAATAACGTACTACTGATGATGCCAGAAAAGCCGTGCCAAGGTTGATGATTAACCAGGGTAAACGCGATTTTACGGCTTCTACCCAGTTACCACTCAGCTCCTCATCTTCTGATACCCCAGAAATTTTTAAGATATCTTCCGTACTTTCCGCTTCCATTACATCGATCACATCATCGAAAGTTACTCTTCCCAGTAATTTCTGATGTTCATCTATTACCGGAATACTGGTTAAATTATACTGTGAAATTAAGTTAGCCACCTCTTCCTGGTCGGTATCAGGATGTACATAAACTGCATCTATTTTTACCAGTTCGGTTATTTTTGCATTATGTTTTGCTTTGATGATATCTTTTAATGAAACAATGCCCTTAAAAACTTCCTGGTCATCCACCACATAGATGGTATAAAACTCTTCCATTTCTTCGCTCTGGCGGATGATCTCATCAATTGCATCTTTTTTGGTAAGATTAATGTTTACACAAATCAGTTCTGTGTTCATCAAACCACCAGCGGTTTTTTCGTCGTAAGTTAAAAGGTTCCGGATTTCTGAAGCATGGTCTTCGGTAAGGTCTTCCAGAATTTCTTTCTGTTCGTGATCCTCCAGTTGTGAAATGATATCTGTTGCATCATCATAATCCAGCTCTTCAACAATCTCGGTACGTTTATCGGGATGAAGCTCGAAAAGTAATTCTTCCGGGTGGGATTCTTCATCCATTTCGGAGATAATCTCTGAAGCGATTTCTGCAGGAAGAAGGTTTATAATATGCCGCTGTTCAGATTTATCCAAACGTTCGAACAAAATTGCAATTTCTGAGGCATGGTATTCCTCTAAAACTATTTTTAAAGTCTCATCACCAGCTAAAATTGCATTTTTAACTTTGAGTACGTCGCTTTTATCTATTTCGAATGATTGCATCTATAACCTAAACCAGAATGCCCTAAAGCTACAAATATTAAAAATTGATTTTAGAACCTATTCAAATTTATTCTAATCTTTTTATTTATCCTGTTGAGAACAAAAAAGTACATCTGCAAAATCGTCATCTCAACTGGAACGAAGTGGAATAGAGAGATCTACACAGATAGATTTTGCTTCGCAGCGCCTTCGGGTGCTCGACTGCGTTGCACTTCGCTCGAAATGACGTAACTTAAGGAAAGTTTTTCATGCAAGCTCTATTTAAACCATCCTTTACGCCAAAAATAAATTACCTGTATAATGGCAATCACGGCCATTACAATCCAGGTGTATAAATAACCATGTTCAGCATATAATTCGGGCATATTATCCTTTAATATTTTTCCCGTTGCCGGATCTTCCCTGCTAAAGTTCATGCCATAAATCCCGGCTATGAAGGTTAATGGGATAAATATGGAAGAAATAATGGTCAATACCTTCATAATTTCGTTCATGCGGTTACTGATGATTGATAAGTTCATATCAATATTGGCCGAGGCAATCTCCTTTAAAGATTCTATAAAATCAATGATCTGGATACAATGGTCATAAGCATCTTTCATGTAGGTTTTGGTCAGATCGGATATTAACGGACTGTCTGTGCGGATAATGTCATTCAATTTATCCCTTTCCGGCCAGGTTACTTTCCTAATGGTAATCAGAGATCTTTTAATGGCTTGTGTATCATACATGATCCTTTTATCAGGATGATCGTATAAACGGTCTTCTATGGCATCTAATTCTTCTCCCCAAAAATTTAAAAGCGCAAAATAGTTATCGACAATCACATCCATAATGGCATACATTAAATAACTGCTGCCACCAATACGGATGTTGCCCTTTCCTATTTCCAAACGTTTTCTTACCGGCTCAAAACAGTCTGCATAAGTTTCCTGAAAGGTTATCAGTGTACGTTCTGATAAAATAAAGGAAATCTGATCATTGCAAAGCACGTTATCATCGCTTAAATATAAATGCCTGCTTACCGAGAAAATGTATTTGTCATTGTCATATTCGTCCAGTTTAGGCCGTTGATAAGAACTGGTAATATCTTCCAGTACAAGCCTGCTGATATCGAGTTTGGTATATAAGGTTTCAAATATGCTGGGATCAGCCAAACCTTTGATATCGAACCAGTAAAAAAAATCTTTGTTTTCGATCAGTTTATCAATGTTATTGATGTTTTCCAGTTCGGTTTTCTTATAACTCTTATCATGATAAGTATGTAATACAATAATGGGCTTTAACGCATCATCATCAATGGCATACAGACCCGGACTGGTGCCAGGCGCTGGAACCTTATAGTGTTTATGGCGGTTACGTGGCTTGCTTTTTCCCATAAGTTATAAATATAGCCGGGCTTGCGGCCCCTGGTTAAACAACAGATCAACAATACTTAAGTTGGTTAAAAATTGATGTTTATCTTCAAAAACCTGATAATATGGTTTATTGTTTACCATATCTTCCGGTTTTTTGGGGTTCATGGCCGAACGGAAATCCAATTCTGCTTGGATGTCATCAAAATACTCGCCAGTTACCTCAAAGCGTTTATTTAATTTTAATTTTTTGTTCAGCCATTCTAAAAGTTCGAGGTTGTAATCGAACAAAAATTCGAACTTATTAGTGTAAAAACGAGCAAGCTCATCTTCATAAAACTCGAAATAAGCAGAACTCCGGTAGCAGCTTTCTAAACTTAACCAATGCAGACGTTGCCAGTTAAAATCGTAACTGATCCGGACATCTTTCATTTTAGTATGTGTTTTAGCACCTTTAACTACAGGAACCGTAATATCAAGTTTGCCATTGGGTGAATAGATGCTGGCCCTGTTACGGTAAGTTTGCTTGGCCAAATGCTCGTGTTTCTCTATTAAAAAATCATCTCCCAATTTTTGCAATAAACTAAAATAACCTACAGGCGGAAGATAAAATAATGGAAGTATAGCTGTATTCTGCATTTGAAAATTTATGTTTGTAGCTGAAACGTTTTAAAAATAATGATGAAGAAAGGGATTGCGCATGTAGGCGTATTTTTTTTGTACCTGTTATCGCTGCTCCCCCTGCCTTTGCTCTTTTTTTTTGCAAGATTACTATATTATCTGCTTTATTACGTAATAGGCTATCGAAAAAAAGTTGTCAGGCAGAATTTAACCCGTTCTTTTCCCAAAAAATCTGCTGCTGAAATAAAATCTATAGAGAAAAAATTCTTTTTATACCTGGCCGAACTTATTTTTGAAATCATAAAAATAACCAGTATTTCTAAGGCAGAAACCTTAAAGAGGGTAAAATTTACCGGTTTAGAACAACTAGAAACGCACTTTAAAGCCGGAGAAAGTGTACTGGCCTGTACCGGCCATTATGGCAACTGGGAATTAGGCACTTTAGCACTTGGCTTGAGTATATCTGCTAAAACCCTGGTGATTTTTAAACCCATTACAAACAAAATTTTCGAAACCTGGTTTGATTGTATGCGGACGAAGTATGGGAATGTTTTTATTGCCATGCGTCAAACCTTACGCGGAATTGCTGCTTATAAAAACGAACCTACCCTATTATGTTTCGCGAGCGACCAAGCGCCTACCAGAGAAGAAACCAGATACTTTACAGATTTTTTAAATCAGCCCACAGCTGCACTTTTAGGTGTAGAAAAAATTGCAAAATCGACCGGAAGGCCGATATACTATTTCAAAGTAAATGTGGTTAAAAAAGGTTATTACCATGTAGATGTATTGCCCATGTGCCTCGAACCAGCTAAAACGGAAGAATTTGAGATCACAGACATACACTTTAAATTTTTAGAAAACATTATAAAAGAACAGCCTCAATACTGGCTCTGGAGCCATAAGCGCTGGAAATTTAAACCCGAATTAAAAGAATGAACCCATCAGTAGCCGTTGTGATCTTAAACTGGAATGGAAAAGCGTATTTAAAGCAATTTTTACCAGGAATTTTGCTTTCCGAATACGATAACCTGCAAATTGTTGTAGGCGATAATGCCTCTACCGATGATTCAGTTGCGTTTTTAAGCGAAAACTTTCCAACTGTTAAAATTATTCAGAATGACCAGAATTATGGTTTTGCGGGGGGCTACAATAAGGTTTTAGAACGCGTTGAAGCAGATTATTTTGTTTTACTTAATTCTGACGTAGAAGTAACGCCCGATTGGATCAAACCTGTCATTGATTTAATGGAAAATGATGTGTGCATTGCTGCGGCACAACCTAAAATTAAATGGCAATTAAATAAAAAACAATTTGAGTATGCAGGTGCTGCGGGCGGATACCTGGATATCTATTCATTTCCTTTTTGTCGTGGCAGGCTATTTAATGTATATGAGTATGACGATGGGCAGTACAATGATGCAACCGAAGTTTTTTGGGCAAGTGGGGCTGCATTTTTTATAAAAAGCAAATGCTGGAAAGAAGCCGGAGGATTAGATGCCGATCTTTTCGCCCACATGGAAGAAATAGATCTGTGCTGGCGTTTAAAAAACCTCAATTATAAGATTATGTATTGTCCTGATGCTGAAGTGTACCATGTTGGCGGCGGAACTTTACAAACGGAAAATCCATTTAAAACTTATCTTAATTTTAGGAATAACCTGATCATTATGCAAAAAAATCTCCCTGCAGGTGATGCTGTTTTTCGGATCACGATCAGGATGTTTATCGATTTTATTGCCTGGTGGCATTTCTTGCTGACGGGCAAACCTAAATTTACGATGGCGGTAACCAAAGGTCACTGGCATTTCCTTAAATCGCTTTCAAAAACCGGCAAAAAGCGTAAAGCAGTTCAAACAGATTATACTAAACATACCGGAGTGTATAACAATAGTATTGTTTGGGCATTTTTTATCAGGAAAATCAAATATTTTTCGAACTTAAAATAAATCTGCCCTCATCATGACGCTGTATCTCACTTTGAATTGGTCACGTTGAGCCTGTCGAAACGCCTTGTAAGACATTTGAAACAGGTCCTTCCGGAAGCTAGCATTAACAGACTCAGAAAAAAGCTCGTCATCTCGACCGAAGCAGCGCGATGTGGATAGATCTATCAAAATAAATTTTGCCTCGCAGAGCAATCCGTTGTTCTCGACGGTGTTACCGATGTAAAGTCGGTACAGGTAGCACTCCGCTCGAAATGAAAGTAAACCCCCGGGGGATTTTTAAGCGTAGATTAATTACTGTCAATCATATTGATCTTTATACAATAAATGCCCCTCAGGATGACAATATTTATAAAACAGTCTGCGGAAAAATTAAGATCATTTTTTAAATGATTTCTCGACTACGTTATAACGGCTCAAATCAGTACCCTTGGGCAAACTACTTCAAAGATTCATTTATAGATTTTTCTACCCAGTATACGGTATTGGGTGCCAAGCCTAATGTACTAAAGGCTATATAACCTTTTTTATCAACCACAACATGTGTTGGATAACCTTTAACGCCATATTTATTGGCTATATACTTCCCGCCATCCACAATGTTATAATCAAAGGCTGTAGATTTAAGAAAACTTTTCAGATCATATTTTTCATCCAAAGCAATTGCCAGAAAAACAACATCTTTATTGTCTTTATATTTAGCTACCAGTTCATTTAACTGTGGAATTTCGCTCTTGCATGGAGGACAATTGATAAACCAGAAATTAAGTACGAAAATTTTCCCGGTACTATCTCTTAAATCGTATTTATTACCATTCATATCGGTAATTTTTAAACCATTAAACAGATCGCCTTCCCTAAAAGAATCACTAGCTCTTGGTTTTGGAATTTTATCCATATAAGCCGATTTCTGATCAGCCGATAACTCATAAATCAAATATTCCGGATAACCGTTCTCGGTAAAAGTCTTCCGGCTTTTAATTCCGTACTTGCCTGTTTGCATTAATTTTTTCCAGGTATTAAACGGATACACAAGACCATCTTCTCCCCTTACAACCGATTGTTCGTTTAATACATTTTTGTTGGTGGAATTTTCTTGCGCATAACCAAAAAGAGCGGTAAACAAGAGAGCGGTACAGATTAGATTTTTGAACATTATTGAGATAACTTAAACCAACAAACTTTCGATAGCCAGTCGGTAACCCTTCATGCCAAACCCGGTTAAAACCCCCTGACAGTTTTTTCCGGTCAACGAAACATGCCGGTATTCTTCACGGGCATATATATTCGAAATATGCACTTCAACAACAGGTGTTTTAATAGCGGCAATGGCATCTGCAATGGCCACAGAGGTATGCGTATAACCGCCGGCATTCAGCACTACCCCATCATAACTGAAACCAACCTCATGCAACTTATTAATAATTTCGCCCTCAACATTACTCTGATAATATTCAATTTCAATATTGGGATAAGTCTTTTTCAATTCTTGAATATAATCTTCAATACTGGTATTGCCATAGATAGATGGCTCACGAACGCCTAATAAGTTTAAGTTTGGGCCGTTAATAATTTGTATTTTCATCATATAATGTCGTAACGTTGCAATGTTATAAAAAATCTCAGATAAAAGCATGCTTTGGTCATCATATATTAAAGGATTTAAATCGTATTTAAAACTGGAACGGTCTTTATCTGGAAATTCTGTTGATGCCTATATATTCGATATCAATAAGCTGATCCAGTATTTTCAATCGCTGAACGAAGAACCCAAACTAACTGAAATTACCATAAGCCATTTAAAATCCTTTATTTCATGGCTTAATGAACTGGGAATGCTACCAAGCACACAAGCTCGGGTAATATCGGGACTAAAGGCTTTCTTTGCCTATTTAATGATCGAAGATCTGATATCAAATGATCCAACTGCATTATTGGAAGCACCAAAACTCAGCAGAAAACTTCCTGATACGTTGAATATTTATGAAATTAATGAACTTATAGCCGCTATAGATGCCTCTAAACCTGACGGAATGCGTAATAAAGCCATCATAGAGGTTTTATACGGCTGCGGTTTAAGGGTAACTGAATTAACCGAATTAAGATTATCAAATCTGTTCCCGCAGATTGAATTTATAAAAATCATTGGAAAAGGTAATAAAGAGCGTTTGGTACCCATCGGTAGTGTAGCGCTAAAATTACTCGATATTTACATTAACGAAGTTCGGATACATGCCAATATTAAAAAAGGACATGAAGATTTTATCTTTCTAAACCGTTTTGGTGCTAAACTTTCCCGTATTTCTATATTTAACTTAATAAAAAGCCTCGCCATCTCCGTTGGAGTAAAAAAAACGATCAGTCCACATACTTTAAGGCACTCTTTTGCGACACATTTAATTGAAGGTGGTGCTGATTTACGTGCAGTTCAGGAAATGCTGGGCCATTCGAGCATTACCACCACAGAGATTTATACGCATATAGACAGAGATTACTTAAGAGAGGTAATTACGCAGTTTCATCCAAGAGCCTAACAATCTGTAAATTAAAATATTTAGTTGTATTGGCAGCATTTTGCTGAGATAGTCACGATTAAATCTTGATTATCTCAGCTATCACCTATCAAATGTTATTCTTTTAAATGCCTTTAGTTTTTAACCACTCTTCAGAACTGCGTGTGTCTTCCTTATTTGCCTTACCCAGATTTATTGCTTTTTGGATGGTAGCAAAGGCGAGCTTTTTGTTTCCGGTCTTGTATAATAGTCTGGCATATGTATCAAGCGTATTATAATCTGGTGATTTTTTAGCCAGTTTTTTCATCCATGACGAACATTTTTGCAACACTTTTTGGTCATTGCATTCCTGATAAATGGACCAGCAAAAATCATTAGTAGACGCCGGATCATAATTTGCCAGTTGCATGCGCTGCTCAACCACATTAGCCGCATCGGTCCAACGCTGTTCTTTTATAAGCATCTGCTGCTCAATGGCTAAAAAGTAGGAAACAGTATCTTTTGCTGCCATTTGCAACTTTGCCATGTTCTTGGCTTCATTAAACAGTTTTCTGTCCTTCGCATCAAATGCAGCATAAACTTTTTTACTGAGCATCATCGAACTCACCCATCTTACGTCTAATTCGCCATATAAATCTTCATACTTCTTTTTATTCTGAGAAAAAAAGTTGGCCATTTCATCACTCCCTCCATCGAAATAGCAAAGCATAGTAAAGGTAATCTCATCAAAATGATCGGGATTGTTCTGCCAGTATTGATTAAAGTTTTGGTCAATATTTTTTTTGTTAATGTGGTATACATATTCTTCATAGAACTTCGGATAATTCAGCCAGTTATTACTCGAAACCCCTTTTATGTAATTCTTCCGGGTATGGTTTTCAATAGCCGTATTAACGACCGCCATATAGTTTTTTGTCATATCCTGATCACTTCCGCCTGTACCGTACATCCTGTTTACCACCAGTTGGTTTTCATTGAGGATGACAGTGGATGGATACATTCTGATATGGTACTTTAAACTTAGGTGGTGGTTGTCTTTCTCAGCATCATATTTAAGCACTACAAAGTTTTTCGCCAGCTCTTCACTTAAATTTGCATTCTTAAATATGGTCTCGTCAAGATTTCTGCAGGGTACGCACCAGGTGGTATAAAAATCAATCAGTAATAGTTTATGCTGTTTTTTCGATTCGAGTTTAGCTTGCTCATAATCCTGATTGATGATGGTGAGTTTGGCGCTGGTTTGTGCATAACCTGCTTTCGTGCCAAAAAATAGTCCTGCTGTACAGATTGCAATCAGAAACTGTCTGATTATTAGGTTGGTTCTCTTCATTGTTTACGGTTTAATGTTAAATTTTTGATAATAGATTCCCATGTCGCACTTGGGCGGCTAAAAAAAATAGTGGATTTGGATAAACCAGGCCTTGTTTATCGCTTATAATAGAATTTTACGGTTATTGCTGAGCAAGCTAATTTGAATACTTATTTTTTTCTGGAAAATTTACTTTATTATATTCTTTAATTTTAAGATTATACTTTTCCATAGAAACATTGTAATCTTCCAGATCCAATTTGTATTGAGCCATGTCCCTGTTGTACTGCGCTATATCGTTATGATATTCCTCCATGGCAACCTGATAAGATGTAAGATGCTGTTCGCTGTGCGTTGTTGTTAGATCTGCCCCGTTTACATTATTTGCTATGGGCAATTGATTAACCATCTTTTCCTTAAATGGTCTTATCGGCATATATTTTTTCTGCGTGGCAATTTGTCTTTTTCTCAGAGGTGGATCATCTTTTTTAAGCATTGCTCGCATCTGGAAATTGGACTCAATAGTAGCGTTTTGAATTTTTTCGACAAATGTAGGCGCAATCTTATCTTGTTTAGCAGGCAATGTGATAGGGCTTTTAAAATATAGGCCAACCAGGCAGATCAATCCAACTACTGAAATGATTAAGATACTACGATCTTTAGAAGAGATTTGTCTATGTGGCTTTCCCAGCATCCGGCTAACGCGACTAAATAATACACTATTGCTTCCGGTGAAAGCAAGCCGGTAATTATTTTTTGAGACATGCCCTTTGAAATCAACCAGGGCAAGCAGATAGTCCTTAATATTTGTTGTATAGCTGCCGGCGATGTCATCGCAGCAGTATTCCCTTTGAGATCTTAACCAGTTTGATAACAACAAAAATCCGGGGTTAAAGAAAAATAATGCTTCTGCAATGTTCTGAAACAGGTTTACCAGATAATCGTTTCTGCGGATATGTGCGAGTTCGTGCAAAAGGATTGCCTCCACCTGTTGCGCTGGCATGCCAGCTAACAAACCTATGGGCAAAAGGATGACAGGCTTAAAGTGGCCCAGCACAATGGGAACTTTTATCCTTGGAGATTCCTTTAAATGTACTATAGATCTGATATCGAGTTTTTGGCATAACTGAGCAACCTTTTCTGCCCACATTTGAGGAGGTTCAATAATCCTGTTTTGCTTTAGGTTATTAAAATAGAAAAGGTTAACGAACATTCTAACCAAGCCAAAGCTAAAACACAAAAACCATAGCATGAAAATGAATTTCGCGTGGGTAGCCGTATATGACAGGATTTTTGTTATCAACAGGCTGTACGCATCGTAATTGAATATAACCTGTGGTGTAGATACCATCAATAAAGATGAACTGTAGTGATAATACCACCAAAAAGTAAGCGAACATTTACCTAGGAAAAGTAAGCAAAGTAACAATAATGCGTTATATTTAAATTTTGCAGTAGATCCAAAGTATAGCAAAGCACTACCCATAAAAGCAAATAAGATTCCCTGCCAAAGGGAATGCAATAGCATCATACAAAATGCATCGATAAAATGATGTATCGCTTTATTTTCAAACAAAAAAATCATTTTTTAAGGTTTGTATTGTTGATCATGTCCCTCATTTGTTGGAGTTCTTCTGCAGATGTTTTATCAGTTCCCAACAGAGATACCATCATCTTGCTAGGCGAACCCTGGTAAAACTGATCAACAAAACGGAGCAAGAGATTTCCTTTTACCTTTTCTTCCTTTAAAACAGCATGATAAATATGTTTCATTTGACTTTCATCCCTATCTAATACTCCCTTCTCCTTCATCACCTGCATGAGTTTGAGTGTGGAAGTATAAATCACTGCTTCTTTTTGTTCATTAAGCTTATCATGTATAAAACGTACCGTTGAAGGACCATATTTCCATAATATCTCCAGCACATTCAGTTCTGTTTTAGTGGGTACAAAAGATGCCAATTCTCCTTTATTCTTCATACGCTAAAGGTATGCGTTAAAAACGTACGTTGCAATAGCTGATGTAAATTTTTAATTTAATTTAATTTAGTCGCTATTTTAATTCTGCAAGTCAGATGAGTCTGCAAAAAATATTATCTCTTAGTGGGATATGAGATAGCTGGAAAGCTCATTTTTAAGATTACTAATATAATTTGGATAAAATTACTGGGAGACGAGAAAACCATTTTCATGTTATTTATGCGCTGAAATCATTCTTTCTCGAAAAGTTAATTTGGTAATATCTATTAACAAGTGAGCGCTGTAGAGATTGATCATTTGAAATCGGTTATCGTAATCAAAATAGCTTACCACTCCGCCCTAACCATCCTATCCTTTCCTTGCATGTCCTGTCTCAACTCCAGGTTCACAAAGCCCTTATCTGTCAGCATTTCAATGGTTTCTCTTCCCAGATGTTCGTTGATCTCAAAGAAAAGTTGTCCGTTGGGTTTTAAGTTCGTTTTTGCAAAATCAGCGATGGCTTTATAAAATAGTAATGGGTTCTCATCGCTTACAAATAATGCCAGGTGTGGTTCGTATACTAATACATTATTATGCATATCCGATTTCTCTAAATCCCTGATATAAGGCGGGTTACTAACAATGATATCAAATTTTTCTTCAGATTTAAAATTTAAAATATCTGCCTCTGTAAAATTGATTTCCACACCAATTTGCCTGGCATTTTGTTTGGCAACTGCGATAGCTTCCGGGGAGATATCTAAGGTAGATACCATGGCATCAGGCAAATATTTTTTTAGTGTTACAGGTATACAACCAGATCCGGTTCCAATATCGAGAATACTTAGCTTTTTTGGCAATGCAGAACTTTTAACTGAAGACCTTGTACTGCAAACTGAAATGATCCACTCTATCAGTTCCTCTGTTTCTGGCCTTGGTATCAATACATTTTCATTTACGTTAAAAACCAAGCCATAAAAATGTGCTTCAGCCAAAATATGCTGAATTGGTTTTCCGATCTGTAAATCGTTCAAGATACTCAAAAGTTTTTGCGTACCGACAAAACTGATATCAAGATCTTTTTGCATGATCAGTTTACCTGAAGATATGGCTAAAACCTTTTCTGCAGCGATACTAAATAGTACTTTTGCTTCATTACTATCGTACATAGGCTCCAGTTCGAGTATGTAATGTGCCGCTAGTTCTCCTATCTTCATATTTGCAAAAATACTTATTTGAGGTGATAACCGCATTCTTTTGATCAGGCCATGACTCTTTTTTTATTACTTTTGCGCTAATGAGTGATGAATTTTATATCAACCGTTGTCTTGATCTGGCGGCCTTAGCTTCGGGGAATGTTAGTCCTAATCCAATGGTTGGCTGTGTGATTGTTGCAGATGGTAAAATCATTGGCGAAGGTTATCATCAGGAGTACGGAAAGGCGCACGCCGAACCCAACGCGATTAAAGCTGTATTTGATACCTACGGCCATGGGGCCGAAAATCTGCTGAAACAAGCTACAGCCTATGTTAATCTGGAGCCCTGTGCACATTTTGGCAAAACACCTCCATGTGCCGATTTATTGGTAAAACATAAGTTAAAAAAAGTAGTTATTGGTGCCAGAGATCCTTTTTCAGGTGTGGATGGCAAAGGTATAGAGAAACTCAAAAATGCCGGTATTGAAGTAGTAAGCGGTATTTTGGATGATAAATGTCGTTATTTTAACAGAAGATTTTTCACCAGGATACAAAAACAAAGACCATATATCATTTTGAAATGGGCAGAAACTGCCAATGGCTACTTTGCCACAAAAGATGGTCACCAGAAGTGGATCAGCGGTGCACTGGCTAAACGTTTGGCACACCAGTGGCGGAGCGAAGAAGATGCTATCCTGATTGGCAAACAGACTGCTGTAATGGATAATCCGCAGTTAACTTCGCGCGAATGGCCGGGTAAAAACCCTATTCGTTTGGTAATTGATAAAAACCTGCAGGTACCACTATCCAATCATCTTTTCAATGCTGAAGCCAAAACCATCATTTTTAACGAAAAAAAAACCGATGTAGTTGATAATATCCATTACATCCAGATGGTAGACATGCATTTTTATTTGGCGCAAAAAATTGCTTTCCAGCTTTATCTAATGGATATACAATCGGTTATTATTGAAGGTGGTGCCAATATTTTGAATCAATTTTTAAATACCAGTCTATGGGACGAAGCGCGTATTTTTACCTCTTCTACCAGTTGGGGCGATGGCGTTTCTGCTCCAAATATTAATGGAAACCTACAAGAAACCTTACAGATTGGAAATGACAAACTCTCTGTTTATCTAAACGATATCAAATAAAATGATTTACATTATTTTAAGCATTTGCTGCAGTGTTACAGTGGCTGTTTTATTAAAACTGGCTAAACGATACCATATTAGTGTTATTCAGGCTGTTACGATCAATTATTTTATTGCAATAAGTTTATGCTTTCTTTTTTTTAAGCCTGATGTTAAATTAATCACTTCTACTGCACCCTGGCCTATTTATATTACACTGGCCATTCTATTGCCCTCGATATTTTTATTTCTTGCAGCATCAGTAAAAAAACTCGGTATTGTTAAAACCGATATCGCCCAACGGCTATCGCTATTTATTCCGATACTGGCGTCGTATTTTATCTTTAAGGAAGATTTTAATTACCTGAAAATTACTGGTCTGATAATAGGTTTTGCAGCTATTGCGTTAACTTTTTTCCGGAAATCTGATCATCAGAAGGCCGGGAATAAAAGTCTGCTCTATCCTGTCATGGTTTTTATCGGTTTCGGAGTGATAGATGTGCTTTTTAAACAAATTGCTCTGTATAAAGAGTTGCCCTATACTACCTCGCTGTTTACTGTTTTTGGTCTGGCGTTTATAATTTCTTTACTTCTGGTAATTGCTATGGTGATAGCCGGCAAAATAAAACTGCAATTGGTCAATGTGGTATGTGGATTCATTTTGGGACTGTTCAATTTTGGAAATATCCTTTTTTATATGAAAGCGCACCAGGCATTGGCAGAAAACCCGTCAACCGTTTTTGCCGCGATGAATTTGGGGGTAATTATTGCAGGTACTTTAATCGGCGTTATGGTGTTTAAAGAAAAACTGAGCAAATTAAATTACGCAGGCATAACTTTGGCCATTGTGGCTGTTATCATCATTACATTATCACAACATGCTGTTCGATGATTCTTATAAAACAATCGAAAATACTTCAGAAGGTATATTTCGAGATAAGGGGAGTAAATTTATTGCGTATGCCTACCCCATCCTTAGTGAAGAAGAAGTGAAGCCTATTATAACGAGCCTTCGGGCTACGAATGCGAAAGCTAATCATTTTTGTTATGCATACCGTTTAACGCCTAACCGGTCTGTTTTTAGGGTAAACGATGATGGTGAACCTTCTGGTACCGCCGGCAGACCCATTTTGAATTGTTTATTATCAGAAGATGTTACCAATATACTAATGGTAGTTGTACGTTATTTTGGTGGAACTTTATTAGGCGTTCCTGGTTTAATTAACGCCTATAAAAATGCCAGTATAGAAGCCATTAAAGCTGCAAAGATTATTAGTAAAACAGTTAATGATGTATATGAAGCCCACTTCGAATACCTGCAGATGAACGACGTAATGAAATTGAGCAAAGAAGAAGGTCTGCAGATTTTGGCTCAGCAGTTTGATATCAATTGTATATTGAAATTTGAAGTAAGAAAAGCACAACTCAATCAGGTTTTAAGTAAATTTGATAAAATTGAAGGTGTTAAATTAAAATATCTCTATACTATTTAACACTATAATAGTTCTGCGACTTTCGTTGGAAAAATGTAGAATAAGGGCAAAAACAACCAAATATGAAAATATCAGAAAGCGATCTAATCATCAATCCGGATGGTAGCATATACCACTTAAATCTTTTGCCTGGAGATATTGCCGATACTGTCATAACCGTTGGTGATCCTGACCGCGTTATCGAAGTGAGCAAACACTTTGATAAAATAGAATTTAAAAAAGGTAAACGAGAATTTATTACGCACACCGGTTACGTCGGCAAAAAGCGCATTACGGTACTCTCCACAGGAATTGGAACGGATAACATCGATATCGTTTTAAATGAGTTGGACGCACTTGTCAATGTTGATTTTGAAACCCGTGAAGTAAAAAAAGAATTGACCCCTCTAAATATTATCCGTGTAGGCACATCAGGAGCCGTGCAGCCCGATATTCCCATGGGAACCATTTTAGCTTCTTCGTACGGTTTGGGGATGGATGCTTTAATGAACTATTATGTTCAGCAGTTGTCTGGCGAAGAGCAACTTTTGCTGGATGATATCAGGGTTCACTTTGGCCAACTCAATAATATTAATCCCTACCTAACTGCTGCGGATGATGGGCTATTAAATACGATTGGTAAGGATATGGTTCGTGGTATTACCCTTACTGCACCCGGTTTTTATGCCCCGCAAGGCAGAATAGTCCGGGCCAAAAATGCTGTTCCGGATTTTATCGGCTTAATTAACAGTTTTAGGCATAACCAGCAACGCATAACCAATTTGGAAATGGAAACCGCAGGAATTTATGCGCTTGCAAAAGTTTTAGGGCATAAAGCACTCTCTGTTAATGCTATTTTGGCCAGCAGGGTGAAATTCGAATTTAGTAAAAAACCGGATAAAATTGTAGAACAGGCTATCAAAACGGTATTAGAGCGGATTGAATTACTATAATAACAGGCCCGAAATTTCGGGCCTGTTATTTATATTTTTAAACCTTGGGAATAGTTTTCTTTACCAGTTCATTCCCTTCAGCATCTAAATAGGTACAGGTCATCTCTTCAAGATCTGTAACCCATTTTTCTACACCAGCGTCTGCGGCCTGTTTGCAAAATGTAAAGTAATCTGTTTCACCCTGTTGATGTACTTGTAGCGCATGTTCCAATTTTCCTGGAGATGATTCTTCGTTGATAGTTAAAGTAGGGTACTCATCCGGACTTGTTTGTTGCGCATTATCCTCACCATCAAAATAAATAGACAAGCCATTGCTGACGTAAACATCATTCCGCTTCACGCCCAGTTCCTTAATTTCTTTTATAAACAGTGGGAAATCTTTGCCAGACTTAATTTTTGCTGCTGATGCCTGTATATTTTCAATGGTAAACATAACTTATTTATTTAATGAAACTTTGTAAATTGTTGTTTGCGTATATAGTTCATCTGGCCTTAAAATTGTGTTGGGGAATGTTGGGATATTAACCGCATTTGGATGATGTTGTGTTTCAACACAAAAGGCATCAAAACCATTATAATCTCTACCACCCTTTCCATTTTTTACTTCCAAATATTTCGCTGTATATAAATGAGCTACCGGTTCTGTGGTATAAACGCTTAAAACTAAACCACTTTCTTCTTCAATTGTTTTGCTGGCCAGAGACAAATCGCCATAAATCTTATCCAAAACGAATGTTTGATCATAACCTTCATCTTTATTCCAATCTTGTCCTATTGCTTTTGGTTTAGTAAAATCCAATGGTGTACCCTCAACAGGGATCAGCTTACCCGTTACCGAATAATTATCGTCCTGCTCTAAATAATGTGAAGCAAAAATCTGTTGTTTATGGTTTTTGACATTTCCACCTTCAGGAGCCAGGTTAAAATAACCATGGTGTGTTAAGTTTATAGCGGTAGCCTGATCTGTTTCTGCTTCGTAACTTAAAATCAATTCATCATTTTCAGTGAGTTCGAAAGTTAAATCAACCACCAGGTTTCCTGGAAAATTTTCTTCTCCATCTACGCTTTCATATTGTAAGGTAACTGAAGGCTGTGGCCCATCCATAATTTCAACAATGTCCCAAACTTTTTTATCAAAGCCAACCAAACCACCATGTAAAGTATTTGTACCGGCATTTTGGGCCAACTGATAGGTTTTATCATCAATGCTGAATGCTCCGTTTTTGATGCGGTTGGCATATCGGCCTATTATAGCCCCAAAATATGGGTATTTGGCCAGATAATCCGGATTCAGGTATTCATCAAATGTATCGAAGCCAAGAACAATATCCTGTTTTTCACCCTTGGCATTTTTTACTATAAATTGATTGACAATGGCACCATAATTAAATATTTTGACATAAGTGCCTTTGCTATTGGTCAGTTCGATTGCGATAACTTCTTCGCCATCAATAATTTTTCCGGTGGGTATTTGCTGAACGCTCATAAATTGTAACTTAGGGCTTTTGTTTTCAAAGCAAACATACCCATTATTAATGCTTTTTATAAAAATATTTTAGCCAATGAACATTAATCTTCAGGAAAAATTTGCCGAGCAATACCATAAAAAAGCCGAAGCTATTTATTTCACACCTGGTCGGGTTAACCTGATTGGGGAACATATAGATTATAATGGCGGTTTGGTTATGCCCTGTGCCATCTCTTTAGGCACCTGGGTAGCCATAGCCCCAAACAACGATGGTAAATTCAGGTTTAAGAGTTTAAATTTCGATATTGAAACAGCGGCAAACAGCAACACGGTAAACGAAAAAGACGGTAACATCTGGGCAAACTATCCTATTGGGGTAATTAACGAATTTATAAAAGACGGAAAGGAAATTAACGGTTTAGATTTTCTCTTCTACGGAAACATTCCAATCGGATCGGGGCTTTCCTCTTCCGCTTCTATAGAAATTGCTACTGCTTATGCACTAAATGTCTATTATAATCTGGGTTATGATAAATTTGAGCTTGTTAAAATCGCAAAACGTGTAGAGAATGATTTTATTGGTTTAAATTCAGGTATCATGGATCAGTTTGCGGTTACTTTCGGAGAAAAAGACAAAGCTATTGTTTTAGATTGTGAGACCTTAAAATACAAAATGGTTGATATTGATCTGGGCAATTATGTTCTGGCTATCATCAATACCAATAAACCGCGCGAACTGGCAGATTCAAAATACAATGAACGTGTTGCAGAATGTCAGGCTGCATTAAAGTTACTAAATGAAGAAATTACGCTTCACTATCTTTGCGAACTCAATGCAGAAAAGTTTGCCCTGCACAGCCATTTAATCAGCGACGAGATCCTATTAAACAGGGCTACACATGTAATTAAAGAAAATGACCGTGTTCACTTAGCAGCGAAGGCATTGAGCGGCGGAGATTTAACAGCATTTGGCCGCCTGATGTATGCTTCTCATGAATCCTTGCGGACGTTATACGAAGTAAGCGGAAAGGAATTGGATGCCATAATAGATTTCTGTTCGGGCTATAAACATGTTATTGGGGCCCGCATGACGGGTGCTGGATTTGGCGGCTGCGCAATAGCTTTGGTGGAGAAAGGCTGCGAAGAAGATTTTGCAAAACAGCTAACAGATTACTATGTAGCCCAGATTGGTTACCCCGCTGGCATTCATATCAGTGAAATTGGCGGCGGACCAACTACGCTATAAAAATATTAACACAGATCCATGCAGTTTGAGAAATTTCATCCAATCGGTGTAAACCCTCAATCGGTGTAATCACTTTTTTAATAATGAGAAAATTAAAATTAGACGAGTTAAACCGTCCGGATATTGAAGCATTTAAAACACAGGAAAAATTACCTGTTGTGGTGGTTTTAGATAATGTACGCAGTATGCACAATGTAGGTTCGATATTCCGCACTGCCGATGGTTTTGCGCTGGAAAAAGTAGTTCTTTGTGGCATTACGGCGCAACCACCCCATCGCGAAATTCAAAAAACTGCTTTAGGTGCCACACAATCGGTTGATTGGATTCATTACACTGATACCGTGCAGGCAATTGATGCCCTGCGAAGCATGGGTTATGAAATCGTGGCCATTGAGCAGGCTGAAAAAAGTACCATGCTCAATACTTTCAATCCAGATCCCAATAAAAAGTATGCTTTAATATTCGGGAATGAAGTTGACGGCGTTAGTGATGAGGTAATGGCTAAAATTGACGAATGCATTGAAATTCCACAATTTGGAACTAAACATTCTTTTAATATCGTCATTTCTGCCGGGATTGTTTTTTGGGATTTCTTTGCTAAATTGAGGTTGTAATATCTTTAATTTGATCAGAGCGTGGTATGATAGCATACCGAACGCAAAAACTCCGCAGGTGATTTATTTCATTTTCACTACAAAAAGTCAAAGAATGCTCATTAACATTTAGCACAACCCAGGTGTATAGGCTAAGATTAAAATGGATAGAATGCCCCATAACACCTGCTAAAAAGCTATCGATCACATCATAATTTTAAGGGGTAAATATTTAACTCAAAACCTGTAATGTATAGTATTGTATACAGCAAAACATAGGGCATTAACCATTACGTAACTTTTTTGTGAAATAAATTTAACATGCTAATCTTCTGATAATATGGCCATTATACATTAAATCATGTATTTGGCAAGATTTTTTCTTAATCACAATCAAAACAGTATCATTAAAAAACTGTTATGACACTAATTATTAAAAAATAGAAGCATGAATAAGAGAATTACTAAATCAACAATGTTGGTTGCCTTATTAGGATTATCATCACAATTATTTGCACAAGAAACTCCAACAACCAGTACCAGATTTGGAGAAAAAAGTTTCCGCACCTGGAGTGTAGGTGTACATGGTGGTATTTTAAGTCAAAATACTTTCTTAGGCGGAGGAAGTGTTGATGCCAGAGAATTTAAAAGTATTGGTTATGGTGGTTTCATTAAGAAACAGATTTTACCAGCTTTAGGCTTGCAGGCAGACTTTTTACGTGGAGATCTGAAAACGGCTAACTATGTGGGTAACTTAGAGCAGAAAAATAGTATCCAGTGGTCTGGAGCATTAACCGCAGTATTAAATATTGCTAACTTTAGTTTAAATACAGAGAATGCAGTATTGATACCTTATGTAAAAGCTGGTGCTGGTTATATGTCATCAGATTCGCAAATAGGATCTACAGAAGTATTTAAAGATAGAGAAGGCTGGTTTATTCCTACAGGAGTTGGATTCAAATTTGGCGTTGCTAAAGGAATTAACATTGATTTGGGTTATGACATAAACTTCATCAAATCATCTCCAACAGTTAAAAATGCCTATAACGAAAGCAGATTCTCATACTCACACGTTGGTTTAGAATTCGCTTTAGGAAACAAAGAAGAATCACAATTACAAAATTACAGTGCTGTTGCAGATTTGCGTAAACAAAGTGCTGAAGAAAGTGCTGAATTGAGAAGAGCTTTATCAACAGCTGAGCAAAATGCACAACGTGATAGAGAGCAATATGCTAAAGATTTAGCTGATGACGATAATGATGGTGTAGCAAACAAATTTGACAAATGCCCTGGAACACCTTCAGGTACAGTTGTTGATGGTTCTGGTTGCCCAATCAAAGTTCAACGCGAAATTATTAAAGAAACTAAGGTAATTACTGAAGAAGACCGTAAAGTTGTTAGAGATGCCATTTCAAACCTGGAGTTTGATTTAGGTAAATCAACGATCCGTTCTAAATCATATGCAACTTTAAATCGTGTTGCTGGTTTATTAGTAGATAAAAACTTTAGCTTAAAATTAGCTGGTCACACTGATAACACTGGTGGCAGAGAGTTAAACTTACGTTTATCTAAAGACAGAGCTGAATCAGTAAAAGCTTACTTAGTATCTCAAGGTGCAAATGCATCCAGAATTGAAGCTACAGGTTACGGACCTGACCAACCAATTGCAACAAACAAAACTGCAGCTGGCCGTCAACAAAACCGTCGTGTAGAGTTTACTTTATACTAATCGAAAATAACGGTTAAATAAAAAGCTCCTCAGATTAATTTCTGAGGAGCTTTTATTTTATGTTGCATTTTTATTGGCGGAATAGCCCTTAAATAAATCAGATAGCTCCCGGAACAGGGTGACGCCCCTATTATTAAGACAATCCCTTTTTATTCTTATAGGTCATTTTGGCTTTAGCGCCTGCACTATAATTGTAGTTTTTTAGATTGCTGGCTTTCTTTTCGTGAAATGCAGCACCACGCTCAGAAGATTCATCATCTTCTGTACCTTTCTTTTTCTTTGGTTTATCAGCAGCATCAACCACTTTTAAATTTTCCGGCAACTCCATTACCTCCAATTTCTGCCCAATAGCCTGCTCAATTTTTTTTACCTCTATCAATTCAATATCTGTAGAAAATGTAATAGCCACCACATCTTCCTGGTCATGTTTAACAATACGCTGAATCAAGGTTTCTTTCTGCTCCGGCAATTCAAAGTGAAAGATAAAAGGAATTCCTTCAATATTGAGTTCGCCTAAATTTTCGTTGGCTACAATTAAAACCCTCGCATCTGGATTATTTTTAAAGTCAACAATATCATCATAACCTTTATCATCAAAAAACAGCGATCGGTAAATGCCAATCTCACCTTCTTTATGTTGGTTAAAGTTTTTATAGACTGTTTGTGCGGTTAAGCGTGTATTGACGAAAACCACAACCTTATCAAAAACTTCAGCATCATTTAATAATAAGGTTAATAAGTTTAGCTTCGTCCTGAAATTTGGTACCTGATAAAGCATTTGCTGGTAAACTTCTGCCTGCTTTTCGCCTATTTCATCTACCTCAATGGTTGCCGCCGAATCTTTCATAAAAGGCGAAATCATGTGATTCAATTTTTCGTGGAGTACTTCGGTAAATACTACATGCTGAGATTTGTAGGCGCTGTTAGCCAGCTCTACAACTGGTAATTGCAAGCCTTTCTTAACCATAAGCTCTGCATTATCCACTATAAATAACTGTATTTTATTGGTGTTTAAGGCTAGTTTTAAATATAATGCCCTGGCACGATCTGGTACAGCCACAATAATATCGCAACCATCGGTAATCTCATTCATTTGCGTTTCAATGGTACCCCGGCTATCAATTCCTAAAATTCTGAAAGTACTGTTGCGGTTCAATAGTTTAAATTGTTCCAGAACATGGTCTACATGCTCAATATCCGGCACTAAAATCAATGCTCTTGGTGCTTCCTCAAAAGCGTATTTCAACTTCATTAAAGTAGCTAAAACATAAGTTGTTGTTTTTCCAGAGCCCTCCGGTCCTACTGCTATAACGTCCTGGCCACCTAAAATGCGCGACATTGTTCTGGTTTGGATTTCTTTTGGTGTTAAAAATCCAGCATCAGTCATGGCTGCTATAAGTGGTTTACTAAGTTTTAATTTATCTAAAGACACGATTACTATTTTAATGTTTGAACTGCAAATATCCTTAAAATAATTAGCTTTTCTAAAATTGAATTTAAAGACATGGAAATAGATATTAATGCGCCTTGTATATAAAATTCATCTTCACTCCAATTTATTCAGGGGATATGACTATTAATTAGCTGATTATGCATTCTTTATTTATGAAAAAAGATATAAATAAAATTTTATTTGATTGTAAATCAGAAACTTACATGATTTTCAATTTAAAAAACTACTATATCTATAGATATTATATACTTATTTATATATTTGCTTAACATTAAGCGTTAAACAATTAAACACGAAGATGATGTCTATTTATTTTCAATATCCAGCTATTGATGAATATCCTCAATTAATTTATCCTTTACAGATAGAAGTAGAGAAATCAATAATTGCAGAGGATGAAGATAGCTTAAATAAAGAACAGATTGTAGAACTAAGTGATTACTTATCATTAAAGCAATTATAAAACATGGCCAGTTGACCGATGGGAAGGTTGGGGTTTCATAAACTCTTTATAATGGTTCGAATCCATTACTAGGCCACAAAGTGTATCTCATAGCACTTTACCCTGATTCTGCTCAATCAGGAAAGATTTGGTTATCTTATATTTGTTTTGTTGTTAGCAAAGGCTATCCGCGATGGGTAGCCTTTACTTTTTCACCTATAGGCTCATAGTTCTTTAGTATCCGTCAATGCCTGCGCATCGATGTGCCCCGGTAAAATTTTCTTACTCTTTTGATTGTTTTAGCAGCGCAGTGTCAGTGCTTGTAGCCAAAGCCTGATCCTGCTGTGCACTGCAATCTTTTTGGCAAGTTTTCGAAAAATAAAATAATAGGAATCCAAAAAGTATTTCCGTTTCCATCAGGGCTATTAAGCAGTCACTGTGATTCAAATAGCAATAAAATAATTAATAGCGCTAAAAACCGTAAACTTAATTCATATAGTTTTTCCCTGTTTTATAGGCAATATGCGTAATACGTGGTTTCCTAATCGGGCTGGGAATGACAGTTCTCGGTAGCTTACAATTTTGAGAAAAAAGCAGTCAATTATATTGGCTTTACGCAATCAATTATTTCTCAGATTGACAAATATTTCTAAAATCTCAAAACATTTTATTTCAAATGCGGTTATTTATATAATTCACATTATACTAATCTTTTACAGATTAATTTGTTTGGTTTAAAAAGGGATTTATGGATATAAATCCCTTTTCTTTTATGCCATAATTTTAAATCCTATATTTAGCCACATCAATTCTACTATCCTATTTTAGATGAATAGAAAACATTTCCTTTCTTCGTTTATTGCAGCCACTACCATGCTTCCGGCCTTTGAAACTTTAGCTATTGAAAGCGAAAGTTCAGCGTTTAAAATTCCTCCCTATTTAAAACCTGGTGATACTGTTGGAATTAGCAGTCCTGCGGGATACATTACATTCGAGCAAATCCAACCTTCGGTTAAACAAATGGAAAGCTGGGGTTTGAACATAAAAATTGGAGAAACCATTGGTAAACGCGATTTTACTTACGGCGGAACCGATGAAGAAAGACTGGCTGATTTTCAGCAAATGCTGAATGATCCGGGTATTAAAGCTATTATGTGTGCCCGTGGTGGCTATGGTTTTGTACGCATTATTGATCAGCTTGATTTTTCCGTTTTTAAAAGAAATCCCAAATGGATTATCGGTTTCAGCGATATCACTGTGCTGCATTGCCACCTGGCCAAAAATTTTGGTATTGCTTCTATCCATGCTAAAATGTGCAACAGTTTTCCTGATAATTGGGCTAAGGCGGAGCCCATACAGATTGAAACAATCCTCTCGATAAAGAAAGCTTTGATAGGTGAAGAAATTGGCTATACTGCTCCATCAAACAGCAATAACCGTTTTGGGAAAACTGACGCGATACTGGTTGGCGGCAATTTGAGCATTATTGAAACACTTGCGGGCAGCCCATCAGATTTAGATACCAAAGATAAAATTTTGTTTATAGAAGATACTGGCGAATACCTTTACAGCATTGATAGAATGCTTTGGAATTTAAAAAGAAGCGGCAAACTTAAAAATCTGAAAGGATTAATTGTTGGTGGTTTTAAAGTGAAACCCGATGATGCAGGTGAAGAGTTTGGCAAAAACATTTATGATATTGTGCTCGAAAAGGTAAAGGAGTATGCTTACCCGGTTGCGTTTGATTTTCCCGTTGGGCACCAGCGCAATAACTTTGCATTGAAATGCGGTGCGAAGCATGCTTTTATGGTGAACGAAAATGGCTCGGTATTGCGCACGATTTAATTCTTTCATCCAGCTGCTTGTCATTCTGAATGTAATGAAGAATCTAAAAAGGTGGATTTAAATTCTTTAAATTAAGAAATAAGCTTATAAATGAGCAATACAAAACTTAAGTTTTGCTATTATTTAAAGATTCTTCGCTCCTCAGAATGACAGAATATAGGTATTAAACCGTTTTCACCTCGTCCTCATTATAGTCTTTAATATCAGTAATATAACCATTAATCAACAGGAAATCAAATAATGGTTTCGCCTCAGGTGTAATTGGCATATTCTCAGTCGTAATGACCTGATTGGTCTTTTTATCCAGAAAAGGGTAAGCAAATAACCGCACATTCGTGTTAAACATATCGTTTACATAACTCAATAGCTGACCGGAATAGTTTTCGCCAGTGAAGTTTTTGGCATTGAATACAAACTTTAAGTTGTTGATATTTGTAGCTAAGCCGACACTTTTGGGTTTACACCTGGCCAGGTACTTGGCAAGGCGGTTGTGACGGGTAAAATTAGAAACAATCACCGTGTTTCCTGTATCGCACATTTCCTGGGTACGTTTAGCTACTGCTTCTAAATCGATATCATCAGGTGTTTCTTGTGCATCGGTTAAAACATTGGTTGCTAAAACTTCAATCATTACAGCCAGATTCCCCTCTTCTACTTTATTCGTACGTTTAAACTGTTCTGTAGCTTTATTAAAAAGATTAAAGTTAGGCAATGATTTTTGGCCGTATTTGGTCCTTAAAATCATGATATCCTTTTTGTACAAAAGATCTTTAGCCTGGCGGGGATGCGCATCAGCATCGAAAATTGCAGCCGCCGAGAAATCTTTCATAATCATATACAGATTAAGCAAGATATTGTCTACGCCAGGAAATGCCGGCCCCTTAACCGAAATCAAATCGATTTCTACTGATCCGATGGTTAAATTGTCAGCCAGGGATTCGACCATTATTTTAGGGTTCTGATAATAGTAGAATGCTGCGTAAAGCAGGTTTACACCAATAATACCCAACACACGCTGTTGCATATTTACATCAGTATCCAACAATCGTACATGAAAGAATATTTCATTAGGTAAACCTCCGGGCTCGTTTTGAAACCGGATACCCACCCAACCATGCGGTTCGTTGGTACGCTTGTAATTTAAGGTAGTTACCGTATCTGCAAAGGCAAAGAAGGTACGGCTTTCGTATTTTTCGCCAGATAAACGCTCGTTGAGTAAGCCAAATTCGTGGTCAAGCATTTGCAAAAGGCGGTTCTGGCTCACATAACGACCATTTGTTTCCGCTCCATAAATGGCATCGCTAAAAGTCATATCATAAGCCGACATGGTTTTGGCTACTGTTCCGGAAGCTGCGCCAGCATTAAAAAAGTTTCGTGAAACCTCCTGCCCCGCTCCAATTTCAGCGAAAGTGCCGTAAATTCTTGGGTCAAGATTTATTTTAAGTGCTTTGCGTTTCGTATCCAGAATTTCTCTTTCCATGCCGCGAAAATACAAAAAATTGAGGTTAAGCTAATTTTAAGTCTGTAACTTAAAATCAATCTAAATACCATTAAGGAGATTTGTCAACCTATCCCGATTTTTACACGGATTAAGGTTCTGTTTTGCAGAAATGAATTCAGCATGACGATATGAGAAAAAAAATAAGGTTAATGCCATCCGGCATTAACCTTATAAAACCTAAACTTAAACTATTATGAAAAACCCTCTTTCGAGAATGTTTTTATTACGATACTATAATTTCTTTGTGCTGTAATTTAGCATCGTCTTTTTTGCTGATGTTAATTGATAAAATACCATCCTTATATTCAGCGGTAATATGATCACCATCGGCAGTATCCGGTAAATTAAATGATCGTGCAAAAGAGCTGTAATCAAATTCTTTACGTGTAAAATCTTTAGCTACCTGGTTTTCATCTTTTTTGACCTCTACCCAAACAGAAAGGGTATCTTTTTTTAAATTGATCTGAAAGTCTTCTTTTTTCAACCCTGGAGCAGCCAGCTCAATTACGTATGCAGTTTCGTTTTCATAAATATTTACATTTGGTGATTTATCAACCATTTTGTTTTTACTTACTGCATCGCTAAACAATGAATCAAAAACATTGTTAAAGTAAGGAGCCGTGTTGCGTGTTCTGTTGTTAAAATTTACAAGTGTCATATCGCTTATTCTTTAATTTTTTAATTTTTAAATTGATAATTCTCCTTATTCAACTTATATACCAATCCAAATTTTTATGATTTTTAAGACATTTTGGCAAAGCAAATCTAAGAATAAAGACAAATTGACAGATATTAGGGCTTTTTCAGACAAATTCAACTATAAAACCAACATCCATTTGCGCTTCATTGATTTTGATTTGATGGGCCACGTAAACAATTCAATTTACTTTACTTACCTTGAGATTGCCAGAACTAAATATTGGGAAGAAATTATTAAATGGAATTGGAAAAAAACCGGGATTGTGGTGGCGCATGCAGAATTGGATTATATTTTACCCATTGTCATGAATGATAAAATTGCTATTCATGTAAAAACATCAAGGATTGGTAACACGAGCTTTGATTTAGAGTATCAGATCGTTAAACTTAAGGGAAGCGAAGAAGTAATCTGCAGCAAAGGAAAAACGGTATGTATAGCTGTTGATTACGCTACGGGCAAACCGACTGCAATTCCTGAAGAAGAGAAGCAGAAAATGCTGGGTTTTGAGCAGTTAAAATAATTGAGTAAAACCCGTCATGCTGAACTTGTTTCAGCATCTTAATATACTGGTTACCATTAAGACCCTGAAACAAGTTCAGGGTGACGAATAAAATTAATCAGGCATAATCTTTCCAGGGTTTAATATCCCGTTCGGATCGAAAACATTTTTAATCCCACGCATTAAATTCAGGTGGATTTCGGAGTACTTAATCGGCATAAATTCTTTTTGAACCAGGCCAATACCATGTTCTCCAGAAAGTGTGCCGCCTAAGTTGGTGGTGAGTTCAAATATTTCAGCAATACCAAATTTAAGCTTGTTTTTCCAGTCTTCATCACTCATGCCCGCCTTAATAATATTTACATGCAGGTTACCATCGCCTGCATGTCCATAGCAAACACTCTCAAAGCCATATCGGGTGCCAATTTCTTTAATGCCGTTAACGAGTTTAGGTAAAGCCGCCCGGGGAACAACGGTATCTTCTTCTTTATAAACCGAATTAGATTTAACCGATTCGGCCATTGTTCTGCGCATTCGCCACAATTCCTCTTTTTGCGCAGCAGTATCTGCAAATAATACTTCAGTACAGTTGTGTTCTTCTAAAACGACATTCGTTTTCTCGCAGTTTTTGAAAATATCATCCAAATCATCTCCATCAAACTCGATCATTAATAATGCTGCCACATCATCTTTCAAATCAAATTTAATGTCATCGAATTTGATTACCCACTCTACTCCTTTCCGTTCCATAAACTCCAGTGCTGAAGGGGTAACCCCTGCCCTGAAAATCGCCGAAACTGCTGCGCAAGCATCTTCGTTTGTGCTAAAGGATCCCATCATTAAAACCGATTGACCAGGTTTTGGCAAAAGCTTGGTTACGATTTTAGTTACCACACCTAAGGTACCTTCCGAACCGATCATTAACTGGGTTAAATTATAACCTGAAGCATATTTAAGTGTATTTGCACCCGTCCAGATAATATTGCCGTTAGGCATAACCACTTCCAGATTTAAGATATACTCACGTATGGTGCCATACTTTACTACTCTTGGGCCACCAGAACCGTGTGCCACGTTACCACCAATAAAACAAGATCCTTTACTGCTGGGATCAACCGGGTATAAAAGACCTTTTTCGGCTACTGCATTTATAAACTCTTCAGTAATCACGCCTGGTTCAACCGTTGCCTGTAAGTTTTCGGTATCAATATCCAATATGGCCTTAAACTTTTCCATTGATAAGGATACCCCGCCATAAATCGGCAAGGCAGCTCCACTTAAACCTGTTCCGCCTCCTCGTGGTGTAACCGGAACATGATGGGCATTGCAGATTTTTAATAAGGCTGAAACTTCCTCTGGCGTAGTGGGTTTTACCACAACTTCGGGCTGATAGCGCAAATCTTCGGTCTCGTCATGACTGTAATTATCCAGGCTTTCTGTATCGGTAAAAACTTTATCTGTACCTATTACAGCTTTAATCTCTGCTAAAATTTCCGGATTGATTTTCGTAAAATTCATTATTTGGCTGAAGTGTAAGATAATTTAACAAAAGAGTGCCCAATCTGACCAGGCATAGGTGGATTTAGTTTTTTCATACTCACGTTTACCGTATACACAAAAGGATACAATTCGATAACTTTCGAGATAATATTCTTCAAAACAGTTTCCAATAGCTTTTGTGTATTTTTCATTTCTTCGAGGATGATGCGATTCAAGTCCTCGTAATTAACCGTTTGTGCCAGTTCATCATCAAAACCCTGTGGCGTAAATTCTGTTTCTAAATCTACAACAAAATGATTTCCAATAAGTTGCTCTTCCGGATAATAACCATGCAGTGCAAAGCATTTTACATCTTTTAAAGCTACGGTTTGTTTGAAATGGCTCATGTATTTTCTATAAGCTGCAAAATTAAATTTTTATTCATGAATATAATGCCCCTTGCCGTAAATTGTTACCTTTGAAATGAACGCGGTTTCTTAACCAGATAACACGAAATTACATGAGGAAATCAGTAAAAAAAGACCTGTACGAGGCGCCAGACTATTATTTATTGGATGAATTGTTAACCGATGAGCACAAATTAATCCGTGCTACGGCCAGAGATTGGGTAAAAAAAGAAGTGAGCCCAATTATCGAGGATTATGCACAAAAGGCAGAATTTCCGAAACATTTAATAAAAGGCCTTGCTGATATCGGTGCTTTTGGCCCTACTATTCCGGTTGAGTATGGTGGCGCCGGGCTAGATTACACCGCTTATGGAATTTTGATGCAGGAAATAGAACGTGGCGATTCTGGTATCCGCTCTACAGCATCTGTTCAGGGTTCATTAGTGATGTATCCTATTTATGCCTATGGAACAGAGGAACAGCGCAAAAAATACCTCCCCAGATTAGCCAGTGGCGAAATAATGGGCTGTTTTGGTTTAACAGAACCAGATCATGGCTCCAATCCAGGTGGTATGGTAACCAACATTAAAGATGCTGGAAGCCATTATATTTTAAATGGAGCAAAAATGTGGATCAGCAATGCCCCCTTTGCTGATATTGCTGTGGTATGGGCAAAAGACGAATCGGGCAAAATCAGAGGAATGGTAGTAGAACGGGGTATGGAAGGTTTTTCTACGCCCGAAACCCATAACAAATGGAGCCTGCGTGCATCAGCAACCGGTGAGCTGGTATTTGATCATGTTAAAATCCCAAAGGAAAATGTTTTTCCTGAAATCAGCGGATTAAAAGGTCCGTTGGGTTGCTTAAATCAGGCACGTTATGGTATTGCCTGGGGCGCTTTAGGCGCGGCAATGGACTGTTATGATACTGCTCTGCGTTATTCCAAAGAGCGCGTTCAATTCGGGAAGCCTATTGGCGGTTTCCAGTTGCAACAAAAGAAACTGGCAGAAATGGTAACTGAAATTACTAAAGGTCAACTGTTGGTTTGGCGTTTAGGTGTACTGAAGAGTGAAAACAGGGCTACGGCTGAACAAATATCAATGGCGAAAAGAAACAGTGTAGAAATTGCCCTGGATATTGCCAGAAATGCACGCCAAATGCTTGGTGGAATGGGTATTACCGGCGAATACTCCATCATGCGCCATATGATGAATTTAGAATCTGTAGTAACTTACGAAGGTACACACGATATACACTTACTGATTACGGGAATGGACGTGACGGGATTAAACGCATTTAAGTAAACAACCTCAACAAACATGTTTGATAAAAACGCCCTCAAAAAACTTATTTTATTCATTTTAACTTTTTGGATCAGTACAACTTTTGCACAGAAAAATAATTTTTTTATTTCCAGAGCAGAACCACAATGGTTGCAAAAAGTTAAAACTGTTGATGAACGGGCAGCAGCAAAAGATGTTCAGGATGGCTGGTACCTGTTTCTTTATGAACAGCAAATTAATGTAGAAACATCGGAAGAATACGAACACGATATCCGTGAAATTATTTCGGATACCGGAGTGCAAAATGGCTCAGAAATATCCGTTACCTACGATCCTTCTTATCAAAAGCTTCTTTTCCATAAGATTATCATTTGGAGAAACAATAAGCCCATAGATAAACTTGATGCACGCAATTTTAAAATTATACAGAATGAGAAAGAACTCAGCAAGTTTATTTACAGCGGCACATTTAATGCTTTTCTGATTTTAGATGATGTACGCAAAGGTGATAGGATTGAGTTTTCATATACGGTAAAAGGCAAAAATCCAGTTTTTGATTCGCGCTATAGCAATCTGATCTATTTTGAGGGCGGAAGTCAGATTTCCAATGTTTATGTAAGCGTACTATTTAACAAAAAACGCGACTTGAGGCTTAAGGACTTCAATTATGTTCCACCACTAAAAACGCTTGAAACCGGAGATTTAAAAGTATACCAATGGCAAAGTCAGGTTTCCAAAACCTTTACCACACACGATTACCAGCCAGAATGGTATAATCCTTACGGCCGTGTTCAGATTAGCGAATATCGCAGCTGGAAAGATATCGTCGACTGGTCTGTCCGTTTAAATACCTATGATCTTAAAAATTCTGTTATACTCAATGCCAAGGTTAAAGAGTTAAAAGCTAAAGCCGGTAACGATCCTGAAAAGTATTTACAATTGGCTACCCGTTTTGTGCAAGATCAGATCAGGTATATGGGGATAGAAATGGGGCAATATTCTCATCGTCCAAACGCTCCCGACAAAGTTTTAAAACAGCGCTATGGCGATTGTAAGGACAAATCGCTGTTACTGGTTTACCTGTTAAAAAACATGGGCATACCTGCGTACCCGGTTTTAATCAATACTTATTTGCGTGATAAAACAATAGAAAGATTGCCCTCAACCGGTGCTTTTGACCATGTTGTGGTATTAGCAGAGTTCAAAAAGCAAAAGATCTGGATTGATGCAACCATGTCTGATCAGCGTGGCCCGATAACTGAAAATTATTTCCCCTATTCTGCAAATGTTCTGGTGGTAAAACCTGGTAACGATAAACTTGAATGGGTTAAAAGTAATCCTAAAGGAAAAATAGATGCCACATCAACCATCAATGTACCCGATACGGCACAGGGCAAAAAAGCTACATTGCAAATCAAAACAGTTTATACGCACAACTGTGCCGATCAGATCAGAGCCGATCTAAGCAGTGATGGAACAAATAAACTGGAAAAGGATTATTTAAGTTATTATGCGAAATTATATCCGGGCATACAAACGGTAAAAAATTTAATCGTCAAGGATGATGAGGTTAACAACATTATTTATTTAACCGAAAGCTATGAGATTGAGAATATCTGGGTAAAAGACGACTCGGTTTCCCACAGATATGACATTTATTTCTATGGTGATTTAATCAGTAATGAACTAAGAAAGCTAAAGAAATGGCGTGATGTACCGATGGAGTTGGCTTATCCTTGTAATATCAACCAAAAACTAAAAATCATTTTTCCTGATAACTGGGACTTAAAGGACAAAGCTTTTAGTGTTGAAAGACCTGGCTACAAGTTTAATTACACCGTAAAGGCAGAGTCGGATACTTTAACTATAAACTATAGTTACCAAAACCTGCGCGATGAAATATCTGGTGCTGAAACCAGACAGTACATTAAAGACAGAAGCAATATAATCGACAATCTGAGCTACAGCTTATACTGGAGGGGTGATGGAACTGATACTGGAGATGAATCTGATTTAAATTATTGGATGGTAACTTTATGCGTTTTCGTTTTCATTTTAATGGCAGTTGTAGGTGTATTTCTTTATACCCGTAAAAAACCATTTGAGCTTGAAGATATAAAAGAAGCTCCCAAAATTGGCGGCTGGCTTATCATTGCTGCTATTGGCCTTGTAGTTATGCCGTTTGCCTCATTATTTACAATGATCAAAACGAATACATTTAGTCAGCGTACTTGGGAAACCCTTGAACAGTACGATCGCTTTACTACATTCATATACCAGCTTTGCTGGCTTATTGAGACGGCATTGAACATGTGCCTGATTACATTCAGTATACTGGTTATATTCTTTTTTTTTGAACGCCGGAAAGAATTTCCAAAGTATTATATCGGGTTCAAAATTGCCAGTATCACCGTAGCCATTTTAGGCTTTGTTTTTCAGCTTTTAATGAGTAAACATCTAGGCAGTCAGCTGTATACAAATTCAGATGTGACTACACTGATCAGGAATGTCATTATTTCTGCAATTTGGATCACCTATTTTGTAAAATCAAGTCGCGTAAAAAGTACCTTTGTGTTTTCTTATCCCGCATACGCATGGAAAGCAGCAGTAATTAAAGATTTAAATGAAACTTTTAGGCTCGAGAATTTAAAAAAGCAAGAAATTATTGAACAGCAAAAAACAATACAAACAGTAGAAAATGAAAGACTTTAAAAAATATACCTACATACCTGCACCACCAGAAGAAGTTTATTTAGCCCTTACCAAAGACATCAGCATGAAGCTCTGGACTGGTGCAGAAGTAGAGTTTGAAGAAGTACCCGGAACAGAATTCTCTTTATGGGATGGCGATATTACTGGTAAAAACATCGAATTTACCTACGGTAAGCAAATTGTGCAGCAATGGTATTTCGGAGAAGAAAATGAACCTTCTATCGTAACCATCAAACTTCACGAAGATAAGAAGGGAACATCACTGGAATTTCGACAAACCAATATTCCTGATGAAGACTATAAAGATTTTACGGAAGGAATCCAGGAGTATTTTTTAGGCGGTTTGGTTGATTTCTTTGAAGAATAATAAGCATAAAATGAAAAATCAAATTATCGCTCTTCTCCCCTTACTTTTTTTAACCACATTTACTTCCTGCACATCTTTCCTTACCCCAGCTATTTTGGGAAACAATATGAGCTATCTACCAAAGGCGATGGTTGCAGATAGTGTTAAAACGTTAACAAATGCATCAGCAAGTTTTGCGGCTTCTGTTTCACCGAGTGCTGGTACAGGCTTCGAATTGGGAATGGCAAATATAAGTCAGTCGCACACTTTTAAGAAAGCAAATATTTCTTATGGAATTTTTGGTTATGCAGGAAAGGCATCAGGTGGAAATAAGGATAATAGCGAAGAGAACTTAAAAAATTATCTTCCATCCTTTAAAAAATCGATCAGTGGTGTTGGTTTAAGATTTTCTGCCGGTCTTCATCGCAGTTCAGCTAACAGAAATACAGATTTTAGATACATTAACCTCGAAAATGCACTTGCCTTTGAAGGTGGGGCATACACCAAATTCAGACAGGAAGTTTACAACAGCCGCATTCCGGATTATGTAGCCGTTTCAAACAGACGAGTGCTATGGACGACCGGATTATCTACAGAGATTATCTGGAGAGTAAGGGATAACCCTGATTTTCGACATGCTTTTAGATTTTTTATTGGTGGCACTCCTAATTTTGCAAATAGTTTTAGATCTGGTATTAAAACAAATGACTTCATCAGCGGTAAAAATTCGATGGGGTGGGTTTTTAACTACTTCTTATACATTAAACGTTTTTCGCTTTCGCTAGAAATGGCAGACAATGTTAATTATGCCCAAAAAATAAGCGTTGGCTATTCATTTCAATAAAAACATATCGGTGAGATTGCTGTTCTGCTATAAATAAAAGCGAATAATTATGAACAGAACATTAGGAATTGTATTAATCGTTGTGGGTATTGCCATGCTCATCTGGACTGGTTTCTCTTATACCAAAAAAGAAAAAATTGTGGATGCAGGACCTATTCAAATATCTGCCGATAAAGAAAAATCTGTAAACTGGCCCCCTTATGCCGGTGGCATTATCTTGATAGCCGGTGTAATTGTTTTTGCAACTGCTAAAAACAAGAATTAATATCCAAAATCTCTCTGGCATATCAACTCCATCCGTTTTGTTAATAAAAAAGATTGTTGACTCATGTAAATATTTTAACATCTTAATTTACAGAACGTTACTAATTAAATCATAAATTAACGCAACATAGCTGCAAAAATATGATTTATTGTTTTGCAACTATGTTGCAATTGATTAACTTAGTGCTGTTGCAACCGGGGATAAGCCGAACCCCCGTAACCACCAGTAGGCATCAACATTAATCAATTATTTTATGAAAAATCAATCAGAAAAAATCACTTTGAGCTTGGAAGACCTTCAATTGGAAAGTTTTGTAACCAGCATTGATAGCGAAGTAGCTATGCGTTTATCAGGCGGTTTGGGTAGCGTATCTGAGCCAACACACACAGAACAAACAGATGACCACCATACGCCACCTGTTAGATGTACTACCGTTATCTGTTAATTCATAAATGGTAATTTCATCTCAAGGCGCTTTAGGGCGCCTTGTTTTGTTAAGCGATGGGTGGTTGGCGCCTGTAAGCGATTAAACAATTTGAGTTTGCCATATAAATTATCCGATTTAAACGATTAACAAATCACTTAATTCAGATCCTGAAACAAAGTCAGGATAAGGAATGGAGAGAGAAGTTTTTTTGCCGTTAACCGGTTTTGAGTATCAGGACTGGCCCTTACTCTGTTAAACAGCTAAAAATCAAATAATTAATCCGATACTTCAATAAAACCCGCCTCGATCAATAACCGGGTCTGCTGCACCACTTTATCCGCTAATTGCATCAAAGACTTTTCATTTGGTGTATCTCCAAATAGAGTAGCGTGAAGTAGCTTTACAAGCTCCTCTCCTTTCATTTTCTCTTTTTCAATTGCGTTTAAAATCAATGCGGTAAATAAACCAACATTAATTTCTTTTACACCATTTTCATCACTAATGAATAAAAGCAGCCCATTTTCTATCCGTTTGAGCGGGCGATAAAGTTTTACCCGGTCACTTAACCTTAAATTTTTGTCGGTTAATACTTTATCACACAGTTTAAGGTTTTCTTCTACCCTTTTTAGCCAATATTTATGTTTCTGCTCGAAACTAAAATAACCTTTGTGTTTTTTCCATAAATCAACCAGGGCGCTTTCCAGATTAAATGAAGCAGCAATCTCATCATTTTGAATTTGCAAAATTTCTGATTGAAGCTTTATTTTAAAACCATCAATGTCTTTACTCTCAAAAGCAGAAAAATGCTGTAATTTATTAAGTGTTCTGGTATAATAATTTGAAAAAATCAGCTTCTTGATCTGAATTTCTGAGTATTCATATTCAAACACTGACTTTTTATCATTGTGTGGCAATCCAGGAGCCAGGATACCAGCGGAACTTTGATCAGTTAAAATTTGCAAAATGATATAACCAATTCCCGCTTTTCCGGATAAGAGTCCATAATCATCAATACTGCATGAAACATAAGTATTATAACTGTTTGTTTTTTGATGAAGTGCGCTGGCCTGCCCTAATATTAAAGCGACCTGAGCATTCATCTCACATTCTAACAAAAATGGAATCATTCCACAATAGCCGCTAACCAGGGTAAAATCCGTTCGGGTAAGCTTTTCTAAGTCATGCAAGCAGCGTTCCAGTGCATTTTGGCAATGCTCTTCGTATTTTTTTTCTTTGGTAATCTGCAATGCCATTTGCCTGCTCAATGCGATTCCGGCTGCACCGTGCGCCCAGGCATTTACATCGGTCATTTCTGGTAAGAATGTTTCCAGCTTCCATTCATGCACATCAGGTTTATTTAACCGGTGCGGACCAAGACGTAAATCCAGCCAGTTTTTAGCAGATTCCTGGAAATATTGCATTTCGTATCTTAAAGCTTCTTCAGCAAGATAAATTAATCCCGAAGCATTAAAATATTGACCAACCTGCATCAACACCCAGGCAATACCTGAAGCACCATGAGAAAACCCGGTCATACTATCATAGGCTTTTTTTGATCGCGAATAATCCCATTTTAATCCCTGCTCAGAAATCCGAGCTTCAGCAATTAACCGATCGATCAAGAAGCTCACCATGCTTAGCACTTTAGGGTGATTGGTGTGGTGGTAAAGTAAGCAGAACAATAGTAAATTACCTGTATAGCCACTTAAAAGATCTGCTTTTAACAACTCCGTTAATTCTTTTTCATTATGGAGCGTTAGTGCTAAAGCTTTATCTTTATAAAACTCATCATCTGTAACTTCAAAAATTTTAAGGCAGGTATAAACAACTCCTCCCAAACCGGTGTACAAGGCAAAGAATTTAGGATGAAGTACTTCGCTGGAATTCAAGATCCGGTACATGGCTTTATTCACGATGCGCAAATGATCTGCATTTCTATCAAACTGATATAATTTCAGAAAAAAGAGAACAATGCCACAATTGCCATTAAAGAGGTCGTAACTTTCCTTAAATTCATATTCATCAAGATTGGTGTAGAATGGGGTTGGCCACCAGATTTCCCGGTCAGTTTCTATAAAATTAAAACACAGTTCATCGTAAATTTCGTAAAGCTGCCGGTTAAATTTTTCGATCTGTTTTGTTGTGAACATTGTTAAAACTATGGTGTGGGTTTTTCATGAATAAATTGAAGGCAGGCTATAATAGCATATATAATGTAAGCTTCTTCATCATTAGAAATACCTAAGCGATTATTGTTCATATGGATAAAGCTTGAAATGACCTGAAATAATTTATCTTCTTCAAAACCAGCAGATTTATATAGTCTAATTATGTGAATGGTTTCGGATAGATAAGTGTTTAATTCATCATCAACTTTTCCAGCTTTTAGTTCTTGCCAAAAGTAGTCTGCGGCTTTAAGTATTTGAGGTTTAGATGTTTTAATAACAGTTTCGAACTGATCGAGCCAAAATAGCCTTTGCCGTTCCCCCGGTTCTGTTTGGTTGAAGAGTTTAGGTAACCAACCTTCTAAAAAGAAATTGCAGACGCTAATTAGTTCTTCTTTATGCCATCCGGTAGCAAATAATAAGAGGAGGTGCAGTTTTATGGCCTGTGCTATAGGTGATTGATTGGCTTGTTTGTTCGCAATCCAGTTTAAAATATAGACAGAAGAACATTCAAAATAATGTTCTGCCCAGGGCATACTCTTTAAATTCCCATACCGCTCTACCTCTGGCTCGTATTGGGCAACCTGAACCGAGCTGATTATCGATTTTTCCAGACTAATGGACTGAACAATTAAATGGTGCTGGTTTTCTGCAGCTTTTAATCTCAAACGGATATGATCACCACCCTCCCCGTAACGTATAAAAAACCAGGATGCATGCCATTGCTGAATAAATGGCTGAACAAGCTGTTTTAAAACCGCATTGGCGTCTCCATGATGAAATAGATATACAGATAACCATTTATCTTGTTGATTTTGCATAAAATATCAGTTATTATACCATTGGATCAGGTATTCGCTTACCTTATTTTGGGTGGGTTTCGGAAACACCTCTTCAAGCGTAATGTAATTGCCTGCCCTTAACAGTAATTTCTTAAACATGGCTAAGAATAAAGGACTATGGAAGCAAAGGTATTGTGGTTTATAATCATCATGCAGGCCTTCCCTTTTATGATCTGATTGATTTTGGTAAGCACGTTTTCTTAAAAAGAGAAACACCTCTGGTGGTATTTCGTTAATAATAAGCCAGTTATTTAACCGGATGAGATAGTCAAAATCTGCTTCAAACTGATCCTGCTGAGGAATGATGGCTGTTTTTATACGCCATGTTTTACGCCTGATGACCACATTTTCGGCATAAACGATCCTGGGTAATACAAATAAATCAGGTGTTGGAACAGGATGTTGTTCCTGGTAAAACTGATCAACCAGTTGAATAAATGGCTGTAATGATACGCGGGCATCAGGATTGAAATGTGCGAGCAGTTGATAGAGATTAGAGCGGTTATAAAAAGATTCTAAACTCAAATCGTAGCTGTAAAATTCAGAATTCCCATTATAAAGTTTTAGTATGCCTTTTTCATCATCGTAGGTTATCCTTAAATCACGAATATTAAACTGTTTGTCCGATGGATAAATGTTATTCCCTCCGGGAAGTTCGAGTTCATGGGCCAATAATGGCGGATGGATATTCGCATTAAATGTTGAGGCATCATTCAGTTCTACTTTAATTTTATCAGGATAGACCTTTTCGTTATGTTGAACAAGATTTTCAGTAACTTCTCGATCAAAAAGTGATAAGAATCGACCGCTTACTTTGCCCATTCCGGGCAATAAGGCATTAATCATGCCGGCAAAACCACTTTCATTATCGCTAAACTGAACAAACATCCCTGCTGTAGCGTTTTTTGGCAGATCTGTACCATTTGGGATGCCGGTAAAAAAACTATTGTCTAAATGAATCAGGTTTTCATCGTAATCTTTGAGTTGCGATAATTTTAATAAAATGGCATCTTTCCAGTTTTTTAAGGCTAAAAAATCAGTGTTTTTATGAGATTCATTCTCTTTTTCTGGCTTTTTTACATAAAAATAGTAGTCTTTATAAAAAGTTATCAGATCAACGGAATCATCATTTTCGTAATGTTGTAAGAAGAAATCACACATTTTATTGCGCTCATTCTGCATTACATCAAGTGGAAGCAGGTGATTGATCAATTCATTTGTTTTATTGACAAAATCTTTCACCTGTTGCTCCGGTAGTGCTGACTTTTCTGTAGTAAAGCAATCTTCATAAAAAATATGCCGCCCCGAAAAATAATAGGGCATAAATTTAAGGTCTGAAAATATTTTTGTTTCCGGACTTTCCTGTGTAATTTTCTGATCAGATGTGCTACTATAAAAAGGAAGCCCGGCCTCTTGCTGCAATTCAGAAAAAACTTCATTCAACTGTTTTTCTGCTTCCTGAAGCATTTTATGGCGCACTAAAGAACCAGCTGAAGGGTATTCATCTCTGTAGGTCTGTAAGTTTTCAAAAAGTATCATAATTGGTAATACTGATGGTTCTACTTTTTTTAATGACGCTAGAAAAACTAATAATTTACGGTCCCATTCTTCATCCATACCCGAAAATGGCAGGTTTAACTCAAGCATTCCTGATTCAACCAGCTTAATCAGGTAGGTTTTAATACTTTCATAATCTGGGCCTTCAAGATCCTGATGAAGCGCTAAGATTAATTGTTTGAGCGAAGCAGGCTCTTGATGTTTATTTAAGTACTGATAAACCATTATCTGTAAGCCTTTTGCATTAATCTGCTGAAAAGCTTCTATATTGTTAAAGTTGCTCAGGAAGCAGATTTTATCCTCTTTGATGGTTGCTGTGATATTCAGTTTAATACACAAGTGCTCATTTAACAAGGGATGCCTTTTTAATATTGATCTGAGGTATTCGAATATGGAATTATTTAATTTTAAGCGGCTGCCAACTTCATGAATGGTATTTAATTTCCCTGTATTAGCTAAAGTTACTAAGCCCGTGTATGTAAAACTGCTAAAAGGCGAGGTTTTAAAGGCCATTCTGCTGAGGTAGCGCAGCAAGCTAAACATCACCCGGTGTTCTTTTTGTTTAAATCGATCTGTATCTTTTTTAATAAAACTGCTTAACTGCTCGTAAAGCAACGGACTGGATAGCAAAAGTCCGTTTTGCAATTCCGGTCGTTGTGCCATTTGCTGTACCTGTTTTCGCTGAATATTTTGCTCTTCTTCAAATTTTAGGATACACGCATTTTTAAAAAGAATGAGTTCTTCTATCTTATTCAAATAAATCTGTAAATCGTTCTGCAGGGTTTGCGGCAATAAACAAATGTAGTCAGCATTAACCTTTTTATCATTGAATACCTGTCGTTTAAGATTAATTAACTGTTGCCTTACTTTATCATCTAACTGAAGATTTATTACAGGATATAATGCATCACAGCAACTATTCTTTAACCGTTCTTTTTCATCTATGAGTTTTTTATGAGATGATAAAATATTTTCTGCATTTTTTAGTTTAAGCTGATTAAATAGTTGATGGTCTAGTCCGGCATAACGTACCAAAGAATAAGGGAAAATCTGTAAGCTCATATCTATAATTTATTTACCGAGTTCGAGTTGATTTTTGATCAGGTTATAGTAACTTCCTTTATTGAGCAATAAGGTTTCATGCGTACCACATTCCTTAATTTCGCCCTGTTGCAGCACGATAATCTGATCAGCATGTTTAACCGTACTGAGCCGATGGGCTACAATCAGGACGGTTTTGCCTTTAAAAAAAGTATTCAGGTTGTTCACTATCGATCGTTCGTTCTGTGCATCAAGTGCGTTAGTGGCTTCATCCAGAAAAACATAATCGGGATCACGGTAAATCATCCTGGCAATTAAAAGGCGCTGTTTTTGTCCTTCGCTAAGACCATAACCATCCCTTCCTACCACGGTGTCGTAACCAAAAGGCATTGAGGAGAAAAAATCGTGCATATTGGCCATTTTTGCAGCTTCATAAAGGCGTTCGAAATCTTTCAGCGCTGCACCGGCAAAAATGTTATTGGCAATAGAATCCATAAAAACATAACCATCCTGCATTACAACACCACAATGTTTCCGCCACGATCTGGCATTCACCTGTGTAAGGTTTTGCTCACCAATGGTAATTTCACCATCGGTAAGGACATAAAATTTCAGTAACAACTTAATAAGGGTCGTTTTACCGCTCCCACTTGTACCTACGATGGCGGTAACTTTTCCAGCCGGAATCAATAGATCAATATCTTTTAGAACATAAGGTGCATGCCTGCTTCCGTATCTAAAAGACACTTTGTTTAAGGAAATATCGACAGGTCCGACATTTTTGATGGGTTCTTTTACTTCCAGATCCTCGTCCTCTTCCTGCTGCACCTCGTCCATCCGCATTAAACTAAATTTGGTGTTCTGTGATACCCTTGCAAATTCGACCAGTTGATTTACCGGAGCATTTAATTGTCCGCATACATAAGTAACTGCCAGCATACCGCCAAGTGTTATCTGATCATTGATGACCAGCATGGCTGCAGCGTAGGTAATCAATACATTTTTTACTTCATTGATAAAAGAACCCACCCCTTGCATGCGTTGATCAAGTTGAAGTGCTTCCAGTTTTAAGTCAAAAGACTGGTCCTGGAGGCTTTCCCACAGCTGCTTTTTATTTTCTTCGCTCCCGGTAAGTTTGATTTCCTGCATGGCATAAAAAATTTCTAAAAGCAACTGCTGATTGGCAGATAATACCTTAAACTTCTTCTGATCGATGATTTTGCGTTTCTGCTGAAAAGAATTAGACCAAAGGATGCTGATTGTGGCGCCAATCATAAAAAGCATAAAGATCTGCCAGTTGTAATAAAAGAGCAACCCGCCCAGCACCAATAAAGTAATGGCCGAAAGGATAAAATTGATCAGGAAATTAGTCAAAAATTCTTCAATACGCTGGTTATCATTTACCCGCTGCATATTGTCGCCGGCCTGCCGGTTATCAAAAAATGAAAATGGGAGTTTCATCAATTTTGCCAGAAAATCTTTCAGCATGATAATACTTGTTTTGGCACCAATGCGGAACAAAATCCTGGCCCGCATAAAATCCATCAACATTCTGCCTGAAAAAAGCATTAGCTGACCAAGGCAGATGAGCAAGAGTAAATTGGTATTTTTTGCATTAATTCCCTTATCAACTACCATTTGAGTAAGTAAAGGGATAATTAAAGAAAAGCCACTGGCTAAAAGTAAGCTGATTAATATAGGTAGCCAGCCTTTTCGGTGCATTTTAAGATATGGCAATAAAGACCATAACGAAGTTTTATGCTCATACGGCTCTTTCAGGTCTTTAAAAGCCTGATCCGGCTGGAGTAACAAAACCCTTCCTGTTTTCTTTTGGGTATTGATTATCCATGCAGTTAAAAAATCTTCAATACGAAGTTTGATTTTGCTATTTAAGGCCGGATCGGCCAGATAGACATATTGATCATTTACTTCATACAGTACAACGTAATGTTCTTTTTGCCAATGTAATATACACGGTAAAGGAACATTTTCTAATTTATGGAAAGGTAATTCTGCTGCGAGTGTCTTAAAACTCAGTTGATCTGCCGCATCAGTCAGGTCGCGCAGGGTTGTTCCCTGCTTACCAATCCTACATAGTTTTCTTAAATATGGCATGGAAAGGTTTTTACCGTGATAGGCTGCAACCATTTTTAAACAAACCGGCCCACAATCCATGGCATCGGGCTGCTTATAAAAAGGATATTTATTTCTGCGGATAAAATCTTTGATCATGGAAAAAACAAGTTTTCAAATGCAATATAGTTGCAAATATGTAAAATATAATGCAACTTTGATGCATTAATAATTATAAATTTTAGATGAGAACGAAAGGTTTTGCGATGTGGCAGATGCTGATCCAAAAAGAATTACTGCTGAGCTACCGGAATAAAACAGTACTGATTTCGGCCATTGTGATATGGATATTGTTTACAGCCGCTACATTTTGTACCTTATTAAATTACCATGCCAGCCATAAACAACGATCGGAAGCTAATGCCCTATTCAGACAGCAATGGGCGCATCAACAGCGTAATCCGCATGATGCAGCACATTTTGGGACTTACCTGTTCAAACCTGTTAACCTGCTCAATGTTTTTGATCCGGGCATTAACGATTATACCGGAAATACCTATCGTGTAGAAGCACACGTTCAGCATGAGATCAGTAATAGTGAAGCTGAGCACCAGGATACTTCCATGCGTTTTGGTAATCTCAGCTTTGCACTTATTCTACAGTTGTTGGTGCCATTATTTCTTTTATTCCTCACTTCTACCAGTATAACGGGCGAGAAAGAAAACGGAACCCTTAAGATGCTTTTAGCCCAGGGCTTAAGCAGCCGTAAAATCATCTGGTCAAAGGTTTGGGCAAATTACCTGTTTATCGTGGTGATTATAATCCCAGTTTTCATAATCATGGCTCTTGCTGTTCTCTTTTCAGGCGATGCGGTATTCCTTTTCAGCAGGCTTTTAGGTATTTTCATCACCTGTTTATTGTATTACCTGTTAATAGCTTTATTAGGCAGCATCATTTCAGCATTCAGTAATTATTCAGGAAAAGCATTATTAAGTGCTTTATGCCTTTGGGTTTTCATGAGCATAATTTTTCCCAAAATAATAACCGGTACGGCCAACCGGAGTTACCCGCTAATGTCGCGGGCAGTTTTTAGCGATTTAGTGGAACAGGGTTACCGGAAAGGCTTAAACGGGAAAGATCCTTATGCCACCCGTGGTGAACGTTACATCAATAACTTATTGAAAAAATATAGGGTAGATAGCGTTGGCGCGTTGCCTTTTAATATAGATGGATTGACACTTCAGTTTAATGAAGATTACCGTACCATGGCCTTTAACCATTATTTTAAAGCGGTTGAAGACCGTTTTGATCAACAACAGCATTTTTTAAGTCTTTCTGGTATTTTAGACCCCTTTATATCAGCCAAACGCCTTTCGATGGGGTTAGCGGATTCTGATTTTTATCATCACAAACAATTTTTTAAACAGGCACAGGCTTACCGAAACCAGCTCATTAAAAAACTGAATATGCAGCTGGCCATGCATGGCAAAGATGTTAAAGGTGAATATATTGTCGGACCTCAGTATTTCGGCCAGCTTAAAGATTTCAGGTATCAATTACCAACACTTGCCCAGGTACTGCAGTTAGAAAAAACTGCCATATTTTCTTTAACCGGATGGATTTTCACACTCATTCTTTTACTTCAGTTTATCGCTTCACGCTCTTTAGTCCATAATTATGCAGTTGTTTAGCACCATATTCTTATTTGAACTGAGGCTGTTGGCCAGGCAAAAATTTATGCTTGTTCTGATCAGTTTTTTCTTTGCGGCCGGGCTTTACAGTATTTATGATGGTTACCGTTTTACGCAAAAACAATTATCAGCCATTGATAGCCTCCAGCATGAATATCAAAAAAAGTATCAGGAGGCTGTAGCCAGTTTTTCAGCAGATACGACTACAGCAGCAGGAAAAACCTTATTTAATCAGGCTGGAATACCCGCCGTAATTGAATATAAAAACCCTTTATATGCCATCCATAAACCTCATTCAATAAGCGTGTTATCGATTGGACAGCGGGACTTAACGCCCTACTATGATGTGATTACCCGCAGACGTAATTTTGTGCAGGGTTCAGATGCAGAAATCTCCAATCCCGAAGTACTTGCATCAGGCAATTTCGATCTGACCTATGTTATGATCTACCTGCTCCCCTTACTCGCTATTGCATTAAGCTACAATATCTTATCGAAGGAAAAAGAACAACAAACGCATAAATTACTTTCCTTGCAAGGTCTTTATCTTGGCAGGATAATGAGCTATAAACTGGTTTTTAGGTTTATGCTGATTGGTGTAATGGCCTGGCTGCTCAGTATAGTAGGTTTTATCAGTTCGGCATTACTCATTTCTTTTGAGCCAATAGCCGCTATATTATGGCTGCTTTGTATCAGCGCGTACCTTATATTTTGGTTTGCGGTTATTTTTTTTGTAATCAGGTTAAGTCAAAGTTCTGTTCACAATGCGCTTTATCTTTTAGGTACGTGGTGTTTTTTCTTAATGCTTTTACCCGCGTTATGTAATGCTGTAATGCGTTTATATTATCCTATTCCCCTAAAAACCGATGCAGCTGTTGCCCTAAGAGAAAATAGTGAAGCAGTTTGGGCATTGCCACGTAAACTCCTTATCGATACGTTTTACCGGAATAATCCCAAATACAATCATTTAAGGACAGCCACAGATACGAGCGAAAACAGTAACAAACGTTTTGCGGCCTATTATGATCTTTTAGGACGCCGAATGACAAAAGTCGTTAAAAATTATAACAGGTATCCTGAAAAGCAAAATGAGGCTGCCAATAGCTTAAGCTGGATTAATCCTGCAGCCAAAACTCAATATATATTAAATGAAATTGCTGAAACCGGACTGAAAGATTACCTCTCTTATCAGTATCAGGTAAATACTTTTCAAAAAAGCTGGGTAGATTTTATGAATGACTATATCTTATCAGATAAAAAACTAAGCCTAAATGATTTAAAAAATCTACCTGAATTTAAACTTAAACCAGCAGCAAATAAAAACCAGCAAATTCTGTGGGGCATTTCATATTTGTTCTGCATCGGCTTACTGATCATCTTAATTGCTACAAAACTCCGCATCAAAATTTAGATTAAACAACATATATCAATCACGCACAAAAAAATGAACAAAAAATTTTACCTCATCTTTTTTTTATTAATTCCTATACAACAGCTTTATGCCCAGCACGAAAAGCGGAGCAAATCGGTACAGGATTCTACTGCCAAAGTACGTCAGCTGAATGAAATCCATATTGATGGTCAGAAAGCGATCAAGCTAAAAAAAGATACTTTATCCAATAGTTTGAGGATGCAGGTTCCATTATTAAAGATGCCCCAGAATATCATCAGCATTTCATCTGCATTGATACAGCAACAAGGTGGGTTACAGTTGAAAGATATGGCCAGAAATGCCAGCGGCATATATTTTGGCTACAACAGTTCACCTTTTGACAATTCCGCATCCATAAAAGTGAGGGGATTTAATGCCGCAACTACCATTAACGGCATGCCAAACCGATTGGTTTTAGGTGCAACGCTTGATGATGAGGCGATTATTGAGAACCTTGAGTTTGTTAAAGGACCGGCAGGATTTATCAGTGCTTTGGGCGAGCCAGGTGGAACACTGAATATCGTAACGAAATCGCCCAAAGAAAAACTGCTTAATGTAATGGTTACAGGTGGCAATTATAATTTTTTACGTGCTACTGCAGATATTGGGAGCGCTTTAAAAAGCAAGGGTTTTTCATATCGTTTCAATACCGCTTTTCAGCACCAGGATTCGTACCTCAATTACATGAAAACCGCAAAGTACGTAATTGCACCAGTATTACAATATAATTTTAGTCCACAGACATTTTTAATTGCTGAATACAATTACATCCGTGGTGAAGTAAAAAATGGCTCTTCTATCAATAAATTGCGTCAGGATAAAGATGTATTGCAAGATCCGATCAGCTTAAATTTCAGTGCCGGGATAGGTTTGCCTTTAAGTGTTGCACAAACACACACTTTCAGGTTTAGTGCCGTTCATCAATTTAATAAAAACTGGCAGCTTACTTCCCAATCTAACTTTGTTAAGGCACCTGCCAACCAATGGTATATGGTATCGGCCAATAACAGAACATCGATCAGCTTTAACACTGAAGGCAAAACCAACCGTATCGCAAGCAACTCCAATATATTGGGCGAAACCTATAACACCAACCTATTTCTAACAGGCAAATTTAAAACAGGTGCATTAAAACACACTTTGTTAATCGGTAGCGATTACACCACAGGTAAAGATTCATTATCAACCTATTACGGAGGTAACTCCTTTCCATTTGAACGGAATAACCCGAATTTTTATGTAGATGGAAATACTGTACGCATAACTAAAAGATCAATCAGGCAGGAAAATCATATTCACTACTCTGCCGCCTATGTTTATGATAATATAGCCATTGATAAATTTTTACTGACTGTTGGGGCGCGTTATACCGATTACCGTAACCGCAATATTTTAACCACTACAAGAGGTCCACGTGTGCCTGATTATTACAAACAACATGCTTTTTCTCCACGTGCAGCATTAAGTTTTATGCCAGACTCTACATCATCTGTATATTTCCTTTACGACCAGTCGTTTGTACCTAAAACCGGGCAGGTAGTAACCGAAACCGCTGATGGTCCACAGGCCGGACAAAAAACGGTTACTGCATCAAAACCTGTTGAACCGGAGCTAGGCAACAATTATGAAATTGGTATAAAAAAGAACTGGTTAAACGGCCGTTTGTTAACTACGGTAAATGGTTTCCATACCGTAAAAAGAAATGTAGCGGCGAGAGATTTCAGAAGTTACGCAGCCGCCGGAGGCGCTATTGCCTATTATCTTCAATTGGGCGAAGTAGTAAGCAACGGTTTTGAAGTAGATGTAATCGGAAATATTACCGATCGCCTGTCACTGATCACGAATTACACCTATGTGGATGCCAAAATAACCAAAGACAATAACCTTAACCCAACAGTTGATGACCCATCAATTGTTGGGCAAAAGATGCCGGATGTACCTCAGCAAGTATTTAATACCTGGTTACAATATAGCATTCCTTTAAAAGGTTATCATAAAATCTCTGTCAGCGCAGGGCAAACCACCATTACCAAACTTTCTGCCATCAGCCAAAGAGATACCTACCTGCCCAATTACACCAAATTTGATGCAGGTTTGAGTTTTAGCAGTCCTAAATATATGTTTAGGCTAATTGCAGATAATCTAACCAACAAACGCTATATGGCATCTGGTGATATCACCACGGATTTCCCATATTCGGGCAACAATTATTTCTTTGTTGAAGGAGAACCTTTTACTATCAGACTTTCACTAGGTATTAAATTTTAATCATAACATATGTTAGAAGCTATTGGATTAACCAAAAAATAAGGGGAGCGTAGTGTTTATTACCCCTAAGATATTTTTAATGCGCTTAATTTAGAGACCATGATTTGTAATTATGCGAAAGGAAACACTTATATATATTTAAATGCCAGGGACATTCCGGCATTTGATCTCAGCAAGTTGTATCTGCAAACAATTTAAAATAAAAATCGTCATTGCGGGGCATCATTCTGGACGTCACCCTGAATTCATTTCAGGGTCTTCATTTCCCAGTTTAATATTCCGCAATGACGAAAAAAATTTCTTTTATCTATTTTAGCAGGTGTTTTTTCGGTTAAAGATCCTTCATTGCATTCAGGATGACAAAAGCTAAAGTTAGATTTCGTAACTATATACCGATCTTATTGCATCCCTCAGGTTATATTTCGAAGCCATTACCTCACCGTAAGCACCAGCGCTTCTGATGGCAAAAATATCTCCCCTAAAAGATTCGGGTTGTTCCACCTCTTTACCAAAACAATCGGTACTCTCGCAAATCGGTCCAACGATATCGTATTTGATTGGCGTTTGAGATCTGAGATTTGAGATTCGAGATAAATTTTCTATTTTATGATAGGCTTGATATAGTGCTGGACGCATCAATTCGGTCATTCCTGCATCTAAAACCACAAAGTTTTTCTTCTTTCCGTTTTTAATATACAATACACGGCTAATTAACGATGCTGATTGACCAACCAGGGCCCTACCTAATTCGAAATGCACTTCCTGACCCGGTTTAATGGTTAAGAATTCATTGAAAATTTTAAAGTAAGATTCGAAATCAGGAATTTGATGATTGGGATTATAGTAATCGATCCCTAAACCACCGCCTACATTCAATACCTGAAGTTTAAATCCTTTATCTTCAAACCATGCTGCAAATTCATTTACACGAACACAAAGATTTTTATAAACATCAAGATTGGTAATCTGTGAGCCGATATGAAAATGAATACCGATAAATTTAAGGTTCGGAGATGATTTTAAGGTCTCAGCACATTCGGCTAAATCCCATGAATTGATCCCGAATTTATTTTCGTCCAAACCTGTGGTAATATTATGGTGTGTATGCGCATCAACATTTGGGTTAATGCGGATAGCTACCTGAGCAGTTTTACCTTTTTTAGCTGCAAGTTCATTTAATACCGCTAATTCCTGGATAGATTCTACGTTAAAACAGAAGATATCCAGATCAAGCGCTTCATTAATTTCTTTGTCTGATTTACCGACACCGGCAAAAACGATTTTTTTATTATCAAAACCAACTTCAACAGCTCTTCTAACCTCCCCTGCACTCACACAATCTGCACCAAAACCAATTTCTTTGATCTGGTTTAACAGTACAGGATTGAAATTTGCCTTTAGTGCGTAATGGATATGGAATTGATACGGAGCCGCTGCATCTGCACAAGTGTGCAGGGTTTTTTGCAACAGATCGGTATCATAGTAGTAAAAAGGCGTTTCAATATTGTTAAACTTTGATATATCTTTATCGGCGAACATGTTCAGATTCCTTATTATAATTTTAATTTTATTCTTTGGGCTAATTTATTTGGGTAATTACCTAGATTTAAAGCATGGAAGAATTACCCGGAAACAATACAATGGAAAAATCCGATTTTTTATCGTGCTACTCCTCATTGTACTGTTTCTTTTATTTATCAAAAAATGAAGATAGCAGCAGCCATATTTATTGTTTTTATTATTTCTGCAGGATTGTATAACTCTTACAAAAAATATAGAAACGGGTTATTACCAGCAAACTTTCTGGCTTTTCATGGCCTTATCGGATCGCTGGTTGTACTAGGCGCTTTTTTCCTCTTATTCGAATAATCGGTTATGCAAGCTTCTTAAAGCCTCCGTTTTATATTCGCTTAAGATTAAAAGCGAAACATTATAATTGCTTCCGCCATAAGAAATCATACGGATCGGAATATGTTTCAAGCCCTCTAAAACCCTGCTGGCGAAACCGTGTTTCTCAGAACCGAAATCACCCACCACACATACAATGCTATGATTTGTGTCTACCTCAACAGTTCCGAAACTTTCCAGTTCTTCGATAATCTGTGGTAAATGCGCTGTTTCATCAATAGTTAACGACACGGCCACCTCAGAGGTGGTGATCATATCAATTGGTGTTTTATAACGTTCAAAAACCTCGAAAACCCGGCGTAAGAAACCATAAGCCAGTAACATCCGGCTTGATTGGATACGGATTGCGGTAATACCATCTTTAGCAGCTATTGACTTGATTTTGCCTTTTTCGCTGTCGTGCGTAATTAAAGTACCGGCAGCTGAAGGTTCCATCGTATTTAACAAACGAACCGGGATTTTATATTTCTGTGCAGGGAAAACAGATTGAGGGTGTAAAATTTTCGCACCAAAATAAGCCAGCTCGGCTGCTTCATCAAATGATAACCGGGCAATTGGTTTCGTACCTTTAACAATACGCGGATCATTATTGTGCATGCCGTCTATGTCCGTCCAGATCTGAACTTCTTCAGCCAGAATGGCCGCGCCTAACAATGATGCCGTGTAATCACTTCCGCCACGACGCAGGTTATCAACCTCGCCAAAACTGTTGCGACAGATATAGCCTTGCGTAATGAACAATTTATTCTCTTTATGCTGCGCTAACAAAGGCATTAAATGTTTGGTGGTAAAGGGAATATCGGGTTCATTATCCTCATCAGTTTTCATAAAATCCAACGCAGGTAACAATACCGATGGTACGCCAATAGATTTTAAATAAATATGATATAAAGTGGTAGATAATAGCTCACCCTGTGCCAATACCACTTTTTCCTCAATTGAGGTGAAAATATCATTTGCCAAGCCAGCTAAGAAACTGAAATGGTAATCAATTACTTCATTACCCTGATCCTGAAATTCGGCGGCAGGCAATAACTCCATCACAAACGATTTATATTTTTGGTATAGATTTTCGACACACTCGCTCCCCTTCTTCTTATCACCAGCTAAAAAATGAGTTGCAATTTCTACTAAACTATTTGTAGTACCAGACACGGCTGATAAAACTACAATCTGCTCTTCATTTGGATTAATAATATCCAACAACTTCGTCATGCGCTCAGGACTACCTACAGAAGTACCCCCAAATTTTAATATTTTCATTACTTGCCAATTGTTTTAAAAGGTAATGAACCATCATATCTTTATGCCACCCTGTGGTTTAAAAATGATGATATTTCATTTATTTATAAACTATTTATAATCCGTGATCAAACAGCGGTAACCCTGTTGGTTTTGCAACTATTTTAAAAAAGTTACAATCGCCTCATATTAATACTGGATTTTCTTTATTATTGTATCGGGGCGTGAAATTAAACAAAAGCAGCTTAAAAGCAACACCCTCAACAAAATAAAATTTGGATGAGTTGAAATAAACATGTTTATACCAAACATCATCCGTTAAAATTTGTTCAACACCAGATATTAAATTTAAAAAAACAGTTCAATGCAGGCAATTGACCAATCAACGCAGGCCACCATTAATCAGTGGTTAAGTGGAAATTATGATGAAAATACCAAGGCAGAAATTCAGGCCCTTGTAGATAAAAATGCAACTACCGAATTAACAGATGCATTTTATAGAAGTTTAGAATTTGGAACAGGCGGTTTACGTGGCATTATGGGTGCAGGTTCTAACCGCATCAATAAATATACTATCGGAACGGCCACACAGGGACTAGCCAATTATTTAAATAATAAATACCCGAACGAAAAAATTAAAGTTGCCATTGCACATGATAGCCGCAATAATTCTGATTATTTTGCGAAAATTACGGCAGATGTTTTCTCAGCCAATGGTATATATGTATATTTCTTTTCTGCATTAAGACCAACACCTGAACTTTCTTTCGCTGTGCGCCATTTCGGCTGCAAAAGCGGGGTTATGCTAACCGCTTCGCACAACCCTAAAGAATACAATGGTTATAAAGCTTACGGGGCCGATGGAGGCCAGTTCACTTCTCCAGATGACAAGTTGGTAATTGATGAAGTAAACAAAATTAAAAGTATAGATGAAGTAAAATTCAACCGTGTTGATGCAAATATTCAACTGATCGGTGAAGATGTTGATCAATTGTATTTAGATGGTATTGCTGCACTTTCAATCTCCCCGGAAGCTATCAAAAGACAGCACGATCTAAAAATTGTGTATTCCCCTATCCACGGAACAGGGATTACGCTGGTTCCTAAAGCTTTAGCGCAGTTTGGTTTTACAAACGTTACCATTGTTGAAGAGCAAAGTACACCAGATGGAAATTTCCCAACAGTAGTGTACCCTAACCCTGAGGAAAAGGACGCATTAACTTTAGCAATGAACAAAGCGAAGGAGATTGATGCTGATTTAGTTTTGGCAACCGATCCTGATGCTGACCGTGTGGGTATCGCTGTTAAGAATAACGAAGGCGAATGGGTATTGCTTAACGGCAACCAGACGGGCAGTTTATTAATTAATTACTTACTCTCAGCCTGGCAAGACAGCGGTAAGTTAGATGGTAATCAGTTTATCGTTAAAACCATTGTAACTTCCAACCTGATCGAAGAAATTGCCAAAAAGAAAAATGTAGAATACTACAATACCTTAACCGGATTTAAATACATTGGTCAATTAATGACCGAGCTTGAAGGTAAAAAATATTTTATAGGTGGTGGCGAAGAGAGCTACGGCTACCTGATCGGTGATTTGGTACGCGATAAAGATGCAGTGGTTTCTGCCGCTTTTATTTCTGAAATGACGGCATACTATAAAGACAAAGGTGCTAGTTTATATAATGCCCTGTTGGATATGTATGTAGAATATGGCCTTTATAAAGAAGATCTGGTTTCGCTGACCAAAAAAGGTAAATCTGGTGCTGAAGAAATTAAAGCCATGATGGTTAAATTTAGAGAAAATCCGCCTGCAACATTAGGTGGCTCGAAGGTGTCGGTATTAAAAGATTACGAATTGGGACAGGAAACCGATCTGGCAAGCGGAAAAGTAACCAAACTGGATTATCCTAAATCTGATGTTTTACAGTTTATTACCGAAGATGGTAGTATTGTTTCTGCACGCCCAAGTGGTACAGAGCCTAAAATTAAATTTTATTGCAGCGTAAATGCACCTTTAGCAGACAGAAAAGATTTTGATTCGGTTAATGCGCAACTGGAAGAAAAAATCAAAGCAGTCATGTCTGATTTACAGGCCTAGGTTTACTGCAACTGGTATCCAGTTGTTTGGGAAACAAAAGAACAAACACAGGTGAATAATCTTCATCTGTGTTTTTTTTGGAAGTCTGAATTTTCATTTTCTTAAATTCGCTTCTTGCAAAGACATTTCAATTTTATTCTGAGTTTTCGAAAAAAGAATCCTTAACAATATACAAAGATTAAGGTGAGTTCTCTCCATAATTTTTTGAGCAGAAGGATGAGTCAAATCATTATATTTTATGGCCTTTAAATCCCAATGGTATCGATCTCGTACAATTTTGATTGTTCATCATGCTGAGCATAGTGAAGCAAATCTGTTTCGGGATAACCAGATCATCTGTCAATTGCTGCTAATTTCTGTTCAAAAGATTCTTCATTACATTCAGAATGACAGTATATAATAAAATCACCTGTAAAAACTGAAAGCAAAAGTTTGCCGTCGGGCCTGCGAACCATGTAAATAAATAAGTCGGTGGTGAGCAGACTAGGTTCGGGAGAAATGAAGCTGAATATTTTAAATGCCCAAACATCCTCCTTTCGGACATTTGACTCCGCACTTTTCAAAACAATTAACGTACCAGACAAAATTACCTCGTATATTTACACTTTAAAATCATATCATGAATAAAATCACTGCTTATTTAGCTACGTCTCTATTAGCTGCTTCCATATTTACGGCATGTAAACAAGAAAGAAAACTTCCATTTTATGGAGAGCGCCATGCTGAAACCGTTAAAGATGCCACTGGCACAGAGAAAATAGATACCGTTTACCAAACTATTCCCGCTTGGTCTTTTCTGAACCAGGATAGTGTGATCACAACAAACAAAGCAACCGATGGTAAAATTTATGTAGCCGATTTTTTCTTTACTTCCTGTACAACCATCTGCCCTACCATGCACCGTAATTTAATGACGGTTTATAACGAATTTAAAACCAATCCGGATGTAATGTTTGTATCACATACAATTGATTTTAAATATGATAAGCCCCATGTTTTGAAAAAATATGCTCAAAAATTAGGTGTTGAAGGTCCAAAATGGCTATTTCTTTATGGCACCAAAGATAGCGTATATACTTTGGCAGAAAAAAACTACTTAGTTGCTGTAGGCGAAGACAGTACGGCTAAAGATGGTTATATTCATCAGGGCTACCTGGTTTTGATTGATAAAGACAGACGGATCCGCGGTGCATATGATGGTACTAAAACAGATCAGGTAGAACAATTAAAAAAAGATATTCCGGTTTTATTGGCAGAATATAAAAAGTAATAGTATAAGTCGTCACCCCGATCCTGTAGCTATCGGATGAAACGCAGTGGACTGAAAGGATCTATCCTTACAGATTTCTTCAGTCCACTCTATCCTGCTCGAAATGACAATTTTTACAACAAAAATCCATGCGTAAATACATTATCAATGCCCTCTTTTTTATCTCCTTGGTTGGCATGATCTTTTCCTGCCAAAATCAGGAAACTATAGACCTGCAAAATTACATGTCGAATGGAAAAGATATCTACAAAACTAAATGTCAGAACTGTCATGGTGAAAATGGTGAAGGTTTAGGTCAGCTGGCACCTCCATTAACTGATTCTTTATTTTTAAAGGCAAACAAATCTCGTTTGGCCTGCTTCATCAAAAATGGCGTAAATGAATCTTTAACCGTTCATGGTCAAGTATATAAAGAAAAAATGCCGGCTTTCCCTGAACTGGCAGATATAGATGTGGCTCAGGTAATGGTTTTTGTAACCAATTCATTTGGCAACAAACAGGGCTTTGTTCCTTATTCAAAAGTTTCGAAAGATTTACAGAATTGTAAATAGCAAGGTTGATGATCAATTAGATATTCATCATCACGGTCGTCACCCTGAATTTATTTCAGGGTCTTATGTACAATAAAGATGCTGAAATAATTCAGCATGACGATATCAAGAGAAAATCTTATAGTTTCTTTATGTCTTTCTGATCAAAAAACACCATCTTTGCGCAAAATGCAGGTTGTTCTATCGCTGTTTCAAATAAAATTGGAAGAGAGGAAAGTCCGGGCAACGCAGGGCATCCCGCTTTCTAACGGAAAGGGGTTCAGGAATGAAAACCTGGACCACGGATTAGTGCAACAGAAAATATACCGTCCCGATTTTACATCGGGATAAGGGTGAAAACGTGCGGTAAGAGCGCACGAGCATTGCAGGCGACTGCAGTGGTTTGTAAACCCCGGGAGTTGAAAGACCAAATAGGCTAACATCCCGAATTTATGTCGGGATAAAGGGCTGCCCGTCCGATGTTAGTGGGTAGGTCGTTAGAGATGAACGGCAACGTTTATAGTAGATAAATGATAGAAATCCTGAGCAATCAGGAAACAGAACCCGGCTTATAGACCTGCATTTTTTTATTCACTCAATAAAATACGCCTGGCTTCGCCAAGTTTAGCTTCTTCCTCCTCATCTAATACAGGAAATTTCAGATCAAGGCTTTTTAACTTATCTTCAATAATTTCGCTTATTGAAAGCCTTGCAAACCATTTTTTATCTGCAGGGATGATATGCCAGGGTGATGCTGACGTACTGGTTTCGTTAATTGCATCCTCGTATGCATCCATATACTCATCCCACAAAGCCCTTTCTTTAATATCTCCGGAAGAAAATTTCCAATTCTTGGTAGAATCATCAATACGCTCTAAAAAACGTTTTTTTTGTTCATCGCGGCTCACATGTAAAAAGAACTTTAAAATTACCGTTCCATTATCCGTTAAATGTTCTTCAAAATTTTTGATGCTCTTGTAACGCTGTTGCCAAAAACTTTTGTTGATCTTTTTAACATCATCAAAACCAGGAATATTTTCACTTAAAATATATTCCGGATGCACCTTGCAGACCAAAACATTTTCATAATGCGAACGGTTATGGATCCCGATCCTACCGCGTTCAGGCAATGCCTTATAATATCTCCACAAAAAATCGTGTTCATATTCTTCTGGCGTGGGGGTTTTAAAACTGTAAACCTGGCATCCCTGTGGATTTAGTCCACTCATAACATGCTCAATCGCGCTGTCTTTACCGGCAGCATCCATAGCCTGGAAAATAATCAGAACTGCATGTTTCCCGGAAGCATACAATTTCTCTTGTAAATGGCTGAGCGATATTTTAGAATTTACCAACGCATCTTTCGCTTTCTCTTTGTTATAACCACCTGTAAAGTCAGTTTTATGATCTTTTAAAGAAAATTTCTTATCTCCTTGTACAATTAATCCTTTAAATTCGTTTTTCATCATTATATATTATTTCCAGCTAAACTCATGCAACTATAATTTAAATATAGAACTAAAAAATAAGTAAATTAAATACGTTAATTTGCATATAGAGTTTTTTATATTTAACGCCACAGCTTTTACCTAAAGATTATCTTATCCAATATGTTTAAAGAGATAAAAAACAAGTACTTACGTTATTTTGCAATAGTTTTATTTTTTATAATAATTTTCTTTTCCGCCCTGCAATTAAACTTTTTATGGTTATTTGGCTATTCACCAAGTGTTCGTGACATTAAAGCACCTACCCTGCGCGTGGGTTCAGAGCTTTACACAGCCGACGGAAAACTGATTGGAAGATACTTTAAAGAAAACAGAACGCCTGTAAATTACAATGATATTGCACCTAGCGTAATACATGCGCTGGTTGCTACCGAAGACGTACGTTTTTATAAACATTGGGGCATTGATGTTCAAGCCGTTGGCCGTGCAGTTATTGGCTTAGGAAAGGACGGCGGTGCAAGTACCATCACTCAGCAGTTGGCCAAAAACCTTTACCGTACGCGTTACAATAAATCTCAGGGGTTATTAATTAAAATACCTTTAGTTAGAACCTTAATCGTAAAGCTAAAGGAATGGATGACGGCGGTAAAATTGGAAGCCAATTACTCAAAAAACGATATCATTACCATGTATCTGAATACCGTATCTTTTGGTAACAATACTTATGGTATAAAAACCGCCAGCCGGATTTACTTTGATAAGGAGACAAAAGATTTGGCCACTACAGATGCGGCTATGCTTGTGGGCATGTTAAAGGGTACAACATTGTATAACCCAACCAAAAACCCGGTAAAAGCATTAGAGAGAAGAAATGTGGTGCTTGCGCAGATGAACAAGTACAATTACCTCAGCAAAGATAGTTTAAGTCAATTATCAAAGGAGCCTATTAAATTAAAAGAGGGTAAAATGCAGGATGGCAGCGATGGCGATTCTTATTTAAGGGCAGCTGTGTCAAAATATCTGGAAAAATGGTGTACCGATAATGGTTATGACCTTTATGAAGATGGATTAAAAATTTATACCACTATTGATTCGAGACTCCAAAAATATGCTGAAGAAGCTGTTGCAGACCAGATGAGAATTTTGCAGCGCAGGTTCTATAGTGTATGGGGCAATGAAGATCCCTGGTACGATTCAGAAAAACAAAAGGTCGATTATCCAGACAGAGCGATGAAAAATCTGCCTATTTATGCACTTCTGCAAAAGAAGTTCCCTAATCACCCAGATTCTGTTACCGCCTATTTCAATAAGAAAAAAAGAATGCAGATTTTTACTTATAAAGGCGATCGCGATACTTTATTTTCTACTTTAGATTCGATCCGTTATTATGGAAAAATCATGAATACCGGAATGATGACCATGGAACCTGCAAGCGGTAAAATTAAAGTTTGGGTGGGTGGTATAGACCATAAGTTTTTCAAATACGATCATGTAAATCAGGCAAAACGCCAGGCAGGTTCTACCTTTAAACCATTTGCTTATTTAACGGCTTTGGAACAAGGGATGAGTCCTTGCGATAAATTTACCGATAAGCCAGTTAAAATTGCATATCAGGATAAGGGTGAAACAAAATATTGGGAGCCTAAAAATGCCGATTACAGTGTTTCTTACCGCGAAATGAGCTTACGTTGGGCCATGGCAAAATCGGTAAATACCATTACTGCCCAGGTAACCGAAAAGGTGGGCTGGGATAACGTGGTTAAATATGCACACGAATGTGGTATTGATAGCCATTTGGAATCTGTTCCATCCGTAAGTTTAGGATCAAATGATGTTACCGTTTACGAGATGGTAAAAGCCTATGCTACTTTCATGAACAAGGGTATTAAAACCGATCCCATATTGGTAGAGAAAATTACCGATCAGGATAATAATTTAATTGATGAATTTAAGCCTAAAACAAAAAGGGTTTTAACTGAAGAAATTGCCTGGTTAATGACCTACATGTTCCGTGGTGGTATGGAAGAACCGGAAGGTACTTCGCAAGCCTTATGGGAATGGCCAGATCTTTTTAGAAAAAACAATCAGATCGGTGGTAAAACAGGTACTTCATCTGATTATGTAGATGCCTGGTATATGGGGCTAACCAAAGATCTGGTAACAGGCGTTTGGGTGGGTTGCGATGAAAGAACAGCCCACTTTAAAAACGGTGAACAAGGTGAAGGATCGAGAACGGCCCTGCCAATTTTTGCAAAGTTTATGGAAAAAGTTTACCTCGATCCTAAATCAGGCTATACTTACGGCCCCTTCCCTAAAGCAACGGTTGATATTACCAGAACCTACAACTGCCCTAGTCCTAGGATAATCAGAGATACCACATCAACAGATAGTGCAGTGGTAGATTCTACTGATTTTGCTGTACCTACCGAAATACCTGTTACTACAGAACCGGTAAACAATGAACCTGAAGTTAAAAAAGAAGAAAAGAAAGCAGAGCCTGCTCAAAATCCCCTTACCCCTACTGTTCCACTTACCAGAAAAGAAGAACGTGAACTGAGAAGAAAACAACGTCAGGAAGAAAAGGAAAAAAAGAAAAACGAAGAAACCAATCAGCAATAGCTTTTTGGATCGGAAGAAGTAAAAATAGTTTACTATATGTTAGAATAGATAGTAGGACTTTAAAAAGTGTTAAATTTTTAATACTCTTTTAAACAATTATTACTTTTATTTCCAGATTTCTTACCATTTCATTTTCGTAAATTTTTGAACAATCATTATTAAAACCATATATATGAAAATAGGCTCTACTTTATTAAGGCGATATTCTTCTTTATTGCTCCTGCTTATTCTTTCTTTTTCAGTTAAAGCCCAATACTTCGGACAAAATAAGGTAAGATATAAAAAACTAGACTTTAAAGTTTTACAAACACCCCATTTTGAGATCTATTATTATATCAAGAACGATAAACTTTTAAAACGTTTTTCGCAAGACGCAGAAACCTGGTACAAAATGCACCAGGAAGTTTTTAGAGATACCTTTTTAAAGAAAAATCCGATCATTTTATATAATAACCATCCTGATTTTCAACAAACGACAGTTCTTAACGGAGAAATCGGCATTGGTACAGGTGGGGTTACTGAAGCATTGAAAAACAGGGTAATTATGCCTGTTATGGAGCTAAATAGCCAAACCAGGCACGTTTTAGGTCATGAACTGGTGCACGCTTTTCAATATCATCTTCTGCTCGAAAAAGATTCGATTAGCCTGGAAAACGTCGGACAAACACCATTATGGATGGTAGAAGGGATGGCCGAGTATTTATCGATCGGGAAAAAAGATGCGTTTACTTCTATGTGGATGCGCGATGCCATGTTGAACCGTGATATTCCTTCGTTAAAAGATTTAACCAATTCCAATAAATATTTTCCTTACCGTTATGGTCAGGCGTTTTGGACTTACATTGGTTCGCAATATGGCGATACCACCATTGTTCCGCTATTTAAGAATACTGCAAAATATGGTTACGAAAATGCCATCAGGTATACTTTTGGCTATGATGATAAAACATTATCGGGTTTATGGAAAAATTCCATCGATGCGCACTATAAGCCGATGCTAAAAGCAGACAGCTCGCAGATTAAGATTACGGGTACAAAAATTATCGACAATAAAAATGCAGGTAACATGAACGTTGCCCCTGCCCTAAGCCCTGATGGGAAATATCTGGCCTTTATGTCTGAAAAGGATCTTTTTGGAATCGATTTATTCCTTGCAGATGCCAAAACCGGTAGGATTATCAGAAAACTCAGCAGCCAGATCTCTAATGGCCACATTGACGATTTCAACTTTATAGAATCAGCAGGTGCATGGTCGCCCGACAGTAAACAATTTGCCTTTAGTATCTTTAGTCATGGTAAAAACCAGATGATGATTATCAATGTTTCGAACGGAACTATGGTTTCTCAAACAGCCATGGGTCAGGTACAACAGTTTGGTAATTTAACCTGGTCGCCAAATGGAAAAGATATCGCTTTTTCGGGTATGGTTGAAGGACAGAGTGATATCTTCTCCTATAATCTGGATACCAAAGCCGTTACGCAGATTACCAACGATATATATTCTGATTATGCGCCAAATTATTCACCCGATGGTAAAAAACTGGTATTTTCATCAGATAGAGCGGCCATTCAGGCCAATGTAATTAATGCCGTGTTACCAATAAATCTTGCCGTTTATGATATTGCAGCCAAAACGGTAAGCAATTTAGATGTTTTTCCGGGAGCCAATAACCTGAACGCACAGTTCTCTTCGAACAGCCAGAATATCTATTTCTTGTCAAACAGAGATGGATTCAGGAATTTATATAAATATAACTTTGCCGATAATACTGTTGACCAATTAACTGATTATTTTACTGGAATTAGTGGAATTACCGAATTTTCGCCTGCAATTTCTGTATCAACAACTGATGATATTGTATACAGCTATTATCGCTACCAACGTTATACCTTATATAATGCCAAGTTAAGCAGCTTTAACGCGAAAAGGATTGGTAATCGGGAAGAAAATTTTGATGCGGCGATATTACCTCCCATGGAAAACATTGGGGTAAACATCATCAATTCTAATTTAAACAATTTCGACCGTTTCGAAAAAACAGTGGCCGATTCGATGAAGACGGTACCTTACAAACCAAAATTCAGGTTAGATTATTTAGCCAATAGCGGCGTGGGGGTATCAACCAGCCGTTTTGGAACCGGTGTTTCCGGTGGTATTGTAGGTATGTTCAGCGATATCTTGGGTACCAACCAGATCATAGCAAATTTATCGGTAAATGGAGAAATTTACGATTTCGGCGGCCTGGTGGGGTACATTAATCAGAAAAGCAGAATAAACTGGGGGGCTGCCGTTTCGCATATTCCATACGTTTCTGGTTTTAGATCTTATGGTTATCAGAATATACCTACAGGTGATAATACGACCATTAATGCGCTGGCAGATAGAACCGATATTATTAGAACATTTGAAGATCAGGTTCAGGTTTTTGGAGCTTACCCGTTCAGTAAAATACACCGTTTTGAGTTAGGCGGCTCGTTTTCTCACTATAGTTACAGAGTTGACCGATATAGCAATTATTACAATTCGGCCGGTAACTACATTGGTTCAGACAGGAGCAGGATTTCTAATGATGTGGCTTCCAATGATTACGGCATTCCATTTAACTCATTTACGCTATACCAGTTAAATGCAGGTTTTGTAGGTGATAATTCAATATTTGGCCTTACGGGCCCACTTGATGGATTCAGATATAGAGTAAGTGGTGAAAAATATTTTGGAACTTATAATTTTGCCGGTGTAACGGCAGATCTTCGTAAATACTGGAGGGCTAAGCCGGTAACATTTGCGGTAAGAAGTTATAATACCTTAAGAATCGGTAAAGATGCAGACAGGCTTTATCCAATGTATCTGGGTTATCCTTATCTGATTAGGGGTTATGAATCAAATTCTATTTACAAAAGCACTTCCGCAAGATCATCAGGATCTTTTGATATTAACCAGTTAACAGGAAGTAAGATAGCCGTTTTCAATTTCGAGGTTCGTCTGCCATTTACGGGGCCTAAAAAATTAACGGCTATACCTTCTAAGTTTTTATTTTCTGATCTGAATTTATTCTTCGATGCAGGATTAGCCTGGACCAACGATACTAATGTGAAATTTAAAAGTGAGCCCACTTACACTACTGAACCTGTTTTAGATGCAAATAAACAACCAATTGTTGACGACAAGGGAAACCCGGTTACGTATCAGGCTACAACAGAGCGTGTGCCGGCAATGAGTGTTGGTATATCTTTAAGGGTGAATGTTTTTGGTTATTTTGTATTAGAACCTTATTATGCGATCCCTTTTCAAAGAAAAGATGTTAAAACCGGTGTATTTGGTTTAACATTTGCACCAGGATGGTAAGAATTGAATCATGACTGGTTGAATCATAGGATCAATAGATCATTTTTTAGATGATAAATCAGGAAATATAATTATTGCTTGAATGATGAGGCTTAATAATCCTTTTCATTCAGGCATTTTTTTTAAACGCACATTTATAAATCATGATTTAATAAAAATTTGCACCAGGATGGTAAGAATTGAACCATGACTGATTGAATTATCGGATCAATAGATCATTTTTTAGATGAAAATCAGGAAATATAATTATTGCTTGAATGATGAGGCTTAATAATCCTTTTCATTCAGGCATTTTTTTTAAATGCACATTTATAAATCATGATTTAATAAAATTCATTCTGTAGACATCAAAGCTTAAAACTGACTAAGAGAGGCTTGTAAAGGATAGCTTAACCTGATTATTGGTATTGCGGTGTAAAAGAATATTTTCGAAATCAAGTCCTATGGTCAAATCAATCCAATCCGGATTACAAGATCTTACCAGACGTTCTTTCTGCATGCGTGTAAAGCGGCTAAGTGACTTAAAGCGTACCAAAGCTTGTGCTTCTGTTTTAAATTCTTCAAAATAAACCAGCCGGGTTAATTGCTGCCCATTATCAAAAAACAAGTTTGGCATCTGTTTGTAGAAATCCAGGGTCTTTATTAAATCAGAGCTCATGCCCACGTGCATACTTGTACGATTTCTGTCGGTAACGATATAAACAAACTTTTTCATGATCTTATGTTTAAAATTTAAAACTAAACTATTTAGTACGTGCTCTTGCAAATCAAAATAATATTACTAACTTTATGAGCATAAAATTACTAACTATTTTAGTAATTCCAAATTTATTTTAAAATTTATTTTTATGTCTAATATTTCAAATAATTTAAAGTACCTCAGAAAGAAAAAAGGCCATACACAGCAGAATTTCGCTGATATTATGGAAATCAAGAGATCGCTTATCGGAGCTTACGAGGAAGACCGTGCGGAACCTAAATATGATTTGCTAAAAAAAATAGCCGAATACTTTGATCTAACCATTGATGAATTCATCAATGAAAAAATATCTGACAGCTGGAAACCTAAACCTAAAAGCCAGGGATCTAACCTCAGGGTACTGAGTATTTCTGTTGATCAGAACGACCGCGAAAACATCGAACTGGTTCCGGTTAAAGCAAGTGCCGGTTATTTGAACGGTTTTTCAGACCCTCAATATATCAGCGATCTGCCTAAATTTCAACTGCCATTGGCTGCATTGAGACAAGGCACTTTCAGGGCTTTTGAAATCATGGGCGATAGCATGTTACCTGTTCAGCCGGGCAGTATAATTATCGGTGAATATATGGATAACTGGAATGAAGTAAAAACCGGCGAAACCTATATTGTAATTAGTAAAAATGAAGGTGTAGTATATAAAAGAGCGGGCAACCGTTTCAGAGAAAACAAAGATTTGAAATTGATATCCGATAATAAAGTATACGATGCCTATACCATTGCTGCTGAAGATATCTTGGAAATCTGGAAAGCCAAAGCATATATATCTACTTCATTACCTGAACCTGCGCCAGACCCAACAATGGAAACATTAACGCAAATGATGGCGCAGATGCAGAAATCAATTTCCCAATTGAATAAAAATTAACATTTTTTAACAGATGCCGATTAAACCGTTTGTGTTTTTATCTATCTATTGATTTAACAAACACATAAAAACACATCACATGAAAAAGGCAATTTTAACAGTAGCAATTGCAGTAATGGGCCTAACCGCTGCATTTGCTCAAGACACCACAAAACATGCAAGAAGGGCAATGCCTAAAATGACTGCTGAGCAAAGGGCAGAAAAGGTAACTGCCAGATTGGAGAAACAACTTAGCTTAACTACTGATCAAAAAAGCAAAATTTACGCCATTGAGTTAGAAAATGCAAAGAAAATGGAAGCCTGGAGATCTGCTGATAAAGGCGACATGAAAGGCAAGATGAAAGAACGTAAAGCCGCAATGGATGAGCAAAAAGCTAAAATAGATGCCGTTTTAACCGCAGATCAAAAAACTAAAATGGATGCTTTTCGTGCCGAAGCCAGAGAGCGCGGTGAAAAGATGAGAAAAGGCATGGGCAACAGAGGCAAAAAAGATAAGGAACCGGTAGTTTCTAATCCGCCTTCGCAAGGATAAATAGCAAAACAGTAATTAATTATATTTTTGAAAGCGTTTCGATTATTCGGAACGCTTTTTTTACTTTTGAGCGATGCGTAAAATTGAAGAGTTTATCAGCGACAGACTTCAGGAACGAAAAGATAAGCTTTCGATCAGGAATTTAACAACAAACACCCCTCCTGTTGATTTTTGTTCTAATGATTATTTAGGTTTTGCCAGATCTGGTGAATTAAAGAAGTTGATCGAAGCTACCCTTGCGTCAATGCCCAATTATCTGAATGGCGCTGGTGGTTCGAGGCTATTAAGCGGAAATACACATTTTACAGAAGAAACTGAACGGTTTATTGCCGATTTTCATCTGGCTGAAAGCGGATTGATATTTAATTCCGGTTATGATGCCAATGTTGGGCTCTTATCCAGTGTGCCACAACGGGGTGACACCATTATTACTGATGAGTTGATTCATGCGAGTATTATAGATGGCTGTAGATTAAGCCACGCTACGCGTTTTAAATTTCATCACAATGATATAAACGATCTGGAAGATAAACTTAAACTCGCCAAAGGGAATATATTTGTGGTGGTAGAAAGTGTTTATTCAATGGATGGAGACCTGGCGCCATTATTAACGATATCGGATCTTTGCGGGCGCTATTCAGCCAATTTAATTGTGGATGAAGCCCATGCTACAGGCATTTTTGGTAAAAACGGGCGGGGATTAATCAATCAGCTTAACTTAACTGACCGGGTATTTGCACGCATTATTACTTTTGGAAAAGCCCTGGGCATACACGGAGCTATTATTTTAGGAAGTAAAAACCTGCGCCATTACCTTATCAATTTTGCCAGATCATTTATTTACACCACAGCCGCCCCAATGCATAACATTGTTGCAGTCAGTGCTGCATACCAATACCTATCTAAAATTGATCATCAGTTGATTCATCAAAAAATTGCATTATTCAGGAAAGCATTAAAAGAAAGTAACATCACGGCACTGGATAGTGAAAGTACCATCCAGGGTATTTTGTTTTCATCAAACGAAGCAACCAAACAGGCAGCTGCCAGATTGCAAAGTAAAGGTTTTGATGTACGGGCAATATTAAGCCCAACAGTAGCGCTGGGCAAAGAGCGGCTCAGGATCTGTCTTCATACTTTTAATACCGATGAAGAAATCGTTTCATTGGTTAATCACCTTAAAGAATTAAATTAAATGAATAAATATTTTATTACAGGCATAGGAACAGGTATCGGAAAAACATTGGTTAGCGCTATTTTAACCGAAAAGTTAAAGGCCGATTATTGGAAACCGATCCAATCAGGAGATTTAGAAACCAGCGATAGTATAACTATAGGTAATTTAATTGGCAACGCACAAACCGTTATTCATCCCGAAAGCTACAGATTAACGCAACCCCTGTCGCCGCATTTATCAGCCAGGTTAGATGGTGTTGACATTAATCTTGATAAAATCAAAATTCCTTTAACCAATAATAACTTAATTATTGAGGGAGCTGGCGGTTTAATGGTACCCTTAAATGAAGATCAGCTGATTATCGACCTGATCAAAAAACTGGAAGTAGAAGTGATATTAGTTTCGCAAAATTATCTGGGCAGTATTAACCATACCTTATTATCTATCAATCTGCTTAAACAATACGAAATCCCAATTAAAGGCATCATTTTCAACGGTGAGGAGAATATAGAGACCGAAAGATACATTCTTCAGTATACCAAAATAAAAAAGCTAGGAGGTGTTCCTGACTTAAAAAATATTGATAAAGAAAAAGTATTGGCAGCCGGTCAGCATATATCTGTTTAACATTGAACGCTACCGCATCAACCAGGTTCAGCAATGTAAGGTTTCTGCAACTATTAATGGTTAAATACAGAGCCATAAATCCTAAGAAGTCAAGTTTTTTAAAAACTTGACTTCTTTTCGAATCATATTATTTTTCAGTTAAATAGCCAGACCTTTTAAGAAAATCAGCCCAAACCTGGTATCCGGCAGGAAGAAGATGTAAGCCATCTTTAGTAAGTTCTGCCTTTAAATGTTTGTCCTGATCAGTAAAATTTGGATACAGATCGACCACCCTTACATTTTTAGCTTCAAATTTTCTGATTTCATCATTAAGCCAAAGAATATGCTCGTCTTTACCATAATGTTTTTTAAACTTTTCGAAAGCAGTATTAACTGGCAAAAGTGTATTGAAATAAATTTTTGTTTTCTTCGATCCTTTTCTGATTCTGGTAATCATGGTTTTATAATTCCTTAAGATCACACTATCCGGAATATTTCTGGAAATATCGTTTATACCGATTAAAATAAAAATCTTTGCTGGCTTACCATCAATCACATCTTGCAAACGCTCCAAAACACCAAAGGTAATGTCGCCAGAAATTCCCCTGTTTTTTGCCTGTGGAAGATCTAAAAGTTTAGCCCAGTTTGTTCCTGCGGTTATGCTGTTACCTAAAAAGATAAAATCTTTTTTTGATTTTGGATCCGCTTTAAATTTAGCCACCAGTTCAGCGTATTTACCCGGGCGATAGGTACTGTCCCATTTAACCACCTGGGCAGAAGCTGCTGTGAAGATGAAAATAAATAAAATATTAGTGATTAGTAATCTATTTAAAAGTGATTTCATAAATTATTTTGATAAGCTGTAACTACTATTTCGCCTGCACTAAAATATCAGGATAATCGGAAATAATCCCATCTACATTTAAAGCTTTCAGTTTTTGAATATCGGCTAAGGTATTAGCTGTCCAGGGAATAATTTTCACACCATCGGCATGTGCCTTTTTAACCAGTTCTTCATTAACCATTTGCCATACCGGACTCAAAATAAATGGCTTAAAACCCAAATCGGCAATATTCTCTTCATATGTTTTTTTATTGGCCACTAAAAAAGAAGTTTTTATGTCCGGGTATTTCTGATGGATAATCTGAATGGTGCGTTTATCAAAAGATTGGATGACCACAAAATCAGCAACATTTTTCTTGATAATTACTTCCATTAAAAGTTTAACAAATTCTTCAGGTTTAGGATTGGTAATCCCATCACCACTTTCGCTGCATTTAGTTTCGATGTTATAGAAAAACTGCTTGTGTTTATTTTTTTTAATATCGTGCTGTACAGCATCAATCAAATCAGCAAGTAAAGGTAAATGCGTTTTTGCTTTTACTTGCCGGGGAAAAAGATCATAATATTTTGTTCCTAAATTAAATTGTTTGATTTTGGCATAATTCATTTCGAAAATGCAATATTTCCTGGCATCTGCTGGTGGAATATCTTTTCCGTCAGGTGTAAGCATAAAAGCTGGGCTCAGGTAATCATCATGTGTTACGACCACTTTACCATCTTTTGAAATATGTGTATCCATTTCCAAAGTGGTAATGCCATTGATTTTCATGGCATTTAACATGGCTTCAATGCTATTCTCAGGCATTAAACCGCGTCCGCCACGGTGTGCTTCGGCGCTAAATGCAGGGAATTTAATTTCCTGACCTTTCGATTTTATCGCTAATGAAGCCAAAAGAATAATTACTGCTGTTTTTTTAAGTTTCATATCAAAATAAGGGTTTTATAAATGTCATGTTATCCATTTTGTCAACTGTCTGACGGCAACATCCAACAGCACGATAATTGATAGTACAATTATACTGGTATCAGGTATAGCCAACTAACGCAGTCAATTAAATCTATATTAATTATCAGCATTTTTAATGGCGTCAGATGTTGCCATCTGACGCCATTGATGACCTAAAAGATTTTAATTTTAAAGGTGATTAAACGTCAGCTAGCATCTTTCTGCATATTAGCATCCTTAAGCATCAACTTCTGCTTCAAATTTTTCTCCGAAACGATCAGTAACAATTACTTTCACCCTTTTAACCGATGGTTCAAAGTGTGCTAAAAATAAATGATCTGTAGATTCAGGTTCAACAAATGGTCTGGGGTTTGGTAATTTATCGCCTTTGTACAATTTTACCGCTAAAGGATCAAATCCATCCTGGATAGCCAAAGTACCCATCGCTTTTCCGTCCAAAAAATATTCAACTTTCCATTCCGGATCATAATTCCAAACATTGGCGATCAATCTTTTCTGCTTGGTTAGGGTATCTACATAAATGCTCAACTGTTTTTTCCGGTCTTCGCCAGTTGATTTATAATACCACTTTAAATCTGTTCCATTTACCTCGTAAACGCCATAACCGCGCGGGGTTCCGTCGCCGCAAATGGGGCCTGTCCACCAACCACCACATACTGTACCATGGTTATGCTCATAAATGCCATTTTTAATCACGTTTTTATTAAAATGGGTATGGCCAGACATAATATGCACGTTTTTGAAATCTTTCAAAACAGCGTAGAAATCATCATTGTTTTTTACGGAATTATGTACAGGAATATGCAGGCAAATGATTAGCAGGGCATCTTTTGGTACCAGCTGTAAATCTTTAGCCAGCCATGCTAACTGTGTTGGCGTAATGTATCCGTCATAAGTCCGCTCTACACCCAGATAACGTACGTCATCTAAAACCACATAATGGGCCTTTCCCCTATTAAAAGAATAATAAGTTGGCCCATAATGCGCCTGAAAAGTACGATCGGAGGTATCATCCCCGCCCATGCGGTAATCCATATCGTGGTTGCCGAGGCACTGGAAAAAAGGAATCCCGATTTGTGCAACAGCTTCGTCATAAGCTGAAAAAAGCGCTAAGTTATCCCAGACCAGATCACCAACACCAATGCCATGAACAGGTATTTTTCCCATTCCTTTTACTACCTCACGGGTATCTGGCACCGAAGTTTCCATCATCTGTTGAACATCTTTTTTATTCTTCACCTGTGGGTCTGCCCAAATGATAAAGTTATGTTTATTGTCGTTCTGTTTTAAGGGTTTAAGGTCGAAGTTTAATTTACCTGCGGTATCTGGATGATAATAGTGACGGGCAATACTGCTTTCGGTTTTAAATTCATAACCCGATGGTGTACTGATCCAAACAAATCGGGCCATTTCGTGTAGCTTTATTTCATAATTTCCACCTTTACCGGTCTGCACTACGCTGTAACCGTCTGATATGACAACGCCAGCCACGGCTTTGCCTTTGCTGGTTACAGTACCACTCACCAATCCGTCAACCGAGAATAACGATGATGGAAAGGATTTTAAACTAACAAATAGAGTGGTAGTTAATAAAGTGGATTTTTGTATAAATGATCTTCTGTTCATGATTTTTAATCACTCTTTTTAAGTTTTATAATATTAAAAAGACCAGTTTTACTGGCCTTTTTGTTCTTTTTTACTTATCAATTAAGGTTGTAATACCTCCTGTTTCAATTGCACTCAGTACCGAAGTATTGGTCAGTACTACACTTGTCATCGTTCTGACTGCTTCCCATCCACCTTTGGTTGCTTTATAAATACCACCTAACTTTGCGAAACTTACAGCAGTCGGAAAACCTGCAAAACGCTTGGAAATATCATTGGTTCCTTTTCCATAATATTCCTGCGGAACTTTTCCGGCGTAAGTGGCAAATTTGTCTGTGATCGTAATTCTTAATCCAGCTTCAGGAGGTCCGGCTGTATAGAAACTACCGTTTGCTCCGCCATAAAAAATTACATCTAGCGGAATGGTATTTGGAGTAACATTCGTTCCTTCAAATATAGCAATCCCTGCAACGTTTCCGCTGTTGGCTAACAGGTTACCTGTAATTGCACCTACACCATCTGCACCTGGCAGCACGGTATAATCTACACTTGAAATCCATTTTGATGCTGGTATAACAGTAGAAGCAGATCCGTTGATACGCTGCCCTGCACCACCTACATAGAAAAACTCTCCTTTTTTTACAGATCCGGAAGTAAGGTTAAACTTGTAAGTTCTAACTCCACCGGTGTTCCATCCCAGTATAGGAAAAGTAGTTGCGCCGGCATTATTATTCGTGTAAACTGAGAATGGCGTAACTGAGAAATCAATATCTTTGGTTGCTAAAAACTGAATATATTCATAATTTCCATCCGTTCCATTCGGATCGGCGAGAAAGCCTGATATAATTGCAGGAGAAAGCTTAGGCATCGGAACGTAAAAAAAATCTTGTATCGTTCTCATCCTGTATTCAATTTTTTTTGAATCTCCGTTACCTGTAACATATACAATACCTGTAAAATTACCGGATGGCTGAATTGCTGTATTGGCAAAGCTGGCACTCGAACTTGTTCGTATTGTGGCAACTCCAAAACCATCATTTAGTTTTTTATCTCCTGAATATACCACATCGCTGGCGGGTTCCGGATCATATACCGCATTATTAATGGCTACCAGTGTACTTTCATAGCGATCAGGATTGGCTAAAATAGCGCTTGTATTTGCAGCCTGCAACTTAATAATTCTGTTGGAAGCAACCTTGGTGATAGCAGAAACTGACAAACCGGTAATTTGTAAGATCCCATCCACCCGCTTCAGCAATCCGCCTTCAAGTTTAATATGTAAGGAATCTCCAGGAACAAAATTTGCTGCTGCAGCGCCAAGGTTGAATGAAATTCCCCTTAGCGAATCTGCTGTACCATTAATACGGCTGTTTTGCAGTGCAATTAATCCAGGCGCTGAATTACCTGATCTAAAATCGGAAACGACGACGCCCCTAATAGCTACAGCACCTCCAATAGCATCTGGATTGAGCGATAGTTCTGATCCTTTATAGTATCTTCTCAGGTCAAAATTAGAAATAAAACCACTCTCCGAAAATTTATAGGGAAAGTCACTTTCTCGCTTGCAACCTGTATATATCGCAATAATTAAGATTAGTGTACTAAAATATTTGAACTTATTTTTCATGATGAATCTGTTTAAGGTTTTTGCCACCACATTAGTGTATTCACATCATCAGGTCCCTGTGCTGTCAAAACATTTTTGTAATTAGTTGGGTTGGTGGATTGTGCAAGAATTGGATAATATAAACGAACAGGCATTTTTCCGCCATTTAACAAACTAGATCCTTTAGGAAGTAAAGGGTGGCCCGTTCTTCTGTATTCAAACCATTGCTGAAAATCTACCAAAAACAAGGCATAATATTTTTGTAAATGGATCAGTTCAAGCTTACTGTTTGAACCGGCTGTTTTGTTATCCAGGGGCAATGCATTGTTCCAGTTAAAATCGCCTTTTAAAGCATAATCTCTGACAGCCGCACCGTCTCCAGAAGCATACAAAGCTGGAATCCAGTAATTTATTCCATCAGCAATACCTTTGTAATAGTAAGTATCGCCTGTTCCGTTGATCCAGCCTCTGGCAGCAGCTTCGGCTAAAATAAAATCAACTTCGGCCACACTCATAATCACACCGGTGTAAGGATCGGTTTGTAAAGACAGCGGATTTCCCGATTGTGCGTCAGAATAAAAATAAGCCTGCTTTAAAGGTGCTCCATTACCTATGGGATAAGCACTTGGAATACCAACATATCCGGCAACTCCTGCGGCTATACCCCATCTGTTGACGTTGTTCTTTCCGTATGCCGGATTGATTCTTGGATCACCCCATGAAGTTAAGTTGTTGATAAAAAAATCAACTATGGCAGGTGTTCTGAAATCTGCTGGCCGAACACTAACCATAAAAGGTGAAGAGTATAGCGCCGTGCTGCTGTTTGTACCATTCCAAAGAATTTTAGCAGTATGGGTATTATCAATCATAATAGGATACTTGGTAGGGTTAGTATCTACAATTTCCTTGATTTTTGCTATTGCCTGTGCGCTTGCTTCTGCTTTACCAGAAATACGCAGTAAAAGCCTTAAATACAATGAATTTCCAAATCTTCTCCATTTAGAAATATCACCATTATAAACCGGATCACTGTTCGGCACAATGGCCTGATTTGCCATAAGCAATGTATTTGCTTCTTCCAGTTTACTAAGCAGCGACATATAAATATCTTTTTGTTTATCAAAAGCGGGCTCAAGCAGGCCAGACTTACCCTGGTTGGCTTGTGTATAAGGTACATCACCATATGTATCGGTCAATAGTTGCATGGTCCAGGCTTCTGCAATTCTTGAGATCCCCTGATAGGAGGTATTAATTGAGGCGGGATCACTTGCAATGGTATTAATATCCTTTATGTTGGTTAGTTCCGAATACCATGAATTCCACATTGCGTCAGATAGTGTTCTTCTGATGTCATAGCGGTAAATTCTACCTTCCAGCACTTCATCTACGGTTGAAACTGAAACCTGCATTAATTCATTATTGATACTCCTGTTCCGGATTAAGTTTGCACTCAACACATTGGTTAACGTGGGAGCCAGTAATTTATCAGCCGTTACCTTTGGCACACCAATTGGATCTGTATTGATTTTGTCGAAATCTTTCTTGCAGGAAAAAAATGAAGTTCCCATCACCAGCAAAAAAGCATAGACTGTAATATTTTTAATCTTTTTCATTTTCTTATTAGTTTATACCCACTACTAAACGTGCACCAAAAGTTCTGGTTGATGGCAATTGTCCAACCTCAAAGCCTTGTACAATGTCGCTGCCTGAGAGTGTACCAAATTCAGGGTCGAATGCTGGCCATGGCGACCAGGTATACAGGTTACGCCCGTATACACCTATCGTTATCCTGCTCAGGCCTAAACTGGATACCAGCCTTTTCGGGAAAGTATAATTGATATTGGCTTCCCTGAACTTTAGATAATCTGTTCTGAACGTACTTCCTTCAGCATTGAGCGATCCATACATGGCTTCATAAAAAGCACCGATATCAGTTGCAATGGTCTTATTAGGACTATAGGTAAGTCCATCAGGATTTAACATTACACCATCTCCGATTAAACCGCCATACCTTCCCGGAAGGGTTAATTTTAATTTACCAAGCCCTGCCATTCTTGCAAAGGTTAGCGAATGGGCAACAGCACCCAACTGCGCATCAAATAACACATTGGTACTAAATCCTTTATAAGTAAAACCTGTACCAAAACTAAATCTAAACTTAGGCATGGTGTTGCCCAGGTATTTTAACTGTGTTTGATCTGGAATAGCTTTACCGGTGTTGTCAAATATAATCTGGCCATCAGGTGAGCGTTTTAATCCAAAACCATATATATCGCCCAAACTGCCTCCAACGTTAGCGACAATCTGCGTACCGCCAATAGGACCAGTCCTCAATATAACAGCGCTATCTGCAAGCTCTTTAATGGTATTTCTATTTGCAGAAAATGTTCCGTTAATTGTCCATTTGAATGACCTGCCTTGTAATGGCGTTGCATTTACTGACATTTCCAAACCTTTGTTATCTACACGGCCGGCATTGAATATCGCAATCGAGTAGCCTGTTGCCCGATCTATAGACCGGCTTAATATCTGGTTTTTCGTACTTCCGGTGTATGCAGCAAAGTCGAAATTTAACCTGCTTTTAAATAATCTTAATTCGGCTCCTACCTCAATCGTAGTGGTAGATAGCGGCTTTAAGTTATTGTTAGGCAGTATGCCCGGGTTTGTCATTGCTCCGCCCGGATAAATTCCATTTGCGGCTAAAGTATAATTATAGGCCGTTCGATAAGGTGTCGTTCCACCGCTACCCACTTGCGCAATCGATCCACGTAGTTTGAAATAACTGATTTGCGCAGGCATTTTCCAAAAATCTGAAGCAATAAATGACAAACTTGCAGATGGATAGAAAAATCCAACATTATCAGTACGAAGTGGAGATGCCAGGGTACTGTTCCAGTCCTGTCTTCCGGTTAAATCTAAATACAGGTAATTTTTTAGCGAAAGCGACATGGTACCATACAAACTATTAATATTAAATCGGGCAGTATCAGGAACCGAAATCAGCGGGTTTTGATTGTTTTCTAAGCTATAATAAGCCGGAATAATTAATCCATCAGCACGAAGCTCCGATTTGTTGTAGCGGTTTCTTAACTGGCTGCCTCCTACCGTTGCAGAAAGTTTTAAATCTTTTGATAAATCTTTATTATACCTTAATAGAAAATCGGCATTTATTTCATAGGAATTTATGTCCTGGATACGGTAAGATCCCTGAGCAAATTTTGAACCTGCAGCATCCCATGGACGCTTGGTTTCCCGGATATCATGATTAAAATCGATAGACGAACGAACCAGTAAGCTTAAATTACTGGTAAACTTGTATGTGGCCTGAACATTTCCCAGAATACCATTTCTTCGCTGTCCATTCAGATACTGTTCAGAAATCGCATAGGGTCCTTCTGGAAAACTCGAGGTTAAGTCTAAAAATTTGCGTTGCTCCTGTCCGGCCACCCAATAGTTTTTAAACCAATCCAAGTTCATATTTGGATGGGCAAACATAAACCAGTACATTAATGACTGATTACCATAACCTGTTGCAGGTAAGTTATCACTGTGCCTGTTATTATAGCTGGCCTTAAAAACAATGTTTAGTTTTTTGGTTATGTTACTATTTCCCGACAATGAGAGCGAAGTACGTTCTAAACTTGTATTAGGAACTATCCAATCATTATTACCGTGACTTGCAGTAAAGCGTAATCCTACCTTTCCGGCATTTCCATCTAAACTTACAGCGTTTGTCGTTTCAACGCCTGTCTTGAAAAATGCATCTAGCACACTTGGGTAAGCCACCCATGGTGTACGTGTTGTACCTCCTTTCTGGGTAGTTGGGTCGTATTGGAAAAACATGCTTGTTCCATCAAACCTTGGCCCGTAAGTAGAACTGGTTGCATGGGTATCTGCACCATCTGCATTTGTACCAAAGCTGTAATAACTTGCGCCACTTACCCCAGCACCATATTCTTGCTGTATATCGGGTCCACGGTTAATTTGCTCAAAAGCGGTATTAGAAGTAAATGTGATATTAAAATTTCTTTTTTTGCTACCTGCAGATTTAGTGGTAATCACAATAGCACCATTTGCACCCCTTTGCCCGTAAAGCGCAGATGCTGCCGGACCTTTTAATACCGTAACATTTTCTATATCATCAGAATTTAAGTCGTTAAGCGCACTTCCGAAATCTGTCGGCAAAATATCTCCTGATGTTCCATACACGCCACCACCTGTTCCTGCTGTACGTTTTGCACTACTGCTGGCCACAACACCATCAATAACAATTAAAGCTTCATTATCACCGGTTAAATTATTTTCTCCACGAAGGATGATTTTATTAGATCCGGCAAGACCGCTGTTACGAACCAAGTTTAAACCTGCTACTTTACCAGATAATGCATCCGTCCAGTTGGTGGCTACTGCATTTGTAAATGCAGAACTATCTAAAGTGGTAATGGCATATCCAAGCGCTCTTTCCGATCTTTTAATACCCAAAGCGGTTACAACAACATCATTTAACGAATTGTCTGATGTTACAAGTTTAATTGTCCCTACTTTCGTTTGATTATTGCTTAAAACTTTTACATTTTGAACGATTTTCTTTTGATAACTAATAAAATTAGTCTCAACAGTATATGTTCCAGGTGAAACATTAATCGTAAAATTGCCATCATTATTGGTTTGTGTAACGCGATTTAATTCAATAATTCTTATTGTTGCAGCGGGCACTGGCTGGTTACTTTCATCAACAACTTTTCCGGTAATCGTTCCATTATTGCTAATTTTGGCAACAATTAAAATATTATTGATGCCGCCTACTTTATAGGTAAAAGGCATGTCTTTCAAAAGCAAAGTAAGTATTTCGCTTACAGTGCGTAGGCCTTTGGGAATATATACCCTTTTCTGGTCATTAAACTGGGTGTTATTATACGCTATGCTATTTCCACTTAACTTTTCTAAAGTTTCAAAAGCTTTTTTTAATGTCATGCCATCCGCTTCGAATAAAAATTTTTTATCGCTTTGTGCATGGGTATATGAGAAAGAGAGCAGATTCAACATCATTATGGTTAAGATCACCATAACTTTTGAGGGATACTGATGGAAATTTTTAATCCATCGGGTATTAATTTTCATAACTTTACTAAGTTTTACTTTGTCAAATGAGTATACAGTTTTCAGGGCTTGAAATGTGTCCAGCATTTCGAGCCATTTTTCGGTTTAGTAATTTTATATCATATCTATCTTTATAATTTATCGTTCATAAATGATTACTTTATTTTCATAGATTGTATATTTTGAATCTGATAACCTAGCAATTACATCCATAATTTGCTTTACCGAACATTTGTCAAATTTTGCGGTAAGCTTTATCCCTTTTAAAGCTTCGGTTTTAATTTCCATATCAAGATCATATTCGCGTGAAATGATCTCGGCAATTTCACTTAAAGGTTTGTCATAGAAAAAAAGCTTATACTCCCTCCAACCGTTAAAATCGGCGGCATTTATCTGCATTTTGTTAAGCCTGCCTCCGTTTTTATCGATGGTGAGCTGTTCATTTGGCAGTAAGAACTGTACCGGGCCGTTTTTACCGTTTTTTGAGCATATTACCCCAACTTTTCCGGTCTGTACCGTAACGGTAATATCTTTTAATGATGAATAGGCATTTATATTAAACGAAGTACCCAGTACAGTGGTGCTTACTTTGCCCGTATAAACCACAAATGGTTGTTTGGCACGGTGCTGCACATCAAAAAAAGCTTCGCCCTCTAAATAAACAATGCGTTTACCGGTATTGAAATTTGTTGCATAACGAATTTTGCTATCGCCGTTCAGATAAATATTAGAGCCATCGGGCATGGTTACCAGTCTTTTCTGTCCTCGTGGATTGTAAATTTCGTTATAGGCCACAACTTCGGCCTTCTTTGTACTGAAAGTATTAAAATACAATGTCGGTAAGAGCGCCATCAATACTATTGCAGCGGCAATGGTAAAATATTTGCGGTAATTGATTTTTCGGATTACAGGCGATTGATCGGTAGCGCTATTTTCGATGTGCTGTTGGATTGACGCCCAACTTTTCTGTTGATTTGCAGGCTTGTTGAGTGCGTAATCTGCGACCTCAAAAGCCTGTAAGGTTTCCCTGAAAATCTGCTGGTTCTGCTGGCTGCTGTCCACCCAGGTCAGTAAATCAGTTAAATCTTCACTGCCAATGTTTTTTTTGCTGTAATCTTCAATTAGTTTGTAGTAACGTTCGTTCATTTAGTCGTGCTGTTCTGGATGTAAGACAGATTAATGGATGCCGATACGTAGCGAAAAAGATCAAGTTATTGTTAAGAAATCGTTAAGCATAATGAAAGAACTAAATGCATTAATAATATTGAAGGATTGTTTCATCGAAGAAAAAATATAGATGCTTTTAATTTGGAATAAAAGTCAGTGTTTCATAAATCCTGTAGCCCCCCCATCCGCTACATATCCATAGGAAAAAATCGGGATCCGCTGCAATTTAGCTACATTCTGAGCGCCTGTAGATTAAATAAATCCGATCCGAAAGCTAGCTATGGGATGTTGGGAAGAGCTTCCGATCTTTCATCCGAACCCGTACCAAAAGCGGGACTGAAAACCGCCATGGAAAACTGAGCCTGCCTTTCAAAAAAACTAATGCGGGTAATATTTCGATAAAATGATCTTCTCAAGGAAAATGAGTATTAATTAAGTATATATTCAAGCAAAAGAAGGAAGCTGAATCAGATCTCCAACCGGTCAGTTTTGAGCGATCTAAAGTTTTTCAAGGCCTGGTATAATAAAGTTTCTACCGTTCTAACAGAAATACCCAATAAATCAGCAATCATATTTTTTTCAAGTAGGTCAATGCGACTCATTAAAAGCACCTCCCGCTGCCTCTCAGGTAACAGGTTGATCAGCCCCATAATTTCAGAATAGGATTCCCTGCTGGTAAGCTGTTCCTGGGGATTTAAATAAGTATCCGGGTAATCGAGTGTATCTTCACGATCGGTGATACTTAAAATATGGAGTTTTACACGCTGAATTTCATTAAAGGCTAAATTTTTTGCTGCAGCAAACAAGTATTTTTTGATCGATCTGATCTGAAGTTCATCCTTTTTGTCCCAAAGCTTCATAAAAAGATCAGCAATAAGTTCCTCAGCCTTATTGTAATCTTTGATGTAAATAGAGGTAAATCTGCATAAAGCAGGATAATACCTTTTAAAAAGTGTTTCCAATGCCAGGCTGTCTTGATTTGCCACTAAAGACATTAAGTCTTCATCACTTTTAATTAAATATACATCCTTCATCTTGCCAGCAAAAGTAGCCCGGCAACGTTACGGTAATATTAAGTAATCTTTTCGTTTAGGTTACCTATGTATTAATTGTGTTGGATTGATAGTTAAAAACGTGTTTTTGATACAGACTATTCAAAGAAAAATTACGCTCCAGAATGATCAATCCTACAACCGGGAATATTAAAAGTTCCATGATATTAAAACTATGAAAGAGATAACCGAATACCAGTATCAACCTGAAACATTCGAGGTAATAAATCCACTTGCGCTGCTCTAACAAGGCGCCGATATTGATCAGGGTAATCAGGATAAAAATCAAAATGGCTACTTTATGTGCTAAGGTTAACGTTTCGTAAAACATGGTTGTACCAGTAAGCATCGCTACCACCATAATCAGCTGGATATTCAGATAAATTTTAAACCTGGGTTTAGGTTTTGCTTCATGTTGCAATTTATTCTGATAATAACGTTTCTCTAAAATCGGTCTTATATTTTGATCCATCAAAGCCGGGCTGCCAAAAACAGCATTCCATTTTGCCTTAAATCCATTTGCGCGCCTGTAGGCCTCTCCTATTTCCAAGTAGTAATGAAAATGCTGCCAAAGGAAACTATAACTTTTAATCGGGTGCGTTAAACCATATTTTGGGGCTTCTTCTTCTTTTTGGAAGGTACCGAAGAGTTTATCCCAAAAAACAAAAACATCTCCATAATTTTTATCCAGGTATTTCTCATCCGATGCATGGTGAACGCCATGTAAAGAAGGTGTAATCAGTATATTTTCCAACCAGCCCAGTTTACCCACTAATTGCGTATGTGTAAAAAATGAGTAAGCGCCATGGGCTAAAAGTATAGTGATGATCATATTAGGATGAAAACCCAATAGTGGTAATGTGCACCAAAATACATTACGGAAGATGGCCTGGATGGTGGTAATTCTGGCCGCTGCCGATAGGTTGAACTCCTCACTTTGATGATGAACAATATGAGCGGCCCACAGGAAATTAATCTCATGTCCTAACCTATGGTACCAGTACCAAACAAAATCTGTAGCTAGCAATAGCAAAATCCATACATACCATTTGGTGGAAATATCGAAAATAGCGTAGTTGGCATATACCCAATGGTATACCTGATAAAAACTGGCCGCGATGAATAAATTTAATAATCTCTCGGCAATACCTACACTAAAATTTGCAACCGTACTCTCATATTTAAAAATTTTAGCCCTCTTTTGGTGTTTGGCGATCTTAAATTCAATAAATACAAAAATAAAAAAAGCTGGAATAGCAAATGCAAGGTAATTTACCGTCATAAAAATTTATATCTTTTTAAGTTAACGAAACAAACTTAAATATATTCTACTAAATATATAGATTTTATAGTATAAAAATTACTGTGTCTGAATTAATCAATATTCATTTAATGTTTGCCATTTTAATTTATTTGTAGAACTTCGGAATTATAAATACAAAATTATGGCTACAGAGAAAAAAGCTGCAAACAACAATATATTATCCATCGATATTGGTGGTACGAGTATAAAAACGGTTCTTTTAGATGAAAGTGGAACGATGCTTACCGAATATTTAAAAAGTAAAACCCCGCCGGAGGCTACCCCTAAAGATATTGTTTCGGGTATTGTTGAATTAATTAAGTCTTTCCCTGACAGCTATAATCGCGTATCAATCGGTTTTCCGGGTTACGTTAAAAACGGTATCGTTAAAACCGCGCCCAACCTGGCCAAAAACAAATGGGCAGATGTTGATCTCGCGCAGCGTGTTGCCGATGTACTTGGCCATCCCGTACGTCTGGTAAACGATGCCGATCAACAGGGCCTGGGTGTAGTTGATGGCAAAGGTTTTGAAATTGTTTTTACGGTGGGGACTGGTTTTGGAACTGCACTATTATTTGATGGTGAATTACTCCCCCATTTAGAACTGGCGCATTTTCCAATTAATAAAGAAGAAGATTATGACGATTATATCGGAAACAAGGCTTTTGAAAAAATTGGTGCTGAACGTTGGAATAAACGGTTAAAAAAGATCATCGAAATTTATAAAACAGTTTTTAATTATGATACGCTATATATTGGCGGTGGCAATTCTAAACACATAGACTTTAAATTAGAAAGCAATATTAAAATTGTAACCAACAGAGATGGAATTAAAGGGGGGGCTAAACTTTGGAAACTGGCTGATAAGTATAATATTTTCACTGTTGAGCCCAAAAAATAATTAATCTTTTATTACAATCATTTAACAACAATCCCTCCAAAATTAATTTGTAAACCCTAATTTTGGGTACATTCTAAAATACAAAAAATGGCAAATAACGATTCTGAAAAATATAAATTGGGAATGATCGGTTTAGGCACAATGGGCCGTAACCTTTTATTAAACATGGCTGATAAAGGCTTCTCTGTAACCGGTTACGATAAAGATATCAAAATGATTGCTAAGCTTGAAGAAGAAGGCAAAACACATCATTTGGAAGGCTTTAACAATATTGAAAGCTTTATTTCGAGCTTACAAATCCCACGTACCCTGATTTTATTAGTACCTGCAGGTCCAATTGTAGATAGTGTTATTGCCGAATTAAAACCACTTTTGAGCAAAGGTGACATCATCATTGATAGCGGGAACTCGCATTTTACCGATACCAACCGCCGTGTTGACGAGTTAGAGAAAGAGGGCCTGCATTTCTTCGGAATGGGTATTTCCGGTGGTGAAGAAGGTGCACGTTTTGGTCCGAGTATGATGCCCGGCGGAGATAAGCAGGCATACAATGTTGTAAAAGATGTTTTTGATGCTGTAGCGGCAAAAGTAGGTACCGATCCCTGCGTCACCTACATTGGTCCTGGTGCTTCAGGCCACTTTGTTAAAATGGTACACAATGGTATAGAGTATGCCATTATGGAACTTATTGCCGAAGTATACGGCATCCTTAAAAATGGCTTGGGTTACTCAAATGAAGAAATTTATAAAGTATTCAAAAAATGGAACGAAGGCAGGCTGCAATCATTTTTATTGGAAATTACTGCCGAAATCTTCCTGTTTAAAGATACTGAAACACAAAACGATCTTTTAGATCAGATTAAAGATGAAGCCCGTTCAAAAGGTACCGGAAAATGGACATCGGAGGTTTCAATGGAACTTCAGTTACCTATACCAACCATTAACGAAGCGGTTTCTAACCGTGATTTATCTAAATTTAAAAAACTAAGGGTTTCATTAGAAGAAGCATTTGGTAAAAAAGACACTAAAATTGAGGTTACGGTTGAAGAACTGGAAGATGCATTTTACTTCTCGATGATCAGCGCTTATGCCCAGGGGATGCATTTACTGGTTCAGGCATCAAAAGAATATCAATACGGCCTGCAGTTACAGGAAATTGCCAAAATCTGGCGTGGAGGTTGTATCATCAGGGCTAAATTTTTAGAAGATATCTACCAGGCTTATGATAAAAACAATGCTCTTGAACATTTATTCGGTGATGCGGGTATTCAGAACATCATTAAAGACACTTTATCGGGCACACGTAAAACTATTAGCGCCAGCATTAATGCTGGTTTAGGTATCCCCGCTTTTGCTTCTACCCTAACCTATTTCGATACCATCACCACTGGCAGAATGCCTTCAAACTTAATCCAGGCACAAAGAGATTTCTTTGGCGCACACACCTTCGAACGAATTGATAAGGATGGTGTATTCCATGCCGACTGGAATAAATTATCATAAACTAATTAGACTCACGAACAAAAACATAAAATGAAAACCAAAACCGCATTAAACCCTACCATTTTTGTCATATTTGGTGGAACAGGTGATTTAAATAAAAGAAAATTAGCACCTGCCCTATATAATTTATTTATGGAGGGTTACATGCCTGATCAGTTTGCTATTATTGGTACAGGGAGGACTGAATTTACTGATGATAGTTACAAAACTGCATTAGAAGAAGCTGTGAACGAGTTTTCGCGAAGCGGAAAAGTTAAAAAGGATAAATGGGAGGATTTTGGAAATACGATACACTACTGCCCTACCGATTTTGCACAGCCAAAAACTTTCGAAAACCTAAAAGCGGCTGTAGAAAAATATCAAAAAGAATTTGGTGCAGGCACACAGGTCATTTTTTATCTTGCAGTTGCGCCTAATTTCTTCCCGATTATTGCTGAATGTCTGCAGAAATACAAACTTACGCAAGATGAAGACAATAGCCGTATCGTTATCGAAAAACCTTTTGGCCATGATTTAGCATCGGCAAAAGAGCTTAACGCATTGTTGAGCACTATTTTTACCGAAAAGCAGATCTACCGCATTGATCATTACCTGGGTAAAGAAACCGTACAAAACATGATGGCTTTCCGGTTTGCCAATGCATTATTCGAGCCGTTGTGGAACAGGTCTTATATTGATCACGTTCAGATTTCGGTAACCGAACAGTTAGGTGTGGGCGATCGTGGCGGATATTATGAAGGCTCCGGTGCTTTGAGGGATATGATCCAGAATCACCTCTTACAATTACTTTGTTTGGTTGGAATGGAAGCACCCATTAATTTTGATGCCGATGAAATCAGGAACCGTAAGGTTGAGGTTTTAAGAGCAATGCGTCCTTTTTCTGCAGAAGATATCCGTTTTCATACCGTTCGTGGCCAGTACAGCAAAGGCTGGGTTGAAGGTAAGGAAGTTCCGGGATACCGCCAGGAAAAAGGCGTTGATCCTCACTCAAATACCGAAACTTTTGCGGCCGTTAAATTCCATATCGATAACTGGAGATGGCAAGGTATTCCTTTCTATTTAAGAACAGGAAAGCGCTTAAACCAAACTTCATCATTAATTACCATTCAGTTTAGAGATGTGCCACATCAGATTTTCTCATCAGAGGTAACCGAAAACTGGCAACAAAACAGGTTGGTGATTAGTATACAACCAGAAATGAGTATCCGCATGCAGGTGCAGGCCAAAAGACCCGGATTAGACATGGTACTAAACCCTGTTGATATGGTATTTGATTATAAAGGTACTTATGAGGGTGATACACCAGAAGCCTACGAAACCTTGTTATTGGATGCCATGATGGGCGATCAAACCTTGTTTATGCGCGGCGATCAGGTAGAAGCAGCTTGGGAACTCGTAATGCCGATTTTAAATACCTGGGAAAGCAAAAAATCAATCAATTTCCCTAATTATCCTGCGGATAGCTGGGGTCCAGAAGAAGCTGAAGCACTTATTGCGAGAGATGGTTTCCACTGGTTTAACCTGCCGTTAAAGAATAAGGAATAAATTTTTACCCTGTTGTTAGCCTGAACCGAGCTTTAGCGAGCGCACCGAAGGTAATTTATTTCAGGGTCTTATCAAGATAGATGCTGAAATAAATCCGATAGCTATCGGATCAGCATGACGAATTTTATTATTGACAGAATGAATCTACTCATATATAAAACATTAGAAGAACTAAACCAGGATCTGGCAGACTACGTAATCAAGATTGCAGAACTGTCTATCGAAGAAAACGACCGTTTTAATTTCGTACTTACAGGCGGTAGTTCTCCTAAAGCACTTTACCATTTTCTTGCTACTGAAGGGCAGCACAGAATCGATTGGGAAAAAGTATATTTCTTCTTTGGCGATGAGCGTAATGTTCCTGCCAATGATGAGAACTATAACGGATTGATGGCCAAGAAAACCATTTTAGATCCGCTGGGCATTAAAGAAGATCATATTTTTTATGTTGATACTACTTTGGCTCCAGAAAAAGCAGCTATCGAATATAAAAAAGCAATCGACAAACATTTTAATGGTGAAGACATCGTTTTCGATTTAATCCTTTTAGGTATGGGTGATGATGCACACACTGCTTCGATTTTTCCACATACTACTTTGGTTAAAGATGAAGAAGTAAACGTAGCAGCTGTATATGTAGAAAAGCTGGATACTTATCGCATCAGCTTTACTGCACCATTGATTAATAAAGCGGATAACGTAGCCTTTTTGGTATTTGGCGGGAATAAAGCCGAAGCACTGAAGCATGTGATTGGTGATACAGAAAAAAATCCTGATCTGTATCCTTCTCAGCTAATCGATCCGATTGACGGTAAATTAACCTGGTTTACTGACGAGGCTGCGACGAAGTTATTAGAAGATTAAAAATCATGATGTCTGAAAAAAAACATTTATCAGACTTTTTAAATGGAAAAACGGAATATACCCTTGGATTATTCCGTTTTTTTATTGACCAGCTGGCCGAATTTGGAGAAATCAATCTTCGAGCAACAAAAACGATGATTGCCATCGAATCTAAAACCAGTTTTGCTTACATCACACAATTGGGCAAGAACTTTGTTCATGTCGTTATTCCTTTTGATCGTGCTCATGGAGAGAATCTTTGCTTAACCAAGATTACACAAATTGCAGGAACAGATCAGTTTAACCATCATTTAAGGATTTTCTTTAAAGAAGATCTTAATGATGAAGTGAAAGGCCTTTTGAAGCTGGCGATGAGTTGATACGGTTTTAACCACAGAGCACACAGAGGAAGGCATAGAGATCGTGGAGTTGGGGACATACATACTAATAACGTTACCGCTTCAAATCCGCAATACCTTCATCATTTTGTCATCCTGAAAGATAATTTATTGCAAAAATCAATATGCTTGACAGATAAATTTTAAGTAGGTATATCTCTCGAGGGATCGTCATTCCCAACTTGATTGGGAATCGTAATGCAAGTGCTTTAAGATTCCCGCATACGCGGGAATGACGACCGCAAAGTGGATTCTGTCAATGGTAGCGTAGTCGAAGGATCTTATAGCAAATCTGTTATTTCGATCTGATGGTTATGGGATTAAGCCGCACGCAGTGGAGAATCTGCCTTAATAGATTTCTCCACTGCGGTCGAAATAACGGCCTAAGAGGATTAGAGTAGTAACTTACGAATTATCCTAATCTAACTTCTCCTCAATTAATAATTTAATAATCCCGTCAGCCATACCCACTTTAGGGACATAAATTTGTTTTATACCGGTCCATTTCATTAAGGTCAAATAAATCTCGCAGGCCGGGATAATTACATCCGCGCGGTCGGGATTTAATCCAAGGGTATGAATCCGCTCTTTCAATGAATAACTGGTTAACTTATTATACATGGAGTTTAGCTTCTGCAAGGATAATGGCGCATTTTCCTTTTCATCAGACATGCGGAACAATTTATTGATATTGCCGCCAGTACCGATGCCGGCTAAATGTTTATAGGCCTTTGTATGCTCTTTTACCCAGTCTTTCATGTCTTCCCAGGTTTCTTCCTTATCCTGGTTGTCGAGCATCCTGATCGTTCCAATATTAAAAGATCTTGATGCTTCGGGTGTACCTTTAACAAAAACAGATAATTCGGTGCTCCCTCCGCCAACATCAATATACAGGTAAGTTTTATTTTCGTCTAACTCCTCTTCTATATGATTGGCGTAAATAATATTGGCTTCACGCTGTCCCTCAATAATTTCTAAAGTAATATCTGCTTCTTTTTTTATCAGCTTTACAATATCTTCACCATTACGGGCCTCGCGCATGGCAGAGGTCGCACAGGCTAAATATTCAGAAACATGATAAACATCCATTAAATTTTTAAAAGCAGTCATGGTTTTGACCAGGTCTGCAGATTTTTTCTCCGAAATATATTGATCCAGAAAGGCATCATCTCCCAATCGGAGTGGCACACGTATAAGGGTGTTTTTCTTGTATTTATATTTCCCGTCTTGTTTGCTGATATCAGCAATGAGTAACCTCACGGCATTCGAACCGATATCTATAGCTGCGTATCTTAACATTATGATTGATGCTTGGTTTTTAAATAGTTGTAGATGTCTACCTGCGCCCTTATCTTTTTACTTAATCTGTTTTTATGATATTTGTTATTGTTCAAGGCATTAATTTGCCTCGATTTGGTATTGTCTTGTAGTTGTAGGTCGATAATGTCCTGTATTTCCTGTTTCACATCATGATCGAGCACAGGAAAACCAACCTCAACACGATGTTCGAAATTCCTGCTCATTAAGTCTGCGGATGATAAATACATATCGTTTTTGCCATTGTTACCGAAGATATAAACCCGGGCATGCTCTAAAAACTTATCGATAATGCTAATAGCAGTAATATTTTCACTAAAACCCTTTACACCGGGTACCAAACAGCAGATCCCGCGGATAATGAGTTGAATTTTAACTCCGGCATTGCTCGCATCATAAAGTTTGGAAATAATACCTTCATCAGCTAAACTGTTTACTTTTAACATGATATAAGCAAGTTTACCCTGCTTGGCATTTCTGATTTCGCGATTAATAAAATTAACCAGTTTAGAGCGGCTTTCCAGTGGGGAAACAATCAGGTGCTTGAAGCCTTTAGTTACGGTACGCTTGCTCAATGCATCAAAAAGTTTAACCAGATCGTTGGTAATTTCTTTCCTTGCCGTGAAAATGCTATGATCGCAGTATAAACCTGCAGTCTTCTCATTAAAATTTCCTGTCGCCAGGTTTGCATAGTATACAGATTTCTCTTTTTCGATCCGCTTAACCAGGCAAATTTTAGAATGTACCTTGTAATCCGTTAAACCATAATTTACTTTAACACCTTCCTCCATTAAACGACTTGTCCAGTAAATGTTGGCCTGTTCATCAAAACGGGCTTTAAGTTCTAATAAAACAGAAACGGCTTTGCCATTTTTGGCGGCGTTGATTAAGGCATTGATTACTTTCGAGTTTTCTGCTAACCGATATAGAGTAATCTGAATTTCTGTTACCTTAGGATCAATTGCCGCCTCGCGCAGGAACAAAATGATATAATCGTAAGATTGGTAAGGCAAATTCACCAAATAATCACGCCTGGCGACTTTATTGAACATGCTTTGTGTTCTATGCAGATCGTGAACTTTAAGCGGTATATTAGGTGCATATTCCAATTCCTTTTTACCCACATTTGGGAAGGCAATAAAATCGCCGAACTTATGGTAGCGGTTGCCGGGAATTAAACTTTCAGCTTCCAGCTTAAGCTTGTTTACCAATACTGTCAGCATATTTAAAGGCATGGCCGAATCGTAAAGTAAACGCATGGGTTTCCCTTTTTTGCGCTTCTCTAAACTGTTTTTTAAATCATCAATAAATTTATCATTAATGTTTTTATCAATATCCAGTTCAGCATCCCGCGTTAACTGAATGGAATAAGCCTCTAAATTATCGTAGGTAAAAACGTAAAATATATCATCCAGGCAATACCTAATGATGTCTTCTGCAAGAATAATAAACTTTAGATCGTTTGTTTCAGGCAGCACCAGAAACCGCGGTAAATTAGGCGGAATTTCAATAAGCGCATATTTCTCTTTAACTTTTGTATCCTTTTTAGAAAGTTTAACAAAAAAGTAGAGATACCGGTCTTTCAATTCTGGAAAAGGTTTGTCCATATCCAGCATAATGGGAACCAGATTAGATAAAATCTTATCCCTGAAATGATTTTTAACGAATTCCCCCCTGCTTACATTTAGCTGGGTATCGTTTAAAATAAAAATCCTGTTTTGAGCGAGTTCATTAATTAAAGTAGCCTGAAAAAGCTGGTCAAACTTTCTTTCCTGTTTTACAACAATATTTTTAATCTCATTAAGAATTTTTTTTGGATTGAAGCCCAAAAGTGCCTTCGCCTTATCATTCAGATTGGTTAACCGGGTTATGGTGGCTACTCTTACCCGATAAAACTCTTCTAAATTAGAAGAAAATATAGATAGAAATTTAATCCGTTCAATCAGCGGAACAGTTTCATCAGCCGCTTCTTGCAATACACGTTCATTAAAGTAAAGCCAACTAATTTCACGGTTAAAAAATGGAATTTTCTTACTGGTCATTTAAAAAAAATAAAAAATCCCTGCAAAAACAGGGACGTTCAAAACTGCACATTAATTTGTTAAATCGATGTTAATTCATCCACACGTTAACGTTAACAAATTTATTTTTTAGCTGGTGTTTTTACCATTTTCTTAACTGCCGGGCTAGCTTTTCCAGCAACCTTTGTCACTGTACCAGTCACTTTTCCTGACGCTTTGCTTGCTGCCTTTTTAGTTGTTTTGGCGGCTTCATTTACAGCTTCTTTTGCTATCGCCACTGGTTTAGCCAATACTTTCTCGGCCTTTTCTTCTGTCTCTATCGCTGCAACTTTAATACTTTGTACTACTGGTTTTGCTTTTGCTACAGCTTTTTTAACTACTTTTTCAGCAGATTTTTCAGACTTACTTACCGCTTTGGCAACAGGTTTTTTTACTTCTTTTGCTTTTTCATTGGATGCATGCAATAAACCATCAATTTTTTGCCCCACATCAGCCTTTACAACAGTAAATTTTTTGGTTAATTTTTTAGCTACCCGCTTACTGGCCTTCCCCACCTCTGTGCTAATTTCAGATACATCATGACCTAAACTTTTAATTACATCTAAGAATTTATCAGTAATGGATTGCTCAAGTTGCTTTTTAGCATCTATTTTTATGATCTTTTTTTGAGACTTCGGCTTAGTGGTTTTCATATTATTTTCGTTTTTTTGTGAGACTGGATTAATTTCTATTAAATCTACTTATTTTTTTACTTTAAAGCTAAAACCATGCCTTCTTTTGATATTGTAAGTAAAGTTGATGCGCAAACATTAGACAACGCCATTAACAATGCTAAAAAAGAAATCCTTAACCGATTCGACTTTAACGGATCAAAAAGCACGATCGATCTGGATAAAAAAACAAATGTAATAACCATTGTTACTGAAGACGATATGCGTTTGAAAGCTATCGAAGGGTCTATCATTTCCCGGATGATGAAGCAGAACCTGGATCCAAAAAGTTTAAATTTTGGCGACGAACATCAGGCTTCCGGCAACATGATCAGGAAAGAAATCAGCATTAAAGAAGGTTTGGATAAAGAAGCAGCGAAAAAGGTGGTGGCAAAAATCAAAGCCAGCGGCTTAAAAGTGCAACCCGCTATTATGGATGATCAGGTGCGGGTTACTGCAAAGAAAATTGATGATTTACAGGCCGTGATCAGCCTTTGCAGAAATGAAGATTTTGATCAGCCATTGCAGTTTATCAATATGCGCAACTAGAAAGGCTTAATTATCTGAACTGGTTAATCGGTTAACTGCGAAAGAGGCTTAGAAAACTTAGCCAACTCTTTAAGTGGATTTTGAAAGAATTCACTCATTTAATCATTCAAAATTCAATCATTAATCAAAATGGAAATCACCGAAAATGGTTTTATATTTTCCGATCAAAAGTCACTTTTAGATCCCGAAGCAATACATCACTATTTAAGTGTAGAATCATATTGGGCTAAAGGTATCCCTTTAGCTACCGTTAAACGATCTATAGAAAATTCTCTTTGCTTTGGCATTTATAAAGACCAGGAGCAAGTGGGTTTTGCGCGGTGGATAACCGATAAGGCAACATTTGCATGGCTTTGCGATGTTTATATTAAGGAAAATTACCGTGGCCTGGGCTTATCTAAAAAACTGATATCATTTATGATTTTCCACCCAGACCTGCAGGGCTTGAGGCGTTACCAATTGGCTACCTTAGATGCCCACAGCCTCTATGAACAATTTGGTTTTTCAGCAATTCAAAACCCTGAAAATCAAATGGGCATTGTGATTCAAAATGCATACAGTAAAGGATGAGCATAGATATAAAAAACCTTTTTTCATGTCTCTTGTTTCTCATACATATCAAAACATAGAGAAAACATGAAAAAGATATTTTTATTGTCAACAGCTTTTGCGCTGGCACTTTCATTTGAGGCTTGCCAAACTGCAGACAAAAAATCGGCGACCACTAAGGATAGCGTTTCCGGCGATACCACAATGGTAAATGGTAATCACGTTGTCGGATCTGAGAGTACCGAATCGGGAGTAGACGAGGCAGGTGCAACATTTTTAAGAAAAGCAGCTGTTGGCGGTATAATGGAAGTTGAAGCAGCTAAGGTTGCTGCTAAAAATGCAAACAGTGCAGCTGTTAAAGATTTTGCAGCCAAAATGCTTGCCGACCATACTAAAGCTAATGCCGAATTAAAAGCTTTGGCGGTAAATAAAAAAGTGATTACTCCTGATGCATTGCCTGCTGATGAGCAAATTCATTTAGATGAAATGAAAAAAATGACCGGTGCAGCATTTGATAAACATTATATGGATATGATGGTTACCGATCATGAAAAAACAGTAGCCTTATTTAAGCAAGGAACTGAAAATCGCGACCAAAACATCAAAGAGTGGGCAACGAATACCTTAAAAGTAATTGAATCACATAATGAGATGGCCAAGAAAATTGCAGCTGGTTTACAATAGATTATTAAAGTATCTTTAGATCAATCAGTCGTCATTTTGAGCGGAGTGTAACGAAGTCGAGAAATCTTTTCAGATAGATCTCTCCATCACGTGAAGCTTGGTTCGGCATGACGACTTTTCTATTTCAGACTGCCTTAAGGGATATAAAAACATGCCAAAAAGAATTTAATTTTAATACAATTTCTTTCGATAAAAAATTAAAATTAACTTTCGCCGTTTAATACAAAAATACATAAATGAATAAGAGTAAAATTTTAAGAGTGCTATTCGGCATTGCAATTGCCAGTGTGGTGCCAACTTTGGCCAATGCACAAAAAGCCAATTGGCAAAATCTTGACCTTAAAAGTGATAGTACATTCGGAATCAGTACCGAAAAAGCATATAAAGAACTTTTAAAAGGCAAAAAATCTGTTAAAGTTATCGTAGCTGTAAATGATGGTGGTGTAGAAGCTACACACGAAGATCTGAAACGGATTATGTGGAGAAATACCAAAGAGATACCGGGCAACGGCAAAGATGATGACAAGAATGGTTATATCGACGATATTAATGGCTGGAATTTTATTGGCGGACCAAAAGGATCTGTAAATTTCGAAACCTTAGAATTAACCCGTCTGGTTCGTCGTGATCAGGTACGCTTTGCTAACGTTACGGATGCGAATGTAGCAGAAAAAGATAAAAAGGATTTTGAAGCTTTTAAAGCAGAAAGAGCTGAATTAGAACAAAAACTGGCAGAAGCAAAGGAAAATTTAGCCGGTATTACTGGTTTTAAAACAGCTTTAGATGCTGTAGTAAAAAAAATTGGTAAAGAAAATCCAACAGCAGAAGATTTTAAAAACTTTAAGCCATCTACAGCGATTGAAGGTCGGATCCAGAATATATTGGGCCAACAATTGGAAAAAGGTAGTTTTAAAGATTTTTACGAAGACCAGATTGTAGAAGGATTGGATTATTATACGCGCCAGGCCGAATACAACTTAAATATTGACTATGATCCCCGTTCAATAGTTGGCGATAATCCCAATAATGATAAAGAGCGGTTTTATGGCAATAATGATGTTGCAGGTCCCGATGCTATGCACGGCACACACGTAGCTGGTATTATCGCTGCGGATAGAACTAATAAACTTGGCATTTTAGGCGTGGCCGATAATGTTGCTATCATGGGTGTTCGTTGTACACCAAATGGTGATGAAAGAGATAAGGATGTGGCGAATGCAATCCGTTATGCAGTTGATAATGGTGCCAAAGTAATTAACATGAGTTTTGGTAAAGCTTATAGCTGGAATAAAGCCATAGTTAACGAAGCCATGAAGTATGCTGCATCTAAAGACGTATTGATTGTTCAGGCTGCAGGAAACGAAAACAAAAATATCGATGTTGAAAATAATTTTCCTAACCACAAGGATTTAGATGAAAAAACCATTGCATCATGGATTACAGTTGGTGCTTCAGGTCCCAAAGATGATGAAACTTTGAAAGCCAGTTTCTCTAACTTTGGTAAGGCACAGGTAGATGTTTTTGCCCCAGGCGTGCAGATCAACTCTACCGTGCCAGGTTCTAAATATAAAAACCTGGATGGAACGAGTATGGCATCTCCTGTTGTGGCAGGCTTAGCAGGCTTAATCCGTTCTTATTATCCGAAATTAACGGCTGCACAGGTAAAAGAAATTATTGTTAAATCGGTTACTAAAGTGAATCACAATGTAGAATACGCCAAAGGCGAAGGGCCGGATGCAGAAAAAGTTTCTGTTCCGTTTTCTGACCTTTGCATTAGTGGTGGAGTTGTGAATGCTTACAATGCATTAAAATTAGCAGCAACTTATTCAGGTAAATAGGTTGCTAAATAATTTCTTCAGATTGTCATGCTGAGTGAAAGTGAAGAATCTTTACAAAAAATGCGTTCCAATTTACAATGGAACGCATTTTTTGTTCAGGATATTTAGTTTTAAGCCAATATCTTATCAGGTGTAATTGGCAATGTTCTGATTCTTTTGCCAGTGGCATTAAAAACGGCATTGGCTACGGCAGCAGAAAAACCGATTAAGGCAATTTCGCCCATCCCTTTTGCCCCCATCGGATTAATGTACGGATCGGGTTTGTTGATGAAGTTAACATCTATCTCCGGTACATCGGCATTCACGGGTACATGGTAATCGGCAAAGTTGTTATTGATGTATCTTCCATAACGGTGATCGATAATTGATTCTTCGGTTAAGGCCATCCCGATTCCGCCAACTGCACCGCCTACCATCTGGCTCCGGGCTGTTTTCGGGCTTACAATAGTACCTGAATCGCCTACGGAAACAATCTTACTGATTTTTACTACTCCTGTCAAGCTATTTACCTTCACCTGCACAAAGTGTATGGAGAATGAATACATGGAGTAGCTATCTTTTTCTTTACCACCCTGGCTCTCTTTCGTTATTTCGATCTGCGGAAGATTGTTCTTTTTTAACACATCAACAAAATTAGATGTAGCATCCATATTTGAATTTGCTGCCAGTTCTGCAATTGTTGATTTTAAAGCTACACAAACATCATTCACAGCCGAGCCTACAGTAGATAGTGTAGCCGAGCCGCCCTGACTTGGTGCTGGTGGCAAAGATGAATCGCCCAATTCGAAGGTAATTTTATCTACGGGGATATGCATTAATTTGCTGGCAATTAAAGTCATGCCAGTTCCTGTACCGGGACCAATATCGCTGGTTGCACTTTGTAAAAGCAGCGATCCATCGGCTTTTAAAATACCCTTTACGCTGGCCTTACCCCTGTTGGCATTAAATACACCAACACTCACTCCATAACCGGTTTGCCATGGTCCTTCAACCAAACTGCCAGGTTTGTTTTTCCGATTGCGCCAGCCTATTTTGTCTGCCCCAATTTTATAGGCTTCCTTAATATTTTTGCTGGAAAAGGGTTTATTTTTTTGCTGATCGCTTTCAGGATCATTTTTAATTCTGAAATCCAATGGATCCATATCCAAAGCATGCGCCATCTCATCAATTGCACTTTCCAGTGCAAAAGCACCTGTTGCTTCACCTGGTCCGCGCATCCAGATGGGCACCCCCAAATCAACCGGTACAATGACATAAGAAGTATTTACATTATCGCATTGATACATAAACTTTGCCATGTTCACCACACCTTCAGTAAAATTCTCATAAGTAGAGGTTTCACCGTAAGCCCTGTGCGTAATGCCTGTTAATTTACCATCCTTATTTGCACCTAAACCAATGGTTTGTATCGCTGCCGGCCGATTACCCACCATTGTAAACATCTGCATTCTGGTGATCACCACTTTCACAGGTTTGCCAATATGTTTAGAAGCCATTATCGTTGCAATTTCAAGCGGCCAGGTACGTAAGGCCATGCCAAAGCCACCACCCACAAACTCCGAATTCACCTGGATATTTTCCATCGGAATTTTAAAAATATTTGCAATAGTACCCTGTGTAGCTTTTACACCTTGTGTTTTGGCATAAACTGTAAGCTGGTTATTTGGTCGCCAATCTGCAATAATCCCATGTAATTCCATCGGATTATGTGTTTCTATCGGTAAAAAGTATCTTTCTTCGAGCTTTACCTCTGCGGTTTTATAAGCATTTTCTTCACCACGTTTATAATCAGCCTGCCCCTGAAGCTTTTTAGCCTTCGGATCTTTCAATGCTTTCTCGAAATCGGTATTAAAAGTTTCTTTAGCATAGGTGGCATTAACTAACGAGGCGGCATAAGTAGCCCTTTCAAAAGTATTCGCCACCACAATAGCTATTGGTTGTCCGTTATAAAAAATCTTATCGGTGTAAAAAACCTTCATCTGTGGGCCACCTTCCTGCTCGTAAGCAGCAACCGATGGCTTGTTCAGGTGAGAAATCACAGCAATTACGCCCGGAGCTTTTTCGGCGGCTTTGGTATCAAGTGAGGTAATTTTTCCTTTGGTAATGGTACTGGTTACCAAAACACCATAAGTTAAACCTGGCAATTCATATTCGGCAAAATACCTGGCTTTCCCGGTAACTTTCAAGAATCCATCAACGCGATCGTTCTCATCTTTTAACATGTTCTTTTCCATAACTAGGCTTTTGATTTTGCAAGGTTTAACGCTTCAATAATCGTATTAGGTGCCAGTTTTAATTTGAAGTCATTACCTCCAAAGCCTTTTGCATCTTTCATGGCCAATTGCGCAGCCTGCTCAAAATGGTTTAAGCTAGCTTCTTTTCCCTTTAAATAAAGCTCAGATGCAGTTAAACGCCAGGGTTTATGTGCTACGCCACCCATGGCTAACCGAACATCAATAATTTTATTATCGACGATTTCAAATGCTGCCGCTACCGATACCAGTGCAAAAGCATAAGAAGCCCTGTCCCTAACTTTAAGATAGTGGTAATTTTTATTCAGCTTACTGATAGGAATCTCTAAACCAACGATCATTTCATCAGCCTTTAAGTTATTGTCTAACTGTGGTGTATCTCCAGCTAAGCGATGAAAATCTTTAAATGCCATTTTGCGTTCGCCTTTAGCATTGGCCAATACCACTTCGGCATCTAATGCTGCTAAAGCTATGCACATATCGCTGGGGTGAACAGCTATACATTTTTCAGAAGTCCCAAAAATAGCATGCATCCGGTTAAAACCTTCCATAGCTCCACATCCTGTTCCGGGTTGCCGCTTATTACAAGGCATTTCAATATCGTAAAAATATCCGCAACGTGTACGCTGCATCATATTACCGCCAACCGTAGCCACATTTCTCAGTTGCGCCGATGCACCTGCCTGTAAAGCCCATGAGAGTAAGGGCAGTTTTTCTTTGATCAGCGCATGATCTGCAACGGCTGTATTGGAAGCCAGTGCTCCAATGTGGATTTTATCCCCAACCTGTTTAATTTGTTTGAGTGGGACATGGTTGATATCAATAAGTTTTTCTGGTGCAGTAACACCTCTTTTCATCAGATCGATTAAGTTGGTACCGCCTGCAAGAAATTTTGCATTTTTATCTTTAACCAATAAAGCAATTGCCGATTTTGCTGTGGTTGTTCTGAGGTATTGAAAATTGATCATACCGTCTGACCTCCTTCCTTTACTTCAATAATTGCATCAACTATATTAGGATAAGCACCACACCTACAGATATTTCCACTCATGTATTCGCTTATCTCGGCCCTTGAATTAGTATGGCCTTCACGCACACAGGCTACTGCAGACATAATCTGACCAGGTGTACAATAACCACATTGAAAACCATCATGTTTGATAAAGGCAGCCTGCATAGGATGTAAAGTATCGCCATTGGCCAAACCTTCAATCGTGATGATTTTCTTTCCCTCATTCATTACCGCTAAGCTGAGGCAGGCATTTATCCTTTGTCCATCTGCATGAACAGTACAGGCGCCACACTGGCCATGGTCACATCCTTTTTTAGTGCCTGTTAAATGTAATTCTTCACGCAGGTAATCTAAAAGCGTTACCCTTGGCTCAACTGTTGTTTGATAAGCCTTATTATTTACAGTAAGCTTTAGAGGGATTTTCTCAAAAAGCTCCGCAAAACGTTCGTCAGCGTTATTTTCTGCTGCTTTGATGGCCACACCTGGCGTTAGCGCAATGGCCGTAATTACTGAACTTTTTTTAAGGAAATCGCGCCTGCTATCGCCTTGATTTGGTTTCTGATCAGAAGATTTCATAATTGGATATTTATTAATCGATGTATTCCCAGAATCTTCATTATTATAAATTCTTCGCTAAAAATCACCAGATTTTTCCGGTATTTCCATCTTTAAATTTAATATAAAAATTAAAGCTAACTTTCCTTAGTTTGGTAGGTAAAAGAAAAGTTACTTCTAGAAATTAACATCAACAAATACAAAACCCAATTATGTCACTAATTGTTCGAACTTATATGTTATAATTTTGAACTTATATGTTATAATATAGCTTGTCTAATCCGGATCAGTTTGGTGAGTGTTTCTTCCAGCAAATCTAAGTGTAGCATATTGGCACCATCTGATTTTGCATTTGCAGGATCAGGATGTGTTTCTATAAATAAACCATCTGCACCAACTGCAATGGCTGCTTTGGCAATGGTAGAGATGAGTTCTGGTTTACCGCCGGTAACACCGCTGCTTTGGTTAGGCTGCTGTAAACTATGCGTACAGTCCATTACCACGGGCACGCCAAAACTTTGCATTTCTGGTAAACCGCGATAATCAACAATCAGATCCTGGTAACCAAAAGTATTGCCTCTATCAGTTAAGATCACTTTGTTATTGCCTGCTTCTTTTACTTTTTCGACAGCAAATTTCATGGAACCAGCTGATAAAAACTGGCCTTTTTTAACGTTAACTACCTTTCCGGTTTCGGCAGCTGCAATTAATAAATCGGTTTGGCGGCATAAAAAAGCCGGGATCTGCAATACATCAACATAAGCGGCAGCCATGGCTGCTTCACCACTTTCGTGAATATCGGTAACGGTTGGCACACCAAATTCTCTGCCAATCCTTTCCAAAACGCGTAAAGCTTTTTCATCACCAATTCCCGTAAAGGAACTCCCTTTGCTCCTGTTCGCCTTGCGGTACGAACCCTTAAAAATATATGGAATCTGCAGTTTATCGGTAACTGTAATAATCTTATCAGCGATTCTCATGGCAATATCTTCGCCTTCAATAGCGCACGGACCAGCCATTAAAAAGAAATTTCCTGAATCGGTATTTTTTAATTTATCTAAATAGTTTAACATGTAAAATGTATTATGGAAGATGGATAATGGAAAATATAAAAACTAAATTTAATGGAAAATGGGAAGGATAAACAGATACATTATCCATCTTACCTCTCCCATTTTATTACATCAATCTAGTTTCCTAGTTCTGACATGAATTTAATCCGCATCAATTGAATTTCTTCGCGGGTATAATCGGTTTCGCCCAGTTCATTAAGCGCTTCATCTATAGAATCACTTTCGGCTGCTCTGAAATAATCGAAAACTTCATCCTGTCTATCATCATCAATCACTTCATCAATGAAATAATTCAGGTTAAGTTTAGTACCTGAGTTAACAATCGATTCAACTTCTTTCAGGATTTCTTCGTAAGTGATGCCTTTTGAATCGGCAATATCTTCCAAACCAATCTGTCTGTCGATATTTTGGATAATCGAAACCTTCATCTGCGATTTATTGGCCTGCGTTTTAATAATCAGATCAATAGGACGTTCGATATCATTATCCTCCACATATTTTTTGATCAATTCGATAAATGGCGTCCCGAATTTCATGGCTTTGCCTGAACCTACACCAGAAATCTGGCGAAGTTCTTCCATGGTAATGGGATAATGGGTACACATTTCCTCCAAAGACGGATCCTGGAAAACCACAAACGGAGGAACACTTTTCTGCTTCGCAATTTTTTTACGTAGCTCTTTCAGTAATGATAGAAGATGGGTATCTAAAGCACCAGTACCATGTTTCACGTCATCATCATCATCATCAGTACCATTCTCTATGGGTTCATTCAATATAAATTTAAGGCTGTAAGGATTAACAATAAAATCTTTCCCCTGCCTGGTTAACTTTAATAAACCATAATTGTCAATATCCTTAAAAAGATAATTGTTCAAAACAGCCTGCCTGATAATTGATTTCCACATCAACTCACCTTCTTCTTTACCAATTCCAAATTCAGGAGCCTTACTATGTTCGTAAGCAATGGTTTGCGCTGTTTCCAAACCTAAGAAAACGTTTAAAAGGTGTGCATCGTCAAATTTCTCTCCGGATTTCTCAATAAACTTTAATAAGGTAGATAACTGGCTTTCGGCATCAAACTGTTTTTTAGGCTTTTTGCAGTTGTCGCACATACAGTTACAGCCAGTTTCATTAAAGTTCTCACCAAAATAGTGAAGAATCTGCTTACGACGGCAAACGCCGGATTCGGCATAGTCAATTACTTCCTTTAATATCTGCGTACCAATCTCTCTTTCAGAAACGGGTTTATCTTTCATAAACTTGGCCAGTTTATCTACATCTTTTTGAGAGTAGAAAGCAATGCATACGCCTTCGCCACCATCACGTCCGGCCCTGCCTGTTTCCTGATAATACCCCTCCATGCTCTTAGGCACATCGTGGTGGATGACGAAGCGAACATCCGGTTTGTCAATCCCCATACCAAAGGCAATGGTTGCCACAATGACCTCTGCATCTTCCATCAAAAATTTATCCTGCGTTTCTGCCCTCACCTTTGGATCTAAGCCTGCATGATAGGGTAATGCGCTGATTCCGTTGAGGTTTAAAGCTTCGGCCACTTCTTCTACCTTTTTACGGCTAAGGCAATAGATAATTCCTGATTTACCCGGATTAGACTTGATGTATTTAATGATCTCTTTGGTAATATCTCTTTTTGGACGAATCTCGTAAAATAAGTTCGGCCGGTTAAATGAAGACTTAAATAATGTTGCTTCCGTCATACCCAGGTTTTTCATAATATCCTGCTGTACTTTTGGTGTGGCAGTGGCAGTTAAGGCAATAATTGGAATGTTATTACCTAATCCGGCAATAACCTGTTTAATCTTACGGTATTCAGGCCTGAAATCGTGCCCCCATTCAGAAATACAATGCGCTTCATCAACGGCAACAAAAGAGATTTTAATCAGGTTTAAAAAATCAATATTATCCTGTTTTGCCAAAGATTCAGGCGCAACATATAATAATTTGGTCTGGCCGCTTAAAAGGTCAGATTTAACTTGTGTAATTTCAGATTTGTTTAAGGATGAATTAAGAAAGTGAGCAATACTGTCACTTCCACCAAAAGCCCTTAGCTGGTCTACCTGGTTTTTCATTAAGGCAATCAAAGGAGAAATCACAATTGCCGTTCCCTCGCTCATTAAAGCGGGCAACTGATAGCAAATAGACTTCCCTCCGCCTGTGGGCATAATCACAAAAGTATTATTGCCTTCTAAAATATTGGTAATGATCGACTCCTGATCACCCTTGAAATTATCAAACCCGAAGAAATTTTGTAGGTTATCAAATAACGACTTTTTCACGTCCATTTTGTGTAATAAAATATGCGATGCTATTTTTGTATCCAAAATAACATAATTTTACAAGAATTTCAAGTATTAACAAACAATTATTTTCTCTTTGAAAAGTAAAAAATCCATAATCCAATCAGCTATAGGCACTTTAGAGCTTGAGGCAGCTGCAATATTAAATGTTGCGAAGAATATTAACGACGATTTTGAAAAAGTCGTATCAAGCATTTTAAATGGCAAAGGGCGGGTAATTGTAACGGGCATAGGAAAAAGTGCAATCATTGCGCAAAAAATGGTGGCGACTTTTAATTCAACCGGCACACCTGCTATTTTTATGCACGCTGCCGATGCTATTCACGGTGATTTGGGGATGATCCAGGTAGATGATATCGTCATCTGCCTTTCCAAGAGTGGAAATACACCAGAAATTAAAGTACTTACCCCTTTATTGAAAACAGCCGGCAATCTCCTGATCGGGATGGTTGGAGAATTGAATTCTTTTTTGGCAGAGCAGGCCGACCTGATTTTGAATACCGCTTTTGAAAAGGAAGCCTGTCCGCATAATCTGGCACCAACAACCAGCACCACAGCGCAATTGGCATTGGGCGATGCCTTGGCCATTTGTTTGTTGGAGTGCAGAGAATTTAATGAATCCGATTTTGCAAAATATCATCCAGGTGGATCACTGGGTAAAAAACTATATTTAAAAGCACGTGATCTGGCCTTATCCAACGAAAAACCTGCTATACATCCGTCTGCATCAGTTAAAGATGTATTGATAGAAATTAGCAAAAACCGTTTGGGGGCTGTTGTTGTTGTAGATAGCGACGATAACGTACTTGGTATTATTACGGATGGTGATATTAGGCGCATGTTGGAAAATAACAGTAGTATTGCAGACTTAAAAGCAGAAGATATCATGGGCAGAACACCAAAGAGCATACAGTTTGATGCTCTGGCAGTTGATGCTCTGGATATTATTAAACAAAACAATATCACCCAGTTGTTAGTTCTGGAACAAAATAGTTACTTTGGCATCATCCATTTACACGATCTTTTAAATGAAGGCATTGTGTAGTTTTAAATAATAAAATGAATAAAAACTATTATGCATTAATTATGGCCGGTGGCGTTGGAAGCCGCTTTTGGCCAGTAAGTAGAACCGAATATCCAAAGCAATTTATCGATTTTTTTGGTGTTGGAAAAACCCTTATCCAAAGCACTTACGAAAGATTTTTAAATATCTGTCCTCCTGAAAATATATTTATTGTAACCAACGAAATTTATTCTGATCTGATTAAAGAGCAGTTGCCTCTTTTAACTGATAACCAGATTTTGGCCGAGCCTTTAATGAGAAATACAGCACCTTGTATAGCTTATGGAAGTTTAAAAATTGCGGAATTAAATCCTGATGCCACCATTGTGGTTGCGCCTTCAGACCATACCATTGCCAATATCGATGGTTTTGTAGCGTCTATTGAGCAATCTTTAGAAGCGGCATCCAAAAATGATTGTTTAATCACTTTGGGCATTAAACCTAACCGTCCAGATACCGGTTACGGTTATATTCAGCATACTGATTATGTGCTTAATACTGATACCGATCTGCATAAAGTTAAAACCTTTACCGAAAAGCCAAATTTAGAACTGGCCAAATCATTTTTGCAGAGTGGCGATTTCTTATGGAATGCCGGGATCTTTATTTGGTCGGCCAAAGCGATATTAAAGGCCTTCGAAAAACATCTGCCCGACATGTATGAAATATTTAATGTGGGAAGATCTGAATTGAATAAAGGCAGTGAAAAAGAATTTATCAATAATGCTTATCTTCAATGTACCAATATTTCAATCGATTTCGGAATCATGGAAAAAGCTGAGAACGTTTACGTGCTTCCATCTGATTTTGGCTGGTCTGATTTAGGTACCTGGGCCTCCATTTATGAGATGGCTGAGAAAGATTACGTGGGTAACGCGGTTATTCCTTCGGAACAGGTGCTGATGTTCGATTCATCAAATTGCATGGTGAATGTTCCAAAAGATAAACTGGTAATCTTACAGGGACTGCATGATTATATCGTGGTTGAAAACAATAACATGCTTATGATCTGCCCAAGAAATGAAGAACAAAAAGTTAAAGAGTTTGTGGCAGAAGTTAAATCCAGATTTGGAAACAGGTTTATATAAACATGGATGATGTGAGATGTAAAATGGATGATGTATAACTATCTTACATCATCCATTTTACATTTAACGTTCAGAGATCCTGAAACGAGTTCAGGAAGACGTATTGATGAGATGTGGATTATCAATTCCATCAACCCTCTTCCCTTACCCATCTTCCATTCTTAAACCGTTCTCTGCCTAACTGCTTCATATAAAATTACCCCGGCAGCTACTGAAACATTTAATGATTCAATTTTTCCGGCCATTGGTATTTTAGCTAAATGATCGGCCACCCTTAAAAGGTCATTAGAAATGCCTTCATCTTCTGAGCCCATTACTATGGCTGTAGGCATGGTATAATCCGGGCTATAGATAAAATCAGTGGTTTTTTCGGTACAGGCTACAACCTGCAGACCACTTTCCTGTAAAAACAAGCAGGTTTTGTGCAGGTTGGCATGGCGGCAAATCGGAATGCTGAATAATGCACCTGCAGACGTTTTAATGGCATCGGCATTAATCTGCGCCGCATTTTTTAACGGAACAACAATGGCATGAACACCTACACAGGCAGCCGTACGTGCTATTGCGCCCATGTTGCGGACATCAGTAACGCTATCTAATACCAAAATTAACGGCACTTCGCCTTTTTCGAAAACTGCAGGGATAATGTCTTCTATGTTTTGATAGGTAATTGGAGAAATTACAGCAATTACACCCTGGTGATTTTTCTGCGACATGCGGTTCAGTTTCTCCACGGGAACCGAGTTTAATGGTATTAACGTATCTTTTAGAAGGGCTTTCAGTTCCAGGAAAAGTTCGCCTCCCAAACCGCGTTGCTGATAAATGGTTTCAATGTCTCTGCCTGCTTTAACGGCTTCAATTACGGCCCTGATGCCAAATACAAACTCATTATTCTCTTTTGCCCGTTGCGGTCTTCTAAAATTATCCATGTTTCAAAATTGTTAGGCAAAAGTATTCAAATAAAATGTTTTAGCCCCAAACAATGTGTTCCTTATTAACATTTAATTGTTTAAAAATTTTTATCACACCCTAAATCCAATAAAATTTAATCTGATTATGCTTCAATTTGTTAACAAACAGCTAGAAACTAATTCAAACAACCCCATCAAAATTTGATTACTTTTGTGGAATGAGTATCGATAACGAACAAGGCGGAAAGAACAGTATGACTGCTAGAAAAAGCAGGTTAAGTAATACCATAAGCTCACAGGGGAAAATTCCTCCACAGGCATTGGATCTGGAAGAAGCTGTTCTTGGGGCATTAATGCTCGAAAAAGATGCACTTTCTGCAGTAATTGATGTTTTAAAGCCAGAGGTTTTCTACAACATTGCCCACCAGAAAATCTTTGAAGCGATCCATATTCTGTTCCAGAAATCGAAGCCGGTAGATATTTTAACAGTAACTGCTGAGCTGCGTACTTTAGGTTCACTGGAAATGGTTGGCGGTGCTTATTACATTACGAGTTTAACCAACCGTGTTGCTTCTGCGGCGAATATAGAATTCCATGCGCGTATTATCTCTCAGAAATATATTCAGCGCGAGCTGATCAGAATTTCAACTGAAATCATTACAAATGCCTACGAAGATACAACCGATATTTTTGACCTCTTAGATCAGGCAGAGAAAGGCCTTTTTGAAATTGCCCAGAACAACCTGCGTAGAGATACGCAAAAGATGGACGACATTATTAAACAATCTTTAGCTACGCTTGAAGAACTTCGTACTAAAACAGATGGTTTAACCGGAGTGCCAACCGGTTTTACGGGATTAGATAGAATAACCGGTGGTTGGCAAAAGCAAGATTTAGTCATTATTGCTGCCCGTCCGGCGATGGGAAAAACGGCTTTCGTACTCACCTGCGCAAGAAACGCCACCGTCGATTTTGCAAAACCAACTGTCGTATTCTCGCTGGAGATGTCTTCAGTTCAGCTGGTGAATCGTTTAATTTCCGGAGAAGCAGAAATTGAGCAGGAAAAAATCAGAAAAGGAAATTTACAGGAATGGGAATGGCAACAGTTACACAGTAAAATCGGCCGTTTAACCGAAGCTCCCCTATTAATTGATGATACACCTGCACTGAATATTTTCGAATTCAGGGCAAAATGCAGAAGATTAAAATCACAATACGACATTCAATTGGTCATCGTCGATTACCTGCAGTTAATGCATGGTAAAGGCGAAGGAAAAGGTGGTGGTAACCGTGAGCAGGAAATTGGTAGTATATCAAGAGCGCTTAAATCCGTTGCAAAAGAGCTGGATGTACCGGTATTGGCCCTATCACAGTTAAGTCGTGCGGTAGAGAGCAGGCCAGGTTTACAGGGAAAGCGACCAATGCTGTCAGATTTACGTGAGTCGGGTTCAATTGAGCAGGATGCGGATATGGTATTGTTTTTATACCGCCCTGAATATTACGGCATTACCGAAGATGAGCAAGGGAGATCGCAAGCGGGTATCGGTGAGGTGATTATTGCTAAACACCGTAATGGTGAAACCGGAATTGTACCACTTAAATTTGTGGGTAAATTTGTGAAATTCCAGGATCTGGAAGATGATTTTAATGCGCCGCCTAATTCATTCGCTGCCGATCCTTCTGCTGGCATGTATCCATCTCAGGATTTTGAAAAACAAAGCAACGTAATTATCCGTCCTTCAAAAATGGACGACTATAATGATGATGATCCGCCTTTTTAATTCTCTTTTATCGTCATTTCGAGCGAAGTGCGGCGTAGTCGTGAAATCTTTAACATGGTTCAACCATTTAATCTGTAATGGATTGGTCAATCCAATCAAACTATTCTCATTTTCAGAATTAGATGATAAAAGAAAATCCCTTGCATTCTTATCAGATACAAGGGATTTTATGTGCAAAGGCTTTTTCTACAGACCGAAAAGCAAACCTGCATTAAAACTGGATCGGTTTGACCTGATCTGGTAACCTTGATTTTGTTTAAACAGATCGGTAAAGCCGGATTGTCCATCAAGTTCTAATAAAACCTTTACTCTATTGGCTACAGGCAACTTCACTCCGATACCCAGATCAATACCAATATCTCTGTTGTGGATAAAATTCTTTAAATCGGTATTAAATTTTGTTTCGCTCGCATTTAATAAAATGCCGAAATATGGTCCAAAGTTTAAATACCAGTTTCTTTTCTTACCAAAATGCCAGTTCGCCATTACCGGGATGGTCAGGTAGTTGATGTGGTAATCGGTGATAAAACTTTGCCCGTTATCTAAATCGGTTAAATAACCGCTGTCCCAGCCTTTTTGATCATATCCGATCTTCGCTTTAATACTCCATCTGTCTGAAAAGAAATAATCTCCAACGGCTGTAACGTTAAAGCCATTTCTGTAATTGCTGTTGGTTTGGTTACTTGTTGATACGGTGGCCAGGTTATAACCAACGTGAAGCCCTAATTCCAGACTGTTTTTTTCTTGTGCCTGGCTGGTCATGCCGAATCCGGCAATTAATAAAAGCGTTAATAGTTTCTTCATTGTTTATCTGATTTAAATTTCGGCGAAGATAAAACTAAAAAACAAGTTATTGAAAAAACAACGGTAATTTTAAAATGATGTTAATTAAAGGATGTAGCCAATAATAATACCTGCCAATACAATAATCGGCGGACTTATTTTTGTAAAATTAAGCAATAGAAATGTAACGAGCATAATGCCTAAAAATAACCAGTTAAAGCCCATTGGTATCAACAATAACACGAAGGCAGCAATAATAAACCCAACACTAACGGCATTGATCCCAGAAAGGCTGTGGCGGATCCTGGAGATTTTTTTCAGATCATCCCAAAAGGGTACAATAAATAAAACAAGGATAAGGCCAGGTAAGTTAATCCCGATCACACCGATCAATCCGCCTAAAACCTGGCCCCATAATCCATATCCAAAATTCTTCATGCTCAATGCGCCTAAGTAGCTGGTAAAAGAAAACGTTGGACCAGGTAAGGCCTGCTGCAATGCGAAACCCGATAAAAAACCAGATGAAGGCAAGTAATGTTTCATTTCTACAAACTCGGTAAACATTAAAGGAACAAGCACCTGCCCTCCTCCAAAAACCAATATTCCGTTACGGTAAAAGTTTTCGAGTAAACGGATCGGTAAACTAAATGGAGAAGTTCTGTTTATAATGGCGCCTACCAATGCGAACAAAAGCAAAGCACCAAGAAAGTAGACCAGTTTTCGGGGATTGATATTTGAAAAAAGTTTAACCCTCAATTCTGTTTCTTCTTTTGGCGTTTCAATAGCCGAAGAGATCATTCCCCCTATTAATATTGATAATGGAAATACATAGGCATTTCTTAAAACCAAGGTGGCAATAACTGAAGCAATGGCCAAAAATATAGACACTTGTGAGGATAGGACCTTTTTGCCAAGTTTCCATGCACCATAAGCTACGATGCCCAGTGCAATGGGCTGAATATATTCTAAAATGTAATTAAACTTTTGTTTTTGATCGAGTAATGCATAACTGATTGCTGCAAAAGTCATTATAGTCGCGGTGGGCAATATCCAGATCAGAAAAGTAATAATGGCCAGTTTAAGCTTTCCCACCTTCCAGGCTATCCCAACCAGGGTTTGTGTAGATGCCGGACCGGGAAGTACCTGTGCCAATGCATTTAACTCTAAAAGTTCTTCTTCTGAGATAAATTTAGCACCATGAACAAAATATTTAAGCAACAGAGACAGGTGCGCCTGTGCCCCACCAAAAGAGGTCAATGTAAAAAAAATAACATTCCGGATAAACAGCCACTGCTTTTTGGCAGCGATAGGTTTGTTCTGCATTAATTTAAACTGATAACGGTTAATTGAAAACTGGCCTAGTCATCCTCATAATCCAATCCGGCGGCTGTGTGATATGCGCCCTGCAATTCTGAAAAAGCATGCATATCTCTTTTATTTCTGGCTACCTGCATCCCCTTTTGATAAATTTCGATTGCTTTCTCTTTTTGATCGTCTTTTTCCAGTAACTTGCCTAAATGATAGTAGGTACCTACATAATCAGGATGTTTATCGGTTAATTGAAGGTAAAAAGAATAAGCTTTTTCTTTATCATTTTGAGTGTTATACTCTGTGGCTAAGGCATATAATATAAACGGATCGTTAGGATCGCTTTCTAAAAATTCCAATAACTTACTTAAACGGGTGGATGACATTTTATTTCCTTGCTTTTTTAATTAAATTTGCAGAAAGACCTTATATAATAATCATATCGTATATGGACTGATCTATAGTTAAACAATTTTAGTTCGAGATCGTTCATAACAATAAAACCACTATTAACATATGAAAATATTAGTTTGTATCAGTAACGTGCCAGACACAACGACAAAAATAACTTTTACTAATGATAATACCGAATTCAATACGTCAGGAGTTCAATATATTGTTAATCCTTACGATGAAATTGCTTTATCACGTGCAATTGAGTTAACCGAAGGCGGAAAAGGAACGGTAACTGTAATCAATGTTGGCGAAGCGGCTAACGATCCAACCATCAGAAAAGCACTGGCTATTGGTGCCGATGATGCGGTTAGGGTAAATGCAGCTCCCAGAGATGCTTATTTCGTGGCTAAACAAATTGCAGCATATGCAAAGGACAAAGATTTCAACCTCATTTTGACAGGTCGTGAATCAATAGATTATAATGGCAATCAGGTTGCCGCTATGGTTGGCGAATTTTTAGATATCCCTTCAGTATCTATTATCAAAAAATTAGATATTGATGGTGATAACGCAACAATAGAAAGAGAAATTGAGGGGGGTAAAGAAATTTTAACCGTTTCAGGTAGATTTGTAGCCAGCTGTGCTGAAGGTGTAGCGGAACCTAAAATTCCAAATATGCGTGGGATTATGAGCGCCAGAACCAAACCCTTGAGTGTGGTAGATGCTGTTGATGCTGAAGAAGTTACCAAAGTAATTAGATATGAAACACCTGCTCCGCGTGGAACGGTAAAATTAATTCCTGCAGACCAAACGGAAGAGCTGATCAGCTTGTTGCACAGCGAGGCCAAAGTAATTTAATTGGCAGTTTGAAGTTTTCAGTTGCCAGTTTACAGAGATAACAAATAGAATATTTCATTAAAATAAAGTCCCCTTTACGGGGTTACAGGATAAATATATGTCAGTATTAGTATATGTAGAACAAGCTGAGGGAAAATTTAAGAAATCTGTTTTTGAAGCCGTATCTTATGCCAAAGCCATTGCCGATCAACAATCAACCAACTTAACCGCAATTTCTATTGGCGATGTAGCCGACAGCGAATTGAAAGAATTGGGTAAATACGGTGCATCAAAAGTATTAAATGTAAGTGCCGATCAATTAAAAACCTTTGTAAATCAAGCTTATGCGAGTGTCATTGCTTCAGCAGCAGAAAAAGAAGGTGCAGATATCATTGTGCTATCTAACTCTTTCTCTGGTAAGGGTTTAGCCCCGCGTATTGCCGTAAAACTTAAAGCAGGTTTAGCTGATGGTGCAGTAGAATTACCAAGTACCGATGGTAAATTTTCGGTTAAGAAAACAGCTTTCTCCGGTAAAGCATTCGCCATCACCGAATTAACCTCCGCTAATAAAGTAATTGCTTTAAATCCTAATGCATTTGGTGTTAAAGAAAACGCTACCGATACAACAGTAGAGATATTTACAGCAGATGTAAAACAATCAGATTTGGGAACGGTGATTAAAGAAATTGTCAGGGCTACTGATAAAGTATCATTACCTGATGCAGAATTGGTAGTTTCAGCCGGCAGAGGTTTAAAGGGACCTGAAAACTGGGGAATGATTGAAGAATTAGCTGGTTTATTAGGCGCTGCTACTGCCTGCTCTAAACCGGTATCGGATGCAGACTGGCGGCCACATTCAGAGCACGTTGGTCAAACCGGTATTGCAATTAGCCCTAATCTTTATATTGCTATTGGTATTTCTGGAGCTATCCAACACTTGGCGGGTGTAAGTTCATCAAAAGTAATTGTGGTAATCAATAAAGATCCGGAAGCACCTTTTTTCAAAGTGGCAGATTACGGTATTGTTGGCGATGCTTTTGAAGTTGTACCAAAATTAATTGAAGCATTAAAAGCACATAAAGGATAATATCTTATAGACCTCATAGGTTTTAAAAACCTATGAGGTCTTACCACAAATATGAAAAAAGTTAAATTAGATATTGTAGGTTTATCTTACAGCCAGACGCAATCTGGTGCTTATGCCTTAGTTTTAGGAGAAGTAAATGGACGCCGGCGCTTACCGATTATTATTGGTGCATTTGAAGCCCAGGCAATAGCGATAGAAATTGAGAAAATGACCCCTAGCAGGCCGTTAACGCACGATTTATTCAAATCAATGGCTGATACTTTTCATATCAATATCAAAGAAATTATTATATACAATTTGGTTGATGGTGTTTTTTATGCAAAATTAATCTGTAGCGATGGTAAAAATACACATGAAGTTGATGCCAGAACATCTGATGCTATTGCCCTGGCTGTTCGGTTTAACGCTATGATTTATACTTACGAATTTATTTTGGCTTCTGCAGGAATTGTGATTGAGGGTAATGACTTTCTTTTCCTCGAAAATATGGATTCTATTGCAAAAGAACATGAAACCGATAACTTACCTGGCTCCACACCGCAACCGGGCTTTGGTGATTTAACATTAGAAGAACTACAGCAAAAATTACAGGATGCCATTGCAGAAGAAGCCTATGAAAAGGCCGCAAGATTAAGAGATGAATTGAATAAACGCAGTAAATCTTAATATCAGCACACCTAAAATGTTTATCCTGCAAAATCTCTCCTATTTTTTTTCTCAAATACCACTTGTAAAAGCTAAATTCTAAAATGAGCCAGATTATTTAAAATAATTTAGGTTCATTTTGGATTATCATTTAAAATAGTTCTATATTCAGCTTTTACTTTCAATCATTCAAACTAAAATATTATTATGAATGTTAAGTTTCGCTTAACGATAATGAGTTTCATGCAATTCTTTGTATGGGCTGCCTGGTTAATTACAATAGCAAATTATTGGTTCGGGACCAAACAATGGGACGGGGCGGACTTTGGAATCATTTTCTCTACCATGGGCATTGCATCGCTGTTTATGCCAACCATAACTGGTATTCTGGCCGATAAGTGGATCAATGCAGAAAAACTTTATGCCATTTTGCATCTCCTGTACGCGGCAACCATGTTCTACCTACCCCAGGTAAATGATCCGCATACGTTTTTCTGGGTAATATTGGTAGCCATGTGCTTTTATATGCCAACCATAGCCTTAAGCAACTCGATAAGTTATACCACTTTAAAAAATGGTAATTTTGATGTGATCAAAGACTTTCCGCCCATTAGGGTTTGGGGTACCATTGGTTTTATTGCTGCCATGTGGATTACCAATTTAACAGGTAATAAAGCCAGTGCCAACCAGTTTTATATTGCGGGCGTAAGTGCCTTATTATTGGGTGTATACTCTTTTACATTACCTGCCTGTAAGCCTTTAAACTTAATTAGTGATAAGAAAACATTTGCGCAGAAACTCGGGTTAGAATCTTTTAAGCTTTTTGCCGACTACAAAATGGCTTTGTTTTTTATCTTTTCTATGTTTTTAGGTGCTGCTTTGCAGTTAACAAATGCCTATGGTGATGTTTTTCTGGATGAATTTAAGTTATTTCCTGTTTTTGCCGAATCATTTGTCATTAAATATTCCACCATTATTTTATCGATTTCGCAGGTATCAGAAACGCTTTTTATCCTGGCTATTCCTTTCTTTTTGAAAAGATTTGGCATTAAATGGGTGATCGCCATTGCAATGTTTGCCTGGGTACTCCGTTTTGGCTTATTTGCCTATGGCGATCCGTCAACAAACCTATGGATGATCATCACCTCATGTATCGTATATGGGATGGCATTCGATTTCTTTAATATTTCGGGATCACTGTTTGTAGAAACCTCAACAGCACCAAAGATACGCTCGTCTGCTCAGGGCTTATTCATGATGATGACCAATGGTTTTGGTGCCGTGTTTGGCAGTTTGGTTTCGGGCTGGATGATTAGCCGTTTCTTTACTACTTATTACCATACTATTGGTTCGCTCTCCAAATACGTTAAAAGTGAAGAAGACAATGTACATCTACTTAAATTCCTTAAAGATAAAGGCATTGATGTATTGCCTAACGGAGACTTAAGCAGAGCCCTTGACGTAAAAGACTGGCACAACATCTGGTTAACTTTTACCATCTATGTACTCATTATTGCCATTGTCTTTGTGGTCACTTTTAAACACAAACATACCCGGGCAGAACTTGAAGTCATTAACCATTTATAATTTGCGATTAACCTCTTATGTCAGCTGGTAAGTATAGAAAAGAACACAATTGTTTAAACTGTGGCGCTCATGTTGAGAAACATTATTGCAGCGATTGTGGTCAGCCAAATTTAGAATTAAAAGAAAGTTTCTGGGCATTTATCAGCCATAGTATTGCGCATTATTTTCATTTCGATAATAAGTTTTTTCAAACACTGGTGCCCCTACTAACCCAACCGGGTAAAGTTACACTCGATTATCTGGCAGGTAAAAGAGCACGATACATTAATCCGGTGAGCATGTACATTTTCGTATCCATCATATATTTTTTGGTAGTATACTCACCAAAACACGTAGAAAAGGACCCGGATAATGGCCATATTGATATCGAAGAAAAAAAAGGTGCGAATGTTTCGGATAGCGTTAATAAAGCACTAGAACTTACGGGTATATCTAAAGAAATTGCAAACAAAGCAACAAAATCCATTAATGAAGCAATCAAAAAGAAAGAATTTATAAAACTTGGCTTTGCTGATCAGGCAAAGGAACTGAATAGACTCAAAGAAGAAAACGCTAAGCTAAAATCCGACTCACTCAGCGATATGATTGAGGAATATAACGATATTCATATCGAAAGGAATGACAGTACCTATGCAGCTTATCTTTCAAGACAGAAAAAACTCCCTGTTTCTGAACAGGACAGCTGGTACGATAGGTTGATTAAAAAAAGGGCAATCACAATTGGAGAAAAATCTGAAGTGATCCAGGAAACCCTTGAGCATAACCGCCCTAAGCAATATTTTTTATTGATGCCTTTGCTGGCTTGGTTTATCATGCTCAACTTTAGAAAAAACCACATCTATTATCTGGACCACCTGATTTTTACCATCCATGGTATGATGGTTTATTTTATAGTTTCCATCATCACTCAGCCCATCATGAAACATGTTTTTGGTGAAGATGCTTTCATGAGCAAAATTATTGAGGTGGGTGTTACCCTATTTTTATTTTGGTACATGTTTAAGGCGCTTACCATTTTTTATCAACGCAAAACGTGGAGCACCATTTTTAAAATATTCTGGATCTTGATCTTATACGCTGTGGCGTTTAAGCTAACTGAAATGGTGATGATTAACCTGATTTATTATGTGGCTACATAGTTTATAACGTCATCTCCGAAACGCAGTGAAACGGAGAGATCTAATCAGATGTGTTATCAAGACAGATTTAGCTTCGCTGAGCCTTCGGGTTCTCGACTTCGTTGCACTTCGCTCGAAATGACGGTACACGAGAAGGTTCGCTACAATGACAGAATTTAATAAAAAATTGAACTCATAAAAAAAACCACCCGGATTTCGAGTGGTTTTTTTATGGCTGTGAAAATTACTTTCTGTCTTTAAGCTCTACAAAATCTCTGTCGGTTTCGCCAACGTAAATCTGACGTGGACGACCAATCGGTTCTTTGTTTTCGTGCATTTCTTTCCATTGTGCGATCCATCCTGGTAAACGGCCTAAAGCAAAAAGCACGGTAAACATTTCAGATGGGAAGCCCAATGCGCGGTAAATAATACCAGAATAGAAATCTACATTCGGATATAACTTACGCTCGATGAAGTATTGGTCAGTTAAAGCTGCTTCTTCTAATTTTTTAGCAATTTCTAAAATCGGATCATCAATACCTAAGTTTTCCAAAATATCATCGCAAGCTTTTTTAATTATTTTAGCTCTTGGATCAAAGTTTTTGTAAACCCTATGTCCAAAGCCCATCATGCGGAAGGGATCATTTTTATCTTTTGCCTTTGCAATCCATTTCTCTGTATCACCACCATCAGCTTTAATCAATTCGAGCATATCAATTACCGCCTGATTAGCTCCACCATGCAGCGGCCCCCAAAGTGCCGCAATGCCAGCCGCAACTGAAGCATATAAATTACAATCAGAAGAACCTACAATACGAACGGTAGAAGCTGAACAGTTTTGCTCGTGATCTGCATGCAGGATCAGCAATTTATTCATGGCATTAACAACGATCGGGTTCACATCATAGTCCTCTGTACGTTGCCCAAATGTCATCCAAAGGAAATTGGTTACATAGTCGTATTTATTTTTTGGATAAATAAGCGGATGACCCAATGATTTTTTATAAACGAAAGAAACAATGGTTGGGAATTTTGCCAGGAGTTTAATAATGGTTAAATCCTGCTCTTCTGCTGTTTGATTTGGCTTTAAGCATTCCGGATAGAATGTTGATAGTGAGAAGATCAATGAACCCAATTGGCCCATCGGATGAGATCTTGATGGATAACCATCAAAAAATTTCTTCATATCCTCATGGATCAGCGTATGTTTACTGATATCAGCTTGTAAATCTTCCAGTTGCTTCTGTGTTGGAAGGTCGCCATAAATAATCAGATAAATCACTTCCAAAAAACTCGACTTTGCGGCAAGTTCTTCAATAGCGTATCCCCTATATTTTAAAATGCCTTTTTCACCATCTAAAAAAGTGATTTTACTTTTTGTAGAACCAGTATTTTTAAAACCAGTATCTAAAGTTACAAAGCCGGTTAAATCTCTTAATTTCGAAATATCAATGGCCTTTTCATCTTCTGTTCCTGTTATTACTGGCAATTCTACTGTCTTACCATCAACTTTTATCTCTGCAATATCTGACATATTATTGTATTGTGTTTATAGCTTTCTAAATTATATAAAATTAATATACATGCATAACAAATCTGTTAAATTAATATGAATAATTGGTCAAAATGAAGTAACAATCATGCTTAATTTAACCGCTTTTAGCACCTTATTTTGCTTTAATCTCTTCGGCAACCCTACCACATTCCAACATCTCGTTACCATAATAAGGGTTTTTTATTTCCTTTTCGGTTGATAGCCAGTCCCCTCCATCTCCTTTATTCGCCATTGGACAATGTTGAACGTATATGGTGCCTTTTTCTATTTCTGCATTTTTTAGTAAAGCGATGATATCGGCGCTTAAAATGGTGAAATCTTTTCGCTGTAAAACCAGATTATTACTTAACGCTATTTTTTGAGCTATTTCTGCAGTTGGCTCACAGCCCTCGTACGCAGCTAAACTGTTTTTTAATACGGCAGCAGTTTTTTGTGCGCTTGCAGCATCAGATTTTACCAGCGCATTTTTTAAATCTACATAATTTGTAAATATGGCTAGTTTCTTTTCGTCTTTTATCGAAACCTCATTTTTGACCGAAACAGCATCGGTTTTGGTGGAGTCTTTGGTTTCAGTAGATTTTTTCTCTGCCTGGTTGCAGGCCATTAAAGTAGTAAGTATGGCTATCCCGAATATTTTTTTCATGGTATTTGGTTTTCGGTTCAAAATAGCAATTAAAATGGTAAATAAATAAAAAAGTCCCGATTTTCATCGGGACTTTAAGATTATATGATGTTTGAATTATAATTTAAAATTATAAGCCAATCTTAATGCATACTGGCCTGTTTTTCTAAAATAGCTTGCTGATGAACTATCGTTTACATAACCTTCATATCTAACACCGGCATCGAAACCACCGAACTCATAACCGAAACCACCGGAATAGATAAAGTTCGTTTTGGCACCGTCTTTAATAGCAAAGCCTGCTCCAGCTTCTGTTGCCAGATACATTCTTTTAATCGGGAATACTTTAACACCACCTTTAGCCGGAATAAAATCTACATCAACAGCATTGTTTTTGGCAACTAATTTGGTATAACCGCCTGATGCTGTAAGGGCAACATATGGTGTTAAATCCCACTGCAATTTTAAATCAGCACCATAGGCATAATCCATCGGTGATTTATCACGGAAAAGTCCGCCGTTAACACCCACCCCTACTTTAAAAGCCATTCCTTTTGGAGCTGGATTTGGATCGGTTTCTGTCATGGTTTGCGCCTGTAACGTTGTAGTGGCAAACACGGCAACGGCAGTAGCTGCTGTTGCTAAAATTCTAGTAATCGTTTTCATATTAGATAAAATTAAGTTAATACTAAGGGTTTTGATGTATATACGTAACCTGATTTCATTCAGATTTTCATATTTTCATTTTTTTCAGAAATAATGATAAATAAAAAAAGCCCCAGCTAATGCTAGGGCTTTAAATGTGAAATAATTGATCTTACAAACTAAATCCGTAAGCTAAACGAAGACCAAAAAATCCGGTGCTTGCACCATCTCGTGCTAAACCTTCATATTTAACACCTAAGTCTAATCCATTGCTCCATGCATAACCAACTGCTGGAGAGTACACGAATGAAGTACCGCTACCAGACTTAGTACCAAAACCTGCACCAAGTTCAGCCAAACCATAAACGCCAGAACCTGAATCGTTAAAGAAATATTTAACACCAGCTTTAACAGGTACATAGCCAAAATCTACTCCATCAAAGGTAGTATTACCAACTGTAATATCTTTAGCAAACATGTGAGTGTAACCTGCAGTTACTGGAATAGACAATTGCTTGTCAATATCGAACTGATAACGTAAATCTATTCCACCCACAAAATTATAGGCATCACTTGTTGGTAAACCAGCAGTTAATCCTATTCCTAATTTCTGAGTTGATTGCGCCTTAGCATTAGTTGTAAAAAATAGAGCCACGACAGCTGCTGAGGTAGCAATAATTTTTGTAATTGTTTTCATGTTTAAGATATTGTTATTGTGTTAAAATAATATGAATCAATAAACACAAAGGTTGTGCCAAAAGGGTACTTTAGGTACAATTTAGGAGATAAAATTAGCCAAAATGAGCTTAAGATGTTAATTTTTTATTAACTGAAACTTTTTCAAGAATCCGCTGTTTTAATTGGTTTGTTGATGCAGCGGCATCAAGCCAGATAATCTCCACATTGTCCTTTTCCATTTTTCTAAAAAAGGTATTTTGTCTTTTTGCATATTGGCAAATGGCAATACCAAGATTTAATTTTAATTCTTCAAGGGTTATTAATCCATCAAGGTAATTCACAATAAATTTGTATTCCAGTCCGTAGAAGATTAAGATCTCCTTGCTAACACCATCGTTAAGTAATTGCACCACCTCTTCTATTAAGCCTGCTTTGAATCTTTCGTCCAGTCTGTTTAGAATTTGAGCTCTGGTTACTTCAACTTCATTCTTCAATCCAAAAATGATCGGCTTGAGCACAGGTCTGTCTACAGCTTCCAGTGTGTGATGTTTCAAATAATCAGCTATTTCCAAGGCGCGGATCAATCTTTTTTTTGAGGATAGATCAACATGGCCGGTACTTTGGCTTTCATCACTTCGCAAAGTTGAAATCAACTCTTCTTTTGATAACAAATCTAAACGATCTCTTAAGGATTGATTGACAGGAACTGCAGTGTAGTTTTGGTGCTGCAAAAGGCTGTGGATATACATGCCTGTTCCACCACAAAGAATTGGTAAACTGTTTTTTTGCGTTATGGATTCAAAGGCCTGGTAGAAATCGTTTTTAAAGGCATCCACATGATAACGTTCGCCAGGTGCTAAAATATCAATTAAATGATGCGGAATAGCCCTGCCATTGATATGGTACTCCAGCAGATCTTTACCGGTACCGATATCCATTCGTTTAAATACCTGACGGCTATCGGCACTAATAATTTCTCCGTTCAAAGCATCTGCAACGCTTACGGCCAGCCTGGTTTTACCAGAAGCAGTTGCGCCTAAAATAATAATAAGATTAGGCTGATCCATTAAAATTGGAGGATAAATTTTAAACTTCCTGTATTAAACACCTCATTTGCAAAAGCACGATTATCTTTTTTAAGCTGACGATCTAGATTTTCATCCAACACATAATTCTGAGGTTCCAAAACTGCCGTTTGCAAAAAGCCTAATTTGGTATAAGCCTCCCCTCGCGACCAGTCGCGATCGGCATAAGTCATCAAGTCGTTAGGTTGATAGGTCGCAGCAAAAAAGGAAATCAGTTTACTTAATCCACCCGTAATGGAATAACCCGCTTTAACAGCAAACCTGATCAGTTCTGCAGATTTATAATTTTCGGTATGGTTCATTTTGCGCAATGCCGAGAAAGTAGCCACGGCTACCAGCTGATCTTTTTCAAACAAACCGATTTTATACCGGCTGGTTACTGCCCCCTGCAAATGATTTTCAATTAAAAAAGAATTGGCAACCGGTTTGGTAATTTTTCCTATTTTGGTTTTTCTACCATGAATGCGGCTATTTCTACCCAGCAAAGACTTTATTCTTGCCAAAACCTGATCTGGTTTTGATAGCCAGAGGTCTTCCCATAGGTGAATGACCTTAATGCCTTTTTGATGATGCCTTTCTTGCAATTCAATAAGATCCTTTGGAATAAAGCTGTTTTTTAAACTAACGAGATGGATGATGAGCTGATGATCGATCATCAATAACAGAAATCCATCTTCTGTAGAAAAAAAACACTCAATTTTATGATCAGCCAGTGCCAAACTTAATTGATGGTGCCAGTTATCTTTAACAGTTAAATTATTCAATCAGCAGAATGTTATTCAGAAATATATCTACTGCAAATTTAACTATCAGATTGTTAAATCCATTCTTTTTCTTTAAAGTTTGTATTGACAATATCTATTAAAGTTTCTACTTCCTTTAACTTTTCATCATCAAGAGCCGAAATTTTCAGACCCGCTTTGTTATGGCCGAAACCGGCTAAATTATGGTTTTCTGCAGAAAACTCATGTGTATTGATTTTAACTTCTACAACATCTCCATTGATGTAAACACCCGCAAAAAAGCGCTCGGTTATTTTTTCTCCGTTCAGTTCCATGTTTTTTTCACTATACAGATCATACCCGTTTTCCGAATTTTCGTGTACCGTATATCCGCGGGTGGCATAGGGCTGTAATCCGGCTCTAATGGTCTGAAAAATTTCTACAAGATCAGTTTTCATAATGGCATTTAATTTTGGTATAAAACACCGCAGTACAATTATTGTTTAGTTTTTATTCTTTTAGCCACCAATTTTCAGTTGGTAAATATTCATTTAAAATGATGGTTTCGCCTAATTTTGGCGTAACTAATGGAAGCTGTTTTGCTGCTGCAGCCAAAACCACCCTTTTAACAGGCTCATTCCAGGGATGCATGGCTAAGCTAAATTTACCCCAATGCACCGGCATTAAAATTTTCGCTTTTAAATCGATTGCGGCCTGCACTGTTTCTTCCGGAAACATATGGATATATGGCCAATAGGCATTGTACTGTCCACATTCAAGCAGGGCTAAATCAAAAGGACCGTGCTCCATACCTATTTTGGCAAAGTGTGTATCATAACCAGAATCGCCACCTAAAAAAAGGCGGAACTTTGCAGTTTTCAATACAAAGGCCGACCAAAGTGTTTGATTTCTTTTAAACTTTCTCCCGGTAAAATGCCTTGCAGGAACTGCTGATAGTTGCAGATTGTTAAACAGTGTTATCGATTCGTTCCAACTTAGTTCATTTATCTTTTCTTTATTAATTTTCCAACGCTCCAGATGTGAGCCTACGCCAAGAGAAGTCACAATGCTTTTAACCTGTGGCGAAATTTTTAGAATGCTCTCATAATCCAAATGATCATAATGATCATGTGTGATGATGAGGATATCAATATTTTTAAATTCTTCAGCTTTTACCATGTCGGTACCCAAAAAAGCCTTACTCCCGATAAATGAAAACGGAGAAGGTCTTTTGCTGAATATAGGATCAACGAGAATTCTTAAGCCGTTTATTTTAATCAGGTAAGACGAATGTCCAAACCAGATCATTTCAGGTGCATCGCCCTCAGGTGTGCCATTTAAATTAGGTAAAATATATGGAAGTGCTTTACCTGGGGCTTTATTAGGATGTTTTTCGAAAAAGAAAGCATTTAAAATCTTAAAAAAACTTACACCTTCTGGCTGCATTAAAGTTATTGACTCGTTTTGCAGGGCACCCTCACGATAATTATTCAGGTTGCGGATTTTTTCTAACCGTAATCCCTTGGGCAAACGCCCAAAAACAGGGAGGTTGGTAACAACCAGGAATGCAGCAACGATAAAAAATAAAATGTATATAATAATCATTTTTAAAATTAAAAGTAGCAAAATATGAATATGATTTTAAAAATGAAGTCGGCGCTGTATATATGACGCGTGGATTACAAGTTAAAGCACGATCAATTTCCATTATCTGTTAAAAAAGGCCATACGAAAGAAGGAAAAACAACGCAAACGTTTGATTAATTTTGTATAATTATATATTCAAGCCATTTAATGTAGTAGTTTAGTAAGCATCATGCAGTCGAAACCAACAACCATCAAAGAAATAGCCAGAATCTTAAACATTTCTCCTTCCAGTGTTTCAAGGGGACTGCACGATCATCCGAGCATTGGGGCAGTTACCAGGGAAAAAATTAAGCAGCTGGCCAAGTCGCTAAACTACGAGCCTAACAAGGCGGCCATTCTTTTTCAAAAAGGAAAAACCTATACCATTGGCGTAATTTTACCAGAGCTTTCAGAACACTTTTTTTCCATTGCAATTTCTGCAATTGAAGATGAGGCGATCAAGAAAAATTATACGGTAATTTTTGCCCAGTCGCACGATCGTTATGAGCAGGAAGTAAAGCTTGTTGAAAAAATGAAAAATCAACGTGTTGATGGTTTATTGGTATCCATCAGTAAAGACACCTCTAATTTTGATCATTTCGAAAAATTTAATTCGTTTAATATACCCGTTGTATTTTTTGATCGGATACCGCCTTTCAAGAACGTGCATTATGTTGCCTGTAGATTAGAAGCTGCAACCGTTAAAGCAGTGAACTATCTTTTAAGAAAAGGACACAGAAGTATCGGAATGATTAATGGCCCCAATACTTTATACGCAAGTGAGGAGCGCAAAGATGGCTATAAACAGGCAATAACTTTTAACCGCTTAAAGTTCGATCCATCTTTGGTCATAAATTGCGATTTAACTGAACAAGGTACCATAGATGCTGCCAAAAAGTTTTTAAACCATAAAAGAAAACCAACGGCTATTGTTGCCTTTAATGATTATGTGGCACTGTTTCTGATTAAATACTTCAAAAAGCTGAATGTAATAAACAATTTTGAAATTGTAAGTTATGCAAATTTGCCTATTATCAGTTACTTAGATCATTCACCTGTAGCATCAGTAGAGCAATATCCATATTTGCAGGGGCAAAAAGCTGTAAACATCTTATTAGATCTTATTCATAGTCCTAATGTTAAGAGTCAGGCCTATTACAATACGATTGTAGATGCTGATCTGATTATAAATGACCTAAGGGAATAGACAAACGTTTGCGTTGCGTTTTTTAACTTTTGTTTAAACTTCCCGGTAAAACATGGTACTGTTTTTTAAAAGCGGTAATAAAATGTTGTGCATTTTTATAGCCCACCAGAAAAGAAACTTCATTTACAGTCTTCTTTTCTTTGGATAGCAGATAGTGCGCTTTTTCCATTCTGATTTTATACAGATAACCGAATACGGTATGGCCGGTTAGTTCTTTAAAACCTATTTTAAGCTTATAATCGTTAATCCCCACTTTACGCGATAACTCTATCAGGGAATTCGGTTTTTGTAAATCGCTTTCTACCAATTGTTTGGCTAACATAATCTTTTCTATATCATCCTTTTTTATTACGCGCGTTTCTTTATCTGGTATTTGATTAAAATAAGCAATGATCAATTCAAATATCCTGGCTTCCAGAAACAAGCGTTTTATCCTGCCTTCGTATTTGGGCTGAATAATTTGCTGCAACACCAGCCTAATTTCCGGGCTAATTGATTTTTGGATTAAAGTTTTAACATTGTAAATAGGTTCTCTGCCGGTTACCTGGCAAAAATACTGTTCTGTAAGCTGTATATATACGTACCTGGTTTTCTCCTTTATATTAAATACGATCGAATTAACCCGCCCCATATTAAAATCCTGCTCGTTTTTAACCAGCGATAAAAAATGAGCAGGTTGAATGTTATTATAATAGCCAATAGCGCCGCGCAAACAAAATAAAAAGCCAATATGCTGCTGGGAAGATTCAAAGCAAAAATTTTCTTCTTGTTGGGGATCAATGTCCGCAATAGTAATGTGAATCCCGCTAAACCACTTTTGAATTACCTTTACACTGACATGATCGATAGCCAACTTCGTTACCGCTTCTTCAACATCCTTAAACCCATTAAAATTTTCAAGGTATTTACATTCATAAATAACTTTTTGTTCCGGGTAGGTTGAGAGTCTGATTTCCATATTCATTTAATCCGTTTAGCGGTATTAATTATCCGTTTAACGTTATCTGCTGTTACTGATTATCTACAAATTTGCATAATTATTTATAATTAGTCTAAATAAATGAAAATATATTTATCAATTGCGCTATCGCTTTATTGGTTTATTGCTGTCTCTCAGCAAACTAAAGTGGATAAAACCAAGGCAAATGATTTAAAAGACGTGGTCATTACCGGACAATACGGTCAGCAGACTTTAAGAAACTCTGTTTATAAAGTGAGAACCATCAGTGCAGAATGGATTAAGTTAAGGGCAGCAACGAATGTACAACAGCTTTTAAATACAGAATTGGGCTTCCGTTTTAGCAATGATTTAACGTTAGGTACAAGTGATGTTTCATTAATGGGGATGACAGGCAGAAATGTAAAAATACTTTTAGATGGTGTACCTATGGTAGATAGATCAGATACACGCGAAAGTTTGAATCAGGTAGACATTAATACAATTGAGCGCATTGAGATTGTTGAAGGACCAATGTCTGTAGTATACGGAGCTGATGCATTGGCGGGTGTGATCAATATTATTACCAAAAATCCGGATAAACAGCTCTTAAATTTATCGGTAAGGATACAGGAAGAGACTGTTGGAAAAGAGTATGAAGCTTTGTCAGGAAAAGGCAACCATCTGCAGAATATCACTGCCAATTGGAAAAACAGCAATTGGAGTGTACTGGGAGGCTTTACCCATAATGATTTTGGTGGCTGGAATTTAGCAAGCAAAACGGCTACCATCCAGGAAGTTGCTGCCATTGCCAACCGGTGGAAACCAAAAGAACAATATTTGGCCAATACCAAAATTGGCTACCTCGATCACAATTTCAGCATCTGGTATCGTTTTGATGGACTGAAAGAAGATATTGACGTGCAGGCCGGTTTAAACCCGAATACTTATAAGGGATTGCTACAAACTTATACCACACACCGCTACACCCAACAGCTTCAATCAGCCTATAAAATCAGTAATAACCTGCAACTGTCGGCTGTTGCAGGTTTTACGAAGCTAGACCGTGCAACCAAAACTGTTATCCACGATTTTACCAACAATACAGAAGTATTATCAACCGCTGCAGGTGAACAGGATATTGCCAGGTTTAATGCTGCCATTTTCAGGGCAACAGCCGTTTATATCCTGAATAGGCTGGTATCGTTTCAACCAGGTTTCGAATATAACCGTGATGCAGCCAGCGGACAAAGAATAAGTGGTTCGCCTGTAATTAATGATTATGCCGCTTTTATTACAGCCGAAATTAAATTAGGTGGCGTAATAAACATCAGACCGGGATTACGGTTGATCAAAAACTCCGTTTACAATGCTCCTCCGGTAATTCCTTCATTAAATGCGAAATTAATTTTAACCAAAGATCTGAATCTGCGTTTGGGTTATGCCAAAGGTTTCAGATCTCCTGCGCTAAGAGAATTGTACTATGATTTCGTAGATGCCAGCCATAATATTTTGGGCAATCCTAATTTAAAAGCAGAAGAATCGAACAGTTTCAATGGCTCTTTAGTATGGACAGGCCTTTACGACCCGAATGTCGAATTATGCACAACCATAACCGGTTTCTATAACATAGTTAAGAACAGGATCGATTTTGGCTTCTCTCCTACCAATACTTCGGTAACCACGTTAATCAATTTGTCTAAATACAAAACCGCAGGTGGTACTTTAGATCATGTGCTCACTTTCCAAAAAAAACTGCAGGTTAGGCTTGGTGTATCCTACATCGGCAGATATAATGATTTAAGCGAAAACGATAACTTACAAACGCCCGAATTTGCCTGGGCTACAGAAGTAAATTCGAATGTTACCTATACTTTTCCAAAAATTAGCGGAAGCATCAGCCTATTTTACAAATATACCGGCAGCTTACCGAGCTATCAGCTGACTACTGAAAACAATGCCGCTACAGCGAAACTGGTAAAAATCGGTTCTTTCCATACAGCTGATTTAATGTTCAACCAAAACCTGTTCAAGTCTCTAACGATCAATGCGGGCATTAAAAACCTGTTTAATGTAACGCAACTTAGCAATAGTTCAACAGCTTCTGGCGGTGCACACAGTACCGGCGGTGCAGCAGTACCATACAGTTATGGCCGTTCTTTCGTGCTTGGACTAACCTATAACTGGAATAAACAATAATATTAAAAACAATATAATTACAATAAACATGAATAAATTTAACTCAATCATCGCTATTGCCCTTGCAGCAATAACCTTTACAGCCTGTAAAAAAAAATCAGATGAACCAATTGTGGTTGTTCCGCCTTCAGACGGCAACACTTTAACCCTCAACGGCTTAATTGGCACAGAAACCGGAAGTGCAGCAGGTAATAGCGTTTATGTGGATTTTAGCAAGGATAAACAAATATCTGTAGCGAGAGCATCATGGGATTTAGGCTTTTACAGCGGAGCTGATTTTAGGGTTATTTTGAACAACACTACAGCAGCAGGGGCAAAAGTAATTACTACCACAAATGCGAGTTTAGCAACAGTTGGCGAAGCTGATACATTAGGTTTAATGCTTGCTGTTAGTCAGGCTAATCCTTTACCTGCACATTTTGCTTTTTTTGATGCAATTGATGGCAATCTTGCTAACACGGTAATTCCAGCAGTTTCTGCTACAGCTGCAGACAATAAAGTAATTATCCTAAACCGTGGTACAGGTGGTGGTATTGCAGCAAGAGCCTGGATTAAACTTAAAGTAACCAGAAATGCGTCCGGAGGTTACACTTTGCAATATGGAAAAATCAAAGAAACCGCCAATTTTACGATAGTTGATATTCCAAAAGATGGAAACTTTAACTTCAAATTTGTATCGCTTAATAACGGTAATGTTGTAAATGTAGAACCAGAAAAGGCAAACTGGGATCTGGTATGGACGTACTCAGTTTATCAGACAGCCTTCGGTAATGATCTTGTTCCATATAATTTTTCTGATTTAGTATTTCTTAATAATCTTGCTGGTGTTACCGCAGCTGCAGTCTCTACGAATACAAAATCTTATGCCGCCTTTGCCGAAGCTGACCTGTCAGCCGTTACCTTTTCTTCTGCACGTGACGTAATCGGTTCAAACTGGAGACTTACACAACCAGTTACAGTTAATGGTATTACCATTCCAATAGGTGTAAAAGCAACAACTTTCTTCCTGGTTAAAGATGCATCTGGTAATATATACAAGCTTAAATTTAACAGCTTTATTTCCAATGATGGCGGTACGCGCGGCAAACCCGTAATCGAATATAAGCTGATTAAGAAAGGATCAGTTTAAGTTTATGCCTATTAAAAATATGTTTTGTTAGTTGGATAGATGCTCCCCGCGATGGGGAGCTTTATCTTTTTATGGCTTTTAAGTAGACTTACGGAGTCCTATTGGCCATATGCTTTTTAGAACTTGAAGTCTAGCCTAAATAAACGCAAAAAGGGCTCCAGCTTACCAGAACCCTTTTTGTTTCATACTCGCGAAATATTATTTTCCAGAGTTTTTCTTTTCAGTTACTTCTGCACGGATTTCTTGTGCTAAAACTTTAAGATCTTGCATTGCTTTACGCACACGAGTACCAGCAGCTGCATTGCCAGCATTATAAAATTTTTCTACATCTGCTTCGATAGCAGCAACAGCAGCTTTAACTTTTGAGAATTTTTCCATCGCTAATTGATGTTTTAAGGTTTAAAAAATTTATTTTTTTTCAATAATACATATTTACCTCGAATTAACAACAGAAAGCAAATATTTATTTGTAAGAAGTTTTGCACATTTTCACAATCGAAAAAATGCCCTGACACTTATTGCAGCCACATTTTTAATAATTTTGAGCTAAAATATGATTACTTATGCAATTTGTTCAGATAGCCTAATCAGGTTGTTGAAGGTTTGGTTCGCGCTATTGATACAACGTTGGTAATCGGCTTCTTCCACACGCTCATTTAATACGCTAACAAAATTTTTCCATTTTGCGCTAAGTTCCTCACCATAAACACCATAATAATTTAGTCCGTTCTCATGGTTTTTAAAATTAGGATTGGCCAGAATATGCCTTTTAATTACGTTACCACCCAATGTTGCCCCTTCTAATACATACAAAGCACCTAAAACTTCTGCCGTATTTTTTTCTGGAACAAATAATTCAAAAGCTAACTCCGGTAATGTTAAATTATCTATATTCCAGTAATTTAAGTCTTGCGTTAAAGCATTCAGTTTCAATCGATCCTTCATTCCCAATTGCTCCGCAATAGCTGAGTCGAGCATATTTGCCAGTAGATTCTCTAACTTCTGGTGAATAATATAATTAATGGTTAACAGCTTTTTATACTGATCGATATTTAAAGAGTTATTCATAATCTCGTTAACGAACATGAATGATTCTAATGTTTTATGGTTCTGCGCAGTGTCAGTTCTTAATAAATTGGCAATCATAAAGGGAATTTATTTTGAAATAGAAAAGATCCGGACTAACAGCCGAATCTATCTATATGTATTATTATATTTTAGTTTAACCTCAAATGTTGATTAAACCAAAAGTCGTGTACGGAATGTACACATTTAACCAGGTTCTCGTAACCATCGGGTTTAGTAAGGTAGGCATTGGCCCCAAATTCGATTGATGCTTTTACATCATCAGGATTATCGGATGTAGAGAATAAGATAACAGGTATTGTTTTCAGGTAAGGAATATCTCTTATAAATTTCAATAAATCCAAACCAGATAAACCTGGTAAATTCAGATCAAGCAAGATTAATTTTGGTTTGGTTTTATTTTCTACAAAATGCTGAAGTTTTTTTAATGCTTCTACCCCATCTTCAACTATGATAAGATTAAGTGTATCCTTAACTTCATGTACAGCACTTTGCATAAAAAATGCATAATCTATATCATCCTCAACATAAAATATATCCGTTGTTTTCATTTATCTGTTTTTAAAAGCTACAAAAAAAGTCGATCCTACATTTAACTTACTCTCAAACCAAACTCTACCATGATGTTTCTCTACAATCCTCTTTACTATAGCAAGTCCCACTCCAGACCCCTCAATATCCTTTACATTATCCATACGTTTAAAAAGCTCAAAAACTCTGTCGTAATAACGGTTATCAATTCCTATACCATTATCTTTAACAGCATAGATAATTTCCTTTTCATCTATATACGCAGAAACGTCTATTATAGGTTTGTTAACCATAGCAGTGTATTTTACAGCATTGCCAATTAAGTTTGTAAAAACCTGAGCAATCATGGTTTTGTCTCCTTTTATATTAGGGAGTTGTCCTAAAGTTAAGGTAACATGCTCTGCTTTATAGGCCGACCACACTTCGTTTTTTATTTCTTTCAACAGCGATTCTACATTAACGGTTTCAAAGTTAATTTCAGAACGGCCAACTCTTGCCAGATTTAAAATCTCTTTAATTAACAAGTTCATTTTATCCGCGCCCACTAATATTCTGCTCAACATTTTTTTGCCGCCCTCATCTAAGCTCTTGTTTTTAAGCATCAGCTCTGCGTAGGTTTTAACTGAGGTAAGCGGTGTTCTTAAATCATGCGATACAGTATAGCTAAACGTATCCAATTCTTCGTAAGCGGCCTGCAGTTTCTCATTAAGTAATCTAATTTCGTTTGCTTTTTTGTTAATATCAGAAATAATAATTTCGCGGATTCTTAATACCGAGGCAATTTCTTCAGCCATCCATTTTTCAGAAGTATTATTAACTACTTCAGACCAGATTTCGAACGATTTTCGTGGGGATAAGCTCATCAAACCGTTTTCTGATGAAACTACAGGTTTATCCGGATCTCCGGCCCAGTTTACATTGGTTATCATTTCGGGTTTAAACCAAATGATCATTTCTCCCATTTCTTTGTTTATCACACACGACAGAATGCCTGAGGCTATTGCTTTATATTTCTTGGCAGGAGAAAATATTTCAGATAGCCGATGTGTATAGTAAACCGACTCATCGTTTGTTGTTTTTAACCATCCTGCAAGTTCTCTTATATCTTCTTCTGAAGGTACATTTCCAATGGTTTTAAGTTCATTTTCAAAAATGATAGCCACTCCACTGGCCTTAGTCGCATCTAAAATGGTTCGCTTGTGGGTGGTTATGGCCTCGATCAGATATTTATCGCGGTTTAAATACTCGGAAAGTGTAATTGCGGTGCTTTTAAATTGTTCAATAACCTTCGCATCTTCTTCTTCCTGGCGATATTCAAGTGCTGAAGAAAGAATCTGTCCGATGAGTTTCGCACCTTCTCTTGCCTTATAATCTATGAATTTAGGGCTATAATTATGGCAGGCAATTAAACCCCAAAGCTCGCCATGAGAAATTAAAGATATGCTAAAGCTGGAATGAACCCCCATATTTTTCAAATATTGAATATGGATAGGTGATACTGCCCGTAAACCTCCGTTTGTTAAATCAAGCGATTCATTTTCTTTAAATGTAATAATTTTCGAATCGGCTATATTTACATCGGCAATTAATCTGGTTAAATTTAGTTTGTATAGCTCTCTCGCCTGTTTTGGAATATCGGATGCAGGATAGTGTAAGCCAAAAAATGATTCTAAATCTGTTTCTTTTTCTTCTGCTACAACTTCGCCATGGCCATCTTCTAAAAATTTATAAACCATAATACGGTCGTAATTGATCAACCTTTTTACTTCTTTAGCTGCGCCATTTAACAAAGCAAAAATGTTCTTCCCCTGAAGCATTGATGATGCAGAACGACCAACGGAACTTTGGATATCAAACTGTAATGTAACAGGTTCAAACTCCAACAACCAATCGTTTGTTGACGAGGAAATAATAAGGTAAAATGGATTTCCGCTAATTTCGAGGGGGTGCGGACTAACGGCATCAAAACTTTTACGGATAACCCCCAGCTTTAACAAGTCTTCAATATTGAAGGCCGAATCTTGGTGGTTAATCAAATCGTTTAACTCAGAGAGGGGTTTATTTAATAAGCTTTTAGCTTCTTTATTTAAAAAATATCCTATGTTTTCACTGATATAGGTAATGGTAGTGTTATTCTTATCAACAGCTAAAAGAAAACCATGCGATTGAATTTTGCCCGGTATGTGGATAGGCTCTTGATCACAATTGGTTAGGTCTACAGAAAATTTAGTCATGTGTATGGTGTTGCAGCATATTTTAATCTCGCAAATTAACAAATATAAAGCCTAATTTTAGAATGTCTCTAATTTGATAAATTCGGATTTGAGATTTGATTTTTATTATATATTTGTTTGAATTTAAAAAAAACATTCAAACTTTGGCTAAGAAAAATATTTTGGTAATCGAAGATAACCATGCAATCCTTGATGTTATAACGCTTATTTTAGAAAGCGAAGCTTTTAATGTTGACGGATTAAACAAAGGCGCTAATTTTATTAATCATGTTAAGGAATTTAATCCCGACGTCATAATTATGGATATTATGCTTCCTGACGTTGATGGCAGGGTACTTTTAAAGGAACTTAAAGATACTGAAGTAACCAAGGATATTCCTGTTTTAATGATTTCTGCCCGTTACAATGCAAATAATTATACCGTTGATGGACTGGAAGCTGATGACTTTATGGCCAAGCCTTTTAACATTGACGAATTAATGGATAAGATTTATGCGCTGTTAAAAAAGTAATTTTTATTCAGTCATACCCGGTAATTTTACTCCTCCAAGTTTTAGGTTTTTCATAAGCGCTTCCAAAAATGCGAGTTTAGTATCTGTAAAGCCATGGGCTTTGACCCAAACATTTAAATTTGCTTTGAAACCATTATCTTCTAAAGTAGATACGCCAATCCTTCGTTCTGGTGTTTTTAAACAGTCGCTAAATTCATCAACTGTTTTATTGAAAATGGATGCAACCTGTTCATAGTCGATTCCGTAGCTAAATTTAATTTCTACATCCAATCTCCTGGTGCCTTGTCTACTGATATTAATGATCACTTCATTGGATAGTTTACTATTGGGAATTACCACTGTTCTGTTATCAAATGTTTTAACAATGGTATAAAATATCTGGATCGAAGTTACCGTCCCCTCCTGGCCTTGTGCAATGATATTATCTCCAACAACAAAAGGCTTAAGTAATAAAATCAATACTCCACTGGCAAAATTCTGCAGTGTGCCTGATAAAGCTAAACCTGCTGCAACACCAATACCGCCAATAAGCACCGTTAAAAAAGTAAGCTGAATGCCAATAACCTGCATGACTGTGAGCACAAGCAAAACACGTAAAGTGATGAGTATTAAGCTGGTTAAAAAGGGCCTTAAGGATGGATTGATATCTTTACGGTGCATACTTCCCTGCATCCACCTGCCCAATAATTTAATGAGCCAAAGGCCCATAATCATCATCATGATACCTAAAATTACGGAGGGCCCTCTATCAATTATCCAATCGTAAGCTTTATCATAAAAACGGTTAACATTACCGGCATCAATCATCATAATGGTATCTTCTATATCTTATTATTTCTTTTTTTGTTTGGCTGACTTGTCCTTTGTTACCTCTACTTTTTTGGCATCTTTTGCTGATGTAACTTTATCATCAGCCCCCTTAGCTTTTACATTTTTCGGTGCAGTAGCCTTGCTACTTTCTGCCGTAGTTTTAGAATTTTTCATATTTCAATCTTTAATCTTCAGTATTAAGCCAGGCTTTCGCCTCTTCTATTTCTTCGGGTTTAAAGCCTTTTGATTTGCCGGGTGTAGCAACTGTGAAAACATCAGTAAACCACTCCACTCCTTTTTCTGCACTTACAACTGCAATTTTTTTCCATTTATTGAAGTTTTGCAGGCCAGCCTTAACATCCTGTACCCATGCGCCTGCTGTAAAATTTTTTACATCGGTTTCTAAAACCAATAAATACCTAATTTCCTTAAACCGATCAGCAGTTCTTTTCAAACCAGTTACTAAAACGCTTTTTATATCATCGCTGGTCACTTCTCCGGTGGCTCTTACGCCAAAAATATGATCTGGTAATCCTGTTATTTCTGTTAGCATCACTGTTAATTTATTTAAAGAACACAGTAATCTCTCAAGAAGTTTGCCATTTATACAAATTCTAAAAAGTTGTGCAATTACGAAAACACTTGTCTGACCGATTATGTTATAAATCAATATTTTGAAAAACAATCCTATGAAAAACATCCTGTTAAAACCTATTATGGTCTGTGGAACGGCACTTTTGCTTTCAGCCTGTACCAGCGGAACAAAAAACACCACAGCTGCAGATTCTTCGAAAACCGATTCTATGCAAATGGCATCATTAAAACCTGCCGGGCCTGCGCCAGAATGGGGAAAAACCATAAAGCCTGAAATGCAGGTGGTAATAGAAAAATTAAGCAGTTATGGAGACAAGCCTCTGGAAACTTTAAGTGCTGCTGATGCACGTAAAAATCATACACCAACCGATGCTGTAATGGATTTAATAAAACAGAATAACATGGTTGTTCCTGTTGCTAAAGTAGATACTATCGGTAGGGATATTGATGCCAATGGTGGTAAAATACATTTACGTATTTACACACCTAAAGCAGGAAATGGGCCTTACCCTATCATTGTTTATTATCATGGCGGCGGTTTCGTTATTGCCAATATAGATGTTTATGATGCTTCAGCGCAGGCTTTAGCCGAACAGGTTGGTGCAATTGTAATTTCTGTAGCTTATCGTTTAGCTCCTGAAAACAAATTTCCCACAGCGCACAATGACGCATTTACGGCCTATGAATGGGCCATAAAAAATGCAGTAGATTTGAAGGCAGACCCTGCCAAGATTGCGGTAGCAGGAGAAAGTGCAGGTGGAAATTTAGCAGCAAATGTATCCATCATGGCCAGAAACAAACACATTATGCTTCCTGTACACGAAGTTTTGATCTATCCTATTGCCCAGGCAGATATGAATACCAAATCTTATAACATGTATGCAAATGCAAAACCACTGAACAAAGCCATGATGAACTGGTTTACAGAAAAATATCTGAATAGCATGATTGAAGCGCAAGACTCGAGGATATCATTAATTAATGCAGATTTAAAAGGACTTCCGCCAACAACTATTATTACGGCAGAAATAGATCCTTTACATGATGACGGCGTAATGTTGGCTGATAAGTTGAAGGCAGCCGGCGTGAAAGTCGACAGTAAAAATTATGAAGGTGTAACACATGAGTTCTTTGGTATGGCACTTCTGGTACCTGAGGCAAAAGCCGCACAGGCGTATGCAGCTGAACAGTTGAAAGCTGCCTTTAAATAAAGTGAATAGCATTGAAGTAAAAATTACTTCAATGCTATTTTTTACGGCGCTACGCGTAGAGCATTGAAAACTCCAAACTGAACACTCCTAACTAATTATGCTCCTTTCTTTGAACCTAAGCTCTGCATCAATTGATCATATAAATCATCACTTGAAGCTTTTTGAGGTTTTATCTTTTTCACCGTAGCTCGTTTTCCCTTAGCTTTAGCTTTAATAATTTTTAATAATTCGCTACTATAGTCATCTTTAAAGGTGCTCAGGTCAAATTTCGAACTATATTGTTTAATCAAAGCCAATCCTACATCCATTTCTTTTTTAGTGATGTTGATATCATCAACTTTATTGATTTCAGATAAACTTCTGATTTCCTGATTAAATCTGATTTTTGTGATCACAATAACATCATCCATCGGATGAATAACACAAAGATTTTCGGTATTCCTTAATACAAACCTGGCTACACCGGCTTTACCAGATTTCTGTAATGCTTTTAACAACAAGCTATAGGCTTTTCTGCCCTGTTTTTCTGGCTCGGTGTAATAAGAAGTTTCGTAATAAATGGGATTGATATCTTTTATATCTACAAAATTCTCCAATTCAATAATCTTTGTTTTTTCGGGGGCCGCCTCTTCAAAGTCGTGTTTATCCAAAATTACATACCTGTCTTTTAAGAAATAGCCTTTTACTATTTTCTCATAAGGCACCTCTTTCTGTGTATTTTCGTTCACCCTCAAAAATTTGATCCTGGCATGATCACGTTCATCGAGCATATCTAAATCGAGGTTACTGTTCTGTACACCGGAAAACAACTTAACCGGAATGTTTACCAAGCCAAATCCAATCGAACCTTTCCATATTGATCTCATCGCTAAATATTTAAAATATTAACCTATTAACACATGTCTAAAACTTATTGTTTTAGGTTTATAGGCCGTAAATCGCCTTAACAGCAAACTATTTGAAATCAATAATGTTATCTAATCATAACCTTATAGAAATACTTGTGAAACCGTTCTGATTTTTCAAAGTAATCAAGGGAATAAAGAGATCACGATTGTGTAATTACCATTGAAAACATTTATAAAGATGAAAATAGCCTATATTTCTACCTATCCGCCACGTGAATGTGGTTTAGCCACCTTCAATCAAAACTTAGTTAATGCTTTAAGTTTAAATTCTACTTACGATGCCAATAAAAGTTTTGTAGTTGCATTAAATGAGTCGGATGATGTAAATGAACATCAATACCCAAATGAAGTAAAATTTGTTATACGCCAACAAAATCAGCAGGATTATCTTGAAGCTGCTGATTTTATCAATAACAGCGATGTAGACACTTGTATTATTGAACACGAATTTGGCATATACGGTGGTAATAGTGGTGTGTTTTTACTTTCGCTGATCAACAGGTTAAAAAAGCCGTTCATTACTATTTTGCATACGGTTTTAAAAGAGCCCAATTTTATGCAGCAAACCATTATTAAAGAGATTGCATCAAAATCGGCTAAATTAGTGGTGATGAGCAAAAAGGCGGTGATGTTTTTAACCAGCATTTATCAGATTCCTAAAACTTCTATTCAGTTGATAGAACACGGTGTTCCGGACTTAGAGCCTTTGGTTAACAATCCAATCGCACAAAGTGAGTTGTTTAAAGGTAAAAAAGTGCTTTTTACATTTGGTTTGATCAGCAGAAATAAAGGTTTAGAAACGGTTGTTAAGGCTTTACCTGATATTGTAGCCAAACATCCTGATGTTGTATACATGATCTTAGGTAACACTCATCCGGGTGTTGTAAAACATAATGGCGAAGAATATCGGGACAGTTTGAAAGCATTGGCAAAAGATTTAGGTGTAGAAAAAAATATTGCCTTCGTCAATAAATTTGTTTCGGAAGCAGAACTTCATCAGTATTTAACAGCATGTTATTTATACATCACACCTTATTTAAATGAAGCTCAGATTACCAGTGGCACTTTATCTTACGCTGTAGGCGCAGGTGCCGCAGTAATTTCTACACCATACTGGCATGCGCAAGAGCTATTGGCCGATAACAGAGGTAAGTTATTCGATTTCAAGGATCATCATAAACTTGCAGCAATTGTTAATGATCTTTTAAGTGACGATGATAAATATCACGAACTGAAAAATAATGCTTACGAATATGGATTAAATCTGCGCTGGCCTGCTATCGGAAGTATTTATCTTCATGTATTAAATGAGGCATTATCAGCCAAGGTTAAAGTAAAAAGAACAATTCCGCCGATTATAGACGTGGAAGGAATGCCTGCTTTAAATTTAAACCATATTGCCTTACTAACAGACGATACCGGGATTATACAACATGCACGCTTTGGCATTCCGAATTTAAAAGAAGGATATTGTATAGATGATAATGCAAGGGCATTAATTATGGCTATAATGGCTGTTGAGCAGGATAAAAACAAAAGAGCTTTGACTTTTATGCCAATATACCTCAGTTTTATCCAATACATGCAAACTGAAGATGGAAATTTCAGGAATTTCTTGAGTTTTAACAGGCAATACTTAGATGAAGTAGGCTCTGAAGACTCTTTTGGCAGAACCATCTGGGCATTAGGATATTTAGTCTCAAGTGCCCCAAATAATTCTTACCGTGAATTTGGTCGTGAATTGTTCTCTCATTCTATAAAACACTTTAAAGAATTAAAGTATTTGCGTGGAAAGGCAAATACGATTATTGGCCTATCATATTACTTACTTGCAAACCCTGGAGATGAACTGATCACCCAGGAAATTAATATGCTAGCAGATGCATTAGTAGCTTCTTATAAAGAAAATAATGATGGCGAATGGCACTGGTTTGAAGATATTTTAACCTATGATAATGCTATACTTCCCCTGGCTCTGCTTCATCATTATGATGCTACAGGTAATAAAGAGTCCTATAGGGTTGCGATGGAAAGCATTGAGTTTTTAAATAGTTTTTCTTTCGAAAATGGATACCTGAATCCTGTTGGGAATGCAGGATGGATGAAAAAGCATGGTAAAAATCCGATTTATGATCAACAGGCTATAGAAACAATGGCTATGGTTTTATTGTATGCAAAAACGTTCGAAATTACTAAAGATGATCAATATCTGAATTTGATGCATATCAGCTATAAATGGTTTTTAGGTGAAAACAGTCTTCATATTCCGCTATACGATTACGAAACCAATGGCTGTGCGGATGGATTACAATTTAATAGTGTAAACAGAAATCAGGGTGCAGAAAGCACATTGGCTTATTTCATCTCGCATTTGGCTATTCTGAAAATTGCAGCGGTTGAATATGAAACTTTATCTTCACCCTTAGTGGAAGCAGAAAAGATTAGCTAAATAATAAAGCTTTCTTAGCATCTAAAAGAGGCTACGTAAATTGAAATTGTCATCCCGAAGGGCAATTTATTGTATAAATCAATATGAGTGACGTTTAATTGATTTCATTTGCCATACGGCGCGGTATTGCCTCGGCTACCGATTAAAAATCGGTACAGGTCCGCCGCCGCCGAATGGCTCTTTCTTTTTGGCATCAAAAAGAAACAAAACCGAGGTTTTTGCCGAGCTCATTAATACAAATAAAAAAGCAGACAACCATTAATAAAATGCCGGCTGGAAATTTATTCATTTGTTTTTATAATTTTCATTTGCATTCATGAGGGTTTCGCCGTTTTCTTTTGAAGCCAGTTGTGCGGACAGAACAGTGCAGCCCGAAAAATTTGTTAGGCCGGATTTAAGTAGAATGGGGATACCACGCTATGGCCTAGCTGGACGGAAATACGAAAGCATATAACATACTGATTATTAATAATTTGCAAGATAACGTCAATGATAGTTTGCCAAAGGACCTTGTCATAAAATGTCTTTAAAGACGATTCGACAGGCTTAAAGTGACAAATCGGATGTGGAATTTCAAATTATGATATAGTCTCTTTTTTTTGGGAACTCAATTTTATCATCCTAAATACAAAAGCCATCTCTGTTTATATTATAAGAGATGGCTTTTTGTTTCAAGATTAATTATAAAAAAAGTCTAACAGCCTAATTGATGGAATTAATTATTCTCTAATAACCTGTTTAACAGCAATTCTAAATTTACAGTAGCAAATGATGAACTGTAATCTGATAAACCATAAGGTATAATCAATTCACCGTTACTGATAATGGATCCACAGGAGTAAACCACATTTGGTACATACCCTTCCCGTTCATCATTATTAGGGATGATCAAAGGCTCTTTTAGGTGACCTATTTCAATACCAGGGTTTTCCAGATCCAATAAACTTACGCCAATACAGTATCTCCGCATCGGCCCTACTCCGTGTGTAATCACAAGCCATCCTTTTTCTGTTTCTATAGGCGAACCACAATTTCCGATCTGCACGAGTTCCCAATCATAGCGGGGCTGCTTTAATAGCACCGGGTTTTCCCAAACATTCACCTTGTCAGAAAACATCAGGTAATTGTTCCATCCATCTATCCGGCTCATCATCACATATTTGCCTTTAATTTTTCTTGGAAATAATGCCAGGTTTTTATTCTGTGCACCATCGCCATAAAGCGGAATCACTTTAAACTCATAAAAATCTTCGGTTTGAACGAGCTTAGGTATAATTAAAGAGCCATCAAACGCAGTGTAGGTAGCATAGTATAGTACCTTGCCATCATCTTTAATAAATTTCACGAAACGCGCATCTTCAATACCTTTACGTTCAAATTCTGAAATAGGAAAAATGACACGATCAGAAATATCGGTATCTTTTGAAAAAGAGATGGTATGATAAGTATCTGATAACCAAAGAATTTTATCATATTCAATTAAACGTGATGGATTTTCCTTGTATAAACTTTTAGAATCTTTAATGATATTGCTTAAACTAGTGTATTCAAATTTGTCATCAAGTTTAGATTCAATTTCTTCTAAAACAGCAGGATCAATCTGGGCATAAGCCGCCTTTTTCAGAAATAATTTCTTGATATAAATGGCGTTTTTTACAACCTCCGCCTCATCAACATAATTGCCAACGGGTAGAACCTGGATGTTATTATTTTTATCGATTAAAGCACGGCGGAAAACAATTGATGAAATATGTCCCTCGCCTACAGCTCTAAAGCTGATGATGACTCTTTTTTCTCCTTCAACCAAGTCAGTTTGATCAGGATCATCTACAATGCTAGGATTAAAAAAGGCAGCTGATTCTATCGAATATTCATGTGTAAAATAAGCGCCAATCAACAATCTGGTATATTCATCAATATCTTCGAATGATGTACCCAGGGCCGAAAATTGCTTTTTTAATTTTTTGCAGTGCCGGGTTAGGATTTTGGTGATATTCCGATGTCTCTTTGAATATTCTTGCAGTATGGGCGATATCAGTGAAAACACTTTTTCATCCGAAAATTCCAAAACCTTCCTGATTACTTCCAGTGCTCTCTCCTCTCCATTAAAAAAAAAACGTGCAATAACTCTCTTGGTATCTGGATTTACCTTAACAGGTTTACGCTCTATGTATAGTCTCATTATTTAATAGTTTTGATGGTCATTTTAATGTTTTCCGCTCTATAATCTCCAATCTTATCATAACGAAAAATACCGCTTAATTGTTTATAGTTTGTACATAATTTTTACCTTTAGTTATTCATCTATCTATTTAACTTTGCCATAAATGCAATACGAAAAAGCAGAACATGATATTTCTTCAGACGAAGCCCTGCGTTTGAAAAAGCTCGACAATTTTGAGATATTAAATACCCCAGCAGAAAGTGCTTTTGACCAGATTTCGCAATTGGCTGCCGATATATTTGATTTACCATTTGCCGGGATCTGCTTTCAGGGCAATGGTTATTCTTTTGTAAAATCGGAAGTTGGCGGAGCTGCTTTGGAAATTATTCAGGACTTAAACAGGGCAAGGTTAGCTTTTTTTGCTTCAGTGCCAATCGTATCGCCTGATGGTTATCACCTTGGTATGATTTACGTTGCAGACACCAAATCTAAACCGATTGAGGAAAGGCACTTAAAAATGTTGCAGCATTTAGCTGGTATGGTAGTGGAGAAATTGGAGTCGAGAATGGCCATTAGAAGAACGTTAAGGGCTTATGATGATCGTTTGCATGTGCTTGTTCATGATCTTAAAAACCCAATGACAACCATTACACTTCAATCTGAATTATTGGGACGCATTCCTGGCATTGATGATAAGACATCTTTAATTTCCGGTAAGATTAACGCACAATCGAAAAAGATGATTGATAATCTGAATGGTATTTTAAGTGCTGCCCGGAAAGAAGCAACTTCATTTAAACCCCAAAAAGATAAAATAGATTTGAGGCAGGTACTGGAAAGGGTAAAAAAAGAATCTGCGCTATCACTTGAACGAAAAAATCAAACAGTTTTAATCGATATTCAGGAACCTGTTGAAGTTTTTGCTGATCGTGATAAAATTGCCATGGTTTTTAGTCAGCTGATTGATAATGCAATCAAGTTTTCGCCTACAGGCAATGAAATTTTTATCACCCATCAAATAACTGATAATGAGGTGACAATTTCGATAAAAGACAATGGTGTGGGTTTAACTCAAAATGATTTAGAGAAAGTTTTCCTGAAATTTGCGAAGCTGAGTTCGGTAAGCACGAATGGTGAAAATAGCTATGGATTAGGATTGATTACTGCCAATGCACTTGTAGAGATTCATAAAGGGAAATTATGGGCAGAAAGCAACGGGAAAGATTTGGGCGCTACTTTCTACGTCACCTTACCCATCAAATAGGTTTACATCTGATAGATCACTGATTTTCATTTCTTCCAGTAAAATTCTTTCGGGTATAATATTTCTATGGTATGACCATTTGATCAATCTGATAAAACCATCGGCAATTTCGATACCCGTAATATCGCCATCACTAAAACAACAGCACCCACTGTTAAAGTAACCAGGCTTGTATTTGCCTAATAGTGGGGCTTTATCTCCTTCTTTTATCCTTTTATGAAGCTCAGCATTTAAAAAAGCGAGGTCACTGGTATTTTTCTCTTTTTGAGCTTTGTTTAATTTTACATAAATCCGTTCAAGGTGTGTTAACGATGCGAAAACTGGCTGATGGGTGTGCCCGGTAATTAAAGCAATGTTTTTCCGGGTAATTACCCAATCGTACATTAATGTGTTGTGCACTGTTTTAAGCTGATTATCGTACGCTGGTGTATTCAGATTAATTTGAAGATACGACTGTAATGGTGCCCATATGGTACTTACAAACCATTTACTAAACCAGTTTCCATCACTCTGTAAGTCGCCCTGATGTCCGTGGGTTAGGAAAATATCAAGTTTATGATCTCCTACCGGCATTCTTAAAATGGCTCCTTCATAAATACGAATGACTTCTCCATAGATCCTTTTCAAGTTAAATTGCGATAAGGGATCATTATCCCAGTACAGATCATGATTGCCAAATATTTTAGTGAAATGATTTTTAACAATAAAAGCTTTCTCTGCTTGGAATGTCTCTGTATTGTGTTTAATGACTGATTCGAGTAAATTCTCCCAAAGTTCCTCGCTATCACCTAAATTGATGTAATGAAAATCCTGTTGATTATAATATTCAAGTGCCTTTAAGTAATTTTTTTCAGCTAAAGTGAAATCATCGGCATCATCACGTGCACCCTTATGCTGATCTGATAAAATGATGAATTTATCAGTATTTGTAACTTCGAAAATAAGTCCACGTTTTCCAGGACTGAGGTTGATAGTCTCATAAAGTTTACTTAAAGCCTCATGGATGCGTTTACGGTTAGGGTTTGAACCAAACTTATTCGACATGCGAATAATCCAGGCACTAAGTAAACGTTGTAAAAATTTTCGCATTAATCTGGTGCTGCATTAAAGTTTAAACTTAACAAAATATAAGTTCAAACGTTTCATCAGCGGCAAAACTATTCCATATATTTACCTTAATGAAATTTCTAACCTTAATTTTCATATGCTGTTTTACCGTAAGTCAGGCGCAAAAAATCCAAGCTGATACTTCATTCAGTATATATTCTGCTTATCTAAAAGAGAAAAAGAAACGTCCTTACCTAACTATTGCCTATCCGCTGGAAAAGGGTCATTTTATAACCAGACACAACATTGTTTATGCCAAATATCCAACAGGGAATTTATTGCTGGATGTAATTTATCCAAAGAAATCTAAAAAACTAATGCCTGCAGTTTTGTTTATTTTTGGTGGGGGCTGGCGTTCCGGCAATCGTACCCAGAACATTCCGCTGGCTCAAAAAATGGCTCTAAACGGTTATGTGGCCATTACTGCTGATTATCGCTTATCTACCCATGCACAATTCCCGGCAGCTGTATATGATTTGAAAAATGCGGTGAGATGGATAAAGGCAAATGCAGATCAATTTAATATAGATACCAATAAAATTGCAGTAGCCGGATTTTCTGCCGGCGGACAATTGGCTGCTTTAGTTGGCACAACCAACAATGACCCTCAGTTTGAGAAGGAAAAAATAAATAACCATAGTAGTCATGTTCAGGCTGTAATCGACGTAGATGGCATACTTGCTTTCGATCACCCCGAAGCTGCCGAGGTGAGTACAGATCCCAACAGGAAATCTGTTGCGGCGATATGGCTAGGAGCAGATTTAAAAGAAAATCCGGCGTTATGGCATCATGCATCCCCGTTAAATCATGCGGGTCAAAATTCCGTTCCTATGCTATTCATCAATAGTTCTACAACCCGATTTCATGCAGGCAGAGACGATTTAATTGCAAAAATTAAGCCTTTCGGTATCTATTCTGAAGTGCACACCCTTCCGGATACGCCTCACCCCTTTTGGTTATTTCATCCCTGGTTCGAAGAGGTTTCCTGCACGATGATCAATTTTTTGGATCAGCAGTTTAAAAATTAAATTCAATCGCTTGTAAACTATATTTCAATTTAACAAAACATATTACTAAATTTGTTAGCATTGAAACGATCAGGAAGCGCAGATTTACCATTACATTATGGCCATGTACCACCATGGCTGGCGCAGCGTATGGCCACACTTGGCTTAGCAATAACAGAAGCCATCCTGATGGAATATGGTAAAGCAGAAGTACTGCGTCGATTAAGTAGCCCGTTTTGGTTCCAAAGCCTGGGTGCAGTAATGGGGATGGATTGGCATTCATCAGGAATTACCACATCAGTAATGGGTGCATTAAAGAAATCGATTAATCCCTTATCTAAAGAGTTGGGAATTTACATCTGTGGAGGCAAAGGAAAACACAGTAAGGAAACCCCAAATGAACTTTTAAAAATTGCGAATGCTACAGGTTTAAATGGTACAGAATTGGTTCGTGCCAGTAAACTCAGTGCAAAAGTAGATAATACAGCTATTCAAGACGGATTTCAATTGTACCTCCATTGTTTTATTTTAAGCAATGAAGGCGATTGGACAGTGGTGCAACAAGGCATGAGCAACCACAGCGCAACAGCCAGAAGATACCATTGGCATTCTGAAAACTTAAAGTCTTTTGTAGAAGAGCCACATACAGGCATTCGCGGCATTAACCAAGGTCAAATACTGAATTTAACGGCTAAAAATGCTGATCAGACAAGGCAGAGCATGATGAGTATCACAGCTGAATCGCCCACGCGGATGCTTAATGAAATACAGAAATTGATATTGCCCAATCATCATGATGTGAAATCAAAAGATGTAGATTTAAAACGTTTAGGAAGTATATTGTGGCTGGCACAGGAAAAACGACCAAAAGACTTCGAGGAGCTATTATTATTGGAAGGCATGGGTCCGAGAACGCTACAATCTATGGCTTTAGTGAGTGAGGTGATTTATGGCACACCTTCGCGGTTTACAGATCCAGCACGTTATTCTTTCGCACATGGTGGTAAAGACGGTCACCCTTTCCCTGTTCCGGTAAACGTTTACGATGAAACGATAAATGTTTTGCAAAAGGCAATTGAAAAGTCTAAAATTGGCAATACTGATAAGCAACAAGCGATAAAATCGCTTCATCAAATTGCCAGCCATGCTGAAAAAGACTTTATACCGAATATGGATTTTGAGAAAGTGATTCAAAAAGAGCGTGCAGATAGCTGGAAATATGGTGGTAGAACAGTTTTTGGGAAAGAAAAGCCACAGAGAGATGAGCAATTGAAGTTGTTTTAATTTTTGTTTATGTCTGAGTTTTAAGTTCAGTTTTATTCTCAAATCCGTAGAGACACTGCGCTTAACTCTACGGAAAGGACATGCTTTAATAAAACAAAAAAAGGCCGTGGTTTGTGCCACGACCCAAAAAATATAAATTTAAAACCTACTAAGCGTACGCTACCGCATCTTTCGATGCCAGTTTAGTTGTTCCCATTAAGTATTCATCTACCTTGCGGGCAGCCTCTCTACCTTCTGAAATGGCCCAAACCACTAATGATTGTCCGCGGCGAACATCACCGGCTGCAAAAATCTTTGCAATATTCGTTTGGTAAGTATGTTCCGATGCCTTAACGTTTCCGCGGTTATCTAACTCTACACCAAGTTTTTCAATTAAACCTTCTCTTTGAGGATGTAAAAAGCCCATAGCTAACAGCACCAGTTCGCATGGAAGATCTCTTTCTGTCCCGGCAACTTCTTTAAAAGTAACCGGACGCCCGTTCGCATCAATCTCCCATTCCACATCCACTACTTTTAAAGCTTTAAGATTTCCGTTTTCGTCGGCAATAAAGTTTTTGGTATTAACCGACCATGCCCTTTGTGCACCTTCCTCATGAGAAGAAGTATTTTTTAACAACATGGGGTAGTTTGGCCAAGGCATATGCTCGTTGCGTACCTGAGGAGGCATTGGCATAATCTCAAATTGTGTGACTGACTTTGCGCCATGACGGTTTGAAGTACCAATACAGTCAGATCCGGTATCACCACCACCAATTACAATTACATTTTTACCGGTAGCCATAATATCTTCAGTTTCTACAGCCCTGCTTGCTACCCGTTTATTTTGTTGTTTCAAAAAATCCATTGCAAAATGCACACCTTTAGCCGAACGGCCATCAATAGGCAGATCGCGCGGAATAGTTGAACCGCCTGCCAATACTATCGCGTTAAAATCGCGTAACAAAGTACCTATTTCAACATTTCCCCCCACATTGGCATTACATTTAAAAATGATGCCTTCTTCTTTCATCAGATCAATACGGCGATCTACTACATTTTTCTGTAATTTAAAATCGGGAATGCCATATCTTAATAAACCACCTGGTGCATCGTCCCGTTCGAAAACGGTAACTTCATGCCCAACTTTATTTAACTGGGCAGCAGCAGCTAAGCCGGCAGGACCTGAACCAATAACAGCTACTTTTTTACCCGTTCTGATTAAAGGTGCTTTAGCTTTGATAAATCCTTTTTCGAAAGCAATTTCAATGATGTGTTTTTCAATTTCCTCAATGGAAACCGGTGGTCGGTTAATGCCTAATACACATGCTGATTCGCATGGGGCCGGGCAAATTCTACCGGTGAATTCAGGGAAATTATTGGTGCTTAGTAAAATATTGGTCGCTAATTCCCATTTACCTTGATAAACAGCGTCGTTAAATTCCGGTATCACATTACCCAGCGGGCAACCTGATTGACAGAAAGGAACGCCGCAATCCATACAACGGGCAGCTTGGTTATTTAATTCTTCCGGAGGTAAATTATTTAAAAATTCACCGTAATGTTTTACACGCGTTGCAGCCTCTTCTCTAGTGGGTGCAACTCTATCGTATTCTTGAAATCCTGTTACTTTTCCCATGGCCTAGTGTGTTTTTACTTGTTGGTTACGTTTGCTTAAAACTGCTTTGTATTCTTTAGGGAATACTTTTACAAAATGAGCAGATTGAGTTTTCCAATCGCTTAAGATAAACTCAGCTACCTTACTATCTGTTAAGCGGATATGTGCTTTAAGTAAAGCTAAGATCCGCTCTTCGTCTTCTGCCTGCAGTGGATCTAAATCAACCATCTCTTTGTTGCATTTACGTTCAAATGTTCCATTGGCATCATAAATCCAGGCTACACCACCACTCATGCCAGCAGCAAAATTGCTACCGGTGTCGCCAAGAATCAGCACTTCACCGCCTGTCATGTATTCACAACCATGATCGCCTACGCCTTCAACAACAGCCGTTGCACCAGAGTTACGTACAGCAAAACGTTCACCTGCTTTACCACGTGCAAATAACTCACCAGAAGTTGCACCATACAGGGCCACGTTACCAATAATAATATTTTGTTCAGGAACAAAAGTTGAGTTAGAGAAAGGATAAATAGCCAATCTCGCACCTGATAAACCTTTACCCACATAATCGTTCGCTTCACCCTCTAACGCTAATGTAACCCCACGGGTATTAAAAGCCCCGAAACTTTGACCCGCAGAACCTACAAATTTAAAATTGATCGTATCTGGAGGTAAACCAGCACTTAAATGAACTTTTGATATCTCATTCGATAACATGGTACCCAAGGCACGGTCGGTATTTTTTACCTCAAAGCTGGCAAATACGGGTTCGTTATGATCTATGGCAGGTTGTGCCGCAGCAATTAACTGATGATCTAAAACCTGATCTAAACCATGGTCCTGACTTTCTGTATTATACAGAGGCAAACCATTTTCTTCTGCTTTGAATAATATGGCTGATAGATCAAGGTACTTCAATTTCCAATCTTCAGCGGGCAGCTCGCGTAATTTCAAAATATCAGCCTGTCCAATCATTTCGTTAATGGTCCTGAAACCCAGTTCAGCCATTATCTCACGTAATTCTTCAGCAAGGAAATAAAATAAGTTTACCACGTGGTCTGCATCACCGGTGAATAACTTTCTTAATTCCGGATCTTGCGTGGCCACACCAACCGGACAAGTATTTAAATGACATTTGCGCATCATAATACATCCCGAAGTTACCAATGCTGCTGTGGCAACGCCCCACTCTTCGGCACCTAATAAGGCTGCAATAGCGATATCCCTGCCTGTTTTAAGCTGACCATCTGTTTGCAACACGATACGGTTACGCAATTTGTTTTTAACCAAAGTCTGGTGTGCTTCTGCTAAGCCAAGTTCCCAAGGCAAACCAGCATGCTGGATAGAGGTTAACGGCGAAGCACCGGTACCACCATCAAAACCTGAAACCAGAATTACATCGGCATGCGCTTTAGCTACACCAGCTGCGATCGTACCAACGCCGGCTTTAGATACGAGTTTAACATTGATCCTAGCTGCGCGGTTGGCATTTTTCAGATCGTAAATGAGCTGTGCCAAATCCTCGATCGAATAAATATCATGGTGTGGAGGCGGCGAAATTAAGCCTACACCCGGCGTAGAGTGACGAACTTTTGCAATCCAATCATCTACTTTGTGGCCAGGTAATTGGCCACCTTCTCCCGGCTTAGCGCCCTGAGCCATTTTAATCTGTAACTCATCAGCATTGGTTAAATAATAGCTCGTTACACCGAAACGTGCAGATGCAACCTGTTTAATCGCTGAGCGCATGCTATCACCGTTTGGCAATTTAGTGTAACGCATTTCATCTTCACCGCCTTCTCCGGTATTGCTCTTCCCGCCGATACGGTTCATGGCAATGGCTAAAGTAGAGTGTGCCTCATGAGAAATTGAACCGAAAGACATGGCTCCTGTTGCAAATCTTTTTAAGATAGACTCCGTAGATTCTACCTCGTTTAAAGGAACAGAAGGACGGCTATAATTAAATTCAAACAATCCGCGGATGGTATAAGCCTGTTGTGTTTGTTCATTTACCAGCTTAGAATATTGTTTAAAGATGTTGTAATCATTTTTACGTGTGGCGTTCTGCAGCAAGTGAATGGTTTGCGGATTAAACAGATGCGCTTCGCCTTTACGACGGAATTTGTAAGTTCCGCCAGCAGGCAATAAATTTTCCGTTTGTGTTAACGGTCCAAAACTGCGGTGGTGTTTAATTAAGGTTTCTTTTGCAATCTCATCTAAGCCTAAGCCGCCAATACGCGAAACCGCACCGGTGAAATAAGTATTAACCACTTGTTTGTTTAAGCCTAAAATCTCGAAAATCTGTGCACCCTGATACGATTGCAGGGTTGAGATTCCCATCTTAGAGAAAATTTTAAGCAAACCGCTATTTACGGCGTAGATATAGTTTTTGGTAAGCTGTTCTGCTGATAATCCTGATTCTTGCTGAAAACCGTTAATGGTTTCCAAAGCCAGATAAGGATTTATTGCCGTAACACCAAATCCCAACAAAGTGGCGAAATGATGTACTTCCCAAATATCTCCAGCCTCAATTACAATACCTACAGCACCACGGTATCCTTTACGGATTAAGTGATGGTGTACTGCTGAAACAGCCAGTAATGAAGGCATTGCAGCATGTTCAGAATCGATAGCCCTATCGGTTAATACAATTACCTGGAAACCATCTTCAACTGCATCAACCGCATAACGGCACAAACGGTCTAAAGCTTTAGCCATAGCGCCTGGTTTACCATCGGCCCTGAAATAAGTTTGTAAAGTTTTGGCCTGGAAAACGCCAGTATCAATACTTCTTAATTTCTCTAATTCCTGGTTAGTTAAAATTGGATGTTTAATGGCTACACAGTGTGCCTGTTTTGGTGTTTCTTCTAACAGGTTACCCATGCTGCCCATAAAACTGGCCAAACTCATCACCACTTTTTCCCTGATTGGGTCAATTGGCGGATTGGTTACCTGTGCAAATAACTGCTTAAAATAAGACGATAAGTGCTGTGGGCGTTTTGATAGAATAGCTAATGGCGTATCTGTACCCATCGAACCGATTGGTTCTTTGCCTTCGATAGCCATTGGTTTAAGTAAAAGATCTACATCTTCCCTGCTATAACCAAAAACCTGCTGGTACTTGAAAATAGATTCAGTAGATAAGCCGGTAAACATTACACGCGGCTCAGGTAATTCTTCTAAGCGGATCTGATATTGGTTAATCCAATCTCCGTAAGGGCTTTTACCACAAACTTCCTCTTTAATTTCGTTATCGCTGATAATCCTGCCCTGCTCCATGTCTACTACGAACATTTTGCCAGGTGTTAAACGGCCTTTTTCGATGATCGTACTCTGGTCGATCGCTAATGCACCAGCTTCAGAACCCATAATTACACGGTCATCTGAAGTAATGGCATAACGCGATGGACGGAGACCGTTACGGTCTAATGTAGCACCAATCAATTTACCGTCGGTAAAAGCAATGGCTGCAGGCCCGTCCCATGGCTCCATTAAAGTAGCGTGGAATTCGTAAAATGCTTTTTTTACAGGATCCATGTCTTCATTACCATCCCATGCCTCTGGAACCAGCATCATTAATACATGAGGCAGGCTTCTTCCCGAGTGAAGCAAAAGTTCTATAACATTATCTAAACAACCTGAATCTGAATTGGTTTCATCGATTACAGGCAACAGCATGTCAAGTTCTTCTGGTGTGAAATAAGCAGAAGCAAAAGACTTCACGCCTGCCCTAAACCAGTTTAAGTTTCCTTGTAAAGTATTGATCTCACCATTATGTGCAATAAAGCGGAATGGCTGGGCCAGCCTCCATGAAGGGAAAGTATTGGTTGCAAAACGCGAGTGAACCAAACCTAAAGCAGAAACCATGCGCTTATCGGTAAGATCGGTAAAATAGGTGCGCACCTGCAATGAAGTGAGTTGACCTTTATATATTATGGTTTGTGCCGAAAGCGAAACAATATAAAAATCTCTACCACCATGAACGGTATTTACGATCAGTTTGATCAGGTAATTTTTAAAAATATAAAGTTTACGTTCGAAATCCGCACCCGGCGCTATTGCATAAGGGCGGGCAATAAAAACCTGCTCAATCTCTGGCTCAACAGAAAGGGCCATGTTACCGATATCTGTTGTATTAACATCAACTTTTCTAAAACCTAAAATTTCCAGACCCAGTTTTTCGGCCGCACGGTAAATCAGCTCTCTGCACTCTTCCCTGGATCTGATATCCTTAGGCATAAATAACATACCAACACCATAATTATTGGTTTCTGGTAAACTAAAGCCTGCTTTTAAACATTCATCGTAAAAAAATTCGTGAGGAATCTGAATCATGATACCTGCTCCATCGCCTGTATTTGGTTCTGCTCCACATGCCCCTCTATGATCTAGATTCTCTAAAATAGTAAGTGCATCAGAGATGATTTGATGCGATTTCCGCCCTTTCACATGCGCAACAAACCCAATACCGCAGGCATCGTGTTCAAATTGCGCATCGTACAATCCACTGTTTGGTTCCATTCTTTGCTCGTTAGTTGTTAGTGTATAGGAAACACTAAGATACGAAAAAGATATTTCAAATTACAGAGTTGACACGATTTTTGGAAAAATTTTAGTTCTTATGTAATTTAAAACATTTAAATTAAAATAATGGCAATAATAATGTTTTAATTTTGCAAAATATATAATGGTGATTTCACCTCATAAATTCCATTTTTTCGCTAAAACTGAAGATAAATCGTTTTAATTTTAGGTTTAAATATGAATGTTTTGTTCATGTATGAAAATTTAGTCTTCAAACTGTTTTTCGTGAAGACTAAAAAACAGATACTTTTATTTTATTGTTTTACTAATCAGCCACATAGCCTAAAAGTGAAAAAAATTACAAAAATGCATTTTGTGAAACAACTTCTTTTTCTACCTTTGTGGCCGGGCAAGTCTTTTACGACCAGCTCCCTTTGAACTCCCCCAGGGTGGGAACACAGCAAGGGTAGAAGGTTGTAGCGGTGCGATAGAAGGTGCTTGCCCTTTTTTTACCCCCTTAATCCCCTGAAGGGGGGATACTAAATTCTTCAGGGGTTCTAGCAGCAGAACCTAATAATCATTTTAAGAATTTATAAACATGAAATTTTTTATTGACACAGCAAATCTTGATCAAATCAAAGAAGCGCAAGATCTCGGCATTTTAGATGGCGTAACCACCAACCCTAGCTTAATGGCTAAAGAAGGAATTACCGGCGATGAAAATGTAATTAACCACTACAAGGCAATTTGCGATATTGTTGACGATAATGTAAGCGCAGAAGTGATTTCTACCACTTTTGATGAAATTATTAAAGAAGGTGAAGCACTGGCAGCTTTAAACCCAAAAATTGTAGTTAAAGTTCCCATGATCAAAGATGGTGTTAAAGCCATTAAATATTTTTCTTCAAAAGGAATCAAAACTAACTGTACTTTAATTTTCTCTGCCGGACAGGCTTTATTGGCAGCCAAAGCGGGAGCTACTTATGTTTCTCCATTTTTGGGCCGTTTAGATGATATTTCGAGCGATGGATTAGTTTTAATTGAAGATATCAGAACTATTTTTGATAACTACGGTTATGAGACTCAAATTTTAGCGGCATCCATCCGCGGACCATTGCATATTGTAAACTGTGCTAAACTTGGCGCTGACGTTATTACTGCGCCATTGGCGGCTATTGTGGGCTTGTTAAAACACCCATTAACAGATAGCGGACTGGCAACATTTTTAGCTGACCACGCTAAAGCAGCAGGTAAATAGTCTGGAGTATTGAGCTTGGAGTATTGAGGTCCAGGCCTATAAAAAGTCCTGAGTTAAATAATAACTCAGGACTTTTTGTTTAATAAAATTTAATGAATAAGAGTTCCTTAGAGTTTGCTACTTGAGCATTTTGCTTATTCCAAACCCCGAACGCCAGACTGAGCTAAATATTTTCTTTTCAATAATTTAGTTAAAGTCTTTAGTCCTAAGTCTTATTTCGGATTTCCGGTTTAAGGCTTAGGATTTTTTCATGGATCATGTAAGGTTTGTAATGGATAATTCCAGGTTCCATCATCCATTTTCCTTCTCCCATGTTTCATGATTTGCGTTAACGATGGAAACGGCATCCTTTTTGGCTGCCATCCTGAGCGTAGTGAAAGGACAGCCAAAAAGATATAGTTGTACAGCTTGTTAAAACGCCCAAATCATTAAAATAGATAAAGTAAGATGGATAATGGGCAAATTGCAGGGCTCATCTCCTGTATTACCTTTTCCATATTAGGTTGGTATGGGCGATTTGCTTATTCCAAACTCCTAACCCCGAACTCCAAACTAAACTAAAGATTCTCTTTTCAATACCTCTTTCACCTTCTCATAACTAATCTGTTCATCGGGTTCTATTAGAATTCCCTTCACTCCTGCCCCGTTTGCGGCTTCTACGTCTCTCGGTTTATCACCGATCATAACAGATTGTGCGGGGTCAATATCGTACATATCCATTGCATCCAAAATCATTCCTGAGGCAGGTTTTCTACACTTACACTCCCCACCAACAGTTGGATGATGCGGACAATAATAGAAGCCGGCAATATCAGCCCCCTTAGCCAAAAAAGCATTTCGAAGCATTTGGTGCATGATAGCCAATTCCTGTTCGGTGTAACGCTTTAATGCAATACCGCCCTGGTTTGTAATTACAATCAGCAAATAACCCTCGTCAAACAATTTTTTTAATACAGGGATCTGGTAATCTAAGACTTTAAAATCTTCAACCCGGCAGATGTAATCGTAAATTTCGTGGTTAAGTACACCGTCGCGGTCGAGAAAAATAGCTTTGTTCATTCTTGAGATTTGAGTATTGTGATGTGAGATAGGAGAATGGAGATCTCTTACTCACTTATAATTTCGCCAAAATAACTGAAAATTAATCGCAAAAGAAAGCCCAATCTATCAAAGACCGGGCTTAATCATAAAATTTATTTGGTTTTGGTTATTTTAATTTTAGTCCGGCTTTATGGCCTTTTACAGCAAAGAATAAAATATAAAGGTAACAGGGCAGTACTGTTAACAGATAGGCCAATTGGAAATTGACGTGTAACTTTTCATTTAAAAAAGCATATAATAATGGCATAATTGCACCACCTGCAATACCCATCACCATAATGGCTGAACCGATTTTCGTAAATCTGCCTAAATGACTAATACCTAGCGGGAAAATTGCCGGCCACATCAATGAATTGGCTAAACCCAACAAGGCCACAAAAATTACCGCGAACCAGCTAGAAATTACAAATGATAAAATGGTGAATACGATACCTAAAATGGCACAAATTCTTAAAGCCTTTTGTTGAGAGATATATTTTGGAATGGTTACAATCCCAATAATATAACCAATTAACATACTAAAAAGCGTGATGGACGTTAATTTTCCGCTAATTTCAGCATTAATACCTAACTCCCGGCCGTAAATCCCAATGATATCGCCAGCCATAACCTCCGCACCTACATATACAAAAATACAAAGCGCACCTAAGAACAAATGCGGAAACTGAAAAATGCTTTTATGTTTTACCACTTCTCCTTTATTTTCATCAATTACATCCTCTTCAACTTCTACCTCGGGCAAATCGGTAAATTTAATCAGCACTGCAAAAAGACAAAAAACGATTGCTAAAACAACATAAGGCATATTTACACGGCCCAACACATCGTTTAACAGTTGTTCATGTGCTGCGCCCTTAGCCGCTTTAATCTGTTTTTCAACTTCTGAAGCATTTTTAAGAAACAGACTGCCCATAATCAAAGGCACAATCATGCCGGCAAATTTATTACAGATTCCGGCAATACTAATGCGTTTGGCTGCACTTTCAATCGGACCTATTATGGTTAAATAAGGATTTGACGCCGTTTGCAGCAAAGCCAAAGCAGCCCCCTGAACAAAAATGCCAGTTAAGAAAAGACCAAAAGTCCGGGTTTGCGCTGCCGGAATAAATATTAATGAGCCAAGGCCCAGAATGACCAAACCTAAAACAATTCCATTTTTAAAACCCACTTTCTTAAGTATCCACGATGAGGGTAAGGCTAAAAAAAAGTAAGCCATATACGAAGCAAAGGTTACAAAGAATGCCTGTAAATTTGATAAGCCAAAGGATAATTTAAAGAAAGGGATCAGGGTTCCGTTTGCCCAGGTTACGAAGCCAAAAATAAAGAATAAGGCACAAATAATAATGAGCGGTTTTGGCCCCTGTGATGAGACTGTTTTTGTTGGTTGTTGCATAAAGTTTGGTTTGGTTTATTTGTTCGGACCAAACTAAACAATAATTTTTAATAAATATGGATCATCGCTTTCGTAATTTCAATTTTAACATTTCCCAATATCTTCAATGCCAACCCGATATTGCTCATTTTTCAATCATATCCATAACCCTACTCACGCTCCGCTTAAGTGTACTAAAAAAATGATGGAAAAGTGAATTATACTTAAAAAGCATATTAAGTTTGTCATCAAAAAAAGATTAAATCTATTTAAAAAAGAAAGGCTGAACAATTAATTTACCTATAAATCAATACACTACCGCATTTATCAATTTTTTATTTGCATGAAACAGTCTGTAAGCCTATATTTGCACCACTTTAAAGAAAACGATTAACGTTTATGAAAAGTAGATTCCGTAGCTCAGCTGGTAGAGCATTACACTTTTAATGTAGTGGTCCTGGGTTCGAATCCCAGCGGGATCACAAGAAACAACATCAAAGAGAACTAAAACCCTGCAAATCAACTGATTGCAGGGTTTTTACTTTTACGGGTTTTACCAAAATATGCACGAAATCGCATATAAAATGTGTGTCATTCGGTGCGTCGTTCTTTACAACATCGAACTCCCCTAATTCGCATTAATACACAGATGTTCAACTAGTTTAATAGATGAACATCTTGTGTGAATAAAACTGCAAAGCTATTTTTGTTTAACCTTAATGTTATCGTTATGAAAACTAATTTTAGCGTCCTTTTCTTTTTGAAAAAGCCTTGTTTTGTAGGGTTACAACACGTTAAACCACATCCTTAACGTTTCCCTACTAATATTTACTGTTTTTTTTGTTTCGGACTGTTGGAACCAGAAAAGGAACTTTGTCTTTCATCCTTACTTCTAAAATTGGTGATTTGCAGACCTTGGTATCGGAAGATATAATTGCACTTAGCCAGCCCTCTGAGTATTCGTTTACTTTATCTCCATCGCTATATTAGAAGTGTTTTAGAATCCATTTTCAAGTTCCGCTTTATTAAATCCAACAATCAGGTTTGCTTCATAAAGCCGCTTAAAAGCGTCAGCAAGCTTATTACTGTTTCAGCTAAAGATTAGTTGACTTGCGGGTTGTTCGTCCGATTTTATAAGTGCAGCAAGTTGGTTAAAATGTTCCTCTGAAAAATAAGTCTTTATGAGTTGCAAAAAGTCATCTATATACTGATGATTGAATTTTGGCCGACCCGCATCGGGATTATATGGGATTTTTGTGGGCTGCTCAAGCGTGACATCTTCAGTTTGTTGCTGGCTTTTCTGTTTGTCCATCCATTCCTCGAAAGTTTCACGGGGATTTAGAATTTCATCTACTTCACTGATCAGCTCACTTAAGAACTTATCCCTGATCTTCAAAGTATCATGCAGACTTTCCACAAACTCATCACCTATATAAATATCCTTGTAGTCTGATTGCAGGTTGTTAACGATAAACAAGTAATCGAGTTGAATCGCAAATATGAAGTTGCTGGGATATTCGGCTCTAAACTCACCGTAATGTTGATGGAAATTTGTCCATATTAGTTTAAACCTTTCCTTTAATTTTTTGATCTGTTCAAATTCTCTTTTTAAACTGATGTCATTAAGTGAGAGCAGGTCAATTAAAGCCATTTCTTTTAATACCCTGATTTCACTCTTGAAAGTAAAGGAATCATAATAGTGGGTCTCATGGGCAAGGCTATAAGCTTGCTTATTTCCATCTTCTTTTATGGAGCTTTTCAATTCTGCCTTATTGACGATTCGTAGTTCAAAAGTCTGTATTTTGGTTAAAAACTGAATTAAGCCGTTCATATTTTAGAGATGGTTGTTCAAATACTAAATTAGGTAAATTTTATTTTATGGATTTGTAGGCTAGTTGATTACATCTGAAGTATGGAAAAAGTAATTGTAATAACTGGCGATATAAAAATAAATTATCTTATTAGAGAGGATGAAAAATAAAAATATTTATATCTTATAATTGGACAAAAAAGTCATATTTTTCTAAATATTCCATGTACTCACTTGTATTATTAGAGGCTTTTTAATTTGGGTTAATTATGATTCATACCTGGTTTTTTATTTGTTATTCATAGCTATGGCCTTTTAATGTTAATTAAGACAGCTTTAATCAAACAAAAACATTCATATTAAGCCTTATTAATCAGTCAATTCAAAATGTTAGTGAGATAGTTATCAACAATCATAACATTGATATTCAGCATAATAAATATTCATTATTAGCATTTAAAAGGGCTTTAAGCTGTATTCAACTAAATATCACACTAAAGGCTTATATGGATGTGGACAAAAAGCGAATACTAATATTTTTAGGAATAACTATTTTTATTCTTAGTTATACATTTATCTACTGGTAATCAATAAGTTAATTAAAGCAATTAGACCATGATAGTTTCTATAGATGTTGAAGTAAAAACGAGAAAGGTTGTAGAAGACCCAAAGTTATCCCTTAAACAATTTGCACGGTATTACGATTCAACCCTAAATGGAAAAGAAACAATATTGAGAGGAAGTAAATACCCAGGGAATTATATTCCAAAATATTACGAAATCGCAAGAACAATCATTGTTGACACCTTTGCTTCAAATTTTGGGGATTACGATTTATACTTCGATGAGTTCAAAAGACATTCCGACCGGTTGAAAAAAGAGTCATTGCCCTTCGACACCAAAACCGACGACTATAAAAATCGCCATTTTTCTGCAATGGCTCTTGAAAAATTTGCTACTTTGAAAAGAGTAATTATCCCTATCCTCGAGCGTTATGTGCTCAACAGCAACTTGAAAAACAGGCGTCAGGCAATCTTCATTAGAGAAGTGAAAATTGGCGCAATGTCAGACATCCTTCTTTATGATGAAATTGGAAATCAAATAGGTTTATTAAAGTTTAATTTTACTCAAAGTAAATTAAAGGAGCATGAAGCTCAGCTTTCTTTACATGTATTGCACACCTTTTTCAGTCAGGTAAAGCAACTTAATCTTAAACCAAGACATTGCATTTTCGTTGATGTTTACAGTGCCAAAATATTTAATGCTGAAAGAGCTTCTGGAATAGAAGATACTGCAAATTATTCTTGTATGGAGATAAAAAGCAAATGGCCAACGATTATAAAACAGTAAAAACATCAGGTCGTCGAAAGAAGATTTATGTCATAAAAGAACTTCGCTAAACTAAGTTCAATTTTATTTAAGGCTGCTCTAGAAGATTGAGAATCTCTGATCATAAATTCTAATTTACGCAAAATTTCGATGTTCAACAATACAAACCATTGCTCTTTCCCACTGCGTCAAGCAAGCCTTATATGGTCCGTGTAATATTGCCAATAAATTTCCCAATAGTTGATGTAGATTGTTGTTTTAATTAGTCCTATGAAACAAAAATATTATTAATCTTAACACTTGCTTTTGATAAAATCAAACATAGGTCTAAATATTTCGAAGCTTTCCTTAGCGAGTGTAGGTACAATATCTGTTGAGAACTTCATTTTTTGAGCGTCGTAAATCTCAATTATTTTCGCGCCTCCTGTTACTTCAACTTCATGAAAACTCTCCTTTGTTATCTCTGAATAAAACACGTGCTCCATTTCAAGCTTAGAATAATTTTCGAATGTCTTTCCGTCAGCTTTCATTATCTGAGGCAAAATTGCTGGTATTTGAGGAATCGGTAGTAGTAAGGCATAACTCTCACGATCATTATATTGCTTGATAAGGCCAAGTTTCAAATCATCAATCAACAAATCCTTATTCATGCTAATCGAATTCCATTCACTGTAAGCTTCGTCAAAATCAAATAATCCAAAGATTGGTTTACCATTCATTTCATCTAAAAATTTTTGGTTTTGTAATAACAATCTTAAGTACAAACAGCCATGACCAAAGCATATTTCAAAAGGGATATCGTCTGTATCATAAAGTATTTGAAAGGCATGCTTTAAGATTATCGGGTCGGAATAACCTTCGGTGAAGAGAATAGGTTTGTCTTGCCCGAGGGTATGGATTATACTTAAGATCTGTTTATCAACCTGGAGATTAACCATTCGCGAAGATAGTTCCGAAATCGCATAAGCTTTACTTACCTTATAGATCTTCAATTGATCTCCTTGATACTTAAAAAAATTCACTTTCCTTTCACCGCTTTGTAGCAAGGTAATTGCACTGTGACTACTTAAAAGCACGTGGTTATTTTCAAGTTTTTTATCATTGATCTCCAGCACCTGCTTTAAAAAATCGTACTGCCATTCCGGATGTAAAAACGCATCGGGTTCATCTAGGAGTGTTAAGCAGTTTTTATCTTTAAATAATTCTATTATTGAATAAATATAGACTGTCTGAAACTGCCCGTCACTAAAATTATTAATGTTAGCTTTTATTTCATTTTGTAAGTCGATAACAATATTTACTTCTTTTAACATTCCGATAGTTTTTAAATTATCAAAATGTCTAAATAGATCTAGGGCGCTGATACCGTTAAGCTTCGTTTGTAGATCCTTGATATCATAATAGAAAATATATTCATCTTCATTTTTTGTTCTCTGAAAATATCCTTCTTCCCGATCACGATTTTCTTCCGATTGTTTCCCTTTCGCAACTGCATTAAGTAATTTTAAAAATTCTCCAACAATGCCTTCAGCTTTCCAAAACAACGTTCTAGGATCAAATTGATCCACATCGAAAGCAGCATTATCTATTGCATAGTCAGGTCTCTTTAAGACAAGCTTTATTTCATGACTTACTTTGGTAATTCCTAACTTTTGTTTCAAGTAGTTTTTAGCATTATTTTCATCATTCTGCAGTAATAAAACTGCTAGCAACAAAGATTTATATTCTTTACCAATTCCTATGAATTCTCTGACATCTTCTATTTTGGCGCCTTTTACTTTCTTCTTGAAACTTTTTTCATATTCTGTGACAAGATCAATTATTTTATCATTATGTCCTGAATAATATATGATGATGTTATCTGGCAGGCTATTCCTTGGTATTGCTTTTAATTTATTGCCATTCCGAGTTAATTCTCCAGAAACCCATTTTATTGCAATTTCTTCTTTATCTAGCTCGTAGATAACTTCGTAATCATAGTCTATTTCATAATCTACCTCAAATAGGTGCCTGAAAATTTCAATTATAGCTTCAAACAAGTTAGATTTTCCTGTGCCGTTCTTACCTACGAAGACATCTATAAAACTAGTGCCCTGAAAGTCAAATTTGAAATCTTTTAGGTTTTTGTATTCGCCTATGATGTGTAAATGTTTTAATCTCATGCTACTATACTTGTGCTAAGACTGCGTTAAGGATCTGAGATTGCTTTTTGGAAGTTTGTTCAATGTTTTTTTCTAACATTTCGCATAACTTAAATAATTCATTAACCCTGTTTGCTATTTTTTTCTGTACTTCATATGGAGGTAGTGGAACTAACATCAATTCCATATTTTTTTTAGCCAACCCCTCTCTATTAGCTCCAGTCTGCACTTGCATTATTTTATCTTGAAAATAGGGAGATAAGATATAATGATGGATAAATCTGTTATCTATCCTGTTTAATAATCTAATTATGGTAACATGTTGACTTACGTTTGCCTCACCAAAATCATCAGGTACTAATGCACATCTACCTATAGAGCCTCCGGTAATATTTAATAGTAAATCTTTCGAAATAACTTTAGTATTGGACATCTTTTGATGCGTATCACTATCAATAAATGCAACGTTATCGAAAACAAGTCCAAAATTATAAACGTTTTGAGATCTGATAAATTTTATCCCTTCATCCTTATATACGTTTTTCCCGCCTCTAGGAGTACTTCCTGAACCAATCTTGGAACAAATATTACCCAGTCTTACCCAAACCCAATTTTCTGGTATTTCAAAAGGAATTTCATTTATGGAAATATCATTATTATTAAGTTTAGGATTGGTTTTACCTCCGTTTATACTGTCTTTTTCTTGTTTGATAAGTTTAGATTCTACTTGAGCTGATTGATTTCTATCTTGTTTTACAAGTTTGCCTCTAATTGCCAATTCCAAGATGACACTTTTTAAATCATTAACGTTTTTTTTGGTGTTATATAGAGTATCAAATTGGCTGGTAATAAATTTCCAGGTGTTATTAAATGATATTTCATTATTGGCCTTAATAAGGTTACTAATGGCCGCCGAATTCATTTGAAGTTGTAATTCCGTTTTACGGTTTCGTTCCGCTTCCAACTTGTCGCATAATAGCATAAGCTGGTCTATCTTTTCAACTATTCTCTTTTGTTCTTCTAAGGGTGGTAGTGGAACAACTGTATTGATAATCTTTTCTCTTGAAATGTTTGGTTGGGCAGCCCCAGCACCTTGACTAATGAAATTTTGTTTTAAGGATAATATCAGATTAAATAGATATTTATTATTAATTAAAGAAAATGTTTGACAAGCACAAACTGCCTGATTTGTAGCGGCTTCGATTTCAAGAACACCAACTTCACCAATATTTGCACCGTACATGGCAACCAATACAGAACCTATAGGGTTTAAATCAAGTGAACATTTTTTCAATGCCAATTCGGAAATTTTCTCAGAGGTTTCATTAATTAACCCTTGTTTTACTTCGCCAGATTTTACCCAAGGAATATTACCATTATAGAAAGTACTATTCGACCTATCTGGTGTTGATCCAGATTTCCAAGTACCAAAATCATTGAGTCTAACCCATTTCCAATTGGAAGGAAGTTGATACAAGACCTCATCATTTTCTACTATTTTTAATTCTTTTTGCTTACGTATTTGTCCTAGTTTAATTAGTTTTACCTTTTCTTTATTTATATCTTCAATAAGTTTATGAGCAGATTGTTCCTTTAAATTTTGTTCCACCAATTTTCCTTGCATAGCTAATTTTAATACTAGCTTACGCAATTGGGCAACACCATCGGGAGTTTCTAATGCAATCTCAAAATGTTTTTCCAGTAATTTCATCTTGTATTAATTTCCCAATGCTTGCATTAATTCTTTTTTCAATAAATCTCTAGTGGCAATCAATTCTTTGCTTATTCTTTCGTAATCTATCATTAATAGTTCTGGGTCAGTGTGAATAATATCAACGCTGTGTGGGTTTTTGAAATCTAGATTGTAATTTTTATCTTCAATTTCTTTTACAGAAACTTTCCAGGCGTGTTCATTTTGCTTGCGGTTGTTCCACCATTTTTTTTCTAATTCGAATTCTTCGATTCTTAATGGTTTACTTCTTGAATAAGATTTATAACCTTCAGGATATGGGTGCTCAAAATACCATACGTGTTTGGTAGACTCACCTTTATCAAAGAACAAGATATTGGTGTTAATACCAGTGTAGGGACTAAATACTCCTTTTGGTAAACGAACTATTGTATGCAGATTGAATTCATTTAAAAGTTCTCTTTTTAAGTTGGTTTTTACACCTTCACCAAATAAAAAGCCATCAGGTAATACTACACCTGCTCTACCTGTATCAGCCCTCAGCAAGTGCATGATTAATGCCATAAACAAATCGGCTGTTTCGCGAGTTTGGTATTTTTTAGGGAAGTTTTTTTCAATTCCATCTTCTTCAACCCCTCCGAATGGTGGGTTGGTAATTATTACGTCCATTCGGTCTTTTGGGCCGTAATCTTTAAGCGGTTTCCTCAACGTGTTGTCATGCCTAATATTGCTTGGTACATCGATTCCGTGTAACATCATATTAGTCATAGCAAGCATATGGGGCAATGGCTTTTTCTCTATACCATGGATGTTATCTTGGAGCTTGGCAATATCCTTATCTGTTTTGAATGACTTTTTCTTGTGTTCAATTACATTAACCAAAAAACCACCCGTTCCACAAGCAGGGTCAAATACTTTTTCTCCTAATTGCGGGTTTAAAATGTCAACCATAAATTGCGTTACTGCACGAGGTGTGTAATATTCTCCTGCATTTCCTGCTGATTGTAAATCTTGTAATATTTTTTCGTAAATGTCATTAAATAGGTGACGGTCTGTGGATGAATTAAAATCCACATCGCCTTGAATAGTATTAATGACTTGACGAAGTAGCGTTCCAGATTTCATGTAGTTATACGCGTCTTCAAAAACACTTCCTACAATTTTTCCATGAGCCGATACTCCTGCTGTGGTTGAAAGTTTTTTCAGAGAGGGAAATAAATCATTGTTTACAAAGTCTATTAATTCCTCTCCTGTCATTCCTTCATCATTGGCCGCCCAGTTAGACCATTTGAAACGGCTTTGTAGTGGTGATTTGTAATTTTCAATCGTTATTTCCCATTCTTTTTCTTTATCGTCGAATATTTTTAAGAAAAGTAACCAAACCATCTGGCTAATACGTTGTGCATCTCCATCGACACCAACATCCTTACGCATTATGTCCTGAATGGTTTTAATTAATGTACTTAGTGACATGTTTAATGTTGTTATTTAATATGAATATATTGCTTGTTCTAATTCTTTTATTGCTTGGTCGTATTTTGCTTTGCCCCCAAAGATGTTAATAATTTCGATTGGGGTGCCATATTTAGTAAAGGGTTGAATGGTTAAGATTTTCGTTTCTTCTATAGGTTCAACACCTTCATCGGCATATTTATCGAGTAAAGCGTTTATTACTTTTTGGGCTTGTTCACCGTATTCAGTAAAATAATTTTTTTTTTTGACTTGTTCTGCCCGCTCTTTTCTTGATAGTGGTGGTTTGTCCCAAGCTACGTGACAAATAATATCGAAAGGGTCAAGTTCTTTTCCGATTTCCTCAGCTAATGCTTCAAAGAAAACACCCTGGTTTGCTAATTCTTCAATAATTATTTTCTTTTTATCGGCATCTGACCATTTGATTAAAAAATCATCTAAAGACGTGAATTCATTTTTAAGTGCTTTTTTGGTGTAGTCTTTCAATGATTCTGTGATTAATTTACCTTGAGCATCAAAGTATTGTACCCGCTCTGCAATAACAGAAACGGCTACATTAGCAACATAGAATTTTTTGATTCGTAGTGGATCTCCTCCATTGTCACCATTACCATCATCTATCCCGTTGTCTGGCGGAGTATCAATTATTCCATCATCTGTATCATTTGGAGGTAAAGGTGGACTCCCTGGTTTAGGTTCATAGATAACAACTGGCTCTCCATCAAACTCTGGGTCTGCAAATAGTTCAGTTGCTTTTTTAAAATCCATTATGGTGAAGAAGAATTTGTTATAGTCTTCATTTATCCTTGTACCTCGACCGATAATTTGCTTAAATTCGGTCATAGATTGAATGCGTTGGTCAAGAACTATTAGCTTGCAAGTTTGCGCATCAACACCAGTGCTCATTAGTTTTGACGTAGTTGCAATAACTGGAAATTTGGATTCCGGAAAGATAAAATTATCTAATTCCATTTTTCCTTCTTCATTGTCACCAGTAATTCTTACTACATATTTATTGTTTGTTGCAGCTATATCACTATTCTCATTAACCAAAGCTTGTCGCATGCGTTCAGCATGGTCTATATTATCGCAAAAAACTATTGTTTTATCGTAACGATTGGTTTGTTTTAAAAAATCGGATATCTTCTTTGCTACTAATTCAGTACGTTTATCCAGCACCAATGTTTTATCAAAATCTTTTTGATTGTAAATTCTATCCTCAATTACATTACCGTACTTATCAGTCATGTTTTTATCGGGACGCCAACCTGTGAGATCTTTGTCTAAATCAATTCTTATTACTTTGTAAGGAGCCAAAAATCCATCTTCAATGCCTTGCCTTAAGGAATAAGTGTAAATTGCTTTTCCAAAGTAATCGGTATTCGATACCTCTTGGGTTTCTTTCGGTGTAGCAGTTAATCCAATTTGTGTCGCACCTGAGAAGTATTCTAAAATTCTCCTCCAATTGGAATCCTCAGCTGCGCTACCCCGATGGCACTCATCTATAACTATTAAATCAAAGAATTCAGGAGAAAACTGTTTGTAAATGTTTTGCTCTTCTTCTGTGCCAGTTACTGCTTGATACAAAGATAAATAAATTTCATAAGACTTATTGGCCTGTCTTTTGGAGATTTTTGTCATTGCAGAACCAAAAGGTTTGAAATCATTAGTCATAGTTTGATCAATCAAAATATTTCTATCTGCAAGAAAAAGAATTCTTTTTTTAGTTTTTGACTTCCATAATCTCCAAATGATTTGAAAAGCAGTATAGGTTTTTCCTGTACCCGTTGCCATAACCAAGAGAATCCTGTTCTCACCTTTTGCAACCGCTTCGATAGTTTTATTAATTGCTAATAGCTGGTAATACCTTGGAATTTTATTACTTCCATTACTATAATAATCTTCTGTTATTAGAGCTTCTTGAATTGGTGTGATTTTTTTGTTTTCACACCACGATTTCCATAACCTTTCTGGCGATGGAAATTCTTCTAAAGAAATTTCTTTTTCAATTTTACCATCTTTAGCTATGCTGTTATGAAACAAAAAGCCATCACCATTAGAACTAAATACAAAAGGTACGTTAATCATTTCACCATAATTAAGTCCTTGTTGCATTCCAGCACCTAAAGAATGTTTATTGTCTTTAGCTTCAATAATAGCAATTGGAATACCTGGTTTATAGAACAAAAGATAATCTGCACGTTTGTTTTTAGCACGAGTATGTAATTGCCCACGAACAATTATTCTACCATCAGTTAATGGAAATTCCTCTCGTATTTGAGTATGTAAATCCCATCCAGATTTTATAAGCGCAGGAGTTATGTACTTTGAGCAAATATCCCTTTCAGTAAGGCCTTTTTTAATCATTTTTGAGAATAAGTGTTCGGAAAAATACAAATTTAAAAATGATTCTGGATTGTTTCTCGTTTGAGTATGATAGATTAATATATAATTTGTATTAATTAACTTAATTCGTCCTATTTTAAACCCAAAGACAAAAAATGCCAACACTCATATTAGACCGATGGTATTTTTGTAACCGCGAGCAGAGTCGAACAAGGAGGAGCTTAAAATAATTTCCTTTGTTTTGTCCCTAACAATTCGTTATATTTACATACAGCAATTGCAGCTAAAACGTATCGAAAAAAATGGTGAGCGATTAGGTGAGTCAAAATCGAAAACCGCATAAAATACTATTTAAACGTTGATTTTTACACTAGGTGTAAATCCCAGCGGGATCACGAAAGGCGCAAGAAATTGCGCCTTTTCTGTTTAAAATACTTTGTAAACGACGATTCGCAAAAAATAAGGATCAAGCGGAAAAGTTGGTGGATTTTTTAGGCATATATTTTCGATAATCTAAATAAGAAGAATTTAATATCCCTGACGCCTCTCGAAGTTGCCCTAAAAGCTTTGATCTTTGCATTGAAAGATTCTGCAGAGGCATTCGTGGATCTGTTAATAAAGAAGTTAAGGATGTATAGATAATGCGATTGAATTGATCTGGCAACAGTTCTGAAAGAATCAATTTCGCATGTTTCTACCTCATTGTACCATATGGCCAATCTTTTAAAGGCCTGTTCCTTACTTTTACATACGCTGAATATATCTCCCAGTTTTTGGGCGATGTCATATGCGTTCTTTAATTTGGGATATCTTTGAAAAAGTAGCACTGCTCTAAGGCCCTGATTCGGAGTCCATTTTGATGGATGTTTAAACAAAAGATATCTACTCCGTGCCAGCAATTGCTTTAACGTATCTCCATTGGCCAATACTTCTGGCTGGTAAGCAGTTTTGTTCTTTTTTGCCTTGACAATACCCTCATTTTCTGAATCGATAGCTTCCAAACGATACTTTATCCTAACTTCCTGAACTGCATCATAGGCTAATTTCTGAACATGGAAACGATCAATTACCCGATGTGCATTTACAAAACACCGTTTTACCGCCAATTGCATATTGGCCGCCATATCCATGGTTACTTCCTGAACCCGTTTTCTTAGTCTTTCCGGAATCTTTTTCAGTACAGATATAATGTTTTCGGCAACTGTACCCTTGATCATGGCAACAATAGCACCCTTCCTACCTTTGGCTTCCTTATTGGTCACAACAGTATAAAGTTCACCATTGGATAAAGCTGTTTCATCAATACTTAGCCTGGGACTTACATTCTTTACAAAAAGCATCCAATTATCCGCATGTCCTTTCTGACCCCAATGACTATAATCGCTAATATGCTCTTTATATTGCTCCTGGAGCTGTTTGCCGACAATTTGAAAATAATGTCCTAAATGATAGCAGCTAATGGGATGGTTATCCAAATATTCCTTTTAAAAAAAGACCGAATTCCGTAGTCATCCGAGCCCCTTTTCTTACTAAATCCCAATCTCTACTGATGATATCGCCAGTCTTTTTTACTGTCCACCTACGCCTTTTTATGCGCAGTGCAACTTTCTGCCCACGGATAGGAAAATCCTGAATGGCAACTTCAGGAAGAAAGCCCTTTGATTCGAGATCCATTATCTGATACCCTGAAGGGGCTATATTCTTCTCTTCCAGATAAATTTGAAGTTCTTTTAACTCTTTTTCTACTTTGAGTATTTCGAAATAATCCAGGATACCTGGTGGTAATAAAAAGCTAATTAGGGTCTGTTCAGCTTGATTCAAGGGGATTCGTAATTGTTATAAACTACAAAAGAAAGAAATTATTTAATTCCCCCCAACTTTTCCGCTTGATCCCTGAATCTGACATAAAACAAAAAGGAACCCAAACCCCTTTCTATCAAGGTGCTTACAAAGGCAAGCATTTCCAAAAATGACTAATTTCTTGATTAGTCTCTAACGATGATCTTATTCATGGAACTAAGTTAAGATTTATTTTCTAATTTAATTAGTAAGTTAGGTAAAAAACTTTCGCTAAATCCCGCAACTATTGAAAAAACAATGTAACCATACAAAGGGTTTTGATTTTTTACATTTAAAAAACCAAGCGCCAGGTTTGACTTTACTATAAAAAATACCGCTAGCGCTCCAGCCACTGATATAAAAACGCGCTCCATAGCATAAATAACAAATATATACCGGGGAAGCGCGCGGGCAAACACCATTTCGCGCAATCTCCTGCTTATGGATATGAAGCCGCCGACGGCGCCTGCTGTGGCAATATAGATAAATTGCTCCAAATTTTTAACAATAGTAATTTTGTCGATGTAAACAAAAAAGGATATAACGAGTCCCAAAATAACTATAGATAAAGCGCTCACCAGGTAAATGATACGGCTTAAAAACTGGTGTCGGTATTCTTTGTTGACTTCATCAATCAATATGCCGAACTGTTTTTGAGCCTCGGTTACCCCACCACTGAGTGCCTGGGAAATCAGATGCGCCACACGTCCTTTATATACCACCGGATCCAGTGCTTTATACATATCACGCTTAGCATCTGCAATACAGTTCCGGATGGAATTGTATTTATCCATAATTTTGTTTAGATCCTCATCTTCTTCAGTATGAATATAAGTACGGATGGATTCTGCAATATTTACCGTATCGATCTCATAAACAAAATATTCACTGGCTTCAATGAAAACTTTTGTGATTTCATAGTTTCCATCATTCTGCCCTACCTTGATCATTTCCATCGCAACTTTGCGCTTTTCCTGGTAAATGCGTCTGGCTTCTTCTTTTTCGTCTTTGATCTGCTCGTTTGGTTCAGCTGACTGCTGGGGTGCTATAGGCTCAGCTTCTTGTGGATATTGAGTGGTATTTTTCATTAAAATTAATTTAGATGATGCAAAGATAATAAAGGTTTGAATAGAAATGAATATGCCAAAATATGCAATAAAAGATCGAAACCTTTTTGGCTCTACTAAAATATCATCCCATTTAGTATTATCACTTTTGATCAAACAAAAATTTAAGCCATGAAAGAACAATCCAGGTTCAATAGCGGCTTCGAGGGTAGCTTTTAGCAAACATAGATTTGCGACAAGAAAGAACAAGATCTGGACTAAAAGTATGGTTAATGAATCTCTTTTTCGCTAGCCGTAATTTATTATGGCCGGTTTATAGCGAGTATTCAGTAACTTATTTAATGGGTAAGATTTATACTTTGTTTCTGTTAACAAAAAATATTGATAGGTTTCATCCTGGCCTTGCAATTCAGCCCCGATTTTTTTGGCTGTACGTAATGAATTTTCGTTTCCCGGCAGAATACGTATATCTAATTTCCGGAAACGCATTTGATGAAAAACATAAAATAAAATCCCTGTTAGCAGCTTGCTGGTGAGCAGCATTTTTTTGGCTTCTATCGTATCAGCAACCATCATACCCAGTTCTGCAGAATCATCGGTAAGATTTTTGATCAATGCCACGCCCAGCGCCTCTTCGTTGCTGATAACCATAAAAAGATGAACCTTGCTACTTTCAATCAGGTTTTCTCTTACCCAGTTAAGATGGCTTTCGTAGGGAATTTTGTCGCTATTGCTCATCCCCATACGAACCTCGTGGCGATTGATCAGGCTGTACAGCATATCAGCATGCTGCGACTTGAACCGTTGTAAAACTATATTGCCGACACGAATGCTCATAAGTATCGTTTTACGATTTGGCAGGCGTTGATCAGCTGTGTCAGATCAACCTGGTAGTTGGGGAATAACCTTATATGTCTGTCGTAAAAGCTAACAATAATCTTATTGGTCATAAGCTCGTTAACCACGGCGTTCATATTATCTGGAGATCCCATATCGATATTCCATAATGCGCCCTTACCAGATAAGCCATGTGCAGGCAAATGCTTTAAAATACAATCTTCTATGCGGGTAATATGTAAAGCCACATGAAGTTGCTTAAAAGCATTCAGGGTGGCGATTATGGATGAACATGCCAGGGGATGGTTAAAATAAGTACCTCCCCCGCGAAACGGCTGAAGAATAACAAAATCGTCTTTTAGTAAAATTGCGGAAACCGGGAAACCGTTACCCATTGCTTTTCCGGTTAAAACAATATCAGGTTTCAGACCATAGGTTTTATGGAAAAAGGGAGTGCCTGTTCTATAGAAACCAATGAGGATCTCATCATATATTTGGATCACACCGTAATGCGCAGCTAACGCTCCTAAACGGCAATAAAATAATGGAGAAGCTTCAAAACCGCCACCACTCATCTGTATGGGTTCTATAATCACCGCTGCAACATTACCCGATCGCATATGTTCTTCGCAAATGTTGAGTATATCGCTTTCCTCTTTTTCACCAACAAAAGGAACCTTAATTATCTGATCGGGTGTGCCAGGATAAGAGTCAAAACCAAGCTGACTGGTAAACAGGGTTTTGCCATGCATGCTTTTAGCAAAGCTGATGATCTTTGGGCGCCTTTTTGAAGTGAGAGCCATTTTTATGGCAATTTCGACTGCGTTTGCGCCTGAACTATAAAATCCGTAAAGATAATAACCATCCAAATAGTTCTCCACGATCTGTTTCGCCTGGGCAAATATTTCTGTTTCAACAAAGCCCGGAGCGCTATAATTCTGGAGCTGCTTTACCTGCCCTTCTATAACGCCGGCAAAATTATGCCCGAGGCTAACGGAACCATAACCCATGCAGAGGTCAAAATATTTTTGTCCTGAAGCGTCTACCAGGAAGTCGCCATAGGCGGCTACAATTTTCATTTTTAGCTCATTCATTGGTTTGTGGGTTAAGGTTTATCTGCGCATGGTGTTAGGATCAGATCATATTTAAATGATTAGAAATTGGGTTTGTCATTCTCAAAGTCATACATCCATATCGGCCTGAAGTATTGTTGCTGCTCCGGCGTTAAAGAGTTTACAACCGCGGTATTGAAACCCGGTTTGTGAAACTGCATACCAAGATGGTTGTAAGAAAAAAAAGCCGACACTCTCGGCTTATCTTCGTTTTGCCAGATGGGACCGCCATGGGCTACGTTTTCTGTAAAGATGATGGCAGAACCCTTTTTGCATGTGATGTGGTGTAAAAATGGCGACTGCTCCCCCTTGTTAAGCGAAACCATATTTTGCGGAACATTGTAATTTGATTTATGGCTGCCTGGTAAAAAACATGTTCCACCGTCTCCCGCCTCCACATCATTGAATTCGTATACAACGCGCAGCATACCTGAATAAATATTGCCGTTGCTGTTAAAATACCGGAACATGGGTTCGGGTGTAGGCCCCCCATGGTGAAGGTCCATCGGATGCCGGCCTCCTTTCTCGCGCCATATTACATAACCATAATCCATTCTTACATGCGGGCCCAAAAGGGTATTCAGCGCGGCGACAACTTTCGGAGGGTTGATCAACTGTGCCAAATGTCCGCCCGGAACGTAGCGCGCTTCTTCCGGAAGAAGCGCCGGGTTAAATTTCATTTTAAATATCTGTTCCTTAATTTTTTCGCATTCATGAGCGGGGATTACATCTTCAAGAACCAAAAAACCGTTCAGGTCAAAAAGAAATTTTTGTTCATCAGTCATCTTGATTATTTATTTCATAAATTATTTTGGTTATCTCCAGGCCTGCCAAAGTTCCGGTGTTCATCGCATTTAATACATGTGCTTTAAAAGGATGATCAGCAAATTGACTGATATGGACGTAAATCAGCATATTATAAAAATCCATCAGCAGCATCAACGAAGCGGTGTCTATTGTAGTGTTGCATTGCTTTTTATAGCCTGTCAGCAAGTTTTTGATAAAGTTCTCAGCAGCTATCTGATAGTTATCTTTGCCTGCCAAACTCAGCAGCGTGATATGGATAGTGATGGCTACATCGTATAAATATGGGGCCAGCATACACTCATCAAAATCAAACAGATAAAGCTTTTTATCATAAAAATGCATGTTCGATTGCGTGAGATCGCCGTGTATAATTCCCCATTCCTTTTGAATAAGCTGGCTTGAAAGTATTTCGGCCCATTTATTTTTCAGCAATTCAAGAATATGTGGTTCTTTTTTTATACGCTGTTTGGCAAAATTTATCAGCACATCTCCGTCTAATTTCCGGTAATAATGTTTATTGGGATCATATTGCCTGCTAAAGTTACGGAGCGAGCCCATCGTTTCACCCCAAAGCTGAATGATGCTGGTCTGCGCAATGCTATCCCGGTTTAAAGGCAGCCCCTTAATCAGTTCAAACATGCACACAATTACCTGCTGCCCGTCTACACGGACTTGTTCGGCCAGTTTATGACCAGCAGACCGGATCACTTTTGGAACAGGTACTTTTCCCTGCAGAAATTGCATAAATTCAATTTCACCCAGTATAGAATCTATATCGCGGTGCTCAACCGGGGTAACACGCATTACCGCCGGTTCTGCATTGATCGTCACCTGATAAATATCATGGTTGGTACCATTCAATTTATGGTGCGGTTCGGCTCCCCAAAGTGCAGCTGCCGCATTGATTACCATATCAGAAAAATCAGCATTCATTAATCATGATTTGTTTGTCGGTATAACCCGGTTCAAGTACTTTGTGTGATATCGTTGCGCGCCGAAGATGTTTATCCACCTCCGTTCCGATATCGATTATATTATATTTTTCAACCGCAGTTTGCCTTGCCTGCTGCGACATCGCCGACAGTTTTTCAGGAGCGGATGCGATTTCATGCATGCACTTGTAAAACCCTAACCAGCCATTTCCGTTACGATTAAGCAATCCATTTTTTTGATGATTGACAATCTCACTTAATCCGCCGGTATCGTTGGCAATAACGGGTAAACCCGCTGCCATGCCTTCAACGGCGATCATCCCAAACGGCTCATACCTTGATGGCACCAGCATCACATCCGCAATCGAAAACAAATTCGCTAAATCTTCCCGCGTTTGCCATTCTAGAAGATGATAGTTTTCTTTAGCAACATCCTTCAGCAGAAACTCATACTTTTCGGTAGGACCGATGGCAATGAGATAGACATCTTTTTTATCACACAACAACCTTCTGAAGGCACGGAACACAATGTCGGCACCTTTGATATATTCCGAAAAGCGGCCGGATGTTAAAAAAACAATCGGTTTGCGGCCATTGATCAAGGGAATCTGAAAGGCGGAACTGCCCCTGTTCACCTCAAGGTCATTTATTTCGATGCCGTTGCTGATTACAGCTACCGGCGATGAAAGCTTAAAGCCATGATTAAAAGCGCTGCAAAGTTCATTAATTGAAATAAAAATATTAAGGGCGGCACCCGAAGCAGCTTCTACCTGCGGTTTAGATAGCAGATTTTGCTTTGCAACCGACATTTTCTCAATGCCCCCATAAGGCGCAAACAATAATTGAAAATGGTTTACAATAGTCAAACCAGGCAATTGTTCTCTCAAATATTTTACAATAAAGCAACCAAAGTGTAGCCCGCCAAGGTTATAGATGATATCGAAGTCGTACGGGTTAACATTGGTAATCAGGAAGTGTTTCAGGCCATCCACTGTATTGTATATATGATCAGGTACAGCAATATGCAGTCCGGGATCTATATCATCGGTAGCACGTGCCAACAAGGTCATATCGTGATATTTGCAAAGTTCACGGATCAGCAAATGCGCAAACACTTCAGATCCGTTCCGGAAGGAGCTGCTGTAATATTCGGTGATAACAAGTATTCTCATTGGTTCGCAGAATTTATTTGTTTAAACAGATTTTTATGATTGCCCCATCGCTGAACAAAACGCTGATAGTTTTCAGCGAAACGATCGTTCCTTTGATTATTATAGTGCAACACACTGGCATTACCGGCGTAAACACACTTAAAATCCCGGTAACGAGCCTTCAAACAGAGATCTACATCCTCCATTTGACTCCCTTCATACATTTCATCAAAACCGTTTACGGCAGTCATTACTTCTCTTTTTACGATCAGAAATGTGGATGGCAGCCAGGTGACTTCTGAAATATACTGATATCTGCCGTCGTCACTTTCTCCAATTCCGCGGGGTACCGGCCGCTGCTTTTCGTTAAAAAACGGATCTGCACAGAAAATTTTCTGGTCCTCGGTTATCAGTCGCGGACCGATAAGGCTTGCTCCATGTTCAGCCATTACGGCTAGCATGGTATCCAAAGCTTCTTGGGATGTGATTTCGGCATCATCATCTATGAAGCAGACCAAAGGTTGTTTGGTTAAGCTAAAACCTTTGTTGCGGTTAACTGAACTTGAGCGTTTCTCATCGATGACGTGAATAGCTTCGTTTTTTATACCGATCTTCCGTAAAGATTGAATACACCTGTTGAGGATTCTTTTTGAGTAACCTTTTTCAACATTAAAAACCCTGGCAAAGAGTATTGGCTCCTTCAACTCATAAAATAAAACCTTAATAGTTGCCGAATTATGCCGGGCGGGTATGAATGTAAGTGACAAGTTAAGATCCTGCCCCCCGGACTCTGCTACCCACTCGATTGCAATAGACACCGCTTTTGAAATTTCCTGTTTTCCCTTCCATTCTGCCTTGCCAGCAGCAACAACGTTACCCATAGCTGATCCTGTTATTTGAATCTGCAGTGTGCCTTCAACATGTTGTTCACAACTAAAGCTTAATTCAATACGCGAGAAAGGGACCAATTCTGCCGGAAACTTTTGCACGAAGGAATTGTAACCTGTCAGTTCAAAATATTGCGGCATCTGCCCGGAAACGGGCCGTCTTTGCGCGTAATGAAGTTCTTTCTCATCGGCTTCGTAAAACGCGATAACAAAATCGATCATGTCTTTTGTAAAAACAGGCATTGACTTCTGCTCATAAATAAATGGCGGCTGCGCATTTACCCGCTGAAGCGGAAGGCCGATGCGGTCTATCGTTTTATCGGCCAGGCGCCTCCACATTTCATACGCACCTTCAGGTTTAAGCAAGTGGCTGGTACGTTTAGAATTGAGCCTGTAGTAGTATAACACTTTGTCGTAAAGTTCTATAGCACCTTTTTCTTCAAGCTTTAAGTAAATATCACAATCTTCACCGGCGTAATAAAAATCAGGAAAACCCTCCCAGCCGCTGGTGGAAGCGTATGCCTTGCGGTTAAGTAAGGTAGGCTGGCAATGGTTATGCAAATCGGTCACCATACCATGCTGGTAATTACGGTTCTCAAAAGGAAACCACTCGTCCATATCAACTAAAACCCCATTCTCATCAATGTATCGTCGCTTTGCCCTGATAATACTGGCCCATGGTTTTAAGATTGCTTCACCGGAAAGGTCTTCAACAATTGTAGCGCCTAACATGTCATCATCATCCAGTGGTATGATATAATCTTCAACAGCACCTGCACTCAGCACATGGCGCGAGCGGGCAATTCCCTGGTTGGAGAAGAAGAAAACTTTCAATTTGGGATGCCCCAACTCGTGCACGATACCCAATATACGCCGTGACAGGTCGTCACCCCCATCCCACAAAAGATAATAAACCCAACGGTTGGAGGTTTGATACAGTACTGATTCGATGCACGGAATAAGCCAGGCACCTTTAAAAACAGGGGTTTCTATTGATACGGAAGGCAGATTATTTCCGGAATCGGGTAATTGTGCATCATGTGCCGCCCATTTAATTAACCGAATTTTGAACTGTTCAAGATATAGTGCTTGTTCGCTGCTTCCTAACTCTTGCACGTTGCACTGGGGTATATTTTCCATTTTAAACACATTCCATGGAGCTGCACCCCCCATTGATTTACCGGTATTTATCAATTCTTCTACCTGCACTCCTGCTTTCTTCTCCCACTGAAAGCGACCTTTGTAATCACAGTTGATGCACGTATTTGTTTTTCCGGCCAAAACGGTGCACATGCCCTTATACATTAATAACTGTTCGTAACTGCTTTCAAATAGGTTAACCCCCACATCCATTCCTTTAACGCCAGATGGGCATATCAGCAACTCCCCTTTTGAGTTGATGACAATGGTTTTGTTAGCTATTTCGCAGCATGGCGAAGAACTTTTAAACTGAGCGGCCACATTTTCAGGTAACGAAGTACTACCTGCTTTTGCAGGGCCAAACAAAGGTTCGGCAATATTGATATTTATGCTTTTTAACTCGATAAACCTGCGATGCGTATAAAGCCGCTCATTGCTTTCGGGCCATATTGAAATATTGATCTTCGATTCAGGGTGCAGGGTATTAAAACTGCCTATCATTTTGCTTATAGCGGCAAGTTTTTCTTCTTCGTTATCGCAGGTGATGATCAGATTAAGAAATCCCCTGAAATTGATGTAAGTAATTGTTTCAGGATGAAGATCCTCTACCGAGATCACAAAAAACATGTTCACCGATCTGGCATAACTCCATGAGGTAAACTCATCAATGGCCTTTTGGACATTAGGCCAGGCCGAGCGCATTTGGACATACATGCTTATTGCAAGGATGTTACCGTTAACCAGCTTTGTACAAATTGATTCAATCTTTTCAAGCCCCGCTTTGCTGATCAGCCTGGGGGAGTTCTCTGTTATATCCTGATCATCAACAAGTAGAATAAGATCCATTGGTTATTAATTAAAGGGAATAAGTTTATAAAAGTGCTCTACACCTTCTGCTTCTTCTCCGGTTACAAGGAGGTTAGAAGCAGTAATATTTCTTTTCAAAATGTGACTTACCAGTGAACGGTTAACCGGGTTGACTGCAGAGAAATGGATATCGTAAAAAAGTTCTTTAATTCCCATTTGCGCACTAACATCTTCAAAATGGTCTGCAATCTTTACAAAAGAGCATTCTGTTTTCCATAAAAAGTCATCGATCAGGTTATAAGTTGCTGCATAAGGAAAATCCTGGTAAAGGAAAAAATCGATACCAGGAAAATAGTCATGTTTAAAAAAATCGAGAATGATATGGTGCAAGATCGCGTTATCAGGATGATTGCCTATTGCCGCCGGGGCAAGTATAATTTGGGGCTTGAACTCGTTGATAGCATTGTACACAGCATACTTCAGCGCTGCTGCAAGGTCGGCAGGCAAACCCGGCATCGATCCCGTATCCCATCGATTTTTTCTAACACTAAAATCAGGATAGTTTAAAAACTTGTTGGTACAATTGCAAAGCTTCGCCGAGATTTCCGCTTCATCATACCTTAGGGCTGATATTTCCTCATCACTTTTAAACAGCCCGGTTAACGTGCAATCTGCAGTATTCGAAAAACAGATAAGATTTAGAATTTCCTTATCCTGCCATTTTAAACAGGCACCTCCAACAGAAAGGTAGCTTGTTTGCGGATTGGGCGCAATTACAAGTACCTTTTGCCCCTCGTTACGATTAACTTTTTGAACTAATGGAAATGGAAGCTCAATTATAAAAGGGGTCAGTTCTGTGAGCAATGCCGCTCCTGCATGCGCTGAAATATCTTTCAGCGAGTTTACTCCGTTACATAGCCGGCATACTTGCTCCTCTTCCATTGTGAGAGGGCGTAACTTTTGACTGCCAAAATATAATGCGTTTTGTATGACAGTGACATGTGGCAATAAAAGAGGGTATATATCCCTGCTGCTCGTTTGATCCATCGAAAAAAAAATTATGAATTTGCCAACATGTTCAAATCGTGCATATACACGGCTTTTATTTTAAAAATGGGATCCTTAATGGTTTTTTTAAACTCCTGATGCAAGGGGTGCGAAGCAAGCTGCACGGCCCGGCTCAGGTATTCTTCTTCTGAGTAAGTGCCCCAATTGAGGATTTGCTTAAAGCAAATAAAATCTGCAGAAACCTGCAGTCCGATCTCTACAAAGTCTTTCATTTCCCTGAAATTATTTTCCTGCACTACAAAATGCAATTCAAAGGATTTTATCTTTCCCGCTCTTCTTAATTTGCCCACAAAATCGAGATTATCAAGCAGTATATTCCAGTTTCCACCGCGGTTCAGCATATAAGTGGGTGCACTGCCCGCATCAACAGAGATGTCTATTTTAGAAATGGCTGTATTACAAATAGAACCCCAGGTTTTAGGTGTCAATAAAAGACCGTTAGTTGATAGCGTAATGTGAAGCTGGGGGGCCGTGCTTGGGTCAAAACTGCGTAAAAACGAGTGAAATAATTGACTGCCAAAAGGGTCGCCACTGCCGGTAATGATCAACTCCTCCACATTTTTTAGCGACCGGTTTACTACACGGTCATGAATAGTTTCGGCATTTTCTTTAGACTTTCCTTTAAGCACCACCATGCCTTTTCTGCACGATGGGCAGCTTAAATTGCAGGAGCGATCATAAGACATATTTATCGTAAGTGGCCCCTGTTCAACGCGGGTGATATGATGATCAATAAATTCCCTGTGCCTTGGATTTTTAACTTCCTCTTTTAGGGGCAGGGAATTGCTTTGCAAATAACCGCATGTTGCCTCACTGCAATACCTGAAACTGCCGTCAAGAATAGATTCGCGAATGGCTATCGCCCCTGGAGAATTCCAGGTGTCCATAAACGTATCAGAAACCAGGTCGCCCGCCGCTTCGGGTAATGTTTGCGGGCAGCACAGATACATTTGGCCCAATGGGTCTATCTGTGCAAAATCGAAAGGAAACTGGCAAAAACGACCGTGAAATTTATGCTGGTGATTCTCCGGTCTGGGCAGACCGATATTGGTTGAAGCTGTTGCGTCTGCCGGTGGCAGGCCCGCCAATATTTTTTGTAATTCGATGCCTATAGGATCCGGGCTGCCGGGTGCATTTAAAATATCAGAAATTCCGATCTTACAGATAACAGCAACACTTTCTGTCGGAAGCGCTGACTGCAGTTGCGCAACCAGGCGCTCAACCGTTTGATTGATAAGCGTACTGAACGGGACGGATGTGCTCCTCTCCTTTTGACGCTCGATATAAGTTTTAAATATGATCGCAAGTTCAGCTTTATTTGCCGATGGCTTTCCATTCCAATAATTAGAAAGGAATTTTAAGGGTGATGGCGCATTGTTTTCGGCTTCGCGCAGGCATATCGCAGCAACCTCCGTTTTGATGTTTAGAATAGCGTTCGCAAATAATTCCCGCAGGTTGTCATCTTTAACTACCCTATTGCATATTTCGGCCCAATGGCTGTCTTCGATCATCTCCTTTATCATCGCAGTGCTATTTGTTTTTTCAGTTCGGAAGGGCAGAAATCACAATTTCCGCATAAAGTATCGTAGTCGCCTTTTATAAAACCCGAGAGCTTGTCAAATTGTAGCTGCTGCAGGGTTGTGCTGTTGATATTACCGTGAGCTGTAACCCGCTGATAATCCATTGCGCAAAGGCGCATGGTGCCATCTGCAGAAATAAAGGCTAAGTTCTTCGCGATCTTACAAAGGTTGTCGGTCTCATCATGATCCCTAAAAACATCCACCACCACGCGTTGATCGCCGGCATATGTGGTAAAGAACGAATCCATTTTTACTGATTTCATGCCCGCACCAAGCAAGCCGGCCCGGTTATTCACAGGATGCAGCCATATCTGCGTTGCCGAACTACCCTTCCAGTTTTCTACAAACTGATCAACCTCGTGCTCGTTTTGCTCGCAGACTACAAAGCTTACATTCACTTTGATATCAGCGTTTAATTCCTCTTTTATTTCGAGTGCCCGTTCGATGTTAGCTTTTACTTTATGGAAGTTCTTCATGCCCATCACCAGCTCATGTGTGGATCCGGTAGCAGCATTGACGCTGAAATTAACGCTTTTTAACCCGGCCTTAACCAATTGCCTGAAGATGTTTTCGTTCATCAGCGCACCGTTACTGGTCATGGCCACGTAGGCATTCGCAGCGGTGAGTATTTCAACAATCCGCTCGATTTGCGGATGCAGGAGCGATTCGCCGATACCACACAATACCACCAGCCGCTGCGGGCCGTTTTTAATATTATTGGCTAAGTTTTCAACAGTACTGACGGCGATAAATGATTTCACATCAGGCATTACCGAGCGAGGGCAAAAACCACAAGTAGCATTACAGCGTGAAGTCACTTCCAAATCGATAACGAGCTTATTTACATCGCTCATGGTTTGATATTGGAAAAATTTGTTTGCCGTTATCACCTCCCGCTTTTGAGCAGCGTGCGTATATGCTGCCATTGCGGTTTGGAAGTTGCCGTCGAGTCCAAATTTCCTGTCTTTTATTTCCCATCCCCCTGGGGTAAATCGCTGGTCTATATTTTTAAAATGCCCCATTGCTTCCTCTATCTTAAATTCAAGTGTGAGGTTTTGGGTAGACAGTCTTCTTAAGTAAAGAGGCGCATTTATCATGCCTACTTTTGCACCCGCCTGGTCGATATGATGGAATAAAAGGGTATCCTCTCCTGCATTTCGCAACGAAGAATCTGCAACGTATCCCCCCAGTTGGTGCAATAGTTTCTTTTGGATGATATAGGGTTGATTAACCTCAAAGGTATCATTTGAGATACCGTCTATAAGGTAGCGTTTTCTGGCCTGGAGCGAATGTTCTATTAACCCGATGATCTGCGTATTTCCGCGAAATACAAAGGTTTCGGGATTGGCGGAAACAGCCCCTGCAAAACAACGTAACGAGTCGGGTACCAGCATATCATCATCATCAATCGGAAATATAAAATCGCCGGTAGCTTGCACCGCCAGGTCACGCCTGGTCGGCCCGGTACCTTGGTTAGCCTGAATATAATAAGACACACGGGGATCGCTGATTTTCGATAGTACCATTGCGATCTTTTCGAGTTCGGCTTGTGGAGGACCATCTACCGCGATAAGCAGTTCCCAGTTGGGCCATACTTGTGCCATTACCGAGTTGATCATCTGTTCAACAAAAGCCGATTTAAATACCGGGCAAATGATGCTGAATTTGGGTCCGTCAAAAGCCTGATCGCCATCAGCCGGTAATTTAACCCGGGCAAAGTAGTGATTGGTTTTTATCCTGAACTGTGACGGCACGGCAGATTTGATCTCTTCCCCCTCTCTTGCCAACAGGGTTTCGTAATCAGCAGCAAGTGCTTCGGCGGAATTGAGTATCCTATTTCCTGCCCACTCACGGCCATCAAAATTAAAGCCGTTCAAATTCATCCGTTTTGATTGAAACTCATTTTTGCGGCCATTGGCGATCAGAAAGAACTCTGTTGTTTTATAGGCTGTATTTGTTTCAGCAGCAAGTGATTCAGCAGGGACTAAATAGCAGCAAGAAGTAACAGCACTATCCCTGCCTTCATTTTCATCGTTACCAAAAATAAAGTCGGTGCCGGGACCAGATAAATTGTAAGCCGTATTTTTTGAGGGCGAAAAACCCATTATAGTGGTTATATCTTTAAGTCCTGATAAAACCACATCATCAATAAACAGTACGTTTGCGGCTGATGATTGACTAAGGTGTTGAGCTATGGTTTGGCCGGCGTGGTCATCAATTGAATATTCAATTACCGCACCGGAATGCCCATCCAATAATTGAGATAAGTTAAGGCTGCGACCTTTTTGCGTTTTGCGAATCAGTATGTCGGTCATGGTCAAATGGGGTCATGTTTACCTGCGAATTCCATTTTTAATAATAATTCTTGATGCCCAGCCATATGGCTCCATCGTTCAGTGAACTTGTCGAAGTTGCGCCATATGATGCGGTGCTTTTCCTCAGTTGCTTTCTGCCTGTAGGTAGAATGTCCATAGTGAAATACAAAGCAATCTTCAACAATTGCCAGTTTGTACGCTATTTTTCTTATCTGGCAGCACAGATCTAAATCTTCAAAGTAGCCATGCTCATAAACATCATCAAAAATGCCAATTTCCTCAAAAAACTGCCTGTTAATGGCAAAACACATTCCTGTTAAATAGGAAGTGTAGGTAAATCCTTTTTTGAGGCCGGAAGCGGCACTATTTAATAACTGCTTTTGATCGTCAGTTGGCGATGGAAATTCAAATCTTAAATGCTGTAAAGCTTCTCTGAACTGAAAAAGATCTGTAGGATGGTTAGATACCGGTCCTACAGCTTTAACATCAGTGAAACGCTCTAACACTTCTATTAGCTTACTGTCAAATGCCATAGCAGGTATGGTATCATTGTTCAACAATATCACATACTTGCTTTCGCAATGGCGCATTCCTTCCCTTACAGTTTTCTTGAACCCTTCGTTGACCTCCTTTTTTATAAACTTAAAAGTAGCCTCGCAGCGATTCAGGTAGGAAAGTACTTTTTCACACTCATGCGCGTCTGAGCCATCGTCCACAACAACCAGGACGCAGTTAAACGTCATGGCGCGGATAATGGCATCTAAACACTGTATGGTTAACTCACTTTTATTAAAAAAGGGAATTAAGACATCGACCATGGATGATGCGTCTGAAAACTATGATAAGAAAAAGATGAGCAGCAAAAAAGCTTAGCGTTGTTGAGCGGCAAGTATGGCACGCCTGCAAATAGCTGCTTTAATGGCACTTGCAACCTGCGCATGATGAGCGTGAATTGCCTTTTGAAGTTGCGCCATTTGAGCATGCTTTAAAATAATCGCTTCGGCTAAGGTCTTCATTTTCACGTGCTGACGGATCACTGAACGTGCAGCTTCAGCACATTCTGCATATTTAGCTGCTTTTTGTTCTTCAAGAGAAAGGTTAGCATTTTTTGACTTGGCCGAAACAAGTAATTTTACTTTTTCAACCATCGTTTTGGCTTCTTGGTGCCCCAGCTGAACAGTTGCAGAAAGTTTTGCCATTGCAGCGTGATGGCTATGTAATGCGGTTTGGATCAACCCCATTTTCATGTGTCCGTAATGTAAAGAAAGGTTTGCTGCTTCTGCCTGAGCGTGTGTCAGGTGAACAATGTCAAGGTCGTTAAGATAAGAATGGTTTTTCATTTTTTTGAGAAGTTTAGATTGTTTTGCTGTTGAACAATAATTTAACTTATTGTTCTCCAACAAGTTAAATATACGAATGATTTATTAAAATACAAATAAATAATAATTTTTTTTTCTTTATGATTTGCTTTTTATTTACCAGGAACATGCTGGCTGAAAACATCATCAAGCACCATTGCCGGTGTTGGCAGATTTTTCTTTCTTTCGCTTTTCCATTGGCGGCAGTTATCAATCACTTCCGCTCTTTTCTGCTCAGAGAACAACATCTTGCGTATTGAAGAAAGAACTTCTGCTTTGTCCAGAATCTCTGCTTTACCATAGCAATGCCCCAGCTCGAAAAGCTCTTCAAAAGCAATACATACCTGATACATGCCATATGGCCATACCCAAAACGGGAACGCTCCCCCTTTAAAAAACGACCCGGAAAGTAATGCATTGTTTTTTCCAGAGTTCATGAGCAACATTGCGGGCGTTTCTAATTGTATAGATTCTACAATACATGATATAAACGAATCCGTAAGGTAAAGGTCTGAAGCATTAATCAGGCTTAAAAAATCTTCGTAAGGTATTGGCGGCAGGATAATTACATTTTCCAAGGCTTCAAATTCGGGGATCTTTTCTGGTAAAATAGTGAGCACCTGTATACGGTCGGCCGCCAGTTCGCTAAATATTTCGCCCAGGTAACCGAAATAATTGGGATAATGTTGCTGTATGAAATAAAAACGATCTTTAGAAAGCGGGTAAAAAATGGTCTTCATGCCCGTTTTGCCTTCCCATTTAGAAATAACCCTGGCAGGATCTATCAACGTTGATTTATTGTAAACAGATTCGGCAAAAAAATGTCGTGCATTTGCAGTTAGCGGGGGGATAGACATGTACCTCAAGGCATAAACCCAGTCTGGTACAGCAGAAAACGGTATAATGTGGCCCGATTGGGGCATGATATGATTAAAGCCCGATTCAAACGGATCAAAAGAAAAGACCGGTATGCTTACATCCTCCTTGTTTAAGACAAATTTACCGAATTTACAGCTGTTATGTCCCGGCAGGTTCCAAAAGGAGTTGGTTGCAAAAATTATTGCCTCGGCAGCGAATTGATCAACAGCTTCCAGGATCGTTTTCCTGATGTCGCGGTCTTTATCAAAAGTCAGGTAACTATCCAGACTACTGATGTACGGCACCAGGTCCGGATCAAGGACAAAACTGTAACTATAATTTTTGCGGCCCAGATCCCTTATCCAGCTCAGGCACAAGGCAAGATCTCCCATGTTGGTTTTAGACGTAACAATGTACAGGATTTTCTTTTTCATAGCTATCAGGTGCAGGTGATTGTCGTGGAGATGATGCACTAAATTTAGTAAATTATCTTTGACAACAATCCTTTTCTGGGTTTCACAATCAAAATTGAATAAAAATTAACGTCATTTTATATTTATTTATATATAATATTAAAATTACACATAATTTGTAATATAAATACAATTAAGTATAATTAATAATACTTTAAATAACGATATTATTCTATATTTAGAATTCTTTAATCTTAATACTCTTGTCATATAAAACAATTACAATGTACTAAAACCAGCGGTTTAAAATAATTCAGTTGGCCCTGGCAGAAAAAATTAATTCCCTTCAAAATTGATCCGAATGCCTTGATTTTAACATTGAATGATTTGGTAAACCCACTCTGATCGTAACTACATAAGTAATTGAATATATGATATTTATGATTAAATACTATTCTTGAAACACCATTAAAAAATCTAAATACAATTGTATCAGCCTTTTCCGCCGGGAAGCTATTTGCGGTAATCTGCAGAAGTAAAAGACAGGCTCCGTATATCTTCAAGTGAAAAAAAACCGAAAATGATTTTGCCTGTACATACAGCGAGAACTCGTTTGATGCGCTGTTCTTACAGCTTTATTATTTAAAGCTTCATTTTAAATTTTTAAATCATTTAATTATTTGGAAATTAAATTTATATGTATTAATTTTATTCATAATATTAGTTTTAATAATACAATTTATTTATATATTAATTACTAAATTTTTAACCATCTAAAAAAACAATTCTATGTCAACCTCATCGACACCATTAGACGTGACAGTAAGTCCGTCGAGTCCGCTGTACATCACGGACACTAACAATCAGTTCGGAACAGTAACCGTTTTACCTGGAGGGCAAATTTTTGTCCAGACAACAGGTAAAATTTCTATTGCTGCCCTAGTCAAATCAACAAACAACAATGCGAAAGCGTTAGTTTCACAACAAGCCACCGGAGATATCAATATTCTTGGTGCACCAGGTGCGGCAGGCACAAATGGTACAGCAGGTGGAAACGGGCAGAATGGCGTTGCTGGTCAGAACGCAAGTTGCAACTGGGCTTCCGGATGTAACGATGGTTCTAATGGTACCAGTGGTGCCATCGGTGGTAATGGTGGTGATGCCAGTGATGGCGGTGCTGGCGGCGATTCTCCTGCTACTACCATGTATATTGGTAAAGTTACCGGTACTTTCTCCGTTGTAGGCGGAGGCGGTAATGGTGGCAACGGCGGTGCGGGCGGTAACGGCGGTAACGGCGGTAATGGTGGCAATGGCGGTAATGGCGACAGTTCCGGAGCCTATTCCCGTGGTGGCTATAACGGCGGTAACGGCGGTAATGGCGGAGCTGGAGGAAAAGGCGCCAATGGTGGCAATGGCGGTAATGGTGGTTTGATCAACATTACTTACGGAAGTCTGGATGCAGGCTCTCAACTGATTGCTCATCCAATAGCTGCTCTTCCAGGAAATGGAGGTACCGGCGGTATTGGAGGTACCGGCGGCACAGCTGGTACTGGTGGTTCATCAGGAGGCGCAAACGGAACCCCTGGAAATACGGGTTCAAATGGTGTATCTGGATCAAAAGGTAGCAATACCGGCCAGGCTCCTCAGATCAATATTGTGCCAGGCAGTTAATTCATCATTTACATTGCAAGATTATTCGTTTGCAATCGCAATTTAAACTATTCCAACCCCACGGCTGATCTATAAATCGACCGTGGGGTTTATAAGCGCCTCAATCAAAATCTAATTTATCCTTTCCGCTCAACTTTAAAAAATTATGATTCGTAGTGTACGCCTCGGCCAAAAAGTTCAACGGCTTATTTCGCTTGCTGAGCGCATTCAACCTACGGCCAACTCTCTGACAGATAGCTGTTACCAGCTTCTTGATTGTGATTCCGGCTCCGAAGATTTTATTATTGGCGCTTCCTGCCTGAACAATGATAGTTCACCATTACAACTTTGCATTACCACTTCCGGCAAGGGCGCATCACTTAGGGTTATTGGCGATCCAGGTTCCTTTCACACCACCACCGAGTCGCGGTATCATTCCGCTATCAAAACACTTAGACACGCTATAAACAGTAGTGGAAGCAGTGATTTGAAAGAGATTGCTGAAAAGACGATTGAAATGTTATTGCCAAAAAATGAAGATGACCGTAACATTTACAAACAAGGATTTGTATGGATTGGCACGAGTCCGCAACAGCCCGGAATTGCTTTCTACCTGGAAATGGCCCCCCTTAGCCAGGAAAAAGGATGGAATACGGTAGTTGCCTGGCTCAAAGGAGTTCTACCTTCGGCCCATGATGCCATGATCATCATAAATAAACTAAAAGAACACTGTGTTGTAGCCAGTGCAGGATTAGAGGGCAGCACACTTGAAAATTCAAGGGCGAAGATCTACTTCCGGATGCGCGACACGACAGACTTTCAGCATTTAGGCATCGAGCTGCTTTCATCACAGGAAATGAAAGATTTTCTTGCCATTGCTACAGAAAAATATAAAACAGATTTAAATGGGTTGGTAATGAGTGTTGGCTTTAATCTCCAAACCGGAGCGCATGCAGATGTAAAAGTTGACCTTTGTGGCCATTGCCTCAGATACACATCTGCTGAATGGCACACCATTATAAACCAATTAACAACGCACTTTTCGATTACGCCTGTTGATACCGGCATCATGCTGGACAGTCAGGAATATCATATTGCCTTCATCGGGTTTGGACTTACTTTGGATCAAAAGCCAAGGTTGAATCTATATCTGAAGCATGATATACAAAGTGGCATGCCTGAATCAGACGAAATATGGGGAGCGCTTAAAGATTCGATGCGCTACCTGATATCCATCCAGAACGAAAATGGCAGCTGGGATGATTATCATCTGCCTGTGGGCACTTCAGACCAATGGGTTACTGCATACGCAGCACATGCATTGGCACAGTATGGCAAAAAAAGCGGCAATAATGAAGCTATTGATGCTGCAACAAAAGCGGCCAACTGGCTTGCAGCGCAGCGGAGCTACCATTCCGGATGGGGATTTAATGCCAGAACAGGGCCCGATGCAGATTCAACTGCGATGGCCGTTGCACTGTTTGATGAACTTGGTCTGCCTGTTGAGGCAGCTGATCGTTTATTTTTCAGGGAACACTGGCGGGAAAATGATTGTATTGCCACCTATACCGAACCTGATGCATGGGCAACAGGTCATTGGGATGTTACTCCCTGGGGTTATCACGGAATGTCTGTGGAAGATCAGACAACATTTTTTGATCCGTTTCAAAAAGCTTTGCACACCCACCGGATGGACAATGGCTTTTGGCGTTCCTATTGGTGGCGAAACCCCTATTACAGTACATTCATCACTTTGGAAGTACTGGATCGATTGGGACTGCAGGAGCCGCTGGATACTTATGAATATGATGTATCCTCTATACAGATCGACAACGCTTTTGATCTTGCCTGTTATATCGGCATTGAATGCATCAGGGGTTATGCTGATGAAAAAATAGGCACCCATCTTCGCACCTTACTCAACTGGCAGGCAGAGAATGGGCAGTGGTATGGTTCAGCAAATCTCCGTGTGACAGATAACTTCTGTTACGAGCCCTGGAACAATCCTTCGGGAACATACTATGAAGACAAAAAATCCATTGTTACCACTGCAACTATTATGCGGGTACTTTCAAAAATTATTCCAACAAAAGCACCGCACAACAGCAGCGTAATATATAACTGGATGTGATATTCATTTTTTTTAATCCAATAAATTATGGCACAAAGTGTATTCACTGACCAACAATATGATGCAACTTTCCGGGAGCAGGGATATGTGGTTATGGATCTTCTTACGGCAAAAGATATAGCCGACTTAAAGTCGGTTTTTACAGCAGTTGAGGCGCAACATACGTTTGATATTGTCGCTTCGGTTGTACTCCACGATGTCGAAATGCGACGTTTCATCCATCAAAACGTTTTGCCGGTTTTTGAACGGAGCCTGCTTCCAGTATTAAATGAATACAAATTTGTGTTAGGGAGCTTCGTTGCCAAACGGGCAGACTCAGAATATGGTAAGTTCCCGCTGCACCAGGATCCTACTTTTGTAGAAGAAGAAAACCACGTTGGGCTCAGTATCTGGTGCCCGCTCGTTGACGTAGATAAAAACAATGGTTGCCTTGGCGTTTTGCCCGGAAGCCATCGCTTAAAAAATCTTTACCGCTCACCTACCATGCTGCCTTACCCCGAATGGGTAGACACTATTGAAGCCGGTTATATGCATTATATACCTATGAAGGCCGGACAAGTGTTATTCATGAATACAAAAGTAATTCATGGTTCACCGCCCAATTTAAGCATGGCCATGAGACCTGTTGCTGCAGGTGTGGCCATACCGGCCCATTTACCGTTGCTTTGCTGCCATGTAGATGAGGCAGCAGATCCCGCAAAAACAAGTGTATTTCATGTACCTGACGACTTTTACCTGAGGCATATAATGACTACCCTTCCCAAAGAAGGAACCTGTATTAAAACCCTTCCAACACAAATAGAACAACTTTCCCCTGAAAAGATAGAAAAACAGTTTACTGTTTTGAATTAAAATACCGAGCATACATTTTTTATCCAAACAACGCATCTCCAACTTCAATCACTAAAAGTTCTCAAATAAAATCCATCCTGTTATGTCTACTAAACCAGCAAATAATGGCAGCAGTGCTGCTCAATCTGAAGTGCCTGCATTACACTCTTTTGAGTTTGATAAAACGGCAATAGGAAACATTAAGAGTAGTGTCAACAAATTCCGCGGCTGTGTATCTATGCCTTTGGATCTGATGACCTTACCAGGGCAGGAAGGCCTTGATGTAAAACTATCTGTTCTTTATTCCAGCAATGTAAAAAACAATTTAAATACCTGGAATACAGAGGCTCCTACCGGCATTCTGGGTTTAGGATGGCAAATGCCTATTGAAATGATTACGGTAGACAAGGGCGGAAGTGCATCTGTAACGTCTGATAAGTATTATCTGGTCTCAGGCGGCAGTGCTAATCCAATGATAAAAACCGGTGAAACAGTAAACGGGAACTGGATATTTCAACTGCGTAATTTCCAGTTCTGGTCTGTACAGTATAACCCTGCATTAAAGATTTGGATCATCATAAAGGAAGATGGTTTTACCTATACTTATGGTGCCGGAAACGACACGGCTTCAAATGGTACCCAATGGGGCATAAGCTGGGGGAACTGGATTGGTTCCAGCAATGTGGGCGCAACACAGGTACTTTATCCTACCGCCTGGAATCTCGTTTCCATTGTAACGCCCATGGGTAATTCAATTCATTATCAATATATCAGTGTATCACAGAAATTAATCTCCTCCGGACTGGCCTATACGCAAGCTTCTTACCTTGGAAAAGTAATTGACAGCTACGGCCGTATTATTACCTTGAATTATGGAAATAAATTTGGCATGCTTAATCCCGGCAGTACCAGTGACGGCAAACCGATTGTTGAATACCAGCCGCTACACACCCAGATAGCGCCCCCCTCTCCCAACGCTTATCAGGACAGGTATGAAACCTATTTCTTAGATTCTGTTGACGTGGAAGATGCAGATGGCAACCTACTTTTGGGCATGAAGTTTACTTACGATTTCATGAATAATGCTGTATCTTCAGACAGCAACTATTCGCTGATGTTCAAGCGATGTCTTCAGTCAGTGTTTCAATACTCCAACAATGGCGAAACACTTCCAGCAATGAATTTCGAATATTTCCCTACCAATTCGTCCAGCACGAATCCTGGTGCCCTAAGTGCCGTTACATACCCCGAAGGTGGTAAGGCATCCTTTGAATATAAGGTGCAGACCATAACATCAGCTAATTCATCAAAAAAAGTACAGCTGCAAAATCCTGTCACCGGCAGTGTTCCGCGCGTTTGGTTTGGATCAGATTACGTTGTATTCACCTACCAGAGCAGTAACCAGGTGCAGGTAAGAATACAATCTTGGAATGGGCAGTGGGTAAACCAGACGGTAAACATCAATAAGACTGTAGCAACCGGCAGCCTGATGGTGCAAACCACTGAGAATTTCTTTGCGCTTTCCCTCCGCAATAGCTCCACCGGCAACGACGAATTGTACCTATTCCGCAATGATGATGCAGAACAGGATTTAAAATTTGGAAAATGGGTGATGTACAATAATCAGCCTTTCATACTTACCATAAAAACCAATTCTAAAGCTCAATCTGTTTTTGTTGCCGGAGATAGTTTTGTGATGGCTTACAATACCGATTACACCACTAACCGTGTACAGGGATTTTCGTATAACTGGCAGGATGGCATGTGGAATGGAAACGGATCTCCGCTGCTGCCCAATTCTTCAGATTGTGTAATGGCATCTATTACTGCGACTCAGAATTTTTATGCCGTGTCCTGTTATCTCCAAAGTTACCGTCAGCTCAAAAACTATCTGTTTTACCGGGCTTTAGATGGCACATGGAAAACGGGCAGTACATGGACGTTAAGCAATGTTGATGTAGTAGTAGATCAGCCAACCAATACAGCCTATCTCGCGATCAGCCCTACACCAAGTTCATTGGTACTTATATTTGCAACAACCACTACCAGTACTGCTATTAACTATAGCCTGAGATTATTTAACTGGGATGAAAATTTCTCTGTACTCAACACTTCATCGCCTGGCTCCGTTGATTTATCTTCCCCTGTTGTAAGCGGAAATTCACTTTATCAAATATTCCAGACATCAATCGTTGGATCCACTGTAAATAATAACCTGGCACTATTGCGCGATGCTGGTGGTGATCAGCGTTACGGCTCTGTATGGAATCAGAAAAGCTTTTCATCTCCCGGAACAACTATTGGGCTGAACATGTCCACTGGTGAGGACATCTCCATTCTTTCACCAGCCAGTGGTGCTGCGGCCAACCAATGGGCGGCCTTTAATCCAAATGCCGGTAACTGGTCTATCTTGTCAAATGCTCCATCCGGAAATAACCCAAGCATCTCGGGTAATTATATGACGGTTGGAAAAACCATCTATTTCCGGGGCACAGATGGCACATGGAGATCATTATCAACACAACTCGGCAGTTTTAATGATCCACAGAGTCTTCAAAACCGGGGACCGAGGTTTATCAGCTACCAGGATGCCAGTGACAATACGGCATCATCATACGTAGCAGCATTAAAAAACGGAACTGCACAGCTGCCTCAAAAACTGAATAATGTAAAATCATTCGTACCCAATGGTACTGCCGGAACGATGCTGGTTGCCGGCCGCTTCCTGGTTACTTACCCTTCATCTGCAGCTTCATTTGATGCTAGCCCGACAATGGATTTATGGAACCTTGATGAAGTTGATTTCAACCAGTCGGCTACAGATACTCCCGTGGCATACCTTGTAATTGAGGATCAATATGATGCCACGCAGAGTTTTACGCAATCCTACTATTATGCCAACTCTCCAGAATCGCAAATTGTTTACAATGCCCTGATGGGTGTGGCGCAGTATCCATTGGTGATGGTGGTTCCCGGTGTTAAAGAAAAAGCTGCTTTACCAACATCCACACCTGAAGGAAGCAGCCATTTTTATTATTCTAACGGACTGGCTCAGCAATCAACGCTTTACCCATCAGGCGGACTCCAGAATTTTCAGAATATCCTTAACGGCATTCAACTTGGCCAAAAAGATTTTGCTAAAGATGGTAACCTCGTATCGTCGCAGTTAAATTACTGGACGGTTTATTCAAAAGATGTTACAGGCAAATACCTTTTGGGCGGATATGCACGTTGCGAAAAAACGGCCAACATGAAAGATGGCATTGTACAATGGTCATCAGGCACTTATGACAAGACTACAGGTGTGTTACTATCGCAGGAGAAATCTTATTATGATGCTGATGGAGTCCAAAAAAATATCCGCACAGAAACCTTATATGCTTATCAGGTTCCGGCATATGCTGCTTCGTTCAACAAGCTGCACATATTCTCTACTGTAGCCATGTCAACACAGAGCGTAGCACCTGCAGATAATAGTTCAAGAAATTATATTAAGAGTCAGGCCACCACTTTTCGTAACTGGGCAGACACTACGGTGAACACTGATTGCAGCGGTACCGGTTCGTGCAAACTGGCTGCTTATCAAATTTTTGACTGGACGACGCCTGGCACTGTGGCTCCGCAATTCCCATCCGACACGCCTACAGATGCGTGGCGATTGAAGACCAAAATTATTTCCAGATCTGGTACCGGCAACCTCATAACAGAGCAGGTAGATGGTAATCAGCTTATCTCCTCTTTCATTTACGATAAAAACCAACAGTCATTAATTGCTAAATTTCCAAATGGTAGTCTATCGGGTAATGAGGTAAGTTACTATGGTTTTGAAAATTATGAAACGCCAATTGGTTGGGTGATAGGATCTGGCGGGAACATTACCCCCAACAGTCAGCATACCATAGTTGATGCGCATACCGGTACCAACAGCCTAAGTATTGCAGCAGGCAGTATGGGCACCGCAGGCGTGCAAGGCATATTTACACCCATTCGTCAGGATCAGCAATATATATTTTCTGCATGGGTGAAAAAGCCTTCGGCATTTAACAATAGTGCGGGTAATGCTTCATGGAAAGTATCTGTTCCTGGAGGCACATCATCTGTGCTCAACTTCCCTGATACCGTTGGCCAGTGGATGTATATATCCCAATTAATTGATCTTCCCAACCCCAAAGGTAATACACAGATTACGATCACTTGTGAAAATGCCAATACATCCTGCAATGTGCTTGTAGATAATCTGCGGTTCACACCTTTGGCTTGTATTACCGAGGCTTACAGTTATTATCATACTTTAGAAGAGCCAACAGCCATACTTGGTGCGAATGGCGAAACAAAACGTAAGGTATTGGATAGTTTTCAACAGGAAATTTTATCCACCAATGCGGCAGACAGAACATCAAAAATTCAAAATGGTTATCTGTCACGCAGCGGGAATCTAGGTGTATTTGCTGCTGCAGACCCCAATTCCTCGCTTACTATCACCGCGGCCAATGGTGGCGAGCTCACCGGATTTACCCGTGGCTCTGAATGGTCAGCTGTATGGCAGCAAGGAACAGGCAACTGGAATGTAGCCGGTACTGTTCTTACGCAGCAATCAGCAGGTACAGCAGGTTCGCTCACCTATGCAGACGATACTATGCAATCAGACTTTTCGCTGGATGTTGAATTCAATCTGCTAGAAACACCTGTTACGCCATTGGGAATCAGTCTGGGATCTGCACTTACCGTTCAGTGGAATCCGCAATTAACTTCCTGGCAGTTGCTGGATTCGGCAGGTGCAAATTTGCTCCCGCCGGTTGATACACGTGCGTTTAATCTTCCCCAGAATCCGTTTACAAGCCAGCTTGATGCAGGTACCTTGTCTGATGCGCTTTGCGCTGAATTTAATAATGCCGGCTTCCTGCTTCCTAACACATCTACGATCAGTACAGGTGCTGCTACAGGCAAAAGCTGGACGATTACCAGTCCCGACAATGCTTACCGTTATGCGCTTAAATTGGATGGCACTAACATTGCAGTGTATACCATGAACAAACAGTGGACATTGCTTATGGGCCAATCAACCGCTGTTTTCTGGGCAGATGGAAAAATCATCTTCAGCTATACGGCCATTGCCAACTTTTCTGGTGTCCCCACTATTTTCTTTGGCAACAAGGTAGCTATTTCACAAATCGCTACGGCATTAACACCAATGGCTGCAATTTCATTCGACAATGCAAATGGCATGAATATTCAGGCGCAGCAATATGCTGGCTCACAAATGATCGTTGGACAGCTAATATCCGATAATTTAGGCAGAATGGCCATTAGGACTAAACAGGCATACATTACTCCACAACAAAATCCGATGTTTTGCTACTGCAGCGGTTTTGCCACCATGAACTGGACTGCAGGAACCATGACGGGCTTAGTGAGTGCCGCTTATCCTGCTGATAACGGCTATCCCTTTGCAAGGCAAACATTTGAAACCTCTCCGCTTGCACGTATCGTCCGGGAAAGCGTACCTGGTGAAGATTTCAGGGTAAATGGCGGCAAATGTACCGTGACCAGCTATAGTGCTGTGACAGGCCAGTCTGGAGTTATGATTTACCCGAAAAAGACGACAACAAATCCCAACGGCAACGTGTTTTATGAAGTCAGCACGTTATTGGATCAAGTGATCCAAAATGTATCTGCTACCGGTACTGAAATCAAAAATGAAACCGGCTTTGATGACGCTGGCAACCCGACGATCGTGCGCTCTCCAAACTATTTCAACCCACCTGCCAATTCTGTACAGAACGATTGGGTGACACTACAGACTTTTGATTATTTAAACCAACTGCTCACGCTGCAGCAGGGAACAAATGCGCCAACTAAATTTATTTATGACCAGGCAGGGAATATTCGTTTTAAACAAGACCAACAGGGAGCAACGGATGGAAACTATATTTATATAAAATACGATCTCCTCTCCCGCCCTATTGAAACAGGCTATATTGCTGGAGCCTGGAACCAGCAGCAGTTAGAACAATATGCCAATACCGATCCGATCTGGCCGCAGAATACGCCGACCTGGAGACAAAAAAACATATATGATGAAGGTGGTATTGGTTCAAATACCATTGGCAGAATTTCATCTATGCAAGCCAATAATGGCAACGCAGGAATCGCAGACGTTACAGAAATCCTGACTTACGATATTTTTGGCAATACCATTTCCGACAACCTTGCCGTAAACGCCTTCGATAGTGGTAACGAACGAATTGTTAATTATGAATACAATGATATTGGCACCATTACTCAAATTCAATATCCAAATGAAACCTATGACTATGCTGTTTATTACCAATTAAATTCATTAAACCAGATTATCGGCATTACAGATCAGATGTCTTCGCAAACGCCGGGCCAATCAGGAACCAGTACGATCGGAAACTTCAGCTATGATGCCGCGGGTACACCATTGCAAAATCAGCTGGCGCTCACCAACGCAACCATCAAACAAACCTATGGTTTCAATGCACCAAACTGGCTGTTGAACATCAATAATCAGAACCAGAATGGTTCCAGTATTTTCCAGGAGACACTCACCTATACGTCAGGGGGCTACGCCAACACCGGGTATTTTGATGGAACCATAGCCTCTTCTGCCGCACAGGTTATTGGCCAAACCAATAACGAATACCAGTATGCCTACGACGCTATTGGACAGCTACAAAACGCAAAGGCTCCTGCAAACCCACCGGTAAGCACACCTGCTGCACCTGATGTAAGTTATGACCAAAATGGTAACATACAAAACTTTGCAGGTAGCAACATCTCGTGTGCATACGCCTATAATCAAGGTAGCCAACAGGTAAACACCATTAGTGATGTTAATAGCGCACAGGTAATTGCGCAGTTTGCCTACAACCAAAATGGAAATGCCATTTCCATGAACATGGCCGATTCAAAGATCAGTAAACCATTTACCCTGGGTTTTACTTACGACCCTGCTTCTATGCTGGCAGTAAGTATTGCAGATACCACACAGGGCGGTGCCACGTTAAATTTCACTTACGGCTGCCGTAACGAACGATTACTTAAAACTGTTACGGGAGGATCTACGCCGGCAGGAACAAAATTGTATGTAAGGGGTACCAGTGCAATGCCGCTACAGGAAATCTTTATCAGCGCTGATGAAAAAACGAGCTCATCTGTGAACTACATCTACGGCCCTGGTGGCCTCATCGCTATGAGAAAGCTTGAAAATGGTACCACTGCAACGCTTTATCATATCTTAAGTGATCATCTTGGATCTGCAAGAGCGGTTATTGATCTCAGTGGAAATGTTGTTGCCTCATACGAATATCTCACATTTGGCGCATTGTCGAATATCAATGAACCAAGCCCTGGCTTTCTGCCCTACCTGTATACCGGTCAGGAATTTGATTCCGAAATAGGGCTGTACAATTACAGGGCCCGTTTCTACAGTGCTGCCATCGGACGGTTCATTGCAACCGATCCAGGCCGCCAGTACTTTAGTCCTTATATTTATGCCTCCAACAATCCGGTGTTGTTTATTGATCCAACAGGTATGTTCTCTATCGGTAGTTTCTTTAGTGCCATCGCAGGAATATTTATCGGTGCCGTAGAAATCGTTGTTGGTGTTGTTATTGATGTAGTGGCTGCGGTTATTGATGTCATTACGGGTGGATTGGGTACACCAGCAACTATTGGTTTGGCAGCACTTTCCGGTGTCTTTTATGGAGCAGGGGTAAGTTCGATTACCTATTCGGCATTTCATTTCGATGATTTCAGCTGGAAAGACTACGGTATCCAGATGGGCATTGGTGCGCTTACTGGCGCATTAAGCGGAGGTTTTGGAGCCGGTTTGGGTATTGCAGCTAAATCAGCCCAGGTAGCACTTACAGAATTTACCGCTACGGCGCGTGCTACTGCAGGCTTGTTAGAAGTTTTCGGCCAGCCTGGCGTGGCAACAGCGGTAAAAGCAGGCGCTTGGGTGACCGAGAAAGGCGCAGCACTTGCAGGGTTGGCCACCAACGGACCTGTAGCTGCAGGATGGGGCGCTTTAGCCAAGGGAATTGGAACCGGTATTATCAAGAGCGAGGTTATTGGAACTTCCATTAATACCGGTAAGAACCTGGTTCTTGGCAATAACTGGGATGCCGGCCTTAGCCAGGTTGTATTCAGCTCGGCGCTGAGCGGATCAATTGGCGGACTGCAGGTTTCTAACCGGATCAAATATTAACAGATTTATTAAAAGACAGCATCACGATTAGCATATGAAAAACACTATTTTTTCCATCCTTGAACCAATGATTTAACCGGACAGTATGCCTGTAGAATATTTCTTTCCAAAAGCATTTTATTATAAGGACGACCTCATTAGTAATGAAGCGAACGAGCGGCTGGTTGAAGCCGCTCATTCACTGAAGCAGGAGTTCCCTTTGTCTACCCGTAATAATTTGTATACCACGTACGGATCTGTTCCAGACATTTTTGTGCGCAGCGAATTCGGTGTTTTGCACAGTGCATTGATTAATGAAATCGGCCAGTACCTGGATATCCTTGAAACCCGTCCGGGTAACAAGTACGCCATCTCAGATTCGTGGGTTAGTATTTCATCCCCAGGGAATTATGAACGCATGCACACACATGACGGCTCTTACATCAGCGGTGTTTATTACATCAGCACAGCCCCAGGCTGTGGAGATCTTTCTTTTGAAGAGCTATCCGATAATTTATGGGCATCATCCCGTACAAAGCCCGAAAACTTTAATACGGTAAGGTATACACCCAAAGATCGGCGCCTCATTTTGTTTAACAGTAAAGTGCCGCATTCAGTAAGTCAGAATCTTTCATCCAGCGAGCGAATTGCTTTAAGTTTCAACGTTATCATTGTCTAGTCCTTTCACAAAAATATCTTATTGAACAAAAGGTATTTGTAAATATTAAAAACAACATCTATGTCACTACAAAAAATTGGAATGATCACCCTGGAAAACTCGGGGGCATTTGTTGCAAGGATCCAGATAAGCTACCAGATTGGGATCGGTCCAAAAAAAATGTCCATCCAAACGGGCAATATCAATGGACTTACGTCAAAAACGGTAGACCCAGAGCAGTTGGGAGTTCCTGATGGCGCTACAGTTCAGCTTTATGTATATGTGATGTGGGGCAAAGATGTTGAAGCGCCGCAAATATTCCAATATCAAAAAGGTAATGGCCTTAATGTTCGATACCATGTAAGCAATGTTGCCTGGGATCCCGTGCTTGTTTTGCTACCATGGCATAACTGGAGCAGAAATATTGTTTATCATGCTCCTGCAAACACAGAGACTTATTATTACCCTAAAAACCGTACGGATTTGCAGGCAATTCTGCAGAGTGCCTCTGCAGCAGGTGTGCAGGTGCGCGTTTCCGGCCAGCGGCACTCTCAACCACCACTTGTTACAGACGACAACCGAAATGGAAATACTTCCAGTAAAATAAGCTGGCTGATTGATATGTCCTGTTACGCCGATCTCGGCCCTGCAGGTAGCCAGAATATCATGATGGAGCCATCCGGCCAAAAGGTAACGCTAAACACTGGTGTCCGCGAAGATGAACTCGATGCTTTTCTTACATCGAATAACAAAATGCTGATTACGGCTACAGCAGGAGGTTTTTTCAGTCTCGGAGGGATGACATCTGTGGATGTGCATGGCGCTACCACCGCCGCTCCCATCTTTTCGGAAACAACTTCAGCTTTCAACATTATGGCCGCAGATGGCAGTATGACCACTATAAACTCAGATACCCCGGCAATTAACGGCTGGCAGCCTATACAATTTGCCAGAGTTTCTATGGGTGCATTGGGTATTGTTACATCCGTTACGATAGATGTAATGGATCGCCCATGGGCCACCACCATAAAACCTGAAAGAGAAACATTCGTAGTCTCCGATCAGCATTCGTTTGTTACCAAATTCAAAGGTCTGGTAGCACAGCATACTCGCATGGAAACTTTTTACAACCCCTACTCCAGCAAGTACCTGTCTCTAAGGTGGGATATAGATTCGAATCCTGTTACAAAAACACCGAATATTTCATCCACGGTTCCAAATGCCTGTGAAATGGCTAAAAGTGATGAGTATGGTGCACCATTGGAAGGCATAGCTGAACCTTTTGGACAAGCAGCGGGGTTATTGGCTCAGGTTTCAGGAAGTACATTTGCAGCAACAGTAGTAATGGATCTCGCTTATGGTGAAATAGAAAAACTCTTTGACGCTGCGGCGGCAAAATACTCCGATCTGTGGCTTAGTAAAGCAGCAAGGGTAATGTTTATGTCTTATTTCTTTGAACTGCCAGATTTAAGTGATGCAGGCATGCAACTGGTGTGGAAAGGTCTGAATGTAGTAACGGACCGTTTGAAAAAATCAAATGACTTTCTAGTGGTTGCACCTTTGGAATTTCGATTTATAAAAGGAGGCAACACGGCATTGGCAGGAACCTATACCGATAACCCAGATTCAACGTTTGTAAACCTTGATCTTATAGCCTTTATTGAGCCTACGGTAGCTTCTTCCTACCCTGCTCCTATGTTGCAGTTTTTTGCCGATATTGAACGAGAGTGGGTAGCGATGGGCGGTATCACACATAACGGAAAGATGTTCGGCTTTTATGATCCGGCCGCGGCCGCAGGATCTTATTCTGCCCCATTTAATACCGGCTTTCTGAAAGAACTTGCGAAACGCAGAAATCAACAAAATGGCAGAGTTGATGCATTTGAGTACTTTAGGGCGAAACAAGATCCCAACAATCTTTTCCTGAACGATTATGTACGGGCCATGCTTGGATAAATAAGACAGTCAGGCATTCTTAAATATTTTGCATCCTGCTTGACGAATGCATCGCCGGGACCATACTATTTGTAGTTTTGTTCTACCATACTAACCACATTTTTAAAATTATGGTTTCTTTAAACTTGTTAGCAGGTAGGCAATAACAGAGTTTTCAAGCCCGTTGGCCAGATCTGTCAGTTGCATAACGTTGCGGAGATGATTACAAAATCCATTTATAGAAGAATTCTTGATATCGTTGCATTGGTGTAGCTGAAAGCCCGCTGCTGTACATAGTTGGGTATAATCATTTATATCGGTAATCAGGTTTGCTGCAGGTACAGACCAGCTTCCAACCCATTCCGTATTGTTCAGCAACATGTCTGAAAAAATAAGTTGACCGCCTGGACGAAGTTTTCGGTAGGCACAATCAAGAAAATCTTTTCGGGTATCAAAATGAAATGCAGCCTCAACACTGATGATTAAATCGAAATTTTCGTCCGGAAATTCCATTCGGGTAGCATCCATCACCCGGAAATCAATACCAGCATGTACCTCCTGTGCAAACGAAATCTGCTTTTCAGAAATATTGATGCCAACAACATGTGCCTTGCCGAACCGTTGGGCAATCACACCAGCCCCCATTCCCAGTCCGCATCCTGCATCCAATATCCTAACAGGATCTTGCGGCATTGCTACCAGATCGAGATGTTTTATGACCAGCGCATTGCATGCGGCTTCCAGGGTTGAAGGATGATTGGTCCAATCGCCTACATTGTAAAAGCCTGAATAGCCATACATGGCTTTCATGGCATCAGACAGGATCATGTGATCGTACCTGTCAATAAAATCACTCCCGGTAACTAGTTCATTTTTCATGGTTCCAGTTTATATCCAATAAAATAGAAGAAGGTCCTCGTTGCACGCTGAAATGACTCCAGCTTACATGGTCAGCAATAGCATAAGAATTCAGATAAGCAAAAAAACGGTGCAGGCCAATACCGCCCTGAATTTGCGCGAGTCTTGCGCCTATACACCTGAAAGCGCCTGCGCCAAAGCCAAGATGGTTTGGTCTTCTCCCCAATATTAATTGATCAGGGTTTTCAAATTTTGCAGGATCCCTGTTTGCCGCACCTATACTAATAAGCAATTGGCTACCGGCAGGAATAGTAGTGCCGTGAAGATTTATTGCTTCCTGAGTAATGAGTAAAACGGATTGAAGCGGAGAATCATAACGGATCAGTTCATCCACACTTGTGATGGCAAGCGGCAGGCTTTCGCGAAGCATGGACTGGTCTTCTACCCTGCCTTGAAGGGCAATCAAAGCATTTCCCATAAAATTCATCATATTTTGATGGCCAGCATAAAAAAGCAGAACCATTAATGAAATGATAAACGAATCGTCCCCGTTACCATCTGGTACAACGGCAAGAATAGCACTGCATAAATCTTTACCAGGCTTTTGTCGTTTTAACCCGATCAGTCTTCGCAGTGTATCAATAAATATTTTTTTGGGTTCGTCTTCACCGTTTTCCCATGATTTTTCATCAACAAAACTTAGGTATCCGCCTTTTAAGCCACTTACTATTTTAGAAAATGCACTCACCTCTTCTTGCGGTACGCCCATCACCCGGCAAATTGTTCCGAATGTAAAAGGATGGGCATAATCATTCATAAATTCGATACGAGTGGAAGAGCGAAGCCCGGTAAGGATTTCATCTGCCTGTTGTTTCATCTCATCTTCATCAACCTGGAGTGTTCTGGCAGCAAGCTGATGCATAATCTGCTTACGAAATGCGGGCGTATGACCAGGTGCCAGCGCATGTAATGTTTGCGCGATTGCTTTTTCAACCGGGCTCAAATACTGAAAAATTTGACTGTCCTGCCCCCAATGCGAACAACGGGGGTCACTTAGTAACAGCATTGCATCCTCATAGCCTGTGATCATCCACATGCCTTCAGGCGTTCTGAAAATGGGTTTTTCCTGTTGAACCCATTTATACCATGGGTAAGGATCAGCTATGGAATATTGAGGTTCGTTTGCGTTAATTATCATGTTATCGGTAACGGAATAACCGGATGGCTTAATTTAGAAATCAGATATAAAGAAGAATGACAGAAAATAATACTGTCCATTCTCTTCGTAAATATAAGTAAATTTAATTAACCGTTCTGGTAAAATTCTGAAACAAGCTGAAGATTTTTATAATAATGATTGTTAGCGTAATGATTGAAAACAACCTCAAATTTATTTAAATATTGATTGTAAATCGCAGCATATTTTCCAGGTATTTTGCATCTCTGTTACTATAATTAAAATTGCTATAGCGGTTACCGGATCATAAATAAGATACAAAACTTTTTCACTCGGCGCTCCATTAATCTATTTATTGTTCTAATAACAACATCAATTTTCACGGGCCAGTTGAAAATTGTATTTTTCCAAAAAAAAACATCTTCATAAAACCGGTTCTCCATTAAAAATATATGCATAAAACCTTTTTAATTATTATTCTAATTTTTACTACGGCTGTAGTTTTTGGACAAAAAAACAGACTGAGAAATACTGCGACCAGTAAACCTTTTGTTCTGGGGCTAATAGACGAAATCCAATCAAAAGCATTGGGAGAGAAAAGAATCCTGAACATCTATCTTCCTGAAGGTTATAAACAAAGCGACACTACAAAATATCCGGTGATCTATTTACTGGATGGTTCTGCTGATGAGGATTTTATCCATATCGTTGGACTTGTACAGTTTAACAGTTTCGAATGGGTAAATCAGGTGCCAAAATCAATTGTGGTTGGCATTGCCACAGTAGATCGTAAAAGAGATTTTACTTTTCCAACATCAATTGCGCGCGATATGAAAAGCTACCCCACCACCGGCCACTCCGATCAATTTATTTCTTTTATTGAAAAAGAACTTGAACCTTATATCCAGTCAAAGTATAAAACGGATCACAGCAAAACCATTATCGGTCAATCTTTGGGAGGTTTGCTGGCCACTGAAATTTTATTTAAGAAACCTGCACTTTTTAATCAATATATAATTATTAGCCCAAGTTTATGGTGGGACAATGGTTCGTTGTTAAACCAGGAATCCAAAATCAGTGAGCGTAGTTTTAATCAGCAGACTAAGGTTTACATTGCTGCTGGCAAAGAAGGTTTAACACCAACCGAAATACCGAGGGTAATGGAAGTAGATGCAAATTTACTGGCAGAAAAGATAAAAGGTTTTAAAAACAGTAATGTAAAAGTTTATTTCGATTTTCTACCGCAAGAGAACCACGGAACAATTATGCATCAGGCAGTTTCCAATGCGTTTAAATTTTTATATCCTGTAGCAAAAAAGGATTAGTACTGGTTAAACACCTAATTATAAAATTTAGAGTAAATCACATTTCGGCTACAAGAAAATACCTTTCGGCTACAAGGGAGCAGAAACCAAATCTGAACTTTGCTTCATAAAATGATATCAATATGAAAGTATTTGTTACAGGTGCTACAGGTTTCGTAGGAACAGCCGTAGTACAGGAATTATTAGCGCATGGGCACGAGGTTTTGGGATTGGCTCGCTCTGAAGACTCCGTAAAAAAATTGATGGCGGCCGGCGCAAAAGCATTCCGGGGAGATTTAAACGATTTTGACAGTTTGAAATCAGGAGCTATTGCTTCAGATGCAGTAATTCATTTAGGATTTGTCCACGATTTTACAAAATTTGAAGAAATGTGTAAGCTTGATGGAAAAGTGATTGAAGCCATAGGTGAAGCTTTATCGGGAACAAACAAATTGTTTCTGATCACTTCAGGAACTGCACTTTTTTCAAAAAACGGAATCACAACTGAAAAAGATTTTTCCGCCAGCCATCCACATCCCCGCATCGCAACAGAAAATGCAGCAGATGCCGTAGCCGCAAAGGGTATAAAAGTTGCCGTTGTCAGACTCTCTCCATCGGTTCATGGTAAAGGAGATAAAATTGGTTTTGTTCCAACCTTAATTCATATTGCAAAAGAGAAAGGAAAAGCTGCGATAATTAATGATGGCAGTAATTTCTGGCCTGCTGTTCACGTACTGGATGCAGCCAAATTATACCGCCTGGCTTTGGAGAAACCTTTTATAAGCGGAACGAGGTATCATGCCGTTGCAGAACAAGGGGTTCCGTTTAAAAACATCGCAACTTTTATTGCCGAAAAACTGCAGGTTCCAGTTGTTTCCCTAACCAAAGATGAAGCAGCACAGCATTTCGGGTGGTTTGCACATTTTGCACAACTTAATAACCTAACTTCAAGCGAAATAACCCAGACAACATTAGGCTGGAATCCTCAACACCCTACCTTGATGGAAGATTTACAAAATGATATTTATTTTCAGGAGGTAAAATAGCCTCTAAGGTTAAATTCATTAAATTTGATTAAATATTAAACTGATGCCCGACTCGCCGATAAGAATAAAAACCATCTCTCAGTTCCATACTTTACGTGGCTTGCCAAAACCAAAACATCCGCTCATCAGTGTGATTAATTTTGAAGATATGGCTCCGGCTCCGGAAAGTGTAAAGCAGCGTTTGATATTTGATTTTTATATGATTTCCGTCAAAAGAGATATGGATCACAAATATAGGTACGGGCAGCAGGATTACGATTTTGATGAAGGAGTAATGTTCTGTATGGCACCACATCAGGTACTAAGTGTGATACGGGAAGAGAATGGCAAAAATCCGTCCGGATGGATGATGATGATTCATCCGGATTTTCTTTGGAATACGCCGTTGGCGAGCGCAATCAGGAAATATGAATTCTTTGATTATTCCGTTAATGAAGCTTTATTTTTATCCGATGATGAAGAAGTAAAAATCCAGCAGATCACGGATAATATCAAGCAGGAATATCAAACCAACATTGATCAATTCAGTCAGAACATTATTATTTCGCAGCTCGAAACACTATTGAATTATTCGGAGCGGTTTTATCAGCGGCAGTTTATTACGCGTGGCAAAGCGCATCATCAATTTTTAGAACGGCTGGAAGTTCTGCTCAAAGATTATTTCGAAGGCAATAATCTCAAAGAGCATGGTTTGCCTAGTGTCCGGTTTCTTGCAGAAAAATTCAATATGTCGCAATACTATATGCGAAGTCTTTTAAAAACTTTAACCGGACAAACTACGCAACAGCACATCCACGAAAAGCTAATTGAGAAAGCCAAAGAAAGGCTCTCCACAACCGAACTTTCAGTGAGTGAGATTGCTTACGAATTAGGATTTGAGCATTCTCAATCATTTAGTAAGTTATTTAAAGCTAAAACTGATATTTCACCTCTGGAATTCAGAAAGTCATTAAATTAATGTTATTTTAGTTCGTCAGGTTTTATTTCAGGAAGTGAAAGTTCTAATTTTTTCATTGAATGTTTGATTAAAATTGCGTATTTGTCCAAATGTGCCATTTATGCTGCCATTACATAATGGCTAATTTTTTCTGATATTTCAGTTTCTTACCCCAAAATAATCTGGTAGTAATAAAGGATCAGGCAGTTTAAGTGCTGAAAATTTTTACTAAAAAAAAGGAATGATTTTTATGAAATCCTCGATTAAAATCGCTGAACATTCCTTAATGAATAGTACTCTAATTGATGTAAAATTGATGTTTTTAATTAAAAGGATAATTAAATTTTTTAATTCAAATAAATAAACGTTAATTAGACATTTATTTATTGTTATGAGCAAAGCAAACTATGTAATTGGAGTAGATTACGGGACTGATTCTGTCCGGTCTGTTCTAGTCGATACCGCAGATGGAAAAGAAATTTCGGCCTCTGTTTTTCTTTACCCAAGATGGCAGAAAGGTTTATACTGTAAACCTGCTGTGAACCAGTTCCGCCAGCATCCCTTAGATTATGTTGAAGGTTTAGAACACACCATAAAAGATTGTTTAGCCAAAGCCGGTGGTGCAGAAATTGCCTCTTTAGTAAGAGGTATTTCAGTTGATACGACCGGTTCTAGCCCGGTTGCCGTTGATGCCACAGGCACTCCCCTGGCTTTAACACCTGGTTTTGAAGAAAACCCAAACGCCATGTTTGTGCTTTGGAAAGACCATACTGCAGTTAAAGAAGCGGCAGAAATTAACGAGCATGCTACCCGGTTCAAAACCAATTATTTAAAGTATGTAGGCGGAATTTATTCGTCCGAATGGTTTTGGGCAAAGCTATTGCGCACCTTAAGAGTCGATCAGTCTATTCGGAATAGTGCACAATCCTGGGTGGAACACTGCGACTGGGTTCCGTTTTTACTTTGTGGTGGTAAGGATGTAACAACGATGAAAAGAAGTCGTTGCGCTGCCGGACACAAAGCTTTATGGGCAGAAGAATTTAACGGCCTGCCGCCAGAGGATTTCTTTAACAGTCTGGATCCGCTTCTGGCTGGTTTCAGAGATAAATTATTTAAGGATACCGATACCTCTGATATGGCCGCCGGAACCTTATGCGAAGAGTGGGCAAACAAACTGGGCCTAAGCACGGATGTAGTAATTGGCGTTGGCGCTTTTGATGCACACATGGGCGCGGTTGGCGGACAAATTGAACCCTATTATTTAAGCAAGGTAATGGGTACCAGTACCTGCGATATTTTAGTGGCGCCTAACCAGGATTTGGATGGTAAATTGATTAACGGGATCTGTGGACAGGTTAATGGCTCTGTCATTCCGGGTATGTCAGGTTTGGAGGCAGGTCAATCGGCTTTCGGCGATGTGTATGCCTGGTTTAAGAATTTAATCAGCTGGCCACTCAATCATTTATTAACTGAATCTGCGTTAATTGATGAGGCTACAGCAATTGCGCTAAAAGAAGAACTGGAAGCTAAAATTATTGCCAATTTAAGTAATCAGGCCGAAGCTTTAGACGATGAAGATTATGCAGAACTGGCTGTAGATTGGTTAAACGGCAGAAGAACACCTGATGCCAATCAGGAACTTAAGGGAGCCATTACCGGTTTAGGCTTAGGTACCGATGCCCCGCGGTTTTTCCGCGCACTGGCAGCCGCAACCTGTTTTGGCGCGAAAGCCATCGTAGATCGTTTTAAAGAACAAGGCGTACCCGTAAAAGGAATTATTGGCATTGGCGGTGTGGCTAAAAAATCGGCCTATATTATGCAAATGATGGCTGATGTGCTCGAAATGCCTATCAGGATTCACCGTTTTGAACATACCTGTGCATTAGGTGCAGCCATGTTTGCCGCGGTAGCAGCAGGCGTTTACCCAAATATTGAGGCCGCTATGCAAGCCATGGGTACCGGTTTTGAAAAAGAATACAAACCTAATTTGAAAAAACAAAAGCTTTACCGCCAACATTACCAGCAGTATTTAGGCTTAGGCCGTTACCTCGAAAAATACAGTAAAAAAGACGTTAGACCTTATTTATCATGAGCAACTATCAGGATATAAAGCAACAGGCTTACGAAGCCAATATGCAGCTGCCCAAATTGGGACTGGTATTGTTTACCTTCGGCAATGTCAGTGCTGCAGACCGTGCAAAACGCGTATTTGCGATTAAACCGAGTGGTGTACCTTACGAGGATTTAACACCTGAAAAAATGGTCATTGTAGATTTTGATGGGAACACGGTTGAAGGTACACTCCGCCCCTCTTCAGATACACAGACACATGCGGTTTTGTACAAACACTGGGAAGATATTGGTGGCATAGTACATACCCACTCTACTTATGGCACCGCATGGGCGCAGGCACAAAAAGCCATTCCAATTTTTGGTACCACCCATGCCGACCACCTGACAGTAGATATTCCATGTGCACCACCAATGGACGACACCATGATTAAGGGCAATTATGAATATGAAACGGGTTTTCAGATTATAAACCATTTTGAAAGCCTGGGCTTGAGCCATAAAGAAGTAGAAATGATTTTAGTGGGTAACCATGCGCCTTTTACCTGGGGCAAAACAGCAGAAAAAGCGGTTTACAACAGCGCGGTACTGGAAGCAGTGGCACAAATGGCTTTGTTAACGCAGCAGATTAATCCGCAGGCACCAAAGTTGAAAGATTCTTTAATTGAGAAACATTATGAGCGTAAGCATGGTGCTGGTGCTTATTACGGACAGAAATAGCTAGTTTGGAGTCTGAAGTCCGGAGTCCTCAGTTCAGCGTAGCAAAAGAATAAATGAATTATTGATTAGGTCTCAACGACCGAAAGATAATCATAAACCTCACAGGTTTCAAAAACCTGTGAGGTTTGATTGAGTAAAATTAAAAACGACATAAAACATAATGATTGATTTAAAAAAATTACAAGTTTGGTTTATTACCGGTACGCAACATCTGTACGGTGAAGAAACCTTAAAACAAGTGGCAGCACATGCACAGCAAGTTGCTGATTCGTTGAACCAAAACCAAAATATCTCGGTTTCGGTAGTGTACAAACCAATTGTAAAAACTACTGAAGAGATTTTTGAAACTTTACAGCAAGCCAATGTTGACGAAAACTGTATTGGTGTAATGACCTGGATGCACACCTTCTCGCCTGCCAAAATGTGGATCAGGGGCTTAAATGTATTGCAGAAACCTTTGCTACACCTGCATACCCAATTTAACCGCGATATTCCATGGAATACCATTGATATGGATTTTATGAACCTGAACCAGAGTGCGCACGGTGACCGCGAATTTGGTTTTATGGTTTCGCGTATGCGTAAAGACCGTAAAGTGGTGGTTGGACATTGGCAGGATGAAGAAGTAGCGAAACAAATTGATACCTGGTGCAGAGCTGCTGCCGGATGGAACGATTGGCAAGGCGCTAAATTTGTACGTTTTGGAGATAACATGCGCTATGTAGCCGTTACCGACGGCGATAAGGTTGAAGCGGAAATGAAGTTTGGTTTTTCTGTAAACACCTATGGTATTGGCGATTTAGTAGCTGTAATTAATGGAATTGATGAGGAAGCTATACAGGCCTTATTAAAAGAATATGAAGCTACTTATGAAATGGCTGATGATTTGAAGGCTGGTGGAGCTAGACACCAATCGGTTTACGATGCAGCTAAAATTGAACTGGGTTTACGTAAGTTTCTGGTTGATGGCGGCTTTAAAGGTTTCTCTGATACTTTTGAAGATTTACATGGAATGATTCAGTTGCCGGGTATTGCAGCACAACGTTTGATGGCTGATGGTTATGGTTTTGCCGGTGAAGGCGACTGGAAAACAGCAGCTTTGGTGCGTGCATGTAAGGTAATGGGCGCTGGCTTACCGGGTGGCAATGCATTTATGGAAGATTACACGTATCATTTCGATCCGGCAAATGCAATGGTATTAGGCTCGCACATGCTGGAGGTTGATGCCAGTTTAGCTTCAGGAAAAGCAAGCTTAGAAGTACACCCGCTTGGCATTGGCGGTAAGGCTGATCCGGCACGTTTGGTATTTAACGTTGGCGGTGGCGATGCGCTTAATGCCTCGTTAATTGATATGGGTAACCGTTTCCGTTTGCTGGTAAATGAAGTTAAAGCTGTTGAAGCTGAAAATGACCTTCCGAACCTACCGGTTGCACGTGTACTTTGGAAACCACTTCCGGATATGAAAACGGGTTGTGCAGCATGGATTTATGCCGGCGGAGCACACCATACAGCTTATAGTCAGAATTTAACTACCGAGCACTTATCAGATTTTGCCAATATTGCCGGTTTGGAATACATTAACATTGGCGCCGATACCAAAATCAATCAGTTCAGAAATGAATTGCATTGGAATGAGGTATTTTATAAAGGTTAAGCTAAACAAGCTCCTTATGCAAAAGAAGCCGGTAATGATCTACATTATCGGCTTTTTTGTATGATTGCCCTACGATGAAAGATTGCTGCGTTTTTACTCTTCAGCAATGAAGATCTATCGATCAGTTTTATCATTGACGACACAGTGAAGAATCTATTGAACCTCCAATCTTGGCCACGGCCTTAATAATCCCGTTTTTGAATCTAGCCAGTTTTAAAAATTATTTTTAACCCCGTCAAAGTTAACCTGATGGGTTAAAAATTAAATCCCCGAATCTATATCCCATGCTTTCGATCAGAAAAGCATCAGTTGTCAGACTTTCTCATTTTAGAATTGCATTGCAATCATTATACAAAATCTTATTGCGTATAAATAAGAATGCATTTTGTATGTTTGAACTGTCAAAAACACACCACAACCAAATTTAAGCCTGTATGAACGAAAAAGAATCGAAATACCAAGCTCCCGCTTTGGATAAGGGGCTTGATATATTAGAGTATCTGTCAGCACAATCTGTTCCGTTATCTCAAACTGAAATTGCCATTGGTATGGAGAAAACGCCTAACGAAATTTACAGGATGTTGATGAGCTTAGCTAGCAGGGGTTATATTTTACGTGATGAGATTTCGGGAAAATACAGGCTATCATTAAAACTTTTTTACCTCTCGCACAGGCATTCGCCTATTGATGAGCTTCGAAAAGCCGCACAATTTCCATTAGAAGAACTTGCTAATACCATACGCCAATCGTGTCATTTGAGTATTTTGTACCTGAGTCAGGTGATGGTGGTTAGCCATGTTAAAAGTCCTGGACCAATTGCACTTTCTACCGAGGAAGGTAGTTTATTTCCATTGCCTTCAACCGCATCTGGCAAGGTAATATTGGCCTACATCACTGAAGCAGAACGTGATACGATATTAAAAAATGATATCACTTTTAAGAGATATGGCAAAGTAGAACGGGAAGATCTTTTGAGTTCTTTAATTGATATTCGTGAGAAAGGCTCCTATTTCAAAAACAGCGATTCAGTATCTGGTATAACCGATATTTCAATCCCTATCGGTGTGAAAAACAATAGTGGCATCATAGCTTGTTTAACCATTTCAGTACTGAATGCAATAAATAATAATACCGCAATTACAAATGATGGTATCCTTAACAATGCCTGTAAATGTGTTAAAAAGATTGAACAGCGGGTTGGAATTTGAATCATCGCCCGGTTTTAAGATTCTGATGGTCAATATTACATTTTCATAAGAAGAAATTAATCTCTTATCATTTGGATATTGCCCAAATACCATAAGAATATTCCGTTTTTAAGTTTCCTTTCTAATTTAAATATTCAGAACGATGTATGACAATATTTGTTAATATTTAGGCAAGAAGATAAAATTTTTAGTTAAGAATATTTATTTTATTTGTAATCTAATCACGTATAATTTATCATAGACATGTTTTCACTCAAAAATAAAAAAGCAATAGTTACCGGTGGCGGAAGTGGGATTGGCCGGGCTATAGCAACTATCCTTGCTCAGCAAGATGCTGAAGTCCATATCATTGAACTGGGTATTACACAAGCACAAGATACACTTGATGAAATTAAAGCAACCGGCAAACAGGCTTTCAGTTATGCATGCGATGTTTCAGATCACCAGGCAGTTAAAGCTGTTTTTGAGCAAATTGGAAGCATCAATATTTTAGTCAATAATGCAGGTATTGCACATATTGGCAAAGCCGATAATACAGAAGAAAGTGATTTCGACCGCGTAATGCGTGTAAATGTAAAAGGAGTTTACAATTGCTTATATGCTGCTATTCCTCAAATCCGCTTGGCTGGCGGAGGTGTAATCATCAATATGGCCTCTATTGCAGCCCTGGTAGGCTTGCCAGACCGTTTCGCCTACAGTACGGCAAAAGGTGCGGTAAAAGCCATGACCATGAGTGTAGCCAAAGATTACATCGGCGAAAACATCAGGTGTAATTCTATTTCTCCGGCAAGAGTACATACACCCTTTGTAGATGGCTTTTTACAGAAAAACTACCCGGATAACATTCCTGAAATGTTCGAGAAATTATCTAAAACCCAACCGATTGGCCGTATGGCTAAACCTGAAGAAATCGGTGCGCTTGCCTTATATTTATGTAGTGATGAAGCTGCATTTATTACCGGTTGTGATTACCCGATTGACGGTGGATTTACAACCTTAAATAATTAATATTCTTTTTTAAATACAAAATATAAACTGTTAATATGAAATTAATACGATTTGGTGAGGCAGGAGCGGAAAAACCGGGTGTAATTATCGGTGATCATTACTATGATGTATCTGCATTGGTTAGCGATTATAACGAAGCTTTTTTCGGTGGAGTTGGCTTAGAAAAGCTAAAATCAGCTATTGCATCTGCTGATTTACCACAGGTTGATAAGGGTGTGCGCCTAGGCCCTGCTTTGGCACGCCCGTCAAAAATTATCTGTGTAGGCTTAAACTACAAAGATCACGCTGCCGAAACCAATGCCCCCATTCCATCCGAGCCGATTTTATTCTTCAAAGCTACATCAGCTATTGCAGGCCCGAATGATGATTTAATTATCCCTAAAAACAGTAAAAAAACCGATTGGGAAGTAGAATTAGCTATTGTTATTGGTAAAAAAGCCAGTTATGTGACTGAAGAAAACGCTTTAGATCACATTGCAGGTTATGTATTGCATAACGATTACAGCGAGCGCGAATTTCAGTTAGAACGTAACGGACAGTGGGTTAAGGGAAAAAGTGCCGATACTTTTGCGCCAATAGGGCCATTTATAGCCACACAGGATGAAATTGCCGATGTGCACAATCTGCGCCTTTGGTTAACTGTTAATGGCAAAACTTTACAGGATGGAAATACGTCAAACCTGATTTTTAATGTATCCTTTATGGTTTCGTACATCAGCCAGTTTATGACCCTTTTGCCGGGCGACGTGATTACCACTGGTACGCCCGCTGGTGTAGGCTTAGGCCAAAAACCAGAACCATGGTATTTAAAACCTGGCGATGTGGTAGAATTAGGCATTGACGGTTTAGGTACCAGCAAACAAATGGTTAAAGCTTATGGCGAAAATTGATATGAGAAGATATTGCCTGGCGCTTGATCTGGTCGAGGATGCAAAGCTTATTGAAGAATATAAGCTATATCATCAGTCGGTTTGGCCCGAAATTAAGGAAAGTATCCGTTTGTCTGGTATCGAAGATATGGAAATATACCTTACTTGTAACCGGCTATTTATGATCATGGAGGTAAATGAAAGCTTTTCTTTTGAAGCCAAAGGTGCAGCCGATATGGTTAATCCGAAGGTACAGGAATGGGAAAGCCTAATGTGGAAATTCCAGCAGGCTTTACCAGGAGCCAAACCTGGTGAAAAATGGATAATGACGGACCGGATATTTAAACTTTAATACTTTTAAAATGATTGATACCCACGTACATTTTTGGAATTTCGATCCGGTTAGAGATAACTGGATTAATGGCGATATGCAAATTATCCGCAAAGATTTTGCTCCTGAAAATCTTTTGGATATTTATAGCGAATTAAATATTAGCGGATGTATAGCTGTACAGGCGAGCCAGTCCGAAGAAGAAAACCATTTTCTTCTGAAATTGGCAGCCGAGCACGAAATTATAACAGGTATTGTGGGATGGGTTGATTTGCTTAACCCCCATCTCGATGAGCGTTTAAGCTACTGGCAAAACCATAAAACCATTAAAGGCTGGCGACATGTACTGCAGGCCGAGAACCGTGATTTTATCCTGAATCCTGCTTTTATTACCGGTATTAAACAGTTAAAAAAATACAATTATACTTACGATTTATTGTGCTACTACAATCAATTGGAAGCCATTATACAGCTGGTTGATCAGATTCCTGATCAGCCATTTGTATTAGACCATTGTGGCAAACCAGATGTAAAAAATCAGGATTTGAAGGAGTGGACAGAAAACATTAAAACTTTAGCTGCAAATCCTAAAGTACAATGTAAAGTATCAGGCCTTTTAGCTGAAGCCGATTGGCAAAACTGGACAGAAACTGAATTGTTTAACTGTTTTGATGTAATATTTGAAGCATTTGGCACTGAACGGGTAATGTATGGTAGTGATTGGCCGGTAATGCTGATCAGCAGGCCTTATCAGGATTGGTTTAATCTGGTCAATAAATACACAGAGAGATTTACCAGTGCTGAAAGGAAATTAATTTTCACTGATAATGCGAAGGCTTTTTACAGAGTTTAACAAAACATATTCGCCTCATCTGTTATCCTGCATGAACTGAAAGATCTTTTTGATGTTGCTTTTATTTGCAAAAGATTATTCACTTCGTTCAAAATGACAGATCAGCCCCCCTACACAAACCATATTTTTCTACATGCTCCTTACTAAAATTAAAATAGCGGATAGTGCAGGATGGAGATTATAATGCATTGTGTTAGTTTTAGATTTTTTAACGCCTACGCCCAAGACAATAAATTAAATAATGAGCAAAAAAATTACCTTTCCCTATCACTCTCAATATCCTTCGGTAGCCGATCTAAGACGTAAAGCAAAAAGGAGAATACCAAAATTTGCATTTGATTATTTAGAAGGTGGTTGTAACGAAGGGCTAAATCTGATTCGTAATGAAACAGATTTCGATAATATATACCTAAAACCAAATTATTTACGTGTTGGTGGAGATATCGATATGTCAGTCGAGCTTTTTGGCCGTAAATACAGTGCACCTTTCGGCATCTCTCCCATCGGTTTACAAGGTTTAATGTGGCCCAATGCACCAGAAATTCTGGCCAAAGCGGCAGCCAAACATGATATCCCCTATACACTAAGTACAGTATCTACCAGCAGTATCGAACGCATTGCCGAAGTTTCAGAAGGAAAATCCTGGTTTCAGCTCTATCACCCTACTGAAAACAAACTTAGGGATGATATTTTATCACGTTTAAAAGCAGTTGAATGCCCGGTTTTAGTTGTACTCGTAGATGTTCCTGCCTTTGGGCTTAGGTACAAGGAAATTAAAAGCGGTCTTTCTATACCACCTAAAATGTCTGTTAGCAATATCTTACAGGCATTTGCAAGACCTTTATGGGGCATTAAAACACTACAACATGGCATTCCCTCGTTTGCTACCTTAAAACCATATATGGAAAAAGGCATGGATATGTCGCAGCTGGGACAATTCATGAACAGAACCTTCACAGGAAAAGTTGATATCGAAAAGGTTATGGCCATTCGTGAAATCTGGAAAGGACCATTGGTATTAAAAGGTATAGCCACCGATGAAGATATGCAGGCCGCTATTCAGATCGGTGTTGATGGGGTTATTGTTTCTAATCATGGTGGACGACAGCTAGATGCGGGTGAATCATCAATCAATTCTTTAATTAAACTCGCTGGAAATGACCTGTATAAATCAAAACTGAAGATCATGCTGGATGGAGGAATCCGTTCGGGTGTTGATCTGGCCAGGGCACATGCTGTAGGCTCTGAATTTAATTTTATGGGCCGTCCGTTTATGTATGGTGTTGGCGCACTTGGAAATGAAGGTGGAGATCATACCATCAATATGTTTAAAACCCATTTGTACCAGATTATGCAACAGCTTACGATCGAGAAAATTTCGCAATTTCCTGAAAGGTTGTTGTAATAGTTATCTAATGGTTGGTGTCTCACCAACCAGCTTAAATCGTATTTGTTGGCGCTCAGTCGTTCGGTCAGTGATAATAGGACCATTGCTTCGGTCGTTGAGACACCAACCGATAGAAGAGAGTAAAAAAAAGACCCCGCAGGTTTCGAAACCTGCGGGGTTTGAGTAAAACTTACAGTTAACCAATTTAAACAGTTAACCGATTAACCTTATTTCGAGAACCTATAGGTTGTACTCGTTTTATAGGTTTCACCCGGTTTAAGCACGGTTGAAGCAAAATTAGGATGGTTCGGTGCATCAGGGAAATGTTGTGTTTCCAAACAAAAAGCCGAACGATGCGGGTACGATTTACCACCTTTACCATCTTTATCAGCACCCGTTAAGAAATTACCGCTGTAAAACTGTAAGCCAGGCTCGGTAGTAATAACCGATAAAATAATCCCTGTTTTGCTACTTTTAACTACAGCAACCGGTGTTTTGCCATCATGGTGGGTTAAGGCAAAGTTATGGTCGTAACCTTTACCAAATTTTAACTGCTCGTCGTTATCACCAATCTGTTTGCCAATCAATTTTGCTTTGTTAAAATCGAAAGCAGTACCTGCAACAGCTTGTAATTTTCCGGTTGGAATCAAAGTCGAATCAACCGGTGTATAAGTACCGGCATCGATCATCAGTTCGTGATCTAAAATGGTACTGTCGCCTTCGCCGTTTAAGTTAAAATAAGCGTGGTTGGTTAAATTTACAATGGTTGTTTTATCTGTAGTGGCCCCATAATCAATTTGCAGCGCATTGTCGTCAGTTAAAGTATAAGTTACCTTTACATCCAGTTTGCCAGGATAACCAGCTTCACCATCATTAGAAACATAACTCAACTCAAGTTTTGTACTATCCAGTTGTTTGGCATCCCACACTTTGCCAAAGAAGCCATCAGTACCGCCATGTAAGGTGTTAACCCCATCATTAAGCTGTAACTGGTATTCTTTTCCGTCTAAAGTAAATTTACCTTTGCCAATGCGGTTTCCGTAGCGGCCAATCAGGGCACCAAAAAATGGCTCCCCTTTTTTACGGTAAGCGCCTAGGCTATCATAGCCCAGCACAACATCGGTAAGTTTGTTGTTTTTATCAGGTACCAGCAATGAAACTACCCTTCCACCGTAATTGGTAATCGATACCGAAGCACCTTGTTTATTTTTTAACGTATAAAGTTTAACCGCTTTACCGTCAATGGTGGCACTGTATTTTAACGAATCTTGCTGCGTGCTGCTTGTTGCACCTTTATCAGTTTTAGGGTTACATGCACTAAAAGCAAGGGCTAAGCATAAGGTAGCCAATGGTAATGCCTTAAGAAATGGTTTTTTCATCAGTTATTATTTTTAAGTTGATGAAGCGATCGTGGTTTTTACCTAGCAAAACTCCTGATGCTTGCATATAGATTTATTTTTGGTTACAGCTAAAGTAGTAAAAAATAATTAACGTCAGGTTAACGATTATCATATTATTTCTGTTAATATTGATCATCATTCCGTACATCAGAAAAAATCACATAATTTAGCAGGAATATGCGCGATTTAAATTTCAGACCTAAGGCTTTCCTCTTCGATTTAAACGGAACCATGATCAACGATATGGAGCATCATACCCTTGCCTGGTACAGTATCATGACCGAAGATTTAGGTGCAGACCTGAATTACGCAAGTGTAAAAAAAGAAATGTACGGTAAAAACCACGAAGTGCTGGAACGCATTTTCGGTAAGCATAAATTTAGTCCTGAAGAAATAGAACGCCTTTCAGTAGATAAAGAAAAGCGATACCAGGCACTTTATTTACCGCATTTGGCTTTAATTGCTGGTTTAGACAACTTTTTGGAACGTGCGAAGGCTGCACATATCCCGATGGCCATTGGCTCGGCTGCAATTCCTTTCAATATTGATTTTGTAGTAGATGGCTTAAATATCCGCCATTACCTGGATGCGATTGTTAGTGCAGACGATGTGCAAACAAGCAAACCCGATCCTGAAACCTTTCTAAAAGCTGCAGCGGCATTGAATGTTTCACCCGCTGGTTGCCTGGTTTTTGAAGATGCGCCTAAAGGCGTAGAATCTGCCTTGAATGCAGGTATGCAATGCCTTGTATTAACCACCACACACACCGCCGAAGAATTTGACGGTTATCCAAATATTTTGGGCTATATTAACGATTACAACGATACTAAATTAAATCTGCTTTTTTAAACATGGGAAAATATTTAAATCAAAAACCTGTATTGGTTGCTGTTGACTGTATTATTTTTGGTTATGATGGCGAACAACTGAAACTTTTGGTCATTAAAAGGGCTATTGAACCTATAAAAGATCAATGGAGTTTGATGGGTGGCTTTATCGGCGAAAACGAAAATCTGGACGGTGCAGCCAAGAGGATCCTCCTGGAGCTTACCGGCCTGCATGATGTATATTTAGAACAGTTGCACGCTTACGGTAGTCCTGACCGCGATCCGATTGAACGTACGGTATCGGTAGTATATTTTGCCCTGATCGATATTAATAAATACAGTAAACAGATTAACGATCAATACCATGCAGAATGGTTTAAGGTTAAAGAAGTACCAGAACTGATTTTCGACCATAACGTGATGGTTAAAGCTGCGATGGACAAAATCCGCTACCAGGCCGCCCTCCACCCTGTTTTGTTTGAGTTATTGCCAAAACGTTTTACCATACCGCAATTGCAGGCTTTATACGAACAGGTGTACGATGCACCAATTGATAACCGAAACTTTATCCGTAAAATTACGGCCAGTGGTTTGCTCATCAAACAAAACGAGAAAGATAAATCGAGCTCCAGACGCGGTGCTTTTTACTTTAAGCTCGATAAAAATAAACATAAAGCGCAGTTTCAGTCATTTTTGAACTTTATACCCAAAGGAGCTAAATAAGAAATTTGTGTTTTATTAGTTTTCGTTTGCCTGTCTTTTAAGTTTATTTAAAAAAAATAAAAAATATTTTCAGGCTTAGCGATTTTAAAATCAAGGGATTATCAACAGACAACTTAATTTTAACGATAAAGGGCAAAAACATTTTATAAAAACATTTGCAAAGCAAGGATTAATCTCTATATTTGCACCTCCTTAATCAAAAGGAAAAATGATTCCGTAGCTCAGCTGGTAGAGCATTACACTTTTAATGTAGTGGTCCTGGGTTCGAATCCCAGCGGGATCACAGAGGATAGTATCAAATACTACGTAAAAGCTTGCAAATCATATGATTGCAAGCTTTTTTTTGTTTTACCGGAAAATCAAAAATAGTTTAATCTGCCCCCGAAACAGTATAAATTTTGTTCAAACTGGATATCCACTTATTTATCATCTTCATTTCTGAAAATTGAAGATATGAATTTGATTTAATGTCGGAACATACATAAAGACCAGGTATTCTTGACGCGCGGTTTAATATTTTATAGCAGAAAAATAAGTCCATAAAATAAATAGAATCTGTAATGGTATCCTAAACCAAAGATATCCTACCCCATTGCCATCAAATGTCGCTTTCTGATAATCGATGTGCTTTAAAGAAGCATAGATATTGAAAGGGAGCACCAACAATAAAAAACCAATAATCAACCAACCAACCGATATCCGGTAGTCGGGAAAGAAAAGCGCGACAGCAAACAGCATCTCTAAAACCCCTGTCAGATAAACAAGTTCTGCTTTATAAGGTATAAAAACAGGTATCATTAAAGACATCCCTTTATTGAATGCGAAATGACCAATTGCCGAAAACAGCAGCATTGCGGATAGGGAAATTCTTCCCGATAACGCAAAGTGATAATTTCCAAATGCAACTTTGGCAATTATAATTGATAGAAAAAATACAGTAACAAGAACAAGTAATGGTTTCATTTTCTTTTTTTCTACAAAGATGCATGTAGAACGAAAACGAAACAATGAACCCAGGTTAAGAAATACGCCTTCGTATCCTGCTCAACGCTTGTGGAGTAATTCCGATGTAAGAACAGATATATTTTAATGGTATATATCTGATGAGGTTTGGGCGCTCTTCGAACAATTTTAAATATCGCTGTTCAGCAGTATCACTTAGCAATGATAATTCCCGTTTAGATTTTAATAAAAATAAACGTTCGCTGAACACTCTCCCAATTACATTGCCCATGCTCGTCGTCTTGTAAATTATCTGCAAATCATCATAGGTAAGGCGCCATAACGTCGTATCTGTAAGTGCTTCAATTGAGTAGTCAGAGTCTGTTCTGGTCAGGAAGGAATCGTATCCGCTTGTAAATTCCCCTTCAAAACTGAAACCAAAGGTTAAATCATTATCAATTCCAGGCACGTAAAAACGAATCATGCCCCGATCAATAAACGAAAGATAATTTTCTTTTTGCCCTTCCTTCAATATCAAACTGCCTTTTGAAAATTCCTGTCTTGTTAGATTGGCACAAAAGGATTGCCAGTCATCATCAGTCAATGGACAGATTTCTTCAAATTGTTTTCTAATATGTTCCATACAAACAAAAAATATTTTTGGTATAATCCTAATAAGCTGGTGACATGCGGCACCTTATGAAATCCTTGTTTGTAAAATTGCAATATAATAAATAGTTGAAAGCATTAATCATGTATCTAAGTGAAACAATTCTTCCCTACTATTCCTGAAATTAATCAAGCTGCAATCCCTTTGCAAAAATTTTAATAAAACATCCTAAAGGACTTGATATCACTTTTATTATTAATCAATATTACCTATCGCAAAAGTACCGAAAACCTAATATAGAAACCTACTGACCAATGAAATACTAGCTAAATATGGTCTGTAAAGGGATAAAATAGATGAATTCAATCCCAATTATTTGATCGATTTTGGGCAAAAGTTTAAACGGGCTCACTATAAAAAATTTTATATAATTCATTTAGCAAATTATTACTTTGCGCGAATGATTATACTACAGCCAACTTTCTTTGATATATTCTTGGTAAAGAAGAATATTATTAATTTAAGTTGAAAAAATATACGCTAAATTATTGCATGTATGCCAATGAAATCTATAAAAATGCTTTTTATTCTGCTTCTTAATTCTTTCATCAGTTTACTTCATGCCCATGATGCCAAATTTAGTGTTGTTGACCTAAGAACAGAATATGCAACCAATCCTTTAGGTATCGATGTAAGTAAACCCCGCTTTAGCTGGAGAATGGAAACTAAAGAAAAAAACTACAGACAGTCTGCTTACCTCATTGAAGTCAGTTCAGAAAAAGGAAATGCTGTTTGGAAATCCGGAATCATCAAAAGCGGCAATTCGATCAATATAGACTATAAAGGCATTCCACTGCAATCCCGTACCCGTTACCATTGGCGTGTAATCGTATGGGATCAAAATAAAATTAGCAGCACAGCAAAATCCTGGTTCGAAACAGGTTTAATGAACCCTAAAATTTCTGCCTGGAACAATGCCAAATGGATTGGCGGCGGTAGTGACGACCTGGTACTTTATCCGCAATATTTACCTGTTTTTAAGTTAAGTTGTACCATACAGCTCGATCAGTTATCAAATACAATGCATGCCGGGTTGATTTTTGGTGCGAATGACCAGCGCTTAATGGACAGAAACAAAAATCAATTTAATCTGAACTCAGATAAAGATAGTTCATATATAAAGCTGGAACTTGATATATCGGCACTTCAACAGGAAAATTCAGCAGTCATTCATGTATTCCGGGCAGGCTACAAACCGGGAGAAAGAACTGTCCAACCTTTGCATACTTTTAAAATACCATTATCGCTAATCAATTCAACAAATGCCTACCAACCGCACAGGCTATACATCTCTTCAGTTTTAGGCGCATCAAAAATTTATTTAGATGGCGAAAAGGAAGAGCACCTCATCGGTCAAATTGGATTAAATCCTTTAGGACAGGGTGGCGACTTTATCAGTTATCCCGTAGTGGCTGACATTGGATTTGCAGTACGTGAAAACGAAACGGCTCAGTTCTCTAACTTACAGATAAGTAATTACAGAAGCCCTTCAAACACGCTTTATAAAGGCTACGAAAAGCCATTTATGCTAAAAAGTAGCGGAAAGCCAACTTTTCATGTTATAAATCCCGCTAAAAACTCAATGCCTATGTTTAGGTCAACATTCATGCTTCAATCGGGCAAGATTGCAAAAGCTCGTTTATACATCACTTCGCGGGGTATTTATGATGCATACATCAATGGAAAACGTATCGGGGAAGATTATTTTAATCCTGGATTAACACAATATACCAAAAGTCAGATGTATCAAACCTTTGATGTAACTAAACTGATGATTTCTGGCAAGAATGCTATAGGTGTTATTCTTGGCGAAGGATGGTGGAGCGGCGGAAGCACCTATATGGGTGATTTCTGGAATTTCTTTGGAGACCGACAATCGTTTTTGTCAAAATTGGTGATTACTTATGCCAATGGCCATGAAAAAATAATAGTTAGTCAACCAAAAACCTGGAAATGCTTTACCAAAGGACCTTGGATATACGGAAGTATGTTTCAGGGCGAAGTATATGATGCAACAAAAGAAAAACTGATTCTAAATTGGAGTAGTTCCTCCTACCTGGATACCGCCTGGAATAATGTAGAAGAAGTACCACTCAAAAACACAATCAGCCTGGATGCTAAAAACAGGATGAATGGCATGCCTGATGTTGATGATTATCAGGAGCTTTCTATTATAAGCCAGCTGGGGGAAACAGTTCGGAAGGTAAATCGTCTAAGGGCAAAATCAATGGAAGAAGTAAGACCAGGGGTATTTGTTTATGATATGGGGCAAAATTTGGCAGGTGTACCGCATATACAATTACATGGAATTACATCAGGAACAACCATTAAGCTACGTTATGCCGAAGTAAAGTATCCGGATGCAAAGCAATATGAAAAACATGCCGGCATGATTATGTTGGAAAACATAAGGGCAGCAATGGCACAAGACATCTACATTACCCATGGCGGTGAGGAAACAATTGCGCCCAGATTTACCTATCACGGATTTAGATACATCGAAATCACCGGAATAAAAAAGCCTTTAGCCTTATCAGATGTATGTGCTGATGTATTAAGTTCCGTACATCAAATTAATTCCTCCTTTGAAACTTCCAATCCACTGGTGAACCGATTGTGGCAAAATATAAAATGGTCTATGATGGCCAATTTTATGTCTATACCAACAGATTGTCCGCAACGAAATGAACGCCTGGGTTGGAGCGGAGACATCTCGGTTTTTAGCCGTACGGCAACTTATTTGTCAAATATGCCTCAGTTTTTTAGAAAACATATGCTAGCCATGAGAGATGTACAACGTGCCGACGGAAGATTTGCTGATGTTGCACCCTTGGGTGGTGGATTTGGCGACGTACTTTGGGGCAGCGCAGGTATTACGGTTGCATGGGAAAGTTATCAGCAATATGCAGATAAAAGCATGATAGAAGAACACTACCCTGCCATGAAAAATTATGTTGATTTCCTGCTTCAACAGATTGATTCTAAAAGTAATGTTTTAGAGGAGAAGAATAGAAATAATTGGTCTAGCCTTGGCGATTGGCTAAGTCCACAGTACGACCAGACCGAAAAAACTTTATTATGGGAAGCCTATCTAATTTATGATCTTGATAAACTTACCAGAATGGCTACCGTGCTACAGAAATACAATGATGCAGCCAGGCTCCAACAACTATATAATGATCGAAAGTCCCATTTTAATAAAACTTATGTAGAAGTTGGGACAGGCATTACCCGGTTTAACGGAAAAAAAATAGATACCCAAAGTTCTTATGCCGTTCCTTTAGCCTTAGGAATTATTGATGAGGACAAAAAAGAACTTTTGGCGCGAAACCTGAATAACACGGTAACCAGGAAAAATATTGGCGATGATGGTAAAATTTATCCTGAATATTCATTGATGACAGGGTTTATTGGTACAGCCTGGATTTTAAAGGCTCTTTCCGAGGGTGGAAACAATGGAAGTGCTTATCTGCAGCTGCAACAAACAGCTTACCCATCCTGGCTTTATCCGGTTAACCAGGGAGCAACCACGATATGGGAACGCTTAAACTCGTATACGCATGATCAGGGATTTGGAGGAAATAACAACATGAACTCCTTCAATCATTACTCATTTGGTGCGGTTGGTGCGTGGATGTACGAAAATGTTTTGGGCATACAACGTGATGAAAACAATCCCGGCTTTAAACATTTTATTGTCGCCCCAAAACCAGATCCTTCCGGAAAAATGAAATCTGCGAAAGGACACTACGAATCTTTATATGGACAAATTGCAGTTAGCTGGTCAATTGCGAATGACAGGTGCAACTATTCCATCCAGATACCACCTAACACTACAGCATCAGTTTTTATCATCGCCACTACAGCAGATCAATTTTCTAGTGATCCGGAAGATTCGCCAAATGAGATCATGAAATATTTTATTAAAAAGACCAACAATTGTTTACAATTTGAATTGCCGTCCGGAAACTACAGTTTTACTACAATCAAGAAGCATTAATAAAAATGAAAAAGCATCAGATTACGTTAGGCATGACTAATTTTAAACTAAAACCATGTATCTGTTATATTTCAATTTGTTTCTTATTTTTTATTAAAGTTCAATCCTCTTTTGCTCAGGATAAATCAATGGTCGGCTATTGGATTTCTCCTGCGTTAAAGGAGGTAAATAAAGCTAATCGCTGGATAGCTTTTCGGCGGGACTTAATCCTTAAAGAAAAACCCGAACAAGCATTGACCACCATAGCCGCAGATACCAAATATTGGCTTTGGATCAATGGTAAACTAATCATATTTGAAGGAGGGCTAAAACGCGGACCTAACCCAAAGGATACTTATGCAGATAAGGTTAATCTTGCTCCGTATTTAAAAAAGGGTAAAAATAAGATTGCCATTTTACTTTGGTATTTTGGTAAAGATGGCTTTTCGCACATTGGCAGTGGCCTCGCTGGTCTTTATTTTAAGATGAATGTGGGAAATACCATGCTCAATAGCGACATGAACTGGTCTTGCCGTATCCATCCGGCTTATGGCGATACGGAAGCTCCATTTCCGAACTACCGGCTGCCAGAATCAAATATCCGTTTTGATGCCAGAAAAGATATGACCAATTGGCAAACCATGCCAATAACTGCACTTGCAGATTTTAGCCATGCGGTACCCATTGGCCAGCCGGGTGGCGCCCCCTGGAATAAACTGGTAGAGCGCCCCATCCCCCAATGGAAAGACTTTGGGATTAGGGCTGCCAAATTTTATCGCCTCAGAGGTAATCTTACAGATACGATCATCGCAAAGCTGCCGTATAATATGCAGCTTACCCCCATTATTTCAGTAAAGGATGATATTGGAGGACGGCTGATCAAAATCAATACCGACCATAGTAAATCTGGTGGAACCGACAACCTGAGAGCAGAATATATCACGAAAAAAGGTATCCAGGAATATGAATCTTACGGTTGGTTAAATGGAGAAAAAATAATACTTGTTGTGCCTAAAGCTGTTAAAGTAACAGCTATTAAATATCGTGAGACTGGTTATAATGCCGAACCTAGTGGTGCTTTTACCAGTAGTGATGAGTTCTATAACCGATTTTGGAAAAAGGCACAGCGCACTTTATATGTTAACATGCGTGATAACTATTTTGATTGCCCTGACAGGGAACGGGCACAATGGTGGGGAGATGCGGTACTGCTCATGGGCGAAAGTTTTTACACCTATTCTATTTCCACACATGCTTTAATGCGGAAAGCAATAAGTGAACTCGCAGCCTGGCAACGCCCCTCAGGAGAATTATTTGCGCCGGTTCCCGGCAACTTTAATCAGGAACTTCCCGATCAGATGCTGACAAGTATTGGCTATTATGGTTTTTGGAACTACTATATCAATACCGGCGACCGTAAAACGATTGAAGCAGTATATCCAGCCATAAAAAGATACCTGGCTTTATGGAAAACGGACAATAACGGCCTTACTTTATTGCGGAAAGGCGATTGGCTCTGGGGCGACTGGGGCGATAACATTGATGTGAAGCTTATCATGGCGGGCTGGCATTATCTTGCTTTAGATGGCGCTTCGAGAATGGCGGATATGCTTGGATATGCTAAAGATGCTGCAATGTACCGCCAAACGATGAATAATGTAAAAATTGGTTATAACAAATGCTGGGACGGACATGCATATCGTCATCCTTCATACACAAAACAAACGGATGACAGGGTACAGGCCCTGGCTGTCATTTCCGGAATTGCTGATTCGTCAAAATACAGGGATATTTCTCAGCTACTGCATACGCAGATGCATGCAAGCCCTTATATGGAAAAATATGTGATGGAAGCCCTTTTTAAGATGGGAGCAGGAAAGTATGCCATGGAGAGAACCAAGCAGCGATTCGCCGAGATGGTTAACAATCCATATTACACTACGTTATTCGAAGGTTGGGGTATCGGTGAAAATGGATTTGGAGGCGGTACCACCAATCATGCCTGGAGTGGTGGTGCCCAAATCGTGATCGCACAATACCTGTTTGGAATCAGACCGCTGGAAGCTGGATACAAAACTTTTCTGATTGAGCCCGACCCTGCAAATCTTCGCACAGGAACCCTTAACGTACCAACCGTAAAAGGAATGATAAACACCTCATTCGAAAATAATATGAATGGGTTTAAGTTGCAGGTTACTGTTCCACCGGCCACAACAGCAATTGTACGCCTGCCTGCAGGCGCAAAGGTCTTTGTAAATAAAAACCTGCCCGAAACAAAAGAATTGGAAGTAGCAGGACTAACAAAGAAAACGAATACAATAACCTTCAAGCTTAGCCCCGGGAAATATAAAATTAAAAGACAACAGCCTTTGTAGGGATGATTAAAATTGCGCTAAATTAATATCTGTTTACTAATTACACGAATAAATGAAAGTAAAGATCATCAGCGACCTGCATCAGGAATTTGGTATTTCCGATTTAGACTTTAGCAATGCTGATATGGTGATTTTAGCTAGTGATACAAACCTCGGTACAAAGGGCATTAAATGGATAAAGGAAAACATGAAAGAAAAACCCGTAATCTATTTATTGGGGAATCACGAATATTATAAAGGCTCGTATCCTAAAACTCTTGACAAAATCTTTGAAGCATCACTTAATTCTAATATAATCGTTCTCGAAAACAAAAGATTAGAATTTGGAAATGTCAGATTTCATGGTGCCACTTTATGGACCGACTTTTCTCTCTTTGGCAGCCCGGTAGAGTATGGTATAATTTGTCAGGCAAAGATGAACGATTACAGACAAATCCGCAAAACCCCTTCCTATTCAAAGCTCAGGAGTATAGATACCTATAAAATCCACCAAACATCAAAACTATGGCTACAGCAAAGCCTGCAAGAATCTGTTGGGTATAAAAATATTGTAATCACTCATCATGCTCCAAGTATAAAATCGATACCTGATGAACACAAAAATGATCCGATATCTTCGGCTTACGCTTCGGATTTGGAAGACATCATCCTAAAATATCAGCCTGATTATTGGATTCATGGTCATATTCATACACCTGTGAGATACCACATCGGCAGAACTGAAATTATATGCAATCCACATGGTTATATAAACGAGAAGTACAATGGATATGATAAAGATTTAATCATTGAGATTTAAAACAAATTTAGTTTGTTGAAGATAAAGACATAGAAAGTTTATTTGAAGGCGCCTCTCCAAAGTGCTTGGTATACCATTCAACCAATTTATCAGATTTAAACTGGCTATTCCCGTTTACTCCCCTAATGAATCTTTTGGCAGATTTGGTTCCATCTTCGCCCTTCATGGCCTGGCAAATCACATAGTCGACTATAATTTTGTCTTCCGGTTTCGGTCCTTTGTAAGATAATATCGCACCATCCTTCCCGATAATGAATGGTGCCGGATCACTAATTTTCAAAATATCCCTAAACTCAGCTGATGAGTTATTATTCATTAACCTGTACGAATTTAATACACTATCTGAGCCAATATAAAGTTTAGCAAAAGCAACATCAGGGTACTTGGCAAAACGTTCCTTCAGCAACAGGTAAGATTTTTCTTGCTGGGCAGATAGTTTTTTATCCTTCCAAATATACAGATAAACTGTTTTTCCATTGTACAAATCGCCAAATGTCTGAAGCTTTCCCTTCGGATCTACAATTTGTATGTCAGAGATATGGGTACTGGTATAATCATTATAATTTTTAACCAAAAGTTTCGCGAAACCTTTAACCATCATGGTGCAAGAACTTGCCAGAACGCAAATAGCTAGAATAAAAAGGTAGATAGATTTTTTCATGTTTAAAATGGTCAGTGTTATGAATGAATTGTTAATGATGAATTTAGGTAAAGACGATAAGGTTTAGCATGAGGTTGCATCGCCTTTTATTTTTTTATTGCAGGCTAACCTTGATTAAATCAGCATATCAGGCATTACAAATGCGGAAAGAAAACCAAATATGACAAAATCAGTTATATTTTTAATTTAATTTTGCATTTATATCTTCACCGATACCTTGGCTCATGTATGATAAACAAAATTGAACCAGCTGCTAGTTTAAAACATTTGGTAAAATGTTTTATTATCCTACAAAATTCTGTTAACCAATCTGTTCCAGAAACATTTAAAATCATTGCAGATGGTTGCCCTGGCCTCATCTTTCAGCAACGAACTGATGCTTTTACAAATTGTAGCGGAACCACCTTCCCCAGCTTGTATTTGCATGGATTAACTACCTCACATGCAGAAAATATAGCGACTGGTAATTATAGCAACCTGATTGTCCACTTTTACCCGCACGCCTTAAAGGCTGTTTTTGGCCTTCATGCATCAGAACTCACAAACAGTTTTGCAGCCTTAAATGATATTGTAGCCAATAACCTGACAGATAGACTAATGGAAGCAGATTCCATAGATCAGAAAATTGCATTGTTATCAGCGTTTTTGCTAAAACTGTCTATCAAAAATGCTGATGCTTCACAGTCGAAGATGTCATACATCATCAGCAAAATAAAAACGGCCGGACCAGATTTTTCGTTAAGTAATCTTTATTCAGAATTAAGTTTATCCGGGCGTTCATTAGAGCGTATGGTTAAAACGCATATAGGTGTGTCTCCAAAATTTTTTTTCCGCATCAGCCGGTTTCAAAATGCATTGGATATTTTGCGTAGAAAAAAATCAAACAGTTTATGTCAGCTGGCATACGAAAGTAATTATTTTGATCAGTCTCATTACATTCGCGATTTCAGGCAATTTACAGGGTCTGCCCCACGGGAATTTATCCTAAAGGCCCATGAGCAGATTGCCAATTACCCTAATTGGAAAGTTTAACCCCACTGCTCATATTATTTTAAGTTAAACCTGCTATCTGTCGGTTTTATACAATTTCTCCACTTTCATTAGCGATAGTTTTGTCTTAAAATTTATCAAAATGAATGGAATACGTCCAATAACCGTTTTTGGTGCTACAGGTAAAATAGGAACCGGCCTGATCGCACTTTTATCTGAAGCCAAACTGCCGGTAACGGCAATAACAAGAGACCTGAAAAAAGCCATACCTCTGCCGTTTGTACAATGGAAACGTGCAGACATGTCCGAGCCGGAAGCGTTGCAACCTGTTTTATCGAAAGGTGGCGCCGTATTTCTGCTCTCTGGTACCGGACCGGACTGCAGCACCGAACAGATCAATGTAATCAGGGTGGCAAAAGAGGCTGGCGTAAGTTATATAGTAAAATTATCATCAGGTGAAGCAGATCTAAATTCTCCCTACTTTATTCCACGTACGCACGGCATAGTTGAAGAATTTCTAAAAAAAAGCAAGATACCATATACCATTCTCCGGTCAAACGGAATGATGCAGAACTGGCTGGGTGAAATTGCAAATAGTGTAAAAAAACAACGCATATTCTACGAATCAACAGGGGATGGAAAAAGGGCATATGTTGATAGAAGAGATATTATCGAAGCTGCCTATATATGTTTGACAAAACCAGAGAAGCACCAAAATAAGACTTATTTTATTACCGGTGGCAAAGCAGTAAATTATAGCGAGCTTGCACAATGTATCAGTAATGTGATACAAGAAAAGGTTAGTTATGTTCCAATTTCCATCGAGGAATCAAGGAAGGAGATGGAGTGTAAGGTAATGCCCTATGCCTTAATCGAAACATTTTGTGCTTATGATGCTGCTCAAGCCAGGGGTGAGAAGGCTTTAGTTACGGATGATTTACATCGGATATTAAACAGGCAGCCACGCACAATTGAACAATTCGTTTTGGACCATCAGGTTTTTTTTAAAAAATAAATATTGATAGGTTAAAACAGTACTTCACAGCTAAAGGGAAAATTAACCGCTAAGGTCCGTTTATTTACCGACCTTAGTGGTGCCTCAAAGTTTATTTAGTGGCAATTTCTACCTTTCCGCCATTTTTAAACAGATCATGCGAGATGAAATATCCATTGCTTACTTTTCCATTTACTTTAATCTGGTTAATCCCCCTGCCCTTACCCGGTTTGGTAATCGTTAACAATTTCCCGTTACTGGTTTTCCATTTTATTTCGTCAAAAAGTGGAGCGGTAATAATATAACTCGGATCGGTTGCTGAAAACGGATACAAACCCAACGCGCTGAATACATACCAGGCCGACATTTCGCCGGCATCATCCATTCCCGAGAGTGCCAAACCATCATCCCCAATACCATATAGTTCATTTAAGATCTTATCGATAATCTTTTGGGATTTCTCTGGTTTACCAATAAAGGTATAAGCAAATGGCGCTTCATGGTCGGGCTGGTTACCCTGACAATATTGCCCAATCATGGTTTCAACATTCCTTGCTATATATTTCGGATTCCAGGGCACAGTAAACAAGGAATCTAACTTGGATTCAAAGCCTTTTGCACCACCATACAGCTCAATTAAACCTTTCATATCATGGGGAGCATAAAACGAAACCTGCCAGGCATTGGCTTCTCTGTACATATATTCGTAGTAAGGATATTGCGGGTTAAAAGGTTTGATCCAATCGCCATTTTCTAATCTTCCCCTCATAAACCGCGTATCCGGATCGAACATGTTTTTATAATTTTTAGATCGGGCCATCAGCTTATGATAATTACTGCTATCGCCCAGTTTTTTAGCGATCTGCGCCAGCGAATAATCATCATATGCATACTCCAGCGTTTTTGACACTCCAGCCTTTGCTTTGGTTTCTACATGCGGATTTTTAATATCAGGGTCCGAAATGTATCCTTTCTCTATATATTCCTTTACAAATGGGCGGGCGCCACCATCTACATTGGCATTACGCAATAAAATCTGGTAAGTAGCTTTAATATCAAAATCATCGATTCCCCTCAAATAAGCGCCTGCAATAGAAGAGGCACCGTGGTCGCCATGGAAAAATGTGGGTATAAAACCCGTCTTATCGCCCACATCTTTCATTGATTTAATCACATCCAAAGTTACTTTAGGCGTAATCAGACCTAAAAGCACATCCTTATTGCGGTAAGTATCCCAAAGTGATGGCTCCGTATAATAATTAAAAGTTCCCTTTATTATGTTGCGTTTTGCATCTCTGAACTCACCGTTGACATCACTGCGCAGGGCCGGCCATAAAAAAGACCTGTACAGGCAAGAATACAACATTTGTTTTTGCTTTTCCGTTCCACCCTTCACCTGAATATGAGATAAAAGTGCCTCCCATTGATCAGTAGCCTCCTGGCGGACCTGCATAAAGGTTTTATCACCAATTTCTTTGGCCAGGTTTTCTTTCGCATTGGCCATGCTGACAAACGATAAGCCGATTTTAAGTTCTACAGGTCCTTTACCCCCATCAGCGAGGTGAACGATGGCATAACCGGAGCGTTTGCCTGCCTCCGTGATATCAAGCCGATCTATCTTTCCGTTTACTACGGCATAAAAATAGACGTTTTCGCCACCTTGAAACCCTTGTATGGCTGATGGACCATCTTGCGCGATATTCCACGTATTAACACCACTGTTGGCTTTACCCATGCTGAACAGGATTTGCTTGTCGGTATTATCTTTGTAAGTGTATTCGTGGAAACCACATCTTAACGTTGAAGTAAGCCTAACATTTACCTGGTAATCATCCAGATAAACCTGATAAAAGCCCGGTGCCGCACTTTCTTTTCTATGCGAGAACTTTGATCCGAATTTACCGTTCGGGTTGGATAGTGGTAAAACAGGAATATTGCACAGGTTCCAGTGCCCTTTATTAGTGTGCGCGAAACCATAAATGGTATCGTCTTCGTACTCGTAGCCCGCGCCAGATCCAAATTCGGTAATCGGACTTAACTGCACCATCGCATTCGGCAGCGAACTACCCGGAAACGTTAAACCCGCCCACGATCGCCAGCCTTCAGGTAAGGCATACCCTAAAATTTTAGGATCAGTTAAGGGGGCAGTGCCAATAAAGGTATTTACATATGGCGTAAATTTGGTTTGTGCTTGAGATAGACTCAGCGTCGCAGCAATTAATATGGTGAGGATGCTTAATGATTTGGTTAGTAACTTCATTTTAGATAAAACGTTTTAGCTTTATGTCAAATATATAAAATCTATTAATCCGGTTAATAAAATATCATAATAGTTACCAATAAAATTCAAGTAGTTTTTGATACTGAATGCTTAAATCGTTGAATCATTTGCCAAATATCGGGATGGATTACGGACTGAGCATCTATACGCGCCTATGCTATTTTATATATCTTTGGCTTACACACTAATCAAATAATCAACATGTTTTTACATTACAGGCAAAACATGGTTTGCACCGTATTATCGTACTTACTGCTCTTCTGCTTCGTTAACCAGCTTCAGGCTCAAAACAAAGAAAATCAAGCTTTCACGATGTGGGATAATAAACCTGCACAGCAATGGATGACGGAAGCTTATCCTATTGGCAATGGCCGCATAGGCGGGATGATTTTTGGTGGTGTTGCTGAGGAGCACATTCAGTTTAATGATAATACATTGTGGACAGGCGATGAAAATGACAGGGGAACGTATCAGGCTTTTGGTGATTTGTTTATCGATTTCAATCATAAAGACCAGCAATTTACCGACTATAGCCGCAAACTAGATATCACTAAGGCGGTACACACTATTAATTATACCCAAGCAGGCACACAGTTCAAGCGTGAGTATTTTTGCAGTTTTCCGGATAAAGTGATGGTGTTGCGTTTTACAGCCAACCGGAAAAAAGCTTACTCGGCAGTTATTGGCTTAAAAGATGCACATGATGGCATAATAAACGCCAGCGGAAATACCATTCAGATTACGGGTAAACTACCGAACGGCATGACCTATCAGGCTACGGCTGTAGTTAAGATAAAAAATGGAAGACTTGAGTCGATAAGAGAAGGTAATGGCACGAGATTAAAAATAACGAACGCTGATGCCGTTACCCTTATTTTTACTGCAGCGACCAATTACCTTAATAAACGCGCGCAAAACTGGAAGGGCGAAGAGCCGGCACCTAAAATTGAACGTATTTTAAATGCGGTTAAAACCAAAAATTATGACCAACTTTTAAAAAGACATCTTCAGGATTACAGTAATTTATATAACCGCCTATCGATAAATCTTGGAACAAGCAATGCTGATACGCAAAATCTGCCAACCTATAAAAGGCTGATCAATTACAAAAAAGTAGCTGACCCCGCCCTTGAAGCCTTAATTTTCCAATATGGGCGATATCTGTTGATCAGCTCGTCAAGGCCTGGCGGTTTACCGGCCAATCTGCAAGGTCTTTGGAACGAAAGTAATAATCCGCCCTGGGGCAGCGATTACCACTCTAACATCAACATCCAGATGAATTACTGGCTGGCTGAACCAACCAATCTTTCGGAGTGCGTGATCCCATACCTGGATTACATTAACAGTATGCGTGAAGTGAGCGCAATGCATACCCGCAAACAATACCCCAATACCAGGGGCTGGACGGTAAAAACAGAAAACAATATTTTTGGAGGCATGAGTTTTCTATGGAACACCCCTGGAAGTGCCTGGTACGCACAAGCACTTTGGGAGCATTATGTCTTTACAAAAAACAAAAATTACCTGAAGAATTTCGCTTACCCGATTATAAAAGAAATCGCTGAGTTTTGGGATGACCATTTAAAAAGAAGACCGGATGGAACATTGGTATCTCCATTGGGCTGGTCGCCGGAACATGGACCAACCGAAGATGGGGTAACGCACGATCAACAAATTGTATTTGACCTGTTTACCAATTATATTGAAGCTGCTGAAGTTTTAGGTATTGATGCTGATTACAAAAAACATATTGCCGATTTAAAAGCACATTTATTAAAACCCAAAATTGGAAAATGGGGTCAGTTGCAGGAATGGGAAACCGATCGCGATGACCCTACCGACCAGCACAGGCATATTTCACATCTCTTTGGTTTACATCCTGGCAGGGAAATCAGCACCATTAAAACACCAGAACTGGCAAAGGCGGCCAGGGTAACCTTAACTGCACGTGGCGATGAGTCAACGGGCTGGTCGATGGCCTGGAAAATGAATTTCTGGGCACGTTTACAGGATGGTAATCACGCTTATAAAATCTTACAAAATTTTCTCACACCAGTTGGTGGCTCAGGTACAGATTATAACAAAGGCGGTGGTATTTATACCAATCTATTCTGCGCACATCCACCCTTTCAAATTGATGGAAACTTTGGCTATACAGCCGGTGTTTCAGAAATGCTGCTGCAAAGCCAGGCCGGAGAATTGCAACTTTTACCCGCCTTGCCCGATCAATGGGCTGCTGGAAGCATTCAGGGTTTAAAGGCGCGTGGTAATTTCGAAATCACTAACCTACAATGGAAAGATGGTAAAATTGAGAAATTATCCATCAAATCGTTGTCTGGCGAAGAGTGTATTGTGAGAAGTCCGAATGCGCTTAAAAAAATTAAAGGCATTGCAGAAGAAAAATCAGGAAATGATTTTAAATACAGTTTTAAAACGCAGGTTGGAAAAGTTTATCTTTTTGAAGGATAGTTTATAGTATTAATCATCAGGAATGAACATGGTAACAATGAGCGTAGTATAAAATTATCGCCCTTCCAACCGCATTGCTTGCCCGTACAGGTGGAGAGAAATCTTTTAAATCTGATTTCAATAATTTAGTCTTAAGATCTCTCCACTTCGCGTTGCTTCGGTCGAGAGGACGATCTTACTACTGTATTATGCCAATCGCAACGGAGCCGAAAAATCTTTAGCCCTAAATTGTTAAATTAATTGCAAAATAGATTATCGTACCACAACCCAGTATGATCAGGAAGATAAAGCTAACAAACCTGTTTAAGCTTTCTGACTTCAATTTCACCCTTCGGCAATACAAAAAGGAACATTAAAAACTCGTCAGTTTCGCTGATCTCCATCTTTTCGATGATACCGCTAAGTCCTTGATCATTGCTGATTTCGTCGCCAACTTTTAATTCTAAAAGTATGGAAGTAGGAAGTTTATCGCTGAGCAACATTATTCTGAAAGTGTAAAGTGAAGCATGTTTTTTCTGCATCTGAAGTTACCTTAAGGGTGCCCTGGTGAGCACGTGCAATTTCCGAGGCGATATACAGGCCCAAACCCAGGCCTTTCTGGTTCGGTTCAACCTCTCCACGCGAAAATGGCTGAAACAGGCGTTCCATTGCCCCTGCAGGTATTTGTTTACCCGAATTAATTACGCACAAAGTAAAGTCACCTCCGGCACTGGTAGCATTTACCTCTACAATAGAATCAACAGGCGAATAATTAAGTGCATTTGCAAGCAGGTTGGAGAAAAGTTGCGCCAGTCGTTTTCCATCAGCATGGATCGGTTGCGCCATAGCAAAGGAGGCTTTAATTTTTCTGGAAGGCCAAATGGCTTGCAGTTCTTCAATCACCTCAGTTAGCATACGTTCATGATCTTCGTCGCTGTTGCGGTTAATAGAAATGCCATCTCCCAGCCTGCCGCTGGCAAAATCAAGTATATTATCGATTAAACCGTTCATCCGGAAAGAAGCGTCTTTAATGATTTTTGCCAGACGACCTCCTTTCTCGTCCAAAGTCAGGCGTGATAAAAGCTGTGCACTGCTTGATATGGCATTCAGGGGATTTTTTAAATCGTGTCCAAGTATAGCAATAAACTGATCGCGCACGATCGCTATTTCCTGCTCTTTCTTAAGTTCCTGTTCTGCTTCGGCCACCTGATCCAAAGCGTCCAGATGAGACGCAATCAGCTCGGCAAACATGGTAAACATACCAGTAATGGCCGGGTTTTTGAGTTTGGCAGGCTTGGGATCTATGGCACAAAGCGTCCCGAAAAAATCGCCGTTTTTAAGAAAAATCGGCATGGAAATATAACTTTGAAAACCATATATCAAAGGTGTATGGTGACCTGCGAAATCAGGATCATTGGCGACATGATCGATAATAACGGGCTGTCGATGCTGTCTGATTTCGTTGCAAATAGTCGTTTCGAGTTGAAGTTCACCGCCGGGCACTAAGCCAAAGTTTATCTCATCGCGAACCGCACAGGCTATCCATGCATCAGATGTTACGCGGGCAACTGCGGCAAACCCCATGCCTGTTGTACGACAAACAATTTCTAAAATATGGGATACTGCCGGGATGTTTTTAATCGCTTCAATATCAGCCTGGATGTTGTGTTGGGCTTTTTGCAAGACTTAAATAAATAAATTTTCAGCAATTTAGTTAAATTTCAGTTCTCAAAAAACAAGACTTAATGAAGTTGGCAGTTATTTTACACAGATCGTCATATTTAAGCACATTTTGAGTGATCGGTACAACGAAAACAGAATGGATGATGCAATCAGCTGTAACGGAATTTTTATTTAAAAATCAAAAACTGCATGAGTATACCTACCTGATTTAAACCAGGTATATGCGGTACAGCCATGCAGTTCTAAAATGTTTATGCTTTTAACAAGGCTGGTTTTTCATGGTAAGTTTTCCAAAGCAACTCCCCAAATAAGGTGTTAGACCAGGCAAACCAGGCCCTGGTAAAGTTGGCAGGGTTATCTTTATTAAAAGATTCGTGCATAAAACCTTTTCCAGCGTGCGTTTTACGCAAGGTATCTATACAATATTTAATCTCTGCATCATCTTTAGAAGTTAATGCACGCATGGTAATACTCATTGGCCAAATCATGTCCTGCCCGGCATGTGGTCCACCGATACCTTCTGCCGCTGTACCTTTAAAGAAGTAAGGATTATCTTTAGAAAGCGCAAATTTCCTGGTGTTCTGATAAATCGGATCTTCAATTTTCATCGCACCCAAATAAGGCAACCCCAATAAACTTGGCACGTTCGAATCGTCCATTAAATACGAACTGCCAAAACCATCCACTTCGAAAGCGTAAATTTTACCATATTTCGGATGGTTTACAACAGCATGCTTCTGAAGTGCGGTATTTACTTCATCAGCAAGATTTAATAAGTTGCTTTCCAGGGTTTTGTCGCTGTTTAGGGCTTTAATCATCTCTGCTGCCTGCTTTAAGCTGGATACGGCAAAAAAGTTAGATGGAACCAGAAAAGGAAAAATGGTCGCATCATCACTTGGACGAAATGCCGAACAGATTAAACCTACCGGGTTTACAGGAAAACCGAAGCCCGCCATCGGCAACGAATCGGTAGGTTGTGTGGTTTCCCGCTGGAAATGATATGGTCCCTTATCCATTTTGCGTTGCTGCTCTTTAAAAGTTTTTAAAGTAGCTTCAATTCCCTTTTTCCAATTGGCATCGAATGGTGTTTTATCGCCTGTTTTTTTCCAATAGTGATAAGCCAGGCGAATTGGGTAACACAAGGAATCGATTTCCCACTTGCGCTCGTGTACACCCGGCTGCATAGCGGTTTTATCGGTTTTCCACTCGCCCACTTTATTGGCATCGCCATAAAAAGCATTGGCATAAGGATCTTTTAAAATACATTTGGTTTGGTGGATAATTACCCCTGCAATGAGTTTTTTTAGTGGCTCATCTTCATTTACAAATTGCAGGTAAGGCCAAACCTGGGCTGAACTATCGCGTAACCACATGGCATCAATATCGCCGGTAATTACATAAGTATCAGGTCTGCCGTCTTTTTCGCTATGATAAACAGTTGTATCTAAAGTATTTGGGAAACAGTTTTCAAACAGCCAGGCCAATTCAGGATTTTTAACATTCGCCTGGAAAGTTTTAATGGCTGTGTCTACTGCCTTACTTTGAAAATGTCTTTTCGCAGCAGCTACACGTACCACAGGAAATTCTGGTAACAGATCAGCGGCAAAAGAAAATTTCGATGCAACAACTCCTGCCCCTAACAAGCCTGTGTTTTGTATAAATGTTCTTCTTTTCATTATGATGTATTATGATATTTTGGTTTAATTTTTACAGAACAGAACGCATGCTATTATCAATTCATATAAGTGGTAATAGTAGCCCATTATTCGGTTAGTCCTTAACAAATATTATGATAATTTTTCGAACATCAAAATCATAATGGTCAATTACACTATTCCTAAATCGATTTTCCTATACAGTATATCGAAATATATTCAGATCACCATCTGATGTCCTAAGATAATCAAGTATGTCTGTAAAAATAATGCTGAAAACGTATATTTAAATAACCAAACCTAATTTTTATGGATGCTGATAACATTACCCTGTCTAAACGCATTTTATCTGTTGATATTCTTCGCGGTTTAGTGATGATCATTATGGCGCTGGATCATACCAGGGATTTCTTTCATATTAGTGCCATGACGGACGATCCGCTAAATCCTGAAACCACTACAGGGATGTTATTTTTTACCCGGTGGATTACCCATTTCTGTGCACCAATCTTCGTTTTTTTATCGGGTTTATCGGCTTATTTATCTGCACAGCATAAAACGCCCGCGCAAGCTGGTGCTTTTTTATTTAAACGTGGATTCTGGCTTATATTTATCGAAATCGCAATTATAACACCTGGCTTAACTTTTAATATGCAATACAATTTCATTATTCTTCAGGTCATCTGGGCCATTGGCTGGAGCATGATCTTTTTAGCGCTCGCCAGTCGTATTTCTTATCAAATGGTATTGATTATTGGGTTAATACTGGTTTTTGGCCATAATGTTTTCAATTTATTCCCTGCACCACAGCATCCAACCGCGGGATTGATTTTAAAGATATTCTTCACGGCTTCCGGAACGGTTGTCCCACTGTCCGGCAATCATTTGGTTGGTATTTTTTATGCCATCCTACCCTGGACGGGCATCATGTTTTTAGGTTATGGGATTGGTGCATGGTATAAAAAAGGCTATGCTCAAGAACTTAGAAAGCGTAATTTATTAATTGTTGGATCATTGACCATTTTACTTTTCATTGCTTTAAGGTTGATCAATGTATATGGCGATCCTGTACCGAGAAAAGAATATCACGACCTGTTCAAGAATTTATTGGCTTTTTTCAATGTAAGCAAATACCCACCCTCATTACAATATACGACCATGACTTTAGGTCCGGCCATGTTGTTTTTGGCTTTAACCGAAAACCTGAGTAACTGGTTTACCAGGGTAACTGCCGTATATGGTGCAGTGCCTTTTTTTTACTACGTAATACATTTTTACCTGCTTCATACCCTACTTGTAGTTGTATTTTTTGCCACAGGGTATACAAGCAGAGATATTGTACAAATTCCGTTCTGGTTTAGGCCAGCTACATTTGGCTTTGGTTTACCTATTGTTTATTTAATATGGTTTGGTGCGGTAGCAACGTTGTATTTGCCCTGCCAATGGTTTAAGAAATATAAAGAAAACCACCAACAGTGGTGGTTAAGGTATGTTTAGTCTTTTTTCCAATTTAATGGATGAATCTATCAAGGTTTAAGAAAGCAACATGAAGTTCACGCTCTGTAAACGCTTTCTCATAAAAATGCCTTGCTTTATTATTGATAAATAAAGTAGCAGGAATAGCGCCAGACCATTTTTTGTCGATACGTTTTATATATTCTTGCTGATCTGGTTCGTTTAAAAGAAACACTTCAGCACTGATGTTGTTGTGCTGTACAAATGGAATAACTGCCTTTTGCAATTTTGATTTAAAATCCAGGCTCACCAAAATTACCTTTACCGGTTTGTTTAAGTTGGCTAACCGTAATTTCTCAAAATTCGGCAGCTCGGCTACGCATGGCGAACACCAGGTAGCCCAAAAGTTAATGACGTAGGTAGTATCTTTTCCATCGGTTATACGTTTGTCCAAATCATTCAAAGTCAGCAATTTCACTTGTGCCTCAACAGAATAAGTAATTAAAGATAGGCAGATGATGAAGATTATGCGCATAAATGGATAATGAAAAATGTTAAAGTTTGTTTTATTGATTAGAATCGTCACCCTAAACAGCATTCGTCATTCCCGAGCAGGCGGGAATCTTAACGAAATCAATAAGCCTTAACAAGGTATGATTTCCAAATAAGTCGGACAAGGAGAATCTATATTAAAGATTTCTCCATTTCGTTGCACTTCAGTCGAAATGACGATTGGATTTAATTCACCGATCCCGATTTAACCAAAACCTTTTGATAAGCCGGTAATGTTAAATCATCTACAATTACGCCCCTGGTTGTGCTTGCATGCACGAAAAAACCATTATTGAGGTATACGCCAACATGATCTACATCATTTCCGCCGAAGGAAAAAAACACCAGGTCACCTTCCTTCAGTTTATCAATATTTTTATGCTTCACCACATTCGCCTGCTCCCGGGAAATTCGCGGAAGCGTAACCCCATATATTTCTTTCTCCAATAAAAATGCAAAACCAGAACAATCGATGCCGTTTTTGTCCAATCCGCCAAAGCGGTACCTCACTCCTGTCCAATCGGTTATGAAACGATAAAGCGGTTTGCTTTGTAAACTGGCCATTGCATCAGCCGCTTTTGCAGCCTTCGTATCACTTTTAACGGTATATTTTCTTGTTCCGCAGGATGACAGGAATAGCATAAGCGCTATTAAATAAAAAACATTTTTTTTGAGGTCTAAGTTATCAAGTGAGTGGTTTAAGGTTATTTCCATTGTATCAATATTAATGGCATTGGGGTATTGGAAGACTAAGACCTGACGCCTTAAACCTCACACCCCACACCTTCCCTAATTCTTAATCAATCGTTGTATTTCATCCAATTTTAACAAAGCTTCTACAGGTGTTAACGCATTTACATCCAAATTATTAAGCGTATCACGAATTTTTACCAAAATTGGATCATCAATAGCAAACATTTGTAACTGGTAAGCCTGGTTCTGTACTTTTTTGATACTGTCTTTAATACTTTGTCCTTCTGTACGGTCTATTTCCAGTTTTTTCAGGATCTCGTTTGCACGGCCTATTAATTTTGTTGGCATACCAGCCATTTTCGCTACATGTATTCCAAAACTGTGTTCGCTGCCTCCAGGCACCAGTTTCCGTAAGAAAATTACCTTATTGGTCATCTCTTTTACCGATACATTAAAGTTTTTAATCCGTGGCATGGTATTGGCCAGTTCGTTTAGCTCATGGTAGTGTGTAGCAAATAAAGTTTTTGGTCGCGCTGTTGGGTGCTGATGTAAAAATTCGGCAATGGCCCAGGCGATCGAAATACCATCGTACGTACTCGTTCCGCGACCAATTTCATCGAGCAAGATCAAACTATCATCAGAGATATTGTTCAGAATACTTGCGGTTTCATTCATTTCTACCATGAATGTACTTTCTCCTGAAGAAATATTATCTGATGCACCTACACGGGTAAAAATCTTGTCCACAATCCCTACCTCAGCATCTTTTGCCGGAACGAAAGAACCCATTTGTGCCATCAGCACAATCAATGCGGTTTGCCTTAAAATGGCCGATTTACCTGCCATGTTGGGACCGGTAATCATGATAATCTGCTGGCTATCGGTATCGAGATAGACATCGTTGGTAATATATTCTGTGCCAACTGGCAATTGCTTTTCTATTACCGGGTGACGGCCACCTTTAATATCAAGCACTTTATTTTCCGTAACTTTAGGCTTGTTGTAATGGTTTTTAGCTGCTAATTGTGCAAAACACAATAAACAATCAAGCTGAGCAATTAAATACGAATCAAGTTGGATGGGTTTTATATAACTGGCCGTTTCGTACATCAGTTCGTTGTACAAACGGATTTCAATGGCCTGTATTTTCTCTTCCGCACCTAGAATCTGATCTTCGTATTCTTTTAGTTCAGGTGTAATATAACGCTCGGCATTTACGAGTGTTTGTTTACGGATCCAGCCTTCAGGTACTTTATCTTTATGAGTGTGGGTAACTTCTAAATAGTAACCAAAAACATTGTTAAAGGCAATTTTTAACGATGGAATGCCCGTTGCCTCTGCTTCACGCTTCTGAATCTGAACCAGGTAATCTTTACCACCAAAAGCAATTTTACGCAAACGGTCTAAATCTTCGTCAACTCCATCGGCAATCACATTCCCTTTGATCAGCAATGCTGGTGGTTCGGCCTGCAACTCACGCTCAATCCTGTCGCGAATGGCCAGACACGGATTTAACTGATCCGCTATTTTAATCAGGAATGGGTTTTTAGAATCGGCTGCCAGTTTTTTAACGGCTTCAATATGATAAAGTGCACGTTTTAAAGCCACCAGTTCCCTTGGTCCAACCCGTTGCAGGCCCACTTTGGAAATCAGGCGTTCTAAATCGCCGATCTGCTTAATATTACTCAGAAATTCCCCTTGTAATTCCACATGTTTTACAAAGTACTCCACCATCCCAAGGCGCTCCTGGATAGGTTTCAGCTCTTTCAGTGGCATAATAATCCACTTTTGCAGCAAACGTGCACCCATTGGGGTACAGGTATGGTCTAAAATATCAAAAAGGGTGACTGCATTATCGTTAGGCGAATTTACCAGCTCCAGGTTACGGATGGTAAAACGGTCTAACCACATGTAACGGTCTTCCTCTATACGGCTAATCGAAGTAATGTGCTGCAGGTTGCGGTGTTCAGTTTCACCTAAATAGTGTAAAATAACACCAGCGGCCACAATTCCGCTTTGCAAACGCTCTACCCCGAAACCTTTTAACGAAGAAACCTCAAAATGTTTCATCAGGGTTTCGTTTCCAAAATCAGTGGTAAATGGCCATTCATCTAAGCCAAAAGTGTAAAAACGATCACCGAAATTTTCAGTAAAAACCTGTCTTTTAGATTTCTGAAATATAACCTCCGTAGGTTTAAAGCCCTGTAAAAGTTTATCGATATAATCGCTGTTTCCCTGTGCAATGAGGAATTCACCTGTTGAGATATCTAAAAATGAAACACCCAGCTGTGTTTTATCAAAGAAAACGCAGGCCAGGAAATTGTTCGATTTCTGGTTTACAATGTTATCACCATAAGCCACACCAGGCGTAACCAGTTCTGTTACACCGCGTTTAACAATGGTTTTCGTCGTTTTAGGATCCTCCAGCTGATCGCAAATGGCCACACGCTGCCCTGCCCTTACCAGTTTCGATAAATAATTATCCAAAGAGTGGTGTGGAAAACCAGCCAGTTCTAAGGCTCCGCCATTAGGGCCAGTACCTCTTCTGGTTAATACGATGCCTAAAATCTGTGCCGTTTTAATGGCATCTTCGCCAAAGGTTTCATAAAAATCGCCAACCCTAAAAAGTAAAAGTGCGCCCGGATACTTCGCTTTAATTGCGTTGTATTGCTGCATTAACGGGGTTTCTTTATTTGTGTCTTTAGCCAAAACTGAAATGAATTTACAAAAGCCATAAAGATAACACGAATAAGCATTTTACAGCTGTTTTGTTGAAAAGTTAAAAAAATTTGGTTGTTTAAATCGGTCAATCGTAGAATATCACCGTTAACCGGTTATCACAATTTAAACAATAAACCACTATTTGGAAATAAAGGGTTCCGTGCATTTCGGTTAGTGTAGTCCTGTTATGCACTTTACTTCGCTGCACTCGTTTTCGCTCCTACCAGATTTAGGTACAAGGGCTGTTTTAACCCTTTGCATAATAGTTCTCTTTCATTAACAGTTTACAGCTTTATATAATTTAGCAGTTAACCACTATTCTTAAAACGTTTCTTACAGTTGTGTGTTACGTTTATATCAATTTAACTTAAATATTATAATTATGACGATCCAACTGAATACCGACAAAAATTTAACCATACACCAGGAATACGAGGAAAAAATCAATAACCAGTTAAATGAAGGCCTAAGTAGATTTAGCGATTTAATTACACGATTAGAAGTTCATTTATCAGATGAGAATGGCAGTAAAGATGGCCTGGACGACAAAAGATGTTTGTTGGAGGCTAGAATAACCGGAAAAGACCCAATTGCAGTCACTAACCTTGGTAATACTTACGATTTGGCCATTACGGGTGCATTAACGAAATTGAAAAGCGCATTAGAAAAAGTGGCTGGAAAAATGAAGGCACATTAAAATATATTCAAAGGTTTCAAAAATAGCTTGTTGAATAAATAGACAAAATCGTCATTTCGAACCGAGTGTAACGCAGTCGAGAAATCTTAATAACAGATCTCTCCGTTTCACTTCATTACAGTCGAGATGACGATTTTCTTTATATGCTAACTTTGTCTAATTCTTTTATATATTCTAAAAACAGCTTCAAAGCTTTCTTTCTATCTTCCGTAACTTCAAATTGTAATTTATGATACAGGTAATCTTCCAGATCGAAGTTGCTTACGGGTGGCAGTTCTGCTAATACTTCCTTCCGATGATCTAAACCAGATTTTAATGCAGCATTAAATTCGTCTTTAAATTCCTGCGGTATTTCTTTGTTGGCCACCCAGGCTGCGTACATAAAAGGCAAACCGGTAAAGTTTTTCCATTCCTCACCCATATCATAGGCATAAGCGAAATCATCTTTTTTACCAAAAGTTCTATCGCCAATCAAAACAAAAGCATCTGTTTGTGCTGTTGGATCGGTAGTAAACTCCACTTCTTTTTTCCAGTAGAACTTCAGTAACACTTTGGCCAAATTATTAGAGGTGCGCGAATGGGCATCCAGCCTTACCGTTTTAATTTCCGCTGCCGGAACTTCACTAAAAATGAATACCGAATTTACACCACCATCGCTGCCGATACAGTAATCTGCTACGATGTTTGCATTTGGAACCAATGGAATTGCTGCTACAGGCATTAAACCAATATCAGCCTGACCATTAATTACTTTGGCTGCACAATCTGAAGGGATATCTAAACTTAAATCAATTTTATTGATTAGGTCCGAATGTTCTAATCCGTATATAAAAGCTTTAGTGTTGGTATAAGCAACAGCCGATATTTTAATCTTATTCAAGGTGTTATATTTTGCGCTTCGCGTTTGGCGATAAGCGGATTATTCAATTACTAAACCGTCTAAATGAACGGCATTGTTAAATTCAAGAACAGTAAATTTCCCGTCTTCAAAACCCATTTTATAAAGCACGGTATTCTGGTGTGGGAATTCGGTCATTTCACTTAATGGTTTGCCCAGTAATAGGCACAGAAAAACACGCATTGCCCTGCCGTGCATACAAAGCAGCACTGTTTTTTCTTCTGGCCTCGTCATTAAAACTTCCATGGGTTGTTTTAAACGTTCATAAACATCCTGCACGCTTTCACCACCTTCAAAATGAGCGGTATAATCTCCATTCTCCCAGCTTTGTAACATCTCACGAAAGGCTTCACGGGCATCTTCGGTATTCGGTTTTCCCTCCCAAACACCCCAGGCCAATTCATCTAGTCCTGAAAGCTTTTCCCAAGGTAATTTAGCATCTATAAATTTTTGAACGGTTTGCCAGGTGCGTTTTAATTCAGAAGTGTAAATCTTATCAAAAGGAATTTCTTTATATTTTTGATAAAAAGCTTCTGCCTGTGCCCTGCCTAAATCATTTAAGTCAGAATTTATACCCCTGCCCTGTACTATGCCTTGTCTGTTAAGTTCCGTTTCGCCGTGGCGTATGATGTATATTTCTTTCATCTAATTCATTATCAAATGAGTAAATTTTGAGTGATTGAATGTTAAAATTAACGCTCAATATCCTCATTTATTCAATTACTCATCCTGTCGTTCTCTAATTCAATCATTAATTCACCACCGGTAGTTTATAATATTGTGGCTTCTTCTCTTCCTCGAAAACAACATGCTCGAAATCTGTTACTACATTGTATAAAGTATCGCGTTCAATTGCTTTTCTACCTACTTGTTTGATCAGATTAACCAGTTCTCTTGTGCTCATTGCAGGTGTTTGCTCTTCTGCGCCGGCCATTGAGTAAATTTTAGTGGTATCATCAAGTGTACCGTCAATATCATCCACACCATAATTTAAGGATAACTGTGCCGTTTCACGACTAATCATGGCCCAATATGCTTTAATGTGATCGAAGTTATCCATATAAATACGGGCAATAGCATAATTTCTTAAATCTTCAATTACTGACGATTCGGGCACATTGCTCATCTGATTATGCTGATTCCTGAATTTTAGAGGAATAAAAGTCTGGAAACCACCTGTACGGTCCTGTAGTTCACGAAGTTTTTCCATGTGATCTACGCGGTGCCAGTATTTTTCGATATGTCCATAAAGCATGGTCGCATTACTGCGCATGCCCAGTTTGTGCCATTCTTCATGTATGTCCAGCCATTGCTGGCCGGTACATTTATCTTTGGCTATCTGCTCCCTGATTTCTGGGTGAAAAATCTCTGCCCCTCCACCTGGTATGGATTCCAATCCAGCTTCTTTCATCAAACGCATACCTGTTGCGTAATCGATTTTAGCTTTTTTGAAAATATAGTGGTACTCTACAGGTGTTAATGCTTTTACATGCAAATCCGGACGGTGTTGTTTAATGGCCGCGAATAATGCAGAATAAAATGCCACGTCGTATTGTGGAAGCACGCCCCCAACAATATGCACCTCAGTTACCGGTTCACCATCATATTTTTTGACGATATCGAGCATTTGCTCCATCGTTAAAGCCCAGCCTTCTTCTTTTTGTTTGATTAAACGGGAGTAGGAGCAAAATTTGCAATCGTATACGCAAAGATTGGTAGGCTCTAAGTGGAAATTGCGATTAAAATAAGTTTTATCACCGTGTTTCTGTTCGCGGATAAAATTGGCCAGAACGCCTAGATAACCCAGCTCTGCATATTCATATAAGTAAACACCCTCATCAAACGTAATCCGCTCTCCGTAAAGAACTTTGTGTGCTATGTTTTGTAATTCAGTTGATAAATTGGTATCAGCTAATATTTTTTCAACTTGTTCAGTTGTATTCATTCCTGATTTATTTTGAACAAAAATACAATAATGAGCCGATTTGAAAATCATTTTCTTGTAACAAACCGTGATTTTTGAATGTCAACCGCAATAATTAATAAAAGATAAACACGGATATTAATTGGGTGTTAATTTAATATCAGCCACAGAGACACGGAAGGCACGAAAAAAATACCAAAAAAAAAATTTGTATATAGAAACATTATTTTAACGGCCATTGATAGCATAACTACTTCGGTCTTCATTCCCGCGCATGCAGGAATCTTAAAGCGCCTGCATTACGATTCCCAATCGAGTTGGGAATGACGGCATCTCGGAACCTAAACTTTTTTATAAAATAAATCAGACCTAATAACGAGAATGAGTAACAAACAAAAAAGCACCTCTTTTCAGAAGTGCTTCGGGGTATGTTTTTCAGTACTAATGTTATCTTGCAGCAGGCGTAAAGGTTAATACGATGTTTGCCGTTTTACCACCAAATTCAATTGGCGATTTCAAGATCATTTGTGTGCTGGAAAGATCAGTTAACACTAAACGGTAACCTTCTGTTACATTCTTAGCTTTATCACCTTCATAGATTTTTTTGAACTGGAAAGTCTGGTCTTTAGGTGCAGCCGACCAGAAAATGGTCTGCATTACCGAACCACAAGCACTTGATGCAGGTAAAGTATAAGAACCATTACCGCTATTGGTTAAGTTCCATGTACTTCCCTGGAAACATTTGTAAGATTTCTCTCCAAATAAGCCCTGAACAGCGCCATCAGGTAATCCCTCTAAAGCTACATTGCTCACCACCCATTCGCGAACAACTGTACCTCTGCTACCTGTTACGCCTGCAGTTACTCTTTTTGCAGTATTACAACTTTGTAACATTACTAAAGTAGAACATGCTATTGCGATAGCTATAAATAATCTTTTCATTTTTTGTTTAATTAAATTTCGACAAACTTGTTACATAAATCTTGCCAAAACCATTACGAACCTTAAATTAGCGCCAAATTATTAAATTGCTTTCCGATATTATTTAGAACAATATTAATTATTATGAAACCCGAAACCCTTGCTATTCACGCTTCTAATCTCGTAAAAATCGCTACTGGTGATGTTACACCGCCGATTAATCTATCTACCACTTTTTTTCGTGGCGAGGATGGTGGTTATCCTGGCGGGCACATGTATAGCAGGGTAAGTAATCCAAACCGGTCTGCTTTAGAAAACACTGTAGCCAAATTAGAATATGGTGAAGATGCTGCAGCTTTTTCTTCCGGTAATACCTGCGGGTTGGCCATGTTCCAGGCTTTAAAACCTGGTAGCCATATTATTGCACCAGATGACATGTATTGGGGAATTAAAAAACAGCTGCTGACCATTTTTAACGAAAGTTTGGAATTTGATTTTGTTGATCAAACCGATTTAAATCTGATCCGATCGAGCATTAAGCCCAATACCAAACTGATCTGGATCGAAACCCCATCCAATCCATTATTAAAGGTTACCGATATTGAAGAAATTTCCAAAATCGCCAAAGCTAAAAATCTTACCCTGGTTTGCGACAGTACCTTTGCTTCTCCAATTTTACAAAATCCGATTTTGTTGGGTGCCGATATGGTCATGCACAGCAGTACCAAATACCTGGGTGGTCATAGTGACGTACTCGGCGGAATATTAGTAACGGCAGAAAAAGATGAACTTTGGGAACGCATCAAAAATATACAGCAAACAGGTGGTGCGGTACCCTCTCCTTTCGATTGCTTTTTATTAACCCGTAGTATTAAAACTTTGGCCTATCGAATGAAAGGCCACTGCGAAAACGGCAAAAAGGTAGCCGACTATTTAAACAGACACCCTAAAGTAGAAGCTGTATTTTATCCCGGGTTGGAAAGTCACCCACAGCATGAAATCGCCAAAAAACAGATGAAAGATTTTAGCGGAATGATGTCATTTTTAGTTAAGGGCGGTGCTGAAGCTGCTCATAAAGTGGTCAATAAGGTTAAATTATTTGCACAGGCAACGAGCTTAGGTGGCGTGGAGAGTTTAATCGAACATCGTTTCTCAGTTGAGGGGCCCGATAGTAAAACACCTAAAAACCTGCTCCGCATTTCAGTAGGACTGGAACATATAGATGATATTATTGCCGATTTAGCGCAGGCGCTGGGTTAAAATATAAAACCTATGAGGTCTTTAAGACCTTATAGGTTTCTAGTTATTTCGAACCTTTGTTGCTAAACCCGATTGCAGCGATATCCTTTTTGGCTGTCACCCTGAGCGAAGTCGAAGGGTAGCCAAAAAGATAAAGCATAACGGGACTGCAATCGCATAAGGATTACAGAACCCTAATTTTCCAAAACTTACTTAGGATTACAAACCGTGGTCAGCTTTAACGAATAGTTAGCCTCCAATGGCTCATTTGTTTGGGCCAAACGTTGCGAACCTGTATTCGCAGGACAGGCAATATCTCCTGCGGCATCATAAACCAGTTTATTTCCATTCGCCATCAATTCTTTCGGCACATACACCTGCACTTTCGTAACTGAATAACCCGAAGGGAAATAACGCACATAATAACCATCAGGATGTTTGGTCCAGATACCGCTTGGCACATCGCTTCTTGGCGGAGCCATCCCTGCTATGATCGCATATTTCTCCATATCGGCATAAGTGTAATTACCAGAAGATACCAGTTGGCGGATATTATTTTCGGCTTCAAAAACAGCCCTCACGCCCGCTGGCAACTGATCTTTAGCCTTTTCCATCACATCGAAAGGCAAAACTCCTAAAGCACCCCCCTGTAATTGCGTAAGTTGTTTTGGGCTTAATAATTTTACAGCGGTAACTTTGACCTGTCCGTTAAAATCGGCAAATTTTGTTCTGGCAATAATGGTCCAAAGTAGTGCTTGTATATCGTGCTGTTCTACTTCAGGGTGTTTCTCTGCACTTTTTAAAATAGAAACCACAATTTCTTCTTTCTGGCCTAAAACCGGGGCGAACATGTAACCATCTCCTTTTGAAGGCGCAAATGTTCCCGCCTTTAAACAATAACTTTTATTGGTCATCTCATAAAGCCCTTCACAAAGCAGAAAACCACCCTCCGAGTTTTTAGGTAGTAAATATAATGGCTGCGCTTTTAAATTTAAGGAAGTAATAAAATCCGGCATTTTTTCACCTTCTCTGCTCACATCTTCAAAACTGGTGGTAATGGCAGCGGGCTGTTTCAAAAATTTGTCTATCCCTAAAGCCTTGGCACCCTGAGCAGTACCGATTTTCAACAATCTGTCTTTCAAACCTCCAAACTGGGCATTTGCAGTGCTAAAACACATCATTGTGATTAGCAGGCCTAAGCCTAAAACTTTTGTATTTTTCATGATAATCATATGTAGATAGGTAGCGCAAACTTAGCATATTGAGCTTTAATTTTACATTAAAATTTTCATTATAATGAATTACTATAAAATTAAAACCCTAATTTTCAGAAGATTATTTAAAATTCAAAATTTTATTTTGTGTATTAAAAATAAATTCAGACATTTGAAATATTATTTGGCAGAGAGCTAAATAAAAGTCAATCTTCACAGGTTGATTTATAAAGAAGTGGCGAGAGACTGGCTCGATGACCCACTGGCAACCCTCAGAGAGAGAAGGTGCCAATTCCTGACCGGATAACATGGTGTTATTTGGAGATATAAATTAGAACTGATGAAAACATTAAATCTTCTATCGCTAAGCGAACCCATTGCAGAACTGAAAACGGTAAAACAAGTTTCTGTTTCTATTACTTCATGCCATATGCATGCCATGGCTGGTATGTGCTGTTGCATACAGTAATTTAAAAAATCTTCCTTTTTTGTTTCTTTCAAACTGGAAGGTCCCGGGAAATCGGGATACGCCCTGTCAGGTTTTAGCATTAGCCTAAACCACCTTACCTCATCATTCCATCAATTAAAACAAAAATTATGTCAACATCATATAAATTTGAAACTTTACAATTACACGCCGGCCAGGAAATAGATCCAACAACCGGTTCAAGGGCTGTGCCGATTTACCAAACCACTTCTTACGGATTTAACAGCGCTGAACATGGTGCTAATTTATTTGCCTTAAAAGAATTTGGTAACATTTACACCAGGATCATGAATCCGACCAATGACGTTTTCGAAAAACGGATTGCGGCTTTAGAAGGTGGTGTAGCGGCTTTAGCTGTAGCATCAGGGCAGGCCGCTCAATTTATTGCTTTAAACAATATACTGGAAGCTGGCGATAGCATCGTCTCTTCAACTCATATTTATGGTGGAACCTATAACCAGTTTAAAGTAGCTTTTAAACGTTTGGGGATCCATGTTGATTTCGCAAATCCAGATGTACCTGAGGAATTTGAAGCTAAAATAACAGATAAAACCAAAGCCATTTATCTGGAAACCATCGGCAATCCTGCTTTTAGTGTGCCGGATTTTGAAAAAATTGCGGCCATTGCTAAAAAATATGATCTTCCATTGGTGGTGGATAATACTTTTGGTGCAGGCGGTTATTTATTTAAGCCATTAGAACATGGTGCCAACATTGTGGTAGAATCTGCAACCAAATGGATCGGCGGTCACGGAACAAGTATTGGCGGGGTAATTGTTGACGGTGGAAACTACAACTGGGGCAATGGAAAATTCCCTCAGTTCTCTGCGCCATCAGCAGGTTACCACGGTTTGGTTTTTAGTGACGTTTTCGGCATCGGCGGACCATTCGGCAATATTCAGTTTATCATCCGGGCACGTGTAGAAGGTTTAAGAGATCTTGGACCTGCCCTATCGCCTTTCAATTCGTTTCTTTTATTACAAGGATTAGAAACCTTATCACTCCGCGTTCAACGCCATGTTGATAATGCTTTAGAACTGGCCACCTGGTTAGAAAACCATCCATTGGTAAAGGAAGTACAATATCCGGGATTAGCGAGCAGCAAATACAATAATCTTGCGAAAAAATATTTAAGTAATGGTTTTGGTGCGGTTCTATCTTTCGAATTAAACGGAAGTAAGGAAAACGCTACACAGGTAATAGATCATTTAAAGTTGGTTTCTCACCTCGCAAATGTGGGCGATGCCAAAACACTAATTATACAACCATCGGCTACAACCCACCAACAATTGAGCGAAGCAGAACAATTGGCTGCAGGTGTAAAACCAAATGCCTTAAGGGTTTCGGTTGGTATTGAGCATATTGATGATATCAAGGCCGATTTTGAGCAGGCTTTTGCGGCTATTAACGCACAAGTTCCTGCTGAGCGTTTATAGCCTAAGCCCGTTTATTTTTCGAATACAGCAAAACAATGAGTACAGCATCAACATATAATCATAATAAACAGTTTAAACTAGAGAGCGGAAAAAAAATCCGTAACCTGCAGGTTGCTTATCAAACTTATGGCAAATTAAATGCCGCTAAAGATAATGTAATTTGGGTTTGCCACGCACTTACTGCCAATGCTGATGTTTTTGAATGGTGGGAAGGTTTATTTGGTCAAAATGCGTTATTCAATCCTGAAGAGCACTATATCATTTGTGCTAATGTTTTAGGCTCTCATTACGGCAGTACCAATCCATTAAGTACCAATCCGGTAACAGGCTTGCCCTATTACCTTTCTTTTCCACAATTTACCATCCGCGATTTAGTATCTGCACACCAGTTATTGGCTGCTCATTTAGGGGTTGATTATATCAAATTATTAATTGGTGGTTCGTTGGGTGGACAACAGGCGGTAGAATGGAGTATTTCGGAGCCGAATAAAATTGAAAACCTGATCTTGATTGCCACTAATGCAGCGCATTCTCCATGGGGTATTGCTTTTAACGAAAGTCAGCGTCTGGCCATTACCACTGACAGAACTTTTTATGCCAGCCAACCTAACGGTGGCAGCAAGGGTTTAAAAACAGCCCGCAGCATTGCGCTGTTAAGTTATAGAACTTACAGTGCATATGGCAGCACACAGGTAGAAAGCGTAAACGATAAGACAGACCATTTCAGGGCTTCGTCTTACCAGAACTATCAGGGAGAAAAGCTGATTAACCGCTTTAATGCTTACAGTTATTATTATTTAACCAAAGCAATGGACAGCCACAATGTAGGCCGAAACCGCAAAAGTATTGCAGATGCACTAAAACTAATTACGGCAAACACTTTAGTAATCGGGATAGAGAATGACGTTTTGTTTCCTTTATCAGAGCAGAAATACCTTGCCGATCATATTCCAGGGGCAGAATTTAGTGCTTTGCATTCAGATTATGGTCACGATGGATTTTTAATTGAAACAGATGCACTGACTAATGTAATCGGAAATTTTATTAAAGAAAGCCGTAACAAAAAGATCATCAAGTTACAGCATACTGCTTAAACAGGCAGAAGATTGGGAGCTTAAAGGCGGAAGGTGAAGAACCATGTGTCTACACAAAATTTAAAACAAATTACAAAAATAAGAACATCTATATCGGTGTAATACACCTATCTGTATAATTACTTTATAACAATGAGCAAGAATTTAAAAATCGGTTTATTTGGTTTTGGCGTTGTAGGGCAAGGTTTATTGGATATCATCCAAAGTCAGAACCTGAACCTGGAGATCATTAAAATCGCGATAAAAGATCCGAGGAAGAAACGTACCCTAAATAAAGATCTGTTTACAACTGATCGTAACGAAATATTGAACAATACAGAGATCAATACGATTGTAGAATTAATTAATGATGCTGATGCTGCTTACGAAATTGTAACCACAGCCTTAAAAAACGGCAAAAATGTTGTTTCTGCCAATAAAAAAATGATCGCCACGCACTTGAAAGAGCTGGTTGCTTTACAACAGAAGCACGGTACATCTTTATTATATGAAGGTGCAGTTTGCGGCAGTATCCCAATTATCCGCAATTTAGAAGAATATTACGACAATGAATTATTCCATGCTTTGAGCGGAATCTTTAATGGCTCATCTAATTATATCCTTTCAAAAATATTTAACGAGGGCCAAAGTTACGATTCGGCATTAAAAGAAGCACAGGATTTAGGTTTTGCCGAAACCGACCCGATTTTGGATGTGGGTGGTTACGATCCGAAATACAAACTCGCTATTGCTACGGCACATGCCTATGGTTTATTTGTAAACCCTGATGCCATTTTAAATATCGGCATACAGAACCTATCCAACAATGATATTAAATATGCGCGTGAGAAAAACTTCAAAATTAAGCTGGTTCCTACAGCACGCAAAGTAAACACCAAAGATATTGTAACCTATGTGCTTCCTAAGTTGGTAGCGAAGGATGATTTTCTTTATAACGTAGAAAACGAGTACAATGCCGTAGCCGTTCAGGCGGCTTTTGCTGATAAACAGTTTTTCTATGGTAAAGGTGCAGGTGGTCACCCTACCGGTGCTGCTGTACTATCTGATATTGCGGCTTTACGTTACGATTACCGTTATGAATACAAAAAATACCACTCAGAAAACGGTGTAAAACATACAGAAGAAATTCTTTTAGAAGTTTATTTGCGTTACACGGATGAAGATCTGATTACGCTATTGGAATTTGATAACATTAGTGAGCGTTATGCGGCCAGCAGTTATAAATATGTGGTTGGTACGGTTAAGTTAAAAAGTTTGATTAAAAACCGAGATTTGCTTTTAGATCAATCTGTTTTTGTGGCTTATACAGGCAGACAGATTTACAAACAGGAGCAATTAAGTGAAAATGTTTTTGCCGCAGAACTGGCAGGCCTGTAATTTATTTTTTTAAGGTTAATTTTTTTTATTTGTTTTGTTGTTAAGCACAAAGGTCGGAGCGAGTCCGACCTTTTGCGTTATTTAAAATTGTCTAAAATACGCTGTCTGTCTTCATTTTCCTTATCATTTTTATGATAAAGCTCGATAAAAACAATCTTTTTTTCTTCTTCGAAATAAGCGTAAATCAATCTCAAGCCAGAGTTCACCCCTCGGCCTTTTAAAGATTTGCAGGCCATCTTTTTTATTTTAATCACACATGTATTAATACCTAAGTTATCTATTGTAAAGCTAAATGGTGGCTGCTGGCTTGGCCTAACATTTATAATTGTCTTTACCATTTCCAAGTCGTCATTTAATGTTCGATACTTTTTTAATAGAAATTTCAAATCCCTATTAAATTCGGTGAGTGAATCGAAATGCATACATTAATTATCATCTTCGTCATACACCCTTACAGAATATGGCAACTCTCTATAGAATGCGAGCTCGTAACTAATATCCTTACCTTCCTCCGTAACCTCCCAGGGCAAATCTTTATGAGAATAATCGCTTATTGCTGTGGCAGACCAATCGCTCATCTGCTCGATCACTTTATCTATAACATCTTTTTCACTAGCTTTAAGTGCGGTTAAATCGGCTTTTTCAAGTGGCAGATAGCGCTTTTGTGGGTAACCTTTAAATGCTGTTTTTATCCGTTGAAGCTGATTGGCATCTATCATTTGATTGATAATAGCATCTAACTTTTGAGGAACAGGGCCATAAGGCAGTTTCTTGTACTTCGCCCCGGTTAGATGCTCTTCATACAACTCATAATAATTAAAATCAGAAAAATAAAGGAGTTTATACAGTACGGTTTCGCCAACATTAGGTTTCCCGGCACAACGCTCTAAAATATAAAGCAAAACATTTTTAAACTTATTTATATTTAGGGTTGGAACAGAAATACGTTCTGTGATAACCTCATCTTGTGATGTGCCAGATGGCTGTAAACTTTGATTGACCAGAAAATCTTTGGTCACAAAATCATCCAGTGAAAAACCCAGCACTATCGATAGTTTTTGCATTTCACTTAGGCTCACTACCCGATTTCCCAACTCCATTTGGGTTAAAGATGGTCTTGAAACCGCAATACTTTTTGCCAAATCTTCTTGCGATAAACCTTTATTTAAACGCAGGTTAGCTATTCGTTCGCCAATTTGCTTTTTCGATAATTCGTTTCCCATACTACAAATATATAGTATGTTTTAAAATAAAACAATATCTTGAAAGATTTAAGAACAATAATTGTTTCCTGGATAAATCGTCCTGATTTTACTCCTTAAACTTTTAAAAACCCAAAGTGGAAAAAATATCTATTATTTTACCTTAATGTATTTTTCGATTATTACGCGGTCTACCCCAGCCTTTTCCACCTTCTCCACACCTTTCTGAATCAAAGTATCATTATGGATGGAGAGTTTGAAATTAAAATGCTTGTCCTCCCAATTTTTGTCTTTATAATATTCAAGGTGTTCGGTATAATCATCACCATTTAAAACAAAAGTTCCTCCTCCTGCATCAAAACTGCTGGTATCTTTAGCATTAAGGCTATGTTTTAAAAATGCGAAATGTGTGTTGTTAAACATCTTGATCATTTTTAGTTTGCCTGAATAATCTGTTGTTTGGCTTGTACCCTTTTCGATTGTTGTAGCCGATAACAACTGCCAGGTACCCTGAATTTCAAGGCTTTTTCCACTTTCCTTTTTATTAGAACAGGCTAATAACGAAAGCCCTGCAAAGAGCGCTAAAATATTTAATCTCATAATGATGTTATTTGGTCAATTTTTTATCCCCTACCTGCCATTTTAATCAGTTTGTGAGCCAGGTCTTTTCCTAAATAACGATCTATAATGGCATGTACAATATATAAAATCGGAGTCATTAGAATGGCAACAATAAATTTATAAGTATAATTAACCAAGCCAATTGCCGCGACCATTTTCCAGCTATAGTGGTATTGTGGGTTTAAATAAAATGCGATGAAAATTACCACAAAACTATCGATCAATTGAGAAACCAATGTGGAGCCCGTGGCACGCAACCATAAAGCACGTTCACCAGTAATTTTTTTAATGCGGTGGAAAATGAGCACATCTGCCATTTGCCCGACAATAAAAGCCGTGATGGAACCTGCGATAATCCACATACCCTGCCCAAAAATCCCGGCGAAAGCATTATTCATATTGAGGTCTTCTCCATTGATCTTCTGGTGAACCCAAAAATCAGCGGCGCTTAAATGCATCGATCCCCAAACGACCAAAAAAGCAAAAGCGATTAAAATGGAGGTAAGGACAGATAAAAAACGGACCTGTTTAACGCCAAAATATTCGTTTATAATATCGGTCATAATGAAAATGATTGGCCAGGTTAGTACCCCAGCAGACATTACGAAAGAAAGGTTTGGAACACCAAGCAAATTGATATCGAATTTTTTAAAACCCAGTGTTTCTTCTACACTGAAGAGTTTAACCCCAATAAATTCTGATAATATAGCGTTCGCCACAAAAAAGCTACCCAGAACGAGTAGCAAACGGCTTTCTTTTGTCTTAAAAGTCATAGACTATAAATCTATAAATAAATAGCTAATTTAGTATACAGCTCATCATATTTTTAACACGGATAATATAGAGCTTAAGCGGGATCATTTTATAACCTATGGATTAAAATATGATTTTTACAATCGTTCGACTATAAAAATAGGTTAACAACTTAAATCTCCCAATCTTTGCACCATCAAATTCCGGTAATCTTCATGGCTAAAAAACAACACTTCTATCTCATACTCATTTTAGGTTCATTGGCAGCCCTTGGCCCTTTCTCCATCGACATGTACTTGCCTGGTTTTGTGGATATTGCAAAGGATTTAAAAAGTACCGAGTCAACCGTAGCCCTTTCATTATCCAGCTTTTTTATCGGAATTTCTGCTGGACAGTTATTATACGGCCCGCTTTTGGATAAATTTGGCAGGAAAAAACCTTTATATTTTGGTTTAGGGCTATATATTTTCGCTTCTTTTTTATGCCTGGCTGTTACTGATGTAAATCAATTGATTGTTTTACGTTTTGTTCAGGCGATTGGAAGCTGTGCCACGGCTGTAGCCTCGGTTGCCATGGTACGAGATCTCTTTTCGGTAGAAGAAAGCCCAAAAGTATTTGCTTCATTAATGCTGGTCATTGCTGTTTCGCCTATGCTTGCCCCTACTGCTGGTGGCTATCTCATTTCGGCATTAGGCTGGAAATATGTATTTGTATTTTTAGGTTTGATGGCTATTTTAATGCTCCTGGCTTCAATCTTTAAATTACCGGAGAGTTACAAACCAGACCCGAATTACTCTTTAAAACCAAAGCCGATTTTAACCAATTTCTTGACGGTTTTAAAAGAGCCTCAATTTTATACCTATGCTTTAATCAGTTCAATCACCTTTTCAGGTCTATTTGCCTATGTATCTTCATCTCCTACTGTATTTATGAAAATATACGAAGTAAGTAAAACTGGCTACGGGTGGATTTTCGCTCTGCTATCAATAGCCTTTATTGGTTCAAGCCAGGTAAATAGCTTAATACTAAAATGGTTTACCAGCAAGAACATTGTTACTTACGCACTTATTGCCCAATGCATTTTCAGCTTAATCTTTTTGATTTTTGCTTTAAATAACTGGCTGAGTTTATATAGCACGATTGGTTTCATCGCATTGTTCTTAGCTTGTTTAGGCCTGATTAATCCTAATGCAGCTGCTTTGTCGCTTGCACCATTCTCCAAAAATGCTGGAAGTGCATCTGCCTTAATGGGAGCCTTGCAGATGGGTTTAGGTGCCCTGGCTTCGGTAATGGTGAGTTTATTTAGTGAACACTCGGTGGTACCAATGCCTTTGGTCATGACAGCCGCTGCGTTTATCGCACTGTGTTGTTTGTTAATCGGCAGGAGGTTGATCACCACTGAAGTAGAGGCATCAGGTGATTCGGCTGTTACAGCGCATTAATATTTACCCTCAAAGACACTTGGGCTATCGTAAATATAGAATTTTCATACCGAGGGCTAATTTATTGGATAAAAATCAATCTCGGGGGGGTGTCATTTCGACCGAAATGGAGAAATCTTTTAAATTCATCTTTTTGGTTCAAAGATCTCTCCATTCCGTTGCACTCCAGTCGAGATGACGACCATTCTATTGAAATCACAAATATGAGACGGCTCTCCCTGTGTTGGGGCGTAAAACTACGGTACAAATAATTTGTAAATCAAATAGCAAACTATTGTACCTGCCGCTGCGATGATGAAGCCACTTAATCGTTTCTTTTTGATAAAACAGATCAAGATTATTCCTGAAATAGATACCAATGTCATCAGCACTGCCGAAATATCGATAATCCACGACCAGGCCTTACCAGAATCTCTTCCTTTATGTAAATCATTGATTACGGCCACCGCACCAAATCTGGTGATGGTTAATTCGTATTTACCGGTTTCGCGGTCTATAAAAGAATCGGCCAGGTAACCGGGTCCGGTAAAGGTTAAACTCAGTTCCCTGTCATCTATCCTAAAATCGCTCAGTGCGCCTTTAACCTCGTGTTTGCTTCTCAAAAACTCAACAATCTGTAATTTGTTGATCTTATTGGTATCTGGCTCGTTAACCCATTGTACATTCACTGATCCGGCATTTTTGGTAACCACTTCCTTGCCAGAAGTAAACCAATCTGCATGATTCAGGGTTAAGCCCGATACGGCAAAGAATAGCAGAATCGTAAAACTCACCATTGATAAATAGATGTGCAGCCAACGGGATAGACCCGCTAAACGCTTTTTGGCCTTACCTTTACCGCTTTCTTTTTTAACCTGTTTTTTACCTGGTCCGCCAGGTACAACCGTTATCTTATTTTTTTGCGGTTCCGATTTTTCTGTAGTCAAGAGATGCTGATGTTAGTTCTGTATTTGGTTTTAATTCTATTTTTTTTGCTGAGCCGGTAAACTTCATTTCTTGCGCAATTACCTGGTAAGTACCATGCTCGCGGGCAACCTCAATAAAGACCGTGTAAATACCTGCTTTTACCAATTTCCCGCTATCATCTTTCCCATCCCATGATAAACTGTATTTACCTGGGCCACGTGTTGCAGAACTTGTTGAGCTCAGTTTTCCTTCAGCTCCTTTTTTAAACTCATCGCCATTGGCCCTGTTCCATGATTTTAAATCGGGTAGCCAACGCGGTTTGTTGTACCATATAGCCAGATTACGCACAGGTATTCTAGCTGCATCTTCAATCCATATGGCCACAAAAGGGCGGCGGACACGTTTGCCATCAGTAGATTCTATATTGGCAATTTCTAGATTTACCACTAACTCATATTTGGTATTCCAAAGTTTATCAGCTTTGCTCGCTTTTTCTACAACAGTAGCCGGTGTATTTAAAACAACCTCATAATTGCCCCATTCCTTGCTTCTGATTTCTTTGCCATCTTTAGTAATCAACAAGTATGCAATATCATTTCTAGTCGCAGTTAATGCTTTAATCTCGGCAACAGAAAGTACATTAAAAGAAGTAGCTAAAGCGCCCGCTTCACTGGCATCAGGGCCAATAACCGTTGCACTGATGATTGCTGAAGCAGGCTTTCCAGTACGCGGATCAACAATATGCGAATACCACTTTCCATTTAACTTAAAACCCCTGCGGTAATTGCCGCTGGTTGCCACAGCCATATTCGATACTTTGATTGTGGTTAGTGCCGCATCGTTTTCAGCATCAGCTTTAGGGTTTGCAATTCCGATAGCTTCTGGCTGGTTTCCCTTAATTACCATGTCGCCACCAATATTTACCACGACGTTTTCAATACCTGGGCTTTGAGCAGCTTTCTCTGCAGCTTTATTAATGATATAACTCTTAGCAAAAGAATTTAATGCTAATGGTGCATCATCCAAACGGGTAACCGTTTTATCCTGCGCATTTAAGACATAATGTTTTTGTTTAACCAAAGCAACTGCTTGCCTGAGCGCTTCAGCAGATGGTAAACGATTTTCGGCAGCTGCCTTTTTCCATACCTCACCTATCACCTTGGCCGATGCATCAAGCGCACCATGGGTTAACACCTTATAGTTTTCAAACTGTTTTAAAACCTCAAATAATTCAGGCGAAACTTTCGTTGTTTGTTTACCATTGCTCATCCATTTACTAAACTCACTTGTCTTTTTATAGGCGCTTAAAATGTCGTCGAGTCGATCTATTTCTGCTAATGCACGGGCTTCTGCCAAATCTGCATCAGCCTGGCTGCTCGTTTTAAATTTTAATTCCAGGGACGTGCCCAATACATTTTCGTAATTGGAAACGAATGTTCTTAAAGTCTTTTCAGGATTTACGAATGCAGACGCACTAATGACCAGTAAAAAAGCAACAGTTAGGTGTTTAAACTTCATATTTAATGGATGTTTGAGGTTTCGATTACAAAGAAAAGGGTTTATCTGGAATAATTTTAAATAAGTAAACATATATTTCAAATAAATATAATATTTGAAGTTAAAAGCGATAAAAACCTGTATTATTCTTTGTTGTTAAATGTAATTTATGTTAAATACCTAATTTTTGAAAAATCAAACAGCTACAGTCACAATCGTTTAGCAAGGCTAATTTTATAGGCTTTACGTCTTAAGCTTTTTTTTCCTATTTTCGCTTATAAGATGCTTCATATACAATCTAAACTTCCTGGCGTAAATACCACCATTTTTTCGGTGATGAGTAAACTTGCCGCTGAATACAGTGCCATTAATCTTTCTCAGGGATTTCCTGACTATGCCTGTGATCCAAAACTAATTGAACTGGTCAATAAAGCCATGAAAGATGGTTTTAATCAATACGCGCCAATGCCTGGTTCTATTTTTCTAAAAGAAACCATTGCGGAGAAAGTTGAAAACGTATACAACATCAAGTATAATCCTGATACAGAAATTACGGTTACAGCAGGCGGAACTCAGGCCATTTTTACCGCACTAGCGTCCATAATCAATGCTGGTGATGAGGTTATTATTTTTGAGCCGGCTTATGATAGCTATGCACCTACCGTTAAACTGCTGGGCGGCCTGGTTAAAACTTACGAACTTGCCCCGCCCACTTATGCGATTGACTGGGATATGGTTAAGAAATTGTTTACGGTAAAAACCAGGATGATCATCTTAAATACACCACAAAATCCTACAGGTAGTATTTTATCATCAGAGGATATGAAATCGCTCATTAAACTCGTTGGCGGCACAGATATTGTCATTTTAAGCGACGAAGTTTATGAACACCTCATTTATGACGGACAAAAACACCAGAGTGTAATGTCTTATCCTGAATTAAGGCAGAGAAGTTTCATTGTAGCCTCTTTTGGTAAACTTTTGCATGCTACAGGCTGGAAAATGGGCTATTGCCTGGCGCCGGAAGATTTAACGAAAGAATTTAGGAAGGTACACCAATTTAATGTTTTCAGCGTTAATAGTCCCATGCAGCAAGCTATTGCCGAGTATATTAAAGAACCAAAAAATTACACCGAAATTGGTAGTTTCTTTCAGCAAAAAAGGGATTATTTTAGAAATCTCCTGGCTGAAAGCCGCTTTAAACTTTTGCCTTGTAATGGTTCGTATTTTCAATGTGCAAGTTACAGCGATATCAGCGATGAAAAAGACACCGATTTTAGCATCAGGTTGATCAAGGAATTTGGTGTGGCCACCATTCCGGTTTCTGCATTTTACCAAAAAGCAACAGATCATAAAATTATCAGGTTCTGCTTTGCGAAAGAAAATGCCACCCTCGCCTTAGCTGCAGAAAAACTCAAAAACGTTTAACCAGACTAAACCGATATACCATGGAAGCACCTGTTTACACTCAAATAGAAAATCTGAAAGTAACCGTTTTTCAGGCCTATCTTTTTTGGGAAAACATCGAGAAAAACCTTTTGAATCTGGCACTTAGATTATCGATGGGCGTAAGGGAGAAAACCGATATTATTATCTTACCCGAAATGTTTAACACTGGGTTTAGCATGAATTCTGAAGCTTTGGCTGAAGAAATGGGTGGTAAAACGATGCAATGGATGGAAAAAATGGCGCATCAGTATAATTGTGTTGTTACCGGTAGCTTAATTATCAAAGAAAACGATCAATATTTTAACCGCCTGATCTGGATGGAGCCGGATGGGAAAAACCAGCATTACGATAAACGCCATCTGTTCGGTATGGGGAATGAAGACCAGCACTTTAGCCATGGTAAAGAAAAACTCATAGTAGAACTTAAAGGCTGGAAAATCAGATTGGCCATTTGTTATGATTTACGCTTTCCGGTTTGGTTACGCAATGTAGATCAGGAATACGATATCTTACTCCTGGTGGCCAACTGGCCTGATAAACGTTCTGCACACTGGAAGGCCTTGATCCCAGCCAGGGCAATTGAAAATCAAAGTTATGTAATTGCCGTAAACCGCGTTGGACACGATGGTAACCAGATTTACCACAGCGGATTATCTATGTGCCTGGATCCCTATGGCAATACCGTTTATTACAAACCCGAAGACGAAGATTTATATACTTTTAGCATCAATTACGAAGAACTGGTTAAAATCAGAAGACAGTTTCCGTTTCTAAAAGATGCGGATAGATTTACCATTAGTTAAAGTAATAAGCAATAGTCAAATCATAGTTTTCAAAAAAACAGTGATTGTTTCCATAATCTAACAATTAAAGAATAACCAATAATCGAATTGAAATTTTCAAACTCAAGTAAAACGATTAATGAATGATAAGCCATGTTCAGATCACAATGACCAGACAGCATTGTTCAATTTAACAATGTAACAATAACAGCAATTCGATAAACCAACTATTAACTATTTAGCCAATTTCAACAATAAACCAAAAATGTTTAACCGCCGTAAATTTATAAAAGCTTCAGCCCTATCAGCCGGACTGATGGCTATTGATAAAAGCAGTATTGCCAATGTTATTCCTAAAAAGTCGTCAAAAGCAAAAAATTTTCCCATTGTAATATCTACCTGGGATTTTGGAATTGCTGCCAATGCTGATGCCTGGAAAGTTTTATCAACTGGCGGCCGTGCTTTAGATGCGGTAGAACAAGGGGTTTGGGTACCAGAAGCCGACGAAAAAAATCAATCTGTAGGTTTTGGAGGTTTGCCTGACCGTGATGGCCATGTTACGCTCGATGCCTGTATTATGGATGAATTGGGCAATTGTGGGGCTGTTTTGGCACTTGAGCATATTAAGCATCCCATTTCTGTTGCGCGTAAAGTGATGGAAAAAACGCCTCACGTCATGCTAGCTGGTGACGGGGCTTTACAGTTTGCCTTGGAGCAGGGTTTCAAAAAAGAGAACCTGCTAACTCCGGCCAGCGAAAAAGCATGGAAAGAATGGCTAAAAACCGCAAAATATGCACCTGTGATGAATATTGAAAATAAACTTTACGATAAAGCTGCCCCACAAAAATTACCGGGCAACCAATATAACCACGATACCATTGGGATGTTGGCAATTGATGCGAAAGGAAACATTTCAGGTGCCTGTACCACCAGTGGCATGGCTTATAAACTACATGGTAGAATTGGCGATAGTCCGATTATAGGCGCGGGTCTTTATGTAGACAATGAAGTTGGTGGCGCAACATCAACAGGTGTAGGCGAAGAGGTAGTACGAAATGTCGGTTCATTCTTAGTCGTGGAGCTAATGAGACAAGGTTATACACCCGAGGCAGCCTGTAAAGAAGCGGTAATGCGTATCATTAAAAAGAAGCCAGAAACGGCTAAAAATATACAGGTAGGGTTTTTAGCTATCAATAAAAAAGGCGAATACGGTGCCTATGCCATCCAACAAGGCTTTAGCTATGCCGTTTGCAACGCAGAAAAACAAGATCTTTTGATTAAAGGCAAGAGTTATTATTAATCTGAACTTATTATTTCGGATGTAAACATTTAGTTTTTAACTATTTAATGAAGGTGCGATCTACACATCCTTTACTTAACAAACCCTGAAATAAATTCATGGTGACGATAAGAAAATAAAAATGCTTTGTAGAATATAAATCTAAATATCATGAATGAAGGAGCAATTCCTTGCTTAGAAGTTTGTGCAAATTCTTATGCCTCTGCCTTGGCCGCTCAAAATGGCGGGGCGAAAAGAGTGGAATTTTGTGATAACCTGGCAGAAGGTGGCACCACACCAAGTTATGGTCAGCTGGCACTTGCGAAAAAAAATCTATCCATCGAAATCTGGCCGATCATCCGTCCGCGGGGTGGCGATTTTCTATATTCTGAAATGGAATTCGAAATAATGAAAGAAGATATAAAAATCTGTAAATCATTGAAGTGTGAAGGCGTAGTGATTGGAATACTGAAGGCCGATGGCACAATCGACAGAGAGCGGTGTACTGAGCTTATTGAACTGGCTAAACCTATGGAGGTGGCTTTCCACAGGGCATTTGATATGAGTAACGATATGGATCAGGCACTGGAAGATTTAATCTCACTCCATATAAAAAGAGTGCTTACTTCAGGAGGTGCTTCTGCTGCAATTCCGGGGGCAGAAAAATTAGCACAGCTGGTAAAAAAGGCCAATGGCCGCATTACCATCATGCCTGGTGCAGGGATCAATGAAAACAACATAAAAAACCTCATTGATCAAACGGGTGCTACACAATTCCACGCCTCTGCCAAAGAATTTGTGCCCAGTAAAATGGAATTCAGAAATACCGAAACCAAAATGGGCAGTATGGAGGACGAATACCGGTATGAACTCACCTCAGAAACTAAAGTGAGCGCATTGGTTAATTGTATAAATGAGGCATTTAATTTAAAATAGCATCTGCTTAATAGCGATCGTAAATTTTAAAAAAGACATAATTTTTTAAAAAAATAGTCATGGCGAGAAGGCCTTTTCAGCTTACGAAGCAATCTTTATAGCGTGAATCTTTAGTATGAAAGATTGCTTCGTCGTTCCTCCTCACAATGACGATTATTCTTACGTATCTATTACAATTTTAAGTTAGTTTTTTATACTAATCTCCACTTCCAGGTACATAGTGTAGGCCTGGTGTAAGGTAATGAAGTAAGATAACTCTCGAATAGCGGTAATTAATTGGCGATAACAATAAAACACCGGCTAAAATTAGCCCCACGTAGTACCACAGATTTTCATATACCAGTGGCAATCCCAAAACATACGATGCCACACCAATGCTAATAATTTCGGCAACGTTCATGGCATAACTCACAAACATGGCTACATAGAAAAATCCTGGCTCGCGCTCAAATTTTAAGTTGCAGTGCGGACAGTTTACATTAGTTTTTTGTAACCTGAAAGAATAAGCGCTCCCTGTAAAAATATCTCCTTTGCGACAACGTGGGCATTTACACTGTATAAAAGCTTGGAATTTCGATAACTCAGCCATAATCTTCTAATTTGAAAGTACAAAGGTAAGCCTAAATTAGACTCTAATTTATGATCTGGGTCATGTTTAAGGATTATTTGGTTTAACTAGTCGTTGGTGAATGACAATAGAAGCTAAACCTTAACAATTTTTCCTTTAATGGTTTTAATCAGGCCTTTCCCGGCTAGTATTTTCGTTCCTCTGATTACTGTTTCTACCCTCAAACCGGTCATGTCGGCTAATTCCTGCCTTGTTACTTTTAAATTTTCGCCTACATTAATATCACTCAGCAGATAATTAATAATGGTTAGTAAACGATGATCAGCCTTTTCGCTGGCGAGTTCCTCGAGCATCATCGATTTATAAAACAATCGGTTACTTAAAGTACGGATCAGCTCTATGCTAAAATTGGGCTCATTTTCAATCAGCCCGAAAAAATCTTCTTTATTTACCGCAATAAGCTGCGAATCTTTATTGGCAATTGTGAAGGCTAAATAAGGCCGATCAATCAACAAGGCAGGTTCACCAAAATATTGACCAGTTTTAAAAACGCTTTGAATAAATTCCTTTCCCTCGTCGCTCACGGTAACCATGCGCACCTCCCCTGATTTGATGAAATATACGAACCGGGGCTTCATCCCAGGCTCGTAGATCACCGAATCTTTTGGATAGTCTTTGAGTTTTAAACCTTTATTAATCAGTTTTTGGATGTTCATCATTGTTCAGGTAAATCAGTATAAAGATTCTTCATTGCATTCAGAATGACAAAACTCAAAAGTACTACCCCAGCGTTTCTTTCATTAAACGGGTATAAAACTCTTTCAGGGTAATGCCCATTGCAGCTACCTGCTGTGGAATAAAACTTGTTATGGTTTGTCCGGGAATGGTATTGATTTCTATAAAATAAAATTTACCGGTTCCCTCTTCCAGGAAGTAATCAATGCGTACCACTCCCCTACAGTTCAGTTTCTGATATACATCTTTGACCACCTGCTGCACACGGCTTACCTCTTCGGCACTCATTCTTCCGGGGGTAATTTCTTCTGTTGCGCCGGGCGTATATTTGGCTTCGAAATCGAAAAACTCATTTTGCGGAATCACTTCTGTTGCTGGTAAAACAATAATTTTACCTTCTGAGCAAAAAATACCTACTGAGAATTCCCTGCCACTCACAAACTCTTCGATTAAAATCTGTGTATCCTCTTTAAATGCTTTTTCAATGGCTTCTTCCAGATCGTCCGCGTGTTTTACCTTGCTCATGCCAATGCTGCTCCCCCCACTGTTGGGTTTAACAAAATAAGGCAACCGTAAATCCTGCTTAATCTGATTTAAATTATAGTTCCCATCTTTAAATATTTGAACGGATTTTGCAGTATGTAAGTGATCAATACCCGCTACAACGGCTTTGGTATAACCTTTATTCATGGTAATGGATGACGTGAGCGCATCGCAGGTGGTATATGGAATACCCAACATGTCGAAATAGCCCTGTAACTTTCCATCCTCGCCAGGGGAACCATGTATGGCAATAAAAACACCATCAAACTTAATTTTTCTTCCTTCAAGTGTTAAGGAAAAATCATTTTTATCAATTTCAATTTTAACAGAATCAGCAGGTTCATAAAACCAGCCCTTTTCGTTCAGCATAATTTTATACACATCGTATAAATTGGGGTCGATATTCTGAGCAATAGTAGCTGCGCTTTTTACAGAAACAACCCATTCGCCAGTGGTACCGCCTGTTAACAATGCTATCGTTTTCTTCATGTTAAAAATCCTTTTATAAATAGAAATTGAATATAAATATATCCTCAAAAATATAAATATCTTTGTGCTTTAGTATTATTGAAGGAGAGAATTTACAGAAGAAATTAGCGCATGATTGAATGCGGAAACAGATTCGATAATTCAATCCAACATTAAAATAGTTACATTTGAGCTTGTACGCATAACCCAAATTAAGATTCATGTCTAAATTTATAGAGTATTTAAAAACCAAATCGTTTAGAAACAACATATTAGCCGCTATAGTAACCGTTGTAGTGCTTCTATTAGTTGCTTTTTTTAGTTTAAGATATTACACCAAACACGGACAAGGCCTGAATGTACCTTTGGTAAAAGGTTTATCTTTTGAGCAGGCCGTTAAGAAACTGGAAGATGCAGGATTAAAATATGAAGTAGATTCTGTTTTTATTATGGATCAACCTGCTGGAATTGTAATTGATCAGGATCCTGACCCCAATACCTTTGTAAAAGATAACCGTACCATTTATTTAACCATTAATGCAGGCAAAACACCGAATACAAAATTCCCGGATATAGCGTTTAAAACCTTAAGAGAAGCACAGGCCATTATAGAGAGTTCGAGATTAAAACTTGGTGACACCACCTACAAGCCTGATGTAAGTCGAGATGTGGTGTTGGAAGCCTCCTTTGGTGGTCAACCGATTGCAGCTGGGCAGGTGGTACCCGTTGGTTCAAGGATCAACCTGGTATTGGGCGATGGACGTGGGAACGAAGAGGTAGATATCCCACAGTTAATGGGCTTAACCATGGATGAAGCTAAATTTAGCCTGAGAGGATCAAACCTCACTTTAGGTAATATCATGTACGATGGACCGATTACCGATAGTGCTGCTGCTGTTATCGTTAAACAAGACCCTATGCTGCTTGATTCGGTGGCCAAAGTACCTATAGGTACCAGAATCAACATTACACTATCTAACAAACAACCATAAACAAGTATCATATTACAGATGACTGAAGTAGAAAAAAAGAACATGAGTACAGGCAAAAAAGCGGCAATAGTGATTGTGCTAATTGTTGTCTTAATTGCCGGTTACTTTGCATTGAATATTTACAGGCTTTACTTTGCCCCTAACGTTACCGAAAATCAAAAATATTTATACATTAAAACCGGAAGCAGTTACGATGATCTGGTTGCAGAAATTAAAAAGAAAGATCTGCTAAAAAGCATTTCGTCGTTTACGGCTGCTGCCGGAAAAATGAATTTGGCAGCAAGTGTCAAGCCGGGCCGTTACCGTTTGAAAAAAGGAATGACCAACCGTACGTTGATTAACCTGATCAAAGCCGGAAACCAGGACCCGGTTAAATTGAAATTCCATAACATCCGCAAGAAAGAAAATTTTGCCGCCTATCTGGCCAGCAATCTGGAAGCCGATTCGCTAAGCTTTATTAAAGTATTGGATTCTACCGCACTGATCAGCAAATATGGTTTTAACCAGGATAATGTGTATGCCATGTTCATCCCGAATACTTATGAAATGTACTGGAATATTTCGCCGGTTGATTTCTTTGAGCGCATGCATAAGGAATACGATAAATTCTGGACAGCCGACCGCAAGCAAAAAGCGGAAAGTTTAAACCTGACCCCGGCACAAGTCTACACTTTGGCTTCTATAGTGGATGCAGAGGCACTTTACGACAAAGAAATGCCCATTATTGCAGGTTTGTATTTAAACCGCTTAAATAAAGGCATATTGCTTCAGGCCGATCCGACAGTGATTTTTGCCAATAACGATTTTACAGTAAAAAGGGTAACCGGAAAATTATTACAGGTACAATCACTTTATAACACCTATAAATATGCAGGTTTGCCTCCCGGGCCGATTATGATGCCGAGTATTAATGCCATCGATGCTGTGCTCAACCGCGATAACAACAATTACATTTACATGTGTGCCAAAGAAGATTTTTCGGGTTACCATAACTTCGCCGAAACGAAGGCCGAACATGAAATTAATGCCAGAAAATACCGTGAGGCCTTAAACAAAAGAAATATATTTAAATAATGTTTAGCCACAGCACAAAAATCAGGGTTCGTTATGGCGAAACCGACCAGATGGGTTATATGTATTATGGCAATTATGCACAGTACTACGAAGTAGGCCGCGTAGAAATGTTGCGCAGTTTGGGCATGAGCTATAGCTCCATGGAGGCTGAAGGCATCATGATGCCGGTTTTAGAACTAAAGTGCAAGTACATTAAACCTGCCCTATACGATCAGGAAATTACGGTAAAAACCATCATCAAAACCTTACCAGGCGTCAGGATTTTTTTTGAGTATGAGCTGTATAATGAAAAAGAGGAGCTCATTAACCTTGGTTCAACCACGCTGGTATTTGTTGATATGAAGAAAAATAAACCGACAAATCCCCCCGAAAATTTTATGGAAAAATTATCGGTGTTTTTTAATTAAACAATATAATGGAATGGCTACACAGGCAGTTATTACATCTTAAGCTCTATTCTAGATTTATAGAATGGACTAAAGGATGCATTTTGCCCGGATTTAGCCCGTTACCATTATATACGGTCGCAACGTTTTTCTTTCGGGAAATCGGAAAAGATGCCTTGGTAAACAAATCATCTTCATTGGCCTACAGTTTCATGCTGGCCATTTTCCCGGGGATTATCTTCTTATTTACTTTAATTCCATTTATCCCGATTAAAGGTTTCCAGGACCAGCTTTTAAATTTAATCCAGCTGGTATTACCGCACAACGCTTTTGATGCTTTTGAATTAACGCTGAAAGATATCATCAAAAACCAGAACAGGGGATTGTTATCCTTCGGTTTCTTATCGGCACTGTTTTTTGCTACGAATGGGGTTAAAAACCTGATGAAGGCTTTTAATAAATCCTCCCTGATTATCGAAACCAGGGGCTGGATTAAGCAACGTTTAATTGCGCTTGTACTCACTGTAATTATCTGCTTTTCGATCATTATCTGCATTAGCGCAATGGCCCTGGGTGAAGTTCTGCTGAACAAAATTAACGATGAGCTACATTTAAAAGATAGTTTTTTGGTTTATACCATCAAATTTACACGTTGGGCATTATTGGCGATTCTGTATTTCATCACCATTTCCATTTTATACCGCTACGGTCCCTCCCACACTAAAAAATGGCGCTTGTTTAGTGCAGGTTCCTGGCTGGCTACTATTCTGGCCTTCCTTACCATCTGGGGATTTTCCTTTTACATTAACCATTTCGCTTCTTACAATAAGGTGTATGGATCTATCGGAACATTAATTGTGGTAATGATCTGGCTTTACCTCAATTCACTGATTTTATTGATCGGTTTTGAACTCAATGCAAGCGTTGATGTCAGTAAACGGAGTGTTAAAATTATCCGCCCTACCTTTAATTTGTTCAAAAAATCGGAGCCGATTGAAGAAAATATACAGAAGAAATAATTTTTTCTCCCTCTGTGTTAAGTAATTATCAAGTTTATATAAAAAAAAAGCTTTCCAAGTTTGCAGAGTTACGCTGAGTTTGTACTTTTGCAGCGGAGAGCTGGCAGAGTGGTCGAATGCGGCAGTCTTGAAAACTGTTGACTGTAACAGGTCCGGGGGTTCGAATCCCTCGCTCTCCGCATCAAAAAAAGGAAGGATTAGCTTAATTCTTCCTTTTTTTTGTATCTATAAAATTTGAATCTTTAGGGAGATGCAAGCAATCATATTTTGTGGCATTCAGGCAATCGGAAAAACTACCTTTTTTAAGGAGCGGTTTTATTAATTTATATTCAGAAAAAGTTGAATATCATTACTTCTCATTTTTTTTCTCATACACTACCTGCAGTTCATCCAAATAGTCATAAAAGCTTTTAACATCCGTAAAAGCACCCGGATTATAAAGATCTCCGGGTTGGTGTTTTTTAAGGAGGTCAAACTGCGAGCCGTGTGAAGCTACCCAGAGATCGAACTTTAGGTTTTTCATATTCCGCAAGGTATAGGCATAATCTTTTGCGATTTGAGGATAGGAAGAAACGTCTGCAAATTTTTTGTCTGTTACAATGGTGGGCAAATTGGCGATCAACACTCTATATTTCCTTTTTTGATCGTTAACGGTAAGCAGAAAACTACATGAACCTTTAGTATGCCCGGGATGGTGAAGCATGATCAATTCCATTCCTCCCAGCCTGATGATATCGTTGTTGTGTAAGATGCGGTCAACTTTTATGGGTTCGAAAACAGCAACTTTGCCGTCCAGATCGTAATCAGAAAGGCCACCATCTGCTGCTACCTGAGCATCTGCATAATCGACCATAAACTTGGCCCCTGTAACTTTCTTTATGGCCGCCATGGCACCCAGGTGATCAAAATGCGCTTGTGTAGTCAATAATATCTTAAGGTCTGAAAGTTTAAAGCCCAGTTTTTTAATACTCTCCCCAATAAGCCTTTCAGATGATGCCAGTCCGGTATTGATGAGGATATTTCCTTTCGGCGTAACGAGCAGATAACAAGCCAGATCGGCTGTGCCCACATAATATAGGTTTCCCACAATCCGAAATGGTGGAAAAGGCGTTGACCATTCCGGGTGATTTTTGGATGATGGTTCATGTACCACCTGCGCCTGCATGGAGCGATAGCAAAGCGCTATGAGTATGAGTATCAGGATTTTTTTCATATATCATTAAGCAGTTTTACAGCTTAGTTTTTGAGTTCAACACCATACCGATAAAGATCTTCGTAGATTTCGAAGAATTTTTTTTCTTCTTTTTCACTTAACGAAGTATTGCTAAAAAAGATAACAGCAATTTTTTTATTCAGGTCAGAAAGCATAAAAACCCTAACGCCCGGGTCAGATCCGTTATGTCCGATCCTGGTACCACCCATTTTGGTCGACCAGAAAATACCAGAATTTAACGCTTTAGGTTTCACATTCTCAGGTGTATGGGCTTCATCAAATTGAAACCTAAGCATTTCTTTAACGGTTTCTGGTTTAAGCACCTGCCTGTTTTGATATTTTCCATCATTTAACAGGCAGATAAAGAAATGGCTAAGGTCGTCTACCGAGCTGCGTACGCCCCCGTCTGGATAGGTAGTGCAGCCGTATAATGGAATTTCCTTAATGTTATTATCCTGTTTCTCGTAAAGCCTGGCATGTTTTTTCAGGTTTATTTCTGACAAGAACCATCCGGTATCATCCATTTTTAAGGGACCAAACAGGTATTTTTTACTGTATTCGTTCAATTTTTGACCAGTTCTGATTTCAACGATGTAACCAGCTAGCGCTGTCCCAATATTAGAGTACTCACGGAATGTTCCAGGTTTGTGATCCAGAAAGTTTTCTTTAGAATAATACTGCCCACCCGGCATAAAATATTGCTGTAGAAAATCGCCCAATACATGCGGAGAATCTTTCCCGTAGAAGTAAAGGCTATCAGTATAAAAGGGGTATCTGTCAGTAAGTCCTGAGGTGTGCGTAGCTAAGTTCCGCAGGGTTATCTTGGCATCCGGAAAATAAGGATTGTGAATTTTAAAAGGAAGGTAGTTATTGATATCCTCATCAAGCGAGAGTTTACCCTGTTCTACTGCTCTCATGAGGCAAGCACCGGTTACCGTTTTGGAAACCGATGCAATATTCATTAATGTCGATGTGGTAAAAGCGGTTCCGTTTTCCTGGTCAGAAAATCCATAGCCTTTTTTCCAAACTACTTTTTTATCAATAATAATGGCTGCACCGAGTCCCACAATCCCGCTTTCTGCCATTCTTTTTCTGATTATGCTATCAATATCCGTCGTTTTGGCTTTACTTTGTGCAAATACGCTGGTGGTGAGGACTAATGTTCCTACGCAGGATAGAAGTATCCGTTTATAATAATTCATAAAAAATGTCGTAAAATTTGAAATTAAAGATTTTAAAAATGGTTTATTCTACCCCACATTTCTCACTTTAGTCCTCCTCATCATTGCGTTCGCATTGCTTTATTCATGCGATAACAGATTTTCTAAAAAAGCGCTTATTAGTTTACATTTGATGTTTATGGTTCAATTTTGTTACATCAATAAAATGTTATCTACAGGTAGCAATAAAGGAATATCAAGTTATAAGATATGCTCTTTCTAAAAATGAGTGATCAATTACTGGCCTATTTTACGCTTTACCTGCATAACAACATCTTATTTCTTAAAACCCGAGACCTGAAAGTTACTCACCAGTACCTTTGCATCATTAGCATATTCCCAGGGAGCCGAAATATAAAAGTTTTTAGCCGCTGTAGGACTGAACAAAACGGTATCAGCAAGTTTAACATTGTTGAGGTAAACGGCCATCTGTTCTCCATTTACGGAGAGCACAACATGGAGCGGACGATCGAGCCATGGCGCCAGGTCAAAAGTGGTGCCCACAAACTTTTCAGGCTTATTACTTCCTATATTTACCTGATCGGTATCGTAATAATGCAGTTGAACATAAGTGCCGATATTGCTTTCGTGCTGGCGAACGCTGTTATCGCTTGCAAAACCAAACGACATTGGTGAAATGTCTTTGACCTGGTCTGCTATGGCAATGATATCAAAGGACAAAGTAAATTGCTTAGGGTAGCTGAGCTGGCGGGAAAATTTGTAAATAGCCTTATCCCTTAATTCCATCCATTTACCATTTTGGCCTTTTATGGTCACAACATTAGCCACTCCGTTTGTTTTGAAACTGGTAGCTGTTGCGCCAGTTTCAAAAGCCGAAAAATCTTCCACAAAAACCAGCGAATTACCTATTACAACATTGCCGTTTCCTGAATTAATCGCCGCTTTAGATTTTTTAGATGCGGTATTTTTGTCAATCTTTTTTTCAAGGGCTTTTTCCGCCTTCTCTTTGGCCTTTTCAAACAGTCCGCCTAGCTGGGCGTGTACTTCAATCCCTGAACATAACAAAAGTACAATTGTTATGCCCATAATTATTTTAGCTGTTTTCATATGGTAGATTTATGGTTTGTGAATTTAGTGCAACTTAACTTTCACGATCTCTCCGTTCTCCTTTACCTCTACAAAGGTCTCGATGCGGTCCTGGATATTTTTGTAATACTCTTTTTTCTGATAGTAGTCGGTTCGTCCGCCATAGTCGTTATAACCTGAACCTGTATAGGCATTATAGGTGCCTCTTAAGGTATAATCTAACATACCCTGCAGAAAGTATTTACCAGGCTTCATGTCGGGAAAGGTAAACTCGCCGTCGCTGTTTGTGATCGCTTCTAATCTGTAACGGTAAGCCTGATCAGAGAGATAGACAAAACGTTTCTTCCTGATGTTTTCCTTATCTTTTCTAAGCTGGTACCATTCTTCAAAATAAGGCGTTACCGGTAAAAGCACAACTTTCATTTTATTAGCGAGTATACGCGGTGATAACGGGACACCATACCCAAGCGGATGTTTCTGCCTGGTAAAGGCTACACCTTTGATAGCGCCCGTGCCTTTGGCCAGCATTTTTTTTGCCAGCAGCGAGTCAAACGCTATTTCCGGACGAAAGATCTCCACTTTATCTTTTTTTTCTGGTTCTTTATACTGTGCGGAAACTACAGCTGTTGCTGATACCACATAGAAAAGTGTAAGGACATATTTTTTAAGCTTCATGATATTGATATTATGGATTAATAATGGTTTCGTAAGGAAGATTAAATGTGCCATCGGTAATGCTAATAGCCTCTCCTGCCAGGTTCCTGACCGTTCCGGAAAAGGTTCCTTTAATGCCTGTTTTGCTGATGGCTTCAACTTTAACGGTAAATACATCATCGCCATAAGAAGTATTGTAAATCAGCGTGCCATCGCTCTTTTGTATCGCATAACGTGCAATCATATTTTCGCCGGGTGTACTATAAGTTCCAGTCGTAATATTGCCGCCAATTTTCCAGATTTCAAAGTCAAACGAAGGCGACACCGGACCTGATGCGGGATAAGAAGACTCGTGCCCACCAATAACGATATGCTCGAACCGGTTGTCGTTACCACCACCCTGAAAATTGACACTGTGGAAGTTGATGGCTTTCCCGCCAATCTTTGCACGGAAATAATAATCCCCGGTGGGTTCACCACCTCCGTCATCATTTTTTGAACATGCAGAAAGGCACATGATGATCATGATAAAATAAAGGACCGACAAAATATGGCTAAATAGCTTTCGGATCATATTAGCATCGGCTGAATAAGGTTTCGAGGGTAATGTTTTCATAGTTTTATGCTCATTATGGTATAAGGGCAAAGCTATTGCAAGTACCAGCCAAAAGAAATACCGATTTTTGCCGTTTTTCTTCTACTGATTTTTAGGTATTTTTCATCACAGCTAAATGAAATGATGGTGGGTAAAGAATTATGTCTGATATTTAGCAATAAATTTGCCTTGCCGGTAAGATAAGCTCATCTTCAGCCCCGCAAATAATGTAATTTTAAAGCATGACCAGATTTTTTTTATTCCTGATAGTGATTTTGATCTCATTTAAATCTGTTGGCCAACAGCAGGTTCCCCTTAATGAGCAGCATTATCTGGATAGCCTGCAGCACATTCTACAGAAAAAGACTACAGACAGCACAAGAGCAAATACAAATTTTCTTTTGGTAGAATATTGGAAATTTAAAGATACCTTAAAGAGTAAAGCCTACCTGGAGGCAGGTAAAGCTGCCGCAAAAAACGATAAGTATTTAAATGCAATGGCATTTTTCTACACCGGGCAATATTATTTCAACTGGAATAAGCAGAAGGCATCTGACGCTTTTAAAAAAGCTGCTGAAGCACTTTCTCCATTCAACACTAAAATCGCCTATGCCAAGCAGGCTGCATCATGGTATAACTATGCCATAATGAACGTTGACAAAATGGGCTATGGTTTTATGACGAAAATAACCCTGGAAAAAGCTATTCCAATTATAGAAAAGACGGGAGATCCGGCACGCATTGCTTACTATTATACGCAGCTTTCCACTATTCTGATGAACAACTACCAGTTTTCAAAAGCCACGGCTTATAATGAAAAAGCCATAGCTTTACTGGAAACCAAAGCACCTGGTTCTACCGACCTGTTGTTCTCCTATCTTTCAGGCGTAAGTATCTATTGTTATGACAACAAGGCCGACAAAGCCTATATACTTCTCGAAAAGGCACAACGACTGTTGAAGCCATATCCGACCTCTTTGAACTATCCGCTTTATTATTATAATGAATCCCTTTACTATTTCACAAAAACATTATTTGATAAATCACTTGAAAGTATAGATAAGGGAATTACGCTTGCTAAAAGGTATAATCAGAAGCAGATTTACCAGCAGTTTTTTTTCCGCCGGTACGAGGTTTATCAGCAGCAAAAAAACTACAGCAAAGCCAGGCAGATTTTACTGGATATAATTAAAGAAGGTACGCTGACTGCTAAAATTAATGACCGCGCTATGCTTTATTCGGAATTGGCCAAAATAAGTGAAAAATTAAATGACTATAAAGAAGCATATCATTGGCTCGCCAAATACAGGCAAACGAATGACAGCATCAACAGCGACCAGACGAAGGTAAAAATCAACGAACTGGAAACTAAATACAATAATGCAAAGAATCAGCAAAAAATACAGGTACTGCAATCGGAAAACAAACAGGTGCAGCTTAATGCCCGCAATGAACGTTTATATAGGTTTATACTCGGTTTGGGATGCCTTTTTCTACTTCTTTTATTAGTTTTTGTTCTCCTTACTGCACGGAGCAGGCGCAAGCTGGCACAGCAAAAAGAGATCAATTACAGACAACAGCTGAGCGAAATGGAAAGAAAACAGCAGCTCAAAATCACCAAAGCCATGCTTGAAGGTGAAGAGCTGGAAAGAGAGCGGGTGGCAAGGGATCTTCATGACGGCCTCGGTGGCATGTTATCAGGCGTAAAAATTGGGCTATCGGGCTGGACAGATACCCAACCTTCAATATCTGACGATAAAGACCTTCACCGCATTATCGGTCAGCTTGATACCTCAGTTACGGAACTGCGCCGCATTGCACGCAACATGGTACCTGAAACTTTATTAAAGTTTGGCCTTGAAACCGCTTTGAAAGATCTTTGTGAGTTTTATATGCGCGACGGCTTACGCATTACATCTGAAATGTTCGGTATTCAGAAAAATATTGTGATGAATGTGCAGCTCAATATCTACCGGATTGTGCAGGAACTCATCTCCAATGCAATCAAACATGCCCATGCAGATAACCTCATATTGCAGTGCAGCCAAAACGAAAATACCATTTTTATTACCTTTGAAGATAATGGTCGTGGTTTCGATATGGCCACACTTGCTGATAAGAAAGGAATGGGCTTGGATAATCTGAAGAACCGCATAGCCTTTTTGCAAGGAAAATTTGAAGTGCACTCTGCTCCTGGCGAAGGAACCAGTATAGATATAGAACTTAAAACCAGTATCGATGAATAAACTGCGTACGGTTATAGTAGATGACCATCCTATTGTTATTGAAGGGCTGAATACACTTCTTAAAAATGAAGACAACCTGGAGGTTGTTGGTGGCTTTTCAAATGGCACACAGCTGCTTTCTTATTTAGCTAACAACCCTGTAGATCTCATCCTGCTGGATGTTACGTTACCAGATATAGGTGGTATGGAACTTTGCCAGATCATTAAAGCACAATTCTCTGCTACCACGATACTTATTCTTAGTAACCACACTGAACGGAGCATTATTATGCAGACCATACAGAACGGTGCCAGCGGCTATTTGCTTAAAAACAGTTCACTCGAGGAGCTTCGGCAATGTATCGCAGCGGCAATAAATGGAAATATCTGTTATAGCAAAGAAGTAGTGGAAATTATCAGCCGACCAACCAAAAACCAGCTGCGCAATACGCCACAGCTCACCAGAAGGGAAAAGCAAATTCTATCGCTTCTGGCACAGGGAAAAACCAGTCAAAACATTGCTCAGGAACTGTTCTTGAGTCCGCTGACTGTAGATACCCACCGGAGGAACCTGATACAAAAATTCGAAGTGAAAAATGTGGCCGAACTCATAGCTGCCGCCCACCAGCAGCAATTATTGTAATCCACTTACCATTAATTCATTAACAAAATAATGAGCACAACCGCATACAGGATAACATTGCTATTTCAGTTTTTAACACTATTTTCTTTTGCACAGCAAAACGCTGAACTTAAAACCCTTTTAAATAAAAATCAGGAGTTTATTTTCCCGCAAACGCCTGAGAAGATTTCGACAATATTAGGTGTAAAAACAGTGTTTTACGAGGATGCCAACGACGAGACCTACGCCAGCTGGTTAACCAAATCCGGGCTGGAACTCTACTGTATTGTTAAGGAGGATAAAAGTATAGATGAAATGTTTTTCAATATTGCAGAAGATCGACCGATTGTAGTAGAAGGTTTACCGTTTAATTTGGTGATGAATAAGACCACTCCTCAACAAACTATGTTAAAATTTAGCAAGTACAAAATCAGGAAGGAAAAGATTGGTGAAGATAGCCAGTATCCCGGAGGGATAAAACTTTACTTTAAAAAGGGGAATCGCTTTATCACCCTCATTTTTGACAGGAATAACTTGCTTAAATCGTTATCGATAACAATCGGGCTCATCGGTTCTTCAATTAATTGATTTGGCAGTTTCGAAGCTAATTAATCTAAAAATATAGACCATTTAACATTCAAGTCATCAATTTCACTTTCTGCTCAATATACCAGGAGCTGTAGCGGCATTTGTTCTCCCTAAAAACCATCGCCAAATATGTAATCTGATAATTCAAAACCAGCTAACACTAGCTCCTTAACTGAACTCAGGTTAATAACTTCAGTTCTGGATGTTTTATTTACGTAGCAGTTACCTTTGTTATCCTGAACAAATTGAAGAATCTTGATCTGACAAAATATGAATAACTATAAAGGATTGGTATAACGCTAAGCCACACACATGATTAGTGTTCAGATAGGTTGATTAGGTCAAAATGAAGCACCAAAATTCACGTATATACACACTCAGCTGCCCTTAAGCAATTACCGTATCATGAACCACTACCCTATACCAGTTTTTGGAGAATTTTTCTACAGCATCTAAATGTATTTTATCTTCCTGATATGCATTGTGATCTTCGATGTTTGCGAAAGTAATCGTTAGCGAATAAGTAAAAGAGTTATCCGTAACCGGACGTACCGGCGTGTTTGCAGCTAATCCAAAACTTAAAGTTTTAATATATTTAATAGGTTTTAAGCTTTCGAAAAAATTAGTAAAATCGGCTATTTCATTTTTGGTTAATTGTGGCTTTAACCAAAACATTACAAAGTGTTGAATCTGTCCTTTATCAGTGGTAGAGATTTCTGTCATGGGTTCTTTTTTCTTTAAATATATTAATCATTTTTTATTAGACATAAAAAAAGTCCTGATGTAAACCAGGACTTTCATATATTTTTAAAAAAAATTAGTTTTTAGGCTGTACCCGACCAGATTTTCTGTCTTCGCCTCTACCGATTAAATAACCTCCACCAGCACCAACCAATCCACCAATAATAGCACCTCTTCCTTTTTTCTTATCAATTAAAGCACCACCAACGGCACCAGCGGCACCACCAATTACAGCGCCCTTAGCTGCATCACTCCAACCTTTTTTCTTAGCTGTTGGTTGTGTACCACCGTAGGCACTGCTAGAACTTCCACCAGAGCTGGCATATGATCTTCTAGTACTTGTACCTGATCTTCTCGCGGCTGCTAATTCTGCCTGGTGTTTAGCTTCTTTCTCTTTTTCTACTCTGGCTACTTCAGCTTTTTTAAAGCTGTCTAAACGTAAACTATCTTTAACGGCTTTAATGGCTAATTGTTTTTCTGCTTCCTGCTGTTTCAATGCGGCATCTTCTTTTGCTTTGTTATTACAAGCAAACATAACAGAACTTAATGCGATTACTACCAATATCCTTTTCATAATTTTTAATTTTAATATGTCTCCGGTTTAGCTACCTAACCTCACTAAACGGGTTTCATTTGTGATATATGATTTAGTTAATTATCACTACTAAAGAAAAAATGATGCCAAAATGTTTTGAAAATGAAAAATTATTCCTCTAAGTCGATATACCAGAAACCAGAAAGCACTGTGGATGAACAAGGTAGATCATCATCTGGTGTGGTTTTGGCGGGTGCATTGTAAGTTCGGAATACCTGCTCTCCGATGGTGAATGGTATTTTATTCCTAAAAATAGGTCCCTCAAATGCAAAGGTATGAAACTCTCCATTTTCTCCACAGGGATCAATTTCTGATGGAAGCTGATCAATCAAGTCTTCGCTGATTATTTTTCCACAAATGTCTTTCAGATTTTCCTGTGTACATACAATGATGGTTTTATAGTTCAGCTTAATAAACTCACTGATCAAATCTCTGGTGTTTTTATGCCATAGTGGAAATATGGCTTTCAAACCAATTTCAGCAAGCTTACTTTCACGGTATTTACGCAGGTCTTCCAGAAAAATATCACCAAAAATAGAATGTGTGATTCCTTCTGCTTTAAATTTACTCAGATGGGTACGCATAGTATTGTCATATGTTTCCATATCGGGCATTTCACCTAAACGGATCTGATATAATGGGATACCAATACTTTCAGCCTGCTTAATCAGCAAAGTTTCCCTTACGCCATGCATCGAAACACGGTTATATTGCTCGGTGACTGTGGTAACCAGATAGCGGATTTCGAGTGTTGGATCCTGAAGAGCGTAATGCAAGGCGAGCGTACTGTCTTTACCACCACTCCAGTTAAAAATGCAGCTTTTTTTATCCATTCATTAAGATACTTTTCAGTTGCTCCATTCCATTCACAGCATTTTTTTCAATGGTTATCACATTTTGGTAGCGCTTAACATCCGGAGTTTTTGGATCGATAATGTATTTATTTACCTCACGAGGTACGAAATCGATCAGTCCGGCTGCCGGATAAACGGCTAACGAAGTTCCAATCAGCACAAATAAATCGGCTTTTGTACAAATTTTGGCCGCAACCTCGATCATGGGCACCGCTTCACCAAACCAAACTACATGTGGACGCAGTTGTGAACCCAACTCGCACAATTCACCCATTTTTATTTCTGAACCCGTAATCGGATAGGTTAAATGAGGTCTAAGATCGGATTGCGACCTGGTAATTACGCCATGAAGATGGGTAACTTTGGCAGAACCTGCTCTTTCGTGCAGATCATCGATATTCTGGGTAACAATTTCCACATCAAAATCTTTTTCCAGTTCGGCCAGCAACTGGTGTGCCCGGTTAGGTATCGCAGCTAAAACCTGCTTTCTTCTTTCGTTATAAAATGCTTGTACCAATTCGGGATTTCTTTCCCAGGCTTCGGGCGTGGCTACATCATATATATTATAACCTTCCCACAAGCCATCGGCATCCCTAAATGTTTTTAACCCACTTTCGGCACTAATCCCTGCCCCTGTTAATACAACTACCTTCATAAATATTACACCGATTGGAGTGATTGAACAAACCGAGCGTGATTGATAAACTTCCTCGCAATATTTTCTTCAGCCTTAAAGATATCAGGATGGAACATGCAAGCCAGAGCCTCAATGCCTTCTACCAAAGTACCAATACTCGGCTGGGTGAACATGTCAAAATCGGCAATGTAAACCTGGTTATTTTTTACCGCCTCCAGATTATTCCAACCTGGTTTTGAGGTAAGGAGTTCCATTTCTTCCAGGCTTCTTTTTTGATCGAAACCACACGGGGCAATAACCAATACCTCCGGATTATATTTTAGTATTTTTTCCCATGGGGTAACAATCGAATCGCCCGCAGGGTTCGAAAGCATATCAACACCACCAGCAGCAGCAACCTGAAAAGGAATCCAATGTCCACAATTGTAGATCGGCTCGATCCATTCCATCAGCATCACCCGCTTTAGTGTTGATTTATTTTGACGTAGTTTATCTAAAATCTGATCGCTTTTCTGCTTTAAGCCTGCCAAATAATTAAAAGCTACTTCTTCTTTTCCCAAAGCTTTGGCAATGGTAATTGCACATTCAAAAACATCCTGCAAATTATTGGGCGAAAGTGGAACCAAAGTTGGCTGCTTACTCAGTTTCATTACCGCGGTTTCGGTACAAACAGTATCGATGTTGCAAACTTCGCATAGGTCCTGTGTGAAAACCACATCAGGTGCAATGCTTTCTAAAAGAGCATCATCTACCCAATACAGGCTTTTACCCTGTGCTTTGGAAGCCGAAAAAATACGGTCGATTTCTATACTGGAGTAGTTTTTACCTTCCAAAATGCAACGCACGATTTTCGGTTGATCAGCTGCTTCCTTAGGACACTCAAAGGTAACGCCATACAGGTAATCCTGAAGCCCCATATCGTATATCATTTTGGTGGCGGCAGGTAAAAAGGAAACAACTTTCATTTGATGGAAGATCTAAAAGGTAAAATGTAATTAGCTATCTAAGATAAAAAAAATCCTCTTTTGAATCGAATCAAAAGAGGATTTCCATGTTATTTTCACTTGTCTGGTGTTACATCAAAAAATAAATATGTTTACAGCCCTTGTGTTTGCAGTTTTAATACAGGATATTTTACTTTTAAAATTTCAAAAGCACCGAAAAGTAAAGCACCATAAATGACCGTTCCTTCCAAAAATCTAATTTCGAACGGAATAGCTTTTACCAGGCAGTTCCAGTAACCTGCTAAATCCTGAGTATATGCAGGATTGTTAATCCAAACACCTAAGTCGGTAACCAACCAGTGAATTAGCACAATGCTCAATGTTGAAGCCAGTAAATTTACTACATTTATGTCCTTAAGCAGTACTCTTCCTATCAACACCATTAAAGCAAATGCAATGTATGTCCAATACCAGCCTTCGTAAAGAAAACCGTTACTGTATTTACTAAAAATAGTGATTGACAAAATAAAATCGCTTAAAAACAAACTCAGTATAGGAAATGCGAAAGCTTTTAGGTGATCTTTAAAATAGGCGCCTCCAAACAAAGCCACCGCTCCGATTGATGAAAAATTGGCAAACTGTAATTCATCAGAGTTGAATGTTACCAGCAAACGGAAAGCCGTTATGGCAAGAATCATCAACAGCAATATTAAAGTGCGGGGATTAAATTTTAAATGAGCCATTTTATTTTGGTTATTATTTAAGGTGCAAAGTTAAATTTTATTAGTGTATATTAAAAATTACGCCGGTATTAAAGTTGAAACCTAAGCTATTGTAACCAATTATCTCATTATATTTTTCATTCAGGATGTTTTTAGCATCAAAAAATAATTTTACGCGTTTTTTAGCTAAAGCATATTCGGCATAGGCATTCAATAATTTATAAGCGGGTAAGTTATCCACAGTGTAAGTTGTAAAGTTACCATCGGTGCGTTTGCCAAAATAACGGTAATTAGCACTCACATATAAATGGCTGGTCGCCTGTGCACCTGCAGTAATCCCAAATGTATGTTTTGGTCTGCGAAAAAGATAGTCGGCAATTGCATTGTCAACAAAGTTGAACTCATTACCTTCCACATAAGCATAATAACCGTTAATATTAAACACATTGAATTTAACGGCTGGTTCAACTTCAAAACCTTTGGTTTTCTGACTGACCTGATTCATATAACCATTAGGATAAGCATAAATGATGGCATCGGTTAAATCGCGTTTATAACCAGCTAAACGCAAGCTGAATTGATCATCAGCAAAGCTAAAATTAACACCAGCTTCGTAATTCTGTGATTTTTCAGGTTTCAGCGCCAGGTTAGCACCAAATTGACCAAAAAGCATGTTTAATGTAGGCACTTTAAAGGCTGTAGAAACCGTTCCGAACAGTTTTATCTCCTTAATGATGTTAATACTTGGAGTAATTGAATAAGTATAATTTTCGCCATATTGTTCGTGTTTATTGTAACGTCCGCCTAGTTCCAGATTAAATACACTTAAATCGTGCAAAAATAATGAACCATAAGCAGCAAAGATATTGGTTTCCGGTTTACTCGTTGCCGATGATAATTTCATCACACGGTTATCTATCCCCACCAACAGATCCAGTTTATTGCCCAATTTCTGGTTGTAGAACAAATCCAATATCGATACCCTGCCTTCGTTAACGCTGGGATACTGGCTATGCGCATCATTACGGGTGCTTTCAAAGCTGTAGTTTAACGTTACTTTCCCGGTAGCAAATTCATATTTGGCATTGGTACCCGTAGCAAAGTTTTTCAGAATAGAATAATTGTTGGCATCAGTAAAAGCACCACCATCGAACTGGTAATTACCGTAATAGTAACGTACAAAAGGATTTACTGAGAAATGATTATCTAATTTGATTCCGAAATTTGCATTTAGCGCATCGGTCTTAAAGCCATCTTTGTCAAACATGGCTGCACTTCCAGCTGGTGTTGCCGCTTCAGAAATTCCATCGGTTTTGGCATGGGTATAATTAATGTTATAAGAAAAACCTTCAACTCCACCATTTAAGCCAATGGTTCCTTTATAAGTTTCGTAGCTACCTGCACTGGCCACACCATATATGGTATTTCCTTTTGGACCACCTTTTTTAGTGATGATATTGATTACCCCCGCAACGGCATCAGAACCGTAAATGGTAGACTGTCCGCCTCTTAAAATTTCAATGTGATCGATCTGATCAATTGAAATCAACCTTAAATCGAATGCACCTCCATTTCCTGAAGGATCGTTCTGCACAATACCATCAATTAAAACTACTGAATAAGCACTTCCAGCACCTCTAAAAAAAACCGACTTGTTCAATCCAGGGTTGCTGCTTGCACCTGCCACAATAATTCCAGCCTGCTCACTAATAAGTTCTGGCAATGATTTACCATTACTGCGCGCTAATACTTCGCGACTAATAATCGTGACCACTTTTCCGGTCTGTGATTGTTTTTGATCGTTTTTGGTTGCAGAAATTACAACATCTTTAAGCTGCAAACTGTCTGGAGTTTGCGCATTGGCCACCTGGCCGATCATTAACTGTGAGAGCCCCAGCCCTGCTACAGTTAGCATACATTTTTTGTTCATTTGATTGTGAGTTTTGCCCACAGCCAACAGATGAGAAAAGGAAATGAAAATACGAACAACGTTAATATCTCAATCCTAGCTTCAATCCCCGAAAGCTATGAAATTAAACGCTAAAGGCAGGTCTTCTGACTTACTCCCGGTTTCCGGCCTTCCCATCCCTACATATCGGGAAAGTGGCACACTGATAGGAAATCCGTTAAGGAGCTTACAGCTGCGGGACAGTTACAGATTTACACTGTATTCCCTTTTAATCCCGGGTGTAAAACCGGGAACCAAAAGCGGTGCAAAAGTAACAAAATTAACCAACTTGTAAAATGAATGTATAATACTACCTACAAATTAACGAGCACACCTAAAGTCTTTTTGAAAGTTGATTTAAGCTGAGCAAAATATAATGTACTGAAGGGAAAAAATATTAAACAGATTATTTCACACGATATTAAAACTTTTCCACACCTTTTAGGTTTATAGCCTATTAATGTATAAAAAACTATACATTAATTAAAAAACAATATATTCGCATTTCAAAATTAAAGAATACATCTCTAATGGCTAAATTATTAATAATTGACGACGAGCGTGCGATAAGGAGTACCTTACGCGAAATTCTGGAGTATGAGAATTATGATGTTGAAGATATAGATAATGGTATCGACGGGCTCGAAATGATCAAAAAAGGAAATTTCGATCTGGTTCTTTGCGATATCAAGATGAATAAGATGGATGGTATGGAAGTGCTGGAACAAGCACAGCTTATTAAGCCTGATTTACCATTCATTATGATATCCGGTCATGGCACAGTTGAAACGGCCATTGAAGCCAGCAAAAAAGGAGCTTTCGATTTTATTTCGAAACCACCTGATTTAAATCGCTTGTTAATTACTGTACGTAATGGTTTAGACCGTGGAAATTTGGTTACCGAAACCAAGGTGCTAAAACGTAAAGCCAGTAAAACACGCGAAATTTTAGGCGAATCGGAAAGCATTTCTAAAATTAAAGAGACCATAGAACGAGTTGCGCCAACCGAGGCCCGCGTATTGATTACCGGTGCAAATGGTAGCGGTAAGGAACTGGTAGCGCGTTGGTTACACGAAAAATCTAACCGTGCCGATAGCCCTTTAATAGAGGTTAACTGTGCGGCTATCCCGTCAGAACTTATTGAGAGCGAATTATTCGGACACGAAAAAGGTTCTTTTACATCTGCGGTTAAGCAACGTATAGGTAAGTTTGAACTGGCCAATGGTGGTACTTTATTTTTAGATGAGATTGGAGATATGAGCCTTTCTGCGCAGGCAAAAGTTTTACGCGCTTTACAAGAGCATAAGATCACACGTGTGGGTGGCGAAAAGGAAATTGATGTAAATGTTCGCGTTTTAGCTGCAACCAATAAAGATTTATTGAAAGAAATTGAAGATGGCAACTTCCGTATGGATTTGTACCACCGCTTAAATGTAATCAATATCCATGTTCCACATTTAACTGAACGCACTGATGATATTCCTGTTATTGCCCAGAACTTTTTAGAAAGTATCTGCAGCGATTATGGAATGCCGGTAAAAAAAATAAATGAAGGCGGCATGTTAGCATTGCAGGCTTTACCATGGACAGGTAACGTGCGCGAACTGCACAACATGATTGAGCGCCTGATTATTTTAAGCGATAAGGTAATTACGGAAAATGATGTACGTGCCTTCGCTAATCCAGGTGGTGGTACAAACATTGGTGCGGCAACCAGTACACAGATTGCCAGTGCAGGCGGCACCAGCCTGGCTTCTTCTTTCGATTCGTTCAATAATTTTCAGGATTACAAAGATTATGCAGAACGCGAATTCATCAAGTTCAAACTGGAAAAAAACAATTGGAACGTATCAAAAACAGCTGATGAAATTGATATCCAAAGAAGTCACTTATATAGTAAGATTGAAAAATTTGGTTTGAAGAGAGCAGAATAAGATAAGTTGAAAAGTTTGAAGGTTGGAATATTCGAAGGTTTTCCTGACAATATTCCAACCTTTTTTTAAATCGATAGGTTTAAAGTTGAATGGTAAAAGAGCAAAATGCCAAATTACAAAGCTAATCTGGAATTTTGAAACGTTAAAATCTTTCTTTAGCACTGAACTTTACAACATTTCAACTTTTGAACATTAAAACCTCACTCAACCCATATAATCATTCTGCCTCATCAGCAATGCTCTGTACTTACTGAAGATTGCTGTTTTAGAAACAAAACCCAAATATTGGTTCTGCGCAGTTAATACAGGCAAAACCCATACATTATCCTGCTCCATTTTTTCTAATACCTTTTTCAGATCATCATTTTCTATAATTGTATTCGGTGCAGACTGAACCAAATGAGAAGCCCTTAAATTTCCCTTATCCGCATGATTGATCATCTCATTAAATAGTTCTTCAATGTAAATAATCCCCTTAAAATCACCCAGTTCATCGGTAACTGCACAAATATTTTTATGCGATTGCAAAATTTCATTCATTTTTACCGAAATCAAGTCGTTCATCTGCAACTGAGGATAGCTTTTTTCGATCAGGTATTTCAGCTTCATCTGGTTTAAAACAGTTGTATCCTTATCTTCATGAGACAATAACTCTCCCTTATCGGCAAGTGCCTTAGTATAAATTGAATGTTTTTGTGAGCTGCGGTTAATGGCGTAAGAAATAGCAGTGGTAATCATCAGTGGGACCATTAAAATGTATCCACCCGTAATTTCGGCAATCAAAAAAATGCCGGTTAAAGGGGCATGCATAATCGAACCTAATGCGGCAGCCATACCAGCCACAATAAAGTTAGATACGTTTAGTTGTGCTATACCCGATAAATTCACCACATAAGCAAAGATAAACCCAATTAAACCGCCCATAATTAAACTGGGTGCAAATGTGCCACCGTTACCACCAGCACCTAAGGTAACCAGGGTGGCAATTGATTTCATAAAAATGGTGACGACTGTAAATAATACAACCACAGCAGAAATTGAACTATAATCGGCAAAAATACTGTTGTTAATAACAGTCTGATAATCACCTTTTAACAACCCTTTTATCGTGATATACCCCTCGCCATAAAGTGTTGGAAATAAGAAAACCAATGCGCCTAACATTAAACCGCCAACAATAACCTTGGTATATGGATGTTTTATTTTATAGAATAGTCCCTTTACGGCATAGTTCGCTTTTGTAAAATAAATAGAAAACAAACCAATAAAGCAGGCTAATATGACATAGTAAAATAAGGCATTTACCTTCCATCCTTCCGTAACTAAAAAGAAAAGTTGTTGCGTGTAAAACAATCTGGCCACCACCGCTGCAGTAGCCGCTGATAATAAAAGTGGGATAAATGCGGGAATGGTAAACTCTGGCAATAAGATTTCGATTGCAAAAACAATCCCCGCGACAGGACTATTAAAAGCACCTGCAATACCTGCAGCTGCACCACAAGCGACCAACATGGTAATTTCGCGATAAGATAAACCCAGTAAACGACCAAGATTGGAGCCAATGGCTGATCCACTGGTTACAATCGGTGCTTCCAAACCTGTTGAACCGCCAAAACCAACTGTAACTGCTGCAGTAATAATCTGCGAATAAATATTATGTGCTTCTACCTTACTCGATTTTTTTGAAATGGCATAAAGCAAAGGGGTTAAACCTGTTTCGAATTTTGTTTTACGGATAAAGTATTTAATGTATAAAACCGTTAACAAAATACCAATCATCGGAAATATAAAGTACAGATAATATTTATATTTCCAGTGCCAGTCTGACTGAAGAAATTCTTCGATATGGTGGGTTAAACTTTTTAGAACAGCGGCGGCCAATCCGGCTAAAATCCCAACAATTACGGCGAGGATAATTAAGAAATTACGGTTTGATATTTTAGATTTCCGGTATTGGTTAATCTTATCAAGGTAATTTACAAATCTGATGTACATTCTATTGTTTTTTTAAATAGAGGGAGGATGCCCAAAAGTAAGAAAAACAAAGAGAGAAGCCAATTTAAAGACCTCTTTTATGCATCAAATTTATCCAGTAATTTAATTAGTGTTGCAAAATCTTTTGGATACGGGGCATCAATCACAATATCTTGATCATCTAATCCTTTAAAAACCAGATGGCGGGCATGTAATGCGAAGCGTTTCATAATAGGTTGCTCTTCCTCGCCTTTGGTTAATTTATAACCTCTCTTAATGGAAGAAAGAAAAACCGGTTTCCCTTTATACATATCATCCCCCACAATAGCCGCTCTTTGTGTGGCCAGGTGAATGCGGATTTGGTGCATACGCCCTGTAATGGGTTTACATTCCACCAAAGTATAGTGTTTATAGTACTTTAACGAGTCGAAAATAGTTTCAGCTCTTTTACCTTCTGCCCTATCAATGGTTACATTTTTATTGCCATCGTTCAGAATCGGAAGATCAACCATTAACTGATCAAAGATAACGTGCCCATCTACCACCGCATGGTAGGTTTTATTTACCTTTCTTCTTTCAAATTGCATAGAAGCATGGCGATAACCTTCCGGATTTTTAGCAATAATTAAAGCGCCTGAAGTTTCTTTATCCAAACGGTGACAAACCTGTGCATCATGGCTATATTGTTTAGCTAAACGCAATACATTAGTTTCTCCAGATCCACCACGCTCATCGAGCGAGGCCAGAAACGGAGGTTTATTGATCACAATAAAATCGTTGTCTTCGAAAAGAATAAGGTCTTTAAAATTTGGAAATTTCAAACTGTGCTGTAATTAATGAAGCGCAAAAATACGATTTTATTTTTTCTTACAACCGACGTCGCCCTTAATTTATTCAATTACCCACCCGCCTAATCATCCTTTCTATTGAAGCGCAGCGAAATGGAGAAATCTGAATCAAAAAATCTTTCTACAGCAGGAGAAATAAAAAAAGCCGCTCCGAATGTTGATCAGAACGGCTTAATACCTTTAACTTTTATAATTTAAGAAAGCTCAAACTTATAACCCACCCCTTTTACGGTTGAAACATAAGTTTCGCCTAATTTTTCTCTTAATTTACGGATATGCACATCAATGGTTCTATTGGTTACTACTACCGAATCTTCCCAGATATTTTTAAGGATCGATTCGCGAGTATATACTTTTCCTGGTTTTGACGCCAGTAAATACAATAACTCAAATTCTTTTTTAGCCAACACCACTTTGTTTCCACCCTGAAAAACCAAATAAGCTTCACGGTCGATTACTAAGTCGCCAATTTCCAATTTGTTTTCAGATACTTCTTCTGTACCGGCATTTCGTCTTAAAATCGCGTTAATCCGACTAACTAAAGCGCGTGGTTTAATCGGTTTTGCAATGTAATCATCAGCTCCCACATTAAAACCTGCTATTTCTGAATATTCCTCACTTCTGGCGGTTAAGAAAACCATAAATGTGTTTTTAAATTCAGGTATTGCGCGCATTAAACGGCAAGCCTCAATCCCATCCATTTTAGGCATCATAATATCCAGTATAATCAGATCTGGATGTACCTTTTTCGCAACAGTAATTCCTTCCTGGCCATTGGTAGCTGTGAAAACCTGATAACCTTCCTTTTTAAGATTATATTCAATAAGCTCCAGAATATCTGGTTCATCATCAACAATTAATATTTTCTGACCTGCGTTGTTCATAGTTAAATATTTGTTACGAAAGTAGTGTCTATGATGTAATATTTAGTTAAGCCTAAGTTAAGAAATTGTTAATTACTTAAATTAGTTTAACATGGAGTTTGTTTTAACGTAACGTTTTAGCTAAAAATGCATCGAGCTCCTCTCCACGCAAGTTTTTAGCCACTATTTTTCCTGCCGGATCTACCAGGTAAGAAGTTGGAATAGCTTGCACCTGATATTTTTTTACCGTTTCGCCATTAAAATCCTTCAATTCTGAAACATGTGTCCAGGTTAATCCGTCTGCCTTCACTGCTCCCAGCCATGCAGCTTTATCAGTATCCAGTGAAATGCCAATGATATCGAAGTTCTTGTTTTTATACTTATTGTAAACTTTCACTACATTCGGGTTTTCCTGGCGACAAGGCTGGCACCATGATGCCCAAAAATCGATCAGCACGTATTTTCCTTTATAATCTGATAAACTTACTGGTTTGTTATCCGCAGTATTAATCGTAAATGCAGGCGCAACCTGCCCCACCTGAACTGCCTTTAAAAGCGCCATCTGTTTTACAAAAGCATCAACAGTAGCATTACCTTTAATTTCGTCTTTAATCTCATCGGCAAATTGTACCAATTCAGCCTCAAATTCTTGCGGACTTAAAGTATTCATCGCATAAAAGCTGGCTAACGTACCTTTATTGTCTTTCGCAAATTTTATAATCTGTGTATTTAACTGATTGATGTACGACTCGTATTGAGGTTTCATCGATTCTAGCACAACTGCCCTGTTTTGAGGTTGTGTTGCCACTTTTGCTTCAAAATCTGCCTGTAATTTTTCTACCTGTTTAGCGAAATTGTTTCTAATGGCATTTAGTTCTGATAATTTTTCTACCTCATTTGCCCCTGAAATTTGATAAGCCATGTTTTTATCGGCCAGATCAGCCTTTAGTTTAATTTCATCGCCATTTTTTGCAATTAACATAAATTCATGATTACCTACAGATACCCTAAAGAAATCAACAGATGGCGTTTTACGGATGAATTTAAATTCACCTTTTTCTGATAAATTAGTGGAATCGATGGCAACCATATTGCTATTTTGCATGCCATATAAAAATACTTTCTTCTCCTTGCCGGGATTTTGGAAAGTTCCGTCAATCGTAAAGCTATCTTTGGATTTACATGCAGTGAAGGCAATCGCGATCAGCATGATCAGGCTCAATTGTTTTAGTCTCATTATTTCAGTTTTTCAAGTATTAATTCATTTAATTTTTTAGCGTCAGCTTTTCCTTTGGCCAGTTTCATTACCTCGCCAACAAACAAACCTAAAACGCCCTTTTTACCTTTCCTGTACGCTTCTACCTGTTGAGGATATTTATTTAACACTTCATCAATAAAACCACCTAATTCATCACCATTTTCAGAAATCAGTAAGTTTAATGATTGCGCTAAGTGGATCAAGTCTGCATTTTCCGCTGATTCAACAGCGGGCAATAATTGTTGAATGGCAATCTGTTGAGTAATTTTTTTATCATCAACCATATTAATTGCCCCGGCTAACTGCTCAGGTTTTACTTTAAACCCGGCAACACCAATCCCTTTTTCATTCAAAACAGCCCTTATCGGACCAATTAACCAATTGATCAGGCTTTTTTTATTATTTACAACCGGTTTGGCTGTATTAAAATAAACCAGAAGATCTAAATCTTCAGCAAAAATTGCCGCATCGGCTTTACTGATTCCGAATTCAGCAATCATTTGCTCCGAAATTTCGTTTGGCAAAGCCGGCATCAATGATTTGATTTCTGCCAACCAATCATCGGAAATATAGATAGGTTGTAAATCAGGATCAGAAAAATAACGGTAATCATTGGCTTCTTCTTTGGTACGCATCGGAGCAGTAGTCCCTTTATCAGCATCAAAATTCAAAGTACTCTGAATAATCCTTCCTCCATTGCTAACCACTTCTACCTGGCGGCCAAACTCAAAATCCATAGCCCTACGTACGTTACGCATGGAGTTTAGGTTTTTTACTTCGCAGCGGGTTCCAAATTCAGTAGTGCCCTGTGGACGTATAGAAATATTGGCATCGCAACGTAAACTACCTTCTTCCATATTGCCGTCACTTACATTTAAATGCCTTACCAGTTTTCTGATTTCACTTAATAAAACAGAAGCTTCTTCCGAACTGCGAATATCGGGTTCAGTTACAATCTCTATCAATGGAACACCTGCACGGTTCAAATCAACCAACGAATAATTATCATCCTGGTCATGGATGCTTTTTCCAGCGTCTTCTTCCAAATGAATGCGGTTGATTCCGATTTTCTTCTTCGTACCATCAGCCAACTGAAGTTCCAAAAAACCATTTACACAGATGGGTTGATTATCCTGCGTAATCTGATATCCCTTTGGCAAGTCGGCGTAGAAATAGTTTTTCCGGTCGAAATGGTTAATCTGGTTAATGGTGCAGTTTAAAGCTAAACCAATACGGATAGCTTTGGCTACTACCTCTTTGTTTAACTTAGGTAATGCCCCGGGCAATGCCAGCGAAACCGTAGATATATTTTGGTTAGGTAAAGCCCCAAAAGATGCACTGTCAGCAGAAAATATTTTGGTATTGGTATTTAACTGAACGTGGATTTCTAATCCTGAAACGAGTTCGAAAACAGTTTGGGGGCTTATTTCTTGTAAAGGCATTTAAAGCTTCTTATTATTATAAGTTTTATTAACCAAAGGTTACAGTCCGATAAGATTTAATCTATGGTTAAGTATTAATGTGTCAAATATAGTTATTATTTAGTCTTTCGTTAAAAAAGGCTTGACGGAGAAATTTTTAAAAACTCTTGCCATGGCAATCCTCCGGCTCCCACTAAAAGTATTTTATCTGGCTTATACATTTTGGTAAAGGCATCCATCCCTGAAGTGCCAGTAACCAATCCTGTACTTTTAACTTCTATGCCGATTACTTTACCACGTTTTTCTAAGATGAAATCTACTTCATCATTTCTGTGCCTCCAGTAAAACACCTTGTAACCTTCTACAAAAGAATAGTTTAGCAAATGCGCACCAATTGATGATTCTACCATTCGCCCCCATTCAGCTGGTTTTTTCCTTATTTCCTCAAAAAGCTCATTTCGCTGCGCGCTCACCAAAGCATTATTATGCACCTGGAATTTAGGACTCGATGAACGTTTACGGATCACATCAGCCGCAAATTTTTCAATGCCCCCCAATAAGCCTGCAGTATCCAGTAACTGCAAATAGTGCGATAATGTTGTGGTATTGCCAGCATCAGAAAGCTGCCCCAATATTTTAGTAAACGATAATATCTGACCTGAATACAGGCAGCCCAACTCAAATAAACGTTTCATCAATGCGGGTTTATCAACGCGCGTAAGCATTAGAATATCTTTAGAAATGCTGGTTTCTATCAAAGCATTTGAGACATAATTTTTCCAGCGCAATTCATCTTTAATTAAAGCTGCTGAGCCAGGATAGCCTCCAAACCATACATACTCCTCGGCGGTGAAACCAAAAGCATTTTCCATTTCTGCAAGGCCCCAATGCCCTAGATAAGTTAATTCGAAACGACCGGCAAGCGACTCGGTAAGCCCCTGTTGAATGAGCAGTCTGGAAGATCCCAATAAAATTACTTTTAAGTTTACTCCATTTCGCATGTCTTCATCCCACAAGCGCTTCACAATTTCACTCCAGTTATCAATCTTCTGAATTTCATCAATAACAAGAAGATATTCATTAACTCCAGGTTCTTTTAACAGTTCTCTGGTATTGAACCAAATCAACTCGATCCAGGTTCTATCTGAAGCAGCAACAGCATCTGCAGATTCGAATATGCATGGCGTATCAATTTCTTTGATCAATTGACTGATCAAGGTTGTTTTGCCTATTTGCCTGGGGCCAACAAGCACCTGAATAAACCTTTTTGGCTCATTCATAACCATTACAAGCTTCTGTAAATAAGACCTTTGGAACATTTTTAGTAATTTACTCAATAAACTGAGTAAATTTACTCAATACGTTAAGTAATTGCAAATGTTAATGTTTCAATTCTGATATTTAAAGATTTAATAAGAAAATACCGTCGATTTGATTAACTAAAAAATTACTACATAAAACACTAAATATGAACAATTTACATGTATTTTGACAATTTACTCAACACATTGAGTAAAATTACTCAATGAGGTACTCATCGTTAAAAAATGTTAAAGGCGATTCCTTAATTAAACTACCTCTAGTTGCTGTGGTCTACCTAAACAACACAAAAGAAACCTTAATTAAAAGTTATGAAAAAGTTAGTTTTATTTGCCGCAGTACTGATGGTTTCATTATTCGGCATTAACAATGCGAAAGCACAGGTGAGTTTAAATGTTAATATTGGCTCACAGCCAGTTTGGGGCCCAACAGGTTACGACCACGTAGACTATTATTATTTTCCTGATATAGATGCTTATTATTACGTTCCATCAGGCCAATATATTTATGCAAACGGCGGGCGTTGGGTTTGGACCAATAGTTTACCTGCCCAATACAGCAACTTTGATTTATTCCATGCTTATAAAGTGGTAATTAACAAATCTAAACCTTATCTGAGAAATAATATTTATGCAACCAGATATGGTCAATATAAAAACTACAGTGGCCATCAAACCATTATCAGGGATAGTAAAGATGCTAAGTACTTCGTTGTAAAGGGACATCCTCATTATAACCAAAGGCCTGTAAGAAACGTTACGGTTATCAACAACCGCCATAACCGTGTAGTGCAAAAAAACGTAACAACACCTGTTCAAAATAATGGCCGTCCTCAATTTAACAATGGTCACGATAACCGTCCGGAAAGAGATAACAGAAAAGGCCTTGATCATAAACACCGTTAAAATTGATATTTAGTTGTGATTAAAGGAGTTTCGAAAGAAGCTCCTTTTATATATAGCCGTTACAATAGAAGTTTTGGCACAGCGTTTGAATTAATAAAGTACACACAAATAAATAGATTATTATGAAAAAGCTATTCATCATTTCCGCGATTTTAGGTATCGTGGCTTTAACATCTAATCGATCTAACGCTCAGGTAAGTATCAACGTAAATATTGGCGCGCAGCCTGCATGGGTTCCCGCGGGTTATCAGAATGTTGATTATTACTATCTTCCGGAGGTACAATCTTATTATTATGTACCGCAAAGGCAGTTCGTTTATTTGAACGGCAACCGATGGACAAGATCGAGATATTTACCAGCAAGATACAGAGGTTATGACCTGCGTCACGGGCGTAAAATTGTCATGCACGGAAATAGTCCATATCGCTATTATAACACACACAGAGTAACCTACGTTAGCCGAAACAATTATTACCGTTCGTCATACGGTGGTGGTGTAGATCGGATCAGATATCGCGGACCCAAAAATCATTTCAAACCTCATCATCCAGATCGTGGGCATCACGATAGAAGGGTAAATTCGAGTTTATTCTCCAGAGGACACCGGGAAAAACATGGGCATGGCAGACATTAAATAAAAAAGAGGCTTTTGGCCTCTTTTTTTATGGATCTGACTGTTAATAAGATCGCTTCATTGTTCTTCGTGATAACGAAGATCTTAAGGAATAAAACTTTCTGCTTTTTCCAAAACAACCTTTAGCCCTGCTGGATTTTTACCGCCTGCAGTAGCATAGAACGGTTGTCCACCGCCGCCACCCTGGATTTCTTTACCCAATTCCCGAACAATATTTGAAGCATTTAATCCTTTCTTTACCAGGTGATCAGAAAGCATTACCGTTATTCCTGGTTTACCATCAATTTCTGTTGTGAAAACCAAAAACAGGTTATCAACCATATCTTTTAAAGAAAAGGCCAGGTTTTTAATGGCTTCGGCACTTTGCAGATCAATGTGTTTTGCAATCAGGTTAATGCCATTAATTCCTCTTACATGATGTACAATTTCATGTTTCAAAGTATTGACACGCTCTATTGTCGATTTTTCGATCTCCTTTTTCAGTTTTGCATTTTCATCCAGTAAAGCCTGGACAGCAGCTGATAAATCTTTGCTTCCATTGAGTAAAGCTTTTAAATGACCCAATTCTTTTCTTTGATCTAAGAAAAACTGTTCGGCTTTATCAGCGGTAATGGCTTCGATACGGCGAACACCGGCTGCAACGGCACTTTCTGAAACAATCTTGAATGAACCGATCTGTCCCGTAGCTTTTACATGCGTACCCCCGCAAAGCTCTTTCGAGAAGTGATCGTCGAAAGTGATCATACGGACAAAATCGCCATATTTTTCACCAAACAAAGCTGTTACACCACTTTCAATGGCATCCTGATAGGGAACGTTACGCTGTTCTTTTAACTTAATGTTTTGCCTGATTTTCTGGTTCACAATCACCTCAATCTGCGCCAACTCTTCTTCAGTTACTTTAGCGAAGTGAGAAAAATCAAAACGCAGGTAATCTGCATTCACTAACGAACCTTTCTGGTTAACATGTTTTCCTAAAACCTGTTTAAGCGCTGCATGCAATAAGTGTGTGGCAGAGTGGTTATCTTCCGTTAAAACACGTTTATCTTCATCTACAACTGCCCAGAATTTGCCTTCCAGATTATCGGGCAATATATCAGTAAAATGAACGGTTAATCCATTTTCCTTTTTTGTATCAGTAATATCTACCCAAAACTGACGGCTATGGTCTTCCAAACGGCCGGTGTCACCTACCTGACCTCCACTTTCTGCATAAAACGGTGTTTGGCGCAACACAATCTGGTATTGCTCTTTACCCTTAGCTTTTACTTTACGATATTTTAAAATCTCCGTTTCGATTTCAAGGTCATCATAACCTACAAATTCGCTTTGATCGTCTGTATTTACGATAATCCAATCGTCAGTATCAATTGACGTAGCGGCACGAGATTTATTTTTTTGAATATTCATGTAAAAATTATATTCCTTTTCGTTAAACTTAAAGCCATTTTCACTAAGAATTAATTCAGTTAAATCTTTAGGAAAACCGTAAGTATCGTAAAGTAAGAAACCAATATATCCGGGTAATATTTTAGTCACTTCTATTAGATAATCAAGTCCATCCTGAAAGTTTTTATTCTTCATTCCACCTTCCATTCCAGATACTCTAAATCCTCCTAAGCGAATAGGAATAAGTTGTATTTTTTCTGCAAATTTATAGACCAATTTATTAGGCTTATAATCATAGTCAGCAATTTCATTTTTATTAATATCTTTCCAATTTTTTTCTGGGTTATTTCTCAAAAATTCCTGAATCTCACTCATATAATTTATGTAGTCATCCAATAATTCAATTCCTTTACCCAAAGTTCTCAAGAAAGAAATTTCTTCTTCCAACACCACTTTTTGCACAAAATCCTGTTGCGAAATCAGTTCATCAAATACCCCTTTAAATTGCTCAGCCAATAAAGGAACCAATTGATTCAAAAATGGCTCTTTAAAGTTTAAAAATGTATAAGCATAACGTACGGCCCGACGTAAAATCCTGCGGATAACATAACCAGCTTTATTATTAGAAGGTAACTGACCATCGGCAATAACAAAGGAAATGGCACGGATATGATCGGCCATTACACGCATGGCAATATCCGTTTTCTCGTCAGCACCATATTTAATTCCAGCTTTTTCAGAGATAAACTGAATCATAGGTTGAAAAACATCGGTATCATAGTTAGAGGTTTTTTCCTGTAAAACACGTACCAAACGTTCAAAACCCATTCCGGTGTCAACATGTTTAGCGGGTAAATTTTGCAATGAACCATTTTTTAAACGGTTAAACTGCATAAATACATTATTCCAGATTTCGATTACCTGCGGATGATCAGCATTGACCAGTGTAGCTCCATCAACTAAAGCCTTTTCTTCATCGGTACGGCAATCCACATGGATTTCGGAACAGGGTCCGCATGGTCCGGTATCGCCCATTTCCCAGAAATTATCTTTTTTATTTCCAGGTAAAATATGGCTTTCATCCACATATTGTTTCCATAGATCATATGCTTCCTGGTCTTTTTCCAACCCTTCTTTCTCATCGCCTTCAAAATAAGTAACATATAATTTATCCTTTGGGATGTTATAAACTTCGGTCAATAATTCCCAACTCCAGGCAATGGCTTCTTTTTTGAAATAATCGCCGAAACTCCAGTTACCCAACATTTCGAACATGGTGTGGTGGTAAGTATCAATCCCCACCTCTTCCAGATCGTTATGCTTACCCGAAACCCGTAAACAGCGTTGCGTATCTGCAACACGAGCATATTTTATGGCGGCCTCCCCCAAAAACAGATCTTTAAACTGGTTCATACCGGCATTGGTAAACATTAAAGTTGGGTCGTTTTTAACCACAATCGGTGCCGAAGGAACAACATGATGTTGTTTCGATTCAAAAAAACTAAGGAATGCCTGTCTAATCTCTTTTGCTGTCATTTCAATATTATTGGAGGGAACAAAATTAAAATTTTATTGCGTTAATCATGAAAAATCAAGCTACATTTGAATACTTTAATTAATCGATATAAAACACTCATAATCAACCATAAAATATGCCATATAAAGAAAGGGACATTAACAAAATGTATTATACCATGGGCGAGGTGACTGAAATGTTTAATGTTAACGCATCTCAGATCCGTTTTTATGAGAAGGAATTCGATATCCTCCAACCCAAAAAAAACAAGAAAGGTAACCGCCTTTTTACGCCAGAAGATATCGAAAACCTAAAAATCATTTTCAACCTGGTTGATGAAAAAGGATTTACTTTAAAAGGCGCTAAAGATTATTTGAAGAACAATAAAACTGGCGTTAGAGAAAATCAAAAGATTATTGATTCGTTAGAAAAACTGAAAGGTTTTTTGGTAAACCTGGCAGAAGAACTTTAACTGTATAATTAAATTATACTGTAAATCTCACCTACAATTTTTTGTAAGTAATAAAATGCATTTTTTGTAGTTTTTTAATTATTTCCCTATATTAGGACTACTAATACAAAAATCACCCTAATTTTTATTAACCAGTTAACCCCTGCTTATGAAAATATGGTGTGTATTGTTGTTGGCTCCTTCCAAAAACCATGTGGTTTTGGGTTTATCTACATTTCCCAGTAAAGGGATACTTCTGGTAAATCTCTTAAGAAAAATACTGTTATTTAACCTGGGCACGGTAATCCAGTGGTTTCTCTACCTGTATCGTAAATTCTCTAATGGAGGTAGCTATGCATTAAAAATCTTAACTACCGCCTTAGTAATGATGGGCTTTGTGGCAAACGCACAAACCAATACCCAGGAGACCGATATCCGTGATATTTTAGAAAGCATGGCTGAAAACCTGCCGGATGATTATGATATGACCGAGTTGGTTGATGTACTGGAAAGATACCGTAAACACCCCATTAACCTGAATCGAACTTCTGTAGAAGAATTAAATACTTTGGTATTCTTATCTCCCCTACAGATTGCCAATTTCTTTACTTATATAAAGGAAAACGGTCCGCTTGCCGATGCGCTTGAATTACAGAGTGTTCCTGGATTTGATGTTAAAACGATTCAGAATCTGCTCCCATTCGTAACATTAACCGATATCACGGAGTATCAGCAGCTCAGTTTAAAAAACATTGTACATGCCGGCGAAAATGATCTGATGATGCGTTTAGCGCAAACTTTACAAAAACAAAAAGGCTATACCGATTTGCCAGGAAACAGATATTTAGGTTCTCCAGAAAAGTTTCAGACGCGATACCGGTACCAATACAGTTCAATTCTATCAGCCGCATTCACTTTAGATAAAGATGCAGGAGAAAAATTTATAGGCAAGCCTTTCGATTTTTATTCAGGAAATATTGCACTATTCAAATTAGGTAAATTAAAAAAATTGATCGTTGGCGATTACACGCAACAGTTTGGTCAGGGACTAACTTTATGGTCGGGTTTTTCTTTTGGCAAAGGGCCCGATGTAACCAGCGTAGCTAAAAAAGATTTGGGTTTAAGGCCTTACAATTCTACCAACGAATATTCCTTTTTTAGAGGCGCGGCTGCAACCGTCAACTTATTTAAAAATGTAGATATAACTCCATTTGTCTCTTTCCGCAAGCTGGATGCGAGTCAAAAGTTAGATGCTGATGGAAATTTAGTTCAGTCTACAATCAATCAAACCGGTTTGCACAGAACGCCTACAGAGCTTAAGAATAAAGGTGTTTTGGCACAAACCGTATTTGGCACCACTATTCAATATGCTAAAAACGACCTGGCCATTGGCGCAATTGCCTATCATACCCATTTTAACAATCGTTTTATCACACAAACTGCAGCTTACGATCGGTACAGTTTTACCGGAAAATCTTTAACCAATTTGGGTTTGTTTTACAATTATACCTATAAAAACATGTATCTCTATGGGGAGGTTGCTAAAGGTTTAGGTGGTGGCTTTGCTTACATTAACGGTGTATTAGTGAGTTTATCATCGGCAGTTTCTGCAGCTTTAACCTATCGCAATTATGCTAAAGATTACCACAGTTTCTTTAATCAGGCTGTATCCGAATCGAGCGAAGCTGTAAACGAAAGGGGGTTGTATGCAGGGTTAAACATTAACCCCAATAAGTATTGGGCATTTTCTTTCTATGGCGATTTATTTCGGTTTCCCTGGTTAAAATACCGTGTGGACGAATCTTCTAAGGGTTACGAAGTTTTAGCTCAGGCCGTTTATATGCCAAGCAAAACCTTTAAAATTTTAGTTCGTTTTAAATCAGAAAATAAGCAACAGAACACCGATATGGACGTCCCTGTTAATTTTTTAGATGATGTAAAAAGAGAAGGTTACCGGGCAGAGACAAACTGGCAATTGAATAAGAATTGGCACTTTCAAAACCGGCTGGAGGTTTCTCAATACAAAAAAGGAAGTGCAAAAAGAGAGTTCGGATACCTTGTTTATCAGGATATAGACTATTCGCCATATGTTTGCCAAGCTTACCGGAAATGTACGATTCGCCTATTTCAACACGCCGGGTTATAACAGTAGAATTTACGCATATGAGGATGATGTTTTATATAGTTTTGCTTTTGGAATGTACAGTGGAAAAGGTTTCAGAACCTACATCAACATGAGATATAACATCATCAAAAAGCTAAATGTGTGGTTTCGGTATGGGTTGTTTATTTATCAGGATGTGAAAACAGTAGGCACCTATTTAGATGAGATTAAGGGCAATAAAAAATCGGAAGTTAAAATTCAGGTACGCTATCAATTTTAGTCTATGTTTAAGACCGAATATATTTTTGCCAGGATCCTTTTTCCTTTTATTCTGGGCATCTGTATCTTTTATTATTTTCCGGCATTTACATTTATTAAATGGTTAACCATCAGCTTATTTACTATTTTACTAAGCATTTTATTTTTAAATTTCAGTTATAAGAAGTTAAATATATATCGCCATAAAGGTGTTGTTGGCCTTATCATTTACCTGCTTTTTTTCAACCTTGGCAGTTTGTTTTGCCTGCTTAATAACGAAAGTTTAGACCAAAATTACTTTGCAAAAACAAGATGTGATTATTTAAAAGTTTGGGTTAATAATGAACCTCAGCAAAATGGCAATATTTCGCGCTTTAAAGCAAATGTAATAGCTGGATATCAAAAAGATAAGCAGATCAGTTTATCAGGCCAGCTACTGCTTCATGTAAAGCTAGATAGCTTAAAACCCATCAGGATAAAGTATGGAGATGAAATGATGATCGCAGTTACATATAACGAAATAGAGCCTCCATATAATCCCGCAGAATTTGACTTTAAAGCCTGGCTGGGTAGTCAGAATATTTATCATCAGGCATTTATGGATCAGGATCACATCTTGATTACTAAAAATAATGTTGGCAATCCGATGATCAAAATGGCCCTGAATATAAGAGAAAGGCAAATAGCAAAATACAGAATTTTGATTAAAAGTGACGAAGCTTTGGCTGTGGCGTCTACCCTTATTTTAGGTTACCGTGCCGATTTAAGTAAAGAAACTTTATCGGCATATTCCAAAACAGGAACCGTTCATGCTTTATCGGTATCTGGAGCGCATGTAGCAATTATTTATGTCGTTTTAGATTTTATGTTCTTCTTTTTGAATAAGAACCGGGCATTAAAAATCGTCAAGTTACTGCTCATCTGTACTTTGATCTGGGGATATGCCTTACTCACCGGGTTATCGCCTTCTGTAGTCCGTTCAGCGATTATGATTAGCATTTTAATAACCGCTAAAGTTTTATCTAAAAAAACCAACAGTTATAATATTTTGGCCTTTTCAGCATTTTGTCAACTCGTTTACAATCCATTTTTAATCCGGGATGTTGGATTTCAACTTTCTTACCTGGCTGTATTTGGATTAATTTATCTTCAACCTAAAATCTACAAGCTCCTCTACACGGAGCATTATTGGATAGATAAATTATGGGGTTTCACGTCCATGTCTTTAGCTGCACAAATTGTCACGTTTCCGTTAAGTATTTATTATTTCCATCAATTTCCACTTTATTTCCTTTTTGCTAATCTTTTCATTACCATCCCATTAATATTAATCATGTATTTAGGGATTGGCGTATTGATCCCGTCGTTCGGGTTTCTGGCTCCGGTTTTCGAATGGATCATAAATTTCACAAATGCTGTACTAAATTGGATAGCAAATTTACCATATGCCAGCTTTTCATCAATATGGATTAATCTGCCTGAATTTATCTTATTGAGCCTATCGCTTAGCTTGTTTATTTATGCATTAACAAAACTTAATAAGCAACTTTTGTTTTCTGCTCTATTTTTATTTGTTTGTTATCAACTATTAATTTTATGCGATGATCTAAAGGTTTTTAATCAGCGGAAAATCATTTTCTTTTCCCTGAGAAAAAATTATGCGGCTGCATTTATTAATGGAAAAGAAGCTGTTTTGGTTTCAGATTTAAACAGTAAAGACAAAAACTATACCTTTTCGGTTGAGCCTGCACTATCCCAACTGCTGGTTGCTAAAATACATTTGATCAGGTTAAAGAAAGACACTGTTTTAGGGCGATTCGTATCAAACAATAACCAGATTGCCTTTTTTCAATATAAGATACTCCTGATTGATGAGGATTTGAATGATAAAGAAATAAATGGGAATGCTAACTTTTCGAGCATATGGTTAAGTGGAAATACAAAATTCAATGTAGCCAAAATACACCCAGATATAAAATATAAAACGGCAATCATAGATGCTACCAACAAAGATTATCAAATTCAGATCTTAAAAAAAGAAATGGAGAATAATGCTATAGATGTACATATTTTAAAGAAAAATAAAGCATATTTGGTGCAACTAAGCCGATAACATGGAAAATCTGGTTTTATATCAGGTTGCTGAACGAATAGCAACGATAACTATCAACAGGCCCGAAAAGAGAAATGCGCTAAACCCTGAACTTATTGCTGAATTAACTACTGCATTTATAAGGGCATCAGAAGATGATCTGGTAAAAGTGGTGATATTAAACGCAAATGGTGATGCATTTAGTGCCGGTGCCGATTTAGCCTATCTTCAGCAATTACAGTACAATACATTTGAAGAAAACGTAGCCGATTCCAATCATCTAAAAAAACTTTTTACTACGATTTACTATCTGCCAAAGGTAGTTATTGCCCAGGTTGAGGGACATGCTATTGCCGGTGGCTGCGGCCTGGCAACCATATGTGATATTATTTTTGCCACTCCTGAAAGTAATTTTGGTTATACCGAAGTAAAAATCGGTTTTGTGCCTGCCATAGTTTCCTGTTTTTTAAAACAGAAGGTAAGCGAATCCATCGCCAAGGAAATTTTACTCACCGGAAAAATTTTCTCTGCCGAGCAGGCATTAAAATATAATTTGATAAATTTTGTAACAAATTCTTCCGATATCCATCAAAAAGCAAGAGAATTTGCACTAAGTTTGTGTAACGGAAGTTCTGGTAATTCATTAATGATTACGAAACAACTGATTACCCAAACGGTTAATCCGTACTTAGAAAAGAGTTTGGAAATTGCAGTACAGATTAATGCGAGGGTAAGAGAAAGTGAGGATTTTAAAAAAGGGATTTCCTCATTTTTAAATAAAGAAAAAATTAATTGGTAAATAACTTAACAACAATAAAAACATGTTCAAATCAATCAAAACTAGCATTGTAGCTTTAATCTTAGTGAGTACCGCTATCATTGCCCATGCACAAAAGAAAATTACTGAAGGTACTTTAGTATTTGCTGTAACGGCTAATGGTGCAACAACTGACGTTAAAACGAAATTTAATGGCAGCTTAACCAAAATAGAAATTGAAAATGGCCCTGCCCTGGTAAACATCATTTCAAATACGGCAGATAAAACCGGACTATTATTGATTGACGTTCCGGTAGCTCAAAAACAGTTTGCCGTAAAGGTGAGCAAAGCAGAAACAGAAGCACAGGAAGCTTTGATGCCAAAATATTCTGATTATAAAGCAACTGGCGAAAAACAGACCATCGCCGGATTTAATGCAGAAAAATATACCTACAAAGATGATAAAGGCGGAGCGCACGAATTATGGGCAACAAAAGATGTTGATATTGCTGCAATCACAACTGGTGGTCTCTTTAAAGGCTTGGGCGCACTTCCGGTAAAATATTCGGCATTAATTAATGGTGTAAATTCAGACCTGGTTTTAAAATCTCTTTCTGAAGCCAAGGTAGGTGCCATTAACACTGAAGTACCTGCCGGTTACGAAGTCGTAACTATGGAAGATTTGAAAGCCATGCAAGGTGGTGGTGAATAATTAACCAATTCAAGGTAATTTACAGCTTTTTAACTGCAGGCTTTTTATTTAAATTAGCCCGAAAGTTGAAAAGCTTTTTTTATGTCCAAAAATTATATATGATTAAAAAATTATTATTCAGATTATCAGTTGCTTGTATAGCATTTTGCTCGCTTATTGATGCAAAAGCTCAAAATATCAACTGGGCAAAAGACGGTAATTCCTACTATCAGATTGCAAATGGAGAAATTATTTCGGTTACCCTCCCTAAAAGCGAAAGAAAAACAATTATATCCAGGGCGCTGCTAACACCTGCCGGAAAAGCTAATGCCATTCCGGTAAGAAGTTTTCAACTGTCTGATGATGGTACAAAAGCATTGATCTACACCAACAGCAGAAAAGTTTGGCGTTATGATACCCGTGGAGATTATTGGTTGGTTGATTTAACTGCTAATAAGATTACCCAGATCGGAAAAGATAAACCAGCTTCGTCATTAATGTTTGCCAAATTATCACCAGATGGCAGTAAGGTAGCTTATGTAAGCCAGCACAACTTATATGTAGAAAATATTGATGGCACTGGAGCCAAAGCTTTAACCACGGACGGTACAGAACGGATGATTAACGGTACTTTCGATTGGGTTTATGAGGAAGAATTTGATTGCCGGGACGGCTTTAGATGGAGTCCGGATGGTAAATCTATCGCTTATTGGCAGCTGGATGCAACGAAGATCAAAAATTTCTTGATGATCAATAACACCGACTCTATTTATCCATTTACGATCCCTGTAGAATATCCAAAGGTGGGCGAAAACCCATCAGCCTGTAAAGTTGGTGTGGTGGATATTACAACAGCCAAAACAAACTGGCTAAATGTTCCGGGAGATAATATCCAGCACTACATTCCGCGTATGCAATGGGTACCTAACAGCAACAATATTATTTTACAACAACTCAACCGCGAGCAGAACGAGAGTATCGTATTTATCTGCAATGCAGCTTCAGGATCGGCCAAAGCTGTTTATACCGAAAAAGCTAAAGCCTGGATTGATGCACAGGATGAATGGAAATGGTTAAATGACAATAAGGAATTTACCATTGTATCTGATAAGGATGGCTGGAACCATGTGTATAGGATTAGTTTGGATGGAAAGAAAGAAACATTGGTTACAAAAGGAAACTATGATGTGATTAATGTTAAATTGATCGATGTAAAAAATAACCTCGTTTATTTTCTGGCCTCACCAACTAACGCTACTCAAAAATACCTTTTTAAAACCAAGTTGGATGGCAAAGGTAAATTAGAACAGGTTACGCCTTCTGTTTTACCAGGAACGCACAATTACGATATTTCACCTAATGCTGCTTTTGCACGCCATTCGTATAACAGTTCGGTTGTTAGATCTATTACGGAGTGGATGAACTTTACCACCGGAAATCCATTCACAATGGATGGAAGCATCACTACACAACTAGCGAAACAATCGGCCACGAAAAACAAAGTGGAGTTTTTTAAAGTAACTACAGAGGATGGCATTGAAATGGATGGATGGATGAAAAAACCCGACAACTTTAATCCAGATAAGAAATACCCGGTTTTATTTTATGTTTATGGCGAGCCTGCAGGTGCAACAGCCTTGGATGTTGAGGGTGCAGGTATCAATCATTTATACGATGGCGACATGGCTAAAGACGGTTATATCTATATTTCAATGGATAACAGAGGCGCACCCGTTCCTAAAGGAAGTGCATGGCGTAAGAGCATATATAAAAATATTGGCATAATCAATATCCGCGATCAAGCGATGGCTGCTAAAAAATTACTGGCTACCCATGCGTATATGGATAAAGACCGTGTGGCTGTTTGGGGCTGGAGCGGAGGTGGTTCTTCAACACTAAACCTGATGTTCCAATATCCGGAGATTTATAAAACAGGTATTGCTATTGCAGCGGTTGGTAACCAATTAACTTATGATAATGTTTATCAGGAACGGTATATGGGCACACCTTTTCCAAGCAAAGAGGCTTATATTAAAGGTTCTCCAATTACGCATGCTAAAAACTTAAAAGGCAATTTATTATACATTCATGGCACGGGCGATGATAATGTACATTACCAAAATGCCGAAATGCTGATTAATGAATTAATCAAAAACGGAAAGGTTTTTCAATTGATGAGTTATCCAAACCGTACCCACAGTATTTCTGAGGGTGAAGGTACCAGTAAACACTTATCTTTAACCTATACTAAATTTCTAAAAGAAAATTGCCCTCCCGGAGCAAGATAGCAAGATTAAAAAAGCAGCTTTAGGGCTGCTTTTTTTATGCAACAGACATTTGAATAAGCATGGCCGTTACAATGGCTATACCAAAGCTTAACAAAGTTCCGATCAGTACATATTCCGTTAATTTAAGATCGTGTTTTTCTTTCAGATCACCGAACCGGAATATCGATTTTGCGGCAAGTAAAAAACCAACAGCTTCAAAATGATGGGTAAGAATAAACAGAAAAATCAATGTCCTTTCCAATATACCGATATATTTACCCGCGTTTTCCAATGATTTAGGGCTGTCAGGCTGATTATCCGGAATCCATTTAGCAATGATTACCTTCATTATAATGGAAGTAGGCAAGGTTAAAAACAAAGCGCCAGAAATGAATACCCAGGTATGCGGATCATTTAAAAAAGCAATATCCAAACTTCCCTTATAGAAAAGGTGCCATACCGCTAAAATTGAGCTAAAATGCAAAAGCTGATCAGCAAAAAACAGTATCCGGGCATTTTTGTTGGTTTGAAAGGTGGATTTTAACGCATCAATAATCAGATGGATTATACCTATTGTTAAAGCCGTCTTCCAAACATCAAAGCTTAAAAAAACAAGAAATATCAAAGCTACATGTATCATTACATGTAAATAGAGCTTGGTTGATTTTAATTTCCTCCTTTCCTTATCTTTTACCCAGGCATCTGGCTGCAAAAAGAAATCTCCGATTAAATGGGCAAGAATAAGTTTGATTAAATAGATATCCATTATTTTAAAATCATTTGGTTCAATTTTTTACGGTAAATCCTGTCCATTTCCATAATTTCGGTGTAATGCGCACGCTTTAATGCTTCACTTACAGATGATTGTGTCCGGCCAGAAATAGCGGCCAGCTCGCTCTGCAACAGGTCGTTATTCTCCAATGCAAGTTTTACCATTTCGGCAGCTACTACGCCCCAGCTATCCATTGCAATGAGAGATAACTTGATTAAAACATTAATCTCCTCGTCAAAATCAGCAGAATCTGTTTTAACAGCTAAATTAACCCTGGCCTGTTTTAAACTGTCAAAAGCCGCTCCTGAATACACAAAAGCATCTCCACTGGATTCGGATAGCTTTTTCCGTTTGTTTTTTAGATCTCCAATTCCAATTCCCATCCTTACATCTGCGGGTTTATTCACCTTAATACATGCTTTTAAATAGGCCGCGGTTTTAATGGCATTTTCTGGCTCTACTTCTAACTGAAAACTATCTCCCCGATAAATTTCCCACTTATTGCCACGACCGGAAATTACTTTTAAGGCGGTTTTCAAATTTAATAACCAGCTATCTTTAATCTTTCTTGAGCCAATAATATCACCTGTTATAATGCAAATCATATTACAATATCGAATTTATTATTGATATTTCAAAAAAAATATCGGCTAATTAGCCGATATTTCATTTTATCGGGTATTTAGCCGATATTTTAAATTATCGGGCATTTAGCCGATAATCATCTAAAACTAAATATTAATTTTATTGTTTATTAACTATGGCATTAATAGAATTTACCAAAAGAGGAATCTACTGTAAACAGGGCGATTTTTACGTAGACCCTTGGTGGCCTGTAGATTATGCCGTAACCACACATGGACACAGCGATCATGTGCGTTTTGGAAATAAATATTACCTCTGCCATACTTTAACCAAACCCATTATTAAACGCAGGATCAGCGAAGATTTAAATGTAGAAACACTGGAGTATGGAGAAAGCATAACCCGTAATGGCGTAAATATTTCTTTTTTTCCTGCAGGGCACATTATAGGCTCTGCGCAGGTACGTCTGGAATATAAAGGTGAAATCTGCGTCATCTCTGGTGATTATAAAATTGAAGATGATGGCATCACCACGCCATTCGAACCTGTAAAGTGCCATTCTTTTGTTTCAGAAAGCACATTTGGCCTGCCGGTTTACAAATGGCAAAAACAGGAAATTATTTTCAATGGAATTAAGAACTGGGTAAATGATAACATCAATCAACAGAAAACAAGCGTATTGATTGCCTATAGTTTGGGTAAAGCGCAGCGTTTAATTAAAAACCTCGCTGGCGATATCCCTATTTATGTACATAACAGCATTGCCAACCTGAACGAAGTGATTATAGAAGCTGGTGTAAACCTTCCAAAAACCATTAGGATTGCCCCCGAAACCACTAAAGATGAGTTACAGAAAGGAATTGTAATTGTACCGCCTGCTATGCGCGATAGCCGCTGGATCAAAAATTTATCCCACCCGGTTACCGGTATATGTTCTGGCTGGATGCAGGTAAGGGCACACCGCCGCTGGCAAAGTGCCGATGCTGGTTTTGCACTGAGTGACCATGCAGATTGGCCGGGTTTAATGGAAGCCATTACCGCAACGGGTGCCGAAAAAGTATATGTTACCCATGGCTTTACAGCTGCTTTTAGCCGCTTTTTAAATGATGAAGGTATAGAAGCGGCCGAAGTTTTAACCAGGTTTGGCCAGGAAGATGATGAAGAAAACAAAGTTGATTTAGCCGAGCAGAACGAAAATAAATAGCCATGAAACGTTTTGCAAAACTGATCCAGCAGCTCGAACTGAGCAATAAAACCAACGATAAAATCGCGGCCCTGGTTGATTATTTTAACTATGCTGACGATAAAGATAAAGTATGGGTAATCGCCTTATTTACGGGTAAAAAACCTAAAAGACCAATTAAATCAGCCTTATTGAAATACTGGGCGATAGACATTACCCAAACACCAGAATGGTTATTTGCTGAAAGTTATGCCAATGTTGGCGATTTAAGTGAAACCATTGCTTTGTTATTGCCCCCTGCCGAAAACACCTCTGATTTTCAATTGCATAAATGGGTTGAGGATTTGCACGATTTAGAAGGTAAAGATGATGAAACCAAAAAAGATTTCATTCTAAGTGCCTGGAACAAACTCGAAACGCAGGAGCGTTTTATTTTTAATAAACTGATTTCGGGTAATTTCAGGATCGGGGTCTCCAATAAAATGCTGGTGAACGCCCTGGCCAAACAAAGCAGCTTAGATAGTGCGCAGATTATGCACAGTATTATGGGGAAATGGAATCCTTACGAAATTACATTTCATGAACTGATCAATGGTATCCATGTAAATACCGATAATTCCTGGCCTTACCCCTTTTGCCTGGCGTATGCTTTAGAGCAAGCACCCGAAAAACTGGGCGATATTGCTGAATGGCAGGCCGAATGGAAATGGGATGGCATCCGTGGGCAGATTGTGAAGCGCAATGGAGAACTCTTTATCTGGAGCCGTGGCGAAGAACTGGTTACCGAACAGTTTCCGGAACTGCATTTTATGATCGATGTTTTACCGGATGGCGTAGTTTTAGACGGCGAAATACTGGCTGTACAGAATAAACAGGTTTTATCATTCAGCACATTACAGCAACGTTTAAACCGTAAAACGATCAGTAAAAAACAGCTGGATGATGCACCCATCGGATTTTTTGTTTATGACATTTTGGAATATGAAGCAAAGGATTTCAGGGAAGAACCTCTAAGTATAAGGCGTAATACACTGGAAAAGTTGATAGGTGGTTTAAACGAAAGTCCGGTGATAATATCTCCTGTGATCAATTGCAGCTCGTGGGAAGCGTTAGCAGATTTAAGACAAACTTCACGTTCGATTAATAGTGAAGGCATCATGCTTAAAAAGTTAAGTTCCCATTATCATAGCGGAAGAAAACGGGGCGATTGGTGGAAGTGGAAAATTAACCCCTATACGGTTGATGCGGTAATGATCTATGCACAAAAAGGAAGTGGCAGAAGGGCAAATTTTTTCACCGATTATACCTTTGCGGTTCGTGATGGTGAAAATTTAGTGACGATTGCCAAAGCCTATTCAGGGTTAACAGATAAAGAAATTAAAGAGGTAAATTCCTTTGTAAACCGTAATGCAATTGAAAAATTTGGGCCAGTACGCACTGTAAAACCAGAATTGGTTTTCGAAATTGCCTTTGAGGGAATTGCGGAAAGTAAACGTCATAAAGCAGGTTTAGCTTTACGTTTTCCGCGTATATTGCGGTGGAGAAAAGATAAAAAAGCAGATGAAATTAACACGCTGGAAGATTTGAGGCAATTATTGCAATCTACCTTATAGTGCCGCCATGGTCTGTGTCCCCACAGACCGAGGAGTTGTTGCAAAAAAGGTAAAGCATATGGCGGGACTGTTGTTATAAAAGAACCACTGTTATTGCTTTTCAAAACGAACAGGAGAACCTGAAATTATCAATAAAAAACCTACGAGGAAAGACATTAAGCATGGACCAAACCAAAACCAAAGGTTATAAAAAGATAAAAGCCTGGTTAAAGGCAAATAAACGCAGGCCTTTTCAATTTCAGGAAGATGCCTGGCAGTATTATCTTAATGGCTATAGCGGTTTGGTAAACGCGCCTACCGGTTTCGGAAAAACATTTTCACTTTTTTTGGCTGTCGTAATTGAAGCTTTAAATGCCTCAGCAAACAATAATAAAAAAGCTAAGGACCGTTTACAACTGATCTGGATTACCCCACTCCGATCTTTGGCCAAAGATATTGCCAGGGCCATGCGTGAAAATTTACTGGAGCTGGAGTTGGATTGGCATGTAGGTGTACGCAATGGCGATACCTCGCAGGCAGAAAAATTACAGCAGAAAAAATCGATGCCCGAAATTTTATTGATTACCCCTGAAAGCCTGCACCTGTTGCTGGCACAAAAGGGCTCTTCTACCCTGTTCCGGAATCTTAAATGCATTGTGGCTGATGAATGGCATGAGCTTTTGGGCAGTAAACGGGGTGTGCTGGTTGAGCTGGCGGTTTCTCGTATTAAAGGTTTGCAAAAGCTGGAAAAAAACCAGTTTTTAAGAATCTGGGGAATCTCAGCAACCATTGGCAATATTGAAGAAGCTTTAGATGTATTGGAACCGGATTTAGCCGCCAAAAGAATTATTGTTAAGGCTGATCTGGAAAAGAAAATCCAGATCAAATCCATCTTACCAGATGATATTGAAACATTGCCCTGGGCCGGGCATTTGGGTTTAAAACTAGCGTATAAGCTATTACCAATTATAGAAAAAAGCAAGACGACCCTAATTTTCATCAATACCCGCGGACAATCGGAAATGTGGTACCAGCATTTGCTGAATATTGAACCAGAACTTGCCGGACGCATTGCCATACATCATGGATCGATAGATTTCGAACTCCGCAACTGGATTGAAGAGGCATTACATACCGGACAGCTTAAAGCCGTTATTGCCACTTCATCGTTAGATTTGGGCGTAGATTTTAAACCTGTTGATACCGTAGTCCAGGTAGGATCACCAAAAGGTGTTGCCAGGTTTTTGCAGAGAGCGGGACGCTCTGGCCATTCCCCTCACGAAATTTCTAAAATATATTTTTTACCCACCCATGCTTTAGAACTGGTGGAGGCGGCAGCGATTAAAGAAGCGGCCAAAACCAACAATATAGAAAGCCGTGAGCCCTTTATTATGGTATTTGATACTTTGATCCAGTATTTGGTTACGCTGGCCATAGGTGATGGATTTGATGATAAAATTATTTACGAAGAGATTAAGAATACCCATGCCTTTAAGCTGATCCTACCCGAAGAATGGACCTGGGTGATGCAGTTTATCACCTCTGGAGGGGATAGTTTGAGCGCCTATACCGAATTTAAAAAGGTAACGAAGGATGAGGGCGGGCTCTGGAAGGTGAAGAGCAGGCAATTGGCCATGCGGCACCGGTTACATATTGGAACCATTGTAAGTGACGCGATGCTGAAGGTAAAATTCATTTCCGGTGGTTACATTGGTATGGTAGAAGAATATTTTGTTACCCGTTTGAAAGCTGGCGATAATTTTCGTTTAGCTGGAAGGGTTTTAGAGTTTGTACAGGTAAAAGACATGACCGTTGTTGTGCGGGTGAGTAAACAGAAAAATGCAATCTCTCCAAGCTGGAATGGCGGCCGCTTACCCCTATCTTCTAACTTAGGGTCGGTTCTAAGGAAAAAATATAATGAGGCATTAGATAAAACCCATCAGGATGAAGAATTGGATTCGGTATATCCGTTATTCTTACTACAGGAAAAGCGCTCTCACGTACCCAATAATGATGAGTTACTGATAGAACTCATTAATAATAAGGAAGGTTTTCATCTCTTCGCTTATCCTTTTGAAGGCCGCTTGGTGCATGAGGTTTTGGCGGCGCTGGTCGCCTATCGTTTAAGTAAACTGCTGCCCATCAGTTTTTCTATTGCCATGAACGATTACGGTTTTGAACTTTTAAGCGAAACGGAAATTCCTATGGACGAATCGATTGCCTACGAAGTTTTTTCGCCTAAGAATTTAACTGAAGATATTACGCAAAGTATCAACTCAACTGAAATGGCAAGAAGGAAATTCAGAGATATTGCCTGCATCTCCGGACTCGTTTTTCAGGGCTATCCTGGAAAGTATGTGGCCAATAAACACCTCCAGTCATCTGCTGGTCTGTTTTTTAATGTTTTTAGCGATTATGATAAACATAATTTACTTTTGCGACAGGCATACGATGAGGTTTTTTACCAACAACTTGAAGAACCCAGATTGGCAGCCGCTTTAGAAAGAATTCAGAATGGCGTGATTATTATTACCAATCCAAAAAGTTTTACCCCGCTTTCTTTCCCTATTAAAGTGGACAGTTTGCGTGAAAACATGAGTTCGGAAGAGTTAGAACAGCGGATTGCCAGAATGAAAGCCGAAGCAGAGCGAATTAAATAGATAAATGTTCTTGGAAACTGCGTGGATCAAAAGATCCTTCGACAGGCTCAGGATGACAGTAAAAGGAATAAATGAATATTACAAGCCAAGGTGAAGAACTGGTTTTAGACAAGGAAAGGGCTTTATTCTTACCCAAGCATCAGCTTTTAGCGATAAGCGATTTACATTTGGGTAAATCTGCACATTTCCGCCAGGCAGGTTTACAAGTGCCGGCAACCATTGCTCAAACAGATTTACAGCGTTTAAGTTTATTAATTAAGCAATATCATCCTAAAACATTACTGATCAACGGTGACATGTTCCACCACGGCGTAAATAGCGATATTGAAGCTTTTTCCGTTTGGAGAAAGCAATACCAGGAACTTAATTTTCTATTGGTAAAAGGAAATCACGACCGGCTTTCCCACGCCAATTATGCAGCAATGAATATCGAAATACATGAGCCCAGCTTTTGTCTGGGGCCGTTCTGTTTTATTCATGATGCACCAAATTGTACTGAAGAAGAATTATACCCCATTAGCGGACATATCCATCCTGGCGTGACCATCGTAGGGAAAGCAAAGCAAAGATTAAAATTTCCTTGTTTTTATTTTGGAAAGGAATATGCTGTTCTACCCGCTTTCAGCTTATTTACAGGGCTTTATAACATCTACCCTAAAACGAGTGAACGGATATTTGCAGTTACGCCCAAGAGCGTGCTGGAGGTTTAAGCATGGGCATCAATCACCTGTTTTAATTGCGAAGCCTGCAATACGCCACTTTGCCTCCATACTTGCTTTCCTTTTTTAAACAAAATTAATGTTGGAACACTTTGAACATTGTACGATGAAGCAACCGGTTGATTTTTGTCGATATCTACTTTGATAATCGATACTGAATCGCCTACCTGTGATTTTAATTGTTCCAGGATCGGTTTCATCATTTTGCATGGACCGCACCACTCCGCAAAAAAATCAACCAGCACTGGTTTATCACCGTTAATTAAATCTGAAAATTTAGCCATGCTATTTGTTTTTATTTAGAAACAAAGATTAACTCGATTGGTTTAAATGAAAGAAGTCAAGTTTTAAAAACTTGACTTCTTAATGTATATACTCGCAAAATAACAATCAGCGATTATTAAACGCTTAAAGGCAATTCTATGGCTAATGCAGCAACCCAGTTATCAAATAAAGCCTGCTCGATTTTAATTACCTCGGCTGCGTGATGTTCCCAATCATCAGAAAAACCAACCAATTGGTTCATCATTTCCTCTAAGTGCCCCTCTTCTTCCAGGATAATTGACTTTACATTCACCTTGCTTTTTGCTTCATCTAAAACTGCCTGATAAATTGGATACAATTCATCTGCACGTACCTCAATTGCGTAGGTAACAAATAAATAAGCGGCGAATTTTAAATCATAACCAGAAAGATTAAATACAGCTTTTAAATAACGACAAACTGCAATATCTAAAGCATGTAAATAATATTTGGTATGGTTTGGAGATAACAACTCTGCATTGGTGTAAGTTTTACAAAGTGCCTCATCAACCTTCGCAATCTGCTTTTTTAAATAATAAGCATGACGGTGTTCTTCTGCAGCATGTTTAAGAATAATCAGATTTACATTTTCTTTGTGCTCAGAAGCAGAAATCTTCTTAGCACCTGCATTTTCCATATAAGATAGCGTATTTAACCATTTGGCATGCAACACATTATCCGAAACTATTGATTTTAAATTTGAAGCTAACATTCTTAATTATTAAACTGTTTTTAATTTATTAGCATGATGCCAACTGAAAACCGTTAATTGAAAACTGCGAATGGATTAAATTTCCCGGTTCAGATCCCAGCTTTCTAAATAATCGGCAACCCTCCGCACAAACATCCCCCCTAAAGAGCCATCTACAACCCTATGATCGTATGATAAGGATAAAAACATCATATGCCTGATCGCAATCACATCACCATGCTCGGTTTCCAATACTGCAGGTTTCTTTTTGATGGCACCTACTGCCAAAATAGCTACCTGTGGCTGGTTAATAATTGGTGTACCCATTACGTTACCGAAACTACCTACATTGGTTAATGTAAAAGTCCCTCCCTGCGTTTCATCTGGTTTTAGCTTGGAGTTTCTTGCCCTGCCTGCCAGATCGTTAACCGCTTTGGTTAAGCCAACCAAATTTAACTGATCAGCATTTTTAATTACCGGAACGATTAAGTTTCCACTTGGTAAAGCAGCAGCCATACCGATGTTGATATTTCCTTTTTTGATAATCTGCGTTCCATTTACAGAAACATTAATCATCGGGAAATCTTTTATTGCTTTGGCAACAGCCTCTACAAATATTGGAGTAAAGGTTATTTTTTCGTTTTCACGTTTCTCAAAACTGGTTTTTACTTTATTGCGCCATAAAACCATATTCGTTACATCGGCTTCTACAAAAGAAGTTACGTGTGGTGAAGTTGTTTTACTCATCACCATATGATCGGCAATCAGTTTACGCATTCTATCCATCTCTATTACCTCGTCGGCACCATTAATGCTTGTTGTGGAAGGTTTATTTGAAATTGGGGCCTGTGGAGATGGTTCAGTTTTATTTGCTATAACTTCGTTAACTGACGGAGCAGGCGGCGTTAATACAACTGTAGCCGTTTTTACAGCACCACCATTTTTCCTGGCAATATAATCCAACAGGTCGTCTTTATTTAAACGCCCATCAACACCAGAACCTTTAATGGCATCCAACTCCGCTAACGAAATATTTTCCTGGGCCGCAATATTTTTAACCAAAGGGGAATAAAAGCGATCAGATGAGCTGAAATCGGTGGTTGTTGCAGTATTATTATCCTGTAGTTGCTCAATTCCAGGGATAGAATCAATTTTTTCTGCTGCTATTGGTTTTTCTACAACCGGCGCTTCGGTTGCAGGAGCATCTCCGTCTTCAGTTTCAATAATGGCAATTACATCGCCTACCTGGGCAACTTCATCTGCAGCAAATAATTGTTTTACCAATTTACCGGCAACCGGAGATGGAACTTCAGAATCTACCTTATCCGTGGCGATTTCCAAAATGGTATCATCTAAATCAATAGTATCACCTGGTTGTTTTACCCATTTAATCACCGTTGCTTCTGCAACACTTTCACCCATTTTTGGTAACAGTAGTTCGTATTGAGCCATATTAAATTACAGTATTTTATATTGGTAACGCTACAAAAATACAGTTTTTATTCTTTCTAAACTGTTTCTTTAAGGACATTTAATAACATAGCCAATGCCGAAGCAGCAGAACGCTCTATGTTTTGAATCCGTTTGTTACTGAAATTAAACACCTTAGCTACGGTTTTGTGTTTGGAAGAAACTGCAATCCATACCGTACCAACCGGTTTTTCTTCTGTTCCACCATCAGGGCCTGCAATACCGCTAACTGCAATTGCATAATCGGTTTTGAAATGTTTAATGGCTCCTTCCGCCATTTCTGTTACGGTTTGCTCGCTTACGGCACCAAAAGTATTTAAAGTACTTTCTTTTACCCCCAGAATAGATTCTTTCAGTTCGTAGGCGTATGCTACTGCCCCGCCCCAATAAACAGCAGAAGAGCCGGGATGCTGCGTAATTAAATGAGCAATATATCCACCAGTACAACTTTCTGCCGTCGATAATGTCTTCCCCTTACTTTTCATCAGGTCCAGAATAGCTTTTTCCAATGGAATATCCTCATCCGTTACCACAAATTTATTTACTTTCGAAATGATCTGTCTGGCATAAAACTCCACCGCTTCATTCAATTCCGCTTCGTGATCACCTCTGGCTGATAAGCGTAAGCGAACTTGCCCTAATTTGGGCAGATATGCCAGTTTGATATGTGCCGGTAAACTATCTTCGATTTCCTCAATCTCCTTAGCCAGAAATGATTCGCCGATATTTGCGGTGAGAATAGTTTTGTGCACTATAAACGGTAGCTTAAACCTGCTTGTAATTCTGGGAAGGATTTCGTCATCCATCAGATACATCATCTCATAAGGTACACCCGGCATGGATACAAAAATGGTGTTGTTTTGTTCAAACCACATGCAGGGCGCAGTACCATTTTTATTAACAATAACCTCACAACCATCAGGAACATCTGCTTGCTGTATATTGATATCCAATAGCGGGCGCTTGTATTTTTCGAAAATCTGACGAACCATTTCCAATGCAGCTGCATCGTTACGGAAACCCATATTAAAATACTTCGCCAAAGTTTTTTTGGTAATGTCATCTTTGGTCGGTCCAAGGCCACCAGTAATCAAAATTAAATCTGCACGTTTTTCAGCAAGTTCGAGTGCTTCTAAAATATGCTGCTCATCATCAGAAACGGAGGTAATCTGCTTGACGGAAACGCCAATTAAATTTAATTGTTTAGCCATCCAGGCAGAATTGGTATCAACGATTTGGCCAATGAGTATCTCATCACCTATGGTAATAATTTCGGCTAGCATAAATTTATCGGTATGTGCTGTAAAAACCCTGTCTTTTGCTCAATTTCAAATCTTGCAATATCGAAGCCTTAACTTTTATGGTAACAGAATAACTTTTGTAAGCCCCATATGGAACCCAGTTTACACTCATATCCCAGCAATGTAAATCGCGGTAAATAGCTAAATTCATAGGCGTTAAACCATTATTTTTAAAATCATAGCCTGAGTTAAAAGTAACTTTCCATTTTGGTGTTAAATTGACATCGCCATTAAAGTTTAATGTATTCGAAACTGTATTGACGTTTCCATCATTTGAATACTGGAAACTATAGGAGAACGAAAAATTCCATGGAATGTTAAAATCAACAAATGCATTCGGGTCGCGGCTTATTGCTGCCAGTTGTTCAGACTGTATATCGTTCAATCCTTTTTTATTGGCTGCCGCGCCCAATTTGTCATTAGCTTCATTTTTACGTTTTAACGCCTCTGGATTTAAACTGTAATCAAACGAAAAACCAAAATTAGCCAGGCGTGGCAAAAACTTACCACTTTGCCAGAAATAACGGTCTTGTCTGATCCGCCGTGTAGAACCTGGTACGGTATCAGCCTCTAAAGCATAAGGATCTAAAGTTCCATTATAGTTGATACCTAATTTATCAGTAAACTGCGACCGGCCACTAAAACCAATGGTTGATAATTTATAAGATGTGGCCAGGAAATTGTATGAGCCGCTAAAACTCAAACCCTGGATAATCGGGATTTTTTTAGAACCTGTTCCGGTTGTATCGTTCTTATTCCTCACTTTTAACTCTACTGTATTATCCAAACCAAAACCAATTGATGCATTAGGCCCACCAAAAGAGCCTGGCTGTGCCATGCCATCAAAAATAGAATACTTTAAAGGTTGCCCACTGGTGTAAATCTGATTCCCATTCTGATCTATTGCTGGTCTGTAAGGCCCCGCGCCCGCTTTGGTAAAATCAGGTGAGTAAGAAAAAGAAACATTCGGGGTCATTACATGCCGCAAAGCCTGGATTTTACCCGCAGGATTAAAATCTCTTCTACCATATATTTTAGTAGACATACTTGTTGACAAGCTATAACTCCCTGCTCTTTTAAAACTACTAGTGGTATCTTCCCTAAATGAATAAGTATTATCGGCATAACTGGTATATCTTCTATTTACACTTTGAAAATTCCAAACTTCGTTATAGGTGCCGCCCAGGCTAAAGTTAAGATATTTTAAAGCCGTGAAAGACATATTTATAGGGATGCTATGCGAAAAACCACTTCTCAGGCGTTTTAGGCCATCGTTTTGAAAAAGCAAACTATCAAAAGTATCAATACGGTTTGTTCCCTGCAGACTGTAACCTACTGTAATTTTTTGATACCATTTTTGTTCTCCAACTGCAGTTTTAGAACTAAACGGGTTAAAGGTAGGTACGTTAAATGTCATTTCCGGCAGCCTGAGTGATATTGCCCTTGTACTTAAGGTCTGGTCACTAGATGCAGCCAAAGAGAAATTCATGCCGTTTGAATAGGCCTTTGCATAACTCACACTACTACTTGTTGAATTGGTAGCAATGGTATTAATATCATAAGTAGTACCTGCTGCTGTATTTCTATAATATCCCTTTCTTCCTGTTGATACCAATCTTACACTGGCACTAAAGGTTGTACCCGGATTGGCATTGGCATTTTGGCTGTGGCTCCAGTTGATACTAAAGTTTTTGGTGGGGTTTTTAAAAGCTTCAGTGCCTTCCAAACCATCTTTAAAACTGGCGTAAGCCAGGTTAATATTACCGTTAAACTTATACCTTTTAGTGTAGTTACTCAATAAACTTGTTTCATAAGAGCCATTGGTATAAATCGAACCAATAAGTTTAGCATCCCAATAATCGTTTAAGCCGAGATAATAACCACCGTTTTGCAAGAAAAACCCCCTCGTGGCATCTTCACCTGGTGTAGGCAGGATAAAACCCGACGTTCGCTTATTCGGTTTAGGAAAAAATGCAAATGGCAGTCCCAGAAACGTGGGTACATCCTCAATAATCATGTAAACCGGACCTGTAATAATCTGTTTCTCGGTTACTACCCCTTTAGAAATCATTAATCCAAAATGCGGATGTGGAAGATTACAGGTGCTGTACATTACGTTTTTAACGTGCAACTCATCATCTATTTGTTTTTTACTCTGTCCGCCAGAGAAGAAACCTCCCTCCTGCTCAGAAAAAACACCATATACCTTGGCACGGGTTGTTTCTGAATTGTAAAAAATAGAATCTGCGATGGCAGTACCTTCAGCACCAGATTTAAAGATCGGTTTGCCAGTATATCTGCCGGTTTTCGGATCTTTCAAGCCACGGGCAAAAATAGAATTTTGCTTTTTATCATATTTGATGTAAGCCGCATCTAGCTCAAAATCACCATATACCACCCTGGCGTTTCCGTATAAATAAACAATGCTTTTATCGGCACTCATTTTAACCGAATCCTCTGCTTTGTATTCTACTTTCTGGTCAATACTGCTATTATTTTTACCTGTCTTTTTAACAGAATCTTTTTTAGTGGTGTCTTGACGGATGATCTGTTGCAATGAAAAATGAGAAAATGCGTTAGCTTTACCAACAACATGTGTTAATAAAATGACAGATATTAGTAAAATAGAACTCTTCAGGGGTTTCAAATTCGTATTTGAATGTTATTTTTGCACAAATGTTTAATCAAAAACGTTCAAAATTAGTGAAAAATATACCATTGATGTATCTTAAATCCATTTTAACCATTATTATTTATTTAGTACTATCAAATTCTATTGATAATCAAGCATTTGCGCAGGGATATAAAATCAAAACAATTGTGATTGATGCTGGTCATGGTGGTAAGGATGGTGCAACCCATGGCGTGTATTCGAAAGAAAAAGATGTAGCGCTTAAAACCGCATTAAACCTTGGCCGTGCACTTCAGGATAGTTTAAAAGATATTAAGGTTATTTATACCCGCGAGTCGGATGTATTTATTCCTTTATACGAGCGTATCAATATCGCAAATAATGCAAAAGCCGATTTATTTATTTCCATTCACTTAAATGATATGCCGGTTAGGGTATCGAGAGTGGTAGATTATTATAAAAAAGTAAGGGGCAGAAAAGTACCTGTTTACCGAACGGTTACCTCTAAAAGTACCTCAACTAAGGGAACAGAAACTTTTGTATCCGGAACAGGCCGTTTAGGTGAGCAGGATGAAGTGATAAAAAGGGAAAATGCATCCATGTTCCTGGAAGAGAACTATCAGAAAAACTACGAGGGATTTATTGCCAATACTCCTGAAAGTGACATTATGTTATCTTTAATGAAACAAACCAATAGAGAAAGGAGTTTAAAGTTTGCTTCAATGCTTCAGCAAGAATATGTTAATGCTGGCCGTATCAACAGGGGTGTACAGGAAAAAAGCCTTGCAGTATTGGCGCGTGCGGCAATGCCTGCCGTACTAACAGAAATAGGTTTTGTGAGTAATCCTGAAGAGGAAGATTACATGAACTCTCCTGAAGGGCAAAATGAAATTGTGAGTGGAATTATCAAAGCAATTAAAAATTATAAACGTATAGCCGAAACATCATTTTAATACCCTCCATGCATGAAGATTAAACTGCTGATTACAATAATCTTATTTTCGCTACTGGCTGTTGAAAAAGCACCTACTCAGGGCTATAAGATTAAAACAATTGTTATTGATCCCGGTCATGGCGGAAGAAAACCCGGAGCATCAGGCAGTTTTTCCAAAGAAAAAGATATTGCATTAAAAGTTGCATTGAAATTGGGTGTATTACTAAACGAGGAAATGCCAGAAATTAAAGTAATTTTTACGCGTAGAACGGATATAGACGTTGATTTATACAAACGTGCAGAAATAGCTAACGAAGCCAACGCAGATCTTTTTATATCCGTACACTGTAATTCGATGCCGCCTGGCAACAAGCATATCAAAGGAGTGGAAACGTTAGTTGCGGGATCTCACCGATTAAAGGAACAAGATGCTGCCATACGGGAGAATGCCGATATTAAACTGGAGAAAAACTACAAAAGTAAGTATGATGGTTACGATCCTGGTAACCCGAGTAGTTTTATTCTTTTATCACTTTTAAAAAATACCTTTCGAGACAAAAGCATTAAATTCGCCAAATTAATACAGAACAGTTACATCAAGCGGGATGAACGACTTAGCCGGGGCGTTAAAGAGCAGGGTGTTTTGGTATTGCAACGTTGTGGTATGCCTGCTGTTTTAACAGAGGTGGGTTTTATCTCAAATACAGAGGAAGAAAAATATATTAATTCACAAGAGGGACAGAATGATATCGCGAATTCTATTCTGGAAGCAATAAAAACATACAAAAAAAATATTGAGGTTAAATAAGTGGCATTATAAATGATAGTTATTTTAACTTTGGGAAAAATATAAAACATATACCAAACAAACAGTGCTGCCTTTGTGTATTTATAAGGTTTAGCACAATAAAAATATTTACGCTCTTACAAGTGGAGAAAGAATACTTGAACACTTGTAACCATTAAATAAAACACTCATGAAGATTAAGAACGAAACCAAAGTAGGTATTTTAGCTGCATTTGCCATTGCTTTATTAATAATTGGATATAATTTTTTAAAAGGAAATTCAATTTTCTCAAATGAAACTACATTATATGCAAAATATACCAGGGTTGATGGTTTAACTGTATCAAAACCTATCCTGATTAATGGTTATCAGATTGGCCGTGTGGCTAAATTAGAGCTACAGGGAGATGGAAGTATAATCGCTACCTTAAGCATAAACAGCAAGTATGAAATCCCGGAAAACAGTATTGCCCGCTTGGAAGGTACAGATCTTTTAGGTAGCAAGGCCATTGTCATGTCGTTAGGTAACTCAAAAAAGATGGCCGAAGATGGCTATACTTTAAATGCTAATGTAGAAAAAGGCTTAATGGAACAAGTGCAGCCGGTTCAAAAGAAAGCGGAATTAATTATAGGTAAAATGGACTCTATTTTAAGTAGTGTGAATTCTATCCTAAATCCTAACTTTCAGAAAAACGTTGATAAAAGCTTTAACAGCATAGCAGGTACTTTAGCCTCTTTAGAAACAACCTCCAAAAAAGTGGATGGTTTAGTTGGCTCAGAAAGCGCCCGTATTGAGGCCATCTTCAAAAATGTGGAAGGCATTACGGCCAACTTAAATAATAACAACCAAAAAATCAGTGATATTTTAACCAATATCAATACCGTTACTGATAAATTCGCTGCTGCTAACTTTAAACAGACTTTAGATAATGCAAACAATGCTATCGCTGATTTGCAAAGTGTAATATCAGGAATTAAAAGTGGAAAAGGTAGTTTAGGACTGTTATTAAACGACGATAAAATGTATCAGAATTTAAATAATGCCTCAAAAAATCTAGACGAATTAATGATCGACTTGAAAGCTAACCCTAAGCGTTACGTACACTTCTCTGTATTTGGTGGCGGCAATAAAAAAGATAAGTAATTTAATTTTTATAAAACAGAAAGTCCTGCAGTTTCTATTGCAGGACTTTTTTTGTGTGCAGTTTTCTCCACGAAGGCAAAGACAGAATGGCTGGAATGACGATCTGTTCAAAAAAATACAGATAGCAACAGTAAATTTTCCGTGGTATTTTGTGCATCTGTGGCAAAAAAATATCTACCAAAGACCCTTCACTGCGTTCAGGATGACAGCTAATGGAGAGATTCTCTGTTGGGAATCTTAAAATACCTGTGTTAAGATTCCCGCCAGTGCCGGAATGACATACGTATTAAATGAATTGATCTATGGTAGCGAATGCAACACAGTTGAAGAAAGGTGCTGAGAAGCAACATCTAACCAATAGATTTCGCTGCGCTCCATCCGATAGGAATCGGATGGAGATGACCATTTTATGCTATAGAATTTTAAAAAAATTAAAGCTGAAAAGTTCTCCCCTCAACAGCTAGTTCAGTATTTTCAAAAACAGATTGGGCTTCTTCAAAAAGCATCTGCAAAGTTTTGTAGCGCGAGGAAAAATGTCCGATAAGTAATTTCTTTGCTCCTGTAATTTTAGCTACTTCTGCTGCCTGTAAAGCAGTTGTGTGATGTGTTTCTTTGGCTCTATCCAATAAATCGTGCATAAAAGTAGCTTCGTGGTATAAGGTATCGCAATCTTTTATGGCAGAAAAGTACCGCTCATCAAATAAAGTATCAGAGCAATATGCATAACAGCGCGGTGCATCCGCTTCAGTAGTGTAATCTTGGCTACGCAAAATATCGCCGTTTGGTAGTTCTACATCAATTCCCTTTTTTAGCGAAGTATAATAAGCCATAGGCACTTCATCTGCCTTATCCTTGATCAGCTTGCGCTGGCGTTTCTTTTGCCGAAAAATAAAACCTGTAGTTGGAATGCGGTGATTTAAAATAATCGTTTTAACTGTTAAATCGTTATTTTCGAATATCTGGGTAGACTGATCGGCTTCAATTGGGAAAAATTCAATTGGATACCTCAGCACAGTATCAGAGTATTTAAATTGGATCTCTAATATTTCTAATAAAGGTTTAGGGCCAAATATCTGTATCGGTTTTATACGGCCGTTTAAATGCAAACTGGATAACAAACCTATTAAACCAAAATAATGATCGCCATGTAAGTGACTGATAAAAATGTAATCGATACGGGCTGCTTTAAGATTATATTTAGCCAGTTGTTGTTGTGTACCTTCACCACAATCGATAAGGTAATATTTTTCATTACAATTTAAAAGCTGTGCAGAAGGATTCCTGTTAAATACAGGCGTTGCAGAACTACTTCCTAAAATTGTAACTTCAAATTTCATCATGATTAAGATATAAAAAGCCCCGTAGATTTTTAGAAACTACGAGGCCGGAATGTTATTTAAATATTTGTTATTTGGCGCCTCTAAACTCTTTCTCCAGCTCCTCCATAAAGATAAAATCAGTTGCTTCATCTATTGTATTAACAAACATCACAGATTGAAATATGTTTGACAATTCGATAATAGATGCCAGTTCATCATTAATTCCGGTTACAATAAATAATCCCCCTGCAGATTTGCAAAGTCTGTCGCCAACTAATAAACAGCTCAAATCCTGTGCATCATTACATTCGGTAACATAACTTAAATCAACAATTATATTTTTAAACCCTTCTGCATTAAGCAAATAGAACTCTGATTTCAAACCTGGAGCATTATCGTTTGTAAACTTATTTTCTTCTAACTTTAAGGTTACATATTTATCGTGTTTATCAACTGAAAATTTCATCTCTCTAATCTTTATTTTACTAATGTATAAATTTCTTTCGAATTTAAAGTGTTTCTAAAGCCCTTAAAACATTAGTTTCAATACGGCTGGAAATGGCATCAGCATCAGCTTTTATAAAGGTCTCTCCTACAATTTTTTCATATAGCTCAATATAGCGCTCTGATATAGAATTTACGATTTCAGGAGTCATTTCCGGTATAGCCTGACCATCTTTACCTTGAAAACCATTTTCAATTAACCACTTACGTACAAATTCTTTTGAAAGCTGTTTTTGTGGTTCATGATTATCCTGACGTTCCTGATAGCCTTCTGCATAAAAATAACGTGATGAATCAGGCGTATGTATTTCATCAATCAGGTAGATTACGCCATCGGCCTTCCCAAATTCATACTTTGTATCTACCAGAATTAAACCGCTTTTAGCCGCAATTTCAGTTCCGCGCTGATAAAGTGCGTAGGTATACTGTTCTAACTGCTCATAATCGGTTAATGAGACAATTCCTTTCGCCAGTATATCTTCCTTTGAAATATCTTCATCATGTCCTACAGAAGCCTTTGTGGTTGGGGTAATAATTGGTTGAGGCAGTTTATCGTTTTCTTTCAATCCATCAGGTAAAGAAACACCACAGACAGAACGTTTTCCGGCACTGTATTCACGCCAGGCATGGCCGGCTAAATATCCTCTGATTACCATTTCTACTTTAAATGGCTCACAGATACGGCCAATAGTAACCATTGGATCCGGAACATCTAAAACCCAATTGGGAACAATATCTTGAGTGGCTGCTAAAAATTTAGCCGCAATCTGATTTAAAACCTGTCCTTTAAAAGGAATCGCCTCTGGCAATACAACATCAAAAGCAGAAATACGGTCTGATACCACCATTATCATGAAACGGTCGGCTATAGTATATACATCGCGTACTTTACCTTTATAAAAATTGCTCTGATTTGGAAAATTAAAATGGGTTTCTTTTTGTGCTTTCATGAGGGGGTAAAAATAGTAAAAAAGTCTGAAAGTCTTTAGTCCGAAGACTGGAGTGAAAAGTCAGAAGATAAAACTATATAAAAAGAGGCTGTATCATAAACATCTTTCTTATCAGTTTGTCATGTTGAGCCTGTCGAAACGACTCGCAAATTTTTACGGAAGATTCTTCGACAAGCTACCATTGACAGAATCCACTTCGCGGTCGTCATTCCCGCGCATGCGGGAATCTTAAAACACTTGCATTACGATTCCCAATCAAGTTGGGAATGACGATCTCTCGAGAGATATACGTACTTAAAATTTATTTGTCAAAGCATATTGATTTTTATGCAATAAATTATCCCTCAGGATGACAATTCAATATTTATGGCATTTCATCTTTCTTTATTTCAAATTATTTAATACCTGTTTAAATTTCTCTGCCGCGATGGTGCCGATATAGTTATTCTTAACCTGAATATCAATATTGTGATTCGATTTAATCAATCGAAGCCGCCCTTTAAAAGCCTGCGTTTGATTAATATCAGTGAACGCCAGCAGCTTTTCAAGCTTTTCTTTTCTGCAAACCCATTCTTCATCATTTTTTGAAACAATCAACCGAGTAGTATGTGGCAATTTCTCAAAAGAAAGCTTTAAATTATTATCCAGATAAATACTTTCCATAATAATAATGTCAGATATAGGGATGTAAGATGGATATTGTTTTTAAAAGACTTCAGTCCTTCTCTTTTTACATTATCTATCTTACATCTCTCATTTATTGAATATCTCCGTAAGCTTTTAAGATATCTTTAACCAGTTTATGGCGAACAACATCTTCTCCACTTAAATAGATGATATCAATACCTTTAATGTCCTCAAGAATTCTTAAACCATTGAATAAGCCCGACATTTGCTTTTTGGGCAAATCAACCTGCGTAACATCACCGGTAACAATAAATTTAGCCGTTGGCCCCATACGCGTTAAAAACATTTTCAGTTGCATATCAGTTGCGTTTTGCGCTTCATCTAAAATTACAAAGCAATTGTCTAAAGTACGTCCACGCATGAAAGCCAATGGTGCAATTTCAATTGTTCTGTTTTCGATATAAAACTTCAGCTTTTCTGCCGGAATCATATCGTCCAATGCATCGTAAAGCGGACGTAAATATGGATCGATTTTTTCTTTTAAATCCCCTGGCAAGAAGCCCAGGTTCTCTCCTGCCTCAACTGCCGGACGGGTTAAAATGATTCTTTTAATTTCTTTATTTTTCAATGCTCTTACCGCCAACGCTACAGCTGTGTAGGTTTTACCTGTTCCGGCGGGACCAATAGCGAATAAAATATCGTTTTTAGCAATACTACTCACCATTTTGCGCTGATTTGCCGTTCTGGCTTTTACCAACAGACCGTTCGTACCAAAAACAATTACCTCGCCACCCCCACCTGTAGCCTGTTCTGCATCTTTTTTTGAAACACCAGAAGCCTTTGCACCCAGTATGGTTTCTACATCATTATTGCTTAGCGAGCTATATTTTTCAAGGTGCGCAATCAGTTGGTTAAACTTCTCTTCAAAAGCCTTAAGTTCCTGTTCATCACCGAGAACCTTAACATCACTACCTCTCGCCACCAGTTTTAACTTTGCGAAAGCACCTTTAATCATTTCGTAATTCTCATTGTTCGCCCCCCAAAAGTGAGCAGGATTTACGCTATCCAGAGTTAATTTTAATTCGTTCAAACTGTAGTATTTTAAAAAGTTATCGGGGTATATTAATTAAAATTTGAATATTTGCAGACGCTTAGGCCTGTACACAAGAATAAGCAATAATAATGAATTTTTAATGGGGATAATTACTTTAACAACAGATTTAGGTTCAAAAGATTTTTACCAGAGTGCCCTTAAAGGTAGTCTGTTGAGTCTTATGCCTAATGTTAATTTAGTTGATATTACCCACGAGGTGCCATCATTCAATATTTCTTATGCTGCCTTCGTTTTAAAAAATGCTTATCCTTACTTTCCAAAGAATACCGTACACCTCATCGGTATAGATTCGGTCTACAGCGAAAACACGAAATACATTGGTGTAAAGCACCGCGATCACTTTTTTGTAGGGGCTGATAATGGTATCTTCTCACTCCTTTTTGATGATGTTCCTGAAGATGTGGTGGAGCTGAATATCATGCAGGATCTAAAATATCTGCACTTCCCCCTGGTTGATATTTTTGTTAAGGCAGCAATACATTTAGCCAAAGGTGGTAAACTGAAAGATATTGGCTTGCCTGTAGCGGAGATTGAGCAAAAGATGCTTTTACATCCTGTGATTGAACGGGATATGATTCGCGGCAGTGTGGTTTATATTGATACTTTTTGTAATGTAATTACCAATATCACCAAGGATCTTTTTACCAAAATTCAAAAAAACAGGGACTTTACCTTATATTTTAGAAAAAGTGAGACGATTACGCAATTAAGCTGGCATTACAATGAAGTGCAGGAAGGCGAAAAACTTTGCCTGTTCGGAATTAGCAACCATTTGGAGATTGCCATAAATAAAGGCAAAGCAAGTGGACTGTTAGGTTTGCATCTTGGTGACATCGTAAGGGTTGAGTTTCATTCTTAAAAGCGGAAAGATTAAAGATGAAAGACTAAAGACCAAAGCGGAAAAAATAAGGAGGAAAAATCGTCATTTCGGAAGGAGTTCAACGATGTTGAAAAATCTATCGAGGCAGATCTCTCACCTTACCAATGAACGAATGACAAATGAACCATTGAACCGGGTAAAACAACTTCTGCTCTTTTCGCGTTTATAGCACATGAAGAAATATGTTTACCTTTTTTTGGTCATCTTATTTAGTTTTAAAGCTTTTGCCCAACAGGATTCTGCAGCTTATGCAGCACAACGGGTTAAAGTAAATTCTTTGCTTCAAGAACGAAGTACAAAATTTGGTCAATATGATGAAAGTTTAACGCAGCGATCTGGTATTTTTGGCTGGCAAACAAAGAAAGATATTAAAAATTCAAATGAGATTCTCCGGCAGGTGGTATTGACGGATAATAATATTTTTAAGGAACTAAAGGTTTTAATGGATTATAAAGACCTACAGAACCAGCAGAAAGTAGCCGTTGCAGACCATTCACAAGAGCGGATTGAAGCTTATATGACTACCATAAAAAAGTTACAGGATCAGAATGCACAGTTTAAAGAAGATTTGGAGAAAAAGAATAAAGGTAGCCTATCTACCTATATTATTGCATTTTTGATTTTGGTAATGGCTGGTGGCTTTTATTTCTTCAATAAAAAATTACAGCAATATAAAAGGTATGAAAAAAGTACTGTTTAAAGCCCTTGTTAAAATTAACAATGCCATTTTGCCTAGTTTATACAAGAAAGATCCTAATAAGTTAAGCGCATGGCAAAAGGCTATTTTAGGCTATCGCTATTGGGTATTAACTAAAGCTTTGGATTAACCGAAAATATTATGTTGAGTCCGTCGAAACATCCAAGATCTTTCGACGGGCTCAGAATGACAAATTTGTTATTTCTTAAAATGCTCAATGATCAACGTTGCCAATTCCGTACCAATACGTTCTTGTGCTTCGTTTGTTGACGCACCAATGTGTGGTGTTAACGAAATTTTCGGATGGGTTAAAATTTCAGCTAATGGCGTAGGTTCGTTATCAAAAACGTCTAAACCGGCAAAAGAAACCTGACCAGAATTTAGTGCTTCAATTAAAGCAGGTTCATCAATTGTTCCGCCGCGAGAACAGTTTACAATACCAACACCTTTTTTCATTTTAGCAAATTCTTCAGCACCCAAAATAGGCTTATCAGCAAATGGCGTATGTAAACTCAGGAAGTCACTTCCGGTAATTACTTCCGCTAAAGAAACGGTTTTAATGGGGATACTTACCGTTTTTCCGCCTTGAAATTCCAAGGTGATTTCTGATTCTGAAGGATATAAATCGTAAGCCAGAACATTCATTCCCAAACCTAAAGCTACTTTTGCTGTAGCACGGCCGATACGTCCAAAACCGATGATACCGATGGTTTTACCACTTAGCTCAGTTCCTTTAGCGTAAGCTTTTTTAAGGTTGTTGAACTGGGTAGCGCCTTCAACAGGCATTTTACGGTTGGCATCCTGTAAAAACCTGATACCAGTAAATAAATGTGAGAATACTAATTCAGCTACTGATAAAGAAGAAGCAGCCGGCGTATTTACTACTGCAATACCCTGACTTCGTGCGTATTCTACATCAATATTATCCATACCAACGCCACCTCTACCGATTAATTTGATATTGGGTACGGCATCAATCAGTTCTTTTCTAACTTTTGTTGCACTACGAACGGTAATAGCATCATAGTTTTTTAAAGCTTCAGCTAATTGATCTTGTGCAATAGTTTCGGTATCTACCTGGAAACCCGCTTTTTCTAATAATTCTTTTCCGATCGGATCAATTCCGTCGTTTGCTAATATTTTAATCATGGTTACTTATGATTGCACAGATTAAATGATTAAAACGATCAAGAAATCGCCTAATCTTCTGTGGTGATAATTTAAATTAATTTGCTTTTGCCTGTTTTTCTTCAAATGCCTGCATAACATCAATTAAAGCATGTACACTTGTAATTGGTAAAGCATTGTACATCGATGCACGGAAACCACCAACACTTCTATGCCCTTTTATGCCCACAATACCCTGCTCTTCAGCATATTTCAAAAATGGTTTTTCCAACTCCGGATTTTCCATGACAAAACAGATATTCATTCTGGAACGGTCTTCTACAGCGCAGGTTCCTTTAAACAGAGGATTGCGATCAATTTCCCTGTAAAGTGCTTCAGCTTTTTGTTTGTTTTCTTTTTCAATTTCGGCAACACCGCCCTTAGCTTTTAACCAACGAAGATTTAATAAGGCAACGTATATAGAAAAAACCGGAGGCGTATTATACATCGAATCATTGTCAATGTGCGATTGATAATTCAACATCGAAGGGATTTTACGGTCAATTTTACCTAATACCTCATTCTTCACAATAGCGATGGTTAAACCAGCCGGACCTACATTTTTTTGAGCTCCTGCATAAATTAAATCGAACTTAGAAACATCGATTACGCGGCTCATAATATCAGAAGACATATCGCAAATAACCGGAATGTTTGTTTGAGGTACTTCGAAAAGCTCAGTTCCATAAATGGTATTGTTTGAGGTATAATGGAAATAAGCACTATCAGCAGGGATTTGAAAATCCTTGGGAATGAATGCATAATTTGCATCTTTAGATGATGCAACTACATTTACATTACCGATAAATTTAGCTTCTTTCAAGGCTTTGGTTGCCCAAACGCCAGTATCCAAATAACTTGCTGTTTGTCCATCTCCCAATAAATTCATTGGTACCATGGCAAACTGTAAACTGGCACCACCCTGTAAAAATAAAACGGAATAACCTGACGGCACATTTAATAATTCTTTTACCAACTTACCTGCTTCAGCAACAACTGCCTCAAATTCGGTTGTTCTGTGCGAAATTTCTAAAATTGATAATCCATCGTTAAAATCTAAAACAGCCTGAGCTGCTTGTTTAAACACTTCTTGAGGTAAAATACAAGGGCCTGCGCCAAAATTATGCTTCATCTTATTATATAATGTTTTATGGGCGTAAATGTAAAATTTTTAAAGCAGTTATGCCCACAAAATCGTCACCTAAAAAATTAAATTTTGTTAAAAAAAAGCTATAAATTGATTGATTTATTGCAGTTTTTATAATTAAACGATTTAATCTAAATATTAAATATTTAGGTTATAATTAAAAGTTGTATTGGGTTTAAGTCTTGAAAATCCCATCAAACTGGCTAATTCTTCAACTTTACAATCAACTTCAGGTTAAACTGCCTCCCTGTTAAATAATTTGGAATCGCATATTGAACATTATCTACATCTTTCAGCCACAGATAAGAAACCGTATTATTAATATTCAGCATATTAAAAACTTCGAAAAACAGAATTACAGCATTAAAATTTCTATCCAGGAATTTTGGTTTATGCATAGCTGCATCATCTAAAAAATCTTTCGAAAAACCGATATCCACACGTTTGTAAGATGGAACATAAAACTTATCTAAATATCGTGGAGTTTGTGATGGACCGATGGGCAAACGCGAGCCATAAAGTGCATTAAGGTGAACTTTATAAGTGGGGCTATTCAAGAGCCTGTCCTGAAAAAATATGGAAAAATTAAGGCGTTGATCTGTTGGCCGCTTTAAATAACCAGGATAAATTGTCGTTCCATTCTGAACATAACTATCACCAATGATATCTTCATTGGCGTGCATTACCGACATTCTGAAATAGGAAACCAGATCTTTAACAAATTCACCACCAATGCTAAAATCGGCTCCATAGGCGTAACCACGAGATACTTCATTTGCGAGGTACTTGATCCTCAGGTTATCAATTTTGTAAGGAATTAACCTGTCAGAATATTTAAAATAGGCTTCAGAAGTGAATTTCAGCCTTGTTCCAAAACCATCGAAAGCATAATCATAACCTATAGAAGTGTTATAAGACCGCTGTGCTTTTTGATCTGTGTTTAATATCCCGGAAAAATCACGGATGGTCCGGTATGAGGGGGGCTGACTATAAACACCTGCAGTAAACCGCAATATTTTATTGTTGGAATTTGGGCGGTAAGCAACTAATACCCTCGGACTGATCAGCAACTGTTTGCTTAAAGAACTGTAAGTGGCACGTGCCCCCAACTGCAGTTCGGCTAAACTGGAAAGCGAATAACTATCCTGAATATAAGCGCTATAATTTTTAATATCAAGGTTATTCTTAACGTTAATTACATTTTGTAAAGTAATATTTTTAGCATTATTGGGTAAAATATATCCTGCAGAATCGGTATAGCTATATTCATTCAACTGATCTCTGTACTTAGACTGGTCAAATTTCAGTCCCCATGAAAAAACATGACTGTTAAAATTCTGATCGACTTTTATTTCTGAAGCAAAAATCTGGGTATTTAAACTATTCCTTCCGTAATTATAATAACTCCCTATTCCCCTGCTTTTGCTAATCTGTCCAAAATTCTCGCCGTAAACACTATGATCTACTTCGGCAAAAATATAGCTTCCGTTAATATCAAAACGCTCCCGTTCAATGGTATTGAAATAGCTGTTTATAAATTTAACTACCACATTTGGTTTAGGCGAATAAGCAGCAGTAATGGCACTACCAAAGGTCTGATAATCATCTATTTCCTGTCCGGTATAGTCAACATCCAGTTTAAGTGTAGTACTTAAGGTACCAAACTGGGTTTCCCGATTGGTAGGCAACAACTTAAACTGACCAATATTGAAATTGCTTAAAAAGCTGACGTTAAATTTTGGTGAAAAATCGTACTGGTAAAGCACTTGTGCATCAGCATAATCAGGATTATAGCTTCCTTTCTCATCCTGCTTAATTAAAACACTCGTATTATTTTTGTATCGCAAACCTGCAAGTAAAAAGCTGTTTTGGAACACCCTCTTTGTACTTAGTGAAGTATTTAACAAACTCGTACTTAATATGGTTTGATTACTATCTGGCTTATCATACCTGATATCCAAAACCGATGAGAGTTTGTCGCCATATTTTGCTTCAAAGCCACCTGCAGAGAATTTTGCTTTGCTCACCAAATCTGAATTGATGAAACTTAAACCCTCCTGCTGCCCATTGCGGATCAATACTGGCCGGTTAATTTCTACATCATTGATGTAAATCAGATTTTCATCAAAATTACCTCCCCGAACGCTGTACTGAGCACTTAATTCGTTATTTGTAGATACCCCAGGCAGGGTTTTAAGCATAGTTTCGAAATTGCCGGAAACTAAAGGCATAAAGGAAACATCGCCAATATTAATAGTAGTGGCGTTACTTAACTGATTCTGTTTATTAACTATATTAACCTGTTCTAATTCGTTAATGTTGGCCATCAAGCTTACCTGCCTGATAATCCGCGCACCCGAACGCGCACTGAACTCAACTGTTTGCGGCTGGTATCCCAGGAGCGAGTATTTGATACTAAACGTTTTTGATTTGGAGTAAATCGTATATATCCCAAATTCATCAGTAACTGTAGATTGCGCCTGCCCCAGAACGGTTACCGTAACCTGCGCTAAAGGTAACTTTTCATCACTATAAACTATTCCTGAAATCCTAACTAAAGGCTGAGCGACAGCAAAACTGAAACCAGCAATCAACAGAAACAGGATGAGCCGAAATTTGAGCATTTTTAGTATCGGGATGTAAGTGTATCGGGATGAAAGTATTAATTATCAAGATAAAAAGTATTGGGTATCGGGATGAAAGTATCAGGTATCAGGATAAAAATGTCGGGATAAGAATATCAAGACAATTATAACGCTATGCTCCTTATTACCAAAACAATTTAGCGATAAAACAATTAAATACTTATACTCATGGTTAACCGTTTCATCTCCGCAATCGTTTCTGTTGGATTATCTGTTGCAAAAATTGCGTTTCCAGCTACAAAAGCATTAGCACCGGCTGCCATTAATGTAGCAATATTCTGTAAACCCACGCCACCATCAACCTCTATGATCAGGTTTTCATTTACCCCTTGAATCATCACTTTTAAATCCTTTATTTTTTTATAGGTATTGTGAATGAAGGCCTGGCCCCCAAAACCCGGATTAACCGACATAATCAATACCAGATCTAAGTCTTCAATCACATCCTGAAGCAATGTTACCGGTGTATGTGGATTTAAGGCCACACCCGCTTTACAACCAGATGCCTTAATTAACTGGATCGTTCTGTGCAGATGTGTGCAGGCTTCATAATGCACCGTAATTCTATCGGCTCCTGCTCTGGCAAAATCCTCAATGTATTTATCAGGCTCCACAATCATTAAATGTACATCCAATGGTTTGAGAGCATGTTTTTTAACTGCCGCCATAACCGGGAAACCAAAAGAGATATTCGGAACGAAAACACCATCCATCACGTCAACGTGAAACCAATTGGCCTCACTTTGATTAATCATTTCAATATCGCGCTGTAAATTTCCAAAATCGGCAGAAAGTATGGATGGGGCTATTATGTATTTCATTTAATTATCTTTTAGTCTTTTAATTTTAATTCCGCTATTCATTTTTAAAATTATATTTATCCATTATCTTCACCCTGAATTCATTTCAGGATACTAATAGCCGGAAAGATGCTGACCACGAAAGAGCTATAAGGCAATTGAAACATTATCTTTACCTGTAAAATAAATCCAATAGCTATCGGATCAGCATGACACTAAGATGCAAGTTACAAAAACTGAGAAAATTTTTAACCAGAATATTAAGTTAATCGCCCCAAAGAAAAAATTAAAAGCCCAAAAATCCATTTAGTACCTTTCAGTAAGTGGTTTTATTAAAAAAGAGTTAACTTAACAGCAATTAAATCATTTACTTATGAAAACAAAACACTTAATTTTTGCTGGTCTCGCAATTTTTATCATGAGCATTGCTTTTGGTTTTACCATCCATAAGCCTCAAACGTTTCCAAAATTCAGCACTTCTAAAAAAGCTGTATGCCCGCCCGGGCCCGGATTTCTCATCACCGCAATGGCAGGCAGTGATTATGGTGGTTACCATTGTGCAGAAGTTGTTTCTGTTTTTGTAGCTAATTCAACCGATAAAATTATAACCGGTACGCCAATTTTTACGAACTCACACTTAACAACTCCATGGCCTGATGGAATTATAACAAATGTTACAACAGGTAAGTCTTACTTTGTTGTGAATGGCATAATAATGGGAACAGCAATTCCCTGCTAAAAATGTTTTATAAATAATAAAACCCTTTCAGTAAACTGAAAAGGTTTTATTATTGAGATGCTGAAACAAGTTCAGCATAATGATTACCGATTAAGCTTTTGGTGCAGCTGGTTTTTCTGGTCTTGGTAATAAAACTTTACGCGAAAGTTTCATTTTACCTTGTTTATCGATGTCTAACAATTTAACCTCGATTTTATCACCTTCTTTCAGTACACCATCCATGGTTTCTAAACGCTCCCAAGAAATTTCAGAAATGTGTAATAAACCATCTTTACCTGGCATTACTTCAACAAATGCACCAAACGGCATAATTGATTTTACTTTACCCTGGTAAATTTCTCCAATTTCTGGTTTAGCAACAATATTACGGATACGGGTAACTGCTGCATCGATTGCTGCTTTATTATCAGCAAATACTTCTACAATACCTTTACCATCAACTTCCTCGATCGAGATTGAAGCACCGGTTTCGCGTTGCATTTCCTGAATAATTTTACCTCCAGGGCCAATAATTGCACCAATAAATTCTTTATCGATAGTTAAAGAAACGATACGCGGCGCATGTGGTTTGTAATCTTCGTTAGGTGCTACGATGGTTTTCTTCATCTCGTTTAAGATGTGTAGACGACCTTCTTTAGCCTGCAACAAAGCTTTGGTTAACACTTCGTAAGATAAGCCGTTGATTTTTAAGTCCATCTGACAAGCAACAATACCATTTTCGGTACCGGTTACTTTAAAATCCATATCACCTAAATGATCTTCATCACCTAAGATATCTGAAAGAATAGCATATTTACCAGTTTTCTCATCGGTAATTAAACCCATTGCAATACCCGAAACCGGAGCTTTGATTTTAATACCCGCATCCATAAGTGCCAGTGTACCCGCACAAACAGTTGCCATTGATGATGAACCGTTAGATTCTAAAATATCAGAAACCACACGAATGGTGTAAGGATTTGCCTCGCCTTGTGGTAATACTTTTTTCAACGAACGCTGAGCCAGGTTACCGTGACCAATTTCGCGACGGCCAGCGCCTCTGTTTGGTCTAACCTCACCTGTAGAGAAACCCGGGAAATTATAGTGTAATAAGAATTTCTGGTAGCCATTAAAGAAAGCGCCATCAATCATTTGCTCATCATCTTTGCTACCTAAAGTAACTGAAGTTAAGGATTGGGTTTCGCCACGTGTAAATACAGCTGAACCGTGAGCTGCTGGTAAATAACCAACTTCACTCCAGATTGGACGGATTTCAGTAGTTTGGCGACCATCTAAACGGATACCTTCATCCAACAATAAATTTCTGATGGCATCATACTGAACATCGTGATAATAATGTTTAGCCATTGCTTTGGTTAAATCAGCGGTATCTTCAGGCATGGCCTCGAAGAATTCGTTAATAATTGCTGTAAAACCTTCTTTACGAACATCTTTATTACCACCGGCTTTAGCTACTGCATAAACTTTATCGTAAGTATCGGCGTAAACCTTTGCTTTTAAATCAGCATCGTGATCTTCGTGGCTGTATTCGCGTTTAACGGTTTTGCCTGTTGCTTCAGTTAATTCAACCTGAACAGCACATTGAACTTTAATGGCATCGTGTGCAAATTTTAAAGCTTCAACCATTTCATCCTCCTGGATCTCGTCGCACTCACCTTCCACCATACAGATATCGTTAGCAGAACCTGCAACCATAAACTCAAGTGTAGCTCGCTCTAAATCACTGGCAAACGGATTGATAACCAATTTACCATCGATTTTAGCCACACGTACTTCAGAAATGGGGCCGTTGAAAGGAATATCAGAAACTGATAATGCAGCTGATGCGGCTAAACCTGCCAAACAATCTGGCATGATATTTTTATCAGCAGATATTAAAGAAATCATCACTTGTGTATCAGAGTGATAATCCGAAGGGAACTGTGGACGTAAAGCTCTATCCACTAAACGGGAAATTAATACCTCGTAATCAGATAATCTTGCTTCACGACGTAAAAAGCCACCTGGAATACGGCCGGTAGCTGCATATTTTTCCTGATAATCAACCGATAAAGGTAAAAAATCAGTACCTGGCTTAGCACCAACAGTAGATACAACTGTTGCCAGCAACATGGTATCACCCATTTTTACTACAACCGAACCATCAGCCTGTTTAGCCAGTTTACCTGTTTCAATTTCTACAATTCTGCCATCGCCCAAATCGAACGATTTTTTTATTACATTCATTTAATTAGAATTATGGTGTGTTTTCCTCTTTCTACACACCGTTGTTTATATAAGTTTTGTTTTTGCAAACGCAAGATAGGATTAAAAAAGCCTATCATAACAAATCCCGTTAAAAAAATTAACAGGAAATTAAAAAGCCACTCCCTTAAGAATGGCTTTCGCTGATAAAATTCGCTTATTTTTGTTTAATGATATCACGTAGCGATAAAGCTTTGATGATAGCACGGTAGCGCTCAATATCTTTTTTGTATAGGTAAGCCAAAATACCGCGGCGTTTACCTACCAATTTTTGAAGTGACAACTGAGTAGAGAAATCTTTACGATTTTTCTTTAAGTGTTCTGTTAGGTGCGCAATACGGTATGTAAATAACGCTACCTGACCTTCTGCAGAACCCGTATTGGTTTCTACTTCGCCGTGTTGTTTAAAGATTTCGGCCTTCTTTTCTGGACTTAAATACATTCTTGAATAATATTAAAGCAATAAAAATTAATTAATTGTGGCGCAAAGATAAGGTTCTTTTTATTCAGAAGCAAGTATTTATTGAATGATAAGTTAAAGTCCATTTTAGTTGGTTTAGGGTAAAGCAAGATGCTGCACTATCGGTTGCTTCACTCCCGCCGTTGCTGCAATCTTTTTGCTTTCCTGCTTGCTTTGTCATCATTGCCAGAAAGAGCTTCGAAGCAATTTAATTCGGCAAGTAAAGCAAAAAGGATTTCCACTAAGTCGGGTTTAGGAAACTTAAGGCAGTAAAAGAAACTTAACTTCTCTTATTAATGCGCTCCAACTCTAAAACATCTAATTGATCTTTCGGCCTGTTCGTAGCCCGTTTATTATCTAGTAAATGGTTATAATGCAAAAACCTTGCTTTAATGCCATTAATTTCATCAACGGTAGCCATTTGAAAATACTCATCGAATTTTCTTTTGTCAAGCCCCGGAATATCTGTCATCAAATCTGCATACATACCATCATCCATTACAACTTCACAATAACCGGCAATGATCGGCACATCTAATAACATATCATATCTGCCATAACCCATTTTATCGAGGGCATAAATCAGATTTTGTCTATTATCTTTAGTATCCTTAAGATAAATATCTAGATCGCCTGTAGTACGGTTATAACCATATCGGTTAACAGCAAAACCTCCAACGATTAGATAATTAACATTGAACTGCTCAAATGTTTCCAACAACAAAAGCATTTCAAGATTTTCTTTATCAAAAGACATAATGCAATTATATGGCAGGCTTACGGATTATAAGCCCTTTGCCTTGCGGAGATTTTAATGGCTTACCACCGTTCATAGTAACTGAAATGTAATTAAGCTGTATAACGTTAAAAAAACGCTGCTCGGGGGTACGGCTCAAATAAATAGCATCACGTTCCTCAACGATTGATTCGCGTGGAATATTAATATCATATAATTTGAGTTTTCCCATTTTCATATCAAAAATAGCAAAAATCGGCAACTAATACATTAATTTTTTTCCGCATTAAGCAAGTAATTCCTTACAATCAAGCTTTATTTATACTTTTGCTGAAAACATTTATCCTTGGAAAAAAATCAATACAGCATATTTGAAAGCGAATTACGCGTCCGCCCGGACGATATAGATATGTTTAATCACGTGCATAACAGCAAATATTTAGATTATGTACTGGCGGCACGTTATGAGCAGATGGAAAAGTTTTACGGAATGCCTTGGGAGCATTTCACCAAACAGGGTTTAGGCTGGGTGGTAAGCCACGTGGATATCAATTTCAAACGCCCGTTATTAATGAACGATTTAATGCTGATCAGGACGGGCATTTTAGCGATGAACGATAAAGGTTGCTCAGTCCAGTTCGAAATTATTAATCAGAAAACTGGTAAAATCGCATCTGACGGGATCTTTGATTATGTGCTTATCGACTTAAATACAGGCAGAGGGACAAAAGTTAGCGAAGAAATGATTGAAGCTTACAGTATATAAAAAAATTGTCGTAAAGGGATAATTCATTCATTAGCTGGCTGGCAAACAATCGTCCACAAAAAAATCTGTTTAAACGTAATTTGACGTTTAGATTTTTTCTTTATCTTTGACCTATCAAAAAGACCAGAGCCATGATAGTATCTGCAATCCGTTTGAGGTTCTAAATAACCGAGGATTCCCTCCTGTTTTAATTTAGGTATGTACGCTTCATAGCGTATCATTGGTTTATACATCAAATTTATTATATATTATATGTCACAGTCCACAAAGGCACAGGGCAAACTATCGTCTTTTTTCGATATCCTGGTACAGTCTTTAAAAGGTCACGAAGTTGATTTAACTTCAATCAGTATTAAACGCGCTATTATTTTATTAGCCATTCCGATGATGCTGGAAATGGCTATGGAGTCGGTTTTTGCTTTGGTTGATTTATACTTTGTTGGCCACCTGGAAAATAGCAGTCATGCTATCCAAACGGTTGGCTTAACAGAATCGGTATTAACCATTATTTATTCCTTGGCCATTGGCCTGAGTATGGCGGCAACCGCGGTTGTGGCACGGAGAATTGGTGAGAAAAACCCTGAAGCGGCATCAAAAGCTGGCATGCAGACCATTTTGATAGCTGTTTTTATTAATGTTATCATCAGCATCCTGGGCTTAATTTATGCCAGAGATATCCTGTTGCTCATGGGCGCTTCAGTAGCGACCGCAGATCAAGGCGTTACATTTGTGCGCATTATGATGGGCGGAAGTGTCATTATTGTTTTGCTATTCTTAATTAACGGGATTTTTCGTGGCGCCGGTAATGCAGCAATTGCTATGCGGAGTTTGTGGATCGCCAACATTGCCAACATCATCCTCTGCCCTGTTTTGATCAATGGCCTAGGTCCAATACCTGCATTTGGCTTAACAGGTGCTGCCATTGCCACTACCATTGGTCGTGGTCTGGGCGTTATCTATCAGGTATACCATTTGTTCAACGGAAAAAATGCTTTAAAAATCATCATCAGTCACTTTATTCCCGACTGGAAACAGATTAAAGCCATTATAAAAATTGCTGCTCCAGCTATCTTTCAGTTTGTTATTGCCAGCTGTAGCTGGGTATTTCTGGCCGAACTGGTGGCCACCACAGGTGGCGATACCGGCTCGGCAGGTTATCAAACTGCACTACGCCTCATGATGTTTTTTATGTTACCAGCCTGGGGCTTAAGCAATGCAGCCGCTACTTTGGTTGGACAGAATTTAGGTGCAGGCCATATAGATCGTGCAGAAAAATCGGTATTCCAGACCTTGAAATACATTATTATTTTCATGGCAATAGTAAGCGTGCTGTTCTTAACCTGCGGACATTTGTTCGCTGCATTTTTTACTGCAGATGAAAATGTGGTTGCCGTTGCTGGTAAAGCTTTAAAAATTTTAAGCATTGGTTTTGTGATTTATGGGGCCGCAATGGTATTCAACAGTGCTTTTAATGGTGCCGGTGATACCTGGACACCAACCAAAATTAATGTTTTCGCCTTTTGGCTCTTCCAGATTCCATTGGCATACTTTTTAGCAAAATATTTAGAAATGGGGCCGACAGGCGTTTTTATTGCGATCCCAACAGCTGAGGCAGGTATTGCGGTTGCGGCATTTATTTTGTTTAAAAAAGGTAAGTGGAAGAAAACGATGGTTTAATTTTTTAATTTCAGTTTGCTACGAAAACACGGATTTACCCTGAATGGGTTTTGCAAAAAATTAGAGAACTAAAATTCCCTTGTTTCTGTAGCAAATAATTTTAGGTAACTAGAAGGAAAACATTCAGAAGAGCTTATGTTGTCAAGTTAAACCTGATTGCAGTGGAAATACTTTTTGTTCCTTTATAGCACTAGATTGCTGCGTCGTTCCTCCTCGCAATGACGGAAATTTTGAACACAACGCAATAACAAAAAGATTGCAACGGAAAATAGACTGTATCAACAGATAAACTATTGCTTTTACTCTTCAAAACAATATAAATTCAGCCTCTGTAGCATTCCATTTTCCCTCTTACATTTTCCATTAAAAAACATATCTTTGCGCAAAGATGAAGCATATACGTAATTTTTGCATTATTGCACATATCGACCATGGTAAAAGTACCCTGGCTGATAGGTTATTAGAATATACAGCGACGATTTCGCAGCGTGAAGCGCAGGCGCAATTGCTCGATAACATGGATTTAGAGCGTGAGAGAGGCATAACGATTAAAAGTCATGCCATACAAATGAACTATAAGGTTGGTGATATTGAATACAATTTCAACCTGATCGATACACCAGGGCATGTGGATTTCTCTTATGAGGTTTCCCGCTCTATCGCAGCCTGTGAAGGTGCATTATTAATTGTAGATGCTTCGCAAGGCATTCAGGCTCAGACCATTTCAAATTTATATTTAGCTTTAGAGCACGACCTTGAAATTATTCCGATTTTAAATAAAATGGACTTACCCGGGGCTATGCCGGAGGAAGTTAAAGACCAGATTATTGATTTGATCGGTTGTAAACGTGAAGATATAATTCCAGCTTCGGGTAAAACAGGAATGGGTATTCCTGATATTATCCAGGCTATTGTGGACCGTGTGCCAGCTCCGGTTGGCGATCCGGAAGCACCACTACAAGCTTTGATTTTCGACTCCGTTTTTAACTCATTCAGGGGCATTATTGCCTACTATAAAGTAGTAAACGGCGAAATTAAAAAAGGTGATAAAGTAAAGTTTATTAACACGGGTAAAGAATATCTGGCTGACGAAGTTGGTATTCTGAAACTGGATATGTCTCCTCGTAATGTGGTTAAAACCGGTGATGTGGGTTATATTATTTCCGGAATTAAAGAAGCACGGGAAGTAAAAGTTGGGGATACCATCACAACAGTCAGCAGGCCGGCGGATGGTGCCATTCAGGGCTTTGAAGAGGTTAAGCCAATGGTATTTGCCGGAATTTATCCTGTTGATACAGATGATTTTGAAGAACTACGCGAAGCGATGCATAAATTGCAGCTCAATGATGCTTCCATTGTTTTTGAACCGGAAAGTTCTGCAGCTTTAGGCTTTGGTTTCCGTTGTGGTTTCCTCGGCATGTTACACATGGAGATTATCCAGGAGCGTTTAGAACGTGAATTCGACATGACGGTAATTACAACCGTACCTAACGTTTCGTACATTGCCCATACCACCAAAGGTATCGAGATTACGGTAAATAATCCATCTGATTTACCAGACCCAAGCAAACTGGATTCTGTTGAGGAGCCTTTTATCAAAGCAAATATTATTACCAAAGCAGAATTTGTTGGTCCGGTAATGTCACTTTGTATCCAAAAACGCGGAATTATTGTGAATCAATCCTATTTAACTTCCGACCGCGTTGAATTGGTTTTTGAAATGCCAATGGGCGAAATTGTGTTTGATTTTTATGATAAATTAAAAACCATTTCAAAAGGTTATGCTTCATTTGATTATCATCAGGTTGGTTACAAAAAATCAGATTTAGTTCGTTTAGATATGTTAATCAACGACGAGCCTGTTGATGCATTATCTTCATTGATCCATAGAAGTAACGCTTACGATTTCGGCAAGAAAATTTGCGAGAAATTAAGAGAATTGATCCCTCGTCAACAATTTGAGATTAAAATTCAGGCATCAATCGGGGCTAAGGTTATTGCCCGTGAAACATTAAGCGCTTTACGTAAAGATGTAACTGCTAAATGTTATGGTGGTGATATTTCCCGTAAGCGTAAATTGTTGGAGAAACAGAAAAAAGGTAAAAAACGCATGCGCCAGGTGGGTAACGTAGAAATTCCTCAATCTGCATTTATGGCCGTGTTGAAATTAGATTAAATTAGATTTGAGATGTTAGATTTGAGACGTGAGATGATATTCTAGCCTCAAATCTAATATCTGGTATCTCACATCTCATAAAAATGAAATTATTAGACGGTAAATACGTATCAGAAAAAGTTAAAGTTCAGATTGCTGAAGAGGCAGATGATTTTTTGAATAAAACAGGTCGCAAACCGCACCTTGTAGCTATTTTGGTTGGTAACGATGGCGGTAGCGAAACCTATGTAGCCAGTAAGATGAAAAACTGCGAAAAAGTTGGTTTTAAATCTTCCCTGCACCGTTACGATAACTCGGTTACCGAAGCTGAATTGTTGGCAAAAATCGAAGAAATTAATCAGGATGCTGATGTAGATGGCTTAATTGTACAATTGCCCTTACCTAAACATATAGACCCTGAGAAGGTAACCGAAAAAATCGACTATCGTAAGGATGTAGATGGTTTCCACCCGGTTAATTTAGGGAGAATGATGCGTAACCTACCTTGCTTTATTCCTGCTACACCTTATGGTATTTTATTGATGTTACAAGAATACAATATCGATACAACAGGAAAACACTGTGTGGTAGTAGGCCGCAGTAACATTGTGGGCAGCCCGATGAGTATTTTAATGGCCCGTAATGCCAATCCGGGCAACTGTACCGTAACGCTGACACATTCGCGGACCAAAGATTTAAAAGAACAGGTTTTGCAGGCTGATATTGTGATAGCTGCAATTGGAAAAAAGAATTTTGTTACTGCCGATATGGTAAAACCCGGTGCCATAATTATTGATGTAGGCATTAACAGGGAAAATTCTACAGAAACCAAATCAGGTTTTAAGTTATATGGTGATGTAGATTTTGAAAATGTAGCACCAATAGCATCGTACATTACTCCCGTACCGGGCGGTGTAGGTTTGATGACGATAGTTGGTTTATTAAAAAATACGCTGGCTTCTGCGCGGAAAGAAATTTATTCATAGTTAAAAGCTTAAAGACAAAAAACGAAAAAACAACTGTAATAGATATTAAAAAACGGCTCAATTTGAGTCGTTTTTTTTTTACGTATAATATTTTTTATTGTTACGTACAATTATTATATTTGACATAAATTTTAGTCACATGGACACCAAGTTAACATTAAGTTTTAATCAAGATGTGGTAGCAAGGGCAAAAAAATATGCCGCTGAAAATAATATTAGCTTATCAAGATTAATAGAGCATCTTTTAATTCAGGTAACTGCTAAAGAATATAAGTCTTTAGAAGATTTTCCAATTTCAGATTGGGTGAGCATGGTTGCTGAGGGTGAAGTGGAATATAAAAAAACACCAAAGGCAACCCGTAAAAATTCAAAAGATGAATTCTTTTCTTCTAAAAAATAATTGATGAAAATATTTTTGGACGCCAATGTTTTGGTTTCAGTACTAAATAAGGAATACCCACTTTATACCTATTCATCAAGAATTTTAAGTTTAGCGTCTCATCCGAAATTTGAAATATATACTTCTCCACTTTGTTTAGCTATAGCATTTTATTTTGCCGAAAAAAAACATAAAGCACAGTTAGCTAAACAAAAAATCGATTTGCTCTGCCAATATATTAAAATTGCCGGAAATTCATCAAAATGTGTTTTGGATACATTATCGAATAAGAAAATACACGATTTTGAAGATGGACTGGAATATTATGCGGCCCAATCCGTTGAATGTAAATGCATCATCACCGAAGATCTGGAAGATTTTTATTTTTCTGAAATTGAAGTTTTAAACTGTCAGGAGTTTTTTAAAAGATATTTGCTTAATTAATATTAATCAAAAAGTCTTTACCAGACTTGTCATCCTGGATGCAATGAAGGATCTTTGTGTAGATGATAGATTTCTCTCCCGAACGTTCTGGACTGAACTTCAGTCTAAATGACGAATTTCCTTTACTATTTGCCCCTATAACCTACTAAACAAAAGTATTTAATGAAAAATACTTAAATTAATGAGCGAAATATGCAAGTTTTCACCAGTGAAATCCGAAGACACAAAGTTTATTTTAAATCTTTTACCAAGAAAAAAATAAGTAACCAGTGGCTAATGAATTACTGAACCTAACTCCCCCAAAGTTTACTCCACCAACTTTCTTCGAAACCAATATATAGTCCGTCTTCACGTAATTCTGTTGGGTAAATCCTGATGTAATCGCCCTGCCCTTCTGCTCCCCTTCCGGTTTCGAGGCTATATTCGTAGCGATGGATTGGGCATACCAGTTTCCCATTTTTACACCAGCCACCACTAAAATGACCACCGGCGTGTGGACAATGCGATTGAGTTGCGATAATTTTATCATCATTATTGATCAGACAGAGCTGTTTTCCTGCAACCTCAACGGTTTTAATCGCATCCATACGAGGTATTTGGTTATTGTTTAACGCCTTAAACCACTTCATGCTACTAAAATACGGCAAATAAATATCACTCTTATTTCATCTTTCCATTAAATTTCAAAAGAGCACCTCATCACCATATTTTTTTAGGATATTTGCATCCTCAAAAATGAAACAGGCAATACCAGAAGACGGCACATTACTTCCTTTAATGGAAGAATTTTACACCATACAGGGGGAAGGATTTAACACAGGTAAAGCGGCTTATTTTATCCGTTTAGGCGGCTGCGATGTGGGCTGCCATTGGTGTGATGTTAAAGAAAGCTGGGATGCCGAAATGCATCCACTTACAGCTTCGGATGTTATTGTAGAAAATGCCGATCAATTTCCCGGCAAGGCTGTTGTAATTACCGGCGGCGAGCCTTTGATTTATAATCTGGATTATTTAACCAATCAATTAAAAAAAAGAGGCATTCTTACCTTTATCGAAACGTCTGGTGCTTACCCGCTTTCGGGTAACTGGGATTGGATTTGCCTATCGCCCAAAAAATTTAAAGCACCACGGCCAGACATTACGCCTTTCGCCAATGAGCTAAAAGTAATTGTTTTTAATAAAAGTGACTTTAAATGGGCAGAGGAGTATGCCGCAATGGTATCTCCCAACTGCAAACTATATCTTCAGCCTGAGTGGTCCAAATCAAAAGAAGTTACACCGTTAATTATTGAGTATGTAATGGCCAACCCTAAATGGGAGATTTCTTTACAAACACACAAATTTTTAAATATTCCTTAAATTAGTTTACATTAGCTTTAATACCAAAATGTTAATGTAATGAAATTTTGCTTAATCCTCTCCTTTAGCATATTAAGCTTTTATTGTTTTGGACAAAGTTCTCCAAATAAAAAAGCGCAGGTTTATTTTGAAAAAGCAGGCCCCTTTATTGATAAACTTGATTACATCGCCGCTGAACAAGCGCTAAAGAATGCGGTGGAAGCTGATCCTTTATTTCAGAATGCCTATATTGTACTTGCCGGGGTTTATAAAGCTCAAAAAAAATATCAGGATGCCAGAGTGGCTTACGAAAAGGCGATATTAATTAATAAAACAGTTGCGCCGGAAGTAATTTACAGCCTTGCAGAAACAATATTTGCCACACAGGATTATTTAAAAGCAAAGCAACATTTTACTGATTTTTTGGCACTGGATTCTTCATCCGAAAAAGCAAGAAGAGCAAAAAAATACCTTCTGGATTGCGATTTTGCCAACATTGCAATAAGGAAGCCTGTAAAGTATAACCCAGTAAATTTAGGTGAAGGTGTAAATACAGTTGATGCGGAATACTTTCCTGCTATAACCGCCGATGGTGAAACATTAGTTTTTACCCGTCAAGTAAATGGTAATGAAGACTTTTGGACCGCTCAGTTTAAAAACAGCATATGGGGCTTGGTCACGCCATTATCAAGCAAAATAAATACAACCAGGTATAACGAAGGTGCACAAACCATTTCTCCTGATGGTAAGTACCTGTTTTTTACCGGATGCAACCGGCCTGATGGCTTAGGTAGGTGTGATATTTATGTTTCTCACCGTGAGGGAAAAGATTGGGGTGAGCCCTATAATGTTGGTCAACCCGTTAATTCTGAATTCTGGGAATCGCAGCCTGCCATAAGCCCTGATGGGCGTACATTATATTTTATCAGCAACAGACCGGGTGGATATGGCGGTTATGACATATGGAAAAGCACCATTACGGATGATGCCAAATGGGGACCTGCTATTAATCTTGGACCTGGGATCAACACAGCTTTCGATGAAAACACCCCTTTTCTACATGCAGACGGCAAGACGTTGTATTTTTCTTCTAATGGCTGGCCAGGTTTTGGCAATAAAGATATTTATTTTAGCAGACAGGACAATGATGGCCAGTGGCAAAAACCAGTCAACATTGGTTATCCGATCAATTCTTTTGAAGATGAAAGCGGTTTAGTGGTGAGTGCCGATGGAAATTCAGGGTTGTTTTCATCAAATTTAAAAGGGGGTTACGGCATGCAGGATATATATAGCTTTGGGATTCCGGAAACAGCTAAGCCCTCAAAAATTTCTTACGTAAAAGGAATTGTAAGAGACCGCGACACCAAAAAAACAATTGAAAGCAACGTGCAGGTGATAGATTTGAAAACCAATAAGACTGTTTTTGATGATTATACCGATCCCGAAACTGGTCAATTTTTAGCAGTGATGCCCATTGGGAGTAATTATCTATTTAATGTAAATGCCGAGGGCTACCTGTTTTACTCCGAAAATTTCGAACTTAAAAGCGGTGATATTAATAAATCTTACCAGATTGAAGTTTATATCGAAAAAATAAAGCAAGGTGGAAATGTTACCTTAAAAAATATTTTCTTCGACACCAATAAGTTTAATCTTTTACCTGCTTCTATCCGCGAATTAGATCTCCTGATTGATTTTTTGCATCAAAACGAAAATGTTCAAATTGAAATTCAGGGCCATACCGACAATGTTGGTGATGATAAATTAAATGAAAAGTTATCTTTCAATCGGGCCAATGCCGTTTACGCATACCTGGTTAAAAACAGTATAGATACAAAAAGGCTCACTTTTAAGGGCTTTGGAGCTGGTAAACCAATTGCTGATAATAAAACTGAAACAGGAAGAAAAAATAACCGCAGAACTTCTTTTGTGATTACAAAAATATAGTGTTCTGGAGGTTCTCTGCATCCTGAACTTTTTCAGAATAATACCCCGTATTATAAATTACCTGAAATAAATAATCTTCCTTGATCTTGGTCAAGTCTTGGTTTACTTTGTAGTTCTCCACTGTGCTACAATTAAATATATAATATAACTCCCTGCTGGCAAGACATTAACAAAATAATTTTCAAAATGCTTAACCAATTTATACTTTTATCATATGGATAACGTAAAAACCCTACCCGATTTATCAGCAGAAGAACAACGCGTTTTAGGTTCGTTAATAGAAAAAAGCCGCACTACACCAGATTATTACCCAATGACTTTGAACAGTTTAACGGCAGCATGTAATCAAAAAAGTTCAAGAAATCCGGTTGTAAATTATGATGAGGAAACGATCTCTTTAACGCTAAATCAACTTAAAATAAAAGGTTTAATATCCACGGCAACAGGTGGATCCAGCCGCTCAACTAAATACAAACATAATTTAGCCATTGTTTTCCATTAGTACCTTCTGAATTGGCTATCATCTGCATTTTGCTTTTACGCGGACCATTAACACCTGGAGAAATTAACAGTAATTCGGGAAGGTTATATGAATTTGAAAGTATTGAAGAGGTTTTGGAGCAACTTCAAAAGCTTTCGGATGAAGAACCTGCCTTTGTAAAACAATTGGCTAAGAGAGCTGGTCAGAAGGAAGCCCGTTTTATTCATCTTTTGGGTGAACAGGTTGAAACTGCTACCGAGACTGAAATATATACAGCACCTCAAACTGATACTACTGAACTGGAAAACCGCATTGAAAAGCTGGAACTGGAAGTGGAAGAACTTAAAGAATTGGTTAATTTATTGATGGATAAATAGGTTTTTTGGTTCGTTTGCCATTAGCTTATTGATTTTCCACCCATAGCTTTAACAGACACTTTTTTAGGATTTTGTCATTCTGAGTGTAACGAAGAATCTTTCCCTTGTAGCACCTTCGTAGAAGCACTGCTCAAAAACTTTCTATTACTAAAAGATTCTTCACTGCGTTCAGAATGACAGCACAGGAATTTAGAAGGACAAAAAGAATAAATTACAGCAATAAAAAAGTGCCTGGCGATTAGCCAGGCACTGTCCGGTATGATCAATAAAACCTACTTAAGCTTCGTACTTTTTAAAAATAGTACTGGCGGTATGACCACCGAAACCAAAAGTATTGTTTAATACATAATTGATTTCCTTTTTAATCGGCTCGCCCAAAACAATATGTAATCCCTTTGGAATATTTTCGTCCAAATTTTTAGTGTTAATGGTAGGTGGAATGATGTTATCCCTGATTGAAAGAATACTGATAACACTTTCAATTGCACCTGCTGCCCCCAACAAATGACCTGTCATCGATTTAGTGGCCCCAATGATTACAGGTAAACCATTAAAAACAGTATTAATCCCTTGTAATTCGCTTAAATCGCCCAATCCGGTTGAAGTAGCATGTGCATTAATATAATCGATTTTATCCGCAGTTATCCCGGCATCTTTCAAAGCTTTTGTCATCCCTAAAGCAGCACCAATCCCATCGGGAGGTGTTCCGGTAAGGTGATAGGCATCTGCGGCCATTCCACCTCCAACAATTTCAGCATAAATATGTGCACCGCGCTGCAAAGCGTGTTCCAGTTCTTCCAAAACCAAGGCACCTGCTCCTTCACTCATCACAAAACCATCCCTATCTTTATCGAAAGGTTTAGATGCACCCTGAGGATCGCCGTTATTTTTTGATAAAGCTTGTGCAGCATTAAACCCACCTACAGATGATTTGGTAAGTGCAGCTTCCGAACCACCTGCAATCATCACGTTGGCTTTACCCAAACGGATGGTATCAAAAGCATTCACAATTGCGGTGTTTGAAGATGCGCAGGCTGAAACCGTACAATAATTTGGTCCCCGCAATTTATGACGAATAGAAATGGCCCCTGCAGCAATATCAACAATCATTTTTGGGATAAAATAAGGGTTAAACCTTGGTGTGCCATCTCCGGCATGAAATTCTTCCAATTGTGCTTCGAAAGTACCGATACCACCATTTCCGGTTGCCCAGATTACACCAACTTCAGCCAATTGGCCATCATTCATGGTGCTGAAATTCAATCCGGCATCTTTTATGGCCTGATCACTTGAAGCAATGGCATACTGCGTAAAAAGGTCGTACTTTTTAATCTCCTTTTTCTCCAGGTATTCTTCCGGATTAAAATCCTTTACTTCACCTGCAAATTGCGTTTTAAATTTACCCGAATCAAATTTTGTAATGGGGCCAATACCACTTTTTCCGGCTAATATCTGTTTCCAAAATTCCTCAACAGTATTGCCAAGCGGGGTTATGGCACCTAAACCGGTTACTACTACTCTTTTCATTTTAATATTTTTTAGTCGATTCCCTTGGATAAATCAAAAATTAATAATCTCCTAGGAACATTTTAAGATAGCTGGGATAACTACACTGTCCGATCGTTTATTAAAGTTGATATAAACCCAGGATTTACACTTAATGCCGCGAAAGTAACAATTCCCATACGGAAAAAGGTCATCTAAATGGAAACAACATTTTTTTTGCTTTACTGCTATATCATTTTAATGCTCAACAGCGTCTATCCAGGCTTTTCTATTGGCGTTCATTATGTTTAAAGCATCAACCGGCGACTGTCTGAACAATTCGTAAATCTTTGCGGTATCGCCTACCCTGATTTCAAAGTCATCATTGGCTAAAGCAGTTAAGAATGCATCAGCTACAACTGAAGGTTTAATCCCATTATGTCCGCCAATTTCTTTAGAAAATTCAGTGTCAACCAATGGAGGCATTAATTCGAAAACTTTAACAGCAGTTTCTGCTAAACTTAATCTTAATGAAGTGCTGTATGAATGTAGTGCTGCTTTACTGGCTGCATAAGTTGGCAGGGTAATGCCTGGTACATAAGCTACCACAGATGAAACGTTTACAATTGCTGATGCTTCCTGTTGTTTTAATACAGGCAATAGCTTTTGGTTAATCCTAATAATGGAAAGGTAATTGGTCAGCATTTCATCCGCTGCATTTGCAAATGCATCCTGTTTTGAATCAGCTAAATTATAGAGCAGTGCCCTTCCTGCATTGTTGATCACTATGTTTAATTGAGGAAATTCGGATTTAATTTTTTCTACCAAAAGATCTACATCATCAGCCTTACTCACGTCAGACAGAATAGTGGTTACATTATGTAATGAAGAGGCTGCTGCATGGAGCCTTTCCTGATTTCTGCCTGTGATAATTACATGGTTATCTAAAGCTGTTAACTGTTTTGCGATTTCTAAACCGATACCGGCTGTCCCGCCGATTAATAGAACGGTATTTTTTGAAGTTTTCATTTTTATATTTTTTTTAAATTTTAAGATTGAACCATTTATAAAATGAGTAAATTAATACCGATCGGTATATTTAAAGTCAAAAATTTTTAGCCGAGGCTGTTCACATATTTTTTTAAAGAATCCATAATCAAATTCCAGTATGCAGGCTTTGCAGTCAATCTCGAAATCATGATCCCCCCTTCTATCATGGCAATAACAGTCAGTGCAATCTGCTCTGGATTATTATCTGCGTTGATTTCTTTAGCAGCAATACCAGCTTCAATCAATTCTATAATCCGTTTCTTCCAACCAAGTACAGCTTGCACTGCGCGTGCTTTTAATGCCGGGTGAGTGTCGTCGGCATCAATAGCCGTATTTAAAATCGGGCAACCTCCTTCTGCTACCGTACCACTAAGAAGATTTTGATAAATATTAATGTAAACCAATAATTTACCTTTTACATCTTTTTGCCTGTTAATTTCTGCTTCTACCCTCGAAACAATATTTTTTAAGTTATAATCGAAAGCAGCCAATGCTACTTCATCCTTATTGGCAAAATTACCGTAAACACTGCCTTTGGTTAAACCTGTAGCTGCAGTAATATCATTTAAAGAAGTACCAGCATAACCTTTCTTATTGAAAATGGATGCCGTTTTCTCTACAATATAATCTCTGGTTTTTTCTGCTTTTGTCATGCTCATCAATTGACTGCACAAATATATACCAATCGGTATATTAAATACAACTATTTTTATCATCGTAATCTCCTTTTAATTTAAGCCTTAGCTTTCCTTTGATTGCATTAATCTACTTTAAGTTTGAATTTTGTAACTTTGATTTATGAATAAACCAGAAACCATTGAAGATTTTTACCAAAACAAATTTAAGTTCCTGCCAGATAACCTCCGGAATGGCGTAGGTCATTTTAACGTTTTCAAACTGGAAGATTGTTTAAGGGATGATCAAAAACCAATGAGTTATAACCGCAGGGATTATTATAAAATATGCCTTACGCGTGGCCATAACGTTTATCACTATGCAGACAGGAGTATTGAGATTAATGGTACAGCTTTAATCTTTTTTAATCCGCTTGTACCTTATATCTGGGAATTGGGCAGCGGCAAACAAAGTGAGGTAACGGGTTATTTTTGCATTTTTACCGAAGCCTTCTTCACCGAAAAGATCCGTGGAAACATTGGCGATTTACCTATGTTTACCCACGGAGGAAAACCCGCATATATTTTAAATGAACAGCAGGATAAGCATATTGAGGCAATTTTCGCAAAAATGTTCGAAGAAATTAATTCTGATTACATCTATAAATATGATCTGCTCTGCAATTACATTACAGAAATCACTCATTTTGCTTTAAAAACGGAGCCTTCCGAAAATTTATTCAAGCATACGGATGCCAATGCCAGGATTACGGCTGTTTTTACAGAGTTATTAGAGCGCCAGTTTCCCATCGAAACCACCACCCAAAGGTTTACCCTACGCTCGGCAAAAGATTATGCCTCACAGCTTTCGGTACACGTAAACCATTTAAACCGTGCGATAAAAGAAACTACCGGTAAAACGACCACCCACTATATTACAGAACGTTTATTAAGAGAAGCCAAAGCCCTGTTAAAGCATACAGACTGGAATATTTCAGAAATAGGTTATTGCCTGGGATTTGAAGAACCCACCCATTTCAACAACTTTTTTAAAAAACTGACCAATCATACGCCCACTTCTTACCGGATTGTTTGAATTTCGTAATAATCAGTTTGATTAATGTAATAAGGAAAATTCATTCATACTGTAATTTTGTCTTAACAAAAAAGATAAAACTATGGGCATGAAAAAAGTTTGGTTTATTACCGGAGCTTCAAAGGGCTTAGGATTAAGTTTAGTTCACCAACTATTACAAGCTGGCCAATCCGTTGCGGCCACCTCCAGAAATATTGGTGAACTTAAAAAGGCCGTAAATAATGACACGGAAAAATTTCTTCCTCTTTCCGTTAACCTGGCCGACGAAAAAAGTGTAGAAGAAGCTATACAAGCCACTATTGCAAAATTTGAAAGAATCGATATTGTGATCAATAATGCAGGTTATGGCATTGGAGGAAGCATAGAAGAACTGAATGATGCAGAAACACGAAACAGTTTTGATGTAAATGTTTTCGGAACAATAAATGTGATCAGAAAAGCTTCACCTTATTTAAGGGCGCAACGATCCGGACACATCATCAATATCGCATCAATTGCGGGTATCGCTGGTGCAACTGGCTGGGCAATATATTCAGCAGCAAAATCGGCCGTAATTGCATTGTCGGAGGTATCAGCCGAGGACCTTAAGGAATTTGGGGTAAAAGTAACCGTGGTGGCACCTGGTGCATTCAGAACCAGTTTCTTAACTCCTGATTCGTTGATTTTGGCGGCCAACCCCATTGCAGAATATGAAGAAGTGCGCACAATACACCGCAAATACCTCAAAATGGATGGTCAGCAAATTGGCGACCCGGAAAAGGCCGCAGCGGCTATGATCTCGTTGGCCAGTATGCCTAATCCACCGGTTCATTTACTGTTAGGGAACGATGCTTTCCAGAGAGCAAACACCAGGTTAGCAGCACTGCAGAAAGAATTTAACGACTGGAAAGCCATTACGATTTCAACAGATTTCGACAATTAATCACATGCTAACGGCGAATTAGCATTTCAAAAAGAGGCTGTATTATAACATAATTTCATTAGAATTTGTCACGTTGAGCCTGTCGAAACGCCTTAAAAAATGTTCCGGAAGATCTTTCGACAGCCTACCATTGACAGACTCCAATAGAATGGTCGTCATCTCGACCGGAGCAACGCGAAGTGGAGAGATCTATTTAGTTAGATTTTGCTTCACAGAGCCTTCGGGTCCTCGACTGCATTGCACCCGATTGCTGTCGAGTCCGCTCGAAATGACGGTAACATGAGGGAGTTTTTACATGAAGATTAATTACTGTCATTCATATCGATTTTTATCCAATAAATTATCCTTCAGGATGACGATGTAATTATTATACAACCTTATCAATTCATTTTAACTTAAAAACAATATCATGAAAAATCAAAAAGTTTGGTTTGTAACAGGCGCATCAAAAGGCCTGGGACTAATCCTGGTAAAAACATTACTAAACAACGGCACTAATGTTGCCGCCACTTCTAGAAATTTAAGCGATTTAACAAAAGCTGTAGGCGAACACGAAAACTTTTTGCCTTTGGCAGTTGACCTGACCGACGAAAGCAGTGTAGAAAACGCAGTTAGCCAAACCATCAGCAAATTTGGCCGGGTAGATGTAGTGGTAAACAATGCAGGCTATGGCATGCTTGGTGCATTGGAAGAATTAAGCGACAAAGAATCGCGCCAGAACTTTGATGTTAACGTTTTTGGCGCTTTAAATGTAATCAGAAAGGTACTGCCACAGTTACGAAAACAACAATCGGGTCACATTTTCAATATTTCTTCAATTGGTGGCTTTTCTGGTAACTTCCCGGGCTTTGGGATTTATTGCGCTACAAAATTTGCAGTAGTCGGCTTTACCGAATCATTAGCTGCAGAAGTAAAATCGATGGGAATAAAGGCAACAGTTGTAGAACCAGGTTATTTTAGAACTGAATTTCTTACATCAGGCTCTTTAGCAGTGCCAAGCTCTCCTATTGATGCCTACAAAGAAGTTCGCGACACGCAAGCGGCACACCAAAACGACATCAACAACCAACAGCCTGGTGATCCGGCAAAAGCAGTTGAGGTGATTATTGAAGCTGCAAAAAGTGAAAATCCACCGCTTCATTTATTTTTAGGCCCTGACGCTTATCAGATTGCAGATGTGAAAATTGCAGATGTACAAAGAGATATGGCGAACTGGAAGTATCTGGCGACGGCCACTAACTTTGACGAGGTTGGTGCTTAATTATTATTTCATCAAGAACCGGCAGCTAGTCGGTTCTTGATAATGACATTAAAGACTTATTTCTAAATCTTTTACATCTATCTATAAAAAACCGGATAACGAGCATCATCATTAAATAAATACTCAAATTGATCAAATAAAAGACAGCAATATTTACTTGTTCAATGCTCAAATAGGTATTATAAGAAGTCGGGATATACCATTCAAAGAATCTGTTTATCAAAAAAAGTGGAATAATAGCCAGCATACCGTTGAAAAGCCTGTACCATCGGGATTTTAAGAAAAAATTAATCCAAAGTAATTGGCTTAATATCAGGTACCAGATCACATCGATCCATGAAATGACCCAACCAGGTCCAAAATAAAAATCTATATAGCCATATCTTTCTTCAGCTTGAGCAAAGAAAATGTTAAACAGGGCTATACTTATTCTGAAGATTAAATAAATACATGCAGCATACTTAATTACTAAACCTGGTGTGCTATCTAACTTTTGTATAGCTGGAGATACATGAAAAACACCATACCAGATACTCCAAAACCCAAAGCCTATCAATTGCGCTTGAGCAATGACTATTAAGATTAATTGGAACATAACAGAGTTTAATGAACGATAAACTGTATTTATTTACTGTGCTGCCAACAATAACCACCACTATCGCCGTTTCTTTTACATCTCGCCCCTTTTTTGGTTAATGCTTTGCATTGCCCAACGTAAACTGATGAAAAACTACTGGCTTTCTTTGGCCGGCTATGAAAACTTTTAGATCTAAAGCCTTTTGAACTACAGATGCCACAGATTCCACCGTTATTGCAGTATTTGCAGCCTGAGCAGGTAGAACATGCACCGCAAGGATTTCGTCCATAACAAGTGGCAACAGGCTCCTTTGTTGAATTTGTTTTTGGAGAAAAGCCACCAAACAGCAATATGCCGCCCAATAGCACGATTATGATCGTTTTCAGGATATTTAAGACTAAGAGGATAATTTATTTACATCTAATTTAACAATTAAATCTAAAATACCCTATGTTATTGGTTTGAAATATTTTTTCTTAAACCACTGTGCCAGGTTAACCAACGCAATCAAAGCCGGTACCTCTACCAACGGACCGATAACACCGGCAAAAGCCTGTCCTGAATGAATACCAAATACAGCAATGGCCACTGCGATGGCCAACTCAAAATTATTGCCTGTAGCGGTAAAAGCAATAGCAGTACTTCTGCTGTAATCGGCTCCAAAATACTTACCAATAAAGAAACTGATTACAAACATGACCACGAAATAAACCACTAATGGCAGGGCAATCCGTAGCACATCAAAAGGTATTCTCACAATTAATTCTCCTTTTAAACTGAACATTACCACAATGGTAAATAGCAGCGCGATTAAGGTTACGGGAGAAATCATTGGAATAAATGTTAAGCGAAACCATTCTTCACCTTTCCATTTTATCAATAGTTTCTGACTTAAAATACCCATTACAAATGGAATGCCCAGATAAATCCCTACACTTTTTGCAATCTCTACTATAGAAATTGACACCATTAATCCTTTTAAACCGAATAAAGGCGGTAAAATGGTCATAAAGAAGTAGGCAAATACACTGTAAAGCAATACCTGAAAAATACTGTTCAGGGCGATTAAACCTGCAGCGTATTCGCGATTACCATCGGCGAGATCATTCCAAACCACCACCATGGCAATGCACCTGGCCAAACCGATCATAATTAAACCAATCATGTATTCGGGATAACCTTGTAAAAAGATAATTGCGAGGAAAAACATTAAAAATGGCCCAATAATCCAATTCAAAACCAGCGAAGCCCCTAAAACCTTCGTATTTTTAAATACTTCACCTAAATGCTGGTAATTGACTTTTGCTAATGGCGGGTACATCATCAGGATTAATCCAATTGCCAACGGAACGTTGGTACTTCCACTGGAAAAGGAATTGATTAATACTGCAGATGAGGGAAATAAAAATCCCATGCCGATACCCAATAACATGGCTAAGAAAATCCACAGCGTTAAATAACGATCTAAAAAGCTGAGCTGTTTTCTTTGAACTACTGGTGCACAAATATTTGCAGACATCTTATCCTTTTAAGTTTTCATTTACAAAATTCTCCATGTAAGCTTTAATCAGGTTTCTCGTACTTCTGAATTGCGCCATGATTTCGGCTTCGGCACCTACCGCTTTGGCCGGATCAGGAAAGTTGTGATGTAATTTTATGGCCTGTGTTGGGAAATACGGACAACTTTCTTTTGCATGATCACATACGGTAATCACATAATCGAAAGGCACGTCATAATACTCCTCAATATTGTTAGAGGTTTGATCTGAAATATCAATTCCATCTTCGGCCATTATCTTTACCGCCCTTGGGTTAACGCCATGAACTTCGATACCCGCACTATAGATAATAGCTTTGTTTTGAGCGAAGTGTTTCAAATATCCTTCTGCAAGCTGACTACGGCAACTGTTCCCCGTGCAAAGCACCAATACATTTTTCATTATTTTAACGTTTAAAATTCTTAACAACAGCCACTGCCCGGTGTACAACTATTTTGATCAGCAGCGAGGTTAACCAGTTCGATTTTTCTTTTTACAGGTTCAATAGGTGCACAGCATTCCTCACCCGTTTCTGTGGTACCACAATTTCCTCCGCGGCCAATGGCCTTACATTGTGTAGCATCTGGTGTTAGGTTTATAATCAGATTGTCGCCATCAACTTTAAATGCGGCGGGATACATCTGTCTGGTATCAAATTCTGAATTGCCGAATTCAATTTTAACGATACCTTTGGGATTTAAGGCCAGTTTACTTTCTACCAGATCGATAATGGATAATGCTTTTTTAACCTGCATGGCCCTGCCCTCTTCCTTTTCGGTAGGCTCCCATAACTGCACAATAATTTCTGTCCAGGCATTCATTACCCCTCCGCAATCCACTGAGGTTATGGGTGCCTGTTTAATTTCAGTAATGTGGTAACTGGCATTTACCCATCTATCATCTGTATATTGAAACTGTAACAGCAATTCCGGATGTTGTAGAAGTTCAGCTTTGAAACTGCTCCATTCTATTGAGGAAGTATTAATCATAATATTGCAATTTAACGATTGATTTATCTAAAAAATTTTAACAGCAGTTTTGTTCGCCTTTATACGATGAGAAGAAATTACCCAACTGATTTTGGAGTAATTTCCATGTCTTAGGTTCAATGCAGTAACAGATACTCACCCCTTCAATAGTACCCTGAATAATACCTGCATTTTTAAGTTCTTTTAAGTGCTGGGAAATGGTAGCCTGTGCTAAGCCCAATTCATCAACCAGATCACCACAAATACAGGTATTTGATTTCAGGATACGCTGAAGAATGGCAATCCGCGCAGGATGGGCCATCGCTTTTAATAACGCTGCCATCTGATTCTGTTCTTCAGTGAAGATTTCTGTTTTGGTAAGTCCCATAATTTACATCGCAATATTACGATAGATAATTTAGATATCAAAATTTAATTTTAAACCTACGCTAACGCCCTACAGAATTTCTATAGATTCGATGCCTTACTTAGCATATAAATATTTGTATTTTCAATTAAAATCTAAATCATGTGGAAATTTTATGCAATACTTTCGGCTTTGTTTGCCGCAGCAACAGCTATTTTAGCCAAAGTTGGACTAAAAGGCGTCAATGGCAATGTGGCAACGGCTATCAGAACGATAGTCATCCTGTTTATTGCCTGGGGCATTGTTTTAGCAACCGGAGAAATTTCTCAGCTTAAAACATTAAGTAAAAACAACCTGATATTTTTAGGCTTATCGGGACTGGCAACAGGCTTATCATGGATTTTCTATTTTAAAGCACTCGAAACCGGAAATGTTTCTAAAGTAGCCCCGATTGATAAATTAAGTGTGGCTATTACAATGGGTTTGGCTTTTTTGATTTTAAAAGAGCCAATTGATCCTAAAACATTAATTGGTGGCGGGCTGATTGTAGCAGGTAGTTTGGTTATTTTACTTTAAATAGTTGCTGTAGTTTATAACCACGGAAAACACGAAAATTTGGTTGATAATGAACTTAGACTATGCCCACACTGAAAAATCCAAAAGAAAAATCATCATTTTACCTTTATTAATTACCCATGATAAAAGACCCTGAAACGAGTTCAGGGTGACGACTTCCTAGAAAGATCCTCATCTCGACCGGAAAGCAGTGGAGTGGAGAGATCTATCTCGAGATAGATTTTGCTTCGCAGAGCCTTAGGGTTCTCAATGTTGCACTAGGCTCGAACGACATTTGAAGGGTAAATAAAAAAACCGCTGGCCAAAAATTGGTCAACGGTTAAATGCTAAATGGATGTATCGCTATTTCTTCGGTTTTGCACTCATGTAAAAAGTAAGCTTCCCACCGTTGGTGATATCAGCGTGTTTGATTTTATGGTCGGTAATTTCTTTGCCATTCAATAAAACTTTTTCTACATATACATTTTTATTGCTTTGTTTAATGGCTTCAACCGTGAAAGTTTTGCCATTTTCTAAGTTGATTACCGCATTATCAACTAAAGGACTTCCTAACGAATATACATCAGAACCTGGTGCTACAGGATAAAACCCCAAAGAAGAAAACATGTACCAGGCGCTCATTTGTCCGCAATCATCGTTTCCGCCCAAACCATCGGCAGTAGGCTTATATTGCATGTTTAAAATATGGCGAACCTGTGCCTGTGTTTTCCATGGCTGATCGGCCCAATTATAAAGGTAAACGATATGGTGGGCCGGTTCGTTCCCATGCACATAACCGCCGATAATACCTTCGCGGGTAATGTCTTCAGTATGCGCAAAAAACTCATCTGGCAAATGCATGGTAAACAAAGTATCTAAACGGGTGGCGAATTTCTTTTTACCGCCCATCTTTTCGATCAATGCAGCAGGATCCTGCGGAACAAAGAAACTGTAATTCCAGCTGTTGCCTTCAATAAAACCCTGCCCTTCGGTATCTTTTGGATCAAATTCCTTTTTAAATGTTCCATCTGCCAATTTCGGACGCATAAAACCAGAAGCGCTGTCATAGTTATTTTTCCAGTTGTTAGCACGTTTGATAAATTCATTATACACATCCATCCGGTTTAATTTCCTGGCCAGTTGTGCAACCGACCAATCATCGTAAGAATACTCTAAGTTATTGGAAACCGAAATGCCTGATTTTTCTGCCGGGATATAACCTTTATCGATGTAATAGCCAATGCCTTCATAATCGCGGTGTTTAGCTGTTGCAATACAGGCATCCAATGCTTTGTTCAGATCGCCGGTGTATGTTCCTTTGATAATCGCGTCAGAAATTACCGATACACTGTGGTAACCACTCATACACCAGTTATCGTTGGCATAGTGCGACCAGATTGGCAACATGTGCAAACTGCTCTGATCGTAATGGGCCAGCATCGATTTCACCATATCGTTACTGCGCGCAGGCTGCGTAATATTAAAAAACGGATGTAAAGCACGGTAAGTATCCCAAAGAGAGAAAGTGGTATAATTGGTAAACCCTTCCGCTTTATGCACACCCTGATCTAAACCTTTGTACTCTCCATTTATGTCGGTATAGGTGGTTGGGTTGATATAGGCATGATATAAAGCGGTATAAAAGTTTATTTTATTATCGTTAGAGGTTTTTACCTGGATTTTATTTAACTCTTTATTCCAGGTAGCCTGTGCCTGCGCCTTTACTTTTTCGAAATCCCAGCCCGAAATCTCTGCACGCATATTCTCCAAAGCATTTTCCTGACTAACAGGCGATAAAGCAAATTTAATTTTGATCTGCTCTCCTTCCCTGGTGTCGAAATCGAAGAACATTTTTAACTTTTTACCTGCAATTTCAGGGAAGTTTTGTTCCTGGTTAAATTTACCCCAGAAACCCCTGTAAGCCTGTTTGGCATCGTAGCTTTTGCGTCCATAATTTTTAAATGGTTTAGAAAAGCTCATGGCAAAATATACGGTTCGTGTTCTGGCCCATCCATTGGTTTGGCGGTAGCCGGTAACCAGGGTATCGTTTACCACACGAACATAGGTCCACACCGTTTTTTCTTCATAATTATAAATACCTGCCATCAGATCGAGGATAATATGCGATTGATCTGATTTCGGGAAGGTATATTGGTGCATGCCAACCCTGGTGGTTGAGGTGAGTTCTGCCGTGATGTTATCATCATCCAGTTTCACTTTATAATAACCCGCCTCTGCCACTTCATTGGCATGAGAAAACGCCGAGCGGTAACCGTCTTTAGGATTTGATGCCGTACCAGGATTTAACTGCAACTTCCCTTGTGTAGGCATGATCAGGAAATCACCCAGATCAGAGTGACCGGTACCGCTGAAATGGGTATGGCTAAAGCCGGTGATGGTTTTATCTTCATATTTATAACCTGCACAGTATTTGTAAACGTCGCCGTTATATTTACCATTTACTTCGTAAGATAAAGTATCCGTTTCGGGACTCAACTGCACCGCACCGAAAGGAACGGTTGCGCCAGGATAAGTATGCCCCATTTTTGAAGTACCGATAATGGGTTTCACATACTGCACCAGGTTCTGCTGTGCCGATGCCATCATGGCCGAAAGCAAAAGACAAGGCAGGATCACTTTTTTAATCATATCTTTTAAATTAGCTTGTTTTTGTTGAAAATTCTAAGGTATAAATTTATCTTTAAATATGCATAAAACACAACACTAAAACGTTTAAGCAAAAAGAAAATTCATTTTAGACTCTTGAAGATACAATTTATTAAATTTCAAACCTCGCAGGTTTTTAAAACCCGCGAGGTTTATGTTGCTTAGACTGCAGGCGCTGTTCAATAAGCCTGATAGAACGTAAAGCCCACAGCGCAGCGAGGACTTGAAGGGATAGCGGGACTGCAGACAGCCATTAACACATACCGCTCATTTTCAAAATAATATTAACTAAGCCACCTGTGAGCATAACTAAGGGATAATTGCAAACTGTTTAGTCGCCGCTTTTTACAAGTAACTGACTTCCTTTAAATAATTTCAGCTAAATAAACCTTATTTTTGCATCCTTATATTTTTAGGATGAGCAAACACGGTAGAATTCTGGTGGCCATGAGTGGCGGAGTTGATAGTTCGGTAGCGGCTGTAATGTTGCATGAGCAGGGTTATGAGGTTATTGGCTTAACGATGAAGACCTGGGATTATGCTACTTCTGGTGGCAGCAGTAAGGAAACAGGATGTTGCTCGTTAGACAGCATTAACGATGCCCGTACGCTTGCCGTAAACTATGGTTTTCCACATTATATCCTCGATATCAGAGACGAATTCGGCGATTACGTAATCGACAATTTTGTGGACGAATACCTTGCCGGAAGAACGCCAAACCCATGTGTATTATGCAACACACACATTAAATGGGAAGCGCTTTTAAAACGTGCCAACAAACTGGATTGCGAATTTATTGCAACGGGGCATTACGCCAATATCCGCCAGCAGGACAGCGGCCGTTATGTAATTTCGAAAGGTAAAGACGAAAATAAAGATCAATCTTATGTACTGTGGGGTGTTTCGCAGGAAAATCTTTCTCGTACTAAATTCCCATTGGGCAGTTTTGCCAAATCTGAAATCAGACAGATGGCTTTAGATATGGGACAGGAAGAACTGGCTAAAAAATCGGAGAGTTATGAAATCTGCTTTGTACCGGATAATGATTATAGGGCTTTCTTAAAACATAAAGTAGCCGATTTAGAAGACAAAGTAGCCGGTGGAAATTTTATTTTAAGTAACGGAATGATCGTTGGGCAACACAAAGGTTATCCTTTTTATACCATTGGTCAACGTAAAGGATTAGGTGTTGCCTTTGGTGAGCCCATGTTTGTCACGCAAATCCTGCCAGAAAGCAATACGGTTGTTTTAGGTAAAGCTGAGGAACTTGAACGCCGTGAAGCTATGGTCCGTAATATTAATTTAATTAAATACGCCAGTATTGAGGAACCAATGAGTGATGTGATTACCAAAATCCGTTATAAAGATGCAGGCATGTTGAGTACAATTGTTCAGGAAAAAGATAAAATGCGTGTAGTGTTCGATCATCACGTATCCGCAATTGCTCCTGGCCAATCGGCTGTATTTTACGAAGGGAATGATTTATTAGGCGGAGGATTTTTAGTTTAGTCTGATCGTCTGCATAGACCCTGAAATAAATTCAGGGTGACGACTCTAGATCTAAGCGGTCGTCAATTCGAGCGGACCCGATAGCTATCGGGTGCAACGCAGTCGAGAAACCGAAGGCTCTGCGAAGCAAAATCTGTCTAGATAGATCTCTCCATTCCGCTGCGCTTCAGTCGAGATGACGATCTTTTTTTTTGTAAAAGTATTTCATAACTATTCACTTCCCTTAAAAACATTAATCGAAGCCGTTTTCCATTGAATGTAACCTAAATTACCGCAGGTTTGGGCTACAAAATTTTCTACATCTTCCGGCACATCATTAACAACACGCCACCTGATTTTATATTTTGGGTTATAACTGATGTAAACCACCAAATCATCACTACGTTGCCCAACTGCATTTAGGGGTTGTAAATGGATATCCTGCAGATCTGCAGCAGCGATTTTTAGTCTTTCATTCATAATCCTACCTAATGAAAGATCTGGTTTAAAATCTGTTTCTAGTATGGCTAAAACGGTAACGGTCATAGAAAAAAAATATATCAGCAAACAAACCAAGAAAGAAGCCTTTTGTTTAAAATCATCCATTATACATCGAATAATCTCGATGATAGTTTCTTATCCTGTCTCTCTAAAGCAAATCTATACTAAAAAAATTAGTATCAAAATTTATTTTTGTATTTTTTTTAGTCAATGTTAAAATTATAGAAATGCATGACATGCGCTAAGATGAGGTTGATAACTCAGAAATTGTGTATAAATATGTTAAAAACATCTGATAGCAAGATCAGTTATCCATATAACAAAAGCTGAGCTCATGAAAAAGTGCATCTATGTAGTGGAAGACAATCCGAATATCAGGGAAATTATCGAATTTCTATTGATCGAGGAGCTTTACGAGGTAAAGGCCTGTCCAAACACCAGAGAGTTTTGGTTTCAAATGAGTGAACAGCTACCAGATATGGTCATTCTTGATATCATGTTACCTGATGGAAACGGGCTGGAAATTTGTAATACTTTAAAAGGAAATATTAAAACGCATCACATCCCCGTAATGGTGATGTCGGCCAATAATCACCTAAGTGCAGTTAAGGCTAAATGTGATGCAGAAGATTTTATTAACAAACCATTTGACCTGAATGATTTTGCCCTCAGGGTAGAGAAGTATCTGGCAGCTTAGTCTAGTCAAAAGTCATTAGTCCACAATTCAGTCTGGAGTCTTTAGTCCTCAGTCGTTAGTCGAAAGTTTTGAGTATAATAAAAAACTTCTTTAAACTAATACCAATGAACTGATGACCAATAAACCAATGACCAGTGAACTAATGACCAATAAACTAATGAATTAGCTAAATGGCTATGCTTTCGATTGCTTTATCTAATGCTAAATCTTTTAAATCTGGAATGCTCACGCCTTCTGCACGATACGCAGTGATATCGGTCATCCCCATAAAACCAAGAACGGATCTTAAATAAGGCTCTGTAAAATCATAAGGTTTCATTGGTCCTTCGGAGTATACACCACCGGAAGAAATCGCCAAATACACTTTTTTATTTTTCACCAAACCTTCAGGACCTTTTTCTGAGTAGCGGAATGTGTGACCGGCACGGGCAATGTGATCGATCCATGCTTTTAAAGTAGACGGGATACCGAAATTATACAACGGAGCACCAATTACAATCACATCTGCATCCTTAAGTTCGGCGATAGCCTCATCAGAATGTTTTATTGCTGCTGTTAATTCTGCAGTATGATTTTCTTGTGGTGTAAAAAAAGAATTGATATGAACCTCCTCCAAATGTGGAAACGGGGTATTGGTAAGATCATGTACGGTTAAGGTACTGCCTGGATTTGCCGACTGTAATTTTTCTACAATGGCATTACCCAATTTAATGCTGAATGATGCTTCGCCTCTAGGGCTTGATATCAGATGTAATATTTTCATTTTTTGCCTTTTAATGTCTGGCAAAATTATGAATACAAAGTATCAAAAAGTTACTACTATACAAAAGGATAGTGCTATCCTTTTGTATAGCGGCTATTCTTTCCAATAAAAAGGGAGCCGATCTCAGTAAGATGCTCGCTTTACCAGGCTATTTTTTACTATCAATATATTCCTTAGAATAATTACCCTCAACCTTCTACCTTTCTACCTTATTTAACCGGCTCAATCACTGCTACAAATCCGCCGTCTTTTACCATATTGATGTCGATTGTTTCTCCTGCTTTGATTGGTTTTACGATACGTTTAAAATCCATCGCCTGAAAATCGGCATTGATGCCATCTTTGATCAGGGTGATCTGGTAGTTTGTATTTGGTTTCAAAAAACCAGCCTCAACTTTCAGGTCGTGTTTCTGATCGTTGACCATAGCACCGATAAACCATTTTTCGCCCTTACGTTTTGCGGTAACGATATATTCGCCAACGCTGGCATCCAGAATTTTGGTTTCATCCCAGGTTACGGGAACGCTTGTGATGAACGATGTGGTTTCAGGTTCTCTTAAATAGTTAAAAGGATTATCGGCCAACATTTGAAAACCACTTTCAAAAACAATATACATAGCCAGCTGATGTGCCCTTGTACCAATGCTCATGGTATTTACCCAGCTGGGTTTATAATCTTGCTTATGTGCCGAACGCATAGCTCCCGGAGTGTAATCCATAGGCCCTACAGCATTACGCAAAAATGGAAGAAATAAATTGTTGTTTGGAGTAGCCAGACCGCCTCCAATGTTTTGCTCCATTCCGATAACCCCTTCATAAGAAAGTACGTTTGGATAAGCCACCTCTAAACCTGCAGGTTTAAATGCTCCATGGAAATCGACTAAAATATGGTGTTTGGCCGCTTCTTTGGCTACGCGTGTATAATAATTCACCATCCACTGGTCGCTCCTATCCATGAAATCAATTTTTACCCCTGCAATGCCCCATTTCTCCAGGGTTTCGAAAATATTAAAGTTATTTTCTACCGCCAGCCAGGTAAACCAAAGTACAATTTTTACATTTTTTTGTTTGCCATAAGCAATCAGTTCCTGCAGGTTGATAGTTGGATTTGGCTCAAAAGGATTTAAGGTGGTTTTTGCCCATCCTTCGTCCATAATGATGTAAGGAATACCAAATTTTGAAGCAAAATCAATGTAATATTTATAGGTATCCTGATTATAACCTGATTTAAAATCTACCCCATAAACATAGGCGTTGTGCCACCACTCCCAAGTCACTTGACCAGGTTTTATCCATTTCGTATCCTGCAACTGGTTAGGGGTACTCAGTTTATACACCATTTGGTTTGCTGCCAATTGGGTGTCTTTATCGCTAATTACCAAAAAACGCCATGGAAAGGATCTTTTTCCAGTGGTTGAGGCAATATAATCGGCTTCTTTTAAAATCTTCTTGCTTCTGTCGCCATCTTCTCCAAAAGCCAAAGGCACTTTCGGAAAAACGGCATCAATACTTTTATCGTTTACTGCTTTTACAAATAAACACGGGTAATCGTATAGATCAGCTTCTGATAATAGTGCTTTATATTTACCGGTATTGAATAAAATTGGCAGCACACTCATTTTATCCTTATTTACTTTTCCAAGTTCATCCTGACGGTACAGAATTTCGTAAGCGGTTTTAAAACTACCCGTTTCCAGATATGCGGCTTTTACATTATCATTAAAATTGAGGTGCACATCTTCACTGTTTATCCTGATTGAATCTTTTTTATTGGTAATGAAGCGATAAGCAATCCCATCGTTATAAGCCCTGAATTCGATACTGAAATCGCCTTTAAAATCGAGTTTCAACAGGTTATAATAGTTTACCACCGTACTGTTTTTAAGTGGAATTACCGGGTTAGAAATAGTATTGACTGTAGAAAGTGTCTTTTTGATCAGTTTTGCATGAGCACCCAGTTTAGCTTGATCCAGATTTAACTGAAGATATGAATCGGTTAAAAACGGATCGCCGTTAAAAGTAACAGCATAAACGATCTTATCTTTAATATTTACCGATATTTTAATACGCTTATCGGGCGATAATAGTTCAATAGGTGCGCTAAATAGTTTCATTGTAAAACACAGTAACAAAATAGATAGCGATAGGTGTTTTTTCATATTTGATTAGTTTTTCACATCGAAATGCTTAATAAATCGTTTTAGTTTAATAAAGTTAAACAAGTTTTTGATTTCGCAAGATATTTCTTTGTGATACTAATAATTTTATAAGGAAAAGATTGAAAAACACCATAAATGCAAAGAGCCGGCTTAATACATTAAACCAGCTCTTCTGTTTCCTTGAAATGTTATTAAAAACTATTTTCCAGCTAAAGCACTCACCTTCTTTAAATGCTTTTTTAGTATAGGTAAATATTTCCCGGCATATCTTTTAACATCAATGTCGGAAGATTGAACAGCTTTTTCAAACAGTGCGACAGCTTTTTGATGATCCGAAACCATCATTTCTACATAAGTTTTATCAAACGAACTTCCACTTAAATTATTCAACTGATTTATCGCTCGGGTTACTTCAGCTTCTGTTGTTTCGTTAATCGTTTTTTGTGCCAAGCCCGTATTACCCGCTTCGCCCCCGGCATTTTTGGTACGGGAAGTATCTTTCAAATTTTCAGGAGCAGAATCAACCCTGCCGTCAGGCCGTTGCCCACCCTCCGGATTACTCATAGGCAGCGCTACTTTTTTGAGTTTTGCCAATAACCTTAATTCTTCATTGGCCTTAATATGATCATCAACCATCATTTGGCCAAATGCTTTAATTTTTTTATCGGTTGCTTTATCGGCTGCAAGCTTTCCTGTTAAAGCCCCTTTCATTCCTGCAATTGCCGCCTGTTGCAAAAATTGATCAATAGCTATGGTATCTTGCCGGTGCGAATAATCGGTTAAAGTTGAGTAATGCCAATCGGTTTTCGCCATCGCATTAAATGAAGTAGCTGAAATAATCATTCCCACTACTGCTATTTCCCTGGTTTTAAAAAGGTTTTTCATCATGAAGTAATTAAGGTATAACGCATTAATAGAACCTTTTTAACATTTAAAAAGTTTGAATTATAAACTTTCTTATTTATATACAACATCAGTGGTTTAAGATTTTAAATTTCCACTAAACTTAATTCAATCTTACCCTGTTCTATTATAAAAAATATATACTATGGAAAATCAAGAAAACAACCAACCGGAAGAAGAAATTCAAAATATTGAACAGTTCCAGATTAACCGATCGGAAGGAAATGCATCTGAAGGCCGTACAACTCCGGAACCCGATGGCGACAATGACTATACGGAAGATGAAGTACCATTTGCCGATGGTGAAGGAACACGGTTAAATGAAGAAATAGAGGATCCTGAAGACGAAGAGGAGGATATAGAGCCGGAAGAAACCGACGACTACAATGAGTCTGATATAGAAGAATTGGATAATGATCCCAATGCTTATGATGAAGAAGATAGTGAAATGCTTTAACCGATCTTCATGAAAAAAAAATGCCAGACACAAATTTCTGGCATTTTTTATTTAAATAATATCCTGCAAAAGATCTATCTGTAAAGTAATCTTACTGTACCTTCCCTATCAGGAAAATTATCCGTTTACCACTTCTCCGCCATTAACGTGTATGACCTGTCCTGTAATAAATGAGGCATCGTCTGAAGCCAGAAATACATAAGATGGCCCAAGCTCCGAAGGTTGCCCTGCCCTTTCCATTGCGGTTTCAGCACCAAATGATTTAATTTTTTCTTCATCAAAGGTGGATACAATGAGTGGTGTCCACACCGGGCCGGGCGCTACAGCATTTACGCGGATACCGGTTTTGGCTAAATTTGTAGCCAGCGAACGTGTAAAAGATGTTATCGCTCCTTTTGTTGAAGAATAATCGATCAGATTTGGTGAAGAACGGTAAGCTGTTACCGAGGTAGTGTTGATAATGGTATCTCCTGCCCGAAAATACGCCAACACCTCGTTTGCAAAGTAAAAATAGCCGAATATATTGGTGCGAAAAGTATCTTCCAACTGTTTATCATCGATCTTTTTTGGATCTTTTTGCGGAACCTGCATTCCGGCATTATTGACCAGAATATTAATTTTTCCGAATTTTTTAACCGTTATTTCTACAGCTTTTTTACAAAATGCAGGTTTTTTAACATCACCTTTAATCAATAAACAATTTTTACCTTCAGCTTCAACCATTTCCCGGGTTTCTTTTGCATCAATATCCTCATCCAGATAAACAATGGCCACATCAGCACCCTCCCTCGCAAAATGGACAGCTACCGAACGGCCAATTCCACTATCTCCACCGGTAATCAATGCAACTTTATCAGTCAGTTTGCCTGCTCCTTTATAATTTGTCTTAATGACTTCAGGTTTCGGATCCATCTTTGCTTCTATGCCCGGTTGTTTGTTTTGTTTGACAGGTGTTCCTTGTGTCTTCATCGCTTCTTATTTAATTAAGTTTCAATACTTCATTTAACAAGATCATGTTCTGCAAAGTTTTAAAAACCCGGGCATGCCTCTGGGCATTAATAATGCTCAGCGTAACAAAATCAAGATAAATTTCTTTATGATATAACTCTTTTTGTTGATCGGGCGTTATAGTTTTTCAGAAAATGAGTAAAACTTATCTTAATTTATACCCTTAAAACAGGCGAAAATGCTTTGATTTTATGAGCCGAAAATAAATCTGAACGGGAAAAACCTTATCATTATTTACCCGATGATACTTACCGGTTTAAAAAATAAATTGTGAAAGAAGAGCCTCGCATTGAACTGATCTCTGCGGTGTATAGAAATGAACAGGATGAAATTTTCCGGAGCGGGCAATACATATCCGTTCCAAAATGGTACAACCTTAATTAAATGCCGGCTAAACATATTAACAGCAAAAATGTTAAGCTTGTATGAAGTTTATTGCATTGTCGCTATGTTTTTTTCTGTGCTGTCTCAAATCCTATGCTCAATATACCGATAGCATCAATTACCATGTGTTGCTCACTTCAACCGGATCTATTAATCGCACCAATGAAGACCGCGCATATTTATTGAACAACGCACTTAATTTTGGGTTGAAAAAGAAGAGTTTCGTTTTAAATTCAACTTCTGCATGGCTTTACGGAAAGCAAAACAGCGATTTGACAAACAATGATTTCTCTACCACCTTAAACTTTAACCTGTATAAAACCTTTCCGCATTTTTATTATTGGGGCCTGGTGAATTACAATACCAGTTATTCGTTAAAATTAAAAAACCAATTACTTGCAGGTGGAGGCATTGCCTACAGCATATTAGATAAGCCAAATGCATACATTAATTTAAGCGATGGCGTATTATTTGATCAAAGCAGCCTGATAGTGGGGGATAGCTATCACACGTACCGGAATTCACTTAGGTTACAATATCATTTTGAAATAAAGGAACTGATTACGATTGATGGAAATCATTTCCTGCAAAACTCGTTTGATAGAAAAGGCGATCATATTATCCGTTCTACTACTGCACTTGGCTTAAAACTACGCAAATGGATCAGCCTCACTACCGCATTAAATTATAATAAACTGAATATTACCCGTAGTGAAAACTTAAACTTAACGTATGGATTAACGCTCGATAAGTATTTTTAAAGTCTCTTCAGTCATTTTTCATCTTTGAAAGCAATATAGTTTTTATCTGTATAGAAAATATCCTGAGCAACTACCTAAAACCATCAACAAATAAGTTTGGTTTTATGCTTATAAATTAATTACTACTGTAAATCCAAGACCGCTAAATTCTTCGGCTTTTAACCATTGTTGAAAATATTATCAGAATAAAACCCACTGAAATAGAACACTTAGCAATTTTTATTGACACAACTGACAAAAAGAAGTTTTTAGATGTGCCATCAAATCATAATTTTGTGTTATGGCAAACATGAACGTTAGAAAATCAATCCAGAATAAGATCGAATCACTAGGTAAGGAAATTGAAACCTTACAGGCAGAATTAAAAAGATGGGAGAAAATTGCAGCCGATTATGAAATTAACTCGGAAAGCATTGATTTGATTTTATCGATCCAATTACCGGAAAAACCTGAACCAAAAGCCAAAAAGGTAAAATCGTAAAGCTTTAAGAATGATTCCCGGACAATGTCCGGGAGTTCATTGCATCACGACTTAGGATTATTTTAGGATCGATCAAGAAAGATGCTGACCACGAAGTAGCTGTAAGGCAGTTGAAAATACTATCCTGCTGGTAAAACAAGCTCAGTATAACGATTTCGAGAGACAAAGGGTATTACTCTACAACCTCTTCTACCCTTTTTAGCGGAATTTTAGCCCGAGGTTTAAAATTACCATTAGTATTACCTTCTTCAGTTAAAACAGGTACTTTCTTTGTCGTTTTCTTCTTAAATTTTCTACCATACCAGATCAAAAATCCGGTTATGGGTAAACTAGCCCCTATTAGTGATGCTAAAAAAGCCATTACTTTGCCCGGGAAACCCAAGATGCTCCCCACATGGATATCGTAATTCATTTTCCTTAGTTTACCACCAAAGCCAGCTTTTTCGTAAGCAATGGAATAAACCCCTTCGGGTTTAAATTCTTTTAAAGTATGCTGATCGAACGTATAACTCTGGTTATTGTAAAACTGACCGGCATTTGGATAAACGATAATATTGATGGTAGCTTTTGCTTTTGAAGTATCAGGAAAATTGTAGTAAAAACCCTTCGATTTTGGATGGCGGCTAATGACTTTCTGCCAGGCCTTATCCATCGCCTTTTCTGGGGTATAGAATTTTCCAACAGCCAGAGAATCTGATTCCACTCGTCGAAAATCGCCCAATTTGTCGCCACCAGAAGTTACCCAATATAAACCTTCACTGTACCATTTAATGCCATAAACCATGCCGGTTAAAGCGATAAATAATAAAAAGATCAAAGAATAAAAACCGAGTACATTATGCAAATCAAGGTTTACCCTTTTAAATGAAGCGCCCCATTTAATTTTGAAACTCTTATCGCGGGTTGATTTGTTCCATTTTTTAGGGTACCACCAGATTAAACCTGTAAGGAGCAAAATTACAAATATCATGGTACCATAATTTACAATAGGCCTTCCGATAGCATAGGGTAACCATAAAAAACGGTGACCATTGAGGATAAACCTAAAAAAATCAACCTCTCCCTTTTTATGAACCACTGTACTGATTACGGCACCTGTGTAAGGATTAATTTTTAAATTCGTGCCCCCTCCACGACGCCCTTCATCCTTTTTTCCCCTTAAATTTAAACTGATTGACCTTCCCTGTTGATACTGTGCATAAGAAGGAATTTTATCGGGATAAAGCTTAAACGCAATTGCAGTCAGCTGCGATGGTGTAATTACAGGTTTATCTTGCTTTTCAACCTTGGTTTCCGGCTCCAATAAACCTGTAATTTCTTCATTAAAAACCCAGATACAGCCGGTTATGCAAACAATCAGAACAATGATACCAGATATGAGGCCAAGCCAGAGGTGAAGCCATTTATTGATTCTGCTAAACAATGAATCTTTATTTTTTTTCTTTACCGGGTTGGTTTTGTTTACTGTTGCCATTATGCTGTTCTGTTTAGTTTTATAATTAATATCTGAGGCTATTTTAAATGTTGAACAGCAGTAATTACGCCGCCCTCTACTTTTAAGCCTCTTGTAGCCGTTGCGGTAGCAGCATCAATTTTGTACACGTAGCTTGTACCATCACTTAAGTTAAAGCCCATGTAAGCCAGTTTTCCATCTTTTGGCGTGTAGTTGTTCGTAGTAACACTAGAAATAGCACTTTCGGCAGGAAGTCCGCTAACCTTTTTAAAAGTTTTATCAACCACATTTAATACTCCAATGGTCTTACCCACTGTATAGGCACCTTTATTGGCTTTTAATACCGCATTTACGATAAAATTATTACCACCGATATAAATCCAATTGGTAATTGCATAACCACCAGATGCATACTCAAAATCAAGAAAATAAGTTAAGTCGAACTCGGTGGTACCGGCTTTAATTTTGGTAATGGCTGAAGGTTTTGTAGAGGTGATTTTAGAATCGGTCAGCACATCTGTGGTTTCAGTATTATCGTCAACAGCCACTGAAGTCGAAAATGCATAAACATCTCCGTTTTCAACTACGCCCAATCCATCTGTAAAATATCTTCCGATAAAACTCGTGCGGTCGTCTTTAATCACTTTCTCTAATTTCATCTCCGGATAAGAATATACAGCTATCCAGGCCGTGTTAGGGTATTTCGTCCAGAATCTGCTGCCGTAGATACAGAAAAATGGTGCATAAACTTTGTTTCCTACCTGTTTAATCCAGCTAAAGTGTGCAATTTCCCCGTTGTTTGCCGGAAGAGTGGCATCCAATGTCCCTTCGCCGGAGATTAAAAGGCTATTGGTATTTACTTTATACCAGTTTGCTGTTGGAGCGGCTAAATTTCTGGGGATTTTAACCAATAACAGATCATCGTTAACCGGCGCAAAAGCCTGAACGGTTTCTGTCTGAAAATTAGAAACCTTATTCAGTTTTCCAGCCAAAATGTTATAAGTAGTTACTGCCCCCGGATTTCCCTGTCCGTAAAGCATGCTGAAAAACTTATTGTTGTGCGTAACATAATAACGGTAAGTTCCGTCCTGCTCCACTCCGTTTCCGGCGGTAGAGATTGTACCTTTTTCCAGATCGCTAGCTGTAAGCAGGTAATCGGCAACGCCTGTAGAGGCAACTGGTGTAACCGCCAGGATAAAATTGCCCGGGTTTTCAGGAACATTTTCGCCTTCTTCTTTTTTTGAACAAGAGATAAGTACGGCAGCGAAAGCTAGAGCGATAAACGCTTTGGTAAAGTTTGTTTTCATATTACTTTTATTTATCTATTTAATTATTGATTTTAATTGATGAAATATCTCAGGTTGAGGTAGAACGCCCGACCGGGTTTTTGAAGGCTAAAATTGTCGAAGAGATCGGCATTGGTGATATTTTTGGCTTCTACCCCAATATTATAGCGGCCATGCTTTAAACTGTACACCAGGTTTAAATCGTGATTGAGTTGCCGGGGAATCACTTTTTTATCAGCAGTGGCTCCCTGACTTGGCCAATACAGCCAAAAAGCATGCACATATAATAAGTTATAACCAATTGACAGGTTATTGCCCTCATGGCCCACATCTTTCAACGAAACCGAAACATCTCCGTTTCCATACAAGTAAGGAATGTTTGGCATCTGATCCAGGTATACATTGCTTACATTGGTAAACTTTTGGCCTGTACCTGGATTAATTTCGTATTTCTGAAGGTTTTTAAGGTTCTGGTAAGTAACGGTGGTACCAGCACTTAACCAATTTTGATACAAATACCTGATTTCGGCATCACCACCTACTGTTCTTACCCCATCACGGTTATCGGCAACCAGTTTCGATTGATTTTGGTTCAATCTGTTATAGATAAAATTGGTTGCATTACGGTATATGCCATTAGCCGTAACGGAGAAGTTATGCTCCTTATTTATAGAAAAGGCGTAACTGATTCCTAAATTAAAATTATCGCTTTTTTCGGGTTTTAAACCCGGGTTGGCATCCTGGTTTTCTACATCGCCAAAAATCTCCTGAGCTTCGGGCATGCGATTGGTTAGTTCGTAAGAGGCTTTTAATTGCATGTTACGGTTAATAAAGTAGGTAACCGCAGTACCATAGCCCAGCCTATCGATACTGTTTTTACCAGCATTGCTGCCGTTTCCGTTCACGTTGCCCTGATTGATATATTTACCAAAAATGGTTGCCCCCCATTTATCTTTTACATCAAAATTATAACCAAGCCCCAGCACATTCTTATTGGTTTTCTTTGGCCGCTCGTAATCTGCATTAGTTGGATTTAACTCATCACTGCCTTTTCGGTTAAAAGTGGTAAATACATTACTTAACGCTACGGATTGATTGTCGTCTATTTTGTAGTTTAACATCGTTGTTGCCAAACCGTTGTTGTTTTTGTATTTGTACAAACTCCGGGAGCGTTCGCCATTCGTTCCATTGGGTTTGCTGTTCCCATACCAGTCATACCGCACATTTAAAGTATCTATATTCTGCTCGTGCCCTAAATTGTAACTGGCGTTAATGGTTACATCCAAACCTTTGATCAGGTTTTCTTTCTTATATTTTAAGGTGGGCATTAAGATATTTCCCCTGCGGTGCCAGCCACCAAAAACAGAAACCATTCTGGCCCCAGTTTGTATTTCCTTATAATTCTGGCCAACAGTAATCCCAAACAATAATTTATCGGCATAGCTTTTACCCACCACACCCACATTTGCAATTAAAGTTTCGTTATGGTAAGTATCGTTAAACCTCCTTAAAGAGGCTATAGGTGCATAAGCTCCGGTATAAATATCTGAGGCTTCTACATTAACCTTATAATTGTTATCCGAATAATTCTGGAAGGCATTTAATTGAAATGTTAAACCGTTTGCTGAAGTAACTGCGGCATTAATTACGCTTCTATGCGTATTAAATGACCCAAAAGAATAAGAAACATCAGCATAGTTGCGGTAACGATCGCCGGTTACAATGTTAATGGCGCCACCTAAAGCATCAGAGCCCAACCACATGGGTACCACACCTTTATACACTTCTATTCTATCGGCTATATTAATGGGGATATTATTGATCTGGAATGATGATCCAAAATTATCCATTGGAATACCGTCGATAAAATACCTCACATGATGACCAGAAAAACCGTTCAGTGAAAGGTTGAAATTTGATCCAACCCCGCCCGATTCTCTTACCCGAATACCGGCAACGCGATCTAAAGCACCAGAAATATCAAGCGTGGTGTTATAAAGTTTTTTGGCATCAACAGCAGTCACGTTAAAAGCCTGCCGGTTCACTTCCTGACTGGTGGTTCTACCGATTACATTAACGGTTTCCATTTGCTCAGCAGATTCTGAGAGGCTGAAATTGAAATTCCCGGCCTGTCCATCTGCAAGCTTAATTTCCTTTTTCTGCGTTTTAAAACCAATTGCCGATACCTGTAAGGTGTAATTACCCAAAGGAATATTGGAGAGTTTAAAATTTCCGTTCTGATCTGTTAAGGTGCCGTAATTGGTTTTATGTAATTTAACGGTGGCACCGGGAAGGGGCTCACCACTGCTGGTTTTAATTTGCCCGGAAACGCTCAACGGTCGATTTTGGGCGGAAGTAAAAATTACACAGGCACATAGTATGCCCAATAGCAAAATTTTCTTAATTTGCATGACTTTTAATGGAGATTAAAGGTGAGCCGGATTTCCGGTTTTGCCACACGGGTCCGAACCGTGTGGCTTTCTTATCTTCGGCAAAAATAGAGCTTATTTAGATCAAGTCCAAATAAGAATACATATAATTTGTGCAGATATATCCCTCTTGGCTCATCAATAAGTATAGCTTTCTGAGCATCTGACTATTAGGTGAGTTTACCAATCTCGAAAAGCTTAAAACCCTTTCGTGCCAAAACGTGTTAAACATATACAACAAAAACAATGTATATGAAAAAGTTTATTTATGTAATGGCTGTTTCTGCCCTGGCCTTTCAGGCTTGTAATGGTGGGAATAAAGATGCCAAAGAAAGCGCCGATAGTTTAAACATGGCCAAAGACACCACCACCAATACCGCGGCTACAGGCGGAATTGCAGTAGACGAAGCAGATGCCAAATTTACCACTCAGGCAGCTGTTGGCGGCATGGCTGAGGTAGAATTGGGAAAAATGGCCCTCGACAAAAGCAGTAATGCGCAGGTTAAAGAATTTGCAACCATGATGGTTAAAGACCATGGTATGGCAAATGCGGAGTTGATGTCCATAGCAAAACAGAAAAACATTACGCTTCCAAGTACAGTAGACGATGAGCACAAGAAAAAAATGGAAGACCTGAGCAAAAAAACAGGTGCAGATTTTGATAAGGCTTATGTAAATGCCATGGTTGACGGGCACAAATCTACCTTAAAACTAATGGAAGATGAATCAAAGGATGGAAAAGATGCAGATCTTAAAGCTTTTGCGACGAAAACTGCACCAATTGTTCAGAGCCATCTGGAGATGATCAACAAAATTAAAGATAGCATGAAATAAAATGCCTATCGTTTTATCATTGGGAGAAGGAATATGCTTCCCTTTTCAGGAACCTTCTCTCCATGATGATTTCTTTTAAAAGTATTTTAAACGGGCTGAAAGTTTTGTAAAATGGTTATCTTCGACCGAAGCATAGCAATTGGAGAGATCCACGAAAGGTAGTAAATGATTTAATACCTACTACTTAATTCTTCCATTCATTTATAACTTTAGTTCAATCGTTCCTGTTTATTAAAATTATTAATAAGCCCATTTTTTAGGCTATTCCAATTTAAAGATTTCTCTACTTCTCAGCGTTTCGCCCGAAATGATGTTAACTCGATAGAATCCACTAAAAAGGCTAGTCATCTGCGAAGCAAAATAAAGCGACCTTTAAACCAGCATATTCATGAAGTCCTTTATCCGTGAAAAAAAAATTTCACCAATACATCTATGGATTTCTAAATCTCTGGCGGGGTATGCCAATCAACAAACGTTTTTCTGCTTATCATTTTTAGATAGGGATAATTTCCATTTATTTGTTTCCGCTGTTTCAGTTCATACAAAAAATGGCCGCCAAAATCAACAATAATCTTCGCAGTAGCAGCATACCATACGCTATGAGGCTGTTTCCAGCAAAAAGAATATAAGTTGGAGGTAAGTTTTATTCCTTTCAGTTCCGCATGGTAAAAGTTAAGTATTTTTGGATGAGGTATCCCCTGCATTACTTCTGCTTTTCTAACCATCGAAAGGTGATCGGAATGGCAGAACTCATATCCATCTAACTTTGGATCGTCTACGTCTGGCAGATGCTTCAATATTTTAAAGCCCTTAAATTTCTTACCGTTCAATACCCATATCAAATTTGGATAAAAAGCCTCCCTGCTATTCAGTTCAGCCAGTGTAATGGGTGAATTTTGAAATTCAATGGTATAACCGGATGGGGTAAATATATCTGCCCGGTGAAGATCGGAATTGGCAGCATCATAAAAGCCAACTTCTCTAAATGATGGCGGAAAAGCCAACTTCCAATCGCGATGCCACACTGTTTCTTTTCGGTAATATTCCTTTTTAGGTGATGGAATACCACGAAGCACCTTCTCAACAGGAATATCTGTTCTGATTTCAGCATTATCCATTCTCTTCACAAATCATAAAAATCAATTAGGGTAGCACAAAATTAAGCTAAAAATTTTAGCCATAAAATCAAATCCTAAAAAAAAAGGCAATATATTTAGGATGATGATCAAAAACTTTTTCACCCGAGCAACTTTTTCCAAAATTCTACGACTTTTATGTAAATAATATACAAATGAAAAAAATTAGCTGCTTCCTCTTCATAATCTTATCATTATGTGCTACTTACACCGATGCACAAACTTCAAAAAACATCTTTAGTGATGATTTAAAATTCTATAAAGATAGCCTTCCGGTTAAACACAAAAATCTTTTTGCAAAACTCTCTAAACCAGAATTTAATACAATGATAGCCCATCTCGAAGCGCAGACCGCTAATATCTCCGCTGAAAAATTTTATGTGGAAATCATGAAAATACAAGCCGCTATTGGTGATGAGCACAGTACAATAATCCCTCCGTATACCACTAAATACCCGATAAAATTTGAAAGATTTGATGATGGACTGGTCGTTACCTCAACAGATGAAGCAAATAAGCAGCTTTTACTTTCAAAGGTGATCCGAATTGGCGGCAAAACTTTATCAGAAGCAGAAAAAACCATTTCATCTGTAATTATCTCTGGCAATATTCCTTATTTTAATATCGCTGAAGCAAGTTATCTGGCTAGTCCCGGTTTGCTTTATGCACTAAATTTGAGCCCTAGCCTAAGTGATGTAAACCTCGAACTTTTAAATCCAAATGGTGAAATGTTAAAGGTGAAGTTAGCTGCCATACCAAAAAGCAGGAAAATAGATATGGTGTATGCGCCTGTATATGGCAACTTACTTGCCAATACCCACCAGGAAAATTACTGGTATACAATTGAAAATGGCAATTTGTATTTCAATTACAACAAATGCCGGGATGATCCGAAAAAGCCTTTTGATGCTTTTAATAATAACTTATTTAACGAAATTGAAAAACAAAAACCAAATCGCATCATTATCGACTTAAGGATGAATGGCGGTGGGAACAGTGCAATATTGGAACCCTTTATCGAAAAACTCAAAAACCATGATTTAAATAAAAGGGGAAAGATTTTCGTGTTAATTGGCCGGGCTACTTTTTCTTCTGCCATTATGAATGCCATCAAACTTAAAAAAGAAACAAAAGCCATTTTAATTGGGGAAACTACGGCAGGTACCATTAACCATTATGGAGAGGTACGCGCATTTAGTTTACCAAATACCAAATTACAGGTAAATTACTCTACACAGTACTGGGAAAATTGGAAAGGGCATGATGGGCCACTCGTACCCGAAGTTAAAATTCCAAAGAATCTATCAGATTTATTAAAGGGAAATGATAATGCACTAGACTATGCGATGAAAAACTAATGTAATAAAATCAGTAATCATCTTGAGTGTATTACACCAGTTAAATTTATTTAGATTGAACATGAGCGGGATACTCATTAACACTTCATTTTGTTTGGCCCAACTCATTACATAATGATAACTTTGCAACATGACCACCCAAGAAATACAGCAGTTAGAAGATTTTTTTGCCCAGGCCGGTAAACAGCAGGTTCCCATTTATCTAAATGAGGCAACCGTAATTACCGACTATGATCATTTTTTGGAAAGCCATCTGATGCCGCTAAAGCTCAACCCTGATGCAAAAGTGAATCTGCCCATTATACACAGGCTAAAAATGCTGAAGTTATTGATTGAATCAAATGTTTAGGACCTTAAATTAAGGTAAACACTAAATAGAATTGTCAATCCTCAGCCTGTCGAAGGATTTCCTATGGTCTGCACAATAGGCTAACGCATACCAAGCAGCAATAACTTCACCTACTTTAGTTTTTAAAATAAATATTTCCAACTATATTGGGCATCATTCGTTATTGATATGCATTTCCTCTTTTATTATGACTAAAAATATATTCATTGCTTCAGCCGAACCTTATACCGGCAAATCCGTAATTGCTTTCGGGATGATTAATATGTTGTTGGCAAAAACCCAAAAAGTGGGTTATTTTAAACCCATTATTGCACAAGACGATCCGAACAAAAAAGATGAGCATGTAGAAGCTATGCTAGATTATTTTTCGCTCCCTGTTAATTATGAGGATGCTTTTGCTTTTACCCGCCAGGAAATGCTCCACCAATCAGAAGATAGTGGCGGAATTATCAATACCATCATCAGTAAATATAAAAAATTAGAAGATAATTACGATTTCACCGTAATTGAAGGAAGCGATTTTTTGGGTGAAGGCACAGCATTCGAGTTCGAATCTAATGCACTGATGGCCAAAAACTTAGGTGCACCTGTTTTAATAGTCGTATCTGGAAAAAATAAAACGGCAAGTCAGCTTTTTAAATCAGCCATCAATATCTACCGCAATTTTTTGTTGCGCGATGTACAGGTTTTAGGTGTAGTGGCAAATATGGTAAATCCGGAAGAGGCAGACCGTATTAAACAAGCTTTAAGCAATCAGTTACCAGCTGAATTACTGATCGCCGTAATTCCGACTGAAACAGGTCTGCAAAGTCCAACCATGAAAGAAATTACCTTGGCGCTTGGTGGTGAGGTACTTTTTGGCACAGAACTGCTGGATAATCAGGTGGATAATTTTGTAACCGGTGCCATGATGTTACCTAATTTTTTAAGGCACATTAAAGATAACCTGCTTATTGTTACCCCGGGCGACCGTGGTGATATTATTATTGGCGCCCTTCAGGCCAATTTATCAGCCAATTATCCAAAGGTTGCAGGCATTGTTTTAACCGCCGGTAGTTTGCCGGATGAACCGATTATTAAACTGATTGAAGGCTTACAGACCATCATCCCCATTATAGCCGTACAAAAAGGAACTTTTGAAACCACAACTACTATTGGTGGGATCCACTCCAAAATTACTATCGAAAACAAGAAAAAAATTGCGTTGGCCATAGAACTTTTCGAAAAGTATGTAGATATTAAAGCACTTGATGATAAAATCATTACTTTCAGCTACCAGGGCATTACCCCACACATGTTTCAATATCAATTGGTTAAATGGGCAAAACGCGATAAAAAACATATCGTTTTACCAGAAGGTAATGATGAGCGCATTTTAAAGGCGGTAGAAAAACTCATTACCCAGGATATTGTAGACATTACGCTCCTGGGCGATCCCATCGAAATTACAAACAGTATAAAAAGGCTCGGGTTAAACCTGGATATCAATAGCTTAAAAATACATAACCCTGCCCATTCAGCACATTATAGCGACTATGTAAATACCTTACATGAACTGCGTAAAAACAAAAATGTAAACCTGGAAATGGCCAGAGACATGATGACCGACGTTTCTTATTTTGGAACCATGATGGTTTATAAAGGCGATGCAGATGGAATGGTTTCAGGCGCTGTGCATACCACTCAGCATACCATCAGGCCTGCTTTACAATTTGTTAAAACCAAGCCAGGTGTATCCGTCGTTTCTTCCATTTTCTTTATGTGCCTGCCAGAACGCGTGGCCATATTTGGCGATTGTGCAGTTAACCCCAATCCAACTGCCCAGCAATTGGCGGAGATAGCCATTTCCTCGGCAGAAAGCAGTGCAAAATTCGGTATTGAACCACGTATAGCCATGTTATCTTATTCGTCCGGCACATCAGGCGAAGGTGAAGATGTAGAACGCGTAAGAGCAGCCACCGCCATAGTTAAAGCAAGACATCCGGAATTGAAAATTGAAGGACCGATACAATATGATGCTGCTGTAGATCCCCTTGTGGGCAAACAAAAACTCCCCGGATCTGAAGTAGCGGGCAGAGCCAGTGTATTGATTTTCCCTGATTTAAATACCGGCAATAATACCTATAAAGCTGTACAACGCGAAACCGGCGCATTGGCTATTGGCCCAATGTTACAGGGCTTAAACAAACCTATAAACGATTTGAGTCGCGGTTGTACCGTTGATGATATTTTTAATACCGTTGTGATTACAGCAATCCAATGTCAAGACATTTAATATGAACATTTTAGTTATCAACTCTGGAAGTAGTTCCTTAAAATACCAGCTTTTTAAAATGCCGGAAAAAGCGCCTGTTTGCAGCGGGATGGCAGAACGCATTGGCATTGAGGGCTCTTTTACAAAACATACGGTTTATCGCAATGGCGAAAAATTCAGTATGGAAGAGCCTGGTTTTATAGCCAACCATGGTGAAGCATTAAAAAAGGTTTTGGCCTTATTAACGCAGGGAGCCTACGCAGTAATTGCAAGTCCTGATGATATTGCAGCTGTTGGCCACCGCGTAGTGCATGGCGGTGAACATTTTTCAGGCCCTACCATCATTACAGACAAGGTAAAACAACAGATCAAAAAGCTGTTTTCACTGGCCCCGTTGCATAATCCCGTAAATTATAAATGCATTGAAGTAGCCGAACAGACTTTTATAAATGCCAGACAAATTGCTGTTTTTGACACGGCTTTTCATCAAACTATACCAGAACAGGCTTATCGTTATGCCATTCCAGAATCGTATTACAAAGAATATGGCATCAGGGTGTATGGATTTCATGGTACCAGCCATAAATATGTAAGCGAGCAGGCAATTAATTGGTTAGACCAAAAAGACAGCAAAATCATCAGCATTCACTTGGGTAACGGTTGCAGCATAACAGCTATCAAAAATGGTCAATCGATAGATACCAGTATGGGTTTTGGACCTTTAAGCGGGCTAATGATGGGCACACGTTCCGGAGATATCGATCCATCGGTTATTTTTCATTTAATGGAACATTCCGGATATACTTTGGCACAACTGAGTAATCTGGTTAACAAACAATCCGGGCTTTTGGGTGTAGGTGGCTCAAGTGATATGCGCGATATCAGAAAAATGGTAAACGAAGGCAACGCAGCGGCTCTTTTAGCCATTAAACTCTATGCTTACAGGATTAAGAAGTTTATAGGAGCCTATGCAGCTGTTTTGAATGGCATTGATGCCATTGTATTCACCGCTGGTGTTGGTGAAAACGACAGCAACATGCGTGAGGCCGTATGTTCGGAACTGGAATATTTAGGGATTGAATTAGATCCAACACTTAATACAGCGTACAATGGAGAATTAAAAGAGATTAACACAGCAGCTGCAAAGGTTAAAATATTGGTTATTCCAACTAATGAAGAGTACGAAATTGCGCATCAGTGCTTTGGACTATTGGGATAACACTTCCGAAGTTAGCAGGGCCGTTAGTCCATAGTGCAAACTTCGGAAGTTTGGGCCTATTCTGCCTCCAAAACAGATAAAATATTGCCTGAAGGATCTCTAAACCAGGCAATATCCGGCCCACCGTTTCCACGCGAAATACCCTTTTGGTCTGTTTTGATTGATTCCTGATTGTACATCTCGAACTTTACCCCTTTTGCTATCAATTCATCAACAGCCTGATCAATATCTTCAACCGGAAAGTTAAGCACTGTAAAAGTTGCCGGAACATGATTAGGTTTTGGGTAAAGCAGTATATGTGATGACCCGGAAACCACCACTTCAATCACGCCCATTGGGTTATCTATAACTTCGAGGCCCAATATACCCTGGTAAAATTCTTTTGCCTGCTGTAAATCAGCTACAGAAAACGAGCTGAATGCTTTTGAGTTTTTTAACATAGCTTAATTTTTTAATTCTTTTTTTTGGAAGAACAGACAATTAATTTGGCGATCGACCTGGCCATAATTAACTACTTTGATGGCAAAATACAAGCCTCAAGGCTAACCTTAAGTAACATTCCATGCACCAAGCAAACGCCTGATGACCACAATTTCGGCAATATGATAAGCATTGTGATCTGCAATCTGTAAAGCCTCAGTCAAAATACGCTGTCCATCGCCATGTGGTATGGCATCGTATAGGTTTGATGATTCCAAAAGCGCTATAAATGCCTGGAGATTATCGTCGATCTGCTTTAAAGTGTTATTCCAGGTTTCTTCGTTTTTTGGAGCCATTTCTTTAGGCCAATATTCATCGGGCCATTTTGGCGATTGGTGGGCTCCGTCTTTACTAAATTCCAGCATATCCCATTGGGCGATTTTAATATGTTCTACTAATTGCCAGATGCTATAAGGCAAATGATAAGGCTTTTCGCCCAGGAGCCTAAAAGGTAGATTGGCAACAGCATCCTTAAACCCTACATGCGCGCCACCCCCGTTTAAAAGCTTTTTTAATTCATTAACCAATATTGCGGTTTCACTTTCCATAATATATCCGTATTTATAAAACAACAATCCTGATTCTCATAGGTTTGTATAAAAATTAATTTTGCTGGGCAGCACTTATTTTTAATGCACAATTCTTTTAATTTTGAGCATGAATCTATCTTTCCCTATCCTCAAAGAATATACCTATCTTAACACAGCCAATTCGGGCATTTTATCAACTAGTTTAGCTGAATGGCGGTCCCGGCATGATGAAGCGTTCATGACTGGTGGAAGCGTTTTCAAAATGGAAAGTATGTCCCTTATTACTGACCTTAGAAATAACATCGCCAAACATTTTGGATCAAAGCCTGAAAACACTTATCTCGTTCAGAATTTTTCGGTAGGCTTCAATATTTTATTGAACGGATTAGATAGAAATCATCGTTTTTTACTCTTAGAGGAAGAATATCCCTCGGTAAGTTACCCCATAATGAGCATGGGTTTTGCTTATTATAGTGTGCCAATTGATGAAAAACTGGAGGAAAACATCATTAATGCCATAGAAGAATTTAAACCTACCATACTGGCATTTAGCATGGTACAGTACATCAGTGGCTTCAGAATGGATGATGATTTTATCCGGAAGCTAAAAACAACCTACCCTAACCTATTATTGGTTGGTGATGGCACTCAGTTTTTAGGTACCACAGTCTTTAATTTTGAAAAATCGGGCTTAGATGCATTAATTGGCAGTGGATACAAATGGCTTTTGGCCGGATATGGAAATGGTTATGTAATGTTATCCGATCAGATAAAAGATGCGATTTACGCAAAAAACAAATTGGCTAGCCTCCCAGTGGCGCCATTTTTAAAAGGAAAACACCATTTATCCATGTGTTTCGAACCCGGGCACCTGGATACTTTAAACTTTGGCACCTTAAACGAAAGTTTAAATGACCTGGCGACAATGGGATTTGATTATATTGAAAAAACCACACAAACGCTCAGTAATCAGGCCAGGTTGGCCTTAAATGCGAGGGGATTAGTACCCGATTGGATGCTCAATAGGAAGTATCAATCCACCATTATGAGTATGCCGCTAGATGAAAAAACAGCAGATAAACTGGCTGCTGCAAAAATTCTCGGTTCACCCAGGGGTGCTGGTACCAGGATATCCTTCCATTTTTATAATACGGATGAAGATTTAAACCGGCTGCTTGAAATTTTAGACGGGAAGAACTAATCTACCCGCCAAATGGCATCTACAAAATATTTATTGTGATCAAAAAAACGTTGAAGCGGTTTAAAGCCGGTTTTCGAGGCCAATTGATCAACATCACCTAAGGAATATTTTTGTGAGATTTCCATAAAAATATACTCATTCTCGGCAAAATGAATAACATGATGCCCAATATTTACTGTCTGTTTTTTTAAACTGATGAGGTAACTTTTACAGGCGCCTGATGCCGGATCATAACTGGCATAATGTTCAAATTGATCAGCATTAAAATCACCATCAAGTTCTTTATTGATGCGGTGAAGCAGATTGAGATTGAAAGATCTGGTAATTCCACCTTTATCATTATAGGCAGCCAGAATCTGTTGCGGATTTTTTTTAAGATCAAAGCCAATAATGAGTAAATCGTTTGGAGATAGTAGCTGCTTTAGCGAAATACAGAAAATTTCCGCATCAGCAACGGTCATGTTACCAATATTTGCCCCCATAAATAGCACTACTTTTCTACGGTCAGATAGTTCAGCAGCCTTTTTCAGCATGTCAAAATAATCGCCATTTAAGCCTGTAATATCCAATGCAGGAAGTTTTTTAGGCAGATTTTCTTCCAGATCCAAAATAACATGTTCCGAAATATCAATAGGAAAATAGCTGAATTCCATTTGAGCATCCAGCAGGGATTTTAACAAATGGACAGACTTAGTGGCATCGCCTGCACCCAATTCGATCAGATCGAAAGCTGTTCCATGTGCAGATATAGCTTCAGAAAGTTGTGCAGATTGATTTTGGAGGATTTCCATCTCTGCATTGGTTAGATAATACTCTTCCATTTCCATAATCTGCTGAAATATGCGGTCTCCGGTAGCATCATAAAAATACTTGGAAAGCATAAATTTAGGTTCAGATTGTAGTCCTGTTAAGGTTTCCTGAAGAAACTGTGTTTTGTTGTCGGTTGGTATTTCAATGGTAGTGGTGTTCATACTGATTTTATTTTACCAGGCGTATGCCCGTATATTGCCATCTTAAATGTGGATGAAAGAAGTTTCGATAAGTAATACGTGAATGATTTTGAGGTGTAGCGATGGAAGCCCCGCGAAGTACTTTTTGATTGACCATAAATTTGCCGTTGTATTCGCCTATTGCGCCTGGCGCCTTACTAAAACCAGGATATGGGAGATATGCACTTTCAGTCCACTCCCACCTTTCGCCCCAATTAAAGTTTTTTGCGGCTGCTTCCCATTCAAATTCAGTAGGCAAACGCATGCCTTTCCAACTGGCATAGGCATAAGTTTCATAATAACTCACATGACTTACCGGCGCATTGGGATCAATAGGCAAAAGTCCGCCTAAAGTATAATTAAACCATTCGCCATCTATTAAATGCCAATACATGGGTGAATTGATTTGGTTGTTTTTTACCCAGTCCCAACCCTCGGCATGCCAAAAATTAAAATTTTCGTATCCACCGGCATGGATAAATGCTAAAAATTCAGCATTGCTGACCAGTGTTTTACTGATAGAAAAATCGTGCAAGTAAACCTGATGCCTGTTCAATTCATTGTCAAAGCTAAATCCGGTCCCTTCGTAACCAACTTCATAGATTCCAGCCGGAACATCGGTCCAACCGGATTCATTGTCAAATGCCAAAACTTCTTTTTTGTCTTTAGCATAAACCGGAAATAATGGATTATTGCCTAAAATATACTTAATATCGGTTAACAACAATTCCTGATGCTGCTGCTCGTGGTTAAAGCCCAAAACCAATAATTCCTTAATTTCAGCATTTAGCGCTGTACTTAAAAAACTTACCATCGCCTCATCTACGTAAGCACGGTACTGATAAATTTCATTCACGCCCGGGCGGCTTAAATTGCCCCGATCGGTACGGATTACACGACTGCCTACGGTTTCGTAATAACTATTGAACACGAAATTAAAATCATCGTTATATACCTGATAGTTTGCCGAATATGGTTTTAATATAAAGGTTTCAAAAAACCAGGTGGTATGCCCTAAATGCCATTTAGGCGGACTTACATCTACAACAGGCTGCACCACATAATCTTCAGTTTGTAAAGGTTCACAAACCTGTTCGGAATATTTCCTAATCTGCAGGTATTCTTCTACTAGTGTCATTAATTTTTATCAAGATAGTTTTTAAGGTCTGTGATGCTATTAACATTCAGTTCTTTTGATTGTTTTTGCCGCATCATTAAAGCATATGAATTATTAAAACCGATGGGCTTGAGCCATTTGATTTTAAACTTTTTCTCAAATTCGGTGCTTACGTAGTTATAGGTCTTTTCTTTATCGTATGCCATTTCCTTTACAATTTTTGGATCTGGCTGTAACAACACCAACAGACCTGTTCCGGTATATTCGGGATAAAAGTCGATCTGATCATTCATAAGCGCATCAAAACAGATTTTGGTTCCGCCCAAACCGGTTTTGGTGGCTACAGCATAATTAGTATTTCCCTTAATGAGCATGCTGTATATTTCTGCAAGAATATATTGTTCACCAAAAATCTTCGAACCGATCCGTACAGTGCCCTGATGTCCGTTTTTAGGCGCTTTGTACAAGCCATTGCTGATCAGGAAATCCTTCGCTACCCGTTCCGGCTGTTGATGAAGATAATCAGTTCTATAGTTCAGATCGGTCATGATCGAATCTGTAATTTTACCGGAGAGCAGGTTCAAAGTTTTCTCGAGTTCGGGAAATTGATTTAAAGCTTCATTGCGAACAATTGGTGCAGCATAATAGGGCGGAAAAATGTTTTTATCATCTTTTAAGATTTTCAGGTCGAAAGCTTTTAAACGGCCGTCAGTAGAATAACCGCTGATGACATCCAATTCTTTCGCAAAAGCGGCTTTATACATCACCGCATCGCTGATCACAATAGTATGGATCTTTAAACCATAAATTGATTTCAATCCAAGATCGCCGTCCTGCCTGCCCATAAATTCGGGTGTAAATCCTGCCGTTAAAGTTGAGCCATATGCTGAAGGTAAAGCATAAAATCCGCCCATGATTAAAATCACGACAGGAAAAACATATAAAGCTTTCCTTAACCTTTTGACATCCATTTTTTGAACAAGCGAAAGTAAAGCATCAAGTATAATCGCCAATAAGGCGGCCGGAATAGCCCCAGCCAAAATCATATTGGTATTATTGAGCGAAATACCACCAAAAATAAATTCACCCAAGCCTCCTGCAGCTATAAATGAAGCCAAGGTGGCCACACCTACATTAATTACAGTAGCAGTCCGGATCCCCGCCAAAATAATAGGCATGGCGAGGGGCAATTCTACTTTTAACAAAATCTGGCTTTTACTCATTCCCATAGCCCTTGCAGCCTCTTTAACATGTAAATCGATGCCGATAATACCGGTGTAAGTATTGCGGATAATGGGCAGCAATGCATAAATCAGCAGTGCAACAATGGCCGGTTTGGCACCAATACCCAAAACAGGAATCATAAAACCCAATAAGGCAATACTTGGGATCGTTTGTAATACCCCGGCAACCCCTAAAACCATCCCTGAAAGTCTCCGCTTTCTGGCAATCAGTATGCCTAAAGGTAAACCAATAGCAATAGCAAGAATTAAAGAAATAAAGGTTAAACCTACGTGCTGCAAGGTTTGGCTGAACAATTTATCAGACTGCCCGGACATAAATTGCCATAAGGTCTGCTGTTGCTCATTCATGCAGTTGTAAGTTTTGGTATTGGTTAAATCCTTTGGTTAATTGCTCAAAATCGATGGATTTGATGGTTTTGTCCGCACCTGCCACGTACAGTTCAGAATTTCCCTTATTCCGCAATAGTTCCATGGCTTCCCATATGCTTAAATCTGCCGTTACACTTCCATGATGATGAACTGTTTCTTCAGGTAAATAAGTCCAGATGTCCTGTATATTAATTACTTTAAATTCTAGCGCGAGCTTCTGCCCGGCAAGAAAACGCATTGCAAAATCGTTTGTCGGCCGGTACAATAATTCTTTAGGTGTACCGATCTGAACCACCGCTCCCTTATCCATTAAACAAATCCGGTCTCCCAACTCAAAAGCTTCCAAAACATCATGTGTCACCATCACAACCGTTTTCCGCTTCAACTCTTCCAAAGCCTTAAATTCTTTTTGAATACTGGTGCGGGTAACGTTATCTAACGCTCCAAATGGCTCATCCATTAACAATACGGAAGGATCGGTAATTAACGCACGGGCCAGGCCTACACGTTGCTGCTGTCCGCCACTTAACTCATGCGGATACATCGTCAGGGTACTTTCCGGCAGATGAAGTTTTTGGATCAGTTCCTGTGTACGGCTTATAATTTTTGCCTTATCCCATTTCAACAGCTTTGGAACGAGTGCAATGTTCTCGGCAATGGTATAATGTGGAAAAAGGCCGATATTCTGCATCACGTAACCTATTCCCGTACGTAACACATCGGGATCCTGATCAATGATGTTTTCATTATTAATCAAAATCTGCCCTGCATCAGGTTCGATTAAACGGTTGATCATTTTCAAGGTAGTGGTTTTACCACAGCCACTGGTACCCAACAAGACCAGTGTTTCCTCCCTGGCTACATTAAAAGAGACTTGTTTTACCGCCTGGGTATTTCCAAATTTCTTACTTATCTCTTTTAATTCGATCATCTTATTTATCGAGTTTCATAAACAGGTTATTCAGCGATTCGGTATAGGTAGGATGAGCAAAAACGCAATACCTGATCCTATCGTAAGTGATACCGCCTTCCATGGCCATTTGGAGCACAGACATAATCTCCCCGCCTTCTGAAGCCAAAATAGCTGCTCCCAAAATCTTTTTTTTATCCGGATCTACAATCGCCTTCATCAACCCTAAAGTTTCGTTGGTTTCAATCCCACGTGCCACCTGCGACATTGGAATCATGGCCACTTCATAGTTTAATTTCTTTTCCTTTGCTTCTTTTTCTGAAATACCAATCCTACCCAATTGCGGGTCGGTAAACATACAATATGGCACAGGGCGGTCTTGAATGGTATATTTCGTTCCTTCAATCAGGTTGCGGTAAACAATGGTATAATCGTTATAGGCAATGTGTGTAAAGGCAGGCCCTCCTTTTACATCGCCCAATGCATAAATGCCTTTTATGTTGGTTTCCAGTTTTTCATTCACCATTATATGGCCTTTATCATCTAATTTAACCCCACAATTTTCGAGTCCCAAATCAGCAGTTTGTGGTATGCGCCCGGCTGCAATGAGCACATGACTTGCCGTGATGTTCTTTTTAGTTTTACCTGAAAGAAGTGAAATCTGCAGGTGTTTATTATCCTGAATGATTTTGTCAACTTTCGTATCTGTAAGGATTGCTATCTTTTCATCGGTTAAGATTTCAGTTAGCGCTGACGAAACATCTTCGTCTTCTTTTGCCAATATACTTGAAGATTTTTCCAGGATGGTGACTTTACTACCAAAGCGATTAAACATCTGTCCAAACTCCAGTCCAATGTAATTCCCACCGATCACTACCAAATGCTCTGGAACCGTGTCTATATCCAAAATTGTTGTTGAAGTAAGATAATCAATTTGGTCCAATCCTGCTATATCAGGTATAGCTGTTTTTGCGCCGGTATTGATAAAAATTAAATCAGCAGTTACTTTTTCTTCACCACCTTCGTTAAGGGCAATGGTCAATTCTTTTTCAGCGCTGAATTTTGCCGATCCGAAAATGAGCCTAAGCCCTTTCGTTTCGTCAATTCCTTTTTCTGATGATGCCCTGAACTGCGCTACAATATCATCTTTGCGCTGTTTTATCTTCTTAAAGTTAATTTTAACTGTTCCGATCTCAACACCTAATGCTGAAGCTTTTTTAGCCTGATATATGGCTTTTGCTGAAGCAATCATGGCTTTTGTTGGCGTACAGCCATCATTGATACAAGTACCACCAACTAATCTTTTTTCAATTAGAGCTGTTTTCTTACCAGCCTCAGCGAGTTTTTTAGCCAATGGTGTACCTGCCTGCCCCGCTCCGATAATTATCGCGTCGTAGTGTTTCATTAAAAGGATTTGTTTTGTTGTAATAATAACCCGAATAAGCAGGTCAATGTTTGACCACAAACGATTTATTCTTTTATTGGAATATTTATGTTTAAATAAAAAAGTTACAAACCATATTCAAAAATCTGCGTTAAAGATTTGTAGACATTAAATTGACAAACGTAAATCCCCAACTCATGCAAACTCAAACAGCAGAAAACACGAACCTTACCGTTTTTATCCAGGATGATACTTCTATTGAAGATAAAAGAGAAATGGTTTTAACCAGTTTATTGGATGATTTGAACAGCCAGACTGAATCTTTTAATTAAGTTAGAAATAGCACCGGATGCTGTAGTTCTGACTTTAAGTTTAGCCCAAATACCTATAAGCATTTAGGTACTTTGACAATCAATGTTAAAAAGTTAAATCAAGCGGTTTTATTAAGATAAACATCTCTATTCCAGGGTGTTTCAGTAAAGATGACGGGAATCTATGATTTAATCTATAAAAGCGAATATCAAAGACAAGAAGAAAAAAAAGGAAGATTTGGAAATATTAATTTCGGCGAATTAATTAAATAATGAAAAATCAAATTGAATAAAAAAGATTTTTAACGACAGAATTGAAATTAAAATAACCGTTCAAAAAGAAAAGGAGCAAACAAATTAATGCTTACCCTTTTCAAATCCAAATTAACGCCCGCTCGACAAAAACATCAATTCTTTGAGTTAGTGCATGATTTGCCGTGCCCTCCTCAGATTATCTGTAGTCTGCAAAATCTTATCTTTTAGTTTTGGATTATAATCAGGATGGGATTTTAAAAAATCCTGTACGACCTCATCTGCCTCTTTATTATTATAAGTAGAAAAAGTAGCGGCCAACCACGATTGAGGAAAAAATATATCTCCTGTTTTCTGAATTTCTGCGAGTAAATCCAAACTTTCTTTCAGATAACCGATAGATGTTTGTTGCCTGATGGGATGATGCAGATAAGACAAGGCGGTAGTTACCCAGGCTTCTTTCTGGCGATTTTTCCGGTCCTTTAAACCACTAAAAAAGAGATTTCTTTCTTTAACATCTAAAGATAATGCAGGCATTAAATAAATCAGCCTGTTTTTGCGGTCTTCATTTTTAGTGCGGGCTAACTGGTCTTTTAAAATTGTATTTGCGGTATCCGTTTTAAGGGCCAGCGTTAAGGCAAGCGCACTATAATCATCTTCTAATAGTTTAACGCCATCTGGTGCTGTTTGCCTGAACCAGATATCGTACATTCTTTTTCCAGCCCCGGCACTCATGTACACATTTTGATAAGCATTGAACAAAATTTTCCTGTTGTTTGGCATCTGCTGTTGCTCCATTGCGCTCCATATGGTTTTCTCCATATTTTCATGCATACGATTCCGTACTTCGCCATGAAGAAAAGTCCAGTAAATATTTGTGAGGTATCCGGTAATCAGCCTCAGGTTCATTTCATTTTTCTCTACGGCTAATCCCTGCAAAAACACGCTCAAAAGTTCAGCTGGTTTATTGACTTTGCCCGAAAGCATATTTTCATAAGCATTAATATAGGCCGATGCACGTTCCAAAGGATCATTGATATGATAAAGATTAGCCATCATTTCTTCTTCAACCGGGAAAAGACCATATCCGGCACCATTTGCATTAAATAAGATATACAATGGTTTGGGTAAACCCTTTGCCTCTGCTAAATCTGTCATAGCTGTTTTGGCATTTACCACCAAAATCTTACTATGGGTTGGATAAACCAGCTTTACGGTAAAAGATTGTGGCCATACCCTGGGCTGCCCCATCTCACTGTTTTGGCTTAAACTAAAGTGGCTTATTTTATCTTTATTATATTCAATGTTGTAATTAAAAACTGGTCTTCCAGGTTCATTTACCCAAACTTTGTTCCAGCTAAAGAGATCGCTTTTACTGTATTTACTTAAAATGGCAATCAGATCGTTCCAGTTAGCATTGCCATAGCTGTATTTTTTTAAATACTCCCTTATGCCCTGTTGAAAATGATCTTTGCCCATCAATAATTCCAACTGACGCATCATAATCGGGGCTTTATGATAAATGATATTTCCATACATTGACCCGGCTTCTTGTAAGTTATCCAATTGCTGGCGAATAGGATTAGCGCCCGGGGTCCTGTCTACTCCATAAGCTGCCGGGTAATGATCTTGCAAAAATTTAAGGTCGAAAGTGTTTTTACCCATTAATTTTTCGGTCACTTTATCGGCCATAAAATTGGCAAAAACCTCTTTCATCCAAACATCGTTGAACCATTTCATGGTCACCAGATCGCCAAACCACATATGTGCTGTTTCATGCGAAATGAGATTAGAACGGGAAATAAACTGATCTTTAGTTGCACCCTGATCTAAAAACAGTGATGATGCCTTATACTGCACCTCACCAGGATGCTCCATTCCGCCAAACTGAAAATCGGGGATGCTCACAAAACCAATTTTTTGAAATGGATATTTGATTGCTGTCCAGTCTTCTAAAAAATCGATGGCATCACGGTGAGCTACAAAAACAGAATCTACACTAAATCGAATCTTTGCCGAATCGGTTTCGCGGTGCAAAAATTCCATGTGGTTATTTTTCATTTTCCGATTGATCAGGGTATATTTTCCCGCGGTAAAGGAGAATAAATAAGTAGGCAATTTATCCGAACGGTTAAAATGATAAGTAATCGCATTATTCTGTATTACCGAATCCTTTTTAGCAGCATTAGCCATTACCTTCCAATTAGTTGGGACGGTTAATGAAAGTAAAAAATTAGCCTTCAAATCGGGTTGATCAAAACAAGGGAATACTGTTCTGGCATGGTCGGGAACAAAAAGGGCATATAAAAAGTCTTTATTTCTGTTCAAAGATTCGTCTCCAGCGACGAATTTAGTTTCAATGTGGTTATTGCCAATCTTTAAATACTCCTGCTTGATTAAGATATGTTCTGCCCTAAAATCGATCGGTATTGATTTTCCATTAACGGATACCCGTTTGATATGATCTGCATTTTGCTTGAAGTCAACCTGCAGATAAATTACTTTATTTAATTTAAAATCAATGCTTTCTGATGATTCAATTGGCGCTGTTTGCTCATCTGGTATATTAAAGTGAAGTTTGTATTCAATATTACTTATGGCAGCACTCCTGGCATTCGCCAATGCCATTGAAACCCCTGGCGCTACAGCTGCCTTTTTTGAATGCTGCTGCTGCTGCGCGAAACAGGTTATACCCAGTAATTGTAAAAAGCAAAAGTATTTGACAATTGTATTCATTTAATAAAATTTATTCTCCGTTTATCATTTGTATAATGGTGCCGTAACTCATCCAGACCATGATTAATACCACAGCCAGACCTGTTAAGGTTAACCATAAAGGTTGTTTGTAATTTGCGATGATTTTGGTTTTATAAGCTGCAATAAGCATAATCCCCAAGGCAATGGGCAAAATAAAACCATTTATGGCTCCTACGGTAAGCAGTGTTTTAACGGGTTTACCAATAAGGAGAAAAACAACACAGGAGATTGATATAAAGATGATGATAATCTCTCTGTTAAACTTTAATATCAGGGGGTGAAAACTCTTTACAAAAGAGATGGAGGTGTATGCAGAACCCACTACAGAAGAAATTCCCGCAGCCCAAATCACTACACCGAAAATTTTATAGCCTATTTCGCCACTGGCCAATTTAAAAACCGAAGCAGCCGGATTGGCCGGATCTAAAGTAAAACCTTTACTTACTACCCCTAATGCCGCTATAAATAACAATAAGCGCATAATCGATGCAAGTCCGATGGCACTTAATGCACCTTTATTTACCGCACCTAAATTTTGTATCCCCGTTTGTCTGGCATCCAATAAACGATGAGCACCTGAAAAAGTTATATAACCACCTACAGTTCCACCAACTATGGTTAATACTGCAGTAAAACTAAACTGTGTAGGATTTACTGCCCTTAATGCTGCTTCTGCCAGCGGTGGTGAACTTGTATAAGCTATAATTAGTGCGAGCACAATTTTGATCAGCCCCATGGTTTTGGCAAAAACATCCATGGCTTTGCCAGCTTCCCTGTAAATAAAGATCCCTATGGCCATAATCGCGCTGATTACTGCACCCTGTCCAACACTAATGCCAAATAATACATTTAACCCCAGGCCAGCGCCGGCAATATTACCAATATTAAAGGCCAGGCCACCTAAAAAAACCAAAAAAGAAATAAAATAGCCCAGGCCGGGGAATACTTTATTGGCGATATCCTGCGCCGGTTTATCGGCTACGGCAATAATCCGCCAGATGTTTAACTGTGCAATGGCATCTAACAGGATGGATAACAAGATGACGAATGCAAAACTTGCGCCCAGTTGCTGGGTAAAAACAGCTGTTTGTGTTAAAAACCCAGGACCAATGGCTGATGAAGCCATTAAAAAAGCTGCTCCTAAAAGTACGCTCCAATTGTATTTTGACTTCATCTTATTGGGGCTTTAATGATGATACCTTCTTTTTTAAGTCTTTCGGCTATTAACTTGGCAAACTCAACAGCATGTTCACCATCGCCATGCAAACAAACTGTTTCTGCCTTAACTGCAATATGATTTCCGCTTACGCTTTTTACTTCCTGCTTTAAAGCAAATCCCAATACCTGATTAACAGCATCCTCTTCATTGGTAATCAATGCATGATCTACTGAACGCGGAGTGAGCAAACCGTCATCCTGATAGCTCCGATCGGCAAAAACTTCTGATGCGGTTGCCATGCCATATTTTTCAGCTTCAGTGATCATCCTGCTTCCTGCTAAGGCATATAAGATTAAGCCCGGATCGAAATCAAAAACAGCCTGCACAATCGCTTTTGCCAAAGCAGTATCCTTTGCAGCCATATTATATAATGCGCCGTGTGCCTTAACATGATGTAACTTACTGCCGGCAGCCTGTACAAAACCGCTTAACGCACCAATTTGGTACAAGGTAAGCTGATAGGCTTCATTTGGACTAATCTTCATTTCTCTACGGCCAAAACCCTGCAAATCCGGCAAACCCGGATGCGCACCTATGGCTACATTTTTTTTTATAGCTAAAGTTACAGTTTGCTGCATTACAGCCGGATCGCCTGCATGAAAACCGCAGGCTATATTAGCCGATGAAATATAATCCATCAGTTTTTCATCATTTGGCATAGCATAATTTCCAAATGCTTCTCCCATATCACAATTAAGATCGATCATTTTCATGTCTCCGTATATTTAAGGTTTATTGCCTTGGTAATCAACAACAAATCATGTTCACGTTCAAGATAAAGTTCTTCGGCCTCATCTCTTGAGATTTCAGTAAACTCAATACGATCGCCGGGCTTAAGCTGCGCACATAAAGGTAAATCAACTGCTGCAACATGAGCAATACGCGGGTAACCACCTGTTGTCTGGCAGTCGGCCATGAGTATAACCAAATCGCCGCTCCCCGTTACCTGGATAGTTCCTGGTGTTACAGCTGTACTGAGTAATTCTTTATCAACTTTCTTTACCAACCGTTTTCCGGATAAATGATAACCCATACGGTTACTCCTTCTATCAATAGTATAGGCATTGGTTAAAAAAGAAATAATGGATGTTGCATCGAACCAACAGATCTCATTGGCCAGAACAACCCTAATCTTTCGCCTATTCTCTGGCAGTAAACTATCGCGCGAAATGCGCCAGTTTGAACAGGTTAACGATCGTTCGGTCAATTGATTCAAAATTTTATTTGACACGTCGTTAAAGATGGTTCCGTTCACCAGCAGATCTGCTTTTTGCAATGTCCTTCCCTTAAAGCCTCCAAAACCAGCGGTTAGGTAAGTGCTTTTGCTTTCCATTACATCTGGCACCTCCCATCCACCGGCAACAGCCAAATAGGTTCGCAATCCAATAGGGTTATGGATCATCTTGATCACAGAACCTGCCGAAAAAAACAGCGGTTTGTCTGCAGGCATTATTTCATCATTATAAACCAAGCAAGCACCATCGCCAGAATAAGCAATCAGAATTGGCGTTTCAGCTTTAAATGAAGCATCAGCATAAGTAAACTCAATGGTAGCATGGTTATCCCCATTGCCAACAGCCATATTGGCTAACCGGTGAGCCAATTCATCCATTGCACCCGAAACGGGTACAGCTTGCGAAAGATACCGGTATCTTCCCATATCCTGAACGGTGCTCAATAAGCCAGGTTTAATGATGCTGATTTTCATATTCCTATTTCAACGTAAGCATTAAACTCATCCTGATCAATGGCTTTAAAAGTAACCCGATCTCCACCCTTTAAAAGGGATGGCTGTGTACGGTTTACATCAAACATATTTAAAGGTGTTCTGCCGATAATCTGCCATCCGCCGGGTGTTTCCATGGGATAAATACCAGTCTGATTACCTGCAATGCCAACAGATCCGGCAGGAATTTTGGCAGTGGGAACCGCTTTTCTAGGTGTAGATAACCTGTTATCCATCCCACCCATATAAGCAAAACCGGGCACAAATCCAATCATAAAGATGGTATAATGCCCGGCTGTATGGATAGCAGTCACCTCATCTTCAGTAAGGTTATTGGCACGGGAAACGGTTAAAAGATCAGGCCCAAAATCATCTCCATAACATACCGGAATAACCAGATGATCAGCTATTACCCCAGATTTTTCTATTTCTATCCTCGCAATTTTATTTAAATGCACCGATACCTTTTCAAAGCAAACCTCACCGGGAAGATCTGATAACATTACAGTTAAGGGATTGTAAAAAACAGTTAAGGTGGTATAAGCCGGAACTGTGGTCATGAGGCCAGGAAAAGGGTTTTCCAAAAGCAACTGATTAAAATCGGTAATCAAATCCAACAAATCATGATCGATTGTTGTACCAAATGTTATGGTAACCGATTTTTCGCTCAACCCGTAAATTTTTAATGGAATGTTTTTCCCTAAATATCTTCCCTGCTTATTCATACAAAACGGCAAGACTTATCTATAACTACCTTCATATACCGGCATCATAACTAAAGTGCCGCTATAAAAATGGCTATATATTATCAAAATCGCAAAGATTTTGGCGATGGGATACCCAAAACTGTTGTATTGGTAAAAAATTAACCACTAAAGCTTAATATACGATCATTTTTCAGTAGTCCGCAGGCCCATTATTAATTGCAACAGCTCATTTTGCTCTTCAGCCTCTAATTCGATAATACCATTAAATAATTCAAAAATTTCATCATGGAGGTTAGCGCGCATTAAAAGATCAAGCAGGCGTACAATGGTTTTCTTCTGATCAGTATTTAAGCCACCAAACAGTTTAGGTTCTATTTCATACACTGCTTTAATTAAATCAACCAATGCGGGTTTTCTTAATTCTTTTTCTCTTTCGCTGGCATAAACCGGAAATATCCCATCCTGCCCGTAACTTTGAATTAAGTTACTGGCATATTCTTTTAAAAATGGTTTACGTTTACTTTTAAGATATGCTGTTAATTCCTTAATCAAAAACCTATATTCGGCCGAAGACTTAGCAGCACCAAATATGGCCACCTGTCCCTCATTTTCAAAACTTTTAAAATCAAAATCACGGAAAAAATCACTGTCGATATAAATACTGTGAAAATAATCGTCGCTCTTTTTATTGAGGGTGGTATAATCTTTATAAATTTCTTCGCCACCGGCCAAAAAGTAATATTTTGACAATTCTTTGTGCAGGTTTTCTTTCCAGTGAACATATTTGATCTTAAAAGTAACCGCCGCATCAGGATAAAAAAGTTTAAATTCTTCTACGCTTTTAATATTGCTGCTAAAATCCAATGCTTCACCATTTACCATAATCGAGTAATTCTTATGTTTATTCAATTCTATAAACCAACAAAATTCATTGATTAAAAACGGAAGCACCATTGTTTCTATATCTTGCTGACTGATCTTCAAATTGGTAAAAGAAACCGTTGTACCTGTTTTACCTGTGTGGCTCGGAGTGGTCGAAAAATCAGCGCTATAATTATTTAAACCGCCCGTATTAATCTGGATTTCTCCATTACGAAAGCCCTGTTCTGATTGATAAGTGGTACGCCAGACAGCGTTGTGCGCAAAGGTAAAAAAGGTAAGCCTACCTACCCCATTACGCCCATGCATTTTAGAAGTATGTTTTGGTGCTACAATCTGAATGGCTTTTTCAGATTCGAAAAATGGTTCAAATTTTTGTTGTAAGCGGTCGAAATTGATTCCATAACCGTTATCAGCAATTGTTAACCGGGTTAAAAGCCCCAATGGATTGGCTACATAATCTACATGAATGGTATTTGCATTGGCATCAAAACCGTTCCAAATATATTCGGCAATTGCCTGCCTCTCGTTATAGTTCTTAAGTACTTTTTGTATTCCTTTTGAAGTGATATTAACCTTTACCGACATGTTTACTAATATAATTAGCAAATATATACATTTTGATCATTTAAACCTGATGATTTTAGAATGCCCTTTGGAGATGGCTACATTACTCAACATAACATCATAATTTGATCATAAACGCACGGCAAGATCAATGATCTATATTCAACCAAAAAGATCGCTGCTCAGGTAGCGGTCTCCCCGATCGCAGGCGATAAAAACAATAGTGCCTGTATCTAATTCACCGGCAAGCTTCAACGCTGCTGCACAGGCACCTCCAGAGCTCATACCTGCAAACAAACCTTCTTCCTTTGCCATTCTCCTCGCCATTAAGGTTGCTTCGTCCTGTGCAATATCCATCACGCGATCTACCCTTTTGGGATCAAAAATTTTGGGCAGATATTCTTCAGGCCAACGCCTGATTCCCGGAATAGATGAACCTTCTGTAGGTTGACAGCCTACAATCTGAATATTGGCGTTCTTTTCCTTAAAAAATCTCGAACAGCCCATAATGGTTCCGGTTGTTCCCATAGAACTCACAAAATGTGTAATCTGCCCTTCGGTATCGCTCCATATTTCTGGTCCGGTTGTTTTATAATGGGCCAGATAATTATCCTGATTGGCAAATTGATTTAACAGGTAATATCCTTTTGAAATACCTTTTTCTTCAGCATAATCCCTGCACGCTTCAATACTGTCCAACAATGTTACTTTTGCACCAAAGGCTTCCATGGTTACCTTCCGTTCGCGTGTAGAATTGGCCGGCATTACCAATTCAATATCTAAATGATATAAACTTGCAATCATGGCCAGGGCAATTCCGGTATTGCCACTTGTGGCTTCCACCAGCTTGGTTTCAGGCGTTACTTCTCCACGTTCAATTGCACTTCTGATCATATTGAGCGATGCCCGGTCTTTAACACTACCGCCCGGATTGTTTCCTTCCAACTTAGCAAATACGCGCACACCAGGGTTAACATTCAGCTTTTGAAGTTGGGCCATTGGCGTATTTCCGATCAGATCGATTATTCCTGCCATATTTTAATGTATTAATGGGTTTCTTTATGATTTCTAATGGTAATAATTGGCGAATGATAAGCGGTAGAAAATGCCGGAATACTCTCGGTAAGCCATACATTCCCTCCGATGATACTATCGTGTCCGATGATGGTTTCGCCGCCCAGTATGGTTGCTCCTGAATAGATTACTACCCTATCTTCTACTGTAGGATGCCGCTTACTGCCCGCCAATGTTTTTTTTACACTCAATGCACCAAGTGTAACCCCTTGATATAGTTTAACATATCGGCCAATCGTACTGGTTTCTCCAATTACAATTCCCGTTCCATGGTCAATATAGAAATGTTCTCCAATACTGGCTGCCGGATGGATATCAATACCCGTTTTAGAATGTGCATATTCGGTCAGTATTCTCGGTACAAGCGGGATGCCGAAATTATAAAGCATGTGGGCAATTCTGTAAAAACAAATGGCATAGAAACCCGGATAAGTACGAATGACCTCAAACCTGCTCTGTGCCGCCGGATCGCCCTCGTAAATCGCTACAATATCGGTATTTAAAATCCGATAGAGTTCAGGTAAACGTTCAAAAAACTGACCGGCTGCATTTTTGCATGCACTATTTTTAAGCTTACAACTCGCCGATATAATATCATAAAGTTCAAACTCCAAAAGGCCGACATATTCCTTTATTTCTGTAACGGCCGAAAATACCCTGGCAGAGTTTTCTGGAAAAAGTACCTGAATAAGCTTTTCTGCCCAAAGGGATATTACTTTGTTGGGTGGAATATTTTGTTGTTCAAGAGGATTCCTGAGAATTTGTTCAAAAAAATGGTCTTCCATAACTGCTGGCCGATCTGCTCATCGACTAAATATATAGATTTAATCGCTAAATGTAAGTTTTGTTTTTTTAAACCAAAACTATTGTCCGAATTTTTTGAATAAAAATGGCGTGGAAATAACAGATTAGTCTTGAGTCCGAAGTCCCGAGTCTTAAATCGAAAGATTGAAGTTTGGCTGATCAGTCTTTTGGTTGGATAGAAAGATATTACCGGAGAAATTTAATAAAAGACCCTGAAACAAGTTCAGGGTGACGACCCCTTTAAATACATGTTATTTTAAAGAAAAATAGCGGAGATTTCTATTATTTAGAAAACTCCGCTATAGCTAAATGGTAATTTGAGATAGTTATTGCTTCTGTTGAGACAAGAAAGAAACTAAAGAAGCCAATTCTTCATATGACAATGAGTTAGCCAAACCTTCCGGCATCATTGAAGTTTCCATTTCTTTCCTTGACAGGATATCACCTGTTTTAATAGTGAAAACTTCACCTGCGATGTTACGAATGACCACTTTAGCTGCAGTTTCTTCTGTAATAAAGCCCATATACGTACGGTCGCCTTTAGCTGTAATCATTACGGAAGCAAATCCCTGAGAGATTGAAGCGTTGGGTTTTAATATCGATTCTGCAATCTGCTCACGGTTCATGATAGAACCGATCTGCCCCATGAATGGACCTTTCATTTTTTCGCTTTTGCTTAAGCTATGGCAGGCTATACAACCCTGGCTATTGAAAATATTTTTTCCCTTTAGCGGATCGCCCTGTAATTTATTGATCGCCAACAATACATCTTCAATAGATGATTTACCCACCTGACCTTTTTTGTTTTTGATTTTATCCAGATCAATTTTTGGTTCTTCAACTGTTGCAACTTTTTCTTCTACGGTAAATTCAGGGATATCCATCCTTTGGCGTTCATTTAAATCAACATAAAACTGCCTGCCCTTTGCCCCTGCTTTTGCAGCCTCCTCTTTTAAAAAATTTTCAATAATCGGGGAGCCTTCCCATGAAACGGCTTTAAAATATGGACCGTGTGAATCGGGACGTGTACCCCACCACCAGGTAGCATCATAGACAATTTCTTTTTTATACAAACGCCCTAAAGTAACCAGTATCTGCTGTTTTAACTTTTCATCTGTGGCTTGTTTATAGTTGTCGATTAATCCGTTAACCGCTTTTTCTGTATGTATATAACGTAAAGCCCAAAGCGCAAGGGTAGCATTTTCAGTTTTAACTGCATCAAGTAAGGCATCTACCGCCTGAAGATCAACCAAGGCCCTAACAGCCAGATGAGGTAAAATAATGGCTGAGTTTGGTGTTGCGTGAGGTCCTTCGGTACCTTTTGCAGGCGCTGTAAACGAAGCAGGTAATTTGGTTTGCAAAAGCACATTGGCCACTTCGGCCCTGCCCAAACGGTTTAAGCCAATAATTGAAGCAGCCTGAACACGAAGATCAGTGTCTTTTAAACCTTCTAAAAATGGCTCAACGGGTACTTTATCTATATAAGTTTTACGATCAGCAAGTGCTTTCAGGGCAAATTCCTTCATCGCTTTATCTTTCGTAAATTCAATTAAAGCCGGAATACCGTTTTCCTTGGTCAGCTGTGCATAGGTATACAAACCGGCTAAACGAACATCAAGCGCTAAAGCCTGATCGGAGGCAACTTTTAAAGCTGCTGACATAGCTTGTTTATGGTTACGTGAAATCAATTCTTGCGAAGCTGCTAACCGGCCTACTGCACTGTTTGATTTCAGTAGCTCCGTTAATTTTTTAACAGAAGCTTTTTTAACATCCGGAAAAGCTTTGTAGGTCCAGTTGTTAGGTACTGCCCGAACAACGTAGCCTTTATTCGGACTGCCGGAATATCCTGCGCCATCCCAAGCTGAAAGGTATAACCTTCCAGATCCGTCTACATCAAGATCTGTAATCTGTGGTAGTTTAATAAATTCTTCATCTTTCTGCGTAAAGGTTGGTCCGTCAGCAGTAACCCTGTGGATATAAAGCATACTTCGGCCCCAATCAGCCATCATGGGTACGTGGTTATATTGTTCAGGCCAGTTGGGTTCATCCATAAATAATGCTCCTGTACCGGATCCACCACCCAAATCGGCAAGTGCCGGAATAATTTCATCAGTAAAATGCTGAAACAAAACCGGGTAACCATATTCGCCAGATTGTATGTGGTGCGAGAAACGTACATTCCAGCCTCCGCCATCATTGGTATTTTCTCTGGTAAAAACATTCATATAAGGATCAATAGCTACATCGTAAACATTACGTGTGCCGTGTGTATATATTTCCATTTCAGTTCCATCCGGACGAACGCGCATAATGCCCCCACCTAACATGGTCAGCTTTTTACCTGAACGGTCTACGGCATCATGGAATCCAAAGTCTCCGACAGAGATGTAAATCCATCCATCAATGCCCATCCTGATACCATTGGTGGCGTGATCGGTACCGCGTTCGCGAATATATTTTGCGTTACTGATATGTTCGATAAGGGGTTTTTCAGGTCCATCAGCCTTCCCATCGCCATCTTTATCTTCAAAAACAACCAAATTCATGCCTGTAGCCTGTTTTGTTTCTTTTGAGAAAGTAGTGTGCAATACATATACCTGGCTACCTTGTACAATAATTCCGCGGGGATTATCTACTTCAGCAAAATCTATATGTTCATCCATTTTACCATCATTATCCTTATCTATCAACTTAAGGATATGGCCTTTACCAGGATCTTTACCTAAAGATCCGATCATATCTACCCCCACATATACTTCTCCTGTTGGTGCTACAGCTAAACAGGCCGGACTTGGTGTAACGTCGGGTCCGGCGAAATTTGTAATGGTTAATCCGGGTGGCGATACCTGCCGGATCTGTGGTTCGCTAAAAAAGTTTCTTAATCCAAAAAAAACTAGTGTAAAAGAAATTAAGCTTAAAGAAAATTTAATCATTTGTGTGTTATTAATCCTGGTTAGTTTGTGTGGGGTAAACTTACATAAAATATAAATGCCTTATTGCCACAATTTTGTGCTGTTTTATCCGCTTTATTTACCAATCTGGTTAAAATCCACGTATTTTATTATGGTGAAAATTAGATTAATTGTTTTATACAAGAATTTTTTACAAAAGAGTTTAAATTGTATCAGAAAACCAGCAAAAAGCCCTTAATCTGATCTGTAAAGAGTCATTTTAAACACAATAGGTGCGCCTTCATCACAATCAGGTAAATTATTTCGGAAAAAACTTTAATTACTATATAAATTTTATTATATTGTACTCAATACAACAATCATAAAATCAGTACGTTATGAAAAATATTCTTTATTTCTTCCTGACTGCCCTGATCTCCTCCGTTGCGTTGTTAATAACAAAGGATTCATTTGAACCCGAATTGGTTTATAGCACAGTGGTGTTAATATGGATTCTGTACATCTGGTACCATATTTATGCAGCTAATAAGAGGAATTACAGTGAGTAGCCTGTATCTGGATGGAGTGGAATTTTCCGGTTAGTTATAATCAGGAACTAAAATATTATTGCCTGATCTTTTTTTATTAATACAATCGCACTTATTTAACGTGATTGCTGATGCATCAACGTTAATTTACTATCTTCGTGAAAAACTAAAACACAATAGTTTACGTTTATAACAAAACCTGGCCAATTAGCCCGGTTATACATTAAGCTTAATGAACTTGGAGCATCGACCTCGTACATGGGGTAGATTAGCGCATAAGATCATGAAATTAAAAGCAAAATTTCCTTGTTTAGCAGGGAATACATTCTACTCGGAAGTTCGCCGCAGAGTAAACAACGACTTTAAAGAAAACAACAGGAGTATCAACGCCAATGTGTTGATGTGGTTTAAAGCCTTTCTTTTCCTGACCATTTTTCTGGCACTCTACTTTTCTATACTCCTTTTGAACCTGAACGGTTTTACACTTCTGATCATGACCACTTTACTTGGCATAACCTGTGCATTTATTGGTTTTAACATCTGCCACGATGCTATTCATGGTTCGTTTTCGAGTTCTAAACGGACCAATTCATTTTTTAGTTTTATTTTTAATATGGTTGGGGCGAGTCCATATGTATGGAACATTACGCATAATGTGGTGCACCATACGTATACCAATATTCCCGGTCATGATGAAGATATTGAAGTAGCACCGGGTTTAATACGCATCTGTATGGAGGATGAGTTAAAACCCCATCAACGTTTTCAGCAATGGTATGCTTTTCCGCTCTATAGCCTGGCTTCGTTATCCTGGGTGTTTCGTAAAGATTATAAAAAGTTTTTTCAAAAGAGTGTAGGTGCCTGCAAGAACAAGCATCCCAGGATCGAATACTTTAACCTGTTTTTCTATAAATTTATTTATTATTTAATTTTTATTGGTTTACCGATCATGATTATGCCGTTTTCGTGGTGGCAAATTGCAATCGGCTTTGTCGTTTTACACATGGCCCAAGGCTTAACCATGGGGCTTGTTTTTCAATTGGCGCATGTAGTAGAAGGAACAACTTTTCCCAAAACCAATGCAGCAGGCAATATGGAAGAAGCCTGGGCCGAACATCAAATGCGTACTACAGCCAATTTCGCAACCCAATCGCCTATCCCGGCATTTTTTCTAGGCGGCTTAAACCGACAAATAGAACACCACCTTTTCCCTAAAATATGCCACGTCCACTATGGCAGAATCTCCATAATTGTAAAACAAACAGCATTAGAATTTGGATTGCCTTATCACGAAAACACCACTTTTCTTTCGGCACTCCGCTCCCATTACCGCATTTTAAAAAAAATGGGACGACCTGAAACTAATTTAACTGATCATCTTTAATTGCTTAAATCAGTTAAGATCGATGATTGAGACTTAATTCTTAAATTTAATTAAATGGTAAAAATCTTTAAAAGCTATTTATTTGATCATTAAGAAATTTAGGCAGTAAGTTTTCTGCTCTCATTAAAAACCGGGCAATATGCACAACCAAAGAACTAATGAACCAATAAACCAGCAGCTCATAACATAAACTTAACATACAATACATCACTTCAAGAAGCAGATCTTTATATCTTTAACGATATGTACTGGTACGAAGAAGAAGTTAAACAGTTGGAAAGGGCGCATCGCTTAGACCGGGAGCACCCAGGGGTTATTTTTTATGGCAGCTCATCTATCCGGTTATGGAATAGTCTCGATGATGATTTTGATTACATGAAAGTAACCAATTTAGGTTTCGGTGGTTCTACATTAGCGGCATGCGTATGGTTTTTTGAAAGGATTATGACTGACTACAGGCCAAAGGCGCTTGTGATATATGCAGGTGATAACGACCTTGGCGATGGCAGAAATCCGGAGGAAATATTTATTTTTTTTCAACAGCTGATGGTTAAAGTTAACCAACGGTTTGGCCTATTACCCTGTTATTTTATTTCTTTAAAACCCAGTATTACCCGCTGGCAAATGGCTGATCAGTTCAGATACACCAATAACCTGATTGAAAGTGAAATTATTAAACTCAACAGCCATTGGAAATTTATTGATGTTTTTAAGAAAATGCTTAATAAAGATGGCCAGCCAAACCCTGCACTTTACGATCAAGACGGTCTTCACCTGAGTGAAGAAGGCTATCGGTTATGGGCCAGTGCAGTTAAAGAGAAATTAGGTTAATTATTACGCTTAATTAATACTCTGATAACATTGATGCCTTAATTTTCCCAAAAAAGAATTAACGCGATGAACAGGGAATATCACAAATGGTTCAGCCAGCATCTTCAGCGAGACATGGAGCTTCTTGTTTTCGGCCATGCAGGCAGAGCAGTTATCTTCTTCCCCACCCGGATGGCCAGATTTTACGATTACGAAAACTGGGGTATTATCGCTTCATTAAGTGCGCAGATTGAAAACGGTGAACTTCAAATTTTCTGTGTAGACAGTATAGATGGAGAGAGTTTTTATAATGATGAGGTATTTCCATCGGTAAGGATAGACAGGCATTTACAATATGAAAAATACCTCCTTGAAGAAGTATTACCGCTTATTGATCAGAAAAACAATGGTGATTATATTGAAACTGCCGGCTGCAGCATGGGCGCCTATCATGCCATAAACCTGGCCCTGAAATATCCCTGGTTATTTAAAAAAGCTGTTGGCATTAGCGGCCGATATGACCTTACCAATAACATTGGCGATTTTAGAGACTTAATGGATGGATTTCATAACGACGGCGTTTATTTTAACATGCCCGCTCAATACATGGCGAACTTAAACGATGATCGATTTTTACAGGCAGTTAGAAATATGGAAATTATCCTTGCAGTAGGCGAAACTGATCCTTTTTTAAGCGAGAACCAACACCTGAGCAGTTTGCTATGGGACAAAGGTATCCCCAACCAGTTTCATACCTGGGAAAGTAATGCACACAGACCCCATTACTGGCGAAAAATGGTGCCCATTTACATTTAATTTTTCACTAAGTACCTTGTCTTACTTAACTGTTAGGCTAACATACTGATAAACAAATATCTACAACGTTTCCATTATCAAAATCCATTGGTACGATCTTCGTTAACGCACATGCCGGAACTACAAAGTGCCCAGCGAAGCTAATCTTAAAGGGCCCGCATTACGATATGCTCAATCTAATCGTTAACATTGCACAGCAGGGTCAATCGGGCTAAAACTGACTGTACAAAAACTTTACCTTGACATTGATTGAACAAGAAAATATTAAGTTTGCAAATAAACAGACTAAACTTTAAAAACATGAAACAAGGATTATTAATTGATATGGATGGGGTGATTTATAGTGGAGAGGCACTCATCACCGGAGCAGACAAATTCATTAAAAACCTGATAGATGAAGACATCCCTTTCGCGTTTATGACGAACAACAGCCAAAGAACGCCATTGGAAGTGGTACGTAAATTAAAAGGACTGGGCATAAAGGTTGAAGAAAGCCATGTATATACCAGCGCAATGGCTACCGGAAAATTCCTTTCAGACCAAAGTCCCAACGGTACTGCTTATGTATTGGGAGAAGGTGGCTTATTAAGCAGTTTACACGATCATGGCATTACGCTGGTAAATACCGATCCAGAATTTGTAGTATTGGGAGAAGGCAGAAACTTTACACTGGAAATGGTTCAGCGGGCGGTTGATATGATTCTGGCAGGCGCTAAATTTATCACCACCAACAGAGACCCATCGCCAAAGAAACCTGGATGGAATAACCTGGGAATTGCGGCCACTACAGCCATGATTGAAGAAGCAACCGGCAGAAAAGCCTTTGTTACAGGTAAACCAAGTCCGGTAATGATGCGCTCGGCACGTAAATTTTTAGGATTGGAAACCAGTGAAACCACCGTGATAGGCGACACGATGGAAACTGACATTCAGGGCGGCGTACAGATGGGTTATAAAACCATTTTAGTGCTTTCGGGTATATCAAGCAAGGATACTTTAGGACATTATGCCTTTAAACCTGATATGATTGCAAGCTCTGTTGATGAAATAAAATTTCCGCTAACCTGGTGGGAGAATAAATAGTCTGGAGTTTTGAGTCCTGAATCCTCAGTCCAAAGTCTTTAGTCCGGAGAAATTAGTCTAGTGTCTTAAACTTGATTGGCTATTGGTTAATGGTAATAGGTGAAAAATGGACTGGAATGAGGATGTACAGACTTAAAATAACTTAAACGATAATCAGTTGTAGATATATTAGGTGTATACCAGAAATTAGCAATCACACCGGTCCGATTAAACCAATTTAATGTAGCTGAATCACCTGCAATCTGCTCATGCACTGGCCTGTCAGGCGTTTTTTTGTCAGTAAATTTATTCGCTTTGGTTAAAAGGCCAATTGCTGGTATAACCATCAATAGCGCCACGCAAGAAATCAGTCTCATATTATTGTGCTTAAATCGTATTATGATTTGGTTCGCCTTTCTAAACAAATATGAACAGATGGTATTAGCAAGATGATTAGCCAGCATTATGAAATTGTTAAAATTACGGCGCAGTTTTAATTCATTATTAAGCGTACCGAATTGAAGATCAACCCATTCAGGTAGATTTCTTCTCTATACTGCACCACTTTGGTTGAGATGACGCCATTGTGTGGAGGCAAAAACCAAACGAATGTATGAGAGCAAGAATGGCATATCAGATAATCATCAACTCAATGCACACTGAGCGCTTTCCTCAGTGATTTCTGTGGTTTAATGGTATTCCGATCCGCAATGATCGGGTTAAGAAAAAATTGTTTGAATATTGCAAGTGGTTCGTGTCACCACGAACCACGGAAACAGGAACCACGGAAATATATTTTATTATTTTACTTCCTCAAACTTCAGTACCACACTTGTTCTATCTGTAGTTAAAACCGGGTTAAACCCGATATTCATCAGGAAATCTCCTGTATAGGTTTTGCTGGCATCAATTGGTGATTTGGTATCAGGAAACAGATTAATTTCCCGGATCTGGTACTTTTTTTCGGCATCTAATCCATTTAATTTAACCGGATATTTGCTGCCTGCACCATAACGGTAATTGACCAGGTAATTAAAAATTACACCTTCCGTTTTCTGTTTGTTTACGTACAACATCGAAGCTACACTACCGTTTCGCGGATCGGCCAACCGGTATTGTTCGCCTTGCCAGATAATCCCTTTTACCTCATTATAGTTTTTAATAGCGCTCTGGCAGAACTGAAGTTCTTTTTCAGGCAGCTTACTCACTACAATATCAAAACCCAGTTTACCCATCATGGCTACATCAGTACGGAATTTTATCGGTTGTTTGCCCCAGTCAGTTACATGATTGGACGTGCTGATGGCCGGATAAAAATACGAATATTCCCATTGCATAAATATCCTTTCCAGTGGGTCGGTATCGTCGCTGGGCCAAAACTCTGTAAAATACTGAAGTGCAGCATAATCTACCCTTCCGCCACCTCCGGAACATAACATCATGGGTACGGTTGGATATTTGGCACGGATACGCTGCAAAACATTATACAAACCCTTAACATAATCGATATAAAAATGCGATTGATTTTTCTGGTGTGCGGAGTAAGCATTATAAATTACCGCATTGCAATCCCATTTAATATAAGCCAGTTTTGGGTTTTTGGTAAACAACCCGTCAACTATCCCGAAAACAAAATCCTGCACCTTTGGATTCGACAGATCAAGTTCCAATTGGTTCCGGAAATAATATTCTGGACGGTTTGGCTGTTTCACCACCCAATCGGGATGTTTTTCATACAGTTCACTTTTGGGGCTCACCATCTCGGGTTCGATCCAGATCCCAAACCGGGTACCTACATCATCAGCCTCTTTTACCAGAGAGGCAATGCCATTTGGCAGCTTCCTTTTGTTTTCCTGCCAGTCGCCAAGTGCTGCATTGTCGCTGTTACGGGGATATTTATTGCCAAACCAACCGTCATCCAGTAAAAATAAGTCGACACCCAGTTTTTTGGTATCTTTCAACAATTCAGCAAGCCTCTGTTCGTTAAAATCAAAATAAGTAGCTTCCCAATTATTTAAAAGTGTTAGGCGGTTACCTTTACCATCCAATATTTTATAGTTGCGTGCCCAGCTCTGCAATTTTCTACTTGCTTCGCCTTTCCCCTGGTCAGAAAAAGTATATAAAAAAGCAGGAGTGGCAAAAACTTCGCCTGATTTTAAGCTGTAAGGTGAAGCATAATTATTCATCCCGGCAATGATACGCAGGTTATCCTGATAATCGAGTTCCAGATCAACCTTGAAATTACCGCTCCACTCCAAAGCACCATATAAAACATTTCCCGTGTTCTCTTCGGCGGGTTTATCCATCGAGATCATAAAAACAGATGGCTGAAAAAGGTTGGCCCTGGTACCTAATTTGCTATCCAAAGTTTTAATGCCATGGGTAATTTCACTTTGCTCGGGCTGCATTTCCTTTGCCCAATCGCCATGGTACTGGTTAAGCCAGAAATGTGGCGATTTTAAATGCAGGTTTGCAGAAGCATATTTATTTAATACAACCGTTCCTTTTTCATTATGCTTAATTTCGGTCCACTGCTCTATTACATCCTGTTTATAAAATGATTTATAAAACAGGGTCACTTCAAAATTGTAAACCGGATCTTTTAGCCTGATTTTTAACAGGTTTACATTATCATCTATTTTGATAACGGTATGATCAACATATTTCAGATCCAGTGAATTATTGCCATCGGCATGGGTAACGCTAATGGCCGGTTCAACCAGGTTCCGCGATCCCGATGGTGTATAAACCGAATTTAACTGTCCGGTATAATCTTCTGTTTGCTTGTACTGGCTGCCGATATGAGCATATTCTTGTTTATCAACCAGTTTTTTTCCAAAAAATATAGTATTTACATCTTTTTTAGCATCAGCTTGCAAAACCAGCGCATTTTGGGCGGTTTCGATGGGTATAATGGTTTGTGCATTAAGCTTGGTAAGGGCAAAAGTGGAAAAGGCAATAGCCAACGCGCCATGCCTAATGCAACCTGTAAATTGATTTGGTTTGTTCATTTGTGTCTTCAATAGTAATTGCTAATTTTTATAGATAAAGGGTTGATTATTAGTCATGGTTTGAGCGTAATTTTAAAGATCGCAGCATCCTTACCTGCTAAACTGAGCATTTGGTTATTTTTAAGATCTGCTGCTTTTTGGTTAATCAGGTTTTCGGCTTTATAAATATCGTTTGTTTTCAAACCCATTCTTGAAAAGTCGATATTAAAAGCTTTTATCTGATCGCTATAATTAAAAATAGCCAGGTATTTTATGTTGCCAGTTTGTTTTATGAATAATGGTGATGCCGATTTGCCCCTGTTGCCTTCAACCGGAACAAATGCTTTTCCATCTTCCAAAACCTTTAGCACTCCGGTATTGTTCAATAACCGTTTTGCGGTACCTGTCCATTTGCCCTGAAGAGAAAAATCATCGCCAATGATGCAGGTTCCCGTAACGATGGCAGATAAAAACCTTGCGGTATTTTCACCGTCTGACTGATCAGAAAAAACCACATGATCTGCATCGATATAATCATATAGGTAAGTTTGCCACCAGCCATTACTTACACTATTTAAAGTATACTCGGTATCTTTTATGGATTTAAAAGCATCGCATGCGATGCGGCGCACATGTACATACCGACCTGAAGCCAGATTCGGAGAGATGGCCGCATAAACCATCATTTTATCATCAAGCTGCTTTAATAAAAATTCCATTCCGGCTTTATAGGCCTGCATCCCAGTGGTGATTTTGGGATCGTAAAAGTGATCAGACTCGATGGCCGCATGACCTAAAAAATCGATCTTAATCATTTCGAAACCACATTCTTTAAATCTCTTAATCACGGCTGCAATACGCTGCCGCGTACCCGGATGTGTTGGATCTAACGCTCTTGCGCCATCTATATCATGGTAACCATTACCAACTTTTGTCCACATTTCGCCAAAGCTGTAGCCGGTTCCTTCGGCTTTGCGGTTGCCGCCGCCTGCAAAACCCCAATCAACAAAAGGTGCCCAGTAGATGCCCGGTTTTAAGCCTTTAGATTTGACGTAATCGGCAAAGGCTTTCAATTTGGAGTAATCGCCCATTAAACCACCTTTTAACAGTTTATCCCAATACGAATCGAGGTCAATGTAAGCTGTGCCACCACTCCTGAAACTTTTTAAACTATCTGCAAAAAAACCGACTACCTGATTGGCTTTTTCGGGTGTAATTTTCTCCTGCATTGCCCCCCAGCTATTCCAGCCTACCGGTGTAGCGTTCTTCCACTTCAAAACAATGGGAGGTTCCGAAATCCTGTTTAATTTGGCATAAGTTTCCATGCCCAAACGCCAATCATCAAAAGCACCAAAAAATACTTTTGCCGAACCCACCGAATTACCCTTTAAATAACCATGTGGAATTTTATCGCGGGTAATACTTTCTTCGGTAAAACCGCAGATGGCCTGTACGCTGATTTTGTTAGTATTGTCCATTGCGGTAATAACACCTGTTTTCCAGTTGCCATGCTCAATAGAACCGATTACAAAACCTTTCCGCGACTGAGTATGATATAATGATGTAACCTCAGCACTAGAATTGGCGATATTAGCGGTTAAGGGGATAGTATTGTAAGAAATGAAAGTATCATTATCAAAAGGTACAAATAGACTGGTAGGCACGTCGGCGTATTCCTGATCGATCAGGTTGCCGTTTAAAGGAATAATTCGGTTAATAGATAAATCAGCGCCAATTAATACCAAGCTGATCATGAAATAATTTTTACCATTATAAGTATAAAACACTTGTTGCATAGTTGGTAAACCAGCCTGTTTTAGCAGAAAGACGTGTTTAAGGCCCCTGCCAAATCCGTCATGAATAGTTTTTTTACTGTAGGTAATTACTTTATAATCCTTTGAGCTGAACAGCTTTTTCTGGTATTCGGCTTGTGAAAAACCTTTTAACAATAGCTGTTTCGCACTTTCTGACACATTGAAGGTGCCAGTTTTAAGATTATAATCAATTTTACCACTTTTACCATAAGGTATAATAATTGTTGAAGCCCGTGTGGTAAAAAGGAATAACATACTGAAAATTAGGAGCACCAGATACCTGAATAAAAATCTACAAATCATGTCTTTCTAAAGTTTAACCGAAGTGATGGTGCTCAATTTTCCATTTATTTTAACTTTTACCTTTTGTGGCATTGTTGAAGCTATTTTGTAAGGAGTGATTTTAATTTAGGATGCTCAATTCTTTAATTTCATTGAATAGCTTTTTCTTATTCATGCAGGATATCTGGTTAATCGATTTATTCGCAGTTAATTCTCCGAAATATATAAATTTAATAGGGATAATTGGCAAAAAATTAAGCATGATGGCAATTATACAAACACATAATTTGCCACATAAACACGGATTAGCACGGAAAATCCTTGGAGTGATTTTTTACTCGTTTTGTCATCCTCAGCGGAGTCGACGAATCTCCCCAACTAAAATTATTAATCCAACAGTAGAATCACCGATCTGCCAGATGGTAACATCCGGCAGCACATCATTTGTAACAAAGGTTATTTAGCATTGTCTAAAACTTTTAACGACCTCAAAATGTTAATTTTAAAAAACAGAAAAGAACATGGGAATTTTAAGAACAGCCATTATTGGCGCAGCAGTATATGCAGGCGTAAAATATATCACGAAGAAAGATCCAATTACAGGACAATCTATCGTTGATGAATTATTAGATCGTGCACCACAATGGGCCGATAAAGCAAAAGGTTATACAGAAGACCTGAAAAGCAGGGTGAGCAATGCCGCTGAAGATTTGGCGAGATGAATACCCGGAGATCATAAAGAGCCTGAAGAGGCTAAATATCTCTTTCTCTGATCAACAAAAAAGTCCCGGTTTAAAACCGGGACTTTTTTGTTTTAGTGTCAGACGGTAACATCCGGCACCACAGATCAATCAGAGAGACGGTTCGCCATTAAAAAGCATCGAACCAAAGTTTGGTGGTTAACAAATCTGCTCCCTGACTGCTTACTGCGTTTTTATAATTCTGCCCGTTTAACGATTGTTCAGTTCCGGGATAAATAAAACGTACCGGAATTTTTCCGTTCAACACTGTATTTACCGAAGCCGTTAACTGTGGATAATCTAACCTTCTCTGTTCTGCCCAGGCTTCTAAGCCCTGACCGAATAAGGCTATCCATTTTTGCTCGCCAATTGATTTTTTATAATTGGCCGTACTATAAACTACTCCGGATTGCTTAATGTAATCTTCAACTACAGTTCCACCAATATTATACTGTAAAAAAGATGCCCTGATGGCCTGCTTATATAAATCTTCAGCATCTTCGGCAATAAAACCTCTCGCGGCCGCCTCTGCCCTGTCGAAAAGTAATTCGGCATAGCTAAAAATTACAGCCGGTGCCTTGGCATCTAAAAAGTAAACACCAGGTTTAGAAGAATTTGCCAAACCTATCGCACTGGCCTCAGAGTTAGTTGAACCATTGGGTATACCTACATAACCTTGTGGCTGATTTTCGGTTCTACTGGCATAAACAGGCAACCGTGGATCATTTAAAGAATTAAGTTTATCCACAATGGTTTTACTGATCCGGTAATCGTTTCTGGTTTCGAATGAAGCTGCTACCGGGTTTTGCTGTGGTGATACATCATATTTTAGAACAGCACTTTCTGAATTACTGCTGAGAAAAGCACCACCTTCCGCCTTTATTTCATCAATTACCTGTTTGGCTTTAGCCAGATCTTTATCTGCAATACGCAAGGCGATGCGAAGCCTCAACGAATTGGCAAACTTTTTCCACGAGGCAATATTGTTACTATAAATCACATCACCGGCTATAGCCTTTCCTGCAGGATCTAAAGTGGCCTGTGCTGACTTCAAATCGTTTAAAATACCATAATAAACATCCTTCTGTTTATCGTAAACGGGGGTAACAAATTGTTTTATTTTTCCTGCCTGCGAGTATGGGATATCGCCATAAGCATCGGTAAGCAGTAAAAATGTCCATGATCTTAGTACAAGCGCAACACCTTTATAGTTCGCATTGCCTTGTGCATCGCCCAGTTCGATAATTTTATTAAAACCGGCAATACTCTGGGCATAACCAGTTGACCATAATGCCGTGAAACTGCTGTTCGAATAAATAAAACGGTCTTCTTCTGTGTATTGCACTTTAGCCCATTGCTGCGCGAACAGTAAACTGGAGTTCATGTTATTGGTTACGCCCCAGTAGGTATCTACTGTAGCTTTGGTTGTTCCGGTAAGCAAATAATCGGGTTGTGCAACTTCAGGTGCGTTGGGATTGATATTTACCTCATCCAATTCTTTTTTGCATGATGAAAATGCAATTGCCAAAATAGCCAGTATATATAGTTTCTTATTTTTCATGATGGAAATATTTAAAATTTAACGTTCAGGTTGATACCATAACTGCGGGTACTTGGATTAGATAAACTTTCCAAACCTTGACCATTACCTGTATTAAAAGCCACTTCCGGATCAATGTCAACCGTGTTGCGGTGAATAATCCACAGGTTACGGCCAACAAGTGATACCGAAACCCCTTGTAAACTTAACGGACGCAGCCATTTTGCAGGTAAATTATAGCTTAATTTTACCTCACGCAGTTTTACATAGGAAGCATCGAAAATATTTGCTTCGTCTATATTTCTAAAGGTTTTGTAATACTGCTGAGCAGGCAATATCTTCTCGTTCCGTTTGCCATCAGCCGTTACACCATCAAAAATAATCCCGTCGTCATATACGGTAACACCTGCCGGTGCAGTTCCATTTACCCGAATGGTTCCATTGGCTTTATCATTACCCGGATAATAATAAGAAATACCGCCATATTCAGCTGCCCTTCCCGGAAGTGTGGAAGCTAAAACGCCCGTATAAGTTCCTGTAGCGTAAGTTCCATTATAAATAGAGCCGCCAAAACTGGCATCAACCAATACACCTAAACTGATGCCTTTATAGCTAAAGGTATTGTAAACGCCGCCAATCCAATCTGGTGTATATTTTCCCAATACCTGTTTGGTTGGATTTGTGGCCGGTGCACCAGTAGCGTTAACAATGATGTTGCCGTTACCATCCCTTAAAAATGCTGTTCCGAACAATGAGCCATATGGCTGACCAACTGTTGCAATCACCTGGGCCGAATTTGTGGCCACCACATAATTAGTCAGCAGTTTTTCAGCATCCAGCTCAATTACCCTGCTCCTGTTTGCGGCAAAATTGAAATCTACATCCCAGTTAAAGGCTTTTTTGATTGGGGTGATACCTAATTGTGCTTCAATTCCTTTATTATTGATTTTTCCGGCATTAAGCAATTTTGAGCTAAAACCTGTACTCTGGCTTACATCGGCGGCTAAAATCTGGTTGTAACTATTGGTGTTATATGCACTTAAATCAAACCGCAGTCTTTTATTAAAGAATACCGCTTCGAGCCCAAGTTCTGTAGAAGTAGTCGTTTCTGGCTTTAAGTTAGGATTCAGGTCGATAGCACCCGTGGTAAGCTGAGGATTACCATAAAATGGCGCACTGAATACATAGGTATTGATTAAACGGTAAGGATCTGCATCTTTACCTACTTTAGACCAACCTGCACGTATTTTTAAATAGTTAAGGGCTTCGCTTTTAATATCAAAAGCTTCTGTGGCCACAAAACTCCCGTTAAATGACGGGTAAAAATAAGATCTGTTCTGCGCCGGCAAAGTAGACGACCAATCGTTACGTGCCGTAATGTTGGCAAAAAGGTAATTTCTGAAACCGATCTGTCCGGATGCATAAACACTATACGATTTTAAACGAGATAAATTATTGGACGAAACCAGGGGATCGCGGGAATTTTTAAGGTTGTAAAGCCCTGCAATGGCCAGCTTAGGTGCGCTCTGGTCATTTTGCTCGATATATTGTCTGCGGATATTACCACCACCCAACAATTCTAAGCTAAAATCATCGCTTATCTGTTTGTTAAAGTTTAAAGTTGCATCGGTATTATTTTCGCTCACGGTAAAGGCACTTTCGGTGTAAGAACCAAAAGGTGTTCCATTGGTACCATAAGCGATTCTAACCTTACGCCTGTCGTTGTAATAATCTGTTCCTGATCTGAAATTGAAATCAAGCCCCTCAATAATTTTATAATTAAGCGCTAAACTTCCAATTATCCGGCTGCGGTTTTGCGATACAGTATTTTCGTAAGCTACCCAATATGGATTGCTGTAATAGCTATTGTTCCAGTTAAACGTTTTTCCATTTTCATCCAGATAATTTTTCAGCTGGTTGATATCCACCTGACGGCCAAACCAGGTAAATTGTAACATCGTACTGGTTGATCTTGAACCACCTGTACCAGGTAAATTATCAGTACTCAGCTTGCTGTAGTTTGCATTGGCCGTTAAAGTCAGTTTTGGCGTTATCTTTAGTGAAGTATTTAATACAAATGAGTTTTTACCCTGACCGGAGTTAGGCACAATACCTACCTGTTTCAGGTTATTATAAGATATCCGGTAATCATATTTTTCGCCTGCATCTGCCACAGCAATACCATTATTTAATGAATATCCTGTCTGAAAGAAATCGCGGACATTATCAGGATGAGCTACAAATGGAACCGCCACTCCTTTCGAAAAAAACTGCGGAATTAGTCTACCATCCATTTTTGGTCCCCAACTCTCATCTACCCCATCATTAAGGCCCTTACCAGCCCCATCTACATAACTGAACTTACCTTCCGACCCCTGTCCAAATGCATTTTGGTAAACCGGCAGGGTAAGCAAAGTTTCCAGCACGGCATTAGAGTTAACCTCAATGCCCAATCCTTTTTTTGATTTACCGGTTTTCGTCTTAATTAAGATTACGCCTGCGGCAGCCCTTGAGCCGTATAGTGCCGCTGCGTTTGGTCCTTTTAATACACTGATTGATTCAATATCCTCTGGATTGATATCTGAAATGGCATTCGCATAATCTCTTGCGCCCGCAGAATTTAACTGCGAATTATCTACCGGAATCCCATCAACCACAAATAGTGGCTGGTTATTTCCGGCTATAGACGTTTCCCCTCTGATGACTACACGGGATGATCCCATGCTTCCCTGACTATTGGTTACCCTTACTCCGGCTATTTTCCCGGCCAGTGCATTAACCAGGTTAGATTCTTTTGCTTCAGACAAATCCTGCCCCTTTAATTCCTGAACAGCATAACCAAGCGATTTTTTCTGTCTCGAAATTCCCAATGCGGTAACGACTACTTCATCCAGTGCATTATCACTCGATTGAAGGATGACCGAAATCGGGCCAGCATTTTTATTGATCTGTATTTCCTGCGTTCTGAAGCCAATATATGAAAACACTAATGTGCCCTTTTCGGGTGCATTTATCGAGAAAGTACCCTTAGCATCAGAAATGGTGGTTTGTTTGGTTTCTTTTATAAATATAGAAACACCCGGTAGTGTCTCACCATCTGCCGATTTCACCGTTCCGGTAATGGTGGCATTTTGAGCGAATAATTGCTGCGTGATAAAAAGCAGCAAAACAAACGCTATTAATTTAAAATTTGTGAACATGTGTGTGTAATTAATGATTAGATTAAGGATAAAAATTTGGCAATAACAATTTCTGCACGGCCAAAACCGTGTTTTATTAAAGAATAAGAAGGAATGGTCAGATCAAAAAAGCCTGTTAAAAGAATGCTATTTTAACAGGGCATACGCATTCGGAAATAGGCATTAGGCTTTGCATCAATGGATTTTAGCTCGTCTGTTTTTTTCATTTCAATGATTTTCTATAATACATATTTACTTATCAAGAGCAGCTTCCGGGCAAAAAAAGAAGCACCCCTTAAATCAGAAGTGCTCCATATATTAATAAGATAGGCAAACAACTGACTTAACTACCCCGGATTCATCCGGGATGGAATTAGCACCATTTCTAAAAATTAGATGGTTGCTAAGGCTTCACCGGGCCATTCCCTCCGCCTTTCTTGATAAGTATTTTAAAATAACTGGGGCAAAGGTATAATTAATTCCATTTATCCTATAGTTTTTATAGATATTTATTAAAATATTTTTTCTTTGGTTATTTCATCCGTATATTTGTCGACTAAATTAGTAGATTAATATACTTTTCAATGAATATAAAAACCTTATTAACGGCCGTATTGGCTATATTAACCTCCATTACCTTTGCTCAAAATCAGGCTGTTTCAGCTAATAACCAACAGGCAAAAGCTAAAGAAAAAAAAGCAAAAGCTTTTGTTGCGTCAGGCAACTGGCGTGGTGTAGCTAAAGTAAAAGAGGGTCTCGAAATCCCTTTCAGTTTTGAGATTAAGGAAAAAAGCGGTCAACAGAAATTGTATTTCCGCAATGCCGAAGAAAGTTTTGAGGGTGGTCTGGTGAAACAAACGGCCGATTCACTTTTTGTTAAACTGGATCAGTTTGATAATGAACTGGCTTTTGCAATAGATGGCGATCGGTTAACAGGAACTTTACGTAAACAGGATAAAACCGGAAAACCTTTAATAATTGATGCCGAACGCAAAAATTACCGTTTTAAAACAGATAAACCCGCCTTAGCCGATTATTCCGGAAGTTATGATGTAATTTTTACTTCTCCGAATGGCAAAGAAGAAAAAACAGTAGGTTTATTTAAACAAACGGGAAACAAACTGACGGGAACTTTCCTCCGTGTAACCGGCGATTCACGCTATCTTGAAGGTATTGTGGAAGGGAATGAATTTCAACTTTCGAGTTTTATTGGCTCCTCTCCTGCTTATTACCAAGGAACTTTCGGGGCAGATGGCACTTTAAAGGGTGAAGTTTTAAGTGCAAGAGGCAGTCAGCCTTTTGCCGGAACCAAAAATAAAGATGCTGCCCTGCCGGATCCTTATCAACTTACCTACCTGAAAAAAGGATACAAAACACTCGATTTCAGTTTCCCTGATGTAAATGGTAAAAAGATTTCATTAAAAGAGGAAAAATACAAGAACAAAGTAGTGATTTTAACCATTACCGGCAGCTGGTGTCCTAATTGCGTTGATGAAGCTACTTTTATGGCGCCATGGTATAAAAAGAATAAAAACCGCGGCGTAGAAATTATTGCCTTGCATTACGAACGTTCTACCGAGCCCGAATATGCCAAAAAAGTGATGAGCCGTTTCCGCGATCGCTTTGGTATCGAATACGATCAGGTTTTGGCAGGCACAGCCGACAAACAAGCGGTATCTGAATCATTGCCTGCACTTGATTCATTTTTATCGTTCCCAACTACGATAATAATCGATAAACAGGGAAATGTAGCCCAGATCCATACCGGTTTTAATGGCCCGGCCACCGGTAAATTTTATGAGGAATTTGTGAAAGAATTTAATACTGAAATTGATTCGCTGGTGAAGAAATAAGCATCATAAATCACTTCCTGTATGTCATTCTGAACGAAGTGAAGAATCTTTTGAATACTAACATTAGTTGGTGAGACACCAATCAATAGGAACAAAATAGCGGTTCAAACTCTGTCCTTAGCAGTAACGGTGTTTTTAGCCCCGGGCAAAGCGGCATCCCTAAAGCGCAGCGTAAGGATATAGCGAAGCGCGGGAACAATCTTTGATCGTCGCGAATGGCCCTGCGCTCCAAAAAAGCATATTTTTTTCCTTTTTTGGAAAGGCGGTGCAGTGCGCTTCGGTTCCAGCATTCCTTCTTTCCGCTTCTATCTTTTTGTGAAGGCTCAGCGGGAACATTTTGGTTTGTGCAACAAAAAGGATAGCCGCTGCAAAAAGGTTTATTTAACAAAGGTCTTTACAGGAAACAAAATAACGTTTCATACTTTATTGGTTTGTTCTTAGCACTAACCGCGTTTTTAGCCCCGGGAGAAGCGACATCCCTGAAGCGCAGCGAAAGGATATAGCGAAGCACGGGAACGATCTTTGATCGTCGCGAATGGCCCTGCGCTCCAAAAAATGTATGATTTAGTCTTTGGTCCGTGAGACACCAGCTAATAGAAAAATTTAAATGAAGGTCCTTCGACAGGCTCAGGATGACAGTTTTCAGTCATTTAATACAGGCTATCTCACATGCTTTAAAACAAACTCAACAATTGTTTTCTTTGGAACCACAACTGTAGTCGTGCGGCTGAACCTGGCAATGTTGATTCCATAAAAATGACCTTCCCAATCAAAAACAGGTGATCCGCATGCATTGGCTTTAATGGCCGCATCATGTGTAAAGATGGCGTTAAAACCATCTCTTCGCTCTGATTTTCCGCCTTCAAATTTATCTGCAGGATGATTGGAGAGCGACTGTCCCCTTCCGTCAAGCTTGAATGTTTTGTTCACTTTACCAGATGCATTCTCCCATTCGAAGGTAACTTCATCATCTGCCCAATATTTTAAGATTTCGGGCGCAAATTCACTTGCTTTTTTGATGGCTTTTCCATTAATACTGATGAGTTCATCGCCAACTTTTATCCCTGCTCTTTCTGCCGGGCTTCCCTCTTTAATTAACGAGAATTGTACAGGACTAGAATGGTATACTATCATGGCGCCTAAATAAGGCTGACTATTTACTTTTGGCAAATTAAATAACGTACTGCCTAAAATACTACGAATCATATGGCCTGCAGGATTTATACTATAAAGCAGTTTACCCATCTCTATTTTAATAGTGTCGGCATCAGCAATATTTAAATCAATTCCTCCTTTTAAAGATTGACCAAGTTTAAATAAAACCAGGTCATTTTCCTGATCTTTTCCAATAAAGTTAATCGGCACCCTTTTTCCATTAATGTCACAATTTGCCGCTTCGCCGACCATGGTATTTTTGCTCAGTAAAAATTGTCTTTTAATACCGTTTGATGTTTTAATATTTAATAAACAGGCATCAATTTGCTGCTTTTGTCCTTTTATGGTGCTTGTAATGGTGAAACAACTGTTTTTAAGCTTTGACGTATCAAAATCCGGATGTAAAGCCTTTTGTCTGCTTTCTTTCTGCAATAACAAAAACAAAGGATCAGTTTTCACATGATCTGTTTTTTCGGGTAAAGCTGTATAAAGCGTTTCGCTGTTCAAGGCTGTCCAATATTGGCGGTAAAGATCAACAGGAATTTCAAAATTCATGTCTTCAGCAACATCAATCGCACTGTGCAATCCGATTACGCGGCCGTGATAATCGTATAAAGGTCCACCTGAATCACCTGGTTCCATTTTACAGGTTGAGCGAATAAAACCATATTCATTTTTAACTTCTGCAATACGGCCCAACCTTAAAGTGGGCAGGGTTTGGTTCAGGCTTTCGGGATAAGAAATACTGATGCAAGGTTCATTTTCAAGCAAACTGCCTGAATAACCGATCTCTGCAAACGGATAACTGCCCTTACCGGTAATTTTCATCATGCCCACATCCGGAATACCAGGGGTTTCCTTGTTTTCTATCTTACCTAAAGCCACTGCAATACATTCACGTCCATCAGGAAAAAAAACCTTATAATTTTTGCCCGGTAAAATGGTATGCGCAGCCGTTAAAATATAACCATCTGCACTGACTACCACACCACTAAACTGGGCGCTGGTTCTTTGGTTTTGCTGTACATCAAAACCCCACATCCGCACACTTGCAGGGTACACTTTTTTAACCGCCCGGGCAATGGTGTACTGAAATTTAGCCACCTGCTTTTTTTGCGCATAAGCATTCAGGCCAAACAGCAACACAAAGGTTGCTGTTATGGTCCTTATATAGTTATTCATTATTTTTATGATTTTTTGGGCAGAAAACTTAACTGGCCCTGCCCTTAACAGTCACATCAGTTTGATCAGACATTTTTACTTTGGCGAAACAAACACCAAGCGTACAATTGGCATCTTTTCCTTCATCAAGATCAGTCCAGTCAATAATTAGTTAAAAATTTCAGCAAGCTTTTTGTTTAGCGGTTCGCCACGAAGGCCATTGCCGATAATTTTGCCCTGCGCATCTACCAGAAAACTTGCAGGCACCGCACGGACACCGTACAAACGGCCCACTTCATTGTTCCACCCTTTCAGGTCAGAGACGTGAACCCAGTCTAAACCATCTTTTTCTATCGCTTCTAACCAATTCTCTTTTACATGATCTAATGAAACCGATATAATCTCGAAACCTTTGTCTTTATAAGTCTCATACTGTTTTACCAGGTTTGGGTTCTCTGCCCTGCATGGACTGCACCAGCTTGCCCAAAATTCAACCAGTACTACTTTTCCTTTAAAACTGGCCAATGAAACCGGCTTGCCAACCACATTGTTCTGGGTAAAAAGAGGGGCTGCATTTCCAACAGCAGTAATACTGCCCGCAGCGATACGCTGTGCCAGTTCTCTCCCCATATCGGTTTCGCGGTAAGCTTTATTTAAGGCATTAAAAACCGGCTGAACTTTGGCTACATCAACCTTGCTTCCAGCTGCTTCTGAGAGTGCCACCAATGCGAAATAAGAAGTTGGGTTTTCTTTAGCAAACTGAAACTGTTTATCTGTTCTGTTCTGGATATTTCTTCTGAAGCGCAGATCTACCGCTTTCCTGTAAGCGGTATCTTTCTGCTGTTCGGGTGTTCCCTTGTTAAAATCGATATTAACCGCTTTGGTTAGGGCCATAATGGTACCGCCAATGGCTTTGTTATAGGCATCGTATTCCTGATATACCTTTGAGCCTGTAAAAACAGCATTCTCTAAAGAATCTTTTGAACTAATGGTAACCTGCTCTTTCCCAAAATAAAAGTAAATGACATCACCTGTGTAAACAGCCTTGCCTTTACCAGCACCCGTATGATCGAGCGCCATTCGGGCATAGGCATTGCCGGAAATATGTCCGGTGAATTTAAAACTGCCGTTAACCAGCGTTACAGAATCTTCGTGACTTACACCGTTATCCATGTAATCGATATAGGCTTTTGCAGGCGTGCCCAGTGTTCCTATTTTACCAGTTAAACTAAAGTTTGGCGTTTGTGCCCAGCTTAAGGCTGGGCATAATAGGGCTAATAATGCTAATTTTATATTTTTCATTTGAATTTTTTTATGGTTAAATGACAAGAGTTTGTTTTAATTATAAGTTGTGATAATGGAGATTATTATGTAAAGTTTTTGTGATTAACATAACTCATTTATTATTCCTTTCAGCATAGTCTTGCCTCGGCTCGCCGCCGCCGATTGGCTCCTTCTTTTTGGCGTCAAAAAGAACCAAAACACGCCGTTTGAAAATTTTTCTTTTAAAGCGAATGATAAGGCTAGGACCGTGCATTCCGAAAAATTTGTCAGGCCGGTTTTAAGTAGAACGGAGATACTGTGCCATGGCCTAGCTGGATGGAAATGCATTAACACAAAAACATAATGCTGTCTCATCAGTTTACTTTCTAATGGCGATATCTACGGGCGCGCCTGGTATACCTTCAATCTTTTTGATGAATACACCGTTCATTCCAGTGGAAATGTTTAAAAAAGAAACAGTTTCTTCTGTTCCTACCATCAGGGTTTCCTCATCTTCGCTAAGTTTCAACATCGAAATCGTTTTTCCGCTAAAACTGGTTGCCAGTTCCCTCAGCTCTTCATTTACCGGATTATAACGGTAAACTTTACTTCCATTGGCCATGTAGATCACCCCGTTTTTAGCACCGCTCCACTTCGTATTTTCATTAATCAACTCCTGGCGAACGAATAAACGTTTATGTTGCGGGGTAAAAGTGAACGGACCGTTGAACTGAACATTAAACTTTAATTCATACATTTTACCATCGGTTCCTTTGCAATAGGCAAAACAATCAGCATTGTTAAGCTGCTCCATATGAACCAGGTCCATACCAACATTTAGCGGATCAAAAACATTGGCCGTAACTGAATATTGGGTACCAAAGTAAACAGGTGCGCCATATAAGTTAATCCGTACAAACTGTTTTCTGTTGCGGTCAAATCCGATAAAATAAGTTGCTGACTGTGTGAAACTCATGGCAAAAGATGAAGCCAGTTCGTAATCACCATCAGCCGGTAAACCAAACATGCCGTAAGTGGCTGCCTGATCCCAGGTACTGGTGGTACCGCCGTAAAATTTACCGTTAACAACGCCCATCATTACCCCTTGCGGATGCGAAATCAGTGAACCGACCTCAAGATTATCCGGTGGTGTAAAGAAGTTGTCTTTGAGCGTATTGGGATATTTTGGATCTTCCTGCATGGTATTGGGTTCCAGCCTGATGCCGCCATTTTTAGTAATGATCCAATAGCCCAGCAAGGTACCACCAGTAAATGTATTCCTTAAAAGGAACAGATTTGTTGGGTTTGGTGGCAGATCTTTCCCTTGCATGGCGCGATATAAACGGGCCTGTACACTACCATCCGGCTTAATAAACGAAAACTGTGTAATTCCTTTTTCAACGCTTAATATGGTTGTGCCTTTGGCAAATTCCGTTCCCCCATCAATGTAAAACTGATGGAAATATTTCATCCCATTCGCTTTATTGTAAACCGTGAGGCGGGCAGGATATCTTTTAGCCTGCAAACCGAAAATGATCCTTAAAGCGGGGCCGTTGTATAAAACATCATTCCCTTCCATTACACTGATCCTCCATTGAAGTTCTACATTTGCGGCATCAGCACCTTCTATTTTCGGCTTAATGATCAAACTATCGCCGACATTTGCGGTGTAAACAGAATCGAGGTTAACCAGTTTAGGCGCTATAGGCATATCAATATCGTAGTTACCCAGGTCTTTATGACATGCGGCTAAAGCAGCTACGCCAATTATGAATATGATTAATTTTTTAATGTTCATGTTCTTCGAATTAAATAACCTCGTTGCCATTTTCATCTATAAAATAATATTTACCATTCTGCATGTTTTTTCTCAGAAGCGTTTTTTTAGCCGGGTTGCTCTTGTTGTAGAAGTAATAGCTATTGGTATTGCCAGCAGTAACTTCTTCAATAACGTAACCTTTTGCTGCATTTTTGGCCACCCAATTAAACGGATTGTTTAACATCGTGGTTAATAAACCGATATAATAAAGGTTTTTTGGGGCGTCTAGCCCATCTGTAGTAAGAGATGTCTGCGCAGTGACCAGAATGAACAATTCATGTTTGGTTCTCGAGTAAGGCGGTAACGGCCAGGTGTCCCACCAACCTGGTTTTTCTAATTTGGATGAGAATACAACCTTTGCCCTGATCAGGTAAGGGTTTTCGATGCCCAGATCCGGCGTTCCGGTTAATTTGATCAGTATCGAAACCGATCTGTTTTCCAGTTGCCGGTCCTGATTGTAAATCACTACCGGGATATACCCTATTCCCCTATTCGGAAGAATGGAATATTGTGGCTTCAAAGCTTCATAATGTAATCCGGGCGTAGCGGTAGAAGAATCAGTATCTACCCGTGCACTGAATTTCCGGTCTGCACTGGTTCTGATTCCGGATAAACGTACCGGCAGCCAAACGGTATCTTGGGCCAGTGTAGGATTATAGGCAAAGGTTCTTACAATACTGTCTTTATCTCCATTATAAATGTCGAAGTAAACATTTGCACTATGATCAAAACGCATCTCTTCTGCTTTTTTGCAAGAAGCCAGACAAATGACTGCGAATATTAATATGTATATTTTCATAATTTGCTATTAATAAATTTCAAATGATTCTATCTGCCGCCATAAACCACCTCATCGTTAGGAAGAGGGAGTACGAAAATGTTATCAGAAGCCGGGATGATTACCCCGGTTTGGCCTACAATACCCCTATTCAGCCTTTTATACATATAAAATAGCTGACCTTCTGCCAACCATTCTTTACGTGCATCCTTAAGCAGCTCTTTTAACAGGTCTTCTTCACTATTGATGGATAAAGGATCGCCAATCTGCCTCGCTTCCCGAACCTGTTTAAGGAAATTTACGGCTTCCGTTGGATTGCCTGCATATGAACATTCGGCAGCGATATAATATAGTTCACTAAGCCTGATGGCAGGAGCCATCAGATAATGTAAGTTTGCATTTGCTTCAGCGCTTAAAGGATTTCTGCGGTATTTAACAATATCGTAAGATCGTGACGACTGATTGGAAGTAGCAGACAACCAATATTTATAACGGGAATCACTCGCACCGGCTGTAGCCTTTTCATAAATATAATCTGCAGCATCCTCAATTAAATAAAAGCCCCTGGTACCACTTTGAAACCAATTGTCTTTGATCTCTTTTGCGGCGCCTGGTATATACCATCCAAAAACAAGTTCCTTGTAGAGAATCCGGTCTTTTTTTGAATCTTCGAAAGCTTCAAAATCGCTTTTTGAAGTCCAGGGGAATTTTTTAGAGTCGATTACTTCTTTTGCATTCTGTAAAGCTCTAGCTTTATCATTCTTATAAAGATATACCCTAGCAAGCGTGCCACATACCGCATAATAATTTAAACGGTGCCTTCTGTTCTGTAAAAATAAACTCGGGTTCCGCTCTTCCGTATTTTTGAGCGTATCGGTAACCAAAGGATAATTTACAATGTAGCCGGCACTGCGGATCGGATCGGCCGTTAATAATTGTTTAGCTTGCTCCAGATCTTTAAGGATAAGATCGATCGTTTCTGATACGCTCGAAACCGGCGTAATCTCTTTGGTATATTTATTTGCATATGGAATGCCTTTTGCAGTGGCATTTCTCAGATAAGAGGGAGCAAAAAGACGTAATAAATCGAAATGCAGATATGCTCTCAATGCAAGTGCTTCACCTTTAACAATCGCATAATTATTGCCGCTGAAGATGTTCTTTTTTGCATCTACATTTTCCAGAATCAGGTTGCAGTTTACAATTGCATTGTATAAACCCGCCCAAATTTTGTCTTTACGTTTAATGAACTCGCCATGTTTATAATTATACAGGGAGGTTTGCCTGTAATCCTGACCGTCATCACGCATTGAAAAATTTTGCGCCAATACTTCTGTTGTACCAAAGGTAAGTTCTTTGCCATACAGATCTGATTCGGTACTGCGGTTGTACACACCGTTTATGGCTTCCATAAAGCCACTTTCGGTACTGAATAAAATGGGCGCCGCAATTTCTGATTCGGGCTCAACTTCCAGCCATTTTTTGCAGGAACTCAACAATCCTGTTATTACGATGAGGCAGATCAACAATCTAATATTCATATTTTTATATTTTAAATCCGTTAATTAATATCGCTTAGAAAGCTGCTCTGATGGAGAAGGTTAAACTTCTGGTAAATGGATAATTGATTCCTCTTTCTTCTTTCACTGATGACCAACGTACCACATCATTAGCCGTTACCTGGAACATGAGGCTCGACATCGACAATTTTGACGCGATTTTTTTGTTCATATCGTAAGAAAGGTTAACCGATTGCAGGTTGATCAGGTTATCAGGCTGTATAAATCTGGAGCTAACATCCGTTTCGCCATTGTCTGCTATGTTTTTATAAAAAGATAGGTCGCCAGGCTGCTTCCATTTTTCCTCGAACACCCGTTTATCCACATTATATCTTGGGTCGGCATTTTCAACACGTTCAACCAGGGTGAGGTTGTATTTATCTCCGCCGAAATAGGTTTGAAACTGCACATACAGGCTAAACCTTTTGTAGTTAACGGTTCCGCCAAAGTAGCCGCTCACTTTAGGGTTAGGATCACCGATTACAACATAATCCCTTTTATCGTAATCATAGGTGAGTGTACCATCTTTTTTAAGGTATAATTCACGGCCATTTTCCGGATCTATGCCTAATGAGCGTACACCATAAATGGCATTAAATGGCTGCCCTTCGCTGAACCTGAGCAATGGAATTCCCCGGTAACCTCCGTCACCAGGCTTCAAAGACTGTAGTTCATCTGCCCGGTCATTGTATTTCTTTAAAGCGTTCGAGATCCTTACGACCTTATTTTTATTGGAAACCAAATTGGCATTCAGGTTTACCGACCAGTCCTTGCTTCTTACGGCCTCAACGTTTATGCCCAGCTCAGCGCCTTTGTTTTCCATATCGCCAAGGTTTTCTTTATAAGACAAAAACCCTGTTGACGGTGGCAGCGTGATGTCGGCCAAAATATCTTTGGTAAACTTTTTATATATTCTTGGCAAAATCATTACCCGGTCTTTAAACAGCCCAATATCTACACCGATATCTGTCATCCTGGTTTTTTGCCAGCCAAGATTCTCATTTCCATAACTGTTTACATTGGCACCAATGCCTGATGAATACCAGTTTCCGGTGTTATACTTATAGATGGTCTTTGACAAATAAGGGTCAAACTCTACTGACCCGGTGAGTCCTGTAGAGGCTTTTATCCTCAACTGGCTAATAACAGGGTTATTCTTCAGAAATTCCTCTTGATGTACGTTCCAACCTAATCCGAAAGACCAGAATGGGGCCAGTTTATTGTTCACGCCGAATTTTGAAGAACCATCAATACGAACGGTTCCGTCCATGAGGTACCGGTTTTTGTACGAATAGTTTACGGAAAAAAACGAACCGAATAAGCGGGCTTTTTCGAGCCTGCTTAGGGGTTTTCCGTCTTCTGCGTAACCTTTAGCAAAGCCGATGCTGGTAAAACGATCGTTAGCAAAGCCAATAGCGGTAAATTCTTTCTGATCGCGTAACTCTGTACGGGCATTTACCCCCACCAAAGCATTAAAATAATTACCGCCGATCTGCTTTAACCAGGTTAACCTGATGTTACTATCCCAGTAAGTTTCTTTCATTTCCCTGTTGGTATATTCGCCTTTTTCATCAATTTTATCGGTGGTATACAGGTAATATTTATTTGCCTGTGGCGAGGTGAAGATATCATCGGAGTTTGATCGTGTGGTAACACTCATCTGCGCCCTTAACCTCAGGTCTTTTGCTACTTCTAAATCGGCAGAAAGGTTATCGATAATTTCGGTGTATTTAGATTTATTGAAGCTGCTTAAATTGGCGTCAAATAATGGATTAAACACATATTCTTTTGACCGATCCTGTTTTTCATATACATCCGAAATCCTCATGGCCATACCATTGGCGTCTCTTAACGGATAGTAAGGATTCATCCTTACGTAATTGGAAAAATCGCCATAAGGTGATTCGGTAGCGCCAACCTGTGTTACGGATAATTCATTTCTGAACTGAAGTTTCTTCACATTGTACTGAAAACTCATTCCACCCGAATATTGATCTCTTTCAGAGCCTTTCATCGCTCCAGGCCTGGTTTGGTAGCGAAGATTTACGTTATAACGGAATGCCTGCGAACCGCCATCCAGGTTTACAGCATGCTTATGGCCTATGGTATTGCGTAGCGGTTGTGATAACCAATAACTGTTCACCCCACCAACAACATTGGCTTTTTTGTGGTAATAGATTTCATCAAGCTGATCTTGAGGCACCTGTTGTTTTGAAGAACTATATAACCCGGCCAAAACCTCATAATCCAGTTTTTCAGCTGCATCTAAAACCTGGTAATCGCTCAGATCAGCAGCGGTAAGATTCAGTTCGTAGTTGTATTCTATACGTAGTTTTCCTTCTAATGGTGTTTTAGTGGTAATTACAATTACACCATTGGCCGCGCGCGAACCGTAAATTGCTGTTGCGGCTGCATCCTTTAAAGAGGTAACCGATGCAATACGGTTCACGTCCAGATCAAATACTTTCTGCACGCTCACTTCATAGCCATCAAGCATAAAAACAGGCATGTTCGCCGTTCCAAGAATATCATCTCTTCTCAGCACCTGTCCATCACCGCTGGGCAGTGCAGAGGCTCCCCTGACATTAATGGAGGGAATCCTGTTCGGGTTGGAACCTGCAAGGTTATTTTCAATCAGTTTAAAGGAAGGATCGAATGTGCCGATACTTTGCAGCAAATTCTGTGGATTTACCCTTTTCAGCTGTTCTCCGGATATGGTTACCGCATTGCCGGTATAATTATCTTTTTTAATCGTTTGATAACCGGTAACCACTACATCATTCATTTGGGTCATTTTAGGGCTGAGCTTAACGTTTAACGTTTTAGTACCTGTAACCTTGATTTCAAACAAGTCATAGCCTACATAACTGAAAACCAAAATGCTTCCTTCGTCAACGTTTACTTTGAATTCGCCTTTCTCATTGGTGATGCCTACACTGGCACCGTTTTTAACCGAAACATTAACGCCAGGAAGGGTTTCACCGGTAGCTTGATCAGCTACCAAGCCCCTTACCTCGATTTTTACCGCTATACGGGCTGTAATAACCGGTTTATTTGCCCCGGGACTAATTACTATGGTTTTGTTAACAATGTTATAGCTTAGATTTTGATCTTTTAAAGAAGCATTCAGCGCATCTGCGAGAGATGTGTGATTGAACTCTACCGTTACATCAGGTTTATCCTGCAGTAATTGCCCTTTGTAAAAGAAAAAATAGCCTGTTTGCTTTTTGATCTCTTTAAAAACCTGTTTAAGCGAAGTTTTTCTTCGGGAGAGCGTTACTGTTTGAGAAAATGTGGCTGCCGACAAATGTAGGGCACCGGCCAATAGTAAGATTGCAGTCAATTTCATGACCAATAAAATTTTAATCTTTACCCTCCGCATGTCGCACACGGGGTTGTAAAGGGTAGTTAATTTCATACCTTTGTTATGAATGAGGTTAAAAAATAGCAGCTGGGTTTCGAAGCAGGCTGCTTGTCCAAATTTCTACCGGAAGCGTTGCCGCGCTTTCGGTTTTTTTTTTAAGGTATTCCGTTAAATTTCTGGTAGTTTTTTCATCATAAAGTTTAGTTAGTTGGTGATTGGTTGGTTGATTTTTGCGGCTGTTTAAAGAAAAGCCATTCTTATTTAATTTCCTGTTACTGTGATTACTTTACCCCTGGCATCAATATGAACGTGGTTGAGTTCTAATATTTCAAAAACCTCTGCCAGGTTGCTGTTTCTTGGTATTTCTCCCACATATTTTTCTGATGTAATTTTGCCCTGATAAACTACATCTACGTCGTACCAACGCGAAATCTGGCGCATAATGCTCTGCAAATCGTCGTTATCGAAAGAGAAAACATTATTTTTCCAGGCCATTTCTTTATCTACATCTACCCGCGCATTGAGCGATAACCTGGCACTGGTTGCATTTAACAGCGATTGCTCACCGGGGTGCAGATTTACTGAAGCCGATGGAGTACTTACTTTTACAGCACCTTCTAAAAGTGTAGTTTTAACAACAGCTTCATCCTGATAAGCATTGATATTAAAATGCGTACCTAAAACTTCAACCGTTTGTACTGCTGTTTTTACCCTAAAAGGACGGGTACGATCTTTTGAAACCTCGAAATAGGCTTCGCCATTTAACTCTACCAGTCTTTCATTTTTTGCAAACGCATAAGGATATTTTAAGGTTGTGGCGGCATTCAGCCAAACTTTTGTTCCATCAGGAAGATTTACCTCATACTGTCCTCCGCGTGGCGTAGCAATTGTATTCGATCCCTTTACAGTTGCCTTCGGGATTTCTTTAATGATATATTCGAGCTGGCCGTTTTTTGTCTTACGGATCACGATGCCGCTTTGATCCGCAATCTGACCATTTTTAGCATCATCCAGGTTAACAACAGTTCCGTCAGCCAGGGTAAGCACTGCTTTATTTCCGCCCGGAAGAATATTTTTTAATTCGGTTTTGGCAGTTAAAGGAGCAGCATAATGCTGCGTTACAAAGTAGATCCCAACACTCAGGCATAAAACTAGGCTTGCTGCTATGGCAAGCCATTTAACAATAACCATTTTTACAGATTTACCGCGAGGGCTTAACCGGTTCCAAACTTCTTGGCTGGTGGATTCTATTAAGGAATGATGAGGTGCTTCTTTTTCAAATGGTAATTGCAGATACCAGTCTTCTATAACCGTCATCTCGTCTGGCGTACAATTACCAGCAATGTACTTATCTAAAAGCTTTTTCGCATTTTTCTCCATTAAAAAGAAGTTTGTTTGGGTTGATTAATGTATATACGGCCAAGGTATAGGGTTGGGGGTATCAGAAATTTATTTTTTTTTAAAAAAATAAATTCGATAGCGCTAATTTGAAGAAAAAAAGATTTTATTTACGCCTTACAGTGCGTTATTGATAGATTTTTAAAAGATAAGCCAAGTAAATAGCCACACCCAACCTCGATTTAAGAATTCGAAGTGCTTTTTTCACCTGTGTTTTAACAGTTAGCTCGGAAAGCCCTAAGGCTAAGGCAATCTCCTTATGCGATTTATTTGCTTTGCGACTTAAAATAAAAATTTCCCGCATTTTGGGTGGCAAAGCATTAATTTCTTGCTCAATCAATAATGCCATTTGCTTTTCCCGCACCAAATAATCGGTCAGCACATGGTCCTGATCTATATAATCCTGCAAAGAATCTACGTATCTGCTTTCCACTTTTTGATGCGCAAAAACATCCAGCACACGGTTACGTACGGCTGTATATAAATAAGCGGATAAGTTACCATCAGGCGCAACCTGTAAACGTTTTACCCAAAGTGATTCAAACAACTGATGCAATACATCCTTCGCTTCCTCTTCATCATTTAAACGTTTGCTGGCGTGGATGAAAAGCAGGCCATAAAAACGGTTGTAAATTTCGGTAAAGGCGAGCTCATCACCCTGAGTTAACAAGTACGCCAATTCGCTATCAGAATATGAACCGTAGATATGCATAGAAACCACACAAAGATAATACAAATACAATCGGTTTCATTGCATCGCATTGGCTGTTATCTCATTACACCCCTATGTTTTCATTTTTTTACAAAGGAATTGGGCAAATTTAGGTAATTATGTAAATCAACTAGTCTTCGATACCTGTTTAGAAAGCTTTGGTACATCAGAATTGCCGGATCGTGAATGTTCTAAGTTAATTTGGCCACTTAAAAGAGGTATACAAGGCGAATTTGCGTATAAAGAGGCCTTAAGCATTTAAACCAATATATGGACAGATAAAAAAATCCTATCTAAAAAAGGAGCGCTAATTTAGATAGGAAAGAGAGATAATTTAGATACTATGTTTTTGTAGGTAGATGTTATTTTATATCGATGAATATGATTCGCATTAATATCCGTGTATTCTCTGGATTGTATACCAATATCGGATTCTATTTCCATTTTTAGCATATCCTTACACAGATCGGCTTGTTTCCGTTACAGATCGGTTCAAAAGTTAATCAAATTTCTTTATCCGATGACTACAATATGAGCAATCTTCTCTCCCGGCTATCTATGCCAGGAAGTAAAATCAGGATTCTGATCTGCAAAACGGAGGACAAATCCTTTCAGATTATGGATAAAATCATCGTCTTACCGGTGCCTTGACCAATGAACCCAAAATTTTATCAGATTACATCATTTAATTTGCCCTACATCAACGAGAAAGGTCTTTTCGTCATTTCAAATAAGCTTGTGCAAAGGAAAATTAAGGCAAAACATGATAATTATTCTATTTTCATTGCGAAAAGGTGTAAATTCGTTATGTACAAAGAAGATTAACAAATGATTAGGTGTATAGCCATTGATGACCAGCAAAACTCGATCTCGGGTCTTGAAAAATACATATCAGATACCCCGAATATGGAACTCTTAGCTAGTTACACCGATCCGATGGCGGCTTTAAACGAACTGAAAAATATTGATCTGGTAGATGTAATATTTATGGATATTCAAATGCCACAGCTTTCGGGTATTGACCTTTCTAAAGCAATCCGATCCAAAACCCGCAAACTGATATTTACCACCTCGCACGAGGAATATGCCTTTGAAGCTTTCGAAGCAGATGCAGATGCTTATTTACTTAAACCTTATGGTTATGCTAAATTTGCCTTCACGCTTAACCGGGTTTTTGGGGATGAGATTGAGGATACTGAGGAGGAGGCTTACTTCTTTGTGAAAAATAAATCCGAAGCACACAAAGCTGTTTTGGTACGATATGCAGACATCATCGCTTTTGAAAGTTTTCACAATTACATCAAAATCCATACAAAAGAGAAAGTAATTATTGCCTATTTAAGTCTGAAAGATGTTAAAGAACAACTGAACATAGAAAAAGGCTTTATCCAACTGCACAGAGGTTATATTATTTCCATCAATCATATTTTACATGTTGAAGGCACTAGGGTAACACTTTCTAACGACACCAGCTTTACCGTGGGCGATCTTTATTATAATGATTTTCGCGACTTTTTTACCGATAAACTGGTTACCAGCAAACGCAATAAATAATCGTAACCGATAGTTAAAGCAAAAGACTAAAATCTGCATATAAACAGAAAGCCCATCTAAATCTAGATGGGCTTTCTGTTTAAAGCGAAAACAAATTATTTTGCGCTATTTTTTTTATCAGTTACTTCAGCTCTAATTTCCTGCGCTAAAACTTTTAAGTCTTGCATGGCTTTACGTACACGTGTACCTGCTGCAGCATTACCACCATCATAAAATTTAGTTACGTCTGCTTCAACAGAAGAGATTAGATCTTGCACTTTTTTAAATTTGTCCATAATTTTTCTTTTATAGGGATGGTAAACATCCGTTAATTAAATAATATTCCTTTCCGCTAACAATAAACGGGCCGCAAAACTATTGCTTTTTATAAATTAAACAAACGTTTATGCCAAATCATTATTGCAAATAATATAAAAAAGCAATAAAAACATAAGGGCCGATCGGCAATATACGCCATATTAATTAAATTCCTCTTCATTTTCAACATTTTAAGCGTGGCGCATTTCACCACTTAAAAAAAATAAAATCAGGGAAATTAATATTGCAAATATGTCTTATCTTGGTTGGAAATATGCAGTCTTTAAACCTTCTCATTAGTACAACTTGTTTATTTTTGCTTTTATTCTCCATGCATCTTTTTTTCGCGAAAAGAGGGAATAAACTGTTAAACATATTGCTTTCAGTTATATTTTTTGCACGATTTGGACAGATTATTACTTCGCTGCTCTTTAAAGCCGGCGAGCCTCATGCTTTAGCCTTTTTTCATCAGACTTTTACTCCTTTTTATTATGCGGCCCCCGCCTGCTTTTATTTATACATTACAGGTTTTCTTCAGGATCGTAAACATTTACAAAAAATAGAATGGCTTCATTTTGTGCCAACCTTACTGGCCATTATCCACGTAATCCCCTGGCATTTACCTGTTACAAACGATTGGAATTTAGTGGGTACCCAATTAGCCCAAAACGGTTACTTTTCATTAAAAGCAAAAACAGGCCTTTTTCCGCCATATTTCCATTACATCGGTAGGCCACTGCTGGTACTGGGCTATCTATGTGCCACGTGGATTACGGTCATGCGCCTCAAGAATAAACCGCAACAGCTACTGGAAAGTGAAGGAAGAAAATGGATTATCTTTTTTCTTCGGGTTGCAACTTTTTTCCAGCTGTTGGGTTTGGTACCCATTATTTTAAGATTTTTACATATCCCATATGTTAATACTTATTTTATTGTAATGAACTGCCTGGCTCTGCTGCTTGTTTTATTGTATACGCTCCATAAACCGTATATTTTTTATGGCTACTTGCTGGTGGCGGTAGATTGGACTAAAAAACCAACCAGCAAGCAAACAACAGGTATTGACCCTGGTCTGATCTCCTTAAAGACAGAAAATCAAACACGGACTCCAATAACAGCAAAAAAAATCAAGTTTTTAGATGCGCAGCTAGCTGGTTATGCCTTTGCCATGAAGGAAATAATGGAACGTGAACAGCTTTATCTTGTTCACGACTTTCAGATTATCGATCTTGCCGCAAAACTTAACCTCCCCATCCACCACTGTTCTTTCGTGATCAACAAGCAGATTGGTAAAAATTTCCGCGATTGGATAAACGGTTACCGGATTGATTACTTTTTGAAACAATATCCCCTAAAATCAGATAAAATAACCATCGAAGCCATTGCTTCAGAAGCTGGCTTTAAAAGCCAGGCCACATTTTATAATGCCTTTAAAAAAGAAACAGGTTTAATGCCAACAGCCTATTTCGCACATGAATTAAGCCATTAAACGGCTGTAAAACAATTTTTAAGTCTAACTATCGTATCGTTAGAGAGTACAGATGCCCTTTTCTTCAGTGTGAAATAAAAAACCAGATACCTTTGGTTTCAGATCATTTATGCATACGTAGTTTCAGATGAGTATGCCACAGATCTTTTTTACAGCAATCAAAACAGGGTTGAGTTATGCACTACAAAACATCATTTTTAAGTCCGCTTTTCGATTATCTTGAGCAATTCTATCCTTTATCTGAAGCGCTAAAGGCGGAACTTGAAAAATCCTGTAAGCTCATCTATATCAAAAAAAACAAACATATTCTTTCTCCAATAGATACGAATGTTTCTTTATATTTTTTAGTTAGCGGGCTTGTACGTGGCTTTGTACGCGATGGTAAAAATGATATCAGCACCTGGTTTAGCACTGGAAAAGAAATTATTGGCGCCATACGTCACCCCCATCTGCAACCCAGCCATTCTGTTGAGTATCTTCAGGCCCTCGAAGAATGCCAGCTGATCTGCATTCCCTACACCCTGATGGATTTAATGTATACCAACTATCCCGAGTCCAACCTAATCGGCAGAAAGCTACTGGCACTTCAGCATTATGCTGCATCAGAAAGAGCTATCCTTGCACGCATACCAAAAGCCACAGACAGATACCGTAAACTTCAGGCAAGCGGTTTGGACATCAGTAGAATACCGCAACGTTATCTGGCCAGTTATCTTGGCATGCGCTTAGAAACCCTGAGCAGAATCAGACATAAAGTTTTAACCCCCGATTACCGGCTGTGTTCTTAATGAAAAGCAAATATTGAGTATTTAACAAGTTTATTATCATATGAATTAATGATTTTACATCACATTCTTTTGGTATTTTCTCCGTTTGCGCTTCTTTTGTTAAATTTGTGGCAATGATTTTATATAAAACCAACGAAGAAGTAGAACTGATGCAGATTAGTGCGCTACTGGTGAGCGATACCCTTGCAGAAGTAGCTAAAATATTAAAGCCAGGTATTACTACCCTCCAGATTGATAAAGTAGCTAACGAATTTATATTGGATAATGGTGCCGTACCTTCCTTTTACAACTACAATGGCTTTCCTTTTCATATTATTACCTCGGTAAACGATGTAGTTGTACACGGCTTTCCAACCAAAGATGAATTGAAAGATGGCGACATTATCTCAGTAGACGTTGGTACCATTAAAAATGGCTTTCATGGCGATCATGCTTATACCTTCATCATAGGCGAAGTATCGGCAGCGGTATTAAACCTGGTCAAAACAACTAAAGAATCACTTTTTCTTGGAATTAAGGAAGCTGTTGTGGGCAAGCGAATCGGCGATATTGGTGCAGCCATCCAAAGTCATAACGAAAAACAGGGTTATGGAGTAGTGAGAGACCTTGTAGGCCATGGTTTGGGTAAAGAGATGCATGAAGATCCTCAGGTGCCTAATTATGGCAGGAAAGGCACTGGTTTACTTTTAAAAGAAAATCTGGTGATGGCCATTGAACCTATGATCAATATGGGTAAAAAAGATGTTTTCCTGGATGAGGACGGCTGGACCATCAGAACTGCAGATGGTAGCCCATCTGTACATTTTGAACATGACGTATGTGTAAAAAAGGGCGAAGCACTTATCCTTTCTGATTATGCTCCCATTGAAGCTGCAGAAAAGCAGAACAGCAATCTCAATACTTCTTATTATTCAATATAATGCAAAACGCAAGGAAATCTGATAAAATCAGGTTCCTTGCGTTTATGCTTCTATATCTTTTCTACAATTAAAAAACTAACCTTTTTCAGTTCCTGATTTGGTAGCCACTGGCCTTTTTCGCCTAAAAACAGGGAAAGTCATCGGACTTCTGGCCGGGCGTTCATCACCAAGCAACACACCCCATTGTTTAAAAGATTCTGTACGATCGAAGATAACTTTAAGCACAGCTACAATAGGCAATGCCAGGAACATTCCCGAGATCCCCGCTATGCTACCGCCGATAAATACACCGAGGATGGCAAATAAGGCGTTTATTTTCACCTTAGAACCTACAATACGTGGCATTAGTATATTATTATCCAAAAACTGAACAAAAGCAATTACCCCTAAAACCGTAAGCACCGGCCATAACTCCTGCGATGAAGTCAGTGTTAGCAACACCCCGATCACATTACCGATCAATGCGCCAACATAAGGGATCAGGTTTAATATGGCAAAGATTACCCCAATTAATAAGGCATGTTTTATCCCAATCAACATCAATATCCCACCCAATAAAATGGTCATGTAGGTGATCTGAATCAACAATCCGATCAAATAGCTTTTAATGATCGATTCGGTTTCATAAATGGCTTCTTTAACTTTCGGATGGTCGTCTGCTTTAAACCACATAAAGATAAAGCGCAGTATGATATCTTTATAGAAAAGCATCAGGTAAATATAGATGGGCAACAGGCCAATAAATACAAAAATACCACTTAAGGTAAGTGCTGCACCGCCAGCCATTGATGTTCCCATGTTCATTAAATCATCACTTTTGGCCTGAATAAAGGCTTTTTGCTGTTTATCGTTATAATGGGTAATGCGACTGATCCAGTCGCTCAGCGAATTGATATGCTGTGTTACATTGGCTTTTATCTGCGGAAAATCTTTAACCAAAATCCCAATCTGGTTGGAGAAAAACCAAATAATCAAAGCCACAAACAGGGCTACTAATAAAATGGGTAAAATAATGGCTAATGATTCGGGTACTTTTTTTCTTTTTAAAAAACGGTATAAGGGCAGTAGCATAATGCTGATAAAAAAAGCCATCAATATTGGCATGATGATATCTCGTCCGATAACCATTACAGCGGCAAGGGCTATCAGTCCCAATAATTCTATCGATCGTTTTACGGTCAGGGGTAAATTGTTCATCATATAAGCTTATTCTGATTTGAGATTTAAACATAAGGCGGGGTTAAAATGTTTTGAAATAATTGCTTTGCGTGTGGTATTTGGCGTTTGGTGGCAAGAATCAGTTTAGAGTTGGGAGACAATTAATCGATTAAACAATTACCCAATTAATACTAATTAAAAAAATTACTTGTCTAACACCATATCCCCATAGATTAGCCTTATTTTTGCAGCTTTAATAACACACATGAACAATCAAGATACCATTATTGCTTTATCTACTCCTTCAGGTTCTGGTGCCATTGGCGTAATCCGTTTGTCTGGCCCGGAGGCTATTTCACTCACCAATGCCGTATTTGCCGGGAAAGATTTAGAAAAGCAAGCCTCACATACCTTACATTTTGGTCTGGTTAAAGATGGCGATCATATTGTGGATGAAGTGGTAGCGGGTTTATTTGTTGCCCCAAAATCGTATACAAAAGAGAATGTGGTCGAAATTTCCTGCCATGGTTCTAATTATATTATTCAACAGATTATTAACCTGTTAATCAGCAAAGGTGCACGGGCGGCCAAACCTGGTGAATTTACTTTGCGTGCCTTTTTAAACGGTGCTTTCGATCTGAGTCAGGCCGAAGCTGTAGCCGATTTAATTGCCTCCAACTCCAAGGCTTCGCATGATGTGGCCATGCAGCAGATGCGCGGTGGTTTTGCCAACGAATTAAAGGGCTTACGCGAACAGTTGATCCATTTTGCTTCCATGATTGAACTCGAGCTCGATTTTGCAGAAGAAGATGTAGAGTTTGCCAACCGCGAGCAGCTAAAAAACCTGGTAAATAAAATCAATTACGTTTTACAACGCCTTATTTCCTCTTTCGAAATGGGGAATGTGATTAAAAATGGCGTGCCTATTGTAATTGCCGGTAAACCTAATGTAGGCAAATCTACCTTATTAAATGCGCTGCTGAACGAAGAACGCGCCATCGTTTCGGATATTGCCGGCACTACACGCGATACCATTGAAGATGAACTGACCATAGGTGGCATTGTTTTCCGTTTTATTGATACGGCAGGAATCCGCGATACGGCCGATATCATCGAAGCCTTAGGCGTAGAACGCACGTTAGAAAAAATGAAACAGGCCAAACTGATCATTTACATGGCCGATGCTGCTCAAAGCATTACAGAAATTGAAGAGCAGATCAGCGGTCTGGCAAAATTGGGCATCCCCTATTTAATTTTAGTCAACAAAGCCGAACTCCTTAACGATGAACAGCGCAAAGCTTTCGAAGCCTTGAACGTCGTTTTTATTTCAGCCAAAGAGAAACAGGGTATAGAGGAATTAAAAACCACTTTGCTGGAGCAGGTTAACCTGCACCATATCAATACCGGCGAAACTTTGGTTACCAATATCCGCCATGTAGAGGCTTTAAAGCAAACCGAACATGCGTTGCAAAGGGTTTTAGCCAATGTAGATAATCCGGTAACCTCTGATTTTTTAGCCATGGATATTAAACAGGCACTGCATTATCTGGGTGAGATTACCGGTACCGTAACGACCGATGATCTGTTGGAGAATATTTTTACGAAGTTCTGTATCGGAAAGTAATCATCAAATACTACCCATAAGCAACTCAAAAACAACTAAATAGAGTTCAAAGATAAAACAAATTAAGGTCTGAAGTCAGCCTCACTTACATCTGAATTAATCTTCAGTTCAACAACAGTCAGGGTTTGTAAACTGTCTTTATCACCGATTTTCATCTCGGATGCAAAGGTTAGTCCTGAATATTTTTTATAACCCACATAAAGTGTTGTAGCAAAACTATTTTTATTTATGTCCTCTATCTTATCATCCCGCATAAGCAACTTGCTTTCTTTATCAAAATACAAAAGCTCTACCAGCCCGCTTTTGCGCTTTGCCCTAATCTTATAGCAGTCCTTTTCTCCCACCTTCTCTTCACCCGCAAATTCGAGTGTCCATAGTTCGGGCATGATCCAATCGAGTTCATTAAAAATGTTTGTTCTATCGAACTTGTCCTTGAATTCAGCCAGATCTGCTTTCTTAACCTCGCCATCAACGGTTTCAAAAGCTGTTTTCCCGTCGAACCAATTTTGAAATACGGTTCTGCCTTTGTATACAATCTTAAAACTCCCCTTATTTGGCAACATCTCTTTTGTGATGTAATTTACCTCCCTACCTTCCATTTCTGTTTTCATATTACTGTACAAAGTTGTAATACCACGTAGAAAAGTTTCACCACCCCTAGCCTCTATACAGTTTTTAACAATACTTACAGGATCGGGTTTTGCGGTCTCCTGAGCCAGAAGAGCAGAGCTGACAAGGGTGAATAACAGTACAATGGAAATCGTTTTTGGAAACTTCATGTTTTTACGGGTTGAACGTTTTATTTTAAATGATTAAGTATGTCTACAGGAGTAAAAATTACCAGCCGAAAAAAACATCACCAGCGCAGAGAACGGTACTAACTTATACAAGCCTGATTTATCTAAATCATGACAGCGTTTTGCACCCCGAGAAATCACCGGATATATTGGTAATAACATGGTAATTTCAATCCAGCGGTCAACTGACTTATTTTTCTCAAAAATCAGCACAAAAAAGTAAACAATCGCATAAAAGATTTGGGTTAAGATAAATTCCGTACGGCGGATCCTGCCACAAACAGATAAGGGATCTTTGAACATTGGAGAGGCTGTTATTTAGTTGCCTGTTAATTTTGATCAAAGTAAAGATTATTAAAATAGATGTCAAACATTTTTATAAAAAAAGAAATCATGCAAACTGGCGGTTTAAAGTTATTGATCACAAAAAACTGGATGGCAATTACTAAGAGGCTAATAAAACTAGGTTGCTTCTACAGATAACAAATGAAGTTAAAACCAAAAAAATATATTGCTGGATATCAAATATCTATACACAACCCAAAACCATTAGGCCCATCAGGTTGTACTAGCTATAATTTAAGTTTCTGCAAAGGCAATTTTCAAGAAAAAACCTGATCAATAAAAAACTGGTCAAAAATTCATTAAATCTAACTCATTTCTTTCCATAAATCAACATATGTCAGCACGTTCCGATAAAATAAAAGCATTCAATAAAAATCGACTGCCATCAATCATCAGGCTTAAATATAGTGCAATGCTGGAAAATGCATTCAGGTTCTACCGTGGCACCTGTCATCTTTTCTATGAAAGGATCGCTTCACTGAAAACAATGCCTAAATCGCCTGTCGGATGGATCAGCGGCGACCTGCACCTGGAAAATTTCGGCAGTTATAAAGGTGATAACAAACTGGTGTATTTTGATCTCAATGATTTCGATGAAGCTGTAAAGGCACCAGTGCTTTGGGAAGTGGTGCGTTTGGTGACCAGTATCTTTATCGCTTTTCAAACCCTGGAAATTGATGGAGAACAGGCCATGAATATGGCAGCGCTATTCCTGAAAAGTTATGGAACAACCCTGATCGGTGGAAAAGCTATGGACCTGGATCCAAGAACATCCAAAGGCATCACGGGTGATTTTTTAAGACGTGCGGAAAGGAGTTCTGCAGATGAGCTATTACAGAAAAGGACGTTAAAAAAAGGACGAAAGCTGCAGCTTGACACCAGTGATGAGCGGCACTTCAAACTGAAAAAAGAATTAAAAGCCGAACTGATCAGACATATGGAAAGTTGGCTGTCTCAAAACAGCGATAGCCCATATAATTACCACGTACAAGATGTAGTCTACCGCCTTGCAGGAACGGGAAGTCTGGGACAGAAACGATACCTGTTTCTGCTTAAGAGCATACGTAAAAAAGACCGCTACCTGCTCATCGACATGAAACAGGCTTATCCATCTTCTATATCACCCTATTTGGATATTCCACAACCCAATTGGGAAAATGAGGCCGAGCGGATTGTTACGGTACAAAAACGCATGCAACATGTTTCAGCATCTCTGCTGTCTACGGCAACATTCAAAGGCGAGGATTACGTGGTTCAGGAATTGCAGCCTGTAAAGGACACCCTTAAGTTTAAACTCATAAAAGAAGAATACCGTAAACTTTATCAGGTAATTGATGATATGGGCATGCTTACTGCATCCTCGCAGCTGAGGAGTTCAGGAATGGACGGATCTGCCACAAAAGATGACCTCAAAGCTTTTGCCATTAAAGCGGGATGGCGGGAAAAAATCATAAGCATAGCCACCGAACAGGCAGCCCTGGTATGTGCTGATTATGGTGCCTTTCAGCAGGATTACAGAAACCGGGCCTATGAAAGCCACCCGACAGATCAGAAGAAAACTGAAAGCATACTGGATTAATCCCGGGAAGCAACATTTTTCAAGGCATCTCATGATGCCTGTAATTATTTATGACATTTAACAAAACTTATCGCTGAACAGGTTACATGAAACGGCTTGGCTGGATAGAATAGGTAACCCAAAGGAATAAGCAATTTTGAGTACGCACCAAACCAATCAGCTTAAAATTTGTATTACAATAGCGTCTGCACCAAATGCAGCCCAACAATTACTACTATGGAAAACTTAACATTATCCGAAAATGCGAAAGGGTTTATGGACTACGCCATAGACACGATTAATGCCATGGACGGTGCTCCAGAGCACAGTTTAGCACAAAAAGATGAAGTAATCGCCAGGATCAGTATGCTTAAAACCTTACTGGGCAAACTTGAGCAATCTTATCTTGATAATACCCCGGGCGATATGACCTCTCCTGTAGACCCCGAATATATTGCAGCTGCCGGACACAGCTAGACAATAAGATCAGATTCAAACCTGGTATTAAAGTGCTTTTAAAATGCTGATAAAACAGTTTTTTTTTCCAGGCACAATAAATATCATAAAATTACGCTTATACATACGAGAGCGTTAATTTAGATTAAACGGGAAACTATCTTAGGAGAGGTTCCCGTTTTTCATTTTTCCAGTAATTAATTAATGTCTGATACATCAAACATCGGTTTTTAGCAAATTAACCAAGAACCTAAAATTAAATACCATAAATAGTTTTCACCCAGCTGGCATCTTTGGTAGATGGGGATTTTGTACCGCTCCAGGAATTATCGATCCAGGTAGAACCATCCAATCGTGTGGTGGTCGGAAGACTACTATTTATCGCGCCATAACCATTGTATGATCCATACAGCATGATAGAACTGATATCAAATGTAGTCCCACCATAATTCATACCGGTAAGTTTATTGTATCCAGCTTGATCTGATGCATTTATATTATCCCATTTGACTAAAATGTAAGCGTCACGGTCTGCACGTAGCTGCTCATGGTGTAATCCGATGGCATGCCCCAACTCATGGACAACAATGCCTTTAGCTTCCGGATTTGAAAGGTTCATCGTGGCTCCGCTGACATAGCCTACCGTGCAATTGTTTACACTCCCAGGTTGGATAGTCAGGTAATAACCCGAAGTTACTGCTTCGAATATAATTCCAGATTTTGCTGTCCAGTCGGCCATTGCCGTTAATATTGTGTTTGTCTGTGCAGTGGTAAATCCAGCGGCAAACCGATATGAAACCTTATGGTTTGGCCACTTGTAAGCACCAGCCGGACCATGTCCTTCAGTTGTTACTTCAGGGAGTTTTGTGGTGATTTGTTCATCAGGAATAACCATATCGCCATTGAAGATGTTTTTACCGTTAATCCGCTCATAACTGATCAATGACCCTAAATAATAGCCCTGCCGCAATTCTACGGTATTTTTTTTCTCCGAAACATTTAGCGCATCATTATTCGCTTTTTTACATGCCTGAGATAGCAACAGCGATCCTGCTAAGGAAAGCATTAACAATTTTGTGTTTTTCATAATATTGATTTTGTAGTTTAAATACTAATTTAATGTATTTATTCATATTATAAAATTTAAAACGTTTTTTGCTCACTTCTGTATTTATGCTAACACATAACTTATTTGAAAGCATGTTGCAAAAGTTTAAAAAAACTTTCCATGAAGAAAAGTATAGCCTCGCTTACTGCTATTTTAGATTAAGAAAGTGAAAAGTAAATGCTGACGATTATACAGACCGAAGGTTGATGGTATGAGCGAAAAAAAAAGCCATCAATTTAATTTCGATGGCTTTTTACTTAAAAAAATATGAGTGACTTAAGCATGAGCATCTCTCAATGCTTTGATTGCATCATGGCTGGTATTAATACCTTCCTGTTGTTTTAACAATACCGTTCTGATATTTTCCCCAAGCTCATTTTCTGCTAGTGCATCACGGTATGCCTTTTTAATTGCATCTTCACCGCGCTCACATTCCGCGAGGATACTGTGTCTGTCATCGCCACCAAAAGTTGCTTTAATATCGATCCAGGCTCTGTGCAGGGTCCCTAAAATCGTATTTCCGTTATCGGGGGTCTCCGCATGTCTACCAACTAATCCAGCCAGTTCTATAACATTGTCGCGGCTGTCAGATGATAGTTTATCAAAAGTTGCCTTTAAATCAATGTTTTCGTCTTTTAGATCGGCTGCTGCTTTATCAAAACCATCTGCTCTATCATTGTTGATCTGAATGAGGTCATTTAAGATTTCAACTGTTTTTTCTGTATTTTCCATAGTTTAATGTAATTTCTAAATACAACATGGCGGGTATAAATATGTTTTGGTGAAATCAAATAAATCGTAATAGCCATAGCTATTGACCAAACATATGCTTAACCATGTACAATGAACGCTTACTGATCAGCTTTTTATGGCCATAAAAAAGTTCAAGCCGGAGATATGCCAATTTGATCTAATTGTCCTTTTAATTAAACAAAAGATAAAGAAGCCGTGTTGCATAAATGATAGGATAACTAAAAAAAGCTTACATTAATAGTTATCGGCAAATTCATTGACAAATTATACAACACAAAAATGTCTGAAAACGAAAAAAAAATTGATAGTCCATTAACGAAATATCCAAGGCCACCATTTGTAAAGCAACCGCAGCAGGTACCTGGACTGGCCTCAAAAATGGATCCGATTCCAGATCATGGAGAACATAGCTATAAAGGCTCTGGAAGATTAACAGGACGCAAGGCACTGATCACAGGTGGTGATTCCGGAATAGGAAGAGCGGTGGCTATAGCCTATGCACGCGAGGGTGCTGATGTAGTGATCAATTATCTTCCGCAGGAGCAATCTGATGCGGACGAAGTTTTAGCTTTGATCGCCGCAGCCGGAAGAAAGGGATTTGGTATTGCGGGAGATATCACCTCAGAAGATTTCTGCCGTCAACTTGTTGCGGAAGCTGCAGAAAAAATTGGCGGGATCGATATCCTGGTCAACAATGCAGGCCACCAGCAGGCCATTGAATCTTTGCTTGACATCACAACTGAAGATTTTGATACGACCATGAAAACTAACGTATATGCACCTTTCTGGATAACTAAAGCGGCACTGCCGTTGCTTGAAGAAGGTGCAGTCATTATCGCAACCAGTTCAGTGCAGGCATACGATCCGTCAGAAAATCTTTTTGACTATGCACAGACCAAAGCGGCAAACGTTGCCTACGTAAAATCACTTGCCAAACAGTTGGGGCCAAAAGGGATCAGGGTAAACGGAGTAGCACCAGGGCCCGTATGGACACCTTTGCAAACCAGTGGAGGTCAACCCCAAGATGCCATTGTAAAATTTGGCGAAGTTACCCCGCTTGGACGCCCGGGACAGCCTGCAGAACTTGCATCAATTTTTGTACAATTGGCAGATAGTCTTGCCAGCTATGCAACCGGGCAGATATATGGTGCCGCTGGCGGAAATGGTCATCCATAAAAATTTAATCTGGTGCCGGGGGGATGCATTCATCATCCGGCATCAGTTCATTCGGGTTTTGGTAAAGACCTATTACACCTTTTAGGGTGATTCGCAACCGGCATTTACCACAACTCCGATTCAAACACTTAAAAAATATTTTTTTTAAACTTTTTAGCTTTCTATTCGTCTTTTTTATATGATAGAAACACAGGAAACCTTAACTTTTACCACAATGCCCTTTATTAGCGGTATTTTAGCGCTGATTTTTGGGACATTTATTTTCATCTTCGCAATCCGGAGAAGAAACAAGCGGAGAAAACTAACCGGGATCAATGAATTTACCTGTACAGACAGGATGGTCAATACCAGGAGCACTGAAAAACTTTTGCAATTTTTGGCACTGGTACTGTTGATATCAGGTTTTATGCTCATCACCTATGAAGCGCTAAGAATTGAAGATAAGGTAACGAACGAAGTTACCACAAGCTAAATAAGGAATATAATTAGCGTATGGCTTTTCAAAACAGCTCACAGATGCATGATTACAGAAAAAAATAGCCGAAATGTACTTATAGCGTCATGATTTCGCGAGCTGCTAGGCTTTTTCCGCTAAAAAAGCTATATTACTATAATAGTCCGAATTAACCGCTCAAGGTAATAGAATTTTTCATTAAAACTTTTCAAATTTGGCATTAAAAAAAGCAGGATTTTACAGGGGCCCACGCTTGCCCTTCAGAAAAAAAGAAGCAGAACATAAAATAAATGAGTTTATAACCGCACCGGAGGTGCGCTTGACCGGTGAAAATGTTGAAACCAATATTTACCCACTCACAGAAGCACTCCAAATGGCTAAACAGCTGGATCTGGATCTGGTTGAAATCTCACCGAATGCCATCCCACCCGTTTGCCGGATTATCGACTACAGCAAATTTCTTTACGAACAGAAAAAGAAACAAAAGGAGATTAAAAGTAAGGCCAAACAGACCATTATCAAAGATATCCGTTTCGGCCCGAATACAGATGATCATGATTTTCAATTTAAACTTAAACACGCAGTTTCTTTTCTGGAAAGCGGTGAAAAGGTACGCGCCTATGTTCATTTCAAAGGCCGTTCTATAGTGTATAAAGACCAGGGCGAAATTCTACTGTTGAGATTTGCGCAAAGCCTGGAAGAGGTGGGCAAAGTTGAACTGTTGCCAAAATTAGAAGGCAAGAGAATGTTTTTAACCCTGGCCCCAAAAATGGGGAAAAAATAAAGCATGGCAATCAACTTCTTTCAAACTACCAATTTGCTTCCCCGTCATCAGCACATAAATGGAAATCAGAAGGCCATTTTATCGCTAAGCCATGACAAGGGGCTACAAATTTCTTGCTCCAGGTTCTAAACAAAGGGATAAAATATTAAGTGATATGTTTGTAACGGCCTCCATCAATTGACGGCTGGAAAGAATTGGATACAAACCATAAATCAGACTCTACCTTTAGGCAATACCCGGTTGATGATTTTATCGTAAACAGGTAGCGGAATATACCGCTACCATACTTTTTATTAACCAGTAAATTATTCTGGCAGAGCTATTTGGCTCTTACCTGATCTCCTGAATGATTACTTACGTATAAAATCAATCAGATCTGCATTCAATCGATCTTTTGCGGTAATGAAAAGGCCATGTGGCTCACCCTCATAAACAATATAGGTTGCATGAGGTAAAAGCCTTGCAGCCTGCTCTCCGGTTGCTTTGATTGGCACGGTCTGGTCTTCATCGCCATGAATAATAAGTACAGGTACGTTTAGCGACGATATTTCTGCCCTTAGGTCAGTCGAAGAAAATGCTGCTGCACAGCCAAGGGTCGATTTTAAAGTGGCCTGCATCGCAATGCTGAGATCGGTTGCCAATCTTTCACTGCTCACTGGTTTATTAAGCAATCCTTGCCCGTAAAATTGTTTAGTAAAAGTGCCCAAAAATCCGGGGCGGTCGTCAATAAGCCCAGCTGTGATCTCATCTATTTTCTCTTGCGGAACCCCATCCGGATTGTCGGGGGTTTGGAGCATAAAGGGCGCTATAGAGCTGATTAAAATTGCTTTCGAAACGCCTTTGCCACCATGTCTGCTGAAGTAGCGCACTACTTCCCCTCCGCCCATCGAAAACCCGGCCAGTACCGCATTTTCCAATGCAAGCTCATCAATGAGCGCCTTTAAATCATCTGCCAGCGTATCATAATCGTAACCCTCCAGCGGTTTGTCTGATTTACCAAAGCCACGCCTGTCATAACTGATTACCCTGAATCCTGCATCGGTTAGAGCAGTGGATTGATAATCCCACATCTGATGATCAAGCGGCCAGCCATGAATCAGTATTACCGGTATACCCTTACCCAGGTCCTGATAATGAAGGTTAATTTCTTCGCCATTTGCGGATGTTGTCTTTAAGAATTTCATAGGTTTATACTTTATTGATTTTTTCAGAATATAGATTTAGAACATCTGTCGGGAGGCAATGTTTTTAATTTTCGTTTCCAGAATCCTAAATTCATAAAACCAACGGTTGTTGCAGGCGATTTTAAAATGAATGGTGAGCGGTAAATTTTAACAGAAACCTGCTCCCCTGACAACAGTTAACGCAACGACCATTTCCTGAAGCAACAAATTTATGTACTTGATCAGTATTTCCGGGTATATATGCCGAGACAAATAGCATCAAGCTACTACTCGAACGCAAAAACTTATCGAATAAAGATGACTTAATTGCAGTATTTTTTTCTACTGGTATTTCAGTATTTTTCATTATTGAGGGAAAATACGGCTGTGAATTTGGAATGATGTCCAATTTTTACTGTTAAATTCGCTCAGGCATTTTTGGTTAAATCGAAAAGTCAAAATCCCGTTAAGCACCTAAAAGGCAGCTTTATGAATAGACGAATAGTTTTACCCGTAACTAAAATTCATACACGTATGAAAAAAATTGGATTTTTATTTGCATTTGCAACCATTGTTATTTCCTGTAAACAAAAGCCAAAAGAAAATGAAGCAAAAGCCGCTAAACAGGAAGAACCAGCAGTTGAGCAACAGGTAACACCGGACTCCACGCCGGATTTTAGTTTCGAAACAGTACCCTACACCAAGGCAGATCTCGGCGTATTTCCTTTTTTCACATTGCCTAAAGGGCTGACGGAAATGAACAAACCCCTGTTAAATGATTTTGACATATGCTTTTTCCCGGTGAACGGGATTATGAAAGGCTTTGAAGGCAAATTATACAAGGCTTACATAACTGGCCAGGAGGGAACCAAATTCTCTCAGCACTATTTTGAAAGTAGCATAGACAATTATCTTAAATCAATTGGAGCCGTCAAAATATTTACCGGAACCATTACCAATGAGGAATATCAGCGGTACAATAAGCAAGATCCGAACAAAGGTGGCGAGGGAGACATTGGTTATGATGGAGAGCAAATTAATGTTTATGCCATTCGAAGTAAAGATAAAGGGAATATCCTCGTGCAGTATTCAGCTACAAATGCTAGCGCCAAGCTGAATGTTTTACAACAACAAGCCTTAACCCAAACTATTAGTAAGATTACTGCTGACGTTATCATTAAAGATCTGGCCAACACCGGGAAGTCTATCCTATATATTAACTTCGATACTGATCAATCGACCATTACAACCAATGGTGAAGAAACTGTGACTCAAATTGCTGAAGCCTTAAATAAAGATGAAAGCCTTAAAATTAGCATCGAAGGTCATACTGATAATACCGGTGATGCCGCTCATAACAAAAAATTGTCGACCGACCGGGCAAATGCCGTGATGGCAGCGCTGATTAGACATCATATCGCAAAATCACGCCTGTCAGCCAAGGGTTTCGGTGCGGAACGTCCTTTGGTTGCCAATGATTCTGAAGAAAACAAAGCAAAAAACAGAAGGGTCGAATTGGTTAAAACAAACTAGCAGGCAGTACACGTTTGCCATAGATAATGGTAGATTCCAGTTTTTCATCAATAAGCCAAAATTATTTAGCTGATCACATATGCCAGCTTTTTAAAACGAATATGATTTCTGCACGCACCAAGTGGTCATGGCCCTTCTATTCTGTACGTTGGTCGTTTTGATCGGCTCGTGAAGTTGTCCACCAAGATTTTTGGTGAGTCTCAACAGCATTTCCTGGTTAACCAAAAACCGTTCCGATCCGTCCGGAAGAATATACCTGCCATTTCCGATAAAATGGACTAGTGACTCAATACCAATTTCTGAGGCCAGGCGACAGAAGAAATATCCACCTTTTTTAAGTACACGCCACATGGCGGTTAACATTGCCTCAAAATGTTCCTGGTTTTCTGCAAAATGGAGTACAGCAGAACTGATCACCAGATCAAAACTTTCATTTTCAAACGGTAACTGTTCTACAGGCGCTATGCTGAAGTTTTCTTCGGGATTAATGTTGGGAAAGGCACTTGCCAGAGTTTTAAGCTGCGCTATTGCTTCAGGATCTTGATCTACCCCATAAACCTGTACAGCACTTTTCAGAAAGTAAAGCAGGTTTCTTCCTGTTCCACATCCGGCATCCAAAACAGTTTTGCACTCATTATAGGTGCCTTTTAACAACTGGTCGAATAAATAAATATCAATGTTTCCGAAGGTTTCCTGTATCTGCTCGCTTTTCATCTCCAACAAATATAATTACAAATTGACAGGACGGGAAATAATCAGTAATTTTTAAAAATGCAGCAAAAAGCAAATTCAGTATTACTTTTAAGAAGAGTTTATTTTAAAATCTACAATTCACGATGTACAAAAATGGTGTTCTATTTGCGTTATTTAATATTGAAATGGTTTTAAAAGCACATGAAAGTTAACCTTAAGCTTTAATACCGCTATCCAAATAATTTTCTTCGCTAAACAAATGCTTTAAAGTAAATCCAGTTAAACTTAATTTAATAATTTAGCCGCGACAAATTTCCCTTATGAAAGATTTATAGCGCAAGCCTGCAGAAATATGGAGAAAAATCTATTGAAAACCACCATCTTAAAACCTGAAAATATCGTGTTAAAGCAGTATATTGAATATTTTCTTTTTCTGCACAAAAAAGATGGTGTACCGGTTCAATATACTACCTTTCCTAACAATAACTTGTGTCTGGCGATCTATCGGCATAATCATGTCGACTATCAGCATGATGAAAAAGTGAATCATTGCCTCATTAAAGCGGGCAGGCAAGAATTTACCAGCCGGATCTATGGCTTTCACAACATGCCTTTCCAGGTGGATATTCAGCAGGAACTGGATCAGATTTGTGTGATCTTCTACCCTGCGGCTTTAAAAGCTTTTACCCGGTTAGATTTTGATGAAATGCACTGTACCGACCAGGTATTTGAACAATTGTTTAAACCAAAAGACAAGTATTTTCTCGAAAAATTATTCGAGGAGCCTCATCCTACACAACAAGCCAGGCAGCTTGAAAGATTGTTGCTGGATCAACTGGAAGAACATCGCGTATCGAAAATCCAGGAAGCACTTTACTATTTGTCGATAGCTCATACAGACAACCAGAATATAAGCGTAGAAATGCTCTGCGAAAAACTTGGATGTAGTGATACTACACTCTTCAGGCTTTTTAAAACCAGTTTGGGACAAAATCCTCAAAAATACCTTAAAACCTTCCGTTTTAGGAAAGCATTAAAAGATCTGATGACTACACCAGATCTACTCACCACCGTCGCGTTACGTCATCATTATTATGATCAGGCTCATTTCATTAAAGATTTTAAAACCTTTACAGGTTATTCTCCTAAAAAATTGCTTCATGCCGTGTCTGTACAGCAACAATCTCTGGCGTGGATTTACCAGGAAAAATCAGGTGAATGATTTTTACAATTTCTTTTGCCTGCAATCCTCTTCCTTTGTGGAAATTCCTATTCCATGCGATACCTATACATTCTTTTGTTCATTAGTTTCACTTCCTGTGCTTTAAAACAAAAACAATTTTCAGCTGATTTTTCTTCATCTTCCGATGGTGTTCCACAGTTAACATATCAGCAAATGCTGGCCGATCATGATTCTTTAATTTCTTTTTTCAGACAAGTTAGTCCGATCATTTATTTTAATCAGGAAGTCAGGCAAATTCATTTTGATCGTTATGCCAGGCAATTGAGGAAACAGATTAAACCGGGAATGGGCATGGGTGCCTACCTCTTTATTGTTGAACAAACGTTTAATGCTGCCCAGGACGGGCACTCGAACAGATTGGGAAGCTGGCAACTGGATATCATGAAAAGTAACTGGATTCCCAATGGTTTGGTAACAAATATCGATACCAGTGCGATCAGCTATGGTTACCAATATGAAAACTATGCAAATAAAAACTTTTCGGCCAGGCTCAATCTGAATCTGGCATATACAAATGGTGAATATTATAACCTTTTACCCTTTAGTTACAAAGGTCAGAACTACCCTGCCGGGATGAAAGTATTGTATTGTAATGATGTGCCGGTACACCAATTTGTGGGCAAAGAGATTACAACAATATCGCCCTTAAGATGGGACAGACCAAACAATCGGGTTTATCATGAACGCTTCTATCAACCTGTACAGGTTTTTAATCAGGGCCAGCTGAAATTGGTTTTTGAAGATGGCAGTGCGCAGAAACATCAGCTGATTGTTGGGTATAAAGATACCCTGCAGTTTACGCAGAAAATCGTACATCCGTTTGGTTATAATGGTGAAAAAGAGCCACTCACAACACATTATTTTGAACGGGAGAACATTTTTTATGCCCGGATGCCCTTAATGATTGAAGCTTATGGTGATTCATTAGCGAAAAAATTTAGCCAGCTAACCGCCGGAAATCCGGTTAAAGCCATTGTACTGGATATAAGAGGTAATGGCGGCGGCAGTGATAATACCTACGCTAATTTTTTAGGAAAAATAATGAACGACACCTTAAAGCAGGATGTTGTTGTAGGAAGAAATTTTAGTCCTTACAACCAAAGGCAGTTTAAAGTAAATACCGATTCTGTAAAGAATAAAAAAGGCTTTTCATTTGAAGTAAAAGTAGCTGCATTGAAAGCGCCGGATATGTATTTTATCTCTGTCCCTAACTTTAAATTTGTAACGCCAGATAGTCTGAATGCAGGATTTAGAGGAAAAGTATATCTCCTGCAAGACCGTTTTATCTATTCTTCAGCTTCCAATCTTTCTAATCTCGCCAGTAAAAACGATCAGCTCGTCAGTATCGGGGAAACCCCTGATTTATTAGGCGGTCTGCAAACGAATCCTTCCATTCTTCAGTTACCCTACAGTAAGATTATTTTTAGGATTGAGCCTCAGATCGATTTTACCGGTGCAACAAAAGCAGCAGATGCCTTTCAGAACCATGTGGAATATCCGGTAGCCTATACAATCAAAGAATTAAAAGAAAGAGTTACCACAGAAAAACCGATATATGGCCGAGATTTTTTGTATCACAGCGATCCGATGTTTAAAAAAGTACTTCAGCTGGAGCAAATGAACAGCAGGCAGCATTAAACCCGCCGAACTGTTTAATTATCATATTTTGCTTCCTGACGAGCACTTTAACAGCATGCTGGTTTAAAGTGCCAAAATAAAATTAAGTTCGAGTAATAATTAAGTTATCAGTTTACCACGGCATTCACCCTGGCAACAAAATCGTCTATATTGAAAGGTTTTGCAATAAAATCATCAGGAAGGCATTTTTTATTAACCTCCGTTACAGAGGAATGAGCTGACATCATCAAAACCGGAACGCCCAGGGTTCGCTGGTCATTTTTCACTTCCCTGCACAGATCGTGGCCATTACCATCGGGCAGGCGAACATCTAAAATCATCAGGCTTGGAGAAGTAAAAAGTAAATCCTTTCTAAAACTCCTGATGTCAGGGTATAATTTAACTTCGTAATTCTCTTCATCCAACAGCAATCCTATAATCTCTCTGATATCAAGATCGTCTTCCAAAACCATTATTTTCTTTTTCATCATCATTCCATGTGTATCATTATAACCAGTTGGATGCCATTTAGTTTTAGCAAAATCAAAACAATTAAATTATCTGCTTAAAGTGCATTGTTTGATCCGCACAGGTCCCTTAATCTTTTCCACATCTACCGCCTTACCTTTCTGGGTGATCGAAATTCTGCCATCGATACTTAGGTTAGTTGCTACTTGCATAATGGCCCCCATCTTTTTCCGCCAATCGTTTGGAAAAAGCATCCTGGCAATTTCGGACGGACAGGTACTTTTACCGGCCCCACGCTGCCCGGCTACCATTAATATACGTTCCGCTATTCTCTGCTCCTCTTGCATCATTTTTTAAACACTGGCTTTCAGCAAATGGTTTCAAACAATATTACAGACCATTGAATAAGCAGCTCAGCGCGTTACCCATACCATCCAAACCGCTAAGCATAAAGATGTTGATGTATATCATCATTAGTAAATTGCTTCGGGTTAAATACGGGAAATAATACAAAAAGATTTGGCAGAAGAATTACTCAAAACTTTCGCCGTTTTATCCAGTTGTTATGGTAACACCTTTAAAAATACCAATGAATATCGGAATAATAGCGCATCTAAAACATCCCATCCGTAAGCCATATATGGGCGGACTGGAGGCTTTCACTTATGAAGTTACCAAAAGACTTATTTCCAGGGGACATACCGTTACCTTGTATGCAAGTGAACTGAGCGATCCTGATCTTAATGTTAATGTTATACTCACTGATGTGGATTATGACAGGGAAACGCTAAGCAGATTCAGGTCTCACGAGCTTAGCGAAGACTTTATTTCCACTCATCATGCTTATTTAGAACTGATGCAGGATATTGATGGCCGTAAACATGACGTGATCTTCAACAATAGCCTGAATTATGTACCACTTACCATGTCAACCATTACGGCAACGCCCATGGTTACCGTGCTACATACCCCTCCTATCTTCGAAATGAAACGTGCAATGTTACAAGAGCGTAAAACAGGGCGCATTCGGTACGTAAGTGTTTCAAAACCTAATGCGCTTGCCTGGAAACCTTTCCTGAATCATTGTGACGTGATTTGTAATGGTGTGGATATTTCATTATGGAAATTTCATGCTCAACCCGCTGGTGATTACCTGATCTGGTTTGGAAGGATTCATCCGGATAAAGGAACACACATAGCGATACAAGCCGCTAAACTGGCGGGCTATCCGATTAAAGTGGCTGGTAGTATTGCCGATAAACACTATTTCCAGACTTATGTTGAACCGCTGATCGGCGAAGGCGTAGAAATGCTTGGAAACTGCAGTCATGAAACACTGAATGAATTAATAGGTAATGCCAAATGCGCGTTGATTACTCCTTGCTGGGATGAACCTTTTGGTCTTGTAGTTGCTGAAACCCTCGCCTGTGGCACACCCGTTGCGGGCATCTCTCGAGGCGCATTGCCCTACCTGATCAATAGCGGAACGGGTTGCCTAACCAGCAGCAATGACCCTGCAGATCTTGCAAATTGTGTGTCAGTAGCTGTAAAGATGGATCGCGGTGCCTGCCGCCGTCACGCAGAAGAAAACCTGGATATTGAAAGGATGATGGATGCTTATGAATTGCTATTGATGGAAACCGTTGGCCAACTAGTTTAATATGGAATTTGCTTTTTACGTTCATCATCATGGTTCCGGCCATTTAATGAGGTGTTTGGCCATTGCATCTGCCCTGAAAAATTGCCATATAACCTTTTTGGGGAGTGGGCTCGAAGCACAAAAGTCGCTGATCCCAAACTCAATTGATCTCATTTTTTTACCGATGGACACCCCTAACGAACAGGATCATGATTTCCTGGATCAAAGTCTGGAGGGATTGCATTATGCACCACTTAATGTTAGTGGGCAGCTTCAGCGGGTAAATATCATAACCAGCTTTCTGGCCAGCCACCCCAAATTGCTATTTGTCGTCGACGTTTCAGTTGAAATTGCCATGCTATCGGGGCTCTGTGGCGTACCTGCTATCGTCATCAGGCAACATGGTTTGCGAGACGATTTACCACATCAAATCTGTTACCACAATGCCGTTGGATTGTTAGCGCCTTTTGATGTGCGGATGGCTGGACAAGTGCCAGCATGGATCAACGAGAAAACTTTTTATACAGGTGGACTTAGCCGATTTGCGACCAGTGCGGATCAGTCAGATCCAAACAAAAGACAGGTAGCGGTACTGATTGGCAGTGGCGGCACAAGTATAGATCACGAATTTTTAAACCATCTTTCAGGGCAATGCCCAGGATGGACCTTCCATGTAGTGGGCAACAGCGAAAATTCAAATCCTGTTCATAACCTGCATTTCCACGGTAGATGGAATGATCCCAGGCCTATCCTGGCAGATTGTTGTATTGTTATTGGGAATGCCGGCCATAATACAGTGATGGAATGTGCTTCGCTCAATAAACGTTTTATTGCCATAGCCGAAGAACGTCCTTTTAAAGAGCAAGAAGAAAAAGCCCGTATTATCGGAGCACTATCATTGGCTGTACACCTCTCCGCCGCGGAGATACTCCATGTCAATTGGAAAGAAATTCTGGAAAATTTGTTAACCAGCCGTCCCAACTGGACTGGGTTTATCAGAAGCGATGCAGCCGAACGCGCTGCAGATTATTTGATAAATACCCACCGCTCTATTTTTAAGCATGATTAAGTCAATTTCAGCGCTTTTTCAATTTCACTGGCTGAAGGCATACGCCTTAATTCCAAATGATCTTCCGACCAATTGATTAATCCTGCACGTTCAAACTTATTCAGCCAGCCCTCCATAGGCCAAATTCCCCATTTTTCCTGAAAAGTTCTAGCATTGCTGATAATATCTGAAAGGTGATTCATAGGCGGATCATAACTGGGGTGATACTGATGGAAGGCCATGGCATCTATCGTATTCATAGGTATTTGCCTGGCTTTTGCGGCAAAAGCAAAATCGGTATCTTCCGCGCCATATCCCGTAAAAAGCTCATCAAATCCACCGATTTTCCTGAAAACGCCCTTACTACAGCCAAAATTAAGCGACCAAAAAAGTTCATAGGGATATTGGTCAACATTTTCGCGTAAGAGATCTGGCATACTGTATTCCCTCATACGTTCGAAAAGGTCTTTCTTTTCCATTGCCTGCGCCGTAAGATACCGCACACGGCCAGAGATCAGTGCATCAGAACTGGTAAAGGCTTTATGGTAACCGGAAAGAAAATCTTTTGCCGGAATACAGTCAGCATCCAGAAATACTACCTGCTCATGACGCGCGAAGGACACCGCAGCATTTCTTGCAGCTGCCAGTGGTAAATGATGTATACTGTTAACCACACGCTGCCTGAGCGGAAAAGTACAGGCAGGCAGTTGACAGGGTTCCTCGTTCATGTGTATGATGACAAGTTCCGAAGGCTGTGCTGTGCCACGCTCCAGGCCGCTGATCATGTTGATGAGTGCATCGCGTCGGTTTTTTACGATCGTAACCAGTGAAATATTCATGATATCTTAACTTGTCCGGAGGTGAAAAAGTTTGAAGAAATCCATTTCAGAAACAACTTTGAAATCAGCAGCATGACGAGACACACAAATAAAAACCGTGTTATAAACCAGACCATTATCATCATGTAATTGTCAGCATTTGGCCTTATATTAGCAAATTGCTTGCTAATGTTGTATTTTTGTTACACAAACAATCCAAACAGCCTATTGCAGAAAGCCCTACTTTAAACATTTCAATTAGCTAACTATGAGAAAATATATTTTGGGCATCTTCTTTATCGTTATATCCTTAAGTTTTTTCCTATTGGCCATGAGCAATAGTAAAAGCGCGCCTCCTAAAATTGTTGCAGGTGCTTCTACCTTAATTAAACCGAGTTATACTGCTTATGCAAGGTCACTTTATAATCAGGTTCATTTAAAAGATTCGGGTCTGACTTATCCGGTATTTGAAAAAGCACTTACCGGATTTTATAATTTAAAGGAAGCTGGCAGATTATCGCAGCATGCGCTGTTGAGCATTGCAGACTTTGACCAGAAGAGTACGAGGAAAAGGCTTTATGTGCTTGACCTGGTTAAAAAGAAAGTTATATTAAATACCTGGGTAGCCCATGGCCAGCGCAGTGGTGATGATGAAACGGTTACTTTTTCCAACCGAAATGACTCTTACAGCAGCAGTATAGGCTTTTATGTTACTGGCGAAGAATATGTAGGCACGCACGGAAGGTCGCTTCGTTTGGATGGTATGGATGCCGGCTATAACGATAATGCCAGAATGCGCGCTATTGTTATTCATGGCGCACCTTATGTAAGCCAGGGTACAATTGAAGCTTTGGGCCGCTTAGGTCGAAGTCAGGGCTGTCCGGCGGTAAGTCCTGAATTATCCAATCAACTGATCAGCGCAATGGGTGAAGGCAGTGTACTTTTTATCAATAAAACTGCGGAGAAATATGCTTCACGTTACCTGGATGAGAAGCATGCTGCACTGGCTGTGCTGCCAGCCCTGAGCAATAATGCTGATCAGGGCCAGATGCACATGGATTAAGCCTTATTCAGGTGGGTGTAAAGTACTGCATCCTGACCGTAAATATCATTTGCAAACATAAGCTTACCACTTGTTGAATCTTTCCAGCAGGTAAAATAACTCAGGTATACGGCAACCTTTTTCGGAAGTGCAATATCTTCCGCTTTTGGATCTTTGCTTTGCATACCCTCATTTATTTTATTGAATTTATCACCTGGGCCAAAAAGTGCTCGGGCCAGCTCCAATGGCTTTTCTACCCTTACACAACCATGGCTTACTGCCCTTACGGCGAGGTTAAAGGCCGCTTTGGCTGGTGTATCATGGAGGTAAACGCTGCTTTGGTTATTAAACAGAAATTTGATTTTGCCTAGCGAATTGTCTGCCCCGGGCTGCTGCTTAAAAGTATAGATTTTTCCTGCATCAGGCGCTGACCAGTCAATGGTCTCTGTATCTTCAACCTTTTTTCCTTTATAAAAAACATCAATATTCTTGTTGCTCAGATAATAGCGGTCTTGGGCAGCGTACCTGGCAATTTCATTACTGGCTATACTTTCAGGGATATTCCAGACCGGATTAACCTGTACACTATGGATCATACTCTTTAGTTGTGGGGTTTCGCGGTTAAATGCGCGGTCTTTTTTCAGGTCGTTTTCATCATACTCCATCAATGAGGTTACCTGCCCCGTATTACGTCCTTCCCCTACGCAAACTTTCATGCTCAAAACCGGTTTTTGTTTTTCAATTACCTGCAGTTCAAAAGCCGGAATATTTACCCAGACATATTTATCTTCCTGTTCAGCTGTATGCCATCTCAGGCGTTCCATGTTGACCTCAATAATTCGCCTGGTTTCTGCAGCAGTATGCCCGGGAGCCGTAATGTTTTGATTCAGGGCAGTTTGTAACATTTTATATGCTTCGGAACTCGGCTGAATACTATCCAGAAAGGTGGTTATGTTACTGGTTTGATAAGGCTTTTTAAATGAAAGGGAATCTGGTCTGAGTACCTTGGTATAAAACTGCGCAAATATTTTTCTGGGGCTCACGATTCCGTACTGCATGGCTGCAGCATAATCGGTAATGGCGCTGCTTGCAATCAGCTCCAGATCAATAACTGCTTCATAAGCTTTATCAACCGTATTTACCTCCGTTTTCGAGTAAATCTTCTCCAATGCGGCATTGAATTTTGCCGCCTGAAAGTTTTCGGCCGAAAGGCCATGTTCTTTTGCCGAATTAATCTTTTTAAAGGCATTCATCAGACCGCTATCAGGTAGAAATTTATCAATTAAAACCGGCTGGTAGTCTGCCTGCTTATAAATTTCCTGTGTAAATTTAGGATTAGACATCGATTTCCGCCTTTTGCTTAATGCAGCTTTAAACTTATTGCTCAATACCTCAGCATCAAGATCCTTATATAATTTATTGCCGGTAATCCTGGTTAGTTCAGCGCCAGTTTTAGATTTAGGTTTATTACAGGCCTCAAATAGGATCAATAAGGGTAAAAGCATCAACAGGCTGCTCAAAAATTTAGGTAAAGTTTTTTTGCTCATGCTCATATAATTAGTTTTTGGCTAAATTGTTTTTATAAATTAGCTAATTATCTGTTAGTTAATAACTTATTTTTTTACGGTAAAAAGCATTTTAAAAAAATTTTACTTTATGAGGAAATCGCATTTAATCAATATGAAGGATAGGATTTATCTGCGGATTATAAACTGTATAAAAAGGTATGAACAGATCGACCGATATTTACCAGCGACGGATTAATCAGGTAATCGACTACCTCAACCAAAACCTGGACAAAGTTGTACCACTGGAAGAACTGGCATCGGTTGCCTGCTTTTCGGCATTCCATTTCCATCGCACATTCACTGCCGTAACTGGCGAAACTGTTCATGCTTTTACCAGTAGGATGCGTATCGAACAAGCTGCTCGTTTGCTTAAATTTTCCAAAAAATCCATTACTGAAGTCGCATCAGCATGCGGCTTTTCCTCTGCATCAACGTTATCTCGCCAGTTTAAACAATACTTCGCTACCTCACCAGGCCGATATCGTAAAGATGGAAAAATAAAAAACAGCAAGATCTGCAAAGAATTACAGCCTGTAAATGAATATCATTGTGAACTGACACAGGAAAAACTGGAACAGCTTTTTCCGGTACAGATAAAACAGATGAAAGAACGAAAGATTGCATACATCCGGGTGACTGATGCCTTTAAGCAGGGAGTGGTAATTTTAGCATTATCCAAACTGATTGATTGGTCAAAGGAAGTGGGTATTTACGAAACGGAGACTATTTTTGGTATGTCTAAAGATGATCCAGAGGTAACTCCTAAAAAGAAGTATACTTACGAGGCCTGCATTACCCTACCTAAAGACTTTAAGGTAAGGCCAGACAGCCCGGTCCAAACGAAAGTTTTGCCACCATGTAAATACGCATTCACCAGCGTTAGTGGTAATCTCCAATTGGTTGGAGCGGGCATCAATTTTCTTTTCGACAATTGGCTGATCAATAGCAATTACGAATGTGAAGCGCAACCGGGGCTGGAGGTATTTTTAGATAAGGAAAATGTATGCAATTGGAATCATTTCGATCTGGATATTGGCATACCTGTTAAAACAGTAATCAATTATTAAGTAAAATGACGATAAAAATAAAAAAAACGGGATTTACCCTCCTCATGTTACTGGCATCCTTTCTTTCAGGTTTTACAGCCAGTATCATGGTTAGCAACAATCGACAAAAAATGAAAAGAGTAACCGGTATTGGGGGCATATTTTTCAAATGCAGAAACCCCAAGGCAATTAATCAGTGGTATAAGACACATCTGGGTTTCGACACCACACCATATGGAACAAGTTTCGAGTGGCGCGATATAACAGACAGTACAAAAAGGGGCCTCACACAATGGAATCCCTTTCCTGAAGATACCAAATATTTCGAGCCCTCAGAAAAGGATTTTATGATCAATTACCGGGTTGAAGACCTGGAGCAGCTAGTTGAAGTGCTCAGAAAAGAAAATGTGACCATTTTAGATCACATTGAGACATTCGACTATGGTAAATTTGTTCATATTTTAGATCCGGAAGGCAATAAAATTCAACTTTGGGAGCCAAAAGATTAAGGTGATACCGATGGTAGTTAGCGCTCTAAACGTTTTCCTGCCTGATAATAAACCTCCGCCATCGCTTTTTGCAGGTTAGCGAGTAGCTCAGCGCGCTTTACCTGCATTTCGATGAGTTTGGTTTCCCTCGCATTAATCAAAAAAAGATTACTCTCTCCCAGCTCAAACTTCTGCTGTTCCCCATTAACCAATGTGCGTTGACTGGCGACATTCCGGGTTTGCAGTTCAAGTTGCCCCTGATAGCCTTTGTACTGATTAAATGCGGTTAAAACAGCTGTCTGGATCTCCCTACCCGTTTGCTGCAAACCGTATTCCATATCTGCCTGCTTAATTTTCACCTCACGAAGCTTACCACGCTCCTCTCGCAAAAACAGAGGGATAGCGAAATCGATACCGACCTTATAATTGGCTAAACGAAAATCATAGTTATCTGCTACATAAGAAAAATCTCTCCGGCCGGCTAAAAAAGCACCTTTTACGCTCAGCTTTGGTTTTAACATTTCCTTCCTGTACTGTTCCTCAACGCCTAGTTGCGCCTGCTTACTTTTGATCTTTAACAACGCCGGGTGTTGCTCCGTGGCATGGCTTACTAATGAATCGAGTTGAACATTGTTCACCGAAGCCCTGGTATCTGCTACATTTTCAGGTACAGCAAGCGAAGGAAGTTCCTGCGGCACACCATCGGCAGACCATAGATTATTGGAAAGTACAAGCCGTGCATTATTTAATTTAACAGTGGCTTCCTGAAGCTGAACCCTGCGATCTTGAAGCGTAATGGATGCCTCTACAGAATCAATCGGTGGCTTATCTCCAATAAGGACCTGCTCTTTTAAAGCGCGGAATCTTTTTTCTGCAAGATCAACGCCTTCAGCAGTAAAACGTTGCTGTTCGAAAGCGTAATACCAGTTCCAATAGTCTTTTAATGCATAAAGCCATACGGCATTGATCTGCGAAATTTTATCGGCTTCTGCATAGTCTACCATAATCTTTGCCTGGCGCAGGGTATTTCTGCGCGAGTCTATCAACAATCCCTGTCCCAGCGGAATACTGAGACCCACACCTGTGAGGCCCGTATTGCTGGTCCTGGTTTCCGGATTATTATAAATACCTACATTACGGTCGTAACCAATATTTAAATCGGCACCCGCCAGCCAAAGCGGAACCTTGAGCTGGCTGTTCCAATGGTTATAATATTCAGTGCCACCAAAAATTTTCCTATCGAAAGAAGCCACCACCTCGGGATCGAAATTCCCCAACGCCTGTAGTACTTTGGCTTGTGAAGCCTTAGGGAGCAAGGCTGCCTGTTTAACAACCGGATGTCCAGTAAATACAATTTCCTGCAGATCGCGTAACGAAAATACCTGGCCGCCTGTATCTCCTTTTTGCTGTGCAGATGCGGAGAAAACCATAACAGACAGGTAGATGATAAAAACATTGCGCTTAAATGATGTCGCCAGCCATTCTGGCCCGGAAGCATGTTTTGCGTAGTAAGTCCTCATTTATTTGTTATTGATATTTTCAGCAGTCGGTGCCTTGTCTAAACTTGGTGGAAATCCATTGAGCTGCCGCCAGATTTCATACCATACCGGAACCGAGCGGAGAATAACCCTACCATAAACCCCAGAGCCCTGTCGTAATTGAATCGGCCATGGTTCATCGCCTTTAGGTACCCGATCAAGCTGCCTAACCAAAATCCGGTATTTACCATTTGTACTTACCCTATCAATAACAGAGACCTTACCTCCAAAAGTACCCACCGCAACTGATGGCCAACCAGAAAACTGAACCGAAGGCCAGCCTTCAAACTGAAGCCGAACATTACTGCTGTCTAAAATAAGTGGGACATCCATCGCATCCACGTAAATTTCGGCGGCAACAAGCGGTGTTAATGGTTGAAGCGTTGCCACAGATTCCCCCTCTTTGATGTTTTCTCCAATACCTGCTTTATATGTTTTTACGATATAACCATCCTGTGGTGCACGCACGACGTACAGCCCCCTTCTGATATCGATATTTCTCATTTCATTTCGCAATTTGGATATCTCTTCTCTCACAGATGCTTTACCGGAAATCGCAGAGCTAAGGTCTGACTGTGCTGAAGCTAAAGACTGTGCATACTTTACCTTAATATTATCTAATTCGATAACGGCAATGGCCAGCGATTGCCTGGCGCTATTGAGTTTATTCTCCTGGGCTACCTCTTTCGCTTTGTCTTCTGCAAGCTTTAATCTCCTGGATTCGATATCAGTCAAAGAAAAAAGGCCATTTTTATACCCTACTTCGTATCGCTCCAGCCTTACTTTACTGGTTTGGTAAATGTTTTTAACAGCTACCAGTTCAGCACTATCAATAGTTACCGTATTTTTTGCCTGCTTAACCCGGTTGCGGGCGGCATCAAGCTGTACTTTTAATCCATTGTTCAGGGCATTGATCTGGGCATCACTTGCTGAAATTTTCTGATCGGCTGCCTGCTCACTCCCCCTTTTGGCACTAAGCTGTTCATCCAAACGTTCGGGCAATTCGGGATTGAAGTATGACTGGCTGGTTTCAGAAAGGACCAAAATGGTGTCACCTTTCTTCACCTGTTGTCCTTCGGTTACCGCCCAGTACTCAATACGTCCTCCAATTTGATTTTGTATGGTCTGTGGCCTGTCTTCAGGGCGAAGGGCGGTAACTGTTCCCCGGCCAGATATGGTCTGCCTCCAGGGAAGTAGTAATATGATCACAAAAAGCAAGGCTACCCCAATCATTATTCTTCCCAGCAGCTTCGGTCCATTAACAGAAATCAGTTGCCCTTTGGATAACACTGCGTATTCATTCACTTTCTTTACCACCAGTTTTTTAGTTTGACTAATCATGCTGCTCTTCTCCTTCCTCTATTTCCATATCGGTTACCACGGCGAGTTTCTCACTGCCGGTTACCATATCAAAAACGGTATTTAAACTGGTCATCAACTTTTCAACGGCATAAGAAATCTGTACAATAATTACTTCTGCTGCAACAAATTGTCCAAAAGTCATCTCTCTTTGAACAACAAAATAAGAGCCCAGGAGCAAAAGTGCCCCCATCAGGGTAGTGCGTAAAACTACGGCGCTGGCAAACAATCGTTTCAGAATACTAAAATGATCGTTTCTGGCTTCTACATACCTGGAGGTAATTTCATCAGTCATTTTGGCGATATTATCCATTTCATGCTTTTGTCCACGATAAGCATCCAGGTGATCAGCAACATTCTCCAGGTAAGCCACAACCTCATATTTATACTCTGATTCCTCAATGCTGGTTTCTACTCCCCTTCGGTAATAAATGGCAATAATTACCACAATACAGGCGATGGTGAAGATTCCAAAACCAATGAATACCGGGTGGTAAAATGAGAGCAGTATGGCGCTAAAAAAAATCAGTACCCCTGATGCTACAATATCTATCAACAGCTTGGTAAGGCCCTTTTGGATGGTGAGCACATCAAAAAACCGGTTCACCAGTTCCCTTGGATCCTCGCCCTCCAACTCCTTTTTTTTGATCCTGGGCAAACGGTAGGCAAATCCAATGGCCGCTTTGATAAAAATCTTCTGTTCCAAATACTCTACCAATGAAAGTTGCCCCATAAGGAGCATTCCACCAACCACGATTCCAATTAAAATCGCAGCAATTAAAATATAGGTTGAACTGTACATGGAGCCATTGGCAAGCAGGTTAAAAACCGCTGCTGTACCCAAAGGAAGGGATAAGCCGATGACGCCGATGAAACCGGCATATAGAAAGATGTAATTAATTGTAGAGCGCTCTACATGAAGCATTTCTACAAGCCGCTGCCAGGGCGTAGGACTTAGGTTTGTATGGTGTTTTCTCATAAATCGTACACCTAACACTTATCCAATAAATTATGTTTTTGGAAAATACATTTTTTAAGCTTTCCTTCTCATGATTTTACCGCTATAACATATTTTGCTTAACCCGAAGTTTGCGATCATTTACTATTAATTTTGAACAATACCTGCCCTCATGGCTTTTTAAAAGGTTTTACTAATTAGACCTGTTTCTTTTATCCATAAATTTCATTTCACTATCGCCAGAGAAAACCAATTTTATCGCCCTGACAATTTATATTTTTATTGATGTTAATTGTTCTGCTTTGATAAGGGAATCAGAAAATTAAGAATAAGTTTATTCAGGTAACCTGGTTTTTCAAATGGCACATAATGTGTTGCATCAGGTATGATTGCTAACTGAGATTTACCAATATTGGCTGCAATAAGCCTGGTATGTTCAGCTTTAATCACATCATTGCTTCCTGCAATTACCAACACCGGATTCTCGATTTGCCGCAATTGCATAGGAGGCATATTGGGTTGTGCTATCATCAGTTTAATTAACCTGGAGTTTTGAGCTGGGCTTTTTGCCAGCAATTGATTTTTAAAGGATGCCATCAGACTATCGGAAACACCCGAAGGATCAAGATTGGCCCCTATAGTTACGATCTTGCTGACCATATCAGGATGCGCCAGATTAAAACTCAATGCGGTATTACCCCCGTCACTCCAGCCTATAACATTTACTTTTTTCAAATCCAATGCCTTAAGCACCTGATACAAATCGTCAGCAAATTTATCATAACTATACGGCTCCACAGATAAATCTGTACTTCTACCCTGGCCTCTTGTATCGAGAGCAATTACCCTGAAATGCTGCTCAAAAAAAGGTATCTGCCGATAAAAATCAGATATACTACCATTATTTCCATGCAGAAGTACCAAAGTTTCTCCTTTACCATACTGTTCGGTGTAAATTTTCGCATCTCCGACATCTACATAACTACCCTTTTTATTCCTTCCATACCCACTTTTAAAGCTTGCCTGTTTATATTGATGGTAATTGGCCAACAAGGTAACATCAGGACTATTTTCCGCTAATAAATCTTCCTGCACTTTCGGTTTATTTACATCCTTGTCGTACTTAATATCAAGATTAGCAATGAACGTTCCCGAACTGGTTTCCCAGTTTCCCTGGTTTTGATATCGAAAAAGCAGATCCTTAGCCAAAGTTTTTTTTGCTGACACACCAAAAATAAAATTTGTACTGCTATCCGGTACGTAATCAACAAGCTGTAGGGTTACGGCAATTCGGTCCAGGCCTTCAAAATTTAAATGATAAGGTGCAAGATTTATGCTTTGCCAGCCTACCGAAGTGGTTCGGAAGGTGATGAGTTTCCTTAAAAGATTGCTGTCCGGTATATTATTCTTTACCGTATATACATTAAGTTTTAAAGTAATAGAGGCGTACTTTGAGCTAGGTATGATATAAAAGTTATAGGCTTTAAGTATAGTCTGATTATAGATTTCAAATATATTGCCTTGTTCTATACTCGGAACATTTTTATCAAACATTCTGGAAAAAGTGATCATGGGTCTGGATCGCTGCCCCACCATCTGCTCCTTCATTTTAGTACCTTTTATCAGCACTTCAGCCATCTCAAAAACCTTCTCGTTAAGTTTGACCACCATTCCGGGTTTGAATTCCTGATGTCCAATTTGCCGATCGGTGAAACCGATAGCGCTGAAGATTACAGGGCTTTCTGCTAAACTGTCTGGAATAACCAGTTTAAACATTCCATCCCCGCCAGCTACAGTACCTACTTTACTATTTTTAATCCCTACTGAGCAATGTGGAACCGGTTGCTGATTGAAATCTTTAACCACACCGGTTAAAACATATTGTGCGTTTGCATTAATAAAGATAAATAATGCTACTAATGTGAAAGATAGCCTTTTGACAAAATGTATTGTTATTTCCATACCTAAGGAGATGATAAACCAATTGGATTGGTTGCATCTATATAGCTAAAAAGAATATATACCCTATTCACCAGACCCATAATATTTATCCTACACCTGGCAACGCTTACTTGCCCAAGGCTTTTGAATCCATCTTTTCTGATATCTTTGTAAAATTCTATCGATGACAAAAAAAGTAACACATATTCCGGTCAACACTTTACCTAAGGGTACCAGCCGGGGCATCATGATGTTAAGAAAGTACTTTGACGGATTTCCTGACAATGAGCAGGTCCGGCGGTCACATCGCGATCATGGCTATACGTTCATTTTACAGGAAAAAGGAATCACACATCTGGAGATAGACTTTCAAACCTACAGTATTCAGGCACCTGCAATCATATACCTCCATCCCAGCCAGGTTCACCGGCTCATCGCATTTGAAAGCGCCGAACTCAGCACCTGGATCATTGAAGAGGAAAACCTTCATCCAGCGTATTTAAGGTTGCTGAACGACCTACTTCCTGTTAGTGCTCTGTCGCTGAGCGACGAGACCCTTTCCATTTTATCGCAGATGGTTAATGTATCTTATACCCTTTTCACAAAACTGGAAGCCAAGTTATATCATACCACATTAAAAGAGAGCATCAATACCTTGGCAGCATTCATCACCTCGCTTTATCAGGCCCAGTCCCATCTTACTAAAAATCACAATAGGTTTAATAAAGTAGCCAGAGCATTCAGTGAGGAACTGGAACTTAGGTACAAAACCGTGAAACGTCCGGCGTTATATGCAGATTTCCTGAACCTGTCGGTTTCTTATCTTAACGAATGTGTAAAGATTGCTACAGGACTATCGCTTTCCGGCAATATACATCAACGCATTATTTTAGAAGCCAAAAGGCTTCTTTATCATTCCGACAAATCGGTAAAAGAAATTGCAAATGAACTCGGTTATGATGATTGTTCCTATTTCATACGGCTGTTTGTAAAAGTTACCGGATCAAAACCTTTACACTTTAGACGTAAAAACCGCGGATAGTCCTATACTTACACCGAATAGACATTCTTTATGAACCTTTGATGCCGTTCCTTTGTGCAATAAAATAGCATATGGAAACTTCTAAAAAAATAAATTTACTACACGAACGCCAAATAGCAATTGTTGGTGGTGGCCCCGGAGGACTTGCCCTGGCGCGGTTATTACAGCTTGAAGGTGCAAACGTAAAAGTTTATGAAAGGGATGCCAATCAGAAAGCACGTATACAGGGCGCCATTGTAGATCTGCATTACCATTCAGGGCTAAAGGTGCTTGAAGAAGCAGGACTAATGGACGCTTTTAAGATCCGGTATATGCAGGGCGCAGATAGGTTTAGGGTGGTAGATCAGCGTGCAAATATCTTACTGGATGATTTTATTCAAAGTGGCAGATATACTTTCGGCGACGAACATTTCCGTCCAGAAATTGACCGGGGTGCGCTCAGGGATATCCTGATCGATTCGTTACTGCCAGGTACGGTGATCTGGGACAGTCAGCTGATTACCCTGAATTTCAGTAATGACCGGTGGGAAATGCAATTCAGGAACGGCACTTTCGCCAGTTCAGACCTGGTTATTGGCTGCGAAGGCTATCGCTCCCGCATCCGTGAATACTTAACAGATATCAAGTCAGTGTACACAGGTGCGGCGATCATCCAGGGAGAGATCGATGATCCAAAAACAGCTTGTCCAGAGATAGACCACATGTTCAACAATGGAAACCTTATGGCAATGGGACAGGAAAAAATGCTTACGGTACAGCCCAGGGGTGATGGCGGCCTAACATTTTATGCCGCCGCTATGTATCCTGAAAATTGGGAAAAGATCAGCGGTATAAATTTCAATAATCCCGAGGAGGTATGTGGATATCTTATTAACTTCTATAATGGCTGGCATCCTGCATTTCACCAACTTTTTAAAGCGTGTTCGCACTTTACCTACCGGCCGCTTAACTACCATCCGTTAAAATTACGCTGGCAAACCAGATCCAACATCACCATTTTAGGCGATGCCGCTCATCTGATGCCGCCAAATGGCGAAGGCGTAAACCTGGCCATGCTGGATGCCCTTGATTTAAGTAATTGCCTGACCAGTGGCGCTTATCAAAATATAGAGGCTGCGTTAAAGGCTTATGAAGAAATGATGTTTGCAAGAGCTTACCCGATCAGCGAAGAAACCGTAGCGGGGATTAAGGATTTTGCTTCACCGAACGAAGAATCGATCCAAAAACTCATACAGATTTTCTCGGGTAATGAAAACGTCTAATACGGGATATAGAAAAACCTAAAAAGATGAAATTGCCGCTGTTACTTAAGAATTAATGCCTTCGTTATATTACCTTTTTAAATTACAGCTGTAACACCACCATCATATGATATCGATGTAAGAAACTCATAATCAAACCATTAAAATGTGTCCCTTCCTTATTAATGGATCGGGACACATTTTGATGCAAAACCTAATTTTGGGCGATTTCAGTTGATTGCCTGACCTCTGTTGCCTCATCTAAAAAATTGATAAGCGCCTTTGCCGCCGGACCAGCCGATAGTGGATTTTGACCGGTGATGAGTAAGCCGTCCTTTTCCACGTGCGATAAAAATGGTACAAGTGCTGTTTTTATTTCAGCACCGAATTCTTCCAGTTTGGTTTGAAGCAGATAAGGTACATTGCCACTTCGGCCCACCAAAGTCTCCTCGGTATTGCTAAAGGCCGAGATGATTTTCCCCTTTAAAAACCCAGGACGTTGCCTTTCGGCACTAATTAATGCCGCTGGTCCATGACACACCGCTGCAACCGGTTTTCCGGCATCCAGAAAATTGAGGATCAAAATTCCACTGTTGTTGTCTTGAGCAAGGTCCCAGATTGGGCCATGGCCTCCAGGATAGAATACTGCATCGTAATCTTCCGACCTGATCTGATCTAAAACCCGGGTTTGAGAAAAGGCTGCTTTTGCGGCCTCATCGTTGTTATACCTCCGGTTAGCGCCGGTTACATGTTCCGTTAATTCACTCATTGGATCAACAGGTGGCCTCCCTCCTTTCGGGCTGGCTAAAGTGATATCATAACCTGCATCTATAAATTCATAATAGGGATCTGTAAACTCACCTAACCATACACCTGTTTTTCCATCGGTATTGTCCATCGCGCTATGCGATGTTAATACCATCAATATTTTCTTCATAAAATTCTTATTTAATATCATCTGGTTCTAATTCATTCCCTTCCTCATCTATCCGTTGGTGTTCATTCCAGTTTGAATCCTGACCGGTTTTATTCTGCTGCTCCACATTTTCGTCTTGCTTTTGCGCTTCGTTCTCTTTAGGATCTGTCATAGCCATGATTTTTATTTTAGATAACAACAGTACTACGGATAAAATAGTTCGGCAAACTTGAATGGTGTTTGTAAATTTTCGATCGCTGACCTATGGCCTGTATTTATAATGGATGAGAAAAATTAATGCCTATATTTATCTTAGCAGATTTATCATGATTAAAAAAGAAATTTTAACAGACAGGCTTATATTGAGTGAATTGGAGACAAATGACCATGCATTTATTCTTGAGCTGGTTAATTCTGCAGGCTGGCTGGAATTTATTGGCGATAGAAATGTGCGAACAGCTGATGATGCGCTGGCCTATATTGTAAAAGTTACATCTAATCCTTTTATTAAATATTGGAAAGTTAAACTGAAGGGCAATGATCTGCCGCTGGGAATTATCACCCTAATCAAAAGAGATGAGCTGGAACATTTTGATATTGGGTTTGCTTTTTTACCCCAATATGCAGGAGCAGGATATGCCTTTGAAGCTGCAAACGCTGTGCTTGATTCGCTCCCTGAAACGATTTTGGCAGATAAGGTACTGGCCATTACCAAGGAAGACAATTTGCGGTCGTTAAAGTTGCTGAAAAAACTAAAGTTTAAATACGAACGCCCGGTAGATAAGGGAGAAAAAATATTGTTACAATATGCTTTAAGCGCAGATGAGATACAGATCGGCAAAATTACCCGTTCATTTTTTCGCCTGTTTAACAATACCTTAAACGAACCTGATTTTAAAACGATATACCAACTCTGCGCAGTATCAGCAAGCATTATCCGGAAATCGGGTGCCCAAGCAGACGTTTACGGGCTGGAATCTTTTATTGAACCCAGAAAAAAAATGTTGACAGACGGCACGTTACAGCAGTTCAGTGAATTTGAAACTGATGCAGAAACCCGGGTTATTGGAAATATCGCACAGCGTTATTCAAAATACCGTAAGCAAGGACTCTTAAACGGCGTTTACTTTGAAGGCCGTGGACATAAGTTTTTTCATTTTATGAAAGAGGCCGGCGAATGGAAAATTGTACAGGTTATTTGGGAAGATGAGGCTTAATACAGATGTAGAAAGCCATATATTCCTGCAATGCTCAATATGGCTTTATCATTAACCTCAAACAATTTTTACACTGAGCAGATTCCGCATGATCTCTTCCTAATCAACAGACGATAAATAGCCAGGCATCCCGGAATCATCGGAAGAACCGCGGTACACATGCCTGGAAAATAATAATGCCCTGTGGTTTTAAAATAAAAATTAGGCATTTGTGGTATTCTGGTGCCGTTAATGGAGGCCGTTAACGAGTGCGGATCATCTGGAAACAAGTCGGGAGCAAGCAACGGAAAAATAAAATGTGTAAATTCTGCCACGCCCGGACCAATAAATATAAACCAGGCCACAAATCCGGCTATCGGCACCTTGTAATATAACCCTAGTGAAGTAAGGGTATAAATTACCGGGCCGATTAGTGCAAACACCATCAAAAAATTCTTTTCACTCCATGGAATACCAAACAGCCTGCTCATTGCCGGCGCAAATCCCATGAGGTATTCTTCAACAATATGAATCTGCAGACCGGCAACAGTGAGGATAAAAAGCGGTAGGATAATGCCCGGTTCTACCGGTTTTTTAAGATAGGTAAAGTACCAGCAGAACAGCCCCACCAATGCAGAGCCTCCCACAATTATAACTGGCGGAAGCCCAATAGAAAGATAGCCCATAACGGGCGCTACAACTGTAAAAGTACAGGCTGCCAGAAAGCTTACTTTTTGGGATAATGACAATGAGTTTTTCATAACAGATTAATTTTAACCCGAAATTACAGCCCTTGCACAACCCAGCATTTATCAAATGATAAAAACTATTTCATGGCCCTGATCCTGCTTAACGATACCTGAGTAATACCAAGATAAGAAGCCACATCTGCCAGGCTGATGCGTTGCATCAGCGGCCCGTATGCTTTTAAGAATTTATGGTAGGCCATCTGGGCTTTTTCTTCCAGGTTACTGCCAATCCTGTCCATCATATTTACCGCGGCCAGTGAAAGGAGTTTCCGGTAAAAGGTTTCCACGGAGTGATACCGCCTGCAAAGCATATCCAGGTCATCATAATTGAGACAGGTGATTAACGTATCTTCGAGAGCCAGAACCGCGTATGCGGATGGCTGTTGAAGTACGAAACTATCGAGCACGGTAAACATATTTCCTTCAGCAAAAAAGCGCATAATGAATTCCCGCGTATCCGTATAAAAGAAAGTTTTAACTAAGCCCATGTTCACAAAATAGATCCGTTTACAAACCGTTCCGGTTTCCAAGATCAGTTCCCCTTTCCGATATTTCTTTTGATAAAGTTTTGATTGCAAAGCGTCGGTTGTTTCGCTTTCAAGCAAGGAAAGAGCAGATACAAAACTTAAAAACGCAGTGGCACCGGAAAATTGATTGCTTATCATGACAGCAAGTTACGAAAGGATAGCCTTAATATAGTCCTCTTTTTATGTTAAGTTTAGGCTATTCATTCCCTGAAGGATATCTTAATCTAATAACCAGTCAACGTAAACCACAAACTTTTACTATGCCCTTATCAATTATAAGCAATCCGAAATTCGATTGGTGAAAGCCCCGTTCGAACCCTAAACATCTTGCTGAAAGACTGCGGATGCTCGAAACCCAATTCATAGGCGATCTCTGCCACCGTCAGGTCAGTACCGGTTAATCTCTCTTTCGCTTTCTCAATCAGTTTACTGCGGATATATTGCTGGGCGTTCTGACCGATTAGTGCGCGTAACATATCACTTAAATAACCAGAAGAGATATTGAGCTGCTCCGACAGGTAATGTACCGTTGGAAGTCCCTGGCGCAGTGCTTCCTGGTTATTGAGGTAGTTATCGAGAATACTTTCAGTTCTTTGAAGAATATCATTACTGGCTGTTTTCCTGGTAATAAATTGTCGTTTATAAAATCTATTGACATAGCTCAGCAACAATTCGAGTTGGGCAATTACGACCTCCTGGCTGAACTCATCTACACGGCTATTGAGTTCCTGTTCCATGATTTGATAAACCGATAGGATAATCTCCCGCTCAGCTTCAGACAGATGCAGTGCTTCATTAGATGCATAAGAAAAATAACTGTACTGTTTTATTTTTCTGGCGATGGGATGCCCCAGCAGAAAATCAGGATGGATTAGCAAAATGTAACAATAGGTTTCGCTATTATAATCAGTACTTCCGATCAACTGATTAGGTGCCATAAACAGCATACTGCCCTCATCAAAGTCGTAATAATTCCGGCCATATTTTAGCCTGCCCCTATTTCTCGTAATGAAAGTAATCTTATAAAAACTCAACACATCATAGATTGGTGCCATCGCTGTATTGAACGGATTGTCCTGGTTGAAATGAACCAGACTGATCAGCGGATGCTGCGGCGCCGGTAGCCCGAAGGCCTGATGGCTTTCCGATATCGATATAAAACGGATCAGTTTATCTCCCTTACCTTTCATACTATAAATGTATAAAAAACCTATGATTGGCGATCATAGGTTTTAACTGTTAAAAATTACCAGGGTAGGATATTGTTTTCACCACTGAAATTGACCGGACCGGTAAAACTTACGTTCGGAAGATCTTCAGCCAGCGCCACGCGGATCGGCTCTTTAGAACCTTCCTCCACAGTGTCGGTTCCCTGAAAATTATTAAGGGCCGTTGCGGTAAAGCCCGGACTTACCAGGTGAACCTTGATATTGGTATGCTCCAGATCGATCGCTAGTGACAGAAAGATTCCATTCAGTGCTGTTTTTGAAGCCCCGTATGCGGCGTCGAAGTTTAAACGGTACGGATTTTCCGGATTGGCATTGATAGTGAGCGATCCCAGCGCACTGGAAACGGTTACAATTCTAGCGTTTGGCGCTTGGTGCAATAAAGGCAAACAGGCCTGTGTCAGGGCCAGTGTTGCAAAAACATTTGTTTCCCAAACCATTTTCAGCTCGTCAATCGGTACAATACTGGCTCGCTGCGAACCCAATACCTCCTCCATCGTACGACCGGGCTTACCAACGTGAGAAACCGCTGCGTTGTTGACCAGCAACGTCAGGTATCCGGATTCATCCTCAATGGTTTTAACCACTGTTCTGATGGATTCATTGTCAGTAATATCCAGTTGGATCGCGATGGCCGATTTCCCCAGCCCTTCAACCGCTGCTTTTCCCTTTTGCAGGTCGCGGGAGCCAGCATACACGATATATCCGTTTTCTACGAGGGCTTTGGTAATCTGATAGCCCACACCAGTATTTGCACCTGATACGAGTGCAACTTTATTTTCATTTATCTGCATAATCTTTAATTTGATACGGCAAAAATGCGCATCAAATTAAACATCAATGTAACTCAATCGAGACTATATGAAGCCGAATCGAAGATAATGTCAAATTTTAGACACTATAACATCAATAGGTGCAGCCTATGATTGAGGATGAGATATGATTCACCTTTATATTACGCTTTGGGTGCTGGAATTAAGTAATCTTTCGATCACACATCCATGCAGCATATTACCAATATTGGATTGAAATACCAATACCGCAATAAAATTTGAATGTCAGATGCAACATATTCTTAATTTTGGTGTCAGGTAAATAAATATTTACCTGATGAATAAAATCCGAATTATTGCGCTCCTATTGCTTACTTGCACCAATGTATTTGCTCAGCAAACTTTCCAGACTCAGCTTGACAGTGTGTTTACGGTAATGTATAATCAAAAACAGTTTAACGGCTCTGTACTGGTAGCCGAAAAAGGCAAAATATTGCTGGCAAAAGGTTATGGTTTCCGCGATACTTTATCCAGATATCAAACAAATAAAAATACCATCTACGAGCTGGCATCATGTTCAAAGCAATTTACAGCTGCAGCTATTGTGTTGCTTCACCGGCAAGGATTGCTGCAATACGATGATCCCCTCGATAAATACATCCCTGAACTGAAACAATGGCATGATGTGACCATATACGATCTGCTTAGACATACCAGTGGTCTCCCTGAGTATATTGGTGATATGGCAAAAGGATGGGACCATCAGAAAATTGCCACCAATAAAGATCTGATCACATTTTATGCGGATCGTAAAGATACCTTAAGTTTTAAACCAGGCAGCATACACCGTTACAACAATACTAATTATGCACTTCTGGCCAGTATCATCGAGCGCATTTCTGGTAAAACTTATGCAGATTACCTTAAAGAAAACATTTTTATGCCACTAAAAATGAAATCTACATTTGTTTATAACAGAAGATTAAATCCCAAAAGGATAAAGAATTATGCTACCGGATATGTTTGGAGGCGCCAATCGTTTGATAAAATTACATCCGAAAACCCAAATTACGCAGACAGTGTAGTGTACTACCTGGATGGTATTGTAGGAAGTGCCAAGGTAAACTCCACCATCCTCGATCTGTATAAATGGGTAAATGCACTAAAGTCGAATACATTTTTTTCGCCCAGCGAATTTGAGCTCATGACTGAAGTGACCAAAACCTCAAAAGGAAAAAACATTCCTTACGGCTTCGGATTTGATCTTTCCGGAGGGAACAGCAACCTATCTTTCGGGCATACGGGCAGCTGGGATGGTTATGCTACCTTTATTTACCATACCGTAAATAAGGACCGGACTATTATTACACTCCAGAATTTTAAAATGGGCGCTTATCCGTTCCGCACCATTAACCAGATTTTGGATAACCGTAAAATGGAGATAGAATATCCCAAAAAAATCACCCTACCAGCACCACAGATCGCGCAGTTTGCAGGCACTTACCTGAGTACAGATGATGGCGAAGAGCAGCTAATTACTTATCTCGATGGCCACTTGGTCCATAATACCAACAGGATTAAATGGGACATGCGGTTTTTTCCAATTGCTCAAAACGAATTTCAGGGCATCAGGCAAGGCGGAGCAGATGGCGTAATTAGATTTACCCAATTGCCTAATCAAGAGGTAAAACTCGAAATGCTGGAGTATGGAAAAGTGATAGGAACCGCTTTCAGGAAAAGCAACAATAAAGGTCTTGAATAACTAATCATAAATAACTGCATATTGATATTATTAAACGTATCCATGTAACCTTGATGTGTTAAGTCGCATCTAACAGGTAAACACCTATAGAATGAAAAGTAAAGGCCTTAGACTATCCTATTTAATTTTGCTATTTTGCTTTATTTTGTTGAGCCATTCAATGGCACAGAATGCACCAGCGCAGCGCATAGCCAAACCTTTTTCCTTTCCGCTGCAATTGGAAATGCGTGTCCCATTTGGCCCTACAGCTTTTCCTAACGGACCAAATCTGTTCCTGATCTATGAACTTTACCTCACGAACTTTAGTGCTTCACCTATTCGTTTACAAGGTATGCAACTGCTTAACGGAAACCGGAAAAGCAACGCTCCAATCGTATCTTTCGACTCGCTGGAACTCAAAAGCATGGTAAAAATTTTGGGTACCGATAATCCAAAAGATGGACTAACTATCGGAGCCGGGCAGAGTGCAGTATTGTATATAGAAGCAAAAACTAGCAAAGAGATACCTTTTCCAAACAATATCGTTCATCGGATCATCACCTCAGCTGATACTTTAGACGGAGCAGCAGTAAGTATGCATACCACGAGAATTCAAACACTCAAAGCACCTGTAACGGGTTCGGACTGGATTGCGGCCGATGGTCCGGGCAACAGTATTGATAATCATCACCGACGTGGAAATATCATTCTTGGCGGACGTGTAATAAATTCTAGGCGATTTGCCATTGACTGGAAAAAAGTTAAAGACAGCGTATCTTTTTCCGGCGATCCGGCAAATGTGCAATCATATTTCTGTTACGGCGAAAAAATATTTGCTGTTGGCGGTGGCACGGTTATCACTGCTACAGACGGATTACCGGATAACATTCCCGGCCACGGAAAAGCCTTTCATCCGGCGGTGCCACTCACCTTTGAAAAACTGCCTGGCAACAACATTGTAATTGATCTTGGTGACGGGCAATATGCCCATTATATGCACATGAGGTCAGGTAGCCTAAAGGTTAAAAAGGGAGATCATGTAACCAAAGGCCAATTATTGGGCAACATCGGTAATTCCGGAGATGCACGGGAACCGCATCTGCATTTTGAGGTAACCACCTCTCCCCAGCTCCTTTTGGGAGAAGGCTTACCTTACGTAATTGACTCCTATCGGTTAGGATACCAGGATGGTTTTGATGAAGTGCGAAACAAGGAATTACCTAAAGAGAAAGAAATTGTTGAATTTGGAAAAGCAAATAAAAGATAACTGGCCAATGCCTGTATGATAAACTCTTTGCTTAAAGTTTACCATGCTTCAGCGCAGTTTTAATTTTAGCCCGATTTGCTGACCGGATAAAATGCCACAGATTGCTTATGTTTATTTCAGATTTTATATCGTATTAATTTAAAAACAACTCGCTTGAAACCATCCACTTTATTATTTCTTCTATCCTTATTTTTATTAAAGGCAAATGCCCAAAATCCGCAGCAGTATATCATCACTTCCGATATTAAAAACTTTTGGACAGCTTATGATAAGATTAAGGAGAGCAGTGATAGTACTTTACACATAGGTTACATTAACGATCTGTTTATTAAACAGGGTACCGATGGCTTAAAGTCGATCATGAAAGCGAGAGGATACACGGCTAAATCTTATCTGGATGCGATCCGTCATTACCCACTTTTTTGGCGTTCGGTGAGGGCCAATACCCTTCGCGCCAATGAGTTTGCAGATAGTATTGCAATAGAGGTAGATAAATTAGCCAGGATTTACAAAAAACTTAAACCTGCACGTATTTATTTTACCGTTGGGGCCTTACGCACCAATGGAACAACTTTGGATGGAAACGTCCTGATCGGCAGTGAACTTGCTCTGGCTGATGCACAAACCGTTTCTTCTGAATTTCCGAAAGCGCTGTCGCACCTGAAAACTTTTTTTGGCAGCAACCCAATCAATGGAACCGTATTCTTAAATGTGCATGAATATGTGCATACCCAGCAGAAAAGCAGTATTGGCTATAACCTCCTATCCCAATGCGTTATTGAAGGCGCAGCTGAATTTGTAGCCGTTACGGTTACAGGGAAACCATCATCAACGCCAGCTATTTATTTTGGAACACAGCATTTTGAAAAGGTAAGAAGCGTATTTGCCAGACAGATGTTTTTTGAAGATAGTGGATTCTGGTTGTACAGCAATGCCGATAATGAATTTAAGATGCGCGATTTAGGCTATTATGTAGGGTATGAAATCTGTAGAAAATATTATCAAAATGCCAAAGATAAAAATTTGGCCATCAGTGAAATGATTACGCTTGACTATAACAACCCATCAGCTTTATATCAATTTGTTGACCGCTCAGGTTATTTTGAAAAACCCGTATCAAAATTAAACAGGGCGTATGAAAAAGATAGACCAGTGGTTATCGGGATTAAAGAGTTTAAAAACGGAAGCAAAAATGTTGATCCGAATTTAACGGGGATCACTATCAACTTTTCAACTAAAATGGATAAGAAGTACCGGAATTTTGAACTTGGACCGTTAGGAGAAACACACCTCTTGAGAATAAAAGAATTTAAAGGCTTTTCGGATGACGGATATTCTGCATCATTTGATGTCGCTCTGAAACCCAATAAGCAATATCAGCTCGTGATAGGAAGCGGGTTCCGCGATGAAAATGGAATACCACTCAAAGCTTATCTGGTTAACTTTACCACTGCAAATTGATTGAAGTTGTTTTTTTGCTGGAAAGGCGTATTAAAATGGAGGGTCAATCCTGCTCCACTATCAAATAAGATATCTCCTCAGAGCATCATTTAATCTCTCTAAAAGAAAAACTAATTTTCTGCTTTTTTGGAACTGATCCAGGTTAAATGTTTAGCGGTGGTATATTTATATTCATTATTCCACCAGGTTGCCCCGCCCCTGCAGGCTGTAATGAGCAATTTATTCTTCTTATCTAATGTTACATCACAAAATCCGGAACATTTTGCTCTAGGGTCATTTGGTTCTGCGAGTAAGTCAAACCGCTTCGAAACAGGGTTATACAGATAGATGGTGAAGGTTCGGTAAACGCCCATCCCTGCATCTGGAATGGAAAATGCCACATCATCAAAACCGTCAAAATTGTAATCAGCTATAGTGCCTATGCGTTGAGGGTCAGGGCTGTCAAAACCAGGTAAATGAACTTTTGTAATCTTATCCGGATAGCGGAAGCTAAGCATTTCATCCATACCTTTCGAAAAAGAGATGACTGTTCCATGCAGCAAAAAACCTGTTTTTTCAGAACCGTCTTCATGGTTTTTCGCCTGCTCCAGCTTAAACAGCTGATGATCTTTATATCGTAGATAAGATGCTGCTGATACCTGATTGCCTTCCTGGCTCAGTTTATACACTCCGGTTACCTTTCCCTGCACTAATTCATCCCAAGTGTAGGATACTTTTGATGTTGATGTTTTGCCCTGCGCTGTTCGATTTTTTAAACTTAAGGCAATAAATCCCTGCTGCCCATGGTATTTTACATAGGCTCCCTCTCCACCCGCAGCATAATAAATATTCATTAGAAAGGGTTTAGCTCCGGAAGTTGATTTGAGCAGAAAAGGCTGTGCATGTGCAGCCCAACTGATCATCGCAAAGACCATTATTAATTTTAATTTTCTGATCATCATAGAACCCCGATTTATATAAAAAGATTAAAAAGGTTAATACCAGCTAACGTCCAAAAAACATAATCATGGATTTTGCTTGATTTCGATGGTGTTACTGTTTCAACAACCTCAACTTTATTAAGTTTTTTTATTAGAAATACAATTAAACCCGGTGCCAATAAAAAAAAGCTAAATATCCACCATTTGTAATTATACTTCCATAAATCTGTCCAACGTAAAAATGCATTCGATCTGAAAGTTATCTGTCTCAAACCAAAAAAAGGGAAAGCCTCCATCTCATTTACTTTTCCTCCAAAAATATCCTGCTTCTGTTTAATCTCCTTTTTTTTGATGCGATTGTAATCGCTTTCCCGAAGGTAAAAAGAGAAATTAAGTTTGCGGCTCTTTTTATCTATCCCCCAAAGCCAGGTATTTAGGCCTTCAATTATACCCGGATATTGCCTGCTGATCCGGATCTTATCTTTTACAAAATTGTATGTCACCGTTGTGCTCCTCAAGCTAGCATATACAACTGTATGATTTTCTGCATTTGTCCATTCAATATGTTTCATGCTCGAAAAATCATAACAGGTAAGCATAATTGTATAACAGGTATAAAGCGCCCAGAAATACACAAAAAGCGGAAGTATAAAATCAAGATTAACCTTTTTCATTTATTTTTCAACCAATAACGTTATTTTACTCTCCACTGTGCCTGACGATAGCCAATATTAGTATAATAACGTTAATAAAACCGTAACCATTTCGCACTTCCGGCCTAATCTAATAACATAATATATAAGCCATTAGGAAGTCTGGTACCCTTACTTGTTCCATCGAACGGCATCCTGTATCCAACTGATAGAAATTAGACAACTGATTGAGCAAGGTTATGGTTTTACCGCTCTCACTATGATCTGCCAAGTTAAAATGAATAAAGTCTTTATCGGCAATACCATTTGCAGCTGCTTTAATCAATGCTTATTTTAAAGTTCCAGAACCAGCATCTGCGTTCGAAGTTACCATAAAACTTCTGCACGGATATCTAAAGAAGTAAAAAGCGTCAGTAAAAACGAAGCAAGAACAAATTTTAACGTTAATCTAATCATGGATTAACAAATCTACTAAGATTATCTTATTTTAATAATACATCGTAGGCAAATCTCAAAATCGTTCCGAAAACTACAATTAAAAAGAATAAACGTACAAATTTGTTGCCCTTGAGCAGAGCCAGCTTCGTACCAAAAAAAGCACCAAGCAGGTTAAAAACAGCCATGGGTATGGCATATTGAAATAAAATATGTCCTGTTGAACTGAAATAAAGAATTGCGGCCAGATTGGTGGCCATGTTAACGATTTTAGCGTGTGCACTGGCATGAAGAAAATCGAAGCCAAGCACGGCAATGAAAATCAATATCAGAAAAGCGCCTGTTCCCGGTCCGATCAATCCATCATAAAAGCCGATAACCAAACCAAAAACGGCCGACATTAACACCTGCTTTTTTACCGAATGATTCTTCTCCTGATGAATCCCAAATTGCTTGTTAAAATAAGTGTAAGCAGCTACCAAAATCAGTATGACCAAAATAATAGGCTTAATTACGGAGTTATCGATCCTGCTGACCAGAAAAGCACCAAAAAAAGCAGAAATAAACGCCGTAAAGGCACAAGCTGCCAGTACCTGATCATTAAATTTAACCTTTTTAGCGTATTTAAATGCCGCAAGTGTTGTGCCCGCAATAGATGGGATTTTGGTTGTTCCTAAAAGTGTGGCTACCGGATAATGAGGTAAAATAAGTAAAGTGGCGGGGGTTTGCAATAAACCACCGCCACCCACAATAGCATCTATAAAGCCGGCTGCAAAAGCCACCAAACAAAGTAAAATCAATTCAGTTGCCATCCGCCAGCATTTCTGTTCTTTACAGCTTCCATCTTACATCATCCGTTTTACATCTTACATCCGCCCATTTACATTCTTTCCGGAGAAGTGATTCCCAGTATCAGCATTCCGGCATGAATAATATCCGCAGTTTTTTTACAAATGTTTAAGCGGAATTGTTTCAACTCACCTTCTTCCGTTTTTACTATTGGCGGTACCTCATGGTAAAACTTATTAAACAACTTGGCCAGTTCATATAAATAGTTGGCCAAACTCGCCGGACTGAAAGCCTTGGCCGCGATTTCTATTTCTGAAGGGTATTTGGCCAATTGCAGGATCATTTCCAGCTCAACTGCTGATATGCCCGAAAACTGCTCACTGGCCGTTGCAAACTGATAGTTCGATTTACTGAGCAAAGATTTAATCCTGGCGTGAGTGTACTGAATAAAAGGGCCGGTATTCCCTTGAAAATCGATACTCTCTGCCGGATTGAACAATAAACGTTTTTTAGGTTCTACCTTCAGTAAGAAATATTTTAAAGCCCCCAAACCAATGTTTTTGTAAAGCGCTTCTTTATCTTCCTGAGGAAAATCATTGGTTTTACCCAGTTCTTCAGTTTTCTCGCGTGCGGTAGTGATCATGCTTTCAATCAGTTCATCGGCATCTACCACGGTTCCTTCACGGCTTTTCATCTTTCCGTTAGGTAAATCTACCATCCCGTACGATAGGTGATATAAACCTTTTGCCCAGCTTTTACCCAATTTCTCTAAAATCAGGAACAACACTTTAAAGTGGTAATCCTGCTCGTTACCTACCACGTAGATAGACTCATCCATATTGAAATCGTCGTGCTTCATTTCGGCAGTACCTAAATCCTGTGTAATGTAAACCGAAGTACCATCGGCACGCAGTACCAGTTTCTGGTCTAAACCATCCTCCGTTAAATCGATCCATACCGAGCCATCTTCTTTTTTGAAGAAAACACCTTTGGCCAAACCTTCGTCAACCGTACCTTTTCCTAACAGATAGGTATTGCTTTCGTAGTAAAACTTATCAAAATCTACACCGAGGTTTTTATAGGTAATATTAAAACCCGCATACACCCACTCGTTCATCATTTTCCAAAGCGAAACCACTTCTTCATCACCCTGCTCCCATTTCAAAAGCATCTGCTGCGCTGCTATAATTAAGGGTGCATTTTTCTTAGCCTGGTCTTCTGTCTGCCCTTCTGCTTTTAAAGTATCAATCTCTTTTTTATACTCTTTGTCAAAAATCACATAGTATTTTCCAACCAGATGGTCGCCTTTTTCCCCTGTACTTTCCGGGGTTTCGCCATTACCCCATTTTTGCCAGGCCAGCATTGACTTGCAGATGTGAATACCGCGGTCGTTAACCAGGTTAACTTTTACCACATCGTAGCCATAAGCTTTAAGCAATTCAGAAACTGAATAACCCAATAAGTTATTGCGTACGTGCCCCAAATGAAGCGGTTTGTTGGTATTAGGAGATGAATATTCTACCATTACCTTTTTACCGTTTGATGGGTATTTACCAAAATCCGCAGCTAAAACTTCTTCGTTAAACTGCTTTAAGAAGTAACTTTCAGCTATGCTGAGGTTCAAAAAGCCTTTAACTACATTAAATTTGATAATATTCTCTGCATGGGCCACTAAATATTCGCCTATTTCGGTAGCCGTTTGCTCAGGAGATTTTTTAGAGATTTTAGTAATCGGAAAAACTACAATTGTAGCCTGACCTTCAAATTCTTTACGCGTTTCCTGTATATTGATTACACTTTCAGCTATTTCTTCTTTATAAAGCTCCAAAATGGCTTTCTGTGTCTCGGTAATAATAAAATTCATAGGCCAAAAATATGTAAAAAAGGTGGAAGGTGAAAGGTTTAAGACCGAAGGTTTTTGAACTCCTGAAGGCTTGGAAAGGTGCTGTAGTGCTTATCGGTATCTACACTCCTTCTTTTCGCTGTAGTCCCGATTGGAGGAATCGGGCGCTGCCGCTGCAATTAGGTTTAGAGACGAAGGTGTTGTGCATAAAAAAGGCTGAAGAATGAGGTCCGAGGCTGGAAGACAAGATGCCCATAACGATAAACCCCATTTACCACAAAAATTTCCGGCACTTATTTCAACCTATATCTTCGGACTTTCGGACCCTGGACTTTCGGACTCTCAAAAATTCTGATAGATTTGTAACAACTAATTTATTTATGAGCGAGCAGAATCTAAACTTTAAAGTGAATGTAAATACCGAAATCGGCAGGTTGCGTAAATTGTTAATTCATAGCCCTGATAGTGGTTTGGGCAAAGTGGTACCATCTAAAGCACAAGACTGGCTTTTTGAAGACATTGTGCATTTAGATACTATCCGTAAGGGTGAATACGATTATTACATCAAACTGTTGATGTACTTTTTAGATCCGGACAAGATAAAAGGCAAACTGGCTGAAATTGATTCAGAAGCGGCCAACCGAAATTTCTATAAGCCTAATCATCCTGAGTTTCACAACTCAACAGCAGTAATCGAAATACAGAATTTATTGAGCGAAATGCTGGAGGATGAATCTATCCGGAAGAAACTGGTAGCCGCAGTTTGTGCCATTGAAGGCTGTACCTATAAAGTGCAGATCGCGCTGACCAATACGCCGGCTAAAGAACTCGCAGAAATTTTTATTTCAGGCACCCTGGCCAACGATACCATGATCTTTGCGCCTATTCCCAACCTGATTTTTACCCGTGATGTGGGCACCACGATCAATAATCACATTCTGTTAAATAAACCGGCAAAAAAAGCACGTGTACGCGAAACGCTTCTGATGCGCTATATTTTCTTTAACCATCCCTTATTCGAAAATTACCGCCACAACATCCTCGAAATTCCGGATGTTACCATGCACTTTTTACGACCTGGCGATGAACCCGCTTTCAGCACCACGCTTGAAGGTGGCGATGTGATGATGGTAAGTCCCAACCATGTATTAATTGGTTGTAGCGAACGGACGTCAGAACATGGCGCCAATGAAGCTATTAAACTCCTGTTCGAGCAGAATGTGGTAGAAAAAGTAACGGTGGTAAAAATACCGAGCAAACGCGATTACATGCACCTGGATACCGTTTTTACGCAAGTTAAACGCAATACCTGGGTCATTTTAAACTCGATTGCGCACTCGCCAAAATACAATCCTTACGAGCCGATCAATTTCTTAAAGGAACCCGAAAAACTAGAGGCTACCACGGCCATTCAGTTTACTAAAGCCAACCCGCAAGAACCAAAACATTTCGAGCATGTAGAAGCTTTACTGAACGATATTAGTCAGAATGATTTAAAGAGTACCGAACCTACCCAGATTATTTATAGCGGTAACAATACTTTTCCTTACGACTCGAGAGAACAATGGACCGATTCGTGCAACCTGTTAGCCATTAAAGAAGGTGTAGTTTTAGGTTATGACAGGAACGATAAAACCGTTGAAGCCTTTAAAGCGGCAGGTTTTAACGTGGTTGATGTAAAAGATTTAATCCAGGATCTGGAAAGTGGCAAAGCAAATGCCGAAACCATAACCGATACGTTGATTTTAATGCCATCAGCAGAACTTTCGCGTGCGCGCGGAGGATTCCACTGTATGAGTTTACCTGTTTTAAGAGACGATTTATAGATATACCGTCATGCTGAATTTATTTCAGCATCTAATCAGAAAGATCCTGAAATGAATTCAGGATGACGAATAGAGAAAGAAAAATGCAAACGACCAACCATATCCTCATGATCCGCCCAGTTGATTTTAAATTCAATGAGCAAACTGCGGCGAACAATAAATTTCAGGTAGCATCCGAAATGCAGGATGTACAGGCACAGGCCTTAATAGAGTTTGATGGTTTTGTTGAACTGTTAAGGCAAAATGATGTTGATGTTACGGTGATTGATGATACCTTGCAGCCAGAAACCCCCGATTCCATTTTCCCGAACAACTGGGTTTCTTTTCACGAAGATGGCTCAGTTTACCTCTATCCCATGTTTTCTGAAAACCGCCGTTTAGAGCGCAGAAAAGAAATACTTGAAAGCCTGAAAACCCGGTTTGAACTGAACCACATCAGCGACCTGAGCTTTTACGAAATGCAATATGCTTTTTTAGAAGGTACTGGCAGTATGGTGTTAGATCGCACCAATAAAATGGCCTACGCTTGTTTAAGTGTACGCACAGATGAAGAGGTTTTAAATAACTTTTGCATGCTTAGCGGATACGAGCCTGTTATTTTTCACGCGGTAGATAGTGATAATTTTCCGATTTACCACACCAATGTGATGATGTGTATTGGCGATCGTTTTGCGGTAGTTTGTCTCGATTCGATCCGCGATGCTGAAGAGCGCCTTCGGGTGAGCATCAGTTTAAAGGGTAGTGGTAAGGAAATTATCGAAATCAGTCTGGAACAGATGAATAAATTTGCCGGAAATATGCTACAGGTTTCCAATGCGGCCGGCGAAAGTTTGCTGGTGATGTCTGAACAGGCGTATTTATCCTTAAACCCTGAACAGATTGAAACATTGGAGCGGTACAGTCGCATCATTTATGCACCACTTTATACCATCGAAAAAAATGGTGGTGGCAGCGCAAGATGTATGCTGGCAGAAATACATTTGCCTGGTAAATCTTAATATTCCAATCGCCATGGTTCGTGTCTGCACGAACCCTTTATTTTTTTGCCACGGAAACTCAGAACACACGGAAAACCCATCGAATAGAAGGCACCTCGCTATTTAACTTCGACGTGTTTATTCCAATTAGTTTTATTACTTTCGCGAAAAATTTAAATAACCATGTCTTTACTACAAGAATTGCAAACCCGTTCGGGCAATAAATGCGAATTGTGCACTGCTGAAAACAGCTTATCGGTATACGAAGTACCCCCAACCAGTAATGCCAATAGCGATAACAGCATTTTAGTTTGTAAAACCTGTTTAGACCAGATTGAAAAAAACGAACAACTTGATGCCGTTCACTGGAAAATTTTAACAGAAACCATGTGGTCGGCATTTGCACCTGTTCAGGTAGTGGCCTGGCGCATGTTAAGCCGATTGAGAAATGAAGGTTGGGCTGCAGACAGTCTTGACATTTTATACCTGGACGATGAAACTTTAGAATGGGCTAAAAAAACCGGCGACCATGAGCAGGAAGGCACAGTGGAATTTCATCAGGACAGTAATGGAGCCCGTTTATTTGAAGGCGATACCGTAGTTTTGGTTAAAACACTCGATGTTAAAGGTTCAACACTAAGTGCCAAGCTCGGTACTGTGGTAAAAAACATTCGTTTGGTGCACGATAATACCGAACAGATTGAAGGTAAAGTAGAAGGCCAAACCATTGTGATTTTGACCAAATATTTAAGAAAAGGCTAATACCATGCCTTACTGGCGCCTTTTAAACGCGTGCCTGAATAGCCTAACGATTGTATCGTTACAAACCATTTTCTCTGCCGTGGTTCGTGTCCGCACGAACCACTATTTTTTTCATCCTCCAATGCACAAAGCGCACTAAAACTTTTAGGATAAAAGCACCTCGCGATATAACCCTGAATAGCAGTACTGCCCATCCCACCTAAACCTGACCGGAACGGACACGAGTGCAACGAGTAAAGTGGAGCGCAGGGGCAACCCAAACCTATAAAAAAAGGAACCTGCTTTCCTAAAAACACGAAGTGAAACAAATTAAATAAATTATTGAATTACAACAATTTAACCAAAAAATCAATTCCATTTTTTTCTAAAAACACTTTATGTTAAAATTTTGCACTTAAGCTAAGCGTTTCTCTACAGTAAAAATATTTTTAATACCGTTTAATTCTCGATTTAAAATTACATTTTTGCAAAAATTATTTAAAAGTAAATGCAGAGTTATTCAGAATTTCTCGATCTAAGCGTTGGCTTTCCACAGGAAGGCTTTGATGTGATAGATGATGAATTATATTTTCAGGATTTAAACCTGATGGAAATGATCGAAACTTACGGTACTCCCCTACGTTTCACATACTTACCCATGGTAAGTAAGAAAATTCAGCAGGCGAAGATTCTTTTCCAGACTGCCATTTTAAAAAACAACTATCGCGGCGATTACAAATATTGCTATTGTACAAAAAGTTCGCATTTCAGACACATTGTTGAAGAAGCTTTAAAGAACAATATCCACCTGGAAACTTCTTCTGCTTTTGATATGCCTATGGTTGATGCACTGGAGAAAAAAGGTGCTTTAACTAAAGATACCACCATTATCTGCAACGGGTTTAAAACTTACCAGTACAAACAGTATATTATTGATATGCTGCACGACGGTTACACCAATATTATTCCGGTTTTAGATAATAAAGAGGAATTTAACCTGTTTGATGATGAGGTAGATATCGATACCCCTTGTAACCTGGGGATCCGTATTGCTGCTGAGGAGCAACCAGATTCGCAGTTTTATACCTCACGTTTAGGTGTGCGTATGGAGGATGTGATCGAATTTTACAACAATAAAATTGTACACAATCCTAATTTCAGGGTAAAACTGTTACACTTCTTTATCAACTCGGGTATTACCGATTCGCCATATTACTGGAACGAACTGGAAAAATACGTAACCCTTTATTGTAAATTCAAAAAAATCAATCCTGATTTGGATACGCTTGATATCGGTGGCGGTATGCCGTTTAAAGATTCGTTGGTTTTTGATTTCGATTACGAATATATGGTAAACGAAATTGTAAAAAGGATTAAAGAAATCTGCGCCATCCACGAAGTAATGGAACCGGATATTATTACCGAATTTGGTAAATACACCGTTGCCGAAGCTTCGGGTATCTTATATAAGGTTTTAGGCCGTAAACAGCAAAATGACCGCGAGCGATGGTTAATGCTGGATGGTTCTTTCATCACCAACTTGCCTGACGTTTGGGCCTTAAACCAAAAATATATCCTCCTGCCGATTAATAACTGGGATGCTGAATATGAACGCGTTAACTTAGGTGGCATTACCTGCGACGGACAGGATTACTACAACCAGGAAGCACACATGAATAGTGTATTCATGCCAAAAACCCGTAAGGTACAGTATTTGGGATTCTTCCATACCGGTGCTTACCAGGAAGTGTTGAGCGGATATGGCGGTATACACCATTGTTTATTGCCAAGTCCGAAGCATGTTTTAATTCGCAGAAACCGCGACGAAAGTTTCAACTTTGAAGTTTTTGGTGAAGAACAGAACAGTAAGCAGGTATTGAAGATTCTGGGTTACTAATTCAGTTTTCAGCTGGGAGTTTACAGTTTGGATAAGTGAAACATAAACTTTCCACAATAAGCTAAAGCAAAGCACAAGTTTCTTATTTTTACAATATATAAATACCTTAGTTGAATAAGCTAAGGTATTTTTTTGGCCTTACACCTAAAACCTTTAAACATGCAATTTGGTAAAGTAGACGATCCATCAATAATAGATTATACCCTTCCGGCTGATGCACCTGAAACGGCAACAATTTTAGCTTCCAATAAACCCAAGCAATCTTTTAAGGCCTACGTAGGTTGTGCAAAATGGAACAAAGCTGATTTAAAGGGCTTTTATCCGAAGGGAACAAAAGACGAGCTCACCTATTATGCTACCCAATTTAATTCAATTGAACTTAATGCCACGTTTTATGGCATGCCTACCCGCGAGCAGGTCATTACATGGACAAAAAAAACACCAGCAGATTTTAAATTTTTCCCGAAACTGACCAATACCATCAGTCACTTTAAAAGATTGATCAATGTAAAAGAACCTGTGGCACAATATTGCGATGCCATTAGTAATTTCGAGGATAAACTGGGAATGGCTTTTCTCCAATTGCATGATAACTTTAAACCCAAGGATTTTGAAAGGTTAAAAATTGTGATCAACGAATTCCCAAAGGTGATTCCGCTGGGCGTTGAAGTGAGAAATACGGAATGGTTTACCAACCCCGCCATTGCGAATGAATTTGCCAGGCTTTTTGAAGATAACGGGATAACCAACATCATCGTAGATACTTCTGGCAGACGGGATATGATGCACATGCGCTTAACTACACCAACAGCTTTTGTACGTTTTGTGGGTGCAAATAACGATGAAATCGATAAAATGCGTTTAGATGACTGGATCGAAAGAATTGTGGATTGGAAAGCGCAAGGTTTAGAGAACTTATATTTTTTTGTACACCAGAATGTAGAACTTTCCTCGCCGTTATTTTCAGCTTATTTTACAGAGAAACTGAACAAAGCGATTGGAACAGATTTAAAGATCCCGGTAATGGCCAACCAGGCGCCACCTAGTTCACCCAGCTTGTTTTAGATAGCGTTTGGTCGAGATTTTTAAACTCGGCCTCATGAACCGTGGATTTTAAATCCACTTTAAAAACAAATTTTAGTCGGGATTGCAAATCCAGATTAACTCACCAGCGGCATACACATGTATAACTAAAAATATTCCGGCTTGCTAAAATTATGAACAGAAAACTGTAAATTGTTAACTGAAAACTGTTTATATGTTAAAAACGCTAGATCTAAACCAGGTAATGGTGCTCGATATTGAAACCGTTCCACAATATTCTTCCTTTCAGGAAGTACCGCCCCATTTTCAAGAACTTTGGGAACAAAAAACACAATATCAACGCCATGGTGACCAAAGCGCAGAAGACTTTTATGAGCGTGCAGGTGTAATGGCCGAATTTGGTAAAATTATTTGCATTAGCCTCGGCATTTTCTACACGGAACAAAACACGAACAAACTGCGCATCAAATCCTTTTCCGGCCATGATGAGCATGAAATACTGTCACAATTTGCAGCACTACTTCATAAACAAACGCCTAACCTGATGTTCTGCGCCCACAACGGAAAAGAATTTGATTTTCCTTACCTGTGCCGGAGGCTTTTGATCAATCGGATAGAAATTCCTTCACAATTGGAATTATCAGGCAAAAAACCCTGGGAAGTTAACCATATTGATACAATGGAACTATGGAAATTTGGCGACTACAAAAATTTTACCTCGCTTAACCTGCTTGCCACTATTCTAAATATCCCTACACCAAAAGATGATATTAACGGCAGTCAGGTAAAACAGGTATATTATGAAGAAAAAAATCTTCCACGGATTGTTACCTATTGCCAGAAAGATGTAATTACTACGGCACAGGTACTGTTAAAATTCAAAGGGATGGATATAATTCCGGAAGAAAATATTACCATTGTAACCTGATGCTAAACGTTGAAAATTTAAATATCGATTTCTACAACCGGGAAGATAAAAACTGGTTCAATGCCGTTAAAAAATTGAGCTTTAATGTAAAAAAAGGCACTATTTTAGGCATAGTTGGCGAATCTGGCTCTGGCAAATCGGTTACTTCATTCTCCATTATGCGTTTACATGATGAAGGCCTGGCAAAAATTACCGGTGATATTGAATTTGAAGATATTAGCCTGCTTAATTTAGACGCTAACGAAATCAGGCACATCAGGGGAAATCAGATTTCGATGATTTTTCAGGAACCCATGACCTCCTTAAATCCTGTTTTTACGTGCGGCGATCAGGTGGCAGAAGCCATTATTCTCCATCAAAAGGTAGATAAAGCCGAAGCAAAAAAGCAAACCATTGGCCTGTTTAACGAAGTTCAGCTTCCGCGGCCCGAAAAGATATTTGACAGTTATCCGCACCAGATTTCTGGTGGCCAAAAACAGCGGGTAATGATAGCCATGGCTTTGAGCTGCAATCCTAAACTCCTCATTGCCGATGAGCCTACAACTGCTCTGGATGTAACCGTTCAAAAAACCATTCTGCAATTGCTCCTCAAGCTTAAAAAAGAGCGCAACATGGCCATGATCTTTATCTCACATGATTTAGGTGTGGTAAATGAAATTGCCGACGAAGTTGCGGTGATGTATAAGGGCGAAATTGTAGAACAGGGACCAGCAAAATCGGTTTTCGAAAATCCACAACATCCTTATACCAAAGGTTTACTGGCCTGCAGGCCCTCGCCATCCTTACAATTAAAAAAATTACCGGTTGTAGCCGATTTTTTGAATAACGAAACTGGAGATAAACCTGCCTATTTAATGGCTGCAAACCAGTTAACAGCAACAGAAATTGCGCAAAGAAGACAGACACTTTACCAGCAAAAACCATTGCTGCAAATTAAAGATCTCTGCACCTGGTATCCTGTCCGCAATGGATTATTTGGTAAAATTACCGATTATGTTAAAGCGGTAGATGGAATTAATTTTGAGGTTTTTCCAGGTGAAACACTTGGCCTCGTAGGCGAATCGGGTTGCGGAAAAACCACCCTGGGGCGCACCATCCTCAGGTTAATCCAGCCAACTTCTGGTTCCATTATATTCAACGGAGAAGACATCACACATTTAGGTAAAAACGAGTTAAGAAAACTGAGAAAAGATATCCAGATTATTTTTCAGGATCCCTATGCTTCGCTAAATCCTAAATTAAGCATTGGTCAATCAATACTGGAGCCCTTGCAGCTGCACCAGCTTTATCAAAACAATGCTGAGCGTAAACAAAAAGTCTTAGAACTTTTAGATAAAGTTGGTTTAAAAGCAGAGCATTTTAACCGCTATCCACACGAGTTTAGTGGAGGCCAGCGACAGCGTGTGGTCATTGCGCGGGCTTTGGCCTTACAGCCTAAATTTATTATTTGTGATGAATCGGTATCAGCGCTTGATGTATCGGTACAGGCACAGGTGCTCAACCTCATCAGGTCTTTACAGGAAGAGTTTGGCCTCACCTACATTTTCATTTCACACGATCTGGCGGTAATTAAGCACATTTCTGACCGAATTTTAGTGATGAATAAAGGGAAAATTGAAGAAGAGGGTTTTCCCGAAGCATTATTTAATGCCCCTAAGGCCGAATATACCCAAAAACTGATCGCCGCCATTCCCGGCCACCAATAAATTATGCGATTTTTCCTATCCATTGTTGCCATACTATTCTTCTGCGCTACCACTTACGCCCAAAAAGTAGAAATTTTACAGTCAACTCCCGTTTTTAAACAAGTGCCTTTCGAAGCCTGTCATGCTTCAACACTGGTTGATCTGGGAAACGGGAAAATTATGGCAGCCTGGTTTGGTGGCAAACACGAAGGGAGCCAAGATGTGGTTATCTGGTCAGCAATAAAAAACGGGACAAACTGGAGCCAACCTGTCGAAATTGCCAATGGGATACAAAACGATACCAGCCGTTTTGCCTGCTGGAATCCGGTGCTTTTTAAAGCCAAAAACGGCACCTTATTTTTACATTACAAAGTGGGCATAAATCCCCGTACATGGTGGGCCGAATATAAAACATCTGTTAATAATGGTAAAAGCTGGTCTAAAGCTAAAAAACTACCAGATGATTTTTTAGGCCCCGTTAAAAACAAACCCATTCAATTGGCAGACGGAAATATCCTCTATCCTTCAAGTACCGAAAGCGAGGATGAAAAAACGTGGCATATCCACATCGAAAAATCGGATGCCGATGGCCAGAATTGGAGAAAAATCGAGATCAACTGCGATACTTTTGGCGTTATCCAGCCATCCATTCTCATTCATCCCCAAGGAAAATTGCAATTGCTTTGCAGAAGCCGCCAAAATGTAATTGTAGAAAGCTGGTCTGTTGATTATGGCGAAACCTGGTCAAAATTAAAACCTACCCAATTGCCCAACCCCAATTCGGGCAGCGATGCGGTAACTTTAAAAGATGGCCTTCAATTGCTTGTTTACAATCCATTAACAGCAGGGAAAAACTGGTGGGAAGGCCGCTCGGTATTAAAGCTGGCCATATCAGCAGATGGCGAAAACTGGAAAGATATTTACACCCTCGAAAACCATTTAAAAGGCGAATATAGCTACCCAGCCATCATTCAGGATCAAAAGGGAAACATCCATATCAGTTACACCGCTGAACGGAAGAAAATTAGTTACATGGAGATCAGGTTAGTCCATAGTCCATAGTCCATAGTCCATAGTCCATAGTCCATAAGATGGAATAAAGTTTAGAAATGAGGTTTAATCTGGAATATTATTTATTCTGCTCAAGTTAATCCTATATAGTGTGAATGGCAATTTCCGCTTACCCCACGGCAATTAACTATGAGCTATTAAACCGTCAACATGCAGTCCTGTTTGCTATAGCAATAAACCAATGGCCAATGAACGATTTAACGATAAACCATCTTACCGCTCACATCTCAACACCCATATCCTGTGTCTCCCCGCTCAGTTCTCACATCTCAGTTCTCATATCTCACATCTGGAATACATTTTACACGCCAAATCCTGCCACTTCCCTATCTTTTCTGTATCTTCGGTAAATTCAGTTTAGCGTATGGCAAAGAAAAAATCGGCAAATATTAAATTGGTTCTGAATCAATTGGTTAGTGATATTTTTGAAAAAAACAATAATCAACTCCTAAATTACAAACAGGTTTCGTCAAAATTAAACCTAAACGATCAGGAATCAAGAGAAACGATTTTAGAAATATTAAAAGAGGGAAAAAACAGCGGAATTTTCTTAGAACCCGAAAAAGGAAAATTTAAACTTAAAGAACTGCAGAACTTCATTATTGGTACTGTAGATATGACTGCCGATGGATCGGCTTATATCGTACCCGAAGATGAGTTTGAAAAAGATATTTTTGTTGCGCCCCGCAAGCTTAAAAATGCGCTGCACGGCGATACTGTAAAAGCTTATGTGTTTGCTAAAAAGAGCGGCCGTAAAAATGATGGTGAGGTAATTGAAATCATTAAAAGGGCAAAATCAGACTTTACAGGTGTGATTAAAATATCAGACCGTTTTGCCTTTGTCATTGCCGACGATAAAAAAATGATGCACGATATTTTTGTGCCATTGGCCGATACGCACGGTGCCAAAAGTGGTCAAAGGGTCTTGGTAACGTTATCCGATTGGCCTGAAAGTGCCAAAAATCCAATAGGTATTGTAAAACACGTGCTGGGCAACCAGGGTGAAAACAATACTGAAATGAATGCCATTTTGGCCCAATACGGTTTTCCACTTGAGTTCCCGCCACAGGTAGAGAGAGAAGCCAATGCTATTCCGGAAGAAATTCCTGCTGCTGAAATTGCCAAACGCAAAGATTTTAGGCAGGTATTAACCTTTACCATCGATCCGGCAGATGCCAAAGATTTTGATGATGCCATCTCTTACCAAAAACTACCTAACGGAAACTATGAAATCGGAGTTCACATTGCCGATGTTTCACACTATGTGATCCAGGGAAGTGAACTCGATAAAGAGGCTTACAGCAGGGCAACCTCTGTTTACCTGGTTGATCGCGTCATTCCGATGCTGCCAGAACGCTTAAGTAACGGTGTATGCTCACTTCGTCCGCATGAAGATAAATTATGCTTTGCTGCTGTTTTTGAGCTTGATGAGCAGGCAAATATTCAAAACGAATGGTATGGCCGTACCGTAATCCACTCCGACCGCAGATTCACCTACGAAGAAGCCCAGGAAGTGATTGAAAATAAAACCGGCGATTATGCACCTGAAATACAAAAACTGAATGAACTGGCTTACATCTTGCGCGACCGAAAGTTTAAAAACGGTGCTATCAGTTTTGAAAGTACAGAAGTTAAATTTAAACTCGATGAGGCGGGTAAACCGATAGGCGTTTACGTTAAAGAACGTAAAGATGCCCACAAACTGATTGAAGATTATATGCTTTTGGCCAACCGCAAAGTGGCTGAATTTATTGCTAAAAAAGTGAAGGGCAAAAATAAACTGACCTTCGTTTACCGGGTACACGATTCGCCAAATATGGAAACCCTGAACACCTTTGCCAACTTTGCGTCCCGTTTTGGTTATAAAATCAATACCAAATCCGATAAGGAAATTGCAAAATCACTAAACCATTTAATGGCCGATGTAGAAGGTAAAAAAGAACAGAACATTTTAACCTCGCTAGCCATCCGGTCTATGGCAAAAGCTATTTATACCACTAAAAAAACCAGTCATTATGGCTTGGCTTTTGAATATTATACCCACTTTACTTCTCCTATCCGTCGTTATCCCGATGTAATGGTGCACCGTTTACTCCAAACTTATTTGGATGGTGGCAAATCGGCCGATATGGAATTTTTTGAAGTTGCGTCTGTACATTCTTCGGCAATGGAAAAACGGGCTGCAGATGCAGAAAGGGCTTCGATTAAGTACAAACAGGCAGAATATTTAGAAAACAATATCGGTACCGAATACAAAGGCATTATTTCGGGTGTAACCGAATGGGGCATGTATGTAGAAATTGAAGAGAATAAATGCGAAGGTATGATTCGTTTACGCGATATATCTGACGATTTTTACGTACTTGATGAGAAAAACTACTGCATTGTTGGCCAAAGAAAAAAGAAAAAATATCAACTAGGAGATGAAGTGATGATTCGGGTAAAAAAAGTTGACCTTTCTAAACGTCAGATCGATTTTACGCTAATTCCTGATTAAAAAATTAAGACATTTGTGCCCGGAACACAATGTTTAAACAAAACATGCAGACTACAGAACAATTACAGCAGATTTTAAATAACGCCATACAAAATTTAAATTTACCAGGTTACCCTAAGCAACTTTACGATCCAATCAGTTACATCATTAACCTTGGCGGCAAACGTGTAAGGCCACTATTGGTACTAATGGCTACCGAATTGTTTGGTACAGACGCCAATAAATCTGTTCATGCTGCCATGGCAATTGAAATTTTCCATAATTTCACTTTGGTACACGATGATATTATGGATAATGCACCATTACGCAGGGGCCAGGCAACGGTACACGAAAAGTGGAGCACCAATGTGGCCATTTTAAGTGGCGATGTGATGATGGTAGAAGCCAATAAAAATCTGGCAAAGGTAAACCCGGTTTTCCTTAAAGATGCACTGGATACTTTTAATGTTACTGCACAGGGCGTTTGCGAAGGTCAGCAGCTGGATATGGAATTTGAAAAACGTGATGATGTAAGCATTGAAGAATACATCAACATGATCAGACTTAAGACGGCAGTACTATTGGGCGGTGCACTGAAATTGGGCGCTATTATTGCCGGTGCATCTGCAAAAGATGCAGATTTGATTGAACAGTTTGGAGAAAACATAGGCATCGCCTTTCAACTACACGATGATATTTTAGATGTATATGCTGATCCTGAAAAGTTTGGCAAGCAGGTTGGCGGGGATATTATTGCCAATAAAAAGACCTTCTTGCTGCTAAAAGCGCTCGAGCTTGCCGAAGGCGATACCAAAACTGCTTTAAAAACCTGGACCGCTTCTAAAGTATTTGATGCACAAGAAAAAGTAAAAACGGTTAGGGCTGTTTACGATACGCTGAATATACAGAAAATTGCTAAAGAGCACATGAACCATTACCGCGATAAAGCTTTAGCCTTATTTGCGCAGATAAATGTGAGCGATGAAAGAAAAGCCGACCTGTTAACACTAACCAACCAGTTAATGGCCAGGGAGTATTAAGGTATTCGTCATTTCGAGCGAAGCGCAACGAAGCCGAGAAATCTATATCAAAAGATTTTCCATTTCGCTGCGCTTCAGTAAAAGACGTACTTCAACTATCTCCCAAGCCTTTAGCTAACTTATATTTAATCCAAAAATCAGCTGATTTAGTAGAATATTCAGCTCCTGGCATTGGTCTTTGACCGCCACCACCCATTCTTCCGCCGCCGCCCATACCGCCACGGCCGCCAGTACCCATGCCTCCAGCCCCCAGCCCACCTCTGCCGCCTGATCTTCCACCACTTCTGTTTCCTCCTTCAGGGGAAGCTTCTCTTTTAAACCCAGATTTACCTGGTTCGTTAATTTTGATATTATAAACAATGGTTTTTTTAAGATCCAGGCCCACCTGTAACTGTGCCAATGGAATGCTCAACTCATAAATCAGATCTCTGTTGGGATGAATGCTCATACCCGTTTCAATACCATCCTGATTAATCGCAGGCAGCTCCCCATCAGCAATATTTTTAAAACCTGAAACCCTAATGCTTTTATTCGTAGCAGCAAAATCATGCATTTCTTGATCAGATGATAAAGCATGATGCGCTTCCCCATCTTTTGGCATGGGCGGCCTTTCCATTAGCGGAAAAGTTAACTTCATTCCATCCTTCTTTTTACCTTCAGTATTAATATTTAAGGTGATCCCTCCTCTTAGTACACTAAAAGTAGTTTGCGGGTCTAATGATTCTATGATGATATATAGATTTTTGTCATCGTTGGCCAGGGCAAAAGCCAGTTTGGTGGCATCGTTATATTGGTTGAGTGGTTCATTCCATTCGTTCGGGATACCATCGGCTTTAAACGGTTTTACCATGCGGATATTTTCTTCTACCTCTTGCGCATATAAAAAACTGCCGGAAATAAGTAATGGAATTAATAAGGATATTTTCTTCGGATTCATTGGATTTGTTTTAAAATCAATACCCAAATCTAAAAGCATGCAATGTTAATTTTTGTTATTTAACAGGATTTAACAAATTAGTCAGGAGTCAACAGCCGGAACTACATAAGTCAGCTTAAATGGACTGAACCAATAATCAGTTACCAGTTTTCAATGTTCAGTTGAAATAGGCTATGGGTTATTGACCATCGAATATAATCTAATGAGCAATTACCAGTTTTTAGTTAGATTAAACTACGGGCAATATAAACCAATGACTAATACACCAATGAGCAATGAATTAATGACTAATGCACCAATGACGAATGACCAATGCACCAATGACGAATGACCAATGCACCAATGAACCAATAACCCATATAACAAAAAAGGTCCTGATTTGCATCAGAACCTTTTTTATATTTTATTTCGTACCAGTTATTCTGCAGCTGCAGCTTCTTCAGTAGCTTCGTCTTTTTTAGCTGCTTTTTTTGCAGGTGCTTTTTTAGCAGGTGCGGCTTCAACTTCAGCTGCAACTTCTTTCTTTGCAGGTGCTTTTTTAGCAATTGCTGCTTCGATCTCCGCATCAGTGATAGGAAGAATAGAAACGTATGATTTGTTATCTTGTTTCTTTTTGAAAACAACAGTACCATCAACTAATGCAAATAAAGTATGGTCTTTACCAATACCCACGCCTTTATCAGGATGGTGTTTTGTACCACGTTGACGTACTAAAATGTTTCCTGCGATAGCTAACTGACCACCGAAAACTTTAATACCTAAACGCTTACTATGCGATTCACGTCCGTTTTTCGAACTACCGGCTCCTTTTTTGTGTGCCATGATTTTATATTTTGTAACCCGCTAAAAGCGGATTATTGGGTTAACAATTAATTATAACGTGATGTCAGAGATCTGAATCTTAGTGAAAAACTGGCGGTGACCATTTTTCTTTTTGTAACCTTTTCTACGTTTTTTGTGGAAAACGATTACTTTATCACCTTTTAAATGAGATACGATCTTAGCTGAAACTTTAGCACCTTTAACTGCAGGAGCACCTACAGTAATTGCACCACCGTTATCAACCAACAATACATTATCAAATTCAATACTAGCGCCTTCATCTCCTTGTAATCTGTGTACAAAAAGGTGCTGGTCTTTAGCAACTTTAAATTGCTGCCCTGCTATATTTACTATTGCGTACATTGTTTAAATATTAGTTTTTTAATTTTTATTTAACGAGGTGCAAATATAGAACAAATTCAATTAACACACAAACACATATCAAAAATATTTTTCATTAAAATCATATGCAATCAGTATTTGAAGTATCTGAGCGTTTCAATATCCATTTTACATTATACTTTTCGAAAATCATGATTCAATAATCTACGGCTAAGCACACCCTACTGCCATTTCAGCCATCCATACAGTGGAACGCAACGCCACTACGAAAAACTAAGTTTCTACGCGTTTTATGCTTATATGCCTAGCTTCCCTCTATCTTCTTGCTGCAGGGTAATACTGCAACCGCCCACCTGCAACGGACCGGGGCCTAAACGGCCAACATGGCATTTGATATCAGTGGTTGCAAGGCGCAGAAACCCTTGTTCCTAAACCTGATTGGAGCGAACACGAAGTGCAACGGAGTAAAGCGTAAAGCAGGGCTGAAGCCAGCCACAAACCACAAGCCGTTCATTTCCAAAACTTACAAAATATATATCATGTATTATTTAACTTCATGGCAGCCCCTTCTACACCGTTCAAGATGAGGTCATTTCCTCGGTTGCAGGGCGCATAACTCCTTGTTCCTAAACCTGATTGGAGCGAACACGAAGTACAACGGAGTAAAGCGTAAAGCAGGGCTGAAGTCAGCCACAAACCACAAGCCGTTCATTTCCAAAACTTACAAAATATCTATCATGTATTATTTAACATCATGGCAGCCCCTTCTACACCGTTCAAGATGAGATCATTTCCTCGGTTGCAGGGCGCATAACCCCTTGTTCCTAAACCTGATTGGAGCGAACACGAAGTGCAACGGAGTAAAGCGTAAAGCAGGGCTGAAGTCAGCCACAAACCACAAGCCGTTCATTTCCAAAACTTACAAAATATCTATCATGTATTATTTAACATCATGGCAGCCCCTTCTACACCGTTCAAGATGAGATCATTTCCTCGGTTGCAGGGCGCATAACCCCTTGTTCCTAAACGTGATTGGAGCGAACACGAAGTGTAACGGAGTAAAGTATAAAGCAAGACTGAAGCCAGCCAAGAACCACAAGCCATTCATTTCCAAAACTTGACGATGCTCCTTCGTATATGAAATACATTAGCCTACCATTATCAATCATCCATTTCCCATCTTCCATCTTACATCTTACATCTTCCATCCCCCACCTTCCTCCCGTTAAAAAATGTTAAAACATTTTTTAATTACGAAAATTTCGTAGATTTACGAAAATTAAATAGAAAACTAAATTTCCAGATCATGAAACGAATTTTAACTACCTGTTTGGCTACGGCCATTTTATTTTCGGCAAAGGCCCAGGAACCAGATAAGGCGTTGGCCAGGGTGCGCTACACTTTTACACATATAACAGACACTACGCAAAGGGATAAACCCAAAGTAGAAAATATGCTGCTGGTAACCGGTAAAAACGCGTCGGTGTTTACCAGTTACGATAAACTGAACCAGGCAAAAAACATGCAAATGCAAATACTGGAGCAAATGAAAAACCAAGCAGGTAGCGGTAACGTGAAAATTGAAGTAAAAAGTGAAACAAAAGCACCGCTTACCCAGGAAGACTATTTCTTTTTTGCGAATGAACATAAAATGATTACAAAAGAGCGCGTATTTAATAATTACCTGGTTGAAGAAGCCGCCCCAACCCTTAATTGGAAGATCCTAAAAGATACAATGAGCTTTTCGGGAGTTGCCTGCCAGAAAGCAACCACACATTTTAAAGGCCGTAACTGGATCGCCTGGTTTGCTACCGAAATTCCGTTTCAAAGCGGTCCATGGAAATTAAATGGCCTGCCTGGTTTAATTATAGAAGCTTATGATGATAAAAAGGATATAAAATTTGAATTTGCCGGACTGGAAAATGTAAAAGAAGCAGATGCCACAACCAATGCCGATGGAGAAGTGAAAATTGCAGCTCCAAATGGCGGAGTGGGTTCCGTAAAAATTATGGGCATGGATATCAGCACAGGCTACCTTGGCCCTGAAATTAAGCTACCTGCTGGTGCCATAAAAACCACCCGGAAAGAACTAGATAAACTTAAAGCCGCCCGCGATCAAGATCCGCAAGGCTTTATGCAGGCGCAAATGGCTGCAAACGGTATGCAAGGTTCTTTCAAATCTAACCAGGTGCCACGCCCTGGAGGCACTACAGTAGCTAAAGCCTCAATTAACAACCCGATAGAAATTGAAGATAAAAAATGAGAAAGTTCATTTTAAGCTGCTGGCTTTTGCTGGCAGCCTTTTCTGTTTTTGCCCAAAAGCCACTTAAAGGATCGGTAAAAGATGCCGTTGGCAAGGGTATTGAATCGGTTAATGTGACGCTAAAAGATACTGAAGGCAATATCATCAATTTTACCAGGACCAATAAAAATGGTGCTTTTACCATGGAACTCAAAAACGACCCGATTGCAGGTTACAAACTTGAAGTTTCGAGTATTGGTTTTAAAAAGCTGACTACCGTGGTAACCGGTGTTGCTAAAAGTTACGAACTGATTTTACAGCCCAGCGAAACCACACTGGAAACGATAAACGTTAAAAACAGACCTTCATTAAACGCCAGGGGCGATACCTTAAATTACCGTACTGCTGACTTTTCTGATAAGCAGGACAGAAGTATTGGCGATGTATTGAAAAAAATGCCTGGCGTTGAAGTGGCGGAGGATGGCAAAATCAGCTACAACGGGAAATCGATATCTAACCTGTATGTGGATGGCGACAATCTGTTAGATGATAAATATAATATAGGCACTAAAAGCATCCCGCATGGGGCAGTTGATAAGGTACAGGTCATTCAAAATGATCAGCCGATTAAAATGATGCGCAAAAATAACATGAGCGATGATGTTGCCCTAAACCTGGTGATCAAAGATGAAGCTAAGTTAAAAGTGATGGGCGATGCCACCGTGGGCGCTGGCGTGCCCAACCGGTTTGACGAAAACCTAACCGCCATGTTGTTCAATAAAAAGCTAAAGTTTATCAATAACATAAAAGGAAACAATATTGGCATTGATCCGGGTGGAGATCTTATCGCACACAATTTTTCTGATTATGCAAAGAAACTGGATAACGATAAACCCAACGCACTGCTCTCTACAGGTGCTGCCGGAGTACCCTCCTTACCACAAAGCAGATATCTTTTTAACAAAGCTGGCTTAATTAACCTGAACAACTTATACAAATTCAATCCGGACCTTCAGTTGAGGGCAAACATATCTTATCTATATGATCAGCGACGTCAGGAATACAATAAATTCTCGGAGACATATCTTACCGATCAAACCATACGCTATACTGAAACGCAGCGTAATGCCATTCATCCACAAAAACTAAGGGCGCAGTTCAATCTAAATGGCAATGCGGAGCAATACTATCTGAACAATAACCTGGTATTGGAATATGAACCATTTAAAACCTCATCTGATTTTGTAATTAACAACGTTGCAGCCAACCAGATGCTTAAACAGGAAACTTTCGACTTGTCGAACGAATTTAATTACAGAAAAAAGTTAAAGTCGGAGGATGTAATCAACCTCTACTCCTACTTAAACCGCACTACGCAACCCGAAACCATAAATATTATGCCCGGCCTAAATGCCGATGTTTTGAATAATGGAAACAGCTATCTTGGTTTAACACAAAATATTAAACTGCCTACCTGGTACACCAATAATTATGTATCGTTCGCTTTTGTAAAAAACAATTTCGTACAAACCTATAAAGCAGGTTTCAATGTGCAACAGCAGCAGCTTAATTCAACACTCTTCCGCACACAAAACAACCAGCAAACAGAGCCTGTTAACGGTAATACCGTTAATCACCTTGATTGGCTGAAGGCTAAAATTTATACTGACGCTACATACGAGTATAACAACGAGAAGTTAAAGGCTAGTTTAAGCTTGCCGCTAAGCTACAACCAAATCCACTATAACGATGTACCTAACCAATTGGATAACAGCTTGAATAAACTATTCATAAATCCTTCGTTTAATGTAAAATACCAAACCAGTACCGAAAATTATGTAACGGCGAATTATAATTTCAGAAACGATCTGGGCGGTATCAGTGATGTTTACCGGGGTACAATTTTAAAAAATTACCGCTCGCTGTTTTCCAACGATGCACCAATTGCTGAATCCAAAATGCATAACCTGGGAGCCGGTTTTAACTTTAGAAAAGCCATGCAAATGTTATTTGCCAACTTAACAGCAAATTACAGCGATACTGAACTGAATACTATTGCGGCCTACAACCTCAGCAACAATATTCAGCAAAAAATTGTATTACCGTTTAATAACCATATCCGCAACTTTTCTTTGGCGGCAAACGCAAGCAAATACCTGTTTACCTTAAAAAGCACCGTAAATGCCGGCGTAAGTTTTGCGCAAAGCAAATACAGTCAGCTGCAGAACAACGCGCTGCTACCATTTAACACACAAACTATGGCTTACAAAGTTGGCATTGATGCTAAGCTGAACAACTTCATTAACTGGTCGTACGCTGCTAATTTTGCCGTTACCGACAATAAAGCCATGGTAGCCGATGGGATAAAAACGAATTTCAAACAATTGAGGCAACAATCTGCTTTAGCCATCACCACGGTTAAAAATCTGTATTTGAATTTATCTGCCGAGCACCTGTTCACCCGGCAATCGTCGCAACCTGATTTGAAGTACCTTTTTGCAGATGCAAACATGCGCTACAAATGGCTGAAAAGGAAGACTGATATTGAATTTGGGATCACCAACCTCACCAATATTAAAAGATTTGATGCCATCTACCTTTCGGCGAATTCCCTAACTACCGGAACTTATGATATCCCCGGACGGGTGGCCATGCTGAAAGCAACATTTAATTTTTAATAAATCAAAGGCAAATTTGTCAACTTTCTGGCACCTTGCTAATAAAGTTGACAAATTTAATTTGCCGAAGGCTTTGTATTTATCTGTATGGATTGCCCATTTTGATCCATTTTCAGATCCATGATCATATTGGGATTTAATTGATCAAGCTCGGCCTTACTCACCTTGTTTCCATTCAGATAATAACTCATACTGGTAACCGACGATTCTTTTGCTGCTGGTTTATCTTTTAATGTCCCGATATTTTCTTTCGTGTTGACAGTAGATTTCATCACAAAAACAGCAGTAACTTTTTTCCCTTTGATATCAGCTACATTTCCGAAGCCTCCGTTTACCTGATCAGCCAGCATAATCTGCTCAATTCTTTCATTAGCAGGAACAGAATCGTTAAATGTGAATTGTTTAACAAAAACCCTTTTGTTTGAACGGCCATCTGTTTTAAAACTAAATTTAAAATGATCAACCTTTTTTTGAATTGCAGTCACTAGATTATGCTGTGCCGAATCCCCAATATTCTGTTTCAAAACAAAGGTAAATGTGGTAGCGGTATCTGTTTTATGCACCATTGGTGCTGTAGTCTTTCTCTTTTTGTCAATTTTTGATTTTATTTTGGCTTCCCCAACATTTTCAGCCTGCTGATGCGGCATCACATTGATTACCATTTTGGTTAATGGTACCAAACCTTTCTGTACAGCTTTTTTATCGATGGTAAAAGCAAGGGTAATGCACAACAAAACAGGTAAAGCGAGCATATAGCGAGTCAAATTTAATTTTGAGGAGCGCTTAGCATTCATCATCTTGATCCTTTTCTTAAGATCAGATAAGTTAAAATTATTGACAATAGCTACTGACGGCTGTAACGCACCTACATCGAGCAAACTATACTGATAGGTTTTTCTATCAATCCCCTTCCTTAAAATACGGGCATCGGTAATAAACTCAATATTTTCGCGTACGGCCTTTTTCATCAGCCAAACGCCGGGGTTAAACCAGTAAAAAACCACACAAATTTCGGCCAGAATAATATCAAGTGTATGCCATTGTTCCACATGTACTTGTTCATGTTCCAAAATATTGGGCAGATCTTCCTGCTTATGCAAGCCCGGATTAATATAAATGGTTTGCCAGAAACTGAAAGGACTTACCTCATCTGATAAAATTCTTACCGGATATTGATTTAACTTATCGGGCAAAGAATTTTGATGCATACGGTACAAAGAAATAAACTGCACCATTAACCGCAACGCCATGAGCACCACACCAGCGTAAAAGAATACCGAAAGTAGTTGCCACAATACCGGAACTGCATCTTGTTTGATCAACTGCCTCACCTGTTGGTTCAAACCGGGAACAAATGCAGGTACAGATTTATGGCTGCCCAACAAACTGGTCAGGTTAATAAAAGGATAAGCAGAAGAAAACAAAATTCCGAATAACAGAAACATCCTGTTAATGGAATAGAAGGTTAATCTCCGTAACACCAGGTAATAGGTAGCCGAAAACAAAATCAGCACCAGGTTAATTTTCAATAAAATGAGAAAGAAATGTGGCATAGCCTTTACTTTTCAGGGTGCTCTATTAAATTTATAATCTCTTTAAGTTCTGCAGCACTGATTTTTTTGTCCCTGGCAAAAAAAGCAACAAGCTCTTTATACGAACTTTGAAAATAATTATTGACAAAACCGCTCATAAAACGCTTTTTATACTCTATTTCTTTAACTTTTGCACTATAGCGGTTGGCATTGGCAAAACGCTCGCTTACCAGGTATCCTTTACGTTCCAGGTTTTTAATAGTCGATGCCAAAGTGGTATATGGCGGTTTAGGCTCCGGCAGCACATCCATAAAATCTTTAATAAAACCTTTTCCAACCTGCCAAACAGCCAGCATCGCTTCTTCTTCCTGCAATGTTAATTTTTCCATTTTTACGAATATATCGTAAATATACGAAAACATCCTAAATAAAAAAGGCCTTAATCTAAGCAGATTAAGGCCTTTTCCTATAATAATGGGTATTTTATTTCAGCTAAATCTGACTCGGGACTCCCGACTATGGACTTTAGACTATTTAGCGCTTCTTTTTTCGGCCTGTAACAACGTCTGATCTACAACCTTACGCATTTGCACTGCAGCATCCAATAATTTTGGATTACCATCAAAATCGCCGTAAATGACTACATGTTTTGTTTTTTCCTTGTACTTGAACAAGATATCATAACGTGGTACAGCCATTGATTTTTCGCTCTTCTTACCTATCGTATCCGGAAAATTCCAGAGTCCAATTTCATTGGCTTTGCCGTGCATGTAAAGAATATCATCGTTCTTTAAAAAGATTTTTTTCTTAATTACCGAATCTGCCCCATTTACATACTGATATTCGCCTGTGGCCGAATTATAGTGATTTTCCAGGGTATCTTTAATACCCCATTTATACTCCATCGATACAAAATCCTTTTTCCGGAACGGTGCATTCTGGATAATTGGTTTATAATAGATGTAACAATAAATGATCATCGGCACGATAATCGTAATGGCTAAGAATATTTTTTTTCCTCTACTTGACACTTTGTATTGAATTATTGAATGATTTTGAATGCTTGAATTTTGAATGAGCGAATTAGAGCATTATTGAATAATTGAATGTTAAAACAGACTCAGGACTAAATACTCCGGACTTCAGACTACCTACTCCTTCAACTCCCCTTCCCATTTACTGACCACAGCAGTAGCAATACTGTTACCCACCACATTAGTTGCCGAACGGCCCATATCCAGTAAAGGATCAATACCAATTAACAACGCCAAACCTGCTTCAGGAATGTTAAAACTGGCAATGGTACCCGCTATAACCACTAAAGATGCTCTAGGCACACCCGCAATACCCTTACTGGTTAACATCAGGATTAACAGCATTGAAATTTGTTGCTCGAAACTTAAATGAATGCCATAAGCCTGCGCAATAAATAGCGAGGCAAAGGTCATGTACATCATTGATCCATCTAAATTGAATGAATAGCCCAATGGCAGCACAAAACTTACAATTTTATCCTTACAGCCGAAGCGTTCTAACAGCATCATTGTTTTTGGATAGGCCGCTTCGCTACTTGCAGTACTAAAAGCCAGAAGTGCAGGCTCCTTCATATCGTTTACCAAACGGAAAATACGTTTTTTGAGTATCAGGAAGCCAAGAAAGATTAATAATCCCCACAAAATGATTAAACCAAAATAAAATTCACCAATAAAAATGGCATAGGTATTCAGCACGCTTAAACCCTGTTTAGCAATAATAGCCGTCATCGCACCAAAAACAGCAAGCGGTGCAAAGTTCATGACATAGCCCGTCATCTTTAAAATTACATGTGCAATAGCATCAAAAGCCTTAACTACAATAGCTCCTGCAGGGCCGATTGCTGCTGTTGCCACGCCAAAGAATAGGGAGAAAACTACAATTTGAAGGATTTCATTGTTAGCCATCGATTCGGCAATACTTTTAGGAAATACATGTGCGATAAAATCTTTAACACTCATGGCTGCCTTTTGGATCCCGGTATCAACCAGATGATCAGGAAGTGATAATTTCATATGCTTGCCAGGTTCAAACAAATTCACCAGAATCATTCCCAATACCAGCGACATTAGCGACATGGTTAAAAACCAGCCGAGCGTTTTACCGCCGATACGGCCTACGGCTTTAATATCCCCTACTTTGGCAACGCCTACAACCAGCGTAGTAAACACCAGCGGTGCAACAATCATTTTGATCAGGCGTAGAAAAATATCGCTTAACAGGGTAAAAAACTCCAGCTTTTTTTCCCTTATTGCTTCATTTTCTTTTTTGATTTTAGCGGCAGCTTTTTTATCAATTTTAAGCTGGCTGTAAACTGCGCTCGTGGTATCAGTCGATTTTATAATGTTTACATCTATACTTTTAACCTTTGCATCGGCATTCAGGATATTCTGATTGTAAACATTGATAGCATTTACATTTAAAATGTACCCCAATGCAATCCCTGCAATCAGCGCTATAAAAATAAAAAGCGTGAGTTTGTTTTTCTTCATGAATAAAAAAGTTTGTGGCAACTTAATTCGGTAAAACTACGATATTTACGGCTTGTAACAAATTTTGAGTTCAGGAGGTATCAAAAATATATTATTTTGAAATCCTCATGTAACAAAAAGTGTGTATCAACATCTAAAAAGCAACGACAAACTCCTAAATGGAACAAAAAGACAAGTTATTTAAGCAGATCTTCGATTCGAATTCCAAAAAAATATTCCATTTATGTTATGGTTATACTGGCGATACCGACGCTGCAAATGATCTCTTACAGGAAACTTTTTTGAAGGTATGGCAAAATCTGGATAAGTTCCGCAATAAATCTTTGATTTCAACATGGATTTATCGCATCGCAGTGAATACCTGTTTAACTTACCTGAGATCGGAAAAGAGACAGGCTAAAGACGAATTAACCGATAACATCATTGAAAATAAAGTAGAAGAATTTTCGGAGAAAAACGAACAGGTAGCCCTGCTTTATAAATGTATTTCTAAACTTGAAGAGAATGATCGTTTAATTATTACCATGGTACTTGATGAGCTCCCGTACCACGAAATTGCTGATATTTCAGGTATCAGTGAAGGCAATTTAAGGGTAAAAATTCATCGTATTAAACAAAAATTAACAGAACTATATAGCCAGTATGCAAGCGTTTGATCAAATACAGGAGTTGTGGCAAAAACACGAAGTAGAAGTTAAGGTTTCTGCTGATGAGATGTTGCAACAAGCGAAAAAAGAAGTAAATGGATTAAAGCTGAAATCGGCCTTAAACATTGGGGGTATGCTGCTGTCTTTCATCGCCATTGCCGCATTATGGATATTCTTTCACTTCCAATCGTGGACTACACATGTAGGCATTAGCATTACCGTTATCGCCATCGGCGTTTATACTTTAATTCTTTACCGCGATTACCGTCTTATTTCAAAAAATGATTTCACTGCTCATCCCAACGAGTTTTTAAACAACTTAAAAACTTATCAGTTAAACCGTTACAAACTATACAATACGCTTTATTGGTTTTACGCTATTGCCCTTTCTTTGGGTATAATATTTTATTTCGTAGAAATACTGGCATACTTTAACACTATACAGAAAGTGATTGCCATTGGTTTAACAGCACTTTGGATTATTTTCTGCTCAACCATTTTACGCAAAGCCGTAATTAAGAGAGAAAAGGAGAGGATTGCTTTGCTGATTGAAAAATTTGAGCGCATTAGCGCACAGATTTCTACCCCGGAATAATTTTAGGCACGGTTTTTTCGTTGTAAAATTCGACACACAAAATCCTGATCATTTGACTGGTTAATAGGCAAAAATTCAGGATAAGATACCGTTGAAAAATTATGCTATTGAAAAAACTGATCATACCGATATTATTGCTGCTGCCCTTTTCTTTTGGTTTTAAACAGGATTTTACCCAACCTGTGCAACTTAACTGGGAAACTTATTTTAAAGGCAAAGCTGATGAGCGTTCGCCATTTATTGCATTAACAGCAATGACCTGGGAGTACAGCTATAACAGTACGGTGTATCGAAACCGAGTAGTCATCGATCTTAAAAACGAAGTTCGTATTGACAAAAACCGTTCCTGGGTAAAGTGGGATAAAATTAAAGATCCCGAAGTCAGGGCGAGTTTACTACACCATGAACAGGGCCATGTAAACATTCAGTATATTTTGCTTTCTGAAGCAGAAAGAGTGCTGAAAAACCGCAATTATTCAGTTAGCAACTATAAAGCGCAGATAGCCGAACTGGCCAACCAGATCAGTACTTATTTCGATACCATGCAGCGTAACTATGATGAAGAAACCGGGCATGGCAGCAACCATAAAATGCAGGCCCGCTGGGACCGGATAATCGAGGATAAAATGGAGGAATCGAGAACAGCCACGCTGGCTTTACAGAAATAATTTGGGGATAAATATAATGGCACCAACGGCTAAAGCTAAACATGCAGCAACCAAAACCGCAGCAGCAGCCAGATCTTTTACGATTTTGATTTTAGGATGAAAATCTGGTGAAACCACATCAGCCAGTTTTTCAATAGCTGAATTTAAAATTTCGGCCACGATAACGGCTGATATAACGCTTAAAATAGCAATCCACTCTAAGGCAGAAAGTTTTAAGTAAAAAGAAAAACCAATCGCAATAACTGATGCAAAAAGATGAACCCTCCCGTTATGATCGAGCATAAAAAACAGTTTTAAACCCTGAAAAGCATATTTAAAACTTTTAATACGATCTATAATAGAAAATTTTTGGTTGTTCATTATTTTTGAAATTCGTCATCCTGAATTTATTTCAGGATCTCTCAGTATAAATTGATGCAGAAATAATTTACCAATAATAGTCTTTAATAAGAAAAATCATCATTGCGAGGCACGAGGCAATTTTAATGCGTACGCTAGTAGCGATCGTTTTAAGATTGCTTCCCCGAAAGGTTGGTGCAAGCTGTAGGCTGAAAAAGCCTTCTCACAAGGACAATGACTCCTAGCCTTTAAATTTACTAAATCATCTGTCAATCCTATTGATTTTTATACAATAAATTATCTCTCAGGATAACATCGAGGGCGAAAAGCCTTCATCTCGACCGCAGCAAAGCAAAGTGCCTGCCCGTACAGGCGAGAAGAGATCTTTGTAACAACTTATTAAAATCAAATTTAAAAGATTTCTCCATTTCGCTACCGGTGAAAAATCGGTAAGCTTCAGTCGAAATGACGATTAACTGGTTAGAAGTTGTCGCCACGCCATACACATCACGCTATGCACCATCCACCTTTATACCTTCCACCTTCTACCCTACTTCACCTCGCTCGTCGAAAAACTGTTACCACTTAACCTGTATTGATAAGTTTTAGTCACCGTTTTACTACTATCTGCGCTATCTTTTGCAGGAAAAGAACGAAAAAGATCGCCATTTTTAATAGAAAACTTATCGTTACCCGCATAGCCTTTCTTTTGGTTTCCACTTAAAGAAGGAAAACTGATTTTATTAAAATTGCCGCCTGCGTATTCAAAAACATGGAGATCGGAAACATTTTTTTTGCTCAGTAACTGAACGTATAATTCCGGATTTCCGTCGTTATCCAAATCCATGTTCCAGGCATCGGTAATAATCCCTGAGCGATCAACAGCTACTGAACGGTAATGATTATGGATAGAATCGGACATTAGAATCTGATATCCACCTATCGAATCCACTCCTTTTCCCCAACTTACAATTTCGAAATTTAATCCGGGTTTTACCTCAATATCTTTATAAAAAGGAAAGGGGTTTTTCTGCACTTTTACAGTTTCTGGCTTTACTTCTTTTGGTTTATCTTCTGTGCATGCCAAACAAAACAGCATCCCTGTGATGCACAAGAGATGCTGTAATGTATATTTCTGAGGTTTCATTTTATTAAGGGATATTTTAGTTGTCCCAAATTAAGGATTTTAGCCTATCAAAGCAATTATTTTTATTTCTTTGCTTCTGCTGAAACGTCAGGTGCGCCGTTATTTAAAACCGTTTCCGTAGTTACACTTCTTCTACCGCTCGGGGCAATAACAATTGTTTTTAGAACCCTCTTCTCTCCTTTTGGTACTGTAATTTTTACCGGACCGGTGTATAAAAAAGCATTTTCTGAAGGACGCGATAAATCAATTGAATAATAGATTTTACCACCTTTAACAGGCACTTTTAGGTCAATAGTAAATTCACCTCCTGTTAAATTTTTATCGCTCAGGCCAATTGGAGTGGGTACCCAATAGTTAACATTTATTTTATCTAAACGGGCTAAATGTACAGGCAAACGTTCTTCGCTAAAGTTTTTCAAATCTTTGCGTTCAACCGGCGACCAGGCAATTTCCGACAGAGCCAGTATGCGTGGATAAGCATGGTTTTCCGCCTTCTCGGGGGTTTTGATGTATTCAGTCCACATATTGGCCTGTACACCTTTAATATATTTTCGCTGATCGGCAGTTAATATTTTTGGAATGGGATCATAAGCATATATTTTCTGATATGGCGCAAAACCACCAATGGTAACCGGCTCATCAGGAGAATTAGATTGTTTATGATCGATATACAAACCCATAGAACCTGGCGTCATAATTACATCATGATTTTGCTGCGCTGCAGCAATACCACCGTCTTCGCCCCTCCAGCTCATTACTGTTGCATTTGGTGCCAAACCGCCTTCCAAAATCTCGTCCCAGCCAATAATAGAACGGCCTTTGCTGTTTACATGTTTTTCGATCGTCTGGATAAAATAACTTTGCAGTTCATGCTCATCCTTTAAACCTTTTTCTTTCATCAAAGCCTGGCAAAATGGCGATTCTTTCCAATAGGTTTTTGGTGCTTCGTCGCCACCGATATGGATATATTTTGAAGGGAAAATAGCAATCACCTCATCCAGGATATTATTTAACATGGTAAAGGTATTGGCAGATGGCACAAAAATATCATCAAAAACACCCCAGGTTTGCTGCACCTGTTTGCCTTTTCGGCTGCCGGCCCATGGCGTTTTATCGCTGATAAAAGTATCGCGATCAGGAAAACAGCTTAATTCTGGGTATGAAGCAATAGCAGCAGAAGCATGACCAGGTAATTCAATTTCGGGGATTACGGTGATGTATTTAGCAGCTGCATATTTAACAATATCTTTGGCTTCTTCCTGCGTGTAAAAACCTTTTACCGGCTTAAGGTAATTTCCGTTACCCGGATAATTACCGATGATCGTACCATTACGCGATGAACCGATTTCGGTGAGTTTAGGGTATTTTTTTATTTCCAATCTCCAGCCCTGATCATCAGTTAAATGCCAGTGAAAAGTATTGATTTTATAATAAGCCAACTGATCGATGTATTTTTTGATAAAAGAAACCGGAAAAAAATGACGGCTTACGTCCAGCATCGTTCCACGATAAGCAAAACGGGGATAATCATTAATATTAACGGCAGGGATAGTAATTTTATCGGCAAGTTTATCTGGCATCATTTGCATAGCCGATTGAACCGCATAAAACAGCCCAGCGCCTTTTCCGGTTAAAACAATCTGTTTTGGTGTAACTTTAATGGTATAACCTTCGGCTGGTAATTGATCTGCGCCAACAGATGTTAAAATAATAGCCTTCTGGTTAGGTTGGGTAATTTTAGTTTCGCGTAAAGCAAACCCCGCCTTGGTCACAATAAAAGCATTTAATAAATCAGCCATCTTCGCACCATCAATGCTTTGATTGACTAAAACTGTGGTTTTATCTAATTCGAAATTTCCGCTTGCCCTCGTAACGGATACGGGAGCAGGTATGATCCCCAGGTTGGGATCACGCTGCGCAAATGCACTTGAACCGATTAAAACTCCAATAAAAATAGATAATGCTTTGTTCATTTTAGTATTGATTTTATAGCTTAAACTAATTATTTGAACCAAGATAGAGATTATGGAGAAATTACAAATCCCACATTCTTGTTACAATGCTGATCAACCGTTTGACTTTGATGTATAAGACATATAAATCTTAAGTGGTCGTCATTTCGAGCGGAGTGCAACGCAGCCGAGAAATCTATATAGTGAAGTTTCTTGCGAGTAGATCTCTCCATTTCACTGCGTTTCATCCAATAGCTATCGGATCGAGATGACGACTTTTTTTTTGAAATCAGATACAGCAGCGTTTGGGTTATGATACTCCCGCTCCCGCTTCTGCCAATTTGAAGAAAATTGGCATCCCGCTTCGATCGGGTTTAGATGGCACAACCAGTTGAACTATTAGGGGCTGCAAAGTGCAAAAGAATTATTTTAGACAGCATGTTATTCAACTGTAAATAGCAGGTGAAAAGAATTATTTAAACCTCATTGAAGTGAAAAGCCCGCAGCGTTGGACTTGTAACGGAAAGCAGGACTAGCATTAAAAAGAGTCACTGTAATTGTTTTCCAAAAAACAAGAGGGCTTAGCATTATGCTTTGAAGAATGTGGCACAAAAAAAGAGAAACCGTTAGTAATTTCTCTTTTTCAAAATATTTTAAAATGATGCTTATGCTTCTACCGGATGTTCTTTAGCGGCCAGGTATCTTTCTGCATCAAGCGCAGCCATACAACCTGAACCTGCAGCGGTTACCGCTTGTCTGTAATACATATCCTGCACATCTCCACAGGCAAAAACACCTTCGATATTGGTCAAGGTAGAACCTGGTTTAGTGGTTAAATAACCGGTTTCATCCATATCCAACTGTCCTTTAAAAATATCAGTGTTCGGTTTATGACCAATAGCTACAAAGAAACCTTCAACAGCGATATCAGATTCTACACCTGTTTTATTATTTAAAACTTTAACAGCAGTTACATTTTTACCGTTACCTAAAATTTCCTGCGTTTCGGTATTGTAATGTACTATGATATTTGGCGTAGCTAACACACGGCTAACCATGGCTTTAGAAGCCCTGAATTCATCACGGCGAACCAACAAATGCACTGTTTTACAAAGTTTAGCTAAGTAAGTTGCTTCCTCGGCAGCGGTATCGCCGGCACCTACAATGGCCACATCCTGACCTTTAAAAAAGAAACCATCGCAAACGGCACAGGCAGAAACACCAAAGCCATTATATTGTTGCTCACTAGGCAGACCCAACCATTTTGCAGTAGCCCCTGTTGCAATAATTACGGTATCGGCAGTAATGGTTTTAATTTCATCGACTACCACTTTATGAGGGTTTGAAGAAAAATCTACCGAGCTTACATAACCGAAACGGATATCGGTACCAAAACGTTCTGCCTGCTTGCGAAAATCTTCCATCATTTCCGGTCCCATAATTCCTTGTGGGTAGCCAGGGAAATTTTCCACATCTGTAGTTTGTGTAAGCTGTCCGCCAGCCTGCATGCCCGTATACATGATTGGTTTTAAATCAGCTCTGGCGGCATAAATTGCAGCAGTATAACCTGCAGGACCTGAACCTATAATTAAACACTGAACGTGTTCGTTTTCTTGTGACATTATATAATAAGTTTGAAATTCATTAATCGTAGTGCAAATTTAATGCTTTAAATAATTGTTAACAAGCGCACATTGTCAACATAGTTTACTTATTAACATGCCAGATTTTTAGCATGGAGCAAGGGGCATAGTAGCTTGGTTTTACACAATGAAATAAATCGCCCAGCTTTGTGTTTCTCTGCGCCTTTTCTTTGCGCTCTTTGTGGTTAAAAAAGTCGATCATGAACTAAGTCTGTATCACCCCAACACTAAACTTTTTGGTAATCGGTGATTGATTGGCGGCCTCAATACCCATCGAAATTACCTTTCTGGTTTCGAGTGGATCGATAATCCCATCAACCCAAAGTCGTGAAGCAGCATAATAAGGGGTAGTTTGGCTATCATATTTATCGGTAATTTCTTTTAGCAGTTCAGCCTGTTTTTCGGGGGTAATCACCTCCCCTTTAGCTTTTAATGATGCTTCCTGAATTTGCAGCAGGGTTTTAGCAGCCTGTGAGCCACCCATAACAGCAATTTTTGCTGTAGGCCAGGCATAGATCAATCTTGGATCGTAAGCCTTACCGCACATGGCATAATTACCGGCACCATAAGAATTACCTAATACGATTGTAAACTTAGGCACTACCGAATTGGCAACGGCATTAACCATTTTGGCCCCGTCTTTGATAATACCACCGTGTTCAGAGCGACTGCCAACCATAAAACCGGTCACATCCTGCAGAAAAACCAAAGGAATTTTTTTCTGGTTGCAATTCATGATAAAACGGCTGGCCTTATCGGCACTATCCGAATAAATTACCCCACCAAACTGCATCTCCCCTTTTTTCGATTTGACTACTTTACGCTGATTAGCGACGATACCTACGGCCCAGCCGTCAATACGGCCTAAACCACAAACAATACTCTGTCCGTAACCTTTTTTATATTCTTCAAATTCAGAACCATCGACCAAACGGTTAATGATATCCATCATTTCGTAAGGTTTATCTCGGTTTTCGGGAAAAATACCATACAAGTCCTCTTCTTTTTCTTTTGGCTTAACCGCAGCAATACGATCGAAACCAGCATTCTGAGGAGCCCCCAGCATACTCATGATGTTTTTGATGCTATCTAAACAGGCCTGATCGTTAGGATGTTTATAATCGGTAACACCGGATATTTCGCAATGTGTGGTTGCACCGCCTAAAGTTTCATTATCCACTTCTTCTCCTATGGCCGATTTAACCAGATAAGACCCCGCTAGAAAAACAGAACCCGTTTTATCCACAATCATGGCTTCATCGCTCATAATAGGTAAATAGGCACCTCCTGCAACACAAGCGCCCATAATGGCCGAAATCTGTACAATCCCATCTGAAGACATGATGGCATTATTGCGGAACATTCTGCCAAAATGTTCTTTATCAGGAAAAATTTCATCCTGCATGGGCAGGTAAACACCAGCACTGTCAACCAAATAAATTACCGGCAAGCGGTTTTCCATGGCAATTTCCTGTGCCCGGAGGTTCTTTTTGGCTGTCATCGGGAACCAGGCGCCTGCTTTTACGGTCGCATCGTTAGCCACAATCATACATTGCCGGCCACTTACATAACCCATACCACACACTACCCCAGCTGAAGGGCATCCCCCCTGCTCGGCATACATACCATCAGCCGTAAAGGCGCCAACTTCTAAAAAGTCAGAATCTTTATCAATTAAATATTCAATCCGCTCACGTGCCAGCAGCTTACCTTTTTCTTTTTGTTTTGCAGCATTTTTTTCACCGCCACCCAGGTATACTTTTTTGAGTCTGGTTTTCAGTTCGTAAACCAACTGCTTGTTTACATCCTCGTTTTTATTGAATTCGATATTCATGGAGGCAATTTAAATTTAATTTTATAAAAACAGTATTGACCAAAATGGTTTCTGGTCTACAGATAGGCTTAACCACAAAGAACGCTAGTTTTTTAACCACAAAATTCTCAGAGGAAAAGTACGGCGGGGCACAGCGTTAGATGGAGTCAAACATATCCATGTTTCCATACTTGCGTGGATTTTTTAACCGCAAAGTGCGTTAAGTATTTCAAACACAGAGATCACAAAGTTGGGTTTAGCATCTCCGTATTTGCTGTGCTTCTATGACTAACTAATTGGTGGCAAGAAAATTAATACTTTCTCTGTGTCCTCTGTGTAAAACTCCGTGAACGCTGTGGTTAATTTTTATCTTGGCTCTCTTGATAAACTACTCCATCAATTTTTATTTTTTGGTATTGATCAGCCCAGCCTTTACCTCTTATATATTTCACCAGCGTGGGATGACCTTTTAAATTGGGATGGTAAACAGGATCAAACGAAAAAGTGATTTCACGATCTGATTTTTGAACAACAGTTACTTCATTATCATTTTCATCTTTTTCGCCCGTAGTGAAAAACTTATCGCCTTTCTTTGCAGAAAAATCAGCTCTGGTATATGTTTTCAAAGGACTATCGGGATAGCCCTCAATCAATTTATGATGCTCGTCTATCCTCAAATAAACCGTACTACTTGCATCGCCACCTACCAAAGAATAGAACTTGTAAAAAAGCTTCTTATTAATCCGAACGGTATCTTGAATTTCGGTATAGGATTGCGCATTCATATACCATAAATTACCAATCTGCATCGGTAAAAATGAATCGGCTGCCAAATGCTGATCCTTCTTGATTTGGCAAGACAGGATAAACGGGATAACTAAAATAAAGCTTAAGAATTTATTGTTTTTGATCATGAGCGAATTTATTTCCTATTTAAACTATAAATATAAACAATCCGCTACATTGTAAATAATTAATTTACAAAATGATACAAGAAAACTACTTCTCCGCTAAATGCAGGTTTTTTCTGATCTTCGATTTCCATTTCGATAGCCATATTAACTTTGGTTACACCACGGAGGTTAATAATTGAAGCCAGTTTAGCCTTTAACCTTACCTTACTGTTTACCGTTACGGCTTGTGCAAATCTTAAACTTTCTATCCCGTAATTGATCTCCATTTTTAGGTTTTGAATATCAACAATTTCTTTCCATAGATATGGGATTAATGAAAGCGTCAAATAACCGTGCGCTATAGTTGCCTTAAAAGGGCCTTCATTTTGAGCCCTTTCTTCATCAGTATGAATCCACTGATGATCAAGTGTGGCATCGGCAAATTTGTTAATCTGTTCTTGTGTAATGGTATGCCACGAAGAAACGCCTAATTCTTTGCCCAGGTATTGTTCAAATTCTGAGTGCGAGGTAATAATTTGCATTTGGTATATTTTTTTTGGCGCCAAGTGTTTTGCGTATGGCGGATTAATATTGATTAGTGTTAGTTGATGCTTATTACTTAATACTTTTTCTAACTCAAATTTCTGTCTCTAAACCAGACCTCGTCCGGAATAGCCGAAAAATCATGCATTTTATTTATTAAAGTTTTGGCATCTGCTTCATTGAATACTAAATCGCGATTGGCCGGTTTCAAAAATTTATTTTGCACCATCATATCCATTTGGGCGAATAAAGGATCGTAAAAACCACCAACATTTAATACACCGATTGGTTTATTGTGCAGACCGAGCTGAAGCCAGGTTAACACTTCAAAAAATTCCTCCAATGTACCAAAGCCGCCGGGTAAGATCACAAAACCATCGCTCAGATCGGCCATTTTCTGTTTTCGCTGATGCATATTTTCGGTAACAACCATTTCTGTTAAACCTTGGTGCCCAACTTCTTTATCCATTAAAAACTGGGGAATTACACCCGTAACCAAACCACCTAAATCCAGCACATCGTTAGCGAGCACTCCCATTACACCAACACTTCCACCCCCATAAACCAGTCTGATCTCCTGCTTTACAAGTGTTTCTGCCAATTTGTTTATTGCATCACGTAACTTTGCATCGCCATTAAAATTTGAGCCGCAGTATACACAAACCGAAGAAAGCTTATTCATTGAATTAAAAATTTAACGAAGTTAAGATTTTATCGGCTTTCTATAAATTTTTATTCTGCACAATGCTGTTACTGGACTTATTGCGCATAAAACCTGCAAAACTCAATCGAATGATTTCTCCATCCAAGAACCACTTAACTTGTTGAATAAACCTGGATAGAAAGGAAAAACCGGAGCGAAGTGAGGATTTCAGGAATAGCAAGAACTGACTTTAAGATGCCCCCTGTCATTGCTTTTAAAACCATATTAACACTTAAAATATTTAAACGTTTCCTGTTCCAAGAAAAAGGAGCGGCATTATGCCACTCCCGCTAACCAAATATAAGAGAGAAAAGATGAATTTAGCTATTAGAAAGCATAACGGATGGTTGCCCCATAAGTTCTTGGATCACCCAATACACCTGCGTATAAACCAGAGTTGCCTGCTGCAGCCTGTAATTGCTCATAATAATTCTTGTTAGCAATATTTCTGCTCCAAACAAACAAGGAGAACTTATCTGATTTGAATCCTAACCTGGCATTAAATAAGGCATAACCTTTAACAATCAATACGCTTGACGGTGTAGGATTTGAAGAGTATTCTGAACGGTAACTGGCGTCACCGGCAATGAAATACCGTCCCGTTCTGGTGGCCAGATTGCCGGGCGTACTCAATTCTGAACCACCAGAGATATTCCATTTGGAAATACCCGGTAACCTACCGCCCGATGCATCTTTAAATGCCACCTGGGTAGCCACGCCATTGATCAGTTCGGTGTGCCCGGTTTCTTCTAAAGGAAGTGGTGCATTTGTAAATTTCACATACTTGCCATCAAGATATGCCAAAGCCGCATTTAACGTTAAAAACCGCTCCAACTGGTAAGTGCCGTCTATTTCCAATCCTTTTACCCTTACTTTTTCAGCATTGGCCAAATAACCTCTGTTTACACCGAGCTGTGGCGATTGCACATTGGTCTGGTAATCTTTAATATCTGTATTAAACAAACTAATATTTACTATGGCACCTTTAATTGGCTTCGTTTTAGCACCTAACTCATAATGCTGAACGTATTCGGGTTTAACAATCGCTACCGATAAATCGGCTGCACCAGTTGAGGTGGTTGGCAAACCGCCTACGTTAACCCCTACCGGTTTATAAGCGGTAGAGAAAGTTCCATAAACATTTAAGTTATGGGTTGGACGGTAAGAAACGGTAAAGTTACCTGATAAATTGTTGTTATCTACCTTTGTGGTGAACTGCTGATTGGCATAAACAGCTGCTTTAAGCGCCAATAATGCCGCATCAGTGGTTTGTAAACCGCCATACGTTACCCGATCATAATCCACATCCTTCTTATCATAGGTATACCTTAAGCCTGGTAATACATGCAGATTTTTTAAAACTTCCCAATCAACCTGTGCAAAAACAGCCGCACTTAACGATTTAATGGTAGAGTTGGTTTTAATTCCAAAACCATCCAGTAAACCCGGAGTAGAATATAAGGCCTGGCTTCCGGTATTGCTGGTTTGTACAAAACGCCATTGATCTTTACCTACCTCTTCTGTTTGTGCCAAACCTTTTAAATTCTGACCCAGGAAATAAACCCCCACTACCCCACTTAATTTTTCAGTAATATTTCCTGCATACCTAACTTCCTGCGAGTACTGATCATGTCGTGAGGTACCCTGCGATTTGGTTAGTGCCGCCAATTCTGAGAAATCCCGGTCATTTGTTGGATCCCAGTTCCAGAATCTCCAGGCCGTAGTTGAAGTAAGCGTTCCGTTACCGATTTTATAATCTACATTTAATGAGATTCCTCCTATTGATTGGTTGTGCCTCCATGGCGTATTGGTATTGATTTCTCTTGAAAAAGGATCTATTTTAGGTTGCTGATAACCTAAATCAGAAACAATTTTAGCGTACTGGCGGTATGCACTTCTTTCGGTTGTGGTAACACCGGCGATTACCAATGGGTAACCTGCCGGATGCTGAATACTCACATCACCGCTTAACAAAACCTGTAATTTTTCTGATGGGGTATAATACAACTGACTTTTAAACCCCAGGTTGTTTTGCCCGCTGTACCTGCGCTCTTCTCTGGTATTCCAGATGGTACCATCACGTTGGGTACCTGAAAGGGAAATTTTTGCAGCAAGATCTTTAGCCAGTGCCCCGGAAACTGATGTTTTGGCCTGAATAAAATTATAATTCCCCGCGCTTAATTCTATTTTTGCGCCAGGTGTTAAAGTTGGCTTGCTCGTAGTAATATTAAAGGCACCAGCCGTTGTATTTTTACCAAATAGGGTGCCTTGCGGGCCACGCAAAATTTCGATCTGATCAATATCAAGAAAATCGGTAGAGGTAGCCGCCGGACGGGCGTGATAAACGCCGTCAACATAAAAACCCACCCCGGGATCGATACCATCGTTGGTTAAACCAAAAGTAGAACCCAAACCCCTGATGTTTAAAGTAGTATTTCTGGCATTAGAAGCATACAGCTGTACCGAAGGCACCAGTTCTTTTAAACGGTTAACGTTAAAAGCACCAGCATTTTCTGCTGAACGGCCACCAATAACCGTAATTGGAATGGGAACATCCTGTAATACCTCTGAACGCCTTCTGGAGGTGACCACAATTTCATCGAGCAATGCGTTTTCTACCAAAACCAGTTCTATCGGCGTATCCTGAAGTTTTAGTATCTGAAAATCCTGTGGTTTATAGCCTACAGAGCTTACCTGCAGGTAAAAGGGTGTTTCTTGTTTCACGTTCATGCTAAAAGCACCGTTTTCATCAGCTACTACTGCTTGGTTTGTGCCCCGTACCTTGATGGTTGCATTCGGGATTGTAGTGCCACTGGTTGTTTTAACTACGCCGGTTACCGGACTTTGGGCAAAAGCAAATCCTGCTGAAAGTAAAAATGTAAAGAGAAAAAGTAAAGTTTTGTTCATGATTATGTTGATGGTTTATTTAAATGCTGCTGATTAATGACCCGTTGGATAGTATCCGATTAATGTTTTAGAATGGCTATAACAACAATACGAGCGCGTTTTTTGAATTGTTTTCATAATTATCATATAAATCCTATAGATTTAGTCGACAAATATATTAAAAAATATCAGCTGCCAAATTTTATTTTGTGATTTTTAATAAAATTGGACTCAGACCTTAAGGTTTTAAAAACCTATAAGGTCCGATAACGGAAAACCTCGCAGGTTTTAAAAACCTGCGAGGTTTGAATCAAATCAAAACGGGGCTATCGTAAACCGATGCCCCGTTTTGATTTTATTTGGAAAGATTGGGGAAATACCTTCAACCTCCTTACGTCTTACTCTTACCTTCTGCCTTAAACCCTATCTGGTATAATTAGGCGCTTCTTTGGTAATGGTGATATCATGCGGGTGACTTTCGCGCATACCCGCAGCTGTAATCTGTACAAATTGTGCTTCCTGTAAGGCTTCAATGTTGGCTGCTCCACAATAGCCCATACTGGCACGCAAACCGCCAATGTATTGGTACATGACCTCTGCCAAGGTACCTTTAAATGGTACGCGACCAACAATACCTTCAGGAACGAGCTTTTTAATATCGTCTTCCACATCCTGGAAATAACGGTCTTTAGAACCTTGCTCCATCGCTTCGATCGAACCCATTCCTCGGTACGATTTAAATTTACGTCCTTCGTAAATAATGGTTTCACCTGGCGATTCTTCAACTCCTGCAAATAAAGAACCTGCCATTACGGTGCTTGCGCCTGAAGCAATTGCTTTGGCAATATCGCCGGTATGTTTAATACCACCGTCTGCGATAACCGGTACACCAGTACCTTTTAATGCTTTGGCACATTCGTAAACAGCATATAGCTGGGGAACCCCAACACCGGCAATAATCCTGGTGGTACAGATAGAACCCGGACCAATACCTACTTTAACAGCATCAGCACCGGCGTCTGCCAAAAATTTCGCAGCTGCACCGGTAGCAATATTACCAACAATAACCTGTAAATCAGGATATTTTGCTTTAACTTCCTTTAATTTATCTACTACACCTTTGGTATGGCCATGGGCGGTATCAATGGTAATTACATCAACACCGGCATGAACTAAAGCATCAACGCGTTGTAAAGTATCGGCAGTTACCCCTACCGCTGCCCCTACCCTTAAACGGCCATGTTCATCTTTACAGGCTACGGGGTAATTTTTAACTTTTGAAATATCTTTAAAGGTAATTAAGCCACTCAGGTAACCATCTTTGCTCACCACAGGAAGTTTCTCTATTTTATGATTCTGAAGAATCTCTTCGGCCTGAACCAAAGTAGTTCCTTCTGGTGCAATGATTAAATTATCTTTAGTCATCACCTCAGAAATTGGTCTTTTCATATCCTTCTGAAAACGCAAATCCCTGTTGGTAATAATCCCAACCAGTTTGTTATCGCTACTTACAACAGGAATACCACCAATTTTATGCTCCTTCATAATCTTGAAAGCATCAGCAACCACAGCTGTTTCCAGTAAGGTTACAGGATCTTTGATCATACCACTTTCCGAACGCTTAACCTTACGTACTTCGGCAGCCTGTCTGTCTATCGTCATGTTTTTATGTAACATACCAATACCACCATTCTGCGCAATGGCAATGGCTAGCTCGGCTTCGGTTACGGTATCCATCGCAGCAGAAATCAATGGAACATTAAGTTTGATTTTTTTTGTTAAAAAAGTGGCAGTATTTACTTCACGGGGCAGAATTTCAGAATATGCGGGCACCAATAGTACATCATCATACGTTAAACCTGTGGCAATAAACTTTGTGGAATCGAGTTGCATAGCAAATAAATTAGGATTTATTATTTGCCAGGCAAAGATACGAAAATCGAGTGAAAATAAAAGCATAAAGTTAAAAATGCTTAAATATTGAGCTTTCCTGACAATTGCAATGACATAGAAATGATGAGGTTCATGAAAATTGGGTTATAGTTATATTAAACTTATCACTTAAATTTGACCAGGCACAGATTTATCCACCAGAAAAACATGATAAATAGGTAGTTTTTTACTAAAAGATTGACCAGGCGGATAAACAAAAAGCTGTTTTGACTAAAACATTATAAATTCGTATATGATTACTGAAAACCAATATTTTGATGGCAACGTTAAATCGCTGGGCTATGAAACTGCTGATGGAAAATCTACTATCGGCATTATCAATCCGGGAGAATATACCTTTGGTACAGCTCAAAAAGAAATGATGCATGTTATAGAAGGCGAATTAGCAGCCTTACTTTCCGAAGCTACAGGATGGCAAATCATTAAAGCAGGCAGCACATTCGAAGTTCCTGCAAATTCATCCTTCAAGGTAAAAACCACTGTGCAAACGGCATATTTATGCCAGTATAGATAGTTAATAGAAGAATATTAACCGAAAAAGGCGTCATCTCTACAGATTTAGCTTCGCTGAGCACGCTGTGGTTCCCGACTTCGCTGCACCCGATAGCCTGCTATCGGGTCTGCTCGAAATGACGGCCTCCGGACACTTACTTCTTCCCAATCACTACTTCTGTAAAATTTTCTGTAGTCAGGTATTTATTAGCTAATGCCAATAACTCTGCTGAAGTGATGGTCTTCACTTTTTCAATATATTTGGTGTAATAATCGTAATCCAGTCCCGAAAAATAAATATTTTTAAATTTATCGGCATGCGAAAAAACATTCTCCAAACTGCCTAACATCGATCCAAGCATGTAGTTCCTAACCAGGTTCAGTTCTTCTTCCCCTACCGGCTCATTTTTCAATAACCCGATCTCTTTATAAATTTCAGTTAGCGCAGCCGAACATACATCGGCACCAACTTCGGTAGCGATAAAAAAATAACCCGCCTGCAGCAGCGAAGAAATGCCAGAGCCAATGCCATAGGTATACCCTTTATCTTCGCGGATGTTGTTCATTAAACGCGAACCAAAATATCCGCCTAAAATTGTATTCAGAACCTGAAGTCCACAAAAATCTTCATGTTTACGGTTGATGGCCAATTGGCCTATACGGATAGCCGATTGCAATGCATCCGGCTTTTCGGTATAAACCGTCTTTTTTTCGGTGACCTTAAAACTGAAACTATTCTTTAACGCATTACTTTTTTGCCAATTGTTGCCAAAAACATCGTTCAAAAGATTGAATCCACCATCATCAAACTTACCTGATATCACGATGGTGCAATTATTCGGAGTATAAGCAGCCTTAAAATAATCAACCAGATCTTCACGTTTTAAGGCATCGTAATGTTCTGCCTGGATGTTTACACCATAAGCGGTATCACCAAACAACGCATGGGCAAATTCCTTTCTCGAAAGGATATCATTTTTCTTCAGGTTAACCTGTAGCTTTTGCTTCTGGTTTTGGATATAGATGTCTAGTTCGTGCTGTGGAAACTGACTTTCTGATAAAACATTTTTCACAATCGGTAATACCGAATGCAGATGTTTATTTAGCGTATACATTGTAACAGAAGATTGATCCTGTATATATTCCGTTTGAAAAAATGCACCATAAAAATCAATTTTTTCTGCTATTTCTTTGGCTGATAATTTATTTGTTCCGTTATTGATTAATGCGCTTACTGCAATAGCCTGTAGTGGTTTATCGAGTTTCCAGTTTACGTTATCAAAAATAAATTCGATTCGCACCAGATCCTGTTCTCCGGAATAAATGGTATAAACGGGTACTCCATTATCCAATACTTTTTTTTCTGGCCGGATAAAGTTTATGGTAGATACCTGCTTAAAATCAGGTGCCTGTTGTCTGTTAAGCATTTTCTTCAGTTAAGTAATATAAAGTAGATGATGATTTAGGGTTAAAAGTTTCGTTAGATATCCTTTGGATGTCTTCTGCCTCCACTTTTAAAAACTCTTCGGTTTCTTGGTTCAATATAGCAGCATCGCCCAACAGCTCGTAATAAGCCAGGTTCATTGCCTTATCCAGCAGACTCATCTCAGAAAAAACAAGCACAGATTCTACCTTATTCTTCACTTTGGTTAACTCAGTTTCAGAAACCAGTTCGGTTTTTAACTTTTCAAGTTCGGCCCAGATCGCTTTTTCTGCCGCTTCGATGCTTATACCTTCGACCAATTTACCTTCAACAATAAATAAACCGGGATCCAAACTGCTCGAAATGTAGGCATTAATATCGCTAAAAAGTTGTTGCTCTTTTAACAGGCTGTTATATAAACGCGAAGACTGCCCGCGGGATAAAATATCCGAAAGTAAATCAAAGGCGTAATAATCCTGACTTAATCGTCCTGGCATTTTAAAAGCCATATAAATTGCATTCAAAGGTACGTTAGCCTTAACTGTTTCATTTCTGGCTTCGGTCTGCTGATCCTCCTGAACTAAATTCCGTTTATATTTCTCACCTGCAGGGATTGGCTCGAACCATTTTTCGGCCATTTTTTTCACATCAGCTGTTTTCACATTTCCACCAACAACCAAAATTGCATTTTGCGGCGTGTAGTGTTTCTTAAAAAATGATTTCACATCATCCATTGTTGCATTTTCGATATGCGAAAGCTCTTTCCCTATAGTTGCCCATTGATAAGCATGCTTCTTATAAGCCAACGGACGCAGTTTTAACCAAACATCACCATAAGGCTGATTAAGATAACGCTGTTTAAATTCCTCACTTACCACATTACGCTGTGTATCTAAGCTTTTTTCAGAAAAAGCCAGGCTCAGCATCCTATCGCTCTCCAACCAAAAAGCAGTTTCGATATTCTCGGCCGGCAGCGTAATGTAATAATTGGTAATATCATTACTTGTAAAAGCGTTATTTTCTCCTCCTACCCGTTGCAAAGGTTCGTCGTAACTGGGAATGTTTACTGATCCGCCAAACATAAGATGTTCAAACAGGTGTGCAAAACCCGTTTTTTCAGGGTCCTCATCACGGGCACCTACATCATATAAAATATTTAAAACTGCCATTGGAGTTGTGGTATCTTCGTGTACCAAAACTTTTAACCCATTGGCCAGTGTAAAACGATTAAAATCTACCATAAGTGACAAATATAAACGAATTGTTGAATAGCCAAATTGTTTAATCAATTAATCCGGCAAACTGACAGTTAATTTTTAAGAAAATTAAAAATTAACAGCATTTGTAATTTCTTTATTACATCTAATTATATACTTTTATAAAAAATTATAAAAAATATATGCTCACGTATACTATAATATCACTAGTTTTAGTAGCAACAAGTCTTTTTTTACTCAATTTTAGACGAGATAGCCAATGGCGTAAAAACAACAATGATACGTTTAGTTTTATTATTTCGCTGATTTCCACTTTTACAGGATTATTTATTGCCCTGTCTGTAAATACTTTTTTAGATAACATAGACAAAAAGAATAACCTGATCAAGCTACTAAATACAACCAATCTGGCTATAGAAAACTGCCAGATGAAAACTAAGGGAATGTATTTAAATACTTCAAATTCCGGATTGAACTTAACCGAAACCTTAAAGAAAACACCAGTTGAACTGCCAAAATTATACCCGCAACTCGCCACAAATAATCTGGTTAACGATTACTTTACACCGAATGCTTTTCAGGCCTACATTGTTTGCATCGATAATATGGAAACCTTTGTTAAAAACCTTGGCAATACCGAACAAAACAATAATGGAACGAAAATTGAAGTTCTTAACCGATATTTGAAATATTTAGAATTTGCTAAAAGCATTAATAATTTAGAGATTGAAAGACTTGGTGGAGGCATCACAGAGGAACAGGAAACCAGTTCGTTAAAAAAAATAGTTGATCAATTTACTACCTCAAAATAACATGAAAAATATAATTCTAATCTGTCTGCTCACGTTCAGCTTAGCAGCCTGCAACACAGCTACAAAAAAGGAAGAAAAAATTGACTTTACAAAATCTTATGAAACTGCGGCCCTCGCACTTACTGATGCCCAGTTAAATTATGATGCAGCCGTTGCAAGTAAGGATACCGCAAGAATAGCTGCTGCAAAGATCCAGTTGGAAACAGCCAAAACAAATTATTTAAACAGTAAAAACAATTATACCGCAAATGGTGGCATTGTAAAGCAAGAAGATGATCAACTGCTTGCCAAAGCAAATACTGCTTTGGGTAAACCAGCTAAGGATACGACCACTTTAGCAGCTGCAGCCGAGAAGTTTATAGATAGTACTAAAGTTAATGCCGATAAAAAAGCAAAACAGGTTATCGGCGCTATTGCGACTGGTGAAAATAAGGTCAAACAAGTTTCTGATGCAGTTGCTGCTGGCCAAAATACAGTTAAAAATAATGTTATCAAGGCTAATGAAGGTTTAAAAAAAGTTAACGACAGCACAAAAAAACGTTTAGAAGAGATTAAAAAGCAGGGAAATGACTTGCTAAACCTCTTTAAACGCAAAACAGATACAACAAAAAATAATTAGGCACCACTGTTTTTTTATAAAACTGTGATTATAGTGATACTTATTTCGAGTATTTTTGTTTCATGAATACAGCCAATTTACTGCAACGGGCACTACATTTCGATTTTTTAACCCAAGAAGAAGGTGTATACTTATACCACCATGCCGATACTGCATCATTGATGTTTGTAGCCAATGAGCTTAGAAAAATCCAAGTGCCCAGCGGCAAAGTAACCTGGCAGATTGACCGTAATGTAAATACCACCAATGTTTGTATTGCGAATTGTAAATTTTGCAATTTCTTCCGCAGGCCTGGCCACGAGGAAAGTTATATTACCGACATAGAGACCTATAAAGTTAAAATTGAAGAAACTTTCCGCTTAGGTGGCGATCAGTTATTATTGCAGGGCGGTCACCATCCTGATTTGGGTCTGGCTTTTTACGCCGATTTATTCAAAAAATTAAAAGAATTATACCCTGATTTAAAACTTCATGCATTAGGTCCACCAGAAATTGCGCACGTAGCCAAGCTGGAAGGAATCTCGCATACTGAGGTATTAAAAACACTAAAAGAGGCCGGAATGGACTCGCTTCCTGGTGCTGGTGCTGAAATATTAAACGATCGTGTGAGGCGTTTGATCTCTAAAGGTAAATGTGGTGGACAAGAATGGCTTGATGTAATGCGTGCCTGTCACCAATTGGATATCACAACCTCTGCAACCATGATGTTCGGCCATGTAGAAACCATTGAAGAGCGTTTTGAACATCTGGTATGGATCCGTCAGGTACAAAGCGAAAAACCTGCCGACGCCAATGGATTTCTGGCCTTTATTCCATGGCCTTTCCAGGATGATGGCACATTATTAAAAAGGCTCCGTGGAATCAGCAATACGGTAACTGCTGATGAATATATCCGTATGATTGCCCTGAGCCGTATCATGTTGCCAAATATCAAAAACATCCAGGCCAGTTGGTTAACCGTTGGAAAAACGACTGCCCAATTGTGTTTACATGCAGGTGCAAATGATTTCGGATCGATCATGATTGAAGAAAACGTGGTATCTGCCGCCGGTGCGCCACACCGTTTTACCGCCAATGGTATCCAGCAATCCATCAAAGCTGCTGGTTTTGAGCCACAGTTACGCGGTCAAAAGTACAATTACAGGGATCTGCCAGAGCATTTAGAAGAGCAGGTGATTACTTATTAAAAATGATGTAAGGTTAGGTGGGAAATGGTGGATTGCAAGATTCAACTTTCTATGATCAATAGCATTAATTTTAATGAGATTCTGGTGTGGCATTTCTAATTTCACATCAATCTTAAATCTCGAAAACGCTGATAAAACAAAGGGAAGTAAAACTAAAGTTTTACCTCCCCTACCTTAAACGAAACATTACCTAATCAATAATGTCAATATTTTGGTGTGTTATGATAACTTTTTACCTGGCTGTAAAAACAGGTTAGCAATTGTTACCACACTAGCCTTATCTAAAGGTTCATCAAAACTTTCTACAGCTGCTGCTTTGGTTATACCTGAAAAACCACCAATACCCACAATATTTGCCCCAGCCTGTACGGTTAAATCTTCACCAGCATATACAGCATCAACAGCTGCAACACCTGAATCATTTGCCTGACCGGAAGCACCAAGGCTAACCCAAGGTTTAAAAACGGTAGAACCTGCAGCGGTACGCATTTGACGGATGTGTGAGGCATGGCGTGCTTCAACAGAGTGGATCTGAAGAGCGGTTTGCAATACGCCCGGAGTAGCCATTAAATTGGCTGCCTGGCCTTTATATGCCCTAACACCTGTGTCTTCAAAACCCTGTGCTACTGCTAAAAAGGTGTTATAATCAGAATATACTGTAGAAAATGTTCCACCAGCTCTAAAATCGGTATCCGCATAGGCAATTGGTGTACGTGCTGAACTCCCCAAAGCTCCTACCAACAAATCTACGTGCGCTTTTTCATGATCACGAATAGTGGTGATGGCAGCCTGGCTGGCTGCATTAGGAAATGTAAATGTAACATCGGTCACATTGTTGTTAGTAGTACCATCTTGATTTTTCTTTGTTATACCAACAATAGTGTGATTGTAAAAATGATATTCTAAATACTCTAATGCCAATGCGAAGTTTAACACATCTACAACGCCTGACGGTAAAGCAGTTTGTCCGTATGCTTTCTGAAACATAGAACCCAAAGCCAGTGGCATAGCAGCCAATGAGATTTTTTTACCGATGTTGAAAAAGCTTTTCATCGCAGCTCTTCTCGGGTTTAAACGCTCATAAACCTCACCATCAACTTTTTCAATTTCTTCTAATATATTTACGATATTCATGATTTCTAGTTTAAAGTTTTAAAGATTGATTACATTAATTTTAGTTTTGATGTATTTCGAAGCAGCAGCCAAAACCTTATCCGGCGTTAATGCCGCATCTAAGCCACCTGAATTATTGGCACCCAATGAGGTAAGGCTATTCAGATCTGCAAATGATCCATTTGAAATGATATCACGAACATAAGCAGCGTGACGGGCCTCAACTGAAACAATTTTACCTGCCAATAATAAGTAAGCGCCGGTTTTTAGTCTTGGACCAGCACCATTGTAGGCAGCAACACCTAAGTCTTCAAAAGCCATCGCAGTAGCTAGAACGCTTGCTTCGCTGGTAAAATCAATTGAAGAAAAATCAACTTCTAAACTTCCTATTGCAGCTGTACCAAGAGCAGCTTTAAAAAACTCTCTGTGCGCTATCTCATGAAACTGAATATCCTGGAAATACGCTTTTTTTGCAGCAGCATTCGTTCCTGTAAATTGAGTATTGCTATTAGCAACCTTAATGTAAAATGCAGCTTCCAATTGCTCTAAAGCATAGGCGTAGTTTAATACCCCGAAATCATCTTTAAAATCCAGTGTTGCGCCATTCATTGTTGGGTTATCGTAACCGCGATCTTTGCTACAACCCGCAGCAACTAAAGCGATACCTGCAGCACCTGCACCTGCATATTGCAGAAAAGATCTTCTGCCCACAGTTTTGTCAAACAAACTTTTTTCCTGAAGCTCGCTTTTTGTTTCTAGTTCATTGTTTTTCATAGTCATCTATGTTTTAGTGGTTTTGAATACGTTTGATGATACATACGTGACAATTTGTATACTGGTTTTTTCAATTTGCATTTTTTTTTATAAGACCATTTTAATACATTCACCAACCTGTAACTATGACTACATTAAAGGCCATTATTGTTGATGATGAGGAGTTTGCACGATCGTCACTATTTTTTTTACTGCAGCAGAATTGCCAACAGGTAGAAATTACCGGTATTGCAAGATCTGTAGCCGAGGCGAAAGATATTTTGGCTCATCACCCTATTGATCTGATCTTTCTGGATATTGCCATGCCCGGAGGAAATGGCTTCGAATTGATTCCTGATGCACAAAAACACCATGCTGCTGTTATATTTACTACAGCCTACGATCAATATGCACTAAAAGCGATAAAAGCAAATGCGCTGGATTACCTGTTAAAGCCAATTGATATTGATGAACTTAAAATAGCTGTAGACAAAGTTTCCCAGCACATCAAATTATTTAAAAGCCAGAACGAAAATGATGAAAGAATCAATAATCTGGCTTCCAGTTTAAGTTCGAAATCAGAGATTAAGAAACTTACCCTTCCTTACGGACAGGGTTTTAAGATGATAGATATTGATGATATTATCTATATTGAAGCCGATAGTAATTATTCTATTGTACACTTAAACAACCACGAAAAAATTACCGTTTCTAAAGTTTTAAGGGAGTTTGAAGAACTCTTGCCAACTGATCAGTTTGTCAGGATCCACAAATCAAGCATTATTAACCTCAACCATTTAAAGGAATATAATTCTAAGAACGGCCTACAGGTTTTTCTCAAAAACGGCGAAATCATCAACATTTCCAGGAGAAGGGCAAGCGATTTCTTTGAAAAAATAAAATTATTTACAAAAGCAAACAGTGATCATTAGACAGCAGATAAAAGTGAAATCATTAGTGCCAAAAGCTATTGTGAGGTCCAGCTTCAGTTATAGGCTTATGGCTTTTTTATTTTTGCTGCTGGGTTTTAGTGCACCTCAAAAACTTTTTTCTCAAACCACTTATCTCCCACATTATAATACTAAAAACGGGCTGGCCAGCAATAACTGTTATTACATTTTACAGGATAAAAAAGGTTTTATATGGATTGCCACCGATAATGGATTGAGCCGTTTTGACGGTACAAATTTTCAGAATTTCACCATTGAAGATGGTCTGCCAGACACCCAGATCCTGCAGATGAAGGAAGATAAAGAGGGCCGGTTGTGGTTTTTTGCGCTAAACGGTCAGCTCAGTTATTTAAAAGAAGGAAAGTTTTATAACCAGAACAATGATGAACTACTTAGAAAGCTCAACTTCAATACCGTAATTGTTTCCTTTTTAACCGATCAGTCAGGACGGATCTGGCTCGGAACAAATGCGAACTTAATTGTTTGCTGGGATGGAAAAACCATTAAAAAATACATTTCCCCAAATCAAAAGGATAAATTTATCAATGCCTTTATCCATGAAGATGAGCAAGGTAATATATTCGCATATAGTGATTTAAGCGTGCAACAATTTAACGGAAAAACATTTTCCGTGATTAAGTCAAAAGTGCAGCCCCTTTCTTACATGACAGCTGCGAACAGCAGCCACAGATCTTTATTTTACCTGGATAATGGCGGCTTAAAACAATACCGGCACGGAAGCATTAACGATCTTATTCCCATTCCGCAGAACCTGATCAAAAACATGTCGGGATATTTTTATTACGATGTTTATACCAAAGAAGTTTGGTTATCCAATGCCAATGGAGCCTTTATACTCGATAAAAGCGGAAAAACGGTGCAGTATCTACAGGATATTTCGGTTAACCAGGTTATTAAGGACAATAACCAGAACATGTGGTTTGCTACCAATCAGGGCATATATATGCTGCCCAATGCGAATAACCGCTTATCAATTATTGATGCAGAATCTGGGCTGAGCAGCAATGTAATCAAAAGCATTACCAAAGATGGGCAAAACCGGCTATGGCTGGGTACCGATGATGCGGTAATCGATGTACTAAACATCGATAATTATCAGGTTGATGAAATTGGGTTAGACGATTTTAAAAAATACAAAACCATTAAACAGATTACATTCGATCCACAAGATCAATCTATATATTTTGCATCCGATTATGGAATGGGTGTTTTCAAAAATATCAATAACAGCAGTAATGAAGTAAGGTATTTAAAGGAATCAAACAACTCGATGTTCGTGATCAAACACTTTAGTGTAGCTGAAAACAACAATCATCTTGCCCTGGCCCTGTCATCTGGTGTTGTTTTCTTATCAGATCGGAGAAATAAATTTGAGTTTAACGCTGCAAAATACCGCGAAAAAGAAGATTTTTTTAAAGACAGGTCTTACCATGTTTTTTATGATCGCGAAGGCAATTTGTGGTTTTCAAATGTGAACGGACTTTCTCAATTTTCGAAAGGAAAACTGATTAAACATTATGAAAATCATCCCCTGCTGACCAAAAGGATCAACGATATACAACAGCTTGCCGATGGCACATTGATTCTGGCTACTGATGGTTATGGTTTAATTTTTTATAAGAATAACCAGATTACCAGGCAGATTACCCAAAAAGATGGCCTAACCAATAACATCTGCACCAAAATATTTATAAAAAACAATGAAATATGGGTATTAACCAATAAAGGCGTTAACAAAATAGCCAATTATCCGAATCAACCTAATGTTGCCAATTTCGATTATGGAAAAGACCTTTTAAGCGATGATATCAACAGTTTGTTTATTGATGACAGCACGGCTTATTTTGCGACAAACAAAGGCCTTATTTTATTTAAATACAATAATAAAAATATTGTCAAGAATCTTCCTAAGGTGTACGTTACCTCTATCATTAAAGATAATGAACGTTTACCTGTTGACCAGGATAATTTTACCTTCGAAACGGGCAACAATACCATTCTTTTCACCTTTAGTGCGGTAGATTTTACCACCAGCGATATTACTTACCGCTACCGCTTAAATGAAAATTCGGCCTGGGTAGAAACCCGTACCAGGCGTTTGGATTTTTCTTCTTTACAATCAGGCGACTATGTATTTGAAGTAAGCGCTAAAAGCCAGAATGGTAACTGGGGCCAACCTGCAAAAATTGCCTTTACCATTAAAAAACATTTTTGGCAAAGCCTGTGGTTTTTATCTGTTCTGATATTACTCGTGGCTTATATTTTTTACAAGGTAGCTGTTTACATCACCCGCAAGCAAAAAGATAAGGAGCAGGCACAATTGTTATTAAAAAACAAAGTCCTCATGTTAGAACAACAAGCGCTGCAGGCCATGATGAATCCGCACTTTGTGTTTAATGTGATGAATTCTATTCAGCATTATATTAATACGCAGAATACGGCATCTGCTAATAAAGTTTTAACGGGCTTTGCCAGATTGATCAGAAAAAATCTGGAAATCTGTACCAAAAGCTATATTTCGCTTGAAGAAGAACTAGAATACCTAAACCTCTACCTCAAACTGGAGAAGAACCGTTTTGGCGATAAATTATCGTATACTTTTAATGTGGATGAAGATATCGACAAAGAAGAAACTTTTATTCCCTCTATGTTGTTGCAGCCTTACGTAGAAAATGCAATATGGCATGGCATTATGCCAAAAGAAACCGGTGGCCAAATCCTGATCAATATTAAACTGATGGATGAATTCTATCTTAATATCGAAATTATTGACGATGGGATTGGAATAGACAATTCTTTAAAAGATAAAAAGGAAACACATATTAGTAAAGGCATGCAACTCACCAAGGAAAGGTTACATCTTTTAGGTCAGATTGGAGCAAAACCAATACACTTAAACGTAAGTCAAAATGTTACAAATGGTACAACAGTGTCTATTTCTATACCGTTAAAATAGATAATTTACCGTTTACTCAATTATTAATACCACTCACTAAATAGAATCTTGATCGAACCTGGTTTAGCCTTAAACTTGTGTTAGAAATAAACGATAGTGTTTATCAAAGACGTTCTTATAGAATTGATATAGATATTTAATAACCTAACCTAAAACTATATCTTAATTCAGGTTTCATTTGTGTGTTGAAAGCGGTCTTGTTTTTAAAAGCGAGACCGCTTTTTTTATGTCAAAAATTTTATTTTTGTGTATGCCCAATCCTAACATCACCAGGCACATCGAAGCCCTTATATTTTCTTCCAGCCAAAGTATTGGTACGCAAGAAATCATACTTGCCCTAAATGCAGTTTTTAATGAAGAATTTAACGAGGCACAAATATTCGAAAGCATAGAGCAGCTTAAAGAAAAATATAACCATGATGAATTGGCTATCGAATTGGTATTTCTAAATAATGGTTATCAGTTTCTAACCAAAAAAGATTACCATGAAACGGTTAACCAACTGCAGTTACACCGTTCCAAGAAAAAATTAAGTCAGGCTGCTATGGAAACACTTGCCATTATTGCCTACCGCCAGCCCATTACCAAACTGGAAATTGAACAGATCAGGGGAGTAAATTCTGATTATTCGGTACAACGCCTGCTTGAAAAAGAATTGATCAGTATTGATGGAAAAGCAGAAACTCCCGGCAGACCTATCCTATATAGTACCAGCACACTGTTTATGGATTATTTTGGTTTAAATAACTTAAACCAACTCCCGCAGCTAAAAGATATTGTTAAGGAGGAAAATGCTGTAGGAGAAAACGCAGAGTAAATAAATTAATTTATTTATTCACAGCTTGTTATTAAAAAAAGTTTTTTTGTATTTTTAAACTATAAAAGCAATTTTTATTTTTGTGTTATGACAGCGCCAAAGAAACTCCCAACTAAACCGACTGCCAAAAAACAGGTAGACGAAGATGATGATTTTGAAGATGACGATATTCAAACAACAAAAAAGAAGCCTCAGGATGATGACGATGACGATTTTGACTTGCCATTAGATGATCTTGACAACTTCGATAATTTTGACGATGACGACGACGATTATTAATATTTAAAAAACATATATTTGAAAAAGCATCCGCCCGCTTGGTAGGATGCTTTTTAATTTTAAAATCTGCCCATGCAAGTGATATCCGTAAGCAATTCATCATTAAAAAAAGACTTCCTAAACACCCCAAAAATCTTATATAAAAACGATAAAAACTGGATCTGTCCGTTGGATAGTGAAGTTGAAAATGTTTTTAACCCTGAAAAGAACACTTTTTTTGCTCATGGAAAATGTACACGTTGGGTATTAAAAGATGATGCAGGACAACTGATTGGCCGTGTAGCAGCTTTTATAAATGAGAAAAAAGCATACCATTATGACCAACCAACAGGCGGTATGGGTTTTTTTGAATGTATTGATGATGAAAAGGCTGCCTTTCTTTTATTTGATACAGCCAAAAACTGGTTAACTGAAAATGGGATGAAGGCAATGGATGGTCCGATTAATTTTGGCGAAAACGATAGTTTCTGGGGCCTGTTGGTTGAAGGCTTTACCCCTCCTTCTTTCGGCATGAACTACAACTTCCCATATTATCAGAAATTTTTCGAAAAATATGGTTTTGTTACCGAATATGAACAGCTAACCAACCACATTAACCTCACCATCCCCTTTCCGGAGCGTTTTACAAAAATTGCAAACTGGGTAAGAAATAAACCAGGCTATACATTCGAATATTTCAGCAAGGCCAATTCCAGCAAATACATTAATGATTTAATGGAAATTTACAATGATGGCTGGCAGAATTTCGAAAACTTTGTTCCCATCAAAAAAGAAACGCTCGAAGAGAGTTTTAAAAGTATGGAACCCATTATGGATGAACATTTGATCCAGTTTGCTTATTTTAACGGGGAACCAGCATCATTTGTGGTATTGATTCCTGATGCCAACCAGATGATAAAAGGTTTTAATGGAAAACTGGGCTTAATTGAGAAATTAAAGTTTGCTTACCGCCGCTGGGTGGGCGTTACCCGCATGAGGGCGATTGTGATGGGCACTAAACCTAAATTCCAGAAACACGGCTTAGAATCTGTACTTTTTATCCGTTTAGGCGAATATGTATTACCTAAAAACCAATACAAAGAGCTCGAATTGAGCTGGGTAGGCGACTTTAACGAACAAATGATCGCTATCCATAAAGCGACAGGCGCAACCTTTGGCAAAAAGCATTTGACGATGCGAAAAGTATTTTAAACCACTGATCAGAAAAGGTTCGTGTCTCCGCGAACCTTTTTCTTATGGCCACGGAGTATCCTCCCCGATTGCTTTCCATAGAACAAATTATTTACATAAAATGAAAGACGATCATGCATTCGCTTTAAGATTTTCGCCTGCGTGGGAATGACCATCAGACCAATGGATCGAATTTTTCTTATTTTTGTCAAGTAGTCACCGAAAACACAGAAAAATTCAGTTTTAAGACTCTCTATCTTTACTCTACAGATTTCCCTATTCCGCTGCACTACAGTCGAAATGAAGTTTAAGCGATAACCTACACACTTTTATACTTCGGCAAATTAATCAAAAGTACACTTCCTAAAATAATCACCAGCCCAATCACCTGCGTAAGGCCGATCACTTCATTAGTAAAGGTTAAACTCAACAATACCGCAACAACGGGATTAACATAAGCATAGGTACTCACCTGTGTGGCCGGACGCACTTTAAGCAACCATACATAGGCACTAAATGCCGCAATAGAACCAAATAAGATCAGGTAAATAATAGATAGCCAGGCATCCAGCGATATACTATTCCAATCCAATGATTTAAATTCTGATTTCACTAATGCTGCAGGTAAAAAAGCCAGACCCGCCAATAACATCTGCCAGCCGGTATTTACCGATACTGAACTACCCGTAACGGGATGATATTTCGAATAAAGCGATCCCCCGGCCCAGGCAATCGGCCCGAAAACGAGTAGTACCATACCCATAACCTGCAAATTACTTTGGGGTTTATCAAGCGAAAGCCTAATCTGATCGCCAAACAAGAGCATAACTCCTAAAAAGCCAATAAACAGTCCTGAAACAATATATTTATTACTCAGATTTTCTTTCCAGTGCGATTTATCCAGAATCACAAACCATATGGCCGCAGAGGCGACCATAATAGCCACTAATCCACTAGGGATAAACTGCTCTACCCAGATTACGATTCCATTACCTAAACCCAGCATCAAAATACCACTTATCGTAGCAATTTTGATGGTTTTAAGCTTAAAAATATCTTCTCCTTTAAGCTTGCACCAGGTAAGCATCAGTACACCTGCAACAGAAAAACGGAATGCTCCTAAAATGAATGGCGGAAAACCGGCCAGGGCCTTTTGAATAAAAAAATACGTAGAACCCCAAACAACATATACGATAGCAAAAGCCAGGAAAACCATTACCGGCGATGCCTCTTTTTTAAAATTTGTCATGGCTTTATTTTTCGGGAATGACTAATTGCTGCTGTTCTTTTACTGTTTCTAATACAATCGTTGTCCTCACCGACAAAATATTGGGAATTTTGCTAAACTCATCTCGTAATAAAGCCATCAGCGATGCCGAATCCTTCGTTCTCACTTTCACCAGGAAACAATCATCACCAGCTATTACATGTACTTCCTGCACATCGGGGATTTTCGCCAATTCACTTGCAGTATCATTACAGCTGAAACTTTGAGAGGATTTCATGGAGATGAAAGCCAGCAACTTTAAGTCAACCGCAACAGGATTTACTTTAGCACTGTAACCGGTAATTACATTCTTTTTTTCGAGTTTTTTTACGCGTTCCAGTACTGCTGACGGAACAAGATCCAATGCCTTCGCTAAATCTACATTAGAGATACGCGCATGATCCTGCATGAGCCTGAGTATAGCCAGATCAATATGATCCAGACTAAAATTGCTTTCGTTTACCATACCATAAAACTATAAATATTATGAATAAAATTCAAAATAATTTAAACAAAAAGGAATTTTATTCTATTTAACAGCTTTAAAATGATAATTAATCGATTATATAAGCAATATACCGAATTTTACATCCCAAGCTTATCATAAAGGTCGATCACCTTTTTACGGAGTTTATTAATTTCTTCCTCCTTTTCGATCAGTTCTTTTTTAAGCGCAGTCAATTCTGCAGAAGAATCTGCCCCTACCGACTGAACATCGATCAACTGTACAACGGGAACTTTAAAGGTTTTAGAAATCTGGAGTAAACGGGAAATATTGAGATCAGTTTGGCCCGTTTCTATTTTACAGAAAGCCGGAGTAGAGATATTCAATTTTTTAGCAGCATCAGCCTGACTTAATCCTAAAGCCTGTCTACTTTGCTTAATACGATCTCCGATGCTTTTCATAGTTGAATCAGGTATGAGATTGGAGAAGTGAGATATTAGATTGGAGACAAATCCCTTTCAAATCTCACCTCTCCTATCTATTGATTTAAAGCAGCCGCCAGCTCAGGCAGATCGAAACCTGCATAATTACCAGAACTCATCATTAATAAGTTGGTGTCTTTATAGCTTAAGCTTAACAGATAGGCTTTAAGCTTTGCTGCATCATTAAAAAACTTTAATTTTGGATTGGCAAAAGCCTGCTGCACATCATCCTCAGAAAAAGGCTCCATCCGCTTTTGTTCAAAAGATTTGATGTCAATAAACACGATTGCCTCATCTGCTTTATCCATTGCCCCTGTGTATTCTTTCAGGAAATCTTTATTTAAACTGCTGAAAGTATGTAATTCGATACAGGCTACTAATTTACGGTTGGCAAATTGGGCTTTAACCGCATCAATAGTGGCTTTTAGTTTTGATGGTGAATGGGCAAAATCTTTGTAAACATTGGTTGATTCATCAGCTGAAATCACCTCTAAACGTTTTGCAGCACCAGTAAATGAAGCAATAGCTGTATCAAAGTCGCTTTCACTGATATCTAATTGTTTACATACCAATTTAGCTGCATTCAGGTTCATCAGGTTATGATCACCAAAAATCTTTAAGGCCGTTTCATCCGGCAGCAGGTAGGTTATACCATTTCTGATTTCATGTCTGGGAATGGCATAAGCTATTTTATTTACATTAGCTTTTGAATCGGAGACAATCTCATTCAGGTCAGCATCTGCTTTACAATAAATTAATGTCCCATTGGCTTCGATGGTATCAATAAACTTATCAAACTGCAAGGTATAATCGGCATAAGTTGGAAACACATTGATATGATCCCAGGCTATACCGCTGATTACCGCAACATTGGCTTTGTACAGGTGAAATTTAGGTCTTCTATCAATTGGTGAAGATAAATATTCATCGCCTTCAATAATCATTACGGCCGCTTCTTCGGTAACTTTTACCATCGTTTCGAAACCGGCCAGTTGTGCGCCAACCAAATAATCGAAATCGCGTTTATAAAAATTAAGCACGTGCAAAATCATACTGGTAATAGTTGTTTTACCGTGACTGCCACCAATTACTACACGTAGTTTATTTTTGCTCTGCTCATAAATATATTCAGGATAAGAATAAATTTTAACGCCCAGTTCCTGTGCTTTCAACAATTCTGGATTATCGATCCTTGCATGCATGCCCAAAATTACCGCATCTAAATCACCCGAAATTCGATTTTCATCCCAACCCATTTCAGCGGGTAATAAGCCATATTTATCCAAACGCGATTTTGCTGGTTCGAAAATCACATCGTCGGAACCTGAAATCTGGTAACCTTTTTGATGTAAGGCGATAGCCAGGTTGTGCATGGCACTCCCACCAATCGCTATAAAATGTATGCGCATATAAATTAATTATTGAATGACTAAATGACGGAATGACTGAATGACTGAATGACTGAATGATAATTTATCGAAAACTAAAAACCATTAGATCATTCACTCATTCAAAATTTAATCATTATTTTTTCTCAAACTGTGCCGCTACCCAATCACCATTCTGTTTATGATCAATGTATTTAATGCCGTATTTAGCACATTCTGCAGTAATCATTGCCAGATCAGGATCTAAATAAAAGCCACTGAAGAAAATTTTGCCTTCCGGCTTTAAAACCTCAGCGTAACGGTGGATCTGGTCTAAAAGAATATTACGGTTGATATTGGCAAAAATAACATCATATTTATCATCAGGAATGACTTCCTTACTGCCACAAAGTGCCTGTAAATTACCTACATGGTTAAGCGCAGCATTTTCTACCGTGCTTTCATAACAGATATTATCATAATCGATGGCCATTAAACTTTTAGCACCCAATTTTGCCGCCAGGATAGCTAAAATTCCGGTCCCACAGCCCATATCGAGGATATTTTTATCCTTTAGATCGGCTGCCAAAATATACTGCATCACCATGGTAGTTGTTTGATGGTGACCAGTGCCGAAAGCCATTTTAGGATCGATCACGATCTCGTAAGGATATGATGGTTGTGGTTCGTGAAAGGTTGCCCTAACATAACACACATCATCAATAATCAGCGGACTAAAATTCTTTTCCCATTCGGCATTCCAGTTTTCGTCGGCAACATCTTCCAAAATATAATCGGTTGCAAATTCTTCGCTATAATTGGCCAGGAGATCTTTTAATTCCTGCTCGTTAAAATTATCCCTGATGACGAAAGCCGTAAAACCACCCTCACTGTCTTCAAAAGTATCGAAGCCTAAATCGGCCAGATCGCTGATGAGCAGATCCTGTTGATAATCTTCGATACCTTTGAAAGTAAATATTGCTTTTGTGTATTGCATTTAGCTGTTTAATGCTTTAATAATGTCTGTAAAATCGCGTGATTTTAACGATGCACCGCCAATCAGGCCTCCATCAATATCTTTTTGTGCAAATAAGCTTGCCGCATTTCCCGGGTTACAGCTACCACCATATAAAATAGTGGTGTCATCAGCCACATTGAAACCATAATTGGCTTCGATTTCACTGCGGATAAAAGCATGGATATCCTGTGCCTGTTCTGGCGAAGCCGTTAAACCTGTTCCGATTGCCCAGACCGGCTCGTAAGCGATCACGATTTTTTTGAAATCTTCTTCAGTTAAACTGAAAATACCCTCTACCAATTGTTTTTTCAATACTTCGTAGTAACTACCGTTGTTACGTTCATCTAAAGTTTCGCCGATACAGAAAATAGGCGTTAAACCATTAACCAAAGCAATTTTAGTTTTTTCAGCTAATAAATCATCGCTTTCAGCAAAATATTGCCTGCGTTCTGAGTGGCCCAAAATCACATATTCAGCACCAACAGATTTCACCATTTTAGCAGAAGTTTCGCCCGTATAAGCTCCACTTTCCTTATCACTGATATTTTGAGCGCCAATTTTAACATCGTTACCACCCAATTTTGCCAAGCTGTTTAAATGAATAAATGGCGAACAAATAATAGCCAGCTGATCGCCTTTGCGCTCATCTTTAACCATATTTACGATTTCGCTGAACAACGAAACGCCTTCGTTATAATCTAAGTTCATTTTCCAGTTACCGGCAACAATCTTTTTTCTCATTTTGTATTATTTAATGGTTGGTTGATCTTATTAAGATCAGGTTTTATATTAAAATCGCCTATACGATTCGGTTAATTCAAATACTTGGGTCAGAATGTTTTTTTCTACCCCATTAAAAGCGACATCTTTTCTTGCAAATACCTTTTCGATTGTTTCGAACATTTTTTTCAGTTTATAGGTATCGAAACCAGCGGCACCACCCCAACTAAAATCGGCGATGTGATTTGGTGGAAAACCGGCTCCAAAAACATTGGCACCAACCCCAACTACACTACCGGTATTAAACATAGTATTTATACCTGCTTTAGCATGATCGGCCATAATTAAACCGCAAAACTGCAGACTGGTATTCCGCATTTTCCGACTTTCGTAATCGTAAAGTTTTACTTCTGCGTAATTATTTTTTAAATTCGAATTATTGGTATCGGCACCGATATTACACCACTCGCCCATCACCGAATTACCCAGATATCCTTCATGGCCTTTGGCCGAATTACCCCATATTACGGCATTGTTAATTTCACCACCGGCGCGGCTATTCGGACCAATTGTAGTGCCTGAATATATCTTCGCACCCATTTTTATGGATGAATTGTCGCAAAGGGCAAAAGAGCCCCTGATTAAAGCGCCTTCCCAGACCTCGGCCTTTTTACCGATATAAATTGGTCCATAAGTAGTGTTGAATACACTGCATTCGGCTTTCGCTCCTTCCTCCAGGAAAATATCATCGCCTAACAATTGATTGGTACTACTTAGTTTTGCCGAGCTGCGCCCCTGGGTTAACACTTTAAAATCTTTTCTGATTTCTGCCGGGTTATTCCCGAAAATATGCTCTGGATAAACAATTCGCGTAAACTCGCCAGTATATTCAATCTGTTTTAACGACTTAGCGGCTTTAAGATCATAGTGATCGGAAAGGTAAGCGATAACAACATCATTTTTATAAAGTGCTTCCCCTGCTTTAAGGCTCGAAATTGCTTGAAGCAAGGGCTCATCGGGGCAAACAGAGCCATTTATAAATAAATCAGCATTAGGTTTTGGCGCAAATTTTATAGAAAGGTAATCCTGGGTATGAAAACCAAAATCTGCATTTAAATATTTTGCCCATTTTTCGGCAATGGTTAAAATACCAATCCGTAAATCGGCCACAGGCCTGGTAAACGTAAGCGGACGTAAGGACATCCAGGAAGCATCATCAAATAAATTGATTGTCATAAGCAGCAAAAATAAAAAAAGTCCCGATGCTTTTGGCAAAGGGACTTCAAAAAATGCTTTTTGTTGCTAAAATTATTTCTTAGCGTAACGGTTTTTGAATTTATCGATACGTCCTGCTGTATCAACCAATTTCATTTTACCAGTATAAAAAGGGTGTGAAGTGTGAGAAATCTCTAATTTATAAAGCGGATACTCGTTACCATCTTCCCATTTAATTGTTTCTTTAGTATCTACACAAGATTTTGTTAAGAAAGCATATTCGTTAGACATGTCTTTAAAAACAACTGGTCTGTAGCTTGTTGGGTGCAAATCTTTTTTCATTTGAATATTATTTTTAGTTATTTGTGTGAAAGCATCAAGAACATTCTTGCAATTTGCTGGCAACAACGCTTATGACATTTCCTATTAGTCTTTCTACCTCTATTTTAGAGGATGCAAATATCTTAATTTTATTTTTGATTTACAAGCCTAATTAAAGAATTTTAAATTATATGGCTTTTCTACCTCCGGTTTAACCAAAAGTACTTAAAAACAGATCGATGCAAAGCTAAACTTTTTCTACCTGAATATTGTTTTTCAGATATTTAAAAAATTTATGTAAATTTGGTATATGAGAAAACACGGCGAATTAGACGGTATCATCCATGCCGATAGCAGCGGAAAGCTCTACATTAAAAGTCCCGATTTTTTTGCACAGCCAAGAGTGATTGAAATGGTGGGTGCATTAATGCAATCAAGTATCTTTAAAAAAATAGAAAAGGATAAAAACAAGAAATAGCCTTATAGATGCCCTTTAACCTACTTTTATTTCCTCTTGTAGGCGGCTATTATATATTAATCAGGTTCAGGTACCTGCGGTATGTACAATACCGGCTCGAAAGCCAACGCATCTTATTAAACGCTGCTTTTGCGGGCATCTTATTACTTGGTGCATGTTTTATATTAAGGGCAATTTTTATTGCCATCTGGCCTGAAACGGTCGAACAGCTTAGCAAATCACTCCCAATCCACACGCCTTATTTCGGCACCACCAGTCTATCATTATTCGTTGCGGTTGCGGCTACAGAAATTGCCAATCTTTTTATCAACCGCCTTAAAGCCATTAAAAGAGCCATCGCTACTTCGGGAAACGAGTTTGAATTACTATTGAGTTCATCTTTTTTTGAGGCGCATCTTTTACAATTCACGATGGATAGCGGAAAATTCTACATTGGATGGGTAAAAGAATTACCGAAGCCCTTTACCACCAGTTATATCCGCATTACACCTGCCTTTAGTGGTTACCGCAAGGCTGATGACAAGGAACTGATTTTTACCACGCAATATTTAACCGTTTATGCCAGCTATATCGAAGATGGCTCTGTAGCGAATACCGATGAATTGAAAACCGACCTGGTATTAAAAGCAGACAAAATTAATTCCATTTCGTTTTTTGATATGGATATGTACAACCGCTTTAACCCTGCTCAGGAAGAAACCGCCTAATCCTTTTTGGGACTATATTTTTTCCAGGTTTCTATTTTGGCCTTCTGACGGGCGATGTAAGCATCAGCAATTACTTCTGCCGAACTGGAACCTTCTACCGTTTCCAATAATTCTTTTAATTTATACTGATCTACATCTGCCTTATATAATATCTGGATCAGTTTCGGGAAATCGTTATCGATGAGGTAAGCAAAAGCACTGACCATTGCGGCGCGCAGCTGGCTTTCGGAAAGTTGATCGGGTATATCGAAATCTTTACTGATGATGCTGATTAATGACATGGAATGGGATTTTTAAGATTGCAGGATTTTAAGATCAGGCTTTTAATAAAAGATAATTGGGGCAATTTGCAAAAGCCAGGAACCACTATCCAAAGTTAAATAAACCTGATGGAAAGGCAGCGCCCGACTGCAGGGAGAACCTAAAAAGTACAGCAGGGCTACAGACCCGATGAATACGGAACCCTTCGTTTTCAAAGACCCTGAATTAAATCAGATAGCTAGCGGATCAGGGTGGCGAATGCGTGTACATTAGCCATCTTACATCCTTCCATCTTACATCCCCTACACCCATTTAATCTCCTGGCAGATTTCAATCAGCACGCTATTGGTATCTTTAGGATGCACAAAACACACCATCTTATTATCTGCGCCTTTTTTTGGAGAATCGCTAAGCAGCACAAAACCTTCTTTATGCAGTCTTTCCATTTCTGCCAGGATATCATCAACCAGGAAAGCGATATGATGAATACCCTCTCCTTTTTTCTCGATAAATTTAGCGATCGCACTGTCCGGAGCAATAGCCTGAAGCAACTCTACCTTGTTCTCGCCGGTTTTAAAAAAAGCTGTATTGACCAATTCGGATGCCACCTGCTCTGTTTTATAACAATCAGTATTGAGCAGCTTCTCGTAAATGGCAATGGAACGGTTAAGGTCTTTTACAGCGATACCGATGTGTTCTATCTTTTTCATAGGGTATAAGGTTATGTTAATGTAAAAATGCAGCTTTTCTCTATAAGCTCATAGCTATTATTTATAATTGTTAAATAAGTTTTTTCGTATCTTTGTGATATAATTAACAGAATAGAGATGAAACAGCCGATATATTTAGATAATAATGCGACAACACCGTTAGATCCACGTGTGCTGGAAGCAATGCTACCTTACTTTACTGAAAAATTTGGAAACGCTGCAAGCCGTAACCATGCTTTTGGATGGGTGGCTGAAGAGGGTGTAGATTACGCCCGCGAGGAGGTAGCCAAATTAATCGGCTGTACTGAAAAAGAAATTATTTTTACCTCAGGTGCTACCGAAGCCGACAATCTGGCGATTAAAGGTGTATTTGAAATGTACAAAGAAAAAGGTAACCACATCATTACTGCGGTTACTGAACATAAAGCAGTTTTAGATACCTGCAAACACCTAGAAAAAAATGGCGCACGCGTTACTTATTTAGGTGTTAAGGAAGATGGATTGATTGATTTAGCTGAATTGGAAGCTGCTATGACTCCTGAAACTATTTTAGTTTCGATTATGTATGGCAATAATGAAATCGGCGTAATACAACCTGTAAAAGAAATTGCAGCCATTGCACATCAACATGGTGCATTATTTATGACTGATGCTACGCAGGCAGTGGGCAAGATTCCTGTTGATGTAAATGCTGATGGTATTGATTTAATGGCTTTCTCGGCACATAAAATGTATGGTCCGAAAGGTGTTGGTGCACTTTATGTACGCCGTAAAAACCCAAGGGTTAAAGTTACCGCACAAATGGATGGCGGTGGTCACGAACGTGGCATGCGCTCTGGTACCTTAAACGTTCCGGGTATTGTAGGTTTAGGTAAAGCCTGCGAACTTTGCCGTTTAGAAATGGAAAGCGAAGCTATTCGTTTATCGGCTTTACGCGATAAGTTAGAATCAACTTTAAGCAAAATGGAAGAGAGTTATGTAAATGGCAATACACAACATCGCTTGCCGCATGTAGCAAATATTTCTTTCAAATATGTTGAGGGTGAAGGTTTGATGATGGCCATGAGCGATTTAGCAGTATCTTCGGGATCAGCTTGTACCTCAGCATCTTTAGAGCCATCTTATGTATTGAAAAGCTTAGGTTTATCTGATGATTTAGCTCACTCTTCTATCCGTTATGGTTTAGGAAGGTTTACGACCGAAGCAGAAATTGATCAGGCCATTGAAGTAACTCAAAAAGCAGTTAACCACTTAAGAGAACTTTCTCCACTTTGGGAAATGTTTAAAGAAGGAATCGATTTGAGTAAAATTGAGTGGGCAGAACACTAGTTCAGTTTATAGTCGGCAGTTTGCAGTTTTGAGTAAGCAAACTGATCATCGAAAACTGATCATTGAAAACTAATTAAAAATTTGCTCCGTAAGGAGATTAAAAAAATAAAATCATGGCATATTCAGAAAAAGTAATTGACCATTACAATAACCCACGTAACGTAGGTACTTTAAATAAAGACAGTAAATTTGTAGGTACAGGGCTAGTTGGTGCACCTGAGTGCGGCGACGTAATGCGCTTACAAATTGAGGTTGGAGAAGATAACGTAATCACTGATGCTAAATTTAAAACATTTGGTTGTGGTTCGGCAATTGCTTCTTCTTCTTTAGCAACAGAATGGTTAAAAGGAAAAACAATTGATGAGGCTTTATCTATCGATAACATGGATATTGTTGAAGAATTGGCTTTACCTCCAGTAAAAATCCACTGTTCGGTATTAGCAGAAGATGCAATTAAATCAGCGATTAACGATTACCGCGTTAAAAATGGCTTAGAAGCTATTGTGTTGGAAAAATCGCACCACTAGACTAGATTTGAGAAGATAGATTTGAGATGTGAGACTTCAAGGTTCTCAATTTATTCTCAAGTCTAATATCTCAAATCTCAAATCTTAATATTATGATTACGATAACAGATAAAGCAAAAGACAAAATAGACCACTTAATGCAGGATTCGGAAATGGGTTCTGACTACTTTTTACGCGTTTCGGTAAAGGGCGGTGGCTGCTCTGGTTTATCATACAATCTGGATTTTGATAATGAAGAGCAAAAAGGCGATCAGTTTTTTGAGGATAAAGGAATTAAAATTGCTTTGGATATGAAATCTTTCCTTTACCTGGCCGGAACTGAATTAGATTTTACTGATGGTTTAAACGGAAAGGGTTTCAATTTTATAAATCCAAATGCCAGCCGTAGCTGTGGTTGCGGTGAAAGTTTTTCAGTATAATCAGTTAAAATTATACAATAAAAAAGCGGCTTGGAAAATTTTCCGGGCCGCTTTTTTTATTATTTGAGTTGAGATGGTTGTTTACCGCTTATGGTATTTCTTTCGGTAATCCCAGCTGTTTTGCTATTAAAATCTGTAGGTCCGGAAGTATAATCGCCATCAAAGGCAACCCTGCCCTGTCCCTCAGCAATGGTATTAGGTCCGGTGTGGGAATCGTCGATGTTTATGATGCCTGCAATTCCGTTTTTAATATTATTGCCGTCTTTTTCTCCCGACATTAAAAAAGCGTAAAAATTATAACCACCGTTTCTATATGCTTTTACCTTTCCGTAAACGGTAAATTTATTTCCACTTCCACTAATGGCGGTAACGACACTGGTATCTGCTGCACCAATAAAATTTTTACCCAACATTTTTATGCTGAAATCGCTGGTACTTTGCTCATAAAGTTTAATTATGCCATCATTAAGCACATACCCTGGCTGATAGGTATCGTAGGGTATGTTACTGCTCTTAATGGTGAAAGGCTTAAATAAATAAGAACCAACAATATTTGGTGGCACAGTACCTTTATTTATGGTAAAACCCAGTTTGGTCAGGCTATCCACATACCGTTGCGGAATAATATCTTCTATTTTCTTACTCAAGATTTCATCATCGCTCGGATTAATATCTTTGTTTTTAGAGCAAGCCGCAAATTGCAGCATTACACCTGCTATTAAAGCAAATGCACATCCTTTCGATACCGCAGTTAAGTTTGTTGTTGTTTTTTTCATCATGCAAATTTTAATTCTAAATTTAGAATGTGAATTGCAACTGCAGTGCCAGTACGCAACAACTTGGATCAAATAGATTAAAAATAACGGTAAACCACTATATGAATCTACCTAAAACCAGGTATTTGCATTAATGCTGAAACAAAACTGCTGTCCTTTTTTCTTACGGTCTTTTTGTTGTCGCTTAAATTTTATATTTTTTATTTAATTTTAGAATAGGTTTATCATACTGTTGCAATTATTAAAGCTAAAAGCCTTATTATTGTTAATTATAATCAGCAGACCAAATTACGAGCATGCCATTAATAAACGAGTTTTCAACAGTCCCTACCTTATTAAGGAATGTTGTAAAAAATATTCACAAACCTCAGGAAACCTTTTTAATCCATAAAGAAGGTACCCGGTGGGCTGAAATTTCTTATGAAGATACTTTAAAAAGAGCTGATGCTGTTTCTGCATTCTTCCTGGAAAAAGGGATCAAAAAAGGTGATCGTTTAGGTTTAATGATTGAGAATTCCCCGGAATATGTATATTATGACCAGGGCATCCAGCAAATTGGTGTAATCAATGTTTCCATTTATCCTACACTTTCTGAACAGGAAGTAGCCTATATTATTAACGACTCTGGCATAAAAGCTATTCTGGTTGGGAATAATTTTCTTTACCGGAAGGTTTTAAAAGTAGCAGCAAACTGTAAAGCACTAAAATATATTATTCCAGCTTTCAAGGATTTCGAAAAAGTCACTATCCCGGCAGATGTAACTGTAGAAGTTATCGCCTTTTCTGATATTTTAGCGCTTAAACATCAGGTTACCGCTGCCGAAAAGGCCGAAATTGAACAATGTAGAAGTTTAGTTTTACCTGAAGATATTTCTTCATTAATTTACACCTCTGGTACCACCGGAACCCCTAAAGGGGTAATGCTTACCCATTATAATTTTGTAAAAAACGTTGAGGTTTGTTTGCAACAGATCCCGGTGATCGATCAAACAGAAACTTTCCTTTCTTTTTTACCGCTATCGCACGTTTTCGAACGCACGGCAACTTACCATGTTTGCTGCGCCCAGGGCTGTAAAATTGCATTTGCTCAAAGTTTAGAGTTATTGGCCAAAAACATGGGCGAAGTTCGTCCAACAGTAATGAGCTGCGTTCCGCGCCTTTTAGAACGCATACACGATAAAGCAATAAAAGGAGGAACTGCAGGAGGAACTGCAGGAGGAGGTGCAAAAGCAAAAATATTTACCTGGGCCTTAGAAACCGGCAAACAATACCGTGTTGCAAAAGAAGCTGGCAAAAATCCGGGCTTAATCTTATCGGCTAAAAAAGGAATTGCAGAGCAATTGGTATTCAGCAAGATTAAGGAAAAAACCGGTGGCCGTTTAAAATTTATGATTTCGGGTGGTGCTGCACTACCTAAGAATGTGGGTGAGTTTTTTGGCGATCTGGGCATTAAAATACTGGAAGGTTTTGGTTTAACCGAAACTTCACCGGTAATGTCGGTTACAGAATATCACAGACAGGTATATGGTACCGTTGGACGTATTATTCCGGGTATTGAGGTAGGTATACAGGATGTAGAGAGTAAAGAAATGATCAGCATCCAAACCCACCATACTTTTAGCGAAGATTTTGAATGTGCAGAAGGCGAAGTAATTGTACGTGGTCACTGCGTAATGAAAGGTTATTTTAATAAACCTGCAGAAACAGCAGAAGCGATTGATAAAGACATGTGGTTCCACACGGGTGATATTGGACGTTTTTACAAAGGTAATCTTCAGATCACAGATCGTTTAAAAAACATGATCGTTAATGCTTTCGGCAAAAACGTATACCCCACTCCGGTAGAAAATATCTACTTAAAAAGTCCGAAAATTGATCAACTCTTTTTGATTGGGGATAAAAGAGAATTTATTACGGCGATCATTATCCCAAATAGAGAAACTTTAGAAGAAACCTTTAAACTTAAACCTTCATTTTTTGAAGAGGCTGACCCGTTTATCAGCAATCCTGAAATTATAGATTGGATGGAACAGGACATCAAGAAAATATCTAACGAACTGGCTAAATTTGAACGTATTAAAAACTTTAAGATCAAGCGCAATCCTTTCAATATTGATGAAGGAGAAATTACACCAACCATGAAAGTTAAACGCCGTATTGTAGAAAAAAAATATGCAGACGCGATTGACGAAATGTATGAGGAAGGTGTGGAAGCGGAATCATAATTAAAAAAGGGTCGTCATTACAAACTGAGTATGATGACCTTTTAATTTTTTACAACAATTATAAAAATCAATTACAAATCCAATCCATTAGCATCGGTTGTTAATATTTCGCTCATGTAATCAAAGAATGGACGCATATTTTTAAATTCCTGATTGCAATACACAAGAAACTCTTTACTCAATACTTCCTCATCGGTAAATTGATGAATTAACAAAAATTGTTTATGGCGTAGTAAATCGATGTCCTGATGATCTCCATCAAAACCCTTTGGGGCTGTTTTCAATTGTTCGCCTTTCAACGTGCCGAAAGAAGAGGTAAAAGTTTCTTCACTTAATATTTCTCTTAAAGGTGCGGCATCAAAACTGATATGCTCCCTTATTAGTTTTAAATCCTGGGGAGAAGGTCCGAAAAAACCGCCTGCCACAAAGCTATTGCCTGGTTCGATATGGAAATAGTAGCCTCCCCTCCTTTGCTTGCCAGCCCGCTTAAAACTTCCGCTCCAATGCGTTTTATAGGGCGTTTTATCATGTGAAAAACGAGTGTCCCGATAAATCCGGTATAAACTTTTCTTTCCGGATGGTGTCTCGATTACATCATGGGTATTCATCAAATCTAATAAATGCTGCGCAAAAGATTCTAAGTAAGTTAATTCTTCCTGATAGACTGTTTTATGGTCATTAAACCATTCACGGGTATTGTTATTTTTTAATAACCTTAAAAATTCTAAACTAGAAGGAGGTATTTGTTTTATATAGGGCATATTTTTTTTAAAGGGCTAAATGATTCCAAACAAATATAACACCTGTAAAAGAGTAAATTCATACCGCTTATTCATAAAATTTTAATTGCTTCATTTTACAAATGATATTCCATAATCTTTGATATGTACGGTGTAATACTTTAGGTAAGCTTGTGTTTTCTGATTTGGAACGCATGGTGTTTTAACATCCTAAAATGCGTTTTTATCTCAAATAAAGCATTTATTAATTGCAATACCTTTCTTATCTTTGCCAGCGGTGTCTTTTCACAACATGATGTTTGAAATGATATCCATAACCATAAGAAACACATTGCAAATTCTTATTTTTGCAAAAAATACCCGAAATGAGTATAGGATTATCAGAACAAGAGCAATTACGACGTGAGTCGCTAAAACAATTACGTGCATTAGGCATTGAACCCTATCCTGCAGAAGCTTATGAAGTAAACGCATACGCAGCAGATATATTAGCCAATTATGAAATAGATAAGACTGCATATAAGACTGTAGTATTAGCCGGTAGAATTATGAGCCGGAATATTATGGGTGCTGCCTCTTTTACGGAGTTACAGGATTCTACAGGCAGAATTCAGATCTACCTAAAACGTGATGAACTTTGTCCGGGCGAAGATAAAACCCTATATAACACTGTATTTAAAAAACTTTTAGATATTGGCGATTTCATTGGGGTTAAAGGATATGTATTTACCACACAAACCGGAGAAATTTCCGTACATGTAACTGAATTTAAAGTTCTTTCTAAATCTTTACGCCCACTGCCAATCGTAAAACGTGACGATAAAGGAAACGTATATGATGAATTTACCAATCCGGAACTGCGTTACCGCATGCGTTATGTAGATTTAACGGTAAATCCAGATTTTAAACAGATCTTTATTAAACGCAGCAAGGTGATCAACACCATGCGCAATTATTTCGATAACCAAGGCTGGATGGAAGTGGAAACCCCTATCCTACAGCCTATCCATGGTGGTGCAGCGGCACGTCCGTTTGCTACACATCACAATACCTTAGATATGCCGCTTTATTTGCGCATTGCAAATGAGCTTTATCTAAAAAGATTAATCGTTGCCGGTTTTGATGGCGTATATGAGTTCGGTAAAATGTTCCGTAATGAAGGAATGGACCGTACCCATAACCCTGAATTTACTTCAATGGAAATATATGTAGCCTATAAAGATTATATCTGGATGATGGCCATGGTTGAAGAATGTTTAGAAAAAGTAGCAGTAGCCACTACAGGTTCAGCAGTGGTTAAAGTGGGTGAGAATGAGATTAATTTTGAAGGGCCGTACGAAAAATTAACGATGTACGAGTCTATAGAAAAGTACACCCACATCGATGTTTCAGATATGACGGAAGAAGAAATTGCTGTCAAATGTAATGAAATGGGCATCGAAATCGATTCGACTATGGGACGTGGAAAATTGATTGATGAAATTTTTGGTGCAAAGGTAGAAGCGAACCTGATTCAGCCTACCTATATTACCGATTACCCCATCGAAATGACACCCCTGGCTAAAAAACACCGTAATGCAGAGGGCTTGGTAGAGCGTTTTGAACTTTTTGTGAATGGTAAGGAGATTGCGAATGCTTATTCAGAATTAAACGATCCTATTGACCAGAAAGAACGTTTGGAAGATCAGTTAAAACTAGCTGCGCGTGGCGATGATGAGGCCATGGCCATGGATGATGATTTTGTACGCGCTTTAGAGTATGGTATGCCACCTACTTCGGGTTTAGGTATTGGTATCGATCGTTTGGTGATGTTAATGACCAACCAAAGTACCATCCAGGAAGTTTTATTCTTCCCGCAGATGCGCCCTGAGAAAAAGAAAATCGAAATGACTGCTGAAGAAAGTGAATTGTATGCATTGGTAAAAGAAAACGAGCAGCACTTGTTAACTGATGTGAAAGCAAAATTAACTGACTGGAGCAATAAAAAATGGGATACTACTTTAAAAGCCTTAACCGGTAAAGGCATTTTGAAAGTTGCCAAAACAGACGATGGCTTATTTCTATCGCATAAATAATAATTTGTTAACTCACAGATAAAACACCAATCTGATTTTTAACAAAAACATAACATAAACTTAAAAGGCTTGCTAACAATTGTTTAGCAAGCCTTTTCTATATTTACAGCAATCGATAATTAAAATCAATTGCCATATGAATACGTCAAGTTTAGAAATCAACGAAAGAGAGTACTGCATTAAATTGAGCAAAGATGCTTTTGATTTAACACTGGTTCGCCAATTAATAAAAAGAATCCAGGCTGAAGCTCTGTTCTTCTCCAGAGTACAGGTTGAAGAAGAAGATATCTTAAGCAAAAGAGCTCAGCGGGAAGACTTTGAGGGTTTTGATTATTTAGGAGATAAATAATAGATAATCGTCATGCTGAATTTATTTCAGCATCTATGAGACCCTGAAATAAATTCAGGGTGACGCTCTAGTTGATTAATCAACATCCAAAGTTCCTTCTACAGAATCATCCATCGTTTTGCCTATAATTACGGATGCGGCCATTTTCAAAAATGCAACGGCTGTACCGTGTTTCGTATCCCAGTAATAACCTTCTGAAGGGATTACTTTGATCAGCGTAATATTCGGGTCGTCTTTACCTCCCTGAAACCAGGTTTTAATAAACGGACTCCAAAGTTCGTCGATTTTGGCCTGATCTCTGCTGATTTCTGAAATACCATATATATTTACAAAACCTGAATGGGCGCCGGCCTGAAATAGTAAATGTGTAAAAGGATCAGCAGAAATCTCCTCATTTTTATGACTGTCTTTCATGCTCATGAACCAGATATTACCTTCATCATCAACCTGCTGAATGGCCATTGGTCTTACCGATAAGGGCACACCTGTTTTAATATTCGTACAAAAAAAGCAACTTTCAGCCTTTTCAGCCAGTGTTCTCAGTTTTTCGATAGCTTCTTTACCGCCCAGATCTTTAATGTTATTTTCTTCCTGAGTATTATTTGTACTCCCTTCTTGTGATGTTGCCATAGTTTTGAAATTTATATAAACTACAATGGAAACCAGAATTTGGTTTTGATTTTTTACGGAGAGTTTCAGGACAAGAGCGTTGCGAGGTGAACATAGCGATATATTATTTGATTTATTGACTAAAAATTATGGCGTTTTGATCGAAGGCAATATCTTTAAGTAATGGATATCAAAAAGCCAAAACCCTTTAATGCCAAAATTAAAATTATAGGCATCAACCCTTTTGTTTTTGTACCGGAGGAAGTATTAAATTATGTTTTCCATCAATCTGGAAAAAATAAGGGACAGCTACCTGTTAAAATGAAAATTGATGGTCATGGGTTTAAACAAACCCTGGTTAAATATGCCGGAGATTGGCGTTTGTACTTAAATATGCCCATGCGAAAAGCAGCCGGAAAGGATATAGGCGACACCGCAACTTTCGAAATTGAATTTGATACTGAAGAACGGACAATTAGGATCAATCCCAAACTGGTACAGGCCCTGGCAGAAAATAAACAGGCCAGGGATATATTTGAGAGTCTTGCTCCTCATTTACAGAAGGAAATTATACGTTATATTGCCAACCTTAAAACGGAAGAGTCGGTTGACCGCAATGTCAAAAAAGCTATTCAGTTTCTTTTGGGTAAAGAACGGTTTATCGGCAGAGATGGGATTTAATGGAAAATAGCACTATAGCTACAATGCTTCTTACCTAATTTTGATGAAGTATTGATCGTGCTTTTATCCATCAGCACAGTCTTGCCTCGGCTACCGATGAAAAATCGGTACAGGTGCGCCGCCGCCGAAGGGCTCTTTCTTTTTGCTGCCAAAAAGAAACAAAACCGAGGCATTGCCGAGCTCATTAATACAGATAGAAAACAATAGACAACCATTAATAAACCACCGCCTGAAAATTTTTTCGAAGCCTGTAGCAGGGCCAGGACAGCATAGCCCGAAAAATTTGTTATACCGGAATTTAGTAGAACGGAGATGCGGTACTACGGCCTGGCTATGCGAAAATATATAGATGCGGCAAATCGCTTATTAATATATAATTTCAGAATAACGTCAATAGTAGCCCATTATTCATCCTAGTACAAAGGCCAGTTAGTAACTGTCCTTTGTACTATAGTGTTATTTTATAACAATCCCCGCTTTTTAAGCATTGGTTTAATATCAGGGTTATGTCCCCTGAAATTAAAAAACATTTTGCCCAGGTCTTCAGTATTCCCTTTAGACAAAATCATATCCCTAAAACGCTGACCGTTTGCCCTGGTTAATCCGCCATTTTCCTGAAACCAGGAAAAGGCATCATTTTCTAACATGGAAGTCCAGCTATAGGCATAATAGCCTGCGGCGTAGCCGTTGCTCCAGATATGTAAAAAATAGCTGGAACGATAGCGTGGCGGCACATACGATAAATTTAAATTGGTTTTCTTTAAAGCGTCAGCTTCAAATTGGTCTACATCCTGCAATGGTGAGCCCGGAGAAATCGTGTGCCATTGCATATCAAGTTCGGCTGCTGCCAAAGCTTCAGTAAAAATATAGCCTTGATTAAACGAACTTGCTTTTTTAATCTTATCCAATAGAGCTTGGGGCATTGGTGCTCCTGTTTGGTAATGAAGGGCATAATTCTTTAATATTTTTGGATCAGAAGCCCAATGTTCATTAAACTGCGAAGGAAATTCGACATAATCGCGAGCCACGTTAGCGCCCGAAAGGCTCGGATATTGCTGGTTGGCAAACAGACCGTGTAAGCCATGTCCAAATTCATGAAACATCGTTGTAACATCATCAAAACTAATTAATGCAGGTTTTCCAGCTTCGGGTTTAGCAAAATTACAGACATTATAGATTACCGGAATGGTACCAAAAAGCTTAGACTGCGGAACCAGATTATCCATCCAGGCACCACCATCTTTGTTGTCACGTTTAAAATAGTCGCAATAAAACAAGCCTAACTGTTTTCCATCTTTATCCATCACATCAAAAACACGAACATCTTCCTGATAAACAGGTAAATCTTTACGTTCCTTAAAAGTAATCCCGTAGAGTTGTGTTGCAGCATAAAAAACACCATTAACAAGTACTTTATTGAGTTCGAAATAGGGTTTGACTTCGTTTTCATCCAAATCGTATTTTGCTTTACGCACCTGTTCAGCATAAAAATCCCAGTCCCATGGCTCCAGTTTAAAGCCACCTTTTTGCTGATCGATTACGGCCTGTATATCTGCCGCTTCACTTTTTGCTTTTGTGGTAGCCGCTGGAATAACTTTACTAAAAAAATCGGCTACGGCTTCAGGCGTTTTAGCCATCTGATTTTTCAATTTCCAGGCTGCATAATTTTTAAAGCCAAGCAATGCAGCCTGAGCAGAACGAATCTGCGCGATTCTTGAAATTATTTTACGGGTATCATTGGCATCTCCTTTTTCTGCCCTGTTCCATGATTTTTTAAAAAGCTCTTCGCGTTTGGTCCGATCGGTCATGGATTGCAATTCAGGCTGTTGGGTGGTATTTTTTAAACCTTTACCTGCGGCCTGTAATTGTGCGGTAAACTTTGCACCTAAAGTAGCTTCTTCTTTATTCAGCGCTTTAAGTTTATCTTTGTCAGCGTCAGAAAGCTTTGCTCCTGCCAGTTCAAATTTCTGGTAATAATACTCCAGTAAGCGTAACGACTCCGCATCCAGCTTCAGTTGATCCTTCTTTTTGTAGAGCGTTTCCACCCGATTAAAAAGCTTGGTATTTAAATAAATGGCATCGGTATTCGCTGTTAGCTTAGGCGCCTCCTCTTCTTTAATCTTCTGCAATTCCGGATTGGTATTGGCACCGGTAAGCAGGTTAAAAACCATATTTGTCCGGCTCAACAGTTGTCCACTTTTTTCGATAGCCAAAATGGTATTTTCAAAGCTTGGTACAACATTCTGTTCAGCAATTTTCCGGATTTCATCCATTTGCTGTTTCATCCCTTCTTCCAATGCCGGCTTAAAATCGGCATTTTTAATTTTATCGAAGGCAGGGGCCTGAAAGGCAAGTTCACTTGCTTTAAAAAAAGGATTGTCAGATGAAAAGCTTTCGCTTTCTTTCCCCTGTTTTTTATTATTGCAAGCCCCGATAATGGCTAGGAAAGCCAGCATGGGCAGATAAGATACTTTTTTCATGAATATTAAAAGTTAAGTATCTATAAAAATAGTAATTTATATGCAGCAATTTTCGATAAACAAAGCGGGCAGAAACAAAAAAGCCATTTCGGTTAAGAAATGGCTTTTAATTTTATCTGTAACGAACTTGCTGTTGTTTGTCCATCATGCCCATCTGATCTTTCATTTGTTTAATTTGATCGGCCAGCAATTTATTCTTATCTGCTTTTTTAGCTTCGGCAAGATACATGGTTGCTTCGCGTTTATTACGTTTAGCCATGGCAATACCTGCTAAACTTAATTTTGCCAAAGCAATATTATGATCCATCTGCATACCTAATGCAAGCGATTTTTTAAAATACTTTTCACTTTGCATTGGTGCTGTTCTGCTTTCAATTAACCCGATCAATAAATTATAATAACCATGTTGAACTTTGATCAACTGCGTTTCATAATTGGTAATACGATCTAAAAACATTTTTGCTTTGGGCATGTTATCTTTTCTAAGAAACCATTGTGCTAAAAGCATGTTCTCATTAAAGAAATAAGTTACGAGTACAATTATCCCCAATAAAATGGCAATAATACCCCAAGGCCAGAAACCGAAAATAAATAAAGCTACTGCGCCACCCAGTAAAGCAAACCCCGCAATTAATCTGATGATATTTGGCATAAATTTTATCCTAATTATTTTTTTCCGCAAATATCGTGTTTAAATGGCAGAAATTAGATTTTAAAACAATAATTTCAATAAAAATTTAAAAGCTCAAAAAAAACACCTGATAAATATGAAAATCCTCTTATCTGTAACCCTAATATTACTTGCAATGAATGTTTCTGCACAAGAAGTAAATAAAAAAATCCACGATCAAGTCCACAATAAAGATATCCTGATTAACGCTTGTACACGCGAGGGCGTTACTACTTTCCCTGAGTTTAAGGAAATGTATGATCCGCTTTATGCAGCATATGTACCCGATGCAGCAACCATGATCGAGCTGAAAAAACTGATTAAAAACGAAAAAATCAAAATTGTTTTGGGAACCTGGTGTGGCGACAGTAAGGCGAACGTACCAAACTTTCTTAAAATTTTAGATGCCTTGCACTTTAAAGATAAAAATGTAGAGATTATAGCTGTTGATGGAAACAAAAAGGCAGAAAATGGCATATTAGATGGATTGGATATCTTAAGGGTACCCACCTTTATTGTTTTTGATAAAAAAGGTAAAGAATTGGGACGGATTATTGAAGGGCCAAAAACTACACTCGAAGGGGATTTACTGGCGATATACAAGAAAAAGTCTTAAACTTTTAGAGCGTTTTTTGATTCATGGTCTAATGATTAATTGCTTAAGTCTTTCATAGTCGATAACCTCTTGGCCTATATTTAGCCCACCTGAGCATTGACCATGATCTTTAAAACCATTAATGATTAAGCCATCAGCTAAAAGTTTATTTACGAGACATTACCCGAAATCATTTTACATTATACATCTTACATCAATATTATGTCAGCAGCATTAGAACCGGGATGGTTAGCCGTTTTAGAAGAAGAATTTGAAAAAGACTACATGATTAAACTGAAGTCTTTTTTACAGGAAGAGAAGCAGCGAGGCGCTACGATTTATCCGAAAGGTGCAGATATATTCAATGCATTGAATACCACTCCGTTTGATCAGGTAAAAGTAGTTATTCTGGGTCAGGACCCTTATCATGGTACGGGCCAGGCACATGGTCTTTCTTTTTCGGTACAACGCGGTGTAGCGGTTCCCCCTTCGTTAAAAAATATATACAAAGAGTTGGAAACAGATATTGAAGGTTTTAAAAGCCCAAGCCATGGCCAATTAACACATTGGGCAGAACAAGGTGTACTGCTGTTAAATGCCACTTTAACTGTTCGTGCTTCAGAAGCAGGTTCACATCAAAACCAGGGCTGGGAAATTTTTACCGATGAAATTATTAAGGCTTTATCCGAGAAACGTGAACATATCGTATTTCTATTGTGGGGCAGATATGCGCAGCAAAAGGCAGCGTTAATAGATCAAAAAAAGCATTATGTGCTGACAGCTGCCCATCCCTCACCTTTTTCGGCCTACAATGGCTTCTTTGGGTCGAAACATTTTTCGAAAGCAAACCAGTTGTTGGTACAAAACAACCTGAAACCAATAGACTGGACCTTACCAGCCTAATGAATACCTATTTTATTAGCGGCCTCGGAGCCGATCAGCGGATTTTTTCGAAATTAAAGCTTAGTGAAAAGATCAACATTATTCATGTTAAATGGATAAACCCTAATAAAAATGAGACACTTGAAGCTTATGCGGAACGCCTGAGCAGGATTATAGATACCAGTAAGCCATTTGCTTTGGTAGGTGTATCATTTGGTGGAATGATTGCAGTAGAAATGGCTAAATTGTTAAAACCTGTAGCCATTATTATGATATCAAGCAGCACGTTGGGCAATCATCTCCCCGCGTTATACCGCTTTGCAGGTAAATTCAGACTGTTAAATTTGATTCCGGCTAAGCTCTTAAAAGCATCGAACAAACTTACACAGCACTATTATTTCGGAACAAAATCTGGAAGCGAAAAAATATTACTGAACAGGATTATAAAAGATACTGATCCTTATTTTTTAAAATGGGCAATAGGAAGTATTTTAAGCTGGGAAAATAAGATTAAACCGGAAAGGATTTTTCATATCCATGGCACAAATGATAAAATCCTTTATTCTAAAAAAGCAATACCAGATTTCGTCATCGAAAACGGTACGCATTTTATGGTTTATCAACATGCCAGGGAAATATCGGATATTATTGATCAATTGATATTAAATGCTGAACCCAAAAAATTAATTAATTATCAGTATTTTATAAATCATAAAACCATTAATATTAGCCGTTAAAATGATCGTTATCTCCTAAAACATAATTTAATATCCTGAGTTCAATTAATATTTTCAGCAAGTATATGCTTTTTTATAGGTCCCAGGCCAGACATTGCGTCATGCTGATCCGATACACCTATCAGATTTATTTACAAGTAGAAATAATATTCTCCATGGCCTTGTAGCTACTTCGTGGTCAGCATCTTATTTTGCAGGAAAGGCCCTGAAATGAATGACCTCCGTTAGGCTCGCTAAAGGCTCGGTTTACTGCGTAGCTTTCCGCTGCACTACAGGTCAGGGTGACGACCCGTTGATGCAAAATATTCATGCAGACGAATAAAAGATTATTATTAATTAAACTCAGGTTAATAAGAAATTTATTTTTAGCTTTCTAAGCTGCATTACGCTTTGCTAGATCACGATCATTAAACGATTGATGATTTTAATCCTTAAATTTTTTCATAAAATTACGTACGCTTTCTTCTAAATTTCCATCGGCAATGGCTTTAACGAAAGCCGTTCCAATGATGGCACCATTGGCATAAGAACAGGCCTTATCAAAAGTTTGCTTATCGCTGATCCCAAAACCAATCATCGTTGGATTTTTCAGGTTCATATTTTTAATCCTACTAAAATAAGTTTCGGTAGTATTGCCAACTTCTAAGTTTTTACCGGTTGTAGCCGAAGATGATAACAGGTAAATAAATCCATTGGTTAAACCATCTATTTTGCGAATACGCTCTTCGGCAGTTTGAGGGGTAATTAAAAATACGTTGCTCAAATGATGTTTTTCGAAGCAATCTTTATAAAACTCCTCATACTCAACCATCGGCAAATCTGGCACGATACAACCATCTACCCCTACTTCGGCACAGGCCTCGCAAAATTTTTCTACGCCAAACTGCAAAACCGGATTTACATAGCCCATTAGCAAAACGGGAATAGTAACATGTTTACGTAAGTCTTTCAACTGTTCGAAAAGCAGTTTAAGTGTCATCCCCTGATCAAGGGATTGTTTGCTACTCGCCTGGATCACCGGTCCGTCAGCAACCGGATCAGAATAAGGAAAGCCGATTTCCAATATATCTGCACCTGATTTTTGCAGGGCTTCAGCAATCTGAATGGTATCGCCAATATTAGGATAACCAGCAGTATAATAAATTGATAATATATTTTTCTTCTCCTGGAAGAGTTTTTTGATACGATTCATAATCATGTAAGATGAAAAATGTAAAACGGATGATGGCTATAAATTAAAATATTTGATATAAGTATCCAAGTCCTTGTCGCCGCGGCCTGAAAGACAAACTACGACATTTTCGCCACCTTTAAATTCCATTTTTTCTAAATAAGCCAGCGCATGCGCACTTTCTATGGCAGGGATAATGCCTTCCAGTTGAGTGCAAAGCAAACCCGCATCCAAACTTTCTTCATCGGTGATAGAAACATACTGTCCGCGACCGGTTTTAAACAAATGTGCATGCTGTGGACCAATACCCGGATAATCCAGTCCTGCCGAAACCGAATGAGGCTCAACTACTTGTCCATCTGGCGTTTGCATTAAAATACTTCTACTACCGTGTAAAACGCCTTCATGGCCCAGGTAAGTGGTAGCAGCCGAAAATCCGCTTGATACACCTTTTCCTGCTGCTTCAACAGCGATCAGTTTTACGTTTTCATCATCCATAAAGTGGTAAAACATACCCATGGCGTTACTTCCTCCGCCAACACAAGCCAAAACATAATCAGGCTGGTCGCTACCGGTTTGCTCCAACAGCTGTTTTTTGGTTTCTTCAGAGATGATCGATTGGAAAATCGCCACCATATCAGGGTAAGGGTGCGGACCAACAACTGAACCGATAATATAATGTGTATCAACCGGGTTATTGATCCAGTCGCGCATGGCCTCATTGGTGGCATCTTTTAAGGTTTTACTACCCGAACTTGCCGGAACAACCTTTGCGCCCAACATTTTCATCCGGGCCACATTTGGCGCCTGACGCTCGATATCGACCTCGCCCATGTAAATCACACACTCCAGGTTACGCAGTGCACAAACCGTTGCTGTGGCTACGCCATGCTGACCAGCACCGGTTTCGGCAATGATCCGTTTTTTACCCAGTTTTTCGGCCAGTAAAATCTGCCCGATGGTATTATTGATCTTGTGGGCACCGGTATGGTTTAAATCCTCTCTTTTCAAGAAAATATTGGCTCCATACTTTTCAGAATACCTTTTAGCCAGATACAATGGTGAAGGACGGCCTACGTAATCTTTTAATAACTGATGAAATTCCTTTTGGAAATCAGGATCGGCAATAATCTTTAAATAATTCTGACGCAGTTCTTCTACATTCGGATAAAGCATTTCGGGGATGTACGCACCTCCAAAATCTCCGTAATATCCTTTTTCGTTTACTTTGTATTTCATAATATTTTATCAACTGGTTTGTCATAATGATAGCCGCTAAAGATAAGTCGTCATTTCCGCCCGCGGAGAATCATAAAGCTATTGCAATACGATCCCAAATTCATTCGGGATGACGGATCAACCTATATTTTAATCAACTTCATCATGACATTATTTTGTAGTCATTTCTTTTATAAATTCTTTAATTTTATCAGCATCTTTTAGTCCAGGTTCGGTTTCGAAGCGACTGTTAATGTCTAACGCATATAAACGATCATCCTTTATGTTTTTAATGGCATTGGTATGTTCCAAGTCAATTCCACCGCTTAAAAAATAGGGTTTTGTGTATGTATATCGGTCTAAAACAGACCAATTAAATGTTTTTCCCGATCCGCCATGTGCTTTTGTCTTGGTATCGAACAGAAAATAATCAACAGTGCCTAAATAAGCTTCCAAAGCTGAAAAATCGAAATCTTCATCTATCCCAAAAGCTTTGATTACTTCTACATCAGGAAAACTTAATTTTAATGCGGTAGCATATTCCGGCAATTCGCTTCCATGTAACTGAACAGCCTTTAACTTCAATGTGTTTACTTTATCTTTTACTTTTTCAAGCTCTTCATTTACAAAAACACCAGCAGTTTTGATTTCAGCGGGAATGTATTTGATCAGTTCTGCTGAAACATCACTAATCAACCTCGGTGATTGCTCATAAAAAATAAAGCCTAAATAATCAGGTTGCAATCCCGCAACCGCAGCAATATTAGCGGCTAAACGCATGCCACAAACCTTTAATTTTAGCATGCCAGTAACTGTTTAAAACTATGTAAAGCTTTTTTACCCATCAGCGATTCTTCTGCTTCATAAAAACAATCGGCGAAAGACTGTTGAGGTTTGATGGTTTTAATGGCCAATGCAGAGTTGCACAATACTACATTGTTCTGCACATCAGTTGCCTCGCCATTAAGTACATCCATAAATATTTTGGCTGATGATGCTACCGTATCGCCACCTTTAATGGCATTTACATCCACCTTTTCGAAGCCCATATCCTCAAGTGTTAAAATCTGCTCGCCCTTATTTGAAAAGGTTTTTACATCACAGGTTAACGAAACTTCATCATAACCCTCCAGTGCATGCACAATAGTATAGCTTTTATCGGTATCCTGGTATAAATAAGCATATAAGCGAGCCAGTTCCAAACTAAAAACGCCCACCATCTGGTATTTTGGTTGCCCTGGGTTAACCATTGGGCCCAACATATTAAAAAATGTTTTTACCCCAAGTTCTTTACGGATCGGTGCCACAATTTTCATGGCAGGATTAAATAGTGGTGCATGTAAAAAACAGATCCCCGCAGTATCTAAATTACGCCTTAAAGTAGCTTCATCGTTGGTAAAGCTATAGCCCAGGTATTCCATTACGTTTGATGATCCGCAACCCGAAGAAACACCGTAATTACCATGTTTGGCTACATGATGCCCTGCCCCTGCCACCACAAATGATGATAAGGTAGAAATGTTGAAGGTGTCTTTCCCATCGCCGCCGGTTCCGCAAAGATCGATCAGATCGTAAGCAGAAAGGTCTACCTTTACGCACATATCCAACATGGCATCCCTAAAGCCCTGCAGTTCCTGTACGGTAATATTCCGCATGGCATAAGCAGTAATAAAGGCAGCAATCTGCGAAGAATTAAATGCGCCTTCCGAAATGGAGATTAAAATACTCTTTGCTTCTTCCCTGCTAAAACTCTTGTTCTCGAATAAATGGTTTAATATCTTTTTCATGTTTTTGTATTCAATCTTGTGCCATGGTTTGTGTGTCTACAAACCATTATGTTTATTCCGGTTCGTGGAGACACGAACCGTGGCGATGTTTTAAAAAACTGCATAAAAAAAGGATTGCTTTTTGGGCAATCCTCTTCGTTGTATTTAAAATATTTTAAAATATATAACAATAGAATTTGCCTAACGAATTTCGTTATGCCACCACCAATTGTTATTTAAGTTTTTAATGATCATGTTTGTATAAAGCAAATATTGACATAGTTTTTTAATATTCCAAAATCTTTCTAAAAATATATGGCTTTCTTTAAAAGAAAAGTACACTTTAATGATGATTTCGGTTTCGGTTCCAATCCCGTTACCAAAAATCAGCGCATGCTTAATCCCGATGGTTCGGCAAATATAGAGCGGACCGGCCTGCCATGGTTTAAATTCGATGATACTTACACCCGTCTGGTCACCATGAGCTGGACACGTTTTTTCTTTGTTATTCTTATAGCCTACCTCATTGTAAACACCATTTTTGCAATATTATATAATGTAGTTGGGATCGAAAACTTAGAGGGTGCTAAAGGTTTAACCCTCCGCGATCAGTTTTTTGATGCCTTTTTCTTTTCTGCGCAAACCATTTCTACGGTGGGTTATGGCCACATTTCACCACAGGGCTTTATTACCAGTGTGCTTGCCGCTTTCGAGAGCATGTTGGGTTTACTGGCTTTTGCATTAGCTACAGGTTTATTGTATGGCCGTTTCAGCAGACCAACTTCTAAAGTAAGTTTCAGCAAAAAAATGGTGATTGCACCTTACGAAAAAGGACATGGCTTGATGTGCCGTTTGGTTAATTTACGCCGCAACCAGCTTATCGAAGTAGAAGTGCAGATGGTGATGTCGTACAATGAAACGGTTGACGGCAAACATGTAAGAAAATTTTATCCTCTGGCATTGGAGCGCAATAAAATCGGCATCCTCTCTTTAAACTGGACCTTGGTACACCCGATTACGGAAGATAGTCCGTTTTTCGAAAAATCCTTATCCGAGCTGCAGCATGCCGAAGTAGAGGTTTTTGTAATTCTTAAAGCTTTTGATGATACTTTCTCGCAGACGATCCACACCAGAACCAGTTACCAGGATGAAGAAATAGAAATGGATGCTAAGTTTGAGAAAATGTATTACCATAACGAAGAAGGCAAAATGGTGATGGATTATAGTAAACTGGATAAGGTTACGCGGACGGTGTAAGGCCTTTATCGCTTTAGAAGTGCCTTTTCTTTTTTTGGAAAGCAGGTTTCTGTGCCAATCGGTTGCGGTAGTCCCGCCATACACTACAATCTTTTTGTGGTGGTGTCATCATGAAGTGTGAAAGATTTTTTCCATAGGCTGCAGATGACCGGATATTCGAGTTTGCTGCAAACAAAAAGGATTTCCGCTGCTGTCGGGTTTAAGTGAGTTGGAGCGGTGCAATAAATAAAATCACTCTGTCTTACCGATAACCTCTCCAAAGGATCCAGATTTGTCAACTTTAAGAGCAAAGAGGCAAGAAAGTTGACAACTCTTACGAAGATGTCTTTTGTATAAAATCCAAAATATCCTTATACAACTGATTCCCGCCAAAAATCATCTGACTGATCATCGGCACATGGCTTTTGCCTTTAATTTCTTTTATTTCTACAGGAATATTTTTGGCTTTAAGCTTTTCATACAACCTTGGCGTTTGCAATTTAATAGCGCCGTAGGTTTTACCACCATAAAAGAGTAAATGAGGGTTTTTAATATTGTTTACATAGGCTAATGGTGAAGCAACTGTCCAAACGGCAGGCTGATCGGTAAAAGTGCGGATGAAATCGAAATAAAAATGGTCTTTTTCAGCAGTACTTAAATATTCGTGCATGTCCAAACCGAATGGGTCGTTCAGGATTACTCCTTTAACCGGATTCGCTATTCCAGCCTGTTTAAAAAATTTAGGATCGGCATTGATCAGTTCGCCCAGATGCGCTCCGGCAGAATGTCCCATTACAAAAATCTTTTCCGGACTCGCCGTATAATCGGCTATATGCTCTTTTACCCACTTTACAGCCAAAGCACAATCGTCGCTCATTTTTTCGTATTGAACATTCGGTGCCAAAGGGTAATTGATGATGACGGCAACCACGCCTTTCCGCGCGAAATTCCTCCCCAACCACCAGTAAGTTTCTTTTTTGCCACTGCTCCACGAACCACCGTGAATGAAAATCAAAACAGGTTTATTTTTGATACTATCGTTTTTGTAAAAAATATTCAGTGTATTGGCTTCATCGGTATTGCCAGCATAATTGATGTTTTTTACCTTTTTAACCTGGGCAGAAGAAAGTAACGTTTGAAACAAGAGCATCAATAAAACAAAGTATTTGTACATCATAAAGTTTTTCCAACTCAACAGTTAATAAACGAAATTGTTGTTAGTGTAGATTTGTTAGTAGCGAGTATTAAGTAGAAAGTATCAGGTATCAAGACAATTATAGGCACCAAGCACATCCGCTAACCCATTAGCCTTACAGTTTAAATCCTTTATCTATACCCCCAACACTTCTACCCATGATTCGTCACCCTGATCCAATAGCTACCGGATTTATTTCCGGATCTATTCAATCTAGAATGGATAAGGTAATTCGCTAAACAATTGGCACAAAGTCTTCGACTCCGCCCAGACTGACAATTACTTTAGCTTAAACCGCCAACATAACTGTGCAACCGCAACGCCAAACTCTAACCGCAATACGCTATTCTACTTACCTTATGCCTTAAACCCTCTACCTTAAGCCTTAATCAACGGATTCTTTTCTTTCGCGAACAAATCAAAAACCTTTTTATCTACAAACGCAGGAAAAAGCTTATTCATCCAAACGGCCAGTTTCCCTTGTCTGGTCATGACTAAAGTTCGTTTGCGTTGTTCAATGCCATCGGCAATAATGCTGGCCACTTCTTCTGATGACATCATTTTACCTTCATCCATACTGGTTTCTCCATGTGCTGCACCATCTTTGGATAAGGCGGTTACCCGGATATTTGAAGCTGTAAATCCAGGACAGGCCACCATCACATTTACACCGGTTTTAAGCAATTCGGTACGTAAAGATTCCATAAAACCATTCATAGCAAACTTTGAAGCCGAATAACCTGTCCGGCCAGGTAAGCCACGGTAACCTGCAATAGACGATACGCCTACCACTGTTCCTTTTGTTTTTAAAATCTCTGGCAAAGCATACTTGGTACAATATACCGATCCCCAAAAGTTTACATCCATTAGGTTTTTAAGCACCGATAAATCCAGATCGTTAAACAGGGCACGCATCGATAATCCGGCATTGTTCACCAGGATATCAATCTTTTGAAACGATACTAATGCTTGTTTGATAATGAGTCCGCAATCTTCTTCTTTACTCACATCGGCTTGTACCGCCACCGCTCTGATGCCATGTTTTTTCTCCAGTTCTGCAGTGATTTCGCACAGGGTAACGTATTGACGGGCGGCTAAAACCAGATTGGCACCACGCTTGGCAAATTCTTCCGCACAGGCTTTTCCAATTCCGCTTGATGCCCCGGTGATGATGATTACTTTATTTTTTAGGTTCATTTATTTGTAGTAGAAAGTATTGAGTAATTAGTATTGGGTAGCAAGTATTGAGTATGGAGTAGCAAGTATCGAGTAGCAATTAGCAAGACTTGATACCACTATAGGTTATATTATGACTATTTCATCATCGCGGTTTCATAAGGCACACGGGTGATGATTGATCGGCCCAATGTAATTTCATCGGTATATTCGAGCTCGCCACCAAAAGCAATTCCACGTGCAATGGTGGTTACGGGGACATTAAATTCTTTCAGTCTTTTATAGAGATAGAATAAAGTGGTATCACCTTCCATATTCGGACTTAAAGCTAAAATCACTTCTTTAATGCCTCCTGCTGCCATCCTGGCGACCAAACCTTCAATAAACAAATCAGAAGGGCCAATACCATCCATTGGTGAAATTAAACCACCTAAAACATGGTAAACACCAAAATATTGTCCAGTATTTTCTATGGCCATTACATCGCGCGTATCTTCTACCACACAAATGGTTTCTTTATCACGTTTATGGGAAGTACAGATTTCGCAAACCGCATAATCAGAAATATTATGGCAGGTACTGCAGTGTTTAATCTGTTGTTTAAGTTTTATAAACGTATTACCAAACTGATTTACCTCCTCCTGCTCCTTATTTAAAAGATGTAATACCAAACGTAAAGCTGTTTTTTGCCCCACACCAGGAAGTTTTGAGAATTCGTTTACCGCATCTTCGAGCAGCTTGGATGAAAAATTCATAGTGCAAAAATAGGTAAAATCGTTTGTTAGTTCAATAGTTCATTAGTCATTGGTTCATTGGTAACTGCAAATTGCCAACTGAAAACTGGATATTGGTTCATTGATAACTGCAAATTGCCAATTGAAAACTGATTAGCGTTTATTGGTCATTATATATTGATTCTTGGTGTCTGATAATTGCATATTGGTTATTTGACGTTTTAACTCCGGACTTCAGACTAATAAGAATATTGCTTGATTTGATAGTTTTTTTTACATTTATCAGCTTAACACAAAACTATGTCTCCAACCATTCTCTTATGTTTTCTAATTGGTTACTTCCTGTTACTGATTATCATTTCGTTTGTAACCTCTCAAAAATCGTCAGACAATAGTACTTTCTTTGTTGCTAACCGAAATTCTAAATGGTACCTGGTAGCTTTTGGAATGATTGGAACGGCACTTTCGGGTGTTACTTTTATTTCGGTACCAGGGGAAGTAGGTGCACCCAGTGGAAACCAGTTTCAGTATTTTCAATTTGTGCTGGGTAATGCGGTCGGCTTTATCATAATAGCCACAGTTTTGCTCCCGCTCTACTATCGGATGAACTTAACCTCTATTTACAGCTATATCGAAAAGAGATTAGGCCATTATAGCTATAAAACAGCTGCTTCGATATTTTTATTGAGCCGTACATTGGGCTCTGCAACCAGATTATACCTCGTCGTAATTGTTTTACAGCGTTTTATATTCGACAATTATGGCGTACCCTTTTGGTTAACAGTACTGATTTCTTTGGCACTCATTTGGTCTTACACGTTTAAAGGCGGGTTAAAAACCATTATCATTACCGATACTTTACAAACGTTCTTCCTCGTTTTATCTGTTTTCTTAACCATTTATTTCATTTGCAATAGCCTTAATTTCAATATTCCTCAAGCCTTTGAGACCGTAAAAAACAGCAGTTATTCCAAAATATTCTTTTTAGATAATTTCCTGACCAATAAATTCTATTTCAGTAAACAGTTTATCGGTGGTATTTTTGTAACCATTGCCATGACGGGTTTGGATCAGGATCTGATGCAGAAAAACCTGAGCATGGGCACCATTAAAGAAGCACAAAAAAACATGTTTACCTTCACTGGTGTATTTGTAATTTTAAATGTCTTCTTTTTAAGTGTAGGCGCGTTGTTGTACATTTTCGCAGCTAAAAATGGTATCGACATTCCATTAGATCACCTCACGGGTAAACCGCGTACAGATTTATTGTTCCCCGAAATTGCACTGAATAACCTTGGTGCTGTGCCTGCAATAATATTCATGTTAGGCCTAACCGCAGCAACTTTCGCCACTACCGACTCAGCCCTTACTGCGTTAACCACTTCTTTCTGTGTAGACTTTTTAGGCATGGCTAAAGCAGAAAATGTAAATGCTAAAGATGCTGTAAAAAAACGCCATACGGTACACGTTGTCTTTTCTATTTTGATGTTTCTGGTAATTATCGTGATCAATGCGCTGAACAGCTCCTCTGTTGTGAGTTTGATTTTCACCATCGCCTCTTACACCTACGGACCTCTTTTAGGCTTATATAGTTTTGGATTATTTGTAAAAAAACGTGGTCTTCACGATAAATTAGTGCCAATAGTTTGCTTATTATCACCTTTTTTATGTTACTTGCTTGCAAGCAATTCTGCCGCAATATTAGGAGGATATGTTTTTAGTGTTGAACTGATTTTAATCAACGGTTTAATCACATTTTTAGGTTTGTTGTTCATCAGCAAGAAGACCGATGCGCAAACCAAATTTTAATATTAGAATAACAGTATATGACGAGTGAAGAAAAAATTAGAAGTGCTTTTGAAAACAAAGACTGGCAGGAAATTAAAGTAACCGACTCCTGGCAAATTTTTAAAATCATGGCCGAATTTGTAGACGGCTTTGAAAAATTAGCTAAAATTGGTCCCTGTGTTACCATTTATGGTTCGGCACGTACCGCCCAAACACACCGGTATTACCAATTGGCCGAGCAGTGCGGTAAATTATTAACCGATAGAGGTTATGGTGTTATTACCGGTGGTGGCCCGGGTATTATGGAAGCGGGGAACAAAGGTGCGCATACCAATGGCGGGAAGTCGGTAGGTTTAAATATTGAGTTACCCTTTGAGCAGTTCCACAATAAATATATCGATCATAATAAGTTACTGGAGTTTGATTATTTCTTTGTGCGTAAGGTAATGTTTATGAAATACAGCCAGGGTTTTGTGGTATTACCGGGTGGTTTTGGCACAATGGATGAACTATTTGAAGCCTTAACCCTGATCCAGACCGGCAAAATCGCCCGTTTTCCGATTGTATTGGTTGGTGTTGATTATTGGGGCGGACTAATCGATTGGATTAAAGGAACCATGTTGCAAAAAGAACACAATATTCATGAAGAAGATTTAAACCTTTTCAGATTGGTTGATACGGCAGAAGAAGCCGCAGAACATATTTTCCGTTTCTACGATAAATATGTACTTAAACCGAATTTCTAGTGGTATTGTATAATCAGCTAATTGTTCAAATTGGTTAACCGGTAAACTGAAAACTGCCAATTTAAAACTGGCAACTGAAAAAGTGCTTACGAACCATAAGCACTTTTTTATTGTAACAACTTCAGACAACCGGTATCTAAAATAAAACGTAATAAAAATGTCGAAATTGATCAACTGGAAGAGCGATTGGTTCAGCGGGAATTTTCAGCTCTTTGTAGATGGGTTGCAAAAAGGCGCCATTACTTTCGGAATGTGGACAAGCAACGCTGAAAGTGTGTTCGAAGATCAAAACTTTCAATTTGTAAACGAGGGATTCTGGCAATCTAATACTAAGGTAATCGATCGTAAAACAAATGAAGTTCTTGCCATCATTACTTACGACTGCTGGAAATCAAAAGCATTAATCAGTTTAAATAGCGGAGAACAGTACGAATGGAAAGCAACCGGCATCTGGAAATCGAAATGGACGGTAAGCAATTACAAGGATGAGCATATTATATACACTTCTAACAGTAACAGTGGGGCAATATCTTCCGACACCGACAATAAATTATTGGTAGTTGCGGGTTTATTTATTAAACAGGTTTACAACAGAATGAGCGTTCTCTTAATCGCCTGCATCGTTCCGGTTATTACCACCTCAACGCTTCGCCATCATTAATGATGTAAATAAAATCTTTGTGAGATGGAACAGATATTAAGTTGGAGAAAAGGTTTATTTGACAGTAATTATCAGGTATTTAACAACAGATTATTAAAATTTTCGATGAATTTTATTTCATGGAAAAATTCGGCAATATCTACTACGCAAGCGGGTATTTATATGTTTAAAAGTGAAGGGTTTTCTAAACCTGAAACTAAAATTCTTGACAACAAGAATACGGTTTTGGCCGTAATTACCTATGACTGGCTGGGTTTTAAAGCAAAAATTGTGTTTGCCTCTGGCGAAACTTTCGATTGGAGTTATCAAAACAGCTGGTTAAGCCGCTGGTCGTTAAATAACCATAAAGATAAACAGATCCTTTTTAATGCTTCAGCAGGAAGTGGTTTGTTACACACCAATGTAGATGATGATCTACTCATTTTGTGTGGACTTTTTGTCCGGGAATATTATTCGAGACTAGTTTTTGGCCTGATTGTTTTTATATTTTGCATGCTTACCTTTAAAAGCATTTTTTAATCTGTCATTCTGAGTGCAGCGAAGAATCTACATGATCTTAGTGTCTCATTAAAATATAAAACTTAAATTACAGAACTATTTTATACCGTAGCGGGACGCTACGTCAAGAGTTATCCTCCTATATTCTACATAGATGCTGAAATAAATTCAGCATGACGATCGCACTTGGAAATATATTTTCAAGAACATTGCCGGATCCAATGTTTGATGCCAGTTAACCCAATATCTCATTAATTTTTTCTGTTGACCTCGCGATTACCGCTTTGTTTCCTGAAATAATGATGGGTCTTTCAATTAAAATGGGATGCGCAATCATCACATCAATCCATTCTTCATCACTTAAGTTTTTACTTTTATAATTTTCAGTAAAGACCTTTTCCCCTTTTCGGATTAATTCCAATGGTTTAATGCCCAGTTTGCTGATCATTTCTTTTAGCTCACTTTTATTGGGTGGCGTTTCCAGATAATAAACGACCTCAAAAGCCTTTCCACTGTTTTCTAATGCTGCTAAAGCACTCCGGCTTTTAGTACACCTGTTATGATGAAATATCGTAATCATTCAGAAAATTGTTTAAAGTCCGCTTACACCACCACTAACTACAAGTTTCATGGCATCAGCTGCTGTCATTTTTAAATCGGTAACCTTATCCCGCTGTACGATACATAACTGACCTGCAAATGAATAGGAAAGCGGGAAATAAACCGCTACTTCATTGGGTAAATCAAGCTTATGTAAATCGTTTTGCGTTAAAAACCCAATCTTTTTTAAACCACCCTCTACTTCCACCAGCACCGGGTGATTAAATTTCTTCTCATCGCCAACAAAAGCCTCTGTTAAATCTTTGATAGATGAATAGATAAAGTTCAGTAGCGGTAAACGCTGCATCATCCGCTGAAACCAATGGTACATGGGTTCGGTAACCAAATTGGTTACAAAAATACCAGCAAGCAGAATAATGGCCAAAACCGTTAATAAACCTAAACCGGGAATATTGCGGCTTTCGCCTGTGTGCGGATTTACACCTAAGATATTGTTTACATTTAACCAGCTATCAACTGTTGTAACTGCCCAAACCACAATAAAAATACTCACGGCAATGGGTACAACAATTAATAAACCTTTAATTAAATAGTTTAAAATAGCTTTCCCGATTTTATTCATGCTGTAAAATTAGTATTTTTTTTAGTTATAAGTGTTTATTGGTTCATTAGTCATTAGTGCATTGGTGCAGGCTGTATATTCTAGCAATCGTTCATCAGTTATTAGTTCATCTGTATAGGATATACAAACAAGCGATCGGGTATAATAAATTAGTTCAATCGCCCGTTCGTCATTAGTTCATTTGTATAGGGTGCATATTTTATGCAATTGCTGGTTACCGATGACTATGAACTGATAAACCATCAGACTATTAGCCAATTAACTAGTATATTAAATAGGCATTTTGCTATACCAATGACCAATTAACAACTGAATCAACAGGCTATTTGCCATACTAATGACCAATGAACAGCTAATCCAATGAACTATTCATAGAAATATACCCTTTTAACCCGTTGCGAAATATTGGTCAGGATTTCATACGGAATGGTACCGATATCTTTGGCCAACTGCATAATGGTATGCTCTTTATTAAAAACAATAGCCTCATCGCCAGCCTTCACCTCTATACCGGTAACATCCAGCATAGTCATATCCATACAGATTGAGCCAATTGTAGGCACCAAATGGCCATTGATCAGCATTTTGCCAATGCCATTACCAAAATATCGGGTATATCCGTCTGCATAGCCAATTTTTACGGTTGCTATTTTTCCGCCATTTGGCATTATGCCTCTCCTACTGTAACCTACAGTTTCACCAGGAGCCAAAGTTTTCACCTGGGTAACCGTAGTTTTAAGTACCATTACCGTCTGCAAACCCCGGTTATTAGCTATAGCAGAATCAAAACCATACAACCCTATACCCAAACGTATCATATCCATTTGTGCATCAGGCCAGCGTGAGATTCCAGAGGTATTGGAGATATGCAATAATGGCTTATAGCCTAAAATGTTAACCAATTGATTGGCTACGATTTTAAATTGATCGATCTGCTGCCGGGTAAATCCATCGTGCTCTGCGGCATCACTAGCCACCAGGTGAGAAAAAATGGTCTGCACTTTTACCCTTGCCGATTTTTTTAACAGTACAGACAAGGCATCGATTTCGGCTTGATCAAAGCCTAAACGGTGCATGCCACTATCTATTTTAATGTGGATGGGATAATCGAAATCATAATCTGATAGCGCATTTAAGAAGCTGTTCAGGATTTCTACACTATAAATTTCGGGTTCCAGCCTGTGTTTGATAATGGCTTCGAATGCAGATTCTTCCGGACTCATCACCATAATAGGCAAAGTAATTCCGGCCTTCCGCAAAGCAATACCCTCATCGGCATAAGCTACCGCCAGATAATCTACCTTATGGAACTGCAATAAATTGGCGATTTCGAAACTTCCACTTCCATAGGAGAAGGCTTTAACCATAGCCATTATTTTAACGCCAGGCTTAATTTTAGCACGATAAAACTGCAGATTGCCCACCATGGCATTCAGGTCGATCTCTAATACCGTATCGTGTATTTTTTGGGTGAGCAATTTACTGATGCGCCCAAATTCAAAACGCCTGGCCCCTTTTACCAATATGGTTTCGTGGTTAAAGTGTAAACCTGGAAAAGCCTCCACAAAAGCATTGGTATTGTTAAAAAACTGGGTTTCGAACTTAAAAAGATTGGCATAACGGGCAATGTTTGTACCAATGCCAATCAGTCGGTTTATTTTTTTCTGCGAGAGCAACCCCGCTATTTCAGTATACAAATCAAAATCGTCTCTACCGGTTTCGAATAATTCGGAAAGGATAACGGTTTTCTTGAGATGCTGGTTCTGTTGATTTAAAAAATCAAGCGCTATGGCTAAAGAAGAGATATCAGCGCTGTAAGAATCGTCAATAATAGAACATTGGTTAATGCCGTTTTTCAGTTCCAGGCGCATGCTTACATGGCTCAGTTTCTCCAGGCGCAGATCTGCCTGCTCTGGTGTATAACCTAAAGCCAATAAAGTTGCCCAGCAGATCATACCATTTTCTATTGAAGCTTTATCTTTAAAAGGCAAAATGCATTCAATTTCTCTATTCTGATAAATGGCCCTTAAATAACATTTTCCTTCAATAGGTTCAACAGTGGTGATCTGCAGATCTGCCGCCTGTTTACTGCTCCAGCTAAACTGTTTTTTACCCGGCAGGTTTTTTATACCCGTGTTATTTACATACTCCGGCGAATAAATAAATAGTTCAGATGCTGCAAAAAGTTTTAGTTTTTCGGTAAGTTTTTCTTCTTTGGAACTAAATCCTTCAGCATGTGCTTCACCGATATTGGTTAGGATCCCGATTTCGGGCTGGATAATTTCTGCCAAATGCTGCATCTCATCCACTGCAGAAATACCGGCTTCAAAAATGCCAAGGGTATGGCCGGCCTCCATCTGCCATACAGAAAGCGGCACCCCTATTTGCGAATTATAACTTTTCGGACTCTTAACAATATTAAAGTCGGTTGCCAAAAGCTGATACAACCATTCTTTAACGATGGTTTTTCCATTGCTCCCTGTAATACCTATTGTTTTTAAATGGAATTGATTCCGATGGTAAGCACTTAACTTTTGTAGTGCTGCCAGGGCATCATTGACCAATAAAAAATTGCAATCCGGATATTCGTGAATGTATTTCGCTTCGGTAATAACAAAATTCCTGATTTCTTTTGCATAGGCATCTTTTATAAATTCGTGTCCATTGCGGTGTGAAGACAGCGCAAAAAACAACGAACTTTCAGGCACTAAAACCGAACGGCTATCCATCACCAGGTACTGGATAATTACCTCTCCATCAAACAATTTTGTATTGGCATTTAAAATTTCGGCTATTTTGGCAACAGTATATATTGGATTTTGCATGCTATTATATTCAGAAAAATACGGTAATCGCTTTTATTTTTACGAATTTCAGTAATTAATTATGAAAAGCGGTAAACAAGAAGCAGTATTATTAGATAAAAAACAAGCTTTGGCCAAAGCTGAAAGTTTTTGTGTTTACCAGGAGCGCTCGCAAAAAGAGGTACGCTATAAATTGGTTGAATGGGGCATGCGTGGCGACGAACTTGAAGAAATCATTACCGACCTGATCATCAACAATTTTTTAAATGAAGAAAGATTTGCCAAAAGTTATGCATCAGGTAAATTTAACATTAAAAATTGGGGGCGGGTTAAAATTAAACAGGGGCTGAAATTGAAAGGTGTGCCTGATAAAATTCTACAAAAGGCAATTTACAGTATAGATGAGGATGATTATTTACAGACGCTGGAAAAATTAGCGGCAAAAAAAGCGCAAAGTTTGGGAGAAAATGATCCTTTTAAAAGGAAAAATAAGCTGATGAGCTACCTTCAGGCAAAAGGATTTGAAACTGATTTAATTTTACTGGTACTGAAAGCCAGCAATTTAAATTAAATATTAAATTTTTAATAAAAAATCTCTTGACAGAAATATAAATCTGCCTATATTTGCATCACCAAAACGAAACAACAACATCAGTTTTGTAAATGCGAAAGTAGCTCAGTTGGTAGAGCACGACCTTGCCAAGGTCGGGGTCGCGAGTTCGAATCTCGTCTTTCGCTCCAAAATGCCTTCCTACCAGAAGGCATTTATTTTAAAGTTAACCAAGCCGATGGAGATCGGTAGCGGCTAATGCTCGGGTGGTGGAACTGGTAGACACGCAGGACTTAAAATCCTGTGCTTTCAAAGGCGTGCGGGTTCGATTCCCGCCCCGAGTACACAACGAAAAGTCCGGTCAACATGATCGGACTTTTTTGTTTTGAAACAAACTTTAATCATTTTCTAATTAAGATTTGTTTTCGATTTATATGCTTTAGTATCTCTCCATTATTTTCACATTTGCTTAATGCTCTACATCTAATGCGTCTGTGCTGGCTAGACCATTCAATGTTTTATATTTTTTTCTGAATTGCAGATATAAAATTGTTGTGATGCATGGATAAAGTATTGAAAAGATCAAAAGTTCTGTCATGACATTTTTGCTAAAATCATAAGTTGATATCCATAAACTAATGATGGGCATTGCCACCACTAAAACAGGTGCTCCAGAAAAACTAAGCCAAGAAAGAATAGAATGATGTCTTATCTTGCTGAAGAAGTTCAAAAAAACGGTAAAAGAGCAAATTGCCACTGCAATAAGATACAATAAAGAATAACCCAGATTTAAAACGATATCCAAGAAATACAGCACATTTGCGAAGAACCCATTGCCACTAGCAGTTTTATTCATAATGGTAATAGTGTATGCAGCATATAAAACTAAACCTATCAGTAAATCTATTATCCAGTATTTTAAAATAGTTCTGTGCATGTTCAATGTTACCTGTGCTGCGTTATTCAAATTAAAAAGTGTATTACTACGTTAAAAACAGTTTGCGAAAGAAATATAGTATTAATTAAAAGCGACCAGTTTATCCTCCGGAAGATTATACTCGTAAATCCGGCCATTCTCTTCTTCAACGTAAAGCCATTGAACAATATTACTGCCGGTTGGACCTATTGGCGCAATACCAATTACCTTGAAGTGCTGACTGTTCCTTTCTGCCGACTCAATAGAATATGTCAGCTCCTGCCGGTTTTTAATGGCCTCCCGCAGCAAAGGATTTTTGGTTTGTGTAAGATAATACTCCGTTAACAAATAAACTTTGTTAAGATAGGTCGAAGTAAATTCCTTGTCGTTCCAGGTATATTTTAATTTTTTACCATAGCTGTTTCTGAAAGCAGTTACCGGCCCCTCTCCTGTTTTCTTTATGGAAAGTATTAACTTGGCTGGCATTTCAGATTCATTATCGCCGGGAACGGTAACCGTACCATTCTTCCATACCACCTGTATCTGGTCTCCACGATTTAAATTTCTGCTGGTATCGGTTTCATTGATGAAACTAAATGAGCTATCGCCCTTTTTAGCTAAGATCTGAAAGTAATCGCCGTCATCAAGATATTCCATAAAAGTTAATTGGGCAACATGCTCAAGCTTATTATTTTGTTTTTGTGGAATAACATTTTGGTCATGAACAGGACTTAGCTTTCCTGATGCTTTCCGCTCTGCTGTTGTTGAATGGCAGGCCAAGAGCACGCATATTATTATAATGGTGAGTGCGTTTATTCGTTTATTCATTCGGTAAACTGTTTTATCATTTGCTTAAATAAAATCAAACCGTGTTTCCATTCTAAGCTGCAAACACTAACCTTATCATTTATATAGGTCTGAGCAATTTACAAAAAGTTAATATTGATCAAAATAATTAATTGTAGCTGGTGTAATGGATAGACAGCAATTTTATTATTTTTTTTATGCCTGATCAAATCCCCCATCTGCTAACAACCCTCATTTTAACTCCCTGATAATCTTCAAATTTCAAGATTAAATCATGAAAATTGATCAACTACCTCAACACAAAAAGCCACTAAACACACCTTAAAAAGCAAAAAAATAAAATTATTTTTTGATAGTGATATTTATATTTCTATATTTGCAACCCCAAAGGAATACAACACCATGTATTAATTTGCGAAAGTAGCTCAGTTGGTAGAGCACGACCTTGCCAAGGTCGGGGTCGCGAGTTCGAATCTCGTCTTTCGCTCTAAATGCCTTCCTACCAGAAGGCATTTATTTTTAAGTTAACCAAGCCGATGGAGATCGGCAGCGGCTAATGCTCGGGTGGTGGAACTGGTAGACACGCAGGACTTAAAATCCTGTGCTTTCAAAGGCGTGCGGGTTCGATTCCCGCCCCGAGTACAACAAAAAATCGAACAAGAAGCCTTGATGAAAATCAAGGCTTCTTGTTTTGTTATCCATCTGATTGTGTAACTATTAAAATATCGGATCATGATGCCTAAATTGTTACACACCTACCGCTCCAAAGGCCGGATTTATGGCTGAGTAAGCAATCCAGCATTATGGCAGGTCTGCCCAAGATCAATATGCCGAACCTACCAAAAGGACAGCGACCTGTCTTTCCATTTACTTAGCGGTTAGATGCTTAAAATTTTCGAGCTTAGGGTATAGATCTACTTAAGATTAATTCGTGCGTCAAGTAAAAAATAGTCTGATAATAAGTTTTCTGAAACTTTATTTCACCTGTAGCTTCATATCAGTATTAACAGATACAAAATGATATTTTTCCTTTCACAAAAATAGAAACAGCTGAAAGCTCATGAGGAGACATCATTGTTATATTTGTTTTTCTGGTTAATCCAGTTGTGTATAATGCGTTTGAATTGGATACGCATAACGTCATAAAAAAGCGTGTAGGCCAGCACAGCAATGGGTAAAAAGAAAGCGCTGAATCCAACACGTTTATACAGGTAGGCACCTGTTAATGCCCCAAACAAAAAGAAAAAGATGATTACCAGCCTCAATTTGATACGCGACTTGATTATGGCACGCTCAGCAGTGTCTTTTTTTAATACCTGTGCAAGCTCGATGCCCAGGTCAGTAAAAGTACCTGTAAGGTGCGTAGTACGAACCACGGAGCCTGAAACCATAGATACCAGTGCATTCTGTATTCCCATTACAAAAAGCAGGCTTCCTGCAAAAATCTCTTTTCCGACTATTGTCCCGTTGTAACGGTAGCCTTCCAATGCAACAATACCCAGGATAATGATTTCAATTAAGATTGGCAGCACATAGGAATAACGCTGATTACGACCTATAAAGGAAACAATGACACTTGAAACAAAGGCACCAAATAAAAACAGGAACATCCATAAGGCCACTACATGCGCCGTCTCCCAATCCTGCATAGCTATCTTCTCTGCAAATAGTGCGGCATGCCCAGTAACATTTGTGGTGAGCACTGCAAAAGCCAGAAAGCCTGCAGCATTTACGAAACCAGCTGTTAGACCAAGCAAGGAGGCTAGTTTTACGTTATGAATATATGTTCTTTTTGTGCCCTGATGCCGTAACATATCTATTGATCTTGCTGAACGAAAGTACGCATTAAAAGCCATTGAACATATCTATACATTCTGGCCTAGGTTGAATTCCGAAATATGATAAAGCCGTTCGGTACTGTTTTCCAAAAGAAAAAGAGAGGTATTAGACTAAAGGGGGTTACTTTCCGCTTCTACGTTTTAAACTTCATCTGCCCGCTGATCAATTTTACCTTTCTTACATCAGGCAATGAAAACATAATGGTTAATTTCGATTATGAGTTAAGAACGAATTCCGTATTTGCTGATAAAATCCTTAACCGTTTATAGGAAGCTGATTATAACAGTCTGCAATTAATTTCCTTCCTTCATTTTCAATTAAATTTATCTTTACCTCCCGGCAAACATAAACAGAAGGATAACTGTTGATATACTTAAAATTACGTTTTGAACATACTACTCACCGGTGCAACCGGATATATTGCCCAGCGATTGCTTCCAGTGCTGTTAGAACAGGGCCACAATGTTTTTTGCCTGGTTAGAAATGCAGCACGCTTCGACAAAAACAAATTTGGCCATGATGCGCAGATCACCGTTATCGAAGCTGACCTTATGAAACCGGAGAGTTTACAGTCACTGCCAAAAGATATTGATGCCGCTTACTACCTTGTCCATTCAATGAGTGGCAACCAAGATTTTAGTGACAGTGAAGCAAAATCTGCCCGTAATTTTTCAAAAGCAATTGGCGAAACAGCAGCGAAGCAAATTATATTTTTAAGTGGGATAGTGAACAGTACTGAACTTTCTAAACACCTGGCTTCCCGTAAAAAAGTGGAGCAATTGTTGGGCCAAGGCAAAGTACCACTCACCACACTGAGGGCGGGGATAATTGTGGGATCAGGCAGTGCTTCATTTGAGATCATACGCGATCTGGTAGAAAAATTGCCGGTTATGGTTGCACCAAAGTGGCTGCATACCAAATGCCAGCCGATTGCCATCCGAAATGTGATAGAGTTCCTGTTTAAGGTACTGTTAAAGGAATTCACTTTCGGTAAACATTATGATATTTATGGTCCGGACATATTAAGCTACAAGCAGATGTTATTGGAGTTTGCAGCGGTTAGGCGGCTTAAAAGGCGCATTTTAATCGTGCCTGTTATGACACCTAAGCTTTCCTCTTACTGGTTATATTTTGTAACCTCAACCTCTTATAGCCTGGCGCGGAATCTTGTAGACAGCATGCACATAGATGTAGTAGCCGAACCCAATGATTTAGCAGATCAACTTGATATTAAATTAATTCCGTACAAGCAAGCTATTAATCTTGCCTTTCAGAAGATTGAGCAAAATATGGTGCTTTCAAGCTGGTACGATGCGATGGGAAAAACCTATTCGAAGGAGATGATCAAAAAGCTGCTCGCTGTGCCCAAAAACGGCGTGTTTGTAGATCGAAAATCAGCCCACACCAATAACCGGAAACTGGCTGCAGCAAGAATTTTTGCCATCGGTGGAAAATCGGGATGGTACTATGCAAATTGGTTATGGAACTTTCGGGGTTTCCTCGATAAATTATTCGGTGGTGTTGGACTCAACCGCGGAAGAAAAAACCCGACAGCTATCAGCACTGGAGATCGGCTTGATTTTTGGCGGGTAATCTATTCAAATACCCAGGAAAGCCGCTTGTTGTTATATGCTGAAATGAAATTACCGGGTGAAGCCTGGTTAGAGTTTAAAATAGTGGATGACTGTGTTTACCAAACCGCTACTTTCAGGCCACTAGGATTAGCTGGTCGTTTATATTGGTACGCTGTGCTACCATTTCACTATTTCATTTTTAATGGAATGATAAAGAGAATTGTCACATAAAACCTTATGAAGGATGTAAAAAAGCAGCATTTACCCACAAAAACATGCCCCGTTTGTAACCGGCCATTTATGTGGCGCGCCAAGTGGGCAAGGCACTGGGATGAGGTGATCTATTGCAGTCAAAAATGCAGGCGCACAAAAAACTTAGCCTAAACGGTTTAAATTCATACCCATCTTCGCATTCAAACATTTGCGCTTCACCTTTGTTGCAGTTATTTAAGCTAACCATTATGAATAAAAAATACAGAAATACACTTTTATTTGCCACATTGGCCGTCGTGGCAGCAGCCTACGCAAGCTGCAAGGTTTCCATCCCCAATGGCGCAACAGCAGTTAAGCCATTTAACACAGATAAATATCTGGGAACCTGGTATGAAATTGCCAGAATGGATTTTAAGTTCGAAAAAAATCTGAAGAATGTAACGGCTACTTATTCAAGAAATGACGACGGATCTATCAAGGTTGATAATAAAGGGTACGACATGGTTAAAAATAAATGGAAGCAGAGCATTGGAAAAGCCAAATTTGTGAAAGGTGAGGATGAAGCACGGCTAAAAGTATCCTTTTTTGGCCCTTTTTACGCTGGATATAATGTAATTGAAATCGACAAGGACTACCAGTACGCCCTTATAGCCGGAAATAACCTGGATTACCTCTGGATACTGTCCCGCACAAAGCATATTCCGGATGCGGTAAAAACAAATTACTTAAAAAAAGCAAACGATCTTGGTTATCAAAAAAAAGACCTGGTTTGGACGGTGCAAGATTAACAGATAAGATAAAGGGAGACCAACATGGCGACATCTTCCGGGTCAATCTGTTGCATAAACAGTTTAAAGACCTAAATCTTCTATCATCATATCCTGTGGCTCATCTGCCAACTTTTGGCAGGCATTAAGGAAACACCTAAGCCTGCCAGCAAATTTTAAAATTTTCTCGTTACGAGATCAATCATTTTCTTCCTTGTTGTTATTCGGGATTGAATTTGGCATGTTTCCAGCTTCACCAGGATTTCCCTTATCCGGATCTGCCCTAGCCTCTTCAGCACCGTAATCTCCTTCGCCCATTTCACGGCCAAGCATTCCCGCACCATCTTTCACCTTATCTAATTCACTGCTATTATTGCTACGGTGTCGGGGAACCTGATTATCAGGCATATTCGATTTATCCGCGGTATGATCTGCATTAGGATCTGCAAGATTGCTGTTTTTATGATCTTTTTCCATAATTAATATTATTACTTATCATACAACAGGTAAACAGGCTGTGAAGTTTGATATGATCGCTAATAAAACCGTTTTTCTACACTTTTTGTAATGCCTGAAACCAATATGTTCAAACCGATCCTGCCTTGCATAAAACTTTTAAGCTGAATGGCAAGTTCTATCTATATCGGAAATCATTTTTTTTTGCTGCAATCAGAGGATAGATGCTCTCACCTGCTATCGAATCAGCTTTAAGTTTTATCAACCGGAATGCATATGAACAAATTAAAAATAATCCTCGCAGAAGATCATAACCTGGTGAGGAACGGGATTAAAATGTTACTTGAATCGCAGGCTGATATTGAAGTGATTGCTGAAGCCGATGACGGTAAGCAGGTATTGGAACACCTGGTATCCGGAATTGTTCCCGATATTATTCTTGCAGACATCAATATGCCGGAAATGGATGGCATCAGCCTGATAAAAGCCATTAAATCAACCCATCCTCATATTAAAGTAGTGATTCTTTCTATGTTAGATCAAGAAAAGTATGTAATGCAGGCCTTTATGGAAGGGAGCTATGGTTATCTGCTAAAAAATGTAAATGAAAGCGAAATGCTGTTTGCCCTTAAAACTGTAGCCGACGGCGCTAAATATCTTTGTGTTGAATTGACAGAAACAATGCTCAACCGTTTGATCAACCAAACTTCTGCCCAAGCTGAACAAGAGAAAAACCAGGTAGATTTTTCCATGCGGGAAATTGAAGTACTGCATCTGGTTGCAGAAGGTTATACAAACCAGGAAATGGCTGATAAGTTATTCTTAAGTAAACGCACAATTGAAGGACACCGCCAGATGCTGATTGATAAAACGGGATCTAAAAATACCGCATCACTAATCCGTTTTGCCATCATGAATGGCTTTTTAAGTTAATTAATGTAAAGTATTTTTATTTGGAACCTTTGCACACATAAGTCCTTAGTCTTGAGTCCGAAGTCGTAAGTCTGTTTATGCAGGATTGTAGTCTGATCAGGCGACCTTTTGGCAGCTTAAACCTGCTTTGTAATTTAAAGCGTTCGTTAGCCAAACCTGTAGCACAGCGAAAAGCGCCGCACTAAAATCATTAGTGCTACACTATAAAATAAAAAAGAGGCGCTATCATCAGTAGTAATTCACCTCAGATTTGTCAACTTGATCCTGTTGAGACGCCTTTGAAACATTTAACAGAGATCTTTTAACAAACTCAGGATGAGAATTCACACTTATGATACAGCCTCCCTTGTGTAATAGATTAAGCTTTTTTAGCTTAAAATAATCTGGTAATTTACATTTACCCTTTTCGGATAATTGCTTTGTTCGCTATTCAGGGAAACAAATGCAGCATTGCCGTGAACTTCATTTTTCAAGGCATGTTCATAATGCGATTGGATCGTTTTCTGATAATCGTTCTGCAGGCCTTTTGTGGTTTCTGCTAAAAGATTTCTATCATTCAGGTTTTCAGGCAATAATGTAATATCGCAGTTTCCTTCACTGATTTCTTTGACTAAGTATTTCATTTTGGTTTTAAATCTTCGTTTCCTGTTTTGTAAATAAGATTTCAAGAAAGACCAAAAATAGAGTAACCGTTTAGTTTGTGTGTAATCTAAAAGTTAATTTTTAAGGTAAATCATGTATCAATTTAAATGCAGGAAATAGGATTATAGCCATGAATTAACATCTGAAGTGATAGCCTGTCAGCAAAAAAAATCGAATGAATTTATCCCTTGCCAATAGTTGGTTTAGGGTTTCTGATTAAAATAATTACTTATAAAAACACTCTGAAATTTAACGGCGTTTGCCCAGTAGTCCCAATTGTGTACGCCTGGCCTTGTGGTAAAATCGTGCTGAATATTATGGTACAATAGTTCATCATGCAAGCGTACGTTCATTTTATAAAAAAAATCGTCTACACCACATTCAAAAGCGATGGCCAGCGATCCTGGCTTTATCAGGTAAATCATATCAATTACACTGTTTTGTTTCCAGCGTTCCGGAAATTCATCCTGTTTGCCCAATCTTTTCGAAATATCCCATCCGTTCGGAAAAGGTTTAATATCTACCCCTCCGCTCATGCTGCCAACGGCCCCATATACATCCTGGTGTTTAATGGCCAGGTAAAATGCCCCATGACCACCCATACTTAAACCGGTAATGGCCCTCCCCCTTTTATCGGCAATGGTTTTATAATGTTCATCGATATAACTTACCAGCTCGGTAGCCACATAAGTTTCGTATTTCCATGCAGAATCTACCGGACTATCAAAATACCAACTCGTTACATTACCATCCGGGCATACGATAATAAACTGATACTGATCGACCAGGTTTTTTATCCCGGGCACTTTTCTGGCCCATTCTGCATAACTCCCCCCTGCTCCATGAAGCAGATAAACAACTGGAAATTTTTTGCCTGTTTTATAGCGATCAGGCTTAATCACCACGGCTTTGATATTTTTTTTCATCGATTTGCTATAGGTCAAAGCTGTATCTACTTCCGCAGCATTTAAAACATGGCTAAATAAAAATAAACAGGCAATTAGTAAGAAGCTATTTTTCATGGGTAATTTTTAAGAATGATTATAACATCGTGCTAAATTTATAAAATAACTGGTTATGGTTTGCCATTTCTGTAAATTGTAGAAACCTAAAAAATGGTATTGCCTGCTTAGCTATTCCTCAGACAACTAAAAACTTTAAAACAATTTTGTTACATTTTAGGTTCTTGAACGGATAACCCATCTAAAATGCTTAAAACCTACCCATTCTACATCAAAGCGCCCGTAATTCTTTTAGGATTAGTCATTACGGTATTCATCATGAGTGTGCTGAGAGATATCCTGGTGCCACTTGCTTTTGCAGCCCTTATAGCTATACTACTTAACCCACTGACCAACCGTTTCGAAAGAAAAATGCCAAAAATCGTGAGCATTATGCTTTCCATGCTTATTGGTTTATTGGTGGTGGTAGCTGTGCTGTATTTTTTGTCATCACAGCTAGCGCACTTTTTTGATGACCTCGACAGCATTAAACAAAAATTATCGCAGCTGCTGGAGCAGATCAGAAGTTGGTTACAAGCCACTTTTGGCATTTCTACCAAAAAGCAGACGCAAATGCTTAATGATGCAGCGAATGGCAGCAAAGCATTAATTGGCCAAACGCTTAGTGGTTTGATGGGGGTTTTAAGTGTCGTTTTTCTGATTCCGGTTTATACTTTTCTGATCTTATTATATAAAACGCTGATCCTGAATTTTATTTACGAAGTATTTTCAGAAGAAAACAAGGAGAAAGTTGCTGAGATTCTAAGTGAAACGAAAGCAGCCATCCAAAGTTATATTATCGGCTTATTAATCGAAACCTCTATTGTTGCCATCATGAATTCTGCTGCTTTGCTTATTCTTGGCGTACAAAATGCTATTTTAATTGGGGTAATCGGCGCAATATTAAACCTGCTCCCTTACATTGGAGGTATTATTGCCATCGCACTTCCGGTATTAATGGCCACCTTAACTAAAGATGGTTTTACTACACAACTTTTAATTATAGGCGCTTATGCGCTGATCCAGTTTATTGATAACAATATCCTGGTGCCTCGCATTGTTTCGAGCAAAGTACAGATCAATGCCCTTATTTCTATTGTAATTGTCTTAATGGGCGCAGCCCTTTGGGGTATCCCCGGCATGTTCCTTTCCATTCCGTTTATTGCGGTAATGAAGATCATCTTTGACCGGATTGATGGACTTAAACCTTGGGGTAAACTGCTCGGCGATAATATCCCTACAGAACATATGGGACAGGTAAAAAGGTTTAGGAGAAAGAAAAAACTGGCAACAGAATAAGCATTATTTTTTTGAAAACGATCGTTCAGTATTCCTTCGGAGCCAGCAGCCCCGTTATCCGCTTTATCCCGATAGAACCTGCGAAATAAAGGGAAACTAACTAAATCGGGATGCCCGCTCCTACCGGGTTTATCAACAAAGGCTCGTGCAGGTAGGCACCCTGACAAAAATAGTACTGCTAACTGGCCATCTAGACCCGATCCGACCGCTATCTGATGGAGTGAACACGAAGCCGCAGGAAAAGTAAAACGGAAAGCTTAGGAAACAATAATAGCCGTACCAAATTGCTCTCTTCTGTCATTAAAACATTCAGGAAAAAGAAAAGCCCGCCAAAAGTGACGGGCTTCAAATTAATTGTGAAAATTACTTCTTTTTCAGAAAAGCCAAAACGCTGATGGCATGCTCATCCCCTTTTAACATTCCCTTAAACTTAAACACTACTTTACCATTCAGATCAACCAGGAAAGTTTCTCTTCCGGTTAAAAACATGACATCTTTAACGCCAAACATTTTTAAAACTGTATTATCAGGATCGCTTAAAAGCGTAAAAGGCAGATTATGGTGCTTTTTGAAATCGGCATGACTTTTTACAGTACCAGAATTTATACCAATAATCATGGCATCTGTTGATTTAAACTCCTCATAACTATCCCGAAAGGCACAGGCCTCTTTAGTACAAACACTACTTTCATCTTTTGGATAGAAATAAATTACCAGTTTTTTCTTTCCGATATAGTTGCTCACTTTAAAATCTTTACCACTATCATCTTTAAGGGTAAAATCGGGAATTTTGCTCCCAACCTCAATTTGTTGAGGTTTAGACTTCGGTTTTGTTTCCTGGGCATAAGTTTCTACCCCAATCAGGCATAAGAGAACCAATGTGATTGCTGCGATATTTATTTTCATTTTATTTAAGAATTTATCCCTATATACGCTTAAACGCTCCAGATGGATCGGAAATTATCCTGATCTACCTTAATTAACCCATCAAATCAATTGTGATTTTTACTATTGCACGATGGTATGGATTTGCAATCCAGATCAATTGAACTGCAGATATGCAATCTGCCTGTAAGATCAATTTAATCGTTTTAGTTTAATCAATTTCAAACAAAACCAACTTTTATTTGCTTATACAAGCAAAAATAAATCATGAAAAACATCAGATTAATTATTCCAGCCCTTTTGGTATTATTTTCGGCCTGTAGCGAAGCGACGAGAAATACGGCGACCAATAAAAATGATAACACCAGTCAAAGTGCTGCCAACAAAACTGACTCGCTGGAAGTTAAACTGAAAATAAATGGCAATGTAGCCACCGGTGAGCCATTGTTGTTAAGATTCGTGGTATATAATAATACAGACAGTGCAAAAAAATTCTGTATCTGGCATACGCCATTCGAACCTTTAATGAGCAGTTATTTAAGCATTACGAATGATAAAGGAGAAGAAGCCCAATATAAAGGCGCCATGGCCAAAAGGATTATGCCACCTCCAGCCTCTAGTTATACCCAAGTAAATCCTGGTGATAGCCTCGTGGCAAATGCCGATTTGCTTAAAGCATACGACCTGAAAAAAGGATCGGTTTATAAAGCCGTTTACACCGGTGGGAATATGAGTGGTTTGGCATCCAGAGATACCGTGACCTTTATTTATACGGATCTACATTAATTTGCATTTTTCATTGCCGCTAAACGTACACTTTAGCGCATTTTTCTTGTCGGTAAAACAGATTTGGAAATAGTAATTCCCAAAATTTATGAGGCCATATTAAGTTAAATGGCCTTATATTTTAAATAGAAACGCTTGACGATCGCCGTTAGTCACTAAAAGTAACATATTCAGGAAATTGTGTCTATAATTAGCTCAAATCCATGCCAGTTATGATGAATTAAATCTGCTAAACCAATTGTAGGTATTCACCCCCTAATTTGTCGCATTTACACTTTATGAAATGTAAAAGTTCCCATAACTTTATTCAACGAATTTAAATAGCCAAAAAAATGAAAAATAGCACAACAATTACTGTAGAAACCACGGTAAATGCGCCAATAGAAAAGGTTTGGGAATTTTGGAACAATCCAGATCATATGACCAAATGGAGTTTTGCATCACCCGACTGGCATACGCCTTATGCTGAAAACGATTTAAAAGTTGGTGGTACATTTAAAAGTACCATGGCTGCAAAAGACGGCAGCATGAGCTTCGATTTCGCAGGCACCTACACTATCGTTGATCAACATAAAAAAATCGAATACACCATTGAAGATGGTAGAAAGGTAAGCATCATTTTCGAACCCTTAAACGAGCAGACAAGGGTGATTGAAACTTTTGATGCAGAGTCTACCCACCCGATAGAAATGCAACGCAGCGGCTGGCAGGCCATTCTGGATAACTTTAAAAAATACACGGAAGAGTTGTAAACATATTTTTTAATAAAGGCTGTATCGTATCTGTATTCCACGCGACTTTGTTATTCCAGAGAATTCAACATACGGATATATCATTGGTATCTTTTGCATTGACCGTCATTGCCAGCTTGACTGGCAATCTTAATGCAACCGGAGGGTTAATGAGCCACAAGCTTTAAGATTCCTGTTTTCACGGGAATGACGTAAGGTGAATGAATTATTTCTAATAGGAATAATGGAAACAACTAGTCAAAACGTCTTGCGGGATATTTAAAAAAATCCTTATCCAGGCTATCGTTCTCAGATTCCAATAGAAAAATCGTCATCTCGACTGAAGCTTCGAGGAGTGCCCGCCTCTGCGGGCGAGGAAAGATCTTTAGCCTATATTAAAAAATTTCTCCAGGAGCTATTCGCTTGAAACCGGGATGTTTTTAAATTTCATTTTATGAGACGAACTTTTCCAATTTAAACACATCAATTATCCTCTTTAATCTTTAAGTAACATTTCGATTATTATTTGATTCGCATAATTTTTGATTTGAACCGAATTACTTTGATATAGCGCTCATAATTTACATTTGCTGTGTAAATTATACACTATGCCTCGTATATCTTTATTTTATCTTTCATTCCTATTATTATCAATCGGTTTTTCTGCTGATGTAAATGCACAAACACTCAGCTTAAAACAAGCAGTGGATGCTGCATTAACCAATTATGGTTCCATTAAAGCAAAGGATAATTATGCCAGTGCATCAAAAACCTTAATCCAACAAGCCAGAAGAGAATACTTACCGAATTTAAACTTAAGCGCGCAGCAGGATTATGGCACCATTAACGGCCAGAATGGTCCTCAATATGGTCTGGGGGGATTAGGCACTGCTTCTTCTGGTCCGTCTTTAAACAAACAAAACTGGAATGCCGCCTTTGGCGGACTTTATCTGGCCAATGTAAACTGGGATTTTTTTACTTTTGGAAAAATAAAGGAACGCATTAAAATTGCTGATGCTACCTACCAAAGAGATAAAAATGACCTGGAACAGGAAAAGTTCCAACAGGAAATCCGAGTTTCCGCAGCCTACTTAAATCTGCTCGCTGCGCAAAGGTTAAGCAAATCGCAACAGAAAAATCTCGATCGCGCCATTACCTTTAAAAATATGGCCGTAATCAGGGCCAAAAACGGATTAATTGCCGGGGTAGATTCTTCACTCGCAAAAGCCGAAGTTTCCAGTGCTAAAATTGCTTTAACCAAAGCTAAAGATCTGGAACAGGAGCAAGCTAATCGATTAGGCGTTTTAATGGGATTAACAGCCACATCTTATGTACTGGATACCGCTTCCATAACCCGGATTCCAGGTAACCTGCTCGAAGATACGGTAATCAAAAATTCACATCCAATGTTAAAGTTTTATCAAAACCGGGTTGATGTTAGCCAGCAGCAGGTTAATTATTTTAAAAAATTATACTATCCAACATTCACTTTTTTCGGGGTAATGCAAGGAAAAGGTTCCGGTTTTAGTGCTGCTTATGCCTTAGATCAAACAGCCTATTCTACCAGTTATGCTGACGGAATAAACCCTACAAGGGGAAACTATTTGATTGGCATAGGAATGACCTGGAACCTCTCTACATTGTTAAAAAACCGTCCACAGGTGCGTGCACAGGAATACATCAGTCAGGGTTTAAAAGAAGAATATAACCTTGTTGACCAGCAATTAAAAGCCCAGTTGGTCCTCGCCGAAACCAAGCTGAATAATGCATTAGCCAATTACAGGGAAGCGCCTATCCAGGTAAAAGCTGCATCTGATGCTTATCTGCAAAAGAGCACTTTATACAAAAACGGACTTACTACATTGGTAGACCTTACACAGGCGCTTTTTACCTTAAACCGCGCCGAAACTGACAGGGATATTGCCTTTACCAATGTTTGGCAGGCCTTATTGCTAAAATCTTCGGCATTGGGGAATTACGATCTATTTATCAACGAATTTTAATCTGGCTTTATAAATGAATTTAATACGTTTCGCACTCCGCAAGCCCATATCCATCCTGGTTTTGGTGGCTGGATTGTTCTTTTTCGGCATAGGAGCCATCAACCAGATCAAGGTTGATATCCTGCCGCAGATGAACCTCCCGGTAATTTATATTGCCCATCCGTTTGGTGGTTATACACCTGACCAGATGGAGGCCTATTTTGGTAAACAATACGTTAACATCCTGCTTTTTGCCAACGGCATTAAAAGTATCGAAACCAAAAACACGCAGGGTTTAATGCTCATGAAGCTCACCTATTACGAAGGTACCAATATGGCGCAGGCTGCAGCAGAACTAAGTGCGCTCTCTACACGTGCGCAAGCCATTTTCCCACCAGGTTCGCAACCACCCTTCGTTATCCGTTTCGATGCCTCCTCACTGCCTGTTGGCCAGCTTGTTTTAAGCAGCGCTATCCGTACCAATAACGAATTGCAGGATCTGGCCAATACTTACGTACGCCCTAGCTTTTCGGCCATACCAGGTTTGCTCTCTCCCGCCCCATTTGGCGGTAGTCCACGTACGATAGAGATTAATGTAAACCCTTCATTACTGCGCTCACATAACCTAACAGTAGACCAGGTGGTGGAAGCCATCAGGTTAAATAACCAGACCGCGCCTTCGGGAAATATTAGGATTGGCGATAAAAACTACCTTACTCCAACCAATTATACCATTAAAAAGGTGAAGGATTTTGAGAACATTCCCTTATTTAAAGGCAGTGTGCAAAATTTGCAACTCCGCGACGTGGCTACCGTAAAAGACGGTGCTGATTTAGTTGCTGGTTACGCCCTGATCAATGGTAAACGCTCGGTATATTTAAGTATTGCTAAATCTGGAGATGCCTCTACCTGGGATGTAGTTAAAAACTTAAAGAAAAACCTGCCCAACATTCAAAATACCTTACCGGAGGATGTGAAGCTTTCTTATGAGTTCGACCAATCTGTTTATGTGATCAACGCCGTAAAAAGTCTGATCAGTGAGGGTGCAATCGGTGCGATATTAACAGGTTTAATGGTTTTACTTTTTCTTGGAGATAAACGCGCCGCACTCATTGTAATCTTAACCATTCCTACCTCTATTATTGCCGGCGTGCTGTTCCTGAAATTATTCGGACAAACGATCAACATCATGACTTTGAGTGGATTAGCATTAGCTATCGGTATCCTGGTAGATGAATCGACAGTAACAATAGAAAATATCCACCAGCATTTTGATATGGGCAAGCCCAAAGCCCTGGCCATTTGGGATGCCTGTAAGGAAATCGCGTTTCCCAAGTTATTAATCCTGTTTTGTATCCTTGCCGTATTTGCACCTGCCTTTACCATGACCGGTATCCCCGGGGCATTATTCTTACCACTGGCATTGGCCATTGGCTTTTCGATGGTGGTATCATTCCTGTTATCACAAACTTTTGTACCCATTATGGCCAACTGGCTCATGATCGCGCATCCTAAAAAGGGTAATGCGCCTCATCCGGGCATTACAGAAGATGAGGCTGATTTTACAGCAACAGGCATTACACTCGATTCAGAAAAAGACACCCTGAACCAAAAAAAGGTGCTGGTAGAACGTGAAGATTTTAGCGGCAATGGTAAAATTGGTTTCTTCGATAAGTTTCGCAACCGTTTTATGCGTTTCCTCGATCGGATTTTGCCTTACCGTAAATCTGTTGTTTTGGCTTATTTAGTTGTTATTATTGGCTTAGCGGCGTTGCTTTTGGCTAATATTGGCCGCGATGTTTTGCCCAGGGTAAATTCGAGTCAGTTTCAGTTGCGTTTACGTGCACCCGACGGAACGCGTTTAGAACGCACTGAAGAAAAAGCTAATGTGGTTTTAGCTGAGCTTAAAAAAATGGTTGGAGAAGAGCATATGGGTATATCTTCCGTTTATGTGGGTCAGCACCCTGCACAATTTTCGGTAAACCCCATCTATCAGTTTATGGCTGGTCCGCATGAAGCTGTTTTCCAGGTAAGTTTAAAGGATTTTGAAGAAGATATGGACGACTTTAAAGATCAGTTCAGGGAAAAGATCAAAAAATTACTACCTGATGTTAAACTCTCTTTCGAGCCGATAGAACTAACGGATAAAGTATTGAGTCAAGGTTCCCCTACCCCCGTCGAGGTGCGTATTGCCGGAAAAAACAAAAAAATGAATGAAAAATATGCCAGTAAAATACTGGCAGAATTGAAAGAAATCCCCTATATGAGGGATGTTCAGATCGCCCAGCCCATTAAATATCCTTCATTAAATATTGATATTGACAGAACGCGGGCAGCACAGATCGGGGTAGATATGGCTGATATTTCGCGTTCATTGATTGCCTCCACTTCATCATCACGTTATACGGATAAAAACATCTGGCTGGATGAAAAAGCAGCTTTGCCTTATAGTGTACAGGTTCAGGTACCACTGAATCAGATGACCAGTAAGGATGATATTGGAGAAATTCCTTTATTAAAAAATTCAGCAAGGCCGGTGTTAAGCGATGTGGCAAAAATTACCCCGGATACTACTGCTGGAGAAAACGATAATATTGGTGCTATGCCTTTTCTGTCCGTAACGGCCAACCTCTACCATACAGATCTGGGTTCGGCATCTAAGGATGTAGAAAAAGCCATTGCAGACGTTGGCGAATTGCCAAGGGGATTAAATGTTACCGCCATTGGTTTAAGCAAAGTATTAACAGATACTTTAAATAGCTTACAATCGGGTTTATTAGTGGCCATTGTAGTCATTTTTCTGATGCTGGCAGCGAATTTCCAGTCTTTTAAAGTTCCGTTGGTTATTCTAGCCACTGTGCCAGCCGTGATTTTAGGTTCATTATTATTATTAACCATTACCGGATCAACCTTAAACCTGCAATCGTATATGGGGATTATCATGTCGGTCGGGGTATCTATCGCCAATGCCGTATTGCTCATTACCAATGCAGAGCAATTAAGAAAACACAATGGCAATGCGCTAGAATCGGCACGCGAAGCCGCAGCCTTACGTTTACGTCCAATCATCATGACGAGTATTGCAATGATTGCGGGCATGTTACCCATGGCCATTGGCCACGGTGAAGGCGGTGGCGCTGTTTCACCTTTGGGAAGGGCGGTTATTGGTGGTTTAGTGGCCTCCACATTTGCCGTATTAATTATATTACCATTGGTATTTGCATGGGTGCAGGGCAAACAGACTACTCATTCGATATCGCTTGATCCGGAAGATGAAGAAAGCATCCACTACATTAAAGGTTTACAGGAAAAAGAATAAATCATCATTACAAATGAATACAAAGATATTTTCAACAGGATTATTAAGTACAGGATTTTTAGTGTTAACGGCGATATATGGTTGCGGGCACTCCGAATCGAAAGTGGCCCCCAAGAAAGAAAAAGAAGCTGTAATAGCAACGTTCGACCTTAAAAAAGAAAAACTATCCACAAAACTGAATTTACCCGGCGAATTAATTGCTTTGCAACAAGTAGATTTATACGCCAAAGTAAGCAGTTTTGTAAAAACCTTAAAAGTTGATATCGGATCTGAAGTAAGCAAAGGGCAGTTATTGATGACTTTGGAAGCACCAGAAATGAGTTCACAACTGGCTGCAACACAATCCCGGATAAAAGCACAGGAAGCCATATATACGGCAAGCAAAGCGAATTATAACCGTTTGTACGAAACCAGCAAAACGCCCGGAACGATTTCTAAAAATGATCTGGACCAGGCGATGGCAAAAAAGAACTCAGATTTAGCGCAACTTGAAGCAGCAAAAGCGGCCTATAAGGAAGTAAGCTCAGTTCAGGATTATTTAACCATCAGGGCACCGTTCAGCGGTGTTATCTCTGCCAGAAATGTAAATTTAGGTGCCTATGTCGGTCCAACAGGTAAAGGTTCTGATTTACCTTTATTTACTTTACAGGATCAGAGGAACCTGCGTTTGGCCGTTTCCATTCCAGAGGTTTATACTGGTTATTTAAAAGCTGGTGATGAAATTAGTTTCACAGTAAAATCTTTGCCCAGTCAAACTTTTAAAGCTAAAGTGAAACGTTTATCAGGTGCTTTAGATTTACGCCTACGCGCTGAGCGCATTGAAATGGACGTACCAAATGCATCGAAAATTTTATTGCCCGGAATGGTTGCCGAGGTCAATATTCCGCTTCCGGCCAATGCCGGTACATTTATTATTGCAAAAAAGGCTTTATTGGATACCAGTGAAGGACTATTTGTATTAAAAGTGGTGGATAACAAAGCCGTGAGGGTGGCGGTGAAGAAAGGTAGAGAAACGGACGATCAGGTTGAAATTTTTGGTAATTTAACAGAAGGTGACAAATTAGTTGCAGAACCTACCGAGGAAATGCACGAAGGAATGACGATTAAACATTAACTTTACGGGTATAAAGCACTTAAAATATGTCATCAAAAAATCAAGAGCTTTCTATACTACACAAAAAGGAAACATTAGAAGATTTCTATAATAAACTAAAAATCACGAGGCCAGAAATTCCAACGCCAAGCCTCGGAATGATTAATGATATTGGGCATTTTAATGTTTTTAACCGGGGCAATGTCTGCACTAACGTACCTTCTGCTTTTAGCCGGAGAGATTTTTACAAAATTTCGTTGATTATTGGTAATGGAATTTTGCATTATCCTGATGCACAGATCGAAATTAAAGAAAGGGCATTGTTGTTTACGAATCCGAATATTCCCTATTCATGGGAAAGTACCTCGCCAAAACCCGCTGGTTTCTTTTGTTTATTTACCGAAAATTTTATCCATAACCGTAATGAAACCCTGCGTGATTCTTTGTTGTGGCGCATAAACGATAGTCCGGTCATACATATTGATGAAGAACAGGAAGTAATGTTGAAAGATATTTTCAGTAAAATGATGAAAGAAATGGATGGTGATTACATCCATAAATACGATCTGTTAAGAAACTATGTGCAACTAATTGTTCATGAAGCATTGAAGGTTAAACCTCAGGATATTGTTTTTAAACAAAATAATGCTTCGGTACGTTTAACATCATTGTTTATCGAATTATTGGAAAGGCAGTTCCCCATCGGCTCTACAGAGCACATTTTGGAATTAAAAACAGCGCACGACTTTGCTTTGCGTCTGCTGGTGCATGTAAATCATTTAAATCATGCGGTAAAAGAAGTGACAGGCAAAACCACTTCTGAGCACATTTCGAGAAGAATAGCTACAGAGGCAGTTGCGCTGCTTAAACATACCGAATGGAATATTGCCCAGATTGCTTACTGTTTAGGTTTTGAATACCCTGCTAATTTCAATATATTTTTCAAACGCCAGATGCAGTGTACACCGAAAGGTTTTAGGGCAAATTAGTTGTAACCGATTCTAATAAAGACATCTCGTCACCCTGAACTTGTTTCAGTGTCTTATTCTTAACAATCTAATGATTTCCGCTAACGAGCGTTGAATAGGATATCGTTTACAACGATAAAATCGAGTAATTATTTTTGCACTCGTTTGGAAACGAGCGCAAGCATGAAAAATCTAATTCTATAAATTTTAGCTTCGCTGAGCCTTCGGGTTCTCGACTGCGTTGCACTATGCTCTAAAGAAGACATTAGGCATATTCAAAGGATTGTTGTTTCAATGCATTGTTATTGTATCATTTTATTTTACCACCCAAATATTATTGCTTCTATCCACATCTAACAAATATCCATAAGGATCAATTGCAATTGTTTTTGGTTTATGGTTAACTACAATCGACAGCCTGGTCTTATTTTGCCCGATGTGATGCTTTTGATAATAAATCGGCTTTGTATTGGTATCCCATTCACTTTCCAAATAATCAAAACAGGCTAAATCTATATCAAGATCAGGTAATTGCTTACTGCCATCACTTATTCTTTCAGTAGAAATTTCCAGGTCAACGCTATATTTTCCATCCTTCAAGGCTTTACAACGAATCAATTTGATCCCCAGATCGTAAGTCACTACCTCATTAAAACAATCCTTGATAAACTTTTTGTCTTTAGGTTGTGCCTGCTTTAAAAGTAAATTTACCAGATCGGCAGCTGTTGCTTTAGGCTTAGGGTATTTGTGTTCCACAATTAGTTGATGCAGTGCGGTGTTAAACTGCTGCTCACCCATCGTTTCTTTTAATGCATACATTATTAACCCACCCTTTTGATAATGTACATAAGGCTGATCTAAAGTTTTGGTGAGAGGCAATTCTTTTTTATCATTATTCCGGTTCAAAAAGTAGAGGTTATTATCGTAAGAAAGGTATTTTTTCAAATACATTTTGCCGAAAGTCTTTTCAATCAATACATTTTCGGTGTATTTAGCCAGCGATTCGGTGAGCATAGCATAACCTGCACCATCTGCAGGAGACAATATGTTTGCCCACCATTGATGTGCAGTTTCATGTGCAGTAATAGCGTAACTTTGATTGATAGCACCTTTCTGACTGTAATTGCCCAGAAAATTAATATTTTCTACACTAAAAATTACGCCTGGATAAGCTGTAGCAGCACCTTTATAATGTGGAATTTCGGCAACGGTTAAATGTTTCAACGCATATTTCTCAAAATGCGCGTTACCATAATCTAACGCATCACGAAGCGCTTTAAACATACTTTTTAGGTTATATTCCTGGCCAGGCTGATGATAAATACTCAAATCAATCCCCTTATAGCTTTCTTTTTTTATGGCATATTTTGCGCTGCTCAATGCAAACATGAAATTAACCGGAGCAGCAGTTTTGTATTTAAAATATTGCCGGTTATTAGCGATCCAACTTTTCTGCAAATCCCCTACAGTAATCACCTGCTGATCGACAGTGGTAGAAATAGTTGTTTCAAAGTTCACCAGATGGTACGTATTGTTGAATGGTGGCTTTGTGGCAACTTTAGGCAGACCTGCTTTTTTCCGTTCATGCTGATCATCACTTTCAAAGTTATAACAGTAACCCAAATTCGGTATAAATTTTTCCAGTTCGATGTAAGTACCATTATCGACTAAAGAATTTTCCGTATCGAAAATCGTAAATCCGTTCCTAATGACTTCAATAGAAAAATTCATTACGATTTCTTGATCGGGCTGTAATGGCTTCTTTAAAATCAGAAACTGTTGACTAAAAACTTCATCCCTTTCATCACTTTTAATTTCACTAATGTTTATGGAAAATGAATATACAGCGGGGCTAACAGAAGTCCAGATTTTGGTAATTGGCGCATTTGTTTCATTTTTAAGCAAGTACGTTCCCTCAACCGTATATTTTCCTTCTCCCGGATATAAATCCACATTGGTTTTAACCGCTTTGATTACAGGCTGAGGGAGATTTGCCAATGATTTATATTTGTGCTCATAAGCCAGGCGCCAAATTAATTGGGCCTCTTTATCTTTATATTTTCCAATGATGTTGCTTTGATGGAAAATGAACGCGCCGCAGAAAATCCACATCATCAGCGCAAAAACAGTCGTCCATTTATACTGCTTCAAGCTTCTGCCAATTAACATCAATCTTTCAACAATCTTTACTTCGATATTACGCTGCCACATTCCAATGGTTAAAATTGCAATAACAGTTGTAAAGGCCAACCAGTAAAGCATATACCAGTTAAAAGCTGTGGCATAATATCCAAAACCATTAAAATAAGAATGTTGGAGATCTGGAACAGTAGCAAAACGGAAAAGATAATGCGATATCCTAAACTTTTCCGCATAAGAAATCAGCAAAACAACCAACATGCTTAATACCATGCCGAGGTATTTATTTTTACTCAGATTCTGAACAAACATGATCAACACCACGAAAAGCAACATCGGGAAGGCACTGTAATAGTATAAAGTTAGATACAAAGGCCATTCGATGTGGAAATAACCATGACTAACCTGTAAAACAATACCAATCACAATATTTAACGTAACGAGGATAAAAACCAATGTAAACAAGCTGAAACTTTTTGCCATCCATAACACGGAATTCCGAACTGGGGTACCGTAAATTAATGCATGAATATTAACTGATTTTTCCCTGCTGATGCTTTCTGCAGCATAAAATAAGATCAGGATCAACCCAAATTTCATCGAACGCATTTCTTCGATAATCATACCGGTTGCCGGATAACTATGGATACCGTAAACACCACTGAACAATCGGTCTTTTAATTCAACACCATACAAAAACACCCAGAGTAAAAGCATTACCATAACCGGGATATTTTTAAACAGGAAGATCGCTTCTAATCTGAACTGCGTTTTAAATGTGCCGAAAACATAACGTACACCATTTGGCAAAACATTTAAAGCGCGATAGGGAATCAGTTTTATTTCTTCTTGTTTAACTGGCTTTAATTTTAATTGTGCCTGCTGTTGTACACGAAAATTGAACAAACAGTAGGTTACCAACATAATTAAACCGGTGAAACCCATCCACAATAACCTATTGAACAAAAAGATACCTTCTACCGGAAATAATAGCTGGTTGCGTTGAATAGCTGTCCAGGTTCGGGTTTCGCCAAAAAACGAAGCCAAAGCAAAAGGGTCTAAAAGTACGGGCAAAATATCAGTATTACCCGCTTTCATTGCTGAAGTAGCCAACAATGGCGAATTGCCAAATATCGAGGCTATCATGTATAAGATGTAAATCAGTACGCCTACTACGTAAATCACCCTGACACTTTTAGTTAATATAGCGGTACAAAACAATGCTCCTGAGGCAAACAGTACATTAGGAAAAGCAAAAGCCAAAAGTGGCTGCAAATAATAATTCAGGTGAAAGGTGCCCAAACGATCGGCATCGACGAATAAAGCGCCGATTAAAACCCCCAGGACCACAAATATATACTGACTAAAAACAACAAAGAACAATCCTAAAAACCTGATAAAAAAATAGTTGAATTTATTAACCGATGTAGTAAAAATAACCGCTTCCATCCTGAACATCGCATCTCTTAACACCACGTTCGCACTGAATATAGCACCAGAAAAGATGGAAAAAAGCGAAAGCAGGGCGATAATATTGGTAATGACATAAGGCGAATTTTTATGAACTTCTTCACCACCAAAGCCGCCCTGTACCACACAGAAATACCCTAGAACAAAAAATAAAAGCGCCGCAGCTTTAAACGATATCTGCCCGAAATGATATTTCAGCTCAAATTTTAGTAAATCTGGTATCATCTCATTGCCTCCATGTTTAAATTCACTACGCCAGATAATGAAGAAAAATAAACCTCTTCCAAACCTGGGTAAACAGATTCGAAACCTGCTGAGGGTAATTGATCTGCCAGTACAAATACATGCAACTTACCCGAAATAACCCTGGTAGAAATTACATTGAAAATGGAGGAATATTGAGCCAGCTCTACCTTATCAATTGCCTTTCGCCAGATTTTTCCATCTAATTTTTCGATCAGTGCTGAAGGTTTACCTTGTAAAATCAATTTTCCATTAGCCATCACTGCCATTTCAGCACAGAGATCATTCACATCCTCCACAATATGCGTAGACAGGATCACTACCCGATTGGCGCCAATTTCACTCAACAGATCGTGGAACCTGTTTCTTTCCTGTGGATCAAGCCCTGCGGTGGGCTCATCAACAATAATCAACTGCGGGTTACCCAATAAAGCCTGTGCAATTCCGAAACGCTGTCGCATACCACCAGAAAAAGTACTGACAGCTCTCTTCCTAACTTCAAATAAATTGGTCTGTTGCAGCAATGATATTACCTGCTCCCTTCGTTCACTCTTATTTTGCATCCCTTTTAAAATCGCAAGGTGATTTAATAAATCTATTGCTGAAATATGAGGATACACACCAAAATCCTGTGGCAGATATCCCAATTTGTTGCGCATCTCCTGCGGATTCTGCAATACATCATTTCCATCAAAATAAACGCAACCGACATCTGGCAGTTGTAACGTAGCAAGCGTACGCATAAGTGAAGATTTACCAGCTCCATTAGGGCCCAGTAAACCAAACATTCCATTTGCAATATTTAGCGTAACATCATGAAGGGCCTTTACCCCATTTTGATAAGATTTTGTAAGTTGCTGTATTTTAAGTCGTACCATATTAAGTAGTTAAGATGGCCGCAAATTAGGCTGATGAAACCAGTCTGTTAAATTAAAGTGACAAAGGAAGCAGAAATGATGATGAAAGGAATAATGAATAGCGATGCGCCTTTCATCATGAAAAATATGCCTTTCATCATCTAAATTTTTCATGGACTTCAAACTTTCTTAATTTTAAAAATTGTATAAAAGATTGGTCACTATGATATGGTCAGGCTGAGTGAAGTTGAAGCCTTTTAAAATTAGATTACTCAAAAAAGGTTACCCTTCGACTCCGCTCAAGGTGACATCTTTTTTTAAATAATATTATCCTATTTTAACAAAATGCCCAGCACAAAAAATTTAAGCAGTCATTATAAATACCAGGACTTTTTCATATTTCTTGGCCTGTTGTTGTGGATAGCTATATTTAATACTTACCACTTAACCAGCAAAATTTGGCTTAACTATGTCAGCTGCATTTTGGGATTAGGTTTTTGTTTACTTCCTATTCTCGTTTTTTCTTTTCTTAAAGTCAGACTAAAAAACGTCTTAACTCGAAATCGATACGTTGCCTGTTGGTGCACTTGCTTCTTCATCCTGCTTCCGGTTTTTACTGATCTTGCATTTTACCTGCAAATTGCGCAGCTTGACCGTACCGTTTTTATTTCAACAGCCTTGGCAGCAGTTAGCCTCGAAATGATGTTGATTGCCAATCAATATTACCAGAAAAAAGTGCAGCACATTAAATGGATTAAAAAAATCGGCCTGGAGCATGCAGTACTCATCACCATTATTTTACTTGCTGCAACCATTTCCATAATGGCTGTTTCAAGTTTAGACAACCCCATTTACCAAAGAAAAGGATTCCGCTTAGTTGGTTTCGAATTTAATATTGAAATGCTGCTGCGTAATTTTGGAACATTTTTAGGCTTCTTTTCGCAATTTCTGATCATGTATTTATGCGGATACCTTCTTTTTCTGATCAATAGCCGTTTACTGGTATCTAAAATCCTCAAAGAAAAAGGACTGCTCATTTATTTGTTAACACTTTCTACTACCGTTGCAGTGCTGTATCCCCTATTAGCACAATTATTAATTTTACTACCCATTAACACGGTTTTTGGCCGGAGCATATTTGTAAATAATGCCTTTGAGCTTGAAAATGCATTTGGGGCCTTTGCCATTATGCTCATCAGCTTACCCGTAGTTTTGGCAATGCAATGGGGCAAACAGAACAATAAAATCCTTTCTTTAGAGAAGGAAAAATCACAGCATGAACTCGATTTACTCAAACAACAACTTAATCCTCATTTTTTCTTTAATACGCTGAATAACCTTTATGCCTTAAGTTTGCAAAAATCTGATAAAACGCCCGAAAGTATTTTACAGCTATCAGAACTGATGCGCTATACCATTTATAAAGGGCAGGAAAAATCAGTTAAGCTATCGCAGGAAATTGATTATATTAATGATTACATTCAATTGCAACAAATCCGTTTGCAAAAAACCTTACATTTTGAATTTGATAAACAGGTTACCGATGATCAGATTGAGATCGTTCCTCTTCTACTGATTGTATTTGTAGAGAATGCATTTAAACATGGTATTGAACCTGCTGAAAACGAAGCTTCTCTAAAACTAACGCTAACCGCTAACCACACGGTTCTCTTTTTCTCCTGCGAAAATTCATTTGATCCTGAAGAAAAGACCGATCATAAGGGGATTGGGATTGATAATTTAAGAAAAAGACTTGAATTACTTTATCCTAACCGCTATACATTGCATATCACCTCCGTTGGTCATATCTTTAAGGCAGAACTTAAACTTCAGCTAACATGAGCTTACGTTGCTTAATAGTGGATGATGAACCGCTTGCACATGGTGTAATTACTGAATATGCAAAAGATATTCCATTTATTAACATCGTTGGCAATTGTTATCGTGCTACAGCAGCATTGGATTTTTTAAGTAAACAACCAGTGGATTTAATTTTCCTGGATATCCGGATGCCAAAATTAAATGGTTTGGATTTTTTAAAGACTTTAGCACACAAACCTCTTGTAATTATAACTTCTGCATACGAAGAATACGCTTTATCAGGTTTTGATCTGGCCGTTTGCGATTACCTTTTAAAACCCTTCAGGCTCGAGCGTTTTTTAAAAGCGGTTAACCGTGCACTTGAATTGCACAACCTTAAAAAGCAAACAGCTACAACTAGTGAAATTGAAAAAATTCCGACTAAAAACAATGGACAAATCTCTCTTAAGGTTGATAAAAAGCACATCCTGATCAAAATAGATGAAATACAATATCTGGAAAGCCTGGGTAATTATGTAAAAGTTTGGAAAAACGGTGATTTTCTGCTCACCCCCAGAACGTTGGCCAGTTTTGAAGACCAGTTGTCAACAGATTTCATCCGAATTCATAAATCTTTTATGCTTAACAAAAAATATGTCGATTATTTAGAGGGAAATACCATTGTGCTTAAAAATGGTCAGCATGTACCTATTGGTAAAAATTTTAAGGGCATGATCAAACAGCTACTCAATATTGAAGATTAACCATTAACCGATCTTTAACCAACCCGTAATGCTCATCCGCTGTTTATGGGTGATGAGTACTTCATGTGCCAGGTCAGAACTTTTAAAAAAAACACTTTTACCGCTGTCAGGTGAGATATTCTGTTCTTCATCCGCACGATAAATGCGCAACTCACCGCCATCTTCTTTTTTCCAATCGGTATTTAAATACATAATCATCGAGTATTGCCTGCACCCGTTATGCTGGAACTGATCGATATGTTTTTTGTAAAAAGTACCCGGTTCATATAGTGTATAATGAAATTCGTAACCAGTGATGCCGGTATAACAGGTACGGTTCAGATAAGCCACAAATCCGTCCATCAGATCGAAAAAATCATTTTCGTATTGATTTTCATGTTTTCTATCCAGCCAGTAAATCACATCACTCCTGATCCGTTTATCCTCATGAACAAGCACATCATTCCCCACGCCGGCATTTAAAAACTTTTTATTTTCAAATAAGGCAATCAGGTTTTCTTTAAGATGTGCAGATAAAGATGCACTTAAAAATCCCTCCACAACACCAACTTTATCTTCGATAAAACTATCTATCAGGCAATCAAATATTTTTTCCAACTGATGGGTTTAATCTTAAAACAGCATGCCTAAGGTTGGTAAGGTAGTCTTATTTAATGACTAAGATGTCAATTTAAAAATTTATATTTAGTCCCCCAAAACCAATATCCCCATGCAGCATCTCTTTCCCGCACAATACTCCACTTTATCAGCCGCTGCGTTAAAAAATTATTTAATTGAAGCTTATCAGTTAGATCCAGGTACGACCTGCCGGTTGCTCATTAGAAACGTAAGTGATACCTATATCCTGGAAAATCAGAACCATAAATATATCTTCAAAATTTATCGTGATGCGCACCGCAAACGCAACGAAATTGAAGCTGAAGTAGAATTGCTGAACATTTTAAAAGCCAATGGACATTCGGTTTCCTATCCTATTAAAGACGCACGAGGAAAACAGATACAGCAGTTTAATGCTATAGAGGGTTTAAGAAATGGCGTATTGCTTTCTTATGCACCTGGAAAAGTAATTTTAGACCTTGAGGATCGGCACCTGATTCAGTTAGGAAGTGATATCGCTAAATTACATCAAAGCACCTCTTCAATAAAACTGAAACATCCGAGGCCAACATTCAACTTCGAAACGACCTTATTTAAGCCTTTAAAAGACCTTGAATCTCATTTTTCAGAAATGCAAGAAGAATATGAATATTTAAGAAACATTTCAGAAAAAGTAGTTCAGAAGTTTAAAGAATTTGATACCTCAAAATTCAGTTATGGCTATTGTCACTATGATTTCTTCCCTAAAAATTTCCATTTTGATGAACAGGAAAAAATTACCTTTTTTGATTTCGATTTTGCAGGAGAGGGCTACCTGATTAACGATTTAATGTCATTCCTTAACCACTATTTCTTCCATCAATTGAATAACCTGATTTCCAAAGAACAGGCAGAAAAGGATTTCGATATTTTTTTAAATGCCTACCAAAAAGTTAGGCCATTAACTGCTGATGAATTAAAAGCCATTCCTTATCTGGGCATTACCTTTCATATTTTCTTTTTAAAATTCTTTTATGATCATTACGATGATTGGTCTAATATTTTTTTAACCCCCCGATATACGAAACACCGTGTAACGCTAATTAAAAAATGGGAAAATATGTATTGTAACTTTTAGGCAATGCGACCTTAAATCTCAACACGCTTTTTTATCTTGTCCGGTAATTCAAAAATCAATAAGATGGACCAGAAAATAATCAACCTTTACGATGAGTACACCCACAGTCAGATCGGGAGAAAAGATTTTATGAAAAAGCTGGCCGTACTGGCTGGCAGCACGGCGTTGGCCATGACCATTTTGCCCATGCTCGAAAATAATTATGCGGCAGCAGCCGATTTTAGCAGTGATGACATTGAGGTTGAAAACATTACCTACATGGGTGTTGATGGTGAAATGAAAGCAGTTTTAGCTAAGCCAAAAAATAAAAAGAATTTGGGCTGCGTACTGGTTATTCACGAAAACAGGGGCTTAAATCCACATATTATTGATGTAACCAAACGTATGGCTGCTGAAGGTTTTCTGGCTTTGGGCGTTGATGCCCTTTCACCACTTGGCGGAACGCCGGCTGATGAAGATAAAGCACGCGAGCTGATTGGTCAATTAGATGCCGAAAAAAACCTGCAGAACTATTTAAGGGCACTTGATTATTTACGCAAGAGAAAAGATGGCAATGGTAAAGTAGGTTGTGTTGGCTTTTGCTGGGGCGGTGGAATGGCCAATAAATTAGCGGTTAACGATCCTAAACTACAAGCTGCTGTCGCTTATTATGGTGCGCAGGCTAATGCTGCTGATGTTCCCAAAATTAAAGCGAGTTTAATGCTGCATTACGCCGGTTTGGATGAACGGATTAATGCCGGAATCCCAGCTTACGAGCAAGCTTTAAAAGACAATAAGATTAATTACAAAATTTATATCTATGACGGTGTCAATCATGCATTTAACAACAATACTTCGCCCACCAGGTATAACGAAGCCGCTGCAAAACTGGCCTGGGGCAGAACAATTGATTTGTTTAAACATAAATTGGCGGTGTTAACGAGGTAGTAAGTTAAACCACAATAGCTCCTTCATTTCGAATAAAGCATAGCAGAACGGAGAAATCTTTTAAAGTTGCTAGAGCTAACTTGAGTCCGAAGATTTCTCCACTGCGGTCAAAATAACGATTTTTTCCTATTAATTATTCGACTAGAAAGGAGTACCTCTAGTTCCGTCATTTCGACTGAAGTGCAGCGGAAAGGAGAAATCTTTAAAGTTACTAAAACATGGTTCAAAGATTTCTCCGCTGCGGTCGAAATGACGATTTTTTCTAGTAATTATTCGACTAGAACGGAGTAAATCTAGTTCCGTCATTTCGACTGAAGTGCAGCGGAAAGGAGAAATCTTTTAAAGTTACTAAAACATGGTTTTCGAGCGGAGCGCGGCGAAGTCGAGATCCTGAAGGCTAAGCGAAGCTAAATCTTTTAAAGTTACTAAAACATGGTTTTCGAGCGCAGCGCGGCGAAGTCGAGATCCTGAAGTCTAAGCGAAGCTAAATCTTTTAAGTTGCTAAAAGCATGGCTCAAGTATTTTTCCACTATGGTCGAAATGATGATTTTTCTTCCTAAATTCATCGACATGGAACGAGGAGGGTGTATTTACATCATGAGCAATTACCAAAGAACAACTTTATACATTGGTGTAACTTCTGATTTAAGGGGCCGTATTTACGAGCATCAAAATAAAGTTTATCCCAAATCCTTTACTTCAAAGTATAACCTGACACTTTGTGTGTACTATGAAGTTTATACATCTATAGAAGAGGCAATCGATCGGGAAAAGCAATTAAAAAAAATGGAATAGAGCGAAAAAAGATACATTAATTGATAACTTCAATAAAAGTTGGGATGACTTAACAAATATTATAAATGAATGGGAAGATTAAGAATTCTTTAAAATATATACATCATTTAAAGCAGGATTACTAGTAGGTCCGTTATTTCCTTTGGTTTATCAAACTGATTTTTTCTTCCCAATAGTATTAGAAGAAAGATTGGTAAGCGTTTAAATAAAAGGCAGAGTGAACATTCGTCATTTCGACTGAAGCGCAGCGGAACGGAGAAATCTTTTAAAGTTGCTAGAGCTAACTTGAGTCCGAAGATTTCTCCACTGCTGTCGAAATAACGATTTTTTCCTATTAATTATTCGACTAGAAAGGAGTACCTCTAGTTCCGTCATTTTCTTTAGTTTATTAAACTGATTTTTTCTTCCCAATAGTATTATAAGAAGATGGATTGGTAAGCGTTTAAATAAAAGGCAGAGTGAACATTCGTCATTTCGACTGAAGCGCAGCGGAATGGAGAAATCTTTTAAAGTTGCTAGAGCTAACTTAAGTCCAAAGATTTCTCCACTACGGTCGAAATGACGATCTTTTCCTAATAATTATTCGAATAGAAAGAAGTACCTCTAGTTCCGTCATTTTCTTTAGTTTATCAAACTGATTTTTTTCTTCCCAATAGTATTATAAGAAGAAGGATTGGTAAGCGTTTAAATAAAAGGCAGAGTGAACATTCGTCATTTCGACTGAAGCGCAGCGGAACGGAGAAATCTTTTAAAGTTGCTGGAGCTAACTTAAGTCCAAAGATTTCTCCACTACGGTCGAAATGACGATTTTTTCCAGTAATTATTCAACTGGAAAGGAGTACCAGTAATTTCTTCATTTCAAGCGGAGCGCGGCTAAGTCGAGATCCTGAAGGCTAAACGAAGCGAAATCTTTAAAGTTGCTAAAAAAATGGTTCAAAGATTTCTCCACTACGGTCTAAATGAAGTTACCGTCAGAGATTTCCCATGGACATTTCTCCATCCGATCCTAAAACAAATCCGTCTTCAGCATGGTCTTCAAAATATTTGATTGAACATCAAAATTATTGAGGTGGTTCAGGAAATTGATATCTGATATTTTACCATAACTATCTTCCAGTAAATGAACAACTTCATTCGGGATGGCAGTTTTTAAAACTGCTGCGTTACTTTTTAATTTATCGTTTTTATACTGCAGTTCCTGTACAATCCGCTCCCGTTCTGAAAGGTTATTCGTCATGTCCAGGTCTTTCAAAATGGTTAAATCGCAGAACAGGAATAGGTTTCTACTTGGAAAAAACAGGTAACAATGGTCTTCATCTAAAAATTTATAAACTTCAATCACTAACTCGCCTGATTTTAAACCCATATAAAATTCGGTCCGGAAATCGTTTTTACAAAGCTTGCCCATCAATTTTTTCTCGATGGTTGCATATATGTTTGTATACACCTGCTTACCCTGAAAATCAATCAGTTTGGAAAATTGATCTGTAGTGAGATCGAAATAAAAATCGTTGGCGTATTTGGAACTAAAAACGTTGATATTTTTTGAAAAGGGAAAATCTGAACTCAGATCAGACAATACGCTGAACAGTTTCCGCAGCGATAAGTTAATTTTAAGCGATTGTTTCTGCTTATCCTGCTGAAAACTTTTCTGGTCAACGAGCGTTCCCGCCATTCGACCGATCAGTTCTTCATTCAGGTCAATTTCATCGTAGATGAGCGATACGTTTTTCTCGTTACTCTTTTTGATCTTTCTGAGCAGTTCGATTACACTATCGGTAAATTGTAGATGGAAAAGATCTAATTTTTCGATCTCGAGTTCTTCATTATTGGCAAAAAGCTGGTGAATAACCTGGCTACGTAAGTAGATCTTATAAATTACCTCATCATCAAAAAACACAGAGAGCAACTGTAAACGGTTGATCTCTGCGCTTGATTTTTTGAGAATATTTAAACGGTATTCATCCATACTTTAATTAATTCACCCTCGTTACGTTCTTTTTCAACTCTGCTTCCAAAGTTTTAAGTTCGCCATCTAACACACGTCTGCTTTGTGCACCAGCCTCATGGATCTGTTTCACCTCGTTAAGCGTTTCAATCAATGAGGATGTGGTACGTTTTAGGGTTTCCAAAGATACCACAGTTTTTTCATTTTCTTTGGCCACATCAATACTATTCTGTTTTAGCATCTCGGCATTTTTCTGCAAAATGGTATTGGTCGTATCCGAAATTTTCTTCTGCATCTCTACATTGGCCTTTTGCCTTTGTAGAGCCACCGCAATAGTTAATTGATTTTTCCATACCGGAATGGTTGTAGAAACAATCGACTGCGCTTTTTCTGCAATGGAAGTATTGTTGTTCTGCACCACACGAATCTGCGCTAACGATTGCAACATGATGAAACGCACAATCTTCATATCGGCCAGTCTTTTATCCAAGCGGCTAATAAAATCCCTCAAATCGGCAATTTCATAATCCTGATAATCGGCCGGGCGACCTTCCATTTCGGCCAGTTTAATACTTAGTTCGTTGTATTTTAACTGTCCGGCAATAATGAGTTCCTCCATCTGGTGGATATAACCCACATTGCTATCGAACATGGTTTGCAGCGAACTGTTATCTTTAATTGAATTCAACCTTCCAGCCTTGATTTTGTTGGTAATTTTATCAATATTATTGACCACCACATCATATTTCTGGAAAAGCTTTTTCACATCAACCACTAAATTTTTCAAGAACGGAATCTTCGAGATAAAACTCTTAAAACCGCTCTGTTCCAGTTCAGATACATTGATATAATTCAGTTCAGTTAGCAGTTCGTTAATTAAACCGCCAACTTCGCCGCTGTTGTAGGTTCGTACAGATGATAAAAAATCGTTACTGTATTTTTCCATGGAGTTTTGGGCATCGCTTCCATAATTCAGGATCGAATTGACATCCGATGGTTCTAACGATTTCCCAATTTCCTTATATTTAGTTGTTTCCTCGGCTGTTATTTTTTCGAGGTCAACATTTCCGTCCTTATCCAGTTTAACCGGAGTAAGGGCCTGAGTAACGTTTGGGTTGGTTTCCATAGTTTGATTAATGACCAGCTTTACGGCTTATAAATAGTTTTGAGTTACGGTTTTAACGGTATCTTCCAGTTTTCTATCTCTGGTTGGTTCGCCAATGGCATTAAATTTCCATTCGCCGTTTTTCTTATAAAAAACACCCATTACCATAGATACGTGGCCTGCAAAATTGGCTCCGTTAGCAATGTCGAATTTGGCAAAAACCTCATTTACGCGTTTCGTTGTACCTTCATAAATGCGAATGGAAGCAAAAGGAATGGTACCAAAATCATGACCTCTAAAACTGTTCAATACAAAGGCAACATAATTTACATTGGCATCCAACTGTGAAAAATCAATGGTGATGATCTCGTTATCCAAACCATCATCGCCACCCATATCGCCAGTTAAATCATCTCCACTGTGTTTTACAGAGCCATTTTTAGATTTAAGGTTACCAAAGTATACGACCTCTAAAAGCTGTTTGTTTTCGTTGTATAAAGCACAGCTCGCGTCTAAATCTACGGCCTCTTTTGATGATCCGAAGCCGAATAATCCTTTCTTTTCAATTGCGCCCCAGTTTATCCCTACACAAGCTTGCTGAAGTGTACTCCCATTGCTTTTTTCCAGACTGATCCGTTGTCCTTTTTGAAGATTGATTGCCATAATATTATTGATATTTGTTTAAATAATCCTGTAAACCACCTTTCATGCCTACACCAACAGCTTCAAATTTCCATTTGCCCTCGCGTTTGTAAATCCTGCCGAACTCTACTGCTGTTTCGATAGAGAAATCTTCTTCTAATTCGTATTTCAAAATTACTTCATTGCTTACCGCATCAAAAATACGGATGAAAGAATTTCTAACCTGACCAAAATTCTGTCTTCTGCTTTCTGCCTCATGAATGGTTACCACAATGCAGATCTCATTTACTTTGGAATCAATTTTGGTTAAGTCAATTTTAATCTGCTCATCATCACCATCGCCGTCACCTGTTAAATTATCGCCGGTATGTTCTACTGCTCCGTCTGGTGAAACCAGGTTGTTGTAAAACACAAAATTTTCGTCAGAAATTAATTTTTTCTGATCGTTTAATATAAAAATTGAAGCATCTAAATCGAATGCAGAACCTGTTGAAGAGCTGTTGGTATCCCAACCTAAACCTATTGTAAATTTAGGTGCATCGATATTTTCACGCTGCCCCTTTTGCAAATTAATAGCCATATTTAAATTAATTTATAATTGTTGTTTTTGATATAGTCTTTTATAAGATGTAAATTTTTTGAATACGCTTCTATGGTATGGTAGTTATTCCCTAACGATAAATCATAAAGCTGATTGATAAAATCGGTACTGCGGCGTTCCAGAAAGATGGTAAAACTGCTCGAAGTTGTATTTAAAATGTATTTCACAATACGGGTATTAAACCTGAAATTGGCGCTATCAATAATATCTTCCAGGTCAAAAATAGATTTGATCTGGTGGTAATTCAGGAAGTTTTCGATATTGGGATGGATGTTTTTATTCACCAGTTCGGCAAAATAAAGCATGTGCATTTCGTTTTTTAAACCATATTCTTTTGCCATTTTTAAGATCATCCGCTCGTGGCTCCCGGTAATCCTGATATCATCCAGAAACAAAAGCGTTTTACCGGTAAGAAAATCTTTATCAATATGAAACGAATCGTTACCAATGAGCGACAGCCTTTCTTCAGCACTTAATTCGCCATAATCTTCTTTGTAGGTAATGGTTCTGTGCACTTTGGTTTCCTGTACAGCTAATCCACCATTTTCGACCAGCCAGCGGTTAAGCTGACAAACGAAATAGTTTTTCATGGCAAAAGTTGCCGTAGGGATAAAACTGTAAGGGCTGGATATGACCACAATCTGATCGGTAATTAAATTATCGGACAGGTAATACCTGATAAATCCATCAGCGAGGTCTTTCCCAAAGGACCTGGCGACCAGATCATCACCAAATTTAAAGCGGCTGTAATCGTCGGCACTAAAACCGAAATCAACAGTATTGTCTATTTTATGAAGGGAGAAGTTATACGGTATCATAGAGTAGGTTTAAGATAGATAGTTTGTTGGAATTGATGAGCATACTGTTAATCCCTATTGCTTGGGCGCCAAGGATATCGGCATGGGGATTATCTCCAACATGGATAACGTCTGTTAACAATAATTCAGGGTGTTGGGTTCTGTCAATACGATCTAACATCAACTGAAAAAAGCCCGCATTCGGCTTAGACATGCGCACTTCGTCAGAATAAAGCTGGAAATCGATATACTGGCCGATGCCTAAATGTTCAATTACTTTTTTTAAGGTTTTACCTTTAATAAAACCGGTGTTACTCAGTATATTGGCAGAGCTTTTGCCCGAATCTTTAATTTTTTCCAATACCGCTAAACAATCATCACAGTAAAGTTTGGGCATATGGTTAAATACGATCTGCTCCATATCCTCATCAAGCACTTTAAGATCTACATCGTTAAAGTTAAAATCATAATCATTGATCATACTGATGATCATTAAATACATTTCATCAGCATCAACATTTTTACCGGCTTTTTCGTTAATGGCGTTTACCATCAAATCTACCTGGCGGAAAGTGACGGCAATTTCATCAATACTTTTATGCCTGCTGTTAAAATTCCTGAAAAAATACTGTACCCGTTCCTGCTTGTAAGTTGGATTAGACTTAATTAACGTTAACCAAAGATCGAATGAGTAGTGTTTGTAAAAAGCCATTGCACCCTATTTCCTAATCTGTTTAATAAGTTCTAATATTACAAATTTGATTGTATAATCAGAAGTGGTTGATTGTAAGATTTATGACAGACAAGCCGTAAATTTTACGACTTGTCCAATACCTCTTCAGCTTCGTCCGAAATAACGATATCACTTTTGTGTTTTTTAGGATAGTTGAACAAAAGAGAAGTTAATACGGGTATGATGAAAATGGCTACAGTAAAAATCGATACAAAAAGATCAGTTTTTTCTCCTTCAATAGCATGAGAAATTGGCGATTCGGGATAAAAATGCGTAAATAATGATGAGGTAAGTTTAATACCCAAAACACCAATTACAATGAAAGCTACGGTTTCTAAAAAGGTAAATTTCTCCATCAGTTTTACAAAAGCCTGTGCCACAAAACGCATGGCCAAAATACCGATAAAAACACCAATATAAATTAACCAGATGTGATCAGTAAATGCTACCGCAGCAAAAACATTATCAATAGAAAAGGCTAAATCCATTACTTCGACCAGGGCAACGGTAGCCCAAAAAGTACCCACCAAGCCAACGGTAGATTTATAGATCCAGCTTTTGCTTTTGTCTACTTCCTCTTCTTCATCATTCTTTTTACTGTTCTTTTTTCTAAAATAATCGAAAGCGAGGTATAAAAGATATAAACCGCCAAGTGGTTTCAACCACCAGATTTTAACTAACCAGGCAGCAAGGAACAAACAGATTCCCCTGAAAACATAAGCCCCGATAATACCATATTTTAACGCTTTTTCTCTTTGCGATTTAGGCAGATCCATTACCATGGTTGCCAAAACAGCGGCATTATCAACTGATAATAAACTCTCTATTACAATTAAATTTAAAATAATTAATAATCCAGCTTGTATATCATCACCTAAAATTGTGTGCAAAAAATCCATTGAGCGATTGTGAGTAGGTTTTAAATTAAAGTTTTAGTTAACAGCAAAGAAACAAAATTTTATCATTCCGCTGTTTAAATTATTGTTTTATTGTTAGAATGGCAGATATGATAATTGTTACATATTCAGCGCCAAATATTAATAGGCGGTATCTAACTGATAGATTATGCCATTATTCCCAGCTAATAAAACTGCTTTGCCTTTTTTAGCCTTTTGAACAGCATTAAAACTCTTGTCGGAAATGTGTTTCCAGTGCTGACCGCCATCAGTAGAAATATCGGTACCCGAAGTACCTGTGGCCAGTAAAATTTTCGCATTAATATAAGTGACACCCGATCGGAAGCCGAAAACCGGTGTTACTGGTTTCTGCCAGGATTTACCCCCATCGTTTGTTAAAAGCACATTATTTGAATTTTCTTTATCTTTTAAGTAGTTACCGCCAACGGCTATACCTGTTTTTTCGTTAAAAAAATCGATGGAAAAAGGCCCGCTACTCCCCTCACCCTGTAAAATCGGGCATTTAAACACTTGCCAGCTTTTTCCGTAATCTGGAGAAAAGTAAATGTTAGACACTGCACCCCCTGTTGCAATCCAGGTTTTCCCTCCGGGCAAGGTTTTAACAGTGCTTCCACTTGCCGCAAAACCGGCCTCTCCTTTGCTCAGCCTGGTCTCCAGACTTTTAGAAATGTCCTGCCAGCTTTTTCCGGCATCCACAGTTTTAAGTAATTGCATTTTATCATTGATGGGATCGCCGAAAATGATTCCGCTTTTTTTATCCCAAAAACCTAAACCATCCAAAAATATGGCAGAATCTACATTTTTATAATTTTCTGTCCAGGTTTCTCCTCCATCGATGGTTTTTAGGATATAAGCCGGAGAGGCAATGCCCACAATAATGGCCTGTTTATCATCGAAAGCTTCAATATCCCTGAAATCGATTTTTTCGTAGCCTTGCGGGTTTACCCATTTCCAGGTTATTCCGCCATCGGTGGTTTTACCAACTGCCCCATTACTTCCGCTTACCCAGGTAACCTGATCAGAAACCACACTTAATCCGCGCAAGCTGGTTTTGGTGTGCTCATTCAGGGGTTTTAAAGAATACGGCTGCGCCGCGCAAAAAAAAGGTGCCAATAAAAGGCACCACAATAATTTCTTCATTGATAAGTTATTTTACTCGCCTAAACGTTTCTGATCTGCCTAAAAGTGAAATACCAACGTATCCACGGATATTTAACACATCAGCATTTTTTAAACTCATATTACAGCTATAGGTTTTACCACTTTTGGGATCATAAATGGTTCCATCGGTCCATTTTCCATCATCATACACAAAATCCTTTAATATTTCCAGATTTAATAAAGGACGCTTCTGCAGATTCGCATCTGGATTTTTAACATCCAATTTAGGTTTACCATTTATATTTGGCTCCTTTATCCAGGCCAGTTTGCCATAGAATTTATCACCTTTTTTGTAGATTTCTATTTGTCCTTCGCCTGATGGGTTAAGCCATTTGCCAACAATTGCATCTTTGTTCTGCGCAAAAGCAGAAAATGATACGGCTACAAAGAGTAGCATTAAAAATGGAAATTTTCTCATAGTTTTTTATTTCTAGTTAGTTTTTAAAGATAATCATTACACCCTATATGGAAACACTAAATAAAGAGAAAAAGTATGAGAATTTTTTAAAAACTTTAAAAATTACTTTGAAACGATGGGCAGATACTTTGCGCGGTAGGCATAAAACAGGAATAAATTAAATATAAGCATTGCGCCCACCATAGGTAAATCTTTCGGACCTAAAAATGCATGATAAAGGAAAATATTCAGTGTAACCGGGAAAATGATCAGTGCAGCCAATGGCGCAGTACGGTTAACAAGCAAAAGTATACCACCTATTAACTCTGTAGCTTTAATTAAGGGCATTAAATAAACAGATGCCATTACACCCGACATAAATGTGGTTTGAGCTGCCGACATTGCCGGTACCTCTTTAGGTATGATATTGAAGAAAAAGCTTACAGAAGCAAAAAGATACATGGCAGCCAGAAGCACGCGTATAACAATTACTGCAATTTTCATAATGGTTAAGTTTTAGTTTGTATTTTAAAAATAATAAAATTTATTGGTTCAATTGATCATTAGTTCATTGGTCAATAGTTTATTGGTTCTTATAAATTGGTTAATTGTAAATAAACACGGAATTTTAAACTGCCTGTTCAGTTAATAGTTTGATAGTCCATGGTTGATAGCCACATAACTTATAATAATTACTAAAACCTTAATATCCTTCACTTCTTAACGTTCTAATAATTTATAGTTGATCGTTCACTGGTAGATCAATTATTATTCCTGATCATTGATGACTGGCAATTGATCATTGGCCTTTTGTCATTATCCTATCGGCAATTTGAACTAAAGACTCACTACTATAGACTTTTGGACTCACTCCCTACTTGTAATCATAATTCACCATCCACTGTATCCCGAACTGATCTGTAGTCATACCAAAAAGTGCATTCCAGAATGTTTTTTCTAAAGCCATGGTTACGGTACCTCCTGCTGACAGGCTATCAAACAAGCGTTTGGCCTCGTCTTCACTAATCGCATCAACCGAGATTGAAATTCCTGTACCAAATGTTGCCTGCGGCATTGGACTGGTTATATCGGTACCCATTAAAATATTGCCACCAACAGGCAAGGCAATGTGCATCAGTTTTTCCTGATCGCTTATGGGCATGCCTTCGCAACCTGGCGAATCTTTATAACGTTGCACTACCAAAAATTCGCCACCAAAAACTGACCTGTAAAAATTGAACGCTTCTTCAGTGTTCCCGTTAAAATTTAAATACGTGTTAAGTGTTGCCATTTTTTTGTTGTTTTGCCCCCTTTAGGACTGGTTGTTATTATTTAGTTTCTATATATTCTTGTTAAGAAGGTCGTCATCCTGAACTTGTTTCAGGATCTATTTAGCTAAGATGCTGAAACAAGTTCAGCAAAACTTTACAAGGGAATTCTTGTCAACTTTATATCCATCCACTGCACCCAGTTTTTACCATCAAATTGCTCCCATGTGCCTTCAATGGTGTGAGTTTTAAAATTTCCTTTAAATCTTTGCGCATCAGCAAATATTAAAATAATATCATCATAAATTTTAAGGGTAGATATTGAGATACGCCCCTCACGATCGAAAGATTGCGACCGGAAGACATCATCCATATCATCATAGTGTGTAATTTCCAGCGATTGGATAGTTTTATTTCCGACCACCACATCAACCTGATGCTTTAAGAAAAAACCACCATCAACCCACTCGTAGGTATCTGTTCCAGCAATTATATCTCCTGATTTTGTTAAACCTTCTGTTTTCCATTTACCGATATAAGGATTTAATAGGTCAAGCCTGTTGTTTCTCATAAATTTAGTTAAAAAATCAATTGGTATTCAGTCCGGTGTAAATGTTTACTAATTGATGCACATGTCTTCTTGTATGATAAATCACAAAAAAAACAATCTCCAATCGGGTTAAAAAGCCGTAAACAGGCCATTTAAATGCGCTGCAGGTTTTGGTTAAATCCAGACTGGTCGTTGCAATTGAAATTTCATTCCTGATTTCTTTTAAACGCGCTAATAAAACATGCTGGCTATACAGCCTGATTTCAGGACAAATCTCATCAGGAGAATTAAACTTCACGCTAAAATTTAATAAATCATTTCTCATTTGCGCTACCATCATATCTGCTGGCTTATCTGTTTCGGTTACCGGACCATTTATAACTTGCAAAAAGCCCGAATTTGCCAAAATCACATGCTCTGCCAATTGGCCAGCCGTCCAGCTTTCTTTAAATGGCACGATATTAATTTCAGTAGCATCAAATTTTGATAGCGTATTTTCCACTGCCAACAGTGTTTCTTCAACTTCTTTCGTTATCTTTTCCATAACTTACATATCATTCATTCCTGGATAACCCAATAACCTAAGCCACAGGGCAATTTGTCCGATACAGTTCGCCTCCCGGTAAGTACAGAACTGATCATTTCGAACAATGTGATTTCCGTGCCGGGTATATTGAGTTTTTCTTCCAGTTTTTCATCGGTAGCCTGAGTTAAGGCCTCCTGAAGTTTTGGAGAAATATTTTTCCAGTCTTTTATAAAATCGGCAAGTGCTGGATAAATTACATCATCAATAATACCCTTATTATTTGCAAAAAGTTCGTCGGTGATGGATGGAAGATCGATGCCGAATGATTTAGCCAAAAAATAGCGCCCGTGTACCACACTACCGGTAATCCACGCCATATGATTTGCTGTAGTGCCTAATCTTTTTTGGGCATCTTTTTGGTCTATGCCCGCTAAAGCCCTTAATAAAAAACCTGTATACATTTCGTAAAGTACCATAAAGGCATACATTCTGTTGCTTGTTGGTGTAACTTCCATATCGTTAGGAGTTAGGTAGTTAAATAAAAATAAAGTTAGTGGTTCATTCCAATTAACATCATTGCCGTAGAAGTCAATCTTGAGGGGCATTTCAGACAAATTTTATATATTTACGATACCTAAATTTTTAACCAGATGATGCAAATAGGTGTTTTATTGCCCCAAAACTTCAGATTATTAAGCCTAGCAGCTATTTTAGATGTATTCGATACGGTGAATGGTTTTTACAAAAAAGATGAACTTGAAACTCCATTTAATATTAATTTAATTACGCTTGGTGATACCCATTATAGTTTCAGTACTCATCCGCTCGTGCCTTTACAAGAAGCGGAACAGCTGGGGTTAATTTTGGTCCCGTCTTTTGCCAGCCCTGATATAAAAGATTGCATCAGCGCCAACAGCGGATACATCCCATGGTTAAATAAACAACATGCAGGAGGAGCAGAAATTGCTACTTTTTGTACCGGTGCATTTTTACTTGCCGCGTCGGGACTGCTGAATGGTAAAACTGCCACCACACATGTTGATGCCTGTGCTGCTTTTTCTACTGCATTTCCCCTGGTTCATTTAAAGCCCGATAAAACGGTAACACAAGACGGCAGACTATTTACAAGCGGTGGCGCCACCTCTACCTTTCATCTGTTGTTACATCTTTTACAGCTTCATTGCGGAAAAGATATGGCTGTTAAGGTGGCCAAGATTTTCGCGATTGATATGGACCGCGTAACCCAGTCTTATTTTAGTACTTTCCAGCCTATCCGCCATCATAATGATGATATCGTTGCTTCTGCACAGGAAAAGATTGAAAATAATTATCAGGATGTGGCCACCATTGAAGAAATGATTAAAGATATTCCTTCCAGCAGAAGAAATATTGTACGCCGCTTTAAGCAGGTAATCGGGATGACTCCCATTGAATATCTTCAGCAAACCCGTATCGAAGCCGCCAAAAAATTACTGGAGCAAACTGCGCAGCAAATGACAGAGGTTATATACAACTCGGGGTATAATGATCCAAAAGCATTCAGAAAAGTATTTAGAAAATCGGTTGGGATGACACCCACGCAATACCGGGATAAATTCCAGCCAAAATAAATGGCTTAAAAACTAAGTCCAGGTGAGCAGATTCAAACTAAATAAATAGTTTTCAACACACAAAATCAATAATGTTAATAATTTGCATAAAATTAATGCACGATAATATCATATTAAAGATAACTTAACGTTATAATTACACTAACCAAATAACAAACATTATGAGCACATTCCTTTTAGTTACAGCGGTATTTTATATTATCTCTTTTGGATTAATGTTGTACTGTTATTTCTCCGCTGAGCAGATTCCCAGCGATGATGAAAAATTTTAATCAGTTCTTTTTCCGTCATCGAAAATTAACGTCTCCCTTCAAGTTAAACACATCAACCTTTTATATAAGCTTATGACATATCACCAGCAGACCTGCTTTTAAGATTTATAACCATAATCTTATTTATTGGCAATCCACCTAATTAAATAGGGAGCAGCTCCTGTATACCATAAAACTGCAGCGATTAAAAATATAGCGATGAGGATCCATAAAATCGGCCATCCTTCAAATTTATGTTTTGAGCCAGGCGTATAAGAATCATTAAGGTTATTATGGTCATTGTCCATCCTTTCACCTTTTGGTTTCGGATTAGAGATATTGCTCATAAAATATTCGGTTAGGTTACAAACTTAAACTATAAACTATAATTATCAAAAATAAGTTTCAACATAATTGTACTTTGAGATCATTCAAGGAAAAAACAGTATTGTTTAATATAAAAAACAGTATAAGGCCGTAAATATCGGTAAGGCTTCAATTTTCCCGAAAATAGGTTTATACATACCGAACAACCGATTTCATGAACAAAATTATTGCTTTGAAAAAGCCTGCTGATATTTCAATGGCGTTTTACCTGTTATTTCCCTAAAATATTTATGAAAACTGGTAAAATTGTAAAAACCACAGTCATAGCAGATTTCTTTCACGGTTAGGTTATTTTCGATCAGTAACTTACAGGCCTGCCCTACCCTGATCTCATTCAGAAACCGGGTATAGGTTTTCCTACTTTTGGTTTTAAAGAATTTACAGAACGAATTGGGGCTAATTTTAGCTACTGCAGCAATTTCCTTGAGTTCTATCTTATTCTTGTAATTGCTAATGGTATAATTATAAATAGATTGGATCCTGTCTTTTTCGTTCTCCAAAAAGTTCGGTTTAAAACCTAGTGAAACCAATGTGCTCCGTTCTTCACAATTGGTTATTTCTGTCAGTACTTCGAGTATCTTGATAATCCGCATTGTTCCTGTTGCGGTAATAATCTGCGGCATCAAACCAGCTATTTTTTCTTTTGAAAATCCCTGCAGCTGAATTCCCTGTATTGACTGCAACAAAACTTTTTTAAGTTCCTGATTTTCTGGAAGCTCCAGAAAAGCGCTTCCCAAAAAATCTTCTTTAAAATGAATTACATAAACATCAACCGGTTCACTAGCTTTTCCATCAAAAAATTCGGCGTCAAAACGCCAGTAATGCGGCAGATTGCTCCCGAGCAAAACCACATCACCCTCCTTAAAATTTTTGATGCTATCGCCAATAAACTGCGTGCCTCTGCCTTTTTTAATGTAAATCAATTCTAACGCAGAATGGTAGTGCCAACGGTTGTTTACATCAGGCATAACATCTCTTCTGGCGCTAAAAGAATCTACAGAATTGGTAGATACGTTAAGTAAATGCGGTTTCATAAAATCTTAAAAAATCAATCTAATATGCAAAATTAATTTACAATGTAAAAAATCAAGCTAATATCATTTAATAATTAGACGATAAGGCTAAATTTTTATTAACCCTGAACGGTTTAATTTGTAAAGTTGCAACGCACCAGAAACACCTTATGAAAGTTGGATTATTTATTCTTTTCTATATAAGCCAATTGTATGTTAAAGTTGCCATTGCCACTTCAGCATGCTTAGAAAAAACTGGCTTAGTCTTACCGCATCTGCCCACGGTTGATGGCTGATGCCTTAGGTATCCAGAAGTTTAACTATTTTTATTTTTGCAATACTTGCTTAAACCATCTATAACCAAATAAACATGAGCCAAATTACATCCACAAACTTTAAAGTATCCGATCAACCAAAAAATGGGAAGGGATATCTGTTCCCCTTAATTTTAGTCACCAGTTTATTTTTCTTCTGGGGCTTTGTCCACAATCTCGATCCGATATTGATTCCACATTTACGTAAGGCTTTTCAGCTGAATGTTTTCGAATCAACCCTGGTCGATTCATCTGTTTTTATCGCCTATTTTTTATTGGCCCTACCTGCAGGCTACATTATGCGTAAATACGGCTATAAAAGTGGTATTATTTTGGGACTGGTTTTATTCGCCATTGGCTGTTTATTATTTATACCCGCCGCCAATACTGCACAATATATATTTTTTTTAGGTGCACTTTTTATTATTGCCTGTGGTTTAACCTTTCTGGAAACGGCGGCAAATCCTTATGTTACCGTGCTGGGGCCGCCGGAAACCGCTACACAGCGTTTAAATTTCTCCCAATCTTTTAACGGTTTTGCGGCTTTTGTAGCGCCTGTACTTGGAGGTAAATTTATTTTTACCGAAGTAAAATATACCGATGCCCAACTGGCAAAAATGTTGCCTTTAGAAAAACAGGCTTACATGCTCGAAGAAGCATCGACGGTAAAAGCACCGTATTTAATTTTAGGCATCCTGATCATTGTGGTAGCTATTCTATTCATTTTCACCAAGCTTCCAGATATTAAGGAAGAAGAAAATGTTCAGGAAAAAAGCAGTTTTCGCCACGTTTTAGGCCATAGCCATTTGCGTTGGGCAATTATTGGTCAGTTTTTTTATGTAGGCGCGCAGGTCTGCGTATTAAGTTTGTTTATCAGTTTCGTAACCTCATCAGCAAATATAAGTCAGGATGAAGCAAAATGGTACGCTGGTGCAGCAGGCTTGGCTTTTATGATTGGCAGATTTGTAGGCACCGTTTTTATGAGATTTGTAGTCCCGCAAAAACTATTGATGCTGTATGCCTTAATTAGTGCTGTGCTTACCCTTACCTCTATTTTGGGAAGCGGAATGATTACCGTTTACGCTTTAATAGGTGTTGCCTTTTTTATGTCGATCATGTTTCCAACCATATTCTCGTTAGGCATAGCAGGCTTGGGTAAAGATACAAAACTGGGCTCTTCTTTAATTGTAATGTCTATTGTGGGTGGTGCATTTTTACCTCCGGTTTTAGGCCTTATATCAGACGCTACCCATAACATCCAGTATGGATATTTGGTACCTTTCGTTTGCTTTTTAGTGGTTTTTTACTTTGGCTGGAAAGGCTGGAAACCCAATCATATCGAAAAAGAAATAAGTTTAGAAGTATAAATTGATAATGAAAAAATTAGTCATCAAGATTAACAATGCTGATAACGTTTTAGTTGCGTTACAAGATTTACCAGCAGGCACTTCAATACCCCACGAAGGCAATACTTACATTACTGTTGATGAAATCCCAGCCAAACATAAATTTTTTATGCAGGATATGAAAGCTGGCGATGAAGTAATGATGTATGGTGTTCTGGTAGGAAAAGTGCAGTTTGATGTAAAAGCGGGCATGCGGATGAATGTAGAGAATACCAAACATGCCGCAGAGCCCTTTGCGTATCGCAGTGCTCATTACAAATGGGAAGCCCCTGATGTGGGTAAATATGCCAACCGCAGTTTTAACGGCTATCACCGTAAAAATGGTACAGTAGGTACAGCAAACTACTGGTTGTTTATTCCTACCGTATTTTGCGAAAACAGAAATCTGGATATGATTAAAGAATCGCTCTACAGTGAATTGGGTTACGCGGTAGATGATAAATATAAGTCTTATACCCATAAATTAGTTCGGGCATTTGAACAAGGAGAAGACATTAATAACATTAGTTTTGAGCCCAAAGTAAAGCAGGCCAGCCGTACTTTTAAAAATGTAGATGGAATTAAATTCCTGACGCATAATGGTGGGTGTGGCGGAACGAGACAGGATTCGGACACCTTGAGCAAATTATTAGCGGCTTATGCCCATCACCCAAATGTAGCCGGTATAACGGTTTTAAGTTTGGGCTGCCAGCATTTGCAGGTAGCAGATTTTAAGCGCGACCTGTTTGCGCTGGATCCTGATTTTGACAAACCACTTTTAATTTTTGAGCAGCAAAAAGCACAAAGTGAAGAACAATTGATCCAAAATGCAATCCGCAGTACTTTTGAAGGATTGATGTTTATTAATAAACAAGAGCGTAAAGCAGCGCCGCTAAGTAAAATGTGTGTAGGGGTAAAATGTGGTGGCAGCGACGGTTTTAGTGGTATCTCTGCAAACCCGTCTGTTGGTTATTGTGCCGATTTATTGGTAGCGTTAGGTGCGAAGGTTTTATTGGCAGAGTTTCCCGAACTTTGTGGTGTGGAGCAGGAAATGATCGATAGATCTGTTGATCGGGCAACTGCCGAAAAATTTATCCGCTTAATGACGGAGTATGATGATCTGGCGCATAAGGTTGGATCTGGTTTTTACATGAATCCTTCTCCGGGTAACATTAAAGATGGTTTAATTACCGATGCGATCAAATCAGCAGGTGCTGCACGTAAAGCTGGCTCCTCACCTATTGTAGATGTTTTAGATTATACTGAACCTGCAACCAAACCTGGCTTAAGTTTAGTATGTACTCCCGGAAATGATGTGGAAGCCACTACAGGTAAAGCCGCTGCCGGAGCAACCCTGATTTTATTCACTACAGGCTTGGGCACGCCAACAGGAAACCCGGTTTGTCCGACCATAAAAGTAGCCACCAATTCTATTCTGGCCGAACGTATGAGTGATATTATCGATATTGATACCGGGCCAGTAATCAATGGCGAAAAAAGCATTAACGAAATGGGAGAAGATATATTGGAATACTGCATTAAAGTTGCCAGTGGCGAAGAAATACCAAAAGCCGTACAGCTTAATCAGGATGATTTTATCCCATGGAAAAGAGGGGTTAGCCTATAGAACGACGTCAGATGGAAGATGTGAGATGCAGTACCTCAAAATAAAAACTGTGATTAAGTCCCGACAGCTATGGAATAGCGTAATACACAACGGGGAAATCTAGATGGTTAAGCCCACCGCTATGCCCTATGCAAAAGGCGCCAGGCTTAATGATTAAATAACAAAATAAAAATAGAACCAGATATGAATTTAAATTTAAAGGACAAAATAATCCTGGTAAGTGGTGGAGCCAAAGGCATCGGCGGAGCAATTGTAAAAGCCCTTGCTACTGAAAATGCTTTCCCGATCATTATTGGCCGTAACGAAACCGATAACATACAGATGCTTCAAGAAATAACTGATCTGGGTTTAAAAGCTGATTATTTTACTGCTGAGCTCACCCTGCCGGAGCATTGTAAAAACATGATTGATTCCGTATTGACCAAATACGGCAGAATTGATGGTTTAGTAAACAACGCCGGTGTTAACGATGGTGTTGGCCTGGAGAGTGGTACTTATGAAGGTTTTATAGAATCGCTGCATAAAAACGTGGTACATTATTATCTTTTGGCTAAATATGCCCTACCTGCGTTAAAACAAAGCAAAGGTTCAATTTTAAATATTGGGAGCAAAACTGCAGAAACCGGGCAAGGTGGAACTTCTGGTTATGCTGCATCAAACGGTGCCAGAAATGCTTTAACACGCGAGTGGGCAGTAGAATTATTGCCTTTTAGTATCCGCGTAAATGCCATTATTGTTGCCGAAGCCTGGACGCCGCTATACGAGAAATGGATAAATTCTTTTGAAGATCGCGATGCGAAGCTTAAAAACATCACCGATAAAATTCCCTTCGAAAACCGAATGACCACTGTGGAAGAAATTGCCAACACCGCCGTATTCTTATTATCGGATAAATCTAGCCATACCACCGGCCAACTGATTCATGTAGACGGTGGTTACGTACACTTAGATAGGGCACTGTTGTAAACACACATCCTCGGTATGTGTTCTCCGTCTTTTCTGTCATTCTGAACGAAGTGAAGAATCTTTTTAATTGTAGGTTTCTACTATCGATCTGTTTTGGGTTCGGTTTTCTATCGCTTGCAGATTCTTCGTTGCACTCAGAATGACCATTTTATTTTTTCTTCCTTTCCGCTAAATACACATGCCACAACAGCATCGTGGCAATGGTGCGGTAAGGTTTAAACTGATCTTCCTCCTCGGTCTGTGTTCTCCGTTTTTTCTGTCATTCTGAACGAAGTGAAGAATCTTTTTAATTGTAGGTTTCTACTATCGACCTGTTTTGGGTTCGGTTTTCTATCGCTTGCAGATTCTTCGTTGCACTCAGAATGACCATTTTATTTTTGCTTCCTTTCCGCTAAATACGCACGCCACAATAGCATCGTGGCAATGGTGCGGTAAGGTTTAAACTGATCTTCCTCCTCGGTCTGTGTTCTCCGCCTTTTCTGTCATTCTGAACGAAGTGAAGAATCTTTTTAATTATAGGTTTCTACTATCGACCTGTTTTGGGTTCGGTTTTCTGTCGCTTGCAGACTCTTCGTTGCACTCAGAATGACCATTTTATTTTTTCTTCCTTTCCGCTAAATACGCATGCCACAATAGCATTGTGGCAATAGTACAGTAAGGTTTAAACTGACCGGCCACCGCCAAAATTTCCTCTTTGCTTACCCCCTTCTCCAAACCTTTTATTTTCTTTAATGAATTTACCGCAGCCAAATCTCCTATCGGGAAAATATCCTGATGGTGCAGCATAAAAATCAGGTAAATATCCACCGTCCAATCGCCAATCCCTTTGATACTTTTAAGCTGGTACCTAATGGTTGGATCGTCCATTTTATCCATTTCGCTTAAAGATAATGCTCCACTGACTATATTTTCGGCCAAATGACGCACATATACTGTTTTTTGCCTACTAAAATAACAATCCCTTAATTCCTGATCGGTAAGTAACAACAACCTTCCAGGTGTAACCTCTTTAATTTTTTCTTTTAGTTTATTCAAAGTGGCCAATGCCGAAGCCAGAGAAACCTGTTGTTCCAGAATAATATGCACCAACGATTCGAAAGTATTTGGCCGCGACCAGAATGGAGGATAACCGTATTGATCTAAAATAGCCTGTAAATCTGCATCTCTGCTACCCAATAAATCACAAAGTTGATGATAATTAGTCTGATCAAATGTTTCGAACATAAAAAGGGTTTTTATTCAAATATACTGAGGATGTTTTATAAAAAAATTGACTGATGATTTCTGGCCGGAGAGAAACCGACGGATAAATGAAATATTCTGCCATACCGTTTTCCGTCATGCTTAACGCCGTGAATGATATTTTTCGATATGATAAAGTATTCAAATGGCTAAGGGGATATGAGCAAAAAGAAACAGCGCTAGAAATCACCAAAATTACAGAAAGACAGTCATTTTAATCCCGTTTTAAGATGAGATGGTTATTTTTGCCGGATGCTAAAGATTGGAATAGCTGAAGACGACCCTAAAATTGCCGGACTTTTAAAGTCGGCACTGGAAGAAAACAATTATCAGGTACTCACCGCATCTAATGGAATTGATGCGCTGGATCTCTTTTTGAGTGAAAGTTTTAACCTCCTGATTATTGACGTGATGATGCCCGCCCTCAACGGCATCCAGCTTTGTAAGCGACTCAGGGAAGATACGTTACAAACACCAATCCTCATGCTTACCGCTATGGGCACCGTTGATGATAAAGTTACAGGTTTAGCGGCCGGTGCAGATGATTATCTCGTAAAACCCTTTCATCTGAAGGAACTTTTGGCCAGGGTGGCAGCACTATTGCGCAGGCAGCCGCCCATTGAAACACGAACAGGCCATCAATTATATTTCGAAGACCTCGTACTTGATACCTACAGCAAAGAAGTAAGCCGTGCGGGTAAACCGATCGAATTAAGTGCCAAAGAATTTATTCTGCTTGAACTTTTTATGCGCAACCCCAATCGTTTACTCTCGCGACAATTTATAGCAGAGCAAGCCTGGGATATCAGTTTCGAAACCGGAACCAATGTCATTGATGTATATATCAACTTCCTTCGAAAAAAGATCGAAAAGGGTTTTGAACGCAAACTCATCCATACCAAAATTAATATGGGCTATATCCTGAAGTAAATGAAGATAAAGGATCGCATAGCACTCTATTTTACGCTGATCAGCACTTCTATGCTCTTTGCCGTGCTCTGTACGGTGTATTTTACCTTTATGAAATTTTTGGAAGCCGATTTCTTTGAACGCCTGACCGACCGTACGATGGTTACCGCTAAATTGTACCTCGAAGCCGATGAAATCAGTCGGGATGCGCTGAACACGGTACGCCATAAATATCTTCAAAAATTAAATAGTGAAGTCATTCGTGTTTACGACAAAAAAAACAGGGCTACTTTTATCGGTGATACGGCACAATACTGGACTCCAGCCACCATTGATCAGGTACGCAGGAAAGGCCGTTTAAAATATACGGACGGTCAGCGACAGGTGGTAGGGATTTATTATAAGGATAATCAGGGCGACTTCGTCATCCTCGCTTCGGCTAACGACCAGGGCTCTCATAACCGGCTCGACAAACTGTTGAAGATCATGATTTTTATCTTTATCCTTATTTCGCTCGTGGTATTGTTGTTAAGCAGGTGGATTGCACAAAAAATGCTGAAACCCCTGCAAAAATTTATGCTCGAAGTAAAACAGGCCGGCGCTCAAAACATGGAATTTAGGGTAGAAGAAAATAACAATAAAGACGAAATTAACCTCATTGCCCAAAGTTTTAACCACTTGATGGAAGAGCTGGAGCAAGCTTTTATTTTGCAAAAAACCTTTGTAGCCAATGCCTCACACGAACTTCGGACACCCGTAACGCGTATCATGATGACCGCCGAACTTGCCCTATCAAAAGAAAGAGATCAGCTTGCCTATCAAAAAGTAATTGCTTCCATGCTTGAGGATGCCGAAAAAATGGAACACACCATTACCGGTTTAGTAGCGCTGGCAAAAATGGACCTCGACCTGATCAATTCTAAATTGGTTCCGATCAAACTTGATGACCTGCTTGCCAAAATCCAAACTGAATGGAAAGTGCAGAAAGACCTTGATCTTAACATTACTTATCAAAAGTCCATTGATACAAACACTGAAATAATGGCCAATGCCGTTTTATTACAGATTGCCCTGGATAATATTATATCCAATGCTTTTAAATTTTCGAATAACCAGGCAGTACATATCCTGATAGAAACCATTAAAAACCAATCATTTATCCACATCACCGATCATGGATCTGGCATTCCAGCAGATGATCAGGCAGCTGTTTTTAACCCATTTTATACACGTGCCAAAGAGCAGGGTCACCATGGCGAAGGTATGGGCCTGTACATGGCCAAAAAAATTATTGATCTGCTTAAAGGTGAGATAACCTTTAATAATGCGGAAAAAGGTGGCTGCATTTTTACGGTGAGGTTAGCAAAATTGTATTGACAACTCCATATGCCTTCCTTAGCATCATCTCTGCCGAGATAAAGCTCGTTTACAACGATAAAATCATCTGATTATATTCGCATCCGTTTGGAAATGAGTGCAAACTGATCCGAAAAACAGCAATCGATCGCCAACTTTAATCCACTTTTAAGTTCAATTTAATCCCTTTTTAATTTGGTGAGGATAGTTTTGCTTACATGATAAGGATATTTTCGTGGCTCATTCTTTTTTGGGTACTATCAGCCAGTGCAACTTTCGCACAGCGCGATACATTAAGCTTAAACTTAAGCCAGGCCGAAAGCCTCTTTTTAAGAAATAATTTCGATTTACTGGCCAGTAATTATGAAATTGATCAGGCCAAAGCAGAAATCATCACGGCTAAGCTTTTCGAAAATCCTACATTAGAATACGAAAACCTTTTTTATAACCAGGAAACAAAGAGGTTCCTGCAAACCTCTTATGCCCATGGCCAATATGCCGGATCTATTGCTCAGTTATTTAAACTTGCCGGCAAACGCAACAAGAATATCAAGCTGGCCCAAACCGGAGTTAAAATGGCCGAATACGAATATTTCGACCTGATCAGAACGCTGAAATTTGAACTCGTTAACACTTTTTACAAAACCTATTTTGCTGCGCAATCGGTTAATGTATATCAGGAACAAATCAGTTCAACCGATCAGTTGATGAAGGCTTATGATCTCCAGTTAAAAATGGGCAATGTTGCTGCGAAAGATCTGATCAGGATTAAATCATTATTGATCAACCTCAAAGCCGAACAGGCTGGATTACTGAATGAACTGGAAGATTACTACAAAGATTTAAAATTGCTCTGTGGCATTAATGCTTCTACCTCAATCATCTTGGTTTTAGATAAATCAGTCCTCATCTCCCCTTCACCGGATAAAATCCCTTACCAGGAATTGTTAGATTCGGCCAGGGCCAACCGTGCAGACCTTAAACTGGCCAAAACCAACCTGCTTTATCAAGAACGTAATTTGAAACTGCAAAAAGCAATGGCCATTCCCGATATAGAAATTGGGCTCAGTTACGACCTCAAAGGTAATTATCCAGAAAAATATACCGGTTTGGGCATTAAAATCCCCATCCCTCTTTTCTCCAGGAACCAGGGAGAAATTAAAAAAGCACAGATTGGCATCACTGCAGCAGATGTAAATATTAAAAAACAGGAAGCTTTACTGGAGAACGAGGTATTTAACAGTTACAAGACTGCTTTACGTAATGAAAAATTGTATGGAGAGATTGATCCTGCGTTCAGTTCCGACTTTAATACACTGATTTCAGGCCTGATCAAAAATTTTAAGGCAAGAAACATCAGTCTGATCGAATTTTTGGATCTCTATGATGCCTATAAAGAAAATACGCTTCAGTTGAACAAACTTCAGTTCGAAAGAATGAGCACCCGCGCTGAACTCAATTATGTAACCGGCTCAAATATTTTTAAATAAATTTTATGCAAAATATCTATAAAAACACGGTACTCATTGCCGCAATCAGTTTATTATTTGCCTGTAGCGAACGCAAAACGGCTACACCAAATGACAAATTTGCCATTACCGATTCTTTGATCAGCCGCTTACTGATCGACACCGTACAGCAGGCAAATGGCAAAACCGAACTCATTTTCTCGGCTAAAATTGCCGCAAATGAAGAGCGCAGGTCAGAACTATTCCCTATGGTAAGCGGAACGGTAAATCGTGTTGGGGTACGTCTGGGCGATCAGGTTTCGGCCGGGCAAACACTGGCTACACTTACCAGTTCTGAAATGGCAGGTTTTGATAAAGAAGTTATAGCAGCCAATGCCGAACTTAAAAATGCAGAAAGAGCCGTAAAACAAGCCGAACAACTTTTCCAAAGTGGTTTATCATCGGCAAAAGAACTCGGGGAAGCCAAAAATGACTATCAGATCAAAAAAGCTGAGGCGAAAAGAGCCACTTCTGTATTAAAACTCAATGGTGGAAGCAGCACAGGATTATACGCGATTAAATCGCCCATTAGCGGTTTTGTGATCGAAAAAAATGTTACACAGAATATGCAGCTTCGTGGAGATAACGATAAAAGCCTTTTCACCATTGCCGATCTCTCCAACGTTTGGGCCATGATCAATATTTACGAATCCGATATTTCACGCGTTAAAGCTGGTGACGAGGTGAGTTTATCTACCCTATCCTATCCAAATAAAGTTTTTAGAGGAAAAATAGAGAAATTATATAACCAGGTTGATCAGGAAAGCAAAGTCATGAATGCCAGAGTGGTAATCCCAAATCCGGGTTTTCTGCTCAAGCCAGGCATGCTCGGAACAGTAAAGGTTTCTGCAAATGCTGCCGTTGATCTTCCGGTTTTAAACTCAAGGGCAGTAATTTTCGATGAAAACAAAAATTATGTACTCGTGCTGGGGCAGGATCATAAAGTGAAAATACAGGAGATCGAAATTGGCCGTAAAACTGCTGATAAAACCTATATCAGCAAAGGTTTACAGGCTGGCGACCGCGTTATTGCTTCCAAACAGGTTTTCCTGTACGAAAGCTTAAAAACACCATAATTTTCTTTCATTACCTAGATTTTAAAAATGAATAAATTCATAAAAAGCATTATCGGCTTTGCGCTGAAGAATAAATATTTCATCTTTTTCGCCACTTTTATCTTAATCCTGGCAGGTTATTTAAGCTTCAAACATACAACGATTGATGCCTTTCCTGATGTAACCAATACCAACATCACCATTATCACCCAATGGCCGGGCCGTAGTGCCGAAGAGGTAGAAAAGTTTGTGAGCAGACCTTTGGAAATTGCCATGAACCCTACCGAAAAGAGGACCAGTATCCGTTCTTCCTCGCTATTTGGTTTATCCATTGTAAAGGTAAGTTTCGAAGATGACGTTGATTATGCCGAGGCACGGGTACAGGTCAATAACCATCTTGAAGAAGCCGATCTTCCTGAAGGAATACAGCCAGAAGTACAACCTCCTTATGGGCCAACCGGAGAAATTTTTCGCTATACTTTAACAAGTGATACAAAATCAGTCCGGGAATTAAAAACCTTACAGGATTGGGTCGTTCAGCGCGAACTTTTATCCGTGTCAGGAATTGCCGATGTCGTTAGTTTTGGCGGAGAAGTGAAAACCTACCAGATTACAGTCGACCCGCAGAAAGCCATCCAATACGGTGTAAGCGCAACAGAACTTTTCGAAGCAGTATCTAAAAGCAATATCAATGTTGGGGGTGATGTGATTGTGCAGAGCGGACAGGCTTACGTGGTACGTGGTATCGGTGTACTCAACAATATCGACGAAATCAGAAATGTAGTGGTTGACAACATCAACGGCACCCCGATTTATGTGAAAACCATTGCCGATGTAGCCGAATCGGCCCTGCCCAGATTGGGTCAGGTTGGCCGCGACAGGGATCCGGATGTGGTAGAAGGCATTGTCGTCATGAGAAAGGGTGGTAATCCCAGTGAGGTCATTGCGCGGTTAAAAGAAAAGATTAATACCATCAACAGCACCATTTTACCAAATGATGTTACGATCAAACCTTTTTACGACCGCGAAGATCTGGTTAACTATGCAGTACACACCGTAATGGGCAACATGCTCGAAGGGATTTTATTTGTTACCCTGATCGTATTTCTCTTTATGGCCGATTGGCGAACTACTTTAATCGTTTCCATTATTATCCCGTTGGCCTTACTCTTTGCTTTTATCTGCCTCAAATTAAAAGGCATGCCAGCCAACCTGCTTTCCATGGGCGCTATCGACTTTGGGATTATTATTGATGGTGCTGTAGTGATGGTTGAAGGGATTTTCGTCTTATTAGATGCAAAAGCCAAAAAACTGGGCATGGAAAAGTTCAATAAAATGAGCAAACTCGGCTTTATCAAAAAAGCTTGCCTTGAAAATGGAAAAGGCATTTTATTTGCCAAACTGATCATTATTACGGGTTTGCTCCCCATTTTTACGTTCGAAAAGGTAGAGGGCAAAATGTTCTCTCCATTGGCATGGACCTTAAGTTTTGCCTTACTGGGTGCGCTGATTTTAACCTTTACCCTTGTACCTGCCATGGCCAGCGTACTCTTGAAAAAAAATGTAAAAGAGAAACACAATATCTTTTTAGGGTGGATGACCAAAGTTACCCTAAAATTTTATGATAGCTGCTTCAAAAAGAAGAAACTCGTTTTTGGTATATCCCTAATTGTACTTTTTACAGGTGCTTTCAGCTTTAAATTTTTAGGTACCGAGTTTCTACCCAGTTTGGATGAGGGTTCTATTTATGTGCGCGCTACCGGGCCATTGAGTATTTCGTTAGATGAAACCAAAAAACTTTCGAACGAGATGAGGAAGATTTTTTTAAGTTTTGAGGAAGTAAAACAGGTAATGTCGCAAACTGGCCGACCGAATGACGGAACGGATGCCACTGGCTTTTATAATATGGAATTCCATGTCGATATCTATCCGCGGAAAGAGTGGAAACGTAAGCAGAGCAAAGAACAACTGATTGAACGCATGCAGGAAAAATTAAAGAGCTTCCCCGGCATCAGCCTCAATTTTTCACAGCCTATTTCAGATAATGTAGAAGAAGCGGTTTCAGGGGTTAAGGGCTCGATTGTGGTAAAATTATTTGGTGAGAACTTTGAATACATTGAACAGGAAGAGGAAAAAATAGAAAGTATTTTAAAAACGGTTGATGGTATTGAAGATTTGGGAATTTTAAGAAATCTTGGTCAGCCAGAACTACAGATTAACCTGGATCAGAAAAAAATGGCCTTATATGGAGTAAGCACTGCAGATGCTAATGCCGTAATTGAAATGGCTATTGGCGGAAAAGCCGCTACGCAGATTTATGAAGGAGAACGCAAATTTGATCTGATTATCCGTTATCCCGAAGATTTTAGGAATGATGAAAGTTCCATCAGTAAATTACGCGTACCTACCCTATCGGGTTCAAATGTTCAATTGGGCGAAATCTCGGGCATCAGCAAAATTACAGGGCCAAGTATGATTTACCGAGATAAACACAAGCGTTACGGAGCCATTAAATTCTCGATCCGCGGTAGAGATATGGGGAGCGTAATTGCCGAAGCACAGCAAAAAGTAAATGCAAAAATCAAATTGCCACAAGGTTATCAGCTGGAGTGGGCGGGTGATTTTGAAAACCAGCAAAGGGCTATTGCAAGATTATCGCAGGCCGTTCCGGTAAGTTTGTTATTGATATTTTTTATCCTTTTCGTGCTATTTGGAAACCTTAAAGATGCCCTACTGGTATTAAACAATGTTCCCTTTGCCATGATTGGTGGTATATTAGCGCTTTTAGCTGCCGGTGTAAACTTTAATATTTCGGCAGGGATTGGTTTTATCGCATTATTTGGCATCTGTGTGCAGAACGGTGTAATTCTTATCACCCGGTTCAAAACCAATATGGCCGAGCTGAAATACCACCCAAACCAGACGTTTACAGATGCCATGCGTGATGGAATTGCCAGCAGGTTTAGACCGGTATTGATGACTGCATTAATGGCGGCTATTGGTTTAATGCCTGCTGCACTCTCTACAGGAATTGGTTCAGAAGCGTCAAAGCCATTGGCTATCGTAGTTATAGGTGGATTGATTACCAATACACTATTTAATCTTTTTGTTTATCCGATCGTATTTTATTGGTCTTACCAAAAAAAAGTTTATGGAGGGTCAATGATAGAAAAAGACAGATTGGATAAGAGGGACTCACTTAGCGTTTATCCATCTCAGCAGCACTGACAGATCCTTGTGTTAAAACAAAAAAGGCTGATACCAAATGGTATCAGCCTTTAGTGCTATTTGAAAATTTCCTCTTAAAACTTGAAAGTAAAGTTACCTGTAACTTTAGCCGGGCTTTGAGCAGCATACCTGAACGACCAATATTTTTCGTTGGTCAGGTTATCTATCTTTAACCCGATCCTATATTTGGGCTTATCGTAAAACACAGCAGCATCAAGTACGGTATAAGATGGAATACTGAATTTAAATGTAGCCGTATTTACCTGGTGATAAGAACTACCGTAAATCCCGCCAAAACCTAATCCCAAGCCTTGAACAGGGCCATCAATCAAACGATAACTAATCCATACATTAGCCATTTCAGGTGCTCCGGCAGTTGCTGGTCTTAAACCTTCAACACTTGCATTGGCTTTGGTATATCTACTATCATTATAAGTGTAACCAGCAATAATATTTAATCCTGGCACCGGATTGGCAATAATTTCAGCCTCAAACCCTTGACTTAATTGGGTACCGTCCTGTAATGAGAAGTTTGCGTGTGCTACATCATCATATAATGTATTAGTCACTTTGATGTCGTAATAGCTCAAAGTAGCACTGATTTTATCAAGATCAAACTTGGCACCACCCTCAAACTGGTTGGCATAACTTGGTTTAAAGGTATTTCCATCAAAATCAGCGCCGCCGTTGTTGCTAAACCCGTTCATGTAATTACCAAATATCGAAACTTTATCTTTTACGATCTGATAAACCGCACCGAACCTTGGCGAAAAAGCGGTCTGGTTATATTTTCCTTTGGTAATATCGTTAGCAAAATCATAAGTTCCTCCGTTAAAATACCGGTCTAACCTTACCCCGGCCATAACCAACAATTTATCAGTTATATTCAATACATCAGAAACATAGGCACTATAGGTGGTTTCCTGATTAGAAACCTGTTTGTCCTTTAAAAAAGACAGGTCTTAATGGTATAAACCATGTTGTATTTTAGGATTTTAATACAAATTCTTCATTTTTAACTAAAGTGGAAGGAGAAGATGCGCGCTGTTTAATTTATTACCAGCCTTATACTTATGGCTATTTTTATTATTCCATTTAAGGATAATTTATTAAATTGCCTTTATCTAACTTAAATCGATCTTAATGAAAAATTCTATTTCTTGTATCATCGTTGACGATGACCCTTCGGCAATTAATATTTTGCAAGACCATATTGCGGAAATGCCAAGGCTAAAAGTCCACCGCATCTTCACTAAGCCAATAGAAGCACTAAGCGAAATCAGTACAGCGCGTAATAAACAGTTGATTTTTTTGGATATCGATATGCCAGCAATGTCTGGCCTACGGCTTGCTGACAACCTTAAGCACAAATCACATAATATTATTTTTACGACATCATATCCAGAATTTGCATTGGATGCTTTCAAGGTTAGGGCAAAACATTACCTGTTAAAACCTTTTGACATGGGAGATTTTGCAGTAGTTGTCAATGAAGTGCTTTCTGAATGTTATGATGCGCAGCACATTGTAAACGAAAATAATGGTGCATTTTTCTTACGCACAAATGGTGAACGCGGCAGATTGACCAAAGTACTCAAAAAGGATATCATCTATCTCCAGGGGTCAAACAACCATGTACACATTTATACACCAACAAATGATTATTCTGTGTACATGACCATTAAGGAAATGGAAGAAAAACTCCAGGAAAATGAGCACTTTTACCGCGTTCACAAATCATATATAATCAACACTACCTATGTAAAGGAGATCAATGGGCACAAAATAGACCTTGGAAAGTACGAAGTACTCATGACCCCACAATACAAAGAGGCATTTATGGATTATATTGAAAACCAAACCCTTATCTCAAAACGTTTAAGGGATCAACATTTGAAAATTTGACTGGCTTGTTAATGTAGTAATTGCCGTAATGGTACTGGTTGTTGGATCACTCTTTTGAAAGCGCATATCAGCTGCTTTTTGTGAACGGAAAACAAATGCAGTTTTCCGGGTCGATTTTAAGTTTATTATTTTTTTCATAAACGAAAATTAGCGCCACCAAAACCGCTAAAAGACTACATTACGCCAAACAATTTTTGACTGTTGCGAAACCGGATTTTAACCAAAAAATAAAATGAAAAACTGGCTGAAAAATTATCAATGGCATATTATCTCATGGGTTACTTTCGTTCTTTATGAATATATATTAGTGTCATTAATCCTAAAAATAAATGCACCGATATCAAACTATTTCATCCACTACATCATCAATATAACACTCTTCTACATCCATGCTGAATTGGTATTGGGAAGAAGTCTGAAACCGAAAAAACCTGTTCATTTAAGCATCATTATTTTTACGGTACTTGAAATATTATTACATACCCTTATCGCGTACCTTGCAGACCGTATGCTTTCAAAAACAACTATACTATCCGTTAGTAAACTGACAACTGCAGACTGGAAATATATATTTGTAACAACATGGAGGGGAATCTATTTTCTGCTATTTTCTACCGCTTATTATTTTATTAAAAGTTATATCCATCAGAAACAGCGCACGGTAGCGTTGGAAAAAGAAGCCATGGAAGAAATGTTGAAGCAGAAGCAAATAAAGCTTGAATTGGCTGATGCTAAAAATGCTTATCTGAAAGCTCAGATAAATCCACATTTCTTATTCAATACTTTAACGTATATATATAACAGTACACATAAAAGCGAGCCCCGCGCTGCAGAAGCAGTTCGGTATCTTTCAAAACTGATGCGTTACGCCCTGGAATGCGAGCATGGCCCCGAAATTATGCCGCTTGAAGCAGAGATTCGCCAGGTGGAAAACCTTCTCCGGCTTTGCAGAATAAAGCAGCCAGATTTGTTTATAGATTTTATGTATGATCATAAAACCGAATCGACGGAAGTAATTCCACTACTCTTACTTAGCCTGACCGAAAATATGGTTAAACATGGAAACCTCAGCCAGCCAGAAGATCCTGGAAAGATTATTGTAAAACTACAGGATGGTATATTTAGCATTCAAACAAATAACCTGATTAATACAGGCCTGAATGATACGGGTTTCCATACGGGCCTTGAAAACATCCGGCATAGATTGCTGCACACCTACGCAGAAAAGGCTAAACTCTCTTCGGGCCCAAAAGGCAAGTATTTTGAAGTATTAATTACAATCAACCTGGCAGAAGAGCAATAATTTTTATATATAATCTATTAAATCATAAGATAACTGCTGATTATTAGATTGTCATAAAATATGCTAAATAGGCAGCATCCTCTATTAGAAACTAAATTTCCTACCCACATTTTATTTTTTTTGGCTTAAAAGTTATTTACTTCGAAACCACGATAGCTAAGCATTTCAGCATTATGCGAAACAATTAAACGAAGCTTTAACTTGGCTATAATTTCTTTGGCCTGCGCAATATTTCTGTGTATATCATTTATCCCCCTGATTTCGATCCCACCCTGTAACAGTTTAAACTTGCTGGGTTCAAACTTATCAATAAACTGCTGTAAATCCGGACTAACTTTTATCTGATTGTTATGCATAATTAATTTAGTTCTATGGCTGCAAAGCAACACAAAGCATTTTAAATTATCTGCAATTTCATATTAACTTATTAAGAAATGTAATTCACTGTTTTTTGAATGCTGTCATTCCCAATTATTCAGAAAACCGGGCATTACGATCAAAATACTAATTACCCAACAATTACAGGTGACATAAATATGATATTTGCTTAACTTCCAGATGATATACAGTGAATAGTTTTGTATAAATAACAACTCATGCGCACCATAAAAAGACTGACCAAACTCCAGTATTATTTCTTTACTGCAATATCAATACTGCTATTGGCACTCATTTTTAATTTTAGCTTTTCTAAAACAGATGGATTCATCATTTTTAACCGGTTCCATCCAACATGGCTAGATATTTTTTTTAAGTATTTCACTAATTTCGGAGATGGTTTAATCAGTATTCTGGCCGCAGCGATCCTGCTTTCGTTCCGAAAAAATAAAAAAGCATTGACCCTAGTGATTGCCTACATCTATTCGGGCTTGCTTACTCAGATCGCCAAAAGAATATTTCACATGCCACGGCCTAAATATTTTTTTGAGCAGACATTGTTTCATTATACTCATTTTGTAGAAGGTGTAAGTACGCATAATCAAAATTCTTTTCCTTCAGGCCATACGGCATCTGCTTTTGCCTTGGCCACGGTATTGGTGTTGGTTTTCAAAAAAAAGAAAATTTCCTTTTACTGCCTGTTTTTTGCCTTATTAATTGGCTATTCACGTATATACCTGGCTCAACATTTTCTTATTGATGTAATTTTTGGTGCAATAACAGGTATTATCTGTGCTATCATGAGCTATCATCAAGTGTACGATCTTAAACTTTTCCGATCGGCTAAGCTAAACAAAAGATATAAACTGCTTAAAATTGCCAATCAGCCAACCACTCTGTAAGTGAAAGAAATACCCGCTAGATTATGGTTGTTTATCTTGGCAATGACTGTAATCAAACTGATCATAGCCTCAGCAACGGCGCTTGGAAATGATGAAGTATATTACTGGACATATGCTTTAAACCTGCAATGGAATTATTTTGATCATCCACCATTTGTAGCCTGGCTGATCAGAACAACAACGGCAAACTTACATATTCACAATGAATTAGCCGTTCGGTTCGGTGCCATAATGGCATCTTCATGTGCAACCTTAATCGTATATAAAACAGGTAAATTACTGCTGAATGATCGTGTAGGTTGGTATGGCGTTTTACTTTATTCTTCGTCTTTTTATTGCAGCATCATTGCCGGAACATTTATTTTGCCCGATAGTCCTCAAATGATTTTCTGGCTTTGGAGCATCTTTCTATTGCTTAAAATTACCGAATCCATTGAGCAAGGTATACCAACATTAAGAGACTGGTGCTGGTTTGGGTTAGCGGCAGGACTTTGCATGATGTGTAAGATTCATGGAGCATACTTGTGGGTGGGCGTTATCCTGTTTGCACTGTTTGGCAATAGAAAATTATGGGTACAAAAGGGCATGTATATTGCTATGCTAATTAGTCTTATCATAGTATCTCCTCTTATCATCTGGAACATCCGGCATCATTTTATTACTTACACCTACCACAGTAACCGGATTAGTCTTTTCCATGCAGGCATAAACCCGCTGGCTTTTGCCAGAGAAACGGGCGGACAAATATTTTATAACAATCCCATTGTTTTTTTTCTGGCCTGGATGGCTGTTTTTAGTTTTATCAAAACCAAAAATCTTATCGTTAAGCGCCAAATCCAACTGTTACTATTTTGCGCGCTACCGCTCATTGCAACACTGATTTTTCTTTCCATTTTTAGAGATACCTTGCCGCATTGGTCTGGACCGGCATATTGCTGCTTGATATTTCTTTCTGCACTGAAACTGGAATCTTTTAGCCTATCAAAAGTAAAAGCGATTATAGGTGCAGGTATCCTGTTTTTCTTGTTGATAGTAAGTGCTGGTCTTTGGGCTATTAATTTTTACAAGGGTACATTTTCATCCCAAAAAGATGCTGTAAAATTGGGTATGGGTGACCCCACGTTAGATTTATACGGCTGGAAAGAAACGGGAAGAATAATTGATTCTGTTTATCGCGTGGATCAATCATTGGAAAAAGATAAAACAGCTCAGACCATTGTGATCACAAAGTGGTTTCCTGCAGCCCATTTAGATTTTTATGTGTGTAACAAAACTGGTTTGCGTACATATGGCATTGGAGAAATATTCGATCTTCATCAGTACTATTGGTCTAACCAAAGCAAACCAAAATTAATTACTGGCAACAATGCGTATTATATTGTACCTTCTAATCTTTACGATGAGAACAGCATCAACTTGATTAAATCCCAATTTAAAAGTTGTCCAGCACCAATTATTCTCCCTATTTTCAGGAATGGTGCCGTATGCAAAAATATTTTATTGTATAAGTTAAATGGCTATAAAAAATAGTGTAACAGTAATTATAACTCACTAAATAACGTTTAAATCTAATTGCAGTTGAGCTGAAAATGCAATACATTAGCATAGTAAATTAAAGCCGGTCAGATAGTAGATTGCTAACCATTCCCTTAAAAAACATGATGCCCAACAACAAAATATATCCGTTAATTGCGTTTTTCCTGTTACTTGTGTTCAGTTCTTTATCTTCAACAGCACAAATTGTACTCCGGGATCAAAAATTTCACGTAGATACCAAAATATTTTCGCAAACAGATTCTGGCACACTGAAATTGGATATTTATTATAGCGGAAAAATAACAGAAACTAAGCCAACCGTACTTTTTGTTTTTGGCGGTGGTTTTGTAATGGGTCGCAGAGATAGCAAATTATTTGATCAATACTTTAACACATTAATCGCGCACCATTATAAAGTAGTTTCAGTTGATTATAGATTGGGCCTAAAAGGAAAGAAATTTCCAAGTCCATTTAACACTTCTAACTTAAAAGCAGCAATCGATACCGCTACGACAGATGTTTTTGATGCAACAGCCTACCTGATCAAAAATGCAAAAGAACTCGGTATCGATACGAACATGATAATCCTATCGGGATCAAGTGCGGGCGCTATTACAGCACTGCATGCCGACTACAACAAGCGGAATGCCACAGCATTAGCCAGCAAATTACCAGAAAATTTCCAATACAAGGGTGTAATTTCTTTTGCCGGGGCGATATTAAGTTATCATGGTGCCCCAAAATATGCCAAACCACCGGCGCCCACAATGCTTTTCCACGGAACAGCCGATAAACTTGTACCTTATAATAAAGTGAGGTTGCTAAACAGGGGCTTTTTTGGTTCCAAATATCTTGCACGCACTTTCAAAAAAAACAACTATCCATATTACTTTCAATATGTACAGGATATGGGGCACGAAATAGCTGGTTCACCAATGATTGAAAATTTGCCCGATATTCTTTGGTTTATTGATAATTACATTATTAAACAGAAGCGCTATTTTATGGAAGTAGACTTTAAAGATGCCGACAAAAAACCCACCTTTAACATTCCGCCTGCTTTAATAAAAAGATAGCGTAAATGATATAGTGTTTGTTATTTTTCCAGTTCGAGAACAGCAATGACAGGCAAATGATCTGAGGCGTAACGTTCAGGAATAACCTCGTGGGAAACCACTTTAAAGGGATTTCCGGTTTTAAACCCGATATGATCTATTGTTTTCCTTGGATTGATCACCGGAATGGTAAAACCACAATCGCTACATGTTCTGGTAAAATTCGAATCAAATATCCTGATACTTTCTGAACCCGGATCTGCATTTAAATCACCGGCAAGAATTAGTGGCAAAGTTTCTTTTGCTATTAACCGGTTGATTGCTGCAGCCTGGAGGATACGGTTTTCTTCCGGGCGTTGTGCATCAAAATGGGTAGAAGCAAAACGGATAAAAACCCCTTTGGCGATTTCTGCGTTTACAATGGCCACAACCCTTTGCTCTGCTTTGGCATCGTTATTTTTAGGCAGCCTAAAAGTCTGTTGTGCAGATAGCGGAAAGCGTGATAAAATAGCTATGCCGTAATCGCCCCCATCATGGTCAATTGCTTTGCCAAAATAAAAATTCATCTTCAATTTGGTCGCCAATAAAACTGCCTGGTTAATATTGCCCGATCTTTTGGTATTCACATCTACCTCCTGCAAGGCTACCAGATCTGGTTTTTGCTGTGCAATCACATTAGCGATGGCATTAACATCGATAACACCTTCTTTCTCTTTTGATGGCGGATTGCAATGATGAATATTATAAGACATGACACGCAATACTTTACCGGATTTTGATTCAACTTGCTTGGTGATCCTGGAAGAACAAGCACCTAAAAGGCAAACACTTAATATTAAAAAAGAATATAATTTCATGTTGATTGAACTCATTAATCAGCGGATATTTCTTTAGTCTGGATCAGAAATGATTTCTTTGCTCTAACAGATTAATTTTCATTTGCTCCGGCCTCTCCGGTTAGTATTCGCTCCATTTCTGTCATCATTTGCTCGGCCAAACGATGCTTAGCCTTTAATTTCAACAGGTAAGCATCGGCAAATGTTACTTCAAGCTCATCCATAATAAAGGCATATTTTGCCTTAAGTTCTATGAGATCGATCTGAAGCTTTTGGGAAAGATTTTGCATGAGACAAAGCTATAAAAAGCAAGACTAATTTCAGATTAACTCACTTTATTTTTTCCTTTTTTAAAAAATAAAAAAAAGACACATCTTTTAAAACAATCCCCTAATTTTCTCGTTTATACATTGATTCCGGGGTGGTTTCCGGAATAGATTTGTTTGGTTAGTTGATTAGGGATCACGCTCAAAGTGGATCCCTTTTTTTTACATCGTGCGCGATTGCTTATTGATTGAGATGTCCAGACCATATTTTCTAAATTCAACCTTATAAATCAAACATATAATGGACGAAATCAGATGGGGTATTATTGGCTGTGGAGATGTGACCGAAGTAAAAAGCGGGCCTGCTTTTGGTAAGGTAAATAATTCCAGACTTGTTGCGGTAATGCGCCGGGATGGTGCCAAAGCTGCTGATTATGCCAAACGGCATCAAGTACCTAAATGGTTTGATGATGCCACTCAATTGATTAACGATCCGGAGGTGAATGCCATTTATATTGCCACCCCACCCTTACAGCATGAAGCTTACACTATTGAGGCCTTAAAAGCCGGAAAGCCTGTATATGTCGAAAAACCAATGACTTTGGACGCTACATCTGCTCAACGTATGATAGATGCAGCCAATGAATTGAATGTGAAACTTTGCATTGCCCATTATCGCCGTGCTCAACCGATGTTCTTAAAAATTAAAGAACTATTGTCCGCACATATTATTGGCGATATCCGTTTAGTCCGATTAAAAATGCTCCAGTCGCCCAACACCTCACTTATTGCAAAAACAGCTAACAATTGGCGGATTGACCCTGCCATTTCTGGTGGTGGTTTATTTCATGATCTGGCACCGCATCAACTAGACTTAATGACCTACTATTTCGGTGCGGTGAAAAATGCCATTGGCATTGCAACCAGGCAACAGGAAGATACGGAGGTAGCTGATTTGGTTGCAGGAAATATTCTTTTCGAAAACGGCGTGGTTTTCAGCGGTAACTGGTGCTTCTCTGTAGCGCCAAAAGATGAGGCCGATATCTGCAGCATCTACGGTTCAACAGGACATATCGATTTCCCCGTGTTTGGCAATAAAATTACCGTCACCACTAGCCAGTTAACTGAAGAATATACATTTGAACCTTTACAGCATGTGCAACAACCTATGATCGAAAAAGTAGTTGATTACTTTTTAGGTATAGGGCCCAATCCATGCAGCGGTGAAGACGCTTTAATTACCACGAAATTAATGGATGATTTTACGATTAAAACAAATACATCATAGAAAGAAACGGATTCTTTAATAACATTTTTTATTTGGTAACCAGTTGATTTAATTTTTGCTGCTCAAGATAAGCTGTATAGCGCCCGGCAAGAGTTAGAATAATCTTTTCCGAACGGTGTATTTTTACTTTCGTCTCGATCTGTGATACGAGTTCATAAAGCATCAGCCGATCAGCATTTGTAAAATGTTTCATTTCATCAAAACTAATCAGATCTATGGAGCGGAGCAAGTTTCCATTCCAGGTTACATCGTCTACAACATAACCGGGCGTAATTGCACAATGCGATTTCACACTTGCTTCAAAATCTCTATAGTTTTTTAACCATCGCTCATCACTCTCTTTGGCTGATTCCTTTTTACCTGCAATTTTTCTCCAACCTGCCAGAATCTGTTGTACCTCTGCATCTGTCCGGTTTACTTTTGCCAAAATTGTTCGCATACTGAGCAATACATAATTGCTCAGCGGGATGCCTGTAGGCCTAAGCTTATTTTCTATATCTTCTAGCCTGGTCATATATTTAGAATCAACTGTAAATAGTAGTGCATTCTCCAGCACATTAAAAACCGAGATCCGCTGATCTTCACTGTAACGATCTACCTCACCAACGCCAGCACAATCAACAATTATGGCCCGTTTATTAATCGCTTCTACATTATCTTCCGCCAATAACTCAATCAGCGTACGATATCCCAAATTATCTACAACACCACCATCTACTACCCTGATTGCTTTATTTTGATCAGCAGAAATGCCCAATCTGAGCTGCGGCAAAAGGCCCGGGAAAGCCGAACTTCCTGCAATGGCATAACAAAGTGGAAAATTGTAAGCAGGATTTTTTCTGAAACTTGAGTCACTTGGGGCAATTATCCGGTCAACCCTTAATGCATTTAATATATGTGGCATAAAAGGCAAACGTTCAACATTTTTATAAATCGTCCCATTGGCAACAAACATGGGTAATATTGGTAACGTGCTTTCATTAACAGGGACAAAAAAATCGCCCAAAACCATTCTGCTGTTTGTCCTTTCACGTTGTAACAATTGAACGTCTAAACGCTCGGCGTAAGGAAATGATACATTATCTTTCTCGTTCTTATTGAATCTGAAAATTGCATCAGAAGGTTTTGCACTCTGCCAGATAAATTCCTGGTATTTTTTCACCCGATCATCAGAAAGCCAATACTGATAAAAGGAAGAATATGGACTGTCGGCACGAAGCAGGAAATTCTTTTGCATAGTCAGGTAATAACCTACAGCATAACCACCCCCGGAAGCTGTAGAAAAATAATCTACCCCACTTAACATCGTCCGATTCTGTTTATCCTTTATTTCTTCTATTCCCATCAATACCCCAAGTCCAAAATACTGAGCCCTGGATCCACCACCAGAAATTGATACCCCAATAGCCAGATTTGGATCCTGATACTTTTTGTCGCGCAATTGTACCGATTTATAATCATGCAAAGAAACCGGATCAACTTGCTTATAAACAATATCAGAATTGATTATAATCTTTTTGGACGAGCATGCTGAAAGCAAGCCGGTAAAAAATAGTATTAAACCAGTAACACAATAAAAAGCAGATCTGGAGATAGACACAAGAGGCGTTTTAAATAATTTTAGACGATGCATACGGAGCAATTTAATTTACATGAGTAACTATAGCGGTTAAATCAAAAGAAATGTGACGACAACAGTCGTATCAGTTTCAAAGGTATTGGTTGCCCAAAATAGCGGCAATACCCGTTACTAGGTATTTTGATTGCCAAACTAAAACAAATTTATTTCGGTTTTAGCCAATTACCCAAATGAGATCTATTTGTATGCTAAAAAGAAAATTTAGATAGTTAAAATATTAAAAAAGAGGCTGTATGAAAAGTAAAATCTAGTAACTATGGCAGCATTTATTTCGTTCTGCGTCATTCTCGTACAGGCTGGAACCGCAGTGCTCAGCGAAGCTAATCTTTAATCACTTTGCAACAGCACCAGGATTCCCAAATTAAATTGGGAATGACGACCTATCAAAATATGATTTGTTTAGTGAGCCAGCGTAAATCTTTTAGATACAGCCTCTTCTAGCAGGGATTGTATTAAATTGACCTAAAGTTTGGATAGTAAAAGTTTTACCGAGGCTCTTTTTTGATAATTAGGATCGAAATGTACATATTTAATTTTACCTGAACGATCGATAATATAAGTTGCAGGAACAGGTAAGGTATGCCGGTTGTTTCCATTGTTATCTTCTAAATTTATACCATAGCCCTTATATTTGCTGAAGGTTGCTTCATCCATCATAAAGTTAACCTTATAGGCTTTCATAATCTCATCATCCTTATCCTGAAGGATAGAAAAGCCTGCACTTGTTTTTTTTATGGTTTTAGCAATATTTTCTTTTGTTTCGGGTGTAATACCAATAACATAAGCATCTTTCCCGGTTAATAAGTTTAAAGAATCCTGAAGTTCTTTAATATGTTTGTTGCAGTAGGGGCACCACTGACCACGATAAAAAAACAGCACTACAGAACGGTGTACTTTAAGTGCGCTTTTGAGGCTAACTTCCGTACCATTCTGATCTACTCCATTAAAAACTGGCGCTTTATCGCCTTCTTTTAAACCTTGTTGTGCCTTTGATTGTAACGATAGTACAACAGCTATCGCCATAATTAACATAGTTTTTTTCATTTCTGTTCCTGTTTTTTACCTCTTAGTCGAACCAAAAGCATTAGCCTTACAACGAATATTAGTTTTCATTGATTTCTTTTTCAATTTTATCATTTAATGCTTTCTTAAAGGCATCGTCCAGTTTAAAATATTTGTTCTCAAAACTTATAAACACTTTACTGATCAATAAACTTTGTTGCCTGTAGATCCTGCAAACGGCACAACCAGCCAAATGAACATGCAACTGTAATGTTTCAGCAGCGGTAATTTTTCCGATAATTCTTTTTTCGATCAAAAAAGTAGCTTGTTTACAGTTACTGATCATATTTCTCAGCTTATCCGTCATATCAGTTCCAGTTTTTTTGAAGGCAGGCCCTCAGGTTAAGTTTAGTGCGGTGCATAATCACCCAGAAATTAGCCGCGGTAAGTTTAAGTTCGGTACAGATCAACTCTGAGGACAGATCGTCCATATGTTTCATCGAGAATACTGAAAACCATAATCCAGGGAGTTTAGCCAAACATTCATTTAGTATACTACCCAATTCTTTCATCATCAACGGATTATGCGGCTCTAAACCAAAAGCCCTCGGGTAATCTTTTTCTGTCCAATGTCCTGATTCAGCATCAAAAAAATCCTTCAGTTCACCTTCAATTCCCATTATCCTTAAATCGTTTAAACTATTGCCAGAACGTTTTCGGTAAAAATCGGCTATCTTGTTTTTAAGAATGGCCGTTAGCCAGGTTTTTTCCTTACTGTTACCTTCAAATCCTTTTAATCGCTGCAAAGCAGCCATAAAGGTATCCTGTACCAAGTCCTTAGCCACATCTTCATCTCTCAGTCTTGACATCGCAAATCCATACAGGTAATCGGCATATTTTTCTACCCAGCTCGATGGGTCTGAATGAAGTTGCTTTTCTGCATATTCCTGATCCGTTTCGTTTGGCATGTTCTGTTATTATCTTATTATAAATATACTGCTTAATTGCTTAGTCGTACGAAATCAAATATCCTTACAAATTATTTTATGATTCTGGAAATGAAGTTTAATGAATTGAGTTAAAAAAAGTTAAAAAAAATACACCACGGTTTAAAGTAATCTCTAAAGTTGTACGTCTACAGCTGATAACAAACCTAAAAAAATCTATATGATAGCCGTTTTCAAAACAAATGTATCTACAGACAGCGAGTTAAACGTAATCAGCCCTCTACTAAACAGCCATTTTAAAGAAATTAAATGGAATATCGATTTGTGGGATGCAGATAAAATCCTTCGGGTAGATTCGCCAAAAGATTGGACCAAAGAAATCACAGAACTCTTTAACAGCATTGGGTTGCGTTGTATCAATCTCGAAATTTTCCATTCTGATCCTTTTTAGCCACAGCATTAAAACTTCCTGTTATTCAAAATAGTACGCTTTTACTTTATCAGTCAGGTGGTTACTATAACAGCTGACAGCCCAGTAAAACAAGCTTTCTAGCAATAACATTACATTAAAGGAGTATATCATTGCTTTTAACGATTTTGTAATAGATTATCATTAATTTGCATCATCATTGCATCAATCCTAATGAAAGAAATTACCGATATCATAAAGGCATACCAAAAGGCAACTAAAGAAAAGAAAAAAACGGCCCTGGCAACGGTAGTTAAGGTAGAAGGTTCTTCTTACCGCAGGCCTGGTGCCAGGATGCTTGTTACTGAAGACGGTCAGTTAACCGGTGCCATTAGCGGTGGTTGCCTGGAGGGCGATGCGCTGCGCAAAGCACTTTCGGCAATAGTACAGCAAGAAAACAAGCTGATTACTTATGATACCACTGACGAAGATGATGCCAAATTTGGTGTTCAGCTAGGATGCAATGGTATTGTACATATCTTGTTCGAACCCGTTATAGAGGCGGATGAGTTAAATCCCATCGCTTTTTTAATCGCTTTGCAACGCAAAAGAGCGCAAGCGGTATTGGCAACACTTTTTTCCTTAACAGATAAGCTGCAGTTGGGAACAAGTTTGCTTTTTAGAAATGAACCTGTTCTTTCTACAATCCCAAAATCAATCAGCGATGAGGTAATCAAAGATATCCAAGAAGTTTTTAAAAATAAAACTTCGGCATTTAAGGTGTATGAGCAAAAAACTCAACACATTGATGCATTTTTGGAGTTTATAAAACCGCCTATTTCATTAATAATAACTGGTGCGGGCAATGACGCGCGTCCGCTGGCTGAAATGGCTTACCTGTTAGGCTGGGAAGTAACTGTAATAGATGGAAGGCCCACACATGCCACTCCTCAACGCTTTGCAAACGCAAGTTCCATTTTAGTCAGCAAACCGGAAAATGTGTTAGGTCAAATTCAGATAGATGAGCAAACCGCTTTCGTATTAATGACACATAATTACAATTATGATCGCGAACTACTTAAATATCTTTTAGCCACAAACGTACCCTATATTGGTACATTAGGGCCAAAGAAAAAACTGCTCAGGATGTTAGATGAACTGGATTTGGCAACACAGGCAAATGAAACAAGGGTACATGGTCCTATCGGTTTGGATATTGGTGCAGAAACAGCGGAAGAAATCGCGGTTTCTATCCTTGCCGAGATTAAATCTGTTTTTACAGGTGCTTCTGCCATGTTTTTAAAAGAGAAGAAAAAACCGATCCACGTTTACGAATTAAAAAAAATTAACCTTTGAAAACGGGCATCATCATATTGGCAGCGGGTAGTTCCTCACGTTTGGGAAGGCCAAAACAGCTTTTGGCTTACAAAGGAAAAACACTTTTGCAAAATGTAATAGATAAAGCTTTAGCAACAAGTTGCCGGCCTGTTATTGTTGTTTTAGGTGCCAATGCTAAAGAAATAGCCAGTCAGCATCAGCATGATCGGGTTAATTTAGTAATTAATGAAGATTGGGAAAATGGAATGGCCTCGAGCATTATAACCGGACTTTCAACTATGATCAAAAATAACAGTGAAATGGAAAGTATCATTATTGCTGTAGCCGACCAGGTTTTTATAAAAAAGAGTAACTTTAATAACTTAATCGAAAAGCAGAAAGAAACCGGTAAAAATATCATTGCCAGCACATACGCTGAAACGATAGGAACGCCTGTCCTCTTTAAAAAAGATTACTTTGAAGCGCTGTTGTCGCTCAAAGGAGCCGAAGGAGCAAAAAAGATACTAAACCGATATCCTCACGAGGTAGAAACTGTTGTTTTTGAACAGGGAGGGATTGATATTGATACAGAAACAGATTATAATAATTTAATCAGCCAGCAATGATAGCAGATTCTTTTGGAAGAATACATGATTACCTTCGGATATCGCTTACCGATAACTGCAATTTTCGCTGTTTTTATTGCATGCCAGATGAAGAATACGATTTTACCCCTGCCTCAAGGCTCATGCAAACCAATGAAATAATTAAGCTGGCAGAAATTTTTGTAGCCAATGGCGTTAAAAAAATCAGGCTTACCGGCGGTGAACCATTGGTGAGGAAAGATGCCGCCCAAATTATTGCAGCGCTGGGTAAACTTCCGGTTGAGCTTGTTATCACCACAAACGGAACCCGCATTGCAGAAATGTTAACTGTATTAAAAGCAGCAGGTATTAAAACCATTAATATCAGCCTGGATACTCTGCAACCTGAAAAGTTTTTTATGATTACCCGACGGGATGTTTTCCACCAGGTACGCAGCAATATCGAACTGCTTTTGCAGCACAAGATCAAGGTAAAAATAAATATGGTGGTGATGAAAGACCTTAATGATAACGAAATCAACGATTTCATCAGCTGGACAAAATATCATCCCATTCAAATCAGGTTTATTGAGTTTATGCCTTTTAGCGGCAACAGGTGGACAAGCAATAAGCTGTTTTCTTTAGAAGAAGTCCTGGCTGTGATAGCAAAAAAGTTTACAGTATTACCCGTTTGTGGAGCACCAAATGATACGGCCAAACATTTCATGATTCCTGGTCACGAAGGTTCTTTTGCCATTATCAGCACCATGACAAATCCTTTTTGTGATACCTGTAACCGCATGCGCTTAACGGCAGATGGAAAACTCAAAAACTGCCTGTTTTCGGATAGCGAAACCGATCTGCTTGGTGCGTTGCGGAACAATGAAGATGTGCTTCCGTTAATTCAATCAACCATTTGGAGCAAAAAGAAAGCATTGGGCGGACAGTTGGTGAGCGATTTCGAAAAAATCGATGCAACTACCATTCAGAACAGAAGTATGATTACCATTGGAGGATAACCATTTTCATGATTAGCGTTAAAGAAGCAAAACACCTTATTTCTCAACAAATAATTGAACTGAATCCAATTGTGGTTGACCTGGCAAAGGCATCAGGCCATACGCTGGCAGCCAATGTTTACGCACAATATGATATTCCGGCATTTAACCAGTCATCAATGGATGGTTATGCGTTAAAGTTTGCTGATCGCGAAAAGTCGCTCCGCTTAATTGGTGAAATGGCCGCCGGAACGGCAACCAGCATTACTATCCAAAACGGCGAAACCAGCAGAATATTTACAGGTGCCCCACTTCCTACAGGTGCCGATACGGTAGTGATGCAGGAAAAAATCATGGTGATGGATGGAAAAATTACCTTGAAGGATCCAAATTTAAAACCCGGCTTAAATGTACGGGTTAAGGGTTCGGAGATTAAAGCCCGGGCATTGGCAATGGAAAAAGGCGATTTTCTTAGTCCTGCAGCTATTGGCTTTCTTGCAGGGATCGGTATTAACAAAGTTAATGTGTATCCTATGCCAAAGATTTCGATTATTGTAACAGGAAAAGAATTACAACAACCTGGAAAAGTCCTCGAATTTGGACAGGTATATGAATCGAATTCCTACTCACTTTCTGCTGCTTTAAAAAATGAAGGCATTGAAGAGATTGCGGTTTATGAAGCCGATGATGATCTCGAAATCCTTAAAAAAGTATTACAAACTGCACTGGCAAGCAGTAATGTTGTACTGCTAACAGGTGGGGTAAGTGTAGGCGACTATGATTTCGTAATTGAAGCGGCCTCACAATGTGGCATCAGACAGATTTTCCACAAAGTAAAACAGAAACCCGGCAAACCTTTGTTTTTTGGAACAAAGGATCAAAAACTAATTTTCGGACTTCCGGGCAATCCTTCATCCGTCGTGAGTTGCTATTATAATTATGTATTACCAGCCATCAAAGCTTTATCTCATAAAAGTAATAATGTAATTGAAGTGCAGGCTAAGCTTACACATGCCTATTCTAAACCTTTGGGGCTAACACATTTCCTGAAAGGAAAATATGAAAACGGACTGGTTACGCCACTTCAAGCACAAGAATCTTACCGGTTAAGCTCCTTTGCACAGGCCAATTGCCTGATCTGCCTCGACGAAACAAAAGAAAATTTTACAGCAGGCGAAATCCTCACGATCTTAATTTTACCTGGCTAAACCATGCAAGAAAGCTTCATCCTATTTTATTGTTTACTTTTTATTGTTGCTTTTTTATATGCTTCGGTGGGGCATGGCGGAGCAAGCGGCTATCTTGCCCTTATGGCTATTTTTGCCATTTCGCCAGCCATTATGAAACCTACCGCGCTATTGCTCAATCTATTTGTTTCTTCAACTTCATTTGTCCAGTTTTACCGTGGTGGCCATTTTAAATGGAAAACCTTTTGGCCTTTTGCGCTTGCCTCTGTTCCGCTCTCATTTGTGGGTGGTCTGATGGTAATCGAAAGTTCCATTTATAAAAAGATATTGGGGCTGCTTTTACTCGTTCCGGTCATCCGTTTTTTCTTCTTTAAAAATACCGATCCTAAAGATTTCAAACCGTCAAATATTTTGCTATCGCTTGCCATTGGTGGCATGATAGGCTTACTTTCAGGCATGATCGGTATTGGTGGCGGAATTATCCTTTCCCCTGTACTGTTACTATTAAAGTGGACGGATCAAAAACAGACTGCAGCGATCAGTGCAGCATTTATTTTTGTTAATTCAGTTGCAGGTTTAGGCGGTCAGCTCATTAAAGGTTTCGAATTTAACAGCCATATGCTCGCTTATGTTGGGGTAGCTTTTGTAGGTGGCATTTGCGGTGCTTACTTTGGCGCTTTAAAATTCCAGCAAACCGTTTTAAAAAACGTACTGGCCTGTGTACTGGCACTAGCTGCCTACAAATTATTATTTACACATGCATAACATCAAATACCTGATCATTCCCTTATTATTTCTAAATTTTGCTGTAAATGCACAAGAAAGTAAGCAATTTGTAATCGAAGGAAAGATTAAGGCTCCATTAACAGTTACTTTAAACAATTTAAGTGCTTATAAATCCGTTAATTTGGATAGTATGACAATTTTTAACCACTTGATGCAACGTAAAGGCAGCATTAAAAACATTAAAGGTGTACTTTTAAAAGATATTTTGGCCAAAGTAGAAATAGATGCTGCTTCACCAAAAACACTGAGCGAATATTATCTCGTTTTTACCGCAACTGATAACTATAAAGTGGTATATTCCTGGAACGAAATTTTTAATTCGCCAATTGGAAACCAACTCATGATTCTAACTGGTTATGATACCGATCCAAACAAGGCTGGAAAAGGAAATATAGCCGTTATTACGCCTGGCGATTTTGCTACGGGAAGAAGATTTGTAAAAGGATTAAGTAAAATCAGCATCTTACAGGTAAATTAGCAGCATGGAAATTGAAATCATCAGTTTTGGACAAATTACGGAATTCATCAGTCGTCAAAAAATTGTAATTGATGGCATTGCTGATACCGATGCCTTAAAACAATATCTGGAAGATCAGTTTCCAGCCCTGAAAGGCACAAAATACAAACTTGCCCTGAACAAAAATATTGTTCAACGGAATACCGAAATTACAAACCAGGCTACAATAGCCATCATGCCACCTTTTTCTGGTGGTTAAACCATATGAGTGCAGCGCGATACAACAGACAGATTATCCTTAAAGGATTTGGGGACGAAGCACAGCAAAAGCTTTTAAGAGCAAAAGTTCTCATTATTGGTGCCGGTGGCCTGGGCTGTCCGGCTTTGCAATATTTAGCCGCTGCCGGCATCGGCCATATTGGTATTGTTGATGATGATACCATTTCATTATCCAATTTACACAGACAGATTCTTTTTACCACAGCTGATATTGGAAAGCTGAAAGTAGACGTAGCGGCAAAGCGACTACAGGAAATGAATCCCCAGATCGGGATTATCCGTCACCCCATCCGTTTGCAGAAAAACAATATCCTCGATATTTTATCCAGATATGATTACATATTGGACGGTACAGATAATTTTGAATCCAGATACCTGATTAACGATGCCTGCGCACTACTGAACAAACCACTCCTATTTGCTGCAGTATCAGGTTTTGAAGGTCAGTTAGCCATATTTAATTCGCCTGATCAGTTAATGCCCAGCACCAATTACCGAGATATCTTTCCCATTCCACCTACTAAAGGGGAAATCCCAAATTGTACCGAGAATGGCATCATTGGTGTATTACCAGGTGTTTTAGGTACCATGGCGGCTGCAGAAATCATTAAACTAATCGCGAAGATCGGACAACCTTTGACCAATAAAATATTAAGTTATAATTTACTTACACAAGAACAATATACCATCAGCATCACTCATGGAGACGGTTATATCCTACCTAAAACTGTTGATGAATTTTTAAATATGGATTATCAGGACACAAGCGAAGGACCGCAGGGCTATATTGAAATTGATGCTGCCGAAATGGTGAAACTTCAGCAGTTGGATTCGACAATTTTGATCGATGTACGCGAAAGACATGAAGTACCGGTATTGGATAAACAAATCTTTACACAAGTGCCCATGTCGGAGTTTGGCGCTTTTATGGGCAAAGAATTTTACCAAAAACATGTGGTTTTAATCTGCCAGCACGGCATTAGAAGTGTAGCTGCAGCAGAGGCCATGCAGGAAAAATATGGTGATGCCAAAAAGATTTACAGTTTAAAAGGTGGTATCATTAAATGGAGAAATCATTTTCTAAAATCTTAACATGAGTGAAAAAAAAATAAAGAACATTTTTGTTAACGGCTCCATAGAACCCGCTTTTATAGCCGACAGCATTGCCAGGCACAGTAGCCAAACAGCTATCGGCGGCCATAGTATTTTTATGGGGCAAGTACGAAAAGATGAAATTGAAGGTAAATTTGTTGCTGCGATCGAATACACCGCTTATGAAGAACTTGCACTCGAAAAAATGCACCAGATCAGAGAAGAAATTTTCGAAAAATATCCACTTAATTGCATGCACATTTACCACAGTTTGGGCACGGTAAAAACAGGTAAAATCTGCCTTTTTGTTTTTACCTCATCAGCACACCGTAAACCAGCAATAGCTGCCTGTAGTGAGATAGTAGATCGATTAAAAATAGAATTACCGATCTGGGGCAAAGAAATATTCGAAGACGAAACCCATCAGTGGAAAGAAAACAGTTAAACATGGTAAACATCACAAAAAAATCCAACACCTTAAGGAGTGCCATTGCAAGTGCTACGGTTAAGGTATCTAAACAGGAAACCATTGATGCCGTTGAACAGCGCAAAATACCCAAAGGCGATGTATTTGAATTTGCCCGTGCCGCAGGTTTATTTGGCGTAAAAAAAACGAGTGATGTGATTCCCGATTGTCACCCGCTTCCGATTGAATATACGGCCATCACTTATGAAATTGTGGGCTTATCTATCATCATCCATGTTGAAGTACATACCATTTACAAAACAGGGGTAGAAGTTGAAGCCATGCACGGTGCATCGGTTACCGCTTTAACCATGTATGATATGTTAAAACCAATAGACAAAGGCGTGGAGATAGAAAATATCAGGTTATTAAAAAAATCGGGAGGAAAATCTGACCTTAAAAATGCCCGATTCCCTGAGATAAAAACTGCAGTGGTGGTCTGTTCAGACTCTGTTTTTGGAAATAAAGCTCAGGATAGTGCTGGTAGAGCCATTATTTCGCGGTTACAACAATGGGACATCAATACGGAGATATATGAAATCGTTCCTGATGAAATGGATGCGATTAGAAATAAGGCTATCGAATTAAATAAAGCGGGTTTTCAATTGCTCATTTTTACCGGCGGTACCGGCCTTTCACCACGAGATGTAACGCCTGAAGCCATTGCGCCTTTAATCGACAGGAATATTGATGGGATCATGGAAACAGCTCGTCGTTACGGCCAGGAGCGCATGCCTTACGCTATGCTTTCGCGCGGTGTAGCAGGGTTTATTGGCGATACATTGGCACTTACTTTCCCAGGTTCGAAAAGTGGCGCAGAAGAAAGCATGGATGCGCTATTCCCACAGGTTTTGCATTTATTTAAGGTAATTAAAGGCGAGAAACATTAATATTTACTTCATGTCACTATTGCTGGTCGGGATTTGTAATCCCATCCTTTACTCAATGTCATTCTGAACGCGGTGAAGAATCTTTAAGCTATGCAATACTCAAAACCATATTATAAAACCGGATTAAAAATCGGTAGTTCGATGATCAAAATCACAGATCCTGACCGAAACCACCATTCACAATATTAAATTTAAACCATAAAAATCTTTTTTGTGATCAGAATTTAAGTTCTATTTTTGCAGCATGTCGTCTAAATATAAGATTTTATACTTTTTCCAAAATTCTGACACCACTATCCTGGAAATTCAGCGTCTTGGCCTTCCAGATAACGCAGATGCAGAGGCGACCTACCACTGGCTTTATTTTGATAAAATTACAGGATCATTAATTAAATTATGGTTCAGATCGATGGATTCGTCTACGGAAATTGAAGAACGTTATTTTGAACAGGGTTATCTTAAATTTAATAAAACGGAGGCTACCTATATCGAAAAACACAATTCTTCGCAACAGAAACTCAATAACATGGGTAATAGAGCAATTGGAGAAGAAATAAGTGCTTTATTGGAAAATTATCTAAAATAATTTAAGCCATCTCCGGCAATTCTGACACTAAGCCATCTTTACTTAAAGGATAACGCGAGGCATAGAAATCCCGAAGTGACTGATGAAAAACAGGGTACCATTCTTGTTCCTGCATACTTTCTAAAAGTTGTGTACAAGCCAGTACATCCGCATCAGAACAGTGAAGTTTCCCTGCAACAAAATTAACTACATCCCAAATACCATCCATCATCAAAAACCGAAAAACGGATAAAATTGCAGACCACTGTACTTTTTTAGTATGCAGCAAAAAAAATCGTGATACCGGGCTGCACAAACGTTTAAATGCCATATAATCCTCTTCTGCGCCTGCTAAGTTTAAAATGCCTTCACTGTAAGGAAGGTTTAGAATTTCTGCTGCAATTTCATCCCGGCCATGGATATAAATACTTCCCGCACAGATAGATGATATGGATACCAGTGCTAAATGATCATAAATTCCGGGATGCATTTTAAGTTTGCCATTACGTACAAATACCAGCCCGCCTTTTTTAGCCATGCCAGTTTGAATGTTAAGCGCCGATAAACTTAACAGCTCAAATTCTGCAGCAAAGTTAAGCGCCATCACAAATTGCGCAGCGGCCATAAAGGTGCCCTGATCAAGAGGTTTCTTGCAGGCAACAGGTTCCTGAACTGAAAAAATAGAAAGTTGCAAAAAATTAATGAGTTTGGTTGAGGCTGACTATATTAACATTGGCAAAAATAAAAATCCCGCTCAAAAAATGATAATATGGCTTTTGGATAAAAACAATCAGAACGGTAATGAACTAGAAATGAGCAGAAAATTTTTTCAACCTTTTGTTCATTATAGGTTGGCAATTAGGATTTACCGTTTAAAAAAATATCCGGGCAAAAAAAAAGCAGGATTAAATCCTGCTCAAAATCTTTTGGGGAAGAATTAAACAACTCTTACTTTCACTGCATTAAGGCCTTTTTTGCCTTCTTGAACGTCATATTCAACTGTATCATTTTCTCTGATTTCGTCAATCAGGCCTGATGCATGCACAAAAATCTCAGATCCGCTTTCTTCTTTGATAAAGCCAAAGCCTTTTTCTGAGTTAAAAAATTTTACTGTTCCGTTTTTCATTATACTGGATGTTTTTAAATTAAAAATCAAAAATAGGATTAAAACCCAAAAACCAAAATTACTAAGCAACAAAATTGCTAATTATGTACAAAAAGATTTACAACCGTGAAAATTATAGTTGCCATTTACAGTTTAACCTATTAACAAAAAATGTTTACCCACTTCAAAAAGATTTTCCCTGCTTGATGGAGGAGTACCAATTTATCGGGTGCGACCTTAAATTCATGCCATCACTTTCAATGTGATATAAGATAATAGGCATGCTGAAATCGACAAAACGTTCTACCTTTCTGGAAAGTTTACCAAGAAAATCCATGCTTGATATGCCTTCTTTTAAATGAACATAAATTACACTGCCCGTTTTAAATTCAAAGCGCTCTACTACTCCCGGCCACTCTGCTTTTATCCTGGAAAGAAAAGCTTTGATTTTGGTTTCTTCTTTTAGATTTTCCATAAGCTTATCAGTTTTTAATATATGCTAATTTAAAAAATTATTCCAAATTCGATTAATTGTAACAGTACCTATACATTGTTTAATGGAAAATGTAAGATGGGATTGATCCTTATCCTTCACTATTTCTAAATGTAATACACTTTAAGATTCTTGCATGCGCGAGATGACGGATCTTGACATTTTATCTGGTCTTAGCGAGACGCTAAGACCAGCACTTGACGAATCTGTTACTTCACAGCAACAATTTCCACATTCCCGGTTTCAAGCCCTTTTCCCTTTACAACAAGTTGAACTGCGCCCTCTTTTTTGCCAGATTGCACCACCACCACCAGTTTTCCGCTGAACAATTTCATGGCTGGTTTTACAAAAGATTCCAGTGAAGTGGCATCGCCATTACAAACCGCTTTAAATGCGCCTGCACCTTTTACTTCAAAATTTAAAGCATTGGTAGCCGTTGGACAGGGTATTCCGTTTTGATCAACAACTGATACGGTTACAAAAGATAAATCTTTGCCATCAGCACTAATTTGTTTCTTATCTGGCATTAATACAATTTTATGGGGTTTACCCGCCGTCGTAATCTTTTCTTCTGCCACAGGCTTTCCGTTGCCATCAAGTGCTACTACTTTTAAAATCCCTGGCTCGTATTTAACATCCATCCACATCAGGCGGTATCGGTTCTGCGGGCTTGATTTATCCTTTCTTCTTATGCCCAAACTTTTACCATTTAAGAAAAGTTCAGCACTATCATAACTGGTGTACACAAAAACAGGCGTGGTTTGGCCTTCTCTTCCCTCCCAGTTCCAATGCGGAAGCAAATGAAGCGTAGGGGCTGTTTTATTCCAACGGCTCCTATACAAATAATAACGGTCTTTAGGCAAACCTGCAAGATCAGAAATCCCGAAATAAGAACTTCTTGACGGCCAGCTGCTATCATAAGGCGTAGGCTCTCCAAGGTAATCAAAACCAGTCCAAACAAACTCCCCGATCACCCATGGTTTGTCATCCTGCATGACAAAATCATCGTCGGGTACGTTAGACCAGCTGCAATATTCAAGATCGTAAGAAGAGGATTGAAAATCAGGATATTGTTTATCAAAACCTTTTACAACAGGAAATTTATAGATCCCTCTTGAGCTCACGGTTGATGCAGTTTCTGATCCCAAAATAAACCCTTGTGGAAAAATCTTATTGGCTTCTTCGTAAAGGTGTACCCTATAATTTAATCCCGGAATATCCATTAAAGCACCAAAACCTGATTGCATTGTTGCTTTCACCTGATCCATTCCTACCGTAACCGGGCGTGTTGGATCCTCACGATGGAAAATTTCCTGCAGCCATTTTGCCCTTTTAACCCCTTCGGCACCAAACTGATCCGGCACTTCGTTACCCGAACTCCACATTACAATACTGGGGTGGTTTTTATTTGCCTGCACCAGGTTTACAATGTCTTTTTCAGCATCGGTATTAAAATATAAGTGATAACCATTTTCTACTTTGGCCTTTGCCCATTCGTCAAAACTTTCGGCGAGGAACATAAAACCCATTTCATCACATAATTCCAATTGCTCTGGCGAAGGCATATTGTGCGAACTTCGGATGGCATCACAACCCATTTCTTTTAAAATGGTAAGTTGCCTCCTTAGTGCCGCAGTATTAATGGCCGCTCCAAGCGGCCCCAAATCGTGATGCAAACAAACACCTTTGAATTTTCTTACTTTACCATTTAAACTAAAGCCGATACCCGGACTGAAATTGATTGTCCTGACCCCTAACCTTGTTTTTACGACATCTTTTAATACATTTCCTTCATATACACTCGATACTGCGGTATACAGATACGGGCGCTCCGGACTCCAGAGAATAGGATTGCCGATGGCTAAATTCTGATCCGCCTCATTGCCAAAAATATCCTTTGCCGTATCAATAGCCACCTGCTTACCCGAACGATCTAAAATCTGCGTAACCAAACGAATACCTTTACCGGTTAATCTGGTTTTGATATTTACTTTGGCAAATTCTTTTTTAATAATTGGCGTAGTAACAGTGATCCCCCATTGATCGATGCTTTTTTCTTCTTTAATGATTAAATGTACATTTCGGTACAAGCCCGCCCCCGGGTACCAGCGCGACGATTTTGCCATATTCTTCAGGTGCACGGCCAATAAATTATCATTCGCTTTCAGGGCCTTGGTAATATCGATATAAAAGTAATTATAACCATAGTTCCATTCGCCAACCAGTTTTCCATTGAGGTAAACGCGTGGCTCGCTCATGGCACCATCAATTTGCAACAATACTTTTTGGTTTGGCTTAAGTGCCGGAAGAGGGAGTTTTTTCCTGTACCAACCTTCGCCAATATAAGGTAAAGCGCCGGTTCTACCCGTTTTTTCACTGGCTTTGGTTTCCCCGTTTTGGGTAATTGCAGTTACCTGTTTATCTATTTCTTTATCAAATGGTCCGCTAATGGCCCAATCGTGTGGAACAGTTACCGTTTCCCAGCGTGTATCATTGAAAGTAGCCTCGGCAGCCTTTGGAAAATTTCCCTTTGAAAACTTCCAGCCTTCATCTAACAGGATTTCGGTTCTTTGGGCAATGGCATTTAAATAAGCAAGGCTAACCATAAAAATGGTGAAAAGTATTTTCTTCAATCGGAACATGTAATTATAATGGTTATTTTAAATAAATAGATTCGATAATAATATGGATCGGTTTGGTAATAGCTCCATAACCAAAAGTAACTTCGAGCTTTTCCGCATTTTTCAAGTCGAATGCAGCTTGGTTTGGTGATTGATAATAAAGTGGTAAAAAGCCTGGATAAGGACGAGGAAGCAATAACTGGGCATCACTTTTAAGCTGATTTAAAGGGATTTCGATCAGTTGAAAATCTTTTCCCGCGAGGATTTCTGTGGAGAAGAAATGGGCATCGGTATCAATCAAGCCTACTTTAACTTTCGTGTTTTCAGTATCTGCTTTTATTTTGATGACTAATTTTTTCAAATTATTCATCTCTGAAACTCTTCCAGTTATTTTATCAGCGAAAAAATGCTGAAAACCCATGAGCTGATTACTTTCAGGCATACTGACCGATAGCTTCATACTCAAAACGGATGGATTTTCATCTGAAACGTATTCTACTTTACCATTTGTCCAATTGGGATGATAAATATTACTGTTTTTCCCATCTAAAGCCGCATTAAAGATTTCTACCCTAGCATTTCTAGCTGCAACATAAGTCTGGTAGCTTTCGGTTTCAAGCCTATCCCATGCATTTGGATTGCCCTTTATATGGCCTGGAAAAGTAACTTCATCGCCATTTGCTTGATGAATAATGATCTGGTATTTCAACAAACCATTTCTCACCAGTTCAGCGGGAATTGTAGCGGCATATTCATATTCCCGTTTTTTTTGTAAGAGAATATTTTGCCCGCGGTTTGCGCCATTGAATTGAAGAAAAGCAGAATCTTTTTCGCCTAAACCTGTAATTTCAGCATGGAGCTGAGTGGCTAAACCTGCTGAAATTGTGCTAAAAGGCTGATGTTTAACAAAAATATCTCCTTTTGAAGCTTTAGGAGCAACAAATTCGCCTAAAGCAATATGCTGATAATGGCTTTGCGCATTTAGATTGGTTTTCAGGTTTTTCTTTACCAGCAGATAAGTTCCGGGAGAAACATTAAACCCATTTTTAATGGCTACCGAATTAACCGTATTACCTTGATTTAAACCCTTAACCGTAAAATTAGCGCCCAAATCGGGCAGATCGATAGTCATTGGCAAGGTAGACCAGAAGATCCGTGTAACTTCTTTTTCAGGTGACGCTTTTTCAAACGGATCCCTGATCAGAATAGCATCAGGCATTACTTCCAAACGCCATACGCCCGCAGCAATCTGATCGATAAAGTAAGCTCCTTTACCATTATACTGAACAATTTTTGAGCTTCCAACCCCCGCAATATGCTTTAGTTTTTTTGCGTTCATAACTTTCGAAGAGGTTGAATTCGTATAATAAAATTCATCGGCGGTGTTCATTTCGCTAAGCGAATTTTTATAATCGATTTTGAACGGGCCAAAAGTATGGCCATTGTTTAACGTATCTAAACGGGCTGTTTGATGAAAAACCTTTGAAGCAATTAACATACTGATTGCTTTTGAAGGCGTATATGCAAGGTTTAAATAATGGGTTTGGTATTCGGTGTTGGCATAAGCAGTTGCCATAGGATCGTAAGCGAATTGTGTAGCCCATTGAAAACCAGCTGCCCTGAAACTTCTGGCCATTGCCGGATACATGATCGGCGCCATTACATCACCAGCATCAAATTCGTACACCGCTTTAGCATGGTTTTTAAATGCCGGAATCGTATCAAAAGGGATTTTGTACTTCTCCACATTGGGCAGGTAATTGCCTTGCAGTGTATGGCCGGCAACCAAACCTGTGGGGTACCACTGGAAAGTATGCCCCTGAACATTTGCCTTTACAATGGCATCGGCATACCAGGGCGATTCGCTGATGTTGTAAAAAATGGGTTTAGTCCAGCCGGCACTTTTTATGGCGGCGGTCATGCGGTTTACATATTCTGTAGCTCTTTCTTTTGGCCCGCTATGATGGGGTTCATTATTGATTTCTGCAGCCAAAATACCGGCATCCTGCTGATAGGTTAAACCCGTGTAAGGATTTTTGTGTTGGAAAAACTGTTTCAGGTAATTTTCCTGTGCTTTAAAAGCTTCTTCGCTTACTACCGATTTATCTTTACCATATTTATTGGCAAAACTGCCTGTTTTTTCATCCTTCTCCGGGTAACCATTACCCCAAAAAGCAATTGGTGTAATCAAAGTTTTGATTTTACGTTTCTTAAGTTCTGCAAGCAGAAAATCGAAAAGGCGCAAATGTTCGTTATTGATCAGGTTTCCCTCAGCATCTGATATTTCCTGATCCCAAACATGTACGCGGAAGGCATCCAAACCCAAACGCGAAAAATGATATACATCGTCTTTGATTGCTTGTTCAGCGGTTACGCCCATCCTGACAATAGCCCTGTTGCCATACGCAAAGGGCGCAGTGTAATTTGTACCGAAAAAAGCAGCTTCTTTATGGTCTTTCTCCCAACGGATTACTCCTGATGCATCTACATAAATACCCTGTTTATGTTGTGCATGGGTAACCATTACAATTACAGTAAAAGAAACGGAAAGAGATAGTTTTTTGAGTAAAATCATAAATAAAAATTTTGTTTGTCGGGATTTGCAATCCCGACATTCCTAACTATGGATTTAAAATCCGTTTCTCGCTTCCGGATTACAAATCCGAACCAATTATAACCTTTTTAAATGTCCCAAAACTTGTATAGTTCGTGGAGACAAGAACCATGGCATCAGTGCAGACACGAACCACGGCCACAAGTGTTAGTCGGGGTTTAAAATTCATGAGGTCCGGATTTGTAATCCGGACCAACCCAAATTATGGCAGAAATGCATCCATAGCAACCGTTGGTTTACCCGAATCATCAAAAGCGCCCAATTTATAACCGCTCCAGCTATTGTAAGATTGTGGTTCCCAATAAAAAACCCCTAACCCTTTATTATTTGGCAATGATTTATTCTTTGCAATTAAATCTTTAATAAAGGCTTTGCAGGCTACTGCTTCTGAAACAGGCATTCCCAATTCACAGATCATCACTTCCGATCCATAACGCGAAACCATATCCGTCATATTGGCCAGACACTGGGTATTTTTTGCCGACCAATCAGTAGCGGTTGGGTACATCGACATGCCGATTACATCCCATTTGGCACCATTGTTCTTTAAGCCATCAAATATCCACCTGAATAAGCTGTTATCGTAACCATTGGAGATATGCACTACCACTTTCGAAGTCGGATTTACCGCTTTTACACCGTTATATCCAGAAAGTACCAGATCTGCAAAGTTTTTCATACTCGCAGATGCTTTTCCATCGTTCCATAACATACCGTTATTGGTTTCGTTGCCTACCTGTACCCATTCAGGTACAATTTTATTGTTTTTTAAAACCGTTAAAACCTCAACGGTATGGTTATAAACTGACGTTTTAAGGGTAGCAAAATCCTGCGAAGCCCATGCGGCAGGTTTGTTTTGCTGACCGGGATCTGCCCACGAATCGCTGTAATGAAAATCGACCAGCAAACGCATGTTCATCGCTTTTGCCCTTTTTGCCTTTGCCAAAACATCGGCCGTATTGCAATAACCGGCAGCAGGATTCACCCAAACCCTCAATCGAATGGTATTGATGCCTTTATCTTTTAAAATCCTCAACAAGTCTTGTTGTTCACCTGCAGCATTGTAAAACTTTTTGCCCGCAGCTTCCATTTCGGTCAGCCAGCTTACATCAGCTCCTAAGGCGTAGGTACCTACCGGATCGGGAGCAGGATAAATCTGCGTTTCTCCTTTTATTGTTTTTTTGCAACCTGTATTAATCAGGCTGAGCATGATGATGAGGCCCAGCCAATTGATGGTTTTTTTTTTTTTAAACATTTCTATATTCTTAAGCAAGTTTGAACTTAATATTTGTATTATAGTTTATTCTAAACCGCCCATCATTCCCACGCAGGCGGGAATCTTAATACTCCATATATCTGCCAGCGCTTTAAGGTTCCCAATCGGGTTAGGAATGACGAAACGAAAATTTATTTAATTGAATAAGTATAATTTCCATCGCCGGCACTTAAATCTAAAGTAACGGTGAAAACACCTGTTTTAGTTACCGGGATATTAATACCGCCCCAGGTTGGCGCGCCTGCATAAATCAAAGCTCCATTGGCATCTATTTTATAGCTGATATCGTAACCGCCGTTACAGGTAAATACGAAAGTTTTGCCCGCGGTTAAGGGAACATTTGCGGCAACCCATTTACCGGTTGTTGCATTATATATCAATGGCGTTGATGAGGTGCTCCAGGCATTGTCATCACCCGAGATAAAAAATTTAACAGGCGTATAGGTAATGGTTAAAGCATCTACGTCGGCATTAACTTTCATATAAGCCGGTGCCGGCGTAAGGTATAAATTACCACCGGTTAAGCTCATGGTTGTTGATGTACCTCCCCAACCGTAAACCTTCGCATCCTTTGTTGATACCAGTTGGAAAGCATCACCTCCATAGCCGTCGGCATTTGGTAAATTTAAATATCCCTCATATTTAGAATTAAATTTAGCTGAGGTTAATATAAAACCATTCGTCCTTGCGGTTGGTGTTTTCCAGGAGTTGCCTCCTTTTACCATCAGCGCCGGATATTCGATAGTAGCTTTATATGGGTTAACCGTCATGGTCAGGCTGGAGTAAATCGGTTTGATGGTAGAAGCGATTCCCGTATTTTGGGTTACTTCTGCCTTTAACCTTACAACCAAGGTACTTACCACACCGGTTGGCAATAACAATTGATTGGCCAAAAGCGAGTTAAAATCGGCACCCAAATAAGTTTTTTCAAAAACACCTGTTGCAAGTTTAACGCTTATGGCATTTGCCCATGCATTTGGCCCGAGGGTATCGGCAGGCACATCAAACTCTAAAGAGTACGTTGGAATAACATTTACGCCAAAATTTGCGGCCTTAAAACTAAAGGTAACCACATTGGTGGCGTCAGTGGCTGAAGTTAACACCACAGTAGCTGTAGCGCTTTTAAAAGCGAGACTACCTGCACTGGGTGGAGTAACTACATTTGTACTTTCCTCTTTTTTGCAACCGAATAACACGCTGATTACAAGCATATTATATAGGATATAAATAGATTTTTTCATGATAATTTAGATTAATAACCTGTATTCTGACGAAGATTTGGATTGGCCGAAAGATCTGTTGGTGGCAATGGATAAAGATTGTATTTGCTGTTCACCGCTGTACCGCCTTTAACACCACCTTTCCACGCCCACAAATAGGCTGCAGTGGTAAATTTTCCAAAACGGATCAGATCTGTCCTGCGGGTGGCCTCATACCAAAGCTCACGACCACGTTCATCTAAAATAAAATCGGTGGTTAGCGCACTCGGAGTAATATTTCCGGCTGTACTGCCATTATAGGCGCGGGTACGCAACTGGTTAATATAGGTTAAGGCCTGCGTTAAACTACCACCTGATCCGCCCCGTAAAACGGATTCAGCATAGGTTAAATAAATTTCGCCTAAACGGAAAAGAGGAAAATCGATGTCCGAAAAATCTTTGGCAACATCCTGATGCGGGGCCGGGCCGCCAGAACGGGTTTTGTTGCGGTATTTGGTGCTGGAATAACCATCGGTAGAAGTATACAGGTCATTTACCTCCATATTTTGTCCCGACATATAAAACTGTGCCCTTGTATCAGTTGCGCCGGTTTTATCAGCAAAAAGATTTACAAATTGCTGCGTAATCCTTAATCCGCCCCAGTTACCATTTGATCCTGATACCTCTGCAGGAACGCCCGCAGGTCCATGCATCAGGTAAGTGGTACCCCCAAAATTCTGGGTGCTTGTACCATCATAATTAATGGTCAAAATATTCTCATCCGTATTTAAGTGGTTATCGGCAATGGTTAACTCGAGGTAATTGCCATGAAGCGCATAACCTGCAGCGGTAATTTTGTTGCAATAGGTGATGGCATCGGTATACCGGGCAGTACCGGTATATACTTCTGCATTTAAATATATCCTGGATAATAATGCCCAGGATGCGGCCCTATCGGCACGGCCATATTCATTTCCTTTAGGTGCCGCTAAATCATTTTCGATGGCCTTAAGTTCTGATTCCACATAAGCGAATAAGTCTTTCCGGCTAATCTGCCTGGGTAAATCCTTCCCGCCTATTTCGGTAGTTTCGGTAACCAAAGGCGGATTTCCATAAATATCCATCAATACGGCATACTGATAAGCCCTGATAAAACGGGCCTCTGCCCTAAACCTGCGCACCTGATCGGCATCAGCGCCAACAATTCCTCTTTTGCTTAAATTATCATCAGAAGATTGGTTAATGAAATCGTTGCAAAGTGTAATCTGAAAAAATGAACGGTAATATAAACCATTGATAATCGAATTGATGGATGACCAGGTCATTTCATGCAAGCCTTGAATACCAGCATCATTCTTCCACGACCAAACCGCTTCATCGGTGGTTAATTCCTGCAAATTCCAATACAGACGAAGAAAATCAGAGTTCCCCTCATCTTTGATAATTTCTACCGGAATATCGGGCTGGCCAACCGATGCATTCCCTGTAAGCGCAAAAGCCCCATAAACCTTGGCCAATGATTGTTTGTAACCCGCTGCCGAAGTATATACTTTATCAGCAGTAAGATCATTGGTCGGTACCAGATCCAGTTTGTTGCATGATGTGGTGAGAATTGCCGCAGTGCAAGCCAGCATAAATAGTTGTAAAACACGTGGTTTCATATATTTTTTGTTAATACGGTTCATGATCTTAAAAATTAACATTCAGGCCTAAAGAGAAAATACGTGGACGGGGATAGATGTTATTATCTACACCAGAGGCTACCTCCGGATCTAAACCTTTATATTTAGTAATGACAAACACATTTTGCACACTGGCCGTTAAAGCTAAGTTTGCTTTGGTTTTTAAGATCTGACCAAAAGCATAACCCAGGTTAACATTGTCCATTCTCAGGAATGATGCATTTTGAACATAATAATCGCTCAATAACTGTTGTGTTTTAAAATTGGTGGTAAGGTAATTTGGTGAAGCATTTAAAATAATGGCCGTACCTAAAATCTGGTCTAAATTACCACTTTGGCTAAAGTTATTATTATAAACGTAGTTTCCTAAATTCGCCCTCAAAGTGAAAGATAGATTCCATTTTTTGTAGCTTAAGTTATTGCTAAAACCTAAAAATACTTTAGGATCGGCCTGTTTCCCTTTTTTGAAATCGTTCTGGTTAATTACCCCATCGCCATTCTGATCTACATAAACGCCTTCAATCGGGTTTCCATTCTGATCGTAAGTCTGTTCAAACAGATTGAAAGTATTTTTTGGTCCGCCAACTGCGTTAATAAAAGCATTTTGTCCGCCAACACCACCTGCAATGGTTCCGCTAGGAAAACCTGCATAATTCGGATCGTTAGGTACCACTGTTAAGTTGGTAATGGTATTTTTGTTATAAGTAGCGTTGAAGCTGAAATCCCAGTTGAAATCCTTTTCTTTTACCGGATTAAAACCCAGGGTAAGCTCCACACCTTTGTTTTCCATATCGCCTACGTTTACAATGGCCGTAGCCGCGAAGTTTGTTCCGGCAGGTTGTGGAATCAGGTTTAACAAATCGCTGGTTTTCTTTTGATAAAAATCCAGGCTACCTGTAACGCGGTTATCGAATAAGCCAAAATCCAGGCCAATATTGGTTGTTGCTGTTTCTTCCCACTTAATATTGGCAATGTAAGCGCTTGGACGGTACATTTGGTAAAAGGTATTTCCGAACTGGTAAGATGCATTTAAAGCACTTAAACCATAGGTAGACATGTACCCATAATTGCCAATTCCATCCTGTTGTCCTGTAATACCATAACTTGCCCTTAGTTTTAAGGCGGATATGGTTTTATTATCTTTCAAAAAGGCTTCATTTTTAACGGTCCAGGCCAATGCCACAGATGGAAATACACCATATTTATAGGCAGGACCAAAACGTGACGAACCATCGCGACGTACCGTCGCCGTTAAAAGAAACCGTTCGTCGTAATTATAATTTAATCTTCCGAAATATGAGATCAAACGGTATTGAGGTTTGTTAAAAGCAAAAGCCGGATCAGAATTGGCCACCTTATTGCCATTGGCATCAAAACTTGGATAATAATATTGCGTGGTTAAATAATCATTATAAGAATAACCTGCTGTAGCATCTATCCTACTTTTAATCGATTTAAACTCTTTAATATAGTTCAGGTAAAAATCCAGCACAGTATTTCTCCTGTTCTGTTTGTATTGGTTATTTACGCCGTTACCAATACCATTCAGGTTACCAACAAATGCCTCTGCTGCATTTGGATCAACGAAAACAGTACCTTTTCCTGAAGCCACATCATAAGCTGCATTTAAGTTGGCGTGTAATTCTGGTAAAAAGGGAAAACTATAATCCAGCTGAACATTACCGATACTGCGCATGGGTTTTGCACGGTCTTCTCTTTGCTCCAGTAAACCAACCGGGTTACGGCCAACCAGATTCACCAATCCTGTTGGAGTAGTAGAATCTAACCATTCCCAATAGCCATTATAGTCTGATCGATTGGTATAAGTAGCTTGTGTTGGATCGAAACTTACTGCTCCACCAATGGCAGCCGTATTGGCGAAACGCGTTTTCTGCATGCTACCTTTCAGGTTGATATCCAGTTTGAGGTGATTATCAAAAAACCTCGGATTGAAAACGAGGGCAGCTGAAGTTTTCTGCAATTGGTCGGTTCTTAACACGCCTGTTTGGTTTTGATAACCGATGGACAAACGGTAAGGCAGTTTTTTTACTCCTCCGCTAATGCTGATGTTGTTATCGGTAGAAAAACCATCCTGATAAATCAGATCCTGCCAATTGGTATTAAACGATCCCAATTGAGCTTTTTGCGCCGAAGTACCTTTAGCATTTACAATTGCGCGGATTTCATCAGCACTTAATACATCCAGTTGTCTGGTTAATTTAGAAACCGAGTTTACTGAATTAAAAGTCACTTTTAAGGCATCGCCCAAACCTTTCTTTGTGGTGATGATGATTACCCCATTGGATGCCCTTGCACCATAAATGGCTGCGGCCGAGGCATCTTTTAACACCGTGAACGTTTCAATATCATTTGGATTAATAAAACTCAGTGGATTAGATGCCCCCGAAACGCCTCCGCTTTCCAGGGGTACACCGTCGATCACAAATAACGGATCGTTACTGGCATTTAATGAGGAACCACCACGGATACGGATGGTGCTCCCGCTTCCCGGCTGACCGCTGTTTGAGGTAATCGAAACACCTGATACCTTACCCGATAACATTTGTTCCGGGGTGCTGATACTCCCTTTTTGGAAATCTTTAACACCCACAACCGCTACCGAACCGGTAAGGTCCTGTTTTCGTGTCGTTCCATAACCTACCACCACTACATCATTTAAGGTAGAAGCATCTTCTATTAAAGTGATGTTTAAAGTGGTGCTTTGAGTAACCGGAACTTCCTTTACTTTATAACCTATTGAGGAGAATTCAAGGATACCAGCCTTTGCAGTTATTTTGATACTAAAGTTTCCGTTACCATCAGTAGAGGTGGCAATCGCGGTTCCTTTTAAACGAACGCTTACCCCTGGCATACCTAAATTATCGGGTGCTGTTTTAACAACTCCGGTAATGGTGGCCTGCTGTGCAAAAAGATATCCATGGGTAAAAATCAATAGTAAAAGCATTAACATCTGCTTGTTACTCCTGATGAAAAATGTAAAAATGTGCATAAAATATTATGGTTAGAATTAACGATACAAATGAAAGCTTTGTGGCTTTATCCGCTTTGTGCTATTGTTCATTTCTTTTGTGCTAATCGACATATTATTGGTTTAAATGGCGTATTAAGCATTTTTTTAAATGCGGTTGTTCTAAACCTCTTGCGTCATTCCTGCACAGGCGGGAATCCTAATGCAAGCTACAAATCAGCGAAATCATTAAGATTTCCAATCAAGTTGGGAATGATGATACGCAGGTAAATCTCTTGCTTCTCCTCTAAATCATCATACTAATCCTTCGCAAAAATCAATTATCTTTATCGGCTCAGAACTGTCTGCATAAACCGTCAAATGAACACGTTAACGAGAACTTTTTTCCTGCTCCTCTTTATTTTTTCGATAGGAAACGTTGGCGCACAAAATTTAAAATTTAAGCACGTTAGTGTAGAAGACGGACTATCAAACAGCACCATCGAATGTATTTTTCAAGATCACCGGGGTTTTATCTGGTTTGGTACACGCGATGGATTGAACAAATACGATGGCAATCAGATCACCGTTTTCAGACACAGCAAAAACGGAAACAGCATCAGCGATAATTTCATCAGGTGTATTTTTGAGGATCAAAACAATACCCTTTGGATTGGTACATCAGATGGGCTAAACAGGTTTAATGCCGAGAAAAACAATTTTACCACTTATCGGTCCAAAGACAAAAAAAGCCAGACTAATAACATCATTACTTCTGTTCAAGAAACCGCAAAGGGAATTTGGATTGGCACTTATGGTGGCGGACTAAACTTGCTGGATCAAAAATCGAGTAGTTTTGGCCGGTTTCAATACCAGTCGGATCAGAAAAAAACCGACCGAAAGGATTATATCAATGATTTATACTGCGATATTAATGGAAATATCTGGATGGCAACCGATGCGGGCATCCAGATTTTAAACCCTAAGTCAGGTAGCTCAACAGCCATTAAAACATTGGAAAATGAATCTTTCAGGGTCATTAAAAAAGATCCGGATGGCTCCTTTTGGTTTGGGACGGAAGAAAACGGCCTCATCCACTACGATCCTGTCAAAAACACTATCAAAACCTATCAGCACCAGGAAAAAAACAATAATAGTATTGGCAGTAACCTGGTGAGGGCTATTGTTTTTGATAAACAAAAAAACCTGTGGACTGGTGGCATTAACGGAGGTTTAAACCTTTTTAACCCCAAAACCGAAACATTTACACATTACCAGAACGAACCAGGCAATACCCTTAGTTTATCGCAACGCACTGTTTCGGCACTTTTTGTTGATCAACAAGGAAATTTATGGACCGGTACACACCGGGGCGGGGTAAATCTGTATAGTCCGCAGGCAGAAAAATTTAAACTGGTGCGCCAGGAGCCTAATAAAAACAGTTTAAGTTATAATGATGTAAGGACATTTTACGAGGATAAAGCCGGTAACATTTATATCGGAACCGATGGTGGCGGACTCGACATTTACAACAAAGCAAATAAAACCTTTCTCCACTATCGTTATAATCCTTTTAACCCGATGAGTATTGGGGCCGATGCCATTCTCGATATCTCCGAAACCAAAAGCGGGATGCTACTGATTGGTACCTGGGCAGGCGGCTTAAACTTAATGCACGGCGATGGCTCATTTACGCGTTTTAAGCACAATGCCAGTACCACCTCCATTTCCTCTGATTATGTACAAAAATCGTTCGAAGACAGTAACGGAAATATCTGGATAGGCACTTATTATGGCGGATTAAATCTTTTTGACGCGCAAACTAAACAGTTTAAACGCATTAGCGAAGGGAAAAACGGTAGTAAATTAAGCGGAAACAATATTGTTGCCATTAATGAAGATCAATATAAAAACCTATGGATCGGTACAGATGATGGTGGTTTGAACTGTTACAACCTGAATACGCAGGTATTTACCCATTATTTTATGGGCGATGGAAAAAGGCCCGATTTGAGGGTAATTTTTATCGATAGCAATGGCAATTTGTGGGTCGGGCAGGCCGGACTTTACCGGTTTAACCGTGCCAAAAACAATTTTGAGCTTTACACCACCAAAGCAGGATTATCAACCGAGTTTATAAAAGGAATTACAGAGGATGATAAAGGCAATTTCTGGATCTCTACTGCCCATGGCCTAACCAGGTTTAATCCGCAGCACCAAAACTTTAAAAAATACAATACAGGAGATGGTTTGCAGGGACTCGAATTTGAAACCAACGCTTATTTAAAAACACGCGATGGTGAGATGTTTTTTGGCGGAGTAAATGGTTTCAATTCATTTTTTCCTGATGATATACAAACCAACAAGTTTATTCCACCAGTTTACCTGACGGAGTTCCAAATTTTTAATCAAACGATTCTTCCCAACAACGAAGGATCTGTTTTAGAAAACGATATCAGTTATACCAAAGAAATCAGGCTGGCTTACGATCAGGCTTCGATATCGTTCCGATTTGCCAGTTTAAACTATGTTGCTAATGAAAACAACAATTATGCTTACAAACTGGAGGGGGAAGATAAAGACTGGATTTTTGCTGGCCATGCGAGGCAGGCATCTTACACCAATCTCGATCCGGGGACCTATACTTTTAAGGTAAGGGCTTCAAATAATGATAATATTTGGAATACTACCGGAACAACGCTAAAAATCGTCATTTCACCACCTTTTTGGTCAACCTGGTGGTTTAGGCTAATCGTGATGGCCACAGCCCTGTATTTAACCTATTTAGTACTGAGTTTTAAACGCAGATTAGAGATCAGAAAAATTGAAGAAGAAAAAAGGGAAGAAATGCACCAGACGCAGCTTCAGTTTTTTACCAATATTTCGCATGAGTTCCGTACACCGCTTTCATTAATATTAGGACCAATAGAACGCCTGCTGAAAGAAGATACCCAGGAAAGCTTCCAAACATATTACCTTACCATCCATCGAAATGCCAACCGCTTACTCAGACTCATTAACGAACTGATGGATTTTAGAAAAACAGCATCAGGTGCTTTAAAACTTAATGTTGTAAATGGAAACCTGAACCTTTTTATTGATCAGGTGGCGGAAGAATTTTCGGAAATGGCGGCAGAAAAATCGATCAGTTTTACGGTAGAAAAAGAAAATCTTCCAGCCAATAGCTGGTTCGACAGGCAGGTGATCGAAAAAATCATCCTCAACCTGATCAACAACTCCATCAAATATACCAAAACTGGTGGTACACTCACACTGCAGGTGTTTACTGATCTTCGCAATCGCAAACCGGCTTTTGAAAATCAATTACTGATTAAAAGTGATTATGAAGCCCGTTCCTACATCTATTTCCGCGTAATTGATAGTGGTATCGGGATTTCGAAAGATTCTATCCGGCATTTATTTGAACGTTATTACCGGATTACCGAAACGCATTTGGGATCTGGAGTGGGTTTGGCTTTTGTAAAAAGTTTAACGTTGCTGCATAAAGGTTTAATCCAGGTATCGAGCGAACGGAACGAAGGAACGGAGATTATTATCGGCATCCCAGGCAGCAAAACAGATTATACCTTAAATGAACAATTCAGTCAAAACAGCGAGCCTGGTGGCACCCGTTTAGAAAGCATCAGCTATCGCTCGGAAACTGAAGTAACACAGCCAACTGCTGAACAAACACCAGCAAACGCCACCAACAACATTCTTATTGTAGATGATAATGATGAGCTGAGGGCATTTTTAAAGGATACTTTAAGTCCATCTTATACCATTACCGAAGCTTCTGATGGTAGTGCGGGACTTGAACAGGCACGAAAAGACCTCCCCGACTTAATTATAAGCGATGTGATGATGCCTGGCATGAGCGGAACAGAATTCTGTAAGCACATAAAAGAAGATATAGAAACCAGCCATATCCCATTTTTAATGCTCACCGCTAAAAACAGCATTGAATCCGAAATTGAAGGCGCAGAATCGGGAGCCGATCTTTACTTTACCAAACCCATCAACATTAACCTGCTACAGCTTACCATCAAAAACATTTTTGAGCAGAGACAGAAATTGAAAGATCATTATTTAAAAAATAAAGATACAGAACCCAAAGCACTTGCACACTCGGAAAGGGACAAGGCCTTTTTAACTAAATTACTTTCAATCATCGATGCCGAAATGATCAACCCGGAAATGGATATCGATTATTTATGTAAAGAAATCGGCATGAGCAGAACCAAGCTTTACCAGAAAATAAAATCGATCACAGGACAATCTATCGGCGAGTTTGTACGCTCTGCGAGACTTAGAAAGGCAATAGAAATCATGAAAACTGAAGATGTACTGATGACAGAAGTGATGTACCGGATCGGTATCCAAACGCAATCATATTTTACAAAAGCTTTTAAGAAAGAATTCGGGGTAACACCAACAGGTTACATGCAGAATTTAAAATCTTGAGTAAGCAAATATTAGGCTGAGAGAAAGTAAAAAAGCCCTTCAATCCTGAGAGGGCTTTTTCATAGTCGTCTATCCCTATAAGTAGGAATTTCAAAACTAGTTAATGTGATTTATATTTTTGGGAGTTGAATAAACTGAACAGAATTTTTTTTCGGCTTAATTCAGCGTTGCCTTTTAAGCCTACATGTCATTTAAACAACTGTTATTCCACGCCTTTTGCATTAGTTGGGATCACATACAGTGATTTTGAAGCCGTAATAAAAAGCAGATTTTTATCTTTTCCGCCAAAACAAATATTACCGCACCATGCTTCCGGCACATCGATATGAGCAATTTTTTCGCCAGTAGGCTTGTAAATATTTACTCCTTTTCCGGTTACGTAAATATTTCCTTTATTATCTAAAGTCATCCCGTCAGAATGCTGGTTAAGAATAAGTTGTTTGTCAGTTAACCTGGCATCGGTACCAATACGATAGCGGTAAGTTTTATTCGCCTCCATATCGGCCACATACAAATATTTACCATCAGGCGTACCCACAATTCCATTAGGCTTAATTAAATCATCTGCAGCTATAATTGCCTCTTTTTTCCCCTTAGGCAGATAATACACTTTTTGACCCTGAATTTCGGGCGATTTCCTTGTCCAGTAATCGCGCTGATAATAAGGATCTGTAAAATATATCCCACTTTTCGCATCTAACCAGATATCGTTCGGACCATTTACTTTTTTACCTTCATAATCACTAAAGAGCACTTTTATTTTCTTCTTTTTATCAATAGACCAGATTTGGTTATTTTCGTCGGCACATACAATTAAGTTTCCTTTTTTATCAAAATAAGTACCATTTGCCCTCCCCGATTTATCCATATATAAACTCAGTTTACCATTGATATCGTATTTCCAGATTTTATCGTTCGGTTGGTCAGTAAAAAAAACGTTTCCCTCTTGATCAACCGAAGCACCCTCGGTAAACTTAAACTGTGCAGAAATCAATTTTAAACTATCCTGAACAAAAAGGTTTTGTTCTGCACTTTGTGCTAAAGAAGCTAAGCTTAAGGCCAAAAAGGCTAGAGAGAAGAAGTATTTTTTCATTTGTATTAATTATTTGATCAGACCTCGCAGGTTTTAAAAACCTGCGAGGTCTATGCCCGTAAAGATATTAACTTACCCTTTTCCCTTTAAGTAACATATTCAACGCATCATTCAGCGTTCCGGCCTTTTGCACCTCACCTTCGTTTACGAAATAAATTTCGTCGGCATTTTCAATGGTATTCAAACGGTGTGCAATAATAACCAATGTAGTTTCTTTTGAAAGTTTATTTAAAATACTGTCTAAAAGTTGCTCGGTTATGGTATCAATATTGGCTGTAGCTTCATCAAGGATCAACAGTTCAGGATTTCTAAGCACCGCACGCATAAAGGCAATCAACTGTTTCTGTCCCAAACTGATACTGTCTGATCCTGAAGTAATCTGCGTATTCAATCCTTCATCAAATATGGCTAAGAGTGCATCCAGGTTAGCTTCTTCAATTATTTTTTTCAGTTCATGATCAGTAACTGCTGCATACTTACTGTTGCCATATAAAATATTCTCTTTCACGGTTCCGGTAAATAAAAATGGCTCCTGCAGGATGAATCCGATTTTTTGTGTTCTTTCTGCTGCAGAAAATGACCGGATATCTTTACCGTTTAGTAAAACATTTCCTTTTGTAGGATCATACAGGCGGGAAATTAGCGAAGCTGTTGTTGTTTTTCCACCACCGGTTGGTCCAATTAATGCATAAGTTTTACCTTTTTCGAACCTTAAATTAATGTTATGCAAAATTTCCTTACGATCATCATAAGAAAAATGAACATTTTTAAATTCCAGCAGCACATTTGAGGTAACCGGTTCATTTAATGTTATTTGTTTTAAATTGCTTTCCAAAGATAAAATCTGCGAAATCCTATCCCAGCTGGCCATAGCCACCTGAAAACTGGTCCAAAGCGCGGCCAACTGCCTTAAAGGATTATAAAAATTGGTAGTATAAGAAATATAACTCACCAATAAACCTAAGGTAAAATTGCCCTTGGCAATTAAATAAATACCAAATAGCAACGTAATTAGTTGCGCAATGCTGGATAATAGCCCGTAAACAGGCACAAAAATATTGTTAGCTAAACCCGCACCAATAGCTGTTTTATAATTTTTGGTATTGGCTTCGTTAAAACGTTTTCTAAAATAATCCCTGCGGTTAAAGGCGATAATGACTTTAAAGTTATTCAGACTTTCCTGTATTTCGGCGCTCATTCCGCCAACGCTTTTTAAATTTTTAGCATTTTTTCCTTTTACCCAGGGCGATAAAGCCACCGTAAAAATTACAATAACCACAGCAGGTGCTAGCGTAGCAGCCCCCAACTCGAGGTTAATGGAAAGCAGGAAAATACCGGCACCGATCATGGTTACAATACTCCCGATAAACTGCATTAAAGATTGCGAGAAAAACTGATTCAGTTTGTCTGTATCATTATTCACCCTCGAAATCAGGTCTCCCGCTTTGTTCTGGTTAAAAAAAGAAACGGGTAATTCCTGTAATTTATTAAAAATGGCATTCCGTAAGGTATATAACATGCGCTGACCTACCCCGCCCATTAATCTCGTTTGCGTGTAACCTGTAACCATCGCAATCATATACATCACCAATAGTATGCCGCCAAAAATAAGTACACCATGAAATTGCTTGGTACGGATATAGGTATCAACCGTATGACCTATCAGTAACGGACCCAAAAGCAATAACCCTGAGTTCACTAAAATGGCAATCAGCGCAAGCCAAAGGCTTTTATGCTCGGAAGAAATCAGTTTTAGCAGGCTTTTCAGTGCTTTATAGGTAGATTGCTTTTCCTGCCCGGTGCTAAGCTGGTTAAGATTGTAGTTCATAATTACTGGTGCTCTGTTGTGAATTGTAAATCTGAACATATTCAGGACTGCTTTTTAACAATTCCTGATGGGTTCCTTCTGCAATGATTTCACCTTGCATGAGCAAGATCACTTTATCGTAATGTTCAACAGAAGCTATTTTTTGGGTGATGGAAAGTAAAGTTAAACCTGGATAATTTTGTTGTATATTTTCCAGAATCCTTTTCTCTGTATGGGTATCAACACGAGCTGTAAAATCATCCAGTAATAAAATCTTCGGATTCACCGCTAAAGCCCGTGCGAGCATAATCCTTTGTTTTTGTCCGCCAGAAAGGCTATTTCCGCGTTCCGAAACAATCGTGTTTAATTGATCGGGCAAGGCATCTACGAAATCCTTAAGTTCAGCTGTAGCAATTGCTTTAGCCAGCGATTCATCTGTAACCGTATCACTAAAGGCAATATTTTCCCTGATGCTCATGTTAAACATAATGCTGTCCTGAAATACAAAGCCAACCTGTTTATAGAAATCTTCTTGCTTATATTGTTTAATGTCTTCCCCATCAAACAATACAGATCCGGCATCAGCATCAATCAGACCAGTTAAAATATAGAGCAGTTGAGTTTTACCAGCAGCTGTAGGACCAATAATAGCTGTTTTCGAACCCGCATGGGCAGAAAAAGAAATTGATTTCAAAACCGGTTTTTGGCCAAAACTTAAGCTGATCTCTTTCGCCTCCACACAACCTTTTAAGGAAGTGCTTAATGTACCGGGATGGTGAATTTCCGCAGCATGGAGTACGCTTTCTATCCTTTGGTAAGATGCTGTGGCCTGTGCAATAACATTACTCATAAAACCGATTACCATAATGGGAAATATGATCAGCGTGAGGTAACTGCTAAAAGCAGTAAATTCTCCCAGCGTCATCGAATTGGTGATGACAAAATGACCACCCAGTACCAGAATACATAAACTGGACAAATTGGCTGTAAAAACGATCAGCGGAATCAAAGCTGCAAACATCCTGAGTATGGATATCCCCAGGTCTCTCGCTTTGGCATTTGCATCTAAAAACTTATTGTACTCCAACATCTGCGAATTGATGATGCGGATCAAAGCTGACCCCATGATACTTTCGCTAATTACCTTATTGAGCCAATCGATTACTTCCCTTGTTTTTTTAAAAAGCACCTTAACTTTGCTCAGTACATAGAAAAATGCCCCGCCAATAATCGGAACTATGGCAATTACACAGAGTGCCAGTTTCCAATTGATCATAAGCAGCAGAATACTGGCCCCAACTATTAAAAAAACAGACGAACAAATGGAAACGATAGCCTGCGAAACAAACATTTTGATCGAATCGGCATCAGCCGTAAGGTTGGTTAGCAGTTTTGAGGGATTAGCCTGAATAATATAAGCATGACTTTGTCGCGAAATCTGATCAGATAACCTTGTCCTTAAATCTCTGGCCACCCGTTCAGAAGCATAGGTCTGCACAATACTTTGCAAATAAGTAAAAATAAAAACCAACACAATGGCCAGCGAAAACTGAAGCAGAATGGATTGAAGGTTGAAAGTTTTGTTGGTATAAGAATCGATACCGCTGGCAATAATCTTAGGTAAAAGTAAATTTATTCCGTTACTGAGTAACGCAAACAGGATCAGCATAAAAACTAAGCCCTTATAATTTCCAAGTAAACTGAAAATACCTGGCTTTTTGGCTTCTTTGGTTTTTTTCATATCAATGAAGATACCTTAATTTGTAGGCTCCAAATTTAGCCGAATTAATTGATATCGTTTGTAAGAAAGATATTAAAGAAGAAAGATATTTTTAAATGCGCCAACGAAGCTGTTTGCCAATAATTTAAACCCAATTTGCCACTAAACATTACTACCTTTGCAATAAAAGCCATTGGAGAAAATGGTTAAACCCAAAAACAAATGATTGAAATAGGAAAATACAACGAGTTAAGGATTTTAAGTAAAACAGAAGCCGGATTAAATTTAACCGACGGCGATAAACTGGTAGTGCTACCCTACCAATACGTTCCGAATGGGGTAGAAATTGGCGATAACATTAATGTTTTTGTATATGTACAAAAAGATGGTCGCTTAACCGGAACTACTCAAAAAGCATATGCCGAGGTAGGCGATTTTGCTTTCTTAAAAGTAGTTTCTGATGGTGATGATGGCGTTTTTATGGATCTGGGTATTGATAAAGATGTATATGTACCTACATGTGAACAAAAAAGACCCATGCAAAAGGGTTACAAATATGTAGTTTACCTTTATTTAGATGAAAATAACGATCGTCTGCTAGCTTCATCTAAATTATACGATTTTGTTGAAGAAGATGGTTTTGATTTTGAAGAAGGTGATGAAGTGAGTTTATTGATTACCGAAGAAACCGATCTTGGTTACAATGCCATTATCAACAATACCTATATTGGTTTGCTTTACAATAATGAGGTATTCGATAATATCCAACCGGGCGACATGCGCAAAGGCTGGATCAAGAAAATCCGAGTAGAAGGTAAAATTGATTTAACCTTGCAACCTAGCGGTTATGGCCACATCCTCGATTCTAAGGAGATGATATTAAAAGAACTTAAAAAAAGTGGCGGTGTGATTGAGCTGGGTGATAAAAGTTCCCCGGAGGATATTTACCACCGCTTTCAGATTAGCAAAAGTGCCTTTAAAAAAACAATTGGCTCATTATACAAAGAACGTTTAATTGTACTTTCCGATGATTCTATCAGATTGCTAACAGACGAAGATGCTGAATAGTATTTTTTTTTAATGCTCAAATCGTCATTGCGAGAGGGCTTTTTCAGCCGATGAAGAGCCTGTCTCTAAATAACAGATTCAGAAATAGCAAGAGAATTAAATTTGGCGATATCGTCATGCTCAGCTTGACTGGGCATCTTAATGCCTCGTTATGGACCTATTTAGTTGCTGTTCTATCGCATTAAGATTAGCTTCGCTGAGCACTTCGTGGTTCCCGTTTTCACGGGAATGACGCCCTTTCAAAATATTATCTTTTTATCGGTTGGTGTCAACACCGACCGATAGAAGAATCTAATTCAGATTAAATTTATCACTCGTAATCTTAACCATATTAGAAGCGGAAACGATGTACACGATCATAATTCCGATCACAATAGCCAGAATTACCTGCAGTGTAGAGTAAATTTTCGTTCCTGAAACAAAAATCCTTGAACCCTTAATCAGATCATTACCCACCTTAGATTGTATTTTAATCAGGGCTGATAGTTTGGTCAATGTTTGGTTAACTGCATTTTTTCCTTTCGATTCATAAATTGTTCTTCCTTCTTGAGCACCTGCAACATTTAACATTTTGGTTTCTACATGCTGCTGAACAAGTAATGACTTTTTAAGCTCATCTAAATAGCTTTTTTCCTGCTTTACCAAAAAAGTACGTTCGTATTTATTGATTACCGAATCTATTTTTCGGTTATGCTTATTCATTTTTACCAGTGCTATTGAACCCTGCACAACATCGTTTCCAAGTAATACTTCCTGAAGGATGGCATTTTTATAATATAAATTTTCAGCAATAAAATATAAGTCTGTAGCCGGAACAAGCCTGTCGTTATACATCGAGATAAACGAATCATTGATTTTTTCCACACTTTTATCTTCTAAAAAACGGATCATCAGCGTGCAGCACATGATACAGAAAAGCAAAAAAGCGGTTTTCAGCTTATTTTTAAGGCTAAAGGCAAATTTCATAATATAACTGGTTAGTTTCTAAAATCTCTGGGCTACAACTTGCTTTGACCATTACGACGATCAGATCGCTGTCGGATCAGCATGACCAAAGCCTCTAAAAATAATCCTCCTGTGCCGTCTTCGCGAAAAGCTGTGGCGCAAAATTGACTAAATATAACTCTTTTTTTGCCCGGGTTACAGCAGTATATAACCAGCGCAGAAAATCAAGATCAATCATTTCTTCCGTAAGATAACCCTGATCTGCAAAAACAGCATCCCACTGCCCGCCCTGTGCTTTATGGCAGGTTACCGCATAAGCAAACTTGATTTGGAGTGCATTATAAAAAGGATCAGCTTTGATCGCCAGCATTCGCTGCCGCTTGTTGGCAATATGTTCGTAATCTTCATTAAGACCATCAAAAAGCTTCTTATTCTGTTCGTATGGAAGATTTGCACTTTCCAAGTTTAAAGTATCCAGCATGACCTTACAGCTGATCTGCCCTGCCGCCGGAAAATCCATAAACTCTAAAGTGGCATCGGCAAAACGGAAACCATAACGTTCCTCTTCTCCCCTCACACGAATCACTTTCGCCATATCGCCATTGGCAATAAAGGCGGTATCCTCGTTATCAGGAAGCCAGAAATAATTATTCCGCACCACCATAACCTGGTCACCACCTGTTAGTTCCTCTTCACGGTACAATAACCTTGCTCTAATCTGCTGGTTATACACATTGGCCGATTTATTGGAACGGCAAACCACCAGGGTATTTTCCATACCAAATTTTCGGTAAGCATATTCCAGGCCCTCTACCAAACGTGCACCGGCCATGTTGTAAATATCAGTGTAGTTTTTAGTCAGGAATTTTGGTAATGGATTTTCAGGGTTTTTGGCAATCTGGTTCCGCAGCATGGTGGCATTAGCCAAAATCCCCGATTTCTTTCCCTGACGAACCACTTCCTTTAACTCCACTGATGAAACTGTTAAAGCGAAATTATCTTTAAGGTACTGTTCATTCAGCGCCGGGCTGTCTAAACTTCCTACAGGAGGCAACTGCGCCGTATCACCCACAAAAAGCAGGAAACAGTTTTTGGTATTGTAAACAAACTCGAGCAGATCTCTTAATATGGAAGAACCCGTCTCATTAAATTCATCAGCAATCATCGAAGCTTCATCGATAATAAAAAGCGTATTTTCAGAGAGATTCGGTGCCAGCTGAAACTGCATTTCTGGTGATGCCGCTGAGCGTTTCCGGTAAATCCGTTTATGTATGGTTAAAGCTTTACGAAATGAATACTGGCTCATCACCTTTGCCGCCCTTCCGGTTGGCGCAAGCAGTTCGCTACGCAGGTTAAACTGCCTTAAAACTTTAACCAAAGCCGCTACAGATGTGGTTTTACCCGTACCGGCATAACCTTTCAGCACAAAACAGCGGTACTCATCTTCCTGCTGCAGAAATGCCGACATGCGCTCGCAAAAAAGCATTTGCTCTTTGGTAGGCTGATGTTCGTATGCTGAGGCAATCAGATGGCTTTTATCGATGATCATTTCTAATGGTTAATATTTCAACGGTTAATCGGTTAACTGTTTAGTGTGCATAAAATAGCACCTGAGTTTTTAGTACAGCCCTGTTTAACTAAACCGTATTGAAGCGATATCTCCCGATCTCAATGAACATTTGTTTTTTAGCAAAAGTTTGATCGGGAATTTAGCGGAAAGACGGACTACAGTATCCGATTAGCAGTACAGTACCTTTCCGAATAATTGCAACCGCTATGCGCTATGCTTTCTGCTCATTGCTATTACAAAAGTAAGGTTTCAATACGGTGTGCCATGACCATATTTTGTTTTTTGCTATAGCTAAAGATGGTAAAATGGCCATCCTGCGAGGCTACCAAACCAATAGATTGAGGCTGATCGTTCACAAACTGTGCAACGGAAAAATGGCGGGTACCCCCAAGCTGTCCGGGATAAAGAATTTTATCCTCTCCACCAACAATCGGTTCCGAAAACGCAATCTGCTCTACGGTAGGTTTCCCTTTTGCACGCCCTATTTTAGCACCAAATGCAATCAGGTCAAATTCCTCGTTGATGATTGTTGCACCGTCAACCGCGGTTAAGCCTGCCAAATGTTCTACCTCCCGGCGCACAGCCCCCTGCGAGAAAATTTCGCTCTGGTTGCCATTCTGTTTCGCCAGATTAGATAAGCCACAGAAAGGAGGTTCTACCAGGTACTGTATCGGGTGAATAATGGATTCTTCCCACTTTGTATCACCTTTAGGCACAATTAACAAGGCTCCACCCCGGCCGTGCGCACGCATAGAAACCGAAAACTGAATCAGAATATTGATCGGATCGTTCCAGCTCGCTAAAACGGTTAAATCTAATAAGGCTTGCAAAATAGGCGGACAATCTCTATTGTTACAGCTCCTGTCATCAACAATGCGGATCTGTTCCCCTTTTAGCACCGCTACGTTGGTAAATTTGCCAATACCATAAATTCGGCGGTGTTTAATTACAATTAACCCAGGTTCGGAAACATCAACTACAAAACAAAAATTAGGGATATTAAGCGTTGTGCCCCAGATGTAAAGTTCACCATCCTCTTCCCAAACGCCCAGATGGATTCCGGAACGTTCAATCCCAGGGGCTATTTTGGTTAAGGTATTTGCATTTAAGGCTAGTTTTTTGGCAAAACGCAATGGCTTAGCGGTTTGCTCGGGAGGCAAAAAAGCAATCGAAATCCTTGGCGAATGTCCTTCCTCTTTGCGTAAACTGCTCCAAAAAGCAACATCGATTATCGCTTCAATTATTTTTTGATCAGGTTGAGTAGCCAAATCTATCTCACCTTGTGCAATTGCATTTTTATGCAGTTTTACAAAATGTTGTTCTATCGTTGCCGCAATGGTGTTTGCCGCTTTATAGGTAGGCTTATAACTCATGTTCCGAATTTAAGCCGAATATTTCGATTTTTGAATAGGCAAAAGGTTTGATTTTGGTAAAAAAATAGAGTTTATTAGTTTACTTGTTCATTGGAAAATTGGTTAGCCTGGCGTAAATAACTATTCCGTGCTAATCTGTGTTTCCGTGGCGAAAAACTAAATCACCGAGGGCAAAATCAAAAATTTAACCTCATCTTACCGTTAATCCTTAAAAAACGCTATTTTTGTTTCAATGCGTAACAATAGCCTTTTATTGGTCGACCCAAATTTTAAAGCTGATGCCTCTGCAAACTGCCATTTATTATTAAAAATAACGAATGATAGTTTTTCTTATGCGGTGGTAAGTAAGGATACAGAAGAGATTAATATCATTTTTGATAAACAAGGTTGCGATGATATACAAAAAGAACTCAAATCTGCCTTTACAACCGATAGTTACCTTTCTTTAAATTATGGAGCCGTTAAAGCTGCCATCCATACCCCGAACTTTATTTTTATCCCTGATGAATGGTTTGATGGAGAAAATCTGGCTGTTTATGCCCAATACCTCGGTTCTGATGCTAAAATTTACACCAAATACAACAATAAACTAGGTTTTAATACTGTTTTTAGTTTAGATGAGAATTTAAAAGCTAGTTTGCCAGAACAAACCGATTTTTTCCCGCAATCAGAACCATTAATGGTTTTATTTAATCATTTGGCAGACGAATCTTTATTAATCGATTTTACTGCAGTATCTTTTAATGTACTCTATTTAAAAGATAAAAAGGTCATTTTCCAAAACCACTATGAATCGGAAAATGCAGCGGAATTTAATTATTTTCTATTACTGATGATTGAACAGTTGGGCCTGAATGATACTGTTCCTGTTTATTTACAAGGTATAATAAACGAAGACGATGAGCATTATAATTGCTTATTGAAATACTTCAACCAACTTTATTTTTTCCTACCCGCTGAAAAAAAACATAGTGAATTATTGGCCGATATGCCTAAACACTATTTCAGCGGTCTCCTTGCTTTAGATTTATGCGAATAATTGGTGGCAAATTAAAGGGCATCCGTTTGCAGCCCCCTGCAAATTTACCCGTACGCCCAACTACGGATATGGCCAAAGAAGCACTCTTCAATATCCTGAATCATAAATATGATTTTGAAGACTGTGCCGTATTGGATTTATTTTGCGGCACCGGAAATTTAACCTTCGAATTTGCTTCACGCGGAGCAGCGCGTATTTTAGCTGTTGATATGGACTATGGCTGCGTAAACTGGGTAAAAAATATGGCTAAACAACATCAGTTTGACCAGATCGATGTACGCAAAGGTGATGTATTTAAATTATTGAAACAAATGACCGGCAATTACGACCTGATCTTTGCCGATCCCCCCTACAACATGCCCAACATTCCGCAAATTCCGGTGATGGTAAAAGAACAGCAATTACTCAAGCCAGATGGTTTGTTAATAGTGGAACACCAGAGCAACATGAAGCTGAACACCCAGCCAGGTTACACCGAAACAAGAAAGTACGGTAATTCTTCTTTTAGCTTTTTCGGGTTTAGTTAAATTGTTCATTGGCCAGTGGTTTATTGGTCATTAGTTTATTGGCCATTGGTTTAATCTACTAACTACAAGTTAAAGATTCGTTTGCTGGTAATTATTATTAATAACTAACTTATTTTCAATTAATTCATGCTTAAAGGGGAAATCTCAGGTTTGAACCAAATCTCCAAACGGATGGACTCACCTTTGTTTATAAACCCGATCGTCAGCGGTACGAAGGCTTTTCCAGCCGAGTTTAGCAGAGAGCGGGACTGAACCATCCCTATTATCTTCCCCCCTTTCATTTCCAAATCTTTTTTATTTCCCTAACCTTTTTTTGCAATTTATTCTCCTTACATTTTCAAACCTTATTATCGCCGTTTTTTCTGCCATCTATATTTTTACTCATGCTAGCTTAAACAATTAAGTTATTGCTGCATCACCTACTTCCATGCTGTGCTTCAATCCTACTATATAACTACGTTATCCGCCAATCGCCAGGCGCTAAACTATTCCGCTTTTAACTATAATACGCTATATTTGAATCATGAAGATAGCGCTATTTCCAGGCTCATTTGATCCTATCACCATTGCGCACGTAAACATTTTACAACGTGCCACTCCACTTTTCGATAAAATTATAGTAGGTATTGGACTTAACAGTGCTAAACAGAATTTTTTAAGCGCTGAGCAGCGTCTTCAAATCCTGCAGACTGTTTTTAAAGGCTATGAAAATATTGAAATTCAAACATATGAAGGTTTAACCGTAGATTTCTGCCGTAAAATAAATGCCACCTATATGGTGCGTGGGATCCGTTCAGCTGCCGATTTTGAATATGAACGGGCTATTGCACAGATTAATCAGACGATGATGCCCGAAGTAGAGACCATTCTGCTTTTGAGCAAGCCCGAATATTCGGCCATCAGCTCAACAATTGTTCGCGATATTTTAAGAAATCAAGGCGATGTTAGCCCGTTTGTGCCCAAAGAGGCACTTGATTTTTTATAGTTCTGTTAACCATAGATGTCCACTGATAAATACAGATTTAAGTCTAGGTTCATTTTAGACAAATTAATACCTTCTTTCAGAATAATATCAGAAACATAGTGAAGTTTTAATGTACATAATTAATACTTTCTTAAAATAGTGCTAATAACGTATAAACCTGAGTTCAATTATTAACATCTTTACGAAAGATGTTCTGCAGATATTATTAACTCAAAGTCGTCACCCTGAATTTATTTCAGGGTCTTAATAGCAGGAAAGATGCTGAAATAAATTCAGCATGACGATAGCTTTAAAAAAATTAGGTTAAGACTAATAAAAATGCGTAAATATTAATCGAACTGAGGTTATAAATAATCTATCTATACGGATTACTCCATTTTGCTTTATTCAACAGCTAACTTATTAAGTAATAACCTGACATGAGCAACCTAAAACACCGCTTATATGTTACTCTTTCGCAGAATACCCTTTTACCACCCCCTTTTTTACGGTTAAACATTATTTTTAAATAAAGCTGTAACGTTTCTAAAAATCCATTACCAATTGGGTATATATTAAATGAAAGAAACAGAAAACACATTTCTTACCCTGATCAATCGGCACAAAGCGATTATACATAAGATTTCAAAAATGTATATGAAAGATGCCGAAGAACAACGTGATCCGTTTCAGGAAATTATTTTACAATTATGGAAAGCTTATCCATCTTTTAAAGGAAACAGCAAATTTACTACATGGATGTACCGCGTTTGCCTCAATACAGCACTGGTCTATTTCAAAAAAGACTATAGAAAAGTAGACAAAACACCATTAAATGAAACCATCGATGTAATAGATGTAAACGAAAATGAAGGGAAAGAAGAAAAACTAGCCTGTTTGTACACTGCTGTTCAAGAACTAAATGCCATTGAAAAAGCATTGATCTTCCTTTTTCTCGAAAATCAATCACATCGCGAAATTGCCAAAAACCTGGGAATAAGCGAGGTTAATGCACGGGTTAAACTGAACAGGACCAAAGAAAAATTACAGTTCATCATAAAGAAAAACGGTTATGAATTTTGACGATTTAAAAAATGAATGGAATGCTAAAAATCCCGAAGAAAGCTACATTTCCGGCGATATGCTTAAAATAAAACAGGCACGTACCCCTGTCGATAAAATCAGAGCCAAAATGAAACATGAATTTTTCTACCAGCTGTTTTTTTTGTTGTTCATGGCTTTTATCCCCTATATTTTTGGATTTTCAGCTTTAATAAACAGGGTATTTCTGATGTCCTATTCCATTACCTGTGGTTTTACAGCTTATTATTTTTTCAAGTTTTATATATTTTATAAAAACTCATATGACTTAAGTATGGATACACGAAAAAATATCCTCTGGTTTTATTACGAAATGAAGGTGAATATAGAGCTGTATAAAGCATTAACTTACATTGTGGCCTTTATCTCAGTCTGTTTTCTCACTGCTTTTGTGTTCATCGAAAAGGCATCTGTATTTTCGCGGATATTAAATAAATTATCTTCGGTTTACATCCTCCTCAACTGCTTTGTAACCATCCTGATTATCGGTGCAATTACCGAATTATGGGCCTGGTTTTATTACGGGAAATACCTAAAAGAGGTTAAAAAAGTAATTGATCAGTTAGATTACGAGTAATATTCTGTGCTGCAGGGCATTACCACTGGAATATGCTTGTATGAATTGCGGATTCAATGATCTCACGCGTTTCAGATAGAAATATCTGACACCACGATTAGATTTCATCCGCACTACAAAATCCCACCGGTCCTCAACACATCCATAATAGAAGGAAAAGTATTTTTAACAACCGGCGAAATATGGTTTTTATCCAACCAAACCGCCTCTTCAATCCCTTCTTCTTTTTGAGGGACTAGCTTAGGTTCGCCTTTAACCTTCATTTTGTACCAATTGGTTTTCTTGATCACCATTTTGTTACCCATCGGATAAACATGATAGGTCTTACAAAGCTTTTCTTCGCGTTTAAAAACCCTTATTCCACATTCCTCTTCTACCTCACGAACAGCGGCTTCCTTCATTTTTTCGCCTTCTTCCAGCTTCCCTTTCGGCAGGTCCCATTTTTTGTTCCTGAAAATAAAAAGGTAATTGCCATTTGCACTTTCTACCAAACCGCCCGCAGCTTTAATAATGGTGCAGTCTTTTTTTAATTTCTGAAAGGTTTCCTTTGGATTCTTTGTCAAGAAAATATAACTCTTTTTAGATCCGTTTTTTAATTTTTTGTAGAAGGTTTGCAGATTAAAATCCTGAAATTCAAGCTGCTGTATTTTCTCTTTTTGTTCTGGCAAAAAATCGGAGATAAACAAAGTGTTATCGTTGATATAAATTCTATAATTTCTTGGCATATAGTTTAAAGCATATTTAATTGAAATATAAATGACCTTCAGCAAAATCACTCTTTCTCCTATCCCCACTAAAGGATATTTTAATTTCGGCAAAAAATATATTTGCTTTCCCTAAAGTAGAAAAATTGTTCAGTTATTTATAAGATATAAAAAAAGGTTACAACAATTAATGTTGTAACCTTATCTAAATTAACGCTCTCAATCAAAGATTGATGCAAGGCTCTCACCCCTTGCTTGGCACAAATATATAATAATTTATCAACCTGATAAAAAAAATCAAAAAATATTTCGGTTATATCTAAAAATAAAATATAAATAACTGAATAATAAACATTTGCGTTTTCAATAAAAATATTTTTCGAACAAAAAACTATACAAACTATATCTTAAAAAAATGGTTTAACAGTCATAATGGAATATTTGAAGGGAAAACACCATTTATAATTCCCTCCACGATAAATATTTTTTATAATTTTAGCTTTTTAATCTACTATGCCCATACCTTCATTATCAGAAAAAGATCTGGAAGCATACCGAAATGATCTTTCTAATCCCGAAAAATCAACAGGTGAGCTCTTCATCAAATTAAATGGGCTTTATCAGCATTTTGCCAGTAATGAACAGCTTCTGGCAGATTTCGAATATGTTTCGGCGCTTAACAGCCTAGAAAGTAGCTATGCCTCCAAAAAAGAGCATTTTAATAAAGAAATTGCGGAGCTTAAAAGACAGTTTAAACAACTGGATAACCGGATTGTGGCTGCAGAACAGAAACTTCGACATGGCATTCCGGAAGACCTGCTGGTGATGGACAAAATTATTGCCGAACAGGAATCTATTGTGGAAGACCAGGAAAAGCTGAACAATGCCGAAACGAATATTGTAGAGCAGGTGCGGAAAATCGATATCGAGCATGGTATGGCACTTCAAAAATTAGAACAGCAACAAAACAATAGGGAAATTCCGTTTAAAGGCAAGTTTTCGGCCTTTAACGAACAGATCAAAAATGCTGAAAAGGGAATTACTTTAAAAGTCAGGGGATTTTCACTCCTCGCCATTATCGGCATCCCTTTAATTATAGATTTATTTTTTGGCATAACAGGCTTCCCTGCTTTCTCAAAGAGTACCAATAATATTATCTTCAATCATTACCTTTTTCTGATCAGTCTGATATTGATCGAATTGTTCCTTGCCGATAAAATCAGGAACAGGATTTCACGGATGTTATCAGTAACCTATCTTAAAGATTTGCTAAATAAATTGGATGACCTATTGACTGAAAATAAAAGACAGCTAGCGAAAGTAGAGTCTGAACACCGGATTTCGCTTGCTGAATTTGTAAAAAAAAATGAAGATGCCTGAGGTGATTAGCTATCCGTAAATAAAAAAGGGATTTAGAAATATTGCGATTTCTAAATCCCTTCTTTTTGTTACGAGCTCAACTACAAGGTAGCCATATCAATCACAAACCTGTAACGCACATCACCTTTTTGCATTCTATCGTAAGCAGTATGGATATCTTTCATATCAATCATTTCGATATCTGAAACGATATTGTTTTCTGCACAGAAATCCAGCATTTCCTGAGTTTCGGCAATACCGCCAATACCTGATCCTGCTAAACTTTTCCGCCCGCCCAATAAACTAAAAGCGGCAATTTCTGCTGGTTTTGGTGGAACCCCCACACAGATATGTGTGCCATTTGTCCTTAACAAAGAAAGATACATGTTAAAATCATGCTCAGCAGATACGGTATCCAAAATAAAATCGAATGTACCTTTAGCTGCTTTAACCTGTTCAGGATCGGTAGTTACCACAAAATGGTGTGCACCTAATTTTTTGGCATCCTCTTCTTTTTTAGGCGAAGTACTTAAAACCGTTACTTCAGCGCCAAAAGCTACACCAAATTTAACAGCCATGTGGCCCAAACCACCTAAGCCCAATACAGCCAGTTTATGTCCTTTTCCAACTTTCCAGTGCCTTAATGGCGAATAAGTGGTAATACCTGCACATAAAAGTGGTGCTACAGCAGCCAGATTTAATTTATCTGATACATGAAGTACAAATTCTTCTCTTACCACAATCGTATCAGAATAACCACCATAAGTTGGTGTTTTACCATCTCTCTCTAAACTATTGTATGTTTGGGTATTTCCTTCCAGACAATATTGTTCTAAATCCTGCTTACAGTTTTCGCAAACCTGACAAGAATCTACCATACAGCCGGTTCCCGCCAGATCGCCCACTTTAAATTTTGTTACGTGGTCTCCAACCTTCACTACCCTGCCTACAATTTCGTGGCCAGGAACCATAGGGAATATCCCCTCAAACCAATCGTTTTTGATCTGGTGCAGATCTGAATGGCAAACCCCGCAGAAAAGTATTTCGAACTGAACATCATGAGGCCCTACTTCCCGGCGTTCAAAATTCCAGGGTGCAAGATCCGTTTGGGCATTTTGTGCCGCATATCCTTTTGTTGCTATCATAAAAATTTAAATTAATTAGAGTTAACAAATGTAAACAGCTATTTGTTAAGGATAATTACACAAATCAAATCAATCATTATAAAATTCAAACAATTACCTACAACATTAATCCCGCTAACTGCGCATACTGCAGCAACATCATTGTTTTGCCATCCCTTATCTCACCACATTTCATCATGTTAAGTGCCTTTTCGAAAGGTAATTCCAGCACTTCTATCTCCTCATTTTCCTCCTGCAATCCTCCTCCATCATGCAATTTCATATCGCTCGAGTAGGCTGCAACAAAAAAACATAATAGCTCGGTAACTGAGCCGGGCGACATATAAGCCTCGAAAACTTTTTCTACCTGATCAATCCTGAATCCAGTTTCTTCTTCCGTTTCCCTTCTGATACAATCTTCCGCATTATCATGATCCAACAATCCGGCGCAGCACTCAATCAGGTAACCTGTATCATTTCCATTAATAAACGTCGGCAACCTGAACTGACGCGTCAGTACAACCGTCTGATTTTCCTTATTATACAACAATATGGTCGCACCATTTCCCCTGTCATAGGCTTCACGTTCCAAAATAGATGTAGCTCCATCAATACCGGTCATTTCGAAAACGACTTTTTTGAGGGTGTACCAATTATCAGATAAAATCTGGGTATCCACAATATTAATATTTTTCATTTTGATTATTTTTGATTAATTATGATTAAATTTGATCGAATTAAATCATTATATATGACATTTCAAAAAAGGGTGCAAAAAATTCTGGATCTTTTAGAAACCTATGGCGAAGTTGAAATCCGACAGTTAGCTACTGGAATTGGTGTTTCAGAGGTCACAATAAGAAGAGACCTTGCTAACATGGCTTCAAACGGACTACTCTATCGTACACATGGAGGGGCTATGAAAATAAGTGATGTGATTAAGCCTGTTTCATTTGTTAGTAAAGCGGAAGTTAATCTAAAGGCAAAAGAGGCAATCTGCAAAAGGGCTGCAGCAGATATTATTGATGGAGATGTTATATTTATGGATTGTGGCAGCACAGCTTTTAGATTATGCCAGTTTATTAAAAACAAAGATATTAAGATAATTACCAATTCGCTGCCGATAGTAAATGAGTTGCAGGGCAGTGCAGTAACGATAAACCTTATTGGAGGTGAAGTTGATATAACCAGGCAAGCCGTTCATGGCACTATGGCACTCGAACATATTTCCAGATACCATGCTTCTAAAGCCTTTTTAGGCATAGATGGGATTACTGCTGAAGGACTTTATGCAGGTAGTGAGTCTGAAGCTTCTAATACTTTGGCAATGGCAGCACAAGCCGGTCGCACTTATTTGCTCTGTGATGCCACTAAAATAGGAAAGACTTCGTATCTGAAATTTAATGATTTATCGCTTGTGGATATTTTAATAACCGACTATAACGGTTCTGAGGTAAACAAATTCGAATCAAAAGGGATATCCGTATATTCAGTAACCGGTTCATAAGTGAGCATTGAACAAAGCCCAATTGATCAATCGGTGCGCATCGCATTGATTTAAGCAGATCGCAGGTTATTCATCATCTATTTTTTGAACTAAAGATTCTTTATCATACTGATTTACAGGACGTGACAAGAAATCGCTTTTAGCATCCATCAAAATTTACAATATTTGTAGTATTGAAATGTCGGAATCAAATCCCGATTCTTACATTTTTCTTTCCCCAAATACAAAATAATGGGGCTTAATAAACGTTATGACAAACACAAATAAATCTGTAATTTTGAGCCATGTATAATAAAAGTGATATTGAATTAAAGGTAGCGGAATTTTTATTACAGATAAAAGCAATTAAATTACAACCAAATAATCCTTTTACCTGGGCATCTGGTTGGAAATCGCCAATTTATTGCGACAACAGAATTACCCTTTCCCACCCTCAGGTGAGAACTTACATCCGGCAGAAACTTGCGCAGGCCATACAAGAAGAGTTTGGCTCAGTAGATGTTATTGCAGGTGTTGCTACTGCTGGAATCCCCCAAGGTGTTTTAGTAGCCCAGGAACTGGGTTTACCATTTATTTATGTAAGAGCGAAGGCAAAAGAACATGGTACTGGAAGTTTAATTGAAGGCGAAGTGGTAGAAGGTCAACGTGTGGTGGTTATCGAAGATTTAATTTCAACCGGAAAAAGTAGTTTGCAGGCTGTTGAAGCCTTGAGAGCTGCAGGATTATCGGTAGCGGGCCTGGCGGCAATTTTCACCTACGGTTTCGAAAAAGCAGATGAGAACTTTGCTGCAGCAAAATGTCGGTACTTTACCTTATCAAACTATGCAGCGTTGATCGATTATGCTGCCGAACATAGCATTATTGCCAAAAGCGACATGGAACTATTAGGCAGATGGCGTTTAAATCCTTCAGAATGGGGACAGGGGCAGGTTTTGAGTTCAGAGTCTTAAGTTCGGAGTAAAACAAATCTATACAAATATATAATGACTGTTATCGAGAGCACAGTAGAAGTTAATAAACCGGTTGCTGAGGTTTACGCTTTTCTAACCAATATGAACAATCACCAGCAATTAATGCCAGAAAACATTTATAACTGGGAATCAACCGAAGATGATGCACGGTTTACTATTCAGAATATGGCAAAATTGGCCATCAGCATTTCGAGCAGGGTTGAGAACCGGGAAATAACAGCAATCCCGAGCGAAAAAGCGCCTTTCGATGTAGAATTAAAATGGACAGTAACAGATAACGGAAACGGAACTACTACAGCAAAACACATCATTTCAGCTGATTTAAATATGATGATGAAAATGCTGGCATCTGGTCCACTACAAAAACTGGCTGACCATCAGACCGGGAAACTGAAAGAAATCTTAGGATAGTATTTGATGATACAAATTTCCATGATTTAACAGCTATATCAGACGAACTAACCTTCGTCTTTTTTTATGCGTAAAAATTCCATTGCGGTTCATTGATCCGCATATTATTTTAATATCTTAGTTTTTGGATAAGCCTCAAACGATGAACCTCAATTTTTTACAGATAACTACTTTACTTTTCGCCCTTTCTCCCCTTTTCAAAACCTCAGCTCAATCGCTTACAGCCTTAAAAACCGAATATTTGGTCAACCCGATTGGCTTAGACAGTCCGAACCCGCGCTTTACCTGGCAAATGAACGATACCAATCAAGGTGCCAAACAAAGTGCTTACCGCATTCTGGTAGATACTGATTCTGCTTCGCTGGTAAAAGCCAATGTTAAAGTATGGAACACAGGCTGGGTGAAGTCAGACCAAAATCTGGTGATTTATTCGGGCCGACCACTAAAACCTTTTACCAAATATTTCTGGCGGGTCGATATTGCCAATGGAAACAATGATAAATCAGATAAAACCTATATCGCCAGTTTTGAAACAGGGATGATGAAAACGGAAAACTGGCAGGGTGCCTGGATTTCGGATACCGAAAACACCAAACTTAAACCTGCACCCTACTTCCGCAACACCTTTAGTACCAGTAAAAAAATTAAATCTGCCAGGGCCTATATTGCTGCCGCAGGTTTGTACGAACTTTCGTTAAACGGTAAAAAAATAGGGAACCACCGCATGGATCCGATGTACACCCGGTTTGACAGGCGTACGCTATATGTTACTTATGATGTGACTAATGCCATTAGTCAGGGTAAAAATGCCATTGGCGTATTATTGGGCAATGGCTGGTATAACCATCAATCAACCGCAGTTTGGTATTTCGACCGTGCTCCCTGGCGCAACAGACCCACCTTTTGTCTTGATGTGCGCATCACTTACCAGGATGGCACAACCGAAACCATTAAATCTGGAAAAGACTGGAAAACCGCTTTAAGTCCTATTGTTTTCAACAGCATTTACACCGCTGAGCATTACGATGCACGTTTAGAAAAAACAGGATGGAATACCCCAGATTTTGATGATAAAGACTGGAAAGAAGTGATGTTCCGTTCTGCACCATCAAAAAATATTGTGGCACAGGCCCTGCACCCTATCCGTAATGTGGAGGAAATAGCTAGTAAAAGCATTAAAAAATTTAATGATACCACTTACCTGTTCGATCTGGGTAGAAATATTTCTGGTGTGAGCAAAATCACTGTAAATGGTCCTGCCGGAACGGTTATTAAACTCAAGCACAGCGAACGTCTATACCCCGACGGACATGTGGATATCTCGAATATAGACGCCCATTACCGCCCAACTGACAATACCGATCCATTCCAGACCGATATTTTAATCTTAAATGGAAAAGGTGCACAGAGTTTTATGCCGCATTTCAATTATAAGGGTTTTCAATATGTAGAGGTAACCAGTTCTGGTCCGGTACAATTGAAGAAAGAAGATCTGGTTGGCTATTTTATGCACAGCGATGTGCCCGTTGTGGGTGATGTCAAATCATCAGAACCGATTATCAATAAAATCTATTATGCGACCAACAATTCGTACTTATCAAATCTGTTTGGTTATCCGACCGATTGTCCGCAAAGGGAGAAAAACGGCTGGACAGGTGATGCGCAAATTGCGATAGAAACAGGACTTTACGGGTTTGATGGTATTACCATTTACGAAAAGTGGCTGGCCGATCACCGGGATGAGCAACAGCCAAATGGCGTTTTGCCCTCTATTATCCCTACCGATGGCTGGGGCTACGAATGGGGCAATGGCCCCGACTGGACCAGTACCATTTCCATTATCCCCTGGAATGTTTATTTGTTTTATGGAGACAAAAAACTGCTTACCGATTGTTACGCGAACATCAGAAAATATGTGAACCATATTGACGAAACCTACCCTACCGGTTTAACCACGTGGGGTTTGGGGGATTGGATACCAGTAAAATCCAAATCTCCTGTAGAGCTTACTTCAACCTGTTATTATTATGCCGATGTAGTGATTTTGGCTAAAGCGGCCAAAATCCTCGGTAAAAATAATGATTATCTCAAATATACTGCCCTGGCTAAAAAAATAAAAGATGCTTTTAACGCCAAATACCTGAATAAAGAAAAAGGGATTTACAACACGGGCATCCAAACCGAAATGAGCGTTCCGTTATACTGGAAAATCGTTCCGGAAGAATCGGTCGCCCTGGTTGCAGAAAATTTGGCCAAACGTGTAGAAGCCGATGAGTTCCATCTGGATGTTGGATTACTAGGCACAAAAGCCATTTTAAACGCACTGAGCGAAAATGGTTACAGCGATATAGCCTACAAAGTTGCGGCACAAAAAACCTATCCAAGCTGGGGCTGGTGGATGGAAAACGGGGCCACTACACTATACGAAAACTGGCCAATTGATGCCAAATCAGATATTTCCATGAACCACATCATGTTTGGGGAAATCGGCGCCTGGTTATATAAATCGCCGGGTGGCATTAAACCGGATGAAAAACAACCTGGTTTTAAACATGTAATACTTGATCCGCATGTAATGGAAGGTCTAAATTCTTTTGAGGCTAGTCATGTTGGTCCATACGGGAAAATTAGCAGCGCCTGGAAAAGAATTGATAACGGAATCAGGTACGATATTACCATCCCGGCCAATTCTACAGCCGCAATCAACCTACCGCTTACACGTGGCATGGATAATTATATAAATGGTAAGATAAATAACATTGGAAAATTAGATTTAGCGGCTGGTAAGTATGTGATTGAGCAGAAAGCCAAAAAATAATCCAGACCTCCTAGATTCTTAATGTATTTGTCTTTTATGTTGTCATCCTGAGGGATAATTTATTGGATAAAAATCAATATGAAAGACAATAGAATTTAATGGAAAATCTCTCCAAGGATCGTCATTGCGAGAAGGCTTTTTCAGCCGACGAAGCAATCTTTATAGCAAGGATTACTAGCAGTAAAGATTGCTTCGTCGTTCCTCCTCGCAATGACAACCTTTTTTGGGTGCCTGTCAATGGCAGGCACGAACAATCTTAAAAGCAATGTATTACTGATTCATCGATTAATATTGCTTCAAAGTCTATACATTGTAAATAAAGATACTGCATTCAGAATAACACCAATGATTCCGCGTTAGGGATTGTAAGGGTTCAGTGCCGATCCTTCATCGGTACCGGAGCGAAGCGAAGCCCTGCAAAGCCCGGCCCTTTCCCGATTTTTCATCGGGATTGGGAAACGCCCAAATAAGTTAACCATTCGCAATACTTCACAACGTATTGTAAACCTGTGCCGTTGAAACATAATAATCACGACAAATTTTCAGCATAAAATACTAAAAATCAGTAATTTAGTCACTTACAACAAAAACTTACCGACAAAATTTCCGATTGTAAAACCAAAACAGATATGGCATTTGTTTTGATTTAAAAGCAATATGAACTTCAACAATTTTACCATAAAAGCCCAGGAAGCAGTTCAACAGGCTTCTGAAATAGCCCAAGGCAACCAGCAACAGGCTATTGAAACGGCACACCTGCTTAAAGGTTTGCTTACTGTTGATGAAAACGTAGTTTCTTATGTGTTAAAGAAGTTAAACGTTAACTTAAATTCATTAAATCAAAATCTGGATGCAGAGATTGCCAGGTTCCCGAAAGTGAGCGGAAGCAATGTATATCTTTCATCTAATGTCAATAACGTTTTACAAAAGGCGCAAACGTTTTTAAAAGAGTTTAAAGATGAGTTTGTGTCTGTAGAACATCTTTTATTAGGTATTTTAGCTGTTAATGACAGCACTTCTAAGCTATTAAAAGAACAGGGGGTTAACGAGAAAGACCTTAAAAAAGCCATTACAGAATTGCGTGGCGATAACCGGGTAACGGATCAAAATGCCGAAGCCACTTATCAGGCTTTGAGCAAATATGCCCGTAACCTGAATGAGTATGCCGAAAGTGGCAAACTGGACCCCGTAATCGGTCGCGATGAGGAAATCCGCCGGGTCATCCAGATTTTATCACGCAGAACCAAAAACAACCCAATTTTGATCGGTGAACCTGGTGTGGGTAAGACGGCCATTGCGGAGGGAATTGCCTTTAGGATCATAAAAGGTGACGTACCAGAAAACCTGAAAAGTAAAGTGGTTTATTCGCTTGATATGGGCGCATTGATTGCTGGCGCAAAATATAAAGGCGAATTTGAAGAGCGTTTAAAAGCTGTAGTTAAAGAAGTTACCCAAAGTGATGGCGATATTATCTTATTTATCGACGAGATCCACACGCTGGTTGGTGCCGGTGGCGGAGAAGGTGCAATGGATGCGGCAAACATCTTAAAGCCTGCGCTTGCACGCGGAGAGTTGCGCGCTATTGGTGCAACCACTTTAGATGAGTACCAGAAATATTTAGAAAAAGATAAAGCTTTGGAACGCCGTTTCCAAAAGGTAATGGTTGAAGAACCAGATACCCAGGATGCCATTTCGATCCTGCGTGGCTTAAAAGAGCGTTACGAAACCCACCACAAAGTGAGGATTAAAGATGAAGCCATTATTGCGGCTGTAGAAATGAGCCAGCGCTATATTTCTGATCGTTTCTTACCGGATAAGGCCATCGATTTAATGGACGAGGCCGCATCTAAACTGCGCATGGAAATGGACAGTGTGCCGGAACATGTTGATGCTTTAGACCGTGAGATTATGCGCCTGGAAATTGAACGCGAAGCCATTAAGCGTGAAAAAGATGATAGAAAGGTTAAAGAACTTTCGGAAGAAATTGCCAACCTTTCTGCAGAGCGTGATGAATTTAAAGCAAAATGGCAGGGTGAAAAAGACCTGGTAGATGCGGTGAATAATGAACTGGAGCAGATTGAACACTTCAAGTTAGAGGCCGAACAAGCAGAACGTGCCGGAGATTATGGCAAGGTGGCCGAAATCCGTTACGGTAAAATTAAGGAAGCTCAGGATAAGGTTGAAAAACTTAAAGCCGATTTAGAAAGCCAGCAAACCGATAGCCGTATGCTGAAAGAAGAGGTTACCGCTGATGATATTGCAGGTGTGGTTGGCCGCTGGACCGGTATTCCCGTTACGAAACTGATTGCCAGTGAGCGCGAAAAACTGCTTCACTTAGAGGAAGAGCTACACCAGCGCGTGGCTGGTCAGGACGAAGCCATTGAAGCCATTTCTGATGCCATCCGCCGTTCTCGTGCAGGTTTACAGGATAAACGCAAACCTATTGGTTCTTTTATCTTTTTAGGTACTACCGGTGTAGGTAAAACAGAGCTTGCAAAAGCCCTGGCCGAATTTTTATTTAACGATGAAAATGCACTCACCCGTATTGATATGAGTGAATACCAGGAGCGTCATGCGGTGTCGCGATTAATCGGAGCGCCTCCGGGGTATGTGGGGTATGATGAAGGCGGACAGTTAACCGAGGCTGTTAGACGCAAACCTTACTCTGTAGTGTTGCTTGACGAGATTGAAAAAGCACATCCTGATGTATTTAACATCCTGTTGCAAGTGCTGGATGATGGCCGTTTAACGGATAATAAAGGTAGAACCGTGAATTTTAAAAACACCATCATCATCATGACCTCGAACATTGGTGCGCATTTAATTCAGGATAACTTTAAAGATTTAAGCGACGAAAACCGCGAGGAGGTCATTGCGAAAACCAAAAACGAATTGTTTGAGGTATTGAAACAGACCATTCGTCCGGAGTTTTTGAACCGGATTGATGAGCTGATTATGTTTACGCCTTTAAACCGTAGCGAAATCAGAAATATCGTAAGCTTACAGTTTAAACAGGTACAGCAAACTTTGGCCGAAATGGGCATAGAAATGGATGCCAGTGATGATGCATTGGATTGGCTGGCACAATTGGGTTACGATCCGCAGTTTGGTGCAAGGCCGTTGAAAAGGGTCATTCAAAAAAGAATCTTAAATGAGTTGTCTAAGGAGATATTGGCAGGAAAAATTGACAAAGACAGCAAAATCAAGTTAGATATGTTCGATCATAAATTTGTGTTCCTGAATCAAAACGTTGATTAATACATTCCGGTAAAATCCCGTCTCAATGAAATTGGGGCGGGATTTTTTGTTTTAAACTTTAAGGACTCAAAGAAAACAATTGAGAGGCTGTATCATTAATTACAATTCAATCGGATTTGTCACGTTGAGCCTGCCGAAACGTCTTGCAATACATTTAAATAGGTCATTCGACAAGCTCAGGATTGACAATTCTATATTGATGAGACAGCCTCTTTTTTTTACCAATATTAGCTATTGAACTGAAAAACCTGATTTATTTAGCGTTTTTTAACTTAAAGTGGGTTGTAGCAATGATTTTAGATGTTTAAATTGCAGATATAAGCACCTGAAAATGAATCTAAAAACTGCTCTGCTTCTGTTTTTTGCATGCGTTGCTACCCAAAGTTTCGCTCAAAAATTTCAAAAATCAGCACTTTTAAAAGACATCAATACCTTACCTATGCCTGATACGGGCAAATTTGTCTCTGCGTTCTTTAGCACGAATGAAAAGCCTAATATCATAGCCACACATGTGCTTGCCCCGCAGGTTGATGTTTTAGCATCGATAATCATGACGAGCACCCTGGGTAAGGGACAGATTTTTGCCATAGGCTCATCGGAGTATTTTGAAAGCAAATTATTGGCTGATCAAAATGTTCAAAAATTATTAAAAAACATTATCCAAACTGCAAGAAATCATCCTAAAAAACTGAAGGTAGCAGTGACCAAAAAAGCTGATGTAGCACTGATCAATGCATTGAAAGCCAATAAAGCTAAAGTTTACGTCGCAGATAGCAGTAAATTACAGCCCAATACCGACATTTACTTTTTAACAAATGACGTGAAGGATACGACAGCGCTTAAGGCCATTGAAAAATATATCGCTGATGGTAGAAGTTTGGTTTATGGCTCCCCATATCCATATATTTTCAAGCAAAGAGATCCCAATAAATCTTACGTAAATGATCTGATAAAAATAAATACCTTATTAAGCAAGGCAGGTATATTTAATGCCTATACCCTGTTAATGGCTGAACATGCCAAAGATAGTTTGACGCTAACAAAAGAACCTTTTTATCTGCTATTGAAGAACATTTTGAGTGAACTGTCAAAATCTTCTCCTAAAGAAGCTAGCCCCGCCGGGTATGCTTATGGTATAGAGCCTACGCTCGACCTGGCTTTTTCAAACCATGCAGATACCAGTAGGTTGATCAGGAAAATGAAATCGATACTTTCAATCAGCGATTCACTTCCGATACCAACGCGAAAAAATCCACTTGATATTTCAACAGCTGCCAAAAAAGCGGGCTATCAATTTTCAAAATATCTTTTCGAAAAATCTCACAATAAAGAAAACTCAACAGATTTTGTGTTCCCGGAGAGCAAATCATTTCCTGGCGAAGTACCTAAAACAGCAAAAAGAACTACCGAGTTGATTGATATTGCCGTTAAAGTAGGTTCGCAAGGTTTAGCTGACCCTTATCCTAACTATTTTAGGTTACACAGTACAGGCGTTTATGTGCCTGCCGGCGAAAAAATTAGCATTGTGATCGACCCAAAATATAAAAGCCAATATTTAAAGGCACAGATCGGTATCCATAATGACGATTTAAAACATATGGATAAGCTGGTAAGATCAGGTTTTGATCTCACCAGATCTTTTGAACTGGAAAAAGATACCACAACCGTTTTTTCACCTTATGGCGGACTGTTATACATTAGAATTCCAGACAGTTCCACACTTAAATCGATCAGTATTATTGCACATGGTGTGGTAAAAGCTCCTTATTACAAACTGGAAAAAAATAAGTTGACCGACTGGGCAAGCATCAAAAATAATCCTGCGCCTTGGACAGAATTAGCTACAGATAAAATTATTCTCACCGTACCTACCTATCGCATTAAAAACTTAGAAAATCCTGAGTCATTATTGAAATTATGGGACCAAATAATGGATGCAGATGCCGATTTAGCCGTTATTAGTCAAACCAGAACACATCCCGAACGGATAATCATTGATAATCAGGTTGCTTATGGTTATATGTTCACAGTTTGGGATAAAATTGTGGCCCCAGACGACGAAAGTTGCGAATTAATGCTTAATGAAAAAATGCTGAAAGAGAAAGGAAGCTGGGGCCATTTCCATGAACTTGGCCATCGCCATCAATTCTGGGGACTCGATATGGATGAAGTTGGCGAAGTAACCACTAACCTTTATACCATGTATGCGTATGATAAAGTACTAAAAAAAGGCCTCTACAATCACGAGGGAATGGAAAGTAAAGATGAGGTAAATAAAAAAATCAACAATTACCTTCAAAACCAGCCTACTTTTGAAAAATGGGGAAAGGAACCCTTCACCGCTTTGTGCATGTATATCCAGCTTATTGAACATTTTGGATGGGAGTCTATCATTAAAGCCAACAAAATATACCGCGATATGGATCCTAGAAAATACTACGACCATCCGCTGAATAATCAACAACGGATCGATCTCTGGTATACAACCATCTGCAAAACTACCAATGCCAATTTATCGTCGTTTTTCGAAATATGGAAAATACCGGTGAGCGAAAAAGCAAAAGCAGCGGCCAAAAAATATAATATCTGGATTCCTCAGGAGTTGGTTACTTACCTACCTCAATAGTCCGGCAATGCTGAAATATTAAAAATCCATTGGACCTTTTCTATGGGTTTTTCTTTAAAAAAAATCAACTAATACAGCAGTTCATTTTTCTTGCTTTTTGTTTCAATAATGATTATTATTGATTACACACAAAAACACAAATAAAATGAAACCTAAATTAATCATTATGGCACTGCTATGTGCCGTTAGTTGGCGCAGCTATGCCCAAACCGAAAAAGGAACCGGCTTTGTTGGCGGAAGCCTCAGTTTTGGAACTTCCAAACAAAACAGTTCATCACCCAGCTTAAACACATTTACCTTAACGCCAAGGGGAGGCTATTTTTTAGCCAATAATTTTGCTCTTGGTCTGGAAATCCCCTTAAATCTGTCGAAGCTCAGGGGAGAAAGTTATATGGCATGGAATGAAGAATACGGTTATTATGAAGAACAGCGTGGAGTAAAGGAATTCAGCTTTGGTTTTTCTCCTTTTGTGCGCAAATACATCGACGTTAAAGATCGTTTTAAGTTTTTCATGCAAGCCAACCTACTTTTACAGGTGAACACCTTTAACCGCATTGATGATGAAGGTTACCTGATCCGCACGGATGCGAGAATCAAGGGATGGGGCGCAAGCATCAGTCCTGGCTTCAGTTATTTCATATCCAAACACGCAGCGCTGGAGTTTTCAGTACCTGTTGTCTCTTTTTTCCATCAAAATTACTATGCTGAAGAATCGCTATACAACTATGATAAAACCAATAACTTAAAGCTAGCGCTGCAAAATTTCACACCAACATTTACTTTTAATTATCACTTTTAACCTTCAATAAAATGAAAAATATATTTAGCCTGCTAAAATTAAATGTTTTAAGCTTAGTCCTGGTTTTAACTTATCCGTTTAAAGTAAAAGCACAAACTGAAGCAAACACAGAAATAAAATATTACAGAAGTATTTTCCCCGAAGAAAATGGAAAGATCAAATCAATCGGCAATACCAATTTCGAATACTACAAAAGCATCTTCCCGGAAGAAAACGGAAAGATTAAATTCATTGGAGATAAGAAATTTGAATATTACAAAAGTATTTTTCCGGAAGAAAATGGTAAAATTAAATCTGTAGGTGATCAAAAAATTGAATACTTCAGAAGTATCTTTCCTGAAGAAAATGGGAAAGTCAAATCAATCGGAGATATGCCTATCGAATATTATAGAAGCATCTTCCCTGAGGAAGATGGAAAAATAAAATCAATTGGTAATGTTACGATCGAATACTACAGAAGCATTTTCCCGGAAGAAAACGGGAAGATCAAATCAATTGGCGGTGCCCAGATCGAATATTACAGAAGCATTTTTCCAGAAGAAAATGGAAAGCTCAAATCAATTACAGGTAAAATAGGCAGCGATTGCAATTTCTCTCCTACTGAACTTTATTACTTTATCCTGAATGCAAACTTAAAGTAAAATACAATCTATTCATTCTTATTACCGAACACCGATCTAATCATAAGGTCGGTGTCTTTTTTTTAAAGTGACAATCAAACAATTAACATCAAATAAAACTAACATTATAGTTTTATTTCAGCTTTTTTATTTATCATTGGATACACAAAAACACAAATGAACATGAAAAAACAATTATTAACGCTGGTCGCAATATGCGCTATCGCTATGGGTGCTAATGCCCAAACAGAAAAAGGAGACAATTTAATCGGTGGTTCTATTGGATTTAATAATAGTAAACAGAAGCCATTGAATTCTACTAATACTTTTTCTACCGGTAATTCAAAATCGTTTAATATTGCACCACGCTTCGGCCATTTTTTTGGAAAAAATCTGGCGCTGGGTCTACAGATTGGATATGGCGGAAATAAGTCGGAATCCCAATCAACATATTTTCTGGGAAGTGGCAGTCCACAATTCATTAATTCAGTTGATAAAAGTCATTCCTTTAATGTTATTCCATATTTAAGGTATTACGTAGATATTGTTCATAAATTTAAATTCTTCGGCCAGGCAAATGTCGGAATGGCTTTTGGTAAAAGCACGTATAACCTAACGTCTTCAGGAAATTATATTACCGAAACCACCCATTATAAAACCACCTATTATCAGGCTTCGATCAACCCTGGCTTTGCATTCTTCCCAACTAAAAAATGGGCTGTTGAGCTTTCTTTTCCTTTACTTGCTTACAGTAAACAAAACATGAAAGACGATGGTGTAAATTTAAATTCTCAAGCCTCAAGTAATGAATCATTTACATTTGGCTTTAGTTCTTTTACACCAAGTGTTGGGGTTAACTTACATTTTTAATCAGATAGTGCCATCTTTAGGATGGATGGCACTATTTTTCTATTTCTTCTTCGTCTCAATATTCGGTAAAAAACCGGTTAATAAACCGATCAAAGGCAGAAATGCACAAACATTAAATACATATCCGATACTGGTAGCATCTGCTAATTTACCCAACAATGCCGATCCGATACCGCCCATACCAAAGGCAAAGCCAAAAAACAAACCCGCAACTAAACCTACCTTTCCAGGAATCAATTCCTGTGCATAAACCAGTATCGCAGAAAAAGCTGATGCCAATATCATCCCGATTGGAACAATAAGTACCCCTATCCAAAATAAACTGGCGTGTGGAAGCAATAAAGCAAATGGAGCGGTACCCAATATCGATGCCCAAATGACATATTTACGCCCAATTTTGTCTCCTATTGGTCCGCCCAATAAGGTTCCGGCAGCTACCGAAAACAAGAAAACAAATAAATAGAGCTGTGAGGTTTGTACCGAAACCTTAAATTTATCGATCAGGTAAAAGGTAAAATAGTTTGTTAAACTCGCCATGTAGAAATATTTCGAAAAAATCAACAAAAGCAAGATACACACCGAAAAGATCACCTTTCCTCTCGAAAACTGACTCACAACGGTTTGAATATTAATTTTTTTACTTCTCGAAAGCATAAACCCCTTATACCAGTTGCCAACATACGTGAGAATAACAATTGCCAAAAGCGCAATAACCGAAAACCAGATGACGCTGAACTGCCCGTAAGGAACAATAATCCAGGCGGCTAATAACGGACCTAAAGCACTACCGGCATTACCCCCTAATTGAAAAAAAGATTGTGCCAATCCCCTTTTCCCTCCAGATGCAGCGTGTGCCATCCTTGAGGCTTCCGGATGAAATACCGATGAACCTATCCCGATAAAAGAAACGGAAATTAATATGGTGTAAAAATGGCTGGATAAAGAAAGCGAAACCAAACCAAGCAGGGTAAACCCCATGCCTATCGCCAATGAATATGGCTGAGGTTTTTTATCGGTATACAAACCTACAAAGGGCTGTAACAGCGATGCCGCTAATTGGAAGGTAAGTGTAATTAATCCAATCTGCGAAAAACTTAAATGATAGCTGTTTTTAATGATGGGATATATTGCCGGAATTAAGGATTGTATGGTATCATTTAATAAGTGCGAAAAGCTCAAGGCAAAAAGTATCGGGAAAACGGTTTTTTCAATAATAGAGGCGGTAGAAGTATTTTCGGTCATAACAGGTAGCTTATCTTCCAAAATTAAGGATTATATTTTTCTAACTGGCCCGATTGCCCTTGCAAGGCCAAACATTTTAATCAGGTACTGGTTTTATAACTATGGAAAAAAACAGAAAAATTGTTGGCTTATGCGGAAGTTTAAGGAAAGGCTCCTATAATGCCATGTTACTTAAAGTTGCAGGCAGTTTAATACCAAAAGATATTGAATTTGAAACCGTTAGTTTTGAAGACGTTCCGGTTTACAACGAAGATCATGATCTGCCTCAGGTGGAGGAAAGACCAGCAAGTGTGGTCAAATTCAGAAATGCCCTGGCTACTGCAGATGCTTTTATCATTGTTTCTCCAGAATATAATTATTCTATTCCCGGTGGATTAAAAAATGCGATTGATTGGGCAAGCCGCGGAAAAGATTCGCCGTTGATGCATAAACCCGTTGCACTAATGGGCGCAACGCAGGGCATGTGGGGAACAGTTAGAATGCAGAACGCATTTTCACCTGTATTTACATTTTTAAATATGAATCCGGTGTTACAGCCAGAAGTTTTGATTGCACAGGCCCAAAATAAATTTGACGATAATGGAAATCTGAATGACGAAAAAACCATTTCCATTATCCAAAAGAAAATAGACAACCTCATCTCGGCTTCTAAGGTTTAACCAAAGATCTAGGCCAGGCATTTTCCGAAAGCTGCCATTTTTGCTACAAAACAATCTGACATTTCTACAAAAAAAGTCAGATTGTCAATTTGTCATGCCTAAAAAATTAATCAATCGATTGATTTATTGTCACACGAAAATAATATTGAATTAACACTAAATTCACATCTGTTTGTAAGCTAACCAGTTAACCAGAAACTGATTTTTTAATGACGTTAACAGCGTTTTTTGGCACAAGTGTTGACTTTTAGGCAAATATAGTCAGAAATTAAAATAGTAAAATTGACTATATTTTAATCACAAATAATTCATAAAAAAGATGAAAAAATTATTATTATCTTTAGTAGCAGTAGCAGGTTTAGTTTATGGTGCACAAGCACAAACTGAAAAAGGAAATTTTATGTTAGGTGGTAACGTAGGTGTAAATTCTACAAAAGTAGATGGTGCTCCAAAGGCAGATTTCAGCTTCAGCGTAGTGCCTAGTGTTGGCTATTTTGTTGGCAACAACTTTGCAATCGGTACAGGTGTAGGTTACGAATACGATAAAAAAGTAAGCAGCAGAACAGAGAATGGTGCATTTAAAGTTGCTCCTTTTGGCCGTTACTATGTTGGTTTATCAGATCAGTTTAAATTCTTCGGACAATTATCAGTGCCTATGGCTTTTGGTGAATTAAAAGCAACTGATGTTAACGGCGATAACGCAGTTAAATTGGGTACCACAACCAAAATCGGTGTAGAAGTTGCACCAGGTTTTGCTTTCTTCCCAACCAAGAAAATCGGTATCGAACTTTCAGTTAAAGGTTTAAGCTATGACAACTATACTGTTAAAGCTGAAGGAACTGGTGCTAAAGTTAAAACAAACACTTTTGGTTTAAATGCTGATACTTTTGCACCAAGATTAGGTGTACAGTTCTACTTTTAATTCATTCTCCCTAAGGAGACAATTAATAAAATGACTTTTTTTCGAAGAGCGTCCCGATATTAAATCGGGACGCTTTTTGTTTACTGCTTTTCCCGGATGGATTTAAATTCCGATCCTTCTTTCCATTTCGGATATGAAGTTTCATTACTGATGCGGTATCCCATATCAAAAAGCATCCTGATATCTTCTACAATACCTGATAAATCCCACGTTTTAGCATCGAAATTATCCTGTGGCGAATGGTAACGGAATTTAGTAAAATCAGCCACCTGTTTTAATCCCCATTCCCTACCGTTTTTAATGTTATCAACCCCCGAACCTGTAAACAACGAGGGTACACCAACCTTAGCCAAATTAAAATGATCAGATCGGTAGTACAAACCAGATGATGGAACAGGATCCGGTACAATTACCCGTCCCTGCTTTTTAGCGGCTTCCGCTGCATAATCTTCCAGTTCTGACTGGCCAAAGCCATATACCACAATGTCTTTTGTTTTGCCCGCTATCCCCATCATATCCATATTGATGTTCGCAACGGTTTTATCCAATGGAAAAACAGGATGTTTGGCATAATACTCTGATCCTAAAAGACCTTGCTCTTCTGCTGTGTAAGAAATAAACAGAATGGTACGCCCGGTTACTTCAGGCAATTTTTTAAATGCCGAAGCAATCTCGAATAAAGCGGCTACCCCTGTTGCATTATCAACCGCTCCATTATAAATAGAATCGCCCTGCACTTTTTCTCCTATGCCTAAGTGGTCCCAGTGTGCCGAGTATATAATCGCTTCATCTTTACGTTTATCGCCCGGTATTTTTGCCAGCACATTATAGGTGACCGATTTTTTGATGGTATTTTTAACCTTTAATGAGGTGGTAATATTTAAATCAACAGCCTTAAAACCTTTTTTGCGGGCACTTAAAGCCAATTGATCGAATGATTTTCCATCCAAGGCAAACAGCTGTTTCGCCTTATCTAGCGTAATCCAGCCTTCTACTACAGCCCTGCTCATTCCGTTGTCTTCACTTTGCAGGGTAAGTTTAGATTTCGACCAACCGCTTCGAACAACTGTCCACGGATAAGCCGCTGGCTCGGTATCGTGAACAATAATAATCCCCGTGGCTCCATGCCGGGCAGCTTCTTCAAACTTATAGGTCCATCTGCCATAGTAAGTCATATTTTTACCCTTAAACAAAGTAGAATCGGCAAAACCAGGATCATTAATCAACACCACCACCGTTTTTCCCTTTACATCAAGATTCGCATAATCGTTCCAGCCGTATTCTGGGGCAACTATACCATAACCTGCAAAAATCAGCGACGAATTGCTGATGCTTACTTCATCCTGTACGCGGCGGGTACCCGCCACAAAATCAGTTAAATAATTTAAGGTCAGCGAAGCCGTTTTCCCTTTGAATATCATTTGATCATCCGGTACAGACTTAATTTCTACCATCGGTACTTCCTGGAAGAAACTATTTCCATTGCCTGGCTGCAGACCTAGTTTCTCGAAGTGGTTTTTTAAATAATTAATCGTTTTGGTTTCGCCGTTGGTAAAGGGTTTTCTTCCTTCTAAACTATCAGCAGCAATAACAGATAAATATTGGGTTAAACTAGAATCATTAATGGCTTTTATGGCTAAAGAATCAGCACCAACAGCATTGCTTTTTGTACTTTGCTTACAGGAACCAAAGAAAAGTAATGCGCTACTGGAAAGAAGAAGAAGTTTTTTCATTTTAATTTTTTTCTGAATGGTCTAATTGTTTAAAATACTAAGAAAACAGCAGATTCTCATATTATCTGTAAAAAGGATAGCCATATCTCAACCGCAGCGTTCAAAGGTTACGCCTATGGAAGAAAGATCTGATTGAGAAATTATTTCTTAATCAGCTTAAATTTCTTCAATTGCTGTCCGTTTTTATTGATCACCCCCACATACACGCCAGTGGATAAAGCGTTAAGCAAAAATTTATTCGAACTGGTGGCCTTTTCTTCAAAAACTTTCTGTCCCAACATATTGAAAACAGATAAGCTGTAATCTTCAAATGAGCCGCTCAGTATCGTTAAATAATCTGCTACCGGATTAGGGAAAAAAGAAAATTCATCCTCCTTCAGGAACACCACCGATACCGGATCGCTCTGTACCTGACCATTGACGGTTTCAAATGTAACCCGATAAAATTGGATTCCGGTTTTTGGCATTTCATCAAAAATAGTATAATCCAGCTGATTTGAAATGGGCTTGGTTTGCTGTAAAACACTAAAAGTATTTGGCCCCGTCTGTTTTTCCCAGATGATGTTCTTTAAATCCAAAGTAGTGCCCACACTTAGGTCAATTCTTACGCGGTTATTATCGGCCACTGATGCAAATAAATTTTTAACGTAACAGGCAATTCCCTGTTGGGTATAATCAATCGTATAACTTTTTAAGCCCGTAAAACCCGCACCATTTGCGGCCACAGCAAAATAGTTACTTTTAATTTTACTGACATCAAGTTTACATATGGTATCGGCAAGGGTTAAAACCGGCGAAAGGACATTATCGCTGATATTGTATAAAGTATAGTCCTTTGCACCGGGCTGTGGGTTCCAGCTGAGTACCACTCCATCTTTACATGCATAGCCAACTTTTAATATCCTCGGACTGGAAACAACAAATGATTCGCTTACTATTACATTTCCTTCCACTTCCATTTTTATCATGGCATTAACAAACAAATCCGGTGGAATCCAATGATAAAAGCCCTTACTTAAATCTACGCCAGTGGCAATTGATTTCCATGTTATACCATCATCATAGCTTACTAAAAGATTTCCTGTCCTGTCTGTGTAAGTATTCTCCCAACGGATGTAGTTATCTTCATTAGCAAAAAAGTATTCATTTTTTACCGGACTAACAAAGGAAAAAGTGTTTTTTAAGGTATAACGGTAAGCCAATGCGAAAGACTGGTTATTGCCTTGTTTAATCCTGTTACCTTTAACGTGAATAGTATAAGCGCCAGCAGGTGGATGATCGAGCGTAACCTGCTGAACATTATTGAGCAGATCGGCCTTCCGCACTGCTGGTGTGGAGAGGGAATCTAAATGAGGAAAGCTGCTTAATACCCAAGGCAGGATTTGGCCCCCTGTGGGCGTTTCGAGACTTAGGTCTAATCCGTTAACTAAACTCTGTGCGGCATTTACAACGGCTGGGGGGTCGTTCCAGGCGATGGTCAGTTTCACTTCCGCCACATTAGCCGGAATTGTTAAAGGGATTGGTAGATCCTGATTTTTAGCCACTTCATAAAGTGATGCCCTATTTTGATCTAAAGTTTTTAACGACTGGGCTGCATTGAGCTTTCCGTAGCCATAAACAAAATCAACCTGTGGTGCACCCAAATCATCAGCAGCATTTATTACTGTTGCCCTAATTAATGAAGCAGAGGCCGCTTTTTTATATTTCTGCTGATAAAACTGTTCCAGCAAAGCAATAGCTCCACTGGTAATGGCTGCAGCACCTGATGTTCCATCTTCGCCCAGGGCAACCAATTCAGGTTTCACACGGCCATCATACGCCGGGCCTTTGCTGCTCTGATTTTCAGAAATATTCTCTCTGTTGATCCCTCCTATCACCAATAGATTTTTCGCCTGTTTAAAATTGCCCGTTAAATTGGCCCGGGCGTTAATACCTTGATAAAACCCCACAGCTGGCGTAGCGGTTCCTTTATTTCCGGCAGAAAAAACATGGATCAAAGTATCGGTTTCAAAAATCTGTTTATCGTATGCCGCAGCCTCCATTCCATAATCGTTATCAATATCGGTACCGTAAGAATGATTTTGAACTTTAACCTGAAGCTTGTTTAAATCGGTAACCAGATCGGGCATCAGATTAGCGAAATCAGAATAAGCAAGTTTGGCTTTTGGTGCTGCACCTAAACCCCGGATAAAGGAATTGCCGTTGCCCAAAGCCAAAGTTGCCATAATGGTAGCATGGGTGGTTGGCGTTTTACCAATAGTAGCTCCGGCAATGGTTTTCCCCAATAAGTCCAGATCCGCAGCATCATACATCCCCTCTTTAAAAGAAACATTGATACCCGAGCCATCAATGCCAGTAAAAAGATTTCGCGCATTAGAGATCTGGTTGAGGGCCAGGTCGAGACCATTAATCACCACCTCCTCTTTAGCTACAGGCAAAACATCTGCGTATAAGAGATCATTAAGCTCCAACAACAACATTAAATCGCTTGGTGTTAGATAAACAGTAAAAATATGGTTGATGTTATCTGTTGATTTTATCTTTAAACTTGAAACAGCGTTTGGTAATGCATTGATATTTTTGAAAGCCAGTCTAACCAGGATAGAATCATTTCTTTTACTGCCTTTATTCAGCACTTTCATCAGCCGATCACTAACCTTCCAAAGTCCATTGGCTTTTTCCTGATAAATGATACTGTTGGAAAAGTTAGAGACATTTGATTTTTCGACAATAAAATAGTCGCCCGAAAGACTTTTCTGGGGTTTTAATAACCGAATTTCGGCTGCTGATAACGTATGGTTAAACCTCACCAAAACGGACGCATCATTGCTTAACTTTAAAGCATTATCCGTTTTTGAAATATATTTTTCATTTTTTTTATCTATTCCACCAGGTTGTACCTGTGCGTTTAAACTATAAACAGACAGACAAAAACATAAAACTAAAAATACAGTATTGACTTTCAAAAATTATTTTATTATAAAATTTTGGCTACATGATATATGTTCCCTAAATTAGGATTTATAAGGTAATCCACAAACATTATTAACTAACTTATTCAACCTAAACTAATTTAATTCTAACTAAGATGAAAACAACCAACATTTTATCGCTTGCAGCAGCATGCCTTTTACTCACAAATCTATACTCTTGTAAGAGCAATAATACAGAAAATGCAGTAGAAGGTAAGACTGAAATTTCTGCAAGCAAATTATCACAGATCAAATCGCTCGGTTTTAGTACAGACAATATTCGTAAGATAGATGAAGGTTATCTGGTAGAGGGAGATATCCTCTTAACCGACGACAATTTAGCTGAGCCTTCTACCGGTGCAAATTTAAATATTGCCGAAACCGAACAATACCGAACCACAAACATTGTTAAATCGTTACCACGCGTAATTACCGTATCAGTAACCAACCTGCCTCAGGTATATAGCGATGCCGTAAACACCATGATTTCGAGATACAACTCGTTGGGTCTACGTATTACTTTCCAAAGGGCCAGCGCCGGTACAACCGGAAACATTAATGTTGTAGGTTTTAACGAAGGTCCGAGCGGTGGTTTTATCACCTTAGGCTCTGCTGGTTTCCCTACATCATCAGGTCAGCCTTTTAATCAGATCAGAATGAACACCAATGCAGCTGCCTATGGTTCCAATCCTAATTTATTGTACCTGGCTTCTGTGATCCAGCACGAAGTTGGCCATTGCATTGGTTTCCGTCATACCGATTACATGAACCGTGCTTTTAGCTGTGGTTCAAGTGGCGCAGGTAACGAAGGACAATCGGATGTTGGCGCCGTAAGAATTCCGGGAACGCCTTCAAATCCGGATGCCGCTTCATTTATGTTGGCCTGTTCTAACGGCGGCAACCGTACTTTCAATGCAAATGACGTGATTGCCGTAAATTACCTGTACAAATAAGATCAAAAAAACAAGGATTACCTTAAACCTCAATCAAGCCTTCCGATTTAATATTTCGGAAGGCTTTTTTATTATAAACTAAAGGACAAAGGGAAGATAACGACGCAAATAAACGCTTTCCGGTTTGGGTGGCCAGGATGATAATAAATCCGAATAACCAGAACTATTGAAACTAACTTTCAAAAATAATATGGTTCGTGAAGACACGAAAAATGCAATAGAAAGGGAAAACTTCGTTGTTGAACAACTCTGTTTGGAACACAAGCCCTGATTAAATAAACCTGATAGCGCCAAATAGCCCCCGATTGAAAACAAATTGTATTTAAGAAAAATTAAAATCGGGGCTATGGGCAATAGCAGGACTGAAATAGCCGAAGAACTACCGGAGCCTGCTTTCCTTAAAACAACAATTGGCAAAAATAAAATGGCCCCTGAGGACACTAATTATGGCGAAAAGAATACCAATTCCCTAAAGACATTAATTAAAGGATAAGTGGTCCGTGCGGAAACGAACCACGGTCAGGAGCGTCTGCTTTCCAAATAAACATCGATCATCAAAACATAAACACTAACAAAAAAGATTGCCACGGCTAATGAAAAATTACCCTCGCAATGACGGTTTATCGTTATAAAAAATGGCCTGCTTTTCACAGGCCATTGTAAATAAATATGGTATTAAAAATTACTTTCCGTTCTGCTCAATATCTCTATCCATTTCTACCAGATCAACGTCGCTTGGTTCAGAAAAATCACCGATTAAATATTTATTGAAATGATCGGCCAGTTTCCAGAAAGCGTACTCTGTCATATCGCCAAAACCATGGCGCTGACCTGGAATAATCAGGAAATCGAAACGTTTGCCTGCTTTCATTAAAGCATTGGCTACACGGATAGAATTTGCCGGGTGCACATTGTTATCTACATCACCATGCATCAATAGTAAATGACCTTTCAGGTTTTTTGCTAAATCAGGATTTTTATCAATGCTGTACTTAAAAGAAGTATCGCCTTTTAACGAAATGGTTTCCTTAACACCATGATGTTTCTCGCTCCACCAGCGGTTGTAAATACTATTATCATGGTTTCCGGCATTCGAAACGGCTGCTTTAAAGAAATCAGGATACACCAACATGGCCGCGGTAGACATAAAACCTCCACCAGAGTGCCCGGTAATACCTACTTTAGATTCGTCTATGTACGAATATTTGGCTGCCAGTTGCTCAATGGCTGTTTTTTTATCAGCCAAACCATAATCGCGCAGGTTACCATAACCATAGGTATGGTACCATTTAGAACGTGAGGGATTTCCACCGCGGTTACCCACCGTAATCACGATGTAACCAAACTGAGCTAAACGTTCAGTACGGTCCATGCTTTTGCTAAAAGCTTTATTTACCGCTTCGGTTTGTGGTCCCGGGTAAACATATTCGATAATCGGATACTTTTTATTGGGATCGAAATCAAAAGGTTTGTACATCACGCCATACAGATCAGTGATACCGTCGTCTGCTTTTACTTTAAAAGGCTCAGGAAATTTGTAGCCTGCAGCCATCAACAAGGAAAGATCAGTTGTCTCCAGGTCCATTACTTTTTTGCCGGCCCCATCATAAAGGCTAGCTTTTGGCGCGGTATTTACCCTCGAATAATTATCTACAAAAAAAGTATTATTATCGTTCATATTCGCCAGGTGATCAAAATCCCCGGCATTTAACAATTTCATATTCGAGCCATCAAAATTGATGCTATATAAATGTAAATAGTAGGGATCTTCTTTACCTTCCCTGCCGTTTGCCGTAAAATAAAGAATGCGTTTTTTCTCATCAATGTTTACAATACTCTCGCAGTGAAAAGCACCTTTGGTAATCTGGTTTTTCAGCTTTCCGTTTTCATCAAAAAGGTAAAAATGTGCCCATCCATCTCGTTCACTCCAGTGAATCAGCTCTTTACCATCGTTAACCAAACCCGGGCGGTTAACTTCAACATAAGTATTAAAACGTTCATCAATTAGCGGGGTAACCTTTCCCGTGGCAATATCAACAGTACCAATGTCGATCCGCTTTAAATCGCGACTGGTGCGAGAAAAATAGAACCTGCTGTTGTTCCCCAGCCAAATGGATGGACGGAATTCGTTATCGCGGTCTTTATTTAAGGCTGGTTTGCTCCAAACGGACACGCTTTGATCTTTAAATGCAGAAACATTTAATTTTTTATAAGATTTTGCGGCAAAATCGAACAATAAAATTTCATCCTGCGGCGCCTCTGCCTCACCTGGCATCTGATATTTATAGGTTTCCAGTGTTGGGCGGCCTGGCGTTACACTGTTAATTACCCAAAGATCTTTCACCTTACGCGAATCGGTCCGGTCTAACACAAAATATTTCGAATTTGGCGACCAGAGCACATAAGCGCCACGGCGTTTCTTATTGTTTTTTTCGTTCTCCACATTATTCTCTCCATCACCATCACTTCCATAAGAATAGAATTTAACCCCATCTTTAGTAAGCTGATGCTCTACAATGGTACTATCTTCTTCATTTTTAACTGCTTTTTTGTAGTTTTCTTTATCCATCCAGTACAAATTATAATTGCGGGAGAAGATAATGGCTGAAGAATCGGGTGCTACAGCCCCCCATGATGGTTTAGGCTTCGGTTTACTGAAATTTGGCACCTCGGTTAATTTTGCACTGGCCAGCTCGTATTTGAAAGAAAATATTTTCTTCTGCATAGAATCCGCAGCTTTTTTATCTTTTCTGTCTTTTTTCAACTCATCAACCGTGCTTTTAATTTCGAAAGAAATACTTTTTTCGTCAGCTGCAAATTTTAAATTTTCAAGGGGTAAATGTTCTGCATCAAATGGATCCCGCACAATCAGCGTAATGTCTGCAGCCAGTTTAGCATTATCAAACATTAATTTTTTGCTTTTGGCAGCAGGATCTACCAGGTACCAGAATTTTCCCTTCGGACTTTCAAAAGTATACCAGAAACGGTTGCTCAATTTTAACCAATGTGGATCTACAGCAGTAGAATACACCATTTTTTTCAACTTATTTGGCGAAAAACGCGAAGCAAGCTGATAATTTGCTTTTGGCTGTGGCTGAATGTTTTCGGTTAGGGTAAATGTTTTATTTTGTGCTGCAACAGTTAGTGACAAAAACTGTGCGCCCAGCAGGAATTTGTAAAGTTTATTCATTAAAATTTGTTTGAGCTGCTAAATTATTTAATTAAAGGATATTAAGCAGGCTTTGATTTGTAATAAATGCGATAGTTAGTATAATTTCATACAACTAAAATTAATTATTAACACAATTTATTTTGGTGAATAAATAATTAAGGGATTTTATAGTTTTGTACCCATATATACTAACAATGAAATACAGCTTTTTAACCATCATAACAGCCGGCGCAATCCTATTTGCCAGCTGCCAATCAAAATCACAAACAGAAAGTTCTACAGGAAAAAATTCGACGGAAAGAACAGCACAAACGAGCGAAAACCCTAAAGCTGCTGCCGTTGATGTATCTAAAATAAAAGTGGCTGATGCCAAAACTATTTTAGCCAGGAAACAAGTACCGATTTTATGTTACCACCAGGTCAGAAACTGGAAACCAACAGATGGCAAAGTAGGAAAAGATTATATTGTGGAAATCCAGAACTTTAAAGACCAGATGAAAATGCTGGCCGATAGCGGTTACCATACCATTTTACCTGATCAGCTTTATGCCTACCTCAATACCGGTGCTGCCCTACCAAGTAAACCCATCATGTTAACCTTTGATGATACCGATATGGACCAGTTTACCGTTGTGCGCCCAACTTTAGAAAAACTGGGCTACAAAGCGGTTTATTTCATCATGACGGTTTCGATCGGCAGAAAAGGCAAGTTTGTGGATTATATGACTAAAGAGCAGATTAAACAACTTTCTGATGAAGGAAATGTGATCGGCAGCCACACTTACGATCATAAAAACTTTAAAAAATACGCCGGGAAGGATTGGGAAGAACAATTGGACAAACCCACCAAAAAACTGGAAGAAATTACGGGCAAAAAAATGACTGAATTCGCTTATCCATTTGGTTTATGGAATGCAGAAGGCATCCCCGAACTTAAAAAACGCGGTTTCAGAATGGCTTTCCAATTATCAACCAAACGTGATGAAAAAGATCCGTTGTATACCATCCGCCGGATTATTGCCAGTGGTTACTGGTCGCCAAAAACGTTAAGCAACAGCATTAAAAACAGCTTTTAAATAAGACAGCCGTTATGAAAAAAATTCTGCTCTACGCAACCTTTTATACACTGCTTTTAACCGCTTGCCAGCCTTCAAAGGCTTCAAAAGAAAAAGCAGCTATTACAAATGCTACCGAAACAGTTAAAATAGATTCAACCAATGCCAAACCTGCAGACAATAAAACCATTTTGAACCGCAGAGAGGTACCCGTGTTGTGCTACCACCAGATCAGAAACAATATTGCCAGCGATAGTAAAAGGGCACACGATGATATTATTGCGCCCGATAAGTTCAGGGAACACATGAAAATGCTGGCCGATAGTGGTTACCATTCCATTCTGCCCGATCAGTTGTATAATTACCTGGTATACGGCACTAAGTTACCCGAAAAGCCCATTATGATCACTTTTGATGATACAGATGAAGATCAATTTACGGTTGGGAATACCACATTGAAAAAACATGGTTTTAAAGGTGTTTATTTTATCATGACGGTATCCATCGGCAGAAAAGGGCGGATTAATTATATGACTAAAGAGCAGATTAAACAACTGTCTGACGAGGGGAATACAATTGCCAGCCATACCTATGATCATAAAAATTTTGCACAATTTACCGATGAGGATTGGAAAACCCAGATTGACGAACCCACAAAAAAACTGGAAGAAATTACAGGCAAAAAGGTTCAGTATTTCGCCTATCCCTATGGCGTTTACAAATCATCTACCTTGCATAAATTAAAGGAACATGGATTTAAGGCGGCTTTTATCCTGTCTACGGCACGCGATGAAAACTATCCGCTTTATACCATCAGACGTATAATCGACCCGGGAAGATACACCGCAAAAAACCTCTATTACAGCATCAATAAGAGTTTTAATAAAACAAAATCTTAGTAAAGGGGTTAAATACTAAACGTTGAAATGTTTGAAGGTTAAAAAGTTGACTGTAACATCATAGCCTTTAAACCTTAAAACATCATAATCACTACCCTATGAAGTATTCTTTTCTTTTTTGCCTTTTTGGATTAGCGATAATATCAGCTTGTAATAACACTAACAACCGGAACAATAATAGTGAAGCAACTGATGGTACAACCATTACTAAAAAAGCGCTTACGGGTAATTTCTACAAAAGATTGGAAGGCACCATAGCAGGCAAAAAGGTGGTGATGCACCTGCAAAAAGTTGATGATGATGATGTGAGCGGTTCATACTATTATGATGGATCATGGCTTAATCTCTCAACTGATACGGTAGTAGGAAAAGATAGTTTAATACTGGCAGAGTATAATTTTTATGAATCATACTTTACCCAGAATTCAAAGTCGCCACTTTTAAAGTTAAGATGGAACGGAAACGGTTTTGATGGTACATGGGAAAGTGGCGATAAAACAAAAAAATACCCGATAGCTTTAACAGAAAAATATCCGGAAGGCAGTTATCCGTTTAGCGCCGGAATTTACCAGGATTCAGTTAAAGCATTTGCTGACCGGCCAAAATCACCTACAGCCGAAATCAGTTTTGAATACCTGGAAAGTAAAAGCAAGGATGAAAAGGGAAAATGGCTGGACGCAGAACTTAAAAAAATCTTCGGTCTGGCACAGGTAGATCGCTTAATCGGATTCAAAAATATTGCTTCTGACTATTTTAAAGATTATAAACTGCAGGTTGATGAACAATCAAAAAATGGCCGTGGAGATGATTTTGAGGCCTGGATGAATTATACCAATGATAGTCAGCAGTCGCTTAATTACAACGATAATGGTTACGTGGTGATCGATTTCCTTGCTGATGCATATACAGGCGGCGCACACGGCAATTATAGCAGCACGATGTTCTGTTTAGATGTACAGAACAAAAAACAAATGGTACTTAGCAACATTGTTAAAATTGATTCGAATACCTTACAGGGCATTTTAGAACATAATCTTCGTAAAGAATACAACATAAAGGCTAATGATGCTTTAAGCACGGTTCTTTTTGATGATTTTATTAAACCCAATAAAAACTTTTATTTCAATGCCAATGGTATTGCTTTTATGTATAATCCATATGAAGTGGCCAGTTATGCACAAGGGCAAATTGTCATATTTATCCCTTATTCAGACATAAAGGCTTATTTGGTGCCGGCTTTTGCACAGCGGATGGGCATCAAGTAGTTTGCAGTTTCCAGTTATGAGTTAACAGTTAATCATCAAAATAATGGTTAATTGTTTTAAACTGGTTAACTGTAAATTGAAAACCGCCAACTGAAACCTGTTACAGTATCTCCTTTACGATATATTCTTTTCCATTAAACTTAAAACTGTCATTTACAGCTTTTCCCATCAAAAACCTGCCAATGGGCGAAACCTGAGAAACAGCAAAAAATTTCTGTCCATCGGTATTGAGTTCCCCTGCACTAATGCTGATGTAAAAATTACCTTCAGTAGTGAGTACCAAACTCCCGTTTCTAATCAACCGATCTGATACTACATTTTCAATCTGCTGCAAAGCAATTTTCTGCTGATCCGCTTCATATAGTAGTTTACTGTTGCGATCCATCTCCTGCTGCATCATTTCGCGCGTGGTTTCATATTTATCACCAGCGCTGCTTTTTGTATCATCGTTTGATGCCTGCCTGGCCTGTTGTAGCGAATATTCAATATTTGTTATCCTGTTTTGGATAAAAGTCAAACAAAGCTCATAAAGTTTAGATTTTAAAGCAGACATATAAGAATGGAAAATGGGTAATGGTAGATGGATGAGATGGTTGATGTAGCTATTTGCGAATTTCAAAAGCCAGGTTTAAAATGAGTTCGATTTTCTTTTTAGGAATATCTTCGAGGTGATTGATCAATAAAATTTTCATCCGGGCTCTTTTTTCCTGCAAAAGGTCTTCGTGTTCAATTTGATGTCCGTCAACCAAACCAATATATGGCTGATGGAGTTTTTTGTGTACCCAAAGATAACAGAACATTTTTCCTTTATGATAATAAAAAGGCATTCCGTATTTCCAATGTTCCGTAATATCGTCATACCCCATTAAAAGCGACCTTAAATATTGGATACAACCTTTAATTGGTTCGTCTTTTTGCTCGAAATAATGATCCGGAGGATTTAGCATGATATTAGATGATGTTAGATTGATGATAAAAAATGGCCCTCAAACCATGAACTATTGACTAACAAACCATTGACTAATGAACTTACCCTTCAATCCACCTTACCTTTTCTGCTATCGGAGTCCTATTTGGTGTCCAGGGTTTTTCGTTATGATACCCCATGTAAAATAAGCCAATACACTTCTCATTTTCACCAAGGCCTAAAAAATCGCCTAAATGATCAATTAATGGCGGAGAACTCCAGTATGCGCCAACCCGCAAGCTCTCTGCGGTTAAAGCCATATTTTGTACTGCGCACGAAACTGCGGCCAGTTCTTCCCACTCAGGTATTTTACCGCTAACTTGCATATTGATGGCAATAATACAATCAGCCTGGGCCGTTTTTTCCGCAAAACTATCGTACTTTTTCTGTAGAAACTGCTGTGGAGAAACCAAAGCTTTGTATAATTTACCAAGCTCCTCACCTAATCTGGCCAATCCAGCTTTTCTGATCACCACAAAACGCCAGGGCTGGGTTAATTTATGTGTGGGTGCATAATTGGCTGTTTCTAAAATCTGGTTAATCACCTCAACCGGAATTTCTTTTTTGATATAGCTGGCAGGGAAAATACTGCGACGTTCTTTTATAACTTTTGAGATGATATCGTATGTTGTACTCATTTGGTAAATATAAGGTAAAAGGCGGAAGGTTTGATAAGGTGGAAGGTTGAAGGTGTAGGGTTTAAGGCTAAAGCACTGAAGATTTGACTTTTTATTAACTAAAAAAAAATCAAGAGTTCTGAAATTATCTAATGAAGTTGCTAACTGAAAACTGAAAACCGTCAACTGCGAACCATCAACCGCGAACTGCTAACTGTTTCCTGATCTGTTTCACCTTTGCAAAAAAGCCAATGCTTTCCTTATCAACCAGAAAATCCATGGTTTGTAACAATTCTTCCTTAATCCAGTTGTGTTTTACATTTAAATTGGCCAGGATATTAAGGCAGTGCGATTTTACCGCTACCGGAATCTTTTCGTCAATCAACCAGGCAAAAACAACCTCAACCAAATGGTCAGTATCATAACCGGCTAAAATCTTTTTAATGGCTATTGAAGCATTTTTCTTTGTCATGAGTGCTAAAATTTTAACATAATGCCGTAGTGCCGATAAATTGCCTTGATGCGGAAATTTCTCTAAAAAATAGAGTGTATAGGGCAAAAACCGCTGCTGGTGGTTAGTAAACACATTTTCTAAAATCCATGCGGCCCGAAATCCGATCTGCTCATCATGATCAAAACTTACATCGATCAGGTCTTTCACCGAAAAAGTTTCTTCTGAAGCAATGGCAGCCAGTTTTTCTACTTTGCTTTTTTGAAGAGTGGTTTTTATAGTTTCGAGCAACAGATGATTTTGCATGAGGCTAAAATAAATATTTTAAAACAATGTACATTGAGATAAATTGTCATGATGCTGTATCATAAATTGTATGCTATGGAATTTGTCCCGTTGAGCCTGTCGAAACGCCTTATAAGAGATGCAAAGCAGATCCTTCGACAAGCTCAGGATGACAATGATTTATGAAACGACTTTATTTTAATACAATATGCTGCCTACATTAAAATTCCCGCATGTGCTAGAATGACGTACTCCTTAATTTAATTTGCTTATTAAGTTTTAATTTCTGGAACTAAATTTTAAGCCATTGGCCAAAAACTTCTCCCCTTTGTAAAATAAACCCGGTAGCAGCGAACACGGAGTGCAACGGAGTAAAGCGAATAACGGGGCTGCCTGAGCCACTAATTACCGAACCCTCCATTTCCAAATCCATAAAACTTTTCAAACTTAAACATTCAATCACCTTCAAACTTTTGAACTTTCCAACCGCCAAACCTTTCAACAATAAAACAATCAAACCATTAAAACACTTTCCCACCCTCAACCTTTTTCCCTATCTTTGCGGCTTATTTCAATTATAGCATGATTTCAGTTTCTAATTTATCTTTACGGTACGGCAAACGCACATTATTTGAAGATGTTAACCTAAAATTTACCCAGGGCAACTGCTATGGCGTAATTGGGGCTAACGGCGCAGGTAAATCTACTTTTCTTAAAATTTTATCAGGAGAAGTGAGTCAAACCTCTGGTAGTGTAGCTTTTACTCCAGGTGAAAGAATGGCGGTTTTAAAACAAAATCACTACGAATTTGATGAGTTTTCGGTGCTTGAAACCGTCATGATCGGCCATAAAGAACTTTATGCCATCATGAAAGAGAAAGATGCCATTTATATGAAAGAAGATTTCTCGGAGAAAGACGGTGAACGCGCCGGAGAACTTGAAAATCTTTTTGCAGAAATGGATGGCTGGAACATGGAAAGCAATGCGGCAACCATGCTGAGCAACCTGGGCATTACCGAAGATAATCACTATAAATTGTTAAAGGAACTGGATAATACCCAAAAAGTACGGGTGTTATTGGCACAGGCACTTTTCGGTAATCCTGATATTTTGTTACTGGATGAGCCTACCAACGATTTGGACATCGAAACCATTGCCTGGTTAGAAAATTTCCTGGCCGATTATCAGAACATTGTATTGGTGGTATCGCACGACAGGCACTTTTTAGATGCCGTTTGTACCCATATAGTCGATATCGATTTCGCTAAAATGAGTATTTATACTGGTAACTATACTTTCTGGTACGAATCAAGTCAGCTGGCTTTAAAACAGCGCAGCGACCAGAATAAGAAAATGGAAGATAAGGTAAAGGAACTTCAGGAATTTATCCGCAGGTTCAGTGCCAATGCTTCCAAGTCAAAGCAGGCAACCTCACGTAAGAAAGCTTTAGATAAGATTGATATCACCGAGATTAAAGCTTCAAGCAGAAAATATCCGGCCATTATATTCAACAATACCGGTCGCGAGGCCGGCGACCAGATTTTACAGGTAGAAAACCTGGGTAAAAGTGGAAATGATGGCATATTGTTCGATAAAGTTACCTTTATGGTGAACAAGGGCGACAAAATTGCCATATTATCTCAAAACAGTTTAGCTACTGCCGCATTTTACGATGTTTTAACGGGCAGAGATACTGATCATAAAGGGGAATTTAAATGGGGTGTTACCATCAGTACAGCAGATATCCCGAATGATAATTCTGAATATTTTGATGGCAAAGATGAAAACCTGGTTGATTGGTTGCGCGAATACTCGGGCACTGATGCCGATGAGCAATTTGTGCGCAGCTTTTTAGGCCGTATGTTATTCTCGGGCGAGGAAGTATTGAAAAATGTTAAAGTATTATCAGGAGGTGAGAAAATGCGTTGTATGTTTTCGAGAATGATGTTGCAACAAGCCAACTTACTGATGTTTGATGAGCCAACCAATCACCTGGATTTGGAATCTATTGAAGCATTGAACAATGGCATGAAAGATTTTAAAGGCACCATATTGTTTACTTCACGAGATCACCAGTTAACAGAAACAGTAGCTAACCGCATCATTGAAATTACACCAAAAGGTACAATTGATAAGTTGATGACTTATGATGAGTATATCAATAACGGTGATGTTGCAAAATTAAGGGAAGAGATGTACGCTTAATTTTAAGTTTAACATATTGTTTTAAAGCCACATGGTGTTCATGTGGCTTTTTTTTTATAAAAAAATAATTTCAGCTGTAGCGTTTTCATTGCATTAATCGTTTTACAAGAAAAAAGCGTTAATGGCCATTAACCAGTTTTTGTTCAGCAATTGACTTAAAACATTAAAATGAAAACGAATTTGAAAAATTTTAGCACTACGACGAAAATTATACTCTCTCTTTTTGCGATAACTTTGACTATCACGGCCTGTAAAAAAGATTTTAACAACGATCCGATAGAGGCTGCCGGTATTGGCTTTGTCCATGCATCGCCGGGAACAGGGGCGCTTGATTTTATATTGGATAACCAAAAAATAAACAGCTTTACGTATACTAAAGATCTTGGCTATTATGCGGCTTATCCAGGCATCAGGTTAGTGGGTGTTGCCAAAAAAGATACTTTAAAGTATTTAACCACAGCTAATGCTACCTTAAAATCTGGCTCATTTTATTCGGTTTTCGTGGTGGATACTTTAAAATCAACCAAACTTTTAATCCTTGAGGATGATTTAAAAGCGCCTGAAACTGATAAAGCCAAAGTTCGTTTTGTGAACTTAAGTCCGGGCTCTGCGCCATTTGATTTGGCCATTGCAGGTACAGATGCACCATTGTTCACCGCAAAGGCATTTAAAGAATTTACCACTTTTAGCAATATAACACCAAATGACAGTTATACTTTTCAATTAAAACAAGGTGGAGCAGTTAAAGTGAGCTTGCCTGCGGTTAAAATTGAAAAAGGCAAAATTTATACCATCTGGGCTAAAGGCTTATCAAGCAAAACCGATAGTACCGGAGTTGGCTTATCTGTGATGACGAATAAATAAAATATTTCTCTCTACCTGTGAAAACGAAAATTGACACCGCCCAAATTGGGTGGTGTTATTTTCTTAAATTTGCCATCAAGCAATCATGATAAACCTTTAATAAATAGTCCTTTACAAGGGTGATAAAAAAAATACTCAGTTTTGAGGAAATTTTAAAAGGCTGTGTAAAAAACGACAATAGCTGTAAAGAAATGATGTATAAATCATTTTATGGCTATCTAATGGGCATCATTTTAAGGTATACCAAGAATCCTTCGGATAGTGAAGAGCTGGTAAATGACAGTTTTATCAAGATTTTCAAACATGTTGGCGGATTCAAGGCACCCAAAAACCCGGAAGAATTACAGCGGTCGTTTAAAGGTTGGATTGCCCAGATTGCGTCGCGGACAGCTATAGATAAGATCCGTAGTAATAAAATTCAGTTTTATGTGGACGACTTAGCAGAAAGCGAACATCCGGTTAGCCAGGTATCCATTGCTTCAGAACTACACGTTAATGATATTTTAAATTTACTAAATCATTTACCAGATACGCAGAGACTGGTATTTAACTTATATGAAATTGAAGGCTTCGCCCATGACGAAATTGCGAAAATGTTAAACATTCCTGAAAGTTCGAGTCGTGTTTACCTCACAAGATCTAAGAATAAGTTACGTACCCTTTACCTAAACACCATGGTTAATTCATATAAACAAAATGGATAAGGAATTAATTGAGCACATCACAGCGCAACTCCAAAACCATGAAGAAGCTTATTCTAATGGTGCCTGGGAGCGCTTTTCGGAGAAAGAAAAGAAGAAAAGAGGCATCGCTTTCTGGCCTTTATGGGCTGCTGCTGCATTAATTTTAATCTTCGGAGGTATATTTTTTGCACAAAATAATATAGATCAGAAAAAACAAGTTTTGGTAATTAAACAGAAAGCGCAGCAAATTCCTGCAGCCGATGGAAATACAAATGCAGTTACTGAAACTAAAGCCAATCCTACATCATTAAACAACAATGCAACTGCTGCAAATAATATAGCTACCAATCGCTCAACAAAAATTACGGAAAACCTAAAACCATTATTATCGCAGGAGACCCGTTATTCTCTTATTAATACAGTAGAAGAATTAACTCCCGTAAATAATAATATTTTGGATGGTAAACTTACAGGTATTAATCTTTCCAACCTGAAATCAAAACAGTTTGAAATCTTAACGGAAAAGAAAAAACCTCAACCCATTAATAATCAAACAAATTTTGAAAAGTTGCTTGCTCAGGATAGCTACGCGAACCAGCAAAAACCAGCGGATAAGGCGAGTGGAAACTCTAAATGGCAACCCGATGTATATGTTGCCCCGGCTATGGGTAACGACAATAAAGTAACCATGAATTATGGGTTTTCTCTGTCTTATGCCATCGCCAATAAATTATCAATCAGTTCTGGTGTATCCTATGCTTCCATCAGTACAACAGAATCCTTAAATGCCACTGCACCACAAAGCTTATCAGGTAAAAATTTAGCTTCTGTTGATGCCAAAGTGCGTGGAATTAATGTGCCGCTGGAATTAAAATATAACATCAGTGATAAACTTTATACCAACGTTGGGGTTTCTGCCCTTGCTGTTTTAAATAACTCACAGCAGAACAGTTATATCGTTAATCAGGTTCAAAGTTTCTCTGCTCCTGCAGTAAATGGTTATGCCGATTTTAAGACCATGATTGTACAGGAAAAAAAGGTTGAGCCGCAACCTGAAGCGAGTATAGATCCTGATAAATACATCGGGTTCTACAATTTTTCTTTGGGCTACAAGCAAAAAATCTCCAAAAAGAATAATATTGCCATCGAGCCTTTTTTACGATTGCCAATGAAAACTTTCTCGAAGGAAAACCTTAACCTGACCAATGGTGGATTGCGTTTAAAAATCGACTTCTAAGAAACTAAGATATTTAGTATATTTGGTTAAACGCCTTATATATGAAAAATATCAAATCCTATCCAACCGAAGATGAACTACCTCCTGTTAAAACCCTTAACGAGATAGATTTTTCTGCCACTTACAGTTATGCAGATTACATGCGCTTCGAATTTGAAGAACGTTTAGAAATTATTAAGGGACACTTGTTCAAAATGAGTCCTGCTCCTTCCCGAATTCACCAGGGTATTTCAGGCAATATTTTTGGGCCAATTTATAATGCGCTAAAAAGTAAACCTTGCCGGGTTTATTCAGCACCTTTTGATGTACGCTTAGCGCAGAAATCGCAAGATGATAAAGAAGTTTTCACCGTAGTGCAACCTGATATCGCGGTGGTTTGTGATCCGGCTAAATTAGATCAGCGTGGATGCATTGGTGCTCCGGATATTGTAGTCGAGATTTTATCACCCGGAAATAATAAAAAGGAACTAATTAATAAATACGAGGTTTATGAAGAAGCCGGTGTAAAAGAATATTGGATTGTAAGCCCTGCGCACAAAACATTTTTCAGGTACATCCTGGATGAAAATGGCAAGTTTCAGCCTACCAAAATGCTCACCGAAGGTGAAGTGGTGACTACGTCAATTATCCCTGGCCTAAAACTGATTTTGGAAGAGGTTTTTCAGGATTAAAAATGGGTATTAAAAAAAGAAGTCAAGTTTAAATGGCAAAGATGCTATTTAAAACTTGACTTCTTTAAAATCGTTTATATTAACTAGTGACCAGAATGACCATCAGCACCGTGTGCATGACCGTGAGCCAATTCATCCTGAGTAGCTTCACGAACATTTAAAATCACACCGCTAAACATTAAGTTTTTACCAGCCATTGGGTGGTTCAAATCTACAGAGATCGTTTCATCATGTACTGCAGTAACACCTGCTCTAAATTGGTTACCATTGTTATCCTGTAACGGAATCACATCACCAACATTTGGCAATTCGCCACCAGCTTCGGTAAACATGGTTTTTGGAAGATCAGCGAAAGCGCCCGGATCGATATCACCATAACCATCTGCAGCAGACAGTTCAAATGAATATTCATCACCAGTTTTTAAACCAGTTAAATGCTCTTCAAATTTAGGCAACATCATGCCAACGCCATATAAAAATACTAAAGGATTTTGTTCGTCAGCTTTTTCTACAAAAACTTGTTGTCCTTCTTCGTTAGTAGTATGCAATTCGTAAGTTAACGCTACTACAGAGTTTGGTGAAATATTCATTTAAATTTATTTATTGTAAATACTCTAATGCGTCCTCAACAGTGTTAACCGGCAACTGGCATACTTTATTTCGGCAAATATAAACTTTTGTTTCATTGCTTTGCTTACCTTTTAACAGCGGTAAGTTACTTTTTGTTCCACCCAATGTAATTTTGTTCGGAATATAATGGCTGCTTAATTCCAATTTAACAACATCCGTTTCTATACCAGTAATGGCAATTTCATTTATGCCATAAATTTCATTTAGCAACTGGATGGCCCAATTGGAGTAAGCAGAGCCATAACTTTTAATCTTGGGATGAACCGCAGCAAGCATTGCTGAAGCTTTTTCGGTATATGCTTCTATGTCAAAAAGCAAGCTCAGTTTTTTTAAATTTTGTGCCATGGCAGAGTTCGAAGCCGGGATCACATTATCCATCACTTCGTGTTTACGGGCAATTAAATCTTCACTTTCAGCAGAGGTATAAAAAAACATGGGCGAATCCGGATCATAAAAATTAGCAATTACATAATCAGTTAACGATTTAGCTTCTTCCAGCCATTTTTCATCAAAATCATATTCGTACAATGCAATTAAAGCTTCGATAAAAAACGCGTAATCATCTAAAAAACCTGTAATAGATGCTTTTCCGTTCTTATAGTTCCGGTATAAACCTCCTTTTTCCGATTTTAGGTGAGTTAAGATAAAATTAGCCGCAGCAGATGCCTTTTCATAATATTGATTGTGACTTAAAACCTGAGCAGCATCGGCCAATGCTTTAATCATCATCCCATTCCAGGCAGTCAAACATTTATCATCCAAACCTGGCCTGATCCTTTTACTCCGCACAGCCATTAATTTTGTTTTGGCTGAGTTTACCTTATCGTAAAGCACCTCCGCCGTAATATCGAATTTCGCAAGTAAATCGTCATCGCTGATGGTTTTGCGCAAAATATTGGTTTGTTCTTCCTCCCAGTTGCCTTCTTCGGTAATGTTATAGTAAGCGCCGATCAATTGTGCATCTTCTCCCAAAACCTGGTCGAATGCTGCTTTATCCCAAACATAAAACTTGCCTTCTATGCCTTCGCTATCTGCATCTAATGCCGAATAAAACAATCCATCTGCCGACGTCATCTCCTCAGCAACCCAGTTTATCGTTTCTACTACAGTTTGTTTAAAAGAGTCGAACCTGGTACATTGATAAGCTTCGGCATATAGGCTGATCAGTTGCGCATTATCATACAGCATCTTCTCGAAATGCGGTACATGCCATTGATCATCAACTGAATAACGGGCAAAACCACCACCAATCTGATCATAAATACCTCCCCTGCTCATTTCTTCAAGGGTATGACAAACCGCTGTAAATACAGATTCGTCATCTTTTAAAAAGCAATAACGCAATAAAAACACCCAATTATTGGGTAAAGGAAATTTTGGGGCACGGTTATAACCTCCGTAACCAATATCAAAATGGCGCTTCCAGGGATCAATAATTTCAGTTAAATGTTCCTGGGTATATTCCGGTGTAATATCTGCAGCGATGATCTTTTCACTGTCTTTAATGCCCGAAGTTAATCGCTCGGCATACTGAATGGCTTTATCAGGTTCATTGGCCCAAAGTGAAGCCACATTTTCCAAAATATTGTTCCAATCGTTTTTCCGGAAATAAGTTCCGCCATAAATCGGACGCTGATCGGGCAAGCAGATGCAATTTAACGGCCAGCCGCCGCTCCCCGTCATGAGTTGAATGGCATACATGTAAATCTGATCAATATCCGGACGTTCTTCCCGATCTACCTTGATACAGATAAAATGACGGTTCATCACCTCGGCCACTTCATGGTTTTCGAAACTTTCCCGCTCCATTACATGGCACCAATGGCAGGCCGAATAACCAATACTCACCAGAATCAGTTTATTTTCAGATCTGGCTTTTTCTAGCGCTTCTGCCCCCCACTCATACCAATCAACCGGGTTGTGGGCATGCTGTAGCAAATATGGTGATGAAGCGTGGATTAAATTATTGGTTTCAGACATGACTTGAAATGTAAAATGTATGAGGGAAAATGGAATTTTTATTTCGAGGCGTAAATCTATTAATAATCTACAAACCTGTTTCTATTTAGTTTTTGTTTTTATACTTTAGTTGGAAATCTACATGACGGAATGGAATTGAGCAAAAATGAGTTATTTGATGCCATAAAAGCGATTATCAGCCAATCTCGTTTGAAAGTATTTCGTGCGGCAAATTCTGCATTACTTGAATCTTACTGGCAAATTGGAAAACTTATTGTTGAGGATGAGCAGCAGGGAAAATTACGTGCAACATACGGAAAAGAGACTTTAAAAAAGCTTTCAAATCAATTGACATTTGAGTTTAGGAAAGGTTTTGATGAAAGAAATTTGAATAATATGCGATCTTTCTATTCTGCATTTCCAATTTGGTACGCATTGCGTACCGAATTGAGTTGGACGCATTATCGACTTTTATCCAGGTTAGATTCTGATGAAAAAAGAAAGTTTTATATGCAAGAATCTATAACATCGAATTGGAACAGTAGAGAACTACAGAGGCAGATCAATTCTTTATCATATGAACGCTACTTAACTGGACCGAAAACGAACAATCCGAAACCAAACATTCAAGACTATATAAAAGATCCTTATATTTTTGAATTTTTAGGATTGGATCCTGATACTAAAAATACAGAGAAAACTTTAGAATCTGCAATTATAAACCATCTTCAGAAATTTTTACTGGAATTTGGAAAAGGTTTCGCTTTCGTTGCCCGTCAGCAACACATTGTAACAGATACTTCAGATTTTTTTATAGACCTCGTTTTCTACAATTACATTTTAAAATGTTTCGTAATCATTGATCTTAAAACAACCAGTTTAAACCATCAAGACATTGGACAAATAGATATGTATGTTAGGATGTATGATGATTTGAAAAGAAATGATGGCGACAATCCAACTATTGGATTATTACTTTGTACCGAAAAAGATGAAACAATCGTAAAATATTCAGTTTTAAATGATAACAATCAGTTGTTTGCCAGTAAATATCTATTGTACTTACCAAAGGAGGAAGATTTAAAAGCAATTATAGAGCAAGACAGGCAGCGTTTTGAATTAGACAACTCCTAAACCCTAAACCTTACACCCTATACTTTCAGCCTTACACCCTCAACCTTCAGCCCTTCAACCTTAAAAACCATGAAAATTACCCACACCCAAATATACCGCTTCAGCATCCCGATGGAACCTTTTGTAATTGCCACGGGCACCATGCATTTTGCACAGAATGTGCTGATCAGGATTTATACGGATACAGGTATCCACGGCATTGGAGAATGTTCTGCCTTCCCGATGATTGTTGGCGAAACGCAGGAAACCTGCATTGCCATGGCCAAAGATTTCGCCGCGATTTTAAAAGGTAAAGATCCCTTAGACATTCCGGAGCGGATGAACGATTTATTGGGTTATGCAGATCACAACAATACCATTAAAAGTGCTTTCGATATGGCTTTGTTTGATATTGCAGCAAAAAATGCGAACCTGCCACTATACAAATTTCTCGGCGGAATCAAACGAATCATAGAAACAGACATGACCATTGGTATTGATACACCAGCGGGAATGGCCACTACAGCTTTAAAATATAAAAGTCAGGGTTGCCGGATTTTGAAAATCAAACTGGGCAAAAAGGTACATGATGATATAGAAAGGGTAAAACACATCCGCGAAGCCATAGGCGAAGATTTGATTTTACGCCTGGATGCCAACCAGGGCTGGAGTTTTGATGATGCTTTATTTGCATTGGGCGAACTGGAAAAATATAACATCGAATTCTGCGAACAACCCATGCGCACCTGGTACGATGATCAATTACCTGAGCTGAATGTGAATTCGCCAATTAAATTAATGGCTGATGAAAGCTGCTATAACCACCACGATGCCCGAAAACTGATCAATAGCCAGTCGACCACTTATTTAAACATTAAATTTTCTAAGTCTGGCGGTATACTCGAAGCGCAGAAAATCCATGAAGAAGCCTTAAAACATGGTGTTAAATGCATGATTGGTAGCATGCTCGAAACCCGGATTGCTTTAAGTGCCAACCTGCATTTTGCCTTCGCCAGCCCTAATGTTGAGTTTTTCGACTTAGATACCGCACTTTTAGGCCACCTGGTTGATCCGGTTGTTGGTGGATTAACCTACAATGGCTATTTTCTGGATGTACCCGAAGAAATCGGTATCGGCGCCGAAGCAGATGAGTTTTTCTTAGAGAAATGTGAAAGCTGGACGATTTAGTTCAGTAGTTCATTGGTCAGTGGTTTATTAGTTTTCAAGCGAGTCTATTAGTGTATTTCATTAGATTCCCATATGATGTAAATGGTCTTGAACAATATATTTAAACAATGAAAGGATTGTAAAAATCACCTATAATAGATCCTGAAACAAGTTCAGGATGACGATTGGCGAAGTATATTACTAATGACTAATGAACCAATGACTAATGACCAATAAACCAATCACTAACGAACCAACAACCTATCCAACGCCAAACTATCGCCATTAAAAGCATTAAAATCAACCACATGGCCAATACCATTAATTTTCGCTTTATCGGAGTGTTGCCAAAATTTCCAGCGGCTTTTATCCAGTCTTAACTTGGGTTGATAATAATGGGCAATCCATAAAGGATAATCATCAAAATGATCCACTAAATAATCTTCATAAAATTTAAGCCCGGTATAAATAATGGGCCTTACCTTGGTTTTCATTTCTACATAATTAAGGAAATCAGCAAGTTCAGCTCGCATTTTTAACGCTGAAACGCCATCTAACGATTCAATATCCACAACGGGTGGTAAATCACCCTTCTCAATATTAACTACCTGTAAGAAAAATTTAGCCTGTGTTTTACCGTCCTTTTTTGGCCTGAAAAAGTGATAGGCTCCACAAATAATCCCCACTTTTGGGGCTTCTCGCCAATTGCGTTGAAAATAGGGATCAACCAGCATTAATCCCTCTGTAGCTTTGATAAACGCAAAACGGATACTCACCTCATCTTCCTTCATTTCCTTTACTTTTTGCCAGTTTATTTTGCCTTGGTAATAAGAAACGTCAATGCCGTGAACGGTATATTTTTTAGGGATCTTGATGTTAAAACTTTCGTAAGTTCTGTAATTAGGGTCTTGCCCCCAATCTTTAACCCAGCGCCAGGTAGCCACAAAACTTCTTAATACATATCCGTAATAAAATGGAGAGAGTAAAATCAACAATAAACCAGCAATAACCAACTTCAATTGCACGGAAATACCATTCTTTTTTTTTCTACCTGTAGTGGGTTTTCTGGCTGCAGGTTTCCTAACGGCAGGTTTTCTGGCGACTGGACTTTTATTTATTGGGATTCTTTTATCTGCAGGCATGGGTTATAATGCCGCTAAGTTGAGGAAAATGTATGGAAATAAAAAAGGCGGGTCTCGAGAAAACCTTTAATTGTCATTCTGAACGCAGTGAAGAACCCCGAGGCTCTGAGAAGCAAATCTTTCAGTTAAAAGATCCTTCGCTGCGCTCAAGAATGACAGCTAACAATAAGGCAAAACCAAGTGAAAGAATTGAATTAAAATGATTAAATAACAGCTGGCTTTTGGTATTTTTACCCCATCTAAACCCACCATGTTCAGACTTATTTTCAACACTTACAAAACATCATTCAGCGGATTAAGCAAAGAAACCTGGCTCTTAAGTATCGTAATGATGTTTAACCGTTGTGGCAGCATGGCAGTGCCTTTTATGGGTTTGTATGTTACTCAAAGTTTACATCGATCAGAAATGGATGCCGGTTTAATCATTACCTTATTTGGTGTGGGCTCTATTTTAGGTTCTGCAACCGGTGGGAAACTAACAGACATTATCGGCTTCAGGCCGGTACAAATTCTCTCCTCCATTATTGGCGGATTGTTGTTTATCTTATTTTCTACCATCAGCCATTTTTCTACCCTATGTGTGCTGGCTGTGGTGATCAGCTTTTTTTCTGAAGCTTTCCGGCCAGCCAATTTTACGGCTGTGGCGCATTATGCAGCAGAAGGGACCATTACCCGCTCCTATTCACTTAACCGGCTGGCGGTAAATATCGGTTGGTCTGCAGGGATTAGTATGGCTGGGATCATTGCCTCTATTAATTACAAGCTTTTGTTTATAGTAGAGGGTTCGGTGAGCATAATCGTTGGACTTTTGATCTTGCTTTTACTACCTAAAGTGCAGGATTTTATTAAAAAAGCAAAAGAAAGCCGCAGCACGATGGTGATTTTAAAACCTTGGGAAGATGCCTTTTATGTAAAATTTATCCTCTTAACTACCCTTTTTATTACCTGCGCTTTTTTAATGTTCAGGGTGGTACCCGTATTTTTTAAAGAGGAATGGCATATTAATGAATTTGCCATCGGCATTATTATTGGCTTAAACGGTGCGATCATTGCGCTGTTTGAAATGATTATGATCAATAAGATTGAAAAGAAAAGATCGCCCATATTTTTCATCATTATTGGTTCAATCTTCTTTGCAGTATCTTACCTGGTGTTAAGTGCGCCGATTATTTTTCATGTGCTATCGGCTGTGTTAACCATTGTAACCTTTACGGTTGGCGAAATGTTTGTGCTCCCGTTTATCAATACCGTGGTTATTAGCAGAAGCAATGAACACAACCGGGGTTTGTATGCAGCGGGATATACTTTGAGCTGGTCTTGTGCACAGGTAGTTGGGCCACTGGCTGGTTTTTATATTGCCAAACACCTGGGTTACAATTGGCTCTGGTTTGGGTTGGCCTGCATCTTATTACTTTGTGCCTATGGTTTTGGCGTGATAGATAAACGCCGACAACAAACGGTATTGGAAACGAATTAGTTTACAGTTAACCATCTGCTAACTGTAAACTACAAACTGACAATTGGAAATTACGGCTATTTAAATTTCTGGGCCTTAACGCCTTCTTTAGTAATTTTTACCGGTAAAATCATCCCATCTGCATCAAATTTCATTTCATCGATACAGGTTTCGCGATGGTTGCCATCCGTTTCGGTTAATGGCCTGCGGTGGTAAACAATGTAGTATTTATTCTTTTTCTCATTGATGATTAAAGAGTGGTGCCCTGCCCCCCTGGCAATAGTGGCATCTTGCTGCAAAATTTTACCTACCCTTTTAAATGGGCCAAATGGCGAATCGCTTACCGCGTAGGCTACAGAATAATCAGGTCCGGTCCAGCCGCCTTCGCTCCACATAAAATAATATTTACCATTTCTGATGAACATATAAGGGCCTTCTACATAGTTATCGGGCGTGATTTCTTTAAAGATTTTTCCATCATCAAAAGGCAAAAAGCCGGTAAAATCTTTATTCAGTTTGGCAATATTACAGTGTTTCCAGCCACCATAAATTAAATAATACTGTCCGTCTTTATCTTTAAACACAAACTGATCAATCGGTTGTGCACCATTATGAAATTTATCTACCAATGGTTTGCCCAAATGATCTTTAAACGGCCCTTCTGGTTTATCGGCAACCGCTACACCGATTCCGCCCACCTCATTGTCGCTCTGGATATCGTTAGCGCCGAAAAATAAATAGTATTTTTTATCTTTTTGAACAATGGCCGGTGCCCACATGGCTTTATTGGCCCATTTAACCGCAGCAGTATCTAAAACATGAGGGTGTTTTTTCCATTTAACCAGGTCATCGGACGAAAAAGCATCCAAAAAAACCTGTTCTTTATACTTGGCAGAGTAAGTTGGGTAAACCCAGTATTTATTATTGAAAACAGCGGCTTCAGGGTCTGCATACCATCCCGGAAATATTGGATTTCCAGATTGCTTAATCGTTTTAGTATCCTGCGCTAAAGAAGTGAGCGCGGATACAAATAAAAGAGATGAGAATAAATATTTCATGGGTACAATTTAGAAAAAAATCTGTGTTTTTAAAATTTGGTGATCGGTTTAACCGCAAAGCGCGCGAAGAAGAAACGCAAAGAATGCAAAGTTGGGCGCATATTGTTTTAACCACAGAGCAAACAGAGATGAGACACAGAGAAAACTGAGTTTGGCCATAAAGGGAGATTCAACCGCAAAGCGCGATAAGAAAAGGCGCAAAGAACGCAAAGTTGGGCGCATATTGTTTTAACCACGGAGAAAACTGAGACGAGACACAGAGAAAACTGAGTTTGGCTATAAAGGGCGTTTTAATCGCAAAGCGCGATAAGAAAAGGTGCAAAGAATGCTGAGCTTCCAGTTTATAATGTTTTAGGAAAGCAATTACAGTGCTTATCTGGTTCGGCAGCCCCGGTCCCGTTACTGCTCCGATGAAGAATCGGGAGCATCCACAAAGATCGGGTTTAGGTGTCAGGGATAGCAAGACTATTAACGTTTTAAGCAAATGCCAAGAACAGGCCTTGCTGATCAGAACAGGCCACTATAAAATAAACCCGACAAAGCTAAATAGCCCGGAATGGAGCACAGCGAAATGAGGACTATAAGCGAATGGCGGGGCTACAGGAGCCATGGAATACAGCACGCCTGTTTTCAAAAAAAAATCGTCATTTCAATCGAAACGCAAACCCGAACTTCCCGGAGAGAAATCGGTTAAAATAGATTTCTCGACTGCGTTGCACTCCGCTCGAAATGACGATCTGTTGCTTTATTTATTCAATTCAGCGAAATATTTGTGGAATAAAGGCAAAGTTTCTATTCCTTTATAATAGTTGTAGATATCATATTTCTCATTCGGCGAGTGTAGCGCATCGCTATCTAAACCGAAACCAAAAAGTACCGATTTAATACCCAATACATCCTCAAACAAGGCTACAATTGGGATACTGCCTCCGCCACGGGTTGGAATAGCAGTTTTGCCAAAGCTATCTTCAATGGCTTTTTCAGCAGCTTTGTAAGCAATACTGTCTGTTGGCGTTACCACGGGCTCGCCACCATGGTGCGGCGTAACTTTTACCTTTACGTTTTTTGGCGCAATGCTTTCAAAATGTTTGGTAAAAATCTCTGCAATTTCTTCTGAGCTTTGGTTGGGCACCAAACGCATAGAAATTTTGGCATTGGCTTTACTTGGCAATACGGTTTTGGCACCTTCACCAATATAACCACTCCAGATTCCGTTTACCTCCAGGGTTGGGCGGGTACCGGTACGCTCTAAAGTAGAATAACCTTTTTCACCCCAAACTTCCTCAATATCAAGATCTTTTTTGTATTCGGCCTCATCATAAGGAGCAGCATTTAATGCTTTTTTCTCTTCATCTGATAGTTCTACCACTTTATCGTAAAAAGCAGGGATGGTTATGTGATTATTTTCATCGTGTAAAGAAGCAATCATTTTACAAAGAATAGTAGCCGGATTGGCCACTGCACCACCGTAAACGCCAGAGTGCAAATCGCGGTTCGGTCCCACTACCTCAACTTCCATATAAGCCAAACCACGTAAACCGGTTTCGATAGAAGGATGCTCCATGCTGATCATCGAGGTATCAGAAATTAGAACGACATCGGCTTTCAATCGATCTTTGTTTTCATTTACAAAAATACCCAGATTGGCAGATCCTACTTCTTCTTCACCCTCAATCATGAATTTAACATTGCAAGCCAACGTATTGGTTTGCATCATCAGTTCAAATGCTTTTACATGCATATAAAACTGGCCTTTATCATCGCAGGCGCCACGGGCGTAAATTTTACCGTCGCGTACTGTTGGCTCGAAAGGTGGCGTATGCCAAAGTTCTAAGGGATCAGCAGGCTGAACATCATAATGGCCATATATTAAAACAGTTGGCAGAGCAGCATCGATAATTTTCTCACCATAAACAATAGGATATCCGGCTGTTGGACAGATTTCTACATGATCAGCTCCTGCATCCTTCAATTTTTGTGCTACATAATCAGCAGTTTTTAAAACATCAGCTTTGTATTTAGGATCGGCACTAACCGATGGAAAACGCAATAACTCAAACAATTCATCTAAAAAACGTTGTTTGTGCGTTTCTACGTATTTTTTAATCTCTTGCATAACAAAATTAGTTTGGGCAAATATAGGCTTTACCTGATAAAAGGCACAGTAAACGATGAAATTATCATCCATGCAAGAACGAAACTTAGCTTCCAGCCGATAGGTTGACCACAGATAATAATCTTTATTTAAAATCACTTGCTGATGTAAAAGCCATAAACCCGTATTTCAAACTATACAAATCGTTTTATGTTTGTAAAAAAGAATAGTACAAATATTATTTATATCTACTTTTTTGTAAATTGCGCCAAATATCCTTTAAATCCTGTACGAAAGAATTTTACCAATGAAGTTTAGCACGAAAGTATTTCTAACTCTGCTGCTGCTTCTTGTTATCCGTATTTCTTCGTTCTCACAAGGGACATCTACTCCTACGCGGGTGAGTTGCCCGGAAGCAGCGCAATACTATTCAAAGGACAGTATCAATATCGTAACTTTTGGTGCCAGCACTGTAGAGGGCGTAAAGGGTATTGGTTTCCAGACCATGCTCCAGAACAATTTTATAAATTGTTACGCCAACAAAATAGTGGATATTACCAATCATGGTATTGGTGGCCAGACTACTTTCCAGGGATTGCTCAGAATAGACAACGCTATAGCCAACAGAACAGGTTTTATTGTCATTGATATGGGTATTAATGATGCCATTGCAATAACTACAGGAAAAGGAAGCATAGCCGAAACCGTTGCCAATATGAGGTCGTTAATTACGGTGAGCCTTAAACAGAAGTTGGTTCCTATATTATGCACGCTACAGTTTGTTGATGACAGGACCAATAAAAGTAATGTGGCTGTAAATACCAACATCAGGAATATCAATGCGGCTTACAGAAAATTAGCGGCAGAATATAAAATATACCTGGCTGATGTAAATGCGGCAATGAGACGCGATTTCTCGCTTTATCAGGATCCGTTTCATCCAAATGCACGCGGTTACAGATTGATCAGTTATGTTATTTTCGACGCAATTAATAAAGCTATTTTTGAAAAATTCCTGAAGTTTACCGTTACGCAGAATTACCCGAATCCTGCAGCCATGCAAACATTTATTGATCTCGTCTTGCCTGAAACAGATAAAATAAACGTCCAGATTTATGATTTAATGGGCCGGTTGGTGAAAACAGTGGTAAATGAATACCTGAATGTAGGCAAACATACTTTAGAAATCAATACCTCTACTTTTGTTCCTGGTATTTATTTCTTTAAAATTTCTTCTGATTCTGGCCAATACAACACAACCAAAAAGTTTATTGTAGCGAGGTAACAAAAGCATTAAATATTAGTCAGATATTTGATTCATACGCGCTATCATTTTAATTATGTCCTCCGATATATCTTTTACAAACGAAACAGTAAATCTTGAACATCTTCCAAAGTATGAAGAAGTTTTACTAAAACAACCTCATTCCAGTTACTGGAAAATTATCTGCATCAACCTGGTGATTTTTTTTGTGCTACTGGGAATCGGTACTGGCTCGCTTTTATTGTTTGTGACTGAAATAAGACCAAATGCGGTTTGGATTGTCCCGCTCTATTTCATCCTGACCGCTGTTTTTTTTCTGCTTTTCCGTTTAAGTTTCAAAAAACGGGGTTATGCGATCCGTACACACGACGTGATTTACAAAAGTGGGGTTATTGCTGAATCGACTACAATAGTACCCCTAAACAGGATTCAACATATCGAATTAAATGAAGGCCTGTTTTCCAGGATGTACAAGTTAGGATCATTACAGCTGTTTACCGCAGGCGGCCAAACGGGGCATATCCATATTTCGGGCATTGCAATTGAAGAGGCAAAAAACATCAGGGACTTACTTTTGAAAAAATTAGAACTGCTCGAAAACCCAACAACTGAAACAGAAGCGTAATGGACAACAATTTTAGCAAACCACAGCGCGAATCGGCTTTGGGTATCGTCATCATGGGTGCGCACATGATGCTGAAAATTGGCAAGGCAACTTTTTTCCTATTCGTTATTGCCTTCGTCAAGATGTCGGGCACTTCTTTCGCCTACCTCATGTTGGGTATTGCTGCAATAATCGTATTCAGTTTTATATTTGCATATTTATGGTACCTAAAATTCACGTTCTTTTTAGATCAAGAAAAGCAGGAATTCGTGGTAAATAAAGGCATATTCAACCGCGATCAGGTCATTATTCAGCTTGACAAAATACAACAGGTTAACATTAACCAGAACATTTTGCAAAAAATTATAGGTGTCTATGGGCTGAAAATCGACACGGCCGGTGCGCATGGAGAAGAAGTAAGTATAAAAGCCATCGATGAAACTTCGGCCTATATCCTTAAAGAACACCTGTTGAACAGCGATACCACAACCGAAACACAACGGCAAGTTGACCTGAAAAATAACAAGACAGCAGAAGCACCATTTTTAAAAATAAGCTCCTGGACACTGTTTAAAGTTGGATTAACCTCTAACTATGGGCAAAGTTTAGCTTTAATTGTTGTTTTTTTTTATACCGTTATTTATGAGGGCAGGCAATTACTTGATGCTTTTAAAATTAACCAAGATCAAATTCAGAGCACAGTAACCGGGATGCTGACCATCGTTACCATTTTTATCTTAGTTGCGTGCCTGTTAATTGTACTGTTGATTGTTAACCTGGTTAGAACTTTTTACAAGTATTTTGAACTCGAAATTAGCGAACATTCCAATACGCTCTTGCTCTCATCGGGATTAATTGCCAAGAAAAACACCCTCGTTAGTCCAAATAAAGTTCAGATTACAAAATACAGCCAGAATTACTTTCAGAAAAAACTGAACATGCTGAATATGAGTTTAAAACAGGCTCATTTTGGTCAGAGTAAAAAAGGGCACGAAATGCAGGGAAACACCTTAGAAATTCCGGGGTGTAATGCTGGCGAACGCGATGAATTGCTGAAAATGATCTTGGGCAAGGTACCATTCAAGGAAAAAACCTTTATTCCCGACTGGCGTTTTCTAAACCTGCCTATTTTCTTTAAACTGATTGTACCTGTATCAATCTTTTTGATCATTACCTTTAATGTACCAGAACTGAAACCTTATATTGGCTTTTCAATTGCCTATCTAATTATCGGTGTATTGATGATTTATATCAGTTACCGCCGGCACCGGATTTCAGTAAGTCAGGATTTCATAATCAAAACCAGCGGAATCTGGGACATTGCTAATGAAATTGTAATGCCTAATAAAATTCAGGCCATTACCACCTTTCAATACCCCTGGCATAAAGGAGTGGATGTTGGCCACCTCACTTTACATACCGCCGCAGGACAGATTCACTTTAAGTATGGCAATTACACCGAAATTAAACAGCTTGTTAATTATTGGTTATACCAGGTGGAAAGTAGAAATGAAAATTGGATGTAAACAAACAGTTGTCCGGCTGCCGGACCGAACAACGGTTATGCTTTAATTAGTTGTGATATGCTGAAGCAAAATCTTTGGCAAAATCTTCAAGTTTAATGTTCCCTAAAACAGGTCTGTTTTTGTAATAATCTACAAACAGTTTATTACTTCTGATCGCATCGCCCATTTCTACATAGTTTTTGGCTATTTCTTCGGGTAATCCTGCCCCTACCATTCCGTTAAATGCCTCTTCATCGCTAAATTCAACCCATGGTAATGTTGGCTTACCAACAGCCATACCCAATGCTTTTGCAACATCAGCTGGCGTGCTTTCATCATCACTGGCTACATATTGGATGGTTTTACCTGTAAAATTACTTTCCAAGACTTCTGCAGCTGCCACTGCAATATCAGCAGGATGTACCAAAACAAGTCTGGCATCAGCGCCAAAATTAGAACCCAGTATATCTGCATGTTTAACCATATCGATGTTGGCTAAAAAGTTGATGTAAAAGTAACCGGCACGCAAATGTTTAACATCTACCCCATTTAATTCGGCAAAAATATTTTCTACGTCGTGCAAGCCAGCTATCGGACCGGTTCCATCAGGCAGATCTGCACCTACACTACTTAAATTCACCACTTTTTTAACCCCCGACTTTTTTATGGCAGCAGCATAATTTTCGCCAATACCTTTAATATATTCCCTGAATTTTGGCGCAGCAAAATTTGGCGGAACCATGGTGTAAATGGCATCAGCCCCTGCGAAAGCATTTGTTAAAAATTCTGTATCGTCTACACTACCAATTAAAGGTATTGCGCCCAGGGCTTTAATTTCTTCGGCTCTATCGGCATTGCTGCTGATCACTTTTACTTCATGGCCTTTGGCCACCAATATTTTGGCCAGCGGCTTTGTAATATTACCTGTTGACCCTGTTAATGTTATTTTCATGATTTTTTATTTTTAATTACTGAGTACAAAGCTATATTTGTGCTTACTTTTATACAAGTACTTACCCCAAAGTATGTAACCATGACTGCTGTTAAAGAAAGTTCGACCCGTAATTTCAATAAAGGCGTAGCGCTAACCAGCTGCCCTGTTACTTTTGTAATGGAAAAAATTGGTGGTTATTGGAAACCGATTATTATTTTTCATTTGATGAGCGGGCCAAAACGCTATAGTGAGCTAAAACGAGCCATACCACAGATTACAGAAAAAATGCTGATACAACACTTAAAGCAATTGCAAAATGACGACCTGGTTCACCGTGATGCACAAGCGGTTATTCCGCCTGTAGTGACTTACAGTCTCACCAAATCAGGGCAGGATCTTTTTCAGGTATTGGATTCCATGGTAGATTGGGCCATTAAAAATGGCTCTGTTTAACCTCATTATAGACAAAATAAGGGTTTGAGTAAAACTTTGGCTCATTTTACCATTTAAGACACATAAGGTACATATAAGCCAATACAGGGTAGATCATGAAATAAGTTTAGCATGATGGCTTTATGTGTAATTGATCATTAGGCGATATATTCTTTTTATTGATTGGAAATGAAAGGATGGTTTTTCATCGGAAGCTGCAGTCCTGCTGTTCACTGTAGCCCTCATGCTTCGGGGCTGCCGCTGCCATCAGGTTTACGAACAGCGTAGCTGCAAACGGCGACCTTGAAAATGAAAAACGCATCTATACATCGAAACGGCCTAAAGGATCATAATGCCTTTGATGTTTCCAGCCTGCTTGTAAACTGCAATCACCTCATCCGCATTTTGCACTGGTTTCTTTACCGTAATGGAAACATATTTCCCTGTTTTTGAAGGCTGCTCCATAAACTCATCGTTAGGTAAAATGGCACGTAACTCCTGTATTTTATCTAAACCTCCGGTAATGATAAATTTAAAATGGTAAACACCCGGAAATTTTTCAACGCTTTCCAGTTTCTCTTTTAAATTCACATAAATATCCTGGCTGGCCCCTTCCGGGATATCGGTAAACTCAATATCGTTATTTGTTTTTTTCTCTTCCATTATTGTACTATCTCAAATTCTATACCTAAAAAATCAGTATGAAATTCTGACAGTATACACAGTTATTCGATTGAAATAAACATCAATTTGGGTTTTGAACCTTTAATAGCAGCATAAACTCAATTTACCTAAACCTTGGCGAAGCGGATACCGACCTGAGCGTAAGGCCTGCAGGCGTATGAGCACAGCAAAGGGCTATACAACCCTATGAAATACAGGTTTGGCTTTCCCCTAAATTATCGAAGGTACAATTCATACCCAAATTTAAGCTCACGATCTTTTTATATTATTACCCAATAAAGGAAAGATGCTGACCACCAAGTAGCTTTTAGACCTAAAAACAATAAGAATAGCTAATAAAATAAGTTCAGCATGACGAATGATTTGCACGAGCCATTGGATTTTTAACTAATTACCAACACCTTTGGCAAAAAGCCCCGAGAATTGTTATTTTTGAACCTCAAAAAAACAGGAGCCGATTTGGATTATTTAGCAGGATTAAACCCACAACAAAGAGCAGCAGTAGAGAACACAAAAGGACCGGTAATGATTGTTGCAGGTGCAGGTTCGGGCAAAACCAGGGTAATTACTTTTCGTGTAGCCCACCTGATCCAAACCGGTACCGATCCATTTAACATCCTGGTTTTAACCTTTACCAATAAAGCGAGTAAAGATATGCGCGAGCGTATCAGCAAAGTTGTTGGCGCAGAGGCGAAAAACATTTGGATGGGTACATTTCACTCTGTTTTTGCAAAAATTTTACGCGTAGAGGCCGAAAAAATCGGTTATCCGAACAATTTTACCATTTACGATACCGACGACAGTAAAAGTGTAATCCGTGCCATTTTAAAAGAAATGCAGCTGGATGATAAATTATATGCCCCAAATTTCGTGTACGGCCGGATTTCGTCGGCAAAAAACAACCTGATATCATGGGGAGAATACCAGGCTAATGACCAGATTCAGGCTGAAGATATCCAGAACAAACGCCCGCTGTTGGGCCAGATTTACGAAACCTATGCCAAACGCTGTTTCAGAGCTGGGGCAATGGATTTCGACGATTTATTGTTCAAAACCAACATCCTTTTGAAAGAACATCCGGATGTTTTAAATAAATACCAGCAAAAATTCAGATACCTGATGGTAGATGAGTACCAGGATACCAACTTTTCACAATATACGATTGTGAAAAAACTGGCTGCTGCGTATCAGAACATTTGCGTGGTGGGTGATGATGCACAAAGTATTTATGCTTTCCGTGGTGCAAATATCCAGAACATCCTGAATTTCGAACGCGATTATCCTGATTTGAAGGTTTACAAACTGGAACAGAATTACCGTTCTACCCAGAATATTGTTGACGCAGCAAGCAGCATCATTGCCAACAATAAAAACCAACTGGAAAAGAATGTCTTTTCTGAAAATGTGGAGGGCGACAGGATCAAAGTTTCCCGTGCTTTTACGGATAATGAAGAAGGTAAACTGGTTGCCGAATCCATTATTCAGGAACGCAGTTTAAAAGGTTATACCTATCATGATTTTGCCATTCTTTACCGCACCAATGCACAAAGCCGTGCAATGGAGGAAGGTTTGCGCAAACTGAATATCCCATATAAAATTTATGGGGGTACGTCCTTCTATCAGCGTAAAGAGATCAAAGATTTAATTGCCTATTTCCGTTTAACTTTTAACCCAAAGGATGAAGAGGCAATAAAACGTGTAATTAATTACCCTAAACGTGGTATTGGTGATACTTCAATCGATAAAATCATCGTTGCAGCCGATCAGCATAACCTCACCATGTGGGATGTGATTTCGAATGCACACCAGTACGTGGATGGACGTTTAGCCAATCAGCTCAATGATTTCGCCATGATGGTGCAAAGCTTTCAGGCAGAAGCTAAAAAACTTGATGCCTATGATTCGGCATTGTTTATTGCTCAACATGCAGGTATTTTAAAAGAACTATATACGGATGACAGCGTTGAAGGGCGCGCGAGATATGAAAATATCCAGGAATTATTAAACGGTATTAAGGAATTTGCAGAACGTGAAGATATTGAGGAAAAAGGCCTTGATATTTTTATGCAGGATGTTGCGCTTTTAACCAACGATGATAAGGACGGCGATAAAAATAAGGATACGGTTTCTCTGATGACGATCCACTCGGCCAAAGGTTTGGAGTTTAAGAACGTGTTTATTGTGGGATTGGAAGAAAACCTGTTCCCATCACAAATGTCGTTAACTAACCGCACAGATTTAGAAGAAGAGCGCCGTTTGTTTTATGTAGCCATTACGCGTGCAGAGGTAAAACTGACCATCACTTATGCCACTTCCCGCTATCGCTGGGGTACCTTAACCAATTGCGAACCAAGCCGTTTCATTAACGAAATTAACCCTAAGTTTTTAGAATTGGATGTTAAACCAGCCAAATCAAACAGTTTTGAAGGCAGTTTTGACAGCGAGCGTAAATCGTGGACTTCTCAGCCCCGTGATTTCATCAGTAAACCAAAACCTGCAGCCGGTGCAACTACTTCAGTACCAGCCGCACGTCCGAAAACAACTTCATTACTGGCAAAAGCACACGTGCCAACACCTGGGTTTACGCCATCACAACCGCACGAGTTTCAAGGTGGTATGGAAGTGGAACACGAAAAATTTGGCTTTGGAAAAATTATTAGTTTAGAAGGCACTTTACCAGATGTAAAAGCCACTGTATTTTTTCAGGGCTTAGGCAATAAACAGTTGCTGCTTAAGTTTGCAAAATTGATGATTGTGAAATAAATGTAGATTTCCATTTAGCCGCCGAAATTCAGAGATGCTAAATAACAAGATTAGTCATCCTGAACTCGTTTCAGGATCTTTAGTAGATAATCAACAGATTGCCATTGACAGAATCCACTAGTGTGGTCGTCATTCTCACGCATGCGGAAATCTTAAAGCACCCTGCAATAGCATTATGATTCCCAATTAAATTGGGAATGACGACCTATCAAAATATAATTTGCTTGTTAAGCCAGCATAAATCTTTTTGACACCACCTTCTTTTATGGATAAACATTTAATAAGATGCTGAATCAAATCCGATAACTAACTATCGGATCAGCAAGACTATCGCTTTTGAAAATTGCTCATAGCGCTATGCACTCTGCGCTTTTCTTTCTACCCTCTTTATGGTTAAAACACCCTGTTTAAAACTTGAAAAACCATAAAATTATCCTTAATATTGGGTTCGGTTCTCCCGATTACAAACCATGCAACTTACCAGGTTAGAAATTAAAGGTTTTAAGAGCTTTGGCGATAAAGTGACCATCAATTTTAATGAAGGCGTTACCGCTATTGTTGGCCCTAACGGTTGCGGAAAATCAAATGTAATTGATGCGATGCGCTGGGTTTTGGGCGAGCAGAGTACAAAAGCATTACGTTCGGAAAAGATGGAAAACATTATTTTCAATGGAACAAAAAACCGTAAACAGGCACAACTTGCCGAGGTTTCATTAAGCTTTGACAACACCAAAAACATCCTTCCTACCGCTTATTCGCAGGTTACCGTAACCCGGAAACTGTACCGCAATGGCGATAGCGAATACCGCTTAAATGATGTGCAGTGCAGGTTAAAAGATATTACCGACCTTTTTCTGGATACCGGGATTGGTTCTGACAGCTATTCGATTATTGAGCTGAAAATGGTTGATGAAATTATCACCAACAAAGAGCATAGCCGGAGGTCGCTATTTGAGGAAGCATCGGGCATCTCTAAATACAAACTCCGTAAGCGACAAACTTTCAGCAAATTAAAAGATACCGAAGCAGATTTAGAGCGGGTAGAGGATTTGCTTTTCGAGATCGAAAAAAATCTAAAGACTTTAGAAAACCAGGCGCGTAAAGCAGAACGTTATTATAAATTAAAGGAACAATACCGCGAGTTGAGTGTACAACTGGCCACGCACCGCATTGCCTTTTTTCGTACCGATTTAAGCGCGCTCGAAGCTCAGGAGCAGCAGCAAATGTTAAACAGAACCGAGCTAAGCACCAAAATAGATACCGGTGAAGCCCAGCTGCAGAAGCTTAAACTGAGCAGTATCAGTCAGGAGAAAAACCTTTCGGTACAACAAAAAGCCACCAACGAGTTTGTTTCCAAAATCCGCGCTTACGAAAGTGAGAAAAAAGTAAAAAATGAGCAGATGCGTTTTTTACAGGAAAAAGAAACCCGTTTATCGGGCGAACTGGAGAAAGATAAAAACCAGGTCAACCACATTAAATATAATATTAAACGGTTAAATGAAGAAGTGGTAACAGAAACCGAGGTATTTAACCGTTTGGAAGCTGACTTAAAACAGTTAAAATCGATGCTTGATACCTTGCGTGAGCAGCAGCAGATTGAAAAAAACCGGATCGACAACCTGATCAAATCTGTTAACGACCTGCAAAGCCATGTATACCAGTCGCAAAAAGAAATTGACATCCTGAATATTCAGAAAGACGCCCTGGTACAGGAAAGTAACCGGAATGTTGACGATACCGAAACCAAAACGCTGGAATTAAAGGCTTTTGATCACGCCCTGGCTGAACTTGATATCCAGGTACGTGAAAAACAGGCCAACATTAAAAATCTCACCGAAGCAGAAGAACTCTTAAAAGAAAAATTAGCCACTTCAGAAAGTAACTTAAGTTCCAATAAGGAAAAACTAACGGCCGAAAACCGTAAAAAAGATGCCAGGCAAAACGAATATAACCTTACTAAATCGCTGGTTGATAGTCTGGAAGGTTTCCCTGAATCGATCCGTTTTTTAAAGAAAAACAATGCTTTTGCCAAAAATGCCTTGCTCCTTTCTGACATTTTATTCTGTAATGAAGATTACCGCATAGCCATAGAGAACTATCTGGAGCCGGTAATGAACCACTACGTAGTTGATCATTATACAGATGCCGTTCAGGCGATTAACCTCTTAACCGATGCCAGCCGTGGAAGGGCAAACTTTTTTATTTTAGAAAATGTTCCGGATAAAAATCCGGTTGTCGGCAGTTATGATGGGCTGATATCCGCTTTATCGGTAGTAGAGGTTGATAAAAAATACCAGAACCTCTGCAATTTGCTTTTGCAAAATGTTTACATCGCTGAAAACGAACAAGAAAACCGATTTAAAAATACGCCGACTGACAGTTTAACCGTATTAGCCAAAAATGGTAAATATGCACAAACCAAATTTACTCTGGCGGGTGGTTCAGTAGGTTTGTTTGAAGGTAAAAGGATTGGCCGCGCCAAGAATTTAGAGAATCTGGCAAAAGAAATTAAAGCTTCAGAATCACTCATCAATCAATATAATGCAGCGATAAAAGCCGAAACAGACAATATATTTAACCTGAAAGAGGCTTCAAAAATTAATCAGATCAACGCTTTACAACAGGAAATGAATCGTTTAAACAACGAACACATTTCTGTCCAGACCCGTCGCGATCAATATCAGGAGTTTATCACCACCAGCGAAAACCGGAAAACAGATATTGCGCAAAAAATAGTATCGATAGAAAAAGCCTTGTCAGAGAAGTTACCGGCCTTGGTACAGTTACAGAAAGACCAGCAGGAAGCACATGTAAATCTACAGGAGCAGCAACTGAACTATCAGGAAATTGCCGACCAGGTAAACGAAAGCGCTGGCAAGTACAACCAGGATAATATCCGTTTCCATCAACAACAAAATAAGTTATCGGGGCTGGAAAAAGACTTGGATTACCGTTTTGTACAGGAAGAAGCCTTAAATAAGCGCATTGCCCAAAATGATAAAGAATTGCAGGAAACCCTGGTACAAATAACGGCAACTTTGCAACACACCGATCTGAGCGACGATACCCTTTTAGAGATGTATCAGCAACGGGAGGAGATGGAAAACGGACTTGCTGAAGCAGAAAAAGAGTATTTTGAAATCAAGGGCAGCATTAACCAGGTAGAAACGGATTTAACCAATATCCGTAAAAACCGAGAAGAAACCGATTTCCTTTTAACTGAAATCAAGGATAAAAAAAATGCTTTAAAAATCGACCTGAATGCTTTAAAAGAGCGTTTGGCGGTAGAATTCAATATTGATATTAATGATCTTTTAGAAACCGATACCGAGATTGAAGCACTGGAAAGTGAATTTGAAATCCGACAGAAAGTAGAAAAAATGAAACGCCAATTGGACGAATTTGGTGCCATCAACTCTATGGCCATGGAAGCCTTTAAAGAAATGGAAGAGCGTTATACGTTTATCCAAAACCAGAAAAAGGATCTTAACGCAGCCAAAAGTGATCTTTTACAGACAATTAAGGAAATAGACGATACGGCCAAGGATAAATTTATGCAAGCCTTTACACAGGCCCGCGAGCACTTTATAGTGGTTTTCCGTTCTTTATTTAACGAAGAAGATAGCTGCGACCTCATTTTGTCCGATATCAATAACCCTTTAGAAGCTGATATTGATATTATTGCACGTCCGAAAGGGAAACGTCCTTTATCCATCAACCAGTTATCCGGTGGAGAAAAAACCTTAACTGCTACAGCCCTACTGTTTTCACTTTACCTGTTAAAGCCTGCTCCTTTTTGCATTTTTGATGAGGTTGATGCCCCTTTGGATGATACCAACATCGATAAATTCAATAATATTATCCGCAAATTTTCTGATCAGTCGCAGTTTATCATCGTATCACATAACAAACGGACCATTGCCAGTACTGATATTATTTATGGCGTAACCATGGTAGAACAAGGGGTTTCAAGGGTGGTAGCCGTAGATTTAAGGGAAGTAGCGGCGTAAAAAGCGGAAAGATAAAAGCAGAAAGACCAAAGCAAAACTCAGCGCTTCAGCCTTTCGATATTTTTTATATTTTTTGTCATGCTTGAGGTACGAAGCATCTTCAACCTAAGAAAAAGATGCTTCGTACCTCAGCATGACAACGTTTGCAAAGTTGCCGCAAATAAAAAGTATTCCTTTCCCATCAGGTTTAGAAACGCAATACAGCACAAAAAACAGCGCTGGAATAGCGTACTGAAAAATGTATATTTGTTAATAACACCAAAGATATGTTAGCCACAGTTAAAGGATATTACGAAAAAGGAAAAATAACGCTGAAAGAAAAAGCGCCTGTACAGACCAAAACGGAAGTTATAGTCACCATTTTAATGGAAGATAGGCCAGTACATGCTAAAAGGATTCCTGGTGCGTTTAAAGGCAAGATATCAATTCCAGATGATTTTAACGATCTTTAAACCTGCGTTTGACAATTAATTATATTAAAAGATTTCCAATTAAAACTTAAATTTAGATCCGTCACCCTGAATTCATTTCAGGGTCTATATTGCAGGAAAGATGCTGAAATAAATTCAGCATGACGATTCTATCATACTATAACCTTAATTCATGAAAATTCTATATATCCTACCCTTAGCCATGATGTTCAGCTGCTGTTCATCAGTAAAAAATCAAAATAATACTGCTTCTGGCAAATTAGATACCCAGTTATTAAAAGATGTTGAAGTATTATCATCTGACGCTTATCAGGGAAGGAAGACGGGTACAAAAGGTGCCGAAATGGCCAGAGCTTATATTATAGAACGGTTTCAGAAATTGGGTTTAAAATCCTACCCCCAGCATGTAAAATACGCACAGGAATTCACTTTTAATGGCAGAAATGGTGTAAAAGTAAACGGAACCAATATTATTGGTTACATCCCTGGCAAAGGTACCAATGCAATTGTGGTTTCAGCGCATTACGACCATCTGGGGGTAATTAAGGATGAAGTTTATAATGGTGCTGATGACAATGCATCGGGAACGGCAGGTTTATTGAAAATCGCCGCCTATTTTGCAAAAAACAAGCCGAATAACACCATTATTTTCGCTGCTTTTGATGCGGAAGAAATGGGTCTACAGGGTGCAAAGGCATTTGTAGGTAATCCACCTGTGCCCATTAATACCATTGCTGTTGATTTAAATATGGATATGATCAGTCATAGTGATAAAGGTGAACTGTATATATGCGGAACATTTAAATATCCCGATTTAAAGAAATATGTAGATACGACTAAAACCAATATCAAACTACTTTTCGGACATGATGACCCTAAACAAGGCCATGATGACTGGACCAACCAAAGCGACCAGGGTGCATTTAATGCAAAAAATATCCCGTTTTTGTACTTCGGAGTTGAAGATCATAAAGATTACCATAAAGCCAGCGACGAATATGCTACCATCACCAAACCATTTTTCAGTAATGCTGCGAGTGCCGTATTGGATGTTGTAAAAAATATCGACAAACAAACTGGTTTACAACAGCTGTTAAAGGATAAGATGATTATGATGGATAATCCAAAAAAATCGGAAAGATTTTAAAAAATCATAAAATAAGATGAAACCTGCCCTATCGGCAGGTTTTTTTATGCTCTCTGCTTTTAGAAACAAAAAATAAAATACTGATTATCAGACATTTAAAATAGAACTATAAAAATAGTTTGCAAACTATTTTTATAGTAGCTAACTTCATTTAACCAAACTACAAAAATAGTTGCTATGATAAAAGAACTCACAAAAGCAGAAGAACAGGTAATGCTCATCCTTTGGGAAATGGGTGAAGCCCTGGTAAAAGATGTTATCGAAAAAATGAATGAACCCAAGCCAGCCTACAATACGGTTTCTACCGTAATCAGGGTGTTGGAAGGTAAAGGCTTTGTTGACCATAAAGCTATTGGTAATACACATATCTATTTCCCTATTGTTAAAGAAACTGATTATAAACGTTTTGCATTCGACAAGGTGATGAACAATTATTTCGAAAACTCTTACGAAAGCCTGGTATCCTTTCTGGTAAAGGAAAAAAGCATGAGTACAGAAGAACTCAACGAAATTATCCAATTGGCAGAGAAACTTAAAAAAGACAAGTGATGAGCTGGCTATATTATTTACTCGAAGCAAATCTATACCTGATCCTGTTTTATGGATTTTATAGGTTATTTCTCCACAGGGAAACCTTTTATGGGTTAAACAGGTCTTATCTGATTTTCAGTTCGATCCTGGCTTTTGTATTTCCGTTTGTTCAGCTGGGTTTTTTGATGAAGGAAATGGTTTTCCACTATACAGGATATATTCGTATTGACGAACCTAAATCCTATTTTACGCTGGAAAATGTTCTTTTAGCATTATATCTATCCATTTCAACAATTTTAATACTAAAAGTTTTATGGGGCCTAAGATACCTGGTAAAATTAATGCGAAATGCCCATAAACGTAGAGAAGATAGCATCACACTTATCGAAATCAAAAATTCAAAGGTTGCATTTTCATTCTTCAATCTACTTTTTATTGATCCGGAGATGAACCAAAAAGCTACCGTGTTAAAACACGAAATGGTCCATATCAAACAAAAACATAGTCTCGATATCATATTATTCGAACTGATACAGATCTCCAGTTGGTTCAATCCGGTTATCTATTTCATCAAGAACGATATCAAGCTCGTGCATGAATACCTTGCCGATGAGGCGACCACTAAAAAAGACATGGCAAAATACGATTATGCGTTGTTCCTGATTCAAAATTCTTACGGGAATCAATCTGTGACACTTAGCAATCATTTCTTTAATTCGTCACTACTAAAAAATAGAATAAGTATGTTAAATCAAACCAAATCAACAAAATGGGCAAGGCTCAAACTGCTGTTCATTATCCCCTTAGCCGGGTTTATGCTCTGTTTATCGACTACGGCATTTACAAAAGACTACAGCACCATTCAGCTGGGGCAAAAAAAGCAAAGTTTAACCATTGTTTTACAGGACACAACCAGGAAAAAATCTGACAAAAAGAGGCTACCTCCTCCACCTCCAAAAGAACCGGGCTCATCCCAATCCAAAAAAATAACAGAAATAAAGATAAATGAGCCTATGATCAAAAAGAATGACAGAAGATTACCACCGCCGCCACCAGTAGAACCACACGCCTTAAAAGCAAAAAAGATTACTGAACAAAAAGGGAATCAAATTCGATTTGCTCCACCTGTTGTTAAAAAAGACAGCAAGAAATCAGTTCCGCCACCTCCACCCGTTGAGGTAAGACCAATCAAAAGTGGAAATGACAGCGAAACCATTAAAGTTAGTTCGGTAATCAATGATAATAATAGGGCACAATCTATTAAAAATACCTCACCGGCAGGGCAAAAGGATGTAAAATCGGTAACTGTTGTTGGTTATCCAAGCACAGGTAATAAAATACAAGTTCCTGTTAAACAGGTAAAAGGAATAAAGATGGAAGAAATTACCATTGAAGGATACCCGAGCAAAAAACAATAACTATTGCGGTACGTAAACCACGTATTTCGTTTCAAAGAAATCTTCATCAAAATAAGCTGAAAGCGGATATAGTTCTGCTTTCAGTTTTGATTCCTTGATCTCTTCTGCCAAATCCCCACCTTTTAGGTACAAAATGCCATTTGGAATAGCATTTATTGAATCTTTTTTAAATTTACCCTGTATCCATGGATAAAATTCGCCTAAACGGGTAACCGCCCTCGACACCACAAAATTAAACTTCTCTTTAACCTGCTCAGCCCTTAGGTGGTCGGCATGCAAATTTTCCAAACCTAGTGCCGAAGCCACTTCTTTAACTACCTTAATTTTTTTTCCGATAGAATCAACCAGGTAAAATTGTGTTTCAGGAAACAAAATAGCCAGAGGAATACCTGGAAAGCCTCCTCCCGTACCTACATCCAGTACCGATTCGCCCGCTTTAAACGTACAGATTTTAGCTATACCCAGGGAGTGGAGCACATGGCGTTCGTACAATTCTTCTATATCTTTTCTCGAAATTACATTGATCTGTGCATTCCAGAAGCTATAAAGATCAAACAACCGCGAAAACTGCTCAAGCTGTTTTTCAGTTAGATCCGGAAAATATTTTAAGATGATATCTGGCTTTACATCAGGCATATTGCAATAACTAAAGGATTATGAACTATTTCCATTTTACATTTTTCTTCCCGAACATGGATAAAAATCCGTTTAGGGTTAAAAACAGAAACAAAAGTATATCTAAAATCGGGAACCACCAACGTAAATCGCCATAGTTTAACCGTTTAAGTAGTTTTGGATAGATAAAACACCTGATCATGATGCTTAGTCCCAAGATTCCCAGCGCTACATATTGCGCTTCACGACTTAAAAACATGCATACAGCAAAAAAAGCGTAAAACAGAAACTGGGAAATAATCTGAAGACTCAAAATAAACTGATGTTTCGGTTTATAGAGCTTTCCAGCCCCAAAATGACGCTTTTTCTGCCTCAAATAACCTGCCCAGGTCTTATTTGGCTCACTCCACACATGGCTATCAGGATGTATCCGAATCTCGGTATTATATTTATTGGCATGTGCGTTTACAAATAAATCATCATCTCCAGATGGAATATGCATGTGCGCTGCAAAGCCTTTATTTTTAAAAAACAGCGATTTTTTATAGGCCATGTTGCGCCCAACTCCCATATAAGGCATGCCCTTAAGAGCAAAAGAAAGGTAATTAACCGCAGTAAAAAAGGTTTCAAAACGGATCAAGGCATTTAAAAGGCTTCTCTTTTTCAGGTATGGCGAATAACCCAATACCATTTCCGTTTGCTCATCAACAGGTTGCTGCATATCCATCAGCCAGTTTTCAGTTGCAGGCACGCAATCGGCATCGGTAAATACCAGCCAATCATATTTAGCTGCTTTTATCCCCATGGTAACGGCGAATTTCTTGCCGGCAATAAATTTATCATTATCTAAAATTTTAACTACCTTAAGGTTATGATGCTTCTTTTCAAAAGCTTCTAAAAACTCTTCCGTACCATCCCAGGAACGATCATTAACCACCACAACCTCAAATTCAGGGTAATTTTGACTCAATAATACAGGAAGATACTTCGTTAAATTAACAATTTCATTTCGGGCACAAACAATTACACTGATGGGTTTTCTGGCCGATACAGGCACTTCTTCAATGCTTACCCTGGCCAGCTTTAAATGAACAAACAGTACATAATAGAACTGAACCAAAAGGCAAAATGCCAATATCGAGAGCAGAATAATTTCAAGTGGGGTTAATATCACAATGGTAAAATAAATAGGCGCAAATTTCTCATTTTTAATCTGTAAATCACTTTTATGTGGATAAAAAATTAAACAAAAATATGCCCTCAATTTTTGCTATTTTTGGCAGATTTTTGACGAGGAAAATACAATATGAAATTTAGTTTACAGGCTAACGATCCACTATCTAAAGCCAGGGCCGGAACGGTTACCACTGCCCATGGCGAAATACAAACCCCAATTTTTATGCCTGTGGGCACAGCCGGAACGGTTAAAGCCGTACACCAGCGCGAGCTTAAAGATGATATTGACGCAAAAATCATTCTCGGAAATACTTACCATCTTTATCTAAGGCCGGGTCTTGATATCCTTGAAAAAGCAGGTGGCTTACATCAGTTTATCGGCTGGGACCGCCCTATTTTAACCGACAGTGGTGGTTACCAGGTATATTCATTAAGTAAAGTGCGTAAAATTAAGGAGGAAGGAGTTACTTTCCGTTCGCATATTGATGGCTCAAAACATCTTTTTACACCTGAATATGCCATGGATATTCAGCGTACCATTGGTGCTGATATCATTATGGCTTTTGATGAGTGCACACCCTACCCATGCGATTACACTTACGCTGCCAAATCTATCAAAATGACCCACCGCTGGCTGGAACGTTGCTGTACCCATTTTGATAATACTCAACCTAAATATGGCTTCGATCAAACACTTTTTCCTATTGTTCAAGGTTCTGTATATAAAGACCTGAGAATTAAATCGGCAGAATTTATTGCCAGTATGGGCCGCGAAGGCAATGCCATTGGTGGTTTATCAGTTGGAGAACCTGCCGAAGAGATGTATGCGATGACAGAAGTGGTATGCGACATATTACCAGTAGAAAAACCGCGTTATTTAATGGGTGTAGGTACACCGATCAATATCTTAGAGAATATTGCCTTAGGGGTAGATATGTTTGATTGTGTAATGCCAACCAGAAATGCAAGAAACGGGATGTTATTTACCAGGAATGGTATTATAAATATCAGGAACAAAAAATGGGAGAATGATTTTTCTCCATTAGATGCAGATAGCGATCTGCATGCCGATCAGGTAACTACCAAAGCTTATTTAAGGCACCTGGTACACAGCAATGAAATGCTTGGCGCTCAAATTGCTACCTTACATAACCTGCATTTCTATCTTTGGCTGGTAAAACAGGCCAGGGAAAAAATCATTGCAGGCGAATTTTATGAGTGGAAAAACAAAATGGTTAAAGTGTTAGGCAATAAGCTATAAAATGAATCTGTTAAAAGGTAGAATAAAAATCATCGATCAGTATATTATCGGGAAATATTTGGGTACATTTATTTACACCCTTGCCATTTTTGTGATCATTATTGTTGTTTTTGACCTGTCGGAAAAAATGGATGATTTTATGAAAAGCGGTTTAAGTTTTTGGGGAATCCTCTCTAAATATTACGCTGGTTCTATTCCTTTCTATGTGAATATGCTTTCGCCACTGATTAATTTTATTGCCGTAATTTTCTTTACGGCTAAAATGGCCGATCAGACCGAAATTGTGCCGATTTTAAGCGGTGGTGTGAGTTTTAACCGGTTTTTATTTCCTTACCTGGTATCGGCCACCATTATTTTTTCGGCCAACCTTCTTTCAAATTTATACCTCCTCCCTTATACCAATACCTTAAAGAATAGCTTCGAGAATACGTATGTAAAACGTAATGATCCCTCCTCAAAATCCAAAATCCACATGAAACTGGATGACAAAACCTATATCTATATTGATAATTTCGACAACAAAACGAATTCAGGATACCGGTTTTCTCTGGATAATTTTAGTGGGGACGTGCTGACCAAAAAGATCGTTGCAGAAAATATAAAGTGGGACTCACTTAAGCGTAAATGGCAATTGAGCAACTACTCCATCCGCAAGATAGATGGCCTGAAAGAAACCATGATTTATGGTAATGGCAAGCTTAAGGATACCATCCTGGATATGCGCCCGGATGATTTTTCAGCCTATGATAATGTGGTGCAAAATTTAACCACTAAAGAACTTACGGATAAGATCAGAAAAGAAAAAATCCGCGGAACAGGTGTAATGAACGACCTTCAGTTTGAGAAATACAAACGTTATCTACACCCGCTTTCCGCCTTCGTATTAACGCTGATTGGCGTAGCGCTGTCGTCGCGTAAGGTTCGCGGAGGCGTGGGTGTATCCTTAGGTATCGGGATCTTCATTAGCTTTGCTTATATCGTATTCAATCAGTTCACCCAAATGTTCTCAACTAAAGGTGGATTACCTCCTTTTGCTGCCGTTATTATGCCAACACTATTCTTTGGCTTGTTAGGTTTTTACCTTTTAAGAAAAGCACCAAAATAGTGATGGACACTACCAAAAAGAATTTACTCATTCTTCATCTTACCGTATTTGTCTGGGGCTTTACGGGCGTACTCGGTAAATTGATTTCCATAGCTGCAGTTCCTATGGTTTGGTACCGGGTATTGATTGCCGCAGTTACACTTTTAGCCTGGTTTTTGATCCTTAAAAAGGATATTAAAATTAGTAAGAAACAGTTTGTCCAATTCTTTTTAACGGGCGGGATTGTAGCCATCCACTGGATATTTTTCTTCCATGCCATCAAAGTTTCTACGGTTTCCGTAACCCTGGTATGCCTCTCTTCTTTTACGCTATTTACAGCCATCTTAGAACCACTGATCAAAAAACAACCCATACAACCAGGCGATATCTTAATCGGTTTACTAATCATCTTAGGGATATATATGATCTTTAAATTCGAAGGCCAGTATACTTTAGGAATTATCTTTGGTTTGTTAGCGGCAGTTGCGTCGAGTCTTTTTTCAACTATAAATTCCACACTGGTACAAAAAAGCGAACCTTCTATCATTAGTTTTTATGAGCTTGTTGGTGCTTTTTTTTGGATCACGTTATATCGTTTATATGATGGCTCGCTGTTGCACACCGCATTCAACCTAAGCGCTAAAAACTGGTTCTATCTCACGCTTCTAGGTACGTTATGCACATCCGTAGCTTACGTTGCCGGGGTTGCTGTGATGAGAACGCTATCTGCTTTCAGAGTCGCTTTAATTACCAATCTGGAACCTGTGTATGGCATAGTGTTAGCTTTTATTTTCTTTCAAAGCAAAGAACAAATGACCGGTGGGTTTTATATTGGGGCAACGATTATTTTAGGATCGATATTCTTATATCCTATTTACAAAAAGAGAAAGAATAAGCTGTAGAATCCTATTGGTAAATTACCCAACAATACGACATACATCTTTCATCAAAACGGCGCGTCATCCCGACCGGAGCAAGGCGAAGTGGAGCGATCTATTTAAACCAATTTCGCCTCACTAAGCATTCAGAAACTCAACTAATTTACCTGCCACTATTACTAATAGCGCTAATAAAAACGGCGCGTCATCCCGACCGGAACAACGCGAAGTGGAGAGATTTATCCAGACTAATTTCGCCTCACTAAGCATTCAGAAACTCATCAAGTCTACCTGCAACTATCACTAATAGCCCTCTTAAAAAGCGGCGCGTCATCCCGACCGGAGCAACACGAAGTCGAGAGATCTATTTAAACCAATATCGCATTATTAGGCATTCAGAAACTCAACTAATTTACCTGCCACTATTACTAATAGCGCTAATAAAAACGGCGCGTCATCCCGACCGGAACAACGCGAAGTGGAGAGATTTATCCAGACTAATTTCGCCTCACTAAGCATTCAGAAACCCAACAAATCTACCTGCCACTATCACTAATAGCCTTCTTAAAAACGGCGCGTCATCCCGACCCGAGCAAGGCGAAGTGGAGAGATCTATTTAAACCAATTTCGCATTATTAGGCATTCAGAAATTCAACTAATTTACCTGCCACTATTACTAATAGCGCTAATAAAAACGGCGCATCATCCCAACCGGAATAACGCGAAGTGGAGAGATTTTTCCAGACTAATTTCGCCTCACTAAGCATTCAGAAACTCAACAAATCTACCTGCTACTATTACGAATATCCCTCTTAAAAACGGCACGTCATCCCGACCGGAGCAACACGAAATCGAGAGATCTATTTAAACCAATATCGCATTATTAGGCATTCAGAAACTCAACTAATTTACCTGCCACTATCACTAATAGTATCTTAAAAACGGCGCGTCATCCCGACCGGAGCAAGGCGAAGTGGAAAGCTCTTCAAGCAGATTTTATCCGCGTGTTCCAACCGATCGCTATCGGATCCGACCGAAATGATAATATTATCAGGTAACTCATACCATTTTACTGTATTCTTATACTCCAGTATCCAAATTAATCAAAGCTAACCACTTCCAATACATGACAAGATAAATTGAATATTTTTTTATTAATTCACTTATCAACATAGAAATTCACTGTCAATAAAATGAGGTAGCTAACAAAAAAAAGCTCTTGTTGTAAAGCTAAATTATCAGCCTCATATCAACCATAAAATATTATTATACCTATGATAAAAAACCTAAATAAAACCACAGGATCACAACGCTGATACAGTATAATCTAAAAACAAAAAGAACATCAAAAACAACTGATAAACAGAGTAAAATTAAAACAGTAAAATCCAATAGTGAGCAAGCCAAAAAAACAAAGAAATACAACTAAAAAATCAAATCAAAAAACCATCATTTTAAGACTAAAAACAGCACACAATAATCGCTAAAATATAGCATAGAAATACTTATGAAAAAGATATAAAAACGAAACATAATCAGCATTTAAAAGCCTGACAAATTAAGGTTCAAATTCATAAAAACGGCCTAAAAAACATCAAATAAATTCCTGTAAAATCTAAGAAAAAAATCCAGTTTAAATTCTCCAAAAAAAGGATAAATATGATGGAATGCCATCAACTAAATACATACAACTAAAGTGAAATATGCAAATATTATAGCTTTCGATCTGTTTACCAGCGTCACCCAAAACTGCCTGTTTTAAGCTGAAAAATTTAGATTTTAAAAACATAATATTTAGAAAATATCTTGTAAAAAAAACCTGATTAATTATTCAGGTTTAGCCTAAATCACTCAGAAAAGCGCCAAAATTTGACTAATCCGCCGATTATGAAATAACAAACAAAAACAACCAAAAAGTGCCTTCAAACAACAATAAAAGCCTTTTTAACATAAAAATAAATTTTTCACAAAAAAGATATCCCAATGAACTTTACCCGAGAATATCGCAGGGAAATCGCATTACCGAGATAAAAAATTGACAATTTAAGGCCCAAAAACATTAAAAAAACATACAAAATGGGACACCTGAATTAAAATTTAGTGAAGAATTTTGATGCTAAAAACTTGATTTTACTTACAAAAAACCGAAATTTTAATGCTAAACTTTAGTATTCGGAATTACCAGAATTTAAAAATTGCAGGTTATGAAAGTTAAATCCATCCTTAATAATAAAAAAAACAGACTGAATTACGCAAATCATTTTAAAGACATTTTGTCATAAAAATATTCTGATCAGAATAAAACCAGATAATGAATCGGCATCAGTTCATGCATTTGGTAGTATAAATTCTCCGAGTTGACGTTGCTCGAGATCCCATTTCAGACTGCGAAGAAATCAATTCAGAAGTGAAGATTATTCTCCTCCTGCTTAAATATGCCGGGTAATTTTTAAGTCCTTACATAATACTAGGCAGGATTCTGAAATTCACAAAACCTGGGTTCCATTTTCAGAACAAAAACCCCATTATAAAATTCATACTGAAATTTAAATAGAAGCAAAAATTTTCGAAGAAAATCGATTAATAAGTGTAAATTAAATCAGTTAATAATCATTGATAAAAAATGTGATGAAGCGCCTAAATCTGACGTAAAATCAGGTTAAAAAATTCAATAAACTTAACATTTACTGAATTCATTTAAATTTTATTAAAAACTATAAATCAACACCTTATTATAAAAAATATAAATTAAAAATTTACATCTGTAGATCACTTTAAAATTTAAAAAACTAAATATTTTAGCAAATAATTTAGATGAACTTAAAAATATCAAACAAAAAATTAATTATCAAGTACTTAGCATCAATAAGTTTAAGTATTACTTCGCTATCTGTTTCTGGTCAGATTTTCAGCACTGCGCAAAACCCACTTAGTGTAAAATGGAACTATATTTATTCTGGTGGCTTTAAAATCATCTACCCACAAGAACTGGAGAAAGAAGCGCAAAGAATGGCTAATACCCTACCCTTCATTTACCCCAAAGTAGGACTCAGTTTAAGGCAACAAAAAACGGCCATCCCCCTCCTTCTCCAGAACCGCGGAACCATTGCAAATGGATTTGTACAGCTTGCTCCTAAGAAGTCTGAATTCTATGCTACCCCACCTCAATTTTTCGATAGTCAGGATTGGTTAAACAACCTGGCCGTACATGAGCTTAGACACGTTGCCCAGTTTGACAAATTGACAGGAACACAAGCACATCCTTTCCCTGAACTGGCTTACTTCGCTTACTTTGGTGCGGCCATCCCGATTTGGTTTTTCGAGGGCGATGCGGTAGTAAATGAAACGGCGCTGACCAATTCAGGCAGAGGGAGGCAGCCCAATTGGATCATGCCATACCGGGCTTCCATTTTAGAAGGAAGAAAAATATCTTACAGTAAAGCCTATTTTGGTTCTAATAAAGACGTAACGCCTGGCTACTACCAAACCGGGTATTTGATGGTATCGGATATGAAAGAAAAATACGGGCAGTTTATTTCCGACAGTATACTTAGCGACATTAGAAAAAGACCTTTAAGACTTTATCCCTTTTCGCAGAGTTTAAAAAAATTTACCAAACAAAATTCCAGCGCCTACTTTCTTTCCACCCAAAACAAACTTGCTGGAGAATGGAAAATACAACAAGAAAAATCGGTTACAGAAAATTATGAGCGCTTAAATAAAAAGACAGATTTGGCAACCGATTATTTCTTTCCTGTAAGACTCAATAAAAAACACATTTTAGCACTAAAAGAAAGCAAGACAGATGCCAGATATTTCGTGATAATTAACGATGATAAATCAGAGCAGAAATTATTCGGAATCGGCTATCAGGAACAGCCTTGGTTTAGCTTGAAAAACGACTTACTAGTCTGGGATGAAATCCGCTACGACCCAAGGTATAAACAGCGAAGTTATAGTGTAATCTGCTCCTATAATTTGAAGACCAAAAAATTCAAAAAATTAAGTAGCAGGAGCAGACTTTTTTCTCCCAGCTTATCCAATGATGGCAAAAGAATCATTGCTTCAAAAGTGGAACTGAACAATCAGTTTAACCTGGTTGAACTGGATGCAGGTTCAGGAAAAATTTTAAAGACTTATCCAAATCCTGAAAATGAAATCCTGCAAACCCCGTCGTTCGATCAATCAGGAAATAGAATCGCCTATATCGGCGTAACAGAAAAAGGAAAAAGTTTGTGGCTGATAGATGGAGAAAAAAAATCAGCATTGATTTCTAACAGTCGTCAACAACTCAATCGTCCGGTATTTATCAATAATAAAATTGTTTTTAATGCACATTTCAATGGCATCAATAACATTTACCAAATTGATCCCACTTCAAAAAAAATTAGTGCATTAACCGCAGCCAAATACGGTGCCTTCAACCCTACCGAAACCCCTGATGGAAAAATCATTTTTAATGATTACAAAATTAACGGATATGAAATCGCAGAAGCCACTCTTACAGAAAAACCGGTAGGCGAAAATAATTTTATTGATTTTGCTGCAGCAGCAGAAAAGCAGGAAAATGTTGGTAATGTTTTTGAAAATATTCCCGATAGTATATACCCTTCTAAGCGGTACCATACCGCATTAAATCTTTTCAGCGTACACAGCATTGTTCCCGTTATAGACAACGAATATATTTTTGGCCTGCAACTGGAATCTAATAATTTGTTGAATACGATGAACTTCTACACGGGGGCTAAATACCACCGGGATTTAAAGCGCTTTGAATACACTGCAGACATTAGCTATAAAGCACTTTACCCCGTATTGAGCATCTTATACCGGAACAGACCTAAACGCACGTTCTACCGTGCTAAAAATCCGGTACAACAAGGCGATTGGCGTGAGAATTATATCAAACTTAATGCATCCCTTCCATTATCGTTTAATGCACGCAATCACAACTATGCTTTTACCCTGAATACGGCAACCAGTTTTACGCAAAGATACATGCCAGAAAACATGCCTTCTGGTTTTATCCGGGAGCTTAAATTTCCGATGGAATATAATTTCACTTTCAACCACAGTGTACGCACTACCGAAAGAGATATTGCGCCCAGGTGGGCACAGGTGCTCAGGGCAACTTACAATCACCAGCCCTTCGACAAAAATTTAAAAGGAGAAATCCTGGCACTCGAAAGCTTCCTGTACTTCCCGGGCTTAGCAAAAAACCATTCCTTCCTGGCCAGCTTTAATTATCAAAAAGCAACCGGGGTAAATCAGTACGCAACAGAGATCGCAACGGTTTATGGATACAACAATATCTTAGCTAAAAGCAAACTACAAAATAGTCTGCTTTTCAATTATCGTTTCCCATTTGCTTTTCCCGATTGGGAGTTAGGTCCTTTTGCTTATGTTAGAAATTTAAGGGCGGGTTTATTTTGCCACTATGAGAACATCGGCAAGGGCACAACCTTTAACGATCCAAAAACTTATGGCGTAGAATTAAACACGAGCGTAAACCTTTTACGCTATCAACCTGTTGCAGATTTAGGGGCAAGATTGGTTTTTGTTAACCAGATTTACAATCAAAATCCGATATTAGAGTTTTCATTTAACTATAGCTTTTAAAACATGAGCGCAAAAACAATCTCGATAATCATATTAACGGCACTATTAACCGCCTTCTTATTTTTGAATAGTGATGAGGTTCCATTTAACTTTATCGTTGCAAACGATGTTCAGGTATCCAAGCTGATCGTTATAGGCGTTTGCATCATCGTAGGTTTTATCATCGGCTTCGTTGTAGGCCGTCCGCGGAAAACAATAAGCAGTTACGATGACGAGATGGAGAGAAATCAAACTACGATAGAAAATAAAAATACCTTAAGCGACGAGGATAGAGATTACATTAGCTAAAGCCCAAAAATTCTATGGTCTGTGTCTCACAGACCATCAAGGTTTATTTTTGCTGCGTACAACTAGCTTTAATGAGATTAGCTTAAAGTGTTTTGAAAATCAAGTCCTGCAGCGCTATTGATTGACAGTCGGGCTTTTCGCTAAATCTTTTAAAATGCAATTGTGATGCTGAGGTACGAAGCATCTGTTTCATCGCTTACAGATGCTTCGTACCTTAGCATCACAGTGAAACGGAAGCAGGTGCTAATTTTAAAAGGATATCGCTGCAATCCCGTTTAGGTGGATTAGCAACTGCAGCTATTGGAGGGAGTAATAGCAAAGTGTAAAAAATATTTCTTTACTTAATTTAGTGCCGACATTATTTCGCCATAAAGGAGTCCACTTCCCCCACCATAGTGCTGGATAATTTTCACGTTTGGTTTAAGCCCGGTTAGCCTTACTCTTAATGCTTTTTCACATGCGGCATCAATGCCATTTCCCAAGAGTACCAAATCTATTTCATTGGTTTGGCAAATCTTGATCGCTTCTTCATCCGTGCATACACAGATACCCTTCCACTCTGGCCTTGCATTCAACAAGCGGTTCATCACAGTTGTAATCTCAGTATCCCTGCCGATATAAAGTATGGTAGTTTGCATATTCTTTACCTAAATAAACCTCGCAGGTTTTAAAACCTGCGAGGTTTGATTAAATTATTTTATTTCAATTCCATCGGCACGTCCATCAATAAAACCTCTGCATCTGCAGTTTGGGCTTTAAAACTAATACTGTCCGTGTCCCACACCCCTAAACCATCTCTTTTGCTCAACACCTGCCCGTTTATGGTTACCTGGCCATTGATTACAAAAGCATAAACACCATTACCTGCTTTTTTGATTTTGTATTCAGTTTCAAATCCGGCATCGAATTTACCTAACGAGAACCAGGCATCCTGATGGATCCATACACCGGCATCATCAGCATTTGGCGATAAAATCTGCTGGAAGTTATTGTGCCTAGATGCAACATCCAATGTCTGCTGATCGTAACGTGGTGTAACGTTTTTCTTGTTCGGGAACAACCAGATCTGCAATAAATTTAATTGCTCGTTTGCATCAGCGTTAAACTCGCTATGGCTCACACCAGTTCCGGCACTCATCACCTGGATTTCTCCATTTTTAATTACTGCCGAATTACCCATACTATCTTTATGAGCAATTGCACCTGCCAACGGAATGGTAATAATTTCCATGTTATCATGCGGATGGGTACCAAAGCCCATACCACCATCAATCAAGTCATCATTTAAAACCCTTAAAACCCCGAAATGCATCCTTTCCGGATTGTAGTAATTAGCAAAACTGAATGAGTGGTGTGCATTTAGCCAGCCATGATTAGCATGACCGCGGGTGTTTTCTTTGTGCAAAATAAACTGTGACATAAATTTCCTTTTCTTATTTATGAAACAAAGTTAATACCGTGAAGCTTACTGTGCATTGATGTAGGGTAAGAAGTGAGTTGGGCGAAAAGTGTGGAGCGGAGAATCGGAGTTCAGGCAAGATAAAGTTAGCGGTACTCACATCACGAATTTAGTTCATCTGTGGAAATCCTGAAGTTTATGCGCTGGTGAATATCCAAAGTTTTATTTCATTTGTAATGTAATTAGGAAACCGCACTTATGATGAAATCATGGCTTAATTGCGATAGCTACTGATAAGCTAAAAATCTTAAACATAACCAATTCTTAACACCGTTTCAGTTTAAAGTTTATATCTAACCCCTAAACTTGTTACTACTTTACCATAACAATCAACCTTGTAAACTCATGCAAAAAAATATGATCGGGATGCTATTGGTGTCCTGCCTATTAACATTCTCCTGCGAAAAGAACACCTCGACAGCAGATCAGACCAGTACGCCAAACCACGACAAAAACATGTTGATGGCCGGTACCGAAGCAGTTAGCGCTGCCGCAAGCGTAAATACTTATTCTAATACATCGGCTTATATCAGCGCCGGTTTTTCATTTTTAAACCCTACACAAATTGATAAAAACCGCCAGGCCATTGGTGGTAGTGCTTATACTGAGGTATATGGCTTTAATGTGCCCGAAGAAAACAGGGTAAGGGGTATCAGATGGAATGAAGATGATGAAACCACTTCTATTTGGCGACCTCAGGGTATTGCAGGTTTCTCCAGGAATGGTGTGCGTTACTTGCTGGTGAGCTGGTACGCCAAAGATGCGGCTGAAAGCAAAGGATCTAGAATAAGCCTCATCGATATTAGTCCGAGTTCGAGCACTTATTTAACTTACAGGCACATTTTACTGGTACAACCTTCCCTTCCAACAGGAACGTTAGATTATACACAATACAGCTTGTATGCACCATTAAATGTCCATGCAGGTGGAATCGCTTATTTTAATGGTAAGATTTATTTAAGCAGTACAAGCTTAGGCCTAAGGGTATTTGATTTAGATAAAATTATCGAAGTAAGTTCTGGAACCGGCACCGAAAATAAATGTGGCAAAGATGCCAGTGGTAACCTTTATGCTTTTAATTACAGGTATATCCTCCCACAAGTAGGTTATTATAAAATCAATGATGCAAGTCCATTTTCTACAGTACAGGTAAATTACGAAAACAACCAGCTATGGACGGGCCAATATTATGCTGGCAGCGCCGATGCCTCAATTGTACCCAAAATATTCGGATTTCCAATTAACAGTTCTGGAGAACTGCAAAATTCTGGTATACAAACCGTGATCCCTAAAAATAATCTGTTTGCTTCCGATCATGCACATGGCATACAGGGTGTTTTCAGAAAAGGCAACAGAACATGGCTTTCCTGCACGGGATCACCGAGCGAATCATTCGGATCAACTGCCCGCCTTGCCAGATATACCGATGGCGACACCAATGCGATAAGATACAGGTGGCCTTATGGAGCCGAATCATTATATTTTGAAACGCAATATGGATATTTATGGAGTTTAACAGAATTTGAACCTAACGCCGGTGCTAACAATGGCAGTCAGGTTAACCGCTGCATATTTGCAGTTGATTTTTCTAAATATGAATAATGATATTGACCTAAAGCAAAAAAAGGGAGCTGTGTTTACAGCTCCCTTTTTCATTATTTATTTTTAAGTCTAAACTAAGCCAAAGCCTGTTCAATATCTGCTAAAATATCATTAATATGTTCTAAACCGATTGATAAACGGATAGATCCCTGTTCAATTCCGACTTCGTTACGCTGCGCTTCGGTCAGTTTGCTGTGCGTACTTGTTGCCGGATGTGTTGCTATAGAGCGGGTATCAGCCAGGTTTGCCGAGATTGAAAATAGCTGCAGACCATCCATAAATTTACGTGCAGCATCTATACCACCATCAACTACAATGGTTACAATGCCACCACCCTGTTTCATTTGCTTTTTAGCAATATCGTATTGAGGGTGCGAAGGCAGGAACGGATATTTAACCAATTTAATTTTGGGGTGTTTTTCTAAGTATTCAGCAACTTTTAAAGCATTTTCGCAATGACGGTCCATACGGATAGCCAAAGTTTCTAAACTTTTAGATAATATCCATGCATTGAAAGGCGATAACGCTGGTCCGCTGTGACGGGCAAAACCAATCACATCTGCAATTAGTTCTTTAGTGCCTAAGATAATCCCTCCCAACACACGCCCCTGACCATCAATATATTTGGTAGCCGAGTGGATAGAAATATGCGCACCAGATTTAATCGGCTGTTGTAAATACGGTGTGGCAAAGCAATTATCAACAACCAGCAAAATATCATGTTTTTTAGCCAGATTGCCCAAAAATTCAAGATCAATGATATCAATACCGGGATTGGATGGGGTTTCTACAAAAATCATTTTAGTGTTTGGCTTAATTAAAGCCTCCCAGTCCTGCGGTTTGTCTAAATCTGCGTAATCGAAAGTTACTCCCCAATTAGAAAAAACATTGGTCAACAATTGGTGCGTAGAACCAAAAACCGATCTGCTGGAAACCAGGTGATCGCCATTTTTCAAGAAAGCACCAAATGTAGTAAAAATGGCCGCCATACCGGTAGCTGTTGCAAAGCCATCCTCTGCACCTTCCAAAAGACACATTTTTTCGATGAACTCTGAAGTATTTGGATTTGAATAACGGCTATATACATTGCCCTCCTTTTCATTGGCAAACAGCGCACGCATTTCTTCCGCATCATCGAATTTATAACTCGAGGTAAGATAAATTGGCGATGAGTGCTCTTTATGTAAGCTGCGTTCGGTTTGTGTGCGTATAGCTATGGTTTCAAAATTTTCGGATTTCATTTTTAGTATCAAGATTTGAGTATCAAGTATCAAGACTTTAGTATCAAGATTAGCATATCAAGCCCGGCATATTGCTTATAACGTCCCTCCTTCTTGATACTTGCTACTTGATACCCTATTCTCTATTTGTTTATTTTATAAGTAAAGTTAATTTTTGCTGATCGGCCTAAAATATTAGATACCGAGCAATATTTATCGAAAGTCATGGCTAATGCACGTTCAACTTTTTGGATGCTTAAATCCCCAAACAAATCGAAGTGAATATCGATTACATCAAAAATCGGGGGCATTTCTTCTTCCTTACGGGTAGCGTTGATAGCAATTTTAATGTCGTTTAATGGTTCTTTTTGCTTAGTAAGTACGTTTACCATATCAATACCACTGCAGCCACCTAATCCGATAAGTAACATCTCCATTGGCCTGAACCCTTTTCCCTCACCGCCAATAGCAGCTTTTGCATCCAACTCTACAGTAAAACCGCTCTCATTTTCTGCCTCAAAATTAAATTTACCGCTCTTGCGGACTAGATTTATATTCATTTTATTCGTATCGAGTATTTAGTATAAAGAATCAAGACACATTTGCTCTAGTCTTTCTGCTTTAACCTTTAAGCTCTATTTAAATATTATAATAAACTAAGTTGTTTTTTTCCAGTTCGGGCAATTTAACCGGATGGTCGAAAATTGCAAAAACCGACGAACCGCTACCACTCATTAAAGCGAATGTTGCGCCTGCATCATATAAACTGGTTTTTATTTGACGAATTTGGGGATACTTTGCGAATACCGATAGTTCGAAATCGTTGATAACCTTATTTTTCCATGTTGTTGAGCACAAATGTAAGATTTCTTTTAACGATTGCAAAGGTTTTTGCGGTTTTACATGTGCATAAGCATCGGCCGTACTCACGTGTACAGGCGGTTTCACCAAAACTTTAAACCAGGCTGACAAATCTACTTCATACCGCTCAAATTCATCACCCTTATTAAATGCGTAAACTGGTTTATTTTCAATAAAAAATGCACAGTCGGCACCTAACTGGCGGGCATAATTCTCCATTTTATCAACAGACATTTCCAGCCTGAATTTATCATTTAACAGTTTGATCAGAAAGGCACAATCTGCTGATCCTCCACCCAAGCCTGCACCAACCGGAATGTTTTTCAGCAAATTGATCTGCTGTGCAGGAATATCATAATCTCTTTTCACTAACTGATAGGCTCTAAAACAGAGGTTATCGTTAGGATCGCCAGGAATACCGATACCGTGAATTTTGCATGAGGTTTCATCAGCATCCGTAATTTCGACCGCATCCTTAATATTAATCGGATAAAAAACGGTTTCGAGATTGTGGTAACCATCAGCACGTTTTTCGGTGATATTTAAACCTAAGTTAATTTTTGCGTTGGGAAAAGATAGCATATTAGTCTGAAGTCTTGAGTCGTCAGTCTGGAGTCCTAATTGCAAAAACAGCAACGACCTTCATTGCAAACATACAATGTTATGTTTTCATAACAAAGTATCCAAAAGTAATGAATTCATAAATTTTAAAAAGTGCATAGTGTCAATAACTAAAATATTCAACTTTTGATAAATTTTAGATATTTGTAAATTATCACAGTAATATGAAACAATATTTAGATTTAATGCAGCATGTGCTGGATCATGGCGCTCAAAAGCACGACCGTACCGGCACCGGAACCATAAGTGTTTTTGGCTATCAGATGCGTTTTAACCTGCAGGAGGGTTTTCCGATGGTAACTACAAAGAAACTGCATTTAAAATCTATCATACACGAACTGATCTGGTTTTTAACCGGCGACACCAACATTAAATACCTGAAGGATAACGGTGTACGTATCTGGGACGAATGGGCCGATGAAAACGGCAACCTGGGGCCTGTTTATGGTTCGCAATGGAGAAGCTGGCCAACACCAGACGGGCAGCATATCGATCAGATCACCAATATCATCAATACGATCAAAAACAATCCCGATTCGCGCAGGATTATTGTTTCGGCCTGGAATGTAGCCGAAATCGAAAATATGGCTTTACCGCCTTGTCACGCTTTTTTTCAATTCTATGTGGCTGATGGGAAGTTAAGCTGCCAGTTATATCAGCGAAGTGCAGATATTTTCCTTGGTGTACCTTTTAACATTGCCTCCTATGCACTGCTTACCATGATGGTGGCACAGGTTTGCGGTTTGGCAGCCGGAGATTTTATCCACACCCTTGGCGATGCCCATTTATACAACAACCATATCGAGCAGGCTAACCTGCAATTAAGCCGGGAGCCAAAACCACTACCAACCATGAAAATCAATCCTGAAGTGAAAAGCATTTTTGATTTTAAATTTGAGGATTTTACATTGGAGAACTACGAAGCGCATCCGCATATTAAAGGTATTGTTGCGGTATAATATTTGTTTATTGGTCATTAGCCAATTGTTCATTTGTTTGGGTGCAGAATTAAGCAGCTGACTTTATAAATCATCCCGAAATATAAATTCAGGTAAACTAAATGAAAAATGAATTACAAATTAGAGGATCTAGAAGTTTATAATCTTTCAGAGTCAATTTCTGATAAAATAGGGGACATTGTTATGTGATGGGATTATTTTGCGAAAGATACTATCGGAAAGCAAATATGCAGAGCAGCTGATTCTATTAGTGCCAACATAGCGGAAGGCTACGGCAGATATCATTTTAAAGAGAATAAAAACTTTTGCTATTACAGCAGGGGCTCAGTTTTAGAAGTAAAATCCTTTCTGAGAAAATCAAAAAATAGAAATTTGATATCTGAAGATTGTTACGCAGCGCTTTATGCAGAACTGCAAACAATGCATTTAAAACTAAATGCCTATATTAAGTATATCGGCAAAAATCTAAACAAATTTTAACTTATCGTTGATGCATGTCGGAATCTGGCCTAACAAACTTTGCTTAACACACCGTGCAGATACTAATAAACCAATGACTAATGACCAATGAACCAAAAAACCTTTCCATCGCTGTAGCCATTGGCGAAAATTACGCAATAGGCAAAAACAACCAGCTTTTATGGCACATGCCAGCCGATTTAAAGTTTTTTAAGCAAACCACCAGCGGGCATACCGTTGTTATGGGCCGTAAGACTTTTGATTCGGTAGGTAAACCATTACCAAACCGCCGAAATATTGTAATTACGCGCGACACCCATTTAAAAATTGAGGGTGTTGAAGTAGTAAACAGCCTGGACGAGGCTTTAGAAATTACCAAATCTGAAGAGAAACCGGTATTTATTGTTGGTGGTGCCGAAATCTACAAACAGGCACTACCTAAAACGGATAGATTATATCTCACTACTATTCATCATAACTTTGATGCCGATACTTTTTTCCCTGAAATTGACAGGAAAGAATGGAAAGTGATTAGCAGCGAAACACACAAAGCGGATGAAAAAAACAAGTACGATTATACTTTTGAGGTTTTAGAAAGGATTTAGCGACTAAAATACCTTGTTTTAGGGTCGTCACCCTGAATTCATTTCAGGGTCTATTTTATCAGAAAGATGCTGAAATAAATTCAGCATGACGATCTCGTTAGTAATAAAGCCAAATATTAATCATTTAGTGAGTTGAACTGGAGCGACTTCTATTTCTACTTGAATAGTTCTTCTTCCATTGCCAGCTAAACCCGATGGCAGTGAGCATGAAGCGCAGCGAAATAAAACGGACAGCGGGACTATCAGAGCCAAAGAAACACAGGTATTGCTTTTCAATAAAAGATTTATCTTTCACGCTAAGAACCCATGTATAAAAAGATGCTTCGTGCCTCAGCACCACAGCAGAAAAAGAGTAAAAAAATAGTGGGATGAAACAAAGCCTAAAAGCTGCTGTAACTGCTTTCCAAATCTATTTCATTCTAAATTTAGTCATCCATAATAAATTCTGCACGATGAATCTCGAAGGATTATTGCCCGATAAAAATTAATGTTAATAAATTATCAATTAAGGGGTTCTATAATTTAAAAATTTAATTAGATTTGCCGACTTGTTAAAAAACAGCGAAAGACAAATTATTTTAAACAAACAATGCAAGGAAAAGGTTTTATTAAGTTTATAGCGATAGTATTGGCTATCGTTTGTGCGTACGCACTTTCTTTTACTTTGGTAGCATCCAAGGTAGAAAAAGACGCAAAAAACGCTGCGAAGGGTGATTTAGCCAAAGAAAAGGCTTACTTAGATTCGATGAGTACCGTAAAAGTTTATCCAGTTGTTGGATTTACTTATCAGGAGGTAAAAGCGAAAGAGATTAATTTGGGTCTGGATTTAAAAGGCGGAATGAATGTGACGATGGAGATATCGTTGGCAGAGTTGGTAAAATCATTGGCGGGTAATCCTACTGATGCGAACTTCAACAAAGCAGTTCAAAACGCACAGATTCAATTAAATGCCGGTGGTAAAGATTACATCAAAATTTTTGTTGATGAATTCGAAAAATTAAGCCCAGGAGTAAAACTTGCAGATTATTTTTCTAATCAGGATAATGCATCTCAGTTAAAACCTAATGCAAGCAATAATGAAGTTGAATCTTTTTTGGAAAAAGAAGCAACCAGTGCTATCGATCGTTCATTTACAGTTTTACGCTCACGTATTGATGGTTTCGGTGTAGTTAGCCCGAACATGCAAAAACAAGAAGGCAGTAACCGTATCTTAATCGAAATGCCAGGTGTACAGGATAAAGAGCGTATCGCTAAACTTTTACAGGGTTCTGCCGAATTACAGTTCTGGCAGGTATACCAGGTACAGGAAGTTGCACCACTATTAGAAAACATTAATAAAATTTTAGCGGCAACATTAAAAACTGATGCTCCAGCTGCTAAAGATACAACGGCTGCTCCGGCTGCTGGTGGTAAATTAGCTGGCTTGGAAAAAGCTGCTGCTAAAGATACTACAGCTAAAGGTAGCAAACTTGCAGGCTTAGGTAAAAAAGATTCGAGCGCAGTTAAAGCCGAATTGATTAAATCTAACCCACTTTATGCTGTTCTTAACCTTCCGATTTACCAGGGCGAAAACGGACAACAACAATTAATGCCTGGCGCAGTGGTTGGTATGTCGCTGCAAAAAGACACGGCAAAGGTTAATGCTTATTTAAAACTTCCTGAAGTAGCTGCATCTATTCCATCTACGATGAAATTTATGTGGAGCGTTAAACCTCGAGAAGGTTCGAAAATTTTCGAATTATATGCTATTAAAGTTGTTAGTGCCGATGGCAAACCAGATTTAGGTGGTGAGGCGATCAGCGATTCGCGTGCTGATTTTGATCAAAAAGGTAAACCAGAGGTAACCATGTACATGACCAGTGAAGGTTCTGCTAAATGGAAAAAAATCACTGCTGAAGCTGCTGCTGATCCAAATAACAAAAAATCTATTGCGATTGTATTGGATAATCAGGTTTATTCCGCTCCTACCGTTCAGAACGAAATTGCCGGTGGCGTTTCTTCAATCACGGGTAACTTTACCCAGGCAGACACCAAAGATTTATCCAACATCTTAAAAGCTGGTAAATTACCTGCTCCTGCTCGTATTGCAGGTAGTTATGTAGTTGGTCCAACTTTAGGTGCCCAGGCTATTCACGATGGTTTAATCTCATTCGTAATTGCCTTTATCGTTATCTTAATCTTCATGGCGCTGTATTATCACCGTGCAGGTTGGGTTGCGAACTTTGCGTTGTTAATCAACTTATTTTTCATCATTGGTATTTTGGTATCGCTTGGAGCAGTATTAACCTTACCTGGTATCGCGGGTATCGTATTAACTATTGGTTTATCGGTAGATGCAAACATCCTTATTTTCGAGCGTGTACGTGAAGAGCTTGCGCATGGCAAGAACACTGCTTCTGCAATTAAAGAAGGTTTTAAACATGCAATGCCTTCCATTATCGACTCAAACGTTACCTTGTTCATTTTAGGTGCTATTCTTTATGTATTTGGTAGCGGTCCGGTTCAAGGTTTTGCTACCACTTTATGTATCGGTATCCTTTCTTCATTGTTTGCAGCTGTAGCCATTTCAAGAGTAGTTTTCGAATCGTTGTTAAACCGCAAAATCGAGGTAAGTTTCGATAACAGCTTAACCCGTAATGCATTTAAAAACTTAGCCTTCAACTTTGTTGGCCGTCGTAAAATCTACTACATTATCTCTACCATCATCATTATTGCCGGTATTGGTATGTACTTCAAAAATGGCGGTTTAAACTTAGGTGTAGATTTTAAAGGGGGTAGAACTTATTTGGTTCACTTCGATAAAGCAGTTAACACGGAAGATTTAAAAACCAAGTTAAACCCGGTTTTCGGTAACGAAACGCCTGAGGTTAAAACTGCAGGTGAAGATAGCCAGGTAAAAATCACCACGACTTTCCACATCGAAGATCAGGACATTAAAACGGATAAAGTTGTAGAGGATGCTTTAAATAAAGGTTTAGCAGGCGCTAAGTATGAAATCGTAAGTTCGCAAAAAGTAACGCCTATCATTGCAAGCGATATTGTAAACGGCGCTTTCTACGCGGTATTGATCTCTTGTTTATTCATGTTTATCTACATCGTGGTACGATTCAAAAAATGGCAGTATGGTTTAGGTGCGGTAATTGCCTTATTCCACGACGTTTTAATGGTATTATCTTTCTATACAATTTTAGATGGTGTGATGCCATTCTCATTAGAAATCGGTCAGGATTTTATCGCAGCAATTTTAACGGTAATGGGTTACACCATGACAGAGACAGTTGTTGTATTTGACCGTATCCGCGAGAAATTAAAAGAATCTGGCAAAGAAGATTTACATGGCGAAGCACGTAACAACTTAATCAACTTCGCGTTGAACAGTACGTTAAGCCGTACCATCTTAACCTCATTAACCGTATTCTTCGTGTTATTGGTGATCTTTATTTTCGGTGGCGATAGCATCCGCGGATTTATCTTCGCATTGTTAATCGGCCGTATCATCGGTACGTACTCATCATTATGTATCTCTACGCCTATCGTAATCGATTTGGGTAGTTCTGCAGAGAAAAAATAAGAGATTAAAATCTTAAAATATATAAGCGCCTCGATTTATCGGGGCGCTTTTTTTATGCCATGCTTTTTTACCACGAAAAGAACAAAAAGTGGTTTGCTATATTTTTTGGTTTTAGAAAAGCAATGCCTGTGGCTCTTCGGTTCCTATAGCCCTGCTGTTCATTTTATTCCGCTGCGCTCCATGCTCACTACCATCAGGTTTAGTTAACTTAAAGTAGTGCTAAGAAACCTATAAAATCCCACTTCGTCATACCAGCGTTATATCTGCTTTGTTAAGCTGAAATAACTGTCAAAACCTCATTTTTTAAACCTTTTGGCTATCTTTTTGTTAATTATGTGTTAGATAAAAAGAGATAAAATGGATTTACAACTTCCTAAAAGCGAGTACCCTAGAGTAGTTATAGTTGGCGGTGGGTTTGGCGGCATTGAGTTAGCCAAACGTTTAAAGAATAAACCTTTTCAGGTAGTGATGCTCGATAAGCACAATTACCATACCTTCCAGCCCTTACTCTATCAGGTAGCTACAGGAGGTTTAGAAGCCGATTCAATTGCGTTCCCCTTAAGAAAGATTTTTAAAGGTCAAAAAAATCTCATTTTCCGGGTAACCAAAGTTCAAGAAGTTAATGCGGCAGAAAACTGTTTACAAACCGATATTGGCAGAATTAAGTACGATTACCTGGTTATTGCTACAGGATCAACCAGTAACTTTTTTGGAAATAAAGAAATCGAGGCCAATTCCATGCCAATGAAATCCATTCCAGAAGCACTGGATTTAAGAAGTTTGATTTTGCAGAATTTCGAAAAATCGCTGATCGAAAAAGATCAGGATAAAAAAAATGCCTTACTTAACTTTGTTGTGGTTGGCGGTGGACCAACGGGCGTTGAAACCTCTGGTGCCATTGCTGAGTTAAAAAAACATGTAATTCCGAATGATTATCCGGAGATGGATCTAAGTAAGGTTAATATTTACCTGGTCGAAAATTCACCGGAATTATTGGGCGTAATGTCGCCACAGGCTCAGAAAAAAGCCAAAGATTTTCTTACCGACATGGGTGTACAGATCATGAATGAAACCCGGGTATTGGGTTATGACGGACATACGCTCACTTTACAGGATAAAGCACCAATTTTAAGTTCTACTGTAATTTGGAGTGCAGGGGTTAAAGGAGAAGTTCTAGCCGGTTTAGACAAAGCAGAAGTTGTGCGTGGAGGCCGGTTGAAAACCGACACCCAAAATTTAGTTGTAGGTTATCAAAATGTATACGCCATTGGCGACGTGGCCGCCATTATAGATGAAGAAACACCTAACGGTCACCCTGGAGTTGCACCTGCCGCGATCCAACAGGGACATCACCTGGCCAAAAATTTGATCAACATTAAAGAAAATAAACCCTTGGAAAAGTTTAAATATTTCGATAAAGGCTCAATGGCTACAGTAGGCAGAAATAAAGCTGTTGTTGATATCGGTAAAATCCGCTTCCAGGGTGTTTTCGCATGGTTTACCTGGATGTTTGTACACTTAATGACTTTGGTAGGCTTCAGAAACAAGATTATAGTTTTCGTCAATTGGGTTTGGAGTTACTTCAGCTACGATCGGGGAACCCGTTTAATTATTAGAACCTTTGCTAAAGATCGAAGTGTAGATTATAGAGAAGAAATACCCGCTGTAAAAGAGGAAGTCAAGGTATTTTAGTCTTTAGTCTTTAGTCTTTAGTCTTTAGTCTTTAGTCTTTAGTCTTTAAGAGAACTATCGGGTTAAAAAATTGTTTTTTCATTGCGAAAAACTTTGCGCACTTTGCGGTTAAACCAAAAACATGAGCCAAACCACTTTCAAATTAGTAGAATGCCCGCGTGATGCCATGCAGGGACTACACGATTTTGTTCCAACTGAACTTAAGGTCGAATATTTAAACCTGTTACTGCAGGTTGGTTTCCATACACTGGATTTCGGAAGTTTTGTATCGCCTAAAGCCATTCCGCAAATGGCCGATACGGCAAAAGTTTTAGACCAGCTAGATTTAAACAGCACCAGTACGAAATTGTTGGCTATTGTAGCCAATTTAAGAGGTGTAGAGGATGCTGTAAAGCATGCGGCGGTTCATTACCTTGGTTTTCCTTTTTCGATCTCTGAAACCTTCCAACAGCGTAATACCAATTCGAGTATATCACAATCATTAAATACGGTTGAAGAAATGCTTTCACTTTGTGCAAAAAATAACAAAAAAGCGGTTGTTTATTTATCAATGGGATTTGGAAATCCTTACGGCGATGAATGGAATTACGAAATTGTAGAAAAGTGGGCGGATGTTTTGATAAGCAAGGGTGTCGAAATTTTATCTTTAGCAGATACCGTTGGTGTTTCTACACCTGAAAAAATTGAGACTATATTGCCTAAACTGGTTTCAAGGTTTAACGATACAGAAATTGGGATCCATTTGCACTCCACACCTGCAGATCGGTTCGAAAAGATTGAAGCTGCTTATCAGGCAGGCGTAAAACGCATTGATTCTGCACTAAAAGGCTTTGGAGGCTGCCCAATGGCCGCTGATGACTTAACCGGAAACATTGCTACGGAAGATGTTATTGGCTATTTGAATGCAAAAGGCGAAAACCTCAATTTAAATATGGATAAATGGAATGAGGCCATGGCGCTATCAGGGAAGATATTTGGATAAGATTTTCTAACATTATTTCATTAGAAATAATGTTAGAAAATCCATTATTTTATCCGTTTACCTTTTTATACATCAGATTGCTTACAATATTGATCACAGTTTCTCGCGGGAAAAACCTTGGAATAAATGAAGTTAGGTAATTTGCAAAGCCTATAATTTTATAGCTTTTTCCTTTTAACATACTTTTAATTCCTATATCGGCCACGGTTTTCGGCGCGTGGGCACTCATTCCCGCTGTATTTGCATTTGCAATACTTTGAAAGCCAGTAGTAGTATTTCCGGGACAAAGTGCCAAAATTTTTAAGCCTTTTTTACTGTACTCTCCATGCAGTGCTTCAGAAAACGCTAAAACAAATGATTTGCTTGCACAGTAAACACCAACATAAGGGCAAGGCTGCAAAGCGCCTGTTGAAGCCACGTTAATAATACCTCCCGCTGCATTTTTCAACATACCTGGTACGAATAAATGTGTTAGCTTAACAAGCGCATTAATGTTAAGTTCCAACATATTATCGTATTCGGCTATGGTTTCATCTAAAAAGTTAGTCCATTTACCGAAACCTGCATTATTTACCAATAAATCAACAGTTAGCCCTTCATTTATGATTTGGCTATAAAGCATTTCAGGCGCTTCTTTTTTAATTAAATCAGCTGCAAAAACAAATACCTTAGTTCCGTATTGTTTATTCAGTTTTATAGCTAATTCCTGTAATTTATCAACTCTTCTGGCTGTTAAAATTAAAATCGCCCCCATTTCAGCTAATTTGTGTGCAAAAGCTTCGCCAATACCTGATGATGCTCCTGTTATTAAAGCAACTTTTCCATTAATACTTTTCATCCTTAAAATGTTAAATTCTGAGGACGTAAAGTTCAATAGTGTCCGATAAAAAATACTGAACAAATGTTAAGAAAGTGTGGCGATCTTTTTTCTGATGCGGCTTAAAGACTGTGGTTCGATGCCAAGATAAGAAGCAATATATTGCAAGGGCACATTTTGAATAATTTCAGGATGGTTTTTCATTAAGTTATGATAACGTTCATCTGCTGTGCAGGTAATCATATCCTGTGCTCTTTGTTCGTTATATAGTAATGATTTTTCGTAGATACGCTTACTAAAAGTATCCCAATTTAGACACTTTTGATAAAGTAAATCAAAATTTTTTCTGTTAATTTTTAACAGGTCACAATCCGTAATGCATTTAACATTATCTATTGATTTTTTTCGATTTATAAAGCCATTAAACGAAGTAATAAATCCAGGCGGGCAGTTGATATGGCTGGTTATTTCATTCCCATTTTGATAATGGAAAACACGTACAAAACCACCATTAATAAAATATAAATTTTCTGGAATTTTATTTTCAAACTCCAGAAAATCATTTTTTTTATGTTTAACCGACTCAAATAGCGCCTTAACTAAATTAAAATCTTGCTCATTAATGCTTATCTGTGTAGAAATCAGATTGAAAAGTTTATTGTAAGCCATAAATTATAATTAAAGCAGACACACTCAAACCTTCTTCACCATTTTAAAATGCTGTATACCAGCCTCTTCAAATTGCTCACCTTCAGCCACAAAACCAAATTTGGCATACAAGCTCATGGCATCCAGTTGCGAGTTTAAGTAAATATAATGTGCATCTTCAGGCAGATCAGATAAAGCTTCGGCAATTAATGCACGGCCAACTCCTTGCCCCCTAAACTCCTTAAGAACTGCAAAGCGTTCTAATTTGTATCCCTTTTCGGTTTTGCGCCACCTACAGGCACCACATGGCTGTCCGTTATGGGTAGCCAGAAAATGTGTAGATTCATCTTCATGCTCCCATTCCAATTCAGGTGGGCAATTCTGTTCATCTACAAAAACAATTTTACGGATCGCAAATACTTTATCTAAATCTTCGGGATGGTTAACTTTTTGAACGTGCAGACTCATTATCGTAGTGTTTAAAGTGTTTATTCGATTTTACTTTTGTTTCATTCAATTCCTTCGCAACATCTATTGAATGCGAGCAATGAATATCGTCCTCTTTTTTGGCAAGTGTAGCAATCGTAACGTAAAATTTATGCAATTGATCCAATTCTTTTTCGCTCAGGTCTTCAATATCTACCATTCGGTTACTCGCGCCTTGTTGTGCAGCAATCAGCTCATTCAATTTTAATTGAATGGCCTTTCCGTCTTTATTCTGTGCTTTCTGAATCAGAAACACCATTAAGAAGGTAATAATGGTCGTTCCAGTATTAATTACAAGTTGCCAGGTTTCAGAATAGTTGAATATCGGGCCGGTTACTGCCCAGATGACTACAATAGCGGTTGCACTGATAAATGCCGCAGAACTACCTGTAAATTTGGTTGCCGCATTTGCAAATTTCTCAAAAAAATTATTTTTTTTGGTATCGTTTTTAGATTTTGCCATTACAAATTTGTTTGCTTAAATATAGCCATAAAACAAACAAAAGCGCCATAAGTTTTAAACCCATGGCGCTTTCGCTTTATGTTGTAATGTTGAAAGATTGAAAAGTTGCAACGTTAAAACATTTCAACTTTCCAACCCCTTAAAGCTTATCGTTAACGTTGATACAGTTCAGATCTTCGAAAGCAGTAGTTAAACGCTTTACAAAAGTTTCTTCACCTTTACGTAACCATACACGTGGATCGTAGTATTTTTTGTTTGGTTTATCATCGCCATCAGGATTACCGATCTGACCTTGAAGATAACCTTCATTCTTTTTGTAATATTCTAAAATACCTTCCCAAAATGCCCATTGCATATCTGTGTCGATATTCATTTTAATTGCACCATAAGAAATGGCTTCCCTGATCTCTTCCTGAGATGAACCAGATCCACCATGGAATACGAAATTAATCGGTTTCTCTGCTGTTAAGTTGAATTTTTCTTTGATAAAATCCTGAGAGTTTTTCAAAATTACCGGTTGCAATTTTACGTTACCTGGTTTATAAACACCATGAACGTTACCAAAAGCAGCGGCAACAGTAAAACGAGGAGAAACTTTGCTTAATTCTTCGTAAGCATAAGCCACTTCGCTAGGCTGTGTATACAATTTGGAGCTGTCTACATCGCTGTTATCAACGCCATCTTCTTCACCACCGGTTACGCCAAGCTCGATTTCTATCGTCATGTTCATCTTTGCCATACGTGCTAAGTATTGAGCAGAAATTTCCATATTTTCTTCGATAGACTCTTCAGATAAATCTAACATATGAGATGAAAACAAAGGTTTGCCGGTTTCAGCAAAGAATTTTTCACCATGATCCAATAATCCATCAATCCATGGCAATAATTTTTTAGCGGCGTGGTCGGTATGTAAAACCAAAGCAACACCATAATGTTCTGCCAATAAATGTACATGTTTAGCTGCAGATACCGCACCTAAAATACATGCCTGTAATTTCTCGTTATCTAATGATTTACCAGCATAGAACTGTGCACCACCATTAGATAGCTGAATCATAACAGGCGAATTTACTGCCTTTGCAGTTTCCAATACCGCATTTACCGTATTGGTACCGGTAACGTTTACTGCTGGTAAAGCAAACTGATGTTTTTTAGCCTGCTCAAATAATTCTTGAACGGCATCTCCGTAAATTACGCCTTTGTAGCCTTTTAAACTCATTTCTTGTTAATTTTATTAAGTCCGAAGTTATAAAAAAAATTAACATTACAAGCTTTTGTAACAACAGAATTATTTGCCTAACAGCAAAATAAAGCCTATTTAGTGTAAAAAACACATTATCCTTAGTGTAAAAAAGACACACTTCAGTTTTCAATTTACAGTTGGCCATGGGGAAAAACAGTTTTCAATTACCTTCACCATTGGCAATCAACCACCAACCAATAAACCATTGACTATTTTTACGGTTAATAAGGTTCGAGTTTATTTTATTTTTCGTTTCTTTGCAGTCCAATTCTTCAAAAAATTATATGGCTTGGTTTAAGAGAGAAAAAAAAGGTATCATTACTACAACAGAGGAGAAAAAAGAAGCACCGGATGGGTTGTGGAATAAATGTCCGAATTGCAAAAAACCGCTACATCAGGCAGAGCTTCAGGAAAACAAATACGTTTGCCACTATTGTGATTACCACCTGAGAGTAGGCTCTAAAGAATATTTCGAGGTTTTATTTGACAATAATCAGTTTAAAGAGCTGTTTCCCAATCTCACATCGGGCGACCCATTAAACTTTAACGATAACAAACCCTACACCGACAGGATTAGAGAAAGCCAGGCTAAAACAGGCTTAAAAGACGCTATCCGTGCGGGTGTTGGTAAAATAGAAGGTCAAGACATTGTAATTGCCTGTATGGATTTTGCTTTCATTGGCGGTTCTATGGGTTCGGTTGTTGGTGAAAAAATTGCCAGATCGATCGATTATAGTATCAAACATAAAGTTCCGTTCCTGATGATCTCCAAATCAGGTGGTGCACGAATGATGGAAGCTGCATTTTCATTGATGCAAATGGCTAAAACCTCAGCTAAATTGGCTTTATTAAGTCAGGCTAAAATTCCATATATTTCTTTATTAACCGACCCGACTACCGGTGGTGTAACGGCATCTTATGCCATGTTAGGTGATATTAATATTGCAGAACCAGGTGCACTGATCGGTTTTGCCGGTCCAAGGGTAATTAAAGAAACCATTAAAAAAGATTTACCCAAAGGTTTCCAAACCTCAGAATTTGTTCTGGAACATGGTTTTCTTGATTTTATTGTAGATAGAAGGGCCATGAAAGCTAAATTAGGTGCTTTTATTAAAATGATGAACAATTAATTAGTTCAATAGCTTATTCGTCATTAGTTTATTAGTGCAAACTGACCACTAAACAAATGACTAATGAACAAATAAACTATTATAAGAAAAGCAGGGCTTGAATAAATCGGTTATCAGCCCTGCTTTTTGTTTCAAGTCCTCGCTACGTGGTGGGCTTTCACTGCATCCGATAGCTATCTCCCGCAACGAAGTCGAGAACCGAAAGGGTTCTGAGAAGCAAAATCTACCTGAACAGATCTCACCTTCCACTGCGGTTCTAGTCAAGGAAGACATTTTTTTATTGAGATCTGTCGATAAATGCCGCAAAACAGCTCTATTTATTAAAAGATGCTTCCTTCGTCAGTATGACAAGAAATTTAAATAATCGTTACAAACCAACTTATAGCCTTGAGATAATTCGGGCGTTATAGACTAATCCCAACTCATAACGCTCCACTCCAAACTCATTTTATTCCTCTTTCTTCTGAAACTTATAAAACAAATATCCTAGGAAAGGTAAAATTAGTACACTGCCCAGTAAAAGCGCCAACCCCAAACTATAAATGGTTTTTTCTGGTCCAACGGTTTCCAATAGCGAGATAGCATCTCCGCTTTTTAAACGGATAAAATTGGGAAAGTGGGCATAACTGATCGCCAGTAGGATCATTGTTACCTGAAAGCCTGCCAAAACGCGTAAAATCTTGGTTTTGCCTTTAATCAACAAGTACCATAATAAAATAAGAGATAAACTTGCCAGAACAATGGCCGATAAACCCACATTACTCCTGAAAACCCAATCGATCAATGGAATTTTATCACGCTGTGCGGCAATAAACACCATGGCACCAAAAACAACTGCTGCCACATTCATAAATTTGGCCTTTTTAATAAACCGGCGTTTATCATGAACTTCTGTTGTTTCGCCAATGAGATAAATGGACGCCAGGAAACCGCAAAGCGCCACTGTAAAGAAACCTACTGCGATTGAAAACCAGTTTAACCAGCCCGATATATAGGCCGTATAAAAATCAGTCGCCTGTGTGTCGATATGCCCAGAAATTAAGCTTCCGGCAATAATACCCAAAAACAAAGCCGTTACAAAGCTCGAATACCGAAATATCCGGTTATATAACCACTGCATATCATCTTTTACAGCATCATAATGGCGGAATACAAAGGCAGTACCTCGGGCAATAATCCCGATGAGCATAATAGCCAATGGGATATGCAGGTAAACCGACATGGTAGTATAAATAAATGGGAAACCGACAAAAAGGATTACAATGGCAATGATTAACCACATGTGGTTGGCCTCCCAAACCGGTCCAATGGCATGATACATGGTTTTGCGTGTTCTACTCCTGTTTTTTGTGGAGGTAAAAAGCTCTATAATCCCCGCACCAAAATCAGCCCCACCCAATAAAAAGTAAAGCAGAATGGCCATGCATAAAAATGTGATTACAACTTCTTTCATATTTAATATGATTACACCAATATTTTAATTACACTGATTAATAAGATTTGCGTTATGTTCTCCATACCCCAGCTATGCTAATTGGTATTAGATTCGACTTTATTATATAATACGGGTACCATTTTAATCTGCCGGTAAAGCAAAAACGTTACGATTATACTTAACGACACATAAATGGCGGAGAAAATATAGAAAGAATATGCAATACCCGGCATTGGTGTTACCGCATCTTTGGTACGCATAATACCATAAATAATCCAGGGCTGCCGGCCAACCTCCGTAACTACCCAACCAGCCTCTAAAGCGATATAACCAAGCGGGATGGCAAAAACAAATAGTTTTAGCAGCCAGCGTTTTTCGGTTAAAGGTTTCTTTTTAAGCAGAATGAAGAAGTAGGTTAAAGATATTAGCAGTAATAATGTACCAATCCCCACCATCATCTGGAAAGCATAATGGGTGATGGCTACCGGTGGGTGTTCATTTTCCGGAATCTGATCCAGGCCTTTAACTTCAGCTTTGAAATCGCCATGTGCCAGAAAACTCAAGGCACCTGGAATTTTGATTGCGCCTGTTACTGTTTTATCTTTTTCGTTTACAATACCGCCGATCAATAATGGGGCAGGTTTTTCGGTTTTATATAATGCTTCCATGGCCGCCAGCTTTGCAGGTTGGCGCCTGGCAACGTCTTTTGCAGAAATATCGCCACTTAAAGGCTGTAATAAAGCAGCAATGCAGGCAAATACAGCCGCTATTTTAAAGGCTTTTAAATGAAAATATGCATTTCGGTTTCGTAAGATCATTAAAGCATGTACGCCTGCCACAGCAAAGCCTGTTGCGGTAAATGCGGCTAGGCACATGTGTAATGCCTGGCTAAACCAGGCTTTATTGAACATGGCTTGTATGGGATCGATGTTGAGGTATTGTCCGTTGACAAAATCAAAACCTGCCGGACTGTTCATCCAGGCATTGGCGGCAACCACCAATATGCCTGAAGCCAATCCGCTTACCCCTACTACCATGCCTGTAAACCAGTGGAACCATTTATTTAACTTATTCCAGCCGTAAAGGAAAAAACCAAGGGCAATGGCTTCAATAAAAAAGGCTGTTCCCTCAAGCGAAAAAGGCATCCCGAATATGGGTCCGGCATGGTCCATAAATTTGGGCCATAGCAGGCCCAGTTCGAATGATAACATGGTACCCGATACCGCACCTGTTGCGAAGAATATGGCTACCCCTTTACTCCAGGCTTTGGTGAGGTTTTTATATACCTCATCGTTCGTTTTAAGCCATTTATAATGCGATACGGCCATAAAGAAGGGCATTACCATGCCGATACAAGAAAAAATGATGTGAAAGCCTAATGACAAGGCCATTTGCGAACGGGCTGCTATAAAATCATCCATGGGCTGTAGATTTTGAATAGTAACAAATATAGTTGTTAATGATTAAAGCCTATGGTAATTCAATGACGTAGAAAGGATTATTTTAAATATAGAACGTTTATAAATTGAAAAAAGATTTGGAAGGCTGTATTAAAGGAACGATAAATTTTTAGCCACAGATGAGCACAGAAGGATATCGTCATTTCGAGCGAAATGCAACGCAGCCGAGAACCACATAGTGCTCAGCGAAGCTAAATCTGTCAAAACAGATCTCTCCATTCCGCTGCGCTTCAGTCGGGATGACGACTTTCTTATGATATATAAGGTTAAACTCCTTTCAATTCATCATAAGCGGCAGTTAAGCTTCTTTCAATGCCTTCGCCCTTCCATTCGGGTGCATTTGGGATGGTTGTCGTTTTTAAAATATCTTCTTTGCTTTTGCCAGTTTTAATTTCGTTTCCTACAAAAGTTAAAAGGTTTTGAAGATAGTTTTGATATGCCTTAACATCTGCTTTGTTTCCCGTTACTTTTTCCGGATCAAGGCTATGTCCCCAGATAAATAAGGTATCGTTATCGAACTGGTTTTGTATCTTATCTAAAGCCGTAATCCAGTTGCCGATGTGTGCACCATTCTCCCTATCAATATATGGAAATTTCCGGTTAAAAACCAGATCGCCTACATGTACAATATTGGCATTTTCGAAATGGTAAACGGCATCGCCATTGGTGTGCCCCGAACCGTAATAATAAGCTTTTATATTTTCGTCACCTACTTTCGCGCTCCATTTTGTACCGAAAGTACTATCAGGCAAAAGCTGTTTATCTAAATTATTGGCTTTCTCTGCGCCTCTTTTCTGGTTGACCAGTGAATTTTGGTGAGCAACCACTTTTTCAGCCAATCCTTTAAAAGAAATATTCCCTGCGGTATGATCTCCATGGTGATGCGTGTTGATCAAATATTTGAATGGTTTTTCGCCCAGTTTTTTCAACTCATCAATCACATGAGGTGCCGTAGTCGGGAACTGCGCATCTACCACTACAAAACCATTACTCGAATTTAACCAGCCAATAGTTCCACCCTGCTCGGTAAATATACCTACATTATTACGGAGCGCTTTAAAATTATAAGCACGAAACAGATCTTGCTGTGCAAAAACATCGGTTTTATAAATTGAAAGCAAGGCCATGGCGAGTGCCGAATTTTTAATAAAATTTCTTCTTTCCATTTTTAAGATTAAGCTAAAAAACCACAGCAAATGCCGTGGTTTAAATTAATGATTTAAATCCTGAAATAACAGAATTATATACCTGCACCTGGCGTAGTACCCGGCTCATGCCCCGGACCAAATGAATTGTTCTTACGGTCTTTATCCTTGTTAAACAAATTTGTACCCACTTTCGATGATTTGTTTTCATCAAGTGTTCTATCTTCTTTAATATCCTCGGCAGTTTTATCCAGTAAATCGTTCTCAACAACTTTACCTTTTTCTTTATTTGTTTCCATAGTAATTGTAAATTGATGTATTATAAGAACAACCTAGAAATAATATTGTTTTCTTTAATCCTAAAAGTCCGTGTTTATTGGCCTACCAAACAAGTAAACAACCACCAACCAATGAAAATGGAAATGCAAGTTTACCTTCACAATTAAAACATTGCCCCGGGGAGTTTTCCTAACTCATGGATGCAGCCAAAAGAATGAAACCTTCGTTTATGGATTTTATTGAAATGGTTTGAAGATTCGAAAGAAAATGGATTGAAGATAAACTTGTAAATGTGTTTTCTTTCTTCGTTTAACTTTTCTTCCAATTTAGCGTTTTCGAGATTTTGAGTGTTGTGGTTAGTTTCCATGACGATATAGATTATTGAAAACCAAGGGGCTTTCAGGTTTAACAATTTTAATCATATTAAAAGCTATTTAAAATTTGCTTAACCTTATACCATGGGGTGTTTGATAAGGTTTCGTTCAGGAACAACAGGTAAAGTGGCGTGGAATGCCTTATGTTTGATTAAATATAAGCTTAATTTTTGAGCTTTGCAAACTATTTTTTGGGTTTTAGATGTGATATGAAAAAAATCTGAAACGTTTTTTGGATATCAGTTGCAGTGGCCATTGGGAAGTTACCATCCTGCTCTCTACTTTACTTCGTTACACTCCATGTTCGTTCCGATCAGGTTTATTGGCACAGCCAGCAAAACGATTAGGAGTTGCAGGGCGCAAAGAATTAGTCTATCAGACAAATATTCTCTTGCATCATACACCCTTAAATAGCAGCACCAGCTTCATGGAACTAAACCTGATTAAAGCGGATACCGGCCAGGCGGTTTAGGCCTGCAGGCGTATGAGCGTAAAGCAGGACGAACATTAAAAATGAAATACTGCCTCTGCTTTTCAAAAAAAACCGGGCTAATTCTTTGCCCCAAAAGAAAGTCCCGATTTATACCGGGACTATCCTATTTGGTTAATGATATTTTATGCTAAAGCATTCTGCTTCACCACCATTTTAACTTTTTCGATTACGTAATCCAAATCTTCCTGAGTAGTATATTTACTGAATGAAAAACGTACCGAAGGACGGTTTGGATCGGCCTTAATACCATTTAACACGTGTGAACCGATGTTTGAACCTGATGAACAGGCACTACCGCCCGAAGCACAGATTCCATTGATATCTAAATTGAACAATAACATATCGGCCATATCCATTTCCGGGAAGGAAACATTTAATACCGTATAAAGACTTTTATCTGCATCGGTTTCGCCATTAAAGGCAATTCCGGGAATTTCGGCAATCAATTGTGCTTTTAGATAATCTTTTAAGCCCTGAATATAAGATTGATGTTGATCCATTTCTGCATAAGCAATTTCCAGGGCTTTCGCTAAGCCCACAATTCCATACACGTTTTCGGTACCACCACGCATATTGCGCTCTTGTGCGCCACCATAAATCATAGGAGGAATTTTAATATTGCTATTTACATATAAAAACCCAACGCCTTTGGGTCCGTGAAGCTTATGCGCAGCACACACAATAAAATGTGCTTTAAGCTCACGTACGTTATGCGGATAATGGCCCATGGTTTGCACGGTATCAGCATGGTAGATGGCATTATATTTCTCACAGATATCGCCAACCTTCACCATATCGGTCAGTGTACCTAATTCATTATTGGCATGCATCAACGAAACGAAGGTACGTTCGTTGTTTTGAAGCAATTCTTCTAAATGGTTGTAATCGATATTTCCTTTTTCATCTATATTAACGAAACTTAATTTATCAATTTCACCATTTTTAAGCATGGTATTTAAAGTATGCTCAACAGCATGATGCTCTATTTTTGAAGTGATGGCATGTTTAATACCATAGGCTGAAATACCGCAGCGGATAGCGGTATTATCGGCCTCCGTACCACCAGATGTAAAAAATATTTCGGATGGAGATGCATTTAACAGACCAGAAACGGTTTTACGGGCCTTCTCAACCAATGTTCTCACCTCACGGCCAAGTGCATGAATGGCAGATGGATTACCAAAATAGTTTTCCATCACGTTTGTCATTTCTGCGATTACTGCCTTATCTAAGGGCGTTGTGGCCGCATTATCTAAATAGACCCTTTTCATTTTATGAATATTTAAAAAGTTAGTGTTGCAAAACTGCCAAGTTAAGGGCAGCCCTTTTGTAAAGGTTCAGGATTTAATACAACGGTTAAATCCTGAACTGGTATGCTTGATCCCAGAATCCGTTTTAGAGATTAAAGGTGTAATATTTCTTTAATATCAGATATCATTTTATTTGCCAGATTTTCGGCAATGGTTTCATTTTCGGCCTCACTGTAAATCCTGATGATTGGTTCTGTATTAGAGCGGCGCAAATGTACCCAGGTTTTATCAAATTCGATCTTCAAACCATCAATGGTGCTGTAGGGCTGATTTTTATATTTTTCTTCTACCTGCTTCAATAAATGATCGATATCCATTTCCGGCGTAAGGGTAATCTTATTTTTAGAAATGTGGTATTGAGGATAGCTGGCCCTAAGTACCGAAATAGATTTACCAAATTTAGCTAAATGCGTTAAAAATAAGGCAATACCAACTAAGGCATCTCTACCATAGTGCGATTCAGGATAAATGATACCACCGTTTCCTTCCCCACCAATAATGGCATTGGTGGCTTTCATTTTGTTTACCACATTTACCTCACCCACAGCCGAAGCATTGTATGCTGAACCAGCTTTTTCGGTTACATCGCGTAAAGCACGGGTTGATGAAAGATTGGAAACGGTATTTCCCGGTGTGTTTTTTAATACATAATCGGCTACTGCAACCAGGGTATACTCTTCACCGAACATACTGCCATCTTCATTTACAAAACATAAACGGTCAACATCAGGATCTACTACAATGCCTAAATCGGCATGCTGTTTCTGTACTTCTTTCGATATTTCTGTTAAGTTTTCTGGCAGTGGTTCAGGATTGTGCGGGAAGTACCCGTCTGGCGTGCAATATAATTCTACTACTTTACTTACACCTAAGGCTTTTAATAAGGCCGGGACAAAAATACCGCCTGTAGAATTTACACAATCAATTACCACTTTAAAGTCAGCCTTTCTGATCGCCTCAATATCAACCAATGGTAAGGCTAAAACTTTATCGATGTGTTTTTGCAGGTAAGTATCATTTTTAATTACTTTACCAAGTTTATCTACATCTGCAAAATCAAAATCGGCACTTTCTGCTAAATCCAAAACTTCCTTACCGTCGGTATCACTAATAAATTCTCCGCTGGCGTTTAATAACTTTAAGGCATTCCATTGCTTAGGGTTATGGCTGGCGGTTAAAATAATTCCACCTCCTGCATTTTCATCAGGAACGGCTACTTCAACGGTTGGTGTAGTAGACAAGCCTAAATCGATTACTTCGATTCCAAGGCCTTGTAAAGTCCCAATAACAAGATGATTCACCATCTCGCCCGAAATCCGTGCATCGCGCCCCAAAACTATTCTTTTATTGCCTGTTTTATTTACTACCCAGCTACCGAAAGCAGCTGTAAATTTCACAATATCAAATGGGGTCAGGCCCTTTCCAGCACTTCCGCCAATGGTTCCCCGTATTCCTGAAATCGATTTTATTAGAGTCACTGCTTATAATTTATTAGAGGCTCCAAAAATAAGAAAAAAAACAAGATAGCTGTTATTTAAACCGAGCTACAGACGTTAATTTATATTGTTTTTACATCCACCTGTACGATCAATTTTATAGAGAATTGTTAAGCGCCAAGAACAAATGTTTGTTTATTTAGATGTCCGATTGATTTTTAGGAATGATTTTCCGGATTTTATATAAGAAGTTGATTTGCTTGCAATAAAAAATCAAATCATAATATTCTTGCAACTTTATTGCATAAATGTGCATTCTACCTTTACTAGCGATTGTAAAACCTTATATTTGCATCTTTTTAAAGATACAAACGGCTTTTATATGCAGCGCAAGTGGTTTCAATATTGGTTCAATTCGCCATATTATCATATTCTTTACCAACAGAGAAATGATGCTGAAGCCGAATTTTTTATTGATAAGCTTACTGCTTTTTTAAATCCCAAAGCTGATGTTAAAATGCTCGATATTGCCTGTGGGAAGGGCCGCCATGCTATTTACCTGAATAAAAAAGGCTTTGATGTTACGGGCATAGATTTATCTGAACAAAGCATCAAGTATGCAAAGCAATTTGAAAACAGCAAACTTCACTTCCTTGTTCACGATATGCGCAAACTGTTTTACATCAATTATTTTGATGTAGCTTTAAATCTATTTACCAGTTTTGGCTATTTTGACACAGAAAAAGACCACGTAAATGCACTTAAAACTTTTCGCAAATGTTTAACTGCAGAGGGTATTCTGGTATTGGACTATTTCAATACTGAGAAGATCATCCGTAATTTAAGTTCCTGTGAAACAAAATCGCTGGATGACATCACTTTTCACATCACTAAAAATGTTATTGATGGGAAAATCATTAAAAAGATCAATTTCGAAGATAAACACAAAGTATACCACTTTGAAGAGCGTGTACAGGCATTTAGTTTTGAGGATTTTGAACGCATGCTGGGCAAAGCGGGGATGGTTATCGAAAAAACCTTTGGCAATTACAACCTGGCTGATTTTGACGAAAGCAGTTCAGACCGGTTAATTTTAATCTGTAAAAAAGCATGATAGAAAGCATACAGCAGTTTGATGTAGATTTGTTCTTGAAAATCCACCGCGGACTTTCAAACGGCTTTTTTGACTGGCTGATGCCGCTGATGCGCAACCGTTTCTTTTGGTCGCCACTTTACCTTTTCATCGTTATTTTTTGCATTAAACAGTATAAAAAACAAGGATATTATATCATTGGCATGGTACTGTTTACCTTCGCCGCGGGCGATTTAATCGCCTCCAGGATTGTAAAACCATGGGTATCGCGTGTGAGGCCTTGCAACGATTTAAGTTTAGCGAACGATATCATTCACCGTGTACCCTGTGGAAGCGGTTTAAGTTTTCCATCTGCACACGCGACCAATCATTTTGCTATAGCTGTTTTTTTGATCTGCATTTTTTACAGCAGGTGGAAACCCATTTTACCTATTGGCCTCTTCTGGGCGTTTATAATCAGTTTTGCACAGGTATATGTTGGTGTTCACTACCCTGTTGATGTAACTACCGGGGCCTTACTAGGTATAACAATAGGCGTGATCTGTTCGAGAATATTTAAAAAATTACAACCTGATTTTTAACCTATGGAAATCTGGAAACTCTGCGTACTCTTTTTCTGTGCCTTCTTAGGCGGAGCTGCTATCTTTTTGGTTAAAAGTGATAAATCTAAATTACTTAAGCTGATTTTATCTTTCAGCGGGGCCTATTTATTTGCCATTACGGTTTTACATTTAATTCCAGATGCTTACAGCGGACCGGACAAATGGCAGATTGGTATTTTTATCCTGATTGGTTTCTTATTACAAATTTTCCTGGAACAGTTTTCAGAAGGAGTAGAACATGGTCATATCCATAAACATCAGGATGGGCATGTATTTCCTTTCGGGATTATGATCAGCTTGTGTTTACATGCATTTTTAGAAGGGATGCCCCTGGCTAAGGAACAGCATAATGAATTGATTTTTGGTATTTCGTTACACCATATTCCTGCTGCCTTTGCATTGGCAAGTATATTGATGCAGAATCATTTTAAAAAAGGCAGCATTGTATTTTACCTGATTATATTTGCCATTATGGCTCCCCTTGGTTTTTATGTAAGTGTTGGTTTAAGCAATGGAACCATAGGTGGCTTAGATGCCTATTTTAATAAAATTATGGGGATTGTAATTGGTATTTTCTTGCATATTTCCACTACTATATTGTTCGAATCGAGCGCCGATCATAAGATCAATACCCGTAAAATGATTGCCGTTTTATTGGGAATAGGTGTAGCATTGATCGGTTTCTTTGCCGGACACTAATTCAGTTGGCAGTTTTCGGTTAGCAGTTTTCAGTTGGCAGTTGGCAGTTTACAGTTAACAGCTGGATAAAATTGTAAGTGAACCTGCCGTAGCTTATCAAAAAAGGCATTATACCATTGAGGAATACCTGAAGATGGAAAAAGCATCAACAGCAAAACATGAATATGACCAAGGAAGAGATCTTTGCCATATCTGGTGCCGGAGAGAATCACAATGAGATTTTCAGTAATGTTTTTGGAGAAATAGCCAGCAAACTTAAAGGCAGGCTTTGCAGACCTTAAGGAAGTGATAAACGAATGAATATCCCGGAGAATACTTTATTTACTTATCCGGATATCTCCATTTATTGTAATGGTTTAAAGCATAACGATGTTGATGAAGATACCTCTGTTTTACCAACTGCGATTATTGAAATCCTTTCGCCTTCAACCTAAAATTATGACAGGAATAAAAAATTCAACCTGTATAAGGATATTCCATCTTTAAAAGAATACATTATGATTGATTCGGAATCTGTTTTTGTACAATCATATCGCATTAATAAAGATAAAAATTGGTTCTTAAGCGAATACAAAGAGATTTCTGATACCTTAACCCTGGTTTAGATGGGATTGATATGGCACTTAGCAATATTTATTATTATGTCCGTTTTTAACAATTGATTTACAGAACGATAAAGTGATGATTGCGATATATTCCAATTAACTACTAACTCAGAACTGTAAACTGTTTTACTTTTTCTCTTTTTTCTTCCCATACCCCCAGGGGCAGTGTTTACACTTATTTTTACAGCAATAACCACGTTTTAAATGGTAAGTTTCAGTAAAAACCATTAATCCATCTTCGTTAAAATAAAAATCTTCGCCTTCTTTCATAGCCAATATTGAATGATTGAATGAATAATGAATGATTGAGTGTTCATTTAATATCTAAGAATTCTGAAACAAGTTTAGAATGACGAACTCTGATTAATTTAATATTTTAACCTCCAGTTTATCTTTAAAATAATCTTTAAGCTGTTTACCATCACCATGCAAAGTCCATACCTGCTTGGGATTGACCTTTTCAATGGTTTCCAGAATTGCATCCCAATCGGCGTGATCAGATATATAAAGTGAAATTCCATTTTGCTGTTGCAGGTTCTTCCATCCGGATGCAAAGGCCCGTACTACATTAATTGCCTTATGGTAACTGTGAAATACCATTGGGGGCACAATATAAACCTGGTGTTCCTGGTTATTTTTCATCACCTTTCTATCGTACATCTTGTAATTCCCTACTTTTATGCCAAAGTCTTCATAGATTTTAACGAAAGGCATAATACTATGGTGAACCATAATGTTTTTTGTAAGGCAATGCGCATTGATCAATTGGATTATCCGCTGGCTTTTGCCCAGTGCATAAGCACCCAGCATAATATTCGCATGGGTATCGTTAAGCTTTTTAATTTCTGCTACCGCAGAAGGATGTTTGGTTTCCGGATTAGCAAAAGTACTTTCTGTAATTAATACATCGGCTTCTACAAATTCAAAAGGCGCACAGGTCTCATCGGGCTCAATCTTGTAATCTCCCGTGTAAAGATATTTAACACCCTTATATTCCATTAGTATCTGGGCGGAGCCTAAAATATGTCCGGCAGAATAAAAAGTAATGTTCACCTCTTTTATTTTGAAAGATTCATGATAACTTTTGGTAAAAAAATCAACCGCTGCAAATTTACGGTACCGGTGTTTCATAAAAGTTGCAGTAGCAGCGGTACAATATACATGCTGGCTTCCACCGATGGCATGGTCGCCATGTGCGTGCGAAACCACTGCCTCTTTAACCGGCTGTTGCGGATCGAGGTAAAAATCGCCGTAAACACAATATAAACCAGTTGGGGTAACAGTGATAAAATCTGCTAAAATCATATAGAATAAAAGGATTTAAGGATGATCTGATTGAAGGAGATCATTATACATTGACACGCTTAATGGCTTCAGCGGCCTTTAGAAATTGCTGATGCAAGGTTAATACCTGCCCGATGATGGACTGTTGCTCATCATTTACGATAAAATGACTGGCCAGTTTAGATTTCTCTTCGTCACTAAGTTGTTTGTCCATACGGGCTTTAACCTGCTCTGCCGAAACACCGTCGCGTTGCATTACCCGTTTCAGCTTAATTTCATACGGTGCAGTAACCAAGATAGTGGTATCACACATCTTGTAGGAACCACTTTCGAACAGGAGGGCAGCCTCTTTAAGTGTGTAAGGTGTATTTTCCGGTATAGTTTGTTCCCAGACATCAAATGCCCTAAAAACTGCCGGATGAACTAATGCATTTAGTTTCTCCAGCGCTTCTTCATGATTAAAAACAATGCCTGCAATATGTTTATTGTTCAGCTTTCCATCTTCAAAGTAACTTTCTTTTCCAAAAGCAGATTTGATTCCTGCTACCAATACAACATCTTTGCACATGATTTCTTTAGCAACCGTATCAGCGTAAAATACCGGAATGCCCAATATTTCAAAAACCTTGCATGCAGTCGTTTTACCGCTGCCAATACCACCTGTTATGCCTACTTTATACATTATTTATCTACAATGAAATCTATTTTAGAAGGGCTTACGCTTACTAACTTACAATAATCAGGAAATTCGGCTATCTTGACGGTAAACTGATGATGTCCTAATTTTTGCCATTCATCAACATCAATCGTTGCGGTAATAAAACTTTCATCAACCTGATCGTAATTACTCAAAGCCACTAAAAAGGTAACTTTAACCTTTTTAGGATAAAGTTTAATGCTATTGTAGCTCCGGTTATTGGTAATTTTTAAAGGTACCTCAATGGTTTTTTCCGTAAACTCATCTACAGGAAGTTTAACCTCAACAGATGAGGGGTAAATGCTTACATTTTTATGAATACTGTGCTGTAAAGCTACCCTTGTCATTATACTACTTTGTATTTTATTCTGTTTAAGTGTATCAGTTGGCCAGAATGTTATTTTAGAAAGCTCTTCTAAAGGCCCGGCAACCTTTACATACTTAGGATTGAGGATCACATCACCTGACCTACCACATTGCTTAGCAAAACCCAATTTATCAATCAATTTTACGGGAACTTTTTTTACTACACGTTTAGTAAAATCAAAGTAAAGGGTATCGGGTTTAACAGAAATTACCTTTTGCGTACTTTCTAATTGCCTGTTGATATTAAAAAGCTGATCGGAGAAAACGATAAAATCTTTAGTATTGAGCTGACTCAGGCTAACAGAAACAGAAGGTGGGCTGATTCTGAGACGGGCAAAAAGCAGCTGCCAGCCTGTGCCTTCCACCTGCAAATCTATTGTATCAGACTGTAAAGGATAAAAAGCTCTTTTGGTTGGACTATTTTTAAAAACCAATACCGTTTTGGCCACATAAACATACTTGTTATTTAATGCCATAAAAAGCCATGCAGCTACAGCCAGCAACAGGCAGGCCAATAAGCTAAATACACGTCTTTTTTCAATCTTCGTTAACGTAATGAAGGGCATAATAAATAAATATGAGCTGTAAGCCGGAAAATTACTATCCGAAATGCATTTAATCAAATGTAATAAAACAAAAACAGTCCCGAAAGTTTTCGGGACTGCACTTAAATTTTATTAATTTATTAGGCTTTAGGCGCTACTACTGCTTTGGTTGCATCTAAAGAAACTGCAGATTTATCAAAACGGATCTTTACACCGCCTTCAACTTCAATTAAGAAAGTGGTTTCATTCATATCTGCAATACGACCATGAATACCAGCAGTGGTTACAATTTTATCGCCCTTTTTTAATTCTTCAACCAATTTTTTGTGGTCTTTAGCTTTTTTAACTTGCGGACGGATCATGAAAAAGTAGAAAACTACCATGATCAGTACCATTGGTACAATTGTAGTTAGCATGTTACTACCACCTGCTGCTGCCTGTAATATTACTGTTGATGTCATTTCTTATTTATTTGTTTTTATGAATTTTGATCCTTATGGATGATGCCATAAACGATCGCCAATTTATTTTTTAGCAAGCACCTCTCCTACCAAATGAACAGTGCTTACGGTTGGATTTGCATTTGATGTTACTGTTATCACCTTATCCTGCATACCCATCTTACCTTCGCTATTGAAAACCACGCTGATTACCCCTTCTTTACCTGGCAAAATAGGTTCGCCCGGTACCTGCGGAATAGTGCAGCCACAAGTTGCCGTTGCATTGGAAACGATGAGTGGACGCTTACCTGTATTTTTAAATTTGAAATCGTGTTTAACTTTTTCGCCCTGTGTGATTTTACCGAAATCGAAAATATCGCGTTCGAAAACGATAACAGGTGCATCTGCCGGAGCAACTTTCGCTGTTTTTGAAGTATCATTACCAACGGAAACAGCTGAAGCAGTTTCGCTGGTTTGATTATTTGCATTACGACATGCTGCAAACGAAAGTGCAGCAATAGCCAGGATAAAAGTTCTTTTCATTTTAATCTTCGATTAATCCGCGGCCGATCTTTTTAATGGTATTGTTTTTCTTTAGATCGCCTAAAATTTTGTCTAAAATACCGTTAATAAATGAATTACTCTTCGGTGTACTGTAATCTTTTGATAACTCCAAATATTCGTTAATGGTTACTTTAACCGGAATGGATGGAAAGTTTAACAGTTCGCAAATGGCCATTTTCATCAAAATAGTATCCATTAATGCAATACGTTCCGATTCCCAGTTTTTAGTCCGATCAGCAATCATATCCTGATATTTGGCATCGTTCTGTAAAGTATGAACAAAAAGATCCTGCACAAATTTGCTGTCTTCAACCCAATCGGCACTAATTTCAGTCAGTTTATTTTTGAACGGATCTTCTGATGTAAAGTTTTTTAAGGTTTTGGCTACCATGCCTTTCATCACTTCGTGATCTACCTGCCAATTGATGAATTTCTCTTCAAAAACCTGAATAATAGCCTGGTTTTTCAGGATAATTTTACGAAAAATGTATTTGATGATATCTTTTGATGATTCCAAACTTTCGTTCGGATCGGCCAGATAATCGGCATATTCTTTTGATGCTTTTAAAGAATTGTAAACAGTTTTACGGATTTCGGGATCGAAGCCCCAGTCTACCTTGTATTTTTTAATTGCAGAAACATATTCGGGATTTTGCTGCAATAAAACGCTAAACTTATTGTGTAGCAATTTCATGTTGGGATTAATATCCTCTGCTGTTTTGATAAACTTATTTGCGCGCTCTGCGGCGTCGTTAGCCGTAAATTCGGTAACTTCTACCATTAGAGACAACATCCAGATGTACATTTCGTACACGCTATCGATGCTCTGCATTAAGGTTTTCAAATCACCTTTAATGTCTTTTTTGTCTGCCATGTGCCAAGCAAAAATATTTTGCAAAGCTTTGATTCTTAAGTGCCTTCTGTTTAACATGAATGTAAGAACGAGTGTGGTTATTTAAAACCTGTTTTAATAATTATGATTTAATATGACGATTTAATTTTTTTAATATCTGCAATCCGTTTCTCGGCAATCCGGTTGGCAGCAATGTTTGTTGATATGTTCTCGGCTTTACTCAATCTGATTACACTGCGTGTAGCATCGTAAATATTCTCGGTAAGCTGTACGGTACGTTTTTTACCGAAACCAGTTAACTCCGAATAGCAGGAAATCAATCCACCTGCATTGATCAAATAATCAGGTGCAAATAAAATCCCTTTCTTTAAAAGTAATTCGCTATCCAGAACCTCATCTTTTAACTGGTTATTGGCTGAACCTGCAATAATTGCAAATTTCATTTTTTCGATGGTTCTGTTATTAACGGTAGCGCCCATTGCACATGGGGCATAAACATCGGCATCAGTTGTAAAAATTTTATCGGCCTCGATCGGTTTTGCTTTATATTTCCGGGCTACGTAAGTTAACTGTTCCTGGTTAATATCGCTGATCAAAACTTCGGCATTTTCTTTTCTCAACAGTGCAACGAGGTGTTCACCAACATTGCCGATACCTTGTACAACAATGGTTCTTCCGGCAAGCATGTCTGTACCAAAAACTTCTTTAACACTGGCTTTTATACCTAAATAAACGCCTTGTGCAGTAAAAGGAGCCGGGTTGCCCGCACCGCCGATTGACTCGGGAACACCAGTAACATAAGTGGTTTCCATACGGATATATTCCATATCGCGTGTATTGGTACCCATTTCTTCTGCCGTAATAAATTCGCCATTCAGGTTTTTAATAAACCTGCCATAGCTACGCATTAAAGTTTCGGTTTTGTCTTTTCTGGAATCGCCGATAATAACACCTTTTCCACCACCCAGGTTCAACCCTGTTATTGCAGCTTTATAGGTCATTCCGCGCGATAAACGCAATGCATCTTCTAATGCTTCGCCTTCGGTGCTGTAACTCCACATGCGAGTTCCACCTAAAGCCGGACCTAACGTGGTATCGTGTATAGCAATAATAGCTTTTAAACCTGTATCTGGATCATTGCAAAAAACCAATTTTTTGTGCCCATAGGCACTTAATTGATCTAAAATTGATGAATCTGACGGAGAATTTGCTGGCATATTGAACGTTCGGATAACCTGCTGCAAAATTAAAATAAAAAACCATTATTACACGCATTTAAGAAAACTATGACAAAATTAATTTGATTATCGCTGCAAATCAGTTTATAAACTCATCTTGAGGGATCATAAATTTCATAAAAATCAATATGAGTGACCCAACTGATTTCCGATGGTATACGGCCTAGTCTTGCCTGGGCTTACCGAAAAATTTGTTAGGTCGGATAACTGAAACGGAGATACACTTCAAAGGCCTTGATATTTGTAAATGCATAGTCTCACTAGTCGTTTATTAGTAAATAATTAAAGAATAACAAATGATAGGCTTTAGGGATTTTTCAATCCTCAGCAGGTGCTTCGTACCTTAGATGATAAAAATCGATTTCAGTGCATTTCTAATTCTTCATTAATACATCATCCAGCTCAAATCATACATCTCACATCCTACATCTCACATTATCCATTTTACATCTCCAAATGTCATTATTCTTTAAAGCTTAGCCCCGATTGGATAAATATACATGATGAAATAACAAAATTAGCTAAGTTTGTACAACATGAAACATCTGAGCAGATTAAACAAATACTTTCTCAAATATAAATGGTGGATTATACCCGGAAGTATTTTCGTGGTAATTTCTAATATTTTTGGGGTAGTGCCTGCCCAGGTGATCGGCTATGCTGTAGACCTGATCAGTGAAAACATTCAGCTCTTTAACCTGTTTAACGGTTTCAATCGGCAGCCCATTATTTACGATATATTTAGCAGCAACCTTTTATTTTTTGCTTTAGTGGTTATTGCGCTTTATTTATTGCGTGGGCTTTTCCTGTTCTTTATGCGCCAAACCATTATATTAATGTCGCGGCATATTGAGTTCGATATGAAGAACGATATTTACCAACATTACCAAGAGCTGAGCTTAGGCTTTTACCGCAGAAACAATACGGGCGATTTAATGAACCGGGCAACAGAGGATGTAAACCGGGTAAGGATGTACGTTGGCCCGGCGATTATGTATACGATTAATACTTTTGTTTTATCTGTGCTCATCATCTGGTCGATGTTTGATGTGAATTCTAAACTGGCCACCTATTGCCTTTTGCCCCTTCCCTTTCTCGTCATCATCATCTACTATGTAAACACCCTGGTCTTTAAAAAAAGCGGAAAGATACAGGAGCGTTTATCAGATCTATCCAGTTTCGTACAGGAACGTTTCTCGGGGATCAGGATTATTAAATCATATGTACGTGAAGATTATACGCGGAACATGTTTGAAATCCAGAGCAACGAATATAAAAAAGACTCCATGAGTTTGGTTAAAGTATCGGCCCTGTTCTACCCTACCATGCTGCTTTTAATAGGCTTAAGCACGATTTTAACCATATACATAGGTGGCATCCAGGTGATGAACGGCAGCATTACTGCGGGGAATATTGCTGAGTTTATCATTTACATCAACCAGTTAACCTTTCCGGTAACCATGCTGGGATGGGTAACTTCTTTAATCCAGCGGGCAGCGGCATCGCAAAAAAGGATAAATGAGTTTTTAGACATCCCATCCGATATTCGATCGAACGAAACAGCAGAAATTGAGCTAAAGGGTAATATCAGATTCGATAAGGTAAGTTTTACCTATCCGGATACCGGAATTGAGGCCCTGAAAAATGTGAGCTTTGAAATTAACAGCGGCGAATTTGTAGCCATTATCGGAAAAACGGGATCGGGAAAATCAACGCTGGCGAACCTGATGATGCGGATGTATGATGTAGAAAGTGGTGTTATAGAAATTGATGGAATGAATATAAAGGCACTAAACCTAAAAGGTTACCGCAGCCAGATTGGCTTTGTGCCCCAAGAGGTTTTCCTTTTTTCGGATACCATAAAAAATAATATAGCCTTTGGCTTAAACGCGGTTACGGATGAAGAAGTGCATGCGGCTGCAAAAAATGCTTCGGTTTATACCAATATTATCGATTTCGATGAAAAATTCGAAACCATGCTGGGTGAGCGCGGAATAACCCTTTCCGGCGGTCAGAAACAACGTGTTTCTATTGCAAGAGCATTGATTAAATCACCTAAGATTTTAATCTTCGATGATTGCCTTTCGGCTGTTGATACTAAAACGGAGGAGGAAATACTCCAAAACCTGGGTAAAATCATGGCCGGTAAAACCAGTATTTTAATCGCCCACCGGATTTCGACCATAAAAAATGCTGATAAGATTTTAGTACTTGATGATGGAAAAATCATCGAACAAGGCACACACAATGAATTACTTAGGCTAAACGGGAGTTATACGGAACTTTATAACAACCAACTTTTGGAGGAGGAAACGCGAACGATTTAAATTGTATCAAAATTGTATTTTGAACTTTAAATATTTGCTTTATATTTACCGAAACCAAAAACCAACATCAATACCAACCATGGGAGAATTCGACAACAAGGAAAGAGAAGAAGTTTTTTCAAAGAAAGTAAGAGCAGGTAAGAGAACTTATTTCTTCGACGTGAAGGCTACAAGATCGGGTGATTACTATTTAACAGTTACCGAGAGCAAGAAAAGATTAGAAGACGGTGTGTTTGTAAAACATAAAATCTTCTTATACAAAGAAGATTTCGAAAAATTTGCAGAAGGACTAAATGAAACTGTAGATTATATCAAAACTCACCAGGATGTGGTTGAAAAACGTTATGAATATTCTGAAAACGGAGAACATAGCACTAAAGCAAGCGACGATTTTACTTTTTAAGCAATTATAATTTCATAAAAAAGCCTCCCGATTTTTAAAATCAGGAGGCTTTTTTTTTGGCTTATTTTATTTTATACCTACACTGCTCACCACAACTGCAAGAATTAACAGAAAATAGCTTACTAATAATATAATAGTGAGTATTCCCCAAAATTTAAACAGTGATTTTACATTAGCAATGGCATCATTTAAATTTTCCTGATCGCCAAAGAGCACGCCTTGTTTGCCTTTACCCGAAAAACGAAACAATAATAAACTCGGGTAAAAAAACAGTAAAGCCAATAGCAGGTAAAATATGGTAATGCCTGTTGCGCCAATACCGGCCAGTGGCCCTAATTGATTAAGCATTGCAGGGTTTGCCGATATTGCAGCCCCTATCCCAAATGAACTCAGGGTTAAAAATGCAGAGACAACAAAACCAACAACCGATAAAAATCTTGCCCATTTACTCATATCGTAAAAATAGCTGCGCATTTCTTCGGTAACAACCAACTTTACTTCCTGAGGCACTTCATTTTCAAAATCTTCCATTTAATCTCTATGTATTTTGGGCTAAACTTAGATAAAATATAGATTTGATACAAGAGTAAGGGTTTAAATAAAGGTTTTAAAAGCTTATCTTTGCGCGGTTTTAGCGGAGATAGGGGATGGAAAATGCGGGATGGATGATGTGAGATATACTGCGGTTACCGACTAAAGACTGTGGACTAAAGACTTAAAGACTAATAAATAATGGCATTACAATGTGGTATAGTGGGTTTACCAAATGTTGGAAAATCGACTCTTTTTAACTGTTTATCAAATGCAAAGGCACAGGCTGCAAACTTTCCCTTTTGTACTATTGAACCTAATGTTGGTGTAATTACGGTACCAGATGATCGTTTGACCAAACTGGCCGAGCTGGTTAAACCAAACAAAGTGCAACCGAATACAATAGAGATTGTAGATATTGCCGGTTTGGTAAAAGGGGCGTCAAAAGGTGAAGGCTTAGGAAACCAGTTTTTAGGAAATATCCGTGCAACCAATGCCATTATTCACGTTTTACGTTGTTTTGATGATGGAAACGTCATCCATGTGGATGGTTCTGTTGATCCGATCCGTGATCGTGAAATTATTGATACCGAATTGCAGCTTAAAGATTTAGATACCGTTGATAAACGTATCCAAAAAGTTGAAAAAATGGCTAAAACCGGTGGTGATAAAGATGCGAAAAGAACTTATGAAATTTTAACTGTGGTTAAATCTCATCTGGAGAGCGGCAAATCGATTCGTACGGCTCCATTGGCGCAGGAGGATTTCGATTTTATTGAAGACTTAGGCTTACTTACCCAAAAACCGGTTATGTATGTTTGTAATGTGGATGAAGCATCGGTGGTTACCGGCAACAAATATGTTGATCTGGTTAGAGCAAACGTTGCTGATGAAAACGCTGAGGTTTTAGTAATTTCTGCAAAAATTGAATCGGAAATTGCTGAACTGGACAGCTACGAAGAGCGTCAGGAATTTTTAGCAGATTTAGGTTTAACTGAATCGGGTGTAAATAAACTGATCCGCGCCGCTTATAAATTATTGAACCTATACACTTATTTTACTGCTGGTGTACAGGAAGTACGGGCCTGGACTATTACCAAAGGTTTTACAGCACCACAGGCAGCAGGTGTAATCCACACTGATTTTGAAAAGGGATTTATCCGTGCGGAGGTCATCAAGTATAACGATTTCGTAACCCTGGGCTCTGAAAATGCCTGTAAAGATGCCGGTAAATTGGGTGTTGAAGGAAAAACTTATGTAGTGGAAGATGGCGACATTATGCACTTCAGGTTTAATGTTTAAGCTAACAACAGATAAATAATACAGAGCCACTCTTTGGAGTGGCTTTCTTTGTTTCTGATACTGACTGCATAAACACAAAAAATCATTAGCCATCTTGTCATCTTGAGCTTAACCTGTTGCGAAAATTTAGGTTAATTTAAAGGTTTCCTCCACAGGAATTGTATAATACCAGGAGTTTTTTTGCTACGGAGACACCAAAAGCACGGAACGCGGCTAGGCCTGTAGAGGCAGAAACATAAACACTTTAAAGAAAATGCTTTAATATTTAACCAGTAAAGTATTTTTTAATCGGCATAAATATCAGTTATTTGTAACTGTAAATTAGCCCTCATGCATAAATTTAAATCTAAACTCGCACTCTTTATTATTTTAACGGCAGTTTATAGCCTAACTGTCGAACTACTCCCATCGTTTTTACAGATCAGGCTTTTACAGCACCTGCTTACCCCTTTTAGTTTCTCTTTTAGGATCAAACAGGTAATTTCTTACGAAACGTTAAGCCAGATTTTTACAGCCTTGTTTCTCATCAGTGGGGTATTATATTATGTAAGCAAGGGAAAAGAAAGTAGATTGGTAACCTTTTTATTTTCGGTTATTTTAATCGACAGGGCTGTTAGGACCTTCAACCTCTTAATGTTAATGTTTTTTTCATTCGGTACGCTGATGGAACATGGCAGCATACTGCTTATATTTTTATCGTTTATTGGCAATATCTTATGGGCCTATCTTTCTTTAAGAATCTTAAAAGATTTTAAAACAAATAAAAAACTACAGGCCAAAACCGAAGCCTATGGCGAGGAAATGGTAACTTATTTAACGGAAGCCAGCAACTGGCAAAGGATATTCCACCTGGTTGTAGACAGTTTGATATTGGTATTTATTTTCTATCCGGTAATCGAGATTATAGCACGTATTGATTTGATTGCTTCATTTTTTAATTTATTGGGTAACACTATAGGAGAAAAACCTGCATTATATTTAATATTCGGCATTTTTAGACTGATTTATTATGTTTTTTTCGAAAAACTGTTCCAGTCGTCGCCAGCTAAATTCCTTACAGAAACAAGACTTGTGACTAATACAGAAGGCGCGGTTACACTCAAAACCGTTTTTGTAAGAACGGCTTCCAGGTTTGTGCCTTTTGATGGGCTGTCTTTCGTGTTCGCCAATGCAGGCTGGCACGACAAATGGTCGGAAACTTCGGTTGTGCGGGAAGAACGTAGCGGTGCTAAGGGCTGGAAATATTTTTTCATCATTCCCATTGTTGTCATTTTATTCTTTGTTTTTGATTATACAAAGACCGAAATCCATTATTATATCGAAAATAGGTCTTCCGGTAATGAAATAAAAGATAAGATTGATCATTTAACGGTAGATGATTTTATTGAATTCAGGAATGTAAAAAATGCAAATACTGTTGTATACCTAAAACCAGAAAACATTAAGGGACAAGAAATTACCTACTCATTAATCGGAATGGACAATGATTTTGAATACCATCCCGAACAGGAAAACATTGATGCTTTTTATCTGAGACATAAAAATACATGGCCATCTGTAACCATCAATAAGGATAAGCTGATGGAAGCATTGCCGGATAATTTTGAGCGGGCAAAATATGGTAGTGTAGAAAATAACGGTAAAGGTATCGCCATTAAAGGCGTTTATGGGAATTACATTATCAAAAGTATTGAAGCCTATATGCAACCCATACTCGCTCTTGAAAACATCAGCGTTTTTAAGGGGAAACAATTTACTTTTTCGATCACAAACAAAGGCTGGAAGGTAAAAATAATAAAAATTGAAATGCCCGAAACCCACATTAACTGGGTTATAAACGACTCTACTATTCAATACAAAAGATTTGGCACCACGATAAGCGGGTTTAGCCGTGAACCCATTGATAAAATAAATGCAAAACTCACGGTACAGGATACAGTAGGCAAAACTTACTTTTACGATATTTCAGCCAGGCTTAATTCTGGAACGATTACGAAGATTAAATAAGATGATATCTTTTCGGATTTAGATATAAGTTTTTCAGACCAGCATACAGCAAGTGCGCATAACAATTCTAGAGTTGCCGACTTACAGGCAGGAAGTCTAGAAAGTTGTCAACTCAACTACAATTCCAACCCATAAGCGGCTAATTGTGTTTTGGTATCTTCGTAGCTGCTGTGATGAATGCCCCTCAAACCCAAACCTTCAGCAACCTGCACAAAAAGCATCCTGTCATCAATGTACAAACTGGTTTCTACATCGCTTTGCGAAATATCGATGGCTACTTTAAAAATATCAGCATCAGGCTTGCGGAAATGCACAAAACTAGATGAGACAAAGAAATCGACGAATTCGTTCAGTTTAAAGGTGTTGATCCGATACTGATTTAATTCCCTACCCTCATTGCTGATTACAGCTACTTTTAAATGGTATTTCTTTTTAAGCTCGCAGATCAACCGGATCATTTCGGGATAAGGAAGTGATTTTTTGAACATGAACTCCTTAAAGTCATCATAACTAAAGCTACGTTCTTCAAAGAAAACGATACGTTCTAAATATTCGTCAAGGGTAAGTTTACCCACTTCATAAGTGTCGAAAGTAAGGTGATGACGTTCTTCGAGATCAACGGAATCAAGATTAAAAAGTACTGAAGCCTCCCCTCTTGCATGTCTGTCCCAGCCATTCGTTAACAAAACGCCCCCGATATCGGTAAAAAGTGTGGTTATTTTCTTTTGCATGATTTAAATTTAAAGTAAGACGCCTTTTAAAATCAATACGGCTACACTAAAATAAATTACAATTCCGGTTACATCTACCATGGTGGCTACAAATGGCGCCGATGAAGTTGCCGGATCGAGTTTTAGTTTTTTCAGAATAATGGGCATCATCGAACCGATTAAACTACCCCATAAAACAATCCCGACAAGGGTGAAGAATATGGTAGTTGCGATTAAAAGCCAATGCGGGCCATAATTATAAAGATGTAATTCTTGCCAGGTTACAATGCGGACGAAACCTATTGTACCTAAAATGATGCCCAGTAAGGCGCCAGAAACAAGTTCGCGGCGCATTACACGCCACCATTCGGCAATGGTTACCTCGCCCAGGGCCATGGCCTGGATAATTAATGTTGAAGCCTGCGAACCACTGTTACCACCACTACTCATAATTAGTGGAATAAAAAGAGACAGCACCACTGCCTTTTCGAGTTCAATTTCAAAGTGCTGCATGGCTGTTGCAGTTAACATTTCGCCTAAAAAAAGCACAATTAGCCAACCAGCACGTTTTTTTACCAGTTTTAAAATCGGGATATCCAGATAAGGCTCATCTAAAGCCTCGGTCCCCCCTATTTTGTGCATATCTTCGGTATACTCTTCGTTGGCAATCCATAAAATATCATCAACGGTAACTATACCTAAAAGAATGTTGTGCTCATCTACCACAGGTAAAGCCACGCGGTTATTCATCCTGAAGATGTTAATTGCATCTTCCTGAGGATCGTTTGCTTTTAAGGCGATAAAACGTTTATCGGTTAATTCACCAATAATAGCTTCCGGATCCGCCAGTAATACTTCACGAATCCTGATATCGTCCAGCAGTACTCCTTCTTTATTAATGACATACACCACATCGATGGTTTCGGAGTTTTTTCCATAACGCCTGATGTGCGCCAAAACCCTCGTGATCGACCACTCGGGTTTTACGGCGATGTAATCGGGTGTCATTAAACGGCCGATACTGTCTTCTTTATAACCTAAAAGTGCGAGTGATTCTTTACGTTCTTCGGGCGGCAAAAGGGTGATCATTTTTTTAACCACATCACCTTTTAACTCGCTAAAAAGTGCGGTACGATCATCTGGTGGCAGATCTTTGATGATCTGATTGAGTTTATTGCCCGAAAGTTTTTTGATGATACGCTCCTGTGTAGGAAAATCCAGAATCCTGAATACGTTTACTGCCCTGTTGAGGGATAAGGTTTCTATAAATTTCGCTGCATGTTGTGGAAGTTCATCTATCAGTTCTTCAACATCTGAAATATTCAGTTGATCGAGATATTGCTTTAACGCTCTATCATTTTCTTTTTCAAGTAGTTCCTGAATTTCTTCCACAACCATTTCTTCCATACACAGCTATTTATTTTGTTACATGCCTAAACCTTAATTAACAGTTCGCAAAGGTGCATTTTTATTTCTTAAAAAGCCAACCTGAGTATCTAAAATCCTCATAGCAGAAAGCCTGCTTTAAAAATACAAGTGCATAAAGTTAATATCAGCGCATGTTTGATAAATGATTTAATCATTTTTTAACATAAAATACATCGGGTAAAAAGATTTGCCTGCACACCCAATCGTTTTGTATTTCCGGGCGGTTTAACAAACATCTATTCGGTTAGTCTACCAAATCCCCATATAAATTACGGCTAGCATCTGGACATAACAACATAATAAATAAGATATTAAAACCTAAAAAAGGCAATTGATTTCGTCTACGGACGAGGCAGAAAATTGCGGTACTGATTAAAAAATCGACAACCAAATTCCAAGTATTAATGATTGGAAAATTTCTGTACTTTTCAACGACAGAAAGCTTGAGGATTTAAATTATCTTAATAAAGCTTTCGTACGCCCCTGGTGCTCATCAGGAATATTTTGTATCTTGTCATATCTAATATATCTCTCATGAACAATACAATCCCCTGCATCATTATCGATGACGATGAGTCAGCTATTGACATGCTTAAAGAATTTATCTCAGAGTTTCCGAGGCTCAGATTAGCACTAACCTACACAAAATCTGTTTCAGCACTAAATGATATTATCATGCTGAAGCAAAGCCACATCATTTTCACGGATATTGACATGCCTAATCTCTCAGGAATTAACCTTGCCGAAAATCTGAAAGGCGAATCACACCATATTATTTTTATCACCTCCTATCCGCAATATGCGATTGAGGCTTTTAAAGTCAGGGCAAAGCATTATCTTCTTAAGCCATTTGATCTTTCAGAATTTGCAAAAGTGATCAATGATGTGTTAAAAGAATGCTACGGGAGCCATAATTTTGAAGGAGATAATGATGATGTGTTCTATTTTAGAAAATCCAGCGATAAAAGCACAATATTAACTGTTCCAAAAAACAACATCATCTATATCCAGGGTTCAAATAACCATATCCATCTATACACCCCTACTGAAAATCATTCGGTTTACATGACCATTAAGGAGATGGAAGAAAAACTTAAATACAACACAAGCTTTTTCAGGGTGCACAAATCTTACATCATCAATTCTGCTTTCGTAAAGAAAATTGAAGGTAACAAGATAAACCTCGGGAAGTATGAAGTATTGATGGCAGCCCATTACAAGGCTGCATTCAGCAAATTTATTGAAGAGCGGTTTCTATTATCCAACAGAACTTAGCTTGAACGGTTATGGTCGGGCGGTTCGTTATTGTGATAATTAATCGAATTTTTCAAGTTAAGCTCAACCTGTGCAGGGCTTGATGTTTACCTAAGGGAATGATCAGAAATGAAAGCAGTTTGTTATTTAAACATCCATAGCTATAGATACAGCTGAATTTAACTATATTTTTTTATTAAAAATGCAAAAAAAATAAGTTTTCAAATCCTATATTTGCAGCCTTGCTCCCGTAGTTCAATGGATAGAATTATGGTTTCCGGTACCATCGATATGAGTTCGAATCTCGTCGGGAGCACATTAGGAAACAACAAACCAATGTTGTTTCCTTTTTTTTTATCTCTATCAATTCTAAAGCAAAAATCCTTGCAATAGCAATAAATTATGTTCGACCTTTGCTGAAAAGTTTACTTTCTAAATAAATCTACCATACAGGGGCTCAATCTTTTCATTTCTGGCTTACCTTGAAAAATAGAGAAATTTTCATCATATTCCCAGATTATCCATGGAACAGACAGCCGGTTGAGTTCATTTTTAACAACAGTTAAATAATTGCATATGCTCTGTTCGGATGCAAATTTCCGGTATACGCCATACTCACCGCAGAGTATGGGTACGTGATAGGTATTAGACCATTGCTTAATGATCATCAATTTATCGTGTATCGCTCCGGCCTTTCCCTCATTTTGATAATTTTTATAATTTGCTTCTCCGGCTGTACCTTTCGCAGACGAGGCCAAAGGGGGCATCTGATGATCGGTGTAAGGAAAAGGGATGCCTGTGGTAGATACCTGTTTCCCGATCCAATCGGCACCTTGGTGGGTAAATATAAATGGTTCGTAAAAATGAAAAGTATATATGATATTTTTAAATGGTAACGGGGTAATCCTGCTTAACTCATACATGCTATTGTAGTTTGAGGCACCCACAATAATTGTCCTGCCAGGCGACATCTTTCTTATGCGTGTTATCAGTTGCTTCGCAACCGGAAGCCATTGCTGATCATTTACTACCGGTTCGTTTAACAGCTCAAAATAAAGGCTGGCGCTACTGATTTTTCGGTAACGTTTTTCGAGAAATGTCCAAAGCCCTAATAGTTGTTGGGTATCGTACTGCAGGTGATCTGCCCTGAGGTTGCCATAATGGTTTACCAGCACCAACCTGATGCGGTATTGAATGGTTTTTTTAATCACCGCATCTATATCAGCAAGCAGCTTAGCTTTCTGTATATCGCTGCCCTGAATATAAAACTGCTGAAAAGCAACCGGCAGGCGGATTGTTTTAAGACCTAAAGCAGCAATTAAACGGAAGTCGGCATTGGTTAATTTATCTTGGTCCAATGCCTTGGGGTTCCAATACTGTTCAAGCCACGATACATTAATGCCATGCCCCAATTGGTCAGCGCGCAAATGAGACAAACCACGTTGCTGTGCATAACCTAAATGCGCAAAAACGATCAGAAGCAAGAGTATGTATTTTTTTTGTTTCAATTCATTTTTTTTATTATGTTTAAAATTCATCCCTGACATCATGAATATAACAACCAAAACAGGTACTTCTAGTGCTGTTTATGTCAGTGAAGTGGCATATGAAAAGCAATTAACAAAAAAATCGACATACTATGCCAATATTATTATTTGGACTGTTTTATTCCTTTATCCGCTACTCGGCATATTGGATTATGTGTACGCCTACCCGATTTATCAGGCGCTTTTCCTCACTAAAGTAATCATAGTATTGCTAATATATGCCGTTTACGACATTTCGATGAGGCTTGGAAAATCTTCAGATTTTGCATTGCATACTACAATTTTGCTCATATCACTTAATGCCTCCATCATATGCAATATTGTACCTTTCGATATTGCGCCAGTATTTTTCATGGTTTTTGCGAGTTTAGCGATGCTTTTTAACCTTGTTGTTTTTTGGAATCCTGTAAACTCATTCGGTCATTTTTTTACCACACTCATATTTATCGCTGTAGGATATCACCTCCTGAATACGGTTAGTGTAGAAACCTATATCACCCAGGGCGCCGGACTTTTTATCATCATCTTTTTTTTCTCTTGTTTTATACCGATGGCCAGGTATGGTATCATCAGAAAAAACACTTTAAACAACCTGCGTTTAAAAAATACAACAGCCCAGCTCAATCTGCTACATGACGAACTGGTAGAGAAAAACCAGCAGGTTGAAATATCAAATTCAAGATTAACCGGTCTGGTCATGCAACAAGACAGCTTTATGGCCTTTGTTCGTGAAGATATCCTGAGTTTTGTCAGTTCGATCAATTCATCGGCCAATGCGATGAGCGATTTGGGATCTGATCGCGACAACCAACAACGGCATCATATCACTATGATAAACGAAAATATTCTCAGGTTAAAACAACTGGCTGAACTTTTCCCTAATGATCATTCGGCCCTATCGAGTGATATTGTGTTATCGCTAAAAAAAGTAGATCTTCTTGCCAGTGTCCAGGCAGTAGCCGATTGCTTAAGTAAAGGTTTTGGGTATCCAGATATCAACTTTAATGTAAATCCCCAGAAAAAATGGGCAGCGGTTCAACTGGATCAGCTTTATACCGACCAGATTCTTTTTAACCTCTTTGCAAACTGTTTTAAGTTCTGCAACAATAACGAAAACATAAATTGCCATATGAAAGAAAGTAATAACAGGCTCCATCTTATTATCAACTGTATTGCGCCTGGCATAGCAGCAGATCTGTTGGCAAATGAATGGGAATCTGCCGTACCCACGGCACAGAGCCTTCATGAAGGTCTTGGGCCTGGTTTTTATATTGCCAAACTGCTTGCTGAAAAAATGGGAGGTGAACTCATTTACCATAAATTCCAAAACCATAGCTGTTACGTACTTGCTTTTAACCAATAATACCATTCAAATTTTTATCCAGATGAAAAAACTACTGATCTTTTTTGCACTGTTTATTTGCTTCATATCAGGTTTCGCACAAAAGTCGTTCGAATCTTACGGTTATCAGCCCCAGCTGATCAGGGGAACTGAAGGACAGTATACCTATTACATCCGCATACTGCCCAGCCAACAGTTGGATAAAAGCACATTGATAATCGATTTCCAGGCTTCAAGGATACTGAATACTTCAAAATCATTTATTCATATCCTGGTTAATGATATGCCTGCACTAAGCAGCAATTTTCAGACGGACAGCACCAACAGGCTCGTGGTCCCTATACGCAAAAGCAGCAAGGGCACTGCTGACTTTCTAAAAATTACCCTTAAATCACAGCTAATGATCGGAGATGATGTTTGTCAGGATGACAACCAGGCTGGTTTATGGCTAAACATTCTGCCAAGCTCTACCGTGTACTGGGCAAAAAATAAGCAGTATGGTCCGTCTAGCGTAAATCTTTCCAATGCCCTTTTCAGTAAAAAAGCGATTGTTTATCCCAATGATATTTCGGCTGCTGAACTGCAAACGGTTGCTTTAACCTATGCCAAACTGTTAAGGAGCGGTACTGAACATGTAGACCTTTACCCGATTTCGCAGATGCCACAAAGTCTAGATAATTTTATCGCTGTTGGATTAGCGCATAAGCTTAAGGCTAAATTTGGAAACAAATTTACCCTTGATCCTAAAAAAGGTCAGGGTATGCTCTATCTGCATAAAGAAACTGATACCACCGAGATTGGATCGCTCAGGCAGATCCTGTTTGTAACCGCAGCTGACGTTGCCGGTATGAGTAAAGCTGCTGACGCATTGCTAACCCCGGGAATTTTGGGCAGTAGCTTTCAGGATGTATTAAAAGTTGACAGGGCAGGTTATAAGGAATTGGAGAAAAAAAGCAGGCTGAATCTTTCACTCCTGGAAGATAATAACAATCTGATGATGGGAGCAGGAAGCCTAACCCATGATTACCGATTTAAAACATCGGCATTCCGCTCACTTCCGGCAGCACTCAACTGCCAGTTTGAGATTAAGTTTTCTGGTATCGGGCAAAATGACAGGGGTTATTTTAATGTTTATTTAAATGATATATTACTCACAAGCAGACAATTAAATGAATCTGGTGCATTACAAATAAGTACAACAGTTAACCGCTACCAGATCAAAAAATTTAATGTACTCAGAACAGAATTTATATTTTACCCGGTCGATGGGATATGCAAGGGTAATTTTAAACATTTTATCGGACAGGTTGATGCCTCAAAATCTTATATAGAAGTATCGGATGAGCTGGAAGAAAAGCAAGCCAGTTTTTACAGTTATCCTGATGTTTTCCAACAGGGAACGACCATATTGGTTGCAAAAAATATGCTTTCTCATGCTGTAAAAGCAATTTGTGAATTAATTTACCAGTTAAACGATCATCCAAGCAATGAGATTGTATACCGTCCGGTTGTAGATTTCAGCAACAATGCGGCTAAGTATAAAGGGCGCAACATTGTGTTAATAAGCGATAGGCAGGATCAGTTGCTCCGCAGTTTTAAGGAGATGCCATTACAATATAAAACTGATTTTACCATTTATGGCGAGCAGCCCGGAGAAGCGATATATAAACTTTCATCACCAGAAGCTGCGGCAATTTCGCAGATATTCAGTGATCAGAATTACCCCTTGGTACTTTCGGTTACCGCCCTGCCAGATGATGCTGCCACAGCACTTTTGTCAAATAGCATTCTGGATTTAAATGAACAGCTGAACCAGCTTTCGGGAAACACAATGATCAACAGCAAAAACAACCACCTCATATTCAATTTAGAAAGGAACAGCAACAATATTGTTTACGAAGGTGATGGTAACGGACAATGGATAACGCTGTGGCTCAAATACAAATTGCTTTTGCTTGCGGGCGCGCTATTCCTGATTTTTCTGGCCTACCTATATGTACGTTCAAAGGTAAAAAAATCACAAAAAATTGTAAATCAATAACTTATAAACATGAAAACCAAAGCTATAAAATTTATTTTTGCAACAATTATCCCATTTTTCATGGTGCAGTATGCTATAGCTAGTGGTTTCCCTATGCGGAAAGGCAAAGCGCTACTTGCCCCCTACCTCAGTTATTTCGTGGCCAACCAATACCGCGATATTAAAGGGCAGAAGTACAGTTATGCAAATGGCGGAAAATACAGTTCTTTTACCATGCAGCTTTATCTGGAGTATGGCATTACCGATCACCTCGATCTGGTTGCAAAACTTCCTTTAACTGCTGCACAGTTTAAAGATAATGTACAGCGAAATAACAATACGGCACTTTCTGACGTAGAAATAGGACTTAAATATAACCTTTTGGAATTTAATCAGAAAAAGTACTTTCTCTCGGCGCAGGCATTGGCAGCGGTTCCGTTGTATGGCAAAAATGGTAACCTCAGCACAGGTTATGGCCAATTCGGTTCTGAACTTAAATTACTTTTTAGCGGGAGTACCCCGGCAGCCTATTTTAATGTAGAAGCGGGTTACAGGCAATATTTCGGTAATACGTTTGGTAACGTGGGGCAAGTAAGTTACATCGCAACGTCTGGATGGCATTTGGGCAAAAATAATCAGCTCGTTGGAGAACTAAACGGGATCAGTTCGTTAAGATCGAACCAATTTAATCCGGAAAATCCAGCTTCAAATACCGAATATACGTTTGTAAAAGCCAATATCAGCATAGGACAACGCATTACTGGTGATAACTGGATATTCGCAGGCCTTTTTCACGATATATTTAACAGGAACTCGGGCATTGGCCAAGGTGTTACAGTTACGGGGATTATACGCTTTTAACATGGGCCAGAAACAACAGCGTTATATTATGGGAATACTCTCTGATCACGGTTATATAACGCATGATGATGTGGTGCGGATTTCTTCGTTTGGAGAAACCAGCGGACTATCGCTGATAAAAATCCTGCTTAATTTTGGGTACATCAGCCGGAAAGATTACCAAAAATGCTTATCGGAAGAGGGCTACGATTTTAAAGACGTTCGGTTGGAAGAGACCGATCCTGAGGTTATGATGCGGATGGATCTTAAATCGGTTGATCGCGACCTGATCCTGCCGTTGCGAATAGAAGATGGTTATGTGCTTGTTGCTGTTGCCGATCCTACTGCAACAGCAGATTTTCTGTTGATTGAGGAAAAATACGGTTGCCCTGTAAAAGTACTGCTTACCTCCGATCTCGATATCATATGGCTCGGACATAAACTACTGGGTGAAAACTATGTTAAAAAAGCAGTCTTCGAATTACTCAACAGGGATCCGGAAAGCTCGGCACTGGTTACTTTTACCAAATCCCAGCTCATTATCATCTTTTCAGTTATTGCACTGGTTACGGTTGCACTCTTTCTCAGTTTTACGAACACCACCATCATCATCAATATGTTAATGAGCAGCTTCTTTTTAGTAGCTGTTACTTTTAAGCTGTTTCTTGCCCTTACCGGATCAAAGCTCGAACTTTTTCAGGCCGTAAGTAAAAAAGAGCTTCTAGGGATAAACAGAGAAGAACTGCCTGTTTTTACCATCCAATTACCGGTTTACAGAGAAGATAAGCTAATCAAAAAACTGATCTGGAACTTACAATCGCTGGATTACCCGAGAGAAAAACTTGATATTAAACTCCTGATAGAAGAAGATGATGACAAAACATTAAATGCTGTAAGAGATCTTGATTTTCCGGCCATTTTTGAAGTGATTGTTGTTCCTTTCCACATGCCCAAAACAAAGCCGAAAGCCTGTAATTATGGTCTCTATTTTTCGCGCGGCGAATACCTTACAATATATGATGCCGAAGATGTACCAGACCATGACCAACTGAGAAAAGTGGTGATCCTGTTCAGCAAGCTTCCCAAAAACTACATCTGTATACAATGTGCGCTTAATTATTTTAACAGGAATGAAAACTTTCTTACACGAATGTTTACCCTCGAATATTCGTACTGGTTCGATTATATGCTGCCGGGCCTAAGCACCCTTGATATTCCCGTTCCATTAGGCGGTACCAGTAACCATTTTAAGCTCGAAAAACTAATGGAACTGGGGGGCTGGGACCCTTTTAACGTTACCGAAGATGCCGACCTCGGCATAAGGGCTTTTGCAAAAGGCTATAAGGTTGCACTGGTAAACTCTACCACTTATGAGGAAGCCAACAACGAACCTTTCAACTGGATCAGGCAACGCTCCAGGTGGATAAAAGGTTATATGCAAACCTATCTGGTACACATGCGTAATCCTTCAAAACTGATAGAAAAAATAGGCTGGAAGGGTTTTTTGGGCTTTAACTTTTTTATAGGCGCAACACCTGTTACGTTTCTTATCTACCCGCTTCTGCTACTGATTTTCATTTGCTACCTGATATTTGATCTTGACGATATCCGTACCGTATTTCCTGATTGGGTTCTTTACATTTCGATATTCAACCTCGCAATAGGCAACATCCTCATTATCTATGTTAATATGATCGCTGTTTTCAAAAGAAGATATTATGAACTCATTTTATTCTCTATCCTTAACCCTTTTTACTGGTTAATGCACTCCATTGCTGCTTATAAAGGCCTTTGGCAACTGATTACCAAACCTTTCTACTGGGAGAAAACGGACCATGGCTTAAGTAAATTACAAACGAACAGAGACATCAAAACGGATACCAGATGAGCGCACAATCGAATAAACCTTTAATCCTGGTATCTTTTTTATTGTTCGGATATTATCTATATATCGCTTACACACTTTTTTATGGGGGGATACACAGCAATGAGGCCCTATTTTTTACAGAAAAATCTGCATTGCTGCGCGAGGGCGATGTGGATCAGATCAAACTCGCCGGACTTACTTTCCCACAGTTGCCTTTTCTAATTTCCTGGCTTTTCTCATTTCTGGATTTGAAGTTTTCTCCGGTTTTTGCCTCATCATTAGGCACTTCTGTACTATTCTTCATTATTACATTTTCAATCAGAGCAAACCAGTACCGAAACTGGTTGTTTTTGGGCATACTCATCACTTTTATACTGCATCCGGCATTTATTTATTTCGCTGTATCAGGAAAAAGTTCGTACATGGTACTCATCTTCTTTTTTCTTTTTGTGATGAGCATTTTCAGGTATTTCCGCACCAATACATCTTACCATATTTCAGTAGCCAGCATCTATTTCACACTGCTTATTTTCTGTTCGTTTAAATTTTTCTGGCTGGTGCTGTTTATCCTTCCCATCATTTTTTTTGTAGCGCTTCAATCTATGACAGTTGCAAAAAACGATCTCATGGATAAGATTGCAATTGCATTCAATACCGAATCGATAAGGCGTAAACTGGTGAATAAAACCTTGGCCATATACCTCGTCATCTTCGCCCTTCCGATAACCGCGATGTTGATTTTCAGGATATTGAACCAGGCGTATACCGGAGATGCAGATTATTACTTAAACAGCCCTTATGCAAATTATACCGCCATTACAGACCAGACAGATAATCTCCGTAATTTAACCGATAACAAACTGGGGCGCATATTTCCTGAGGTACATTTTTTAACAACAGTAAGGATATTGCTATTTGCCCCCTTGATCGTGTTCTGCCTGGGCATTTTCAAGAGCATCAGCCGTAATATCTTTGTGGTTTTTTCCCTTTTCTTTTTCATGGAATTTTTAAAGATAAAATATCCTAATGTTTTTATTCTAAGTCATTTTTACGCGGCCTTCATATGTCTTTCCTGGGCTGTGATAGCGAACGCAAAAAGCATCCGAAAACTCAGATTCAGTAATTTTTTTTATTTTTCGATTATCATTCTACAGTTAGTTACCGCATGGTATACGGTTAATTCCGGACATATACCCGAAGAAAAAAAATTCCAGCATGCATTTGTATCCATCATCACCCAAAAACCAATTGAAAGAGATGATACCGAAAAAATATCGAACTACATCAAAAGTATCAAATCTGACGATGCTATACTTGCGGATGATGCCAATGCCTACCGGATCATCGCATTGACGGGATCTGCCGAAATATTTCTGACTCCGGGAGAAAATAGTTTTTTGGCCGCACTTGCCCGGCCGGCAAAACATGTATCGTACATACTGGCCACCAAAAAAGACAGCCCGTATGATTCATTTGGATTATTAAATGCCACTATGATACAAAACTTGGTTTTAAAGGGAATTTCACTAGATCCGGTCTGCTTCAATAAAAACTGGATATTATGGCGTATCCAAAACGAGCAAAAATAACAATTCAGTATGTTCAATACTACCCTGGAGCACCACAATATTGTTTATCGGGAAAATCAAGCTTTTGTGTCGGAGCATCATATACACTATCTTTTTTGTCTCTTATTTAAAGTATTGAACAATGTTGTAAAACGGATGACGGGCAGTGTACATGTAAATCGCCTTGAACTCAGGTCGAGGCAATGTATAAAAATGTAACTGTTCCAAAATAGAATTTCCTTTTTTTAAGAATAGTAAATGACCGGAAAAGTATCACAGAATCTCCTATCCGGATAATAAATGCCAACCAGTTTAAAATGAAATGTGAGCAATGGCCAAATAATGAATTGCTACATTTCATATTTAAATGTTTATGCCTATCCGCTTATTTTATAAATCTTCCCTTTAGTGGTTAAAAACGTAGTGAGATATCCATTGCCTGATTTAGTGACCTTTTGTTTAACCCCATCTACACGAATCTGATGGCTTGTTCTAATTACACAATTGCCCCCGTTTCCAGATCTGATCAATGCCGATTTTAATTTACCTGCATTCCATTCCATATCCACTGTAAAAACACCCCGCGCTTTTAGCCCTGATATTTTTCCGTTGGCCCATGCTTTTGGAAGTGCTGGCAATAGGTGCAACTCACCGAGTTGACTTTGTAAGAGCATTTCGGTTATACCGGAAGTTGCACCAAAATTTCCATCAATTTGAAATGGAGGATGGGCATCAAAAAGATTTGGATACAAACCACCGCCTTTTGAAACACTTAAATCGCGCATTAAATCGCGAACCAATTTATAGGCATGATCGCCATCAAGTAAACGGGCCCAAAAGTTAATTTTCCAGGCAAGGCTCCAGCCAGTTCCCTCATCTCCACGTAATTCAAGCGTTTTTTTACTTGCAGCCGCAATATCAGAATTGATTAATGGAGATATTTCCCGTCCCGGATGTAAACCAAAAAGATGACTAACGTGGCGGTGATGTGGTTCTACATCTGTCCAATCCTTGTACCACTCCTGTAAGTTGCCCGCCTTACCGATATGAAGCGGATATAGTTTTGCTAATTTGGCTTGAAGTATTTTTCTGAATGCTCCATCAATTTTTAATGATTCGGAAGCTTCTATACAATTGCGGAAATGGTCACGAACGATCGACATATCCATTGTTGTCGCGATAGAGGTATTTGCGGGTTTCCCTTTATCGTCATAATATTCGTTTTCTGGCGAGAATGAGGGAGCGGTAACCAGGTATCCGTTTTTATCTTCTACCAGATAATCAACTAAAAATTCAGCTGCCCCCTTCATCACCGGATAAGCCTTTTTCAAAAAGTCTTTATCCTGGGTAAACCGATAATGCTCATACAAATGCCGGCTTAGCCAGGGAGCGGCCATGTACCAGTTTGCCCATTTAGGGTCGCCCTTGCCTAAATCCCCTACCGGATTACTTAAGGCCCAGATATCGCTGTTATGGTGTGCCACCCAACCTTTCATATGATAAAAATCTCTTGCTGTTTCTTTTCCTGTTATGGCTAAATCGTTGATAAACTTAAACAATGGGTATTCCATCTCTTCCAGATTACTGATGGCAGCAGGCCAATAATTCATTTGGGTGTTAATGTTGATAGTGTAATTTGAGCTCCATGGTGGTCGCATAGAGGCGTTCCAGATTCCCTGAAGATTTGCAGGAGGTCCGCCAGGACGTGAAGAACTGATGAGCAGGTACCTTCCGTATTGGTACAAAAGTGTCTCGAATGCCGGGTCTTTTATGCCTTTGCTAAATTCAATCAGGCGCTCATTTGTGGGAAGTTTCGCATTTGCAGCATCACCGGTTGAGCCCAGCGTAAATTTAACCCGATTGAAATAGCGTGAGTAATCGGCCAGATGCTCCGTAAAGAGTGCTTTCCACGGTCGTTTAATTACAGCTAAAAGATTATCGTTAGTAATTTTAACCTCATCTTTCCCCTCGCTTACCGGACATTTATCAAAACCGTTAAAACTCGTAGCAGCACAAATAAACAATAATACTTCGTCGGCATTTGTAACCTTCACACCCGAAGTATCAGACCTTACGCTTCCACCTTTTAAAACGGCTCGAACCTGCAGGGCTACCCGCATACCGCGGCAATCTCCATCCTCATAATTTATTGGCTTCGGATTGTAATCTATATAATTGGGATCAACCTGTGAAGGGGCTTTTCCCTTAAAAATAATACCACTGTTCCCATCTGCAGTTACAGCTCCTTTAAGCTGACTACTTACACTGGCAAAAAAACTGATCATGCCAGGTTTATCTGCACTTAAGCGGATAACAATGGCCTTACCCGGAGCAGTGGCTATGATTTCGCGTTTGTAAGCCACTCCGTTTGCATTGAAATGAACGGATGCCATACTTTCATCAATGGATAAATCTCTTACGTATTGCTCAAATTGCCCTGTTCCAATATCCTGTTTTAACTTAAGGTCGGCCAGGGGTAAATAAGATTGAGAATAAACCCCCTGCATTTTACTTACCTCCGTATTTGCCTCCTGGTAATTCTCATTTTTCAAAAGCAACCCGCGGGTACGCATCAGGTATTCTGGCGCCCTGGGATTTACATTTGCTTTAACCGGACCACCACTCCATAAAGTGGCTTCATTAAGCTGGAGTAATTCATTAGAAGGATCGCCTAAAATCATGGCGCCCAACAGGCCATTCCCAACGGGCAAAGCTTCAGTCCATTTTTTTGCAGGAGTATTGTACCACAATAAATCATTTTTTTGTCCAAAACACCGAAAAAATAAACCGGAACAAATAAACAGGAAAAATAAAAAACGAATCATAGATTAATATTATATATTAAATTTTAAGAAATGATCTTTAACGACTGTATGGTCTTCAATATTAAATTAAAATTCTGACAAATACGAAGAATTTGACTTAGGTATTGGTATTATGCCCGATATATTGCCACATCTTTTCTACCAAAAAAGGCTTTTTGAGGTTAGCTGCTACTGGCCATCCCACAGCCGGATAGTAATGAAAATTAGTTAATGACGCTTATTGTTAAAAATAATTAGTTTATTTATAAACATAATATAACATTTTTACGTATTAATAAACTACAATGATATACAAATAATCATCTCATGCAATTCCAAAATAAAAATATACTCATTATTGGTGCAAGTTCTGGTATAGGCCTTGAGTTGGTTCACCTGCTTAGTAGTGAAGGCGCAAATGTGTTTGCTGCATCCAGAAGCCGTTCAGAGCGCTGGCCCGGGTCTGTCCGCTATATTGAGCTGGATGTTACACTGGAAACCGGAATCTTATCTGATGCACTACCTGCTGAACTACATGGATTTGTTTACTGTGTTGGTAATATTAACCTCAAACCCTTTTCCAGAATTTCTGAAAACGAACTGATAGCAGATTTTAAACTTAATGTGGTAGGGGCAGCTTTATCAATACAACAAGCGCTTAAACCACTAAAAAACGCTACAGCGGCGTCCATCGTGCTTGTCAGTTCTGTAGCCGCCAGAACCGGGATGGCTTATCATGCCAGCATTGCGGCATCCAAAGCAGCAATAGAGGGATTAGCCATTTCTTTGGCGGCGGAGCTGAGCGGAAGCCAGATTAGGGTAAATGTTGTTGCACCATCTTTAACCGATACGCCATTGGCATCAAAACTGCTCAATACTCCTGAAAAGATAGAAGCCTCTGCAAAAAGGCATCCCATAGGAAGATATGGTTCACCTCAAGACATCAGCACAGCCATCAGATTTTTATTATCAACTGAAAGCAGTTGGATAACTGGTCAGGTTATTCCCATTGATGGGGGCATGAGCAATTTAAAAACAACATTTTAACTGTAAAACCGGCGCCGAATAAAACCGTGTTAATAACTGTTCTAATCATAAAAGACATGATGTATAATCTCATAAATGAACTATTATCCTTAGTTAAAACTTACGAAAATACAGCTACAAAACCAAAGGATGATTTATACTCTTTTCAAAAATGGCTTAGTGAACAACCGGCGGTTAATGCTGCATTAGTTAAAGTAGAACCTGAATGGAGCGGTAAAATAAACGGACGATCTGCAGATAGTGTAATCAATACTGCCCTTGTTCATCTTTACAGGTATGCAAAGATGCATGCAAAGGCGGCAATATCAGAAAGTTCATTTTCCACTCCTGATGAATTCATTTATCTCATCAATCTGGTTTCGCACGGTGCAATGAGCAAAACAGACCTGATCAAAGAAAATGTGCACGATAAGCCAGCAGGAACATTGATTATTAAAAGGTTACTGGATAAAGGTTTTATCGAACAAAAACCTTCGGGTGTAGATAAAAGAAGCGTAATCATAGCCATTACCGAGAAGGGAAATGATGAGCTTAATAAATGTATGGATAGCATTCGCCTGGCATCGGCCAAAGTTACCGGCCCACTAAATAACGATGAAAAAATAAGGTTGATTGCTATTCTTAAGAAGCTTGAAGATTTCCATTACGAACAAAATTTCGAAAAGATTTAATTATTAATAAATGAAGATAATCTATGACAGCGTATCTGCGCAGTGCAGTAAGGTAGTTACCAAAAGTTACAGCACAAGCTTTTCACTGGGCATCCGTTTCCTAAACAAACGCCATCGGGATGCCATTTACGCGATATATGGTTTTGTTAGGCTTGCAGATGAAATTGTAGATAGTTTCCATGACTATGATAAAGCCACCCTACTGTATAAATTTAAACGGGATTGTGAAGAGGCTATCCACGACAAGATCAGTTTAAACCCAATCCTTAATGCCTTTCAACAGGTTGTAAACAAATACAAGATAAAACAAGAACTCATCGAACTCTTTCTGGAAAGTATGGAGATGGATCTTCATCAGCAAAAATATACTCCTGAAAAGTATGACCGTTATATTCTGGGTTCGGCACAGGTGGTAGGCTTAATGTGCCTGCAGGTTTTTGTAGATGGCGATCCGGACAGTTACGAGCGTTTAAAGGAACCTGCCATGAAATTGGGTTCAGCTTTCCAGAAAGTAAATTTTTTGAGGGATGTAAAAGCAGATTTTTATTCGTTGAGCAGAAATTATTTTCCGGATATAAACCTGTCTGAATTTTCAATAGCTGAAAAACTGGTGATAGAAAATCAGATTTCAGCTGAATTCGATGCTGCGCTATATGGCATAAAAGCATTGCCAAAATCATCGAGAGGTGGTGTATACCTGGCATACGTTTACTACAGAGCACTTTTCGAGAAGATAAAGAAGAAAACAGCAACACAGATTATGAATGAGCGGGTCAGGATTTCCAACAGCCATAAATTTATGCTGATGTTTGGTTCAGCACTTAAAAGCAGATACAACAAAATATAACGAGTAAGTAAGAGCCGATACAAAACCGCTAATGAATTAAAAATGACTAACATCAATACACTTTCGGCAGTTGAAATAGACAGGATCATAGAAATGGCATGGGAAGACCGGACTACCTTTGATGCGATCTTTGTACAATTTGGACTGAAACACCAGGAAGTAATCGTGTTAATGAGGAAAGAAATGAAAAAGCGCAGCTTTAAAATGTAGAGAAAACGCGTGAATAATAAATCTACCAAACATGCTGCATTAAAGGCTAATGCAATTTCACGCTTTAAATGCGACCGACAAAGGGCAATTTCAAATAATAAAATAACCAAAAGGTAATTTGGCTGAAATGGAATTTACTACAGATTACAATATAATTTTAAGTAAAATGAAAAATCTGGATGTTGTGCAATATGCCAAAACCAGGAATTTTATAAATGGTGCTGTTAGTTATCTATCTCCGTATATATCCCGCGGGGTAATCAGCCTAAAGCAGATCCAGCAGCAAATCATCAATCGGGGCTTCGGACTGAACACCTCCGAAAAATTCTTACAGGAGCTAGCCTGGCGCGAATATTATCAGCGCATCTGGCAGGAGAAGAAGGATCTGATCTGGCAAGATATGGGTAAACCTCAGGAAAATGTAACGGACTACCAAATGATCACATCAGTATTTGAAGCCAAAACAGGAATAACCGCAATCGATAAAGGGATAAATACACTATACCAAACCGGTTACATGCATAACCACATCAGAATGTATGTGGCATCCATGGTATGCAACATCGGTAAAACCCATTGGAAACAACCCGCAACCTGGTTATATTACCATTTACTGGATGGAGATCTTGCAAGTAATAATGCCAGCTGGCAGTGGGTATCCGGTGCATTTGCTTCTAAAAAATATTACTGCAATCAGGAGAATATTAACAAATACACTTTGGGCAATCAGCAAGGGACTTTTTTAGATAATAGTTATGAAGTTCTCCCGCTAATTTCCATTCCAGCTGTATTGAAACACCGGACTTGCCTGCAATTAAAAACTGTTTTGCCGGAAACCGCAATACCATCAATAGACGTATCAAAACCGACCCTGATTTACAACAGCTATAACCTTGATCCGCTCTGGCGAAAAAATGATAATGCCAACCGGATACTACTACTGGAGCCAGGTCACTTTTTAAAATACCCGGTTCATAAAAATGTGATCGACTTTATCATTTCTCTTGCGAACAATATTCCGGGGATTCAGATTTTTACCGGTGAACTGTCTGAACTCAAATCTTTATATAAAGACAGTGATTTCCCATCAGATAACATTTTCATATCCAAAGATCATCCTGCATACACTTACTACACGGGGATTAAAGATGATTATGAATGGATGTTCCCTGAGGTTACCGGTGCTTTTCCATCGTTTTTCAAGTACTGGAAAATGTGCAGGCCCTACCTGGAAAAAGCAATGAATCAATGATCGGTTGATTAGCAAATTAAAAACTATTTCATTCTTAGCGATGGCAAAAAAATACAAGATATTACGGCTCGTTTTGGGCGACCAGCTTAACATAAAACATTCGTGGTTTAAGAAGGCTGCGCCCGATACGCTCCATGTATTAATGGAAGTAAAAACAGAAACCAATTATGTTTGGCACCATATCCAGAAAGCATGTGCATTTTTTGCAGCAATGGAAAATTTTGCCCAATTGCTAAACAGTAAGGGATTTGAAACACTTTACCTTAAACTTGACGATCCGAAGAACAAACAAAATTTTTCAGATAACCTGAGCCATTTCATACAAATGTTTGGAATAACGGAATTTCATTATCAATTGCCCGATGAATACCGCCTTGATCAGGAACTGAACAAGTTCTGCGGCGGCTTACATATTGCTAATCATGCTTTTGATACCGAACATTTTTACACTGGCCGGTCTGAACTTGCAGATTTCTTTTCTGGGAAAAAAAAATTGTTGATGGAAAGCTTCTACCGGGCTATGCGCTTAAAACACCACATACTGTTAGATGATGGTCATGATCCATTAGGAGGTAAATGGAACTTTGACGAGGAAAACCGTAAAAAACTCCCTAAAAACCACAAACCAACCCCTACCTTATTATTTGATAATGATGTAAGCAGACAGTATGACAGCATAAAAGATGCAGAAATCAAAACCATTGGTCATATTGACCCTAAACATCTCCTATGGCCGATAAACAGGGAACAATCTTTAAAACTGCTACGTTATTTCTGTGAAAATTGCCTCCATTTATTTGGCACCTTCCAGGATACGATGCATGCCGAAGAATGGTCTCTTTATCATTCCCGCTTATCGTTTAGCCTAAATACCAAACTTATTTCACCGGTAGAAGTGGTCAGTTCAGCGATTGAATATTGGAAGGAAAATAAGAAATCGATCACCATGAATCAGATAGAGGGATTTATTAGGCAGATTTTAGGCTGGCGCGAATACATGAGGGGGATTTACTGGATGAAAATGCCAGCGTTTGAGAAGATGAACTTCTTTGATCATAACAGAAAACTTCCAAAATGGTACTGGACAGGAAAAACGGATATGAACTGTTTAAGCCATTCCATCAATCAGTCTCTGGAATATGCATATGCGCATCATATCCAGCGTTTAATGATCACCGGGAATTTTGCACTGCTTGCAGGCATTCATCCGGATGAAGTAGATTTCTGGTATCTGGGTATTTACATCGATGCTATACAATGGGTAGAAATCACAAATACCAGAGGCATGAGCCAGTATGCAGATGGTGGAATTACAGGTTCAAAACCGTATACGGCAACTGCCAACTACATCCATAAAATGAGCAATTATTGCGATAACTGCAAATACGACCGAAATGAAAAGGTTGGAGAAAACTCCTGCCCTTTTAACAGCCTGTACTGGGATTTTCATGATAGAAACAGAAGCAAGCTTGGCAAAAACCACAGGCTTGCTATGGTTTACCGGATCTGGGATAAAATGGATGCTAATTTAAGATCCGAAGTGCTGAAAAGGGCTGATTTTGTCTTAAAAAACCTTGATCATCTTTAAATATTTTAGAGACAGTACCATGTAGTGGTTTTAGTTAATTAGCCATAAAAATGAATTTAAGACCATTGTACATTTAATGCCCGCATTTATAATAGAAGTATTATAAGGTTCTGTGGCTGCAATTTCAGATTGAAATAAAAAAATAAACGATCTATTACCCATTTAATATTAAAAGAGATTGCTTTTCTAACTGCTGGTAAATATCACTCGTAAAATTAGCAGGCTACTATTGACAGTATCTGCTGGTGTAATCGTCATGCACACACACGCAGGCATCTAAAAGTACGCAGCAAAGCTGATCTTAAAACGCTTATATTATGATTATTGATAAGTTCTCCTTAATCAGGAATATTCATAAATGAAATTAAGGGTCTTAGCGCTCAGTTAATTTTCAATCGGGTATAATGTTCTATAAACCAACTTAACACCTCGTTTTTATTCGATTCTTTATAAGCCAGTACCACCTCTGTGTTAATCGGAATGTCACGAAGTTCAATAAAAGATACGTTCAGCTGGGCATATTGCTTTTTTAACGACAGCGGCAAAATAGATACGCCCAGGCCTGCTTCTACCAATTGTAATATAGAATGTACATTGTTAGCCTCGTGGGTAATATCCGGACTAAAGCCCATTCTCTGGCAGATTTCTACAAGCTTCTGGTTATACTGTGGTGCAAAATCTTTATTAAAGAAAATAAACGGACTCTTGCTTAAAAAATTGATAAGTTCTTGCTGAGTATGAATTTTGTAATCTGTTAAGGGCACGACTACCACAAACGGATCAAAAAACAAAGATTCTACGTTCAATTTTTCAGATAAAACGGGGGCTCTTAAAATCCCCACATCTAAGCCTCCTTGTTCCAGCGCTTTAATCTGGGACAGTGTAGGTACCTCGAATAAGCTCGTTTTCAGATAAGGAAATTCCTGATGCATCAATTTTAAAATTTCGGCCAGCTGCGATTGGTAAACTGAACTGATATAACCAATCTTAAATTCGCCGTTAACTCCTTCATGAATTTTACGAACCACTTCTTTACTTTCCTCCAACCTGACAAATAGGGTATCTACCTCGGTTTTAAAATATTTGCCGGCATTTGTCAAGGCAACCCGTTTATTATTCCGAACAAACAACTGCACACCAAGTTCTTCTTCCAATTCTTTAATCTGGCGGCTCAAAGGCGGTTGTGAGATAAAAAGTTTGGTTGCCGCTTTTGTAAAATGAAGTTCTTCTGCAACAGTTTTAAAATATAACAGGTGTCTGAGTTCCATATTTATAATACTTAACAGGTATTAATTTATGCTAAAATTGATATTTTACAAATATGATCAACAGCCGTAACTTTACAAAAAATTAAAAGCAATGCATAAAAATTATTCGCATAAAGCAACAAATGAGGAGATAAAAAAAAGGTTCGACAGCGATGTAGAACGTTTTTCGAACCTGGAGAGTGGTCAGCAAACCACTGTTGATGCACCACTTACCATGGAACTTTGCACGGAGGCAGCCAAATACATCAATCCAAATGCGAAGGAACTACTGGATATTGGCTGTGGTGCGGGCAATTACACGTTAAAAATGCTCAGCAAAATCCCAAACCTGAACTGTACACTTAACGATTTAAGCTTACCCATGTTGGAACGTGCGAGAGACAGGATATCGTCACAAACTACCGGAAAAATAACATTGATACAGGATGATATGCGTAACCTGAATCTGCCCGATAACCATTTTGATATTGTACTGGCTGCAGCAACATTCCATCATTTACGTACGGATACCGATTGGGAACTTGTTTTCACCAAAGTTTACCGGGCTTTAAAACCCGGGGGCAGTATCTGGATTTCGGACCTCATTGCACACGATTCAGTTTTGATTGATAAACTTTTTCAAGATCAGTACGGGGCATACCTGGAAACACTTGGCGGTGAAACCTATAAGCAAAAAGTACTGGATTATATTGCATATGAAGATACCCCGCGTTCGGTAAACTATCAAATGGCATTACTACAAAAAGTTGGATTTAAGATTACCGAAATTCTGCACAAAAATGCTTGTTTTGCAGCATTTGGTGCGATAAAATAAATGATATGACGGGCAATAGTAATGTTATTGCCCATTATTGTCCAAAAAATTAAACCATAGCTTATTCTTACTTTTTAACCAATTTATAGGAGCTTTAGACCTTTTTTGAAAGTGGTTATTGAACGAAATTTGTAGTCAAAATTTCATTAAAGCGAATCTCAAATAATTTGATTTTCGCAGATCGTTCACCCAAATTCATTAAAGTGGCTAATCATACCATCATATCAAACCCAAAAGGTTTTAAAACAGCCGTTCTTCGGCTTATTATTTATAGTGCACTCATTTACCTGCTTGCCGAATTTCTTAAATGGAATGTACAACATGAAGCCGTAAGCAATAAATTTAGTGAAGATTCTGCAGTAGAATATGTTCAGAGCCTTTTGCTACTTTTATGTTCGATCGTTTTTCTCTACAGCTCTATAAAATACAAACCCATTTTTCCCCTTTCTTTCGCACTGTTTGCTTTTATGATGGCCTCTCTCATCAGAGAACAGGATGCTTTTTTAGACCAACATGTATATGATGGAGCCTGGCAAACCGGTGCATTTGGCCTCCTCTTGCTGGCAACTTTACTGGTTTACAGAAAAAAAGAACTCTTTTTCTCCAACCTGAACAATTTTGTACACCAGTTCTCTTTTGGAATTTTGTTATCTGGTATTGTAACTACTTATGTTTTTGCACGCTTATATGGAAGAAAAGTTTTCTGGATGGCCGTTATGGAGGCACAATATGCCCGTGATGTCAAAAATGTATCGGAAGAGTCTCTTGAACTTTTTGGCTATGCACTTATTTTTATTGCAAGTGTAGAGTTTTACCTATTCGCTAATGCCAAAAACCGTGAAATAGAATTAAAAACACACCAAGGCCAAACATCATTCCCTATTTCTGCCTGATTTAAGCCGAGTCCGGTTTAAGCAGCTGGCATTAGCTGGTTTAAATGATCAGTTTGAATATTTAGGGATGTTTTTTTTAAGGAAAGAAACAGGCATCTATTACTTTTGGTATTTTGAGCAGAAAGGTCCCCAATGCGCTAAAAATTATGCGTTTTGCTCTTTTTATGTATTTCTCGATCATGAACTCAAGTTGATTATAAATTAACAGTATTCATTTTTTCATTTAAGCTTAGCAGATATGGTTTAAAACTTAATCCTCTCTTAACAATAGTAGTTTTAAGTTTGTCGTTAAAAATCAGAAGGTTATGAAAAAGCGCTCCACTCACTTGAAAAGAATGGTTTATTACTGTTCTCGTTTTATTATTCTGATCGTTTTCATTCAATCCTGTAAAAAAGACAACAAGCGACCCGATTATCCGGCTGGCAGTAATGAAAACATCAATACCTGGATACTTGACAGTCTGAAACGCTATTATTATTGGAATGAGCAATTGCCTTCCGATCCAAATATCGGTTTATCACCCAAAGATTTTTTTTATTCTGTCCGAAATGCTTCCGACCGTTTTTCTTATATCAATATCTCAAATGATGCCTCAACCATTACACCTAACAACCGGAACTTTGGTTTTGATTATGTAACCGTTAGCGACCAGAACAGTACAAGAGTAATCGGGATTATCAAACTGGTTTTAAAAGATTCTCCTGCGTCACGGGCGGGCTTAAAACGCGGAGATTACATCAGTAAGATAAATGGGAAAACATTAACATCAACCAATGCACAGGCTTTGCAGGACGAAATTTTAAGCGGCGACCGCTTCTCGCTAGGTCTGGCAGAACAGAACAACAATATATGGACGGATACACGTACCGTAGACTTGGCCAAAGGGGTAATCCTTGATCAGAAAGAAATCAGTAAAGTGATGGAAAGTGATGGAAAAAAAATCGGATACCTCTATTTTCTTGATTTTAATGGTGGATTGGCCAGTTCATTAATTCCGGTTTTCAGTAATTTCAAATCGGAAGGCATTACCGATCTGATTCTCGATTTACGTTATAATTCTGGTGGCCAGGTAGCAGAAGCGGCGGCAATATGTGCCATGATTGCACAAAATATAACTTTCGATAAAGCATTCATTACCTATAAGGGCAATAAAAACGGTGGAACCAGAACCGAATCCATCGGCACTGCAGCTACTTTCGATCGAACCGTAAATTTTAATGTCCTGCTCCAGCAAAACCTGGGTTTAAGTAGGGTTTATATTTTATCAACTGCCGCCACCGCGTCCGCTTCAGAAGTGATGATCAATAATTTAAAACCTTATATCCAGGTGATACAGATTGGTGAAAAAACCAGGGGGAAAGATGAAGCATCGTTCAAAATATTTGATGCACGGAGTCCAAAACAGGTGAACTGGGAAATGCACCCGATAGTTTATAAACTATTTAATGCCCAGGGCGCCGGTAATTACAGTACAGGTATCCCACCCGATGTGCTTGTAAATGAAATTAATACTTTACCCCTGCTCCCGTTTGGCGATCAGGCTGATCCGCTGGTCAAAGCAGCCATGGCAACAATAAACGGTAAAGTAACCAAAACTGGCGTTAGCCTTAGTGCTGTACTTTCCGGAACTTTCCAGGCTGGAAATATTTTAATGGATTCGAGTGCCGGATCTGCGCAGCAGGGCATAGTGATAACCCACCGATAGAAAAGGTTCTCATTCGCTTAACATTAACTTTAAACGCAAGCCCTAACTTGCCACCATTAACCGCTACTCATGGAAAAGTTGGAAGATTTTAAAAAAATAAAACTCCTGAATGCATTAAAAGCCGGAGATTCAGCCGCTTTTAATGAAATTTACCACAAGTACCGCCAAAAGATATTTGGTTATGCTTACCATTTTACCCGCTGCCGCGAAGAAGCAGAAGAACTTACACAAGATAGCTTTGTAAGGCTTTGGGAAAACAGGGCTAAAATAGATCCTGAAAAAAATTTCGATGCTTTTATTTATACCCTTATTCGCAATAATTTTTTGGGCGCACTGCGTAAAAAAGCAAGAGAAAAGGCCTATACCTGCGAAAAGCTAACAAATGAACAGTCTTTTAATGCGATCGAAGATGAACTCGATGCGAAAGAATCAAAACAACTGGCACAGGAAGCGATAGAAAGTCTTTCTCCACAGGTAAAAAAAATATACCTACTGAGCCGTAATGACTACTATAGCCATGAAGAAATATCCCAATTGATGGGTATTTCTAAAAACACGGTGAATAATCACCTTAAAAAATCGCTGGGCATTATGCGCAAATACTTTAGAACTTATTCCCCGGAAACGATAATATCATTGGTAATGGTGATGTTTTGCTGAGCGGTTAGCGTAGAGCGTTTGGCGTGGAGCGAGAAGCATTGAGCGTTTGCAACCACGATCGTGATTTCTATCTAATAGCTATTCGACTAAAGCGCAGCGAAATGGAGAGATCTATCTCAATAGATTTCTCGACTGCGTTGCACTCCGCTCGAAATGACGGAAACCAGAGGGAATTTTCATGAAGAGATTAATTATTATCATTTATATTAATTAGAAAAATCGTCATCTCCACTGAAGCGCAGCGAAATGGAGAGATCTATTATTCATTTCAGTATAAAAGATCCTTCATTGCATTCAGGATGACAAATTGATCAATAATAAAATGGTCGTCATCTCTACTGAAGCGCAGCGAAATGGAGAGATCCAATCATTCATTACCCATCTTACACTTCCATTGTAATGGATCTTTCGACTATGTTTAGGATTGACAAAATTGGCAATTAATCCATCTCCATTAATTTTTTAAAATAAATTTCATTTCCCTATAGCTATATACCAGGTCTCGCGCATATATACAGTAGCGCGCAGCATAAAAGCTTACAAATATTAAAGTGAAAGAAAACATTAAAATACTATTTGAACATTATTTAGCAGGTGAAACCACTCCGGAACAAGAAAAAATCCTGATGGAGTATCTGGCCGATCCGGCAAACGCAGATAGTAAATTTCATGGCGTAATGGAAAAGGCCTGGGCAGAACAGAAAAGCGAAACCGATTACTCTTCAACGGCTGTTCAAGGCCTGGCAGAGATATGGAATAAAGTAGAGGAACGCCAGCCACAAATCAGATCAGGCTTTCCCCTATCAAAATATGCGGCAGCAATTGTTGTTATTATTTCTGCAGCGCTAGGCTGGTATACATTTAAGAAAGCGCAACAACCTGTTCAAACAGCCATTGCCTTTCTAACTAAAACCACTCAGAAAGGCGAAAAAGTAAAGTTGATTTTGCCTGATAGTTCTGTTGTATACCTTGGTACCGAAAGCAAACTTACCTGGCCATCACATTTTGTTAAGGGCAAGCTAAGAAATATCCGGTTGGAAGGTGAAGCTTTTTTTGAAGTAAAACATGATAGCACCAGTCCTTTTATTGTACATAGCGGCCAAATGCAGACCAGGGTTCTAGGTACTTCTTTTAACATATATGCCTACCCTAAAGATGGTACTTTCAGTGTAGCAGTAAGAACCGGAAAAGTAGGTGTTTCAGAAGACCATGAAGGTAAATTAAAACATTTATCACTCCTCACTCCAGGAATGAAGTTATCATATCATCTAAAGGCACACAATTATACCATAAGTAATGCGCGCATTACCGAAGTAAATGCCTGGATTAAAAACAGCTTTGCTTTTAAAGACATAAGCCTGCCCAACATGCTTAAATCATTAGAAAGGTATTATAATGTTCATTTTGAACTCAAGACCAATAAATTAAACCAGTGCAGGTTTAACGCCACATTTTCAAACAAAAGCATTGGCGATGTGATGGAAGAAATCCGCGTGATGAGCGGCAAAAAAATAAAATATAAAATAGATACTGCGAACAAAACAATTACCGTATGGGGGGAGGGCTGTCAATGATAAGTTAGCCATATGCTATAGCGCTGCAAAAGGCGCAATAACCGGATTCATACCTACGAAAAACAAATTAAACCGCTTAATATGAACAAGGAGCCGGATTGCTCGAACAATCCAGCTCCTAAAACAAAAGTTTTTAACCCGTGAGAATTAAAAAACATCTTGAACCTATGAAAATAGGCTTTTACCACAATATAAAAGAATATTTTATCAATTTGGATTACCGCCCTGCGGTAGCTATAATGGTACTGTGCATCTTTTTATTTAACCAGGGCATGGCAAACAGCTTTGCCCAAACGCCTAAAGAAAGCGGTTTGAGTATTAAGATAGCTGCAAAAAGCATACCTGATGCACTTTCGTTGCTGGAAGAAAAAGCAGGATTTTCTATCAATTACAACAGATCGATCTTCAACCCAATCGAAAAAATAAACCTTGAGGTAAAGAATATGCCACTTGAGTTTATCCTTAAAAAAATATTGTCGGGCACAGGGGTAACGTACAGGTTTGCCGATTCCAATACCATATTGCTCTATAAATTAGCGGATCCGGTAAAACCGGGCCGGATATCGGGAAAAATATTCGATGAAAAAGGTGAAACACTCCCTGGTGCTTCCATCAAAATTATCGAAACAAATAAAGCTACGCAAACTGCTAGTGACGGAAGTTATAGCATCAATGTAGATCCCGGCACCTATACGGTAGAAATCAGTTATATTTCTTTTGCAACACAACGCATCAGTGATGTAAAGGTAAAAGCCGGCAAGGCTACCCCTTTGGATATTTCGTTAAAACCAGATGCGAAAGGGCTTCAGGATGTGGTGGTAACGGCCACATACAAAAAAGCATCAGTTGAAGGCTTATTAACCCGTCAGAAAAACGCCTCCGAAATCAGTAATGGAATCAGTGCCGAACAGATTTCGAGAACACCGGATAAAAACATTGGTGAAAGTTTAAAACGCATCAGTGGGGTGAGCTCAATAGACAATAAACTGGTATTGGTACGTGGCATTGGCGAACGTTATAATACGGCACAGTTAGATGGTATTACTTTACCAAGCACGGAAGCCCAAACCCGCAATTTTTCGTTTGATCTGATCCCTTCGAGTTTGGTTGACAATGTAGTGGTAAGCAAAACAGTTACACCAGATATGAACAGCAGTTTCGGTGGTGGTTTGATCCAGATTAACACCAAAGATATCCCTACAGAAAACTTTATGAGTTTTACCGCGGGTACTTCTTATAACGACCAAAGTACAGGCAAAGATTTTTTAAGCCACCAGCGTGGTAAAAATGACTATCTGGGTTTTGATGATGGCAGGAGAAAATTCCCTACAGACTTACAGCATACCGACCGTACTATTGTTCCCAATAACACGCTTACGGATGAACAGTACAAACAAAAACTGATTACGCAGAGTCAAAAGTTTACGAACGATAATTTTACGATGTATAAATATAAAACCGCGCCATCGCAGAATTATCAGTTCACCATTGGCAGGTTAATCGGCATTGATACCACCAACAACAAAAAACTGGGTTTTACGGCATCATTAAATTACCGGAATACGCAGAATATAAATACTATCGAACAACAAACCAGGAGCGACTGGAACCCCAACACCCCCAATACCGGGAATAAGTACATGTTTAATACCACTTTGGGAGCCATGTTCAATGTAGGATTACAACTGGATAAAAACAGGTTCGGTTTCCGCAATACCTATACACATATTTATAATAATGATCTGGTTCGTACCATAGGATATGATAACGATCAGGGACTTTCATTTTTTAACGCGGGTTTAAAACCAAACCGCATAATAGAGGCTGATGACCCAACTTATACAGATTTATTGCAGCATAAGTTAAACGGGCAGCACCAGATTGGCAAAGTAAAACTGGATTGGAATTTATCAAGAACATCGATCGACCGTAAAGAGAAAGATCTCAGTATAGCCTCTCAGAATTTAACCAAAATTGGTAATGATTACGCCTATTTTTATGCTTCGAGTGCACAAACTGAAGGTTATATCAAACCCACATCGCGCCATAACTACAGTAATAATGAACATCATTTTTCATGGAGCGGTGATGCGGGTATGCCTTTTAAAACAGGGCCATTAAACAACAGCATTAAAGGTGGCTATTTTGGCATCTACAAAGAAGGATCGTTAAATTGGCAGATTGCTTCGTTGGTACAAAGCGCCACACTAGCCGATAGTTTAAGGTACATTCCGATTGCCCAGATGATCGATCCGGCCAAAATCGGTAATAATGGTTACAACTATTATATCAACAATTACTTTTTAAACGGCTATAAAGGGAAAAGTATTACCCAGGCCGGTTATGCGATGATGGATAATCGTTTGGGCGAAAAATTACGCCTTGTTTGGGGTGTGAGGGCCGAATATTACAAATATACCGAGCTGCGTAACGATATTAATGTAAGGGGAAACAGCTCATTTACATTACCCTACGAAAAGAAATGGCGGTGGTTGCCATCAGCCAACCTTACCTATAGTCCTATCCGGGAAATCAATATCAGGGCTGCGTTTTCCAATACAGCAGTTAGACCGGAGTTAATGGATAACAGCCAGTTTTTTAGGTACGACCCCATGTTTGATGCCCAGTTTGGTAACGAAGGTATAGCCAGTACAGAGATCAAAAATTTCGATATTAAAGCAGAATGGTTCCCCGGATTGGGCGAAATTATTTCAGCAAGTGCTTTTTACAAACGTTTCAATAAACCGGTAGAGGTTACTTTCAGTTTATCTAACGGCAATGGCGGATTCTATTATATCTTAAATTCGGATGAAGCCAAAGTGTATGGTTTAGAATTCGAACTCAGAAAAAACCTGGGCTTTATTGCTGATGCCAAACTGTTATCACACATTACCTTGTATGGCAATTTAACCCTACAAAAGGCAGATGTTGTGGGCACTTACAAAGCAACGGCGCCGGATGGCAGCCAGATCATGGTAAACACCAAGATCAAAAGAAACATGTATGGCCAATCCCCCTACCTTGTTAATGCCGGAATACAGTATTTGGATGAGCATTTCGGATTCAATATTTCGTACAATAAATCCGGGCTTAAAACCACTTTGGTGAGTTCGGAACTGATGCGTATAGAATATGAAAAGCCAAGAGATCAGATTGATGCGCAGGTAAGTTATAAATTTTACAAAAACAAGTTCGAAATCAAGGTAAATGCAGGTAACCTGCTCAATAAGGCCGCTGTCATTTTCAATAATATGGGCAGTTATGAACGTAATCCCGATTATGTTGCCGGAACGGCAGACTACAGTAATCAATACCGATTAAAACCTGGGTTCACCAATGCATTAGAAGAAGGCGACCAGGTATTGTTTTCGCAAAAATTTGGCCGTACCTACAGCACTTCCATTACCTATAATTTTTAAAGCTACCATGAAAAACAATATAAATAAACTTGCACCATCAAAAAAGAAAGGAGGAACACAGTTTCCTGTACAGGCATAAAAAAACGAAAGGTTGTACCAGAACCCTTCGTTTAAACCGATCATTTCTAGTGGAACGGCCAATCCAGGATAAACCTGAAATATTAAAAAAAATACTGTTAAATGCCAAGGGCATCGAACAGATCTGCTTAGTTATCGATAAGAAATACTAAGATATAAAAAACATCCTATTTAGCAATATGCAGGCCTTTATTTTCCGTAAAACAAGGAATTATCTGCCTACATGTCTAAATAACCAAAAAAAATCAACCTAAAAAAATGGATCATACCTATCAGATCCTATGAAAATAAAAAAACGAAAATGAAAAATTTCAAAAGTTTAATCGGTCTTTTATCAATTGTTGCTGTTTCTTTTACAGCTTGTAAAAAAAATGAAGGCGGTTCATCTGCATTCGGCAACCGCAGCACTTCTGCAGCAGATTATTCACAGTCATCATTGCCGGTTGTGGCAGTTAGCGGAGACATTACCAGCTCTGTAACCTGGACAGCAGGAAACGTTTACGAATTAAGTGGTGTAGTAACCGTTAGAAATGGTGCTACATTAACCATCCAGCCAGGCACTTACATCAAAGCATCAGCAAATACCCCTGGTGTACAAAATGGTGTGCTGGTTATTGCAAAAGATGGTACCATCAATGCCTCTGGAACAGCTGCTGATCCAATCGTATTTACCAGCCGTAACCTTTTAGATGGCAACGCCGGCACAACAGGTACTCCTGGCGATTTTGGTGGTGTGATCATTTTAGGTAATGCAACAATCAATGTTGGCGATAAACTGATTGAAGGTTTAGCTAATGAAGCTAAATTCCACTATGGAGGTTCTAATGATGCCGATAACCGTGGTACTTTCCAATATGTACGTATTGAGTATGCAGGTTTCCAATTGGCTCCAAATGTTGAGGTTAACGGCTTAACTTTAGGTGGTGTGGGTAACGGTACCACTATCGATCACGTACAGGTTTCTTACGGTCTTGATGATGGTTTCGAATTTTTCGGAGGTACAGTTAATGCAAGCAGTTTAATTGCTTTAGCTTCTGATGATGACCAATTTGATTTCGACAACGGTTTTACCGGTATATTAAGTGACTGTGTAGCCATTGCCGATAAAAATTCTACCCACAGCACAAGCGGTGGTAACAGCGATTCAAACGGTATCGAATCTGATAACAATGCACCTGCTGAAGATGGTACATTTAGCTTAACCCCTAAAACACACCCAACTTTACAAAACGTAAGCATTTTCGGAACTGAAAATACAAACGGTATTTCTGGTTTAGGTTACCGTAATGGTATCCGTGAACGCAGAGGTTCGGAAGTTAGTTTAATCGGTGTAATTGTTTCTGGTTATAATACCGGCATTGCTTTCGATAGTGATGCTAATGCAAGCCTTTCAGATATCTCAAGTACATCTGTTCACGGTTTCAACAATTCAATCACAGCAGCTGTTGGTGCTTACGTTGATGGTGGCAGTAATACTTTGGTGGTTAATGCAACCAACGCCAGCACTTTCGGGGTTGCACAACCATGGTATAATACTCCAGGTTCTCCTGCTACAGTTACTTTACCAAGCTGGGCTTCAGGTTGGTCAAAACTTGTATTCTAATATTTTTCTCTCTTCATCAAACGAGGCTATACCCTTTGGGTATAGTCTCTTTATGATAAAACAGAACAATCTGTTTTAAATGATAAGTAACCTTTATATGAAACTTAAAATATTTACCCTTTTCTTCCTCCCGGCCATCGCTGCACTAAGTTTTTCTTGTCGTAAGGCTGAACTACTACAACCCGAACCTGTTAAAATTATTCAGTTAAACGTTACTGGTGCAAGTAGTGTTCAGCTGGAATACCTTTATAAAGATAGTGTAATAGCCGCTCCACCTGCCGGGGGCATTAATGTAAAAACCCTCCTCACCGTAAAAGATCAGCAAGCTGATTTGAAAGTAAGAAAAAAAGGTTCTACAGAAATACTACTCTCCAAAACGATAACGGCAGCACCATTCGATCAGTTTATTAGTATTTTTTACGATGGCATTAAAATATACAACAGTTCCGTCTCGTTGAATATTAAGGGTTATGCACTGGCTGGCGAACTCGAGTTTTCACTAGATGGAAAGGTGTTTCTATCCGGTACCGGCACGATAAATAACCTATCCCCTATCTTAATCGATCAAGGTAATACAAGAGAAATTACCGTGCGTAGAAAAGGCGAAACGGCTGTTCTGCTGACCAAAACAATTGAATCGGCTACCCCACGCCAGAACATCAATTTCTTTTTTGATGGAACCAAGATAGTAGATAATGTAAAATTAGATCCACCGGTAAATGCCGCCAATATGTTGGTGAGCGCCAAATTCGAAACGCTGTTTGCCCCACAGTTTAAAAATGTAGATGTAGATCTTGTTTTTTATACCAGGCTTAAACCGCAGTCCACTGCAGCATATGCTACTGCTGGGACAAAAGTAATGCCTGAAATTAGGCTTACATTGCTTAAAGACGGTTCTTTTAGCCAGACAGAGCTTCCACCATTACCTGGTGCCAATTATATTTACAGTTTTGATATTGTTGAAAAAGGTACCAATACTGTTCCTTATACAACAACCAGTGCTCCCTTTGTATTGGCAACCTTTCCTTTTAAACCCAATGAAGGCCGTTATGGAGAAATTAATTTTGAAGCAGGTAAATCGAAATTGTTTGTCATCAATGATACTAAAAATGTGTTAGCGAATACAAGAGGTACTTATTTTTCAGGTAAAATCACAGATCTTTCTCAATATTTTCAGTAAATTTAAAATGCTGTACTAAAAGAAAAAGGGGAACCATAGCTAACTACAAAGGGTATTCCCTTTTTCTTTTTAAAATTTGGCATTAACCAATTGATAATAATCATTTAACCTACCACACCAATTAAATCAGTTACTTATTCATTTATTTGAATAGTGCAGATACCGTTGTCTGCTATGGATATCCAAACTGATCTTATGCCGTCGTTCTGCAACATCATTCCCTTAATAGGAAATACTGATTTAAGTACTCCTCTTGTTATTATTTTTGTAGTATGTTTACTTGCCGTTGTTGGTTTCGAATTTGTTAACGGATTCCACGATACGGCAAATGCAGTGGCTACAGTGATTTATACAAAAGCGCTTAAACCAGTGGTGGCCATCCCTTGGTCGGGGTTCTGGAATTTCATGGGTGTATTTACCGGAGGGATTGCCGTAGCCATGGGCATTTTAAAACTTGTGCCCCTAGATGCATTAATGAACCTTCCTGTTGGTGTAGGTGCTGCCATGGTACTGGCTGTTTTACTGGCCTCCATTGCATGGAACCTGGGTACCTGGTATCTGGGTATCCCCTGCTCAAGTTCACACACCATGATCGGCGCTATGATCGGTGCAGGTTTGGCGTTCACCTGGTACTACGGGGGCAAAGGCGTAAACTGGGGTAAGGCCGAAGAAATCGGATTATCGTTAATTTTATCGCCGGTTATTGGTTTTGGCCTGGCCGTTTTGCTCATGTACTTTTTAAAACACGTTGTAAAGTATCATGCACTTTTTCATATCCCACAGGGTGAGGAAGATCGTCCTCCTTTGCTCATCAGAAGCTTACTCATCACCACGTGTACCTTGGTGAGCTTTTTCCATGGCAGTAACGACGGACAAAAAGGCGTTGGTTTGCTGATGTTGATACTGATTGCTTTTTTACCTGCAAAATTTGCGGTAAACCACCATATACCCAATGATAAAATACTTTTTCAATTGAACCAAACCGAACAGGTGCTTCAGAGAACAGCAGCATTCAATCATGACAAAAGACTGTCTATTAAATTGTTGTTAACTAAAATTAACAAGGCTAAATTTCACCTGGCGCTAAAAAACGAAACAGACAAAAAAAACACCTACCTTTTCCGCAGGCAGATAGAAGAAATAATTACTTCGGTAAAAATAATAAGGACAGATAAAACACTGATCATCAAAAAAGGCGACGATCAGCTCCTTGCGGATAATCATGACAAATTAGCTAAAGTGGTGGAGTTTGCCCCTTTATGGGTGATTCTTTTAATTTCCATTTCGCTGGGGCTGGGCACCATGATCGGTTGGAAAAGGATAGTGGTTACCATTGGTGAGAAAATTGGAAATGAACATTTAAATTATGCCCAGGGTGCAACCTCCGAAGTTGTAGCCGCATCTACCATCGGTTTGAGTACAGCCTTTGGATTACCGGTAAGTACCACACATGTATTATCGAGCGGGATAGCTGGTGCCATGGTCGCATCTGGCGGAAAAGATAATTTAAATAATAATACCTTAAAAAATATTGGCTTGGCCTGGATACTCACCCTGCCGGTATCAATTGTTTTGGCCGCCTTGTTATTTATGCTTTTTCATTTATTTATCTAATCTCTTTGAAATCATTTTATTATCCTTCAAAAAAATGAAACAGATACTTGTAGCAACAGATTTTTCGGGAAGTGCAGGAAATGCCCTGGCTTATGCTTTGGCTATGGCGAAAACACTAAAAATGGAGGTTATGGCCATCCATGCCATCCACCCTACCGAAGGCATAAACAACAGTACTTATAATGCCATTTTTATCGAATCTTATTACGAAAACAAAAGGACTGCCTTAAAAGAATGGGCAGAAAACATCAGGGCAAAAGAAAACTACACTGATGTTAAATTAGAAACTAAATGTGATGTTGGCTTTTTAAGGGCAGTAATCACCCATCACACTGAAAACAACCAGGTAGAACTTCTGGTAATGGGGATTACCGGCGCAACGGGTATTAGCGGCATTGTAGGCAGCAACGCCAGTATGGCGGTTACCAAAATGAGAATCCCAACGCTGATTGTTCCCTTAGAAAGCAGTTTTACCAACTTTCCTGTTATTACCTTGGCCACCGACTATGAAACGATTTTATCGCCTAAAGATATTACCGCACTGAGCGAGCTTTTAAAAGCCTCGGGTACAAGAAAAATGCAAGTGCTTTATGTTGCCGAAAAATCGGATGAACTCCATATTCAAACTGGAGAAAAAAGGATTAGGGAATTGCTTCCTAATACAGAAATAACATTTAACTACATCATGGACAGTAGTGCGCCAAATGGTATTATGGATTTTATCAAAAGTAATCATACCGATATACTTTGTTTAGTTAAACATCACCACAATATTATCTACCGGTTATTCACTAGTAGTACGGTTAACCAGGTAATGAACAAAACGGTGAAGGCTATTTTGGTGTTACACGAATAATTTTTTAGTCCGAATTCCTTAGTCTCTTGACGTTGCAGTAATGATCAGTAAGTAAGTGTTATAAATATTATGATCATTTACCCGGTGCATACCTGTCAGTCAATTATCATGCTGATCCGGTAATTTTCGGATGCACTGAAGGATCTTTAATGATTAAAAATTCATAATGGAAATAACCAAATTTCAGTTTTTTTCCATGTCTGTCCCATTTATTTTTAGCTTAGCGCTAACGATAGCTTTAGCCAATGTACAACGATAAAACAACAGCACTAAAAGATGGAGACCTATGTCTCGTTATCGCCGGAACACATAAAGGCAAGTGGGGCAAAATAAACGACATTAACACCAGTAAAACAGGCCATATTACCATTACAGTAGAGCAGGATAACACGTTAAGGTTTAAAACGTTGATGAAAAATGTAGTACCGAAAGAAATCGAAAAATAAATCCAGTTAATAATATGAAATTAGCAATGTCAATTATCGGATGGTCTGGAGTGTTGTTTTGTACGCTGGGATACCTTTTTCTAAGCATGAAATTAATCCGGCCCGATTCATTTTCTTTTCAGGCGCTCAATATATTGGGTGGATTGTGTTTAGCCATAACTGCATTAGATACGCACGACCTACCCAATGCCGCTGCAAATGTACTCTGGATGTCTATTGGTTTATATGCTTTAAGCCGGCAGTTTAGCAAGCGGGAGCAGAAACAATCTTAAGGGGTATGGAAAGAACATCATATGCCTTTTGTTTATAATAAGCTAAACGATCTAAATAAGCCTTCTTATCACTTTCCATTGACAAGTAAAAATAAGCACCATCTACCAGTACGAAAATAAAATCGGCCGTAACCTGAGGGTTCTCTACATTCGTGATCTGCTGTTCGTTGCACTGCTCAATCATGAGGGCCAGGCCATTGCGGAGTGCATCTAAAATAAGTTTATATTTCGCCTTGATCTTTTTTTCCCTGAATGCCAGTGCGTAAAAGGTATAGAACAATCCATCATCAAACAGTAAATTCCATTTTTTGGAAAACAACATCTCAATAGTACCCTGCAAATCATTCAGGGTTGCTTTTCCTTTGTTTTTTACGGTATAAATCAGTAAATACCGATCGAGTATATGATCGATCAGTTCATAAGTAAGCCCTTCTTTGGTTTCAAAATAATGAATAATAAGGCTCGGGTTAATATCCATTACCTTGGCAATCTTGGCAATAGAGGTATTTTCGTAACCCTCCTTTTTGGCTACCTGGTAAAATACCTTGATAATTTCCTGTCGCCTTGTCTCTTTTAGGCTTTTACGTCCCATCGTGCAGTTAATATAATAGGGCAAACTAATCAAAAGTAGTCGGATTTTGCAAATTTATTTTCCCTAATAGATTGAATGAACATTCAATTAATATAATAATTTAGTCTTAACCTAACTTTAACATGCTATACTCAATTTAGCACCGCTAAAAAGAGCTTATCATTCCAAATCAAACAACTAAATATTAAGAAAATGAAAAAAAAGCTACTCTGGATGTTCATGCTATTGATTCTATCTGCTAGCGGCTTTGCACAAGGGATTGCCATTAAGGGTGTGGTCACTGATGCAAAGACGGGGGAAACACTCCCTGCCGTAAACATTACCGTAAAAGGGACAAACCTGCATATTGCCACCAACATTAGTGGTGTTTACAGCTTAAGTAATGTAAAACCTGATGCCACACTTATCTTTTCCTACATTGGCTACAAACAACAGGAAATTGCAGTTGCTGACAGGGCAAAAATCGATGTTTCCTTATCTCCTGACTTTGCCAACCTCGATGAGGTAATGGTTGTTGGCTTTGGAACCAAGAAGAAAATCAATGTTGCCGGCGCAATTGATCAGATCTCTGGCAAGCAGCTCGAATCGAGACCGGTAACCAACGTATTACAGGGTTTACAGGGCATTAGTCCCGGGCTTAATATCACTTACGCAGGCGGTGCGCCTGGCAGTGTACCCAACATCAACATCAGGGGATATACTTCTATCAATGGAGGGTCTCCGTTAATTGTAATTGATGGTATTCCGGCAACAAGTAATGATGATATGCTGAGATTAACACCGGCCGACATTACCTCTTTTACCGTATTAAGGGATGCGGCATCTGCCGCCATTTATGGTGCACGTGCAGCATTTGGTGTAATTTTGATCACCACTAAACAAGGTGTTGCCGGTAATAATGTAATTAGTTACAATACCTTCCAATCATGGGCTAAACCAACCTTACTGCCTAAGCCGGTAACCGATCCATATATTTTTTCGAGGGTTCTCGAAACTTCTACTGACAATACCCCATGGGATTATGTAAATTATACTGATGAGTATTACCGCTGGGCAAAAGAAAGGTCAGATAATCCTGCTATAGCTGATACCCGATTAAACCCAACCGACCCAACCAAATGGGCCTATATGGGCAGCAATGACTGGTATAAATACTTTTTTAATCACTCAAGTTTATCTAAAAGCCATACCCTTACTTTTTCGGGCGGGGCTGCCGTAAACGAAAAACCATTAACCTACTATCTCTCTGCAGATTACACCAGAGATAACGGGTTAAATAAACTGACTGCAGATTACTGGGACCGTTATGGATTAAGGTCAAAAGTAGGCTTCTCCCCGCTATCCTGGCTTAAAATCGACAATAACCTGAATATTTATCAAACTAAACGGGCACTTCCTAACGGAAACATCACAGATTTGTATTACCTCATGCCTACCGACGTAGCTACGAATCCCGATGGTACCTGGGCAAATACCGCTGCTGGAAAACTGGCTGCAAAACTTGTTGACGGAGGAAATAACCTTCAAAATATGTTCGGTTTCCAGAATATTACCAGTGCAACAGCTTTATTTTTAAAAGGCGATCTTCAGGTAAACGCCGATGCATCTTTTAAACGTGAGCTTTGGAAAACTCATAATGACAGTAAAAAATACAAAATCGGCTATGGCCCGAATGATATCCGCGAAGAAGGCGGAACCGGTTCAGTAACGGAAAACAACGGTTACCTGTTTAATAACGCATTTAATATCTATAGCACTTATAAAAAAACGCTGGGCGATCATTTTTTCAGTGCAATGGTGGGTTTTAACAGTGAAGACTATAGCTATTCTACTGTGAATGCGAGCAAAGATATCCTGATTTCTTCTTCTCTACCCTACCTATCGCTTACCAGCGGAACCGCTACAGCCAGCGCTGCTTATTCAGCTTACGCCACAAACAGTGCATTTTCGAGGTTAAATTACACCTATAAAAATAAGTATATCCTGGAAGCTACAGGAAGGTACGATGGTTCATCGCGGTTCCCGATAGACAGACGCTGGGGATTTTTCCCTTCGGCATCGATCGCCTGGATAGGAAGTGCAGAAGATTTCTTTAAACCATTATTATCTACGGTATCTACTTTTAAACTTCGTACTTCATATGGCGATCTTGGAAACCAGAATGTTGGCGATTTTGGTTATATCCAATCTCTTGTACCTGGTACCTCAGGTTATTTAATTGGAGGCAATGGCCAAAACCAGGTGATTAATGGTGCTCCCGGATTAAACGTAGACCCACGCACTTATACATGGGAAAGGGTATCTACCTTAAATATGGGTACCGATATTGCCCTGTTGAACGATAAACTTTCTTTCACTTTCGATTATTATATCCGCGATACCAAAGGTATGCTTACTGCAGGGCAGGAACTTCCGGGTGTGTTAGGCACTGGTGTACCACGTCAGAATTCGGCCGATCTCCGCACCAAAGGATGGGAACTTTCAGTAACCTATAGAGATAGGTTTGAACTGGGTCCGAATCCCTTCAGTTTTGATGCTAAAATATTCCTGGCCGATTCTAAAGCCAAGATTACCAGGTTTAAAAATGACCAGAACCTATTTTCAAATTACCGCGAGGGGCAGACACTCGGAGAGATCTGGGGATTACAGAATGACGGCGTTTTCCGCAGTAAAGCAGAAATTGCCGCTTTAGATGAATCTGCAATTATTCCGTGGGGTGCACTTTCCATTGTTGAGGGATGGCCAAAATATGTTGATCTTGATGGAAATAAAAAAATTGAAAGAGGTTTAAGTTCAAACGACCCCAAAGATTTAAAAATTATCGGGAACAGTGCTGACCGTTATACAATCGGCGCCAACCTGAATATGGATTGGAGTGGTTTCGATGTTTCCATATTTTTGCAGGGCGTACTCAAAAGAGATTTTTACCCTCACCACTATCTTTTCTGGGGTCCTTATCAGCAGCCATATGCAAATGTTTATCCATGGAACCTTGATTTTTACCGCGGAACAGCCGATTCACCAGCGCAAAGAGCCAAACATTCGGCTTCATATATTGCCGCCGGGCTTGCTGATGCGAATACCGATGCTCAATACCCGGTATTACAATCTTGGCTTGCTGATGCCAATTATGGATCGGGTTTAGATATCCCCCAAACTAAATATTTGTTAAACGGTGCTTACCTGAGGATCAAAAATGTGTCGTTCGGTTATACGCTACCAGTTCAATGGACCAAAAGGTTTCATGTAAACCGTCTTCGCGTATTTGTTACCGGAGAAAACCTGTACGAGTTTTCTTCTATCAAGAAATTTATCGATCCTGAAGCGGTTAACCAGGGACCAAGTGCCTGGGCATATCCTTACCAGAGAAGATATGCCTTCGGTCTAAACCTCGATTTTTAATCTTTGGATATATTACCATTAAATCATTTGAAAATGAAAAAATATCTATATTTCCTATTTATTGCAGCTATATGCATGCTTGCAGCCTGCAAAAAAAACGGACTGGATCGTTTCCCTCAAACCTCCATCTCCCCTAGCCTCTTTTTTAATACAGAAAGTGATCTTTCGCTCTATGTAAATGGCTTAGTCTCGCAGCCAGACCGCAGTACTTACCTTAATGATCAGAGTACGGATAACGTAGCCACTACAGCGGCAGTAGAGGTAAAAAATATAATGACCGGCAACGCGAACGCCCAGAACATTACTACGGGCTGGAGCTGGAGCAGATTAAGAAACATTAACTATTTTCTGGAGAATTACGGAAAAGCGCAAGTCTCTGCTGCCATTAAAAACCACTACGCGGGTTTAGCCAGGTATTACCGTGCTGAATTCTATTTAGACAAAGTAAAGCGTTTCTCTGATGTGCCCTGGTATTCAGGTACGCTGGAACCAGGTGATGAAAAACTTTACAAAGCTCGTGATCCAAGGGCATTAATTGCCGACAGTATCATGGCAGATTTAGATTTTGCCTATAAAAATGTAAGGGAGAGTGTTCCGGCAGGTACTCCGGGAAAATGGGCAGTAGCCACTTTATACGCACGTGCAGCACTGTATGAAGGGACTTATCGTAAATACCATAACGAACTGAATTTAAGCGGTTCAGCCAATGCTTTCTTAGAAACTGCAGCAAGAATTTCAGGAGAGATCATCGCCAGCAAAAAGTTTACTATTTACAACACCGGAAAACCGGAACAAGATTATGCAACGCTTTTCTCCAGTCAGGATTTAACAGCCAATAGCGAAGTGATTTTAGTTAACATCTTTGACCTGAACAAGAGCAAAAGCCAGAATGTTAATTCTACTGTATTCGGCGATTACGAGCAGGCTCCGGCCAAAGACCTGTTGCAGACTTACCTCATGAAAGATGGAAGCAGGTTTACAGATGTAGCAAACTATGCGCAGTTGGGTTTTGTGGCAGAATTTAAAAACCGCGATCCGCGGATGTCGCAGACAATGGTTTACCCGGGATGGATCAGGGTACCCGATCCTACCCCCTATATCCAGCGTTTAAACAAAAATTTTACAGGTTATCATCAGTTGAAAGGTTATGTAAACAGCACTGATAACGCGATCTTAAACGGTGTAGATTTTCCGGTATACCGCTATGCAGAAATACTGTTAACTTATGCTGAAGCGCTTGCTGAATTGGGCACATTAACGCAGGCCCAGCTCGACCAATCGATAAATCTGCTTCGTAAAAGAGCGGGGTTGCCCGATCTTAACCTGGCAGCGGCTAATGCCAATCCAGATCCGGCATTGCAATTACAGTATCCAAATGTTACCGCTAACGCAGGTGTAATACTCGAAATCAGAAGGGAACGCAGGGTAGAATATGCTTTCGAAAACATGCGCTTTGACGATTTAATGCGTTGGAAGGCAGGCAAACTTTTGACCACAAGCCCCCAAGGCATGTATTTTGCCGGATTAGGCAAATACGACCTTACCGGTGATGGTGTTGATGATATTATTCTGATTGACCGAACGGCTACTATTCCCGGCGAAGACCAGAAAGAAAAAAATTCACTTGGGGTAAAACTTATTTATTACCGTACAGGGTTAATCGGCACGGATGCAACGGTTTATTTGAAAAATGGAAACAATGGCGGTAATATCGTAACAGAAAACGTGACCAGAAACTTTGAGGAACCAAAATTCTATTATCGCCCTATCCCGCAGCAACAAGTAATCCTGAATCCTAAACTAAAACAAATTTTTGGTTGGTAATGATGACAGAAATAAAGAGAAGGTCTTTAATAAAGGCGATCGGACTATCAACAGGCGCTGCACTTTCTGGTACGCTGCCTGCACTGGTTGCAGAAACGCTTCCGGATAAACCAAAAGGCAAAAAACTGGTGCTTACCATAGCACATATTACCGATGTTCATATCCGTGCAGGTGAAAATGCGCCAGAACGATTTAAAGCATGTTTAAAACAGATCATCAGCAAACATCAAGTTGATTTCTTTTTAAACGGAGGAGATTCCATTAACGATGCCTCTTACGATAATGTAGAGCGCAAACAGGTAACCGAACAATGGGAGATCTGGGATGATTGCATTAGAACAATTGATCAATACGAAGTACACAGTTGTATCGGCAATCATGATACCTGGTGGAAGGCCCCAACAAAAGATGATGAAATGTATGGAAAGGACTACGTGGTAAAACGGCTGAAAATCCCTAACCGTTATTATAGCTTCTCTAAAAAAAACTGGCATTTTATTATTCTCGATGGCAACAACAACAAAATCTCCCTTGATGATGATCAATATCACTGGCTTGAGCAGGAATTAAAAAACCTGCCTGCCGGCACGCCTACCCTACTCATGTCACATTATCCAATTCTGGGTACCACCCAGGTATTGGTTGGTGGCGGACATTCGGACTGTAAAAAGCTAAAAGATCTTTTCTACAAAAACCGCCACAAGGTAAAAATCTGCCTGAGCGGACACAACCATCTTTCTGATCAAACAGTATACAATGGTGTTCAATACTGCTGCAATGGGGCCATGAGTGGTTTCTGGTGGGGCAAGGGCGATGCAGAATCGGCTGGCCCCGGTTATTATCTGGAAACGCCTCCCGGGTATGCAATACTTAAAATGTACGATGATGGAACAGTTGAAAACGAATATTTACCACACCCTTTCTAATCATAAAACGATGTTAATCAGAACAATTATTTTTGCCTGTCTTTTTTCTTTATCCTTATCGGCAATTGCTCAAAACAGGCCACGAAAAGTGGTGTATGTGATCGCTGATGGCATCCCTGCCGATGTAATAGAACGTTTGGCGTTACCTAATTTCAAAAAGATCATCTCCGCAGGATCTTACTCGCGCATGCACGTGGGTGGAGATAAAGCAAGTTATAACGAAACGCCCACCATATCTGCCGTGGGCTACAACAGTTTGCTTACTGGCACGTGGGTTAACAAGCATAACGTACCCGATAATGATATCAAGTCACCAAATTACAACTATCAGCACATTTTCAGGCTTTTTAAAAACCAGTACCCGGATAAAAAAACAGCTATTTTCTCCAGCTGGACCGATAACCGCACCAAATTGCTTGGCGATGGCCTTCCTGAAACCGGAAACTTTAAACCCGATTTTGTAGCAGATGGTTTCGAGTTAGATACCGCCCGCTTTAAACATGATAAAAAGGCTGACTACATGCATCTTATTGATGAAGAAGTGGTTAAACAGGCTGCTAATACCATTCACGATCAAGCGCCTGATCTTTCATGGATATACCTGGAATATACGGATGATATGGGACACCGTTATGGAGACAGTCCGGAGTTTTATAAAGCTGTTGAGATGCTGGATAAACAAATGGGCCAGATCTGGGATGCCATTACTTACCGTCAACAGCAATTTAAAGAAGATTGGCTGATAGTAATGACAACCGATCATGGACGTGATGAAAAAACTGGCCGCGGACATGGTGGACAATCTGAGCGTCAACGTTCTACCTGGATGGTGAGCAATTATAAAAACCTGAATACTTATGCGCAATACTTCGATCTTGGTATAGTGGATATTATGCCATCCATTGCCCGTTACCTTCATGTAAAACTACCAAAAAGTGTAGAACAGGAAATTGACGGCACATCATTTATTGGCCCGGTATCTATAGCTGCACTAAAAGCAAATGATGTACAAAACCACCTTGACATTAGCTGGAAAGCATTAGATAAGAAAGGAAAAGTAAAAATTTGGCTGGCAACCACCAATGATTTTAAAACAGGAGGAAAAGATGACTATCATTTATTGGGCGAGGTTGATGTGAATCAGCAACATTATTTGGCAGACCTTAAAAACTACCCATCCTTTTTCTATAAAGTCCTGGTTGAAGCACCAGATAACATGCTCAACAGATGGATAAGCATTAAATAACGAGTTCATGCTAATAAATTTTATGACTAAGCCCAATAGCTAATCTTTTAAGATCGTCTGTTGGGCTTTTTTTATTTACCAATGGCACTTATCATTTTCGCTGTAAGCTGTTTCAACTTATTATAGCGCATTAAATAATGGAAAGAAATAATGCCCAAAAGCGCACATAGTAATCCGGCAAACACATCGAGCGTATAATGATGACTGGTATAAACCGCCGAAAACCAGATGCCTAACATTACGGTAAAAAAGAAAATATTAATTCTCCCCAGGCGGTTTTTCAAACCATAATATAAAACAATAACCGGATATGAGGAGTGCAGCGATGGCATGGCCGCAAACACATTGGAACCTTTGCTGTATATCCCATGAAAAAGTGTAAGACCAAAGTAATCATCAAAACGGGCCAATCCGGCAGTATTGCCAGCCGTTTTGGCTATAAATTCGAAGCCATGTTCCTGTACATACCATGGTGGAGCAGCCGGGAAAGCATAATAAACCACAAAACCTAATAAATTCACCCAAACAAAGGTTAGTGAAAACCAAACAAACTGTTCTTTATTTTTAAAGAAAAGATAAGTAGCAAAGGCCAGCGGAACAGGCACCCACATCAGGTAAAATACCCCGGTCAGCACATCTAGAAATGACGTACTGTTTATCTTCCAATACTCGTTAGGTGTAAGTATTAAGCCATGGTAATTGATGCCGAAAGTACTTTTTTCCAGATGATATAAATCTTCAATATGTACCGTATTAAAAAGATAGTTTGGAAAAGCCTTCATGTAATCAAACAGGATCCAATAGACAATAAAGATCGAAAAGCCAAGGATAAACTTTCTGGTTCCACTCGATAGGTAAAATAAAGCATTAAAAATAAAAATCAGCAACAACTGATCGGTTTTAAAGCCCACCAGCAGTACTGATAACAATAGATATCCAACAGATATAGCAACTGTCAGATAAATATTCCGCATACTATAAAAGTCTTTTTTAAACAATGATTGTTGCTGCATGTTATTTTTTGTCAAAATCAGACCTAAAAATATGGTCCCAAAAAGTCCAGCTTACCCCATAACCTTTGGTTGAATCAGAATAGTGGTGAAGCATGTGATGTTGCTTGAGCTTTTTCCAGAAACCGCTTTTAAAATTAGCATGGTGAAGTGCATAATGCACCATATCGTAAAACAGATAACCGATCATAAAACCTGAGAAAAACGGATAAACCATATTATCGGGCAATAACCAATCGAAAAGGAAGTAAAAGCCTAATGCCATCGGGATACTGGCAGAGGGTGGCATCACCAATCTTTTGGCATCATTAGGGTAATCGTGATGTACCCCATGAAAAATAAAGTGGATTTTTTTGCCCCATTCCGCTTCAGGTTCGAAATGAAAAACATAACGATGTAAGATGTATTCCGTGATGGTCCAGATAGCTAAGCCCAACAAAAACCAACCAGAAAAGGTTAAAACCGGCATCTCGATTGCCCAAAGTGCTTTCCAAAAAAGAAAGGCAATAACCGGGACATATACAATCAATGGTACATAAAAACGAACTTTTGAGAGGCTTTCCAAAAAGTCATTTTTAAACATCCTGATGGATGCAGTTGAATTTGAAACAAAATTCTTTTTCATTGTAAATTATTTAAACTGGTCTTCGACTCCACTCTTTTTTCTCCTGTCACCCTTAACGCAGTGAAGGGTCTTTTAACCTATAAATCACAGAACCTGAACCTTATAGTCAAAGATTCTTCGTTACACTCAGAATGACAATCAACATCCACCCAACGTCATCTCGACCGGAGCTCACCGATTTTTCATCCGGAGCGCAATGGAGAGATCTTTAAACTGTGTTGAAGGGTCTTCGGCTTCGCTCAGAATGACACCCTGAACGCAGTGAAGGATCTTTTAACCTATAAATCACAGAACCTGAACCTTATCATTAAAAATTCTTCGTTGTACTCAGAATGACAATCAACATTCACCCAACGTCATCTCGACTGGAGCTCACCGATTTTTCATCCGGAGCGCAATGGAGAGATCTTTAAACTGTGTTGAAGGGTCTTCGGCTCCGCTCAGACTGCAAATTGCTGTCACCCTGAACGCAGTGAAGAATCCCTAACCTATGAGACACGGAACCCAATGCATCACAAAGGATTCTTCGTTGTACTCAGCATGACAATTAACGCCACACGCAACACGCCCTCCGCTACACCTTAATCCTTTCCACTAATACTTTCGAAGGTTCGGAAGCATCAAAACCTTTTATTTCTACATATTTCACATTCGGGAACCAAAACGTTCCACCCTCAATCCGGAGGAATATCCTTTCCAGCTGCATTTTTTTATTATTAATGGTGGCGAAAACATGATATTTTTTATCTGTACCAGATTTATTCAGGTACATCGGCAATTTTTTATGTGAGGTAAAGCGCAGTTCGAACTGGCCATTCCCTAAGTTTTTGCTGATGATGCCATAGGCAAACTTCCGCTGAATATAACTCAGTTCTTTCTTTTCACCCTTGTCGCCGTAACGTATCCAAAACACATTTACGGGTTGTTCTTTATTCACTTCACCATGTTTATCTACATTTAACTGGCAGATAATGGTATTGGTATTCGGATCACGCTGTAAATAAAACAATTGATTGCTGATATCTTTTGGCGTTGGAAATGTAATTGGAGAAGGATCTGATCCCTGCGCATTAGCAGTAAAAGAAAGTACTCCGGTTAAGCTTCCCATTAATACCAAACCCGCAATTAACGCAGCTTTGTTGTTTCCTTTTCGCTCGCTAAATTCTTGCGCTTCCAGGCCTTTTTTGGCTTCCTGTAAACGTTTAACAGCGGTGATATTAGTCAATACTGCCATTAAGGTAATTGGCATGGTAAAAATCGACATGGTTTCGAATACATGGAAAGAAATTCCAGGCACATATAACTTGTAATTTCCACCAATAAAATGGCCTGCAATACCACAGGCAATGGCAAATACACCAATGGTGACCACCCGCTCTGGCCGCTGCATCAAACCGCCTTTACACTCTACCCCTAATCCCTCGGCCCTCGCACGGGTATAACTCACCATCATGGAACCGATTAATGCAATAAAAGCAAACAGTGAACTCAAAAAGTAATGATGTGCCACCAGGTAATAACAGATACCCAAAAACATAATCATTTCACTATAGCGATCGAGTACCGAATCGTACAAAGCGCCAAATTTGGAACTCATGTTTCCCAATCGCGCCACCTGCCCATCGAGCATATCAAATAAACCCGCAAAAAGCACCAATGCACCTCCCCAACCAATGTATGACATATCGCCACGGTTTGATTTTTCGGCACCAAGCACAAAAATAACGGCCACCCCAATATTCAGGATTAAACCAATAGTTGTTACGGCATTAGGTGTTAAACCGATTTTGATCAATCCTTTTACAAAAGGATTAATTACTTTATAAATGCCTAGCTGCAGGCTGTCCCTTAGATTTTTTTCCATAGTTTATCTCTTAAAAATCAAATTTTACCCTTGCCCTTATTCCCCATTCTGAAACTTCCGGATGATTGAGGTAGTTGAACCGTTTCACCAGATCGACCCGCAATAATTTAAAGATGTTGCCTACGCCAATACTGCCTTCCATATAGGGTTCGTTGCCCAATGCATATGTTCTTTGTGCGCCGTTTTCGTAAACTGGCAACTGATATAATCCTGATTGTAAATTAGGATTATTTTCGTTCCTTAACCCTCCATACAAAGCTTTAAATGACACCACTTCCCTCAACTTTAATTTTTTGATCAATGGCACTTTATTAAAAAAGAAGCCATTAAAATTATGGTCGATATTGATGCTCACATAATGATCGCTCACAAACTCCAGGAAGTTCATCAGGTTATAAGAATTGAGTTGATAGGCATAAGTTTGGTTGGCCCGGTGGATGTCCAATAAAGGAAAAGGTACTTTCCCGGCAATATAACTGCCTTCTACAGTTACATCGCTGTAACCCAATTGCGATAAATAAAAACGTTTATCAATACTTCCCAATACGTTATGGTAATTATATTCACCTCCCAGTACACCTTTTAAACCTGCGGTGTAACGCAGATTAAATACCGGATAACGATCGGCTATAGGTACACGGTAAATTTTGCCCTGGTAAAACTTTTCATTCGGGGCGTACCTGAACTGTACAGAAACCTCGCTGGTGGTTAAGCGGTTTACCAGCTGGTTATTTTCATTTAGGTAATTCAATCCGCCGGCCGGTGTCTGACTCCATTTTTTAAAACCCAGGTTATATGAGAAGTGGTTTTCGAACTCCTTTACATAATCTAATCGGTAAAAGTCGTTGTACAAAAGCATATCGTTTACCCCACGCTTAAACGAGAGCAGGAAATTATCTTCCTGAACAAACTGCAGCTCTTGTCCGGGTATTTTGGTATCGCGCTGAAAACTGGCTCTAATGTAGTTTTGGGGAAACTCGTAGATGGATTTATTATTTAAGGAATAAGTTCCGGAAAGGAAAAACTTCCATTTCTCATCTTTAATACCGTAGGCTACATAATTTTCGAAATAGTATCGTTTGCTCAGTTCGGGCGTTGTTCGTCCGCCAAACCGCAGCCTTAAACCTTCTACATTGTTAAAGCTATAAAAAGTGTTTACCGGACCAATTTCGTAAGGGCCAAGATTCTGATAACCTGCAAATAAAAGGGTAACGATTTTCATGGTCCGCTTAAAAGACGGCAGATTCTGCAGGGTATCAATATTGCTATAAATCTTCAGCTGGTTGCTGGAAATGGTATCTAATCTATTTTTCTCCCAAAATTTATCGTCCTTTTTCGCTGCATCAGCCAATACAACAGTGCTTTTTCCCTGAAAAACAGTATCGGGCAGCACCGTATCAAACTGGTAATCTTTAAAAGTAACGTTACGTTCACCTGTAAAACCAATGCCTTTGGTTTTCCCGATGCCAAAATCGGCCAGTAAATTGCTTTTGCTCAAACTGTATTTGCCTTTATCATTCGGTTCAAAATTCAGATCGATTTTTAGTGCACGTACAAAATTGAGGTTGATATTTTTGTTTACGCCGAAAGAAGCTCCCGTCACAGCATAGTGACTATCATTAGTAACATAAATTTTCCCTTCAAACAACATATCATTTGTATTGCGTGGGGTAAAAGACAGCTCTATAATTTCAGGTTTCTGCGTTTTGATGGTGTCAGTAATGAAAAACTTATAAAAAGCAGGTGCACCATCAGCAATAGGGCTTAAAAACTCGTTACTGATTACCGAGATATTGTTTTTATAAATATCAATATCCTGATACATTCTGTCGAAATAGGTTTTCATTCCCTTATTGTCGATGTAGCGGCTGTCGAATTGGACCTGTTTTTCCCCTATTATGATCGTTTTGTTCTTTTCCGGATTTTTGCTCAGGTAATGATCGGCCAGTTGTTCCTGAATATAAATCGGAAGAAGATTTTTTCCACCGATCAATGTTGAATCCTGCTCCTGAAACAGAAACTGATAATTCTTAAACATCCTTTTATTCTTAAACTTATCTGATACATTACTCAGTGAGAAGAGCATTTTTTCATATTGCCTGAAAGAAACGGTATTATAGCTCTTCATGCGGTTTTCATCTTTGTGGGCAATTACCTGGCGGATTAATTCTACTGCCGGATTATCTTTGTTGCGGTATCTTACCTTTTTACCGCCCACAATAACCACTTCATCCAAGGCTCTTGAATCGGGTACCAGGGCAATGTCCAGTTCCTGTGTTGCAGATGGAACAGTATTTTTAAGAACACTACGATAACCAACATAATTGAAACTGATCTCATTTTGTGGGTTGGGAGAAACCAGGAGATATTTCCCGTTCACATCAGTCTGCGTGCCGATCTGGGTATCTTTAAAGAAAACCGAAACATTGGGCAACGTTTCTTTGGTCACGGCATCGCGTACCCTGCCAGATACAACGGTTCTTTGGGCCAAAGCATTTACCTGCAAAATAAAACAGAGCGTAACGAATAATAAAAATGAATAAATCGTTTTCATTTAACTGGAAAAAATAAACTGCTTTTGCATGATATAATTATAACTTACGCCTGTTAAAACAGCGCTCAAAACTTTGGCGAGTACGTAATTGAGATTAAAAAAATGGGTGAATATCAATACACCCGCGGTTACGATGATCAGGTTGCCTGCCCATACCAAAATATACCTGAATACCTGCCATTTCACCTCCTTCGACTGGCTTTGAAAAACCCATTTACGGTTTACGTAAAAGTTAACCACACCACCCGAAATGGTACCGGTGATGCTTGCTGCCAGGTACCACAGTCCGAAAAGGTTTACCGCAATGATGGTGACACCAAAATCGGTTGCAGAAGCTATTAAGGATGACGCCTGTGCTTTTAGGTAGGTAAGCATGTTTAAAAAAATTCAAAAACCATTACCAGTTGCAGTATAATATTTGCATAAATTCCAGCCAGCACATCATCAGCCATTACACCCCAACCACCTGGCAATTCTTCTAATTTGCGGATGCCAAATGGTTTCAGAATATCAAAAAACCTAAAAAGAACAAGCCCAATAAGGGTATACTGCCATTTTAAAGGCACAAATAACAGGGTGATGCACATGCCCGCCACTTCATCAATTACTACCCGGTTATGGTCTTTACCCCAAATCTCTTCTACCCGGTCGGCACTCATGATCCCGACCATGACGATGAACATGGTAAAAAGTATTGGCCATAAATATGGGTTGGTATAAGGGCTCTGGAAAAGGTGCCAGCAGATGCAGGTTGCTATAGCAGCATAAGTGCCTGCACCTTTGCCGATATACCCGATTCCCAGAGCCGTTGAAAGAAATTTATGGATAAACACTATACCGTTTCTATCAGTTCTTCTTCGTAATCCTGACCTAAATGGGTAATCAATTCCTCCCCCATGATGTAACGTAAGGTATTCTGAAGTTTCATTAACTGTTTAAAAATGTCATTTTCTGCAGGTACCCCCGGGATTGTTTGAGGTGATTTCAGGTAAAATGATAACCATTCCTGTATGCCTGAAAGGTTTGCACGTTTAGCCAGATCGATAAACAAAGCCAGGTCTAATACTATCGGTGCGGCCAGAATCGAATCGCGGCAAAGGAAATTGATTTTGATCTGCATTTTGTAACCCAACCAACCGAAAATATCAATGTTATCCCAACTCTCTTTGTTATCACCGTGAGGCGGATAATAGTTGATCCTGATTTTGTGATACATTTCGCCATATAAATCCGGGTTAACTTCTGGCTTAAAAATATCTTCCAGCACACCCAGTTTAGATACTTCTTTGGTTTTAAAGTTATCCGGATCATCCAATACCAAACCGTCGCGGTTACCCAGGATATTATCAGAAAACCAACCGTTTACGCCTAACGAACGCGCCGCTAAACCAGGAGCCAAAATGGTTTTCATTAAGGTTTGACCGGTTTTAAAATCTTTACCAGCAATTGGCGTATCAGTTTCTTTAGCCAGTTCGATCAATGCAGGAATATCTACTGTTAAGTTTGGCGCTCCGTTAGCAAAAGGAATCCCTAATTTTAATGCAGCATAAGCATAAATCATACTTGGCGCAATACGCAGATCGTTATCTCTTAAACCTTGCTCAAAAGCGGCTAATGATTCATGCACTTCAGAGGGTTCGAAATAAATTTCGGTAGAACCACACCAAACCAGTACAATACGGTCGCAGTTGTTTGCGGCCTTAAAGTTTTTAATATCTTCCATTACGGCTAAAGCCAGTTCGTAACGGTTATCGATATCTTTTACATATTTACCATCCAGGTTTTTTACATAATTCCTGTCGAACGCTGCACGCATGGGTTTAATGGCCTGTAATTCTTCGCGCACATCGCGCAAAAGGTTGGCATCCAATACGCGGGCATTCAATGCTGCTTCGTAAACGTTATCTTCATACACATCCCAGCCACCAAAAACTAAATCTTCCAGATTGGCTAAGGGCACAAAATCTTTAATTTTTGGCTCTTTTTTTTCTGTTCTTTTACCCAAACGGATGGTCCCCATTTGCGTTAACGAACCGATCGGTTTTGAGATGCCTTTTTTAATGGCAGCAACTCCGGCAATCATAGTTGTAGCTACAGCGCCAAGTCCCGGCATTAATATTCCCAGCTTACCTTCAGCTGCTTTTACTTGTTGTTTCATTCTGTCTTTTATTTAAAATCTTATAACCAATTATGTTTACGGTACCAGTTGATGGTTTCATTTAGTCCCTGTTCCAATCCGAAACGGGGAACAAAACCAAAATCGTTCTGAATATTTTTAATGTCGCAGCCCCAGTTGAGGGCCGTAAGCTCTTTTATCTTATCTACATTTAAGGCGGGTATTTTATTAAATACGCCATATAAATGTTCCATAGACCAGGCCAAACCTTTAATCAACGGTACCGGTACATTTACCTTTACTGTTTTTTTGCCCAAGGCTTTACTTACATACTGAGCAAGTGATGAACGCTTGTAAACTACCCCATCAGAAATGTTATAACTTTTACCCGCCACAGCAGAAGCAAGCGCCTTAATGATGATATCGGCCAGGTCGGTAGCATATACAAAACTGAGTTCCTGCTCCTGCTTGCCGATGTAAAGCTCCAGCCCGGCTTTAATGGTTTTGATCAGTATGAAAATGTCTTTCTCCCGTGGACCATAAACCGCTGTGGGCCTGAATATGATTAATGGCAGATTGGAAACCTGCGCCAGATAAGTTTCAGCAAGCGCCTTACTGATGCCGTACCGGGTTACCGGGTTGGATGTACTTTTTTCCGTCAGTTTATCGTTTTTCTGCTTTAAAGGACCCAAAGCCGCCAGACTACTGATGAATATAAATTTCTCTATCTTGTGTGTTGCTTTCGAAGCAGCTATCGCTAAATTCCGGGTATAAGTTGCGTTGATCTTATTGTAATCGACTAAATTTTTTGCCTTGGTTACTGCAGCGGCATGTACGATATAATCGTATTTTTTCTCTTCGATATTTTCTTTTAACAGGTAAATCGATTCAAAATCGAGATCCACATAATTGATCTCAAAATCTTTAAGATGATCTGCGGCAGCCGATTGACGCACATTTGCGTACACTTCCAATCCATTGGCCAAAGCAGATTTAATCAGGTGATACCCTACAAATCCTGTCGCCCCGGTAATCAACACCCGCTTTTTCATATCGCTTTCTCTAAAATCCTGTATTTGCGGTACAATTTTCCACCGATATCTTCAATCGGTTTATTGATCAGGTCGTTATGGTCCAAAGTCCAGCTTGCCTCCGCATATTTCATGTTTTTAGCTTTGAAATGTTTAATAATACGGCCATAAAGACAGGCTTCAATCCCCATTTTACGGTAACCATCCACCACGCCAAGCAATAAAATACGGATCCCATCAATTTTCTTTTTATTGGCCAAAAGTTTGATCAAACCTGTTGGAAACAACCTTCCACGTTTAATTTTAATCAGAATCTGGTTAATATCAGGAATGGCCAGTGCAAATCCTACAATTTGACCACGCTGCTCGGCCAGGATGCAAAATTCGGGGTCGAGGATCAGTTTCAGGTCGTTTGCCGTATAGTCAAATTCCTTGTCTGTCATTGGTACAAAACCAAGGTTTTTATCCCATGCTTTATTATACACTTCCCTTACCGCATTACATTCCTCCTTGAATTTCTTCATGTTGATTTTTCGGAGAACGATGTCGTTCCGTTTCAAACGTTCCTCTATCCCATCCAGTAGTTTAACCGATCTTTCGCTATAATTGCCGGCGGTGTAGCGATAGGCCCGTAAATCGACATTTTTCTGAAATCCTATTTGTTCCAAAAGTGGCAGATAGTAACGCGCATTATAAGGCATCATGGCTACCGGCGGCCCATCAAAACCTTCAATGAGCAAGCCGCATACTTCATTGGTAGAGAAGTTTACCGGGCCTAAAACCCTGGTCAATCCCTTTTGCTTTAGCCAATCCTGCGCCGCTTCAATAAGCTGTTTAGCCACTGTGGCATCATTGATACAATCGAAAAAACCAAAGAAACCGTCTTTTGATCCGTAGACTTTATTATGGTTGTTATTATTGATTGCAGCAATTCGTCCAACTATTTCACCTTTATCATAAAGCAAAAAAAGCTGTATTTCAGAGTGTTCGTAAAAAGGATGTTTGGTGGGGGTAAGCAGATCGCGCTGGGCGATAAAAAGTTCGGGCACATAATTTACATCACCTGCATACAGTTCGTGCGGAAAATCAACAAACGCAGCCAATGCTTTTTTACCAGAAACCTTTACCAGTTCTTTCATGATTGGCTCCCCACTAATTCTACATTAACAGCCTTAAAAGCTGCACTTAGTTTGGCTATGGCCGATTCAATCTGATCGAAAGTATGCGTAGCCATTAAAGAAAACCTGATCAAAGACGAATCGGACGGAACGGCTGGCGAAACTACCGGGTTTACAAATACGCCATTTTGCTGAAGGATATTCGTAATCATAAAGGTTTTGATATTATCGCGGATGTAAACAGGAATAATAGGGCTATTGCTATGCCCGATATCGAAGCCGGCATGGAGCAGAAGTTGTTTTGCATATTCTGTATTGGCCCAAAGCTGATCAATCCTTTCAGGCTCCGATTCGATAATATCCAGTGCAGCAATTACACTGGCTACAGCAGATGGCGGCATACTGGCACTGAACATGAGTGAGCGGGCACGGTGTTTAATATATTCGATGGTTTCGGTATTACCCGCAATGAAACCACCTAAAGAGGCCAGCGATTTGCTAAAAGTGCCCATAATGAGGTCCACATCCCCGGTAAGATTGAAATGAGATGCCGTTCCAGATCCATTAAAACCGATTACACCAAGGCTGTGCGCGTCATCCATCATAATATTGGCGCCAAATTCGTTGGCAATTTCTACCATTTCAGGAAGATTAACCAAATCACCTTCCATGCTGAAAATCCCATCAGAAACAATCAGTTTAGCAGCATCTTCAGGTAACCGGCTTAATTTGCGGCGAAGATCCTGCATGTCATTATGCGCATATTTAATGGTGCGGGAAAAGGCCAAACGGCTACCATCTATAATAGAGGCATGATCGTATTCATCCAGTAGCAGGTAATCGTTGCGATCTAACAAGCACGATATTACGCCTAAGTTGACCTGAAAACCGGTACTAAAAAGCACTGCAGCTTCTTTGCCCACATACTCGGCCAGGCGGTTTTCCAATTCGAGATGGATATCGAGCGAACCATTTAAAAACCGCGAACCCGCACAACCCGTACCATATTTTTCGATGGCATCTTTTGCAGCTTCTTTTATTTTGGGATGATTGGTTAAACCTAAATAGGAATTTGAACCAAACATGAGTACCTTTTCCCCGTTGATCACCACCTCGGTATCCTGACCGGATGATATCGACCTGAAATAAGGATACAATCCTTTTTCCTTTATCACCGCCGCATCCTTAAAAGAGGCAATTCTATCTTGTAATTTTTTACGCATGCTGAACACTTATATTCTTCAGTTTTTAAAACCCTGTTCTGAAAGCCTGGCTAGTACCCCAAATGCTACCCGTACAAATTAAAATTCGATGATGTAGATTAAGGACACATTAACCAAACGATTTGATCACACAATTTTAACGCGGAATTGGAGCCAAAAAAAGGTTCAAATGTGGGATATATTGGTCAAAAAGTTGGATCGGCAAAATGTGACATTCAGATGAATTGACCAATTGACATTCTGACTTTTATTATAAAATAGTAAAAAAGTTAAAAACCGCCAAAAAAGCACTAAAAACAGTATAAATAACTGTATTTAAGCAAATTAAAATATATAGATTTCTTAATCAAAAACATTAAAATCAATCAAAAATTAGTCATTTTAAAAAAATATTCTTGCAAAACTGATCCCGAACATTACATTTGTCACATCAAAATCCGACAGATAAAGGGCAAAAACTATCCAAAAAAAGGGTGGCTGAAATTGTAGTGCAAAAGATGATCGAATCTGTTAAGAAATTATTAAAAAACACTGAACGATTTTATGCAACAAGAGTTACTCAATAAAACTTTTTCAGAAAAAAACCACGAGGAAGCGCTTTCATTAAATGATGGCCTGATGGCGAAAATCCACAACAGCACTGATCCGCATTATTGCAGTTCTGAGCCTTTCCGCGTTTCGAGTTATGCCTTAATCCTCATTACCAAAGGCAAGCTCAATATTAAGATCAATTTTGAAGATCATGTGCTCAACCATAGGGATATTTTACTGGTTTTGCCACACTCTGTTTATGAGATTACAGATAACAGCAGTGTTTCGTTTATCAGTATCCATTTTAATAAGAGCTACCTCAAAAATAAGGGCATATTTTTTAACAGCGGCGAAACATACCGGATGTCGAAAGATGTTCAGTCACATAAATTTTCACTTTCAAAAGAGGAATATACATTTATCTATTACGATATGCTGGCCCTCCACAAGAAGCTTAATGTTTCAAAAGATACGCCACAGATCAAAAACATTGTGCACAACAGCTTTTTGGAACTTCTTTATGATATTTTCCTCCTTAAAAACAAACAGAAAGATACTAAACCATTTGTACATAACAGCCGCACAGAATTAACCAACCGGTTTTTGGCATTGGTATCCGAAAATTTTAAAAAGGAAAAAAGGGTAATCTATTATGCCAATTGCCTGCGCATTACACCGAGACATTTATCGCAGGTAGTAAAACAGGTTACAGACAGAACAGCTGGCGAAATTATTGACGAAATGGTAATCAGGGAAGCCAAACTACTGTTAACCAGCCACGTAATGAATATCTCGGAAGTGGCGATAGAATTGTGTTTTAGCAATTCTTCATTTTTCGGCAAATATTTTAAAAAACAAACAGGGGTTACCCCTTCTGAGTATAAAATGTCGAATAACATTGCGGTTTAAACAGATGAATCGTCAAATTCAGTTTTTTATCATTTCCATTAATCATTCTTGTATTTCACCGTTTTTGCGCTGCGCTGTACCAGAGTTTTTAAGCAATAACTAAAAAGAGGCTGCATCATCAATTATAATTCAATCGAATTTGTCACGTTGAGCCTTCCGATGAATCGGAACAGGTCGTCTAAATGCCTTGTAAGACATTTAAAACATATCCTTTGGCAAGCTATTAATAACACTTTTAAAAAAATCGCCGTCATTTCGACTAAAGCGTAGCGAAATGGAGAAATCTTTGAACTATGTAAAAAGATTTCTCCATTCACAAATAGAAATTTCGTCATTGCTAGTTAGGTTTAAGATTTTGCACCCTGTAAAACTCATTAAGCGAAAATATGTAAGGTAGTCCTAAAAATTAAAGATTACGCAGTAATTAATCACCTTATACACCTAAGAACACCTCATTCATTAAATAATCCTTTAGGCTTTCACACCATATAAGAACACGTAAGCTTATATGGCCCTTAAATGTCTTATATGGTCCAGAAAAATGAAAATTCTTCTAACCACAGCCCCGCAGCATGACGTATAAAAGAGACTTAATACCTTTCCCGCTTCACTATTCGTTCCATTATAACCAACCATTGTCTTTCAGATTCATTGCTTAATACCAGCCGGCTCTATGCTTCCGCAATCGATCCCGTGAACGATTGCATAAATATTTAAACCAAAACAAACTTCTTAAGCAGGTATTGTCCGTAATTTAACTCATATAACAAAGCCATCATTAACCTACCAAGCAAAAACATTTAATCTATCCCACATTAAAATTCTAACCAAATTAAAATGAGAAACAAACATTTTTACCTCAATTTCATGGCTATAGCCATGTGTTTAATGCTATTCAGTTGCAAAAAGAATGCAAAGTTAGCTACAGAACCAGAAAACACTGAATTATCCTCTAAATCTTTAACAGCAACAACCGAAGCAGTTTGCACTGCCAAAGGATGGGCATCACAAAATGGAGGCACAACTGGTGGCGGAGAGGCCGGAGCAACAGTAGTAACCAATTATACAGCATTAAAATCTGCAATACAAAACACCAGCATCAAAATGATCCAGGTTAATGGCACCATTACCATTCCATCAGGTGGTCGGATTTCTTTTCAGGACCAAACAGGAAAAACAATTTTTGGCTCATCTGGAGCAAAAATTGTTTCAGCCGATCAAACAAAAGATAATTCGGGCATTCTCTATTTAAAACGCTGCAACAACATCATTATCAGAAACCTGATTTTCGAAGGGCCGGGTGCTTATGATGTAGATGGGTGGGATAGTGTGACATTAGATGCCAGTAATAACGTTTGGGTAGACCACTGCGAATTTAGGGATGGCGTAGATGGCAACTTTGATATCAAAAATACCTCTGATTATATTACTGTGTCTTACTGCAAATTTACCTATTTAAAAACACCACGGGCAGGTGGGCCCGGAGGATCAGATGATCACCGTTTTTCGGACCTGATCGGATCAAGCGATAGCGCTACTGCCGACAGAGGGCACTTCCGTATTACTTTTGTACGTTGTTGGTGGGCACAGGGCTGTGTGGCCAGAATGCCCCGCGTAAGGTTTGGAAAATTACATATTGTTAACAACTACTTTAACAGCACGGTAAGTAAAAATTGTGTACAGGCTGGTTTTGAAGCCAATATTTTAATAGAATCAAATGTATTTGAGAATGTTAAAATTCCAATCGATTTAATGAGCAATACAGCTACAGCGGTACAGGAAAAGAATAACATTTTTACAGCTGTTACCGGAAATAAAACGGGCAACGGGGTAACGGCTTTTACAGTACCCTACAGCCTTACCGTACTTAATGCTTCCAATGTAAAATCAACTGTTACGGCATCTACCGGCGCAGGTGCCACACTTTCTGGTAACAGCTGCACATCTTTATAGTGGCAACTAAAATCTTATCATTATCAATGGGAGATGATTGAATATTAATTTTAAACCGGTCAGGTTAAGCTGATAAATAACCTAAATATGCAAAGCATATCACAGGTGGGAGCTGGATCTTAAATGATCCAGCTTTTTTTTAAACCTCCCCAAATGCTTCTGCCATTGCTTTTAAAAAAAAATTATTAGTTTGATTGATTATTAACAGTCATTTTTTTACCTGCTATATCTTCCCATTTGTAAAAATGAAAGGTTTTATCATCACTCATGGCCACCAGCAAACCATGTTTAAAATCGTTGTTTAAAGGAACTGAAACCACATCGATACCATCTGTTTGATTAGCCGAATATTTTATGGTAGTTAACAGCGGATGAGGATCAGCCGTATTGGCTTTAGCCACCCGATCGTAAACTTTTAACTGCCTGGCGCCCTGATCAGACACTAAAATATATCCTTTGTTGCCCGGGGTTTTATAAATTGCGATCCCTTCATTGTCCACGGCAAAATCACCTTGCCCAAACAGCACCAGTTCTTTATTTCCTTTGGCTGGATCTGCATAATATTTGCGTATACCTACCTGCTCATCGCAATAATAAACAAAACCCAGTTCGTTATCAACGGCAATGGCTTCGATTTCTTTTTTTCCACTATACAGACCAAATTTCCGAACTAAATCTGCTTTAACATTGCCTTTGCCATCATCAGCCAATACATACTGCCAAAGATAACCCCCATTTTTAGGTCCTGTTTTACGACCAACAATGGCATAAATTTTTCCACTTGGATCGGTATACATTGAGATCCCCATCAAATCGCGGTACTCTGCTCCTGTTTCACCTACAAAAACCGGAATGCCGCCATTGTCAATTGCTTTCATATCCGGAAGAGAAAATATCCGCAGTTTATGCGTGTAACGTTCTGTTGTTACGGCAATATCTGTTTTTTTCCCCGCCAACTGTAACCCATAGGCAATATCTACGTTATTAGGACGCTTTAAGCCTTTTATGGTTTTCGGTTTAATGATTTTACCTTTCAGATCGAAAACATACAAACCACCACTGCTATCCTTATCGGTACCGATTACCAACGACTGTGCCGGATCGTTAGGGTTTACCCAGATCGCAGGATCATCCGTATCAAAATCAACAGGGTCAGATACGTATAAAGGTTTTATTACTGCACTATTTCCGTTTTGTGTGCCCCCATTACAAGAAATGGTGAGGCTTAAAACCGCAAAAGCGGCTAGCTTTAATATATTGTTATGTTTCATTTTATATTTTAGTTCCGTATGCACCCACAAATGTAGATGGTGAAGGTGAGCTATAGGTGATACCATTTTTCATTGTAATTCCAGCTTGGTGATGACGTTTAAAGTTGGTGATGCCTTTACCCAAAGCCGGTGAATTACCTTGAAGATGAAAATCCCATGCGGTATTGAAATCGGCATTGGTAACCGCTGTGTTTAAAGGATAATTTACAAATTTAGGATCATTTGCACCGGCAACATTATTGATCACATCGTTTTTACCGCCCACAATATCACCAGTTGGCTGAAACTGATTTACAGTAGCCTGATCAAAACCATAATACCAGTTATTGCTATAAGCAGAACGGCTATCTTCTGGTTTTTTCGGGTCCCTTTTTACCCCAAAACGGGTATTGGCAAAAAGATTATTATACAGGTCGGCACGTACCGTACTTTCCAACCAGATTGATCCACCCTTTGCAGTTGGTCTTCTCCAGCCGGTATTCACCATGGTATTGTTATACGCGATAATATAGGTTTGCGGTGTTTTATCACCGGTATTCGATAATTTTAAGGCATTGGTATTGGTGCTATAAACTAAATTATAGGCTATATCGGCTAAACAGCCTGATTTAAAGTTCATGGCTTCTCCCCCGGTTACACCCGTGGTATAAAACACATTATTGGCAAAAATAATCTTACCACCTTCAATGTAGGTACAATCTTCCTGGAGGTTTCTGAAAATACTATTCTGAACGACTAATTTGCCATTGGCATTGGCAAACCAGAGTGCAGGTAAGTTTTCTCCGGCTTTGGCTTTATAAAGTCCCATTTTAACCGATGTCGAAGCATCTGAAGTGGTCGAACCCGCATATTCGAGGATTACATGATCAAGCACCAGTTCATCGCAAGTTGGGCCGGCCAAAATACCACCCCAAAGCTTTCCGAATTTTTTTGATGCGGTTTTATAAAATTCATTTACCGTAAACCTGATCGGATTTTCTGCAGTTCCAAGTGCATACAGATTGCCTTTTATCACAATTTCTGGTTTCGTAACCGTATCCATCAGCACCGTTACCCCCTCTTCAATGGTCAGCGTTTTGCCTTCCGGGATCACAATGTCGCCTTTAATAACCTGCGTACTGCCTTTTGCCCAAACCCCTGAAACCTCACCAATTGCCGAGCCATCAACAGCTGTGGTATCCACATCTATATTGGCTTTTTCACATCCCGCCAAGGCCAGCACAACAAGGATTAATAATTTAAAAATCTGGTTTGATTTCATGTCTTTTTTTCTTTAAATGCTATTAATTAAATTTATACCTAAAGCCAAGAAGATAATTCTGGCCATAATAATCGCTCCTGATCAAGGTATTTCCGTTTTTAACCAAATCTTCTTTAATATCGTTATTTGCCGGATTTGTACCTTTTATAAATAGTTTTGTTGGGGTGTTTAAAATGTTGTTGGCTTTCACAAAAACACTGATGCCACCTTTAAAACGTTTCTCTGCAGAGGCATCTACCTGTACAAATCCCTTCTGCCACAAATCGTTATTTAAAAACTGTGAAACGGTGTTGATACGTGGTCCGGTATAGGCACCTGCCACCTGAGCGTCCCAGCCTTTTTTAGTGTCTTTAAACAATAACGACAGGTTAGCAATGTGTGCTGACTGACCATAAAGCGGCCGCTCCTGGTTTACATTGGCAGGCTCGGTATCTCCGGTAGTGCTATTGATCACCCTGGTGGTTTTAGTGGTGTTAATACGCGAATGGGTATAGGTATAATTGGCCTTTACACCTATTTTACTGAAATATTTAATATAATCTACCTCTGCTCCGTAGTTATTGGCGGTACCAAAGTTTCCCGGACTATAATAAATATCCTGACCGCGAACGGCATCAGCCTGAAAAGTATATTCAATTGGGTTTTTTATCCTTTTATAGAAAGCACCAACCAATAATTGCTCTGAAGCGCCGGGAAAAAGTTCATACCTTAAGTCGAAGTTATCGGCCAGTGCGCGTTGCAGGTTAGGGTTACCACGTTCCTGAAATTCTTCATTTACCACTTTTCCAGGTACAATTTCGTAAAACCCAGGACGGTTAAGGGCCTTATAGTAAGATGCATGTAACTGTGCTTTTTCTGTTAAAAAATATTTTGCAGTTAAACTTGGTAATACATCGGTATAAATCTGGTTTCCTTTTGGAAAAGATTCTCCTGCCGGAAAAAGAAGATTATAGCCCTGATTGGTATGCTCTACTCTTGCACCACCAATTACTTCGAGTTTAGCTGAAGTATATTTAAACATTCCATAACCGGAAGCGGTTTGCTCAGTTGCATCGTAGGTAAGGGAATTGGCTACTGCACCTGTTGGGTTGCTGACTACCAGATTCAGGTCGGTGTAATTTTGGAAATTTACACCGTAAATATCATTTGCATGATCTGCCCCCTGAGCCATATTGTAGTTATTAAAGAAGCTGCTTCTTTGTTTATCCCGGTATAAACCTCCAGCCATAACATCCAGTTTATGCTCGCCCTCTAAAACATGGTAGGTCAAATCAAGGTAAGCAGCCAAGTCCTCGTCGGTATTGCGTTCCCATCTGCGCGTAACCGGATTGGTATTGACTAAACTGGTGCGTTTGCGCTGAAAATTCTGCTCCAACCCATTCAGACTGATACTGGTATTTTCGGGTACGTCATTTTTGGCAGAAGAATAAACAGCCGACCACTTTACCTTAAATTTATCATTAAAAAACTGATGGTCGCCGTGCAGCGTAGAATTGTAAATCTGCTGCTCCGTTAAACGGCTTCGGGTATCGAAAACCAATTGTGCATTTCCTGCTGTTGGATCATAATCCTTGTTATAAGTGGTGGTTACCGCATCCCTAACCTGTTGATTTTTCAGGTTAACATACACATTGTAGAAACTGATCTGATGGTCTTTGTTGAAAACATAATCTATCTTCGCATGCAAACCTGTACGCTGCTGTTGCTCAGAAAATTCGCGATAACTTTTACTGGTAATGGTGGCATAAGCATCTGTACCAACAACCGAATTATTGTAAAACGTACTGTTGCTACCGCGATAGGTATTTTGATAACTACCAGCCAACACTACGCCTAATCTATTATCTAAAAAGCGCCTACTTAACGATAAACTTCCGATTAAATTAGGTGCAGGATTTTTATATTTATAATCAAGCGTTCCTTTGGTAAAATCGTTCTGCGTAGCACTATAGTTTTTCCCGTTTAATTCGTAAGGCGATTTATAATTAATACCGGAAGCATTGTAACTGGTAAACTTACGATCGAAAAACAGTTGGCTATAACCGGTAGAAACGTTGGCATTTACCTGCATTTGGCCTGGTGCATTTTTCATTACCATATTAATCGCTCCTCCAATCGCATCACCCTCTAAATTTGGGGTAAGGGTTTTATAAACCTCTAAACGATCGAGCAAATCAGCAGGAAAAAGATCGAGCGGAACGTAACGGTATTTATTATCCGGACTTGGGATTTTCACGCCATTTACCAAAGTATAGTTATAGCGTTTATCCATACCCCTCAATATCGCATACTGCCCATCGCCATTGCTATTGCGCTCTATAGACACACCAGAAATGCGCTGCATCACATTGGCTACCGTTAAATCCGGTGAAATTTCAATCGCCCGGCCTGATACGATATTCATCAGCTGCGGCGCATTTTTTTCTAAACGTCTTGCCCCCTGATCGGTAGAGCTCACCGCATTCGATTTAATGGTGATATCATCAAGACTTTTCGAATCACTCTCCATGTAAAACTTTAAATGATCGTTATCTTCCTTCAGGATCATAAAGGTTTTTTCGATGGTTCTGTAGGTAATGTAACTTACACTAATTTTTGCAGTACCTACTTTTACATCCTTAAATTCGAAAGTACCATCTAATCCGGTATTGGTTACACGTCTTGGGTTTTCTAAAACCACTGTTGCACCAACAATGGCCTCGCCAGTTTGCTTATCGTAAACGTGGCCTTTCAGTTTTGTGGCATTTGCTGTGCCTGCACAAAAAAGAAGTAAAAACAGAATTTGTAATGATTTATTCATTGTGTTTGGTCATGTCTTTTTATTATCGACGTGGCAAAGATGTATACACCAGATTACACCAGGAAATATTGAGGGTTACATAAAGGCAACAGCGTTACAACAAGCATATATCAAAAGGCAACATAAAACCATAAAACTATGACTATCAACAAATTAAATAACAATAAAAACGCCGTTATGCTTTTATTACCGTTACATTAACAAATTGTTAAGCACTTAAAAGCATTAGAAACGAGCAGAATACTAAAGCTGATGTAACGGTTATAATGCCTGGATAAATGCGGATAAATTATCGCCTTGAGCCAGATTCAGCTTTTTCCTTAGCCGATATCTAGATACCCTTAAGCTATCGGTAGATATGCCTAGTAAGGTGGCCATGTCGCCCGAGTCGAGGTTCATTTTTAACAGTGCAATTAGGCGCATATCTGCTGAGGTAAGCTCATGACTATATTTTTTCAGGCTTTCAAGAAATTGATGGTGTACCTGTTCGAAAGCCAAAGTAAATTCTTTCCAGTTGCGTTCGTGGTTAAAACTCTGGTTAATCTCGGTCAGAATCTGGTTCATCTGCTTTTTCTGATCGCGTTTATCCTCTTTCACCATCGCTTGTAAGGTACTTCTCAGGTTTTCCAAAAACTGGTTATGCTTAATCAGGTTTAAAGTATGGGTAGATAATTCCCTGCTTTTAACCTCCAGCAACTGTTTCAGATTTTGTTCTTCGAGCTGGAGATTTTTGAGTTCGAGGCTGGTTATATCGTGTTCTATCTCCTTCTGCCTTGCCAGCATCTGTTGATCTTTTAACTTTAAACCTTGCCTGCTGAAAATAACAAAACCCAAAACAACTACCAAGATCACCACAATGGTAGCAGAAAAGGCAATAATCCGGTTTACCTTCCGGTCGTTTTTCAGTTTAATAATCTCATCCGATTTTTTATTGATATCGTAAAGCACCTGCAAAAATGCTGCCTGCCTGGCGCCATCTACCGAATACAGATCGATAGTGTATTTATAACCTAGTTTTACATAGTGATAGGCACTATCCATATTATTCAATAACTCATACGCCTTGCCCAGGTCTCTGCAGCAGGAGCTTAACTGATAAATATTCCCCATCTTTTCGGCAAGTTTTAGTGCAGTTTCAGTTTGCAGAATACTTTCCTTATACCGGCCGGTTTTACGCAAAATATCGCCCAGGTTGTTGATGACTTCAATACTCCCCAGCTTATTATGATCTTTCTGATATAAATCAAGAGACTGTTTAAAGTGCACATAAGCAGAATCGTAACGCTCCAGATCTTCATAGATACTCCCCAGGTTTTCGTGTATTTTGGCAGCTTCGCTTTTATTGTTAAGCTTTTCGTTTATTTTTAAAGCCAGTTTTTGATAATAAAACGCACTATCGTAAAGCTGTCTTTTTTCATACAGCTGCCCAATATTACCCAATACCGTTACCTGCCCGTTTAAATTATTCAATCTTTTATAAAGGTTAATGGCTTTACGATAGCTATTCATGGCCTTATCTTTCTGCTTCATATAATAGTAAAGCACACCTGCATCGTTAAGGTTAGCGGCCATTAACAGCGGTTGATTGGTATTTCCGAATATTTTATCGGCTTTTAAAAAGAATTCTAAAGATTGACTAAAATGGCCTTGTGTATAACAAATCTTCCCCATTTGCTGCAAACATTTGCCTTCCAAAAGTTCATCATTATCATCTATAGCTTTAGCATATATTTTTTTTAACCGGGCCAGGGCCAAAGTCGGATCTTTTTGATTCAGCGCAATAATCGATTCGAATCTGTCTTCACCGGCGTATGCATTGGAAATGAAAAGAAGAAAAAGTACAATTACAATAAGGGGTTTAATCATGTTAAAAACAACTGCATCAGGCAATATGGGACAAAGAAAGAGTGCTCATGTTAACTTAAAGTTAAGTTGAAGTATTGAGTAATATATAAGGTGCTTTATTGATCTTTTTTTCGCTTCGGGTTTTAAGTGATATCAAGTATTGACGTATCAGACGGTATAACATCTGACACCACAGATCTTAAGTTGCATATATTTTGCCACGGAAACACGGATGGCACGGAGAATTTTACTATTGCCATTGCCATGGTTCGTATCTGCACAAACCATTTTCATTTTAAACACCACCGTGGTCTGTGTCCTCACAGAACATCTAAGCGATCAGAATAAACACAGGGGTCGATGAAATGAAAAACCAGAGTTAACTAAACCCGACCGGCAGCGTTATCCCGGTTTAATTATTATTTTATTTACTGTTTGATCTACCGGGATTAAGCAAAGGGCGGGGCTTACCTAACAGAAGCACTACTGGTATTGCTTTCCTAAAACCTAAATGATTAAGCTTTATACCCAACAACTAGCTATATCAATACAACATTTTTTCCGCGTCAGATGGAAACATCTGACACCGCAATATCCGAATTATTTTTGCCACGGAAACACGGATTGGCACGGAGAAATTTTCATAGCCATGGGTCGTATCTGCACGAACCTTTTTTATTTTAACACTACCGCCATAGTTCCATTTTAGTATCCTGATTACAAGTATTTAAACATCAATCTTATAACCAATCCTATTAAAAGATTTGATTTTAATTTTTTAAATGTAACTTTGTTGCATTGAAGCATTCAAAGTACACATACCGACGAGAAATTTTTACCCGCATATGGGCGATATTGTTATTGGGGGTTTTTCTGAATGCAACGCTGATAGAAAGTCTGCACCACCACACTGCGAAAGATACACCGCACCATACATCGTATTCAAAATACAATGCACAACTGGTTTCGGCAAAGTTAAAATGTAAACTCTGCGAAGTACTGAAACACCAATCGCACTTTTTCGATCGCCCCGTACCGCTTGCATTTCTATTACCAATAAATAAACCAGGTATAAAACCTTGTGCTTACCTGATGAAGCAACCTGTTGCTTATATATTATCTTTCAGCAATAAAGGGCCGCCAGACTTAATGGCCTGATCTCAAAACCAGGTTTACTTTATTTATCCGACAAATTTATTTTGCTTCATGTGCAGCTGTGCCCGGCATGCACCTATATTACTTTCTTTTTTATGCTTCAAGCGATTTCATTATCCAAAAATTACGGGGCTTACCAAGCTCTAAAACAACTTAATTTAACCGTTAACGCTGGCGAAGTATTTTGTCTTTTGGGGCAAAATGGCGCTGGAAAAACGACTACCATTAATTTATTACTTGGTTTTATCGAACCAAGCGCCGGTCAAATTTTAATCGACGGGAAAGAGCTGGATGCACACGATCAAGAGCGACGCAAACACCTCGCCTACATACCTGAGGTGGTGATGCTTTATGGTAACCTTTCGGCCATAGAAAACCTCGATTACTTTTCGAAACTGGCAGGTTTCAATTATGCCACCAAAAGTTTAACCAACTTTTTAAGTCAATGTGGTTTACAAGAATCGGCTCACCACAAGCATCTGTCTGGTTTTAGCAAGGGGATGCGCCAAAAAGTAGGTATTGCGATTGCCCTGGCTAAAAACGCGAAAATTATTTTAATGGATGAGCCAACGAGTGGTCTAGATCCGAAAGCAACGGCAGAGTTTACCCAATTGGTTAAACAATTGGCTGCCGAAGGTAAATCCATCTTAATGGCTACGCACGACATTTTTAACGCTGTAAATGTAGGCTCATACATTGGCATCATGAAACAGGGCGAATTGATCCATACCCTTAAAGCAAGTGAGATTAATGCAACCGACCTGCAGGAACTATACTTACAAACCATATAATAAAACCAAATCCATTTCATGTACCCAAAATATAAGGCACTTTCTGGTGCCGTTACAATTGGCTTGCTCTTTTTGCTCAATATTTTTAACCTGCAGGCCATTGCACAGATCAAGGTAAGCGGAAAGGTGGTGAATGCGCAGGATCAAGGCATTTACAAGGCCACCATTAAATTTAAAAATGGCAAAGATCCGTTGAATACGATGAGTGATTCGCTAGGAATTTTCACGCTTGTTTTACCTAAAACAGCCAATTACGCTGTTACTGTTAGTGCCGTTGGCTACAGCAGTTTTAGCCGCACATACCTTATCAATCAAACAGCTGACTTTAACCTTGATGCCATTGTATTGCAACTTTCGAATGAAGAACTACAAACTGTTGAAGTTGTAGGTACGAACAGCAAGAAATATTATGGAAATTACTCCTTCTCAGCCACAAAAACGGCCACTTTAAATAAAGATATTCCGCAGGCTATTTCTTCTGTTTCGAAAGAGTTAATTGCCGACAGGCAGGCAGCTGTACTAGCTGATGCCATCAAAAACGTAACGAGTGTATCGCAAAGCAGCTACTATAACCAATTCTCCATCAGGGGAATTAACCAAAATGAAGAAGGCGCTATTATCAACGGTATGCGTACCCGTCAGTTTTATTTCAACCAACCGTTAACCAACAATCTGGAACGAATAGAAGTCATAAAAGGTCCGGCAAGTGCCACGTTTTCTAGCGTAGACCCGGGCGGAAGTATTAACCTGGTCACTAAAAAGCCTTTGGAGGAAGACCGCAAGGAAATCAGTATCTCGGCCGGAAGTTTTAGTACAGTACGCGGAGCATTAGATTTTACTGGCCCGTTAAATACGGATAAAACATTGCTTTACCGGCTTAACCTTGGATATGAAGACAGCAAAAGTTTCAGAGACCTGCAATACAGAAAAGGTTACCTGATTGCGCCTTCCTTTTCGTACATCCCGAATGACCGTACCAGTTTAAATGTAGAGGTGGTGGTAAACAACAGCAATTCGAGATTAGACCGTGGCCAGGCGATTTTTGGCGCCATTGCCGGGCAAACTGATTTAAAAAGCACACCGATTAATTTTAACATGGGTGCCAGTAATGATCGTTTTAACAGTCAGGATTTAATGCTGATGACCAATTTTTCTCACCGTTTTAACCAGGATATTGTATTTAATGTGGCTTACATGAAGCAAAACTGGAACGAAGATCTTTTGGAACATCGTACCACCAATGCTTTTGGTGTTGATGAAAATAATCAACCTATCCCTACCCTGGCAGCCATGCGGGCAGTTCAACGGCAGCAAAAGTGGCGTACCGATAATTTAAGCACCTATTTCAGTATCAATGCCAATACGTTTAGTTTAAACCATAAAATGGTCATCGGCTACGATCGGATCAATACCCAGAAACTGCGTGGTGGCGGCGAAAATGCGGCACAGGGTTACCGGCTAAAAGATGGTACCATTGCCAGCAGATATGATCCAACAAAAAAAGACCTCTATTTATTTAAATTGGTAAATGGGGTGAATGCACCTGTACCTAATGTTGAGCATTTTAACCTTGCCAACCCCAGTTATACGATCAAAAATTTAAGCGATTATATTTTTACCAAAACTGAAATCCCACCGGCCTATAATTTAGTTAATGCCGTTTATTTTCAGGATCAGATCAAATACGATAAACTTACCTTAACCCTGGGCCTGAGACAGGAGTGGTACGAAGATTACAGCAATTACGAACTGGCTACTCAAAAGAAGATAGATCAGCAGAAGCTTTTGCCGAGGGTTGGGCTAACCTATGCGGCAACCTCCAACATCAACCTGTATGGAACTTATTTACAGGGCTACCAACCACAGGGCAATACTTCAACCCTGGTTATTGTGCCACCACCTGCAGGCGCTAACTTTAAACCCTTAACTAGCGACTTAAAAGAGATTGGTGCAAAATCAGAATGGTTGAATAAAAGTTTAATGGTTAATGTTTCGGTTTTCGAAATTAACCAGAAAAACCTCCTGATGAATGCAAACGACCCTTTGGATGTGAACCGTTTAATTGAACGTGGCGCACAGCGCAGTCGCGGCTTCGAATTCGAAGCTTCAGGTTTCGTCAGACCTAACTGGCAGTTTAACGCTGGTTACAGTTATATAGATGCCATTATTATGGATGATTTCGACCCGGCTTTAGTTGGTCAGCGCGTACAGAACACGCCAAAACACAGCGCCGGTTTATGGACACGTTATAATTTTGAAGCTCAACAACTGAAAGGTCTTGGCTTAGGTGCAGGTTTACAATATAGCGGCACTAAACTTCCCTTGTACATCAGGGATTTTACACTACCGGCCTATACCCTTATTGATGCAGCAGTTTATTATTCGCCCCCAGGCGCTAAGGTACAGCTGGCCTTAAACGCGAACAACATCTTCAATAAAACCTATTGGGTAGGTGCACAAAACTACCTACGCCTATTCCCGGGCACGCCAAGAAATGTAATGTTTAATGTAACCTATAGAATATAATGTCAGGTAGAATAAACACTATTGCAAAACAAACTTTTAAAGCCGCCTTTAACAATAGCGCCACCTTAGCCCTTACCATTTTATTGGGTTTATCGCTCTGTTTGGCTACCTATGTGGGTTGGCAAAACTTTAAAACGCAAAATCATCAACGGCTCCATTATAAAGCGCTGGTCAGGGCGCAATGGCTAGCCAAACCAGATAAACATCCCCATAGGATGGCGCATTATGGCTACCTTGCCTTTCGCGAAAAACATGAACTCAGTTTTTTTGATTTCGGCATAGAAAGTTTTGCGGGGGTATCGATTTTTTTAGAGGCACATAAACAGAACACCGTCAATTTTAGTGAAGCAGGATTTACGAACGGGATGTTAAGGTTTGGCGAGATCAGTGTAGCCATGGTATTACAACTGTTGGTACCCTTGCTCATTTTCTTTTTGGGGTATAACAGTATATCGGCTGAACGTGAATCGGGTACCTTAAAAATCCTGTTATGCCAGGATGTAAGCTGGAAACAACTCCTTTGGGGCAAAACCCTGGGTATTATCGGCATTTGCCTATCCATATTTATCCCACTCATACTGCTGACCATCTTGTTATGGGCATCATTAAGTCATTGGCAAATCAGTACGGATTCTGCCTTACGCCTGTTACTCCTGGTTTTAACTTATGCCATCTATTTTTTCATCATGTCGGCCATTACGGTTTTGGTTTCAGCCTTTGCCCGCAGTTCTAAATCGGCCTTAATTACCTTATTGGCCTGCTGGATATTTTTTATGGTCATAATGCCACGCATAACCCAGGCGGTGGGTGTAAAGATCCATCCTTCACCTTCTAAAATAGAATTTACAGATGCCATTGCTACAGAAGTTCACCGGCAGGGAGATAGCCATGATCCTAACGACCCACATTATGCAGCCATTAAAGATTCGCTACTGAAAGCTTACGCGGTTGATGATGTTAAAAAACTCCCTTTTAACTATGGGGGTTATATTATGGCCGAGGGTGAAAAGATTACCTCAAAAATTTACAGCAAACATCAAGATGAACTGAACAGAATTTTTGAAAAACAGAACAGCGTGACTACAGTTACGGGTTTCTTAAACCCATATTTATCACTGAAAAATATTTCGATGGCCTTAACCGCCTCTGATTTTAATACCTTCGTCGATTTTCAGCATCAGGCAGAAACCTATCGTTATCAACTTGCTCAAAAGATGAATAAGCTGCAGATTGAAAAGATCAGCAACATTAAACCCGGGGATGAAGAAAAACCATTAGCCATTAGTAAGTCCAACTGGGCACAACAACCCGATTTCAACTACCATTTCAAAAAATTAGATACTGTTTTGACGAATGAGCTATTGGCGTTAAGTGCCTTAACCTTTTGGTTAATGATTACGGTTATGTTGCTTCAGTATTCAAACAGATGGATTAAAACGATATGACATTACGCATGAAAAAAAATAGATATCACCTTGAATTTAAATTGTTTTTTAGAAGCAGTTCTTCCTGGATTGGGATCTTTGTGCTCCTGATAACAGGTTTTGCAGGCCTGTATTTTGGCAAAACCTTCATCGCCAGGCAACAGGCTGTAATTGAAAAAGCAGCCACATTGCAAAAGAAAAACACCCTTACCAATATTGATCATTTTGGCAATGATATTGGTCTGTTATTTTTCCATCATAAGTTTACGCTGGCAAACGCTCCTGATCACTGGGCGGCCTTTGCCAATGGACAGCGTGATATCAATCCATATTTAATTTCGGTAACCATGCTAGGCCTCGAAGGCCAGCTTTATGATACCGATATCAATAATCCTTTTAGCCTGCTTTTGGGCAATATGGATTTGAGTTTCGTTTATATCTTTTTGTTTCCACTGGTCATTATTGCCTTTACCTACAATCTCCTTTCAGCACAAAAGGAAAGTGGTATTTGGTCGCTCTTAAGGGCGCAAACCAACCAATCTTTTCAAGTTATCCGGCAAAAGTTTTTGGTCAGGGTGGTGGTGATTTTTAGTGTGGCATTATTGCTGTTATTGGTAGCGATGCTTTACCTGGCATTGCCTCAAGATTTAACCTTCCTTTCGGTTACCGTACTCGTTTTAATCTATCTTACTTTTTGGTTCGCCATTTCCTTTTTCTTCATCTCTCTGGGTAAATCATCTAATTTTAATGCATCCGCACTGATAGCCATGTGGGTATTGCTCTGCATTGTAATTCCGGCATCTTTTAATCTTTTCCTAACGCGTAAATATCCGGTACCAGAGGCTTTGCAAAATGTAATTAACCAACGCGAAGGCTACCATGAAAAATGGGATATGGCTAAAGATGTAACCATGAAACCCTTTTTTAAACATTATCCGCAATTAAAAAAATATCCTTTTCCAGAAAAGAAAACCTTTAGCTGGTATTGGTATTACGCCATGCAGCAAATGGGCGATGACCAGGCAGTGGCAAGTAGGTTGGCTATCGAAAAGAAATTGGCCAGCAGGCAGTATTTCACCAATATTGTTGCTTTTTTCTTTCCCACTATACAAACGCAGCTTGGGGTAAATAAAATAGCAGGAACAGATCTCGATACACATCTCTGGTTTCAACAGGCGGTCAGAAAATACCACGAGCAGATCCGATTACATTTTTATCCGGCCATTTTTCTTAATCAATCAGTTAACGATACTGATATTAAAGATTATAAACTCGAAAAATATAATCGGCAAAAGGCTCCGACAATATGGATGAATATGCTTTCGGTGTCACTGTTAACTATCATTATTATTAGTGCCACGGCTTTCAATTTAAAAAGGTTCAATAATTAACAGAATGGTCATCCTTAAAAGAAGGCTTTTTCAGCCGATAGCCACCCCGATTTTTCGCATCGCGTACACAAATTTATATTAGTGATTATTTTTTAGCAAGTATTATTATGGCGATCGTCATGCTGAATTTATTTCAGCATCTTAAGAAGCTTTAATATCAAAAAAAATATCATTGGATATAAATATTGGATTTATCTTCGCTCTATGCCGCGGTGGCATGGTACTTTGGAGCGCCAAAGTACCCAAAGCGCTTTGTCAATCCAGCAATGGGCCTATTACACGGCCATACTCACATCAAAAAAACAACGGCACTTCGTTTTGTGTTCAATATATTTCTCATCATTTAATTCGCATCTATGAACACAAAACCACTGCGTTTTAGGTTTGGTAGTACTATTTGTTATTTTCTGCAACTGTTTTTTTGATTTCTCCGGCCCTTGGGATTGACGACGTTCTTCGGTTAAAACAATGTGTTATTTGCGGAAGCCTGCAAAACGCCAAAAAAATTATTATTAAAAAAGATATGTCCACACGATAGGGCTTTTCGGGAAAGCAATCTTTACAGCAAGGATTGCTAGCATGAAAGATTGCTTCGTCGTTCCTCCTCGCAATGACGTTTTATTGAGGACATCCGCAACCTCAAATTCTACTAGGTAATCAATCGACTCAAAGGTATCAGATTTCCTTAAACCAATGACAATTGGCCAACTAACTAATGATCAATAAACCTCTCTTACAATGGATAAGCAGTTTCACTCTTCGGTTCAGAAAGTACAAAGTAGCTCTGAACGGTTGTTATATTGGGCAGTGTAGCCAATTTATTCCGTAAAAACTCGTGGTAAGCATCCATATCTTTGGTGGCAATACGGAGAATAAAATCATGGGCGCCTGTCATTTGCAGACATTCCATTACTTCGCCAAACTTGGATACTTCGGTTTCGAATTCGATCAGCGTTTTAGCAGTATGCTCTTTTAGCAGTACATGCGAGAAAGCAATCAGGTTTCTGTTGATTTTTTTCCGGTCAAGAATGGCCACTATTCTTTTAATATAACCCTGTTCCTTTAATCTCCTGATACGTTCGTGTATGGTTGCTATCGATTTATGCAGCTTTAACGAGATCTCCTTATGGGTTAAAGCGGCATCATGTTGCAATAATTTTAATATTTCGATGTCAACCTGATCTAAATCTCCTTGAATCATATATGCTTGGGAATGAAAAAAAATATAATGGACACTAAAAAATTCAACCTAAACTGAAATTAAAATCAATAATAACTAAAAAAAACATAAAATTTCTGAAAAAAATAGATTGTATTGACACAAACAAGAATAATACTGAGTTTTACCGGAATTTAATTAATTAAAAATTTTCTTTAATTGATTTAAAAAATATCCATGAAAGTATTAACAGCAAATGAATTAACAGCTTCCAAAATGGGAAAATTTGAACATTTATCACTCCTGATTGGCAATACCCCAATGCTGGAGCTTACTTATACTTACCGCGGGAGTATGGGTAAAATCTATGTTAAATGTGAACACTATAACCTAACTGGCAGTATTAAAGACAGGATGGCGCTTTATACCTTGAAAAAAGCTTATGCGGAAGGTAAAATCAAAGCCGGCGACCGTATAGTTGAGGCGACCAGTGGCAACACCGGGATAGCATTTGCCGCAATCGGTAAAGCTCTGGGCCATCCGGTAACCATTATTATGCCTAACTGGCTCAGCAAAGAGCGCATGGATATTATTAAAAGTTTAGGTGCTGAAATTATTCTGGTAAGCAAAGAAGAAGGCGGATTTATCGGTAGCATTAAACTTGCAGAAGAAATGGCCGCAAAAGATCCGAATGTCTTTTTACCAAAACAGTTCGAAAACATCGCCAATCCCGAAGCACACGAACAGACCACAGGAAAGGAAATCTGGGGACAATTACAATTGAAAAATATATCGCCCGATGCTTTTGTTGCCGGTGTAGGTACCGGAGGAACCATTATGGGTGTAGGTAATTTTTTAAGAAAGCAAAATGCTGATATTAAAATCCACCCGCTTGAGCCTGCAGAATCACCTACGCTAACCACGGGTTATAAAGTTGGCAGTCATAGAATTCAGGGCATTTCTGATGAGTTCATTCCTGAAATTGTGAAACTGAGCGAACTGGATGAAGTGGTACAGGTAAACGATGGCGATGCCATACTCATGGCGCAAAAACTAGCAGAGAAACTTGGTTTAGCTGTAGGTATATCTTCGGGAGCCAATGTAATTGGTGCCATCAAACAACAGCAAAAAATGGGAATCGACAGCTGTGTAGTGACCATCTTTTCGGATAGTAACAAAAAATATTTAAGTACCGATCTAATGAAAACAGAACCTATTAAAACAGGATATATTACCCCTGAAGTAGATTTTCTGGATTACCAGGCCTTTAGCAGATTAAACTAACCACCAAAAGCAATAACCACAACATGAAAAAAATCATCTTTTTATTATGCGCCGTATGCCTGATTAACCTTTGTGCATATAGCCAGATTTTAAAACCCGTAACCTGGAGTTACGCGGCAAAAAAAACCGGCCCAAATACAGCTACTGTTTTTATTAAAGCCACTATAGATCAGGGCTGGCACCTCTACTCTCAATTTGTTAAAGATGGCGGCCCTGTTAAAACAACCTTTACTTTTCCAACAGCTGCTGCTTACAGTTTGGTTGGAAAAACGATCGAACCAAAAGCGATAACCAAATTCGAACCTACTTTCAAAATGGAAGTGAGTTACTTCGAAAAATCGGTAGTTTTTCAACAAAAAATAAAGTTGAAAGGTAAAACCGCAGCGGTTAAAGGCAGTGTAGAATTTATGGTATGCGATGATAAACAATGTTTGCCGCCAGAACAGGTCGACTTTAGTATTCCTGTAAAATAATATTGTAATCAAGCATATGATATCCTTTAAAAAAATATGTCTCGGTTTGCTGTTCATTTGTGCCATATCCTTAAACGGATATGCACAGGACAGCGCTGGTACCGATGACCTTACGTTTACAGAGATTAAGCCTGAAGCGTCTGACAGTACCATTAAAGCAACTGATACAATTGTTAAAACAGCAGCGGTTTCAACCACTGTTAAACAAACCCCTGCACCACAAAAAGAAGAACACAAAACCTTGTGGGGCATTTTTATTGCAGGCTTTATCGGCGGTTTAGCGGCCTTATTAATGCCATGCATCTTCCCCATGTTGCCGCTTACGGTAAGTTTTTTCACTAAAGGTTCAGAAAAAGGAAAAGCTTTTCAACGGGCAGCCTTATATGGTTTTTTCATTATACTCATTTATGTGGTACTTGGACTTTTGGTTACCGTAATTTTTGGTGCAGATGCCTTAAACAGTTTATCTACCAATGGGATATTTAATTTCTTTTTCTTCCTGTTGCTTGTTGCTTTCGCAGCTTCATTTTTAGGTGCTTTCGAAATTACCCTGCCCTCTTCATGGGTAAATAAAATGGATGCCAATTCGGATAAAGGCGGTATGGCAGGACTATTTTTTATGGCCGGAACGCTGGCCCTGGTATCTTTCTCGTGTACTGGTCCGATTATAGGTACCCTATTGGTACAGGCGGCTACAACCGGCGCTTTATTAGGTCCTGCAATTGGCATGTTTGGCTTTTCATTGGCGCTGGCTATTCCTTTTGCCTTGTTTGCACTATTTCCCTCTGCCATGAACAAACTGCCAAAATCTGGTGGTTGGTTAAACAGTGTTAAAGTTGTGCTCGGGTTTCTTGAACTTGCTTTTGCCTTAAAATTCTTAAGCAATGTAGATCTGGCCTACCACTGGGAATGGTTTGACCGCGAAATATTCCTAAGCCTTTGGATTGTTATTTTCGGAATGATGGGCATTTATCTTTTAGGTAAACTAAAATTTTCGCATGATAGTCCGCTGGCATTTATCTCCGTGCCGAGGCTTTTTCTCGCCACAATAGTATTGGCTTTTACCATTTACTTAATCCCGGGCATGTGGGGTGCACCATTAAGGAGTATTTCTGCTTTTCTTCCACCGCAGGAAACCCAGGATTTTGATCTGTATACCACCAGTTTACTAGCCGGAAAACAGGCCGCAACAAATGATGGTCCGCATAAATATGCAGATAAATTTCATGCTCCGTTGAAACTGAATGTCTATTTCGATTATGATGAAGGTATGGCCGCTGCAAAAAAGCTGAACAAACCTGTAATGATCGATTTTACCGGCCATGCCTGTGTAAACTGCAGAAAAATGGAAGCCAATGTTTGGCCGGATCAGGATGTATATAAAATGCTCAGCAATGATTATGTATTAATCCAGTTATATGTGGATGATAAAACAGAACTGGCTCCTGCTGATGTAACGGTTACACCCGAAGGGAGAAAGCTCACCACCATCGGCAAAAAATGGAGCGATTTGCAAGCCAGGAAATTTCAGTCTAATTCGCAGCCGTTTTATGTATTGCTAGACCCAAAAACAGAAACAATACTGGCTCCACCTCAAGGTGCTGATTATGAAATAGCCAATTACAAAAAATTCTTAGTGAGTGGTTTAAACGCTTTCCACTAAAACAGATAGGAATAAAAGCGTTGAATTTAATTTTAGTTAATGATGTAAGGACAGTACCGGATGGTCTGTCCTTTTTTCTTTTGAGGCTAGGTTTATAGCGGAAAAATCATTACTGATTTTTGAAATTTATTCTGGAGATCTGTCAAAATATCATTTTTTTTTATTTATTTTAAATGCAAGGAATGTATGCTGTGCGCAAACAGACATTATAAAATACGCCATATGAACATCTTAAAAAACGTTTACCTTTTCATTGGTTTATCCGTTTTTAACTACACAGCAAACGCTCAGTCAAAAACTAACATTGAGATTAATTTCGAGAAGAATATAGCACCTATGAAACCTGTATGGGCTTGGTTTGGTTATGATGAACCAAATTACACCTATATGAAAGATGGCCAGAAATTGCTCACTGAAATTTCAAAATTAAGTCCGGTTCCCGTATATGTTCGTGCTCACAATTTGCTCACCTCCGGAGATGGCACCCCCGCTTTAAAATGGGGATCAACCAACGCCTACACAGAAGATGCACAGGGCAATCCGGTTTATAACTGGAAAATTGTTGACCAGATTTTTGATACCTATGTAAAAAGGGGAATGAAACCTTTGGCACAGATAGGTTTTATGCCCGAGGCACTATCTACCAAACCATTTCCCTACCAGCATAAATGGAAACCAGGCGTACGCTACGATGAAATCTTAACCGGTTGGGCCTACCCGCCAAAAGACTATAAAAAAAATGGGGAAATCTGGTATATGAATGGGTTAAACATTGTGTAGCACGATATGGTAAGGCTGAGGTAGAAAGCTGGTACTGGGAAGTATGGAATGAACCCGATGGCGCTTATTGGAAAGGTACCCGGTCCGAATTCTTTAAACTTTATGATTACGCAGCTGATGGACTAAAACGCGCCTTACCTACTGCAAAAATTGGAGGCGCCAACGTAACAGGTGGTGGAACAAAGTATCTGGATGCCTTTATCCAGCACTGCTTAAATGACACCAATTACGTAACCGGTAAAATCGGTTCGCCCTTAGATGCCGTGCTTTTCCATGCTAAAGGCTCGCCAAAGGTAGTTGATGGAACAGTAGTGATGGATGTAAGGGCACAGCTCCGTAATATTCATGGTAATTATAAAATCATCAGTAAATACCCTCAGCTTAAAAATATCCCGGTAATTATTGGCGAATCTGATCCCGAAGGCTGTGCGGCCTGTGGGATGAGTACCAATCCCGAAAATGCTTATCGCAACGGCACCATGTATTCTAGTTACACCGCAGCCTCTTTTGCCAGGCTTTATGAACTTACAGACCAATATAACATCAATCTTCTGGGGGCTGTTACCTGGTCGTTCGAATTTGAAAACCAGCCCTGGTTTGCAGGCTTTCGCGATTTAGCGACTAACGGCGTAGATAAACCAGTTTTAAATATATTCAGGATGTTTGGCCAAATGAAAGGGAACCGCGTGGAGACCACAAGCAACCGCATGTACAATTTAAACTCTATTTTGGATTCTAGTATCAGAAAACCGCAAACAGACGTTGGTGCTTTAGCCACCAAAGCAGAAAGAACAGCTGCAATGATGATCTGGAATTACCACGACGAAGATAAAACAGGCATCCCCGATTCGGTAAGGGTTATATTTAAAAAACTACCCGTTAAAACCATCACATTCACCGAATACCGCGTAGATGCATATAACAGCAATGCATATGAAGTTTGGAAAAAAATGGGTTCTCCACAAAATCCTGACGCCAGGCAAATTGCCATATTAGAGAAAGCAGGTCAGCTTAAAATGATTGGAAAACCGGTAAAGCAAAATAGTTCAAAAAATATAGAGCTGGTATTGCCCAGGCAGGGCGTATCGTTATTGAAAATGGATTGGTAAGTAAATCCCCGCAGTTTTTTTTGAAACCTGCAAAAACGTTTGTTTTGGGATTTTAAAAGGATTAAAAATTCTAAGCCCATCCGGCCACGGTTGCAAATCACAACGAACAATTACGTCATCATCAAGTAGCAATTAGTAATCGCGAACACCGGCAATATTATGATTAGTTGCCTTGATCTTCTACTCCCGGATGCTGACTGGCCGTTACAGGCACTGTACTCAACTGTGAGTCAAAATCAGTTCCATAATAGAGATCGTTCCCTTCACCTTTCGGATTATCGCCATATTCATTTGGACCATAATCGCCGGGGCCGAAAAATAAAATAAAGCCATAAAAAGGAATGAGCATCCACCAGCCGGAGTTGCCTCTGTCGTGACACCGTTTAGCACTTTGTGCAATCAGGATATAGAGTGGAATCAACATCAATATGCCAAAGGCTTCCGATTCACCTTCTGCTGCTGCAGCAATGATGCCAACAAAAATTAAGCAAATAATTCGGGAAAGGGCGTATTCAGTACGACGAATGCGGCCTTCGAAAGAGAAAACTGATTTAAACATAAGTGCGTTTGATGGTTTGGTTAGCACTAAAATAGCGTATTTTTTAGTATTTCAACCTTTTTTAGTTACAAAGTGTGGTATCCCGCCTTTTGCCATAATAGACAGGTTACAGTATCATCTGCCGGTATCTGCTATAATTATTTCCGGTGATCAATCAAAAAGCTAATTCACCAGCCCTTTTTCAACCTCCCCTGCTGTATCCGTTACCAATCTCATTTATCCGTTGCGGAGATTGCAGAATTAATGAACAAAATAATAGGAGAACAAAAAAATAAATGTTCATATAACGTTTATTATGTTAAATATTTTACTTTTACCAGGAGAATCTTCCAAGTATAAACTATATGAAATTAAATTATCCTATAAAAAGTATCTTTTCAGCATGTATAGCATATGCTGTCATCGGAATTGGATACACTACAGAAGTGCAGGCTCAAACTGCTAAAGTAATTAAAGTTAAAACAGACCAAAGTATTGCTAAAGTGCAACCGAACATGTGGGGTGTTTTTTTTGAGGATATTAACTTTGGCGCTGATGGTGGTATTTATGCCGAACTGATTAAAAACCGCTCTTTCGAATTTACCAAACCATTAATGGGCTGGACCATCCAGCGAAAAAAGCAGCAGGAAGGCGAAATATTGGTGGTAAACCGCAAAGAGGTAAATACCGCCAATCCCAGATATTTACAGATAAAAAAACAAACCGACGATTTTGAGCTCGTAAATGAAGGATTTAAAGGTATTGGGGTAAAAAAGGGACTACGCTACGATTTTTCATTGATGTACCGTCAATCAGCCCCAGGGGTTAAACTGGTATTGATGTTAAAAGATGCAAACAATAAAATCATCGGACAGGGAACATTAATACCTGACCAAACGGGTAATGAATGGAAAAAACAATCAGCAAGTTTTACCGCTACCGAGACCGATCCAAAAGCTAAATTCTCCATCCTTTTTCAGGGAAATGGAAATATCGATGTGGATATGATTAGTCTTTTCCCTGGTGATACCTGGAAAAACCGTCCGCAAGGACTAAGGGCCGATATGGTGCAGTTATTGGCCGATATGAAACCTGGTTTTATCCGTTTTCCGGGAGGATGCATTGTAGAAGGAACTGACCTGGCCAACCGCTACCAATGGAAAAAAACCATCGGCCCGATTGAAAACAGGCAACTGATTATCAACCGCTGGAATACAGAATTCGCAAACCGCGCTGCACCAGATTATTTTCAAAGTTTCGGTTTAGGCTTTTTCGAATATTTTCAACTGGCTGAAGATATAGGCTCAGATGCATTGCCGATATTAAATTGCGGTATGGCTTGCCAGTTTAACTCTGCTGAAGTAGCTTCGCTTGACGAACTGGACCCTTATGTACAAGATGCCTTAGATCTGATTGAATTTGCAAATGGCGATGTGACAACCAAATGGGGCAAAATGCGGGCCGATTTAGGTCATCCGAAACCCTTTAACCTTAAAATGATGGGCGTAGGAAACGAAAACTGGGGACCTCAGTATTTAGAAAGGGTTGCCATTTTTACTAAAGCCATCAAAGCAAAATATCCCGATTTTAAAATCATCAACAGCTCTGGAACAGATCCGGAGGGCGACCGTTTTAACTTGCTAAACACCACCTTAAGGAGCAATCATGCCGATTTTATTGACGAACACTACTATCGCCCTGCCGATTGGTTTTTAAAAAATGCCGGCCGTTATGATAACTATCCAAGAAACGGATCGAAGGTTTTTGTAGGCGAATACGCTGTGCATGCAGATCAAAATTTTGTGGGCAGTAACCGCAACAACTGGCAAAGCGCATTGGCATCGGCTTCGTTGATGACAGGCTTGGAACGCAATGCCGATGTGGTACAAATGGCATCTTATGCCCCGCTTTTCGCACATGCTGATGCCTGGCAGTGGGCTCCGGATATGATCTGGGTAGATAACTTAAAATCGTATGGTACCCCGGATTATTATGTTCAGAAACAATTTTCTACCAATAAGGGAACCGATGTGGTTTCGATTACGCTTGACGATAAGAACATTATTGGCCAGGACGGGCTTTACGCTTCTGCCGTTACCGATCAGCTAAAAAAAGAGCTCATTATTAAAATCGCCAATAACTCCGGTCAATCGCAGCAAATAGATTTTGATCTTGAAGGGAAAATGAAACTGAAAAGTAAGGCCACTAATGAGGAAATAGCGAATAGTAACCTTACTCAGGTTAATTCTTTCGAAAATCCCGAGGCGGTAAGTCCAAAAAAAAGCACGATTAAGCTAAAAGGCAAAAAATTAAACATCGCGTTAAAACCTTACTCTTTTAATGTGATCAAAATCCCATTTAACCAATAGACTTAACGAGATCATGATGAAAAAACTTCTCTTATCTGCAACCCTATTCTGCAGTTCTATTTTAGTGCATGCACAAAATGAAACCCAATTAACCATCAAACCTGCGGGCGATCAGGTGGTGAGCAAACACATTTACGGTCATTTTTCAGAACATTTGGGCCGCTGTATTTATGATGGCTTTTGGGTGGATGAAAATTCGACTATTCCAAATAAAGGAAGGATCCGTTTAGATATTGTAGATGCCTTAAAGAAGATAAAAGTTCCAAACCTGCGCTGGCCGGGAGGTTGTTTTGCCGATGAATACCATTGGAGAGATGGTATCGGACCAAGAAACCAACGCCCGAAAATGGTCAATACCAATTGGGGCGGTGTAACTGAAGACAATAGTTTTGGCACGCACGAATTTTTGGATCTTTGCCAGATGCTCGATTGCGAACCTTACATTGCAGGAAATGTAGGCAGCGGAACGGTTGAAGAAATGGCCAAATGGGTAGAATACCTGAATTTTGACGGTGTAAGCCCAATGACAGCTATCCGCAGCCAAAACGGAAGGGAAAAACCATGGAAAGTTTCTTTCTGGGGTGTAGGTAACGAAAGCTGGGGTTGCGGTGGCAACATGACGCCAGCTTACTATTCTGATTTATACCGCAGGTATGCCACTTATGCGCGCAACTATCCGGGTGCTCCGCTCAAAAGAATCGCCAGTGGAGCCAATTCGGGCGATTACAACTGGACCGAAACCTGTATGAAAAATATTGGCGACCAAATGTGGGGATTAACTTTACATTATTACACCATCCCAACAGGAAACTGGGACAAAAAAGGATCAGCTACCAAATTTGATGAAGCACAATACTTTTCGACCATGAAAAACTGCCTACATATGGAAGAACTGGTAAGCAAACACTCCGCAATTATGGATAAATACGATCCTAAAAAGAAAGTGGCTTTGGTGGTTGATGAATGGGGAATCTGGACAGATGTGGAACCTGGAACTAACCCTGGTTTTTTGTATCAGCAGAACAGTTTACGTGATGCTTTAATTGCAGGCACCACTTTAAACATCTTCAACAACCACTCCGATCGCGTTAAAATGGCTAACCTGGCACAAACTGTAAATGTACTGCAGGCTTTAATCCTAACTGAAAAAGACAAAATGATCCTTACCCCTACTTATCACGTTTTTGATCTGTACAAAGTGCATCAGGATGCCAAATATCTACCGATTGCCTTTACCAGTCCTGATTATGTTGTAGGTGATCAAAAAATCCCGGCCTTAAACGTTTCTGCTTCGCAGGATGCCAGCGGTGCCATCCATATTTCTTTGGTTAACTTAGATCCTAACAAAAAAATCGCACTCAGTACGGTTTTAGATGGCCTGAAATGGAGCTCGGTTACCGGACAGATTTTAACTTCAGCTAAATTAACAGACGTAAATACATTTAACGATCTGAACAAGGTACACAATGCAAAGTTTACAGGTGCAAAAAAATCTGGCAATTCGTTAAAAGTAGAACTACCAGCTCAATCTGTCGTAGTTCTGGAATTGAAATAAGGTAATATCCCTAGAGAGGTCGTCATCCCCAACTTGATTGGGGATCTTAATCCAAACGTATTAAGATTCCCGCATGCGCGAGAATGACGACCATCCTAGTAAATCCTTTCAATGGTAGCTTGTTGAAGGGTCTCTTATATCTAGTAGCCTGTGTCCGCACAGACTACAATAGCACAAATTTACTTCACCAGCCTTACTTCATAAATATTCGCAATAGCCGATCCCTGATCAGCAACGAATTTTACTTCTAAATCTGCTTTTAACAGCGCTTTTGGAATCTGATATTCCTGGGTATAAAAAACATCTCCCCGGCTTCCATCTAACTTTACATTCTCAATTTTAACTCCATTGATCAGGATAGCGAAGTTTTTATCCTTTTCCTTCCCAAAATAGGTTAAACTGATCTTATTACCAGATAGGTCTTTATTTTTAAGCACATAACTAAACCATGCCTTTCCATTCCTAAAATGCCTTTCTCGGTAGGTTCCGTTATCGGTTTGTTCGCCTTTAAAATTATGATCGGATTCTGGTTGCTGCTCTCCGGTATTAATAAGGTCAACCGTTTTCTGTTCAATCTTCATCTTTTCTTCTTCAGCCAGTTTAATCGCCTTTGCGCGTTCCGGCAATGCCTGTTCACTGCTGTAAGGAAAATAAACCACATACCGTTTTTCGGCAAGGGTATAAAAAGGAACCAGTTTTAAAGATTGATATCTGGATTGATAGATCGCATTTCTGGCACTAAAAGTTAAACTCTTTTTATCGGTCAACGTAATTTCATTGGCAAGTGTATTTCTAGGTCCGGTAACCAATGGTGCATCGCTGATCGGGAATAAGGCACCAGAAGCAATGTGTCCCATTCTGCTGCCGTCAGCTGTTAAATTAGGTTGATTGAGCGTATCCATCGCTGCAGCAAGTACAATTGGTCCACGGAGAAAGGCTACCCAATCAGAACCATCGGGCATAAACTCCGTAGTGGTATGCATGGGCAGGGCAATATTAACCACGTCGCCTGTACTCCAGATACGATCGATACTGGCATAACCATTTGCTCCACTTTTAGCGGTTACTTTTTTTCCGTTTACCAGCACCGCCATTTTACCTTGTTCTACCCAGGCAGGCTGACGGAAATGCAAGGCAAAACGTTGTTTGTTTTTTAACCGAAGTTTGATTGTCGTGTTCTCAGCATCTGGAAAAAGTGTTTGCTGTACAAGCTGAATACCTTTCTCTTTCCAATTTAAGGTTGAAGGGATAAAAAGATTTACATATATATCATTCGCACCGTGTGCATAAATCAGTTCTCCATATTTACCATGGTTCTCCAATCCTGAACCTACACAGCACCAGAAACTTTCCTGAGGATTAGAATAGGTACGGTAATGCCCTGGCCGCATAGGTGTAAAATACACAAAACCACCTTCCGGCCTTTGCGAAGAAAGGATATGGTTATAAAGTGTACGTTCATAGTAATCAAGATAAGTGTTTGAAGGAGCGGCTAAAAACAGTTGTTTAGTCAGCTTCAACATGTTGTAAGAATTGCATGTTTCAGGTCCCTCCCGCGATTCTGTCATAGAAGAAAAATCGTTGGCGGGATGAAAATGCTCTCTAACGCTATTTCCACCAATGGCTACTGTTCTATGTTCCACTACCGTTTTCCAAAAGAACGCAGCGGCATCCGCCCAGGCAGCATCCTTATCCAGTAAGGCGATCTGCTCAAAACCAATTACTTTCGGAATCTGCGTATTGGCATGTAAGCCATTCAGGGCATCCGTATTTTTTAATAGCGGGTTTAGAATAGACTGGTCAGAAAAACGTTTTGCCAGTTTAAGGTACTTCTGGTTACCTGTTATCGCGTAAACATGGGCGAAAGCTTCATTCAATCCACCATGCTCACTCTTTAATAATTCCTGTATTTGTTGGTCGGACAAATTGGAGACCACATCTATGCACCAATCTGTTAATCTGATCAGCATTTGCTTCGCTTTTGTATTGCCTGCAACCGCATACGCATCGTACAACCCTGCATAAATTTTATGGATATTGTATAGGGGCACCCATTTTCCATTTAGCGAAAAACTGGATGATCTGATGTTTCCAGCTTTAATCTCCTTCCAGATTTCCTTGCCTCCCGGAATCCCGGCCAGGTAACCGTCGCCATTTTGGCGCTGACATTTATCCAACTCGGCAATCATATAATCTATCCGCTCCTTTACCTTCAAATCGCCGGTGGCAGCATACATTAAGGAGAGTGCCGATAGAAAATGTCCACCGATATGTCCGTCTAAACCTGTGTTTTCCCAATTTCCGTAAGATGCTGCTTTAGGTTTTAACCCTGCTTCCCTTAAATATGGCGCCAAAAGCCTGTCTGCATCCAGCGATAGCATATACTTTTTATCAGTTTCCTGAGCCTGTTTAAAAGGCCCATCAAGCAAACGGACTTCCGCTAAACTAAACGGCTGCAAGGCAGTTTGTCCGAAAACAGTTCCGCATAAAGCGGTAAACACAACCGCGGCAATTATTTTTTTCATTTTTAAAAACTTCTTCATAACATATATATCTGAACGCAGTTTGCAAACTATTAGGTATAACATTTACAACCTTCGGTCTAAAATAACCGGCTTTTTCTTTGCCTTTTATCGGCCAATTATCTCCAGGATAATAAATGAATGACAAATGGTTGAATGCGCATACAATTAAAAGTTGTTATACCATTGGCTTGATGATTAAAGCCAGCCAAACGGAATACTTATAAAATCTGGTTAAATAAACGTCTTGAAGACATTTATAAAACGAAGATATAAAAACAATTACCAATTAAGACAGTATTAACCAAATCATTTAACATTTGGGCGTTTTTTCTGACCAAGCGCTTAACAAGCATGATTAATAAAAACAAACAACAACATTTAAATAGTAATTAATAATACAAAATTATTAATTTTAAAATACATTAAAATTAAACTTAAATTTTTTAAAAAAATCATTCCTCTCCTCCAATCACCATCAGCAATACCAACAAATAAATTTTTAAATCAAGCAACTATATTAATAGCTTTAATTTTATCTAAAAAGCCGTAAAAAATTATATAAATTTCACTAAAACAGTATTTTAAAAAAAATAATTCGTAAATTAACCCATTATTAATACTAATTAAATACTGACAATCTTTCTTTGTGTATTTAAAATTTCATAACAATACATAAAGCATCAAAATTTAAAATATTAATTAAATTTTTGTTCATAAAATTCATTTTAATAAAAATTTAGATGAAGCTACTGACAAGTGTTCAGTTCATTCATTTATAAATTACTAAATGATAAAGACATTTTTAATTAATACATTAGTATAATTAATAATACACAATAATTTTAGCGCTAAAAAGCTGTTTTATTGTGCATTGCGGCAGGCATAAAGAACCATTATGTTTTCGCTTAGGATCAATCCACCAGACAGAAGAGTAGCATCAAAATCTAAAGCCATGAATAAACACGCCATTATTGCAGTAACTCCCTTCGAAATCCCCGACAGCAGTCTGATTTCCAGTCTCCAAAAAGCTGGTTGCTTTCCGGTCCTCAGTCTTGGACATAATTACGAAGAAGCCGAAATCGCCATTTCCACACTCCTTGCCACAGGCATTTCAGACTTTGGCGTAAGCATCAATTCAGCTTCGTTAGTAGATATTGATCTGCCAACAGAGGTGAGTTTGATGATTGCACCTTATGATCTCGCCCTAAAAACCAAAACATCTGCAAAAATCATTTACCAGGTTTTTGATCTTGAATCAGCTATCCATGCACAAAAAAAAGGTGCTTACGGAATAATTGTTAAAGGAAATGAAGGTGCCGGCCGGGTGGCATACGAATCGTCTTTTGTTCTTTTTCAGCGCATTATTAAAGAAATTACCTCTATTCCGGTTTGGGTTCAGGGTGGCATAGGTATTCATACCGCTGCCTCTTTAATGGCGCAGGGCGCAGCAGGTTTGATATTAGATTCTCAGCTTGCCTTATTCCCGGAATGTTCTGCACCTGATGATTTAAAAAATGTTTGTGCTAAATTAAGTGGAACGGAAACCAAACTGATCGACAACTGCCGTGTATTGGCCCGTCCTAATTCGCCGGTGCTGGCAGAAGATACAACTTATCAGGACCTTCAAAAATATTTTAAAGGCTATAACCTGGAAACAAATTATCTTCCAATGGGTCAGGATATTACCCTGTCAATTGATCTGGCAACCAAATACAAAAAACTGGACAAAATGGTGTTTGGCATTAAAGAGGCCATATACGGACATTTAAAGCAAGCTAAAGCCATCAATGTTATTCAGGCCAAAAACCCGCTTGCGCAAGATCTGAACATCACTTACCCTATCGCACAGGGACCAATGACCAGGGTAAGTGATGTAGCGCCCTTTGCCGATGCCGTTTCGGAAGCTGGTGCCTTATCGTTCATTGCACTTTCCTTATTAAAAGGAACATCCGCCAAAAACCTGATCGGAGAAACTAAAAAACTGGCGGGTGAAAAAACCTGGGGAGTAGGCATCCTGGGGTTTGCCCCGCAAGAACTCAGGGATGAGCAACAGGAATATATTTTAGCAGCCAAACCTCCGGTTTTATTAATTGCAGGTGGAAGACCCTCTCAAGCCAAACCCTTTGAAAAAGCGGGTATTAAGACCTTTTTACATGTACCATCTGTCGCTCTTTTAGATATGTTTTTAAAAGAAGGGGCTAAACGTTTTGTATTCGAAGGCCGCGAATGTGGCGGGCATGTGGGTCCCCTATCCAGTATGGTGTTATGGGAAAAACAAATCGAACGTTTATTAAAAGAAGAAAATGCCGATCAGATCAGTGTTTTCTTTGCTGGTGGAATCCATGATGCTTTTTCTACCGCATTCATATCCATAATGACTGCTCCTTTGGCCGCTAAAGGCATGAAAATCGGCGTTTTGATGGGCACAGCCTATTTATACACCAAAGAAGCGGTAAGCACAGGTGCTATTTTGGATAAATTTCAGCAGGAAGCCATGCAGGCGAACGATACCGTGTTGCTGGAAACAGCTCCAGGACACGAAACGCGCTGCCTAAATTCTGCTTTTGCTACTTTCTTTAACAAAGAAAAAGAGAAACTGCAGGCAGAGGGCCTGGATAAAAAAGAAATCTGGGCTAAACTCGAGTCGCTTAATGTTGGCCGTTTGCGCATTGCTGCAAAAGGTATGGAAAGACGAGGTGGTGAACTGGTAAAAATTGATGGGGCAGAACAGACTAACCTGGGTATGTACATGATCGGCCAGGTTGCGCCTATGCACAGGGAAGTAATCTCATTGCTCGATCTTCATCAGGATGTAGCCGAAAAAAACTATCAATATATATTAAATGCCATACTTCCCGCACCTCCCGTTAGTCGGGTAAAAGCGCTTGATGTAGCTATCGTGGGTATGGCCTGTATTTTCCCTGGTGCCAGAAACCTTGAAGAATACTGGCGAAACATCATACTGGGCAAGGACGCTGTAACGGAAGTTCCGGACGAAAGGTGGAACAAAGAACTATATTATAACCCCGATTCTACCGCGGGCGATATGTCGCACTCTAAATGGGGTGGTTTTATCCCGAGAATAGATTTCGACCCCTTAGAATTTGGTATTCCACCACAATCGCTTGCGGCTATTGAGCCGACCCAACTGCTTACCTTAATGGTTGCCAAACAGGCCATGCAACATGCAGGTTATGCTGATGGTGGCATAGACAATGAAAATGTTTCGGTAATTATCGGAGCCGAAGGCGGGAACGACCTGGCCAACAGCTACAGCTTCAGGGGGTATTACAAACAGGTTTTTGGCGAAATGCCGGCCGAACTTGATGCAGCCTTGCCAAAAGCAACAGAAGATTCTTTTCCAGGCATTTTGGCGAATGTAATTTCGGGCAGAATTACCAACAGGTTAAATCTGGGCGGCAGGAATTATACCGTTGATGCAGCCTGCGCTTCATCTCTTGCAGCCATTGATCTGGCCTGCCAGGAATTATTTTTAGAGAAATCGGATATGGTTTTGGCCGGTGGAGCAGATCTGCACAACGGCATTAACGATTACCTGATGTTTTCGAGCACACATGCCCTGTCCAAAAAAGGACGGTGCGCAACATTTGATGCCGAAGCAGATGGTATTGCACTTGGTGAAGGTATTGCCATGATCGTTTTAAAAAGATATGACGATGCTTTACGCGATGGCGACACCATTTATTCTATTATTAAAGGCGTTGGTGGATCAAGTGATGGCAAAAGCCTGGGTTTAACTGCGCCACGTAAAAACGGACAGGTAAATGCTTTGGAAAGAGCTTATAGCCAGGCCGGGATTACACCTTCTTTGATTGGTTTGATCGAAGCGCATGGTACAGGAACAGTAGTTGGCGATAAAACAGAAATCAGCGCCTTAACCGATATGCTCAACCAATCAGGAGCAATAGCCGGACAAACGCATTTAGGCTCTGTAAAAACACAGATAGGCCATACCAAATGTGCCGCTGGTATTGCAGGACTGATTAAAGCATCGCTATCTGTTTATCATGGCATTAAGCCACCTACTATTCACTTAAAAACGCCAAATAGTTTCTACGATGCAAAAACCAGCCCTTTTGCTTTCCATACCGAGGCCGGTTTATGGATGGAAGAAAAACGCTATGCTGGCGTTAGCGCTTTCGGTTTTGGCGGAACAAACTTCCATGCCGTATTGGAAAGCGCAAAAAATACGGAAGATAAAAATCCGATATTAAAATCCTGGCCATCAGAACTTTTTGTATTCAGGGGCGATACCTATGGTGAGGCTAAAAACCATATGTTATCGGTAAAAAACCTGTTAGAACTGAACGATCAGGTCGAACTGAGAGATATTGCCTATAGCTTAGCCACTGCCGACACCAAACCCGTTCAACTGAGCATTGTGGCCAACCATGCAGAAGACCTGGTAATGAAAATAGATCTTGTGCTATCTGGCGTAGAAAGTAAAGATACCTACCTCACCCAAAAACAGGCGGGTAAAGTTGCCTTTATGTTTCCGGGGCAAGGCAGCCAGCGCATAAACATGGCCAGAGATCTTTTCGTCATTTTCCCGGAAATGCGAAAACTGCTGAAGGCTTATCCGGAATACGAAAAAATACTCTTTCCCAATACGGTATTTAACGATGCTGATGCAAAAGCACAAAAAGAATGCATTAAAGATACGCGTATGGCGCAACCACTGTTGGGTATTGTTGATCTGGCCATTGCCAACTTTTTAAAATCATTGGGTATTGTTCCTGATATGGTTCTAGGCCATAGCTATGGCGAACTGCCTGCACTTTGTTTTGCAGGCGCTTTTGAGGAAGAAGCCTTGGTTCAACTCAGTGCCGAACGGGCACAATCTATTCTGAATGCCGTAGAAAACGGCGATCCGGGTAAAATGCTTGCTGTTAGCGCAAAACAAGAACAACTTGCGCAATATCTTGGCGATATTGAATCGGTTTACCCGGTAAACTTTAATGCACCAGCACAATGTGTAATTGCAGGAAGTACAGAAGCCATCGGGAAATTAGCGGCTGTTTTAAAAGGCGCCAAAATATCTTTCCGCCCGCTTGAGGTAGCCTGTGCTTTCCATAGCCCTTTGGTAGCCAGATCAAAACAGCTTTATCAGGAAGTATTATCCCGGATAAACTTTAACGATCTAAAACTGCCGGTGTGGTCTAACACCACGGCAAAAGAATACCCAACAGAAGCTGCCGCAGTGAAGGAACGTTTAACTGACCACTTGATAAAACCTGTCCTTTTTGTCGATGAACTCAGGGATATGTATGCTGCCGGAGCCAGGATTTTCGTAGAAGTTGGTCCTGGCAAGGTGCTAAGTGGTTTAACCAGGGCCTGCATTGGCAAAGATGAAGTGATTTTACATACTGAAGATCAGGGCCACAACAAACTCAGCAATTTATTGGGCACACTGGCAAGTTATATGGCTACCGGCCGCGAAATTAAACTCGAAAAATTATTTGAAGGCCGTTCTGTTAAAACCATCAAACTAAACGAACCTTCCAATTATAAAAAAAGTCCGGCTATCTGGTATGTCAATGGCCAGCATGCTGTTCCATCAACTGGCAAACTCCCGGCAAATGGTGCATCACCTATTACTAAACCTATTACCCTTATGAACAACACTTTTACCACAACCGAAAGTCAACAGGTTAATGGCTCAGCTAAAGACCTGATGCTGCAGGAATACCTGCATAGCATGAAAATGCTGATTCAGGCACAGCGCGATGTGATGCTTTCCTTTCTTGGGCAGGCACCAGCTATGCCTTCACAAATCATTAACCAGCCTTTAGCATCATATCAACCCCCTCAGCCAGTGCGCATGGAAAATCAGATGACTATAAAACAAGAGGTAGCGCAGGCACAAATTATTGAAATCATTACACCGGTAAGCGCAACAAAAGACTTAAAATTGATGCTTTTGCAGCTAGTGAGCGATAAAACAGGTTATCCACAGGAGATGCTGGGGATGGAAATGGATCTTGAAGCTGATTTAAGCATTGATTCCATCAAACGTGTTGAAATTATCGGTGCATTACGTACCGAACTGGGTGGTTTTTCTCAACTGAATCTTCCGGAAGATAAAATTATGGAACAGCTGGCAGGCCTTAAAACTTTGAGCAGTTTGGTAAACTGGCTTACAGAAAATACAGCACAACCAAAAACTGTTGCTCCAGCTGCTCCAACAGTACAGGCACAAATAGAAAATGATCAGCCAAAATTCACCCTTGGTCAGTTAAAATCAACCATTCTGGAGATCGTAAGCGCGAAAACAGGCTATCCTACAGAAATGTTGGGCATGGATTTAGATCTTGAAGCAGATTTAAGTATTGATTCCATCAAAAGAATGGAAATTATTGCCTCCCTTAAAGAAAAAATAGGTTTTGGCTCGCCAAGCGATCAGGCTGATGATTTAATGGAAAAATTAGCCGCAATCAAAACCTTAAACGCGCTGGTGAACTGGATTGCCGACGTTGAAGCAGAAAGCTCGGAGGTGCTTACCGCAGCAAAAAAGCTTATTGAGGAGAGTATCGATGATCAAACGGTTAAAGAAAAATTATCGCGTTTAAGATTCGAGCTGACTCCTGCAGCACTTGCCATTACCGAAGCTGCCATTTTAAAGGGACAGCGTTTCGCCTTAACCGATGATGGTGGCGGACAAGCCATCAAAATCAAAAAAGTGCTCGAGAAACACGGCGCCGTTGCCGATCTGGTAAGCCTGGAAGATTCATTGGATAGTTATCAGGGCCTCATCATTCTGAACATGTTTGAAGCTCAGCAAAAAGTGGGTATTCTCGATCATTTCGCTACCATTAAAAAATTAAATTTTGATACCGTAAAATGGGTGTACCTGATTGCAGATACCAAACAATATTTTAACGATCAGTCGGATATTTCTTTCTTAAGAAATTATCAGGGTTACTCTGGTTTCTTTAAAAGTTTAGACCGTGAATATGAACATACAAAATGTCGTTTCATCAGCCTGGAAACCAGGATGACGCCTGATGAAATCACCAATATTACCTTAAACGAAATCCTGAACCCGGATAAGCCTTCAGAGATCATCTATAATGATAACAAAAGGCACATCATGGAATTGGTACCGCAACCTTTAAGTACCGAAACCGATGCACACATCCATTTGGATAAAGATGCCGTGGTAATGGTTTTAGGTGGCGCACAAGGCATTACAGCCGAACTGATGATCCATTTCGCTAAAGATTATCCCTGCAGGTATATACTGGTTGGCCGTTCTGCAAACCCGATCGCATCGGCAAACGAAGCTAGCGCCCTGTTAAAAACCAAAGATGAGATCAGGCAATATGTAATTCAAAAGGGTGAAATTAAAAAACCCGCAGAAATTGAACAGGAAACCAATCGGATTTACAAAAACAACCAGATTTTACGTTGCATTACAACTTTAGAAGAAGGTGGATCAACGGTCGTTTACGAATCCTTAGACCTTAAAGATGAAGGAGCGCTGACCCGTTTAATCAACCAGGTTTATAAAGATTATGGCCGTATTGATGGTGTAGTACACGGAGCAGGTTTATTGGAAGATAAATTGTTCAGCAGCAAAACCTCCGAATCTTTCGGACGTGTTTTCGATACCAAGGTAACCCCTTTAAGGGTATTAGCCGAACAATTACGTCCGGAAACCCAGTTTGTAATCCTTTTCTCAAGCATTGCTTCGGTGTATGGCAACCGTGGACAAACCGATTATGCCGCAGCAAACAGCGTAATGGATAAATATGCATGGGCTTTAAAACAAAAAATACAAGGCAAGGTAATGGCCATTAACTGGGGGCCATGGAAAGGTGCAGGCATGGTTTCGCCAACCCTGGAGAAAGAATACCAGCGGAGGGGAATCGCATTGATCCCGCTGCAAGATGGTATGGAAACTTTCCTGAACGAACTTAAATATGGTAAAGAAAGCCAGGTGTTGATCATGGCCGGAAACACCTGGACATAGAAAAAATCATTTTCAGGATTTTTAGCTACCGGCCGTCACCCTGAATTTATTTCAGGGTCTATTTGACAGAAAAGATGCTGATCACGATGTATAAATCGGGACATCACGATGATCGATTTAGTTAAGCAAGCTAAAACAGCCAGTACAAATAAATATTAAAAGAACTAAGATCAGAAAGATTCCATAAGCAAAAACAATGAAGAAAAGCGATGTAGCAATTATTGGAATGTCATGCATTTTTCCGGGCGCGAAAGATATGCAGACCTTTTGGGAAAATATTATCAACCGGGTAGATTCGACACAACAGGTACCTGCCGACCGGATTGACCCTGTACATTTTAATAAAACGGTAAGTGGCGTAGATCGTTTTTATTGTAACCGCGGCGGTTTTATCCCCGATCATCAATTTGATCCGCAACGTTTCGGCATTTTGCCCCTGGCTGTAGAAGGTACCGAACCCGATCATTTGTTAACCTTAGATCTGGTGCACCAGGCACTGGAAGATGCAGGTATATTTGAAAAAAAATATGCGCTGGATAAAACAGGGATTATTATTGGGAAAGGCAATTATGTAGGACCTGGTGCAACCCGGGCGATCGAAATTGTGCGTACTGGGGAACAGATTTCGAGCATATTGAAAGACCTGATGCCACAACTTACAGAAACTGAAATTGATAAGGTAAAACATGAATTCCAATTGCGTAAGGGCCGTTTTAGTGCCGATACGGCAATGGGGTTGATCCCTAATCTTGTGGCTTCGCTGGTAGCCAATCGCCTTAATTTAGGCGGTTTAGCTTTTACACTGGATGCTGCCTGTGCCAGTTCGCTCATTGCAGTAGATCATGGTGTGCAGGAACTGAATAGCGGTCGTTGCGATATGGTTATTGCAGGCGGCGTACATTTAGGGCAAAATGCTGCTTTCTGGAGTATCTTTTCTCAGTTGGGCGCTTTATCCAAACAAGAAAAAATTAAACCATTCGATCAAAATGCCGATGGTTTGATTATCGGCGAAGGCTGTGGTTTTGTGGTACTTAAACGCCTTGAAGATGCCATCCGAGACCAGGATAAACTTTATTCGGTAATTAAAGGCGTGGGCGTAAGCAGCGATGGAAGCGGCGCCAGTGTAATGAGTCCATCAGTTAAAGGCCAATTGAAAGCCATTACAGAAGCCTGGAAAAATGCCGGATTGGAACGTAAAAACATTGGCTACTTAGAGGCTCATGGTACCGGCACGCCACTTGGCGACAAAACCGAGCTAGAAACCTTAAAACAGTTTTTTGGTCAGGGTGCCGATCTGCCAAAAGCAGGTATTGGCTCTGTTAAATCAAACATTGGCCATGCCATGCCCGCAGCCGGAATTGCGGGTTTGATCAAATCAAGCCTGGCTTTATATCATGGTATTATCCCACCTACTTTACATTGCGAAGAACCCGTTGCTCAACTGGCTGAAACCCGTTTTTCTGCTGTTCAAAAAGCGATAGACTGGAACCAATCTGATCTGCCTAAACTAGCGGCTGTAAACGCTTTTGGTTTCGGGGGAATTAATGCCCATGTGGTATTATCTGCTTACGATAAGCCTAAAAAAGATGAGGTTTTAGTGATGGCTAGACCTACTCATGAAAGTTTAATCCAATCGCTGGAAAATGGTGATTATAGTGCCGCTCAAGGTAATTTCCGTTTGGTATTATTTAATCCAAGCGAAGAAAGGATCAAAAAAGCCTTAAAAATTGTAGCTAAAAATGCTCCGTGGAGAAACAAACAGGATATTTGGTACACCAATTCACCTTTATTGGCCAACGATGGTAAAATAGCCTTTGTTTTTCCGGGTTTAGACGGACTTGCCGGTGGTGAAATTAAATCGGTAGCCGATTATTTCAGGATCCCTATTGATGATAACGGGAAACAAGATGGCCTTTTAAGCGAAGCCCTCCATATCCTGAACAAAAGCAGTGTTTTTGATCAGGCCTTGAAGCAACTGGGCGTTAAATCTGATATGAATGCGGGCCACAGCCTTGGCGAATGGCTTGCAGCAAGGTCTTCTGAACTGGCCGAAGAAAGTTCGGTAATGAATTTACTGGGTGTACTTAACCCCGAAACTTTTGAACTGAAAGATTCGCGCTTTATTGCTGTAGGTGCAGGGTTAGATATCCTTCAACCCATTATAGAAAACATACCTGATTTATACCTTTCTAATGACAACTGTCCACAACAGGTTATTCTCTGTGGCAGTAAAAATGCACTTGATGAGCTCGTTCCAATCTTAAAGGTGAAACAGATTTTTAATCAAATTCTGCCTTTTCAATCGGGCTTTCACTCTCCATTTGTGGCCGATAAACTGGGTTTGATCCTCGAAGGCATGCAAAATATGCAATTCCGAAAAACCAGCACACCGCTTTGGTCGGCAACCACATTAGCAACCTATCCCGAAGGTTTCGAAGCCATCCGCCAGTTAAGTGCCGAGCATCTGATTAAACCAGTGCGTTTCCGTGAGCTTACTGAAAAACTCTACGCTGAGGGCGCACGCGTATTTATCCAGGTAGGTTCGGGTGGTTTGGTCGGCTTTATAGACGATACCTTAAAAGGAAAAGAAATCAGCACGATTAGTGCTAACGTACCCATCCGTTCGGGCATTACACAGTTGCAAAGGGTTTTGGCAGCACTTTTTGTGGAAGGAAAAGAAATCGGACTGGATTACCTGGGTAACATTAAATCAACCCGTCCGCTGAATAATAAGGGAATTAAACTAGAACTGGGCTCGCCGATGATCCATAACCTGCAAACACTTAAAGGTTTAACCATTAAACAAACCCAACCAGCAAAGCCTAAAACTGTCGAGGAGGTAAAACATCCGGTTTTGCAGGCTTTTAATGAGAATGTGATGGAAATGATCAGTATGCAGAACGAAATGATGGAACTGTTCGAAAATACCGGTTTTCAGATTGACCGACCTAGCCATTGGTCACCTGCCGAACCGATAAAACCAATCAGACAGCCTTTTAGTCAAAAACTCGATGTAAGCCTGGATAACTGTCCTTATCTCATTGATCATTCCTTGTTAAGGCAGCCAAAGGGATGGCCGACCGTTGAAGATATGGATCCGGTGATCCCGATGACCATGATTTTTGAAGTATTTGCCGAAATAGCCAATACGCAATCGCCCGGAGAAAAAGTGCATAAAATTATGAATATGCGTGTTTTCCAATGGATGAATGTGGTTAAACCTTTTCAGGAAACCGTAACCGGAGAATGGATAGACGAACAAAGGGTTTATTTGAACCTGGAGCGTTTTGCCCATGCAGAAGTACAGCTTGCAGCACAGTTAAACCCTGCTCCAAACCGCGATTTCGATATCGGAAAGCAATTGGATATCGACCGAACGACGGAGCAGATTTACGACGCACACATGTTCCACGGACCAGCTTATCAAGGCATTAAAAAATTAACCGTCGTTGGCGAAAAAGGGATTACGGGTATTATTGAAGCTGCAGGTGGAAAAGGCTCTTTGCTTGATAATGCGGGTCAACTGTTCGGCCTGTGGCTTCAGCTTACATTAGAAAAAGACCGGATTGCTTTTCCTGTTAAAATCCAGGAAATAGAATTTTTCGGTGATATGGCCAATCAGGAAGGACAATTCGAGTGTACCTGTGTACTTACTGAAATAAACGATGAATTTGCAACGGCCAATATCATCATGAAAAGGGATGGTATTACCTGGTTGATTATTTCGGGCTGGCAGAACCGCCGACTCGAAATTGATGAACCACTTTGGAATGTATCCATGTCACCACTCCACAACCGCTTATCAGAAGAAATTGCGCCCGGCGTTTTTCTTTTCGGCAATGCTTACACCCGCGTGGTATCCTGGGATTTTATCCTCAAAAGATATTTCAATCAAACAGAGAAAAAGCATCACAATAGTCTTTTGCCCAACAAAAGAAAAACCTGGATGATTAGCCGGGTAGCAGCAAAAGATGCGGTAAGAAACTTACTTAATACACAGAAAAATCAGGCCTGTTACCCCATTACTTTCGAAATTTATTCAGACGAGCATCGCAAGCCTTATGTTAAAGGAGGTTTAACAGATAACATCAACATTTCTATTGCACATAAAGGTACCGATGCCGTTGGAATAGCCCGTTTTAACGAACCAGTTGGCATCGACATTGAGCACATAGAGGAACGCAGTGCAGGCTTTTTTGATCTTGTTTTTAATGATCATGAAATAAAACTACTCCAAAACCTCGATAAAACAGAATGGGCAACGCGATTCTGGGTAGCTAAGGAAGCCTATGGAAAATACCTCGGCAAAGGCCTGCAAGGTAATCCTAAAGCCTATACTGTAGAATCTGTAGATGGCGAAGAATTACGCATCAATAACATCACAATCAAAACAATTAAACATAAAAACTATATCATCGGATGGACACTATAACTACAAAATTAAGCAGCGAAGAAATCTTCAACCTCATGAAACAATTTATCACTGAAGTAATCGGCGAAGAATTTGTTGAAGAAATGGATATCACTCCAGAAAGTTCTTTTACCAAAGACCTCGAAATGGATAGCATCGAAATTGTATCCTTTTCTGAGAAAATAAAGGCACATTTTGGCGAGCAGATCGATTTTACAGGTTGGTTATCAGCAATGGATTTAGATCAGCTGATCAATTTAAACCTGGGCATGATCATCTCTTATATCGAAACATGCCAATCATAACGGTAAACGGCAAATCGGTTCACCTTCAGGAGCTTCATAAAGAAGCTGCTGAAACCATCGTCCTGGTTCACGGGATGTTCAGTAACCTGTCTGTTTATTATTTTAACATCGCTCCTCTACTGGCCACAAAATATCATGTGGTCCTTTATGACCTGAAAAGCCATGGCATGAGTGAAAAGACATCAACAGGATACGACCTGGAGAGTATGACCAATGATTTATTGGCACTAATGGATCAATTAAATCTGCAGCATGTTCATTTGGGCGGTTATAGTTTTGGCGGATTGATCGCCTTAAAAATGACCATCCGTTTTCCGGAGCGCATTAATAAACTGGCCATCATCGAAGCTCCAGATCCAAATGATGATAAAACAAGGGGAATTATTGATGAGTACAGCCGTGAGTTTTTAGAACATTACGTTGAAAATTTCACTGATACCACTAAGGTGAAAATGGGTAAAAGACAAATGGAGCGCAACCACCGCATGTACGAGTACCTTTTTTATCAAACCTCAATTAAAAAAGATATGTTGCTTGAAAAAAACTTTTTTAGCAGTGAGGCCATCAGAAAAATAAACCAATCTACGCTACTGCTATATGGTACAGATTCGAATTGTTTAGATGCAGGAAAATACCTTGACAAGTTGATCGAAAATGCAGATTTAATTGCAGTTCCGGGCGATCATAATATCCCGATCCAGCAACCATTAGTTATTGCAGAAGCATTATTAAACTTCTTCCGGGAAAAATAAATTAAACACCAATGGCAAAATTCGTATTTGTAGTTCCTCCCTTAACCGGCCATATTAACCCTACCCTAAGTATGGGTACCGCCTTGCTGGAAAGAAGCCACCGTGTAGCATGGATTACTCTGGATCAATCGCTGGGCGACAGACTTCCTGTTGGCGGTGAATTGCTCGTGATCCATTACGACCAGAATGATCTGCAGAAAAAAGATTCAGAAAAATACCTGGATATCATCACCAAAAAAATTGTTTATGGTATCGATAGCATCAAATTTCTGTACGAGGAAGTATTGATTCCACTTAACCGGCACAGTTACGAAGGCATTGCCGATCTGCTCGATCAGTTTAAGCCCGATTTGGTGATTACCGATCATCAGATGTTTGCCGGTGCCATAGCAGCAACCAAAAAAAATTATCCGTATGTTACTTCGGTTACCGCTCCTGCAGCCATAAAAGTAATGGATGAATTGCCAAAGGTGCACGAATGGGAAGTAAAGCAGATTGTGGAGTTGCAAAAAGAATTTGGCATTATGGCAAGTAGTTCTATTGCCTGTTCCGATCTGGCTACACTGGTATTCACCTCCCGTGATTTTTTCGGGGAAATGGATTTACCGGAACATTTTAAATTTGTAGGGCCCGTTTTTAACCGACGTAAAACCTCCATTCCTTTTCGGTGGGAGGCATTCCATACCAGCCAGCCCAAAATATTGGTTAGTATTGGTACCACCTTCGATCATGAACATAAAAAAGCTTTTTTTGCAAAGGTAATCGAAGCCTTTGCCCATGAAGACCTGCATGTGGTGGTGGTTTCCGATCCGGCTTTATTTGAAACATGGCCGCACAATTTTACCGTGCAGCGCCAGGTACCACAATTAGAACTTTTACCACACCTGGATGCCGTAGTTTGCCATGGCGGACACAATACCGTTTGTGAAACTTTAATGAATGGCCTGCCCATGGTCGTTATCCCAATTGCTTACGACCAAAGCCATGTGGCCGGACGTGTTTTCAGGGTTGGTGCGGGAGAACGTTTAAACTTTAACCGGTTTAAAGCCAGCCACCTTAAAGAAGCAGTAAATAAAGTGCTGTACAACGATAGTTACAAAATTGCTGCAGAACAGATCAAACAGTCATTTATGCAGGCTGGCGGAACAGAAAGGGCAGCTGATTTACTGGAAACTTTAAGTAATACAAACTCAAAAATATTCATCACTTAAATTAGATTTTATGTCAAAATTTCTTTTCGTTGTTCCGCCTTTCTTTGGCCATATCAGTCCAACTTTAAGCATTGGTGCTACTTTATTGGCCCGCGGCCATAAAGTAAAATGGTTCGGCATTACGCCGCTTGCCCAGGCGCACTTACCCGAGGGCGGCGAATTTATCTATCCGGAAGAAGATCTGATTGAGCATGCAGATGAAATACAGCGTATTTTAAAACGGCAGGATGATGGCCCTGCCTGTTCGGGTCCCGAGGTGATGAAACTAGCGCTCGAAGAAACATATGTACCCTTTGCGAAGATGATGATGAAAGGGCTGAACAAGTTTGTTGATAAATGGAAACCCGATGTAATTATTAACGACTGCATTACTTTCGCTGGTGCATTAAGCGCGCACTTAAAAGGTATTCCATCAGTTACCACTACCCCTGTTCCTCCCGATGTAATGGGCGACACGGCTAATAGTGCACCAAAAATATTCGAATGGCAACAAAACCTGATTAAAGGATTACAAAGAGAAGTAGGCATTTACAGTGACGATATCCACATTCACTCGCACGAGCTGAATATGGTTTTCACTTCTCAGGCCTTTGCAGGTTTTGAAGAAAAACCAGCGCACATGCATTTTGTGGGTCCTGTAAAAGGCAGACCAAATTTAGCACCTTTTGATTGGGAACGTTTAAGCCAGGCTAGAACCCCAAAAATATTTGCTTCATTAGGTACTTTGCTGGTGGATATCCGTGCGGCATTTTTCCAAAAACTCATCATTGCTTTCGAAAACGAACCTGTAACCATTGTTGCAGCAACTAATCCCGATATTTTTGAAAAATGGCCGGATAATTTCATTGTTAATGGCTTTGTACCTCAATCTGAACTAATGCCACATATGGATGCTGTGATCTGCCACGGTGGTTTCAATACCGTAAACGACACTTTTACCAATGGTTTACCGATGTTGATCACCCCTATTGCCTACGATCATTTCCATACCGCAAAATTAATTGAGCAGGCTGGTTGCGGCATCAGTATCCGGTACAAACGTTTACGCATCAGCGAATTAAGAAATACGGTATTCGAACTTTTAGAAAACCCAAAATACCGCCAGGCAGCACAAAAAATAAAAGAAACATTCATTGCAGCCGGTGGCAATGATAAAGCAGTGCAATTGCTGGAAGATTTTGCCAGAACAACAACATTAGAAGCGGTTTAATCCCAGATCGTTTCGAGCCCTTGCTCAGTCGTCACCCTGAATTTATTTCAGGGTCTTAATAGCAGAGAAAATGCTGAAACGAGTTCAGCATGACGAAACCTTTGTAATACTAACAAATGAAAAGAAAACTACTATTCGGTGAAAGGATGTTATTCGGAGATGGTAAATGTCCGTTTAACCTGATAGTGCCTTTCAAAATCAGGGGCGAGATAATCGAAAGCGATCTGAGGCATGCTTTACAGAGAATTCAGAATAAGCACCCTTGGCTAACCGCATCCATAGATTTTGATGAAAATAAAAGGCCATGGTTTGTAACCAACCTTAACGAACATTTTAAAATCCCCATTCGCATAGTGGAGCGTTTAAGCGACGAACATTGGGAGCAGGAATCTACCATGGAGTGGAAAACCGTTTTTAATGCTAAAACCGTACCACTTTGCCGCATTACCTGGATAAAAGGAATTCATGTTTCCGAAATCCTGATGGTATACCACCACTGCCTTTGCGATGGTACGGCCACACTTTCTATTTTAGCAGAATTGCTTCAGCTTTTAGATAATCCCAATGCTGATATTGGCAGGGAAGTCCCGATTATGGGCATAAAAGATGTAATACCCGAAAAAATACTAAACAGTTTCGGCAACAGGACTAAAAACAGCATGGTAGGCAAAATGGCCACGCTTGCATTATGGCTGATCCCGGTTAAAAAAGTAGCCATAGCACGTCAAAAAGATTTTATGCTCCATTGGAGATTTGACCAGGAATTTACTGAACAGGTTATCCGGTTTTGCAAAGCCAATCAGTTTACAGTAAATACGCTGTTGAGTGCCGCGGTTTTAACTGCGTTTAAAGCAATAAGAAAAGAAAAAGCATTTAACAAAATATCACTCCCGGTAGATATCCGTAACCTCAATCCAATCATTAAAAAAGACCACATTTTTGCCTTTGGGTTAATGATTGTACTCTCTTTATTACCAGAAAAAGATTTTTTAAAAAGTGTTAAAGCTTTACAAAGGAATGTGAACGATAAATTGGCCAAACTCAATCCTTATCGTTTGATGATGATGATGGAAGCTTGCCATCCAGGCTTACAAAAATTCACTAATCTCTTAAAGTATGGAAAATCAAGTAACGACTGTATGTTCTCTAACCTGGGCAAAATTGATATTCCATACCAGTATCAACACTTTGAAGTTGAAAGCATTTTCAGTCCTTCGGTAATGGGACCACTGGGCAATACCACTACCCTGCTTACCTCCACTTACCGCAATCAGATGGATTTTAGCTTTATGGCCAGTGAAGGTTATGTTCCATTGGTAGAAGCAGCCGCCATAAAAGACAAAATGATTTCCATCCTTAAAGAACAAGTTAAAAAGCCAACTGAAATTTTAACGGCCACCGCATGAAAAGAAGATTAATTTTAGGTGAAAGAATAATGCATGTAGATGCCAAAACACCATTAAACTGTGTTTTTGGCGCTAGAATTTCAGGAGCAATCAATGAAAACAATTTGCATAAGGCCCTGCAAAAAATCCAGCAGAAACATCCGCTCTTGAGAATGAAGATTGATGCCTCAGGCAAAACCCCATATTTTGTACAGAATGAAAACATCAGCAAAATAACGGTTAGAATGGTTGACCGTTTAACAGATCAGGATTGGTTAACACAATCAAAAATAGAGTGGTACAAACTTTTCGATACCCCAAACGAACCCTTAGCCAGATTAGTGTGGTTAAAGGGTGAAATCAGGTCAGATCTTTTGCTGGTACTTCCACACTGTATCTGCGATGGCACTACAATATTAAATTTAATGCGTGAGCTCATGACTTTGATTGATCATCCTGAACAGGAACTCGCACCCTACGCTTCATTTCTTTCTGTTCAGGATCTCTTACCAGAAGATTTTAAGATCACTAGAGCAACCCATTTTAAAGGAAAAATTTTTGCAGCACTTGGCCGCTTATTTTTCTTTTTTAAAGCAACCTCCAACCATCATGTAAACCAGAGCAATTATGCAGTGCATTGGAAAATCAGCACAGATGATACCAAAAAATTATTGGTAAAGTGTAAAGAAGAAAATACGACCGTTCATGCGGCCATCTGTGTTGCCTTTATGGAAGCTTTTAAACATATACAAGGCACTAAGGCTCATGGAAAGGTAATTTGTCCGGTTGATATCAGGCGTTTTGTTGAAACCATAAAACAAGATACCATGTTTGCTTTTGCCCCTATTGTAGAATTAAACCTTGATCAGACGGAGAATCATTTTTGGGCAAAAACCAGAAAACTAAAAACCGATCTCGAAGCAAAAGTAGCTGAGCTGAAAGTTTATAATCTGTTAAACATGAGCGAATATTTCCACTCCTCCATAAATAAGATGATCGGTTTTTTAAAAACAACAAAAGGCACACATGATATTACACTCAGCAACATGGGACTTTTAAATATACCCAAAAACTATAAAAACTTTACAATAGAAACCATATATAGCCCTACAGTTGCTTTTCCGTGGAAAAATGCCAATACACTGGTATGCAGCACTTTTAACGGCCAATTGGATTTCTCTTTTATGTCGGAAGAAACGTTCCTTCGGGAATTTGAAGCCTGGCAGATTAAAGACAAAGCAATGGAACTGATTAAAGAAAACTTAAACGAAATGGCCCATGTTTGATGATGTGGAGAATAACGAGCAGACAAAGGTTTCGAACTGGCGGAAGTTTGTGCGTAGAAACCTGATTTTACACCTGATCCCGAATATGGTTTTAAATACGGTAATACCCTATTTCGCCTTTAAAGCCCAAAATTCAGTACACTTATTTAAAGGGGAGCAAAATCTGGCCAGATTTTTATTGCCGATGTCGCTATTACTGCCGTTTATGATCACTTTGGATATTTTAAAGAAAATAAAAGCGATGCAACATACTGGTGCCATTAATTGCAAAGAAGAGGTAAAAATTACCGGTTATCCTTTTATTCTAAAAAAAGCTGTACTGAATGGACTTTACAGCATTGCCATTGTATTCATTTTAATGCTTATGCTATATTTCTCTTTCCCGCCAGATCATGATTTTGGAATTACACCATCTGCCGTATGTGCTGGATTATTGGCGGGTTTATATTCTATTACCTTTTTTTATCTGGCCATTAGAAGGTTTAGGATGGATGCGATGATTTAATATCCCTAGAAAATATTCTTGTCATTCTGAACGTAGTGAAGAATCTGTTCAATTTTAGTATTATCATTAATAAATATATTAACCTGAGTGCTATTAATAATCTGTTCTGAAGATACGCTACAAACAATTTTCCTTTCTGCCCGTCACCCTGATCCGATAGCTATCGGATTTATTTCAGGGTCTATTTTACAGAAAGATGCTGACCACACAGTAGACACAAAACACTTGAAAATACTATTTTTACTCGTAAAATAAATTCAGCATGAAGATCGTATCATTACGAATGATTAAAAATTAACCTTCTATTTATTAAGATAATCAAACTCAGTTATTAACTTCATTTAGATATTAATTCACAGCTTGTACTTCATTAGTCATGGATTCTTCGCTGCGCTACCATTGACAGATCCTACAGAAGAATCGTCATTTCGACTGGAGCGTGCCGATTTTTCATCGGTAGCGAAATGGAGAAATCTATTGAGAAAGATTTAGCTTCGCTGAGCACTTCGTGTTTCTCGGCTGCGTTGCACTCCGCTCGAAATGACGACTCGGAAGAGGGCTGTCAATAATATTGATTTTTATATCATAAATTATCCCTCAGAATGCCAGCAAATCTACTCCAGCCAAACCATCTGTGTAAAAGCGCCATTGGCAGCAACATCCCAAACCTCTACCCTTACCCATTTACGGCCTTTTAAATCAACCTGCCAGTTAAAATCCTTTTTACCAAATGCCTGCGTTGTATTTAAATTGAGCCGTTTATGGTATACTTTTTTCCCATCACCCGATACAATTTCTGCAAAACCTAAAGGGAATGTCCAGTTAAGCTGCATATTTATCGTTGCTTTTCCGCTGCGATTAACTTTCAAAGTCTCGCCTGCACCTTTTCCATCAACATTAAAGCTCGGGATTAATACCTCACCTGTTGAAACGAAAAATTTTCCTTTCCGCATTACATCTAAAACCGGTTGCCAGCCATCAGCATAGTTGGGCACCTTATCAAGTTGTAAATAATTTACGTTTAAGTGTGCGTACATTTCATTTTGTTCAGTAATGGTAAAGATGTCTGCCTCTGAGATAATATGTTTCTTCAACCCCCAATTGGCCATATCGTCCATCAGATTTAATACCCTTTTACTTAAAGTAGGTAAAGAAAGATCTCCCGGAATCGCTTTCCAGGCTGCGCCCATAAAAGTTTCCGATTTAAAAAAATCCTCTTCCTTATATTTATCAGGATAACCTGTTGAGGCTTTTGTTCGGGCATGGGCAGTCCAGGCTAAGCCATGTTCCTGTTCCAGTAATCTGAGCATTTCAGCCTTATCATTTACCCGGTAAACTTTACCGTATTTAGGGTCGTTGCTTTCGAAAGGCAGGCTGCTCTTCCTCGACATGATCCAGTAAACCGGTTTAGGAAAAAATGCCAGCCAGTGTCCGCCATAAAAATTATTGGCCTCTTCTCCCGGCAACAGCAGAAAATTAGAATCAGACAGTCTTTTGGTTTGTTTAAACAAGGCATCAAGTTCTCTTAAACGAACAGAATCTGGTCCTTTCGGATGACCTGGTCCATGAAATTCGGCCAGTTTCACTATATTCAATCCTGTTTTCCTCAGTACATCCACAAATTCCGGTTGCTCCGGAACGGGTTTGCCACTTAGCACTACATCAGAAATAAACTCATTGTGAAAATGGCTGGCCATAGTTTTATAGCCTGCCAAGGGCACATAAGTATCATTATGGGTAAACTTTTTTACTTCATTTAAAACCACATCTGCTTTCCCTGTGCTCAGCAAGCAGAAAAAATTAAGCCGTTGCTGCGTATTGGGAGGTGCATTAAACCAGGGTACATAACGTTTATCGCCTGAAGGATCCTGACGGATGCCAATCCCAAAATCTGAAATCAGGTTTAAATAATTGCGCCCTTTCCAGGTAAATTTAAGATTAAAAGCTTCATCCAATGGATAAAAATATTGATGCGGAGCAGGAAAAACTGCTAAACTTCCTCCGGTATTTTCACCGATTACCGTACGGTACTTCACCTCCAGATTTTTACTTCCATCAGTTTTAACCGCCTTTTCGGAGTGAAGATTACCTTTTACATCAGACCAGGCTATATCAGACCAGGTCTCTTTTTTGCTTACCAATCCGGCATCGTATAAAATCGCAGTAGAATCCTTCTGGGTAGATACTACTGCAGCTACATTAAACAAAGGGCTTCCGTTGTAAAGTGTTATTTCTAAATTACCGCTAAAATTTTCAGCTTGTAAACCCGCTATCTTTACCACTGTTTGCGTACCATGTGTAAAAACACTTGCATTTCCTTTTTCGAATCTGACTAGATTGGTCGTGTAAGGCCTGGTGGGAACACGGTCAAAAAATACATCCCAACCACCACTTTCAGCACTTAAAGTACGTTTACCTACCCGCAAAATAAAAACGGGGTCGAGATTTGCCGCAACTATTTTTAATGCGCCTTTTTTACCCATCTGCAAACTGTTAAAGAGTGGTTTCCCATTTTCCAGATCAAGAATCATTTTACCAATGGCACCCTTGCCAACCGGCCAATGCACAACCAATCGTTTTTGACTGACAGAAACAGTTGTTCCGTTAGATTTAAAAGCTTTTAAATTAACCTGGGCAGATGCATTTATGAAAAATATACAGATAATAATAAAAAGTGGAAGGGACTTTTTCATCAGGAATATTGGTTTTCCGGTTAGTGGAGAACAAGCAAGATAATGATTATGAACCAAATATGTAATTCCAGAAATCAAACTTCAATTTTCATAAACATTTAATTTTTCATTTTAAAACCCTACTCACTTAAACTTCGTAATCATTAAAACCAACAAATATTTGACCGTTAATGAATTAGAACACTAAAATGAACACCCAAATGCCTGTCTGCAGATTAAAATGGTGCTTTTTGTTCATTTTTTATTTTTTTATAAAAAAACTGTTACATTCCCTACCTTAAGAAAGAATTTTAAAATCAAACACTTTGCATCCAATACTCATCAGAAATAATGTGAAAATACTTGGCGAAGGCAGCCAGGTACTCCTATTTGCCCATGGCTTCGGCTGTGCACAAAACTCCTGGAAATACATCACAGATGCTTTCCTGGAAGATTATAAGGTAATCTTATTTGATTATGTAGGCTCTGGTGATTCAGACCTCAGTCAATACGATCAAAGGAAATATGCTACGCTTGAAGGATATGCCTGCGATGTAATTGATATTATACAAGCGCTTGATCTGAAGAACATTATATTTATTGGGCATTCGGTGAGTAGTATGATCGGCATGATTGCCGCACTGCAGCTACCAGATGTGTTTAAAAAATTGGTATTTATTGGTCCATCACCCCGCTATTTAAACGACCATGATTATATCGGCGGATTTAATGCTAAAGACATTGAAACCATTTTTACGCATATCGCCCATGATTATGTGGCCTGGAGTAAACAATTGGCACCGGTAGTGATGGACAACCCTGGTGAACCTGAACTTTCTGATTTTTTACACGAGTGTTTTGAAGCCACCGACCCGAGTGTGGCGCTGGCCTTTGCAATGGCCACCTTTAAAGCCGATTACAGAGACAAATTGAAAAACCTCGAAGTACCAAGTCTAACCCTGCAATGTACGAAGGATGCAATGGCTCCATTATCGGTTGGAGAATTTATTCATAAAAATACACCCGACAATTTTCTGGTCGTGATGAAAGCTACCGGACATTTTCCGCAAATCAGTGCGCCCGACGAAACCATCCGGGAAATAAAAGATTTTATTGAAGATGCCGGTTTAAAATCAGCATCAGATCTTCCATATGCTCCTGAGAATTTTGCTCATCAATAACTGATGTTGGCTAAGTAGCTAACTTTTGGTCCAAAGGTTTCAACTACGAAGTTTCATAGGGAGAGATTAAATAGCTTTTTTTAACCGCAAAGTGCGCAAAGGAGAGCGCTGAGCCCGCAAAGTGTTAACCACCAAGCCGCACAGAGAGCGGCACAGAGAAGCACTACGCAGCTACTCTAACCGCAAAATGCGCAAAGGAGAGCGCTGAACCCGCAAAGTGTTAACCACCGAGCCTCACAGAGAGCGGCACAGAGAAGCACTACGCAACTACTCTAACCGCAAAGTGCGCAAAGGAGAACGCTGAACCCGCAAAGTGTTAACCACCAAGCCTCACAGAGAGCGGCACAGAGAAGCACTAAGTAACTACTTTAACTGCAAAATGCGCAAAGGAGAGCGCTGAGCCCGCAAAGGGTTAACCACCAAGCCTCACAGAGAGCGGCACAGAGAAGCACTACGCAGCCACTCTAACCGCAAAGTGCGCAAAGGAGAGCGCTGAGCCCGCAAAGTGTTAGCCACCAAGCCTCACAGAGAGCGGCACAGAGAAGCACTAAGTAACTACTTTAACTGCAAAGTGCGCAAAGGAGAGCGCTGAACCCGCAAAGTGTTAACCACCAAGCCTCACAGAGAGTGGCACAGAGAAGCACTGCGCAGCTACTCTAACCGCAAAGTGCGAAGGAGAGCGCTGAACCCGCAAAGTGTTAACCACCAAGCCTCACAGAGAGCGGCACAGAGAAGCACTACGCAGCCACTCTAACCGCAAAGTGCGCAAAGGAGAGCGCTGAGTCCGCAAAGTGTTAAACACCGAGCCTCACAGAGAGCGGCACAGAGAAGCACTAAGTAGCTATTCTAACCGTAAAGTGCGCAAAGGAGAGCGCTGAGCCCGCAAAGTGTTAACCACCGAGTTTCGCAGAGCGTGACGCAGAGAAGCACTAAGTAACTACTTTAACTGCGAAGTGTGCAAAGGATACATAGATTGGCGCATGTAGGACTGCTAAGTTTTGGTAAAATTTTACTTCCGCCTATACCGATGCTTTGATTCGAAAAAGCTCATATCTGATTCATATTCCTTTTTACAGACTTGGTATTTTCATATTGATTAATGCTGAAATTAACTCATCCAGCAATTTTAGACTCATCAAAGGTTGTGCTATCTCAAAGAGACATATCGAAAGATTCAAAAGAAATGAACAAAATGAACAAAATTCATGTCAGCTGAAATCCAATCTGATTCTCATCACGTATATACGCCAGTTCAATATTGACAACGCCAGTGATATCGCCGTAAGAGGCCTCTAAGGCTTATTAAATTGACGTTTGAAGAAAATTTAAAAAAATTATCCTTATTATCCATAAAGAATAAAATGAACAAGATTAAAACGATTACACTTTTCTCCATTGCCATCCTTTCGATTTATACGGCTAAAGCACAAACCTTTAAAGAGCCGGTTGGATACCAACTTAAAAATGGCCTGAACATTATTATTTCTGAAAATAATAAATCGCCAAAGGCTTATTCCAGCTTCACCCTGGATACTAAAGCATTCAATACAAAAAAAGATGGTGTAGTTGAATTATTAAATGCCGTACTCAATGAAAATGTAAGCAAAAACGCCAATATCAGTTTTAAAGATAACAGTGGCAAATTGGCTACAGCCAGCGCAGATTTCGAAAAAGATTTAACTGAAATGGCTGTGCTGATCCAGAATGCTACCATTGATCAAAAAACTTTCAATACAGCCAAAGCTAAATTATTAACCAGTATTAAGGCCAAGGATTACGATTATGATCAAACGGTAAATGAAAACTCGATCAATGCCTTAACCCTGGCCGATGTTAAAAACTTTTATAGCCAGATTTCTCCTGAAAAAACATTTTTAACCATTGCTGGTGATGTGGAATTAAATACAGCTAAAGCTTCAGCAAAAAAAGCTTTTGGTAATTGGAACCGGACACCAGAACTTACAAAGTAGTACTAAAATTAAGTTAAAGCCCTTTGATTCGTTTCAAAGGGCTTTTTTATGCCCTAATTGTTACACGCCTCTGCGTTTTAGTCATTCATATTCCAGTAATCATTTAATATCTTCGTTTTAACTAAAGCTGTCATTACCTAAAAAAGCCCTAAGATGAAAAAAACCTATATCCTACTTACTTTTATAGCCACCAGTTTATCGCTACAGGCTCAGGTTGTAGTTAACCGAAATCAGGATATCGAAAAAATGGTTAAGACTGTAAATCCCGATTCACTAAAATCGTACATCAGTAAAATGGTTTCTTTCGGCACCAGGAATACGCTTAGCGATATTAAAAGTAAAACAAAAGGCATCGGAGCGGCCAGAAATTGGGTGGTGAGTAAATTTAACCAGTTTGCCAGGAAAAGTGATGGCAGGCTTACCGCATACCTGGACACAGTTACATTTAAACCTGATGGCAAAAGAGTAGACCAGCCTACACTTTTGGGCAATGCCGTAGCCATATTAAAAGGCACGGACACAAACGACAAACGTGTTTATGTGGTAAGCGGACACCTCGATAGCCGCGTTACCGATGTTATGAACAGAACCAGTGATGCACCCGGCGCCAACGATGATGGTAGTGGTGTTGCAGGCGTAATAGAGGCTGCGAGAATCATGAGTCAGTATAAATTTCCGGCAACCATCATATTTGTAGCCGTAAGCGGTGAAGAACAATCTTTATTAGGCTCTGGTTTTATGGCCGCAAAAGCAAAAAAAGAAAACTGGAACGTGGATGCCATGCTGAACAACGATATGATTGGCAGCAACAACAGTAGCGAAACACAAATTATTGATAATACCAGGCTCCGTGTATTCAGCGAGGGCTTACCCAGCTTAGATCTGGATAAAAATGCAAAAAGTATCCGCCAGTTTGGTTTAGAAAACGATGGTAAAAGCCGTCAGTTGGCCCGCTATGTTAAAGAAATAGGCGAGCGGTATGTAGATCAGTTAGAGGTTAAACTCATTTACAGAAATGACCGGTTTCTTCGTGGCGGAGACCACACCCCATTCGTAGAGAATGGTTTTACGGCCGTACGCTTAACCGAAATGAACGAAAACTTCGATCACCAGCATCAGGATCTCAGAACAGAAAATGGTGTGCGGTATGGCGACCTGCAGGAATTTATGGATTTCGAGTATTTACGCAAAAATACAGGTGTTAATATTGCAGTTTTGGCCAACCTGGCCAAAGCCCCTTCCAGCCCGACCGAAGTCAAGGTGGATGTTAAGAACCTGAGCAACTCTACTTTTTTATACTGGAAAGCACCGCTTAATGGTACTGCAAAAGGTTATTATGTATTAATGCGCGAAACCAGTAGCCCTGTTTGGGAAAAGAAATTTTTCACTTCAGCTACCGAACTAAGATTGCCTTACAGTAAAGACAATTATTTATTTGCTGTTCAGAGCGTTGGCAATGATGGCAACGAGAGCTTACCTGTGGTACCAGGTATCGGCAGATAATAAAACATTTGGGACTGGTCTTTGTTTAAAAATCAAATTTTAGGCATGAAATTCAAACCACTGGCTTTTATTATTAATATTGCCATCACACTGGGTGTTGGTGCGCTGGGTGGATTGGCAACCGCTCAATCTGTTAAAACCTGGTATCCAACCTTAAATAAGCCATCATTTAATCCACCAAACTGGCTTTTTGCACCTGTCTGGACTACCCTTTACATCCTCATTGGCATCGCTGCCTATCTGGTTTGGGTTAGACGCGATAAAATTGTTCATTTCCCTCGTACTGTAGCCATCTACCTCATCCAGCTGATCTTAAATCTCGCCTGGTCGTTCATTTTCTTTTATCTGCACGAACTTGGCTTTGCCCTGTTCGAAATTATTTTACTGTTAATTATCATTGTTATCAATGCAGGTATGTTCTATAAGATTAACAAATGGGCGGGTTTACTATTCATCCCCTATATTTTTTGGGTAAGTTTTGCATCATTTTTAACCTATAACATTTTCATATTGAACTGATTTTAAAAGAAAAACACTTATTTTTAGGGGTGGTAACTTTTAAAAGATATTTGCTGATCCTGTTCGTTCTGTGCTGTAGCCAATTGCAGGCGCAAAAGGTAGGTCTTGTATTTAGCGGTGGCGGTGCAAAAGGATTGTCGCATATTGGCACATTAAAGGCCCTGGAAGAAAACCACATCCCTATTGATTACATTACCGGCACATCTATGGGTGGCATTGTAGGCGCTATGTATGCCGCAGGTTATAGCCCAAAACAGATTGAGGAGATCGCGCTCAGTAGCGATTTTCAGAACTGGGTAAACGGGCGTTACACCAGCGATTATACCTATTATTTCCAGAAAAATGCACCAAATGCCTCTATGCTTACTGCAAAAGTAGCTATTGATACCGGTTTTCATTTTAGTTTCCGCTCTAACCTGATTAATGACATCCCTTTAAACTTTGCCTTTCTTGAGCTTTTTTCACAGGCTTCTGCCGTTTCCAAAGATAATTTCGACAATCTGTTTGTTCCCTACCGCTGTATGGTGGCTGATGTGCTTTCACAAAAAAGCATTACCGTAAGCAAAGGAAGTTTGGCAGAGGCTGTAAGAGCAACGATGACGGTCCCTATAATTTACCGTCCGATTAAATTAGACGGAAAGTATGTTTTTGACGGCGGGCTTTATAATAATTTCCCGGCTGATGTGATGGAAAGAGATTTCAAGCCCGATTATATGATTGGTGCCAATGTTTCTTCCAAAACCTACAACGAATACCCTAAAAATATCGACGATCGTTTAATGAACCGCTTTCTGGTTTACATGTTCCTATCCAAATCAGACTCGACCATGATCGGTAAAAACGGTGTTTACATCCAACCCGATTTAGCTACCTATAGCGTAACCAATTTCGCTCCGGTAGAAGAACTGATCAAAAAAGGATATGATGCCACCATGGCTGATATGCCTAGAATTAAAGCTTTGATCAGCAGAAGAGTAGGCGATGAAGAACTGGCACAGAAAAGGGAAAAATTTAATTCGAGAAAACCAGATCTCAAATTCAGCAACATCATGGTAACCGGTGTAAACAACCAGCAGAAAAAATATGTAGAAAGACTCTTTAAAAGTGATAAAACGACTTTTAACCTGCAAGATATTAAACGTGGCTATTACAAACTTGTTGCCGACCAAACCTTTGAAACGGTATATCCCAAAATTTCTTATCAAGCAGCAACAGATAGTTATACTTTTGAGGTAGTGGCACAGCCGAAAAAGAGCTTCAAGCTGGAATTGGGCGGCAATATTTCAACCAGACCCATCAGTAATGTTTTTTTGGGCGCACAATACAATTACCTCAACCGCAAATCGTATACTTTTGGAACCAGCTTTTATTCCGGTCGTTTTTACGAATCGGTACAGCTAAATGGCCGGGTAGATTATCCAACCAGGCTCCCCCTGTTTCTGGCAGCAGAGCTAACTTATAATCACTGGAATTTTTATAATACCAGCCAGATCTTTATCGAAAACCCACATCCCATTTATATCGAACAATCTGACCGGAAAATTGATCTCATGATGGGAATGCCCCTAAATTACAATACCAAAATTGTGCTCCACGCCAACTTTATCAATAATAATGACCGTTACAGCCCCAATAACACTTTTGCAGTAGGCGATTTATTAGATCAAACCATATTTAATGGCTTCAGAGGCTCGCTAAACTTAGAAAAAAATTCGCTGAACAGAAAACAATATGCTACTAATGGACAGCATTTTTCATTAAGTTTTAATTATACCACCGGTCGCGAAAATTATAATCCTGGGAACATTTTCCGCAATACCCCTGGTTTTGTGAAAATTCCCGGTAGCAGCCAGCTCCGCCAATGGGCCAGTATTAAACTCACCCAGGAGAACTATTTTTTACACCTTAAAAAATATACTTTAGGTTATATTGTAGAAGGTGTAATTTCGAATCAGCCCTTATTCAGCAATTATTACGCAACGCTATTAACCGCCCCGGCCTTTTATCCGCTACAAGATAGCCGCTCGCTATTTCTCGATAAGTTTAGGGCAACTACCTATGCCGCTGGTGGAATAAAAAACATTTATAATGTTAAAAAAAATCTTGACTTTAGATTGGAGGGTTACTTATTTTTACCGCATAAAGAATTTGAACAAAATAATTTTCAGGATATCAATTACGCAAAGGCCATTACCAAATTACGCTATGCAGGTACCGCAGGCCTGGTTTATCACTCGCCTTTGGGCCCGGTTAGCCTGAGTTATAATTTATATAATGATGCGATTAAAAGAAATGGCGTATTATTGCATATCGGTTATTTAATTTACAATAAACGTTCTATCGAATGAAACGAATCATACTCTTGCTGGCGCTGTGTTTAACTGGATTATTCAGCATTGCACAAACAGCATCAATCAATAATTTTCTGGTAAAAGAGAATTTGCTTAAAAACAGTAAACTGGCCATTATAGCAGCCGATTCGTTGAATAACCCTAACGAAAATATAAACGGAACCTATACCTTTAGCGTAAGTGGTTTTACGCAGGTACTAAAATTTAACGATGGCATAGCTGTGCTGCCCTTACCAATCGATAAATCGACCTTCATTTATATTAAACACCAAAATGATGCCGGCACGCATAGCAAACTGGTGTATGTATACAAAAAAGATACCGATTTAAGTCCTTACACCATCAATAGTTTATGGTTATTTATTATCCCTATTTTACTGATAGTTATAGCCTTCGCCTTCCGCAAACTCATCATATTTGTGGTCATTATACTCCTGGTATTTGCTTATTTCAACCACAGCAACGGGTTAAACCTGTCTACCTTTTTCGAAAGTATTTTTGATGGATTGAAGAACCTGGTCTGATTTGCCTTAGTAAAATCATCATTACGAGGAGAAACGACGAAGCAATCTTTCTACTACGGGTTGAACTTTGCAAATAAATAAGATAATCCAGAAGATCGCTTCGTGATAACAGGTTCATTATTTTTTTAAGAAAAGCAGTACCCATGGTGCTTCCGTTCTGCCAGTCCCGCCCTTTGCTTAATCCCGGTAGATTAATCGGTAAATAAAATGATGCTTAAACCGGGATAACGCTGCCGGTCGGGTTTAGTTAACATAAGTCTGTTACACTGTCAGATTTCTCCGTGTTCATCCGTGTATCCGTGGCAAAATATAAGGGTTTTTTATTTCGTGGTGTCTGATGTTTCCATCTGACAGCAAAGCTATAATTAGCCCGAAAAAAGGTTATGTTTTAAAGCAGTTGTTAATTAAGGTCAGTTGTTTAAAAATAATATAGTTCGTATCCAAGGTACCATCACACAGCAGATTTGCTCAGGCTAATTCTATTTTTACTTACTAATATTTTTAGTAAATTTGTTTTATGGAAAATTTATTTTTAGTGTGTTTAATTCCGCCCATTTCTATCGTATAAGACATAAATGAGATCAGAACCTACATTTCAGATAAATTTAATGTGCATGAATCATTAAAGCGTCCGGCACATATTACCTTATATCCTCCGGTAAAACTTTCATCACATGATGCAGAAAAAAGTTTTTTTAAGGTTTTGGCCGATGCTGCTTTCCATCAGCCCTTTATACAGGTGCTCCGAAATTTCAACTCCTTCCCTGAACATACCTTTTACCTCGATGTTGAACCAAATGAAGGATTAATGCTGCTGGAAAAACAGATAACCAGCGCATTACAGCCACTGAAACTGATCGAAAAAAAAGAAAAATTTAATCCACATTTAACCCTGGCATTCAGAGATATAAAACCCAGTTTCAAACAAATTTGCACCGAATTTAAAGACCGCAGATTTAAGCGTGAATTTGTGGTTTCATCTTTCTCTGTTTACAGGCACATGGATAAAAGATGGCAACCCTTTACAGAATTTTCTTTTAAAGATCCCGATACCAAACCCAAAGCATTAAGTCTTTTTGATTAATTAAAACGGCATTCCGATACCAAAGTTGTATTGTATAAAACGATAGGTATCTGGCCCGTGCGTGGCATTATAACTATTTTTAAAATCTCTTGCCCCGGATAAAAACTTACTGATGACCCATTGATCCGAACCTGCGAACTGAGGATCTTTAAGTTTTAATCCTACATCAAACCTGAAAACAAAATATTGCACATCATATCTCAGCCCTACACCTGTTCCAACGGCGAGTTGCTGGGCTAATTTACTCAATCTAAATATGGTTTGCTCATCCAGTGACGGACTAGCTACAAGAATTGATTCGCCCCTGCGCAGGTTCCATACATTACCGATATCAACAAATGCAGCGCCTTTTAATGTGGCACCTAAAAACTTTTTGGCCACGGTAAAACGGTATTCAAAATTCGTTTCAATACGCATGGTTCCAAGCTGGTCAAGTCCAAAAAATGCTCTCCTTAAGGTATCACTCCTCAAAATACCTCTATCATAGTTTCCAGGACCTATGGTTCTTGCCTGCCAGGCCCTTATTCCGCTTGATCCACCAGCAAAAAACTGCTTTTCAAAAGGTATACCTGTTAAGACTGAATTTCCATAGGCATAAGCTACACCTGCATTTAAACGGGCAATAAACTGTCGATCACCACCTAAGTGTTTATACCACCTCAAGTCAACTTCAGGACGCATGTATTGGTTAAATGGTAAGCCCAATATTCTTGCCGGGTTGTTGTTTGCAGGATCACCTTTTTTGCCGATTAATCCGGATATTCCCTGCAACATATTCCCCGCAATATCCATTCCTGCCCTTAAATAAACAAAAGACCGGTATTCATTTAATTTATTTGCATTTAAAGTATAGGTATATTTCATGCCCAGTGTTAAATCTTTACGGCCTAATAATGTGGAGTAATAAAGGTTGTTCAATACGGTTTGCGCATCAACATTAGGGTCTAAATAGCCAAAACGGTATTCGAAATTTAAGGGCGTAAAAGAATGCAGCTTAGATTTGGTTTCAAACCAATCATAAGTAATGGAGTTGATAAAAATCCTTCTAACCGATACATCTTTCTGAAGTGCATAAATGTAGCTTGATGCAAAAGTAGTGTGCGGCATACCATTACCACCCAAAACCGGATTGTAGAAAGGGATCATCAACCTGGGTACGGTAATACTCGAACTGATCGAAAAATCACGCTGATAAATATCACTAAAAGGTTTTGCACCATTGCCAATTCTGGATTGCAAACCACCTTTTACCTGAAGCTCAAAACGTTCCGCCCCTCTAAAAATATTGTTATTCGTATAAGTATTTCCAATGGTAAATCCTACCGTACCACCATTAAAAGGCACCTCGCCTTCCACCCGGTTACTCATTACCTTTTGTGGAATAAGCTGGATTACTGTATTTATTTTGTTTGAAGTACTGTCCCTTCTGTAATAATCGATTTTTACGTTTTTAAAAATATTGAGTTCGTATAAACGATCGTAAGTGAGGTTTTCATTTCGGATATCATAAAGATCGCCCTGTTTCAGAAAATCATACCTAACAATGGGGTTTCTGCGATAGCGTTTCGAAAAATCGGTGAACATGATACCATTAACGGTGTCTTTACTGAGCTTATAACGTACCGAATCTGGAAAACCATCAGGATTAGGTGCAATAATCATATGGGTGTATCCAATGTTGAACTGCTTATGTTCACCATCGTTGGGATCAGTTACATTCAGGTTCAGGTCTATTTTATTGGTTTTAGAAGTAGGCTCTGCACCGTATACGTCGAAATTTACATAGGGCCTTAAGAAATAGAAATAACCATTTTCCTTCATAATCCGGTAAATCTGCTCCCTTTCATATGTTAAAGAATCTTCATCATATTGCATTCCCTTATGTAAATGGGTTATTTTAGCCTTGTTCGATTCGTAAAGGTTTTTAATATTTCGGTTTGGTATCGAATCAGAAAGCTTATCGATAAAATAGGCAGGTCCCGGTTTTGCCGTGAATACAATTTCGGCCTTTTTATCTGCAACCTTTATCTCGGCTTTGACTTCGGCCCGTCGATAGCCCTTACTTTTTAAAAATTTCTGTATCTGTGTTCTGGAAATTTCGACCAATGTGCTGTCTAAAATGGCTGGTGGCGTACCAAAGGGCTTAATATCACTGGTTTTATACCGACCGTCTTTAGTATTGAAAAAATTGTATAAAGGTACATTAATGCTCAATTTCGATGCCGGTCTGATGTCTTTCTGAACATAGTTGTAAGCCTGTTCTTCAAATTTTGCATCAACACTGTCAATAGTTACCTTTTTCACTATCGATTGGTAGTCTGCAATGTACTTAGTTGACGAGCAGGCCTGAATTAAAACAATAATAAATAGTAATATTGCAGTGCTTTTCAGTTTAATATTTATTGAGTGTTGGTATGCTTTCAAAATCACAGATTAGTTTTATAAAATCGTTACATCAAAAAAAATATCGTAAAGAACATGGTTTGTTTATTGTTGAAGGTATAAAATCCATACAGGAATTTTTTCAATCAAGCTACCAGATCCACACTATATTTTATAACAGCGAGCAATATAATTTGTTACCCAAATTACCTGCAAATATAAACTTATTTGAAGTAAAGAACGCCGAATTAGAGAAGATTAGTACGCTGCAAACGCCACAAGGCTTTTTAGCGCTTGTTCATATTCCCAAAAACAGCGCACTGGTACCAAAAGAGTTAAAAAATCAGTTTACCTTGGTATTGGATGGTGTACAGGATCCGGGCAACATGGGCACCATTATCCGTACGGCAGATTGGTTTGGTTTTAAAAACATCATCTGTTCTGCAGACTGTGTAGAAATATACAATCCTAAAACGGTACAGGCCACCATGGGCTCTTTGGCCAGGATAAATATTTATGAAGCAGATTTACCGGCATTGCTGGAGCATAATACCATCCCTGTATTTGGTGCATTATTAGATGGCGAATCGATTTACAAAACGCAATGGGGAACTGAAGGATTGGTAATTTTAGGTAATGAGGGGAAGGGCATATCGGCAGAGGTGATCAAAAAAATAAATAAGCCCGTCACCATTCCAAGAGTTGGACAGGCCGAATCGTTAAATGTAGCGGTAAGCGCAGCAATCTTTTGTGCTGAATTAGTGCGAGTTCGGAACTAAATTAGATAATTATTAAAATAATGTTTGCGGGCTAACTTATAATTGCTATTTTTGCAGCCTTGAATTTATGGTCGAGTGGCCGAGTGGCTAGGCAGAGGTCTGCAAAACCTTCTACAGCGGTTCGAATCCGCTCTCGACCTCCATTTGTACAAATAAAATAATTAAAAGGTTATTACCATGGCAGTTACCAGATTAAAAAGAAAAGACAGAAGAAATAAAAATACAGCTCACCAAGAGGTAGCATTTTTAAAAAGAGCAACTAACATCGAGTTAGGAAGCCGCTCTGCACAACCTAAAAACGACCAATTAGCTAAAAACAATGCCGTTTTAGCTGCTTTGGCAAAATAGTTTTTAGAAATTCTTCTTAAAGATTTAAAGCATCCTTCTGATCAAAGGATGCTTTTTTTGTTTCCGACTGCAAAGTGTCTTCGACAAGCTCAGACTGACAAAGCGTGTAATTAAGACACCATACCGGAATGACCGCTATAAAATGAATTGGGTGACGATTTATTTTCATAACATTTTCTAACTAACGAATGTAAGAACCACAAAACTTAGTTAAATAAACCCGATTTAGCGTAAAACCCGAAGGCGAGGAACGAACCAAGGCTTTGAAGCGAGAGCGGGACTGGTGCCGCCCATGAAATGCTGACTTTCATTTCACAAAATGTGAAGATTAAAATGTTCTGGCTATAGCTTAACTACCTCGTCATGCTGAACTTGTCTCAGCATCTTTCCTGGAGGAGAGATCCTGAAATAAATCCGATAGCTATCTGATCAGGGTGATGACTATATTTAAACCAGCGCCTTACAGATATTTTTGATCAAACCTGGTCCTTCATAAATAAAACCCGTATACAATTGAACTAAAGATGCCCCAGCATCTAATTTTTCTTTGGCATCTTTTGCGGAATGTATTCCGCCTACACCAATAATTGGAAACGCTTTGTTTGATTTCGCTGAAAGATAACGAATGACTTCCGTAGAGCGTTCTTTAACAGGTTTACCACTCAAACCACCGGTTTCAACAGTTAAATCTTTCTCAGTAGCCAGGTTTTCCCTGCTGATGGTGGTATTGGTGGCAATAATGCCTGCAATTTTTGTTTCTGCCACAATTTCGATAATATCATCTAATTGTGCATCAGTTAAGTCAGGCGCAATTTTTAATAAAATCGGACGTGAAATGTCGTTTTTACGATTACGTTGCTGTAAAGTATTGAGGATTTTCTTCAGGGGTTCTTTTTCCTGCAGTTCGCGCAAACCTGGCGTATTGGGCGAGCTTACATTCACCACAAAATAATCGACCACATCAAAAAGACGGTCGAAACATTTAATATAGTCGCTTACGGCATCTTCATTTGGAGTAGCCTTGTTTTTACCAATATTCCCACCTACCACAATGTCAGGATGTTTATCTTTTAACAAGCGCAAACGCTCGGCCATTACATCCACCCCCTTATTGTTAAAGCCCATCCGGTTAATTAAGGCTTCATCATTAGGTAAGCGGAACATCCGCGGTTTATCATTTCCAGGCTGAGGCATGGGTGTTACCGTACCCACTTCGATAAATCCAAAGCCTAAATTACTAAGTGGCTCTACGTATTCGCCATTTTTATCAAACCCGGCGGCCAATCCAACAGGATTCCTGAATTTTATACCAAAAACCTCGCGCTCTAAACCTTTAATATGCACATCAAAGCTGCTACGGATAATGGTTTTACCAAGCGGGAATTTATCATTAAACCATTTTAACCGCTTAACTACAAAATAATGTACGTTTTCAGGGTCAAATTTGAAGAATATTGGTTTAATAAGGCGATACATGCCACGAAGATAAGAACTTATAGGTAATTATGGAAGATGGAAAATGTAAAATGGATGATGAACCTTTCAATAGCCCCATAAGTTCACTAGTTCATTTGCCATTTGTTCATTTGCCTGGGGCACCAAGTACAAGTTTCATATACAACTTTAGTTGATGGTTTGATAGCCACGAGTGATCATTACGAATGACCAGTAATCAATTCCCAATAATCCATGCGATAAACATTTCGCACATCAATTATGAACCATCAAACCATGAACCTTGGCAACCTGCCTGTTAACGAATAAAGCAATGAATCAACTTCCGCCCTCATCCATTTCCCATCCTACATCTTCCATTTTCCATCTTCCCTTTTACATCTTCCCTTTTCCATCTTTAGTACGCTGCCGTAAACTGCTCCCGGTGATGTGCATTATTTTCCAGCTCATCAGCAATAACAATCGCCAAATCTTCTACCGATAAAACAGAATGGCCTTCTTCATTAAAAACCGGGCTGGTTTTACCCAAACGGTATTTCCCGGTACGGCCGGTCGTAATGCCCTGATGCATCTCAATTGCCGGACTAAAAAATAACCAATCCAGTTCTTTCTCCTGTTTCAGCGTGTTAAAATAATCCCTTACAGCCGTTGCGCCTGGCTTGATTTCAGCAGGGAAATTCGGTCCATCTACAACCTGTTGACCATCAATCTGCAAGGTACCTGCTCCACCGATAAAAATGTAACGTTTAACGCCCGATGCCTTTACCGCAGCCTGAATGGCATTTGCGCCCTCTAAAGTATCGTGATATAAATTGGGGTTGGTCCACCCTGCGTTAAAAGCACTTACTACAGCATCAGCACCTGTTAAAACTGCTGTTAATTTTTCAGTATCCAAAACATCTACCGCTACCTTACTTACCTTTTCATCGTTAATTTCAATTTTGGCGGTATCGCGTGCAATGGCGATTACTTCATTTCCGCGACTTACTAATTCGTTCAAAATGGCTTTGCCTACAAATCCGGAGGCGCCTATTAGTGCTACTTTCATGTTATTTAATTTTTAGTTTATGTACTTATTTTTAAGTGTAATCTTTTTTATTACAGTTTTAGTTAAAAAAATTTATTCAAATTTCGAGGCAAAATCTGCCAATGTCTGTTTGGACAAATTGGCGATAAGGGCATGCTCTGCAGCGTTGTAAAGGGTATCTAAATGTTGGTTGATCTGCCTACCGATCGGACATTTAGGATTCGGTTCATTTTTATGCTGCCCTAACACATTGCTGCTTCTAACCGATTGGTACACTTCGCCCAGATTAATATCTTTAGCATTTTTAGCCAGAAAAGAACCTCCACCCTTGCCTTCCTTGCTCTCCACAAAACCATGCTTACGTAGATTCATGATTTCCTTGCGTATCAAAACAGGATTGACATTGATACTTCCCGCCAAGTATGCTGAACTCACAACACTACCCTTTGCCTCATTTAATAAGGTTAAGATGTGTAGGGAGATGGGAAACCTGCTTGTACTCATTCTGTAATTATTTTTATTACAGTACAAAGGTAAGAAGGTTTTATAGAAATCAAAATTTATTTTTCAATTCCACAACAACTGCCTCTTCACTTCCCTACCGTTGACTGATTTTAAAAATCTCCGTCATTTCGACTGTAGCGCAGCGAAATGGAGAAATCTTTGAACTATGTAGAAAGATTTCTCCACTGCGGTCGAAATGACGACTTTTCGCGGCTTATCATTTCGCTAGGATTCTTCTGTCACTAATATTGATCAGAATGACAGTTTTTCCTATTTGACTTTCCATCTGAAAAAAGCCTTTAAATTTCGTACTTTTGCAGCCGAAATGATTTCAATAAATAATTTAACTTTCCTGATTGGCTCAAGGGCCTTATACGATGACGCGAACTGGCACATCAAACCGGGCGACAGAGCTGGTTTAATTGGCGCCAATGGAACAGGAAAATCAACACTATTAAAAATAATTGTAGGCGAGTACGCCCCGAGTTCGGGTACCGTTTCCATGTCTAAAGACCTGAAAATTGGTTACTTAAACCAGGATTTACTTTCTTACGATTCGCACCATAGCATTTTGCACGTGGCCATGGAAGCTTTTGAGCGCCAGAACCAGTTGCATGATGAAATTGAAGAACTGCTTAAAAAAATCGAGACAGATTACAGTGAAGAGGTTTTATTTAAATTAAGCGATAAACAGCAGGAGTTTGAAGCTTTAGATGGTTACAACATCGAATATAGAGCTAACGAAATTCTGGCTGGTTTGGGTTTTAGTACGGCAGATCAGTTACGCCCGTTAAATACCTTCTCAGGAGGATGGCGAATGCGGGTAATGCTGGCCAAAATATTACTGCAAACTCCTGATATCTTATTACTGGATGAGCCCACCAACCACATGGATTTACCATCTATTAAATGGTTAGAGAACTATTTAATGAGTTTTGAAGGCGCCATTGTAATTGTGTCTCACGATAGGTATTTCCTGGATAAGATTGTAAACCGTACAGTCGAATCACGTAAAGGCAAGTTAACTGTATATGCAGGTAACTACAGCTTTTATGTAGAAGAAAAAGCCTTACGTGGCGAAATCCAAAAGGGTGAATTTAAAAATCAACAGGCTAAAATTAAACAGGAAGAACGTTTAATTGAGCGTTTTAAAGCAAAAGCGAGCAAGGCTAAAATGGCCCAGTCGCGGATGAAAGCTTTAGACAAGATGGAGCGTATTGATGATGTGGATGATGATAACCCCACCGTAAATTTTGCCTTCAAATTTTCTAAACCATCAGGCAGGCATGTGGTGAGGATAGAACACGCGCACAAGAGTTATCCAAATGTGCATATTTTAGATGATGCGGAAGGTGTGATCGAAAAAGGCGACAAAATTGCCTTGATCGGTGCAAATGGTAAGGGTAAATCTACATTACTGAGAATGATTGCCGGAGCTGAAAAATTTGAAGGTTTCTGCGAAACGGGTCATAACGTGACCACCACTTTCTTTGCGCAGCACCAGTTAGAGTCGCTGCATTTAGAAAATTCAATTTTAGAAGAGTTACAGGCCTTTGCGCCAAAACATAGCGATACCGAATTACGGAGTATTTTAGGTTGTTTCTTATTTACCGGTGATGATGTGTTCAAAAAGATCAAAGTGCTTTCCGGTGGAGAAAAATCACGTGTGGCCCTGGCTAAATCCTTAACTACAGATTCAAATTTCCTGATTCTGGATGAGCCGACCAACCACCTGGATATCCAATCGGTAAATATCCTGATCCAGGCATTGCAACAGTTTGAAGGTACTTTTATTGCCGTTTCTCACGATAGGTATTTCTTAGATAATGTGGCCAACAAAATCTGGTTTATTGAAAGCGGAAAAATTAAGCAATACCCTGGCACTTATGCAGAATATGAAGAATGGAATAGCAAAAGGGTAATTCCTGCAGCTAAACCTATTCCGGTTAAAATGCCTGAAAAACAAAAGGAACAGCCCAAACCAGTTACCCCCAATACGGCTAACCAGTTAAAAAAACTGAACGATGAGCTGCAGAAAACAGAAAAGCTGATCACCGAACTCGAGCAGAACGTTAAAAATATTGAAGCAGAACTGGCAGACGAGAATGTTTACGCCAAAGCCGATAAACTGGCTGAAGCCAACAAACGTTACCTGGCAACGAAACAGGAGTTAGATAACAGTCAAACTAAATGGGAAAGTTTAGCTGCTGAGATTATGGAGCTGGAAGGTTAGTTAACAAGAAGTTAATTAGACATAAGAGTTGTATCATAAATATAGATTGTCATCCTGAGCTTGTCGAAGGACCTGGTTTAAATACCTTACAAGGCATTTCGACAGGCTCAACGTGACAAATCCGATTGAATTGCAATTATATGATACAGTTTTTTTTGCCATGGAAACGCAGAAGAAGGTTTTTGATGTTAGCATCCACTAACGCGGTCGTCATTGCGAGGAGGAACGACGAAGCAATCTTTCATGCTAGCGATTCTTGCCTTAAATTTTTGTTCAATATTTTTTGCCACCGAGACACAGAAACACGGTGATTAATATTTCAGCCTATGTCATGCTAAGGCACGAAGCATCTGTTTCATAGGTAGCAGATGCTTCGTGCCTCAGCATGACAGCATATTCAAGGTTGCGGCGTACAAAAAACACCTCTGCGTCCACGGGCAATTTCCCTTACCTAATGAACCCCTCCACGAAGGTAGGGATGATCATACGCCTGAAAATCTTCCGTCTTAATCCGTGCTTCCGTGGCAACCATCCAAAAGTCCATTTTGTCCCTTCCCAATAAAACTTTACTTTTAACCATGCAGAAAATAGTATTTACGGTTTTATTTTTCATCTCTACATTTGCCTTAGCGCAAAACGACACCAGGTTTACCAACGAGAATAAAATTTATCTTCCAAATATTAAGACTGTGCTTTGCTACAATAGCAACAAAGAGCAAAGTTTACCTGTTATCATGCTCAATTCATCAGAAACGATAACATTTTCTTTTGACGACCTTCTTGCGGGCACCCAAAATTACTGGTACACCATTGAGCATTGCACTGCAGAATGGGAAACTTCCAAAATTTCGAGCATTGATTATTTAGGGAGTTTTAACGACGACCGCATCATCAATTACCGCTACTCTTCCAATACCGCCAGAAAATATACACATTACGAAATCAGCCTGCCCAATACGCAGATCCAACCCAAAATTGGAGGCAATTATGTATTAAAGGTTTATTTAGACGGCGACAAAAACAAACCGGTTATTTCGCAACGCTTCTATATGCTCGATAATCAGGTTGCGGTGGCAGCCGATATCACCAATTCCATGCAGGTGGAGAACAGGAATTATAAACAAAAAATCAACTTTACCATTAATCATACCTTTGCCATCCCAAATCCTTATCAGGACATCAAAGCTGTGGTGATGCAGAATTTTAATGCTAACACGATCCAGGTGAATACCAAACCTGCATTTGTACGACCAAACCAATTGGTTTATAACGACCTTAATACGAATGATTTTTGGGGAGACAATGAATTTAGGAAATTTGATACCAGGAGTTTGCGTTATAAAGCAGATAATGTAAAGGATATTTATCGCGATAATCAATCTGTAAATGTTATACTTTTCCAGGATGCACCCAGAACGGCAGGAGCGTTTGCCAACCAGTACGATGAAAACGGAGACTTTTTTATCCGTAATACCGACGGGCGCGATGATAAAACAGAAGCAGAGTATATGAGTGTTTTATTCACTTTAAATGCCCCGGCTCCCAGCCCTAACGGCGATGCTTATGTAATTGGCCGGTTTAACAATTTTACCATGAGCAATGAAAATAAACTGCTTTATGATGCCAGCAGGAAGCAGTTTTATGGCAATGTGATCCTTAAACAAGGCCTTTATGATTATGAATATGCCTGGTATAACAATGATACCAAAACACTGGAAACCAAACCTTTAGAAGGTGCATTTTTCCAGACCGAAAACAGTTATCAGATTTTCGTTTATTACCGCCGCCCGGGCGCACGTTGGGATACTCTGGTCGGTTTTACCAATTTAAGCAATAAAATTTCAGACGGAAGGTAAGCAGTACCATTGCAAAATCATAAGCTTAAATGACCTTACATCCCTGATATGGTAAAACCCTTTGCCTGTGATGGTCTGGTATAACCAAATATAAGTGGAATTTATTCAAAGATTCCTCACCGAATAGATCCAGAAAGGAACGATGAAGCAATATATCATGCTAATGATCGTCGCTGAAAAGGTTGCTTCCCCGTAAAGTCGGGGCAGGCTGTCGGCTGAAAAAGCCTTCTCGCAATGACGATTTAACGCGAAGGTATATAGGTTGGATCTTACCCTCAACCATATTGATTTGTATACCATAAATAACCCATCAAGATGGCCTTAGCTTTAATTGTCAAACTGACTTTTAATATCGCATACCTACCTTTATTGTTACATAAATTTTCTTTGTTTTAAATGTGGTTATTTACATTAGTATTTCAGAAAGTTACCAGATAAACACCTAGAGAGTTAAGTGTATCTAACCAAAAATTATGTTTAAAAAGTTAATTGCCGCAGCATTAATAGCCTACTACCCCTGCGCACAAATTTCGGCACAAACGCCGGGTGATTCGTACACGCAATCCATCAATGGAACTAAATTAAAATTCGATATGCAGGCCATACCGGCAGGCAAATTTAAAATGGGAAGCAAAACCGGAAAACCAGATGAGCAACCTGTTCATGAGGTTAAACTTGATGCTTTCTGGATGGGAAAACATGAAGTAACCTGGGATATTTTTGAGCCCTTTCTCTACCGTGATTACGAAAAACAAGCCAGTACAAGTGCTGTTCCGGCTGAAGTAGACGCCGTTACCAGGCCTACAAAACCCTACCTTGATATGACCTTTGGCATGGGTAAAGCGAACCAGCCAGCAGTAGCCATGACACAATATAATGCCATCCAGTTTTGTAAATGGCTTTATGTGCGCACAGGTGTTTTTTATCGTTTACCCACCGAGGCAGAATGGGAATACGCCTGTAAAGCGGGAACCGAAAGCAATTATTCTTTCGGTGATGATGCGGCTAAACTAAGCGATTATGCCTGGTATAAAGATAACAGTGATAATAAAACACACCAGGTAGGGCAAAAAAAACCAAATCCATGGGGATTATTTGACATGTATGGAAACGTGAGCGAGTGGACTTACGACCAGTACCTTCCTGATTTCTATAGTAAGAGCAAAGATAAAATGGTAGAAAATCCGGTGGCCATACCCGATAAACTTTATCCAAATGTGGTGCGCGGTGGCTCTTATGATGAAACACCAAATCATTTAACTTCAACAGCCAGATTGGCTTCTGATCCATCTTGGAAACAATTAGATCCACAGATCCCAAAAAGTAACTGGTGGTTTCCTGAAGCGCCTTTTGTTGGGATGCGACTGGTACGCCCTGCCAAAATGCCTTCAAAAGCAGATATAGATGCCTACTACAACAAACAACCTATAAAAGACTTTTAACCCTACACTATCTAACCAAAATAAAAAACTAAACACATGAAAAAACCAATCAACCAACAAGATCGTCGCGATTTTTTAAAAGCAACAGCCATGCTGGCCGGCGGGGCCATGCTCAGCAGTATTCCATTGGCCGGCGCATATGCATCCGGATCAGACACGATTAAAATTGCCCTGATAGGCTGTGGCGATCGGGGTACCGGAGCAGCTTTCCAGGCGTTAAGCACAAAATTTAACATCAAACTGGTGGCCATGGCCGATGCTTTTCAGGATCGGTTAGATGGCAGTTACCAATCATTAAGTTCGAAATTTGCAGCAAAGATGGATGTTCCGAAAGAACGCCAGTTTGTTGGCTTCGATGCCTATTTAAAAGCCATCCCGTTAGCCGACGTAGTGTTGTTAACCACCCCTCCGGGCTTCCGTCCGATCCATTTTGAAGAGGCGGTTAAACAGAACAAACAGATTTTCATGGAAAAACCTGTTGCGGTAGATGCACCGGGGATCAGAAAAGTATTGGCCGCAGCCGAAGAAGCGAAGAAGAAAAAATTAAATGTGGTAGTAGGTTTACAGCGCCGCTACCAGACCAACTATCGCGAATCAATGAAGCGCATTAACGATGGTGCCATTGGTGATATCATGTCGGGCCAGGTATACTGGAACAGTGGGGGCGTTTGGGTACGTCCGCGCACAGCAAACCAAACTGAAATGGAATACCAAATGAGAAACTGGTATTATTTCAACTGGTTATGCGGTGATCATATTGTAGAGCAGCATGTACACAATATCGATATTGCCAACTGGATCAAAAACGGACATCCGGTTTCGGTACAGGGAACAGGTAGCCGTGCCTGGAGAACAGGAAAAGACTATGGAGAAATTTATGATAACCACTCTATCGAATTAACGTATGCCGATGGTGCGGTAATCAATAGCCAATGTCGCCATTTCGAAGGCATCAGTAACCGCGTAGATGAAACTTTTCAAGGTACCAAAGGCAAAATTTACCTTTCAGGAAGTAACCAGGCCATTATGAAAGATTATAGTGGCAAAGAATTGTATAACCACAATACCAAAGGCAACGCTAATCCCTACCAAACAGAGCACGACGAATTGTTCGATGCGGTTTCGAAGGGAGAATATAAATTCAGTAATGTAGACTATGCGGCAACAAGTACATTTTCATCTATTATTGGCCGTTATGCTACTTACTCTGGCCAAACCATTAAGTGGGATGAGGCTTTGGCTTCCAACATTAGTTTAATGCCAGAGCGTTTGGCATGGGATGCCAATCCGAAATTAATGCCTGACGACAAAGGACTATATCCAATCGCCATGCCCGGACAAACCAAGGTAATCTAAAACTAAATTGATGCGTTGCAGGTTTTTGCTTTTCATTTTACCGTTCATATTGGCTTTCTCTCTGAGAAAAGAGCTGAAGCAGTATAAAATTGAGGGTTTTGCGCAGGGGACCGATTATACCATTATGTATTATGCCTCAGATAGTTTGGCCACCAGACAAGGCATAGACAGTTTATTAAACGAAATTGATTTATCGATGTCGCTTTACAAAAAGGGATCTTTGATAAATCAATTTAATGCTGCCGAAAAAGAGATCAAACCCGATCGTTTCATGAACGATGTGCTGAAAAGAAGTTTCGAGATCAACCAGGATACCAAAGGCATTTTCGATGTTACCGTTGCGCCATTGGTACAAGCCTGGGGTTTTGGACCAAAAGAGACTAAAAAAGAACCTGATCCGGCGGTTATCAAATCGATACTGGCTTGTGTGGGCATGAAAAACCTGAAACTGACGGATGGCCGGTTAAGCAAACGTAAACCCTGTGTACAGATCGACTTAAATGGAATTGCACAAGGTTACAGCGTCGATTTAATTGCTGATTATCTCGAACAAAAAGGAATTAGACAGTATGTGGCTGAGCTGGGCGGCGAAATTCGCATTTCCGGACCTAAACCCAATGGCGAAACCATGAAAATTGGTATTGAAGGTCCGGATAAAGATGGAACCCCGGTAATCAGGCATATCGCGGCGATAAATGCTGGCGCCATTACCACCTCTGGCAACTACCGTAAATTCCATCAAAGCGGCAGGAAAAAAATTTCTCACCTGATCGATCCGAAAACAGGTTATCCTTTGGATAATGAGATGATCAGCGTTACCGTTTACGCAAATGATGCCATTACAGCTGATGGATATGATAATGCCTTAATGGCCATGCACCTTAAAGATGCCATGGCCTTTGTAGAAAGCAGAAAAAACCTCGAAGCTTATTTTGTATACCACCAAAAAGATGGCACAGTCGCTGATACGCTAACTGCAGGATTCAAAAAATTAATTACACATTAATATCTGTTAAAACTAAACCGATGAAAAGAAGTGAGTTTATAAGAAATAGCCTGTTAACTGCGGGTGCAATAACAACGGGAGCAGGCTTGACCAATACTTTTGCTGCCGACAAAACAAATGACCTATTAAGCGATAAAACTTTTAATCTCGATTACGCGCCGCACCAGGGCATGTTCCAAAATCATGCAGGCAAGAGTTTTTTAGATCAGATCCAGTTTATGTACGATAAGGGTTTTCGTTCTATTGAAGATAACGGTTACCTGGGCCGTTCTGTTGAAGAACAGGAGAAAATCGGAAATTTACTGGCCAAACTTGGCATGCGCATGGGCGTTTTCGTGGTAGATGGTGGCGATAACTGGAAAACTTCTTTAACCACAGGTAAAAAGGAGTTTAAGGATAAATTTGTAGACACCTGCAAAAAATCGGTTGAAGCTGCCAAACGCTGTAATGCCAAATGGCTTACCGTTGTGCCTGGATTTTATGAGCGCAACTTACCTTATGGCAATCAGTTTGCCAATGTAATTGATGCCATGCGTGCCGGGGCCGAAATTTTTGAACCGCATGGTTTAATTATGGTGTTAGAAACCTTGAGCGATACGCCAGAGCTTTTCCTGCAAAAAACAAACGAAACCTATGCCGTTTGTAAAGCGGTTAAAAGCCCTTCATGTAAAATTCTGTATGATATTTACCACATGCAACGTACAGAAGGCGACTTAATTAAAACCATCGATCGTTGCTGGGACGAAATTGCCTACATCCAGATCGGCGATAATCCGGGCCGGAAAGAACCTACAACCGGAGAAATTAATTATAAAAACCTATTCAAACACCTGCATAGCAAAGGCTACAAAGGTGTGATGGGTATGGAGCATGGCAATTCAAAAGGAGGAAAAGAAGGTGAGCTTGCTGTTATTTCGGCTTATCGGGCTGAGGATAATTTTTTGTAATAGAAAATCCCGCGCTAAAGATCGTCATTGCGAGGAGGAACGACGAAGCAATCTTTCATGCTACCAATCCTTAATAAAAGATTGCTTCGTCGGCTGAAAAAGCCTCCTCGCAATGACGATTTATCTAGGACACTATCCCATTAATAATTTGTGCTAAACCAACCACTTTAATCTTAAATGGCCTTCTAAAATTGCTTTCCTGTAACCTGTCATTCTGAACGCAGTGAAGAATCCTTCCAATAAGGAACGTAATTTTGCCATTCTTATAAGCCTGTTACGCTAATTCTGTTTAAGAAAGATCCTTCGCTGCGCTCGGGATGACAAATAAGTATATTCATCCAATGATTAATGACACGCAAAAAACATTTAATCAAAAACGATCTGTAAAATTACTTCACTAAAATCTGTCATTCTGAACGAAGTGAAGAATCCTTAAAAGAAAGGCTTCAATTATGCCACACTAAAATCCTGTTAAGATAAAGTTTGCTTAAGAAAGATCCTTCGCTGCGCTCAGGATGACAAATCACCCATAATGCCCTGGTCTGTGTCTCCACAGACCACAATATTATATATTTTCCTACCCAACTTTCAACACCCACACCGAAACACTACCGGCATTGCAATGAAACTCTGCCCAACCATTTTCATCAATAATCACTTCCTGTTCCCTGTATCCTAAAGCATCAACAAAGGTTTTTCCGGCAAAGTGTTTACCGATTTCCATTTCTTTAAATCCTTCTTCTCCCGTACTCAACAATACGGCTAATCCACTGTTTTCATGTTCTTCATCACCGGCACGGGTCCACCCTACACAAATGCCATGATCAAAATAATCACGTTGCTCACCGTAGGCTAGGGTTGTACGGATTTTACTCATGGTTTCTACCGCAGGGATGGCAGCCAGCTCAACATGCACCTCCTCACCTTCTTTATCTTTATCATCATAAATCCCCCCATAAAGATCAGGAAAAAACAAACAAGGAATGCCCTGCATGCGCAACAGGATCATGGCATAGGCTAAAGGTCTGAACCAAAAATCGACATAAGATTCCAGCGCCTGTAAAGGTTGCGAATCATGATTATCAACAAAGGTTACCGCTAACTCAGGCTTCACCTGCACCAGGGTTCCATCAAAGATCGTCCGCATATCAAATTCCTCGTTTTTACTGGCCAGGAAAAAATTATGGTGTAAAAGCGAATCGAATATCTGGGTCCGTCCACCGGTAATTTCAATATAGTTCAGTTGTCCTGCTATATCTTCCACATTCCAATCTTCGGCCACAATAAAAAACTCGCGATTAAATTTTTGATTCAGGTGATCAATCCACTCTACAATAAAATCAGGATTGATGTGTTTAACGGCATCTAATCTAAAGCCGTCCACCTTGGTCGTCTCCACTACCCATTCGCCCCAATATTTTAATTCCTCAACTACGGCCCTATTGCGAAAATCGATATCGTTATACATCAGGTAGTCGTAATTGCCAAATTCGGTAGATGGAACCTCTTCAAAACCTTCACCCAAGTGGTTTTGGATTGAATAAATAGCAGTCTCTTTGATATCTTCTGCCCAGTCTACTCCACTAAAACATTCATGATTCCATATAAATTCGGAATATTTGCCCTGACGGCCAGGGAAAGTAAATTTTGTCCAGGCTTCTATTTCGAAAACATCGCTGGTAAATTCATTTCTATTATCCGGATTTACAGTTCTAACCGCTACTTTTTCCAGTTCATCGCCACCTGCTTTGTGGTTAAATACAACATCGGCCAGGGCGCCAATCCCATTTTCGTGTAAGGCTTCAATAGCTTTGATATATTCATCTTTCGAACCATATTTAGTATTTACACTTCCTTTCTGATCGAACTCGCCCAAATCAAAAAGATCGTAAACGGCGTAACCGACATCATAGGTAGCATTGTTCGATTTATAAGCCGGTGGCAACCATAAAGCGGTTATACCCATTTCTTTTAAGTGACTCGCTTCGGAAGCTACTTTAGTCCACAAATTTTGTTCTTCGTTATAATACCAATGGAAAAATTGGATCAGGGTCTGGTTTTGCATTAATTCGATTTTTTTTTAGGGATAACATGATAAAAGATGAATTTGTTTTTAAATAACATGACCTAAAAACTATTCCCGCGGATTTCGTAATCACTGCAGAAAACAAGACAATCTATCTGCGAAAATCTGTTTAATCTATGAAGCAGTTCATGCAGTCGTCATGCTGAATTTATTTTACCAGTAGAAATTGTGTTTTCAATTGTCTTGTAGCTACTATGTGGTCAGCATCTTTTTTGCTATTAAAAATACCTTGAATACAAAATATTTCTCCCGCTCTATGCCGCGGTGGCATGGTAGTTTTTCGCAGTTTGTGTTGTTTTTAGCTGTGCTCAAGAATGCTGCGCATTTTGTCGCGCCAAAGTACCCAAAGCGCTTTGTCAATCCAGCAAGTCCCGATTTCATCGGGATTGGGATTGACGGCGTTCTTCGCTTCAGGCTGTGGTTTTTCAAGGGAAGCTTGGCATAATGCCCAAAATCAATGTACAAAATATAAATCGCAAAAGTCGAATAATTGTATATATTAGCCTTTGAGCAGTCGTCACCCTGACCTGTAGCGAAGCGGAAAGCTACGAAGTAAACCGAGCCTTAAGCGAGCTCACCGAAGGTAATTTATTTCAGGGTCTCTCCTGCTATTCGTCATTGCGAACTGAAGCTTGGGCTACGCGTTGGAGTGAAGCAATCTTTTTTGACCATACATTCCACAATATGATACTTCGATTCATAATAATACCGCTGATTTCGCAGATTACCGCAGAAAAATATCATTTCAACCCACTATAATCAGGGGGAATTCCTTTTAAAATATGTGCAAAATTAATTAGCCGCTGAAACACAGAAATTATGGAGGAGAAGTAAAGTTTTCCTGTGTTATTCGCGTTTCCGTGGTAAACATAATGCCTGGGCATGCGCAGAAAGAAGAAGTTTTAAATACATTTTACTTACTTTTGCACTCAAATGAGTTTAAAAAAGAAATTTGCCAGAGAAAGTTTTACCATCATGAACGAATTGGTATTACCCAATGATACCAATACCTTAAATAACCTGATGGGCGGGCGTTTGCTCCACTGGATGGATATTGCAGCGGCAATTTCGGCTCAAAAACACTGCAATCGTATCGTGGTCACCGCCTCGGTTGATAATGTTTCTTTTAAACAGCCCATTAAATTAGGCGATGTCATTACCATCGAAGCCAAAGTGACCCGGGCTTTTAATACCTCGGTTGAAGTGCGTTTAGATGTATGGGCGGAGAATATTCCAAGTGGTGCACGCCAAAAAAGCAATGAAGCTTATTACACCTTTGTAGCACTTGATCAAAGTGCACGTACCATACCTGTGCCCGAACTGATTCCGGAAACGCCAGAAGAAATTGATTTATTTGATGGTGCCCTGCGGCGCAGGCAGTTACGTTTGGTTTTAGGCGGAAAAATGAGTCCTGATGAGGCCAGCGAACTCAAGGCACTTTTCTTTAAAGCGTAATTTTTTTCAACAAATTCCTTTCTGCTTGGTTTGATTGTTTTACTTTAGTGTTTACCTTACGCTGAAAAATATGACAACCTATACCATACTTATTATTTTAAGCGGATTAGTTATTTTCTCTTATCTGTTTGATTTAGTGGCCAGTAAAACCAAAGTACCATCGGTTTTATTGCTGTTGTTACTGGGCATTGGCCTCCGTTTCCTGGTCGATTACCTTCACATCCAAACCTTTAATTTCCTCTCTATTTTACCCACACTCGGTACCGTAGGGTTAATCCTCATTGTTTTTGAGGGTTCACTGGAGCTGAAATACGATCGCGAAAAAAATAAAATCATCAAAAGCGCTTTCTTCTCTGCACTAACCATTTTACTCGCAACAGCAGCCATCATTACGCTGATTATTTACCAGATTACCCATAAAGATCTATATACCTGTATTGCCAATGCCATTCCCTTCAGCGTCATCAGTTCGGCCATTGCCATACCCTCTGCTGCTGCGTTGGGCAAGCAAGACCGGGAATTTGTCATTTATGAATCTTCCTTTTCCGATATCCTCGGTATTATCATTTTCAACTTTGCCATCACCAACCACTCCATTACCACATCGGCCTTTATAGGCTTAGGCTTGAGCACTTTTTTAATCATTTTATTATCGGCAATTGCCTGCGTGGTACTGCTTTATGTAATGGGGAAACTGGTGCACCACATTAAATTTTTCCTCATTATTTCCATATTGATCCTGGTTTATGCCATTGGGCAGTCGTACCATTTATCGTCACTGGTGTTGATTTTGAGCACCGGATTATTTCTGAACAATGCCGATACCATCCGGAATGCCTGGTTCAGGAGTGTATTTCTGTATAAAAACCTCGCTGCAGATTTATCGCAGCTATACCAGCTCTCTGCCGAAAGTGCCTTTATTTTAAGAACGTTTTTCTTTGTGATATTTGGCTTTACCATGAATATTAGCGAGTTGAACGATAAGCCTGTACTGGCCAATGGTTTTTTCATTCTGGTCACCATTTTCGCCGTTCGGTTTTTCTTTTTAAAGGTATTTAAAAATGGCGCCCTCAGCCCGATCGGTTATATCGCGCCACGCGGGTTGATCAGTATTTTACTTTATTTCAATTTGCCTAAATCGCTCAAAATTGTTGAGGTTGGCCCTTCTTTCCTATTTTTAGTGGTGTTGGGCACCAGCCTGGTGATGACTTTAGGCATTACCCTAAGTAAAAATAAACCCGAAGAAACGCCTACGGTTTAAACGAAGCCGAAATGGCTTTTATTTTCTGTAGTTCGGTTATTGGGTTGGTATTTTGCTGATAATAAACCGAGAAATAATCGAGATCAGTTTGGTGTTCTGCATACTTCGCGGCATCGCCGTTAATTTTAAAGTTTGCAATACTCGGGTTAATGGCTTGTATGGGTGCAGCGATGATGTTACCGGTAATATTTACCATGGTTGTAACTACATGTCCGCCTACCTCTTCACCTAGTGTCGGGTCTTTTTCGCCCCACTTCCGAACAATAGCGCCATCTGCACGTTTCTCAAAGTTATCTGCATTCCAGGGGTCATACTTCAAAAACTGAATGATACTGGCTTCTTTTTTCGGGGTTCTGATTTTAATGGTTTTGATCTGATCCACGGGTAAAGTAACCGGACTCCCCTCCACAATCATCACTACGCTAGCCGAATCTGCTTTATACAGCAGCCCTTTTATCACATCAGTTTTTGTTTTTACAATGGCTAGGTAGGGCTTAATGCCCTGCGACCTGCTTTCGTTTACAAATAAACAAGCGGCCAGCATCATAAATGTTGTAATGATTTTAAATTTCATTTGGAGGATGTTAATGGTAGATAAAACTATTCATAAAAACTGAAAATTGCGAACTCTAGCGCGTAGCGTTATGCGCTTAGCGGAAAAACTCCTAACTTTAGTGCCTGGCACCAGACTCCCAGCTCCAAACTCCCAACTCCAAACTTAACCGCGTAGCATTATGCGCTCAGCAGGAAAACTCCCAACTCCAAAGTCCCAACACCAAACTAATCAGCGCTCAGCGTGAAAACTCCAAACTCTAAACTCCCAACTCCAAACTTAACTGCATAGCATTAGGCGCTTAGCATGAAAACTCCCAGCTCCAAACTCCCAACTCCAAACTAACTTCCCATTTCCAGAATCTTATCAAACTCAGTGGCCTTAAGCGGCATTACCGATAAACGTCCTTGTCTAACCAAAGAAATATCAACCAAACTCGGCTCAGCTTTGATCTGCTCCAGCGAAACCGGATTTTTTAACGTTTCTACAGGAGCTAAATCGACCACCACCCAGTTGGCATCATCAGTGGTAGGGTCCTGGTAAAACTCTTTTACTACTTTGGCAATACCCACTACATTTTTCCCTTCGTTACTGTGGTAAAAAAGCACCAAATCGCCCTCTTTCATGGCTTTGAGGTTATTCCGCGCCTGGTAATTACGCACACCATCCCAAAAGGTACGGCCATCTTCATTAAATTTTTCCCAACTGTATTTAAAAGGCTCTGATTTTACTAACCAATGGTTCATGCTGCTTTGTATTTATTTCGATTATTTTACCCTCAAAACTAAGAAAAGGGAATGGATTAGGAAATAGGTTGGGAAGATAAGCGATAACGTAAATAAGATGATATACTTACTTATGTGTAATTAGGGTTTCCCGTATTTTATTTTGAGATTATTAATATAAATTCGTAAAGATATCCGATAAAGCAAAAAATAGCATTAAGAAAATAGACATAAAGTTCTAATTATTTACAAGAATCCTCTCAACATCTAAAAATTGACACTCTAATTTAATTACCGTGAATAATCCCAAACCAACAAGCTTAATTTTAATTACGCATTCCAAAATAGATTTTTACCCTTTAATTATTTCTAATAAATCTAACTAGTTCACTTTTTGGTTCATAGGAATGGAACTATTAAATAAGGTATCATATATCATAGATGCTAAAATTACAACTGATACGGTAATTTTCTTTGATATGGATGGAACATTAATTCATACTGATTATGCCAATTTTTTGTCATTCGAAAAAGCAATTCAATTCGTAAAGGGTAAGACATTCAATTTGGTTTTTGATCCTGAAATACGTCTAAACCGTAGTAGTCTTAAGGCTTTCATACCTGATTTAACTTGTGGAGAATATAAAAAAATTGTTGAGAAAAAACAAACGTTCTACAAAGACTTTATTGACAAAACGGAACTTAATCCGGTTCTTTCTAGTGTAGTAAATGATTATTCAAAAACAAACCAACTGATATTAGTTACTAATTGCAGAAAAAAAAGAGCCTTTGAAACTCTAAATTACTTTGGACTTGTTGACAAATTCAGTCATGTTTTTTATCGGCAATTTAATGACCAAGGTGAGAGAATAAACAAATATCAAAACGCAATTTCGAAGCTGGGAATATTATCAGAAATGGCTGTTGCTTTTGAGAATGAAGAAGTAGAAATTACTGATGCGAAACTAGCAGGCATTAAAATTATCAACCCTCAAATCATAAAAAAATGAACCATTTTAAAATTTATCCAAACGACTATTTAAGTGAAGAAACCTTAGGTTTTTATCATTCAGATTATCATAGTGGAGATGATGAACGAAGAAATACTGTAGGAACAGTGGAAAATATTATTTGCACTTTAAAAAATCAATTTAAAGAAAAAACCTTCGGGGTTTTAAATCAAGCGGAAAATTCCTTAATTCAAATTCTTACAATTGATCTTCCAGAAATACTTAAATTGTCAAGAAAAGAAAATCTTACCATTTGTGTTATACCAAGAGCAAAGGCGAATAATAGCTATACTTCTTCTCAACTCCATTTTAAAAAAGCTATAAGACGTTCAATACACACATTAGATGGTTTTAATGATGGAACTGATTACATAGTTAGGCACACCAATACAAGAACAACACATATGGATAGATCTGGGTATGGGGGTGATGGAGCATTACCATATGAGGGTATTACTAAAGAAACCTGTACAATATCGGATGAAGTAATTGGGAAAGATATTTTATTAATAGACGATTTATACACAAAAACAATAGATATAGATGAAGATGCGATACAGGCGCTGTTAGATAAGGGTGCAAATTCAGTTATTTTTTATGCTTTGGGCAAAACAATGCATGATTAGTAACTATTATCTTAAACAGTTTAATTTTGTAAAATATAATAGGAAATGAAGTATACACAAAACTCAATAAATATTCTCACCATTAAATCATTTAAAGGTATTGGGAATGCTTGGATTATAAAAAATCTAAAAGGAAACGAAAGTATAAACACCATCATTTCTTTACTTAATAAATCTATTAAAGGTGAACCAACTACTGTCGAGAAATTTGAACGTTTGAAGAATGATTTTGAAGAAAAACTTGTAAAAAGATTTGAAAATTGTTGTGATGGTTTTGTAGCCTTAGGTGACGAAAATTTCCCTAAATATCGTGGCAATGTAAAAGAAAGTGAGCAACCAGTCTTCCTGTATTATAAAGGAAATATAAACCTATTAGACAACAACAATAAAAATATTTCCGTTATTGGCCTGCTTAATCCGCAAGGCAATATTGAAGAAAGAGAACGAAAAATTGTCGAGGAATTTACAAGAAATGGTGCAACAATAGTCAGCGGGCTTGCATTGGGTTGTGATAGTATTTCACACGACCAAGCATTAGAGTCCAATGGAAATACAATCGCAATTTTGCCAAGTCCACTGAATAACATACTACCAGCAAGAAATAAAAGCTTGGCTCATAAAATTATAGATGAAGGAGGGCTACTGGTTACAGAATACGGCAATGATTTTAAAAGTGCTATGGAACTTAGCAACCGTTATAAGGAACGTGACCGCTTGCAAGCATTATTTTGTGATACAATAGTTCTAGCTGCTAGTTATGCTAAAGATTCTTCCGAAAGATGGAATATAATAGGGAAAAAACTTGATAGTGGAGCACGTTTAGCAATGGGTTATGCAAAGGATTATAGCATTCCAAGAGCAGTGATGTATGACGAAGAGATTGACAAGGATAATCCAATGTTTGATTTAAATAGAGATATTATCGAAGAACAAAAGACTATTATAACAATTTCACAAGAAAACTATAAAGAAGTCATACCAAATATAATTCAGAATATTTGTTCTGTAAAATATCTTGTTAAAACAGAAAAAACTCTGTTTGACTAAAATAGATAGCTGTATAGCAATGGGAAAAACATAGGCTAATGTTAACAAATGCTATTCTCTCGATCATACTAATAATAAGCCTGACACGATTATGAAGATTTACTTAACAAGAATTTAAAGTTCAATAACTGAGCCGAGCATTGTTTTTATCTCATAAAATATATCATTGTATTGTTCTTGGAACTTTACCATGTCGATATTCCAGGTATATGTGCGTTTAATTTATATTAGTATTTATGGGTTTCCGTAATTAAACAGGTATAATTATATTTATATTAGTGAGTTGTTGCAATTTATTATCATTAATTAAATTTACAAATTCTAAAATCTCAATCTCTTATAATGTCAGAAAAAACATTCTTTGAACGACAAACAGCCTCTTCCAAAATAAAAGCTAATATTGTTTCGAAGTATTTCCCAAGTTATTGCAAGATAATTGCGAAAAAACGCACGCCTATTTCGATACGATTCACTGATTTATTTGCAGGTCCTGGTGTTTATAGTGATGGCAATCTGTCTACTCCAATATTGCTCGCAAAACAGTGTAAAGAGGATGAGTTTTTAAGGAACCATGTCCGTTTTCTATTTAATGATAAACAATATATTGAATTGTTGAAAGAGACTTTCCTAACAGAGTTCCCATTAGGAACATTTGAAAAAAAACCACATTTTGCAGATAAGATAGTGGGTCAAGATGATGATATCAGACAATATTTACTTAAAAATACTCATGTAGGAAAAAATAATGAGCATCCAACATTATTATTTATTGATCCTTTTGGCTATAAGGGCATTGAAACCAAAGTTTTAGCGCAATTTATGCGAAATTGGGGAAACGAAATTTTTCTATTCGTAAATATTAAAAGAATACACCCTGCATTAGAAAATGAAAAATTTGATGATTTAATGCAAGATCTATTTCCTACGACTTTGTCTAAAGTGAGAAACGATAGACGATACAAAAAGAACACTGCAGAAAGAATAAACCTTATAATAGATTGCCTAGGATCAGAATATGAAAATATCCTAGGCGGCAAAATCTATTATACCGCTTTTAAGTTCAAAGAAGAAGATAATGAGGCAACAAGTCATTATATTCTTCACATAACTAAACACCCACGTGGCTTTGACCTAGTTAAACAAATCTATAATGATTTTGCCAATGTCGGGACAATATTCGATGGAATCAATACATATACTTTTGATGCGAAAGAATTAAATAGTGAGAAGATCGAGATGTTTGATACTAAGAGCATGAATGTTGATAAATTAAAAGAAGACATTTATATAGCTTATAAGGGGAAAACTACCAACGCCATGGATTTGTTTGATACATATCAAAAGTCAAATTTATATAGTAGAAGTCATTATTCCGAAGCACTAAGGAGACTAGTATCCGAAGGAAGACTTATTTCTAGATTTACTGATAATAAGGATCATCAAGTAACCGTGTTAATTTCTAAAGACTGCATTCTAACTTTTAAATAATGGCAACCTCATCAATTGAATGGACAGAAATGACTTGGAATCCAACTGTCGGATGCACCAAAATCTCCGCAGGATGTAAGTTTTGTTATGCTGAAGTCATGTCAAAAAGATTAAAAGGCATGGGGCAGGAAAAATATAAAGACAGCTTTACCGTCGTGAAACCCCATCCTGAGTCATTAAATATACCATATACTTGGAAAAACTCAAAGATTGTTTTTGTAAACTCTATGAGCGATCTTTTTCATGAGGATATACCTAGCGAATATATTATTGCAGTATTTAAGGTAATGAACGACAATCCTCAGCATGTTTTTCAGGTCCTAACAAAGAGAGCAAAACGGCTCTTTGAAATACATAAATCTCTTAAGTGGAGCCATAATATTTGGATGGGTGTTTCTGTTGAGGATGATCGAGTAGTTGACAGAATAGACTTTTTAAGAAGAACATCGGCAAAAGTAAAATTTCTTTCCTTAGAACCTCTAATTGGCCCACTTAAGAAGCTAAAGTTAAACAAAATAGATTGGGTTATTGTTGGAGGCGAGAGCGGTCACAGGCCGAGACCTATGAATGTGGACTGGGTTCTTGATATTCAAGAGCAGTGCAAAAATTCCGATGTTGCTTTTTTCTTCAAACAGTGGGGAGGAAAAAATAAAAAAGCTGCAGGAAGAGTTTTAAACGGCAGAACATATGATGATATGCCAGACATTGAAGTTCAAAAAAACATTTAAAATAAAAATCATTGTTTCGAAATATTCTGCGTGCCAGTTATGCAGACTGAGAATTCTCCGAACTAGTTTTTTCCATATCTTAAAGACAATTTAGTTTGTTTTATTAAACACGACTTAGTACTAAGTAAGTATCGGTAAGCTGACTGTATCTCATTATTAGAATAAAGAAGAAAATATGAATAGTCACCTTTTTTTGGCTGGTATCCGTTAGTCCGTATTAACTCTCCAATTATATGAATATAAAGCAACTCACAGAGCAAGTAAAAATAGACATTGACAACTTAAAAAATCATGGAATATTTCCCAAAGAAAACAATCTCTATGATTTTAAGATGGAATTAAATTTTTACGGGTTAACAGATTCGATTGAAATTTTCATGAGAAATTTTGCCAAAGATATTTTGTCTTTCGGTAATGGGAATGGTGGCATCATTTTAATTGGTATCAAAGAAAATAAAGCTTTAGGGATCTTAGAAGACGTGGGACTTAATGAGGTGAATTTAACTATCCTCGATAAGGTTGACCTAAATGAAATAACACAAAAATTTCAAAAAGTTTGCAAAGCTAATATTGATATCGATCTTCAATGTTTTCAATCAGGAACACGTAAATTTTATTACCTTCTTATAGGTAAGCAGAATCAAGTTATTATACCAATAAACGATTTTTCTGATTATAAACTAAAAAAAGGTGATATTGTATATCGAGTTTCTGGAAACAACAAAGTTGCTAATGAAACTACACAAGATTTTAACCATTTCATTCAAATCAAATCTGGAGAAAAAAACAAAGAATTTATGGAGATTTGGTCCAAACTTCTTCCTGAAATCTTCGAAATAAATCCCAGAGAAATTTTACTTATAAACCCTGTCTTAAATAAAGTTTATGGATATAATAGTAAAGATGCTATTTTATCAAGTAGTGAAATCGATATTGATCAGAATGAAAATGGGGTGTTTAATATTATTCTAAGAGCGATATCTGCAGGTGAGATTGGGAAAATATCAGATACAGAAGGAAAACCTCTTTATAAGATTGTTGGTGAAATTAAATCATTAAGTCCTAGAGACTTTATCTCTATCTCAACACTTGAAGCGGAAGTTAAAAAGATTGGAGATTATAAGTTTACTAATGTCCAATTAAAAATTATTCTAAAGCATTTAGATTGGGTCAATGATCCAAAATTCAAGGTAGAAAACCCGATTAAAAATACTGTAAATGAAAGCTTCAATCAGTATATATGGATAGAATCTTTTGATACTCTTAAAGATGTTCATAAAATAGTATTTTCTAAAGAGGCAATAAAACAGGTTTTTGCAGTTGTCCAAGATAAAAATTTACACAAAACACTTTTTGGAAAAGATTTGGAATTGAAGAAACATACTAATATCAACCCAGAAAATTAATAATACATGAGATTAGATTTTTGTAAGTTACTTTATCAACATTGGGATTATCTTGAGAACTCATAGTTCCAAAACAGCCGAAAAATAGCTAAAGATTATTAGTTCAGACGGCAATTGTAAATAGTATATGAGATAAACCAGTTTGCGAATCGGTTCAAAAACTACGCACCCGCTTTTCAGCTTTCCTTTCTTCCACGCCATGCCTGAACATCACTTCTTTCCACTCACAGAAAATATTATTCCCCCACTTGGGCGTATAAAGATCATAATGGGCAAACCAAAAAAGCAGGTCCCTGATCACAACCGGATAGACGACATTGGTATCCAGTACGGCCTTAAACCTTACACTATGAATCATACAAGCCGAGTTCCTCGTCAGCGCCCATAATGTCGATAATATTGTTTTTCTGCTGCACCTTCATTTTTTCCCTGTAAGCCACAACATCTTCGAATTTAATCCTGCGGTGCTTACCCACCTTGATAAACTCAATAGCCCCCTCTTCCAGTAATTTCACTAGATATGGCCTTGAACACCCCAATATCTCGGCTGCCTTCTGGGTAGTTACCTCTGTGGCCACCGGAACGATAGAAACAGGCTTACCTTCCTAAACTGCTTTAATCGATATTAAGACATGCTAGAATATGTTCTCAATGTTTTCACAGTTCAAATACTATTGAGTATTCCTAAAATTATTATTTTACTGCATCTTAAATTAGTACAAATATGAGTTTGGAATATTTTAAAAGACAGGTTGCTCATCCTATCATTTCGATAAATCATTCAATGACGTTTACATTTGTCTCCAAAACAGATATAACAGGTTCAGTCAATGCCTATGACTCTGATTTAGATGTAACAATCACGAGTGATTATGAGCTTTACTATGATGAGGCACAAAATCTTATGATATATATCAAGAATTATAATGTTAAACACGGCAATTGGGTTGGCCGAGGCCTTTCATGTAATGTAATTTTTCTTGTTGATAACTTAAAGAAATTTGAGTCTGCTTATGACCTAGTGGGAGAATGAAGAGATTGCAAAGTCTGAACTACCGACCGCAGCCTCTGAACTGCCGACCGCAACGTCTGAACTACCGACCGTAACCTCTGAACTGCCGACTGCAACTTCTAAACTGCCGACCGCAACCTCTGAACTATCAACCGCAACCTCTGAACTATCGACCGCAACATCTGAAATATCGACCGCAACGTCTGAACTATCGACCGCAACGTCTGAACTAACGACCATAACCTCTGAACTAACGACCGTAACCTCTGAACTATCGACTGCAACGTCTGAACTAACGATTGCAAGATGAAACAGCCCTCATTTATGCCCTATTTGAGCAAAAAGATTTCGTGAATTATTTAATTGTGCTTATCTTAGTGGTGCAGAACAGTAATTAACAATATCTTTTAACTTAATCGGAGAAACATAAAATAAATTAAAAATTTCACAATATTCCTGAGTGAGCGGCTTAGACCCGCATCTTTCAATATCTCTGAAAAGAGTTAATTGTTGTTCTGCAGCACTCAGGAACTTTTTATCAAATGTTATGCAGAACAACAATTGTAAAAACCCAGACACACAGCTCCCAAATGAGGTAGCAGCTGTAAGTACCTTCCGGAAACTGATGGAAGCCTATTTCGATATGATCAGTTTATCGGATGTGAATCAACTCCTTACTGAAATGCTCAGCGCCTGTACCGGTCCCGATCCACGTTCGGGCAAACACAAAGCCAATACCATTGCCAACACCCTTTACGATGTAAACAACATCATCAAACTATTGAGCAAAGCAAAACCTTTGGCCAATGAAGATACCTTTAAGCAATATGCCCAAAACCAGGTGCATCAACTGCAGGCCGTTGGCCATTTTGATATCGAAAACCTAACTGAACTGTTATATTATGGTTTAAATGAATACATCTTCCAGGAAGAAGGTTACGAAGGTGCAGGCCTAAATTTCTCTGCCGAAATTACCGCTGCCTATAAAATGATTTTTGATTGGCTTGCCGCTTGCGATGCCTGGCTTAATGCTGTTGAGGTTGATGAAACTAATGAAACAATCTGTTTAGCAGCCACAGCATAAACGTTCAAATTTTAAATAGCCATTCACCTTATACAGCTATGAGGGGCCACTCCCCTCCTTTTTAAGGAGGGGAGCCCAAACGGCGGGGTGGTTAAGGTTTTTAACCACAGATGCACACAGATAAACACGGATTTTTATATCTGTGTGCATGTTTTTTATGTGCTTCAATTATTTACCCTTTAAAAAGTTTACATTTTAAGTAAACTTTTCGTATATTTGAGATAACGATGTACGTATTAAATGAAAGCACGGGTAAAAAACATACTGTAATCATCAGCAAAATTGATGCAGCCGAGATTGCGCAGATCAATAAAACAAAACGGTTTGCTTTCAACTGGAACAAAGAGAAGAACTTTAGTGTTTACAAACTTACGTTAGAAGACTCCACGGAACCAATAGGCATGTTATCAATTGCAGAAAGACCGGACGATTACGCATTAGAAATCAGACTTCTCGCCTCGTCGTATGAAAATGTAGGTCCTGATAAAATTTATAGCAGGATTGCAGGTTGCCTGATTTCCTATGCCTGTCGGGAATCTTTTAAACTCGGTTATAACGGCTTTGTATGCCTTAAACCTAAAACTAAACTGGAAGCCCATTACATCAAAAGATATGGACTACAGTCAACTAAGCTATTTCTGGTAACAGAAGGAATAAATTCGATAAAATTGATAAAGGAATATTATGAAAACTAACAAGAACAGAAAAGAAATCCAGGAGGTAGCGTTTTCAAAATTTACCAATCAGGAACTTGCAGATGCTTATGTGTTCCCTTCCGATGAGGTACAAACTGCTCAGGAAAAAGATGCAGAACAGGACTTTTGGACAAATAGGAGAAAAAAGTTCGAGAACAGAAGTGAGAACGAAAAAATGTACAATAGACTACTACAGCTTAAGTTTCAGCTTGAAGACTATATCAGCAGCAACCAATATCATAAATCATTTAACTTCGGTTATTTTCTAAATGAATATGTGAATAGACAAGATAAAAAAGACAAACAGTTCGCTATAGAGGTAGATGTTACCCCTGCTGTACTCAGCCAGTATATCAACAATCACCGAAAGCCCAAAGATGAATTTGTGATCAGACTTGAATTACACTCAGGAGGCATGATTCCTGCAATCAGCTGGTTTAAAGTTATACAAAAAGACAAAGAGCACGATATCATCACCAATCAACAATTAAGGCTGGAAGAGAGTAAACATGTAAAAAATAGACTCGAATTCGCCTATTGACCTGAAAACAAAGAAATCAAAAATCTGGTTTGAAACTTATTCTCGTATTAGCGCAAGTGTACGGGCAAGCGGGTTGGGTAACTTGTGCTTTGATTAATAGTCTTTAAAATACTGCTAAGGCACAAGTCTGGCCAATGCTTAAGGCAAGAGTACTAAGACTCGCGCCAGAATGGGGGTCTACTACAGAAATTTTTCGTTCATAGTCGTCACCCTGAATTTATTTCAGGGTCTATTTAGCAGGAAAGATGCTGAAATAAATTCAGCATGACGATCGCGCTAGTCTGATGGGCTTAAAATTAGTCAGTATGAATAAATATTAATCGAATTCAGGTTATTAAGCAAAAGTCTAGGCAATGGGCGCTAAGACTTGCGCTAAACATGTTCATAATTCAATTTTAAATCAAACAAAACCTTACTCTCCACGCGTTAACACCTCATCAATCATTCCAAATTCCTTTGCTTCGGTGGCGCTCATCCAATAATCGCGACTGGCTATTTCATTGATCCGATCATAACTTTGTCCGCTATGTTTTGCCAAAATATGGTACAGATCTGATTGTACTTTTAACACTTCTCTGATCCTGATATCCATATCTATGGCGGTTCCCTCTGCCCCACCCGAGGTTTGATGGATCATAACCCTGGAGTGCTGCAAAGCCGAACGTTTACCGGCAGCACCGGCACACAACAATACCGAACCCATAGAAAGCGCAATGCCTGTACAAATGGTAGCCACATCTGGCGCGATAAACTGCATGGTATCATAAATGCCAAAACCTGCATAAACCGATCCACCGGGTGAGTTGATATACAACTGGATGTCGCTTTTAGCATTAACCGACTGCAAAAAAAGCAATTGGGCCTGTATTACATTGGCATTCCGCTCATCAACCGCTTCCCCTAAAAAAATAATCCTGTCCATCATCAGCCGCGAAAAAACATCCATCTGTGCCACATTCAGCTGGCGTTCTTCCGTAATGTAGGGCGTCATGGCAACAGGCAGGCAATAAGCGGCACTTCTGCTCATATACTGATCTACATAAAGGCTGTTTAAACCCTGGTGTTTTACCGCGTAATGGCGGAATTCCTTATTGATATCCATCGTATTGATTTTAAATTTTGGGCATAGCGATGCCACTGCCCCGAATAATGGAGCATGATGTATAAATTAAATTGATTGTTTACTTGCGGAACAAACGCATTACCTTTTGCCTGAAACTTTTGTGCTCGGCGGTATTAAACAGCGTTTCGTGTATATTATTGATTTCATTTTTCAGCTGCTTCCGGCCATAATCACGCACCATCTGGTAAGTTTTGTTCTGCCAGTACACTTGTTGTTTTAGTTTAGGCTGTAGAATCATTTTAGCTTCGAACAGGAAACGTTCTCCATCCTTACCGTCTGACAGGAGGTAATGCTCAATTAAACGGAGCTCATTCAACGATGTCTTCATATTTTAAGGATTTAGCTTTAACCGTTTCTTTCACTTTTTCGAGGCATTTAAATTTCTGAGCGGTTGCAGAGCGTGCCCCCGAAAAGCCAAAACGCCCGGCCAGTGTTTCCATATCCAGTTTTTCGTAATAAAAAGCACTGAGCAACTGCATACATTTCTGTCCGGCCTGCTCCAGTAAATGCATCAGTTTTCCTGAAGAAACTTCCTCGTACCGGGTATCGGCCAAATCGATCTCTTCATTAAAAACAAATCCAAAGGAATCGAGGGTAACATGTTTGTCGTTTTCCTGATAACGTTTGATCCATAAATATCTGGCAATTCCATACAAATAGGATTTAGCCTGGTAATTCAGCTTCAGTCCCGAAACCTGCACTTTTTCATAATATACCACCAGTGCATCCTGAAAAATATCTTTTGCTTCCTCAAATGATCCGCCCATCTTGCTGACGTGCCTGGCCACCAAAGGAAAAGCTTCTTTGTAAAGTTTCATAAAAAGGGCTTCGCGCTGGCTCGGCTTCTCTTTGATGGATGTTGCTGTCATGATTAGGATGCTTTATATAATATGTGGGGATTTTTGATCAGATATCACCTAAAATTAGTAATTATTTTTTGTTGACGTTAGTTAATCTATTGTTCGGAACATATTGTAAAAATTGTCTGGAGCCTAATGCCAGCTTGCTTGGAAAAAACACACCCCTTACCGAAACAATATTAATACTACCTTGTGGACAATCCTCTTTTAAGGAAAGTTTAGGCATTATGCTAGCTTGCTTTGAAACAACACAGCCCTTACCGAAGCACGCCCGTCAATCCCAATCCTTATATTAAATCCTAGCTTATGGACAATTCTCTTTTAAGGAAAGTTTAGGCATCATGCTAGCTTGCTTTGAAACAACACAGCCCTTACCGAAGCACGCCTGTCAATCCCAAGAGCCGGGGAAATCAAAAAAACAGGTACAGTTCAGGTAAATTGGCACTAACAAACCTGAAACGCAGTGGTTTTGTGTTCATAACGATGATTTAAATTTTTTAAAAAAATATTGAACACAAAACGAAGTGCCGCTGTTTTTTTGATGCGCATGGGATAGTGCAAAAGGCTCATTGCTGGATTGACAAAGCATTTTTGCATACTTTTGATGCCTCAAAAGTTTGATGCCCCGCGGCATAGAGCGGTAGCTGAATATTCACGCTGTAAAGCATTAATGAATTACCATCTTACACCTTCAACTTACCCGGCGTTACTGCAAATTTCTTTCTGAAAGCATTACTAAAGTGCTGTACAGAGGAATAACCGAGCATAAAGGCCACCGATTTTATTGAAATTCCATCAACCAGCAGTTCTTTTGCGTGGTTAAGCCTGTAATCGCTTAGGTAACCAAATATGCTGTTATCAAATAATCCTTTAAAGCCTTGTTTCAGTTTAAATTCGTTAATGCCGCATAATTTAGCCAGTTCTGCAACCGATGGTGGTTGGTGCATATGCTGGATCAGGTAATCTCTGGCCTGATAAATGCAGTCCCGATCATAATTAGAAGATAAAGCCGCTGGCTGTTTTTGGTTAATGCTCCGTTCAAAAGCTTCGGCCTGGAGTACCAGTAACTCAATACATTTCGATTCGATAAACAGATGCTTCAATCCTTCCGGATAATCACAATCGAGAATATCTCTGATGCATTGCTGCATAGGCCATGAAATAGGAAGATTATGATCGCCCAGCTGCATGTAACGCCCGGTATCGGCATGATCTGCCAGCACCTGTAACGCTTTGGTAGAATGCTCTGCCAGTTGCAAAAACTTTTCTTTGGCAAAATGTACCTCAAAAAAGCGATAGCATTGGCCGGTATCATATTGGCCTGTACCATCAAGCTCAGGCATATAAATCATATTCTGCTGGTTGGAATTAAAGATGTATTGCTGCTTATTTACGCGGTTAAAAATGGTGCCACTGCCTGAGAGCGTAAAACGCAGTTTGATCATATCGGGTACATCGTGAGTTGGGCTAAAATACATCTGCTGCTGTTTAAACAGAATGTCGCCGTATACGATATAGATACCAGGAATATTGATCTGCACCAATTCGGCATCACTAAAAGAAAAACTGTATTTATCCTTTCTTTTGGTCATCAATGTTCCCTGTACCAAGCGATCATCAAAGCTGCCCCCTACCTTTTTCCAGGCCCCGTAATTCTTACCAACATTGATTCCCATAAAAGCAATGATCACAAAAAATGCCGAACTAATGTAATGGGATTATCCACATTTCGGTTTTTTGCAAAAGAAAATCCCTTTGGTGTAAAAGCACGAAGCAGGTATTTTTCAATTTTGCCCGAATTGCGAAATGCACCGCAAGAGATTAACCGTTGATTATGGACAAGCAAGAAGACCAAAACACATTAACCCTAAAATTAAAAACTGACGTTCTACCACCCAAAAACAGTCTGATTTTTAAACTTATACAAGGTTTACCTTTAAAAAAGAAAGAAAATGTGTTGGAAATCGACCTGGCTAGCTTAGAACATCTTACTTATCTGCTGCAGAAGGCAGAAAACATCAGTTATTCTGGCACTTATCATACCGAAGCCTTAACTAATTCGGCCTTTTCTATTGATGAAGCTAATGGTAATGCCATAGAATTAATTAAAACAACAGATAATCAACTCGATTTCGATGATAATTCATTTGATTATTGTTTTACAGCCAACACCATTTATTTTTGGCCCGACCCTATAAAGTACTTGACTGAGAGCTATCGCGTATTAAAATCAGGCGGAAAAATGAATCTTGCCTTTGTTGAGAAAAACTTTGGCGCCCACCTACCCTGGACACAGCTCGATTTCACATTTTACGAAATTGATGAAGTAAAAACATTTTTCAAAAAATCGGGATTTACCAATATTGAGGCAAAGGAAATGACAGAAACAATTACCGATCAAAACGGAAAGGAAATCAATAAACCTTTTATCATGGTATCAGGCCAGAAAAAATAGTGGCTCTGGTTAAATTCACCTGCTATTGGAATCCAATGTCATCGAAGGATCGTCATCCTGAACTTGTTTCAGGATCTTATTGAAATAAATTTGGCCCCTTACTAGCCTGCTTAGGCACAAGTCGGGCCAATGCGTAGGCAATAAGCGCTAAGACTCGCGCAAGAATGGGGATTTGCCAATATTTAAGTAAAGAAATTAATTGAAACGATAATCGATCAAAAAGGAGAGTAAATCACTAAACCTTTTATCATGGTATCAGGCCAGAAAAAATAGTGGCTCTGGTTAAATTCACCTGCTAGTGGAATCCAATGTCATCGAAGAATCGTCATCCTGAACTTGTTTCAGGATCTTATTGAAATAAATTTGGCCCCTTACTACTTGCTTAGGCACAAGTCGGGCCAATGCGTAGGCAATAAGCGCTAAGACTCGCGCAAGAATGGGATACTATCCCATTTAATGATTTGTGAAAAACCAACGGTCTGCTGGAATTCCTCTCCTCTAACTTGTCATTCTGAACGCAGTGAAGAATCCTTTCCATACGGACGCAATTTTGCCATCCTCACAAGCCTATTACGCTAATTCTGTTCAAAAAAGATCCTTCGCTTCGCTCAAGGATGACAATGCAACAGAGAATAGAGTCAATAACCCCTCACTAGCGCGAGTCCTAGCGTACAGGCAGGCGCGCTGGATGACTTGTGCTATTGATTAATAGTCTTTAAAATACTGCTTAGGCACAAGTCGGGCCAATGCGTAGGCAATGAGCGCTAAGACTCGCGACAGAATGAGAAAGATTCTTCGCTGCGCTACAATAGACAGAATCCATTAACACGCCCGTCATTCCCGCGCATGCGGGAACCTTAAAGCGCTTGCATTACGATTCCCAATCGAGTTGGCTATTGTGGCATAATGCATTTACGTATAGCTAGGCCATAGCACCGTATCACCGTTCTACTTCAATCCGGCCTAATAAATTTTTCGGACTGCACTGCTCCAGCCATACTACTGCCTTCAAAAGAAAAATTTTCAGCCGGCATTTTTTGTTACTTTTTGATGCCAAAAAGTAAGAGCCCTTCGGCGGCGGCGAGCCGAGGCAAGACTTGTGCGAAGGAAAAAACGTCACTCATATTGATTTTTATACCATAAATTATTCCTCAGGATGACAATACAAAAGAGAACAGAATCTATAACGCTACGCGCCATGATCTGTATCCCACAAAACATATCGATAATCTTATTTAATCACTTTAATCTGGCCTTTCATTACCATATAATGGCCAGGATAGGTACAAATAAAAGGATATATGCCAGGTTTGTTAGGCACGGTAAAATAAATCGTATCTGATTTTCCCGGCTGTAGCAATGAGGTATAAGCCAATACCTTAGGTGTTGCCGGAACAAAATCATACTTTTCGCCATCAAGGCCCATTTTCAAGGCCATTTCTCCTACCGCATTACCTGATGCCGGCATAGTGAGCACAAAATTGTGCAGCATATCATCAACATTTTTGAAGGTTAGTTTTACTTTGGTACCTGCCTTCAGGGTAATATTGGTCAAATCAAATTTAAGTCCTGGCTTGGTGCCCAATACAATCGTTTTCTCTGGTCCTTTTGTCCAGGTTTCGGGCTGTTGTGTTACGTGTTTCGTAATATCGGTATTGCCCTTGACAGCACCGCCCGCTGCAGGCATATTGCCCATCTGGTGATGGTCCATACCCTCCATATGATGTGCGGCCGGCGCGTTGCCTGTGGGTTTATTTTCGGCAGTTAGCGCCAGCTTTTCTCCGTCAGGAATCTTATTCATGGTATAATATCCATAATTGTGCAATAAAGGAATATTGCCGTTTTCTGCACGTAAGCCTTCCATTTTGATTTCATGGATATAACCTTCTTTTAAACTATCCAACACCAGGCGTACCTTTTTATGGTCGGGAGAAACCACAATGGCTTTAATACTACGTGCCGATTGATTAATGACCGGACTACCGTAAATATGGTGGTATTTATAAATAAAAGTAGAGAGTTTATAAGCGCCGGCATCGCGGGCTGTTTTTTCATCAACCGGCATGGTAAACTCCAGCTCGAAACCATCGGGCTGCGCTTTTACCGTTTGCACCTCAAAGGGCATAATACCCGACCAGGTTAAACGCTGCAGCCCATATTCGGCTTTGCCTGTTGATGACCATCCTCTTGAAGTCATCCCCACCAGCATACTACCATCTGAGCCCCAGTTCATCCGGAGGATACCTGAAGAAAATCCCCTGCGGAACGGAAATACCACACCCTGGTATACGCCTTTAACTTTTTCTAAAAATACCCTGTTGATATTACTCTGTGCTTGGTCGCCAACAAAAAGTTGTCCTTTAAAAGGCCCCATATTGCCATTATCAGTATAATTGAGGATACCGGATGTAGAGTTGCCCATAATAGAATGCGGAATCCACACCGAAGGGGTTTTTAATCCAGGTACCCTTTTGGCTACCTCAAATTCGGGTTCGCCGGTATCGGGAATATCTTGTTTACGCAGCTTAACCGGCGAACCAGGCTCACCTGCCCATACCAGGCCCGCAGGATTACCTACAAAATCGCCTTCCGCTACGTGGGTAATGCTACCAGAGCCTACCCAGTCGCCCTGGTTTTCAGCGTAAAATATTTCGCCATCGTTATTCAGTGCCATTGCTGCAGGCGAGCGAAAACCGGTTGCAAATGGTTTCATTTTGAAGTCTGGTGTAAATTTGAGCATCCAGCCATGCCATTTAGATAAACTGGCGCCGTAACCAATCCAACCCAGGTTAAGTGTAACTACCATATTGCCATCTTTATCCAACATCGGACCATAGGCATATTCGTGGTAATTGCCAGATAGCGGCCACGAATACATGGTGCGGTATTCATCGGCTTCTCCATCCCCATCCAGATCGCGCAGGCGTGTAATCTCAGCGCGCTGAGTAAGGTAAATATCTCCTTTGATATAATTTAAGCCCAAAATTTCGTGCATGCCATGCGCAAACAAGCGGTATTTTGGCTGTTGCCCATCCTTCATGTATGGGTTGGTAATGATCCAGACTTCACCTTTACGGGTAGCCACAGCCAGTTCATCGTTAGGTAAAAAAGTCATTCCGCCCACTTCAAGTGCAATTTCTTTCGGAATGGGAACGGTTACGATAGGATAAATCTGTTTCTCTGTTTGTGTTTGTGCTTTTACCGTTACCAAGCCAGTGCCCAGCAACAAAAGCGACAATAAGTATGTTGATTTTTTCATGTCTTGATTACCAGGTTATGGAGTAGGTTAATGAATCAGTAGCATTGGCCAGTTGTACCAGCAGTTCTTTACCCTTTTGGGTTTTCCTGATGAAAGCTTTTGTACCATCGGCAACTTTTATGGTATAAGCTTTGTCGCCAACAACATAACTATTGTTTTTATGCGCTTCGATATTTGGCCCAACTGCAATACGACAATAAAGTGGTTGCTTGCCATTGCTAATGCCAATGGTACGGCTGAATGCTTTACCACCATCAAGAACGGCTATTTTATCGCTTACATCGGCCCCATTTGCCGTGTATAAAAATGTAGGCATTTTGCTTTTATCTAAAACATAGCCCTGGGTTTGTAGATCGTCAAATGCAATGGAATCCGGCCATGCGGCATCCTTGTCGGCCAGCACAGCAAGGGCAGGTGCAGCAGAGAATGGTAAAACGGTCCCTAAAGGCTTAGCCAGCTGAGGTTCTCCCCTATCCTCCCACATTTCTCTTACATCTATAAAATCTCCGCGCCATAGCTCCAGCAGGGCACCCTGTTTCAGATCATAGGCATAATTTACCTTTTCTGGCGTACCGACCGAAATGACATGGGTGCGTTTTTTCCCTTCAAACATCAGGAAGCTTCGCAATAAATACGGTTTGGTTGTTACATTGATGACATAAGGATTGGCATTTTGGGCCATAGAATAGGCTGCACAGCAGGTGATAAGTGCGAGGCAGCACATCATTCGTTTATAGATCATAATTTTCATCTGGTTAAGGCGCAACAAAACAATCGGTTGCATAACAAATATATCATTAGCATGCCAGTTTACAAAAACAATCACCCGCAAACCACACAATAAGTTAATTTACAACTAATTAAAGTTAAATTTAAATAAGACAAACGATAGCACAATTAGGCCATAAACTGGTAAAACCTTTTACTAAAAACGTATAAATTTAGCTTAATGATCCATTAGTTTTTACTTTCATATGTGGGCAATCTCATCATTTCGCGGCGAGCAGAAAAGGCAAGGTCATTACAAGATCTAGCAGATAGATTCTCTACTATGCTTGTATTATGATTAAGGAATGGGTTCGTGATGCTTAATGAACAATCTTAAATACCAATTCTTTTAAGAGTTCTCCATCATCTACATTGCCGGTACTATCTAATCCTTTGCTTTTTAAATCATATTCCCGGAGTAAACTGATCACCTGGAAAACTTTACCGGTATGGTAATTTCTTGCCGCTACTTCATAATCTTTGATAAAAAACGGAGGCACGCCCAAAGCGGATGCAGCATCGGCCTTATTTGGGATATAATGATATTTGAGGAGCTTGGTAAAATAACCACCTAAATTGGCCAAAACCATTACAGTTGGATTGGCTTTGGGGTTGCTGGCGAAGTAATTGATAATTTTATTGCATTTTAGCACATCGCGGATGGCCAGTGCTTTCTGTAATTCGAAAACGTTATATTCTTTACTAATGCCTATATTTTTCTGAACCAGATCGGTATTGATGGTTACTTCTTTCGAAACATTGAGCATCAACTTTTCTATTTCGTTCGCAATTTTAGAAAGATCTGTTCCCAGATACTCAGCCATTAGTGTCGATGCCTGCTGGTCGATCTTATAACCTTTTTCTTTAACAAATTCTTCAATCCAGGGTACCAGCTTATAATCGCGAACGGGATCTGACTGAAAAATCAATCCGCTTTTATTAATGGCTTTATAGATTTTTTTACGTTTATCGAAATTGGCGTATTTATAAGCCAGCACCAAAATGGTACTGGGTAGTGGTTTTTCGAAATAATTGAGTACGAATTCGCCTTCTTTTGAACTATCTTCTTTACCCCACTTTAAATCCTGCGCTTCTTTAACAATCACTACCTGGTAATCTGACATCATAGGGTAACGTTTTGCAGCACCCAAAACCGTAGCCATATCGGTATCTTTTCCATACAAAACCGTCTGATTAAAACCTTTTTCGGCATCATTCAGCAGCTTATCTTCGATATAATCGGTTACCTGATCAATATAATAAGATTCTTCACCATGCAGTAAGTACACAGGTTTAAACTTTCGGGCTTTGATATCTTTAATAATTTCGGCAGCTGTCATTGCCTGTAAAATTACAATTTAGGTTTAAGGATTTGGGTAAATGTTTATAATTTAAAGATATGAGATTGGAGAAGTGAGATTGGAGATATCAGATAGAGTGCTTAGCTGGATATTCCAAAATTAACTACCTTTGAAGCTGCATTAATTGATAAATTGTTTTATTGTTGCATTGTTAAGTGACCTAGCACTGTTAACTGCAAACCGAAAATTGCCAACTGAAAACTGCCAACTGAAAACTGCCAACTGAAAACTGAAAATGTTCACTCCTACCCCGCTTAACCTTCCGCCCTACCCATTTAAAATTACCCAAAAGGATGATGTGGTTTTTATTTTCGATGAGCTGAGGAAGAAACACCTGGTGCTTACCCCCGAAGAGTGGGTGCGTCAGCATTTTATCCAGAATCTGATTTTGGAGAAGAAATTCCCGCGTACATTGATTCAGATTGAAGGTGGCCTGGTGTTAAATCAATTACAAAAACGAAGCGATATTTTGGTTTACAATACCGCTGGCGAAAAACTGATGCTGATTGAATGTAAGGCTCCGAAGGTAAAAATTACACCATCGGTTTTTGATCAGGCCTCGCGGTATAATTCGATACATCAGGCCAGGTGGATTGTGCTAACCAATGGTTTGCAACATGTTTATGCCAGGATGGATATGGAAAAGGGCAGCTTTAACTTTGTAGAAGAAATGCCTGAATATTTGGGCCTTTAGTGCAAGAATTTCCTTTTTTGTCATCCTGAACGTAGTGAAGAATCTTTATTGACCACTATTATGAATTGCGAAGCGATCTTAAAAAGGTATCAATGTATTGTAATGTTTTTTTTGGAAAGCAGAAACAGTGGCATTTAGGTTTATCCAGTCCCGCTCCCGCTTCTGCCGATTGATCCCGATGTAAAATCGGGAGGCATCCCGCTTCGATCGGGTTTAGGTGGCACAGCCGGCAAGGCAATTAGGGGTTGCAATACGCAGGAGTAATATCTTTCTGAATTATGCTATATCCTTCAATAGCAGCAAAAGCCTTACCAGTTTAAATATGACTGACACGAAAATCCTTTTTTGTCCTTTGACTACACTACCGATGACAGAATCCGTTAGCACGGTCGTCATTCCCGCGCAGGCGGGAATCTTAAACCGCTGCGCTACGGTTCAAAATCCGGATTGGGAATGACGATCTCGCGCAGCCTAACACTCATCTTTCGGTTGGTGTCCTCACTAGCGCGAGTCTTCGTGCACAGGCAAGCAGGCTGGATAAATGTGCTTTGACTAATAGTCTTTAACATACTGCGAAGGCACAAGTCTGGCCAATGCATAGGCAATAAGCACTAAGAATCACGCCCGAATGGAATATTTGGGGCTGTAGTGCAAGAATTTCCTTTTTTGTCATCCTGAACGTAGTGAAGGATTTTTATTGACCATTATTAAGAATTGCGAAGCGATCTTAAAAAGGTATCAATGTCTTGTAATGTTTTTTTGGAAAGCAGAAACAGTGGCATTTAGGTTTATCCAGTCCCGCTCCCGCTTCTGCCGATTGATCCCGATGTAAAATCGGGAGGCATCCCGCTTCGATCGGGTTTAGGTGGCACAGGCAGCAAGGCAATTAGGGGTTGCAATACGCAGGAGTAATTTCTTTCTGAATTATGCTATATCCTTCAATAGCAGCAAAAGCCCTACATATTTAAACCTGATTGAAATGTAAAGCCCACAGCGCAGCGAGGACTTGTAATGAAAAGCAGGACTAACTTTAAAACAAAACACTGCAATTGCTTTCCAAAAAAATCACGAGCATTAAACTCTTTTACTGGGGCACCAACCAATAGAAAAAAGATTTGCTTCGCAGAGCCTCCGGGTTCTTCAATCGTTCAGAATGACAAACGAGAATATGGTCTAAACACTATACTCGGGCTTCCAAACCTGTTTATTACCACTATAAATCGCCTCATTACACATCGCCACGCATATAGCGGCCTGCGTTCCGGTATTAATGTTTGATGCAGGCTCTAGCTTTGTGGTGATCGATTTATAAAATTCATCGAGTGCATAATTTGTACCATCAATGGTGGCTTTATCCAAAATCGGGATTCCGCCGTCTTTATTCACCACAATTTTCGTTGCCCCGGTTACGCCATCAACAATACCCAATTCTTTTTTGGCACGCTCTTCAGGATAAAATAAGCCAGTATTGGTTAGCAGGGAAACCGAACCTTTCGTACCTTTTATTTTAAACAGGTAACCATCGTGTGCATTGCCACAAGTCGCCCCGAAATTGCCAATCATACCTTTTTCATTATACCGCAAAATGGCCTGAATGTTATCATAAGTTTCTCTGCCATCCTTAAAAACATCTATGCCACCCGAGCCCATAATTTCATCAGGCTGCGTTTCGAAAGCCCAGTTGATAAAATCGATCTGGTGTGAAAGCAGCTCGGCAGCCAATCCGCCAGAATATTCTTTGTACATCCGCCAGTTGATTTTTCGTTCTAAAGCCGGATCCGGAACAGCCCTGCGCCAGTTACCGTTACGGTCCCAACGGCAATCGATCTGGCTAACCTTGCCCAGGTAACCACTCTGAATCATCTCTTTCACTTTAAAATATAGTGGCGAATAACGGTATTGATAACCCACCTGAAAAACCTGATTAGGGTATCGTTTAACCAGTTTCTTAAGTTCAAGTGCCTGGACGATATTGTAAGTCATGGTTTTTTCTACATAGACATGTTTACCGGCCAGCACGGCATCTTTTGCAATGCCGAAATGCTCGCTTAAGGGTGTAGCAATAAAAACCGCATCGATTGTTTTGTCAGCTAAAACCCTGCGGTAATCTTTAATGGCTTTAGCATCAGCCGGGACATACTTTTCGGTTTCCCTAAGCCTGAAATCGAGCAGATCGCAATAGGCTTTGATCTTATATTTATCCGGCATAGATTTAATTACCGACAATACTCCCTTACCGCGATCGCCACAACCAATCATGGCCACATTAATAATTTCATCAGCTGCTAAATTGGCAAAACCCTGCTTGCCCAAAAGTAATCCAGAACTTATTAGGGCTGATGTTTTAACAAAAGATCGACGATGCATGATATGTTAATGTTTTATTTCTTTATTCGTAAATATATTTAACCACAGATTAATATAGAAAACCAAAATTGGATTATTAATATTGGCTTAAAAGTTTTCTCGGATATTTTTAGCTCACAGTCGTCACCCTGAATTTATTTCAGGGTCTATATAGCAAGAAAGATGCTGAAATAAATTCAGCATGACGATCGCGTTAAGAAAAGTAGACTAAAACTAATCAAAACGCATAAATATTAATCGAACTCAGGTTATAAATTCTTGATTTTAATGGTCCTGAAATCTACTTTATTGCCATGATCCTGCAGCAGGATATGTCCTTTTGGGGCTTCACCAAAGTTTTTCCAGTCTTTATATTTACTAATGGCTACCAATTTTTTAAATTCTTCAGAACCACGTGTATATTCTAACACTTTAACCCCATTTAAATAATGTTCAACTTTATTATTTGGATATACTACCACGCGGCCATTGTTCCAGCTGCCTATTGGGCGCAGGTAACGGGCTTCTTTTTTCGAGGTGATCAAATCATACAGGGATGCTAAAGTGCGGTTTCCATCTCTGCCTAACTTGGCGTCAGGATGCAGTTCGTCATCTAAAACCTGGTATTCCAGGCCAATAGCCGAACCTTTGTTATTTTCGCTCAGGGTAACAAAATATTTCACCCCGCTATTGGCTCCCGGTGTCAGTTTAAACTCGAACGACAAATCAAAAGCAGCATACTCATCCCTGGTCACAATATCTCCACCGTTGGTCGATTCGGCACCGCCAGAAGGCTCTACGCTGATTATGCCATCGGCAATTTTCCAACCTTTGGCAGGGAAAGTAGTTTTATAAGCACCAACCCAACCTGTACTGCTTTTACCATCAAATAACAGTTTATACCCTTCCGATTTTTCATAAGCAGATAAGGTATTCGGGGTTAAATTAACCGTATAAATTCCTTTAGGAAATGCTTTGCTCTTTAGCCCTTCGGTTTGAATGTTGATATTTTTGAAATAAACTTTCTTGCCATCATTATCGAGATTATTGCCGATGCCATGCACCTGCAGACCGATAAATCCTGATTGATCCAAAGTATCAATCACATAGGCAACAGGTGTTCCATTAACCCAGGTTTTAAGTTCGTTGCCAATGCATTCGATTTTGTAATGGTTAAACTCATTCTTTTTGTACAAAGGTTTTGCCGCTGGATTAAGTTCCAGAGGATATAACCACAATCTTCTGGCTTCGTCGTAAATTCCACCTGTCCATGCTCTTGGTGTAGGGTCTATTTCTACCTGCCTCCCAAAAACCAATCCTTTACCATTATTTCCTTCTGGTTTAATATGGCTACGGGTTTGCACACCAGAGTTGGTGGTTTCGCCTTCCAGTTTCACATCCAGTTCCAAAATGAAATCGCCATATTCTTTTTCAGTGATTAAGAACGAATTGGGTGTGCCTTTGGTCATAGTTCCCACAATCATCCCATCTTCAACTTTATAAGGTGCTGCACCTGCAACGGCTTTCCAACCCGTTAGTGTTTTACCATCAAACAATGGTTTTGCTTTTTGGGCAGCGGCTGAAAGGCTGATCAGGGAAAGGGCTAGAATACTATATTTTTTGATATTTAACATGATAGGTTTATGAGATTTTATAGTCTTTAATTATTACAAAAACGGTTTGTTCCAAACTTCAGGAAAACAGTTTTTCTGCAAAAAAGATTGCGCCGTCATTCTTCCTCGCCATGACGGCAAACTAATATTTAAATATTTTTCCGTTCGCCATTACTTCTTGTTTGCCTTCATCGAAAACTGCTTTTGCACCCGTGCGTACCGCAGCATTGGTCATGATATTGGCAACAGAATGCGAATAACCCGCTTCAACCGGGGCATTTGGTGTTTTACGGCTACGCACACATTCCATCCAGTTACGCATATGGCCGGAGGTTAAGGCATCACCGCCCATATTGGCACCGGTTGCGGCTTTAATTTCGGTTTTACTTAAATCAAATTCAGGCAAAAGATTAGCCTTTAATCCCATTGCTGCAGCCTCTCTTTCCCTAAGGCCGCCTTTTGGCGACACTTTATTGGTCATCAGGTTGAGCTCACCACCATTCGAGTAATAAACCTCACCTACATCACCCACACTGTTCTGCATTCTGGAAGTAAAAGTAACCTGGAAACCATCGGTAGTATCCGGCTGACCATAATCGAATACGGCAACCATCGAATCCCAGTTTCTGCGGCCATCCTTCCAGGTGTAAATACCGCCGTTTGCCACTACACTCCGTGGATGTTTTAAATTGGTAAACCAATGCACGGTATCAATCTGGTGGCTCATCCATTGCCCGGGCATACCTGAAGAATAGGGCCAGAATAATCTATATTCCAAATATTTTCTCGGATCAAAAGCCTCATTAGGGCGATTTAACAAAAACCTTTTCCAATCAATATCTTCTTCTTTTAATTTAGCCACTAAATCTGGTCTGCGCCATCTGCCTGGCTGGTTTACATTCCATACCAGATCTACGGCAGTAATCGGCCCGAACTTGCCTTCCTGTATAAATTTTGCCGCATTCATGTAATTTTCTCCACTTCTTCTTTGCGAGCCAATCTGCACAATCTGCCTGCTGGCCTTAACGGCTTTAAATGCAGCTTTGGCATCGTCCATGGTTTCGGCAAAAGGCTTTTCTACGTAGGCATCGCAATTGGCTTTTACAGCCTCGATAGTATGTAAAGCATGTTGAAAATCGGCGGTACTGATAATTACCGCATCAAGATCTTTTGTGGCATAAAGCTCATCATTGTTGCGGCATGCTTTTATATCATGACCAAATTTTTCTTTTAAATGCGCAATCCCTAAATCTCTACGATAATTCCAAAGATCAGAAAGCCCTACTATATCAAAGTTCAGCTCCTTATTATGGTTCAAAAAACAAGGTAAAAGGGTGTCTTTAAAACGGTCAGAAAATCCAACAATACCAACACGTACCCTATCATTTGCGCCAATGATACGTCCATAACTTTTAGCACTCATCCCCATGGTGCCGGCATAGGTTGCTGCAGCAAATACTGCTGATTGTTTAATAAATTTTCTTCTGGAATTTTCCATAGAATAAAACGGTTTAAATAAGGTTAGATAGCTTATGAGTTAAACGATTGATAGCATGTTTAACAGCATCCAAATTAGGATTTTTAGTTTAATAAAAAGGACCGGCTTTGGTAACAATTTAGAAAGGAACAGAAAATGTAAGATGGAGAATGGATGAGGTGAAATGGAGAAGGGGTAAAAAAAGAAAGCCCTTTAGAAAAAATCTAAAGGGCTTACATTAGTCTCGTCACCCTGAATTTATTTCAGGGTCTTAATAGCAAGAAGGATGCTGAAATAAATTCAGCATGACGATCGCAATATCAAGTTATTATTAGCCTAAAACCGCTAAACTTTCTTCAATAATTTTGATTTTAGTTTCAGCGTCGGTTTTTTTGTTGCGTTCATTCGCAATAATTTCTGGTTTTGCATTCTGCACGAAACGCTCGTTGCTCAATTTGGCATCAACGGACTTCAAGAAACCCTGCAGGTATACTAAATCAGCATTTAGACGTTCGCGCTCAGCCTCTACATCAACATTTTCAGTCAGTGGAATAAAGAATTCATCTTTACCCGCCATAAAAGCTGTTGCACCAACAATTTTATCGTTTACAATCTCCGCTTCTGATACGTTGGCTAATTTGAAAACAATGTTTAACCATTTTTCATAATCGAGATCAGAATTTATTTTGATACTTAAAGGCAATGCTTCTTTAGGAGAAATCTGCTTCTGGTTCCTTACATTTCTAATTTCGGCTATCACTGCCTTAATTACCTCGGCATCTTTCAATAATTGCTCATCAAAAGTTCCGCCCTTAGGAAATTCGGCCACAATACAGCAATCCATTTCTGCACGATCGCCAAACAGATCATCATGCCATAACTCTTCGGTAATAAAAGGCATATTTGGGTGCAATAACTTGATGATGTTTTCAAAAAAGGCAATTGTAGCTTTATAACTTTCGGCATCAATGGGCTGTTGGTAAGCAGGTTTAACCATTTCTAAATACCAGGCACAGAAATCATCCCAAACCAGTTTGTAAGTGATCATTAATGCTTCTGATAAACGGTATTGCTTAAAGTTGGCTTCAATTTCTACCAATGCCTCGTTAAAGCGGTTTTCGAACCAGGATATGGCCTGAGTATTAGGGTTAACCAGGTTTTCGTCAACTTCCCATCCTTTTACCAAACGGAAAGCATTCCAGATTTTGCTGGCGAAATTACGCCCCTGTTCGCAATAGCTTTCATCAAACATTAAGTCATTACCAGCAGGTGATGACATTAACATACCTACACGAACCGCATCGGCACCATATTTTTCAATCAAGCCGATCGGGTCAGGTGAGTTACCCAACGATTTAGACATTTTACGGCCTAATTTATCGCGTACAATACCGGTTAAGTATACGTTTGTAAATGGCTTTTTGCCCATAAACTCATGTCCGGCCATAATCATACGCGCTACCCAGAAAAACAAGATTTCAGGCGCCGTAACCAGATCGTTGGTTGGGTAATAATAATTGATATCTTTATTTTCAGGATTTTTAAAGCCATCGAAAACCGAAATCGGCCACAACCATGAAGAGAACCAGGTATCCATCACATCATCATCCTGCCTTAAAAATGGTGATAACTGATGTTTGAACCCTGTTTTTTCAGCATCAGAACAACTCTCGTCCAGATGTTTTTTCTTCCAGAATTCTTCTAAGGCCTCATCTTTGGTTTTGGCTACTACCCAGTTTCCTTTATCATCATACCAGGCCGGAATTCTTTGTCCCCACCATAACTGACGGCTAATGTTCCAGTCGCGCACATTTTCCATCCAGTGACGGTAGGTATTTTCAAACTTATTCGGAATCAGGTTTACTTCTCCATTCAGCACGTCATCCAATGCTGGCTGGGCCATTTCTTTCATCTTCACAAACCATTGCATCGAAAGTTTTGGCTCGATGGCGGCATCCGTACGTTCAGAAAAACCAACCTGCGATTTATAATCTTCCACTTTCTCTAAATGGCCAGCCTCTTCCAACATTTTGGCAATTTTCTTACGGGCAACAAACCTGTCTTCGCCTACTAAAATAACGGCCAGTTCATTTAAAGTGCCATCGTCATTTAAAATATCGGTAACAGGTAAATTGTGCTTAACACCCAGTTCATAATCGTTCAGATCGTGTGCAGGGGTAACTTTTAAACAACCCGTTCCAAATTCAATATCTACATATTCATCTTCAATAACCGGAATTTCGTGGTTAACCAGAGGTACGAAAACCTTTTTACCTTTTAAATGCGTAAAACGTTCATCGTTCGGGTTGATACAGATGGCTGCATCGGCCATAATTGTCTCCGGACGGGTGGTTGCAATAGTTAAAAACTGATCTTCCGTTCCCGAAATCAGGTATTTGATGTAATATAATTTCTGATTTACTTCCTTACGGATCACTTCTTCATCAGAAACTGCAGTTTTACCAGCCGGATCCCAGTTCACCATACGGATCCCACGATAAATCCATCCTTTTTTGTACAGGTGGATAAATGAATCGATCACCGCTTCAGAAAGATCTTCTTCCATAGTAAAACGGGTACGGTCCCAATCGCAGCTTGCACCCAATTTTTTTAGCTGTTCTAAAATAATGCCACCATATTTCTCTTTCCACTCCCAGGCATATTTCAGAAATTCTTCACGCGAAAGGTCTTTTTTATCAATTCCCTGCTCTTTTAACATCGCTACCACTTTTGCTTCGGTAGCAATAGAAGCATGGTCGGTGCCAGGCACCCAGCAAGCATTTTTACCTTGCATACGGGCTTTACGGATCAATACATCCTGAATGGTATTGTTGAGCATATGCCCCATGTGCAGTACACCTGTGACGTTTGGAGGCGGAATGACGATGGTGTAAGGTTCGCGCTCATCAGGTTCTGAGTGAAAAAACTTTTTAGATAGCCAATAGCTATACCATTTATCTTCTGTTTCTGCAGGATTGTACTTGGTGGAAATGCTCATGAAAATTGTTATAAAAGCCCAAAAATAGCTAATTAAGCTGAAAGCCCAAAGCCCGGATAAGCGGAAAGCTGAAAGACTAATGCAGGTGAACTTCAGATGAGTGTATGCACAGATAAGGGTGTTAGTTTTTTGGAAAGCAAGCACAGCATTTTATATGTCCTTGCTGTGGTCTGTAACCCAGACCTGAAGTCGGGCCACCACATCAATCAGGTTTTGAAAAATTAGTCTATGCAAAGCAAGACTTAATCATCCAGTTTCATAAAATCCTTACTCAACATCATCCAAAGCCAGTTCAAAACCCGGCAATACGGTTGATGTATTTTTTTTCACTTAGCGTGAATATTTTAGAAGGCTGAAATTTACCCATCTCATTTAAAGTATAGATCAATATACTCCTATCTCACTGGCTCACCACCCCATATTCTTTCACGCCAAATTCTTCGTAAATGCGATATTTATGAAGCAGTTCCGTTTTGGTATTGCCCAGCGATAAATTAAGAAATTAAGACATTATGTTTTAAGTAATTCCTTAATTATCTTAATTTTCGTAATGGTAAAAGTATAAATGTACTAAAATTTCATCTTCTGAATTCTCACCGCGTTTAAAATGGCCAGGAGTGCCACACCAACATCGGCAAAAACAGCCTCCCACATGGTTGCTATCCCTCCAGCCCCTAAAATTAAAACAATTGCTTTTACAGCAAACGCCAATACGATATTCTGGATCACAACATTTTTGGTGGCCTTACCTATTTTAATCGCGGTTGCAATTTTGGAAGGCTGATCGGTTTGAATGACAACATCTGCTGTTTCGATCGCAGCATCGCTACCCATTGCACCCATGGCAATGCCGATATCGCTGATGGCCAATACCGGAGTATCGTTAATTCCATCGCCCACAAAGGCGACTACGCTACTTTTTTCGCTTTTAATTTCTTCTAGTTTAGCTACTTTACCTTCAGGTAATAAATCTCCAAAATAAGTATCGATTCCTAAAACTGAGGCTACTTTTTTAACGATTGTGGTTTTATCCCCACTTAACATCACCACCTGTTTTATTCCATTTTCGTGGAGCTGTTTGATGGCCTCGGCAGCATCTTCTTTGATCTCATCTGCAATAAGCACATAACCAACATATTGCTGATCTACAGCAACCACAACGATACTGTCTTCAATTGATGAAATTCGGGGATCAAAATCAATATTAAATTTTTCCAAAAGCTTCACATTACCTGCTAAAACCTCCTTACCATTAACCAAACCCTTTAAACCCATCCCAGCAATTTCCTCCATGTTTTCGGCAGGATGAATTTCTTTCTGACCTGCGTATGCTACAATAGCCTTCGCAATTGGATGGGTAGATTTGGCCTCTACAGCCGTTAATAAGTTTAAAAAATCTGTTTCATCTATATTGCTTTCTATTGTCTGAACATTAAAAACACCTTTAGTTAGGGTTCCTGTTTTATCCATTACAACAGTGTTCAGCTTAGTAATTAAATCAAGGAAATTTGCGCCTTTAAAAAGAATACCATTTGCAGATGCCGCACCGATTCCGCCAAAATAACCTAATGGAATAGAAATGACCAGCGCACACGGGCAAGAGATAACCAGGAAAACCAGCGAACGATACAGCCAGGTTTGGAAATGATATTCGTTTCCTAAAACTAAAATTGGAATAGTAATCAGCGCAAGGGCTAAAAAGAAAACAATCGGGGTATATATTTTCGCAAATTTGCGGATAAAGAGTTCGGTTTTTGCTTTACGTGTAGTGGCATTTTGAACCATTTCCAAAATACGCGATAATGCACTGTCAGCAAAAGCTTTGGTAACTTTAACTTCGACTACTTTATCCAGGTTAAGCATCCCTGCCAAAATCGATTCACCTTTATTAATGGTGCGCGGTTTGCTCTCGCCCGTTAATGCAGCAGTGTTGAAACTGCTTTTATCACTGATCAATTCTCCGTCTAATGGGATCTTCTCACCAGCCTTTACTTGTATGGTTTCGCCAATTTCTACCTGTTCAGGATTAATATCTTCGTATTTTCCATTTCGAAATACATGTGCCACCTCTGCCCGCACATCAAGCAATGCTTTAATATTTCTTTTTGCACGGTTTACCGCAGCCATTTGAAACAACTCTCCTATACTATAGAAAAGCATCACCGTTACCCCTTCCGGATACTCGCCAATAGCAAAAGCGCCAATAGTAGCGATAGACATTAGAGAGAATTCGGTAAAAAAATCTTTGGCCTTAAATGTTTCCCAAACCTCACGTAAAACCGGAATTCCCACAGGTAAATAGGCCACAATATACCAATAAGGGCGGATGAGCTGAAATGCAGGAACCGTAAACAGGTTATCGAACACAATTCCAATCAGCAACATAACCAATGTTACGATGGCTGGCAAATAAGTTTTAAAGGCTGATGGATCTCCACCATGGTCGTGGTCATGTTCGTCGCCTTCTTCATGTGTGTGGTCATGAATATGTTTGGTTTCGGAATGTGCTTTACTGCTGCAACAGTTATCTTCTTTATCGTGTGAATGGCTCATTTATATACAATATTCTTATGACATCATTTTTTTAACACCTCCAAAACCCCAAAGTTTTTGAAAACGTAAGGCATCTGGATAAGTATTTCAAATTTATGGAAAATAATATGCTTTATTCCGAATCATTCTCAATAGCAATAATTTTTACAAGCGCACAATAAATTTTGTTAAAAAATGTTAATAGTGGTATAAAAGATTTAAAATCATGAAATCTATCAAATTTTCTTTTTCAGCATCCGACTTAATCAGGCGGCTGGGCTTAGCAAAAATTTACTACTGGTTTAACAAGTAATATTCTTAATATATAACACCAGTATTAATTAGTATTTCCTAAATTTCGCATCATTATTAACTTATTAAGCGAATGAAATACCAAAATTTGAAAAGATGTTTTGCGGCGCTGGGTATAGTCGCTGCTGGCTTTTCTGCAAATGCACAAACAAAAAAATTTATCGACCCTGCCAACATGGATCTGTCCGTTAAGCCAGGTGACGATTTCTACACCTATGCGAGTGGCAATTGGATAAAAAATAATCCGGTCCCTGCTAAGGAAACACGCTGGGGTTCATTTAACGAACTTCGCGATTTCAACATCAATGCTGTTAAATCTTTAGTGGAAGATGCAGCTGCCGATAAATCTGCTCCTGCAGGTTCGGTTAAGCGTAGAGTTGGCGATTTTTATTCTGCCGCTATGGATAGTGCAACCATTGAAAAATTAGGCTATACCCCTATTAAAGCCGATTTAGCTAAAATTAAGCAAATTAAAAACATCGAGGGTGTGCTTGATCAGGTGGCCTATATGCGCACCAATGGTTTGGGCGGTGGAATGTTCGGTTTGGGCGTTGGCCAGGACCGCAAAAACGTAAATAAATACATGGTTAACATTGGTCAGGGCGGCACAACCCTACCCGATCGTGATTATTACCTGAAAGATGATGCCCGTAGCGTTAAAATCCGCGAGGCATACAATACTTACATGGTTACCTTGTTCACTTTAACAGGAAGTTCTCCTGAAGAGGCCAAACAAAAAGCAGCAACTGTTTACAAAATTGAAAAGCAATTTGCTGAGGCACAGATGAGCCGTTTAGAAATGCGCGATCCTTATGCTACCTACAACAAGCTTACTGTTGCCGAACTAAATCAAAAAACGCCGGATATTAACTGGACAACTTATTTACCAAAATTTAAAATTAAAAATCAAGATACTGTTCTGGTTTCATCGCCTAAATTTATGGCAAGCCTTGATGGAATGTTGAAATCAATTCCCGTTGAAGATTGGAAAACCTATTTGGAATGGAACATCTTAAAAGGATCGGCTTCCAGTTTAAGTTCTCCGTTTGTGAAAGCCAGTTTCGCTTTTACACAGGCTCAAACGGGTCAGAAAGTACAAACACCACGTTGGCAACGCATGTCATCCTTAACCGACGGCACTATTGGCGAATTATTAGGTCAGCTCTACGTGGCTAAATATTTTAAGCCGGAAGCTAAAGAACGCATGAACCAGATGATTGTGAACCTGCGTAAAGCATTCGAAATCAGAATTAATGGTTTAGAGTGGATGAGCCCTGCAACCAAACAAAAAGCCTTAGCTAAATTACATGCATTTACACCCAAAGTGGGTTATCCTGAAAAATGGAAAAACTATGATGGTTTAGTGATTAATAAGGATACTTATTTCCAAAACCTACGCAATGCAAGTATTTGGGGCTATAATGAAATGATTGATCAGTTGGGGAAACCTGTTGATCGCAAACGCTTTGGAATGACCCCCCCAACGGTTAATGCCTACTACAGTCCTACATTGAACGAAATTGTTTTCCCTGCGGGTATTTTACAGTTTCCTTTCTTCGATCCAAATGCTGATGATGCCGTTAACTATGGCGGTATAGGCGCCGTAATTGGCCACGAAATGAGCCATGGTTTTGATGACAGCGGAAGCCAATATGATGCAGCCGGTAACTTAAAAAACTGGTGGACAGCTGAAGACAAAGCTAAATTTGATGCCAAAACCAAAGCTTTAGGGGAGCAATTTGATGCTTATACCGTATTGGATACCATTCATGTAATCGGTAAATTAACCATGGGTGAAAACATTGGCGATTTAGGAGGCTTAAATGCTGCCTATACGGCTTTCAAAATGACCAAACAAGGACAGAGCAAGGAGAAAATTGATGGTTTTACACCAGATCAGCGTTTCTTTTTAGCCTGGGCACAGGTGTGGAGAGGTAACATTTTACCTGAAAGTGCAGCTCAGTTAATTAAAACAGATCCGCATTCTCCAGGTCCATATCGTACCATTGGTGCTCCTGTAAATATGGATGCATGGTACAATGCTTTTGATGTTAAACCTGGCGATAAGCTATATAAAAAACCAGAAGACAGAATTAGAATGTGGTAGTTAAAGGTAGAAGGTTGAAAGATGGAGGGTTTAAGACCTAAAGTTTTCTTCCGCCCAACTATAAAGTTTAATTATTATATCACCATCAATATTACGAGCGTTCCGATATTTTCGGGACGCTTTTTTTTAGCCGTGGTGTCAGATGTTTCCATCTGATACCTACCAAAAGCATTAATTCAATCTGCCTTGGTTTCCATGTCATCACAAACAAAAGCAATTGGTATTGATAATTATACCTGTATAGGATGAAAAAACCCAAAACAACAGTCATTCCAGGGGCAATGGTTTGTGTCCCACAAGAACCAATAACTCATTCAACCTTTACCTAAATCAAAAATTAATCCTGCTCCTTTCAGCAATTCCTAATTATCATCCTATCTTTGAAAAAAACATAAGTATCCTATCCATGAAAAGCCCAACCAACTTCCTCTTTATCGTTGCTTTAACTTTATTTTCCCTCACAGGTTTTGCTCAGGAAAATAATTTAATCAGTATTGAGAAATTAATTAATAAAACAGATCCTGCGTGGCCGCTGGTAAAAAAATGGATTGATTCTGCAAAAAACAAGGTAGAGATACTACCTGTTGATTCTGCAAAGGCAAAAGAGGTTTTATATCACTCTCAAATGACAACCTATGCCACACTTGGTTCGGTAATTTACAATACCGGGGGGATTATGGTTGATAATGGCTGGATTAGAATTTTAGGTTCGGGTAGCGAAAGACTGAGCAGAAATGTAGCCGATTGGAATAAAGGAAAAACCTTAAAAGAGTATGGCGACAATATTCCTTACCTCCTCATTGCAGATGATGCCGTAGGTGGTTTTTTCGCCATTAATTATGGCGGTTTGGGCAAAGACATCAAAAACGTTTATTACCTTGAACCGAATACGTTAACCTGGCAACCGCTTGGGGCTGGCTATGGAGAATTCCTTGTTTTTTGTTTCGACAGTGACCTCTCTAAATTTTATAAGGGATTACGCTGGAACAGCTGGGATCAATTTATTGCCAATTTGGATGGAACCAAAACCTATAGTTTCCGCCCGTATTTATGGGAAGAAGGAACAGACATTAATAAATGTACGCGAAAACTTGTTGGAATTGAAGAGATGTACCGTTTTAATATTATGAAATCGAAAGAGCTGAATGCTGACAAAGGCATTAAAAAAGATGAAACCAAAGAGGAAGAAACGATGAAAGAGGAAACTAAGGGCGAGCAGTAAATACCCTTTATGTTATAAAGATAGTCTGGTGACTGATCTACACGCACAAGGACTTCGCAATAAACTTAAGCGTACCTGGCCTGCGTTTTCTTCGGCAATTTAGCTAAAACCATTGCTCTCGAATCGGCCACCCTGCTTTTCAGTTCTTTATCGTTCAACACGTCTAAGTTCTCGATCTGAATCCATTGCCGCTTTGCCATATGGTAGGCCTGAGCAATGCCGTCTCTGGCAGCAAGTTCATCAAATTCATCGGGACGGCATTTAATGGAAAAACGATTACCTTCATCTATAGCGATAATGACATAGATTTTCTCTTCGATCATAAAACACAAATGTTCCCATTTCATACCTTCTGTAGTGCCGGGCAAACTCAAACAATATGCTCTGAACGATTCGATATCCATATTTAGGGTTTAGGGTTTAGGGTTTAGGGTTTAGGGTTTAGGGTTTAGGGTAAGAACAAAGCTAAGAACAAAAGAATAAAAATTAAAGATACAAGTTGCTAGACACAAGTAGCGAGATAAATATGATCTTTAATTAATTCTTACTCCTTGAATTGTTGAATTGCTAAGTGATCGTGGAAATCCAAAAATCCTATTAATCCTGTTCCTATATTTGCATCATTACCCTGAAAAATCAAATAATCAAAGCCCATGAATATTATCACCCCTACTGCCGATGGCTCCAATACACTTTACAACGAAACCATAGGCGAACATTACCATAGTAAACACGGCGCCCTGCAAGAAAGCAAACATGTGTTCATTGATGCAGGTTTGAAATTTGCTTCCGCTAATCAAGATGAAATTTCTATTTTGGAAGTTGGTTTCGGCACGGGGTTAAATTTTATTTTAAGTTCCGAATATGGTACAGCAAATAACATTAAACTAAAATACACCAGCATCGAAGCTTTTCCGCTCGGTAAAGATATGATAGAGCAAACAGGTTATGCAGCATATGTTCCTGAAGAAATATGGACCGATTTTATTTTAAATTATCAAGAAGCATTACGAGCACCACAAAAATTAACGCCACTTTGCACGTTAGAAATTCAGCATACCACATTAGCCGAATACAGCAGTGACCAAAAATTTGACCTGATTTATTATGATGCATTTTCCGTACAGCACCAGCCCGAAATGTGGAGCGATGAAATTATTGCACATGCCTGCAGTTTCTTAAAACCGGGTGGTACTTTTGTTACCTACGCCATTACCGGAAAACTTAAAAGAGCGGTAAAAGCCTGCGGATTTAATATAGAAAAATTGCCTGGCGCCCCCGGAAAAAGGGAAATGCTTAGGGCAATTAAAGGGGGGTAAAGAATGGAAAATGTAAGATGGATGATGTGAAAAGTTCTTCATCGGAAATCCGAAAGTCTGAGGATAAGAATAGTCGTTAAACTTTTTGCCCTTCTTTACCTTTGTGTTTACATTTCTTTGGTTAAAACGATACAATAGAATAGCCTCCCAACCCAGCACCTTTCTCTTTGCGAGCCTTGCGGTTAAAAACATAATTTCATTTTGACATAATTTAGACCGCCTACTAAAACCAGTACAACCTAAAATTGTTAGAACAACATTAATATTCGTATCATGGAAAAAAGAACCTTAGGAAAAACCGATTTAAGTATTGCCCCCATTGTATTCGGAGGAAATGTTTTTGGCTGGACGATTGATGAAAAGAAATCATTTGAAATATTAGACGAATTTGTAGAAAATGGTTTCAATTTTATTGATACCGCAGATGTATATTCTCGATGGGCACCCGGCAATAGTGGTGGCGAATCGGAAACGATTATCGGCAACTGGCTAAAAAAACACAATAGGCGTCACGACATTATTATCGCGACCAAAGTAGGTTCGGATATGGGGCAAGGTAAATCATTAAAGAAAGATTACATTATAAACGAAGTAGAACATTCTCTATCGCGTTTGCAAACCGATTATATCGATCTTTATTTTTCACACTTTGATGACGAAAGCACCCCTGTTGAAGAAACCTTAAGTGCCTACGAAACTTTAATTAAGGCTGGTAAAATCCGTTGGATCGGAGCATCTAATTTTTCTGCTGACCGACTTACAGAATCATTAATTTATTCCACCAAAAATAGTTTACCACGTTACGAAGTTTACCAACCAGGGTACAACCTTTATGATAGAGCGGACTTTGAGCAGGAACACGAAAAAATCTGCCTGGATTACGGCTTAGGCGTTGTGGTTTATTATTCGCTGGCCAGTGGTTTCTTAACCGGAAAATATCGTAGTGAAAACGACCTGAACAAAAGCCAGCGTGGCGGAGGCGTTAAAAAATTTCTGAATGAACGAGGCTTTAAAATTTTAACAGCACTCGATCAGGTTGCAGGGAAACATCGTGTGGAGCCAGCTTCTGTAGCCCTGGCCTGGTTAATTCATCACCCCTCAATTACGGCCCCGATTGCAAGCGTTACTGATTTAAAACAATTAAAATCTTTCACTGAAGCTGTTAATTTAAAATTATCAGCAGAAGATATTTCTCTTTTAGATAAAGCGAGCAGCTATTAAAAATAATCTCTTATATTTAAATGCCCGATTAATGAAACAATTACTCGGGCATTTTGTATTAATCAGGATTTTTAAAATATATGAAAGACAAACTATCTTTTCTACCCAAACTAGCATTGGTTCTTTTCTGTTTAATCAGTTTAACATACATTGCCATTTTAGGCCACTCTTTACTGGCCCCCTTACTGTTTTCTTTTCTAATGGCAATACTATTATTACCTGTAGGTAATTTTCTGGAACACCGGTTAAAATTCAAAAGGAGCTTTTCAACCCTGCTATCAGTGATTCTCATGATTGCCGTAATTGGAGGAATTATATACTTTTTTGGCAACCAACTAAGTGATTTATGGGCAGATTGGCCTTTACTTAAAGAGAAAGCAAATGTTTCATATCACGAACTCCAAAAATGGATTTCTCATACTTTCGGTATAAATTCTCAGAAACAACTCAGTTATTTAAACGATAGCACAGAAAAAGCTTTGGCAACCAGTGCTGCAATTGTAGCCACAACCCTCTCTACCCTATCCTCTACCCTATTGTTTTTAGGTTTTACACTACTATTCACTTTCTTTATCTTAAACTACCGCAGGGTTTTATTTACTTTTTTAACTTCTGTTTTTAGTAAAGAACATAAAGAAAAAGTGTCAGAAATTGTGAGCCAGATTCAGTACATCATTAAAAAATATATCATAGGTCTGTTCTTACAAATGCTTATTGTTACGGTATTAATGATTACGGTACTGAGTTTACTGGGCGTTAAATACGCCGTTCTTTTGGGCCTTGTAGCAGGTATTTTTAATGTAGTCCCTTATTTGGGGATATTCTTTGCGCTGTTAGTAAGCTGTCTTATAACTTTCGCTACAGCAGGTGCTGGTAAAGTATTGCTGGTTTTGATTGCCTTTGTTGGGGTACATGCCATAGATGGAAATGTATTGATGCCATTAGTGGTGGGCTCTAAAGTAAAAATAAATGCCTTATTTGCCTTTATCGGCATTGTTGTTGGCGAAATGATCTGGGGTATCTCAGGTATGTTTTTGTGTATTCCTTATTTGGCCATCTTAAAAATAATTTTCGATAGAGTAGACAGCTTAAAACCTTGGGGCATCTTAATGGGCGAAGAACATAAGCCCGATAAAAAGAAACGGATTTACCGGATTACAAAAAAGATTAAATTAGAAGAAAAAGACTAGAATGGCCGAAAACAGATCGCCACATATTTTAAGCACTTCTGCCAATCTCCTGGGTATTTGCTTTATTGTACTTACTTCCCTTAAAAAACTTGCACTCAACGATGGTTCTTTGATTGACGAATTTGCCGTGGCTGCTGTAATGTTTTTTATGACGAGCTGTATCTTATCTTTTATTTCGATGAGAAGACAAAGAATGACCGGCCAGCGGTTGGAAAAGGCGGCAGACTTTATCTTTTTATCGGGGCTTTTGGTATTGTTTATTGCTACAATTTTAATAGCATTTAATTTAATAAAGTAGATTAGTCCACCAAATGAAACCTTTATTTGTACTTGTAATCGTTTATATTGCGCTATTAGCCTTTGGCGGTCATACCACATTTGATAAAGGAAATATTTTTGCAGGTAATATGGCCATGGGCGTAATGTTACTGTTTACTGCTATTGGCCATTTCAAATTTAAAACCAGCATGGCCGCCATGATTCCGCTGTTTATACCTAAAAAAGCAGAACTTGTACTTTTAACAGGGGCTCTGGAAATCTTGTTTGCCATCGGACTGGCCATACCAGGCACCCGGTATTTCACCGGAATAGCGCTAATTATTTTCTATATAACCATTCTACCTGCAAATATTTATGCAGCCAAACACCGCATCAATTACGAAAACCTGTATAAGCCAGGCCCAGGCCCCAAATATTTATGGTTCAGAATTCCTTTTCAGTTTTTCTTAATCACTTGGGTTTGGTACTTTAGCGTTAGATAAATCCAGTTCAACCATAAAACATGCCTAACAATCCAATTCCTGCAAGCGCCAATAATCCGGCTGATGCCTTTACACGTTTACTTACCGTTTTAGATACATTGCGTACACAATGCCCATGGGATAAAAAACAGACCATGGAAACACTACGCCATTTAACTATAGAAGAAACTTATGAGTTAAGTGATGCCATTTTAGACGGCGATTTAAACGAAATTAAAAAGGAGCTTGGTGATGTAATGATGCATCTGGTTTTCTATGCCAGAATTGCTTCCGAAACCAACGATTTTAACATTACCGATGTTTTGAATGGCGTTTGTGATAAACTGGTAAACCGGCACCCACATATTTATGGCGATGTTGAAGTGGAGAACGAAGCAGATGTTAAACGCAACTGGGAACAGATTAAATTAAAAGAAGGTAACAAATCGGTGTTGGCCGGTGTTCCATCATCACTTCCCGCTTTGGTTAAAGCGGCCCGTATTCAGGAAAAAGCCCGCGGAGTAGGTTTCGATTGGGAAGATAAAAAGCAGGTATGGGAAAAAGTGGAGGAAGAGCTGCAGGAATTTAAAACTGAATTTAATGTGACAGAACATACCGCAATCGATCTGGAAAAAGCTGAATCAGAATTTGGCGATGTATTGTTCTCCCTGATCAATTATGCGCGTTTCATCAATATCAATCCGGAAAATGCATTAGAAAAAACCAATAAAAAATTCATCAAACGTTTTCAATACCTCGAAAGCAAAGCAAAAGAAAATGGAAAAGCCCTGGCCGATATGACACTTGCTGAAATGGATATATATTGGAACGAAGCAAAAAAATTATAGCTAAAAGGAGTATAATCGCAAAATTCATATTAATTCTGCGAATGGAATCGCAAATTTTATATGAATTTTGCGATTTCAACCTTATTCATAAAATTCTCCATCCACATAATACCATTGCCCATCTTCTAACCTGAAATCAGATTTTTCATGCAATATTTCAGTCTGAAATTTCTTATTCAGGTAATAAGCCTTAAACTCTATCACATCAAAAGCCGAAAAAACAATCTCGAGCTTTAGCCATCTGGTATTTTTCGCGCTGTTTAAATAACCGTTTCTGGAATGGTTCTTTCTTTTGCTGGTATGCGTAGTTTCATAAAGATAATCCGCATCAGCTACCACAAAAGCCGAATATCTCGAACGCATTAAAGCCTCTGCGGTTGGCGCTGTTTTCGTTTTTAAATGATAGGGCTGGCAACAGTGATGAAAAGTTATTCCACTTCCACAGGGACAGTTTATTGAATGCATGATTAAAATTTATAGCACAAAAATATGATTTAATATTCCTGGTGCTAAAAATTCCGTAAAATTGCAGCAGAATAATGAGGTATTTTTTTCACATTGCCTATCAGGGCCAATATTATAACGGGTGGCAAAAACAACCTGGTATTAAAAGCGTTCAGGAAGTTATAGAACAAACCCTGTCGAAGATTTTAAAATCGCCAACTGCCATTAATGGTTGCGGACGCACCGATGCTCACGTGCATGCCAGTCAGTTTTTTTTTCATGCTGATATAGAAAAGGAGATTGATTTTGATCTGGTTTTCATTTTAAATAAAGCTTTACCCTATAATATTGCCGTATTCGACATTATTAAAATGGAAGGCAAACCACATGCCCGTTTCGATGCTGTACAGCGGAAATATGATTATTTTGTCCACACCTATAAAGATCCTTTTTTAAGCAGCCAAAGCTCCTTTTATCTATTAAACCACTTAGATTTTGATAAAATGAAGGCTGTAGTAAAATTATTGCCTCAATATAAAGATTACAGGGCTTTCTGTACGCATCCTGATAAATATGAACATACCTTATGCAATGTAATGGAAGCCGATTTATTTGTAAATGCAAAGGGCAACAGGTTGAGGTTTCATATTGCCAGCAACCGCTTTTTGGGTAAAATGATCCGCTTGACTATGGGCAAAATTTTAATGGTTGGCAAAGGAGAACTCAGTATGGATGAATTTGAAAGTGAACTGATTACCCTTAAACCTTCCAAAATATCATTACCTGCCCATCCAACAGGCCTGTATCTTTCAAAAGTTACCTATCCGTACTTAAACCTCGAACCGCGGACAGAGTTTATCCATAGTACCCATGGGATAGAATGGATTTCGATTTAAGTGTAGCGTTTTCATTTTCAACTCCGTTTAAGGAGTATGAAAGTCCAAATCTGTATTTTCCTCTTTGCCCTGATTTTAGCTTTGGGCTGTAAAAAATCCACAAACGTAAATGTTTTACTGGACGGTAATTATACAGGTGTTTTGGTCATTACCAATAGTGATAAATCTGTACCCGAAACACGGCCCATGTCAATTTCGTTGGCGGGTGGAAAATTCAATATTACACCAGGTACAAATACTCACTTAAAATCACTGAGCGGAAAAGGATCTTATACTTTCAAAAATGGCATTGGCTATTTTGAGGATGAAGGTGCCTGGACGGCAGATTTTGACTGGAATATGATGTTAAATGGCGAATATGATATTAGAAGCAGCGGAGTGGATTTAACCCTCAGAAAAAGGTTTAATAAAAAATCAGATTTTTTTCCTGGTACCACTTACGCTACCATAGATTATGAATATATTTTAAAAAGAAGCAATTAGTTTGATATAGATTTTTGTTGAAATTAATTCGATATCAAAATCTGATCCTCAGCTTTTACAAGGATAATACTACACCATAAAGGTTGAGCAATAAGGGCTTAGTTTAGGTTGCTTGGGCATCGGGAACTGATCTGACCGGTGCCCCAAGTTTTTTTATTTAAACCGGATTGCCTTAAGTGGTGAAACCTTGCTGATCAATAGCGAAGGAATAACCAAAACGGTTAAGCACACCACTACCGTAACAATATTAAGCAGCAACACATCAATAAAATGAAATTCTATGGGTGCATAAGCTAAAAAATAAGAAGCCTGATTAAGTTTAAAAATGTGTGTAGACTGCTGTAAGAAACCAAGCCCCAAGCCCAGAATATTCCCAAGTAACAAGCCAATACCAATTAAATAAGCAGCATTGTAAAGGAAAATCTTCATAATGCTCCAGTTGCTGGCCCCAAAAGATTTTAACATCCCGATCATATTGGTTTTTTCCAGAATCATAATCAACAATGCTGTAATCATATTAATTACACCTACAATAAGCATCAGAATTAATAATACTTTGGTATTAACATCTAGAAGGCCCAACCAGGTAAAAATATTAGGAAAATTTTCTTCGATGGAATACGAGCGTAAACTGCGTGGGAGACTTTCATAAATATGATCGGAAATGGGTTTAAGCCGCTTAAAATCCTTGATCCTGATTTCTATACCACCAATTTCATTAGCTTTCCAGTTATTTAAACGTTTAATGATGTTCAGGTTGCCCAGCACAAAACCCTTATCAATATCTTCTACACCAATATCGTAAATACCTACAATTTTGAATTTACGGGGACGCAACTGGTTTTGAACAAAGTACATGATAAAATCATCACCTGTTTTAAGTTTTAATCGGTTGGCCGTATATTTTGAAATCAGCAGTTCCTGCATAGCAGCTGTACTGTCAGAAAAATCGATAATGGTACCACTGATAATATGCTGTTTTATGTAATCCCATTTATAGCTTTTATCTATTCCCTTAAAATTAATGCCTTCAATTTCATTATTGGCCGATAAAATGCCGGGTTTTGTAGCAAAAGGATAATAATATTCAATATCACGGTTGTTTTTGAGCATCTTTTCCGTTTCTGCATCGGGTATGAAGGGCGAATGCTCAAATGAATTATTCAGGTCGTAACGGGTAATCTGTATATCGCCTAAATACCCCCTTACTTTATCTTGAATCTCCGTTTTAAAACCCTTGATAATGGCTATGGAAAGAATCATAACAGCCAGGCTCAGCATCACGCCTGCTATTGCAATACGTACGATAAGTTTTGAAAAAGTACGCTCAGATTTAATGGCTATCCGCCCTGCTATGAAATATTCGAAATTCAATTTAATCAGTTTGTAAGTAACAAAAATGCTCAATTCCTTTTTAAAAATGGCATTTCCGAAAATAAATAACCAACTTTAAATATCAATTATTACTGAGCATAAGAAATACCAATAGCATAATAAAATATACGGTGAATTGTTTTGATATAATTCCGGAAAATTAGCATATAATAAAATGAAAAAATACATCAGCTTTACCTTAACCAGTTTAATCGCATTATCGGCCTGTGGGCAATCCAAACCACAAGAACAAGAGGTTTTGGGCAAAAAAAGCCCTGAAAACAAAAAACTGATGATCAAGACGGTAAAATTATCAACTGCAATTAAAACCGGTGCTGAGCAGACCGAGAAGTACCTGCCGCTATTAAAAGACAAACGTGTTGGCATGGTGGTTAATCCTACATCGATTATTGGTACGCAAACATCGGTTGATAGTCTGTTGAAAAGAGGTGTAAAAATCCAGAAGATATTTGGGCCTGAGCATGGTTTTAGAGGAAATGCCAGTGCTGGTGTTACCGTTAAAGATGATGTCGACACTAAAACTGGCATAAAAGCCATATCGCTTTATGGCAAACACAGTACCCCAACAGCTGAAGATTTAGCGGATATTGATCTGATGATCTTCGATATCCAGGATGTGGGTGTCCGTTTTTACACCTATATCAATACCCTGCAACATGTTATGGAAGCCTGTGCTGCTAACAATAAAACGTTATTAATCTTAGACCGTCCAAATCCAAATGGTTATTTAATCGACGGACCGATCTTAGATCCAAAATTTAAATCGGGCATTGGGGTGCAGCCAATACCTATTGCACATGGCTTAACGGTTGGCGAATATGCACAGATGTTAAATGGCGAAGGCTGGTTGAAAGATAAGGTGAAATGCAAAATTATCATTATCAAAAATGCCAATTACGACCATAACATGGATTATACTTTACCGGTTAAACCTTCTCCTAACTTAAATACACAGCAATCTATTTTACTTTACCCATCAACCTGTTTATTTGAAGGCACTTATTTAAACCATGGCCGCGGAACAATGTTTCCTTTTACTATTGTTGGAGCGCCTTATCTTAAAGGCAAATTCGACTTTAGTTTTACGCCAAAAAGTATAAAAGGAATGTCTGAAACACCATTATTTCAAGATCAGGTTTGTTATGGATTAGACTTGCGAAATTATGATACAGCAGAATTACGCAAAAGCAAACAGATCAATTTATCGTGGTTAATTTCCTTATATCAGGCATCGCCCAAAAAAGAAGACTTTTTCAACACTAAACTGAGCAAAGAGATGGGCGTTATTGAAAGATTAGTTGGTGTTGCCGATTTCAGGCAGCAGGTAATTGACGGCAAAAGTGAAGCAGAAATCAGAGCCAGCTGGGAACCCGGCCTTAATGCATACAAAACCATGCGCAAGAAATATTTGCTTTATAATTAATGATGGAGTGAGGGAAAGATAAACTGTTTTGGAAGATTTTCAAACTTAACAGATTGAGTGTTGTTATATATAAAACGAATAGATATCTGTCTCATTCAAAAATCAATCATTCAATCACTATAAATATGAGCGGTCCAAAAGTTAAAAGCGATAAACCAGGAAGTAATTACCAGGAAGAGGTGCCAAAAGGCAGGGAACCTGTTGACCATAAAACCGTAAGAAAAGAAAACGACAGTACGCCGAATAAAGCGCCTAAAACCAGTAATCCGGCGAAACAGCGTGAAAACGAAGAACAACCTGTTCATCCGATAAAAAAGGCACCTAAAGAATAATACAGGATAAAGAATTACACCAGTTAAATTATGAATTGGTGTAATTAAATTTTTAAGGCAAAGCAAAACGAGGCACCCTGCCCCTCTTCACTTTCTACCCAAATTCTCCCCCTTTCATTTTTGATAATTTCTGCAGAAATATAAAGTCCAAGACCTAAACCAGGGTAGGTATGCTGCAGGCTTCCACCTACCCGATAAAACTGATCGAAAACCAGGTGTTGCAGCTCTTTCGAAATCCCGATTCCATAATCCCTTACACACAAAATTACTTCGTTGTTTAGCAAATAGGTACTTACATCAATCTGATTGGCATCAGTAGAGTATTTAATCGCATTTGATAAAAAATTGGTAATCACCTGGCCAATACGTTCCCGATCCACATAAACCATGGCATTGCTGTTTAAATCGGTTTTGATGTAATGTTTAGAAGTGATGTGCTGCATTTCATCTACAATTTCTTTTACCGCCTCATCAAAATCAAATTTTGCCGGATTAAAAGTCATTTTCCCCGACTGTATTTTGGTTACATCAAGTAAATCGCCGATTAAACCGGTTAAACGGTTTAACTGTAAATCCATTTTGCGCACCATATCAGCCTTTTTCTCATCACCATCATTTCTGATCATCCTTTCCAATACCTGCGCATAAGCTTTTATGCTGGTTACAGGTGTTTTCAATTCGTGACTCGCAATGCCCAAAAATTCATCTTTTTGTTGCTGTAGCTGAACTTGTTTAGTTACATCCATCGCAGCGTGTAAAATGGCATAAACTTTCCCTTCGGCGTTCCTCAAAGGTTTATAAGTAAAATTGAACCACAGGCTTTCCATTTTACCATTAATAGGTAATAAAGCCTCCTGCTGATCAGCATGGTAGGGAATACCTGTACGATAAACCTCTTTTAAAATATCGATAAAAGGTTGTCCTTTTAATTCAGGTATAGCCTCTTCCATCGGCTTTCCGATTACACTTTTATCTTTACCCCAGAACCGCAGCATTTCATCGTTAGCCAGAGAGATTATAATATCTTCCGTTTCGTAATAGCCTGTGGCCATTGGAGTATCCAATAACAAATTCCTGAAACGTTCTTCGCTTTTGGCCATTTCCATCCGCGAATGTACTAACGAAGTGATTTCGTTGGCCACAACCATGATCCCGGTCACCACATTGTGTTGATCGCGGATTGGGTCATATACAAAATTGAAATAATAATCCTGAAGTACACCATCTCTTTCTAAACTCGCCATGGTTTCATAGCCATAATGGGGTACCCCTGTCTGGTAAACCTGAGTTAACAAATCGGGAAAGGGTTGTCCCTTTAATTCGGGCAAACCATCCATTAAATGGAGCCCGATTACCTCTTCTGTTTTACCCCATAATTTTAAAAGATCTGCATTTGCCTGTTCAATTATAAAATTTTCGCCCCTTAAAATACCTATGGCTACAGGTGCATCCTGAATCATCTTCCGGAAAAGCTCTTCACTGGCTTTAATCTTTAATCGGGCATTTACCAGCTCGGTAACATTAGTGGCGTTATTAACGATGCCCCAAACCTTCCCGTTATCATCTTTTAAAGGTTTATAGATAAAATCAAAATAGAAGGTCTGCAGTACACCATTGTTGATCAGCAATACGCGGTCTTCTTTTGTTTCGTAAGCAATGCCTGTTTGGCGAACCTCTTCCAAAATGCTTAAAAAAGGTTGGTCTTTTAATTCAGGCAATGCAATGGCAAGTTCCTGCCCGATAACGCTACTATCCCTACCCCAAGCTTTAAGTATGGCCTTATTGGCTACTTTGATCACCATTTTTTCTCCAACATACAATGCAATAGGCATCGGAGATTCTTCAATCAATGTATAAAAAACGGCAGCTTTATCGTCAAGATTAATGTGCATATTAGGATGAAAGGACAAATATAATTGGTTTTCTACTTACTATTGGCTTTTAAAAATGATAATAATACTTTCTCATCATGCGCCAGGCCCAGTTTTCCGGTTATTTTATTGTTATTCATTTTTTTCATGTATTTGCCCAGTTCATCGTTTTCATAAGCGGTAAGCAACAGCGGGTACACATAAGAACTTTTACATACTGCCCTTGTATTACCTAATTTTTTTGCTACGCAATCCAACACGCTAACAATGGCCTTTTTAGAGTTGAGGTTAAAGTTTTCGTCGGCACTGCACTTCGAAAACTGGCGCAATGCCTCCAATGTTCCGCCCCAGGTTCTAAAATCTTTGGCAGTAAAATCATCACCTGTAATTTCTCTGATATATGAATTTATTTTACCCGAATCGATACTTTTGTGTTCTTTGCCATTAGTATAAAACTGAAATAATTCCTGCCCGGGAATATCCCTGCATTTTTTGACCAGTTTGGCTAATGATCTGTCGTTCAGTTCTACTTTCTGTTGAACACCCTTTTTACCTATAAAATCCATCGTAATTTTACTACCGTCGATTTTGACGTGTTTATCGCGCAGGGTAGTGAGGCCGAAAGAACCATAAAGCTGTTTATAACTTTCGTTACCCACACGAATCAATGTTTTTTGAAGCACATCGACCGAAATGGCCAATACCTTTCGTTCATCTAATTCTTTCCTCCGGAGGTCTTTTTCGAGATTTTTCCTGGCATTTGGCAATGCTTTTCCAAATTCCAGTAGACGAAAATATTTATCTTCAGATCGGCGGCTGGTCCATTTGCCATGGTATTTATATTGTTTTCTGCCGGCGGCATCAATGCCGGTAACCTGCAGATATGCGTTGGGTTTGTTGGCAATCCATACGTTTTGCCATGCAGGCGGAATCACCAGTGCTTTTATCCTATCGAGGTGCTTCTCTTCGGTTATTTTATGTCCATCTTTATCTTCGTAATGGAATTTACCTGGCTTACCTTTTCGGTAAATACCAGGCATACCGTCAGTTACGTACACCAATCCGCTTGCTTTAACAACATCTTTGCCTTGTACCATTTTTGCCTGTAAGTATGGGTTTATTTTTAGTTATTTTGCAAAACTTTAGCGTGGATATCCACGTTATTTTTAGAAACACAACACTTTCCTTATGAAAATAGTTTTTATGGGTACGCCCGATTTTGCGGTAGCCTCTTTAGATGCCTTGGTACAAGCCAGTTTCGATGTAGTTGCAGTGGTTACTGCACCAGATAAGCCTGCCGGACGTGGCCAAAAACTGAATGAAAGTGCAGTAAAAAAATACGCTGTAGAAAAAGGCATTCCTGTTCTGCAGCCAGAAAAGTTAAAGAACCCTGAATTTCTTGAGCAACTCAGATCATATAAAGCCGATTTACAAGTAGTTGTGGCTTTTAGAATGTTACCTGAAGTGGTATGGAATATGCCGCCAAAAGGAACCATTAACCTGCATGGATCGCTTTTACCACAATACCGTGGCGCTGCCCCGATAAATCACGCCATCATAAACGGAGAAAAAGAAAGCGGTGTAACCACTTTTTTCCTCACGCATGAAATCGATACCGGCAATATTATCCTTAGTGACCGTACGCCCATAACTGATGAAGAAAATGCCGGCGACCTACACGATAAACTAATGCACATTGGCGCCAACCTGCTGGTAAAAACGCTTAAAGCCATTGAGGCTGGCGAGGTTAATGAACAACCGCAGCCACAAAGCGGCGACTTAAAACATGCTCCAAAAATTTTCAAAGACGATTGCAAAGTCGACTGGAATAACAAGGCAGAGACGGTTTATAATTTAATCCGCGGACTGAGTCCATACCCTACTGCCTTTACTTTTTTAAACGATAAAACCCTGAAGATATTTAAGGCCGAAATAGAAGATAAAGAACCGGGCATAGCGGCTGGCGGTTTTTTAACAGACGGTAAAACCTATTTAAAATTTGCGGCTAAAGATGGTTTTATCAAACTTTTAGATATTCAATATGAAGGCAAAAAAAGAATGCTGATCGAGGATTTTTTAAGGGGAATGCGGTTGTAAGTTAGTCCCTAGTCTGGAGTTCTAAGTCTGGAGTCCTAAGTCTGGAGCCTGAAGTCTAACAACCGGCAGTAAACTATATGTCATCCTGAATGCAATGAAGGATCTTTTAAAGTTTAGATTCTTTGTTTAAAAAATCGCACATAGATGGGTTTGGGTGACTACGGCAGGACTACTGCCGGCAGTAAATACCCGACCGACAGCGTTATCCCGTTTAAGGATATTTCATTCATGAGATCATTTTATCGGGATTAAGCAAAGGGCGGGACTAGCGGAACCGAAGTACCACAGAATTTGCTTTCCAGAAAAAGAAAGGGTTAAATCTTTGCATGATGACCAAATTAAATCCCTCTTTTTCTGGAAAGCAATAACAATCTTGTTCAGCTACCGGTTATAATTATCAATAGCCTTTTCTATATTCTTTTTACCAGATTCGCCTACCAGAAATCCTCCTATACTTAAACCCGCACCCAGGCCCAGCAAAACAAAACTGCCGGTATAACTACGGTCTGCATATTTAGGAATCCCGCCAAAAGTTGTACCGGTCTGTTTACCTTCCGACATTAGCGTAATCCCACTGGCAATAATTGCAGCTCCTGCCGCCACGTACATCGCAATACCTGTAATTTTAGTATTCCGATATCGTCCTAACAGCGCTAAACTTTTCGGGTTATCAGCCATGGCATCATTTAAATTGCGGTAGTTTACCCTTTTAATATCGGCATAACCCTTGTTAATAAACATCCGGTTGTTTACTGCCTGCCGCCTGTAATCTATAAATCCATAATATTCACCTTCTATCGGAACATCATCATAAGTTACTTCCTGATAAAGATTGAGTTTACCTTCAATAATCCGCTCCGCAAAAGAGGCCGCTCCCAAAAGACTGAGTTTTCTGGTGTTGGCAAAAAAGCCATCCTGATTATTAAAAAATTTGACCTGTGACACCGGTATCCGCCTTGAATCGGCCCGAAGCGACCACCCGCCGGTTAAATCCGGCCGCAACCTGATCTTTTGTGCATAAACTGTAGAATCTGAATAGAAGTACAGAAAGTTTCTGGATTCGTTCAACTGCTGTGAACGGGCGTTCAGGCCATAGCAAGCCATTACGAGCATGAGTAATTTTTTCATTTCGGTTAAATTTGTGTGTGTGACCAATAATACTAAAAATACAGTTCAGGTCAACACAAACCGATAGAAATCAAATGTAACATCGCCGAAGCAAAAGAAATTTGCCTCCTATGGAAATTGAGGACAGGTTATTATAAAGCGTTCAATTTCTCGATCAAAAACTTAGATACCTCATTAAAATACCGTTTCCTCCCATAGCCCATTACCCATTGTATGCCTTGAGTAGCATTAGTAATAAAAACTTCTTCGGCTTCTTTTAATATTTCGGGGTTGATCTGTGCCTCAATTAAAGGCATATCGTTCATTTTACATAATTGCATAATAGCTGTACGCATTACACCACTGATACAACCTTCTGCAAGGGCAGGTGTATAAATCTGTTTATTGTATACTACAAAAACATTGGCACTGATGCTTTCGCAAAGAAATCCATGTTGGTTCAGGATCATGGCCTCATCCAGGCGGTGCTGGCTTTTAAAAAGCCCGGCCATAACATAAAGCAGGGCATTGGCAGTTTTAAAATTCGAGAGTTTATTAACTGGTTTAGTCATTTCATCATAAACATCAATGATCAAACCTTTACTGTTTAACTCATATATAGATGTTTTTAAAGGAATACCCTCCAAAATATAACCTGCTTTATTGATTTCAGGCGTATAAACCCCAGCTCCTCCCCTGTAAACAGACAGCCGGAAACGGACGTTACCGTTCCATTTGTTGCGTTTTACCAGATCGGCGGTTTTTTGACGCAGAAAATAGTCGTCCATTAAAGCATGTCCGTCAATTTTTAGCGCTTTCATGCCAGCCGTTAATCTATCGGCATGTAAATCGGCAAATTGCAACTTATGATTAATCATCCGCATGCTTTCGAACAATCCATCACCAAATTTAAAACTTCTGTTCGAAGCTGTTAAAATCGGGGTATCTGCCGCCAAAAATTCATCATTAAATAAAAGGTAATCCTGAGACATATTTTATGATGTAGCGATATAATTTTCCCATTTGGTTAAACCAGCTTTAAAATCGGGCGGTAGTGGGGATTCAAAATGCATGTATTCTTTAGTACTTGGATGTATAAAACCTAAACTTTGCGCATGTAAAGCCTGTCGTGGCAACAATTCGAAACAATTATCCACAAACTGTTTGTATTTATTAAACGTAGTGCCTTTTAAAATCTTATCGCCGCCATACATAGCATCGTTAAATAATGGATGACCAATGTGCTGCATGTGCGCCCTGATCTGGTGTGTGCGGCCGGTTTCGAGTTCACAACTGATTAAGGTAACATACCCTAAACGCTTTAATACTTTATAATGCGTTACCGACCATTTTCCTTTTTCTTCATCATCGTAAATATCCATCACCCGACGATCTTTCACACTTCGGCCGATGTAACCGCTTACCGTTCCTTCGTTTTCGATATCACCCCAAACCAATGCAATATATTTACGGGTTATACTGTGATCAAAAAACTGACGGGCAAGATGTGTAATCGATTTTTCATTTTTACTGATCAGCAATAATCCCGAGGTATCCTTATCAATCCGGTGTACCAGGCCAGGACGGCCATCATTGCCGGGGAGTTGAGGGAGTTGTTCAAAGTGGAAGGCCAAAGCATTAACCAATGTTCCGGTATAATTATTAAAACCAGGGTGTACAACCATCCCGGCAGGCTTATTTACTACCAGCAAATCGCCGTCTTCGTAAATAATATCCAATGGGATATCTTCAGGATAAACTTCTGTGTCACGTGGCGGATGGGGTAAAACGATAGATATTTCATCATAAGGTTTAACTTTATAACTCGCTTTTATCTGTTTCTGGTTAACCAGTACATTCCCTGCATCAATTGCATTCTGAATACGGTTTCGGGAAGCATTTTCTACACGCACCATCAAAAATTTATCGATACGCAGCAAAGACTGCCCCTTATCAACAATAATCTTTAAATGTTCATATAATTCCTGCTCTTCCGATTCCTGCAATCCGACCACATTTTCCATGGTGCAAAAATAAACTTTTAAGTTCAAGAATTTTTTAATGATTGCATTTTTCAGAAAAACAGCATTATCTTTACTCATAATCAAATCATTCTAAATTGTCTTATATGAAAAAATGCTACGTTTTAAAGGCCATATGCGCCTTATTTTTATTGGTATTTGCTCAAAAAGCAAACGCTCAGCAAAATGTTGGGGACCTTTTTAAGTCTGGTCCGGATGATGCGACCAAATTGATCAACGCTTATTTCGATCCCTTATACAAAGGTTTGGGCATTGGCTTAACGGATGGATGGAGTAATACTGCAAAATCTAAAGGTTTGTTAAAATTCGATGTTCGCTTTTCAGTTTCCGGCGCCTTTGTGCCGCAATCAGCCCGAAGCTATGATGTAAATACATTAGGTCTTAATAACATCAGACCTGCAGTTGGTTCGTCATCTATAGGTCCAACTGCTTTTGGCAACGATGAGGTTGGCGGAAAAATGCAGATTTATGCCAGCAACGGCCAACCTACAACATCATTTTTTAATCTTCCAAAAGGTTTAGGCTTCCATGTTGTGCCTGCTGTACAGTTACAAGCTACTTTGGGTCTGCCCAAAAACATTGATGTTACTTTAAGAGCAATGCCTAAAATAAAACTGGGCAGCGATCTGGGGAGTCTATCAATGATTGGTTTTGGAGCGAAGGTAGAATTGCTGCCACTACTTGTGGGGAATACTACCGAAAAGCTTATTCCAGTTGATATTGCTATTGCAGGTGGTTTTACACAATATAAATACACCTTACCTTTAAATATCAATAATTCGACAGGTTCTAACCAACATATCGATGCCAGGTTTAACGGCGTAAATTTTGACGCAATTGTATCAAAACAAATTTTATTTTTTACGCCATTTGCCAGTCTGGGGTATCAAACTTCTAATACTGATTTAAAGGCTTTGGGTACCTATTCTTTTGATACTGGTAATGGTCAGTCGGTAAATTATACCGACCCGATTGCTGTAAATCAAAGAGATATCAATGGGGTAAGAGGAAGTGTAGGCTTTCAGCTGAAGTTTGGTTTCTTTAAGTTCTATGGTTCATATACCCAGGCAAAATACAGCATGGTTAATGCCGGTATTGGTTTAGGTATCGGTAAATAAGTGACTTATAAATTTAATAGTGTTTGAAAACACCTGAAATATTCAGGTGTTTTTTATTTTTACGCGTGTTAGAAGAAATATATAGCCCTGTACAGAAAATATCATTTGCACCATTAAACAACCTGTTTGTTAAAAGGGATGACCTTATTGACCCTTACATTTCGGGCAATAAATGGCGCAAACTCAAATATATTTTAGCGAAGGCAAAGGATGAAAACAAAACGCATCTGGTTACCTTTGGTGGTGCTTATTCCAATCACCTGGTCGCTACAGCCGCTGCTGCATCACGCTCAGGACTCCAATCAACTGCTTTTGTACGTGGCGAAGAAGTAAAAAATGAGATGTTATTGCTCTGCAGCTTATTTGGGATGAAACTCATTTTTACCGACCGCGAAAGTTATCGGGATAAACTCCAATTGTTCGCAAAGCATTTCGCCCATGATGAACAGGCTTATTTTATAAATGAAGGCGGAGCTTCTGTTGAGGCCACCATCGGTTGTGCAGAAATAATCGACGAATTGACAGCACCATACGACCACATTTTTTGTGCTGCAGGAACAGGAACCACAGCGGCAGGTTTGTTGAGCGGGATCAGGCAACACCAGCTAAATACGAAGTTACATATCATCCCCGTACTAAAGGGGGCTTATTTTATTCAAGAAGAAATTGCACAATATACACCTGTATCTGAACATCTCAAACTTCATCTTGACTATCATTTTGGAGGCTACGCCAAAACCACTCCTGAACTGATTAGCTTTATCAAAACCTTTACGGCAAAGAGCGGAATACTTTTGGATCCTGTTTATACAGCAAAAATGTTTTATGCCATCCAGGATTTAGCAAAACAAGGCATTATCGGCAAAGATGAAAAAGTGTTGGCAATCCATACAGGGGGGCTAATGGGCCTTTTGGGGATGATGGATAAGTTTTAGAAGTTTCTTTTTGCTTAATTCGTTTTGGTAATGTTTAAGCTGTTTGCTGAATCCAGTGCCTTATGTTTATCTCCCCAACTTTCCAGTTGTTTAATAACTGCTTTAAGTTCGTAACCTATTGGTGTTAGTTCGTATTCCACACGTGGCGGAACTTCAGCATAAACAGTACGTTTAATAATTTTGTTCTCTTCCAGTTTTCGGAGCTGAAGCGTCAACATGCGTTCGGTAATATTAGGCAACAGTTTTTTCAGTTCACCAAATCTGAGTTTGCCATTAATTAACCAGGAACAGATGACCAATGCCCATTGCCCTCCGATAATATTGGCCGCATAAACTTCCGGACATTCATCGGCTAATGCCTGCTTATTTGCAAAATTGGTCGATGTTTCCTTGATTTTAGACATTACTTACATTTTTTATAGTATCATACAATGGGTAGCTAATATACATATTGCAGGCAAGCTATCTTATTTTTGTAGCTGATAATTTTAAAACTACTGAAATGAAAACACTCATCATCGTCATTCATCCCGATATCCAAAACTCTGTTGTTAACAAGAGATGGATCGAAGAACTTCGTAAATTCCCTGATAAATTCCATATACATCAATTGCATGAGGTATATCCTGATGGAAAAATCAATGTGCCTGCAGAACAAATGTTGATCGAAGATTATGAAAAGATTGTTTTTCAGTTTCCTTATTATTGGTTTAACTGCCCTGCCTTTTTCAAAAAATGGTTAGATGAGGTGCTTACACATGGCTGGGCATATGGAAGCAAAAGCGGTTATAAAGTTGCAGACAAAAAAATCGCATTGGCCATTTCATTAGGTGTAGATCAGGATGAGCTCAGTTCTTCTGGTATTTACAAATATCCGCTGGAAGAACTTACCCGTCCTTTTGAGCTTTCTTTTGAATATGTTAAAGCCGATTACCAACCATTTTTTGCATACTATGGAATTGATCATCATCCTTCTGAAGACTGGGTTGAAAAAAGCGTTCCGCTATACCTGGATTTTCTGGACAAATTGTAGCAATGTTTGCCAGTGCACATTATTGAAGCAGCAGGCTGTCAGCTAAAAGACAAAAAGCATTGATCAAATGAAAAACCATTCCACACTTTTGAAAGTCCAAAAGTTGAGTTGTCTTTAATCATATTTTAAACAGCTTTGCTCTAAAACACAAAATCCACATTTAAACATGTGTTTAGATGTGGATTTTTGTGTACTGAATTCTGATTTTAAAAATTAATTTCAATAATTAGCGGCTTTGCTTTCAATCCTAAGACTTTCGCGATGAATCGCATTCATAAGCTCGGTAACGAATTCCTCAGATAAACCCTGCTGCATTCCAGCCTTAACAGCATGATTGACTACTTCCTGAAAGCGGGAAGTCTGTAGCGCCGGGATTTTATGCTTGGCCTTATATTCTCCGATCTCCTTAACCAGTTTTTCCCTAAGGGCTATTGTTTCAACAATTTTCTGATCCAGGGAATCAATCATCTTTCTGTTGGTTGCTAAAACCGTGGGCGGTTTGGCAGTTGTTGCTTGTGCGCCAGCTGAACCACATAGGGCAACCACCATGATCAGTATGAAATAACATCTTTTTTCCATAGTTAAAAGGAGTTTTTAGTTTTAAAAACGGACTGGTCAGAACATTATTGCCAGTAAAGAAGTTAACATCATTCAAGCTAAAGATTTATTTTATGCCTGAAATGATAAAACTAGTTTTTCTAAAATATAGATCCGCCAGTATGCAACAGAAGCAGCTTCCCTAATGAATGGAAAATAAAAAGGTTGGTGCCCGCATATTTATCAAAAAAAGGTACTTTAATAAAGCATTCCATTAAAAAAGTTTTCCACATCTGTGAAGTCCAAAACCCGATTTTGTCTATAATCATACTTTAAACTGTTTAAACCTATTTTTTAAGTAAAATGCAGAAAAAGTGCTTAAATTTTGATTTTAGGCACATTTAACTAAATTTGGATTATACCAAAACCAAGTTTATGTATCAATTAACAGTACCTGCAGATCGCGTTAACGAATCTTTGAGTAAGCACATTTTGGCCGATGGTTTCGACCTGACCTATGATATGGAAAAAAGTCAGGGCGCTTACATTTACGACTCGAAATACAATAGGACTTTACTCGATTTTTTCACTTGTTTTGCTTCTGTTCCATTGGGTTATAACCACCCTAAAATGGTTAATGACGAAGCTTTTAAAAAGAATCTTTTACTCGCTGCTTTGTCCAATCCATCGAACTCCGATGTTTATACCCAGCAATATGCACAATTCGTGGAAACATTTTCTAAAATTGGTATTCCCGATTATCTGCCACACGCTTTTTTTATTGCAGGTGGAGCCTTAGCAGTAGAAAATGCCATTAAGGTTGCCATGGACTGGAAGGTTCAGAAAAACTTTGCAAAAGGATATACTGAAGAAAAAGGTTTTAAAGTTTTACACTTTGAAAGGGCTTTTCATGGCCGTACAGGTTACACACTGAGTTTAACCAATACGCTACCCGATAAAACAAAATGGTTTGCCAAGTTCGACTGGCCGAGGGTGGCCGTTCCGGAAGTTAAATTTCCGCTTTCCGGAAATCACTTAAATCATGCCATTGCAACTGAAGAGGCTTCGCTTGCACAGATCAAAAAAGCCTTTGCAGAGAATAAAGATGAGATCTGCGCCATCATTATAGAACCCATCCAATCAGAAGGAGGAGATAACCACCTGAGAGAAGAGTTTTTGATTCAACTTAAAACACTGGCGGATGAAAATGATGCCTTTTTGATTTATGATGAAGTACAAACTGGCGTAGGATTAACGGGTAAATTCTGGTGCCACCAGCATTTTAGTGAAAAAGCCCGACCGGATATTATCGCTTTCGGCAAAAAAATGCAGGTTTGCGGCATCCTTGTTGGCAAAAAGGTAGATGAAATTGAAAGTAATGTATTTAAAGTACCCAGCCGAATTAACTCCACATGGGGAGGCAATTTGGTTGATATGGTACGTTCTTCTCAGATTTTACAGATTATAGCGGAAGATCAGCTATGCGAAAATGCATCAAAAGTAGGCCTATACTTAAAAGATCAACTGGAAAATCTATCGCATAAATTCGATCAAATGACAAATGTACGTGGAAGAGGCCTGTTATGCTCTTTCGATTTCCCGACAAAAGAAATGCGCAATGCATTTATTGGCAAAGGACTGGAAAACAATGTGATGTTTTTGGGTTGTGGTGAAAAAACGATACGTTTCCGTCCGGCACTCTGCATTGGGCAAAAGCATATTGACGAAGGCCTGACGGTTATGGAAAAAATATTGCCTTTATTGTAGGCATGAACAGAAAATCGTCGGTTTATTTCCTGGTTGCAGGTGTTTTAGTATTGATCTTTTTTATGGTTAAAAATGTTTTTGATCAGCCAGGAATTAGTGATATGAAAGCTGGCTTTAAAGAAGTGATCAAATATAGAAATGACAATAACACCGGCCCTATCCAACGGATTTATGTGGTGACAGTTAAAGATTCGATCTGGAAAGAAATGGAAGATTATGGCAATTTAATGCCCCATACCAAATATGGTAATACCAAAGTGTATTTTTTTATGCATCATGCAAATATTCCGCAGAACTTACAGCCTGGTGAAGTAAATTTTGATCCAGCCTTCAACAAAGCCTGTATTGCTTTATATGAAAAAAGTGCGATGAGCCAGGTCGCATTTAATAAACATCCTTTTTAAACAGAAGTTAAACGTCGGGCCAAAGCCTAAAAATTCATGATTATTTGGAAATGAAGGGTCCAGCACATTTGGCATTTTCAGTCCCGCTTTCCGCTTTATCCCGATGAAAAAATCGGGATGTTCGCTGCAATCGGGTTTACATACAAAGTTTTGCACCTTGAAAGCAAGCCATCGTTCAATAAACCTGACAGCAGCGAAAATCCTTTTTGCTTGCACTACCCTTGCATATGCTGTCATGCTGAGGTACGAAGCATCTGTACAGCACACTACTTTAGTACCAGGCACTACAAAACGCGCAAAAAGATTGCAGCGAATGGCAGGGCAACAGTACCTATGAAATACTGACATTCATTTCCAAAACCTAAAAATTTATCATTATTCGGAAATGAAGGGTCCAGCACATTTGGCATTTTCAGTCCCGCTTTCCGCTTTATCCCGATGAAAAAATCGGGATGTTCGCTGCAATCGGGTTTACATACAAAGTTTTGCACCTTGAAAGCAAGCCATCGTTCAATAAACCTGACAGCAGCGAAAATCCTTTTTGCTTGCACTACCCTTGCATATGCTGTCATGCTGAGGTACGAAGCATCTGTACAGCACACTACTTTAGTACCAGGCACTACAAAACGCGCAAAAAGATTGCAGCGAATGGCAGGGCAACAGTACCTATGAAATACTGACATTCATTTCCAAAACCTAAAAATTTATCATTATGCACAGCGGTCTTCGACTACGCTCAGACTGACAAGCAACTAATTACCTTTTCAAACTTCGTTAAGTTCCGATCATCTAAACAAAAGCTGAAAACCCCGTTATCGCCCTACCTACAATCAGGGTGTTAATTTCTTTGGTACCCTCATAAGAATAAATTGCTTCGGCATCGGCCACAAAACGTGCTACATTGTATTCAAGTAAAATACCGTTTCCGCCCATCACTTCTCTTGCTTTACTGACAACATCACGCGTTCTTAATGAACAGAAAACCTTGGCCAGCGAAGCATGTTCATCTTTCAATAAACCCTGGTCCTGTAGCTGTGATAAACGGAAACAAAGTGTTTGCATAGCCGTTAAATTCGATAACATCTCTACCAGGTGATTTTGAATCAATTGAAAAGATGCAATGGGTTTACCAAACTGTTTTCGGGTACGCGTATATTCCAAGGCATTTTCATAAGCGCCGCGGGCACAACCTACCGCCTGCCAGGCCACACCTGCCCTTGTCATTTGTAGTACTTTAGCGGTATCTTTAAATGAGTTGGCATTTTGCAGGCGATCTGCTTCCTCTACCTCGCAATTGGTTAAGGTAATAATTCCATTCTGTACAATCCGTAAGGCCATTTTATCCTGCATTTTCTCTACGGCAAAACCCGGATTATCTTTTTTTACGATAAACCCTTTCACTTCTCCGCTATCCTCATCGCGTGCCCAGATAATTAAGATATCGGCAAAGGTGGCATTACCAATCCATTTTTTCTGACCGTTTAATATCCATTTGCCATTTACTTTTTTACAGGTTGTGGTTAATCCGCCGGCAGCGGCAGACCCAACTTCGGGCTCAGTTAACCCAAATGCGCCTATGATTTTAAATTGCTGCATTAGCGGTAACCACTGTTGTTTTTGTTCTTCCGAACCGCATAAATAAATCGATCCCATGGCCAAACCGCTCTGTACCCCAAAAAAAGTAGAAATTGAGGTATCAATCCTGGCCATCTCCATCGCTAAAATGCCTTCCATCAAATTCGATTTACCCGGACAGCCATAACCTTTGTAGGTTAAACCACAAATATTAAGTTCAGCAAGTTTTGGAATAATTTCAAATGGAAATTCTGCCTTGTTCCAATAGTGGTTCACGATGGGTTTTACTTCCTGCTCTAAAAAAGCCCGTACTTTTAACTGAAGTGCACGGTCTTCATCCTTTAACGCTTCATCGCCCAAATGGTAAAAATCGCCCTCAATAGGTGGCAATTCTTTCTTTTTCCCAGATCCACCCATCATTTTCATCATCCCCTGAATCTGTTTATCATCGAGGCTTGATATCGTTTCAACCATTTTGGGTAAATCAACCTTTTTCGATAAAGCTTCCAGTTTGCCGAAATCTACATGTTTAAAAAGTTGGTAAGCGTTTTTGAGAGAAGAAAATATATTCGCCATTATTATTCGTTTTGAGAATAACAAATGAAGGTCAGTTTTGTTGGCTCATCATTTAGATCGCTCCATACTAACTATTTAGCACTTCACAACTGGAAAGTGTAATGCAAAACATTATTATTAAAGTACTGTTTTATGGTTCTAATTAAATTCAATTTATATGAGCACAGAAAATCAATTACCAGAAGAAGAACAAAGTTTCTTTGATAAAGCAAAGAGTAAATTAAGCGATCTAAAGGACAAAGCTGAAGATGCCTGGGAAGACGCAAAAGATAAAGCAGCGGATGTATGGGAAGATGTAAAGGATAAAGCTGAAGACCTGAAAGATAAAGCTGAAGACAAATACGATGAAATGAAAACAAAGGGAGCATTTGCTGCCGGAGAAGCTAAAGGCCAGGCTGAAACAACAGGAGAAAACCTGAAAGACAAAGCGAGCGATTTGGCTGACAAAGCTGCCGATAAGGTAGACGATCTTAAAACAAAAGCAGCATTTAAAGCTGGTGAGATTAAGGGGAATTTAGAGTCTAAATAATTGGGCTATTAAAAAAAGTGCATGTCTTAAATACCAGGCATGCACTTTTAATTTGATTAAATAGCTGATTTTAACGCAAATCAAACAAATTATCAACACCTAATAATTTCCTCGAAGTAAAACCTTCGCCAAAAGTAGCTCCAATGCTTTTACCAAATTCTCTCGAACGGCCTATTACGCTTTCAAAAAACGCTGGCGAGGATATATAGGTTTGCTGACCTTCTACATCTGGATTATAAAACTGTGTTTTAAAAGCCTGGATCGATTCGATCTTTTTATCCATGTGGTCAGAGATATCTACGATAATATCTGGCTTTAAATACCGATCTTGAATGAATTGCAATAACAATCTTGGACGATGTGCATCTTGCAGAATCCCATCAACTGATGTTTCTATTTTTGGTAAACCCGATAGAAAAACGGAATCGTAAACCAAGTCGCCAGCCCTTCCATGGTCAGGGTGACGGTCTTCAAGCGCGTTGCTTAAAATAATTTCTGGTTGGTATTTTCTGATGGCTTTAATCACTTCTAAACGGTGAAATTCATCGTTCTGAAAAAAGCCATCCCTCAATCTCAGATTTTCGCGGATATGCAAGCCTAAAATTTTAGCTGAATCTGCCGCTTCTTCGTCTCTTGTTTCAGCTGTCCCCCTTGTACCGAGTTCACCTCTGGTTAAGTCTACAATACCTACTTTTTTACCGAGGGCAATATGTTTTAAAATCGTACCTGAACAGCAAAGCTCTGCATCATCAGGATGCACGGCTATTACTAAAATATCTAAGTTCATCTTTGTTTTTTGTGTTTTTCAATTGTCAGATGGAACCTTTAATCATTAAAATAATCATTATCCATCTGGTTTAATGATTATTTAAATAATGTCGGTTTCATTGATTTAATTATTGGGCATTCTGACTCAGCAGTTGCTGAATCTTCTTTTTGATTTTCGAATTTAATGGCTTAGTGAACGGGAAAAAATAATCTTCCAGCTCGCCATTTTTATTCACGATGTATTTATGAAAGTTCCATCGTGGTTTTGAACTTAGTTTTGCGTTTTGTTTTTTATCGCTCAGGAACTGGTAAAGCGGGTGAGCATTTTCCCCGCGAACGATAATTTTATCAAAAACCGGAAATTTCACGCCATGGTTAATTTCACAGAAAGATGCAATATCAGATCCGTTTAAAGGTTCCTGCTTTCCAAAATCGTTGGAAGGAAAACCCAGAATTTCAAAATCAGGGCTGTTAACCTCGTCCTTAAGTTGCTGCAATTCCCTTAACTGTGGTGTTAAACCACATGCTGATGCGGTATTTACGATTAAAACAACCTTATTTCGATAAGCTGATAACGGCTGTTCTTCGCCATTAACTTTCATAACCTTAAACGAATAAATATTTGGGATGCGCTCCTGCATGATATATTATTGATAAAACCCTGAAGTACGGATAATAGATTCTATATCTCTATCCGTATTCGGATCGTAAGTGCTTTTTAAATTATGTCCCACCACACGGGCAACAATCTGATAAGAAAATGCAGCAAAACCACCTTTGGTCTGCTTTACAATATCATATGTTGTTCGGCCCACTTCACGATCGATGAGTTTCGTTAAAATCTGACCTTGAGTAATCGTCAACTCCTTTATTTCACGGTTAAACATGTCTTTGATTTCCTTGTCGCATTGTTTAACCAATTGTTTTTGTTCTTTTTTTTCTGCCGTTTTGGCCAAATCCTGCTCCAGTTGTTCATAACGGCGTTTAGCAAACAAAGCATAAGGCATTACCTTTAATACATTGTACCGCAAACGGTTATAAGCAGCCTGCTCAGCGGGCGATTTCCAGATCCTGGCGGCATAAATGTTAACCTCATTCAGTTGCATCCATGGAATCATTACTCCATTGTCATTCGTTGAGGCTACTTTTATGGTATCACTTTTGCCTAACTTAGGGAATACAGGGGCAGTTGGTTCCTGCGCTTGCAGTGAAACACCATAAATCATTACAATACAAAGAAAAAATAGCCCTTTAAATTTCATAAATTTATACTTTTACAAAGTTAGGTGTTATTTCATATATTAGTTGTTCAACAGAACTAATATAAGTTTTATTCATAAATAAGACGCAATTTTTACGCAAAAAATACAAATGAAAACAGAGTTAGTGATTGATTTAGAGGCGGAAAAGCAAGAGATTCTAAAAAGATATAGGGCATTACTACGGGCAAGCAAATCTACTTTACAGAAGGGGGATAAAAAAGAAATCCGCAAAGCTTTTGATATGGCACTCGAAAGCCATAAAGACATGCGCCGGAAATCTGGCGAACCTTATATCTACCACCCTATTGCCGTTGCGCAGATTGCTGCCGAAGAAATTGGCTTGGGCACAACTTCTATAGTATGTGCCTTACTGCATGATGTGGTAGAGGATACCGATATTACCTTAGAAGATATTGAACGCGAATTCGGCAAAAAAACTGCTAAAATAATAGATGGTTTAACCAAAATTTCTGGCGTTTTCGATACCAATAGCTCATTACAGGCAGAGAATTTCCGTAAAATGCTGCTTACCCTGGCTGATGATGTCCGGGTAATTTTGATTAAACTCGCCGATCGTTTGCACAATATGCGTACAATGGATTTTATGCCCCGCCACAAGCAGCTTAAAATCGCCTCAGAAACCATTTATCTGTACGCTCCCCTCGCCCACCGTTTAGGTTTATACGCCATAAAGTCAGAATTGGAAGATCTTTCCATGAAATATCTTGATCCTGACACCTATAAATTCATTGCAAAAAAATTAAACGAGAAAAAGGCAGAACGTGCACTTTTCATCAAAAAATTCGTAGAACCTATTGACGAGATAGTTCATGAACAAGGATTAGTGGCCGATGTTTATGGCAGACCTAAATCTATCCACTCGATCTGGAACAAGATGAAAAAGAAAAACATTCCTTTTGAGGAAGTTTATGATCTTTTTGCCATCCGGATTATTTTGGATTCAGCACCGGAAAATGAAAAAGCCGATTGCTGGAAAGCCTATTCCATCGTAACCGATTTATACCGCCCAAATCCAGATCGTTTACGCGATTGGGTTTCATCACCAAAAGGAAATGGCTACGAAAGCTTGCACACCACGGTAATGGGTCCACGCGGGCAATGGGTGGAAGTGCAGATCCGTACACAACGCATGAATGAAATTGCAGAAAAAGGTTTTGCTGCACATTGGAAATACAAAGAATCGAGCAATGACAATGGTCTAGATCAATGGATCCAGAAAGTACGCGAAATGCTGAGTAATCCTGAAGCCAATGCTTTAGATTTCCTCGATGATTTTAAAATGAACCTTTTCTCGGACGAGATTTTTATTTTCACGCCAAAAGGTGCTTTAATCCAACTGCCTTTAGGTGCTACTGCATTGGATTTTGCTTTCGAGATCCATACCGATGTAGGCGCAACCTGTATTGGTGCCAAGGTTAACCACAAACTGGTTCCGATTTCCTACAAACTTCAAAATGGCGATCAGGTAGAGATTATCACCTCGAGTAAACAAACGCCTAAAGAAGATTGGCTCAATGTGGTTGTTACCGCTAAAGCCAAGTCGAAAATTAAGTCGTCGTTAAAAGAAGAAAAAAGGAAAATTGCCGAAAATGGCAAGGAAATTTTAGAAAGAAAACTGAAATCGCTTAAAATCACCTACAATACAGAAAACATTCAAAAACTAAGCTATTTCTTTAAGCTACCGTCTACCCAGGAACTCTTTGTACATGTTGCCCTCGGCAAAATAGAGCTGAAAGATATTAAAGAGTATCTATCAAGTGGAAAAGAAGTAGAGAGCCGTAGCCCGGAAAGACCTGAAAATCTTTCTGTTGATGGAATAAAGAGTAAGATTAAGGGTGGAGAATCTGATATTTTACTCATTGGTGAAGATATGCAGCGTATCGATTATACCTTGGCAGCCTGCTGTAACCCGATACCCGGCGATGATGTTTTTGGATTTATCACCGTAAGCGAAGGAATAAAAATACACCGCACCAACTGCCCAAATGCGGCACAGTTAATGGCCAATTATGGTTATCGTGTGGTTAAAGCTAAATGGAACAAACAACAGGAATTAACTTTCTTAACCGGCTTACGCATTGTGGGTATTGATGATGTTGGCTTAATCAACAACATTACACGCGTTATTTCCACCGATTTTAAAGTGAATATGCGCTCTATCACCGTAGATACGAATGAGGGAATTTTTGATGGCTCGATTATGATTTTTGTAAACGATACCGAACACCTGGAAAACCTGATTAAAAATTTATTAAAAGTGAGAGGCGTAACCGGCGTAACGAGGTTTGATGCTTAGTTAGTCCACAGTCCTAAGTCAAGGAGTCCGGAGTTCAAAGTCGAAAGCTTTGACTATGGACTAAAGACTGCGGACTTCAGACTAATCTTACAACATTTAAACAATCTAACCCTCGAACAATCAAACTAATTAACTACCTTTGAATGGAGTTTAAAAACTATGTCTGAACAAAAAACAAATGAGCTCGTTCGCAAGATTTTTGAGGCTTATCTAGAAAACAAAAATCTACGTAAAACACCAGAGCGTTTCGCTATATTGGAAGAAATATATTCAAGAAACGACCACTTTGATGTAGAAACCCTGTATATCCACATGAAAAACCAAAAGTACCGCGTGAGCCGTGCTACGGTTTACAATACGCTGGAATTATTGGTTTCCTGCGACCTGGTTACCAAGCACCAGTTTGGTAAAAACATGGCACAATTCGAAAAATCTTACGGTTACCGCCAGCACGATCACGTGATCTGTATCGAGTGTGGTAAGGTAGTAGAATTCTGCGATCCCCGCATCCACCAGATCCAAACCATGGTTGGTGATCTTTTAAAATTTGATGTTAAACACCATTCGTTAAATCTTTATGGTTTCTGCTCTGATTGCAGCATGGCCAGAAAAGTAAGTGAAAGTGCAGCAACAGTCGAAAAAATTGAACAAAATTAAATCAAAATACAAATAAAACCAGCTTAATTTATTAAATAATGACGCAAGTAGATGTACTTCTCGGCCTGCAGTGGGGCGATGAAGGAAAGGGAAAAATCGTTGATGTACTAAGTCCAAAATATGATCTTATCGCCCGCTTTCAGGGTGGCCCAAATGCCGGACATACTTTAGAGTTTGATGGCAAAAAATTCGTTTTAAATACCATCCCATCAGGAATTTTTAACGAGAAAACCATGAATCTGATCGGTAATGGTGTAGTAATCGACCCTATTATCCTAAAAAGAGAGTTAGATAATTTAAAAAAAGCTGGTCATGATCCGATTGCCGATGGCAAATTGGTGATTGCCCGTAAAGCACACTTGATTTTACCTACCCACCAATTATTGGATGCCGCTAACGAAGCACGCATGGGTAAAAACAAAATCGGATCAACCTTAAAAGGTATTGGTCCAACTTATATGGATAAAACCGGCCGTAACGGTTTACGCGTTGGTGATACCACCTTACCTGATTTCAAAGAGCGTTATGCCAAACTGGTAGAAAAACATACCGAAATCCTTTCTCACTATGAAGGTTTTGAATATGAATTAGCGGAAAAAGAAGCATCATTTTTTGAGGCCATCGAATTCTTAAAAACCATTCCTCATGTAGACAGTGAGCATTATGTGAATGGTTTCTTAAAAGAAGGAAAAGCGGTCTTGGCAGAAGGTGCGCAAGGAACCTTATTAGATGTAGATTTTGGTTCATATCCTTTCGTAACGTCGAGTAACACCACAACTGCAGGTGCCTGTACCGGTTTAGGTATTGCCCCAAACAAAATTGGAGCTGTTTATGGTATTTTTAAAGCTTATTGCACCCGTGTTGGTGGCGGTCCTTTCCCTACTGAATTAGATAATGAAGTTGGCGAAAATTTACGCGCATTAGGTCACGAGTTTGGTGCAACTACAGGTCGTGCCCGCCGTTGTGGCTGGATCGATCTTCCTGCTTTAAAATACGCGATCATGTTAAATGGGGTAACCGAATTAATTATGATGAAGGCCGATGTTTTAGATACCTTTGATACGATTTACGCTTGTACCCACTACGAGTATAATGGCGAAACCATCGATTACATGCCTTACGATATCATTTCTATTGAACCAAAACCAGTATTAAAAGCAATTGAGGGCTGGGCTACAGATGTAACCAAAATCACTTCAGTAGATGAAATACCGGCTAAGCTGACTGATTATATCGCATTTTTAGAAAAAGAACTGGAAGTGCCAATCAAATTCCTTTCTGTAGGACCAGACAGAGCACAAACTTTAGCGTTACGTTAGAAACATAATTCGTCATGCTGATCCGATAGTTATCGGATTTATTTCAGCATTTATCTACTCTATTAACACTAATAGATCCTGAGATAATTCAGGGTGACGATTAATTAAAGAAAAGCAATCCATAACGGGTTGCTTTTTTGTTTTTAGTTAATTATAATAAAAAATCGTCATTCCCGCACAGGCGGGAATCTTAATGCCATAGGCTTTATGATTACTTAACTACACGTTACCGTCATCTCGACTGAAGCATAGCGAAATGGAGAGATCTATCTAAAAAGATTTAGCTTCGCTGAGCACTTCGTGGTTCTCGGCCACACTGCACCCCATTCGAAATGACGACTTATCCGAATGAAAGCATGATGGGAAACTCAAAAAAGTTGTTTCAAAAGATAAAAATTAATTTTCTACAATTACCATCTCTATTTTTACCTTTGCGACAGTTTGAAAACCCCGCAAAACATATCTGAATTTAAACAAAAAGCATTACACTGGGCCAATCAGTTCGAGGTATGTTGTTTCTTTGATTCAAATGAATACAAAGATGCTTATTCGGCTTACGATTTCATTATTGCTGCTGATGTTCATGCAGAATTAATATGTTCTGCAGGTAACGCCTTCGATCAGCTAAAAATTTTTTATGCTGTTCACAAACAATGGATTTTCGGCTATTTTAGCTACGATTTAAAAAACGAAACAGAAGATCTTCAATCTAATAATCCCGACGGTTTAAACTTCCCGGATTTATACTTTTTTGTTCCAAAATACCTCATTGCTTTTAAAGATGGTAAAGCTGAAATCCTGCTTGGTGAACAATCAATTTTAGGAGAGGTTGAGGCCTTCTTTTTTGAAGATAATAAACAATCTAAAGCGGTCCGGATATCACAAAAATTATCTCAAGATCAATACATAGCTAAAGTTGAGGTTTTAAAGAGCCACATCCATAAAGGCGATATTTATGAAATCAATTTTTGTCAGGAATTTTTTGCAAAAAATGCCGAGATAGACCCCATTCATACTTTTGAAGCCTTAAACCAGCTTTCTCCCACACCGTTTGCAGGTTATTTTAAAGTTAATGGCCAATATATTTTATCAGCCACACCAGAAAGATTTTTGTGCAAACGGGGAACGAAACTGACCTCACAACCCATTAAAGGCACTGCTAAAAGAAGTTCTGATCCTGAAGAAGATCAAGCTATAAAACTGCAGCTTAGAAACAATAATAAAGAACAGGCAGAAAATGTAATGATTGTTGATCTGGTGCGCCACGACCTCACTAAATCAGCCGTTAAGGGTTCTGTTACTGTTGATGAATTATTCGGTATCTACAGCTTCCCACAAGTCCATCAAATGATTTCTACCATTAGCTGTAAATTAAATTCAGAGATCCATTTCATAGATGCCATTAAAAATACCTTCCCCATGGGTTCCATGACAGGAGCCCCAAAGGTTAAAGCCATGAAATTGATTGAAGAATACGAAGTAACCAAAAGGGGTATTTATTCCGGTTCCTTTGGATATATAACACCTGATGGGGATTTCGATTTTAATGTGGTAATCAGAAGCATCTTATACAATAGCGATAATCAATATCTATCTTTTCAGGTTGGAGGGGCGATTACTTATGAATCAGACGCAAAAAAAGAGTATGAAGAATGTTTACTCAAAGCCAGTGCCATTTTGAAGGTACTTGAAGGTTAATTGGTTTACTAGTCATTGGCCATTGGTTAAAGGGGGGCGCTCCCCAAGCGATTCGACTATATAAATCGTCGTCATCTCAACTGGAACACATTGGAATGGAGAGATCTATCCAGTATATCTCGCTTTTTAGATTTCTCGACTGCGTTACACTCCGCCCGAAAGGACGGTAATTTAAAGCGGGACGAAACAAAAAAAGGTGGAATTTTCTGCATCATGCAAAACCTTCCACCTTAAACCTTAAGCCCCAAACCTTATTTCTTATAATACTGTTGCGCTTCAGGCAAATATTTTTGAATCTGTGCAATACGTGTAGCATCGCTTGGGTGGGTACTTAAAAATTCAGCTGGTTTTTGTGCTGCAGCTGATGCTGCCGACATTCTATTCCAAAAGGCGGTAGCATTTTGTGGATTATACCCTGCCATGGCCATAAAAATCAAGCCTAAACGATCGGCCTCTAATTCTTGGTTACGACTGAATTTCAACATCGCAACTGGTGTACCTACCCCATAAAGTGTATTAAAAATAGATTGTGTTTTCGGGTTTTTAGACAGCGCTACGCCTGCAGCGGCACCAATTCCCTGGGCTACCATTTCCTGCGACATCCGCTCTGCCGAATGGCCTGCAATCGCATGGGCAATCTCATGTCCCATAACGGTAGCTAAACCGGCATCATCCTGGGTAACCGGCAAAATACCCGTATACACCACAATCTTACCTCCTGGCATACACCAGGCATTTTTTTCATTGTTCTGTACTACATTAACTTCCCATTGATAATCAGCAATCAGATTACCATAGTTATTGCTGTTCATATACGATTTTACAGCAGTAATCAACCGGCTTCCAACGGTTTTGACTTTTAAAGCCTGCGCATTTGAAGCAGGTAAAACGGCTGATTTATTTTCTGTTAAAAAGGTATTATAGGCTTGGAATGCCATTGGCAAAACCTGGTCGTTACTTACCAGATCAAATCGACTACGGCCCGTTAAAGGAACAGTAGAACATGCGTTAAACAATAAAATCCCAGCAACACTGGCTGCTAAAAATAATTTTTTCATAAATGCGATCTTAAATGATTAGTAAAACAAACAGGCAAAGCCGATGATAAAACAGTAAGCCTACATATAAGTTTTAAAGAAATGTGTTTTGTTAATTAATTAGTTTTCTTCCTAAACAAATACACTTTAGATTCTTTGCCTTTCAGCAATCTTTCGAGATTTTTTTGGTGCGTAACCAAGATTAAAATGCAAACCACCATGCCGTAAAGCACCTCAGATTTGATGGAAACCTGAAACAGGAAAACTACGCTTAATGGGAAAGTAAATCCCGCACAGATGGAGCTTAATGAAACATATTTAGTTAACAATAATATCACCACAAAAACCAGAACGCAAAGCATAGATGCTTCGAAGTTAACTGCCAAAATCATTCCAAAAAGTGTAGCCACACCTTTTCCTCCTCTAAAACCAGCAAAAACAGGAAACAAATGCCCCATTACGGCCGTTACCCCTAAGGCAAGCTGATAGTTAACAAAAACAACTGAATTTTGTGGCCCGGTTACCGACATGCCGATCAGATAGGCCAGATTGGTTGCGGTGTATCCCTTTGCAATATCGATGATCATCACAGCAATTCCGGCTTTTTTGCCCAGTACCCTAAAAGTATTGGTTGCACCAGCGTTACCACTTCCGTACTCCCTTACATCAACGCCATAAAAGGCCTGACCAAGCCACACAGCTGTTGGAATAGATCCGAAAAGGTAAGCAATTAATAAAGCGCTGAGAGAATAAACCGTAACCATAGCTTACAATGTTACAAAAAATAAGCTTTTAATTTTATAGCAAATCAATTTAGTATGCTTTTAAACTCATATCCAGGCTTTTCACAGAATGTGTAAGCGCACCCATCGAAATAAAATCAACTCCACAAGCTGCGTATGCAGCAACATTATCTTCCGTAATTCCTCCGGAAGCCTCCGTAATAAATTTCCCGTCTATTAATGAAACTGCAGCCTTTAGGTTTTCAAAACTGAAATTATCAAGCATAATCCGGTCTACGCCACCAACAGCCAAAACCTGTTTTAACTCTTCCAGGTTCCGTACCTCGATTTCGATTTGAAGTGATTTATTTTGATCTGTTAGATATTGTTGAGCAGCTGTAATGGCATTTGAGATCCCTCCTGCATAATCTACATGATTATCCTTGATCAGAATCATATCATATAAACCTATACGGTGATTTACGCCTCCACCAATCCTAACTGCCCATTTCTCTAAATAACGCAAGCCAGGGGTGGTTTTACGGGTATCTAAAATCTTGGTTTTGGTTTTCTTTAACAATGATACGATACGATGGGTCTTGGTCGCAATGCCACTCATACGCTGCATACAGTTTAAAACCAATCGTTCGGCTATTAGAATAGCATGTGTACTTCCTGTAACGGTTAAGGCTATATCGCCAAATTTAACGGCAACTCCATCCTGTAACAATACATCAACCTTCAGGTTGGGATCAACCTCTCTGAATATTTCAATGGCCAGTTCAATTCCAGCTAAAATGCCATCTTCTTTGATAATCAGTTTCGCTTTCCCTTGCGTTCCCTGCGGAATGGTGGAAAGTGAGGTATGATCTCCGTCACCAACATCTTCGGTAAGGGCATTTTTGATGAATTGATGTATAAGTTTAGTATCCAAAATATAGATTTTAATGCCGCAAAAATAAGAATTATTTATTAGCAGGCAATTTCCTGAAAGGTTAAAGTGATTGGTAAATCTAATTTAGCATCAGATTAGAAAGCTTCTAAAATCTAGCAGATAGCTAAAAACCTTAATCCTTTGCAGGCTCTATCCTCAATTCGGTAATAGAAAAACTGGTATTGAATTTTTTCATGGTAATAGAAACCCTGAAGGTTTCTTTAGCAGTGCTCAACATGATTACACCAAAACGATAATTGGGATTGGTATTGATTTTATGAAAAATACTTGTTTTTACGGGCGGATGTTTGATAAAAAAATCTCTCAAAATCTGTTCACCCTGTGCTTTTGAGTATACATCTTCTTCATCAATAATGATCAGTTCGATAGTTGAAGCAAAATCTTTGGCAATTTCTTTTGAGTTGCCAGCCTTAAAATACGAAGATAAATCATCAATTATATCGGCCTGAAAGGCTGTAGGATGATATAATGACGACAAACTAATGATGAGTAAAAATAAGCTTCGGATCATTTCTGTATTTTATACAGAACCCTATAGCTAAAATTATGCCATTAGCATATCAAAAAAAGGATTTCTTCATTTGTATAAGCCTCAATAAAGTTATATTTGCCATATAAACAAAACTACAACATGGAATACATGAAAATGTTTTGATATAGATCAATAAATTTTACAATAAAAATGGTAAACGATAAAAAACTCGCGCTGATAATCCTGGATGGCTGGGGCTACGGCAAACAAGATAATTCTGATGCTGCATACGCTGCCAATACTCCTTTTTTCGATTCGTTATTACAAAAATACCCAAATGCTAAACTTGAGGCATCTGGTGAGGCAGTAGGCTTACCAGCCGGGCAAATGGGAAACTCAGAAGTTGGACACATGAACTTAGGTGCAGGCAGGGTAGTTTACCAGGAGCTTGGAAGAATCAACAAATCGATTGCTGACAGAGAATTGCACCATAACCCGGTTTTAGTCAATGCATTCGATTATGCCAAGCAGCATAATAAAGCAGTTCATTTTATCGGCCTGGTTTCGAATGGAGGTGTACATGCACACATCGAACACTTAAAAGCTTTATGCGATGCCGCAAATGAAGCCAATGTACCAAATACTTTTATACATGCCTTTTTGGATGGCCGTGATACAGATCCAAACGCTGGCTTAGGTTTTATTACTGACCTTGAAAACCACATACAAAATTCTAATGCTAAACTGGCAACAATGGTTGGCCGTTACTATGCCATGGACCGCGATAACCGTTGGGAGCGTGTTAAACAAGCTTACGATGTGATGGTTAATGGCGTTGGCGAAAAAACCCAGGATGCTTTAGCCGCCATCAAAAAATCGTATGCGGATGGCATTACAGATGAGTTTTTAAAACCAATCGTTTTAACTCAAGATAATGGTGCTCCTGTAGCCACCATTCAAAACGACGATGTGGTCATCTGTTTCAATTTCCGTACAGACAGGGGGCGTGAGATTACCACAGCTTTAACACAAAAAGATTTCCCGGAGCAGCAAATGCATAAACTGCCGTTGTATTACGTGACCATGACTACTTATGACGAGAGTTTTGAAAAGGTAAATGTAATCTTCACTAAAGATGATTTAACCCAAACCTTAGGCGAAGTATTGGCCAATAATAATAAAAACCAGATCCGTATTGCTGAAACCGAAAAATACCCTCACGTAACTTTCTTCTTTTCTGGTGGCAGAGAGGCTGAATTTGCTAATGAGAAGCGCATTTTAATTCCTTCGCCAAAAGTAGCCACTTATGATCTTCAACCTGAAATGAGTGCGGCAGGCATTACCGATGCCATTACCAAAGAAATGGAAACAGGATGGGCTGATTTTATCTGCTTAAACTTCGCCAACCCGGATATGGTTGGGCATACAGGTGTTTTTGAGGCCGTGGTAAAAGCGGTTGAAACTGCCGATAAATGTGCCGAAACCGTAGTAAACAAAGGTTTGGAAAATGGTTATTCGTTCATTCTTTTGGCAGATCATGGAAACTCCGAATTTATGGTGAATGCTGATGGATCAGCCAATACCGCACATACAACCAACCTGGTTCCTTGTATTCTAATTGATAAAGATTACAAAACCATTGCAGACGGTAAATTAGGAGACGTCGCCCCTACTATTCTAAAAATATTAGGTGTGGCTATCCCAGCAGAAATGACAGGAAACGTTTTAGTCTAATGATCAAAAAACTTTTTATCCCGGTATTTGCTTTGGCATTGTTTTCCTGCAACCAGCGAAAAGAAGCTGAGGCAAATACTGATTTGGTTTATTTCGATATCAAAGGATATTTTGAAAAAGAAATTTCGCGTTTACAAAAACTTAACCCTATAGTAAATAAAACAGTAAGTGTAAATGGGGCGGTAGAAAGCAAAAGTTCAAAAATTGCTGACTGGTCAAAAGAACTAGCCATTTTTGTTAATGCCGATATCAATAAAACATCGTGGAAAGGAAGTTTCAAAACAAAAAAACAAAACGGAGTAGATATTTATACTTCAGATCATAAAAAAATTCCTATTAAAAAGATTTCCATCACCTGGAAAGATAAAAAAGCAGATATCATAGAGATCATTATCGATAATAAAAATATTCTCTACCGGTCTCAGGATACTTTAACATATTGTCCGGATAGCTTATATAGCATCAAAAAACAACAGAAAATCAGGCTACTGAAGGATAAGAAATATTCCGTTATTGGAAAACTGAAATAAAAAAATGGGACCCGAATATATCAGGTCCCATTTTTTATTTGAAAGACTTTATTTATTTCATGCTTGCAATCTGCGCCTTATCGTAAGTTACCCAATCGATAATATCTTTTCTTAATGGCTGTAAGGTTAATACCTTTTGAAAATCAGCAATAGAGTTATTGAACAAAGCTATGCAGGCTGCTTTTTCCTCTTTTTTCTTTGCTTTAAAAGACCTGAAAATTGCATAATCTTTATAAGCCAAGCCACGGTTCTGAAACATCTGCGCATCCTCATCACCATTAATCTCAATGGCTTTGGTAAAATCTTTTAAAGATGCCTGATAAAAGTTTTCGCGCATCGTATTTAACGATTCCTTAGGATCGTTAGCAATTTTTAACCTCGCTATACCCCGGTAATAATATGCCGAAACCTCGGTAGGCTTAATGTTTAACAATCGGCTATAAGTAGCAATACACTTCTCGTATTCGTGATTCTGAAAATAAGAATATCCAAGCATCTGGAGCACGCGTGCATTATCAGGGCTTTTAGCGTCAGCTTTTTCCAATTGCATAGCCGCAGTCCTGTAATCACCTTTCATCATGGCCTGCATGCTTCTTTCGTAATTGGTCTGCGCGAAACTACCCGTTGATATAAAAATCATTAACCCTAAAATCGCTTTTTTTAAATAGTCCATGTATGAGTAATAAGTGTAACAAATCTGACCCCTAACAGAATTTATAGGAGAATTTTTTTGCAATATAATCCTATTCTGATAATTTAAAAGTTTTTAATTTTCTTTCATTAAAAACCAGTTGCCCTAAACATTAGCTTAAACGCAAAATAATGCTTTATATGATATTGGCGAAAATATTTATATTACTCTGCCTTTTTAACATATGATTAATATTATTTTCATTTTGGCACAAGAGTTGAATTTATAAAATGAATACCAAAATTAAACAAATTAAATACGACTAAACTGCCAGTTTGTCGTTAGCGGAAAATGTGATAATGAGTAAACAAGATATATTTGATTTCCAAACAGCAATGCCAATGATAAATGAGGATACAGAGTTTTTTCCTTTAATGTCTCAACAGGACGAAGAGGAAATGAACAATGAGGAAACGCCGGAAACCTTGGCCATATTGCCTTTGCGAAATACCGTTTTATTTCCCGGTGTAGTGATTCCTATTACCGTGGGAAGAGACAAATCGATTAAGTTGATTAAAGAAGCTTATAAAGGGAACAAAATTATTGGGGTGGTTTCCCAAAAAGACGTTTCTATTGAAGATCCAACTTTTGATCAGCTAAACACGGTTGGTACGGTTGCCAATATTATTAAGCTATTGCAGATGCCTGATGGAAATACGACCGTAATTATCCAGGGTAAACAACGCTTCAGTTTAATTGAAGAAGTACAGAACGAACCTTATATTAAAGCAGTTGTTAAAAAGTTTGTAGAACAAAAGCATAAGGCAGATAAAGAGTTTAAAGCCTTGATTGCTTCTATACGCGAGATGTCTGCACAGATTATACAGCTTTCACCCAATATCCCCAGCGAAGCCAGCATTGCGCTAAAGAACATTGAGAGCAATTCATTTTTGATCAATTTCATTTCCTCAAACATGAATGCCGAAATGGCCGATAAGCAAAAAATCCTTGAAATGGATAAATTGCAGGAAAGAGCGCAAAAGGTGATGGAACTTTTGATGGTAGAACTGCAGATGCTGGAACTGAGAAATCAGATCCAATCCAAAGTGCGTACCGATTTAGATAAACAGCAACGCGATTATTTCTTAAACCAACAGCTAAAAACGATCCAGGAAGAACTTGGTGGTAATGCTGCCGATTTAGAATTTGATGCGCTGCAGGAAAGGGCAAAAAAGAAAAAATGGGCACAGGCCGTTGCCGATCATTTTGATAAGGAAATAGATAAGTTAGGCAGAATGAATCCTGCTGCCCCTGATTATTCGGTACAGTTAAACTACCTGGAATTACTTTTGGATTTACCCTGGAACGAGTTTACAAAAGATAATTTCGACCTAAAAAGAGCACAGCGCATTTTAGATAAGGACCATTTTGGTTTAGAAAAAGTAAAGCAACGTATTATCGAATACCTGGCTGTACTAAAACTAAAACGCAATATGAAAGCACCGATTTTGTGTTTGGTTGGCCCTCCGGGAGTTGGTAAAACATCTTTGGGAAAATCGATTGCAAAGGCATTAGGCCGTAAATATGTGCGCATGGCTTTAGGCGGTATCCGCGATGAAGCAGAAATCCGCGGCCATCGTAAAACCTATATTGGTGCCATGCCAGGACGTATCATTTCATCTATTAAAAAAGCCGGGGCAGATAATCCGGTGTTTGTTTTGGATGAGATTGATAAAGTAGGTACAGATCACCGTGGCGATCCGTCTTCAGCTTTGCTGGAAGTTTTAGATCCTGAACAGAACAATGCCTTTTACGATCATTATGTAGAGGTGGATTACGATTTATCGAACATCCTGTTTATTGCGACAGCAAATTCTTTAAGCACCATACAACCTGCTTTGTTAGACCGTATGGAGATTATTGAAGTGAATGGATATACCATCGAAGAAAAAATAGAGATTGCCAAAAAGTACCTGTTGCCAAAACAGAAAGAAAATCATGGTCTGCAGACCAAAGATATTACCATTAAGCCTGCCCTGATTGAAAAAGTAATTGAAGATTACACCAGAGAATCGGGCGTACGTGGTTTGGAGAAAAAAATAGGTTCGCTGGTGCGTGGTGTGGCAACAAAAATTGCCATGGAGGAAACCTATGAAGTAAATTTAACCAACGATGATGTAGAGCGTATTTTAGGTGCTCCTATTTATGATAAAGATTTGTACGAAGGCAATGAAGTGGCCGGGGTGGTAACAGGTTTAGCCTGGACAAGTGTTGGTGGCGATATCTTATTTATTGAATCTAGTTTAAGCCCCGGAAAAGGAAAATTAACCTTGACCGGTAACCTGGGTGATGTAATGAAAGAGTCGGCGGTGATTGCACTAGCTTATTTACGTGCGCATGCTGCAGAATTTGGTATCGATTATACATTATTTGATAATTGGGATGTACATGTACACGTTCCGGCAGGTGCTACCCCTAAAGATGGTCCATCGGCCGGAATAACGATGTTAACAGCATTAACTTCGGCCTTTACGCAACGTAAGGTAAAACAGCATTTGGCCATGACCGGCGAAATTACCTTGCGCGGAAAAGTCCTTCCGGTAGGTGGTATCAAAGAAAAAATCCTGGCTGCCAAAAGGGCCAACATCAAAGAAATTATTCTTTGCAAGAGCAACCGCAAAGACATTTTAGAAATTAAGGAAAGTTATATCAAGGATTTACAATTTCATTATGTAACCGAAATGAGCGAAGTAATTGATTTGGCATTAACTAAAAATAAAGTAAAAAAACCTTTAGATTTAAGTATTAAAATTGCTCCGATTGTAAACTAATTTATAATCTTTTCGCAGAGAACAATCAAAAATCCAATTACAATAAATACTTTTATAGTCCCGATAATGATCGGGACTTTTTTATGAAATCACTTTTATTTGCACTGGTTTTTTGTTCGGTTGTATCAACCGGTTTTGCCCAATCTTTTAAAAACGAATTTGGTTTTAAAACCGAAAACGATGCTTATCTGGCTACTTTAAACGACCGTTATTACACGAACGGCTTATTTATTTATTTCCGCAGGGCACTTAATACCGAAAAACTATCGGATAAGATCGAAAAGAAAACTTATGAAATTTCTGCCGGACAAAAAATGTATACCCCTTACTGGGGCCAGGTGCCAAAAAAGGAAGATCAGGACCGGCCTTTTGCAGGTTACCTGTATGCAGGTGGTGCATACTCCGTTTTCTATAAAAATGAAAGTGTGTTAAAAACCAGTGTGGAATTGGGAACAGTTGGTCCTCACTCACTTGCGCAAGCTGCGCAGCGATTTCTCCATAAAACCGTTGGCTTTTATACTCCTGCAGGTTGGGATTACCAAATTAAAAATGAACTGGCCGTAAATCTGGCTGCCGATTACAGTAAATTACTTTTTAGACCTGAAGATCCAATTGTAGATATCAGTGCACAAGGCTATGCCAATTTGGGTACCACTTTTTCGGGTTTAGGTACATCAGTACTTTTCAGAGCTGGTAAAATCAATCAATTGTTCAATAGTGCTTACCATCATGCGGTAATTGGAAATTCAAAAACCAAAAGCTTAAATAATGCCGAGTTTTTCTTTTACGTAAAACCGCAGCTCAATTTCGTAGCTTATGATGCCACTATACAGGGCAGTCTTTTCAACAATGACAGTCCGGTAACTTTTGGCGTAAAACCAATCGTTTTTGAACAACAGTTCGGGGTGAACTACAGTTCAAAAAGATTTACTGCCGATTTTAATGTGATTTTTAAAACAAAAGAAGTTAAAAGTGTGGCCAAAGCACAGAATTATGGTGGTTTAAGCTTGTATTATCGATTTGGAAAGATTTAGGTTAACTGTTTTATTGTTAATATTGCTGGATAGTTCATTGCCCAAAGCGATCGTCATGCTGAATTTATTTCAGCATCTCTCTTGTTATATAGACCCTGAAATAAATTCAGGGCGACGACTCTTGTAATGTCAGATATTGCTATCCGACATTATAAATCCTTCACCAGTCAAAAGATCACAAATTTATTTGAAAAATGCTAGGCCTTTAAAAACCAATAATTTTTCGGTTTCTCTTCTTTTCAGCTGTTGAGGCCTTATTCTTTAATCTTTTTTCGATAACGCCTTTAGGGATTTTGGTTGGTTTTCTTTTTTTCTGAACCATCAATGCTTTCTTTAACAGATCGATCAGCTTGACGATGGTTTTTTCTTTATTGAGCAGCTGGCTCCTGTCCTCCTGCGAAACGATATGCAGCAAGCATTCACTATCCAGACGGTTTTGTAGTTTTTCTTTAAGCCGTACTTTTTCCTCATCAGTAAAATAAGCAAAGGCTTCTACATTAAAAACAAGCTCTACCTTACTCGAAACCTTATTTACGTTCTGGCCGCCTTTACCACCACTACGCGACGTTTTAAAAATGGCTGATCGTAAAATTTCTTCTCTGCTCGGTAACATGCGGCAAAAATATAAAGAATATCGATCTAAAAAAAGTTAGCAAACCCATCGGCTTTTTTTACCTTTGTAGCAGAATGAAGAAAAACTTGGTTATAGCAATTGACGGCTATTCATCTTGCGGAAAAAGTACATTAGCGAAAGCACTTGCTAAAAAATTAGGTTTCATTTATGTAGATAGCGGGGCCATGTACCGTGCTGTTACCCTATATTTTTTGCGCAATAATATTGATGTAAGCAATGATACCCAGGTTAAAGATGCTTTACAACACATTGAACTAAATTTCCATTCTCGCGATTATGAATCGCATATTACCCTTAATGGCGAAGAAGTCTCAGATGAAATTCGTTTGATGCCGGTTTCAGAAAATGTGAGCGAGGTTTCTGCACATAAAATTGTTCGCCATGAAATGGTGAAACAGCAACAACGTATGGGAAAATCGAAAAACATTGTAATGGATGGCCGCGATATCGGCACCACCGTTTTTCCGCATGCACCTGTAAAGTTCTTCATGACCGCCGACCCTAAAATCAGAGCTGAACGAAGGTTTAAAGAGCTGGAAAGTAAAGGCAATAATGCAACTACTTTAGAAGAAGTGTTTGAAAACCTTGCCCATCGCGATTACGCCGATACCACCCGTAAAGAAAGTCCGTTGGTTAGGGCCGATGATGCCATTATTTTAGACAATACCGATCTTACACAGCAGGAACAATTGGATTTTGCGCTGGAGAAAGTTAATCCGTTTTTAGTTCATTAGTCAGTAGTTCACTGGTCATTAGTTCATTGGTCATTGATTCATTAGTCATTGGTCATTGGTTCATAGATGATTAACATTGACAAATTCTGAAAAAATCGTCGTCATCTCGACTGTAGCGAAGCGTAATGGAGAGATCTATCGGGATAGATTTTATTTCGCAGATATTCGGATTACTTAAATCCCTGCCCAAAGCTATCCATCAAACTTTAACTTCAGAAAAAAATTCATATTTTTAGCACATAACCCAAATGTTGCTATGAAATTAAAATCAATTTACCTTACTGTATTATTTCTATCCCTTTTTATTTTAAATGTAAATGCCCAAAAAGGCTGGATCAACCTCTTTAACGGAAAAGATTTAAAAGACTGGAATATTAAAATTGCCAAACACGACTATAAAGAAAATTACGCCAATACATTTCGGGTAGAAAATGGTGTAATTAAAGTAAGTTATGATGGATATAATGAATTTGACCAGCAATATGGTCATATCTTCTATAAAAAACCTTTTTCTGCCTATCTATTAAAAGTAACCTATCGTTTTGTTGGCGTTCAGGCCAAAGGTGGCGAAGGCTGGGCAACCCGAAACAGTGGTGCCATGTTGCATTGCCAGGATCCGGCAACGATGTTGAAAGACCAGGATTTTCCAATTTCTATCGAAGGACAGATTTTAGGTGGAGATGGGGAACATGAACGCCATACCAGCAATGTATGTACACCTGGAACACTAATTAACTATAACGGTAAATTATTTACGCCACACTGCCTGGATTCTAAATCGAAAACTTATGCTGGCGACCAATGGGTAACTGCAGAATTTTTAGTTTTAGGTGATTCTGTTATCAAACACATTATAGCAGGCGAAGTAGTTTTAGAATACACCAAACCTCAAATTGGTGGCGGCAACGTTTCTAATTTCGACCCTAAAGTTAAAATAGACGGTAAAGCCTTAACATCAGGTTATATATCATTACAGAGCGAAAGCCATCCGATAGAATTTAAAACAGTAAAGCTTTACGATTTAGAGCCTTACCTAAAAAACAAGGCAAAACTAGACAAAGTATTGGCAAAAATATTAAAAGAGTAAACCATATTGGCAACTGTTTGTTAAATGATGATGCTATAAATTTACACGATGCTCACCAAACATTTAATCAAACCTCTTACCCTTTTCATTTTCCTTTTTTTAAGCCATTTCGTTGTTGCACAAAGGGCTTATCAGGTAAAAGATATTCCCGACCCTAAAAAAAATGGAGGCGGCTACGTTAGCGACCCTGATAAAATTTTGGGTACTGAGGCTGTTGTACAACTCAACAATACCATTGCCGATTTCGAGAGTAAAACCAATGTACAAGTGGCAGTGGTGATGGTTAGCGATTTCGATCATAATAAAGAGGATTTCGACTTTGCTTATGAGCTCTTCAATACCTGGGGAATAGGTTCAAAAACCAGTAACAATGGTTTGTTGTTATTTATATCGAAGGAGCGCCGTAAATACAGGTTTATTACGGGTACCGGTGCAGAAGGTGTTTTACCTGATGTAAAGCTTAAACATATTGCCGAACAGAACCTCTTGCCTGCTTTTAGAGAAAATGATTTTGCGACCGGAATTTCCAATACCATTAATGCCATTGGCGAGATTATCTTAAAACCCGAGCACAAATCGGAGCTCAACCAATTGTTCACCCAGCAGGATAACAATAATGATTTGGAAAATTTCTTACTACCTGCCGGGATAATCATCCTGCTTTTTTGGGGTGCATTCAAAATGGTGAACCGGCAGGCTAAAAATGCAATAAAAGATAAAACCCAATCTGATGGGAACCAATATGAAAAAATTGGAAAAGGCTGTGCGGTGGCGATGATGATTACTTTTATAACGGGCTTTATATTCTTCTGTTTTGGTGGAATGGAATTAGTTGAAAAAATAAGGCCAAAAGATGCTCCGGTTATTCTGTATGTTATTTTGGCTCTTGTCCTTCTCGGCAGGTACCTTTTCCACATTTCAGCATTACGAAGAATACATTATGACGATAAAAACTTTTTTAATTCGGTAAGTAGTTTTCATAAAAAGAATTTTTGGCTGATTATTTTTTCTCCCTTCATTTTAATCAACATAATCATCTATTTATTTAAAACGGTTAAGAACATTAACCGTTTTAAAGCAGTGCTGGATAGTAAGGGACAGGAAATGGTGCGTTTGGACAGGGATATTAATATGGAAGGCGAACCTTTTTTAACGAAGGGCCAACGTATAGAGGAAATAGTAAAAGCCTATGATTATGATATCTGGGAAAGTGTAGATCATCAGGAGCACATGATTAAGCAATGGCCGGCAGAAGCTTACAATAGCTATACCGAATGTCCTGATTGTTATTTCAGAACCTATCAACTTAACAAACAGGTCACCACTAAAAAGGCTACCTACAGTCATGAGGGGCAAGCAAAAATAATAAACGAGTGTAGCTGCTGTAAAAAAACAGAATTTATTAAATGGATTACATTAGCCATGTTGGTTGACTCAAGTTCGTCATCCGGCTCCTCTTCATCAGGCAGCAGTTCATCATCTTCATCATCAAGCAGCTGGGGCGGTGGCAGCAGCAGCGGTGGCGGTACAGGGGGCAGCTGGTAATTTAGCTTTAATTCAACTTCACAGGCACATCAAATTAATAAAATATGATTATTTTGTTGGCTTGATTTAAGCGCTTTCTAAATATGAAAAAAATAATTTTTATCTGTGCAGGTTTCTTTATACTCTTAGTATGTGTATGGATCGGTATCAGGGTTTTTGGTATTTTCAATACCTATAAAAATGCCTCATCAGCCAATGAACCCAATATTGCCGTTAATCAGATCGTAATGGCTTCAAATTTAAAAGAAGCGAAAAAAGGTGGCCTTATTGTAGTGAAAGCAAATGGAGTGCCTTGTATTTATAGACTTTGTGCTGCTGAAGGAGATCAGATCGAAATTAAAAAGGGCGAAGTTTATTTAAACGGTAAAATAATGATTCAAAATTACGACACCAAACACAGCTATAATTTCAGTAACGAAATCTATAACGAACTTATTGATTCAGGGAAGATACAACCCGGAGAAACTATGTATGCTATTGGAAACGAAATTCATATGGAGATTATCGATGCGATAGCTAAGAAGGCTAACATATATCAATATAAAGAAGTAAAAATGCCTGTGTACCGTGATGAGGAAATTGAACAAAAATGGTCAAATAGGTGGAATGCGGATAATTTCGGCCCCGTACTGGTTCCAGCAGACAATCTCTTCGTTCTTGGAGATAATAGAAGTAATGCTCGAGACTCTAGATATATTGGTTTTATCAATAAAAGTGAGCTACTGGGCGTAATATTATAAATGTTGCGATTTTGTGCTTTTTTCAAACTTATAACGACCTATTAAAAGTATTTTCTAATTTTGAAACACTTAGCACGGTGTTTGCTTATAGTGTGTTTTCATTTACCTATTAAACTGTTCGCAGAATCTTATACTTATGACTAGAATTTTCTTCCTCCTTATTGCGCTTTCTTTTTTTGCTGACCGTTTAAATGCACAAGAATTGTATCGTGTTAAGGCCGACCAACTGCGTGTAAGGGAAAGCAGCGATCCGAAAAGTAAAGTTATTGGAAATGTAGCTCAAAATGAAAACATTACAGTTTTGGATGCCAATAATGCGAAGTTTTACAAAGTAAAATTTAAAAACCGCGAAGGCTGGGTAAGCAAAGATTTCGTTGAAAAAATTGCACCTGTAGCCAAACCTACAACTACTCAGTCTACGACTGCGCAGCCCGATGCTGCTCCTCAAACGGCAACAAGCGCCGACATGTACCGGGTAACTGCCGACGATTTAAGGGTTAGGCAACAAGCTGATCCAAAAAGTAAAATTGTTGGATACCTGCCTAAGAATGAAAATGTTGCCGTTATCGATTCTGCTAATACCAGTTTCTATAAAATTAAAGTGACCAATGGCGAAGGATGGGTGAGTAAAGAATTTTTGGTCAGGATTTCTCCGGTAAAAGCAAAAGTTGAAAAAACAAATATTGCTGCATCTGTACCGCAGGAGAAGAAAGATTACACGAACATTATCTTTTTCGCCGTAGTGGCCCTGATACTCATTACCATATTATATTTTTCGATTAAATATGCCAGTGGCAACAAATTTTTGATCGGTTTTTCGGCAATCGTGATTCTGGTAATAGGCTATTTCTGTTATATTACTTTTATACAGGCCAAGCTGGTAGCGGGAACCTTTGCAAGCAATGAAGATATCCAGTACAAATCTTTTAATTTTAAATCTAAAGATTCAGTAACCGTTACCGATGCCTATACCGATTCTGTTTTCACTTCTAAATATGTTATTGAAGGGGACATGATCAAACTTTATGATCAGCAGAACACCATTATGCTATTGATCAGAGATGATAAAACACTAGTTGGTGAGGGTTTTACAAGAGGGACGTTTACGAAAAGATAGAAGTTTATCATTTTAGATGCTGAAATAAATTCAGCATGACGACGCGCTTTATTTCTATTCTTCGTTCTGAACTTGTTTCAGAATTTTTTAAAAGTCCTTCGACAGGCTCATGATGACAATATTTTTTATTTTCACCTTAACTTAATAAATCATTTCCCAGGAACGTTTGGTTGGTATTTGTGCACAGCCCCTGATTGTTAAACCTGATAGAGCGGTATAGCCCGGAGCGCAGCGAGGACTATAAGCGATAGCAGGACTGCTGTTTCAGAAGCATTACTGAACGTTCATTTTCAAACGACTAACAAACCAAACCTACACTAATTCTAAATTTAGCTTGATAGATAGAGAGACTGCTGTCCCTGATGAAATACGGAGCGCTCATTTTCAAATCCTGATGAAAAATCAATCCATAAAGCGATAGCCCTCTTGGCCCAGATCCTAAAATAAATTCAGGATGATGGACCGATATATTATAATCAGCTTAAAATCAGTAAGATTTATTAAAAAAATCTTTTCTATTAATTAAAATATTTTTACCTTTGCAGTCCCTAAATAGGGAAAAAAGGAGACAATTAATTAATGGCTAAAAAACAAGTAGCAGAAAAAGAATTAGCAGCAAAAACAGCTGAACTTCAGGGAGAAGGCGGACGCCTGACTGAAAAAGAAACGATTGAATCAGAAGCTGATTCAGTTTCGATCGAATCGATCAAATCATCATTAGCAACACCAATCGAAGATTTCGACTGGGATGCAGATGAAAAAGTTTTCGGTAATTACAATGATGCAGACCGTAAAAAGTTTGAAGATATGTATGCCGGAACATTCAACCAGATCACTAAAGGTGAAATCATCAGCGGTATTGTTGTTTCAATCAACAACAAAGATGTAGTATTAAACGTAGGTTTCAAATCAGACGGTTTAGTTTCTACTTCTGAGTTCCGTGATACACCGGATCTAAAAATCGGCGATTCAGTTGACGTTTTCGTTGAAGCACCAGAAGATGCTAACGGTCAATTGATCCTTTCCCGCAAAAGAGCAAAAACCCAAAGATCATGGGAAGCGATTAACGAGGCTCTTGAAAATGATAGAATCATCAACGGTTTCGTTAAGAGCCGTACTAAAGGTGGTTTAATTGTTGATATCATGGGCGTTGAGGCTTTCTTACCAGGATCTCAAATTGATATTAAACCTATCCGCGATTACGATGTATACGTGGGTAAAACAATGGAATTTAAAGTTGTTAAAATTAACCATGAGTTTAAAAACGTAGTTGTTTCTCATAAAGTGTTAATTGAAGACGATTTAGAAAGCCAAAAAGTAGAGATCGTTTCTAAATTAGAAAAAGGTCAGGTATTAGAAGGTACCGTTAAAAACATTACTGATTTCGGTGTGTTTATCGATTTAGGTGGTGTTGATGGTTTACTTCACATTACTGATATTTCTTGGGGCCGCATAGAGCATCCAAAAGAAGTATTATCATTAGATGAAAAAATCAACGTGGTTGTTTTAGATTTCGATGATGAGAAAAAACGTATCGCTTTAGGCTTGAAACAATTAACTCCGCACCCTTGGGAGAACTTAAGTACTGACATTCAGGTTGGTTCTAAAGTAAAAGGAAAAATCGTAACTGTTGCAGATTACGGTGCTTTCTTAGAAATCATCCCAGGTGTTGAAGGTTTAATCCACGTTTCTGAAATGAGCTGGTCACAAAACTTAAGAAATCCACAAGAATTCTTAAAAGTTGGTGATGAGATCGAAGCTGAAGTTTTAACTTTAGACAGAGACGAACGCAAAATGAGCTTAGGTATTAAACAATTATCTAACGATCCATGGCAAGAAGTTGCTGCTAAATTCCCGGTTGGAAGCAAGCACCAGGCAACTGTTAAAAACATGACTAACTTCGGTGTATTTGTTGAAATCGAAGAAGGTATTGATGGTTTAATCCACATCTCTGACTTATCATGGTCTAAAAAAGTAAACCACCCTAACGAATTCACTAAAGTTGGTGATGTATTAGACGTAGTTGTTTTAGAATTAGATGTTGATAACCGTAAATTAAGCCTAGGTCACAAACAATTAGAAGAAAACCCTTGGGATACTTTCGAAACAATCTTCACTTTAGATTCGGTTCACCAGGGTACTGTTGTTAAAGTAACTGATAAAGGTGCTGTTATTGCTTTACCATATGGTGTAGAAGGTTTCGTACCAACCAAACACATGGTTAAAGAAGACGGTACTTCAGTTAAAGCTGAAGAAACCAATGACTTCAAAATCATTGAATTCAACAAAGAAGCAAAACGTATCGTAGTATCTCACGCCCGTATCTGGGAAGAGGTTAAAGCTGAAGCTGTAGCAGAAGAAAGAAATGCTAAGAAAAAAGAAGCTAAAGCTGCTGTAACTGCGGTTAAAAAAGTTAAAGATTCTGTAGAGAAATCTACTTTAGGAGATTTAGACGTATTGGCTCAATTGAAATCGCAATTAGAAGGCGAAGAAAGCAAAGCTAAAAAAGGCTAGTTCTTTTTAACTGAATATATTAATCCCGATAGCGAAAGTTATCGGGATTTTTTTTGGCCTCTCCCTCGAGTTACCGTCTTTTCGAGCGTAATAAAACGAAGTCGAGAACCCGAAGGCTCTGCGAAGCTAAATCTATCTCGAGATAGATCTCCCAATTCCACTGCGTTCCAGTAGATGTGACGATTTCTATGTAAATCTGTCAATGCTGAGGCACGAAGCATCTTTTTCATCGCTTGCAGATGCTTCGTACCTCAGCATGACAATGATTTTTAACGGCGCTAGGCAGTTACAACTTTTGTAACAAAATAATCCATTCTCTTCTACTTATTCTGTACATCCCTCCTATTATCACTACTTTTGAAAAACGTAACCAAGCCTTTTCAGCATGAGAAAAATTATCCTTTTGTTTCTGACGATTATTTCCTTCAAACTTATTGCACAAGAAGTGAATATTATTCCGCAGCCAGCAAAATTAGAAGTCAATTCAAAAGAATTGCCATTTAAAATAGATAGCACTACAGTAATATATACAAATGATTCATTAGCCAATCCATCAATAGCGTTTCTGCAAAATTATCTCAGTAAAAATTATAATTTCCAACTTAAGATTAACAGAATACCAGATATAGGCCGAACCAAAGTAATCAATTTGATTATGAATGAAAAGATTGTTAACCAAAAAGAGTACACGTTAAAGGTTACGAATAAATCAATTATTATAGGTGCTACTTCAGACACAGCTATCTTCCAAGGTATTCAAACCTTGATTCAGCTATTACCAACTTCAAAATCAACCGTCTTAAATATTCCCGCTGTTGAAATTACTGATTATCCCCGTTTTGCTTACCGAGGCATGCACCTCGATGTAAGTCGCCATTTCTTTGATGTGCCCTTTGTAAAGCAATACATTGATTATTTAGCCCTTCATAAAATGAATTATTTCCATTGGCATTTAACTGATGACCATGGCTGGCGGATCGAAATCAAAAAATATCCAAAACTGACTGAAATCGGTGCCTGGCGCAACGGCAGTATTATTGGTTTATGGCCGGGAAAAGGCAACGAAAATATTAAATATCAGGTACTGCCAACAGCAGTAAAGATTACGCCAAAAGATGCCGTACTGCAAACAGATGGCATTAAACATGGCGGCTTTTACACACAACAACAGATTAAGGAAGTAGTTGATTATGCCGCCAAACGCTACATTACCATTATTCCGGAAATTGAAATGCCTGCGCATAGTATGGCTTTACTGGCTGCTTACCCTGAATTAGGTACAGCGCCAAATACAAAATACGAAGTTGCCGAAACCTGGGGAATGATGAACAAATACAATAATGTATTGCAGGCTTCTGACACTACTTTTAAATTTTTAGAAAACGTTTTAACCGAAGTGATGGACTTATTTCCATCGCCATACATTCACATTGGCGGTGACGAAGCTTCGAAAATATGGTGGAAACAATCTGCTGTTTCGCAAGAGATCATGAAAGCAAACGGATTGAAAAATGAAAGCGAACTGCAAAGTTATTTTATCCGCAGGATGGAGAAATTTGTAAACAGCAAAGGCAAAACCATTATCGGCTGGAACGAGATTTTACAGGGAGGCCTGGCACCAAATGCGGTGGTTATGAGCTGGCAGGGCGAAAAAGGTGGTATTGATGCCGCTAAACAGCAACATAAGGTAATTATGACGCCTGAAATTAAAATGTATTTTAACCACGCGCAATTTGTAAAAGAAGACAGTTTGACTGCGAATAAATTTTCGCCTCTGATTGATGTTTACAATTATGAACCTATACCAGGAGAACTTACTGCTGAACAGGCAAAATACATTTGGGGCGGACAAGGTTGTTTGTGGAGTGAATACATTACCAATCCGGCAAAAGTACAGTATCAGCTTTTCCCAAGGTTAGATGCCTTAAGCGAAATTTTATGGAGTCCGAAAGAAAAACGCAATTACCCTGATTTTCAAAAAAGGCTAAAAACACAGTTTAAACGCTACGATTTAATGGGAATTACTTATTCGAAAAGGTATTTAGAAAATTAGTGGATGATCTGTTTTGCCACCTGCATCTGATAATTACCCGGTGTAATGCCCACGATCTTTTTAAATGCCCTGATAAAATAATTGGCATCGTTAAAACCAAGCTCATAACTTATCGAAGCCACTTTTGCCCCAGGTTGCGTAAGTAAGATTTTGGCTTTATTAATTTTTTCTGCCAGGATAAAATCGTTAGGGCTGATGCCCAGTTCGCGTTTAAATAACCGATAAAAGGTTGCCTTGCTCATACAGGCCTTATCGCTCAGACTATTGATGCTGATCTTCTCGTTCAGGTTAGATTTAATGTAGTTCAGCACAAAGGCCAATGGGTTTTGATTGAGATTATAACCTTCGTCGCTAATCGTTTTAAGATTCTGCGTTTGCATAATACGCACCAGCAGTTCTTTTAAAGTTAAATCGGCTAAAACATCTTTTTCTTTTGTCCGTTCTGAACAGATCCTGATTACTTTATTGATAAGATAGGCAATCTCCTCATTGTTATAAAAATGGTATTCATCGTAGTTTAACAGCCATTTCTCATTGCTGCCTTCTTTCGGAAAAAACTCGTTCAAATAAGAAATTGTTTTTTGGATCTGCTCCTGATCTATAGCCAGGGCAATACATTGAGTGGGATTAAGATCTGAAGCTTCAGGAAAATCAATTTCCATGGTAACGGCAGGCGGAACAATAACGGTTTGGCCAGGAAAATAATCAAACCCTTTCTTATCAAACAAATGCATTACCTTTTTGCCCCTCAGCATGCTCGTAATCACAAAATCATTAAAAGTAAGCGGAACTTTATACGATTCGGTATAGGTTTCGAAAACATTTAATTCGCAACGCTCTAAGGTATAAGAGGTCCTGTTCTCTACCAAAGTTTGCAAGGTTTCCGATGCACTGAGATTTACCTGATCTAATGTATGTTGCATAAACCGAAAAGATTTGGTCAGACCTATTTAATAAGCTCAAATATAATGATTTCAGCTAGTTATATCCTATATATCAAAGCCTGTTGCTTGCATGATATGACCTAATCTCCACTTACCGACTGTTAAGATCGTTATGGTTACAATTTGGTTACATAGCGTGAAATAATAATGCTATCAATTGATTCGATTGTACTATCAGTTCTGTAGGCTTTGCCATTAGGTTTGTATGAACCAAATCTTAAAATCGTAAAAATCATGATGAGCCATCCCATTAAAAATCCTAAAAAACCCCGCTCAAAATGATTTTTAAAATTTAATAATCGATAATAATTATGGAAAATTTAATTGAAAAACCGTCATTCAAAAGCCATTACGATAATTACATTGGGGGGAAATTTGTAGCCCCGGTAAAAGGTGCTTACTTCGATAACATATCACCGATTGATGGTAAAGTTTTTACTAAAGCAGCACACTCCACAAAGGAAGATTTAGAATTAGCGGTTGATGCCGCACATGAGGCATTTAAAACCTGGAGCAAAACCTCTTCAACCGAAAGAAGCATCATTTTAAATAAGATTGCCCAACGGATGGAAGATAACCTCGAATACCTGGCAACTGTTGAAACGATAGATAACGGAAAAGCAGTTCGGGAAACCTTGGCCGCCGATTTACCTTTAGGCATAGATCATTTCAGGTATTTCGCAGGCGTAATCCGTGCCGAAGAAGGTTCGCTTTCAGAACTCGATCAACATACGGTTTCGTTAATTGTACATGAGCCGATCGGTGTGGTGGCGCAAATTATTCCATGGAATTTTCCATTGTTAATGGGCATCTGGAAACTTGCCCCTGCCCTTGCCGCGGGAAACTGTGTGGTGTTAAAACCGGCTGAGAGTACACCGGTTTCGATTATGGTTTTAATGGAATTAATTGGCGATTTATTGCCCCCTGGAGTTGTAAATGTAGTCAATGGTTTTGGCGCTGAACTTGGACGTGCCTTAGTAACTAATCCTAAAATTTCAAAAGCGGCATTTACAGGCTCTACCCCTACGGGCAGATTGGTGATGCAATATGCAACTGAAAATATCATCCCGGTTACCTTGGAACTTGGTGGAAAATCACCAAATATTTTCTTCAGTTCGGTAATGGCAGAAGATGATGCCTTTTTAGATAAAGCGGTAGAAGGTGCGGTAATGTTTGCCTTAAACCAGGGCGAAATTTGTACCTGTCCATCACGTTTATTGATTCAGGAAGATATTTACGAAAAATTTATTGCCAAAGTAATTGAGAGAACAGAAGCGATAAAAATCGGTAGTCCTTTGGATAGAACAGTAATGATGGGCGCGCAAGCTTCGAAAATCCAATATGAAAAAATTGCGCAATACATTAAATTAGGTAAAGAAGAAGGCGCAGAAGTATTAACCGGCGGAGAGGTAAATGAACTCCCAGGCGAATTGGGTGGCGGTTATTATATCAAACCAACCATCTTTAAGGGCCATAACAAAATGCGGATTTTCCAGGAGGAGATTTTCGGTCCGGTATTGGCCGTTAGTACCTTTAAAACAGTAGAAGAAGCCATTGAAATTGCAAACGATACTTTATACGGTTTAGGTGCGGGTGTTTGGACACGCGATGCGCACGAACTTTACCAGGTACCGAGAGCCATTCAGGCAGGTCGTGTTTGGGTAAATCAATATCATGCTTATCCTGCAGGTGCTCCTTTTGGCGGCTACAAGCAATCGGGTGTGGGTAGAGAAAACCATAAAATGATGTTAGGCCACTACCGCCAGACTAAAAATATGCTGATTTCTTACGATAAAAATAAATTAGGTTTCTTTTAGTTGGCTTGAATGAGGAGCTGTGTTATAAATACAAAATTGTCATCATGAAAATTCAGTCTTTAGCTAAAACATTGTATTTGTGATGACACTTTGAGGGATCGTCATTCCCAACTTGATTGGGAATCCTAATGCAATACGCTTTAAGATTCCCGCTTACGCGGGAAAGACGACCGCTCTTGGAATCTGGCATTACTTTTATAATACAGCATCTTTCTAAAACCCATTTTCAACCTAAAAAACAAGACCATGATCAAGCGTATAGACAGTACAGAAAAAGCAAAAGAATTGATTGCGATACTTAAAGAAAAGCACGGAGAACTCATGTTTTACCAGGCTGGTGGGTGTTGCGAGGGTACACAGCCCCAATGTTTCGAAAAAGGCGGCTATTATCTGCGGATGCGTGATGTTTGTTTAGGTGAAATAGAAGGCTGCGCGTTTTGGGTAGACAGAGACCTGTTCGAGTACTGGAAATTCTCACACTTTACTTTAGATGTACTGGATGGATTTGGTGTAGGTGGTTTTTCGTTAGAAACCCCGCTTCAAAAAACTTTCAAGATCCATTACCGCTTATTCTCTGAAGAAGAATTAAAAAATTTAACTCCAGTTAAAACGGCAGAATGATTTTTATGTATTGGGTAACAAAGGTCAGCTTGGTGTAATCCGGCTGACTTTTTTGTTGACCTTTACCTCATGTTAATTTAGGTCAGCATCTTTCTTGTTTTTAAAAATTTATGCAATCTTTGCATTAAAAATTAAACCATGCGTAAACTATTTGCCGTTCTTTCTACCATCATTACCATATTTGCCATTAAAGAAGCGGTATATGTTTTTATTTCACAGGAAGCGGATATGGTTAAACAGCGCCCGATCCTGATTGTAATTTCATTGAGCATCTGTATTCCGTTAATGGTATTATCGCTATGGTTGTGGTCGCCGGGCGGAAAGAAAAACAAACAATAACATTAAGGATAAAACTTACTTTTCAATTCTGGCTTGGGCACCCAGCAACTCTCCTGCTTTCCCCACCATTTATAACGTTTTTTTGCAATCCCATCATAAACCCAATCACGCATAAATTTGGGAATAATAATAAATGCATAGAGAAGCGGAATTAAACCATTAAGCTTTCGGGCCACCCTCAGTGCTGCTGATGATTTGGTGTAGAGTCTGTCATCCTCCAACAATAGAATGGTATTTAACTTTTCCGGATCCGCATTAAATTTTGGCAGCATTTCTTTGGCATAAGCACCTTGTAGCGCGGTAAATTTAAATTGGTCTTTTTGATCATGTTCAATAACAAACTGCACGGATGAATTGCAAAGATTACAAACGCCATCAAAAAAGATTACTCGTTGCCGGATCATAGATTATAAAAATAATGTTTTTAATCGCAAAAACAGCCATTGCTTTCTCAAAATATAGCTGAAAGTCCAAAGACTAAAGCCTAAAGCGCTTAATCAGAACGGATAAATCGCCTGGCTATTTTTGTAATTTGGCATTTCCATCTACATAAAATTAATTTTTCGCTTTTATATTTTGATAAACAACAATTTAGCCACAGCATATTAAAACAAATCAATCTTCACTTTCTTACCTTAAAACATTTTTATATATTTGCCCAATCCTTCTTCAATGCAAAAGAAAACACTTCTTGACGGACAAAAAATTCAGATTACAATTAAGAGGCTCTGCCATCAATTAATTGAAAACCACGACGATTTCGCAAATACCGTTTTAATTGGCATCCAGCCGAGGGGTATTTATTTAGCTGACCGCATCCATCAGGATCTTCAACAGATCTTAAAAAACAAGAAAATTTTAAAGGGAAACCTGGACATTACTTTCTTTAGAGATGATTTCCGCCGTAAAGACGGATTGGTTACTGCGAGCAGCAACTCGATGGATTTTATTATCGAAGGCAAAAAAGTAATCTTAATTGATGATGTACTGTGGACCGGCAGAACCATCAGGGCAGCACTTGATGCCTTACTCGCTTATGGCCGACCAGAGAAAGTGGAACTTTTGGTTTTAATAGACCGCAGGTTTAGCAGGCATTTACCTATAGAACCAGATTATATTGGCCATCAGGTAGATAGCTTAAACTCGCAACAGGTAAAAGTAACCTGGGCGAGCGAAGGAAGTGAAGATAAAGTGATTTTAATATCGGAAAACAATAAATAAAAATGGCAGCAGAAAAACTATCAACCCGACATCTTTTAGGTATTAAAGATATTAACCGGAATGATATCGAATTGATCTTCGAAACTGCAGATAATTTCAAGGAAGTAATTAACCGCCCGATCAAAAAGGTCCCTTCACTTCGCGATATTACCATTGCCAATATCTTTTTCGAAAACTCTACCCGTACCAAACTTTCGTTCGAACTTGCCGAAAAGAGACTTTCGGCTGATGTGGTTAATTTTGCGGCCTCCTCATCATCGGTAAGCAAAGGCGAAACCCTTATCGATACCGTAAACAACATCTTATCCATGAAAGTTGATATGGTAGTGATGCGGCATCCTTATGCCGGGGCAGGTCAGTTTTTAAGTAAACATGTAAAGGCCCAGATTGTAAATGCCGGAGATGGCGCACACGAACACCCCACACAGGCCTTACTTGATGCCTTTTCCATCCGCCAGAAATTAGGCGATGTAGCTGGCAAAAAGGTAGTTATTGTGGGAGATATACTGCACTCACGTGTAGCCATATCCAACATCCTCTGCCTGCAACGTTTAGGTGCAGAGGTGATGGTTTGCGGCCCTACAACCTTAATTCCAAAACACATTCACCAACTTGGTGTAAAAGTTGAGCATAATTTAATTAAAGCACTGAACTGGTGCGATGTAGCCAACATGCTGCGCATCCAGCTGGAGCGTCAGGATATTAAATACTTCCCATCTTTAAGGGAATATGCCATGATGTATGGCTTAAATAAACAGATCCTGGATAATCTTGATAAAGAAATCATCGTGATGCATCCTGGCCCAATAAACAGAGGTGTGGAGATCACCAGCGATGTGGCCGATAGCAAACAATCGATCATTTTAGAACAGGTAGAAAACGGAGTGGCCGTGAGAATGGCTGTGTTGTATCTGTTGGCGAGTCAGGGGTAGATTAGTTTGGAGTCGTTAGTCTGGAGTCCTGAGTCGTTAGTCGCGAGTCTATTTTCCTGCAATTAACCGATTTAAACAACTAACCAATTAACCTTCCACGCGATTTCTACATAGATTACCCAGCATTATAGGCTTCATTGGGAAAAGCCCCTGCAATGACTGATGCTGGGACTAATCAACCAATGACTAATCAACCAATAAACTAATGACCAGTGAACCGAACTTTTCCACATTCGACCACCCCTTAATACCAAACCAAAAATCCTGTCGTTAATTTGTGTTATTAACAGATGTTAATTACTTCTGTTGATAAGCTTTGATACTATTTCTAATTTAGTACCAACCATATTTGAAACCAATGCAGAAAAAATACTTACTAATTCCGCTAATTTTAGCAGGAAGTTTTAGCACCTACGCTCAAGTTAGCGCTGTGCAAAACCTCAACAAAAACTATCAAACGGGCTTAGAATTATTAGACAAAGAAAAATATACGGCAGCTGCACAACAATTTAAACTTGTTGAGCTGCAACGTTATAAGCCTTCTACCCAAACAGAAAGCAATGCCGAACTGTCTTTACTGAAAGAAAATGCAAAATTTTATGCGGCAGTTTGTGCACTTGAATTGACCAATGCCGATGCGGAAAGTTTGTTTCAGGCCTTTATCCGCGATTATCCGTTAAACCCGAATACCAAGCTGGCTTATTTTTACGTTGGAAAAACTTATTTCAACCAGAAAAACTATAAAAAAGCTTTAGAATGGTTCGAAAAAACCGACCCTTCTACACTTTCGGGTAAACAAAGAAACGAATACCAGTTTAAGCAGGGATATGCCTATTTCGAACTGAAAGACTACGATAAGGCGGAACCATTATTCGAAAAAGTAAAAAAAGAAGAAGGTGATTTTCAGGAAAGTGCTACCTACTATTTTGCTTATATCAATTACTTAAATAAAGAATATAAAACAGCTTTAGCCAACTTCGAAAAGCTAAAGGGTTCTCCTACTTATGAGGCCAGTTATCCTTATTACATCACTTCGATGTATTATCTTGATGAGCGTTACGATGATGTAATCAGCTATGCTTTGGCAGCTATTCAAAAAACCAAACAGCAGTTCGAGCCAGAGATGTTGAGTTTGGTTGCGGCATCATACTTTGCAAAATCTGAATTTAAAAATGCTGAAAAGTACTTCGCTGAATATTATGCAAAAGATAAAAGTGAAACTAAGAATAACCTCTTCATCTACCAATATGGATATTCTTTGTTCCAGAATAAAAAGTATAAAGAGTCGGTTGCCGTTTTAGAAAAACTCAATACTGATGATATTTACCTGCAAAATGGTATGCATACGCTTGGTAAAGCGTTTATCCAGTTGGGTAATAAACAGAAAGCACAAAGTGCCTTTTTCAGGGCTTCGCGTTTAAGCTTCGACAAAGGTGTACAAGAAGAAGCCTGGTTAAACTACGCTAAATTAAGTTACGAATTAGAATTCCATCAACAAGCTTTAGAAGCTACCCAGGGTTTTTTAAAAGCTTTTCCAAAATCGCGTAAAATAAACGAGGCCAAAACTTTATTGGGCGAGGTGTTATTAACCACCAAAAACTACCAGGCAGCTGTTGATATCCTGGAGCCTATTCCGGATAAAAACCTGGAAGCTAAAGAAGCTTATCAAAAAGTAACCTATTTCCGGGGTTTAGAGTTTTATAACGAAAGGGCATTTCCAAATGCATTATCAATGTTTTTGCGTTCTGAAAAATTTCCGGAAGATAACGAAATCAATGCCTTAAACACCTATTGGAAAGCAGAATCGATGTACGAACTGCGTAAGTACGGCGAAGCGGTTACCACTTTCGAGAAATTTTTAAAGATGCCGGATGCCGATAAAACAGGCGTTTACAATTTTGCCAATTATGCGTTAGCTTACGCAGCCTTCGAAGACGAAAAGTACAGCAAAGCCGCCAGTTACTTCGAAAAATTCCTGGCTGGCAGTGATAAAGACCAGAAAACTATTGACGATGCGACTATCCGTTTAGCCGATTCGTATTTCGTCAATAAGAATTATGGTGATGCAATGGCCAATTATAATAAAATCATCAGCCGTAAAACTACTTCTGAAGATTATGCCACTTTCCAGAAAGGAATGATCCAGGGATTGGAAACGCAGTATGATGCGAAAATTGCAACAATGCAAAGCTTGTTAAATAATTTTCCAAACTCAAACTACGCAGACGATGCCGGTTTCGAAACTGCCTATACCTATTTCAACAAAGGTGATTTTGATAAATCTAAATCAGATCTTGTAGCCCTGGTAGCTAAATATCCACGGAGCAGTTATGTGGCAAAAGCTTTGGTCACCATCGGTTTGGTTCAATACAACCAGGATCAGGATGATGCCGCATTAGAATCGTTCAAAAAAGTAATCCGCGATTATCCAACCGCCGATGAAGCTAAACAGGCGATGGAATCGATCAAAAATATTTATGTAGACCGTGGTGATGCAAATGGTTTTATTACTTATGCAGCTACTACCCCACTTGGAAATTACTCAGGTTCTGAGCAGGACAACATCGTTTTTGCCGCAGCCAATAATACCTATTTAAAGGGTGATGCCAATGGCGCGTTACAGGCCGTAAATGCTTACTTTGATAAATTCCCTAAGGCGAACCATGAAAAAGAGGCTAAATTTATCCGGGCAGAATCGTTGGTTAAATTAGGTCGTCCGGATGAAGCCATCCCTGATTACGAATTTATCTTAAATGACTGGACAAGCGATTATACAGAACGCTCGTTGGTTAGCATTTCGCAACTGTTTCTGAATCAGAAAAAATACAATGAGGCTATTGTTTACCTGAAAAGATTGGAGACAACAACCGATTATAAATCGCACTATAGCTTTGCCATCAATAATTTGTTAAAGGCTTACACCGCCCTGAACATGCCTGATGACATGCTTAAATATGCACAGCTGACCAAAGAGTCGGAAAAAGCTTCAGAAGAAGAAAAAAACAGTTCCAGCTTATATTCTGGTAAAGCTTATCTGTTAAAAGGTGACACTACCACAGCCATCAAAGAATTTAAAAATGTAGTGGCCAAAACAAAAACCATTGCTGCTGCTGAGGCAAAATATAACTTAGCTTTATTGGAATACAGCAAAGGTGATTTCAAAACCTCATCTAAAACCTGTTTTGATCTGATCAACAACATGGCTTCTTACGATTATTGGGTTGCGAAAGCCTTTATTCTGCTATCTGATAATTACGTAGCCCTGAAAGACAATTTACAGGCAAAAAGTACACTTCTCAGTATAATTGATAATTACGAAGGCAAGGATGATATCATCCCTACGGCCAAAGAAAAACTAGAAAAACTAAACCAGAAGAAGTAGCATTATGAAATCGATTAAATATATATATAGTTCACTGTTTTTTTTAGCTGCCGGGTTAATGACCGCTCAGGCGCAGGATAAAAAAACGGAGGAAAAAGGGGTTGTAAATGAAGAGATTGAAGTAGTGCGCCCATACAAACCAATTTTGGCAGAAGCGGTGAAGTTGAGAAGAAGCCCAAATTTGGACGACGTTAAAACATATAAAGCAAAATTAAACTATAGCATTTTAGATAGAAAGCTGGATATAAACAGCGATATCCAAAAGCTACAGGCACAGGCACTTGCTGAAGAAAAAGCGAGTATCTTAGTCAACAATTATGTAAAAGGGGGATTTGGCTCTTTAGGTACCCTTCTGGGAGAAGCCTATTTTAACACGGGAAAAGATGAAGGACTACAGGTTGGTGGTTATTTTAAACACTTCAGTCAGCAAGGAAAGTTAAATAAACAGAACAGTAGCAACCAACAACTAAGCGTTTTTGGCCGCAGCATTTTAGAGGAAAACACCGTAAGTGGCCGCATTAATTTTGAGCGTAACGGCACTTATTTTTACGGCATAGATAACAGCAGGCCTATGTTAAATCCCAATCCGGATAAGCAGGCGTTAACCACCATCGAATTAGAGGGCGAACTGGTTAAAAACTTTACCGAAGATGAGGATGCTTTTAGCTACGCTTTAAAAGCCAATGGCTATATCTGGAACGATAAATTTAGCGCTAAAGAAAATTACCTGAGCTTAAACGGTTATGTAAACAAGCGCATCAATTCTTTTAACCTTGGCTTAGCCGCATCAACAGAATTTGGAAATACCAAAGATGCTTTAACCAGTGTGGGCAATAACCTGCTGCGTTTAAATCCTTATATCCGCTTACAGGTTAAAGGGGCTAAAATTACTGCAGGCGTTAATTTTGTACAGGAATTTGGTGCATATAGCAGTACCAAGGTATTCCCTGCAATTACGGCCGATTTTACACTGATTCCTGACTATTTACAGGTTTTCGGAGAAGTTAAAGGTGACGTAAACAGGAACTCGCTAAAGGGATTTACCGATGAAAACCCCTGGTTAAACAGTAATATACTGGTTAAAAATACTGTAGAAAAATTAAGTTTCAGCGCGGGTGTTAAGGGTACCGGCGGACCAGGTTTTGGTTACAAAGCCCGTATCTATATGAAACAGTTTGATGATATGCCTTTGTTCGTAAACAACTTTACAGACTTTAACAAGTTTGATGTGATCTACGATTTCGGCAAAACGAAATTAACGGGTTTAGAAGGCGAAATTTCCATTCAGGTAAGCGATGCTTTAAAATGGACGGGTAAATTAAACCTGGATGATTGGAAGCCGGCTTCTGAAACTTACTCCTGGTTTAAACCGGGTCTAAAAGTGAGCTCGAACTTTATGTATACCCTTAATAAAAAACTAAGCTTTAATGCCGGTGTAGTAATTCAGGATGATGTTAAAGCTAAAGTTTATACCGGTGCTCCGGTTCCTGCTTCGCAATATGTAATTCCCAACACCGGTATAGAATTGATTGAAACCGTTAAAGGTTATGTAGATTTAGGGCTAGGTGCAGATTACCGGATCAATAAAAAATTCTCTGTTTTTGCAAAGGCAAACAACATTTTAAATAATAATTACAGCAGGTATTTATACTATCAGGCTAACGGATTCAATATTTTCGGCGGGCTGACTTATTCATTTTAAGGTACATCCGAAAATCGAATCTGGTAAATACTAAAATGTAAATGAATGCCTCCGAAAAACCGGAGGCATTTTTTGTGTGCTTATTTCCCGAGATATTATAATCTGCATATCTATATAACGAGATATTTACCTTTCGGTTGGTGTATCACCGACCGAAACTTTACCCGGATACATGATAGATTAAATAAAATTATCTTCCTGGTCGTTGAGACACCGACCAATACAATAGAGAACAGGGTGCCAAGCGCACCAAGCTGGATGTACAAATTATTTTCGTCCTCATCATCCATCGTACATCTTTTTCACTTACTTATCCCACCAAACCCTCGTGGTAAGCACATCCCCGCCTGTTATCCTGGCCACCGCATCTTTATAATTCTGAGGGTTATTAAGTACCTCAGTTGATAGATAGATCATCCGGCGGGGAATAGTTGCATTGGTTACATTGCCTTTATAATTTATGGGAACAAGTTTAGGATAGTCGCTTCTCTTCCAGTTTAACCAGGCTTCTATAAAATTAAAATTGGTGCCCGTAGCTACCCAATATTGCGTGTTTATGGCGTTTAATGCACTTTGTGTATTGCTTTCATCAAGCGGATTCTGGTTAACAAATGTGGTAATTTTATTGGCATCAACCGCAGCGAGAGGATCTAACTGCGCAAGCGACTGGATAGCTCCCGTTAATCCGTTGGCATAATGTAGTTTGGCTGTGCCATTAATATTCCAAGCCCTAACCTTAGCTTCGGCCAGTAAAAACTCAGTTTCGGCGTAACTCAAAATAAAAATCGGGCCTCCCAGCTTTAGATACACCGCAGTACGTGGTCTGGAGTATTTCCCTAGCGGCGCAAAATCACTTCCGCTGCCTGTACCATCCGGATAGTTTGGCGACTGACTGATATCAGTTGCACCGCCCTGTAAATCATATCCGTTAGGCATACCCAATTGAGCAGCCGGGTCTGTATTTCCATTAAGGTTCTGATCGGCATTTTTAGCCAGGCCGTCTTTTGGCACCTCACCTATCACACTCAGTCTGGGGTCGTTGGTAATTTTTAACTGATCGATTAAGGTTTTGCTCCAACGTACTTCCAGATAATCAGAAAAGGTTCTTAAAGCAAGTGATGTTCCGTTCTGGCTGTTGAACGAGGAGGCATCGGTCGTCAGGATCGCATTATCGCTGATGCTGTCAAAGGTTTTGCCTGCAGCTTTCTCTGTCCATATTCTGGCTTTTTCCGGATTTACTTTTGTTAAACGCATAGCAATTCTGAGCATTAACGAATAGCCAAATTTCTGCCATTTGGTAATATCACCTTTATAAAAAAGATCGGCAGTTGGGCCTGGCTGGCCGGCATCAAGTTGTGCAATAGCGGTATCAAGATCATTGAGCATCTGGTTATAGATAGCTTCCTGACGATCGTAAACAGGGTATTTAATGCCCTGCATAGCCTTTAAAGCTTGTGTATAGGGTACATCCCCATAGGTATCGGTAATTCTTTGTAAAATCAGTACGAACATGATGTCGCCAATGGCAATCAGATTTTTATACGTTGCCTGATCTTTCAATCGGGCCAGTCGCTGCATCTCCCTGATGTAAGAAGCATCCTTATATCCTTCATCAAAAATGCGCCCCTGATAATCGGTAAAACTGCCCACATTGATATATTTATCGCCATTATTGTAATAATAATAGGTTGAGGCCAGCAATTGCATCATGGTACTTTGATATAAAAGCTGATAATATCCCAAATTAGCATATTTTAATTGCGCCTGAGCAAGCAAGCTATTTGGATCATAATTATTTTCTGTCAGTTTGGACGGATCGGTATTGATCTGATCTAACTTCGCTTTAGAACAGCTACCCGTTAAAGCCAGGAAAAAAATACTCAAAACATACCACTTTCTCATGGCCATCTTATTTAAATTTAAAATTAAAATTAACCCCAAACGTGCGCGTTGCCGGCAGTGAAGCTCCTTCTATCCCCGCATAACCCAGCGTGGGCGAAAACTGTGACTCAGGATCTATATTCTTACTGTATTTGAGTAGTGTAAATAGGTTTCGGGCCACCAGATCAATCCCGATACTGCTAAAAGGTGTCTTTTTTAAATATTTGGCATTGAAAGAATAACCTAAAGTAGCTTGTCTTAATTTAATAAAACTGCCATTGAGAACCGCCAACGCAGAAATATTGGTGGCCAGTTCAGGGTAATAAGCATATGCCGGCACGTTTATGGTATTTTTTTGCCCGTTTTCTAATACACCGTTGGCTATAATACCTGTTTCTCTACCCACCAGGGTTGCCTTATTTAAGCCAAGCACATAGCTGTAATATTCTGTTGCTGAAAGAATTTTATTGCCAAAGCGGTAATCGATCAAAAAAGAAAAACTAAACTGCCTGTAATTAAAACTGTTGGTTATACCACCATACAAATTGGGCATAATACTACCCATAGGGATAAAATTGCCTCGTTTAGGTATGCCATCCGATCCGATGATAATGTTGTCACTGGCATCGCGTAGGTAATCGTAAGCCATAACCTGTGTAATCGGCTTGCCAACCACCAATGCGGTATTGGCATTTAAAGGCCTGTAAGTACCTGTAAGTGTATAGTTGCTATTGCCATCAATAGAAAGCAGCGTATTTTTCACCTTAGTGAGATTAAAATTAATCTGCCATTTGCTGGTTGTGCTCAGGATAGGTGTATAACCTAAAGCCAGTTCTATTCCTGCATTACGGGTTTCACCAAGATTAACGTATGCTGAGGTAAAACCTGTAGTAACTGACTGTTTTGCATTGATGATTTCATTATGGGTAACGCGATTGAAATAGGTAAAATCAACCGCCAGTCGGCTATTAAAAAACTTAAGATCAAGGCCAGCTTCTATTTCATTTAAGGTGAAAGGTTTTAAATTGTAATTGGGTAAATCGCCAGAAAAACTGCCAACGGGTGTACCGTTTACCCGTGTATCTACTGTATAATAAATCTGTGTCGTGTAGGGTACAATTGGTTCGCCACTGGTTTTGGCAAAATCAAGACGCAGCTTACCGAAGTTCAGCCCTTTCAACTTTAGCAGATCTGAAAAAATAAAACTGCCCGAAATCCCTGGCACAAAAATCCCACGGTTATTGGCAGGCAAAGTTGAATAAATATCATAACGGCCCGTAACCGAGAAATTAAGGAACCGTCTATAACTTAGATCTGCTGTGTAATAAGCAGATTCAGTCACTATCTTCGAGACAGCTAATGTTTTCGTACTGGTCATCAGATTTTCGGGCGTATATAAGTAAGGAACAATAAATTGAGAGCCTTTTAGCTTTTCGCTATCGCCCTTTCTTTCGCGGTAATTCGCACCCATAGAAAGTTCGAGATTCAGTTTATCGCCAAGATTTTGGGTGGCACTGAACAATATATCGCTATTCAGTTCAGTAGTATGGTTCTGGTCGAAGGCATTTATACCGCCCTGTCGGTTAATGGAAAAAGCAATTCCGGTGGGCAAAATACTGACCAATTCATCCTTACTCGAATCGTAACCAATTCTTCCCTGAACAGCTGCCCAGCTGGCCAGTTGGTACTTCAGTACAGTGGATGATATATAGCGGTTCCGGCTGGCGTGGTCGGCTTGCTTATTCATTAAAAAATATGGATTGGTTTTGTATTCATCGGCATTCCAGCGGGTTTCGAAACCTGTTTCCGCATCAAAACCAGGTGCCAGAATAGATTGATCCAGGCTGGTAGCCAGGGCAGAAATTCCATAATTAGGATTTAATGGACCATCGCTTAGGTAACTTTTGTTTTTATTCCATTCGTAAATATAGTTACCTGTTAAACTCAGCGATAGTTTAGGACTTAAAGCCAATGTTCCATAAAAATTTAACGTTTTACGATTTAATGCTCCATTTCTAAGAACAGAATTGTAATCTAAATTGGAAACCGAAACCCGATAGTTATTCTTTGTATTTCCACCAACAAGTGAAAGGGTATTGGTAAATGCCGGAGCGATACGGTAAAAAGACCGGATATTATTTTTTACAGGCGCATATGGCCGCATCGAACCATCCAACTGAGGGTTCAGCTTGCCATCCATAATTTCCCCCCAACTTAATAAACCCGTAGAAATGGCGTTGTACAAATCGGCAGGGCGTTTATTCTGAGTGCCTTGTCCGTATATATATTGAAAATCGGTTGAGTTAACAGGAACATCGAAAGCCAGGTTAGTGTTGTATTCAAATTTAGCCCTGACATTTTCTCCTCCACCTTTAAGGTTAATGATGATCACCCCATTTGCAGCCCTGGCCCCATACAAGGCCGAAGCGGCCGAACCTTTTAATATGGTAATGGTTTCAATATCATCTGGATTAATATTGCTGATCCCATCGCCATAATCGGCACCGCCGTACTCGTTGGCACTTCCCCTGATACTATTATCAATAGGCACACCATTTACAATAAATAATGGAGAGGCGGCAGTCATACTCGATACCCCTCTGATGAGCACGCGCGCGGAAGAACCCGGACCACCGTTAACACCTGTAATATTTAATCCCGCTACCCTACCCTGTAGCGCCATAATCAGGTTGCTTTCTCTTGCTTTGGTAATGGTTGAGCCTTTAATGGTGGTAATGGCATAACCCACCTTATTATTATCTTTTTCGATACCCAGCGCCGTAATGACTACTTCTTTTAAAACACGAACACTATCCCCATCCATTTTTACTTCAGAACTTTTCCTGATCACGATGAGATGATTGGGTAAAACGGAATAAGTATACCCACTATTTAGCAGGAGCTGCCCGATCACCTTTACGGTTTCCTCTTCCTTTACCCTGATAGTTACCTGATGTTTAGGAATTTTAGATTCGCTGTAGGCAAAGTGATAAACGGTTTGTTGTTGTATCGCTTCTACAACCTGTTCAAAATTGGCTTCGGTAAAATTTAAGGTAACTTTAGTTTGTGCATGGGCACATAGCGGAAAAATCAATCCAATAAACAATATGATCCGCTGCGCAAAATTCATGGCTACAAATATACATTGCTTAATTGTTTGTGTTAGCGGTAGATATATACATTTTTACCCTTTACCGAATAATTGAAGTTTTCGATGAGTTTTAGCACGTTTAAGGCTTCGGTAAGGCTTTCTTTTTCGAAATGACCGGTAAACTGTAATGCTTTTAAGTCTGGTTCTTTAAAGGCTATGTTGAAACCATACCAACGCTCAAAAAGTTTGGCTATTTCATCAAAACGGTTATTTTTAAAGATCAGTTCATGGTTGAGCCAGGCCGTTTCAATAACTTTATCTGCCCCTGCCCCGTTAAAAAGCGTCAGCTGACTGATGTTTGCTTTACCATCGGTTAAAGTAAATTTATCATTTGGCTTTAAGATAAAAGTTTGTGCAGTATTATTTTTTATGGAGACAGATACCTTTCCCCTGATTAAGGTGGTTTCGGTAAAAGTATCGTTAGGGTAAGCTTTAACATCAAATGTAGTACCCAATACTTTTACAGCCAATTGTTCGGTGTGCACAACAAAAGGGTGTTTATGATCTTTTTTAACATCAAAAAATGCTTCACCAGCCAAGTATACATCCCTGGTATCAGCAGTAAAATGACCTGGATATTTTAAGCGACTCCCCGAATTCATTTTTACGGTAGAGCCATCGGCCAGTACAATGGTTTTTACCTCTGTGGCTTTAGTTAACACCTGTGTTAAAACCAACGGATCTTTTTTGTTGAAGAAAATCGCTTCTCTATTGTATACCAGTACACCAGCGATAACAATGGCTACAACCGCCGCAATTTTTAGCCAGATACTATGAGGTTTATTTTTGACAACTGTTAAGCCCGGTTCTACAGGAACTGTTATCTGAGCTTTGATCCGGCTAAAAACCTGATCAATATTCTCATTATCAGCTGTTTCAGTATCAAAGTAAGATTGCAGGCGATCATATTCCATTCTAAGCGATGCGCTGCCAGCTAAAATAGATTTCAGTTCGACAGATTCATCCGGCGAAATTTCGCCGGCCAATTGTTTTCCAAGCAATTCTGTAAATCTTTGATCTGTCATTTTTTTTCCGTCATTTATGGTAATGTTCCTTTTACTGCTAAAATTGCCTACACAAAATATAAAAAAGATAATTACCCGCTAAGATAATCAGGGAGATCAGGTTTCCCGGTCTTTTTTCATCGTTTCCTTTATCATTTAAAGGTTGTAATACAGTACGGAGCTTCGCAATTGCCCTGAATAATTGGGTTTGCACAGTTCTTGGCGAGATATTCAACAGTTCCGCCACTTCCTTATACTTCATCCCGCTTTCTTTGATTAACCTGAAAACAGTAGCCGCCTGTGGGGCCAAACCGGCAATGGCATGGTCGAGCTGTTGGTGCAGTTCTTTATTTTCGAGAATGTATTCCGGTGTATGATTTGATACCGAAATATGATCATTTTCATCAACTAAATCGATAAACGTAAGAGAAGAATTTTTTTTAAGGTATTTAAGCGATTGATTTTTGATGGCAATAAAAAAGTAGCTTTCGGGATTTAGCACATGGGTACTCGCTGCCCGGTTTTCCCAACACTTCACAAATACCTCGGCTACAACATCTTCAGCAACCTGTTTATCACTTACATAATAAGTAGAAAATTTGATTAACCTGCTATATAGAAAGCGGTAAAGTTGCTCAAAAGATTTTATATCATCCTCAAGACAAATCTTACTCCATAAAACGACTAGGTCTGGCTTAGCTGCTTTCAACTTGGTTAGTTTGGTGAATCAAATGTAAGTTAATTAAAAACATTTCATAAAAAAATCTTCCGCCTTTAACTATTTACCAAAGTGGCTGGTCTTACCGCAAACACAATAAGGTACAAGCCAAATTATAGCATTATTGAGGCAGAAAAAATAATTTAAAAATATTTCCATTCGCTGTAGGCAATTTGTGTAAGCAAAATACTCTTATCTAAAATAGCCCGGACGGAAATCCGCGAGCCGAAAACAATTAACCAAATACTTATTTCAATTTTATTCATAATGAATATGAAAAAATCTTTACAGCTCACGTGTTTATTGCTTTATGCATCCACAGGTCTGTATGCAGCAACACCAAAAAATCATTTTAACCGTGCAGTTTCTTTCCATGCTGTTTATCAGGATGTGATTAAAGGAACGGTAAAAGACGAAACCGGTGCAACCTTACCCGGCGTAACCATTACCATAAAGGGGGCACAGGGCGGAACGCAGAGTAATACTTCAGGGCAATACAGTATTGCAGCCAAAACAGGCGATGTACTGGTATTCTCATTCATTGGCTACCAGCGCAAAGAAGTTACCGTGGGTACACAAAACACTATTGATGTTACTTTAACCTCTGACTCAAAAAATCTTGAAACCGTAGTGGTAACCGCTTTAGGGGTAAAAAGATCAGAAAAATCATTAACCTATACTACACAACAGGTATCGGGCGAGGAGTTGAACAAAGTTAAAAGTCCAAACCTGGTAAATTCATTAAATGGTAAAGTTGCCGGTATGACCATTAGTCCAAGTTCTTCGGGAGTTGGTGGTTCGGCTAAGGTAATTTTAAGAGGTAGCCGTTCAGTAAGCGGCAATAATCAGCCTTTATATGTAATAGATGGGGTTCCCATTAGTAACAACGGTAATGCCAACGCTCAGCAAAACAGCGTTTTCGGTGGTGGCCAGGATGGTGGTGATGGTATATCAAACTTAAATCCTGATGATATTGAAAGCTTAACCGTATTGGAAGGCGCATCTGCTGCTGCTCTTTACGGTAGCCAGGCACAGAATGGGGTAATCTTAATTACCACTAAACAAGGTAAAGCCGGTAAAACACAAATCGGTTTTTCATCGAGTTTAACTTTTGATAAAATTGCTTACAAACCCGAATTCCAAAACAGTTATGGCCCTGCATCTGCTACAACAAGAGACAGTTGGGGAACAGCAATTAGCAACACTACTGATAACCTCGATCAGTTTTTTCAAACCGGAACAAACGCCACCAATTCGATCAATTTTTCTGGCGGTTCTGAAATCGCCCAAACCTACTTTTCTTATGCCAATACTTATGCAAGCGGCATACAGGAAGGCAATAAGTTAAACAGACATAACATTAACCTGCGCGAAACAGCCAAGTTTTTAAACAACAAATTAACGGTTGATGGTAATGTAAGTTACATCAATCAACGCATAAACAATAGTCCGTCAATTGGATTGTATAATAACCCTTTGGTTGGACTTTATCTTTTCCCAAGGGGAGTTGATATCACGCCTTACAAAGACAACTACCTGCTAGCTGGCAACGTGGGTACCGCCCGCCAGAACTGGCTAGGTGGCTCTGCTGATGTTAGTCAGAATCCATGGTTTTTAACCAACCTTAATCCAAATACGGCCATCAGAAACCGCTATTTATTCAGTGGAAATGTGAAATATGAATTTACGCCGTGGTTAAATCTACAGATTAGGGGAAATATCGACCGCACCACAGATGATTTTGAAAACAGACGTTATTCTGGTATAAACGGAAACTTTAACTCAAACGGAAGAGGATATCTTTCTCAGAATACCCAAACTTTTATTCAGAAATATGCCGATGCGATCTTAAATGTTACCGTGCCATTGAAAGGATCTGATTTTAAGATTAACGGATTAATTGGTAGTAGCATTAATGATCAGAAAACTACAGGATTATCTTTGGCAGGTGATTTAAGCGCGGTTGATTTATTTACCCCAAACAATACCATTGTGGCCAATGCAGGTACTTATACCTCAGATGTTTTGAATACCACTAAAGCGAGCGATGCTTACCACAGCCAATTACAGGCGGTATTTGCAAATGCTAACTTATCCTATAAAGATTGGGCATTTTTAACTTTAACAGGCAGAAACGACTGGTCTTCGAACCTGGCATTTACACCGAACATTTCCTATTTCTATCCATCGGTAGGTTTATCATTTATTGTATCGCAAATGGTTAAATTGCCAGAGGCGATTACTTATGCCAAAATTAGAGGTACTTATGCTGAAGTGGGTAATACAGTGCCGGCTTATTTAACTTTTATCCAGAATACTTTGGGTAACGGTGGTGCACTTACCATCAACACCAACAGGGCATTTGCTGAGTTAAAACCAGAAAGAACAAAATCATTCGAAATTGGTACAGATATGCGTTTCCTGGCCAACCGCTTAAACTTTAGCTTTACGTATTACAAAACCAACACTAAAAACCAGTATATTCCGGTTAAACCAGCACCATCAGGACTTGTTGGAACAGGCTACTTAAATGCAGGTAATGTTCAAAATCAGGGTTTACAGTTTACTTTAGGCGCTGATGTATTAAAAGGCGACGGCCTTAACTGGAACATAGCCATCAACGGATCGATGAACAGAAACAAAATCATTGATGTTGCTGCTTCGCAAGGTTTAAATTCGATTGATTTAACAGGTGGTGGTAATAATGCTTATATTTCACGTATTGCCACAGGCGGATCATATGGTGATATTTACGGTTATACCTTACAGAGAGACGCAAATGGCCGCATCATTTTAAACGGTGACGGAACAGCTGCAAATCCTTATTTTCCGGTTAAAAGTGCAGATTACAGTTTAATTGCAAATGCAAATCCTAAATTTCAGCTGGGCTGGAACAACAGTTTCAATTATAAAGATTTAAGCTTAAGCTTTCTGGTAGATGGTAAGTTTGGAGGCAAGGTACTTTCACTTACTGAAGCATTAATGGATCAGGCTGGTGCTTCTAAAGCATCTGGTGATGCAAGAGCACAGGGCGGTGTTAAAATTGATGGTGTTGATGCCAGCGGAAAAGCAGTTTCGGCTACCATTAACCCACAAAGCTATTATTCTTTCTTAGGTGATAGAAACGGTGTAACCGGCGAATACGTGTATAGTGCTACAGTTGTGCGTTTGCGCGAAGCTTCAATTGGTTATAATTTACCTTTAAAAGGAACATTTAAAAGTATGCGCCTTTCGCTAATAGGCAGAAACCTGTTTTACTTCTATAAAAAAGCGCCTTACGATCCAGAGGTTACCATGTCTACCGGTAATGGTTTATCTGGTATAGATGTTTTTAACCAACCGGTTACCAGAAGTTTTGGTTTTAACCTTAATGTTTTATTTTAATCCGAACAAAAATGAAATCGATATATCATTCATCTCAACATAAAATTAAAGGTTTATCTTTAGTTTTACTTTTAGCCGCTGCCGGCCTGAATCAGGGCTGTAAAAAGAACTTTGAAAGTTTTAACACCAACGATAACTTACCTACAACGGAGCAGAGTTTAGCGCTATTAAAATCAGCAATCGGTCCCATTCAGCAAAATATATTTTCTAATTACCAGATTGCTCAGAATTTAAGTTCCGATGCCTTTAGTGGCTACATGATGCCGCCAACTCCATTCGGTGGTGGTATAAACAACATGAATTATTCGCTTAACAATGGCTGGAATGAAGCTGGTTTTAACGATCAGTACACCAATGTAATGGCACCAATTTCTAAAATTGCCATATCTCCATTAAAAGCAACAGCGCCTGAATCATGGGGTATATCACTTTTAGTACAGGTAATTGCGATGGATAGAGTAACCGATAAATTTGGTCCGATTCCGTATACACAAGCTGGTAAATCGTTGATTTCTCAAGCTTATGATGACCAGAAAACTGTTTACAGTGAATTTTTTAAACAGATTGATACAGCCGCAAATAACCTACAGGCGTTTATCACGGCTAATCCCGGTAAAAAAGCCTATTACGATACCGGCGACCTTGTTTATGGCGGGGATGCTGCAAAATGGCTTAAACTGGCCAATTCTTTAAGGTTACGTTTGGCCATGCGCATTGTTAAGGTTGATCCGGCAACAGCAAAGCTGCAGGCAGAAAAGGCAATGGCTGCACCAGGTGGATTGATGACCATACCAAGTGATAATGCGGCGGTTGCACAGTCGGGTAACAGAAACAACGATCTTTGGAATGTAACTGTAAATTACGATGGTGACAATGCCATGGGCGCAGCATTACAATCTTACATGGTTGGTTATTCAGATCCACGTTTGTCGATATATTGTACACCAGCTACCGATCCTTTGTTTGCAGGACAGTATGTCGGAATCAGATCCGGCGCCAATACGTCATTTAATGGTTTGGGCAAAGCTGGTTACAAAACCTATTCAAGTTTAAATTCTTCTGTACCTGACAATTCAAGGGCACCTATCGGACAAAAAGCACCACAGCTATTGATGACAGCTGCTGAGGTTTGGTTTTTAAAAGCTGAAGCTGCTTTACGTGGCTGGGAAGGTGCCGGAGATGCACAGACCAATTACGAAACTGGTATCACGACGTCAATGCAACAATGGAATGCGAATATTGGGAATTATTTAGCTGATGCAACAAGTAAACCAACTGATTATGTAGATCCGAAAAACCCGGCAAACAATGCGGCTGCAGTGAGTACTATTACTGTTAAATGGGATGGAACTGCATCTAATGAAGTAAAGTTAGAACGAATTATTACACAAAAGTGGTTAGCTATCTTTCCTGACGGAGCTGAGGCTTGGGCCGATTTCCGCAGAACAGGTTATCCAAAACTGTTTACAGTAGCTAACAATAATAGTGGTGGTACAATCAACACACAATTACAGATCCGCAGATTGCCATATCCGACAGCAGAATATGGTAACGGAAACAAAGATGAGGTACGTAAAGCGGTAACCTTGCTTGGCGGACCAGACAATGGCGGCACCAGATTGTGGTGGGACGTGAACAAAGCCAATTTTTAACACACCAATACCCGGGTAGGATGACGAAAGTGATCCTACCTTTTTTATATAAAACCCATTTCTAACCAAAATTTTAAACCTATGAGAAAACTAAATTTTTCGGCACACCCTCCGTTAACAACTATCCTTTTACGCTTACAATACCGTGTTAAACACTTTTGTTTATAAAAAATCGTTTGTAGCGGTTGCGAGTGCAAAATCAATTTCTAACCAATTTATTTAAAAGATTATGACAACTACCAAATTGTTAACAGGCAACAAAGCCGCCGTGGCACTGGCCATGTTTTTAACCCTTTCCATCTGCGGCTGTAAGAAAAAAGACATTGCCCGGGATGAAGCCCTTATTGATCCTGTTAAAAAAGAATCTACAGCATCAACCGAGGCAATCGGAGTAAATGGTCCAAAAGGCGTATGTTATGTAGAAGTAAACAATGCTGATATCCGTAATGTTGGCAAATACAAGCTCTCTACGGGACAACAGCTATTCGATATTGCGATCATTTTCGCTGCAAATATCAATTACAATACCTCAACACAAAAAGCAGAATTATTCTTCAACAATAATGTATCAAATATTTTGAACAATAAAACTACTTATATCAAACCACTGCAGGATAAAGGTATTAAGGTTTTACTTTCCATTCTAGGTAATCACCAGGGCGCCGGTTTTTGCAATTTCCCATCACAGGCAGCTGCGCAGGCATTTGCACAACAGTTGGCCAATGCAGTTAATACATATGGCCTTGATGGGATTGATTTTGATGATGAATACGCTGAATATGGCAATAACGGTACAGGGCAGCCAAATGCAAGTTCCTTTGTATACCTCGTAACCGCATTGAGGGAACTTCTGCCTAACAAAATTATTTCTTTCTATTATTATGGGCCTGCTGCTTCAAGATTATCATATAACGGGGTAACAGTAGGTTCAAAAATCAACTACAGCTGGAATGCCATTTATGGAAGTTATTCTGTACCAAATGTACCAGGCCTGGCCAAAGCAAACCTTGGTCCTGCCGCAATTGACATTCAGGCTACCAGTTCCTCAACAGCTGCATCATTAGCTACGCAAACCGTCAATAATGGCTATGGCATTTACCTGTACTACAACTTACCAAATAGCGATGTACATACCTATTTATCAGGCATATCAAGTAATTTGTATGGTGGTAAAACTACAGTATATGTTCCATAATTTATAATCAGATAATTTTTACCGCTACAAACATTTGAGCAGGATGACCTCGGTTATCTTGCTTTTTTTATGTTAATAAAATACAACATCGAGTCATTACCTGATTATATCGATTTAGCCATTTGCTTACTAGCATACCATTTCTATCTTTGTAACCGTTATCTTTGCACGGATACAGCTTTAAATTAACGAACTGTGATTTTTCATGATTAAAATAATAAAAACTGTAGCCGTTTTTGTCCACTTTTGGAATAGGATGTATAATAGCACCCGTAGACACTATTTGAAGGTAGAATATAATTTTTAATTTTAAACGCTTAATTTTACCCGAATGGATATCTTATCATACCTGTTGGCACTCTTGCAGCAACGTAAAGAAGTTGGTGTTACCGGCTTGGGCACTTTTTATAAGAAAAAATACCCTGGAAGATACGATAAGGAGAAACAAACGTTTTTGCCTCCCGGATACACGCTGCAGTTTTCTACCGAAGTAACTGAGGAAGAAGCTTTAGTTAACTTTATTTCTACGAAAAATAACATCACAAATGAAGATGCCCGTCATCACATCACGCAGTTTGTTGAAGAAGTAAATCAAAAACTGGAATTAGACCATGAGGCAGAACTTCAAAACACCGGCCGTTTATTTTTTACTGAACAGGGACTAGATTTCGAACCGGTAAAAAACATGAACTATGGTTCCGAATTTTACGGACTTCCGCCATTGGCAGAAACTGTGATAGAGGAAACAAAAACTGCCTTACCTCAGGATGAGGAAGAAGTTTATGATGAAATTGCTGAGGCACCAAGCGCATCATCTCCTTTTGAGAATAAATCATACCAGGCGCCGGTAATCGAAAATGTAGAACTGGATGAAGTTAGAGATGATTTTAAAAACACCTTAAAACATACCGAAACCGATGCAGCAGAAATTACTGAAGCACCTGAGTTTATCAAAGAACAGCACGAGGAACATCCAAACCATTTCGGCCATACACCGGAGTCGGAAGTAGAAAATGTTATTTCGGAGCAACATACCATTGAATCTGAACCTACAAAAAAACAGGAAGAAGTAAATCCAGCACAGGAAGTAGAAATACCAGAATCGGTTATAACGCAGCACGAGGAACATCCAAACCGTTTCGGCCATGCGCCAGAATCGGAGGTAGAAAATATTGCTGCCGAGCACCAGGCTGTTGAAGATAGCCATACTAATAAAACTGAACAGGTAGAGGATAAGGATAAAGCTCCGGCCAGTCCCGTTGATGATGTTAATCAGGTTGAGGTTCCACGATCTATAGTGGAGCAGCATCAAGAAAACCCTGACCATTCTGGCTACACACCAGCAGCCGAAACGGAAAAAATTGCTGAAGAACCTGCAGAAATAATAATTCCTGAACCAGTTTTACCACAACAAGAATATTCCAGCCGTTTTTCATTAAGGTCTGAAACCGATGAACCAAAAACTTACATCAGTTTAGAAGACGAGGCTAAAAAAGAAGAACCTGTAATTGAGGCCCCTGCTTTTATAAAGGAGCAACATGCCGGGCATCCAAACCGCTTTGGCCACGACCCTATTCAACACAGCGATGAACCTACGCAAGGAATGTCTACCTGGTTAATGATTACTATTGCACTTGTAGCTTTGCTTGTTATTGCAGCAATAACCTTTTTAATTAAACCCGAACTATTTACGGGAGAAACAACCAACGTTGTTAAACCCGCTCAGCTAGTTGTTGATTCACCGAAGGTTGCTGTAGATACCCTGAAGGCCAAACAAGATTCAATAGCCAAAACAGATAGCATTTTAAAGGCCAATCAGGTTCAAAAAAAAGCCGATACTGTTAAAAAAGATGCGGTAAAACCGGCGTTTAAGCCAGCTGTCGAAGCCACTAAAGAAAATAAAGTTGTACCAAACACTGGTCCTTCTACGTTCTATGTTATTGCAGCATCTTTTCAATCAGAAAAAAAGGCGCTTGTTTTTATCAAGCAGATGGAAAAAATTGGCTTAAAGGCTGAAATAGCATCAGTTCCAGGCCGTTTGAAAAAAGTGAGCATAGCAAGTTTCAGTACTGAAAAAGAAGCTAAAGAACAAAAAGATATTTTAGAGAAAAAACTTAAAGGTAAAGGGTATTTCGTACAACAAAAACACAACACACAACCATAATGATAACTTTATTAATTCAGGACACCACACAAGCATTACAAGACACAGCAAATGCAATTAACCAGGCTGTAACACAACCACAACCAGAATTACATTTTATCGATCTGCTTTTTAAAGGCGGCTGGGTAATGATTCCATTAGCTTTTCTGGCTTTTTTAGCTTTAATAATTTTTGTTGAACGCTATTTAACCATTAAAAAAGCAACAAAAGATGAGGCTAACCTTATGGTACAAACCAGATCTTATATTCAATCTGGAAATTTAGATGGCGCCATGTCGCTTTTAAGAAATAATAATTCTCCCCTTTCGCGCATGTTGCAAAAAGGTTTAAAACGTATTGGCCGCCCGATTAAAGATATTGAAGGTGCGATTGAAAACGTGGGTAAGCTAGAGGTTTCTAAATTAGAGAAGAACATCAGCATATTGGGTATTGTGGCAGGTATTGCGCCAATGCTTGGTTTCGTAGGTACTATTGTGGGGGTAATTACCATTTTCCACCAGGTATCAATTAAAGGAGCAATCGAAATCGGAACAATTTCTGGTGGTTTATACACCAAAATGATCACTTCTGCCACCGGGTTAATTATCGGTATCATCGCTTATGTACTGTATCACATTTTAAATATTATGGTCGAAAAAATCATTCTTAAAATGGAAACCGATGCAATTGATTTTATTGATTTACTAGAAGAACCGGGCAAATAATGAATTTACGCAAAAGAACAAAAGGATCGGTAGAAGTACATACTTCAGCGTTGAATGATATTATGTTCTTCCTGATGCTGTTTTTCTTATTGGCCTCTGCAGTAGTTAATCCTACAGTAGTAAAATTATTGTTGCCGCAATCATCAAGCGGACAGCAATCTACCGCCAAAAAAGCAGTTACCGTTACCATAGACGAAAATTTAAAATATTTCGTTGAAAAGAAACCGGTTAGCATTGAGGAGCTTGAGCCAACATTGGCATCTTACCAAAAGCTGGCACCAGATATGACCATACTTTTGTATGTATCGCGCAATGTAACTTATCAGGATGGATTTGTGGTTAACGATATTGCCAATAAACTGAAATTGAAACTTGTTGTAGCCGTTGAACCTAAAAAATAATGAACTACAAAGCACAAATACCTAACGAGGAAAATAATTACCCAAAGGCCATTGCTATAGCGAGCGGCATTATGGGCTTTTTATTATTGATCAGCTTTTTTATCGTGATTGGTTCTTTCCAGCCACCGGAAGAAGTGGGTATGGGCGGTATGGTGGTTAATTACGGAACTTCTGCAGAAGGTATGGGCGATGATTATACCAGTATTGAAGAACCATCTGCAGATCCGAATGCCAATGGTAAACCGCCGGAAAAAGTAACCCCTGAAGAAAAGGTTACCCCAACCACCTCTACCGAAAGTAGCGATAAGGAAGTACAGACACAAAATACCGAAGAGGCCATTGCGGTAAATACCAAACCCACAAAACCAACTACGGCTGCACCTACTCCGGTTACAGAAGATAAACCGGCAAAGCCGGTAATTAACCAAAATGCACTCTATAAAGGCAAAAAAAATACGGGTCAGGGACAAGGGGACGGTACCGGAAAAACGCCAGGCAACCAGGGTGATAAAGATGGCGATCCTTTAGCCTCTAATTATGGCGAAGGTGGTTCCGGAAACGGCAACGTACAGTTATCATTAGCCAGCAGAAAATTTATCGATATCCCCAGGATACAGGATGATGGACAGAGCGCAGGAAAAATTGCCGTTCAGATCCGCGTAGATAAAAATGGAAAAGTTGTACAGGCCCGTGCAGGAGCCAAAGGTACAACCCTATCTGATTTAGCCCTGTGGAGAAAATGTGAGCAGGCCGTATTAGGTGCAAGCCTAAATAAATTGGAATCCGCTCCCGATGTACAAACCGGAATTGTGATGTTTAATTTTAAAGTGAAGTAAAAAGATATTAAATCACCATGGTCTGTGTCTCACAGACCATTTTTTATTCCCATAAGCCTGATCTGATAGCTAAAATGCACCATGATGATACGGTCAGATATTACTATCTGGCAGGAGCAGATTTATTCATAAATGTTAAGATTTTTAAACGATTAATGAATTGGTTATCAACATTATCAGCAGTCAGGTAACATCTGACTTCCCCCCTACAAAACACCTATGGTCTGCATCTCACAGACAATAGATTTAAAGGTTACCGAATGAGTGTAACCGAGCCTTTTTTAATTATTTTCTTGTTTTCTTGTGTCGTGAATGATGCCATCCAGAAATAAACCCCAACAGGAAGGGGTACTCCTTTATAATCACCATTCCATGCATCATAGAGTTTATTCGAAGAAAATATGATTGCTCCCCGCCTGTCGAAAACCTGCAGCTGGAAATTAAAGGCCCTACTCCCTTCTCTTGCTTTAAAGCTATCATTTACATTGTCGGAGTTAGGACTAAATGCCGTTGGAAATGAAATATCATTACAAGCTTCTGTTTCCAGGGTAACATTTAGCTCATCTACTATACAACCATTAAGTTTTAAGATCGAAAAGATATAATTCCCTTCATATAGCCCAGAAAAAATGTAATTACCAGGATAAACGACACCATTATACCTGATGTTATAATCAGCCGAATGGTTACCAATCAAAAACGAGATCTCACCGGTTAAATCACAAACAGGATTTTTGGCATTAACAATAGTATGAGGCTTGGTTAAAGAATAATCCGGAACTGTTACGGTTCGATATGCCGCAGGAGCACCACCCGATGCTTTAACCTCAATAATATAACTACCTGGATTAAGCAGGTTAAAAACACCTGTGCTATTGGAAACAGCATTAAGGGTAAATGTATAGGTCTCTGGAATCGGCGGACAATCAATCCTGATCAAGCCTTTACCCAAGACATTACATTCGGGTAGGATTTCAATACTGTTGATCACAATCGGGCAGGGCTCATAAATCAGTTTCTTATCCAACTCATCAGCTATACAGCCATTAAGTTTAAAAAAGGTGAAATGGTAGTTACCCTCAACTAAATCAGAAAAAACGTGATTGCCAGGATAAACCACTCCATTATATTTCACATTATAATCAGCCGAATTATTACCTATAGTAAATGAAATTTCACCTTTGAAGGCGCAGGCAGGGTTTTTGGCGTTAACTTTTATAACAGGCTTTGTTAAAGAATAGTCGGGTACTATAACGGTTTTTACGGCAGGAGCTGCACCACCAGAAGCTTTAACCTCTATTGTATAGCTGCCCGGATCAAGCATATTAAAAACCCCCGTATTATTTGACACCAAATTATTAAGGGTGAAAGTGTAAATTTCAGGAATTGGAGGACAAATAATATTAATATATCCTTTGCCTAAAACATTACATTCGGGCAGGATTTCTACACTGTTTATTACAATGGAACAGGGTTCGTAAATCAGTTCAATATCAAACTCATCAACTAAACACCCTTCCTTAGTGATAACCACGAAATGATACTTACCAATCTCCAAGTTGATAAATTTATTATCGTATGGTAAAACGTTACCATTCAGTTTAATTTTATAATTATCACTGCCAGCGAACGCGTTAAATTGAATGGAACCCTTATTGGCGCAGGCTGGATTAACCTTTGTAAAAGAAAAATTTGGTTGCAACTGTTTATAATCAGGTACGATTACAGTGGTTTCAAATACATCTTCATCCGAAGTAATTTTCACCGGATAAGCGCCGGCAACTAAATTCTTAAATACCCCGGTCGAATTATTAATCGTATTGTTTAATGTATAGGTATAGGCTGCGTTATGTGGTTTTGTTAAAATGCTAATGACACCCTTATGAAAAGCATCGCATTGTTGCACCACATCAACCTTATCAAATTTGATTTGACATTTATCCCGCCCAACAACAATATCCTGTTCATCAACTTTACAACCATATTTATTTACGATTTCAAAGTGATAGGATCTTACACCTGATAAATTAGTGAAGGTGCTCTTGATCGGATATAACTTTCCATCGTACTTGATCTGATAGGTGCTGTTTTGTTCTGGCGTACTGAAATTGATTTCGCCCAATGTTTCACAAAGCTGATTCCTGATCTGCCAATTATAGACAGGTTTGATCAGGTTAACCTCCGGTACATCAACAGTTGTGCTATATGAATCGGATGCTGAACTGATAGAAAGTGTATATTGACCTTTAGATAAACCAGCAAACTTACCTGTTGAGTTGGTAATTCCATTTAACGTATAAGTAAAATCTTCTAAATGCGGAGCTGTTACTACATCCACATTTGCAAGATTTGCTGAAGCGCAATCCTGATTGATATCTAACCGCTCTAATTCTATTCCGATGATACTCCCATCTTCGACCATACTTGCGGCATCAAGAACATTGTATGGAAGTGTTCCCACCACGCCAACCATTTTTTGATTGTCTATGTCAAACTCAATAATGTTCGTTTTAGAGCCTAAATATTGTAATCCATAAACCGTATTTTTTCTGATACCGGTTGAAACACTAACGATTCCATAAAGCAACATATTTGTAGGGAGTGGGATATGAAGCGTACTTTTATTAGGTTCTTTAAGATTCACCTTCACTATTCCCTGAGTAGCAGCCATATAAAGATCCCTTTTATAAAAACAGATATCACCCGTTGGAAAATAATTAAGAGGTCCTAAAATGTCCGTTTTCCCGGTGTTGATATCAGTACCAAACAAAAAACTAGAACAATAATATAGCTTATTGTCATAACCTAGTGTCAACGAATTTGAATAAGCCATGCTTGGGAAAAGTCGTCTGCAATTTTCGATGCTATTTTCTTTTACATCTGCCGTGTAAATTTGAGAACTATTTAACCAAAATAAATTACTCTTATTCATGGCGATGGAAAAATACTGATCACCAGGTGCACAATCCAAAATTTTAGTAGACTTTACGCCTTCAGACGTAATGTCAACTTTATAAATATAACTCCCTCCAGGAGAAAATATGGGATTGATTGATGAGCTAACATAAAAAGTTTGGGCAGCAAGATTAAAACAACAAGCCAGAAGTATTAAAAGAAATAGAGTAATTTTATTAATCACTATGATTGAGATTGTTAAATATTCGGCAAATATAGCAACATGGAATAAATCATCACAAAATAATTTATTCCTAAGGTTTCTACTATCAATTTTAATGATTTCTCACTAACGACCAATAGTTTATCCCCTACCCATGGAGTCAATCTCCCTGGCAATTTGAACTTCAAATGCCAATCGCTTATATTTGACGCAAAATATGAACTACCAAGAAACGCTTGATTTTTTATACAGTAAACTCCCGATGTTTACCCGGGTTGGCGCGGCTGCTTTTAAAAAGGATTTAACCAATACCATTATCCTTTGCAAAGCTTTGGATAACCCTCAAAATAAATTCAAAAGCATCCATGTAGCCGGTACAAATGGAAAAGGTTCCACATCGCACATGCTGGCTTCCGTGCTTCAGGCTCAGGGGTATAAAACAGGATTGTACACTTCGCCCCATTTAAAAGATTTCCGCGAGCGCATCCGCATCAACGGAAAAATGATCAGCAAAACCGAAGTGGTATCATTCGTCAAAGAACAGCTAAAACTCATCGAAAAAACAGAACCATCCTTTTTTGAAGTAACTGTTGCACTTGCCTTCGATCATTTTGCAAAACATCAGGTAGATATAGCTGTAATTGAAGTGGGTTTAGGAGGAAGGTTGGATTCAACTAATATTATTATGCCTCAAATTTCAGTCATCACCAATATCAGCCTTGACCATATGAATATGCTCGGCAATACATTGGCAGAAATTGCAGGTGAAAAGGCAGGCATCATCAAAAAGAATATACCAGTGGTTATTGGTGAAACACAGGAACAGTCGGCACCTGTTTTCATCAAAAAAGCAAAAACTGAAGGCGCGCCTATCGTTTTTGCTGATCAGGTATTAACTGCCCGGGATTTTAAGATCAAAAACAATAAACTTTTCTTATCCGTTTTGCAGGAAGGAAAAATCAAATACAAAGATCTTCAAAGTGATCTTACCGGAATTTATCAGCATAAAAATATATTAACCGTTCTGGAAACCTTAACTGTACTGAACGAGAGAACAGAAATTAAAACCGATCAGGAAAGTGTTTACAAAGGAATAAGCCAGGTAAAAAAACAAACCGGTTTGCAGGGCCGTTGGCAAACATTATCTAAAAATCCTCTAGTCATCTGCGATACCGGGCATAACGAAGCCGGAATTAACGAAGTCATTAAAAACATTTCACTAACCCCACATCAGCACTTACATATTGTTTTCGGGATGGTTAATGACAAGGACATTTCGAAAGTGTTGTCGCTAATGCCTAAAAATGCTACCTATTATTTCTGCAAACCAGATTTAGAACGCGGTTTAGCCGCAAATGCCTTAAAAGAACAGGCAGCCGCATTTAACTTAAACGGAAACAGTTATACATCAGTTGCCGAAGCAAAAGCAACTGCTATTCAATCGGCTGATGCTAAAGATTTGGTTTTTATTGGTGGCAGTACCTTTGTAGTGGCCGAAGCGATATAAAATCTTTACATAAACTTCAAAGTAGCTTTATCTAAATTCATTACTTTAGCCCTTTAACTAAAGCATAATGAATAAAATATCCCGTTTAATCTTTACTATTTCTATTTTTTCGATCTCACTTTCCTCCGCTCAAACCAAAAAACCAACTACAGCCTCTGCCAAAGCATTTCCGGCTGAAGTTGCACGTCCGAAATTAGTGGTTGGCCTGGTGGTCGACCAAATGCGCTGGGATTATTTATACCGCTACTATAACCGCTATAGCAATGGTGGATTTAAAAGATTAATTAACGAGGGGTTTTCTGTGGAAAATACCTTTATTCCCTATACCCCAACTTATACCGCATGTGGCCATACCTGTATCTACACAGGTTCGGTTCCGGCTGTTCATGGTATTATTGGTAATGATTGGTTTGATCCGGAAACCAAAAAAAATGTTTATTGCACAGAAGATTCTTCGGCTTCTACTGTTGGCAGTACCCCTTCTTCGGAAGGCAATATGTCGCCAAAAAACATGCTAACCACAACCATTACCGATGAGTTGAGGCTGGCCACAAACTTTAAAGGGAAAGTAATCGGTATTTCATTAAAAGACAGAGGTTCTATCCTTCCGGCAGGCCATGCAGCAAATGCGGCATATTGGTACCAGGGCAGTACCGGAAACTGGATTACCAGCACTTATTATATGAAAGAGGTGCCAACCTGGATTGCCGATTATAACAAACTGAAACTTGCCAATAAGTTTTATGCAAAAAACTGGGAAACCTTATACCCGATTAATACCTATGTAAACAGCACCAAAGATGAGCATGCTTATGAAGGTAAATCAAGCACATTTCCACACCAGTTAACGCAAAATATTGATAAAAATTTCGATGCCATCAGAAGTACACCTTATGGCAATACCATCACTTTAGATTTAGCGAAACTCGCTATTCTTTCCGAAGACCTGGGCCAGGACAACATCACCGACTTTTTAGCGGTAAGCTGTTCTTCCACCGATTATATTGGCCATGCTTACGGACCTAATTCTATCGAAGCAGAAGATACCTATTTACGCTTGGACAAAGATTTCGAAGAGTTTTTTAACTACCTGGATAAGAAAGTTGGAAAAGGTAATTATACCGTATTTTTAACGGCAGACCATGGCGCAGCGCACGTACCAGGCTTTATGCAGGAGAATAAACTCCCATCTGGCGTAGTAAGCGATAGAGATATTGCAAATAAATTAAATACGTATTTAAACGATAAGTTTAAGGTAAACAATATCGTGTTAAAATCGATGAATAACCAGATCATTTTTGATCACGATAAGACAGACAAAGGTAATGTGAGTTTCGACGTAATTAAATCAGCATCAGTAGAATTCTTAAAAACTTTAGATGGTTTCCAGAATGCCGTAGATATTGCTAAAATATCTCAGGCAACCTTGCAGGAAATCCAGAAGAAAATGATTACCAACGGGTACAATGCCCGCAGAAGTGGTGATATTTACTATGTTTTACAACCAAACTGGTTTAACGGTAGCAGTACAGGTACAACACACGGAAACTGGAATCCATACGATTCGCACATTCCATTGGTTTTTATGGGCTGGGGAATCAAATCAGGTGCTTCTAATAAAACACATTACATGACCGATATTGCACCAACGCTGGCTGCGCTGCTCCATATTCAGATGCCTAATGGTAATGTTGGAGAACCGATCACAGAAATTACAAACAAATAATTTAAGAAAGCTATGCTCAACAGCATAGCTTTCTTTTGTTTTAAAACGGCCGTCATCTCGACTCCAATAAAAAGCTCGTCATTGCGAAGAGATACGAAGAAACAATCTTTTCTGCCAACGAATCTTGCAAGAAAGATTGCTTCGTCGGCTGAAAAAAGCCTTCTCGCAATGACTACTTTTCGCAGCTTTATCATTGTGATAAACGCCGTCACCCCGACCGAATCATCGCGGAGTGGAGAAATCTATCTCGGTACAGATTTAGCTTCGCTGAGCACTATGCGATTCCCGACTACGTTGCAGTCCGCTCGAAATGACGACCTCGTAAAAATCTTATATGGTAAAAAATAAACTATATTTTTTATCTTAACATCATATCAACATATACCGCTATCAAACTCACGCCCATGCTCGAATCGCATGATATGCAGGCAACATTAAAATTCTATACCGAAATTTTAAATTTCGCCTGCGATAAAAAATTCGACGATTTAAGCTGGTTAATCCTCCGAAAAAATGAAATAGAAATCATGTTCTGTAGCCCTAACGAGCATCGCAATATTTCTAAACCGATCATGAGTGGTTCACTTTACATCAAAACAAACGAAGTAGAATCGCTCTGGGAAAGTTTAAAAGATCATTGCAAAATCTGTTATCCGCTCGAAGATTTTGACTACGGCATGAGGGAGTTCGCCATTTACGACAACAACGGTTATTTACTGCAGTTCGGGCAAAATTTACTGAACTAAAAGCCATAACGGTATAGGGTATTCATGCTTTAAGCTGCTTAATTTAGTACATTTGCATACCAAATATATTTGGAAACAGGGATCGGTAACCAGAGCATACCGATCGTTAAAATCCTAAAGTATGCAACAAGTAGAAATCTATAAGCCTAAAAATAAAATCCGTTTTGTAACCGCTGCATCCCTTTTCGACGGACACGACGCCACCATCAACATTATGCGCCGTATCCTGCAATCATCAGGTGCCGAAGTGATTCACCTGGGCCACAACCGATCGGTTGATGAAGTGGTAAACTGTGCCATTCAGGAAGATGTTCAGGGCATTGCCATGACATCTTATCAGGGAGGACACATTGAATACTTTAAATACATGTACGATCTCCTGCAGGAAAGAGGTTCGGGGCACATTAAAATATTTGCAGGTGGTGGTGGTGTCATCTTACCTTCAGAAATTGAAGAACTACAGGCTTATGGAATTGCTAAAATCTACTCTCCGGATGATGGCCGTAAAATGGGTCTGCAGGGCATGATCAACGATATGCTCATACAAACCGATTTCGTTACCAAAGCCAATATCACTAACGAGCTCGAAACCATTCCAGCAAAAGATATCAAAGCCATTGCCGGAGCCATTACCGTTGCAGAAAATGATCCGGAAGGTGCCCAGAAATTTGTTGATGAATTAAAAAAACTCTCCAAAAATAATACGGCGCCTATCCTGGGCATTACCGGAACTGGCGGTGCCGGAAAATCATCTTTAGTAGATGAGCTTGTCCGGCGTTTTTTGGTAGAAGTGAAAGATAAAACTTTAGCGATCATATCCGTAGATCCGTCAAAAAGAAAAACAGGAGGTGCGTTGCTTGGCGACCGGATCCGCATGAACGCCATCAACAATCCAAGGGTTTACATGCGCTCACTAGCCACCAGGCAGGCCAATCTCGCCTTATCTAAAAACGTACAGGAAAGTATCGATATCGGTAAGGCCGCCGGTTATGATTTAATTATTGTAGAAACTTCCGGCATTGGCCAGTCTGATACTGAAATTACCGAGCACTGCGATGTTTCATTATATGTAATGACACCTGAATTTGGCGCAGCTACACAGCTTGAAAAAATCGACATGCTAGATTTTGCTGATTTGGTAGCCATTAATAAATTTGATAAAAGAGGAGCATTAGATGCTTTGCGTGATGTGCGTAAACAATATAAACGCAACCACAATATTTTCGACGCCAAAGATGATGAAATTCCGGTTTATGGAACCATGGCTTCGCAGTTTAACGACCCAGGTATGAATAACCTGTTTGTGGCTTTAATGGAGCAGATCAAGTTAAAAACCGGAACTGATTTTAAAGCCAAAATGGAGTTAACATCCGATCAATCAGAAAAAATTTACATTATCCCTCCCGATCGCATCCGCTACCTGGCAGAAATTGCCGAAGCAAGCCAGACTTATAACGAATGGGTAGAGAAACAGTCTACCATTGCCCGCAAAATGTACCAGCTTAAAGGTGTAATTGATTTATTAGGCGAAAATAGTTCTCCTCTTCCAGAGGGGTATCCGCAGGACGGAGTGTCAAAAAGCCTGAATGCAACCTATCTATTCTTTGAAGAGCAATTAGATGGCGAATGCAAACGTTTACTCCGCCAATGGCCTGAAACCAAAAGGGCTTATAAAGAAGAATTTTTTATTTATAAAGTACGCGATAAAGAAATTAAACAGCCTTTATTTTATGAATCACTTTCCAAGCTGAATATCCCGAAGGTATCTTTGCCGAGATACGAAGATTGGGGCGATATCCTAAGATGGTTGCTAACAGAAAACCTTCCCGGCAAATTCCCCTATGCGGCAGGTGTTTTTCCTTTAAAAAGAGACGGTGAAGACCCTACCAGGATGTTTGCCGGAGAAGGTGGCCCGGAAAGAACGAATAAACGTTTTCACTATGTGTCGTTAGGTCAACCGGCACATCGCTTATCCACCGCATTTGATTCCGTTACCCTTTATGGAGAAGATCCTCATATTCGCCCCGATATTTACGGGAAAATAGGAAACTCGGGTGTAAGTATTGCCACTTTGGATGATGCCAAAAAATTGTATTCGGGTTTTGATCTTTGTGCACCATCTACTTCAGTATCCATGACCATTAACGGTCCGGCACCAATGTTATTGGGTTTTTTCATGAATGCCGCAATTGATCAGCAATGCGAAAAATACATTATTGAAAATGGTTTAACAGAAGAAGTTGAGGCTAAAATTGCTTCCATCTATAAAGCCAAAAATATAGAAAGGCCATCTTATAATGGTACACTTCCAGAAGGAAATAACGGCTTAGGTTTAATGCTTTTAGGCGTTACAGGCGATCAGGTTTTACCTGGCGACGTTTATGCGAGTATAAGGGCAAAAGCCATCAGTGCGGTAAGAGGAACCGTTCAGGCTGATATTTTAAAGGAAGACCAGGCACAGAATACCTGCATATTTTCAACAGAATTTGCCTTAAGGATGATGGGCGATATCCAGAAATACTTCATTGATGAAAAAGTGAGGAATTTCTATTCGGTTTCCATTTCGGGTTATCACATTGCCGAAGCTGGTGCCAATCCCATTTCACAACTGGCCTTTACCCTAAGCAACGGATTTACCTTTGTAGAATATTATTTGAGCAGGGGCATGCATATTGATGATTTTGCACCTAACCTTTCGTTCTTTTTCTCCAATGGTATCGATCCGGAGTATGCCGTTATCGGTCGCGTGGCCAGAAGAATCTGGGCTAAAGCCATCAAAAATAAATACAAAGGGAACGACCGTTCACAGAAGCTTAAATACCATATTCAAACTTCTGGTCGTTCATTACATGCCCAGGAAATCGATTTTAACGATATCCGAACCACTTTACAGGCACTATACGCCATCTACGACAATTGCAATTCGCTTCATACCAATGCCTACGATGAAGCCATTACCACGCCTACCGAAGAATCGGTGAGAAGAGCCATGGCCATCCAACTGATCATTAACAGGGAGCTAGGCCTGGCCAAGAATGAAAATCCGCTACAAGGTGCTTTTATCATCGAAGAACTGACTGACCTGGTAGAAGATGCTGTTCTTGCCGAATTTAAGCGCATAAACGATCGTGGCGGTGTTTTAGGTGCAATGGAAACCATGTATCAACGTGGAAAAATTCAGGAAGAAAGTTTGTATTACGAAACCCTGAAACATACCGGCGAATACCCTATTGTTGGCGTAAATACCTTTTTAAATAAAAATGGTTCCCCTACTATTGTTCCCGGCGAAGTGATCCGCGCTACTGAAGAGGAAAAGCAGTACCAGATTTCAGCATTGCAGAAATTTCAGGACCGTAATGCAGACCGTTCAGCAGAGTTACTGAAGCAATTACAAAAATCAGCCATTGCAGGCGATAACATTTTTGGACAGCTGATGGAAGTTTGCAAAATTTGCTCTTTAGGTCAGATTAGTAAAGCGCTTTACGAGGTAGGTGGACAATATAGAAGAAACATGTAATAAAAAAAGCCCTCAATGTAAAATCGAGGGCTTTCATATATCTTCTGTACGCTATTATCCAGCAATCCAGCTAAATTTATAATCAATCGTTGGAGTTTTCATACGTTCTGCAACACGTAACAAACGCGAAGGTAAAGCCATAATATAATCACGGGCTTTTTCACCAGCATCATTTAAATCACGCATACCTTCAATTTTCCAATCAACAATTAACTGTTGCATAATTTCAACATAATCAATCGCGGTATAAACGCCTAAACGCTGTGCAGCATCAGTAAAGTGACCAAAAGTCTGGCCAATCTTCAAACCAACCTCACGTAAGAAATGTGCCGGCATCACAATTTTTTTTCGCATCATATCTTCAAAAGCCAGCATGGCTTCATTAGGATCAACCTCAAAAATACGGTTCATAAAATCTTTATAAGCCTTGGCATGTCTTGCTTCATCAGAAGCAATTACGCCACACATTCTTGATAATAAAGTATCGCCGTCTTTTTTTGCTAAAGAAGCTACCCTTCTGTGAGAAATATTGGTGGCCATTTCCTGAAAAGAGGTATAAATAAAGTTACGATATGGATCATGGCCGGTACCGATATCGAAACCATCAGCTATCAGATATTGCGTAGAAATTTCCATCTGACGCATATCTACACGACCTGACAGATATAAATATTTATTCAACAAATCACCATGACGGTTTTCCTCTGCAGTCCAGTGCCTGTTCCATTTCATCCATCCGCCGTCTTCTTTCATACTTGGTCCCTGCACCATGGCCAACCAAGATTCGTAAGTAGGCAATGCTTCTTCAGTAATCGTATCACCGATCAACACAGCTACAAGATCATAAGAAAGATCCTTTGCATTATCCCTTAATATTCTAATATCTTGATAAAATGTTTCGCTAGTAGAATCAGGAAGAAAATCAGATGGTTGCCAGTTAGTATCAATTGGTTTAAGATAGGTATCCATCATCTCCAGCATATACTTTTCTATATGCACCATTACTTCCCTTCTTTTATCTGCAAAAAAACTCATTATTTGTATTTATATATTGTTAACAACAAAGATAACCAAATATTGCGGCAAACCTTATCATATTAACATATTTAGCGCTAAATCAGTTTTAATTGTGATCAAAATCAGTAAGATGCTCTAAAAAGGTATCCTATAGAGGGTGAGTGATGAATTTAATATAATCCTTCTTTATTGTTTTTTATTTTTTGAAACGCAGTTTCCTGTTCATTTGGGTGGGGTTCGGTCCTGCTGTCCGTTTTACTCCGCCAATGAAGGGTTGGCTCCGTGCTCACTACCATCAGGGCTATTTTAGCCAGGTCTGAATATGGAAGATGTAAAATGGATGATCGAATAGCCTCTGTGGAGATCAGCGTAATCGAATAATCCCTTAACTTTTCTGCACTCCCCGATAGTATAAAAACATTCTGGTTTTGAAGCGCAGTTTCCTGTGTGTATGGGCTGGGCCTGTCCTGCTGTACGCTTTATCCTTTTGGGAAACCTGATCTGTTAGGCAGATTAACCCGCCCAAAAGGGATGCCGCTCCCATCAGGGCTATTTAACCCGGGACCGAAGAAGAATAGCAACGTAAGATGGATTAACGATGATGTATGGTCTCTGCGGATATCCGTGTGTTCGGCGGATACAGCTAACTTGACTTTCCTTAACCCCTCAATGGTGTGAAACCGCCCTATGCCCCATGCGCTTCGCCCGCTGCCCAAACCCCTGTAAACGAAGAAAACCCTTCAACATTTCTGCTGAAGGGTTTCTTTTAAGATCTGGCACCGACCTACTCTCCCACGTGTTACCGCAGTACCATCGGCTCTGGTGGGCTTAACTTCTCTGTTCGGAATGGAAAGAGGTGGACACCACCGATATAGGCACCTGAATATTTTATTAAGACTAAAGAAGAAAGCTTAAAGACTAAAGCGTAATACGTCTTTTGTCTTTGGTCCCTCCGCTTTTAGCTTTCAGTATTTCAATTTAAACGACCTTGAAACACAAGGCCTTGTATATAACAAGAAAACCCTTCAACATTTCTGCTGAAGGGTTTCTTTTAAGATCTGGCACCGACCTACTCTCCCACGTGTTACCGCAGTACCATCGGCTCTGGTGGGCTTAACTTCTCTGTTCGGAATGGGAAGAGGTGGACACCACCGATATAGGCACCTGAATATTTTTAATGTTGAGCGGTTGGCGTTTCGCGTCAGGCGTTTACCGCTGTACGCTCAGCGCTATACGCTAAACAGTGACATATTATTGAAAGAAGTTAGTTTGAAGAACAAACAACAGTCTGTTTGCTTTGAAAGCTTCGGATGATTAGTACTACTCGACTGTGCTGTCACCAGCTTTACATCTGTAGCCTATCAACGTAGTAGTCTGCTACGGTCCTATATGGAATTCTCATCTCGTGGCTAGTTTCGCACTTAGATGCTTTCAGCGCTTATCTATTCCCAGCGTAGCTACTCTGCAATGCCCCTGGCGGAACAACAGATTCACTAGAGGCTGGTCCAACCCGGTCCTCTCGTACTAAGGTCAGCCCCACTCAAAATTCCTACGCCCACAACAGATAGGGACCGAACTGTCTCGCGACGTTCTGAACCCAGCTCGCGTGCCACTTTAATCGGCGAACAGCCGAACCCTTGGGACCTTCTCCAGCCCCAGGATGTGACGAGCCGACATCGAGGTGCCAAACCTCCCCGTCGATATGAGCTCTTGGGGGAGATCAGCCTGTTATCCCCAGCGTACCTTTTATCCTTTGAGCGATGGCCCTTCCATGCAGAACCACCGGATCACTATATCCGTCTTTCGACCCTGATCGACCTGTATGTCTCACAGTCAAGCAAGCTTATGCTATTGCACTCCGCGTACGGTTACCAAGCGTACTGAGCTTACCTTTGAAAGCCTCCGTTACCTTTTTGGAGGCGACCACCCCAGTCAAACTACCCATCAAACAATGTCTCCCTCTTTGAAGGATTAGACACCGAATACAGAAAGGGTGGTATTTCAACGTTGGCTCCACGACGCCTAGCGACGCCGCTTCAAAGCCTCCCACCTATCCTACACATCCTGTATCCAATGTCAATGTTAAATTGTAGTGAAGGTGCATGGGGTCTTTCCGTCCCGTTGCGGGTACCCGGCGTCTTCACCGGGACCACAATTTCACCGAGCTCATGGCTGAGACAGCGCCCAGATCGTTACACCATTCGTGCAGGTCGGAACTTACCCGACAAGGAATTTCGCTACCTTAGGACCGTTATAGTTACGGCCGCCGTTTACTGGGGCTTCGATTCAATGCTTCTCTTACGATGACATCCCCTCTTAACCTTCCAGCACCGGGCAGGTGTCAGGCCTTATACCTCATCTTTCGATTTTGCAAAGCCATGTGTTTTTGTTAAACAGTCGCCTGGGCCTTTTCACTGCGGCTGACATTACTGCCAGCGCCCCTTCTCCCGAAGTTACAGGGCCATTTTGCCGAGTTCCTTAGCCATGATTCACTCGAGCACCTTAGAATCCTCTTCCCGGATACCTGTGTCGGTTTGCGGTACGGGTTTTTATAACCTGAAGCTTAGCGGTTTTTCTTGGAAGTCTGATTACCTGCTCTATCCACGCACCCGAAGGCTTGCGGTACTATCAGCGCTCAGCTAGATCGGCGGATTTGCCTACCGTTCTAATACCTACAGCCTTTAACGATCTATTCCGTCAGATCGCGGCAGTGTCACTACTCCGTCCCCACATCGCAGTTATAAAAAGTACGGGAATATTAACCCGTTGTCCATCGAATTTCCCCTTCGGGTTCTCCTTAGGTCCCGACTAACCCTGATCCGATTAGCGTTGATCAGGAAACCTTATCCTTTCGGTGGGCGGGTTTCTCGCCCGCCTTATCGTTACTTATGCCTACATTTGCTTTTCTATAAGCTCCAGCACCCATTACCAGGTACCTTCACTGCCGATAGAATGCTCCCCTACCGATATATTTCAATCCCATAGCTTCGGTGTACAGTTTAATGCCCGTTTATTATCCATGCCCGATCGCTCGACTAGTGAGCTGTTACGCACTCTTTAAATGAATGGCTGCTTCCAAGCCAACATCCTAGCTGTCTGTGCAATCGGACCTCGTTAGTTCAACTTAACTGTAACTTGGGGACCTTAGCTGATGGTCTGGGTTCTTTCCCTCTCGGCGCGTGACCTTAGCACCCCGCGCCTCACTGCCGGTTATATTATATAGCATTCGGAGTTTGTCTGGATTTGGTAGGATTTGACTCCCCCGCACCCAATCAGTAGCTCTACCTCTATATAACTCTACACCGACGCTGTTCCTAAAAACATTTCGGGGAGTACGAGCTATTTCCCAGTTTGATTAGCCTTTCACCCCTACCCACAGATCATCCGGAAACTTTTCAACGTTTATCGGTTCGGTCCTCCAGTACGTGTTACCGCACCTTCAACCTGTCCATGGGTAGATCACAAGGTTTCGCGTCTACCTCCTCTGACTATACGCCCTATTCAGACTCGCTTTCGCTTCGGATCCGTGCCTGAAGCACTTAACCTTGCCAGAGAAGAGTAACTCGTAGGCTCATTATGCAAAAGGCACGCCGTCACTGGACCTGCCAGCTCCGACCGCTTGTAAGTACACGGTTTCAGGTTCTATTTCACTCCCCTGTTCGGGGTTCTTTTCACCTTTCCCTCACGGTACTGGTTCACTATCGGTCTCTCAGGAGTATTTAGCCTTACCGGATGGTGCCGGCTGATTCCCACAAGGCGTCTCCGACCTCGCGGTACTCAGGATACTGCTAGGCTAGCATTCTATACGTGTACCGGGCTATCACCGTGTATCGCTGGGCTTCCCATCCCATTCCACTTCTGGTTGCTAATGCCATGTTGCAGTCCTACAACCCCCACTTTGCCGTAACAAGGTAGGTTTGGGCTCTTTCCCTTTCGCTCGCCACTACTCAGGAAATCATTGTTATTTTCTCTTCCTCTGCTTACTTAGATGTTTCAGTTCGGCAGGTTTGCTCATTATATGTGACATGTCTTCAACATGCCGGGTTGCCCCATTCGGAAATCTTCGGATCAATTCCTATTTGCAAATACCCGAAGCTTATCGCAGCTTATCACGTCCTTCATCGCCTCTGAGAGCCAAGGCATCCCCCGTGTACTCTTTATTACTTTCTTCTACTCATATGCCTTTTGCGCCATATGGTATGCTTTTTTGCTCTTGTTATGATGTCTCATTCCCAACTTTACGTCGGGAGAGCACAAACACAACAGTCGCCTATTGTTGTTTGCTCTTCTTTTTTAACTTCTTCCAATATGTCAAAGAACTTTATTAAGGTTGAAGGGGGAGGGTGTAAAGGTGGAGGGTTTCATTGTCCTGCGCCTAAGCCTCTGCTTAACCTTATTAGTAAAAAACTGCGGTCTCGAACCGTTTCATATTTCGATATCATTATATCTGTATATGTGCCCCATGGCGTTTTCTTCTTTTATTTTTTCTTTATGTCAATGTATATTACCGATCCCGATAATAAGGTGTTTTCTGTTTTTTAAAAGCTTTCTGCTTTGGTCTTTAAGCTTTACAGCTCCAAGGTGGAGAATAACGGAGTCGAACCGTTGACCTCCTGCGTGCAAGGCAGGCGCTCTAGCCAGCTGAGCTAATCCCCCAGAGTATCAGTTTCCATTGTTCAGTTATCAGTTTCCAGTTATGATAACTGTTAACTGCAAACCGCCAATTGTAAACTTCAATGGTAGTCCCGTCCAGATTTGAACTGGAGACCCCTACATTATCAGTGTAGTGCTCTAACCAGGCTGAGCTACGGGACTTCTTGTTTTAAGGTAAAGCATCTGTTCGCAGTATATAGTATCTTACCGCTACTGCTTCCTTTGGCTTCCCCTTCTTGTCTCCGTTAAGCTTACCTTGATAGCAGCCCACCGTTTTCTTCTGGGTGTTTCTTTTTTTCTCTTGTGTTTTTAAAGTAGTCAGTATCAAGTATCAACAACCGCCTTTCAGCTTTAGTCTTTATGCTTTAACATTCTACCTTAATTCGAAATATCATGTTGCGTGGCGAGTAGGCGGTGCTACTCCAGAAAGGAGGTATTCCAGCCGCACCTTCCGGTACGGCTACCTTGTTACGACTTAGCCCCAGTTATCGGTTTTACCCTAGGACGCTCCTTGCGGTTACATACTTTAGGTACCCCCAACTTCCATGGCTTGACGGGCGGTGTGTACAAGGCCCGGGAACGTATTCACCGCGTCATTGCTGATACGCGATTACTAGCGAATCCAACTTCATGGGGTCGAGTTGCAGACCCCAATCCGAACTGTGAACGGCTTTGTGAGATTCGCATCATATTGCTATGTAGCTGCCCTCTGTACCGTCCATTGTAGCACGTGTGTAGCCCCGGACGTAAGGGCCATGATGACTTGACGTCGTCCCCTCCTTCCTCTCTGTTTGCACAGGCAGTCTGTTTAGAGTCCCCACCTTTACATGCTGGCAACTAAACATAGGGGTTGCGCTCGTTGCGGGACTTAACCCAACACCTCACGGCACGAGCTGACGACAGCCATGCAGCACCTAGTTTCGTGTGATTGCTCACTGATCTATCTCTAGATCATTCACTAACTTTCAAGCCCGGGTAAGGTTCCTCGCGTATCATCGAATTAAACCACATGCTCCTCCGCTTGTGCGGGCCCCCGTCAATTCCTTTGAGTTTCACCCTTGCGGGCGTACTCCCCAGGTGGAACACTTAACGCTTTCGCTTAGCCGCTGACTGTGTATCGCCAACAGCGAGTGTTCATCGTTTAGGGCGTGGACTACCAGGGTATCTAATCCTGTTTGATCCCCACGCTTTCGTGCCTCAGCGTCAATAAGACCATAGTAAGCTGCCTTCGCAATCGGTGTTCTGAGACATATCTATGCATTTCACCGCTACTTGTCTCATTCCGCCTACCTCTAGTCCATTCAAGCCCATCAGTATCAAGGGCACTGCGATAGTTGAGCTACCGTCTTTCACCCCTGACTTAACAGGCCGCCTACGCACCCTTTAAACCCAATAAATCCGGATAACGCTTGGATCCTCCGTATTACCGCGGCTGCTGGCACGGAGTTAGCCGATCCTTATTCTTCCGGTACATTCAGCTCTGCTCACGAGCAGAGGTTTATTCCCGGATAAAAGCAGTTTACAACCCATAGGGCAGTCTTCCTGCACGCGGCATGGCTGGTTCAGAGTTGCCTCCATTGACCAATATTCCTTACTGCTGCCTCCCGTAGGAGTCTGGTCCGTGTCTCAGTACCAGTGTGGGGGGTCATCCTCTCAGATCCCCTAGTCATCGTCGCCTTGGTGGGCCGTTACCCCGCCAACTAGCTAATGACACGCATGCCCATCTTTATCCCATAAATGTTTGATCATTAAATAATGCTATTCTGTGATTTTATGCGGTATTAATCCGGATTTCTCCGGGCTATCCCCCTGATAAAGGTAGGTTGCATACGCGTTACGCACCCGTGCGCCACTTTCTCTTCCAGCAAGCTGGAAAATATCGTTCGACTTGCATGTATTAGGCCTGCCGCTAGCGTTCATCCTGAGCCAGGATCAAACTCTCCATTGTAAAATGTGTTGTAAGATGCTGACCAGTTTTAACTATTGTTAAAAATAGTCTTCTTTTTTTTATGTTGTCTGTTAGACACCACCTTTAAAATAAAGCTACGTAATCATGTACTTTGATCGGTACTCCATTACCTCGCTACGCTACATTGACATCTCTTTTAAGAACTTATTGACTGTTGTTGCCTCGCGGCCCGTCTTTATATATCTTCAAACTTCTGTTCGTTCAAGTCTTATTCGTCTTCAACGTGTTTCCGTTTGTTTCAATCTTTTTTGTTGTTTGTGCAACATCCGCTGCTCCAACTTTTTCGCCCTTCGTTTCCGTTGGGAGTGCAAAGGTAAGGAACTTTTCCGAACTTCCAAATAAAATAAATTTTATTTTTTTAAGCCTTCTTTTTTCCTTGTCTGCTTTTCAATATGCCAGGTTTAACTGGCTTTCCGTTCTTCCGAACCGGGCTGCAAAGGTAGCAATCTTTTCCGCTTCCGCAATATTTATTTTAAAATAAATCTCGCTCCCTGTATCTCTATGCCTGCCTTTCAAACTAAAACCCTTCCTCCGAAGCGGGATGCAAAAGTAGGAAAAATATCACAGCATCCAAAGGTTTTCTCCGGGAGAATACTGCCTTTTATGTAAGTTCATGATTTTCAGCAGGAAAAAGTTTTGATGCGCTTAAAACTTTTTAAGGAATTGGGTGTTTAGCGCAGGCCTACCAAACCGATCAGCTTCGAAAACCCGATTGGTTTGTGTCTAGTATCCTTTAAAATTTCCCGATCACCTACCCACCTAAACCCGATAGCAGCGGAAAACACGAAGGGGAGGAACGAACCGAGGCTTTGAAGCGAATAGCGGGAACATCCTTATATAGTAGCACGAAACCTGCTTTACTGAAAAAACGAGTGTATACTATATGGTATATAAGCGCACCTCATATATATGTTAAAATTTGTTAACTGTTATATTCTACTGAATTGCTTTGCATAGCTTAGCGGCGAATTGTTTTTATTGATGTTATCGTATTATTAATTATCTTTGCAGAATGTTTAAAGTTAAACACTTAATTATTTTATTATTTATTGCCGCTGTGGGTATTGCGGGTTGTAAGAGTCGTTTCGAGAAATTGAGAGCGAGCAATGACGTTGCAAAAAAATACCAGGAGGCACTTCGTTTGTATAATAAACGCGATTACAGTAAGGCATTAGTGCTTTTTGAGGATCTTTCTCAAAAATATCGTGGCCGTGCGGAAGCTGAGGATCTGAACTATTATTATGCTTATACGCTATATAGATTAAGTGATTACACTACTGCGAGATATCAGTTTAAAAGTTTTGCTGATACCTACCCCGCAAGTAAAAATGCAGAAGAAGCGAGATACATGGCAGCTTATTGCTATTATTTAGAATCGCCAAGTTTCTCTTTAGACCAGGAAAATACCTACAAAGCTATTGATGCATTACAATTATTCATCAACTTATATCCTACCAGCGATCGTGCTGCAGCTGCCGGCAAATATATTGCTACATTAAGGGGTAAGTTAGAGGATAAAGCTTTCGAAAATGCTAAAATGTATTTAACTACAGGTCCTAGTAATGTAGATAATTACAGAGCGGCTGTTATTGCCTTAAAAAATGCGCAAAGAGATTACCCTGATATTAAATATGCTGAGGAAATGGATTTCCTGATGATCAAGGCGCAATATTTATACGCAAAAAACAGTTATATCATGCGCCAGGAAGACCGTTACAACGAAGCACTTGCTTTATATACTGAATTTACTGAAAATCACCCAGACAGTAAATTTGCCAAAGATGCAAAGGCGCTTAAAGGTGATGTGGAGGCAGGGATTGAGGCTACTAAACAGGAATTGGCATTATATGCTGCCGATCAGGAAAAATACAAGCAGATGTTGATCAGAACCGGTAAATTGAAAGATACCGTTTCTCAAAAACCAACAAATGCAGATAACACGGATATTAAAAACAAGTAATAGATGAATACTAACAAACCTGCTGTACCAAATACTACAGTAACCAGAAACGTACACGATTTAGATAAAACTACTGATAACCTATACGAATCATTAGTGGTCATCGCTAAAAGAGCAAATCAGATTTCGAACAACGTTAAAGAGGAGTTACACGGTAAATTGGCAGAATTTGCTTCTAGCAACGATAATTTGGAAGAAATTTTCGAAAACCGTGAGCAGATTGAAATCAGCAAGCATTACGAGCGTATGCCGAAGCCTGTTTTAGTTGCGATTGATGAATTTTTGAACGAGAAAGTTTATCACAGAAATCCTGCTAAAGAACAAAAGTAACTGGCTTAGCGTATAGCGTTTAGGGCAAAGCGTTAGCACTACGCTCTATGCTTAAAGCTCCGTGCACTATGCTAAATAATAAAAATATAATCCTTGGCGTTTGCGGTAGCATCGCGGCTTATAAGTCGGCATTTTTGGTCCGGCTGCTTGTAAAAGCTGGCGCAAACGTAAAGGTTATTCTTACCCCTGATGGTGCTAATTTCATTACACCACTTACCCTTGCTACGCTTTCTAAAAATCCGGTTTATACGCAATATTTCGAAGAAGAAACAGGCGTATGGAGCAACCATGTTGAGCTGGGCTTATGGGCTGATTTAATCATCATTGCACCAATAAGTGCAAATACCTTAGCTAAGCTGGCAACGGGAATCTGTGATAATTTATTAACAGCTGTTTATCTTTCGGCCAAATGCCCGGTTTATGTAGCCCCGGCTATGGACCTGGATATGTGGAAACACGAAACCACCCAAAATAATATTGAACGTGTGATCAGTTTTGGGAATACCGTTATCGCCCCGGCCAATGGCGAACTGGCCAGCGGACTCTGGGGAGCAGGCCGAATGGCTGAACCCGAAGAAATTGTTTCTTTCCTGGATAATGCCATTAAAAAATCTATGCCTCTATACGGCAAAAAGGTAATGGTTACCGCTGGTCCTACTTATGAGGCTATTGATCCGGTACGTTTCATAGGCAACCATTCTTCAGGTAAGATGGGTTTTGCCTTAGCAGATGAGTTGGCTAAACTGGGTGCTGAAGTTACCTTAATTGCCGGACCAACTGCACAAAAGGCCGATCAAACTTTAAAAAGAATCAATGTAGTGAGTGCACAGGAAATGTTTGATGCCTGTACTGCTGCATTTGCTGAAACTGATATTACTGTAATGTGTGCAGCTGTGGCCGATTATCGCCCCAAACAAGTTGCCACACAAAAAATTAAAAAAAAGGATAGCGGATTGTTTTTGGAGTTGGAAAAAACAACAGATATACTTGCTTTTTTAGGTGCGGTAAAAAAAACGCACCAGATTTTGGTTGGCTTTGCTTTAGAAACCAATGATGAAGAGAATTATGCCAAAGGCAAACTGGAGAAGAAAAACCTGGATCTTGTGGTGCTAAATTCTTTGAATGATAAAGGCGCAGGTTTTAAATCAGATACCAATAAAATTACTATTTTTAACAAAGCTCTGGAGCGGACTGTATTTGAAATGAAATCGAAAACAGATGTTGCCAAAGATATTTGTACTGCCATTTTAAAAATTGCGAAATGATAAAAAAGATTGTTTGGATATTGCTGTTGGCTGGTTTTGGAAAGCTGCAGGCGCAAGAGCTAAATGCAAGGGTAACTTTGCTGGCTCCCCAGGTTTCTAACATTAGCAAACCAACTTTAGATGCTTTGCAAAAAACAATCCGCGATTTTTTGAACAATAACAAATTCAGCAACGAAAGTTATAAACCGCAGGAACGGATAGATTGTAGTTTCGTTATTACCATCAACTCGTGGGATGGTGGCTCCGGTTACACTGCCGAAGCGCAGATTCAAAGCAGCCGCCCTGTTTTTAACAGCTCATACAACAGCACTTTGTTAAATATGAGCGATAAGAATTTCGATTTTAATTTCAACGATGGGGCCACAATCGACTTCTCTGATCAAAATTACATTTCCAACATCAGTGCCCTGCTCACCTATTATGCCTACACCATCATCGGTATGGATAAAGATAGTTTTAGCAAAATGGGCGGCACTCCTTTTTATAAAAAAGCACAAAACATCATCAACCTGGCGCAAGCTTCGGGCAATACCGGCTGGAGAGCAGCCGACGGCCTGCGTAACCGTTTTTGGTTCAATGAAAATGTTTTAAACCCCATTTTTGCAGAGCTCCGCACCTTCATTTACAGTTATCATTTAAGCGGGCTGGATCAGCTAACGGATAATGATAAAGGCTTAACACAGATTGTTGCCGCCCTACCCGCATTACAACAAATGGATAAGCAGAAACTGGGCTCTATTTTCCCTAATGTTTACTTTGCTGCCAAAGCCGAAGAGGTAACCAATGTACTTTCGAAACTCAATGGACAAGAACGCATGAAAGCCTATAACATGCTGGCTGAAATCGATCCGGCAAATATTGGCAAGTATGAGGGACTGAAGAAAAATTAATTCATTGTTCAATAGTTTGATAGCTCATGGTTGATTGCTTAGGAGTTGATCATTGTCTCGGCTAAACTACTTCGGACTCCGGACCGCCGGTCTCGGACTATTCGCGATTAAGTAGTTTCTCTATCTGTCGTAATTAAATTTAGAAAAGCAATCTCAGCATTTCAATTAAAGCCTATCCTGCTTTCGTTCATACGCCTGCAGGCCTTACACACGGGCCGGTATCCACATCAATCAGGTTTAATTACCCCAGTCTGTTTTCCATAGGTTGATTTCACTTCGTAGTGCCTACAACAAAAAAAAACACTTTTTACTACATATTATATAAAAAAATCAAGTCTTAAAATTAAATATTTGTTAAAATATTTTGATATTACGAATATCTTCGTACATTTGAATACGAAATAATTCGTACAACTTGTAACATATGGATAATCAGAACATCAAACCAACAGAAGGTGAAATGGAAATCCTCCAAGTGCTTTGGCAAAAGGGGAATGCAACGGTAAGAGAAGTTCATGAAGCATTGAGTAAAAAAGACTCAGGTTATACCACTACTTTAAAACTGATGCAGATTTTGCATGAGAAAGGAATGGTAGAAAGGGATACTACCCAAAAAACACACATTTATAAAGCATTGGTTAGTCAGGATAAAACTGAAAAGCAATTGGTAAACAAAATGATCGATAATGTATTTAACGGATCGGCAGCGAGGTTGGTGATGCAGGCTTTGGGTAACCATAGTGCAAGTGCAGCAGAAATTGACGAAATAAAAAAATATTTAGATAGCCTAAAGTAAGGCTATTGATGAAGGTTGATTGGTGTAGGGTTCAGATCCCTAATAAGCAGTAAATTTTCGGGTTATTCCCGCATAAAAAATTAAAACCACCGTTATGGAAACTTTATTACAACAGTTCATCAAAGCATTTGGCTGGAGTATTATAAACTCACTTTGGCAAAGCGCGATCATTTATGGCATCCTGTTTATCGTCATGTTAAGCATTCCGAAGCTGGCGTCAAAATATAAGCACAACCTCGCTTTTGGTGCGATCATGTTAATGTTTATTGGCTTTAGCTATAATATCATCCATCAGTTAACATTGAATATAAATGATCATGCCCCTGCAATCAATCCTCAAAATATTCAGGTTTACCAATATTTCAACAACCTTCCACCAAGTTTTAGCAGCAAGGCAGAGCAATATTTCCCTATTGTAGCCATATTTTATGCTATTGGTATTGTATTGCAGTTATTTGTTATTATTAAAGGCTATGGTCAGCTTTCAAAATTGAAAAAAGAAAGTTTAAGTGCTATTCCAGACAGTTGGAAAACTATTTTCGGACAAGTAACTGCCCACCTTAGCATTAACAAAGTTATTCAGTTTCACCTCTCTTCTATTGTGAACGTGCCATTGGTGATCGGTTATTTAAAACCTGTTGTATTATTTCCGCTGGCCCTGGTAAACCAATTAGACAACGATCAGGTAGAAGCGATATTAATCCATGAGTTATCGCATATCAGAAGAAATGATTTCCTGCTGAACCTCATTAAAACAGCCATAGAAACATTATTATTCTATAATCCGTTTGTGTGGATGGCTGGTAGATTTATACATATTGAACGTGAGCACGCCTGCGATGACCTGGTATTAAAAATTACAGGAAAACCATTGAATTACGCCCATGCCCTGCTTAAACTAGAATTATTAAAAGATAAAAACAGTCCGGCTTATGCACTGGCAGCAACAGGCAAAACCCAGAATTTGTATCAACGCATAAAAAGAATAACCAACATGAAAACAAATTATTTAAACGCCAAGCAGCAAATGGCGGCCTTAACTTTAGGGGTAGCCTGCCTGTTTTCTATTGCCTGGATCAACCCAACAGAGAATAAAAAAGAAATTAAAAAAACACCAAAAATTGATGTTTTAAGTGTGATTAACCACAATGATGTTAAAACTGTTGTTTACACAGATACGTCTAAAAAACGCAAAATTAAAATTATAACCATTGATGCCAATGGTAAGAAAACCGAATATAACTCGGTTAAAGAAATGCCAGATAGTCTAAGAAAAGATTTTTACAGCGATGAACTTTTTGCTGGAAAAAATATCTACAGACTGCATGCCGATAGTAATTTTAAATTTAAATTCAACGATTCGCTGTTACTTGCCAAAATAAATAAAGAATACAATTCTCCTGAAGCACAGGCCAAATGGAAAAAATTCGGTGAAGATATAGCGAAACAATACAATTCGCCAGAGGCACAAGCCAAGTGGAAAAAATTTGGTGAAGATGTGGCCAAACAATACAGTTCTCCAGAAGCACAGGCCAAATGGAAAAAGTTTGGCGAAGATGTGGCCAAACAATACAATTCGCCAGAGGCACAAGCCAAGTGGAAAAAATTTGCTGAAGATATGGCTAAGCAATACAGTTCGCCAGAAGCACAGGCCAAGTGGAAAAAAATGGGTGAAGATATGGCCAAAGAATTCGGTTCGCCAGAAGCACAGGCCAAGTGGAAAAAAATGGGCGAAGATATGGCTGCAAAAATGAACACGCCAGAGTTTAGGGCGCAAATTGATAACATCAGGATACAGGCTTTAAAATCTGCTGATGTGGTTAATTTATCGGGCTTAAGAAAATTACCATCTGATTCTATATTTAAAGGAAACAGGCAAATGCTTACCGGCCCGGATGGCGCAGTATTCTATTTCGACAATAATAATAAGGTAAAACAGACTGAGGAATATAAAAAGTTGAAAGAAAAATTCGACAGCGAGGTGAAGGAACTGAAAGAGAGAATGGAACTGAAAGAGAAAAAAGAAAAAGTTGGAGGCGGCAATAAAAGTTCAAAGGTAAGTCCGGCAGTGATGTTGTATCAGCATCAAGATTTTACAGGAGCCGATAAAGCCCTTAACACGTTAAATGCTGTAGTAACCTATAAAAAATCAGATTTTACCAATGCTGATCAGTTGGCTTTAAAAACTTATCTGAAAGTACCCAACTTAAAAATTGCCAATGATAATGTGATTAACATTGCTATCAAATAACAACATATAAACCAAACAGATCATGAACGGCGAAGATTATTCTTCGCTGTTTTTGTTTTGTAGAGTCCTGTTGAATAAATTTTAATATTTTTGCTTAGCATGCTACAAAAACTTTCTATACGTAATTACGCACTAATCGACAGTCTGGATATCGAATTCGATAAAGGCTTGAATATCATCACAGGTGAAACTGGCGCTGGTAAATCAATCATACTTGGCGCATTATCGCTAATTTTAGGTCAGCGGGCAGAAAGCAAATACTTTTTTAACCAAGATAAAAAATGTGTTATTGAAGGAAGTTTTACACTAGCTGATGAAAATCTGAAAGGACTTTTTGAAGAAAACGATCTTGATTTCTCAAAGGATAGCATCTTACGGAGAGAAATATCAATAGATGGCAAAACAAGATCTTTCATTAATGATACGCCTGTAAATTTATCAATCCTCAAACAGATTGGCGAAAAGCTGATCGACATCCACTCACAACATGCTACACAAGAAATTAACGATGCCGATTTTCAACTCTTGATTGTAGATGCACTGGCAAACCATAAATCATTGTTGACCGATTACCGCCGTGGATTTAAAAAGTTTAAATATGACACTGCATTATTAAAGAAACTGATAGCTGAAGCTGATGAAGCCAGAAATAAACAGGATTACGAACAGTTTCTGTTTAATGAGCTGGAGCAGGCAAAACTACAGGATGGCGAGCAGGAAGATTTAGAGCAGGAGTTAGAACGACTAACCCATGCCGAAACTATTAAAAGGGCGTTACTTACCTCTTCGGGATTAATTAACGAAAGTGAGCCTTCTGCCCTCCAGATTTTAAAAGAAGCTTTGTTACAACTACAGAGTATAGAAAAATTCGATCCTGCAATTAATGTGTTGTATGAGCGTTTACGCTCATCGATTATAGAAATAAAAGATATTACCGACGAGGTTTCCGGTATTGAAGAAAATACAGTGCATAGTGCAGATCGTTTAGAACTGGTTAACCAAAGACTGGATCTTTTTTATTCGCTCCAGCAAAAACATCGGGTTGCCAGCAATACCGAATTATTGGCGCTTCAAAAGCAATTAGAAGAAAACCTGAACAAACTCCTATCTTCTGATGAGCGTATCGAAAATCTACAGAAAGAAATAGATCAGCTTCAAAAAGCTTTGCATCAACAGGCCGATCAATTAAGTGCCAACCGTAAAAAAGCCATTACCGTAGTAGAAGAACAAACCGGTGTTACTTTAAAAAATGTAGGTATGCTAAGCGCCAGGTTGGTTTTACATCAAAAAGTATTGAGCGAATTGAATAAAGATGGTTTGGATGAAATAAATCTGCTCTTTACGGCCAATGCTGGTCAGGCCCCTGCACCAGTGAATAAAGTAGCCTCGGGTGGCGAATTATCAAGGTTAATGTTGGCGATAAAAGCTTTATTAGCTAAACATACTTCTTTACCGACCATTATTTTCGATGAGATTGATACCGGAATTTCTGGTGAGACCGCGCTAAAAGTTGGAAAAGTAATTGCAGATTTAGGACAGAACATGCAGGTAATTTCGATTACACACCTACCGCAAATTGCGGCCAAAGGAACATCTCACTATTTTGTTCATAAGCATGAAGACCACGGAAAAACCACAACCGGAATCCGCAAACTTAAGCAGGAAGAACGCATTGGTGTAATTGCCGAAATGCTGAGCGGGAAAAATCCAGGGGCATCGGCAATAGAAAATGCCAAAGAATTATTGGCTTAATTTATTGTGCTAATCCCATATTATGTGCCACAACAGATTGTTTTCATATCAAATCAAACTCAGTAGAGACTGTATCGTAAATTGCAACTCCTTTTGAATTTGTCACGTTAAGCCTATCGAAACGCGTTCTAAGAAATTTAAAACAGGTCTTTCGGCAAGCTCAGTATTGATAATCTCATATTTATCATACAGGCTCTGGTAAGAAAAGCACTAATAATTTTACATTATGAATTAAATATAAACTAATAAATTAGTTTATATTTATACAATGAAATCTTTTTCAGTTTTATTCTTCTTATTGGCCGTTAAAATTTGTTTCGCCCAACAAAACTACATGCTTTCGGGTATAGTTAAAGATAAACGCGGTGAGGCTTTGCCCGGGGCGGGCGTGTATGTAAGTGGCTATAAAATTGCTACGGTAACAGATAATAACGGCCAATATACCCTTCCCTTAAAACCCGGAAACTACGATATTTTAGTACAATTAATTGGCTACAAAGCGTTAAATAAAAACATAGTGATTGCTGATAAAGCTGTAAAACTTGATCTTACCCTCGAAGAAAGTGTAACTCAATTGGCAGAAGTTACGATTAAACCAGATCCGAACAGGGCCCATTATATCGCCATGTTTAAAGATTTTTTTATTGGTACGACACCAAATGCTGAGCAGTGTAAAATGGTTAATCCTAATGTGCTGCTGATTGATTATGATCATGAGGAGGCCAGACTTACGGTAAAAACAAATCAATTTTTAATTATCGAGAACCAGGCATTGGGGTATCGGATAAAATACCTGGTGAATCATTTTGAATACAGTAGCCGGACAAAGATCATCTATTATGAAGGCTTCCCCTATTATGAAGATTTAAAAGGATCGGCCTGGAAAAAAAAGATCTGGGCAAAGAAACGCTTAACTGCCTATCTGGGTTCTCCACAGCATTTTTTCAAATCACTTTATAGCGGCAAGGCAATAGCAGAAGGCTTTATCATTAATAAAATAATTACCCAGCCAAATCGCGACAAACCGTCCGATAGTGTCATAAGGGCAAATATTAAACGTTTAACCAAAATACAGGATGGCTTGCTACGAAAAACGATAAATCTCAATCATGGAGATTCGCTTAGTTACTGGATCAGGAAGAAAAACCTGCCTGATGGCATTTCCATTCTAAACCGCAGTCCTGTTGCGCAGGATACCTTGGTTCATATCAAAAATCAACATATCAAGCGCATAAACTTTACCGATAAACTATATATTATTTACACTAAAGAAAAGGAAGACCCATTATTTGCCAATCGGATAGGTTTATCCATCAACAGGCCTTTAGATATGCCCGACTATCAGATATCGACCATTACCCTACAAGTAGCACCCGTATATTTTTATGAGAATGGCGGAATCTATAATCCACGTTCTATGCTTTATGCAGGCTATTGGGGCTAGGAAAAAATTGCAGATAGTGTACCAATGGATTATTTACCACCTACTGATGTGGAGGTGAAAAATTAAGAATATGCAGGAGCCATGGAAAATGAGCCTTTCGTTTCCGAAAAAACACTACTTGTTAAATCAAGGCCGAATGAATAACTATCTCATAAAAATCACTCGCTGTGCTTAGGATGACAGCAAGTTAATTTATCAATTCGATCAAACAGCTTTAATGTAGACCAGTTCCTATGAAAGATCCATCGCTGTGCTCAGGATGACAGCAAGTTAATTTATTGATTCGTATTAAACAGCTTTGTGTAGACCAGTTTTTATGAAAGATCCTTCGCTGCGCTCAGGATGACAGCAAGTTAATTTATCAATTCGTATCAAACAGCTTTGTGTAGACCAGTTCTTATGAAAGATCCCTCGCTGCGCTCAGGATGACAGGAATTTAATTTATTGATTAGCCGCTCGCTAAGACCTTCGACGGCTGAATTGTTTATCCCACGAAACACCTACCATTGTTAAATAAACCTGACAGAGCGGGTAGCCCACAGTAGAGCGCAGCGCAACGAGGAAACAAGCGATGGCGGGACTACAGTAGCCACAGAAAACGAAACTTTCGTTTCTAAAAAAACACTACTTTTTAAATCAAGGCCGAATGAATAACCATCTCACAAAGATCCTTCGCTGTGCTCAGGATGACAGCAATTTAATTTATCGATTCGTATTAAACAGCTTTGCTATGGACCGGTTCCTTTGAAAGATCCTTCGCTGCGCTCAGGATGACAGCGCTTATTAACAAGATACATCAAATGTTAAATCTGTTAAAAATTTTCTGTCTTTTTCATAAATATTCCTCCTTTTGGTTACATTCGTCTCCATGATTAAAAGCCTTTTAGTAGCCTTTATGCTGATCATGTTGGCTACTAATGCCATTGCTCAAAACACTTTCTCAATCAGTGGCATGGTTAGGGATCAAAAAGATGGATTGCCCGGTGCAAGTATTTACTTAAGCGGATATAAAATTGCAACAGTTGCCGATAACGACGGAAGATTTAAACTTTCAAACTTAAAACCGGGCAGTTACGACCTGCTTGTACAGCTTGTTGGTTACCTCCCCTATTCTAAAAGTGTGATCATTTCAGACAAATCGGTTCAGGTAGAATTGGTTTTAAAAGAGAATGTTGCCCAGCTTGATGAAGTGGTGATCAGGGCCGATCCTAACCGGCAGAAATATATTAATCAGTTTAAGGAGTTTTTTATTGGTAAAACACCAAATGCTGCACAGTGTAAGATATTAAATCCACAGGTTTTAAATGTAGATTTTGATATTACCAAAAGTACTTTAACGGTATCTACCACAGAATTTTTAATCGTAGAAAATAAGGCATTGGGCTATCGCCTTAAATATATGCTCGATCATTTTGAATACAACTCGCGTACACACATTATTTATTACTCTGGTCACCCGTTTTTTGAAGAGTTAAAAGCTTCGGCAACTAAAAAGAAAAAATATATTGCAGCCCGTGAAGTGGCCTATTATGGTTCTTCTCAACATTTTTTTCGTTCACTTTATGCCAATAAAACAAAGGAAGAAGGCTTTATCATCAATAAAATGATCAAAATCCCCAATCCTAACCGTTATCCACAATACATCATCAATACCAATTTAGAAAAAATTAAAGCCGTACCCGAGAAAACAGGCATCAGACAAACAAAAGGGAAAATAGATACTGCCTTACTTGCCTTTTGGACGAAACAACAGGAAATGCCCAAAACTATTGATAAATTTTCGAGGGCTGAAGTACTTACTGATACCTTAGTACATGACTTTAATCAGAACTTGAAATACTTAAGTTATACCGATGCTTTGCTGATCCAATATACCAAAGAAAAAGAATCGCTGGCCTATTCTAAAACAGGCTTCTGGATATTCAGGCCGCTGGACGTTCCGGAAAATGAAATTTCAGTAGCGAATTTAACTGACGGAGGCGTGCGTTTTTATGAAAATGGTGGCATTTACGATTCCCGGTCATTGCTTTATGAAGGTTACTGGGCATATGAGAAAGTGGCCGATATGGTACCGATGGATTATGTACCACTTCCGAAGAAAGAATGACGGATCATGAAAGATTTGAGCTGGAAGATGGAAAATGGGATGATGAATTCTAAAACTAAATTGTTGAAAAGTAAGCATTTTCATCATTTAAATTTACTAAAAATATTAGTAATTTTAAATTATGATTGGCGAAGAAGAAAAACAATATTTTAAAGGACGGGGCGCTCAGGTTAATCCACACAATAAGTTTTTAAAAGATGTTTATGTAAAGGAGCATGATGAAGGAATTGACGATTGGGAGGAAAATGATCGTAAAACTTCTTTCATCTTCGAAAATTCAAAAACCATTGTAAACAAAGTAGATAGTCCGGATGTGGGTATGGCCTATTCCTTAAATCCTTATCAGGGTTGTGAACACGGTTGTACTTATTGTTATGCCCGCAATTCACATCAATATTGGGGCTATAGCGCCGGAATAGAGTTTGAACGCAAAATAATCGTTAAAAAAGATGCGCCAACACTGTTTAAAAAGTTCCTGGAGAAAAAAGGCTGGGATGCCACCACTATTTCTCTTTCCGGCAATACCGATTGCTACCAACCTGCCGAAAGAAAATTTAAGCTAACCAGGCAATTACTAGAAATTGCACTGGCTTATAAACAACCTATTGGGATGATTACCAAAAATTCGCTTATCCTTCGTGATCGGGATATTCTGAAAGAGATGGCCAGGTTAAACCTCTGTATGGTTTACGTTTCCATTAATAGTTTAAATGAAGATTTACGACAGGTAATGGAACCACGTACTGCAACGGCCAAACAACGGCTAAAGGTGGTAGAAGAACTCAGTAAAGATGGAATTCCAGTAGGCGTAATGGTTGCCCCGCTTGTTCCCGGTTTAAGTGATCATGAAATTCCGAAAATTCTAAAAGCAATAGCCAGTGCGGGGGCCATTAAAGCGGGTTATACAGTTGTACGGCTCAATGGCGCCATTGGTCAGATATTTGAAGATTGGCTGCAGCAAAATTTTCCCGATCGTTTTGACAAAGTCTGGCATTCGATACAGAGTTGCCACGGCGGTAATGTAAATGACAGCCGGTTTGGCGATCGGATGCGTGGCGATGGTAATATTTCACAGATGATCAGGGATAACTTCAGACTGCATTGCCGTTTAAATGGCTTAAATGTGAAAGATATTATTTTAGACCATACCTTATTTAAGGTTCCGAGTAACCAGGTGAGTATGTTTTAACATCATTCAACCTTTTTTCCAAGAAATTCTGGAAATTGGCAAATGGTCTTTCATTTTATTCAATGGTGTATATAGCCATTCCTTAATCAAACAGGCTAAACCAGGCGATTTCAGGTTACAACCGGCACATGGAGGATCATTACATCCACAAAAACCAGGTGAGGACCTGATTGCTACCGCGCAACAATACGTTGATTTATTTGCCAGAAACTGTCTTTATGCCCGTGTTGATGGCACTTTCGTAAACGGTGATTTTTTACTGATGGAGTTGGAATTGATAGAACCGTTTTGTTCTTAAATACCGAGCCACAGATTTATGAGCGGTATTATCAGGCTTTAAAGGAGTTGATGTAAAGAGAATCGTCATTGCGAGGAGGACCGACGAAGCAATCTTAAAGCGTATGCTATTGGCTTTTACTTATAAGATTGCCTCGTTGGCTGAAAAGCCTTCTTGCAAGGACGAACTATGCTATTTAGCAGCAAAAACCTGTACCCAATAAAGATCTGTTTTAGCTGCACCCATTTCTTTAAAAGATGCACTCATGATATTCTTACAATGGCTTTCGCTGGCTATCCAGTCGTTAAAAACCTGTGCTTCTGTAGTTTGTCCTGATGCGATATTCTCGCCTACAGCTGTCCAGCTATAACCTGTAGCGGAAACCCTTGCACCAACAGTTTCGCCATTTGCAGAGGTATGTACCATACTTTTGATAGATGCCATGTATTTGCTTTGATAAATTGCAGCTGAAGCCAGACTGGCATTCCAGGTTAAAGCTGCAACAGGTGACATTTTAGTACTACCGCAGTTACAGCCAGCTAAACGGGTATCATTAACCAGTTTTAAAAGCACCTCGTTACTGATGTTTGTTGCAGTAGAAAGTTCTATTTTTAATGTTGGTGATGTGGCATCCGGCGTGTTATTATCATCCGTTCCTTTCTTACAGGATAAGGTACAGCATAACGCTATGCACATGAGTGGAAAAACAATAGACTTCATTTTATAGTTTGTTTGAGGAAAGGTACAATGATTTTTTTAAAAAAATCATTCACATGCATCTTTTTCACACTTCTTGAACAACAAAGTCAGAATAATCCAAAAAAAACTCCCAATCTTTATCGGGAGTTTTTTCGGTTATTTACTTGAAGAATCTTCTTCTTGTTTTGGCTCTTCTTTTTTCTTTTCGCCTTTTTTGTGATTAATCGAAACCACTTCGGTAGTTTTATCATAATCAATTTCTAAAACATCACCATCGGCCAGTTCGCCTTTGAGGATCTCTTCGGCGATCGGATCTTCTAAATATTTTTGAATGGCTCTTTTTAACGGACGCGCACCAAAATTACTATCAAAACCTTTGTCAGCAATATATTCTTTTGCATGATCAGTCAATGCAATTTCATAACCAAGGGTATGAACGCGACCGAATAAAGCTTTTAACTCAATATCGATAATTCTGAAGATTTCATCTTTACCTAAGCTATTGAATACCACTACATCATCTACACGATTCAGGAATTCAGGAGCAAAAGCACGTTTTAATGCACTTTCAATTACACCACGGCTATGAGAATCGGCCTGGTTTGTTTTCGCTGTTGTAGAAAAACCTACACCTTGGCCAAAATCTTTCAACTGACGGGCACCAATGTTAGAAGTCATAATGATGATCGTATTTCTAAAATCAACTTTACGTCCCAAACTATCTGTTAACTGTCCTTCGTCCAAAACCTGTAATAAGATATTAAATACATCAGGGTGTGCTTTTTCAATCTCATCCAATAAAATTACGGCATAAGGTTTTCTTCTCACTTTTTCAGTTAATTGCCCACCTTCTTCGTAACCAACGTATCCCGGAGGCGCTCCAACTAAACGCGAAACAGCAAATTTCTCCATATACTCACTCATGTCAATCTGAATCAGGGAATCATCACTATCGAACATGAAACGGGCCAATTCTTTTGCCAGTTCTGTTTTACCTACTCCTGTTGGACCTAAGAAAATGAAAGAACCAATCGGTTTTTTAGGATCTTTTAATCCTGCTCTTGTACGTTGGATGGCCTTGGTCAATTTTTTGATCGCATCATTCTGACCGATAATTTTCTCAGCCACTTTATCGTACATATTCAGCAGCTTGGCACTGTCTGTTTGCCCCACACGTTGCACCGGAATACCAGTCATCATTGAAACCACTTCAGCTACATTGTCTTCAGATACTTCGTAGCGTTTAGTTTTGGTTTCCGCTTCCCACTCTGCTTTGGCTTTATCTAATTCTTCAATTAAATTTTTCTCTGTATCACGTAGTTTTGCAGCCTCTTCATACTTCTGGCTACGTACTACCTTGTTTTTCTCTAATTTGATATCTTCAATTTTGGCTTCGATATCAATAATATTCTGAGGAACATGGATATTGGTCAGGTGAACACGCGAACCGGCCTCGTCTAAAGCATCAATGGCTTTATCTGGCAAGAAGCGATCGGAAATATAACGCGAGGTTAAAGTAACACAAGCTAAAATAGCTTCTTCTGTATACGTTACACCATGGTGTTCTTCGTACTTATCTTTAATACGGGTTAAAATCTCAACTGTTTCATCTGGCGTAGCGGGTTCAACCATTACTTTTTGGAAACGACGGTCTAAAGCACCATCTTTTTCAATGTATTGACGGTATTCATCTAACGTTGTAGCCCCGATACATTGAATTTCGCCCCTTGCCAAAGCAGGTTTGAACATATTGGATGCATCTAGCGAACCAGATGCGCCACCAGCACCCACAATGGTGTGGATCTCATCAATGAATAAAATTACATCGGTTGATTTTTCCAGCTCGTTCATCACGGCTTTCATACGTTCTTCGAACTGGCCACGGTATTTTGTACCGGCCACCAGCGATGCCAAATCTAACGTGACTACCCGTTTACCAAAAAGTACACGCGAAACTTTACGTTGCACAATACGCAAGGCCAAACCTTCAGCAATTGCCGATTTACCAACACCTGGCTCACCGATCAAAATCGGGTTGTTCTTTTTTCTGCGGGATAAAATCTGTGATACGCGTTCAATTTCTTTCTCGCGGCCTACAATTGGATCTAAACGACCCTCTTCAGCAGCTTTTGTTAAATCACGACCGAAATTATCCAGTACGGGGGTCTTAGATTTTATATCTGAAACTTTTTTAGGCGTACTAAAGCTTTCCTCTTCGCGATAATCATCATCACCTCCTGTGGAAGCGCTGTTGGAGATATCATCTCTGAAACCATTTTTATTCACTTCGACCTCCTGTTTAAAAACATCATAAGTAACGCCATATTGCAATAAGATCTGTGAGGCGATGTTATCATCATCTCTCAAAACCGATAACAGCAAATGTTCAGTACCAATTAAATCGCTTTTAAATATTTTAGCTTCTAAGTAAGTAATTTTTAAAACTTTTTCCGCCTGTTTAGTCAATGGAATATTGCCCAGGTTCACTGTAACACTCGAAGTACCGCGAACAGCATCTTCAATTGAGCGGCGCAATTTACCGGTATCAACTCCTAACGATCTTAAAATTTTTATTGCCATACCATCGCCTTCGCGGATGAGGCCCAATAATAAATGCTCGGTTCCGATGTAATCGTGCCCTAAGCGGAGCGCTTCCTCCCTACTAAAAGAGATTACATCTTTAACCTGTGGTGAAAATTTTGCTTCCATAATACCTTTCTTAACAGCTACGTCCCTAAACTATAAAATAACTTTATAAAAACGAACGTACTGTTTTCTTTATTTTATCAACAATTGCGCCATATGGGTGGATAAAGAGGCTTTAAAATGCCTGAGAACCCAAAATTTAATGTAAGATTACTATTCTGATAAATATTATTTTATTTATATCTATCTACGTAATAAGTGTTCTAAAGGTTTTAAATGGACATTTATTAAAAACATCCGATTGCAGACATTATATTGTCTGTTTATTGTAAGGATTTTTTGGCCATCGGAAACTGACAATATGTATCGTTTTACTGAAGCAATTTACAAGTTTTGACAGAAAAACAAAAAGAACATGACATCATTTAATAATTTTATCAGATAGTCATTAACCGACATCCAATCCACCAGCATTATAGCCTTAATACGATTAACTGTAATTAGATTGTTTTTGTTTTTAACATCGTAATTTATTATCAGGCAAACATCTTTACCAAATAAAAATTAGAAAAGATCATTAAAAGCAATTGTTATCCTGAGGGATAAAACCAACTGTTGATTAAACGTAAGATGGCCACAGTATTTAGCTGTGGCCATCTTACGTTTAAAATCTTTTATTGTGAGTATGGTTATTTCAAGATAGTAGCAAGATTGTTAACCTGAAAATCATTGGGGTTATCCACTTCAGATTGGTATTAATTTACCAGTTAATACCAAGGTTAATCTCGAAGTTTCCTGCGGTATAACCGCTTAAGTTACCCGTTTGTGTGGTATACGCGGTATTGATCATGTATTTTTTCTTGTAATGTAAACCAACGCCAAAACTTGCAGCTTTACTGGTATGATACATAGCTGTAAATAATAACTGTTGGTTTGCAACTCCCAGTTGACCGCCGATATCCACAATATCGGCAATTCCCGTAAAAGAGCGGTAGGCCACTTTTGGCTGAAACAAGCTTTCTCCGAGATCAATTTTGTATCCTGCTGCTGCATAAACAGCAGGCGTATTGATTAATTTTAAGTTATCCCTATTGAAATAATTTTTAAGGTTCACCAATGCAAAATCCAAAACAAAGTGCTGTGAAGTTAGCCCAACTCCAAAATCACCATCAAAATAGGTTCTGTGATCTGTATTGTAAACACCTACCTGCGGATCATTCGGATTTCCGATCAGATCTTGCATATCCACCCGCTGGTTTATAAAACCCGCGGATAAACCAAAATGTAATTTAGCAGATCCATTAAGCGGTAAATGATAGGCATAACTTGCCAGAATTCTCGTTTGCCTTTGCAAGCCGGCTTTATCCAGATTCATGTTCAGTCCTACCCCTACTTTTTCCCATCCATAAGTGGCGCTTAGGTTTTGTACCATCGGAGCACCAGGAATATTATTCCATTGTGAACGGAAAGTGAGGTCTGCAGTTGCACCTTCTGCTAATCCGGCCATGGCCGGATTAGCAAGATAGGTGTTGTTAAAATATTGGTTTAATAATGGACTGGTCTGCGCATTTACCTTCGAAACACCGATAAGAGCAGCCAATATCAATAATGTTTTTTTCATCCTTTTCATTTTCTTAGCGGTTTCTGATAATCGTAATAAATCCTTTTTGAACCAGTTTATTTGGACCATAAGTAATTATATAATAGTACGTCCCCTCTGCAAGGTCATTTCCCCCGATAGTTCCATTCCAGCTATTATCGTATGACTTTTTACTGTACATCTCCCTGCCATTGCGGTCAAAGATCCGGACTTCATTATTCGGATACATATCAATGTTCTGTACGATCCAGGTATCATTTATACCGTCTCCATTTGGTGTTAAGATATTATTCGCAACCAATTTGTAATCCTCATTAATCTTAATAGTGATCGATGCCGAACTATTACAACCGCTGGCATTGGTTACCCTTACCGTATAAGTTGTGGTTTGCGACGGACGAACAGTAAGGGAAGCCGTATTTTGTCCACTAATAATACCACTTGCAGTAGACCAGCTGTAAGTCGTGCCTCCACCAGCTGTTAATACCGCAGTTTCACCTTTACTGATTTCAGTCCCTTTATTGCTTACTATACTTACCGATGGTATGGCATTGATTGTTAACGTACCATTTACGTACACCAAACTATAATTGTTTGATACACCACCTGATGGCACCAGAACATAATTACCTGCAACGTTTCTATTGGCCGTAGTGCTTACAACTGGTTTTGTACTCAATGAATTTTCATTATCGCCAGCTTTAAAACCAGTATACGTTACACCAAAGGTTGGGAACCCGTCTGACTGACACATCACAGCATTATTAGCAGTAACAGTCAGTACTGATTTAGTAATGGTCAAGTTACTACCGATGTAAGCAATTGTGTAATTGCCATTTAGTAAAAGTGTTCCCTGGTTGATTGCATAGGTGCCCACGTTTTCGCCAGGTGCCCTGGTCAGGCTTCCGCTGAAACTGTCGCCGGTTACCAATGCCGGAGCAAAGGTATAGGTCAATGCCGGATCAGCATCACCATAAGTTTTGCTTTTCGCTGCGGCCGTTACCGTGATGGTTTTTGCACCGATGCTCAGGTTCGCACCTACATAAGTTAAACTATAGTTACTGTTCAAAGCCAGTGTGCCCTGGTTGATTGCATAAGTACCCACATTCTCGCCAGGTGCCCTGGTCAGGCTTCCGCTGAAACTGTCGCCGGTTACCAATGCCGGAGCAAAGGTATAAGTCAGTGCAGGATCAGCATCTCCATAGGTTTTGCTTTTTGCTGCTGCGGTTACCGTAATGGTTTTTGCATTGATGCTTAGGTTCGCGCCTATATAAGTTAAACTGTAGTTACTGTTCAAAGCCAGCGTACCCTGGTTGATCGCATAAGTACCTACGTTCTCACCAGATGTCCTGGTCAGGCTTCCGCTGAAACTGTCGCCGGTTACCAGTGCCGGAGCAAAGGTATAAGTCAGTGCAGGATCAGCATCTCCATAGGTTTTGCTTTTTGCTGCTGCGGTTACCGTAATGGTTTTTGCATTGATGCTCAGGTTCGCACCTACATAAGTTAAACTGTAGTTACTGTTCAAAGCCAGTGTGCCCTGGTTGATTGCATAAGTACCCACGTTCTCACCAGATGTCCTGGTCAGGCTTCCGCTGAAACTGTCGCCGGTTACCAATGCCGGAGCAAAGGTATAGGTCAATGCCGGATCAGCATCGCCATAAGTTTTGCTTTTCGCTGCGGCCGTTACCGTGATGGTTTTTGCACCGATGCTCAGGTTCGCACCTACATAAGTTAAACTGTAGTTACTGTTCAAAGCCAGTGTGCCCTGGTTGATTGCATAAGTACCCACGTTTTCGCCAGGTGTCCTGGTCAGGCTTCCGCTGAAACTGTCGCCGGTTACCAATGCCGGAGCAGAGGTATAAGTCAGTGCAGGATCGGCATCGCCATAGGTTTTGCTTTTCGCTGCTGCCGTTACCGTAATGGTTTTTGCACCAATTGTTAAATCAGCACCTACATAAGTCACGGTATAATTGCTGTTCAAGGCTAGTGTACCCTGGTTGATCGCATAAGTACCCACGTTTTCGCCAGGTGTCCTGGTCAGGCTTCCGCTGAAACTGTCGCCGGTTACCAGTGCCGGAGCAAAAGTATAAGTCAGTGCAGGATCAACATCTCCGTAGGTTTTGCTTTTCGCTGCGGCCGTTACCGTGATGGTTTTTGCACCGATGCTCAGGTTCGCACCTACATAAGTTAAACTGTAGTTACTGTTCAAAGCCAGTGTGCCCTGGCTGATCGCATAAGTACCCACGTTTTCGCCAGTCGTCCTGGTCAGGCTTCCGCTGAAACTGTCGCCGGTTACCAATGCCGGAGCAAAAGTATAGGTCAGTGCAGGATCGGCATCTCCATAGGTTTTGCTTTTCGCTGCTGCCGTTACCGTGATGGTTTTTGCACCAATGGTTAAATCAGCACCAACGTAGCTCACCGTATAATTGCCGTTTAGTGCAAGTGTGCCCTGGTTGATTGCATAAGTACCCACGTTCTCGCCAGGTGTCCTGGTCAGGCTTCCGCTGAAACTGTCGCCGGTTACCAGTGCCGGAGCAAAAGTATAAGTCAAGGCAGGGTCGGCATCGCCATAAGTTTTGCTTTTTGCTGCTGCCGTTACTGTAATGGTTTTTGCACCGATAGTCAGGTCAGCACCTACATAAGTCACGGCATAATTGCTGTTTACTGCAAGTGTACCCTGGCTGATCGCATAAGTACCCACGTTCTCGCCAGGTAATCTCGTCAAACTTCCGCTGAAACTGTCACCGGTTACCAATGCCGGAGCAAAGGTATAGGTCAGTGCAGGATCGGCATCGCCATAGGTTTTGCTCTTCGCTGCTGCCGTTACCGTAATGGTTTTTGCATCGATCGTTAAATCAGCGCCTACATAAGTCACGGCATAATTGCTGTTTAGTGCAAGTGTACCCTGGTTGATCGCATAAGTACCCACGTTCTCGCCAGGTAATCTCGTTAAACTTCCGATGAAACTGTCGCTGGTTACCAGTGCCGGAGCAAAGGTATAAGTCAGTGCAGGATCAGCATCGCCATAGGTTTTGCTTTTCGCTGCTGCGGTTACCGTGATGGTTTTTGCACCGATGGTCAGGTCAGCACCTACATAAGTCACGGTATAATTGCTGTTCAAGGCTAATGTACCCTGGCTGATCGCATAAGTACCCACATTCTCACCAGGTAATCTCGTCAAACTTCCGCTGAAACTGTCACCGGTTACCAATGCCGGAGCAAAGGTATAGGTCAGTGCAGGATCGGCATCGCCATAGGTTTTGCTCTTCGCTGCTGCCGTTACCGTAATGGTTTTTGCACCAATTGTTAAATCAGCGCCTACATAAGTCACGGCATAATTGCTGTTCAAGGCTAATGTACCCTGGCTGATCGCATAAGTACCCACATTCTCACCAGGTAATCTCGTCAAACTTCCGCTGAAACTGTCACCGGTTACCAATGCCGGAGCAAAGGTATAGGTCAGTGCAGGATCGGCATCGCCATAGGTTTTGCTCTTCGCTGCTGCCGTTACCGTAATGGTTTTTGCACCAATTGTTAAATCAGCGCCTACATAAGTCACGGCATAATTGCTGTTTAGTGCAAGCGTACCCTGGTTGATCGCATAAGTACCCACGTTTTCACCTGGTAATCTCGTTAAACTTCCGATGAAAGTATCTGTACCTACGAGTGCCGGAGCAAAAGTATAGGTCAGTGCAGGATCAGCATCTCCGTAGGTTTTGCTCTTCGCTGCTGCTGTTACCGTGATGGTTTTTGCACCGATGGTCAGGTCAGCACCAACATAAGTTAAGGTATAATTACTGCTTAGTGCAAGTGTACCTTGGCTGATCGCATAAGTACCCACGTTCTCACCAGGTAATCTCGTTAAACTTCCGATGAAAGTATCTGTACCTACGAGTGCCGGAGCAAAAGTATAGGTCAGGGCAGGATCAGCATCACCATAGGTTTTGCTCTTCGCTGCTGCCGTTACCGTGATGGTTTTTGCACCAATTGTTAAATCAGCACCTACATAAGTCACGGCATAATTGCTGTTTACTGCAAGTGTACCCTGGCTGATCGCATAAGTACCCACGTTCTCGCCAGGTAATCTCGTCAAACTTCCGATGAAAGTATCTGTACCTACGAGTGCCGGAGCAAAAGTATAGGTCAGGGCAGGATCGGCATCGCCATAGGTTTTGCTCTTCGCTGCTGCCGTTACCGTAATGGTTTTTGCACCGATTGTTAAATCAGCACCTATATAAGTTAAGGTATAATTGCTGTTTACTGCTAGTGTACCCTGGTTGATCGCATAAGTACCCACGTTTTCACCTGGTAATCTCGTTAAACTTCCGCTGAAAGTATCTGTACCTATGAGTGCCGGAGCAAAAGTATAAGTCAGTGCAGGATCGGCATCTCCGTAGGTTTTGCTCTTCGCTGCTGCCGTTACCGTGATGCTTTTTGCACCGATTGTTAAATCAGCACCAACATACGTTACGGTATAATTGCTGTTTAGTGCAAGTGTACCTTGGCTGATCGCATAAGTACCTACGTTCTCACCAGGTAATCTCGTCAAACTTCCGCTGAAACTGTCACCGGTTACCAATGCCGGAGCAAAGGTATAGGTCAGTGCAGGATCGGCATCGCCATAGGTTTTGCTCTTCGCTGCTGCGGTTACCGTGATGGTTTTTGCACCGATTGTTAAATCAGCGCCAACGTAGGTCACGGAATAATTGCTACTTAGTGCAAGCGTACCCTGGCTGATCGCATAAGTACCCACGTTCTCGCCAGGTAATCTCGTTAAACTTCCGATGAAAGTATCTGTACCTACGAGTGCCGGAGCAAAAGTATAGGTCAGGGCAGGATCAGCATCACCATAGGTTTTGCTCTTCGCTGCTGCCGTTACCGTGATGCTTTTTGCACCGATTGTTAAATCAGCACCTACATAAGTTAAGGTATAATTGCTGTTCAAGGCTAGTGTACCCTGGTTAATCGCATAAGTACCTACGTTCTCACCAGGTAATCTCGTTAAACTTCCGCTGAAAGTATCTGTACCTATGAGTGCCGGAGCAAAAGTATAAGTCAGTGCAGGATCAGCATCTCCGTAGGTTTTGCTCTTCGCTGCTGCCGTTACCGTAATCGTTTTTGCGTTGATCGTTAGATCAGCACCAACATAAGTTAAGGTATAATTGCTGTTTACTGCAAGTGTACCCTGGTTGATGGCATAAGTACCCACGTTTTCGCCAGGTGTCCTGGTCAGGCTTCCGCTGAAACTGTCGCCGGTTACCAGTGCCGGAGCAAAAGTATAAGTCAAGGCAGGATCGGCATCGCCATAGGTTTTGCTCTTCGCTGCTGCCGTTACCGTAATGGCTTTTGCACCGATGGTCAGGTCAGCACCTACATAAGTCACGGTATAATTGCTGTTTACTGCAAGTGTACCCTGGCTGATCGCATAAGTACCCACGTTTTCGCCAGGTAATCTCGTCAAACTTCCGCTGAAACTGTCGCCGGTTACCAAAGCCGGAGCAAAGGTATAGGTCAGTGCAGGATCGGCATCGCCATAGGTTTTGCTCTTCGCTGCTGCCGTTACCGTGATGCTTTTTGCACCGATTGTTAAATCAGCACCTACATAAGTTAAGGTATAATTGCTGTTCAAGGCTAGTGTACCCTGGTTAATCGCATAAGTACCTACGTTCTCACCAGGTAATCTCGTTAAACTTCCGCTGAAAGTATCTGTACCTATGAGTGCCGGAGCAAAAGTATAAGTCAGTGCAGGATCAGCATCTCCGTAGGTTTTGCTCTTCGCTGCTGCCGTTACCGTAATCGTTTTTGCGTTGATCGTTAGATCAGCACCAACATAAGTTAAGGTATAATTGCTGTTTACTGCAAGTGTACCCTGGTTGATGGCATAAGTACCCACGTTTTCGCCAGGTGTCCTGGTCAGGCTTCCGCTGAAACTGTCGCCGGTTACCAGTGCCGGAGCAAAAGTATAAGTCAAGGCAGGATCGGCATCGCCATAGGTTTTGCTCTTCGCTGCTGCCGTTACCGTAATGGCTTTTGCACCGATGGTCAGGTCAGCACCTACATAAGTCACGGTATAATTGCTGTTTACTGCAAGTGTACCCTGGCTGATCGCATAAGTACCCACGTTTTCGCCAGGTAATCTCGTCAGGCTTCCGCTAAAACTGTCGCCCGTTACCAGTGCCGGAGCAAAAGTATAAGTCAAGGCAGGGTCGGCATCGCCATAAGTTTTGCTTTTTGCTGCTGCAGTTACCGTAATGGTTTTTGCACCAATTGTTAAATCAGCACCTACATAAGTCACGGTATAATTGCTGTTTACTGCAAGTGTACCCTGGCTGATCGCATAAGTACCCACGTTTTCGCCAGGTAATCTCGTCAAACTTCCGCTGAAACTGTCACCGGTTACCAAAGCCGGAGCAAAGGTATAGGTCAGTGCAGGATCGGCATCGCCATAGGTTTTGCTCTTCGCTGCTGCGGTTACCGTGATGTTTTTTGCACCGATTGTTAAATCAGCACCAACATAAGTTATGGTATAATTGCTGTTTAGTGCAAGCGTACCCTGGCTGATCGCATAAGTACCCACGTTTTCGCCAGGTGTCCTGGTCAGGCTTCCGCTGAAACTGTCGCCGGTTACCAGTGCCGGAGCAAAAGTATAAGTCAAGGCAGGGTCGGCATCGCCATAAGTTTTGCTTTTTGCTGCCGCCGTTACCGTGATGGTTTTTGCACCGATGGTCAGGTCAGCACCTACATAAGTCACGGTATAATTGCTGTTCAAGGCTAGTGTACCCTGGTTGATCGCATAAGTACCCACATTCTCACCAGGTAATCTCGTTAAACTTCCGCTGAAAGTATCTGTACCTATGAGTGCCGGAGCAAAGGTATAAGTCAGTGCAGGATCGGCATCTCCGTAGGTTTTGCTTTTTGCATCAGCAGTAATGGCAATAGCCAATGGAGCAACTGTACTGCCGGGTATAGATGTGGTTACATTAGCTGCTCCAGCACTGCTCAATGTAACATTAGTGCCTGCATAAGTATTGGCAGCAGCAGTGTTTTTTAATCTTACATAAACAACTTGTGATATTACACCAGCAGATCCTGCTATAACAGTATTACTAAATGTAATGTTATCTGTACTTACCTCAAAAGCTGCCGGTGGGCTAACTAATATACCTGCGGTCATGTTTACTCCAGAAACTGTAAAACTTGTTGAAGATGAAGCCGTACCATAAGTAGTTGTCAAGGCGCTTAAAGTTCCTGTTACCGTTATTGTTGGCGCAGCGATATAAGTAAACTGGTCGCTGGCACTGGTCGCGCTGGTGCCACCTGTTGTCGTGATGCGGACATCAACCGTGCCTGTTCCCGCCGGTGCGGTAGCCGTGATCTGTGTTGCCGAATTAACGGTGAAGCCAGTGGCCGCCGTAGCGCCAAAGGTCACCGCAGTAGTCCCGCTGAAGTTCGTGCCGGTAATGGTCACGCTGGTACCTCCGCTGGCTGGGCCACTGGTTGGGCTCAAAGCCGTTACCGTTGGCGCAGCCACATAGGTAAACTGGTCGCTGGCACTGGTCGCGCTGGTGCCACCTGTTGTCGTGATGCGGACATCAACCGTGCCTGTTCCTGCCGGTGCGGTCGCCGTGATCTGTGTTGCAGAGTTAACGGTAAAGCCGGTAGCTGCCGTAGCGCCAAAGGTCACCGCGGTTGCCCCGCTGAAGTTCGTGCCGGTAATGGTCACGCTGGTACCTCCGCTGGTTGGGCCGCTGGTCGGGCTCAAAGCCGTTACCGTTGGCGCAGCCACATAGGTAAACTGGTCGCTGGCACTGGTCGCGCTGGTGCCACCTGTTGTCGTGATGCGGACATCAACCGTACCTGTTCCTGCCGGTGCAGTCGCAGTGATCTGTGTTGCCGAATTAACGGTGAAGCCAGTGGCCGCCGTAGCGCCAAAGGTCACCGCAGTCGTCCCGCTGAAGTTCGTGCCGGTAATGGTCACGCTGGTACCTCCGCTGGCTGGGCCACTGGTTGGGCTCAAAGCCGTTACCGTTGGCGCAGCGATATAGGTAAACTGGTCGCTGGCACTGGTCGCGCTGGTGCCACCTGTTGTCGTGATGCGGACATCAACGGTGCCTGTTCCTGCCGGTGCAGTCGCTGTGATTTGTGTTGCCGAGTTAACGGTAAAGCCGGTAGCCGCAGTAGCGCCAAAGGTTACCGCAGTCGTCCCGCTGAAGTTGGTACCGGTAATGGTTACGCTGGTGCCTCCGCTGGTTGGGCCGCTGGTCGGGCTCAAAGCCGTTACCGTTGGCGCAGCGATATAGGTAAACTGGTCGGCGGCACTGGTCGCGCTGGTGCCCCCTGCTGTCGTGATGCGGACATCAACGGTGCCTGTTCCTGCCGGTGCAGTCGCTGTGATTTGTGTTGCCGAGTTAACGGTGAAGCCGGTGGCCGCCGTAGCGCCAAACCTCACCGCGGTTGCCCCGCTGAAGTTCGTGCCGGTAATGGTTACGCTGGTGCCTCCGCTGGTTGGGCCGCTGGTCGGGCTCAAAGCCGTTACCGTTGGCGCAGCCACATAGGTAAACTGGTCGCTGGCACTGGTCGCACTGGTGCCACCTGTTGTCGTGATGCGGACATCAACGGTGCCTGTTCCTGCCGGTGCAGTCGCTGTGATCTGTGTTGCCGAGTTAACGGTGAAGCCTGTAGCTGCCGTAGCGCCAAAGGTTACCGCAGTCGTCCCGCTGAAGTTGGTGCCGGTAATGGTCACGCTGGTGCCTCCGCTGGTTGGGCCGCTGGTCGGGCTCAAAGCCGTTACCGTTGGTGCCGCGACATAGGTAAACTGGTCGGCGGCACTGGTCGCGCTGGTGCCACCTGTTGTCGTGATGCGGACATCAACGGTGCCTGTTCCTGCCGGTGCGGTCGCCGTGATCTGTGTTGCAGAGTTAACGGTAAAGCCGGTGGCTGCCGTAGCACCAAACCTCACCGCGGTCGTCCCGCTGAAGTTGGTGCCGGTAATGGTCACGCTGGTGCCTCCGCTGGCTGGGCCGCTGGTCGGGCTCAAAGCCGTTACCGTTGGTGCAGCGCCATAGGTAAACTGGTCGCTGGCACTGGTCGCGCTGGTGCCCCCTGCTGTCGTGATGCGGACATCAACCGTGCCTGTTCCCGCCGGTGCGGTAGCCGTGATCTGTGTTGCAGAGTTAACGGTGAAGCCGGTAGCCGCCGTAGCACCAAAAGTCACCGCGGTTGCCCCGCTGAAGTTCGTACCAGTAATGGTTACGCTGGTGCCTCCGCTGGTTGGGCCGCTGGTCGGGCTCAAAGCCGTTACCGTTGGTACGGCCACATAGGTAAACTGGTCGGCGGCACTGGTCGCGCTGGTACCACCTGTTGTCGTGATGCGGACATCAACCGTGCCTGTTCCTGCCGGTGCAGTCGCTGTGATCTGTGTTGCAGAGTTAACGGTAAAGCCGGTAGCCGCCGTAGCACCAAAGGTCACCGCGGTTGCCCCGCTGAAGTTGGTACCGGTAATGGTCACGCTGGTACCTCCGCTGGCTGGGCCGCTGGTCGGGCTCAAAGCCGTTACCGTTGGCGCAGCCACATAGGTAAACTGGTCGGCGGCACTGGTCGCGCTGGTGCCACCTGTTGTCGTGATGCGGACATCAACAGTGCCTGTTCCTGCCGGTGCGGTCGCTGTGATCTGTGTTGCAGAGTTAACGGTGAAGCCTGTAGCTGCCGTAGCGCCAAAGGTCACCGCGGTTGCCCCGCTGAAGTTCGTGCCGGTAATGGTTACGCTGGTACCTCCGCTGGTTGGGCCGCTGGTTGGGCTCAAAGCCGTTACCGTTGGCGCAGCGATATAGGTAAACTGGTCGGCGGCACTGGTCGCGCTGGTGCCCCCTGCTGTCGTGATGCGGACATCAACGGTGCCTGTTCCTGCCGGTGCAGTCGCTGTGATTTGTGTTGCCGAGTTAACGGTAAAGCCGGTAGCCGCCGTAGCGCCAAAGGTTACCGCAGTCGTCCCGCTGAAGTTGGTACCGGTAATGGTTACGCTGGTGCCTCCGCTGGTTGGGCCGCTGGTCGGGCTCAAAGCCGTTACCGTTGGCGCAGCGACGGCCTGTACATAGGTGATCGAAAACTGACTGGCAGCCGCATTGCCATTGCCAGCTGCATCCTGGGCCACATTAGCTGCAATATTTATCGTTACCGCCCCATTAGCGGTTGGCGTTGCATTAAAAGTATAAGTTGTTCCATTGCCTGAAAATCCACTGATAGTGGCATTTCCAGGTGTAATATCTCCGGCCAGAAAACCGGTTACCGTTTCAGAAAAGGTAACTGTAAACGGAATTGGTGAAGTGCTGGTTGATCCGCCTGAGGAACCAGCTGTACTGCTGATCACAACAGAAGGGGCAATATTATCCACGGTAGCGTTGGCGTCATCAGCCGTAGTGGTTGTACCAGCTGAATTGGTAGCTGTTACCGATACATTTCTGTTGGTAGCATTTATATTGCCGGCTACAATTGTATAAGTAGCTGTCCAGGTATCGCTGCTGTTGGTAGCTGTTACTGCAGTACCTCCGCCAAACTGGCTGAAATCTATCGTTACTGCCGTAATGCCCGAATTATTATTTCCACTTGCTGAATTATTCCAGGTAGCGGTAACCACATCTCCAATTTTGTAGGCACCACCTGTGCCACTTGCGCCGCTAATGCTGATCGCGGTGGCAGTAACCGTTGGTGCAGCAGCTGTACCCAGGTTAAAACTTGTCCTATTGTCAGAACCAAATCCCCCACTAAAGGTATATGGCGTACCGGACGTAGTGGGACTATTCCAATTGGCAGCATTGGTAATATCAGCTAACCATGATGTTTTTGTTCCGCTTGATAAACTGGGATTATAGATGGCATTTGGCCAGCGGTTGGTGTTATTTGGGTTGGATATAAATCCAATCGAATAAGTAGTACCTAAACCGGGAGGTAATTCACTATAAAACGCGTTGGTTGTTTGTGTATACGCCGAACCCGTAACACCATTTGGATTAACAAACCAGCCACCAGAACTATTGGTGTCACCTGTAGTTCTGACATTATTGAAAGCAAATATAAATGACGGACTAGCATCAAGCCCCTGATAGATGAGCAATTGATCACCGGATGCAGAAGCCCAGGGGATTGAGAGAACAACAGAGTTGTTCCATCCTGATATCGTTACATCGCCAGGCGGCAACGCAGTACCATCACCCTTGGTGGCTGAAACGGTTTTTGATGAAGATATATTAATTTTAAATATGATTACTGTACCTGCAGGTATAAGGGCGGATGGCGTCCATTGAAGTAATCCATCTAAATTCATATTTGTTGTAAACATATTCGAAGCACTGATCCATCCCCGGTCAGTAATTTTAATCACCTCACCTTGGGCTATATCATTAAGTGCCACTACAGCAAAACTGCGTATAGAGCTTGTCCCCTGATCATAATCGCTATTCATCCCGATCACCGCAAGATCGCCTTTAGATAAAGCAGCCCTGGCATTTAATCCACTGATTAAAAGCAATGGGATAATGAATAAAAAATGAAATACTTTTTTGTAAAATTTCTTCATATAAATAACTTTCCTAAATCTTCAATACTTGCGGTAGATAATAAAAGTATAACCGGGATTGAAGTTTACCGGTTATACTGATCAATGGGCAGAATGATTCTCAGGTTTTAATTCCTTGCAGGAAAATTTCCTAACAAACAAATCACATAATTAAGCGCTAAAGAAGGCTGCCTGTTTTCGTGTATTGCTGGAGCAGGATTGCCTGTTATGGCCATTGATAGTGCCGTTAATTGCGGTCCTGTTACACTGCCCACACTAAGTGTTCCATTAGCCATAGGCGCTACTTGTACCCCCGCCTGTGGAACCCCATACATGCTTTCTGATAATGCAGTTGGTGCACCTAAAAAGTTACCCGTTGGTGTAGGATCGCCACTGTCGTTAGCCGATGCCTTAATTGTTAAAGTTGCTGTACCTGTTGCTGCGGGTACATATGTTAAACCATGCGTATGAGCTGACATCTGTGGCAGGCCAATTGGTACAGATTCTGTACCTTCTGAGTCACCTATGCTATATACTGAAAGCCCAGGCCCTTGCCCTGCACCTACTATCGTTCTTCCCTGTAAATCAGGTAATTTAAATGTACTTTTCCCATCGCCCCCGTAATAAGTGCCAATTATAGCATATAATGCCGTGTAACCATTTAACGGTAAAGTTTGTCCGTTACAGATTGCCCAATCCATTGGTGCAAACGTTCCTGCAAACATCCTTACTTCTCCTATAGTTCCTTCCATTGTTGATAAAATTTAGTAATAATCAATTTTTAGTTTCTTGAAGGAAAAATTCCTTCTACACAAATGATATAATTTAATGCCAAAACCGGCTGTATATTACTGTGTGGCAAGCTACTACCTGATACACTTATGGCTACTGCTGGTATGGGTGGTGAAAGATTGGTTATTGTTGCTGCGTTACTATTCAGGCTAACCAGATTTGGAGAACCAGTGGTAATTGCATATAGACTATCCTGGCCTTGTCCATCCTTTGCAAAATAATGGCCAACCGGATTGAATTCGCTTCCATCTGCATTAATTGCATTTAATGAAATTTTTGCTGAAGCAGCAGTGGTGCTATATACTGGCGCAGGCACATGGGTATGCATTGGTAACTCCGAATAAGTTAAAGTATGATTTTCCTCTCCGCGAACCAGCCCTAATGGATAAGCACTAAGGCCAGTACCTTGGCCTGCACCAACCACCACACGACTGGCTATGTTGGGTAAATTGAAAGTGTTTACTCCATCACCGCCATAAATTGTACCAATAATTGCGAAAAGGGCCTGATATTGCTGCAATGACATCGGTTGCCCTTGGCAAAATTGCCAGTTAACTGGTGCGAATGTACCTGCAAAGGCACGGATCTCGCCAATTGTTCCTTCCATATTTTTTTTTGATTGAGGTTTAGTAATTAGTTTCTTGATGGAAAATATCCTTGGATACAGATAATATAATTTAGTGCGATACTAGGCATAATATTATTATGCGGTGCGCTAGCTCCCGAGTTTCCTATAGTTATAGTAGGATTTGGTATACTAACATTTGTTACTTCTACAGATCTCTCATCTAAAGCGCTTAAGGTGCCACTATTGGCATATGTTTGCATCTGTCCGGTATTATCCATGCTGATATAAGCATTGAGCCCGTTCTGTTGGGTTCCATTACCTGGATTAGCATAAAATGTAGTATTACCAATTCCATTACCAGTTGCTGCTGAAACGGTAGCAATATGGGTGTGCGCCGGTATTTGACTTGAGTTAAGCGTTACCGCTTCAACGCCTACTTTTTGTCCTGGCGTGTATGCCGATAAGCCAGCACCTGCCCCCACACCTACAACTGTTCTGCTTCGTAGATCTGGTAATCCGAATGTGGTTTGCCCGTTCCCACCATAGTAAGTACCTACAAGGGCATAAACAGCCTGGTTACCAGTAACATTTAAGAGCTGTCCCTGGCAAAATGCCCAGCCTTTTGGTGCAAAATCGCCGGCAAAAATCCGGACTTCAGCAATTGTTCCTTCCATTTGTTTTTAATTAAGGTTTATAAATTTTTCTCCTGCTTTTATACCCATTTGAAAAAGCTTACTTCCTGAAAAATAGCCTTCCCGCATGTGTAAAATATTAATCTTTAAAAAACGATTTTCAAGGCATGCTACAATCAATCCATAAAGTGCATCAGCATAAACTATAGTGCCGGGCTCTGGCATTACCCCTTCAGGCAATTGAATTTCTGCCGGCGATCCTTCTAATATGCGCACTTCTGTATTTTTAATCCATGCTGTTGCACCGTCATATTTTGAATTGGCCGCATTAATCAAACATTCTATTTCATCGGCAGATTGCTCCCGCCAATTGATTGCTAATTCCTTATTACCAGGTTTTTTTTCCCAAGCCGTATTCGCTAAACTATTTTCATTCACAATAGGTAAGTATTGTGTGTTATTCAGCAGCTCATTTACCGCTTCTACAGCCAAAAACCCCAAACGCTGGCAAAGCAGCCCATAATTTTCCCCTTTTATAATAGGTAGTTGCTTTGTCCATACAATAGGGCCACCATCTATATTTGCCGTCATTTGATGTACCGTCAGGCTTGCATAAGGTTCATTATTTCTGATTTGCCAGAATATCGGATCGGCACCACGGTATTTAGGTAATTCACCAAAATGAAAATTCAGGTAACCTTTGCGTACACTTTGCAGCAGGTGATCTGGAATCATCCATGGAAAACCAAATACCCATACGGCTTCTGCATCCAACCCTGTCATCCATTGTTTTAGTTCCTGCTCCCAAGATCCATAATTCAGTTGCAATATCTGATTTCCGGATAAACCCATGGCCTGCAAGGGCTTCAGCAGCGCTTTGCTACTTCGCTCCAGAATTGCCACACCACCTAAAAGTCCTTTTGAGGCCAAGGCCTGGACCGTTGGGAATGCAAGTGAATCTGAATTGCAAATAACCGCTATTTTATTCATTATATGCCGAGATAAGGGTTCATCCAAAATGAAGAAGTTTGGCTGTTAATGCGTTGCACATCTTCATGATGAATATCAATTGTTTCCAGTTCGCCAATCAGCTGCCTGGCTACTTCACCTTTAATCCCGTTAAAGGTATTTTTAACCAGGTAAACCCTGCTTTGCAAGGTATTCAATTCCGTAGCAATCTCCACACGGCCCCGCGCGGTTTCAATTGCAGCATCGGCAATGGCTTTTTGTAAAGATTTACCGCCTTGTTCTTTAATAGCCTGGGCGATCAGTAAGCCGGTTTCAAAACCAAACTGATTAAAAGGATTTGCCATGGTATCACTCACTTCATCAAGCTGTTCTGGTTTAAGCTCACGGTTTAATGACAATGTAGTATAGACCTCAACTGGCTCAGCTGCGCTAAAAGGTTCTAACAGAAATGGCAAACCCAGTAAGGGAGTAGTTTTATGCAAGCCCTGCTCCACATATTGTGTTAAAAATATTTCAGCTTCTTTTCCACAAAAAGTAGCCAGGATAAAATCAGGTTTATAAATATGTATATGCTCGAAAACAGCTGCAATATTCCCTATTTCTTTTGGATTAGGTGTAGGCGCTATAGCAAAAGGCATGGTTACCCCACTCGCTCCTGATTCCATACCAGCACTCAACATGCTTTGAAATGAATATCCACAATCATACAAGCCAGAAACATACATTCCTTTCTTCCCAAAATTCTTAACACCCCATTGGCCAACAGACCACAGTTGCTGCCAGGTATGAATGGAGTTGAGAAACATATAATCGTTAAACTTTTCAGGATCTGGCAAATGCTCACCTATATTATTGATAATGAATGGCCGTTTAACATTGGCAATCTTATCTGAAAGATCGATACCTACTTTATTGGAAACTATACCGGTAATTATATCGGCATCGTCAAAACCAACCAGCTTGGTAATTGCGGCTTCGGCCAGTTCCCGCGACCCTTGTCCGATAAATTCGGGCACAATCTCCAATTCAACCTCCTGGCTGAGTTCCTTTAATCCATTTTTCAACCCTGTGCTAAAATGCTTAGCCATTGGTAGTATACTCGAGTTGGAAAGCAAAACGCCCACCGTTAATTTTTTAATTGCCATTCTATTAATTAGTTTGCCCACATCCGCAACAGGTTACTATAGTGCTGTTGTAATAAAAGATATTCTTCTTCATTCAATGCTTTGTTACGGAGATTTTCAGTAATCTGAAAAATTTCAAATAACATTTTTCGATGTACGGTTTCTTTAACAAGCGACTGCACCCAGCTTACCGCAACGTTCCGTTCACCACGTGCAACTTCCCTTACCCGATGAACCTGAGTACACGGATAACAGATGACATCTCCTTTATTCAGCTTATACAATACATTTCCATTTGCAGTCTGCAGTTCCAGTTCGCCCCCATCGTATTCTTCGGGATCATTCAAAAAAATAGTGAGCGCCACATCAGTACGGATCATATTACCCATAACCGGACTATCCACATGCCAGCCATAGTGCATACCCGGCTTATAATTACTGATAATAAAGGGATGGATGCTTTGCGGCAATATGGCATTTCGAAATACAGGATTTCGGTTAAGTGCGGCTAAAATAATTTGTTGAATAGCTGCATGCTCTTGAGTTTGATGATTAAGCTGCAGGTTACTTTTGACTTCTTTTGCAGCACTATGGGCGGTTAACCTGCCATCATCAAATGCACCCGACTTAAAAAGAATATGAATATCTCTAACTTCGCTATCACTAAGCAAATTACGGATAGACAGATATGTACCATTTAAAATACAAGTATTTTTTTGATCTGCATCTGTATGGGAAGAGTTCATTTTAAGAGGGCTGATTTAGATGAGTGTAAATCTATTAATAACTTTTTATTTCTAAAAGCACTAAGGCGAATATAATTTGATAAAAATCAACAAATGTTAAAGAACGGGTGATATGTTTTAACAGACAACACCTTGCAAATTCCAAATTATTTAAAAATTCTTTATATGTTTAAGCAGTTAATTCTCTTACATATCTATACACAGTACTAATGGACACCTATATTTTAGGAACGGGCTTATCTCATGATGGATCTTCAGTTTTATTAAAAAATGGTAAAATACTGGTTGCTATCGAGAAAGAAAGGCTAAGCAGGATCAAACACGATGGAGGTAACGATTTTGATACGGTTCAGTATTGCCTGGATTTTGCAAGAATCAAAGCCAGCGATTTGACCTTAATTGTGCAGGCATCAAATTTCGAAAACAATATTTCACCAAGTCAGTATTCCGGTCGCCGATATTTTGAAAAAGATATGAATACTCCTGTAATTACCCTTTCTCACCACCTGGCCCATGCCTGGAGCGCAGTAGGCATGTCTTCTTTCCAATCATGCAATGTAATGGTTATTGACGGTGCTGGTAGCCCTTATATCCATTGCCTTGATCTCGAGGGTGCAATACTAAAAGACTACCCATTTAATAACGGAATGTATTGTGAAAAAGACAGTTTTTATCATTTCGACGGAAAAAACCTCATACCAATATTCAAAGATTTTTCTGAAGTCAGGCTATTTCAGGATACGCCATCTTTAAAACTGCCAACGAATTACCATTCCATAGGCGGACTTTATCATGCAGCCAGTCAGTATTGCTTTGGTAATCTGAATGATGTTGGGAAACTGATGGGTTTGGCTCCCTATGGCGTTTTGAATGGAAAACCACCCCTGTTTAAATTAGAGAATGGCATCATCGAAGTATTTTACGAAAATGTGGATCTTTATTTCAACAAACCTTCATCGGGATATGATGCTTTTAAGCATGATTTTAAGCATTATGCCAATATTGCGCGCTGGGTACAGGATGAAACGGAAAAGGCCATTATTTACCTTTTTCAAGAGCGGTCTAAACTACATCCGTATGCCAATATTGCTTATGCTGGTGGGGTAGCCCTAAATGCCGTTGCTAATTTCAAATTGCGCCGTTCGGGCATTGTAAAAAATTTATATACGCAGCCTGCAGCGGGAGATAACGGAATAGCCATTGGCTGTGCCTATTATGGCTGGCATCAAATTTTGGGCCAACAAAAAGCAAGCATTCCCGATCATGTTTTTTTCGGCCGTAGTTACTCCAATGATGATGTGGAAAAAGCCATATTAGATGCTGGAATTAATGACAATAACACAATCTCAATCAACCAAACACCAGATTTTGTAGCGCTTACGGCTGCCGAACTTGCCCGTGGCAAAGTAGTAGGCTGGTTTCAGGGCGGAGCCGAGTTCGGACCAAGAGCATTAGGTCATCGCAGCATATTAGCAGACCCTCGTATCAAGGATATTAAAAACCACATTAATAGCGCGATTAAATTCAGGGAAGATTTCAGGCCCTTTGCCCCATCTGTAAGAATTGATGATGTACAAAAATACTTTATCCATGGATGGGAAAGCCCTTACATGATATTGATTGATGAGATAAAGCCCGAATGGAAAAATCAGCTTGCTGGTATTGTTCACCAAGATGGTACCTGCCGGGTACAAACTGTAACCAGCGCCTTTAATCCTGATTTCTATCAACTCATTGGCGATTTTGAAGCCAAAACTGGGATTGGCGTTTTATTAAACACGTCCCTGAATCGTAAAGGCATGCCTATAGTAGAAACACCTGCTGAAGCATTATCGCTTTTTTTATCAGGTGCAATAGATGTATTGGTATTAAATAATTTCATAATTTGCAAACATCATGATTTGCTTCTCTAAATTAAACCTCAACATTAACGTTCATGTGCTGCAGCGCGAATTGAACGATTTATTAACTGGTAATCAATGGATGCCGCATTACAATACTGCCGATTATACCGGTAACTGGCATGTTTTACCTTTGCGTACCCCCGGTGGAAACAGCGATAATCCTTTCGCCGATCTCTTAAGTAATACGCATTTTGAAAATACAGGTTTACTGAACAATCTTCCTGAAACAAGCAGATTTCTGGAAAATTTTGAATGTGAAAAACTTTCTGTCCGCTTACTCAACCTAAACGCAGGATCAGTTATTAAAGCACACAGGGATATTGAACTTTCCTTTGAACAGGGAGAGGCACGCCTTCACATCCCCATATTCACCAACCCTGAAGTTGAATTTTATGTAGCTGAAGACCGTGTGGTGATGAATGAAGGAGACTGTTGGTACATCAATGCCAATATCAAACATCGCGTAACAAACAATGGCCCAACAGACAGAATACACCTGGTTATTGATTGTAAAGTAAATGAATGGCTTACCCAACAGATTACTACCGGCATAAAAAAAACAGTATTTCTAAAAAAAGATCCTGAAACTGCACAACAAGTAATTAAAAGTTTGAGAATGGCCAATACAACGAGTTCAGATCGACTAGCCGATGAAATGGAAAAGGAGCTGCAAATAAATCAATTAACGGCCAAACTGCTCGATTTTATTTCCGAAATCGGGTTACAATACCAACTGGAAACCATAAGCGAAGAAACATTTTTGCCAGGCCTTAAACTTAGCGATGGTATATTGATTGTAGATCCCGAAAAACTATTGTATCCGGGCGATATTTTACACGAAGCCGGGCACCTGGCCTGTATGCCTACTGAAATACGCGTGGGTATGAACGATTCGCTACCCATCAACGACCTTAACAATGGCGGCGAAATGATGGCCATTGCCTGGTCATATGCTGCAGCTGTACATTTAGGTATTGATCCCCATATCGTTTTCCATGAAAACGGATATAAAGGTGGAGGCCAAAGTCTGGTAGATAACTTTACCCAGGGTCGTTTTATTGGCGTTCCATTATTACAATGGAACGGAATGACCTATCCGTCGGGTCTGGAAGATAAACTATCTTTTCCGCAAATGATCAACTGGACCTGTAAACAGAATATGTATATCAATCATACAAATGAATAAAGATGATATTAGATCTTACTTTACCACCCTCAACAGAAACGAGCACTTCAGGCCTGATGCATGTGAAGCGTTTCTGGAGCAAAGTTATGCTTAAAAGAGCGAACCAGATAGATGAAGAATTTTGGAATAAAGAATGGGAGCTGGACAAAACCCTATTGAGTGTATTAGGACTAGGCCTTGAACAAACGCTCACTTATGTTTTTCAATATGCTCCGGCATTTGAAGAATTTGAACAATGGATCGTGCAAACCTCAGGCTTCCCTGCAAGCGAACAGATCAGTAGATTTAATGACTTATTTAATAAGACACCAGTGCTTAGCCAACCCATTCCATCAGTACTTAGCGCTGAGGAACTTGCATTTTGGAAAGAAAATGGCTATCTGGTTCTTAAAAATGTGATTCCTAAAGAAGATTGCCGGGCCACTATTGATGTGATTTGCGATTTTCTAAAAATAAATCTAAATGATGCTAACACCTGGTATAGCCCAAATAACTCGAGGCAAGGAATTATGGTTCAATTATTTCAGCATCCTCTATTACAAAAAAACAGGCAGTCAGCTCGCATCAGAATGGCTTATGAACAACTATGGCAACGCTCCGATATCTGGGTAACAACAGACCGTGTAGGCTTTAATCCTCCGGAAACAGAAAAATGGAAATTTCCTGGTCCAGATTTACACTGGGATTGCAGCCTTGATTTACCTATTCCATTTAACCTGCAGGGCTTACTCTACCTTGCTGATACGGCGCCAAATCAAGGTGCTTTTACACTGGTCCCGGGATTTCATAACCGCATTTCAGCATGGCTTTCCTCCCTTCCTGAAGGTACTAACCCCAGAATAGAAAACCTACATGCGCTGGGCAGCTTCCCTATTGCTGCCGAGGCAGGAGATTTTATTATCTGGCACCAGGCTTTACCTCATGGTAGTAGCCCAAATACTTCGTCAAAACCGAGGTTTGTGCAGTATATCAACTATCAACCTGCTGATTTTACTGCCCAGAAGAACTGGATGTAGATCACAATAACATGCTGCTAAATTTAATCAGCTGTGCAAAATTTTATTATTACATTTTCACATAATTTTATGTATCAGATTGCTAATTAATAAAAAGTAAAAAGCTATATTTGAGATAACCTGTTCAAGAACATCGATATTATCAAATTTGCAATATATTGGTTTGAAAACAGGTCGTTAATGCTCTCATCAATCTTGGTTTAACCAAGTCATCAGTTGGTTATGGATGAAATGCATTATATGTAGATAATAGAAGTTAAAAACTTAATTATATCTAAATATGGCAATTTTCAATTTGGCATTTAAAATTACAATGGGTAACGAAGGTGGTTATGCCAATAACCCAAATGATAGCGGTGGAGAAACCTACGCTGGTATCGCAAGAAATTTCTGGCCTAACTGGGCTGGTTGGCCAGTGGTAGACCAGGCCGTTTCAACACATCCTAACAATATAAACGCTACACTGGCTGCCAATAGTGCAGTACAGGCCGAAGTACAATCATTTTATAAGCAGAATTTCTGGGATGTGATCAGTCTGGACAATTTAAACAGCCAACAACTTGCCAACCAGCTATTTGACACGGCTGTAAATATGGGTACAGGTATCGCCTCCCGTTTTTTACAGCAGGCAATAAATAATATTATGCCCGGTAAACTCATAGTGGATGGCATAGTAGGGCCACAAACCATTGCCGCAGCTAACAGTATTCCGCTGGAAGCGCTATACAATCAGGTTATTGCACTTCGAAAACAGCGTTATATCAATATTATTCAACAACATCCTTCACAGGCACAGTTTCAGAACTCCTGGTTCAGTCGTTTAACGCCATTCAATCCGTCGTTATCATAAACTCATCAATTATGAAAAAGAGTAGTTTAATAATGACCTTGGCAATACTTGCTACAGGGATTGCAACAGGCTGCAAAGGAAATGCACAGACTTATGATCTTCATAAAACTTTAGCACTTGTTATCATTATAGGGATTATCGCCGCTTTTTTTGCTTTGGCCTTATTCACCAACATGCTTCGTGATGAGGTAAATGACCCCGATTTGTTTAATGCCAATGCCGCAAGATTGAAACAGGAAAAGCGGCTGCTGATTTTTAAGAGCAACAATCCCTTTAGTCTATCGCGGGTACAATTAGGTGTATGGACTGTGGTGATCTCCTGCAGTTATATTTATCTGCAGCTTTGCATGGGTAACTGTAATGACACAGGCCTAAACGAAACAGCATTGGTGTTAATGGGAATAAGTGCCGGTGTAACTGCTGGCGGCACCATAATTGATAAAAGAGAAATACAAGATGGCCGCTTTCGCCATCAGAACAGTCCTTCTGAAGGCTTTTTTGTAGATATTCTTTCTGATGATAATGGCATCAGCGTACATCGTTTTCAAAAAGTTATATGGACTGGCATTGCTGTTATTATTTTTCTGAATAAAGTATACAGCATCAAAACAGGATGCGCTTTACCAGAACTGAGCCAGACACTTTTATGGCTTACTGGCATAAGCAGTGCTGCCTATTTAGTTTTAAAAACACAGGAAAACGCTCCTTCAATTAACTCTGCGGCAACAAATAATCTATCATCTGATATTTTGCCAGGGCAACAGGCTGCGCCTCCCGTTTCACAGGTAAATCAGGCAGTAACTAACCCTCTACAGCAGTCAACAAACACTTTTTCTGCAAACAATGCATCACCTTACCCAAGCGCGGCAGAGGCACCAGAGAATACAAGCCCATCACCTGGAAGTGATCATAATCAACCTGGATCTTAATTGATTTATTTTTTTAAAATACCGGCAGAAAGCACCTCTGCCGGTACTTAATCCCATCTTTAAATCATATAGGTAAAGCCAGGATGATCAGACATTACATATTCAAATGTGACCTTCATATCTTCCCTATTGTTTTCTAATTTACAAACGGCGAATGGCATTGTTAAGCTGCAAGTGTACGTAGTAAGTACCTCTTTACCAAACACCGTTATTTCCGTAAATAAATCAAGCCGGTTATGGGTTTCAGAAGCAGGCACCTGTATCACCACTGGCTGTGGAAGCTTGAATTCACGTCTGGCACAATATACCTCCCCTAAGTTTATCCTTTTTGGCTGATAATCCTTAATGGTAAAACTATTGTATTCTTCTTTCCATTGGGTTAATACCGCTTCAACGGTTATCTCTTCCGGAATAAAAATAGCTTCCGGACGCATCTGTGGAATTAAATTATTCATGATGGCCAACTGCGGCTCTTTTCTTAAAGCATTTAACATGGTTTCTGAAATGACCATATCAATGCAGATACCATCAGGAAATTTATAGGTAGTGGCATCAGTGCAAACATAGTCGATCACGTAGCCTGATAAGCTTAACTGTTCATACATCATTTTTGCTGCATCCAACGAATCACGATTGATATCCAATAAAATAAAATTGATTTGCGCTGAGGTAAATTGAGATGTTAAAGGTGTAAGCAGTGTGGCATAAGGTCCACAACCAGCATATAATATATTTATGGTATGTGCGGGTATGGTATCTAATAGATGCTTAATCGCATGATAAATGCCTCTGATAAATCTACGTGTGCGCTCCAATTCTTTAAGACAATGCGCAGCTTTAATGGTTGAAACTGCTTTACCGCTTGGCAGATGAATATCTTGGTCTGTAATGTTACCTGCATTTACTCCGGTTACGCCGGCAAAAAGCAAATGGAGCTGATCAATAGCATTTTTGATATGCAGATAGTTGTCTTCAAAAAGTAAGGTATCAGTTGCCGCAGAAATACTTTCGTTGCGTTGTTGAGTCGTTAATTCCATATATATTTATATCTAATGCTAAAAAGTTTTTACTAAACTAAGAGATTAATATTAGCCCAGATTGATCGTTAATTATTAATTTATTTAGCCTTGTTAAATAGGCATCTAATTGATGGTATAATCTTCAAATTTGGTATAGTGCTTATTTCCGTAGAAATCTACCAAACAAAATCCTACCTGATAATTCCCCTTTGGCATGGTTAAAAGCTTGATGTCTAAAGCTGAAGGGTCAGTGATAGTCAATTTACCCAATTCAATACTCATTGATTCATCCAGCGAATTTTGACCCAGAAAAACAATTTCATCGTGCGCCTGCAGGTCCTTAATCTTATCCGTAATCCCATCAGCAAAAATCTCCCGCAACCCAATCACTTTAGCCAGATTTTCCCCGTCAACATTAAAATACTTGATCATAAGTTCAGCTTGTTTTCCATTCCAAAGCACCGGTACATTGTAAGATACACCCGATTGATTGGAAAGGCCCATGAATACACAAACATTGATATCGTTAATACTGATCCACCTGGCATCCCATTTTTTATTACCCCCATGCAAGGTAATATTTCCGCGGTGATCCACATTGGTATCATAGGCATCCAATCCATATGATACCAGTGTACTGTCTTCAGTTAATCTTCTGATATTTAAGTAAATCTTATTGGTGTTAACCAGCATGGCAGCGTTTAGCTTCCTTCCCGAATCACGAACAAAAACGCTATCCGCACCGCCCCCGATTAATTCAGCTACATAAGTTTCGATAAATTTTTCAAACGCTATGTTAAAAGGCGTTTTCAAATAATCATTTAATTGACTGGCGGTTTTTCTATTGTAATAAGGAAAATATACCGAAAGCCCCGAAATGGCATCTTTATCCAAATTTTTTGAATAAATATTGAATAAAACTGCATCCCGCATCTTTTTCTCGAAATCGCTAAACAATGTATCGGTACTTTTAGCTGCTAATTTGAAAAAGCTAAAAATATCAATCATATCTTCAGCCGCGAACGAAAAAGAAGGCAATCCGAATGATTTGGACCTGGCCCTGTAATTTGACTTCTGTTTGAAAGCCTCCTTCGCGGGATAGGTTGAATTTAGATTTGCAGAAATGTTACTGATTAATTTCCCTACGCTTGTATTTAGCGCAGCTATTTTATTAAGCGCGATTACAGACAATGTTGCCTGGATATAAGGTTGAGCTGAATAAGTATCAATATATGATTTGGCAATTCCCTCCAGAAGCTGAGTTGTATTTAGGTTTGGATTGGCAGATAAGGAATTGATGATATATTGATAATTCCAACCGTTGCCAGGTTCGAGCTCTTGTGACGCCACCATGTATTCGGCATAGGGCGCCAGTACAGTGGCAGTTTCAATGGTGGCCATTAAACAGGCATCAAAACCTATAAAATCAAGGTTCAAGTCATTCTGGTTACGTTTCAGATCAGCAAAAGCCTCTCCCATTTCACGCAGAGAGAGGGAAATATCTTCAGGAAATAGCTCATCATATCCAAAACCATGCACACTGCCTCTTCCATGATTCCAAAAAATCAATCCATATCTTTCTGCCGGAAAATTATTTTTGCTAAAAGTGATAAAATCAACCAGGGTAGATGGGTCTCCTATGCTTTTGTTGGCAGTAACTTTAACTTTTTCAAAACCGTCTTTAGTCACCTTGCTGTAGGTGAGGCTATCACTGGAAATCGGCTCTGAAAGATGCCATTTTTTAGTCCCGCCCTGCAAAATCACCGTTGCAAAATGATCATCAACGTTTTTATACGAATGGATAATTTCATTAATGTCTTCACTCGCCAACTGATGTTTGCTTTCCAGGTCTGATCCATTCATATAGATCAGCAGTACAAAGCTGCGTTTAGGCTCCGGCTTTTGAGCATGGATTGTACCCGCGTAAAATATTAGTGCAGCCAGTATGCATAGTAAATGGCGGATTTTCCTAATGAAGTCCATTATCTTCTTGGATTAACTTGTGGAGGATTTCTAAATTGATAAATGGCTGCTGCCACGGCATCTTTAAATTCCTCACCATATTCATTCGTATCATCCGGGAATGTTTTCTTTAACAATTCTGATAATCCATCTGCATAATTCTCATTGGCCTGATCGATATTGAAATCGCTGCTGGCCTTATATGACCTTTTAACTTCGTTATTGTCTTCAACAACGTTCTCCACTCTTGAAAATAAAGAACGCCTTTCGCTCCTTAAACTTCTTGCAACTGTTTTCTGATTATTTATATCCCTAACAAGGCCTAATAGATCAGTCATTTGTTGATCCACTTCACCGGAAATATTGGCTCTAACCTGGTTATCCCGTACCAATGTAATCACCTCATCCAATGAATTTACAAACTCATCGTCAAAGGCTTCCACACATTGCCGCTGGATCACTTCATTTTTGAGTTTCACTTCCTCTATTTCACAAATGTTCTGTTGCCAATCCTCAGGTTGTTTTTCATACTCATTCACATATTTCTTATTCGATTCGATCAGGAAATCTTCTATCATGTCATGAAATGCCAGCAGATCGTAATAGTCTTTTTTATTTTGGGCAATGCTCTGCAAGTTTGGCGTTAATAAATGATAATCCGCTTCTGAACTTAAAGTTCTAAAAATACCGTTATTGATATTTGAGGTTACTTCCTTCGTTTTGGCAGATAGTTGATCCTTCACAAAACCGGTGACCAAAGCACTAATATCGCTCATCGCTTTACCAACATCCAACGAACCTTTTAACTTGATATCATTTCCAAAAACGGTTAACTCAAGTTCGGCTTCTATTTTCCTGGCATTAGCAGTAAATTCCATACTCAATACAAAAGATTTGATCCAAAGTAACCTGGTGATGGCACTTAAGATATTAGCCACTGCTTCTAAGGCTCCTGAGGCGACCTTACCTCCAAGGGTTAGTGCTGCCTTTGCTATTTCCAAAGCACCATAAGCTACGCCAATAGCTACATTAACCCCCACCTTTAAGGTTTCATAATATAAAATCTGAGCCGAATAGTAAATTTTATCATCTACGCGCCACCAGGAAGCATCTTCCCTTCTATCCACATAATCTCTGATGTAATTGTTATATTCACTGATCGTGTTACTCAGATTTAAAATCTGCTGCTGTGCTTCAGTCAGTTTCCGGTTTGCATTTTCAATAGAGTTTTGCACGCTTCGGGCTGCATCACGCACTGCATCCTGGGCTTCTTCCAAAAGTTTGATAAATCCACTGGTATCGAATACCAAACGTGCACTGAACCCACTGCTCGAAAAATCTGCATAGCTTCCCTCTAAATGAAATAAAATTTTAAATCCAACATATTGCAGTTCAAGATCAATGTATACCATCCTGTCTTTAAGAAGAATCAAGGCATCTAACTGAAAGATATTTAAGATATTAACATAGGCACTTAAATAAAATTCGAGTTTTTTTGATGACTTGTTGATGTTTAAATACAGTACCGGGCCTTGGGCATCTGCTTTGATCAAGGCACCGGCCAGGCCACCTTTTACAGGTTCCATTGGCATTGTTTTTCGGGACCTCGTCAGTTCAAATATTCCCTTAATCTCAATTTTTGAAATTTCAATCAATGCTAAAATAGCATTACCAGGCTCGATCAGAAAAAGCCCTCTGGCCTTTACATTAAAGATTTCGATGGTACCGCACAGAAAAAAACCAACATTCATCTGATAGTTTCCAATTCTGGTAGGCTGTGTGCATATAAAGAGCTGACAGTTTAAAGAAATGGTTCCCGACGAATCAACGCGGTAATGACGCATGGTTGAAGTATCGGTAAATATGGATTGACCGCTTGTTCCCAAAGCAGAAACCTGAAGGTTTTCTGCGCCAGGTATGGCAAGTTCAGCGGGCAGGCTTGAATTAAAGTTCTTTAAGATCTCCGCTTTACTGGTCGTATCGGGATGCGATGGATACGCCCACTGGGGCATTTTAGCGTTATTGATTTCAAAATCAGCTAAAGCTATTACATCAAGGAACGCTATTCCAGGAAAATCAACTTCCGCAATATCTACAATAATATCCTTTAGGGAAGTCCTCCCCCTGGTAGAGGTAATTGCCGCGGTAATTAATCCGATATTAGCCTGGCTCACAATAAACCCTGCAAAAATGGAAATATTATTGGTTGTTACCCGACCTGTCATCCCGAAAGTAAGCCCTGTGGCCCCTAAACCAATCATCAAGCCCAAATCGCTCAGACTGATCTTGTTGTTCAATGGTATTTTATAATTTGAAGAAGCAGATAAGGTAAATGAAGAAACAGACAGGTTTCCGGCAAGAACAAAGGTTAAGACATCGTTTTTTAAAGGAAAATTGAGCTTCCCTCCCGCTTCTAAGTAGAAACCATTATCCTTTTTAATTCCAAAGTATAAATCTTCAATTTCATAACCATCCTTTTTGATATTTCTACTCATCAGCATCGCCTCAAATTTTGAAGTGTTCAGCGCTGCTGCTATGATGAGGTCGATATGATCCAGACCAGTTAATTGATAAAGCCCCTTTCCAAATACACTTTCACTATTTTTCAAATCAAATAAGGAGTTGGCAACCAATTGATGGTTGCCAAAGCGATCTGATAAAACCATTTCGGGAAAATGATCCGATGCGTTTCGTTTTAAATATTGGTTAATGGCAAGGGAGGCTTTATTTCTAACGATTACTGCTACTTTTTTTATGGCAAAAAAAGTCATGGTGTCGTAAATGAAACGCTCTAATACATTTCCATCCCGAAAAAAACCGGTATCTATACTTAAAGCCAGCTGTTTAGCATCCGCCAGCACAACCGCATTGACATAAAGTAAGGCTTTACTGCTAGCCACATTTTTATTGTACTGAATAACCACAGATAAGATATCTGCAGATTTAAGCACCTGTGCTTTAAAAGTTCCGGGCAAATTATTAAACAGCGTAAATTGGCCAGAAAGTTCATTAACGCCTAATTCATTATTATTTAATAAATCTTTGATTTTAGCCCGGCTGGTGTCAAGCGCTCCAAAAATCGATTTTTTATTGTTATTTATAATAATAGTTACTGATGCATCTAACTCAAAAATCTTCCCGGTAGCCGAAAAAGCGAAGTTGGTATGGTTACTCATTTGAAATCAAAAAATTATGCGCTTGCGGCTATGCTTAACAGAAAGTAGTTCAACTTGGCTGAATATTTATCGCTTAATCATTCAACTATCACGGGTTATACTGCTTCGGTTAATTTTTTTTCAGGTGCATCAAGTTTCTCAACTAAATTTTCAATGGTATCTAAATTCAGCTGTTGTAATATCTTATTTCTTTTGGTATTCCATATTTTGAAGGCTAATTTCTCAATTTTTACAAACCCTAAATCAGGAATGGCATTTCCACAATCTACTTCAATGGCAAAAGCATATTCCTTAACATCTCCTTTTACATAAATATAAGCGGTTTTCAAGCTAAATATAAGCTTCTCCACATCAAACGCTGTATTTGGCTTTTTGCCAGAATTTAATGCCTGAAGATTTTTTTTTATATCATCCGTATCAACCTCATTACCAAAAGCTTCAGTTAAATCCTCTATCATTTCGCCCAAGGTGGCACTACCTACCTCATCTGGATTTGTCGGCACTAAAAGAAAAGAAGATACGGTGTTATCTTTTTCGTAAACTGCTACTAATTTGGTTTTAAGTAATTGGAACTGTACGCCCAATTGAAGATTCATTTCACTCATTTTTTTAAAAATTCCTTATTTTTCCTACTCCTATGGCTTTTCGGATGATGCCCCGTTTGCTCTTGTGGTCTCTGGTCTCCACTTTAGATTCTTATCAGATTATTTAGCAGATTGATGTAGCTTGCTTAAGCCATCCATCCTCTTTTAATACATTGAAAACTAATTGGCAATAGTTAAAAGCAGAGATATGAACCTGTAAAGGTTGGTTCACCATTAGGTTTGTCTTTGGCTAATCTTCTCAAAGCCGACAGTGGGGTAATTGTTTTTTGCATATCAACTATATTTATGGTCGTTAAATCCATTTTTGGCACAAAAAAACATTAGCCATTTGATGGCTAACAAAAAGATTGGCCTTTTGGCAATACAGTTGCAACGAGAAAGAGTGATGATCTGAGAGCGTTGCGTAAACTGATGGTTTGCTTGTTTTTCGGCAGATCAAAAAAAAGGAACTGCTGCACGAATATAATAATTTTTATAATTTCAAATACTCATGTTGAACAAAAAATAATATTAACATAACAGCGGGAGGAGCAGATGATGAAGTTGAGCAGGTAAGCCTATTGCCCAATAAATAGTTTATTATTGATCAAGCCAGGCTTTAAACACCGGTGCCCGTTCCCGGCTTACAAATGCTTCCTGCAAGGGGTAGTCAAGAAAAGTAATTTTGAGTTTTGAGTTGAAATGATTGTAAACCTTATCTATAGCATTTATATTAACAATATACTGCCTGTTGAGCCTAAAGAATAGTATTGGATCCAATTGTTCTTCCAATTCTTCCATATTCTGGGGTACAACTTCATTTTTTCCATTAGGCAAATGTGCATAAGTAATCCTGTGCTCAGAATGAAAAAAGCTGACATCGTTAGCGGTAAGTATTTTATAACCATCTTTATGGGGGATTAAAAAGCGTGTTCTGATCTTTTTGTTTTCAAGCGCATCAATTACACCCTTTAATCGATCGGTTAGGATTGCAGATGCATCTTCATTTCTCCGACTGATTTTTTCAAGCGCTGCACGGAGTTCTTCTTCTTCTACAGGTTTAAGCAGGTAATCAACACTGTTAAACTTAAATGCCCTTACCGCATACTCATCATAAGCCGTAGTAAAAATAATAGGGCTCTTTACTTCTACCTGATTAAAAATTTCAAAACTGATGCCATCGGCCAGCCGGATATCCATCAATATCAAATCAGGAACGGGGTTTGATTTAAGCCAATCAACACTACCTGCAACTGTATCCAATACATCCAGAATCACAGCTTGTGGCTTTATGGCCAACACCAGCCTTTTAAGACGTTCGGCATTAGGATGCTCATCTTCTATAATTAGTATATTGATCATTTTAGCAAAGGTAAGATTACGGTAAAATGCTTGTCGGTTTTGGTCATGACAATTTCCGGGGCATGGAGCAGGCGATAACGATCCTTGATATTACCCAGACCAATACCGGTACCATCTAAATGGCTTAACAATGGTTTCAACTCATTGGACACTAAAATTTCGTTTCCATTTGGTGATTTAATTTCGATCAGCAAAGGATCTGATTTTACCGTTCGGTTATGCTTGATGGCGTTTTCTACCAAAAGTTGTAATGCCATGGGCGGTATCATCGCATCTTTACTGATCTGCGTAAGGTCAATATTAAATGAGATACCCGAACCGATCCGTACCCTGGTCAAAAATAAATATGATTCTAAAAATCTGAGTTCTTCCGCAACGGAAATCTTATCTTTTTTTGAATTGACCAGTAAATAACGGTATACCTTGGCGAAGTTTTCTGCATATGCAAAGCCTTTTTGCTGATCCTGTAAAATCTGCTCTGCCAAAACACTCAGGTTGTTGAACACAAAATGCGGATCGATCTGCAGCCTCAAAGCATAAAGTTCGGCCTCAGTGGCGGCCTGTTTGTGCAGGGCTGTATTTACTTCAAGTTCAAGCGCCAATGTTGCTGTTTTTTTCCAGCTGGTCAGGAAATAATAACCGATATTACCCGCCATAATCAATAAGGAAAGAATAACTGCTGAAGTTAGAAATTGCGAAAAAAGCCGGAGTTCCTCTCTCGAATAACTGGGCTCTTTCTCCAAAAAAAAGGCAACATAAGCCAGGTCCATGAGGTAAACAGAGATAATAGCAATAATGGTCTGTAAAAGTGTCTGAACAAACAGCCTTATTCCCGAATTTTTTTCCCAGGTTAACCAGTCATCCAGTTTACGGTCTACCCAGAAACTGATCACGGTGAGCAGCAAAACATATATATAAGAGTATAGGGTATCGCGAAGTGCAATCCAGCCAGGGCTAAAATAATAATCTTTCCAGTAGGGGTCGTATGGATCTACAAGGTACGAGAGCAGGGTCAGAATAACCAGTGCAACCAGACTTACCATGATGACATGGCGTGCCGGCATTTTCTCTCTTGTGTATTTTGTTTTTCCCATAGTGTAAAAATAAGCTTTGCCAACCTCAGTGGCAAAGCTATTCGTATTATTGCAATCCTCCACCCATACTTCGGTATAAATCAATGGCAGACTGGAGTTTTTCCAGGCGTATATTGGTTCCCTCAAGTTCAGTCTGCAGCAGATTATTCTGTGCCGTGATGATTTCCAGATAGGTTGCCATTCCGTTCTGATAAAGTAACGAAGCATCTTTAGCCGCTTTTTGCAAAGCCACCAGCTTTTCATCAATCAATATCAACCGTTCTGCAACGCGCTTCTGTTTTTCCAATGCATCGCTCACCTCACCTACTGCGGTTAGTACATTTTGTTTAAACTGAAGTACAGCCTTTTCCTGCTCCAAAGCGGCACGCTCATAAGCTGTTTTAAGTGATCTCTTTTGAAATATAGGCTGAGTGAGGTTAACGGCCAGGTTTTTTGCCAGCGATCCCGGGAGATTGAACCAGGAGTTTAGTTTAAATGAATTGGCGCCGATTGATGGAGTAAAGCTGAATGAAGGATACATGGCCACTTTAGCCAGACCTAATTTGGACTGTGCATGCATTACGGCCCATTCTGCGGCTTTCACATCGGGCCTTCTGCTGAGAAGCCTTACAGGCAGAGCACTCCCGAAGCCGTTAAGTGCAGCAACACTAAAATCTGGTTTTCTGTCAATAGGAGATGGAAATTCACCGCATAAAATGCTCAGTGCATTTTCCTGTATGGCGATGTTTTGTTTTACAAGTGGAACCAGTAATTCAGCAGTTTTCCGCTGTGCTTTTGCCTGCTGAACAGCCAATGAATTTACCTGTCCGGCGTTGTACTGCAAAGTAGTTATTTTTAATGTACTGTCGCTTAAAGCCAGGTTACGGTCTGCAATTTTTAATTGTTCATCAAGAGCGAGCAGATTATAATATGCCTGGGCTACCTGGGCAATAATCCTGGTTTGCATAGCCCTTGCCAATTCCTTATTTCCCATTAAATCTGCATAGGCACCATCCTGCTGCATGGCCGTTTTACCCCATACATCCACTTCCCATGATACCCTGAACTGCGCATTGTAATCATCTAAATAACTCGTTTTGGTAAACTGCTCGCTCAACGAACCGTTTAATGAGTTTTTAGACATCCAGTTTCTTGCCCCAGTTACATTCAGATCAAGGGTTGGCAGGAGCGCTTGTTTGGCTTCCTTTAATCCAGCTTCTAGTTGTTTTACGGTAAGTTTAGCAACCTCCAGATCATTATTTCTTTTTAAGGACAGTGAGATCAGGTGCTGTAATTTTTCATCACTGAAAAAAAATTTCCATGGAAGGCTTAGGGAATCACCGGTAAGAAATGATTCCCTATAACTTTGGGGCATTTGTACCGATGGCTTAACCTGAGGCTTTCTCAGCAAACAAGATGAAAAAAACATGGTGCCAAATGCCAATAATATTAAATTCTGTACCCGAATCATTTTATCTAATCTTTAATTTTTTGAACAGCAATTTTTTCCTGTAGATATTGAAATGTTATAAATAACAGCGGAATAACAATTACGCCCAGTACTACGCCGGAAAGCATACCCATAGCAGCGCTTATACTGATGGAACGGTTACCTACTGCGGTCCCACCAGTAGCCATCATGAGTGGAATCATTCCGACAATAAAGGCAAGCGATGTCATGATGATTGGTCTCAGCCTCGAACGCGCGCCTTCAATGGCTGCTTCTACAATGGTTAAACCCGATTGGCGTTTCTGAATAGCAAATTCTACGATCAGAATAGCATTTTTTGCCAGCAGCCCCACAAGCATGATCAAGCCGATCTGTACGTAAATGTTATTGTCCAATCCAACTGCCTTGATGCCTAAGAAAGCACCTATAACGCCTGTAGGAATGGATAGCAATACCGAAAGCGGCAAAAGATAACTTTCATATTTTGCAGCCAGAATAAAAAATACGAAAAGCAGGCAAAGTCCCAAAATGATAACGGTTTGATTGCCGCTCGCCTTTTCTTCCAAACTTAGACCCGTCCATTCATAGCTATACTCAGCAGGCAATTTGGAAAGCGTTTCTTCAACCCTTTGCATCACTACCCCATTACTTATTCCAGGTGCCCCGGTAACATTTATATTCAACGAATTGTATAGGTTATAGCGCCCTACCGATTCTGGCCCATATACTTTGTGCAGGCTTACCAGTGTAGATGCCGGAACCATCTGTCCATCTTCACTTTTTATAAAAATCTCCTGAAAGGCATGAGCGTCCATTCTGAATATTCCGTCGGCCTTAATATTTACCCGATAAAATTTACCGAACCTGGAGAAGTTCAGCGACTGGTCTCCTGAAAAATAATTTTGGATAACGCTCAGCAGATTGCTCACACCAACTCCCATTTGTTTTGCCTTATCCTCATTCACGTCTAATTCAAGCTGAGGATAATCGGCCCTAAAGGTAGTATAAGCCATGGCTATGCCAGGTTGCTTCGAAAGTTCTCCGATAATCTGATCGGCCTTTTGTTTAAGTTGTTGTGAACTACGCCCCATACGATCCTGCAATGCAAATTCGGCACCACCGGTTACCCCATATCCCTCTACAGGGGGCATCCGGAAAGCCATTACAGTACCACCTTTAACGGTGGCAATGGCCTGGTTAACCTGGCCCATGATCTGATTGATATCTTTTACCTTACCCCGTTCCTTAATCGGTTTTACCGTAACAAAACCCATCGCATAAGAAGGACCTGCTGCATTACTCAATAAATTAAAACCAGTAATGGAGGTATTTTCGCCCACTGCCTCGATTTTTGCCAGTTTGTCGCCAATTTCTTTGGTTACCCGGGTGGTGCTATTAAGGCCGGTTCCTGGCGGCATGGAGAGCGAAAACATAAACATTCCATCATCTTCCTCTGGCACAAAGCTTTTCGGAGTGGTTACCATCAACCAGGCAGCTGCCCCTATAGTTAATGCAATAAGCCCTGCTGAAATCCATTTTTTAGAAATTAAAAACCGCAGCCCAGCAATATATCTATAAGTCAGGTGGTTAAAACCAGCATTAAAAGCTTTAAAAAAGCGATCTTTTACTCCAGTGGGTTTGGTGTGTGCTAAACCACCCTGATGATTATTTTTTAGGAGAATGGCACATAATGCAGGCGTGAGCGTAAGGGCGTTAACAGCTGATATTAAAATGGCGATGGCCAATGTATAGGCAAACTGTTTGTAAAAAAGCCCGGCCGATCCAGACATAAATCCAATTGGGATGAAAACCGCCGCCATCACCAGGGTTATCGATATCACTGCCGCAGTAATTTCATTCATTGCAGCCTTTGTGGCTGCACGACCGCTTAGATCTGAATTTTCCATCTTACTGTGAACCGCCTCAACCACCACGATTGCATCATCTACTACAATTCCAATGGCCAGCACCAACGCAAAAAGCGTCAGGACATTTATAGTAAAGCCTAAAAGCAATAAAAAGAAAAAGGTTCCAACAATGGCTACCGGCACTGCAATAGCAGGGATAATGGTTGATCTGATGTCCTGAAGAAACAGGAAAACAACGATAAATACCAGAATAAATGCTTCTATCAAAGTAGTCTTTACCTGACTGATAGAGAGATCGAGCTTTTCTTTTGTACTCAAAATCTTGGAAAAATGAATCCCCGGCGGGAAAGTCTTTTCCAGTTTTTTAATTTCAACATCTACTCCCCTTTCAATTTCATTTGCATTCGATCCCGTTGTCTGGTTAATGGCAATCGTAACGGCGTTACGGTTATCCGATTTATTGGCACCCGAATAACTGGTTGAACCAAATTCCACACGTGCCACATCTTTAAGGCGAATTACACTTCCTCCATTTCGCTTAACCACCATGCGTTCATAATCCTGAACCAGGTTTTTCTTTCCTTTGTAACGAATTACGTATTCAAGTGCTGCATCAGAATCCTCACCTAGTTTTCCCGGGGCAGCCTCAATACTTTGGTCTGCAATCGCACTGGAGACATCTGCAGGTACGAGCCCTAAAGAAGCCATTTTACGTGGATTTAGCCAAACCCGCATCGCATAATCTTTAGTACCGAATACCTGGGCCTGGCCTACGCCCGGAACACGTTTGATCTGCGGAATTAAATTAATATTCGCATAGTTTTGCAGAAAAAGCTCGTCATATTTGTTATTGTCATCAGTATAAAGATTAAAAATCATAATCATACTGTTCTGCTGCTTTGAAGTGGTAAGCCCCGTGCGGATTACTTCCTGTGGCAGAATCGGTGTGGCCTGTTGTACCCTGTTCTGCACGTTTACAGCCGCCTGATCTGCATTTACGCCCTGTTTAAAAATGATGGATATGGAAAATGTTCCATCGTTTGATGCCGTAGATTTAATATACTGCATATCCTCAACACCATTAATCTGTTCTTCTAAGGGCGTAACCACCGAACGGATAACAGACTCACTGTTTCCTCCTGGATAGGAACCCGAAACCATCACCGTAGGCGGCGAAATATCCGGAAACCGGGTTAGCGAAAGACGGCTTAGACCGATTACCCCTAAAATCACGATGACAATGGAAATAACGGTCGCGAATACCGGCCTATCTATTATTTTTTGTAACATAAAATTTTGATGAAAAAGTTTAAGATTTTGTTTTGACCTTTGGTTTTACCTGAATGCCATCGTAAAGCACATCAATCCGGTTAATGGCAATCTGATCACCATTTTTCAGGCCTGATCTGATGATATAGTCATCGCCACTCTCCGCTTTTATTTCGATTGGAATCAATCGCACCTTATTGCTGTCAGCCAGGCGATAAACAAAAAACTTATCCTGTATGTCTTTTACAGCTGCTTTAGGCACTAAAAGTATATCCGATATAGATTCTTCTACTACCACATTGGCTGAGCCGCCAGAACGCAACATTCTTTTTGGATTATTGAACACGGCTTTCATACTAACGGTTCCGGTTACCCGGTCAATGTTTCCACTGGCAATCTGCAGCTTACCATTTTCAGGATAATGCTGCCCGTCGGCAGTAACCAGGCCGATATTCATTTGGGTAGCTTTATCCGTGCTTCGCGAATTTAAGCGCATAAATTCCGCTTCACTGAGCGAGAAATAAACATATACGGTACTAATATCAGAAAGCGTGGTTAATGGCGTCGCATCAGTTGCTGAGATCAGATTTCCTATGCGGTTTGGAATCCTGCCAATGTAGCCGCTTACGGGTGCTTTAATCAGTGCAAAACCAGCGTTTATTTTAGATGCTCCGAAAGTGGCTTTCGCCTGCGCTACCTGTGCGCTGGCAGCTTGCAGGTTAGCTTCAGCTGTCTTCAGCTGTACCGGCGATACAACATTTCCATTAACAAGTGATTTCATTTTTTCTACTTCGATTCCGGCATTAACCTGCGCTGCAACTGCAGACTGCAAAGCGGCAGAACTGTTGCTAACCTGTTCCTGAAAAACTTCTGATTTGATTTTAAAAAGCAATTGTCCTTTCTGTACATAATCACCTTCTTTAACGAAGATTTTTTCCAGGTAACCACTCACCTGGGCTTTGATATCAACATTTACGAGACCTTCCATATTCCCCGGGTATATTTGTTTAACGGTTGTGCTACCGGGATTTAAAGTAATAAAGTCTGTTTCTAAAGCCTGTAGCTGTTCTGTAGAAGCATTTTGAGGTTCGTGGCTGCACCCAAGCCACAATAAAGAACAGTAGAGCCAGCTTAAGGATTTTTTTGTTATGCTCATTTTCATGATAATCTTTAAAATAGAGACAGGCTCAATTACCTGTTTGGATACAAAATAAAGACGCATTAATATAAATATTGCCTGAAAGGATCCTCAAGCGTGGAAAATAGCAACCCAAACGTAATATATGGTTCCTGAACTGAATGTGTTTAAAGAACTTTTTAATGGCAAAATGGATGATGCGCCACGCATATGCTTAATATTCGGTCAACGTGCTTATTCAAGAAATGTAAACTGCGTTGGATAGCGCTTAACAACAGGATTAATCTTGCTACGCAATTGAAATGAATCAAGCATCGTATTGAGCAAAATCAAGAGAATAGCATTTTTTAATTGTGAATTTAGTACTATTAACTTATTAATAGTGGGCATGCGATAGATAAGCAACATCATAACCATCCAGGGCTATCAATTTGCTTATCCTGTTAAAAGGCGTAAATAAGATCAGCATACTGTTGAAAGCACAAGAAAAATTGGAAATGAAAAAAATAGAAATCAAGTTTTTTTTAAAAATATTCCTGCCATTAATTAACCGAAAACAAGGCCGTGCGGCGCTAAGGTGTCTCTTTAGACATACTACTGCATTTAACTTGCGCAAAGGAGAAACCCTCTTTCCGAAAAATATTGCAGGTACAGCTGGTCAGATTATTGTGGTGTGCAATGGGTTGGTTAACGGTTTTTTGCATGATAATGAATGGGGGAAAACCAATATCTGGCTGGGACAGGAAGGTAGTATTTACGTTTGTCAGGATCAGAACAGCCCCAGGCAGGAAAATCTTAATCTGGAGGCCATAGAGGAGACCATGGTTTTTTTAATAGATCGCAAAGACCTCCAAGACTGCTATCAATCGCATCCGGAATTAGCTGAATTATTCTACTCCTACTTTCTTCCATGTGCCATGAGCGATGCTAGCGAAAGAAATATAATCTTCCGTATGCCTGATGTAGCCTGTAGAATTACCCGTTTCCGGAAATTTTATCCAGGGCTGTACGAACGCCTGCCAAAAGACTTACTTCTTTCTTATGCTTTATGTGGATAATTGCTGGAAAGGATATGATATTTACTGCTCAGATATGGCAGATCTTTCTACAGATCGCCATACTATAGTTTTATTTACGCACCACTTCTCCCCGGTTTTCAGACAGATTGTAATATAGATTGAAAAAATCTGTACTTCCCACATAAATGAATTTATTGTATCGAACATTTTCGATACCGCCGCTTGGCAAAGTCTCTCCCAGTTCAGAATAATACCGCATATTCACCTGCCGGTCAATCTTGGTAATATCGAAAAAAGCTGTCAATGCAAATATGATCAGTAACAGATGAATACCTATGTAATGAAGTTCAAATGACCTGATATGAAACACCACTAACCAGAATACCACGGCCAGAATTAAGCAGACAAGGGCTAAGATCAATCCTGCAAATCTGTATTCGACTATATAGGGATAGAACAACAGGTATGGTGTAAACCCGATCAAGAGAAATAACCAAAGGAACAACTGTTTCGAAAATTTATCTTTCATCCAGGAGCACAAAATAAATATCAGGCACAGGAAAAACGGAACCAAAAATACAAGAATAACTTGCTGCATAAAAGTGAAAACTCTTTCAGAAACCAGAAAATAGGTCAATTCCTCCAGTTTCAGTATATCAATTTTAAAATTATGATAATAATATAACTCGCCAAAAGCATTTAATGTAAATAAAAACAGGACACAGAAAATTAAATAGATAAAAAACATTCTTAACATATTTTATACATATTTTACATGGTGTACAATGAAACAGACCATTTACCCAAATGAAGGTGCTTAACAGCTTTACCGGATATTTTGAGCTTTATTTACCAAGATTAAATGCAGATGAATCATCATCTATTTTAGTCTTGAAAATCATGCTGATCTGAACGCAATTCGAAATTGGGCTTAATCCACATTATTTCCATTGACTACAGACAGGCTGCATCTTGATCATCATCAGTATGGATTAATTCTGGCTACTTTATAAGCAGCCCAAGATCCTAAAAGCATTTTCTATATTTAATTAAATCTTTTTAGGCACATGATGATCACCTGAACAAAACCAAATGGGGCTGTTTTTTATGTATGACTTTTAAAGAAACCCAGAAAATATCCTGTATAAGCACTTAGCAAGTAATATTAAACGGGTAGGTGATTGTATGAAGAACACAAAAGTTTCTATTATTTTTTGTAAGGGGGTCAATTATATACATTTTTTAAGCGCTCAACTTTTTTTAGAATGATATCGTTCCCATCCTTTTCAATAAGGCCTTCCCTGGCAAAATCACCTAGAATCCTGCTAAGGGTTTCTGAAGCAATTCCAATAGCATTAGCAAGGTCGTTTCTGGGAAGAGTGAGGCGTGTATTATCGGGTGTATTACTTTCCTTTTTTGCCAATTTAAGAATCGACCTGGATACCCTTGCCCGTACGGGGGCATGAGCGAGCTCCAGTATTTGATCATCCTTTTCATGTGTTACGCCTGCTAATTTTTTTGCAAAAAAGTTCGTCACTTCAGGATGCTCCTGAACCAATTTATTAATTATCCCTAAAGGAATAACTACCACCTGTGCATCATCAATAACCATTGCTGTATTTGATGCACGTGATCCAGCGATAAAATCCTGAAATCCAAAGTATTCACCAGCGTAATACAGTTCTGTAATTAATACTCGACCGGAAGAATCTGCGATAAAAGTTTTTATTTTACCTGACAGCACATAATAAATCCCTATGCAAGGTTCTCCCTTATAAAAGATTACCTGTTTCTTTTTAAAAATCCTGGGCACTAATGTTTCGCGCCTGGCATCCAACCAAAAAAGGCCATTATCTATCCCAGTAGGGCTTTTCTGCTGAAACTGCTGCTGCAGAAAAAATTCATACTGAAGGCGCCTTTTCCTTAACCGGGCCTCCACCTGGTTCAATAGCTCTGCATCGTCAAAATCATCAACAAGATATCCATCTGCCCCTATTTCCATCAATCTCCTTATCGCGTATTGATCGTCACCCTTTACAATCATCACAACGGATATGCTAACCGTATCGATAAACTTATTTACCATCCGCAGTACCCCAAACCCATCGATCCCATTTAAATCCATGCCACAAATGATCAGGTCTATCGGTAGGTTCCTGATTAATTCTATTGCCTTTTTCCCATTATCGGTAAACTCAACCAAGTATTTACCCGTGACCAATATATCGGAAATCTTCGCCCTGAGCTTGGCGTCCTTTAATATAATCAATATCTTAGAGCCTTCCATTCAAATGTAATTTTTTCCTACAGAAAACTATTTGCCCCCTGTTGGATATCGAAGTTTGTTAATTTATTCCTTATCCTGCTTTTACGGAAAAGAGAGTTACCTAGCCAAAAATTTAATCGTTTTGAAACTGGGTAGAACATGGAATTTCTAGTAAAAGCTATAAGCCTATAAGGCTATCTTCATTACCCCTGATCAATAATTAATTAGTATAGCCACCAAACACCATGTGTATTTTGATAGCAATTCCAGGTAAAAAGGCCAAGCATAAAATAATGTTCCAATAACCACCTGATGATCAAGTGTATCGATTGTGATATTAAAAATCCAGATGCGCTACATTTTTTTTTCTTTGGGATCACATTTCTTTTGATCACACTTATTTCAAAGGGTTTGCATTGCATTAATGTTATTAACTTAGGGTAGACATTATCAAAGGTTGTTAAAAAAATAAAAAAACCTATTGATTATTATCAACAATTTGATTGAAAAAAATCAACTCGAAATATAAGTACATCTAAGTTTAACGGAATTAAATCATTTTTATTAATCTGATCACATCATTTAGGATTATTCTTCCCCATTTGATGGCTAATTAAAAACCACATCTATGTTTGTAATCAGGAATGATGAAATTATATCGCTTTAAAACAAGATTTTGAAATTTTACCCGGTTTACAAGAACAGGATCCCATTTATTTAATGGTCAGATTTTAATAAGGAACTTAAATTCTATTGATAAAAGTTCGAAAATCTATCATTGTGGCTTGGTTTGCTAATTAACAGCAAACTTCTCGGAGAGAATATATACCGATTTAAATTAAATTTTAAGGGATCAATCCGTGAAGAACAATTTCCCTAAAAACAATAAACCTACGTATTCAGAAAGGAACTATTTAGCTGGCGCTGCACGATATTTGCAGAAAATTATGAAAAAACCAATTACTCCAAAATCTACCTGTAGATGGTATGGCCAATGGGAAGAGATACAATTCAAAATATTCATCATGAACGACATCATTTAGATGTTCATAAAAACACAGGAAAGAAAGGTTTTTTTATCCTGATTTATGATGCTTAGATGTTTCTGGGGGGTTAATTTTGCAACAGGTGAAGCCCCTAAGACCAGAAAACCTGGGATTAAGCCATTAATATAGAATTGTAATCCTACACACTTATGGAAGGACTTCTCATAATACTGTTATGGCATCTCCATACTAAATTTCAACTTCACACAAGTACAGTCAAACGCAACTACGTTGATGAAACTTGCTTTAAAAAGTGAACCCCTAAAATCAGACTAAAACTTTTTGGGGTTCACTATTGATGATACAGCCTTTTTCCATTCCTGAAAATTGGCAGATCTGCTATTACATTAAAATGCAACTATACTTATGGGTTATAAGGTCCACTGAACTCTGTTAAACCGTCCTTACGCATGGCTTCTATTATTAAGCAGGTATAGGCAAAATCCCAGCTCGTAGTAACCTCTGAATTCTGGTTAAGACCATAAGGCCAGTAATGTTGACTATCACCATTGAGTTGGGCGCCATTGTCATTCGTGATCAATCTTAATATTGCCGTTACGCTTGGGGCCTGTAATTTACCGTTAACCAATGTACTCCACCACCAGGAAGATGTTCCGGTACCTAAAGTGTGTGAACCTTCATGAAGCATTGTTCTTAAATTTTGATAAGAAGAATTGGTTCCAAACCGCATCCAACCACCATTATTGGCATCTGCTGTTGGTACACCATCAACATAATTTAAATACACGTGTTTGGTAACAGAGGTATAGTTATTAAAATACCAGACTGCACTATCAATAGCAACTTGTAACCTGCCATATGCAGCGAGCTCTTCTGCTCCGGGATTCTGAGATTTGTTAAAGGTATAGGTAAAATTACCTTTAGTAATGGTTTTAAAGGTAACTTCACTGCTATAACTTACTCCCTTTGTATTAATGGCATAGGCCCGGGCGTAGTAAGTAGTTTTTGGTGTAAGGCCTTTTAAACTCACCCTAAATTTACCAAGACCGGCATTGTTATGCTTTACTTTACTGCTGCTGATTGTTGGATTTGGCGAGGCAGCATATACAATGCCACGCTCGGTTACGGCATCACCACCGTCTGTTAACACCTCAATATCGGCTGCGGCTACCGTTGAACCAACAATATACATGGGTGAAAAGCCAAATGTTGCGCCGGCTATGCTGGCCGTAGTCAGTTCCATTTCATTACCATAAGCTACCCCTGCTTTATTTACCGCAAAAGCCCTTACGTAATATTTAGTAGAAGCCGTAAGCCCTTTAATTTCACTTGTAAATGTACCTGAGCCACTCACACTGGCTACGCCCGATTTATTGTTATCCATTGTTGGTTTGGGAGATGTACTCCAGCAAATCCCCTGATCGGTAACTGCAGACCCACCTTTGTCAGTTATTACTCCACCACTCATGGCAGAAGTAGTGGTAATGTTTGTAAAAGCACTGGTGGTAATTGTAGCCACAGAACCATTTGACTCCGTTTTAGGTGTGGTGGTTTCTGTTATTTTTTCAGTTTTTTTACATCCGCTGAATAGAGCAAAAATAAAACATACTGCAATAAGATATTTTTTTGATTGAGTCTTCATTTGTAGCGATAATTAAAGGTTTAATATTTTTTAATCAAAGTAAAGTGGTTCAAAAATGAATAATCCTCAAAGCTAAATTAAGATTCGAGGATTATTCAATGAGGTTATATCATAACTAAAGTGATTTTAGCGATACACCTTTCACTACCCAATATTGATTACCTGTAGTCATAGTCGCCAGAAAACCAATTGAAACCGTAGTAGGCTGAGTTAGCGTAAACTGAAGATTTTTATCTGCAAAGTTGGTGTAAGCTATTGAGGTGGATATAGCATTAACGTTAGGCAATGTATTCCCTACAGCAGCAACAATATAAACAGGATCAATGGCTTCATTAGCGCCAATATCAATTCCAAAATTATATTTACCGGCAGGCAGCGTAAAGGATTGATATATTTTACCATCAATTATTGCAGCGGTATTACTCCACCCCATTTCCATTGCCAAGGTTCCTCCCTGATCGGAGCACCAGCTTCCATAACCACCATGGTTTTTAACGCTGGCAGAAACAACCCAATCTTTTAACACACGCCATCTGCCACTGCCACTTGCCCCGTCTGATACGAATGGATTTCCTTTATTCTTGAAATATCCGCTATAATCAAGCAGTATACGTTGTGTCTGAAATGCCGTCGAAAAGGTATCAACACACGATGTATCCGGAAGAAACAATGTACGGTACTGGATATCGGTTCCTGCTTTCAAATCAGGAATAACAGTTCTGGTAGAATCAATTTTCGTTCTAATTTTCTTCGATACATTACTTGTACTGGTATATTGTACTTCTGTAGCAAATACTCCGGTAAGCTTATCCATACCCAGCCATGATATAATCCCCTTGCCCGTACTGGCATCAGCAGTTGCCGAAGAAATAGGTCTATTTGATAATGAGGCCTTGTAACGATCTCCATAAGATCTGGCATTGGCATAAACCGGAATAGATTTATTACCTACTTTATCATAAGTGTATATGGTAAAATTTTGTAAACCTTCTGTTTTGATTGGAATAGAGTAATTAAGCGTATCTACAACATTTTTCTTAACAACCGGGATTACCAACGAATCTTTCATGTTATTCCAGAATATTTTACAACTTACTACTTTAGGGTCTGCCAGAAAAAGTCCTTTCAGTAATACTCTTGAATCACCGGAAAACATTTTAACAGAATCAAGCTTACCAGTATAAGAAATTTCGCCACCTGCTACAAATTTCTTAAAGTCATCCTGTTTGGTACAGGCACTGTATACCCCTGCTACTAATATAAGCAAAGCGGTCACAGTTAACTTTCTATATTTTTTTGATTTATAATTATTCATCTTTATCATTTTTAAATGAAACTTAAATCGCTATCGCGGATCTCCATAACATTGAATTTCAGAAATGGACTGAAAAGTTGTACCCTGCCAGTTTTTAATGGATTTGATGCGCAGATAACGATATTTCTTAGCAGCGGCTCCAAAAGTATAACTGATACCGGCATTGGCAAAGGCATAATCTTCTGATGTTTGTACACCATAAGCGCTACCAGATGGTTTTGCAGATTTAAATGATCCGATCATTACCCAATTATTAAAACTACCATCTGCAGGAGGATTATCGGATGCCCAGATCTCAAAATCCTTTAAATTTCCACCATAATAGTACATTCTTCCCGCATTTAGATATTCCGGATAATTCCACACTACAATCCTGCTTAGGATAGCGGATTTTCCCAGATCAAAAGTTACCCATTGTGGCGTTACTTGCGTAACATCAGTAAGAGAGCACCTTGGCCAATCAATAAAGTTATTATCCCACATATTCTCCAAAGCAGTTGCCGTGTAAGTCTGCACAGCATCTGTTGGAAGTTTTAATGCTTTATATAGTGATTTAGAAAGCGCAGTTTCATACAATGGCTTTAATGTGGTGTATAAGGTATCACTATAATTTAACCACCTGTCGCGAATAGTAATGGCGAATTTACTGCTCAGTGTATCCAAGCCACGGATAGACTGGTTAATATCTGCCGCAGACGTATAGATGTTTTTACCCAGCGATTCGTATTTACCATTTTTAAAGATCATCACTTCAATTGATAAATCGGCTTTGGCCGGATTGCTTGATGTAAAGTTAATGCCCGCAAAATCAGGTATCACCTTTAAGCTCCTGAACACTCCTCTGATTGGATTTTCCAAAGGTTTGATTTTAACGATTGTTGGCGCTGAAGCTACCTCACTCCTGTTTACTGCATACAACATCACTTCATGCTCATTGGTATCGCCAAAGCCTTCTACCAACAGGCTGTTATTATAATAGGATGATTTAACTTCTGCCTCTGTACCATTTGCTAATTTGTATACCGCTTTAACATAAAGCAAATCCTTATCTACAGGTAAGTTATAACTAATTTTTGCATTAGCCGGACCATTCACTACCATTATATTGGAAACCTGCCCTGGAGGCGTTTCATTCTTTTCAAATGGTTTGAGTTCATCCTGTTTACATCCTATAAATGACACTATCATCATTGATAGCACCAAATAAAATAGTTGATTAATCTTTTTCATATTTTTTTATTGATTAATAATAATTTTACCATCCTGGGTTTTGTACCAGTTTAGGATTAACGGTCAAATCATACGTTCTGATTGGCCATAAATAATCACGAGGCGCTATAAAATTCTGATTTAATACTGTTCTTACACGGTAATAAGACTGCTCATCCGGCTGGTTTACACTCCACGCCGTAATCGGCTGATTAAACATTTCTGCTGCACGTTTCCATCTTCTGATATCCCAGTAGCGGCTACCTTCAAAGGCCATTTCAATTAAACGTTCTTGTTGAATGATCTCGCGCATACCATCTTTCGTGGTATATTTTGATGGATTGGTTGAATAGTTCGTCCATGATGTTTCTACACTTTGCAGACCGGCCCTGGTTCTGATTTTGTTAATGTAATTATAAACATCAGAAGAAGGGCTTGATAAAGTCTCATTAAGCGCTTCCGCATACATCAGATATAAATCTGCCAAACGGACTTCAGGCCATGCATAAGTTCTGTAGGATGCTCCACTATTGCTTTGCGACATATTCCAATCTACCACTTTCTTAACAAAATAGCCGGTTTCATTATACCAGCCAAAGTTGTTTGCGCCGGCCAATTGCGTAGATTTGGCTTCTACAGTATAAGTATTTTCATCAGAACTTGAAGGGCTATCATATTTGTACCAGGTAGCGCCGTCAAATGCTAAATCAGCATAGAAACGTGGCTCTCTGTCAAAGTTTAATCTTGCCGTATTATAGCCTTCTTTAATATAAAAACGCTCTGCTTTTACCGCTTTCCTAATGCTATAACGATTGGTGAAATCGAGCGTTTTATCTTCACCAATAGGCACACCGTTCCGGGTATAGAACATTTCAGCAATTTTAATAGGAGGAGCCAATTGTTGTCTGGCCAATCCTACAGGAATTGGATCTGAACCTTTCATTAAACGCGGCATTGCTACCTGTTGCATAAATAGTGACAGACTATTTGGATTAGCCCAAACATGCTCAGAATTTTGAGCAACTCTCTCCGTTAATGCACCCCTTATCGTAAGCTGTCTCAATGTAGAGTCAGACAGTTTAAACTGAGATCCTGGAAATTGATATAATTTAAATCCTGCGCCTTCGGCTGCATCAACAGCAGCTTTCGCCGCATCCCTGGCTTTTATCCATTTATTGGCATCATATGTAGTATTAAAAAGTGCAACTCCATCTTTATCCCTGAATCCCGCATAATCTGTGTTTCCATTGAATAATGGGCTTGCAGCTGTTAATAACAATCTAGCCTTAATGGCAAGTGCGATCGGTTTGGTAATACGCCCCAGTTCGTTGGTTCTATCCGTAATAATCATGGGTAAGTTGGCAATAGATTCATCCAACAGGTTATTCACGTAATTCACACAATCATCAAAAGGCTGCCTTTTAATCCTCACTTCATCAACAGAGGCATCAAGATCCAGGTTTTTGTCTACTATTGGAATCGGGCCATACATACGCAGCAGTAAAAAGTTATAATATGCTTTTAAAAATTTTACTTCTGCAATCCAGCGCTGTCTTTCATCCAATTTGAGATCCGGAACTTTGGTCGGATCCTGTACATTGTCCAGAAAAATATTACAGGTTCTGATCGCTTTATATAAACCAAAGTTATCATTAGCTCCACCGCCCTGATAACGTCCGTTCCACGCATCCATTAACGGATTATCGGCGTTCTGGCTACCTCTGGCTATACGCCAGCCATAAGAAATAAACTCCCGTTCTTCTATATTTGACCAGATTTCATCTCCTGCCATAAAACCCATATTGCTTAAAGGGTCGCCATCTTTAGGCAAAAAGGAATAACAGGTAAATAAATACTTTTCTGCCTCACTCCTTAAGGTAAATGCATTATCTATTGTGGCCACGTTATCGGGAACAATGTCCAGATACTTTTTACATGAGCCCAATAAAACTAAACTCAGCATTAGAATGGAGGCAAACCCCATTAAACCAGGCTTCTTTTTATTTTGAAATAATATTTCGGTATTTTTCATTTTATTTTCTTTAACGATCTTTAAAAACTTAAACTCACACCTAAATTGTATACCGTTTGTACAGGGTAACCTAAACCGTTTCCACCCATTTCCACATCCCATAACTTAAATGAGCTAAATGCGGCAAGGTTACTGGCGTTTAGATAAAAGCGGGTAGCCCTGATTCCGAGTTTGTTTTGGATTCTGGTTGGAAGATTATAACCAAGCTCTACCGATTTTAATCTTAAAAATGATCCATTGCGCATCCACCAGGTTGATGTCTGATTATTATTAGCAACAAATTTATCGCTTAATCGTGGCCAGAATGCATATATATCGCGATTCTCTTCACTCCAGTGACTGTTAGCAACCACATCAAGAAGACCATTCTGTGAACCGCCGTTAAATACAAAAGGAGAAATATTTTGTGGATTGATAAAAAACGAAGAACGGGCAGATCCCTGGAAAAAGGCAGAGATATCAAAACCTTTAAAGCCAAATGTTCCCCCAAAACCATAAATAATTTCTGGCGCTTGTGGTAGTCCGATCGGCACAGCATCAGCCTCTGATATAATACCATCACCATTTACATCTCTGTATTTGATATCACCGCCACCATAATCAAGTCCGGGTTTACCTGCAAATTGCACCGGTGAATTTTTAGCTTCAGCGTCGTCAACAAATAGCCTTTCTGCGATATATCCAAAAGCCTGCGTACTTGGCAATCCTACACGCGTGCGGTATGCCTCATTTGCATTATAAGCCGGCTCATCGTTAATTAGAATTTTGTTGGTAGCATAGGTAAGGTTACCTCTTAACTGCAGATACATGCTGTTTCCAAAAGACTTGTTATAATTGGCCGAAAAGTCAACCCCTCTGCTTTCCATCTCATTAGTATTCGCCTTCACTGCCGCCTGTAGTCCCATGGTACTTGGCACATATACCCTATCTGTTAAAATATTTGAACGGTTTTGTTTATATACATCAATGTTAAGACTTAACGCATCAAACAGGGTCATATCCAAACCAAGATTGATTTGCTTAGATTTTTCCCAGGTGATTAAAGGATTGGCATAACGTGAAATAGAAATACCATCTTTATAATAGAAGTTATTCTCACCAAATGTTCCGCCATAAGATCCATTATTCATGTTCACCTCTGAAAGATAGAAGAAACGATCCTGAGCCCTTCCAATCTGATCATTACCGGTGATACCATAAGTCGCTCTTAATTTTACATTGCTCAATACTTTGCTCAACGGTTTGAAGAATTTTTCATTTGAGATCAGATAACCCAAACCGAACGAAGGGAAGAAACCAAAACGATTATTTGCAGCAAAACGCTCAGATCCGTTATAACCAAAGTTGAATTCTGCCAGATAACGATTATCATAGCCATAAGTTGCACGGCCAGATACACCCTGGTTACGGGATGGCAATGACAACTGAAGACTTCCGGCATTTGCAGCCAGATAATTCCTCATATTGGTAATCAACATACCGGATACCGCATGTTTCTCTTTAAAAGTATGATTGTAATTTACAGCTACTTCTGTATAAAAAGTAGAGTTCAAACTTTTAGTGCCTTCTGAATAATTAAGATATTCCGTTCCGGTAAGGCCATAGGTTGGAGGTGCACCACTATTTAACAGGTTTAGCATAAAATCACCACCTGCCGGATTAGGAATAGCTGAATAATAAAAAGGATTATAATTACGTGCGATATCAAAGTAGGAATACCGGATTACATAAGACATCAATCGGGCGCTTAAACCTGGTAATACACCTTTTAAGTCTTGCTTGAGTTCAATCTGCGTTTGTAAGGTTGAAGAATTGTTATCCTGATATCCTTTAACCATTTCAGCATAAGGATTTATGTATAACGATCCGCTAGGAGAAATGGCATTACCAAATAACGGGTGTTTAGCGTAAGGCTGATAACTTGCCGGGTAAACCGCAGGGAACATTACCGGATTTGACCAGAGTGCCTGGTTAAAAATTTTCTGGCCACCATTGATTTTATTTCCGTTACTATCAAAACCGCCAACCGGCCCCCTGTAATCATCAAACTGACCATACACCCTCACAATAGCTTCTGTAGTGTTGGTTAGGTTGATATTAACGGTAGATCTTATTGAATAATTTCTGAGTTTGATATTACTGTTGAAATTATTGAGATCAGCTACTTTTAATACCCCATTATCAATATTATAGGTACCTGAAATATAATAACTAGCTTTACTACCACCACCTGTTACGTTCATATTATAACGCTGGTTAAAGGTATAATCCTTAATCAACTCTTTTATCCAGTTGTTATTTGGGTATAAAAGCGGATTTTCACCGGCCGCAGTAGCATCAATTTTAGTCTGCAGATAAGGTAATATAGCTAATCTGCTCCTGGTTAATGCCGCTTCGTTGGCCAGCTTCATATAGGTAACATTATCTGCAAATTTGAAATTTCTTGTATTACCGGATAATGAAGTTTCAGCACGGAAAAAATATTTAGTTTCTCCGGCCTGCCCTGCTTTTGTTAAAATCAAAAGCACACCATTTGCACCTCTGGCTCCATAAACGGCTGAAGCAGTTGCATCCTTTAAAACGTTAAATGATGCAATGTCATCCGGCTGTAAACGGGCCATGTCATTTTGAGTAGACTCAACACCATCAATCAAAATTAAAGGATCCTGCTTGCCCGCACCGAAACTACCTAACCCGCGGATAAAGAAAGAGGCATTATCTGCACCTGGCTCACCACTACGTTGATAGGCAATCATACCGGCTACCCTTCCTGCCAGCATGGTAGTCAGGTTACTGGTTGGGCCCTTTAATTCTTTTGGATTAATAGAGGTAATGGAACTGATTACACTTTGCTTTTTCTGGGTACCAAAACCCACTACCGCAACATCCTGAAGAGAATTTGCATCAGGCTTTAACACCACATTGATTACATAACTTCCATCGCCTGATTTCTCATAATCAATAACTGCTTTAGTTTGTGCTTTATATCCTACCAGGGAAAAAAGCAATTTTCCTGAACGGGGAACCTGGATGGTATATCTTCCCAGATCGTCAGAGGAAATTCCGCGACTTGTTCCCGAAACTTTAATGTTTACCCCTGGTAATCCGCCCATTGTATCCTTTACTACCCCTTTTACCGTTACTTCATTCTGAGCAGAGGCCGAAAAGCCCAAGCCCAAAAATAACAGCATACTGAGCAGCGTTCGGAATACGCCTCCACGGAAAAATAGGCAGCCCGAAATCTGGGCCTTCTTTTTGTAGATTTTTCTCATTGTTTGATTTTAGTTTGAAATTGTTTGTTTATTAGTTTATTCACGAGTATACCAACCATCATACGGTAAAACCTTACGATAGCAGATATTCTTACTTTGCAAAACTCAGCCGAAAGCTTCTTCTAGTTACTGAAAAAGCTTGATGATAAATTAGGCAATAATCATCTTTATAGAGATAACTATAAGCAGAGGTTTAGTTGAATCTTCTTGATAGTATGGTTTTCTTCATATGTTCAATATTATATTTGGTTGTAACAAATTAACCACTAAAATTGCTATACGAGTGAGGGGCAATATGGTAATTCTTAGGGGCCAAATTGATAAGAAAGCCGTTGATAAGCTAAAATAACCCATATTATCTGATTAAATTAAAAAAGTAAAACTATTTTTTTTAAAAAATTATAGCCTATGATTGGTGCTTACAAAATGGATGAATTGATTCATAACGAGCTTTTGAAATTTAGTTTTTAACTGATTTAACGATCCTATAATCGAACAGCATGTAAACCAAAATCCTAATACAATAATGAAGGAGGAAAATAGGAAATAGCCTTTGGAAAACAATTTTGGTCAGTTCAATACCGGTGAACTATCTACCTTTAAGATATGACCACTCTTAATTTAAAATGATGGTACAACGTATGGCGCGCCCGTCATCAAAAGTTATCATATACTTCATAAACCATTTTGTAATGGGCTTGTTGTTTCTATCTTTGTAGCCGGCATTAGCAGTGCCGCTTTGGAGACCTGGATAATTAAAAAGCAGATTTTTAACAGTAAAAAATCCAGTTTCAAAGCAAACTGCATTTAAATATTTTAACATAAGAAATTAGCATGTCTGACGAGAAAATAATATTTTCAATGGCAGGTGTAAATAAAATTTACCCGCCACAAAAACAGGTTTTAAAAAATATTTACCTTTCTTTCTTTTATGGAGCCAAAATCGGGGTTATCGGTTTAAACGGTTCTGGTAAGTCATCTCTTTTAAAAATTATTGCCGGCCTGGATAAATCTTATCAGGGTGAAGTCGTTTTCTCGCCTGGTTATTCGGTAGGTTATTTAGCACAGGAACCAATATTAGACCCGGAAAAAACCGTTCGCGAGGTAGTTGAAGAAGGGGTTGCCGAAGTTACGGCCATTTTGAAAGAATACGAAGAAGTGAATGAGGCCTTTGGTTTGGAAGAAAATTATTCTGATCCAGACAAAATGGATAAGTTAATGACCAGACAGGGTGAACTTCAGGATAAAATTGATTCATTGGGTGCCTGGGAAATTGATTCTAAATTAGAAAGAGCGATGGATGCCTTACGTTGTCCTGATCCCGAAACCAAAATAGGCGTGCTGTCAGGCGGTGAGCGCCGTCGTGTGGCCATGTGCCGCTTATTGCTTCAACATCCTGATGTATTGTTATTGGATGAGCCTACCAACCACCTGGATGCCGAAAGTATTGATTGGTTGGAGCAATTCTTACAAAATTACGAAGGAACTGTTATTGCCGTTACCCACGATAGATATTTCCTGGATAATGTAGCCGGATGGATTTTAGAGTTAGACCGTGGTGAAGGAATCCCATGGAAAGGAAATTACAGCAGCTGGTTAGACCAGAAAGCAAAACGCTTATCGCAGGAAGAGAAAACAGAAAGCAAACGCCAAAAAACATTGGAACGTGAGTTGGAATGGGTACGTATGGCCCCAAAAGCACGTCACGCTAAATCTAAAGCGCGTTTAGCCAACTATGATAAATTAGCTTCTGAAGACGGAAGAGAAAGAGAAGATAAATTAGAACTCTTTATCCCTGCAGGTCCGCGTTTGGGTAATGTAGTCATCGAAGCCACGAATGTGACCAAAGCTTATGGCGATAAAGTATTGTTCGATAATTTAAATTTTTCCCTTCCTCCGGCAGGTATTGTGGGAATTATTGGACCCAATGGTGCAGGTAAAACCACTTTATTCCGTTTAATTACCGGACAGGAAGAAGCAGATGCCGGCACTTTCCGTGTAGGCGAAACCGTTGAGCTGGGTTATGTAGATCAGATGCACAATGATTTAGATGCCGATAAAACTGTATACGAAAATATTACTGATGGATTAGACAATATACAGCTAGGAACTAAAGCTATTAACGGCCGTGCGTATGTTTCCAAATTCAACTTTAATGGTGGCGATCAGCAGAAAAAAGTGGGTATTTTATCAGGTGGTGAACGTAACCGTGTACACTTGGCCATTACCTTGAAAAAAGGGGCCAATGTATTGCTGCTGGATGAGCCTACCAACGATATTGACGTAAATACTTTGCGTGCACTGGAAGAAGCTTTAGAAAATTTTGGTGGTTGTGCGGTAGTAATCAGTCACGACAGGTGGTTCCTGGATAGGATCTGTACACACATCCTTGCTTTCGAAGGTAACTCTGAGGTTTATTTCTTTGAAGGAAATTATTCAGATTATGAAGAAAACCGCAAAAAACGTTTGGGTGACGTTACGCCGAAACGCATTAGGTATAAGAAACTAGATTAATACAAAGTCCCGATAAAAATCGGGACTTTGTTGTGATGCGTAATATTGAAAGCTTTCTATATCTGTCACGTTGAACCTGTCGAAACGCCTTTTATACCTTAAAAAGGTCCTTCGACAGGCTCAGGATGACAATTTTGCTTACAATTTATGCAGGTTGAAAAGGGTTTGGTCTTTGGTTTTCTTTTGCTTTGCGTTTGCCCCTGAAAAAGAAATACAGGTTGATAAACAGCATAATGCCAAGGTAAATGGCGAAACCACCTATCTTAGCACTCAGTGCCTCCACTAAACTGCGGTAATCGTTTGCGCCGATCGTAATCTTCATAATCAACAGGGCGAAACCGATATTGAGCAGGTAAAAGCCTGTTTCGAAAAGTTTGTTAGTGGCATTCGCGATTTCTTCCCTCCCTTTAAAAATATCAAGCATATATATCTTACTGTTTTTGAACAGCGTTTTTGAAACATAAAAAGTCAGAAAAAGTGCAATTGGTAAATAAACTGCATAGCCGGTTAAAATTTTTGTCGTTTCCATAATGAAAAATTTTTAAGGTGTTATTTTATTAATTTATATATGGTATGGGTAAGCAAATAGATATTTAAATAATGAAGAACAGACAGGATGCAAACAATGGTAGCCACTTTTACCGCCATCACTTCTATAAGGTGCTGCGATGAAAGGACCGTCTCCCACCCTACCAATGTCATGGCACAATAACCAATATTAACCAGGTAATAAGAAACCAAAAGCGATTTATTAATCTGCTGACAAAGATCCAAATGATCGGGAATGAGTTCGGCTACGAAGATATTTCCATTGCGGTAACAGATTTTCCCTACCACCACGATGATAAATACGATAACCGTTATAAAGATGGCATATCCGAGTATATTGTAGTCCATAACCAAATATTAAATTATACAACTTTCAGAAAAAAATGAAAATATAGATTAAAAAAATAAGCCTATTTTAAGGCATGATGTAAATCTTTTTATCTCCATTTCCCTTTCACCATGTAAAAGTAAATAAAACTTATTAAACTTTCAAATATTATTGAAAGTTAATGAAATAAATATCTCTTCATATGTGTTCTAAACATAACATGTTGAATCCGTTTTTTGAGGGATAGCTCCTACAAGCTATCGTCATTTGAGTTCGAACGGAGAAAAACAACGTAGAGAAACCAGCATGCTAAACGAAGCTAAATCTATCGCAGCAGATCTCTCCACTTCGCGTTGCTTCGGTCGAGAGGACGACCCGCATTAATGAATTATGTCAATGTTAGCTTAATCTAAGGGTTATTCAGTATTCCTATGTTTTTAAAGATTCTTCACTGTGTTCAGAATGACATAAAAGAATTTAATTTTTGATCTACGACGCGCAATTTTTTGTATCATCAACCAATGAACCAATGGCCAATGAACTTTCTAGCGCCAGTTTTTTAAAGCTTTTTTTACCGCAGCATCCGTTACCTCTTCCATAATTTTATAACCCGCAAGGTTAGGATGAACACCATCTACCGTTAACTCGGCGCGTTGCCCCCTTCTTTCGTCTGCCAAAGGTGTCCAGTAATCCAAAATGGTAAAATTACGCTCTTGGGCATAGGCCTCAATCTTTTCGTTTAAGTTAATTATGCTATCGGCTGCTTTAATTTGCTTATTCCATGGATACTCGTAAACTGGCAAATATTTACAAAGTATAACCTTAATACGGTGTAACTTTGCCAGTTCTGCCATAGATTTAATGTTATTCATCACTTTATCGATGGTCACGTGACCTGTATTGCCTGCAATGTCATTACTACCCGCCAAAATAATTACTACTTTTGGTTTAAGGTTAATCACATCCTGCCGAAAACGGATGAGCAGCTGTGGCGAAATCTGCCCGCTTATTCCCCTGTCCACGTAATTATTCCGACTGAAATACTCAGGATCTTTCTGTTTCCAGAATTCGAAAATAGAACTTCCCAAAAAAACTACCCTTTTTTCTTTTTTGGCCGGTATCGGTAAAAGTTCATTTTCTTTCTGATATTTCGTTAAAGCGGCCCAATCGTCGCTAAAATTTTCTTTTTCGGCACTGGTATTTAATGAGTCTGCTTTCTGATCTTGTGCAAATACAGCACTGGCAGAAATCCATAAAATAAGAAACAGGAATTTATTCATAAGGCAAATTGCATCATATAACGAAACACTAAAACTAAATAATCCGGGAATAAATATTTATTCTTCAGCATTAATGTTACTGTTTAACTTACTGTTTTTACTGCCAAACTGGCTCAGGTTATAACTTAATGTTGCTTGTATAAAGCGGCTGATAAACCTTGTTCTATTTTCTGAAATGGAGTTATTGGTTATACTGGTGCTAAATAATGCGCCCTGATTAAACAAATCGTTTGCCTGTACAGCGAAAAGCAACCTGTTTCCTTTCAGAAAAGAAGTATTCATTCCCATATTTACCAATAAAGGATTTCCGGCATATAAGCTATATCCAAAATTTAAACTTTTAGAGGCCGATGCATTTACCCTGAAGTGTTTACCTGGAATCCAGCTTGCACTTCCGCTCAGGGCCACCACCTGCACATTTTTGATGTTCTGGTTCATTACCGAATAAGTATTGGAACTGAAACTATAAGATGCACTGGTATTAAAGGCATATTTTTTCTGGTTAAGGTTAAATTTAAAACCATTAGAAACGTTAATACCTTTGCTTCGGTTCAGTACATTATCGGTATAAAAAACATTGTGGCTATAGGCAATGTTTCCATATATCGATAGGGAAAGCTTATTATCCAGCATTCTTTTATTGGCGGAGTAATTTGCGCCAATATTATAAATACCGTTCACATTTTCGAATGTAGTCTGCTGTTTTAAACTATTTAGTGTATCCCTGAGAAAAACCGTATTGCTGACCACACTGTTGATCGCAAAAGTACCCGATAAGCCTGCCATTATACTCAGCCCCGATTTAACCCCAAATTTATTATAGCTAAAATCAGCCGTGTGGCTTGACGTTGCTTTAAGATCCGGATTACCAATAATCAGGTTCTGTACATCATTATTGTTCCTAATGGGTTGTAGTTTATTAAAATCGGGCGAATTGGTATAGCCGCTGTAATCAAAACTTAAATTTCCATTTTCTTTAATCTGATAGCTTAAGTTGGCCGATGGTGAAAAATTTAACTGATAGTTTTTAAGTTTCTGCCCGGTATTCCGGTATTGACCAATAATGATACTCGGGGAAAAATTAATGCCAAAGTTGTAACTAAGCTGGTTTTTGTTGGCATTATAACCAACACTAATGTTCTGGTTGATAAAATTTGAAACATAATCCTGCCCGAGCGAATCGACTTCAAAACTATTTCCTAAAGGATTGTTAACCGTGGTAGTTTGCAGGTTGCGGCTTCTGCTTACCATAAAGCGATAAGATACGTTGATAAAATTATACCCGGTACTATCTTTCGCTTTTTTCAGTGAATTTGAAAACTGAATATTGCCGCCAAAATTAGAACTTGAGGTATTATTATCTACCAATCGATTCAAAATTGAATCTTTAAGCAATACATTGGTAGTTTCGTTATAATAACGGATCATATCATTAATGCTGCTACTGGTATTTCCACCACTGGTACCAAAGCTGAAGCCCATAGATAATGAACGTTTATTATCAGATAAACGCCGCGACCAGTTGATGCTTCCATTAAGATTGGGATTGCTGTTCCTCGATCCTGAATTAGAACTCAGGTCCTGCCTGATTATTCCGGTTTTGTTTGAAGTAGAAAAAGCATCATTACGGGTATCGGCCAATGCGCCGGCAAGCATAATATTAAAATAATTTTTCTTGGTAGAACCGTTTAAACCAAGGTTGATGTTATTGGTTAATGAATTGGAATTATTAATGCTTTCCCTTAAATCGTAAATCGTACCCTGCGGATTAAAGGTTTCCAGATAATTACTCTGAATAGATTTATTGGTTCCATCACTGAAATCGTAACTGCCGTTAACCGTAAATTCTTTTGAAATCTTATCTCTGATATTACCACTTAAGGCTCCGTTATTCAATTTAGCAAATTCATTATTGGTCAAACCATAACGGCCACCAAAACCAATCTGTTTTGTTTTCTTCCAAACGTTTCCCTTACCGGCTAAATTATGTGCGTTATTAGTCGCAGTATTCGTATTCACTCCACCAAAAATGCCTTGATCCTTACCTGGCTTCGTTACCAGGTTTAACATTTTTTGCGGTGTACCGGTTTTAATACCTGTAAAATTAGCTTCATCACCATAATCTTCAATAACCTGTAATTTGGCAATAATATCTGCAGGCAACTGCTTAATATAATCCTCTACATTGTTAGTGAAAAAATCTTCACCGTTTACCCGCAGCTTGGTCATTTTCTTTCCCATGGCGGTAACAGCGCCTTTTTCGTCAATTTCAATGCCTTGCAGCTGCCTTAACAGGTCTTCCACTTTATCGTTTTCTCTTATTGTATAAGCCCCTGCATTATATTCGATGGTATCTTTTTTGATTTTAATGGGATCTACTTTTACCTTAACCTGCACATCCTCCAGGCGAATTGTTTCGACCTGAAGCACTACAGGATCTAAAACAGCATTTTTTTTCGAAGATTCAATTTCGTAGATAGAAGTAAAAGGCTTGTAGCCCAACGCAGTAATGGAAAGATAAAACTTATTTCGGGTTACTTTTGAGAATGCAAAGTTTCCTTTCGCATCAGAATTTGTGCGGAGCGTATCTGGGTGTGTAATTAACCTAATGCTTACACCTTCAATAGGTTTCTTCAAAGAATCGATTACATGACCACTTATTTTAAACTGAGACTGTGCGAGAGCGTTAAAGGAAAATATGATCAGTATAAAAAATAGTAAAAAGCATAAATTATTGCTTTTTCTCATCCCTCGGCCCCCTTTTGTAAATAACAAGACCATTTAAAAAATTGCGCAGAATCTGATCGCCGCAAGGTTTAAAATTCTCATGGTCTTCATTTCTGAAAATATCGCCCAGCTCTGCCTTCGTTACTTTAAATCCGACAAGGTCACAAATGGTTATGATATCTTCTGTTTTAAGTGATAAGGCTACTCTAAGTTTCTTTAATATATCGTTATTGCTCATGCCGTTTGAATTTATTGAATGATTGATGTGGTGTTAGAATGTTATAAAGTTGAACTGTTGCAAAGTTGGAAAAATTTTAATTAAGAAAGCTGAATTTGATTTATTGTATACTCAAATTAACCAATGACCAATGAACTACCGAACAATTAATTTAAAAAACTCAACTCGCAATTTCTAATTTAAGTTTCTTCCCTTTAATTTTTTCACCGCTTAGTTTTTTAAACAATTGGGTTATTTTGTTTCTTTTTACCGCTACGTAACTGCTTGTATCTTTAACTTCTATCAAGCCTAAATCATCCTTTGTTAAATCTCCCTTTTGTAAAAACAGGCCTACAATGTCAATTTTATTAATTTTATCTTTCTTACCGTGCGCCAGATATAAGGTTACCCAATCACTCGCTTCGGGTAAGGCATACCGGTCTTCTAAAATTTCCTCCTCCACATCAGCAGGCAAATATTTATAGTTTTCTTCAGTTGTTAAAATAGCATATGCTGTTCCCGTCGCATGCATACGTGCCGTACGGCCATTTCGGTGGATATACGCATCTTCCGTATAGGGTAATTGATAGTGCACAATATGTTCCACTTCCGGGATATCGAGACCACGTGCTGCCAGATCTGTTGTAATTAAAATCCGATGACTGCCATTTCTAAATTTAAGCAATGCCTTTTCCCGATCAAGCTGCTCCATTCCACCATGAAAAACATCGTGACCTAAACCATTTTCGAACAGTAAATCACTTATCCGGTCTACCGTTTCCCTGTGGTTACAGAATACCAATGTATTTTTATTGCCTATTTTACTCAATAATCTGAATAGGTAATCTAACTTATCAGCTGCAGGTACTGTTATTTTTTTGAGCTTTAGATCTGGTTTTGCTTCGATATTCTTCGAAAAATCGACTTCAACCGGTGTCTTGATTTTAACAAAACCAGGAATCTCTTCCATTTTGGTTGCTGAGGTTAATATCCGTTGCTTTAAAGAAAGTAATGACCCGATGATATAAGACATATCATTTTCAAAGCCGAACTCCAGCGCCTTATCAAATTCATCTAAAACTAAAGTTTCGATAAAAGATTCGTCAAAGTTCTGATGTTCCAGATGATAAGCGATCCTTCCTGGCGTGCCGATCAAAACCGCAGGAGGATGGGCAAGGTTATTTTTTTCGATCCTTACCGCATGGCCTCCGTAACAGCAGTTTACCTTAAACGAAGTGCCCATTTGTTTAAACACCTGCTCAATCTGCAGGGCAAGTTCTCTTGAAGGGACCAGAATCAAAGCCTGTACGCCTTTCACTTCGATTTTTAAATTAGAAAGCAATGGCAATAAAAAAGCCAACGTTTTCCCCGAACCCGTTGGCGCTATTAATATGACATCTTTACCGGTCTTAGCTGCTTTTACAGAAGACTCCTGCATTTCGTTAAGTGCAGAAATGTTTAATTTTTTTAAGGCATTTTCTATCATTCCGCCATAAAGGTAATCATTTCTCTTCAGGGCAAAAACGGCACCCTTTGTCAGGGTTTGAAAAATTTTCTCCGCAATTTGCGGAGCGTAGAAAAATTGAGTCCTTTATCCAGCAACATTAACATCCTACCGCGTTTGGACATAGAAGATAGTACCTTTTCGTTAACGGCATCAACTGAGGATAAGATCCTGTCAGTTAGTTCATCAACAAATTTATTCGCTCTGCTATTTTGTAATAACTGGAGCTCTTGAATTAGTTCTGCTCTCATAATTAACAAATTTTAATGAATATATAAATATTAACGGACCGGATAATGATTTGTTTCATATAATTAGAAGTTCATCAAATTATTTTAACTAACTTGTTGATAACTAACTTTTTGTTAGCAAATAAACAATCATGACTTAACATTTATTTAATTTTTAGCACTTATTTTTATAAAAACCTGATTACCATTCGTTAACCTCAAAAAACACAGTGTATGACGTGGAAAAAATTTAGTGGTGAAATTATTCAGTCTTCAATCCTCGAAGAAATAGAAAATGCGATTATCAGAGAAAGTGAAAAAGGCTATAAGCTTAAAGTTTGCATTGGTACCGATTCGCAGGTAAAAGGTGCAATAACCGATTTTGCAACGGTAATTGTACTTTTAAGGGAGCATCATGGTGGTTTTATGTATATCCACCAGGAGAGGAGTACGCAGCAGGTGAGCATCAAAGAACGGATGTTGATGGAAGTACAGAAATCTATTGAAACTGCCTATTCCATTTGCGATTTACTTGATATTTACGATGTAGCGCTGGAAGTACATGCCGATATTAATACCAATCCATCTTTTAAATCAAATAAAGCGCTGAATGATGCCATGGGTTACATTTTAAGCATGGGTTTTATTTTCAAAGCCAAACCTGAAGCATTTGCAAGTTCTACCTGCGCTGATAAAATGGTGCATTAGAATGGAAAATGTGGGATGGAGTTAGTCCGGGATCTGAAGTCAAAGGTCCGAAGCCCTGGTGCCTTCATTCCCCGACATCATGAGGAAAATCAACAAAATATTGTTGTCCAGACAACATCTGGTATTCGCTTATGGTTTCCTAGCTGCGGGAACGACAGATCTATAGCGCCCAACTCTGCGATCTTTGTCTTTCCCTTTGCAAACTTTGCGGTTAAACCCAACAAAACCGCATCTTTATTGTTGTGCTTTAAAAGGAAAAATTGAAAACTTATAGATTAGAATTTACGCAGAAACTCCCTGTAGATCTGGACACTGCCTGGGACTTTTTTTCTTCGCCAATGAACCTGGCCGAAATTACCCCTAAAGACATGACCTTTGATGTTACCTCACCAAATATGGCCAACACCAAAATGTATCCAGGTTTAATCATCACCTATAAAGTTTCTCCATTGTTTGGAATTAAATTGAGCTGGGTAACAGAGATTACGCATGTTCAGGATAAGGTATATTTTATTGATGAACAGCGATTTGGTCCTTTTGCGTTTTGGCACCATCAACATCATTTCGAAAAAATAGATGGTGGTGTATTTATGCGCGATGTTTTACATTACAGCATTGGCTGGGGACCAATTGGTGCTATTGCAAATGCAATAGTGGTGAGCAACAAAATAAACGAAATTTTTAAATTCCGTTATCAAAAGGTTGAAGAATTATTTGGCAAGTTTTAGCTTTACTTACCACTTTTTAGTTGAAATGGTTTCGGCTTTCTTTTTGGTTTTCTCTACCCTGCTGGTGGCTAAATATTTTTTAAATTCTTCGCCGAATTTTTCGACTTTATTATAGGTACTGTTTAAAATATCTTTCCAGGCACCAGCACCAAGTTTACCAGGTGTACGCTCTAAAGGTACACCAATTGTCGTGGCAGGCACAAAATTACCATAGCGATCCCTTTGATAAGGAATAAACAACATATCAGTTAACCAAAACCTGTATTTGCCCTGGCGCGCCTCGAAAACAAAATTATAGCTTACCTCTCCGCTAGGGTGACCGGCAACCAAAATAGTCTTATCGATTATCATTGTTCCTTTCGCCAAAACAGAAGAATCGGTAACAGTTTGTTGTGCCATAGATTTTTTATAGACAACATTAACAAAAGATTTAGCCCTTTGCAGTAAAGTATCTTTGTTTACCAATTGCGAATCTACCACCTGATAATAGATAAATTTGCCGGTGTCATCTTTAGAAAACTGTTTCTGCTGTGCAGATAATTTAACTGAAGAAATGGCGAGAAAACCAAAAAGAATGTATTTCATGGATAGGAACTAAAAGATAAAACTAAATGTTAAAGATAAAAAAAGCCGTCCTGATTTTACACCAGGACGGCTTCATATTTTTCAACTTTATTTCTTTAAAAAGCGTAAACTGCTGCCAGCGAAAACTGACCACCATTTGGTGCAGCTGCTCCGCTTTTGTTAAAGAAAGGTTTGTCGCTATTGTGGTCTAACCTTACCTCTGGGATAAAAGTTAAACCGCCCGATTTAATGTTTGCAGTAAGCGTAACTGCAGTAAAAGCCGTTTCGGGAACCGCACCTGCTGCTTTAACCTTGAAATATTCACCCCTTAAACCTATTGTAACAGCATCGGCCACAGCGTACTGAGGATATAACGCAGCACCAGCATAACTTCCTGGTACCGAACTGTCTTTAATATCATAATTGGCCGCATTTAAACCCAATTTAAATTTCTCTGTAATTTGGTATGAAGTCGTTAAATCCACAATAGTTCCGTATCCACCAAAACCAGCACCAGATAAGGCATTGATATAAGCAGTCCAGCCCTCTACCGGAGCAACCATTAATTGTCCGCCTACCGCAGATACACCACGTGTTGCACTATACACGTTCCAATCATTAAATACGCCCGCCATTAAACTCACTTTATCAGAGAACTTATAGGTTGCTTTAATACCGGCATTCTGGAATGGCCCATTGGTGAATAGATAAGAGGTAGAGTAATTGAAGTTTCCAACCGGTGAGATTACTTCATATCCGATAAATGTACCCATATAACCAGCTGTCATACTAAATTCATCAGTAAAATCGTAGTTAACATACAAGTTCTGGATATTAAATGATGAACCACCAGCAGCGGCATCCGGTATAGACTGCGATTGCCCTCTTGGGCCAAAAGAAAGTTCGCCTACAAAAGAGGCCTTTCCTGTTTTTTTCTTCAATGCAATATCGATCATTCCAAGGGAAACAGAGTTGTGATCGGTTACAAAAGATGTTTTGGCATTTAAAGGATTTTTCGCAAAATCATATTTAAAATAGGTATCTACCGATCCTGAAATTTCAAGTGGAGATGATGTGGTCTCTTGAGCAAGGGCACACGTTGTGCTTGCCATTGTAAAAATAGCGGTTAAAAGTTTCTTCATGTTTGAGCTTGATTTGAGTTTAGATATTAAAAAGTCGTTAAGAAATTGGTTCTGTTATTGGACTGTTTCTTTCAATGTAGATGGCCCTCTCCTCTACAAGTAAAGTACCTTGAGAGTATTTTTCATCATGCTGAGAAGCATCTAGACCAAGTTCTTCTTCTTCTTCAGAAACCCTTATTGGATTGATCAGGTTTACCAGTTTAAAGATTACAAATGACACAATAAAACTGAATGCAATTACAATTAAAGCACCTTTTAATTGGGTTACAAAAAAAGCAGGATTACCGTAAAACAAGCCATCTGCACCGGCAGCGTTAACGGTTTTGGTTGCAAAAACACCAGTCAAAAGCATACCTACAATACCACCAACACCATGGCAGGGAAACACATCTAATGTATCATCCAAACTGGTTTTTTGTTTCCATGAAACCACAAGATTGGAGATAACTGCGGCAATAGCACCAATAAATACACTGGATGAAATACTTACGAAACCTGCACCTGGTGTAATGGCTACCAAACCAACTACTGCTCCGATACAAAAACCTAATACAGATGGTTTTTTGCCTCTTGCAACATCAAAGAACATCCACGATAAACCAGCAGCACCTGCAGCGGTATTGGTCGTTAAAAATGCAGAAACAGCCAAACTACCAGCACTTAATGCAGATCCGGCATTAAAACCGAACCAACCAAACCACAATAAACCCGTACCGATTAATACGTAAGGAATATTAGCCGGCGGTACTTCTTTGTGTTCTAAGTGTGATTTTCTGCGTTTCAGCACCAGTGCCCCTGCTAAAGCAGCCATACCAGCAGAAATATGCACTACTGTACCACCTGCAAAATCCAATACACCCATTTTTAACAAGAAACCTTGTGGATGCCATGTCCAGTGTGCTAGTGGCGAATAAACAAATATGGCGAATAAAACAATAAACAAAATATAAGAGGTAAAGCGGATACGCTCTGCAACAGCACCAACCACTAAACCTGGAGTAATGATGGCAAACATCAACTGAAATACAGCAAATAAAGATAGCGGAATAGTTAAGTCAGCCCCTCCCTGAAGATGTGGCGCGCCGGAATTTACGCCTTTAAAGAACAAAAACGTTGATGGATTTCCGATAAAACCACCAATAGTATCTCCGAATGCCAAACTAAAACCCACTACTGTCCATAACACGGTAATTACGCCCGCTGCTACCACACTTTTAATCATGGTAGACAATACATTTTTACGATGAACCATTCCACCGTAGAAGAATGCTAGGCCCGGAGTCATTAAAAACACAAGCGCAGCTGCGATTAATATAAATGCAATGTCTGGACCGCTGTACTTTCCTTCATCAAAATTAGGAAGAAGCGGAATAAATAGAGCGAAAATTGCGACAATCATCAATATCGCAAAAGGCGCATACTGTTTAAAGGAGAATTTACTCATAGTTTTTAGGTTAATTTGTTTGTATTATTTAAATAATTGAAATATGCTTGGTTTATTTTCATAAAAATACGACATATTGTATTTTTTACACCATTATATTTAATTTTTTTAATAAAATTGGTTAATTTTTATAAAACAAAACAAAAAATAACCTTTAAAATAAAAATAACGAAAAATACGCGTGCTTTCAACACGTGTTTTTAAGAAAAATAAAATCAAATATTAACCCTATTTGACGTTATTTTAACTATAATCCAACAAAAATCACCTGCAAAATTGATCAAAAAACAAAAAACCCATGAAATTTCATGGGTTTTTAATTAAAATATTTAAAAAATTTAATTTTTCACAAAAAATACGCAGAACCCTGAATAACTCCTCTTTTTTCAATTTCTTTATCCATGTAAGTCTGAATTGCCGATTTATTAAGGCCCCAGTTAGGCGCAATCAACAAATCCCAATCAGAAATACCAAAAAGCCTTTGAATAACAATATCCGGACGCAATAAAGGGATCAACTCACAAAGTAAATCGGTATATTCTTCGAGCGAAAATAATTTAAAGGGTTCTTTTTTGTACTTAGCCCCCATAATCGATCCTTCTACTACATGAAGATGGTGAAACTTGACAAACTTGATCTGTGGAAAACGGTTAATTTCGTGAATATAACCATACATCTGTTCTCTCGTTTCCCAGGGGAAACCAAAAATAGTATGCACACAAAGATCGAGTTTACTGTTTTTTAAAAGTTCTACCGCAGCCACAAATTCGCCATGACTGCAGCCTCTGTTGATCTGATCGAGGGTTTCATCGTAAATTGATTCCATACCCATTTCTAAATCTACATCGAAACGGTCGGTATAACTTTCCAACAGCGCTACTTTTTCGGCATCAATACAATCAGGCCGGGTACCTACTGCAAACCCCACAATATTTTCGGTATCAACCGATAAGGCCTCATCATACATCATCTTTAAATAATGCACCGGCGCATAGGTATTGGTATTGGGCTGAAAATAAACAATATACTTATCAGCTTTATAAGAAGTTTTAGCCCTGAACATTCCTTCGGCAAGCTGATCTTTAATATTCGGATTCTGACGCGAAGGCTCTGGTGTAAAAGAATCTACATTGCAATACGTGCAACCGCCAAAGCCTTTGCTCCCATCCCGGTTGGGGCATGTAAAGCCGCCATCTACAATTACCTTAAATACGCGCTGCCCCTTATACTTTTCACGCAGATAAGTCCCGTAATTCTTATAACCCTTTATCCCTGAATCTACTAGTGTTCCCATTGTCCACAAAAATACGTTTTTTGTTCGAGATTTGGGTTAGCGGTTAGCGGTTAGCGGTTAGCGGTTAGCGGTTCAACAGCTTGACAGGGATTTATGTTTTAATTATTTAAGAGATGTTAATTAATTTAATCGCATTTTGGACAAGTAAATGGCAGCATCCTTATTTCCTAATTTTTTGGCCACTTGCAAATGTGCCACTGCATTTTTATTATCTTTCTTCAGATGATAGACGACGCCTAAATTAAATTCTACTCCAGAATAATAGCCCGTTAGTTCACTTTCGCCATTTTTTACAGCTAAAGCTTTTACCAGATGATATTCTGCGGATTTTAAATCGTGAAGATGTAATTTACATTCGCCCAATAAAGCATGGGCTACAAGAAAACCATTATTTAGCGATTCCTGGAAATATCTACTGGCCTCGACATATTTTTTTTGATCGTAAAATTCAAGTCCTTTATCAAATTGACTGAGTGCCTTATCCTTTTCTATTTTTCTATCGATGGACGCAATATTCGCTTGATCACTGGTATCGAATAACATTTTATACCCTAGAAATACCATGAATAATGCGAACAATACACTGAATATAACCAGCTTCTTTCCTCTTAGTGGTTGTTTTTTTTCCATAGCGATTAATAAATAGCGATTAGCAAAATAAAGATACCGATTAATGTAAAAGCAATATTTGATAATTTTTTATGCAAGTTGTTGATATAGCGATAGCCCTTCTTATACTCATCTGAACATAAAATAAAGGTCAATATAAGCGGAACAACTAAATACAAGATTTGGTTATTAACCGAATAAGAAACAATTTGAAACATTTCTTCTAAAAAGTTTAGTTTATGTTCGGCAACATAATAAAGTTTTTTGTTTCGACTTTTATCCGCCAGTTGGTTAGCTGATATTGATAAATATACTGAATCAACTTTTTCAATATTTTTAAATTCGAGGAACAAATTTGAAATACAGTAATTTTTAAATGATCTTGAGTAATTATTCTGATGGTTTGATACATTTAACGTAAAACTAAATTTGCCATAAGTCCCACTTTCTCTCTTTTGAATATGAATATCTTTCCTTGCAACGGAAATTACAGTTGCCTGTTTAAAATTCATCAAAAGCAATAGGATAAAAACTAACCAGGTGGTAACTGCAAGCAATGGGAGTCTATAAATTTTATACCAACTCATACGTCAGTTTCGATTACATTTATTGCCGCTTTTGCTTTTGCTTCATCATTAATCATTGCTTTAATATAATCTTGTATTTCATCTTTAACAAATGGATTGGTGATATATTTATACAAATCTGGTATGAGCCCGAGTAAAAAACCTTTATAATCTTTAAATGTATTTGAAGCACCTTGTCCTATACCTTTCATCGCATCGTTTCTTGAAACGCGCGACCATTGATTATTAGTTGTAACATGTTGTATCTGACCTTCAGAATAACTTCCGGATCCATCTGCAAATTGTGAATTTTGGTTATAACTAGTTTCAAGTTGTGGATTATTTCCCTGAATAGCATTAGGATCTACACTTGAGTAAGTCCTAGTTTGCCCATATTCTTCTATATCATTTAACCTCGCATAATCCTGGGACACGTAAGTATTAGATTCCGATATGTTTTGTTTACTAATTTCATGCCCCTTACCTGTAGCATCTATACCCTTTGTTCCCTGATCCAGTACAGTTTCACTTGTGTATGACTCATGCTTATTAATTTGCTCATTGATAACAGTAATATCAGTTTCATAACCGTCAACTTGATCTTTAACACCTGCATATTCATATGCTTGATCTTTTGTTTTGCTTAAAACAAAATCTGCACCGTATGCACCTGCCCCCCCTAATAATGTTAATGCAACATATTCTCCTAATGCAACCTTCCCAAAAGTGGCCAAAATGGTTGACCCTGTACTAAATGCACCAGCTATTCCTTGAAAAGCCCCTCCAGCAACAAAGGCAGAAGCCATTACAAGCCCTACGTCTGCCAAAGTTTTTTTTCTCTTTAAATCAATGGCCTCATCGGCAGCTTTTTCCGAATAGAATATCATTACTTGACCACCAAAAAAACAGCTCACTTTAGAACTTTCTATAAGTGCTTTTTTCTTTTCAATCAAAACCTTTGGATGAACAGGAGCCCAATCACTTCCTGATGTCAATAATGCACAAATGCACGGCATAAAACCCGCTCCAAGACCTAAGGCAGCGCCACCAGCAGCTCCTCCTGCTGCGATAGCACCTATAATGAGCGCTCCTGCTACACCGCCAGTTGCCACTGTCGCAGCAGCAATAATCCCCGCAACAATTGCTCCTATTATCGCACCGGCAATAACCATCTTCGCACAATTAAAATTCCCCCCCATTCGATCATCTATTGTTCCCGCTAAACGACCTCCTACAATTTTGATAGTGGACTGACTTCCTACTTTTAATTGTTGTTTAGACATTCCGTCAGAGCAAACCAGATAAGATTGATCAGGTACATATATCTTAGCCATAATTTTCTTTTTTTAATTTAAAGGAATAATGCGATCTAAAATAAAAGTTATTGTTTAACCGCTCTTCTACCTCGCATTCAACATTTTTTAATACACCAGAATTTTTAAACACTTTATAGTTTATGTTTACCCTATACTCATAATCCAACTCAGCAATTAATATTGGCTTATATTGTAAATTATATATTTCTAGAATTTCCTGAGTATAATTTCCCTTTTTTTCATTTATAAAAGTTTCTTTAATAATGATTTCATCTACCCCGGCTCCCTCAACTATTCTTTCTCCAGAAAGATTGATTCTTTTCTCATTAAATATATTTGATCTAAAATCTCTTTCCACTTTATCTACCCGGCTTTCATTTCCTAAATCATAAAATGCGGGAAATAGTAATTGATATAATATTCCATCGCCAATAAGTGAAACACTATTAGCAAAATCATTATCCCCGGCTTTTATAATCAGTTTACTTTCATTACTGTTGGCATTAACAAGCGATGATAATTCATTTTCCTTCATATTTTGCCAGATGCTAAGTATTTCAGCTTGGTTTAATACAGAAATTAATTTACCAGTTTTGGTAAATCTAAGATGCAACCTTGAGGTTGGAGAATTAAATAATTTAGCGAAAGCCGCTAAATGCTGTAATTGACTATTTGTTTTTAACACATCATGCTCTATTTGATTCAAATAAAGTTGATATCCTTCATTATCCACCAGAATATTTTCAAGCTGCCAGAGCATTTTTGTTTCAGTATCCGAAATCGTTTGGTCATTTGCAACTGTTTTTTGCTGTTGGATTATTACATAATTTAAATTATTTGGTTCACCCCTGTATGTCAATTTATTATGTAAGGTTTCCTCTTTTTTTATTTCGTCATCAAAAAATTTAAATCTGCTCATAATTAATTTATATCTACCTGGCTACCCGTAATGGTTTGTACGCCAGTTGAAGTTTGTGAAATGGTTGTTTGAGAATTTACACTGATTCCGTTACTGGCTTTCGAATCGATATTTTTCGTATCAATGGTAACCGCAGTAGTTGCGTTCTTACCAATATTTACCGCATCACCTGGCTTCTCACCTGCATTTGCATTAATTACGTGAGTACCCTGGATATTGATCACCTTTCCGATAATATCGATCGTACCATCTTTCTTTAATGTAATGCTGCTCTGCCCTGTCTTGATGACAATGGTCTCCGCAGATTCCGCAGTAATTAATCCGGGTCCATTTTCAATTTTCACAAAATTTGCTGCATTGGTGCCCAGGTTTAATGCATGGTTAAGGTCATCAAAACTTAAACTGCTTCCTTTTCTGGATGTAAGTCCTTTGGTATTACTGTTTTTAAAGCCGCTGCTATCGCCACTTTTACCATGGTACACACTCCCCATTACCACCGGCCTGGCTACATTTCCTTCTTCGAAAGCGATAACTACCTGATCGCCTTTTTCCGGAATAACATGAAAACCCCTGTTTTTACCGGTATCGCCGCTCCCCGCATTCGGGCTGATTACCCTTAGCCATTCGGTAGGATCGTTTGTATGGCACTCCCATTTAAATTTAACTTTCACCCTGCCCTGCCCTTGTGGATCATCATTATCAATCACATCGGCCAGTTGCATATCCGATTGTGGTTTTTGGTAATTCTTAACCATTATACGCTCAGTGGTAGCCACTATACCTTCGAAAGTATTGCTGTATTTACCCGTTCCGTCTATCTGGTGGTTGATGTTGGTAATCAAAAATTTACCCAGACTTTCAGTTGCAAAAGCAAGCTCTTTCCTGAAACTCATCGTAATTTCGGCAATACTGCCGATACTAAGCTGAGCATTATCGCCACTGGCATTAATTTTTAATAGCTCGCTGATGTGCGCCTTCTCTTCATTTTCTACATGGCTTTTAATATCGTTGTTGTTATCAACCCTGATTAAAGATGGCTGATTAAAGGTTTTGCTGTACATGTTGTTAGACGCCTTGATGGCATGCGCCAGATCAGGATTTCCATCTGCTTTACCTGTACTTTCGCTATGCAGCATTTCATCCTGTTTAGGGTTATAAGCAAAGCGCTTGTACTTTATTGGCGAAACCTCCATGGCGTATTGCAGGTTAAACACGTCGCGTCCATAAAAAAGAGACACTGCTTTTTGCTTGTCGGGTTTACCAAAATTAAGTTGCTTGCCATCATAGTAAAACCACTCATGATATTCGCCTGACAAACGGTTCAAAAATTCGAAATCGCTTTCGCGGTATTGTATCAGATAATCAATTGCTGCTTTTCTTGAAGCATTGCTTACAATTGCGAGGTCGTTAGCCGGTGTATCATTCGTGGCCAGCTTAACAATGGTATCAAGATCTTTATCTAAATAAGATCCTAAATCTGGACCGCGGTCTATTAATATGGTAGGGCTATAGCCACTTACAATAAGTACGCCGTGGTAACCATGACTTTGCGAAAGTTCTACTTTGGTAACAAGCCCGGCAAAATGTTGCAGGTTTTCTGGCGAATAGCCGAAAGAAGCAGTTAAGGTTTTACCCACGAAATCGCGACTATCATCTAAACTGATTAAGCCAGGGGCACCCAAGTGATCGTGGTTAAAATGAAGTTCAAAATAATGGTGGTGGTTAAAAGCCTGTAGTAGATTAAAAGAAGCAAAATGGGCAATTGCCGCATCTTCTATACTAATTTCTACAATAAGTTTATTTTCCATAATGTATTTTATTACTGTTACAGTAGCGTTTTGGCTACATTGTTCTGTAAACTGCAATTTTATAAAGACCGGGATAGAAATGCACTTCAAATTGCGTACCTGCTGCATTTCTCTTAAAAGATGCTTCTATAACCTTTTTGGTGTAGGGATGCACTTCTATCGTATTTCCCTTTTTTAAATAACCATTCCCGATCATGGTATCAATATCGTTAGGCCGCACATGGATGCAACCATGTGATTCTGCCAGTTGAAAAACCCTACCTTGAGCTGTTGCCGCTTCATCAGGCGGTGTGGTATGGATAAAATCGCCCATAATATATTCCTTACCATTCATTTTACGGTCATTATTCAGGTCTTTAAAATATTTGACTGAAACATGCCCAAAATCATTGAAGAGCCATTTGGTTGGAATCGGTGAATTGGGATAAAGATCACGCTGGTACTTCAGTATATAATTGGTAACCCCTTTCTGGTCGTTTTTATATTTTCCCCACTCCGCGTTTACATCTGTCAACTTTTTCCATTTACCAGCCAATTTTACCATTACAATGCCTCCGCTTATTTTCATCTCAGTTCCCCAGGCAACACCTGACCAAACGGCGTAACGGCCATAACTCACATGTTTTTCAATGCTCCTGATCACAAACCTACCTGTAGTAGTGGAGGTTTGTGCATGGCCATCATCTCCCGTTTTAACGTTAGATGGCCCGCCATGTGCATCATATTCCTTAATTTTTACGAGCGTATTCATCACTATAATCTATATTTCAAAACTTCAACCATGGTTACATGGGCAAGTTCCAACTTTTCACTATGGTTAAACGTTAATTTTAACGCTGTACTGGCATTAATGCTAATCTCGATTGGTAGTGGCTGTTCCGTAGTGCCGATCATCGGTCTTTCTTTTTTAATATCCCCAAAGTACCGCGTAAAATCTCCGATAGTTAAAGAATCTGTAATCGATTTGGGCACCAATAATCTAATTCCTGCCTGAACAGAAGCCATATCATTATTTTTATAGGGTTGAACGATAATGCTATCCTGACCAATTGCTTTACCCTCATAAATGCTTAGGGGTAACTGACCGGCAAATCTCTTGTTGATTGGAACGATACCCAGCCTGTTAAGCTGGCTTAGAGGCAATCTGGTTAAAGAGTCTGTATAAGAAAGAAAACTATTGGTGATACTGACTTTCTCTGCCAATATATGGCCATTTTTTTCATCCGGCTGTTTATCCGCTCCACTACATCCCGAAAAATATAAAACTGTTGCCGCAATTAAAACCAGAAAAAAGTAAATACGACCAGATAAGCGCATAATTTTCATTTATAATTTATGTGTTGTGAAATTAAGCAATAGGTTGAAGGCATAGCCCTAAAATATGTCCGATCCTTAAAGACCAAGTGACCAAAAAAGCGATAATACTTCCCTTGTTCACTTAGCACAGCGACATCATCGGAAATATATTAAGTTTTAATAAATAGGCATGCTGAAGTACCTGGTACTTTTTGCCCGAAAAATTTAAGCTAGCTTTGAAAGCCATAGTTTTAAAATTTAAAGGTTAAAATTTGATTAGTGTAGCCAAGCTACAGTGTAAACTAAACCAAATATCAGGCCAATTGCATGGCACTACGCTCATCAGCAATCGCAAAGGCAAAACCTAAAATGGAAAAAATAAATATTTACATAGCTTGTAAATAGATTTAAACTATTAATAAAGGTTAATATTAATTGTTGTTTTTTTTACCAACACCTAACCTTAACATACAGGTTTGTAAGCATTAGTCTATAAAATGATACGATTTTTAAAGGGTTTGGGGCTGGGGAAAACATTCTGCCGTAAACTAAGTTTAAAACACTTTCCATATTTTTTTGTCAAAAGCAAAAACTGCATTTTATGGCAACGTTAGCCCCCGCCACATGATCATAAACCTGCAGGCCCTACACAAATCTGGTTTAAATTGCAGGGCATCCCCCGCACAGCTATGCGTTGGCTAAAACGGTAGTAGCGAACACGGGCCTTGTTTTTCAAACCTTGAAAAGATTTGAAATGCTGGATTTGAGATTGAAAATGCTATATCGATAAAAAATCTAACAGATTTAATTCTTCTGTTTATTTCTAACTATCATGCCAAGGAATAGTTTATTGAATAAAAATCAACACTAGTGACAGAAATTTTATTAGGTATTATTACTCAAGGAATCCTCATTCCCAACTTGATTAGGAATCTTGATACAAGTGCTTTAATATTCCCGCATGTGCGAGAATGTACTATTTCTACTTATAAAATAAATCCGACAACTATAGGATCAGCAAATGGGCCATCACTAACCCTTTTGTTCTTTCTTATTGATCAGAAAATAAACAGGAACCCCAAGCAAAACAATTATAAGTCCTGGCCAGGTATATTGTTGTTTGTAAATTAAAAGCAGTATGCAAAATGCCGCACCGATTAACAGGTAAATAACCGGTGTGATTGGATACAACCAGGCTTTGTAAGGTCTTTCTATTGCGGGTTGTTTTATCCTTAAGTAAATTACACCGAAAACTGTAATCATATAAAAGAGTACAATAACAAAAGAAATCATATCTAAAAGGTTACCATACTGCCCGCTTAAACACAAAGCAGCTGCCCAAATGCCCTGCATCCAGAGCGACCTTTCGGGTACGCCGTTTTTATTGTTTTGAAGTGCCGCCTTAAAAAACATACCATCTTTTGCCATGGTTTGAAACACCCTTGCCCCTGCCAGTACGATTCCATTAACACAACCGAAAGTAGAAATCATCACCAATAATGCAATGATCACTGTACCCATACCGCTGCCAAAAATTTGCTCAGAGGCTGCAACTGCAACCCGATCGTTAAGGGCGAAAGCAATACTATCTCTGTTTAGTGTATTGAGGTAAATAAAATTAACCAATAAGTAAAGAATCATGACGGCCGAGGTACCCAAAACCATAGAACGCACTACATTTTTTTTAGGGTTTTCGATTTCTCCCGAAACGAAGGTTACGTTTTCCCAGGCTACGCTCGAAAATACGGACCCCACCATAGCTGCTGCAATTCCGCCCATTATGGTCATTCCCGAAATAGATTCCCATCCCGATTGGAGAAAATTACCGCTCGGGTCTGTTTTAAGATTATTAAAAGCATTCCATCCAAAACTCATGTTTTCTGTCCAGAAGCTGTTTTTCACCAAAAGAAAACCCAAAACAATCAGGCCGATTAAAGCAACAATTTTAGAACCTGTAAAAATATTCTGCAGTATCTTACCGCCCTCAACGCCTTTTGTATTGATATAAGTTAAGAGTAGAATAACACCGATAGCCAGGATCTGGATCCAGGTAATTTTATAACCACCGCTTTGAAAGATTGGAGCAGCGTTGTTTAACGCAGGGATGAGGTAGGCCGTAAATTTACCAAAAGCCACTGCAACAGCGGCAATAGTACCAGTCTGGATTACCGTAAAAAGGCCCCAACCGTAAAGAAAACCCATCATTTTACCAAAAATCTCTTTCAGGTAAGTATATTGTCCGCCCGCTTTAGGAAACATAGAAGAAAGTTCACCATAAGAAATTGCAGCTGCAACAGTCATTATTCCTGTAATGATCCATACCACAATTAACCAATAACCAGAGCCTAAATTTCTCATGATATCGGCACTTACGATAAAGATACCGCTCCCGATCATTGAGCCCATTACCAGCATCGTGGCATCAAAAAGGCTTAACTTTCTTTTTGCAGATCCATCTTCTTTTTCCATTTTCATTTTTTAGTTCGGTTTAGTTGGTGGCTAATTTATTTAAAAAAAAGAAAATAGGTGCGCTTCGCCTGTATTATTTTAACTGAATATTTTTTTTCACAAGGGCAATGAAAATTTTAATCACAAAAAGAATATTTTATTAACTTGCTAAGTATAAGTCCGAAGTCTGGAATCCGGAGGCTACAATAAATTAACAAACCGGCAGGGTCCGGAGTTTAGAGAAGGTACTAGGGCTAGACAATACAGCTTACATAATTAACGGATTCAAAGAGTTGATCCATTAAATAACCGCTAACCAAATATAAAACCAATTATTAACTATGAACTTTTTACAAAACAATTTAATTTACTGTATTCCGGCGCTGGGGCTTGTTGGCATTATAGTTATGATGATTAAAAGCGCCTGGGTAAACAAGCAGGATGCAGGTGATCAAAACATGCAGGAACTTGCGGGCTACATAGCCGATGGTGCCATGGCTTTCTTAAAAGCTGAATGGAGGGTGCTGAGCATTTTTGCTGTTTTTACAGCAGCGCTTCTGGCTTATTCGGGAACGATTACCGAAATTAAAGGCATCCCGATGCATTCAAGCTGGATTATTTCTATCTCTTTCATTATTGGAGCGGTATTTTCTGCTACAGCAGGTTATATCGGCATGAAATCGGCAACGAAAGCCAATGTAAGAACCACACAGGCAGCCAGAACGAGTTTAAAACAAGCCTTAAAGGTTTCATTTACCGGAGGAACAGTAATGGGCCTGGGTGTTGCCGGACTAGCCGTTTTGGGTTTAGGTGGCTTATTTATCGTATTTCTTAAGCATTTTAATGTTGTATCGGTTAACAGTGTGGAAATGAAAACCGCCATCGAGGTTTTAACCGGATTCTCACTGGGTGCCGAATCTATTGCCCTATTCGCCCGTGTAGGCGGTGGTATCTACACCAAAGCCGCAGATGTTGGTGCCGATTTAGTGGGCAAGGTGGAGGCCGGTATCCCTGAGGATGATGTACGCAACCCCGCTACCATTGCCGATAATGTGGGCGACAACGTAGGTGATGTGGCCGGTATGGGGGCCGATTTATTCGGCTCGTACGTGGCTACTATTTTAGCAACCATGGTTTTAGGACAGGAAATTAATGTAACCGATAATTTTGGAGGAATGTCTCCTATTTTGTTACCCATGGTCATCTGTGGGCTGGGCATTGTATTTTCGATCATCGGAACCTGGTTTGTCACCATTAAAGATGAAAAATCGAATGTTCAAAATGCACTGAACCTGGGTAACTGGTCGTCTATTGTGATCACAGCAGTAGCTTCATTCTTTATAGTGAAATGGATGTTGCCTGAAACGCTTAATTTACGTGGATATGAATTTTCGAGCATCAATGTATTTTATGCCATTATAGTAGGTTTGGTAGTGGGCACCATTATGAGTGTGGTTACCGAATATTTTACAGCGATGGGCAAAGGTCCTGTAAATTCGATTATTCAACAATCTTCAACCGGGCACGCCACCAATATCATTGCTGGTTTATCTGTTGGGATGAAATCTACCGTAATTCCAATTCTGGTATTGGCCGGGGGAATTACGGCCTCTTACCATTTTGCGGGTTTATATGGCGTTGCCATTGCCGCAGCCGGAATGATGGCTACCACAGCCATGCAATTGGCTATTGATGCTTTCGGACCGATTGCAGATAACGCCGGCGGTATTGCCGAAATGAGCCAGTTGCCTCCCGAAGTACGTGAACGCACTGATAATTTAGATGCTGTTGGTAATACCACCGCAGCCACCGGAAAAGGTTTTGCCATTGCTTCTGCTGCACTTACCTCTTTAGCCTTATTTGCCGCCTTTGTTGGTATTGCCGGCATTACTGCAATAGATATTTATAAAGCACCTGTGCTGGCCGGTTTATTTGTAGGCGGGATGATCCCTTTTATCTTTTCTGCTTTATGCATCCAGGCGGTGGGTAAAGCCGCAATGGATATGGTGCAGGAAGTGCGCCGCCAGTTTCGTGAAATACCTGGTATTATGGAATACAAAGCAAAACCTGAATACGAAAAATGTGTGGCCATTTCTACCAAAGCCTCCATCCGTGAAATGATGATGCCTGGCGCGATTGCTTTAATTACACCTGTAATTGTAGGCTTTACGTTCGGACCGGAAGTTTTAGGCGGTTTATTGGCCGGCGTTACCGTAACGGGCGTATTGATGGGCATTTTCCAGAGCAATGCGGGTGGTGCATGGGATAATGCCAAAAAATCTTTCGAACAGGGGGTAATGATTAATGGAGAAATGCACTACAAAAAATCAGAACCGCATAAAGCATCTGTAACAGGAGATACCGTTGGTGATCCTTTTAAAGATACTTCCGGCCCTTCGATGAATATTTTGATTAAATTAATGTCTATTGTTTCACTGGTTATTGCGCCTTACATTGCAGTTAAGGCAATTGCAGGCGAACAAAAACAGGAAGTTCGGAAAGAAATCAGAATTGAACAAAAAACCGATGCTTCTGGCAACATAAAAACAGATACTTTAATCAATACGACTGATACATTAAGCCTTTAGCTGTAAAAACATAGATATAAACATCCATAAAAGGGATTTTAACAGAATCCCTTTTTCTTTTTGGTAATTTTTATTTAGGTTTACTGCTTATTATCATAAAATCAACAAACATAAAAGACTAAACAACTTATGAATCTAAAAAAGCCTATTGATGTGCTTATAGCAGAATCTGCTGAAAGCGGTGAAGGCACGCTGAAACGGACACTGAGCAGTACAAGCCTTGTTGCGTTGGGCATTGGGGCAATTATTGGTGCAGGCTTATTTTCGTTAACGGGTATTGCAGCTGCTGACCACGCTGGGCCTGCTGTAACCTTATCATTCGTATTGGCAGCAGTTGGCTGTGCTTTTGCCGGATTATGTTACGCAGAATTTGCATCAATGATCCCGGTAGCAGGAAGTGCCTATACCTATTCTTATGCCACCATGGGCGAGTTTATGGCATGGGTTATCGGCTGGGATCTTGTGCTCGAATATGCTTTAGGCGCCGCAACCGTGGGTGTTTCATGGTCTGGATACTTTAATAAACTATTGCATGAGTTTGGGCTCGAAATGCCCCTCTACTTAACTAAATCATTTGCAGAAGTAGATGGCGGCGGAATCAACCTTCCTGCCGTAGTAATTGTTTCCTTACTTTCATTAATGTTAATCCGCGGTACCAAGGAATCTGCAAGCCTTAACAACATTTTAGTAATTGTAAAAGTAGCTGTGGTAATTATTTTCATTGCGCTGGGCTGGAAATTTATTAATCCTGCTAACCACACGCCTTATATTCCTGCAAACACAGGTGTTAAAGGAGAATTTGGTATTTCAGGTATTGCAGCCGGTGCAGCATTGGTATTCTTTGCATTTATTGGTTTTGATGCTGTTTCTACCGCAGCCCAGGAAGCTAAAAATCCTCAAAAGGGCATGCCGATCGGTATATTGGGTTCTTTAGTGGTTTGTACTATACTTTATGTGTTATTTGCACACGTAATGACAGGTTTGGTACCATTTACTGTTTTTAAAGGTGATGCCTCTCCTGCGGCTACAGCTTTTAAAGTAACCGGGTACAGTTGGTTGCAAATGGGCTTAATTATTGCCATTTTAGCCGGTTATACCTCTGTAATATTAGTGATGTTGATGGGTCAGTCAAGGGTATTCTATACCATGTCTAAAGATGGATTGCTACCAAAATTCTTCAGCAGTATCCATTCTAAATTCAGAACACCTTTCAAAACCAATATTTTCTTCATGTTTTTTGTAAGCATCTTTGCAGGTTTTGTTCCGGTTACCGATTTAGGCCATATGGTTTCTATCGGTACATTGTTTGCATTCTCTTTAGTTTGTATTGGTGTAATGTTATTACGCAAAACAGATCCCGACAGGCCACGTCCTTTCAAAACGCCATTGGTTCCTTTTGTACCGATTATGGGTATCATTGTTTGCGTTTATTTAATGTCTTCACTTCCATTGGAAGCCTGGATCAGGTTAGCAATCTGGATGGGATTAGGTGTGACGATTTACTTCTTCTATGGTAAAAAGAACTCGGTTCTTGGAAACAGTGGGAGAACGGTAAAACCGGTAGATCCTCCAAAACCAGAATTGTAATTTAAAAAACAATATTTTTCATTGAGCCCCGATTTAAAGTCGGGGCTTTTTTTATGTTAAATAATTGTTAATAAAGTTAACTTTGCAAAAAACTGATAAAATGTACCGCAATTCGGCCAAAATTAAAAGTATTTATTTTTCTCTAACTGCTGCTTTATTATTCATTTCCACTATGGGGCATGCACAAAGAACCATTAATGATGTGATGGATTCTACCACGGTAAATCATTTACTCATTATATCGAAAAAGTACGGTTCATTATCATTTAGCGGATATTTACAACCTCAATTCCAGCTGGCAGAATCAAAAGGTACACAGGCCGAATTTCAGGGAGGAAATTTTGGTGATTTTACCAATAACCGGTTTAGGTTAAGGAGGGGCCGGTTAAGGGCCGATTATATGATGTTAACAGAAGATGGATCTCCCTCTACCTATTTTGTGCTCCAGTTTGATGGTACAGAACAAGGAGTGGCCATACGTGATTTCTGGGGCCGTTATTATGAAAACAAATGGAAGATATTAGCCGTAACGCTTGGCCTTTCAGGTCGTCCATTTGGTAATGAGCTTCAACTTTCTTCATCTGTTAGAGAAGCTCCGGAGCGGGGTAGAATGTCGCAGATTTTGATGAAAACAGAACGCGATCTGGGGGTAACTTTTACTTTAAATCCGCGCTGGAAAGATGCCAGACTTAAAAATTTTGTATTCGATTTTGGCATTTATAATGGCCAGGGTTTAGCGGGTAACGGAGAGTTCGACAACAGTAAAGACTATATTTTCAGGTTAAGCCATAAAACTTATGCATTTAAAAACTTTACCATTGCCGGTGGTGTAAGTATGCTTCAGGGAGGTTTAGATCATCGTTTGCCGGTGAGCTACAAAATGGAGGAAAACAATAATGTATGGAGAATGGTTAAAGATTCTTCTGCCGCAACAGTAAACAAAGTTGCTCCGAGGAGATATTATGGCGCAGACATTCAGTTGGCTACAAAAACCAAAAGCTGGAAATCGGAACTTAGAGCTGAAGTAATTTCGGGCCTGCAAACCGGCACTTCAACTACTTCAACCACACCTGGCTCCTATCCCGTTGATAATAAATCGCTGGCCCTGCCTTATTACACCAGAACTTTTAATGGTGCTTATTTTACCTTTGTGCAAACGTTAAACAGTACCGATAACCAACTCATTTTTAAATACGACTGGTACGACCCGAATGCTAAGGTTAAAGGTATGGACATTTCTGCCGATAAAGGACTTTCGCCTGCCGACGTTCGTTTTGATACTTTTGGTTTTGGCTTTTTACATCACTTTAACCCACACTTTAAAGCCGTACTGTATTACGATATGATCAAAAATGAATCTACTCAGATTTCTGGTTATACTGCTGACAGAAAAGATAATGTGCTTACCTTGCGTACCCAATTCTATTTCTAATAAATCATATTAACTTGAGAAATTGATATAAATTCCGCTACCTTTGCTTAAAATTGCGCTGCTATGAAATCTGATTTTATGACGTTCAACTTAAGCCAGATCCTATCGACAACGATGGTGCTCTTCGCGATTATCGATATTTTAGGGGCCATCCCTGTCGTAATCGAATTACGTAGAAAAGCAGGTCATATTGAATCGGAAAAAGCATCGCTGGTGGCAACAGGCTTAATGATCCTCTTTTTGTTTGTTGGCGAATCGCTCTTAAAAGTTATTGGTTTAGATGTAGAATCTTTTGCTATTGCAGGCTCATTCGTAATCTTTTTTATCGCCATGGAAATGGTATTGGGATTAACCATTTTTAAAGAAGAAGCGCCGGAAACGGTATCCATTGTTCCATTGGCTTTTCCTTTAATTGCCGGGGCCGGAACAATGACCACTTTGCTTTCGCTAAAAACAGAATACCATACCCAGAATATTGTAGTGGGCATCATCCTCAATATGTTGTTTGTGTACTTTGTATTGAAAAACACCAACAGGCTGGAAAAACTTTTTGGTAAATCTGGTCTGAACATTTTACGTAAAGCCTTTGGGGTAATTTTATTGGCTATTGCCATTAAATTGTTCAGGAATAATACAGGGCTTTAAAAGATGGTTGATGTGAGATGGAAAATGGATGATGGAGAACAGGTTCCTAATCCTCGCCATGACGAGAACAACATAAATGACGATCCCTTCACCAAACTGTAACAATAATTCCGTATATTCATCTAAACATAAAGCTAACATCATGAACAGCTTTGAAGAATATACCTTAATCATTGGAGTCATCGCCGTTTTAGTCGAGGCGGTGAAGTACGTTAAAAGAAATTTCAGATCCTGGTTTGAGCATACTTAGTATGCATTGAATCGATTTCTATTTTTTAAATAGATTCGTCATTTCCAACTTGACTGGAAATCTTAAAGCATTAGGATTCCCGCCTGCGCGGGAATGACGGCCGAGAAGATATTTACTGATCTTAAAATCCTTTAATCCTGATCAATCTTAGCGCTTAATCAACCTGGCTACAAACATGGTGTCTGCATTATTTTCGTAGCCTTTTATCAATTCCATTTTTTCCAGTTCCAAAGGTAATGTATCGGTCATATGTTTTACAACGGCCTCATTTTCTGCTGCAAAAGCAGAACAGGTAATGTAAATCAAAGGTTTACCGGTTTTAAGGTATTTTACCACATTTTGAGCAATGCCCTTTTGCATAGTTGCAAACTGATTGATTTTACGTTCTTCGAAAAAAGTGAGCATTTCAGGTGTTCTTCCCCATGTGCCAGAACCTGTACAAGGCGCATCTAAAATAATTCCATCAAACTGGTAATGGTGCAAAACCTGATCGTTGTTCCTTAAAAGATCAAGCTCTTTTTTATGATACTTTTTAATTCCTGCCAAACGAAAACGTTCATCCAGATTCAAGAGTACACTTTCCCGCAAATCTGAAACTAAAAGTTCAATTACAGGTTCAAAACTGTGCAAAAGCAAAGTCTTTCCACCCGAAGCGGCACAGCAGTCCCACCATTTATCCCATTTGTTTGGCTTAAAATACAAGCCGGTATGTTGTGAAGATAAATCCTGAACCTGATAACTCCCCTCACTTAAAACCGCTTCAAGTTTGGTTCCATTGGGCAAGGCCAAAGCGGTATCAGTAATTGCATTAACGGCAATGTTTTCAGCTTCCAGTTTAGAGATAACAACTTTAGCATCTTCAGCTTTCACCCGGATAAACAGGTCTGGCTGCTTCAAAAAAGAGGTAAAAAAGGTCTCTTTATTCATATCATCGGAAAGCGCTACATGAAAAGGATAAACCTGTTCTACATCAAATTCAGGATATTTAACTTTAACCAGCGCTAATTTTTCCCCGAGCGGCGAAGTGATACTTTCCTTTAAATCCGGCAGATTCTTCTCCACCAGCAAACTTATCGTATCATGGCATAGAAAATCTGCAATACTCAATCTTTCTTCAACAGGCAATGAAGATAAAGCCATACCTAACCTAAAAAAACTGTAAATATGCCTGGTTGCCCATCTCCTGTCGGATGAGCCCATCTGCTTATGCTGTTTAAAATAAGCCGGCAGAAAGCGATGTAAGGGCATGCTACCATCATAACTATTTAAAATATGTTCAAAGGCTCTTAACTGATGATCTGCTCTCATGCGATAATTAAAATGGAAGAAAATGATAGATTACTCTACCGGGCTTAAGGAGAAATTTTTATACTTCAATAACATTAAACTCGTATTAATATAGCCTAATTTTTCATCACGGATGAATGAAAAATTATTATGCAGCCCCTTGTATTTATCTTTTACGATATAATCCCTGTAATCTTCGCCATAGTTTACCAATAACCTGCCAAAATAATAGCCAATATCGAAACCTTTAAAGGCATACTCCCCTGGCTCAAAACCATATTTATAGCGATACTTTTTGATGAAAGTAATTACATTACTATTCTTGTAGTCGATTTTGTATGAAGAACTGATTATGGTATTCAGATCCTGCAGTTTATCGACAGGATAATTCTGCTTTACCCAATTCGGGTGACCAAAGAGCGAGATATTATACCCACCAGTTCGAAGATGCTTTAGTTTATAAAGCTTTTCTATAGTAGGGAGTACAAAAGCACGGTCGGAGGAGGCCAATACCACAACATATTGTTTGCCTTTGATCATTCTTGTTTCAAAAGCATAGGCTGAAGCATACTCCTGTACAACAAATTTACCACTAGTTTGAAAATAATTCCTTATTGGTGCGGCAAACTGTTCGTCTTCTGTTTTTTTAGGATTGATGAAAACTACTATCGTATTAGCGGGATTGTAATTTTTAGTGATGTACGTAGCTATTCTTTTTCCATGTAAGCCGATATTATTTACAATGGACACCAGATTAGGATTATTAAATTCAGTAGGTTCGGATGCAGCCAAAGGAGACACAATGATTGCATTATTTTCTTTGGCATAACTGGAGATAAACTTTAATCCGGCGGGAAAAACTGGCCCTATAATTAAATTGCTTTGTTTAAAACGCTCGTTCTTATACAGGAGCGATATATGTGCATTATCATCCTGCGTATCGAAAACATTTAGTTTAAAATTTAAACCCTGCGCCGCTGCAGAATCCAACCCCAGTTTAAAGCCCTGATAAAAATCGATAGGCATGGCGTACTTTTCAATTTCGGCTTTTGTGGCTGTTTTTAAATTTAGCTCATCCAGTTTAAAGGGAACGAGCAGCGAAACACTTGCCTGCGAAAACTTCTTGACCGGCTTTTTATCTGCAGGCTTTTCTTTTTCAACCGGCTTACCAGTTTCAGGCCTGGGTGTCCTGATTTTAGGCGAACATGCACCCAAAACTATCGTAAACAAAACCAGCAACCCATAAACCTTCTTAAAATTCATACCTATCATTTTTAACAAAATATGCTAGCAAAGTTTATTCCACCTTGCTAGCATACTCATATTATTTACATAAAGACTCCCGACTAAAGACTCAGGACTCCAGACTTAAAGCTATTCCCACTCAATAGTTGCCGGTGGTTTAGAGCTGATATCGTACACCACTCTATTGATCCCTTTCACCTTATTGATAATTTCATTAGAGATTTTAGCCAATACCGGATAAGGCAGGTGGCACCAGTCTGCAGTCATCCCATCCAGTGATTCTACCGCCCTTAAGGCAATTACATTTTCATATGTACGTTCATCGCCCATTACCCCTACTGATCTTACGGGCAAAAAGATAGCTCCGGCCTGCCATACTTTATCGTACAAACCTGCTTCTTTTAAATTGTCAATGTAAATTTTATCAGCATCCTGCAAAATGGCTACTTTTTCAGGAGTAACCTCCCCAATAATACGGATGCCTAAACCTGGCCCTGGAAATGGATGACGCCCTAAAATAAACGATTCTAAACCTAATGCGGTACCTACTCTTCTTACTTCATCTTTAAATAAAGTTTTAAGTGGCTCTACGACTTTAAGTTTCATAAAATCTGGCAAACCACCTACATTGTGGTGCGACTTAATGGTAGCCGACGGACCTTTTACCGACACCGATTCGATAATATCAGGATAAATAGTACCTTGAGCCAACCATTTTACATCCTGGATCAGGTGCGATTCTTCGTCGAAAACTTCGATAAATACACGACCAATAATTTTACGCTTGGTTTCAGGATCTTCTACGCCCGCCAACTGACCTAAAAATTTGTCTTTAGCATCAACCCCTTTAATGTTTAAGCCAAAATCTTTATACTGCTCTAAAACACTTTCATATTCATTTTTGCGCAATAAACCGTTATCCACAAATATACAATGCAGGTTTGTGCCGATAGCTTTATGCAATAGAACAGCAGCAACGCTACTATCCACACCACCTGAAAGCGCCAGAACAACTTTATCGTTACCCACAGTAGCTTTAATATCGGCTATAGTGGTTTCAACAAAAGCAGCTGAAGTCCAATCCTGGCTACATCCGCAGATATCAACCAGGAAGTTTTCTAAAAGGATTTTTCCATCAATACTATGCGTTACTTCAGGGTGAAACTGGATGGCATAAGTATCAGAATCTTTAATGTGGTAAGCGGCAACCCTTACACTATCGGTGCTGGCAATTAACTCAAAATTTTCAGGAATATCGGTAATGGTATCACCATGGCTCATCCATACCTGTGAACCGATATTGATCCCTTTAAATAATTTGTTTTCCTGGTTTACAAAATTCAGGTTGGCACGGCCATATTCGCGTGTTGAGGAAGGCTGAACTGCACCACCAGCATGTTGGGCAATATATTGTGCGCCATAACAAACCGCCAGTAAAGGATATTTTAAATGGTACTTTGATAAATCAATCTGAGGCGCATCTTCCTGGCGAACAGAGTATGGACTGCCCGAAAAGATAACACCTTTTACATCAGGCGTAACCTCAGGAAGATTGTTATATGGATATATTTCACAGTAAATATTTAGTTCGCGAACCCTACGGGCGATGAGTTGTGTAAATTGCGAACCAAAATCGACGATAATGATTTTTTCTTGCATCCGCAAAGGTACCAATTAGATATGAGATTTGGGACGGAAGATTATAGATTTTTGAAGGAAAAAGTCCAAAGTCAGTTTGGAGTTGAGCGTTTCGCGTTTGGAGTCAATTAACCGATTTAAACAGTTAACCAATATATAACTTGCAGTCACTAATAATAATAAAAAGGTGAACAATACTCCCCAAATAACCTTTAAACCTGCAGATTGGTATTTACTGATATTTTCATCTTTGCTGATTAAGGTTATATCTTTTTGAATAGCTTGCCATATTAACATCCTATCAAAGGAATCTCTATACCAGGCGGCATTTAACTTATAATGACTTGCTGCTGATTCCGGCGAAACTGGCATTAAGTCAAAACCCAAATCTTTTGCTTGCTTTATCAATTCATTAGGTTTTAAACCGATGAGATTGAGTTTACCAAGTGCACATTTAAGTGATATTTCCCAAAGACTAATGGCACTTATAAAAATTGTATTTTCGTTATTTTCAATTACAGAAATTGCCTTTTCTGAAAGGCTTTTCGGATCAATTATCGCCCACAAAAACTCATGTTTATCTAACAAGTAAACCATAGCCCTATCAGCTCTTCATCTGTCATGGCAAAATCGTTGTTAAAAATCACTTTAGCCTTACCTTCTAAAGGACCTAATTTTCTTTTAGTTTTACTTTTACCCGATTCTGGAAGAAAATAACCTATAACCTCTTTTTTTCTTCCATAAGTTACGGCAATACCAATACCTGCCTTAACATCTTTAAGCACTTCAGAAAAGTGAGCCTTAAATTCCCCAACTGACATTGTTTTCATAGCTAAATATTTTATAATCAAATACAAAGAAAACTTGTCAAGATGAAAACGCGTTATGTTTTAGAAATAAACTTTGATAAGCTGTTATACAACTTACAGTTACCAATAACAAATGAACCAGTGACCCCACTAAGATTCGATCAAAATCACCTCCACCCCAAATTTCCTCAAAAAGTCAACCCCTTCATCACTGGGCAAACCCTTGTAAGCGGCGTAAGATTTAGAATAATATACCAGTTTGATGCCTGACGATAAAATAAGGCGGGCACAGGCAATACAAGGTGATAAAGTGGTATAAAGTGTACAACCTTCTATTTTTGCTCCATTTTTTGAGGCATACAGAATAGCATTTTCTTCTGCATGTAAGGCTAATGAACAGCTTCCTTTACTATCCCGTGCGCATCCATGCTCCGGCCATTCCTCGTCGCAATTATGAGTACCGGCCGGAGGGCCATTGTAACCAATAGAAATAATGCGGGTATCTTTTGTTAACACTGCACCAACATGCGCTCGCACGCAATGTGAGCGGGCGGCCAGATCGGTGGCGAGGTTCATAAATATAGAATCGAAACTTGGTTTCTCTGTCATGGATTAAAATCAAAAAAGCCACAAAGAATTAAATCTTTGTGGCTGCTAAATTACTTTATTAAAAATTAATGTCCACCCTCTGCAGTGATATTTTCTACATCTATTCCTTGTTTCTTAAGTTCACCGCTCACTTTCCATGCGAAGAAAATTAAATATGCGAAACCGATAACCGGAATAATATATGAATGGTGAATGCCAGCACTATCAGCTAATTCGCCTTGAATAGGCGGAATAATTGACCCACCTAAAATCATCATGATCAGGAATGACGAACCTTGCGACGTATATTTACCTAAACCGGTAATGGCTAACGAAAATATTGACGGCCACATAATTGAGCAGCATAAACCGCCACTCACAAAAGCGAAAATAGCCACATGGCCTGTTGTGAACAAACCAATGATCATGGCCAAAGCACCCAAAGTACCAAAAATAGCAAGCGTTTTAGCTGGTTTTTCCTGTCCGATGAAAACAGCTAAAACCATGATGGCAATACACAATCCATAAACATATAAATTACCCACATCTGTACCAGTTGCATGGTTAACACCTAAAATAATGGCGAATGCTACGAAAGGTACGATAACTGTCAGGATATTTTTCGTCATTTTAGTCAGGTTGAAAGCACTAACGGCCCCTGCCCAACGGCCAATCATCATACTTCCCCAATATAAAGAGATATACGGTTTAATATCAGCATCCGCTAAACCACCGAATTCAGGTAATTTTAGCAAAGCGCCCAAATTACTTTGAATCGTTACCTCTGTACCTACATACATAAAGATGGCCAACATCCCCAAAACCAATTGAGGGTACTGCATCGCACCCCAGCTTGAAGAATTTTCCTTTTTAGCAAAATAACCAAACAATAATGCACCTAAAATGATCACGAATGAAGAGTAAACAAAAATAGATGCACTAATCCCCGTTAAGTTCGCTAACGGGCTGGCAGCAGCCACCATCAGGAAGCCCAAAATCATCACGACCAATGGTCCGGTAGGCTTGCTACTGGCTTCTATTTTCTCTGTGCTGGTAACATCAGGAAGTTTAGAAACCCCAAAAAATATGGCAACAGCTAGAAACAGGCCAGCCAAAATATAATATAGGTTATTAATAGACGAAATTTCTACAGCCTTGGCAACCGCATCATTTGCAGTTCCAAATAATACAACACTAACAATAACTGGCCCCATCAAACCACCAAAGTTATTAACCCCGCCGGCGAGATTTAGGCGATGTGCACCACTTTCAGGTTCACCCAAGGCAACTACAAAAGGGTTTGCGGCCGTTTGCTGTAAAGAAAAGCCCAAAGCAATGACAAAAAAAGCAAACAGGATAAATAAAAACGATCCTGAATGTACGGCTGGAATCATTAAGAGTGCCCCCGCTGCAGAAATAATAAGGCCCGCAATAATTCCTTTTTTGTAACCAATTTTATTTAAAATATCTACTTTGGAAGCCTGCGAAGCAAAATACAGGATCAGCGACCCGATAAAATAGCCACCATAAAATGTAAAATCTATTAATTGAGACTCGAATTGAGTTAATTTAAAATGCGTTTTACAAAAAGGAATAAAGATGCCATTTGAAGCAGCAACGAAGCCCCAAAAAAAGAATACAGTTATAATTGTATATAGCGCTGTACCATAATTTTTAGTTGTGTCTTTTGTCATTTTTTGATAATTGGTAAATTGATTTAGTGGGGCTAAACTTAAATAAAAAAAACTAATAACCAGTATTTTTTATGCAACCTGTGCAACAAAAATAAATGTTACATGTTTAGGTATAAAATTGCATATTCGCATATTCTAAACAATACAATGCATGTTTGAAGCCATATTACTAGGTATAGGAGCAGGGATTATTTCATCGTTTTTAACAGGGCCTGTATTTTTTGCGATGATTAAAACGAGCATAGAAAGGGGCTTCAAAGCTGGTTTCTCATTGGCCGTTGGTGTAATTATAAGTGATATTATTCTGATTGGTCTGGTTCTTTTTGGGAGCCAGTTTGTTGATTATAAATCTGAATTTGATAAATACGTCGGCAGTATCGGAGGGGTATTCCTGCTTGCAGTGGGCATCTATTACCTGGTTTCTAAAATCACCGTACATTACGACAGTAGCACGCTACAAAAAGTGAGCAAACGAGGTTATGTGCTGAAGGGTTTTTTAATGTGTATCCTCACCCCTTCTACCCTCATGTTCTGGATTATTGTGAGCGGGATTATATCTGTTAAGCTCAATAATATGCTTAATGAAAAACTGGTCTGCTTTTTTATTGCCATGGCTACCCAACTCGGCATTGATGGTGCTAAAAGTTTTTACTCAAGCAAACTCCGTTATAAAATAAAAGAAGACGCACTTAAAAAGCTGAATAAAATTGCAGGTGTAGTCATCATCTTTTTCGCCTTCTGGCTGATTATTAAAACTTACCTGAAGTTTTACGCATAAAATTTACATTCCCTGCAAATTAATCTTGCATAGCGCCTTTTGTTCCTTAATAGTTTTTTTGAAAAGCAATGACGGTGCAGCTATTAAGCGTTAGTCCTGCCAATGCTGCAAGTCCTCGGCAAATGAAGGATTTGCCTCCGGGCTTTGCGCGAATGTCAGGTTTAGATAGCGGGTCAGCTGTATTGGAAAGCCACATGATTAAAAGATTGCTTCGTCGTTTCCTCCTCGCAATGACGTGATTTTTAATAAAGCTTATTCTTCTCTCTGTGCAAACTCAGTGCACTCGGTGGTAAAAAAAAAATAGCCCATATTACTATGAGCTATTTGTTATTCAACTATTTTAGGGTCTAATATGCCCTTTGGTTATTTCCTTCTTTCCAGTTAATAAAAGCTTTATTAACCACCTTATTACCGCCTGGTGTAGGGTAATTTCCAGAGAAATACCAGTCACCTTTGTTTTTCGGACAAGCCTCATGCAGGTTTTCTAAACTCTGGTAAATTACTTCAACCTCAGCAACAGTACCTTTTGGGGTAATAATCTGTGCAATTTTAGCCGAAATTTCTTCCGGGGTAAATGGTTTATAAATTTCTTTAACGTGGTTTACAATTTCCTCTTTAGGTAAAAGTAGCGAAGCTTTACATTTGGTATAAACATCTTCAATTACCTGCCACATGCCGCGTTCGGTAAGCAACTGGATAGCCGCATCAAAAGCCACAAACTGCCCCATTCTACTCATATCAATACCATAACAATCAGGGTAACGGATTTGAGGTGCTGAAGAAACAATAATAATTTTCTTCGGGTGTAAACGGTCTACAATTTTAATAATACTCTGCTTTAAGGTCGTACCACGTACAATTGAGTCATCAAGTGCAACCAAAGTATCCTGATGGTTGTTTATAATACCATAAGTGGTATCGTAAACGTGTGCTACCATTTCACTACGATCAGCATCCTGGGTAATGAAAGTTCTTAGCTTCACATCTTTAACCGCCAGCTTCTCTACCCGGGGTGCTAAAGACAGCAAGTCCTCAAGCTGTTGATGGGTTAGCGTTTCTTTTTTATGCAAAAGTATATCTTTCTGGTGCCGGCGTACATATTGCTGAACACCATCAACCATACCAAAGAAGGCTACTTCAGCCGTATTCGGGATGAAAGAGAATACTGTATTTTTTAAGTCGTAATTAACCGCCTGAAGAATTTTATCACTCAATAAGCGGCCCAGCTGTTTCCGTTCACGGTAAATCTCCACATCACTTCCTTTTGAGAAATAGATCCGTTCGAACGAGCAGGATAATCTTTCGGTAGGTTCACGAAACTGCTCCATGCTTACCTCACCGTTTTTCTTGATAATTAAAGCATGACCCGGATCGATCTCTTTAACGTCCTTAAACTGAATATTAAATGCAGTTTGTAAAGCTGGTCTTTCAGAAGCAGCTACAACAATTTCATCATCGTAATAGTAATATGCCGGACGGATACCTGCCGGATCGCGCATGATGAACGAATCGCCATTACCTACCATACCACAGATCGAATAACCGCCATCCCAGGTTTTGGCCGAGCGGCGAAGAATATTGGCAATATCCAGGTTATCAGATATTTTATGGGTAATGGCAACGTTATCGTGTCCTTCTTTTTTGTACTGATCAAAAAGCTCCTGGTTTTCATCATCTAAAAAGTGACCGATTTTTTCTAATACGGTTACCGTATCTGCTTTTTCTTTTGGATGCTGCCCCAACTCGTACAATTGCTCCAATAACTCATCTACATTCGTCATGTTAAAGTTACCGGCAATGACCAGGTTACGTGTCATCCAGTTGTTTTGCCTTAAAAAAGGGTGGCAATTTTCAATACTGTTCTTACCATGGGTACCATAACGCAAATGGCCCAATAAAACTTCGCCAATAAAGCTGACGTTGTTTTTGAGCCATTCTGTATCCTGCATCAATTCGGGGGTATTTTCCTGAATATCAACAAATTTGTTCTGCACATATTCGAAAATATCGGCTACCGCGTTAGAGGCCATGCTCCGGTATCGGCTAATGTACCTGCTACCGGGTTTCATATCCAGTTTAATGGTGGCAATACCTGCGCCATCCTGGCCCCGGTTATGCTGTTTTTCCATTAAAAGGTATAATTTGTTAAGGCCGTAAAGTGCTGTACCGTACTTTTGCTGGTAGTAAGAAAGTGGTTTTAACAGGCGAATAAAAGCGATTCCGCATTCGTGTTTTATCTGATCACTCATTGTGTGGGTTTGAAGCCGCAAAGTTATCCTTTTAAAACATTACTACCTAAACAAAAGTGTTTTCTTTTGTCACAACCGGGTTAATTTGGAAATCATGAAATCCACGAGATTATTTAGAATTATTCAAAATAATTTGCAATTAACTACAATACTAGTTATTATTGTTGCTCAGATATTAATTTATAAAAACTAAAAACTATGAAAAAAAACTTTAGATTAACAGCCCTGGGCGGCTTTTTCTTTATATTAAGATTTCAACAGAGCAAAAAACCATAAAACACTGTATTATTAATTAGAACCATTCTAAATAACTTGCATAATCCATCTTAAATTAACACCTTTGCTTCTTTATTAAGATTTAGTCTAAATTGAAGAAAATTTACACATCCCTATTATTCTTATTTATTTGTGGCAGTGCGCTGGCGCAAATCAAGAACGTGGTTACCGGAAAAGTGGTTGACCCGCAAAACAAGCCTTTAGAACTTGTTAACATCAAAATTGTAGAAACCAACCAATATGCCATTACCGATAAGCATGGTATGTTCAGGGTTAACGGATCGGAAACGAACAACATTTTAACGCTTGAGTTCTCGTACATCGGTTACCAGAAGTTAAGCTTCCCCGTAACTGTTAAAGCCGGAGAAACCAATCTAGGTAATATTCAGTTAAAGGTTTTAGACTTAAGCCTGGAGAACATTGAGATCAATGCCAAGCGGAATTACTCAGGCTCTACCAACTCATCGCTGATTATTAACCGCGATATGATAGAGCAGACTCCAGCCCTGAGCGTAAACGATTTGTTGAACCAGATTCCGAACAGGAAAATTACGCCACCTTCTTTACAGAATATCCAGAATTTGACGTTGCGCTCTGTTTTTGAGCCAACCACTACTGGCCGAGATCCATTTACACTTAACAATTCATTTGGAGTGGCCATCATCATTGATGGAAACAATATTTCCAATAATGCCAACATGCAAGGCTATAACCCCGGACTAAGGGGATTAGGCAGCACAAGTATCAGCAGTAATGATTTTGGTTTAACAGGAACAACCTCTACAAGCTCTTACAGTGGCGATTTTGCTTATGGAGGTACCGATTTAAGGCAGATCCCGGCAGATAATATCGAAAGTATTGAAGTTATTGCTGGCGTACCGTCAGTAAAATATGGCGATTTATCAGATGGTGCAGTGATCATAGAACGCCAGGCAGGAAAATCTCCTGCCTATGTTCGCATGCAGGTAAGGGATAATGCTACATCCTACAATTTTTCTAAGGGTTTTGTACTTGGACCAAAACTGGGCAGCTTTAATATTGGCGTAAATTACGTTAACTCTTATGCTGATAACCGGGATAAAATTAAAGCCTATAAACGTGTTAACACCAATGCAATGTGGACAAATGCCTTTGGAAAAGACAAAAGGCTTAAAAATACTTTGAGTTTTGATTATGGAAAAAATTTGGATGGTGTTAAAAAAGATGATGATGATCCAACCTCAAAAATATTGAATTTCGATAGTTGGAACATGAGCTTAAGCAACCGCACAAGTTATAGGTTTGAGGGAAATTTCTTAAAAAACATCAGCTTAAACTTACGCTATAGCGATTCGCATCAACGCAGTTATACTGAACAATTTGTTAATAGCCCTTATATTTTGTACAGCAACTCAACCGAAACCGGTTTTACCAATGGAATTTACGACAAAGGGATTTACACTGCGGTAAGTGATGTAGATGGAAGGCCGGTTACAGCTTCAGCTCAGTTGGAGCTAAATGCTGAATATAGAACTGGCGAAATAAGGCATTTTGTAAACTTTGGAGGAAACTTTTCCTATGCCGCCAATAGGGGTTTGGGCAGGCTTTCAGATCCAGCCAGACCTAGGATCGGCTATAATACAACCGGTAACAGCCTTTCAAGTGGTCCTTCTGAGCGTTACTATGATTTTTCTCTTGTTTATACGCAAAAAGATTTTGGACTGTATGCCGAGGATGTATTTTCACTAAAAATCAATAACAGGGAACTCAATTTCCGTGGCGGATTAAGGTTAGACGGACAAAACGGTTTTGTTACGCTTTCTCCGCGTACCAACATCAACTATCAAATTACCAACGATTTTAGGTTAGGTTTTGCATATGGCCTATCAGTAAAATCGCCGGGTTTAGCACAAAGATACCCAGGCCCTACATTTGTTGATATTCCACTCATAAATGCCTACAACGGAAATGCTAACGAAAGCGCAAGTATTTTCTACATCCAGCGCTTTGATCCAGATGGCAGCAAATTAAAATCATCGAAAGGGCAAACTTTTGAACTTTCAGGTTTATATAAAATCACAGATTATCAGTTATCGTTTTCATTGTTTAATAAGCTAAATACGCAGGGCTATAATACCGTTAATCAATACGATATATTAACACTCCCGCAATATTCGGCGGTGTTTGTCCCAGGTGCTAAACCTATACTTACCGAAACTGGTGTTAAAAGATTTTTAATTAACCACAATGAGTTTAACAACGATCTAAAAACAGATAACCAAGGTTTCGATTTAATATTAACTACGCCAAAATACGAAGCCATATCTACTTCATTTAATATCAGCGGTGGTATATACCGTTCAAATTATAAGGAAACATCAAATCGTTTTGGGACTACCATTTCGGATAATAATACCGCTCCTGATTATCCTGTTACCGGAGTTTACGCGCCAAGAAAGCGGACTACCTATTTTAGTTCTGGCAGGGTTATCTCTTCAACCCATATACCGGCTATTAGTTTAATTGTACAGTTAACTGCAGAGTTTAGTTTCTTAAACAAAACCCTTATCAACGCAAGCGACGGTGTACCTAAAGCCTATTTTACACGGGATGTTAGGTATGTAGAAATCACAAATCCAGATCCTAACAGCAGCGTTTATGGTCATTTGTTTATACCGGAAAATGAGCTTACCTCTGACAATCAATATCGGATTTACTCCAACTACCATTTAAGCTTGGCCAAGGAAATTAAAAAGAAATTTAGGTTTGCATTTAATGCCTATAATTTCTTGAATTACCAACCTAGATATCAAAGACCTAACAGTATTACAGTTGTGTCGCCAAATAGCGCACCAACATTTGGTATTGAATTATCCTTAAAACTTTAATCATGATGAAAAATTTTCTTTTAATAATAGTTATCGGATTACTGTTCTCTTGCAAAAAAGAACACTCACCAGAGGTACCACCTACAGATTTGAATGTAAAAGTTGCTTTTGATCTTGCCAATAGCGGCTACACCTTTCCGGTAGCAAATATTACAGTTAGGATAAAGAGTTTAATTTCTGGCAGGTTCCGTACACTTACCACAAATGATAAAGGCTTGGGTACTTTTGATGATTTACCAGCTGGAAGATATGATGTAGATGTAAGCTATACGATATCTGCGGCAGATTACACAGCGATAACAGGGATAATTACATCAAAACCCGTAATATTTAATGCCTCTGAAAAAAACAAGCTAGTTAATAAAAATAATACTGCACAATTAATATTAAACCTTAAAGCAGGTGCTGTAGGTACTTGGTTAATAAAACAGGTATATTATGCAGGATCAGATAGAACATTAGGCGCACTTTACAGAGATCAGTTTATCGAAATTTATAATAATACAGACCAGGTAATGTATGCAGATAGCTTGTACATTACCGAAATTTGGGGAAGACAAAGTACAGCTAACACTACCTATAATCTACAAGCAAACGGGCAATATGATTGGTCGAAGTCTCTCAACATGGTTACCGCAAATGGAGATCCTAATAATGACTTCATTTACGCAAAAACGCTTTGTATGATCCCGGGTAATGGCACAACACATCCAGTAAAACCTGGAGAAAGTATTGTTTTGGCTCAAACCGCTTTAAATCATAAATCGCCATTTACAGGAACCGATGGACAAACAATATCAGTAAGAAACCCAGAGTTGACAGTAGATTTAAGTACGGCAGACTTTGAAGCATATTATGGCTCTTTTCTGGCAAAACCTTTAGATTCAGATATCGATAACCCATTGGTAACTAACGTTGAAGTGCTTTCTTATATAGGTACTGATATGATTTTGGATAATAATGGAAGAACAGGTATTGCTATTTTTAAAGTGGATAGGACACAAAATGTAAAAAACTGGCCAATGTATAACGAGCCTAGTAAAACTACGCCGTCATCTACAGCACGCAAGTATTATCAAATTCCGTCGAAATATGTCATCGATGCGATGGAAATACAACCCAATATTGCTTCATCCAGGTTGCCAAAAAAACTTGGGGCCGACCTTGATGCCGGATTTGCATTTGTGCCACAAGGAGCCTACACTTCTCAATCGGTTATCCGCAAAACGGACAGAACAGAAAACGGAAGGGTCATATTAAAAGACACTAATAACTCTACCGAAGATTTCGACTTTTTAGACATTGCTTTAGCAAGAGCTTTTAAATAAAAACATTTACAAGTACCATTTAGATTTATATGAGAAAACTCATCATTATATCAATAGTTATACTTTTATCCACCTCACAGTTGTTTGCACAGCGCAATGATCTTGCATCGAGTGACCAATCACTAGTGAGCAAAATCTATTCTGTTGATTCAGCACTCCTACAACTGTATCAATTTTCAAAAGAAAACCCTTTCTTCATTGAAAAAATGATGCCGAACAAATACAATAATCTAACCGTTAAGTACGATTTTGATAAAGGGCATTATATTCCTGTTCAAGACGCTACTAAAATCAATGCTATTTCTTTGTTCAGTGAAGGTAAAACAACGTTAGAGAAATTTCATCTATATGGTTCATTCAATTATCAGAGGAGCACTGAAGACAGTACCCGATGGGCACACCAATCAAGATTTAGCAATAGCTCACCTTATTATTTCGGATCGATAAAAAATAACCATTACGAACGTTCGGTTTACAGAATCAATGCAGCGGTAAGTAGACCGATAATTGGAAATAACCTGCCCCTTACGTTAGGATTAGACTATAGAATAGGAAATCATTTTAGCAATAATGATCCGCGCGGTGATGTCAAAGATTTTCAGTTAAATATTAATCCGGCATTAGGCTATAACATTACCAGTAAATTACTGGTTGGAGTGGGCTATCAATACGGTTATGGCAGAGAACAAATTAGTGTAGGTTATAAAAACAGTTCGTACTTTGAAAATACGGTTAACGAAATTTTCACTAATTATTTAATAACCGGTTATTCCAGTGCACAGATACTTCAAACTAAAAACTTATTAAAATACGATAATAACCAGGATCGTCAATTTGGAAAAGTATATGCCAATTATGCAATAAGCCCAAATGACAACATAATGTTAGCCTTTAAAAAGGGTAAAGAATCTCAACTGTTTAAACGAAATTTTACCGACAATGTTGGCTTTAGTGAATTTATGACCTACAACATTGAGCATTCTTCTGCAGACCTTATCTGGCACAAAAAAACAGCTAAAAGCGAAATTAATTTCGCTATCAATTACAATTACAATGCCGATGCCGGTTATGACACTGAACTTTCAGGAATAAACTACATCAATGATCAGGAATATTATGGATTGAAACTATTTTATACCTTAAAGGGTGAAAATGGATTAATTAATAATTTAAACTTTGGCGTACAGCATTTTGAAGATATCAAGAAAGATGGAAATTATTCGGTTGATGTTTCTTACAGCCGGATTAATTTTAATGCAGGTTGGGGTATTAATAAACTTTTAGACAAAAACCATAGTTTCGGAGCAGCTGTATCTGCAAATTACAGCATAAAAACATCTTCTAACTTTTATGCACCAATAGAAAATGAAAATATTTTCTACAACTATGTTATTTATCCAGATTACCAGTTCAATACATCTAATAACTATGCAGTTGGTTTTGCGGCTGATTATTCGTTTCCAACCTATAAAGGTATACAAACCTCTATCAGAATATCAGGCAATTACATTCAACATACAGGAAACTACCTCGATCTTCAGAGAACTACCTTTAATACCCCCGGCAAAGACCGTTTTTCTTCCAATATCAGCTTAAACCTCTATTTTTAACCCATGAATAAAATTTTTGCCACCCTTTCCTTAATTCTCACCGGACTAATCTTATTCTCTTTCCAATCGGTCAATTTTAACGATGAGGAAGAACTAAGTGTTGATAGCCTGCGCAAAGTTTATTCGAAACCTACTGATCAATGGCCGAAACCAACGATAGATAAAGGTGTGGTATTTCAGGAACTGGGCGAACTCCCACCCTCCCCTGTTGACCTGAAAAATGATTCAATAAAAAAGGTAGTAGAGCTGGGTAAAATTTTATTTTTCGATCCGCGTTTATCGGGTTCCAACCAGATTTCTTGCTCAAGCTGCCATGCGCCTGATTTACACTGGACGGATGGCCGTCAAGTTTCAATTGGTCACGATCATTTAACCAATATCAGAAATGCACCATCACTGGAGAATGTATGGTTTTACAAACGCCTGTTTTGGGATGGCAGGGCAAACAGTTTAGAAGAACAGGCAGGTAGTCCGGTAGCGGCCCATAATGAAATGCACCAGGACATGAAAGTTTTATCTAAAAAACTGAGTAAGATTAAAGGTTATCAACCTTACTTTACTGCCGCATTTGGCTCAAATAAAATTACCAATAAGCGGATTTTTGAGAGCCTGGCCACTTTTCAGCGCAGTATTGTAAGCCGCAGAACACCTTTTGACCGTTTCCTGGCTAAAGATAAAAAAGCACTTACCGATCAGCAATTGGTGGGTTTACATTTATTCCGCACCAAAGCCCGCTGCATCAACTGCCATAATGGACCATTGTTTACCGATAATGAATTTCACAATGATGGTTTGACCTATTTCGGTCGTAAATATGAAGACTTAGGGTTGTACAACGTAACCAAGAAACCAGAAGATGTAGGCAAGATTAAAACACCTGGTTTAAGAAATGTGATGAAAACTGCTCCATGGTTCCATAATGGTCTGTTCCCTGATATGGATGGCGTAATGAATATGTATAACATAGGCATGCCGGTGCAAAGGGTAAAACCAGAACAAGTAAACGACCCACTTTTGCCTAAAAACGATAAGTTATTAAAAGGTTTAAAGCTGAGCAAGGCCGAGAGGGATGCTGTTATTGCCTTTTTAGATGCCTTGTCATCGCCAACAGTATTGTTGAGGGTTGAGCAGTTACCGCGGTAGGTAGTTTGAAGTTGGCAGTTTACAGTTGGCAGTTTACAGTTTGCAGTTCAGAGTTGGTAGTAGTTTAACAGCTTTAAAAGTTAACCTACCAATCGTCCTCCAGGTCTAGCGGTTTGGTATACAAACAAATAACCAATTACTAATAAATTAACTTACATCTTACCCGATTTCAGCGCTTCGCCAAAAAAGATTGATGCATGTTCGTCAAATGCTGCCGGATCACCGCTGGTGTAAAAAGATCGTTCTCCTTGCTTGCCTAGTTTTTCTTCAATTTCAGGATGCCGTGCTAAATAATCTACTAAACTGCTGGCTACGATATCTCCTTGCGATAAAATATTGATGTAGTCTGGAAATATAGTCTTTAATTTAGGCAATAATAAAGGATAATGCGTACAGGCCAACAATACACAATCGATATCGGCCGACTGGTTTAGCAGCTGACTGCAGTATTCTTCAATAAAAAAATCTGCTCCTGATTCTAAATGCTCATTGTTTTCAATGAGTGGAACCCACATGGGGCAACTTTGCTGGTACACTTGTATATCGGGGAAAAATTTATTGATTTCTAACAGGTATGATTGCGAATTAACCGTTCCTCTGGTACCCATTACCCCCACTTGTCTGGTGCCGGTGTACTCACCTATTACTTCTGCCGTTGGCCTGATTACACCTAATACGCGCCTATCGGGATACCTAGCAGGCAGATCACGCTGTTGAATGGTCCTAAGTGCTTTAGCTGAAGCGGTATTGCAAGCCAAAATCACCAAATCGCAACCTTTTGTAAAGAGCCATTCTACGCATTCTAAAGTATACTTATAAATGGTATCGAAAGCATGATCGCCATATGGGGAACGGGCATTATCGCCCAGGTATATATAATTATAATCGGGCAATTTATCGGCAATGGAGCGAAATACCGTTAAACCTCCGTAACCTGAATCGAAAATACCTATTGGTGAAAAATTTTGCTTGCCTGCCATTGAAAAGTTGGAATGTTGTAAAGTTAGCTTAAATGTTTGATGGTTGAAGAGTTATAAAAGCAGAACCTTTTAATTTAACTTTGCAAATGATGTAATAAGCGTTTAAGAAAGTCCATCGACAGGCTACTACTGACAGAATCCACTAGTCGTGTCGTCATTCTCGCGCATGCGGGAATCTTAAAGCGCTTGCGTTAAGATTCCCAATCAAGTTGGGAATGACGATTTTTCTAGAGATATTAACTAATAAAATTTACCTGTCAATCATATTGATTTTTATAAAATAAATTTTCCCTCAGGATGACATGTAATCTGATATAGATTTCTTCAGAACCTACCTTCTAAATGATGATCTCATTTTTATGATTCTGAAACAAGTTCAGCAAGACGACACTTAATAAAACAAAAAGCGGAACTAAGTTAAACTTAATTCCGCTTTATATTTTGAAGTAGGATGGAGAATTGTGCTCCGAAGTCCCGACTTAGACTATTTCTTAGGTGCAGCTGGTTTTGCAGCAGTAGCTGAAATACCTAATTTAGATTTAACTGCAGCGGTAATATCATCACCACCATCCCAGAATACTAAATTGTTACCACCTTGACCGTTTGCAATATCGAAAACGTAAGCTAATCCTTTTTCTTTAGCAATAGCAGAAATGGCTGTTGCCACTTTAGCCTGGATGGGCTGGAATAACTCACCTTGTTTGGTACCTATATCTTGCGAAGCTTTAGTACGGGCATCAGTGATACGTTTCTCTAAATCCTGTAATTCCTGACCAGCAGCTTGTAATTCTTTACCAACTGTTTCTTTGTTTGCCTCACTTAACGTTTTTTGCTTAGCTTCTGCTGCTGTCATTTTAGTCTGATATTCTTTGATCATGGCGTCAATATCAGCTTGCTTTTGTTTACCCAAGGTTTCAAGTGTAGTTTGAGCTGCTTTAGCTTCAGGTAAATTTGCAAAAACCTCCTCAGAATTAATGTGACCTAATTTTTGTTGTGCACTTGCCATATTCGCTGTAAACATTAACCCTGCTGCTACAAAGAATACGTTAATTAACTTTCTCATCGTTTTATTTTACTTTTTTATTTTTTCTGTTTGTTTTCCTTCAAAAATCAGGGACGAATATACTAATTATTTACGGTCCCTGGTTTATAACCTAATTTTACAATTACATCGTTACTTACATCGTAACTGCTACTGGCATAAATCATCATTGTGGCTTCACTACTCTTGTCGAAGATGAAGTCTAAATATTTAGCTTTTGCAATCTGTTTAATAGCTTCGGCTACTTTATCCTGGATAGGCTTAATGAGTTTCACCCTGCTCTGAAAAAGATCCCCATCAGGCCCAAACTTCGAACGTTGAAATTCTTTAGCTTGTTTTTCTTTTTCTATAATCTCGTTTTCACGTCGTTTGCGCATATCATCAGTTAATAAAACCTGATCGGCCTGGTAAGCTTTATACATCCTGTCAATTTCAGAAAAATTCTGATCCACTTGTTGTTGCCATTGTTTAGAGGCTACGTTTAACTGACTGAGTGCCGATTTATATTCTGGCAAATGTTTCAAAATATATTCGCTGTCTACGTAAGCAAACTTCTGCGCAAATGCACCAAAAGAAGTGCAGAGTAGAAATGCGATAAAAAGATACTTTTTCATCATGTTAATGTTTTTTTAAAGGTGATGAAGCTATCATGATTTTATCTTCTTTATTGCCAAGTAGGCAAAATCCTGATGGTTTCATTTGTGTGTGTGTGTGTGTGTGTGTTAATGATATATAATAACCTAAGCTTTCTTTAAACTCTGATCTTGATATTTTATTTTATTAAATTTAATTTTTCACAAAGATACTATCAAATAGCAAAAGCCCAAGTAAACTTGGGCTTTTAACTTTTTTTAACAAAATTTAAATTAAAAATTCTTTACAAAAGTTTCCTGTGGATTCTGAGGAGCTTTTCTCCATTCGTATGTAGCATTTAATGTATTTATTACAGGCGTCAATCCAGATGAACCTGAAGAAAAAGTATTTCTACACTCAGATATAAGACTTTGTGCTCCTGTGTCGAAGGTATTTGTAAATATTCCGTAGTGAGTAATAGTGTAGCTTCCATAAATTCTTGAATAATACATTAAGTCTTCTCTCCAACTCTTACCTCCGAAAGCCCCGCCCTTTCTATATGCTTCACCAGTAAGAGAAACCCCACAAGAAGAACTAAAAGTGTAATTTTCTGCCCATGCAAATATTTTAACTCTTTCAGGCCTGCCGTTATCGTATTCATTTGAGTAATTTACTTGAGTCCCTCCGCTTAAAACAGATAAAGTAACGGGCCTTTTTATCCCAGGGGATAATGACATAACACTTAAATTTTTACCATCAGATTTAACATCTAATCTCCCTCTCTGAATTATCTTTTCAACCACCTTCGTTGTATCGTTTTTTAACAAAGAGTTATTTATATCTCCTTTTAACTTTTCATAAATTTCAAAATCAGAATTTTTGACAGTAAATTCCTTATCTCCAACTAATAAGTAAATTTTATCACCAATATTAATGGCTCCATCTCTATTTAATAACCTTTTAATAACAGGATCTTTAACATCTGTTATTTTGTTTTCGCTTAGGGTATCTGTTGCCAAAGAATGATAATTGTAATGAATTAACTTTTCATCCACTTGTTTTAAAGATAATTGGTTATATTCTTTAACAAGCTTATTAAAATCCGCCTGTGAGCTAAAAGATAACATATCATTCTTCACGGATAAAGCTGTTGCTTTACTCACAGATAATAAATTGCCATTCTGCTCATTTTCTTTTTTACAAGAATTTAATGTAGTCAATAGAACTGCAGCAAAAGCAGTACTAAAAATAATCTTTTGAGTGTTTGTCTTCATAAATTTTTAAGAGTTATATAATAAAAACAAACATACTAATAAAAATTTAGTTAAACCACATCAAGCAGAATTATAAACAATACAAAAAAAGCTAACAAATAATACAAACTAAAATCCACCCAATTGCTGTGCAATACTGAAAGTAAAGTTTTGTTTACCCCCATCTTGAATACCAGGGATCCTATCAAATGCATGTCCGTAATCAATACCCAATAATCCAAATATAGGTAAGAAAATACGTGCACCAACACCAACTGATCTTCTCACGTTAAAGGGATTAAAATCACCAAATCTATTCCAGGTATTACCAGCTTCTGCAAAAGCTAAAACGAAGGCTGTTGCCTGCTGACTAGCAATTACCGGATAACGGGCTTCTAACACATATTTTGTATAGATCGGACTACCAGAAGTTTGTGCAGTATTTATTCCGCTTGGATTGGTACCAGCAGGAATAACAGCATTATTTGCATAACCACGCATAGCAATTATCTCTGATCCCTGTAAGAAATCGAATCCCTGCATCCCATCACCACCCAGCTTGAACCGTTCGAAAGCAGATTGACCAACGGCTTTGTTATACTGGCCTAAGAAACCAAATTGCGCCTGGGCTTTAACAACCAGGTTACCTGCTATCCTTTGGTACCATTGCGAATCAAATTTCCATTTATGGTATTCCGTAAAACGGTATTTTTGTTGATCAGATGCTGTCGCATAATTTGTTTTATTCAACAACGAATATGGTGGCGTTGCCTGGATAGAGAAACGTAAGAAAGAGCCTGATTTAGGAAATATCGGTGAATCTCTTGAATCACGACTTAGCTCCTGTGATAGATTAATATTATAAGATGTTCCTGTCCGAAATAGAAATCCTCCATAGTTATTTAATATATACTGTTGAAAACTTACAGCATGACTTAGCTGAAAGTAATTATCCGGCCAGTTTAATCTTCTACCCAAACTAACCGTTACCCCATTTAAACGGATTTTTTGATCTAATGGACTGCTACCAGTATTACTATACGGAACATTTTGCAATGAGGTAAACGCACTTACACCAAAGCTTACCGGTTTCTCGCCACCAAACCAGGGTTGTGAGAAGGAGAAGCTATAGGATTGATAATATTTACCGTTGGTTTGTCCACGTAAGCTTAATTTCTGTCCGTCACCTTTTGGCAGTGGTTTGTAAGCTTTTAAGTTAAACAGGTTACGTAACGAGAAGTTATTAAAAGTTAAACCTAACGTACCAATGATCCGGCCACCGCCAAAACCACCTGAAAGCTCGATTTGATCTGAAGGTTTTTCCTCTACCGCATATTCAATATCCACAGTACCATCAGCCGGGTTAGGGCGAGGTGTAGGCACGGTTTTAGACTCATCGAAATTACCCAGTTGACCAATTTCGCGAATGGTACGGATTAAATCACTTTTGTTAAATTTCTGTCCAGGTTTGGTACGGATCTCACGTAAAACAACCTTATCATTTGTAATCGTGTTACCTTTTACCGTAATGCGGTTATTGGTATATTGTGGCCCCTCATACATCCGTAATTCCACATCAACCGTATCCCCATAAATTTTGGTCTGTACCGGGTCGATGTTAAAAGTTAAGTATCCGTTATCGGTATACATACTGTTAATATCGCCGCCGTTTTCGCCGCCACCGTTTAATTTTTTATTTAATCTTTCTTCGCTAAAAACATCACCTTTTTCAATGGTTAACACTTTTTTCAGAATACTATCCGGGTAAATGGCATTACCAGCCCAGGTGATATTACCAAAATAATATTTTTTACCTTCGTAAAGGTCCATTCTGATGTTAACTTTTTTCTGGTTGTACTGGTAAATGGTATCTTTTAATAATTCTGCATCACGATAACCTTTCTCGTGCATTTTAGCAATCATTTTAACCTTATTCTCTTCGTATTTCTCTTTTGAGAATTTTCCGGAACCCCAAAAACGCCACCATGCAAACTGTTTAGGGCTTTTAAGGAATTTTCTCAGTTTTGCTGATTTGAAATCTTTATTTCCGGTAAAATCAATGTGCTGTACTTTAACGCGGTGACCTTTATCAATATAAGCTTCCAATACCACACTGTTTTCTGCATTCGGATCTTTCCGTGTTTTGTAATCGATTTTGGTAAAGAAGAAGCCTTTATCCAGTAAGTACTTTTTAACAATGGCCGATGTGGTATTGTACAGGTTATCGTTTACAATTTTGCCTGTTTTATCATTCAGCTTTTCCTGAATGGCCGTTTTTTCAGATTTACGGACACCTTTTAAATCGATAGAACTTAAACGAGGACGCTCCACTACTTCAATTTCAAAATAAACTGAATCCTGTACAAATTTTTCGATGTTCAGTTTAACGTCATCAAATAAGCCCTGTGCCCACAGTGTTTTAATCGCATCAGAAGTTGCCTCGCCAGGAAGTATAATTTTATCGCCCTTAGTTAGTTTAGACAAAGTGATTAATACTTCTTTATCTAAATATTGGGTTCCTGTTACCGTTGTACCTCCGATAATATACTCTTTTGGACTAAAATAATCGAGATCTAAGCCACCAACCTTTAAAGAGGGGGTTACCGGAGCCTGACCTTGTGGACGTATTTGAGCGAAGGCCGGAGCTGCTAAAACGAGTAGGATTAAAACCTGAAATATTCTTTTCATTAAAATTATTTGTTCAGTAATGACCAAAAGGTAACGCTGTTTTATAAAGCAAAATTTCTTTACGTTGTTCCCTTATTATGGTTTCATTTATCGTATAAAAGTGGCGCTAAGTTAGTTTAAACGCTTGTTAAAAAGTGTTAAAAGAAAAATTAGTTTAATTGTTCACTAATTTTACCAAAACGGCGTTCGCGTTTTTGATAGTCTACAATAGCCTCGAAAAGATTTTCGCGTCTGAAATCTGGCCATAAAACATCAGTAAAATAAAACTCGGTATAAGCCATTTGCCAAAGCAGGTAATTGCTGATGCGGTGTTCTCCGCTGGTCCTGATCATGAGTTCGGGATCGGGTATATTTACAGTTGTCAGTTTAGATGCAAACAGGTCTTCGTTAATATCATCCAGAGCAATATCGTTATCCTTTACAGCTGAAGCAATTTTTTTGGCCGCCTCCAGAATCTCCCATTTTGCACTATAACTTAATGCCAGTGTTAAAGTACATTTTTCGTTATGGGCTGTTTTCTCCATGGCTTCTTTTAAATCATCGATACATTCTTGGGGCAAAGATGCAATATTGCCGATGGCATTTAACTTAACATTGTTTTTATTAAGTGTTTCGGTTTCCCTGTTGATGGTCGAAATCAGAATCTGCATCAAAGCATCTACCTCTTCTTTGGGCCTGTTCCAGTTTTCTGTAGAAAAAGCATATAAGGTAAGGTATTCTATACCCACTTCAACACAACCTTCTACAATATCTTTTACAGAAAGTACCCCCTGCTCATGTCCGAAAACCCGCACTTTGCCCTGGCCTTTAGCCCATCTTCCATTACCATCCATAATTACGGCAATGTGCTTTGGCAGGCGGCTATAGTCTATTTGTTCTTTAAATCCCATTAATTATGTCAAAATCAGCTTAAAAGGAATAGCATTTTGAGGATACAAAGGTAAAAGATATGCCTATACTAACAAATAGATAAGTATCCCTTTTTCTAAAATCGCCTCTTTGGGTACCCGGTGCTCCAATTTGATTAGCCGAAGGATCGGATAAATTAACCCAGCTATCTCCACTTTTAACTAAAACGGGATTAGTTGGATAGCGGCCGCTAACATCGTCAATATAATCGGTAAGTGGTGTTCTGTACCCCAATTCGGTAAAAACGCTCCAGGTATCTTTATAATTGTACCTTAGCCCCAAGCCGTAAGGAATAGTTAACACCGCATTTTTATAACTATTATCCTGGCCTTCGGTAGCTAATCGGTCTAACCTGTATTTTTCGCCATAAACATCTACGGTAGGCTTAAATACGAGTAATCCAACCCCGGTAAAAAGGTACGGCGTAAATTGACGTGTTCCGCCGCCAAGGTTAAAATTAAAAAAATTAAAATCCACCAATCCGCTAAACTCGTTTAGCGTTGTTTTAAAACGCAGGTTTCTTTCACGAAATTGTTCATTACCGGAGCTGGCATCATCAGCCCTGATCTGCCCATAGGTATAATTTAAACGGATGCCCACATATTGGTTAAAATTTCGCTTTACATAAGCTCCGCCTGACAAGCCACTGATCTGCAGGGGATTGTTCTGATTAAGATCGCCCATATAACCCGCACCGCCAGCCATCATCCCAACTTCCCAGGAAGGGTCGCCCACCACTGTACGCTGTGCATGAACTACCTGCGCACAAAAAATGAGAAGGGCTATAATGAATAGCTGTTTGCCTGGTGCCATAATTAGTAGTTACGGGTGTCAATACCCCATAATAATTTATTCCTTAACGTGTTTAAGTAAGTTTCATTATTAAGGCGGATCAGATTTAGGCAAAAGTCTGCCTTTTTTATGCTAATTTTTACTGAACGCTCAACGGTAACAGTCCGGCTATCGCACGAAACCAAAAATTTCGATTCTCTGGCTTCTACCTCAAAAGAGAGTTTATTACTATCAGGTACAACTACCGGCCGTACATTTAAATTATGTGGTGCAATAGGTGTAATGACAAAGTTTTTAGAATCGGGATAAATAATCGGGCCACCACAACTTAAAGAGTAGGCTGTAGATCCCGTTGGGGTAGCAATAATTAATCCATCGGCCCAATAAGAGTTGATGAATTCATTGTTCATGGAGGCATGGATAATCATCATCGCCGAATTATCGCGACGGTGAATGGTAATATCATTTAATGCAAAATTCTCTTCACCAAATAAACCATTGTCCGATTCTAATGCTAAAAGTGACCTGGAATCTAAAGTATATTCTTTATTGATCAATGCATGGAGTGCCGATCCGATTTCGTTTTTATTGATACTGGCCAGAAACCCGAGGCGGCCAAAGTTGATGCCGATTACAGGTATGCCAGAATTGCGGATCAATGATAAAGTATCCAGTAAAGTCCCATCTCCACCTAAGCTCAACAATACATCGGCATGTTCCTTTAGTTCTTTATGGTTATGAAAAATAATGGTATTTACAGGCAATTTTATCTTGCCATGAAGCGATGTTTTAAATTTAGCGTATAAAACAAGCTGAATATCATTTTCAATTAAATGATTAAAAACCTCTTGTACATAGGGCAAAACTGTATCGTTAAAATCTCTGCCGTAAATTGCAATCCTCATAAAGCAGGTTTATACATTTAAATAGTTCATGAAAGAATCGTAACGCTCCTGCGATCCATCATCAGTCTGGGTGTTATTGTATACCTCTTTAACCAGGTAATCATATCTTTCGAAAGCGGCTACCAATGAAGTAATTTCTGTTTTATTTACTTTGAGCGTTACCTCCAGTCGTGTAGAATCTTCAAAAGAATTTACGTAAGAAGAGAGCACCTGTGCATTATCAGCTTCAACAATCTGTGCAATATGTGCCAAAGAATTATCGCGGTTACCGATCTCCAAAACGATTATTCCTCCAGGTTCATTAACCGCGTACTGTTCGGCCATGGCATTTACCATACTGCTGACAGGGATTAAACCAACATAATTTTTATGCTGATCTAAAACCGGAACAGATGTTAACTTTAACTGGTTGAATAACCTGAGGACATCGTAGGCATGTGCATCACTAAAAACGAAAGCATGAAGTATATTTATAGCGCTATTGCTTAGTGGTGTATCGTGATTATCAATGTTCAATAAATCATCTTCAGATACCAACCCCAATAAAGTTACCTCGTTAACAACCGGTAAATGCTTTAGTTTAAAATCGTTCATACGATCTAAAGCTTTCTGTACCGTGTCATCGGTTCTTAGTGATGGAATTGCATCTGATATGATTTCTGCTGCAAACATTTATTTTAACAATATTCTATCTAAAAATTTCTCTAAAAATGCATTGAATATCTGTGGGTGCTCCATCATAGGTGCGTGTCCGCATTTATCAACCCAATTTAATTCGGAGTTGGGTAATAACTGGTGAAATTCTTCTGCCACTTCCGGTGGTGTAACCTTATCGTTTTTTCCCCAGATCAATGAAACCGGTATGGTAATTTTAGAGAGGTCTTTAGCCATGTTGTGGCGTATTGCCGATTTTGCCATGGTTAAAATCCGAATAACCCTCGATCTGTCGTTAACCGTTTTAAAAACATCATCAACCAGTTCCTTGGTTGCTGTTGCCGGATCGTAAAATGTAAATTCTACTTTTTCCTTAATGTAATCATAACTTTCTCTACGCGGGAAAGACCCTCCAAAAGCATTTTCATATAAACCAGAACTGCCCGTAAGTACCAGCGCTTTAACAAACTCCTGATGAGCAACCGTAAATACCAAACCTACGTGGCCACCAAGCGAATTGCCTATAAGCACTACCTGGCTTAAATTTTTATATTTTAGAAAGCGGTGAAGATATCTCGACAATGCTTTTACGCCTAATGTTAAAATAGGCAGATCGTAAATTGGTAAAATTGGAATAATTACCCTGTAGCGATCTTTAAACTGTTCTATAACCTGTTCCCAATTGCTTAGTTCGCCCATTAGGCCATGCAGCAATACCAGTGTCTCGCCAGTTCCGGCTTCAATGTATTTAAATCCGTCTTCTTCTATTATCGGGTAAGTCATATCTATTATAGATGGTATTGTAGTACTAAGTTAGTAGAGTAAAATTAAAATTATGCATTTATATGCCATTTTTCTGAAATAAAATCGAAAACGGTATAAAAACCTATTTATAAGTATCAAGAAGCAAGTAAATAGTATCAAGATACATATTCTTTTATCAGCTTTTAGCTTTAGTCTTTCTGCTTTAAGCTCTACTAAGCTAGTTTTTCTTTAACAATCTCCGCAATTAATTTACCATCTGCCTTACCAGCCAGTGCTGCGTTTGCCATCCCCATTACCTTACCCATATCTTTAACCGATGTAGCGCCAGATTGTTTGATAACCCCCTCAATAATTGAGGCAACTTCTTCCCTATCTAACTGTTTAGGCAAAAACTGATTAATTACTTCAATCTCTTCGTTTTCAACCTGATACAAATCTTCGCGATTTTGTTGCCTGTAAATATCAGCAGATTCGCGGCGTTGCTTAATCAGTTTCTGAAGAATTTTAATTTCGGTTTCTTCTGTAATTTCTTCTGAAGATCCTTTCTCCGTTTTTGCCAAAAGTAAAGCTGCCTTTATTGCTCTTAAGCCTCTTAACTGTGCATTATTTTTAGCCAACATGGCTTTTTTAATTTCCTGATCTATTGTATTTGATATCATTTTCTTTTAAATGGTTAATCGGTTAATCGGTTAATTGTCCAAATCGGTTAATCGCAGAAACCCATAGTCCAAAAACCTAATTTGTTTTTTCTTAGTTGGTTAATTTTTCAAATCGGTTAATCGTACAGTTTATCAATTTAAACAGTTTATACAGTTAACCTGACTAACCTCTGTTTATAATCGTAGCAGTAGCCTGTGCGGTTGGCATAATCAGCATATCGTTAATGTTAACATGTTTTGGCCTGCTTACCACATACCAAATGGCATCGGCAATATCATCGGCAATGAGCGGTTCCAGGTTTTCATATACCTTTTTCGCACGGTCTTCATCACCTTTAAAGCGCACTACCGAAAATTCGGTTTCTACCATACCCGGGTTAATTTCGGTAACCTTTATGCCATAGGGCAATAAATCAATACGCATGCCTTTACTCAAAGCATCTACGGCATGTTTGCTGGCACAATATACGTTTCCGTTTGGATAAACTTCTTTCCCTGCAATAGAGCCTATATTAATAATATGGCCAGATTGATTTGGAATCATCCAGTTGGACACAATTTTGGTTACATAAAGCAGACCTTTCACATTGGTATCAATCATGGTGTCCCAATCATTGGTATCACCTTTATCAATAGGATCTAAACCCTGACTCAAACCAGCATTATTAATCAAAACGTCAACCTTTTTCCATGCTGCCGGCAAGGATTCTAATGTTGCAGCAAGACTATCTTTATCGCGCACATCTGCCAAAACCTGTTGAATACTGATGCCATATTTATCTTCCAAATGATGAGCAGTTTTAGCTAACCGATCTTTTCTGCGGGCCAATAATACCAGATTGTAGCCTTGCTGGGCAAATGTATGGGCGCAAGCTTCGCCAATACCAGAAGTTGCGCCTGTAATTAATGCGATTTTAGACATTTTTATGAATTTTAAGTGTGGGTAAAGCCTTTAAGATACCTTCTTGGATTTACCTACACCAGCAAAGGTAAGTTTTTTTGAATTGCAGGACTATTGAAAAATTAAACTGAATGTTAATTGACGTAATTTCAACTTATCTATCGGGTTGGCGTAAATGGTATTGTCATGCTGTAGCAAATCGTTGGCCGAGTAGGATAGTTTTATTTCGGGCGACATTTTAAAATACTCAAAATAAATATCGAAACCGACACCCGTTTCGTAAGACAGATAATTCCTTTTATTTTTTAAAAACTTGTTAACAGCAGTTTCTCCTTCATCAAAGGTTTTCTTTTTCGAAGCGATGTCTATAGAATATTTAGCGCCACCTAACCAGTATACCCTAAAATTGTTCAGCCGGTTCGATTTTACCTTTATGCCCAGTGGAAATTCAAACATGGTGGCCTGCACTTTTCTATCCACCACTGTTTGGAAATTTTTAGTTTGGCCGTTGCCAACGTTAATCGGCGCCATAGGTTCATACTCGTAAGTGACTACCCTATCGCTAAAAATAAGCGAAGGCGTTGCCCTGATATCAAAGTTATCAGAGATCATTCTATTCATTACAAAGCCCAATCCAAAACCTTGAGATGGCGGACTGGAAACAGCATTTAAGGTTGAGGTAACCGGAATGCCAGAATTTGGATCATACGATGGATCCAAAGAATTTGGCACTTCATAAAAAGGGGATCGCCAATTTGGCTTTTTAAGGATTTTATACTCGGCAGAGATATATTGAAAATTAAAACCAAAACTCCAATCTTCATCATCTATTCCACCACCCCAGTTTTGAGCAAAGGCAGCTGTAGAAATCATAAGAAATGAAAGAATGAGGCTTAATTTTCTGATCATTTGGTTCCTACATATATCGAACTTATTCCAAACGTTAAAATTCTTTGTTTGGTACTTTTAAACCCAATTTTTTCCATCAGGCTGGTAAAATCCTTCCCGTCTGGAAAAGCGGCTACCGATTCTGGCAGATAAGTATAGGCTCTGTGGTCTTTCGAGAAAAGCTTTCCAAAAAAAGGCGTTACCTGTTTAAAGTAAAAACTATACAATTGCTTTACCGGGAAAACCTTTGGTTTTGAAAATTCCAGAATGACCATTTTACCATTGGGCTTTAATACCCTGTACATATCCGCTAATCCTTTTTCGAGATTTTCGAAGTTACGCACGCCATATGCGCAGGTTATGGCATCAAATGTATCGTTTTCGAAATGCAACCCCTCAGAATCGCCCACCTGAACGGCGAAAACTTCATTTAAACTACGTTCGTTAATTTTTTTTCTGGCCACTTCTAACATGCCTTCAGAAATGTCAACGCCAATTACCCTTTCCGGATGCAGCTTTTTAATCGCTTCAAAAGCAAAATCGCCAGTTCCTGTAGCTACATCCAGTAAAGTACGGGGTTGGATGGAAACCAATTCTTTAATGGCTTTTTTCCGCCATAATACATCAATCCCTAAAGAAAGAAAATGGTTTAAAAAATCGTAAGTGCCAGAAATGTTGTTAAACATGGTTGCAACCTGCTCTTTTTTAGTTGCATCTTCTACTTGGTATGGGGTAATATTCTGATTCATGATATGGAGCAAAGATATAGAAAAGAGTTTGCAGTTTGGAGTTTAGAGTTTGCAGTTTAGCGATTGCCTTAAACTTTACGAATCGCTGACGACGACGGATTTTCAACTCCGAACGCCCAACTCTCAACTCAAAACTAATTCATACCTTTGCACAATGATTATCAAAACGGCAACTTTTGTTTGCAGCAACACACAGATTTCGGCATTACCGGCACCAATTATGCCCGAATATGCATTTATTGGCCGCTCTAATGTAGGTAAATCTTCACTGATCAACATGCTCGTTAATCAACATGGTTTGGCCAAAACCTCTCAGCGTCCGGGAAAAACACAGTTGATTAATCATTTTTTAATTAATGAAGCCTGGTATATTGTCGATTTACCAGGTTATGGTTATGCGAAGGTTTCTAAAACGAGTAGAGAGAAGTGGGAAAAATTTATCCGCGCCTACATCACTAAAAGAGAAAGCTTACAGTGCGTTTTTGTTTTGATAGACAGTCGTTTAGAACCGCAGGGAATCGATATCGAGTTCTGCTATTGGCTGGGCGAAAAACAAATCCCTTTTTCGCTTATTTTTACCAAAGCAGATAAACAAGGAATGACCACCACACAGAAAAATGTAGCGGCCTTTAAAAAAAAGCTGGGCGAATTTTTTGAAGAGATTCCGTCAACCTTTATTACTTCTGCCGAAAAAGGCAACGGAAAAGATGAAGTTTTAAATTTCATTTATGAAGTGAATAAAGATTTCGTCGTTCCAACGGATTATAAAAAGTTTTAGATGGTTTATTAGTTCATTAGTCATTAGTTTGATTGGTCAAATGGTTTATAGTTTTGTAGTTCATTGGTCAAAGCATGTTTCAGAAATCGATTTAACGACTGATTTTTCTTTAAACCCTTAAGCTATCAATGAACGATAAAACCATTGACTCAACTAACACAATTAACCAGTTAACCGATTTGTACAGTTAACCCTTTCTAATAAATGAAAAAATACTTTTCACTCGTATTATTCGCTCACTCCGTTTTTGCGCTGCCATTTGCCATGATTGGTTTCTTTTTGGGCGTAACCACAACAGAAAATCCATTTTCCTGGTATAAACTCATTTTAGTGTTGCTCTGTATGGTTTTTGCCAGAAACTCAGCCATGGCTTTTAACCGTTATCTCGACAGGAATATTGATGCAAAAAACCCAAGGACCAAAATGCGCGATATCCCTGCGGGTAAAGTCTCGGCAAATGAGGCACTTACTTTTGTAATCATCAATTGCCTGCTATTCGCTATTGCTACCTATTTTATTAATCCACTTTGTTTCTATTTATCGCCGGTTGCCTTATTTGTGGTTTTATTTTACAGCTACACCAAACGTTTTACTGCACTGTGCCACCTGGTATTGGGCCTGGGCCTGGCGCTTGCCCCTATCGGTGCTTATATTGCCGTAACCGGACATTTTGCCCTGGTACCTGTACTTTACTCTTTAACGGTATTATTTTGGGTAAGTGGGTTTGATATCATATACGCCTTACAGGACGAAGAATTTGATCGCGGAGAAAAATTACATTCCATCCCATCAGCACTTGGCATTAAAAATGCTTTAAATGTTTCGGTGCTTTTGCATATACTTTCGGCCACTTGTGTTATTTTACCTGTGTTTTTTACATCCTTTAGCTGGGTTTATTACGTAGGTATTGTGTTTTTCTGTTCGATGTTGATTTATCAGCATTTGCTGGTAAAACCAAATGACATTAGTAAAGTAAATAGGGCATTTCAAACCTTAAATGGTTATGCATCGGTAGTATTTGCAATATGCTTTTTAATAGATGCGTATTTGAGACATAAATAAAAATGAGTGAATGAATGATTTTGAATGACTGAATGAAAACCATTCTCTAATTCAATCCTTCTCTCATTCAATAATCTTATAAACATGAATATCATAAAGAAACCCAGAAAATACATTCCACAGGAACTAAACATTACCTGGGAAAATTTAGAACCACTTTTTACTGAACTGCAAAACCGCGAAATAAACAGCACCGGCGAATTAGCGCAATGGTTAAAAGACCGTTCGGAGCTGGAAGCAGCTTTGGAAGAAGATTTTGCCTGGAGATACATTAAAATGAGCTGTGATACGGCGAATGAGGAGCTGGTTAAAAACTTTCAATATTTTGCGACGGAAATTGAACCAAAAATCTCACCGTTAGCCAACGAACTGAACAAAAAATTTGTCGAAAGCCCTTTTATGGATGATTTAGACAAAGAAAAATATTTCGTATACAGTCGTGCGATTAAAAAAGCCTTAGAACTTTACCGCGATGAAAATATTGAACTTTTCACTGAACTTCAGGTAAAACAACAGAAATACCAGCGTATTACAGGCGCCATGAGTGTGGAGTTAAACGGACAAGAGTATACTTTGGAGCAAGCTTCTATTTTTATTAAAGATTTAAACCGTGAAGTACGCGAAAATGCCTGGAGAACGATCCAACAACGCCGTTTGGTTGATAAAGACGATTTAAATATTTTGTTTGATGAGCTGATCAGGCTGCGTAATCAGGTGGCCTTAAATGCGGGCTTTGAAAACTATCGCGATTACATGTTCCAGGCTTTGGGACGTTTCGATTATACTCCGCAGGATTGTTATGATTTTGCAAATGCGATTGAAAAGGAAATTGTTCCGATTTTAAAAGAACAGGCTGAAAAACGCCGCGAAGCATTGGCCTTAGAGGTGTTGAAGCCCTGGGATTTGGAAGTAAGCGTAAGCGGTAAACCTGCCTTAAAACCATTCAACAATGGCGAAGAGCTGATTGATAAAAGTATTGCCTGCTTTAATGCCATTGATGAAAAATTGGGGTCAAAATTGGCCACCATGAAAGCCAATAATCTTTTTGATGTAGAAAGTAGAAAAGGTAAAGCACCCGGAGGTTACAATTACCCGCTGGCTGAAACAGGAGCCCCGTTTATCTTCATGAATTCGGCCAATTCGTTACGCGATTTAACCACCATGGTTCATGAAGGAGGACATGCTATCCATACTTTTTTAACCGCAAATCTGGAGTTAAACGATTTTAAACATTGCCCGTCCGAAGTAGCCGAACTGGCATCGATGAGTATGGAATTAATTTCGATGGATAAGTGGGATGTTTATTTCGACAATGAAGAGGATTTAAACCGTGCTAAAAAAGAACAGTTGGCTGATGTGTTGAAAACATTGCCATGGGTTGCCGTAATTGATCAGTTTCAACACTGGATTTACACCAATCCAAGCCATACCGCAGCTGACCGTGAGGAAACATTTAAGCAGATTTATAACCGTTTTGGTGCCGGTTTTGCTGATTGGACTGATTTAGAGCAGCAATTTGGAAATGTATGGCAAAAACAACTGCACTTATTCGAAGTGCCATTTTACTATATCGAATATGCCATCGCCCAGTTAGGTGCCATCGCCGTTTGGAAAAATTATAAAGAAAATCCTGAAAGAGCGCTAGCGCAATATTTAGATGCACTTGCGCTTGGTTATACTAAACCAATAAACGAAATCTATGAAACTGCAGGAATTAAATTTGATTTTAGTTCGGAATATGTACAAGAACTGGCAAGTTTTGTTAAAGATGAGTTAGAGAAATTGGGATAATCAAATATATTTATCAAGTCGCGGTTAATCTCCGCGACTTTTTTATTTTTAGAAAAAAAAATTTTATGCGCCTCCTTAGAGTAATATTGATCATTTTAATATTTTCAAAAAGCATTTGTTACGCACAACCAAATAGTACTATACAGAAATATACCTTAAGCGGTTTCATAAATAAAAAAATTCCGGTTGAATTAAACATTTCTGTTTCGAACCAGCTCATTTTAGGAGAAATCAAATATTTAAATACCAAGTTAAAAAAGCCAATTAAAATTATTGGCCATATAGAAGATCAAAATCAGTATTCGCTGTATGAATTTGAGAAAGATGGAAATATTAGCGGGCGTATTGATGCTGCACGTAAAAACAATAAATTGGAAGGCGAATGGTCTGGCACCAAATCGGATACCCGTTATACGATCATACTAGCTGTTAAAACCAATCAAAGTCTTAAGCCTGAAACATTTTTATCCCTTCAGCCTCATCAACTTGCGGGAGAATATGCTTATCAATACGGAGAAAAAGGGTATCAGGGAAGCATCACCATCAAAAAAGTAAGCGGTAATACCTACAGCTATGATATTGGTTCGGTTACCCATGATCCTGGAAGAAACATTGCTGATGCATCTGGGAAGGCTGTTTTAAAAAATAACCAGCTGATTATTCAGGTGAATAAATCCTGTAAATTCAAAGTTAAATTTTACAATGGCTTTTTAATCATTTCGCAGGAAGGTTCATACCAGTTAAATGATTGTGAATTCGGATTCAACGCAACATTAGAAGGTACTTATCTGAAAATAAAATAGCAAATAAGATCAGGTTATTGAGGCAGAAACAGTTAATCTCCTACCTCATCCTTTTTCCTGATCCTGAGAATTACAAACATCACTAAAACTGACAGTAAAATCATAATCAGATAACTATAACTAAGGTTACGTTCATCTTTAGCCGGGATCAGGTTTACCAATCCATAGCTTAAAAATGATACAATCACATAAGTAATACCTCCTGTTAATCCGCCTGCAATGCCTGCATTTTTCGGAAATTTGCTCAGACAGAAAGTAAAATAATTATTAAAGGTAAAGCCAGCCCCTACATGGATTAAAAAGGCAAAGAAAATTAACGACCAGATGTTAGAAACAAAGTTCAAACTTATCATCATCATAATTACAAATCCTACCTGAAACAGCGAGTTGATCATTAATCTTTTAAAGAACGGCCTGTTAATGGTAGCTTTGCCGATAAAGCCGCCGACCATCCATGCAAAACCTAAAAACAATGAGCTGTAACCCGCAATAACCGGTGAAAAATTAAAATGGTGTTCAATAATAAACGGACCGGTCATATTGTAAACCATCACCATACAATAGGCTAATCCCAACATGACAATACCTAACGTAAAACTGGTTGTTTTAATCATTTCGATATAAATACCTGTTATTTTCTTTAGCTGAAAATCGGTAAAATGTTTTAAAGTTTCGCCACTAAATAATAACTCAAATAATGCAAAAACAAGCGCAAAACCTGCCAAAAAATAGAAATTAGATTCCCAACCAAATACTGTTTGAAGATAACCACCAATAAAAGGCGCTACAATTGGCCCGGTAGACCAAATGATGGAAAACAGACTGAGGTAGTGTTTTAACTGATTGCCTTCGAAAAGATCGACAAAGTATGCTCTCTTTGCAACTACAATCGCGCCAACAGTAAGTCCGTGGATAATGCGCATTAAATAAATAAGGTAAATTTGATGTGTTGTGGCAATGACTACACTTGCTGCTGCAAAAATCAATAACGCATACAGGCAGATTTTATACCTGCCAAAGCTATCAAGCACACTCCCGATAAAAAGTTGTGCAACACCATAACTAATTAAAAAGATACTTAAAGTAAGTTGAACCTGAACACTGCTTACCTGCATTTCGCCTGCCATTGTTGGTAAGGAGGGGATATAAATATCGGTTGCAAAACCCGATAATGGAATTAAGGCAAAGGCCAGTATAGTGGCTAAACCCTGGTGACGTTTTTTAATATATTTTACTTGTGCTGTATCTGCATTCATCCTGGTACTGTTATCGTTAAAAATATTTCAATCAAACACCTGGTTAAGGGCTCTTATTTATCTGATTGATTATTGACAACAAAATTAGGACTTTTAAACAGCGTAAAATTATGCGAATCAAACAAAGGATTATTCAGCCCAAATAATTTTAAATTTTTACTCCAATCTAATAAACAAGCCTCTTTTTTGACTGCATTTTACTACCCATGGCATAGTGTATTGAAAATTATATCTTGCTTTAAACGTTTTTAGCCAAACTTTTTATAAGTTTGAACAAACAAGCAAACAAAAGATGTTCGAAAAGCTATTCAGAAAGAAATCTATTTCCAAGATATTACAAGATGCGGCAAAAGGCTATGGCGATCACGAAAATACATTACATAAAACACTCGGTGTACGCGATTTAACAGCTTTTGGAATAGCAGCAATTATTGGAGCGGGCATTTTCAGTACGATTGGCAAGGCCAGTGCAGATGGCGGTCCGGCGGTAATCTTTTTATTTATTTTTACAGCGGTGGCCTGTAGTTTTGCAGCCTTTGCTTACGCAGAGTTTGCCTCAATGGTACCGGTTTCGGGTAGTGCTTACACCTATTCTTACGTAGCCTTTGGCGAACTGGTGGCCTGGATTATCGGTTGGTCGCTCATTATGGAATATTCTATCGGTAATATTACGGTAGCCATATCATGGTCTGATTACTTTACGGGGCTACTCTCCACCATAAAAATACCGCCGCTTGGCATTGATGGCATCCACGTGCCCGATTGGATGACGATGGATTATTTAAGTGCTTATAACGGACATCAACATGCCGAAGCACTTTTAGCCGCTGGTAAAAACCTTGCAGATTTAGATTCTGCCACTGCTTTGGCCAATAATGCCTGGCTCACTGCTCCAAAAATCGGTAACTTTCACCTTGTTGCAGATATTCCTGCCTTAGGCATTATCATTTTAATTACCTGGTTAATTTACCGAGGTATGAAAGAGAGTCGTAATGCCAGTAACGCCATGGTGGTGGTTAAACTTGCGGTAATTCTTTTGGTTTTAGCTGTAGGTATCTTTTATGTTGATACCAAAAACTGGGATCCATTTGCTCCTAACGGAGTTTCTGGTGTTTTAAAGGGCGTATCTGCAGTATTCTTTGCTTATATCGGTTTTGATGCCATTTCTACAACGGCTGAAGAATGTAAGAACCCACAACGCGATTTACCCCGTGGAATGATGTGGGCAATCATTATCTGTACCATCCTTTATGTAGCTATTGCATTGGTTTTAACCGGTATCGTTAAATCAGATACCTTAGCTGTCGGCGATCCGCTTGCATTCGTTTTTGATCAGATTAACCTAAAATTAATGAGCGGTATTATTGCCGTAAGTGCGGTATTCGCCATGGCCAGTGTACTTTTGGTGTTTCAGATGGGTCAACCCCGGATCTGGATGAGTATGAGCAGAGACGGGCTGCTGCCGAAATCTTTTTCTAAAATCCACCCGAAATACAAAACACCATCATTTGCCACAATTGTAGTAGGCTTTGTAGTGGCTGTACCATCGTTGTTTATGAACCTCACCATCGTAACCGATCTTTGCTCCATCGGAACACTTTTCGCTTTCGTATTGGTTTGTGCCGGGGTTTTGGTACTACAGAACAGGCCCGATGTTCAACGTGGAAAATTCAAAATACCTTATGTAAACAGTAAGTTTATTGTTCCGGTTATTTTGATTGGCGCCTTAATTTTCGCTTTTACGAAATATGAAAAAGAGACCAAAGCATTCTTTTTTAATTCGCCTAAAACCATCCAAACCGTAACTTTTGTTACTTCTTTAACTGGCGATGAACTGAAAATTGTTAAAGCGGAAATTGTTAAAAATGCTGCACCGCAAATTGTATTGGCCGAGAAAGTAGATGCAGAATCTTACCTGAGTGCATTACCTGCTGATCGTTATGAGCAGTTTATTTCCGCCTCAAAAGTACCTGTAGAGAAGAAATACGAAAGCGGCTGGGGTTTATTTAAACACAAAATCCCGATGTGGATTTTCCTGATCATCTGCGTAGTCATCACATACTATTGCATCACCAAAAACCTATCATTGATTCCGGTTTTGGGCCTGATCAGCTGTTTATACATGATGTGTGAGCTTGGCATTTCGAACTGGATCGGTTTCGGTATCTGGCTGGTAGTGGGCTTAGTGGTTTATTTTGCCTATGGTTACAGGCATAGTAAATTGGCAAATCCGGAAATTTAACTTAAATGAAATTCAATCCTCTAATACATCATCGAAGATCGATCAGATTAAAGGGTTACGACTATTCAAAAGCAGGAGCGTATTTCATCACAATCTGCTGTGAAGATAGAATCCACAGATTTGGAAAGGTTTCAGGTGACGAAATGATCTTAAATCAGTCTGGAACTATGGCTTATAACGAATGGATTAATTTAGCGGAGAGATTTCCGAATTTTGAACTTAATGTTTTTCAGATCATGCCTAATCATATGCATGGCATCATCGTCTTATCAGATCGAACTACGGTCGGGGCGACCCTTGCGGTCGCACAAGAACAAAAAGAATTAAACAGGGCGACCGCAAGGGTTGCCCCGACCATTGCTGATATTGTTGGCGCGTATAAATCAATTGTTTCAAATGCTTGCTTGCAGTTGTTCATGTCACACAATAAAACAATGGGAAAGCTTTGGCAGCGTAATTATTACGAACACATCATTCGTGATGAAAGAGCATATCATAACATCTCTCATTATATCATCAATAATCCAGGCAAGTGAAATGAAGACAAGTTTTATTAAGAAACAAAAAATCCCCTTCCGTCAACAGAAAGAGGATTATGTTTATTTCTTTTTGATAAAGGCCAGCGAGGTAATCATCACGAGGCCTAATCCAGATGCGATCATATAATTATTCGCATGATCAAGATGGTATATTTTGGCTGCAGGACCCGCTATAAATAGCACCATACCCAAAATCAAAAGTGCAGTTCTCATTGCTTAAACGGGTAATCTATGCAATTCAATATCATCTGGTGTAACGAAGATCAGCGGTACCTTTTCTACATCAACATAACTGCTATCCAGGCCAAAACTTCGCTCCTCAGATAAACTTAATTTCTTCAGGATAAAATAGTAATCCATAATCTGTCTCTCATAGAAACTCAATTTGGTAAACTTCGATAAATGTTTTTCCAAAAGTACAAACCTGAAATCGCCAGCAATTTTATGCTTGTTTAACGATGTATATTGGCTGGTAATATCAATTTCTCCATTTTTCACTAACTCTTCAACCACTTTGCGGTAAAGTAAATTTACACGCTGCTCAATCCTAAAACCCAACCTGAAGTCGATCCGGATTAACTTGCCTGGAATCAAAAACTCAACTTTATAATCTAAGGTATAAGGCTCATCCATTACATCAACATGCACTAACCAGTATACATCAGCGCGTTTCGGCTCCTTTTGAATAATGGAATAGATAATTTTCGATTCGATCTCCGTTTTAAAGTTGGCACTCGTTAAATAAACCAATTGTGAAGAGTATTTCGGAACTGATTCATCACTGCTCAATTCGGTTAGAATCTGATAGTAATCTTCAATTTCGACATATTTAACGAAACGGTTTTTGATCTTCCGGGCTACAAACCAACTCCACATCACCGTAAATAATAAGGAACCAATTAATACCGTTACCCAGCCGCCATGTAAGAATTTAGTTAAGTTACTGATCAAAAATGTGCCTTCGATAATGACGTAAGTAAAGAAGAACAAGGCTATTAAATATTTCGGGAAACGTCTGCTCCGCAGATAAAAACTCACCAGAATGGTGGTCATCAACATGGCTATGGTGATGGATAAACCATATGCCGCATCCATTTTCTCTGCCTTTTGAAACAGGAATACTATACCACAGCAACCAATCCATAACATCCAGTTGATGGAAGGAACATATAACTGACCTTTTGAAACTGATGGATAAATAATTTTGATTTTCGGCCAAAGGTTTAGGCGTACTGCCTCAGCAATTAAGGTAAATGAGCCACTAATTAAAGCCTGACTGGCAATCACTGCCGCCATTGTGGCCAATATAACCATCGGGATCTGAAACTGACTGGAAACGATCTGAAAAAATGGATTCATTTTCGCACCAGGAATATAACTGTCGCTGTTCTGCAAAATCCAAACGCCCTGTCCTAAATAGTTTAGTATAAGCGTAAGTTTCACAAAAATCCAACTGATTCTGATGTTATTTCTTCCACAGTGACCTAAGTCAGAATATAAAGCCTCTGCCCCGGTTGTACATAAGAATACCCCACCCAAAATTAAAAACGCGAGTTTATTGGTTACCAATAAATGGATGGCATAATAAGGATTAAACGCCTTGAGAATGCTAAAATCTTTGATCACAAAGGAAACACCCACAACACCAAGCACAGCAAACCAAACAAACATTACCGGGCCAAATAGCTTGCCCACCATATTGGTACCAAACTGCTGGATAATAAACAGAATGGTTAAAATGGTGATGACAATTGGAATAACCGGTACATCAAACTTACTGGTAAGCCCTTCAATAGCTGATGTTACCGTAATACTAGGCGTAATGATACCATCTGCGAGTAATGCACAACCACCTACAACGGCCGGAACAACCAACCACTTAGCCTTTTTGCGCACCAGTGAAAATAGAGAGAAAATACCACCTTCACCTTTATTATCCGCTCTAAGGGTGATAATAACGTACTTAATGGTAGTTTGTAGAGTTAATGTCCAAATAATACAGGATAAAACGCCCAAAACATTGGTGGGGTTTATATCCTGTTTACCCCCTAAAATTGTAGTAAAAATTGCATTTAAGGTATATAGTGGAGATGTACCAATGTCACCGAACACAATTCCTAAACTAATTAGAACACCGCCGGCGGTTAACGCGTTGACATTTTTATGATTTGACACTTCGTTGATATTTTAGTGCGGCAAAAGTAAACTAACTATAACAATTTAACAACCAAATTATTGTGTATTTTTAACACTATGAAAATTAAATTTTATTGTTAAATTGTGTTAAATTATGGGTTTTAAACAAAATGTTTAATTTCTTTGTTTTAAATTAATACATTTGCTATACCAATTTGATGAAACTCTACACTAAGATAACGTTACTCACAAAACTCGCCTGCACATTGTGCATGGTTTTGTTATGCAGCGTAAATTCTTGGTCGCAACAAACTGATAGCATTCACATTAGCTTAAAAAACAGAACAAAAAAAACAAGTCGCATTCCTGAAATTAAAGCCAATATTACGCCTTACAAACCTCTTTTTATGACAGCAGGCGGTTCAGGAATGTTCAATACTTATTCTACAGTGCCCAAAAATGTAACAGTGGTACCAAAAGATAAATTGTTGAGCATCATAAAAATATATCCTAACCCGGTAGAAGACCAGTTAAATATTATTTTAGCTATTGGAAAAGATGGCACCCAAACAACGATTAAAATTATCGATCTGTTGGGAAATGAAGTAGCAACACTTTTAAACGAACGTTTAAATGCCGGCGAGCATGCCAAAAACTTTGTTGTTCCTAACAGAATTAATCCAGGCATTTACTTTTTAAGGGTTATTGCAGGTTCAGAAAGCCAGGTAAAACGGATCTCAGTTTTATAACACCATTTTCTTTTCTATTTTTGATTGATGCGGGTTAATCCCACATTTATTTTCTCATATATTATAATTAACAATGAAAATCATCGCCATTGGCAGAAATTATGCAGCGCATGCAAAAGAGTTGAGTAACCCGGTTCCAACTAGCCCTGTAATTTTCCTGAAGCCAGATACAGCTGTATTAAAAGACAACAAACCATTTTACCTTCCCGATTTCTCTGATGATGTGCATTACGAACTGGAGGTCGTATTAAAAATCTGTAAAGAAGGTAAACACATTGCTGAAAAATTTGCAACTAATTATTATGATGAATTGGGTCTGGGTATAGATTTTACCGCACGGGATATCCAAACTAAACATAAAGAAAAAGGATTGCCCTGGGAGCTGGCGAAAGCTTTTGACAATTCAGCGCCAATCAGTATTTTTTTGCCTAAAAGCGATTATGCAGATCTCTACAATTTAAATTTCGAGTTAAAGATAAATGGCGAACGCCGACAGATCGGCCATACTAAAGATTTGTTATTCTCGTTCGAAAAGATAATCAGCTTTGTTTCTCAATATATCACTTTAAAAAAAGGCGATTTAATTTTTACCGGAACGCCTGAGGGTGTTGGAAAAATACATAAAGGCGACAAACTGGAAGCCTGGTTAGAGGGAAAGCAACTTTTAAATTTTGAGGTAAAATAACGAATGATTAAAAACCCGATCCGCTACAAGTTAAAATTTTACATTTCAATCTGCCTTTTATTTGTTACAACCTTTACCCGGGCGCAACAGATTTTCAGTAACAATAAATATCCGATTACCGATTTCAGACAACCTTTGGATATCACCCCTCCTGCCCTTGCAGGCTCTTTTGGCGAAATAAGAGGCAATCACTTTCATTCCGGAATCGATTTCAGGACCAACCAGCGCGAAGGTTATCCGGTTTATGCGGTTGCAGATGGATATATTTCGAGGTTAAGGGTGCAAAACAGTGGTTTTGGGCAGGCATTGTACATTCATCATCCAAATGGTTTTACCACGGTTTACGGCCACTTGCAACGCTTTGCGCCAAAAATTGCCACAATTGTTAAAAATTTTGAATATGAAAAAAAATCATTTGAGATTGATGAATTTCCTGATGCTACATTAATTCCCGTGCATAAAGGCGAAATTATTGCCTGGTCTGGTAACCGTGGCAGCTCTGGTGGCCCACATCTGCATTTCGAAATCAGGGACACCAAAACGGAAGAAACCATCAATCCGCAGTTTTTCGGGATCAACATTCCCGATAATATCCCCCCTGTTATCCATGGATTGTATGTATACCGTTTAAACGGTAAGGTTTTTAATGAAAACACACCAAAACAAGCCATTGGCATCATTGGAGCAAATGGTAATTATAAAATCACGGCACCAATTAACCTAACTGGCGAAGTTGGCTTTGGCATAGTGGTAACCGACAGGCATAATGGTTTATCAGGAACTAATGGCGTGTATTCTATTCAACTAGAGGTGGACGGTAAAAAAGTATATACTTCAGCCCTTGAACGTTTTGCTTTCGAAAACAGTAAAGCGATTAATTCGCATATCGATTATCCTACTTATTTAAATACAAAGAGAAGTATCCAAAAAAGTTTTGTTGAACCTGGCAACCCTTTAAAAATTTATAGTGGTTTGGTCAATAACGGCAGGATCAATTTCAACGACGGAGCTCCACACCAGCTTCGCTACATCATTACCGATTCGAAAGGAAACTCCTCTATCCTCCCTTTTACGGTAAATGCAGGGTTGGCAACTACTGCTGCACCTGTTCTTCCAACTGGAATCATTTATCCATACAATAAAGCAAACGAATTTAATACCGAAGATATTAAAGTGCTTTTCCCGCTCGGGACATTGTACAGCGATTTAAACTTCACTTATAAAAAGTTGCCTAAACCAACGGGTAATGCCTGGTCTGCCGTTCATCAGATCCATAACAGATATACGCCATTACACCTGGGATTCGATATCTCAATCAAGGCCGATAACCTCCCGGAAAATCTTCGGAGTAAAGCCTTAATCGTAAATTCAAACGGTTCATCGCAGGGTGGTTTTTTCGAAAACGGCTATGTTACAGCCAAGCCAAAAAACTTTGGCAGCTTTTATATTGCCACCGATACCATTGCTCCAAGAATAACACCTGTAAATATCTCCGAGGGAAAAAATATGGCTGGTTTATCTAAAATAATTTTAAAGATCAGCGATAATTTATCCGGAATAAAAAGTTTTAACGGTTATATCGATGGTCAGTGGGTATTAATGGAATTTGATGCCAAAACCGCAACACTTTGGCACAGTTTCGATGAGCGAACGCCATCAGGCAAACATTCGTTTGAACTGGTGGTTACAGATATGAAAGAAAACACAAGACGATACCCAATACATTTTTCCAAATAAGGGGTAAAAATGTTTTAAAATGTCATCTTTTAAATCTCTGCGAACAGTATAACAATTTAAACTGTTTACATTGCGGCATTAATTAACAGATCCATGAACATAAAAATTCAATCATTTTATATATGGCAGAATTAAAAGAAGGTGATCAGGCACCTGCAATTACATCAAAAGATCAAAGTGGAAACGAAGTTTCGTTGAGCGATTATAAAGGCAAAACAGTTGTACTTTATTTTTATCCAAAAGACGATACCCCGGGCTGCACTGCGGAAGCTTGCGATTTCAGAGACAACTATCAAGGTTTACAGGCCAAAGGTATTGTTGTTTTAGGCGTTAGCGTAGACGATGAAAAATCGCACCAAAAATTTGTAACCAAACATCAATTACCATTTACTCTACTGGCAGATACAGACCAGAAAATTGTAAATGATTATGGCGTTTGGGCAGAAAAAAACATGTACGGCAAAAAATACATGGGCACGGTTCGCACCACTTTTATTATAGATGGCGATGGAAAAATTATCCATATTATTAAAAAAGTTGACACCAAAAATTCAACACAGCAAGTACTCAATTTAATCAATAACTAATTATGATATAGCGGGTAAAATATTAACTTTGCTATGTAACAACAACCTCTTATTTTAATGAAACATACAATTAAAGAGCTAGAAGATATTGCCTCTCAAATCAGAAGAGATATCGTAAGAATGGTTCACGGATGTCAATCTGGTCACCCTGGCGCTTCGCTTGGATGCACAGATTTTTTTACTGCGCTATACTTTGAAGTGATGAACCACAAAACAGACTTCACGATGGAAGGTGCAGGTGAAGATTTATTCTTCCTTTCGAACGGTCATATTTCTCCGGTCTGGTATAGTACACTGGCTCATGCCGGTTATTTCGATAAAAGCGAACTGGCAACTTTCCGTAAACTAGATTCAAGATTGCAGGGGCACCCTACCACACACGAACATTTACCAGGCATCCGTATTGCTTCTGGTTCATTAGGTCAGGGCTTATCTGTGGCTATTGGTGCTGCATTGGCTAAAAAGTTAAACGGTGATAAATCTTATATTTTTGCGCTTTTAGGTGATGGAGAATTACAGGAAGGACAAAACTGGGAAGCAGCGATGTTTGCCCCATTTAATAAGGTTGACCATTTAATTGCATCAGTTGATTATAACGGACAGCAGATTGATGGCCCTACCAGTAAAGTGCTTGCCCTGGATGATTTACAAGCTAAATTTGAAGCTTTCGGATGGCACGTAATCAATACTGATGGTAATGATATGCAGGCTATAGTTGAAGGATTACATTATGCTAAAACCTTAACCGGAAAAGGTAAACCGATCTTAAATTTAATGAGCACACAAATGGGTGCCGGTGTAGATTACATGATGGGTTCACACAAATGGCATGGTACAGCGCCAAATGATGAGCAATTGGCAAAAGCATTAGCACAATTACCAGAAACTTTAGGGGATTACTAAATTAGATTGGAGACGACAGATATGAGATTTGAAACGAATTGTCGCCTGATCTCACATCTAAAATCTCATATCTCATATCTAAAACAAAATGAAAAAATATACATATACAGAAAAAAAAGATACACGTTCGGGTTTTGGAGCTGGCTTACATGAAGCCGGAAAGAAAAACGAAAATGTGGTTGCATTATGTGCCGATTTAGTTGGATCGCTTAAAATGGATGCTTTTATTAAAGATTTTCCGGAGCGTTTTACACAGGTTGGTATTGCAGAAGCTAATATGATTGGTATTGCTGCAGGGATGACCATTGGTGGTAAAATTCCTTTTACAGGTACTTTTGCCAACTTCTCTACTGGCCGTGTTTACGATCAGATCCGTCAATCGGTAGCTTATTCTAACAAAAACGTTAAAATTTGCGCATCTCATGCCGGATTAACATTAGGGGAAGATGGTGCAACACACCAGATTTTGGAAGATATCGGCTTAATGAAAATGTTGCCAGGAATGGTGGTGATCAATCCTTGTGATTATAATCAGACCAAAGCAGCAACTATGGCCATTGCTGAGTACGAAGGTCCGGTTTATTTACGTTTTGGCCGCCCGGTAATCCCTGTATTTACAGATCCGGATCAAAAATTTGAGATCGGTAAAGCCTGGATGGTGAACGAAGGCACGGATGTAACCATTATTGCTACCGGCCATATGGTTTGGAAAGCAATTGAGGCGGGAGAAAAATTAGCTGAATTGGGTATAGATGCCGAGATTATCAACATCCACACCATTAAACCTTTGGATGACGAAGCCATCTTAAAATCAGTTAAAAAAACCGGATGTGTGGTTACTTGCGAAGAGCATAACAAATTTGGCGGATTGGGCGAAAGCGTAGCACGTTTGTTAACAACTGAACTGCCAACTCCACAGGAGTTTGTAGCCACCAACGATACTTTTGGCGAAAGCGGAACACCAGATCAATTAATGTCTAAATATGGTTTGGATGCCGTAAACATTGTTGAAGCAGTTCAAAAAGTAATTGGCAGAAAAAAATAGATTTGAGATATTAGATATGAGGTTTGAGACATCAATCAAATCTCATATCTCAATTCTCACATCTCAAATCTATATATAATGAAACAAGTTGAAGATTCAGAAATTCTTGCCATGTTTGCTGTTGAGCATACGCGTAATGAAGCCTTTAACCTGTTACTAAAAAAATACCAGCAAAAAATATACTGGCACATCCGCAGGCTGGTTTTAAACCACGATGATTGCGATGATCTTTTGCAGGAGGTATTTGTTAAGGTCTGGAAAAATCTTGATAAATTCAGAAGCGATTCGCAGCTCTATACCTGGATTTACCGCATTGCTACCAACGAATCGATCACCTTCTTAAATAAACAAAAGCAGCGTAACAATACACCCTTGGATGAGGTATCATCCGAACTTGCCGATAATCTGGTGGCATCATCCTATTTTAACGGCGATAAGCTCCAGCTTAAACTGCAAAAAGCCATCCTCACCTTACCAGAGAAACAAAGGATTATCTTCAATATGAAATATTTTGATGATATGAAATATGAAGAGATTTCAGAGGTATTGGGAACTTCGGTAGGTGCATTAAAAGCATCATTTCACATTGCTGCCAAAAAAATTGAAGCTTTTATTACAAATGATGAAATAGACTATTAAACCTTTTCGCATTAATTGTATCATATATCTGTGATGAACGAAAATATAGAAAATAACGATTGGATGAATGAAGCTCCTGCACTTGCTGCTTTGGAGAAACGTAATCCTTTCTCCATTCCAGATGGATATTTCGAAAATTGTGAAGAGGCTATTTTTTCTGCCATATTCTTAGATGGATTAAGACAGAAAACAGATAAAAACAATTTTGAAGTTCCGCAGCATTATTTTGAAGATTTAACGGAACGCATACAGACCCACATTGCCCTATCCGAAATTCCGGGAGCAGAAAAGGCTTTTACAGTGCCTGATAATTATTTTGATACACTGCAAAGTAGAATTGCCGGTAAGATTGCCAATACATCCAAACCCCGGAGAGAAGCCAAAGTTATTCCTTTATGGAGAAGAAATATCGTTAAATATGTAAGTGCAGCCTGCTTTTTATTGTTGGCCTCATTTAGTATTTATTTTTACCAAAGTGGATCAGTTTCTGTCAGTCAGTCATCACCATCTGCAGAAGCAATGGTAAATGAGCAATTATTGTATGACATTGACGAAAGTACGATCATTGATCATTTAGAGACACAAAATACAACCTCATCTAACATAAAAACAGCTTCTGCGTCAGATACAGAAATGGAAAACTATATCTTGAGCAATTTCTCGTCAGGGGATTTAGCTCAGGAACTAAACAATTAATACAGAAATGAAGAATTTACTTTTTGTTGCTTTAATGTTTTTGTTACCCACTACCTTACTGGCACAAAGACCAAGAGGAGAAGAAATAGAATCGCTTAAAATAGCTTTTTTTACTCAAAAACTGGATTTATCACCAGATGAAGCGAAGATTTTCTGGCCAATTTATAACGATATGCAGGCAGAACTAAATAGCTTGCACAAAGAACGCATGCAGAAAATGATCTCTTTCAGAAAAGTGGACGAAATTGATAACTTAACAGATGCGCAGGTACAGAATTTAATTACCAGTGAATTTGATTTTAAGCAAAGAGAGCTTAATCTCAATAAAAAATACTACAGCAAGCTTAAATCTTCTCTGCCCATAAAAGTTGTAGGCAAATTTTATCGGGCACAGGAAGGTTTTAAACGCGAGTTGCTCAATAGGTTTAAAGGCAGTCAAAAACCATAACCAAAAAGACTTACATTACTGTAAGTCTTTTTGGTTTAATTATTTAATTGACATTGATACATTAAACAAAATATATCTTCCCAGAATTGAAGAGGAATAATTAGAAGAATATACTTCATTAACACTTAAAGTGGTAAAAGCTTTAAGGTTAGCAAGATTTTTACCCTGGATACTATACTTAAAATTCCCCTTGATAGGATTAAACTGTAGTTCTGTATCAATTAGATCAAAGTTTTGATTATTTACATCATATCTATTGTAGGAAGAAATATTAAAAATCTGATCATTGATCTTATATCTATACTCAAATGTATATTTAAAGGACTTATTATTAACAATTTGTTCTCCCTCACTACTAGTGGAATTAATTTGTAGTTCGGTTCCTATTCCAAAGTTTATGGGCAAGTTGAATCCCGTATTTATTTTTAATGACCCCGCTTGATTAAAAGTCTTATATTCTTTTACTATACTAACTGCTTTACCATAGTAAGTAGAGAGAGAGGGGGCGTAATTTGCAGTAAATGACATGGATAAAACTGGAAAGAACTTCTTTGCGCTAAAATTGGCTGTTATTGTTTTAACCCCTTTAAATGGTTCTTTTTTAGCATAATTTAAGGTGTTTAAGAAAAAGTTAGTGTAAAGAAATCCATATTGACTATAACTCCCATTTATTGCCAAATTGAAATTAAAATAACTGTTATCGAAATCATTTAAATTATAATTCATACCTAGATTATGCGTATTATAGTTATAAAAATTGTTCAATCCACTATTTATATTCCGCAGATTGGTAAGTATATAATTTTCATAATATTCAATCGGCTGGGGATTAGAATTTTTATAATTATAACTTAAAGAAATACTTTGTACATCGGTTAACTTATAAAAAAAAGATAAATTTGGTTCAAAAATCAAATAAGTACTATCCTTCCCCATGTTTTTTAGTAGCTGAACCGTTGACTTTAGTTGCATTAATATCTTTATGGGCTGATTATCGTAAACATATTTACCCGTAATATAGATTTGGTTTAACTTAAAGAGATTCTCATTGATGAAATCATTCCCAATTGATACTTGATTATTTTGAAATCCACCAAAGAGATTTGATTTTAGTTTAAAATAGTTAATTTCATTACCTAGATTTAAGTAGAGAAAGCTGGTATGATATCTCTTTAGTCCCTCAAAATCAAACTTGAATTTAAAATTATCATTATTTACTACTTGGTATAAATTTCGGCTTCCATTAAATATGGGAACATTCTGATAAAGCTGTGAACCTGTTTGGTAATTTTGATTCATATCATAGGTTGAAATCCTTAACGAAAGCAAATAGGCAGTTCTTTGATTTGTTTTGACAGTGTATTTCATCTGTGCATCAAAATTTCTGTTTAAATCATCCTGATTTTGAGAAACACTGTCACCAGCTACATTATTATATATCGAAAAAGCGGAACTATTAAATTGCTCAGTCGCTTGTTTATATGTAAATTTAGACCTGAAACGAGCATTGCTTTTAACCAAGTAATCCGTACTAAAATCACCTTTAAATGTTCTGTTTAAACTGGTCCTATTATCGGTGTCTTCCGTGTAAATCGAATTTGGAGGAAAATAAATATTCTGCAAATATGATTGCCCGTAAAGTTTAATCCACGAATACAGCAGTGCATAGCTGATCTTGAACCTGTCCGTCACTCTTGTAACGGCATTTATAGTTCCCTGAGTTGTATTGTTAAGGGTAAATGAAGTTGCATCAAAAGGATTGTAGGTACCAACCTCATGACGGATAATTTGGTTATTACCTATAAAAGCACTATTCTCATCTATAAGATCTGAGGCCTTGCCATTTGTTGCTGTATTTAAATTATTGTGGTTAGCAAAGGCAAATGCTTTGGTTTTATTAATAAAAGACATCAGGTTTGCAGACAATACGTTTCTATGGTTTGTACCTAAACCGCCGTCGATGCTCCCTATTATCTTTTTAGCTTGCTTATTTTTTACTTTAAGGTTTAAAACAATATCATCGCTGTTAATAATGCCCTTAAGCAGATTATCTTCGACATAATGTTCTATAGCCTGTATTTGTTCAACAAACTCGGGCCTTAGGTTTTTGGTAATGGCTTTATATCCCCCCCCGGTTAAATCATCCCCCTCCAATAATACTTTGCTGATTTTATTACCTTTAAAAAAGATCGTTCCGTCTTTATTGACTTCAATTCCAGGCATCTTTCTTAAAACGTTTTCCAGGTTTCTATCCTCAGGACTGGTAAAACGCTGAACGTTATAGGTTGTGGTATCGTTATTTACCTGAATGGCATTAGGCGCTTTAATATAAATTTCATCAAGCTGTTTTTTATCTTCTTTTAAATTGAAATTGTAATGAAAACTAACTTGTTTTATAAGATCAGTTCGACTTACAATTAACGTATCTCTTTTATAACCAATATAGGCCGCAATTAAAAAGAATTTATCGGATTCGCCTATTTCACCGCTAAGTTTATAATTCCCTTCTTCGTCAGAAAAACCATAAATTAAAATATCTTCGTTTCCAAAAGTTTTGAGTTGAATCGAAGCAGCGGGAAGTTTATCGGTTCCAGAGATTACTGAACCAGTTAACCGTACAGATTGTGCTAAAGAAAGATGGTGTGTAAAAACAATAAACAAAAAGATGAAATATTTGCACATTAAAATTTCTCTTGTTTTTCGGGCATATGTAAGTCTATTGTCCCAGTAATGCCTTCGGGTGTGGTTTGTTCAACTCTAGATAATCTAATATAATCTTCAATTTTTTTCCTGTACAAAGTTCTAAATTCCTTATAAGTAACAACTTTATCTTTTTCATAGGCTACAGGAATGCCAATTACATTATTTTCAAATCTTGCCTTCAAATCAACACCTGTTAATTCGTATACAAAATCAGATGCGGTGTCTTTAACCATAACGATTAAGCCAGGCAAACCACAAAATTTCCACGGTCCATTTTGAATAGGAACATCTTCGGTATACCAGGCTTCATATAACCTCCCTCTAAATGCGGTTTCTGCTTTTCTACAATTAAAATTTCCTATTTTCTTCTTTTCCTTTAAAATTCTCCATTTAAAATTATTTAAAGTATCCATTAATATTACTTTTTTAGTGCCAATATAATCGGATAATAATAATTTTTTTCTCGAGAAGTCTTTGAACACAAAGGTTGGTTTTCCTGATTTAAGTACCCTAACTTGATTTAAATCATCGCCTTGATTGTTACCACTTTGATTTTTTTGTTTAATCCTTAGTTCTACAGAATTCAACTTATCAAAATAGATAATTAAATTCTGTTGCATCTCTCTGCTAAGATTTTTCTCATTAACGGTCAGTTTATAACTAATAGTACCTTTTTGCGCTTTTGCACAAAACGAATGAAGAACAAAAATTAAAAGCAAAAAATTTAATAAATATTTTCTACGCACAATACATCATTTAAGATTTGACAGACAATTTAGTTCGTTTACACCACAATCAATGACATCCTAGTTTACGATAGACCGTCTTATTGAACTGAAACGTAAACGAACTACTAACTTTTGATTAAGTTTCACTATTAAAAAATGAGCTACTACCAGTAGCTTTGAAGTAAAGTACCTCGCAATACTGCCGCATGTTCAGGTGTATTGGCTAACCCCCAGATAACACTCACCAGTTTCATTTACTTCGGAAAAACTGAACTGTCACCAGTAGCCATATGGTAAAACGACCTGGCAAGCCCTAATGCATGTTCACATGTATCCGCTGACACGTTAGCTGGCCCCCAGATAACTGCACCATCTTCGTCTACAACGGTATAATGTACCGTACATTGCCTTAGGTTTGAAAAATCCACTTCAGCAAATGTTGCTAAACTCATCAAACACATCATTCCAATAAATAATAATTTTTTCATGTCTTTTAGTTTAAAATAATTAGATTAATAATTTCAAACCTATTTTATAAAAATCTAAAATAAAATTTTCCGTACCAATTACTATCTAATAAACATGAACAGCTCATTAAAGGACATGAACGACCATTTTACTTTTTTTTCGAATTTTATAAATTTGCAAAACTGTAACACAACTATTACTTTAGCATTAATCAATTCTAAATAAAAATGACTACTCTAACGATCACTAGAAAATATGTATACCTGCCTAGCAATTGATGATGAATTTCCTGCGCTGGAAATCATAATTGATTATATTGCCCTGCAGCCCAAACTTAAATTACTCAAGTCTTACTGTAGTGCACCAACTGCACTAAAAGAGATTGAGAATCTTAAAAAACCTGTTGATGTGATTTTTCTTGATATCGAAATGCCAACAATGAACGGCCTCGAGCTTGCAAGATTAATTAAACACAAAACCAATAAGTTGGTATTTACTACTGCCCATGCCAATTATGCCATTCACTCCTATGAAATGGAGGCAGATGCTTTTCTCTTAAAACCAATTTCACAGGCAAAATTTGATCAAGTTATTCGGAGATTGTTTCAAAACCCTCCAAATGTGCAAACAGAAAAAGCTAATGATTATGTTCTTTTAAAAAGTGATGAACAAAGAAACAGATTTATTAAAATCAAATTAGATAAAATTTATGCGATAGAAGCCCAAGAGAGATTAACTAAAATATACCTTGAGCATGAGATAATTTTTTCGAGGTCAAGCTTTTCTGAGGCATTAGCACTGCTGACCAAAAATAAAGGTTTTTCCCAGATACACAGATCATTTATTATTGCAGAAAGTCAAATTAAAACCTTAGAAAGGTCATATGTCATTTTAAATAATAATCATAGGATTTCTATTGGCAGAAAATATCTGGATTTTTATCATAAAATGTCGATGAAGAGATAGGATCCTTCTTAAATCCGTACTTTTGTGCCATGCTTACTCAACGTCAGTTGTTTTTACAACATAATGCACAAACCTCTCCGGAACCCCTGATGCTCGAATTTGTAAGGGCAAAAGGGATCTATATTTATGATGCGCAAAATAAAAAGCACATTGATCTTATTGCCGGTATCGGTGTAAGTAATGTTGGCCATTGCCATCCCGCAGTAGTAAAAGCCATTCAGGACCAGGCAGAAACCTATATGCACCTGATGGTTTATGGCGAATATGTTCAAACACCGCAGGTCAATTTTGCCAAAGCCCTGGCCGAAATTTTACCGGAAAGCTTAAGCTGTACCTACTTTCTAAACTCCGGAACTGAAGCCGTAGAAGGTGCCATGAAACTGGCCAAACGTTATACCGGCCGCAAAGGATTTATTGCCTGTAAAAATGCCTATCACGGTAGTACGCAGGGTGCTGAAAGTTTAATGGAAAGTGATTTTTATTCTGCCGGTTACGGTCCCTTTTTACCTCATGTAAGTTTTATTGAGCATAATAACCTAAATGATCTCGAAAAAATCACTTCAGACATCGCAGCTGTTTTTATTGAGCCTATACAAGGTGAAGCTGGGATAAGGGTTGCCGATTTAAGTTATATGCAGGCTTTAAGAGCAAAATGTAATGAAACAGGTACCTTATTAATTTTCGACGAAATACAATCGGGCTTTGGCCGCAGTGGCAAAATGTTTGCTTTTGAACATTACCAGGTTGTACCAGATGTATTGCTACTGGCAAAAGGAATTGGCGGCGGAATGCCAATCGGGGCTTTTATCAGTTCGTTAGAGATCATGTCAGTATTGTCGCATACGCCGATCTTAGGCCATATGACTACCTTTGGAGGTCATCCTGTTTGCTGCGCTGCCGGATTAGCTACTTTACGCACCTTGGTAGACGATCATATTGTTGATGAAGTAGAAGAAAAAGGCCGGTTGTTTAAACAGCTTTTAAAACATCCTGCAATTAAAGAAATCAGGGGCAAAGGTTTAATGCTTGCCGTGGAGTTTGAAAATTTCGGGGTCAACAAGAAAATTATTGATGCCTGCATTTTAGATGGCGTATTATCAGACTGGTTTTTACATTGCAGCAATTCTATGCGGATAGCTCCTCCATTAATTATAACGAAAGAAGAAATTAAAGAAGCTTGCAAGACGATATTAAAAAACATTAACTTAGTTGCAGGGTAAACACGTAGCGCTGAGCGCAAAGCATGGCGGTAAAAAATTAAAATAAAGTTAGCTGGAATGAATGTATTAATCGTTGAAGATGAAAAAAGCCTGGCGCTTGAAATGGATGAATTCCTGAGTAAAGAAGGATTTATTGTAGAGCATGCCTGGAAAAAATCTTCTGCTGAAGAAAAGATATTTGTAAATAATTACGATTTCATTTTATTAGATCTGGGGTTGCCTGACGGCGATGGTTTCGAGATTTTGAAACAGCTGAAAGCCATGAAAGACCGCGATGATGCCGTAATCATTTTAACCGCCCGTAGTGCCGTTGATGACCGGATTAAAGGTCTTGATGAAGGAGCAGATGATTATTTACCAAAACCATTTTCACTAAATGAACTTTTGGCGCGTATGCATGCCATTACGCGTAGAAAACATAAGTTAGAAAAAAATGAGGTCAATGTTCACCATTTCTTACTCAATATCCAGAACAGAACTGTTTCTTTTGGCGATGAAAGATTAAACCTGACTAAAAAGGAGTTCGAGATATTTAACTACCTGGTGTTGAATAAAAACCGTGTGGTGTCTAGAATGAGTTTAACCGAGCACGTTTGGGGTGATATTTTAGAAGTTAATTCTGATTCAAACTTTGTAGATGTACATGTTAAAAACCTGCGAAAAAAACTCGCCGGCGTTACACCAATAGATTGGTTTGAAACCGTAAGAAGTATAGGGTATAGGATTAATTGCTAAAAGTCCGGAAGTCAAGGGATCTGAGGTCGGAAGATTATGATGTTGATCGTTTAATAGCTGATAAACGATAGCCAAACAGCCAATAATAATTAATGGAGAATAATTTCAGTAATTATTTTTTTATAAACGGATGCTTTTTAACTATGAACCATTAACTATAAAACCATGAACCATAACTTCAGTTTGAGCACATTTTGTGGTTAGTGCTGAGCGTCAATTAAACAATTAACCCAAAAATAACTAAACCTTCATCCATCATACATCAAACATCATCCATCTTAATGAAGTTACAGGTTAAGTTTTCTTTATATAATGCAGTAACCAAAGTGGCCATCATACTGGTATTAGGCGCCATCATCCTATTTTCATTAGATAGATTGGCTTATAACCAGCTGGATAACCGTTTGATTAAAAAGAAGAATAAAATCATCAAACATTTAGATGATAATGAGATCGATAGCCTTTTAAATAAAGAACAATCTTTTACCGACTATAATATTCTGAAAGAAGAATTTATTGTATTAACAGTCCTTCCCGACAATCAAAAAGATTCTACTGCAAAGGTATTTACTGAAAAAAGGGAGATTGAGGGTGATATTGAAGTATATCGCATCTTAAACTATAAATTCTCTTATCATAAAAACTGGTACAACCTGGAGATCGGAGAAACCATGACAACACTTCAGTCTATTAAAAATTCGATCCGTTTTTATATGCTGATTGTACTTGTTGCTGCATTGTTCATTACCCTCGTGGCCGATTATACGTTCTCTAATTTTTTACTGAGACCATTTTACCGCATTATTGATAAAAAGATTAACCTGGTTGATGATCCTACTCATTATAATTACCAGAACATCCCCACCAGCACGAGTGATTTTAAAATTCTTGATAATAGCATCAACTCGTTAATGCGTAAGATAAATACGCTTTTCGCTTTAGAAAAGCAGTTTATTGCTAACGTTTCGCATGAGCTGCTTACCCCTATTTCGATTTTAAGTACACGATTTGAAAATATGCTCAATACACCAGACATTCCTGTTGAGCATGAAAATAAGATCTATGCCTCATTAAAAACGCTGAACCGCTTAAAGTTGATTATCAATAGTTTGTTGCTCATTTCGAAAGTTGAAAATAATCAGTACCTAAAAACAGAAGAAATTAGCCTTAAACAAGAAATCGATGATATATATGAAGATCTGGAAGACCGGATAGCGGATAAAAATATTAATTATAGTGCCCAGCTTTCAAAAGACTTCCATTTTACCGGGAACAAAGCACTGATCCATACGCTATTGATCAACGTCATCAACAATGCAATTAAATACAATGTTGGTAGCGGAACTATTACCATAACTGACAAAACCGAAAGTGAAAAATACATCCTCACCATCAGCGATACCGGAACGGGCATGAGCGCCGCATTGGTTGAAAATGCTTTCGATCGTTTTAAAAGAGGGAATTCAGAAGAAAATGGCTTTGGTTTGGGCCTTGCCATTGTGCAAAGTATTGCCCGGTTCCACAAAATAGAGGTTGATATAAAATCTGAAGAACAAAAAGGCACCCGCATTTCCTTATCTTTTACGATATAGAACTCTCTGTTACGGTATCAACACTATAAAAAAGTTTATGCCTACCTGTTTCAAGAATCATCTATACTATAAAAGTCTGGATTTTGATTTGAAGGTCGGAATCAGCGCAAGAATTTTTGGCAGGGGCTTTGCTTAAAAATAAAAATCAATCCGATAACAAAATGAAAAACATGTTCCCAGTATTAGGCCTTGCCACTTTATTATTAGCTGCATGCCAGGGCGGTACCGCTAAAAAAACGCAGGCCAAAATAGACTCTACCATTGTAACCAACGCCGAAAGCGCACCAGATTCGGTTCAATGTTATCAATACATTAAAAACCGCGATACGGCTACTCTTTCGCTAAAAAGTGAGAATAACAAAGTAACAGGCACTTTAGGCTATAACTTATACGAAAAAGATAAAAATGCAGGCACTATAGCCGGGATGGTTAAAGGTGATACCATAATTGCTAACTACACTTTTCAATCTGAAGGCAAAACATCAGTAAGAGAGGTGGCCTTTTTGAAAAAGGGTAATCAGCTGGCAGAAGGGTTTGGTGACGTACAGGAAATAAATGGCGAAAGCAAATTTAAAGACCTGAGCAAACTAAAGTTTGATGGATCGATGACTTTCGAAAAAATTGATTGTAAATAATAATTCGTCATCTTCATCCATAATCGATAAAAATGCAGGCACTATAGCCGGGATGGTTAAAGGTGATACCATAATTGCTAACTACACTTTTCAATCTGAAGGCAAAACATCAGTAAGAGAGGTGGCCTTTTTGAAAAAGGGTAATCAGCTGGCAGAAGGGTTTGGTGACGTACAGGAAATAAATGGCGAAAGCAAATTTAAAGACCTGAGCAAACTAAAGTTTGATGGATCGATGACTTTCGAAAAAATTGATTGTAAATAATAATTCGTCATCTTCATCCATAATCGATAAAAATGCAGGCACTATAGCCGGGATGGTTAAAGGTGATACCATAATTGCTAACTACACTTTTCAATCTGAAGGCAAAACATCAGTAAGAGAGGTGGCCTTTTTGAAAAAGGGTAATCAGCTGGCAGAAGGGTTTGGTGACGTACAGGAAATAAATGGCGAAAGCAAATTTAAAGACCTGAGCAAACTAAAGTTTGATGGATCGATGACTTTCGAAAAAATTGATTGTAAATAATAATTCGTCATCTTCATCCATAATCGTCGGCGGAAGTGGAGAAATCTGTTGTCTAGTACCATAGATTTTTCTACTTCGTTGCATTTGGCTCGCAATTCACATAAATATTCCGGGCAGTGATTACTTTTGTTTATCCCGAGCATTGATTTATAAATCCTCAAATCTTTCCCAAAACCCATCAACAGGTAATTTGGCGAAGATATTTACAGGTTCCTTTTTTACCGGGTGCATAAATTGTAACCGACGGGCATGCAGGCAAATACTTCCTTTTCTGCTCCCCCGCGGATAACCATATTTATTGTCGCCCATAATCGGGCAACCCATTGAGGAGAGCTGAACCCTGATCTGGTGTGAGCGGCCTGTTAACGGATCAACTTCCAAAAGATAATAATCACCTACCTTAGCCTTTACCTTATAAGAAAGTTCTGCACGCTGACTACCTGTAACTTCAGTATGATAATAAGAAACTACATTTTTCTGTGGATTTTTAACCAGCCAATGTATTAATGTGGCTGACTCTTTCTCTGGCTTGTTCTTCACCACAGCCCAATAGGTTTTCTTTACCTCCCTGTTTTTGAAAACGGCGTTCATGCGTTCCAAAGCCTTACTTGTTTTAGCAAACAAAATTACACCGCTCACCGGGCGATCTAAACGATGTACCACCCCTAAGAAAGCACCATTGGGTTTATTGTATTTTTTAGCAATATACTTTTTTACCTGTTCATCCAATGGCTCATCACCAGTTTCATCAACCTGTACAATATCACCTGCCCTTTTATTAATGGCGATTAAATGATTATCTTCAAAAAGGATGTCGTTATCAGTAATGGGCATCAGTTAGTTCATTGGTTCATCCGTCATTAGTTCATTTGATAATGCAAATCTTGTAATGCGAAAGTGTATTGGTTAATCGGTTAGCTGCTTAATTATTAAAGGTTGGACGGTTATCTGCGCCTTAAGAAACGCCAAACTCAAAACGCCCAACTCCAACTTAATACTGTTCTTTTTCGTTCGGGAAATCATTTCCCTTTACATCACGGATATACGATTGTGCTGCACCCAAAATTTCATCGTAAAGGTTAATATATTGGCGTAAAAAGCGCGGCTTAAATCCTTTGGTTAAACCGATCATATCATTTACCACCAAAACCTGTCCATCACAGTCTGGTCCGGCGCCAATGCCAATAGTTGGAATATGTAGGCTTTCTGTCACTTCTTTACCTAGTACAGCAGGAATTTTTTCCAATACAATAGCAAAACAACCCGCAGCCTGTAAAGCCAAAACATCGGTTTTTAACTTATTTGCCTCTTCTTCTTCCTTTGCACGAACGGTATAGGTTCCAAATTTATAAATAGACTGAGGAGTTAAACCCAAGTGCCCCATTACAGGAATTCCTGCCGTAATAATACGCTGAACAGATTCGATAATTTCTTCTCCGCCTTCCAGTTTAACACCATGAGCACCTGATTCCTTCATAATCCTGATCGCCGAATTCAAAGCTTCCTTCGAATTTCCCTGATAGGAACCGAAAGGCAGATCGACTACAACAAATGCGCGTTTAACCGCTCTGATTACAGATGCAGCATGGTAAATCATCTGATCAAGGGTGATGGGCAAAGTTGTTTCATGACCAGCCATTACATTCGAAGCGGAATCGCCAACCAATAAAACGTCCAATCCTGCATCATCGAGAATGGTTGCCATCGAATAATCGTAGGCGGTCAACATCGATATTTTTTCACCACGCTGTTTCATTTCCTGTAAAATGTGCGTGGTGATGCGTTTGATTTCTTTATGTACCGACATGGAATTTATTTTGTGTTGCCAAAAGTATTGTTTTTTCTTTAAAAAGGCATAAGGTAAAAGGTTTAAGGTTTAGGGCCAATCAACCTGATACCATATACACTCAACCTCCAACCTTATTTCACTTTTCTCTTTACATTACAAATCTTAAACGCTATCTTTGTACCCCGAAATGGAAGGGATATATTCATCTTTTTTTGCCCCCTGCAAATACGGCTTTAATGCCGAAAGCCATTGTTTTTTCAACTCTTTTTTAAATCAAAATCCATATTGTAATTACCATGACTAACTACACCAAGTTACCTGCGATTTTATTACTGGCCGACGGCACGGTTTTTTACGGCAAAGCAGCCGGAAAAATTGGAACCACCACTGGCGAAATTTGTTTTAATACCGGGATGACAGGTTACCAGGAAATTTTCACAGATCCAAGTTATTTTGGACAGATAATGGTTACCACCAATGCACATATCGGTAATTATGGTATCCATAAAGATGAAATTGAATCTGGTTCAATCAAAATTGCTGGCTTAGTGTGCAAAAATTACAACATCGTTTATAGTCGTAAAGAAGCAACAGAATCTATTCAGGATTATTTCCAGAATGATAACCTGGTTGCTATTGCAGATATAGATACACGTGCACTGGTGCGCCATATCAGAGATAAAGGCGCTATGAATGCGATTATTTCTTCTGAAATTACCGATCTTGATGAATTAAAACAAAAACTGGCCGAGGTACCCTCAATGGAAGGTTTAGAGCTTTCTTCTCAAGTAAGTACCAGCGAACCCTATTTTTACGGCAACCCTGAAGCAAGCTTAAAAGTGGCAGCCCTTGACTTGGGTATTAAGAAAAACATTTTGCGCAGCTTTGAAAACCGCGATATTTATGTTCAGGTTTTCCCGGCTAAAACCACTTTTGCCGAAATGGAAAAATTTAGCCCTGATGGCTATTTTATTTCAAACGGTCCTGGCGATCCTTCCGTAATGCCTTATGCAGTAGAAACGATCAAAGAAATTTTATCGGTTGACAAACCATTATTCGGGATTTGCTTAGGTCACCAATTATTGGCCGAAGCTAATGGTATCGGAACCATGAAGATGTTTAACGGTCACCGTGGATTAAACCACCCGGTTAAGAATATTATCAAAAACCACTGCGAGGTCACCTCACAGAACCATGGTTTTGGTGTAATACCTGATGAGGTTCGAAACTCAGATAAAGTAGAAATTACACACGTTAACTTAAATGATAAATCAATTGAGGGGATCCGTGTTAAAGGTAAAAAAGCATTCTCGGTTCAATATCACCCGGAATCTTCTCCAGGCCCACACGATTCACGTTACCTGTTCGATGATTTTGTTGATGTAATGAAGGGTGAATTGACCTGGTAAACAATTAGTTTTTCTATTAAAGCATTAAAACACTGCTCATTTCTATTGGCAGTGTTTTTTTATTTAAATTAGAATATGTTTAAAAAACGCTCCGTAATATTTGTTGTTATTCTTATCTGTCTGTTTAGCTCCTGCATCTCCAGGCTGGCAAGGCCAGCCATATCAGGCACTATATTAGATTATGAGAACAAACCCATTGCAGGTTGCCATGTTGGCGAAACCGTTACCGGCGCAAATGGTAAATTTTACCTCAAAGAAATCAGGTACAATAAATTTTTCTTTCCTGAAATATTTATGATGGAAGCCCCGCCGCTTCATTTTTCTGAAAACATTAAAAAAGATGGCTATTTAAGCTATAATATAGAAGGCTTTAACCGTTTTGGTGGCGGACAAGGCAAAGGTGCATCAATCACAATAGATACCGTATACCTGAAAAGGATAAATGAAGTAATAAAACCAGCAGATTATATCTATACAAAATGGAAATTTACCGCAAACCAAAACCTGGATACATTATATGGTACCAACGCCAACTTCAGGCTTCATAACACGATAACAAACAATAAAAATTTTGTAGAAAAGATCCAGTATGGATTAATCTACAAATTTAATTCAACCAAGAAACCTGATAGCGTTTGGAGCGCAGAATCTTACAATCTAAAAACCACCTATTTTGTATCGCTTAAGCCTAACGGCACTTATACCGGGAAAAAGGTGCTGGAGTATCAAAACCCATGGAAACACAGGATGGAATACAACCGTACTTACAGGCAATCTTACGTCATTCCAAACAATAGTATCCAAACTAAGGGAACATTTACTTTTTCTAAAGATAAAATTGTTTTTGACGAGGCTTTTAGTCAGGCAAAGAACAATTATAAAATAGATTCGATAGACCGGGACGTCCTCATTTTAACCAGGAAAAACATGAATTGATGGTTTCACCTACCCTAAACATCATTTTACCGACATTTTCGCATCTGTATTCAAAAATTCATTCCCTATTCATTTAAAGCTCCTTACATTCGCAACATGGAAACAAAAAAAGCCATTATCAGCGTTAAAGACCTGGTAAAAAAATATGATGATTTTGTAGCCGTTCAAGGGCTTAGTTTTGAAGTATACGAGCATGAAATTTTCGGTCTGCTCGGTCCTAATGGTGCTGGAAAGACCACTACCCTCGAAATTATCGAAACATTAAGACCTAAAACTTCAGGTGAAATTATTGTAAATGGTTTTTCTGTTGATAAACAGTCACAGGATATTAAACAGATTATTGGCGTACAGCTACAGGCAGCCGGTTATTATCCAAATTTAAACCTGATCGAACTGATTGAACTTTTTGCCGGTTTATATGGCGCCAACATCAAACCGATGGAGATGCTGGAGAAAGTAAATCTTCAGGATAAAGCCAAAGCTAAATATAAAGCACTATCAGGCGGCCAAAAACAGCGTTTTTCTATAGCCACTACCCTCATTAACCAGCCAAAGATTATTTTTTTGGATGAGCCTACAACAGGCCTGGATCCACAGGCCCGCAGGAATCTTTGGGATCTGATTACAGAAATCCGAAATGCAGGCACTACGGTTGTGATTACCACACACTACATGGATGAGGCTGAACAGCTTTGCGACCGCGTTGCTTTTGTAGAACGCGGACAGATTATTGCGTTGGATACACCTGACAACTTAATAGACCAATTGGTAAACAGTGGTTTTGAGCGTAAAAAAGAAGTTAAAAAGGCCAACCTGGAAGATGTTTTCATTAATCTTACAGGTCAGGAATGGCGCGAATAAGCTCCCTACCCCCAAAAAGAAGCACTTGAAACCTAATGTGCTTCATATATTTTTAAAATAAAATCCAGCAGAACCAATATGCAAAAAGATATACAAGAAAAAAATCTAAATTCCCCTTCAAAGGCCGGAGGCTATAGTAATGCCAAAGCAACCCTGGCACTCGCCAAAGCAAGTTTCCGTTCTATTATGCGGAGTCCATCGGCAGTGGTTTTCACCCTTGCTTTCCCCCTGATATTTATCCTCGTTTTTGGATTTTTGGGTGGCGGCGGAACCCGTATTGATGTTGGGGTTACACCAGGTTCTGATTTAAATAACCCGGTAATGGGTATGCTCGAAAAAACGGGTATGATCCGTTTGGTAAAAGATAAATCAAAAGCCGAATTTGATAAATTACTGGAAAAAGGGAATGTTGATGCGATGATTGATGTACATAGAAAAGTAAATACCGCCGCCTATTCGGTTAATGTGGTTTATACTTCGGCTTCGAGAGATAAAGGCGGGATTCTAAAATCAGTTTTAAACAATATCTTTTATGATAAAACCTTGAAACCCACCGTTGCAGAAATTAAGGAAAGCACCATTACAGGCCGTGAGTATAAAACCATTGATTTTATTCTTCCTGGTCAATTGGGCTTTTCGCTATTAAGCACGGGCGTTTTCGGAACAGCATTCGTATTCCTAAGTCTGCGCCAAACCCTGGTCATCAAACGTTTTTTTGCTACTCCTGTGAGGCGATCGAGCATCGTTATCGGCGAAGGGATTGCCCGTATCGGCTTTGCCTTAATCGGTGCTTTATTTATCATTTTAATTGGCCATTTCTTTTTTGGCTTTACACTCGTACATGGTGCACTCACGGTCGTCAACATGCTTATACTGGCCACTCTTGGTGTCATTGTGTTTATGGGTTTTGGCTTTATTATTTCTGGTATTGCCAAAAGTGAAAGCATGGTACCTCCAATATCGAATATTATTACCCTGCCACAGTTTTTATTATCGGGAACATTCTTTTCTATCGAGGCTTTTCCAGGTTGGTTACAACCGATTAGCCGGGCCTTACCCCTTACCTATTTAAATGACGCCATGCGCAAAGTAGCTTTTGAAGGCTTAGGCTTATGGGACGTTAAATTTCAGATCATGATTCTATTGCTCTGGGGTATCGGCATTTACGCAGTAGCGGTAAAAGTATTTAAGTGGGAATAAGATAACTCAAAGCATTTTAAAATGATAACATCAAGTTATCATTTTTTTTGGAGAAAAAATTTTAATATCGGATAAGTTTATTTTTTTAATCATCCGATAATTAATATCTTTGGGTATGTGGGATTTTGATTTAATTGATTTAGAAGAGCTATTACCTCAAATAGAAAGGTTATACGAAAAAAAGGCCAGGTTAGCAACTTCAAGGCCTTTGCCTAATAGCGCCCTGCACCGCATCAGAGAAGACCTTACCCTCGAGTGGACATATAATTCGAATAGTATAGAGGGAAATACTTTAAGTCTGAAAGAAACCCAAATGGTTTTACAGGAGGGTATGACGGTTAAAGGCAAATCGTTACGGGAACATTTCGAAGCCTATAACCACGAAAAGGCTATCGATTACCTGTATACTTTGGTTAATAAAAATTATACACTCAGAAGCATTGACATATTATCGCTTCATGGCCTGGTACTCAGAAGTATTGAGGATGATTATGCCGGCCGTTTAAGAAATGGTGGTGTACGCATTGTGGGTGCAAACTTTACACCACCCAGTGCCAATAAGGTTTCTGATTTATTAGATCAATTGATCACTTTTATTAACGATAATCCACTGGGATTAAATGATATTGTATTGTCTACTATTTTCCACCATAAACTCGTTTGGATCCATCCTTTTTTTGATGGGAACGGGCGTACGGTGAGGCTTGCCATGAATTTACTACTCATGAGAAATGGCTTTCCTCCAGCCATCATCCTTAAAAACGACAGAAAGAAATACTACGAAGCACTTAACCAGGCTAATAAGGGCAATTACCATAAACTTTGTTTATTGATGCTACAAGCCTTAGAACGCTCCTTAAATATCTATTTAAATGCATTGCCAGGAAACCACTATGGAGATTACGAACCCATATCACAAATCGTTTCAGAACCTGATGTTCCATATGGCCAGGAGTATATAAGCCTATTGGCCAGGCAAGGCAAAATAGATGCCTATAAAGAGGGCAGAGATTGGCTCACCACCAAAGCTGCAGTACAAAGCTATATCAAAACACGCAAGAGAAAACGTTAACCTTTTTTAACTTTTTGATAAGTGATATTGGCTTAATTTTACATAAAAATAGTTAATGAAAAGTTTGATCATCTTTTTCGGTATTTTACTTATGGCCACTGCTTCGCAAGCACAGTTTAAGTTCCTGGCAAACAACAGTTCCAACCAATACAAGGCCAAAATTTTTGTTGATAAATGTGCAGGAAATGCTTGTAGCGGTAAAGCCACCGTTATTGTTTACGATAAGATTACGGACAGAGAAATAGACACTTTTCATTCAGAAGACCTGGATTTTGGCCTAACCGAATCTCAAAATGCCAAACTAGGATGGCTGGAACTCGGCAAATATCAAACCCCTTTAATTTTTGGTGATTTTAATTTTGACGGCTTTGAAGATTTCGCCATTCGCAACGGTAACAATGGCGCCTATTCTAGCCCGTCATACGATATTTATTTATCGTCAAAAGAAAATAAATTTTTAAAGAGCGAAGAGCTTACTAAACTGGCCAGCGAGAACCTGGGCATGTTTGATATTGATAAAAAAACAAAGCAAATTGCTATCCATCAAAAAGAAGGTTGTTGTTTTGATAAAACCATCAATTATAAATTCGATGCTAAAAATGTGCCGTACGAAGATTCATCGGTCATTGAAGATTCGAGCATTGCTGATATAGTTACTGTGATAACCCAAAAAATTGTTGACGGCAAGGTAAAAAGAACGGTCCAGAAATTTAAAATGAAAGATTATTCTAATCAATAAATCGACTTGATTGATCTCGTTTTAATTTGATCTTAATAGATCTCTCCACTCCGCAATGCACCTGATATAGATGAAGACTTTTTTATAGTGCTGCCTTGACCAAAAATGGCAGTATTTCTTTCTGAAAACTCACAAAGTTTTTACGCACATCAGAATCGCTAACCGAAGTAAATGCAAATGAAAATACAATACTTTTACTTGCTTTTAGCAAAAATGCCAGTCCTTCTCTTCGTGCCGGGTTATTTTTAAAGTTATCCAATTGCAGGTAAGCGGCCAACAATAAAGCTTCAAGCTGATCTGATAAATGTTTCAAAAACTCTTGTGAGTTTGCATTTTCGCGTACAAAATCCCAGCCGATAAACTCATTACATGCAGTAAATGATAAACGGCTTGTTTTCATTACCAATGCTTTCAAGTGTTCTTCTTCTGAAGCGTAACTTACTTTATTGTTTAATATCTCATAAAGGTTCTGATCCAGGTAATCCATCAGGATACTATCTAAAACCTGCTCTTTACTCTCAAAATATTTGTAAATAGTTGCTTTGGCTATGCGGGCCTTTTTTGCAATTTCATTTACACTGGTTTTATGATAACCGTATTTTCTAAATAATTCTTTGGCAGCCTTTTTTACTGTTTCTTTTATTTTTTCAGCTTCCATTTTAATTGCTTACGTGTAATAATATGTTGCCTTGCAAAGAAATATTATAGGCTTTTAGGCTTCTTTCGGCAGGTGCTTTTTGCGGACTACCATCAAGTAGTGAAAATTTAGCACCCGAACAAGGGTCGGTAGCCGTTATGCCATTATCATCTGGTACTACCTTGCAAATCTTTTCCGGGTTTACCGTGCTGCACCGATCGAAGGCAACATAGCCTCCAAGCGGTGTTTTTACAATCAGCAATCCACCCACTCCATTGTTTGAAACAACTAAGACATTGTTTACCGCCTTTAAGCTGAACTCCGTTATTGTTACATTATAGTTTACAGGTACGTCAGGAATAAAACCCTGGTCTTTACCGCAACCCGTAACCATCAGGAGTATAAACAATATACTATATAGATATTTCATCATTAAATTAAAGCAGATTTAAATTGCTTTAAGAAACGTGCATCATTCTCTGAAAATAAACGCAGGTCTTTAATTTCATACTTTAGATTGGCAATACGTTCTATCCCCATTCCGAATGCGAAACCACTGTATTTTTTTGAATCAATACCACAGTTTTCCAAAACATTTGGATCTACCATGCCACAACCCAAAATTTCTACCCAACCACTGTACTTACAAAGCTGGCAGCCAGCACCTTTACAAATGGTACAGGAAATATCCATCTCTGCCGAGGGTTCGGTAAAAGGAAAATATGACGGACGGAAACGCACTTTTGTACCTTCCCCGTATAATTCCTGCACGAAATAAAACAAAGTCTGCTTTAAATCTGCAAATGATACATTTTCATCCACATACAGCCCTTCTATCTGATGGAAAAAGCAGTGTGCACGGGCAGAAATGGCTTCGTTACGGTAAACACGGCCTGGCATAATGGCCCTGAACGGTGGCTGGCCCTGCTCCATCATGCGTACTTGCACCGATGAGGTATGCGTACGTAGAGCAATATCGCCTTTCTCACCTCCTTTTTTAATAAAGAAAGTATCCTGCATATCTCTTGCAGGATGCTCTTCAGGGAAGTTTAGGGCCGAGAAGTTATGCCAATCGTCTTCAATTTCAGGCCCTTCTGCTACAGTAAACCCCAGTTTGGCAAAAATTTCTACAATTTCTCTACGTACAAGGGCTAAAGGATGGCGTGAGCCAATCTCGAAACCCTCGCCCGGCAAAGTTAAATCCAGTTGCGAACTTTCGCTTTTAGTATCGGTACTTTCTGTTGCCTCTTTTAAAGTAAGGTATTTTGATTCGGCCAGTTGTTTAAACTCGTTTAAAACCTTTCCCAACGACCTTTTTTCTTCAACAGAAACAGATTTGAATTCGTCGAAAATCTCTTTTATGATGCCTTTGCTTCCTAAATATTTAATACGGAATTGCTCTAACTCATCTGCTTTTTCAGTTACGAAAGCATTAATTTTCTCGGTATATTGTGTTATTTTGTCCTGTAACATGGCTTCAAATATACAGCAAATTATCTAATAATTTTAGGGTAAGCCGGTTCAAATAATCTGTTTACAATATCATTATAAAAGAAAATGAACCCGTAAAGCACAAAAGCCGCTTGAAGCGGCTTTTGTAATTATAATAGATCTATACGTTTTAAATTACGCCTAATTCTTTTCCCACTTTAGTAAATGCGGCAATGGCCTTATCTAAATGATGTTGCTCATGCGCGGCAGATAATTGCACACGGATTCTGGCTTTGCCCTGAGGTACAACCGGATAAAAGAACCCGATAACGTAAATTCCTTCTTCTAACATTTTAGCAGCGAATTGCTGGGCAATTTTAGCATCGTATAACATTACCGGAACAATTGGATGAAAACCAGGCTTAATATCAAAACCTGCCTCCGTCATTTTTTCACGGAAATATTTTGTATTTTTTTCTAATTTATCCCTTAATGAGGTGGTTTCGCTCAACATGTCCAATACTGCAATAGATGCACCTGCAATTGCCGGTGCCAAGGTATTAGAGAACAGATAAGGACGCGAACGTTGGCGCAACATATCGATAATTTCTTTCTTACCCGAGGTAAAACCACCAGATGCACCGCCTAAAGCTTTACCTAAAGTACCGGTAATGATATCGATCCGGTCCATCACATTAAAATGCTCATGTGTTCCACGGCCGTTTTTACCAATAAAACCAGTACAGTGCGACTCATCAATCATAATCAATGCCTCATATTTATCGGCTAAATCTGCAATCTTATCCAGCGGAGCTACAGATCCGTCCATAGAGAAGGCACCATCGGTAACAATAATCCTGTGTCTGCAATCTTTAGCCGCAATTAATTGTTTCTCTAAATCTTCCATATCGGCATTTTTATAACGGAAACGCTGTGCCTTACACAATCTAACCCCATCTATAATTGATGCGTGGTTTAATTCATCAGAAATAATAGCGTCTTCTGCATTAAATAATGGCTCAAAAACGCCACCATTGGCATCAAAAGCCGCAGCATATAAAATAGTATCCTCGGTACCTAAAAATTTAGAAATTTTTGCTTCAAGCTCCTTGTGCACATCTTGTGTACCGCAGATAAAACGTACAGAAGACATTCCATAACCATGATCGTCGATTGCTTTTTTAGCTGCTTCTATTACTTTTGGATGAGAAGAAAGCCCTAAATAATTATTAGCACAAAAGTTAATCACTTCATGACCACCGCTTACTTTAATGTCGGCACCCTGGGGGGTAATGATGATACGTTCACGTTTAAATAATCCAGCGTTTTCAATTTCTTCAAGTTCCTTTTGGAGAACAGGTTGTAATGTTTTGTACATGGCCTTTTTTATATGGTTGATTTGACGTCAAAGTTATAAAAAAAAGTCTTTTCCGACCTAAAAAGGCAATTTTATCCCTATATTTTGCGTGTAAATCTTTAACTGATCAGATCAGCATTAGTGTGACGAATTTTTAAAAACCATTTATCCCGGTTATTTTTTTTCGATCTTAACAAACTTTAACACCAACCTATGTGTATAGTGTTAAAGTTATTCGATATTTATAGCTTACTAACCTAACATATGATAAGAATTTTATCGCTCCTGTTTTTTTGCAGCTTTACCAATATAATTTTAGCCCAACAATCTACCATTACCGGAATGGTTAAAGATAATAGCGGACAAGCTATTCCTTTCGCAACAATTTATTTAAAAAATACCACTAAGGGAACATCGGCAAATATTGATGGAAAATACGCCCTGAAGTTAAAAAACGGCCAATATACACTAAGTTTTAGGGCTGTTGGTTTTAAACAGCAAGATCATATTATCAATTTATCGGCAGATCAGTCACTCAACGTTACCTTAACATCAGAAAGTTATACTTTAGAAAATGTGAATATCACGGCCAATGCGGAAGATCCGGCCTATGCCATTATACGCAATGCTATTCGGGAACGAAAAGTACACTTGAATGAAGTGAAAGCGTTTAGCTGTGATGTATATATTAAAGGAGTGCAACGGTTAAAAGGCGCACCTAAAAAATTCTTCGGACAGGATATACAGAAAATTTTAGAGTTGGATACCAACCGAAGAGGTATTATTTATCTTTCAGAATCGCAGAGCAAATTTAATTTCAGACGGCCCAATGAGGTACATGAGGAAATGATCTCATCAAAAGTTGCCGGGAGGAACAATACATTTAGTTTTAACAAGGCATCAGATCTGATTGTCAATTTTTACGACAATTACCTGCTTGAAAATAAATTAAGTGCTAGGGGATATATTTCGCCTATTGCAGATAATGCCCTCTTTTATTATAAATATAAATTGTTGGGCGAAAGCAATGAGAATGGGGAAATCATCCATAAAATAGAAGTGATTCCACGTCGGGAAAACGATCCGGTTTTCAGGGGGATTATTTATATTATTGATGATAGCTGGAGAATTTACAATACCGATGTTTACCTGACCAAAAACGCAGGTATTAACTTTATTGATACACTGCACATTAGCCAGCAGTTTACTAAAGTTAATGAAGCGTATATGCCTACAGCCATTAATTTTAAATTTGGAGGCAATGTGCTGGGATTTAAAATAGCAGGTTATTATGTTGGGATTTATAGCAATTATAACCTTGACCCCAAATTCCCAAAAAACTTTTTCAACGGGGAAATCTTAAAGGTTACCGAAATGGTAAATAAAAAAGATTCCATTTATTGGAAAAACAACCGGCCTATCCCGCTAACAGAAGATGAAAAAATCAATTATGTTAAAAAAGATAGCATAGCGAAGCTGAAAGAATCGAAAAAATATCTCGACTCTCTTGAAAGAGAAAATAATAAATTCGGAATAGGTAAGCTTTTACTTAGAGGGGTAAGTATCAATGACCGGTACGACAAAGAATATTGGAGCTTCGACCCTGTATTAAAAGCAATATTTTATAATACGGTAGAAGGATTTGCTATAAAATATGGCGTTACCTACCGGAAAGATTTTGAGAACAGAAGATCTTATTCCATTAGACCTGAGTTGAGGTATGGTTTCGCTAACCAGAAGCTTACCGGAAGCTTAACCGGAAGTTATTACTACAACCCGCTTAAACGGGCAAGTATAGGTGCCTCATTTGGAAACGGCATATTTGATTTGAACAATCTGGGTTCTATGACACAGCTGGGCAATACCATCAACTCACTATTGTATGAAAAAAACTTCGCCAAATTTTACGAAAAGAGTTTTATAAACATTAATACCACCCGCGAACTGATCTCGGGCCTGCAAGGAAGTTTGGCTGTAGATTACAGCAGGAATAAAAGCCTCACCAATAACACTACGTTTAAATTTATAGATGCGAAAGACCGCGAATTCACATCTAATAACCCATTCAACCCAACAGAAGACAAGCCGCTTTTCCCAACCTATAATTCTTTCAGTGCCACGGCAAGTTTAACCTATACTTTCGGACAGCAGTACATTACCCGTCCGGATGGTAAGTTTTATACCGAATCGAAGTTTCCAAAAATTACGTTATTGTATAAAAAAGGCTTTCATGGTGTACTGAACAGTGATATTGACTACGACTTTGTAAAACTGGAAGTATCTCAAGATAGAATTGGAATGGGATTATGGGGATATACCTCGTTTTTGGCTGGCGTGGGCAAATTCCTGAACAACAAAAACATGTATTACCCTGATTTCAAGCATTTCGCTGGTAATATTTCCACCATTTTTCCTCCTAATTTGAGAAAGTTTCAGTATCTGGACTTTTACCAGTTCAGCACCAATCAACAATATTTCGAAGCCCACCTGGAACATAATTTTGCGGGATTCTTTATGAATAAAATTCCCTTGTTGCGTAAAGCAAAGCTGGAAGAATTTATTGGTGGAGGTTATTTATCTTCTCCCGAAAAACGGAATTACAAAGAATTCTATTTTGGTATCCAACGCCTGGTATTGCGCGCCAGTTATGGCTTTGCCTATGATGGCGGACGTAAGCTAACGCAGGGGTTTAGGATCGCTTATGGATTTTAGTATAGAAAATGTTTGATGTAAGATGGATAATGACAGGCCATACATTATCCATCTTACATTTTCCATTTTTACATCTTACATAATTCCCTTATCTTTGCTGCGCTTTAAACGCCGTTTGCAACGGTATCAACAGCGTTATGAAAAAATATCAAACACTACTTTACTATTGCTATAGCCACATAGCAGAGGCTGAACAATTTGCTGCCGATCATCTTAAATTTTGTAAATCTCTGGGTCTTGTAGGTCGGATTATTGTTGCAGACGAAGGTTTAAACGGCACCGTATCTGGTACTCCAGAAGCCTGCGAAGCTTACATGAAAGCTATACATGCCGATGAAAGGTTTGCCAAAACGGAATTTAAAATTGATGATGTAGAAGAGCTTTCGTTCCTGAAAATGCATTGCCGCTACAAATCGGAAATTGTACACTCGGGTTTAAGGGATACGACCATTATTGATCCCAACAAACAAACGGGTAAACACTTAGAACCGGTCGATTTCATGAAAATGAAGGATGATGAGGATGTAATAATCCTTGATGTACGCTCTAACTACGAACATAATCTTGGTAAGTTTAAAAACGCACTAACGCTTGATATCGAGAATTTTCGTGATTTCCCAGAGCAGATTAATCAACTTGCCCAATATAAAGACAAAAAAATATTAACTTACTGCACAGGTGGGATTAAATGCGAAAAAGCATCTGCCCTATTGTTACACCATGGATTTAATGATGTTTACCAATTGCATGGCGGTATTATTAAATATGGTAAGGAAGCAGGCGGAAAAGATTTTGAAGGCAAATGTTATGTATTTGATAATCGCATAGCTGTAGATGTAAACCAGGTTAACCCAACGGTAGTTTCAGTTTGTTACAATTGTGGGGTTACTACACCCAAAATGATCAATTGTGCCAATCCAGAATGCAACGAACACATTACCCAATGCGATGCCTGCGGTGAACAGCTTCAGGGCTGCTGCTCGGTAGCGTGTACAACCAATCCCCGCAAACGCCCTTACGATGGTACCGGTTATTATGTGAAGGTTCCGCAGCCGGTGGTGGCGAAAGGATAAAGAAAACAAATAGAAAGACCATCATCCCGATCCGATAGCTATCAGATGAAACGCAGTGAAACGGAGAGCTCTGTTGAGATAGATTTAGCTTCGCTGAGCATCTTCGTGGTTCTCGACTTCGGTGCACCGATAGCGATCGTTTCCGCTCGAAATGACGGTATTTTTCGGAACTCTAGAAATTTCAATCTTTTTCTCACCTGATTCGTTTACATCTGCCACCACCCGCCTATTTTAACAATTTTTCATTACTTTGTACCATAATAGGTTTACCCAATTACCTTTTTATGCTAAACTACTTCAGGTTTTTATTACTGTTATCCTTCTTTACTATAAATGCCAGCGCAGCGGAAATTAAAAGTATAGGCGTTCCCTACATCGAAAATTACCCAAAAGCCACTTATTCGTCTGGAAACCAGAACTGGAGCATAGCTAAAGATAAAAATGGTGTAATGTACTTCGGTAATGCGGAAGGATTATTAACTTTTGATGGACGTTACTGGCAGAAATACCTAATGCCAAACCGACAGATTGTGAGAGCGGTTGCCACCGATAACAAAGGAAAAATTTATACTGGTAGCTTTGGCGAGTTTGGCTACTGGGCCGTTAAAAACAATAAGTTAAGCTACCATTCGCTTACCAATTTGTTGCCGAAAGGTATAAAAATAGATGACGAAGTATGGAAAATCTATGTTGATCCGGACAGGATAATTTTCCAGTCCTTTTCCAAAATATTGATCTATAAAAACAACAAAATTGAGGTCATAAAATCACCCTCTTCATTTCTTTTTTTGCACAAGGTAAACAACAGGTATTTTATCGAAGTACTGGAAAAAGGCTTATTTGAACTGAGCGGCAATAAATTAGTTTTTATCCCTAATAGTGGAAAGCTAGGTAAAGAGGGCATATTATCTATTCTTCCTTACAAGACTACGGGCCTGATTATTGGAACCAGTAAACAGGGATTATTTACTTACGATGGTAAAGATTTTACACCTTTAAACACACCTGCAAATCATTACCTAAAAACCTACCAGCTTAACAACGGAGTAAGTTTACTGGGCAAGTATTTCGCATATGGAACCATTCTCAACGGTTTGATCATAATAGATGAAAATGGAAAAATAGTGCAGCGGATCAATAAATCAAGCGGTTTACAGAATAATACAGTTTTAAGCCTATATGCAGATAACGAGCAAAACCTGTGGACTGGGCTGGATAATGGCATTGACCGTATAGAACTTAATTCACCATTATATTTTTATTTTGATAAAACAGGTCAGTTTGGAACCGTTTATTCCAGTATTATTTTCAACAATAAAATTTACCTCGGCACTAATCAGGGTTTGTTTTACAGCGAATGGTCGCCAGATAATCTTCTGCCTTTCAATTTCCGATTAATTCCTAATTCGCAGGGCCAGGTTTGGGAGCTGGCCATTATAGATAATGAGCTAATTTGCGGTCATAACAGCGGTACATTTAAAGTCCTGGGCGACAAAATCGAATGGATATCAAGATCGGCAGGTGGGTGGACCATTAAGAGATTAAATTCAAACCCAAATTACCTTATTCAGGGAACTTACACAGGCTTATCTTTATTTACCAAGTCGCCAGCTGCAGGATTAGAGTTTTCAAACAAAATAGCTGGTTTTGCAGCGCCTTCAAGATATGTAGAACAAGATAACAGGGGCGATATCTGGGTTGGCCATGCCTACAAAGGCTTATTTAAACTAAACCTTAGTCCGGATTACACCAAAGTAACGAGTACTAAATATTTCGATGAGAAGAATGGTTTACCTGGTAATTATAATATTAACATTTTCAACCTGGAGAATCGGCTTGTTTTTTCATCTGATGCAGGTTTTTATACCTATGATGAACTAAGCAATAAATTCACCAAATATGAAGTGCTGAATAAAAGCCTGGGCTCTTTTGAAACCTCCAACAAAATTATACCTGCAGGCAGTAAAAAATACTGGTTTATTAATCATGGTAAAACTGCACTGGTTAACTTCAGCGAGCCTGGTAAGGTAGACATTGATTCGAATCAATTCAGCATTTTGGATGGCCGGATGGTGCAATACTATGAAAATATCAGTCGCATCAGTAACTCAATTTACCTGATCAGTGTTGATGATGGTTTTGTAATCTATAATCCAACCGCCCAGCTTAATCAGGAAAAGAAAAAGCTGCCCGCTGTTTTAATCAGGCGTGTAGAAGATATTACTGATAAATTCACACTGATCAGCGAAGCTGGAAATGATGAAGAAGCAACAGAAATCCATAACAGCAGAAATAATATCCGGATCTCCTACTCCCTGCCTTATTACAGGCAGGCTAAAGTAAGATATCAGTTTTACCTGGAAGGTTACTCCCACACCTGGTCTGACTGGACTTACGCAACGCAGAAAGATTTCACCAATTTAAGCGCAGGCACCTATACTTTTAAAGTGAGGGCAAAAGTTGACGACAATACCGTAAGTTCTGAAACGAGTTATACATTTACCATTCTACGCCCATGGTACCTGAACAATTGGGCCATTTTATTATACACCATTTTGGTTGTGGTGGTTTTAATCTCAGGTAAAAAGATATATGAAAGGAAACTGCTGCGCGATAGTCAAAAAATTACCGATCGCTTGAAGGCCGAACAACAGGAAAAGTTTAGGCAGGAAGCCGAAATCAGCGAAAAGCAGATTATTAAATTACAAACAGAGAAACTGCAGGCCGAACTGGCTTCGAAAAACAGGGAGTTGGCCAACTCGGCCATGACACTGGTTTATAAAAACGAGTTGCTCCAAAAACTGGCTGACGACATTACCAAGCTGAAAGATGAAAATGGAAAGAAACTTTCTGATGAGCAGACCCGCAAAATTCAGAAAGTAATAAATGATGGGATGAATGATGAACGTGACTGGCACCTGTTTGAAAATAGTTTTAACGAAGCACATGAAAGTTTCTTTAAAAAGTTAAAGGCGCAGCATCCTGATCTGGTTCCGAATGATTTAAAACTTTGCGCCTATTTAAGGATGAACATGAGCAGCAAGGAAATGTCATCGTTACTGAACATCAGTTTAAGAGGGGTAGAAATCCGCAGATACCGCTTGCGCAAAAAACTTGAAGTACCACACGACAAAAATTTAACCGAATTTTTAATGGAACTTTAGCTTTTTCTATTTCTCCAATTTGCGCGGTAAATTATCATAAAAACAACAGATCTTCATATATGAAACAGTTTCTTTAAAAACGATTTTTGCTCATTCTATTAACTTTTTTTGCCATTAGGCACTACATCATTACCTCTCATAACGTTTTTAATTACCCCACAAAATACTTGGTGTACTTTTTACACTTGCTTAAGTGTTAATGTTTTGTTAAAATTAAAAAAACTGTGTTTTTGGCCTAAAATCACGTTTGGTTTATGTATCTGTGTAACCCCACATGCCTTGATGATGTATTAATGTAGAGGTAAAATCACTTGCACATCCACAAAAACAACCTCACTTTTAACTAACAATTAAACTAAATTTATAATAAAGCATGAAAAGAATCTTTACAAGAATTTCTGTTCTCGCTGCATTTTGTTTGCTAACAATTAACGTAGCATTAGCGCAAAACATTACTGTAAAAGGTAAGGTAATCGATGGCGGTGACAAGACCCCATTGCCAGGCGTATCTATTTTAATCAAGGGCACACAAGGTGGCACCCAAACAGATGTAAATGGCAACTACTCACTTAGTGTGCCAGCAAATGCCACATTAGTATTCAACTTTGTAGGCTACACAGCACTAGAGCAGGCTGTAAACAATCAAACTACCATTAACGTATCATTGGTATCTTCAACACAACAATTAGAGCAGGTTGTGGTAGTGGGTTATGGTACACAAAGAAAAATTGATGTTACTGGATCGGTAGCTTCGGTAAAAGGAGAGGAAATTTCTAAGCAGGCTTCTGTAAATCCGGTTAGTGCATTACAGGGTAAGGTTGCTGGTGTATCGATTACCAACAATGGTGCACCAGGTTCTTCGCCACAGATCACCATCCGTGGTACTGGAACAGTTTACGGTAATACAGGCGTTTTATATGTTGTTGATGGCGTTTGGTATGATGATGTAAGTTTCTTAAATCCAAGTGATATTGAAAACTTAAGTATTTTAAAAGACGCATCATCACAATCTATCTACGGTATACGTGCAGCAAATGGTGTGGTTTTAATTACGACCAAAAAAGGCAAAACAGGTGAGCCAACAGTGAGTTATAATGGTTCTATAGGTTTTAAAGCTGTAACTAACCAGGTAGAAATGGCCAATGCAACGGAGTATGCTACCATAATCAATGAGTTATCTGCCTATAATGATGCTAACCCATTATTTGCAAATCCATCTTCTTTTGGTAATGGTACAAATTGGTACAATCAGGTATTTAAAAATGCGCTTCAAACCAATCACCAGATTTCGGTAAATGGCGGCACAGAGAAAACAACATATAACTTCTCGCTAGGTTATACCAATGAAGACGGAATTGTCAAAACCCAAAATTATAAACGTTATACGGCTAAACTATCGAATGATTTTCAAGTATTAAAGCCTTTAAAAATTGGTTATACTGTATCTGGTACAGCAATTAATACAAATGATATTGATGGAGCTATTTTCCGCCAGTTATATACTGCCGGTCCTGTTGTTCCGGTTTATTATGCAGATGGAACTTATGGTGATGCAAATGACTTCAGTTTAGGTGGCGGTAATAACTTTAATCCACAGGTTACGATAGATTATTACAATCAAAAATCAAAAAATTATCGCTTTACCGGTAGTGTATACGCAGAATTAACCATAGCCAAAAATTTCACTTTTAGAACAAGTGCAGGTGGCGATTTTGGACAGAATGAAGTGAGAAACTATGTACCGCTTTATTCCGCGACACAGGGTCAGAGAACAACACAAAGTACACTGAGTATCAACAGATCAGAAACCAGGAATTGGATTTTAGAAAACACATTAACTTACAAAAATACTTTTGGTGATCATAATATTACCGTACTGGCAGGTACAACCGCCCAGAGAAGGAAATCTTATTACATCAACTCAACGGCATTTAATGTTCCTTATTCAAGTGACGGAGACTTATATCTGGCCTTAGGTACTGCTGCAACACGCACCGTAGTAGATGGCGGAAGTTTAAATACTTCAGCTTCGTATTTTGGCCGTGTTAACTATTCATATAAAGACCGTTATTTATTAAATGCAACAATCCGTAGGGATGGTGCATCACAGTTTTATGGAGGTGGAGATCTTTGGGGCAATTTCCCTGCAGTTGGTGCAGGCTGGGTAATCAGCAGTGAAGAGTTCATGAAAGATCAGAAAGTAGTGAACTATTTAAAATTAAAAGGATCATGGGGTAAAGTGGGTAACGCAGGTGTACCTATTAACCCTACTACTTTAACCGTTTCACAGGGTGGTGATTTGGTTGCCTTTTATAACGGTGTAGGTTATACCGGCGCAAATGTGAACTCTTTAGTGCCTTCTTTCTTAAACTGGGAGCGTACAACAGGTACTGACATAGGTTTGGAAGCTAAATTTTTAGATAATCGTTTAAGCATTGAAACAGGTGTTTACAACAAAAGGACCGAACAGGCTATTTTCGAAATACCTGTATTAAGTTCTATCGGTACTGCATCAGGAAAATTGATCGGTAACCAGGCCGACTTCCAAAACCGTGGTTTCGAATTTTTAGCCACCTATGCAGATCAGTCCAAGGATGGTTTTAGCTATTCAGTTAGTGGAAATATCGGTATCAACCAAAACAAAGTATTATCTGTAGTAACAGGCTTGAACCCGATTTATTCTGGTGGTGCAGGCATTGCAAACGGTGCACTGGCAACACGTACCATACAAGGAGGTGCTATTGGAGAATTTTTTGGATATAAGGTAGATGGCATTTTCCAAACCACAGCAGAAGTTGCAGCATCTGCTCAAAAAAGTGCTAAACCTGGCGATTTTAAATACGTAGACCAAAATGGCGATGGAGTAATTGATGGTAGGGACCGTATTGTTTTAGGAAATCCAAACCCTAAATTTACCTATGGTTTAAATACAACTTTTGGCTATAAAAATTTCGATCTAAGTATAGATATCCAGGGTGTGGCAGGTGTTGATGTTTACAATGCCAATCTTGCTTACCGTTTCGGCAATGAAAACTTTAGTAAAGACTTTTACGATAACAGGTGGCATGGTGCAGGAACTTCCAACACCTATCCTTCAGCGGCAATAGGTAAAACGGCAAATGCGGCTCCGAATTCATTTTATGTTGAAGATGGCTCATATATACGCCTTAGAAACATTCAGCTTGGCTATGCCCTACCTTCTTTGCTAACCAGCAAATGGAAAATACAAAGGGTAAGATTTTTTGCTGATGCACAAAATGCAATCAATTTATTTGGCTATAAAGGCTTCACTCCAGAAATTGGCGGTACGCCTACAAACGCCGGAATTGATGCTACTGTATATCCTTTAGCTGCTACCTACAGATTTGGCCTTCAAGTTACTTTCTAACAAATAAAGCAATGAAAATAAATCATAAAAATAATTATATACAAAAGATTGGGCTTATTGCTTTATGCTCTGGTCTTTTCGTTTTACCTGCATGTAAAAAAAGTTTTTTAGATGTAGATCCACAGGCACAACAGCCTGCGGTTACTTTTTGGAAGTCGGCAGATGACGCCACAAAAGCTGTAAACTCCATTTACGCCATCCTTCGTAGTAACGATAACACAGGCTTTCCGGCTATTGCTATTGAAAGTGTTGGGGGAGATGATGCTGAAAAAGGCAGCGATCCTAATGATGCGACCTATTACAACAGCTATAATGATTTTTCGGTAACTGCTACTGAAGGACAATTGCAAGGTTTTTGGAACGGACAATACAAAAATATTAACTTATGTAATCAGGTTTTAGACAATGTGCCAAATATTAGTATGGACGCAAGCCTTAAAGCACGTTATCTTGCAGAAGCGAAGTTTGTGCGTGCTTATTCATATTTCAGGCTGGTTCGAGCGTATGGTGATGTGCCTTTACGCTTAAACGTTCCAAAAGATGCTTCAGAGTTTAATATTCCTAGAACGCCTAAAGCACAGGTTTATGCAGCGATTGAAAAGGATTTGAATGATGCTGCAGCTGTATTGCCTCAATCATACCCTTCAGCTGATATAGGTCGGGCTACAAAAGGGGCTGCATTGGCATTGCACGCAAAAGTGGCCATGTACCAACAGAAATGGGCCGATGTATTATCGTACACCAATACCGTAATGACTTTGGGTTATGATTTATTCCCTAACTACGAACAGGGTTTCCGCCTGAATAATGAAAATAACATTGAGTCAGTATTTGAAATCCAATGCGAAATCATTCCAAGTATTGCAGGCTCCGCTACTTCTCAATATAGCCAAATACAAGGTGTTAGAGGAACAGTGGCCGGTTACGGGCTAAATGTACCCACCGCTACACTAGCAGCAGCTTACGAGCCTGGAGACGTACGGAGAGATGCAACAATTATCTTCAGAGGAGAAACAACCCCACAAGGAGACCCAATCCCTGTTACTGTACCAAATCCAATGTATAGCCAAAAACCATATGTTCCTTTCAATTTAATCAATACCAGTTTTAATCAGGGCGCACAACAGAATGTAAGGGTAATGCGCTTTGCCGAGGTTTTACTAATGAATGCCGAAGCAGCAAACGAGCTGGGAAATACAGCGCTGGCTAAAACTTCGTTAAACCGCGTTCGTGCCCGCGCCAGAGGTGGGGTTGCAGGTGTTCTACCTGATGTAACCAGTAATGATAAGGAGGTTTTACGCCAAGCCATCTGGAAAGAAAGATTTGTTGAATTGGCGATGGAATACGACCGTTATTTTGATGTGATCCGTCAGGGACGCGCCGCAACAGTATTTGGTCCATTGGGATGGAAAGCAAATAAAAATGAAGTATGGCCAATCCCTTCGAACGAAATAGACATAAGCGCAGGAACATTAACACAAAACCCAGGTTATTAACCGCTTAATTGAAAAAGAAATGAAAAAAAAATATTTTATATTGATGGCAGCCGTAGTCCTTGGATTATCGTCGTGCCAGAAAAAATTTGATCCTTCAAGCTATGCTCCAGCTTTGAATATCGGTGGATTTACAAATGCAAAGCAGATTGCGCCCAGCAACCTTATCGCTTATTGGGCTTTTGACGGAGGTTTAATCGACAGTGTGTCAAATGGTGCAGGAACAAATACCGGTACCAGTTTTGGAACTGGCATTAAAGGCAAGTCACTTCAGGGAGCGGCAAACAGCTATGTTTTAGCTACACCATCCTCCAAAGTTACTTCTCTGTCGAGTTTTACATTAACAGAATGGATTAATACCCCTCCCCCATCTAACGGGATTATTGGTTTATTCAGTTTATCTAACAAAACAGAGTTCTGGGGTAACATAGAAGTGTTTGTAGAAAACGGCAGTACTAACGATAATGGTAAATTAAGAATCCATATCAATAAGGGTGGCGATAAAACCTATGCCGTGGATAATATTGTTAATCTCTTTGGCAAGTGGATTTCCCTAGCAATCTCGTACGATGCCACTTCAGGTATGGTTAAAGTATTCGTAAATGGCTCAAGAGTAAGCGCTGGAACAGTTACCGGTTTGACAGGTCCATTAACCTTTACCAATACAGGCAATTTGGTTTTCGGGACTGTTCAGTTTCAAACCACTCCGAGCCAAACTACCGGAACATCCAAGCAAGATTGGGCAAGCTTCCTAACTGGCCAACTGGATGAAGTTAGGCTTTATGATAAAGCTTTATCTGAAGATGAAATCGGATATCTTTCTAAGCTTGAGGCGAGAGGAAAATAATTCACTAAAAATAAAAAGGGCTACTTCTGGGTAGCCCTTATCTACTCAATTATCAATTTAAATCATAATAATTTTTTTACCGAAACAACGATAAACTGAAAAACTAAAACCACTACCATGAAAAAAAATCTAAAATTTTATGCTCTGATCTTGTTATCTGTTATTTTTATAGCCTCCTGTAAAAAAACTGATCAAGACACTCCACTTGCTGAATCAAAAAACGATGCAGTATTATCCTACATTAAGAGTTTAGGCTTTTCTGCAAACTCAATTAAAGACATTGGTGTCGAGTACCTTGTAGATGGCGATATTACCTTCGCCAAAAACATGGAAATTCCTCTTAATAAAAGTCAAAAAGTTGAAAATAACCTCATATTAACTGATCGCCAAATGTCATTACCATCTATTAATGACCACAAAATTGGGCAGTATTATGGAGGAACTTTAGTAAATCAAACGAATAGAATTAATGTTAGGATTATGGTAGATCCATCCATGAACAGTATGATTAATGAAATCAATTCTGCCATAGGACAATGGAACAATGAGCCTTCTGGAATTTCATTTAGTATCGTTTCTAGTGGTTCTTACGATATTTTAATTAAAGATGCAAATTTAGGAAATGGTGGGTGTGGAAGGGCACGCTTTCCACTAAATGGTAAAGCTGGTGATTTAGTTGAAATAAATAAAAGTTATATTTCTGGTAATAGCTTCGATCAAAGGCAGAGAACAATTACTCATGAGCTGGGACATACAATAGGTTTTCGCCATACCAACTGGTCTGCAAATGGAGAAAATCAAAATGATAGTGACCTTATTGGTACACCAGTTACGGCAATTGATGTACCCAACGCAGGTGGAACGGATGCAAATTCTCTGATGAACGGAAGCCAGTGTGGTATAGGAGCAGCCTATTTATCTGCTAAAGATAAGTTGGCATTAATTAACTTGTATCCTATATTTTATAACGCTGCAGTTAGTCAAAACTTTACCCAAACAAACTGTAGTACAGGAACACCTGACGTTGTTCCATTTACCATTCCTGCAGGCACCTATAGTTCAAAAATTTCGCAGGCTGATGCAGATCAAAAAGCCGCCAATGCATTGGCAAGTCAAGGCCAGGCAAATGCAAACTATGTTGGTACATGTGGTGGTACAAAACCTAAATTTACTTTAAGCAACTCATCATATAGAACAATCACTGTAAATATTATACGCCCAACAGGCGTTAATTATTTTACTATAGAATTAAGAAATTATCAAACAGGCGTAGTAACCTATAGCACAGCAACCTCAAGTACCGGAGTAGTTTCGGTTAGTTCCTCAGGCTATTATGGAATAGCTGTGGTTGTCAACACTTCTCAGGGCTCAGTAAGTATCCCTGCTGAAGGTATATATGTTAATTAACAAATATAAAACAAGCTTACAGGGGTATCCCCTGTAAGCTAAAATTTAGCTCAATGTTAAAATTAAAAAATGTACTTGCATTCCTTTTTATCATAAATCTTTTCGCGTGCAAAAAAGGTGATACACCTGCACCCGTTGATCCGCCAATTACACCAACATCTTTCGCTTTCAGCGATCTAAAGGTAAACGATGCTTACAGCGGTTTTACCTACTATGGCTTAAGCAATAGCCCAATTGTCAAAATTACCTTCTCATCACCGATTAACTCCACTTCTGTAAGTGGCAATATTACCCTTGCCGATGCGTCCGGAAATCCGGCCGCATTCACATCCAAATTAGAGAACAATGATAATACGGTTGTAATTACCCCTACGGCATTACAGCCCATTACTAAATATATTTTAAATGTTAACAATAATTTATCATCAAAAACCGGTGGCAAGCTGCAATCGGCAGTGTCAGTAAACCTGATCACAGCAGTTGATGATAATGATAAATTCGCCCGCATCAGCGATGAAGAACTGTTAACGCTGGTACAGAAACAGACCTTTAAATATTTCTGGGACTTTGCGCATCCCACAAGTGGCCTGGCCAGGGAAAGGAACACATCTGGCAATATTGTAACCTCCGGAGGTTCGGGCTTTGGCATCATGGCCCTAATTACAGGTATTAACAGAAATTTTATCAGTAGGGCTGATGGACTGACCAGGATACAAAAAATGGTAACCTTTTTAAAAACTGCTGACCGTTTTCATGGTGCTTATCCACACTGGTTAGATGGTAATACAGGAAAAGTAATTCCATTCAGCACCAAAGATAATGGTGGAGACCTGGTAGAAACTTCATTTTTAATGGCAGGTTTAATCACCGCTCGTCAATATTTTAATGGAACTGATGTAGCGGAAACAGCATTAAGAAATGATATCAATACCATTTACAATGGCGTGGAGTGGAACTGGTATAGGAAAGACAACAGTAGCACCCTCTACTGGCACTGGAGCCCAAATTACAACTGGGACATGAACCTGCCCATTAAAGGCTGGAACGAATGCTTAATCACTTATGTGATGGCAGCAGCCTCTCCTACTTATTCCATTCCAAAAACTGTTTATGATAACGGTTGGGCACAAAACGGAGCGATGAAAAACGGCAACACCTACTATGGCGTACAACTGCCTTTAGGCGTTGCCAATGGCGGCCCATTATTTTTTGCTCATTATTCTTTCCTGGGCATCAATCCAACAGGTTTAAGCGATGCTTACGCCAATTATGAAATGCAGACCAGGGCACACGCGCAGATTAACTATAACTATTGCAAAGCCAATCCACTTGGAAACTACGGCTATGGCGAAAATTGCTGGGGTTTAACAGCCAGTGACATTCCAAACGGATATACTGCCAGTGCACCCAACAATGATGTTGGCGTAATTGCCCCTACCGCAGCCTTATCATCTTTTCCATATACGCCAACAGAATCGATGCAGGCGCTAAAATATTTTTATTATAAACTAGGTAACAAAACCTGGGGAGATTATGGTTTTTATGATGCTTTTTCTCTAAAAGATCAATGGTTTGCTTCTTCGACCCTGGCGATAGATCAGGGACCAATAGTAGTGATGATCGAAAATTATAGAACCAAATTAATATGGAACTTATTTATGTCGGCCCCTGAAGTTAAAACAGGCATGAAAAATCTTGGGTTCAGCAGTCCCAATCTTTAATATTATCCCATCAGCAATGAAATTTATATTCCGAAACTTCCTCTTATTATCATTTTCGCTTTTTACGTTGACATCATGCGCACAACATGAAAAACAGGTTTACAATCCGGATCTCAGCATTAAGAAAAATCTGAGCGATGAGCAATTGCTCGATCTCGTTCAAAAACAGACTTTCGAGTATTTTTGGGATGGTGCAGAACCAACTTCTGGTGCTGGCAGAGAGCGTTTCCATGTAGATAACATTTATCCGGAAAATGATAAAAGCACTGTTGCAACAGGCGCTACAGGATTTGGCTTGATGGCTATTTTAAGTGGAATTGACAGGAATTACGTAACCAAAAAAGAAGGATTGGACCGGTTAAATAAAATATTGGATTTTCTATCCAAAGCCGATCGTTTTCATGGTGCATGGCCACACTGGATTGATGGAGAAACCGGTAAAGTACGTCCATTCGGACAAAAAGATAACGGTGGTGATTTAGTAGAAACCTCATTCATTGCACAGGCATTGATCTGCATTAACGAATATTATAAAAATGGCACAAAAGCAGAAAAAGCTTTAGCTAAAAAAGCTGACGAACTTTGGAAAGGCATTGATTTTAACTGGTACCGCAATGGTGGCCAGAATGTATTGTACTGGCATTGGTCGCCACAATACCAGTGGGAAATGAATTTCCCCGTAAAAGGCTATAACGAGTGTTTAATTATGTACGTCATGGCTGCCTCTTCTCCTACCCATACGATACCCGCCGAGGTTTATCATGAAGGCTGGGCGAGAAATGGCGGAATTAAAACCAATTTTAAATTTTACGGTCACGCTTTTACACTGGATTATCAGGGGCAGAAAAACTCGGTAGGCCCTTTGTTTTGGGCTCATTATTCTTACCTGGGTTTAAACCCGAAAGGACTGAAAGACCGCTATGCCGATTATTGGGAAAACAATGTAAACCATACACTGGCCATACACGATTATTGCGTGGCCAATCCAAAAAAATTTAAAGGTTATGGAGAAAATAACTGGGGTTTAACGGCCAGTTATTCAGTAAAAGGTTATGCCGCACATAACCCGCAGGAAGATTTTGGTGTCATATCACCTACTGCAGCCATCTCATCCATTCCATACACCCCAAAAGAATCGATGAAAGTGATCAGGCACCTTTACGAAGACCTGGGTGATAAAGTTTGGGGTAAATACGGTTTTTATGATGCCTTTTCCGAAACAGATAACTGGTATCCGAAACGCTACCTGGGTATCGATCAGGGCCCTATGGTGGTGATGATCGAAAATTACCGCTCAGGCTTGCTTTGGAAGCTATTTATGGGAAATAAAGACGTACAGAATGGTTTAAAGAAGCTGGATTTCCAGTTTCAACCTTAACATCAAGTTGTAAATAAATGTTTAGCCATCAAATATTTCAAATTAATCTACAGAACCATGAAAAAAGTAATTTTAATATTAACAGCAATGATGGGATTTGTAATCCTGAATTCAGGTTTTACTTCAATATCTAAAGCCAAACATAAAACCACAAAAGCAAAATTTGCTATGGTAAATGTTACGGCGACCAACTCAACCAGTGATGGTGTGTATGTAAGATTAGAAAATAATACCAGTGGTGGTGTTTATTCGTTCTTTATTCCACCAAATTCTCCAGGTGGAACGGTTATCGGTCAAATACCGGAAAATGGTGATGTTTACACCGTTAAATTAACTTCAACTGGCGGTGCCCATGATATGTGGGTTTACTGGGAGCACCAATCGCATGTTACCGGATTAACGGTTAGCGGCATGTCTATAGGCTGCTCCAGCTGTGCCAAAATCAATATTTTCAATTAATTCCTAATGAATAATGGCTAAACATTTATTCAAAATATTGTTAACAATCTCGCTATTCTGCAATACTTATAAACTGCTTGCGCAGCAAAAAACCTATTGCAACCCCATCAACGTAGATTATGGTTACACCCCTTTCGAGTCTTTTACCGAATGGGGAAAACACCGTGCTACTGCCGATCCGGTTATTGTAAATTACAAAGGCGATTTCTACCTGTTTAGCACCAACCAATGGGGCTACTGGCATAGTGCCGATATGCTGAACTGGAAATTCCACGAAAGAAAGTTCTTGCGCCCATGGAACAAAACCAAAGACGAACTCTGTGCGCCCGGCGTGGGCATTGTTGGCGATACCATGGTGGTTTTCGGAAGCACTTACACCAAAAACTTCACCCTCTGGGGTAGCACCGATCCTAAAGGCAACAAATGGTTTCCTTTGGTTGATTCTTTGGAAATCGGTGGCTGGGACCCAGCCTTTTTTACCGACGATGATGGTAAATTTTACATGTATAACGGCAGCAGTAATAATTATCCGATGTATGGTGTAGAGCTCGACCGCAAAACTTTTAAACCAAAAGGTACACGTACACCGATGTATTTACTGGAGAGCTGGCGCTACGGTTGGCAACGTTTTGGCGAGTATATGGATAATACCTTTCTCGATCCTTTTGCCGAAGGTGCCTGGATGACCAAACATAACGGCAAATATTATTTTCAGTATGGTGCACCCGGAACCGAATTTAGCGGCTATTCGGATGGTGTGGTAGTGGGTAACAAACCGCTTTTTTATGACACACCTACAATACCACAATCCGACCCTCTTAGTTATAAAGGCGGAGGATTTTCACGCGGTGCAGGTCATGGGGCAACTTTTCAGGATAACAACAAAAATTACTGGCATATTTCTACCAGCATTATCTGTGTAAAAAACACCTGGGAACGCCGCATGGGCATCTGGCCTACTGGTTTTGATCAGGATGATGTGATGTGGACCAATACCGCATTTGGCGATTATCCGCTTTATTTACCTGCCGAAAGAAAAGAAGGCGGACCTGCCGGGCCGGGCTGGATGCTCATTAACTATAAAAAACCGGTAACCGTCTCCTCTACCCTTGGCGGCTTTAATGCCAATAATGCGGTTGACGAAAACATTAAAACCTATTGGAGTGCGAAAACAGCAAATAATGGCGAATGGATCCAGACTGATTTGGGGAGTCTTGCAACTGTTAACGCTATCCAGATCAATTATGCCGATCAGGATGCAGAATTTTTAGGAAAACAGATCGGAATTTATCATCAATATAAAATCCTTTCATCAGTTGATGGCAAAAAATGGACGACTTTGGTTGATAAAAGCCAGAACAAAACAGATGTTCCGCATGATTATATCGAATTGCCAAAACCGGTTAAAACCAGGTTCATCAAAATGGTAAACATCCACATGCCTACCGGAAAATTCGCCATCAGTGGCCTGCGTGTATTCGGCAACGGAAATGGAGAGAAACCCACCACAGTAAAAAACCTGATTGTATTAAGAACAGAAAAAGACAAACGCAGTGCCTACATTAAATGGGAACCTGTTGACAATGCCTTCGCTTATAATCTGTACTATGGTACAGCACCTGACAAGCTGTACAACTGCATCATGATTCACGATTTTAATGAATATTGGTTTAAAGCAATGGACAGTCAAAAAGCATATTATTTTGCTATTGAAGCCATAAATGAGAATGGCGTATCGGTAAAAACTGAAGTGAAGAAAGTTGATTAAAATAAATGTTCACACCCCTTTCTAAAGAGTGTGGAAATAACCAATCGTTTTTAACGATTAAAATTTGAGAAGGAAAAAGAATAAAACACATATATAATGAAGAGAGCGAATATCCTGGTTGTTTTTTTAACCTTTTTTGTACTGAACGGATCAGCACAAAACAAAAAGCCAATCCCGGCAGAAGAAGCAAAGATGAATACATTCATCAGCAACCTGATGGCGAAAATGACCATCGATGAAAAAATTGGACAGCTGAATTTGCCAAGTTCTGGCGATATTACCACAGGACAGGCCAACAGCAGCGACATTTCTAAAAAAATTAAAGCCGGACAAGTTGGTGGTTTATTCAACATCAAGGGGGTAGATAAGATTAAATCAGTACAAAAAATAGCGGTCGAAAACAGCCGTATGAAAATTCCGTTGCTTTTCGGAATGGACGTGATCCATGGGTACAATACCGTTTTTCCAATTCCTTTAGGCGTTAGTTGTATCTGGGATATGGCCACGGTGCAAAAATCGGCCCGTATAGCCGCAATAGAAGCCAGTGCGAGTGGAATTAACTGGACCTTCTCCCCTATGGTCGACATTTCGAGAGATCCACGCTGGGGCCGCATCTCAGAAGGAAGTGGCGAAGATGCTTATTTAGGCTCACAAATTGCTGCAGCCATGGTAAAAGGCTATCAGGGAAAACTCCAGGCCAATAACGAGATTTTAGCCTGTGTTAAACATTATGCGCTTTATGGTGCTGCTGAAGCCGGCAGAGACTACAATACAACCGATATGAGCAAAGTTCGTATGTACAACGAATATTTCCCACCTTACAAAGCCGCTGTTGATGCAGGTGCAGCCAGCATTATGGCTTCCTTTAACGAAGTTGATGGCATTCCGGCTACCGGAAGTAAGTGGCTAATGACAGAGGTTTTAAGAAATCAATGGGGTTTTAAAGGTTTTGTGGTTACCGATTATACCGGTATTCCTGAAATGATTGCACATGGCATGGGTGATCTGCAAACTGTTTCTGCTCTGGCTTTAAATGCAGGTGTTGATATGGATATGGTTGGCGAAGGCTTTTTAGGCACTTTAAAAAAATCACTGGCAGAGAAAAAAGTGGGTATGGCACAGATCGATAGGGCCTGCCGGTTAGTGCTGCAAGCCAAATACAAACTGGGTTTGTTTACAGATCCTTATAAATTTTGCAATACAGAAAGAGCAGCAAAAGAAGTTTTTAGTCCGGCTAACCGCCAGGTGGCACGCGAAGTTGCAACAGAAAGTTTTGTGCTTTTGAAAAATAACAATGATATACTTCCTTTAAAGAAATCAGGTACAATTGGCTTAATTGGCCCGTTGGCAGATAATACCGCCAATATGTACGGTACCTGGAGTGTTGCTGCGCTTTTTGATCAATCGGTAACTGTGCTTCAAGGCTTAAAAAATGTGTTGGGTGATAAAGCAAAGATTTTAACTGCACGCGGTGCTAATTTTTTAGCAGATTCTGCTATGGAGCAGCGTTATGTAAACATCCACAACCCAACATACAAACGTGATCCGCGTACCGAAGCTGAAATGATTAAAGAAGCTTTAGAAGTGGCTAAAAAATCAGATGTTGTTGTGGCTACTATTGGCGAAGGTTCTGAATTTACAGGTGAGAGCAGCAGTGTAACCGATATCCAGATTCCTGAAACACAGAAAAACCTCTTAAAAGCTTTGGCCAAAACAGGTAAACCGGTGGTATTGGTGCTGTTTACAGGCCGTCCGTTGGCATTAAATTGGGAACAGCAAAATATCCCGGCTATCTTAAATGTATGGTTCCCAGGTAGTGAAGCCGGAAATGCAATTGCCGACGTGCTTTTTGGCGATGTTAATCCATCCGGTAAACTGAGCGCAACTTTTCCTCAAAATGTGGGTCAGGTGCCATTATATTATGCACACAAAAATACCGGCCGTCCATTGGCCGAAGGTAAATGGTTCGAAAAATTTCGTTCCAACTATTTAGACGTAAGCAATGATCCTTTATATCCATTCGGTTTTGGTTTAAGCTATACATCATTTAACTATAGTGATGTTAAACTCAGCGCCAATACATTGACCAAGGGAAAATCGATCACAGCATCAGTTACTTTAAGCAATACCGGCAAATATGAGGGTAAAGAAGTTGTTCAATTATATATCCAGGATCTTGTTGGAAGTATTACCCGTCCGGTAAAAGAACTAAAAGGTTTCCAAAAGATTAATTTAAAAGCCGGAGAAAGCAAAACGGTTACTTTCAATATTTCAGAGAACGACCTTAAATTTTACAATTCAGATCTGAAATTCGTTGCCGAACCTGGCGATTTCAAGGTATTTATTGGTACAAATTCACGCGATGTAAAAGAAGCATCTTTTACGTTGAAATAAGATAATAGGTTTGGTTATAAACCCTGAGCTATTGTAAAGTAGCCAGGGTTTTTTATTTTTGTTGAATGAAAAGATCATGATTTCTCAAAACACAACTGATATTAAGAAGTTATGATAACTTGTTCACCATATTGAAAAATCGAGCTTAAAGCTCCAACACCGGACATTACACAACATATTAATATATCAACAGATGAAAAAGATTATTCTAACTATTTGCATTCTTTTTCCTGTACTCTTTTTAAACGCTCAAGACTTAAAAAAATACGACAGGGGAAGTTTTATTAAAGGAAAGGATTCTATTTACTACAGGATTTTATTCCCAGAGAATTTTAATCCAGGCCAAAAATATCCGATTGTTTTCTTTTTGCACGGAAGTGGGGAAAGGGGAAGCGACAACGCCAGTCAACTGGTACATGGTGGAAAATTGTTTTTAAAAAATGATGTCCGTAAAAATTTCCCTGCTATTGTAGTTTTCCCTCAATGTCCGAAAAACGATTATTGGGCCAATGTTAGTATTGCGCAGGAAGCAAACGGCAAAAGAAAGTTCAGTTTTACAGAAGGTGGTAAACCCACTAAAATTATGCATGCTTTACAGGGAATGTTCAAAGATTTTCTTAAAAAGCCATATGTAAACAGAGATCAGGTTTATGTTGGCGGCTTATCAATGGGTGCAATGGGTACCTACGAGCTATTAAGGCGGGAAAGACGTAAATTTGCGGCAGCGATTGCTATTTGTGGTGGAGACAATACCAATAACATTAAAAAATACCAGAAAGTGCCCCTTTGGATTTTTCATGGCGCTAAAGATGATATTGTAGATCCGGCATTATCGATTGCCATTGCTGAACGACTAAAAAGTGTAGGCGACGAGGTTAAATTTACGCTTTACCCTAACGCAAATCACAATAGCTGGGATAGTGCATTTGCCGAACCTGATTTGTTGAGCTGGCTATTTTCGCATAAGAAATGATAGACAAATCAAACCTCGCAGGTTTTCTCCTGATTGTCACCCTGAAATAAATGCTGAAACAAGTTCAGCAGGACGACTCTTTTTAAAAGATGCAATGTAAAATCAACTTTCAGTTAAAAGAATTAAAAAAACAGGGGTCGGTATGTTATTGATTTCGAAAGCCCTGCCATCCGCTTTACTCGCCCCAATTGAAAAATTGGAGCTCGTGCCCGCTTTTGTAAGGTTTATCTTACCTGGTTTGACCTAAGTAAACCAGACCAGACATAAATGGAAAGCCCGGAGGTTGAGGAACGAAGCCGAGGACTTGAAATGATGGCGGGACTGCTGTAACCTATAAGTACAGGTTTTGCTCTTCAAAAAAGCATGAAGAAAAATTTTCAAGATCATTCAACCTTAGTTTTTTACCACATCAATCGGAAAACACATCAATCGGGAAGTCTTAGCGAGACGCCAAGATGGAAGGAACTATCCAAGCCAGACCTCGCAGGTTTTAAAAACCTGCGAGGTCTAAATACAAAAAAGGCCTGAAGAAAATCCCCAAGCCTTTATCAATAAATATCAGTAGCTATCACTCCGACATGTTGTTGTAAACGGCCTGCACATCATCATCTTCCTCCAACTTATCGATCAGTTTTAATACATCGGCAGCCTGCTCTTCTGTAACCTCGTGATGAGATAAAGCAATACGCTCCAGTTTTGAACTTTTTAACTCAATGCCTTTCTCTTCTAAAGCCTTTTGCAATGAGCCAAAGTTTTCGAATGCGCCCTGCGCCACCACAATATCATTTCCCTCTTCATCGGCCTCTACATAAAGCTCTTCCAAACCAGCGTCAATTAATTCGAACTCCAGTTCTTCCAGGTCTAAACCTTCAGCAGGCACGAAACGGAAAATAGATTTACGGTTAAAAATAAAGTCCAATGATCCTGTTTTACCTAAAGTACCATTCGTTTTGTTAAAGTAACTACGCACGTTAGCCACCGTACGGTTGGTGTTATCAGTAGCGGTTTCAATCAATACGGCTACACCGTGCGGTGCATACCCTTCGTATACAATTTCCTCGTAATTGGCCATTGATTTATCAGAAGCACGTTTAATTGCTGCTTCTACCCTATCTTTCGGCATATTAACAGCTTTCGCATTTTGTATCGCGGTACGTAAACGGGAGTTGGTTTCCGGATGAGGTCCTGATTCCTTAACTGCCATTACAATATCCTTACCTATACGCGTAAACTGAACCGCCATTTTGGCCCAACGCTTAAATTTCCTCTCTTTTCTAAATTCGAATGCTCTTCCCATTATTTTAGTATTGAGATATGAGATGTGAGATTTGAGACCTTACGCCTTCAACCTTCAAACCTTCTACCTATATCTTATTTTTTTAAATTATTTAACATGTCAATTGTCAGTTTCGATAAATCGAACTCGGGTTTCCATCCCCAATCTTTTGCAGCATAGCGATCATCGATGGAACGTGGCCAGCTGTTTGCAATCTGCTGACGGGGATCATTGGCTGCGTAAGATAAGGTAAAATCCGGAATATGTTTCCTGATTTCAGCTGCCAAAACCTCAGGCGTAAAACTTACCCCACCAAAATTATAACTGCTACGCACCGAAATCTGATCGGCTGGCGCATCCATCAACTCGATTGTTCCGCGGATCGCATCATCCATATACATCATAGGCAATTCTGTTTCCGCATTTAAGAAACTCTGGTAACTCCCCTTTCTCAACGCATCATGAAATATATGAATCGCATAATCTGTTGTTCCACCTCCAGGGGCAGCTTTCCAGCTGATCAATCCCGGATAACGGATACTACGCACATCCAATCCGTATTTTTGATTGTAATATTCGCACCAGCGCTCACCTGCCAGTTTACTGATTCCGTATACAGTGTTCGGATCCATTATACAATATTGCGAAGTATGATCTTTAGGTGAATTTGGTCCGAATACAGCAATAGAACTTGGCCAATATACTTTAGCCGTTTTATATTCTAAAGCTAAATCCAACACATTCAACAAACCGTTCATATTTAAATCCCATGCCAGTTTTGGGTTTTGCTCACCCGTAGCCGATAGTAGGGCTGCCAAAAGATAAACTTGTGTTGGTCTGTATTTATGAAAAATGCCATTGATCATTTCTTTATCAAGTACATTCACAAATTCGAAAGGTGCAGCGTTTTTGATATCATAATCCGGCCTGCGTATATCGCATGCAACAACATGATCATCACCATATATTTTACGTAACATAGTTACCAATTCGGTGCCGATTTGCCCGTTAGAGCCTAAAACAACAATTTTTTCTTGCATATTTTTTTTGAGATTGAGCAAAGGTAAAAAAATGAGATAAAAGGCAATAAAATATTTTGAGAAGGGAACAATTGGTAAGGGTATAAAGTGGCTAATTATTAACCAGATGATGCTAACTGAAAACTTTAAACTGCAAACGATGAACGGTGGACTGGAAATTTTGATCAATTGAATCATAAACTGCTCAACCGAACTATTTTTAGTCTGATGTTTGACGAAAAAACCTACATTTTTGTATTTATAGACGAACAACATACCAACCACTACTAAATGTACTTTTTACACCAAGAAAAATTAGTATAAAATCGCGGCCAAAATCATCAGCAAGCCCTAAAATAGCCATTATTTAGAACAATTCTACAGGGTAACAATCATATTGCAAATCAATAATTTAACGTCATATAGTTACGCTTTACGTTATATTTTTTCTAATATTACTAATTGAACACATAAGTAACCAAAATATAAAATCATAAAGACGATGCACAGAAGAGAAGCACTCAAAAACGTTGCATTTTTGTTGGGAGGAGCAATCTCGGCAAGTACAATGGGCGTGTTATTTGAAAGTTTTACGCTCCCCGAGAATGAAAAAAACTTTGTAAGCTATTCACTGGAAGACGAAAAGATTTTTGCCGAATTTGCGGATATCATTGTCCCGACAACCAAATCATCAGCAGGTGCCAAAGCAGCTGGTTTAGGGAAATTTATCCCGATGATGATGAAAGATTGTTACCCTGCTACCATGCAAACTTCCTTTGCTAAAGGCTTCAAAGATCTTCAGGCAAAATCAATGAAAGATTTCGGAAAAAGTTATATCACTTTAACACCTGCCGACCGTAAAAAGCTAATGATCGATTTGAGGGCTATCGCACTTGCTCAAAAAGATGGTCAATCAGAAGAGAATAAAGATTTAGCTTACTTTTTTATCACTGCGCGTGATTTGACTCTACTCGGTTACTATTCTTCAGAAATTGGTTGTACCAAAGCAAGAGAATATGTTCTTATTCCGGGTCGATATGACGGCAATGCGCCTTTAAAACCTGGCCAAAGATCCTGGGCTACCTCCTAACAACAACTACAAAAAATCATGAATTTAAATACGAATTTAAAAGCAGAAAATACTTACGATGCTATTGTTATAGGATCGGGGATTAGTGGCGGCTGGGCCGCAAAAGAACTTACCGAGAAAGGCTTACGTGTACTCATGCTCGAAAGAGGGATGAACATTGAGCACATTACCGGTTATGAAAATGCGATGAAAAATCCCTGGGATTTCAAACATGCAGGTAGACTTACCGAAGAACAAAAGCGTACCCACCCTGTACAAAAAAGAGATTATCCATACCAGGAAGCAAACGAAAAATGGTGGGTAAACGATTTAGAATGCCCATACACCGAAGATAAACGTTTCGATTGGTACCGTGGTTTTCATGTAGGTGGTAAATCATTGATGTGGGGCCGTCAGAGTTACCGTTTAAGCGACCATAACTTTGAGGACAATGCAAAAGATGGCCACGGAAACGATTGGCCGATCCGCTATGCAGAACTTTCACCATGGTACGATTATGCAGAACGTTTTGCCGGCATCAGTGGTTCTAAAGAGAACTGGCCTACTTGCCCGGATGGCGATTTTTTACCTCCAATGGATTTAAACATTGTAGAGAAATCTGTTAAAGCCCGTATAGAAGAACATTATAAAAGAGAACGGATTATGATGATTGGCCGTGTGGCTAACCTAACCGTTCCGCATAAAGGCCGTGGTAATTGTCAGTACAGAAACCTGTGTAGCCGCGGCTGTCCGTTTGGAGCTTATTTCAGCACGCAGTCTTCTACCCTACCTGCGGCAATGGCAACTAAACGTTTAACCCTAAGGCCATATTCTATCGTAAATCATATTATTTATGATAAAGATACCAAAAAGGCTAAAGGCGTAATGGTTATTGATGCAGAAACCAACAAAACGATGGAATTTTATGCTAAAATCATTTTCGTAAACGGTTCTACATTAGCTTCTACGTTTATCTTATTAAATTCAACGTCAGATGCACATCCAAACGGATTAGGTAACGGTAGTGGCCAGTTAGGGCATAACTTAATGGATCACCATTTCCGTTGTGGTGCATCCGGAGAGGCTGAAGGCTTTGATGATAAGTACACCTACGGCCGCCGTGCAAATGGAATTTATGTACCCAGGTATCAAAACATCGGTAATGATAAACGCGATTACTTACGTGGATTCGGTTACCAGGGCGGCGCGAGCAGAAACAACTGGCAAAATGACGTTGCTGAGTTATCGTTTGGTGCAGACCTGAAACAAAAAATGACCACTCCGGGAAAATGGACCATGGGATTAGGCGGTTTTGGAGAAATGTTACCTTACTACGAAAACAAGGTTTACATTGATAAAACCAAAAAAGATAAGTGGGGACAGCCTGTATTGGCAATTGATTGCGAATACAAAGAAAACGAGAAAAAAATGCGTTTGGATATGATGAATGATGCCGCTGAAATGTTGGAAAGAGCAGGCATCAAAAACATCAAAACATACGATGCAGGCTGTTATCCGGGTATGGCTATCCACGAAATGGGCACTGCCAGGATGGGTAACGATCCAAAAACTTCTGTACTGAACAAATGGAATCAGATGCATGAAGTAAACAATGTTTTTGTAACCGACGGATCGTGCATGCCATCAATTGCTTGCCAAAACCCTTCATTAACATTTATGGCGCTAACTGCGCGTGCTGCTGATTATGCAGTAAAAGAACTTAAGAAAAAGAATATCTAGAAAGGTCTAACACATGAGGTTTAAGGTTTAGGGTAAAGGGCGTAAGGTCTTATCCCTAAACCTTAAACTTTATTTAAAAACAATATCTAAATAGGGAAAGGCTTAAGCATTAAGGAATAGGAAATTCACCCAAAACCTTACACCTTACACCCGACACCTTTTATAACATGAAAAGAAAATTAAGAATGGGCATGATAGGCGGTGGAAAAGACGCCTTTATTGGTGCCGTACACCGTTTGGCCGCTAACATGGATGGCCTGATCGAATTATCTGCCGGAGCTTTAAGTGTAAATCCTGAAATTGGATACGAATCTGGAAAAATGCTTTTTCTTCCCGATAACAGGATCTACAACAATTACGAGGAAATGCTGACAAAAGAAAGTGAATTGCCGGCAGAAGAAAGAATTGATTTTGTAACCATTGTTACCCCAAACTTTGCCCACTTTGCACCTGCAATGATGGCATTGGATAAAGGTTTCAATGTGGTCATAGAAAAACCAATGACTTTAACTTTAGAAGAAGCAAAACAGCTACACGCTAAAGTAGAGGAAACAGGATTAACGCTTTGTTTAACACATACTTATTCGGGTTACCCAATGGTTAAGCAGGCTAAACAAATGGTAAGTGAAGGTAAATTGGGTGCTATCCGTAAAATTGTTGTAGAATACCCTCAAGGCTGGTTAAGCACACTTTCTGAACGTGAAGGTAATGCGCAGGCGGCCTGGCGTACCGACCCCTCTAAAACCGGAAAAAGCGGTTGTATGGGTGATATCGGTACACATGCAGCACATCTTGCAGAATATATTTCTGGATTAAAAATCACTAAAATCTGTGCCGATTTAAATATTGTAGTACCTGGCAGAGCCATTGATGATGATGGCAACGTACTGTTAAAATTCGATAACGGCGCTAATGGCGTATTGGTGGCTTCACAAATCGCCGCTGGCGAAGAAAATGCACTAAAAATCAGGGTTTATGGCGAAAAAGGAGGTTTAGAATGGCACCAGATGGAACCAAACACCATGATTGTGAGGTGGTTAGATGCACCAGCACAAATTTACAGAACCGGTAACGGCTACATGGGTAGCTTTGCAAAACACAATACCCGAACACCAGGCGGCCACCCTGAAGGTTATTTAGAGGCATTTGCCAATATTTATAAAAACTTTGCCCTAACTGTAACTGCAAAATTAAACAATGAGCAGCCTACCGCTGAAATGCTTGATTTCCCTGGCACTTCAGATGGAATCAGGGGAATGGCATTCATTGAAAATGTAGTGGCATCAGGCCAATCAGATCAAAAATGGTTCGACTATAAAATATAATTTCCGGCATGACAACAATAAAAGGACCAGCTGTATTTTTAGCACAATTTATCAGCGACGATGCTCCATTTAATTCACTGGATAGCATTTGCAAATGGGCTGCAGATTTAGGATTTAAAGGCATCCAGATGCCAACACTTGATGCCCGCTTTATTGATCTCAAACAAGCAGCTGAAAGTAAAACCTATGCTGATGAGTTAAAAGGAAAGATTGCAGGATACGGTTTGGAAATTACCGAACTTTCTACACACCTACAAGGCCAGTTGGTTGCAGTTCACCCTGCTTACGATGACCTGTTTGATGCTTTTGCACCAAAAGATGTACACAAAAACCCAAAAGCCAGAACAGAATGGGCTGTACAGCAGATGAAATATGCTGCTAAAGCATCACAAAACCTGGGTTTAAATGCACACGCAACTTTTAGTGGTTCGTTATTGTGGCAATATTTCCATCCCTGGCCACAACGTCCGGCCGGCCTGGTTGAAGAAGGTTTTGCAGAACTGGCAAAACGGTGGACACCGATCTTGAACGAATTTGATCAATGTGGTGTAGACGTTTGCTATGAAATACACCCTGGAGAAGATTTATTTGATGGCGAAACTTACGAAATGTTCCTTTCTGCGGTCAATAATCACCCTCGGGCATGCTTATTGTATGATCCATCACACTTTGTGTTGCAACAATTGGATTACATTCAGTACATCGATTTTTACCACGAACGCATCAAAGCTTTCCATGTAAAAGATGCAGAATTTAATCCTACGGGCAAACAAGGCACTTTTGGTGGATACCAGAGTTGGGCAAACCGTGCAGGGCGCTACCGCTCGCCGGGTGATGGACAGGTTGATTTTAAAACCATTTTTAGTAAATTAGCCCAATATGATTTTAAAGGCTGGGCCGTTATGGAATGGGAATGCTGCATTAAAAACCAGCAGGACGGTGCGCGAGAAGGTGCAGAATTTATCAAAAAGCATATCATTAACGTAACGGATAAAGCATTTGATGATTTTGCTGCATCAGGTAGTGATAGCGCTTTCAATAAAAGAATATTAGGATTACAAGAATAACAACACACAAAACACACACAACATGAAAAAAACATTTTTAATCTTAGGCGCTGTAGTCATTTTTATGGCGTCGTTTTCAAAAGCCGATTTAGCGAAAGAGAAGACCGTACTTGCAACGGCAACAAATCATGCAACCCTTCAATCAAATCCAGGTGAAAAACTGATCAATAAATCAGATTGTTTAGGTTGCCACAACAAAACCAATAAAATTATTGGTCCTGCATACGTAGACATCGCCAAAAAATATCCGGCTACCGAAAAAAACATCAACATGTTAGCCGATAAGATCATTAAAGGTGGAACAGGCGTTTGGGGCAACATGCCGATGACCGCTCATGCTACACTTAAAAAAGATGATGCAAAATTAATGGTAAAGTATATTTTATCTTTAAAGAAAAAATAATCGAATTCCGTTAGCAAATCGATTTACTAAATATGAAAACAGAGCAAGAAAATAAAACCACGAGTAACCGACGTGATTTTATTAAAACATCGGCAATCGCTGCCGCAGCCTTTATGATCGTTCCGCGCCATGTTTTGGGCGGAACAGGTTATTTAGCACCGAGCGATCGTTTATTGGTTGCCGGAATTGGGGTTGGCGGAAAAGGCCAAAGCGATTTAGACATGTTTTACAAAAGCGGAAAAGCAGATATTGCTTTTCTGTGTGATGTAGACGATCGCCGTGCAGCCAATAGTGTAAAAGCTTTCCCTAAAGCCAAATATTATAAAGATTGGCGCGAGATGCTGGATAAAGAACATAAAAACTTCGATGCTGTCTCTGTTTCTACTCCCGATCATAACCATGCCATCCAGGCTTTGGCTGCCATGCAATTGGGCAAACATGTTTATGTTCAAAAGCCCCTAACACACGATATTTATGAAGCGCGGATCTTAACCGCAGCAGCAAAAAAATATAAGGTAGTTACGCAAATGGGTAATCAGGGTGCATCAAACGACGGTCCACGCCAAATGAAAGAATGGTATGAAGCTGGTTTAATCGGCGATGTACATACGGTTTATGCCTGGACTAACCGCCCGGTATGGCCGCAAGGTATTCCATGGCCAAACAAAAAAGCAGAAATTCCTAAAGAATTAGACTGGAATTTATGGTTGGGAACGGCTCCTGAAAAGGATTATGTTGATAAATTGGTTCCTTTTAACTGGCGTGGCTGGTGGGATTACGGAACAGGTGCTTTGGGTGATATGGGCTGCCACTTAATCGAGGCTCCTTTCAGCGTATTAAATTTAAAATATGCCAAAGAAGTTCAGGCAAGTGTGGGCTCTGTTTACGTAGATGAATTTAAACGTGGTTATTTCCCTGAAAGCTGCCCGCCTTCAAGTCATGTTACCTTAAAATTCCCTAAAACGAATAAAACAAAAGGAGATGTTACTTTACATTGGATGGATGGCGGTATCCAGCCAGAACGCCCGGAGGAATTAGAAGCAAACGAAACTTTTGGTGATGGTGGTAATGGTACATTATTTATCGGAACAAAAGGTAAAATGATGGCCGAAACCTATAGTGCAAATCCTAAACTATTGCCTTTAAGTAAAAATAAAGACATTAAAGTTGCACCAAAATATGCCCGTGTACCAGATGGCGCAAACGGACACTACAAACAATGGGTTGAGGCTGCAATTGCCGGTTATGGCAAACAAGAAGTAAGTTCGCCTTTCGAAATTGCAGGTCCGTTAACAGAAGCTTTATTGATGGCCAATCTGGCGATCAGAAGTTTTGATATCCAGAAAACGGTAAATGATAAAATTACTTATCCGGGCAGGTACACGAAGATGTTATGGGATAACGATAATATGAAAGTGACCAACTTTGATGAAGCAAACCAGTTTGTAAAACGCGAATACCGTAAAGGCTGGAACAATTTAACACTTTAATTATTACAAACCCTGCAGGTTTTGAAACGATGAAGTCTTCAATAAGGCTTTTTAAATGTTAAAAAATCCGGTTTAAACCTGCGGGGTTTTACGCAAAAAAAAATGAAAAAAATCTTTCTTTCTGCTTGTATCATACTGGCAGTTACACAAATATCAAAAGCACAAAAGGGCTTTAAACCACTTTTTGATGGCAAGACTACAACAGGCTGGCATACTTACAACAAAACTACTGTTGGTAGTGGCTGGCAGGTTCAGGATGGTGCATTGCACTTAGATTTGGCTAAAAAAGGTAAAGATGGTGGTGGCGATCTAGTCACAGATAAAGCGTATGGCGATTTCCACTTAAAGTATGACTGGAAAGTAGCTCCTAAAGCAAATAGCGGTCTGATTTTTTATGTTCATGAAGAGCCTAAATACCATGCTACCTATTCAACAGGTTTAGAAATGCAGGTAATCGATAACGATGGCCACCCTGACGGAAAAATCACAAAACACCGTGCGGGCGATCTGTATGATTTGGTAAAAAGTTCATCAGAGCCAGTTAAACCTGTCGGCGAATGGAACAAAGCAGAGATCATTAGCAAAAAAGGTAAACTGACCTTAATTTTAAATGGTGTTGAGGTCGTAAAAACTACCCTTTGGGATGATAACTGGAAAAAGATTGTTGCCGGCAGCAAATTTGCCACCTGGGAAAACTGGGGAACCTTTAAAACCGGCAAAATCGCCTTGCAAGATCACGGAGACGAAGTTTGGTACAAAAACATCTCTATCAAAGAACTTTAAAAACGGAAAATGTAAGAGGGAAAATGTATAATGTGAATTACAAAATCCCTCTTACCGAATCCAGTTAAAATATTATAAAATTGTAGATGAGTTACGGGGATACGTTTCCATCATCCCTCTTACCTCAACCATCTTACATAACGACTAGCCAAATGAATAGCACTACTCGCTTTAAACTTTCTGCCATGATGTTCCTGGAATTTTTTATCTGGGGCGCGTGGTTTGTAACTTTAGGAGCTTTCTTAAACAATAACCTGAAAGCAACCAACTCTGAAATTGGTTCTGTATTTTCAACCCAATCCTGGGGGGCTATTATTGCTCCTTTTATAATAGGCCTCATTGCCGACAGATATTTTAACGCCGAAAGAATTTTAGGTGTTCTCCACATTATTGGTGCTATTTTAATGTACCAGATGTATAGTGCGCCGGATGTAAGTGTTTTCTATCCTTACGTTTTAGCTTACATGATATTGTTCATGCCAACCCTTGCATTGGTAAATTCTGTTTCTTTTAATCAAATGAAAGATGCCGAAAAAGAGTTTGCCAACATCAGGGTATTTGGTACAATCGGCTGGATCATTGCTGGTTTGCTGATCAGTTTTGCCTTCCATTGGGACTCTCCGGAAGGAATTCAGGCAGGATTATTAAAAAGCACGTTTTTAATGGCTGGTATCGCCTCTTTAGTACTGGGATTATTTAGTTTCACTTTGCCTGCAACCCCTCCAAAAGTTGCTAAAGATGAAAAAATAAAATTAAGTGACATTTTAGGTTTAGATGCATTGAAATTATTAAAAGACAAAAACTTTGCAGTTTTTTTCATTTCTTCCATCCTGATCTGTATCCCATTGGCATTTTATTATCAAAATGCAGGTCTTTTCCTGGCAGACATCAAAGTTTCTAACCCAACAGGTAAAATGGCCATTGGTCAGGTTTCCGAAGCATTATTTTTACTGGCTATTCCTGTGTTCTTTTCAAAATACGGCTTTAAGAAAACCATTATAGTTGGTATGTTGGCCTGGGCAGTACGCTATATTCTTTTTGCTTATGGCAATGCCGGCAGTTTAAGTTTTATGCTGATTATAGGTATTGCTCTTCACGGTGTTTGTTACGATTTCTTTTTCGTTTCCGGCCAGATTTACACCAACTCAAAAGCGGGAGAAAAATTTAAAAGTGCAGCTCAGGGCATTATTACCCTAGCCACCTATGGCGTTGGTATGCTGATCGGGTTTAAAGTGGCAGGATTAATTACAGACATGTATAAAACCGGGGATGTAACTGATTGGAAAATGGTTTGGATTATACCAGCAGGAATTGCAGCTGCCGTTTTCTTATTATTCGCCCTGCTGTTCAATGATAAAACTAAATCTGAAATTGAAGCTAAAGCAATTTAACATGGCCTCAAACGTAAATAGAAGAAATGCTTTAAAGAACATCATCGCAGGAACTGCTGCAATTGGTGTTTCTTCAGGATTTTCAGCACTAGCAATGGATAAACCAGAATCAGATCAGCCGTTAAGGCTAAAAGGAAATATCAACCATGCCGTATGCCGCTGGTGTTTTAGTAGTTTTGATGTAGACGCACTTTGCATTGAAGCAAAAAAAATAGGGATCAAAGGAATTGATCTGGTGGGTCCGAAAGATTGGCCTACCTTAAAAAAACATGGCTTAGAATCGACCATGTGCAATGGTGCTGAAATTAATTTGGTAGATGGTTTTAACGACGAAAAATTCCACGAAAAGTTAATTCAAAATTATACCAAAATGATTCCGATTGTGGCCGAAGCCGGTTATAAAAATCTGATCTGCTTTAGTGGAAACCGTCGCGGTAAAGATGATGAAACCGGTTGGAATAATTGTGTTAAAGGATTAAAACAGTTAATGCCACTAGCTGAAAAGCATAACGTGGTATTGGTAATGGAATTGCTAAACAGCAAAGTAAACCATAAAGATTATCAATGCGATAGAACATCGTGGGGGGCAGAGCTTTGTAAACGCTTAGAATCTGAAAACTTCAAATTGTTATATGATATTTATCATATGCAAATTGATGAGGGTGATGTGATCAGTAACATCAGGCAGTACCACCAATACATTGCCCATTATCACACCGCTGGCGTACCGGGCCGTAATGAAATAGACGATACACAGGAGTTGTATTACCCTGCCATAATGAAAGCCATTGCCGAAACCGGCTTTAAAGGTTACGTTGCACAAGAATTTATACCTAAACAAGCAGATAAAATAGCGTCATTGAAAAAGGCGGTATCAATTTGCGATATTTAATCTACATTATGATATCAAGAAGAAATTTTCTAATCAACAGCAGCGTGGCTGCAGCATCGGCACTTCTCGTTCCGTCATTTGTTTTTGCAGCAGACACTAAAAGAGTTGTTGGCCTCCAACTATATTCTTTAAGAGATGAGTTGCCAAAAGATGTAAAAGGAACGATCGCAAAAATTGCCAAAGCAGGCTTTAAAGAAGTTGAAACTTACGGTTTTTCGATAAAAGATCAGTTTTGGGGTTTAACACCCAAAGAATTTAAAGCATTGTTGGATGCTCATGGTTTAAAAGCACCAAGCGGGCATTACGGCTTAGGCACTTATTTAAGTGATGGCAATACCACCGAATTAAAAGCGGCAATTGCAGCAGCAAAAATACTGAAGAGCGAATATGTAACCATCCCCTGGTTAGATTCGGGCATCAGAAAAAATGCCGATGATTATAAAAAAATTGCAGCCAGGATTAATGAAGCCGGAAAAATGTGCAAGGCAGCAGGTATCCGTTTGGCTTACCACAACCACAATTTTGAATTCGATAAACAAGGTGATACTACCGGTTACGAAATCCTGTTAAAAGGAACAGATAAAAAATTGGTTGATTTCGAACTCGATCTGTATTGGGTGGTACGTTCAGGAAACGATCCTTTAAAACTGTTTAAAGAAAATCCAGGCCGTTTTACCATGTGGCATGTTAAAGATATGGATAAAGCCAACCCGGCATTAAATGCTGAAGTAGGCACCGGTTCTATAAATTTTAAACCGATTTTTGCACAAGCCAAACTTTCGGGCATGAAACATTTCTTTGTAGAACACGAAACCAACTACAAACCAAATCCGATGGCATCTGTTGCTGCAAGCTGTGCCTATATTAAAAAAGAGATCATTTAATTTAAGAGATGCATTCAAGAAGAACATTCCTAAAGCAGGCAGGATTAGCGGCCGGAGCAGCATTATTAATTCCATCATTTGCCTTTGATAAAGTAAGCAAAAGTGTTGGTCTGCAATTGTATACCCTACGCGATGAATTGCCAAAAGATGTAAAAGGCGTTATCGAAAAAGTAGCAAAAGCCGGATACAAAGAAGTTGAAACTTATGGTTTTGCCAATGGAAAATTCTGGGGCCTAACGCCTAAAGAATTTAAATCCTTACTTGATGCAAATGGCTTAAAAGCACCAAGTGGTCATTACCACATGGATGATTTTGTAAAAACAGGGAATACCGATAGATTAAAAGCCGACATTGAATCATCAGCTGCAATTGGTGGTAAATATTTTACCATTGCCGGTGCCCATGTTGATATGAGCAAAGGTGTAGATGGCTTTAAGAAAACAGCAGATGATTTTAATAAAGTGGCCGAAATGGCCAAGGCATCGGGCTTAAAGTTTGCTTACCACAACCACGATTTCGAATTTAAGAAATTGGGAGATACTACCGGTTATGACATTTATTTAAGCGAAACCGATAAAAACCTGGTCAACTTTGAAATGGATCTATATTGGGTGGTCCGTTCAGGTAACGATCCTTTGGCTTTGTTTAAAAAATATCCGGGCCGTTTCCCGATGTGGCATGTTAAAGATATGGATAAAACTAACCCGGCCTTAAATGCAGAAGTAGGTACCGGTTCTATAGATTTCATACCGATTTTTGCTCAGGCAAAACTTTCAGGCATGCAGCATTTCTTTGTAGAGCACGAAACCAATTACAAACCCGATCCGATCGGCTCGATCAAAACCAGCTGCGATTATATCAAAGCCAGTTTGATTTAAACTTATCTAAACCCCACAGTTTTGAAAACATGTGGGGTTTATAAAAAACGATTCTGGCTGTAAACTGCATGTTGCAAACTGGTATGGGCGTTTCCCAATCCCGATAAAAAATCGGGAAAGGATCGGTCTTTGCAGGGCTCCGCTTCGCTCCGGTGCCGATGATAATATCGGCACTAAACCCTTCCAATCCCTAACGCAGACCCTCTCTTACTAAAAATCTCTTCCAAGTGAGAAGGGAGATGACTTAGGTTAATTAAACCTGATAGAACGGCAATACTTTTTAATTGCTATGCCTATAAATCTTTTAGCCTGCAACCGATGAAAAAAAATTTATTTCATAAATAAATTTTAGTGAATTAAAAACTGCGAGGAATCGTCATTCCCAATCCGATTGGGAATCTTAAAGCCTTTTGCATTAAGATTCCCGCCTGCGCGCGAATGACGATCTATCAAGCATCACTAAATCGAATTCACGCTTTATTCTTAACCATATTTTCTATTGAAAACCAAAAATTTCAAACATTAAAAACAAATTTAATTGGCAACAATAGGGATATCAGCTTAATTTTTAGCATATTTGAGCTCATATCAAATAATTAATAATATAACAAAAATCAAAATGAAAGTAGCAGTAGTAGGTGCCACCGGGTTGGTCGGCACTGTCATGTTAAAAGTATTGGAGGAAAGAAATTTCCCTTTAACAGAGTTAATTCCCGTAGCATCAGAAAAGAGTGTTGGTAAGGAAATTACTTTTAAGGGTAAGAAGTTCCCAATTGTTAGCATGGATACTGCAATCAGCATGAAACCGGATATCGCTTTGTTTTCAGCAGGTGGAAATACTTCTTTGGAGCATGCCCCACGTTTTAAAGAAGCCGGAACGACTGTTATTGATAACTCTTCGGCATGGAGAATGGATCCTGCAATTAAATTAATTGTACCGGAGGTTAATGCACACGAACTTTCTATCGATAACAAAATCATTGCTAACCCAAACTGCTCTACCATTCAAATGGTGGTCGTTTTAAAACCTTTGCACGATAAATACAAAATTAAACGTGTAATCGTATCTACCTATCAATCTGTTACCGGTACAGGGGTTAAAGCGGTTGAGCAGTTAATGAACGAACGCAAAGGCATTGATGGTCCTAAAGCTTATCCATACGAAATCGACCTGAATGTTCTTCCGCATATTGATGTTTTCACCGAGAACGGATACACCAAGGAAGAAATGAAAATGGTGAAGGAAACGAACAAAATCATGAGCGATAATAACATTAAAGTTACTGCTACCACAGTTCGTATCCCGGTGATGGGCGGTCACTCAGAATCGGTAAATATCGAGTTCGAAAATGATTTCGATTTAGCCGAAGTACGTAGCATTTTAGAAAAAGCCCCAGGCGTAATCGTTGTGGATGATGTGGCCAACCTAAAATACCCGATGCCAAAAGACGCACATGAAAAAGATGAAGTTTTTGTAGGCCGTATCCGTAGAGATGAATCGGCACCAAAAGCATTAAACCTTTGGATCGTTGCCGATAACTTACGTAAAGGTGCAGCAACCAATGCCGTTCAAATTGCCGAGTACCTGGTTCAAAAAGAACTGGTTTAATCAATAAATAACTTAAGAAAAGCCTCGATTTATTCGGGGCTTTTTTATGCGCTCCAACAATGAAACACATTCCAATTGCCTTAATATTCTCCAGACTACTTATCGGTTTTGGAATTATTCTTTTAAGCGTTTTCCATGTTAACCACTATTCCTTTTTAGCCATCAACTTATTATCCGTGGGTTTGTTAACCGATGTATTTGATGGCATTATTGCACGCAAGCTCAATATCTCATCTGAAAAATTAAGACGCTTGGACTCCAGTATAGATCAGGTATTTTTTATTTCTGTAGCAGTTGCTACCTATATCCAATGTCCGGATTTCTTTAAAACCAATCTCATCAAATTAATTATCCTTGGTGCTTTTGAGGCTTCAACTTATGTTTTAAGTTATATCAAATTTAAAAAAGAAATAGCCACACATTCTATTGGTGCTAAAATCTGGACGATAACCATATTCGCTTCCCTGGTCGAAATTATGGTACATTGCGAATCTTTTGTGCTCTTTGAAATTTGCTTTTGGCTTGGTCTTGTCACCCGCTTAGAAATACTGGCCATCGTTATCACCCTCAAAAAATGGACGAATGATGTGCCTACCCTTTATCATGCAATAAAATTAAGGCAGGGAAAAGAAATAAAGCGAAATAAGCTGTTTAATGGCTAAACGCGAAAAACAATAAAAAAGGGATCGTAATCACTAAATTATATATAAAAAAGAGATTATAATCACCGAATTATATATAATTTAGTAATTCCCATTGCATCACAAATGAAATTTTTCAAACTCCTTTCCATCCTTCTGTCTCTCTCTTTTACACAAAGCTTTGCACAGAACAGGATTCAAAATTTAGAAAAAGCATTTAATAATCTACTGAACGACGAGCAAGCTAAACATGCCACTGTATCGCTTTGCGTTTTAGATGCCAATACCGGTAAAATGCTTTATGCCAAAAATGAGCAGGTTGGTTTGGCTACCGCTTCCACCTTAAAAACCATTACCGCCGCCACAGCATTCAGTATATTGGGAAAAGATTTTCGATATCAAACCACACTGGCTTATACGGGAACAATTACTACTGATGGAATCTTAAAAGGAAATTTAATGATCATGGGTAGCGGCGATCCAACACTGGGTTCCTGGCGTTATCAGAACAAAGAAAATACTGTTTTAACCAACTGGGTTACGGCCATAAAAGCTGCAGGCATCAAAAAAATTGAAGGTACTGTAGTTGGCGATGACCGTATTTTTGGCACGCAAACAACACCAGAAGGTTGGGTTTGGCAGGATATCGGCAATTATTATGGCGCGGGAACTTCCGGTTTAGCCTGGCGTGAAAATCAGTTCGACATCCATCTAAAACCCGGAAACAGCACAGCAGACGAAGTAAAAGTTGTAAAAACAGTTCCTGTAACACCGTATGTACAAATTGTAAATGAACTTAAAACCGGAAGTCCGGGTTCGGGTGACCGTGCTTATGCTTTTTTTCCGCCATACAGCAATACGGCTTACCTCAGAGGAAGCTGGGGAATGGGCATTTCCAAAACGGGTATTTCAGTAGCCCTCCCCGACCCTGCTTTTGATTGTGCTTACCGTTTGCAGGATACATTGAAGAGGCTGGGAATTTCTACCGGTCAGCAGGCCACAACAGCAAGGTTAATGACTTTGAACAATCAGGTTATTCCTTCTATTACACAGAAAATAACCACCATCAGTTCGCCAAGTTTAAGCGAGATGACCTATTGGTTTTTAAAGAAAAGCATCAATTTATATGGCGAATCACTTTTGAAAACCATTGCACTCAAAATGGGTAAAGAGGCTACAACAAGTAAAGGTGCAGAAACCGAGATCAATTTCTGGGCCGGTAAGGGTTTAGACAAAACGGCACTCAATATCATTGATGGCAGCGGACTTTCCCCGGGCGATCGGATTACAACTTCGGCAATGGCCAATATACTTTTCCAGATCCAAAAAGAAAACTGGTTTCCTGATTATTACAAAGCCCTGCCAGAATACAATGGCATGAAAATTAAAAGTGGCACCATTAACGATGTTTCGGCATTTGCAGGTTACCACACTGATGTTGCAGGGAACAAGTATGTGGTCGTGATCAATATCAATAATTATAGCGGAAACAGTATTAACAAAAAATTGTTTAAGGTGTTGGATGAATTAAAATAAACACTGTTATTAAATAATATGACTTTTTTTGTGAAAAACCTGCAAACGGTTGATGGATTGATTTCGAACCTGTATAAAGATATTTCTATGGAGGAAATGACTAAAAAGATTACCGAGTTATTTGAATTACAGGGCTATAAAGTTATTGATCAACAATTTGGGAATTTAATTTTAGAAAAAGGTAGCCGCACCAAACGACTCTTATTGGGTGCATTTGCCACCTACTATAAATTCAGCGTAACCATGATGCCCGGCGAAGAAAACGAACTTACCGTGAATGTTTTTCAGCAGTCAAGCGGTATGTCGGGTGGTTTAATTGGCATGAACCAGATTAAAACAGAATTAAAGCGCTTAAATTTTATTTTTGCCAATATTTAGCTTTACATTCGGCAGATTCTAATCTAAACCATGTCACTCATTTTACGACCTTTTCAATCAACTGATGTATATGATCTGGTTAAACACGCCAATAATTTCAAGATATCTAAATACCTGACCAATAAATTCCCTTTCCCCTACGAAAAAAAAGATGGCGAGGCTTTTATTCAACTGGCTTTGAGTCACGATCCCCTGCAGATCAAGGCTATTGTGTTAAACGATGAAGTTATCGGATCGATCGGCGTGCATCAACTCGCAGACATTTACAGCAAAAGTGCAGAAATGGGTTACTGGATTGGTGAAGAACATTGGGGTAAAGGTATAGTTGCGCATGCGATTAAGGAAATGCTTGCATATGGTTTTGACACCTTTGATATCGAGAGAATTTTCGCCCGGACAACACATACTAACCTCGCTTCACAAAGGGTTTTAAAGAAATCTGGCTTTATCTTCGAAGCGGAATTAAAGGGTACTATTTTTAAAAATGGTGAATATTTTGATGAACTGATTTTTGGTTTCAGAAAAAATCAACTTGGGTAAAGGCGTCATCAAAATTTTTGTTAAACCCGCAGCTTATTGCGTAAATTCGCACAAACCAAAAACAACAAAGCAATGAAATTATCGATCAGATCTTTAATGCTGTTTGTAGCACTATTGGGTGCGGCAAATTTAGCAAATGCCCAGGAAGTCAAATTCCCGCAACCAAGTAGTGGCCAAACCATCATACAGGATTTTGGATTAGGCAAAATAAAGTTAACATACTCACGTCCGAACGTAAAAGGACGCAAAATTTTTGGTGGAATGGAACCAATGGGTGTAGTTTGGCGAAACGGTGCAAATGCAGCTACCCGGATTAAATTTACAGATGACGTTAAAATTGAAGGCAAAGATTTACCAGCAGGAGAATACGGCCTGTTCAGTATTCCTGGCAAAAACGAATGGACTGTTATTTTTAACAAAATTGCCGATCAATGGGGTGCGTATGAATATAAGGAAAGTGATGATGTATTGCGTGTAAAAGTAAAAACGATCGCTTTAAAGGATAAAGTAGAAACGCTAACCCTGCAATTCTCGGCAGTTGGCGAAACCTCAGCAACTTTAAACATGATGTGGGAGAACAGTGCCTATGCCATTAATATTACCACTGCTATTGATGAAAAAGTGATGGCCAATATTGCTGAAGCCATGAAAGGTGAAAAGAAGCCCTATTTTGCGGCAGCACAATATTATTTTCAACATGGAAAAGATTTAAAACAGGCTTTAGCATGGATGACAGAAGCAGAAAAATCAGATCCAAAGGCACCCTGGTTTAAACTCTGGAAAGGTCGTATCCAATTAAAAATGGGCGACAAAGCAGGTGCAGCAGTTACGGCGCAGCAAGGTATTGATGCAGCTAAAGCTCAAAAGGTTGATGAGTATGTACGTCTGAATTCAGAACTTCTGGCTGAAGCTAAAAAATAAAGAATAATTAACCCCGCCATGCCGTCATTTCGAGCAGACCCGATAGCAATCGGGTGTAACGCAGCCTAGAACCACGAAGTGCTCAGCGAAGCTAAATCTGCCTAGATAGATCGCTCCATTCCATTGCGTTCCATCCGGTAGCTATCGGATCGAGATGACGGTATCTTCAGGCATATTACCCTATAAATTACCGAACCCAAGTAATTTAAACCCGATTGAAATGGAAAGCCCGCATCCCGATTTTTTCAATCGGGAGAGGACTTGTAATGAAAAGCGGGGTCAACCCCAACCGAAGCAATACTGCAATTGCTTTTCAAAAAAGTATAATGGTTCGTGCTATAAGGATTATGAATTTGACGACCAACATTAACTTAAAATTAACCATCTATTAACTCAACCAATTATCGTAACATTAAGCCTCAAAACGCTTTATTTATTTAAAAAATATACTAACTTTGATGTTGGGCTTAGTAATTGTACTTTGTACACTAAGCAGGTTAAGAAATCAATAAAAAATTAAAATAAAAATGAGCATAATTGTTAATGTCCATGCGAGACAAATCCTTGATTCAAGAGGAAATCCAACAGTAGAAGTAGAAGTAGTAACAGAGGCAGGTGCATTTGGCCGTGCTGCTGTACCAAGCGGTGCATCTACCGGACAATATGAAGCTGTTGAATTACGCGATGGAGATAAATCTACATATTTAGGAAAAGGTGTTTTAAAAGCAGTAGAAAATGTAAATACCAAAATTGCTGATGCATTAAGAGGTATTGATGTTTTTGAACAAAACGCAATTGACAAACTTATGTTAGCACTTGATGGTACCGAAAACAAAGGTAACTTAGGCGCCAATGCTATTTTAGGTGTTTCTTTAGCTGTTGCAAAGGCTGCTGCTGATGAAATTGGCCAGCCGTTATACCGTTACATTGGCGGTGTAAATGCAAACACTTTACCTATCCCGATGATGAACATCATCAATGGCGGTTCTCATTCTGATGCCCCTATTGCATTCCAGGAGTTTATGATTATGCCTGTTGGTGCGCCTTCTTTCTCTGAGGCATTACGTTGGGGAACTGAAGTTTTCCATAGCTTGAAAAAAATCCTTCACGACAGAGGTTTATCTACTGCTGTAGGTGACGAAGGTGGTTTTGCACCAACTTTTGATGGTACTGAAGATGCGATTGAAACGGTATTAAAAGCAATCGAAACTGCTGGTTACCAACCAGGTTTGCAGATCTGTTTAGCTTTAGACTGTGCTTCATCTGAGTTCTATAAAGATGGTAAATATGACTATACCAAATTTGAAGGTGCTACCGGTGTAATTCGTTCTAGTGAAGAGCAGGCACAATATTTAGCTGATCTTTCTGCAAAATATCCGATTATCTCTATCGAAGATGGTATGGACGAAAACGACTGGACGGGCTGGAAAAGCTTAACCGATAAAATTGGTGACCATGTTCAATTGGTTGGTGACGATTTATTTGTAACCAATGTAACCCGCTTGCAACGTGGTATCGATGAAGATACGGCTAACTCAATCCTGGTAAAAGTAAACCAGATCGGTTCTTTAACGGAAACCATCAATGCAGTTACTTTAGCGCAAAACAGTGGTTATACTTCGGTAATGAGTCACCGTTCTGGCGAAACTGAAGATGTTACCATTGCTGATTTGGCTGTAGCGTTAAACTGCGGACAGATTAAAACCGGTTCTGCATCACGTTCAGACAGGATTGCAAAATACAATCAATTATTACGTATTGAAGAAGAATTGGGTGAAAACGCACGTTTCATCGGTTCAAAATTCAAATACGCTAAGAAATAGTTCTTATGTTGAGTGTCATTCTGAGCTTGTCAAAGAATTTTTCGATAGATGATTTGACTGGCTCAACATGACAATCCAATTTATTGTTAACAAGTTGAAAAACTGATTTGTAAAACATCCGGAGATTTTAAATCTTCGGATGTTTTTATTTTTATACTATATTTGCTTATTGGATGGGGATTTTCTCAAATCTAACAGCAAAAATCTCATATCAGGATATGAAACGTTTAATAGATCTTTTCCGCAATAAATATTTCCTTGCAACGGTTGCTTTTGCGATGTGGATGCTGTTTTTCGACAAAAACGATATGATGTCGCAATACGAATACCGCAGTCAGGCCAATAAACTGCAGGAAGAAAAAGAATATTTCGAGAAAGAAACCGCTCAGGTTAAAAAAGATTTAAACGAGCTAAATACCAATCTGAATACGGCTGAGAAATTTGCCCGCGAAAAATACTTCATGAAGAAAGACAATGAAGATGTTTTTGTAATCATTCAGGAAGAAAAGAAAGATTAGTCTGGAGTTTTGTGTTGAGCGTTTGGAGTCACCTAGCGGTTGAACCATCAAACCATCAAACAACCCATCTATCAGTTAACCGATTAAGCACTTCAAACAGTTAACCATCTCATGCTCCACATCCTTTACATTATCGCCATAACAGCTGAAGCCATGACTGCTGCACTTTCTGCAGGCAGACGTGATATGGATTGGGTAGGTGTTTGTATTATTGCCTGGGTTACAGCACTAGGTGGCGGCACGGTTAGAAATGTATTATTTGGCCATTATCCAATGAGCTGGGTAGAACATCCGGAATATTTAGTGATTACCGCGGCAGCCGCCTTACTCGCTGCATTTATTGCCTCGATCATGACCAAACTAAAAAAGCTTTTTCTTTATCTTGATGCCTTGGGTTTGGTCGTATTCACCATTATTGGTTGTCAGGTAGCCCAACAGATTCATTTGCCTTATTTAATTGTACTTTTTAGCGGAATGATTACCGGTTGTGCAGGCGGCGTACTCCGCGATGTGCTCTGTAATGAGGTACCATTTCTTTTTAGAAAAGAAATTTATGCGAGTGCAGCTATTGTTACAGGTGCAGTTTATATCGGCATAGAACATTTTCATGGATCCGAAATGCTGGCAACCATTTCAGCTGCTGTAGTTGGATTAGCTTTGAGACTGCTCTCGATCCGTTTCGAATGGCACATGCCCAAGTTTGTTTACCGGGATGAATGGCATTAGGAAAGTAAAATGGAAGAGGGATGATGGAAGATGGGGTAAATTGGCACATCATCCATCTTCATCAACTAAAGCTCACCGTTCCTTTTCCGTAAAAACCACTCTGTTCCAAGCAAGATCATGATTAAGCCAAACAGCCACTTCATATTGATCAACTCATCATACTTTCGGTCTTCGTAGCTGATGGTTTTGATATTTTCATTTTTCAGGATTTCATCGGCTATTTTAAGCAGCTCTTCAGGCATAAATAACTTACCATTGCTTTGTTTAGAGATCGTATTTAAAAGCTGGTGATTGGCTGTTGTTTGCTGGTATTCTGCCATTAGCGCATTTACATAGAAATTCCCGGAAGCCGTGTATTTCTTTCCGCCCAGTTCAGTATTGGCCACATACGAATAATTACCGGCAGGCATTGTTCCGGCATCTAACTGATAACCTGTTTCTGTTTTAGAGAAGATATAATTAAATACTTTTCCAGCTTCATTTTTAACCCGCAGATTCACCTCCGGTTCATTAACTGCCTGGTAACTGTCATTATAAAGAGTACCGTTAAACTGGATACTTTCATTTTCATCATAAGCTGCTTTAGCCGTAAACACTTTAAACCTGCGTTTATCATCTTTAACTGAAAGGTATTGAACAGTTTTTGAAATCAGATCATTTAAAACAGATTGCTGTGCTTCATTTTCAGCCTCTGCAAGTTTCCATCGCCACAACCCCTCTCCCATTAAATACCCGGTTTTTAAGCCGTTTTCATGAGCAAAAAACAGCAATGGTTGCTGCGTACTCACCTTGCCAATACGTTGGTTAAATACTGGAGTTGCTCCTGCATTTACCGTTAGCCTGCCAAAAGGACTGAGCAAGGGATCGAAAGACGAAAACTGCTTTTTATCATTATCAGTCAGGTTGAAACTGGTAAAACCATTGGCAAAATCGGCATAAACTTCCTGAACAGAACCGTTGGCCGAACTCAGATTTGCCTGATTCTGGATCTGGTTAAAGGCATTGATATTGCTCTGCGCGCCGAGGATGTACCAGATAGGCTTCTTTAATCCGGTTATTTTTTTTAAAAAAGCTGAAGAAATATTCTGCGCATCAGGTAATTGATACAATACAATTAAATCGAATTTGGATGGATCTGTTGCCTTTAAATCATCTGCAAGGGCGAGTTTTGCTTCATAATGTTTATTGAGCGAAATAGCCTCCTTTAAAACGCCCAGATCGGGATGAGGAGCAGCGGCAGCAAGCAATACTTTCTGCCTGCCATCAATCACCTCTACATAAAAGGTCTGAACATTGTTTCTGGTCGTAATTTCGTTTTGTAAAGCTGCCAATTGAATGGTATACTTTTGAACGCCAATTTTCCCAGCATGGATCTTAACCGGGATTATTTTATTGAACGTACTTCCATTAATCAATATTTTCTGCTGCTCTATCTTCGCACCATTTTGGCTAACTGTTAACGAAGTACTTTCTCCATCACTTTGAAAGGCCTGAACCTGAATTTCGACAGTAAAATCGTCATCCAGGTATACAATGTTATTATAACTGACATTGGAGATCAACACATCACGTTTAGGAATACTATCGCCTAAGGCAATGCTGTAAATTGGTGCATTGATCTGATTAACGCTGTACAATGGGTTGCCGCCATGATTAAAAATCCCATCGGTAGCCAAAACGATTGCTCCAACATTACGGTTGGTATATTCGTCTTTAATTTTCTGAAAAAATGCCGAGGCATCTGTTGATTTCCCCTGGTTTTTAAAGTCGAAACCATCAGCAACCCGATCGCTAAAATGAAGCGCTTTTACTTCATATTTGCCTGCCAGCTTATCCCGTAACTTTTCAAGGTTCTGTTCATATCGTTTCTGGTCGAAACCAGTCGCTTTAACCTGACCAACTGATAGTGAATTATCCTGTCCGATAATAATTACAGGCTTATCTAAGGTATAATTTAAGGTTTTAATGAGTGGCGCAAATATGAACCATGCAATGGTGGAAACCACTACAATACGCAATGCCGTTAGGCCATATTGAAGTTTTTTATCCAGATTTTTGTTACCGCGATAAAGCAACCAGGCATACAGGGTACCTAAGGCCAAACAGCCCAGAAAAGATAAAATAGAAGCACCCGAAAAAAAACCAGTCATAATTCATAAAGATGGTAATTTTAAGGAAATTTTCAAGGTTATTCATTATAAAGAATTTATGCTAAGACTAAAAAACATCCATTTGTTTAACCACCAAGTGCACTGAGTTTTACACAAAGTATCACAAAGTACCTAAACCTTTTTAGGCACCTAACTCTGTGTACTTCGTGTCTTTTCTTTGTGAACTTTGTGGTAAAAAAGAGAGCGCTATGCTCTATGTGGTTAAATTCATATTTTTAACCCAAATCAAGCCTTATGAAATTAATCTGTTTAACGTTTTTGCTATCCCTCAGCCTCATGGTCAATGCCCAAAATAATTTTAAAGCCACTCAAATCAAATTTGAAAGAGTAGAAAAGGCATACAGCGAAAAATGGGAAACATTAAGGGAGTTTATCCAGGCCGATGGTTTTGGCGATCAATTTTCTATGGTGATTAATGCTTATAAAACGGAAGGCAAACTTGAGGTTTGGTTAAAGAATAATTCGGCTAAAACCTATTCTTTATTCAGAACTTACGATTTTTGTGCACATTCTGGTACCATTGGCCCAAAAGTAATGGAAGGTGATGGACAAACACCCGAAGGTTTTTATTACATCAATGTTTTCAATCCGATGAGTAATTTTCATTTATCGCTTGGTATAAATTATCCTAATATGATTGATAATGCCCGCACTGGAAAAGATCGAAAACCAGGAAATGATATTTACATCCATGGCAGTTGCGTAACCGTAGGTTGTATTCCGTTAACAGACGAAAAAATTAAAGAAGTTTATATTATAAGCGTTGAGGCCCGAAATGCAGGTCAGGAAAAGATTCCGGTTAACATCTATCCTTTCAAAATGACGCATGTGAATATGAAGAAATATTGTGCTCAATTCCCTAGGCAAGCGACCTTTTGGAAATCTTTGCAGACCGGATATTTGGCTTTTGAGAAGAATAAAACCCAGCCGGACATTAGTGAAGATAAAGGACGATACCTTGTAAAGTAACAAAAGAAGTCAAGTTTTTAAACTTGACTTCTTTAATATTTTATGGCTTTGGAAAGAAAACCCTCCACCTTAAACCTTTCTTACAGCATTCCACCGCAAACAGACAATGTTTGTCCGGTTACGTACGCGCTCATATCAGAAGCTAAAAACACACAAACATTGGCAATATCTTCCGTTTCGCCGGCACGTTTTAACGGGATATCTTTTTCCCAGCCTTCCACTACCTTAGGATCTAAAATATCGGTCATTTCGGTACGGATAAAACCTGGTGCAACTACGTTTGCACGGATATTTCTTGATCCCAGTTCTTTCGCAACTGATTTGGTAAACCCGATAATTCCTGCCTTAGAAGCGGCATAGTTAGCCTGACCAGCATTACCTGAAACGCCAACTACCGAACTCATGTTAATGAAAACACCTTTACGGGCTTTCATCATCACTTTAGAAGCTGCTTTGGTTACGTTAAAGATCGATTTTAAGTTAACATTGATTACATCATCCCAGTTTTCTTCGCTCATACGCATCAATAAACCATCTTTGGTAATGCCCGCATTATTCACTACGATATCAATTGTTCCAAACTCAGCAACGATATCATTGATTAACTGTTCTGCTTCATCAAATTTAGAAGCATCAGAACGATATCCTTTAACTTTGGTACCAAAGCTTTGCAATTCCTGCTCCAAAGCCTGACCTTTTTCTACTGATGATAAATAGGTGAATGCTACATTAGCGCCCTGCTCTGCAAATTTCTCCGCTATTTTACGACCGATTCCTTTTGATGCACCGGTAATTAATGCTGTTTTTCCTTCAAGTAATTTCATTATGAAATGTTGTAAAGTTGAAATATTTTAATGTTGTAAAGTTATAATTTATAGCGACAAAAGATTATGCTCTTTTCTGGCTAAGCTGGAAAATGTTCCCTTCAATATCCTCTCCATCACAAAAAAGGTAATCAATATTTTCAAAAGACTTAACATCTTTCATTTTAACACCTTTTTCCAGGAGCTTTTTTCTGAAATCTTCAATATCTTCATCTATACTGAACACCAATTTAGTATTACTTTCTGCTTTAAAAGGAATTTCATTTTTGAATGATTCTCCAATTCTATGGAATGCAATTTCAATCGAACCTGAATTGAAAACTAACCATTCGCCTTCGATTTCCTCAATTAAAGGAAGATTAAAAATGGATTGATAAAATACTTTTAGCGCATTAATATCATCCCCAAATAAAATTATTCTACTGAGTTTCATATTTATTTATTACAAGATATTATACGGCTGGTTCTTGTTGACTTAAACAGTGAAAGCTTCCCAATCCCCAGATAATATCAACAGAATTAATACCTACTACCTTACGATCAGGAAAACAGCCCTGGATAATATCTAAAGCTTTTTGGTCGTTCACATCATCAAAAACAGGAACAATTACAGCCGCATTAGCAATGTAAAAGTTCGCATAAGATGCAGGCAAACGCGTATCATCATAAATTACCGGTGAAGGCATTGGTAACTCCACAATATTTAATGAGCTGCCATCTTTTAGTTTCATTGCCTTTAAAGCTTCCAGATTTTCCTGCAGCAGCACGTAGTTTTCATCAAGCGGGTTACTTTCAACAACCGTTAAAACGGTATCCTTGTTTACGAAACGGGTAATATCATCAATATGGCCATCGGTATCGTCGCCTACAATTCCATCGCCCAACCACAGTACCTGGTCTTGACCATAATACTCAAGCAAATACTTTTCAATCTGCTCTTTAGTTAAATGTGGATTGCGATTCTCGTTCAACAAACAGGCTGTAGTGGTTAAAACCGTTCCGGCGCCATTAAATTCTACTGAACCACCCTCCATTACAATATCGGGATTGAACAATGGTAAATTAAAATGTTTCGCAATTTTGGTAGGCACAACATCATCCAGATCAAACGGTGGGTATTTACCGCCCCAGGCGTTGTAACCCCAATCTACCACTGCTTTTTCGTTCCCTTTAACCACAAATGCAGGCCCGTGATCGCGGCACCAGGCATCGTTGGTTTCGTTGAAATAAAATTCAATCCGCGTTAAATCGGCATCTACTTTTTGAAGTTCGGCAATGGCAAAAGCTTTCATTTCTTCGTCTTTTACGTTAATCCGTACCTTTTCGCCCTCTGCCACCGCTTTAATAAACTGGCAATAAGGAGCGTAAATAGTTTCGATCTTACCCGGCCAACTGGCTTCTTTGTGCGGCCAACTTAACCAGGTAGCTTCATGTTTAGCCCATTCAGCGGGGAAAGCATATCCTTGTTGCTTGGGAGAATAATCGAATTGATTGATATTTAAATCTTTTCTTGGCGGAAAGTTTGACATATGTTTTAGTCCGAAGTCGGATGTCCGAGGTCCGGTGATTTAGTGTTAATAAAGTCCGAAAGTCGGATGTCCGAAGTCCGGTGATTTAGTATTGATAAAGTCCGAAAGTCGGGTGTCCGAGGTCCGGTGATTTAATATTAGCAAAGTCCGAAAGTCGGGTATCCGAGTTCCGGTGATTTAGTATATTCATAAATCGCCTGTATCGCCGGACTTCAGTCTTCTGACCCCCCGGGAATCAATTCAGCGATTTGATTAAAGCAGAAATCATGATCAAAATTTCTTCGCAGGATTGATAATGTTTCTGAAATATTTCTTCTGTAATGTAGCCTCTTCTTATTGCCAAGTGTAAACAGTTCACAACTTCTATATCAGAACGTAAAGAATATCTTAAAAATCTACAAAATTCAGGGTTACTTTGACCTGTACTTCCTTCGGCTATATTCATTGAAATTGAATCGGCAGCACGCTTAACCTGTGATGTTAAAACATAAATCTCTTCCTTTGGAAAAGTTTTTGTCATTTTATCAATCTCATCAGCTAAGTCTAAAGCCTTTTGCCAGACCTTAAGTTTTTCAAATTTGAATGCCATAATTAAGTCCGAAAGTCGGAGGTCCGAAGTTATAATTTATTAAAAATATACTAACAATTTACAATTTCTTACAATGCAATCCAAACTTATAGTCTACGTTTCCAGACTTGTTTATGGATTTCAAAATAGCCATTTGGCATGTACGCTCTCCGGCTTCCGTCTTCGGTCTCCTGACCTCTGACTTATTTAATCCCCATCAATATACCTCTTTGTAATCGGCTGATAAGAATCGATTCTTCTGTCTCTTAAAAATGGCCAGTGCTTGCGCATAAAATCGCTTTGATCCAGGTCCAACTCCACCACTTCGGTTTCTTCCTGATCATGTGATGCCAGATAGAGTAATTTACCCTGAGCATTCGTAGCAAAACTTCCGCCCCAGAATTTCATAGCGCCATCCTGCTCAAAACCAACCCTATTTACACTTACAACAGGTACACCATTGGCAACAGAATGAGAACGTTGAATGGTTTGCCAGGCATTGTATTGATCCTGGTTGGTTTCTTCATCCTGATCAGTTGCCCAACCAATTGCAGTTGGATAGAACATGATATCGGCACCCATTAATGCAGTAATACGCGAGGCTTCAGGATACCATTGGTCCCAGCAGATTAAAATACCAATCTTCGCAAATTTAGTTTGGAAAACCTTATAGCCTAAATCACCTGGTGTAAAATAGAATTTTTCGTAAAAAGCAGGATCATCAGGAATATGCATTTTACGGTATTTACCTAAATACGATCCATCCGCATCTAAAACAGCAGTGGTATTGTGGTACAGACCTTCAGCACGTTTTTCAAACAATGAAGCAATAATTACGACGCCCAATTCTTTGGCCACCACCTGCAAAGCATCTGTAGATGGGCCAGGGATGGCCTCTGCCAAGTCGAAATTGTCATAATCTTCAACATCGCAGAAGTATAAGGATGTAAAAAGCTCCTGCAAACACACAATCTGTGCACCCTTTGCAGCGGCTTCCCTTACTTTCGCAATCGCTTTATCTAAATTTTCCTGCTTATCCTTAGTACAGCTCATCTGCACCAGGCCAACTTTTACTTTCTTCATTTCTTAAATTATTGGATGAGCGAATGGTAGAATGAGTGAATTTACAAATCACTCCATCATTCAAAATTCAGTCATTCTAAATTAGGCTGCAAAGTTACTATTTTGTTTAAAAGTAGAACGGCATAAAATTGTAAATGTTATTTTAAATCAGCCTCAATTATTTGTGCTTGAAATATGGACTTGTTTAGCAAACACTTTTCAGAAAATCGAAATGATCCAAAAGAACCACTTTATTACTACAAACTTAATATATATTACTAATCAACTTATTCGCCTTCTTCCCCTCCGTTTTTCATTTTCATTAAAATTGCATACGCATTTTTTGTTACCACATTACCTGGCTTTTTATTGGTTTTAACTTCTATAAATCCATCTATTGCTTTCCCAATTTCCACGGGCACCATTTTAAATCGCTTATGACCAAGCTCTTCAAAAATGTAATATTTATTTTCCCATTTAACAACGGCATCTTCTGGTAAGGCATCAACTTTTGCGGCACCAATAGAAATCGCTGCATTTAAAAATGTACCGGGCAATAATTGATGATCTGAATTCTGGATATCGCAATGCACACTGGTCGTGCGGTCGTCTTCTATATTAGGGGTAATCAAATGTACCTTCGCTATGTATTTTTTTTCTGGATTTGCAGTAGTGTTACAGATCACCTCCTGCCCCAGCTTTAAACTGGCAGCATCTCTTTCAAATACCGTAAGGTTTGCGTGCAATTCTCCGGGGCTGATCAATTCAAATAAAATATCGGTTGCATTAACAAATTTACCTGTGTTTACATTAACTTTTGTTACGTAACCACTAATTGGTGAATAAACTTTGATATTACGGGTTATCGAATTTTCATTTAAAGTTTCAGGGTTAATACCAATAAGTCTCAGTTTTTGGGCCAATGCTTTAACCAAAACTTTTTGGTTATTATAATCGCTTTCTGTTTGCTGGAAGATTTTATCGCTCGTTGCTTTTGTTTGATTTAATCCCTTTTGTCTGGTATAATCTGCAGTTAAGAACTTTAATCTGTTCACCGAAGTCAGGTAATCTTGCTGGAGCTGAATATATTGTTGATCTTCAACCAGCGCTAAAACTGCCCCCTTTTTAACGGGCATTCCAGGCATGATAATCATTTTTTTTATATAGCCACCCATAGGAACACTCACCGAATAGGTGTTTTCTGGTGGCACATCCACAACTCCATTCACATTAATGGTGCTGTGCATCGCCTTTTGCGCTATTTTACCAATTAAAATTCCAGCATTCTTTGCTTGTTCATCTGATAATTGCACCTCATCTGTACTTACAACTGCGTTTTTTTCTGCCTTTACAGCTTCTTTTTTATCTTTACTATTGCAAGCCATCAAAAGCGACAAGCAAACTAATCCTGCTAATATTTGAGTTTTCATTTTATCTTATTTATCTGTGGCCGTAATACGTTCAATTTCAAAAGCAGCTTCGTTAAATTGCTGCACTTTATCATAATATTCTACTTTAAGCTGTATAGACTGGTTAACCAGGATCACCCAATCGAGATAGGCAATTTCGCCGGCATTAAGTTTATCAGATGCTGTTTTAACGATATCAGCTGCATTTCTTAAGGCAATTTTCTCGTAAGATCCAATCAGTTTCTCAAGCCTGGTGTAACGTTCAACAGCATTTGTTAAGTTATGATCCAACGTTTTTTTAGTCAGCGACAATTCTTTTTCGCGCTGTTGTATTAAAATACTATTGGCTTTAATACGGGCATTCTGTGCACCGAAAAAAATTGGAATTCCAACACCAACACTAACCGAAGAAAACCTTTTGCTTTTATCAAAATACTGCTCAGCCCCAATACTATTGGTTTGCCAGCCAATAATACTCGAATTATTGTAACCGAAACTTAGGGTGGGCATCAGTTTACTTTTTTCGAGTGCCTTTTGTTGTCTGGCCAATACCAATTGTTCTTCTCCCAATTTTAGCAAAGGGTGAACTTGTTCCTGCCTCAATAAAACTTCAGCGGCGTAAAGTAAACGATCAGCCTTTGGCTGCAGGTTTTCATCCGTATTTAATAAAAACTTAAACCTGTTTTGCATCAATATATCATCTGTTTTCAGTAACTCGAGTTGATTGCTGATTTGCTGCTTTTGATTTTCTGCGGTACGAAGTTCCAGCAAATCAACATCACCTGATTTAAAACGTTGATTTGATTTATCCAGAAATGCACTATAAACGCTATCGGCCCAAAGTAACAATTTCTGTTTTTCATTTATCAATAACAGGTTATAGTATGCTGATTTTACTTCGGTTTTCAAATCGAGCTGGCGGGCATCAACTTCTGTCTCGCTGATGCGCAAATTTGTTTTATGGGCAGCAAATTGCCTTGCATAAACAGTCGGAAAATCAAGTGTTTGTACCACAGAGATTTTATTATCATTCTCCAGACTGTTGAATTTACCGTAATCGAAACTGATTGCTGTTTTTGGTGCATCAAAGCTACTTTTGGCGATTTGCTGGTAATATTGAACGTTGGTTTTAGCAATCTGCAGCGATATGTTGTTTTTAACTGCAGTATCTAATGCTGCTTTTAAGCTGATGGGCTTTTGAGCATTTGCATTTAAAGCTCCAAAAAGTATGATAAGCACAGTTATTGCAAGTTTATTTTTGGGCTTGAAATACGAAAAGCCTTTTTCAAATAAGATATATAACATGGGCAAAACAAATAATGTTAATAATGTGGAAATTAATAAACCACCAATAACCACTGTAGCCAGTGGCTTTTGAACTGCACCTCCTGCCCCGGTACTGATGGCCATCGGGATAAAACCTAACGATGGAACTAACGCAGTCATTAAAACAGCTCGAAGTTTCGATTTTGTGGCATGGATGACGATTCGTTTTACATCCGTCCAACCTTCTTTTTTTAACCGGTTAAATTCTGAAACCAGTAAAATCCCATTTAATACGGCTACACCAAAGAGGGCAATAAAACCTACACCTGCAGAAATACTGAAGGGCAGATCCCTGATCCACAAGGCAAATATGCCACCTGTTGCGGAAAGCGGAATGGCCGTATAAATTAAAAGCCCTTGTTTAACAGAACTGAAAGCAAAATACAGGAGCAAGAAAATGAGCAATAAGGCGATCGGTACGACAATCGCCAAACGTGATTTTGCGGCTGTCATGTTTTCGAAAGAGCCGCCATAAGAAATGGTATAACCTTTAGATAAGTTAAGTTTGGTGCCCGCTTTCTGCTGTAATTCCTCTACAATAGACTGTACATCTCTATCCTTAACATTAAATCCAACAATGATCCTGCGTTTGGTATCTTCTCTTTGAATTTGATTAACCCCTTCCACCTCTTCGATATTGGCCACCATACTTAAAGGCACCTGATTACCTGCCCTGGTTAAAACCATCAGATTTTCTACGTCCTTAACATTTTTTCTGGCTGCTTCATCCAGGCGTACCACCATATCAAAACGTTTTTCACCTTCATAAACCTGACCGGCTACCTGGCCTGCAAAAGCCGTATTAACCACGCGGTTTACGTCGCCCACATTGATGCCATATTTAGCCATTCCATCGCGGTTGTATTTAATTACCACCTGAGGCATGCCCGTAACCTGCTCCTCGTAAACATTAATTGCACCTTTAACTGTGCCAATTATAGCGCCCAAACGTTTGGCATAACCCGCCAGCGAATCGAGGTCTTCTCCAAATATTTTACAAACCACATCCTGCCTTGCACCGGTCATCAGCTCGTTAAACCGCATTTGCACCGGAAACTGAAAGCCTACCGTAATGCCAGGTATGACTTCAACGGCTTTGGTCATTTTAGCGCTCAATTCTGGAAATGAGCTGGCAGAAGTCCATTCTTTTTTGGGTTTCAAAATTACCATCATATCCCCTGCTTCAAAGGGCATTGGATCTGTTGGCACCTCGGCACTCCCTATTTTGGTGACTATTTTTTGCACTTCAGGAAACTTATCCAGTAGAATTTTCGATGCTTTTTGCGTAGTCTCGATTGTATTGTTCAGGTTACTTCCGGTGAGCAAACGGGTTTCAACGGCAAAATCTCCTTCTTCTAACTGTGGGATGAATTCGCCACCGAGCGTGCCCATGATAAAAATGGAGATGGCGAATAAGGAAAGGGTAAGCACCAGAATAGTTTTTGGAAAACGGAGTACTTTACTTAAGATTGGCTGGTACTTTCTTTCTATCCACGCCATCAGCTTATCGGTCAGGTTTTTCTTATGACTGATGGTTTTGTTCAGACATAAAGCCGACATCATGGGCACATAGGTAATGGATAAGAGAAAGGCCCCAAGAATAGCAAAAGCAATGGTCCAGGCCATGGGTTTAAACATTTTACCTTCAATACCCTCTAATGATAAAATAGGCAGATAGACAATAAGGATAATAATCTGGCTAAACACTGCCGATTTAATCATCGATCCGGTTGATTTTTCCACTTCATTATCCATCTGGTTCTGATCGATCTTCCCGATCGCCCTAAAATGTTTGCTGTGCGAGAAGCGGTGAAGAATAGCCTCTACCACGATTACAGAACCATCTACAATTAAACCAAAATCTATAGCCCCGAGCGACATCAGGTTTCCGCCTACTCCAAACTTATTCATCAGTATGATCGCAAAAAGCATGGATAACGGAATTACGGAAGATACGATCAAACCTGCACGAAGATTGCCCAAGAAAAACACCAGTACAAAAATCACGATCAGTGCACCTTCCATCAGGTTGGTCTCTACCGTACTGATGGCGTTATCAACCATTTTTGTCCTGTCTAAAAAAGGCTCGATCACCACACCATCAGGAACCATGGTTTGGATCTTTGCAATTTTATCTTTTACCCGTTTTACCACAACAGAAGAATTTTCACCCTTTAACATCATTACCACAGCCCCTGCAACCTCACCCTGGGCATTGTAGGTCATGGCGCCATAACGTATTGCCGAGCCATACTGAACTTTGGCCACCTGGCCCATTAAAACAGGCATTCCGTTATCAAGCGTTTTCACCACAATTTTTTCGATATCGGCCAAATTGGTTGTTAATCCTTCACTCCGGATGTACAAAACAGTTGGTCCTTTTTCAATGTATGCGCCGCCCGTGTTTTCATTATTTTTTTCCAGGGCATCGAATATTTCAGCAATGGTCAGTCCATATGCTTTAAGCTGATCTTGCCGCACCGCCACTTCATACTGTTTCAACCTGCCGCCAAAACTGGATACCTCGGCTACTCCGGGCGTACCCAAAAGCTGTCTTCTCACTATCCAATCTTGTATGGTGCGCAATTCCTGTTCGTTAAATTTTCCTTCATAGCCTTTTTTAGGCCGAACTACATATTGATATATTTCACCCAAACCGGTTGAAACGGGCGCCATTGCAGGAGAACCTATCCCCTGTGGAATTTCTTGCTGTACCTGCTGCAAACGCTCGGCAATTTGTTGCCTGGCCCAGTAAACATCAGTTTCCTCATTGAAAACAATGGTAACCAAAGAAAGTCCGAAGCGTGAAAAACTCCGGATTTGCTTAAGTCCTGAAATACTGCTACAGGCCTGCTCAATAGGAAATGTAATGAGGCGCTCAATATCCGGAGCACCCAAAGATGGAGAAACGGTAATCACCTGTACCTGATTGTCGGTAATATCAGGCAGTGCATCTATCGGTAATTTGGTAACCTCGTAAGTACCCCAACCAATAAGTGAGCATACGAACAAAGCAATAATTAGTTTATTCCGGATGGAAAAACCAATAATTTTATTTAACATAATAGCTTAAATTAAAATAACAGACGTATCCAGAATCCATTAAAAATGGTTCTGAAAAGATTTGAATAAGAAATTTTAAGCTATTGAAATGGGTGGGCGGAATAAGCTTCCGAAATCTGGATTATTGTAACAGTTAGTGTAATCGAAAGTCTTTTTGGTATAAATATTCAGGCATACCGCTTTTAGTAAAATAAATTTTTCCTCTGGCACACCTACTGAAATAATATGGTGTCCATCAATTTTTTTGAAGGGAAGTTTCATATCTTCTTCATCATCATTGTCATCCAAATCCTGTCCAAGGTAATGCATTTCAAGAAAATCGATAAAACTGATTTCCGCATTGAGCTGATGATGTTGTAAAAAGTGAAGAACAAGTTGGGGCGCCTTAATCACTTCACGAACGGAGGTGTTAAAAATGAGTACCGGGAAAAGTAGCAGTAGAACAACTTTATTCACGTGGCAAAGATAGTAAAGCATCAAAATAATTCAAACCTTCTGACTTATTATGTCTGTTACTTTACCTATTGCTTTTAAAAAAATACCTGTTATAGTGTAAAAAATTAAAAACTGAAAATAAGTTAGATCGATTAGCAGAATAAAAAATTGGGGGTATTAAACAAAAATCTTAAATAAAAAAGCGGATGAACATTTTGCTGTTCATCCGCTAACTTAAAACCGTTTAAGGGTTAATATTATCTTTTTTAGGTTTTGTTTTTGTTTCTACAATTTCTGCAACTGCTACCACTTCTTTACGTTGCGCAGGGTCCATCAGTTCCATTAACTTCAGGCCGAGCAGGCCATCCATCGCTGAACCGCCGTGATTGCCTCCACTGCCGCCAATCAATACATCCGGGATCAGTTTCACATTACCTTTCGATAACTCTTCAGTAATTTTGTAACGGGTAAAGTTTTCACCACCCAAAGCCTTAACAGCAAGTTCATAGGCCTCGGCGGTTGATTTACCTACCGCTAAAATTTTACCTGCTTCAGCACTACCGGTTAACGAAATCTGTTCTGCCTCTGCTGATGCTCTTAATTTAATCGCCTCTGAATCTGCTTGTGCACGTGCTTTTGTCGCTTCAGCTTCAGCATGCGCACGCATTTTGGTAGCTTCGGCCTCGGCACCTACAGCTAGTTTTACACCAGCCGCATCCCCCTCCGATTTTTTTACCGTTGCACTTGCTGTCCGTTCAGCAATCTCTACACTTTGTTGTGCCTTCACAATATCCTTCTGCATATCGGCAATCGCCGTTTCTTTCTCCATCCCCTGACGGGTTTCCTGTGCCTGTTTCTGGGTTTCATAAGTTACCTTCTGTTCCTCTGCAATTTTACGGTCGGTTAAAGTTTTCATCAACGATTCTGGCGGAACAATATCACCGATCAGCGTATCAACGGCATTCACATTATACTCATCAAGCACTTTACGGATATGCTCTTTTGCCGATTCCTGACGCTCTCTACGTGTACTCAGGAAAGCAATTACATCGCTGCCCTGCGCCGAGTTACGGAAATAGTTACCAATCGTAGGCTCTAAAACCTGCGACACCAGATTCACCATATTTCCAAAACGGGCAATTACTTTTGGCGCTTCGGTTGTTGGCACATGGATAATCTGCGCTACATCCAGGTTAAAAGGGAAACCATCTTTTGAACGTACCGTTATAGTGGATAGATTTTTATCCAGGTTATGCGCTTCACTACGCGCTGATGCCCAGTTGAGTACCAAATTGGTGGTGGGTACCAGTTCTACCTTCATAATGTATTTGTTAATAGGATACTTACCTGGACCAAGTGGTTCTAACCAAACGCCTTTCGATCCTTTTGCAACAATGTTACCATGTTTAAAATCGGCACCGGTTAAATCATCACCTTCTTTACCTATAAACGAAATCACCACGCCTACATAACCGATTGCAATTTCGGTCATGGGTATTTCTTCCAGCTGGATAGCCCAGGGATTTAAATTGTAAGAACCAGCCAGAATTACCTGTGGTTGCAAACCACGGTTACCACCATGTTTTATAAAGGCATCAAAATCCTGGAAATTATTGTGGCCTTCTACCAGTTTACCCGCGATCTGATTGGCTTCGATCGGTAAACCATCCAGCGTAGTCACAATCCCCACCATGCTTTCCTGAATCCGGATCATATCGGTAACCGAAACCTGAAACAGCATGGTGTTGATCCGGTATGAACCGGAAGTGATGTAAGCCGTTTGTCTACCTCGCTGACCGCCATTTTCGAGGAACTTTACTGCATCCTGAAAATTATCAGACTCTACTTTTTGCCCCAGGATGTTCCCTGTTGGGATTTCTGAACCGTCTTTAGCCATGATCAGCCCGATTTTTCCTTCTGGAATGATAGTAAATTGTTCCATCGTTACGCTGTACTGCCAAAACCACATCCCAAAATACAGCCCGGGCGCCAAAGTTTTACCCTGGAAACCTGCTTCGCCTTTAATGGCGATAATCCTTCCATCCGGTAATTCTCTTGCAGACCCAAAGAGCACAAATTTTTTGGTAATCAACCCGATCCTGTCTTCGGGTACAATGACCATCCCGAATAAGAAACGTAAAATATATTTGTATAAAACGATGCACAACAGTGCCACTAAAACCCACCAGTAATTAGAAATGAGCGCTTCCATAATGTTCTATATTTTTCTTTTTTTTAAAGCCTGATAAACCATTTATCAAGTACAGTATAGATATCAAATGATGTGCTTTATTACGAGTTTTAACATTTATTTTCAAACTATTTTTTATTGATTTTAGGGCCTTAAAAACAACTCAGGATCGATTGAAAACAAAATATCATCTGCAGGTGACATTTCAAAGTATAACTTAACTGAACGCTTATAAAGACCAAAAACTACCCATTTGGGTTTATGTAACCGGTACCAGAAATTTTAAATGTATAAATTACAATTAATTCGAAAAATATGTCCTTTTTCAGACCTATACACCTGTACAAATTGGGCTACACCAATGATTCATTTTAGTGAGCTTATATAAACAAAAGCTACCTGAAATAATACGTTTCCAGAAAAGACAGCAACCCAGGTTAACTAAACCTGACCAGACGAATATCAGATTTCTTCCATAGATAAAAATTGACAGGTTTTGGTCCGTGCGATGTAGACCCAGGACCTTAGCCCGCGCGACTTTGAAAAAAAGCCTACACGCCTATTTCTGCTCTATATTCCTGTTGCAGTTCAAACAAACATTTGGCACAGAGACAGCCATCATACAGTTCGGAGATGTATTGTACTTCGTTAATGCTGAGCTGTACCACGCTGCACTGGCATTTGGTATATGAATTTGCCTTGCACTCAATAGCGGTTCCACATCTTTCGCAGGGAATGATTTCGTGTTTGCTATGAGTTGAGGTATAAGGCATGAGGTGTAAGGTTTAAGGTAAAAACCTATTGTAATACAAAAATATAAACAAAAAATAAGGTTTTGAGCGTTTGCCCAAAACCTTATCTATTTTATTGCTTTATGATGAGAAGAGGTCGACTATTGCATTAAGATTGCTTCGTGCATCACAATGACGGCGCTAGCGACCTTAAAACCTTCTGCCTTCCAACCCTCTACCTTAACCTGAGCAGCTAATGCAGCCTTCTTCCATTGAACAAACTGGTCCGTCAACGATTTCTTCTGCAACCTGATCTTGTGGGATTTGAGCAGGAATAACCGCTTCAATCGCTTTACCGCCCTGGTTCTCTACAGTAAACTTAACCGCTTGAGAGGCAGCTTGTGTACGCAAGTAGTACATACCGGTTTTTAAACCTTTTTCCCATGCGTAGAAGTGCATTGAAGTTAATTTTGATGTATTTGGTGCGTTTACGAACAAGTTTAACGATTGCGATTGACAGATATAGGCACCGCGGTCGGCAGCCATGTCGATGATGTTACGCATCTTAATCTCCCAAACGGTTTTATATAATTCTTTAATGTAATCCGGAATGGAATCAATAGCCTGGATTGAACCGTTAGCCAATATGATCTGATTTTTCATATCATTATTCCATAAACCTAAAGCTACCAAATCTTTCAATAAGTGTTTATTTACGACCACAAACTCTCCACTTAATACCCGACGGGTGTAAATGTTAGAAGTATAAGGTTCGAAACACTCGTTGTTACCTAAAATCTGTGAAGTAGATGCAGTTGGCATCGGAGCAACCAATAAGGAGTTGTAGACACCATCCTTAACTACTTTTTTGCGCAATGCATCCCAATCCCAGCGGCCGCTATCTGGTGTTACATTCCACAGATCAAACTGGAATTTACCTTCTGATAATGGCGAACCTTTAAACGTTTGGTAAGGACCATGTTTCACTGCTAAATCGTGCGAAGCCGACATCGAAGCGAAATAAATCGTTTCGAAGATATCTTTGTTCAAACGTTTAGCCTCATCGCTTTCGAAAGGTAAACGCAACAGGATAAAGGCATCAGCCAAACCCTGCACACCTAAACCAACCGGACGATGGCGCATGTTAGAGTTTTCGGCTTCCTGAACAGGGTAATAGTTATGATCGATGATTTTGTTCAGGTTTAATGTAGCCTGATAAGTTACATCGTATAATTTTTGGTGATCGAAAGCACCGTTGATAACAAAACGAGGCAACGCCAATGAAGCTAAGTTACAAACCGCGACTTCATCTTTAGAGGTATACTCGATAATTTCGGTACACAGGTTAGAACTTTTAATGGTACCTAAGTTCTGCTGGTTAGATTTACTGTTCGCTGCATCTTTAAACAACATATAAGGTGTACCGGTTTCGATTTGCGAATCTAAAATAGCAAACCAAAGTTCCTGTGCTTTAATGGTTTTACGGCCACGGCCCTCGGCTTCATATTTAGTATAAAGTTCTTCGAACGCTGCACCAAAACAATCAGCTAAACCTGGTGCTTCGTGCGGACAGAATAAGGTCCAATTGCCATTATCCTTAACACGTTGCATAAATAAATCGTTAATCCAAAGGGCATAGAACAAATCGCGCGCACGCATTTCTTCTTTACCATGGTTTTTACGTAAATCTAAAAACTCGAAAACATCTGCATGCCAAGGCTCCAGATAAATGGCAAAAGCACCTTTACGTTTACCCCCACCCTGATCTACATAACGCGCAGTATCGTTAAATACGCGTAACATTGGGATAATACCATTACTTGTACCGTTGGTACCACCAATATAAGATCCTGTTGCGCGGATGTTGTGGATGCTTAAACCAATACCACCAGCACTTTGCGAAATTTTAGCAGTTTGCTTTAAGGTATCGTAAATACCTTCAATGCTATCATCCTGCATGGTTAACAAGAAACACGACGACATTTGAGGTTTTGGTGTAGCTGCATTGAACAAGGTTGGTGTAGCATGTGTAAACCAACGCTCGCTCATTAAGTTATAGGTTTTAATGGCGCTTTCGATATCTTCTTTGTGGATACCAACCGAAACACGCATAAACAAATGCTGGGGACGCTCCACAATCTGACCATTAACTTTTAACAGGTACGATTTTTCCAAGGTTTTAAAACCGAAATAATCGAAGCCGAAATCGCGGTCGTAAATGATCGAACTATCTAAAATATCCTTGTTTTTTTCTATGATCTCATAAATATCATCAGCGATAAGAGGAGCCTCTTTCTGCGCTTTCGGGTCGAAATATTCGTACAACATTTTCATCGTACCCGAGAATGATTTAGTGGTGTTTTTATGCAAATTAGAAACCGCAATACGCGAAGCCAGCAAAGCATAATCAGGGTGTTTTGTGGTTAACGAGGCAGCAGTTTCTGCAGCAAGGTTATCCAGCTCAGACGTGGTTACTCCATCGTATAAACCTTCAATTACCTTTTTGGCAACGTCAATCGGATCTACAAGATCTGCATTTAAACCATAGCAAAGTTTTTGAATACGTGCTGTGATTTTGTCAAATTGCACCGGTTCTTTCCGGCCATCTCTTTTTAGTACGAACATATTTTATGAGATTTAAGTTTTGTATTAGGCAGCGTGTATCAAGTATCAAGACTTGATGATCGCTTTATATTTTTGTAATTAATTAATTGGTATAAGGTAATGAGTATCAGGTATCGAGATTACAACAACCTTTCGCCTTCTACCTTAAAAGTCTTCATCCAGAGAAAACGCCTGTGCTTTGTTATCTGCGGCGGTTAATACACCACTTTTTTGATAATCGCCTACACGTTTTTCGAAGAAGTTGGTTTTACCCTGCAAAGAGATCATTTCCATAAAATCGAAAGGATTGGTTGCGTTGTATATTTTTTTATAACCTAATTCCTGTAACCATCTATCGGCCACAAACTCAATATACTGGCTCATTAATTTTGCATTCATGCCAATCAGGGCCACTGGCAATGCCTCGGTAATAAATTCTTTTTCAATTTCAACGGCATCGCTGATAATGCCGTGCACCTGTTCTTCGCTCAATTTATTGCTTAACATGCTGTATAACAAGCAGGCAAATTCGCAGTGAGAACCTTCATCTCTTGAAATCAGCTCATTACTGAAAGTTAAGCCCGGCATTAAACCGCGTTTTTTTAACCAGAAAATTGAACAGAAACTACCGCTGAAGAAAATACCTTCAACCGCAGCAAAAGCCACTAAACGCTCTGCAAAAGTTCCGTTATCAATCCAGCGCAAAGCCCATTCAGCCTTTCTTTTTACTGCCGGAACAGTATCAATGGCATGGAACAAACGATCTTTTTCTTCCGGATCTTTAATGTAGGTATCGATTAACAAGGCATAGGTTTCTGAATGGATATTTTCCATCATGATCTGGAAACCGTAAAAACAGCGTGCTTCCGGAATCTGAACTTCACTCATGAAGTTTACTGCAAGATTTTCGTTTACAATACCATCACTGGCCGCAAAAAAGGCTAAAATATGAGATATGAAATGTCTTTCACCGTCGTTAAGGTTTTCCCAATGCTTAAGGTCGTCAGAAAGGTCGATTTCTTCGGCAGTCCAGAAACTGGCTTCCGTTCTTTTATACATCTCCCAAACTTTCGGATATTTAATCGGCAAAAGCACAAACCTGTCTTTGTTTTCTTGTAGTAATAATTCCTGTTCCATACGCTGATGTTTTTAAAATCTTATTTTTTTTACAGAGCCGACAAAGACATGCATCCACCAATTTATATATGATGATTGTAATGTCTTGCTCAAAACGCTGCTGTGAAAGTGCTAACCCTATTGCCTGGTGAACAACTGAGTTTTTAGTTGCGAAAATTTAGAATGATAATCTGAGAGATCTACCTGTAATTAACTAAAAACTAAGCTTTTATATTTGTTTCCAAACGCAAGAAGTTAAAGAACTTTGTTATAACAAATATATACACGGTGGCCCTTTTTAGTGAACCAAAGTTGTTAACACCCAACCCAATTGCTGGGGAAAAACGATCAGCCCAATATCATTTTCAAGCGAAAAAAAAGCTAATTGTTTCTTTTCAAGGCTTTAGCAAACCAAAATGAGTGTTAATAACTTAAATTTTAGGAGTATTTTGAGGTTTAAATGAAGCTAAAATGTGTATTACTCAACGGTATAACTGAGACTTACTTTAGCTATGCCTTTACGATAGATACCAATCTGTTTTGCAGCACGTTCAGACAAATCAATAGCCAGTTTTTTAGAATATGGTCCACGATCGTTTACTTTAACCACAACCGATTTTCCATTATCAGGATTGGTTACGGTAACCATGGTGCCCATAGGTAGGGTGCGGTGGGCAGCAGTGAATTTTTTCGCCCGGTATTTAGCGCCGCTGGTTGTGCGGCGACCTTCGAATTTTCTGTGATAATAAGTAGCGAGAACTGTTTTTTTGATACTATCCGTTTCGTTTGAAGAACCGGAATCTTGTGCTTTACCTTGTAAAAACAGGAAACTAAAACTTAATAACAGCAGATATTTCATAGGCTAAATTTTCTTTATCGAGCCTGCAAATATAAGCATTTAGTTTATAATCAATAATTTGTGGAAAAACAGCCTGTTTTTGTGCATTAAAAAAGGCGTAAAGCTTATGCCTTACGCCCATACCTAACCCATCTACATCTACCTTATTTCTGATCTGGCACGAAGTTCATGGAGATTGAATTTACGCAATGACGGGTGTCTTTATTGGTAAATCCTTCACCCAAAAACACGTGGCCTAAGTGTGCACCACAATTGGCGCAAACAATTTCTGTACGCGAGCCATCGGCATCAGGAATACGCTTTACTGCACCTTTAATTTCATCATCAAAAGCAGGCCAGCCACAATGGGCATCGAACTTACTTTCTGAACGGTATAGCGGCGCATTACAACGTTTGCAAGTGTAAGTTCCTTTATCAGTAGTATGCTCATATTTACCGGTACCAGGATATTCAGTACCTTTATTTACAATTACTCTTTCTTCTTCGGGTGTTAATGGATTCCAGTTCATTTTCTTCTTTGGTATGATTTGTTCCGTTTCCTTTGCTTGTTTTGTTTCTTTCTTATCCTGTTTTTGAGCACAGGCCGAAAGTGCGGTAATTAAAACAACAGCTGAAAGCAAAAATAGTTTATTTAACATCGTTTTCATATCTCAATATACGGTATAGATGTTGTTTTGGTTTGCTGGTTTAATCTTATTGGGTTAGTGTTTACCTCATCCTGACAAAGTTTGACAAGTATTGTCTTTTGCGCTGTCCCTCTCCTGAAGGAAAAAGACACCAAGTAAAGTGGTTTTAACCCAAAGTTAAGCTTAACCGGGAGAATTAAGATTATCTTCGCTGAGCATGTTGTGGTTCCTGCCTGCGCAGGAATGATGAAACGAAAAACAAGAATAAAGTCCAACTCGTGTGCTTTGCGTCTTACGGGTTAAACCTAGTTTTGCGCCCTTTGCGGTTAAAAAAATAATGCTTAAAACAAAAAAGCGCTTCGAACCTAATCGAAACGCTTTTCCTTATGTAAATTTTAAAAATCTTACTTCGCCAATTCTTCTGCCATTGCAGCACCGATTTCAGCAGGACTTTCTACTACACGGATACCACACTCACGCATGATTTTCATTTTAGCAGCGGCAGTATCGTCAGCACCGCCAACAATAGCACCCGCGTGGCCCATCCTACGTCCCGGAGGCGCAGTTTGACCAGCGATAAAACCAACAACAGGTTTAGTACCGTTTTCTTTGATCCAACGGGCTGCTTCAGCTTCCATTCCACCGCCAATTTCACCAATCATAATGATACCGTGCGTTTCAGGATCGTTCATTAATAATTTAACTGCTTCTACAGTTGGGGTTCCGATAATCGGGTCGCCACCAATACCAATCGCAGTAGTGATACCTAAACCAGCTTTAACCACCTGGTCTACCGCTTCATAAGTTAACGTTCCTGATTTAGAAACCACGCCTACATGACCTTTTTTGAAGATAAATCCTGGCATAATACCAATTTTGGCTTCATCAGCAGTAATTACACCCGGGCAGTTAGGACCGATAAGGGTAACATCACGGTCAGCAATATATTCTTTAACCTGAATCATATCCTTTGTAGGGATACCTTCGGTAATACAAACAATAACTTTAATACCACCTTCGGCAGCTTCCATAATGGCGTCAGCAGCAAAAGCCGGTGGCACAAAAATGATAGATACATTTGCACCCGTTTGATCAACGGCATCTTTAACAGTATTAAAAACAGGCTTTTCTAAATGTAATTGCCCACCTTTGCCAGGTGTTACACCACCAACTACGTTTGTACCATAGGCCAGCATCTGCTCAGCGTGGTAAGTTCCTTCGTTTCCGGTAAAACCCTGAACGATAACCTTAGAATCTTTATTTACTAAAACGCTCATGTATCAATATTTTTTTGTGCAAAGCTAATATTATTGAACTGGAATTCAAATCTAAAACCATATTATTTAGTCCGTTTTTTCACTAAAATGTAAGGAAATGGCTTTAAGCTAAAAGGAAAGACTAAAGCTAAAAGCCCAAAGCAAAATCAGCTATTGTGTTACTGTTATAAAAAAAGATTCTACCAATAGTCACACCTGGTTATTAAAAGAGGTTAGATTCAGGCGTAAAAAACATTAGGCAACATGCCCGGAATAAGCCTCTCGGTTATAAACCTGACAGCAGTGAACATGTAGTGCAACAAAGTAAAGCGAATGGCAGGACTAAAGGCCGCCAAGAACCACAATCGATTATTTACGAACAAAAAATATGGTTTCTTTCGGTTAGGAAATGAGCAGTCCCGTTCTTTTGGTGCGCTTCAGCCCCGCTCCCGTTTCTGCTCCGATGAAACCTGTAAAACAAGCAAGCACACCAATAAAAAACAAAAAACAGTGCTTAAATCGGGAGCATCCACTAAGATCGGGTTTAGTAAAAATGGTGCGGGGCTTTTGGCAACACGCCCGGAACAAGCCTCTCGGTTATAAACCTGACAGCAACGGCAGCCTCCGATTTCTTCTATCGGAGCTATAGTGAATGGCAGGACTAAAGACCGCCAAGAACCACAATCGATCATTTACAAACAAAAAATATGGTTTCTTTCGGTTAGGAAATGAGCAGTCCCGTTCTTTTGGTGCACTTCAGCCCCGCTCCCGTTTCTGCTCCGATGAAAACTGTAAAACAAGCAAGCACACCAATAAAAAACAAAAAACAGTGCTTAAATCGGGAGCATCCGCTAAGATCGGGTTTAGTAACAATGTTGCGGGGCTTTTGGCAAGACCAAAGCGGAAAGACTAAAGTGGAAAAACTAAAGTTAAAAGCGCGGGGTAATAATGCTTGACCGTTCCTGGCTTCACATCAGGAGCAAGCCTTCGGTTATAAACCTGACAGCAACGGCAGCCTCCGATTTCTTCTATCGGAGCTACAGTGTATGGCAGGGCCAATGGCCGCCAAAAATTACAACACGTCAGTTTCCCAATTAAAAATTCTTTAGGCTTAGGAAATGAGCAGTCCCGTTCTTTTGGTAAGTGGCTTTAGCAACAAAGTTTAAATGATTTTGACAAAAATGGGGCAAAACAATTAAATTTACCTTTAAACGCTAAGCTTAAAGCCAATATTGACATAAAAACAAACCACATGAGCAAGAAAACACTAGCCGTACTATTTTTTACATTCTTTATTTCAATTATCGCGAAAGCTCAAACGGCCGATACCAGTAAATACCTTTTGCAAAATGATACAGAAGTAGCTAAAGAAGAACCTGGCACTCATAATGGCGGAGGCAAAACCATCGGTTTTAATTTCTTTGCCCAAGCTAAAAACCTGAAAACAGCCTTCAGGAAAAGGATTTTAAAACCGGGCTCATCGATCGGTTACCACCTGCAAAAAGAGGATGAAATTTATTACGTGATCAGCGGAAACGGTACCATGCAAATGAATGGGAAAACTTTTGCCGTTAAACCTGGCGATGCGATTTTAACCCGACCGGGCAGCTCGCATGGCATTGCACCAGATGCGGGCAATGACCTGAACATTTTGATTGTTTACGAAAAGAAATGATGATATCCGGACAATAAGGGTTTTCGTTTCCGCTCAGCCTGACCAAAAACACATATCACCAAAATGGAATTAGAAAAACACTACAACAATAGAACAGGCTGGTTAAGGGCAGCTGTACTGGGTGCCAACGACGGCATTATTTCTACAACAAGTTTGGTTATCGGCATAGCTGCTGCGAGCGATACGAGAAGCCCTATCCTACTGGCAGCTTTGGCAGGTTTAGTAGCTGGCTCATTATCAATGGCTGCAGGCGAATATGTTTCGGTCAGCTCTCAGGCCGACATTGAAAAAGCAGATCTGGAACGGGAGAAAACGGAACTGGATACCATGCCTGAAATGGAACTTAAAGAACTTGCCAAAATATATGTGGCCCAGGGACTGGATGAAGATTTGGCCATGCAGGTGGCGATACAATTTACTGAGAAAGATGCTTTGGCCGCGCACGCCAGAGATGAACTGGGCATTAACGAAATTACACAACCAAAACCGCTTGAGGCAGCTCTTGCATCAGGAGCATCTTTCATTTCAGGAGGTATTTTACCTTTTCTGGTTGCTTTTTTTGCCCCGATCCAATCGATGGTATTTTATCAATATGGCTTCGCCATTGTATTCCTGGCTTTATCTGGTACGATTGCGGCAAAAGCAGGAGGCTCAAATGTAATCAAAGCCGTAATTAGAATCTGCTTCTGGGGAACCGTAGCCATGGTGGTAACTGCTTCAGCAGGATATATTTTCGGGGCTAAAACGGGTTAGTTTACAATTTTCAGTTGGCAGTTCTGCGGTTACAGGATACCGCCCTTAAAAAGCCTCACAGTTTGGCCATTAATTAAGAGCTTTTTATAAGGGATTTAGTAATTAAATTACAATGTTAAAAAGGAAACAACTGTAAAAAAAAATGCCGAATGAATGATATCCACCCGGCATTATGATATGACCTGATTGGTTTATGCAACCCAAACTGAAAACTCTAAACCGGAAACGCCCAACTTAAGCTTTCCATCCTTTTACCCATTCGCCCTGCGCGCTTTCATCCTGGTAAGTCCAGGCCACAAAGCGGCTTATTTTCTGGCCCTGGCTCATAATAACAGTACGTACTTCAAAAGCATTTGCTTTAACCAAAGCGTTATAAATACTTTTTAGGTTTGCGCTTTTTGAAACGAGTGAACTGAACCATAACACCTGGTTTTTAATCTGCGCACTCTGGATAATCATCTGTTCCACAAAAGCACGCTCACCTCCAGGGCACCAAAGCTCAGCTTTGTTTCCGCCAAAGTTTAGTACGTGCTTGACTTCTTTTTCATTTCCGCCCAGGTTGCGCCATTTTTGGCGGGTACCCTGTTCGGCTTCTTTTAAGGAAGAATGGAAGGGTGGATTACAAACCACTGCATCAAAACGTTCGGTTCTACCCACAATTCCCCTAAAAATACCCATTTTAGATGATTGCTGACGGATTTCTATCGCCCCCTGCAATGGTTTGTTGGCTTCGATAATACGCTTTGCCGATTCAACCGAAAGTGGATCAATCTCCGAACCCACAAAATTCCATCCGTATTCCTGGTGACCGATAATCGGGTAAATACAGTTGGCACCTACGCCAATGTCGAGCACGCTGATTTTAGGTCCTTTTGGATTTTTACCTTTGTTGCTCGATCCCAACAGATCAGCAACATAGTGGATATAATCTGCCCGGCCCGGAATAGGCGGACAAAGAAAATCCTGAGGAATATCCCATTGCTGAATATCATAAAAATATTTTAACAAAGCCCTGTTTAGTGCTTTTACTGCATTTTGATCGCCAAAATCAATAGAATCATCGTTATGTTCGTTTTTAAAAACGAAACGTCTTAGTTCTTTTGAAGTTGCGGTAAGTTGTTTGAAATTGTAACGCGAACGGTGTTTGTTGCGTGGATGTAACTCGCTTTTTTCTTTGCGGTTATTTTGTTCTTCTTGAGCCAATGTGCTATGAATTAACTAAACAAGCTGTGTTGCCTGTTTCTGCTGCAAAGATAGTTTAAATAGTTTGGAGTTGGGAGTTTTTAGTTGGGAGTACCCCACCAGTCGTCACCCTGAATTCATTTCAGGATCTATCATGTAGGAAAGATGCTCACCATGGCGTAGCTATTAGATCTTTAAAACCAATAAAACGGCAAATAAAATAAATTCAGCATGACTTCTGCATTGGAATACTAACTGCTTTAGGTTCTGCATCCGAAACTCATCAATCCAAACTCTCAACTGCAAACTCACTATTCCTTTTCTACCTGAATGGCTTGTAAGTACTTCTCTTCATCAAACTGGTTTTCGCTTTTGGCAATCACAATAGTAGCTACTCCGTTTCCGATTACGTTGGTAATGGCTCTGGCCTCGCTCATAAAGCGGTCTACGCCAATTAAAATGGAAATGTGTTCAATCGGCATCATTTTTAAGGCGGTAAGGGTTGATACCAGTACAATAAAACCACTTCCGGTAACGCCTGCAGCTCCTTTAGAAGTTACCATCAGTACACCTAAAACGGTAATCTGCTGCCCCAGTGTCAGATCGATATGAAAAACCTGGCAGAGAAATATCACCGCCATGGCCAGATAAATGGCTGTACCATCAAGATTAAAAGAATAGCCGGTTGGAATTACCAAACCCACAACCGATTTATCGCAGCCTATGCTTTCCATTTTCTGCATCATGCTGGGCAAGGCCGATTCGGAAGAAGAGGTGCCCAACACAATCAATATCTCCTGACGGATATATTTCAGGTATTGCCAAAGGCTAAATTTATAATAGTGGCAAATGGCATTCAGCACGATAAAAATAAATAAAATACAGGTTAAATAAACCGAGCCCATAAGTTTGGCCATCCCCACTATACTCTCCAGTCCATGTGTACCAATACTGAAGGCCATTCCACCGAAAGCACCAATAGGCGCCAGCCGCATAATCAGCTTCATAATTTTAAATAATACTTTCGATATTTTATCAAAAGCATTTAAAACACTGGTTCCATCAGCTCCCAGTTTATTTAGTCCATAACCAAAAAGAATGGCAAAAAGCAGGATCTGCAGGATATTTCCTTCTGCAAAAGCGGCTATTATGTTATGCGGGATAATGTGCAGAAAAAACTCTGCCCAGTTCATTTCTTTGGCCTGCTCGGCGTAACCTGCAATTTTTGTCGCATCGCTGGTCTTGGCTACCATTCCTGCACCTGGCTTCAATATATTGGCTACCAATAAACCGATGGCAATGGCAACCGTGCTTACAATTTCGAAATACAACAGCGCTTTACCCCCAACCCTGCCTACTTTTTTCATATCGCCCATGTGTGCGATGCCCAAAACAATAGTAAAAAATATAATCGGGGCAATCAGCATGCTAATCAGGTTAATAAAACCCTGACTGATTAATTTAGCCGTTGGCGCGAAACCAGGGAAGTAGGTACCAACACTTATTCCTATAATGATGGCAATTAAAACCTGGACGGTTAAATTGGAGAAAATCTTTTTCATTTATGTTTTAAGGAAAACGAAAGATAAGGTAATTTTTCTTTCTGTTCTTATACTGGTTTAAAATCACATACATCATGCTGCCCCTCAGTGCGTTCGAAATTATGGCAGATTTTGATAACGGCCAAAACTCCTTTGTTAAATTGGCTTACAAAGGTGGATTTATTGTCCGGTAATTCATATATTTAGCGATCCAACAAACCAAACTAGCAAACATTCATGTCCGTGTATAATTTATCTGCTGAAAAGATATTGCTGCAAAAAATTGCCGAAGGCGATGCCTACGCCTTTAAGCATGTTTTTGATCTGTATAAAAACAAGGTATATAGTTTTGTGGTCAGGTTTGTGCACTCAAGGGCTGATGCTGAAGAAATTGTGCAGGATACTTTTTGTACCATTTGGCAAAAACGGGATATACTTCCCAACATTGAGCATCCACGCAATTATATCTACACCATTGTACGCAATAAAACCTATACCTACCTTAACCAGGCGGCAAAAAATCAGAAAGTCCTGGCACAGCTATGGGCAAACATGCAGTTAGAACAGAATGATATTGCCGATCTTACCGATTTACGGGACAGTGAGCTCCTGCTCAAAAAAGGTCTGGCCAACCTGTCAGAGCAAAAGCAACAGATTTTTAAACTTAGCAGGATAGATGGCATGAGCCATGAAGAAATTGCCATCCAGGTTGGACTATCCAAAAGCCGGGTAAAAAATGTGATCGTAGATGTACTGAAATACCTCCGCCATTATCTTGCCGAAAACAACATCAATGTCAGTATTTCCAGCCTATTGTTTTATTTCTTGATGTAAATGCTAGTTAAAATATTTATTTATAAACCCGATAATTGACTTCGCAATAGCTCTTGCATAATCGTTTCTGCTTTTATCGTTCATCCGTACATCCGAGTTAAATTCTAACTGAATGGCAGAGATATTTCCGGAAAACCGGGATCCATGCCTCGCCGTGTTATAACCGCCATTAAAATACCTCCCATCGGGAAAAGCATTTGCATCTATCGGATTGGGATAGGCCTTGGATGGTGTTGCCGTAAATACATTTTGATTTAAAAGCGTGCCGAGTGCAGTATCTCCCGTAGTTAGTTCTTTCATAGTGGCCCTACCCGATCTTACCAAAGCCCGTACACTCGATTTATCGGCCAGCTTTTCGAGATCGCCAGTTCCAAAGTCTTTACCACTCAATAATAATCCTACCTCTGTGCGCTGTGGCCGGTGCGCATTCCCGTGGATATCCAAAACCAATCCCGGACCATTTTTAGCAACCTGAGATTTGGCATCATCTATATATTGATGAAAAGCTTTCCAGGCTGCTATCGCATTTTTATCGCCCTGCGCCGCCAAAGACAGGGCCCTATTGGCGTCCAGTTTACTCCGGTGCAGATGGTTAAGCACAACATGCGGGCGCAATCCGGTAGCTTTTCTGATTTCTTCCGCTAAGGCTAATGTGAGTTCGAGTGTTTTCGAATCAGAAACTGCAGAAAAACTTTCAGTATCGCCGTAATCCACCTCATTTGCTGCTGACACAAAATCCTTGCTACGTGTATGCATAAATTCTGGCTTGAGGTTGCCACCATGCGGCGAGGTAAGGATCAGTTTTGAGGCGGCATCACCTGCAATATATTCGATGGCTAAAGCATACTCGCCAATAGCTGATTCAACCTTAAAGGTATAACTTTTACCAGGCTGATATATTGCGAGGCTGTCTTGCAATGAAAATGTTTTGGCAATGCCTGATCCCTGGCAAGCTAAGCTGCTCAACAATAGCGCAATAATGTAAATCCGTGTTCTTAAAGACATTTTTTGTGGTTTATTAGCTATAGACTTTTTCTACGAATAGAAGGACCGTAAAAAAAAATATTTTTTTTTCGCGGTCCTTTAGCTGCTGCAGTTAGTCTATCTGTTAAACCAAATTTACCTAAAACATCATGCCCGAAAACATTAAACAAAGAATTAACGAGTTATTGATGCAATATCTGGACAAGCGCATCTCTGAAGCTGATTTCAAAGAATTGTTCGAATACCTGGATAACGCCGAATACAAGCCCATTTTTGATGATTTTATGAAAAAATCGGAAAAAGAAACGCTACCGGATGTAACCGCTAATCATGTAGACTGGGATCACATGTATCAACAGATCGTGGAAAACGAGCAGAAAAAATCGAAGTTCGGTTTGATTATTAATTTCGGAAAGAAGCTGACTATTGCAGCATCGCTGGTGATGATGGTTTATCTTGGGTATCGACGATATCATAAGTCTGACGTTGTGCACAACGTGATAAATGTTCAGAAAAAGGACCTTGCTCCTGGAAAGAACAAAGCTATCTTAAAGCTTGCCGACGGTTCTGAAATTATACTGGACGATAGGCACAACGGGATACTGACTACACAGGGGGCGGTAGAAATCAGCAAAAGCGACCAGGGGACATTGGCATATATGGCAGAACAAAATTCTGCATCGGAGAAGATTTATATTAATACCCTAAGCACACCAAGGGGTGGCCATTTTAAACTGATGTTACCTGATAAAACAATGGTATGGCTCAATGCAGAATCGTCTATTACTTTTCCATCAACCTTTAACGGAAATGAACGTAAGGTAAAGGTAACCGGCGAAACTTACTTCGAAGTATCAAAAAACGAGCATAAACCTTTCATTGTAGAAAGTGGTGCAGCACAAGTAGAGGTTTTGGGCACGCATTTCAATGTAAATGTATATCCGAATGAAGAAAATTCGGCAGTCACGCTGTTGGAGGGATCGGTAAAACTAAGCAGGCAAAGGCATTCAAAAATACTCCTGCCCGGGCAACAGGCCGTATTTAACCCAAAAAATGAGCAAATACGCGTTAAATATGTGGATGTAGACAATGTGGTGGACTGGAAAAACGGGTTATTTATTTTCGAAGATGCCAGTATCCCTGAAGTGATGCGCCAGATTGAAAGATGGTACGATGTAGACGTAAAGTATATCGGGAAAATACCTGGTATTAAATTCAATGGAGCATTAAGCCGTAACAACAAGGTGTCGAAATTACTGAAACTTTTACAGGCGGCCGGAAATATCGAATTCAATATCCACAATAAAACAATAGAAGTAAAACAAAGCAAAACACCATGAGATAGATAAACCGGCATACCCATAGCAAAAAAATCCCGCCTGGTGGCTGCCGGACGGGATTTCACTAAAGCTGCAGGCAGCAGTTTTGGGCTATAAAATTATCAACAGCTCTACAAACCTAAAACCAAACAAACTTATGAAAGATTGTCTACAATCTGAAACGGGCACAACTATGCCCAAAACCACCAAACAACAAAAGAGAAGAAGTTATGCGTTTAAAGCTTTTTTGGTCATGAAATTTACAACAATCATCGTCTTTTGCCTATCTATTCAGCTCAGTGCCAAAACCATGGCACAAAAAGTAAGTTTATCAGTAAAAGATGCCAGCCTGAAAACGGTTTTTAAAGAAGTAAGAAAACAAACCGGCTATTATTTTATTTATAGCAACGAGGTTTTATCTCAATCCAGGCCCGTATCCGTCCAGGTTAAAAACCTGGATCTGGACAAACTCCTTGCTATCATTTTTGATCACCAGCCGCTGAATTATGCTATTGAAGAAAACACCATTATCGTCAATACCAAAACTATGGCTCCTGCCATCAGGGCAGACCGGGTCATTACCGGTATCGTTACCGGACAGGATGATAACCAGTCCTTACCCGGCGTATCGGTAAAGGTTAAAGGAAAAAACGGGGGCGTCATCACCAATATGGACGGCAAATATATCATCAACCTTCCCGAAGGGGAAAACACGCTCGTATTTTCGTATTTGGGTTACACTGCAAAAGAAGTTGTGGTGGGTTCCTCAAATACACTTAACGTTAAGCTCACGGTCGAAAACAAGCAATTGGAAGAAGTAGTTGTTCAGGCTTATGGAACCGTCCGGAAAAGTGCGCTGACCAATTCAGTTTCTACAATTAGCGCAAAAGAAATTGAATCCAGGCCCATATCAAATCTGGGTGTCGCACTGGTAGGCGCTGCTCCGGGTTTGCAAACCACTACCGGAAGCGGACAGCCAGGTGCCGGTCCGGCCGTAAGGATCAGGGGATTTGGCACCATTAACGGAGGCTCAGATCCTTTGTATGTGGTAGATGGCGCACCTTATGAAGGCGCTTTGAACAACCTCAATCCCGATGATGTGGAAAGCATCTCCGTGTTAAAAGATGCTTCGGCTTCTGCTTTGTATGGTTCGAGGGCAGCCAACGGCGTTATCCTCATCACCACTAAAAGAGGGAAAGATAGTCCGGCCACGCTAACCGTAAAAACTACCCAGGGATTAAATTCGCGTGGATTGAGCGATTACGAAAAGGTAAATGCCTTTCAATATTATCCGCTTTTATGGGAATCTATGAGAAACAGCCTGGTAACTGGCGGTGCAACATTAGATGCTGCCAACACGCAGGCCTCCAATAATATTTCGGGTGCGCTCGTTTCAAACCCATTTAATGTACCAGACAACCAGATTGTACTAACCGATGGAAGAATTAATCCTGAAGCCAGTTTGATTTATCCCGAAGATCTGGACTGGCGTGATGCGCTACGCCGCACCGGTTTGAGAAGTGAGTATAATCTAAACTACCGGGGCGGCAGAAATAAAAGTGATTTTTTTGCTTCTCTTAATTATCTCAAGGATGAAGGTTATTCGGTTTTAACTGACTTTAATCGTTACAGTGGCCGGGTAAATGTGAATTCTCAGGTTAATAAATGGATCAAAACCGGGATGAATGTTTCGGGATCTGTACAGAAAACAAAAGTAGGTAATGAAGATAGCGGAATCTGGGAAAATCCATTTTATACTGATCTGATTTTCGGACCTATCTACGCGGTACATAAACACAATCCGGATGGAAGTTACATTTTGGATGCATCTGGCAATAAAGTTTATGATGAAGGTTATACGCGCCCAATAGCACCAGGTAGAAACGTGATCGCAGAAACAGAATACAACGATAATTTCACCGAACGCAATTTTTTAAGTGGCAGAACTTATGCAGAGATTTCTTTTCTCAAAAACTTTAAATTTACCACCAATCTTAGCTTAGATTTAAACAATTACAAATTTAACGTTTTCGACAGTCCGAAGATCGGAGACGGACTTACCTCGAACGGGCGGAGCAACAGGACCAATTCTACAACCCGTACCATCAACATCAACCAATTGTTAAATTACAACAAAACCATTGGCAGACATAACATAGATGTACTTACCGGACACGAATCTTATCAGCGTCGTTACGATTATAATTTTGGCAGTGCAGCCGGACAAATTGTAAGTGGTTCAACCGAATTGAGAAATTTCGCTAACATACTTTCACTAACATCTTATCAGGATAACTACCGTATTGAATCTTATTTCGGACGGATGCAGTATGATTTTGATGGGCGCTACTTTCTATCTGCTTCTTATCGTACAGATGGTTCCTCCAAATTTGCACCTGATTACCGCTGGGGTAATTTCTGGTCGGTGGGCGCCGGCTGGCAAATCAGTAAAGAAAAGTTTTTTAAAGTGGATTGGGTAGACAACCTGAAAATCCGCGGATCATACGGCCAGGTAGGTTCTGATGATCTGGGCAGCTATTATCTTTATCAGACCTTTTATGATACTGGATTTAAGAACGGAAATGAAGCCGGAATTAAACAATCACTGGCATTGGGAAATGAGAAAATTCAATGGGAATCTAACGACAATATGGATGTTGCCCTTGAATTTGGTTTGTTAAAAAACCGGATCTCAGGAAGTGTTGAATATTTTAACCGCTATACGGATAATCTGTTGTTTAACGTTCCATTGGCCTTATCATCGGGTTTAACAACTCAAAATCAGAACTTTGGTAGTTTGTACAATCGCGGGATTGAAATCCAGCTGGACGGCATACCGGTAAAAACCAAAAATTTCACCTGGAATATTGGTATCAACTGGACGACCATCAACAATAAAATCTCTAAACTGCCATTCGATGAATATATTGATGGAACCAAAAAATACATGGTGGGCCAATCCCGTTACGATTATTGGCTAAGGGATTATTATGGTGTTGATCCGGAAACGGGATCAGAACTGTATGTTGCCGGACCTGCTGCCACCTCAACGAAAACGATGGCCGACGGAACCGTAGTAACCACCAGCGGAAGCAGTGCGCAATATCATTATGCCGGTTCTGCCATTCCTGATTTTTATGGCAGTATCAATAATACTTTTACCTATAAAAATTTCTCGCTGGATTTCAGGTTCATCTACCAGGTGGGCGGTGTTTCGTTTGACAATGATTACCAGTCGCTCATGCATAACGGAACATATGGGCGGGCCCTTCATGTTGACGCTTTGAATCGCTGGCAAAATCCCGGCGATATTACAACCGTGCCAAGGCGGGCCATCGGAGCAACCATGTACGATAGTGATAAATGGCTGGTTGATGCTTCCTACCTGTATTTACGAGCCGCTAACTTTAGCTATAACCTGCCTAAAACATTTACAAAAAAAATAGCCATCAATAATGCCAGAGTTTTTGTCACGGGAGAAAACCTTTTTATGAAATCGTACCGGAAAGGTTTTGATCCTTCTCAGGCTTTTAATGGAAATACAGGCTATACCTATGCGCCAACACGGATTATTTCTTTAGGTTTAAACGTAACGCTATAATATCATATACATGAAAATTTTCAAACTCACACCGGTATTCATGCTTATTACGGCATTGCTTACCTCCTGCAAAAAAGACTTTTTAGAAACCTTCCCTACCGATCAGGTGGCCCAAACTACCGCCTTTGAATCTTTAACGAATGCCAAACTGGCCGTTAATGGTATGTATAGACTGATGTACCTCCAAATTTCGAATCAATCGCAGGATGCTCACGGGGCCATGATGCTGAATATGGACGCCATGGGCGAAGATTTTGTATGGTCGGGTAATACTTATAGCTATTTTAAACCGGCTTTACGCTGGGTAGATCACCGCAGCGCTGCAACAAGTTTGGCGGCCTTTCCTTACATTCTGTATTATCGCATCAACAGCAATGCCAACATGATTATCGAAAACATCGATAAGATTGAAGGTCCTGTAAATGAAAAAGCAGCTGTTAAAGGCGAATGCCTTGCGGTTCGGGCCTGGTGTCATCTTAACCTGGTTCAGCTGTACGGTAAGCGCTATGAGGCCGGAAAACAGAATACCCAGGCTGGCATACCTATTATTATCAGCAACAGTGGAGTTGACCAGCCACGTTCAACCGTAGAGGATGTTTACAAACAGATTAATGCCGATTTAGATCAGGCTATTTCCTTGCTTTCAACCGCGGTAGCCAGACCGGCCAAAACCCACGTAAACCTCAATGTGGCCAAAGGTTTTAAAGCACGTGTAGCGCTTACGATGCAAGATTGGAGTACCGCAGCGAAGATGGCCAAAGAAGCCCGTACCGGACTGAGCTTAATGAGTAATGCTGACTACCTGGGTGGATTCACACAAATCGCAAATACAGAATGGATGTGGGGCGCCAATCAGCTCGCAGATCAGGTTCCTACTTATGGTTCATTTTATTCTTATGTTTCGGCCAACTTCAACTCCTCTTGGAACAGGCTGGAACCGAAAATGATCAATTCCGTTTTATACGCTAAGATTGCCAGTACAGATATCCGCAAAAAACTATGGTGGGACGGTACCACTGCTGATAAGGTGAATTTTCCAGGCGCCATTGATGCCGCAACCAATGCACCGGCATCAGGTGTGAAGGTAATTAAATATATGCACCGTAAGTTTAAGGTGCAGGATGTTAACAGCCGTGCAGGAGATATTCCTTTCATGCGCGTGGCAGAAATGTACCTGATTGAAGCAGAGGCCCTTGCCAGAAGCGGACAGGATGCTGCCGCCGCAACAGCACTTTACCCTTTGGCCGTGAGCAGAAATCCATCTTATGTTTTATCAACAAAAACCGGAAATGACCTGATTGATGAAATCATGATTCAACGAAGGATTGAACTCTGGGGTGAAGGTTTCCGCTTTTACGATCTCAAAAGAACAGACAGTGAACTTAACCGGAACGGGATGGATAATCCCCGTGTAAGCAGTACGGTAACCTATACTGATATTGCCTTTACCTTATCAAAGCCTAAGCCTTCTCGAAGTAATGTATGGGAATACAAAATCCCTCAAGACGAGATTGACGTGAATAAAGCGATAGGCCCTGAAGATCAGAACCCATAATTAACCTCCAGATAGGGGCTGCCCATTGGGTAGCCCTTTGATAAATGATTGTGTAATGAGTAAATTATCCAGAATGTTCATTATTCAGTTTTTAATGCTGAATATATTATTGTCTTGCAAATCCAGATCGATCCAGGCTACAGCAACAGCTTTACAAGAGGTAGTCCCTAAGGCTTCGATCGGGTTTCAGCAAAGAAAAGTTTTTGATTTCAACCAGGGCACTGTTGCCTTCAGTAATACTTTTGCCGGAGCAAGATTAAACCAGGTGATGCAGCTGAACGACAGTACTTTTAAACTGCTCATCGAGCCCGAAAATACACCCGTTAATCCAAGTCCCTGGTATGCCTTTAAGATATGGTCGGCTCATCAACGCCGTTATATATTGCAGTTAACCTATGTCGGCACCAAACATCGTTACGATCCGAAGCTCCAGCTAAAAAATGGCGCATGGAAAGATGTGCAACCTATCGAGGTGAGCAAAGATGGAAATCTTGCCAGCTTTGGTTTGGAGGCAGGTGCCGATTCTTTGTTGGTTTCGGCTCAGGAATTGATGAATAGTCATGATGAATACCAGTGGGAAGATAGCCTGGCTAAACTGCCATTTGTAACCCGGATGGAGATTGGCAAAAGTATACTGGGGAAAGCCATTAACGCTTTGAGCATTACTGAAAGCAACGGAAAAAAGCTTATTGTTATCCTCAGCAGACAACATCCCCCTGAGGTGACCGGTTATATGGCCATGCAGGAGTTCGTCAGAACGGTGAGTAGTTCATCTGCTCTGGCCCGCAGTTTCCGCAAAGCTTATGAAGTTGTACTCGTTCCGATGATCAATCCGGATGGCGTTGATGAAGGAAACTGGCGGCATAATATTGCCGGGGTAGACCTAAACAGAGATTGGGAAAATTTTATCCAGCCTGAAACAAAAAGTGTAAGGGATTATATTCTGAAAAAAGTTGACCGGCAGCAGGCAAAAGTATATTTCGGTATTGATTTTCATTCAACTTATCACGATGTGTTTTACACGAACGAAGATCAGCCACTGCGGCAAACTAACCGGCCTGGCTTTACCCTTAAATGGCTCAAGGCCTTTGGTGAATCGATCCCCGGCTTTAAGCCCAATATCAAACCTTCACCAAATGGTGGAAATGTATCCAAAAGCTGGATGGGAAGAGTTCTGAATGCCGAAGCATTAACTTATGAGGTAGGTGATGACACGCCAAGGCCAACACTTAAACTGAAAGGCCGGGTGGCCGCAGAAAAAATGATGGAACTGCTGCTCGCTGAATAATATTTTTTTAATTTAAAATGGCCGATGCGTAACCGGCCATTTTCATATCTGTTTTAGGGTTTAATGTTAATCACATCACCTGCGGTAAAAATACCAAAATCGGCCTGTTTAAATTTTAACAGCCCTTTATTTGTTTTTTTGATGTCTTTTGGATTTGCCAAACGAACGACCTGGCTTTCGCCTGCAACGGTTGCCTTATTGCCATGAACAATGATGGCCGTGCTTTCATCAATACCGATGCAAACCAAATTGGGATGGGCGGCTAAAGCAGAAATTAAGCGGTTATAACGGTTACGTTTTAAAAAATGCTGATCGATAATGGTATTTTGCAATAACCCCGTTCCTTCCGCAAATTCGATATTTTGATCCCATAATTTGTTAAAGGTTTCTTTGTAAACGGTATCCAAAAGCTGTTTGCCGGTAATCATGTATTTGCTCATTACCGCAGCGCCAGCGCTTGTTCCGGCAATGGTTGCCCCATTTTGATAGGCTTTATGAATAGCAGTATAAACCGGGGTATTGAGTACCGATTTCATAAAACGGTTTTGGTCGCCACCTAAAATATAAATCAGTTTTGCCCCAGTAAGGGAATCGATCCATTTTTTATCGTTTACGTCGTGTTTGCTAAAGTTAAAATTCCTGATTGTTCTGTTGTCCAGCTTTTTTAATTGGGTAGAAATTGTCCCGAAACCCACATCGGGTACTTCACTGGCCATGGGCAGCACAATAATATAATCGTTCGCTTTCAGTGAAGCCGTATTCAGCATTTCTTTCATCAAAGCATCTGATCGGTCGCCTCCGCCAATAATAAACAGCTTACCTTTGGCCTTTCCCTGCGCAGCTGCCATCAGCGAAAGGCCGGCCAGCCATGCCATCAAAAATAGCTTCTTCATTATTTATAAATGTTTACTTCAATTTTACCATCGGCAGTGATGGTGCCTCGGTACATGCCTTCGGTATTGAATGGCATAGCCACATTGCCTTTTTTATCTAAAGCGATCAAACCACCATCTCCTCCCATTTTGCCCACTTTATCCAAAACCATTTTCGACGCTTCGGTTACCGAAATGCCTTTATATTCCATTAAATCGGAAATGGTTTTGGCTACCACATTGCGGATATAAAACTCGCCCCAACCGGTACACGAAATTCCTGCAGTTTCGTTATTGCAATAAGTACCTGCACCAATAATTGGCGCATCGCCTACCCGTCCGTATTTTTTGTTGGTCATGCCACCTGTTGATGTACCCGCTGCCAGATTACCTGCTTTATCCAAAGCCACACAGCCTACGGTACCGAATTTATAATCGTGGTTTTTGATGCCAAGCAATCCTGATTTTTTACTGCCATGATCTAAAACTGCTTTGGTAGAATCTTCTTTAATGGCTTCCTGCAAACCTTCCCAACGTTCCTTTGTCCAGAAATACTTAGGATCTACGATTTCAAGTCCCGCATCTTTTGCAAACAGATCGGCACCCGAACCCACCATCATTACATGTTCCGATTTTTCCATTACCGCTCTTGCTGCCGAAATGGGATTTTTAACAGTTGTAACACCCGCAACGGCACCTGCCATCAGGGTTTTCCCGTCCATAATGGCGGCATCCAGTTCATTTCTGCCATCGTGCGTAAAAACTGCCCCTTTACCTGCATTAAAATGGGGATCGTTTTCTAAAACATGGATCGTTGCCTCAACAGCGTCGAGACTGGATTTTCCTGCTTTAATTTCTGCATAACCGGCCTGCAAAGCCTTTGTTAACGCAGCTACATAAGCAGCCTCTTTCTCTGGCGTCATGTTTTTCTTTAAAATGGTACCTGCACCACCGTGGATCACCATTACATATTTTTTCTGCTGTGCTGCAACATTCAATGCCAACACAGTACACAGTAATACCGCAAATAATTTCAATGCTTTCATTTTATTTTATTGATCTTTTTTATTTAAAACTCCGTTATCGATCCACCATGCATACCATTTTCCACCACTGGCCTCATTTGCTTTAAAGGTAGCAACATTAAAACTTCCACCACCATTAACCGAGGCCTGAATTTCGTAAACAGAAACAGCTTTTTCGTTATTGTTCCAATTTACTTTCTGGTTTGCTTCGAACTGCTCTGGTTGTTTACCGGCATCGGAAGAGATGAAGTAAGCATAACTGTAAGGTCTGGTTACGGAATCATCACCAAAAACTTTAGCCATTCCGTCTTTATCAATGCACACAGCTGTACGCTCGTCTACAGCAATACATTTAGCCTGAACTGAAAAATCTTTATTAATCCTCCCTAAAAACACCACCGATCTTCCTTCACGATCTCGGGTTAAATAATGCTGATCGGTAATTACATTTTGTAAATAAGGCACTTTCAGAAAATCGTTATTATACAGGGTAACATTGGTATGGTACGGATTTGCCAATGCCTGTGCAGAGGTTAAGCCACCGGTTTCGCCGCTGTAATAAAAACCACCCAAAATAGCGCAGCCTGCACTGGTACTGCCAAATGGAACCTTTTTTTCGTTCAACTGGGTTAATAGTGAATTTGATTGGCAAAGTCACTAATTTTAACTTCAACTAATAGACTGATTTACCGAATTGAGCTAGCCCTCTAAAGTAAAACTACCTTTAATTCATATCCAAAAAAATACCTTTCCAAAAAGGACGTCCTTCACTTGAATTAATCTTTATAAATTCAGATCGGCTCTTTAATGTTTAATAATAATTTGCTTTTTAATAACTTCTTTAGCTTCGAAAATATGCAAAAAATATATACCATCGGGGAGACTTGAAACATCTAAAATAACATTCCCCGCTACAGCAGAAGTTTTGCCTTTTTTAAGTTGATTCCCTTTATTATCTAAAAGTTTTACCTCAAAATTATTTGTTTTAGCTTTAAATCTATTTTTTGAGCTTGCTATATTGATATTTTCACTACTTATGTAGAGTTCTTGTGAGACCGGATTTGGATATATTGTATACCTATGATTGTTTGAGCAAAATGGCACATTAATATCCAAATAGAAATAATCTAGGCTCCAACCGCAATTGTTTTTAACACGAACAGGAACAGATAAAGTACCAACAAAGGCAGGGTTTATTTCAAAATCGCCAATTGGACTTCTTGACATATCAAAATACCAATTTAAATCATTAACCACCTCAAATTCATACCCACCAGTCAATTCGGAAGAATTTCCTAAATCATCCAAATATTCAAAATTCCCTCTCCCCCCATATTCACATGGGCTTAGATTGAGAGGATTACTTGGTATACCCATATTGAAATATACTCGCCCAGAATAATTAACATTTGGCACGCCAACTTGTACCCCTTTCCTTAACACGTAAGTTTGTGCATATGGCAAGTTGGAAATCGTAGCCGTTATCACGACTTCTCCATTAAATGAATTATTCCTTATAACTGTAACACTATTCCCTGTACCCGAAATGTTGACCGCACTCATATTTGAAGTTCCCCAGGTAATGTTCGCCCCAGCCGGTATATTACTAACTGAATATACTTCTGAATCGCAAAGTTCGATTTTCCCATTTATTTCTCCAGTAAAGCATTCACTTAAACATGCAGCGTAAACTACAGAATTTCTGATGACATTACCTGGTTGAGAACCAAATCCGTTACTAAAGTTTATTCCAATGTTTGGCAATAAGTGACAATAACTCATAATGGTTCCTCCGTTAGTAGGCATTGGACCATCTGAGCACCCACCCTCACTACTCGCACATCCATCAATAGCTGTATTATTCCAATTCCACACACATGCCTGAGTATGATGTGAGCCAAATAGATGACCAAATTCATGAGTTACTACCATAACGGTCCAACTATAAGCGGGAATTTGATTAAAAAAATTATAAATACCCGCTACAGAAAGCTTTTCATCAACATTTGAATTGCACAGCCCATTAAAACCCGCGGCTTTACCACCACCAACGTTTCTAAATGTAAGTAACTGACCTAAGTCCCCATTAATAGAGTTCGTGTGATTTTGAAATTGATTAAGTAAATCATCTGTAGTTGTACCAGTATAGGGATCCGGGGTGGTCCAAATATAGATTTCTGAAATACTGGTTTCGATATTTTCATTTTCATAAAGCGCTGATACTTGATTCATCATTGCACTAATATATGCTTCCACATCACCGACATTACCAAAGTCTTGAAAAATATCGTATTCTGTTTCTAAATAAAAGCGGACACATTTTCTATCTGAATTCACAGATGTTTTTGACCGTATTTGAAGAGTTTTTGCATCGTATTGCTTCGATTTGTTTTGCATCAAACAATTGAAAGAACTCTTATCCACAGAATTTGTATCTTTTATAAAAGTGTACTGCTTTGTATTACGGTTTAAAGTAAGATTAAAGTTGCCATTTTTATTTGATATCAGGCCAATAACTTCATTATCTATAAAACTAATTGTTACAATGCTATTTTTATCTCCTTGGATAATTCCTCTGTAATGCCGTATTTTTTTATTTCTTTGGTATTCACTCCTATCACTAGTAACTACTTTAAAGTTATAGAATATAGCAGGCACCTCAATTAACTCCAAATTCATGTTACCTGCTCTAAGCGGTAAAATAAGAAGCAAATTTTCACCTAATGATTCTAAATTTTTAGGCGAATAGTCAAAAAACTCAACATCATTGATGTTTTTAACTCCTTTTACATTATATCTCTTGTCTATCCCCTTGGAAAAAAGGTTAGTTAGTGGTACGAATTTTCCTTTATCAGCTTTTTTATTTTGAATTTTTTCATAAATAATGTTTTCCTGGGCATTTGCATAATCAAAAAAACAAAGAACTAATAAGCTAGAAATTAAAAATTTCACAAGGCTAGATTTCATAGGAGAGCGTTAATTTGATCAATTTAAACTTCCCTAAAATAAAAAATTATTAATAATTTTTTATTTTTTTTAAGAAATACATTGGATATTCTTTTCATTAAAAATTTTACCTCTTACGTCAATTATCTAACATTACTAACTTTGGGTGCAGGCATAATTAATTAATATTTTCTTAACTTTCCAACTAAAATGTCACGATATTAAAACCTCTGTAATTGCATCTTGATTTTTGGTAAATCTGCATCGTAGCTAAGAAATAGCCGCCTTGCAACTTAATTTCTTAAAGACAGGTACAAACGGCACTTTTTTGGTTATTTAGTATTCTTCACTTTCAAGTTCTACCCAATAAAGATTGTAAATTTTGCTAAATGCAACCTCATCTCCTTGCTTTAATAAGTCAAAAAGGGCATGATCATGCACACAATTTCTCTTGATGTTCAAATGATTAGTTGGGTTGCGAAACCAAACATAATCATTTTTGAGGAATTATGTAAATCACCTCATACAAGAATTAATGCGCAAAAATTCCTAAAAGAGTTTATCTAAGTTTCAAAACAGATATGTCTGTCAGACTTTGGCAATCCCTTTAGAAGAGAACTGCAGATCGTAAAGTTTTTTATAATAACCGTTTAATTTTAACAACTGCTGATGTGTACCTTTTTCCTTGATTTCTCCTTTATCGAGCACGATAATCTGATCGGCCTTTTGAATGGTTGACAAGCGGTGTGCGATTACAATTGATGTACGGCCCTCCATTAAATTATCAATGGCTTTTTGGATCAGCAATTCGGTTTCGGTATCTACCGATGAAGTAGCTTCATCCAAAACCAGGATAGCCGGATTGTGTACCAACGCACGGATAAAGGAAATCAGCTGCGCCTGACCTGCAGAAAGTGTAGCCCCTCTTTCCATCACGTTATACTGATAACCACCAGGCAAACGTTCAATAAAATCATGCGCACCCACTTTTTTTGAAGCATTGATCACTTCTTCGATCGTAATTTCGGGGTTGTTAAGCGTGATGTTGTTTAAAATGGTGTCTGAAAACAGGAAAACATCCTGCAGTACGGTCGCAATATGACTTCTCAGGTAATCAAGCTCAAAATCTTCAATATGGATGCCATCAACAGTAATATCTCCTTTTTTCACTTCGTAAAAACGGTTCAGGATATTAATGGTAGAAGATTTTCCGGCACCGGTTGCACCAACCAGGGCAACGGTTTCGCCAGCTTTTACTTCAAAACTGAGATCTCTTAACACATATTGATCATCGTTGTAAGCAAACCAAACTTTTTCGAACCTGATGTTACCGTCAAGTTTAGCCGGTTTTTGTATGCCATTATTTGGCGTAGTTTCGTCGGTATCTAAAACTTTAAAAACACGTTCGGCACCCACCATACCCATCTGCAGGGTATTAAATTTATCTGCCAGTTGGCGGATGGGCGTAAAAACCATGCCGAGGTACATAATAAACTGTGTAATGGTGCCGGGAGTAACATCTAAAGGTTTGGAAAGAATGCTTTTTGCACCGTACCATACCAATAAGCCTAAAGACATGGCCGAAATTAGCTCAACTACGGGGAAGAAAATAGAATAGTACCAGTTACTGCGGATATTGGCATCGCGATAACGCTTGTTAATAGCATAAAATTTTCTGTATTCCTGTTTCTCCCTGGCAAAATACTGCACAATAGAAATTCCGGTGATATGCTCCTGCAAAAAGGTATTCAGGTTAGAAACTTCGTTCCTGATTTCCTGGAACGCGACTTTAATCGCTTTTTGAAATTTCCGGGTAGCCATAATCAGCAGCGGAATGGGCAAAAGCACGACCAAACTCAACTGCCAGTCGGTATATAACATTACGCCCACAATAACCACCACCTGCAAACTGTCGCCAATCATCGAAATTAAACCTTCCGAAAAGATATCTGCAATGGTTTCCAGATCCGAAACCGTTCTGGTAATTAGCTGTCCTATTGGTGTTTTATCAAAAAACTTAAGCCTCAACTTAGTAATGTGGTTAAAAACATTGATCCGCAGATCGCGGATAACAGACTGGCCTAATGTATTGGTTAAAAGCGTGTGGTTATATTGGATTACACTCTGCAAAATGAGCATAAAAGTCATTAACATGGTCATGTTTACCAGGCCAGAATAATTTCCGCTTAAAATATAATGATCGAGTGTGTATTTGATCAAAAACGGACGAACAGGCGAAATGGCCGCCAGCAAAATGGTTAAAATAACCGACCATACAAACACGGTACGGTAAGGCTTTACGTATTTAAAAATACGTTTCAGTAATCCGGTGTTATATACGTCGCCTGTAACTGCCATTGTTAGGGTTTAGGGTTTAGGGTTTAGGGTTTAGGGTTTAGGGTTTAGGGTTTAGGGTTTAGGGTTTAGGGTTTAGGGTTTAGGGTTTAGGGTTTAGGGTTTAGGGTTTAGGGTTTAGGGTTTGAAAATGTATTTTAAAAAGGTTTAATGGTAAATTAATAATTTCATTTTTTCATGGTGTATGGTGAAGGTTAACCTCAAACGCCTAACTGCCAGCTACCCCAAATACGGATAGTCTATCTTTACTAAATACAAACCACATGCAGGTACCGATTGCCCGGCTTTACTGCGGTTTTTACTTTCTATTATTGTTTTAAAAGCAGCTAAATTTATTTCTTTTTTACCCACCGACACCAAGGTACCCATAATGGCCCTGACCATATTCCGCAAAAAACGATCGGCCTGGATGGTAAAAACCAAACCGCCTTCCTGCTGTTCAAACATGGCTTTAGTGATCTTACAATTATTGGTGAACGTTTGGGTATTCGATTTGCTGAAACAGGAGAAATCGGTATAACTTAATAAAACAGCTGCAGCCTCATTCATGGCTTCAACATCAAGCTGATCTTTTACCAACCAAGACCTGTTGATTTTAAAAGGGTCTTTTTCGAAGTGGATATAATATTTATAAGCACGTGCTGTGGCATCAAAGCGGGCATGGGCATCATCATGTACCGGTATTATCCGTTTTGCTGCAATTTGATAAGGCAACTTGGCATTGATGCCGGTAATAGCATTCAAAACCTTAGGCTCTTCTATATCTTCAACATCAAAATGGGCATAAAAATCTGTGGCATGCACCCCGGCATCCGTTCTTCCACAGCCTAATGTTTCGATAGGCTGTCTTAAAACGATAGTCATAGCCTTATCCAGCAATTCCTGAACAGTAATTGCATTAGGTTGAATTTGCCAGCCATGGTACAAGCTGCCATCATATGCCAATTGGATGAAATACCTTTTTTTATTCAAAGCGATGCAAAAGTACAGTTTAAAGGGCAAAGGGCAAAGGGCAGAGTTAAGTGTTTGAAGTTGGGTTGATTAATACAAAATCTTTAGGCAAACCATAATAATACGCTATTATTATTCTCTACACCTATCCGGTAACTTTAATCTTCTTTCTTTTATCAAAAAAGGCTAGATTTGTTCCAATATATTTACATTCATGATACAAAGAATACAATCTGTCTGGCTTTTTTTAGCAACCCTAACACTTATTTTAATGCTTTTTTTACCAGTTGCAACAAAAGTTGTCAATGGTGATGAAAATCAAATATTCACAAATGGCTTGCATTATTTTGTTAATGGAAAAACCGGAAAGGTATTAAATGTTGATGTTTTCCTGCCATTAATCATTACGCATTCGGTACTGATATTATTGTGCTTTATTAACATTTTTAGATTTAAAAAACGAACTCAACAAAAACGGATTGCAATATTTACCATTGCGGCTATTGCAGGGTTTGCTTTTTGGTGCAGTATTTACGTAAAAGAACTTCCTGGTGGCATAGAAGGTGCCAGTTTTGGTATTGGAGCTTACCTGCCAGCGGTAACTATTCTGTTTATTGTACTGGCTATTTTCGGCATCAATAAAGACGAAAGGCTGATCCGTTCGGCTGAAAGATTGAGGTAAATTAATTAATTTCAGAATGAAGAATCGGATGTTATCTGGAGATCAAACTCAGGCGTTGCTTGACATACTAAAGAGCCGTTTCGAAAAAAACATGAACCGGCATAATGGATTGGAATGGCTGAATATACTCAATAAGTTAGAAGCCAATCCGCAGAAACTCTGGGCCATAAATGAAATGGAAGAAACCGGCGGTGAACCGGATGTAGTTGATTTTGATAAAAAAACAGGTGCATATCTTTTCTTCGATTGCGCTGCTGAGAGTCCAAAAGGACGTAGAAGTTTGTGTTATGATGCCGAAGCGCTGGCCTCAAGAAAAGAATATAAACCACAAGATAGCGCCATTAATCTGGCAAATAAATGGGGAGTTGAACTTTTAACCGAAACACAATATCATTATCTGCAGCAATTTGGCAAGTTTGACACCAAAAGCTCGAGCTGGATCAAAACACCTGAAGATATCAGAAAGCTGGGGGGCGCATTGTTTTGCGACTACCGCTACGGGAAAGTTTTCACTTACCATAATGGGGCAGAATCCTATTACGCAGCGAGGGGTTTCAGAGCTTGTTTAAGTGTTTAATTTAAAAATGAACTTAAAATATTTATCCTTCAGCCTTTCAATTGTCTTCATATCCTGGATTGTTGGCATGTTGATAAATGCTTTCATTAAAAAAACTGACTTTTATAACAATCACTTAAACCACCTTAATTTTATTAAAAGTGAAAAACTAAATAAAATTATTGGAATGCATTTTTTCAAATGGATTGTAAAAAACACCTTTTTCAAATTTTTCAATCAAAAACTTAAATTGAAAAGCAAAATTGAAAAAGCTGATTTAATTAAATTACGTGCTGAAATGACAACATCCGAAATTGATCATTTAGTGGCATTTATTTTTGTAACCTGTTTTGCACTTTTTGCATTGTACAATTTAAAATTTAAATCTGCCGGCATCATGATGTCTGTAAATGTGCTCATGAACCTGTATCCGTCTTTACTGCAACAGGAGAACAAAAGGCGGATAGATAGATTTATTAATAAATTTTAGCACTTTATCTTAAAAACCACGGTATTTGGAACGGATAAGATGAATGTAACACCAGAGCAAAATGAAAAAATAGCTAAAATGACTTTTTCATCAGTTTACCCGCATTACGTCACAAAAGTCGCGAAAAAAGGAAGAACTGTTGAAGAGTTACACCAGGTGATTAGCTGGTTAACCGGTTATAATGAAGAACAACTTCAAAAATGTATCCAGGAGAAAACAACCTTTAAGGATTTTTTTGAGCATGCGACCATACATCCCAACGCGCATTTGATTACCGGTGTAATTTGTGGTTATAGAATTGAAGAAATTGAATATCCACTGACCAGGCAAGTGCGCTATTTAGATAAATTGGTTGATGAGCTGGCTAAAGGTAAAACGATAGATAAAATTTTAAGGGCTGGATAAACCAAAAATTGCGTTTGAGCAATTGGATAAGATCTCCTGATAGACTTTCAGATCCGACCATTGAAATTACATCGGTAGTTTATTAAAAGAATTACAGGCAGCAATTCGCGTCATATTAACCCCTATTTTCCAATTCCCGTTTTTTCTTCTTCCATTTCTTCCTTATTTCCAAACATTTAGCCCAAAAACTATTTACTTGATTCTCTGCGAAATACGAAATATTAATCGTACCTTTGCGGCTCAATTAAAAATAAATAGACGAATGACAAACCCATTTCAATTATTGGGGATAAGTGATGACGTCGTTAATGCCGTAAAGGACCTTGGATTCGAAAATCCAACGCCGATTCAGGAGCAAAGTATTCCTGTACTGTTAGAAGGCACTAATGATTTTGTTGGTTTGGCCCAAACAGGAACAGGAAAAACAGCCGCATTTGGTTTGCCGCTGTTAGAACTAATCGATTTTAAAGTTAATAAACCACAGGCATTGATTTTATGTCCTACCCGTGAGTTATGCTTGCAGATCGCTAACGACCTTAAAAACTTTTCTAAAAACATTGCTAATGCCCACGTTGTTGCCGTTTACGGTGGCGCGAACATTATGCAACAACTACGCGAAATACGCCAAGGCGTTCAGATCGTAGTGGCCACGCCCGGCCGTATGTTGGATATCATTGGCCGTAAAGCCATTGATTTTTCAAATGTTAAATATGTGGTGCTTGATGAAGCTGACGAGATGTTGAACATGGGTTTCCAGGACGACATCAACGACATCTTATCAACCACTCCTGATGACAAAAAAACCTGGTTATTCTCGGCTACTATGCCAGCAGAAGTTCGCCGTATAGCTAAAAACTATATGGATAACCCTATAGAGTTAACCATGGGCACAAAAAACACAGGTAACGTTAATATCGAACACGAATATTACATCGTTCGTGCCCGTGATAAATATGCTGCCTTAAAACGTATTGTAGATTTTAACCCGGATATTTTTGGTGTTGTTTTCTGCAAAACGAAATTAGATACCCAGGATGTTGCCGAGCATTTAATTAAAGATGGTTACAATGCTGATGCTTTACACGGCGATTTATCGCAACAACAACGTGATAAAGTAATGCAACGTTTCCGTGAGCGTAACATGCAGTTATTAATTGCTACTGATGTTGCTGCACGTGGTATCGACGTAAACAACGTAACACACGTAATCAACTATTCTTTACCAGATGAAATTGAAAGTTATACCCACCGTTCGGGCCGTACCGGCCGTGCAGGTAAAACCGGTATCTCCATCTGTATCATCAACTCTAAAGAAGTTGGAAAAATCCGTCAATTGGAGCGCATTATTGGTAAACAATTTACCAAAGCTGAGTTACCAACAGGATTTGATGTTTGCGAAAAACAACTATTTTCATTAGTACATAAAGTACATAATGTAGAAGTTAACGTAGAACAAATTGATCAGTACATCCCGCGTATTATGGATGAATTTAAAGATTTATCTAAAGAGGATGTAATTAAACGTTTTGCTTCGTTAGAATTTAACCGTTTCCTGGAATATTATTCCAAAGCTCCGGACTTAAATGCTGCTGCAGGTGATGACCGTGGTGAAAGAGGTGAACGTGGCGAAAGACGCGGACGTGGTAGCGAAGGTTACACCCGTTTGTTTATCAACCTAGGTTCTGTAGATGAGTTTACCCGCGGTGATATGTTATCATTTATCTGTAATAACGGAAAAATTGGTGGCAAAAGCGTTGGTAAAATTGATTTAAAAGGTGTTTTCTCTTTCTTTGAAGTGGAAGATGCCGTTGCTGACAAAGTTTTTGAAGGCTTTAAATCTGTTGAATTTAACGGCCGCCAGGTCCGTATCGAGAAAAGCGGAGATAGCGGTCGTGGCGAAGGTGCCGGCGAAAGACGCGGTGGCGGTGAAAGACGTGGCGGTGGTTTCGGTGGAGAACGCAGAAGCGGCGGTGGTTACCGTGGTGGTGGCGACAGAAGAAGTTCTGGCGGCAGCGGAAGACGTGAAGGCGGAAACAGCGGTGGCGGTTTCAGAGATTTTTCTGGTCGCAGCCGTGATGAAAAAGGTGGAAGCAGAGAAGGTGGAAGCGGACGTAGAGAGGGCGGAAACCGTGAAGGTGGAAGTGGCGAACGCCGTAAAAAATGGTAAAACACTAAACCAAATATTTTTACAAGCCGGTTTCGTTTATTCGAAACCGGCTTTTTTTTGCCATTTTTTTTTTGCATTAATCAATACATGAGCGTATATTATTAATTTTATTGTCGAAACCAGCTCTCAGGCTTTGATTATTCAAATTAATTTAATTTAAATGATGAAAACCCTACAATCAATTTATAAAATGCAAATAAGACAAATTGACTTGCTGAAATTTATAGTTATCTTATTTATGCTAACACTTTTATTTAGCAAAAATGCTATGTCGCAGAAAAAAAATCAAATGATTCGATTAGCCAAAATTAAAGTTGACCCATTGCAATTAGATAAATATAATAGTGCACTAAAAGAACAAATGACTGCTGCCATTAGGCTTGAGCCGGGTGTATTAACCTATTATGCCGTTTCCGACAAAAATAATCCATCACATGTTACCATACTTGAAATTTATGCCGATACTGCTGCATACCAAAAGCATATCACCACAGCTCATTTTAAAAAGTATAAAGAGACAGTTAAGGATATGGTTAAATCTTTAGAACTTGTTGATGTTGATTTAATTGCTGCCGCCAAAAAACCAGACTAATGCAGTCTTAATATGTAAAAATAATCCCAAATGGATACATTCATATCAACCGCCATCTGGTTAAATATCATCAGTAACTGCTTTAACATCCAGCGTATCTTTTTTTACCAAAAAAATTTAGACAGTGAAACCGGAAGCTCTTCGCAATGAAATTATTTAACAATTGTAAAATAGTGGCTCGACTTTATATTTATCCTTAAATTGCACTACTTTCGCTCATTATGCAGGCAAAATATATTTCCTATCACGAAACCGGATCATTTTCAAAACTGGTTTTAGATTATATTAACGACGAAGAGCAGCTTAAAGCTTTTTATAGTTACCGCCCAGATATGGCCGGTTTAGCCAGCGCAATGGAGCATAGAAATTTCCTTGGAAACCGGAATACTTTAGTTCAGGTTCTGCAAGATCAATATCGGCATTTACAGCCCAATAAATCGGTTAGCAAAAACATAGAACTTTTAGCCCTCGATAATACCTTCACGGTAACTACCGGCCACCAGTTAAATTTATTTACCGGTCCGCTTTATTTTATTTATAAAATTGTAACGACTATTAATTTAGCCATCGAGTTAAAAATGGCTCATCCCGAAAAAAACTTTGTACCGGTTTATTGGATGGCGACCGAGGATCATGATTTTGAAGAGATCAACCATGTAAGTGTTGATGAAAAAAATATCAGCTGGATCCAGCAAACCAATGGTGCAACCGGAAGACTAAGTACTAAAACAGTTGCCGCAGCAGTAACCGCATATCAGGGATACCTTGGTATCTCGAAGAATGGAAAACGGATAGCGAAACTGGTAGAGCAGGCCTATTTGCAACATGATAATTTAGCCGATGCCACCCGGTTTTTAGTGAATAACTTATTTGAGAAATATGGCTTGGTGATTGTAAATGCAGATGATACTCAATTAAAAAAGCAATTTGCAAATATCATTACCGAAGATATTATTCAGCATAACAGTGCAAAAAATATCGACAATAGCTCTAAAAATCTTGAAGAACTGGGTTATAAAACACAGGTTAACGGTCGCGATATTAATTTCTTTTACCTGATCGATAATCTCCGCGAACGCTTGATTTTTGAAGATGGCAAATATGTTGTTAACCATACCGAAATTAGTTTTACAGAAGCAGAATTAAAAGCCGAAATCGAATCTCACCCTGAACGGTTTAGCCCTAATGTAGTAATGCGCCCCATGTACCAGGAAGTAATTTTGCCAAACATTGCCTACATTGGAGGAGGTGCTGAAGTGGCTTACTGGATGCAGCTAAAAGCCAATTTCGATTATTACAAAGTAGATTTCCCGGTGTTGCTGCTTCGCAATTCGGCTTTACTGATAGACAAACGAAGTGCTGAAAATCTGTACAGACTGGGCTTTTCTCTGGAAGATATTTTCCTTCCGGTGGAAGAACTGAAAAACATCTGGGTAAAACGGAATACAACTGCCCAGCTTAGCTTAGCCGATGAAACCCGGGCCATTAACAGCATTTTCGACCAGATTAAGTTAAATGCCTATAAAATAGATAAAACACTCTCTGTGTCTGCCGATACGGCAAAGCAAAGAGCAAACCGTTTGTTGGCCAACCTCGAAAAGAAACTATTCAGGGCAGAGAAAAGGAAACATGAAATGGCCTTGCTACAGATTGATAACGTAAAGAAAAGACTTTTCCCAAATGGCACCTTGCAGGAAAGGATCTTAAATATTGCACCCATGTATGTAAATTACGGAGAAGATTTCCTTTCGTCATGCATAGAAAATTTTGAACCATTGGGCGGCGATTTTACGGTTTTATTGCCGTAATTTATTTTTAGATTCGTCCTGCTGAACTCGTTTCAGCATCTATTGAAAAGACCCTGAAATAAATTCAGGGTGACGACAAATATTATAAAATGAACTTCATCACCTTTACCGAAACCAGGCTCAGGGCTTTTACATTTAGTGTTTTTAAAAAAATGGGCTGTTCTGATGAGCATGCTAATTTAGCGACCGATGTTTTGATCCGCTCAGATTTACGAGGAATCGACTCGCATGGCGTTGCACGTTTAAGTGGTTACGTACGTCTTTGGGAAAAGAAAAGAATCAACGCCAACCCGAACATTAAAATTGTACATGAAACGCCTACTACAGCAACGGTAGATGGCGATGCAGGGCTGGGTTTGGTTGTGGCGCCATTTGCGATGCAGGTTGCTATCCAAAAAGCAGAAAAATATGGCAGCGGCTGGGTATCCGTTAAAAATTCCAATCACTTCGGCATCGCAGGTTACCATGCTTTAATGGCGGTAGAAAAAGATATGATCGGCATCAGTATGACCAATGCAAGCCCTTTGGTTGCACCTACTTATGCCAACGAACGGTTATTGGGGACCAACCCCATGTGTTATGCTTTCCCTGCGGGCAAATATCCACCGGTAATTGTAGATATGGCTACTGCAGCCGCAGCTAACGGAAAACTGGAAATTGCGCAGCGTGCCAATAAAAGCATTCCCGATGGTTGGGTTCAGGATAAAGATGGCAAAAATTCTACTGACGCTAACGAATTAAAAAACGGAGGGTCGCTTCTTCCTTTAGGAAGCGATGCAGCCCATGGTAGCCACAAAGGTTATGGATTGAGTGCAACAGTTGATATTTTATCAGCGGTATTGTCTGGCGCAAATTATGGCCCGTGGGTACCCCCTTTTGTAGCATTTTTAGAGCCCTCTGCCAATCCTGTTGGCGAAGGACTTGGCCACTTTTTAGGCGCTATGCGTGTAGATGGCTTCAGACCTGCTACAGAATTTAAGGATCATTTAGATCATTGGATAGAACGCTTTAAAAGTGCAAAAACAATAGACGCTGACAAAAAAGTAATCATCCCCGGAGAACCTGAACATGAATTTGAACAGGAAAGAAAAATCAGCGGCATTCCGATTATTGATGTAGTAGTAAAAGACCTGAATGAGTTGGCGATAAAATTGGGTTTAGAAGAATTGAAATAATTGATTTTGGTTTAACCACAAAGCGTGCAAAGATAAGGCGCTAAGCGCACAAAGTTGGGTGTCGTAATTATATTTTTTACTTAAAAATCTTTCGACTACGCTACCATTCAAAGACTGCCTAAACAAGTGGTCATTGCGAAGAGGAACGGTGAAGCAATCTTTCATGCTAATGATCCTCGCTATAAAGATCGCTTCATCGGCTGGAAAAGCCTTCTCAGCAATAACGATCCTTGGAGAAGTTTATTTCAATTAGATGTGTCAATCATATTGATTTTATACCACAAATTATTCCTCAGGACGACAAACGCCAATCGATTGATCGCCATTCTAACGCCTGCGGGCAACACGAAGTGATCAGCGAAGCTAATCTTAAACACTTGCATTAAGATTATTCATCAGGCTTTGCTTTTATCTAATTGCATTCACGGGCCGATCTGTCCGAAGCGTTCCGAAGGGCACTACGGATTGAATCATAAAGTTGGATAATAAACAGGAGTGTTACCTAGGTTATTACTCATTTGACTCAAAAATTATTATCTATCCGTAAGATTAAACTTTATTTCAAATGTGAGATGGAAAGTTTAAAATGAGGTGTTTAATTCTAAAAAAAAATCATGCCGTCTTATCAATAACACTTATGTCTACTTTCATTTAATTTAAATAGGAATAGACAGTATTTATACGTATATTGAATCTATAATAATGTAACCATAAACCTACAAAACAAATTTAAGCCATGATCAAACAAAAAATTTATTCGCTCTTTGCCATGTTATTCCTTTTCATGGTCTGTTCCTGTTCTAAAAACAAAAAATTAGAAATAGAACAACATAATGAAATATCTGAATCTGTACTAGCTAGCATTAAACAAATGGGATTTAATACCAATAACGTAACAGTTATGAAAGATGGATACATTGTGGAGGGAGATATTTTTCTACCAAAATCTTCGCTAGGTAAGGCTAAAAACTCATCAAACTTAATCATCGCTAAATCAGAACAGTATCAAACCTATAATCTGGTTCAAAACTTACCCCGTACAATAACAATTTCTGTTTCAAATTTACCTGCTATTTATTCGACAGCAGCAAGTAACGCCATTGCAAGATATAACTCATTAAACTTGAAAATCAACTTCCAACTAGTTAGTAGCAATGGAAATATTGATATCATTGGTTTCAACGACGCTCCTACTCCTACAGGCATTACGTTAGGCTTTGGCGGTTTCCCTTTTTCTGGAAATCCATTTAATCAAATTGGATTAAATACAAATCCTGCTGCGTTTGGCACAAACCCAGATGTTGGCTATATTACCTCGGTAATACAACATGAAATAGGGCACTGCATAGGTTTAAGACATACTGACTATTACGACCGGGGTTATAGTTGTCCGCAGCAGAGTGGAAATGAAGGTAATAGCTATAATAGTGCTGACCCCCAGAGATTTTCAGGTGCAATTCAAATACCTGGAACTCCAGCTTCTGCCGAGCCGAATTCATTTATGCTGGCCTGCAATAATGGTGTAGATCGTTCATTTAATACAAATGACATTGTTGCCTTAAACTATTTATATGGCTATCCTACATACACGTATTCTTTCAGGGTTACAACAATGAGTAATACACCAACTTATTATGGATTAATACTTAATGGGACTCATATTGCAGCAACAATTTCTACCCCACCAGTAAATACTACCTCAACCTATGTTTATAACATTAATAGCTATAACCCAAGTTCGACCTTAGTTGTTAAGATAAGTTCAGGATATATTCCAGTATCTGCCACAGCAAATGCAAACGGCTCTACGGTTAATGGAGTTATAAATGCTACCGATAAAACAATTACTTTTTCTAATCTTAACATGTCTGTACAAAATGGCTATGTTTCCATTGCACTAAAGAATTATGGACTAGATTAATCTTAAAAAAAGCCGCAGATTTGACCAGAATCTGCGGCTTTTTTTTTTGATATGGTTTATAGCCAACCACCAGGGGCGTGGTTACGGCTTCACAATTAAGTTATCTTTCAAATAAAGTGCTTTACTGGATGATCCGATCATGATTCTATATTCTCCAGGGGCTGCTTCCCAAACATTATTAATATCAAGTGTTTGAAGTACTTCTTTATCCAGTTTAAATGAAATGAGTTTGGTTTCACCTACTTTTAAATGTACCCTCTGGAAACCCCTCAATGCAAGAACAGGCTGTGCCAATTTGCTGATCAATGGCCTCATATACAGTTGTACCACTTCTTCACCATCGTAATGACCTGTATTCTTCAGCTCGAAACTTACAGTGGCAGTTTCATTTTTAGCCATACTTTTGCGGTCAAACTTTAAATTTTGGTAAGAAAAGCTGGTATAACTTAATCCATATCCGAATGGAAAAAGCGACTCGCCACTTAAGTTGTTGTAATCATCGCCTCTTCCGGTTGGCTTGTGATTGTAAACCAGGGGCAATTGCGATTCATCAACCGGGTAAGTAATGGGAAGTTTACCTGACGGACTTACTTTGCCAAGCAATACATCTGCAATGGCACTACCTCCGGCTTCGCCAGGGTACCATACATTTAAAACTGCGCTTACTTGATTTAACCAGGGTTGCATATTGATGGCGCTTCCACCAGTTAGTACGACGACAATAGGTTTTCCTGTTTTTGCGAGTTCATTCAACAACAATTCTTGATTTCCGGGCAGATTTAACATCGCCCGATCTAAAAACTCTCCTTCTTTTATTCCGGCAACAAATACGATTACATCATTATTTTTTGAGGCAGCTACAGCATCAGCTATTTCGTTTGATTTTTTGATATCATGATCCCAAATCAGTTTGATCTTACCATTACCCTTAGGTTCAAAAAATTCGACCCTAATGGCATATTCCTTATTTTTTTCGAAATGAAAAGGAACGGTCCTGGTATTGAAAGATTTTTTATCCCAGTTGTCGATCAATAATTGACTATCCATGTATAATCGGTATCCATCGTTGCCTTCCAATCCGATATTAACATCAGCGTTTTGTGGCACTTTAATTTTACCATCCCATCTTACCGAATAATCGTCCAGCAGGAGCTGTTCATCTGGCGGGTATAATGTCCAACTGAAATTAATTACCTTATCATTAATTTCTTTAACTGGTTTTCCAGAGAGCAGCAGCCCTTTGTAATAAGTTCCTGTTAATCCTGTTCTCCCATTATTGGAAAGAAACTGGCTATCAATTGGAAGATAAGCATGCAGTTCTCTGCTACTGCCTTTTAAATAATTGACCTGAACATCATTAGATACTGCGCTTTTCAGGCCATCTAATATATTAATCTTATTGTTTCCAGTGCCGCTGTAGCCACCTAACCTGGCTTCAATAGCATCCTCTCCTAAGATCAGGATACGCTTTGTACTTTTTAACGGAAGTGTATTGTTATCATTTTTTAGCAATACAAAAGATTTTAAAGCTGCTTCTTTGGCCAAATTGCGATTACTTTGATCGCTTAACATCTTTTCGGCAATACTTTCATCTACGTAAGGATGCTCAAACAGCCCCAGTTCAAATTTAGCTTTCAGCACCCTTGTTAAAGCATCATCTATTCTTGATTTTGGAATACTGCCATCTAAAAATGCTGGGAGAAAAAGTTTATAATGGTTATAATCAACCTGAAAGATTACATCGAGTCCGGCATTAATAGATTGTGCTGTGGCGTCTTTATAATCTTTAGCCGTAAAATGTAAAACATTAGCGCCTCCAACTGCACCTGCATCGGAAATGACGAAACCCTTAAAGCCCCACTCCGATTTCAGCTTAGTTGTAAGCAGCCATTTACTGGAGGTTGCAGGTGTACCAAAAACGCTGTTGTAGGACGTCATTAATGAACGGATGCCTACCTTTTTAACGCCATCTTTAAAGGCAGGAAAATGGATTTCTTCCAGAAAATGTTTGTCCATTTCGATGGGGTAACTGTCGCGGCCACCATCGCCAACATTGGCAATAAAATGTTTTGGTGTGACAATAATATTCTGTTTTTCTATGGCGCTCATAAAAGCATGGCCAAGCACAGTGGTTAGATAGGGATCTTCTCCATAGGTTTCTTCTACCCTGCCCCATCTTACATCGGTAGCCATATTAATTACCGGTGCCAAAAGATCTCTTAAACCACGTGCCCTGGCTTCTGTGGCGATAGCTGTACCAATTTTTCCTACTAAAGTACTATCAAAACTAGCTGCTAAACCAATTGATTGGGGAAAAGCCGTAGCTCCTTGCCTAACCAAACCATGTAAAGCCTCGTCAAATGGAATAATTGGAATGCCCAAACGGGTTTCTTCAATAAAGTATTTTTGAATTTTGTTAACCTTTTTAGCCAGCGAAAGTCCATCCTCAGCGGTATTGTAGGTTAACATCTGTTGTGCATTGCCGCTGCCTTGCGCAGCTGCACTTACCTGCAAGCCAAAAATACCGTGCTTGAACTGGTTTTTATTTTGTTCGGTTACGTCACCCGGAATCATGAATAACTGCCAGAATTTTTCTTCCGGAGTCATTCTCGAGATCAGGTCTTTTACCCTTAAATCTATACTTAACTTTGGGTTTTTATAGGGTAAAGATTGGCTTTTTTTAACCTGGGCAAAAAGGCTGCTGCTTAAAAACAATGCAGACAATAAAAACAGGTATCTTTTCTGTTTCGGCATCACTAATTGGTTTCGGGCGTAAAAGAGAAAGTCAACGCAATTTTCTCATCGGTTTTTGGATAATCAAAATGTACTTTGCCGTCTGTCAATTTCCATTTCACTTTTTGCTTATTGCTTAATAGCGTAATAGAAGTTCCTTTTTTAGGAATGCTCCCCTTCCAGGAAATTTCTTTCGGCGCATGACCATCCAATAGCGCAATCCCATAAACGGTTTTGCCATCTTTACTTTGGGTAAACCAGTTTTGCCCGTCATGGTAGTTTTTGGTAATTCTTGTGTCGTATATGGCTGCGCCATTTTTGCTCGTCCATTGACCAATCTCTTCCAGCTTTGTAACCACATCATCGGGCAGGGTTCCATCTGCTTTAGGTCCAACACCCAAAAGTAAACTTCCGCCTTTAGCCACTATTTCTACCAGTTTATGAACTACTTCTTTTGCCGGTTTATATTGATCGTTAGGTACAAAACCCCAGGCGCCGCCTAAGGTCATACAGCTTTCCCAAGGGTAATCCAATTGTTTTTCAGGGATTTTCTGCTCAGGGGTTTGATAGTTTTCGTATTGCCCGTGTACGGTTCGATCTACCATAATTAAACCAGGCTGCGCTTTTCTGGCCATGGCGGCAATTTTAGGCATATCAATATCCTGGCTCCACTCCGGAATAGGCGCACCCCATGAAAGTACCTCTTCATTTACTGAAGCCAAAGGTCTTACCCAACCACCATCTAACCATAAAATATCAATACTGCCATAATTATTCATCAACTCGCCAATCTGGTTTTGGGTATAGCTTTTAAACTTGTTCCAACGCCATGGATTCTTCCTGATGTCGTAATTATTATTTCTATTTGGGGTAGCATATTTATCCCACCAATAATATTGCGAATGCCAGTCGGGCTTTGAAAAATAAGCACCAATCATGAAATCCTGCTTACGGAAAGCATCGAACACATATTTGGCAACATCTTTTTTAGGGTTATTCGCAAACGGACCTTTTGCAATGCTGTAATCGCTTTCTTTGGTATCGAACATGGCGAAGCCATCGTGATGTTTGGTGGTAAACACCAGGTATTTCATCCCGGCATCTTTACCTGCCTTTGCCCACTGCTCCGGGTTAAATGCTGTTGGATTAAACTTCTCACTTAATCCCCAATACCATTTTTTATAATCATCGTATTTCATGGTACTATCTCTTTCAATCCAGTCTTCCGAACAGATTGACCAGGATTCAATAATCCCAGGAACAGCATATACGCCCCAGTGAATGATCATGCCAAATTTTTGGTCTTGCCAGTGTTCCAGTTTCTTTTTTACCGCTTCTTCTTTTGGCCATTCGTATTTCGTTGATTCTTTGAGGATATCGTTTCGTTGGGCATTTGAAAACTTACCCAGCGCAATCAAAGCAATCATTATGGTATATCTTTTTCTCATGTGATGTTATTTAAACTTAATATTTTCCATTTTAAGCTTTTCGACGTGATATGCGCCAATATTCCTTCCTTCAACCTGACCATTTTCTATAGCTGGACGGTAATGAATACCCCCATAAAGCCGACTAATGGCAGCTTCATTAGCAGCCTGGTTAAAAGAGGTGAAACTTCGCACAGGCAATCCGAAATCAGTCTCTGTATTATCCTGATATTTAAAATTATCTCCAAATATTTTAGTGAGTACAAATGCTGCGGCTGTTGAAGCTACGCTATGTCCACTCGGATATTCAGGAAAAGGAGGTGTCTGCAAAGTTGGCCGCCAGTTTTCATCTATATTAGCATTGATGAATGTTTCAGGCCGGATATAGTTACTTCTGTATTTTTCATCCCAACAGCTTATAAAAGCATCAAATAAAGCCATACAGGTATAAGTATAAGCAAAACAACTTTGCATATAATTAAATTTTTTTGAACGACTAGCGATACCAGCTATTGAAATCCAGTGTGCTCCAGGAGAAATCTTTTTCGTTGCATAATTCATATGTCCATTCAGATTTAAAAAGAAAGGATTGCAATCCCAAAATTTAGCAATATCCAGCTGTTTTTCATCCAGGTTTTTACCAACCGTGTAAACTTCATTTGCATTAATATAGAAAGCGCTGTTTTTATCTTTACTATATGGAGGAGGGACTGCGGGTTTAAATTGATCGGCTGACTTCATTACAAGTGGCCTTATTCTATTCCAATAAGGTTCAACAGCTGCCATATAGCCAGGAGGCGTTGGTGACCAGTTACCTTCTTGCTTTACCAAACTGTATCTTCTTAATTTACGTGTTTCTTTATATTGGTCCTGATCAACCCATTTTAACACCGTATCTAATACCGTTTTACCATATAAAATTGAATTTTGCACTATCGAATCAGGATAGCCCTTAGCCTTATACCATGAAAGTATGCTATCTAAACTATCTAGGGCTGCTTGTTCAGAAAAAACAAGCCGTTTTCCGATTTGCCAATAGGCGTATGTCGCAGCCAGCGAATAGCTGATTTGTTTTTGGTTGGGATTGGGGATGCCCCTGAAGCCATTCAATTGACCACTTAATGATAAAAACTGTTTACTATTTTTAACCTGAATTTCGTATGCGGCGATGTTTGCATAAACAAATATTCTACTGGCAACCGGAGGAGAAAATATGTCACTTACGATAATATCTGAAAGTGCTTTTTGCGACCTATGTAAAGGCAAAGGGTCATTTTCATGTTTATGCCACTGGCCATTAGCATTTATTGCAATGCTGAAAATAAACAAAAACAAATATCTCTTCATTACTTTGGTTTAATTATTAGCCTTTAGCAGTTCAACCTGATCATTATTTTTAACGACAATGATTTTGTTTGTCTTCCCTTTAATCTCAATCATATTTCTAACATCTCCATCAATATAAAATCCTGAATCATATGGAGCTAAAGGTTTAAAATCACCGTTGCCGTTTCCAATTAAAAGTAAACCTAAACTGGCATCAGCCTGACCGAGCTGCACTCTGTAGGGATAAAAATTGCCAGCCAAAAGAATATCATCTTTGCCATCTTTATTAAAATCATCTACAATAATGCCCCAAGTCCGCGAAAACTGTGCTTCAATTGGCAGCTTTTTAATTGTAAATTTTCCAGTTCCATCGTTTAATAAAATAGATGTTTCGAGTTGTTTACAAAAAAATTTCTGACTTTTATCCAGTTGTTCCGGCTTAAATAGCTGATCTATTGTTATATCTGAATAAGTACTATAATTTAAAAACCTCTTTTTTAACTGCACCATCTGATCAAGTAACTCATCTCTGGATGCCATTGGATAGTTTTTACCTTGAATGTAATAACAAATGATCGGATCCATCACACCGTCTCCATTAAAATCTGAAGCATAGATAGTTAGTGGCTGCTGGCTACTAGCTTTAAATTGATTATTCAAGCCACAATTTCCAGTAATAAAATCCATTGCACCATCATTATTTACATCAATAGGTACAATTTTACTCCACATACCATCCGAATTTTCCAAGCCTGAATCTTTCTCATAAAGTAGTTGCCCCCTATTATTTTTAAATTTCATTATTGGCATCCAATCTCCACCAACTAATAGTTCCGGATACCCGTCGGCATTTAAATCCTGCCATACTGCAGTTATAATCATACCTGGATATTCTAATTCAGGTGCAAATTCTTTTGTAACATCGGTAAACTTAACAATTCCACCTTTTGATTCGTTACGTAATAAATAACTTTTACTACATAAAGGAAAAGATCCCGGCTTGCTCATACCGCCGACAAAAACATCTAAATCGCCATCTTTATCAAAATCGGCAACAGCAATAGCTTGCTTACTGCTAAACATTCCCGGCAATGCATCATTTATCTTGGTAAATATTCCCTTACCATTATTTAAATACAGTCGGTCCTGATATTCAGGCGAATTTTCGTCGTACTCGTTTCCACCACTCACTATCCATAAATCCGGGCTTCCATCACCATTTGCATCAAAGAAAATAGCATTAACATCTTCACTTGCTTTATCTCCTTCCCAAGGTTGATTGGCGGGCTGACTATAGTTACCATCCTTATTTCCTAGAAACAACCTACCTGACTGACCAATTGCACCACCGATAAAAATATCCTCTATACCATCCTGATTAACATCTGCTTTACACAAAGCGGGACCATATTTGGAAAGCTGATATGGTAACAGTGTTTCACCTTTAAAATCGACAAAATCATTTTCGATATGTTTAAATTTCAAGCCAGATGTCAGTGTACCATCAATAAATAGTGGTTTTGTGTTAATAAGATTTGGTTTTTTATAAAGAGCTTCTTCCTGGCTAATAGCTAATGTCTGATTTGCTTTTACATGTTCCAACAAACTTTCCTTACCATCTGGCCAAATAATTTTAACATAACTGATATCAGTATTTTTCCCTAAACCGAAACAGATACTTTGATCTACACTGGATTGATAACCACGAACCACATATTTTTCCTGATACTGCTGATTTTCGGCCGTTTTAACATAAATTTTAGCACCTATTGCTGCTGTATTTAAGCCTGCTCCCTTAAGTTTAATTTTTAAATAATTTGATTTTTGTATCTCTAAATTGTTTTTATACACCATTACTGGTGAGTTGATGTTGCAAACGATCAAATCCAGATCACCATCATTATCTAAATCGGCATAAGCTGCACCATTTGAAACTGAAGGTGCAGATACACCCCACTCTACTGTTTTATTTGTAAAGGTCAGATCATGATTATTAGCAAAAATGTAGTTTGATATTTTATTTGATGGCATTTTTTTTACCAAATCAAACGTCTGGAATTTTAAGCTGCCTTGCTTTAACGATTCTTTTTGAGCATTGGCAACTGTATATTTAAGAAAATCCATGTCGGTAAAATCTCTCAAATACCCATTAGAAACAAATAAATCCTTCCAGCCATCGTTATCAAAATCAGCAAATAAAGGCGCCCAGCTCCAATCGGTATTAGAAACACCTGCCAACTGCCCAATTTCACTGAAACGTAAGCTACCATCTTCGGCTAACCCTTCGTTTAAGTGAAGCATATTTCTCATTTGTTGTTGGTAATATCCACTATCAATTAGCAAATGGTATTGATCATATTCATCTGGCCCCTTAAGCAGTTTTTGCCGATGGTTATCCTCGGGTAGCATATCCAGCGTAATGATATCAGGACGTCCATCATTGTTATAATCGGCAATATCTGAACCCATAGAATACTTCGAAATATGCCTGATGGATTTTCGGATACTTTCTGAAAAAGTTCCATTTTTGTTATTAATATAAAGACAATCTTGCTCAGTATAATCACTTGAAGTATAAATATCAGGCCAACCATCGTTATTTAAATCACTTACCGAAATACTTAAACCAAAATTCAAAGCATTATTAATGATTCCAGAGGTTAATGTTACATCTGTAAAATGAAATTGGTTGTTTTTAGAATCATTTCTGAATAAACGATTTCCAAATTTCATGTTGGGTGTAGCACGTATCTTTTTGGTATTTAAGAAAGGTTTGTAAGTTTGATTAGAATGATTTAACAAAAACATATCTAAATCACCATCATTATCATAATCAAAAAATGCTGCTTGGGTAGACTGGGTTCCGGGAGCATCCAGCCCATATGCTTCTGCCATTTCTATAAAAACCGGCACTCCAGCTTTCAACCCCTGGTTAATAAATAATTCATTTTTAAGTTTGTTATCCGGAAATTTACCAGAATGACAAACATAAATATCAGGTAACCCGTCTGCATTTACATCAGCAATGCAGACTCCAGTTGCCCAAGTACCATTGCCACCTACATTGGCTTTATTGGTAATATCTTCAAACCTTAAATTACCCTTATTTAGGTACAATTTATTATCTATTTCATTGGCTGAAAAAAATATATCAGGTAAGCCATCGCCATTAAAATCTGCCACTCCAACACCTGATCCATTATACAGATATTCATAATTCATAATATGCAACGAATCGGTTTCAATTACTTTGTTTACAAAATTAATGTTCGTTTCTTTTGCCGATAATAAAGTAAACAAAGGCGTTTGACCGTTCGCATTTTCAATAACAAGCCCCAGCATGCATAGAAGTGCGGATAACCACATTGTTATTTTCATGAAATTAATATTAAATCAAGCCAAAAATTAAAAAACACTATTCTCAGGTAGCCTCTTTATTTTAAAATAATTTGTTCATCATTCTCTTTGTAAGGCAAAAACACAAGTAACATAGTCAGCATTTCATCTGTAGATTTCATATCATTTGCTGAGTAAACGTTTCGTGGCGGACTACTGGGATTATGAGGATTTTCCTTCGTATTGTCGTAAGTACCTTCGATAGTTAATATGGAACCTTTCGGAATTTTCACCAATTTATCGAACTGGTAGATTTCCTGCCACCTAAAATCCCAGGATGGAATAGAAACAAGCTGTATCGTATCTTTTTGAGGAGTAACAGCATATGACCTGAACACTTTGCCTAAATAATGCATGTGTGGCCAAATGTATAACAAGGATTGGTCTTGCGGTGTGGTAATTTTAAGTTCAAATTTCCTTACCGAATCCGCTGGAATAAAAAAATAAGGCTCTATGGATTTTTCACCAACGCCGGCCGATCCTAAGCTAATCACTTCAACCTTTCTTTCGATTGGTTCTTTTTTAAAAAAGAAATTTACACCTGAAATATTTTCTTCTTCTTTTGAAACCGGAGCATAATGTATGGTTAACAATATGACACCACGCTTTGGCATAACCCAGCCAAAATTATTAGGATAAGATTCGTATGATGTTCCTGGGATCCAGCCTCCATAATAGGTCATTGTCTTTTTAAAGGGAAAATACTGCGAATATTTTGTTCTGTCGTCTTCAGTTAAATTCAAAAATTCAGCTCCTTGATTAATATCTATCTCATTAGCTACAGGGTGAATTGCAAAGTTGGCATGGTGCACAACTTTTTTATTGGAAGAAAAAAACTCTATTGCTTCTACATTTTTTTCTGTACCGATATCAAATGGAATTTTAAAAACGATGAAACGCTCTCTGTTATCGCCTAAAACTTTAAATGCTGAAGTTGTTTTTAAAACAAGATCCGGTTTTCTTGAATACTGTGTACCTTCTATATATGTTTTAACAGCCACTTTTGGTTTTTCACCAGCATCCCCCATCGGCATTTTAGCGTCAACCCACTTTAATATGGTTTGCTTTTCTTCATTTGTCAATGATCTATCGTTTTTAAATAACCGATAGTGATTGTCTGGTTTCCATGGAGGCATGTAACCAGATTGAGTTACTTTTTTAATGAAGGAAGCTCTTTTTGCAACATCCTCATAGGTTAACAAGGAGAAGGGTGCGGCTTCTCCAGGTCTATGGCAAGATTGGCACTTGTTTTGAATAATGGGCGCAACGTCTTTGTAATAAGTTATTTTTTGGGCTTTAACACTACTCAAAAAAGTGAACGTGCTCATTAAAATGGCAATACTTTTTAATAATAAAGATTTCAGACTCATTATATGTCGTTAATTAAGCAACCTACAGGAATGGTTTTTTTGAATGTCTGTTTGCCATTTAATTGGTCTTTTATTGCTTTTTCAAGGTATTTCTCTGTAATTACCAGTCGTTTTTGACCTAGCGAGGAAGCCCAATTGTCAATTAATCCACTATAGGTTATTGCGCCCATTTTATTGATCAAAAATACTTCTGGCGTGGTGGTAGCATTTAAATATTTAGACAATTGCTTATTTCTATCTGTTAATAAACCGAAATTGATACCATACTCAGTCTTTAGCGCATTTATGTCTTTTGATGAATAACTCTTACCTGGAATAACACCATAAAAATTAATGCCTTTATTCTCATTTTGAAGTTTTACCAAGCCTGGTAAATAATTTTTACATAATGGGCATTCAGGACTTAAAAAGACAATCACTGTTGGTTTATCTAAATTAATCCGACTTTCCTTGCCGTCTAAATTTATAAGTTTGATCGTATTTAGTTTCGTTGCAGATACTAAATTTTCCTGAGCTTTAATCCATGACGGAGCGAGGGCTACGATCAAGAAAAAACTTAGGCGATAAAAAACATTCAATAATTTCATTGCTTTTAATTAAAAAGAACCCTTAGTAGACTACTAAGGGTTCTTTCAATTTAGTGATTATTTTTTATCCCACCAAACACGACCAAAGGCATCATTTGGTCCGGAACCAAAATCAGGATTTTTGGCCATTTCGACAATTGCTGCCTGTTGATTTGCATAGTTTAAATTGGTTGTACTTAACAGATCAATACCAGCTCTACGTGCTAAAACAAGTGTTGTACCATTTGCTTTAAGATCGGACCATGCCAACACCGATGTATTGTTGGGAAAGCCAGTTCTTTTCCACCAGGCCCACGCCTCTAATGGCTGCCTAAAGAAATCAAGGTAAGCCTGACAAGCAATTTGTTCTGTTGCTTTAGTTGCATCGAATTTAATACCAACCTTATTATAATAGGTATCAATAGCCGAAGTTGCTACTGCGTTAAAGTTTGCAACCTTGGCATCAACAGCTCTATCACTATAGAATTGAACTGAAGCATAAACTCCATTTTTATACCAAGTTTCAGCCACATCTGTAGTAACACCACGGGCCGCAAGATCTGCTCGTAAAAAGCAATATTCGGCATAAGTTAAAACAGGAAAAAATCCTTTGCCTGTACCAGCACCTAAGCCATCGTTTTCATTGAAATTGGGTGTAAACAACCTATGTTGTAATTGTGACAGATTATCTAGTGATGCATAGATTGGTGCATTTGCAGGTAATTTTGCTTCATCTGGACTTGTAAAACTACCTACATAATTTCCTGCTGCATTTGGACGATAGAATGCAGACAACCTTGGGTCACCTTTAGCTACCATAAAATCCAATACAGGCTTACCAGCAGCAAAATTGGCTGGACTGTAGTTACCGCTACCATCTGCATAATACGGGCCTACTTTAAGCATCCATGAATCGTTAACACCAGCCATTTGTACCGGGTCAGCTAATACTTCAGTAGCGATTGATTTCATTTTGGCAGGATCAACCTTAATTAAACGTACTGCAATTTTTAAACGTAAAGCATTTGCTGCTTTAGCCCAAAGTGTAGCGTCACCATTAAAGTAAGGGTCATTTCCTCCAAGGCTAATCTGTCCGGCTGCATTGCTTTTTAAAGTAGCTACCGCTGCTTTCAATTCGGCATCTACTTTTGCAAAAACGGCTTGTTGGGTATCATAAGTTGGTGTTGTCGTACCACCATATCTTGCCTGAAAAGCCTGAGTATAAGGAATACTTCCATTGATATCACTTACGTAAAATGCATAGTAAGACAAAAGTATCTGTGAAATTGCTTTCATATTTACTCTTGCATTTTTATCTGCATCAGGCATCGATTCGATATTTTTAATCGCATCAACTAAAGCTGGGCCTAGTCTGCCATAAAATATTTTACCATAACGCGTATTAAACTGTGAACCAACATTATTAAAATTCAATCCATTTCCCGTACTTAAAGTAGCATACTGCATCCACAAGTTGGCTGCGCGGTATACATCTGCAAAATACTCAAAATCGTCTTGTGAACCTACTGCAGCACGAAGAAATTGATCCTCTGGCTTAATCTCATATAATGTGGTAGGGTTCAAATTTGCTTCAACAAAACTCTCCTTTTTACATCCGCCTGCCACAAGCAAAGCTGAAACCATAAGGAAATATATTTTTCTTTTATTTATAGTTTTCATATCTATATTTCTTTAATAACTAAAACGATGCCCTGATATTAAAACCTAAACTTCTAACCAAAGGCCAGCCTCCATATTCAGCAAAAGCACCTGCCCTATTGCTAAAAATACTTTCAGGATTAATACCATCTTTCGCAGTTTTATACAAATAAGCAATATTTCTACCTGTTAAATTTAAGCTTAGTGTATTTATCTTTAATTTGGACAAATACTTACCAGGAACATTATATCCAACAGTTACCTCGCGAAGCGCTACCCAAGAGTTTTCAAAAACCGAATATTCTCTAATTCCACTAGACCATTGACTTAAGTTTTCATAATAAGCATAAGCCGGAATTGGTTTTAATAAACCTTGCTTCACTGCTTCGGCATAAGTCATTCCACCTAAATCTACTCCATTAGCTTTTAATCCGTCGTTTAATACACCATCAGGGATAATACCATCATGCTGTATAACACCATTCGCATCAGTATAGGTTACACCACCTGATGCCTCATCTCTACCAAAAAGTGAATTGGCAAACGAACCATTGGCTGATCCATATTGGTGGGTTCCTGATGCCATTAAACCACCAATCTTAGCATCTATTTGAAAACCAAAAGTAAAGTTTTTATAAGATAAATCTTGTCTGGTACTAGCGAGATAATTCTCCATCATGGTACCTAAATTTTTCTTGGTACCGTCATAATCCTGAGATCTTACAAAAGTGTAATAACCTCCGGTAGTTCCATAACCTGTATTACCCAACACTTTTTTACCATTGCTTGGACTTGCAATTGGGTTACCATTTGCATCTTTCTTTTGATAATATGAAAAGGCAGAGCCTGTAATCAATGAACCATATGTTTCACCAACTCTGGCCACGGAAGTGATATCATTACCAAAAGCTAAATCAAGGTCATAATTTTCAACACCAGGTGCCAATTCTAAGATCTTATTACGGTTACGCGTAAAAGTTACTGAGGCATTCCAGTTAAAATCTTTTGATACAATCGGTTTTGCAGTTAATAAGATTTCAATACCTTGATTTTGGATATTACCAGCATTTAAAGCTTGAGAGTTAACGCCAGACTCTTGTGGTAATGCAAAACTTAAAATTTGATTGTAAGAATTTTTCTTGTAGTAAGCAAAATCAATATTAATACGGTTCTTTAAAAAGCCTAAATTAGTTCCAATTTCAAGTTCCTTGGTTAACTCGTTCTTTAAATTATTGTTTTTAAGAATATTATCGCTAAACCCGTAAACAGATTGGTTACCACCACCAGCATTATTAAAAGTACCATCTTGTAACCTATAGTAACCAGCTGTATTAGTATATTGTGACAGAGCAGACAAGCCTGTATAAGAATAAGATGCTCTTAACTTACCAAAAGATAATATTGAACTATTTTTAAATGCAGGTAATTCAGTAAATATCCACGACAAACCTACACTTGGATAGAAGTATGAATAATTACCATGACCATCTTTATAGGTTAATGCTGATGACCAGTCATTTCTACCACTGAAATTTAAAGTCAGCATATTTTTCCATGTAATATCACCATACAAATAAACCGCATCTGTACGCTCACCTAAATTTGGATAGGCAGTTGTTGAGGCAGGATTAATAGAATTAGCAATTGAATATACATCAGGAATTTTAAGCCCCCCATTTGTGTAAGACCTGTTATAAAAAGCAGAATTACCTAGATTTTTCTGATAGGTTTCTGCTCCTAAAGATGCATTTAATTCAAAATTGTTCGAAAGTTCCTTTGTTGCATTTAACAATCCTTGAATGCGATATGATTTATTTGTATTTTGAGTGATTTCATAATCACCACCTGAAAAAGCAACACCACTACCTCTATTTTTTCTTTCATAAGCAATGTTATAAAAGTTTGTATTGGTTCTTACTAAAGCAGAAAGCCATGGAAGAATTTTGATATTTACATCAATATTTGCCAGCAAGTTATTTTCCTTTTGTGTTCTGTTATCATTTTGAAGTGTGTAGGCAAATGATCCGATACCATAAGGGTCATAAACATTACGATTGCTTGAACCTAGAGCACCACCAGTTACGGGATTGATATTATTATCTATATAAGCACTCAAATCAACGTTTCTAGGTTTATAATAGGTAAATGCAAATAATGGATTGTTTGCACTTCCCTGCCTTGCCGGATTCAAAGAATTTGACATAGTATAATTTACACTGGCATCAACAGAAATAGCTTTTGAAATTACCCTTGTTACCCTAAGCGCGAACGCATCTCTTTTTAAATTATTACCAGGTAAAACACTTGAGTTGTACAAATTGGTATAAGCTAAACGGTAAGTTGTATTTTCATTTGCACCTTCAACTGACACGTTGGTATTTATAAATTTGCCAGTGTTAAAATAATCTAATGGATTATTCGCTACCCATGGCCTCACTACCCCGTCTAAATCTTTAACCATTCGCCCATCCAATTTAGGACCGAAAGAATAACCACCCACATAATAACCTGCTGATTGGTCAACAACATCCATTCCATTTGCATCTTTTGCAAATACAGGTGAAATACCACCTCCATATTCATTTTGAAGATCTACAAATCTATAAGCATCATCAAAAGAACTGGTTTGTGACACTGTTACACCTAAACCTTTTGAAGTTTTTCCCTTTTTAGAGGTGATAAGTAGTACACCACCCGCAGCTTTAGAACCATATAATGCCGAAGCAGCAGCTCCTTTTAGCACACTAATACTTTCAATATCATCAGAGTTGATATTTTTCATGATATTACCAAAATCTGCAGCATCTCCCCATGAATCTGCTCCTGAAGTACCTGGTTCTAGTAGTATGCCATCGTAAACCACTAAAGGTTGCGTGTTCGAACTTAGTGATGAATTACCTCTTATTCTTATCCTTGATGATGAAGTAGGACCACTGGCGCCTTGATTGATCATCACACCCGCTACCTTGCCTTGCAAAGCATTTACCACGTTGGCATTGTTGGCTTGTGCTAACTCTGCACCACCCACAGCTGTTGCAGAATAACTTAGCCTTTTAACATCTTTTTTAACACCAAAGCCCGTAACAATAACATCACTAAGTGATTTAGAATCATCATTCATCACAATAGTTAGGTTATTAGAAGCGGAAACTTCCTGAGTAACCAGACCTATAGATTTAATAATCAATTTAGCACCTTCTTTAACGGTAAGGCTGAATTTACCATCAGCATTAGTAGATGTGCCATTTTGAGTTCCCTTTTCGAGGATACTTACCCCAGGGATAGGGTTACCAGTATCGTCTTTTACCGTACCGGTAACGGTTTTCTGTGCAAAAGCACTTATTGTTATGAAACATAACAATAATATACTCAAACACTTTAAGTACATTTTTTTCATAATTTTTTGTTTAGTTTAAGATTAGTTTAAAAATTTTTGACTTTGTGCGGAGTCTTTTATTTTGTCATATCGTATTGGTTTTGGTTAAATATTTATCTTCTATTTGTTAGTTATCTGTCTTAATCGAACTGGTTATATTCGATTACCAAACTTCCGGCAGCCAGTAATTCGGCTTCATCCGTCAGGGTAGAAAGTTTTATTTCGGTTTGTTCTGCTATTCGTGGAATACAAAACTCATGAATTGCCTGTTGTATCGGCGGTAAAAGCATTTTACCTGCTTTAGCACCTCTTCCACTCAAAACAATACACTCAGGATTTAAAAGGTGTATTAATGTAGCCACCCCCTTACCCAATTGAAAAATCGCTTTCGCCAAAACAGATATGGCCACAGGATCTTGCTCACTTACAGCGTGTAAGAAATGATCTGCAGGATGTCTACTTTTGTCTTTGAACAGTTTTTTCATACTTGATTCGGCACCTGCAGCTATGGCTTCTTCTGCCCGTTTGGCCATGACCAATAAAGAGGTATCAACCTCTAAGCAGCCTCTTCTGCCGCAAGAACACAAATTGTCGCTATCTGAAAGCGGGATATGACTAAATTCGCCGGCACTGCCACTACTGCCCCGGTATAGCTTACCATTTACAATAATTCCCAAACCCGTTCCCCAGCCGATATTAACCACCATTACATCCTTTAGATCAATGGCTTCTCCGAAATTTAATTCAGCCATTGCAATTAAACTAGAATCGTTATCTATATGTACTGGTAAATTGATTTCGGAAGATAGATAATGTTGTAAGGTTGTACCTTCATTAACTTTAAGAAAAGAATGATTTATGCCTTCATCTGCATTAACAAAACCTGGCATACCGATCCCAACCCCTAAAATATCTGCCCTGTTGATTTTAGATTGATCAATACTGCTGTTGATGAAATTAACCAGGTCGCCAATATTACAATCATTTGATGACAGCTCAAACTCTAAAGTCCGGATTGGCGTAACCATTGTTCTCGAAAGATCGTAGATTGTTAGCCTTGATGTGAGCTGGTCCATCGCAATGGCCACAATATATTTTTTAAGATTGGGATTGATCAGGAACATTGCTGCCCTTCTGCCGCCTGTTGATGGTGCAAAACCCTCCTCTATAATATAACCTTCGGCAATTAAGCCATTAACCACGGCGGTAACCAAGGGCAAACTCTTTTGCGTCAGCTTACTCAGATCTGTAAGTGAAAGCGATTTTTTGTAGTATAAATGCTTAATAACACCAGCCCTAAGACGTTGGTTTTTTTCAACAATTACAGACATAATATTTGATTACAGATCAAACTTAAAAAATATTTTCAAAACATCATTATACTTTTTAATTTTTTTTAAAAGTTAATTATAAATGTGTTATAAACAGAAAGGGCGAATAATCTTCGATTATCCGCCCTTTCTAAAGAATTATATTTTATTAATGGATTCCCATGAATAATCTGCTCCACCTGATTTTATGTAAAAAAGATGCGGTACTATCCCAGCTCATCCAAACAAATAAAGCCTTACCCACAATATGGTCTTCAGGCACAAAACCCCAGTAACGAGAATCGGCCGAGTTATGGCGGTTATCGCCCATCATCCAATAATAGTCCATTTTAAACGTATAGGTTGTGGCTACCTGATCATTAATATACCAAACCCCGGCCTTTTGTTCCACTTTATTTCCTTCGTAAGTTCTGATTGCCCGGTAATACAACGGCATGGTATTGCTATCAATTTTAACAGTCCATCCTTTTGAAGGTATTTTAATGGGACCAAAGTTATCCCTGTTCCAAACCCTGTTTGGATCGTTTGGAAAAACACCACCCGGAACAGCTCCGGCAGGATCAGGACTTAAGGTTACTGACTTTACAAAATCAAAAGTTTTCAGCTTTTCAGCAATTTCCGGCGAAGCATCTACGATGTAGGTATTGGCAGCCACCGCTGGTACACTGCCTAAATTTAAATTAAACTCATCAAGCGCTGCATAATTAAAGTCCATGGTTTTAAACTCAATGCGATACGGCATCATACCCGTATTTTTTAAAGGTTCATCCTTACCATTTACATTGGCAATACCATTACTCATCGAAATCACATCGCCCGGAATACCGATACATCTTTTAATAAAGTTTTCGCGTTTATCTACCGGACGGTCTACAATAGTATAGGTACTCCTCACCTGTTCCCGGCCCATGCTCCGTACTAAAGCATAATAACTTTCTGCCTGGTTTTCTACAGCAACGGTATCGCCTTCGGGAAAGTTGAATACCACTACATCGTTCCTTTTAATTTTAGACAAACCTGGTAAACGGTGATATTTCCACTGTACGCCATCCCAATAAGCTTTGGTAGAAGTAGTTAAAGGCATGGTGTGGTGAGCAAAAGGAAAAGCAACCGGGGTCATCGGGATCCGCGCCCCGTAATTAACTTTACTTACAAAAAGGAAATCACCGATCAGTAAAGATCTTTCCATCGAACCCGACGGAATAGTATAGGCCTCGATAAAAAATACGCGGATGATGGTTGCAGCCACCACTGCAAAAACAATGGCATCAACCCACTCGCGGGTTTTCGTTTTTTTCTTCTTTGGGGCATCTTTTTTTCGTTGCCAGAATTTATAATTCATATATCTTATTTTTGGTTTCGCGATTTATTTTAATCGACTACCTGTTATCTGTAATCTTTTAGTGTGATTTCACTGATTGAGTGATTTCACAGATTATATTGTGCTTTGGTCTTTCAGCTTTAGGCTTTAGACTTTATTCAAAAATATCAGTTATACTGAAAAATCCTTTTTTATCTTTCAGCCATTCTGCTGCTACAACGGCCCCTAATGCGAAACCCGCTCTATTATGAGCCGTATGTTTAATTTCTATTTCATCTACCTCGCTACTGTAAATTACCGTATGCGTACCCGGAATATTTTCTATCCTATGCGATTCGATCAGCAGTTGTTCGGCTTTCGGAAATAATTCAACATCAGTCCCCACCACTTCGTTTAACCACTCTTGTTTCCTATCCAGGTTATCCACGATCCCTTCTGCAAGGGTAATAGCTGTACCACTTGGCGCATCCAGTTTTTGTGTATGATGAATTTCTTCCACCTGAACATCGTAGGCAGGATAATTATTCATCAGTTTGGCCAAGGTTTGATTAAGCTTAAAAAACAAATTTACGCCGATACTGAAGTTAGACCCATAAAGCAAGGTATTGTTACTTTTATCGCAATCATCTTTTACTTCCTGCAATTTGCCATACCAGCCAGTTGTTCCGACAACCACAGGAACATTGGCATCAAAACAGGCATCAATATTTTTTAAAACCGAATCAGGCGTACTAAAATCAATTGCCACATCCGCTGATTTTAAATTTTGCCTGGTCAAATCTTCCTGATTATCGATCGTTATTTTCAACACAATTTCGTGGCCACGTTCCAACGCAAATTTTTCGATAATCTGCCCCATTTTACCATATCCTAAAAGCGCAAGTTTCATCTGTTTATGTTTGTTTTAGTTTATATTTTTATTTTTCGCCCTAAATCTTAGCTGTTAATGCGGTAAATCATCACCATTTTATATGTTATGGATTGTCATGATTTCCGGGCATTAAAAAGTTAACGACAATTTTAATGCAGGTGTTAAATTTAAACCATACATTGAATCGGCATTAACCACGGATGGCATTACCCTGAAAGAAAGATCATCATCAATATTAAAGAAATGCAAACGGGCTGCAACATAGGCATCGATGATATTGGCCGCATAAAGTAACCCGTAAGAAAAGTATACAATCTGCGAATTCCGCTTGTATAAACTTTTCCCGTCCAGCACACCCTGATCGCTATACTGCGTTAAATCTAACTTTTTTCCCGGATGATCCTGGCGGTATTGTGCTTCGTTCAAAAAACGTTTGTAGTTCTTTCTGCTGTCCATTAGCGATAAAGTAAGTGCAGTGGCGCCACCGTAAATCGCTGCAATTTTGCCACCAGTGTACAGCTTCTGAAAAAACTGGCTTTTCCCGGCCCTTGTGCCATAACCATCGTTAAGCAGTTGCATATTATACAATTGACCCCAGCCCGGTATAATCATCGATCTGAAAACAGCCTTTCTACCGGCAACCTTACCCGGATTAACGTACCTGGCTTTCATCGAATCTTTTCTGGTCATCGGTTTTTTAGCCGCAGTATCCAAAGATTTAGATAATTTAATCTTTGCGGTATCAGCAGGTTTTAATAAAGTATCCTTAACCTGCGCAGTAGCCAGGTTCACCAGAAAAAATGCAAACGCAGCAACCAGTAGAAAAAGCTTAGTCTTTTGCATTACCAGTCTAATAATTCCAGAATCCGGTTTAAATCGTCATCACTCATAAAAGGAATTTCTATTGCTCCCTTACCATTCTGACTTACCTTTAACTTTACACGGGTAGCAAATTTAGAAGCCAGATCGTCCTGTAATTTTTGATATTGAAAGGAAACAGCCTTCTCTTTTGGCTTATCGCTGGCTTTTAAAGGTACATGTTGCAAATTACGTACAAGCTCTTCCACTTTACGTACAGACAAACCTTTTTCTAAAATCTCCTGGTGAATAAACAATTGTTTGTCCACCCCGTCAACATTAATCAAGGCTCTTGCATGGCCCATGCTAATTTTCTGATCACGGATAGAGGCTTGAATAGCAGGCGGAAGTTTTAACAAACGCAGGTAATTGGTCACCGTAGTACGGTTTTTACCTACACGTTCGCCTAGTTGCTCTTGTTTTAAACCCACCTCATCAATCATCCGCTGGAAACTCAATGCCACTTCAATAGCATTTAAATTTTCGCGCTGAATATTTTCAATCAGGGCCATTTCCAACATCTGCTGATCATTGGCACTACGGATGTAAGCAGGCACCTGGGTTAAACCAGCCAGTTTTGAGGCCCTGAACCTCCGTTCGCCGGATATGAGCTGGTATTTATTTGCAGCCAGTTTTCTAACAGTAATGGGCTGTATCAAACCCTGTATCTTTATAGAATCGGCAAGCTCGTTTAAAGCGACCTGATCAAATTCGGTACGGGGCTGGTATGGATTGGTTTCAACTTCAGTTAAACTGACGTGACTGATATTGCCAATCTGCTCGGTTTCGCTCACCGCATTTACCTGCTGTTTCGGTGGATGAGCAGATTCGCTATCATCTAAAAGCGCACTTAACCCTCTTCCTAAACCTGTTTTTCGCTGAAAAGATGTCATCTATAATTTATAAAGTTGCTGTTCCAATGTTTTCTTCTTCCTTTAAAAGACCGTTTTTCTTTACAATTTCGCGGGCAAGGTTCAGGTAGTTGATGGCACCTTTGCAATTCGCATCGTGCATAATAACTGAAACACCGTAGCTAGGTGCCTCACTTAAACGGGTATTACGTTGAATGATGGTATCGAAAACCAATTCATTAAAATGCGTTTTCACCTCTTCTACCACCTGGTTGGATAAACGCAAACGTACATCGTACATGGTCAATAAAATACCTTCAATCTCCAGATCAGGGTTTAAACGGTTCTGAACAATCTTGATGGTATTTAATAACTTACCCAAACCTTCCAGTGCGAAATACTCGCACTGTACCGGAATAATTACCGAATCGGCTGCAGTTAAAGCGTTGATGGTAATTAAGCCTAAAGATGGCGAACAATCGATGATAATGAAATCATACTGATCTTTAACTTTCTCTAAAACCGCTTTCATTTTATACTCACGGTTATTGAGGTTGATCATTTCGATTTCAGCACCTACCAGATCGATATGGGCCGGCAATAAATCTAAATTCGGTGTATCGGTTTTTTGGATGGCCTGTAAAGGATCGATATCATTGATGATACACTCGTAGATGCTATCTTTAATATTCCGGGGATCGAAACCGATACCTGAAGTCGAATTGGCCTGAGGATCAGCATCTACCAGTAAAGTTTTGTATTCTAGTACGGCCAAACTAGCAGCCAGGTTTATAGATGAAGTTGTTTTACCAACACCACCTTTTTGATTTGCTAATGCAATAATTTTGCTCATCTATGTATCCGAAATTTACTTAACGTTTATTTGGGCTGTGTTATTTATGCGTTTAAATTGGCAAAAAGTTCTATTTTTGCCTTGTTTACGGCCTTTTTCACAATCAGCTAAGATACAAACTATATGGCAATTTTAGCAAGAAGCGTATTTGGGTTTTACACATCTTATTAACAATTATCCATGATCACGATTATAGCTGCAACCAACAGGCCCAATAGCAATACGCTAAAAGTTGCTAAATATTACCAAAAGCGATTAAAAGAAAAAGGAACTGAAACCAACTTGTTCAGCCTGGAGCATCTGCCTGCAGATGTTTTGAACACCGATATGTATGGCAAACGATCAACAGCTTTTCAAGAAATTCAAGACATGATCAACAACACCGAAAAGTTTTTCTTTATTATGCCAGAATATAACGGAAGCTACCCAGGCGTACTAAAAGTATTAATCGATGCCTGTAATTTCCCGGATAGTTTTTACGATAAAAAAGCAGCTTTGGTTGGTATTTCTTCAGGTAAATATGGTAATATCCGTGGTGTTGACCATTTTACAGGTGTTTGTCATTATATCCACCTCAATATTTTACCCTTAAGGTTACACATTCCGAATATTAAAACAGAATTAGATGAAGCCGGTAACCTCCATCAGCCGGATACGGTTAAGTTTACTGATGAGCAGATAGAGAAATTTATCAGTTTTTAAGGAAATAGCCTTATTCTGATCACTAGCTCGTCCCAGCGGGACGACTCATGGGTAGCCAATTGCAAATTGGCGTTTTCGTTCCGTAGGAACGTTTGGTGTTACACATTAATATCTCTACAGGCCGCACTACCTAAACCCGATGTAAACGGTTCAGATTTTTCAGCAGGATAAAGTGCACAGCGTGACTGAAGCAGCATAAACGCTACCAAACTGCTTTACTGAAAATAATTTCAATTTTTTTGATTTGGAAAGCAAATCCTGTATTCCATAGCAGCGTTTGTCCCTGCTCTTCGCTTTACTCCGTTGCACTCCGTGTTCGCTGCGATCAGGTTTAGACACGCAGGACAGAGCCGTAAAACCGGAGAAAATTTTAAATGCATTGTCATTTATTGCACTTTGCACCCCCAAATCTTCTTACCGGCCGTTCCCGCTTAAACCCGATTAAGCGGAATAGCCCACAGCGCAGTGAGGACTATAAACGAAAGCGGGAATGAGGCTACCTAAGCGCTACCTAACTGCTTTACTGAAAATAATTAAATTTTTTCTTTTGGAAAGCAAAACCTGTGTTTCATAGTCATGTTTGTTCCTGCTCTTCGCTTTACTCCGTTGCACTCCGTGTTCGCGACGATCAGGTTTAGATACTCAGGACAGAGCCGTAAAACCGGAGAAAATTTTAAAGGCACTGTCATTTATTGCACTTTGCACCCCCAAATCTTCTTACCGGCCGTGCCCACTTAAACCCGATTGAGCGGAATAGCCCACAGCGCAGCGAGGACTATAAGCGAAAGCGGGAATACAGTAACCTAAGTGCTACGAAAACTGCTTTCCTAAAAAATAATTTCATTTTTTTTGATTTGGAAAGCAAATCCTGTATTCAATAGCAGCGTTTGTCCCTGCTCTTCGCTTTACTCCGTGTTCGCTACGATCAGGTTTAAGTACACAGGATCATCCTATAAACGCTCAAAAACAATCTTAAAAGGCATACTCATTTCTGCATCATGCAACCCTGAATCTGATTACCGGCAGGGCCACCTAAACCCAATGGAAGCGGACACGCAGTAAAGCGAACAGTGGGACTACAGTCACCTAAACGCTTCCAAACCTGCTTTCCTAAAAATAACAGTCTAATTTTCTTTTGGAAAGCAAAACCTGTGTTTCATAGTCATGTTTATTCCTGCGCTCCGCTTTACTCCGTTGCACTACGTGTTCGCCGCGATCAGGTTTAGACGCTCAGGACAGTGCATTAAACTTTAAAAGCAATAGTTCATAATGATAAAAACCTTTCCAAAATGAAAGGGTATTTTCGTTTACCCACAAAACAAAATCAGCATAAGATACTATAAATAAACAGTTTAAATAAAAAAACAAACCACTGGCATCACTATTGACGGCAAGCTAAACAGATGCTATTTATCTAACCTTTGTTATGTAATTTAGTACTACAGTAAACAGATTTAATTATAAGTTACTTTTTACCACGAAAGGAGAGAAATTAATTGGCGTTCTTCGCGAAAAACTTTCTACTCTTTGCGGTTAACCAAGTCATCATGAAAATAAAAACCAAACTCCGCCTCGGATTCGGCTTTCTCTTTATCATCGTTTTATCCTTCGGATTAATTGCGCTCTTTTTCTTAAACGAGCTTTCCGATAAATCGAAGGTCATTCTTAAAGACAACTACAAATCTTTGAAATATGTTGCCGCCATGCGCAATGTAATCGACCAGCATGCTTTTCCGTTAAGCCGCACACAGCTCACTGTGTTTGCAGAAAATTTAAAAAATGAGGGGCTGAACATTACCGAACCCGGTGAAAAAGCCGCTTTCAGGAAATTAGAAACAGCATTTAATGCGCTAAAAGGCTCACCACCATCAACTGATAAAGAAAATATTATTAAAAATTTGCGCGTTGCACTGCAAAATATAGAACAGGTAAACATGAAGGCCATTTATGATAAAAATGAGCTGGCAAACGAAACCTCATCCAGGGCAAACCTCTATATTATGATTGCTGCTACCCTCAGTTTTATTATCCTTTTCACCTTCATTGTAAACTTTCCGGGGTTTGTGGCCAATCCTCTTGCTGAATTTAGTGCTGCGATTAAACAGATCAGTCGTAAAAATTATAAACAGCGGTTGCATTTCGAAAACGAGGACGAGTTTACAGAACTGGCCAACTCGTTTAATGGCATGGTGGTTAAATTAAATGAATGGGAAAACAGCAACTTATCCAAAATCAAATCCGAGAAGTCGCGTATTGAAGCCATTATTGCACAAATGCAGGATGCTATTATTGGTTTAAATGAGAAAGGAGAAGTATTATTTTTAAATCATCTGGCTGCAAAACTGATGAGTCTGGATGAGGAGAAGGTTATTGGTCAAAATGTAGCCGAACTGATGCAAAGAAATGAGCTGCTGAAACGCATTATTAAACCTGAAACCAATGATAATACCTTAAAAATTTATGCTGATGATAAAGAATCTTATTTCCTGCTGGAAAATCGCGAAATCATCATTCCAAATTACGAAGAACAAGATGATAACACATTAATTGCCTCGTCTAAATCGGCCGGCAGCGTTTATACCTTAAAAAACATTACGCAGTTTAAAGAGCTTGATGAAGCCAAAACAAATTTTATTGCAACCGTTTCACATGAATTAAAAACGCCGCTATCATCCATCAAAATGAGCTTAAAATTGCTTAACGATGAGCGTGTGGGCACAATGAACGAAGAGCAGCATGAGTTACTAAACCACATTAAAGAAGATAGCGACAGACTGCTGAAAATCACCAGTGAACTGCTGGATCTCTCTCAGGTAGAAACCGGCAATTTAAAACTCACTTTTGCCCTAACCAAACCTAAAGAAATTGTGCATTATGCGGTTGATGCGGTTAAATTCCAGGCAGAGCAAAAATCAATTCAACTGGTGCTTAACTGTGGCGAGAACTTACCAAATGTAAATGCTGACATCCAGAAAACGGCCTGGGTAATGGTTAACTTTTTATCTAATGCACTGCGCTACAGTGCAGAGAAATCGAAAGTAATCATCGATGTTTTACAAAAAAACAATTTTATCGAATTCTCTGTACGCGATTTTGGAAAAGGCATTGACGAAAAATACCAAAAAAGATTATTTGACAGGTATTTCCAGGTACCAACCGATGGTCAGAATAAGTCGGGCTCCGGATTGGGGCTTGCCATTTCTAAAGATTTTATTGAAGCCGAAAACGGAAAAATATGGGTAATAAGCGCTATCGGTGAGGGCAGCAAGTTTTGTTTCAGTTTACCAATTGCGGAGTAGGGTCCGTTTTACACCACCGAGCGCACTGAGTTTTTCACGGAGGCGCACAGAGCATAAACAACACAAATAGCATAACTACACGATTGGCGGAACACCAAGTCTTAACAGCGTATAACAGAGAATAAAGTATCAGAAATAGAAGAGCTAAATAATTAACCCTGTGTGTTCCGTGCACGTTTCTCTGTTTTCTCTGTGGTTAAGCTGAACGCCAACCACTCAACGCCTCACGCTTACACAATATACGGTTCCATTTCTTTATCAATGCTTTTGCGCAGTTCCATTAATTTAATGGCATAACCGTGCATGGCAATTTCTTTTTCGGTTTTAGGTTTAAAAGCTGGGATTGGCTTTGGCTGTCCATTGTCATCTACCGCAACAAAAACAATAATACAATGTGTATTTTTAACAAAATCAGTTTGCTCTACAGGTTTTGAAAAAGCGTCAACTGCTATATGCATACTGGTTTTACCCGTATAAATAATCCGTGCTTCCATCTTTACCAGATGCCCGATGTGAACGGGATGAAAAAACCTGATTCCACCCACATAGACGGTTACGCAATAAGTTTGACTCCATTGCAGCGCGCAGGCAAAAGCTGCCTGATCAATCCACTTCATCATCATCCCACCATGCACCTTACCCCCGTAGTTAACATCAGATGGTTCGCTTAAAAATTGAAGTTCGATATGGTTTTTGATTTTGGGCATAGTTAGCTGATTTGATTTAATGGTTTTGCTAAGATATTATAAATAAGGTATAATAAAAAAGTGGATTAAGTGTGCAGTCAGATGTTGCCATTCAACTTATCTATAACGTGGTGCCAGCTGGTAATAACTAACACCACTAATGCTTTTGCGGTCATCATTCTCGCGCATGCGGGAGCCACGAAGAGCTCAGCGAAGCTAATCTTCAAGCGTTTGCATTAAGATTCCCAATCAAGTTGGGAATGACGATTTGTAGAGGAATATCACCAATAAAATTTATGTGTGAATCATATTGATTTGATGCATACATACAAATTTGTCTATCCTTATCTGTGGAAAAAACCAATGATTAAAAAAGTCATAGCGAGATGCTACGACTAGAAAAGAAAACAGTGTCAGTTGGTAACCAACTGACAACACACTACACAGATTATTTCGCAATAATACTGATCGCATATCCACCACCCGGGGCGCAATACTGGGTCAGTTTCGTTTTATTGGTTACTTCCATTTTGCGGATGGTATAGGCTTTCGGATTGGTTTCATAATGAGCATCCTTTGCGTCAGCATAAATGGTTGCGGTATACTTTTTACCCGGATCTAAAAAGCTGAAGCTGATTTTGGAAGTGCGGGCTTCCTCATCATTGGTTCGGCCCACAAACCAATTATTTTTACCCTTTGCTTTACGCGCAAAAGTGATATAATCTCCAGGTTCTGCTTCTAATACTTTGGTATCGTCCCAATCTACCGCAACATCTTTAATAAACTGAAAAGCATCCATATACTTGTTATACGTTTCCGGTAAATCGGCAGCCATTTGCAAGGGGCTGTACATCGTTACATAAAGTGCCAGTTGACGTGCCAAAGTACTGTGTACAAAAGAAGTATTCTCAGGATTATAAACACTCACTTTGGTTTCGAAAATGCCCGGCGTATAGTCCATAGGCCCACCGATCAGGCGTGTAAATGGCAGAATAGTAGTATGATCGGCATTGTTTCCCCCAAATGCTTCGTATTCGGTTCCCCTGGCTGATTCGTTTCCAATTAAATTTGGATAGGTTCTCGCTAAGCCAGTAGGCCGAACAGCCTCATGTGCATTCACCATAATTTTATATTCTGCCGCTTTTTGAACGGCATATAAGTAATGATTGTTTAACCATTGACCGTAATGGTGTTCTCCCCTTGGGATCATATTGCCTACATAACCACTTTTAACCGCATCGTAACCATTTGCTTTCATAAATTTATAGGCCGTATCCAGATGGCGCTCATAATTACGTACCGACGAGGAAGTTTCATGGTGCATAATCATTTTAATGCCTTTACTGGCGGCATAACGGTGCAGTTCTTTTACATCAAAATCGGGGTAAGGCGTAACAAAATCAAACACATCATCTTTTGTTTTACCAAACCAATCTTCCCAACCTTCGTTCCAGCCCTCTACCAAAACAGCATCCAAACCATTTTTAGCAGCAAAATCGATATATTCCTTAACATGTGCAGTATTTGCAGCGTGTTTACAATTGGGTTTGGTCTTCGCATAATCGGTTACGCCCAATTGCACACTCGTTAAATCGTTATATGCCCAGGTACTCTTCCCGGTAATCATTTCCCACCAAACGCCAACGTATTTGGTTGGTTTTATCCACGATACATCTTTGAATTTTGTAGGTTCGTTTAAGTTATAGGTTAATTTTGAGGTCAAAATATCCCCAGCTTTATCACTCACTATAATGGTTCGCCAGGGTGATAAACAAGGCGCCTGCATATAACCTTTATCGCCAACTGCATCGGGCGTTAACCAGGATGTTAAAACCATGTTTTTGTCATCCAGATTTAACGACATTAAAGAATAATTGACCAGCGCTGCTTCATGGATGTTGATGTATAAACCATCTTTGCTCTTCATCATTAACGGCGTTTGTAAGCCGGTTGGCGAAAAAGTAGTCTGAGAAGCATTTGGTGTTACAGCTGCTTTCATTTTACCACGAACTTCTGACAGATTTGAGGTTACCGTGCTGTACTCCTGTGTATCATAATCGCCCGGAAGCCAAAAAGCTTTATGATCGCCCGCCAGGGCAAACTGTGTTTGCTCTTCTTTGATTACAAAATAATCCAGATTTTTCTGTTCCGGAAATTCATATCTAAAACCCAAACCATCATTAAATAAACGCAGGCGCACGATGATATAACGGCTTGTTTCTTTTTGAGTGAGGGTTACTGCCAGTTCATTATAGTGGTTTACAATTTCCTTTACCTCGCCCCAAACCGGTTTCCAGGTTTCGTTAAAAGTACTGGTTTTGGTATCGGTGATGGAAAAACCGTTCATTAAAGATCTGCCCTCTTTAAGTTCCAAACCCAACTTACTTGTTTTAATTACATCCTTTCCCTTGTATTTTAAGCTATAGGTAGGTACGCCCCCTTCAGCCAGAGCAAAACTGGCCACCAGATTGCCATCCGGCGACTTCAAATCTTTTCCGGGAACGTTCCCGAAAGTATCCCCAAAAAATAGCAAAGCGCATATCAGCGTAAGGATCTTAAAGCGGTTAAAGAATTGGTTAGGTTTTTTATTCATGTTATCTTTTAATTATTGTTATTATTCATTATCACATTAGAAATGCAGGTTGGATCAAATAGTAAATTACCTGCGATGTTCCGGTTCGTGTCTCCACGAACCGCAGCAAGTGCATGATATTTATATTTTTTATTCCTGCGCCATGGTTCGTATTCCCACGAAACATTTGTTAAAAACCTGGGGTTCTCAATTGCTAATATTGCTCAAAGCAGCGTATCGTCCCCTTCTGCCATGGTTCGTATCCCCACGAACCATTTGTTGAAAACCTGCAGCCTCTAAATTACCAGTATTACTCCAAAAGCAGTGTATCGTCGTCATCATCGGTCAAACTCAGCTGTACGCTATCGCTACCGGCTATTCCTTCTATCGAACCACGGATATGCGTCGCATTCAACAGTACTTTTTCCAATTGTTTTTCGCGGGCTTTCCATAACCGTTCCATCGCATCGCGCTCGCGTTGTATGGATAGTTTCATGCTCATAAAACCTTCTCTAATGGCTTTCCATTGTTCAGAAAACTCAGCACCCATTAAATAATCGTATAACATGTGCATTTTTTCGCCACGGTTTTCCTGTGATTTTACTGCACCTGCCAAACGCAAAATACCTTCACGCAATACATAGGCTACGGCATTTACTTCCTCGAAAGAACAGATCCATACCCCATCACGCTGTCCGAAACAATCCATCCCTTTTGGGTAACACTGACTTACGATTACGGCTACATCAATGCCCATGCTCCGCATATCTTTCTTCAGTTTCTCGATCCAGTCGCCACCAAAATCTTTGGTACGTTTGCTTTCGTAAATTATTTTACCGCATTCCTGTCCAAATTGATTCCTCACCACCTGTACACAATCTGCCCCACGCACCCCCTTACCCACTTCTTCAATTAAATCAAAAGGGTAATTGCTACGCAGCAATTCTTCCAGGATCAATTCCTGCACTTCGCCCTGCAATTGCATACTTCCCTGCTCGGCTTTGCGTTTCATCTCTTCGGCCAGTTTTTTCTGATCATCGAGTTGCTTTTCCAGCTCCTTTAAGCGTAACTGATGTTCAGTATCTTTAATGCTATTTTTTTCTGCTTCCTGCTTACGGATCTGTTCTACCAGCTCATTACGCTGCTCTTGCATTTTACGCTGAAAAGCGAGTTCCATTTCTTCTTCTTTCACCTTAAGGCTTTCCTCCCGGCGTAAAAAATCCAGTTCCTTTTCGCGGGCCAACTTTAGTTTTTCTGCATTTTCTTTGGCATTACCTTCCAATATCTGCAGCTTGTTTTCAAAATCGGCCGAGATACTTTTACGCAGGTTTTCTTCCAGATTATCTTTAAGCCTGGTTTTCTCTTCGGTAAGTTTGGCCTCAAAAGCTTTCAACTGCTGTTGTTTTTCTGATTCAAAAACCTGCAGTTTACGCTGGTATTCTTCATCTTTCTGCCTGGCATAAGCAGCCGCTTTCTCACGTAACTCTTTCTTATAATCTTCGGCCATAGCTTCTTCCATAGGAAAAACATGGGCACAATTGGGGCATTTTATTTCAGTAGGCATAAATTATTTTTTAACGCAGCGAAAACTGTAGATTACAAAGATATTAAAGCTTTTTATGATTGTGCAAGGAGTTTTGCACCATCAATATAACCTAAAGTACGCTGGATCTGACTTCATGACCAGCAGCCAGCATTTTACTCACCGGACATTTTGCTGCAATTTCTTCCAGCCTGACTTTCTGTTCTTCTGTAAGCATGCCCGTACAGGTAATCTCTTCCAAAAATACCGTTTCGCCGTTTTCAGTATCAATATTGACTTCTACTTCAATTTTATCAATCGGCCATTCTTTTCTGTCGGCATACATCCTTAAGGTTATGGCTACGCATGAGGCCAGAGAAGCCATTAGTAATCCTTTTGGAGCAAAACCTTTGTCGGTACCCCCTAATTCCAGCGGTTCATCTACTATAATATCATGCGATCCATTTGTGACCGAACAGGCATAATGTTCTTTATTTATTGTTGCTTTTACCATGTAATTCGTTTTAGTAGTCCAAATATTGGGCTTTAACTTTAAACATATGTAATTGTCTGGTCTTTTTTTTTAAACAGTTACTCGAATCTAATAGCCTGTTTAGTCACCCGGTGTTGATCACACTTCCCAATTCTATCTCGAATGTTTGCCGGTTGACTAGCTGTATAATATCTTTGGCGTTGTCTCCTTCACTGTAGCGCGGCTACAAAGCAAAGCCTGCCACAATTTTTATGATTAATCCAATTTCTGATCCTTATGAATATAGTTAATCGACTTTTTAATCCCTAAATTTTAAAATGTTGAGGTTATTGGTCATGAATTTAGTTTTTACTAACGATTGCGGTCTTAAATTGCAGGTTTAAAAAAGAACCAGCCCCTTTTTGTTTTTTTAAAAAGGATATATCTGAAATCAATGGACATTGCAATTTTTAAATATCAAAATATTTTCAGGAGAACCCAAAAAGTTCATTGTTTATATACTTTAATAAATTTAAAACCGGAACCTTTAAATAAAACAAATCAATTGTAACTGTATTCCAAATCAAAAAAGCTCAAACATTATAACATGCCAATTGTTCCTTGTTAAAAGCATTATCTTATGAAATACAGAAAGTTAATCAGAAAATATTTAAAGAACGAATCGGATAACAGTGCAAAAATAGCCCTGGCCTTAGTGGCTGGCTTAGCAGCTGGGGCAGTAATAAGTATTTTATTTGCTCCTGACAGCGGCGCAGGCACGCGTGGAAAAATTGCGGGCGGTGCCAAAAATCTTCGTTATGGTTTTCAAGATAAATATAACCTGCTAAAAGAAAAAGTTTTTGGCGTAGAAGCTATTGAAGAAGATATTGTTGAGCATGAAATTCCACATTTTAAACATACGATTGCTAAAAAACGAAAATCGGATGTAAAAGAGATTCTGGAAAACGCACATGAAAATGTGCAGGTCCAGGAAGGACAAGGGTAAAAAATAACGTAAAGTGATTTATGGTATGAAAAAGTTAATCCATGCTACAAACCCTTACAGACAAACAATTGATTAGCTTTACAGGATAATTGCTAAATATGGTATTTATCCTGTCCAAAATTTTGCTTTTCCTCATCAAACCCATTGTGTGGGTTTTTGTGCTTTTAATTTTTGTAATTGCGTCAAAAGAAGCTAAACAAAGGAAAAGATATGCATTAGGTGCTTTAGCCACTTTTTTACTTTTCTCCAATAACTTTATTGTTGAAAAAATAATAAACAGTTATGAAGCTGGTTATCCTAAAACGGAAAATTACGATGTAGGAATAGTTCTAGGAGGCTTTTCGGGTTTAAACAAAAGGAATAATGAAATCGCTTTTAATGGGGCAAGTGATAGGTTGTTCCAAGCCATTTCGCTATATAAAAAAAACAAGATTAAGCAGATATTAATCAGTAGCGGAAATGCAAATTTAATCAACAAACAGGTAAAAGAAGCTAATTTAGCAGTTAATTACCTGAAAATGATAGGCATTCCGGATTCCGCAATATTAATGGAGAACCAAAGCAGAAATACTATTGAGAATGCCAGGTATAGCCTTGCGCTCATCACAAAAAATAACCCTAAGGCAAAAATATTGGTCATTACCAGTGCCTGGCACATTCCGAGGGCAAAATTGATTTTTGATAAACTCGCTAAACAAAAAACCGAATTTTATCCAACCAATTTCTCTGGCCATACCGAATTTGAACTTAGTGATTTCATGATCCCAAATGCCAGCGCGTTAGGTGCATGGGAAATGTTATTTAAAGAGTGGATTGGTTTGGCGGTTGACCGTTGGAGAGCCTAATTGATTAATAGTTTATTAGTCATTGGTTCATTAGTCATTGGTTTATTGTAAGAAATACAAACTAATAAACAAATGACCACTGAACTAATTAACCACCTTACCCTTCAATTGCTTTCCATAGCATATCTTTCAGCTCTAAAATATTCTTTTCAGCTACTGAAGAGATAAATATGGAAGGGATATTGGGTAGATCCTGCTTCATTTCTTCCATCAGTTCATCATCCAACATATCTGATTTGGTAATGGCTAAAACGTGTGGTTTTTGCATTAATTCGGGATTATAGGATGCTAACTCACTTTTAAGAATTTCGTATTCTTCTTTAATTGAGCGACTTGTATCTGCCGGAACCATAAACAATAGCACGGAGTTTCGCTCGATATGACGCAGGAAACGGTAACCTAAGCCTTTACCTTTTGATGCACCTTCGATAATGCCGGGAATGTCGGCCATTACAAAAGATTTTCCACCCCTGTAACTTACAATACCCAGATTGGGAACTATAGTAGTAAAAGGATAATCAGCAATTTCTGGTTTAGCTGCCGAAACTACAGACAGTAAAGTAGATTTCCCTGCATTCGGAAAACCCACGAGACCAACATCGGCTAAAACCTTTAACTCTAAAATGTTCCACACCTCTTGCCCCTGCTCGCCGGGTTGTGCAAAGCGCGGCGTTTGCTGAACAGCATTTTTGAAATGCGCATTACCCAAACCACCACGGCCACCAGCCGTTAAAATCCTGGTTTCGCCATCTTTGGTGATTTCGAAAAGGATTTCTCCGGTTTCAGCATCTTTGGCAATGGTACCAAGTGGAACTTCTAATATTTCATCCTTACCTTGCTTACCGGATTTATGCGAACTCCCACCTGCTCCACCATCTTCAGCAATAATATGTTTACGGTATTTAAGGTGTAATAATGTCCAGATATGAATACTGCCTTTAACGATAATGTGGCCACCGCGACCGCCATCACCACCATCAGGGCCACCCATTGATGTCAAAATATCACGATGTAGATGTGCTGAACCTGGACCACCTTTACCAGAACGGCAACAAATTTTTACATAATCTACGAAATTCGAACCCTGTGACATATTTTATTATTGTAATGTTTAATAATGGAAAGTTAAAATAACAATTCCTTTAAAATTAAAGAGTTATAACGTTTTTAACATTATAACTCTTTGTATGTTTTTGTAAATAACCTCAGGGATTAAAATTAAACCTGATGCATTTTACTGATACCCTATAATTGGTATTTATACCTGCTATTTACAAATAAATTAAACTTTATACTGATCAATTACTGCGCAAAGATCGTTGTAAATGGTTTCTATTTCACCGATTCCGTTTACTTTATTCAACTTTCCCTGCTCTTCATAATAAGGCAATACATGAATCGTTTTGTTAAAGTATTCTGAAATCCGTTTTTTCAGTTTTTCGGCATCATCATCAGGGCGACCGCTAATTTTATGGCGCTCAGCAATACGTTTTGTAAGCTCATCCTGGTCAACATCTAAAGCAATAACACCAGCAATTTTACTGCCTTTACGCTCTAAAAATAAATCAAGCTCAATGGCTTGCGGAACGGTACGCGGAAATCCATCAAACACAAATCCTTTTGCATCAGGATTTTTATCCACCTCTTCTTCAAGCATGGCAATTGTAATGGCATCAGGAACCAATTCCCCATCAGCCAACAATTGACTCACTTTTTTTCCTAATTCTGTTTCTCCTTTAACGTGTGCTCTAAAAAGATCGCCTGTTGAAACGTGTACCAACTGATATTTTGCAATCAGTTTTTCAGATTGGGTGCCTTTACCCGCCCCTGGAGGGCCAAAGAGAACTAAATTAAGCATTCAGGTTGTTTAGGTTATCTTCAAAAATTAAAAAAGCCTTATTCCTATGGCTCGGTTATAAGTAATATTTAAAGCTCTGATTAAGAGTATTAGACATTGCTTACTTTCAAGGCTGCAAATATATAATTATTAATTTAGATGCCATTTAAAATTGATAATATATTTAAAAAAGAGCTGTTTTAATGACATTTATCTTATTATGAGAAGAATCTTGTGCCATTTTTATATTTAACAGAATTTTCCTCAAATAAGTAAGTCACATACCCAAAGATTCTTTTCAAATTTTCACTAACTGGCCTGGAGGGATTGAATTTTTGAAATGATTTCTGATTATATGAGCCTATCTTGGGATTTTAGAAAATAAGAAATAGGGGTAAGAAAATACTTAGAATGTACACAGCTCTCTATTTATTTGAAGAGCCTTTTTAATTAGCCGATTTGCAGCACAATGCGAAGAGAAGTTAAATAAAAAGCAATCTTTTTAAAAAAGGAAAAAAAATGAAGCTGTATCATAAATTTAATTCTATTGGTTTTGCAAACCGAACCTGTTGAAACGCTTTGAGATACATTTAAACAGGTCCTTTGATAAGTTCAAGATGATTATTCTATATTACAGCTTCAAATTTCATTATCAATTAAGGTTTTAATACGACCTTAACACAGTCTTCTTCTTTCTCATCAAAAATTTTATAGCCACGAGCAGCATCTTCGAGCGGAATTGTATGGGTTATAATATCATCCAGCACTACTTTACCCTCATCTACAAGCCCGATCAGTTTATCAATATAGTTAAGTACCGGTGCCTGTCCCTGCTTAATGGTAATACCTTTGTCGAATATCCTGAAAAGCGGAAAATTATCATAAGGAGATCCGTAAACACCCATAATAGATACTGTTCCCATCCTGCGGACAGCCTCAAAACACATTTCAAGAACTTTTATTGATCCTTTTTCAAAATTTATCGTTGCCTTAACCTTATCCATAAAACTACGTTCAGGCTCAAAGCCAACGGCATCTACACACACATCGGCTCCCCGTCCACCGGTCATTTCCCTTATCGCCGCAACAACATCAACTTTATGTGGATTGAGGATATCGACATTGTTTACCGCTTTTGCTTTTTCCAACCTGTAATCAAGAGGATCGATCGCAATTACCCTACTCGCTCCATTAATCCAAGCTGCTTTTTGGGCCATCAAACCCACTGGGCCTGATCCAAAAATGGCCACTACCTCACCTCCTTTAAGCTGTGCCCAGTCAATAGCCGACCAACCCGTAGGGAAAATATCAGTTAGAAAAAGTGCCTGCTCATCACTTAAGTGCTCCGGAACAATCCTCGGACTGATATCTGCATAAGGTACTCTTACATATTGAGCCTGCCCACCGGAATATCCACCATAAAGATCTGTATAACCAAATAATGCACCACCTTTCTGGCTCATCATGTCGCCATTCGGACCATAGTTTTTAAAATTTGAATTTTCGCATGCCGGAGATGCCTCATGCGTACAGAAAAAACACTTTCCGCATGAAATGGGAAAAGGGACCACTACGCGATCACCACGTTTGAGATTGGTAATAGCAGAACCTACTTCTTCTACAATTCCCATAAATTCGTGTCCCATAACCAGTGGCTCTTTTTGCGGCACTGCACCACTTAAGATATGGAGATCTGAACCGCAGATGGCAGTTGAGGTAACTTTCAGAATTACATCCCTTGGATCTAAAATTTCGGGATCGGGTACATTGTCTACCCGGATATCACCAGGTTTGTGAAATACTGCTGCTTTCATAGTATTTGGTTTCAAGAATAATTAATGTTTCACCTTTATCAATCAACTGCGGTGCTTAATAATGAACATCATAAAGTCAGCTATAGTTTAGGTAATTTAATTATTTTACGAACTGCTGAACGCCTGCTCACCAGAAGGCCACGATTGGCAACAAAAGAACTGGACAGAAAACATTCAAGGCACATCGTTTTACACAGTAGAAAGATGTGCCTCCCAAAATTATTTTCATAAGTGCCTAACGCCCATAAAGTTCGGTTTCTGCTTTCAGCCAGTTTATTATTCTCTCGCTGATAAAGTTTTTATCTGCTCTCCATCTCCAATTTCCTATTGCCATACCCGGTACGTTCATCCTGGCCGTTTCATCTAACTGCAAGATATCCTGCATAGGTATGATGGCCATTTTGGCAATTGAAGCATAACAGAGTTTGATCAGCATGGCATTGATATCCTGTTCATTCACCACTTTTCCAACATATCTGGAAAGCCGCTCTCTAACCTTTGGATCTGTTTCATTTTTAAACCAACCTAAAGTGGTATTGTTATCGTGCGTTCCGGTGTAAACAATACAATTTGCTGAGCCAAACTGATGTGGAATATGTACTGATCCCGCTAAATCTTCTCCAAATGCAAACTGCAGAACTCTCATTCCTGGTAATTGAAATTTTTGCCGCAACTGCTCCACATCAGCTGAAATTTCGCCCAAATCCTCGGCAATAAAGGGAAGTTCACCTAATTTCTTTTGTATTTGATAAAAAAAATCGGCTCCAACTCCAGGCTTCCATGTACCATCAACAGCATCTTCACTACCAGCCGCAACCTGCCAGTAACTAGAAAAGGCTCTGAAATGATCTAAACGGAGAAGATTAAACAGCTGTAGGTTTTTTTTCAAGCGGTTTTCCCACCACGTATAACCATCCTTTTTCATCTTTTCCCAGTTGTATATCGGCATGCCCCAAAGTTGCCCCTTTTCGTTAAAATAATCAGGGGGAACGCCGGCTACGACTGTCAGATTCCCACTTTTATCCAATAGAAAATTTTCGCGTTGTGACCATACTTCAACTGAATCATGGTCGAGGTAAAATGGAAGATCACCAATCAGGTCTATGCCTTTCGCATTTGCGTATTCTTTTAAATGGTACCATTGGCGATAGAAAATAAACTGGTTCCATTTTATTTCTTCTATTGCTGCCTCATGGCTTTTTTCAAAATCTGCAATGGTTTTAGGATCTTTTAATTTAAATTTTTCTGACCAGTTAAACCATTCTTTACCCTTAAAATATTGCTTTATGCAGGCATAAATAGAAAAATCAGCTAACCAGCTTTGTTCAGTTTTGCAAAACGCTTCAAATTCTTTAACCAGATTTTCATCTCCATTAAGTTTAAACAGCTGATAAGCTTTGTGTAAAGTCCGCTGTTTCATTTCTTCAGTTTTCTCAAAATCTACCGGCCCTGTTTCTGGCAGCATAGCAGCATTCAGATCGCTTTCGCTTAAAAGCGCTTGTTCAAATAAACTTTCGGGACTGATGAGCATCGTATTTCCGGCCATTGAAGAATTGCTGGAATAAGGCGAATACCCGGTTTCTTTTTTGGTAGGGTTAAGCGGTAAAACCTGCCAGTAGTGTTGACGTGATGCGGCAAGAAAATCTACAAATTGATAGGCACCGGGGCCTAGATCGCCGATACCAAAACGGGATGGCAAAGCACTAATATGCATGAGTACACCTGCAGCACGCTGATTATTTTCAGGAATTAATTTAATTACTGCCAATGGAATAGAATTGAACAACTGGCTAATCAGAATACCTTTGTAAAGCGGATCTTTATACTCTTTTTTCCCGGTCAGCAGGTTTTGCCAGCCAAGGGGTGTCTCATTTGGCAACAACACTTCGGTATCTTCCCAATCAAAACTATCGGCCGCTACATTTTGATTTTCACAGCATTTGGCAAAACCTAAAGGAACTACCGTGATTAGCCATTGGTCTTTGTATTGTCTGGCAAAAGCACAAATATGCTGACTATACTTACCTTGAACCTGTAAAGGGCGATAGGCCCCGCGTTCAAAAACCGCTGCCTCCGATTTTCTGATCCCTAGCAAAGTTCTGGTTAGCCACATTTTTATTTTTCCCGAAAATTTTTCTTTCAAAAGTTTTTTAACATCGACGGGCTCCTCAAAAGAGGCCAGCAAATTAGCCCTATCGTCAAAGTCCACTGGTCTTCTGTTATCGGGATCAACCAGACTTAAATCCCATAATTCCGTTCCCTGGTAAAGATCTGGGATACCTGGGCAGGTAAATTTTACGGTTAGCTGAATTAAGCTATTGATCACTGCAAAATCTGCTATTCGCTTTAAAAAATTCCTGATTAAACTGTTGCTCTCCTGCGGCTCAGTTAATATAAGCTGCGCAAATTCAATGAGTTTATCCTCATAATGTTCATCAGGATCTGCCCAGTTTGACCGCTTTTTAGATTCCCTTAGTGCTTTTACTATAAATTGTGCCAAACGGCTTTCAATTTCATTATCATCATCTTTATGAAAGGGCAAAGCACCGACAATGGTTTGCAGCACCAGATAAATATCATTATCATGTAATTGCTTAAAAGATGGATGCTCTTTTTGTAAAGCGGTGAAAGTTTTTTTGAGCTGCTGCACCAATTGAGCCCACTCCTCCGGAAGATCGCTAAGTACGTTTAACCTTGCCCTAACGTCTTCCCCTTTTTTGGTATCATGAGTGGAACTTCCATTCATGCTAAATGGCCAGTCTTGCTGTCGATTATACATTTCATGGTGAAACTCCTCCACGGTCATTCCAAAAGCATCCGGTGCGTCGCCCACTTCAGCATGGCCTATAAAGCGGTTATAGGTAAACATAGCAGTGTCTTCTACCCCTTTAGCCATGAGCGGTCCCGTAAACTGCATACAGCGCTGAAAAAAATGACTCAACTTTTTATTATAGGCCAGGCTTTTCTTTTTTGGAATTTCCAAAAAGATTTTAGTCAACACTTCTCCCGCCTTAGCCAGCTTTTTATGATGAAAAATGGGTATAAGCAAACTTTGAACATGAAGTGCTTCTGCCTCCGCAAGTGGAAAACGATAGTTATAATATCGGTATACAGGCATGGCTATCAGCATTTCGGCGAGCGCTGCTTTAAGATCGGCCTGGTTTATGGTTGAAAATTCAGGCTGTTTAAGGCCCAGTAAACCTTCAAATAAATTATCCAGTTCACCCTGCATATGCTTAAACAAGATGTTGCTTTTCTTTTCGTAAATCAGTTTAGACAGATCGAGTTTTTTGCCGGTTACTTCCTGATAAAGCTTGTTAAAGGGCTTTTCTGCGGCTTTGTTGGTAAAAAGATTGTTTACCATTGCTAAAAAGTCGTAGCCGGTAGTGCCCTGTACTTTCCAGTCCTGAGGTAATGCTTCGCCATTTTCGAGAATTTTTTCAACCACGATGTAAATGTCTTTGCCAACAGCTTTCCTAAGCCTTTGCACATATTCCTCAGGATCATAAAGTCCATCAACATGATCGATCCTCAATCCCTGGAAAATGCCTTTATCAATTAGTTCAAAGATATAACGGTGATAAAGATCAAAGGCTTCCTGATGCTGCATATTGAGGCAAATCAAGGCATTGACGGTAAAAAACCTGCGATAGTTAATATTGTAATCAGTTTCCTGCCAGTTGCATAAACGGTAATGCTGGTTTTCGACAATCCTGGTTAAGGCTTCAGCATCGCTATTAATTTTCTTGAGTTCTTGTGTTGAAAGTACCTTAGCAGTTTCTGCATTGACCGGCCAGTTAGATTCGCCGTAGTTAAGATAGTATTGACCTTTAATGGCTACCAGCTTTATTTTTTGCGAGGCAATTGCTTCTTCAAGGTCTTCACCTAAAAAAGGGACCATCAAACGGCCATCTCCTTTTTGCAAGTCAATATCAAAAAAGTATGCAAAATCTGAAGCTTTTCCTTTTTGCAGCACATCCATTAACCAGGCATTATCCGGATGAAAGGCCATGTGGTTGGGCACAATATCCTGAAGCCAGCTGATGCCGGCAGCTTTTAACTTTTTAGAAATTTTGATCAATTCTTCCTCGGTGCCGATCTCGGGATTTAACTTCAAGGGGTTTACCACATCATAGCCATGGGTACTTCCGGGCATCGCCTCAAAAATCGGCGAAGCGTATAAGGTCCCGATCCCCAGTTCAATTAGATAGGGAATGATTTGATCAAGAGATTTAAGGTTAAAGTTTTTATGAAACTGGATCCGATAGGTAGAAGTAGGTTTATGCATCTGCTTTGTAAAGAATAATAATGGATTCTGGAAATAAAGTATACTGGCTTGCAGCCGATAGCTGTTTTGATTCTGGGCTTGGACCATTCCAATGCTTTAAAGAAGAATCTAATAACACCGAGGCCTGTTGAAATGCAGGGTCAATGGATAGGGTTTGTTCTTGTTTGGAAAAATTGAATATGGCCAAAATTGCTTCACTGTCTTTCCAGCGTTTTAGTACGAGGGCGTTTTTTTCAGGAAAGGCTTCTGCGTGTACATGATGCCGATCCAGGTTGGCGAATACGGGATGTTTTTTCCGCAACGCAATCAAAGTTTTATAATAATTGAGCATGATCCCGTGTGTTGGTTCTGCTGTTTTTTCCCAATCAAGCCTGGAATGTTCAAAAGTAGATACTGCCTGTGGGTCGGGTGTTTCGCCATGTGTATGGAAGGCGGCAAATTCTGCTTTTCTTCCTTTTCTTACGGCTTCAATCAGCTCTTCATCGCTATGGCTTACGAAAAACTGAAAAGGATTGGTTTCTGCCCATTCCTCGCCCATAAAAATTAAGGGTAGAAAAGGACCGCAAAAAACTGCGCCTGCCATGACCTTCAACATTTCAAAACTAACCAGGGCGCTGCTTCTTTCGCCCAGCATACGGTTGCCCACCTGATCGTGATTTTGGGAAAAGACAACAAATTTAGCACCTGAAACTTGCTGTACAGGCATTCCAAACTTCCTTTTTCGATGTGGAGAGTACTGGCCGGTATATACATAAGCATCTTGATAGGATTTAGCCAGATCTGCTACCCCATTAAAATCTGAATAATAACCTTCTTTGGCTTGCCCGGTACAAACCCGAAGCGCATGGTGAAATTCATCTACCCATTGGGCATCCATGCCGTAGCCATAGTTGCTTTGATCCCTGATATAACGCTCATCATTTAAATCAAGCTCAGCGATTAACTGGTATGCCCTGCCGGTACTTTGAGAAAGTTTTTCGGTGTAGGTTTTAATGTCTGCCAGAATATGTACCGGACTAAAATCTTTAATGGCATGTACCGCATCCAGCCTAAGCGCATCAATATGAAAATCCCGGAACCACATCAAGGCATTTTCGATAAAAAAATTACGTACGGCATCGCAGCCTGCATCATCAAAATTAATGGCCTTGCCCCATGGTGTTTGGTATTTATCGGTAAAATATTCGCCAAAATCGGAAAAGTAATTCCCTTCAGGCCCAACATGGTTATACACAACATCTAAAATAACGGCCAAACCTTTAGCATGGCAGGCATTAACCAAGTGCTGTAAGGATGATGGTCCACCGTAGGTATTTTGCACAGCAAAGGGGAACACACCATCGTAACCCCAGTTTCTATTGCCAGGAAATTGTGCAACCGGCATAATTTCTATGGCGGTAATGCCAAGTTCCACCAGAAAATCCAGTTTAGTTTCGATAGCGGCAAAATCTCCATCTGGTGTAAAGGTTCCGGTGTGGAGCTCGTAGATTATAAAATCTTTTAAGTCTGCTCCTTTCCAATCCGCATCCGTCCACGAAAAAGCGTTTACATCGAATGCCGTAGATGGTCCGTGTGGTCCTTCCTCCTGAAATAAGGAAGCTGGATCTGCACGTTCCAAGGTTTCTGCGTCAGTTAAAGGCGTAATTTTAAAGCGATATGGATCATTTTTCCTGACCTGGTCTGTTTGCAAATACCAATAACCATAGCCTTCATCAAACAGCTGTAAAGTCAATTCGCGATCTGCTATCAAAATAGAAACCTGCGCCGCCAAAGGTGCCCAAAGCCTGATTTCGGCTGCCCCGTTCTCCTTAAAGTTTAATCCTATTTTTCGCTTTTGTATATCTATTTCCATTGAAGAACTTTAGAAAAAAACAAGAAAAATGCGCTAAAAGTTTTAGAAGTGGCCAGCTCATTTATTAAAGTTTAAAAAAGCCAAACCTTCTAAAATTTTATCCGGTTATATCTATACCTATTAAAACATCATTATGGACGGGAAAAAAAATATTACACGACGTGAGGCGCTAGGCGGTCTCGGTATCGGGTTGGCCAGCATGGCCATTGCACCAACACTAAATGCGGCAACGGTAGACAAAACTTATTATCCGTCACCTGCGGCGCTTGAGGATCCTACAACAAAGTATCCACGACCACCTTTTAACCACCAAAACCAACCCTGGCCGGCACTGGCCAGCAAAATGGTACCCAGGCCCGATCACGGCGAAACCAGTTATAAGGGTTCGGGGAGATTGATGGGCAGAAAAGCACTGATTACCGGTGGCGATTCGGGTATGGGAAGGGCCGCAGCTATTGCCTATGCCAGAGAGGGTGCAGATGTGGCCATTAATTATCTACCTCAGGAGGAGCCAGATGCTAAAGAAGTTGTTGAACTGATTAAAAAAGCTGGCCGCAAAGCCGTTGCAATTCCGGGAGATATCAGGGATGAAGCTTTTTGCAAAAAGCTGGTTGACAATGCTGTAAGTCAGTTGGGCGGACTTGATATCTTGATTAGTAATGCCGCAAGACAGCAAAGCACACCTTCGCTTGCGGATTTAACCAGTGAGCAATTTGACTGGACCATAAAAACGAACATATATGCGCCCTTTTGGATTATCAAAGCCGCCTTACCACATTTAAAACCGGGTTCATCCATTATTGGAACTACTTCGGTACAGGCCACAGATCCGTCACCTGATCTTTATGATTACGCACAAACAAAAGCCGCTACCACCAATTTTGTAAAATCACTGGCCAAACAACTTGGTCCTAAAGGCATTCGGGTAAACGGAGTTGCCCCTGGACCGATATGGACACCTTTACAAATGGGAGGTGGGTCGACGCCTGAGAAACTTAAAGAATTTGGTAAAGATACAGCTTTGGGCAGACCGGGACAGCCTGCCGAACTGGCATCCATTTATGTTCAGCTTGCTGCAAATGACGCCAGTTTTTCTACTGGGCAGATATATGGCGCTGCCGGAGGGAATGGTCAGCCTTAAAAGCGACTAATAGATGGTTTGTTTAACAAAGCTCCGTCATTGCGAGAAGGCTTTTTTAGCCGACGAAGCCTGCCTACATGAAAGATTGCTTCGTCGTCCCTCCTCGCAATGACGATCGCGCTGGTGGATTTTTTAAATGGTAGTAAAGAAATCTTTTATACACATAAAAAAATTCTCCCCGCCTGTACATGTGGGCACTACGCGTTGCTTCTGTCAAGGAGTAATTTATTTGAAATCTATAATTTACCGGTGGATAAAGTTTATGATTTATCCACTGGTTCCAGTTGCTTACCGGTCTGTTCTGTAAGCATACTATCAGGTGTTATATTTCCCATGGCTACTTCAATTTATTCTTAAACCCAGAGATCACCCTGTCTTTCCCGTAATCATGGCCTCATAACCAATGCCGCTACCGGGCCCGGTAATCAGGCCGAAATGCCTTATATTTTCCATAACATATATTTTTCAGGTTCATCAAAAACCACCATTAAATTTATAATTTTTTAGTCGCCATTGTTTTTGCCTGTCTGCTTGTCAACATCCGAATCAGATTTTGTGGCTTGTTCAGCTGTTTTCTGATTGACTTCATTATCCTGTTGATCCATATCAGCATCACTTCCCTCTAACTGTGAGACTGGGATAACGCCTACTTTCTCCTCGTTCTGTGCATCAGAATCTGTTTTTTTGTTTTCCATAATTTTTAAGCTTATTCTAATTGATATTTGCGGGCAGGTGAATTCGCCCGATTGGGGACAAATGATATTTCGCCAATAGAATGCCTCTTCAGTTATAAGAACCTTTTAAAACCTTTGGCAGTTTGTTTTATTTTAAAAAAAACAACCAGGTGAATTCACCTGGTTGAATTATGTGAAGAATGTTCAATAAACTGGCGCTGCTATGCCGGAATTTTTCGCGCCACTTCCCGGTCCCAAAATCTGTGCTGAGCAATCATTTTGATAAACAGTTCCACTGACGAAGAAAGATTGTCTGAAACGATTATGCCCTCACGCAGCACCGTTTCCTGCGAATATTCATCAGGAAGTTTCTTGTAAAAATAGGTAGCCTCTAAAACCTGTATGGCTGAAGCACCGGCAGCAATTGCTTTACAGTGTTTAAAAGCTTCGTTCAGAAAATGTACCGCACTAGCTTCTGCTTCCAACGTTGCAGAACTATTTGTTCCGCCTGGAAGATAAACAGCATCATAAAGTACAGAGGCCGCCGTAAGGAAACTCTCATCTACTTCAATCTGCTGATCTTCCTGTGAAAGAATGATGCCCAGTTTTGGTGCAATAATGTGCACAACTGCACCTTCGGCAACGAGTGCATCCTTTACTGCACTAAGCGATTTCCCATCTACGCCATCTGCTGCAAGAATGGCGATTTTTCTGGTCGCGATGGAATCTTTAGGCGTGCCGGCCATGCTCAAGGCCTCCGATTTTGTAACTTCACCTTCTTTCTGTTCCGGGGTGTAATCAGCAGGATCGGCATCAGCCGGGATACTACCATTAAGTTCTGCTAAAGGAATGGTTGGAACGTGAAGTCCAAGCGCATAAGCTACAGCTGCTGCCAGGCCTTTATCAATATGGTTAAGTAAGCCCAGCATGCGTGTTCTAATCTCAACCATTTTTACCTTACCCAGCTCAAAAGTAAGGGCATCGATCAGGTGGTTTTTTTCGGCTTCAGACTGACTATTAAGGAATAACCTGGCCTGCGAGAAGTGATCAAAAAAGCTCCTGCTTCTTGCGCGGATTTTCCTGGCATCAATTCGTTCATTGTAACTTACAAACCCGCCCTCGGCTGCTTTAGCCTGTTGTGGATCATTTGCAGCGATCCCGTTAGGGCCATAACTGGTTTTGCCGCGGTTGATGGTTTGGCGCATATAACCATCACGCTGGTTATTATGTACGGGCACCACCGGCCTGTTAATCGGAATCTCATGGAAATTTGGCCCGCCCAACCTGATCAGCTGCGTATCGGTGTATGAAAACAGCCTTCCCTGCAAAAGTGGATCATTAGTAAAATCTATTCCGGGAACAACATGACCAACATGAAAAGCAACCTGTTCAGTTTCAGCGAAAAAATTATCCGGATTACGGTTTAAAGTCATTTTTCCAATGCGCTGCACCGGAACCAGCTCTTCGGGGATGAGTTTGGTCGGATCCAATAAATCGAAGCCAAACTTAAATTCATCTTCTTCTGCAACAATCTGAACGCCAAGTTCCCACTCCGGAAAAGCACCGGCTTCTATCGCGTCCCACAAATCCCGTCTGTGAAAATCGGGATCTTTTCCCGAAATATTCTGTGCTTCATCCCAGGCAACCGAGTGTACACCTAATAATGGTTTCCAGTGAAATTTCACAAAACTGGACACGCCAGCTGCATTAATCAAACGGAAAGTATGTACTCCGAAACCTTCCATCATGCGGTAACTTCTTGGAAGGGCCCTGTCGCTCATCACCCACATGATCATATGGGCAGATTCGGGCATAAAGGAAATAAAATCCCAAAAAGTATCGTGTGCCGATGCAGCCTGAGGCATTTCATTATCTGGCTCCGGCTTTACTGCATGTACCAGATCAGGAAATTTAACTGCATCCTGGATAAAAAATACAGGCATGTTGTTACCTACGAGGTCGAAATTACCTTCCTGTGTATAAAATTTTACGGCGAAACCACGAACATCGCGCGCCACATCTGTAGATCCTCTTGATCCTGCTACGGTTGAAAAACGCACAAAAACAGGGGTTTCTGCACCCGGATCGCAAAGAAAAGCTGCCCGGGTGAGGTCAGACATATCTTCGTACACCTTAAATACCCCATGCGCTCCAGATCCCCTGGCATGTACAACACGCTCAGGAATCCGCTCATGGTCGAAATGAGTGATTTTTTCCCTTAGAATAAAATCTTCCAATAAGGTTGCACCCCGATCTCCGGCTTTAAGTGAATTCTGATCATCGTTTATGCTAACACCATGATCGGTTGTCAGTTTTTCACCGGTAGCATCTGCAACAAAGACCTCCAGTTTTGTGGTTTTATCATTGTCCTGATTAATCGGACCAGTATCTTTAACCGTTGTTTTTTTTGCCATTTTATTTCTCCTTTCTTAAGCCTCGTCGGCTGCCTGGTAGTTAATTTCATTTTCAGCTATATCAGATAGCTTGGTATCAGCAAGTTTTTCGTCAGCAAGTGTTTGCTCCAGTAAATCTGCCACTTCTGTTAAGCCCAATGTGTTGGCTAATTGGAAAAGTCCGCTGTAAGAAGCAATTTCATAATGTTCTACCTTCTGGCTGGCCAGTATGATACCTACATCACGCGTTGCTGTTCCGGCTTCTGTCTCCTGAATGATGCTTTCACCTTCTTTACCCAATCCCTCCATCGCGTCACATTTTTTGGCTACGGGTTTTTCGCCAAGCAACTCAAATACCTTCTCAAGCCTGGCTACATGTCCTTTAGTTTCGGTAAGATGAGATTCGATTGCGTTTTTTAGCGCCGGTGCTGTTGCACTGGCAATCATTTTAGGCAAATTTTTAACCAAATGATTCTCGGCCCAATAAAGATCGCGTATTCCATCTTTAAAGAGTTCTTTTAAGGCATCAGAAGCCACTACCGTATCTTTAGCGCTAAGTATTGGTTTACTGCCGCTGTCTTGTTTTTTCATGGTATGTTTTGTTTAAGGATGTTTCTTTATTAACCATCATCTATAGAACCCTGTATTTCGCTATTTAGTTTCCGTAATTTATCCGTGTTTTAATACGTGTTTTATAAAGGATAGTTATGCCATGCAACCTTAATGAAAACTGACCAATAACCTTACAAACTAAAGTGATGACGTTCATTAAAATTTAGTTGAGATCAGTTTATGATTAAAAGTTTCAGGCAACCTTCTTCAGGCCGGAAAGAAATAATAGCAGGGTTGAGCGTCAAATATAGCAGCGAGGAAAAAACTCAAAACCATTCCTGATTTTACCCTGTTCTAAAATAAAGAATCTACTAAGAAAATTTATTATGGCAACTACAAAAACGACGGCAAAGAAAACCGCAAAGCCTACAGGAAAAACAGGAAAAATTGAGCATTCAGAATTCCACGATTTTTTTGTAGATGAATTAAAAGATATTTATTGGGCTGAAAAACATCTTGTGAAAGCGCTTCCGAAAATGAAGAAAGCGGCCACAAGCCCTGAACTTGCAGCCGCTTTTGAAAAGCATACTCAGGAAACAGAAAAACATATCAGCACCCTTGAAGAGGTATTTAGCCTTTTAGGTGAAAAAGCAGCAGCAAAAAAATGTGATGCCATGGCTGGTTTACTGGAAGAAGCTAACGGAATTATTGCTGATACTGATAAAGGTACCATGATCCGTGATGCCGGACTGATCCTTGCTGCCCAAAAAGTTGAGCATTATGAAATTGCAACCTATGGAACATTAAAGGTATTTGCAGAGAATATTGGCCACGATGACGTAGCTGAACTCCTTTCACAAACCCTTGAAAATGAAAAGGCAACAGATGTAGCCCTGACAGAAATAGCAGTTAACGCAGTTAATGCGGAAGCTGTAGCAGAATAATTAAAGCGAAAGGCTCTCCGGAGCCTTTTGTTTTATGCTGTTTTTATTGCTCCGTTCGTTCCAGGCTGTCTCATAAATATAGAATTGTCACCCTGAGCTTGTCGAAGGATTAACTTTAAATCTCTTACAACGCGTTTCGACAGGCTTAACGTGACAAATTCGATTGAATTACAATTTTTGATTCAGCCTCTTTTTTTTAGCAAAAATGCTGAAAAAAAATTAGCTGCAGGAGCATTAAAAACTTGATTGAAATAATCGTTTGAATTGCAATTAAACAGAAAAGATTTTTCATTGCATTCACAATGACAATTGAAAACCAGAATAACAATTGAAAACCTTTTCTCTACCACCACAGTTATATTTACATGGAAAATTTAGACCTATTGATCATACCCGCAGCAAGACAGGGGGAAACCGAAGTATTAAAAGAGCTGATTAGCAGGGGTGCCAATATAAATTTCAGGGATGAAAAGGGATATACACCACTAATCATTGCCTGTTACAATAACCGTTTATTGTGTGCAGAAATACTCTTAGAAGCTGGAGCAGACATAAACGCGGCAGACTATGGTGGCAACACGGCACTAATGGGGGTTTGCTTTAAAGGTTACCTGCCCATTGCAGCACTACTGATTGCCAAGGGTGCAAAACTAGATCTTCAGCATGGAAACGGCGGAACTGCCCTCATGTTTGCAGCCATGTTCGGCAGGAACGACCTGCTGAAACTCTTATTAGAAAATGGTGCGGATACTTCAATTACGGATGTACGCGGACAGCGGGCAGCAGAACTCGCCGCCATGCAGGGCAATGAGGAAGGACTTGCCATGTTACAACACTAAGGTGTGCCATCAAGCAGTCCTTTTACCAATAATTTCCATTGAGGGTAGGATAATCCCAGCTTTGCACTAACGCCAACAAGCAGGTTTCGTGCCCGATCAATCAAATTTCCATCATTAACATTTGCCTGCTCATTCCTGCCATGTTCTTCTGCCCGTACCGTAATCCGATCCCTACGGATAATAAAGGTAGAAGTAGCTTGGTCTTTTAAAAAGTGAGCAACCTCTTTATCCTGATTTAGGGGCGAAGAACAAGGACGCACACACATACTGATCATTTCAAAATTACCGTCGAGTGCTCTTTTAATTTCTTCAACCAGCACCCAATCAAAACCATTACCCGATAACGGACCGGGACCTGGGATATCGATTCTGATAAAATCTCCTTTTTGAACTGAACGCAGCGCTTGTTTTCCATCAGGCATAAAAATCTTAAAGTCTGCTAGTCCTGATATTTTGCCCCATTCATTCACTGCCAGCAACCGTTTTTCAGCTGCTGCAAAAAATTCCCGGGCCTGAATGATATTGTTTAATTTGCGTTCTTCAACGGCATCCATCTGGCTTCCGGTAACCTGCCGTGGAACCAGACTGTTTGTTAATTTTTTCATTCCCTTTTTACTATGAAACCATGTGTCTCAACACTTAGTTTGATTATTTATTAAAAAAGGATGAAATGCCTACAAGTTAATTGCAAACACTACTGATTCGGTATGAAGAATAGGACTGTTATGGGTAGTCTATAAAATAGTATTCATTGAATCGTTATCGGATTCAACTTTTTAGAAAATCATAAATTATTAAAAAGCTGGAATTTAAAAAAACAGATCATCGCTAATCTCTTTTAATTAAGCAGGGCATTAACCGAATCTAAAATATTATTCAGATCGAAAGGTTTGGCTATAAATAAGTTGGCACCTGCATCTTTGGCAATCTGTTCTCCGTCCCTGCTGGCCGAAATTACAATAACCTTCAGCTTCTCATGGGCTGAGTGGTTTCTTAAAATCCTTAATACCTCCTGTCCCGAAAGCCTTGGCATCCACAAATCGAGGATCAATAAATCAGGCTGCTCCCTATCAATAGCCGTCTGTACTTTTAAACTGTCATTTACCGAAATCACCTTATGTCCAACCTCATCCAGAATCATTTCCAACACATCAATAATCCCTTCGTCATCATCACAGATCATGATTTTCTTTTTATCCATTCGTTTCCTTTCCTGCCTTCGGTAAAGTAAAACTAAATATAGACCCTTTGCCTATTTCGCTTTCTACCCAAAGGGTTCCATTATGGTTTTTAATAATTTGGTCGCAAATATAAAGTCCTATCCCCATCCCCGGAAACTTCTTTTGAATTTCTACACCACGGTAAAAACGTTCAAAAACTTTTTTCCTGTCTTCGGCACTCATTCCCAAACCAAAATCCTTAACCGATACCTTAACATAATCACTTACATTGGCAATATTTACTTCTATTTTCTCTGAATCAGGTGCATATTTAATGGCATTCGATAAAAGGTTGCTCACTACCTGGGCAATGTGTGATTCATCTGCAACTACTTGTGCATCTGTTTTTCCACTCAAAATAATTTGGTGACCTGGAACCGTAGCCCGCATGCCTTCAATGGCTTCCGTTATCATGGTATCAAAATCAAACTTTGCCATGTGTAATTCCATATTACCACTTTGGATACGCGAAACATCAAGCAACTCGCTGATCAGCGAATTTAAACGTTCTACATATACAGATACTTTGCCGAAAGTAGACAGAAATTTCTCACTGGCATCCTTAGGCATGGCGCGCTCTAATAACTGCACATAACCTTTTATCGTGGTGAGTGGGGTACGAAGTTCATGACTGGCGATAGATAGAAAATCATCCTTTCTTATTTCTACTTCACGTCTTTCCGTAATATCTTCAATAGCAAGCAGAATCTGGTCTTTAAATTGTCCTTCAAATTCTACGCGATACGCATTCAAAAGCATTAATTTTTTTCCAATATGAGGAAAATCGTGTTCAACCTCAAAATCCACAACAGGATTGTTGGTTGGTAAGATTTTAACAAGCAAATCACGCAATTTTGGAATATCCCACTGGTGGTTACCTAAATCATATAACTGACGACCTACTGTTTCTTCCTTACTCACCTTAAATGTCCTTAAAAAGTGATAGTTGGCACTCAGCACATTAAAATCAGGATCAAGTACTAAAAGTCCCTCGCGTACTGTTTCTATAATACTAGCTAAGAATGCTTCGCTTTCCCTGAGTTCCTTTGTGCGTTCGATAATCCGCTTTTCCATCACCAGTTTCTGCTGACGCAGATCTTGCTCCGCATTTTTTCTTAAGGTTACATCATTCTGTACACCAATAAAATGTGTTACTTCTCCTTCAGCGTTTTTAACTGGCGACATATAGAGTTCGTTCCAGAACAGATCGCCATTTTTTTTATAGTTCCTGATCTCTACCCGGCATTCTTCCCCTTCGTCAATACACTTTGCCAAAATTGCCCGTTCTTTCTGATTTCGGTCTTGTGCCTGCAAAAACCGGCAGTTATGGCCGATAATCTCTTTTCTGGAATACCCGGTAATTTTTTCAAATGCTTTGTTGCAATAAATTATTGGATTGTCTGGCTGGGTATTATCTGTAATGATAATGCCTGAAATAGAGGCATCCAATGCCAGGGTCATCAGTTGGAAATTAGATGCACCGGCATTTCCTGAAAGTTCAAATTTTCTATTGTTAGATGTTTCCAATTGATCTGTATAAAATTGTGAGTATCTGACTTATATTTTTAATGGTGATTTAATCACGGCTAATTTCGTTTTAATGAATAAAACCCATCATATAACCGCTTAAGCGACAATTTGTTTTATTTCTTTACAACTAAAATCAGACAAAATTGATAAATTTTTGGCGACTAATGAAACCATTTCTGTGAATAAAACTAGACAAACTAAGTTACTTTCTAACAAACCTGACTGGCTAAATATCGCGCAAAAATAGCTTATTCCAAAACAATTCGGAAACTACATTTGTTACAATCCCACATCTACCTAAAATAATAACTGTACAACCGGTTAGTTGACGCGGCCACCGGCAAAACCGGTGGCCGCTGTTTTTAAATCATTAGCGACCCACAGGCTTTAGCATGTTAGCGGCAATGAAAAATAAAAGGTAGAACCCACCATAGGTTCGCTCTCTACGCCAATAATGCCACCATGGCGGTTTACAATTTCCGAACAAAGGTATAGGCCCAAACCAAATCCTCTAAAGCCTTTATTCGCCGATTCGGTACGGTAAAACCGCTTAAAAACATGCGGCTGATCTTCTTTTTTTATCCCTACCCCATAATCACGAACATTAATCACTACCTGCTCTTCTTTTGTCGTGATATAAATTTCGACCCTTGGCGCCTCTGGTGCATATTTTATCGCATTTACCAACAGGTTTGTAATGACCTGTCCGATTTTCTCCCGATCGCCATTTATCTGAAGTGCTTCCCCGGCGTTAAAATGAAGCATGTGCGCAGGAGAGGTAGATTGTACATCCCTTACGATTTCCTCAACGAGAGTATGAAGATCAAATTTTTCCCAGTTCAGGTACAACATCCCTTCATCCAGTTTACTCATATCGAGGAAGTCGTCTACCAGCCTGGCCATTCTGGTGACCTGGTAACCTGCTCTTTCAGCTGCGTTAGTAATTAAAGGCTCATTAATGGTTGCCGATTTTTTCCCGATCAGCTGAACATAACCGAAAAGTGCGGTTAGCGGTGTTTTTAATTCGTGGGTGGCTACAGCCACGAAATCGCGCATGCGCCTTTCATTGTAGAGCCTCACCCTGTTTATTTTTATCTGCGCACGCACTTTACTGAGCAGCTCTTGTGCCGAAAAAGGCTTAACCAGATAATCATCTGCCCCGGCTTCCAACCCATCAATCCGGGCTTCTTCACCTGCCCTTGCCGAAAGAAAAATAAGTGGGATCCAATGTTTTTCTTCTCTCTCCCTTATTTTTTTAAGCAAGCCCTTCCCATCCATCACCGGCATCATAATATCGCTGAGAATGAGCTCGGGGGTAAAAGTGCTTAATTGCTGCAATGCATCTGCACCATTTACTGCGGTGTAAACCGTGAATTCACTCTCCAGCAGACGTTTCAGATAGGCACGCATATCATTATTATCATCAACAATAAGCACCTTAGCATCTGGCTGATGTGCATGAACAGCTTCTATGGGTTGGTTTTCATAAGCTGCCCCATTGTATCCTTCGCCTAACAAACCTGAAGCCTCCTGAATAAACGATTCCCGTAAACCGCTCATCATTACCTGATAATCTTTTTGATGCACTTGCTCTGCCGGCAAATGTGAACTACCTAAGGGAATGCGTAACGTGAAGGTTGATCCCGATCCAAATACACTTTCAACCGCTATATTTCCGCCATGCAACCCTACGAGCTCACTAACCAGTGAAAGCCCAATGCCACTTCCTTCGTGGGTTCTGCCAATCGTATTTTCAACCCGGTGAAAACGTTCAAACATATGCGGAAGTTCGGCCTCCGGTATGCCTACCCCGGTATCTGAGACTTTTAAGATCACATGAGTGTATTCCTTAATCAGTTCTACTGTAATTTTTCCCTCAAGTGTATATTTAAAAGCATTGGAAAGCAGGTTGAGTACAATCTTTTCCCACATCTGGATGTCGAGAAAAACTTCAAAAGCCTGCAAATCTGCTTTAACGATAAGCTCCATATCTGCTTTTTCGATAATGGATCTAAAACTACTGGCGAGGTCGGTGGTTACCCCTACAATGTCGACCGGTTGAAAAGCAGCTTTTACCCTACCGGCCTCTACCCGGCTAAAATCGAGCAGGTTGTTAACCAGTTTGAGCAAGCGCATGGAATTACGGTGCGTAGAAAGTACAATCTCGCTAATTTCAGGATCGGCCATGATGGCCTTAGCCTGAAGATCTTCCAGTTGACCGAGCATTAATGTTAGCGGGGTACGAAACTCGTGACTTACATTACTAAAAAAAGCCGTCTTCGATCTATCTATCGCAGCAAGGGCTTCGGCCCGTTTCTGTTCTTGTTCGTAGGCATACACATTGGAGACAGCGCTACTGAAAGTATTGGCCAGAAGCGAATAAAAACCCAGGTATTCTTCGTCAATAGCCCTTCTGGCACTCACCCCGGCCACAACATAACCAAATGGTTTATCTTTACCGGAGATAAACACCGGTAAGATTACAGCATTAGTTGGGGTTTCGGGATAGGGCTGACAGGTAAAATCTCCAAACCTGACGGTTAAATCGTCTAAAACCAAGGGGGCATTAGCGGCTTTATCTAATGGCCAGGGCTGGTCGTTCCCGCCAAACATTATCTCTTCGACGGCCAATGCTGGCGCAAGTGCTGTACCTGCACTGCTGATCAAACTGGCAGAGGCGCCATTATCTGCAACATTGTAAAACAAGATAAAAGGCAAATCTGCGACAAAATCTGGCTGCTTTTCAGTAATCAGGTTACCAATATCTTCAATGCTTTTTGCCCGGGCCAGCACCGATGCCAGATCACGCAGCACCTGCGTTCTGCGGCCATTGAGCATCTTATCAGTAGTTTCTGTAATGGGGTGAAATATTCCACCCACTTCACCAGATTCATCGCGGATGGGGGCGAACGAAAAAGTCATGAAAGCTTCTTCAAGGTAACCATACCGAAACAAAAACATTTGCTGATCGGTAATATAAGTACCTTCTCCCTGCTGTCCGCGCGTAAATTTATCGCCAACTACCTCCAGGGCAGATTCCCAACAAATGCGAAAGTTCATCCCCATTGATTGTGGGTGCATTGCCCCACATATCGGGCGGTAAGCATCGTTATAAATCTGGATCGTCTCTGGTCCCCAGGCAATCAGGATCGGAAAAGTGGAAGAAAGACACAAACTCACAGATGTACGAAGACTTTGTGGCCAGGTTTCTACCGGACCCAGTGGATTATCAGACCAATCCATTGAGCGGATTAACGCTCCCATTTCTCCACCGCCAGATAAAAACTGTTCGTTGGAGAGGCTATGATTATCCATTATTTTACTTTTTATGGCGATAAAGATAATACAAATCGCATCAACAAAATTTTAATTATTTTACAACTTACTTTTGGACATGGTGAAGTGTGATTTTTAACAAATTATGCCCGAATTTATCCGGCCCGTGATTAATAAATTTAAAAAACCCTGCAAAACTGAAAACCATGTAGTTAGCCATCGATAATCTTTTAATACCGGCCAAAAAAAGGACTAAAACATTTTTCAAAAATTGATGTTTATCTGCAAATAGTTCCTTTCGGGGAGATGTAATCACTATTTATAACAAACAGATTGGAAAAAATAACCAACAAACCTGCAGCAGGAAAACTTATTTACCGGATTTTGCTGATCCTTGCACTGGGCATATTGCTTGTTGCGGAAGGCTTTTTTGGTTTAAGGCTCCATGAATTATCGGAAAAACAGGAACAGATTAAACATGATTATTCAAGGGTAAATAACATTACCTATGGCCTGTTCTCTGTACAACAATGGAAAGATAAGGTGGCAGACATTGTTCACCACCAGGTTTCGGGACTTAAAATAACTCGCAAACAAAAAAAGGTACTGCAGGGTGAAGTGGAACAAGTGTTGTTAGCACTTATTGATAAGGCAGAAGCCCTGGTAAACAAACCAAAGAAAACCATCAGCGGCAAGATTCAAAAATTTGCCATTAAAAATTTTGTTAACTCAGACAGTATCCGCGCACAGGTACCCGCGTTTGCCAAAAAAATAATTGCTGAAATAGATAACCCGAAAAATAAAAAGCAACTGGGCAAAATGGCCCTGGGCCAGTTTAATGAAATAGCTAAAGAGGAAAGCAGGGATACGGCATTTGTTGCCAACAATGCCATCATGAAAAAAATTTATCATCAGTATAGTGTATCCTCCACGCCACAGCTCAACAAAAAACTAATCACTACACTAAGCAATATCCGCCAACAAACGTACTATTACTGTTTTGGCATGTTAAGCTGCGTAATTGTTGTGCTGGCATTTTGGTGGCTATTGCGCAAACGTACTGATCTGCACACCACGCTTTTCATCATGTCGTTACTTTTCGCCTTTATCCTTTTAGCGGTGGGCCTAACGGCCTCTATGATTGAAGTTGATGCCAGAATCCGCTCTTTAGATTTTGTTTTACTTGGAGAGCATGTGGTTTTTAACGACCAGGTACTCTTTTTCCAAAGCAAAAGTATTATGGATGTGGTTCGGGTATTGATCAGCCAATCGGCAATTGATTCTGTGCTGGTTGGTGTATTGATTTTAGCCTTCAGTATCCTGTTCCCGGTAATTAAGCTCACCTCAACCGGTATCCACCTGCTGGGCGGTAAACGGTGGGCAGAAAACGGAATCATCCGGTATTTTGCTTTTCAATCAGGAAAATGGAGCATGGCCGATGTGATCGTAATTGCCATTTTAATGGCATACATTGGGCTTAACGGGCTCCTTGAAAACCAGTTGCGTGCATTAAATATCAATAATGATTCGCTCACGATCCTGACGACCAATAACACTGCCCTGCAACCGGGCTACATTATTTTTATCTGTTTTGTACTTTACGGACTGATCCTTTCCACAATCCTTAAATCTATTACTCCGCACGAGGTGCATTAAATCTGAAAATGAATGAGCGAATTGCAAAAAGATAATATCAATACTCCTAACCAGGCTAAACCAAGTGGATCAAGATCAGCTTCTTTTATCCTGATTGCAGCTCTTTCGCTGTTGTTGGTGGCTGCAGCATACTCTGGATACCGCTTCCGTGCGCTTGCCTATGAGCAGAAGCATATTAAGGAAGATTACAGCCTGTCTAACAATATCACTTTTGGTATATTTTCAGTTGACAGATGGGGAGATAAAATCTCTGCGGTGGTTGATCGCAAAGTAAAGGGCTTTAACCTTACCAAAAGCCAGAAAGCGGATATGCAGGATGAAGTTGAAAAACAGTTGCATGGCATGGTTAACAAAGCTGTGGCAGAATTTACCAGACCTCAGAAAGGGCTCGGAGCGAAACTCAAAAAACTTGCCTTCAACACATTTGTAGATGTAAAAGAGATCCATGCATTGGTTCCATCTTTCTCACGTACCATCGTTACCAAAGTAACCAGTCCTAAAAGCATTAAGAAATTAAAATCTGTAGCTGTAGGAAAACTTGATGAACTGGAAGCACAGACCTATGACAGAAGCGATCAAACCATCTCATCGGTAGAGCATAGCATTTATCAAAAATACAAAGTAAACAACGCAACCGCTTTTGACAAAGTCGTGAACGCAAAACTGAAGCAGGTAAAAGAGTTAAGCTATCAGTATGCAATAGGTATGACCGCTTGCATCATTATTGCCCTGCTGCTCTGGCTCATGCTGCGCAAGCGGGTAGACAGTGAGGTTACGCTTTTTGTGCTCTCCTTGCTTTTTGCCTTTATCTTACTTGCAGTAGGTGTGTCTTCTCCTATTATTGAGGTAGATGCCAGGATCCATACCTTAGAATTTGCATTGCTGGGAGAAAAACTTGTTTTTAACAATCAGGTGCTCTTTTTCCAAAGCCAGAGTATATTGGGAATTATTGGTACACTTGTAGAACAGCCTAAACCAGATGCAGTACTGGTTGGGGTACTGCTCATGCTCTTTGTGGTGATACTACCGCTTTTACGTCTTGTTGCCCGTGGACTGCAGGTATCTTGCAGCCAATTATTGGGAAATTCGAAAGTTATCCGTTTTCTGGCATTTGACTTAAGCAAATGGGATATGGCTGACGTGATGGTGGTTGGGATCGCCATGACCTATATTGGTCTAAACGGCATATTAAAAAGCCAGTTATCAGGATTGAATATTAATACTGAAGCGCTAAAAGTAGTTACCGAGAACAACTCCGCCCTGCAACTTGGCTTTTTTATATTTGTTGCTTATGTAGCGTACAATATCATCTTATCTTCTATTCTTAAACGCATGGATGAACAAAACGGTCCTTGCAATTAGCATAAGTTATGGGTAAATTGCTGGCTAGCCAATCGTAAAATACTATAACAATGGCTAGATTACGAAAAGTAACAGTTTTAAATCTTATCATCCAGGTAAATTATCAAAATGATTACTTTTGTATTTAACGGGTTATAATCAATGCTAACTACAACCAAAATCTACAATTTCATATCACTTGCGCCTATACCGATCTTCGTCATTGATCCGGACTTAATGAAATTGGAATATGCAAATGCCCGGTTTTTAGATTTAGTGAATGAAGAAACTCAGGAAATTGCAGCACTAAATTTGAGCGACATCCTTGGTCAGGATTTATCACCAGCGACATATTCCTTCTTTTTGCAGTTGAAGAATACTTCAGATAATACTGGTGTTCCCGTACAGATCCCTGGTATGGAGAGCACTGTAGCCCCATTTTCTGGCTACAGTTATTTTGCCGGAAGACTAGAGGAGGCAGACGGTATCAAAATGAAAATTGCCGTTTGGTTAATTGCCAAAACTACTATTGCAACGGAAACTGACACATCCATTACTGGTGATGAAACCTTTTTAAACCAGCGATCAAAGGAAGAAATCCTTTCTGATATAAAACCCACAGAAAAACGCCCAAACATTGAATATGTACAAGTGTCTGAGGAAAGTCAGCAAACAGGAACCGACAGTTTACGGGTTGCTGAATATTATATTGAAAAAAGTGAATCGGTAGAGGAACAGCAAGTGGTATCAGAAACCAGGACACAACTGGAAACAAGCCGTGAATGGTTCAAAAACATGGTACATTCCTCTCCTGTTGCCATGTTGATTACCAAAGGCGAAAACATGGTTTTTGATGTGATTAATAATGCCATGCTACATTTAATTGGTAGAGACAGCTCAGTTTTGGGAAAACCCTGGTTTGAGGCCATCCCGGAATTGGTTGGACAATCGGTTGTAGATGAGCTGTTTTACGCCTACCGCACGGGAATCACGCATCATGTACCGGGCGTTGGCATATCTCTGATCAAAAATGGCAAAACAACTTTAGGCTATTATGACCTGACCTATACCCCCTTAAGAGAAAATGGTGAAGTAATCGGGCTGATGCAAACCGCTACAGACATTACCGAATATGTCACTTCCAAAGAAAAACTTCAAAAAGCGTATGACCAGATCAGGTTATCGAAAGAGGCTGCACAGTTAGGTACTTTCGATATGGATATGGTTACCGGCCGATTGCAGTGGGACGACCGGTGCCGGCTTTTATTTGGTATAAGCCATTCTGATGAAGTAGATTTTGAGCGGGATTTTTTGAACAACCTTCACCCGGAAGATCTGGAAAGAATAAATACAGTTTTAGCCTACGTTTTTGACAAACAGGCCAGTAATGGCATATATGATGTAAAATATCGCACCATTGGATATGAAGATAAACGCCTGAGGTGGATTAGAGCCAAAGGACAGGTTTACTTTGATGCGAACGATAAACCGTTAAGATTTATCGGTTCTGTTCTGGATATTACAGAACAAAAAGAAGATGAGCAACGCAAGAATGATTTTATTGGCATGGCGAGCCATGAACTCAAGACACCCCTCACTTCGATAAATGGTTACCTTCAGTTGTTGCAATACCATGCGAATTTACAAAGTGAACACAGAATGCTTGCTACTATTGATAAGTCGCTAAACCAGGTTAAGCGGATGACCCGCATGATCGATGGCTTTTTAAACGTTTCGCGACTGGAATCAGGAAAGATAGCCATTGATAAACAACAATTTGAGATTACAGACTTATTAAAAGAGGTATGCGAGGAAACGATGACTTTGACAAAGGGTTATCATATAAATCTGCATCTCGCTAATGAGGTTATGGTTAATGCAGACCGGAGTAAATTAAACCAGGTACTGCAAAACCTGATTGGTAATGCCATTAAGTATTCTGATCTGGGAAGCGAAGTAAACATACAATACACCGTTGATCATGATCTTATTATCATTAGTATTATTGATGAGGGCATAGGCATTAAGCCAGAACACCAACAAAAACTTTTTGACCGATATTACCGGGTTGAAAGTGACAGCACGATAGCAGGCTTTGGGATAGGTTTATATCTCTGCGCAGAAATTGTAAACCGTCATCACGGAAAAATATGGGTGGAAAGTACATTTGGGAAAGGCAGTACGTTTTCATTCAGTATTCCGCTTGGTACTATAGGCTAATGCATTAAAAACTCATCTGGTCAAAAATTACCAAATCGCCGACAGATTAAGGTAAGTCATTTCAACCGCAGTGAAGAAATCTTTTTATATAGTCCAAAGATCTCTCCACTCCGCTTTGCTCCGGTCGAGATGGCGACTATTCAAATTGGGTCTATATAGGCATCCATTTAATCCTATTTTTTCCCCTTTTCAAGATACTCCATTGCATTCGCTACATAAACCAAGGGGGCATTCCAATTGATGGCAATTTCATTACTTGCATAAGAATTAACATCATCCAGGTATGATAATTCCGGCTCGGACTCATATTTTAATCCATCTTGTTTTTCGCGGTTCGGCCCACCAACCAGCAAGCCTGGAATAGGTTCAACAATACCATCTGCGAAAGATAAGCGATGATGTGGGTGCAGCGGTGATTTGTAACCAATACCTGTTACAAAAGAATAACCGGTGGCATTTTTACCTAAAACGTAATCCAGGTTACTCATCGCAGCATCCAGATAAGCATCATTTTTGGAAAACAAATAAGCATTAATCAGTAATATACTCTGATTCATTGCCGAAGAATTACTTCCCCATGCAAAATCGTAAAGCGAGGCACCGATTACCGTATGATAAGGACCTGTTTTAAAAGCAGCTAAATAACGGTCGGCAAGCGTCAGTATTTTCTTTTTTAAAATACTGGTTACGCTTTTATAACGCTCAGGTAACTGGCCTTCGCATCTAATCAAGGTATAATATCCGAGTATGCCCACATTACTCCAACCAGGCAGGCTTACAGGCGCATTTAAACGGGCAAAAAATGCATCAAAATACGCCTGTTCTCCGGTTGATGCCAAAAGTTCTGCCGAGGCCCAGATCCATTCGTCTTCGAAGTCCCGATCACCGTAAGCACCTGTCGTTACTTTAAGGTCGTACGTTTTGTTGAGTACATCCTGATCGTAAACTACGTTCGGATGATTTAACGACCAACGCCAGGCATTCCTGGATGCTAACAGGCAACTATCTGCCAGTCCGGGGTATTGCTCAGGAAAATGTTTAAAAATGCGATAGGCCTGTGCGGCAACAGCCGCCAAATTAAGTGTAGCAGCAGTACCTTTCGCCACCACATAACGTTTTGACAAGGCCTTATCCGGCATCACCATTCCGTCGAAATCAAGGTTTGTACATTTATGATATACTCCGCCATCGCCAGGATCCTGCATTTTAAGCATCCAGCGCAAATTGTAAACCGCCTCTGTTAAAACATCCGGCACTTTGTTTTTCGCCTGTGGAATATGCACCTCCAGGCCGAGAAAATATTCAGAAAAATCTTCATAAGCAGAAAATAAGGTCGAGGTAGAGATACCGCTGTTTACCATATATTTATTATAATCTCCGGCATCGTACCATCCACCCGAAACGTTAATCGTACTATTGACCTTACGGTTTTTAGAAGTGGCCGATGGGTGGATATAAACCGAGGTGTCAGGATGCCCGGCAGCACGATACCATTTTCCTGCGTAGTTCACATCCAGCGCAGATGAAGCCCGCTGGTAATAAAAAGCTTTTAATGCAGCTTCTGCTAAATCGTGGTGCACACCGTCTGCAATCTTAAAAACACGAGATTCCGGAACGCCGGCAATTCGGATGATATATTCGCCTGGTCGGTCGAAAGGACTAAAATCGGCTATTTTTGTTGTCGTTTTTGAGTAGCCTGAAGTTTTTGGTTCGGATAATACACCTGTGTAAACGACTTTTCGACCTGGTATAGATAACAATTCGAACTTACTTTCTGCAACGGGATGGAGTATAACTGCACTTTTTTCGAACTTTGGATAATAACCCGATTGGTTCAGTACGACTTCAGGAGCCGCCATTTGCTGTGCACTAACCGCAGCTGTAAGTAATGATAAACCGACTAAAAATAACCTATATACCTTGCCATTCATCATACTACAAATATTTTTCAAACTCAGCTTGCGTGATTACCTTTAAACTTACCTCGTCTACGAACATGGTGCCCGTAACATAGCCCAATGCAAATAACAATTTTATTTTCGTAACACCTGGTGGAATGATATAGGCTTTTTCATATAATTTCCAATCTTCATCTCCGGTAACTGAGGCAATGTTAATCCCCTCGCCTGTTTTAGTTTCCTGTTTGTTAAGCGTCTCGAAAAGAAATAATGCACCATTCCAGGTATTTTTCCCGGCACTCACACCATCTACCTTAATTTTAGCGCTCATCAGTATGTATTGGCTATTTTTCGGCAAAGAAACAATCTGATGCATACCCGTCCATTTTGAAGAATCTGAAGAAAATAAAGCAGCGCTCATCTTCCCGGCGCTAAACATATAAGGCGTTACCTTTGCCGAATAATCAACCCAGCCCTCTAATTCGTTTTCGAAACCAGCATTGACCACCAGGTTTTTTTGTGCAAAAACATGAGAACTGGTTGCCAGCATCATGAGGCCGGCAAGGATATATTTTATCAATTTCATTATCAATTATTTTAAAGTTATAAATCTGGAAGGGGTTTGGAGCGTATTTGCAGTATGGATTTTCGCAATAAGATCGTCATTGCGAGAAGGCTTTTTCAGCCGACGAAGCAATCTTTATGGCAGCGATTTACTGGCGAAAAAGATTGCTTCGTGCCTCGCAATGACGATATTTAGCCTATATTATATCAACATGAAGGTTTCTGGACTTTAGTAAAGGTTAGAACAACTTTATTTATAATTCAATCTCACTAAACGAAATATTTGCTTTAATTGAAATTAATATACCCCAATATCATCAAGATAAATTGTTTCTGGTGCATTGCCACTCAACTCCTGAAAACCGATCCAGTTTAAACTTGTAGGTTTACCCGGCTGACCAGCGCTTTGGAAACGATCTATTGGAACTACATAGTTTGTCCACTTGCCGGCATGCAGCACCACACTTACATTCCGGTTGTCAAAATCACCTAATGCAACTTTTATCACTTTACCTTCAGTACCTGTTGTCCCATAAATCGAAAACTTAACATAGGTTTTGTCAGTTAAATCAACAGGCGTGTTACTGCCTACGGCATATCCAGCATAACTTCCGGTATAGGTAAGTTTGATCGAATGGTTACCACGTTTTACCATTTCGGTACTGTTCACATCTGCATTAGCACCTCCAAAATTGAAATCGTAACCAGCTGTAATCTGATCATCATAAAATAAATGCCTGAATCCAAATGGCAACAATATCGGAACCACCACGCCATCGTAAGATACATATGGACCAGTACCTGTACCGCCCGGAGTGGTAACACTTACTGCACCCAGCGCACCTGCTGGAACAGTTACCTTCAGTTCGGTGCTGGTTGAGGAGACTACCTGGGCTTCTGTTGTACCAAATTTAACGCTTGATACCTGATCAAAACGTAAGCCGGTAATGGTAATTACATCACCAGGGTTACCTGCAAACTGACTCAGATCACTAATTACCGGAGCCGGTTGTTTAATGCTGAAGTTAAAGGAAGTACTACCGTATGCATTGGTTAGTGTTAATTTTCCTGTCTGATTGATCCATGTAGCGGTTGTTGGGATCATGACGATAATGCTGTTATCACTAAAAAGTGCCGTATTAAGGTAAGCTGATGCTCCATTGAATTCTACTTTATTGGTCGATTTTAAATTTACCCCTTCAATCACATAAGTAACCCCAACATCGCCGGACGTAACTGTTGAATCTAGCGGGGTAACTTTAGTATCTCCTGGCCTAACTAAAGTACGAACCCGGGTAATGCTTGGCGCGCCCTGTCCTTCTTTTTCCTTTTTGCAGGAGGTGGCAAAGATCAGCATGCAAAATACCCCAATCAGATAAAGGGATATCGTATTTTTATATATCGTTTTCATATTAGCTTATTTAAAATTGTAAGGCACCGGAGCCAATAGTAATTTAGGATTTAGAATGGTTTCTGTTGTAGGATAAGGCAAACGGAAATTGGCATCGGTTGGGGTATACTTTTGCCCCCAGATCACAACAGGTGTGGTATTACTGTAAATGCCTCTTTCCTGATTGGCAATAATGGCAATTGCTTTAGGATGCGAAGTCACATTAAAACCATCTAACCTACCCAGATCAAACCAGTAATCAGCCTCAAACACAAATTCCATTCGGCGTTCCTGATAAATATCCTGTATGGTGATTGAAGTTTTAGGAATGAGGCCGGCCCTTTTTCTGATTTTGTTAAAAGGTACAAGCGCGGCATCATCAGATGTACGCTCAGCCCCGGCAAGCACTGCCTCTGCCTCGATTAACAATACATCCGCATAACGCATTAAATAAGTGTTATTGCCTGCCGAAAACGCTGCACCTTTACCACCATTATCTGCAGGTGTACCCACAACATATTTTTTAATAAATGCCGGCATCCCCTGGGCAACTGCTCCGGCAGGTAAGGTGTAACCACCTTTAGCCTGGTTAATTTCAGGATAAACATCGCCCTGCATCATCACTGTTGGCTTTCTTCTTAAATCGCCGGGCTCGAAAGCAGTAAGTAAATCAATAGAGGGTGTAACGCTTCCGTAACCATCTCCGGTACCCGTAATTTCAGAGTTAAAGGCAAGGAAAGATTGTAGTGCATTACCATGCCCATAGGAAGATCCACCCAGCCATTGAATAGCGGCAATACTCTCCTCATTATTATTATTAGCGGTTTTAAACAAGTCAGCATAAGTTTTACCCGAAATATCTACTCCATACAATTTAAATTCGCCACTATTGATCACCTGCTCTGCTTTTAACCGGGCATTCGGGTAGTCGCGCATGTATAAATAAACTTTAGCCAATAAGGCAGATGCTGATCCACTGGATACTTTGCCCTGCGAAACAGAACCCGATCTGATCATTTTATCACAATTATCTTCCGCAAATTTGAGGTCGTTGATGATGAATTTGTAAACATCAGTTACCGGGTTGGTATTAATCTGATAATTGCTCACATAATCCAGGCTATTTTCGATAATGGGTACGTTTCCCCATGTTCTTACCAAATAGAAATAAGCCATTGCCCGCATAAATCTGGCTTCACCGATTGCATTATTTACGATTGGTGCAGGCACACTGGCTGGCACCTTAGCTTTCAGGTTATTAATCAGTGCATTGGATTGAGCAACTACGCTGTAGAGCGAATTCCAGGCTGATGCCAATTGGGTATTATCACCCGTTACTGAAAAATTCCCAAAATTGATCACATCCGGAGAATAAGTGTGTGCATTGCCGCTTAACAATTCTGAAATACACCAGGAAGCTTTTGCATTCCAATCGAACCATGGAGAGTTGTACAGTGCAATGGTACTGGCCTGCACCTGCTCGGTATTTTGGTAAAAATTATCAGCGCTGAGGGCATCCTGTGGAGGAATATTAAAAAATTCTTTTTTACAGCCCGCGCTAACAATGGCTATAAAAATAAAGCTGTATATAAAATATGATTTCATTTTGTTCAATAATTGTAGGTCACTAAAATTGTGCATTTATCCCAAAAGTGATGGTTCTGGCAATCGGATATCTTCCCAGGTCGATATTATTTAAAATGGCACTCTGGTTCATCGCCCCGATTTCCGGATCATAACCCTTATATTTTGTAAAGGTGTAAAGGTTTTGTACGCTTGAGTACACTTTTAAATTGGAGAATTTAAATTTCCTGATCCACGCAGCAGGTACCCTGTAACCCAAACTAACATTCTGTATGCGCAAGAAAGATCCACTTTCTACATAACGGTCAGACACAAACAGATTGGGATTATCAATACCGATTTTAGGTGCCGGGATATTAGAATCCGGATTTTGTGGCGACCAGAAATTACTGTATGCCGCATATTGATTTTGATATACAGCCGCCAGGTTACCCATGGTATTGTTTAACAGGTTCATAATTTTGGAGCCGTAAGATCCGTTGAGGAACAGGGTAAAATCAAAAGCTTTATAACTAAAAGTATTGGTTATGCCATACGTAAATTTTGGATTTGGGTTTCCGATCTCGGTACGGTCTTTTTCGTTTATAACGCCATCACCATTTATATCTTCATACTGCACATCGCCCAGCCAGGTGCTATTGCTGTTATTGGCAATACCACGGCCAAATTGAACCGGAGCAGATTGAAGTTGCGCCTGTGTTTTAAATATTCCCTTTACTTTATAACCATAAAACTCACCTACCGATCGGCCTACCACGGTACGGGTAACCGGCGTTTGCAGGTAAGCATTGGTTATTGTTCCGAAAAGTTCGGTAAGGCCGTTACCAAGCGCTTTAACCTCATTGTTATAATGGGATAGCACAACACTTGTGTTCCACCTGAAATCACCCTTATCAATATTACGCGAGTTAATGTTCAAATCAAAACCTACGTTATCAATCTTTCCAAGATTTACATATGGCGGGTTAATACCGCCCAAATAATCAGGGCCACCCACTAAATAGGCTGGTAGCGTAAGCTGGAATAAAAAGTCTTTGGAAGTTTTTTTGTAAACATCTACACTTGTACTAATCCTACCGTTTAGAAAGTTCATATCAACACCACCATTGTATTGGATAGAGGTTTGCCACTTTAATGATTGGTTGTCAATCCGTCCGGCAAGAAAACCAGTTCCCAAACCTGTTTGTGAAGACCTCAGCAAAGAACTGTATAAATAATTGGGCACATCCTGGTTACCTACCTCTCCGTAACCCAGGCGGAGCTTAAGTCCGCTTACCACCTTATTGATTCCTTTCATAAATGGTTCTTCAGACAATTTCCAGGAGGCTGCAAATGAGGGAAAATAACCTGATTGTGAGCCTTCGGCAAACTTGGAGGTCTTATCTCTCCTGATTGTTGAGGTAAGGCTGTATTTATTATTGTAAGTGTAAATGGCACGCGCATAAATTGATTCCTGGCGTTGTGTGCCAATATATTCATCATTGGTTGCCGTTATGGCCTGCCCTAAGTTCAACGATTGCACATCATTACTGTAAAATCCCTGACGTGTTCCCTCAATTCCTCTCCAGTTTGACTGCTGAACCTCGTAACCTAAAATGGCACTCAGGTTATGTTTTTGACCAAAAGTCTGGTTGTAATTCAGGTATTCTTTCCAGATCAAAAATGTACTTTGCTGATATCTTTCCTTTAACGAAGCGGTAGGATTGGTAAAACGGCCCCATGAATAGCTGGGTGTAAATACATTATTATCGGAGAAATTAAAATCACCTCCAAGTTCTGATCTGAGCGACAATGACTTAATAAACTTGATCTCGTTATAGATATTCGTGTTAATGTTAGTCCTGTTCAATTTATTTTTAATCTGCTGCGCCTGGGCTACGGGATTTAATGCCGCAGCGGCAGCCAGTGGGTCAGATACAGGAGGACCAGTATATGAACCATCGAGGTTAGTTACGGCTAAATCGGGCGCCTGCAATAACGCATTGTAAATAATCCCATTATTATCACTGGTCACCACGTTTTCTGCAGAGCGGCTTCCGGTTAAGGTAATACCGAGTTTAAACCACTCTTTCACCTGGGCATCGGCATTTACCCGAAGGCTATAGCGACGAAAATCGGAACCGATAACAGTACCGTCCTGACCGAGATATCCGCCAGAGATATAGTAGGTTAATCCCTCTTTGCCACCTGACACAGCTACCTGATGACTTTCTTGTGGTGCAGTTTTGAATATTTCTTTTTGCCAGTTGGTACCTTCTCCCAATACAGCAGGATCTGCAAACTCAACCCTTCTACCTGTGCCATAAATATCGCCCAGCGAGTTTTGAAGCACAGCATACTGGCGAAGATTCATCACGTCCATGTATTTTGCCACACGCTGAAAACCATAATAACCATCATAATTTATAGCAGAATTACCGCTTCTACCCCTTTTGGTGGTGATGATAATCACACCGTTTGAAGCCCGGTTTCCATATATCGCAGTTGCCGATGCATCTTTTAGCACATCAATCGACTCTATATCATTTGGATTGATCAAAGACAACGGACTCACGGTAGTCTGCGAATTGGCATTTGAAGACGAAGCCTGTAACGGAGACCTTCCACTGGTACTCTGATTGCCCGCATCGCCGGAAATTGGCACACCATCTATTACATACAAAGGCTCATTGCTACCGCTTAGCGAAGTTACGCCCCTTACCCGTACAGAGGTATTGCTACCAGGTGCACCGGAGTTTTGCGAAATCGTTAGTCCTGAAGCCCTGCCCTGCAGCATCTGGTCAATACTGGTTTGAGGTACATTGGCTATATCGGCAGCTTTTACCGACGAAATAGATCCATTGAGGTCTGTCCGTTTTTGCGTGCCATAACCAATTACCACCACATCAGAAAGTGATGTGGTCTGTGCCTTCAGTACCACATTCAGGATGCTTTTATTGCCGGGATTAATTTCCCGGGGCTCCATCCCCACAAAAGAAAATACAAGGGTGGTTGATCCCGTAGGGAGCGAAATCTTAAACTTACCATTAATATCGGTTACCGTTGATTGTTTCGTGCCCTTCACATTAACCACTACCCCCGGAAGTGTGATTCCTTTTTCATCGCTCACCGTACCAGAAATCTCCACGTCACGAACAGAAATAGTTGTAAATGGCGAGTAGGCATTCTTTTTAAGAATAATGGTTTTCTTAATGATTTTGAAATCGAGGTTGGTATTTTTTAAAACTACACCCATGACCTGCTCAAGGGGCATATTAATTACATTGAGGTTTACTTTATATTTATCGTCGATATCAGCGCGTCTGAAAAGCAAGTGGTAACCACTCTGCTTTTCTATTTGCTTTAAGATGGAAATGATGTCAGAATTATTCTCTTTAAGGGTTAGATTCTGACTGAAGCTGCTAGCGCTAACCTGCATGAGGGCGAGCGTAAAAAAAAGCACTACGAGTCTCATTGTTAATAAGATTTGGTAAGAATCACGGCGCAATACCTGCCTGATCCTAAAAAATAAATTCATATCTTTATGGAGTTTTGGTTAAATTATAATGTTGTCTAAATCGGATTGTAAGTAACCTTTACAGTAACCGGATGTGCTGCGAACACTATCCGGTTTTTTCTTAAGAAGCATGGTTACACCTTTACATTATGCAGTATTGTAGTAGTTTCTCATGTTAAATAATTTATTTGGTTAAAATTTATTTTTTTGTCGATTAGGTTTCTTTAATCGATTATAGTGAGCTGATGTCCGTTCAATTCATATTTCAATCCGGTGAACTGAAGCATGCTTAACAATTCTGAAAGTTCTACGTCTTTGGATATAGTGCCTGTATAAGATATTTTTGATGGTGTTCCTCTGAATACGACCTGAATATCATACCATCGAACCAACTGCCTGGCAATTTCTTTAACCTCCATATCCTTGAAGATAAATAGGTCGTTTCTCCAGGCCATCACTGCTTCCAGATCGCAATTGTTATTTACTTTTATACCAGAAGGGTCTACCAGAGCTTGTTGTCCAGGCTTTAATAGTTGAGAAAATTTACCAGATGACAAGTGGATGCTGCCCTCAATTAAGGTTGTTTTCTGCCCGGCCTCATCGCCATAAGCCATTACATTAAAATGTGTACCCAACACCTTGATTTCCGTTCCGCCCGATTGTACTTTAAAAGGTTGATCAGGATTTTTGGCCACTTCGAAATATACTTCGCCCGTCATCTGTACCACTCTTTCAGCACCCGTAAAAGCCGTTGGAAACCGTAAGCTCGATTTCGCGTTTAACCAGGCTTTAGTGCCATCCGGCAAAACAACGCTATATTTGCCACCAAGTGGAGTGGCAATCTGGTTATAACTTATTTTTGAGGATGCAGATCCGGTATGTATTTTATAGCGGAGTTCGCCTTCGGCTGTTTTTACCACACTCACATTTTGCTGATCGGCCAGTGCACCAATTTTGGCTTCGGTTAATACCACTGATGACCCATCGCCCAATGTTAAAACCGCCCGATTGCCTCCTGGCTTTATATGAACGGACTGATGTAATTTTGCCTGTTGATTTTGCAGGTTTAACTGCGCATTGTATCTCCATATCAGCACCGTCCCCAGAACCAGAATGAGTGATGCCGCCGCCCATAATATGGTGCGTATGGATATCGATTTTTTGGGAATTAATAAGCTCTTTTGCTGTTCTTTGACTCCGATATTGAGCAGAATGCGCTCAAAAATTTTATCTTCTACCCGCTTGCGCTGCTCATCAGACAGACCTACAAGATCTTCAGGCACTGCATCCATACTGTCAAACCATTCGTCTACTTCATTTATCTCAGCAACAGTACAATCACCAGAAAGATATTTTTTAAGCAAGAAAACGGCTATTGATTTGCCCATGTTGGTATGTAGTTATATTTGGTTCGTTAATAGTATAGTCGGGGAACCCAGGCCTTGCCCCCAAAAAAAAATAAAAAAATTTAAAACAATCTTTAAGTCAAGAATCGATAGTTTGAAGATTGCTTCTTTCCTCAACATATTTTATTGGAGCGCAGCGCCTGTGCTACACACAAAGTTTCTTCCCGTTTTTCGCTTATACGCTTCGCTGCCTCGTACCTCGTTGCTGCAGGGTATCGCTGCAACCAGGGCTAAATAGAGTCGATACAGTGTTTCATCTTAGGAGGTGGTATGGCGCACAAACCTTTGTTTCTAAACCCGATAAAGCGGAATAGCCCGGATCCCGACATTCCGTCGGGAGAGGACTATAAGCGATAGCGGGACTACAGGCCGCTCACACCATTAACCGCTCATTTCCTAATACTAAAATACTTTTATTGAAGCGCAAGGCTTTACCGCAGTAACCAGGCAAAACCAGAGGCAATCAAAATCAGCTTGTAATGTACCCTAAAGTGTTTTAAGGCATTGGTAATATGGTTTTCTACGGTCTTTTCAGAAAGTCCCAGCAATTCGGCAATTTCCTTATTAGATTTATGTTCCTTCCTGCTGAGTTCAAATACCCTTCTGCATCTGGCCGGCAACTTCGAAATCACGCCATTGATTCCGTTTTCCAGCTCTTTTATAAATATGGCTTCTTCTGTGGTATTTGTGGCATCCTGGTAACTAAAAGAAAGTAATTCGAGGTAATTGTTTCTTGTGGCCTCTTTAGCCAGATAATCGATGATAGAATAACGGATAGCGGAATGGAGGTAAGCCTTTAACGACCCTGTAATATTTATTTTTTGCCGATTGATCCAGAATGTAGTGAAGAAATTCTGGATAATCTCTTCTGCAGCTTCTTTAGACCTTAATCTTTTATTGGTCATGAGATACAAATCATACCAGTACTTTGTATAAATTTTCCTGAAAGCAACCACCTCGTTCTCCCTCAACATTACGATCAGCTCTTCATCGGTATGATTATGTTGGTTGCGCATAGCCAGTAAAATTATAAAAAAAATCGAATCCAAAACGATGAACGTAACACAGAGCCAGGTGATACGCTATCGTTGTGTCAGATGTTTCCATCTGATACTGTTATCTTTCTTTTAAAATTTGTATTTCTGAAGAACTTAACGTGATGGATTTCATCTAGGAATCGTGCTTTCGGATAAGCTTTTTAAGCCGAAAGTCGCCCCGATTTCGGAAAGCAATATTTAGCGAAAGAATCGCTATAAAAGATTGCTTCGTCGTCCCTCCTCGCAATGACGGCACTTATTTTTCGTGAGGTCAGATGTTTACATCTGACATTGACTACAATTAAAATTCAGGATCAAAATTGAAGTAGATCGGATTTGATATGGCTACCATTTTTCCGCTTAAACTGGCAGATTTTGGCACTTGAGGGTAATCCGTATTTTTGCCTTCTACTGTAACCCGGTAATAAGTACGGCCTTTTAAATCAGGGGTATCGGTAAACTGAATAGCAGGGATTTTACCGCTAACCTTAAAGCTATCCAGCTTTGCTCCATTCTTGATTACGGTAACGGTATACGGCTCATTAGTTAATTTATTGCCCATTAATTGCACCTGGAATTTTACCGGTTTACCGGTTGAAACCGCATGATCACCCATCATCATTTCAAATTTCCCGTTACCATTATAATCCGCATAAAATTCAACTCTTGGCGCAAAAGGATTTGAACTAACAGCAGCTTTTCCATGATCTAAAGCATCTATAATTGCCTTAAGGCTACGTTGTTTTGCAAAAACCCAGGTTGTTGGCGTACCTACATAGTTATATTCGGCCTCATAAGTATGGGCACCGGGTTTTTCCGCTGCGGTAGGTACACCATGGTGCGCATCACTTCCGCCCCTGCCCGTCATCATCCTGCCCGAAGAAAGCATGTCATCCCAAATCATGATGGCATTGGCATTTTTTGACCACATGGCTGAATTCCAAATCTCAATAGACTTCACCAAATCGTAAGAAAAGCCAAAATTATCTTTCCCACTAGGATGATTTGCCGATAAATGAATGCCCAGTGCTTCCTTAACTTTTCCAATATTAATGTCTCGGGCATCCCTGATGTCGTATAACTTCTGGTGGTTGTACGGTTTATCCGAAAATACATTTCCATGCCCCCTGGTTGTTGTCCATTCGGCACCATAAAGCAAAAGCAACGAATCTGACTTAAATTCCGGATCGGCCCAGGTATGGTGCGCAATATCGCCATTAACATGATTATCGTGATCGGTTATGGCCAGATAATCCATACCAACTGACTTTGAAAAATTAATAATTTTCGCAATCGAATTATTGGATGATTCTGTACTGTGCCTTGAGTGCACATGTAATTCACCTTTTAACCAAATTCCATTTTTATTTATGATTGCCGGAGGATTAGTCGTTTCCTGTGCCTGGAGATCAGTAGCATTTAAAAGTATAATAAGGCTACATAATAATTGAAAAAAAATTAAACGAATTTTCATTGCTTGATTAAAATTTGGGATTAAAATGAGATTGTATCGTAATCAGTGAATCTCCAGAAAATTGTCATGTTTAGTGGATCAAAGCGCAATAACGCAATTAATATGTCTTTCTATAAAGCTACGACAGATTCTAAAGAAAAGTCGTCATCTCGACCGGAGCAACGCGTAGTGGAGAGATCTTCGAACTATGTTAAAAGATCTCTCCGCTGCGGCCGAGATGACAATTCATTCTAAGCCTGTCATCCAACTTTTTTGTTTTTAACTAAAAACTGAACTCTAGCATTGACAGGCGTCAAAGAAAAGGAACGACGAAGCAATCTTTCAAGCGAGTAATCCTTAATGTAAAGACTGCTTCGTCGGCTGAAAAAGCCTTCTCGCAATGACGATTCATTTGGGAAATTTTTTCCCGTTAAATTTATCTGTCTCTCTTATTAATTTTTATCCCATAAATTATTCATCAGGATAACATTTGGTTTTTTATGATACAGCCTGCTGATGATTTGTTTACTGTTTAATGTAAATTAAGCCTTTACTAAAAATGCTTCAGGCATTTCTGCAGCTTTAAGCATAAAGTTATGCAGTTCGTAATTTTTAACAAAAGGTTTCAGATTTTCTGATCCCGGACCAAACATGGTCAGTTCTACATAATCTCCGGTATGATTCATTCCGGCCCATTGCACATCGGTATATTTACCCAGAATTTTGCCGTACTCGTAAAATGGCAGGTTTGCTTCATTGTAAAGCTGCCCCGGAACAATATCCTTAAAATGAGCCAATAAAGATTTTACATCTTCTGCTTTCATTTCAAAACCCTGGTTTTCTTTGATCAGATCAATTATTTTCTGTTCGCTAAAGGATTGGTTAAGCTGAGCCAAAAGCCAGGTGTTACTGTGTTTGAAGTGTTGAAGGCTATCGAACTTTTTGTTGGCTTCATCAGCATAGAATAAACCAGGGTTTGAATTCCCATGATCTGTGGTGATGATCACCAATGTTTCGCCATCCTTTTCAGCAAATTCTATTACTTTTCCTACAGCTTCATCAAAAGCAAGCTGATCGAAAATTAAACCGCTCAGATCATTCGAATGTGCGGCCCAATCTACTTTACCGGCTTCAACCTGTAATGCAAAACCATCTTTATGGTCTTTCATCAGTTCAATTGCTTTCATGGTCATCTCTGCCAAAGTTGGCGTTGATTCTATCAGATCCTGGTCATGCAACCGATCTATCTCGTAAGGCATTCCATCGGCTGCAAACAAGCCTAAAACTGGTTTGGATTTATCCAAAGCTAACATTTCGGTCCTGTTTTCAGCAACTTTGTATCCCTGGGTTAGATATTTTGGAATCAGGTTTCCACCTGCCCTTTTCTCCCCGAAATATTGATGTCCGCCACCCATCATCACATCAAATTTCAGCCCTAGATACATTTCAGCAATAATATCCTGTCCGCCGCGGTTATCAATATTTACACAAAAACCCGCTGGTGTTGCGTGGGTAATCGGCACAGTGGTTACACAACCCACTTTTTTACCTTTTTCTTTAAACTTTTGAAGGATAGGCTGTGGCTTTTCGCCATTCATGCCTACGTTCAGCGAACCGTTTCTAACGCGCATGCCCCCACCCCAGGATGAACTGGCCGCAGCAGAATCGGTAACCAAAGAACTTGCCGAAGCGGTATCCATTAGTGCCCTTACCGCTTTATTATCCCGGTAAAGCCCCAACCATTTACTGCTTCGGCCAAATATGCGATTGGAATAGATATCGGCCATATTCAGCGTTCCGATACTCATCCCGTCGCTTACCATCATGATGATGTTTTTCGCCTTTTTACGCCCAGCTGCGGGCGAAGCGATAACATCTTTTATACCCGCAAAAGGCAAACCTAAACCGGTTAATAAACCTCCTTTTAATAACGATCTTCTGTTCATACCTATTCTTAATTTTAAAATAAAGGATTCGCTCTAAAGTATTTTCCATCAGCAAAACTGATGACATAATCTGATTTAAAGTGAGTACTCTTTTTATAATAATCTGTTGTGATAATCTGGGCACCCGAGTTACAGGCGGCTTCGAAATCACTCCAGTCATTGTTTCTGGCCTGCTTCGTATCGGCATCTGCTCTGGTTCTGATGATGTAGCCTTTCTTTACCAATTCAGGAATCTGTTCATCCTTCGGATTATTCCGGATCATTAAAGCGGCCTCCGGCGTTCCTGGTTCTGCATTGGCAAAGAGTACACGTCCTTTAAGTGATGGATGCCCCTGAATGTAGGTAGCGCGTTTTCGGTCCTTGGCATCCAGCACAAAAAGGAATTTACCTTTCGCCTGGCTAAGTTTAGGCCAGTTTTTGGCCAGCACAGCTTCTTCCAAAGTGTTGTATTTACCTCGAACCCTATCAGGATTGATAATATGTTCCTTTCCTAAATGTTCTATAATTACCGCATCCAGCTCATCAAAAGTCTTACCGGTAAAAACTTCAGGCTGTGTAAATCCTTTACGTTTTATCGAATCGTCTTTAACTTCTAATGTGATAAAAACAGGTGTGTGGTCTGGATGAGCTTCCGACCATTCCCTTAATTGCTGCAACGCCATTACAAAAGTTAGTGCCGACGACCTGAAATCTAAATCCGGAACATGAAATACCTTAAATCCGGGTTTATCCATTTCGCCATTTTTATCAAATCCAGGCTGACCTTTTACCTGTTCAAAACCTCTTGGATGGGCATATTTACCACCTTTCCCGTCAGCGTAAACATCAATTTCCAGATTCCTTAAACCCATATCCAATTGCGCAGGCATAGGAATATGTTCATAATCCAGACTTTTGGCACCTGCCGAATCCTGTGATTTTATCACATTGAACAAGGCCGGGTTAATGGCTTGCTTATAACTGTTATGCGAACCGATTACCTGTATCTGATTGATTGGCAAATCGTCCTTTTTATTAATTAAAGCAATTGTGGGCAATACCAGCAATAAACCAACACAGGTAATCAGTTTCATATTTTTAATTTAGTAGCCAGGGTTCTGTTTTAAATTGCTATTAAGCTTTAATTCGTTAGCAGGAATCGGGTAGATTCTTCTGGTGATATCTTTATTCATTTTTAAGACATCGTTTGGTAAAGGGTATTCTGTTTCGAACTGCCCAAAACGGATCAGATCGTTTCTTCTCCAGGCCTCCCAACTCAATTCGCGTGCACGCTCATCAAGTAAATCCTGCAAACTTACTACGCTAGCCGTTTCTGCACCAGCACGGGCCCTTATTTTATTTAATAATAAAAGCGGTGTTTGTAATTCGCCATTTACCGTAGTTGCTGTTGCGCCTCTTAATATGGCTTCGGCTTTCATTAACATTACATCAGCCAAACGTAACAATGGCATATCATTTCCATTAAGGCGGGTGGCTTGAATGGCGTTTGGATCTGGCCAGTATTTTACTGAGCGCACACCTTTTGCCTGATCGGCAACCGTATTACCTAAATCCATTGGTTTACCTGGTTTTAAAATTAAATCAGGCGTAATTTCGATTTGTGTGGTTGTTCCGGCCACATAAACAGGTTTGGTTAAATCAGGTTTGCGGTTGGCGTCAGGCGCATATTGCTTACCTACCAGCCAGAAAGTGGTGCGGATATCATTATTTAAGTTGAAACGGTTAAAATATTCAGGAGTGGTACTCATCGAAATACTGAAACCTACATTTATACCATAGGCTGGTGCCAGCGCAGGATAAAAGCCAAACCTGGTGATTTGATTGCCTGGAATCTGCTGATCATAAGGAATTGCAAAAATGGTTTCGTTAATCTGCGGACCGTTATTTACATCAAAAATATCGCTATATTTTGCATCCAGGCTATAGTTGCTGTTTTTCAAAATATTATCGGCCATGGTAACTGCATCATTATACCTTGCTTTTCCGGTATATACTTCAGCATTTAAATACATTTTTTCCAATAAGGCATAAACCATTGCCTGTGTTGGTCTTCCATAAACAGCAACACGGTTAGTGTTATCTTTTACCGGTAATTGGGCAACAACCGCTAAAAGTTCTTTTTCTATAAATTCAAATACCTTTTCGCGGGTTTGGTTTCCAGGAGGCGTACTCACCGGAAAAGTATCTATAATAGGTACATTACCATACAAATCCATCATAAAGTAATAGTACAAGGCCCTCATTGCTTTTATTTCAGCTATACTTTTAGCTTTTGAAGCATCAGATGCAACGGATTCGGTAGTAAGATTAATTAGGCGGTTGCAATTGTTAATGCCACCGAAGCCCCATTGCCAGATATCTCTAACATTTGGATGATCAATAGTCCAGGTATGGTAATGCAACTGGCGGTACTGGCCCCCATCATCAAAATTCCCATCACGTGCAGGCAGGATGGCCGCATCAGTAGAAAGTTCCTGCATTCTCCAATAAGGCACGCCGTACTGTGATGATAAGTTAGAATACATAGTACCAAAAAGTGCCGTGTAATCTGCAGTGGTATAGGGAAAATTTTCCTTAACGTATTGAGATTCTACATCGACATCTAGCTTGCTGCATGATTCGAAAACCATCAAACAGGCAAGAATATTAAACAGGATGATAAACTTTTTCATTTTCTTATTTTTTAGAATGATGCACTTACACCAAAACTATATGTTCTTGTTTTTGGATAATAATTATTGTTGTCTATACCTGGCGTTACACCACCCATATTAATCTCAGGATCAATACCGCTATAGTTTGTAATCACGAAAAGATTATTCGCAGTAGCATAAATTCTGATGGCTTTAATTGATTGTGTTTTTGGTTTAATGGTGTAACCGATTGTAGCATTGTCTAAACGTAGGTAAGAACCATTTTCTATAAAACGATCAGAAATCAGGTATGCATTCGCATCGTTGAAAGATTCGCCTAAAGTAAACCTTGGAATATTTTGTAATTTGGCATCAGCCGGATTGTTTAATGATGCCAATGTTGCATTTAATATTTTATTACCCAATACCCCACGAACAAGGAAATTCAAATCCCAGTTTTTGTAATTGAAACTATTTGCCCAGCCATAAATTAATTTTGGTTGTGCATCGCCTGCAATTTTAGCATCTGTTGTTAAGGGTTGTGTAGCAATGTTTTGTCCGGCGGCATTAATATAGGTACTTACGCCAGACGCATTTTTACCTGCATAATTCCATAAATTGAACGTACCCAGGGCATAGCCTGGCTGAATGAGCTGACTGAAATTACCTGACTGGCCTTTACCTCCGAGTTGGGCAGTTTGGATGTATGAAATTTTATAGAAATCATCAGATAAGGTTTCTACAACGTTTTTATTGTGTGCAATGTTTGGAGAAGTTGTCCATTTGAAATTGTCTGTTTTAACCGCAATTGCGTTTAAAGAGAACTCTACACCTGTGTTTTTGATTTTACCAACGTTTGCCGTAATGGTTGGCAGGAAAAACTGCGTGGTTGAAACCTGATAATCTCCATAAATTAAATCAGAAGTTTTCTTCACATAAAAATCAACAGAACCTGTAATTCTGTCTTTAAATAAGCCAAAATCTAAACCAATGTTGGTAGTTGCCGTACTTTCCCATTTCAAATCTGGATTAGGATTTCTTACCGGCCCAATTGCATTACTGATATTGCCATTATTTAAGAACTTACTATTTCCGGCTGGTGTACCGTAAATCAGTAGCGCAGAAAAAGCATCAAAACCTAAACTGTTACCTGAAACGCCATAACCTGCACGGAGTTTTAAATCACTCACCACCGGAACAGCTTTCATAAAATCCTCACTAGTAATTTTCCATCCGGCAGATACCGCAGGGAATAAACCCCAACGGTTATTTCTTCCGAAAGCAGATGAACCATCATCTCTTAATGAGGCCTGTAACAAATATTTTTCGTTGTAATTGTATTGAACCCTTCCATAGTATGAAATTAATCTCAAGGTAGATATAGGGGCGTTATTAAATGCAATTTGCGAAAGCAACGTCGGGTTTGAAAGGAAAAGGTTGTTGTAACTTAAATTATCATTTGAAAAATTCTGTGTGGTAACGCCAAAACCGTCATTAGTTCTGTCTTCCTGCCATGAATAACCTGCAAGTAATTTCAAACTGTGTTTGCCAAAGGTCTTATCGTAGTTAAAGTAACCCTCAAGTACCTGGCTTTTATTTAAAACATCAATTTTTTGGGCTTGTCCGTTAACACCTCTGGCTAATCCCGATTGGCTGTTCAGGTAAGTGCTGTAATTATTCTGATCCCTTTGCGAGGAAACACTGGCAGTAAACCTTAAACCATCAAGAATATTTACCTGCGCCACACCGTTAATCAGGGTTTTGTTGTTTAGGTTACTAATAGCATTATTATCAACAATTGATAAAGGGTTTCTGGTTCCACTTCCGGTACGGTTGTAATTTTCCTTATAAGTTCCATCTGTATTAAAAGGATTTACTGTTGGCAAATAAAACAACATGTTTGGTAATGCCTGAGATTGATAAATATCTGAGTTTTTTGAATTGCTATTCGTAACGGTTAAACCCAATTTTAACCTGTCGTTAAAAAATTTTTGGTTGATATATGCCCTTACGATAGTCCGTTTTAAAGAACTGTTTTTTAATATTCCTTTGTTATCCAGATAGTTTACACTTGCTCCGTAATCTGATGCCTGACCAGAACCGCCAAAAGAAACATTATGATTCTGTGAAAAGCCTCTTCTTTCCAACAACGACTGCCAGTTGGTATCAGAACCATCATCGTCAATAGGGTTTAACGTTTGTTTATTATCTGCAAGATATTGTCTCAGCTCAGGTGCGGAAAGCATATCATATTTTTTCGATACCTTTTCAACTGCAGCATAACCATTATAGGATAAACGGGCCTGCCCGCTTTTAGAATGCTTTGTAGTAACTATAATTACACCATTTGACGCCCTTGAACCATAAATTGCTGTTGACGATGCATCCTTTAAGATATCTATACTTTCAATATCGGCAGGTGCAAGTAAATCAATTGATGCACCGGGAACCCCATCAATAACATAAAAGGGTTCTTGTGCTGCCCCCTCTCTAAATGAAGAAGGCCCACGAAGCGTAATTGATGGTTTAGCATTAGGGTCGCCACTTTTCGTTACGTTTAAACCAGCAACCTTACCTTGTAAAAGTTGTGCCGGGTTAACCATAACACCCTGGTTAAATTCTTCCGATTTTATCGAAGTCACCGCACCAGTTACATCTTTTTTATTCGCGGTACCATAACCGATTACCACAACATCTTTCAAATTTTGATTATCTGGCATAAGCGTTACGTTAATCCGCGTTTGATTGCCAACAGCTACTTCTTTTGATATACTGCCCAGCATGGAAAAAACTAAAACGTTTGATGATTTTGCCGAAATGTTATAGTTTCCATCAGAATTGGTAGAAGTTCCGCCGGTAGAACCTTTTATTCTTACGGTTACACCAGGAATCGGCTGGTTGGTTTCGTCAACAACCCTACCGCTGATGTTCTGCGCATTTTGTGCCATTACATTTATAGAGAGTAGCATGAGCATAATCAATAAACCCTGCAGCCTGCATACCTCGGTAAAGTAAATCAGTTTGTAAATTTTTTTCATGAATGAATAATTTATAGTTTGTTTGCATTAGCCAGAAACGGCACCTCATTTGGCGAAAACCCAATGACTAATTTTGCTACAAAGATGAGCCTGACCGGTTAGGAATTTATGATATAAAAAATACTGAATTGTTAAATTACGGAAGGAAACAGCATCTAAATGTTAAGAAAACCACGATTAAGCTCCATGTTAATCTTTTTAATTTAACATGAAGTTTAACAATCATTTATAAAACCATGGTATCAGCTGTTTCCATCTGACGCTGCTATTGAAATCGCTTTAACCTTTAAGCTGAAGGATAATTAAAAATCAGATGAACTAAATTTAATTTGCTTTTCATCCCCACTTCAGACCCCTGAAGTAGTTTTGAATCATAAAATCATTTAAAATCAAAAGAAAAGCATATGAAAAGTCAAATCAAAAAAACAGCAATAACAGCTGGTTTCACACTAATGAGTATAGCAACCTTTGCGCAGGTTCGTCCAACAGATAACGTTCCGGCACCACCGACCAGGGTACCCGGAGAAATGCCCCCTCCTCCCGCACCTCAAAGAGGCGGCTTGGAAAGAGGACATGCTTTAAAAGTTTTAACCTCGCTGAACGGAAAGGTAATTGCTTACCAAACGAACGACAGGTATATCTATAATCGTTTCACCTTGCAAAATGGCAGCCAGGTAATCACAGTCCGATTCCCGGAACAATTGGGCAAACAATTAATGAGTGCTGCAGCTAAGGGCAAATCGGTAACGGTAAAAGGTTTCACAGATAATGGGCCGGATGGTGTAAGTACATTCCAGATGGCGAGTTTATCCGTTGACGGAAAACAAATAGTAGACACGCCACCAAGTTTACCTATTGCACCGGTTAGTGCAACTTCAGAGACGTTTACCGGAAAAATCAATGAGTTTAAACGAGATCAGGGCGGTGCAATCCGCGGGCTTAGCCTTGACAGCAAGGTGGAAATAGATTTACCACCACATGCAATTGAACAGCTGCAACCGCTATTGAAAGCAGGTGATAAAGTAAAGGTGACCGGCATTAAAGACACCCCGCCATCGGGTGTAGCACTGGAAACCGGCGCCCCAACCGTCATTCATCCGGAAACCATCGAGATCAATGGACAGACTTATTTGTTAAGATAGCCTGGTTGGATTGGGAGCGCAAAATTTGCTCCCAATCTTAAAATATTTACTGATGTGTATGAACTAATTGGCTGCATTACTGTTAACTGATAAAATACCACAGCTATTTTGCAGGTTTTATGAAAATGGAGCGAAATAATGATTTACAGGATAAGCCATTAAGGATGAACAATTACCGTCCACTACTGGTCGTCATCATTATTTTGCTATTGGTTATTATCTGGCTGCTGATCAAACCTCCGGTACCTGTTTTACCTAAACCACCATTACATCATAATGGGCCGAAGGTGGAAGGGCCACATAAACAAAGGGTAATTACCGGAACTGTTACCCGATATAAGAACAATCCTCATTTGGATATTAATGCCCTGGAGTTAAAAACGGAAAAGGCTGGTTTAATTACTATTGATTTTCGGCCACATACGGCAGCATGGGTAACCAAAATTGGTGCCGTTGGTGAGCAGGTTACGGTAACATATGGATTAAACCCGAGCGATGAGGTAGTCGGCTACCAGTTAATAGCCATCAAAAACAATAGAAGGGGGATTAGCCAGACGCTAGATGATTTACCCCCGCCGCCTGATGTCCCCGATCAGCGATTAGAAAAGTTTCAGCTGGAAAATCCTGTTTTGATCACAGATCAATACGGTGGAATTGTGGCACTCAGAAAGAATAACCTGTTATTTCACTTTAAGCCAGGTCTGGTAGATGATATTGCACACCTTATCAAAGTCAGTAACACCTTTCATCTGGAAGCAGTGAGACGGCAGGATGACCAGGGCTTTATTAACATCAATCATGACAAAGTATACATTGTGCTCCGCATTACGATAGATAACAAAACATTCCTGGTAAGATGAAAATATTATTGATAGAAGACGAGTTAAAGTTAGCTGGATTTATTGCCGACGGCCTTACGCAGGCGGGTCATATCTGTGATGTGGTTGCTGATGGTAATAAAGGTTTGGAAACCGCCATGATTGGCCATTATGATCTTATACTATTAGATATGATGTTACCCTCGCTAAATGGCCTGGAGGTTTTAAAAAACCTGCGTAACTTTAATAACCAAACCCAGGTCATTATTATCAGCGCACTGAATGATACAGAACACGTAATAAACGGACTTGACAATGGCGCTATTGATTACCTTAAAAAGCCGTTTGAGCTTGATGAACTGTTAGCCAGAATACGTTCTGTGCAACGGCGGTCATTGGCACAGGGGTCGCTAAAATTACAGGTATCAGACCTTAAGGTAGACCTGCTGACCAGAGAAGTGAGCCGTGCGGGCAAAGCCGTTATACTGAGTAACCGTGAATTTGCGCTACTGGAGTTCCTGCTTGCTAACCAAAATAAAGTAGTAACAAAATCACAGATCCTCGAAAAAGTATGGGATATCAATTTCGATCCGGGTAGCAATGTAATAGAAGTACACCTTTACCAGCTTCGAAAAAAAATGGACAGGGGTTATGATGAAGAATTGATCCATACCGTTGTTGGGCGGGGTTATATATTGAAAGGTGACGTAAAACAAGGCTAAATGAAAATAGGAAAGCGTCAGTTCGGTATCAAATTAAAAATGACAGCAGCGTTCAGTCTGATTTTTATCTTATTAAGTTTATCATTCAACCTCTACTGTTATCGGAAAATCAGGATGCTGATGATATCTGATAATGATGCTTATTTGTTGGCCAGGGCCCAAACGCTTTTAGATAAAACCGAAGTACTTCCAGTTATTATTCCTTTGCCTGATAACAATACCTCCATCAGGGTATTATATCATTCGGCAGGAAAACCTGTTGTGGTTTTTCAGTCTCCCGGAATCATTAAAAACATCCGTACCCCTATAAAAACCGGGGTAACCGATACCTTGGGTATGAGGGTTGCCTACGTGGTTAACAGCAATGAGGATAATCCTGCAGAACTGGTGCTTGTACGCAGTGCAGAACAGTTAAATGATAATTTACGATACCTGCTCTTATTGCTTTTTGCCTGCAGCCTGCTGAGCGTTTTGCTTGCAGGTCTCATCGCCTATATTTTATCCTTTTATTTATTACAGCCGGTACAGCGCATCATTAACGCGGCCAAACTGATCAATGCACATCAACTCAGGGATGTAATTCCGGTAAAAAAAACGAATGATGAACTTCAGGAATTAACAGAAACCATCAATACCATGTTGGTGAGGATTGATGAATCGTTACAGCAGCAACAGAACTTTTTTGCCTCTGCCTCGCACGAGTTAAAGACTCCGCTGGCCATTATGCGAGCCGAAATAGAAGTTCACCTATCGAAACCGGAATTGGCACCAGCGTTATCAAACCTGATGGAAAGTCAGCTTGCTGAAATTAACAGGTTGCAACAGGTGGTACAGGAATTCTTATTGGTAAGTCAGTTAAAGAGCAGTGGCATTATCTTGCATAAGCAGCAAATCGATCTTTCGTTGGTGATCCTTCGGTTATTCAACAGGTTCCAACCCTTTTTGCAGCAAAAAAATTTAAAGTCAAAGATTGATTTCGATCAGGATACCGAAACTTTTTTAATCTTTGCTGATGATGACAAACTGAATATCCTGCTCATGAACCTGGTTGAAAATGCAATTAAATATGCTGTTCCAGGTACCACAATCAATTGTTCTATACAACAGTCTACGGTAAAAGATCATATCGCCATAAGCTTTAAAAACACCATCAGCGAAGAAAGTTTCCCGACCGAAAACCTGCAAAATGCCTTTCACAGGGAAGCTATAGATGCAAATGGTGCAGGCATTGGCCTTTGGCTGGTTAAAGAGATTACGCACTTACACCATGGAAATTTCCGTATGGAAAGCAGCAACTTCGCTTTTGAAGCAATAGTTGACTTGCCGATTAGCGCATAGCTTTTGCTACTGATCTAAAACCTTTTTTAGCACCGATTTTAATATGAAGAAAAATTAATATCCAGAAACAATCAAACAACTGATTGATTTTCAGATAATTAATTAAAATATTCCTATTTAGGGTTTAAACATAATGTTGCACCTGGTGTTAGGAGAATCGTATGAGCAAACAAGCAGCCATGGGTGTAACAGATAAGCGGATCATCTGGCCCTTACAATCTCTTAATTTTTTTATGGCCGACCTCCAGGCTGGAGTTGGGCCGTTTTTAGGCATCTTCCTCTTGGCACATGGCTGGAAAAGCGGACTAATTGGTTCAATAATGACCATTGGCGGTGTAGCCGGAATGCTGATGACTATTCCGGCTGGTGCATTAATCGATGCCACCAAAAGGAAGCGGTTCTACGTAGTCATATCGGCAATCTTTACCATACTGGCATCAGCAATCATATTGTTTACGCAGGAATTTTGGATGGTAAGCATATCGCAGGTGGCAACAGCTATTGCAGGGTCGGCTATTGGTCCGGCTATAATAGGCATTACACTGGGCATAGTGAAACAAAAAGGGTTTAACAAGCAAAATGGGTACAATCAGGCATTCAACCATGCGGGTAATGTGGTTGGTTCTGCGCTTTCTGGTTATCTGGGTTATCAATTCGGCATCACGGCAATATTCGTTCTTGCTGCTTTTTTTGGTGTACTGTCTATTATTTCCGTGTTACTGATTCCGGCCAAATCCATTGACGATAACGTAGCGAGAGGAATGAAAGAGGGAGAAAAAGATGAAAAAGCCAGTGGGTTTAAGGTATTATTTCAATGCAAATCATTATTGGTACTGGCAGGCGCATTGGCCTTTTTTCATTTGGGAAATGGCGCTATGCTACCACTCTATGGTCTTGCTGCTGCTGCCAATGGCCAGGGTAATGCTTCCATGTTTGTGGCCATGACCATTATTATTGCACAATTGGTCATGATCGGCACATCGCTATTAGCCATGAAGATGGCAGATAAAAAAGGCTATTGGCTGGTCTTGTTCATTTCTTTCCTTTCCTTGCCTATACGTGGTTTATTTGCCGCCTATATGCACAGTCACATCGGTATTTACCCTGTACAAATTTTAGATGGAATTGGAGCAGGCCTGCAAAGTGTTGCCGTTCCGGGATTGGTTGCACATATACTCAATGGTACGGGGCGGGTAAATATCGGGCAGGGTGCGGTAATGACGGTTCAAGGCCTGGGTGCTTCGTTTAGTCCGGCAATTGGAGGCTGGATAGCGCAGGGAATAGGTTATAATACCACCTTTATGATTCTCGGTGCATTCGCCATCGGCTCCATCCTATTGTGGATCATATTTGCAAAAACCATCAAGGATGCGTGCTAACCCATATTTATTTCCAGATAACAGATCGGCATAAACGAATTTCATCCTATCAGATTAAAAAAACAAATCAAATGATCAAGATAGAGCGCTATCTGATCTTTAAAAACAATTCGCTATACAAAAATAATGTTATGAGTCCAGCCCCTTTAATCTTCGCTCATCTAGGAGATTTACACATTACCAAAGCCAAAGAACAGAATTATATAGATCTGCTTTCGATTATCGCTCAAATTGAAACAGAACTAAGCAGCCAGCTTGATTTTGTCCTGTTACCCGGCGACAATGCTGATAACGGTTTGCCAGATCAGTATAAATTAGTAGCCACTGCCCTTAAAATGTTAAGCATACCGGTTTATATATTGGCAGGTGATCATGATATGGAACAGGGAAGCCTGGATAATATGTATAAAATGCCTAAAACCCAAAAACTTCCGCTATCTGTACTACATAAGGGTAACAGGTGCCTTTTTGTTGATGTGTGCGGATTTGGAAGTGGCGGTCCTGATTTTAGGCTAGGAATGGAACAACTGGAATGGCTGGAAAAAGAACTGGCCGCAGCTGCCGCTAATGGAGAGACAATCCTTTTATTTATGCATGTTTTTCCTGCTGATTTAAAATCACCGGAAGAACAGCAATCGCTCAATAACCTGCTGGAAAAATATGCTGTAACGCTGGTGGACATGGGACACACGCATTACAACGAGATCGCCAACAATGGTCAAATCATTTTTACAGCTACCAGATCAACCGGACAGATTGAGGAAGGGCCTGTTGGTTATTCGATCATTACTGTTTACAAATCTGCTGTCGGCTGGCGTTTTAAACAACTGGCAGAACCTTTTCCATTTGTAATGCCTGTCTGGCCAGCTGATTACCGTTTATTGAATAGAAAAAACCAGATAATTGAAGGAGAATATGAAGCTGCTGCCATAGTACTGGGTGCAAGAAAAGTCTCATCAGTAGTATGCAAATCCGATTTAGCTGATTGGCAGGATATGACTTTTGAAGAAAAAGATCAACTCTGGAAGGCCAAAGTAGAAGTTTCAGCGCAACCTTTAACCATCAAAGCAACTGACGTTACAGGCCGTCCTGGTATTTGGAATATACAACCCGCCACGGCTAATTACATTTCGCCTAAAAAAGTTAAAGATGGCAGCGATGCAGATACGATTGGTATCTGGCCCGAAAACGGGATTATGGGTACACAACTTGGACCCAACCGTAATGGAAAACCCATATCTTAGCGCTATAAAATATGAATAACATACTCATCTGGGTGATTTCTTTCCTGGCAATAGCGGGGGTAATCATCAGGCCCTTCAAAGTTACCGAAGCAGTATATGCTATTATTGGTGCAGCTTTATTATTATTATTCCAACTGATCACTTTTTCCGATGCCTTTTCTGGAATAGCCAAAGGTTTAGATGTATATTTATTCCTGACGGGGATGATGTTGCTGGCCGAAACCGCCCGTGAGGAAAAACTGTTTGATTGGCTCGCGGCCCACGCCACTTTGAGGGCCAGGGGGTCTTCAGGAAGATTGTTTTTGCTGATCTATCTGGTTGGCGTAGTGGTAACCACATTTCTTTCCAATGATGCTACAGCTGTTGTATTAACGCCGGCTGTGGCCGCTGCAGTTAAAGCCGCTAAAGTAGAAAAACCTCTGCCCTATTTACTAATCTGCGCATTTATTGCCAACGCAGCTTCTTTTATACTCCCCATTTCAAACCCTGCAAATCTGGTTATTTATGGTACACATATGCCATCCTTAATGCACTGGCTCGGTCTGTATCTTATCCCATCCATATGTGCCATTACCGTTACCTATTTTATGCTCCGGTTCTCACAGCGCGAGTGTTTTAAACAAAACATCAGAACGGAGATTGATTTGCCTGAATTAAGCCCTGGCGGTAAGACCGCTTTAATCGGAATCTGTGGAACTGCAGCGGTTTTACTGGCCGCCTCTGCCTTGAATATTGAACTGGGGCTGCCCACATTGATTACGGGTGTTGCCACTAGTGCCATTGTATTGGCCAGTGCAAGAAAAAATCCGGTGAATGTGATTAAAGGGATATCCTGGGCCGTGCTTCCTTTAGTGGCAGGTTTATTTGTAGTGGTAGAAGCTTTAAATAAAACCGGGATGACGCAGCATTTAAGTGCCTGGTTAAATGATGCGATAGCACAGTCTGAAACGGCAGCGGTGTGGCTTAGTGGTACGGTGACAGCAGTAGCCTGCAATTTAATGAACAATTTACCTGCCGGGTTAATAGCGGGCAGTGTATTGCAAAATACACATACTCCGGATATGGTTAAAAGTGCGGTTTTGATTGGCGTAGACCTTGGTCCCAACCTGTCTATAACCGGTTCTCTGGCCACCATACTATGGCTGGTGGCTTTGAGGCGAGAGGGACAGGAAGTAAGTGCATGGACGTTTTTAAAGTTGGGTAGCGTAATTATGACTACCGCATTGATCGCTGCTATACTATCCTTATGGATTTGATCTGATGAGCCGAATTCGATTAATGTCTAAAAATTAACGTACTTTATTAGGACGAGTTGGCCGGCCGTTTCATCATGCTGACCGGATGGCTATCGAATTTATTTTATAAGTAGTACTAGTGTTTTCAATTGCCTTGTAGCTACTTCGTGGTCAGCATCTTTTCTATAAAATAGACCCTGAAACAAGTTCAGGGTGACGACCAGAAAATAAAAGCGTTCATATAACATCTTCAGCAGATTATTAATCAAGCTCAGGTTATTAGGCATGCTGCCAGGCCATCACTAATCCTATATTCAGTTGATGCCCAAAACAAATGATATAAAAAATGCAGGCGACATCCATCAACCTGCATTAGTCATCATTAACCTATAAGATTTTTTTACTTCGCGCGTCCGTCAAATATTTCTTTGATTTTGGCTTCCAGGGCTGGACCTCTAAGCTCTTTAGCGATAATTTTTCCACTCGGATCGATTAAAAAGTTCATGGGGATGGCTTTCACCTCATATTTGGCAGCCGCATCGTTTTCCCATCCTTTTAAATCGCTAACCTGTTTCCAGGTTAATTTGTCGTCGGCAATTGCTTTAATCCATTTAGCCTTATCAGCTGCTTTATCAAGCGAAACACCTAAAATTTCAAATCCTTTTGATTTATATTGTTCATAAACCTTAACCACATTCGGATTCTCTCTACGGCATGGCGCGCACCATGAAGCCCAGAAATCGATCAAAACGTATTTTCCGCGATAATCAGAAAGCTTAACCATTTTACCATCAACATCAGGTTGGGTAAAATCCTGAGCTTCCACACCCTCCTGCGTTTTTTTGAAAGTGGCGATACGTAAGCCAACCTCTTTACCGAAATAAGAATCTCTTAACTTCGGGTTGATGGTCTGGTATATCTTTTCCATTCCAACCGCATCGAAACCCGGTGCCAGCGTTGAGTTTAAAGCCATCAACGACATAAAATTGTCAGGGTTCTTTTTTACATAATTGATCTTCGCATCCACAATTTCCTTTTCTACTTCCTGTGCCCGTTTTTCCAGATCCATGACAACCGCTCTATCCTGCTTTTTAGCTTCAGGCATATCCTGGTATTCCTTATTCAGGGCTTGCATTTTATTGTAAAGCGGACGGAGCAGATCATCTACACGGCGACTCTCTGCTGTTTGGGTTGATCCTTTCAACTCAGCCGTTTTTAAAGAATCCTTACCATTGATGGTAATATCCTCATTATCAAGGATCAGACTCAAACCATCTATTTTAATACGTTTACCCGGAATTTCTACCGCATCGTCATGTTTCAAACGTAGGGTAGCTTCCATAGGGGCGTCTACATGCCCTTTAAAGGTAAAACTTCCGTTTACCAGAGGTACTGAATCCAATACCTGTTTACCCTCTTTGTTTGTCAATAAAAAAGCTTTTGCAGGCTTGCCCAGTTTACCGATCTGGCCTTTAATGGTATATCCTTTTTGTGCGGTTGCACTCATGGAACAAAGTGCAGCTACGGCACCAATGATTAATGTCTTCATATTAGTTTTTTTTCTTTTGATTTGGAGATGATTTACTATTGGTACTTCCATCCAATAATTTGTCGTATGTGGCTTTAGAGTTAAGGATAGATAAGGCAGTATTAAAGGCGCTACTGGATTCGTTACGAATGCGAAGGGCATAACCTTTACCTACGTACAACATATCTGCTATGGCGGCTTTAAGTTCTATATTGATGGTTTTTCGTGCAACAGGCGCTGTTTTTGCAGGCATTTTGACACGGAGTTTTGCTGCGGCATCAAAAATCCCATCCACCATGGTTTCTTCCACTTTGAAGCCCTGATCGAAAGCCTCAAAATTGGGATAGGTAGCTGTGAGCTCATTACGATTCTGTTGCACCAGTTCAAAGGCTACTTTATTCACTAAACCACTATTCATAATTTGATTCAGCCAGGTACTATATAATGCTGTATCTATCGGAACAAACTGATCGGGCATGATCCCCCCGCCGCCATACACCGTTCTTTTATGATTAAGTGTAGTGTATTTAAGCGAATCGGGAAAATGATAATGCCCTGCTTCTTTCAATTCACCCGAGGCCATTCTCCTGTTAAAATCTTCAAAATAATCGGCCTTGCCTTTGGTGTAAGGCTTCTGGATAGATCGGCCTGAGGGGGTATAATAGCGCGCGGCGGTTAACCTGATTACCGAACCATCGCTCAATGGCAATCCTTTCTGCATCAAGCCTTTTCCAAAGGTTCTGCGCCCTACAATAACGGCCCGATCCCAGTCTTGCAAAGCACCGGTCAGAATTTCACTGGAAGAAGCGGTCGATTCGTCAACCAAAACCACCAGTTCGCCATCCATAAACTGCCCGAAACCACCGGTTAAGTAATAATCCTTTACGCCTGTATTGGTAACCGAATAAAAAACTGTTTTTTCAGGCGGGAGAAATTCATCTGCAACGCCAATGGCCATATCTACTATGCCTCCGCCATTCATTTGTAAATCCAGGATCAGCTTGGTCATGCCCTGAGCCTTCAGGCTTTTTAAGGCGGCATCCATTTCGCGGCGGGTAGATTGACTGAAGACAGATAGGGCAATATAACCAATCTGCCTGGTAACCATGTAACTGGCCGTAATGGATAATTCGGCGATCTGCTCCCGCATTACTGTGAACTTTAAAGGTTCCGGCTGCCCTTTACGCCTGATGGCCAGGTCAACGGCTTTTCCTTTTTCTCCCCTCAGTAATCGCATCACTTCCTGGTTTTTCAGGTTTTTACCTAGAATTGTCTGACCATCTACGCTTACAATCTGATCGCCCACCTTTAAGCCTACGCGGGCAGCAGGTCCGTCTGGATTTACACTGATGATAAACGTACTGTCTGAAAGCATCGCGAATCCGATCCCAATGCCGGCAAAACTTCCCGACATGGATTCGTTCATGGCCTCCACCTCTTCGCGGCTGATGTAGCTGGAATGCGGATCAAGACTGCCCAACATGCCCTTGATAGCGGCATCTACAACGGGTTCATCATTTACCGGATCTACATAGTTATCCTGGATCAGCTTTAAAGCATCCTGTAGCTTAACCTTCGGATTCATCTGAGCCTGAACAGAAAGCCCTATCCAAAAGGAAAAAAAGGCTGTAATTATCGTTTTTCTTATCATTATTTCTCTGCTCTTAAAATCTCAATGGCGGTTGATAATTCATCGCGTAGCTGACTCGGGCTACCGGAATATCCTTCTGAACTATAGCGTACTACGCCGTTTTTTACAATGATTTTGCGTGGAATGGAAGACTGTTTAAACAATGGTAACAGGCTTTTGAATACCTGGTCCTGCGCTCCAGTTGAACTAACCGCATCATGCAAAAGGTTGAAACGAAAGCCCTGACTTTTTACATAGTTCACAGATTTGGCTTTGTAATCGCCGGTTTGCATCGTACCGATCATGTACACTGCCACTTGCGGGTCTTTTGCATACTGATCTACCAGTAATTGCATCCCTGGAAAAGCTTCGATACAAGGTCTGCACCAGGTGGCCCAGAAATCAATCACTACAATTTTATTTACCCAATCATTAGAGTTTACCATTTTACCGTTGGCATCTTCCAGGCTGAAAGGCTTTAACGGATAATTGACCATATTGGCCAATGCATGGGCTTTCAATTCTGCCTTTTTATCGCTTGGTAACAGAGATGATAAATATTCCTCATAGCCTTTTTCCTGACCCTGGTGTTCGCTTTTATATAATTCCTTTAATTTGGCGAACATGTCAGGCGTAACCGCATTGGCTGCTACGCTGTTTTCAAGCAAGGGTTTAATGGCCTGGTCATCTTTCAGTTCGCTCAATACACGAAGATGCATGGCATTCATATCGGCGTTATCATAAGTGCCCTCTTTAGATAGGTACTGAAAAAAGTTTTTTGCTGCTGCGAAATCTTTTTGGTTAATGGCTAACGCAACATGAGTAAATAAACGATCGTCCATTTGCTTATCGGCGTTTTCCTGTGCTTTTACCGCATCCCTGCCGAAGTCGGCCAGATAAGACTGATCATGCTGGCGTTCTAACAGGTAAGGGATAATCTTTTTGCTCAATTCGTAAAGTAATTTATAATCGGCTTTACCAGACATGGACATTTGATTCCGGGTAATGTTCCAGCGATAAATTTCGTTGGCCGTTCTAAAATCAATATCCTTAAACAGCGATAAGAATTGATCTATTTGATTACCATCGAAATAATTGGTGCCCAGCCCCCTGTAAATCTCATAATATAAAAAGCCTTTGTCATCCGGGTTTTTCTTCCACTCTGCATAAGGATATTTTTTAAGAAAATCTTCAGATGCCAATTGATAAGCTTTTGCTGAAGCTCCTTTAGTTGCGGCACGGAAACTCAATAATTTTGCTGCTCCGCTTTTTGGCTGGTACTGGAAAATCAGTTTTTCTATTTCTTTTGCCTGCCGATCCCGTTTTTCGCGGATATAGTAATTATGGGCTTCTGTTAACAATGCTTCACTATATTTTTCCTTTTTGATGGACGACTGTATTGCTGCATCGGCAAAGGCATTAAAGTCTTCAGCAGGCATTGTTGAACGTTTTAAATTAAGATAGGTGAAAAGCACTGGTCCGGCCCCAATTGATTTACCGGAGATTTTCTCTTCTTCTTTTAACAGAGAATCAGTGATTTGGGTATTTTTTTCGGTCGAAACAAAACTATTTAAACTCCAATCGCCGGTTAAGTTGGCCCTTAATGCAGCTTCTGCCAGATAACTGCCAGTCTGTGCTTTTCCGTTGTTACCTACAACCCTGGTAAAATACCCTTTGCCATGATTATTATCACTGGCTTCCGGTGTCTCGACTGGCCCCTGATAAAATTTTAAAGCAAGGAAAACAGCATTTGCAGGCAGCGTATAATTGGCTTGCCATTCGTCTTGATCCTTTTTCAGTGTAAGCGACACAGTATCCCAGCGTTTGCCATCAAAATAGGCCAGTGTTGCTTTGGGCTCGTCGCTAAATTCAAGGTCACCACCTTTTGCCTGGTAATAAAATGTGGCTGGTTGATTTTGCCTTAACAATTCTGGTTTCCAGGTTAAGGTCTGGGCTGCCAACTGCTGCCCAAAAAAAGGGCAAAGCAGTAGCAGACCATTCAGTAAAAGATTTTTTTTCATAAGCTTTCCGTAGATTATCTCGGATTCTGTTGCAATTCGGGGTTTAATAAAATATACTTATCACCTATCGGATAGATATAGCGATTTGAAGTTGGGGAGAGTGTATAATCTGTTCCTTTGTAATTACGCGTTTTGGTTTGGGTAAAGGCGTCATCAAGCATTAATCTCTTCTGATCAAACCAGCGTAAACCTGTGCCAAACAACTCCTTTCTCTTTTCTTCCACCACAATCCTTAAGGCATCAGCAGCAGACGAAGCCGTTAAAGGCGCATAATTGGCGTTATTAAAACGCTTGATCCTGAGGTTATTTACCACGGTCATGGCGTCGGCCGTCTGACCTGCTCTCGCTAAACATTCTGCTTTGATGAGCATGATTTCAGGTACCGATGGGCCATTGTTAATAACGAATTCACCATTTACCAGATACTTGCATGAAGCCCTCCCTGTAAATGCAGTGCTAAACTGACCAGGAAATCTGCTTCTAACATCTGTATAAATTTTATATCGCAAATCTGTTGTGCCTAAAGATGTAAGCAAATCGTTGCTTAATGAGGTAGCGGGAATAACCACATTCGCAATTTTAGAAAATATAACCTCGGGATTTACCAATCTTACCGGAAGCGTCATCGGCGTATTTTCATAAGCCTTTAAATCGATCAAACCACTTTGCAAGGCTAAGGTGCTATCAGCATATAAAGCAGCATTATTAAAATCACGCATGCTCAAATATGTTTTTGAGAATAGCGCGTAAGCCGCAGCTTTACTCGGACGTACATTAAAATCAGCAATGGCCGGTAAACGACTTATTGAAGTTCTTAAATCTTTAAGAATCTGCGAATAAACTTCAGCTACTGGAGTTCTACTTAATTTAGTATACAGGTTAGGCGTAGTAAGCAGGGGAACCCCAAAATCAGTAGCGGCAGTTGCACTGCTGTACTGCTTGCCGTACATATTTACCAATATTAAATAGGCATAGGCACGATGAACCAGTGCTTCAGCATAAATGGTTTGTTTTTCGGTTTCGTTACCACCTTGTGATGTCAACACACCTTGTAAAACTTCGTTGCACACATAGATAGTTTTATACTGCCTTTCCCAATCACCATCGCTTTGAGTATCGGACGTATATTTACTTGCCCAGGTATACACATTGGCAAAAATATCAGCAGATGCGGAGCTTAACGCATTTTGCCGTACCTGATCGGTAATTTCAATATCATCACCAGATAAAATCGGATATGAAAATGTACCTTCTAAAACATTATTGTTGTTTAACGTATTTCTATAGTCGGAGGTATATTTTAGCGTTCTGATTGAAAGCTGATCAATCTCCACATATTTTCTGCAGCCTGCCATAGCAATTGCTAAAGCAAACAATATAATTGAATATCTCTTTTTCATGTTAATTATAGTGTTGCGTTTATTCCAAAGACATAACTAGGCGTAGGCGTGGTGCTACCAAAGTTTCCATTGTTGATATATTCTGGATCGATACCATCTTTGTTAGCTCTCCAAACAATTCCCAGATTTCTTACATTGGCAGAAACGGATACTGATTTTACGAAGTTGCGAGGAAGGTATCGTTGCGGAACAATATAGGCCAGCGAAATTTGCTGTAAACGGATGTTATCTGCTTTCCTAACCACGGCATCCGAGAAACGATAGCGATTGATACTGTTAAAATTTACATTAGCAATTCCTGGAACATCGGTAATAGCCTCATCACCAGGATTTCTCCAACGATCAGCGATATCACCTGCTCTTCCCAAAACGCCTGAATAGGCAAACGTTGTTGCAGAAGGATAGTTAGAATTGGTAATGGTGTTCTTCAGGAAAACATGCCCGAAATAACCTGTAAATCTTATACCCAAATCAAACTGACCATATTTAAAGTTGTGGTTAAAACCTGTACTAAAAGGAGCATACAGCCTACCTACATTAACCAAATCTTCTTTCGTAAATGCAGATGTAAGCGTGGTTGTATTGTTGATAATATTATTGTTACGGTCAAAAATTTGAGTTTGTCCTTTATTATCAAGTCCGGCGAAACGATAAACATATAGTGTACCTAAAGGAACACCTTCGATTACCGCAGCATTACCAGCAATAGTGCTACCATTATTAATAAACCGAGAATCGTTAACCTTATTGGTATTATAGCCGACATTAAGTATTGATTTCCAGCTAAATCTGCCCGCCCTGATTATTTCTCCGTTTAAAGAGAATTCGTAGCCATGACCGCTCAAAGTTCCGCTATTGAAACTCAAGATCGACCAGCCATAAGTAGCGTTGAAAGGAAATTGAGACAAGATGCCATAAGTTCTTTTATTATAAACATCAAAACTTCCATTTAATCGACCTTTAAATAAGCCAAAATCAAAACCTAAATTGGCCATTTTGGTAGTTTCCCATCCCAATTGTGAATTAGCAGGAGTTTCAATATTGGCGTAAGGCTGGTTGGTTCTAAAATCTGTTCCAGAAAGATTAAGTAGCGGCACATTGGTACCAGAAGTAGGAACGACACCAGCGGTACCAAGCGTAGCACGGACACTAAATGCATCAAGCCAGTTTATATCTCTTAAAAATGCTTCTTTATTCGCATTCCATCTTAAACCAACTGACCAGAATGGTTTAGCCCTTTTACATCTATCCAAGCCCAACAAAGTATAATCATCAAACCGTACACTACCGGTTACAAAGTACTTATCCATGTAACTGTAAGACGCATTACTGTAATAAGACAAGTATCTCTTACGTGAAGCAGCCAAGCTACTTAGGTTAGCACCTAACGACTGCGAGTAACCATATAAAGTTGGGTAGAGTTGGGTTGGGTTCACAGTTTTAATGGACCGTGTATCATCATCATATCCGTATCTCGTTTCGTTGGCCCCCTCAGATCGTGTTTCTCTAATTTCACTACCTGCAATGGCATTGAACTGATGTTTACCACCAATATTAAAATCAGAATTTAATTGCCCCCTTAATGTAGTTTCTGATGATGAAGTTCCATAGGTGATGTAACGACCGCCGTAAATAAGTCCGTTGGAAGCTTTACCATTAACCAATGGAGAAAATGTATTTACCAATATCCTGCCTGTATAACTATTCAATTCATCGAGCGTGTAGGTATTTCCAAACTGACGTTGGTTAGAGATAGATAGATCGGCATTTAACCATTTTGCTATTTTACCATTTAACCCAGCACTTATTCTAATCACATTGTTTCTGGAAATGGAATTGGAATAATTTAATTCATCCAAAGTATTATAAGTGAATGGCAGATAACCTTGTCCAACAAGTTTATTGGCAAAATCATCGCGAAAAATAATGTTTCTTCCAATGCTGTTTCCATTTGCATCAATTAAAAGATCATAGGGGCGCAGCGCTGTGGTACTCACAGATACTGCATTGGCTGCCGCCGGATTATATTGAGATTTTGTATACTGATAGTTGAACAATGCCCTTAAGGTTACTTTTTTGTTCAGGAAATCAGTTGATGTATTTGCGTTTACAAATGCATTCTCTCCATAATTACTTTTAAAAATTGGTGTATCTTTTGTATAGTTTCCTGAAATATAATAGGTACTGTTTTCCGATCCGCCTGAATAAGAAAGGTTATATTGATGATTAATGGCATTCTGCAACAAATATTTTTCTATCTGTTGTGATCCATTTCTTGATCCAATTTCTGCTAAAGCAGCATCACGCTGTGCTAGTGTGATTGTACCCCTTTTGTACCTGAACATCCATTCCGTAGCTTCACTGTTGTTCTGCGTGTAAACTTCATTTCCAGGTGTTGCAGATGCAGGATCAGCTATTAATCCCTTATCAACCATTTCCTGCTCCAGATCAACATACTGCGCACTGTTCATCCAGTGTAAATCTTTTATTGAAGGGTTTTTTGAAATACCAAATGTATAACCCACGTTTAAGGTTGGCGCAATTTTTCTGCCTTTTTTAGTTTCAATCACAATTACACCATTTGCTGCTCTGAAACCCCAGATAGAGGTTGCCGAAGCATCTTTTAAAAAGGTAATCTGCTCGATATCGGCAATGTTGATATTGCTGATGACAGAATTACCAAAAGTATTTGCACCGACCTGATTAGTTAGTGTTGCCCGGTCACTTGAATTCATCAAAGGAAATCCGTCTAACACAATTAATGGGGTGCCGCTATTGCCTGCGTAATTGTTCACCCCTCTTATCTGTATATTGTTTCCTTTAATATCAAACTTTACACCTGCCACCTGGCCTTCCAACCGCTCCATGATATTAACTGCAGGATTGGTCTGCAACTCTTTACCCGTAACTACCGAGTAAGCACCGGCTGCCCGTTCTTTACTGATTTTCTGGTAACCGTTAGATACTACGCTAACCTCTTCCAGCGCTGATGAAGCCGCCGTTAGTTTTACGTAATAGCTAACAGTTTTTCTGTCCACAAAAATTTCTTCCCCTTTATATCCTATATAGGAGATTTGTAATACATAACCATTGGCAGGAACATCCTTGATAAGGATATCCCCATCCTTATCAGTTACATACATTTTGTTAATGGTTTTATTATATACGTTAGCTCCGGGAAGCGGACGTCCTAACGAATCTCTGATGCTCACCTTAACATCAATGTCTTTTACCAGATCAACCAGTTTATCGGCAATACTTCGTTCCTTAATGACAATGGTTTTACCGTCGACAGAAAAAGTGAGTGGCTGGTTGTTTAACGACTTTTGAACGGCTTCTAAAACATTAACCTGATTCACCTGGATAGAAACCGGCCTGGCATCTAAAATGAGGTTAAGATCATAGATGATGTTATATCCACTTTGTCGGCGAATTTCTTTCAGGACGCGTTCCAAAGGCGCATTTTTTTCAACAATGGAAACTTTTTGTGCCTTGGTTGATGCACTTAATTGCATTAAAGCCGCCAAGAGAATCACAGCCGTCAATCGCATAACGAGTAGCAGTTTGCGGAGCTGCCTGTTGGGCAACCCGAGTGAAGTAAAATTTTTATACATTTGTTTGTTTGGTTTAGTGCATCTGGCCTGGGCTTCGAAATCAAGACCTGATGCGTGATTAGTTGATTATTATAGTCGACTACCAAATTATCCAGGGGTGCCGCCAAGCACTTCTGGTTTTTTTTGGAATCGTTTTTAATTTTATCTGGAAACGATTACCCTCCTTCCTTCAAGTTTAAAGTGTACTTTTCCTGTTAACTGAATATGATTGAGTACTTCTGAAATATTGGTGCCTCTCGACATCCAACCACCAAGCATTAAATTTTCTGGTGCCGTTTCTTCATATACGATTTCCACATCATACCATCGGGCTACCTTTCTCATCGCAGTACGTAAATCTTCCCTAAATACAAATTCTCCGTTTTTCCAGGCAACCGCCATTTCGGTATCTGCCTGTTGCACCTTTATGCCTTCATTACTTAATTTGGCCAGTTGCCCCGGTTTAAGCAGTGTAGCTTGATCATTGTTCAAAGCAACCTTTACGCTTCCCTTCAATAAAGTAGTATTAATAAATGGCTCATCAGCATAGGCATTGATATTAAAATGCGTACCCAGCACCTCTACTTTTTCTGATGGAGTTTGGTTTTTAACAACTGTTACGGAAAATGGTACCCTTCCTTTAGGTCCTTCCATATGCGCTACTTCAAAATATCCCTCTCCGGTTAAGGTTACGTTTCTTCCGCTTAAAGCAAAAGCTGTTGGATATTTTAAAGATGACCCTGCATTTAGCCAAACTTTTGATCCATCAGGTAAAATGACCGCGTATTGCCCGCCGATAGGCGTGGTAATGGTATTAAATCCAACGTTTTTACCTTTTGCTTTTAAGGCTTTATAAACCAAAGTTCCATCAGCAGATTTGGTAATTTCAATGCCAGCTTCGGTAGCAATTTTTCCAACAGCGTTGTTATTTAAATCAATCACCTTACCATCAGATAAAGTTAATATGGCCTTATCAGTACCAGCAGGCAGATCATATTTTTTTGCGACCACAAACCGATCTGGAGTGGTATTATTATTTTTAAGCATCAGGTAACCTGCGCCCGCTATTAATAATACACTTGCAGCGATTCCTATTGAAATAATTCTTTTGTATGGCCTGGTCAGTTTCGCAACTTTAGGCGATTCTCCCTCTGTATGCGAAACACCAGCGATAATTTTATTCCAGATTTTTGCTTCCAATTTTTCATATGCTATTGGCGGATCGATCGATTTATTTTCTTCAGCTTTTAACAAATACCAGGTTTCCAATTGGGCTTTTTGCTTTTCATTAAGTTTATTATGCAGATAGTCTCTGATAAATCCACTTATAGTTTGTTTGTTCATGTTTTTTATAGGAAGTATAATAGTAATGACAGGCAGCTCGGGCCAATGTTGTATCCAACATTAAAAAAAAGTTACTTTTTTATTAATTTATTAGAAAAAGTGCTATAATGCAGTGAAAAAGGAAGGCAAATGATTGCCAAATTTGGTTCGCAGCGTAGAAATAGCTTTGTTCATCTGTGTTTTTACAGTGAGTTCAGAAATATCCATGATACCTGCAATTTCTTTGTAAGAAAGATTTTGTTTTCGCTTTAATTCGAAAACCTCGCGCATTCTGGGAGGAAGTTTTTCAATTTCCTCTTCAATCAGTTTGGCCAAGATCCGTTCTCTGATGAGGTGATCGGTAATTTCCTGTGCCTGATCCAAAAACTGACCAAGATCGGTTAAATAAGCATGATGCACCTGGTTTTTACTAAAAAAATTCAAAATTGCATTTCTGGTAGAAACATACAGATATGCACCAATTGAAGTATCGGATGGCAATTGAGGTGCTTTCTGCCACAACCTGGTAAATACCTCCTGAACCACATCCTCGCTTTCGTTCTCTTCTTTGAGCATCCGAAAGGCATGTTTATAAAGCAATGGCCAGTATCGGCTATAAATTTCTGAAAAAGCCTTATTATCTTGAGCTATTAACAGCGAAAGTAATTTATCATCACCATATGTGGCATAATCCTGGTCCATTGATGAGTAAAAATAGAACTTATTTACGGTAAATAGAAATGGGTAAAATGCACATGGAGGATAATTTCCACATCAAATAAAAAAGGATACTGCTAAAAGCAATATCCTTTTCGTGCACTCGTAGGGATTCGAACCCCAAACCTTCTCATCCGTAGTGAGATGCTCTATCCAATTGAGCTACGAATGCATTTCCGTATCGTTAACGGACTGCAAAGGTATAATTTGATATTTTAATTTCCAATTAAATTTTAAAAAAATCTTAAAATAATTCTTTGCAGATTTTGCCTTATGCGCTTAAAGCTTCATTAATTGCTTTGAAATCAGGCAAATCCTTTGCATTTTCCAAAACTTCGGCATAAGCAATTTTTCCTTCTTCATCAATTACAAAAGCTGCTCTTTTCGACACACCTTTTAATCCGAAGAAAAACTCATCGTAAAAAGCACCATAAGCTGAAGATACTTCTTTGTTAAAATCAGATAATAATGGAAACTGATAATTTTGCTCTTCTTTGAACTTAGCCAAAGAGAAAGGAGAATCAACTGATATGCCAATTACCTGGGCATCTATTCCTTCATAATAACTGAAATTATCACGCATCGTACATAACTGTTCTGTACATGTTCCGGTAAAAGCCATCGGAAAAAAGTGAATAATTACTTTTTTGCCTTTAAAACCAGAAAGCGAAACTTCGGTTAAATCAGAACTGTATAGTTTAAAATCTGGGGCGGTATCGCCAACTTGTATTGCCATTGGATTTTTTATTTAAAATATGTTGTTAATGTTTTCATTGCTTGGAGACTCACGACTTCAGACTATCGACTCCGGACTATCCTTTCATTTGCTGTTCCAAAATTAACAATCCTTCCTCAAAAGAATGCGGATTATATCCTAAATCTTTAATGGCCTTATCCAGCACAAATCCCGTTTTTACAGGCCGTTTAGCGGTCTGGTTTAAACTTGCTGAACTGATTTCATTAATAAACGACTGATCCAGTTTCCAATAATCAGCAACCTTTCTCACTAAACCGGCGATAGTCATATAATCTTTACCCGATATGTGATAAATCCCCCTGGCATCATGCTCAACGGCCAACAGGCAGGCCTCGGCCAAATCTTCTGCCAGGGTTGGCATACGCCACTGATCATTCACGACATTTATGGGCAATGCTTTTTCCAAGGCACCCTTAGCCCAAAGCACAATATTGCTCCTGCTCATGTCGTAGCTAATCCCATAAACCAGTATTGTTCTTAAAATAGCATAATTTGCTTTTGAATTTTTGATCAGTTCTTCAGCCATCACCTTCGATTTGCCGTAATAATTAACCGGATTTACCGCATCATCCTCTTTGTAAGGTCCGTTTTTTCCATCAAAAACAAAATCGGTACTCAAATGGATCAATTGAATATTTTTTCCCTCGCATATAGATAACAAGGTTGCCACTGCATCAACATTTAACCGATGACAAAGCGCCTTATTGGCCTCAGAAGTATCTACATTAGTCATTGCAGCGGTGTGGATAACTGCATCAGGACGATGTTTTTCAATAACCGCTTTTACCTGCTCAGGGTTTAAGATATCCATTTCTGCATACTCATATCCTTTTTTAAAAGGATAACGGTTTATCCCTATTGAAGTAGCGATCAGGTTTACCCGCCCTTCCGCCAATACTTTTTCTGTTATTTTTTGACCTAAAAGTCCATTGCTGCCGGTAACAAGTATTCTTTTCATCCTTTATATTAATTTTATTATTTGTCAATTGCGATAGGTTTACGACAAAATTTCAAACTGATGAATTCGAGAACCCAATATAAAGATGAAATGTTGTATTGCGATTTAATGATTAGAAATAACAGGTTTTTGAGCAAATTTTTCACCAAAACTGGAGAAGATTTCGTGTGTTGAAAAATTTTGTAATATATATTTAAAATTCAGCAAGAATAACTTAACTTTGCCAACCGAATTGGAGCCCCTGTAAACAGCTTTAATTCATTGACTGTAATAAATTTACTCACAACAGATATGCCTAACTTAGGAAAAATAGCACAAATTATCGGCCCTGTGGTTGACGTTAGCTTTGCTGATGATGCCCATCTACCTAAAATTTTTGATGCGTTAGAGATAACGAAAGAAAATGGACAAAAAATTGTTTTAGAAGTTCAACAGCACTTAGGTGAAGACCGTGTACGTGCAATTTCGATGGACTCTACCGATGGTTTGGTTCGTGGTATGCAAGTAGTTGATACTGGCGCTGCGATTAAAATGCCAGTTGGCGACCAGATTAAAGGTCGTTTATTTAATGTAGTTGGAGAAGCGATTGACGGTATCAACACGGTTGATAAAACAGACGGTCGTCCTATCCATGCAACTCCTCCTAAGTTTGAAGATTTATCTACTGAAACTGAGGTGCTTTTTACAGGTATCAAAGTAATCGATTTATTAGAGCCTTATGCTAAAGGTGGTAAAATCGGTTTATTCGGTGGTGCTGGTGTAGGTAAAACGGTATTAATTATGGAGTTGGTTAACAACATCGCTAAAGCTTATGCTGGTTTATCAGTATTCGCAGGTGTTGGTGAGCGTACCCGTGAAGGTAACGATTTACTTCGTGAGTTTATCGAGTCAGGTGTAATCAACTATGGTGACGAATTCTTACACTCAATGGAAAAAGGTGGATGGGATTTGAAAGCTGTTGATACTGAAAAATTAAAAGAATCTAAAGCAACATTGGTTTTCGGTCAAATGAACGAGCCTCCTGGTGCACGTGCACGTGTAGCATTATCGGGATTAACCGTTGCTGAATATTTCCGTGATGGTGATGGCGAAGGCGCTGGAAAGGATATTCTTTTCTTCGTTGATAACATCTTCCGTTTTACCCAGGCAGGTTCTGAGGTATCGGCTTTATTAGGCCGTATGCCATCAGCGGTAGGTTACCAACCAACCTTAGCAACAGAGATGGGTTTAATGCAAGAGCGCATTACTTCAACCAAACGTGGATCAATCACTTCAGTACAAGCGGTATATGTACCTGCGGATGATTTAACTGACCCGGCTCCGGCAACTACTTTTGCCCACTTAGATGCTACAACAGTACTTTCGCGTAAAATTGCCGAATTAGGTATTTACCCAGCGGTAGATCCATTGGATTCTACTTCACGTATCCTTTCTCCAGCAGTTTTAGGTGATGAGCACTATAATACTGCACAACGGGTTAAAGAAACGTTACAACGTTATAAAGAATTACAGGATATCATCGCGATCTTAGGTATGGACGAATTATCTGAAGAAGATAAATTAGTGGTATCAAGAGCACGTCGTGTTCAGCGTTTCTTATCTCAACCTTTCCACGTAGCGGAGCAGTTTACAGGCTTAAAAGGTGTATTGGTTGACATTAAAGATACCATCAAAGGATTTAACATGATCATGGATGGTGAAGTTGATGAGTACCCTGAAGCTGCATTTAACTTGGTTGGTAGCATTGAAGATGCCATCGAAAAAGGTAAAAAATTATTAGCAGAAGCGAACTAAGAAATGCGTTAAGCGCTAAGTGCCATGCGTTTTTAAACGCTCCACACCTCACGCGCTACGCCAAACCAGAAAAAAATGAATTTAGAAATTTTAACTCCAGATAAAAAAGTTTTCGAAGGTGAAGTAACAGCAGTTACGGTTCCTGGTACTTTAGGTTCTTTTCAGATTTTAAAAGACCATGCCGCTATCATCTCTACTTTAGAAGATGGAGAAGTTATTATTAAAGCAAATAAAGCCGATGAGCAACGCTTTTTCATCAAAGGTGGTGTAGTTGAAGCTATCCATAACAAAATTGTGGTTTTAGCCGAAGGTATCGCTTAAGCAAAATAATCAACTCATTTGGAAAGCCTTCTGATTTTAAAATCGGGAGGCTTTTTTGTTGTTATCTTATTTTTATCTTGAGTTCGATTATTTATGAAAAGTAAATATTCAATTTAAGTATTTTTAAAGAGAACCATTACCAAAATGAACGAAAAACAAAAGGAGTTCGGGAACATTAAACTATTTGCAGCTGCATCCTGATTACAATGCTGTTAAGTAAGCTTGATAAGACGGGCGTTCAAATGCTATCCATTTCATTGCTATAGATTCTACCGGCAAATGATATTACTATACTAAATGCATATGTTTATAAATTTTTTTCCTAAATTATAAACGTATATTTCTTTATATCTCATAACCAAAACACCTCCATAATTTTCAACTTTCAGCATGCGTTAGCGCATTTTAGGCAGAAAAATAGAAAATTTACAATGCAAGCATAACAAATAGACCATATACCGTTTTGATATATGGTATACAACAGTCAACATTAAATAACTAATTCAACACCTATAAAGAATAATATTCCGATAATAAAATAAATTAAAGAATAATATTCCGAATTAACTTTTTTTTGATTTCTCTTGCATATTAATGAACCAAAAACTAAATTGGTTTTATAAACGATAAGATAATCATGACGATTGAAAATCACACCTTTAACCTCAAAGCATTGGCAGCAACAGTTGTTAGTGTGGTGTTATTTCCTGTCATTTTACTTAACCTCCTACTCCTAAATATTTTAGGCAAGAAGCGGACGCAGTTTAAATAGATTTTAAAAAACTAAATATACCTAAAGCGTCCCGATACAAACGGGACGCTTTTTTTAAATAACAAAACACAGTATTATGAACTTTCAATGATTAAGTAACCACAAAAATAAATGCTTATTTAATCATGGCAAGCGCCATCTGACTGACGAAAGAAAATAAAATAAACAGATGAAATATTATAATTCTAATACGATTATTTACCTTGACGGAGCTTTTGAAAAGGCTGTAAACAGCAGTACCGATCTTTATGGGCAATCGCTGCATTATGGTTATGCTGCTTTCGAGGGTATTAGAGCCTATAAAACGCACAATGGTAACCGCATTTTCAAAGCTGCAGCCCATTTCGACCGCCTGGAGCGTTCCTGCCAGTTGGCAAACATTCCCTTTCCATGGGATAAACAAGAATTGATTGCTGCAACCTATAAACTGCTTCAGTTAAATAAGCTCAAAGATGCTTATATCCGCCCATTGGTATTTTGCCACCCGAATATGAAATTAAACGAACCAAGTGGCGTTTCAATTTTAATATGCGCCTGGGAATGGGATGCGTATTCAGGTAATAAATTATTAAAATTAACCGTTTCTGATTACGAGAGGCCAAACCCAAAATCGGTTCCGATGGAAGCCAAGTTGAGTGGCAACTATGTTAATTCTATTTTGGCAACTACAGCGGCAAATATTAAAGGCTACGATGAAGCTTTACTTTTAGATATGCATGGCTTTGTTGCCGAAGCATCAGGAGCAAATATCTTCCTGGAAAAGGATGGAAAATTGTACACCCCATCTTTAGGGAATATTTTACCAGGTATTACACGTGCAACTGTAAAAGAACTTTGCACCGTTTTGGATATAGAATGTATCGAGAAAAAACTAACCATAGCAGACCTTAAAAATGCCGACAGTGCTTTTTTATGTGGAACAGCTACAGAAATAGCAGGCATTGCCGCTATTGATGATATTGTTTATCGCCCATTATGGAGAGAATCTGTTGGTTATACCATACAGCGTGCCTATAAGAACCTGGTGCTCGAAAAAGTGAATTACGAAGTGATTATATAGTTTGAAATCTATTGGTTCAAGCCAAAATAAAAAACTTAAAATATAAACAGAATAAGAATTGCGCAATTAGCAAGCAGATGACGGAAGAAATCAATCAAACTTATCCAAAAGCTTACCAGCAGATAAATGCGGCTACAGTGGCATCAGGATTTAGTATGGCATCTGACATATTAACGTGTTCTTTGCTTAAAACGCTTGCGACATCTAAACCTTCTGGCAGCTTTCTTGAACTTGGCACCGGAACTGGTTTATCCACAGCCTGGATATTGGCTGGTATGGATAAACATAGTACTTTGATCTCAATAGATAATGATGCTAGATTTTTAGCGATTGCGAAAGATTTTCTTAGCTACGACGACCGTTTAACCTTAATTGATACCGATGGTGCAGCGTGGTTTGGAAAAAATAATGATAAAAAATTCGATTACATATTTGCAGATACCTGGCACGGAAAATATTTGCTTTTGGATGAAGCAATTGCTATGCTCAACAAAGGTGGCCTTTATATAATCGATGATATGTTACCTCAACAAAATTGGCCTGATGGTCATCAGGAAAAAGCAATTAAGTTGATTAAGGATTTAGAATCCCGTGATGATTTGCATTTAACCAAACAAGTTTGGGCAACAGGAATCGTAATTGGGGTTAAAAAATAAAGAAATACAGTAAAATAGTTCTTTGCATTTTTAAAGAAGTTAGTATGTTTGTAGTTCAGTCGACGACATGAATACATATACAAACATTATTAGCAACCTTATTATTGTCATTTCTAAAAAAAGAGGTGGAAATCGTTGCGTATAATATAAAATATACCCATATCGAAACCGCCTCCGAAACGAGGCGGTTTTTTTTTTGCCTCAACATATTATAACTAACAGAACCAGAATATACATTTTAAACAATGAGCGAATTAAACAAGTACAGTAAAACATTTACACAAGATCCTACGCAACCGGCTGCTCAGGCTATGCTTTACGGAATCGGTTTAACCGATGCTGATATGGCTAAGGCACAGGTTGGTATCGCCAGTATGGGCTACGATGGCAACACCTGCAACATGCACTTAAATGACCTTGCAAAAGACGTCAAAGCAGGGGTCTGGAAAAATGATTTAGTGGGCTTGGTTTTTAACACCATTGGTGTAAGTGATGGGATGAGCAACGGTACTGATGGTATGCGTTACTCATTAGTGAGCCGCGATGTCATTGCCGACAGCATTGAAACCATCTGCGGCGGACAATATTATGATGGCATCATTTCCATTCCTGGCTGTGATAAAAATATGCCGGGCGCCATCATGGCCATGGCTCGTTTAGATCGTCCTTCTATTATGGTTTACGGCGGTACAATTGCCCCAGGACACTATAAAGGCGAAGAACTGAATATTGTTTCAGCATTCGAGGCATTAGGACAAAAAATCTGCGGCAATCTTTCTGACGAAGATTATCAGGGCATCATCAAACATACCTGCCCGGGTGCAGGCGCCTGTGGTGGGATGTATACAGCCAATACCATGGCATCGGCAATTGAGGCTTTAGGTATGAGTTTGCCTTATTCATCTTCAAATCCGGCCATCAGTCCGGAGAAAAAACAAGAATGTTTAGATGCAGGTAAATACATCAGAATCTTGTTGGAAAAAGATATCAAACCATCGGATATCATGACGCGCAAAGCATTCGAAAATGCCATCCGTTCAATCATCATATTAGGCGGAAGTACCAATGCAGTGCTGCACTTTATTGCAATGGGTAAAGCTATCGGAGTAGAAATTACGCAGGATGATTTCCAGCGCATGAGCGATGTAACACCCGTACTGGCCGATTTCAAACCGAGCGGAAAATACCTGATGCAGGATTTGCACCAATATGGCGGAATCCCTGCGGTATTAAAATATTTATTGAATGAAGGTTTACTTCATGGCGATTGTTTAACGGTTACCGGAAAAACAGTGGCTGAAAATCTTGCTGATGTGAAATCCATTATGGATTACGATCAGAAAATCGTTCAAAAATTAAGCGAACCCATCAAGGCAACAGGTCACTTGCAGATTCTTTACGGAAACCTGGCCGAAAAAGGTTCAGTAGCAAAAATCAGCGGTAAAGAAGGCGAAAAATTTGAAGGTCCCGCACGTGTTTTTGATGGTGAGCATGATTTAATTGCCGGTATTTCAAGCGGACGTGTTCAACCGGGTGACGTAATCGTAATCAAGAATTCAGGTCCGGTTGGTGCCCCGGGTATGCCAGAGATGTTAAAACCAACTTCTGCCATTATCGGTGCAGGTTTAGGTAAATCTGTAGCCCTGATTACGGATGGTCGTTTTTCTGGTGGTACACATGGTTTCGTGGTTGGTCACATTACACCTGAATCTTACAAAGGCGGTTTAATCGGCCTGGTTGAAGATGAAGACCGGATTTTGATCGATGCCGTAAACAACATCATCACTTTGCAGGTAAGCAACGAAGTGATTGCGGAACGTAGAAAAAACTATGTTCAGCCAGCATTAAAAGTAACAAAAGGTGTTTTATATAAATATGCTAAAACTGTGTCGGATGCAGCCAGTGGTTGTGTAACCGACGAATACTAAAATCAAAAAATCATCCCCCAGATTAATTGATTACTAAAAAAACAGATTATGCAAATAATTAAAAGTATTCAGAATAGGATTTATGAAATCAGGGGAGAAAGAGTCATGCTCGATTTCGATCTCGCATCACTTTATGAAGTGGAAACAAGAGTATTAAATCAGGCCGTAAAGCGTAATATTAAACGTTTTCCAGATGATTTTATGTTTCAGCTTACAAAACATGAGTTTGAAGGCTTGAGGGCTCAAATTGAAAACTTAAATCAGGGTATGTCATCACAAATTGTGATGACATACCCAACCAAAAGGCCAAGTTCAGCTTTGCTCTACGCTTTTACAGAACAGGGCGTTGCCATGCTTAGCGGAGTTTTAAAGAGCGATAAGGCGATTAATATGAACATTGCCATTATGAGAGCCTTTGTTGATGTGCGTAAAATATTGCTGAAACAGCACAACATTAATGAACAATTAACGGAGATTAAAGAACGGATTGGTGAACATGATGTTCAGCTCAATGAACTCTATGACGCCATGGAAAACCTAATTGACGAGAAAATTGCTCAGATTAAATGGAAAGACAGAGAAAGAATAGGGTTTAAAATTAAAGAATAATAGAACCGCAAAAACATAACTATGGAAACTGCACAAGAAATAATGCAACAAACCGGGGCGAAAGCAGAAACCTCAAAAACCTTATTTAAGGGTACAGGCTCTCAGGTATTGTTGAATGGATTAATTGAAGAAGGTGTTACCACCATTTTCGGTTATCCGGGAGGCGCAATCATGCCTATTTATGATGCTCTTTATGATTATGCCGATAAATTAGAACATATATTAGTCCGCCATGAGCAAGGCGGTATCCATGCTGCTCAAGGTTTCGCCAGAGCAAGTGGCAAAGTTGGTGTTTGTTTCGCAACCAGCGGACCTGGCGCTACCAACCTGGTTACCGGTTTGGCCGATGCACAAATTGACAGTACACCGTTGGTTTGTATCACCGGACAGGTTTTTGCCCATTTATTAGGTACTGATGCCTTCCAGGAGACCGACGTGATTAATATTACCACTCCTGTTACCAAATGGAACTACCAGGTTACAGATGCAAAGGAGATTCAGGAAGTATTGGCCAAAGCTTTTTACATTGCTAAAAGCGGCAGACCAGGCCCTGTATTGATCGATATCACCAAAAATGCACAATTACAGCTTGAGGAATTCCCTGAGTATGTAAAATGCAACCACATCCGCAGTTATCGCCCAAAACCAAAAGTTAGGGTTGAATATATTGAGCAAGCAGCTGAACTGATTAATTCCGCTAAAAAGCCCTTCGTATTGTTTGGTCAGGGCGTTATTTTAGGCAATGCTGAAAAAGAGTTTAAAGCCTTTATCGAAAAAGCTGGGACCCCTGCTGCCTGGACGATTATGGGCGAAGGCGCCATCCCGACATCTCACCCTCTTAACGTAGGGATGTTGGGTATGCATGGTAATTATGGTCCGAACGTTTTAACAAATGAGGCTGATGTAATTATTGCCATAGGTATGCGCTTCGATGACCGTGTGACCGGTCGATTAGATAAATATGCCAAACAGGCTAAAATTGTTCATTTAGACATCGACCCTGCTGAAATTGACAAAAACGTTAAGGCTGAAGTGGGCGTTTGGGGCGATTGTAAAGAAACTTTACCGCTACTAACCAATCTGGTTAACGAAAACAAACACGAAGACTGGTTAACAAAATTCAGACAATATAACCAGGAAGAAATAGACCAGGTGATTACACCCGAGCTTTACCCTGCTGGTGATGAAATGACTATGGGTGAAGTATTGCGTAACATCAACGAAATCTGCGGAGGTGATGCTGTAATCGTTACCGATGTTGGCCAACACCAGATGGTAGCCTGTCGTTATGCAAAATTTAACCATACCCGTAGTAACATCACTTCTGGTGGATTGGGTACCATGGGTTTTGGTTTACCGGCTGCAATCGGTGCTAAATACGGCGCTCCTGATAAAACGGTTATCGCCATTATTGGTGATGGTGGTTTCCAGATGACCCCTCAGGAACTGGGTACCATTATGCAGTTTGGTGCAGCTGTTAAAATCCTCATCCTGAACAACCGTTTCTTAGGTATGGTTCGCCAGTGGCAGCAGTTATTCCATGATAAACGTTATTCTTTTGTTAACATCACCAGTCCTGATTTTGTAGCACTCGCTAAATCTTACTATATCGAGGCGGCCAAAGTTGACGAACGCGCAAACCTTAGAGCAGCATTAGAAACCATGATTAACCACAAAGGCTCTTACCTGCTTGAAGTAATGGTGGGTAGAGAAAATAACGTTTTCCCAATGGTTCCGCAGGGAATGAGCGTAAGCGAAATCAGATTGAAGTAGGCGGAAAGGTAAAAGCTAGCGTAATCGTCATCCCGACTGTAGCGCAGCGAAACGGAGAGATCTTTCTTAAGCAACATTTAAAGATTTCTCTACAAGGTCGAAATGACGAATAGGTAAAAAGAAATTATGATGAGTACTCAAAACACATTAGAACATAAAATAGATAAAGCTGATTTAGAAGGTAAACAGGAATATACCATTACGGTTTATGCTGAAAACCGCATCGGTTTATTAAACAGGATTGCGATTATTTTCTCGAAAAGAAAAATCAATATCGAAAGCCTTAATACCTCTCCTTCTGAAATTGATGGCATCCACCGTTTCAACATCGTGATTCAGGAAAGCTATGAAGTAGTACGGAAACTGGCCCGCCAGATTGAAAAGCAAATTGAAGTATTGAAAGTTTATTTTAATACCAATGATGAGATTATCTGGCAGGAGCTGGCACTTTATAAGGTTTCTACCGATGAAATTGCAGAGAAGGTAACCGTAGAGCGTTTATTAAGGCAATACGGCGCCAGTGCAGTAGTGATCCGGAAAGATTATACTGTTTTCGCAGTTACAGGTCACCGCGAAGAAACCGATGCCTTGGTAAAAGCCTTAGAACCTTACGAGCTAATTGAATTTGTTCGCTCGGCAAGGGTTGCCATCATTAAAGACAGTAGCGGTTTCCACGAAAAATTAAAAGAATTTGAAGCTTTCGAACCAGGCGAAGAACTGGTAGAAAACGAATTTTTAGAAAAAGGAGAGAAAATCTTTACAATGTAGGATAAAGGTAGAAGGCAGAAAGGTGGAAGCTAATAGCATAATGCTTAGTGATCTTTGCGAAAACCTTGGCGCCCTTTGCGGTTAAACACTATAATATGAAATGCAATAAAGCCATACCAGTTTTAAGAATATTTGATTACGATAAGGCGATCGAATTTTACGTGAACTGGCTGGGCTTTAAAATAGACTGGGAGCATACCTTTGAAGAAAATGCCCCGGTTTATATGCAGATTTCGCTTAATGGCATCGAATTACATTTAAGTGAGCACCATGGAGATTGTTCGCCGGGTGCAAGTGTATTTGTAGACTGTACAGGGTTGAAAGAATTTCATAAAACCATCATTGATAAAAAGTATAAATACAACCGCCCCGGATTGGAAAAAACATTTTATGGAACCTGGGCCGTAACCGTAAACGATCCGTTTTACAACAAAGTAACCTTTAACCAAACTTTAACCGAAGCAGAAAAATAACAGCAGGATGGATCAGATATTTGAATTTATAATTAACTCAAGAACGGCATTTATCAAGTTGATTGATAGCTTAACTATCGAACAATTGAATAAAATTCCGGATGGTTACAACAATAACATCATCTGGAACTTTGGGCACATTGTAGTAAGCACCCAAACACTGTGTTATTTCCGCACCGGTATCTGGCCCGATGCCAGTGCTGTAAAGTTTAATGAATTTTACAAAAAAGATACGAAACCAACGTATACCGTTGACGAAGCGGAAGTGGCAGCGTTGAAAGCTATAGCCATAGCAAGTATTGAAACCATTAAAGCTGATTATGCAAAAGGAACATTTGCAAATATTACCCCTTTTACTACAGCTACCTATGGTGCACAGTTAAACAGCATTGAAGAGGTATTGATTACCACCATCGGTCACGACAATGTACATTTTGGCTACGCATTAGCACTGAAAAAGTACACGTAAAATGGAAAATAAAATCGGTGTAATCCCTTAATCTGTGTAATCAAACTGAAGAAAAAGAATATATAAAACGATAATTAAATAGAAATTAACCAATAAAAACAATGGCAAATTATTTTAACACATTACCTCTTAGAGAAAAACTAAACCAATTAGGTGTTTGCGACTTCATGGACAGTTCCGAATTTTTGGATGGCGTTAGCGCATTAAAAGGCAAAAAACTGGTAATTGTAGGTTGCGGCGCACAAGGCTTAAACCAAGGGTTAAATTTAAGAGATAGTGGTTTAGATGTAAGCTACACTTTACGTAAGGAAGCAATTGAAGGCAAACGCGATTCGTGGAAAAATGCAACTGAAAACAATTTCACCGTTGGCACTTACGAAGAACTCATTCCTAATGCCGATGTGGTGATTAACCTAACTCCGGATAAACAGCACACAGCAGTCGTAAATGCCATTATGCCTTTAATGAAAGAAGGTGCTACTTTGTTATATTCTCATGGTTTTAACATCGTTGAAGAAGGCATGCAGATCCGTAAAGATCTAACGGTGATTATGGTTGCACCTAAGTGTCCGGGTAGTGAGGTTAGAGCAGAATATGTTCGTGGTTTTGGTGTTCCTACTTTAATTGCAGTTCACCCTGAAAACGATCCGCAAGGTAAAGGATTGGCCCAGGCAAAAGCATATTGTGTGGGTACAGGCGGCCATAGGGCTGGTGTATTAAAATCATCCTTTGTAGCTGAGGTAAAATCAGATTTAATGGGCGAGCAAACAATTCTATGTGGTTTATTGCAAACTGGTTCTATCCTCTCATTCGATAAAATGGTCGAAAAAGGAATCGATGCAGGTTATGCTTCCAAATTGGTTCAATATGGTGTTGAAGTCATTACCGAAGCCTTAAAACAAGGTGGCATTACCGCCATGATGGATAGATTAAGCAATGTAGCTAAAATCAAAGCTTTCGAAATTTCAGAAGAATTAAAAGATATTATGCGCCCATTATTCCAGAAACACCAGGATGATATTATGAGTGGCGAATTTAGCCGCACCATGATGGAAGATTGGGCAAATGGTGATCAAAACCTCCTAAAATGGAGAGCTGAAACTGGTGAAACTGCATTCGAAAAAACACCTGCTGGTGATGTTAAAATCGGTGAGCAGGAATATTTTGACAACTATACTTTAATGGTTGCTTTTGTTCGTGCAGGCGTTGAATTGGCTTTCGAAACTATGGTTCAGGCTGGTATCAAACCAGAATCTGCTTACTACGAGTCACTACACGAAACACCACTTATTGCCAATACCATAGCACGTAAAAAATTGTTCGAAATGAACCGCGTAATTTCTGATACTGCAGAATATGGTTGTTATTTATTTGACCAGGCTTGTAAACCACTTTTAGGCGATTTCATGAAAAAAGTAGATACCGATTTAGTTGGTAAAAACTTTAATGAAGGTAAAGATGGCGCGGTTGATAACAGAAAACTCATTGATGTTAACGAAGCGATCCGTTCACACGAAGTAGAGCAGATTGGTGCAACGTTGCGTAAAGCCATGACGGCAATGAAGGCGATTAAAACAGCATAGAAACAAAAAGAATGTTATCCTGAGCCTGTTGAAGGAATTCTTTTGTTTCTATAACTAAAAGTCTTCGACAAGTTCAGACTGACAAACATTAAATAATAATAGCAAAGATGTCAAAAACATTAGTAGAAAAAATTTGGGATGCTCACGTTGTAAAAAGTGAAGAAGGATTTCCCGATATTTTATACATTGATACACACTTAATACACGAGGTAACTTCTCCGCAGGCTTTTGATGGTTTGCGAAAAAGAGGCTTACCTGTTTTCCGTCCAAAGCAGACGGTAGCAACTGCTGATCATAACGTACCAACGTTAAACCAGTTGTTACCCATTAAAGAAGAGCTTTCGCGTTATCAGGTAGATATGCTCACCAAAAACTGCGCAGAATTCGGAGTTGAACTATATGGTTTGGGGCATCCTTTTCAAGGGATTGTACACGTTATTGGTCCTGAATTAGGTATAACCCTACCAGGTAAAACAATGGTTTGCGGCGATAGCCACACCTCTACCCATGGTGCTTTTGGTGCCATTGCATTTGGCATCGGTACTTCTCAGGTAGAGCAGGTTTTCGCGACGCAATGTTTATTGCAGTCGAAACCTAAAACCATGAAAATTGAGGTAAACGGCGAACTCGGACAGGGTGTTGGAGCAAAAGACATTATCTTATACATTATTGCCAAAATTTCTGCAGCTGGTGGTACAGGTTATTTCATCGAGTATGCAGGTTCTGCAATCGAAGCTTTGAGTATGGAAGCCCGTATGACGATCTGTAACATGAGTATCGAAATGGGTGCAAGAGGTGGATTAATTGCACCAGATCAAACCACTTTCGACTACATTAAAGGTAGAGAATTTGCTCCTGCCGGCGAAGAGTGGGATAAAGCCTTGGCTTACTGGAAAACATTATATAGTGATGCTGATGCGAAATTCGATAGTGTATTAACTTTCGATGCTGCAGATATTGCCCCTATGATTACTTACGGCACAAACCCGGGAATGGGAATGGGTATCCGGGAACATATTCCGGCAACCACAGCACAACCAGAAACCGAAAAAGTATCTTACAAAAAAGCTTTGGATTATATGGGTTTTGACGACGATTCATCATTGATCGGAAAACCAGTTGATTATGTTTTCATCGGAAGCTGTACCAACTCACGCATTGAAGATTTACGTGAAGTGGCTGATTTCGTTAAAGACAAACGTAAAGCAGATAACGTAACGGTTTGGATTGTACCAGGATCAAAACAGGTAGAACAACAGGCTAAAAACGAAGGTTTAGATAAAATTTTCGAATCTGCTGGTTTCCAGTTACGCGAACCGGGATGCAGCGCCTGTTTAGGCATGAACGAAGATAAAATCCCGGCAGGTAAATATTGTGTATCCACATCGAACCGAAACTTTGAAGGTAGACAGGGACAAAATGCACGTACCTTATTGGCCAGTCCGCTTACCGCAGCAGCAGCAGCAGTAACCGGAAAAATTACCGACGTAAGGGAAATGTTGGAGAAGGTTTAAAATCAACTGTCATGCTGACGAAGGAAGCATCTGCAGGCGATGAAAAACCTGCCCAGAATAATTAAAGATTCTTCGTTCCTCAGCATGACAATTTTGAAAAATTATGATTTTAGAAGTTGCCATGTTAAATGTAAAAGCCGGATTATCGGCTGATTTTGAAAAAGCTTTTAGCGAAGCGCAAAAAATCATTTCCGATAGTGAAGGTTACATTTCGCATGAGCTTCAGAAATGTGTAGAAGTAGAAAACAAATATATCCTGCTGGTAAACTGGAAAACGCTGGAGGCACATACCGAAGGTTTTAGAAAATCGGTAGCATACCAGGATTGGAAAAAATTATTGCATCACTTCTATGATCCTTTTCCAACAGTTGAACACTTTACCAGGGCAGAGGGTAATAAGGCTTAAGGCAGAGGGTAAAACATGAAGTATAAAATTACCGCCTTAAAGCAAAAGGCCTGAGATAAAAGATAAAAAGTGGAATTTAAGTCTCGCTACTTAATACTCCCTACCTGATACTATATTAACATGAAAAAATTCACAAAATTAACATCGGCAGTAGTGCCTTTAAATATAGAGAACATTGATACCGACCAGATTATACCTGCGAGGTTTTTAAAAGCAACTACCCGCGAAGGTTTCGGTGAAAACCTGTTCCGCGATTGGCGCTACAATGGCGATAATACTCCGAAACCAGAATTTGTAATGAACAATCCTACCTATAGCGGTCAGGTTTTGGTTGCAGGAAAAAACTTTGGTTGCGGTAGCAGTCGCGAGCATGCCGCATGGGCCATTCAGGATGCAGGCTTTGATGCCGTAATCAGCAGTTTTTTTGCCGACATTTTTAAAGGTAATGCCCTGAACAACGGCTTGTTACCTATCCAGGTAAGTGATGCATTCCTGGCGCAGATTTTCAAGGCGGTTGACAGTAATCCAAAATCTGCATTAGAAGTTGATCTGGAAAATCAAACCGTTACTATCGTAGAAACCGGTGCTAAAGAATCTTTCGAGATTAATCCTTATAAAAAATCATGCCTCATCAACGGTTACGATGATATCGATTTCATCTTAAACCAAAAACAATTAATTGAAGCATTTGAACAAACCAGATAATGGATAAACCATTCGTTTACATACAGGATTTAAACTTAAGTTACCGCAATAAAACGGTGCTAAAGGATTTGTATTGGAAAATGAATATCGGTGAAAGCTATGCAATAGGAGGCGAAAGCGGAACCGGAAAAACAGCTTTGTCCAAAGCCATTGCGGGTCTGGTTCCATTCCAGGGAAGCATAGAAATTAATTTTGACGGGCAGAGTAAACTTCCTCAAGAGGTACATTATGTCGAAAGCTGGTACCAGTTCAAAAACTTAGAAGGTGTAGCCAATTTTTATTATCAACAACGGTACACCAGTTTACAAGCTAATGATACGTTAACCGTTCATGCAGAATTGGTGAGTTATGGTAAAGAAAAAGGCCTTCATTTCGATCAGGTAGAACCGATTTTAGAAGCTTTGGGCTTTGCAACATTTGCCAGTTCACAGTTAATTGAATTATCCAGCGGCGAACACAAAAAATTGCAACTGGTAAAGGCGCTCTGGTTAAAACCGCAGTTATTAATTATCGATCAACCATATACAGGTTTAGATGCAGCTTCGCGCAAAAACCTGAACATGTTGTTGGATCAGGTAGCTGGAGAAGGGGTTCAATTACTCCTGATCAGTAATGACAGTGAATTACCTGAGTCCATTCGTTCATTTTTTGAAATAAGTGATGGAAAATTGGTTAAAGTAGCTGTTTTAGGAAGTTCTGAGACCGAAATCCATTTAAGAGAAATTCCGGATTTCTTAAAAGCATCACCTGTTTATAGTGCTGAGGATATTGTTAAAATGGTTGATGTAAACATCAGCTATGGTGAAAAACAGGTGCTGAAAAATATAAACTGGGAAATTAAGGCTGGAGAAAAATGGTTACTACAGGGCCATAACGGTTCAGGAAAATCTACCTTATTGAGCCTGATCAATGGTGATCACCCACAATCTTATGCCAACGAGCTTTATTTATTTGGCAACAGACGTGGAAGCGGTGAAAGTATATGGGACATTAAACAGCATATCGGTTTGATATCGCCCGAGTTTCATTGGTATTTCGATGCCACCGCTACGGTTTGGCAAAGCATTGCCTCTGGTTTTTACGATACTGTGGGTTTATTTCAGCAGTTGCCATATACCAAGAGCACCCAGGTAGATGAACTGATAGCGTACTTTGGCCTTTCTGAACATAAAAATGAATTATTAACGGCGCTGCCACTTGGTAAACAACGGCTGGTGCTGTTAGCGCGGACGATTATAAAAAACCCGGAACTGTTAATTCTGGATGAACCCTGCCAGGGCTTAGACCAACAGCAGACCAAGCATTTTAACCAATTGGTTGATGAATTGTGCAGCAATGGGATGACCTTAATTTATGTTGGCCATTTTGAATCGCAGCTGCCAACCTGCATAGAAAAAAGAATATTGTTAGAAAAAGGCGAGGTAAAAGTCGTCGAAAGTTTAAATACAGAAATATTAAGCTGATGTAAATTAACCACAGATAAAAATCTAATGGTTTGCGGAAACATAAACCAGAGCATAAGTCAATCTGTGCCCATCTGTGAAAATCCGTGGTAAACTGCAAAGGCAAAAGAGGAGTAAACAATGAAGAAGAATATTTTAGTAATACCTGGAGATGGTATTGGACCCGAAGTTACCACCTGGGGAAAAGCAGCATTAGAAAAAATTGCCGAAATTTTTGGCCATGAATTTGTTTTCGAAGAAGCTTTAATGGGCCATGCGGCAATTGAAGTTACCGGCGAACCCCTGCCAGACGAAACTTTAGAAAAAGCAAGACAAAGCGATGCCATCCTTTTTGGTGCCATTGGTCACGCCAAATACGATAACGACCCAAGTTTAAAAGTTAGACCAGAACAAGGATTGTTAAAAATCCGTAAAGAACTGGGGCTGTTTGCCAACCTCCGTCCAATATTACTATTTGATGAACTTCTTCAGGCATCAAGCATTAAACCCGAAATTTTAAGGGGAACCGATATTTTGTTCTTCCGCGAATTAACCGGAGATGTTTACTTTGGCGAAAAAACACGTTCTGAAGACAGAAATACAGCTTCTGACTTAATGATTTACCATCGTTATGAGGTTGAACGTATTGCCCACAAAGCCTATCAGGCGGCACAACAGCGCAATAAAAGATTGTGCTCGGTAGATAAAGCCAATGTTCTGGAAAGCTCACGCTTATGGCGCGAAACCGTTCAGGAAATTGCCAAACAATATCCTGATGTAGAAACCGAACACATGTTTATTGATAACGCAGCCATGCAGCTGATCAAAAACCCAAAAAAATTCGACGTGGTATTAACGGCCAACTTATTTGGCGATATTTTAACTGACGAAGCTTCTCAGATTGCAGGTTCTATGGGGATGCTGGCTTCAGCTTCTGTCGGTGAAAGCACTGGTTTCTTCGAACCCATCCATGGTTCTGCACACGATATTGCCGGCAAAGATTTAGCCAATCCACTAGCCTCTATCCTATCCGCGGCACTAATGTTAGAAATTGGTTTCGGACTAAAAGAAGAAGCTAAATTATTGGTTGACACCATCGACCAGGTATTAAAAGAAGGTTTTAGAACGCACGATATTGCCGACCAAAATACTAACCGTTTTAAAGTTTTGGGTACCGCCGAAATGGGTAAACTGGTACTTAAATTCTTATCCCAAAAATTAATCAACTCCTAAACTCAAGATTATGATCCACGACCCAAACAAAGTTTATATTTTCGACACGACATTACGTGACGGTGAGCAGGTTCCAGGCTGCCAGTTAGATACAAACCAAAAAATAGAAATCGCAAAATCACTCGAGCTTTTAGGTGTTGATGTGATTGAAGCTGGTTTCCCGGTATCCAGCCCAGGCGATTTTAACAGCGTAATCGAATTATCAAAAGCAGTTACCCACCCGATTATCTGTGCCTTAACGCGCGCCAATAAAAATGATATCGATGTTGCTGCAGATGCCTTACGTTATGCCAAAAGGCCACGTATTCACACCGGGATTGGTTCTTCCGATTTCCATATTAAACATAAATTTAACAGTACCCGCGAAGAAATTTTAGAACGTGCGGTAGAAGCGGTAAGGTATTCGAAAAAATTTGTTGAAGATGTGGAGTTCTACGCTGAAGATGCTGGCCGTGCCGATATCGAGTTTTTGGCCAAAATGGTTGAAGCCGTAATTGCTGCTGGTGCAACGGTGGTAAATATTCCGGATACCAATGGCTATTGCTTACCAGATCAATATGGTTCTAAAATTCTTTATTTAAAAGAAAACGTAAAGAATATCGACAAAGCCATTATCTCTGTACACTGCCACAACGATTTAGGTCTGGCTACAGCCAATTCTATTGCAGGTTTGCAAAATGGAGCCCGCCAGGTAGAATGTACCATTAACGGTATTGGCGAGCGTGCAGGCAATACATCAATGGAAGAAGTGGTGATGATTTTGAAAACGCACAAAGTTTTAGGTTTAAACACCCAGATTGATGCCACCCGCTTTTACGAAATGAGCCATATGGTGAGAAACCAGATGAATATGCCGGTACAACCAAATAAAGCTATTGTTGGCGGAAACGCATTTTCGCACAGTTCGGGCATCCACCAGGATGGTTTCTTAAAAAACCGCGAAAACTATGAAATTATTAAACCGGAAGACGTTGGTTTCCCTGATGCAACCATTGTATTAACAGCGAGAAGCGGTCGCCATGCCTTAAAACATCATTTAGAACGTTTGGGCCATAAACTGGAAAAAGAACACCTCGATATTGTGTACAAACAGTTTTTGGTTTTAGCCGATAGCAAACAGGGTATTAATGACCAGGATTTAAACCAATTGGTTGCACTGCACCTGGCCTAGATGCCGAAAGGTTAGAGACTAAAGCTAAAAGCGACAAACGAACGGCCTGAAGGTTCAGGGTTTTGGCGTTAAGCCGGTGCGTTTTAGTTTGACACACAGACTCGGCTTCCCTAAACCTGATAGCAGTGGAAATACTTTTTAATTGCAGCCAACTTAAATATGATGTCATGCTGAGGCACGAAGCATCTGTAACCGATAGAAAACAGGTTTTCCGCCCCTCAGCAAGACAGCTGTATTAAAAAGATTGAAACGAATAGCAGGGCTGTAATAACCGATGGAATACCAAACCCTGCTTTACAAAAAACACAAGAAGATATCTGTTTTGATACCAGATACTTGATTCTTAGTTACTATAAAAAATGAATACGACAACACCACATACACTAGATTTTAAATCTGCAACAGAAAGGCTCAAAAACGTGGTAAAACGTACACCGCTTGAGTTTAATGCCGGACTTTCTTCTTTTTACAATGCCAATATTTATTTAAAAAGAGAAGATCTGCAGATTGTACGCTCTTACAAACTGCGTGGTGCTTACAATAAAATCAGTTCGCTGCCTCAGGAATTGTTGGTAAACGGTGTAGTTTGTGCAAGTGCCGGAAACCACGCGCAGGGTGTGGCTTACTCTTGTAAAAAACTGGGCATTAAAGGTGTGATATTTATGCCTGAAATTACCCCGAAACAAAAGGTAAAACAAACTTATATGTTCGGTGGCGAACATGTGGAGGTGGTTTTGGTTGGAGATACTTTTGACGATTGTTTAAAAGAAGCGCTGGCATACAGCGCTGAAAAAAAGGCCACTTTTATTCCTCCTTTTGATGATGAAAAGGTAATTGAAGGACAAGCTACCGTAGGCGTAGAAATTTTTGAAGACCTGCCTGATTTAGATATGGTGGTGATGCCTGTAGGTGGCGGAGGACTGGCATCAGGTGTAAGTGCTTACCTAAAAACCGTTAAACCCGATGTTAAACTGATTGGTGTTGAGCCACTTGGCGCACCCTCGATGGTTACAGCAATGGAGCATGGTGGCCCCTACACATTAGAGGAGATAGACCGCTTTGTGGATGGTGCCGCTGTAAAAAGGATCGGCCACATTACTTACGAATATTGTAAGGAACTGCTTGATCAGATGCATCTAATTCCTGAAGGAAAAATCTGCACCACCATTTTAAAACTGTATAATGAAGATGCCATTGTGGTAGAACCTGCCGGCGCACTGTCTATAGCTGCATTAGATCAGCTTAAAGACCAGATTGTAGGCAAAACCGTGGTTTGTATTGTTAGTGGCGGGAACAACGATATAGAGCGCATGCAGGAGATTAAAGAGAAATCTTTACTTTTTGAAGGGTTAAAACATTACTTTATTGTTCGTTTCCCTCAAAGACCAGGTGCATTAAAATTATTTGTAAATGAGGTGCTAGGGCCACAAGATGATATTACCCGTTTTGAGTTCATTAAAAAAACCAACAGGGAAAATGGTCCGGCGCTGGTGGGTATTGAGCTTTCGAACAAAAACGATTATGCCAGTTTATTACAGCGTATGAAAGATTTTAAATTCGAAATTATCGAGCTAAACCAGGATCAGACTTTGTTTGAATATTTGGTTTAAGGGTCTAATCTTTAATCGAAGGGCGCAAAGTTTTTCGCAAAATACCCAAAGGCGGTTCGTCATTCCCAACTTGATTGGGAATCCTAATGCAATAGCTTTAAGATTCCCGCCTGCGCGGGAAAGACGACAACTCTTTTAATTTATATTTATAAAAATGAACTTCAAAGACTTAACCAACAAAGCATTAATTACGGATAGCGATATCGACTGGGAAGATTTAGGCCCAGGCGTAAAACGAAAAATTATGGCTTATGATCAAGATCTGATGTTGGTTAAGGTAGCATTTGAAAAAGGTGCCGTTGGTACCATTCACCATCACCCACATTTGCAGATGAGTTACGTAGCCAAAGGCAGTTTTGAAGTAAGTATGGGTGATGATAAAAAAATCCTGAACGAAGGGGATGTTTTTTTCGCCCCGTCAAATGTTTTTCACGGCGTGGTTTGTTTAGAAGCTGGATTATTAATTGATATTTTCAACCCACACCGCGAGGATTTTTTAGACTAAGCTATTATGTCGTCATGCTGAATTTATTTCAGCATCTATCGTGCAAACCTCCGAAGTTTTACCTTGATGTTATCCTTCCCGGAAAGACCCTGAAATAAATTCAGGGTGACGATCGAACTTAAATCCCATGACCTATACCTCCTAAGCCCTACTCAAAGGTAAACTTCACATTCTTATAACCCAAACCTTCAATAATGGGCTTAAGCACAGTGGTGGCATTGGTTTTCGTCTGTGCTAAAATGTTCGATTTTTTAACTTCTGCAGTAATTTGTCTTTCGGCTGCTTTGTATGCTTCATCTACCAAACTGGCTTCCCGGAAAAAAGCCATCTTGGTATCGTAAACACGTGAGTTTTTATGGTCGATTTTTACATAGCAGATTTCGGGCTGTGGTAAATTTACTACAGCAGTGTCCGCATCTATGCTAATATCATCTTTAGTAATTTTAGTCAGATCGATACAGCCCACCGCTTCGGCCTTAACAATCAACAAAACACTGGCTTCGGGTAAAAAATCTGTTTTATTTTTATGCTCTAAAACATCGCTGATCTGGTACCTTACCAGTTCCAGTTTACCTATAGCCTCAATTTTCTCTACCAGAAGCTGATGTTTGCTTTCTACAGTGGTATTGATGCTGAACTTTTTGGAGATAAATAAGTACCCTGCAACAATTAAAATTAACCAGGGTAAGAGACGGAAAAAGATCTTCATATGAGGTGAATAATGAAAATTTGTAATTGGTATTTATGGTTTACTGTACAATAATTAATCCATAAATAGGCCGTTGCATTTTTTGGCAGCAGATTTGTAATACCCATATCACACACAAATAAAAACTAATCAACATGAAAAAATTTACCATCCTCATGCTTTGCATTGCCACACTAGGTCTGGCTTCGTGCAAGAAAGAAACTGTTTATCAAGAACTAAGAGCTAAAACGTATAATTTTACAATCAATTCGAACGAATGGTTACGTAACAGTAACGGAAGTTACTCTGTAAGTAAGGCCTTATCCGCAATTGATGGTGTAACATTGGATGATGAAGGCGTACTCGTTTATTTTGAGCACCCTAATGATCCAAATGGTGATATCCAGTTGCCTTATACATTTAATTACAATGCTTTTAGTTATAAAATTTCTAATGGAGGTTTAAGGTTTGATGTTCAGGACACCAATAATTTAACAGCTACAGTCCCACCGAATTATAATACTTTAGTAAAGGTTGTGATTATTCCTTCTGATTATGCAGGAAATTAAAAACGTTTAAAACTCTAAAAAAAACGACTATTGTGCAATTCAACATAGTCGTTTTTTATGTCTTATTATCATCTTAAAAAAGTTTAATCATAACTTTTCAATCTAATTCAAGATATTAAGCTACAATTAAAATTCCAGATACTGACCAATATTCAATTGAACGTGGTCTTTTTTTTTGTCTTTTATTCCCACATTAAAAAATCACGGATATAAACATGTTGTATCCCTTGATAGGTATTCCCATTAAACTGACTATTGGTAATTACATATTTTGGATAATTATCCTCAATCTGAAGCAGGTTTTCAAATTCGCGCTTAATGGTTGCTTCATCCTCTAATTTTAAAGCTACCTGGACATAAATAAATTCGCCTTTGCGTTCGCCAATAAAATCGATTTCCTTTGTATTCATTGTACCAACCTTTATTTTGTAGCCCAAATATAAGAGATGGTTATATACTACATTTTCAAGTAATTTACCTAAATCCTGTGGTCTATATCCAATAATGGCGTTCCTGATACCCGTATTTTCAAAATAAAACTTACTACCTGTTTCAAAAATTCGTTTTCCAACAATATCATAACGGTCTACCTCATGAATAATATATGCATTTACCAAATACCTGGTATATGTTTGTATTTGATTTGGGGCTATGTTAGTTTGTTGAGATTTAAGAAAATCGCTGATTTTTTTTGCAGAAAACAAACTTCCAATATTGTCTGCCAGGAAAAGAACAAGTTTTTCCAGGAAATTACTATTTCTCAAATTATATCTCGAAACAACATCCCTAAACAAAATAGTGGTATAAATACTATTAAGATATTCGAAAGCCTGCTCATTCAGCGTTAAGTTGATCAAATAAGGCAGCCCCCCATACTTAAAATAGTGTTCCATACTTTTATCATTGTTCTTCAGTTTATGAAACAATAAAAATTCGGAATACGACAAACTGTAAATGGTAAATTCAACATATCTCCCACTTAAGTAGGTGGATAATTCTCCTGAAAGCATTTTAGCATTGCTACCTGTAATGTAGATATCGTTATTTTGATCAAGTAAAAGTGATCTTAATGCCTTTTCAAAATCAATTATATCCTGTATTTCATCTACAAAAATATAATTATGCACATCAGGCTTTATTCTTGATAGGATATAATCATTCAGATCATTTGCATTGTGAATAAAATCGAACCGTAAATCTTCTTTATTAATATAAATAATATTTGCATCCTGATCCTGTTCAATAATAGTGTTTATAATCTGAAAAACCAGATAACTCTTTCCAACCCTACGTTGCCCGGTTAATACCTTAATCAGGTTTTTACGGATGAATGGCTGTATTCGGGAAATATATTTATTGCGGTTTAAAATGCCAACAGGTATATTCATGTTATAATTATGACTATAATTATAACAAATATAATAAAAAGTTTTAATTATAATTATAACTTTTTCATAACTAAACGAAAATTACAACTACAATTAAAACTCCAAAAAACGACCAATATTCAATTGAACATGATCATTTTTTTGATGCTCTCCCCTGTTCAATTGTAAAGCCCGGATGTTTACACCATTTCTTTCTAAAAGCAATTCGTCATAAAAACCTTTGTAGTAGACATCTTTTACCTCGAAACGCCTGCTGCTCCAATTATTATTGATCTCAGCCCATTCCGGATAAAAGACCACATGATCTTTTTGTGTTTTTAAACCGATTTTCTCGGCATCACTACGCGTTAAAACCACCGCATTACCCAAAATTTGAGCTGTATAAATGTGTTTTGGCTGCTGGTAAATTTCACCTGGTTTTCCTGTTTGCAAAAGTTCGCCATTCCGAAGAATCAATAACTGATCGGCCAGAAACAGACCATCGGCAGGATCATGCGACACCAGTATCACCGTTACTCCGGTTTCGGCAGCTATACGCTTAATATCAGCCCTCAGCTGGTTTTTCAACAAGGCATCAACCTGACTGAAAGGTTCGTCCAAAAGTAAAACCTGCGTATCCGAAACCATGGCTTTGGCAATGGCCACACGCTGTTGCTCACCTCCGCTCAATTCGATGATTTTTTTATGCTGGAGCGGCAAAATCCGTAAATGTTCCATCATGGCCAAAGTTTTTTCGGCTTTGGTTTTCAGATCGGTATTGGATAATTGTGAGGCAATATTATCGTACACTTTCGCATAAATGTTCAGCGAAAAATCCTGCGTGACCATTTTCATCTGCTTATGGCCCGGGATGAGTTGTTCATCCGGACCTTTAACGCGTTTATCTTCGAAAAAGATTTCACCTGAATCGGTTTTTAACAGCCCGTAGATCGATTTTAATAGTGTTGATTTTCCGCTACCGCTCTCGCCTATAATGGCAACCACATCACCCCGGTTGATGTCGAAACTTATATTTTTAATGCCACCGGCCTGTTCTGCCTGATATTGCTTGGTTAAATTTTTAACGCTGATTAGGGTATTGCTCACGTGATAAAGATAGTGAATAAGCTTAAAGTGGAAAGACTAAAGCTTAAAGCAATTTTACACGTGTAATACATCATTCATTTGCACGTGTAAAAATATATATTTACTTTTATATCAATAAATAACAAAATATGAATACAAAGCTAACTTTAACGATAAACGATGCCGTTATTAAACGTGCCAAATCCTATGCACAAAAGCAAGGGAGAAGTTTATCGGCTTTGATAGAAAATTATCTGATGGCCATCACGCAAAAAGAAGAGATTGTAGCTAAAGATGATAAGTTATCGCCTTTAATAAAGTCTTTAATGCTTCGTCCAAAAGTAGACTTACCTAATGATTACGATTATAAAAAAGAATTAGAAAAGATTAAGGATGAAAAGTATCAAAAATACTTAAAGAACAATGAAGGATAACGTTCTACTCGATTCAGATATTTTGCTCGACTTTTTTTTTAAAAGGGAGCCATTTCTCGATCATGCATCAAAAATTTTGAATCTATGTGCCATCAAGGCTGTTAATGGTTTTGTTACCGGATTGATTATTGCAAATACATACTATTTGTTGAGAAAACACTTTCAACATAAAGATATTTTGGCTGATTTTAAGATTTTATTTACTTTTTTAGATGTATTAATAATTGATAAAAGTGTTATTATATCCTCAATTGATTCAGATTTTTTGGATTTTGAGGATGCCCTACAAAATTTTTCAGCTGAAAATAATAGCCTAATCAAAACTATAGTTACCCGGAATATCAAGGATTACAAAAAAAGTAAATTAAGCGTTTTAACTCCTGAAATGTTTCTAAAAACACGCTAAACAAAAAATCCTGTTCCGCCTAACCGAAACAGGATCTGTTCATGTGTGTGTTAACTTTATGTTTTTTAGATGACCTCATCTAAATAAATTGATCGGTCCCCTTTAGGAAATTTAGGGCTTAGTTTAACCCAAAAGTAACTCCGAAGCTCATATTCTTTAACCCAGCTTGTTGTGCAGTGGTAAACATATCATTGAAATAGTATTTGGTAAACAAGCCTAAGCCGCCATAACCAAACCTAACAGTACCACCGTAGCGAACCGATTGAAAGTGGTAGTTATCATATTGCTTCTCTTTACCGCGCTCTTCGCTAATCTGTTTAATTTTTCCGTTTAGCAAAAAGCTAACCTCCGGACCTAATACCAGGTAAAACCTTTTGCCATTTTTGTTTTCTGCAGTGCGGAATTCAAAATTCAATGGGATGTGTACATAACTGCTCGAAAAACGGTTTTTAGAAAAATGTATTGGCGATTGATCAGTGTAAACAAACTCATTTGAGTTTTTGGCAATGGTAATATCTTTCCTCAAACGGATCAAAGTCCAGTCAAATCCTCCCGCTACATAAACCTTAAAGTTTGAGTTAAAACGGTATCCAAACTGTAATACATCAAAAGAGAATGTACTGGTTTTGCCTCCTTTATAATCCAGGAAATCGTTATTTGGAGATAAATTGAAACTGCCGTTATCTATTAACCTGGAGAAACCCAAATCTACCCGGGTAAAGGTGATGCCACCAACAAAACGACCTTTTTTAGCAGTTTCAGTAGAATCGCCCATCTTCGAAACTAATGTTCCACCTCCGATTCTTACCATATATTTATTTTTCTTTTTAACTACAGTATCTTTAACTACAGTATCTTGTTGTGCAAATGCACCAGGAGCCATAACACCGGCAAGCCCGCTTACCAAAAGTGTTGTAAAAATTAGACGTTTCATATCTGTGTGTTATATTATTAAATGTTGTGAGGTTCTAATATTTAAATTTTTGATATTGTTAACTGAAAACTATTATTTCTTCTTTTTACCAAATTTAAAAGGCCCGATATTGATTGAAGATAGGGATGAATCGTCATCATCAGTACGGAACTGAATCAGTTTATCTTTTCTTTTGTCCATTTTGTTAACGATGAGGTTTACCACATCACCCACATTGCGGATGCCCCTATTACTTTGTTCATTATCATTAACAGGCTCGTCTGTTTTAACCGGCGTTGCAACAACCGCAGTTACCACCTCTTCTTTTGGCTGCAGGATCGCTTCTTCGATTTTCGTTCTGAGATCTTTTTTAGGTTCTTCAACTTTCGCTACTATCGTTTCCTGTTTCAGCATTTCAGGGGCCGTAGTATTGTTGCGCTTTTCCTTTAATGTAATTGGCTTCACTTCCTTTTTAACCTTTGTTCCGGCAATAACGCTAACCGCTTTAGGTCTAATGCGTAAAACCGGCTCAACATTTTCAACTACTGTAGCTGCTGTATCATCGGCAGTTGGCTCCTTCACTTCAGGTTTAATTTTTTGAATAGTATTATTTGCCAGTTTTTTATCCTCACCAGTATTATTCTGCTGTTGATAAAGCCAAATTCCAATTGTGGCGATAAGCAAAACCGCTGCAGCCGATAACCAATAAACTGGTATGATTCTTTTTTTCTTCGGTGTGATTTCACTTTCTATATTGCTCCATAAATCCCTTGATGGGGTTACTTCAGCATCAGCAAAAGCATCTTTAAATAACTGATCAAAATCTTTATCCCGTATAGGTTGCATAACCAAATCCCTCCATTTTTAAAATTTCTTCTTTTAATATTGCCCGGGCTCTCGATAATTGCGATTTGCTCGCGCCTTCCGAGATGCCCAATGTCTCGCCAATTTCCTTATGTGAGTACCCCTCAATTACGTACATGTTAAAAACCATGCGGTAACCGTCTGCTAATTTTTGTATCACTTTCATCAGGTCTTGCATGCCCAAACGGCTAAAATCAAATCCGGTTGATGGTTGCTCGTAAGCCTCATCTATCTCCACTACATTTAAGCTGCGCAGATTTTTCCGGTAACTCTCAATAGCTGTATTCACCATTACCCTTCTGATCCAGCCTTCAAAAGAACCCTCGCCACGGTATTCCTTAATTTTCTGAAAAACTTTAATGTAGCCCATCTGCAATACATCTTCAGCTTCCATTCTATCTTTGGCGTAGCGCATACAAACGGCCAACATCTTCGATGCAGTTTGCTTGTAAAGCAGCTCTTGCATCTTCCGGTCGCCAGCTTTGCAGCCTTCCATCAAATCGTTTATTGTATAGCTTCGCGTCAATTTCATTGTGTGTTTGTATATAGAAGATGGCAGATTACAAACAATGGTTGCATGTAGAGATAAAAAAAGTTAAATTAAGTTAAATTTAGAAAAATAGCTGTTGATTATCAGATAGATATAATTAAAACAATTTTCAAGAAAGATATAGATTTTTTGTTTGAAAATGAACATGCAGCGTTTCATCGGGAGCAGCAGTCCCGCTATTCGCTTCAAAGCCTCGGCTCGTTCCTCACCTTCGTGTTTTTCGCTGCTATCGGGTTTATTTGGCAGAGACTTCCGAAGTTTCAAAGGGAGTTAGGCGCAGGGGTAACTTCGGAAGTCTATAAACAACAAACCCCGCAGGTTTTAGATGCCTACAGGATTTATATGGATCAATTAAATTACCCTCAACCTTTCTACCCTCTACCTTCCATCATTTTTCACCTTAAACAATTTAAAGTCCTGCTTATAGGTTAAGAAAAACGAATGATTAAACTGCAGTTGTTTATCAGTATGATCAAGATCGATATGTGGTTCGAAACGTACATCAAGGTATAAATGCGGAATCAATTCTTTTTGATAAGCATAACGCAACGAAACAATATTCCGCGAACTCTGCCTTAACCCGGGACTATATAAATTATCAGAAACAGATTCATACAGCGGCATGCCTTTAATCGAAATAAAGTTATTGCCTTTCCAATAAGAAGCCACCAAGCTTCCCCATTTACTTTCTACCCCGGCATTTAACCATAAGCCAAAACCACCTTGGTAAGCCCTTCTTTTATCGGGAGAGAAATCTTTATAAACCGCAATATAGTTATCGGTATATACCTGTTTAATATGGGTATTAATGTCTTTATGCAGCTTTATACCTGTGGCGCCATTAAACATGGTGGTAATCGGGATTTCTTTTAACACATCAATCTGTCCGCCCTGATGGAAGGCCAAAAACTGTGCGGGAATGCTCAATTTCCAATCATCATTTTTGATTAAAAAACTTTCGGTCGATAATCCACCGATAATTTCCTCTTTGGTCGGATCACCCTTATAAATCATTTTTTGCCAGGCAATCCAGGCATCTAAAGTAAATTTCTTACGCTCTACCAATAATTGTGTTCCATATTCAATCGGCGTAGTCAAAATCCTTTCGAAATCGTATAAAGGCTCGATATACTTATGCTGGATATTTCCTTCAAGACTACCAAAAATTAAGGTGAGGTTACGTTTATGGTACTTTACACTAAACAAGGGTTTGGCATCAGAAATCCCGTTTCTGCCAAAATCTTTTCTGATAAATGCACCTGCGGTAATGGCCAGGTTTGGATGTGCATAATATACTAACTGCGGCTGTAACTGTGTTCCATATAAAGTGTAACCATCATGAAAATCGTTGGTATACTCATAATTACGAACGTAGTTTAAATTGTAGAAGTTGAAATGAACTTCGTTGGTTAAACTGCTATCGGGGCGGATTCTGTTTTCGAAGGCAGATTGATTAAACTGTGCCGAGGCAAAATAAGAACTGAAAAGAAAAGTTATTAAGAATAAGGCCTTTTTAAGACCTGTGTTTGTAAACATGAGCTTGGATTTTATCGCTCAAATTTAGAATAGTTTTTGGTTTATTTAACCGCAAAACACGCGAAGTTTACGCAAAGGAAACAAAGTTAATATGGGTTAATAACCAAGGCTCAATAAACACAAAGTTTTTTAACATCTTTATTTTACAAACATACTCTTAGTAGCTTTTAGATATAATGATTATTCGCCAGGCTTTCGCTTTAGTCTTGGACTTTCAGCTTTTAACTTATTTTCTTAAACGGTAGTTTTTATAAAGTTTAACAGCAATCATTATCGCCATCGCAACGCCCATAATGCCGATTAAACCATAAATCCAGTTAATGGCACTCTTAAGGATCACCACAAATACAATGGCAATCATAAAAATAGTGGCTAGCTCACGCCATAACCTCAACTGAAAGCTGCTTAGCTTAAACTGGTGGTTTTTAAGCTGTTTAACGATATTTTGGCAGATAAAATGATAAATGAGTAAACCTACAACAAAACCTAGTTTTACCCACATCCAATCAGCTTGTAGCAGCGAGCTGTTTAGGGTAAGCATGCCAGCACCAGCTAACACCGAAATAATCATGGCCGGGGTGGCAATAATTTTCCATAAAGTAGCCTCCATTTTAACAAACTGTTTTTGGAGGATACTTTTTTCAGGTTCGGGTTTATCGTTTGCTTCTGTGTGGTATATAAAAAGACTTAAAATATAAAATAAACCGGCCATCCAGCTAATGACAAACACAATATGAACAGCTTTAAAATACTGGTAAAATGGCAATAGGATTTCTATCATTGTTTTATTTTATTCAAAATGTAAGTATCAATCCAATTTGGGATATTAGTAAGTTGTAGATTTAATATTCCATCACAAATTTCACCAACATAATTGTGCTTTGTTTCAGAATTATCCCAAAGATAGGTTTGATCTACTTTTTTAAGCATCTCAATTAATAAACCCATTGTCAAAAAATATCGTTTCTCAATCTTTTCTGCATCAACTAAATGGCCTCCTTTCGAAACCCGATCCTTTACTCTTTCTAAATTCATCTTTGGTGTCTCAGTACCAATAAAATAAAGATAGACCTTATGATTATTACGATGAGCAAAATCGATAAGATCTAATTTAGAAGCATGCGAAAACACCGTTTCGAAGCTGAATGACTTTTTATTTTTGATTAAAGAGTATCGAATAAAATCAGCGACAATGGCAAAATGATAAGAATTATAAATTGTTAAGCTTGATAAGGCTTTAACAATAACATTTTCTCTTACAGCTAAGTTCCAGCTTTTTTTGTCAAATCCAGCTTTTATGAAAAGTCCATTTTGAAAGCAAAACGATTCAAAATCTTCATTAGTAGCATCGATTTCAAAATCAGATAAGTTTAGAAAATTCTTCTTCTTAAATTCTTCTTCCAATAAATCTGCATTAACAAAAATTCGGGTGGAGAAATAGCTTGATTTTATAGAGTCAAACAAAGTAGTTTTACCAGAACCATTTGGTCCTGCAAAAATCCTTAATTTAAGTTTTTTGGGCATTAAAAAAGCTTAATTCTCTTTACAGAAACTCTTCTTCTTTTAAAATTACCTTCTGCTACTTTAACTGTATCTCCGTTGTTGAATGTTCTGTAAACACCATCCGCTTTAACTTCGGTCCTACCTAAGTTTAAGGCATCAACAACCCTTAGAACATCCTCCATCTTCTTGTTAACGGCTCTAATTAATTGTTTAATCGGCAGCTTATCCTCATCATTCAAAGATTTAACAGTCATACTATTGAAGTTATAAAGCTAATATACAAAAAAATCAAATAATTCGGTTAATACCTAAACTCCTTCACCACCTCAATGGCATACTTCACGTTATCGAAAGGAATATCTGGCATAATACCGTGACCTAAATTGAAGATAAAACCTTCCGTACCGCGCATGCGTTCGAATAATTTATGGATCTGTGCTTTAATTACCGCTTTATCGGCGTATAAAATATGCGGGTCCAAATTTCCCTGAACGGCAATACCAGCTGGCAAAGCGTTTTTGATATTCAATAAATCAGCGTTCCAGTCAACCGAAATTACATCTGGTTTAGCTTCTGCCATAATCGGTGCAAAAACCGAACTTCCTTTACAGAAAGAAATCACCGGAATATCTTTTCTATTTAAGCTGGCAATAATTTCCTGAATATAACGGTGCGAAAACTCCTGGTAATCATTCCACGATAGGGCCAGTGCCCAACTATCGAAAATTTGAACTGCGTTTACGCCGGCAGCAATCTGAAGGTTCAGGTAATCTGCCGTTACTTTCGCAATTTTAGCCAAAAGTTTGTGCGCCAATTCTGGTTGGTTGTGTATAAAGAGTTTGGTTAATTTAAAATCTTTAGAAGATCCACCTTCAATTAAATAGCTCATTACGGTAAATGGTGCACCGGCAAAGCCGATTAGCGGAATATTTCCATTTAACCGTTGTTGGATCACTTTAATTGCATCGGCAACATATTGTAATTTGTCTAAACAATCAACATTAAGGTTTTCAACATCCTGGGCTGTGCGCACAGGGTTTGCAAACTTAGGACCAACACCTTGAGTGAAACTTAAATCGCCACCCATTGCCTCTCCGGTTACCAAAATATCAGAGAATAAAATAGCAGCATCAATATCCAATAAATCAACAGGTAACATCGTTACATCTGCTGCAATTTCAGGCGTTTTACACATCTCTAAAAAAGAGTATTTGTTTTTAATTTCCCAATATTGTGGCATAAAACGACCTGCCTGACGCATCATCCATACTGGCGGGCGTTCGGTTTGTTTTGAAAATGCGGCGTCTAAAAATAAATTATTCTTCATGATTTGTATTTGGTGTAGCACTACACGTCTTGCTGAATTTATTTCAGCATCTTTTTTTAGATCCTGAACTGAATTCAGGATGACGAATGGCCTAAATTTAATTGCGCAAAGGTATAAATAAAAAAAAAACGAAGTACCTTTTTATTCCTAAACCGGTGCTTCGTTGTTCAAAATGACAAAATTAGTATTATAACTTGCCGATTTCCTTTTCAATTTTAACAATAATATCTTTCGAGCGTTGGGTTTCGGCAAGTTCTTTGGCTTTTTTGGTATAGGCTTCTGCTCTTTCTCTATCTTTTTTCCGCAAAGCTAGATTAGCCAAGTGGATCAATACATAGGATTTTTCATTCTTACCTCCTACCGGAAAACGACTAGCCAGCTGAAAGTGATATTCTGCTTGATCATAATTTTCCTCTTTCAATGCAATGTTGCCCTGCATAAATTCGTAATAGCCCCTGCGGCTTTTGGCCAAACGTTCTGGTTGTGTTATCTCTGCCAGCAAAGCTTTAGCCTTCCCAAAATCGTTATTTTTGAAATGTTTCGAAGCCATCAAAACCGAACCATGTTTAAAATGGCTCCATATTACAAAGGCCATTAATAATGCCGACAGTGCTGCCAACTGGTATTGATTGTAAAAAACACAAACCAATGCGGCAAGCAGAAAAACCGCCATTAAAGCATACCTGCCCTTATTATTGTACATTAATGACTATCTGTAAATTTGTAGCCTACACCACGGATGGAATGGAAATAAACCGGATTTTTCTGATCTGGCTCGAAATATTTACGGAAAGTTAAAATAAAGTTATCTATTGTTCGTGTTGATGGATAAACGTCGTAATTCCAAACCGTTTCTAAAATCTGCTCTCTTGAAACCGCATCATTTTTACGTTCAATCAGCAATTTTAATAACATGGTTTCCTTTTTGGTTAACGGTGTAATGGTACCATCATCATGTTTCAGCTCGAAAGAGTTAAAATAAATGGTTTTATCACCGATTTTATAAGAGTTTAATTCTTTTAGATCATCAGATTTTAAACTGCGTTTAACCAGGATACCCACACGGAGAATTAATTCTTCCAGGTTGAATGGTTTAACCAAATAATCATCAGCGCCTTTTTTCAAACCTAAAACACGGTCTTCAGACGTGTTTTTAGCAGTTAAAAACATAATCGGAACTTCTGCATTTTCTAAACGAATGGTTTCACAAACCTGAAAACCATCCATTTCAGGCAACATTACATCTAAAACGATTAGATTAAAGCGTTCTTCTTTAAAAATTTTAAGAGCGGTTTTGCCATCTTTAACGGCATGAACTTTATAACCCTCCAGTTCGAGGTTTAATTTGATAGCATCTAACAAGTGATCCTCGTCCTCTACCAATAGAATTCTTAATTTTTGTGACATAATTGAGATTAACTAAATGTTACTTCAAAAATACTTCCTTGAGGCAAATTGTCTTTTACTGTAATATCTGCATCATGGTATTGTAAAACCTCTTTCACAATAAACAAGCCTAAACCTGTTCCTTTCGCTTTTCTGACATTCTCGTTACCAACCCGGTAAAATTTATCAAATATCAACATTTTTTCGGCATCTGAAATACCCGGCCCTTTATCAATTACGCTAAGCTGAATATGTCCGTCTACTTTGTTTAAATGCACATTTATCTCATCACACGGACTTGAATATTTAACTGCATTCTCGATTAGGTTGGTCACTACAGACGATAAGGCAAATTTGTCACCCATGATCTGCAAATTTGGCTGAATGTGGGCATTGATCAACTGTTCATTGCCACAGGAATGAACCTGAAGCCGGTCGGTTATCTTGTAAACCAGTTCTGAAAAATTAAACTCCTCCTTTGGAAAGGTATATGAACGGTTTTCGATTTTGGTGGCCAGCAACATATTTTCGACCAGATCATCCAAACGTTCAATATCTTTTAACGAATTATTTAACAGTGAAATTTGGCGGGCTTTATCTAAATCTCTTTTAACAATGGTTTGGATAGAAAGTTTAATGGCCGCTAAAGGAGATTTTAACTCATGTGTAATCGACATTAAAAAGTTCTGCTGCTGTTCCCTCAGTTTATCTTCTCTTTTTAAAGACTGATGGAGAAAGTAGCCACCAATACAAAGCAGGAATAAAAATACCGAACCCTCACCCATAATCATCGTCATGCGGCTGGGTTGTAAACGCACCACCAGGGTACCCCACGAAATGAGCTGAACCAGTGCATAAAGCAATAATGCGTAAAATATGATAATCGATTTCTTCATTTATGAATTTTTCCTTCGGGTTGATTACACAGATTTGATTCTTAAAATTATCGCGACCGGTGTGTGTGCCTAAGATTGTTTCTTTCCTCGCAATGACGATATTTTCCTATTGACCGTATCTACACGAACCATTACTGGGTATACTTCAACATTTAGTACCTTCTACTTTTTAAACACCAAGTCCAACGCTTCAAAAATAGCACGTTTAGCTTTCTCCAGTTCGATCTTGGTGTGTGCTGAAGATACGAAACCAACTTCATATCCCGATGGACCCAAATAAATTCCTCTATTTAATAATTCACGGTGCATCACTTTAAATTTCTCCATGCTGCCGGCATCAATATCATCAGCCGACTGGATTTTATCCTTATCGGTAAACGCAAACCAGAAGATAGAGCCAATGGTAAACACTTTAAACTTATAATTACGTGCAGTTGCAAAACGCTGAATACTGGCTACAAATTCCTGTGCTTTATTATTTAAATCTTTATAAAAGCCAGATTTACCCAGCTCGGTTAAAGTTGCAATTCCTGCCGCCATGGCTACGGGATTGCCCGATAAAGTTCCGGCCTGGTAAACGCCTCCATCTGGAGAAATGTGGGCCATAATTTCAGCACGGGCACCATACATACCCACAGGCAATCCACCACCAATAATTTTGCCATAAGTAACAATATCAGGTGTAATGCCATAGTGTGCGGCAGCACCTTCAAAGCCAACCCTGAATCCGGTAATTACTTCATCAAAAATTAAAAGCGAACCATTATCGCTACAGATTTTACGCAGAAAATGAATGTATTCTTCATCCTGCATAATTAAACCGTTATTTGCCGGAATTCCTTCGATAATTACTGCAGCAATCTGATCTTTAAATTGTGTAAACGCCTGATCAATTGCCGTCTTATCATTTAATGGAACTACAATAGTTTCTTCGGCAAAAGATTTGGGTACACCTGCAGAAGAAGTTTCGCCAAAAGTAACCAGACCCGAACCTGCTTTAACCAATAGCGAATCGCTGTGGCCATGGTAACAGCCTTCGAACTTTAAAATTTTATCACGACCGGTAAAACCTCTGGCCAAACGTATAGCTGACATTACGGCTTCTGTACCTGAACTGGTGAAACGGATTTTCTCCACAAAACGGTTGTTCTTGATAATCAGCTCTGCCAGTTCATTTTCCAAGGCGGTCGGTGCGCCAAAACTCATGCCGTTTTGCATCACTTCGGTTACTTTTTCGCGGATTTTAGGATTATTATGCCCCAAAATCAGCGGTCCCCAGCTACCGCAGAAATCGATAAACTGGTTACCATCGGCATCCCAGATATAACAGCCGTCACCTTTTTCGATAAAAAGCGGTGTACCATAAACCGATTTAAAAGCCCTTACAGGTGAATTTACCCCTCCAGGGAAATAAGTTTTTGATTTTTCATACAGTTCGGCAGATTTTACCCTCGAAATATCAGGTTTACTGCCTGTATTTACCGGAATATCGGCTTCGTTGCCTGAAAACATTTTCTTTAATGAATCTAACATTTTATTAAGGTTGAAGGCTGAAAGGTGGAAGGTAAAAGGCTTTGGGCGTATAACCCATAACCAATAAACCATCAATCTTTTGCCTCATTATATTTTGTAGGATTTAAAACGAATTGTTAAGGATTTAGATTGTGGGTATATACCCTCAACCATTAAGCCTTCTGCCTTCCGCCTCTAAAGCCAGTTGTTATTTAAAATATCTTTAATATGGTAAGTGGTAATAATGCTTGCTCCAGCGCGGGCAAAGGCGTGCATGGTTTCCATTACCACTTTTTGTTCGTCAATCCAACCACGCTCGGCTGCTGCTTTTACCATTGAATATTCACCAGACACATTGTAAACTGCGATCGGCAAATTGGTATCTTGTTTTAAACGCTGAATGATGTCGAGATAAGCCAGACCTGGTTTTACCATTAAAACATCGGCTCCCTCCTGCTCGTCTAAAGCCGCTTCGCGCAAAGCTTCCAATGGGTTCCTGAAATCCATCTGATAAGCTTTTCTATCGCCTTTGCTTGGTGCGCAATCTGCGGCCTCTCTAAAAGGGCCGTAATAGGCTGAAGCAAATTTTGTGGCATGGCTCATGATGGCTGCATTTACAAAACCGTTTTCATCCAAAAGGTTACGCATGGCTTCAATCCTGCCATCCATCATATCCGATGGCGCAAACATATCAGCACCAGCTTCTGCATGTGTTAAAGCCATTTTTGCAATCACTTCAACTGTCTTATCATTTTGTACGTAATCGTTTTCTAAAATACCGCAATGACCGTGGGTGGTATAAGAACAAACACAAACATCAGTTATTACATATAAATCGTCGGCAAATTGTTTTTTGAGCTCACGAACTGCCGTTGGTACTAAAGAATGATCATGGTAAGCCGATTTAGCATCTGCTGATTTTTCATCGCCAACGCCAAAAAGCATGATCTTATTGAGGCCCTTTTTCATTCCGGCTTCCACATCTTTTATCAAAGCATCAACCGAATAATGGTTTACACCCGGCATGGCATCAATAGCATGGGTAACATGATTACCTGGCACCACGAAATAAGGGTACACAAACATATCTTTCGATAACCGGGTTTCGGCTACCAGCTCTCTCACCAACGGATTTTTCCGTAATCTTCGGGGACGATTTAACATTTTTTTGTATCAAGTATTTAGTATCAGGATTTGAAGTATCGAAATTTTAGTATCGAATATCAAGACCTGAATATCTTTTTATTTTTTCCTTACGGGGCAATTACGTAGATGGTTTTCCACCGGGAGGTAATCAGCTTTGCACTTTTAGTCTTTCTGCATCTTACCTTACACCCTAAACCTTCTGCCTTCCTACCCTTTACCTTATTTCTATTCCAAAAACCGCTTCTGCCAACCCAATTTCATCTGGCGAATATGGCAAAGCATATTTCACGCCCATTTCATCAAATTTCTTACCGGTTGAGTTTCCTATTGCTATTACCTGCTGGCCTGGTTCCAGTAAATTATCAGCGAAATACGCATCTACATTTGATGGACTGGTAAAAATGAGCACATCAGCATAACTCTGGTCTATATCTTCTTCAATTACGGTTTCATAAATGGGCAGATCAATTATTTTAGCATCAGCCGGTAATGATTTTTGAATAGACTGCAAAGAATCCTGTGCTCTCGGAAACAATATCTGCTGACCAGGAACCAGTTTTGCAAAATCTTCTGCAACTTCTGTAATATCACCACTCTCACCAACAAAATCGGCGATATGTCCAAATTTACGCAAGGCATCTTCCGATCCTCTTCCCACGACACCGAATTTGGTTCTCTTAGGCAATACCGGTTTTAAGTTGAAAAAATATTCGACACTGTTGCGGCTACTGAAGAAAACCCAATCTACATGCTTCAGTATAAACTGATCTAAAACAGTTACAATCGGGAATGTACGGATTAGTGAACGTCCTTCTATTTCAATATTGTTATTTTCTAATGCCCTTCGGAAATAACTGTGTTCACCTATCTCACGCGAAATAAAAACCTTTGCCGGTTTCTTTCTGTCCTGATTAAACTTGCTAACAATTTTTTCAGCCAGGCCTTCAGTACTTTCTGCACGTAAAAATAAACGTTCAGGAAAATGATCAGCGGTTTCGGCCTTTGAAGTCCAGATTTCGAATTTTCCATTTTCCTTTTTGCAATAACAGCCTAAAGGCATGTGGCAACCACCTTCAAAAAGGTTTAAAACCTTGCGTTCTACAGTTACGGTTTCAGCTGTCGCAGGATCGTGCAATTTTTGTAGTGCATCAAAAAGCTCGGTATCATTTTCCCTGATCTGAATGGCTAAAGCACCTTGCGCAGGTGCAGGGATAAACTCCGTGGTTTCCAATTCTTCTACATGTAAATCAGTCACATCAAGGTTTAAACGTTTAACACCAGCTTTGGCAATCAAAATGGCATCATAATCTTCATCACGGAGCTTTTGGATCCGGGTAGGTACGTTTCCACGTAAATCCTCAATCTCCAAATCAGGGCGTAAGCCTAATAACTGGGCTTTGCGGCGGTTAGAGGAAGTACCCACCATGGCACCTTTTTTTAACGACAGTTTCTGCGTAACATCTACACAGTCTTTTAAAATCAAAAGATATTCACTTGCTTCCTCCCGTGGTGGTAAAGCAGCAATGGTCAATCCTGCCGGATGCGTAGTCGGTAAATCTTTAAGGCAATGTACAGCCAGATCGATTGTTCCTCCCAAAAGTTCTTCTTCCAGTTCTTTGGTAAAAAAGCCTTTGCCTTCCAGTTTATCTAATCTTAAGTTCAGGATTTTATCCCCCTGAGTTTTAATGATTTTGATTTCTGCATCAATTCCGATGGCTGCCAATTCATCTTTGATGTGATTTGCTTGCCATAATGCCAGGTCGCTACCGCGTGTTCCGATGGTTAATTTCTTCACTGTAAAGGTTAAATGAGCTACAAATTTAAGTTAATTAGTGGTTTATACCATGAATTGTTTAAAAATGAGACAGTGAGGTTACATAAAGAAGAATTTAAAGGATTTCTGTGACATTAGGGAATAAATTTTGTCATTCTGAGCGCAGCGAAGAATCTCTGGAGACACGATTTTCACCGCAAATAAATTCAAATATTATGTTTTAAGAGATGATTAAAAATCCATTTAAGTTGATTGCTGAAAGATGCTTAAATAAGTTCTGCACGACGACAAGGGAATCGATTTCAGGATTTATCTAAAAGACAAAAGATTCTTCACTGCGTTCAGAATAACAAAAGATATTTGGACTTAGCGATCTTTGCGGTTAAATTAAGGTTGGTTCACCAGAATTTCTTTTGCCATTACCATGGGTACGCTGATGTATTTTTTCTCCATGTAATTCATTACACGTTCTAAAACTTCACGCGAGGCCTCATCCATCTGACTGATTTCCTCAGCAAAAACACCATTTATGGCTGTATTTTTGATTTCTTTAATCTTTCTCGGCACTTCCTGCATCGCCAGTTCGATACGGCGTTGTTTTAAAACAGAGAAAAATTCGGTAATGTTATTGCTGATAATTTCTTCGGCGTGCACCAGTTCGTTATAACGTTCCTGGATGTTTTTTCGCGCCACCTCTTTCAGTGATTCTACCTCAATATAGTGTACAGGATTATTATGGATCACGGCGGGCATCACATCATTCGGAATGGCCAGATCTACAATCACTTTTTTGCCCTGATCACCATTCAACAGTTTAGCGTATAGCGCTTCGTTAATAATGGCCTCAGTAGAACCCGTACAGGTAATGATCACGTCAAATCCTTCATTAAAATCTTCAAGTGCCGTTAATGGATAAGCTTTACCAGCCAACTCTGCGGCCAAAGATTCGGCCTTAGAAAACGTACGGTTGAAAATAGAGAAATTGGAGTATTTGTGTTTGTTAAGATATTTTGCAATGTTCTGGTTGGTTTCGCCAGCACCAATAATCAAGATACGAGAGTTGCCACACATGTTTAACTCTTTTAGCTTACGGTAAGCCAATGAAACAACAGAAACCGGATTTTTAGAAATATTGGTGTGCGTATAAACTTCTTTAGCGGTTTTAACTACACGATCCATAATCATACGCATGTAATCGCCGGTAAATCCAGCATCGCGGCAGTTTTCGTAAGCCTTACGGATCTGGGCAAGGATTTCCTTTTCGCCAACCACCAAACTCTCTAAAGAACATGATGTTCTCAACAAATGGTTAAAGGCTTCTTCGTTTTCGTATACCGTAACATTATCCAGAAAACGCTCCATAAATTCAGGAGGCAACCCCATGTCTAAAACAGTAAGAAATCTGGTTACGAATTCTTTGTCGGTTTTCTCTTTGGTCAGGAAAACAAATTCTACTCGGTTACACGTACCAACATAGAAAATTTCGCTAACGGGAAGCTCTGCTTGAACATTCTTCAACCTGCTATCTAAACTCTGGTCACAAATAACTAATTTCCCTAAAGATTTCAGGTCGATGTGGTGATGCGTAAAAGCTATTACTTTTAAATATTCCAAGTGCTTCCGTTATTAACTATTATCGGGATACAAAAGTAACATGGTGAAGGCATGTGACTGTCATTAACCTGTAATTTACATCAATTTAGAACGGTTTTAAATAGCAAACCTAAAGTTTAAAACAATATACAGATCACAGATGAACAGACCGATTTATAATTTTTTTCTTTGGATTTATGCCCTTTTCTACGTTCTGGCGGGATGTAACCACTTTTTATCCACTTCAGTATATTACGTCATCATTCCAAAATGGTTGCCTGCACCTGGCTTTTTAATTTATTTTTCGGGAATATCAGAAATTATTTTGGGGCTTTTATTGTTATTCAATAAGACCAGAAGGCTTGCTTCGATCCTCATTATACTAATGCTGATTGCTTTTTTGCCTGCGCACATTTACATGATCCGGAAAGCACCCTTTATGTTGGGCCAAATAATGGTTACTCCACTAATTGCGTGGCTGAGATTGCCTTTTCAGCTGGTGTTTATTGGCTGGGCATGGTATTATTGTAAGAAAACAACCTGACGATGTCTTTTTTGAAAAACAGAAGCTGTATTTCATTTTAGTGATCGTAACACTATTCGTTACAATGTTTTTGTGAATGTCAGGCTGAGCCTGTCGAAGACCTGCATCAAAAAGGATTTTCACGCCTATCCGGGTTTAGAGAACATTATCCTCTTGTTCTATAAACGTTTTTTTTAAAGCAAAGTCATTTCGACCGCGGTAGAGAAATCTATATAATTTATAATTACTGTAAAACTAGATTTCTCCATTTCGTTGCATTACCGTCGAAAGGACGATCTCTCTTAAAAGCACACAACAAAATTAGATTTTGTAGGTTTATATTTTACATCAATTCTTTAAACTATGATTACACAAAGCAATTTTAGCCTTAGCGGTGCAGACGGAAAATTAATTATTGGCGACATCACTTTTGATGAAAAAAATCCTAATACCCCCATCGTACTTTTTGTACATGGTTTTAAAGGTTTTAAAGATTGGGGTGCCCATAACTTGGTAGCCAGGTATTTTGCCGGCAATGGTTACCGTTACGTTAAGTTTAATTTATCACATAGTGGTGTACCAGTTGATGACCCGAAAGATGTGACGGATATGGACGCTTTTGCCAGCAATACCGTATCGAAAGAGCTTTTTGATGTAAATGCAGTATTGGATTTTATCGATAAAGCTTACGGCGCAGATACCAAAGTAAATTTGATTGGCCATAGCCGTGGCGGTGGATTATCCATCATCGAAGCTGCAAACGATTTGAGGATTAACAAACTGATTACCTGGAGTGCCATTGCCGATTTTAATAGTCTTTGGAAAAAGGAACAAGAGGCAGAATGGAAAAAAACCGGAAGGATTTTTGTTACCAATGCCCGTACAAAAGAACAGATGCCATTGAATGTAACGCTATTGGAAGATCTGGAAGAACATGCGGCAACATTAAATATTATAGATGCAGCAAAGCGCATAAATATCCCCTGGTTGATTATTCACGGCGATGATGATGTAAATGTCCCTTTCGAAACCGCGCAAACCTTGGCAGAGGCCAATCCAAATAGCAGGTTGGTTAAAATTGAAGGTGCAAACCATGTTTATGGGGCAACACAGCCTTACACCAGCGAAACTTTACCACCACTATTATTTAAAGTTTGCGAAAAGGTTTTGGTATTTTTGGGTGAAGAATAAGTAAACGTTATAACTGTTTTAACCTCAGTACAAATTAAAGAAATTGCAGACACAATCGATAGCGGTTTCGTATATAGCATTGAAGATATTATTATGCTGGAGAAACCCCGGGGGTGATTAATCATCCCCTCTTCTTACAAAATTACGCATATCACTTCCGCTAGGACTTTGGAAAATCTCCAGATCGAAATAAGGTACCGCGGCCAGTAAGTGGTCAAAAATATCTGCAGCCACTTCTTCAAAACGTTTTAAAGCTTTTTCTTTCGAAAATACGTAAATCTCGATTGGCAACCCGTTTTCTGTAGCCTGTAACTGGCGCACCATAAAGGTGAGTTCTTTATTGATATATGGATTACTTTCGAGGTATTTTTCGGCATAAACCCTGAAAGTACCAATATTGGTCATGTGGCGGCCATTCACTAGGTTGTTAGGGTTTACTGTATTTTCAGCGTTATAACGTTCAATAAAAGCCTGGGTTTCTTTGAGATAATCTTTTAAATAATCTATGCTTTGTAACCTCCCGATCAGTTCTTCATCACAAAATTTAATACTCGAAATTTTAATGTTAATATGGCGTTTAATCCGCCTACCCTCACTTTCTTCCATGGCACGCCAATTTTTGAACGACTCACTTACAATGGCGTAACTAGGCACAATGGTTACCGTTTTATCCCAGTTACGTACTTTAATGGTGGTTAAATTAATCTCGGTTACTTCGCCATCCGCACCATATTTTTCTACCGTAATCCAATCGCCTACCCTCACCAGGTCGATGGCACTCATCTGTACCGATGCCACAAAACCTAAAATAGGGTCCCGGAAAACCAGGATAAAAACAGCAGTAACTGCACCGAAACCACCAAAGACATATAGGGGTGATTCACCTAAAATAATCGATAGAATCAAGACAAAACCAACAATGTAAAACACAATTTTGGCTACCTGTTTATAACTCCTGATGGGTTTATCTGCATATTTCTTTGATGATTCCATGATAGAAACCACCGCATTCAAAAATGCATTTACAGCAAACATCACGGCTAAAACCATATAGATTTTAGCAAAAATCAAAGCGTAGAAATGCCAGTTTTTAAAATAGATAAAAAGATATGGAACAACATTGTAAATAATGTAAGCACCAAATATTAAGGCAAATGCCCTGAAAACACGAAATTCGAATAATGCCTTTTGCCAATCGGATTTGGTTTTGGCACTTTTTACCATCACAATAAAAACCTGGCGTGTTACAAAAATGGTGACAAACAGGAATAATATAACCGCAACAAGCCCGATAAAAAAATAAGCATAAATGAGTTCGTTACCTGCAAGGCCTTTACCAGCCAGCCAGTTCCTAAGTTCGTTAAAAAGGTATTGAAACTCCGGAATTTTCATCTAGGTAATTTAGGATTTATTGTTTAGAAAATTAAATGGTTTTCTATTCTTTCTCATGCTGAATGCAATGAAGAATCTGCTGTGAGCATATTGGTGTTGTTAAGACTATGCCAGTATTGATAATGGCGCAGTAGTTTGTAATACGGTACTACCTGGATATAGATTTTTCACTGCGCTCAGAATGACAGTATAGTGGTCTGTGAGACGCAGACCACTACGTGTATTTTAAACTTTTTCTACCCAGTTTCCGTCGTCTTTAATTATATCGATCAGTTCATCCAAAGCATAAGCAGTAGTTACATTTTTCTTTACCACTTCTTTACCACGGTATAAAGTAATTTTATCAGGTCCGGTGCCAACATAACCGTAATCGGCATCGGCCATTTCGCCGGGACCGTTAACAATACAGCCCATGATGCCAATTTTGATACCTTTTAAATGATCAGTTCGTGAGCGGATCAGTTGTGTGGTTTCCTGCAAGTCGAAAAGGGTTCGGCCGCAGCTTGGGCACGAAATGTATTCTGTTTTACTGATCCTTGTACGTGTAGCCTGTAAAATCCCAAAACTGGTTGAATTGATCAATGAAAGGTTTTGTCCTTTCGCATCAATCCATACGCCGTCGCCAAAGCCATCGGTAAGCAAGGCACCCAGATCGGTAGCGGCATAAAGCATTAAATGATTGGCATCTGCATCCTCATAAGTTCTTTTTATCATAACCGGAATCTGAACATTTTTTTCCTGCATTGAAACAAAAAATGCCCTTTGCTCAGCCATACCGTGAGTTGAACTGGTTTCGAGAATTAAAACAACCGTATTATCCAACTGTGCAATTGTTGTATTGCTAAATTGTTTTGAATTAACCTGAACAAAGTTTAACATTTCATCCCGAATTTCACTTTCAATAAATTCTTCTAAAGAAAATAAAGGATGACAATTGTTCTTATCTTTTAATTTTAACCAGGTTTGGTAATTATAAACCTGTTTTAAATTCCCCGGAAAAGAGAAAGAAGGTAAATTATCACCTAAAAAAGCTAAATCGCAAGCCTGGTCGGCCAGATTATATTTATCTAAACCTGCACTATAGTGATAACCAACCGAACTCAAAAAGTAAGGATCTTTTAAATTTTCTTTCGAAACATCAATCATCACTACCGGATGGTGATGACCGCCAATATGTTGTACAGGCGTGGTAATGCGGCGGTTGTATTCGTAAGGATTATAGGTTTGGCGTGGAGCGTGGGGCGTGGGGCGTAAATTAATTGACTCCGGACTTCCGACTCCGGACTTCGGACTCCTTAAGGAATAGCGGTCTGCCAAAGCTTTAGCCACCGGTGCTTCAAATTCAGGATCTTCCGTTAAAGATACACGAATGGTATCACCCAGTCCATCTTCTAATAGAGTACCAATACCAACGGCCGATTTAATGCGACCATCTTCGCCGTCACCGGCTTCTGTAACGCCTAAATGCAAAGGATAATTCATGCCCTCTTTAGCCATGGTTTCTACCAGTAAACGATAAGCCTGAACCATCACCTGGGTATTGCTGGCTTTCATCGAGATCACCAGGTTATAATAATTCTGGTCTTCGCACATTCGGATAAACTCCATTGCAGATTCAACCATTCCGCGGGGTGTATCGCCATAATGGCTCATAATCCTGTCGGAAAGTGAACCATGATTGGTGCCGATGCGCATGGCCGTACCATATTCCTTACAAATTTTTACTAAGGGGATAAACTTTTTGTAAATCCGGCTTAATTCTGCGTTATAGGCATCCTGGGTGTATTCTATATTTTCGAATTTCTTTTTATCCGCATAGTTACCTGGGTTTACGCGTACTTTTTCTACAATCCTCGCGGCCATTTCGGCAGCATTAGGCGTAAAATGAATATCAGCAATTAATGGGACGTTATAACCACGAAAACGCAGTTCTTTTTTAATATTGGCCAGGTTTTCGGCTTCTTTAATACTGGGCGCAGTAATACGCACATATTCGCAGCCCGATTCTACCATGCGGATGGTCTGCTCTACTGTACCCAAAGTATCCATCGTATCGGTGGTCGTCATCGATTGGATCCGGATCGGATTGTGCCCCCCCAATGCAATATCACCGATGTTTACTTCCCGGGTTAGATACCTGGAATAAGCGGTTAAATTGTTGCAATATCCGCCAGCCAAATCATGTTTTGCCAATATATTTTCCATCTGTTTGCAAAGATAAGGATTGTTGGAATGTTTTTAAGTTGGAATGTTGTAATTAAATCGGCCTGATTATCTCAGAAAAATTAAAGCTTTTGTTTTTGAAAACGGGAGAGCAGCATTACCTGGCAGATGTAGCCCCGCTCCCGCTTCTGCCGATGGAAATATTGGCATCCCGCTTTGATCGGATTTATTTTCTAATGGTGGGTGGGTTTGACCTTAATGCACCGGCCCTAGTTTAATAAACGGGATGGAAGCGGCATACTCCGATTTTACATCGGAGATATAGCGAACAGCGCAGATAATGAAAATAGCAGTATTATCCCTGCTTTTCGAACTTAAATCAACCTGTCTTTAATTACCAAAGTATCTGCTACAATATCATGCCAGCACTGGTGTTTTTTATTCAGGAAACTATATAGATAACCAAAGAAAACTGGAATTACGGATAAGATTTTAGAAAAGTTCCTGACTAAGGAAACACCAAAAGAAACCTGGCTACCCTCTAAATCAGTTACTTTAATATTGAGGAGTTTTTTACCGATAGTAGCCTGACCGGCTAATGCCTCTGCAATACTGCCATAAATAAGTTTAATGATAAATATAGATGGAAAAGGGACTAAAAAGGCCATAATACGCTGGTCTTTCCCTTCGATAAAAATATAACTGGTTAAAATAATCAGGGTATAGAAACCGAAAATAATAAAATGATCAATTACCGAAGCCAATAGTCTTTGATCAAAAGCGGCGAAATATTGGGGAGCTGTTTTTTGATAACTAAAACCCAAAAGCTCACGCAGTTCGGAAACGGCGTGAGCTTCTCGATAATCGTCCATTCCGGGCTTACGTATAAAAGTATTCGCTGTGATGTTTAAATCTTTCAGTTCGTTTAAACTATACGGGCCTTGTGGCTTACCATTAATTACTACTGTGTATTGATCAGGGTTCATCAGGTTGGATCAGGATTTGAGATTTTAGGCTTGTCAGATCATTAGTGTATAAAAGTTAGATCGAATAAAGCCTTAGGCCCTCCACCTTAAACCTTTCACCTTCTTAATATCGGCTTACTTCAAAGTTACTCAATCCCCCATCTAAATTGATAAAGATTTTTTTAGCGGAAGTTTTGTAGTTCGAAGTTTCATAAACACCCTCGCTTAGTTTTTCGAATCCATCAAAATCCTTTGCCGATAAACCTGTTTTGGTTTTAATCCTGCAGCCCGAGTTGGCAGGTACTTTGATTTTAACATCCGCCACACCCGATTTTACGATCACATCAGTTATTGGTAATAAATCTCCAAATTTGATATCAAGAGCTGCTGCCCCACCATCAAAACGGAAAGTACGTACTTTGTAGTCAGCAAAATCGAAGTTGGCCTCGCCTGCACCCAGTTTCATTAATATATCCCAGTTGGCGCCTTTATTCAATTTAAAATCAACGTCGTTACCGCCATCGCCAAAATTCCATTTGTTTTTTTTATCGTCCATTTGGAAAGTAAGTACGGTTGCACTATCGGTCAGTAATTTCTTTAAAGAAAAGTTACCATGTTTTTTCTTTATATCCGCACTAATCAATTCGGAGGTTTCGCCATCAAGTTTAAATGATATACCACCACCTGAAATATTCAAAACTGTTTTCTTAGCATTATCTGCGTTTACAAAGGGCTCTGATAAACTGGAGTGATAGGATGTTGTATCCTGATCATCGTCGTTGTCATTATCATTATCGCCGTCATTGTGATCGATATTTACGTCAATATCTTTTTTGAAATGGCGTCCCCACCAATTCCCATGTTCTGGCACCTGTTGTCCTTTATAAAAAAGGAACGATAATGCCACCACCAGAACACCAATTGAAATCATGCTGCCGGTTTGCGAATTGTTTCTGTTAAAAAGGATATTTAAGCCTGCTATAATTAAGAATACCGGCCAAAAACTCCATACGTTGCGCCAATAAAATTCGATTACGCCAAAGTTTTCGAGTAGAAGTACACCGCCAATAAAAAGCAGGATAATACCCCAAATTAATCTATCTAGTTTCATTTTATTTATATTTGAGGGTTAGCGGGTGTTGACTGATCATCTTTATTTACAGGAGCAACAGGTTCATTTTCTACAACAGCTTCAGAAAAATCTGCCGTTTTCTGCTGTTCTGCCTCTTGCTGGTGCTGAAAAGCCGCCCAGTCATTTTTTCTTTTTGATTTAGCTATAATACTGATACCTAAAGCAATAAATATTAACGGCCACATGTACCTGAACAGGTTACGGATACTAAACCAATCGGGTATAAAATCCATTTCGCGCATCAGGAAAAAACAGCCTATTACCAGCAATAATAGCCCGCCAATAGTTCGGCCTGTATCGTTAGACTTATTAAATTTACTAAAGTCTGGCTGTGTTTCGAAAGGTGTTTTCGGTGTGCCATCTACGGGTTGTGTCCAATTCTGATTTCCCTGGTTAGCAGGTCCTGCAAAAGGATCTGCGGTTCCAAATGGTTGTGCATTTGGATTTTTATTACCAAAGTAATCGTTAAATTTAGAGAACCTTGCTGCCGGATCGTTGTTCACCGGAACAATAATCCACATTACAATATAGGCAATTAAGCCACCTCCAGCCATAAATATGGCCGATAATGCAAACAATAACCTGATTATGGTAACCTCCACCTGCATGTAATCTGCAAGTCCCGAAGCTACACCGGCAATCATCTTATCGTGTTCGTTTCTAAAAAGCTTCTTTTCCATAACGTTGTTCATTTTGTGTTTAAAAATCAATCGGCGTAATTAAAACCTCGTCTACGTTTACCCCTTCACTTAAGCTCAGAATGGTAAATAAAGTTTCTGCAATATCTTCAGGCTGTACAAATTTTTCATCAGGAATTGTTGTGCCTTCCCAGGATGAAGTTTTAGTGGCGCCTGGCAAAAATGCTGTCACTTTAACATGATGAGGTGCTAACTCTTGCCGCAATACATGATTAAGACTCAACATCGCTGCTTTTGTTACACTATAGCTACCTCCATTTTTTACAGGTGCTTTACCGGCCACCGAACAGATGTTGAATATGTGGCCCCGCCTGGCTGAACGCATTTTTTTACCAAAAAACTTACTCAAATAATAACTGGCATTTATATTTAGATGCTGTTGCTTTTCGAAGGTTTCGTCATCCTCATCAAGCATACTGCCAGGCAAAAAAATCCCTACATTATTGATTAAAACATCTACGTCATCAAAATTTATAGCGTTCGAATTTAAAAAAGCATACACTTCTTCTTTAACGGAAAAATCTGCTGGATGAGTAAAAATAACATTCCAATAAGCGGTTAATTCCTCCCGAAGCTTATTGAGGTCATCTAAACCCCTTGCTACTAAAACTACTTCGTATCCATTCTTGGCCAATTTAGTCGCAATCGCTTTCCCGATCCCCTTAGTTGCACCTGTTATTACAGCTTTCATTATTTATGGTTTAATTTTTGTTAACAAAAAACCATAATTATATTCAAAACCACGAATATTTTTGTAATTAGCAAAGCGCTCCAACTTTTTTATCGTTTCTTTGTAGTAGTATAGAATGATCATTTAAATTAAGCAAATACATACGGAATGAATTTTACCAATTTCGGCAGATACATCCTGCTACTCAAGTCTGTATTCAGAAAGCCGGAAAAACTGAAAATTTACCTGAAAGAAATCGCCAAACAAATGGATTATGTTGGCGTGGGTTCTTTAGGTCTAATTGCTATTATTTCTACTTTTATCGGTGCAGTAATGACTTTACAAATTGCTTTCCAGCTGGTTAGTGATTTTATTCCAAAAACCATTATCGGTTCTGTAAACCGGGATTCGAGTATATTGGAATTAAGCCCGACCATTAGTGCAATTGTACTGGCTGGAAAAATCGGCTCAGCCATTTCATCCGAAATCGGCTCTATGCGGGTTACCGAACAGATTGATGCGCTGGAAATTATGGGCATTAATGCACCAGGTTATTTAATTCTCCCTAAAATTATTTCGGGTATAACCATGGTACCCATGCTGGTGATTATTTCGATGTTCTTAAGCATCACCGGCGGTTATATTGGTGGTTCGGTTTCTGGAGCAGTAACACCGGCAGAATATATCCAAGGTATTACTACTGATTTTAACCCTTATACCATTACTGTTGCTTTGGTAAAAGCATTTGTATTCGGTTTTATCATTACCTCTGTTCCGGCGTACGAGGGATTTTACGTTCGCGGTGGTGCTTTAGAGGTTTCGCAAGCCAGTACAAGGGCGGTTGTAATTAGCTGTATTTCTATTTTAGCTTGCGATTATATCGTGACCCAATTGTTATTGTAATGATCGAAATTAAAGATATTTATAAGTCATTCTCTGGGAACGACGTCTTAAAAGGCATTTCCGGAAAGTTTGAAGAAGGTGTGACCAACTTAATTATTGGTGGCTCGGGATCAGGAAAAACAACCCTGCTGAAATGTATGGTAGGTTTGCACCAGCCAGATTCTGGCTCGGTATTGTACGATGGACGGGATTTTACACCAATGACCTATGAACAGCGTATTGAGGTACGTAAAGAAATTGGCATGTTGTTTCAAGGCTCTGCCCTGTTTGATAGTATGACGGTTGAAGAAAACATTATGTTTCCATTAAACATGTTTACTGATCAAAGCCGAAAAGAAAAGCTGGAAAGAGTTGATTTTTGTTTGGAAAGGGTAAACCTGGCCGGTAAAAACAAATTATTCCCGGCAGAATTATCTGGTGGTATGAAAAAACGTGTGGGTATTGCACGTGCCATTTCGATGAACCCAAAATACCTGTTCTGTGATGAGCCTAACTCGGGCTTGGATCCGAAAACTTCCATCGTCATTGATGAACTGATCAAGGAAATTACTGAAGAATATAAAACCACTACCATTGTGGTAACGCACGATATGAACTCCGTAATGGGGATTGGCGATTACATTCTGTTTCTGCATGAAGGAAAGAAATTCTGGGAAGGCAGCAATAAGGAAATCGCCCATACCGACATTCAGGAACTGAACGATTTCGTATTTGCCAGCCGCTTCATGAAAGCAGCAAAAGACAAGTTTTAAGAAAAATCGTATATTTGTATATGACTACGGCAACTAAAAATATCATTCACAAATTGGAAACCTTACCAGAAAGCATGGTAAACGAGGTAGAAGATTTTATTGATTTTTTAAAAGCCAAACATTCGAAGAGCTTCCCTAAATCGTCAAATGAACAGGCGAATGTTGTTGAAGAGCCAAAAAGCCTGTATGGTGCTGCAAAAGGTACAATTCTTTATATCTCTGATGATTTTAATGAACCATTAGATGAACTAAAGGATTATATGTAATGCGTTTTTTATTAGACACCCACATTTGTTTATTTTTTATCAATGGAGATTATTCTATCTCAAAAAAGGTAATTGATATCATCAACAATCATGATTCAGAAAAATATATAAGTGTAGTAAGCATCTGGGAAATTACGATCAAACTTAATATTGGGAAGTTGAAATTAAAAGATGATATAAATTCTATCTATCAGTTGCTTGAAAAGCATGGTGTAAAAATACTGCAACCATCTAAGAGCGATTTCATTACCTACTTTACATTACCTTTGAGACATAAAGACCCATTTGATAGATTAATTATTTCCCAAGCACTTACAAATGATTTAACCTTGATAACTGACAATCAATATATTGTCAATTATCCAAATTTAAAGTTATTTAATTAAATGATACAATTACTCGCCCCCACCCACTGGAAAGATTATGAACTGATAGATTGCGGGGATTTTGAAAAATTAGAACGTTTTGGTAACGTAATCCTGATCCGTCCTGAACCTCAGGCGGTATGGAAAAAAACATTATCAGAACAGGATTGGAAAAAAACAGCCAATATTACTTTCAGGGGCCGTTCAGCTACCTCTGGCGAATGGGTGAAAAAAAATCAGTCCATTCCAGACCGTTGGCATGTGGAATATAAAAATAATGAAGTAGCCATTAAACTTCGTTTAGGTTTAACTTCATTTAAACATGTGGGCGTATTTCCGGAGCAAGCCGTAAACTGGGATTTTATCTCCTCATCAATTAAAAAATTTAAAACGCCACAGCCTAAAGTTTTAAATCTTTTCGCCTATACCGGTGCGGCATCGCTCATTGCAAATGCTGCAGGAGCAGAAACTACCCACGTAGATTCGATTAAACAGGTGGTGACCTGGGCAAATGAAAACCAGGAACTTTCGGGACTGAAAGATACCCGCTGGATGGTGGAGGATGCACTAAAATATGTTAAGAAAGAATTAAAAAGGGGCAAAAAATACAATGGCATTATCCTAGACCCACCAGCTTATGGCCATGGCCCTAATGGAGAAAAATGGAAACTGGAAGACCATATCCAGGAAATGATGCAGGATGTAGTACAGTTATTAGATGAAAAAGAACATTTCCTTATCCTGAATACCTATTCACTTGGTTTTTCATCGGTAATTGTTGAAAATTTAATCCGTACTTCTTTTCCCGCGGTTAAAAATCTCGAAACAGGAGAACTTTATCTACAGGCTACCTCTGGCATTAAATTACCACTAGGTGTTTTTGGTAAATTCTGTAATGTGTAAATGTTGATTACTTTATTTTAAACTACCAGATTTCAGCCCTACTTTCATCGGTCCGGAAAAAAACTAAATTTTAATTATCTAATATATCTATGAAATTCCCTCAATTAGCAGGCACCGTAATACTTGGTTTTGCTGCAATCAGCTTATTTGCCAACTGCAATTCAGACAGTAAAGGCGGAAACAGCATTGGTAAAATCTTCTCCACTGATACCACCAAAAAGAAAACCGACTCAACCGCAAACGTCATGAAACCGGTTGATCCAAAGCTTTACGATTCGTTGGTAAAAAAACTGGCAAATGGAGATACAACAGGCAAATGGCCGGTTAAAAAACAACCATATCCTTTAGCAGGCGCTATTTTACCATTTAAACGTATAGTTGTTTATTATGGAAACCTACATTCGAAAAAAATGGGGGCACTCGGTGAATATGCGCCCAAAGAAATGTGGCAACGCCTGAATGCTGAAGTTAAACATTGGGAAAAAGCTGATCCTTCAACTCCTGTACAACCAGGATTACATTATATTGCCGCGGTAGCCAGTGGAACGCCCGGAAAAGATGGAAAATACATCAACAGGATGGGCAACAAACAGATTGATTCTGTTTTGAAAATCGCCAAAATGCAACCTAATACCATCGTCTTTTTAGATCTTCAGGTCGCCTTAAGTACCATAAAAGCCGAATTACCCCACATCGAAAAATATCTTGAACTGCCTTATGTCCATTTAGGTATCGACCCAGAGTTTTCGATGAAAGATGGCTCTTTGCCTGGTAAAAAAATCGGCACCTATGATGCTGCCGACGTCAATTATGTAACGCAATACCTGGCCGACATTGTTAAAAAGCATAATTTGCCTCCAAAAGTATTCATATTACACCGCTTTACAAAAAAGATGGTAACCAATTCAGCTAATATTAAACTCCGTCCTGAAGTACAGGTGGTGGTACATATGGATGGATGGGGTGAACCTGAATTAAAAAAAGGTACTTATCGCCACTTTATACAAAGCGAACCGGTGCAGTTTACAGGCTTTAAGCTATTCTACAAAAATGATCTGAAAAAGGAACCTAAGCGGTTAATGACGCCAGAGGAATTATTAAAGCTTACGCCAAAACCGATATATATCCAATATCAATAAATTTGAAGCCTGTAATTGCGATTACAGGCTTTTTTTGTATCCCTAACTGGCCGCTATCTTATGGTATTCATATAAAACAAGCACTACTCAAAACCTATGGGAATAATTAACCTTTAACCCTGATGTAATATCAAAAAAATGTCTTTTTTTTGAATTAATATAAAAATTGGAATAGATTTTATTCAAGGTAGGATTATGCAGATAGCAACATTTGGCGGAGGCTGTTTTTGGTGCACCGAAGCCGTTTTTCAGACTTTAAATGGCGTAAGTCAGGTTACATCGGGCTACATGGGCGGAGATTTAAAACATCCTACCTATATGGAAATATGTAATGGTGATACCGGACATGCAGAAGTGATTCAAGTGTTATTTGATGAAAACATGATTTCGTTTGCTGAACTTTTATTGGTATTCTTTAAAACCCATAACCCCACAACCTTAAACAGACAGGGTAATGACGTTGGTACACAATACCGCTCGGTAGTTTTTTATGAAAATGAAGAGCAGAAAGAGCAGACGGAGAAAATGATTGCGGACTTAACTAAACAGCATATTTTCGACAAGCCCATTGCTACAGAAGTTGCTCCGGTAGCTGAATTTTATGAAGCAGAAGATTATCATCAAAATTATTTTGGCCACAACCAGTCAAAACCATATTGCGCTTTTGTAATACAGCCTAAACTGAATAAGTTTGTTGCAGATTTTAAAGATAAAGTTAAAGCAGCGTATTTAGAATAATTAGCTTTCGAAAGTAAGTAAGGCATGTTGGCTGGCCGTATAAATATCCCTCCAAACCCTATTCATTTCAGATTCTTTTTTTGCAGCTTCTAAACCACAGTATGGAAATAAGGCGGCAGCCAGTTTCCAACAGGTATGGGCCAGTTTTCGGCTACTTGAGCTTACCTCTTTCAACTTGTCATCTTCAATTTCACCTTTACTCATTAACTGATGCCATGAATCATCAAAAGCGCGGTAAAATTGCGTACGAAGGGTTAACAATTCATCTTTGCTGCGGTTAAGCTCGTTGTTAAAAAACAAAATCTGCGCTTCGCTGTATCTTCCCAGCCCGGAGCGGGCATAAAAAGATTGTTCTACCAGTTTAATAAAATGATTGGTCATTCCTAAACTATTTACTGTTAGTGTGGTTTCTGCAAGCTGCAGAAAGGGATAATCAAAACCGCAATTGGCCACTTCAATTTGCTGGTTAATTTTAAAGGCCCTATTTTCGTTAACACTTAAATTACAAACTTCAAATGCATGGCTTCCTGTGGCTATTAAACCAAAGTAAGACCAGCCCGGTAAAATCTTTACTTCCGCTTTTTTAAGGATAAATGACATAATTTTTGGCGATCCATTTTCATCCAGAATATCATCACCGCTTTCGTTTTTAAGGGTACAGTTAGCGGTAAATATGGTGGCATGTAACGCACCGCTCGCATAATTCCATTTTCCATTGATCAGATAACCTTGTTTGGTTTTAACGGCTACTCCACCAACAGCACCACTCCCTGCAAAACAAACTTCACGGTCGGCAAAAATCTCTGCTGCCAATGCCGGATTCAAAAATCCGGCAAACCAACCTGCGCCCGCACAAAGTGTAATGGTCCAGCCTAAACTCCCATCTGCTTCCGCCAATTCTTCTTCCAACCTTAAAATTTCTGGAAGTTTTTTACCTGGCCCGCCGTAAACCTCGGGCACAAAAAGTTTAAACCAATTTTCCTGATAGGCCAGTTCCAAAATTTCGGGGTGGAGTTTACCCATTTCTTCAGAAAGTGCGGTATAAGCTTTTACTTTTTCCTGCCATGTATGGGTTAATGTCTCGCTCATGAATTTTTGTGCAATACGTAATTACGCTAAACTAAGTTTGCTTTTGTCAATGATCTTTTTCCATTCAAAAAAACCAAATATAGCTACGATGAACAAAAACGTTGTTAAACAAGCCATAAGCGGAAGTTTTTTATGAAAAAGCAATGGGATGGCCACAATATTGGATATGTTAAGGAATATCCAGTTTTCTATTTTGCGTTTAGCTAACAGCCACATACCTGCCCAGGCAAATGCAGAAACAAAGGCATCTGCGATTGGAACATCCGATTTGGTAAAGAAAATATCTATTTTGGCAATTACAAAATGTTCAGGTAAATTTATTAGTGCAGTATAGAAAATTCCGAATCCTATTACAGAAATTAAAACAGCTATCACGAGTTCATTTCTTGTTGACCATAACACTTCCTGATGGCGGTGATTTTCCTGATTTTTCCAAATTAGCCAACCATATACGCTCATTACCAAATAATAGAAATTCAGCACAATTTCAGCATATAAATTCGCTTTATATAGTAAGGTCATCACCAATAAAATAGAAATAATCCCGGTTGGATATAGCCAGATATTATTTTTCTTCGCTAATAAAACTTCAGATACGCCGAAACCAACAGCCAGCCATTCGATTAATGAGGTATGTAAAATCTGCTCCTGAAAAAGCTTAAACCAATCTTGAAAATTCATGTACAATAACTTGCCTTTCAGCCGGTAAAAGATAATTAAATACCGTTTTTGGGGCGAAACAGTTTTGTGAATTTTTAACCTCTTCCTACGGCGGCATTACCCGCATCAGGTTCATTTAAGGTTGAGGGCGGAGGGTTTTAAGGTCGAGGGGAAACCCTCTGCCTTCTACCTATCTACCTTTTTACCTTAAAATGGGTATAATCTCAGCAAATTGATGGCAACAGAAAATTGCATCATCAACAAGCACCCCTTTGAGCAAGGCAAATATAGGTTTAAAAATGAAAGTTTTCATTAAAATGCGAAGAGTTGTCAACTTTCTGACCTTTGGCCATTAAAGCTGACAACTTTCAAATCTATTTAAAATAGCCCTAACTGCCCTTTATCATCAATATCGATATCATCCGGATTGGTGATTTCGAAATCTACCTTTTTAACAGGCTTTTCGTCTGTATTGGGCTTATCCTCAGCTTTAACATCTTCTTTTTTAACTGCTTCAGCTTCTGATTTCGGTTTTTCTTTTGCTGGTTTTTCTTTTGCCTCTGTTTTATCAACCTTAACTGCAGGTACTTCTGCACGTTCGAACTTTGGTTTTGGCGGCATTACAACAGGCTCATTAATTACTGCTGGTTCGGTCACCGCATTATCGGTTTCCGGTTCTTCATTAACCGCTTCCGCTACAGGTATTGATTCTTCATCGCTGCTTTCTTCTTCTGTAGTCCTTTCTTCTGGTTCTTCAACAACTATTTCCGGCTCTTCTAATACTACTTTCTGAACATCATGCGGAGATAATCTATTGCCGTTCGCTTTCAATCCTTTAATATCAATCAGTTCTGCCAGGGTTAAATCCAATGTTTCCGGAATTTGTGTTTTACCTTTTAACACGTCAACAATAATTTTTGCTGAAGGATTTGAAGTCAGGTACAGCAATTTTGATTTCTGTTCCTCACTGATAAAAATGGTTTTCTTGCCATTAGCCTGCAGTTCGAACACAAAACGTTTGATAAAATAGTTTTGCGCTTTGCCTTCAAAATGAACTGCGGCAAAAATCTGTTCGGGATCAAACTTCTGGATCAGGATTAATCCGTCATCAAAATGATTACTCAGTTCGAAAGAACTCAACTCATAATATCCATCTTTGTGTACTTGTAATATACGATCATCCCCATCAAATTCGCCGAGGTATTTACCACGACCATCAACATTCAGACGCTTTAATAAATCATCGTACCAGATTTTTAGTCCTGATAAGGTAGAAACGCCTTTACTCTTCAGAATGATTTTTTTAACCGGATATTTGGATACGATATTACCCTGCGAACCGCGTCCTTTAATAGCCACCTCGGCAAAATCAAGATCGAACTGAAGCTTACGCAATTTAGAATGTGGCTTTAAGGCAACATTGATCACTTCGGCCTCTCCGTTCGGATTAGCGGTAAAGTATAAAACCTTCGATCCTTTCGATCCCTTGGTTAAATCATATTCCTTATCGCGTGTTACCCCTACTACAGCGAACCTTTTAATATACGAAGTACCGCTTGCCCCATCTTTATAAACCATGTTATATATGGTACGCTCGTCATTTTTCTTGAACACCTGCACATGGATAATACCCTTACCCACAAAAGTTTTATCGGCTACTTTGGTAATCATGCATTTTCCATCCTCGCGGAAAACGATGATTTCATCAATGTCCGAGCAATCGGCAACAAATTCATCCTTCCGTAAGCCTGAGCCCACAAAACCATCTTCCCGGTTTACATATAATTTTACGTTGGCCAATGCCACTTTAGATGCTTCTACCCGATCAAACAAACGGATTTCGGTTTTACGTTCCCTTCCTTTTCCGTATTTATCTTTCAATTTCTGGTACCAGGCAATGGCGTAATCCGTAAGGTGTTTTAAGTGATTTTTAACAACCTTAATCTCATCCTCCAGGTTTTTCATCTGCTCATCGGCCTTTTTCACATCAAAACGGGTGATGCTACTCATTGGCTTATCAATCAGCTTCTTAAAGTCCTCAGGTAATATTTCGCGGTAAAGCGATGGCTTAAACGGATCGAATAAAATGTGCAAAACCTCTACTACCGTTTCAAAATTGGATGAGTTTTCATATTCAGGATTTTTGTACATACCTTCCTGAATAAATATTTTAAGTAACGAACTAAAGAAAATTTTCTCCTGTAATTCATGCAGACGGATTTCGAGCTCTTTTTTGAGTAAACTCTTGGTATGTCTGGTATTTTCGATCAGGATATCGTTCACACTTAAAAAGTGTGGCTTATCTCCCTGGATAATACAGGTATTGGGCGAGATCGATACTTCACAGGCTGTGAAGGCATAAAGCGCATCAATGGTTACATCAGGCGAAATGCCCGGCGCCAGGTGCACTACAATTTCTACATTGGCGGCAGTATTATCTTCAATCTTCTTGATCTTGATTTTACCTTTATCATTTGCCGATAAAATACTATCGATTACAGAGCCTGTTGTGGTACTGAACGGTACTTCAGTGATGACCAAAGTTTTTTTATCCTTCTCGGTTATTTTGGCGCGCACACGGATTTTACCGCCACGCTGACCTTCGTTATAGTTCGAAAAATCGGCCATACCGCCCGTAAAGAAATCGGGCAGGATATTCGGGCGTATACCTCTCAGCGCTTCTATCGAGGCATCCAGCAATTCGATAAAATTGTGTGGCATTACCTTCGTTGCCAAACCTACAGCAATACCTTCTGCGCCTTGCGCCAATAACAAAGGGAATTTAACCGGTAAAGTAATCGGTTCATTGTTACGGCCGTCGTAACTTAACTGCCACTCGGTAGTATCAGGGTTGAATACCACTTCGTTGGCAAATTTTGACAAACGGGCCTCGATATAACGCGGTGCTGCAGCGCTATCGCCGGTAACCGGATCGCCCCAGTTCCCCTGCATATCGATCAATAAATCCTTTTGCCCGATCTGCACCATCGCATCGCCAATGGAGGCATCACCATGCGGGTGGTATTTCATGGTGTTACCGATTACGTTAGCTGCTTTATTGAAACGCCCGTCATCCATCTCTTTCAGAGAGTGCATAATGCGCCGTTGAACGGGCTTTAAACCATCATTAATGTGCGGAACTGCCCTATCGAGAATTACATAAGACGCATAATCGAGAAACCAGTTTTCGTATAAACCGTTGATTGGGGTTATGGTATGTTTGTGCTCTTCGTTTACGTTTTGATCTAATTCTTCACTCATTTATTTACAGAAATTGGCAGCCGTAAATATAATAAAAATGATGGCACGGCGTGAAGAGAGGTTATTCACATTTTGTAAAGTACATCCATCTTATCGGCTGGTGTCGCACCTGCCGAAATTTTAATTTGCTTGTGAAGATATAGAAAGCAGAGTTAAGCTTATTTTACCTTAAATGTCTTACATGGTAAAAGAGGAAAAAAAAGATCTTTCACTGCGTTCAGGATAACATATTTAATAGAAAAGTCGTCATCTCGACTGAAGCGCAGTCCCGAAGTTTCGGGAGAGATATGTTTTCATCGATCGGCTGGTGTTTCATTGCCAAAATTTACATTTCCTTGTGTTGATTTGGAAAGCAGGTTCCTGTATAACTATTAGGTGTTACTTCCGGCTTTCCGATTCGATCTTTTTTGCCCGCAAGCCACACTCAGCCTCAAAAAAGGATCTCCTCTGCAATCCGGTTTAGATGGATAGTTTTGCACTGCTATTTAGGGTGGCAAAGAGCAGAAAACAAAATCACATCTTGGAGATTGGCAATAAAGAACAATTGCAAACAAAACGTTGAGTTTATATTACCTTAAATGTCTTACATGGTAAAGAGGATAAAAAAGATCTTTCACTGCGTTCAGGATAACAGATTTAATAGAAAAATCGTCATCTCGGCTGAAGCGCAGTCCCGAATATTTGGAAGAGACATCTATCTAGATAGCCCTGCAAGATAGATTTCTCGACTGCGTTGCACTTCGCTCGAAAGGACGATCGCGTAGGGATACTAATCTCCTCAAAAATACTGCTCTATTCCTCCCCCAACAGCACACCCGAAACATTCCAGGCACTGGAGCTGCCGCCCTCAGGCTTTCCCATCGGGATGGTTACTTTTATAGTATGTGTACCGGCCTTTAAGTTGCCCAGATTGATCCAATTGGGGTTGGTAACCGTACCCGGACACCAATTAGAACGGCTTAAATCTGACGAAGAAAGTCCATTTTCAAAATTGCCTGAAGCCGGGTTTGATAAGCGATATGATCCGCAATCCTGCCGCCATGGGATGAAAGCAAAAACTTCTTTTTCATCTAACCAAAGCGTATTTTTCCGAGGTACAAACTCATCGCCATTACCCCAGCCGCCATGTCCGGTAGTGATGTAGCGCAGTTTTGCATCTTTTAAATCTCTTGTTAAAGTAAAAGAAACCTCCAATCCCTTATCGCTGCTGAACATCGTTGCATATTCCTGTCCGGCCATTTCCATTACATTGGTCGAGTTAAATAAAGGTAAAATCACCTCCTTTGTTTCTTTTGGTCTTCCGCCATTGTGCATAGTAATATTTAACGAGACCTGATGTCCGCCTTTATCATAATTACCAATAAAAACAGCTACCCATGCTTCTTTTCCATTTACGAATGGAAACAACTCCGAAACATCCTGACGATAATAAACTTTTTCTGCCCAGATTTTATCCTTTAATTTTAAGTTATTGTATTTACCCACGCCAAAAGGGGTAAAAAAGCGCATCAGTTCGATTACCGGCTGATAATCTGCAGTAGCCACTACCCCCTGGTACTGTTTCCCGTTTCCATTATCATAAACAGGTAGCGCCTTAACCGAATTTTTAAGCGCATCCATCAAACTGATCGTTTTATCAGTCGGGATAATAAATACTGAACCTGTTCTGTCATAGGCATCCCCGTTTGATTGTTCGGTTAAATCGACAAATACATTTGGGTTAGTTAACGCAGGGAATTTAACTTTTCTGGCGATTACTGTTCCGCCAGCAAAGCGAAAAACCGAATCGTTCGATTGTGGCTTATCAATAAAATTAATCGTTTCGTTATTAAAAACGTCTAGCGTGGTAAATCTGCTTTTCCAAAGTAAATCTTTATAGGTTAAACCATCTGTTAGTTTAGCACCTATTTTTTGTAAGTCTATAGGCTGCGCTTTCTTAACCTCTTCAATTTTTGTAGCCGTTATATAACTGTTTCCATTACGCACCTGCTCTAAAACAAGTCCTAAACTTTGGCCTAAATTCGTAGGTGCCGCTTTTATAGCTGCATCGGTGGTATACCATAAATCGATACGGTTAGAATTTACCACCGTTGTGGCCTTTTTGCAAGTGTAGCCCAAAATTACTTTTGTCTCCGTGCCAAACTCAAAAAGCTGCTTGGCAATTGCAGCACTATCGGCAGTGGCTATCTGATGATCAGCACCCAAATCGGCCACCTGAAATAAAATCTGATCCGGTTTCGTTACCATGCTCTGTTCGTATGGATATTTTGCCTTATGATCGAGAATAGCCCCATTACTGATTAAGTTCTGTTTTGCAGAAACAATAACCACTATAGGGTTTCGATCTTCTTTGGGTTTCCCATCAGCAGACCGAAAATAAGTGATTTTATAAACTGCGTTACTTTTTAGTACGCGTTGCGCCTGCAGGTTAAAAGAAATAATAACAGAAAAAACGAGGACGGAAAGGTGCTTCATTGTGGTAAAAAAACAAATATAGAAAATAGTTTACATTCGTATCTGCTGGTGATACACTAACCGATAGACTAAGGTAGAAATCCTCATCCCGACCGGAGCAGCGCGGAGTGGAGAGATCTAATAAGACAGATTTCTCGACTGCGTTGCCCCCGATTGCTATCGGGTCCGCTCGAAATGACGACAATTGAGAGAAAAGATACTATCTCGACTACCGCTCCAACCTATCCTCAACAAAAGCAAAAGGTATCAAACTCTTTACACTGGGCACTTTTAAAACTTCGCCGTTCAAACAGTAAAAAATGACCTCAATCGGTGCATGTTGTTTACGCTCAAATTCTACCATTACCTGCAAGCAGCCTCCGCAAGAAGTTACGGGTTTTAAAATCTCAAAATTATCGGTCTGCGCAGTAATCGCCATACTTTCTATTACTGCATCCGGATAAATAGAACCAATACTAAAAAGTGCAACACGCTCTGCACAAAGACCTGATGGATAGGCTAAATTTTCCTGGTTGCTCCCCAAAATGATTTCGCCAGAGGCCAGGCGAATAGCTGTACCCACCCTGAATTTTGAATATGGAGAATACGAAGTAAGTAGTGCCTGTTCTGAACGCTCACAAAGGGCTCTATCGGCCAATGTCAATTCCGAAATGCCGGCATACTGTTCAAAAGTTATATTAAGATTTATTGAATTCATTTTAAAGTGATTATACAACCGCCAATGTTAAATTTTTATGGCGGGCGAACAATTTAGTTTATTTTTTGTATTATTTAGTAAACCTGCCTTAAAATTAATTTTACTGGCATGCTTTAAGCATTTATCAAAACACCAAACACGCTTAGCTTTGAATAAATACGTACGCAAAAGTCTTAAAATTTTATTGTGGGTAATTGCCTCCATCATCATCCTGGTTATTAGTATAGCCCTGTCCCTAAATATTCCAGCTGTTCAAAATTTTGTTAAAGGGAAAGCCATCAACTATCTTAAAAACAAAACCAAAACGGAGGTCAGTTTGGAAAGTATCAAAATTGCTTTGCCAAAAGATGTGGTTTTAAACAAATTTTACATCGAAGACCGTAAAGGCGACACCTTATTGTATGCTGAAAAACTTGCTGTAGACATCAGTTTATTTAAGCTGCTAAAAAATACGGTTGAAATCAATAACGTTGAACTTAAAAATGTTCGTGCCAATGTGAAGCGTATCGCTCCGGATACCACTTTTAACTTTTCTTTCCTGGTGGATGCTTTTGCAAGCGATCAGCAAAAACCAGAAGAGCAAGTAAAGAAAGACACCACTTCTACGCTAAAATTCTCTGTTGATAAAGTTTCATTCGAAGATATTGGCATTAATTACCGCGATGATGTTGCGGGTAATGATGTGAAATTATATCTAGGTGCATTTAAAACCAAAATTAAAGATTTCGACCTCGCCAACCAGCATTATATCATTAAAGAATTAAGCCTGGTCAACACTTCATTCCGTTATCTGCAGCAAAAACCACTGGTCCAATTGGTGCAACATATTACCAACAGCGTAGATAGCACTGAAAAAAAACAGGGTAAACTGCCGTTAATTGAGATACAGAATTTTGTTTTCAACAAGGTGAAGGTTAATTACGATGACCTGATTTCGACGACTAAAGCTGTCGCCGATGTGAATGACCTGGGCCTCGTAAATCTGAAAGTAGATTTAACCAATAGCAAATATTCGGTAGATGATGCGCATTTAAACAAATCAAACATCCTTTTTGCATTTAAGCCCGCTCCAAGTAATGATTTAAAGAAAGTTAAAGATACGGTAGTTCCCGAAAAATCGCCATTGGGTTTAATGATTAGGAACATTAGTTTAGCTGATAACGATGTACAGTTTGATAACCTGGGCGCAAAACCTGCTGCTAAAGGAATAGATTTTAACCACCTTAAAATTAACCAGCTTAATTTGGGGGCAAGTGAGGTAAGTTATAGCGCCGCAGGTATAAAAGCTAATGTTAAAAATGGCTCTTTGAAAGAAAAAAGCGGCTTTGTATTAGACGAATTGCGTGGTGATGCAGTATATAATGACAAACAGATTAAACTGAGCAATTTTATCCTGAAAACCCCAAATACTTCAATTGAAAATAAAACTGAGTTAAATTTCACCTCAATGGAGGATTTAACCAAACACCCTGAACGCGTAAAACTGAGTATTGCCCTTAAAAACACTACCATTGGTTTAAAAGATGCCGGGTACTTTAGCACTGCCGTACCGGCCAATTACCGCAACGAAAAAATTAAAATCAATGCTGATGTGAATGGCTATCTGAACGATTTGACTATTCCAAAATTACAGATCAGTGGTTTAAAAAATACACAGATCGATATCAGTGGAAAAGTAAAGGGGCTGCCTGATATTAAAAAAACTTTTCTTGATTTAAACATTAAAAAACTTCATGTTACCAAAGGTGATATTTTGGTAGCTGTACCTAAAAAATCTCTTCCTCCCTCAATCGAACTGCCTAATGTAATCGATGCTAAAGGTAATTTTAGAGGTTCAATGACCGATTTTAACACCAACCTGAACATCAATACCGATATGGGTGGCGCTGTGGTAGTTGCGAGCATGAATGGCCCTAAGGGTAAAGAAAGTTACAAGGCAGATGTCAGTTTGAATAACTTCAACGTAGGCAGGCTGTTAAAAATGCAACCTAAACTCGGCCGCGTTTCAGTTAAGGCCAATGTGGCGGGTACGGGCCTTGATCCTAAAAAAATAGATACGAAGTTTAATGCCAAAGTGTTAAACGCTTATTACAATAAATACACCTACCGCAATTTAATTCTTGCCGGGGATTACAGCAACCAGCGAATCAACATCAAGAGCAGCATGCCCGATAGCAATGCCAACTTTAATTTAAATGCAAAAGTAAATCTCGCAGGTAAATATCCGGCAATAAAAGCTGACCTGAACCTAAAACAGGTAAACCTACAGGCTTTAAACTTTAGTCCGACGGTTTTAAGTGCAGCAGGTGTGGTAAAAGTAGACCTGACTACTGCGGATGCCGATTATTTAAACGGATCGGTTGATGTAACCGGCTTGCAACTGGTAAAAGATAAACAAAGAATTAATGTAGATACGATTTCGGTCAGGGCAAAATCTACGGCAACCGAAAACGAGCTGACACTTAAATCGGAAGTACTTTCTGCAAAAATCGACGGAAAATACCAACTGACCAAAGTGGGAAGTGCAATCATTAACGAAATCAATAAATATTATGCTTTTGGCACCGTTACAAAGGTTCCCGATCAGCGTTTAAGATTTTTTGTACAGGTTTATGATTCTAAATTATTAAAGAATTTTGTGCCCGAATTAACGGTATTTAAACCATCTCAGTTTTACGGATTGATTGATACGCAAAAAGACAGCCTGCAGATTAAAGGTAATTTCCCGCAGGTAGTTTATGGCGATTTCAAAGTAGATACGACGGTTTTAAATATCAACAACGATAACAATAAATTAGACTACAGCTTAACTGTTAAAGCCCTTCAAAGTCCATCTGTTGCGCTTTTCAATACCGAAGTAAGCGGCGATGCGGCCAATAACAATTTAGAGGTTAACATTTTCTTGCGAGACAGGCAGAAAAAAGACAAATATGTTATTGGCGGTAGTTTCCAATCGATTAATAAAGACTTTAAATTCTCTTTGGATCCGCAGAAGTTATTGCTCGATTATCAAAAATGGGTAGTCTCGCAAGATAACTACATCCAGTTCGGGGCGTCGGGCATCTTGGTTAACCAGTTTCAGATCAGCAACAATGGGCAGTCATTATCCATCAACAGTAATCCTACACAACCCAATGCACCGCTAGCTATAGCATTTAAAGATTTCCAACTGGAAACCTTAACCAAATTTGCCGAAACCGATACGACTTTGGTTGGCGGCCGTTTAAACGGAACCGCGAATGTTAAAGATCTGGCCAGTACACCAAAATTTGAAGCAAACCTCACCATCGACCAGTTGCGTTACCAGAAAGATCAGCTGGGCACCTTACGTTTAGCCGTAAACAATAATACCGAAAATGCCTTCGAGGTAAACGTGGCCTTAACTGGCGTGCACGAATTAAGGGTGAATGGATTTTATTATACCGCACCTAAAAGCGCTTTAGATCTTACCGTGAATATCGATAAGATTGAAATGAAAAATATTGAGAGTTTATCTGCAGGTCAGCTTAAAAACGGAACGGGTACCCTAACAGGTGCACTCAGTGTAAAAGGTGAATTAACTGCTCCAAAAATATTAGGCGATTTAACTTTCAATAATGCAGGAATCAGGGTGGCATACGTAAACTCCTATTTCCGCATGCCTAATGAGAAGATTTCTTTTACAAATGAAGGGATCAGTTTTAATAACTTTACGCTGATCGATTCCTTAAATCAGAAAGCGACCATCAACGGAAAGGTTTATACCGGTGATTTCAAAAATTATCGTTTTGGTTTAGACATCCGAATGAACAACTTCAGGGCAATCAATTCGACCGCAGCTGATAATGATCTCATTTATGGAACGGTATTTTTAACCAGTGATATTAAAGTACGCGGCGATTTGAACCAGCCTGATGTGAACATGAATGTTAGGGTGAACAAGGGTACAAAATTCTTCTTTGCCTTGCCAACAAGCGATCCTTCAATCATAGATCAGGAAGGAATTGTGCAGTTTATTGATGCTGATGCCCCACCATTTAATGGTCAGAAAGCTTTAAAAGTAGACAGCGTAAGTAAAGCCGCCATGAAAGGAATTAACCTGGTTGCAGCGATTACCATCGATCCTGAAGCAGAGCTGAATGTAGTGGTAGATCCGTCCAATGGTGATGCCCTGAATATCAAAGGCGAGGCAGATCTTAATGCAACGATGGATCAGAGCGGTAAAATCAGTTTAACCGGCCGTTACGAAATTATAGATGGTTCGTACAATTTATCCGTTGGTCCGCTAGGCAAAAAAGCCTTTAAACTCGTTAAAGGAAGCACCATTGTCTGGACGGGTGAGCCTACTTCGGCGAACGTAAATTTAACGGCATTGTACGAAGTGAATGCGGCACCTATCGACCTGATCAATGATCCTGATAATATCCAGGCTAAAACCAAACTGCCTTTCCAGGTTTATTTAATGATGAAGGGTGAACTATTAAAACCGATCATTTCTTTCAAACTTGATTTGCCGGAAAACGAACGTGGCGCACTAAATGGCACGGTTTACACCAAATTAATCAACGTGAACCGCGATGAAAGTGAATTGAATAAACAGGTTTTTGCCCTGTTGGCATTGAACAGGTTTATCGCCAATAATCCTTTCCAAAGTTTGGCGGGCGGCGGCGGTGGCGTTTCTACCCTGGCCAGATCGAGTGTGAGTAAATTATTGACAGAACAGTTAAATAACCTCGCTTCCGATCTCATTCAAGGTGTAGAGTTGAACTTTGGTGTAAATTCATCAGAAGATTATTCTACCGGATCGCTTCAGCAGAAAACAGACCTGGAAGTTGGTTTATCTAAAAAATTATTAAATGATAGACTTACGGTAACGGTAGGTAGCTCTTTTGCATTGGAAGGGCCGCAGGCACCAGGCGAAAAATCGACAGATATAGGCGGAAATGTCAATGTTGAATATGCTTTATCAGCTGACGGAAGATATAGATTAAGGGCTTACCGACGCAACCAAAACGACGTAATTGTACAGGGACAAATTATCGAAACCGGTTTGGGTTTTACCCTGGTAGTAGATTACAATAGATTCAGAGAGATTTTCCAGAAAAAACGCAACAGAAGAAACATTGAACAAAAACCTAAAAATGAGACAACTAATTAGACCTACTTTATTCATACTGGCCTGCTTAGTTTGGGCTGCTTGTAGCTCTACCAAATCGTTAAAGCCAGGGCAACATTTATATACAGGTGCCGAAGTAAAAATCAATCCGGATTCTTCAGGTAAAATTGATGATGAAAAACAGGTAAAGCGCGACTTAGAAAGCAAAACAAGACCCCGCCCCAATAGTTCTATTTTAGGCATAAAGTTTAAACTTGGTATTTACAACCTGGCCGGAGAGCCAAAAAAACCGAAAGGTTTTAGAAACTGGTTACGCAGGCAGGGAGAAGCCCCGGTGCTGCTTAACGAAGTTAAGCTGAAATATAATAATGATGTGCTTACCAGCTATCTCATCAGCGAGGGGTATTTACAGGCATCTGTTATTGGAGATACGGTAGTGAAAGATAAAAAAGGTAAAGCGGTTTACACTGCAGAAACCGGTAACCGATATAAAATCAATAAAGTTACCTTCCCTCCTGATACTGGCGTTTTAACCAAAATCATCAATCAGAATAAAAATAAAACATTAATCAAAGCAGGCGATTATTACGACCTCGACACGTATAAAAATGAGCGTATCAGGATCGATAACGACCTTAAAGAGCAGGGCTATTTTTATTTTAGCCCTGATTACCTGATTATGCAGGTCGACAGTACCATTGGTAAAAACCTGGTAAATGTAAACATTAAAGTTAAAGACATTGCACCAGATGCCGGATTGAAACCTTACACCATCAGGGATATCAATATTTACCCAAGCTATAGCCTGCGAAGAGATACGATATTAAGAAAGTTAAAACCACTTGAATATCACGATTTCAACATTTATGATGATCGCAATACCTTTAAGCCAAGATTATTTGATCGTTTGGTCTTCTTTCAAAAAGGCGAACGTTACAACCGTAAAGATCATAATCAATCATTAAACAGAATGGTCAATATTGGTGCTTTCAGGGATGTCAGGGCAGAATTTTTACCGGTTGATAGTTTCAAAAATAATCAGTTGGACCTGAATATTTATCTTACCCCGTTAAAGAAAAATTCGTTGAGCTTTTCGGTTACAGGTACCAGTAAATCGAACAACTTTGTGGGTTCTGAAGTAAAAGTGACGCAAACCACCCGAAACTTATTCAGGGGCGCCGAGCAATTGGATGTAAGTGTTAGTGGTGGTTTCGAGACTCAGGTAAGGGGTACTTCGCTGGGCCGCAACTCCTTATCATTTACAGCTGAAGGAAAACTAACCTTCCCAAGGTTTATTGTACCATTTTACAAACCTAACAGCACGAATGCTTTTATTCCGAAAACCATCGCTTCGCTCTCCTATCAAATGCTTAACCGTGGTTCTGAATACACCTTACATGCCATAAAAGGTGAATATGGTTACAATTTCAAGGAAAACCAGTATAAAGAGCATAATTTCAATCCGATCTCCATTAGCTACATCTCTACAGGTTTTCCTGATTCTAATAGAAGAGACAGCTTATTTAAAGCTAACCCTTTGTTAAGGAGCACCCTCGAAAACCAATTTATTATTGGTAGCAGCTATAACTTTACCTATACTAACCAGATGGAAACCAACCGCCGAAACAATGTATATTTCTATGGCGGTTTGGAAACAGGTGGCAATGTTTGGGGGCTTTTTACACCAACAAATGATCAGGGTCAAAAAACGCTGTTCAATACACCCTTAACTCAATTTATCCGGGCAGAAGCCGATTTAAGGGATTATTATAAAATTAACCGCAACCTGGTTTGGGCCAATCGTTTAAATCTGGGTTATGGCTATGCCTATGGTAACAGTACTTCACTACCCTTTGTAAGGCAGTTTTTTGCTGGAGGCAGCAACGATATCAGGGCTTTTCCGGCGCGTACCTTAGGCCCTGGTACTTATAAAGTGCCGGATGATGCACTTTTTGCAGATCAGGGGGGGGATATTAAATTAATGCTCAATTCAGAACTTCGTTTTAAAATTGTAAGTGTACTTTATGGCGCACTGTTTGTAGATGCGGGAAATATCTGGCTGAGGAAAGAAGATTTGGGCGAACCTGGCAAACCGGAAACGGCCAGACTGGGATCAGGTTTTAAGTTAAAAAATACCTTTAACGAATTAGCTGTAGGTACAGGAGCCGGTTTACGTGTAGATGCAACCATTTTTGTAGTTCGCCTGGATGTGGCCTTCCCTGTGCGCAAACCATACCTGCCTGCAGGACAAAGATGGGTATTTGATGATATTGCCTTCGGCAATAAAGATTGGCGCAGACAGAATTTAATTTTTAACATAGGTATAGGATATCCGTTTTAATTTTCAGATGAAAGTAATCAACAAGATCAAAAATTTCTTTATTGCGCTTTATCATCTCTTTATTGCTGCCGGAAAAGGTTTTGTGGAAGATCGGGTGACCAAATTAAGTGCTTCCCTTGCTTACTACACTATTTTTTCACTTACACCGCTCATTATTATTCTGCTCTCGGCAGCCACCTTATTTTTTGGCAACGAAAGAAACCAAAAAACAAGGGGTCAGTTTTATGGTCAGGTTACCGAAATGGTGGGCAAAGATGCAGCCGCACAAATCCAGGGGTTTGTAGAACATGCCAATAAATCAGGCCAATCTACCATTGGTTTAATTATCGGTATAGGTACGCTGATTATCGGATCTACGGCTATTTTTATAGAAATACAAGATAGCATCAACATGATCTGGAAAGTAAAGGCCGTACCTAAGAAAGGCTGGCTAAAGATGCTTACCAACAGATTATTGTCTTTTTCATTAATTGTATCAATGGGCTTTTTATTGCTGGTATCGCTGGTAATAAATAGTATTGTGGTGGGTTTGGGCTCAAAATTGGCCAACCTGCTTTCGCAAAGCCAAATCGAGGAAGTGATCCCAGTCGCCAACGACACCATGACCTTGCTGATTTATATTTTGAACAACGTCATTACCCTGGCCGCTGTAACCGCTGTTTTTACGGTTATTTTTAAGGTATTGCCAGACGTGGTTATCCGCTGGAAATCGGCAATAATAGGTGCGTTATTTACTGCTGTTCTTTTCAGTTTAGGTAAATATTTGATTGGGATTTATATCGAAAAAGGTAATCCGGGTTCTGCTTTTGGTGCAGCCAGTTCTATCATTGTGATTTTATTGTGGATTTATTATACCTCCATTATACTCTACTTCGGTGCAGAATTTACTCAGGCCTATGCCGAAAAATATGATAACGGCATTGCTCCCAGTAAATATGCCGTATTTACAAAAATCACCATCGTAGAAAAAAAGGTAGATGTATTACCTCCTCAGCATCCCGAAAATACAGTAAATGCACCTCAAGAATAATTACTATTTGAGATCACAACTATCATCCTGAACTTTTAAGTTTTTTTTCAAAAACGAGGTTATTTTGCTACTGCTTTCAAAAAGCTCAATAGCTGATTAATAAAAGCCTAAAAGATCTCTTCACTCCGCGTTGCTTCGGTCGAGATAACGATTCTTCTACTGGAGTCTGTCAAATGTAGTATCTGGTTCTAAGAATCTTTTCTACGAAAGCCCATTAACCAAAGAAGTCAAGTTTTAAAAACTTGACTTCTTTTATATGCGGGATTCAGGCAAAATGCCAAAACATGCTATCGTGAGGGATAATTTATTGGATAAAAATCAATATAAATGGACAGATATTAATGAAGTTGAATGGTGTCGAAGTATCGTCATTTCGACTGCAGCGGAGAAATCTTTTAAACTGGGTTTTAATAATTCGGTTGAAAAGATCTCTCCATTTCGCTACGCTACAGTCGAGATGACGATTTTTTCTGGGAGTCTGTCAATGTCGCAGAGTCGAAGGATCTTTTAATGCAAACCATCAGATTGGTCCGTGAAGACAGGATCCATAGATAAGCTAAGCTACTTCTTCCGTAATCACTTTAGGCTCTTCGGTTACCTCATCCTTCTCTATCCTTAAATTACGGATGATATGCTGCTGCCGGTCTGGGGTATTTTTGCCCATGTAATATTCTAACAGGCTTTTAATGGTTTGGTCTTTCAGAATAACAGGATCAAGCCTGATATCTTTTCCGATGAATAAACCAAACTCATCTGGTGAAATCTCACCCAGCCCTTTAAACCGGGTTATTTCCGGTTTGTTGCCCAGTTTTTCAATCGCGTTTTTACGTTCTTCGTCGCTATAGCAATAAATCGTTTCTTTTTTATTCCGAACCCTGAAAAGCGGTGTCTGCAAAATATAAACATGGCCAGCCTTTACCAGATCAGGAAAAAACTGCAGAAAAAATGTCATCATCAGCAAACGGATGTGCATGCCATCCACGTCAGCATCAGTAGCGATTACAATGTTGTTATAATGTAAGCCGTCCAGACCATCTTCAATATTTAAAGCGTGCTGTAGCAGGTTAAACTCTTCATTTTCGTAAACCACTTTTTTAGTCAGCTCGTAACAGTTAAGCGGTTTCCCCTTCAAACTAAATACCGCCTGGGTATCTACATCGCGCGATTTGGTAATTGAGCCAGAGGCTGAATCCCCTTCCGTAATAAAAAGGGTAGTTTCATAACGCTTTTCGTGGGTGGTATTAAAGTGAACTTTACAATCGCGTAATTTTTTATTATGTAGGGAAGCCTTTTTAGCCCTGTCGTTAGCCAGTTTTTTAATGCCCGCAATATCTTTACGCTCCCGCTCCGATTGCATAATCCTTTTTAACAGGGCATCGGCAACATCCGGGTTCTTGTGCAGATAATCATCCAGTTCTTTTTTAACAAAATCGTTGATGAAAGTAGCTACAGATGGCCCTTCCGGTCCCATATTCTGCGAACCCAGTTTGGTTTTGGTCTGCGATTCGAAAACGGGTTCCTGTACACGCACAGAAATGGCTGCAATAATAGATGAACGTACATCAGCTGCATCAAACTCTTTTTTGAAAAACTCGCGAACCGTTTTCACCACCGCTGCCCTAAAGGCCGCCTGGTGGGTACCACCCTGTGTAGTATGTTGTCCATTTACGAAGGAGTGGTAATCCTCGCCATATTGCTGCCCATGGGTCATGGCAATTTCGATATCGGGTCCAATCATGTGGATAATCGGGTACCTGATTTCCTCGGGTTTATTAAATTTAGAAAGCAGGTCATAAAGGCCTCTTTCCGAAAAATATTTCTGGTTATTAAAATTTATCGTTAAACCTGTATTTAAGAATACATAGTTCCAAACCATGCTTTCCACAAAATCGGGGATGTAATGATAATTTCTGAAAATACTTTCGTCCGGATAAAAAGTAATGGCGGTACCGTTGCGTTGCGTCGTATCAATTACCGGATTTTCGTTTACAATCTCCCCTTTAGAAAACTCTACTTTTTTGGTTTTTCCATCACGGTACGATTGAACGGTAAAACTGGTAGAAAGCGCATTAACGGCCTTTGTACCTACCCCGTTTAAACCTACCGATTTTTGGAAGGCATTGCTATCATACTTACCGCCGGTATTGATTTTGCTTACACAATCGATTACTTTGCCCAATGGAATACCCCGGCCATAATCGCGAACATTTACTTTTTGCTCGGACAGTGTAATTTCGATGGTTTTTCCGGTCCCCATTACAAACTCATCGATGGAGTTATCTACAATTTCCTTTAACAAAACATAAATACCATCATCCTGTGCAGAGCCATCACCAAGTTTGCCGATATACATCCCCGGGCGTAACCTGATATGCTCTTTCCAATCCAATGAGCGGATACTGTCGTCGTTATAAATTACTTCTGCCATAATGTGTTCATCTGTTCTTCAATGAAAAACCCTGCATTTTTTTTGATTTGCAAAGTGATGAAGAATTTGTAGAAATAACCCTGATGATTGAAATAAAAACATTTCAAAATAAGTTCCTCAGAATTATTATACAATAATAGATTTATTCTGTGAGGCAAACAAAAGAAAGTTTCAACATATAAACATGGAATATGTAAAATGGATAAGGGTACATAGCTTGATCGTAAATAGTGTGGAAGTTGATAAGCTCATGTTTTTATATGATGATTTGTCAATATCCCATAGGCTATTAGCCTGAGCGATCAAACTATGAACCAAAAGGCCATTAGCTATAAGTTATCTTCCCTCTTCCATCATCCATCTTCCATCTTCTATCTTTACATAATTTCCCTATCTTCATCACTTTATTTAATATCCTTATTGATGCAACAGAAAAAACAGCTTTCGCTCTTTGATTTATCCATGATTGTGGTAAGTTTAGTTATTGGGATGGGTGTTTTCCGTACCCCTGTAAACGTAGCTGCGAAAGCTCAAATTCCCGAATTGTTTTACCTGGCCTGGTTTACCGGTGGTTTTGTGGCTTTTTGCGGGGCATTAACTTATGCCGAAATCGGATCTCGCTTTCCGGTAACCGGCGGCTATTACAAAATCTTTTCGGTGGCGTACCATCCTTCCATTGCCTTTGCCATTAATTGTATTGTGATTATTTCAAGCGCCGCATCGGTAGCGGCCATATCTATTATTGGAGCAGAGTACCTGAGCAAGATTATATTACCACCGGCTATACAAACCGAAACATCCAGGGTAGCTATAGCCATAACCACCATTTTAGCATTTTATTTAATTAATCTGTTAGGCTTAAAAGCAAGTTCCAAAACGCAAAATATATTAACGGTCATTAAAATCGGGATGATTTTAATGCTCATCTGCGCGGTATTTTTTGGGAAACAAACAGAAAGTATTACGCCCGTTTTTAAAACCGCAACCGGTGCTTTACCTACCTGGTCTGATTATGGAAAAGCTTTGGGCTTATGTTTAATTGCCGTTTCTTTTTCTTACGCAGGTTATGCGCAAACCATCAACTTTGGCGGCGAAGTTAAAGAAGCTAAAAAAGTGATCCCACGTTCCATTATAACCGGCTTAACCATTATTGTGGTTCTTTACCTGGCCATCAACTATGTTTATGTAAAGGTAATCGGTTTCGAGGAATTAAAATCGGCAGAAAGTATTGCTGCAATATTAGCTTCAAAAATATTTGGCCCGGCAGGATTTAATGCACTTTCGATCATTATTTTCTTCTCGGTAATGGGTTATGTCAATGTAAACCTGTTGAGCAACCCAAGGGCCATGTTTGCCATGGGTGAAGAAGGTGCCCTGCCAAAAATATTTAGCAGGATGAATAAAAAAACAGAAGTAATTACCGTTAGTTTAACCTTTTTCACCTTGATTGCAGTGGTGATTATTTTCTATGCCAAAACCTTCGATAAAATTTTAAACTATACCATTTTTTTAGAGAGCATCAGTATGGCCAGTTCAGCAGCTACCATTTTTATTCTTCGAAAAAGAACAGCACATCTTGATAAAAAAACCATCTATACTGTTCCATTATATCCTATATTGCCTATCATATTTATTGCTGCTTATACTTTTGTTGCCTTCAGCATTTACGCTGATGATCAAAATGCAGCACTTAATGGTTTATATATTTTTGTTGGCTTTCTGTTCATCTATTTTGTGAGCAGGTGGTTTAATAAAAAATAGTTTATTCAGGATCCAAATCCCGCAGATTTTTAAAAACTGTGAGGTTTTGAAAAAAATTTAAAAAAAATTGATGAACAAAACACTCTCCTTAAAACAAGAAATTGCTTACGCCGCCGGTATGATTGGTTGGAGCACGATGACCAACATCATCATCGTCATGCTTCCCTATTTCTATCTGCCCCCAAGTAATGCTGGCTTACCACCTTTGGTGCCACAGCTTGTTTTGTTGGGTGCGTTTAACATCCTTTCTATTATTGCTGCCTCGGGCAGGTTGGTAGATGCCATTTACGATCCTTTCATTGCCTCCAGAAGCGATGCGAGTACCAATAAAAATGGTAGACGGATGCCTTTTATGAAATGGGCCATTATTCCGGCCATGCTTTTCTGCGGATTGGTTTTTTATCCCATCCAAAAAACGGAGAGCCTGCACAATGCCTGGTGGCTCACCATTACACTTTGTTTGTTTTTTATATCGGTTACCACGTATATCATTCCCTATAATGCTTTACTGGCTGAAGTAACCAACACACCCAGACAAAAAGTTAAGTTATCCAGCTACCAGCAGGTAGGTTTCGTTATCGGCATCATTTTATCGGCCTGCACCAACAACTTTGCCGATCTGGTTGAGGCTAATTTTCATGTAACCAACCGCAGCGAAGCTATTCAGGCAGCAATATGGGGTTTGTGCATCCTATCCGGATTGGTGATGTTGTTACCCGTATTTTTCATTAATGAAAAGGAATTTTCGGTAGCCAAACCTACGCACGTTCCGTTATGGCCAGCTATAAAAAGCACTTTTAAAAACAGTAATTTTAAATACTACCTGATATCTGATTTTGCCTTTTATACCGCACTAAGCATTATATCAAGTGGTTTATTATTCTTCTGTACGGTTTTATTGGGACTGCCAGAATCAGAAGGCGGCAAATTTATGGGTGCCATGGTACTGGCTTCTTTGTTATTTTATCCGCTGGTCAATTTTGGTTCGGCTAAAATTGGTAAAAAACCTTTTGTATTGCTTGCCTTTGGCGTGTTGTGCTTAATCTTCGTTACTATTTTCTTTTTAGGTAAATTACCGTTCGGACCATATACGCAGATTTACATTCTGGTATTATCGGCCTCTTTTCCGTTAGCAGCACTCGGCATTTTACCTACTGCAATTCTGGCCGATATTGCCCAGAGAGACACCCTTGAAACAGGTGAAAACCACGAAGGTATGTTCTTCGCTGTAAAATATCTTTTTGTAAAACTTGGTCAAACCCTGGGAATTGCCATTTTCGCTATGCTTACCATTTATGGTAAAGATCCTGGCAATGATTATGGATTAAGGTTAAATGGCGTGGTAGGTTTCGGGCTCTGCTTAATTGCGCTGCTGTTTTTCAGCAGATTTAAAGAAGAGAAATAGTTTTTGGATAGGAAAAGACACCAACTTATGAATAGCAAACAGTTGTAATATCTGGTTTCTTTTATGGAAAGCAATTTCTGTGCTGCTTCGGTTACTCCAGCCCCGCCCTCTGCTTAATCCCGATTAAAAGAAACTTGTAAATTAACCCATTCTTAATCGGGATAACGCTGTCGGTCGGGTTTATTTCACTACCGATAGTAGTATTATTTCCAGCCACCTGCCGCGCACCATAGCGAGATGCAATAATTTTTTTTTCCAAAAACAATAAGATTACTCAAGCGCCTTCATCCCTGCTGCAGCGCAACGAAATGCAGGGATTTTTTTATTTTTTTGTCCACATGAGATTTCCTCATGGCCTCCAGGCTTTGTATTTTTATGGCGCAAAATACATGGCGGAGCAATGTTTTGATCATCGCTCCGCTAATGTATTCCGTTATAAATTTGCCTAATATCCAGTGTTTTGTTTTAATGTACCCTTACTTCTGTCGATCTGATCTTGAGGTAAAGGAAAATAATCATCCCTGCTTTCGATGGTTATGCCCTTCAGGTAATCGAAATATCCACCTTCAAAGGAGAAATAACTTTCGAGCGTTTGTTTTACTATGCCCCAACGTACCAGATCGAAAAACCGGTGACCTTCCATAGCCAGCTCAAGCCTGCGCTCAAACCGCACTGCATTTCTGGCATAGGTATTATTTGGGAATGAAGTATACGGACTCACTTTATAGGCAGCAGCAGGTGCACCGTTTACTTGTTGTGGGCTAATTTTTGCAGCCCGGGCCCTCACAGCATTCACAAGCACTAAAGCTCTGGGCAAGTCGCCTTTTTCTACTGCACATTCTGCTGCCATGAGGTAAACATCACCCAGGCGGATCAGGTTTACATTTAATCCGGTTACATTGGTAGTACCTGGTGCGGTGCCACTGGCAATCTGCGAAGCTTCTATTGTATTTTTAACGGCAACAAAAGGTCCTCCGTTCGAGGCATCACGGATCCAGGTATCGCCAGCCATAATTCCCCAATCGCGGTATGGAACACCACGTCTGCCAATGGTCGATTCGATACGTGGGTCGAAAGGTAAGGTGTTATCCACTACATAATTGTCTTTTGCCGACCCCGTTAAACCAAAATCTGATTTATATGGGTTATTACGATAACTACCATCCAATAAAGGTAAACCGGTGATATCAACTTTGAAAGAATTGGCTAAATCAATTGATGGCTGAAAGAAACCGCAGCAGTTAATCGGGGTATTACCATAGGGGAAATTCAGGATATCGCCCACATTACCGTTATCTCCACCGGTACCATCGGTACCCACTGAGTGCTGAACAGACATAATGGTTTCCGGACCGTCTTCTTTGGTGATATCGAAATTATCTGAATAAGGCATGGTGGTTAAATCTGCCTTGGCCAAAATTACCGCATTTAAAAGATCGTAAGCTTCCGTATATTTTTTCTGATACAGGTAAACTTTCCCAAGATAAGCCTGTGCAGCATACTTATCAACCCTTCCTTTTTGATTTTTGGGTTTGGTTGTACTTAAATTATCTACAGCGTATTGAAGATCGGCTACAATATTAGGATAAATGTCTTTATCGTTAGGCACAAATGTACCACTGCTGGCCTCGGTTACATAGGGCACCATTTTAAATACCCTAACCAAAAAGAAATAGTAATGTGCACGCAATAAACGGGCTTCACCCTGAATTTCCCTGGCACGGGCATCGCCAAATTTGGCAGAGCCATTGCCTGCCTGTAAATTTGCCAGTATTTTAAGGGTATTATTACAGCGCTGAATACCTTCAAAACACCTGTCCCAAAGGTTTGATAAATTATCGTTTGTACTGGTTGGTGAATGTTGCTCAATGGCATTCATAGGGGGCTGATCGCCAACACTACTGCCTTTATGGGCATTATCTGAAGCTACCTCTCCAAACAACCATTGGCTCGGCGCAGCACCATAATTACCATAGGTTCCGTTTACATTACCATTGAGCAGGCTATACGCACCCACCAATAAACCCTCCACCCCATCTTGTGTCGTTAGCTGTGCTTCTGTAAGTTCGCCTTGCGGTTGCAGGTTCAAAAATTCTTTCTTACACGAGAAAGCTGAAAAGATCAGGAAGGAGAGCAGAATATATTTTATATGTTTCATCTTTATTCTTTTAATTAAAATCCAACATTAATACCGATTAAAAACTGACGTGGGGAAGGATAAACACCCTGATCTACGCCGGGCGCTGAAAAAGTATCCGTAATCTGGCTCACCTCCGGATCCATACCAGTATACTTCGTTATTGTAAATAAATTCGTTGCACTTACATAAACCCTCAATTTGCTGATGGGCGAATTTGCACCAAATGCTTTGGTGGTAGGGATTGAATAACCAAGTTGTATATTTTTTAACCTTAAAAAACTTCCATCCTGAATGTAATAGCTCGATGAAGCAAATTCCAGATCGGATGCACCTGCATAAGCAGATGGTATTAAACTGCCTGGATTTGAAGGACTCCATGCATTTAACAGCCTGGTACTTTTAGCACCATCGAAAGAAGGGAAATCTGTAAAATAGCGTGTGGCCTGAAAAATATCATTACCCTGAACACCATAAATAAATGCAGCAATATCAAAGTTTTTATAAGAAGCATTTAAGTTTACGCCAACGGTAAAATCAGGATTGGGATCTCCGATAATGGTCCGGTCTTTTGGATCAATTACCCCATCCCCATTAATATCCTGGTAGCGCAAACCACCAACCCTGGCACCTGCATAAGATGGATTGGCCTGGATATCGGCAGTGCTCTGGTAAATTCCTGCTGTTTTGTAACCGAAAAATGAACCAAATGGTGCACCTTCCTGCAGTACGCTGGTTTGTAAACTTCTGTAATTACCATAAATCTGGTTGAAAATACCAGGGGCTAACCTAACAATCTCATTTTTATTTTTAGAGAAATTTACACCAACATCAAACTTTAGCGGGCTGTTATCTTTGATTCCATAATGATAAGCCACATTAAACTCGATTCCCTTGTTGCTCATATCACCGATATTCACAAATGGTGAGCTACCTAAACCAACCACACTGGATGGTAAAGGAAGGTTATAAAGCATATCGGATGTTTTTTTGTTGTACCAATCTACCGATCCGTCTATTGCGCCTCCCCATAAACTAAAATCAAGTCCAATGTTCAGCGCTTTTAACGATTCCCACTTTACATCGGCATTTTGATAGGCATTCTGCCATACACCGGTAGTTAATCCGTTCGCACCACCAACAGCATATGCGGAGTTAATGATGGAACTTTGGAAACGGTTAATATACTGATAAGGCGGAATACGCTGATTTCCCGTCTGGCCATAACCTACACGGAGTTTTAAATCACTCAGCCATTTTACACTCTTCATAAATTCTTCTTCCGATAATCTCCAGGCCACACTTCCTGCCGGATAATTACCATATTTATTGTTCGGACCAAAGTTTGAAGAACCATCACGTCTGAAAGTAAGACTGGCCAGGTAACGGTCTTTATAAGAATAATCTACTTTTCCGAATACAGAAAATAGTGAGCCAATAGAGCCAAAACTGGTGTTGCTAATATTGGAAGAACCCGTACTCAGGTAATAATAATCCTGGTTGCCCAGAATAAAGAAATCATTTCTGCCTGCATTTAGCTGACGCGATCTGGATCTGATAGCTTCTGTACCAACCAAAACATTTAAACGATGTAGCTCGTTAAAAACCTTACTGTAATTCAAGGTATTGGTCCAGGTCCATTCGGTATTATATCCCTGGTACTCGTTCAGGTTATTAGAGTTATTGCCTTCGGAGAATTCCAGGTTTGGATAACGCATAGACAGGCCGTTAAAGTTTTCATAACGCAAACCAAAATTGGTTCTTAATACCAGACCAGGAAGGATATCGCCTTCAGCAAAAACATTTCCAAAGAAGAAGTTATTTTTGTTTTTATTGTCTTTTGCACGGTAAAGGAACGCGAGGGGATTTTCAGCATTTCCCAACTGGCTACCACGGCTACCTGCAAAATTCCCGGCAATATCATACACCGGGATAATGGTAGGTATACGATAGGCCCAACCCAATGCACTACCCTGATCCTGGTAACTACCTGGTGTATTGGGATTAACACCAAAACCAAAACCTTCAGAATAACTATATTGTGCATTTTCGCCGAAACGAACGTGCTTGTTAAAAGCAGATATACTTGTATTTGATCTTAAATTGTATCTTTTAAATCCGGTGTATTTGATGGTTCCTTTCTGATCAAGGTAACCACCTGAAAAAGCGTAGGTAGCATTTTCGCCACCACCAGCAGCGCTAATCTGGTAATTCTGTACCGGTGCCGATTCTGTAATCTCATCAAACCAGTTGGTACCTTCCTTATTAGCCCTTGTAATCTGGTAGAACAGATTAGGATCGCGGCTATAATTATATTTGGAAGGATCGGCGTCAGCAGCAGTAACATCCTGGCCTAATTTTGAACCTGCCACAAGATAATCGGGCAGTACCGGGGTTGGCCCCGAACCATAATTTTTACCGGCGGCAATTGTTTTACCAGCATTTTTATAGCCATCAAATACATACTGGGCATATTGCTGAGGGTTCATCATTTCAGGAAAACTGCCCTTACGCGGAGCTTGTGTACCATAATAAGAATCAAGCGTAATTTTTGGCAATCCTGTTACACCTTTTTTAGTGGTGATGATTACTACCCCATTATTGGCACGCGATCCGTAAATTGAGGCTGAAGAAGCATCCTTTAACACTTGCATGCTTTCGATATCATTTTGGTTGAGCCAGGATAGCTTACCTTCAAAAGGAACACCATCAATTACATATAATGGTTCGTTATTATTAATGGTACTGATACCCCTGATGCGGATCTGCGGCGTAGACCCCGGTGCACCATCGTTGATGATCTGTACCCCTGTAGCTTTACCCTGTAAAGCTTCTACCGCACTGGCGGCAGGCTGGGCTTTCAGCAGTCCCATACTTACAACAGCAACAGCACCCGTTAAATCCTTTTTACGCTGGCTCGAGTAACCGGTTACCACGACTTCAGACAATTTATTGTTTTCGGCAGATAACACAATAGAAAGATTGGTCTGACCGCCCAGAGCGACTTCCTTTGATGCATAACCGATAAAGGAAACCACCAGTACATCTGTAGTTTTTGCAGCAATAGAAAATGTACCATTTGCATCAGTCGTTGTGCCCCCAGGGCCATTCTTGATTTTTATCGTTGCCCCAACGATGGGTAGTTGATCATCACCGCCAATAACTTTACCGGTAATTTTTGATTGGGCCATTGCACCAAGTGCAAATAGCATTCCCAAACACAAGAGAAGAAAGCCCCTCCTGATACAGCATAAATTTTGTTTCATAGGTTTATATTGATTAGTTAAATAATTGCGTACTTATACTCCGATGCGATTTAGCTTCACAAGCCGAACAGCATCTGTTTATTTCAATCCGCTGACGATAAGTATTGAAGTAAGTTGATCTGCCTGATTATACTAATTCTGAAAAAAAGGCAGGTATGGAAGAATAGATTTCTCCTGTAGGTAAGTAGTTTTTTTCTCATAAATAGGTTGGTTAGATTAGTTTGCTAGTTGTTTTTATTTATGGTTTACATAACGGTATTTTCCAAAGTAAATAAGGCATTAGTGTAAAATATACACTTAAATAAAAATAAATATACATATAAAAATAATTATACTACAAATTATACACCCACAAAATACTAATTAAGAATAACATAATGTAATACAATTATTAGTTACGCGTAGTATAATGATGATTAAGATCTGCTTGATCAGAAAATATGTTCGTGGTATATTTTTTTGTATCTTTGCCGCCGAAGCAGGAATAAGGGCTTGCCATTCTGAATGGCATATTCTCTCCGCAAGTTAGTCCTTCAACCATTGATTGTTCTAGCTTCTTCAATAAATATTATACAAAAACATACATGTTATTTAAAGAATTAAACCTCATTGAGCCTATTTTAAAGGCCCTTGAGACCGAAGGTTATACACAACCTACACCCATACAGGAGCAATCCATTCCAACCATATTAAAAGGCAAGGATTTATTAGGCTGCGCACAAACCGGTACCGGAAAAACTGCTGCCTTTGCCATCCCAATGCTGCAGTTACTGCACGAAAAACACATTAATACAAAGGCCAACAAAAACATTAAAGCCCTGGTTTTAACGCCAACGCGCGAACTTGCCATCCAGATTGAAGATAGTTTCAAAGCTTACGGAAGTAATTTAAATCTGCGCCGTTTGGTAATTTTTGGTGGTGTAAACCAACACGCACAGGTAGAAGCCCTGAGAAAAGGTGTTGATATTTTAGTGGCCACACCAGGCCGTTTATTAGATTTAATGAACCAGGGTTTCATCAGTCTAAATACCATCGAACTTTTCGTATTAGATGAAGCCGACCGCATGTTGGATATGGGCTTTATTCACGATGTGAAAAAAGTAGTGGCTAAATTACCAGCTAAACGCCAGACTTTATTTTTCTCGGCAACCATGCCGGATGAAATCCAGAAATTGGCCAATACCATCTTATCTAGTCCGACGAAAGTAGAAGTGACCCCAATTTCTTCTACAGCCGAAACCATTGTGCAATCGGTTTATTTTGTAGACAAACCAGATAAAAAGAAATTATTGATCCATCTTCTTGAAGATAAAAATATCCAGACAGCCCTGGTTTTTACGCGTACCAAACATGGTGCAGACCGTATTGTTAAGGATTTAGCCCATGCGGGGATCAAAGCGGCGGCTATTCATGGTAATAAATCGCAAAATGCCAGACAAAGGGCATTAACTGATTTTAAAGATAGAAAAATCCGTGTTTTGGTTGCCACCGATATTGCTGCACGTGGTATTGATATTGATCAGCTATCACATGTGTTCAATTTTGAATTGCCAAACATTCCTGAATCTTATGTACACCGGATTGGCCGTACCGGCCGTGCCGGTGCAAATGGTATTGCCATTTCGTTCTGTGATGCTGAAGAAAACGAATACCTGTTGGATATCCAGAAACTGATTAAAATTACGCTTCCGGTTGTAGACGATCATCCTTATCCATTAAGCTGGGAAAATATGCTGGCCAAAAACCAGGTTAAACGTAAACCGCAGGCACAATCTAAAGGTGGTGGCGGTAAAAAAACCGGCGATGGTAATATGAGCGGCAAACCACGTAATGCCAGCAACAACAGGAGATTTGGCGGGAATAGACGGAAGAGAGACTAGTAAGGCTGAAGGCTAGAAGGCTTAAAACCCAATCTCAAAATAACTTAATAAAACCCAAGTTTTAAAATACAGCTTGGGTTTGTTTTTTATATTAATAGTGCTTAAGTGTCGCGTCATTAATCACATCATTTTGAATGATAATGCAATACGCTTTAAGATTCCCGCCTGCGCGGGAATGACGATACCATTATATAAAAACCCGGATTACGAAACGTAACCCGGGTTTTTATATTTCTAGCTTAGGCAAGCGCAAGGAAAACCCTCTGCCCTAAACCTTCCGCCCTCTACCTTAAACCACCACATTAATAATCTTCCCTTTAACGAAAATGATTTTTTTGGTTGGTTTTCCATCTAAAAATTTCTGGAACTGCTCATCAGCCAATAAAATGGCTTCTGCTTCTGGTTGCGCTAAAGTTAAGCTCAAATTCAGGTTCATTTTCATCTTACCGTTGATGGAAACCGGATAAGCAAACTCATCTTCTACTAAATACTCCGGATTGAATTTCGGGAAAGCAGCATATGATAAAGTTCCTGCTTCATTTCCTAACAATACCCAAAGTTCTTCGCAGATATGCGGTGCATAAGGAGAAAGAATAATCACCATATCTCGCAAAACCTGGCGGTTTTTACATTTCAGATCGGTTAATTCGTTTACCGCAATCATAAAACTCGATACAGAAGTGTTGAATGAGAAACGCTCGATATCGTCCTGCACCTTTTTAATGATTTTGTGTAATGATTTCAGTTCTGCCTTGGTAGGTTCAGCATCAGAGATGGTGAATTCCCATGACTCGTTGTGGAATAACCTCCAGAATTTACGCAAGAACTTAAATACACCTTCAATACCATTGGTATTCCAGGGTTTGCTTTGCTCCAACGGACCTAAAAACATCTCGTACATACGCAAAGTATCAGCACCATAACGCTCAATCAAATCATCGGGGTTAACCACGTTGAACTTTGATTTCGACATTTTTTCTACCTCAACACCGCAGATGTATTTTCCACCTTCCAGGATAAATTCTGCATTGGCATATTCTTCCCTCCAGGCTTTGAATTTCGTAAGGTCTAAAGTATCGTTCTCTACAATATTTACGTCAACGTGCAAGGCAGAGGTTTTATATTCTTTTCTTAAACCAGCGGATACATAAGTATTGGTAGGTTTTCCATTCTCATCGTTAACGCGGTAAACAAAATTACTCCTCCCCTGGATCATTCCCTGGTTAATCAGTTTTTTGAAAGGTTCTTCTTCTTTGGTATAACCCAAATCTTTCAAAAATTTATTCCAGAAACGGCTGTACAATAAGTGGCCGGTTGCATGTTCAGAACCACCGATGTACAAATCAACATCTTTCCAGTATTCAACCGCTTCTTTTGACGCAAAATCGTTATTGTTATTGGCATCCATGTAACGGTACCAGTACCAGCTGCTTCCTGCCCAACCCGGCATGGTGCTTAATTCATAATGTCCACCGTCTTTTGGCAACCAGTTTTCTGCCCTGGCCAATGGTGGTTCGCCTGTTTCAGTAGGTAAATATTTATCAATTTCAGGAAGCAACAGTGGTAATTCTTCTTCTTTAACCAGATAAGGTAATCCATCTTTAAAATAAACCGGAATCGGTTCACCCCAATAACGCTGGCGGCCAAAAATCGCATCACGCTGACGGAAGTTTACCTTTGCCTTGCCTGCACCACGCTGTTCTAACCAGTTATTTAAAAAGGCAACGGCCTCTCTGTATTCCATTCCGTTAATGAAACCAGAATTGATATATTTTCCTTCTTTAGTTGGGTCTGCCTGTACATCAATATCTTTTTGTGCATCTAAAATCTGTACAATTGGCAAATTAAAATGTTTCGCAAATAGCCAGTCGCGTTGATCGCCACTAGGAACCCCCATTACTGCACCAGTTCCATACCCTGCCAATACGTAATCAGCAATCCACAACTGCACGCGCTCGCCACTTACCGGATTAATCACATAAGTACCCGTAAAAGCACCAGATACCGTTTTGGTATCGGCCATGCGGTCTAACTCCGATTTCTTTTTTGTTAAAGCAATATAATCTTCAACAGCCTGTTTTTGTTCAGGCGTGGTTAATTCGGCAACCCACTCATGTTCCGGAGCCAAAACCAGGTACGAAACACCAAAAATGGTATCAACACGGGTGGTGAAAACCTCAATATATTTATCAGTTTTCGGTTCCGAGTTTTCAGTTTCTTCCACTGCCAACTGCGAATTGTCAACTGCAAACTTTACAGATGCCCCTACACTCTTGCCGATCCAGTTGCGTTGCATTTCTTTAACCGGTTCCGGCCAATCTATGGTATCTAAACCTTGTAAAAGCCTGTCTGAATAAGCGGTAATCCGCATACTCCACTGCATCATTTTCTTTTGCTCAACCGGGAAACCGCCACGCTCAGAGAAACCATCTTTCACTTCATCATTGGCTAAAACCGTTCCTAACGCAGGGCACCAGTTTACGGTACTCTCCCGAAGATAGGTTAAGCGGTATTTTAGCAATTCAATCTGTCTTTCTTCTTCGGTAAAGGTTGCCCAATCACTGGGCAAAAATACCCTGGTATCTTCATCACAAACTGCTTTTACATCGGCAGTGCCTGAAGCATTAAATTTTTCGATCAGTGTGCCAATATCTTCAGCCCTATCGTTTTCGATGTTGTACCAGGAGTTGAACAACTGCATAAAAATCCATTGGGTCCACTTATAATACGATGGTTCGCTGGTACGTACTTCCCTGCTCCAATCGAAAGAAAAACCAATCTGGTCTAACTGCCTGCGGTAGGTTGCAATATTAGCCTCAGTGGTAATGGCCGGATGTTGTCCGGTCTGTATCGCATACTGCTCTGCTGGTAACCCGAACGAATCGTAACCCATAGGATGCAGTACGTTAAAGCCTTTAAGGCGCTTATATCTTGAAAAAATATCTGATGCAATGTAACCCAGCGGGTGACCAACGTGTAAACCTGCTCCTGATGGATAAGGAAACATATCTAACACATAGTATTTTGGTTTCTCAGAATTGCTTTCGGCTTTAAATGTTTGATGATCTGCCCAGAATTTCTGCCACTTTTGTTCTATTTCTTTGAATTGGTAATCCATTGCAAGTTTTAAATGTTTAAAGGGGCGAAAATACGGAAATTAAGGGGCTTAAAAAAGCAGATTCAGGATAATATTTACCAGATAGACATGCAGAATAAGAATAAGTTAAGACTAAAATCTGCAATTCTTTCGTGTAGTCAGATGTTTCCATCTGACTATCGGAGCATTCAAGATAAGTGAAATCTTAATTATGTTTTGTTAGTTGGAACAACTGAAAGCACAATAATTTAATACCTAAATATTGATTTACCCATCAAAAATGATTTTCTATTAAAAGAATGTATCATAGAATACGGAATTGTCATCCTGAGCTTGTCGAAGGACCTGACTTAAATATCTTACGAAGCGTTTCGACAGGCTCAACGTGACAAATTCAAAGTAGATTAAGATTATGATAAACCTTTGCCATCAAGGTAAATCTTTATTTGCTATTCGGTGTAAGTTCGTAAAACCCGATACCAAAGCTTCTATCCAAAACCACAAAAAAGCGCCATTGATCTAAAAACCAATGGCGCAGCAAATAATCGGGGGATTAAGTTCTTATCTTGATAAAGAATATACTTTAGTTACGTTTGTTTTATCGATTTTAGCAGTAAACTCTAATTTGTTTGCGGTAATACTATTTATCCTACAATAATTTAATCCATCGTTAATATCCATGCTAAACTGATCAGAATAGATAATCACATAAGTACCTATGGTTCTGTTTCCTGATAAACTCAACTCTACCTGATCATCATTATTCGGCTTAAAATCAATATAATCACTTGTGGTACCATAGTTAACCGTTCCGTTTACCTTTTTTGGATCTTTTAATGTTTCTTCAGCGGTGTAACCGGAAGTTACAACTTTATTTAATGTCCATCTGCCTAACATTTGCGCTTTTAAAGATGTGCTGTCTTTTTTGCATGATATAAACGTAGAGGCGATAAGTAAGAATAGGCTCAGAATGGTAATTTGTCTTTTCATAGTTAAATTTAGTTTTAAGATATCCATAATTAACGCCGTTTTATCAAATTTCGTACCGTACTTAGAAAAAGAATCCGATTTACGGAAGAATTTAATCTTCAAACTAAAAGCCGTCCGCATACGTTAGTATTCATTTAGCAATCATTAATTGGTGTTTATCAGGTATAATTTATATTTTCGCAGAAACAAAAATGAAATACATGGAAGAATTCGAAGTAAGTGATGCATCTAAAAAAACCAAAACCGTTTATATCTCTACTATCATCAGTATTGCATTGGTTTTATTAATGCTGGGATTACTTGGTTTAGTACTTGTACATGCCAAAAATCTATCTAACTACGTTAAGGAAAACATTGTTTTAAACATTATTGTTGATGAAGGCGCAAAAGAAGCCGATGTTTTGGCTTTCCAAAAAGAGCTAAATGCCAACCCGGCGGTAAAGCAGACCCAATACGTAAACAAAGAACTTGCTGCCAGAAATTTAACCCAGGATTTAGGTGAGGATTTTGTTAATTTCTTAGGATACAACCCGCTAACTTCTACCTTCGATGTATATTTAAAAGCAGAATATGCAAACAATAAAAGTATAGATGCCTTAAAAACAAGTATTTCTAAAAATCCTGTAGTTAAAGAAGTGGTTTACCAAAGCTCTTTAATTGATATGGTAAATAAAAACATCAACACCATCGGGTTAATTATCTTGGCATTTGCAGCACTATTGTTAATTATTTCTATTGCACTGATTAACAACACCATAAGGCTGGCAATCTACTCCCAGCGCTTTTTAATTAAAAGTATGCAGCTGGTTGGTGCAACGAAAAATTTTATCCGACGTCCTTTTTTACTGTATGCTGCTTTGCACGGGTTAATTGCTGCTTTTATAGCCATTATTATTTTATTGGCCACTTTAATTTATGCCCGCAAAGAGGTGCCTGAAATTATTATTTTAAATAACTACCAGGAATTTGGTTTTGTTTTTATAGGCCTTTTAATTGTGGGTATTTTTATAACAGGCATTAGTACATGGTTTGCAGTAAGCAGATATTTACGTTTAAAATCTTATCATCTTTATAGATAATGGCAGAAAAAAAAACAGGTCCGGTTGTAAAGGACGTTAAAAGCGAATTGGTTTTTACCAAAAAAAATTACCAGTTATTGTTAATCAGCATGGCAATTGTAGCAGTTGGTTTTATCCTGATGATGGGCACCACTGGTAATATTTACGATTTCAGAAGAACTTTATTGGCTCCATTGGTAGTATTGGCTGGTTTTGCTTTTGGTATTTATGCCATTTTAAAAAAATAAATGTTTTGTATTCAGTAAAGTGTTTTTTAACTTTATAATATGACAACAACAAATTTGCAGATTGAAATTAATTCGCTTCCCCTAAATCTCAGGCAGGAAGTTGCAGACTTTGTTGAATTCTTAAAAACAAAACACAAAAATAAGCCGAAATTGAAATCACGTGAGGTTGGGTATGCAAAAGGTAAGATCAAACTATCTGATGATTTTGACGAACCATTAGAAATGTTTGCTGATTATATTTAATGGCTTATCTATTAGATACCCATACCTTTTTATGGTTGGTAGCAGATGATGATCAATTACCGGTTTCAGTTAAAAAACGGCTATCTGATATTAATGTGCCCTGCTTCTTAAGCATTGCTTCTTATTGGGAAATTGCCATTAAAAAACAGATTGGAAAGCTCGATTTAAAAATTGGTTTTGAAGAGCTTTTTAGATTTTCAGAAAGAAATCAGATTGAGATTGTTTCCATTAATGAAACCCATCTTACGACATTGCTAAACCTCGAATTTATTAATAATGATCCTTTTGATCGGATTATTGTATCACAAGCCGTTTCAGAAGATTTGGTATTGATTTCAAGAGATAAAAAATTAAAAAACTACAAAGTAAAATTGCAGTGGGAATAACCCATTAACGAAATAATATGAACGCTTTTGAAGCCATTGTCCTCGCCATTGTTGAAGGATTAACTGAATTTTTACCAGTATCGAGCACTGGCCACATGATCATTGCATCATCGCTTATGGGCATTGCATCAGAACCATTTGTAAAACTTTTCACTATTGTCATCCAGCTCGGCGCAATACTTTCGGTAGTTGTACTGTATTTTAAAAGATTCTTTAAATCCATCAACTTCTATATTAAATTGCTCGTAGCCTTTATTCCCGCGGCGGTATTTGGCTTGTTATTGAGCAAAAAAATAGATGAACTATTGGAAAGCCCGATGGCGGTTGGTATTTCGCTGTTAATTGGTGGTATTATCTTATTATTTGTCGACAAATGGTTTAATAAACCAACTATTAATGAAGAGGAAGAAATAACCTATCTAACAGCGCTTAAAATAGGTTTCTTCCAATGTATTGCCATGTTGCCAGGTGTATCTCGTTCAGGCGCAACTATTGTAGGGGGTATGAGTCAGAAATTAAGCAGAAAAGTAGCGGCAGAATTCTCGTTTTTCCTGGCCGTACCAACGATGTTTGCGGCAACGGCCAAAAAGCTGTACGATTTCTATAAAGAAGGGCACACCATTACCCACGATCAAACCAATATGTTGATTATCGGAAATGTAGTGGCATTTATTGTAGCACTTCTGGCGATAAAGAGTTTTATCGGATACCTGAACAAACATGGCTTTAAAGTTTTTGGATGGTACAGGATTGCTGCAGGTTTAATCATTATCATCCTGTTGCTGAGCGGACATAACTTACAGATTATATAATCCAGGATAATATTAACCACAGATTTACACGGATGATGATCTGTGTACATCCTTTTTATCTGTGTTTAAAAAAATGAAGTAAACCACATTGAATCCGTATCTTTGCGCAAAAAAGATTTGTGAGTACCGAAAATCCTAAATTCAAAGATTTCAATTTTGCCGAAGGCGAATTGCTTTTAATTAATAAACCGTACAAATGGACTTCATTTGATGTGGTTGGCAAAATCCGTAATTCTTTAAAACCACTAAAATTAAAGGTTGGCCATGCGGGCACTTTAGATCCCCTTGCTACTGGCCTGTTGATTATCTGTACCGGCAAGCTGACTAAACAGATCGATACTTTTCAGGCTGAAGAGAAAGAATATACCGGCACCATGATTTTAGGTGCTACTACCCCATCATTCGATATGGAAACCGAGGTTGATGAAATTTTTGAGATCAGCCACATTACTGAAGAAGAAATTTATGCGGCCTGCAAACCTTTTATTGGCGATATAGAACAATATCCGCCTGCGCATTCGGCAGTGAAGGTAAATGGCGAACGTTTATATGTAAAAGCAAGATTAGGTGAAGAGGTTGAATTACGTAAACGTTTTGTAAGCGTTCCGGAATTTGAAATTACACGGATCGAACTGCCAGAAATCGATTTCCGGATTGTTTGCAGCAAAGGCACCTATATCCGTTCATTAATATCCGATTTTGGCAAAACTTTAAACAACGGCGCTTATCTTTCTAAATTAACCCGCACCAGAAGCGGAAATTTTTTACTGAAAGATGCATTTGAGGTATTAGAACTTGTTAATTATATTCGTAGCAAGAAAGAAGAAGCTAAAACTGAAGCACAAATATGAACCACATCAAAAACAGGAACACCAGGTTTATAAAAGAAATCCTTTTAATTATTGCAGGTGTAACTTCGGCATGTTTTGGGTTAAAAAGCTTTTTAATGCCTAGTCATTTCATTGATGGTGGTGTTACCGGTATCTCCCTTTTGGTAAGCACCCTAACAGGCTGGAATTTATCATACCTTATTGCCATCATCAATATTCCGTTTGTTATTCTAGGCTACAGGCAGATTGGTAAGGGTTTTGCCTTTAAAACTGCTATTGCCATTGCTGCACTCTCACTGGCGTTAATCATCCTTCCGTTTCAGCCCATTACGCACGATAAGTTGCTGATTGCATTTTTTGGCGGTTTGTTTTTAGGTGGCGGAATCGGGTTGGCCATGCGTGGTGGCTGTGTAATTGATGGCACAGAGGTGTTAGCGCTTTACATCAGTAAAAACAGCATTTTAACCGTCGGCAATATCATCCTGATTTTAAATATCATTATTTTTGCTTTCGCAGCTTATTTCTTAAACATCGAAACGGCGCTATATGCCATTCTAACCTATTTATCGGCATCGAGCACTATCGATTTCATTGTAAACGGACTGGAACAGTATACGGGCGTAACGGTAATTTCAGACCATCAGGAAGACATCAAAGCGTTCATCATTAACGAAATGAAACGTGGTGTAACCATTTATAAAGGCGAAGGAGGCTACGGAGAAAAAAACGATATCGATATTATTTTTACCGTTGTGACCAAACTAGAGATGAGCAAATTACAAACAGCCATCAGGCAGATTGATCCGGATGCCTTTGTAATCCAACAACAAATTGCCGATTTAAAAGGCGGGGTGGTTAAACGCCATGCTTTACATTAATAACAGAAATTTGGGCATGCCCCTAAGCTATGCAAAGGGTCGGGATGGAAGCCATATCCCTCATGCAAAACCCACACCAATAAATAGATTTTACCATTGAAGATATACAATAACCTTTCGGATTTTAAAAAATTAAATAATGCCATTGTTACCATTGGCACTTTTGATGGTGTGCATTTCGGACATCAAAAAATCATCAAACAACTGGTACAAAAGGCAAAGGCAGATAATGGTGAAAGTGTTATACTAACTTTTTTCCCACATCCGAGAATGATTATCGATCCTGAAAACCAGGATCTGAAAATGATTAATACCATTAATGAAAAAGCAGAAATTTTAAAGGGTTTAGGCGTAGATCATTTGATTATTACCCCTTTTACCCGCGATTTCTCCAATCAGCTACCTGAAGATTACATTAAAAATACCTTGGTTGATCATATAGGCACCAGGCACATCATTATCGGATACGATCACCGTTTTGGTAAAGACCGCTCTGGCAATTTAAACATTTTAAAAGCTGCCGGCTCGCATTTCGGTTTCACTGTTGAAGAAATTATGGAACAGGATATTCATGATGTGGCAGTAAGTTCAACCAAGATCCGGCAGGCACTTTTGGCCGGCGATGTTGGGCTCGCCAATGATTACCTGGGTTATCCCTTTTCCATCTTTGGCAGGGTAATTAAAGGCGATAAAATAGGCAGAACAATTGGCTTCCCGACCGCAAATATTTTTGTTGAGGAAACGTATAAATTAATTCCAGGCGATGGCATTTACGCGGTTACAGTTGAAATGGAGTCCGAAGTCCGGAGTCTGAAGTCCGAAATCGATATTTCCAACCTTCTACCTTCAACCCTTAGCCCTCAACCTTACAAAGGTATGGCCTATATCGGGCAGCGTCCAACCATTAATGGGATGACGAGGAATATCGAAGTAAACATTTTTGATTTTAACCAGGAAATCTATGGGCAGGACATCAAGATGAATTTCTTAAAATTTCTCCGTCACGATGTAAAATTTACCGGGTTAGCAGCGCTGACCGTTCAATTGCAAAAAGATAAAGAAGCTACGCTAGATTATTTTAATGAATAAATTATTTTCCAGTTTATCCTAGTGGGCCCTCATCTCAACTGAAACGGAGTGGCATGTTGGGATCTATTTAGTGGGTTTCTCTGCTTCGTTGTGTTCCGCTCAAAACGACGCCCTTTTTGATGCCTAACCACCTTTTTTATCCGTTTATCCTTTCAAAAAAGCCTTATTTTAGCTATATTAGCAGCAATGAGGCTTTTTTACATCATTTTATTGCTATCCATCTCGATAAATTTTGCGGGTATCGCTTCGCAACAAAAAAGAAATGATGCCGCGTTAAAAAACACTAAAATCAGTTTCTTTTCCTGCAAAAAAAACACCAAATACCATTCCGGTTTTAATCAGGATAACGAAAGCCTGCAAAGAGATTTTATTCATGTTTCCATTGTAAAAATATCTTCCGGTGCTTTTGTACTGACCAGTCTTTTGCTATTCCTTATTTTTAAGAACAAAACCATCAATACCAAAGTTGTCATCAAAAGGTTAAAGTATAACTACTGGTATTTATTCAAGATGCTTTATCCAAAACACGTTTTTTGGTAAATCAATCAATTATACGGCTGTGGGCTAACATCACAACGTGCCACTGCATCAGCCAAATTAAAATTGTTAGTTTTTAATATTTTAAAAGTAAAATGATTCATTTACCAGATTTAATTGCCGATTTAGGATTGATACTTGCCGCTGCAGGTATAACAACATTATTATTTAAAAAAATTAAACAGCCACTCGTACTGGGCTATATATTGGCTGGCTTAATGGTTGGTCCACACTTTAGTTTTCTGCCAACCGTAACCGACCAGAAAAGTGTAACCATATGGGCCGAAATAGGCGTTATATTTCTTTTATTCAGTTTAGGTTTAGAATTTAGCTTTAAAAAACTGGTCAAAGTTGGCGGCTCCTCATCAGTAACAGCCATTGTAGAAGTGCTGTTTATGCTTTTAATTGGTTATGCAGCCGGATCACTTATGGGCTGGAATACGATGGACAGTATCTTCTTAGGCGGAATCTTATCGGTATCATCCACAACGATTATCATCCGGGCTTTTGAAGAACTCGGCGTAAAACATAAGAAATTTGCAGGTTTGGTTTTCGGTGTATTGATTGTAGAAGATTTAGTTGCCATTTTATTACTGGTACTCCTTTCTACATTAGCGGTAAGTCAGCAATTTGCCGGTTCAGAAATGCTCATTTCTATATTAAAGCTTGCATTTTTCCTCATATTATGGTTTTTAGGGGGCATTTTCTTAATCCCAACCTTCTTAAAAGCTACACGAAAATTAATGAATGATGAAACCATGCTGGTTGTATCTTTAGCCCTATGCCTGGTGATGGTACTGCTGGCGGTAAAAGTTGGTTTTTCTCCAGCGCTTGGCGCATTTATTATGGGTTCAATCTTAGCTGAAACTACTCAGGCAGAAAAAATTGAGCACCTGACAAAATCTGTTAAAGATTTATTTGCTGCAGTTTTTTTTGTTTCGGTAGGTATGTTAATTGATCCTAAAGTTTTGGTTGATTACGCTTTTCCAATTGTTATCGTAACCATCGCTACAATAGCTGGCAAATTAATCAGTAGCGCTTTAGGTGCTTTATTATCCGGTCAGCCTTTAAAAACTTCTGTACAGGCAGGAATGAGCCTGGCACAAATCGGCGAATTCTCGTTTATCATTGCCACCCTTGGCTTAACGCTTAAGGTAACAAGTGAATTTCTTTATCCAATCGCTGTAGCCGCTTCGGCCATTACCACCTTTACCACTCCCTATTTAATCAAGTCTTCAGAAGGCTTTTATAACTTTTTAAACCGCGTTTTACCACAAAAATGGTTAGACGCGATTCAGCGATACAGTTCCAGTACCGCTGGAATTACTACGCTAAGCGATTGGAAAATTCTTTTGCGTGCTTACATTTTTAATACCATTATTCACTCCGTAGTTATTATTGCCATCATTTTTCTTACTTCGAGGTTTTTACAGCCTTTTATGGTAAAGAATATCACTAATGGCCTGCCTTCGATCTTAATCAGCGTAGGAATTTCTTTTATTTTAATGTCTCCCTTTCTATGGGCGCTTTCCATCCGCAGAATTCAGAAAACTGCGTATTCCCATTTATGGTTAAATAAAAAATACACGCGTGGCCCGTTAATTGCCATCGAATTTTTCAGGATCGCCTTAGGGATTTTCTTTGTAGGTTTTTTAATGTACGAATTTTTTGATACCTGGATTGCTGCTGTAATCGCACTGGGCCTGATCGTATTAGGAATGGTTATCTTTTCCAGAAAACTGCAGTCGTTTTACGATAAACTGGAACGCCGTTTTATGCGGAATTTAAATGCCCGTGAGCATCAAAAACCTGATATTCTACCTTGGGATACCCATTTAACAGAACTTACTGTTTCACCAGAATCAGAGGTGGTTGGAAAAACGCTTACCGAATTAATGATCAGGGAAAAATACGGGGTAAATATTGCCCTGATTGAGCGTGGGAGAAATAACATCCCAACACCGGGCAGAGATGAGCGGCTTTATCCACATGATAAACTGTTATTGATCGGTGCAGATGACCAGCTTGCAGCTGTTAAGGCACTTTTAGAAGTTAATGCCCCGGATATAGCCGAAGAAAATAATTTTCCGGATAAAGAAATGACCCTGCAAAAGGTTGTTGTTCATACCGAATCGCCTGTGTATGGGCTGAGCATCAGAAATGCCGGTATCCGCGAAAAAGCCCAGGCTTTAATTGTGGGTATAGAAAGAGATACGGAACGCATCTTAAACCCCTCATCAGATTTTGTGTTCGACAACGGCGATGTCATTTGGATTGTAGGAAACAATAAAAAAATCAAAGAGGTAATATAGGTTAGTCCGGAGTCCTTAGTCAGAAGTCGGGGGTCTATTGACTGAGGACTTTTGACTAAGGACTAAAAAGCATATCTTCGTGTATAACCTTCCCTATGAAAGTTGACAGAGAAAAGAGTGAGTTTCTTGATGATATGATTGAGCAATGGCAAAACGATGGCTTAATTGATCCTGAAACAGGAAATAAACTTCGTAAAAGTTACGAAGCCAAGAATTTCGATTGGTTACGCCTGGCACAATATGCTTTTTGGGTGGCTTTGGCTTGTGGGTTTATTGCACTTGGGTCGCTCCTGATTGATAATTCTATCTTAAACTATCTGAAACGGGTTTACAATACACCAAATATTGTTATTGCTATTGTATCAGGCGGGTTGGCCGCATGGCTTTACCTCTTAGGTTTTAAGCGTAAAAAGAAACTGGCACATCTAAAGTTCAGCAATGAGGCCATTGTATTCTCAGCCATTTTACTCACCGCAAATGCCATTGCTTATTTTGGAAAGGCCGTAGATAATGGTTCAGGAAATTTCTCTATACTGATATTAATATCTGTTTTCATTTATGGTATTTTGGGTTATGTCTTCAATTCTCGTTTAATCTGGATTTTTGCATTGATCTCACTGGGCGCCTGGTTTGGCACAGAAACAGGCTATTTAAGCCGCTGGAATTATTATTTCTTTGGCATGAACTATCCACTGCGTTTTGTGGTTTTTGGCGCTTTGTTAACCGCAGCATCGTTCATAATGAAGGCTTTCCCCAAAACACAGAATTTCTTTCAGGTTACCTACATCGCGGGCATGGTTTATTTGTTTGTATCGCTTTGGGCATTATCGGTATTTGGCAATTTTGCCAGCTTAGAAGAATGGTATACAGTGAGGCAGTTAAGTTTATTTTATTGGGCCTTAATTTCTGCAGCCATTTGTGTAGCCAGTACACTTTTTGGATTAAAATATCATGATGATATTGCCCGCGAATTCGGGATTACTTTTCTATTCATCAATCTCTACACCCGTTATTTCGAATATTTCTGGGATAGCTGGCATAAAGCTTTATTCTTTTCAGTGCTGGCAGCTTCTTTTTGGTTGATTGGCAGAAAAGCAGAGAAAATATGGAATGTAGAGTTTTTAAAATAGCATCCTGAGATTAATTAAAATACACTAATCGTCATCTCGAACGTAGTGGATAGATCTACGAATTGAAAAAGTCAGACACTTTCTGACGAATTTGAAAATCTTAAAATTTCAGATCAGTTTCGAAAATTTAAAATGAATTAATTCAAATGAAAATATACCAGCAAGCGTTAGCCCTCAGAGAAAGAAGAAGAGGTTTCCATATCATTACCGACGAGATTGAGGATGCCTTGCCCCAAATTGACGAGATTAACATTGGAATTTGCCAGGTTTTTATACAGCATACCTCGGCTTCACTAACGATTAACGAGAATGCAGATCCTACAGTAAGGGTAGATTTTGAAATGTTCTTTAATAAAACGGTAAAGGAAAACGATCCCGATTATGAGCACGACTATGAAGGATCGGACGATATGCCTGCACATTTAAAATCTGCAATTTTGGGCAGTTCAGTAACTATCCCGATCAGAAACGGCAGGGTGGCGCTGGGTACCTGGCAAGGCATTTACCTTTGCGAACACCGCAATCATGGCGGACAAAGAAGGTTGATTATTACTGCCTGGGGAGCATAAATTTATACTTTTTTTACTTCTTCTTTAATTTCAGGATGATTATCCTGAATAGATTTGCCCTCTGTTTCTATTTCAATTTCTTTAGTAGTTACCGCATAATGAGAAGGATATATCTCCGATCCAAAGGCAACTGCGTAAGCCTTTGTAAATTCGGCACCAAAATATAAAATGATGGAAGAATAATAGGTCCACAACAGCACCACCACCAATGAGCCCGTTGCACCATACGTACCCCCCACATTGCTTTGCCCAATATATAAGGAGATGGCAAATTTACCGATCATAAACAACACAGCAGTAACAAATGCACCGGCAATAACATCACGCCATTTAATAATTGCATCAGGCAATACCTTAAATATTACGCCAAATATCAATGTAATAACGGCTAAGGTTACAATTTGATTGATGATATAAAATACGATAACAGATACTTCAGCAAAGTGGACCTGCAAGCGATTACTAAAGGCATCGAGTACAGATGTAACCGCTAAAGAAACCAGTAATACAAAACCTAAACTTATAATGACCGAAAATGATAGGAAACGGTTTTGTAATAGTTTTACCCACCCTCTTTTTGGTTTAGGTTTTACGCCCCAAATGGTATTGATAGAATCCTGGATATCACCAAAAACGGTAGTTGCACCGATTAACAGGGTGATGATACCAATAATTAAAGCAATGGTGCTTTTCCCATCCAAATAGGCATTTTTGATTAACTGTTGTAAGGAGACTGCCGATTCCCTGCCTAAAAATCCTTCAAGTTGGGTATAAACCTGTCCCTCTGCTATTTCTCTCCCTAAAATTATACCGCATAGAGAAATAATAACCACAAGTAATGGCGCCATAGAAAACACAGTATAATAGGCCAATGATCCGCTAAGCTTCGTTACCTTATGATTATTGAATCCTGTAAACGATGCTTTCAAAATGCCCCATATTCCTTTTAAAGTGATTTTCCGCTTTTCCATAATAAACTATTCAGATGAGATACCTTTAAACTTAAACCGTCTGTTTTTCGAATTGTTTGTAAATGATCAACAAAGAAGCGAAGGAAAGAAACTAAATGCATAAAAAAAGCCCCTGATTTTGATCGGAGCTTTATTCTTTTGCGATAAGTGATTTATATTATTTGGCCTTCATCCATGATGCGATATCGTTTACCAAAGTTTCGGATACGCTTACAGCTGCCTGATATTGAGCCATAGTACCTTTTTCAGTTTGGGAACTTAACAGATGATTCAAATCCGGATAAAATTTAAGCACCACATTTTTCTTTTTACCTAAAGCATCATTCCATAAATCAAAATCTACTTTCCCTACCTGAAAATCATTGCCGCCTTGTAGTATGTAGATTTTAGGTTTCGAAAGGCTTTTAGCTACAGCAACCTGGTTGTAGCTATTTAAATCTGCCCAATACTTTGCTGGCAGCCCTAAAATGATAGAATCAGGTTTTATGGTAGTTCCCAACTGCGAAATTCTGCTTTTATCAATTTCCACAGCAGCATCTGCCAATTGTTTCTTAAAAGCAGCAGTTGTATCATTAGCCTGGTCGAACATATATTTATTCTGATCAACAATAATATCGGTCAATTTTCTTGCAGGTGTTGCCGCCAAAACAATTCCCGCCAAATCGGGTGTTATAGTTGCTATTTTAGGCGCTAACATGCCACCTAAACTATGACCGAATACATAAACCGCTTTAGGATTAGCTCCAGCAACTGTTTTTGCAAGTGTTATAGCCGCAGCTGCATCATCCAGCACTTCTTCTTTTACGGTAAAAGCCTTGTTAAATTCGTTAGGATAGATTAAAGTTCGTTTTACGTACCGAACTGAAGCAATTCCCTTAGAGGCTAAACCGCCGGCCAGATCTTTAAAAGGTTTATTGGCACCAATGGTTTCATCCATATCTGCAGGCCCTGAGCCATGCACAAAAACGACAACAGGGAAATTTTTGACATTTTTTGGAGTGGTAATAATGGCCGCCAATTGTTTTCCTGCCGGGCCAATATATACTGACTTTTCCTGGTATAAACTGGTATCTACATAAGTCGGTTTTAAATAAGAGGATGTTTTTCTGGAAGGTGCCAGAAATATTCCAACTATTTTCTGTTGTTTATTAAAACCTAAAATAAAGTTCTGATCACCGTTAGCAAATTTACCTTCAACCGTTACAGCGAAAAAACCGCCCTGGGCTTTACTTTGAATGGCGTCTAAGGATTCTGCTTTTCCATATTTGGTTCCGATATCTCCCCACAGTTTCTTTAAGTTGTCTTCCGTCAGTTTCGTTTTTAAAGTATCGTCAAAGAAAGCGTAGGCATCTTTAAATTTCTCTTCCTGTAACAGTTTGAAAAAGTCGTTTGCGCCATTGAAAAGCTGAATCACATTTTGAGAAAATGCCGAAGTAGTAAATAATAAAGCGATTATGAATAAAAGGCTCTTTTTCATTCGTATAATATTGTTTTTAGGGTGACTAAACCATGATGATTCCACATTAAACCTGGAAATCACAATCGTTTTAATGTTGTGTCTGGTTGTTTACAATACCCAAAGTTAATAATATTTGGTTCTCAAAAGCCTTTAATTAAACTACTTATTTAGTTTTAACTGTTTTTAACATTTGATTTAAGTTTTTTCCATAAAATGTAAGGAATAAACATCATAACCAAAGCAACAAGTGGTGGGATCAGCAGCGATACGCCATCGCCAGCAAATAACCTGGAAGCAAAAGCGCCGATAAAATTAATGGCAAAACCTGCATAGGCCCATTCTTTAATGGTTTCAAATTTATTTTGCAAGATGAATGCCGCTCCTGGCAGTTTTGCCATGCCAGCAATGATGAGCAGATAAATCGGGTAACCGAGGTGTTTAAGCACCTCCTGCCCTGCTTCCTGTTGAGTAATTCCTCCAACCCCATCCATAATCATCATTAATGCGAAAATAATGGTGGTAATCCAATACCAAGTTTTTAACTTCTTCATATTTATCTGTTTTTATCATAATTTATTAACCAGTTATTCCCAAATCGGTCTGTTAGATCACCAAAAAGCGCTCCCCAAAATGTTTCCTGCAGCGGATGCGAGGCCTTTCCTCCTGCTGAAAGTTTACGGTAAAAAGCCCGGGCCTCTTCTTCCGAATTACAGCTCAGCATCATAGCAATCGAATTGCCTTTAATTAATCCGCGTTCGGCCACCAGATCTGTTGCCATAATCACCAAATCATCTTTAGCCAAAACAGCATGCATAATACTCCGCTTCAAAATATCGGGCATTTTACCAGCAATAACCGATTCTCCAATGGTTTCTAGGGTCAGTTCTCCCCCCAAACAATCCTGATAAAAAGTCATTGCTTCACGGCAGTTACCATTAAAAGTGAGATATGAATTTATACTTGCCAATTGATATTATTTTTTGATGCCCACCATTAAGCGCACATCTGTTTCATTGATATACATTTCAAGGCAATAGCCTTTTGGATCTATGTTGGATTGATTGAGCAGTTTCCTGAAGATTTTTCCGATCTGGCTAACATCTTTCATAAAATCGGGCACCAGCTCACTAATAAATGTTCCTTTCTTTATGGTAAAAGTTTCGACACCAAATTTATCAGCTTCGCAATCTGTCAATTCTTCAACGGCAGCTTTATAAATAATCTCCCGCTTTTCGTTGGGCCGGCTTATTCCAAAATACCTGCGTTGCTTATCGAGGGGAAACAAGGCATGAAGTTTTTGATGTGCCGCTAAAACTCCGTTGGGGAAAGATGCTGCCGTAATACACATCACCTTAATATCCTCATTTAAAATATACTCTTCCATTGTCATTATCGGCATTACCGCTTTAAAGATTTAACTGTAATTGATTAACAACACAAACATACGGGCAGAAATCAACGGGCTAAATATGCAGAAACGACAATTGCGGGGGTTGTTTCCGACAAACAGCCTCATTATATTTGAAGTATGAAACATGTATCTATCTTAATTCCAGAGACTGCCGTAATCGAAGCCATTGCAGATCCCCGCTATCTGTTTACCGCTGTTAACGAATTTTTAGAGGCATCGGGCAAGCGCCCACTGTTTAAAGTTGAACTTGTAGGAATGACCAAAGAGGTTAGGTTAAATAACAGTCTTTTCTCTGTACATGCCGATAAACTATTGCACGAAGTTGAACAAACCGATCTCATCTTTGTGCCTGCAATAAGTGGTCATGTAGCATATGCCATAGAAGCAAACCAGGCTTTGTTACCCTGGATTATAAAACAGCATGCTAAAGGTGCAGAAGTGGCTTCACTCTGTATGGGTGCGTTTTTACTCGCTGCAACGGGTTTGTTAGATGGAAGAAAATGTTCTACGCATTGGCTGTTTGCCAATCAATTCAGAGAAATCTTTCCCAAAGTAGAACTGGTAGATGGCAGTATTATTACCGATGCCCAGGGTCTGTATTCGAGCGGCGGGGCAAACTCTTACTGGAACTTACTTTTATACCTGGTAGAGAAACATACGGATCGGGATACCGCCATTTTAGCAGCCAAATATTTTGCCATTGATATCGACCGTGAAAGTCAGCTGGCTTTTATGATGTTTCAAGGGCAAAAGGGGCATGAAGATGAAAAAATCAGAAAGGCACAGGAATTTATTGATGGCAATTATCAGGAACGGATTACGGTAGACCAACTTGCTGATATGCTGGCATTGGGCAGAAGGAGCTTTGAGCGGAGATTTAAAAGCGCAACCAAAAATACGGTGATCGAGTACATTCAGCGAGTTAAAATTGAGGCTGCAAAACGGAGTTTCGAATCGAGCAGAAAAAACATTACCGAAGTGATGTTTGATGTAGGTTATACCGATACAAAATCATTCAGAGATGTTTTCAAAAAAATTACGGGTTTAACACCAATTGAGTACCGCAACAAATACCATAAAGCTATTCCTGTTTTACAGGTTTAACCGCATTTTCTGAAAAAAAAATAAAGCTGCACACAATATATTCCATTTACAGCGTTTATGTATGTGAGAGCGTTAATTTAGATGACGGGGATACTGCCTGAGGGTGGAATCCCCGTTTCTTTTTGGCTAAAGCGCGGAGCGCTTGGTGCAGCAATTAAACGTATGCTGAGCGCCATGCTCAATACCCCTCTGCTATTAAACATAAAAAAGGGACATTGTTAGAAAATGTCCCTTTTTAAGATATATGATAGAGTTAAGAATTTTAGCTTTCTTGATCAGTAAAATCAACTGGTTTCTTCTCAAAATACTGATCGAAGTTTTGAACTTTTTTAGGTTTTAAGATTACATATAAACCTAAACCGATCAATACCATTGGTATACTAATCCTAAACAGATCAAAATCAAATATGTTTATCGCTTTAAAAGTAAATAAGCCTCCAATAATAGTTAATGCTAACCAACCACTTCCTTTAAAGTCTTTACGGTAACCCATCCACAAACCAATACCCAACATAATGGTGTGCCATCTCAAGATCCAATGTGGAACATCTATGCCCGAGTTTCTTAATAAGAATACTGAACCGATGGCGATGATTAAAATGCCCAAACCAACTTGTTTATCTGCGTGATTTTTTTTGATTAAATTTTCCATGACCGTTTTGTTTTATGATTCAAATGTATCACGAAAATGAACGCTGGAGAATGCTTTTTCGCTTAGTTATGATGTTTTATCGGTGAGTGAAATAAAACTGTCGGTAAAAAATTTTGGGAAATTTAAAAGAAGAAAGTTTATCGGTGAAATTCTCAATTTGCCACAAAAGCGCAAAGAACACAGAATTGAACCAACTCTCAACACTCATAATACTGGCTATTGATTTATCATTGCGTTTAAAAATAACACAAGGAGGGGCACAAATAAACTAATGACTATTAAACAAATGAACTGCTATCATTCAAAAATAATAATATCCTCCCCATCGCTCATGATTACTTTAGAAGTGATGTTAATGAATAAGCCATGAGCCAATAATCCGTTAATCTGATTAAGATCAGCAGATAGTTTTGCAGGATCATCGATCAGGCCGAAATCAGCGTCTATAATCAGGTTTCCATTGTCGGTAATAAATGTTTGGCCCGCTACAGTCCTCAAGATGCCCTTTCCACCAAGTTTATGCATTTGATCGAATACATATTGATAGGCCAATGGAATTACCTCAACAGGAACGGTAAAAGCACCTAATTTTTTAACCTTTTTTGAAGCATCGGCAATGATAATGGCATTTTTACTCAATGATGCAATTATTTTCTCTCTGAACAGTGCTCCGCCCCCGCCTTTAATCAGATCAAGTGAGTCTGTAAATTCGTCAGCGCCATCAATACTGATATCAAGCTGGCTTAAGCGCCCAAGGTCAAGAATTTCTATTCCTAACGATTCCGCCAGTTCTTGTGTTCGGATGGAACTTGCAGCTGCCTTTATTTGAAGTCCTTCTTTTACCCGTTTACCTAACTCTTTAATCGCAAAGGTTGTGGTAGATCCGGTACCCAGGCCTACTACATCGCCATCTTTAACAAATTTTACCGCAGCCCGGGCAGCCGAAAGTTTTTGTGCATCTTGTTGGGTTCTATCTGTAGTAGCCATAAAGTAAAAATAGGTTTAATTGATCAACATCCAAAAACGAAAAAAAATTACAGCTGATACAATAAATCATTTTTACAGCGTTTATGTATATGAGAGCGTTAATTTAGATGATGGGGATTCTGCGATAGTGGAATCCCCATTTCTTTTTTTTCCACCCCAAGCGCGCTGTCATACATAACGAAGGATCTTTTATTCAAAGACCCTGAAATAAATCTGATAGCTATCAGATCGGGGTGACAAATTCTAACGTAGATTTCTTCATTTCGCTATATTTCTGTCGAAAAGATGAATAGGAAGAGCAAACACGCACCGTACAATTAAGTTGAAAAAAAATTGCACCAAATACAATAAATCGTTTTTACAGCGTTTATGTATATGAGAGCGTTAATTTAGATGATGGGGATTCTGCGATAGTGGAATCTCAATTTCTTTTTTTTCCACCCTAAGCGCGCTGTCATCCTGAGCATAGCGAAGGATCTTTTATTCAAAGACCCTGAAATAAATCTGATAGCTATCAGATCGGGGTGACAAATTCTAACGTAGATTTCTTCATTTCGCTATATTTCTGTCGAAAAGATGAATAGGAAGAGCAAACACGCACCGCACAATCAAGTTGAAAAAAAATTGCACCAAATACAATAAATCGTTTTTACAGCGTTTATGTATATGAGAGCGTTAATTTAGATGATGGGGATTCTGCGATAGTGGAATCCCCATTTCTTTTTTTCCACCCTAAGCGCGCTGTCATCCTGAGCATAGCGAAGGATCTTTCATTTCAAAGACCCTGAAATAAATTCTCTGGGCAACGGGAGCCCTATATAGATTTCTCCATTTCGCTGCGCTTCAGTCGAAATGACGATAAGTTTTATGAAAATTTATGCCATAAAAAAACGGCTGGCATTTCTACCAACCGTTACCTAACAATCAACTTATTTATTTAAAGAGTTTATCCAGGCTGCAATTTTTAAAGCTTCAGCTTTGGTTACCTGCGGCATCGGAGGCATTTCTGTTGAATAACCCGGCCAGTTTTGTGGTTGCGGATTGTGGATCAACTGAAATATTTTCTCTGGTGAATATTTACGTTTTGCAATTTCTACGAATGGCGGGCCAATTTGCCTTTTGGTTTGATTGTGGCAGGCCAGGCAGGTATTTTTGGTTAACAAACCTTCAACCTCTTTAAAAGTAGGCGCTTTGGCGTTAGCCGCAGGCTTTGCCGGAGTTGAAGTTCCTTTAGCTTCCGGTGCTTTACCTGTTGTTGCCTTTGGCACAGCAGTTTTCCTGGCAGGGGTATTTACAGGAGTTGCTGAGTTTTTGGTACTCACCTCGCTGGCAGAAAGTTTATTTCCATCAGGAATCTGGTTTAAGGTATAGTAAGCCACCGGATGAACTAAAGAATAAAAGCCATCCTGTGATCTTAAACCATCTAACGTTAAAGTATGGATATAATATTGGCGAAGGTTTTTAACCACAATCCTGGCTTTTAAACCATCCGCAGACACTTTAACCCCAGAAATTTTTAATTTCTCCGTGTTTACAGGAGGCGAACCATACACCGGGTGGTATTTGTATATAAAACTTTCTGCATCGTATGAAGCCAGATCTTCAGCTGATTTCCGATCCACAGGCATGGTAAATTCGACTTCAAAACCATCAGGCATTGCCCTAACGGCTTTCATTTCGAAAGGGGTTTTATTGTTATAAACCAGTCTTTCCAAACCTTCGTTAGCATCACCGGCCGATCCCCAGCCACGGTTGGTTTCTCCCACAAATAGTGAACCATCGGTTCCCCATTCTAATCTTAACACACCCGAACGGAAACCTTTACGGAAAAGGAAAGCGGCACCTTGTTCTTCACCCTTCACGGTCTCCATAAAAATTCTGGAAATGATACTCATTCCCTGATCGCCAACCAAAATCTGTCCGGCAAATGGCCCAAATGTATTGGCAGGAATTTTAACAGGTTCTGCAGATGAAATACCCAGGATACCATAAGGCAACCAAACCGATGGCAAACGTAATTCAGGAAACACTTTCTTCATTTCGAATAAGGTTTTAAACGTTTCGTTTACCCTATTTTCTGGTTTAATGTATCTCCCTTGTTCATTTTTGATTCTACGCTCGTCTATTTGCGAGTAAAAGAAATCTGACTGTAGCTTAACCGGAGAGTTAGGCAGATTAGTCCACCTTAAACTAGCCGGGTGTCCCATAAAATCGCCTTTATTTACTTTCCATAAACCACCCGATCCTACCCAGTCGCCCTGGTTTTCGGTATAATAAAACTGACCATCAATACTCCCAATACCGGCTGGCGAACGGAAACCCGCAGCATAAGGGATCATTTTACCATCTTCGGCAATATTCATGGCCCAGCCACGCATCGGTACACGGCTTTCGGCACGCCACCATTCTTCGTCGCCAAAGGCCACATTTGCGGTAACCATAAAGCTGCCATCAGGCATTATTTTCGGGCCAAAACTATATTCGTGGTAGTGCCCGCTTAAAGGCCAGGCGTAAACGGTTTCGTAAATATCGGCTTTGCCATCCTGGTCTTTATCTACCAATTTGGTTAATTCGCCACGCTGTGCTACATAGATCGCACCATTTTTATAGGCAATGCCCAAAATTTCGTGCAATCCATAGGCAAATCTGCGCCAATAGGGTTTTGCACTGGTAGGGTTTTCTACGATGTAAACTTCTCCCCTACGGGTTGAAACGCCTAAATCGCCATTGGGAAGGGTAACCAGACCACCAACTTCTAAAATCGGGCCTTCGGGTACGCGTACTTTATTTATTTTGAAAAAATCTTCTTCTTTCGGTGTTTCTTGTGCAAAAACTGTAGTAAAGCTAAAACTTAGTGCCAGTATTGCTAATTTTTTAAATGTATTTCTCATCATGATCACGACTAAAACAAAATGCTATAATTCAACTTACTTCCAATGGGTGCAATGATCTCCCATTTGCCATCCACATTTCTAATAATCGGCTTTGCAGTACCTTCGCCTAGCTGTATGTAATATGCTTTATTGTCAATTAAATACAAACCTTTACCGGCCTCTTCAATGTTTGAAGCAGCAGCTAACAGGAAATACAGATCTTTTGATGGTTTATCAACAGTAATCTCCCTGCTTAAACCCTGCCCGTTATCCATCACTTTAACGGCATCGGTAACATTTGTTCCATGTATGATGTACTTAAATTCCGGACGGTCTTGTTTATCCATTACATAACCCTTTGTTCTGAAACCGGTACCAGCCGTATCGGCAATCCATTTAGCCTGGTCGTTTACTAACTTTGATATGGCCAGAACAGGTTTTTGGGTAAAACGGGTAACACTGCCCAAAGCACGGGAGGTTCCGTTTCCACGGCCATCCCACATCGGTGTAGCGTCAATAAAATCACCATGCCAACCCTGTAACAAGGTACCGTTATCCAAATCGTAGCTAAAGGCCACTTTTTCCGGCCCGCCAACTGAAATAGCATGTACAGAACGCACTCTTGGTGCTACATCTACAAAACTTCTGATCATATTGTTGCTTGCAGCTTCAATATATATGGGATCTGCACCACCGTTCTGGTTTGGTTTTGGAATTTCTGATAGTTCGGTTATCTGGATATTTCTGAAGGCTACTGAACCATGATCGCCCTGTAAGCGTAAAGGGCCTTTTGCTTTTTCAGCGCCTGCAGCCCCCCGGGTTGCGCCAAATAATTCAACGTTTTCATGAATCAGTACGCCATTAAGTTCTGCACTGACGATTTTGGCATTTTGTGTTTTTTTGCCAGCTGCATCAAACTTTGGTGCCTGGAAGATAATTTTGATGTGCTGCCATAAACCAGGTGCCTTACTTGCATTCTGACGAGGCGCAACACCACCAAATCCTTTTTCGGCTTCAGGTTTGCTATCGTCCCAACGTTGGTAAATGCCGCCGTTGTTTGATGAACTTGGGTTCTTGATTCCCCAGGCATCGTCAATCTGGATTTCATAATTACCCTGAAGATAAATTCCAGAATTTGTTGCCTTTGCCGTCAAATAATCTAATTCTAAGGCTATATCACCATACTCGTTGATGGTGTATAAATCGGACCCGGCTTTTTTTGCCGTAGAGTGGTTAACTAAAATTCCTTCACCTTTAACTGTTTTTAAAACATTTTCGGCATTAAGGTCAGCCACAACATTTTGTGCCAGCGACCATGAATTTGAAGGATTTTTAAAGGCTGAAAGATCTTTGAGATCAATACGCTGGCCAAATGCCAACAGGGTTCCGCAAAGCCAGAAAATGGCTGTAAAACCCGTCTTTGAGATGTTCATATATTTTGGTTTGTTAGTTTTAGCCTAAGGCTAAATTTGGTTTAAAATCCACCGGATAATTGCTCTACCCGATGGATAATTTTATCTATTTTTCTGTTGATAACGAATAAGGGAAATCGGCTGGATTTGAACCTCTTGTTTTATTCGGCGTTGCTGTCATATTAAAATTTAATACTGCACCTTTTTGTAAACCACTGTGGCTGATCCAGTTTTTAGCATATGGCTTACCATTCATCTGCAAAGACTGAACATAACGGTTGTTATCGCTATTGGCAGCTGCATTAATGACCACGGTTTTACCATTTTCTAAAGTGATGGTTACTTTTTTAAACAAAGGTGCTCCCAAAACATATTGGTCAACCGCTGGGGTTACCGGGTAGAAACCCATTGCCGAGAACACGTACCAGGCAGAAGTTTGCCCGTTATCTTCATCACCACAATATCCGTCTGGCGTAGCTTTATACATCCTGTTCATGGTTTCGCGCACCCAATATTGTGTTTTATAGGGCGCACCGCCATAGTTATACAGGTAAATCATATGCTGGATGGGTTGGTTCCCATGTGCGTACTGGCCCATGTTTGCGATCTGCATTTCGCGGATTTCGTGAATTACACCACCATAAGCACTTTCATCAAATACAGGGGGCATAGAAAAAACCGAATCTAACTTGGTTACAAATTTATGGTGACCGCCCATTAGTTTGGCTAAACCATCAATATCCTGGAAAACCGACCAGGTGTAATGCCAGCTGTTACCTTCAGTAAATGCGCCACCCCATTTAAAAGGACTAAACGGACTTTGGAAAGTTCCATCCTGGTTTTTACCGCGCATTAAACCCGAAGCCGGATCGAAAAGATTTTTATAGTTCATGGCTCTTTTCTTATAGATATCGATTTCTGCGACTGGTTTACCCAGAGCTCTCCCCAATTGGTAAATGGTAAAATCATCATATGCGTACTCTAGTGTTTTGGCAGCATTTTCATTCTTTTTCACATCAAAAGGTACATAACCCAATTCATTGTAATATTTAACCCCATCACGGCCAACAGCTTCCATCGGGCCTTCGTTGTTGGCACCATGTTTTACCGCCTGCCATAAGGTTTCAATGTCGTAACCGCGCATGCCTTTAATATAGGCATCAGAAACTACCGAAGCAGAGTTGTTACCCACCATAATATTGGCATAACCCGGGCTGCTCCACTCCGGCAACCAGCCACCTTCTTTATAATCGTTGATCAGACCTTGCTGCATTTCCTTGTTGATGGAAGGATAAACCAGGTTCAGGAAAGGATATAATGCCCTGAAAGTGTCCCAGAAACCTGTACCGGCGAACATATAACCCGGCAAAACCTGCCCGTTATAAGGGCTCCAGTGTACAATCTGGTTTTGTGCATCAATTTCATATAATTTATTCGGGAAAAACAAAGTGCGGTACATGGCAGAATAAAATGTACGGGTTTGGTCAATAGTACCGCCTTCAACTGCAATCTTGCTTAAGGTTTTATTCCAGGTTGCCCTGCCTTTTGCTTTTGTAGCATCAAAACCATCGTTAGCCAGCTCCCTTTTCAGGTTTAAATCGGCCTGTTCAAAGCTGATAAATGAAGAAGCCACTTTTGCAATTACCTGCTCGCCTTTTTGTGTTGCAAAACCAATAACGGCACCGGCGTGGTCTACCGTTAATTCTAAATCCTTTTCGTTCAGTTTTTTATCATCCCAGGTTTTAGCTAACTTAAAATCCTTGTTGAAGTAGATGACAAAATAATTTTTGAAATTCTTAGGCAATGGACCACGGGCATATTTGGTGGTATAACCAATAATTTTTCTTTCTGCAGGTATAATTTTAATGTATGAGCCTTTATTCTGGGCATCTATCACCACATAGGCACTATCTGTTTTAGGGAAGGTGAACCTAAACTGGGCAGCGCGCTCCGTGGGGGTAATTTCGGTGGTCACATCTGCATCTGCCAAATAAACACTATAATAATATGGCTTGGCCACTTCAGCTTTATGGCTGAACCAGCTGGCACGCTCATCTTCATTAAATTTTAATTTGCCTGTAACCGGCATGATCGAAAAAGCACCGTAATCGTTCATCCAGGGCGAAGGCTGGTGCGTTTGTTTAAAACCACGGATTTTGTCGGCATCGTAAACATAAGCCCAACCATCGCCGTTTTTACCGGTTTGTGGTGTCCACATATTCATGCCCCAAGGCAAACCGATTGCCGGGTAAGTATTTCCGTTAGATAGCGATGGCTTGGATGCCGTTCCCATTAAAGGGTTTATCCAATCTACCGGATCTGTAATTTTGCCTATTGTTTGCGCGAAGCTGGTTGATGCCGCAACACTCAATAAGGCGATAAATAATCGTTTCATTTGTTGTGTTTGTGTTTTATATGCTTGTATTTATTTTTTAAACTTCAGAATTTTTAACGTAATCTGCCCAAAGTGCATCCAAATCTTTACCTGTTAATTTGGTCCAGATCTCTTTGGTATAAGTATGGTCCCTTAAAGCAGCATCAACGGTTTTAATCATACCAGGTTTTATATTTTTCTCCATCCAGGCGAAAAAACCTGCGGTAATGCGATAACTGTTTTTGTAACTGTGTTCTGGTTTTAAAGCAGGTAGCGACCACTTGGCGCCTGCATTATCTACCCCAAATTTGTAACGGGCATAATCTGCAATGCCTTCTGTTAACCATCCCGGACCAACGCTTCGTCCGTAATCCTGCACAATGTGCATCACCTCGTGGGTAACTACATCAATATCTTCGGGATGTTTTACCATCCACATCGAACTAAAGGTTACTTTTCCATCGGCAGTTGCCGCAACGCCCCCATAAGCTGTATCAACAAAAAATTTGACTTCTTTTATGGTGGCTGGATTATATTCTTTGGCCAGTTTTGGATAAACTTCGAAAAAAGTTTTAATTAACCGTTTCTTCAATTGAGGATCTAGTTCCTTAAAATTGCTTTCGAAGGATAACGTGTAACCACCTTTTTTGATGATTTCCTGTGCTTTTAGCAGCTGTGTAGAAAGCATAGTGATCAATACTGCACAAATCGAAATGGTGAATATCTTTTTCATTAATCAGGAATTTATGGCTTTGGTTAGCATGTTTGGTTCTGCAAAATAAATATAATATGTAAAACGTTTTACTAAATGGTTGAAAATTTTACGTTAGTGATGCTATTTTTTACAAACATTGCATCATTATTCCCGGATACAGTACTGCCTGAGTGATGAATCTATTAAAGACCTTTCTCATACGTACCGGAGTTATCAAAGCACGCTATACAACTTTACTAAAACGTTTAAGTAAGCAATAATAAGCATATTACCACATAAGCAGAAATTAATTCAGTTATTTTATAATGAAATTTTGATTAAATGCACGGCATAACAGCATAGCGGCGATTGGAAATAAAAATATTACATTTTTACATCGCAATGGAAACCGATAAAGCCATGCTTTTGAGTCATATGAAGCAATCCTGTAACACTCGCCAGCAACGATGGTTACAGGATTGATTATAAAGCTGAAAAAATCTTCCGATAATGGCCGCTTTCCAGGGTAAATAAACACTGAAAAGCCCCATCTGCCTTTTATGATATTTTGCGCAAGATAATACTCCGGTTAAAAACCCGGAAAGATAAAAACTGACCTTAGGTAAGGCTTAAATCACAGCAACTTGCCGCACCGATTAATGCCGCATGTTCTTTCAGTTCTGAAATTTTGATCTCCGCATCTATACCATTTCCTTTAAGTGTTGCCGTTAATTCTGGGGCAAATGCGCTAAAAGACTGCGCAATATTCCCCCCAACAATTACGGTATTTATTTTGTATTTCTTGATCACAGGGATCAGGAACTGTGCCAGGTTATAACCAAATTCCATAAAAACCATGGTTGCAAAATGATTGCTTTCTACGATCCCTACCAATTCTTTAACGCCTTCTACATCTTCACCGCTCAATTGCTTAAAACGTTTTACGAACCAACGCGTAGATAAGTAATCTTCGGCAATTCCATCTAAAAAAGAAGAGTTCCACAAGTCTGCATCATAAGCCTTATCATTTAAACAAAGCGAAGATCCAAGTCCCGTTCCCAATGTTAAACCCAATACATTCACATTTCCTTTGGCTGCCCCTGCAAAAACTTCTCCTTGTAAAAAGCCAGCTGCATCGTTTATAAAGTGGATGTTTTCTATGGCAATATCCAATCGTTTCGCCAGCTCTTCTTTCACATTAACCTGGTAAAGCGATTTAAACTTTTCCTGATCTTTAATCAATGAAATTCCTTCTTTATAATTAAAGGGTCCGGGCATGGCTATGCCTACATTTCTATTGCCATTTTTTATATCCTGGAAAGCTTTATTGATGATATCGCACCATGCCGATAAAATCACTTCCCTATCCTCCTGTGAGTTCACAGGGCTACGTTTGATAGAATTCTTCATTAAAGTTCTCGTTTCCAAATCTACCAATGCGGCTGTAATATGCGAGCCGCCAATATCTACACCTAATGCAACAGGCTTTTCCATTCTATATATATTTCTGTTCTCTATTCTTTATTAATTTGAATAATTCGCCAAAAGTAGTCATTCAATATCTATTTACTGATTGAAAACGGCTTATCTTCTTCTAATATTCCTCTATTTAACGAAGATTTAACACTCATATCGAGTTTTAACACGCCACCTTTTAACAAATCGCTATGATTTAAATAGTTTTTAGTATAATTTTTACCATTTAAGCTTGCTGATTTTATGTAAACATGCCGAACGTCATTTGCAGGTGCTTCGATGATGAATTTTTTGCCATTTTCTAAATTAATGGTTGTTTTTTTGAATACCGGGCTCCCTAAAACATACTCTCCAGATCCCGGGGTTACACTATAAAAGCCTAAAGCGCTTAACACATACCATGAAGAGGTTTGCCCCTGATCTTCATCTCCTGGATAACCATTTTCTGTGGCATCATAAAGTTTACGCATCACCTCACGGGCATGAAATTGTGCTTTCCAGGGTTGATTGGCGTAATTGTACAAATAAACCATATGCTGTATGGGTTGATTGCCATGTGCATACTGGCCCATATTGGCCATTACCATTTCAGTCATTTCGTGGATCATCCCACCATAAGAGCCTACATTTACGGTATTGGGCTCGCTAAAAACAGAATCTAACTTTGAGATAAAATGGCTGTTTCCGCCCATCAAATTAATTAAACCTTTGGTATCGTGAAAAACCGACCATTGCCAGTGCCAGGCATTTCCTTCAGTAAACGGGCCTCCCCATTCAGTTGGATCAAAATTTGGCGACCATTTGCCCTCCGCATTTTTTCCCCGCATAAAACGTGTAGACGGATCGTAAACATTTTTATAATTGAACATCGGTTTCTCAAAAATCTTCATGTAATGCTTATTGCCGATCATTTTGGCCAAAGCATAAGCACAATAATCATCATAAGCATATTCCAATGTTTTTGCGGTAGCCTCCCTGTATTTTGGATAAGGAACATACCCCAACTGGTTATATTCGGTTACGCCATCCCTACCATTTGCAGGCCCCCAAGGCCCCTTGTTCATCGCTTCGTGGTAATAGGCCGCCAAAGCCTTTTCCGGATCAAAAGTTCTGATTCCTTTTGCCCAGGCATCGGCCAACAGCGAAATGGCATGGTTACCGATCATACTTCCGGCTTCGCTGGGAAAAGACCAGGAGGGTAACCAACCACATTGTGCATAGGCATCGAGCATGGCTTGCATATAACGCCCGTGCATTGCTGGCTGCACCAGTGTATTTAATGGAAACTGTGCACGGAAAGTGTCCCAAAAGCCCGTATCGGTAAACATATAACCATCATGTACTTTACCGTCATACGGACTAAAGTAATAGGGTTTACCTGCTTCATTAATTTCATAAAATTTTCTGGAGAATAAACTTGCCCTGAAAAAGCAGGAATAAAAAGTTTCCAGATCAGCTCTCGTTCCCCCTTCCACTTCTATTTTACCAAGCGATTTATTCCATACCGAAGCAGCCCTGGCTTTTGTATCTTCCAGCGTTTTATCGTTGCCCAACTCTTGCTTTAAATTGAGTTCGGCCTGCTGTAAACTGATATAAGAAGAAGCTGTTTTTACCTGAACCTTTGCGCCGGGTTCGAACTGCACAAAGGCACCTTTACCTAAACCTTCTGCAGAAGTCGAATCTTTTGCAATGGTATTCCGTTTGTTTTCCCAGGTACCGTACGCTTTAATCGGTTGATCGAATTGAACGATAAAATAACTTTTCCAGCCCTTTTTAAAGCCTTCACCATTATTTACCCAACCTGTTATTTTGTTTTCTTTTGGATCAATCTGAACACCGCTTAACCTGGTGTACCCGTCTAAAATTAAAAAGCTTTTTTTGCCCTTAGGATAGCTGAACCTGAGGTGTGCACCACGTTCTGATGGTGAAATCTCGGTGGTGATCTCATTTTCGAATTTAACTTTGTAATAGTTTGGTTTGGCAATCTCATCCTGGTGACTAAATTTAGTTTCGCGCTGATCCTCGTTCACCACCAGTTCATCAACCACGGGCATTAAAGAAAATACGGCATAATCTCTCGTCCACGAGCTGCATTGGTGCGCTTGCTGAAAGCCTCTGATTTTATCTTTAAAGTATTGATATTTCCAACCATCGCCATTTTTACCGGTTTGGGGCGTCCAGGTATGCATGCCAAATGGCAGCGCTGTTGTTGGATAGGTATTGCCCTGGGTGAGTTCGTGTTTGGAATTGGTGCCCTGCAGCGTGTTCACGTATTGAACCCAATCTTTTTGCTGCGCCAATGAGTCTTTGGCCGTAAGGCAGCATAAAATGGATACGATTAAATAAAGTTTCATCTGTGTATTTGCTTTTTCCGCCCAACCAATAATATGTACCCGGTACTTTTAAAAAGGATTTTCTTTCAACCCAATGTTTGGTACCAATGGCCAGGCAACTATTGAAACAGGCATTAAATAATTAATAGATACGCGGGTGCCTTATCTTGTGATTTTCTAATTAAACTAAAAAACCAGGCTTTAACTAAAGGAAAATTTTCTCATCACTAATATTTGGTCTTGATATATATAAATCGTTTTACTTTACACTATTGATCAATGCCCAGATTCCCGGAAAGAAAAACCTTTAAACTATCGCCAGTTTAATGGATTGTAATTGTTTGGTGGCTGATTTAAAGTAAAACGTTTTACCAATCCAATATTAATAAAAAAACAAACAGCTTTTGCTTTTTAAATACGTAACATATAGGTTACAATGAACATACTAAAAAACAATGATACTACTCTTCATATTAATGAAAAAGCCGCATCATAGTTGAATTATGATGCGGCTTTTTTTTACCTAAATTATTGATTAATTGTAACCCGGATTCTGTGTTAAGTTCTCATTAAGTGTACGCTGAACCTGAGGAATCGGAAACAAATTCCGGAATGTTGCAGAAGGCGTGTGATCCCACCAGCTGGCTGTAGTAAATTTACCAAAACGGATTAAATCATCGCGACGGAAACCTTCAAATACAAATTCTCTGCCTCTTTCGTTCAATAACTCATCAAGTGTTAAAGTTGCAGTGGTGTATTCATTTGCAGGCCAGTTGGCTGTTGTAAATGCACGTTTTTTGCAATCGTTAACCAACTGAACTGCCTGAGCATTTGCTGTACCGCCATTTTTACGCATTAATGCCTCGGCTTTTGCAAAATAAACCCATGTTAAGCGATATAAATTCCAGTCTGTACAGTTATAGTTAAGATCAACTGCAACAGGCACGCCGCCTACTATACCAGCAACGTTGTTGCCTAATTTATATTTATTAAAACGAACACCACTGTTTTCTTCTCCCTCACTCATATTAGAAACGGTAGAACCTACTTTGGCACGGCGAATTTCATCAACAAAATTAATCTGTTGTCCATCGTATTCATTACCACCAGAAGCAAGCGCTTGCTGCCCATTGTCAAATCTAACCTGAGGACCTTGCAACAGCCAGGTTGTTTTTCTCAAATCATCATTATTATACTTTGTGTAGTTACCCGGAACCATTACCACTCCGTTATTTCCATTTCTGGAACCGCCATAGATCCTGTCTTGCTGGAAGTGGAAAAATTCACCTGTCCATGATGGCTGTGAGTTCGCTATTCTAAATTCATAGGCAATAGCAAAAATCACTTCTTTAGATAGGTCATTTGTGCTTTTAAACTGATCGGTAATATTTGGGTCAAGTTGCATATTTCCATTCTGTCCGCCAGCTTCATTGTTAATTAATTTATCAGCAGCAGCTATACAATCATCCCAACGTGCAGTTCCTGTCCAAACTTCAGCATTTAAGTAAAGTTCAACCAACATGGCGTAACCGCCAGCTTTAGTCATTCGGCCAATCATATTTCTGGATAAGTTTGGCGCCTTATCAATATTTTCTTTGATTTCTTTTTCGACAAAGGCAAAAACCTGAGCACGCGGCATCGTCTCTGGTTTTTTAGGAGTACCCACCTGCGTTACTACCGGGATGTTTCCGAAAAGATCCATCAATTTTAGATAATGATAGGCCCTTAACAGCTTTAACTCAGCGATATAACCATCTTTTTCTGTTTGGGTGATGCCCATTTGTGCCAGGCTACGCTTTTCCAGGTTTTCGATCGGATCGTTACAGTATCCGATACCTCCGTAAATTAACGACCAGGCGTTATTCAATGGTCCATCATCAACCAACCAGCTATGATAGTGTAAACGTTTCCATTTACCACCATCTTCTCCATGCCGTCCTTTTGTTGGCCAGGCCAGTTGATCGCCGGAAAGTTCTGATGGCCTCCACCAGCCATCCTGACCTGATGGTGTTGCCCAGGCATTAGCATGAGTATATGGTCTTAAAACCGCAGATAAAACTTCGTTTTTGTTGTTGTAATAATTATCAGTAATTAGCTGACTATATATCTTCTCGTCTAAGTTAGTACATGCATTAAATAATACAGTTGTAACTAAGAGTGCAAACAGAATAATTTTTTTATATGTCTTCATTTTTCTTATTATTAAAATCCAAAATTAACACCGAACACAAAGCTTCTGGTTGATGGATAAGGACTTCTGGTATCAATACCTAAACTACGCCCGTTAATTTCCTGACCTAGGCCCGTATCCTGAATCAAATCAGGATCGTTACCTGTGTAACCCGTTAATAATGCCAGGTTCTGGCCAACGGCGTATACACGTAAGCTTCTGAATGCCTTATCTTTAAATTTGAATGTATAACCTAAAGTTACTTCATCAACTTTCAGGAAACTTCCGCTTTCCAGATAATAATCTGAGTACATATAGGTATCGTTGATTTGGGCATATTTGGTAAACGCACTGTTTAATAAGTTACCCTGTGTTCCGAATTTGTTTCCATAGGATAAAGCAACAGTATTTAATACATCAAAATCTAACTTACTTCTTAAGAAAACTCTTAAATCAAATTGCTTGTAAGTAAAAGTGTTTCCTAAAGACAGATAATATTTAGGAATGGCATTCCCAATCATTTGCAAATCCGTCTGATCGCGGAAAGGTGAGGTATTAATCTGTGAATTTGGCACGGCCTGGCCTGCACGATTGGTAAATAACCATTTACCATCCGGTGTAAAGCTGTTAAAACGTTTACCCCAGAACTCACCGATGTTACGGCCTTCGTAGGCACGGAAGGCGTTACCTAAGTCACCTGCACCACCAATACCTCCAAATTGTTCCATATCTCTTCTGAATTCGTCATTCGAAAAAGTAACCAGCTTGTTGTCAATCGTACTTCCTGCAAAATCAACATTCCATGAAAAGTCTTTGTTCTTTATTGCGGCATAACTCAACGTCAATTCAATACCCTTTGCCGAAATTGTACCTACGTTGGTATAAATCTGACTTGCAACATAAGGCGGTTGCGGAGAAGTATAAGTGTAAAGTAAATCTTCAATATCACGTTTGAAAACATCTACCGATCCACTTAATTTGTTGTTGAACATGGTAAAGTCCAAACCAAAGTTATATTCCTTTTTACGTTCCCATCTTAAATTCGGATTTGGATTACGTGAGGGACCATAAGTTTGTAACCACTGACCTCCAGGAAAAGGGTAAAGGTTACCTGTACTTAAGGTTACCAAAGATGCATAGTTTGCAAAACCTGAGTTCCCGGTTTCGCCATATCCTGCTCTGATTTTTAAGAAATTAAGCCATTTGGCATTTTCCATAAATTTCTCACGGGTAATTTCCCATGATCCGGAAATTGCCGGGAAACTTGCCCATTTATTGTTTGCTCCAAATTTAGACGATCCCTCTCTTCTCAATACAGCCTCGAAGTTAACCTTGCCATCGAAGGTGTAATGCAAACGGCCAAATAAAGCGATTAAGGTATTATCGTTTTTATTGCTGGCAATACCGATTCTGTTTACCGCAACCGGCACACTGCCCAAATTATTTTCTTCGAAAATATCGTTTGTATAGCCCCTGTTGTTTGCGCTGAAAGATTCGTTTACTTCATAACGGTAAGAATAACCGATCATACCTGTTAAACGATGTTTATCTTTAATCGTCTTGCTATATTCAATTGTCGGCTCAAAGTTGAAGTTTTCATTTAACTCAGTCCCTTTGTAAGCATAACCACCTCCTGGTGCATCACCGTTCTCTACAGAATTTTGACTTCCAAGTAAACGATATTGATTGTCAACAAACTGATTTCGCTGATAAGCCACAAATGCTGATGCTTTCAGATCCTTCAGAATGTCAATGTCGATTTTACCATCAACAGAATAAGTTTGCTGATTTCTTTTACTGGTCTCTTGTGCTAAACGCGCAATCTCATTGGTAATGTTTCTGGTAAACAAATAAGAACCATCAGGATTGTAATAAGATTCTGTAGGGTTTTTGGTTAAAACAGCTTCCCAACCACCTCCACCTAATAAATTGGCTCTGTTGAGGTTAGAAGCAACATTAAACATAGCCGTAACCTTATCTTTAAAGCCCTTTTGTGTTAAGCTCATTCTAAATTGATATTGCTCTCTGCTGTTTTCCCTTGCAAAACCATCTAACTTATTGTAAGTAAATGATCCACGGTAATTTGATTTATCGCTTCCGCCGGATACCGATAAATTTTGATAATTGGTAAGATTATCTTTATTGATCAGATCGTCGAAATAATTAAAATCACCGCCATAATCTTTAGCCGTGTATTGCCCGGCTGCAATTCTTTCCCTGAATTGAGTGGCGTTCATAAAATCAGGGCGCTTGTACAATGTTTCGTGTTTTACATAACCATTGTAATTGAATTGAGCAGCCCCTTTACGGCCCTTTTTAGTCGTAACCAAAATTACACCTGCATTAGCTCGGGTACCATAAATTGCCGCCGCAGAACCATCCTTTAATACTGTAAAAGATTCGATATCGTCTTGTTGCAATAAATCCAGATTACCCCCTGGAATTCCGTCAATTACAATAAGCGGACTTGCAGTACCTGAAATGGAAGTCACACCACGAAGCTGGATAGCCACGCCGGTATTTGGGTTTGAGCTGCTCCTGGTAATTTGTAAACCAGCAACTTTACCTTGTAATAAATCCAGGGCATTTCTGGCACCACTTTGTCTGAACTGACTGGTGTCTACTTTAGTAATGGCAGATGTTAACTCTCTTTGGCTACGGCTACCATAACCTACCACTACCACATCATCCAGCTTGGTCTCAGAAGATACAGCTAATTTAATATTTAATGCGCTTTGATTTGCTACTGTGATGTTTTGCGTGATATAGCCTACATAACTGATCCGGAGTACATCACCTTCGTTTGCTTCTATACTAAATTTTCCGTTACCATCAGTTACAGCACCCTTACCCGATGTGATATTTTTAATACCCACGCCTGGTACCGGCTGATTGTTTTCATCGAGGATTGTTCCGGAAACAACCTTTCTTGCCAAGACATGCTTGGTCAGCCTGCTCTCGCCCGATCGCCCTCCTTCTACTCCCAATTTTGTGTTCATTGAAAACGCAGAACTGTTCAGCAAAACGATTGCAGCCGACAGCCCCGTAATTTTAAGTAAATTAATTTTCATCAACGGTTTTGTTAAATTATAAAATGATTAGTTATTTTTTTCCTGGTAATATTTTATCTGTGGTTAAAATGACCGGACATGATCAGTTGCCGAACATTTTAGGTATTATATGATTTAAGGGTTTGGATTTGGTGACGACATAAACGAATGGAAAACAGGCAATTCTATTTTGTGGCTTTAATAAAGCCTCTTAAAATTTTGTCAGGAACTGCTATAATTTTCATCATAAATTGGATTGGTTAGCCTAAAACGTTTTAGCGCATCAATAATAATGATATTTTATTATAATAAAACGTTTTAGTATGTAAAAAAAATATTACAGCAAAACCATAGAAAGTTTTTAAACTAGTCTCTGATCACCAAACGGGTGGGGATAATCAGCTCTTCATCAGGCCATTTCCCTTTTGAAGAAAGGCGGTTCAAAATCAGTTTAATAATGGCTTCAGCTATTTCTTCCAAAGGTTGCTGGATGGCTGAGATGCGGGGGGTGTGCAATTCGAATGCTTCGTGGTCATCGTAGGCAATAACGGCAAAATCATCACCTATTTTTTTATCGATCTGTTTCAGCGCTTTTAAACCACTAATGGCCAGGTAATTGGTTACAAATAATACGGCATCTATTTTTTTGTTTTCGAACAGGGCTTTAATCTGTGCAATGGTTTCGTTTTCTTCCTGGTTAAAATGGATTTTTAAGACCAGGTTATCGTCATATACAATTCCGTTATCTTCCAGTGCTTTTTTATAGCCGTCATGGCGTTCTGTAACCTGCGCTACGTTTATATCGGTGGTAACCAGGGCAATGTTCTTTTTACCCTGATCGATAAAATTCTGTATGGATTGATAAGAGGCATTAAAATGATCGGCGCCCACATAACTGGTCTTAACGTCGGGCAAATTTCTATCAAAAAAGATCACCGGGTTGCCATCATCAATCAGCATCTGGATATCTTCCTCTATTCCTTTTATCGGGGAGATGATGTAGGCATCAACTTTTCGCGATTTGAACATGTTGATCAGCTCCTTTGCTTTCTCAACGTTGTTTTCTGTACTGGAGTAAATAATTTTATATCCTCTCTTATAGGCTTTATCTTCAATTAACCTGGCAATCCTGGAAAAGAAAGAATTTGAAATATCCTCAATAATTAAACCGATGATGTTTGAATTACCCGTTCTTAAACTTCTGGCAATCTGATTAGGCTTGTAACCGCTTTCTTCGATAATTTTCTTTACTTTCTCTATTACTGCTTCGCTAATCGATTTCTCTTTTGCTTTGCCATTAATAATGAATGAAACTGTTGTAATGGATACATTTGCTTTTACGGCTATATCTTTGATAGAAAGCGATTTCATTTGGTTAAGATTTCAGTAAATTAATCAATTCAAAGCTAAATAAAATTTGCAGCATTTAAATTTTGGCCTGTTATAAAAACGCAATTTAACATTTTTTGTATTAATCGTCTTAGAAACGTTTATTAAAAAGCTATCCGGGCATCAGCGGCCGAAAGAAGAAAAGGCATTAAAGCCATTAATCGCTGGTTTTGGGTGTCCTGCAACAATTCATTTCAGCGTTGTTATTTCAAATAGGCAGAAATCAATCTTGCTGTTTTTGCCGATGCACCAGGTTTTCCCATCAGTAAAAGCAGTTCATCGTACTGTTTTAACATCGTATCCCGGCCTGCTCCTTCCATAATCATGTTAAGTTCTCCGTTTACTTTTTCTGTGTTGCAATCTTCCTGGATCAGTTCGGTAACGATTTTTTTGTTTGCAATCAGGTTAACCAATGAGATGAATTTAATTTTAACCAATAGCCGCGCAATGGCAATAGAAATGGCTCCGCCTTTGTAAACCACTACCTGCGGCACTTTAAACAGCGCAGTCTCGAGCGTAGCCGTGCCCGAGGCTACAATTGCAGCATGGGCATGGTGCAATAAATTATAGGTATGGTTAAAAAGCAGTTTTACTTTTTTGTCACCCATAAACTGATGGTAATAGGCTTCGGTAAAGTTTGGGGGAGCGGCAATGGCAAATGTATAAGCAGGATAATTTTCGGTAATACTCAGCATTACCGGCAACAAACGCTCTATTTCCTGCTTCCGGCTACCAGGCAAAAGGGCAATCATTTTTTCGTCTCCCAGCTGATGGTTTCTGCGAAAATTGGCATCTGGTGTAAACTGTGCAATTTCATCCAATAGCGGGTTGCCCACATAATCGACCTCCATGCCCCATTCCCTGTAAAAACCTACTTCAAAAGGCAGAATACAGAACATATGATCAACAACCTTTTTAATTTTCAGCACCCGTTTCTGGTTCCAGGCCCAAACCTTGGGCGAGATGTAGTAACATACTTTTATGCCATTGGCCTTTGCAAATTCGGCTATTTTTATGTTAAAACCCGGAAAATCGATCAAAATCAGTACATCAGGTTTCCATTTTATCAGATCTTCCTTACAGGCCCTGAGGTTTTTAAAAATGCTGCGCAAATTTAAAACTACTTCGGTAAAACCCATAAAGGCCATATCGGCATAGTGCTTTACCAGCGTTCCGCCTTCAGCTTCCATTTTATCGCCCCCAAAATACCTGAACACCGCTGCACCATCCTCTGCTTTTAAGGCTTTCATTAAATTGGCGCCATGTAAATCGCCTGAGGCTTCGCCGGCTACGAGGTAGTATTTCATAATGTGTTAGGTATGGTGGAAGATGGACAATGTTGGATGGAAGATGGACAATGGAAGATGGAAATTAGCAACTGAATATTCCCCCTCATCCATATTACATTACCCATCTTACCTCTCTTTAAAAAACTTTATAGGCAAAAAATACAAAAGCGCATACAAATGTTGCGGCCAGTATGCCCCTGCCAATATTTTCTTTATTGTATTTAAAAAATGTTTGCATCGTATAAGCGTTTACCGCAATACCGCCAATATACAACAGGTCGGCTTTGGCCAATGATGCCACGTGGTGGATAATATACCAGGCAATAGCACAGCAGATTGCCGGTACCAGCAAACCAATGCCCAGGCCAATCCATACTGAATTATTTAATTTTCTTAAGCGCTCCATTATTGCAGCTAACCTAAATTTAGGCCATCGGGTGCACTCACCTTGCTGCCCGCAGCTTTTTCACTGCTGCCACCTAAAAAATCCCAGCTGTTTAAGGCCTGTATGGCATGGTGCGCCGTTAAATCAAACTGCACCGGCACAATCGAAACATAACCGTGCTCCAATGCCCAAACATCGGTATCTTCTCCTTTATCAAAATTTTCGAACACACCAGTCAGCCAGTAGTATGGGCGTTTGTAGGGGTCTGTCCGCTCATCAAATTCCTCCATCCATTTGGCATTGGCCTGGCGGCACACCTTAACCCCCTTTAAATTTTCGCCCTTCGGAAAATTCACGTTTAACAGCGTGCCTGCGGGCAAACCGTTGGCCAATACCTGCTCGCAAATATTTTTAATGTATTTTTTGGTATGGCTAAAATCGGCATCGGCAGCAAAATCATCCAAAGAAAAACCGATAGACGGAATTTTTTCTATCGCCCCCTCTACCGCTGCAGACATGGTACCCGAGTACAGTACATTAATGGAATTGTTTAAACCATGGTTAATGCCCGAAACACATAAATCGGGTTTTTTACCCTTAAAAATTTTATTTACGGCAATTTTAACGCAATCAACCGGGGTGCCGCTGCATTTGTACATCTCTACCCCACCGTAAAGGTCAACCTTATCAAAACGGATCGGTTTGCCTATGGTAATGGCATGCCCCATACCGCTCTGCGGGCTATCGGGTGCCACCACCACCACATTGCCCAGCTCCTGCATTACCTCCATCAGGTTCTTAATTCCTGTAGCGGTAATCCCATCGTCATTTACAACCAAAATAGTTGGTTTTATACCCTGCTTTGTCATGCCGGTAAAAATACAGATTATAATTTCAAGGCACAATAAACCACCATTTATCTGCTAAAACAATTTACCCCTAGCCTTTTAGTTCAGAAATTAAAATTATTTCTTTCCCTGCAATAAAGCCATTATATTTGAGCAAATAACTTATTAAAAATGAATACGGTATTAAAGCTTGCCCTTAAACCAGCAGGTACCTGTTCATTGTCATAAACCAAAAACAATTCAATGAAATTTAAATTATTTACTTTGGCTTGTTTTCTCATTACGGGTGCTGCAGCCATGGCGCAAACCACCTACCAATGGAAAACAGGAACCTCTGGCGGTTACAGTTACAAATATGTAACCAACGATCCAACCAAAACCCGTTTTTACACCTTAAAAAACGGTTTAACGGTTATCTTATCCCAAAACAACAAAGAACCCAACATTACCTATAAAATGGCGGTAAGGGCGGGCAGTAATACCGATCCGCGTACCAATACCGGCCTGGCGCACTACCTGGAGCACCTGTTGTTTAAAGGTACCGATAAGTTTGGCACAATGAACTATGCCAAAGAGAAACCGCTTTTGGATAAGATCGAAGCCCTTTACGAAACCTACACCAAAACTACCGATCCGGCTAAACGTAAAGAAATTTATCAGGAAATTGATAAAACCTCGGGCGAAGCTTCCAATTATTCTATCGCCAATGAATACGATAAAATGATGAAATCGATTGGCAGTAACTCTACCAATGCCCATACCTCGGTAGAAGAAACTGTTTACGAAGAAGACCTTCCGTCAAACGCCATTGATAAATTTCTGGCTGTACAGGCAGAGCGTTTCCGTGCCCCTGTTTTCCGTATTTTCCATACCGAGTTAGAAGCCGTTTACGAAGAAAAAAACATCGGTATGGATAACGATGGCCGTAAAATGTACGAGAAAATGTTGTATGCCCTGTTTCCAACGCATAACTATGGGCAACAAACCACCATTGGTACCATCGAGCATTTAAAAAACCCTTCGCTGGTCGAAATCAGAAAATATTACAACAAATATTATGTGCCTAACAACATGGCCCTGATTATGAGCGGCGATATCAATTACGATCAGCTGATCAAAAAAATCGACAAAGATTTTGCCTACATGGTGCCTAAACCGCTTGCGCTTTACAATCCCGCACCCGAGAAACCGTTAACACAGGTGCAAAAGGTTGATATTTATGGCCCAAGTGCCGAAAACCTGTACATTGCCTACAGGGGTTTTGCCCAAAATACCCGCCAAAGTTTGCTTTTGGATCTGATTGGAAGCATTTTATCTAACGGCAAAGCAGGCTTACTGGATATCAACATCAACCAAAAACAAAAAATGTTGCGTGCAGGTGCCGGTTATAACTCCATGAAAGATTACGGGATGTTCATTTTATCGGGATCGCCAAAAGCCGGACAAAGTTTGGAAGACGCGCAAAAGTTGTTGCTAGAGCAGGTAGAGCTGCTTAAAAAAGGCGAGTTTGACGAAAGTCTGATCAAAGCTACCGTAGCCAACATTAAACTGGCCGAATTACAGGGTTTTGATAATAACGATGTGCGTGCCAACGCCACCATGAATGCGTTTATTTTAAACCGGGGTACCGAGTGGGATAAAATGCTGGCCTCAACCGATGATATGGGCAAAATAACCAAAAAAGAAATTGTAGATTTTGCCAATAAGTTTTTCATCAACAATTATGTGGTCCTTTTTAAACACAAAGGTGAAGATAAAAGCATCATCAAGGTAGAAAAACCGGCCATTACTGCGGTAAAAACCAATACCAATGAAGTTTCGCCGTTTACCAAAAGCATTATTGATGCACCGGTAAAACCCATTGCCCCTAAGTTTTTAGATTATACCAAAGATCTTAATTTTGGCAAAGCAGGCATTGCCGATGTAATTGCGATCCAAAATACCGAAAATGGCATTTTCCGCATGAGTTACCGTTTTGATATGGGTTCTTACAATTATAAATTATTGCCTTATGCGGCACAATACCTATCATTCCTCAGTACCGATAAATATTCGGCTGAAGAGATCAGCAAGGCCTTTTATAACATTGCCTGCAGCTATAGCATTAATGTGGGTACCGATGTAACCACGGTTTCCATCACGGGTTTACAGGAAAATTTCGATAAAGCGGTGGCTTTGGTTGAAGATGTGCTGGCCCATTGCAAACCAAACGAAAAAGCCCTTGAAGATTTAAAAGGCCGTTTGTTAAAATCAAGGGAAAATGCCAAACTAAACAAATCGTCCATCCTGGGTGGTTTAATGAGTTATGCACAGTACGGCGCCGCTAATCCTTTCAATTACGGGTTAACGAACGATGAGATCAAAAACATGAAATCAGCAGATCTGATTTATATTTTGCACAACCTCACCAACTACAAACATACCATTACCTATTACGGCCCTAAAACGTTAGCGGCATTTTCTGCCGATATTGTAAAGGCACACCCGCTGGCCAAAGAGTTTACTGATGCCGCCCCGATCAAAAAATTCGTCTATACCAAAACCGATTCGAACAAAGTTTACTTTGCCGATTACGATATGGTACAGGCCGAAATCCGCTGGGTACGCAACAGCGGTTTATACGATCCGGCCAATGCCGCTAAAATCGCTTTGTTCAACAATTATTTTGGTGGCGGCATGGGTTCTATTGTATTCCAAACCATCCGCGAATCCAAAGCCCTGGCTTACTCAACCTTTGCGGTATATTCATCGCCAAGCAGTAAAGATAAAGAAAACACCATTGTGGCTTACGTAGGTACACAAGCCGATAAAATGAACGAGGCCGTAGCGGGCATGAACGATTTATTAACCACCTTACCAGAGTCTGATAAATCATTCGCCCTATCAAAAGCCAACTCCTTAAACGGTATCGAAACCAGCCGCATCACTAAAGATGATATCATTTATACCTACCTGGCCGATAAAAAATTAGGTTTCGACCACGATTCGCGCATCGATGAATACGCCAACCTAAAACCACTTACTTTTGCCGATATCAAATCGTTCCACCAGAGCAACCTTTCGGGCAAACCTTACAATTATTGTATCGTAGCTTCCGAAAAGAAAATCAACATGGCCGATTTAGCCAAATTTGGCCCGGTAACCAAATTAACGCTGGAGCAGATTTTTGGATACTAGGAAGGTTGAAGGTAGTAAGGTAGAGGGTTGAAGGTAAAACCCAAAGCTTAGAAATAAAAAAAGCGATTTCCGGAAACGGGGATCGCTTTTTTGTTAAAGATTCTTTAACCATTATTTATTAAATACAACGGTATGCTAAACCTTAATCAAAAAGAGTAAGGTCTGGGCCTGATGGCCTATTATTATCATCATCTTTATTACGGGCATTGTTAATCCTCTGATCAACCTGCCAGCCCTTTAATAAGGAATTATCTACAGGATGGAGCGCCTTTAACCGCTCGTTAACAGGCAACTCCCTATCTAGCCATACCGCACTTTCGCTTTGCGATAGAATACAGGGCATCCGATCATGGATTTTTCCAACATATTCATTTGCCGGTTGCATGATCATCGTGCAAGATGGAATTACAATGCCGGTTTTAGGATCTCTCCAACTGTCCCAGTAGCCAGCCAGTAAAAGTATTCCCCCATCAGTGCGCTCAAAATAATAAGGCTGCCTGCTACTCCCCGTACGGTCCCACTCATAAAACCCTTCAACCACAAATACACAATGTCTCCGCCCGATCAGATTTTTATAGCTCGGCAGTGAAAACATCGTTTCTATGCGGCAATAGGTGGTAGAAAATTTTGGTATTTCTTTTGATCCTGACGGGATAAGTCCCCATTTTACATAGTGTAACCTGCCCGGTCTTGCATCCAGTATTACCGGCATATCAGTGCCGGGCGGGCGGTTGGTATCTTTTTCACGTGTATCGCCGCCAAGCAGCAGGCCTGCCTTTGCAGCCATTGCCAAACTTTCCCCAATTAATGTTCTTCCGCACATATCTTTTATTTTAACTGTTTCTATTTTACCTTTATAATGTCGCTCCACCTGGTGGTGTAACCTTTTGAGAGGTATTCATGTTTAAGGCGCCACTTTTTCTCGTATCCTTCGGTAGCCATACGCAACGTTCCCCGGCCATAGGCCAGGTTAAGCTTATCCAGCACGGCAGATACCGTATCCTTTTTGCCATGGTCATGATCATAAAAGGCGTTGAGCTGCAGTTCACTTTGAGGCACAAGCCCCGTTGCAATTACACCTGCCTTCCTGTACTTTACCCCAGGCCTAAAAAGCCTTGCTGATACCCTTACAGCAATACTCACCAGATCGGTGGTATTATTGCTTGCAATCAACAATTTGTGGGTATGGCTGGGAAAGTGCTGGGGGTGGTCTTCCCTGTTCTTGTTCGTATAAAGAAATACCTGCAAATAAAGGCAGCGTAGTTTTTCATTGCGCAGCTTCTCTGCCAAACGGCTGGCATATAGTGTAAGCGCCTCTGCGAGTATGGCAGGGTCTTCTATATAGTTCCTAAAAGAACGGCTTACTGTAATACCTTTTTTCACTTCCCGCATCACCTCAAGCGGAATAGCGGGCCTGCCCCAAAGTTCGTTCCACATCCGTTGTCCCATGATGGTCATATTTTGCTTAAACCACATTTCAGGCATATTTCTCAATTCAGCTGCTGTACGTATGCCCAGCGCTTCAAATTTTTTGTAATGTTGCCTTCCTACGCCCCAAAGATCATGAACAGGGAATTCTTCTACTGCCGCTGTTATCTTATCATCGCTATCAAGCACCATAACACCATTTGTTTTTTTTGAAAGCTTATTGGCCAGTTTGGCCAGGGTTTTGGTGGGTGCAACACCTATTGAGACAGGAATACCTGTATTGCGTACAACCGATTTTCTAACCTCTGGTATGTAATGCTGCAGGTCCTTTACGCCACCTAACCATCCAAATGCTTCATCAATACTGTATACATCAAGCCTTGGAAACCACCTGGCTAAATTATGCATTACCCGTTCGCTCATATCCCCATAAAGAACATAGTTACTGGAGAAAACCTGAATGCCAAACTTTTTGATTAGGTCCCTAACTAAAAATTCCGGATCGCCCATTTTAATCCCACAGGCCTTTGCCTCTTCACTTCTGGCAATCACACAGCCATCATTGTTACTCAGCACAACAACTGGTTTACCATTAAGCTCCGGACGGAACAGCCGCTCGGCCGAGGCATAAAAATTGTTACAATCACAAAGTGCAAACATGGCTATACCTCCCTACCCTTAATGCATTTGGCAACAAATTTCTACATACCGCAGTTACTACGCCCCATATCTGTAACACATCAACTTCTGTTTCGGTTATGATGCCATGATCATTTTTCAGCATCATCCCATTTTTTTCCAACAGGCATACCCTACAGGTAAAACAACCTGCTGAAAATGCAATTACAAATGCACCATGAAGAGGTTCTAAGGAACGGTCGGTAATGAGGATATCGCCATCTAAAATTCCAAAAGATTGCAGTTCCATACCTTGCATCTGAAAATAAAAGGTTGAGTGCGGATCAATCACCAGCTTATCGCCGATATCCAATCTACCCTCCAAATAATCTGCCGCGGGAGACTGAAATCCTGAAATTTTCTGTTCTGCTCTTTTTTCGAATGATCTGATCATAAACCGCTTTCATTTATCAGACACAAAATTATGCTAAAAATTTTAGCAAACGAAATTCAAATCTATATAATACACAACTGGCCGGAATAACGCTGTCTTTAAGCCTATAGCCTCATTGTTACACGGGCTTTTAAATCGTGGAATAATGATTGAATGACAAATAATACTGGTCGTAATTATGCACTGTTGACTGAACCAACTGGCGCCGGCTTCCGATCTTTTGTTTTTTGTGCTGCATTACGAATTCTATTCTCATTTGAAAGATAAATGCAAATGCTCCCTAATTTTACCCAGGGAGCATTGTGTGTTCAGATCAACCGCCATTTTCTCCATATCCAGTAAGCCAGCACAAGTAATATTACCATCCCAATTAAAACAAATCCCCAACGCGGCTTAATACGCTTATCAACTTGCTGCACTTTTACCTTTAACTTTTCGTGCTCGGTATTGTTTTTTCGACGTACAAGATGGTGTTCAGTCTCCTTATGCCTGTGTACTGCCTGCCTTTTATTGGCTTTGCCCTTCACCACCAATTTCTTGGCCATGCCCTCGAAACCTTTTTCGGTACTGTAGAAAAATTTTCCCAACGGGGTAATTTGCACCACATATTCACTGTTACTGGTATCGAGCAAAAGGGTGTTATCTTTCTGCCAGCTTTGTTCGGCGCTGCTATCCTGGTTTTGGCGTACAGATTGATGTTCTTGCGTATGCAGCGTTTTTTTCTCTTTAAACACCCCACAGGCAGAAAGTAATACCGTACAAGCTAACAAATACGCTATCAGCTCAATTTTCATCATCTCCTCCTTTCCTTTTCATCCAATCGGCAAAATATTTAACGGCTTTTAAATGCCTGCGCTTGCGGTATACCCCGTCTCCTTCCCTGCTTCCTGCCCTATTGGTGTTTCCTTCAATGGTAATGAGCCAATCTCCCGTCCTCCATTCCACAAGCCCGCAGTGGGCTATTCGCTTCAAGTGGGTAAAATAAATACCGAACACTACTGCCGGCCTGATCTCTTTGGTGCGTTTGCTTAGCGGAAATAAGGCCGGGCTCCAGGCGGTGCGTGGCGCAGGGTAACCACCCTGGCTAAAAACCCAGCTTACAAAAGCTGCACACCAGGCACTGCCCTCCGGTACATTTACATAGCGCAGGTATGCGGCAACCCGTGGCCCATCATTGTTGCCCGTAAGTTCGCGTATGCCCAGTTCCTTTCCGGCAATACGCAGCAGCTTTTTCCCTTCGGCAAATGCTGCCTCCTGTTTTAGGTTTACACTATTGCTGCCAGGCAGGCTATAGCTGCCAGCAAGAGCAAAGCAAACGATGCCCAGAAAAAGCTTAACTGTTGCCATGATGTTAACTGTTTAAAGAGTGAAACCATATCTGTTAATTTAAGCAGGCCAAGGCTTTGCCAAAAACGGTATAAAAGCCACCACGACAACTGCAATAGGGCTACATAACAGAGCAGGGCAAGCAAAAACAGCTGCCAGATGCCTGCGTCGATTAAGGCAGCAGTAGGTTCGATACTTCTTAATACCTTAGGGAGTGTATGCCAGCCCAGCACTAAAATTATGGCCAGCATCAGTTTTTCGAGCATTTGCTTTTTCGGCACCAGCACCGTTAAAGCGAGTTTTAACGTTTTCATATCTTTTCTGTTTAATAGCCCAAACCTTTAGCATGGCTCGGTTTGGGCTGGTTAATAATTTATATTAAGGAATGGTGTAGGTGCCCAGGTACTGGCTGTTCGCTACACCGGTAGCATCACGGTTTACCGCGAAAGCCCAGGCGTGGAAAACATCGCCGCTAAAGTTGGTACCAATCACAGCCGTATAAGTTAGTGCAGCACGCTGCGCCTCTTCATACACCAAATACATATTTTTGGTCGCGTTAAAGAGTACAACCGTAAGCACGTCATCGGCAAATGCATTATAACGGTTTAAAATGCTCTGCCAATTCAGCAACAAGTCTGCCCCTTGCAGGCTTGCGCTCAGGCCATGCATTACCGAAAGCGAACCTTTACTCAGCACTACCTGCGAAAAATCGATCTGAAAATCCGGATAGGTGCCGGTAACCGCCTGGTTTAAGAAAATCTTTACCGCGGCGTTGTAGCCTGTAATTTTGTTCAGCTGTTTATCTTTAAAGCCGGTGTTTAAAACATCCTTAATCGGGCTCAGATACTGGGCGGCCAGGGCAAACTTGGTCCGCTGCGCCAATTGAGGTTCGGTACTGGGTTTACTGCTTTTTTTAGGAAGGCCCCTTAAGTAATCTACATTGCGCCAGTTGCTGCCAATTACACTACCTACCTTGCCTGAGAATGCGCCATTTGCGCCTTTTGAATACGTTGCCATAATTTTTGTTTTTTAAGTGAAAAAATGTTTAATTAATCGGATTTCTGTTATACCGGTATGTTCAAATCCATGATCAAACCTAGCGGTCGAAAAGCAATGGCACCTCATTTTGGACTCAATTGGGCCAAATTGAGCCAAATACAAACGATAATGAGCTAAAATGAGCCAACCCAAATCCAGGTTGGTGGCCAAAAGAAAAGCATGTACGGTTAGCCTGCCTTGGGGCAGCATTATCAAAACCACGGTAAATTTTTACCATAAAAAAACCCACTCTTTACCTTTTAGGTAACGAATGGGTAACCATAGGGTAACGAATAGGTAACCATGCGGTAACCCAGGGGTAAGCTTGGTACCAGCAAATGGTAAACAACAGGTAAAGAAGGGGTAACTAAATGCGGCCTTTTCGCTGGCTTTCCAGATAGGCACCCAGGAGATCTTTCAGGTAAAAACGATCGCCACCGGGCAGTTTTATGGGTTTCAATGTACCATCTTTCACTTTACGTTTGTAGGTACTTTCGCTGATGTTCAGGTAGTCTTTTACCTGCTGGCGTGTTAACTGCTTTTCAGGATCGCCAAAGAGATCAATGAATGTAAATTTTAATTGTTCTTTGTTGAGTACGAGGTAAATGTTGTACAAAATCTGTACAAGGGCATCAAGGTTATTCATAGGGCGTAGAGTTTAAAAACAAAACCATATTGCGGAACGCTGATGAGGCGTTCTGCAACCATATCTGGAAAAATGTTCTATGCCGTTATATGGGCAGTTACCCCCTGGTGCTGAAGCGACTAAAATTGGTTAGAAAATCCGGTTTTATCATTAAATTTTAGCGTCAAACAGCGCCAAGAGCTGTTTAACATTCCCGATAATATGTACGTTAATTATAGGTATGTAAATGATCATTAATGGAGCAGTACAAATTGACCGCGGGGTTATGGGTGCCCCCGGCTGGGGAAGAAAATCCCCAGATCAACTATGCTAGAAGCCACCCATTGAGGGCGTTTCCGGCGTACATAAACATGGACTTCATGGACTTTTAAACAAATTTTAAAAGATAGGGATGAAAAAGCAACAGACGTCATTTTTTCCATTATGCGTAAATTTAATCAGTAATCAAATTAGTATTCTTATTACACCTTATTTTCCTCAATAACGACAACTTATTTTAAATCGTATATCGTATAACGCATTGTAATGCATAACGTTAGCGCTTTAAATCATTAAAAAAAGAAATATTAAATTTTATCAGGGCCATGAAAATGGCTTATTGAGGCAAATAAAACAATTTAGCAAATACCCGCTCAGCTCCCTGGAAGGTGGTCAAGACTGCATTCCAGAACTATAAAAAAAATTTTCCATCAATTACATGGAGCAGTAAAATATTTAATGATATCAAAAACACTTTATCCTTAATCTTTACACGGGTTGCCAAAGGTTGCTGAAGCGGCAACTTGACAAAGGCTCAAAAACTTTTTTCTTTATCTAAAAAAGATCATGGAACAAAGCAACTATTTGAAAAGGATTAAAGATTATGTCACACCATCATTTGGGCTAAACAGTTATCTGAATTACATTTTACAGGATCGTCACTTCAAAAAGAAAGAAACTATTGATGTTTCCGATCCGTACTTTACTACTTTGCTTTTTATCCGAACGGGTACGCTGAGGTTGTATACTGTTCAGGATGAAGAAGAGACCACCATCCTATTCCGGCAAAGTAACCAGTTTATGTTACCACTTTACATGTTAAGCAGCTATATCGGAAAAGAAATATATGTAGAATTTCTGGAAGATTCTACCCTGACCGGATACAGAGATAAACACACCAATAACCTGTACAAGTTATTCCCGGAATACCGGGAGCTGATCAGCCAGCTTTATCAGCACCTGCTTGCAGAATTGATTATGCATGCCACAGCGCTCGCCCGGCTCAGCGCCAGTGCCCGTTTCAATCATTTGATGCAGATCTGGCCTGGACTGTTTAACCTCTGCGATTTAAAACCAATCGCAAATTACCTGGGCATACATCCAAAAGTTTTGAGCCGTTTGCGGTCGCAGGCGTTAAAAAAGTAACATCCGCTACCCCCCATTTCATGGTCAATAAGCCATTTGGCAACTTAAATAGCCTTCGCCTGGCTTGTGTTGAGCCGAACTTTACACCAGAATTTAAAAGTTGTATGGTAAATCCAACAAAATGCCCAGGCCATGAAATTAAATTTAAGTAAAAGCGCATATCAGCTCGGTTATCTCCTGCTTATTATCTTATGGGGCAACACTGCAGCAAGTAAGCTGGGTAATCTTCACGAATTTAAAGCAGCGCTGGCCAAACAGGTTTTCTCCGAAAAATTTGCTGCATTCCTGTTAGTTGCCGTACCCGCCGCAGAACTCCTTGTGGCTACCCTCCTGGCCTTTACCAAAACCAGGTTTTATGGACTCATTGCATCGCTTATCCTCATCACTGCTTTTACCGTATACATTGCATTTGTGCTGGCAGGTTATTTCAACAAAGTGCCTTGTAGTTGCGGCGGTGTATTAAAATGGCTGGGATGGAAAGCACACCTCGTATTTAATCTTGTATTTACCGCAATAACGCTCACTACTTTAATTATTCACCTAAAGCGGGAGGTTCGTGACAAAGAGTAATCAGCATAAACGGATACCGGTCCTATCCCATACCGAAATAATCAACCGATCGCCAGACCACCGAAGCAGATCGAATCATTTATCCTCCTAAACGGAGATCATTTAAAAACTAAATATCATGTTAAACAAATTAAACCTTGGCCTTGTAGCCCTCGTATTGGGGTTCGGCCTAACCATCACCACCAGTGCATTTAAATCAGCTAAAGTAAGCGAACAAAAAAGGGATCAGTATAGATTCGTCTATAACCCGCCCAGCACTTCGCCTTATAGCGTAGCAAACGTTACCAATACTTCACACTGGTCGTATGCTCCGGATAGCGAAGGTTGTTCAGGCGAAGAAAGAGCCTGCTCCATTGTTATCGACCAGGCCTATGTAGACCTGAGCGCTACTCCGGCCTTAAAGCCATCGGCAAATCTGACCGCATCTTTTAATGCGCCAACCAATACCGCTTATGTTACCGGTTCTGCAGATGGCCTGATGCAGATCGAAAATTCCGATCAGCCTTAAATCAAGCATACCAGGGAGGCCATGTACAGGAATTGCTGTGCATGGCCTCTTTTTTAGTTTTGGGCAATTCCCGTCTGTTCGATAATATCAACGGGAATCGGCAGCGCATAATAACCCGCATTTGGCGCCAGACTAACCAGTTTACCTCCGATATTTCTGGAAATCACGAGGTTTTCACCTTCCCTGTTATACCGCTTCAGGTCAATCCACCGCATACCCCTCATCAAAAGCTCCTTTCTCCTTTCGGTCCTGATCTTTTTCAGCGCATCGGCACGGTCAGTGGCCACTAAGGGTACAAATATCGTCCCGTTCTTCCAGCGCGATTTTAAAAGCAGGTTCAGATCGGCCATGGCCGGGGCAACATTCCCTAAAAAGGCATTACACTCTGCCCTGTTCAGGTAAACCTCATCATTGGCAATACCGGTAAAAAATACCGATGCACTTTCTGCATAACTTCCCTTATACTGCTGGTAGCCACTTACCGTCCTGAAAAAAGCCGTCCGGCGCAGATCGTTGGACTGGTAAGTCGAATAAAGCAGCGTATCTATCCTGGCCCTGCTGGTGGCATGCAGGGTAAAGGGAGGGGCCATTTCGGTATAAAACAACGTTTCGCCGTTAAACTTTCTAAAGGGTACGTTCGCCGCTAGATTGATCACGCCCGGATCGGAATTATAATCCATCAGCTTACTGTTGATCTTCAGGGATGCATTGGCCCATTGCAGCCCAAGGTCATACCTACCCATATAGAGGTAAGCCCGCGAGAGCAAAGCACAGGCTGCAGCTTTGGATGGCCTCATCACATGGACCGGAACATCGGGCAACAAACTTACCGCCTGCTGCGCATCCTGCAGCACCCGGTTGTAACACGCGCGCAGGCTTGCCCTGGTTCCCGGCAGGTTAAAATCAGAAGCGGTCCTGAGGATGATCCCCGGGTCGGCATCAGCCGTAACCTCATTGTAAACCCTGGCATAATTAGCGGTAAGCAGCAGGTAATAATAGGCCCTGAAAAAAAGGGCAGAGCCTTTTACATTGTCCCAGGCCGTGGCATTACCATTCGTCCGCTCGATCTTCTCCAGCAGCTCAAGGCCAATATTACAATTAAAAACGGCCTGATAAGTATAATTCCAATCATTACCAAAGCGCGAATCGAAAGACTGCCACTGGTAAAGCCCTTGGCTAATGGCGCTTTGAGCGTTATAGGTAGCAGGCAGCCAGAAATAGTCATCTCCCGAGCTCTCCGGCAAGCTTGGCGTGGTTTTAGCGTTCATGGTCGGATAATCGTCCAGCAGGGCCTGGATATCCTGCAGGCTTTGCGGCGTAACAAGCTTCGCATCCGACTTTACATCCAGGTACTTTTTGCAGGATACCAGTGATAACACCAGTAACCCGGTCAACAGAAATAAGATTTTATTTTTCATCATGCTTTCATCTAATTAAAAATTACCCCTGATCCCGAACAGGTAACTTCGGGAAGGCGGGATATTGCTGGTATAATCAGGGTCAACCCCAAACTTATTGGCACGCCATAGTATGCCGCCGTTCTGGAGTGACGAAAACACCTCGAGCGCACGGAACACTTTTTTAAGCCTGCGCAGGCCCACCTTATACGAGAGGTTGATATAATCCAGCCGGATATTGTCGGCCCTGATGATATTCACCTCCGAAGAGGTGTAAAAGAAATCCCTGTTCTCATCAACCGGATATACAAACGAAGGCACGTTTGTGGTCAGCTCATCCCTGGGATGCTTCCACCGCAGCGCAAAATCACTGTGCCCGTTACCGTTTAAAACCAGGCCGGGGTAACTTATGGTAGGTTTTGAGGCATAGTAACCGAGCTTGTAACTGATGTTTACAGACAGGCTCAGCTTACCGTAAGAAAAGGTATTGATCAGCGAACCAAAATACAACGGGCTGGCAGAACCATAGTAAACAATATTTGCCCCTGTAGCATTGGCCTCAGCCAAGATGGCCCGGTAATCTTTGCTTACCTGCCCTGCCAGGTAACCCTGCGGGTTTCCGCCGGCATCAAGACCTGCCCATTTCAGGGCGCCTACCGCGTACAAAGGTTTCCCTACAATCGGGGTAATCTGCGTGCCGGTATTGAGCAGCTGACTGAGGCCGTTCGGCGTACTGCTGTAATACTTTACCGTTTTAGATACACTGTAAGTAAAATACCCGTCAGTTCTCCAGTTAAAATCCCCGGCATGGAGGTTCAGCGTGTGCAGGTCAAGCTCAAAACCGTTGCCCCTCATATCGGCCACGTTCCGCACCAGGGTTTCGGTACGTCCCCAGCCCGTATAATCATAAGGGGCAGGTCCGTAGAGGTCAGTCCCCTTTTTAATAAAATAAGCCACCGATCCGCTCAGCCGTTTATCCTTCAAACTAAAATCAGCGCCCAGGCTCAGCTGCGAAAGCTGCTCCCACCTTAAGTCAGGATTATTGATACTCGAAATCCTGGAGGTAAGCAGCGCGGTAAGCGGGCTGGAAGCATAAGCGGCAATGGGGAGTGCCGTTTTGGTGAGGTCAACATTGCCACTGTACCCGAAAGTAGCTTTGAGCCTCAGTTCGGGCAGGAGCGCGCTTTTATAAAAGTTTTCTCCTGACAGCAGCCACCCAAGTCCTGCAGACCAGAGCGGTTTCCAGCGGTCGTTGGTATTCACACCGAAGATATTCGACCCATCCCTTCTGATGCTGCCCGATACGGTATAACGGCAATTGTAGGTGTATGCGCCGTTTGCATAAAAGCTCAGGAAACGATAACGGGTGGAGGTATAAAACTGCCCCGACCCAATTGCAGAAGTGCTTCCCCTTAAAAAATCAGGATAATTATTCACCAGGTCTACATTTACAAAAGTAAGCGGATCGGCCGTATAGCCATACTGCGTAAGCGAGGCCGACGAGGCATCAGTCTGCCTGGCCTCGCCCCCCAAAATTGCATTGAGCTGGTGTTTGCCGAAAGTGCGCATCAGGCTCAGCTGTGCCCTGGCCGTAGCAGATGACTGCTGCGCATCGCTGCTGTTCAAAACCCCTCCCCTGGGCACAATGTACCTGACTACCCCTGTAGCGCGGTTAAGCTGGCTGTAACTGTTAATCAGGTTACGGGCATCATAACTCTGCTCATCCGAAAGCAGCTCCCCATCCGAGCGCTGCCGCTGGTACTGGTAGCTTAAATCCAGGTTCAGCCCGGGTAAAAGCCTGTACTTCAGCGCAGCGGTTGCAAAAATTTCCTGCTGGGCAGTCTTGTTGGTCCGGTGCAGGTAATCATCCGCAGGGTAATATTTCCAGTCCAGCAGTTTGCCGCTGCCTGCCGTATCCGTATACAGCGATCTGTAAGCAATAGCCACCGGCAGGGCATTACCTGTCCCGTCCCTGAACTCCAGATAAGGAATTACCCTGCCGGCGGTAGTCAGCGAACCAAAAGCCGGCCGCCCCGAGGCCCTTTTATTGGCCGTAAAATAAACCTTTGTGCTCAATGAAAGCCTGTCTGTTACCTTAAAATCGTTTGACAGGCTGATATTCACCTTATCAGAAGCGGCATAAGTCTCGCCCAAAGATCTATCATAGCTTACCGAAAGCCCAAAGGCATGTTTGCTATCGCCCCCCTTTAAATTCAGCCCGTACTGCTGGGTCAATGCATGGGTATAAAATTCATCCAGGTAAGATTGCCTCGAATCAATGCCTTTCAGCCTGTTCAGCGCGTTCTCGGCTGCCCGGGCAGTGAGGGTCCCGTTTCTTTTGGCCAGTAAAACCTCCACAGCAGGCGTCAGTGCAGAAAATGGCGTACTGCTAATCTGTGCATCAAAATAACCGCTGTTGAACATCGTGCGCTCCACCTCTATATAATCGGCACTGCCCATCTGTGGCGACCTGAACAGATCTGGCAGGGCAGAAACCAGCACACTTGCCGAAAAAGCAGTTTCATAACGCTGGTTAAACTTTCCTTTTTTGGTGGTGATGACAATCACCCCGTTGCCCGCCCTGGCACCCCAGATCGAGGCTGCTGAGGCATCCTTCAGGATAGATACATTTTCGATATCCAGTGGGTTCAGGTTGGAGATATCGCCGTCGTAAATAAACCCGTCAAGCACAATCAAAGGGTCAAGCGGGCCGTTAATGGTTCCCAGTCCCCTGATGGAGATATTGGTCTTGTTCTGCGGATTGTTGGGATTGGTCTTGCCGATATTCAGCAGCAGCCCCGAGCTCTGCCCAACCAGCCTGTCCAGCAGGTTTGATCCACCCCTGGCATTCAGCTGATCGCTGTTGATCACGGCCACCGTGCCGTTGGTTTCATTGGGCCGCAGCAGCTGATAACCCGTATTTACCTGCACATCAGCCAGGTGGAACGCCGCGGAAGCTAACTCCACATTAATTACCTGATCAATAGTACGTACAACCAGGCGCCGCGTTTGGTAACCGACTGCAGAAAAAATAAGCGTATCGGGCAGTGCCGAAAGCATCATAGTAAACCTGCCATCCTGATCGGTTTGGGCCTGACCTCCTTTGGTTCCCCTCACACTCAAGATCACCCCTGCCGCATCAACTGCCCTGGCCCGGCCCGATATTTTAAAGCCCGTTCTATCCTGCGCAACAACAGATAATACCGAAAACAAGAGTATCAGCACAGCTGAGAAGATGAGCAAAAGGTTCCACTTAAAGCTATGCGAATTAGATTTTAAACCACCCATGTCAAATCCCCTCCTTTCCCATCAAAAGCTGCCCACCCGCTAAAAACCGACGGACGTTTTCCTCATGGAGTGTACCATATCCGGTAACGGCCTTTATCAATCCATCACTGCCCACCCATACATAACATGGCAACCTGCTGATCTTAAAATACCTCGAAAACAGCTCGTGCTGCGCGATAAACGGAACTGAAAAACCCGGATGGTCTTTCAAAAAAGTATCAACGAACCGGGCCAGTTTTTCTGCATCCCGGTCACGGGCTGATGAATTCACCAGTACAATCCCTAATGCCTGCCCGTTCGCCTTTAGCAGGCTATCTGCATGTGGCAGGCTTTTGATACAGCTTCCGCACCAGCTTGCCCAAAAATCAAGAATAAAGGGCTTGCCCTTAAAACCAGCCAGTTTGAAAGCAGTGCCCGCCCCGGCACCTAGTACATTCAGTTCTGCATGTAATAAAGAGTCAGGAACGGCCCCGCCAACGGCAATCCCGCTGGCCGGCCTGGCTTCCTGTGCTGCAGCCCTGTTTGCGGTTAGGGCCATTATCAGCATCAAAACGGTAAATATTTTTAAAACGCTATGGTAAATAGGAGGGCATAGCTTCCCCTTTGAGATAGCCATTGTAGATGGGTTCATAAGTTTGGGTTAAGTTGACAAGAAAAAATCCCGGTCTTTCGAAAAAAAGACAGTGACTAAAGCAAATGCAGGGGACGGAATTATTACATCATTAAAAAACCTATATAAAGCCCCCTGCACCGCCAAAACCTATACGGGGTTTTTCGGCTTCAAGGCATACAGCCGATCGAAAGGGTAACAGCTACTGATCTCCATGGCCAACTCCCTCCTGCTCCGTTAAATAGTAAGACACCAAAAAATTGAGGTTACAATTAAAACCCCAGGCTTTATTTCCATAAAAAGTACAGAAACAGGTCAAATCATCAGGCACTGGCTTCCCGCCTTGTGGATGCCGCGACACCTTTTCAACCCGGTTTCTCTCCGCCACAACCTGTTGATGCCCGCCAGCACTTGCCAGCCAAATGCTCCATACGGCAAAGGGGCTGTATAAAAATGCCCAGGAGAGGAAAAAAAGCGGTAGGTATCGGTTATTGGTGGTCATGGCAAATGGTTAGCTCGGGTAAAATGGATAGATTGAAAGCAGAAAGCCCCTGTATTTTATTAAAAAAAGACAAAAACCAGCCCCCCCGCCCAAAAACAGGCAGATACGGGAAACCGTATTGCAAATGAGCAAAAAGTTACTTACCTTGGGAATGCGAATAACCATAGTAATGCACCTTGCCTAAAAGCAATAAAGGGCTGGCACCAGGCTAAATTAACCCACAGGGAATACGTGCGCACTCTCACACCAACCCCCTGTTTTTATCGGGCTATTTTATACCTGTAATTCCGGCACTAGCATTACGATGGAGAACAGATCACGTTCTTTAACAAGAGTTGCAGGGAATACGCTTTGATCACCTCCTTGAAGTAATAAAAGTTGATGGCGGTTAATTGGTTCGTTTTCATAAACGGTAGTTTTATGTAAAACGATGCTTACTCAAAAAAGCAGAAGAAAACCAGATTGGAAAACCAATAGGGCGAACTTTACTGCTTTCGAAACTGGTACCGCTAAGAACCACTTGGAAATTAATCCAAGTTCCCCGAAAGGCTCACGCAAAGTCCGCCCTATTGAATATAAGATATCACGAAGATAGCAAAACTCAATAGTATTGGCGAACTCACGGTCGGCTCATGGGGAAATTAGCGGTTTCGTTTCATGAGAGACATCGTTAAAGCAAGGCTAAACCCTGCTCTGTTTGTCGCTATAAATAACTGATAACAAATATAATAATAAATATTAAACGTGGCAATAAAACCACAAAATATTTTAAATAAAATTGAAAAAACATACAGATATATTTAAAATCATTGGTTTGAATGTAAAAGCTTACAGAAAAAAGGCTGGTTTAACCCAACAGGAGTTAGCAGATAAATTTTTTGGTGATCGTTCAAAAATAAGTGACATTGAACACGGAAAGGAAGATTTTATGCTGTCAACCCTATTGGATATTGCAGATGGTTTAAATGTGGAGGTAAAAAAGTTTTTTATGCCAATAAAGAAAACTGAATAAATCTTTATACGGCGATAGAAGCAAGAAAACAAGCTGAAAGGAAGATTAATAAAATTAACATACCAATAGCAATTTCTCCCCATGAGTAATACTGATGATTTTCTTTTGGGATAATGAGAGACAGCATGTTCGAAAGGCCTTTTCTTAAGTTTTCCATACCTGGATAGATTCGGTTATTATAAATATAAATAATATTATTTATTGTGTACAAATAATTGTAGCGGAAGCGGGGGTTGAGGTATTTAAAAAGCAATAAAACTAAAAGGCTTAAAGAATAGGGAGTTTGTTTTACTAGATGAGCAAGTGCAATGGCAGAACAAGCTTCCCCCTATTCGAAATTGGTGTTATAGGTATGCCACTACCATGAGGCTTAAGATTGCTGCGTTGGGGTATTTAGATAACACTTAAACAATCCAGATTTGCTAGATACCATTTGATGGCATTACAGTCAAATAGGGTCTGATTTAAATAAATAACGACATTACTAAGTGCTAATTTTTCATGACTAAGCCAATAATATTCGGAGAGATAAAAGGTATTCCAGAAGGTTATCAATTCGAAGATAGAAGAATAATGATGAAAGATAGTTTCCATAGAAACTGGGCAGGAGGAATAGATGGCACAGGTAAAACAGGCGTTGCGGCAATTGTTCTTTCGGGAGGCTATGCAGATGACGACGACCTCGGCGATACGATCATCTATACAGGCGCGGGCGGTAACGATGGCGAAAGCAAAAAGCAAACCAAAGACCAAGACTGGAATAACAGAGGCAACGCTGGATTATTAAAAAGCATGGACGAAGGATTACCTGTGAGAGTAATAAGAGGTGCAAACCACAAAAACCCATTATCTCCAAAAAAAGGCTATAAATATGCAGGTCTTTACAGTGTAATTGACGCGTGGCAGGAGATTGGTAAAAGCGGTTTTAAAATCTGCAGATATAAGCTTGAATATGCAGGCACTAATCCTCAGCGTAAAACCACAGAAGATATTGAACTTAATTACGATACAAAGGAAAAAAAGAGGGTTGAAAGCGTTGTTTTAAGAATAGTTCGCGATACCAAAATAGCGAGAGAGGTGAAACAACTCTACAATTACCAATGCCAGGTTTGTGATCATACTATCGTCACCAAAGTAGGCCGCTATGCGGAAGGCGCACACATTAAACCGCTAGGCAAACCACATAACGGAGATGACAACTCAAACAACCTCATATGTTTGTGTCCTAACCATCATGTAATGTTTGACAAAGGTCTATTCTCTATCTCAGATGAATTTAACTTTTTAGGCGATATAAATGGTAAGTTAATTTTAAAGGAAAAGCATAAACTAAATTTATTAAATCTTGCCTATCACCGCTTTGCGCATGGATACAATTAGAGTTGTTTGTGGCATTATTTTCAAGGAAGATAAGATACTTCTTTGCAGAAGAAAACCTGAAAAACCCCTTGGTGGTTATTGGGAATTCCCGGGCGGAAAAGTCGAATTTGGGGAATCGGAAAGCAAAGCCCTCATTAGAGAACTTAAAGAAGAGCTTGCCATGCAGGTTGAAATTGGCGATCATTTTAAAACCATTATTCATCAATACGAAATACAAATAGAACTTATTGCTTATACCTGTAAATTTATCCAAGCTGATTTCATCTTGACCGATCATGATGCAATCCAATGGGTAGAAAAAAGGCACCTCCTTAGTGTTAATTTGGCACCAGCAGACATACCGATTGCAGAGGTCCTCATATCAAATGATAACATCAGTTGAATTTGAATAAATTTGCACATTACACTATACAAATAATTAACCCTCGAATATGAAATTTACTTATTTTCTCTTTGAAAATTTTAAAGGGATCGATTCTCAAAAACTAGAACTAAATAAAAGTTCGGACGGCAAAATTTTCACTTTGGTTGGCCTTAATGAAAGTGGGAAGACAACGGTGCTGGAAGCTATTAATTACTTCGCTTATAAGCCAGAAACTTTAAACGCATTGAAATTGGATAATTATGAGGTTTCTGATATCCACAATCTTATTCCAATTAACAAAAGAGACAATTTCAATGGGAAAATAAGTATTGAAGCCGGTTTAGAATTAGATGATGATGATATTAGTGAAATAACTAAAAAATTTAAAAAGCATAACATTGCATTGAAAAAATGGACAAGGTCTATTGTTTATACACAGAATTATCACTTTGTAAATTCTGAATACAAAAAAGAAAAGACAGAATTTCATTGGAGATATAGTTTCGAAGGAGTAGTAGGTAAAGGAAGGAAAACAGTATCACTTAACAACGAACAAGCGCTTCTAGCTAATGAGGTTATTCAACAACGTTTGCCAAGTATTTTGTACTTTCCTAATTTTCTTTTTGAGTTTCCTGAGAAAATTTATCTGGGTAGCGATATAGATGATGCGAAACATAAATATTATCAAACTATAATTCAAGATGTCCTGGATTCGCTTGACAACGGCCTAAATTTGCAGGATCATTTGATTAAAAGGATCGAATCGACAGATGAAAAAGATAAAAGAAATTTAAATAGTTTGCTGGGAAAAATGCAAAAACAGCTTACTGAATTAATTTTTAAAAAATGGAATCAAATCTTTAAAAAGGAAATTTCCAAGACGGAAATTGTACTTTTCACTGGTGCCGATAGTTCCGGAGCATACATTGAATTTAACATAAAAGATGATGTTGATACATATAGACTTGTTGAGAGGTCTTTAGGATTCCGTTGGTTTTTTGTATACATTTTATTAACCCAATTCCGAAGTTTTAGGAAACAAAGTAAAAATGCACTTTTTTTATTTGACGAACCCGCGTCTAACCTACATCCATCTGCCCAAATGGAATTACTAAAGAGTTTTGAAAAACTTCCGAACGTAATTTATACTACTCACAGTCATTATCTTATAAATCCAAGATGGTTGGAAAACACATTTGTCATTAAAAACGAAGCTATTGACTATGATAATGAAGTAACTTATAATTCTAAAAATACTAAGGTTAAAATATATAAATACAGGCAATTTGCGGTCAACCACCCTAATCAAAGTAACTATTTTCAGCCAATATTAGAAGTATTAGATTATAGACCAACAAATCTCGAATTAGTACCTCAAGTTGTTATAACCGAAGGAAAAAACGACTTTTACACGCTTAACTATATGCAAGAAGTCATAATTGCAAACACCAAATCTTTAAAAATTATACCCGGAACTAGCTCCAGCAACCTTGAATCGCTAATATCACTATATTTAGGTTGGGGTAGGAAATTTGTAGTTTTACTAGACTCTGACAAGGAAGGGAAAAAACAAAAGGAAAGATATATAGAGTTATTTGGTATTTACGCCAAGGATCTATTCGTGACTTTTGAAGATATTGATGTTCAGTGGCAAAATTTTGAAACTGAAGATCTTTTCTCGATTGGAGATCGACTGAAAATTCAAAATGCCCACTATCCTGACGAAGCAAGGTATCATAAGAAAATATTTAATAGGAGTATTCAGGAACTTTATATCAATGAAGAAAAAATCGACTTGGAATCCGCTACTCTCAATAATTTCAAAAAAGCAATAAAATTCTTGAAATCTAAATTGTAATTCTCATTCAAGAATTATTATTATTTGCGAAAGTGAATCCCTCTCATCACTGTAAATTTGTGAACATTATATATAGTAACTTCTATAACCATTAATATAGAAGGCGTCTAGTTAAAGATTAGCCGCTTATCTGGCCTTGCTTTTAAAAATGATATGGTTCTTCATAAAGATCCGTGAAAATTTTAATAGCACCATCTTGGGAGATTTTGATAGACACACCGTTTGAGCAGAGTATGGATGCAGCCGTCTCACCTGTACCTGCGATTCCTTTAACTTTGCCTTTACCTATATCAACGATCACTCCCATGTATTCAAGGTTACCCCGCTTATCAAAAACAGAAACACCATCACTTGATAAACATCTAAAGAGATGATTTATTGCACTCCTTTCAGTAATATTTATTTTGTCATTTAGAAAACTATTTTTAGTGTCTGGATTAATATACTGGTCGATGTCGCCCAAATCATCTGGAAACCACAAAATACTACTCATTTGTTTTTTTGAGCAATTCAAAATATAAAAAAGTATTGAATCAATAATTAACACATCTGTGCTAATTTTCTCCTGTAATAATTTTTTCAGTCCTTTAAAATTTCTTAATTTCCATCGATTTTCATAAAATAAAAACTCGATGCCATCCGCCGTAATTATAGACATGCTTTTTTCATTTTCAATTTTTATAAGGAAATCTCCCCCCTTTAATGTTAAAGCGAGTGAATAAACAGCTAAGAAGTTATTCTTGGCATAATCATCATTTAAGATAAATAGATCCCTAAAGAGCAAATTTTTACTGCCAAGCAAGAAAGATGTCTTTCCGTCGACCAAATACCAAAGACGTTTGTTTATGGAATTGGTTCCTAAGATGGAAATAAAGTTGGTGAGCCTTTTTGACATACCAAATCTCTTACGATCAAAGGTTCCGTTAAAAAAATCTCCAGATTTACTGATGATAGCCCCAGTTGAGAAATAGCTCCCTTCAAATGAAGTAGTTCTAAGTTTAAAAAAGTACTCTAGAATGTGTCTAACATTTCCAGGATTATATTTTCCTTTTGCGATGAATGTACAAATTATTCTTTTTATCAAATCATCACCAAATGTTATAAGCGAGCGTCTAAAGTTGTTTTCGATTTCAGAGGTCAACGAAAATGAAAAAGTACGCTCAATAATTCCTAATATCCTCGAGGAACTTCTGAAATCAACTCCTATTAAAAGAAATCCAATTGCAGATCTTAATTGGCCGTTTTCATTAGTTATTCGCCCAATTATTATAGCTGATGATGAATCAATTTCATAGACTCCTCTCTCAGGATTTGCTAAAATATCAATTCCATACTTTTCCAAAAAGGAATTATATGGATCATGATATATCTTTATCCGACATCCTAAGAAGCTCGTGAGTGACTCGACAAATAAATCGATGATATTTACTTTTAATGATTTAAGTGATATAATTTCTTGAATATGCTGATACATACAGTTTAATTAGAATGCCAATCTAGAAAGACTTCCGTCAAGATAAACAATATTAGCAAGTAGGCAACTAAGAAGTATACTTTCTGAAAAACTTTTCTTGTAACTAGATGTCACCGAATAATATTAAGAATATGTATTAATTTAGCCAAGCAAAGACACCGCCTATCAAAATCAGTCCTTTATAATTTCAGATCCGTCAATTATGAGCCAGGGGTTCGAATCCCTTCCGGGGTACAAATAAAAATTACCGCTCTTCACATCTCCAATTTTATTGTTCATATCGGATTTCGATTTAAACCAGGTAACGGATATTAGATGAACAGACGGATTTTAACGCAATCCGAACTCATGAAAAGTACCTAGATAAAAATGAACCGACTGATCCTTATTGGGAACGGGTTCGACCTTGCCCACCAACTAAAGACCAGCTATAATGATTTCATAGTATGGTATCTCATCCAAGGGATGGAATGCGCTAATATCCACAGTTAATCTATCGATAAATTAATTACATTACCAGAACAGACTATTAGGCGCTAAGCAACCTTCATTACCATGGACTTGACAAGGTGCTAGCACTTGTAGACTATTATTATAGAACCGGCTTTACAAATACGATTGTCAATGAGTGTCTGAAAATCCCTGGTTATCAGCCTGATCATATCAATCCATTTAAATTTAAGTGGAAAGCGGCTTGAGCTTCATCGGGTAGCTGCTCCTTAATTGCCCAGAGTCATCCACAGCTTGTGTTTAAACCTGCAATAAAATGTAACAATGTTTTTAATCCAGGCGTTTAGTTCACAAATCGTTCAATTATTTCAAGTTCTTCGGGAGATAATTGGCTGATATTCTGCGAAAAATTGATTTCCTGATCGTCGATGTCAATCACATAAGCTGCAATCCATTCGACATCTTCAAAGCTGAAACCATATCTGAGCAACCAAATTTCTTTTTTATCATTTGTTCCATATTTAATATAGTTCTTTATCGTCAGCGCTCTGTCATCTCCCGTTTTTTCAAAAAATAGCTGCAATGCGGCACAAATTGGATCGGAAAGTGAAAGGCTGATCACTTTGTCCAAATAATCATAGGTATCGTACACTAGCTTATCGTAATCTAAATCATCAACAGGAATTTCCTCAAAAAGACTAGGTGCCTTAACTTTTATATTAGGAAGAGGAGAGGCCATCGGAGATCTTTTAACCTTGATTTGCGCCCTCAGCCTTACGCCTTCAGCTCCAGTAATCTCTTTCTTTTTTACTCTTGCTAGAATACTGCGCAACTCTGTCCTGCTAGTTAGATAGGCATGCCGGAGAGAAACGATTTCAGCAAATGATTTGCCCTGAATTTGCCATAGCATAATTGGGATAGATGCACTAAGAATGGCTTTTTCCGACCTGGTAAGTTCTTGCCGCCTTAAGTGGGAAATAAATATGTTTTGAAATGCGGTCTTGATCTTGGCCCTATAGTGCTGCGATAGATTGTAATACTGCCTACCATTCAACGGTAAATTATCAATTAACAGATTATCCAGTATGTAAAATATATCCTGGTCAGAATCAGCCTTTCGAATCCTTTCTACTTGCGTATTTGTAAGCTGAAGTTCGTCGTTGAAGGAATCATTTTGTATCGCTTGTACAATATCCACCATGTCTTCGCTTACATTAGCCACATTTTCATCCAGTAATGATGTACTTTTTATCGTTGAAGCTTCTAAAATGCGCTTTCTGAAAAGGTTAAGATTTTTATTTTCAATGATTACGAAACCATAGTCAAAAGTATCTTTTAGATGCGTGCTTCTTCCAGCTCTGCCGATGAGATTTTTCAGGTCCAGATTTTTTTGCTGGTCTGACCCGGTAAACTTAAAATTATTAATCCAAACAATATCAAAAGGCATATTGATACCCTGTATCAATGTGGATGTTGAAAAACAGAGCTTCGCAAAATTATTATTTACGAAGGATTCAATGATAAGTCTCGCCTTGAGGGGAATAGATCCATGATGTATTACGATACCTTTTTCCATCATATCTATCAGTGTAGAGTGTTTTTCAGGACCTCGAGTGGAGGCGCCTATAAACTGTCTCAATTCTTCGACATATTCCAAAGCCGTTGGATTTGTGAGTTTCGGGCATAGGGTGATATATTTGTCAAAATCTAACAAAAAGGAACCATCATAGATTTTGTTCTTCGATGTATAAATCAATACCGTACCATTAGCTTCGAGCGTACTTTTGATTATATCGTCATCGGTGGGTACCGTCTCTATCTTTGTACCAACAACAAAGGGAGAAAAATATTCGAATTTCTGGTCCTTCAGCACCAGATGGATTTTCCCCACAGAGTGCTGGCGGTAACAATAATGGTCTGAAAGCTGATCGAAATTGTGCTTGGAGAGCTGCGCCTCTGGATTTAGGATAAATGGATGGGTGAAAACCTTTTTTGCAACCGGAACAAGCCGGTCGACCCTTCTAACAAAGGAATCGAACCTCATTCCCCTGACCTCCTCGTCGGAAATCTGGGCCTCATCGAAAAGGAAAAGCTCAATATTTAACTTACCTAAATTCTTGAAGAGTTCAACTCCCCTTTCTGGAGTGATAACATAAATTCTCCTACGGGTATGCAGTACATTAACGATTTCAATGAACTGAAGTATGAGCACATCCTTATCAACAAGACTCTCAAGGATGTACATGTATTCGGCGATTAGTGCTCTTGACGGAACAACAATAACAATGTCACCTGCCGATTTGCTGATAATTTCACGGAACAGAAATGATTTGCCAGCACTTGTAGGAGCAGAGAAAGAAAAATATACATTACTGCTGATTTTCTTAAAAGCATCGGCTTGGACCGGAGTAAACTTGTTGCCTGTCTCAGATTCGATGCTGTCTGCAAATATGGAATATAGCTCTTCCATAAGACTATTAGCAGGTGAAAGCTTGTAGAACAGACCTATGAAATTAAGTAGCGTTTTTTCATAGTTGACAAATACCTTTGGATGAAACTTTTTCGCGTAAGCAAGAAACTCGAATTCTCCAACTTCTATCGGCCCTCTGGTATGTATTTTGGTCAGGATGTCCCGAAGCCTCGCTTCTAGATTTTCGCCATTTATGAGGTCATTTACACTCATATCTCAACGCCGATCAAATAAAGTTCCTTATGACACAAAAGCTTTTGGGCTGCATCAGATTTAAGAGCCTTTTCAAATATTGACACATGGTTTATGGCATTCAAAGAAAAGGCGGCAATATATCCCTTGATATTAGCGACGGCATTGGAGACCGCATTCGAACTTACCAGCCTTTGAAGGTCCGCAAGTTCCATTTCATCCTTTTTTAATTGCACAAAGTCAACAATCTGTTCAAGTGCTATAGTGTATGGACTACCTGATGTTTTGAATTTCGCCTCCCCAAAGAGGATTATCTCGTTTGGACCTTCAGTGTGGAAGTCAAACCCAGGGTTACCTGTCTTTTGTTCTTTCCATAGTTCTGCCAAAACTACCTTAACATGCTTATGGGTATCTCTTAATGCATTTCCAGCAGAATCCGACACAAGGTATTCCCCAAAATCTTCGGTCACCTTACTATCTACCTTCGTCAGTATATCTTCAACAATTTTTTTAATAGTCTGTTCTGCTCTTGCTTCATATGACTTACGATCGACGACACCTAACTTATGAATCCAGCTTCTGTCAGTCAGCATATTTATAATTTCTTTAGCCCTAGAATTGATATCCAGTACTTTTAGGTGGATTAAATAGACACCACAAGATGTATTAACCCCGAATTTTGACATATCCACTTTTTGCGCATCGATTATTTGCATGGATATGGATATTTTCTGATATAATTTAACATGGAGAGCGGTTTAAATTTTAAATCTAGTTATAAAATATTGCATTATGTAGATATGAAAAAAAGAAAATGGAGAACAACATATAGAATTTGAGCATTTCGAAAAAATATCACGTGGTCTATAACAGGTTCATCAAATTTTCTTTCATCATTTCAATAATATCGTTCGACTCTTCGATAATCCAACAATCCTCTTCAATTAGCTCCTTGATAAGTCGATGTTCTTTTTCTGTAAACATACTGTTATCCACCAGCCGTGAACCTTTCCATTTGCTTTTATGCTCCGTTTTAACGACACTTTTGTGCGCGCCATTTGGATAAAGCAAACCGATGCCCGGAATTTTCTCCTTTACCAGGGGATATATTATATAAAGACCATCGTAATCCCAATCGCAAGAGTAGTATATTGGCAATCCCCTCGTGGATGAGAAATCAAGTTTTGGCACATTTTTACCTCCTGCATACCATAATTCTATATGATGATTTCTTGGTCTATCGGGCTTGGTTAAAAAATCGAGGTTTTCACAAAGTACAATTGCCTTTGGAGCGTAACATTCCAATTTATAGATATACTGTTGGTCTTTTTCATAAGAGAAATGTTCAACTTTAAGTATTTTCTTTAGCGCGTCAATTAGACTGCCCTTATGTTTCAGGTATTTTTCGTTTTTAAAGAACATGAGTGATACGCCCTTGACAGATTCATCTGAGGCTATGATCTGTTTACGCAATTCGTCCAGATCCCCTTTGACCATCTTTTGATGGATATCCATTAGAATATTGATATCTGTTTCCTCTAGTCTAGTGTGCGGAGTGAGTATCTCCAGTTGCATTAAAAATTCGCTATATTTTAGATAATGATTCAAATAATCTCTCTGGTAAAGGGCATTAAAATCAGAGGTTGCCCTTATTTCCTTTCGATCACGTTCCAGAACACCAAGAGAATTTACCAGGTATCCTACTTCGCCACTTTGTGCCAGCGTTTCTGTCATCTTAACTTTTCCATTTTCGTAGAGCTGATTTAATGCCCGTAATTCTACCCAGTTCATTGCGCTAATTTTTCTATGTATAGATTTAGATCCTCGTTAAACTCATTGGTCTTGAAATATGAGGCAGATGGTGCATAGTTGATATCCCCATTTCCCTTTCCCTTAATAAGGTGATGGGCATACCATTCCTCAGCGAATCCAATATTGAACGTATGAGGAGCCATAGTGATGATCTGATACTTGAACTCTTCTGCAATAGCCGGAAAGGTATTGAAGTTAACCTCATCCAAACTACCAAGCTCTTCCAGGATAATAAACCTAAGCCCCTTTCTTTCTTCACGCTGGACGGCAGAGAGCCTGGCTACCCCAAGTAACGCAATCGCAGAATAAGTTTCTCCCGTACTTCCCGGCACCTCTACTCCATATTGGTCATCCAAACGCGCAGCCAATTCGAAATAGGTTCTCGGGTCTAACAGCTTTTCTATCGGCATCTTTTCTTTCATTCGGGCAATACTCTTAAAAAAGTCTTCGATGAACTCTGTTATTGGTTTTCCAAATTGCAATTCTCCTGTAGTAGCCACCTCTCTAACCTTATAGGCCATATCTTCTACATAACTGATACTTACCTGTGTGTTTTCTTTGAACTCAAGCTTGAAGAAGAATTTGCCACTGATCTTTCGATTCACAAAAAAAGTATTGATTCGCTGGGTCTGCAGTTTGTATTTCTGGAATCTCTCAGCTGTCTTACCAAAGATCTTGATCATACTGTCCCTGATTCCATCAGCTATCTTGGTACGCTCTTGATTGGCTTCCTGAAGCACCACAGTAATATCGTCCTTTGATTTGATTTTGTCTAGCAGCGCCCTTTCTAATACAGCAAATGAAAATGTTTTTTTATCGATTTCCATCTTGACATGTTGGTTCTTATTCTCGCTGGTCTCAGCGAAAAAGTGTACGATAGCCTGATAAGCATTTCGATATAGCTCAAACGCCTGCTCAGCATTTTCGACTGCAGTATTGGCGGGAATCGGATGCTCACCAAAGTCATCGATATTTTCTGAGAACTCTTTATAGTATTCATTGATCATGTCTTCAAACTCTTTCTGTTCAATCAGGATTTGAGCAGTAATTGCGGCGATTTCTTTTTTTGTTCTAATGATCGACAACATCAATCCTTTAAGTTCTTCACTGATCGCCCCCTTTTTTTCTGCACATCTCCTTACCCTCTTTTCCCATCTAGACCGATCGATTTGCAACAATTTCTTAAGCGCTGAGGCCTCACTGATATCAATCTTAAATTCGGAGCGGATATTAAGCAACTCCTCGTCGATTATTTTTTTCTCTGTTTTTAACTGACTTATTTTTTCTCCTGTTTTCAGGATTAATGAGACAGATGACTTCAACCGCTCGATCCTGCTACTTTCGCTAAGTTGATGGTCAAATTGAATTTGGAACTGCCTAATATCGTATTCTTTTCCGTCCTGAACATCATCCAAAACTGAAAGATCACTGTTGATCTGACTCAACTCTACTTTTAGGTTTTCAATGATCAAAGTGATCGATTCATCAAGACTTTGCCCATCTTCTAATAAATCTGCCTGGGGGTTATGGGCAATAAATTCATGCAAGGCACCTAGTTTAACCCAGATTCCTTTTTTAGAACTTTTAAACTCGAAATTTGTGAAAAGCTCTTTTGGATCCAGATATCTTGGATGCTCTGGATTATCGAGATCCTCCCGCTGTGGTGTAATAGCAAAATACAAGACAGCTTGTAAGGCCTGTTTGCTTAAAGTAGGTTTACTTTTGATAAACCAGCTCATAATACCGTCGCTAATGCCGCTTTCCAGCAATTCAAGGAGACTACTTTTCCTAGTCTTTTGCTCAGTCAGTTTGAGCCTCATTTCCATGATTTTTTCGTTTTGCTCCTTTCTCGATTGTTCCACTTTTTCTAAGGTGTTGTATTTATCAAGATAGTGCTTGGCAAAGCCGATTGCATTTTTAAAATCCTGAACCTTTCTTATACCAAGGTCGATCGTACCTGTTTCAATTGCCCAACTTTCATCAATTTCAGGAACAGCAACTGCCTCGAGATCCGCGATCTGCTCTTCCAATTCCGCAGAACGGCTATATAGGTTCTCATAATCGCCAAATGCCAATAGGTGTTCGTCGGCCTTTTTATAATTTCTATCGATCCGCTCTTGGAAAGCAGGCAATCTTTGCATAATGCTCTTAACTGTTTCCTCTCTTTTGATGTGAACCTTCTGTTCAGCCAATCCCTGTTTTTCTAATTGCCTATGTGATCTTAACCTGTGATGAGCCTCACACACCTGAGCTTTGCGTGCGATCTTGAATAATTTATCGTATTCTTCACTGAGATCAGACAATTTAATTAACCTTGACTGTTTCTCCCCGAGCTGGCATATCATGCTGTTTAGGGAGTCGTAGTCCCTGATGATCTTTTCGAGCTCAATTTGTTCTTTATTGTAGTTAGTTAATATATCCTCATCGGAATCTTCAAAAAGAAAATCCTTTAAGTTCTTGGATGCCTGACTTCCACTAAGGTTGAGCGACTTCGCCTTTGAAAAGGATTGGATTACCTTTGCAAAGGCCTTTAGACTTTTTTCTTGCGTAAGATTGAGCGGCGTAATGTGTTTCTCGTAGAGAAAACGGTAATATTCTTGAATATCATCCTTGCTTCGATAGAAATTCAACCTTAGGTTCATCTCTTCATGAAAATATTTGGACAGCTCCTGGAGATCTGGTAATGCACCCTGATTGACAAAATCTTTGGCCAATAGCATCTCCGATTGGCCAAAGGCCAAGTGTTCGATAGCTTGATTGGTATCCGCAGTCTTGGTAACCAGAAATGGGGTAATTCTTTTATTTTTTTGGTTTTGGATTTGGATGCCCATAAGAATAAATTTCCCCTGATCAACCTCTACATTTAAAAAGCAGTAGGCGAATTTCATTTTATATGGGAGTGTGTTGATGTGCCTTTCTTCTTTTTTGAGCCCATCTGTACCGAATCTGATCAGGTCCTTATCGAATATAAACATCATCTGTAATATATCTGCAATAATGGATTTTCCAACACCGTTAGAACCGACAAAATCTGTTCTTTTATGATGGAAGAGATAATCATGAATATAGTGTTTAATTACCCCAACCGTAGAGAGGGAATATATGCTGGGATAATTCATGACTGCTCTCCCCGGCTTTTTATTATTTTTGAGAAAGTATCGAAATCTTCAAGCTCTGCGGCGTACAATTTCGCGAGCCGGTGTATAGCCGGATGGATTTCGAACAGAAGTTCTTCATGTTGCGACGAGTGTTTTGAAACCCAGCCTAATTTATCAAAGCTTGTGATGGCTGACTTGAATTTGCTCTCGGCACTGGCCCATTCTTTCTCATCAAAATCTCCTCTTATATCTCCAAATAAGATTCGTTTGTATGCTTCTTGCTGATCGCTCTCCATAATCTGATTTTTAATCTCTGCCCAGCTAACCATCTTCCTCTCCTCAAAATAACGAAGATAGTACATATCAAGAAGCATCAGCCCGATGATGGTCTGCGTTTCACTAAGTTCTCTATATCTACTTTGATCACTCAATCCGCCTTTTCCATTCTCAAAGAAATCAAGATAATAGTAAGTACGCCCATCGAAATTATCTGTGATAAGATTTATCCTATACAGCCTTTCATAAAAGTGCTTCCACTCGCCCTCGAACTTCTGGATCGCAGAAAATATCAAGTATTCCGACTGATCAATATGTTTGCCCTGTAAAAGGGTAATATTTAGATTGGCAAAAACTTTTTCGACCTCTTCTTCCAATAAAAAGGAATAATCTATGTTTTTGAAACTTTGGTCTTCCATAGTGAGAAATTGTGGTTTGAGAGTGTTATTAATTTTTGGCTGATTTCAACCTCTATATCTGTGTCGGAGGAGGCGAAGGAGATTACATTTGCAGCAACCTGGTAGGCAAGAGAAATATCGCCTTCTGCAAGGGTAACAGTTTCCATAAGTTCACTGATCTCGATATTTATCCCGTCTTTGATATTGCGTTTAACTTTTTCTGACCAATCGTATATGATCTGCTGGCGCCTAATCTCCTTTTCGATCCTTTCCCGTTCCAATTTTTCGTACGCATTATCTTCGTGTTGCGGAATCAATCTATTTTCGACCTTAAGACCAAATTCATAGTGCTTAGGATAAAGTATTCTTGTTTTCTCGTGCACAAGTTTTTTTAACGGAAAATTTTCATTTAAACCGATCTGGTCTCCGGCGAAATGTGCACTATCCAACGCCAGGTGGAAAAATTTTTTAAGCATCAGCCGAAGATGCGCTCTTGCAGAAAACTGCTCCTGAAGTTCGGTGAGTTTGTTACTGGCATTTTTGATCTGGCGCCTAATCAGGTCGATTTTCTGATCAATGCTATTGAAGAATACTGTAATATCCAAGTAAATCTCTCTCGCTTGTTCCCAATTTGCCCTTCTTTGCAACTTTTCAGCCTCGTCTAATATGTTACCATCAACTGCAGAAGCATAGAAATCATCCACAATAAACTGCAGATCTCTGAGGAATTTATCCTTTGACAATATAGCATTGGTAATATCTAATGCGCGATCCCCAAATTTACCGAAGATCACCGTAAAATTCCTGACCATACTTGCTGCATCTCTAAGCTCTTCGTTTCGTAAGATTTCATTTAACTGTTCATAAGCGATTTTAAGTTCATCTTCCAATGCTTCTAAGTGATCGGTGACTACACTCTTTGGTCCTTGGATGAATATCCGTCCAAATTTCCTTTCTAACTCAAATATGTTATTAATCTCGCCGATCCTTATACTAAAGGAATCCTCAAAACTTTTGCGAAGTGGGTGCTCCCTGTATGGATTATTGAGTTTATTAAACATAAGCTCAATGACATTCTTTGCGTAATCTGTAAGATAGTACTTCCACGGTTCATCGGGATGGTTACGGATATAATAATGAAACAAGGGGCCCTTAATTTTGCTCCATTGCCTAACCGAACCTTCGCCATAGTCATATGCAATCTTTTGCAGAATATCCGTAATCTCTTTTGCTGTAAAATATTGTCCGATTTCCTCGTCCCTGATTTTTTTATAAAGCGATAAAATAAGGTATCCTCCATCAAACTTTGATGGCAATAACAAATCGTATTTATGAAATATGGACTCCCCTTTCATACATCTCTTGAATTTAACTTTCGAAGGGTTTATAAGTAACATCTATTTTATGGTCTACTGTCCCGGCAGAAAAGCCATGCCCGTACCCAAGCATAAAACATATGAGGAGATATGAAATTGAATGAGGCATAATTTAGTGTTAAACAAGCAATTTAGTAATTAAAACTGAGTTTTAAGACAACTCGCAAGCAACATTTATAACAATCTTATTATTGTCCTTTGCGCTCTCATATTTCAATGATCTTCGGTATGGTAACATTTTGTGTACCGAAACCAGCTGGCCACATAATCGTTATAAGTATCTACCACAACGGTATTGTCGCTCCATATCTGCCCTTTAAGGTCCTCCTGATACTATTTTGCCTATTCCCTAACCCACCCTTGCATTTGCCGATAGGACAAAGCTGTTTAATATTTCCAATTTAGACTCCGGCGGCCTGTCCAGTTATCATGTGGACAAAGTTATATCAGCCACCTCACCTGTGCATACGGGAAACCGTAAAGAACCAGTTGCCCAATCCGTTAACTTGGCCTTGGTAACTGTTAATGGAGGAAAACAGGTTCAATTCAGATATCTGGATCAAAAGAAGAATCCGTGGACCCGCACAGAGCGGAGAACAATAGAAAATAAATTATGGCTACTAGTGTTCAGATTTCATGCATTAATAAAGACGATCGTTATAATGCATATGAACGGATTACGCATGTGGGTGGCATTCATAGTAATCAGCGGTGGAAACTTACCTTGGACGATGCTATCAAGAGTATCGAAAACGGAACTTATTCGTTTTATACTTCGGTAAACGGCCATGTCAGGAAAGTGGTTGTAGCAACACGTTCGGGTAAAAAATACCTTAAAACGGAAGCTGACAGTGACACGCCCGACAACCTACTTAGCTTACCGGAATGCCCTTAACTTAAACGACTGCCCTGCAAATGGGCAGTCAATTATCTTTGGATATTATCCTTTGAAAATAGGAATGTTAAAATGTTTTGATAAATTTAACCTAAATGACTTTTGAATCAGTGCTCTTTTTAGGAAAGATCATAGGAATTTGCCAATCATAGCCAGAAGTAGACGAGAATCGATCTGGCAATAAATATGCGCCCAGCTAAATCAAAAACGATACAAATGACTTTGCCCCTTCCCCAATGCCCCGGACTTCCCATCGCCCTACTGGCAGCGAGTTTTAACAACACTTCAGCAACCTATAAGTATTACTGGCTGCTGTCCATCTTATCAGAACTGGAAGGAGGAAACACAGTAATACCAAAGCACCGTCTTTTTGCAGGCATGGTATCACGCGCCTGGTATACCGTTAATTATTTCCATGTTTCTTTTGGCAAACAGGATCAGTTACAGCGGGCCATTAACCAGATACGTGAACTGGAGGGCATCACCATTGATGAAAAAGAGGATATTGCTAAACATAAGATCATTAAAAGCCTAAATCCCGCTACCGCTAAAACGCTCCGTTATTTTGATAGCGAAGTGCCACACCGATACTTAAGCCCATGGTTTCCGCAATTAAGAGGTAACCGTACTGAAATATACTGCCGTTCTGCAGATTTTGAAAACGATTGCCCCTATGCCCTTGATGAGCAAAACCTCACCATAAACCCGCGGTGGCATGGTTACCTGGTTGAGCATGCCGGTATTTTAAAGGCATTTTGTTACTGGCACCTGAGCCTTTACCTGCAAAAACATAACCCCAACGTTCCTGATATCCCGAATAAACTGATTAAACCCGCGCGCAGGAACAGCCTGTTAAACCAGCGCAAATTCTGGAACAGGGTTTTAGACCATACCGGCCCGCTGGAATGTATATATACACAAAAAAAACTTACCCATGGCAGCTTCGCCGTTGAACACTTTATCCCTTACGCTTTTGTATCGCATGATCTGATCTGGAACCTGATCCCGGCCGATCCATCATTCAACAGCCGGAAGAACGACAAACTACCCAGGATGGAAGATTATTTTGACGGGTATTACCTGCTGCAAAAAACAGCTATCGAAGTGATGGCGGAAAACTACCCCAACGAACCCATAATGGAAGATTACCTAAGCCTGTCACCAAATTCCAATGCGCAGCTATTACCTGAAGCGGATTTAAGAGATAGGTTTTTACAAAATATACAGCCCTTGCTTACCATTGCGAATAATAATGGGTTTGAATATTTAAGAAAAATAGATTAACTACACAGCTAGTTTCCGCAGTTTGACTTGTGTAAGGCATTGCTTCTAATACCTTATCATATTACGCCCCCATCTTCTAATTTGAAGATGTTCCAGTTCCGTTCCGGCTAGTGCACGTTAAAAGAGTTTCAGTAGGGCCATTCATAGATTAAAAAAATTAATTAAAGAGCATATCCATATGAAAAACAAAAGATTTAGGGCGCGCCAAAATTCACTTTTAAAGCTTGATTTCCCTAAATGAAAAACGGGAAACTTCCGGTATCCACTTGAGCAGTAATGCTGAGGTATCCCGAAACCATAAATCGTCAATGATCCTTCTTATTTTGACAGGGAATCCCATGATTTCCTGTGCAATTTCCTCGTTTAAAATCTGATCCAGGCCTTGCGCGATATTGCGTCCTTGCAATGCCTCCTTATAAAGATTGGCCAGTAGATTTGGTGCTTCATTAGGGCATCCAACAATAATTGCGAGGAGTAACATTGGACACTGAAAGTCCCCAGGGTTTCCTGATACACCCTCAAATTCTGTCAACTCATTTTTGGAGATACCGACCTTCATCAAGCGGTAAATATTCACGAAGCGCTTGGCAGCCCTTGGCGTAGAAATAAATTCAAATAGTTTTCCTGCAAATTCCGATTCCCAGTCCTTGATTTCCAAGGCAGCCTCTTCAATGTGAAAGTTTTTGGTCACTTCCCGCGAACGCTTTTCCTTTTCTTCTGCTGCTATAGATTCATAATTAGAATGTGAAGTTGTAATCTCAGCTTGGGTAGTATCTTGTTTTTGGTTTTCAGACTTAGCATCTATTGATGCTTCTCGATATTCTATTGCTGTAGCTATATGATTAATCCCTGGATCATTTTCTTTTTCGCTAAAATCTTTATTTTCTTGCTGCTGTAAGGTGGGGGTACTTTCCTGCATTCTAATGCCTTTCTTTAAAGGTGGGGTAAACAAACCTTTGAGGAGATTAGGGAAGCTATTGACTGATAAGGGTTTCAGATTATATGGGATCTGAAAAATTTTTTCGATAAAATTCAAAGGACTTATCTTTTCGCCATTATTTTCATGGAGCTGCTCTAACGTAACTGATAGCGATTTAGTCATCCAGGCGGTGTCCACGCCTACTACGACAACAAAAAGTTCATAGGCCAATAGCAGATTCACGGCCTGAAGGACTTCAAATACTTTTGCAGGTGGGCAACGGTCTAAATCATCGATATAAAGGATGATCCTCTCGACTTTTTTGCCCTTGATCAGATGCTGAGAGTTCTGGATCTTATCAATCAGGTATTGAAAATCTTTTCTGATTCTGGTGACTATGCCCAGATGCTCCAGATAATCAGAAGAGATCGCTCTGTCTGCAATAAATGATGATAGGCTTATTTTGGTGATGAACTCCGCTTTGCTTTTTTTGCTAGCTTCTGCTTTCAGTTGTAATGCTCCTGCCATTTTCTCATTGGTATCTTTTTGATCTTTCAATTGAGTAATTTCTTGCGACAGTTCAGTTTCCTGTACTGTAGGCGTTTCCCTTTTGCTTTTAATTACAGCATCGATATTGGTCTTCATTTCTTCTATTACCGAAAGACTACTATTAATATGCTTAAGTGCTGTTTTGATCAAAAGTACCAAACCACCTATGGCGCCAGCTGACCAAACAAAGAAACCAACTACTGATGTCCAAATGTTTGGATGATACTCCCTGATGATAAAGCATGCTACCGGGATGATAACCAAAATCATAGCGAAGATGAATCCTTTTAACAACCAGTGATCTTTGCTGAAAAACCAGGAAGCCACATTTAGAATTCTTCCCTTTGTTGTTTCAGCTTCTTTTAATGCGTTTTCCAGATCTGTTACCGAAGAGTTAAGCTCGGTGAGGCCCAAATCATCTACAATTTTTTTAGCTGCCTGTTTTTGCTCGACGGTAAGTATTTTTTCGTAATCATCTCTGGAGAGTTCGGAGAAAGCAATATTTCTTTTTTCCCGCTCCTGAGATAGTTTACCAAGCTGTTCCGTTTTTTCATCGATCTTCTTTTTTTCATCTTCAATGAGTTTTTCATATTTGCGCTGCTCGGCTTCATTGTCTGCAACTTCCAAGGTGAGTTGTTTGAGTTTTTGTTCTTGCGTTTCTGCGGGATTAAGAAAGTAAGAAAGCGATTCAAAGATATGATGAACCAAGCTGGCCCATAGGTTTGAATCAGAATAGTTCCACGCATTAAAAGTGATCTGTACAATATTGGTATGAAATGCAGTTTTTTTGTTTTTTTTCTGCTCAAGGATTAAGGTTTTGCACCTGGACTGGAGTGATTCCATAAAAAACGATTTACCTGTTCCCCATCCTCCAAATAACCCGATGGCTAGTGGCGGAGATACCTGCCTAGAAAGCATAAGTGCAGAAAGGGTTGAAACATCTTTATCGATTCCAAGATAATCTAGAGCTACATCTGATCGATCAGAGGTGTATCCGGAGCCGATATAAGCGTTTTCTTCTTCATTACGATTTTCAAAACATCCTTTGATCAGATCTACAAAATCCCGGGCCTCTTCGTCTTGTGGTAATTTATTTTTGGCATCTTCTATATATTCATCAGGATAGAGCGTTAACAGTCTAATTACTGAGTTCAGGTCAATATCGGGTGAAACTAAATATGATTGATAAAAGAGCCCTAGGAGATCGGTCACCGAGAATAAATCCAGTACATGATCACTATATTCATCTAACTCTAAGTTAGCTAAAGCCCTTAAAACATCCGGAATTAATTTCACTTGATGAAAAAGCTTGAGCATCGCGGGAAATAGGTATGGGATAGCATAAATCTCTAAAATATCCAAGACACCTTTAATCTGTTCCTGGTCTTCTCCACGAAGAATTAAGTCAAATTCATTTATCAATTCTTCATCCGGTCCAAGGATCGCTTTTGCTAAATACCTTACATCACCCGATTTTCGCCTTAAAGCTGCTTCGGCAGCTTGATTAAGATAAGGGACATTACTGTGATAAAGCTCGGCTAAAATCCAGACCGCTACATTGTGGCTATGGGCAACATTATACGATAAATGATTAATAATTAACTCCTTTGCCTTATAGGAGTGGGGATCTGATGCAATTAGGAGGCTAAAGAGTCCACACCAGATGACATGTCTGCCCAGCCGAGTTTCATCTGACTCTGGCAGTTCATCAGATTCAAGGTCTTTTAACCTCAGTATCACATTACTAGACAAAATCCGTTTTTCATTACTGCCAAGTTTACTGACACTGGCCAATGAAATATCTTGCTCTTTATCACTGGCCCGTAAAAACTTTTCAATGAATTTATCAAAAGACTCTATAGAAACATTTTTTACTCGTGGTCCTAAACGTTCAAATAGCTTTAGATAGTCCTTTCTTTTGGGAATGGACATCTCCACATACCGCTTTTCCAGAAATAGGCCACTAGCCTCCAGGTCATCTCCGTCAGGAAAATCACCGATCTTAATGGGAATGACATTAGATTCTGTTTTGATTGCTTCTTCTGTTAATGCAAGGTGGTTTGGTCCCCAGCCAAAACTTCCCAGAAAAACCAGTACTGATTTTGTGTTTTCTAGCACATAGTGCTCTCTACCCGTAAAATGCTCACCAATCTCTACATCAGTTCTCCAAAAAAAGGTTTTATACCCCCGAAGTTTTATTGCTTCAACAATCTCGTTAACGCGGATCTCGTTTTCATTATATATGCAAAGTATATCGTATGTTTCCATAGATGAAGGTATTGGTGTTGTTTTTTTATCCTGCTTTTTGTTGTGTATATTAGGTGCTTATCTCGGCGCGTTAGTTTTAGCTTCTAGGAACTTCAATTGCCCTGCAAGAAATTGTGCATAGGGGTTTTGTATGATTACTGAAGATAATTTTCCTTCTATCAGGTGCTTGACAATAATCAGAAAATATCGTTCTCCCAACGCGCGCATGCTATCGAATTCGGGGCCGGTAATGGTAATAAAAGCTGAGTGATTGACCATGCCTTTGACTTCGATTGCTATATCCAGATCTTCATGATAAAAATCATGACCTGCTCCCATACTACCATCGGGCAAGTTAAAGTCTTCAAGCCTATGCACGTTGTACCATTTAAAACTGAGTGCCTGCTTCAGGTCTATTCCTATTCTCTCCAGCGTTTCCTGGTTACCTGTTTGCAGTCTTTGATAAATATAGTATTCAGCCATAAAACCTACTTCTTTCTTCATCTTCTCACCTAGTTCTATTCTCGCTGGTCTCATGCCCTGGTTTAAAACTGGATAAGTTCCAAATTCCTTGGTTTCTGGGCGACTAATGAAGGCATACGACTGTTCAAGCTCTGTGAAAGGAATGTCCAAGTGACCGTTTAAATAATGAAGATGATCCTGTAAGGATGATTCTCCATAACTTTCTATTACGCTGATCTCTTCAAGTACAATGGTTGTTTTTGGTTTGGCTTCTGGCCTGATTGTTCGGATTGGTTGGGGCACAGTCCTCTCTACCGAAACTTTCTCGCTAACATAATAGTCTTTTTTCAAGATTGCTGCGATCTCATCAATTCTGAGGCTATCGAGTTCCTGGGCTTCAGCATAGGCCATCTTTGATTTTCGCTGACCGGCCGAAAGGAGGTATTCAAATATAATGTTTAGCCTTTTCAGGTCTTCATTCACGAAAAGCTCAAAATATCCTTGCAAGGCTACTGAAAGCAGGACTTTATCTGCCATGGCCTTTTGATCAATATGGAGTAGTATTTTATCTTTTGTTCCGGTGAGATAATAGTCTTGTTGAACTAAAACATGGCTACCTTCAACAGTATAGGCAACAGTGAGGCTGTTGTGAGCATAAACATCCATCTCTTTAAACTCTAGGATTATGTCATCGCTAAAATTCGCCGGAAGATCGTTTTCCACATAAGCTAGTACAAAGTCCAGTGGACTAACTAAAGAAGTCAATTTAAATGGGGTGCTGCTCGTGCTGATCTCTCCCTGGATCAATTTGCTCAAGGGCCGTCCGATCCTGTTTGCGAACTTTCCCCATTCATTTTTATCACGTTTTGTAAAGCTATAAGGGCTGGCAAGGCCTGAAAGGATATCTGTGCCAGCAAACCTGTCCAGCGTGTTTTTATCATCGATGTGCAGGCAATCTGCACCTTTAGTCCAGCTGTATTCTCTAGATAATATTCCTCTTGAGAGAAAAAGCTGCTCTTTAAAAGAAATTACGTCTGCATCATAATTGCGACTGTTTAAGAAATTATAAAGAAAGCTGAGTATACGGTTAAAAAATTTTTCGAAGTTGCTTATCTCAGCTATTTTATCAAGGTCAGCATACCGGGTTGAGATATAGGAGAGTATCGATTCAAAGTTTCCCCTTGTGAAAACCCCAATATGCTTGATGCTAAAATCGGTGATGAATTTCTCATACAGGTGGTAGTCTACTTCCCAGACCGGTATAAATGTGGAAATGACTTGGCTAGCGGTCTTTCTGTTTTCTTCGGGGGAAATGCCTAGTATTTCTGTGGGCGCGTGCCACGCTCCTTGCCCTCCATTTTTGGTTCTTATCCAAGCTGAGTCTAGCAAAGTTTTGTAAAGAGAAGATTCTAGCAGCTTTGAGTTTACATGCCTCCCGGTGACATCCATTCTTAGTGAAAAACGGGAGGTCACGAAGCGTTCATAGATCGTCCAATTCTCGATGATAAGTTTAGAAAACCGCTCGTCGATTGCTTTTGGCATATGGAGTATTCGATCAAATTCGATTTCTTCATTTTCTGAATTGAGGTTTTTCTCAATGATATATGCCGCTGGAATATTCCATATTCCAATACTGTATAAAAATTCACTCCAGTCTTCATCACTCTGGTTGAGGAGCGATAAATCTATGACATCAATTTGCCCATAAAGATCCTCTAGCTGAAAACCCTCCATGTAAACAGGAGAAAATATGGGCTGTACCCATTTTTTTTTATCGCTTTGGGCATCTCTTACCGGTAACCAGCAGGCCTGATAGATCTGATCACAATCATCAGTAGATAATTTGAGTTGCTTTAGAAAACTGAGAATGGCCAGGATTTTCTCCTGGTCTGAAGTGATTTCTGCATTTGTTTTTTTGAGTAGGCGGATAGCAGCTGTAATGAGGGCTGGTTCGTTATATTCCCTGATGCCTAGAAGGTCTTTAGATTCTTTTCTCCAGCTAAAGGAAAGGTTATCATGTATAAAGGAAAACTCGCTTTCTAACACTGCCGGAACCACAAAGTCATTCTTGCGCTGCATGTAAACTTCGGAAGTATTCCCTGAAACCAGGATGTTGTTTTGGCTTAGGAGAATATGTTTGTCCCTTAGATATAGTTTTTTGCTATATACCAGATTATAAAGATCTTGAAAAAACGATGGATCATTGCTAAACTGACTGCATTTCTCATCAATATGGCTTTTGAGAAAGTGATCAGGCAGCGAGCTAACCCCACACTCCTCTTTCAAGAAAACTGCGGTTTCGGTGTCAACCAGTAATAGCGCCATATCTCCAAGCCTACCGTCCCGGAATACTTTATATTCCTCCTTGTTTACCAAATAAACCTGACCTGGCTTTAGATATTTTTCGGTATCGTTGTGATAAATAAAATCAGTCTCTGCCCATCGCTTTTTCAGCTGGTTATAGAAAACATCGACGTTATGATCAGGCTTTCTGGAGTAGCTTAATATTTCAAGTTCCTTTTTAGGAAAATCCCTTTTTATGAGTTCTACAAATTCGGTGCAGTAAAACTCGGCAATTCTGATAAATATAGCATCGTTCAAAAGCCCTTTAGCTAATTTCTTGCGGTCAAAGGAAACCGAGAATAAGCTGTGAATTGCAAACTTGAATCCGGAATTAAAATCCATTCCATAATAAAGGTGCAATTTGGATAAGCGGTCGGGAATGAAGTTCTGATCATCATCTACTGGTAATAAAAATTCACATACAACTTCGTTACTATCTTTGAACTGTTCCTTTTCATTCTTTTTAAAAGTTTCGATCAATTCTTCATCAAAGGTGAAGCTGTGTTTGTAGGATCTGAAATAACGATCCTCTTTTTCTGCCTCGGCTACCATTATCAACGGAGCGTTATCATCGATAGTGATCTGGCCTGAAGGCAGATCAAGTTCCTTAATCGCACTCAAGAAGATGAGATCCAGGGCCGTTGGATCATCTGAACCATCAAGCCCGTTTATGCCGATAAATTCTGGTTTTAATGGAAAGCGAAAGACAACTGTAAAGCCTTGCGCTGATAGCTCGGGGTCAAGGTCTGTTATAGTCGATTTACTAAACATGGGAAACTGGAACATCGGCAGTTCCTGTCCTTCCTTCCCCATGAGACTAGCGGCCTGCTGGGTGGAAAAATAAAAAGTTCCAACTTCGGTAATGATCTCTGGGGTATCGGTAATTTCCAGCATTGCTGAAAACCCAACGCCTTTATGCCCCACGAATTCTCTTGATTCTTTCGTACTAATTGCGGGGTAACAGATGCTGTAAACACCTTCTTCGCTGAATGCTAGGCCGTTGTTGGCAAAATAGAGTACGTCGTCCCTAATCCAGGATTTAACTTTTCCTCGTTTGACATTACCTGCAACGATGGCGTCTCTGGAATTCTGTAAGAGCTCCAAAAAGTACCTGGCTTGGTAAGAATTTGAAAAGTGTCCCTGAACGTTTACATCAGAGCGAAGTGCGTAATCGTTTTTGTTGGAATTTTCTGAAAAAATTTTATCCGTAATGGACTTTAAGGTGTCTGCTGTTAGGGCTGAAGAAATCGACATAAATTGAGCTGCGTTAATTGTGTAACTTTCTTAAGGCAATAATACCAAAAAACTACAAATCCTTATTGAATCAGCCATTCAAAATGTGATAAAATGGGTATTTCGCTAAAAGTGTACACCAGTTCCAGGCATACAATTTACGTGTTTTGGTCATTCCAAACTTTTCTTTTAGTGTTCAATAACGTGCGACAGCTCCCTTTCGTAGATCAGAAAATCTTCTGCGAGAGTGAATTTGGCTTTTTTGTTCAATAGATTCAAGATACCCCACTCCTGTTGATGTGCAACCCTAAAGTCCTGAATCTTTTTCAAAGTCTGCTTGGGAAGTTTTGGGAAATACCTAGGAAAATTGAAAGCGAAATTCTGAGAATCAAGAATAAGTTTATATTGTTCATTTACCATTATAGGCAAGTTATTAAACCCACCCTCAATTTGATCGAGCCTCTCTAGGATGATTTTATTTTGGCTCTGAAATAATTTGAAGTCACGATCTTTAAGGAGATTCGACATTCTTTGATCAAAAATTCTAACAGACTGCTGGAAGTCGAATTCCAATTTACCGATCATCTTTACTAGATTGATTTTTTTGCTCAATTCCCGATAAACAAAATTACTAGCCATATCTGAAATTGAATCAAGCCTGTCTTGAGAATTAACCATATCAAGTAGGGTTATAAAATAAGCAAAATCACCGATGTGATTGAATTTTTCATGGCCTGCTTTGATGATTTTTGACAATTTGCTTAATGGGGCATCGAAATCCATAAAAACACTCAACAAATACTTGATATCTAGCAGTAGGTGAAAACATTTTATCTTCGGATTTTCAACTTTACCGGAATGTGAAAAGCTATTTCTTAAGTCTGCTAGCGTAAATTCATAATAGTCAAAGGTATAGTGCGCAAATTCATAATATTGCCTTACACTATTAACTTTTTCAGTTAATGAACCTTTCGTCTTTTTTTTTGCAATCATTTCCAGCATCTCAGAGAATATTCCCTCGACCTGAGGAAGTGCAAGTGCATAGAGGGAATACCATTTACCCTCTTCAAATAGGAATTCCATTTCCTTAAAAATTTCCCAGCGTTTGCCGATAACCGGAAGCTCAGCTAGGTCATTCAAAAGCGAAGGAAAAAATAGCTTGGGTCTAATCCTTTTTTCAAAACCATCATTTATTGCTTTTGTATACCTACCTAATTTATAAGCATCTTGCTCCATGTATCCGAATTTATTGAGCAGCGGATTAATGAGCCGATAATCCAACTTTTCCATATTCAAATGATAATTGAAATCAAATACATATGGTTGCTCTAAATAAGGAAAATCATCATGCTCCTCAAACTGCCTGCTTAGCTCTTCTAATCCTTCGCCCCAATCTCTTTTATATCCTGGAGCAGATTTTTCTAGTGCGCGAACGAGAATTCCGTTCAAGAGATACTCGACGATCTCCTCCTTTTTATCAACAGTTCGTCGATAAAATGTAAGCAATTTTCTTTCCAGGTTATTTCTAGGAGTCGTCGGTTTAGATCTGTACTCCATAATAAATGGCTGTTGATAATAATGCTCCAACAAGCTCTGAATTTGCTGTAAATGTCCTTTTGCTTTCGATTCAAGATTATTTTTCACCTCTAACAATCTTTCTCCTTTATCAAGAAACACCCTAACAAAAGCTAATACCGGATCTGAAACATTTTTGAGAAAGCCAGTTGCAGCCAGCACCTTTTGCGCATATTTCTCTACGGAAGTTTTATTATATTCTAATTTTTTGAAATTAAATGTCGATAAGGATCGAAATGTGAGCTCATAATTGGAATACATAAAAATATCTTCAATTGATATGGCCTCGCGAATCAATCTTGCAACTTCATTGGTTTTAATTTTCCCGTTTTGAAATTCACTGAACTTAATCATTGTCTACCCTCTCTGATGTAATCTATGAAATGTCTTCCAAAAACCGTAATTCCCATATCATGAAATGGTATATGACTGATGCTGCCTAATCCCAGATCAGTCATGAGCGCTCGGCTGGCAAGTATTTGTTTCAAGTAAAGAAAATCGTCTATCGAGAGTCCGTAAAATTCAGCTGTACGATATTTCCCAATTACTTCTAATTCCGTTTCTATTTCATTTTTAGTTTTGTTCAGAGATTCCATCTTCTCTACAATTGTAATATAGTTGTTGGCGTAACCAAGTTCCTTTGTCTTACGTTCACTTTCTAGTTCATCAGCTGCCCGGGCGATCTCCGAACTATTTCGGTTTAATTGTTCTTCTATTTTCTGAAATTCTACATCAAAAAGGTAATGATGTCGAAGAATCTGAATGCTATGATCGTTGAGTACATTCACAAGTTCTAAAAATGTATCGGAATGATCCATTACAGGGTTTGCCGATTCAAGATATCCGATGATGATTTCCTTGAATCTTTTATGTTTCTCTTTGGATCCCGTATGTACTACTTTAAGAATGACAGATTCAAATAAATCGCTAAATTCCACTATATTAAGTTCATTGTAATCAACAGCTGTCTGCCCGTCGAAATACTGTTTAAGTAACTCGGTGAAATCATTAATCCGTTGTTGTTTTACCCTTCCTCTAAAATCGTAAAAAAGTTCATTTAAGGGTTGTCCAGCAAAAGGAATTGATGCAAACACTGCTTTTATAATTGATTCAGTTACCTGTCTATTATCCATATTATCAGTGGAAAAGTTGCGTATCTTCATTTATCGTCTAAAGGAATTCTCCAATCTTTTCTATCTTTTATTTAAAGTTAAACTTTCTTAACACAACTCTAAATGCTCCCGATAAATAATAAAGAATTTAATGCTATATCCATTGAGATTTCCGATCGACAATATTGATCCTTACATGAATACATTTGCTATGATCAAGTTTGGTGGAAGTTCGCAAAGTTACATCCAGCAACTAAAGTAGCTTCGCTGGCATGATGTAAATATCAAAGAAGACGGCACAATCGTATAAATAAACTTAGAAAAGAGTAAGCATATGCTAAGTTATAGTGCTGCTTGTAAGTCAAATAGAGAATAAATGAAAAGGAGATGAGGGTTTATCCCCAGAATATCTGGAACCTGATCCCGGCCGATCCATCATTCAACAGCCGGAAGAATGACAAATTACCCAGGATGGACGATTATTTTGACGGATATTACCTGCTGCAAAAAACAGCTATAGAAGTGATGACGGAGAACTATCCAAATGAACCCATGATGGAAGATTACCTGAGCCTGTTACCAAATTCCAATGCGCACCTATTTCCTGAAAAAGACTTGAAGAAAAGGTTTTCAGAGAATATACAGCCTTTGCTTACCATTGCGAGTAATAATGGGTTTGAATACATGAGGAGGGTTTTGTAGCTGTAGCGTGGATAAATGCAAGTCTATTTTCTCTGATAGAGGATTAACCTGATCCGATAAGTTACGGCCTTAAATATCATATTCAGATCAGCATGTACCGCATCAGCTACGCAAAGCGTATGCTGGTTGAGAGAGTCAAAGTATTTCAGAACCAGATATCCTATATAACCTACAAACACTAAGCTTTAACTACCTTTGTTCACCTTCGCAATACGCTTCTTATTCTTAAAATATATAATAAGGTTTACACCACTAAGTAAACACACAAAAACTACTGACAATTCGAGCAGCTCACATTTTTTGAATGATTCTTTCCATTCCACTACTTTGGGGCCCCACTTGCGGAAATATTCCTCTTTGTTGATCGAGTGGCTTTTCAGTTCAGTCCAAAGTTGAAGTCTATAAACATCAATTTCGCTATTCTTTTTATAATAATGGTAGTAAAAGCCACATAGCGGCAAGCACAAGGCTATTAAACATAGCTGTATTTTAAGATGTCCTGCTTTTGTCATCTTAGATGGTTGATTTTTGCAAAGGTAACAATTGTGGTTTATCTCCCCGTCATCAACCATCCTTGCTCCATTGCCTGGCCGGTTCCTCTGCATAACCCACAAAAAAGGGCCTTTAACACATTTCTTCTGGTAAAAAAGGTTAAATTCTGCTACATTTGCTTTATTAACAAACTGCGCCCTCACCATGTTCCGATTACTGTTCTTGTTGTTATTCTTATCAACCTTTGGTGTGGTCCATGCGGAGATATTTACGGTGAGCAGTCAACTCGACGGCGGGCCGGGCACGTTTAGAGAAGCTTTAGAAAAAGCGGGTGCCAATGGAAGTGCTGAAACTGACTATATACATTTTGCGGCTACAGCCAGGCTCGTTAGTTTGAAATCGCCACTAATACTTTCTTCTCATCTTGTTATTGACGGGACTACCCTGCCGGGTGCGGCGTTTGGTTTATCTGATGCCAAAGTAACGATCGAAACCGTGATTCCCTATACCGATTATACGGAACGAACGGCGCTGAAAGGGACTGCTATTAACCATCTTGAAATTTATGGTTTAAGTTTTTCAAATTTTTCGGCTGCAGGCCGTGGCGCTAGCCCGATCTATATTGCACAAGGTACCAATATTACCATTGGAGCTGTTGGAAAGGGTAATATTTTCTTAACCTGCGATTATGATGTTTACTTGTTTAAATGTAAAACCATTAAAGTTTCGGCCAATTGGTTTGGTATTGCAGCAGATAAAAAAACAGCGGCTGGCCCTGCCTTTGGTGGTACACTTAATTTTAGGTTATGTGATGATATAATGGTTGGAGGCGATACGAAGGAGGAAGGAAACCTCTGGGGTTTTAGAGATTATGGGGTGATGATATCGGGTATTAACCCGACTACACAAGCTGTAGAGGCTACCGGCGAGAAGTGTATTGTTAAAAACAACAGTTTTGGGGTAGAGAGTGTAGGTGTAGGTATTGGTGCCCGCGGATATATTCAGGATTTTAGAAATGTAGCACTCATCAATAATACCTTTTTGGGGAGTGGTGGTTTCGATTTCAAAAATATCTACCATTCTGGAAAGATACAGGGAAACCGGATGGGGATACGAAGTGATGGAAGCAAATCGTATGTTTACAGTACAATAGGCTTGGAAAACTGCTCCAATATGATTATTGGCGGGAAAAATCCTGGTGAAGAAAATGTAATGGCCAACCGGGTAAGCTTTGGCCCGGGAACACCTGGCGTAAGTGCTAGTAACTGCGGCGACATATTATTGCAACGAAATGCGATTTATTGTATTTCATCCATGCCCATTACCTATAAATCAGAAAAATCGAAAGTTGAAATACCGGTTATTAAAATTGATGAATACGATAATGGTACTTTAAAGGGAACCGCTACGCCTGATGCAGAGATTGAAGTGTTTTCGGATGGAGAATGTTACCAGTGTGATGCAAAGAAATATTTAGGGAGTACTTTTGCTGATGCGCAGGGAAACTGGAAGATGACCATTCCACCCAATGTAGGCTTTACGGCATCGGCTACGTTAAATAACCGTACCTCAGAGTTTTTAGGGATGAGTTTACAAATGGGCAACTACATTATTAAACAGCCTACCTGTGGGCAGGCAAATGGTTCAATTACCGGAATTGTGGTACAGGGTGCTACAGCCATTGAATGGCGGAACGCAGAAAAAAAGTTAGTGGGTACCAATGCCGATTTAAAAGGCCTGCTGCCTGGAACCTATTCTTTTACTGCATTTTTGGGTACGGCCTGTAAAACACAAACTTCTACCTGGGAGCTAAAAGATATTACGCCACAGTTGTATACCGATTTGATGAAAATACAACCTGCTACCTGTAGCCTGGAAAACGGTGGAATTAGCAATGTTTTTTTATCAAATCTGGAAACCGCAAAAACGAAGTCTGTTAGCTGGTTAAATGATGCAGATGAGGTTAAGGGAACTGCGCTTGCTTTACAAAATGTAAAAGGGGGTAATTACAGGCTGAAAGTGGTTACCACCGATGATTGTACAGTTGTTTTTGGCCCCTTTAATATCCCTGCGGAAGGCGCTCCGGTTGCAGACCTTAGAAAAATGCTGACTGAACATGCAGATTGTGATCGCAAAAATGGCAGCATAACAGGTTTAATTGCTTCGGGAAAAGGAGCCATAACCTTTATATGGAGAAATGAAAAGCAGGATATTGTGGGTGCTGAGGCAGATTTACATGGAGTACCTGCTGGTAAATATACCGTTGAAGTTAAAGATCAGGGTACTTGCGGATCACTTTTTTATTCCTTTATCATCGAGGAAAAAAATGGAATAACGGTTGATGATTCGGCATACGATTTAAGAAATGCAGGATGTACAACCAATGATGGCTGGATAAAAAACCTGAAGATTAGTTCTTCTGATCGGTTAACCTACAGGTGGACAAATGATGCTGGATTGGATGTTGGCCATCAGCTAGACGTTGTAAACCTTCCGCCAGGTAAGTATAAATTAACCGTTGCAAATACTTACTGTATCAAAACGCTGGAGTATAACATCATCAGGCAAAGTGCAAAGATTTTTCCGGAACTGACTTACAAGATTACAGATGCCGCATGTGGTGAAGATTCTGGTATGATCACGGTTCAAACTTCGGGTATTGATGCAGGAACAAAACTGCGGTGGACGGATGCAACAGGCGCTACCATTGGCCGTACAAATACGATAATGGGATTGAAAACCGGTAAATACAGTTTGTTTTTAACGGATGAAAAAGAGTGTGAACAACATTATAAAGACTACACAGTTTTGCGTATTGAACCCTTGGTGATGGATTTAGCTGAGGTAAATAACCAGGCCGACCATTGCGCCATGGGCCTTGGAGCGATTAGTAATATTATGATTAAGGGCGGGGTTGCACCTTACCAGTACGAGTGGCTGAACGACCGAGAAGAGGTTGTGGGCAGGCTGCCAATATTAGCAAATGTACCATACGGATTTTATAAACTCAGGGTAACTGATAACAGCGGTAGCAGCTGTAATTTTGTAGAAAAAGGATTTGTAATAAACAATATTGGAGAGGAGATTGAAGCACCAGCAGTAGCTGATGTTAAGCTGTGTAGCGAGGGCGAGGGAACTATCAGGGTGTTAAACCCTGTTGCAGGCAACTATAAACTTTATCAGTTTGAAACTGGCGGCCAGGCATTGATGGAAAACAATACGGGTTTATTTACATTGGAAATGGTAAAATCTAAATCGTATTTCCTGAGTTTGGCTAATGGAAATTGTGAAAGCAAACGTACTGCAGTGCCGGTTACTTTTGCCGAGAAAGCGGTAGATGTTCCTTCATCGTTTTCACCAAATGGTGATGGGGCAAATGATACCTGGATAATTAAGAATATTGAACAGTATCCTCAAGCCATAATAAAGGTTTTTAACCGTTTAGGCAATATGGTATTTAATAGCGGGGGTTATGGAATCCCATTTGATGGGCAAAGTAATGGTAAAATCCTTCCTGTGGGGGTATATTACTATACTATTCAGCTGGCTACAAACTGTAAAAGTATTTCTGGTAGTTTGATGTTGATGAGGTAGGCCCTACGAGTAATTCGATTGTTGTGAACTCTTCAAAAGGCTTGCTGTCAACAGCGAGCTCCAGATTGAGCTAGATATACTGCTTAAATTTTTTTGAAAATTGCCCGGCAACGGTCGTTTTACCTACCTGTCTGGCAGCTCATATCAACTAATGGCTTACGATTTGATTAGGTAAGCCATTTTTCTAATTCTGTAGATATTATCTTATTTCGTCACAGAATTAGGGTAAATATTCCTTGTAATTGTAATAGAATTAGGGTAAATGGATGTGTTATTGTGACTAAAGAAACGGAGTAGTCAAAAATAAATCATGGCCGCACTACTGTTTATACTTAGAAGATAGCGGGTTTATACACCTGCTTAGCTGCTAAACCCCTAATCATTTCTATTTACCATCCGGTAACCAGACCTTTATCGTACCCATAATGATCTATTTTGCCTTTAATGCTGTAATGATCTCGGCAGCTTTTTGTGCGTAGGATTTGTCAAGGAACTCGTTGTTATACCAGCACTCCAGCTGATCTACTATTTGAGGCAGGTAGCGGTAAAAACGTTTGTCTACATTGTCTTTTAAGATTTCGTCTGCTTTTAGCCTATCGCCTAACAATCTCGCAATCATCACTTCATTTGCCCGGTTAAAATGTTCATACAAGCAAATTTTCCATTGGTTATAACCCTGCTCACTCATCTGCTTTTTAATGGGCTCAAATAAAGGAGCACTGGCACTAATGATTTTTTCATCAACCAGATCTATTGCCGGATTAACAAAGGCATGTCCAAATTCATGGACGGCTATGGTGCGTAGAGATAAACTATTGTCAAAACCAAGTTTCAGCTGATTGATATCATCAACTTCTTTCGGCTGGTTAGTGCTTGCAAATATATTTCCTATTGTATTTTGACTTCCTACCGCAAAACCGGAACTGAAGGGCATGGTTAAACTTGGGTAAAGCACATAATGTTCTACCTCTTTTCCAAAAAGATTCTCCAGCTCTGCAATGAAGTTTGAGGCGGGCATGTTCGTCGTAATTTCTTTCTGGACAGTTTCATAATAAGGCTTAAAATCCACCAAAAATTTCTGAAAATTTATTTCCAGGAAAAAGCTGTTAAATGCAGCTGTAAATCTTTGTGCATCTGACAAACTGGAAAAGGATTTCAAAAAACGGTTATCTTTTTCTACTGTGGCATTCGGAAAATCCGGTAGGCTCATCACAAAGTTTGCATAATGCGCATAAAAATCTTTATCGAAATAGGTTTTGATTACCTTAAGATTTTCTGATTTTAAAAATGATTTAAAGGTGTTGGCTATTTTGGTAGTTAAGGCATAAAGCGCTTTAACTTTTACGGGTTGACCATTTATTTCAAATGACTGGTCATCAGAAAAGCCTGTAAAATCATCATAGTTTGCTAAAACATAACTCAGTGCCAATAATTCGATGTTGGAATTATAGCGAACCTCAATATTTTTTTTTGTAAATTGAGGATAATTTAACCGAAAAGAGCCTTTGGCGTGGTTTCCTGCCAATTTTATCAGCAGTTTATTTTTTAAATCCAGCTTATGATGGCTAACCGGATTGGGATGACTTAACCTCTTCTCATTAGCAAAAAGCTGTAATGATCCCGAAGTTGTAGCCAGTTTAGCATTAAGATATAATATATGATCTTTATGAGCGGGAAATTTTAGCTTTTCATTCCCGCTAAAATCCTGAAACGTTGCCTCCCAGGATTGTTGGGTTTGCTTGCTATTCCACTGCTTGCTTACCGTACAAGCAGTGAACAATAATAAACCTGATAATAAGGTTAAAACTTTTTTTAACATGGTTTGATCATCTTTTACACAAAAATCAATGTTATAACCTTCCAGGCCACTACACTTTAGTGTAAATTTACATTAACACGAACATAGACCTGAATGAACATCGGGGCAGCAGCTGTTAACAACATACAAACTTAAAATCTTATTGAATATTTTAATTGCGCATTAACTGAATGCAGTTACTAAAACATACAAGGGAAACTCACCGGCCCAGCTTTAAATGAACGCTGTACCTGGTGCATAACAGATCTATAAAGGTAATATATCAGTGATTGAATATCTCCGTAGCTTCAACCGATTTTATGGAATGCTTGATCTTCTTGTTGCGGAATCAATCTATTTTTGAGTCTAAGGCGGATTAACTCCGGCTCCCGTGTAGCCTTTCAATGGCAAAATGATTATGACTTCGTTTGGTCTGAAACAGGTATTAGCCCGAGTAATGTATTTGATGCAAAGCAGATTTTAAGCGCAAATCCGCCGTATCAAAATACGGTTACCTTTGCCCGGATTAACTCCGGTCATAACTTTACCCAAGCGGTAGGCGGCCAGTTTAACAACCTGCTGACGATAAAAGCGGAGGACGTTCTTTTTGAGGAAGGGGCGGGCTCGCCCAGTATTGGCATTGCTAATTCAGGCGCGCCCCTATTTGCCCGTCCGGCCAGGCCGCATACAATTTACAACTTTCTTATCCCGCCACAACAACAATACCGTATTGCCCATGGTAGTTATGAGCAAGGGCAGGTTTTAGACATTGATGCAATCACGGATTTTGTGGAGCTGATATTTTTAAGGGATCAGTTTAACATGACCGTAACACTAAATGCAGATATGAGCTGGACGGTTAAGCCCGGCTAAGAGGCTGTACTGCGCTTACCTTACCGATAATAAAAAGCTGACAAACGCTATTTGATATAAATTTAATGCTACACCGGCTTACCGCTCAACTTTGTTTTTAGGGTGAAGAACCTCATTTATTTATTCGGCTGTATTTGTTTATTCGGTTGTAGAGAGAAATCAGCAACAGTTTCGTACCCATGATGATCTATTTTGCCTTTAATTCTGTAATGATCTCGGCAGCTTTTTGTGCGTAGGATTTGTCAAGAAACTCATTGTTATACCAGCACTCCAGTTGATCTACTATTTGAGGCAGGTAGCGGTAATAACGGTTGTCTGCATTGTCTTTTAAGATTTCCTCTGCTTTTTGGTTGTCGCCTAATAATCCCGCAATCATCACTTCATTTGCCTGGTTGAGATGTTCATATAAGCAAATTTTCCATTAATTATAACCCTGTTATTACCGGACCAGAATTTTGTTTGATAATTACTTATCATTTGCATTTCCTTTTTTATAGATAAACTTTTTTACCATATGAATTGATAAAATTCAATATATCCCAAATAGCTTAAAGTAAGGAAAAGGGTATCTATCAAACCATGAACGATAATATTAATCCAGATATTCTGGAATTTCATGTACAGCAGTGCAAAAGCGATCCCGAAAACAAAAGTCATTATCAACCCGGCAACGCCCTGATACAAATGCGGCAAACAGAACATCAATGCTGAAAGGATAGCGATAAGTACCTTCTTATTTCCAAAAATATTTTTCAGCTGAGCAAAAGCAAATGCCCGGAACAATAGTTCCTCTCCTATTGCTGCACTGATCCACATGCGGTATAACCACTTAAAATACTGCGGAGTGTCACCTTTAATATGCTCAAACGAAGAATAATCAGGCGGCTCGTGGCAAAGCCAATTAACCAATGGTTGAACAATAAAATCTACACCCAGTTCTAAAATCACATAAGAGATTAGCATTATTTTTACCTCTCTAAAACGGAGATGCTTAAAATTGAGGGATTTAAGATCTCGGTTCTGCAGATAGGTTGCAAGCAAAATAAATACAATGATAACACAGAAAGTATAGGGGAACCTGGTCAATGGATTGTAGATCAGTAAAAAAGCGATCGAAAGCAGAAAGAGCGATACCCATTTATTCCGAAGTTCTAATTTCATTTGGGAAATAATTTGTGCAAATATAAATTAATGCAAACGCACCAGCCTTAAAACTTCCAGAAACTTATTTTCTTTATTTTCACAAACCCAATTTCTGACATAGCCTGATGGCATTAAAATTAGTATCGGCGACGTGCAGGAAAGGAATTTTAGATGCTTCAAACATCTTATCGCTTGCGTGGACAATCAGCTGTTTTACATAACCTTTTTCCTATATGTTCAGGATGGGTAACTATAGCGCTTAATTCAGTATAGCCATCCATTTACCGGCATCTTTTACCACAATAACAATGTGGCCGTTTTCCGTCCGTTTAAAATCTACCGCAATACTACTGGAAGGGATGCTAAATTTAATGGCGTTGCTTAAAAGGTTGCTAATAACAAAATCTAAGTGGTCCTCATCGGCATTCAATTAACGAAGGTGCTTGCTCATGTAACTTTCCCTGGGAACTGGCAATGCTTAAAGCCTGCTTATGGTATGCTACGGCTTTTTGGGTATTTCGTCATCATAGGGTACACTTTACCACGCTCTCTCAGGAAGTTCAGATGATGGAGCAGGTGGACAGTAGCATCTGAAAAAGATTTTAACCTTTCGAAGGTTTTATTCATATTAATTTAACATCACCGCTGTTTTTTTTTTGATACCTTCGCCCCTCATTTTAAAATGATCTGATTAGCGCCACTCTTTAGACATTTAAAAAACAATGAAATTTAAAAACATCCTTATCTATTCAGGATTGATTGGAGTCCTGTCCCTGTCTGCCTGTTCGAAAAAAATTGCTGTTGAGGGAGAAACTCCGGTAGCCCCACCAAAAGCGGCAACGGCATACACCATTACTGAAACCTTTGAATCTGGCACCAAAGCGAGTTATGCATTAGATAGTGTACAACTCTTAACCGGTAAATGGACGTTGAGCGATGCACTTTTAGTTAACCTTGCCGCAGATGCAAAGAATGGTGCAAAGGCTGTGAGGCTGAGAACCGGATACCTTTCCATGAATTTTGATATTGCAGGAACCAAAATGATTTATGTATCGCATGCTAAATACGGCACAGATGCCAGTTCTACCTGGCAGCTGTTGGCTTCAACAGATGGTGGAAAGACCTATGCCCAGCTGGGTACAGATATTAATGAGACCAGTAACATACTCGTAACAGATTCGTTTAAGGTGAGCACTACCGGGAAAATCCGCTTTCAGATTAAAAAAGCCGGTACCACCAGAATCAATATTGATGATATCATTTTTAAAGGTACAGGTGATCCCGGTATAACGGTAGGTACCCCAGATACTGACCCAACAGATAATGGCAATACCGGAACTGCGGCGCCGGGAAGAGGCACCCCCGAAGCCGGTGCAGATGCACCACCGGCAGGCGGCGACAATTCTAACCTGTTATTTGGCAATCCTTCTGGTGCACAGGCCAATATTGTTTCAGCAGAAAATTACCTGATTGATCAAAAATACTATGTAGAGAGCTATAGTATGACCCGCGGCATACCGAATTGGGTAAGCTGGCACCTAGATCCAAACAATTTTAATGGAGCCGTAACCAGGAAAGACGATTTCGCTTCTTTTACGGGCCTGCCATCCAACTGGTACCAGGTACAGAGCAACAGCTATTCGGGTTCTGGTTTTGACAGGGGCCATAATTGCCCTAGTGGCGACCGAACCAGCTCAAGCAATGCCAACTCAGCTACGTTTCTGATGACCAATATGATCCCTCAGGCGCCGAACAATAATCAGAAAACCTGGGAATCGTTTGAAAGTTACCTGCGTGCGCAGGCCTTAAACGGTTATGAGGTTTATGTAATTATGGGTAGCTACGGCACGGGCGGCATTGGCTCTGCAAGTGCTTCGGTAATCAATACCATCAATAATGGGAAGGTAACCGTTCCATCCAATGTATGGAAAGTGGCCGTACTGTTAAAAACAGGAGATAATGATTTAAGCCGCGTAACGGCTTCAACAAGGGTAATTGCCATTAATACCCCTAACGTGAATTCTATTGGTGCCAATTGGAAAGATTATATTGTAACGGTAAGGGATATTGAAAGCGCAACCGGATATAACCTGCTTGCTAACCTGCCACAAAATATACAGGATGTAGTAGAGAAAGCTAAAGACCCTGGTAACTAATTTAAGCCAGATAGGCACCCAGGCACAAGCCCATTTAATACCATAACAGCCGTATCACAAAAAATGATTCGGCTGTTGTTATTTTTGGTAGCTTAACAGTGTAGGATTTAGAAAATGTTTACCGTTAAAACTCAAAACCATTGGTATTTCTCTGGTTAATTTCCGCTTGCGTAGCTGGTAGCAACTTACCCAACATCAATACTGCAGTTTGCTGCACTTCTTCAATAAAAGGGCTCAGATCTTTGTTATACATTTTGAAAGCCTGCTGGAAATCATCACGGTTTTTTCTGATAGCGTCCGCCAATGCAGTGGCTCCGATAATGGCCAGTGAGCCGCCCATTCCGGCAGCCGGCGAAGCACAATATCCGGCATCACCCGCCAGGGCTACCCTACCTTTAGTCCAGGATGGCATTTTAATCTGGCAGAACTGATCAAAGTAGAATGAACCGGAATTTAGCAGTTCTTCTTTCAATTCGGCAGCCCTCCATCCTACCTCTTGGATTTGGGTACGCACAATTTCCTTTATCTGATCCAGGTTACGGAAATCATATAAGACATCCTCTTGTTGCCGGAACATAAAAATGATGTCGGTTTTATTATGGTATGCATACATAGAAAGGCTTTTATTTGGCTCGGCATACAATTGATAGGCCCCCTCCTCAATTAATAACCTGTTGGCAGTGGCGATGCAAAAATAAGACCCTAAATGATAGGCAAATTCAGCTTCCTTTCCAAACCATATTTTGCGTACCACGGAGTGAACCCCATCGCAACCGAATACAAATTGATACTTACTTTCGTTGCCGTCGCTGAAGCAGACTTTCATGCCATCTTCTTCATCCACCAAGGCCAGAATTGTACTGTTAAATATAAAATTAACGGCATCTTTTACGAGATCAAACAGCATATGGAGTAAAACATCTCTTTCTATCTCAAACTCGTTTTCCGGAAGTTCGTCCAACGAAACGGTGTGTTCGCTTTCATCAGCAGCATTTTTAAACTCCCATTTTTGAGGTCCGATCCTGTGGGCCTTCAGTTGATCAAGAAGTCCCATCCTTTCCATAATCCCTACCGTTTCATCTTTGATATCAACTGGTGTACCACCGGTTTTAAGATGGCTGCCCAGTTCTACTACCGTCACTTCGTATCCCATTTCTCTCATCCAATACGCCATAGTAAGGCCGGCAAAGCTTGCGCCGCATACCAGTACCTTGTTATTACATTCCATTTTGTCTTATTTAAATTAAGATGTAAAATTCTTTAATCAGACAAAAAACGAAAAGCATTAAAAGAGGTAAACATTAGACTAACCGTGGTTTTTGTTCCGGAATGTAAGGGCCGAAACCCCGGCTGCCCTTTTGAACAACCTTACAAAATAAGGATAGTCATCAAAGCCCAGTTGATGAGCAATTTCTTTCACTGATTGATCTGTATGGTACAAGCATCGTTTAGCTTCGAGAATGATACGGTCCTGAATATTTTGAGAAACTGATAAACCTGTAGTATGCTTTACACACTCGTTTAGGTAAGCAGTAGAAATATTTAACTGAAGGGCGTAGTCACCCGGCCTTTTGGCCACGCGGTATTGTTTCTCCAAAAGCTTTCTGAATGCCCTCGTCACAGTTTCAGCTCTTGACAACGATGTTTCAACGCCATGCCGATCTAAAAATTGTGAAATGACAAAGGTGATCAGGGTATTGCAGCTGTGCTTTAATAAAAGATAATGAAGCTTATTGCCTTTTTGAAGGGAAAACCCCAGGCAGAGTTGAAAAATGGTGGAGAGCATATGTTCTTTTTCTGCAGTAAGCGATAAAGGTACTGCAGGCACAATGCCCTCAAGCAATTTGATTGAATCAGCATCCATCACTTCGTCCTTAACCGATAAAGAGCAGATAGTAATATCTTCGAAATGAATGATGCGGTGAACCTGGGCAGGGTGCATGTATACTACGGCAGGCGCACAAACCCGATACTGTTTAAAATCGATTTCTATATCAACGGTTCCTTTCTCCAGGATATGAAAAGTATGTCCTTCATCTCTATGCGAACTTCGGAAATCGTTTTTTTGGAAACTCATTCTATCAATGGATACCCCGTGTACATTATAGTGATCCATCGTATTAAAATATATATAATTCTCTTTTATCCTGTCTGATAAATCAGTAATCAAATTTTCATCATCCATTTCTTAATTTATAAATATTAACTATGTGAGCATATCCTATAATTGCGGAGCATAAAATTGCAGTTAAAAATCTAAAGGCCATGTACAAAACTATTTATTTCGATTCTTATTTAATTTCAAATGCGCTTTTAAAAAAGTAGAAAAGGTTGTTTACACTAACTGATTATGGCTCGGTGGTACCCTCATGCCTACAGGAGGAATTTCCTGCTGCAAAAAACAGCTATCGAAATAACGACAGATAATTACCTAAACGAACCCATGATGGATGATTACCTCAGCATGTCCCGAATGCCGATGGACAGCAATTGCCTGAAAAGGAATTAAGGGTAAGGTTTTTAGAGAATATACAGCCCTTGCTTACCATTGCGAATAATAATGGGTTTGAATACATGAGGAGGCTTTGATAGCTGTAGCGTTGATAAAATACAGCTCTGTTTCTTCCTGTAAAACGTTAATCTTTTCCAATAGGCACTGGTCCTAATATGAAACTCAGGTCAGCATGTAGCGCATCAGCGTTAATGTTATGAAAGGTATATGCAGGCTATACACCAGGATTTTATAAATTTCTATTTTCAATATTCTCCTTACATATTTTAATCTGCTTTTTCATGGCATTCAGTTCTGCAATTTTCTCATCAATTTGCAACAACCTTTTGTCCAGCACTTCAAATTGTGCCTTTTGGGTGATTTCCTTTTTGTACCATAGATCAACAACCTCCTTAATTTCATTTAATGTAAAACCTACTGCTTTGGCCATCTGTATAAAATTAAGTTTATCAATGGCTTCCTGCTCGTAAAACTGGTAGTTATTGGTGTTCACTCCGGTTTTCCGCCGCCCGCTAATCAGCCCGCTCTTTTCGTAGAACCTCAATGTCGGGATCGGAATACCGGTTTCTTTAGCTAGCTGGTGAATAAGTTTCATGATGTGGAAAAATAAAGTTGAACTATGAAGTATACTGCATACTTGTGCCCTACAAATTTAGTGTCTAAGTTCGCATTTGAAAATAAAGAAGCTTTAAATTATAACAGAAAACGATCATGCACAATCCCTTTAGCAGCACCACACTCCTGAAAAGCCTTCCCGGCTTTGAAAGCCACTTTGTACAAGTGAACGGCACCCAGCTACATTATATTGAAGGCGGGCATGGACAGGCTTTGATCCTTCTTCCCGGTTATCCTGAAACCTGGTGGAGTTGCCATCAGATTATGCCGCTACTCGCATCAGAATTCCGGCTTTTTGTTGTTGAAATGCGGGGAATGGGCGATTCCGATAAGCCAGCGGATGGCTATGATAAACGGAATATGGCAAAAGACCTTTACGAACTGACCAGACTGCTTCATCTTGAAAAAGTATTTATTGCCGGACAGGATATCGGGGCACACGTAGCCTACAGTTTTGCAGCGAATTTTCCGGGTGCAACCGAAAAAGTAATCTTGATTGATACACCGCATCCCGAAGAGGGAATGTACCAGCTCCCGATGCTGCCTATCCCAGGTGCAAAACATATCTATCCCTGGTGGCTGGCCTTCAACCAGATAAAAGAGTTGCCTGAAGAAATTATGGAAGGAAGGATGAATATCGTCATTGACTGGATGTTTGATCAACTATTGGTAAATCTACAGGCGGTAACGGGCTTTGACCGGTCAGTTTATGCATTTTTCTATAATAGTAAGGACGCCATACGGGCTTCAAACGGCTGGTATCAGGCATTTAACAAAGATATCGCGGACTTTAAAGCGTACAGAAAAATTGAACTTCCGCTACTGGCTATCGGTGGCAGTGGCTACGAAATACTGGAGAATGGAATAAAAGAAAATGCCACAGCTGTTAAACTGGTGAAAATCGAAGACTGCGGACACTTCCTGCTTTCAGAGAAGCCACAAGAATGTGCGGCCCATATGATCAGTTTCTTAAACACTCCTTAACACTGGCTTGGATTAAGCCTGGTGATCATGGCAAAAGTAATGCAGAGGAGATACCTCAGTTAACTTAATAACCATACCGATTCGGCCCTGCCGGCAGTATTGCTGTACCAAACCTAAAACCAATTGTTATTACGCATCAACGGATAAAGTTTTATGAGATAACCCTTGATCTGTTGCTATCGTATGCCCTGTGCTGTGAATATCCGTTCAATGATGGGAAGATCCTGTTTATAGCTTTCCACAGTCCAATCTTGAAGGTAGGTTTGCATTGGAGGCATTCCCATAGCTGTGCGGCGTTTATCCAGATTATCTACGTCAGCAATTGGGTAAGGATATTGCTTCCCGGATGTCCTATCTGTAAATAACTGGCTACCATAACTTTGTGTTTTCCCCTGCCGGATATTGATCCGGTCTTCCAGAATAGCCAGGTTGCTGGATAATATTTCACCCTTTTTTTCTACATCCCTTATCAGCGGCAAGTACTCAAGCTGGGTTTGCAAGTCAGCATGTTGTATGACCAAAAACAACCCCTGGGCTGCAGTCATACCAACCTGCTGAGGGCTTTGCCAACCTTTATCTTTAATGATATTTTTTACGCGTATTAAATTCATGTTATCCGTTTGGCGCATCACCCCTCTCAGACTGTCTACATATTCTTTTGGTTTTTTAGCTTTCAGGGCTTCGGAAACCGCATTTCTAACAGACTGGTCGGATTTATATATGGATTCCAATGAATCTTTTAAAGGTTTGTTCAATTTATCATCATTAATGATGAAGGAGGTCACCTGACTGTAAGCACATAGAGAGATCAGGCAAAAGAAAGTTAATAAAGAAATTTTCACAATGGAAAGTTACAAAAGTTTTAACAATGTCGACATCAGACATTAATTAAAATGGAGGCGGTTATCCGCTCGTTTGGTAAGGCTGTCTTTAAAAGGCACCAGAAATCCAAAATTAATTAAAAATGGAATACCCGGATCTCCATCCGCTGCGCTAACCGTGATGCAACAATAGCTGAGCCCTTGATTTCGGCAATTAAAAGGAAATCATGCTAAAATATACGGCGTTTCTCTTCTGTAGGTAAATCAAATTTATTCGTAAGCGCGTTTTGTAAAATATTCGTTGCGGCTGCCATTATTGTATGTTGTTCATTACAAGTGTGCATATTCATATAATCTAAAATTTATCATCAAACCGCTAACCAAATACATCACCTCTATAAACATTAGTGTTAACTATGAAAAAGAAAATTACCATTGAGCCAGTGGGGTTACATTCCTACGGACTACAGACTACGGATCACAGTTCATAAATATGCGATAGTTTAATATAGGCGATATTGCTGTCAATCAGTTTGACGTTAACTTGGTCGCGATTCATTTCCCGCAAGATGAAAAAGAGGCAAATTGTTGTTTTCCCAATTCCAAACTGTCATTGAGCGCTATAAAGATGGTGTTAGGTTTTAGTTATTTCGCATACCTTTCCTTACCTTCAATGATTGATATGTTGTGTATTTCTACCATTTAACCTTTCCATCAGCCCTACTCTATAGACATCGCCAATAGGTACCCTAAAATCCCCCTGTAGTTTTATCTGGGAACCGGAAATTGATTTGATTGCATTCAAATTTATGATAAAGGATTTATGCACACGTGAAAAAATCTGGGATGAAAGATCTTTACCGATATCCTTAATACCAAGATGGGTCTTGAATATTTCATCGTAAGTCTGGATAAGAACATAATGCCCTACTGCCTCAATAAAAATAATATCACTGAGTCTAACCTGAGCAAATTTACCCTTAACCCCAGTATTAATATAGATCGATTTATTGGTATCCGGGTGCGTTATCGATCCCATGTGTTTCCGTAACCTTTGGACACTCTTTTCAAACCTTTCAAATGAAATGGGTTTCAGCAGAAAATCAAGGGCAGCTTTTTCAAATGCATCAACCGCGTAACTTACATAAGCAGTAATAAATATAATATCGATATCCTCATCCACCAATTCAGCTATCTCCAAGCCAGAAAGCATAGGCATATTGATATCCAAAAAAAGCACATCAGGTTTGGGACCCTGCCGGATCTCGTTCAAAGCCTCTATAGGGTCAATATTTGTTCCAATCAGGCACAGGTTTGGACACCTCATAATGTGCATGGAGAGATTTTCTATAGAATGGAATTCATCGTCGATAATGTAACAGTTCAATATATCCGGCATCATGCATTCACGTCAAGTTAATAGAAGCCCACAAAGATAGCATGGGAATGTAACTAGAATACTACAATCAAAACGGATTTGGTGTATAGAATAAGCCTGTTTGTGTCAACAATCACCGAAGACACAGCTGACAATTGGTTTCTGGGAATACCTGATCACGTATTTTATTGAAACTCTCAAAACGAAGAAATGAAGCCGCACCTGTTTCAAATTCAGCGCCGCAGACCGAAAGTGATATCACTAGCAGCAGGTCATGGCAACTTTGCCGTTGAATATTTTATCCCCTACGCCTTCGTATCTTATGATCCGATCTGGAACCGCCCCCCTGCTGATGCGTCATCAAGTAGCCGTAAGAATGATAAACTACCCGGAATAGAAGATTATGTTGAAGGGTATTACCGGCTGCAAAAAACAGCTATTGAAGTGATGACGGTAAACCACCCCAACGAACCCATGAGGGAAGATTACCTAAGCCTGTTGCCAAATGCCGATGCGAAGCAATTGCCTGAAACAGATTTAAGAAGAAGATTTTTAGAAAACACTCAGCCGCTGCTTACCATTGCGAGTAATAATGGTTTTGAATACATGAGAACTCCGATTTCTTAATAGAAGTTTCCGCGCCTTCTTTTTATTTCTTTCTGTATATGAATACTAAACCGTCATCCATTTCCAAATAAATCGCAAGCTGAAAGACGGTATCGCTATGATATTGCCGACGTGTAGGTGCCTCTTTTGAAACAGTCGGTTGCACGAAACATGAATAAAAAAGTGGCCACCTTCATCAAAAACAGGTAACCACATCTGCGAAAACTGGCGCTACAGTTAACTATTTAAAAAATCATACTTACCATCATATTCATCAAGTGGATGATATGGTAGCAGTTCCTTTGCAATTAAGGGATGGTCAATCTGTATTTCAAAGCCTTTCAACCAGGCAAGCTTGAGGTAGGTTAAGGCAGGTATTGATACATACTGTTCACTGATACCCATGTACCGATTCCGCTTTTTATGATCTTTAAGCAATTGTTTTATTGCCAAACACATTTTAGATTCATCTTTGTCAATCATTCCTTCAAAAAAAAGTATATCAGACAAAATTCCTTTTTGGAGTTTTGGATTTTTAGTATTCATAATTTCAATGCTCCATTTTACTCTTTCCCAATCACCCTTCATGATCTGTTGAATGCAATACAAAAGTGTGCTATAGCCCTGCTCAACCATCCAATTATAATTTGAGTGTGCAAGATCAGCAAAACGATCAATTAGTCGTTTATTGTCGCTTAACAACACATAAGTAAGGTTTTTAACGCCAGAATCCAGAATTTTTGAGTTGTAACGGGTAATTAGAAATTCATCTATGCAACCACACCGGTACGCGTTTAATTTAGCACCATGATAATCTTTATTGTGCAAATGGTATAAGAAAAACGTCTCATTGTAGTACCAGAGACCAGTAATCTGACCTTCTAAGTTATTTTTTAACCTGATTTGTTCGAGTGTTTCTCCTTCTCTAGCAGAATCTGTTTGATATAGTGATTGGATCGAAATGTAATTTGACATATAGTTCTAGTATTGCGCTAATTTAACCATTATAATTTCTCCGGAGGACCTGTCGACACCTGTAACCGTCTTTGTAAATAAATTCCTATTATTTTGAAACAAGGTCTCTAAAGTGTTTCCTAACGTCGAAGTATTCGAGTCTGCTTTAAGTTTAGCTATTACGTCTCTTACCCATCCGTCGCTCATCTGAGCTCTCAAACCCGTTCTGGGATTTGCAGCATTCAGTTTAATATTGCCCATAACACTAACCTGTTTCGCTTCGATAATTAAAACCTCTTGGAAATTACCTGCTGCATCTTTTTTGATATATAATCCATCAAAGGGCTCAACAAATTCTTCGGGAAACCCTAAGCTACATTCAAACTCAATAGTGATCATGAAAAGATTAGCCACATAGATGGGAAACCGGTCCATCTGATCCCTTTCTGCCAAATAACAAGATAAAGACAAACAATAGCATTATCTACTAAAGCCTAAAATAGAGCAGTGGTATCCACAGTTTATAAATAGTTTGCAGGCTATAACAAGATCCCGGGATGGAGCCGAAACGCAAAGAAAAGGTATTCCGATTAATATCAAAGTAAAATACACAATCAGGGATATCATACAACATAGAGATTCTGTACTCAATAGGGCAATTGCATATGCGAACCAGAAACGAAATTTCGCATTCTTTCTTTCCAAAAAACGTATCTTCTAAGCCCTAATCCCTTTGGTGGTGTATTTCTATTTTTTATTGACGGTCCATCTTTTATTTTGCCTTAACCGAAAAATTGATGTTTTATAGCCATTCCTAAATCGTTTTTGTAAAATATTCGTTGCGCCTGCCATTATTGTATTTTGTTCATTACAAGTGTGTATATTCATATCATCAAACATTAAATCGTTTTACCGCTAACCAAATACATCACCTCTATAAACATTAGTGTTAACTATGAAAAAGAGAATTACCATTGAGCCAGTGGAATTACATTCCTACGGACTAAAATTGAGCAACAAAAAAAAACTTTTAGCAAGCATTTTCGCTTTCAGCTGTTTGTTTACTGCCTGTAAAAAAGAGCAACCAGACATCGCACTGTTATCACCTGAAAAAAGTGCTCTCAATGCAACATCCAATACGGTGGCAACCCTTTCCATACCTGCTAAAAGTGAGGCCTTATTGGCCATGCAGGTTTATAACAATCATTTTTATCATCAGTACGGCACATATGGTCCTTCATATAAGGCATATTACTGGAAAGATGATAACCATACCGGCAGAATGGATTTCTGGACCCAGCAGGAAGCGATTGAAATGCTGATAGATGCCTATAATATCAATCCCGGCACCGATTTAAAAAATAAGATTTCTTACTTATACAATGGCGTAAGAGATGGTTATGGTTTACTGTGGTCTGACAATAAATTTAATGATGATATTGTTTGGGGAGCACTAATGTGTGTAAGGGCTTTTAAAATAACCAATGACGGCGGCATGTTGGATATGGCAAAAAATAATTTTAACATGATGTGGAACCGCGCCTGGGATACGCAATCGTTAGGTGGTGGCTTATGGTGGACTACCGATAATCAAACTAAAAATACCTGTGTAAATGCGCCGGCAGTGATATGTGCGATGCTGTTATACCAGGCAACAGGCGATGTAAGTTATAAAAACAAGGCTAAACTCATTATGGATTGGATGGTGAACAGACTTTACGACTCATCAAGCGGTGAAGTTAAAGGGGCAATTAACAAGGCCGGTACCATTACCGAGGGGGCGCTTTCTTATACGCAGGGAACTTTTATTGGCGCTTGTGATTTATTACGTGCTGATTTTCCGGCCATAAACTACCTGTTAATGGGTACCAAAGCGATGGATTATGCACGCAATAGCCTTTGTAATTCGCCCGGAGGAATTTTAAAAGATGAGAATGGCATTGCTGATACACAGGGCATGAAAAGTATCTTTGCACGCTGGGCCTGCCTTTTTGTAAAAAATACGGGTACAGCAAGTAATTACGGGCCCTGGCTTGATGCCAATGCAGCACAGGCATGGTCTATTCGCAATAACCAGGGCCTGATGTGGAATATATGGGGAACCCGCACGCCGGAAAGCACACGTAATGCTTTTGAAACTACCTGCGGCGTTGCGATGGTTAACGGTATTTACTATTATCGTTAATGATAAGGCGGAATAAATAAAATTTAACCTTAAGTATTTTGATGTTTTGGCCACTGAGCTTCCGGATATTATATTAGTCCGCCGATAACGGATGTAGCCAAATAGAAGAATTTCTGCATAGCCAGCTGGCTGTAAAGTTAAAGCGAAACCACCATCGTAAGCATTAGCTGGCGTATGGTTAACCTGAAAATGCTCTTTACTTCATTTTACCAGGCGTTGATCTTTTTTGCACCCCTGCAATGATCAGTATGAAACAATAAATATAACAATTAGGGTAGCGGAATTAGAATGGATTAAAGACCCTGGGAATTAATTAAAAAAACAGACACTTAAGCATAAGCGTATTTAACAAGATAACAGGCGTATCACTAAAAATGATACGCCTGTTATCATTCTGGTAAGGTAAGAGCGCCACTTTGGTGCTCTTTTGTAGCGCAAATGACAGTAGCCTTCCATCAAAAACTAAATCCCGGCCGATCCATCATTCAACAGCAGGAAGAATGACAAACTCGCCAGGATGGAAGATTATTTTGATGACTATTATCGGCTGCAAAAAACAGCTATCGAAGTGATGGCGGAAAACTACCCCAACGAACCCATTAGGGAAGATTACCTGAGCCTGTTGCTAACTGCGGATGCACATCATTTGGCTGAAATAGATTTAAGAAGAAGATTTTTAGAAAACACTCAGCCGCTGCTTACCATTGCGAAAAATAATGGTTTTGAATATATGGGGAGGTTATAATATCATCTAAAAAATATGATGATGAAAATCTTTTGTAACAATGATAAATGGCTTAAATTTTTTCAACGGAAGAAACACTGAGTAAGGTGGCAAATAGTGACAGAAGGTAATTGACCATTTTTTTATTGTTGCGAATCGATGATTATATTGCTATCTGTTACGCTGCGTTTATAGCGGTTTCATCTTTTAAGGTAAATAGCGTTGCCGCTTTGTATACCCCTCACCCATTCAACTGAACCTTTGGTCAGCGTTAATCTTCTTAGCTTAAGTATTTTCTATTATTTCACTTCCGAACTAAATTTGCATTCCAAATGTTTGCTCAAATGGGTGTGTATAGAAGTGATTTCAGGTTTTGCCAAACCTACTTGGCTAATTGCTGTTGCTAATGGTATACAATGGCTAAGTAATGGAGAAAAAGAACAATACCAATACGATACGGGTAAAGGGTGCGCGGGAACATAACCTGAAAGATATTTCTGTTGAGATACCCCGGGATAAACTGGTGGTATTTACCGGCGTTTCGGGATCCGGAAAATCATCGCTTGCATTTGGTACACTTTATGCCGAGGCGCAACGGCGTTACCTGGAATCTGTTTCGCCTTATGCCCGCAGGCTTTTTAACCAGATGGATGTACCGGAAGTAGACGCTATAGAGGGATTGCCTCCCGCAGTTGCCTTACAGCAGCAGCGTTCAGGAACCTCCACCAGATCGTCAGTTGGCAGCGTAACCACTTTATCGAACCTGCTCAGGATGCTTTTCTCCCGGGCCGGAGACTATCCTCCCGGTCAATCCATCATTTATGCCGAGGGCTTTTCTCCGAATACCCCTGAAGGTGCCTGCAGCGAGTGCCACGGTATGGGCAGTGTATTTGAGGTGACCGAGCAAACCATGGTACCTAACGATACGCTGAGCATCAGGGCAGGCGCCATCGCCTCCTGGCCGCGGGCATGGCAGGGCCAAAACCTGCGCGACATCCTGGTATCGATGGGTTTCGATGTGGATACGCCATGGAAAAAATTGCCAAAAAAGCAAAGGGATTGGATATTGTTTACTGAAGAAACGCCTACAGCGCCCGTTTATCCTGGCCTTTCGCCTGAAGAAACCGCTGCAGCGGTTGCCAAAAAGCAATCGCCTGATTATATGGGTACCTTTATTGGTGCCCGCGCCTACGTATTAAAAACCTTTGCATCAAGCCCGTCTGAACTGATGAAAAAAAGGGTTTCGAAATATATGATCAGCAAGACATGCCCCGTTTGTGAGGGCAAGCGGCTCAAAAAAGAAGCATTGTCTGTAAAATTTAAGGGCAAAGATATTGCAGAAACTGCAGGATTAACATTAGCTGAACTTTCGAAGCTTTTTAGTGAACCCGCCGCGAATAAAAAGGAGGTTAAACCGGAAGAAAAACAGCTGGTGATACAAAGAATTGCTGCCGACATCCGTGCCAGGATTAGTGTGATGCTGGAGCTGGGCTTGGGCTACCTTACCCTTGACAGAAGTACCCCTACCCTTTCGCCGGGCGAGTTACAGCGCCTGCGTTTATCTACCCAGGTACACTCCAATCTTTTCGGTGTGGTTTATGTGCTTGATGAGCCCTCGGCCGGATTACACCCGGCAGATACCGAAGCTTTGTTAAGCATACTGGAGAAATTAAAAAGCGCAGGGAACAGCATATTTGTAGTGGAACACGAAATAGAGGTAATTAGGCGCGCAGACTGGATTATTGATGTAGGGCCGGGTGCAGGCGCGCAGGGCGGGCAGATTATGTACAGCGGCACAGTTGCCGGGCTGAAAAAAAATACCGCCTCTGTTACCGCAAGGTTTCTTAACGGCGCTAACAATCGTACCGAGCACCAGCCCAGAACACCCAATGGGCAGCTCTGCTTGCGGGGTGCTGACAAACACAATTTAAAGAATGTGGACGTTGACTTTCCCCTGGGTGTGATGACTGCTGTAACAGGAATTTCGGGTTCGGGAAAAAGCAGTTTGGTGAGCCAGGTACTGGTAGCCTTACTTGCAAAGCAATTAGGAATGGCGACTGAAATACTGAGCGAGCCTACAGATGAAGGTGCGTTAGCAGACAGCGCAAAGCCGGCCGGAGGCAAAATAACCGGCGGGGCCGGGCAGCTAACCAGATTGGTGGTGGTAGATCAACGCCCCATCGGCAGAACCCCCAGATCGAACCTGGCTACCTATACCGGAATTTTTGACCATATACGCAAACGCTTTGCCGACACACCTGCGGCCAGAAAAAAACGGTACGATGCCGGGCGCTTTTCTTTTAACCTGGCCAAGGGCCGTTGTTCCAATTGCCAGGGTGAAGGCTTTGTAATGGTAGAACTGCTGTTTTTACCGAGTGTATATACCCCCTGCCCGGCCTGCGGAGGTACCCGGTACAACCCCGAAACTTTACAAATAACCTATAGCGATAAAAACATTGCGCAGGTTTTGGAAATGACGGTTGAGGAAGCCTGCCACTTTTTTGATGAAGACCAACAGATTTACCAGGGCCTGAATGTGGTACGGGAGGTAGGCCTTGGTTACCTCAGGCTCGGCCAGTCGGCCACTGAACTATCTGGCGGGGAGGCGCAGCGCATTAAATTAGCAACCGAACTGCAAAAAAATAATAAAGGCTCCTCACTGTACATCCTTGATGAACCCACAACGGGCCTCCACCCGGCTGATGTGGAGCGGCTGCTCTTACAGCTGAACAGGCTTGTAGATACCGGAAACACCGTAATTGTGGTGGAGCATGATATGCAGCTGATTGCGCAAAGCGACTGGGTAATTGATATTGGCCCCGGGGCCGGAAACGAAGGCGGAAAGGTGGTGTTTGCAGGCCTTCCCGAATCGCTATGCGAAAACCCGGATAGTAAAACCGCCAGGTACCTGAAGGCGTACAAAAACCAGTAATCCCGGAAAAATCCGTTTTCAGATTAAAAAAGCGGGTACCACCAGAATTAATATCGATGATATTGTTTTTAAAGGCACAGGTGACCCGGGTATTACGGTGGGCGCACCGGATACCGATCCAACAGACAATGGCAATACCGGCACTGCTGCACCAGGCAGAGGTACGCCTGATGCCGGTGCAGATGCACCACCAGCAGGCGGCGACAATTCTAACCTGTTGTTTGGCAATCCTTCTGGTGCACAGGCCAATATTGTCTCAGCAGAAAATTACCTGATTGATCAAAAATATTATGTAGAGAGCTATAGTATGACCCGCGGCATACCGAATTGGGTAAGCTGGCACCTAGATCCAAACAATTTTAATGGAGCCGTAACCAGGAAAGACGATTTCGCTTCTTTTACCGGCCTGCCATCCAACTGGTACCAGGTACAGAGCTACAGCTACTCGGGTTCGGGTTTTGACAGGGGGCATAACTGCCCAAGCGGCGACCGTACCAGTTCAAGCGGCGCCAACTCCGCTACATTCCTGATGACCAACATGATTCCGCAGGCACCAAACCATAACCAGAAAACCTGGGAATCGTTTGAAAGTTACCTCCGTGCGCAGGCCTTAAACGGGTATGAGGTTTATGTAATTATGGGTAGCTACGGCACCGGCGGCATTGGCTCAGCAATCGCATCGGTAATCAGTACCATCAGCAATGGCAAAGTAACCGTTCCGGCCAATGTATGGAAAGTGGCCGTACTGTTAAAAACAGGCGATAATGATTTAGGCCGCGTAACGGCATCGACCAGGGTAATTGCCATTAATACGCCTAACGTAAATACCATTGGTGCCAACTGGAAAGATTATACGGTGACGGTAAGGGCTATTGAAAGCGCAACGGGCTATAACCTGCTTTCTAACCTGCCGCAAAATATCCAGGATGTGGTGGAGAAAGTGAAAGACCCGGGTAACTAATTTAAATAAGATAAATACCCAAAAGCATAAGTGCATTCAATACCATAAAAGCCGTATCCCTAAAAAAGATGCGGCTGTTGTTGTTTTGGACAATAAACAGCCAAATGGTTTTGCTATTTGCAAACCGTATATCGAACCTGACCTGCCTTTAGCACATGGCGCCCGGCAGTAATTGCCATTACATACACATGCTGCCTGTTTATTGACGATTTATGTCATGTGCTGCGGGTAGCAGGTTATAACACCGGATTTAACGCCTGAGATTCAGCACCTGTAATACACCAGGTTCCGCATTACTGCATACCAAATTAAAAAAACCTATCCCTTATTTTATTGTTAACCATAAAGTTTAGTTAACAAAACCACTATGGAAACAGATCCGCAGCACCCGCATCCCGAAGGGATGGAAACCCATTTAATTACCCTGAAGATAAATGGAAAACACGATAGCATCAATATCCGCCCCTGGGTGAGCCTGTTAGACTGCTTACGTGATCATTTGGATCTGACCGGAACGAAAAAGGGCTGTGACCACGGGCAGTGCGGCGCCTGCACCGTAATATGTGATGGAAAACGCATTTTAAGCTGCCTGAGCCTGGCGGTGATGAAAGACGGGGCAGAAATTACCACGGTGGAAGGAATTGCAACGGAAAACGGCCTTCACCCCCTGCAGCAGGCTTTTATAGACCATGATGCCTTCCAGTGCGGCTATTGTACACCAGGCCAGCTGTGCAGTGCTTTAGGCCTTTTATCGGAAGGAAGGGCTTCCTCGCGTGAGGAAGTGAAGGAACTGATGAGTGGCAACCTTTGCCGTTGCGGGGCCAATGTGGGCATTATAGATGCGATTATGCAGGTAAAAAGCGGAGGAAGTGATGAATAGTTTCAAGTTTCTCACCGCGCCCGATGTTCCTGCTGCCATCCAGCTTACCGATGATCAGCACCTCGCTGCTTTCATAGCCGGCGGCACCAACCTGCTCGACTTATGGAAGTACAATCTGGTTAACCCTACGGCGCTGATCGACATCAGCCAGCTGGCCGCGCTCTCAGCATTGCGTGAACTCGAAAATGGAGGGTTTAGGCTGGGTGCTGCTGTAAAGAACGCCGAAACCGCCTACCACCCTATCATCGAATCCCGATATCCCCTATTATCAAAGGCCATACTGGCAGGTGCTTCGGCGCAGATCCGCAACATGGCCAGTAACGGGGGCAACCTGCTGCAGCGTACGCGATGTTATTATTTTTATGACCATCAGGTACCCTGCAACAAAAGGGTACCGGGATCGGGCTGTCCGGCCAGGGAGGGTTATAACCGGATGCATGCCATACTGGGTGCCAGTGAAGCCTGCATTGCCGTGTTCCCATCGGATATGTGTGTAGCATTGGCCGCACTGGAGGCCCGGATAAATGTAACGGGTATAGATGGCGAACGCAGCCTGGCATTTTCAGATTTCCACCGCCTGCCCGGCGAAAGGCCCGAGCTTGACAATAACCTGAAACCTGGTGAACTGATTACCTCGATAGATCTGCCCGAAAAAGGCTTTCCGCTGAACTATTCCTACCTCAAACTCCGCGACCGCCACTCTTATGCTTTTGCGCTGGTTTCGGTAGCTACCGCACTTGAAATGGATGGCCCTACCATTAAGGAGGCCAGGATTGCCCTCGGCGGGGTGGCCCACAAACCCTGGCGTTCCCTGGAAGCGGAAGAATTTCTCCGCGGAAAAACGGCATGCCGGGAAAACTTTGCGGCGGCGGCAGATATGATCCTTCAGGGAGCGGTGGGACTTGAATATAACCGTTTTAAGATTAAACTGGCAAAAAATGCCATTATACGCAACGGCATGATGGCACTCGATCCGGATGCACAGCTTCCTGGCGCACAACCCTCCTTGTAATCAAAAACCTAACAAGATCAACATGAATACAAATAAAAACGTAGGCCGGCCGATTAGCCGTTTGGAGGGAAGGGAAAAAGTTACCGGAACGGCCAGGTATGCTGCTGAATACCCATTGGAAGGCCTGCTCCACGGCTATGTGGTGAGCAGCCCGATTACCAAAGGAAAGATTGTGGAAATTGATACCACGGAAGCCATGGCCATACCTGGCGTGGTGGATATCCTCTCGCACCTCAACCGGCCCAAACTGGCCTGGTTCGATTTGCAGTATACCGATATGGACGCCCCTCCGGGAACCGTGTTTAAACCACTCTATGATGAAAACATCCTCTACAATGGCCAGCCTGTTGCGCTGGTGGTTGCCCGCGACTTTGAGACGGCCAGGTATGCATCCACCAGAATAGTTTTCCGTTACCAGCAGGAACCGCACCAAACGTGTCTTGAAAAACACCTGGATAAGGCCAGAGCGCCTAAAAAAGGATTGGCTACCGCACTTAAACCACCACCCCCGCCGCCAACAGGGGATTTTGAAAACGCGTTCGAAAACGCGGCAGTAAAGGTAAGCGCCACATACCACCACGGCACAGAACACCATAACCCCATTGAACTTTTTGCCACCACAACCCTTTTTGAAGGGGATGGAAAGCTGACCATTTACGATAAAACCCAGGGCACCATCAATAACCAGCTTTTTATTGCCAATGTGTTCGGACTCCATTATAAGGACGTAAGGGTACTTGCCCCGTTTGTGGGCGGTGCATTCGGTTCGGGGCTCAGGCCACAGTACCAGTTGTTCCTGTGTGTAATGGCAGCCCTGCATTTAAAAAGCAATGTACGTGTGGTACTGGACAGGAAGCAGATGTTCTCTTTTAGCCACAGGCCGCCGGCGGTACAACAGATGCGTTTTGCCACCGACATTAACGGAAGAATTACCGCACTTGGCCACAGCACTTTTGCCGAGACCTCGAATTTTGAAGATTATACCGAACCCACCTCCAACTGGAGCCATAAACTCTACCCTGCCCCCAACACGCTTTTTGAACATCAGGTTATACCATTGGACGTTTATACCCCGATGGATATGCGCGCACCCGGTGGTAGTACGGCACTCCATGCCATTGAATGCACCATGGATGAACTGGCCTATAAGCTTAAGATAGATCCACTGGAACTCCGCCTGCTCAACTATTCGGATGTTGATCCATCGGCAGGAAAACCATATACCAGCAAAGCGCTCAGGGAATGCTACCTGGAGGCGGCAGCAAAATTTGGATGGGACAAACGTAGTGCTGAACCACGTAGCATGCAACGCGGCAACAAACTGGTTGGTTACGGCATGGCGACCGGGATCTGGGATGCCTTCCAGTTTCCCTCGAGGGTGCAGATTATGATCAACAGCGAAGGAAAAATGGTGGTTGACAATGCCACTACCGACATTGGTACGGGAACGCTAACGGTAATGACCCAGATTGCAGCGGATGAACTGGGACTGGGGATGGCTGATGTGGAATTCAGGTACGGGGACAGTAAAAAACCTTTTTCGATGTTTCAGGGCGGATCAGCAATCACCTCCTCAACAGGGGTTGCCATTGTGGTTGCCGCCAGATCGATGCGTAAAAAACTGTTAAAAAAGGCTGCGGAGATGGACGGTTCCCCTTTTAGGAAGGCAAAGGAAGAAGAAGTCGTTTTTTCTTCGGGCCATATCCATCTTAAAAATGATCCGGCCATCAAAATAAGCCTGAAGGACATTGTTGCCTTTAATAAAGGTGCTGCCATTAAAACCACAAAAATGGGCAGGCCCCACATGCTTAAACTGCGGAAATACAGCCTGGCCACACACAGTGCTTCGTTTGTGGAGGTAGAGGTTGACCGCGACCTGGGGACCATCACCCTCACCCGGGCAGTAACTGCTGTTGCGGCTGGAAAAATCATCAATCCCAAAACAGCTAAAAGCCAGATCCTCGGCTCAATGGTATGGGGTATCAGTAAAGCACTGCATGAGGAATCGATTATGGATCCGCAGCTTGGCAAATACATCAATGCCAACCTGGGAGAATACCATATCCCCGTACATGCCGACATTGGTGAACTGGAAGTGATATTTGCCGATGAAATGGACAACCTGATCAATGAGCTGGGTACCAAGGGTGTTGGTGAAATCGGATTGGTAGGCATGCCGGCCGCAATCTCCAATGCCATTTACCATGCCACCGGCAAACGTATTTACAAACTTCCGATCCATTTCGATGAACTGATCTGACCGCTGGCGAGAACGCCACGGAAAAGGATAGCGAAAGTGACAGGATATGGATAGCAAGAGACTGAAGGATTAAATGGAAAGAAATGATATCAAGGCCGGGCGTTTGCACCAACCCTTAAGAAACGACCGCTGTTAAAGACCTTTTCATTTTTTAAACCAAATCAATAAAAATGAGTATACAGAACATAGATTACCTGGGTTCCCTTTTAAATGCAGATGAGCTGAACTCACTTAAAAAAGCGGCAGAACGGCATTCCCAGCAGTCGAATATGGATTTCAAAATCGTTTCTGTTGACGATAAGATGGTAGAAATAGAGACCAGTCAAGGGGAGACCGCCTCAGGAAAATATGCTACCCAGCAGGTGCTGCTTAAAAGAACAGCAGAACTGTTCAAAAAAAGGCTTCCTGGATTGGAGCTGCAGATCACGGCAAATGCTGTTTTACCCTCTCCGGCCGATGTGGTTGATGTTTCCTGGATTGATCAGAAAATGCAGGAAAAGGGACTGCGGATCAAGCAGATTGCCTTTGAAACCGGTATTGACCGCGAAAGTATTTCGGACTGGGTAACGGGTAAAAAAGCTATGGGCAAAACCGTTAAGGCGATGTTTTATTTTTACCTGTCGAGATAATTTGCAGATCAGCCAATCCAAACGGAGAAATTAAACCAAAAAACCTATACAATTGATCAAATGAAAGAACAAGGCAAAAGCATCCAGCCGTTTGAGATGGATATCGATCAGGATGGTGATCGTAAAATAATCAGTATACAGGAGGAAAACGGTGTATTTGAGATTATTCATGAGGGAAGGTTGATCGGTGTACTCAAGCCACCAGGGGAAGAATGGCAGCTACTTGATTACAGGGAAATTACCGGGAAGATTGCATTGTTTGAACCTGACCTTGAAGCCGAAAAAAAAGGGATCGAACTGCATGCATCCCTGGTCAATCAGATCGTTGGTGAAATTGAGAATCACCTGAAATAGCCGCTAAGTTATCGTGATAGTGGCCAGCTTGGCCGGAACACAGTTTGGAGGCTTTGATTAATAAAAGAACATCGGAGCTACAGGAGATGCAACTGGAATTTAACCGGCCGGAACGATTATATAAAAAGAGTTTAGCACCGAAAAACGTGCATCATATTGCTATGGCAAATTAGAAATTCCGGAAAGACATTAAAAAAGGTGATGATAAATACTCCGCAACAATCAACACATTTTGAAATGGATATTGGCCCGTGCTACCTTTACTCGCCAAAGAGTGATTGCAGCTTAAAATTTAGTCGGGATGAGAAGATTCGAACTTCCGACCTCCAGCACCCCATGCTGGCGCGATACCTGGCTACGCTACATCCCGTTTAACAATTTAAGCGACCGCAAATTAAAATAAATACATCAATATCTCTTAAAATTCCAAAAAAAATATTGGATCAACCAAACCTCAATAAGTCCATTGAATCCATCGAATCAAACGCCATCGATAATCATGAAATGGTCTGCCAAACACTTCATACCTGTAAAAATTTTGTAATTCGGTAACAGGATTAGCTTTGTAAACGGCTAATTATACCTGATGCGAATAAACATGAATGACCTTCCCTTAAAACCCAATTATTTAAGCAGCGTAACGGCTTCGACAAGGATAATTGCCATTAATACCCCTAAAAGTAAACCCAATTGATACCGATTGGTAAGATTATATCGTAGCGGTAACCTGCTTTTTAACTGACCACGAAGTATTCAGGATATATGGAGCAAGCTAAAGACCTTGATAACTCATTTAAACCATATAGAGACCCAGGCATAAGCAGAAAATCATAACAGTAGCATTATTACATCTTTCAGGCCTCCGCCTTTTGTTGTTCGCAGCAGTCGTAGCGAGATGCGAAGACCAAAACGGAGGGAAGAAAATAGGATCCATGAATAGTAACGTAATTATATTACTGATTGACTTCTTGTCGGCAACCTAAAAAAAATCAGAAAATATCACAAAAAAAAACTACTGTATAGTTCACTATTCAAAGCTGGTAATCGCAAATCTTAAAATTGGAGTAATTGTGTCAACACAATTTAAATTTTCTCACGTTTCTACTTCACTATCACTTTGTTCAAACATAGGAGGTAATTCCTCATAATAGCTAGGTTTTAGCTTATCAAAATCATCGCCAGTTAACGCAACACTATATTCGAATAAATCGAAATTAAAAGTGAAGGGTATCTCATTGTCAAAAAATTCTTTGTGTTTATTGTACAGGTCTGGTTCAATAAAGTAACTCATTGCGTCATCAAATAAAAATCTTTCATTCGTTATTTGATCGAAAAAAAGTTCCTCGAACTTTTTATAAGAAATATGAGAGATATTAATAAAGCCAAATACAAGATCTGATCCATTTAAAACGACCTCTAAATGAACCTGGTAATAATATTTTTTTTTCACCATCTTATATTTTTGACTTGCAACCTCATTAAATGTAAATTTAGGTTGTTAATTTATTTTATTCAAATTAAACATCAATATACCCTACTTATCTTAATTCCAACTGATATCACTGTAGAAGCATCGGTACCAAGGCCAGGCTAAAGTAGATTTTTAAAGTAAAAATCACCTAACGCATTACCAATCTGGTCTTAGCCAAAGCCTAAGAACTAGTTATAGTAATCATTTTTCATTTATTAATTTTTGTTCTTTATGTTTGAACCTCAATTAAGTACTGACATCCTTTAAAACATCTTAACATAAATGTCTTATTCATAGCCAAAAAATGTCAGAATTCAAAACATGGTTAAAGACAAACTCCTCAAGCTGGCAAATTCAATGACGCAGAATGTCAACCCAGTAAAACCATGATAGGATAAATCAATATAGAATGAACAAAGAACAATTATTTTGGGATTGGTTTAAAGCAAATGAAGCCAAGTTTTTTTTTCTTAATCAGATTAGTGATACTGATGAGAAGGATAGGATTTTAGAAGAATTTCTTCATCATCTACACAAATATTGCGACCAATTGTTTTTTGAAATTGGTGGTCATCCAAATGACAAGCAAGACCTCATTATTACTGCAGAAGGTAACAGCGCTCTTTTCGACAAAGTTGAAACCCTTGTAAATCAAGCACCTTTGTTAGAATACTGGAATTTAATTGCGCTTAAACCAGCTATTGGAAATGGTACCATTGAATACAACGAGATTAAACTTGATCCGCATACAATATACTTTATCCCGCTAAGCAGTAATGCTTCAAAAAAAATCGGCATAAGACTTTATATAGAGGATTATAACCCAGCTAACCTAAAGGATTTTTTAACCGCGGCTTACTTACTCTTAGACAACATTTTAGGAGAACGGTCAAACGCATTACATATTGGCCATTTAGAGATTGAAAGTCTCCATGTTCATACGAAAAGAGAAGAATTAATAGAACTCGTCAAACTTCCTAAGTATATTAAATGGAAGAGGGCTCAGGCAGGATCGTAAAAAGGTGACAGAGTTTTTATCTCTTCCATGGTATGAGAATTTTTTTTTATCAGAGAATCCTGCATATCTCAGACCGATGCATGGAGTTATATCACCGTCAGCGATATCAGATGAAAATTACGCAACGATTTGGTTCTGGTGTTCCGTTATCAGCCATGATAAGATTAATTGAAAGACGCCCGGAACTCAACCGGAGTGAAATCGGTTTTACTTTTAAATAATTTGCTAAACGACTGGGGATAGTCGAATCCCAGCGCGAAAGCAATTTCCCCAACGGTAAGCGTGGTGGTAGAAAGTTTTTCTTTTGCTTTTTCAATGATCTTTTCGTGGATGTGCTGCTGGGTATTCTGACCGGTAAGGGCCTTCAAAATTCCGCTTAGATAGTTGGGAGAACAATGGAGAAGTGATGCAATATATTGTACGGTTGGCAATCCTTTATTGATGATGTTTTCATCATTAAAATAGTCGTCTAAAATTTTTTCCAGTTTATCCACGATTTGACTTCCGGATATTTTGCGGGTAAGAAACTGACGCATATAAAAGCGGTTTGAATAATTGAGAAATGATTCAATCTGAGAAATGATGATCGACTCACTGAATTTATCGATGTGTGAATGATATTCCTGCTCGATATTCCTGATAAAACTTTTCAATACCATCTCTTCTTTTTCAGAAACAAACAGCGCTTCATTTACCGAATAGTTGAAAAACTCATATTTTTTGATACCGTTGGCCAATGGATTTCCCCACAGGAAATCAGGATGAATGAGCAGCATAATACCCACACTCCTGAAGTCATCATCTGCTTTGAATGAAAATACCTGATTAGGGGATATAAAAAACAATATGCCCTCATCGAAATCGTATTTTTGCTGCCCATAGCCATACTGTACATCTCCGGCCTCCACCTTTTTGAGCGAGATCATATAAAAATCGAACACCACCCTGATGGTTTCTTCACTCTTGTAAGGTGTTATTTCGGCTAGATCTATAACACTGATCATCGGATGTTCAGGATGGCCGATACCGAGTATTTTATGATATTCCTTGATGGTTTTTATTCTGTAGGGCTGTTGCAAATTCATTCGGGATAGCTTATAAGTTTTAAAGATAAGATTATTCCACATCAACTTTTTCCAAAGTCAGCCCGCGGTTTAATCCGAAGAAAGAAAGTCCCCAAAAACCTTTGATATTGAGGTGGCCACTTTTGGTAATGTTGAGATAAGAATCATAGGTATTTCCCTTTTGTCCGTCATAATCATAGAGCTTTCCCTTCCAGCTGTTCTTTTTATCGTTGAAAGTAATGTCTGTTAATAACAAAATTCCGACTAAGGGCCGTTTACGTTTTTCTTTGTCGGGATTATTGACATCTAAAACAGGTTTACCTTCATGATCGAGAGCATGTTTCAGATAGGTTAACCTGCCATAATAATGGTTACCTTTTTTAAATATCTGTACATTGCCCTCTTTTACCGGACTGTACCATACCCCAACAATATCATCGGCTTTTGACTGTGAAAATAACATGGTAGAAAAATTTAGAAAGAGGATAGTTATAAATAGGTGTCTCATTGCTCGTTATATTTTAAGGCGAATGCTTTTGCAAAATCATTCATTTTTGTTTTACCCAAAATGGCTGGCCTGTTTTTGAAATAATCCTCAAACAGACTACCATGATGCATCGCCGCATTCATTTCGGTAAATGCTTTGGCTATTTTTGCTGATGCCCCGATTTGCATAAACGCATCAGTCATTTGCTTGTTACTGATCAGCACCCATTTTAGGTATGGCTTTCCGATGGCCTTTCCTAAAGCAGCGGCTATTTCCTGACAGGTAAGTTCTTCACTGGCCACATACCTTACAACCTTTCCTCCTTGTCGGGCAACCATTTCTTCGGCAATGGCGGAGGCAATATCGGAGGGCGATACCCAGGCTATTTTGTCGGTTCCACCATAATTAGACAATATAATGCCTGAATATCCTTTTAAAAGACCTTTTAAACCATAATGCCTGAGGTAAAGCAATTTACCGATGATACCTGCTAAAAAACCTTTGCCCTTAACCATATCCATAAAGGCGTACAAATTATAATCGAAAGAGCCCGGGCGAAGATGGGTAACAGCTACATCATCAGGAAGTTGTTTAAAAACACTTTCTGCAATATGGTGAAAAACCAGTACCCCAGCACCGGTGGGCCTTTCGGCACCCACACTGCTCAGGTGTACTACTCTTTTTATCCCTGCGTTTTGAATCGCCTGAACATAATTTGTGCTGATGTTTAATGCCTGCTTCTGATAATCAAGCGTTTGATCCCCGAAAAAGTTAAAGGGCGGAAGCATACAGTAGGCCGCATCATGACCATCAAAGGTTTTAGTTAAAAAAATGGGGTCCTCTAATTCTCCGATCGCAGCCTTTGCACCCAACTGCTCTATTGCTGCTTTCCTTGCGGCTGAGCTGCTGATTACGGTAACCTGATGCCCTTGTTCAATCAATAGCAACACCAGCGGTTCACTGACATTTCCTAATGAACCTGTCACGACTATTTTCATATTAATTTAATATTTATTTCCAATGCAAAGCTCAGTCAATTGAATTGAGCCAACGTATTCAAATCCGCTTTTCTTGTGTTCAAAAACACGCTTGTACACTTTGCAGCGAAATACTGAATGCTAAAAATCCTATGAATTAAACCTGATTCCACTATTGGTTGCGTTTCCACCAGTCAGCCCTTTTAAAAACAGAAGTGCCCGAAACCCGCCCCCGCCGCCCCATCAGCCGGTCCCAGTCAGCATCTGGCGCAAACCATGCGCTGACCCTCGAAAAATCAGGATGGTTTTCCCCTTCAAGTATATCCAGTTCTTCCATAAACTCATCCTTAAAAGCGATAAAATCAATCCGTGTATCGTCTGTATGTTCCAGAACAGCCTTTACCTTGTTCAGGTCATCAAAAAGCGCATGCAATTCAAATGCTTCCCAGTAATCTGCTTTAGATAAACCACGTTTAGTTTTTTCGTTACCGAAAAGCGAATTGAACATCAGGCGTAAAACCAACAGTATGAGCATTGAGATGATTATTTCCATGATATCCGGTTAAGAAAGCAGATTCAATATTCCTGGTTTTTGCATCAACACCGCCAATATAGTTCTGATTTTGCCTTTAACATTCCAGCCGGCAGGTTTGGCCACAGCATGATAAGTTAGCCAGGCTAACTAACATGCTGGTCTGAGCAGCGATTTGTTGAATGAGGATGAAGATCATAAAAACATTTACCAGTTCACCTTTGGGTGCTAAAATAATCAGGAAAATGTTCCTTTTATTATTCCTTAAACCAAAAAAATGATAATTTGCAGCATCAGATGCCGGCTCCTGCGGTTTTCTGGAAAAAAACTGTTAATTAAAATCATGAAAAACCGGATGTGGATATTGATAGGACTGGTGATTGTAGTAGCCGTATTTTACCTGATCAGATGGAAAAATGCCGGTGTGCTGGAACGCAATAAGGTGCCATTGGATCAGGCGTACCTGGAATTTCAGGCCATTAACGAACACTACCGGTCAAACCTGTTTAAAATCCAAAGACTTTGTACCCTGGCGATGCACAGTGCATCATCTCCTCAGCCCATACGTGTATTCCAAACTGTAAAGCAACAACTGATTATTGATGCGTACCCTAAGGTAGACGAAGAAACGAAACATGATTACCGCTATTATAAATTGGATCAGCAAGGAAAGCTGATAGATTCTATTTATATTAAATATGAAGGTTACTGGCCAAAATTTATAGACCGTTTTATGGTTTTCAGTAACGAACGGAAAGCCTATTACACCACCTGGCCACTGGATGGAGATACGACCCGGCATCAGTTTGTCAGCTTAAACGCCGACTTTAGCTGGCCAAAAGATAAGATTGATCAAAAAATCAGGGTGGTTAAAAAAAGTGGCAATTATTACTTCTTCAGTGCTTTCAGGGATCATGGAAAAGACTTTAGATGGATGGCGTTTTACGAACAGCAGCAATGGTATATGCTTTGGGAAAAGATGCCGGGTTATACGCAGGTTGCTGATGAGGATTCGGGCTATCGTTATCGTTCAGATGTATTTCATACGGGAACACCAGATCCGGTGATACCTGAAGACGTGAGGCTGATACATTTCTACCCTGAAGAAAAAATGGAATATAAACACGTAATTGGAGGAGGAACGCTCCCTTTTTCAGCTACGAACTGGCGTGGCAAAGGTTTTTTTTCAACTGATATTGCCGGCAGGAATTTTTCTTTCAAGGTAGATCAGCTGGTGGTGGAGAAAGAAAAATCTGACGGGTTTAAAACGCGTTTGTATACCTTGACGGAACCGGGCGGGGCGGCCCGGATTTACGAGCCCGCTTTTTACCGTTCAGAACATGGTTTTGCGCTTTATTCCGGTAACTGGGATGAACTTTATATCATCAAACTTCAACAATAACTTATCCAGGCTTGCCAACCATAGGGATTACAGGATTTTCTGTTGAGCTGATAAATGCCTGCCATCAACTGTAAATCTCAAATAAATCTTTACCAGATCTTTTTTATAATTTAAACGCTTTTCGTATTGGTTTTGGCTGGAGTTAACTTCCATACCAGTGGATAACTTCAATTCCTGGGCCTGACGAACTGTTGATACCTTGCCCCATGGTATAACCTACAATGGAGTATGATATCGTTTTAGCCAAACCGTCGCCATCGGCCAGTATTAAATTGAACAATTATACAACACAACCGAAAGTGTGTAAGCTGTGGTTAAGCATTCCAAAGAGCAGGCTTACTTAAAATTTAGCGGGAACAGTCTACAAGCACTAAAAATAGTTCAACTTGCTCAAAATCTCCTCCACCGAAAACTTAGCCCCGCACACAAACTCATCAGCCGCGCCATAATAAACAGTAAGTTCATCGCCATTAATCAGGTGGCCATTGGTAAATACCACCTCGCCAAAAAAACCATGCAGTTCATAATTTTCCTGGGGTAACATAATGGGGTTTTCTGTCCGGGCCAGTACTTTAGACGGATCCCGTAAATCCATCAAAAAGGCACCTAAACCATACTGGTGTTTTTCATTGGCACCATGGTAAATTTCGAGCCAGCCCGCCTCGGTTTTGATGGGCGCTGCACCGGCACCCACCCGGGCACTATCCCACAGGTTGGCCCTGGTTTTGATGATACACTGGTGTTTGCCCCAATGGATGCCATCGGGCGATTCGGCCAGCCAGATATAATTACCACCCAACGCTACGCTGCTGGGGCGGTGCAGGGCATAAAATTTACCGTTAATGCATTCCTCAAACAGGGCACAATCTTTATTATGGGGCGGGATGATCATGCCATGGTGTTTAAAGTTTTTCCAGTCTGTTGTAGTACGCAACCCTACCCCCACGCCATGTGCCGAAACAGCCGTATAGGTTAAATAATAGGTGTGCCCGATTAAGGTTACGCGGCAATCTTCAATACCAAAGGTTTCATCTTTGCCTTCGCCCTGTAACAGCGGGTAACCTTCCGGTTCATGAAAATGAATACCATCATCACTGCAAACCAGCCTTAAATGAGATAGGGTAGTTAAATAATCGGCCCCTTTATAATTGATCACCCTGGGGTCGGTGGCATCTAAATGCGGATCGTTTTCTTCAACAGCCAGGATTTCTATACCCTTTTGCGTTAAAATAGGAAAAGAGATAATCCCGGGGGTTTGTTTGGGCCTTTCGGCTACGCGGATCAATAACCATATTTTCTCCCCGAAGGTAAACACACCGGGGTTGAGCAGGCAGGCAATCTCCAGGCCTTCCCTGCTTGGCGGCAGATGTTGGGGTGCAAGTATGGGGTTTTGCGTAAACCGTTGAGCAATATCGGCCATAAAAATGTTTTTAAAATACACAGGCGACCAATTTTTTGATCGCCTGTTTTTGCTATTGAATGAACATTATAGAGAGTTGATCCATTTTACCAGTTCATCTCTTCCTTTACCTGTTTTTTGCTGCAATTTACCTAACAATTCATCATCCTGCCCTTCTTCATGTTTTAAATCGTCATCTGTTAAATCAGCATAGGCTTGTTTAACTTTTCCTTTTATTTCGTTCCACTTTCCTTTTAATTCTAACTTATCCATAGGTTCTATTTAATAATTAGTTCTGAAATAAGAACACCGATCATTTTCATTTGTTTTAAAAAGAGCTTCTTACACAAAACCAATTAGTGCTACCTACCTGATTTAAGCTTGATTGCATAGGAAACAGTTTTAGTATTCCCATTAAGATCCACCACTTTCAATTTTATATTGGAATCTATTACCTGTGTACCAGTTGATGTGGTAAAAATTGTAACGTGGCTTGTTCCCTGTCCGTCAGTTATTGTACCTATATTAGATGGCAGTGTCCAGGTAAGCGTAGCACCGGATGGTATGTTTTTACCTGAATAAATATATTCCACCCCTCCCCTGGAAATTGTAGTTGGTCCGGTTATACTTGTATATATAGCCGGAATATCCGTAATCCCGGTTTCAGACAATATCCAATCAGCATATGAAGAGACACGGGCATATCCTTTTGCGCCCACATTGCAATCGCCCCAGCCATTTACAATTCCAACCAATAGCTTACCAGTATAACCACTGCCTATTGTTAAAGGTCCTCCACTATCTCCATAACAAGGCGCTTGTTGAGACGAACCGGTGGGAGATGTAAATAAAAAATTTGGTTCGATTGTTGATATTCTGACATTAGCAGCATATAAGTTTGTTGGCGATGTGCCAGTATGATTACTTGCGTTATATGAAATAAGCCCCCAGCCAGAAACTGTAGCCAAATCATTTACAGCGACACTATTAACATTTTTATCGTAATTAATAGGTAAAATATTCACATCATAACTTAAAGGGGTGGCCAACCTTATTAAAGCGATATCATTATTGATAGAGGATGAGACATAATTGGGATGTCTAACGATGTAATCGACATTTAGTGTTATCCCTCCATTAACATCTGAGGAACCAGCCTTTATTGTTACCTGATTTGTGGCTAACTGCTGACCATTATTAGCATCAGTGACAACGTGGGCAGCTGTTAATATCCAATATTGATTTAGTATAACGCCTCCAGCACTCCCTCCATCACTTCTGAAAACAGCAATTTGATATGGAGCATCGTTAATCGATATCTGACTTCCTCCAATTACATCTTTCAGCTTTCTTTTAATACTGATTCCGGAGTTATCTAACTTATCTGAATCATCATTTACATTTTTTTTACAGCTATTTATAAAAATAGCAAGTAATGCAATAATAAAAATCTTCGATTTCATAGTTTTCTTGGTTTATAGTTACTGATGTTTAAGACTACAATATACATAATAAATACAACAAGAAATATATAAGTATACTTACACTTTAAAATTGATTCTAAAATCATTATATTACATACATTATTTCAAAATCCTAAATAATGATAACAAATTAACAGAACTAACAATGTTTTTTTTTATATCATTTATAAAAAAGATGAATTCAAAATAAATAAACACACTTTTTCACAATTTAATTCATTTGCAAATTACCAAAACACTAAAATTTGTTTTTAACTCAGTTAATAGCCATATAAATCCTTAATTTTTAACTATATTAAGCCTAATAATTCTATAAAACCTAAAAAACATTAACTAAACGAACAATTTGATGAAAAAACTACTCTTTAGTATGATTTTATCTCTTGGTTTAATTTCGTTTGCTTTCGCGCAGGGCAAAGTCATTACCGGGAAGGTGACGTCGGCCTCGGGACCAATTCCGGGTGTTAGCGTATTTGTAAAAGGCTCGCCAGCCAACGGCACTCAAAGTGATGCCACCGGGGCCTTTAAATTAAATGTTGCAGATAATGCTAAAACGCTTGTTTTTAGTTTTATCGGTTACAAAGCCAAAGAAGTACCCATTACGGGGACCACCCTAAATGTAAACCTGGAAGAGGAAAACAATACCTTATCTGATGTGGTTGTGGTGGGTTACGGAACACAGAACAAACGGGATGTAACCGGATCCATTGCGAAGGTTACCGCAGCCGACTTTAAAGACAGGCCTGTGCCTACAATTGAAGGAGCTTTGCAGGGTAGGGCGCCCGGTGTATTTATCAACTCGGGTAGTGGCAAACTGGGCCAGGCCCTTCAGATCAGGGTAAGGGGTATTTCATCCATTTCGGCAAGCAACCAACCTTTATTTGTAATTGATGGTGTTCCCATTGTAAGTGAAGCATTGGGCACCTATACCGAAGCCGACAACCCGCTTGCGGCCATCAGTCCGGACGACATCGAATCGATGGAAGTATTAAAAGATGCTGCCTCTGCGGCTATTTATGGCGCAAGGGGATCGAACGGGGTGGTACTGATTACCACAAAAAAAGGTAAACAGGGCCGAACCAACATTGATTTTGGCTATTACGCTGGATTTAGTGACCCTACCAAAAAGGGGCAGTTTTTAAATGCCGACCAGTACCGCCAATTGCTTGATGCATCTTTTAAATATAACAATTATGATGGTGGCGACTATGCCAATGCCGCAGAGATGTGGAAAGATTATACTGGTACTGATGACTGGACAAGTAATAACAATACCAGCTGGGTTAACGAAGCTTTTAGAAGAGGGCATACCCAACAATATAGCCTGAACATTAATGGCGGCGATGCAAAAACCAGGTTTATGCTATCGGGAAACTTCAATAACAATAATGGAATCATTGTGAGCAACCGTTACGTACGCACCGGTGGCCGCTTAAGTGTAGACCACACCGTTTCTAAGATTCTGGACGTTGGCGGATCCATTAATGTTTCAAAGGTGGATAATTATCGTATTCCTACGGATAATGCTTTTTCCAATCCTTTACAACTAAATGCTTTACCTCCTATTCAACCGGTACGTGATGCATTTGGTCAGTTAAATGGCTCTACCGTTTATTACAATAGCTTAATTGATTATGATAACGGCAAAAACCTCTCCACCACTTACAGAACCTTTGCAAATGCTTATGCAAGTTTAAAAATTACTCCAGATCTGGTTTTTAGGAGCGAATATGGATTTGATTTTAACAACCTGGAAGAGGAGCAGTTTTTAGGATCGAAAACACAGGATGGCGGAAGTACAGGTGGTTCTTCAACTGATTATATGGCTAAATCTATCAATTTTAACACCAACAATACACTTAACTTTACCAAAACTTTTAACGAAAAGCATAACCTGAATGTACTGGCAGGTTTTGCCTTTCAGGATACAAAATTCAGGTATTCATCGGTAACGGGAACAACTTTACCATCAGACAGTTTTACCAAGATTGCAAGTGCAGCGGTAATTTCTGCAGGTGAATCTGCAGAAACCAGGCACACTTTTGTTTCTTACCTGGCCAGGGTTAACTACAAATATGAAGATAAGTACCTGTTGAGTGCATCGATCAGAACAGATGGTTCATCAAGATTTGGTGTGAACAATAGATACGGAACTTTCCCTGCGGTATCAGCAGGATGGATTATTAATCAGGAAGACTTTTTGCAAACGAGCACCTGGTTAAGCCTGTTAAAATTAAGGGGCAGTTATGGGTTAACCGGTAACGCCGAAATTGGTGATTTTGCTTCCCGCAATCTTTACCGTGGCGTTAATTATGCAGGAGTTGGCGGCACACGCCCCAGCCAGTTGGGAGACCCAAATTTAAGCTGGGAGAACACGACAAATTATAATATCGGTTTGGATTTTGGATTATTTTCAGACCGGATTTCGGGTACCGTTGAATATTATAAAAAGAAAACGACCGATTTATTGTTGAATGCACCAATAGCAGCAACAAATGGTTTTTCATCCATTACGCAGAATATTGGTGATATGCAGAACCGCGGATTTGAATTCTCGATCAATACCCGGAATTTTATCGGAGACTTTAAATGGTCTACCTCGTTCAATATCGCTTTAAACAGGAACAAAGTTTTGCGCCTGGTGGATGACCAACCGATTTATCCCGGTGGAAGATTTTTGGGCAGGGTAGCTGTTGGAGAACCGTTGGGCTACTTTTACGGCAAAGCTTATGCCGGTGTAGATCCGGCCAATGGCGACGCACTTTATTATGTTGATGCATCGAGAACAGCAACGACCAATGATTATTCTCTTGCGCAGAACCAAAAGCTTGGCGACCCGAACCCTAAATTTTTTGGGGGTTTTGGAAACCATTTTTCTTTCAAAAACTTCGATCTGGACGTTCAGGCACAGTTTGTTTCTGGCAATGATATTTATAACATGGCAGGTGTTTTCCAATCAGCCAATGGCGATTATTTTGACAACCAGACTATTGATCAGTTAAATTACTGGACACCGACAAACAGGAATACGCTTATCCCACAACCCAGGTTTGGTGAAGGGAATGGAACAGGGCCGTCATCCAGATGGATACAAGATGGCTCTTACCTGAGAATAAAAAGTGTGGTTTTTAGCTATAACATCCCTAAAACATTTGCCAATAAATATAAATTACAGAATGTTAAAGTATTTGCATCAGCCCTTAATCTGTTTACTATAACTGGATATAAAGGTTACGATCCTGAAGTAAATACCCCTAGTGGTGGCAATCTCCAGTCTGACAACATCCAGCTGGGCCACGATTTTTATACCCCTCCACAGGCAAGAACCATCACTTTTGGCGTAAACATTGGCTTATAAACATTGAGTATATGAAAAATTATAAAAATATATTGGCTGGATTTTTCCTTTTGCTAAGTATATCCAGCTGCAAAAAGCAATTAGAAATAGATCCCAAACAGAATATTGACGCCAATGTGGCACTCAATACCACTGCAGATGTTCAGAATGCCTTAATAGGTGCCTATACTTTTATGGCCACAGGAGATCTTTACGGCAACAACCTTGTATTCATTCCGGATCTTTATGCCAGCGATAATTATCTGACGTGGCGTGGCACTTTCACCACCTACCGCAATATTTCAAGCAAGGCCATTGTAGCCGATAATGCTGATGTTAGGAGAACCTGGACAACCGCTTACAGCGCCATTAATACCGCTAACATTGTGCTTTCTGCATTAAATGTGGTAAGCGATGCCAATACAAAAAGCGTAATAGAAGGCAAAGCTTTGTTTATTAGGGGCATTATGCACTTCGAACTGGTAAGGTTGTTCGGTTTACCTTATGATGCCAGCGGATCCAATACCAACCTTGGTGTGCCTATTATGACAAACGCGGTAAAAACCATTGATAATGTAACGAACTCGGTGGCAAGAAACACGGTTGCCGAGGTTTACGCTGCGGTAGAAAACGATTTAAAATCGGCCATCACAAAACTGGCATCAGTTAATGACCAATATGCAGCCAAAGCGTTTTTGGCCAGGGTTTACCTGCAGGAAGGAAAATATGCTTTGGCAAGAGACGTTGCTAATGACATTATTACAAATAGTCCCTATCATTTAATTACCAATTCACTTGAAGCACCGTTCAGAACCAAAAACTCAAGTGAGGGTATTTTTGAAATCAAACAGAACGAACAAAGCAATGCAGGCACCTCTAACGATGGCTTAGCAACTTTTTATGCCAGCTACCAAAATGCCACAGGCGGAAACGTTGGCCGGGCTGATGCATTGGTCAATACTACATTTTACAATTCGTTTGAAACAGGCGACAAAAGACAAACTGAGATGATTTACGAAGGCACTGGCGCCAGAACAGGCTTTTTTACTAAAAAATGGTACAGCTTTTACGATAACATACCGGTTTGCAGAATTACCGAACAATACCTGATCCGTGCAGAATGTAACGTTAGGTTAGGTACCAGCGTTGGCGCTACCCCTGCTGATGACATTAATATACTGAGAACCAGGGCTGGATTGGGAAATGTGGTACCTACCCTGACCATCATTTTAAACGAGCGCGAAAAGGAACTGGATTATGAAGGTTTCAGGCTTCATGATTACAAACGCACCAAACGATCTATAGGCACTTTTGCTTATGATGATCCTAAATTGGTTTTCCCGATTCCTGACCGTGAAATAAATGTGAATAAAGCTTTAAAACAAAACCCAGGTTATTAATCTGTTTATCACCTAAACAACAAAGCCTCCCGATTGATATCCGGAGGCTTTATTGTTAAGTATATTTACGTTAAAGTTTCTTCGCAGCTTCAATAATTTCTTCTACCACACCCGGATCAAGTAAGGTAGAAGTATCACCTAAATTGCTGGTATCGCCTTCGGCAATCTTGCGTAAAATCCGGCGCATAATTTTGCCCGAACGTGTTTTGGGTAACCCAGACACAAATAATATTTTATCAGGCTTGGCAATCGCACCAATTACACGCGTAACGGTCTGTAATATATCTTTTTTAGATAATTCTGCTTCGCCATGCATATCAGGATAAATCACAAAAGCATAAATGCCCTGCCCCTTTACATCATGCGGATAACCCACAACTGCACTTTCTACCACACCGGCATGCATATTAATGGCATTTTCTACCTCTGCTGTGCCTATTCTATGCCCTGAAACGTTTAATACATCATCCACACGGCCGGTAATCCGGTAATAACCATCTTCATCGCGCAAACAGCCATCGCCGGTAAAATATAAATTCTCGTAAGTAGAGAAATAAGTCTGCTTGCAACGTTCATGGTCGCCATAAGTGGTACGCAACATTCCCGGCCAGGGGAATTTAATACAGAGATTTCCCATCACCCCGTTTCCTTCAATTTCATTGCCGTTTTCATCGACCAAAATCGGCTGGATGCCCGGTAAGGGCAGGGTAGCAAAACTGGGTTTGGTTGGGGTTACCGTTGCAATAGGCGAAATCATAATCCCGCCCGTTTCGGTTTGCCACCAGGTATCAACAATAGGCGCTTTGCCATGCCCTATCTTCTCATCAAACCAATGCCAGGCCTCTTCATTAATCGGCTCTCCAACCGAGCCTAAAACGCGGATGGAGCTTAAATCTTTACCGTTAAGCGGATCATCGCCATAACTCATTAAAGAACGGATAGCTGTAGGCGCCGTGTACAAGGTATTTACCTGATGTTTTTCTACAATATCCCAAAAACGTGATGGTGTAGGATAAGTGGGGATGCCCTCGAAAAGCACCGAAGTTGCCCCCTGCGACAGTGGTCCGTAAACAATATACGAGTGACCGGTAATCCAGCCGATATCGGCTGTACAGAAATAAACCTCTCCCGGCTGGTAGTTAAACACATTAGAAAAGGTATAACCGGCATAAACCATGTAACCACCACAGGTATGTACCACACCTTTAGGTTTGCCTGTAGAGCCAGAAGTATACAAAATGAAGAGCATATCTTCTGCATCCATTTCTTCTGCTTCGCAGATATCGTTTACGTGTTTAACTTCATCTTCCCACCATACATCACGTCCCTTTAACATTGAAACAGGCGTACGCACGTGCGTTAATACAATACATTTCTCTACGGTTGGGCAACCGATCAACGCATCGTCAATTACATCTTTTAAAGGGATCTGTTTGTTTCCGCGGTAAGAACCATCAGCGGTAATCACTACCTTACACTGCGAATCGTTAATCCGATCGGCAATAGATTTGGCAGAAAAACCACCAAAAATAACCGAATGTACCGCACCGATGCGCGCGCAGGCCAGAACGGCTATCGCAAGTTCGGGTACCATTGGCATATAAATGCAGATCCGGTCGCCTTTTTTGGCGCCATTGCGTTTTAACACATTGGCAAAACGGCAAACACGCTCATGCAACATTTTATAGGTATAGGTAACACTTTCCTCTTCAGGATTATTCGGTTCCCAAACAATGGCTGGTTTATCGCCGTTGGTAGCGAGGTGACGATCCAAACAATTTTCGGTAATGTTAAGCTTTGCCCCCTCAAACCACTTGATATTGGGCTCATTAAAGTTCCAGGATAATACCTTAAACCAAGGTTTGCGCCATTGAAAGTTTTGCGCCACTTCGCCCCAAAACTGCTCAGGGTTTTCTACGCTTTTCTTATAATCTTCTTCGTATTGCTTAAAAGATGTAATCTGCATCGCTAGTTTTATATTTTGGATTCGTGGCAGCTAATTTAAATAAATAATACCAAGGAAAAATAGTCTTATCGTATCAAAATGAAGATCAAATGTTTAATCAGAAATATTTATTTTTAAAATCTGATGGTTTAATATTCGGAGAACAAACCTTGCGTAGGCCTTTAACGCCTGTAAATATTAATTATAAAAAAATAATTAGCTAGGCTATTGCTGTTTACAATTATTATTCAGATATTTGCACACTCTTAAAAAAATTAAGCGGACGATATTAACAACTATATTTACAAGTCATGTCAAGAGTTTGTGATTTAACAGGAAAAAAAGCAATGGTAGGTAACAACGTTTCTCACTCAAACGTTAAAACCAAACGCAAATTTTACCCAAACCTACAACTTCAGAAATTTTATATCCCTGAAGAAAACCGTTGGATTACGTTGAAAGTTTCTACTTCAGCGATTAAAACCATCAACAAAGTGGGTATCAGCGAAGCAATTAACCGTTTCGTAAAAAAAGGATTTTTGTAAAAAACATTAACTGTTGAGATTAACAGTTTTCAATTTATATTAAAATGGCAAAAAAAGGTAACAGAGTTCAGGTTATTTTAGAATGTACTGAACATAAAGAAAGTGGCATGCCAGGTATGTCTAGATATATTTCTACCAAAAACCGTAAAAATACTACTGAAAGATTAGAATTGAAAAAATTCAATCCAGTATTGAGAAAAGTAACCGTACATAAAGAGATTAAATAAGGCTGAAGGTAAAAGGCTTAAGGTTGAGGGTTTAACCACTCATTCAATCCTTCTATCATTCAATCATTATAAAATTATAAGAACATGGCAAAGAAAGTAGTTGCAACCCTTAAAACAGGTACAGGTAAAGAATATTCGAAAGTAATTACAATGGTAAAATCACCTAAAACCGGTGCTTACTCATTCAAAGAGCTTATCGTACACAACGACCACGTAAAAGATGCTATCGCATCTAAATAAGGTTAATATTTTTTAATATAAAATATTACAGGCCGTTCCGTTTTTAACCGGAAGGGCTTTTTTTGTTATATCAAATTTTAGACATGGGTTTATTCGATTTTTTCAAAAAGAAAGAAACTGCGCCAGAAGCTCAGGAAGCGTTGGATAAAGGTTTAGAGAAAACCAAAGACGGTTTCTTTAATAAAATTACCAAAGCCGTAGCAGGAAAATCTTCTGTTGATGATGAAGTACTCGATAATCTGGAAGAGGTTTTGGTTACCTCTGATGTGGGTGTAAGCACCACCTTAAAAATCATCAAACGCATTGAAGAGCGTGTAGCCAAAGATAAATACCTGAATACCAATGAGCTTAATTTTATTCTGCGTGATGAGATCCAGTTGTTACTATCAGAAAATAACAGCAATGATTTCCGTCAGTTCGAATATGGCGATCATAAACCCTATGTGATTATGGTGGTTGGTGTAAATGGCGTGGGTAAAACCACCACCATTGGCAAATTGGCCCATAAACTTAAAGAATCGGGCTTAAAGGTGGTTTTAGGTGCCGCCGATACCTTTAGGGCTGCAGCAGTAGACCAGATTAAACTTTGGGGCGAACGTGTGGGGGTTAGGGTGGTGGCACAGGCCATGGGTTCAGACCCTGCTTCGGTTGCTTTTGATACCTTACAATCGGCCGTGGCTAATAATGAGGACGTCGTGATTATCGATACCGCCGGCCGCTTGCACAACAAAATCGGTTTGATGAACGAGCTGGGCAAAATTAAACAGGTGATGCAAAAGGTGGTACCAGGTGCACCGCACGAAATTTTACTGGTACTGGATGCCTCTACCGGCCAAAATGCCTTTGAGCAGTGCAAACAGTTTACCGAAGCTACGGATGTAAATGCATTGGCCATTACCAAATTAGATGGAACAGCGAAAGGCGGTGTGGTCATCGGCATCTCCGATCAGTTTAAAATTCCGGTTAAATATATTGGCGTGGGTGAGAAGATAAACGACTTGCAGCTCTTTGATAAAAAGGATTTTGTGAATAGTTTGTTTAAGTAAGCTACCCACCATTCGTCATGCTGAATTTATTTCAGCATCTTTTTTTAATTTAAAGACCCTGAAATAAATTCAGGGTGACGACAGCTCAAACTTTAATAATAGTAAAGATTAAGTGTAAAAGGATGAACACCAAAGTAGTACGCAGTAAAACAACAACTAAACAACCTAAAATCAATGTAATCACATTAGGCTGTTCTAAAAACATATACGATTCTGAAGTATTGATGGGCCAGTTGCGTGGCAACAATTTAAACGTTGTACACGAATCAGACAAAATGGGCAAAGATGATATCGTGGTGATTAATACCTGCGGTTTTATCGATAATGCCAAACAAGAATCCATTGATACCATACTGCAGTTCAGTGAGCTGAAAGAAGCGGGTAAAATTGGCAAAGTGGTGGTTACAGGCTGCCTTTCTGAACGTTATAAACCAGAACTGGAATCGGAAATTACCAATGTTGATGCCTTTTTTGGCACCAACGATTTACAAAATATTTTGCACGAGCTGGGCGCTAATTACAAACATGAGCTGATTGGCGAACGTTTGCTCACTACCCCATCGCACTTTGCTTATTTTAAAATTGCCGAAGGCTGCAACCGTCCATGCTCTTTTTGTGCCATTCCTTTAATGCGTGGCAAGCACATGAGCAAGCCCATGGAAGAACTGGTTAATGAAGCTAAAATACTGGCCAAAAATGGCACTAAAGAGCTGATTTTAATTGCACAGGACCTTACCTACTACGGCCTGGATCTTTATGGTGTACGCAAATTAGACGAGCTGATGCGCCGTTTATCGGATGTACCGGGTATCGAATGGATCCGACTGCAATACGCCTACCCTTCTGGTTTCCCGATGGAAATTTTGGATGCCATGAATGAGCGTGAGAACATCTGTAAATACCTGGATATGCCATTACAGCACATTACCGATAACATGCTGAAATCGATGCGACGTGGTACCACCAAACAGAAAACCATCGATCTGGTTAACCAGATCAGAGATAGAGTGCCAAATATTGCCATGCGTACCACATTAATCTGCGGCTATCCGGGCGAAACAGCACGCGATTTTGAAGAGATGGCCGCATGGGTTGCAGAAACCAAATTTGACCGTTTAGGCTGTTTTACCTACTCGCATGAAGAAAAAACACATGCCCATACTTTGATCGACGATGTACCTGAAGATGTAAAACAACAACGGGTAGACGATATCATGGAAATACAGCAAGGCATTTCATTTGATATTAACCAGGAAAAAGTGGGCAAAACTTTTAAAGTACTGGTTGATAAAAAAGAAGGTGATTTCTTTGTAGGCAGAACCGAATTTGATTCACCAGAGGTTGATAACGAAGTATTAATCGATGCGGCAACAGGTTACGCAGCCAATGGCAGCTTTGTACAGGTAAAGGTTGACAGAGCAGAAGATTTCGATTTATACGGTAAAATTGTCTAATAAAATAGTTAACAAAAAATCCCAAAAGTAAACTTTTGGGATTTTTTGTTTTTAAGGCTGTTGCGGATAACAATTTTGTTTTTTTGCGATACCGCTTATATTACACGACTAGTTTTTAGAAGCTGGCCTGTTTTTAATCTGACTAGGTTTTAACCAGATTTTAGCCCCTTTTGAATTAACATAGTATTTTTCATTTTTTGAATTGATATACACATCAGAACCATCTGGTGCCATTTTACCTTTCCAGGTTTTATCAGCAACTTTAGAACTACCTTTTACTGCTACTTCAGCCGTTTTATTACCTACCGATTTAGCACCTTTACCAATAGCTTTTCCGGTTTTGTCTAATGCTTTACCTACTTCAGTTTTTTTCTCTTGTGCGCTTACGCTAAGGGTTACACCGCCAATTAAGGCCATTGCTAATAAACCCATTACTAATTTCTTTTTCATGACAGCTATATTTTTATTTACATGATAACAGTTGATGGCCACATTTGTTTTATTTCTGTTACATGAATAAAAATAAAATTTAAAATATTATTTTTTCAGGCTGGCCGCCCCCAACCAACGGGCCAAACCACGATTTACCAAAAAATATTTTATTTGGAGCGCAAGGGCTATAGCAACGATTAAAGCTTGTTCCCGTGCTCCGCTATATCCCTCCGCTGCGCTTCGGGGATGCTACTGCGCCCGGGGCTGAAAAACACTGTTACTGCAAAAAAAGCAAAAAAATGAATAGCACAATCTGCAAGGCGCTGCTTGTTTTTCTTACACTGCCCCCTGTTCAATAAACCTTATTGAAGCGGTTATCCTTTTTGATGCACAAACGAAATATTTTTACAACTCCATCACAAAAAGATAATAGCGGAAAGAAGGACTGCCCTAACCGAAACGCAACAAACCCTGATTTACAAATAATTTTTATTACTTTTTTTGGAGCGCAAGGGCTGTAGCAACGATTAAAGCTTGTTCCCGTGCTCCGCTATATCCCTCGCTGCGCTTCGGGGATGCCGCTGCGCCCGGGGCTGAAAACACTGTTACTACAAAAAAAGTAAAAATGAATAGCACAATCTGCAAGGTGCTGGTTGTTTTTCTTACACTGCCCCCTGTTCAATAAACCTTATTGAAGCGGTTATCCTTTTTGTTGCACAAACGAAAATATTTTTGCAACCCCATCGCAAAAAGATAATAGCGGAAAGAAGGACGGCCCTAACCGAAACGCAACAAACCCTGATTTACAAATAATTTTTATTACTTTTTTTGGAGCGCAAGGGCTGTAGCAATGATTAAAGCTTGTTCCCGTGCTCCGCTATATCCCTCGCTGTGCTTCGGGGATGCCGCTGCGCCCGGGGCTGAAAACACTGTTACTGCAAAAAAAAAGTAAAAATGAATAGCACAATCTGCAAGGTGCTGGTACCTAAACCGAAACGCAACAAACCCTGATTTACAAATAATTTTTATTACTTTTTTTGGAGCGCAAGGGCTGTAGCAACGATTAAAGCTTGTTCCCGTGCTCCGCTATATCCCTCGCTGCGCTTCGGGGATGCCGCTGCGCCCGGGGCTGAAAACACTGTTACTGCAAAAACAAAGTAAAAAATGAATAGCACAATCTGCAAGGCGCTGGTACCTAAACCGAAACGCAACAAACCCTGATTTACAAAACCCTGAATCGCCAGCAATGATCTAATAGTCAAGGTACTCGAATAAATCCTGCAGCTATCAGCTCACGATGACGAACGCTTAAAATTTGCTTTACCACAGCAATTCCTAATCTAAATGAGCAGGCTGATGTTCAACTGCTTAACTCAGTTTTTCAGCTAATAATTTCATTTCAATCTGTGGCGACCGTTTCTCGTAAATGATACTGTACACAGCCTTACAGATTGGCATGTCTACATGATATTCCTGGTTTTTAATGTGCATACATTTTGCAGCATAATAACCTTCGGCAACCATATTCATTTCTAACTGCGCCGATTTTACGGTGTAACCTTTGCCTACCATGTTACCAAAGGTACGGTTGCGGCTAAACTGCGAGTAGGCAGTAACCAGCAAATCGCCCAGATAGGCTGATTCTTTGATGTCGCGATCTATTGGATGAACCACATCTACAAAGCGTTTCATTTCACTGATGGCATTGCTAATAAGTACGGCCTGAAAGTTATCGCCATAACCTAATCCATGGCAAATACCACTGGCTACCGCGTAAATATTTTTTAAAACCGCAGCATATTCGGTGCCGAAAATATCGTCAGAAACATTCGTTTTAATGTATCGCGTACTTAAATAAGAGGCAAACATGGCTGCTTTCTCTACATCGGTACAGGCGATGGTGAGGTAAGATAGTTTTTCAAAGGCCACTTCTTCGGCATGGCAAGGACCGCTTACCACCAGAATGTCATGGTAGGGGATGTTGTATTTTTCGTGCAAAAATTCGCCAATGATCAGGTTATCTTCAGGCACGATCCCTTTAATAGCAGATACTATTTTTTTGCCTTTTAAATCTTCTGGCGTTATGGTAGAGAGGGTTTCTTTTAAAAATGCAGCCGGCACATTTAAAATCACAAAATCAGCTGATTCTATGATCGAACGGATAGCTGACGAGATATTGTCTCCGGCAAGCTTTAGCTCAACAGAACTGAGGTAATGCGGATTATGTTTAAATTTTTTAATGTGCTCAATAGCTGTTTCATTACGCATCCACCAAAAAATTTCTTTTTCAGACAAATTATCTGCAAGCATTTTAACGATAGCAGTAGCCCAGCTCCCGCCCCCTATCATTGCTATTTTAGGTACCATGATTATAGAAAAGGTTTAAGGTAAAAGGTGTAAGGTAAAAGGTGTAAGACTTAAGGTTGAAACTATATGCTTTAAACCCTAAACCTTACACCCCAACCCCAGGAATACACCTTAAAGACGGCAAGTTACTATTTCTTATAGATATTAACGATAAAAGTGTGAGGCGAACAGGCAAAACCCTACACCTCACACCTTTAACCTTGCGCCTAAAAACCCTACTTCTTACCGTCTTTGTTAAACAATTGGTCTTTAGCTGTTTTTTCTACGATCATACCATCTTTTAACTTGTTCTGAATAGCAGAATACGGACCGGTTACAATTTCCTCGCCGGCTTTAACACCCGATTTAACAATAATAAACTGATCATTCTGGATACCGGTTGTTACTTCAGTTTTTTTAACTTTTTTGCTTTTGGCATCGTAAGCGTAAACATATTGCTTTACCTTTTTATCGGTCAGTTTCGATTTCTGCTTATCGGTATTTTCCTGGTTGCCCTGGTTATCTTTGTTGTCGCCTGATTTTGCATTATCGGTAAAAACTGCCTGGATTGGAATGGCCAGTCCGGTTAACGATTCGGATTCAATATCAACAGTTGCAGACATACCCGGACGGAAAATAGATTGTTGCTTACCTTCCATTTCTTCTGTGATCCGGATTTTTACCGAAAAGTTGGTCACCTGATCAACGGAAGTAGATGTGGTGGTTCCAACAGCAGTTGATGAACTTGCAATTTCGGTAACCACACCTCTAAATTTTTTGTCGGAAAAGGCATCCACCTCGATCGAAGCTTTATCACCAACTTTAACACGGGTAATATCGTTCTCATTTACATCAACATTCACCTCCATTGATGATAGGTTAGAAATACGCATAATTTCGGTACCCGCCATTTGCGAAGTTCCTAAAATACGGTCGCCAAGCTCTATTGATAGTTTAGAAACTACACCATCAACCGGTGCATAAATAGTGGTTTTAGCCAGGTTTGCACCTGCTTCTTTAACATTTGCACCCGTTTGCTCCAAGGTAAATTTGGCGCCGGTTACATTTTCTTTGGCACTGGCTAAATTTGCCTTAGCCGTTAAAAATGCAGCTTTTGCCGAATCGAATTCTGAAGCTGAAATTACTTTTTTATTAAAAAGCTCAACATTACGTTTGTAGGTAGCTTCTGCATTGATAAAATTAGCCTGGTTTTGGGCAAGTTGTTGTTGCGCTGCAGCTACGCTGGCTTTCTGTGCGTTAAAAGTTGCCACGGTTCTTTCGTAACCCGATTGTAATACATCCGGACGTACTTTACAAAGCAATTGCCCTGCTTTAACAATATCGCCTTCTTTTACCTTTAACTCTACTACCTCTCCGGATACTTCCGAACTTAATTTAACTTCGGTTTCCGGCTGGATTTTTCCACTTGCCGTAACTGTTTCCACAACAGTTTTATCTGATGCTTTTTCTGTAGTTACTTTTTCCGTTTTGTTTCCACCGATCACGCCGGTCAGTTTTAGCACAACCAGAAGGGCTACGATAGCAACTACGGTAATGATAATATGCTTCAGTTTCATAATTTGTATTGTATTTCGTTTGTTTCGATAATGTTGTAATGTTTAAAGGTTGAAAGGTGAGCATCCTGGCTATCCGCTCAGCTTTGGTCTTTTACCTTTAGTCTTTCAGCTTTAACCTTAAAAAACAATCTGTTTGCCCAAATAATAATCAATTACTTTGGCACGGAACAGTAAATCGTATTTTGCCAGGATAAAATCTATTTCGGCTTTATTTCTATTGGTTTGTGCTGTACTATAATCTAATGAGTTTACCAAACCCACGGCGTAACGTTGCTCGATCACATAAAAAGCATCTTTCTGTGCCTGAAAAGCATTTTGGGTAGAAGAATACCTGCTCTGTGCAGCGTTTAAATCGGCAACAGCCTGATTGATGACTTTGATCAGGTTATTTTTGGCAATCTGCTCATCGGTTTTGCGCTGTTGAAATACTATTTTGGCCTTTCTAACGGTTGATCGGGTGGCAAAACCATTAAAGATCGGTACAGAAATGCCCATATTAATAGATTTACCAAAGTTATCTGATAACTGACTGAAAAAAGGATTGTTTCCAGGGAAGGTAAACTGGTATTGATAGAACGACCCTAAACCTCCGCCAAAGCTCACCTTCGGGTAATAACTTCCTTTGGCCACATCAATGGCTTTTTCTGCTGCTTTCGTATTTAAATTTGCCAGTTTAATATCCGGAAAGCTACTTAAAGCCTGATTGTAAATATCATTAGGTACGTAAGTGTTCTGGATATTATTCATTTCGCTAACCAAAGGCGGCTGTACTTTAAATGTCATTGGTGGTTGAATTTCCATTAACTGTCCTAAAGTTAAATAAGATATGGTTAATTGGTTCTGTGCATTGGTTAAATTAAGCTCTGTAGTTGCCGCCTGCGATTTGGCCTGCGAAATATCGGCTAAAGTCTTATTACCAACGTCTAAAAGTGCCTGCTCTCTTTTTAAGGTAGCATTGGCCACTTCTAATTGCTGCTGAGTAGCCTTAACCTGGTCCTGGTTATTTAAAACCTGCAGGTAAGCCGTTACCACCTGCAAAATAAGATCGTTTTTTACCTTTTCTACATTGGTCTGATCTACAGCCAACAATAATTTATTCTGCCTGATCTGGTTAAGTAACGTACCGCCTCCAAATAACTGCATATTGGCAGAAACATTTGGACTTAAGCTGTAATTTTGAGTGTTTAGAAACAAACCTGATGTGACCTGGCTTCTTCCCCATTGCATAGATTGGTTAACGGATCCATTTACGGCAGGTAATAAAGCGTTTTTAGACTGGCGTACATTTTCTTCGCTGATGGCGGCATTAAAAGCAGCCTGTTTGATGTTTAAATTATTCTTTAACGTATTTTCGACCGCTTTTTCAATGCTGATCACTTCTTGGGCCCTAATTTGCTGACTAAAACATAATGCCACTAGCAACGCAGACCCGGTAATTAACTTCTTATTGGTAAACATCTTCATAATTTGTTTCAAATCTATATAAACAACTTTTAATCATTTCTATCTGTTCAGGCATTTGCTAACTTTGAAGTTAAATGTACCTAATCAAATCACCGCTTCTGCTAAAATGGTATTATCCATCGCTGTTATGGAATAAATCCCGCACCGAAAAAGTTATTTATCTGACCTTTGACGATGGACCCATACCCAATGTTACAGATTTTGTCTTAAAAACTTTGAAAGTCTTTAATGCTAAAGCTACATTTTTTTGCATCGGCGATAATATTGTTAAACATCCCGAAGTTTTTGAACGGGTAAAAACCGACGGGCATGCCATTGGCAACCATACTTTCAATCATTTAAAAGGATGGACAACCGATGATGAAACCTATCTCGAAAACATGCTAAAATGCCAGGAACTGACGCAGTCTAACCTCTTCCGGCCACCTTACGGGAGAATTAAAAAGTCTCAAGTCCGCAGTCTGAAGTCATTAGTTTGGACCCTTGATTCCTACTCCAAACTCCAAACTCCAAACTCCAAACTAAAAAATTCTAACTCCCAACTGAAAATTGTCATGTGGGATGTGCTCAGCGGTGATTTCGACATTAATCTCTCGCCCGAAAAATGCTATCGAAATGTGATCAAACATACCGAAAACGGTTCTATCATTGTTTTTCATGATAGTTTAAAAGCATTTGATCGTTTGGAATATGCATTACCCAGGGTTTTAGCCTATTTTACCGAAAAGGGTTTCACTTTCGCTACGCTTTAGCGATTGTTGTGCCAAGTCAGGCATGCCTGCGCCAGTAAGCTGAAACAAGCTTTCAGTCAGATTACCAATGACAAGTTGTTCGAAAACGGACAAAACTGTACGGAATTGAACGGTTATTCATTGTACGCAAACCTTTCTAATCATTATGTTCTCCAAGCTGAACAGGATTGTTTAGAACAATTCCAAATTAAGCAATCACTAACCCAAATTCCATAAAAACCTTGCTTTTTGTTATTTTTGTTTTATCCAAAAAAATCCACTTTTTTTTTGTTGATAACCACAAATTAATCACAATTAACAGTATTCTTTTGAGAAGGTGTATTGCTACACAAACTTCACAATAAAAGAATAAAATAGCTAAGATGAGTATTTATAACGATTATATCCAGGAGATTGAAGAGCGAAAAACCCAAGGTCTTCATCCTAAACCTATTGATAGCTCCGAATTATTGAGCGAGATCATTGACCAGATTAAAAATATAAACAATTTTAACAGGGCAGATGCTGTTAATTTTTTCATATACAATACCTTACCAGGCACCACAGCTGCAGCGGGTGTTAAAGCCCAGTTCTTAAAAGAAATTATCGCAGGTGAAATTGTTGTTCCGGAAATTACACCTGATTTTGCTTTCGAACTCCTCTCGCACATGAAAGGCGGTCCTTCTATTAAAGTTTTATTGGATATTGCCCTGGCTGATAATGGCGATAAAGCCAAAAAAGCAGCAGATGTACTTAAAACACAGGTTTACTTGTACGATGCGGATACCGATCGTTTAAAAGAAGCTTATAACAACGGCAATGCCATTGCGAAAGAAATATTGGAAAGCTATGCTAAGGCTGAATTTTTCACGAAACTTCCTGAAGTAGCAGAAGAAATTAAAGTGGTAACCTTTATTGCCGGTATTGGCGATATTTCTACAGATTTACTATCTCCAGGTAACCAGGCACACTCGCGTTCTGATCGTGAATTGCATGGTAAATGTATGATCACACCGGAGGCACAGCAGGCCATTAAAGATCTTCAGGCTCAGCATCCCGATAAAAGTGTGATGCTGGTAGCCGAAAAAGGTACCATGGGTGTAGGTTCTTCGCGTATGTCGGGCGTAAACAATGTGGCCCTTTGGACAGGTAAACGATCAAGTCCGTATGTTCCATTTGTAAACATTGCACCAATTGTGGGGGGTACCAATGGCATTTCGCCCATTTTCTTAACCACGGTTGATGTAACAGGTGGTATTGGTATCGACCTTAAAAACTGGGTAAAGAAAACCGATGAGAGCGGTAATGTTGTCCGTAATGAAAACGATGAACCGGTTTTAGAAGAAGTATATTCGGTAGCCACCGGAACGGTGCTTACCATTAATACCAGAACTAAAAAATTATATAGTGGAGACCAGGAGCTAATTGATATTTCAAAAGCTTTAACGCCTCAAAAAATGGAATTTATCAAAGCCGGTGGCTCTTACGCTATTGTTTTTGGTAAAAAGATCCAAACTTTTGCAGCCAAAACTTTAGGCATCGAAGCACCGGTTGTATTTGCCCCGGCTAAAGAAGTATCTATCGAAGGCCAGGGTTTAACAGCAGTAGAAAAAATATTCAACAGAAATGCAGTAGGTTTAACGCCAGGAAAAGTTTTACATGCCGGTTCTGATGTGCGCGTTGAAGTAAACATTGTTGGTTCGCAAGATACTACCGGTTTAATGACGGCTCAGGAATTAGAGGCCATGGCGGCTACCGTAATTTCGCCGATTGTGGATGGAGCTTACCAATCAGGCTGCCACACGGCATCTGTTTGGGATAAAAAAGCACAGGCCAACATCCCTAAACTGATGAAATTCATGAATGATTTCGGGGTAATTACGGCCCGTGACCCGAAAGGCGAATATCATGCGATGACCGATGTGATCCACAAAGTATTAAATGATATCACGATTGATGAGTGGGCGATTATCATCGGAGGCGATTCGCATACCCGTATGTCAAAAGGTGTGGCTTTTGGTGCCGATTCCGGTACGGTAGCTTTAGCTTTGGCAACCGGCGAGGCTTCTATGCCTATTCCGGAATCCGTAAAGGTAACGTTCAAAGGCGCCATGAAAGAACACATGGATTTCCGTGATGTAGTTCATGCTACGCAATTGCAGATGTTACAACAGTTTGATGGCGAAAACGTATTCCAGGGCCGTATTATCGAGGTACACATCGGAACTTTACTGGCTGACCAGGCCTTTACTTTTACCGACTGGACTGCTGAAATGAAGGCAAAAGCATCGATCTGTATTTCTCAGGATGATACTTTGATCCAATCGCTGGAAATTGCCAAAAATCGTATTCAGATCATGATCGACAAAGGCATGGACAATCATAACCAGGTGCTTCAGGGATTGATCAACAAGGCAAACAAACGTATTGAAGAAATTAAAACCGGTATTAAACCTGCTTTAATGCCTGATACAAATGCCAGATATTATGCGGAGGTAGTTATCGATTTAGACATTATTAACGAGCCAATGATTGCCGATCCGGATGTGAACAATGCCGATGTTTCTAAACGTTATACGCACGATACCATCAGGGATTTAACTTTTTATGGCGGTGATAAAAAAGTAGACCTTGGTTTCGTAGGTTCTTGCATGGTACATAAAGACGATTTAAAAATCGTTTCACAATTATTGAAAAATGTAGAGAACCAAACCGGTAAAGTAGAATTTAAAGCGCCATTGGTAGTGGCCGCCCCTACTTATAATATCATTGATGAATTAAAAGCTGAAGGCGACTGGGAATACTTACAGAAATACTCCGGATTTGAGTTCAGTGATGCTTTACCTAAAAGCGTAGCCCGTACCGAATATGAAAACATCATGTATTTAGAGCGCCCAGGTTGTAACTTGTGCATGGGTAACCAGGAAAAAGCCGCTAAAGGCGATACCGTAATGGCTACTTCTACACGTTTATTCCAGGGCCGTGTGGTAGAAGATAAAGATGGCAAAAAAGGTGAGTCTCTATTGGCTTCAACCCCTGTTGTTGTTCTTTCAGCTATATTGGGCCGTATCCCAAGCATTGAAGAATATAAATTAGCAGTAGATGGCATCAACTTAACCAAGTTTACGCCTATTTCTACAAAACAATAAGAACAAAAAAGCATATTATTTGTTACTCTATCAAGAAAGGCTATCTGAGAAATCTGGTAGCCTTTTTCTATGCATAAACAATTGCATAGAATGGTTTTAAATAAGATATTATGACAAATCTCAAAAATAAATCTGTTTAAAATTGTTTACTTTAGATAGTACCTTATTGATAATAATTATAAAAATTTAAGTATGGCTTTTGATATAGACATGATTAAAAAGGTGTATGCAAACTTCGGTAGCCGTGTAGAGGCTGCGCGTAAAGTTGTGGGCAGACCTTTAACATTATCTGAAAAAATATTATATGCGCACCTTTGGGATGGAGATCCTAAAAAGGCGTTTAAGCGTGGTTCTGATTACGTAGACTTTGCACCAGACCGCGTAGCGATGCAGGATGCTACTGCGCAGATGGCTTTATTGCAGTTTATGCAAGCAGGCCGTCCGCAGGTTGCGGTGCCCTCTACAGTACATTGTGATCATTTAATTACGGCAAAAGAAGGCGCTGCCATCGATTTGCCCCACGCCAAAACGGAAAGTGCTGAGGTTTTTGATTTTTTATCATCTGTATCCAATAAATACGGTATCGGTTTCTGGAAACCAGGTGCTGGTATTATCCACCAGGTTGTGCTGGAAAATTATGCTTTCCCAGGCGGAATGATGATAGGTACCGACTCGCACACGGTAAATGCCGGTGGTTTAGGTATGGTGGCGATTGGTGTTGGTGGCGCTGATGCCTGTGATGTAATGGCGGGTTTACCATGGGAACTAAAATTCCCTAAATTGATCGGTGTAAAACTAACCGGCAAATTAAACGGCTGGACAGCTGCCAAAGATGTGATTTTAAAAGTAGCTGGTATTTTAACCGTAAAAGGTGGTACTGGTGCTATTGTGGAGTATTTTGGCGATGGTGCTACTTCAATGAGCTGTACCGGTAAAGGTACCATCTGTAACATGGGAGCCGAAATCGGTGCAACTACTTCTACATTTGGTTACGATGAAAGCATGGAGCGTTACTTGCGCGCGACCAATAGAAACGAAGTGGCAGATGAGGCGAATAAAATTGCCGCTTACTTAACTGGCGATCCGGAAGTTTATGCCGACCCTGAGAATTATTTCGATCAGGTGATTGAGATCGATTTAGATACTTTAGAACCTTACTTAAACGGTCCTTTTACACCAGATCTTGCTACTCCGGTTTCGCAAATGAAAACGGAAGCAGAGAAAAACGGCTGGCCGTTAAAAGTAGAATGGGGCTTAATCGGTTCTTGTACCAACTCTTCTTACGAAGATTTATCGAGAGCAGCTTCTATTGCCAACCAGGCTATTGCAAAGGGTTTGGCAACTAAAGCCGAGTTTGGCATTAACCCAGGTTCTGAGCAGGTACGCTACACCGCAAACCGTGATGGGTATTTAAAAACTTTCGAAGATTTAAATGCAACGATCTTTACCAACGCCTGCGGACCATGTATCGGTATGTGGGACCGTACGGGTGCAGAGAAAGCTGAAAAAAATACGATTGTACACTCCTTTAATAGAAATTTTGCCAAACGTGCCGATGGTAACCCGAATACTTACGCTTTCGTAGCTTCGCCAGAGATGGTTGCTGCCATTGCCATTTCGGGTAATTTAGGATTTAACCCTTTAACAGATACTTTAACTAACGATAAAGGTGAGCAGGTTAAATTAGACCCACCTACCGGTTACGAATTGCCAACAAAAGGTTTCGCAGTAGAAGACGCCGGTTTCCAGGCTCCTGCAGCTGACGGCTCGCAGGTAGAGGTTTTGGTTTCGCCAACTTCGCATCGCTTACAATTGTTAGATCCGTTTGCCCCTTGGGAAGGCACCGACCTGAAAGGCCTGAAACTATTGATTAAGGCCAAAGGTAAATGTACAACCGACCATATTTCGATGGCTGGCCCATGGTTAAAGTTCCGTGGTCACCTGGATAACATTTCTAACAACATGTTAATTGGTGCGGTAAATTATTTTAATGATAAAACCGATACGGTTAAAAACGAATTAACAGGGGAGTATGGCCCTGTTCCGGCTACGCAACGCGATTATAAGGCAGCTGGTTTAGGCTCAATTGTAGTAGGTGATGAAAACTATGGCGAAGGCTCATCACGTGAGCATGCGGCCATGGAGCCACGTCACTTAGGCGTTCGCGCGGTATTGGTCAAATCTTTTGCCCGTATCCACGAAACCAACCTTAAAAAACAAGGTATGCTGGCCTTAACTTTTGCCGATAAAGATGATTATGATAAAATTCTGGAAGGCGATACGATTGACATTTTAGGCTTAACCGGGTTTGCTCCTGATCAACCATTAACACTGGTATTACACCATGCAGATGGCACTACGGATGAGTTTCCAGTCAACCACAGTTATAACGCACAACAAATAGACTGGTTTAAAGCTGGCGGTGCGTTAAATATTATCAGGGCTGAAGCAGCGGCTAAGGCAGCAATTTAGCAGTCTGAAGTCCAGAGCCGGAAGTCCGATTTTTGGATGAAAATAAAAAATCCCGTTTTGTTAAATCAGAACGGGATTTTTTATTTTCAGATAATTTTAAGATTTTTTTCTTTTTTTTGGGAAAGCAGTTGCAGTAGTTTATAGGTTGGGGTTAGTCCCGCTAATGCTGCTGCTTGTTGAAGAAACCAGCATTCGCGTATATCGGGTTTAAATGGCAGAGACAGGGACTTTTTTCAACTAAAAAGTACTTTACCGATAGAGGGATGCTGAATACTATGAGGGGAAACTTTGCCTTAACTGCAGTAAAAGAACCTGCTAGACCCGGGCGTAGCGGCATCCCTGAAGCGTAGCGTAAGGATACAACGAAGAACGGGAACAAGCCTTAATAGTTGCCTTTGGCCTTGCGCTTCAAAAAACGAAAATCAATCTACTCAAACTCATAACCACAATCGTAACAATGATGGCACTTATTGGCTTTAATCGGAGTGGTAAGCGTTAAGAAAGCAAGTATAGTAGCCCAGATACTATATTTTTTATCGGTTGCCATGCCATAGCCTACATTGGTAGATCCACATCGCTCACAAACGGTGTTACTTTCTGCTGATGCCTTTTCATCAACAATTTCATCTGATGATTCAAAAGCCAAACTATTATCTTCAGCTAATAAAGCGCTGATAGCTTCCACATCCCGCTCAAAAACAATAAGTTTAACACCGCCAATGGCCTGGTTGTAAAGCGGCTGAATTGTAGACACATTTTCATCGGCCAGGAAACAGGCAAATCCACTGTCTTCCAATTTGGCTTTAATGATGTTGGCCTCCATCGGGTTATAATAGGTACTATAAACTACGGTTCTATCATCCATATTTCAAACATAAGAATTTATTTTATGATGGAAATGAAAATAGCTGCTGATCAACTAACTATTGAGGAATTCTTTCCACCAGTAACCGGAATCTTTAATGGTACGTTCCTGGGTCTTAAAATCGTTATAAATCAGTCCAAACCTTGCTGTAAATCCCTCTGCCCATTCAAAATTATCCATTAATGTCCAGGCCATGTAACCTGAAACAGTTACCCCTTCATTTTTGAGTTTGAGCAGCGCGGCCAGGTAAAGTTTAAAATACTCGATCCGTTCGGGGTCTTGTACCCTTTTATCAATCAATTTATCATGATAGGCTGCCCCGTTTTCGGTGATGATGATATTTTTAATAGCCGGGTAGGCGGCAAACTGTTTTACAATATTGTAAAAGCCATCAGCATTAATTTCCCATCCCATGGCTGTATGTGGCTTTTTTCTACTTTTAGCCTTCACTTCCCAAGCCTGGATTACCGGGATAAAGGCATTATATTTCACCGTTAATGGAAAATAGTTTTGAAGGCCGATAAAGTCAAAATCGAATTTCATTCTCTCCTGCAATCGCCAGGTTCCATATTCAATCTGGAATTTTTCCAGTACATCCCAATCTGCTGTAGGAAAGCCAATGCCTAGTGTAGGCTCTATAAACAAACGGTTCATTAAACAATCTATGCGTTTTGCAGCCAATACATCATAATCACTTCCGGTATAGGGAATTATTTCGGAGCAGGAATATGTGGTCCCGATATGGGCATTGGCCACCTCGGCACGCAAAATTTTGCCCCCATCGGCCTGTGCCAGGGCTGTGTGCAAAACTGCCGGAAAAAAATTGCTTAAGCCTGTTTTCCCTGGTGCATGTACCCCGAGCATGTACCCTAAAGAGGTATAACCAAAAGGCTCATTCAATACAATCCAGTTTTTTACTTTATCGCCATATTCTAATGCACAGATACTTACAAAGGCGTTAAATGCAGCATTAATGCCAAAGCTTGTCCAGCCGCCCTCATCTTCTAAGACCTGTGGTAAATCCCAGTGATAAAGCGTAACATAAGGTGCAATTCCATGTATTAAACACTCATCAATAAGATTGTGGTAAAAACGGATGCCTTCCTGGTTTACTTCTCCCCTTCCGCCAGGCAAAATCCTCGACCAGGCAATAGAAAACCTAAAAACCTTAAATCCTAAGTGTTTAACCAATGCAACATCTTCGGCATAACGATGATAAAAATCGCAGGCAGGGTCTAATTTATGATTCTTCTTTATTTTGCCGTTTTTCGCTGTAAAAGTATCCCATATAGAAGGGCCCTTACCATACTGAGTTGCTGTTCCTTCTATCTGTGCTGCAGCAGTAGCTACACCCCACAAAAAATCCGGACCGAAATTGCTTGCTTTAATCATTGTTTACCAATTAATTGCCATAAGTTGCGAGTTTAATATTAACAAATCATTAACAATCAAAATGAGTCAAAATAAAAACATTTTATGACATTTTTACCGATGTGTTACTCCTTAATTTACTTCCTGTTGGTATTATTAAATCTCACGGCTTTCATCGACTTATCAAATAAAAACATTCAATATTCAGGATCAATAAGTTTAATCAGGTAATATGTTGATCTACTTGTTCGCTAAAAAGCTAAATGATGAATAATATCAAAGATCAAGCAGATGGTTTATAATTCTTTATCAAACAGCGTGCAATTATTTAATCCAACAATTATTGACCTTAGCTGCAGTACCTGCTGTTTATCAATATAAAAAATATTGATATGATAACATTAATCCAGCGTTAACCCGATTTCCTGCAGCAATATCGCTGCATTAAAAGTTTTGCACGGACCATGTTTTAGCAAATAATCAAATCTCATTTCACCATCGGTAATTTGAATATCGAAATGGAAATTGCGGACTGCTTCAGGATGATCGGTAATCAGATTTGCCAGTTGCAGGTCGTGGGTAGCAAAAAGAGCAGGTGTTTTTTCGCCAATTAGCTTTTGGATAAAAACCTTTGATCCTAAATATTTATCGCGGCTGTTGGTACCCCGCAGCATTTCATCAATCAGTACAAAAGTATCTTTATCCTTTACCACATTATCCAGAATCATTTTCAAACGGTTGAGTTCTGCCTTAAAGGTCGAAGTACTTTCGTTCAGTGAATCTTTAATCCGCATATAGGTATTGATCGAAAAGACAGATAACTGCATCATTCCGGCACAAACCGGCGCACCTGCATAAGCCAATACCATATTAATACCCAAAGTACGTAGAAAAGTACTTTTACCTGCCATATTAGAGCCTGTTACTATATCAACAGTTGGTTTTACTTCCACCCTAAAATCGTTATTTACCCTTAATTGCTCATGAATAAGCGGATGGCCAATACGGGTAGTAGTCAATGCAAACTGATCTTTAATGACCGGAAAAACCCAATCTGGCTGATTATAAGCCGTTGTAGCCAGCGAGATCAGTTCTTCAAAATCGCCCAGATGATCGAGCGCAGCAATTACATCTTTCGATGATGATTTATACCAAATAGCTAAATGGATGCAGCATTTTAAATCCCAAAGTAAAAGGGCATTGAGTATACCTCCAACGATAATATTTAACCGGGCATCAAAATTTTCGATAATCTTCGTTAAAGCTTTGATTTCTTTACTTACCGGAATTTTCGAATCGAGTAAACTTAACGTATAACTGCTTTTCCAATTTTGGCTCTCTGTCCATAAAATAGCGCTCGCATATCCGTTCAGCAGGTTCGAACTTCCGCCAAAGCTATAAAACACTTTGTTGATCTTTGAACCCAGCAATACATTCCATCCGATATGGACCACGATCAATAGCGCCAATACTTTCCAGAAAACACTACTCACTAAAAGTGCGGCCAACACTACAGTGATAGAAATATAAGGTACCAGTTTTACATAAAAACGCATAAAAGATCCTTTAACAAAACCCAACTGTTCGCCCAACTGGCTTTTTAACTGTATTTTGATCTGTTCTATTTTATCAGGATCGTAACCATGAAGGTTAGCCCGAAAACTATAGGTTTCTGCTATTTTATCTGTTATTTCTTTTACAGCCTCCTGGCGACTCAATATCCTATCCCTGTTCGATTTTTCGGCCAAATTTTTAGCCAACAGCCTGTTTCCGTTTTTGGTGCTACAACGGTTAATGAGGGCAAACAGCGATGAGGCACCAAAAATATCAAGATCGGAAGCATAAGGATGTTGCTCACATTCGAAAACTTTACCATGGTCGTATCCGTTAGCGGTACCATGTAAAATATTCCATTCGTTCTGATAAACCCATAAAAGTTGCTTTTTATAGTCGATTTCACGGTCAAGCCGGCTTTGTCTGCGCACAACCACCGCAAAGGCAATTACCGGCAGTAATAAGCAAATTTGGATCAATATCCTTAAGCTGTCATCTGCAGAGCGCAGCAGCAAAACGAAAAATAAAATTTCTGTGAGAAACAGCGCTATGCGTAATAAAGAAAGCTGATCAATCAGTTTTTTTGTTTGATCGATATCCGCAGTAATATGTTTTATTTTATTTTGGTAACCGGCTATTATCTCTTGTTGTGGTTTCTGCATGATTTTATTCTGTATACATTTCCGAAGGTATCAGATCGATAGATTGTCTTTTTTGTTACAATTTTCTCTAAGTTTGAATCTTGAAATCCTAAAGATAGGCAAATATTAAATGAAGATTACCCTGATTGCCATTGGCAAAACCGAAGATAAGTATTTAATTGAGGGAATTGACAAATACATCAACCGGCTTAAACATTATATTAATTTTAGTTTTTTGGCCATACCTGATGTAAAAAATGTTAAAAACCTGAGTGAAGCACAACAGAAAGCAAAGGAAGCAGAACTTTTACACAAGCAAATTAATAATGGCGATATGGTGATTTTGCTGGACGAGAAGGGAAAAAAATATTCATCGGTTGAGTTTTCCGGTTATTTAAACAAACAGATGATCGGCAGTGTTCAACATTTAATATTTATCATTGGTGGCCCTTACGGATTCGACGAAAGTATTTACAAAAGGGCAAATGGCTTGATTTCCCTTTCGGATATGACTTTTTCGCACCAGATGATCAGGCTGTTTTTTGTGGAGCAGCTTTACCGCGGGTTTAGTATTTTAAAGGGGGAGCCCTATCATCACGCTTAGAGATGAAAAACGCTTGGGGCAAACGTACTATCGGATGACATATGGAAAAAGGGAATAAAAATCATCATTAAATAAAAGAAACTATGATATTAGATAAATATAAACGGGAATACAGATACAAAAGCAACCAGCGTGGCAGCAACAAATACTTATGGGTTAGCATTATCATTTCACTGATTATTGGTGGCCTGATCTGGTATTTCGGCTAAACGCAAAAAACACCAGACAAATTGCCTGGTGTTTCTGATACTTTCACTGGTAAAGCTTAAACGCCTTTTTTACTGGTCATATTTGCTTTTTTAGCCGGAGCCGAAGTTTTGGTAGTTGCTTTTGCACTGGCAGTTGCTTTAGCACCTGTAGCTTTTACTTTTTTATCAGCTGCTTTTTCTTCAGCTAATTTAACTTCAGCAGCTGTTCCTGGTGTTTCAGGAGTTTCTTCTGTAAACAAAGGCAAATCTTTTAATAAGTTATACCAGGTAATGATTTTTTTCATGTCCGAAGCATAAACTTTTTCCTGATCGTGGCCAGGAGCAACTTCCAAAAAGAAAGGACGTAAATCGCCTTTAAGATCCGGAGTATTTCCTTTAACTGCAATTTTAGCAAAAATGTCAGCTAATTTAATTTCCTCATCTTCACCATACACGGTAATATCTTCTAACGAAGCTAATTTCGTGTTGGTGATGTTGGCTACAATTTTAGTTTTTTGCTCATCTAAGCTCTCTAAAATGTAACCTACTTTATTTTGTCCAACCAATTTAAATAAACCTGGTCTGCCAGATACGGCAACAATTCCTCTTAAATTCATATCATGTGTGTTTAGCGGTTAGCGGTTGGGGTATGGCGCACTAAATCGCCTACCGCCAAACGCATAACGTATTTCTATTGTTTTAAAATCTAAATGTGAGCCATTAGCGCCTTAAACGCTTATCGACAAACGCATTGCGCACTAATCTTCTAAAACTTCAATATTAACAATCTTATCGCCCTGACGGATATCATCAACAAGATCTACATTTTCGACAACTTTACCAAAGCAAGTATGGTTACGATCTAAATGAGCAGTATTTGCTCTGCTATGGCAGATAAAAAACTGCGACCCTCCGGTGTTACGGCCAGCATGAGCCATAGATAAAACACCACGATCGTGATATTGATTTTCTCCGTCCAGTTCGCAATCAATTTTATAACCCGGGCCACCAGTACCTGCTAGATGTGCCTTAGCCGGATCTTTTGAATTTGGACATCCGCCCTGAACCATAAAGTTAGGAATTACACGGTGAAAAGTTACCCCATCATAAAAGCCTTCTTTAGCTAGTTTTTTAAAATTTGCAACGGCTTTCGGCGCATCATTTTCGTAGAATTCTACGGTCATATCGCCTTTTTCTGTTTTTATTATTGCTTTACTCATATCAATATCGGTACTAAATTTAAATTTTGTTCGCCTAAAAAATTTTCATTTTTTTTTAGTAAAGGGCAAAAATAACAAAATTGTATAACTTATAACATCATTAATTTTTCTATCCAGTTTAAATGCGGTATTTTAGTGTTTTAAGCATACCGATTTGATAAAGAAATATTATATCCTGCTCATCTGCCTGCTTTGCTCTCTTGGGCTTAGGGCTTCTTCCCTATTAATTTACATGGACGAAGACCAAAAAAACCACTTGAAAGCATATGGTATTGCCTATTGGACCATTAGCAAACAAGTAGAGGTTGACTGGCTTTTGAACTATCGTGGCGGAAGCTTTTTAATTAAATACAATAAAACAGTTGAAGATGAACTGAAAATCCGCGGTGTATCTTATGAAGTAATGGCCGATGGAAAAGTAAGCAGCCTTTTAAATGAAATCAGCGACCCCGCCGTGAATATGGAAATGGTTAAACTGGAAAAAACACCTAAAATTGCCGTTTACTCTCCAAAAAGCAAACTGCCATGGGACGATGCGGTTACACTTGTTTTAACCTATGCAGAAATCCCTTATGATGTTATCTACGATGATGATATTCTACAGGATAAGTTAAGCAAATACGATTGGTTGCACCTGCACCATGAAGACTTTACAGGTCAGTACGGCCGCTTTTGGGCTAATTTCAGATATGCCACCTGGTACCAGGAAGATGTTAAAAATCAGGAAGCACTGGCGAAACGAATGGGTTATAAAAAAGTGTCGGAAATGAAACTGGCCGTTGCCAAACATATTAAGGAGTACTGTGCCGGAGGCGGTTTCTTGTTTGCCATGTGCTCTGGTACCGATAGTTTCGACATTGCCCTTGCTGCTGAAGGTGTAGATATTTGTGCCCAGATGTTTGACGGGGATCCTGCTGACCCGAATGCACAATCGAAACTTGATTTTAACAAAACCCTTGCTTTTCAGAATTTCAGACTTGATAATAACCCCATAAATTATGAATTTTCGGATATTGACGTTACCCAAACCCGTACACTGAACCAGGCCAACGATTACTTCACTTTATTCGACTTTTCGGCCAAGTGGGATCTGGTGCCAACTATGCTTACACAGGATCATGATAAAGTAATTAAAGGTTTTATGGGGCAAACCACTGCCTTTAAAAAAAGCCTGGTAAAAACAAATGTAACCGTTCTTGGCGAAAATAAGGGCGCAGCAGAGGTAAGATATCTACATGGCGAAATTGGCAAAGGCCAGTTTACTTTTTATGGCGGACACGATCCGGAAGATTATCAGCATGCCGTGGGCGATCCCCCAACTGATTTAAATCTGCATCCAAATTCACCAGGGTATCGGCTGATCTTAAACAATGTACTTTTTCCGGCAGCCAAAAAGAAACCTCAAAAAACGTAAATCCTAACGCTATTACTATTCCCGTTAGGTTTAAAAGTTGTATATATTCCTATTATGTATACACTAAATGGCTCCGCACACCATCTCTGAACTTAATCATCACCACACATTATCTTTACAAGAATCATACTGGGAACCAATATTTTAGCCCACAAAATGTAACACATTTGATACTTTGGCACAGCTTTTGGAATAAGCTTGAGCAATTAACAAACAGGATAAAACCTGAAAATTTTAAATAAGATTTTTATAAAAGAAAAATATCATGAAAAAGTTATTATTAAGTGCTTCAATCGCTTTATTAGCAACAGGTGCTTTCGCTCAAACAACGATGACTGGTGAGACTTCACGTTTTGGAATCAAAGCAGGTGTTAACCTTTCAAAGTTCCACGCAGGTGGTGATGATAATGCAGCCAATACTTTTAACGACAATGCAAAAAACAATGTTGGATTTAATGTAACAGCCTTTGGTGATTTTGGTGTAGGAAACAACTTCTTTATTCAACCGGGCGTATCGTTACAGAGCAAGGGTAATAAGTTTGAATCTACTGGTTCTGCAACGGTGGGTAATAATACCATTACTACCACATCATCAGTTAAAACAAATTTAATGGCCATTGAAGTACCTGTTAATGCAGTATTAAGGATTCCTACAGGTGCTGCAGGTGCAGTTCAGATTAGTGCTGGTCCTTATATCGGTTTTAACATTTCAGGTAAAGATAAAGGACAAACGACTACCACAACGGTTAACAACAGCAATAATACGAGCGCAACGGTAACTACTTCTAATGATAGAGACCTTTCTTTCGGTAGTGCTAGCGACAAAAATTATGGTAGCACAGACTTTGGTGCAAACTTTGGTTTAGCTTACCGTACAACTTCTGGTTTTTTAGTAGGTGCTAACTATGGTTTAGGTTTATCTGATTTAACTCCGAAAGACAGACAAGCCAATTCAAATAAATTAACTAACCGTGTGTTAGGATTTACAGTAGGTTATTCATTCTAGTCTAAAAATACCTATTCAAAACAAAACCCTTCCCGGAGTTAAATCGGGAAGGGTTTTTTTATGCTATTGATTCTGCAGCCTAATCGTAAAAATTCCAGCTTACCCCAAATTTTAGTAAGGCATCTTGCATAGGATATCGGTTTACTGTGTAGTAACCTGGTTGGAATAGACCCTGATTTACAAAATCATATTTAACAAAAATATTGGCTCTTTTTAAATTTGCTTTAAAAAACGCATCAATTACTGGTCTTGATTGTAGCTTTGTTGGGTTGCGCTCATCAATATAAAACTGCGCAGTAGCTGGTGAATATAAGTAATTTGCATATTCAGCATTATATCTCACATCAAATCCTACATTGGCTTTTAATACCTTAAAAAACGTATTATCAAAATAAATACTGTTATAGGTGTATAGATCCGGTGTTCTTAGTACCGCGTTTTTATCTGTTTTCTGATAAGCGATATAGTTTTCCATCACAAATTTCCCAAACCTGGTTTTCTTAGATACATCCAACCTGATTAAGCTGATATCTGCAGTAGCCTGTTTCGGTAAAATAGCAGTTGTATTATTGGTTAAATCTGCAGTAAAATAAAGATAATTACTGGTTAAATAATATTTAGCCCCTGCGGTAAAGCCGTACCTGTCATTAATATAGTTTAATGATAAATTGGCAATTTTAGTATTCTTAAAACCGTTGTTTGTCCACTGGTAATGATTGCCATGGTAATAATTAAAAATGGCTGCCGGGGTTTGATTCTGCACGTATGCACCCAGCTCCATCCTGCCTATGGTTTTACCTAAAAGAATTTTACTTTTAGCTTCGTATAAATAATCACCTGCATTTTCACCTTGCAAGATTTGCTGTATATCTAAATTGAAATCAATATTATTAGAAAACCGATAGCCCGCTGCGCCTAAAATGGTAATGTTCTGATAAGTAAAATTACTATGTTCGTAACTGGTTCCATCTTGTTTTAAACCCAGATATTCATGTTTGTAATAATCATGCCTTACGCCAGCATCAACCTTTAGCTCATTTTTTATGACCAAACTATTCTTTGGCCTTAAAAAGAAACTGTAGATAAATTCATTTTTGATATGTTTTACATGGGTAGAATCATTGGTATATATTGTACTCGCCATTCCGGGAGGCAACACATTATTTACATCTGATCCATTTTTGTAAAAATCATAACTGTCATTATTATATTCAAGCGTATACGAAACCTTATTGGTAGGTAAAACTGCATTGTTAACATTTGCAGCGGTATCTATCCTACCTACATAATAGGTTTGTTTTAAGAAAAGGGTATTTTTTCTGTACAAATTTCTGGAATCTGATAAATTTACCGGCTCAGCCTCTCTTGCAATTTTAGTATAATTTGGATCGAATAATCCTTTAGCTACTGTAGAGCCGTTCTCGTATGCTCGCATGGTGTTAAAAATGGCCGAAGCCCACATATTATAACGTTTATTCGGCGACTGATACCATGAAAATATGGCAACATTCAAGTTATCGCCACGCTGCCTTGAATAAAAGCCCTTGGAATCGCCACGGTTAAAATTAACCCCAACGTTCCAGTTTTTTTTAATATTCTGGGTGTGCGTAGCCCTAAAAAGCTGTTCCTTTTGGCCTGCACTCACAAAATACAGGCTGGTAAAAGGCGTTCTGGCCTGATAGAAAATAATATCATCAGGAGTTAAAGCATAATAATCGAGTGAATGGAAGCCCACATCGAAACCGATTCGCTTACTGGGCTCGTACAACAAGGGTCTGGCAGAAAGGCCCATGTTACCATTGTTAATGGTTGGATGGGTAGGTTGTAAAAGCGGACTATAATTCTGAATATTAACGGTTGATGTATCCAGTGGTAACAGCACAATACTATCTTTTGTTAAAGACAGCTTGGTAAAACGAATATATTTGGCTGTAAAAACTACGGAATCTTTACCCCCATCTAGCTTTTTCCTCACCGAATCGAGTTCTTTATTGGTACCAACACTTGTTTTTAAATCTTGTGCAAAGACTTTGTTCCTGCCTAACAGCAGGAAGATAAAAAAACAGATCTTAACAGCTTTATGCATTTTATAGTTCAGAAATTAAGCGGGTTAAAATCTCAGTCATCTTAGGTTCGGCCTTGGCTGCTGCGGCTAAAATGTCATCTAAATCAAAAGGCTGCAGATCTTCCGGAAAACCTTCGTCGGTTAGTACAGAGATGGCAAAAACAGGCAAACCGGCATGGTTGGCGACAATAACTTCGGGTACAGTACTCATACCTACCGCATCAGCACCAATTAAACGCAGGTATCTGTATTCGGCTTTGGTCTCTAAATTCGGTCCGGAAACTGCAACATATACCCCTTTATGACATTTGATATCTACACTTTTGGCAATTTCCAACGCCTTGGCTATGATATCACGTTTATAGGGCTGGCTCATATCCGGAAAACGCGGACCCAATTCACTTTCGATTAAACCACGCAATGGGTTATCTGGCTGCAAGTTGATATGATCGTCAATAATCATCAGATCACCTTTTTTAAATTCGGGATTTAAGGAGCCCGCAGCATTAGATACAATTAAGTTTTCGATACCCAAACCTTTCATTACCCTAACAGGAAAAGTGATCTGTTGCATGCTATAACCTTCGTAATAATGTAACCGGCCTTGCATGGCTATAATGTTCTTCCCGTTTAGTGTCCCAAAAATGAGTTTCCCGCTATGGAACTCTAAAGTAGAAATGGGGAAATTAGGGATATTTGAATACATCAATTGATGTTCAATTTCGATTTCTTTCACCAGGCCGCCCAGGCCGGTGCCTAAAATAATACCTATCTCTGGCTTAAAATTCTCTGTTTTACGTTTTATATATTCAACGGTTTCTTCTATTGCTCTTAACATAATTTAAAATGAGTTCGTCAAAGGTAATCTTATCTTCTTCAAATAATTCAACCTCTATGGGTAAATAATATATAGGTAAATCTACCAGTAAATCTTTAAATCCGGTAGCTCTTAAACGTTTGCTATCCTTTTCTGTTGTGATAACAATTTTATCTTTTTTATTGCTCGCCATAAAAGCCGATTTAAACTTCTTAAGATCATCATTTTTAAAAGCATAATGATCAGGAAATTTTTCGTGTTTAATGGTTCCGGTGTATTTTTCAAGTTCTTCTATTAATGGATCGGCATTTGCGATTCCGGTGAGCAGGAAAATTTCAAAATCTTTAATTGATTTGAGCGTTTGACATTCGTTGTGGTATAAATGCTTCAGATCGCCATATTTTAAGTAAGAATGTAATACAGGTTGATTTCCATTTGGCTGCAATTCATTTACGGATGCCTGTTGGGCAACATGCAATAAAGGCACTGGCGATTTGGTAACCAAAAACACATCGGCTCTTTTTCGCGAGGAGAAAAGATCCCTTAAATTACCCGCAGGCAGTAAAAACTGTAAAGTGCCCAGTTTCCTGAACTCGAAAAGCAAAATATTTAATCCAGCCTTAATGGCCCGGTGCTGAAAAGCATCATCCAGAATAATTACATCATGGTTGTTTTGCAATTGTTTTACTCCTGCTACACGGTCTTCACATACGGCCACGGTAACCTGTTTAAACTTCTGGTAATATTGTAAAGGTTCATCACCAATCGTTTCGGCAGTAGCCTGATCATTGGCCAGGATAAACCCCTTGGTTTTACGCCCATAACCCCGGCTTAAAATGGCTACTTTATAGCCCGAAAGCAACCTGACAAGGTATTCGGTAGTCGGTGTTTTTCCAGCGCCACCAACAGCAAGGTTGCCCACGCAAATTACAGGCAGATCGAACGATACACTGCGCATCATTCCCCAATCGTAAAGCTTTTTCCGGAGTGTAATGGCCATAGCATAAACCAATGAAAAAGGAAGCAGTAAAAGACGTAAATAATTAACTAGCATATGATCGTGTTTTCAAAATTACTGATTATTTAAAAAAGAATGGTATTGCTTTTGGCCATATCCATTAAATGAACCTTTGCCATTTAAAAATGTTTGTCGAATCTTACCCATCTTAAATACAGTTATGATTTAAATTGATTAGGCTGAATTTTATTTTTATAATTGCTGTTTCCTATCAAAAACATAAATACATGTCTCCAAATAAGCGATTAGTAGTTGGGCAGGGTCAGATTAGTGGCTACATTTCTATATTTTTAGCCGTTTTAACATTATTGGGCATCCTTTGTTTTCACTATCCGGAGAAGCTTACTACGCCAGAATTTCGGGAGGTTTATACCAAAGAAAGTGTAGAAGTTTTAATGTTGGGTGGTGTTATTGCGGCCCTTTTCTTTTCGGCAATGAGTATTGTTTTAAGCAAAAAATTAAAGTGGGCCTGGCCTGGCTTTTTACTAACTGCATTAGCCATTTTATTGGGTGCTGTAACTGTTGAAGGCAGGGATGTTGCCAAATCGGGATGGCATTTTGGCTTAGACTGGATGATTTTGGATTTACTGCTCATGGTAGCCATTTTTGTTCCACTAGAATTATTTTTTCCTAAAAATACCAACCAAACCAAGTTTCATGAGGAATGGCGTACTGATTTAACCTATTTTGTAGTGAGCCATTTGTTTATCCAGTTTTTTGGCATCATCACCCAAAAACCTGCAGTCCTCTTTTTTGGCTGGATGGGTTTAGATAAATTGCATACCTGGGTACAAAGTCTGCCTTTTGCAGTGGCACTATTTTTGGCCTTTTTCAGTACCGATCTATTTCAATATTGGGCACATCGTTTTTTCCACACCCGTGTAGCCCTTTGGCGCTTCCACTCCATACACCATTCTACACAAAATATGGATTGGCTGGCCGGAAGCCGTACCCATTTTATCGACATCTTTTTTACCAGGGCCATGACATTCATCCCGCTTTATATTTTGGGCTTTTCATCTACAGTTTTCAATGTATACATTATTTTTATAGCCATCCATGCGGTACTGATCCATGCCAATACCCGGATTAACTTTGGGCCGTTAAAATACCTATTCACCACACCTCAATACCACCATTGGCACCATTGCGAAGATCCTAAATATTATGGGCATAATTTTGCCTCCATATTCCCCTTTATTGATATGATGTTCGGCACCTATTATTTACCAGGCAAAGAATGGCCTGCCGGAACGGGGGTTCATGAAGCTTCTTACCCGAAAGGTTTTGTTAAACAATCTATCTATCCCTTTACAAAAAGTCCGTTTGATACTAATTTGAATATGGAAGAAAAAAGTGATCGATAAAAAAGGCACTAACACTCGTTGCTAAGGAGCTTTGGATCACCCATCGTTTTTAACGATAAAAATCTTAAGGCGATTCTTATATAAGAGATAAAATATCCTAATAATCAGGAAAGCAATGCCATCAAGCATTAATGTTAGCCGGGCTTTCCGCTAAATCTTTTATTTTGAAAAAAACAAAAGTATACCGCTGCATCCGATAACTAACTATCGGATCCCGTTTAATCAGCACTTGCAGTGCTATTATTAAAGGTATTGGAGCCAGTCTCAAACTGACAACATTCCTCTCAGATAATAAAATCTGCCAGCACACTATCTATACGCCCGGCTCCGTGACTTCGGTATCTTTTCTCGGGCAACCTCTGTGGTTAAAAACTATGATGCAATTGTAAAACTATTTCTTTAATGCTTTAGTCTCTGTGAAAACACGATGTCCAGTATGGTTAAAAAATTTAAGGTGGAACAAACAACTCTTTAAAACGTTATATTAGCGTTCCATCTTATTTTATGCACGCTGAAACAGAAATTTTAATTATTGGGGGTGGATTGGCAGGTTTAACAGCTGCACTTCATCTAAATAAGATGGGTTTAATGGTTACGTTGATTGAGAAAGATGCATATCCCCACCATAAGGTGTGTGGGGAGTATATTTCGAACGAAGTAAACCCATATTTTAAATGGCTGGATCTGGATATTGAGCGCCTTGCACCAACATCCATCAGCGATCTGCTTTTTACTTCAAATCCTGGTAAAAGCATACAGACCAAATTGCCACTGGGTGGTTTTGGTTTAAGCAGATATGCACTGGATCATTATTTGTATACCGAACTGATTAGGAGAAAAGTAAATATCGTTCATGACCGCGTTGTAGAAGTCAATTTTGTCGATAACCAATTTAAAGCAGCCACTACAAACCATACCTTTAATGCTGCTTACGTAATAGGTGCATATGGAAAAAGATCGTCCATTGACATGAAGCTAGACCGGAGTTTTATGGGAAAGCAATCGCCTTATCTGGCCGTCAAAGCACATTACCAGGCAACCTTTCCGAAAAATATCGTTAGTCTGAACAATTTTGAAGGCGGTTATTGTGGTGTTTCAAAAGTTGAAGATGATCGCGTGAACATCTGTTATCTGACTGATTATGAACAATTCAAAAAACATAAAAACTTAATTGCCTTCCAGGAAAACGTGCTGTATAAAAACAGGTATCTTAAAGATATTTTAGAAAATGCAACCAGCTTATTCGATACTCCGTTAACCATTAGTCAGGTTTCTTTTGAGCGTAAAGAACCTGTTTATAAACATATTCTCATGGTTGGCGATACTGCTGGCTTAATTCATCCGCTTTGCGGTAATGGTATGGCCATGGCCATTCACGCTGCCAAAATTGTTTCAGAACTTTTGCATCAAAGGATTCAAGGCAAAATCAGTTCACGAGAGGCACTGGAAGAAAGTTATACGGCACACTGGAACAGCGAATTTAAACGCCGCTTAAAAACGGGAAGGATATTAGCCGCTTTGTTGAGGAATACCAAACTTGAAAGTTTAGCGATAAATGCATTGATTAAAATGCCCTTTCTGCTCCATGCAATAATTAAACAAACACATGGCAAGCCCATCAAAATTTCATCATAAATGCCAATAGACACCACATTTAGAAGCACAGCGCCAGAGATTATGGATGATTTCGCCATGGAAGGCGAAATATTGCGCGATGCGCTTGACAAAATAGCCAGTATTAACCAACTTCTTGGTGGTAATAAAGTTACATTAGATGGTGTTAAAATATTAATAGATAGCAAACCATCAGATCAGATTATACGTATTACCGATATTGGTTGTGGAAATGGAGATATGTTGCGTACCCTGGCCGATTATGCAAAAAAGCAAGGTTTGCATTTTATTTTAAAAGGAATAGATGCCAATAAATTCACCATAAAGCATGCGCAAAGTTTATCAACCAGTTACCCTGATATCACCTATGCCTGCAGCGACATTTTTGATGACTTAAGTAAAACAGAACCTTGCGACATTATGCTTTGTACCTTAACGCTCCATCATTTTAAAGATGAAGAAATTATTGATCTGTTAAACATTTTTAAAAGATCGGCAGCAATGGGTATTGTGATAAACGACCTGCAAAGAAGTTCAACAGCCTATTACCTGTTTAAAGCATTGTGTTATGTTTTCCGGTTAAATGATATGTCGAGAGAAGATGGGTTAATCTCCATTTTACGTGGCTTTAAAAGAGCAGACTTGCTAAAATACACTAAACAATTAAGCGTAAAATCGAGTTCAATAAAATGGAAATGGGCTTTCCGCTACCAATGGATAATTAAAACAAAATGAGCGTAACCATAAAAGCAGTAAGTAAAGCTTTACCTGAGTATTGGCGGTCAACCGCCGATATTTTGCCATTTTTAGATGTTTGGCTAAAAGATCAGGACGATCGCTTTATCAGAAAGGTAAAAAAAATTTTTGAAGGTGCCGCAGTGGATAAAAGATATTCGATCATGTCGCCAGAAGATGTTTTTAGTGATTTAAGCTTTGAGGAACGAAACAATATTTATGTGCGCGAAGGCATAAAGCTGGGGGCCAAATGTTTGGAAACTGCGCTCGAAAAAGCCAGTTGGCAGGCACAGGATTTAGACTATATTATTACCGTAAGCTGCACGGGGATCATGATCCCTTCGTTGGATGCTTATCTGATCAATATGCTCAAACTCCGACAGGATATCGTTCGTTTACCGGTAACTGAAATGGGCTGTGCGGCTGGTGTATCGGGTATGATTTACGCCAAAAATTTCCTAAAAGCTAACCCGGGCAAACGCGCAGCGGTTATTGCAGTAGAATCACCAACGGCAACCTTTCAACTAAACGATTTTTCGATGGCCAACATTGTCAGTGCGGCCATATTTGGCGATGGTGCTGCCTGTGTGTTATTAAGCTCAGATAAAGACGATACCGGACCAGAAATTCTGGCTGAAGAAATGTACCATTTTTATGATGCAGAAGAGATGATGGGATTTAAACTCACCAATACCGGACTGCAAATGGTACTGGATGTGGCCGTTCCGGAAACCATTGCCAATCATTTTCCGGAGATCATCCACCCATTCCTGAAGAAAAACGGATTCGAAATTAAAGAGATAGATCATTTGATCTTCCATCCGGGAGGAAAAAAAATTATCCAAACTGTTGAGGATTTGTTCGGGCAGCTCGGCAAAAATATAAACGATACAAAAGAAGTATTAAAGCTTTATGGAAACATGAGCAGTGCTACGGTTCTTTATGTTTTGGAACGGATGATGGACAAAAAGCTAATGCCCGGAGAAAAAGGACTGATGTTAAGCTTTGGACCTGGCTTTTCAGCACAACGTATACTTTTACAATGGTAATACTTATTCATTCGATAATCCACTCATGACCACACAAGAAATATTAGATCAACTGCCTTACGGCAAGTCTTTTCTTTTTGTTGATGAGTTACTACACATTGATGAAAATGGAGCAAAGGGTACTTATACCTACGCTCAAGACCTACCCTTTTACGAAGGACATTTTAAAAACCATCCCCTTACCCCCGCAGTAATACTCACCGAAACCATGGCGCAGATCGGATTGGTTTGTCTGGGCATTTACCTGCTCAAAAGTGTTCAAACTGATCAGAATATATCCCTGGCCATGACTTCAAACGCTATCGATTTTTTAAAGCCGGTTAGACCGGGTGAACAAGTAATGGTTACCAGCGAGAAAGTGTATTTTAGGTTCAATAAACTGAGTTGCAAGGTAAAAATGGAAAATGCAGCCGGAGAAGTGGTTTGCAAAGGAAATATTTCTGGTATGTTAATTCCAAAAGAAAATGGATAACAGAGTGGTCATTACAGGCTTAGGCGTATGTGCTCCCAATGGCACTACCATTAATGAGTTTTCTGAAGCCATAAAAAAAGGAATTTCGGGCATCCGCCATCAGTCCGATCTGGAAGCCTTAAACTTCTCTTGCCAGATCGCTGGTAAGCCACCCCTTAGCGAAGAACGGATCAGCCAATATTTTACACCGCTTGAATTGCGGAACCTAAACAGTACAGGTATTGTTTACGGTGTTATTGCTGGTTTAGATGCCTGGCAGGATGCAGGCCTAACCATCGAAAATAATGACGAACCCGACTGGGATAGTGGCACCATTTTCGGAACAGGTACTTCCGGTATAGATAAATTTAGATGGGCCATTAACAAAATAGACGCGCTCGAAATTAAAAAACTGGGCAGTTCAGTCGTGATCCAAACCATGGCCAGTGGCGTGAGTGCTTTTATCAGTGGGAAACTGGGTTTAGGCAATCAGGTCAGCACCAATTCATCTGCCTGCGCAACAGGAGTCGAAAGTATATGGCTGGCCTGCGAAAGAATTAAAACCGGTCAGGCTAAAAGAATGTTAGCAGGAAGTACCAGCGACAGCGGACCTTATATTTGGGGTGGTTTTGATGCCATGAAAGTTTGTACTTATAAGCATAATGATGCACCTGAAAAAGGTAGCCGCCCGATGAGTTCAACAGCAAGCGGCTTCGTGCCGGGAAGTGGCGCAGGTGCTTTGGTATTGGAATCGCTTGAAAGTGCATTGGCTAGAAAAGCTAAAATTTATGGCGAAGTACTTGGTGGTCATATCAATTCGGGCGGTCAGCGGGGTTTAGGCTCCATGACCGCACCAAACCCTACAGCAGTACAACGCTGTATCCAGGCTGCATTAAAAAATGCGGGTATTGAAGCACAAGAAATCGACTTGATTAACGGCCACCTTACCGCGACTACTAAAGATGCGCTGGAAATAGAAAACTGGAAAGTAGCCCTACAGTTACCTGATGGTAATTTTCCATACATCAATTCTTTAAAGGGTATGATTGGTCATTGTATTGCAGCATCCGGGAGTATAGAATGTGTGGCCTCGATACTTGAGCTTACAGAGGGTTTCATCTTTCCCAATATTAATTGTGAAGACTTAAACCCAGATATTACTGCTTTAATTGACGAAAAATGCATTCCTCAAACCCTAATTCATCAGCCCATTAATATTTTAGCGAAAGCCAGTTTTGGTTTTGGCGATATTAATGCCTGTATTATTTTTAAAAAGTATCAACATGAATAAAGAAGAGATTATCGAAACCCTGAAAACAATTATCGAACCTTACAGTGAAGAGGTAACCGCCCTGGCTCACATCGACGAAAACACCGATTTTATAAATGATTTAAAAATAAATTCGGCCAACCTGGTTGATATTGTTCTGGATGTTGAAGAAAAATTCAACATCGAAATAGATAACGATTCGATGGCTAAAATGCTTACGGTAAAAGCTACAACCGAAATTATCGCTCAAAAACTGGAAGCACATGCTGGGTAATGACATTGTTGACCTGGATCTGGCCAAAATTCAAAGCAACTGGCGGCGTAAAAATTACCTCGATAAAATTTTCACTCCAAAAGAACAGTCATTGATTACATCTGCAAATAATCCTGATGAAATGGTTTGGCTATTGTGGAGCATGAAAGAATCGGCCTATAAAATCCATAACCGCAAAACGGGCATCCGCGATTTTGCACCGAAAAATTTAACCTGTACCATCCATGCAGACAGCTATGGAGCGGTCAGTATTAACAACTATACCTATTTCACCAAAAGCAATATACAAACAGCGTTTATACACACCATAGCTGCTCCTGTTTACAATAAACTGGAAAAAATTAAAGTAGCTATTTACGAATTACCTGATCACCCAAATGATTACAAAAGCACCAAACCTGGTAGTGTGAGCCACCATGGGCAGTATTTGGCTTTGGTGTATTAATAATTCTTTTTTTTCCTTGTAATTGCGGATAAGTGTCAGTTGGTAACAACCGAAGCCACAACATATTGACTGTTCTTCACCGTCAGTCATCCTCGCGCAGGCGGGGTCTTAACGCTTTGATATCAAAACGGATAAAATCAGCTATGTTGAGCTATCGCTGGGATGAAAATAATGGTCAGAACTGGAATTATCACTATCTAAAGAAAAGATGGCATTATCAAACCTGTCAGATCCTCATCGCCAAACTGCTGTCTCCATAAATTCGCGTAGTGCCCATTAGCAATTAGCATTTCAGTATGACTTCCTTCTTCAACAACTTTACCTTTATCTAAAACAATAATATGATCAGCTTTTCTAATTGTAGGCAAGCGATGGGCAATGATGATAATTGTTTTCTTTTGTGCACGCAACAAATCTATCGTGCGTTGTACATACTGTTCAGAAGCTGAATCCAAAGAAGAAGTAGCTTCATCGAGGATCAAGATTTCAGGATTACGGTAGAGGGCTCGGGCAATGGCAATCCGCTGTTTTTGACCGCCCGATAAAGAAGCACCATTTTCGCCTAAGTAAGTCTGAAATCCTTCTGGCAACGCTTCAATAAAATCTATAATTCCCAATTGCGTGCAAATACCTATAATTTGTTGCATATTGGGCTCATAATCACCAATAGCAATATTTTCGATAACATTTCCTGCGAAAAGATCAATTTTTTGCGGTACCACGCTCAATAAATTTCTTAAAGAAGCATTATTCAAATACTTCAGCGCATGATTACCGATAAAAATATTCCCTGATTGTATGGGATAAATATTTTGAAGCAAAGACATTAAAGTAGACTTGCCAGATCCGCTTTCCCCTACAATAGCAGTAAAACTCCCGGACTTAATATTCAGGTTTAAATCTTCAAACACATTTACGCGACTGCCGTACCTAAAAGCTACGTGCTCAAACCTGATATCGCCCATTAGTTCTTTTGTAAGGTAAACGCTCGTTGAATTTTGTTCAATTTCCAGATCCATTATTTCGAACAAACGATCGGAGGCGATCATCGCATCCTGGATAGATTTATTAGCCCCGATTAATGAAGTAGCGGGACCGGTAAAATAGCCGATTAGTGTATAGAAAGAGAACAATTCGCCTGGGGTAATTTCTCCGTCTAAAACATACCCTGCACCTACCCACAGCAAAATAATGGTAAGCATACGGGCTATAACCTCGGTCGTTGTTCCGGAGAAAACAGCGTTTAACCCTGATTTATAGATTGTTCTGAGTAGACTAATAAAATGAGTTTCAGTTTTTTCATTGGTAAATCTTTCCAGTCCAAATCTTTTAATTGTGGCTACATTATTTAAACTCTCTACCAATTGCGATTCGAGTTCTGCAGACTCTTCCATCAGTTTGCGCTGCATCTTTTTATTCAATTTATTGCTGATGTAATAAACCAAAAGATAAAGCGGAATAACGGCGAGCATCATTAAAGCGAGTTTCCAGTAATAACTGAACATCAAAACAAACGAAAATACCACAATAAAACCGTTAACCACCAGGTTAATGGAAACATCATTTATAAAAGCCCTTATTTTTACCGCATCATTTACCCTCGAAATAATTTCGCCCACCCGCATGGTATCAAAAAACTGTTGAGGTAATTTTAAGAGGTGTTTGTAGTAACCTAATATTAACCGGGCATCTATCTGCTGGCCTGTACGGATGGTAAAAATAGTTTTAATAGTACCGATAAACAGCTGCAATGCTAAAATGACAACCATCATCAAACTCATTAAATTAAGTAGGTTCCGATTGCCTTCTACCAAAACATGGTCAGTTATTTTTTGAACAAAGACCGAGGTAGATAGTCCTAGTATGGTATAAATTAAGGCACCAAAAAGTGCCTGTATTACAATACTTTTATGCGGCTTAATCAGGTGCCAGAAACGGCTTTTTACATCAACCTTTTCATTACCCTGGCTAAAATCTTCATCGGGCAACAATAAAACCAGTACACCTGTCCATTCTGCTATAAATTCGGCAATGGTTTTACGGTGCATTTTTCCATCACCCGGATCCATTACCTCAATATATTTATCGGTTACTTTATAAATAACTACATAATGTTGCAATTGCTTCTTTACCACCACATGCGCAATGGCTGGCAATGGAATTTTAGAAAGACTAGCTAAATTGCCCTTTACTCCTTTTGCTTCAAAACCCAATTTATTTGCGGCTTCTATCAAACCTAAAACATTGGTTCCTTTTTGGTCGGTGCTGGCCAATTGACGGATGCGCGCAACAGGCATCTTTAACTTATAAAATGCAGCAATAGAAGCCAAACAGGCAGCGCCACAATCGGTAATATCACGTTGTTTAATTAGTTTAGACATTAGGAGGGAGATGTGAGACATGAAACTGGAGATATGAGTTTAAAAATTTTCTGCTTTGGTCTTTAGGCTACAGCCCTAAACCTTTTACCCTACACCATTTGACGGGTTTAACCAATCATCAACTTTATCATAAAGCAATTGATACAGGTTCCGTTTTGCAATGGTAAAATGCGCATTAAAGGTCATCCCCTTTTTCACCTGCCCTTTATAACCATTTTTTAACTTCAGATAATCCTTGTCCAATTTGCACTTCACTTTAAAATAAGGATTTTGATTAATCAATATGATATCGTCTGAAATATCGGCTACTATACCAGCAAGCAATCCCCATTGGTTATAGTTAAAAGCATCAATCTGAAACCTTACGGTTTGACCAGCTTTAATTAAACCGATATCAGCAGGTTTAACGTAGCAGATGGCCAGCAAAGCACTATCAGGCGATATTTCTCCAATTTTTTGATTAGCCGAAATGAAAGAACCCAGTTGCAAGCCAGATAAATTTTGCACAGTTCCTGATACTCCTGCAGTTAAATGATATAATTTCTCCTGCTCGGTAAGCTGGATTTTCTGACTATCGAGATCTTTTAATTCTTTTCTGTATTGATTAGATTCTGTTTGCCACTGCGTTTTATACTTTTTAGCTACCAAATTAAAATCAGAAAGCGCCTGGTCGTAATTAAATTTATATTGTTCATACTCTGCTTGGGTAACTACCCTCTTACTGTACAGTATTTCGTATCTTTTATAAACTTTATAGGCCTGTTCGCGGGCATTTAATGCATTTTGAGTTTGCTCTGTGTATTGCTGCCAGCTTGCAGAATACAGGCCTGTTTGCAATGCAGGTTGCCCTGCACTGCTTAAATCAGCCTGTTTTAAGAGTAGGAGCGCATCATTTAACAAATCTTTTAATTCACCAGCGCGATTATTCAAAATCACGTTTTGTGTTTCGGGTATAGTTGGGTCAATATTTAAAAGGAGTTGTCCTTTTTTTATTTTTTTATTATCGGTTAAGTTAATCAGCGTAATTTTCCCGCCAACTGGCGCCAGCAACTCTGTTTTTTCGATATTACTCTGCAGCGAACCATTGCCCTTAACACTTACCGTCGTATAAATAAAGGGTAAGGATGCAAAAGCCACAAGAACAAATAGGATGGTTGCCGAGTAAATAATTTGTGTACGTAGCTTGGTGTGGTGTAAAAAAATAATGGCGTTATCTTCGAAATTTGCGTCTTCTGTTAAAGGCATAATCATCAATTGGCTTGGTTAAGGCCAAGTTTGTAATTATTAACTTACGCAGGAAAAAAGATACACGAAATGGGGAATTGTAAGGATGAAATGGCTCGGTTAAGAAATTGGTCATAAATTTCGCCATGGAACCAAAAGCCTAGCGTAATAAATGATTAGGAATTTACACACTTCATGAGCTAAATGCCGGTAATTTAATTTCATACAGGCATTAAACTCATTTGTAATTAATGGGAATAGCAAATATTCTAACATTATTAGTGGCTAACATAATATGCCGTCTTACCAATAAAATAACCACTTAAATAAGTTATTCCAATTAGGGCAAAAGCCAGGAGGATAAATATCATAAGGTTATTTTTCATAGCAATTTAAGATTAGTTGCTTTAATTAAAAATTATTAAGGCAAAATACCGAAATCCTTAATGCTTTGTATTGCTCCGTTTATAAAATACGTTCTCTGATCAAAAAGATATATACATATCAAAATGACAATAAACAGAATATTTATCATTTGTTGGTTTTTGTTGATTGCAGTTTTTTACATGTTGAGAAGTTTATTTTTGGTATTTGGGTCTGAAATTTGAAAAATGATAAGAAACAATTTTTACCATATTTAACTATATTAAAAAATTCTTCTCAAAAAATGCGATCATGTTGGCTAGTGCATGTAATGCGATAACCAAAACGATCTTATTTATATTACCTTGATGACGTAAAGACATATAATAGTAAGCCAATATAAAGCCCACTACTGTAAGAACTGCTGCATACACAGGATTATAAAAATGAGAGGCTCCAAACAATAATGCTGAAAGTATCATGCAGAACAACGCAGGTAGTTTTAAGTTTAAGCATGTCTCTATTATAAGATATTGAAAAATAATTGTCTCCACAATTGGAGCAACGATAATTACCATAATAAATTCCGATGATAAGCTATCAAATTTATGCGATGCTTTTGTTAAATCAGGGTTGATATAATCTGCAATGCTTGCTGTTAAAAACTGAAAAACAAAATAAATTGAAAAGGTAATTAGAAAATATTTTAAATTTTTAGAAGCGGGTATTTTATTTATAGCGAAAGACATGGCTTATAATAGGTTTTGGAATTAAGCAAATGCAAGTGTTATGATTTGTCAACTAATATATCCACGATTAAATCGTATTTTAAAAACGTAAATTTTCGTCTTCATCTTCGCAATTGTTATTTTCTTTTAAAAAGATTATCTATGATACATACCAAAATTGAAAAAAATAAAATAAAATAAATTTTCCAACCAATAATGACCTCCTTTATAAATTCAGTTGTCAGGCTCTTATAATTGAATACTAAGTATAACGAAAGAAAAATAAAAAAATTAACAATTGTTTCTCTAGAAATTCTTTTTAGCATAATATATAAAAATATACGGAAAAGTGCTAAACACTCTTCCGCATTGAAAATTATTTTTTTATTTGTACACATTTGCATCACCATGGCGGGGATCATTTCTCAATGACGAGCTTATATCGCTTGCCGCCCTAAAAGTATAACCAATTGCATATGCAACATCATACCAAAAACTGCCACCTTCTATGATTAACATATCCTGAGCAGTAAGTTCTTCTAAATTTAATTCTTTAAAGTTCATAATTATAAATTAGTTTAATTAGCATTCCAACCGTCAGAGAATCCTTTTTTAATTTCATCCCAATTATCAACCACCTCTGTAAGAAGATAGCCCCATCCCAGCTTCTTAATCCAGCCTGGGGTACTATTTCCCCCATTTTCTTCAATCATTTCTCTGGCATCCATCTCTAGAACACCAAAATTTGATAATTCTAATTTTTTCATTTCGTTTAATTTAAATTTTTGCTTCTTACTCGTTTAAGGCTTTTCAGGTTCCGCCTATGTTGGCCTAACATGAAACAAGTATGGGATATTAAATTTCAATCAAAAAAAAAGATACACTAAAAGCCTTTTTATAAGTACAAAACATAGTTTAACAGCTAACGATCAGCTTAGACCGTGTATTCAAATATTATAATACAAATATGTATCTTAAAATTGCTTATCGTTTAAATAAATATCTACTATAATTGTAATCGAAATTATTAAAAAACCATGATTCACCAATTGGATTGATTTTGTAAAGAAGTATAAACTAAATAATGATTACTATTTAAACCATACAATCTATTGGGTTGATACAGACAAAAAGCCAGTTGGTGTATATTTTTTGGCGAAAGCATTCAGAAATAACACCTTTAAGCACATTTATTTAACTATCTAATATTACAATCATGAAAAACAAAAAATTAGAAAAAAAGACATTGTTTATTTTTAAGCGAAACTACTTTGACAATTTAACGAAAGAGCAGATGAGGAGAATTAATGGGGGCAATCATCCTAACCAATTAGAATCTGCTGGAAATGCTTCAACGTTACCCGACTGCGACAAAACTCAAGCAAAAACAGTAATTAGCCAATAAGAATTTATTTTTACATTTATAATCGATCCTAAATCAATACCATATTGTAAAATGAAATATTTGTTAGTCACCCTATTTTTCTTGTCTAATCTTAAGTCAATAGCTCAAAATTGCAATTGCTCAATTAACTTTGATTATATGGTAAAAAAGATAAAGTTAAATTATGTTGGCTATAATGATAAAATAAATAAATCAAACAAAGTTAAGTTTCAGAAGTTTACAGACAGCCTACAAAAACTTACACATACTTCGAATGCTTCTGAATGCGTATTAATATGTAATACTTGGTTAAATTTTTTCAAGGATCAGCATGTAGGTTTCGCAATAGAGTTTAAAGACCAACATCCCGATTCAATAAGAGCATTTTTCTCCAAAGAAGAACATGTAGCATGGTCTCAACAAGATTTTATTAAATATTTAAATAATGATAAAATTAAAAAAGACGGCATAGAGCGTATTTGGAGCAATGAGAGTGGGACATATCAAATAGCTGTTCGAAAAACTGGAATTAGAGATAAGGAATTTTACGGTTTTATACTGAAAGCAGATGGCGCAAAATGGGTTCCGGGTCAGATAAAGTGGAAGTTGTTAAAAACTGGCAATAAATATAAAACCATTTACTATCGAGCAATAGATCATTCCTTAAATTATCCTCCTTTACTTGTAGACGCAGGCACGTTAGATTTTGGACCATTTGGCAAATGGCATAGCGGCATTAAAAAACCAAAAGACAATGCAACAATAAAGAGTGTAGATCTTTCCCCTAAGTTTAGAATTATAGACAATGAAACCTACTTAATTGAAATGCCATCTTTTAGATCATTAGACTATATATCAAAAACCGACAGCTTAATAAAAAAAAATGAAGCCCAACTAAAAAGTAGAAAGCATTTAATTATAGATCTCAGAAACAATTCGGGAGGAACGGTATTGATATTTAGAAATTTAATGCCTTACATCTATACAAATCCAATTTTAACAGAAGGGGGAATAGTATTAGCAACCGAAGACAATATAAAAGATCGATATTCCACAGAATATCCTCAATTACCTGATAGCATGCAACTGATTTTTAAACAAAATTTATTAAAACTTAAAGCTCATCAAGGCGAATTATACAATTTGTATCCTATAGATACAATAAAATATGATGCAATATTAAAAAATCCTGAACGTGTTTCTTTTCTTGTAAATAGAAATACTGCCAGTGCGGCCGAACTTTTTATTTTGCAGGCAAAACAGAGTAAAAAAGTAAAAGTATATGGTGAGAATACGGCAGGTGCAATTGATTATTTAGAAGTAGTTACTACAGCAATGCCTTGCTCTTTTTATTCCTTATGGTACCCTACCGTTAAATCAACACGCTTACCAGCATTCCCCTTAGACAACATTGGTATTGAACCCGATATCAAAATACCACATGATACAATTGATTGGATAGATTTCGTAAAACATCATTAATTAAATTCATAAAAGTGTATTTAAATAAATATAGGCTAAAGATATACCATGTATTTTTTTGGATGCTGTATATCTTTTTAGGTAATCTGTCCGAATTCATAAATAGCCCTGATACTTATGAATTCGGATTAGCAGATGTTATATTTTCTAACCTTCCAAATATTTGTACATTTTATTTATCTATTTGGATACTTGGCAAGTACACCAACCCGCTAAAAACATATAGATTATTATTGGCCATTTTATTTATTTATATATTTGCTTTTATTCAATGGTACGTTACAGGCTATCATATCAGACCGTTAATTAAAGCAAGTGGGGACTCTACTCCAATCTTTAATTTTTCTCAACATGCGATTTCAGTTCTATGGGTATTTATAAAATACTTTTTCTGGGGCTTTGGTTATCACTACGCAAGTGAAAGCATTAAACATGAACGAAAACTACGCCTCATCGAAAAAGAAAAACACGAAGCAGAATATGCCTTTCTTCGCGCCCAAATCAACCCTCATTTTTTAAACAACACGCTCAATTTCTTTTTTGCAAAATCCTTACCCTTATCCCAAGAATTAGCTGATGGTATCATGACACTTAGTCAAATCATGCGTTATTCCCTAGAAATGGATAAAGATGACCGAATGACAGTAATAGATGAGGAAATAGAGCACATTAACAACGTAATTAAAATTAATCAGCTTCGTTTCAATAACAAGTTGCTGATTGATTTTAAAGTGAAAGGAAACACCAATAATATAAGACTGATACCGTTAATTCTAATTACGATTGTAGAAAACATATTAAAACATGGCAGCTGTACAGATCAGGCTCATCCGGTTAAAATAGCTTTAAGCATTGATGAAATAAACCATAAGATCCAACTCAGTACTTGGAATAAAAAGAAAAACGGGCCTAAAGAACTGTCAAGCGGTATAGGTATGGAGAATATAAAGAAGCGGCTAAGAAATCATTACAATAATGATTTTGCTTTAAACATTACTGAGACTGAGCTTGATTATAGTTTAGAGTTAATTTTACCTTTCAAAGCAACCGATAGCCAGGAAAAACCAAGCTCTTCTGATAAATTGGATTTTTTAACATATTTTAAGTTACCTCAAATTAATCCTCAGCCCGCACCTCATGATTAACTGCATTATAGTTGATGACGAAGAACATGCTATTGAAGTAATACAACTTTACCTTAAATCGGTTGTAGCGATACAAATTATAGCAACATTTACCAGCCCGATTGATGCGCTAAATTTCTTAAGCAATAACAAAGTAGATCTTATCTTTTTAGATATCCACATGCCCGAAATATCAGGTATCGAATTTATCCAAACGATGAACGATAAAGAGGTACAGGTGATACTCACCACTGCCTATAAAGATTTTGCCACTGATGGCTTTGATCTTGAGGTGGTAGATTATTTAGTTAAACCCATCCCGCTGCACCGTTTTTTACAATCCATAAACAAGGTCCAAAAAAATATTAACACAAAAAAAGGTAATGCACATGTAAGCCAGCAGCATGAGGATTATTTTATGGTCAAAACAGAGGCTAAAGGTAAGATGCTTAAGATTAATATTGCCGAAATCGATTTTGTAGAAGGCATGAAGAACTATATCGCATTTCATCATAATGGGATTAGAACACTGGCGCTGCTTACCATGAAAGACGTGGAAGAAAGGCTGCCCAAAGCCAAATTTATCAGAGTACAAAAGTCTTTTATAGTGGCACTTGATAAAATCACTTCTATAGATGGAAACCGCATTATCCTAAAAGGTATTTCAGCAGAAATACTGATAGGAGAAACTTATCGAAAAGATTTCCTTGATATGATGAAACAAAAGTTGCTTTTATAACATAGTTGACAAATCCCTGCCGCCTTGTTAATAAAGTTGTCAACTCTTCCTGCAAAGCCTAAACTATACGGATTTTAGCCGCAATTTCTTTAAATTTACCTACTTATTGACTTCGGGCTTTAGACTTCCGAATCCAGATTGACTACACAAACGTTTACGCTGTTTTCTTTACAGAATAATGGAATGGCCTACCCCAAAAAGCATTATCTTTGCATAAATCATAAAAAATAAAATATGCTTAAAGGATTTTTTAACGTACCTACCCCGGTTAACGAGCCCATTAATAGCTATGCACCAGGCACAAAAGAGCGTTCGCTTTTAAAAGAGGCTATTGCCGAGGCGCGTGCTAAACAATTGGATATTCCGATGTTTATTGGCGGAAAAGAGGTACATACTAAAAATAAAAAGAAAGTTGTAGCTCCACACGATCATCAACATGTACTGGCTACCTTTAGTTATGGCGATAAAGGCCATGTAAAAGAAGCCATAGATGCTGCTTTGGCAGCCAAAGCAGATTGGGAAGCTTTAGCCTGGGAACATAGAGCGGCTATTTTTATGAAAGCTGCTGATTTGTTTGCTACAAAATACCGCTACCAAATTAATGCGGCAACCATGCTTGGACAAAGTAAAAATGCCTATCAGGCTGAAATTGATGCTGCTTGCGAACTGGTAGATTTCTTACGTTTTAATGTAAGTTATATGCAGGATATTTATGGTCAACAGCCACCGGTATCGCCAAATGGCATGTGGAACAGAACGGAACAGCGACCTTTAGAGGGTTTTATATTTGCTTTAACACCTTTCAACTTTACCGCAATTGCTGGTAATTTACCTGCTTGTGTAGCCATGATGGGTAATGTGGTGGTTTGGAAACCTGCCGATACGCAAGTTTATGCGGCTAATGTAATTATGCAGGTTTTCCGCGAAGCAGGCTTACCTGACGGCGTAATTAATCTTATTTTTGCAGATGGACCTGAAGTTGGCGAGGTGGTTTTTAATCATGCTGATTTCGCAGGCATCCACTTTACAGGCTCAACAAAAGTATTTCAGGAAATTTGGAAAACAATTGGAACAAATATCCATAAATACAAATCATATCCACGCATTGTTGGCGAAACTGGTGGTAAAGATTTTATCCTGGTTCACCCAAGTGCGGATGTTGCTGCTTCAGTTACTGCAATTGTTAGGGGCGCTTTCGAATATCAGGGACAAAAATGTTCTGCAGCCAGCCGTACTTATATCCCAAAAAGCTTATGGCCGGAGATTAAAAAACTAATGATCAGAGATTTAGCATCATTTAAAATGGGCGGAACGGAAGATTTCGGTAACTTTATTAATGCCGTTATTGATGAGCGTTCTTTCGATAAATTGGCTAAATATATCGATCAGGCTAAAAAAGATCAAGGTGTAGAAGTTATTGCCGGTGGCAACTATGATAAGAGCAAAGGTTATTTCATCGAACCTACCGTTTTAGTGGTTGACGATCCGAAATATACCACCATGTGTGAAGAACTTTTTGGTCCGGTATTATCTGTTTACGTATATGAAGATCAGAAATTTGACCAGATTTTAGAAATCATCGACACCACTTCACCCTATGCCTTAACGGGAGCTATTTTATCACAAGATAGATATGCTATAGAAAAAGCCAGCTATGCCTTACGCAACGCTGCTGGTAATTTTTACATTAACGACAAATGTACAGGTGCTGTAGTTGGGCAACAACCATTTGGTGGAGCAAGAGGATCAGGTACTAATGATAAAGCCGGGGCAATGATTAATTTATTGCGTTGGGTTTCTCCACGTACCATTAAAGAAACTTTTAATCCTCCTACGGATTACCGTTACCCTTTTTTGACAGAAGATTAACATAAACATGATATCGAAACCTCCGGAAACACCCGGGGGTTTTATTTTTTACAGGGTTGGCCAGATTAGTGGCATTATCTCCCTGAAAAAACTAAATGACCTTATTGTTCACTGCATAAGAAAGTGCTTCTACGATATTGCCAACACCAAAATTCTCGAATATTTTTCGTCGATAGTACTTTATGGTATCTGGAGAAACAAATATTTTGTCGGCGATCTGGCTGATGGTTAAACCTTGTGCATATAATCGTAAAACTTCGATTTCGCGCTCACTAAGCTGAGCTTTCAATTGTTTGTTCCAAACCTGTTTTTTTACATCAAGCTCCCAGATCTGATTGGAGCCATGTTTATGAATAGCAGCATGGCCTGCCGTTTTATTCGATGAAATGGATACCACGCAAATGGCTTTCCACATCTTTCCTTCGGCATTAAGAAAAAGCGGGGTAAGCTTATGGTTAATCAAGGTCGTTTTCCCACCCTTGTTCAACAAATGAAAATCGTAAGTAATACTATACAGTTTTTTCTCGTTAAGGGGTAGTTTCTCAAAAAAATTAAATCCGGTTTCGTTAATCATATCCAGCAGATGCAGATCTTTTTCGGGCACATTATTCATGTAAAAATCATAACCCAAAGTCATTACTTCTGCCACAGTGTGGCCACAAAGAAAAATTGGATTACTAGACACATATTCGAATTTCATTTCAGCATAATCGATCACATACACACTTTGATAGGTTAATTTTTCGAAAGCACTGATGGCTTCCAGATAATTATCCAGCTGGAGTATATCGTGTGAAGTGATGTTTTCTATTTTGTTTTTAGTAAGTAAACCGCTATGCTGATCAGCTTTCATGATATTACTAAAGTAGCAAAAATTACACTAAAGTGTAAACGCCAATCAGATTACATTTCTGAATTTTGTAGCCTAGCACAAATCAGTATGGCAGCAGAAAAATTATCTAAGCTGGATTTCTCCGAATTAACTAAAAACAAAGCAAAATTAAAAGCTCTAATCATTGCAGGTACGATTGTCTGGCTATTTTTGATGATCTGCGTAATATACCTGTTCGTATTTAAATCAAAATCAGCAATTCCATTTATAGCGATTCTGACTGCTATACCTATCACATTCTTACCGGCAGTTAACAGCCTTACTCAAATTAATAAGGAAATCAAATCACGCAATCAAAATTAATTGATAATGACAGCAATCTGTATTAGCTGCAATCAGGATATACCTGAAAATTACTGTACCAGATGTGGCGAACCCGCCAAACTTAAAAGAATTGACCGGCATTATATCCAGCATGAAGTAGAGCACGTACTCCATTTAGAAAAAGGAATATTTTATACCGTTAAAGAATTATTAATCAGGCCAGGGCAAACCATCCATAATTTTATATCCAGTGATAGAAGCAGACTGGTAAAACCGGTTGTATTTTTGGTCGTAACTTCTCTAATTTACACGCTGATTAATCATTTTTTCCATATTGAAGAAGGCTACTTTAATTTTGATCAAACCAAAACTGCAGCGATAAATCCGATTAATGAATGGATTCAGAGCCACTATGGTTATGCCAATATTATTTTGGGCGTATTTTTAGCACTATGGCTGAAACTTTTTTTCAGAAAATATGATTATAATTTTTTCGAATTACTGATTCTATTGTGTTTTCTTCAGGGAATGGGCATGCTCATATTTGCGGTTTTCGCCGCAATTGAAGGACTCACCCATATACACCTTTTGCAATATTCCGGGATGCTGTTTGTGCTTTACTTTTCGTGGGCCGTAGGACAGTTTTATGATAAGCACAAATACATGAATTATCTGAAAGCATTTGGTGTTTATATTTTCGGCATAATTACCTTTACGGCTTGCATATTTATAATAGGGTTAACGATATACATTATCACCAAACATTAATATCGCTTTCTCGTTCTTAAAGATGGTTAAAATTAACTATGGCCTTTAAAAGAGTAAACCCAATCTTTTGAATCAGTAAGCTGCAGCAAGCGGCTTTGGTAAGGAAAATACATGCCAAAAGCAATAATATGCTGCGGTGGCAAACCTGCCCCAAAAATGAAAGCCCGGAAAAAATTCCGGGCTTTCGCTAACAACTAAAAAATGGCACTAATTATGGTGCATTTATCCTACCTGGAACGCAGGGGCAACATCATCAACGCAGGTACAAGTTACATTCAGGTCTTTAATAATTCCTGTTTTTAAGCTATACACCCATGCATGTACGGCCAGTTCCTGACCATTGGCCCAGGCACTCTGTACAATGGAGGTATTGGTTACATTTGCAGCTCCTTCAATCGCATTTAATTCCACTAAACGATCAAATCGCAGATCAGGATCTTCAATTGTTGCCATTTCGCGCTCGTGGGTACGGTATACATCGCGGATATTTCTCAACCAGTTATCAATAATTCCAACCTGTTTATTGCCTAATGCAGCTTTTACACCACCACAACCGTAATGACCACAAACAATAACGTGTTTAACTTTTAATACATTAATCGAATAATCGAGCACAGAAAGTAAATTCATATCTGTATGCACAACTACATTGGCTATATTTCTATGCACAAAAATATCACCCGGTTTAGTATTTGTGATCTGGTTTGCCGGCACACGGCTATCAGAGCAGCCGATCCACAATACCGGTGGACTTTGACCGGCTGACAATTTATCGAAAAATTCAGGATCGTTATCAATCGTATCTTTAACCCAATCTTTATTACCTTGTAACAAGGTTTCGTATGAAATATCTTTCGTTTCTATTGTTTTTGCGCACATAATTATAATTTATTAATTTCTTCTTCTACTTTAATATTTAATTTTGGTACTGTATAATGTTTTTGGATGTTCTCCAGGGTTACGATAATGCCTTTAGTATAAGCATTATGCTTATAATTATAAATGGTCTCCAATACGTCAGGATCGATGTACCGGGCATTTGAGCCATCAATAACTACATTTGTTTCTTTTGGAATATTCGTTAAAACTACCTGTATCGCTGCTTTATTTAAAAAAGAAACCTCTTCTGCCAGTTTAATTCTGATATTCTTTTTGTCGCCTTCGTTGGTAATCCGGTAAAAAAAAGGATTACGCATATTGGTCCGTAATAAATAAAAAACGGAAACCAACATACCAACAGCCACACCTTTTAACAGATCGGTAAACAATACCGCCAATACGGTAACCACAAATGGTACAAACTGATCCCAGCCTTTGTGGTACATATGTTTAAAAAGGCTGATCCGGGTTAGTTTATATCCGGTTACCAAAAGAATTGCAGCTAAACAAGATAACGGAATCATGTTAATGAGCCCCGGAATAAACAATAGCGACAATAATAACCAAGTACCATGAAAAATAGCCGACATTTTGGTTCTGCCACCAGCGTTTACATTTGCAGAACTCCGTACAATTACCGATGTCATCGGTAAACCACCAACCATACCGCTGGTCATATTGCCTATGCCCTGTGCAATCAGCTCCCTGTTTGTTGGTGTTATACGCTTAATCGGATCAATTTTATCCACCGCTTCGATACTGAGCAAAGTTTCTAAACTTGCTACAATGGCAATGGTTATGGCTACTATGTACACATTCTTATTGGCCAGCTGAGAAAAATCTGGCATCGTAAATAGCCCTAAAAATTGGCTAACGCCATTAACTACCGGGATTTTCACCATTTGATCGGCCCGTAGCGGATAATTGGTTCCGGCAAAAACCAGGGTTCCAAGAACCCCTAAAGTAACGACCAACAATGGGGCTGGTACAACCGCCAATTTTGGAAACTTAGGCCACAAAATCAGAATAGCTATTGATAATAAACTGATAACCACCGCAGCCAGACTAAAATGGCTTATAGCTGCAGTAATCGCTGAAAAAGTATTTTCATGATCCTGTTGGAAGAAACCCTCATCGCCGGTAAAATCAGTGTCAACACCCAACGCATGCGGCAATTGTTTTAAGATTAAAATCAGTCCGATAGCGGCAAGCATCCCTTCAATTACACTCGAAGGGAAGTAATTACCAATGGTTCCGGCTTTAACCAGACCTAAAATCAGCTGGAATACCCCTGCCAATACCACAGCAAGTAAAAATGTTGGATAACTCCCCAATGAGGTTATTGCACCTAAAACAATAACCGTTAAACCTGCTGCCGGGCCGCTCACACTTAATTGTGAGCCACTAAAAGAGGCGACCACAATTCCCCCTATAATCCCGGTGATTAAACCGGCAAATAAAGGCGCGCCAGAAGCCAGGGCAATACCCAAACACAATGGTAAGGCCACTAAGAACACCACAATACTTGAGGGTAAATCTTTCCTTAGATTCTTTTTAAGAAAATATTTTTTCACATCCGAACCTGAAAAGGCCGGGTTAAACTTTTGCATAACGATATAATTATCTTAGTAAATTTTAACGAATAAAATCGTAGGGGATTAAAAAAACAAATACACAAAGCATCAGCATATTGTACCCATTTAAGCATAGCAATAACGCTCAATAACATTGAGCAGGTAATTTTTACCCCAAATAATAACTACTAGATAATGTTAGGCGGAGGTGTTGGAACAGTAGGATGATATGGATCTACATATCTTTTAAAATGTTCTATAAAACTGCTCTTCAAAAAGAAATGGCTGGAAGAGAACTCATAAGAAAGGATTGGATGATTAAGCTCGGTGAGTTTGAAATCAGTAAATTTTGCAGTGTCTTTGGCGGAATCTTTTCCGCCTTCATGCTCTAACTCGATTTGCATGATTACGGCATTCATAATTTCCTTGTCTATACTTGTATAAAATACCGGTGCACCAGAAATACCCATCTTCGCCATGAAGATGACCATAAAAGTGGCAACGATTAAATACTTGTATTTCCTTAAAAACATTTGAAAATTCTAATGCTGTTTTAATTCTTATGCTTACAAAAATAAACGGATAATTGGTTTTTCAATGCATCGGGCTGTAAAAAAAATGTAATTTAAGTAAAACGCTGATATCCTTCAGGCAGAAACAAGGTTCTTTATCAATTTTGGGAAACAGTTGGTTCTATTATTATTGGTCAGTTAAATCCTGCCATCCGCTAAATCTTTCCGGCAAAATTAGCCTTAAGTTTATAATTAATCGAAGCCAAAAAGGATACCACTCCTCTCAGGTTTAGTTTACAAAGGTTTGTTTCCAGGCACCGACCCAGGTTAAATATACCCGATTGAACGGACGCCAATTTCCTTCAAATTGGCTAGAGGGAAAGCGGAACTGAAAATGCCAAAAGCACAGTACCGTTCATTTCCCAATTACTAATGTTTTTCTTTTTTTGTAAATGAAAGACAGCATTTCAAAGGTACTGTAGCCCCGCCATCCGCTAAATCTTTTTGGTAAAATTAGCTGTAAATTCAAAATCAATCGAAGCCAAAAAGGATACCGCTTCTGTCAGGTTTAACTAACAGAGGTTTGTTTTCCAAGCACCAGTCTGGGTAAAATAAACCCGATCCGATAGCTATCGGATGCCGGGAAGAGTTTCCGATCCTTCATCGGAACCCGTACCAAAAGCGGGACTGAAATTGCCAAAAGATCAGAACCAACCATTTCCTAATCATCCAAACTATTCTAACTGGAAATGAAAAGTAAATTTTCATAGATACAAGATACACTAGCCCGCCATTTGCTTTACTCAACATCGAGTGCTTTTATAAAATAATACCTTGCATTACCACTAGTAATTTTTAATTTTAAAATCTCATCGCATGGCAATGGAAAAAAAAATAGCATTACTCAAAGATAAGATCAACCAGGCCAATCTCGGCGGCGGACAGTCCCGTATCGACAGTCAGCATAAAAAAGGTAAACTTACCGCCCGCGAGCGCATTCATTTTTTAATGGATGAAGGCAGCTTTGAAGAAATTGGCATGATGGTAACCCACCGGAGCACCGACTTTGGCATGGAAAGCGAAAAATACCTTGGTGATGGCGTGGTAACGGGTTATGGAACCATTAACGGCAGGTTAACCTATGTATTCTCGCAGGATTTTACCGTGTTCGGCGGCTCTCTTTCTGAAACCCATGCAGAGAAAATTTGCAAGTTGATGGATATGGCCATGAAAAACGGGGCTCCATTAATCGGCTTAAATGATAGCGGTGGTGCACGTATCCAGGAAGGTGTTGTTTCTTTGGGCGGTTATGCCGATATCTTTTATAAAAATGTACAGGCTTCGGGCGTAATTCCGCAGCTATCGGCCATCATGGGGCCATGCGCGGGGGGAGCCGTGTATTCGCCAGCCATTACTGATTTTATTTTGATGGTAGAAAATACTTCTTACATGTTTGTAACCGGACCAAATGTAGTTAAAACGGTAACACACGAAGAAGTAACTTCTGAAGAACTGGGAGGTGCCAGTACACATGCTACAAAATCTGGTGTTACACATTTTGCCTGTGCAAATGAGATTGAAGCCATTAATCATGTTAAAAAACTGTTGAGCTATATGCCACAAAATTGTGAGGAGATAGCCGATCATTTACCTTACGAAGCAGCTGATGAAAGCCGACCAGAACTCAACACGCTTATGCCAGAAAATGCTTCACAACCTTATGATATACGTGAAGTGATTGCTGCCGTGGCTGATACCGACAGCTTTTTAGAAGTACATGCCGCCTATGCAGAAAATATTGTGGTGGGTTTTGCCCGTCTTGCAGGCAGGAGCATCGGTATCGTAGCCAATCAGCCCGCCTACCTGGCAGGCGTTTTAGACAGTAATTCTTCAGCAAAAGCTGCACGTTTTGTACGCTTTTGCGATTGCTTCAACATTCCGCTGCTGGTATTTGAAGATGTTCCGGGTTTTCTACCAGGCACAGACCAGGAGTGGAATGGCATTATCACCAATGGTGCAAAATTATTATATGCTTTTAGTGAGGCTACTGTACCACGCATTACCGTAATTACCAGGAAAGCTTATGGGGGTGCTTACGATGTAATGAACAGCAAACATATTGGTGCAGATATGAACTACGCCTGGCCAAGTGCAGAAATTGCTGTGATGGGTGCCAAAGGTGCTGCAGAAATTATTTTTAAGCGGGAAATTACCGCAGCAGAAAACCCTGAAGAAAAATGGCTGGAGAAAGAAAAATTATATTCCGATATCTTTGCCAACCCTTATCGTGCTGCTGAACGTGGTTTTGTTGATGAAGTAATTGAGCCAGCCCAAACCCGTACCAAGTTGATCAAAGCATTTAAAATGCTGGAAAATAAGGTGGTCAATAACCCTAAAAAGAAACATGGAAATATACCTTTGTAAGGATGGAAGATGGACAAAGTAAGATGGTAAATGAAATAACTCTACCATCATGCATTTTACATTACACTTCTTACACATTAACTCCATCATCCATTTTACATTTTACATATTACATAACTTTACATGTTAAAACGAGCGGATATTCTTCTCATGGCTTTTTGCACAGGCCTCATTGTTGCAAATATTTATTACTGCCAGCCTTTGGTAATCCTGATTGCAAAAGATTATCAGCTTACCGAACCTGTTGCCGGGAAGATTACCTACCTTACGCAGATCGGTTACGCTTTAGGCCTTTTCCTATTAGTGCCTCTGGGCGATATGTTTGAACGTAAAAAACAGATCCTCTTGATTACCGGACTTGCTATTTTGGCCTTACTGGTTGCTGCGGTTTCGCAAAGCTTTTTTATACTGGAAGTGGCCTCAATATTAATTGGCGCCTGCTCTATTGTACCTCAATTAATATTGCCCTTGGCAGCTAATTTAAGTACAGATGAGAATCGTGGAGCCAACATCGGGATAATTATGAGCGGTTTACTGGTTGGAATTTTAGCCTCACGCGCGGTAAGTGGCAGTATTGGCTTTTGGCTAGGTTGGCGGGCTGTTTATTATATGGCGGCGGGAATTTGTGGCTTGCTTATTTTTTTAATGGCCAAACGCTTTCCACAAAGTTATCCCAATTTTAAAGGCTCATACAAAGAACTCATGCGTTCGATGTTCGGTTACATCAAAACCCAACCTGTATTAAGGGAAACTTCGATTATTAATTTTCTGGCTTTTGCCATTATCAGTGCATTCTGGACAACCATGGTGTTATTTCTTGCTAACCCACCCTTTAATTTCCAAACATTACAGATCGGGCTATTTGGAATTGCCGGAGCAGCGGGTGCATTGGCTGCACCACTGGTTGGAAAATTAAGCGATGGCAACAATCCGCGCAAAAACTTAATGATCGGTTTTATCTTACAAATCGTCAGTATCGCTTTGTTTTATTTTACAAACAACCATTTATACCTTTTTGTAATTGGTATTGTATTGATCGATATCGGCCAGCAAGCCATACATGTAACCAACCAGACCCGCATTTATACCCTCATATCAGAAGCCAGAAACAGATTGAACACTATTTTTATGTCGGTGAGTTTTATTGGTGCCAGCTGTGGCTCGGCACTGGGTTTATGGCTCTGGGACAAAGGCGGCTGGGCTTTATTCTGCTACGGAATGACAGGTATAATCGTCCTTAATATTTTTATTTATCAGTTTTACGGAAAGAAAAAACAAATAATAAACCAATAAAATTTTATGAAATCTAAAAACGCGATCAAAACATTTTCAATGCTGTTTATTTGTCTGGCCATTTTTGGTATGGCAAAAGCGCAAGACAGTACAAAGGTAGAACAACCAGCAGAAGTAAAGTCGCTCCATAAAATAAGGCTTACCATTTTGGGCGCAGGTTATGAAAGGGAACAAAAAGTAGGTAAAATCACTTCGGTCTATTTCGGTGCATTAGCCCAGGGGGCTCTTATTTATCAAACCGAAATTACAGTGGATAACAATTACAATTTGAGCACCCATACAGAAACAATTTTTAAGGTTTACCCTGCACTAAACGCAGGATTTAGACATTATTACAATTTTAACCGGAGGATCAAAAAGGGTAAAAAAACCTTAAATAATAGTGCTGGTTATGTAGGCCTTGATGTATTGACGATTATCCCGACCCAAAGCAACACGTTGTATGGTTCACAGATCAACATTATGCCACAATGGGGATTTCAGACCTATGCCGGCAGAAAGGTTAACTTCGAATTGTCTCTGGGCCCACTTGCCTCAATCAATAAAACCACTACTTATTATGGAATTGGTGGCAGAATAGGCTTTAGCTTTTTATTATAAATATGGTTCAAATTGAGCAAATATTCCCATCGCTAACCTGGCGGATCAGACACGAGGCTATGTACCCTGAATTACCATTTGACAGTGTAAAGCTTCCGGATGATTTTAATGGCATCCATTTTGGATTATATCTTGATCATCAGTTAACCGGAGTAGTTTCTCTGTTTTATGATGGAGATGTGTATCAGTTCCGTAAACTAGCCATTCTGCCTGCTGCTCAAAATGCAGGTTATGGTTCGCAACTAATGGCTTACATCCTCGATTTTTGTAAAATTCAAAAAGCAACAAAACTATGGTGCAATGCACGTGTAAATGCTAAGGAATTTTATTTTAAATTTGGCTTCCGCGAAACGGATCAAACCTTTTTTAAAAATGGTTACGATTTTGTGATCATGGAAAAAGAACTATCATAATCATTAACAAGACGGGCAAAACGCATCACGCCATGCGCTTTACCCATGCTATAAAAAATAACATATGGCTAAGAAAAAAGACGACGAAAAGAAAAAACATGTTGCTGTGGTTACCAAAAAATCACTGCAGTTTCTTGAAGAATACATCAATAACCCTGCCCCCACTGGTTATGAATGGGAAGGACAAAAACTTTGGTTAAATTATTTAAAACCCTATATCGACGAACATTTTATCGATAATTACGGTACCGCTGTAGGTGTTATTAATCCTAAAGCTGATTTCAAAGTAGTTATTGAAGCCCATGCTGATGAAATTTCCTGGTATGTAAACTACATCACCAACGATGGTTTAATTTATGTAATCCGCAATGGCGGTTCTGACCATCAGATTGCACCTTCTAAACGCGTAAACATCCATACCGAGAAAGGTTTAGTTAAAGCAGTATTCGGCTGGCCGGCCATCCATACCCGCCATGGCGAGAAAGAACAGGCTCCGGAGTTAAAAAATATCTTTTTGGATTGCGGCTGCACCTCAAAAGAAGAAGTAGAAAAATTAGGCATTCATGTAGGCTGTGTAATTACTTACGAAGATGAGTTTATGGTTTTGAACGACCGCTATTATGTTGGACGTGCTTTAGATAACCGTGTGGGTGGTTTTATGATTGCCGAAGTAGCCCGTTTATTAAAAGAAAACAAGAAAAAACTTCCTTTCGGCTTATACATTGTAAACTCGGTACAGGAAGAAATCGGTTTACGCGGTGCCGAGATGATTGCCCAGCGAATTAAACCAAATGTGGCCATCATTACCGATGTAACGCACGATACCACTACGCCAATGATTAATAAAAACATTCAGGGCGATTTATCTGCAGGTAAAGGCCCTGTTGTTTCATATGCTCCGGCTGTACAAACCAATTTAAATAAACTATTAATCCAAACGGCTGAGAAAAATCAGATTCCATTCCAACGTCAGGCATCTTCACGTTCTACCGGAACCGATACCGATGCATTTGCCTATTCTAATGGTGGTGTACCATCAGCATTAATTTCGTTGCCATTACGCTACATGCATACTACGGTAGAAATGGTGCACAAAGAGGATGTTGACAATGTAATCAGCCTGATATACGAAAGCTTGTTGAACATTAGCAACGGTCAGGACTTCAGGACATTTAAATAATGGAAAAGGTAAATCACCAAAAAATAATCATAAGCACCCTGTTAAAGGTTTTGCTTATGATTATCGTTATTTTTATTCTTAACTCCTGGCCAAACATTAAACAGAGTTTTAGCGGTAATGTACCGCCATTTGATTATTGGCTAAATCATAGTTTTAAAATAAGTAATATCATCCTCATTTTAGGATTTGGTGGTTATTTTTATTATAAAGATTTAACCGATCAAAAAGAACTGATTGAAAAGTCAAAAAACACTGATCAGCACGAAGTTTAACAAATAATACTAAAGAGGTTTTATCATAAAAAATCTCGAAGGTTGTATGTTTTAATCCTAACTTTTAGTGAGCTTTCCAGATGAACTGCCCATATTATTGCAGTTCATCTGGCGGGCTATTGCAGACAGCACCTGTTAGTGCTATACTTATTCCACGCAAAGGCTATATTTACGACATATCATCATACCTTGGAGCACGGGTTAGGGATGACGACCTCTAACAGCATCAGATTTGCAGAAAAATCTTCCTTCAGGAAGAAAACTTGATATCCAAGATACAGCCTCTACTTTCTCTTTATCCCAGCAATCGTCTGATCTGAAGTAATTTTTACTGATTAGGGATGATTAACTTCCTGATCTGAACATTAATTTTTATTAATACTCAGCATATCTTCACATTGTTTATGTAATTTACCTACATAGTTTATCCTTTTATTTATGAACACAAACAAAAAAAATGTTGATCTATCCGTTATTTGCGATGATCATTGGGATGTGGTATTTGACCACCTTGGCCTTGGTTTTTGGGAGCTGAGTATAGCAACAGGCATACTTCGTTCAACCCGATCGTTTAAAGAGAATTTTGGTTATCCGTCAGATGGCGTTTTAAGCTATGAAACGGTTTTGGGATTAATCCTGCCGGAAGACCTCGATCATGTTCAGGATGAAATAGAGCTTACCGTAACCAAAGAAAAAAACAGTTATAACGTGTTGTACCGAATCCGCCGTCCGGATGGGAAAATCAGATGGATCAAAGCCAATGGAATACTGTCCCAAAAGGAAGGCGAATCGTTAAAACTGATCGGAACAACTTTAGATGTTACTGATTTTAAACAATCTCCATCTTAATTAAAGATCATTCAGTTCAATCCAAACAGGTCCGTGATCGCTTGTTTTTTCCCATCCCCTAACGTTCCTATCCACACCTGCTGATTTTAAGCGATCGCTCACCTGAGGACTCAATAAAAAATGATCAATTCTTAATCCGGCATTTCTGCCATAGGCATTACGGAAATAATCCCAGAAAGTATAAATGGTTTCATTAGGATATAACTTCCTGATCGCATCCGTCCAGCCTTGTGCCATTAAGTTTCTAAATGCCTCCCGGGTTTCCGGACGGAACAATGCATCTTCAACCCATCGTTCAGGTTTATAGGCATCCATTTCTGTCGGAATTACATTATAATCGCCTGCTAAAACCACTGGTATATTCCTCGCCAGCAAAGTTGCTGTATGTGCAGCAAAGCGTTCAAACCATTGCAGTTTATAATCAAACTTGGGGCCTGGTGCCGGATTGCCATTGGGCAGGTATAAACAAGCAATTACAATACCGTTTACCATGGCCTCTATATACCTGCTTTGCACATCTTCAGGATCCCCTTCTAAACCTCGCTTCAGTTCGGTTATTTCTAAATTTCTGGCAAGTATGGCCACTCCGTTCCAGCTTTTCTGTCCGTACCAGATGGCATTGTAACCAGCATCTTTAATGGCCTGTTCAGGAAATTTTTCCTGAGGGGCCTTTAGCTCCTGCAGACATACCACATCTGGCTGGGTTTCTTCCAGCCAACGTAATAATACAGGCAAGCGGCCATTTACACCGTTCACATTATAAGTAGCTATTTTCATGTCATAAATCTCAGCATTAAAAACCCAAAAATAGAAGATTGTTATATTTTTGATCTTAAACCCATTATAGACAACATTTTATGCATTAATTAAAGATAATTTAAAAATTTGGCATTATCTTGCACCTCATTTAGCGTAACCGTACAAACAACCATGTTCAAAGCAGTCTCCAGCCATCCTTCTGCCGAACCAAAAAACATCCGTTGGTTCTACGATCAGTATGCCTCCATGCTGCTTGGCTATATCAATGGTATTGTCCAAGATCCTCAAGAATCAGAAGATCATCTGGTTGCTATTTTTACTTCCTTTGCTAAGGACATTGTTGTTTTGCCAGAAAGAAACAAGTTAAATATCTGGCTGGAACTGCGTCAATATGCACAAAGTAAATTAACTTTGTATACGGCTAAAGATCATCGGTTAAATCTTAACCAATCAGTAAATAATGGTAGGCTGGATTTGTTGGATGAGCTGCAGAAAAGAATATTCTGTGCAGTATATTATCATGGAAAATCAATTCAGTACCTGGCGGCAACAATTGGATGTGATGAAAGCGAAATCCGCAATCAGTTAAAATTATCAATCGATAAAATGAGGAGGGCAAGTGGAAATTAATAAAATTATGGAGAGCGGTTTAATGGAAACCTATGTGATGGGAATCGCCACCGAAGAAGAGGTACAGAAAGTCTTATCGCTAAAAAAAGAATATCCGGCATTTAAAGATGCCCTGGAACAATTAGAATATGATATGGAGGTATTGGCCCAAAGCATGGGGATTGAGCCACCTGCCGGTACCTTGTCTAAAATTGAGCACGAGATTAATGAAATACAACGCCAGAACCAGGCTATACAAACCACTGTTGAAGCCGAATACAGCTATAATAAATCCCACCAGGAAAACAAAAGGGATAAATATATAGAGATAGAATCAGAATCTAATCAAATGCGAGTAAATAAGGCCTGGAAATGGGTATTTATTGCCGTTTTTGTGTTAGGAAAGATATTCTTAGCCTCCGCCATTTATTTTTATCTGGAGAACAGACAGGTGAAGGAACAGATTAAAGAACTAAAAATAGAATTAAAACAAAAGATCAGGTAAAACATGATGAATATGAAAGATAAACCTGTCTTTTTAAAACCAATACTAAACTAAAATGTTTAGTTGTTAAGATTCATTCATGTTTGAGCGCATGTTTGAGTTTAGATATGGGGATAGGCTACTAGTCTATCCCTTTTTTACATCTATACATTTTTTTTATCCAACAAGGCCTTAACTTTTTGGTGAAGGTCTGTAATATCAAAAGGCTTTTCAATGGTATCGTCGGGTAAACAGCTTAAATTATCCATATTTACTGCTGATAGCAATATCACCGGAACAGCTGCTGTTTCAGGATTATTTTTTAATCTGTTGCAAATATTCCGACCATCATGTTTACCAATAAATATATCCAATAGAATAATATCTGGCAGAAAATCAGCAATTGTTTCTTCTAATTCAAAATCATCGCCATTTAATATACCTTTTACGTAATAATGTTCTTCCTCAAAAATTAACTTAATAATATCATGGATGTTCTCATCATCATCAACTATAAGAATCTTTTTAACCAGCAAGTTGCTCATATGCAACAAATCTAGTTGAAGTGACTTATTTCGTGCAGCGTATTTATACCTGAATTTACCGAATAAATGAAAGTAATCAGGCAGCTAAACCAGACTTATAGTTCTTAAGCATCTTTTTAAGCAGGCCTCTGGCCACATGTATTTTGGTTTTTACAGTACCCAAAGGAATATCAAGCTCGGCAGCAATTTCGTGATATTTATAACCTTCAAAATAACGGCAAAAGCAAAACCTGCAATCTTCCGGTAAGGCGTTCAGCGATTTCTGTATATCTTCCATGATAAACTTGGTGGCGCCACCATTTAAAGATGCACTGGGCACCAGTTGAACGGAGGTTAAATCTTCTTCCTGCTGGATTACTTCTTTTTTACGTTTTACCTTGTAATAATGATTAAGAAAGGTATTTTTCAGGATGGTAAAAAGCCATGCCCGCACGTTGCTGCCCATTTCAAATTTGGCCGAAAACCTAAATGCCTTCATAAAGGTATCCTGAACTAAATCAGCAGCATCGTCTTCATCATGTGTATACGCTAATGCACGGTCGAAAAGCGGTTGTCTGTATTGATAGATGTCGTAATTGAAATTTAATGTATCCATAATTCGTTTTAAGGCTGATGTAAATATTCAACAAACAGCAACAACTTATGTTATTTGTAGAAATACCCGATTTTTTACGGTTTATTTAAAACGCTTAAAAAAAGCCTCAAAAAGATCAAAAACCGCTAATCTACATAACCATTTCGCATGGCGAAACGGACTAAAGAAGCAGAGTTTTTTGTACCGCTTTTACTGATCAAAGCCTCTCTTTGGCTCTCTACTGTTCGCCTGCTTAAGTACAACTTATCAGCTATTTCCTGGTTTGTTAACCCATCTGCAATAAGTTTTAAAACATTAATTTCGCGGTCTGTAAAGCTGATTTCGGTATTTATTTTTCGCGAGAGTATATTCAACTGCATATTAAAACGCTCTAAAATGGAAATGCATAAATTAGAAGAAAGGTACCGTTTTCCCTTCATTACATGCTTGATGCAAAACAGCAGTTCATCTTCTTCAATATCTTTTGACAGGTAAGCAAAAGCCCCTGATATAAAAGCATTTGACGCGTACTTTTCATCTTCTACAATAGATAAAACTACGACCTTTGTATTATATCCGCGCGCGTTAATCGTATGGGCTAAAGCTATTCCATCAAGCCTCGGCATTACAAGATCTGATAAAATGATATCAGCTTTTATTCCTTTTTCAAGAAGTTCCAAGACCGCTGAACCGTCCGGTACTTCTGCAACAACATTGATGCCTTCGTGTTTTTCTATAAGTGCTTTTAGTGAGGACCGGATGATATGGTGATCATCCGCAAGAATAATGTTAATCATAATTCAAATATAACTTACGCCATTATAAAATTAAAAACGGCTACTTAGGCAGCTCGATATAGAAGGTAGTTCCTACACCGATTTTACTCTTAAACCATATTTTTCCCTGGTGTAAATCAACAATAGCCTTGATGATACCCATACCAAACCCGCCAGATTCTTCTCCCTTAAGGCCTGGCCTCAAAGTTTCGGGCAAATGGCTAAAAAGACCTGCCTGCAACTCTTCCGGAATACCGATTCCATCATCAGATACGGTAATTAAAACGGTGTTTTCATATTCTTCAGCATGTAAATTAATATGCCCATAATCGGCAGTAAATTTTATGGAGTTGGAGATCAGGTTATTGATCACTTGCAGAAACTTCATGCTATCAAGGCGCAGATAAATCTGCTCGGCAGAGCTGGTAAATTTAATATGCTTCATTTTGCCCAGCTTCGATCGTTTATAAAAACGAACCACATCCCGAAGTTCCCAAACCAGATCAGCCCGCTCCTTGCTGATTTCGACTACAGATGATTTTAAAAATTCCCTGTTAACCATGCTGCGTACCAAAAGCAGGTTGCGCTCACACATGTCGTGAATAAAAGCCAGCGAATTGATCATCCGCTCATCGCCTGTTTGCGCAATGCCCTCTTTCATAGAGGAGGCAATTAATTTCATCATACCAAGTGGTTCTTTTAAATCATGCGCCAATACCTCCAGGGTTATATTTTTTCTGGCGTTTATCTGTTCGATGTGGATTTTATTATGACGCTCTACCGTAGTGTCTTCTACTGTACCCACTAAATACTTTACTGCTCCATCAGTTACAGAAAATACAATTACCCGAACATACTTCTCCCTATCTGGAAACAGTAAACGAAATTCATACTTGTTTTCCCCATCTTCTTCAAGGCATTCTTTATAGCATGACATCACATGCGTTAAATCTTCAGGATGCACCCGCTCTAAAAGTAGTTCCGGATGATTCAAAACGTCATCAGAGTTGAGCGCCCAGATGGTACTTAACGATTTATTTAGGTATGAAAAATTTTGCGATCTATAGTTGAAAATAAAATATCCATCAACAGAACGGTCGCCTATATTACAAAAAAGCTCTTTATTCAATTCGACCATGATTTAATGTTTGAAAATTTGCCACTAAACGATATAATAATGAATCAGCAGTCTCATCTCAAACAGTAGAGGAGTAAAAATGTTTGATACAAAAAATAGCTTCTGACTATTTAAACACACGAACATCCGGACAATGAATATTGCATTTAGAGATATTAACATTTTCCACACAGTGTGCAAAATTATTTATCGAATTAAAACCAACTATTGCCTAAATTGTTAAGCATAAAAGAAAGATCAAAAAGTCCTGTGAGCGGGAGATCCGCGGAGGGCAGGCACACCATAAGTAAGGTATAACTCTTCTTACCGATAGCCATCGTAACAGGTGGCTATTTTGTTTATATCTCTGGCAGATTAAAACCTATTATAATTATTGAACTGGTTTCTTCACAGCCATCAAATTGTTGCTATACATCAGCTATAAATAGTTCCATACTTCATTATTTATCATAAAAAATGGCAAAAAATAAAACTATAGAAAACGACTTAAGCGTTCGTGACTTTTTAAATACTGTTCCTGACGAAAATAAACGAGCTGATTGTTTTCATCTGTTGGATATTATTGCTGAAATAACAGGCTTTACAGCAAAAATGTGGGGAACAGCTATTATTGGTTTCGGCAGTTACCATTACAAATATGAAAGCGGCAGAGCAGGTGATGCACCTCTGGTTGGTTTTTCGCCACGCAAAGATACCATAGCCCTGTATTTATCATCAGCGTTTAACGACCGTGAAGAACTGCTGGCTAAATTTGGTAAACACAAAACCGGCAAAGCTTGTGTGTACATAAAAAAACTGAACGATATTGACGTGGAGGTATTAAAAGAAATGATTAGCAATTCTGTTGCAAAGATCAGCAGTTTATATCCTTGAGAATGAAAATGTAAGATGGTTGATGGCATTAACCCAATTCGTGATGAGTAAAGTATGCATTTAAATTACTGATTTAGGTTAATAAGTCGATGGGTTTGGCGATCTGAATAGCATAAAGTGCCGAATCAGCACATCCATAAAAAATTCCTTAGCATTCAGATTCAATGAAACAAATGCCTCACTAAGAAGTTACGCACGGGTAAGTTAAATTTTACAATATTTGATCATTCCTTATTTCGAATAAAAAACTGGAAATGATTAAAAAACTAAGCCTTTATTTATGGATAGCAGGCACTTGTATTTCGCTTCATTCGGCCGCGCAAGATGCAGTAAGCTACCAAACTCCCCCAAAAGAAATTGCCGATTTGTTACTGGCTAAACCAACTCCTGGTGTAAGCATAGACGGCAAAGCGGAATGGATCTTATTTAGCGAACGTAATTCATACCCTTCTGTAGAAGAATTGGCCATGCCCGAATACAGAATTGCAGGTTTAAGATTAAACCCAAACAATTACTCGCCAAGCAGACAAACCTATATCAACAATTTCAGCTTAAAAAACATCAGGTCCAACCAGAATTTTCAGATAACCGGTTTGCCAAGCCCATTATACGCCGGCAACATCAACTGGAATCCATCGGAAAATAAGATTGCCTTTACCCATACCACGCAAAAAGGAGTAGATCTTTACATCATTGATCTGGCTACAAAAAAAGCGACCAAAACCAATAAGGCTTTTTTAAACGTTGTTTTAGGCAGCGGTCTTACCTGGTTAAATGATCATACCATTATTTACCGTACCGTAACTAAACCTGCCAGTGCTGCACCCAAAAAACCATTAATGCCTAAAGGGCCAACCATCCAGCAGAATTTAGGAAAAGCTGCACCTAGTGCCACCTATCAGGATTTGATTAAATCACCTTTTGACGAACAGTTATTCGATTTTTTTGCCACCTCGCAACTGGTTAAAAACACGGATGGGGTTGAAACGCCCATTGGTAAACCGGCTATTTATGCCTTAACCAGTTTATCACCTGATAAAAATTACATGATGGTTGAAACCATCCGTAAACCTTTTTCCTATCTCGTTTCGGCTTATGGCTTTCCGTCTACGGTGAGCATTAACGATTTGTCTGGAAAAATCATTAAGGTAATCGCCGAATTACCATCATCGGAGGGCACGCCATCCGGTTATGACAATGTTCAAAATGTACCACGCAGTTTCGACTGGAGAGATGATGAACCGGCTTCACTGGTTTGGTGCAAGCCACTGGACAGTGGTTTAATTAAAAAAAATGTTCCCTATCACGATGCAGTTTATGCATTAAGTGCACCTTTTACCGGAACAGAGAAAGAATTATTTAAAACACAAACGCGTTACCGTGGTGTACAATGGGGCGATGCCAACCTTGCCCTTATTATGGAAGGCCTGCGCAGCAAGCAAACCAGCAAGGTGAGCCGCTACAACCCTTCAACAGGTGCAGTAGAAGAACTCTATAGCCGAAATCAAACCGATGCATATGGCAACCCGGGCACTCCTGTAACAATTAAAAATAAATACGGCAGACAGGTAATTAAAACAGTAGATAATGGCACTAAACTGTTAATGAACAATATAGTGGGTTCATCAGAAAAAGGAGATCTGCCATTTCTGGCTAAATTTGATTTAAATACTAAAAAGAACGAGATTATCTGGCGCAGTTCAGAAGGAACATTCGAATATGTAAGTGATGTAATTAATCCGGATAAACTGATTTTACTTACCCGTAAAGAAAGCCAAAAATTAGTACCTAATTATTTTATTAAAAACCTGGTGCTTCGTATTGCCGACCAGCCTATTACTAATTTCGCTAACCCCTACCCCTCTTTAGCAGGCATTACCAAAGAAAAAATTTCTTACAAACGTGCTGATGGTGTTGATTTAACAGGGGATTTGTATCTACCAAAGGGATATAACAAAGATAAAGACGGTCCGCTGCCCACTTTAATCTGGGCTTACCCGCGAGAGTTTAATTCCGCAGCAGATGCTGCACAGATCCGTGGATCTAAAGATAAATTCACGACCATTAGCTGGGCCTCTCCTATTTTTTGGGTAACCCGCGGATATGCAGTTTTAGATAATGCCGAAATGCCAATTGTAGCTAAAGATGGTAAAAAACCTAATGATACCTTTGTAGATCAGCTCCAGCTAAATGCTGAAGCAGCCATTAATAAACTTTCTGATTTAGGGGTTGGCGACAAAAAACGTATGGCCGTTGGCGGCCACAGTTATGGCGCCTTTATGACAGCTAATTTGTTGGCACATACCAATCTTTTTGCTGCAGGCATTGCCCGTAGTGGTGCTTATAACCGTACCCTAACACCATTTGGTTTCCAGAATGAAGAACGTACCTATTGGCAGGCGCCTCAGTTATATTACGAAATGAGCCCATTTAGCTATGCTGATAAAATTAAAACACCATTATTATTAATCCATGGCGATGCTGACGATAATCCAGGTACTTTTCCCATCAATAGTGAACGTTTGTTCAATGCCATTAAAGGTGCAGGCGGTACAACCCGTTTTGTATTTTTACCCTACGAGGCTCACAGTTACCGTGGCAAAGAAAACTTGCTACATATGCTTTGGGAGCAAGACCAGTGGCTGGAAAAATACGTGAAAAATAAAAAATAATTTTGCTCCGCCATTATAGATTTAAGTGCCTCCAGGTGGGGCACTTTTTTGTTTAAAGAATTTTGTCATCCTAAGGAATAATTTAATACCCAAGAATCAATATTATTGGCAGAGACGTTAACATCAATAATTTCTAAAAAGTGACCGTCATTTCGAGCCGATCGCAGCAAAGTCGAAAAATCTACTTCGAGATAAATCTCTCCATTCCACTGCGTTCCAGTCGAGATGAAGGTTTTATTTAGAGTTTGTTGATGATAGCCGGCTGAAGGACATTTCTTATGGTACCTTCTATGCTCAACTCTCCGCCCTTTGTTCCTTGTTGTTACACATTCCCACCCTAAAACCTTACCTTTATATAATAAAATTGAACATTCCCTTTATTAATTTGTTAAGCCATTATGGACTACATAGACTATTATAAAATCCTCGATTTACAAAAAGATGCAACTACAGAGGATATTAAAAAAGCTTATAGAAAGTTAGCCAGAAAACACCATCCTGATCTCAATCCCAATAATGAAGAAGCCAATAAAAAGTTTCAGCAGATTAATGAGGCTAACGAAGTTTTAAGTGATCCCGAAAAAAGGAAAAAATACGATAAATATGGCAAAGATTGGCAGCATGCCGATCAGCTGGATGCCCAGCAACAGCAACAAAGGCAATACCAATCGCAAGGCCAGGGTTATGGTGGCAGTAGCTATTCTGGTGGTTTTGGCGGCGAAGACTTTTCTGATTTCTTTTCTTCTATGTTTGGTGGAGGCGGTGGCAGAAGCAGTAGAAATTCGCCATTTAAAGGCCAGGATTATAGTGCCGATTTACAATTGAACCTGCTTGATGCTTATACTACACACAAACAAACCTTAACCGTTAATGGCAAACAGGTACGTATTACCATTCCGGCAGGAGTTGAAAACGGGCAGAAGATCAAACTTCCGGGTTATGGTGCGCCAGGTGTTAACAACGGCCCTCCAGGCGATCTTTATATTAAATTTAATATTAGCGATGACCCCAAATTTAAACGGAAAGGGAGCGACATTTACATCCGGGAGGAAGTAGATCTGTATACTGCCATTTTAGGTGGTGAAAAAATTGTAGAAACCTTAAGTGGCAAAGTAAAGCTTAAAGTACCAGAAGGCACACAGCCAGATACAACCTTAAGATTGAAAGGAAAAGGATTTCCTGTTTACAAAAAAGATAACCAGTTTGGCGATCTGTATATTAAATGGCAGGTTAAAATCCCTACCGATTTAAATGCCGAACAAAAAGAACTATTTGAAAAACTTTCCAAATTCTAACCATTATGGAAACTTATCTAATACCCGTAGAAGACATTTGTGCTTATCATCATGTAGAGATCAACTTTATCCATTCTCTTGAAAATTTTGGACTGATCCAGACTACGGTAAAAAAGCAATCTGTTTTTTTGCCTGTTGATGAATTATCCAAATTAGAGCAGTATCTGCGTTTGGCAAATGATCTGCAGATTAATTTAGAAGGCATTCACGCCGTTTCCCACCTGCTCAATCAATTGCAAAATATGCAAGAGAAAATAACGGTACTACAGAACGAACTAAATTATTATAAGCAGATTAACCAGTAACAATAAATGCGCTTTGTGTAGTATTTTGGATTAAAGTCCTAACAAAAAACACAATCATTATAAGATATGTTTCTTAAATTGGCAATCTAATTTTAAAAAATGAGCGATCTTTCTTCAAGTTTCATCGAAAAAATAAAATCATCTTACGCTCCTTCAGGCTCGTACATTTATTTAGGTGCCGGAATTTTAGATGGACAGGTTTATAGCGAAGCCGAAGTTAATTTATCATTAAAAATGATGAATAGGCATGGACTTATTGCCGGAGCAACCGGAACAGGTAAAACGCGTACGCTACAGTTATTGGCAGAACAACTGTCTGATGCAGGCGTTCCGGTTTTTATGCTGGATGTTAAAGGCGATTTATCAGGCTTAAACCAACCAGGCTCCGTTAATCCAAAAATAGAAGAAAGGGTACAACAGCTCAGCAAAATTTTCTCGCCTACAGGTTTCCCTGTTGAGATTTACTCTCTTTCAGGCAAAATGGGTGCACAGATGCGTGCAACCGTACTGGAGTTCGGACCGACACTCTTATCAAAAATCTTAGATTTAAACGATACACAGGCAGGGGTTTTAGCGGTTATCTTCAAATACGCAGATGATAACAAATTGCCGATAATTGATTTAAATGATTTAAAAAAATTGGTATCCTATCTTTCAGAGGGCGCTGGTGCAGCAGAAATTAAAAGCAGTTATGGCAGCATTTCCACTGCAACATCGGGCACCATGCTGAGAAAAATAGTGGCAATAGAACAACAGGGCTTAGGTGGTATGTTTGGCGAAAAATCATTTGATACCGATGATCTTTTCGAGCGGGTTGATGGCAAAGGAACCATTAGTTTATTAAACATTTCTGATGTACAGAATCAGCCTGTGTTATACTCTACCTTTTTATTAAGCTTACTGGCTGAGTTATTTAATACCATGCCAGAGGTGGGCGATTTAGACAAACCAAAGCTGGTATTCTTTTTCGATGAAGCCCATTTATTGTTCAAAAACTCTTCTAAAGCATTTTTAGAACAGATAGAAACTATCATCAGGTTAATCCGTTCTAAAGGTATTGGTGTCTTCTTTTGTACCCAGGCACCAACTGATGTCCCGGAGAGTGTTTTGGGCCAATTAGGTAACCGCGTGCAACATGCATTGAGGGCATTTACCCCAAATGACGTAGATGCCTTAAAAAAGACGGTTAACACTTATCCAAAATCGGATTTTTATGAAATCGATAAAATATTAACTTCATTAGGCACCGGACAGGCGTTGGTAACTGTATTGAATGAAAAAGGTATTCCAACTGAAGTATCGGCAACCATGCTTACTCCGCCAAGGGCAGTAATGGGACCACTTACAGCTGCCGATTTCGATCAGCTCGTTCGTAACAGTCAGATGTACGCTAAATATAAAGATCCTATCGATCCTGAAAGTGCATACGACATTTTAACCAAACGCATTAACGAACAAACTGCAGCAGCAGAACAAGAAAAACAAGAAGCTGAAGCTGAGAAACAAGCCGAAAAAGAAAACAAACCCAAGCCAGGAGAAAAGAGCCTTGTTGAACAGGTGATGGGCGCAACCATCACCCGACAAATTGGTAAAGAAATTGTTCGTGGTATATTTGGCATGCTTACGGGAAAAAAAACACGGTCAAAAACCGGCGGTGGCCTTTTTGGATTTTAAAAAACTTATTAATTAATATAACAAAAACTTAAATAACTAATTTCGCAAGTTGAAACTAAGATGATATATTAAATATTCCGTCATCAAAGTCTCAACATAAAAAAATAATAAACAATAAATGAAACCCACCTTATTAATATTGGCAGCTGGTATGGCCAGCCGCTATGGAAGCATGAAACAGATTGATGGTTTTGGCCCTAATGGCGAAACGATTATCGATTATTCAATATATGATGCAATAAATGCCGGTTTTGGTAAAGTTGTATTTATCATTAAAGAAGAGTTTGTAGATAACTTTAAAGCTATTTTTGAGCCTAAACTTGCCGGAAGAATAGAAACAGATTATGTTTTCCAAAATTTCGATTTAAAACCGTTTGGCATAGAAGAAGAAATTTACAGAGAAAAGCCCTGGGGTACTGCGCACGCCATCCTATCAGGTAGAGATGTAGTTAAAGAACCATTCTGCGTGATTAACGCCGACGATTATTATGGTTTCGATGCCTTTAAAAAAATGGTCGATTTCTTAACTACAGAAGTAACGGATAGTAATTATTCGATCATCGGTTACCAGATCGGTAAAACTTTATCAGAATTTGGAGCTGTTTCCCGCGGTGTTTGTAAGGTAGATGCAGCTGGCAACCTCGAAGAAATTATAGAGCGTACAAAGGTTTACCCTAAAGATGGCAACATTTTTTATGAAGAAAATGGTGAAGAATTTCCTTTAAGCTATGAAACTCCGGTTTCGATGAATTTCTGGGGCTTTACACCTGCTGTTTTTAAAATTACTGAAGATTTATTCAAAGAATTTGCTGAAGCAAATAAAGATAAGCCTAAAGCAGAGTTTTTTATTCCGTTAATTGGTGAAAACCTGGTAAAGAATAATACGGCAACCTTTAAAGTGATCCCTACTTCAAACAAATGGTTCGGCGTAACTTACAAAGAAGATAAACCTTATGTTCAGGATAGTATTGACCAATTGGTCAAAAATGGAACATACCCGGAAAAACTATGGAGTTAAATTGATTCCGAAGTTATATAACGATCACTTTAAGCAAACGCCGCAGGTTTATAAAAGCCTGCGGCGTTTTAATTTATAACCACAAACCTCCCTTAATAAACCCGACAGCAGCGGCAGCCCCGTCCCGATTTTTCATCGGGATCATGGGGGCTACAGCGAATGGCGGGACTGTAGTTTCCGAAAAGTACGCGAACTTTCATTTCCAAAATCACCTAAACACTATAAAACATAGAAGTTAAACAAACGCCTTTAAAAACAAAAAAGCGCTCCTGAACTTAATCAGAAACGCTCTTATTTATGCTCCCAAGACTTACGCCCCAAGATTAAAGACTTAAGACTATTTCTTATCGTCTTCTTTTACTTCTTCAAAATCAACGTCAGTAACATTATCGCCACCTTGAGGCTGACCATCAGCTTGTGGTTGTTCACCACCCTGAGGTTGCTCACCAGCTTTGTACATCTCTTCTGATGCTACGTTCCATGCAGCTTGTAATTCAGCTGAAGCTGCATCGATATCTGCGAAGTTACGTGATAAATGCGCTGCTTTTAATTTCTCTAAACCAGCTTCGATTGGCGCTTTTTTATCAGCAGATAATTTATCACCAAACTCTTTTAATTGTTTCTCAGTTGAGAAGATTAAAGCATCAGCACCATTGATTTTATCAGCTTCTTCTTTTTGCTTAGCATCATCTGCTGCATTAGCTTCAGCTTCTTCTTTCATTTTTTTGATCTCCGCATCAGTTAAACCTGAAGATGCTTCGATACGGATTTTTTGCTCTTTTCCAGTAGCTTTATCTTTTGCACTTACGTGTAAAATACCGTTGGCATCAATATCGAATGATACTTCTACCTGAGGCACACCACGAGGTGCTGGTGGAATACCGTCTAAAATGAAACGGCCAATTGTACGGTTCTGAGCAGCCATCGGACGCTCACCTTGTAAAATGTGGATTTCTACTGAAGGCTGGTTATCAGCTGCAGTTGAGAAGGTTTCCGATTTTTTAGTTGGAATTGTTGTGTTAGACTCGATTAATTTAGTCATTACACCACCCATGGTTTCAATACCTAATGATAAAGGCGTAACGTCTAATAACAATACATCTTTAACATCACCGGTTAATACACCACCCTGAATAGCAGCACCAATCGCTACAACCTCATCAGGGTTAACACCTTTACTTGGCTCTTTACCGAAGAAAGCTTTAACAGCTTCCTGAATAGCAGGGATACGTGTAGAACCACCTACTAAAATAATTTCGTCGATATCACCTGTGCTTAAACCGGCATTTTTCAAAGCAGATTTACAAGGATCGATAGTGCGTTTAATTAAGCTATCAGCTAACTGCTCAAATTTGGCACGGGATAATGTACGTACCAGGTGTTTAGGGCCGCTGGCATCAGCAGTAATGTATGGCAGGTTAATTTCAGTAGAAGTGGTGCTTGATAACTCGATTTTAGCTTTCTCAGCAGCTTCTTTTAAACGTTGTAACGCCATTGGATCTTTAGAAAGATCCATGTTGTTTTCTGATTTAAACTCATCAGTTAACCAATCAATAATGATGTGGTCAAAGTCATCACCACCTAAGTGTGTGTCACCATCAGTAGATTTTACTTCAAAAACGCCATCACCCAATTCCAATACAGAAACGTCATGAGTACCACCACCACAGTCAAACACCACAATTTTCATGTCTTTGTGTGCTTTATCCAAGCCATAGGCTAAAGCAGCTGCAGTTGGCTCGTTAATGATACGTTTTACCGCTAAACCTGCAATCTCGCCCGCTTCTTTAGTCGCCTGACGTTGTGCATCGTTAAAATAAGCTGGTACAGTAATTACCGCTTCAGTTACTTCCTGTCCTAAGAAATCTTCAGCAGTTTTTTTCATTTTCTGCAAAATCATTGCAGAAATCTCCTGTGGAGTATATTTTCTGTCGTCGATTTCAACACGTGGAGTATTGTTATCACCCTTTACTACTTTATAAGGTACGCGTCCAGCCTCTTTCGCACTTTCGTCGTAGCTGCTCCCCATAAAGCGTTTAATTGAATATATCGTTTTTGTTGGGTTGGTTATAGCCTGACGTTTAGCAGGCTCGCCAACTTTACGCTCACCGTTTTCTGCAAAAGCAACAATAGACGGTGTAGTACGTTTACCCTCACTGTTTGCGATAACTACAGGCTCATTGCCCTCCATTACGCTCACGCAAGAGTTTGTTGTTCCTAAGTCTATTCCAATAATTTTTCCCATTGTATTTTTATTTTCTCTTTTTAAAGTATTATAATTTCTACTGCTATTAAACAATGCTTGTGCCAATTGGTTTTTGGCAGAGAATATGAGCAAAAGACTGATAAAATGTAAAAAATAATCGATTTTGATACTGACAGCATGACAGAAAATGATGGAAGATGGGGATGGAGGATGGAAGTAAGGGAGGGTAAGACTAAAGACCAAAGGTGAAAGCAGAAAGACTAAAGCTTAAAGAGAAGTTCTTTAAAGTGATTTGAAAATAAGCGTTCGAATCTCGTCGGGATCACCTGCCCCGCTAACCGCTTTACTTCGTTTCACTCGTGTTCGCTATTATCGGGTTTATTGAACCGCGTTTTTTGCGCTTCGGTGATAAAAAGGTAAGCAGAAATATTAAGTAGACATCTAAATGCCCCAAAGTTTTATATCTTTAAATTACAATCAATCACTTAAATCTGTATAATCCATTATAAAATGCAAATAGCAGCACAAATCTTAATCGGCTTGGTCGCCTTGATCCACATCTACATCCTTTGGTTAGAAATGTTCGCCTGGACCACCAAAGCGCCACAAGTTTTTAAAACCATCCCGAAAGATTTATTTGTGCCAACAAAAACCTTGGCTGCCAATCAGGGCTTGTACAATGGCTTTTTAGCCGCAGGTTTAATCTGGTCGTTATGTATCAGTGATCCTCATTGGCGCCTGTATGTAGCCATATTCTTTTTAACCTGCGTAATTATTGCAGGTATTTATGGTGCAGCAACTGCGAGTAAGAAAATTTTATATGTGCAATCTATACCTGCTTTAGTGGCACTGATTTTATTGCACTTGTAATTTCGTCTATAATAGTTAGCATAAAGATTCTGAAACAAGTTCAGAACGACGATAACCTAGTAAATTCCTGGCGCGATTAATATTATATGCATAAGCTATCCGTTCTTAGTGATCAACTTAACAAGTCGATCGTCACCCTGAACTTGTTTCAGGGTCTTATCGTGAAGGATGCTGAAATAAATTCAGCATGACGACCGCACTAAAAATCTACAACTCCAACAATTTTTCCAGATGATGGTATCCAATCCCAAAGTATTCCTTACTGGCTTTAATTTTCATCGAAACTTCCGCTTTCCGCTCTGCGCTCAGCGCTTTGCCCTTCATCCCAACCACAAGCACATTTTTAGGCGTATGCGCATCAGAAATAAATTCGAACACCTTAGTTTTATAACCAAAGTATTCTAAAATCAGCGCACGGATTCCATCTGTAACCATTTCGGCCTGACGTTCTAAAAAAATTCCATATTTAGTTAAAAAAGAAACATCGTTTTTCACTTTGCTTTTCTCTATTTCCCTGCGAATCTGTTTATGGCAACACGGCGCAACCACAATCAGTTCGGCATTAGCTTTAATTCCTTTATAAATGGCATCATCAGTTGCTGTATCACAGGCATGTAATGCAATTAACAGGTTTACATCCTCAGCTTGATAATCTTCAATAGTTCCCTGTACAAAATTCAATTTATCGAAAGCAGATTTAACAGCAACCTGGTTACATAAGTCAACCATATCCTGACGGTACTCTACTCCAATCACCTCGCTTTCCAACTTTAAAACAGAATGCAGGTAATCATATAGTGCAAAGGTTAAATAACCTTTACCCGAGCCCATATCAGCCACTTTTTTAATCGTCCCTTCTGGCAGTTCTTTTATTAAAGAACTTAAAATTTCAATGTAATGGTTAATCTGCCTGAATTTATCCTGCGCATTTTTAAACACTTTACCATCTGTGTCGGTAATCTTTAATTCGGTTAAATAGGATTTCGAATCAGGTTTGATCACCCTGATTTTTGCTTTGTCATGATGGGCAGACGGCACTTCCACACTAGATGCTTTACCTTTCCGCAATACAACTTTTCCATTATTCAGTTCTTCTAAGATCAGGTCTTTTTCTGTGGTAAACAGTGTAGCTATTTTAAATCCATTTTCCAGGTAATCCTCAATTAAATCAATTGCCATATCAATAGCATAATTTTTTACCATGTCGCGTGTTTGGTAACGATAGGTAACAGCCATTTTATCTTCTCGTTTGATCATCACCTTGCGGATCAGCAATTGTTTTAAGGCTTCCTCCGCTCCTTTATAGTTCCCTAAAGAAATTTTAACAAAAGTTTCAGCATTTAAACTTTCTCTTAAAGCTGTAATAAATTGGTTGATATATTCTGTCACTGACATTGATTTAAAATACAAAGATAATCAAGTTTATCTGGAGCTGAGTATCCAATCAATAATGTAACAATAGAGCGACCATTAAAAAATGATGGAAGAGGTAAAATGTAATATGTACAGTCATTTTCAACCAGAAAAATCGTTGGCATTGATTTAAATAAATAAATAACATAATACGATTTAGGAAAGCGCCGTAACATGATTATCTATATTGATTCCAAAATAGCGGAACGCTTTTTTTTCAAAAAATTAAACTTTAGATTAGGGTATTTAAATAGCTAATCACAATACATGAGTGACTTTCAGATAAAAAAATCGCCAACCGTATATGATGCCATCGTTGTGGGTTCAGGTGCAGGTGGCGGGATGGCAGCCTATGTGCTGGCGCATGCCGGTCAAAAGGTTTTAATGCTTGAGGCTGGTCAAAATTTTGACCCGCGATTAGATTCACATCAATTAAAATGGCCATGGGAATCGCCACGCCGTGGGGCAGGCACCGTCCGTCCTTTCGGTGATTTTGATGCTTCGTATGGCGGATGGGAACTAGAAGGCGAGCCTTATACCCAGAAAAACAAAAGTGAATTCGAATGGTTCCGTTCGCGGATGCTCGGTGGCCGTACCAACCACTGGGGCAGGATTTCTTTACGGATGGGTCCGGATGATTTTAAGCCTAAAGATGGTTTAACCGATGCCTGGCCGATAACCTATGCTGACGTAAAACCATTTTACGATAAGGTTGACCGCATGATCGGTATTTATGGAACAGCTGAAGGTTTAGAAAATGAACCTGATGGTATCTTTATGAAACCACCTAAACCAAGATTAAATGAACTTTTTATTAAAAAAGGAGCTGAAAAAGCTGGTGTAAAGGTAATTACCGGCCGCGGGTCTGTATTAACAGAAGCTTTACCGAATAACAATGATCGTGCACCGTGTTTTTACTGTGGCCAATGCGGCAGAAGCTGTAAAGTTTACGGCGATTTTTCATCATCATCATGTTTGGTCAACCCTGCAGTAAAAACAGGAAACCTGACGGTGATTACCGATGCAATGGTACGCGAAGTGATTACAGATAAGGACGGTACCGCAAAAGGTGTTTCTTATGTAAACCGTAAAGATCTGCAGGAATATCAGGTAAATGGCAAACTGGTTATTTTAGGTGCAAGCGCCTGCGAATCAGCACGTATATTATTAAATTCGAAATCAACTTCACATCCAAACGGCCTGGCCAATAGCAGTGGTGTAGTGGGTAAATACCTGCACGATTCTACCGGTGCAAGTGTTTCGGGCTTTCTCCCACAGTTAATGGACCGGAAACGTTATAATGAAGATGGTGTAGGCAGTGTACATATTTATTCGCCTTGGTGGTTAGATAATCGTAAACTCAACTTCCCCCGAGGTTACCACATCGAATATTGGGGTGGAATGGGCATGCCTGCTTACGGTTTTGGTGGTGGTGTAGCGCAAATGAACGGTATGGTACCTGGCAGAGATGGTAAAATGAAAGAAGCCGGAGGTTATGGAAAATCATTAAAAGATGATTACCGCCGTTTTTATGGAACTGGTGTTGGCATGGCCGGCCGTGGTACCGCCATTGCAAGAGAAAGTAACTATTGCGAAATCGACCCGAACACGGTAGATAAATATGGCATTCCGGTTTTAAGGTTTAATTACAAGTGGGATAAAGATGAAATTCTACAGGCGAAACACATGCAGGAAACTTTCCTTTCGATTATGAAGGAAATGGGTGCAGTGGTGACTTCAGAAATTCAAGGCGCAGATACCAATTACGGTTTGCTCAACCCTGGAAAAATTATCCATGAAGTAGGTACAATACGCATGGGCGATGATCCAAAAAAATCTGCATTGAACAAGTTCTGTCAGGCTCACGACTGTAAAAATCTATTTGTGGTAGATGCTGGTCCGTTTGTACAGCAGGGCGACAAAAATGCCACCTGGACGATCCTGGCCCTATCCATGCGTACTGCAGAATATATTTTAGCTCAAAAGAAAAAACAGAACATTTAAGAATTACCATATGAACAGACGTGATTCACTAAAAGCATTAGGTTTAACCGCCATCAGCACAACCGTGTTGCTTGATGCATGTAAAGAACCTGAAGCAAAGACCGAAGTTGCTGCACCAGAAGAAAGCGCAAAAGAAGCAGGAAGGGAGCAGTGGGAATTAGACCGTGATAAAAATCTGAAATCAGAAACTTTTTTCACCAAACATGAAATGGCTACGATTACCGTTTTGGCCGATATTATTATTCCAAAAGATGAGATTTCGGGCAGCGCATCTGATGCAAAAGTGCCAGAGTTTATCGAGTTTATCGTAAAAGATATTCCTGAGCATAAGATACCTATGCGTGGCGGTCTGAAATGGTTAGATATATATAGCTTCAATAAATTTCAAAAACCTTTTGTTGAAGCCTCGGCAGAACAGCAGATCTCCATCGTAGATGAAATTGCCTACCCTAAAAAAGCCAGACCAGAAATGCAGGCCGGCGTAACCTTTTTCAACAGAATGAGAAATTTAACGGCATCAGGTTTTTACACCACAGAAATGGGTGTGAAAGATATTGGTTATGTGGGTAATGCGCCAAATCAGTGGGCCGGTGTTCCTGCCGATGTACTCAAGCAGTATGGAATGGAAAATGTAAAAATTTAACTTAAAGGAGCGAGCATTCGCTCCTTTTTATTTGGTGTGCAGATCTAAATACAACAAATGTTTAAACTTCTGCTTTGAATTAACGGGCATCTTCAAATTACCATGCTCAGAAATGATGATAGTATAATGGAAGGTTAATTCCTGTCCTGAAGTTAATGCAATACTTCCAGTCGTAAAATCCGAAAGCATAGAGCCTCCTTTAACATTAATCTGAAAGCCTTCGTTTTTCTCATTTAGCCAACCGTTTATGAAATGATGATCATTAACTACAGGTTGATCATCCAATCTTAAATAAAGCCCCTGCAGCTCATTGCCTACCCAAAAAGCTGGTTTTATTTTTAAAAGGCTACTTGAATTCCATTTTACCGTATCTGGACGTGTATTGCCCTTTTGGCCTAAGCCACTAAAATAGTTTGAACTGCCAATATTGAAAGGAATATGAAAATTGATATTTTGAAATTTGACATCAGTACCTGAAATATACACTTTAAACCGAATGACTCCGTTAGCATATGCCTGACCAAAAACATCTTGTTTCAAGCCATCAGCTGTACTTTGCGCCTGCCATGTAACAGCGTCTTTTCCGATAGTTAAAAACCTGAATGCAGTTGGAATAAACTTGAACTGCTTTTTAGCATCGATATAATAGTGAAAATGAACAGGCTCATAAAGTATTTGATGGCGTTTAACCATACTATCAGGCAAATTGCCAGCGCTTACTTGTTTTAAAAAACCATCTGCATTGATCTCGATTTTATGTCCTCTGAGTAATAAGGCTTGATCAATAACGCTTAGTGAATCATAACGGTCAAGATCCTGGGCATAAACAGAAGATAAACAGGTTAAAATGACGAGTAATAAGGTGGCAAATACTTTCATAAGTATTGGTAAAATTCTGCCTCAAGATAACAAAAAAAGTCCTATTCTTTCGAACAGGACTTTCGTATACTTAAGTTGAATAAAATTATTCTCCTTTTGGTTCTTCAGTAGCAGGAGCTTCTTCAGCAGGAGCAACTTCTTCAGCAACTTCAGCTTTAGCTTCAGTAGCTTTAGGTGCAGCAGCAGCTTTACTTCTACCACGACGAGTTGTTTTCTTTTCTTCTTTAACTTCTACATCTTTACCGTAAACTGTATTGTAGTCTACCAATTCGATTAAAGCCATCTCAGCGTTATCACCCTGACGATTGTTTAATTTAATGATACGAGTATAACCACCTGGACGGCTAGCTACTTTCTCAGCCACTTCACGGAACAAAATAGTGATTACTTCTTTATCCTGCAGATAAGAGAAAACTGTACGACGTGAGTGAGTAGTGTCATTTTTCGCTTTAGTGATTAATGGCTCAACATACGTACGTAAAGCTTTAGCTTTAGCTAAAGTTGTCGTAATTCTTTTTGCTTTAATTAGTGATGTAGCCATGTTAGCTAACATCGCTTTTCTGTGGCTGTCGGTTCTACCTAAGTGGTTTACTTTTTTACCGTGTCTCATTGTTTTTTGATTAAGTGTATACCGTCTCTGTCTCAGAGGGAATTATACACTGTGAAATAATAGTTTACTTCGCTTAGCGCTGAGCGCCATGCGCTTATTCTTCGTCTAATTTAAATTTAGACAGGTTCATACCGAATGATAAACCTTTTGATTTTACTAATTCCTGGATCTCTGTTAAAGATTTCTTACCGAAGTTTCTGAATTTCAACATATCAGCAACATCGTAAGAAACTAAATCAGCTAAAGTACGGATATCAGCCGCTTTTAAGCAGTTTAATGCCCTAACGGAAAGGTCCATATCTACCAATTCAGTTTTAAGGATTTTACGCATGTGTAAAATTTCCTCGTCAACTTCTTTAGTTTCTTCTTTAGCCTGAGATTCTAATACCAAATTCTCATCAGAGAATAACATAAAGTGTTGGATAAGAATCTTAGCCGCCTCTTTTAATGCTTCTTCAGGATGAATTGAACCGTCAGTAGAGATATCTAATACCAATTTTTCATAATCCGTTTTTTGCTCAACACGAAAGTTTTCGATCGTGTATTTTACATTTTTCATTGGAGTATAAATCGAATCGATTGCGATTACACCTACAACAGCATCAGCAACTTTATTTTCTTCAGCAGGTACATAACCACGTCCTTTATTGATGGTTAATTCCACTTCCAAAGTAACAGATTTATCCATATTGCAAATAACATGCTCAGGGTTTAAAACTGTAAAGTTGTTAGAGAATTTAGTGATATCACCAGCTTTAAACTGATCTTGACCATTAACGATGATGAAAACTTTTTCAGAATCACCTGAATCACCTGTTTTCTTAAAACGAACTTGTTTTAAGTTTAAGATAATATCAGTTAAATCTTCTACAACACCTTTCATGGTAGAAAATTCGTGAGAAACGCCTGAAAAACGAATAGTAGTAATAGCATAACCTTCTAACGAAGAAAGTAAAATTCTTCTTAAGGCATTACCAATTGTTACACCGAAACCGGGCTCTAAAGGACGAAATTCAAATGTGCCATCGAAATCAGTTGATTTCTGCATGATCACTTTGTCTGGTTTCTGAAATGCTAAAATTGCCATTTATAATTTTTTAAATTCGTTATTGAATATATAGTAACATGAAAAAAGTTAATTACCCTTTTGAGGTAATTAACTAGCTCATTTATTACTTTGAGTACAACTCGATGATTAAGTTTTCCTTGATATTTTCAGGAATCTCATCACGTTGAGGATAGGTTAAGAATTTACCAGTCAATTCACTGGCGTTCCACTCTAACCATGCGAACTTGTTGATTGTTCTGCCTGCAACTGAGTTACTAATTGATTCTAAAGATTTAGATTTTTCACGAACAGCAACCACATCACCAGCTTTTAACTGATATGAAGGGATATTTACAACTTCACCATTCACGGTTACGTGTTTATGGCTAACTAACTGGCGTGCACCAGAACGGGTTGTTGAAATACCTAAACGGTAAACTGTATTATCTAAACGTGCTTCTAATAACTGAAGTAAGTTATCACCGGTGATACCAGCACGTGAAGATGCTTTTTTAAACAAGTTACTGAACTGTTTTTCCAATACACCATAAGTGTATTTTACTTTTTGTTTCTCCATTAACTGGATAGCATATTCAGATTGTTTTCCTCTTCTTTTTGATGAGCCATGTTGCCCAGGAGGATAATTTTTTCTGTCTAACACTTTATCAGGACCGAAGATTGGTTCTCTGAATTTACGTGCAATTTTTGATTTTGGGCCTGTATATCTTGCCATTTTTTCTGTTTTTAAAGTATCATCCAACCTGTAGCTGGAGATTCTTAGCTTTAAAATTAATTAAACTCTTCTCTTTTTAGGAGGACGACAACCGTTGTGAGGAAGTGGAGTAATATCTTTAATAGATGTTACTTCGATACCTGCTACCTGTAAAGTTCTGATTGCAGACTCACGACCTGAACCCGGACCTTTTACAAATACTTCAACTTTACGTAAACCTAAATCAAATGCCACTTTACCGCAATCTGAAGCTGCTTGACCAGCTGCATAAGGCGTGTTCTTTTTAGAACCTTTAAAGCCCATTTTACCAGCAGAAGACCATGAAATAGTCTGTCCGTTGTTGTTTGTTAACGTAACGATGATGTTGTTGAAAGTAGCGTTGATATGCGCTTGACCAACAGGCTCAATTACAACGATACGTTTTTTTGTTACTTTTTTACTTTTAGCCATTTTATCTTTTAGATTTTAGATATGAGACTTGAGATATGAAACTTAATCTACCTCGATACTCAGTATCCTACTTTTTATCTTTTATTCCAGATCTGAGCCGATTTTAAAGACATGGTTATCACATCTAAAATCTCACACCTCATACCTATCTATTATTTAGTAGCTTTTTTCTTGTTAGCAACTGTTTTTCTCTTACCCTTACGAGTACGTGAGTTGTTTTTAGTACGCTGACCACGAGAAGGTAAACCTTTTCTGTGACGTAAACCACGGTAACAACCAATATCCATTAAACGTTTGATGTTTAACTGAACCTCTGAGCGTAAAGCACCTTCTACTTTAATCTCATCGTTGATCATTGTACGGATTGCTGATAACTCATCATCAGACCAGTCTTGTACTTTTTTGTTTAAATCGATACCTGCCGTAGTTAAAATACGTTGAGCAGTTGTTCTACCAATACCATAGATATAGGTTAAACCGATCTCACCTCTTTTGTTTCTTGGTAAATCAATACCTGAAATCCTTGCCATATTTGTTATTGTTTTGTAGTAATTCCGAACGGCGGGCCACCGTTGTACGGTAAATTACACTATTTTCTAATTACCCCTGACGTTGCTTATATTTAGGATTTTTCTTGTTGATAACGTAAAGTTTTCCTTTACGGCGAATAATCTTGCAATCAGCGCTACGTTTTTTAATTGATGATCTAACTTTCATTTTATTTGTATCTATAAGTAATGCGTCCTTTTGTTAAATCATAAGGAGACATTTCCAATTTAACCTTATCTCCAGGAAGGATTTTGATGTAGTGCATCCGCATCTTTCCTGAAATATGGGCAATTATCTCATGACCGTTCTCGAGTTCAACCCGGAACATCGCATTAGATAATGCTTCCCTTATTACTCCGTCTTGTTCAATTGAGGCTTGTTTAGCCATATTTTATTGATTGTTACTTAATTAGCTGCTTCTAAACAGGGTTGCAAAATTAAACAAAAAATTTTAATTATTTATTTTTTTTGTTGTAAAACTTCTTCTATTATAGAAAACGTTGATAAAACGTCTGCCTGGCCCTTTTTAATGGCTATTGTGTGTTCAAAATGTGCCGATGGTTTATTGTCTTTACTGGTTACCGTCCATCCATCGTTATGGAATTTAACACCGGCTACACCGGCATTGATCATGGGTTCTATTGCAATGACCATTCCTTCTTCCAGTTTTGGTCCTGCACCACGTTTCCCATAATTCGGAACCTCTGGTTTCTCGTGAAGTTTTACACCAACACCATGTCCTACAAGCTCTCTTACTACACCAAATCCATTAGCTTCTGCATACTGCTGAACCGCATAGCCAATATCACCGGTACGCATGCCAACAACAGCTTTTTCTATACCCAATTCCAGGCAACGTTGAGTAACGGTAAGCAACTTTTGTTTTTCAGCATCTATCTCTCCTACAGGAAAAGTATATGCAGAATCGCCAAAATAATTGTTTTTGATCACCCCACAATCAACCGAAATGAGGTCGCCCTCTTGTATCACATATTCACCTGGAAAACCATGAACAACTTGTTCATTCGGCGAAATACATAGTGAGTAAGGGAAACCATTATAGTTTAAAAATGCAGGAATGGCTCCATGATCACTGATAAACTCGTAGGCCAATTTATCTAACTGAATAGTAGTCATGCCTGCTTTTATCACCTTGGCCACTTCGGCTAAAGTTTTAGAAACAAGCATGGAACTTTCTCTTATTAACTCGATCTCCTCAAGAGATTTGTAATAAATTTTAGACATCCTTACACTACAGTGCTGCGTTGCTACTTGCAGCAGGAACTCCTGTTCTGCCAGTAACTCTACCTGTTTTCATCAAACCATCATAATGGCGCATCAATAAATAACTTTCGATCTGCTGTAATGTATCCAATACAACACCCACTAAAATCAATAATGAAGTACCACCAAAAAAGTGTGCAAACTCTTGTTTAATGCCAAACTTAACCGCAATAGAAGGCAGAATAGCAATGATCGCTAAAAATACAGCACCTGGAAAAGTGATTTTGGAAATTACATCATCAATAAAAGTTGATGTTGCAAAACCAGGTTTAATACCTGGAATAAAGCCACCGTTTTTCTTCATATCATCACTCATTTGAGTTGGATTAACGGTAATGGCCGTATAGAAGAAAGTAAATGCGATAATTAAAAATGCGAACGTTAAGCTATAAGCCAACGAAGTGGTGTTGCTGAACTGGATTAACCAAGAACCTTGTAATGAAGGAACAAACTGCATTAAAGCACCTGGAATAAACATTAACGCCTGAGCGAAAATGATCGGCATCACACCTGCAGCATTAACCTTTAAAGGAATATACTGGCGAACACCTCCAAACTGGCGGTTACCAACAATTTTCTTCGCGTATTGTACAGGCACTTTACGTACACCCTGAACAATTAAAATGGTAAACATCACCACTGCAAATAAAGCAACGATCTCTAAAACCAATGCAACCGGGCCTCCGCCTTCACTAGCCGAACCCACACGTGCACTAAACTCTTGAGAAATTGCTACTGGTAAACGGGCAATAATACCAACCATAATGATTAGCGATGTACCGTTACCAATACCTTTATCCGTAATTTTTTCACCTAACCACATTACAAATAAGGTACCTGCCGTTAATACAAACGTAGATAACACTAAAAATAAAGTATTTGGCAATAAAATAGCTTCTGCAGGAACCTGCGTTTTAACGTAACCAACAGACTGAACGATTGTGATCGCTACCGTTAGGTAACGGGTAATCTGGTTCATTTTCTTTCTACCACTTTCGCCCTCTTTCTGCATTTTTTGGAAAGAAGGAACAGCAATACCCAATAGTTGCACCACGATAGATGCAGAGATATAAGGCATTACCCCCAATGCTAAAATAGACACACGAGAGAAAGAACCTCCGGCAAACATATCCAGTAAGCCTAAAATTCCTGATTTTTCGTTATTGCCCAAAGCAGTTGGATCCACACCTGGTAAAACCACGTGAGATACGAAACGGTATACCAAAAGAATTAAGAGCGTAAACAAGATACGCTCTTTTAATTCCTGAATTTTCCAGATATTACTTAAAGTAGTAAATAGCTTCTTCATTTAATAATTACAATTTTACAATAGAACCACCTGCAGCTTCAATAGCTTTTTGTGCGGTTGCAGAGAACGCATGTGCTGTAATTTCTAGCTTTGCTTTAACTTCACCACGACCTAAAATTTTAACCAAGTCATTTTTAGAAGCTAAACCATGTGCTTGTAAAGCAGCAAAATCGATAGTTGTTAAGCTATGTTTTTCAGCTAATGCTTGTAAAACGTCTAAGTTTACACCAACATATTCTGTACGGTTGATTGGTTTGAAACCAACTTTAGGCACACGACGTTGTAAAGGCATTTGACCACCTTCGAAACCGATTTTGGTTTTGTGACCTGAACGAGAACCCGCACCTTTGTGACCACGGGTTGAAGTACCGCCACGACCAGAACCTGTACCACGACCAATTCTTTTACTGTTTTTTGTAGAACCTACTGCAGGTTTTAAATTACTTAAATTCATCTTTTTGAATTTGTGTTGCCCTTCGCTTTCACTAAACAGGTACAACGATTAAACATATATAAAGGTAGTACCGGCTTTTATACCCATACTACCTTTAAAACTTTTACTAGATTGCTTCGATTGCTACCAAATGGTTCACTTTACGAACCATACCGATAATCTGTGGAGTAGCTTCTACTTCTACGCTCTGGTTCATTTTAGATAAACCCAAAGCCTGAACGGTTCTTTTTTGGCGCTCGCTTCTGTCGATAACGCTTTTTACTTGTGTTATTTTGATCTTAGCCATGATATTATCCGTTAAATACTTTGTTTAAATCTATACCACGGGTTTGGGCTACTGTATAAGCATCACGCATTTTAGTTAATGCATCAACAGTTGCTTTTACCACGTTGTGTGGGTTAGATGATCCTTTAGATTTTGCCAATACGTTATGCACACCAGCACTTTCTAATACGGCACGCATCGCACCACCAGCAATTACTCCGGTACCTACTGCAGCTGGTTTGATTAAAACAAAACCACCAGAGAATTTACCGATTTGTTCGTGAGGAACAGTACCGTTTAAGATTGGAACTTTTACCAGGTTCTTTTTAGCATCATCCACACCTTTAGCAATTGCTTCAGTTACCTCTTTCGCTTTACCTAAACCGAAACCAACAACACCGTTTTCATCACCTACAACAACAATTGCTGAGAAGCTGAAAGTACGGCCACCTTTGGTTACTTTGGCAACACGTTGTATACTAACCAAACGATCCTTTAATTCGATATCGGTGGTTTTTACTCTTTTTATATTAATAGTTGACATCTTACTTTTTCTTCAGATTAAAATACTAAACCAGCTTCGCGGGCACCCTCTGCCAACGATTTTACACGACCGTGGTATAAATAGCCATTTCTATCGAAAACAACTTCTTTAACACCTGCAGCAATTGCTTTTTCGGCAACTAATTTGCCTACTGCAACTGATTGGTCGCTCTTGTTTCCAGTACCAGTAAAATCTTTCGATAATGATGATGCTGATGCTATTGTTGTACCGGTTACATCGTTAATTACCTGAGCATAAATCCCTTTATTGCTTCTGTATACAGATAACCTTGGACGTTCTTCCGAACCGGTAAGTCTTTTTCTGATCCCTTTTTTAATACGATCTCTTCTTGATAATTTTTTACCTGCCATGATTACTATTTTTTAGATGCTGATTTACCTGCTTTTCTTCTTAACACTTCACCTACAAACTTGATACCTTTACCTTTATATGGTTCCGGTGCACGTAACGAACGGATTTTCGCTGCTACCTGACCGATCAATTGTTTGTCGGTACTCTCTAAAATGATTTTAGGCGTCTGACCTTTTTCTGATTGAGTAGTTACAGTAATTTCCGCTGGCAATTGGAATACATAGTGGTGAGAATAACCTAAAACCAGATCTAGTGTATTACCTGTGTTTGTAGCACGGTAACCAACACCTACTAGTTCCTGAGTTAATTTATAACCTTCTGTAACACCAACAACCATGTTGTTAAGCAATGAGCGGTATAAACCGTGTAATGCTTTGTGTTTCTTTTGATCTGATGGACGTTGAACTGTTAAAATTCCATCTTCCTGACTTACAGTGATATCTGAATCTACTGCTTGTGTTAATTCACCTTTTGGTCCTTTTACAGTTACTACATTATCTTTTGATACGGTAATTGTAACACCTGAAGGGATTGTAATTGGGGCTTTTCCTATTCTTGACATTGTGCTGTTCTCCTAATATTAATAAACGTGACACAATACCTCACCACCAATGTTTAATTTGGCTGCTTCTTTATCGGTCATTACACCTTTAGAAGTAGATAAGATTGCGATACCTAAACCGTTTAATACTCTTGGCATATTTTCAACACCAGCATAGTTTCTCAAACCTGGTTTACTTACTCGCACTAATGTACGAATAGCAGGAACTTTAGTAATCGGATTGTATTTCAAAGCAATTTTAATGGTGCCCTGAACTGTAGTATCTTCAAACTTATAGTTCGCGATGTAACCTTTATCGAAAAGAACTTTAGTAATTTCTTTTTTAAGGTTTGATGCAGGAATTTCTACAACACGGTGGTTGGCCTTAATGGCATTCCTTACTCTTGTTAAATAATCTGCTATTGGATCTGTATTCATTATTTATTGTTTTTGATAGTGGTTTCCTTCTGCTACCCAGCTGTGGGACCTGCTATCGGTTAAAATTCTTTTTTTTAGCGAAAAGCAAAAAGATTAAAGCCTAAAGCGGGTTTATTCGCCTTAGACTTTAAGCTTTCAGCTCTAAGCTATATTACCAAGATGCTTTTTTAACACCTGGTATTTTACCGTCTAGTGCCATTTCGCGGAATGTTACCCTTGAAATACCAAAGGTACGCATATATCCACGAGGGCGACCAGTTAATTTACAACGGTTGTGTAAACGTACTGGAGATGAGTTCTTTGGTAATTTATCCAAACCCTCGAAATCTCCTGCTGCTTTTAATGCCGCACGTTTTTCAGCGTATCTAGCTACCAATTTTTGGCGCTTAACTTCGCGTGCTTTTACACCTTCTTTTGCCATTATTCTGCTGTTTTTTGATTTTTAAATGGTAATCCGAATTGTTTCAATAACTCAAGCGCCTCAACGTCAGATTTTGCCGAAGTTACGAAAGTTATATCCATCCCTAAAATTTTATTGATTTTATCTATATTAATCTCAGGAAAGATGATTTGTTCAGTAACACCTAACGTATAGTTACCTTTTCCATCGAAACCTTTATCGTTAATACCTTTGAAATCACGGATACGTGGCAAAGCTACAGAGATCAAACGATCCAAGAACTCATACATGTTGTTATCGCGTAAAGTCACACGTACACCTACCGGCATACCTTTACGTAATTTAAAGTTAGAGATATCTTTCTTTGAATTAGCCGGAACCGCTTGCTGACCAGTAATGGTAGTCAACTCAACGATAGTGGTATCCATGATTTTTTTATCAGTAACAGAAAAACGACCTACACCCTGATTGATACAGATTTTTTCCAATTTAGGAACCTGCATTACAGTTTTATACTGAAATTTTTCTTTTAATGCATTTACAACTTCTTCTTTGTATTTGCTTTTTAATCTAGGTGTAGCCATTATTTAATCTCCTCTCCTGAAATTTTAGCAACTCTAACCAATTTACCATCAGCGTTTAGTTTACGACCAACGCGTGTAGCTTTACCAGATTTTGGATCAACCAACATCAGGTTAGAAATATGAAGAGCAGCTTCTTTTTTAATAATACCACCGTTCGGATTTGCAGCATTTGGCTTGGTATGCTTAGATACCAGGTTAATGCCTTCTACAATGGCTCTGTTTTTATCTGTTTGTACTGAAAGTACTTTTCCTTGTTGACCTTTTGAATCGCCAGCAATTACTTTAACTAAATCTCCTGTACGGATTTTAAGTTTTGTTGTATTTACTTTGTTTCCCATTTTATAATACCTCCGGTGCTAATGATACGATTTTCATGAATTGTTTTTCACGTAGTTCTCTCGCAACCGGGCCAAAGATACGTGTACCTCTTGGCTCATCCTGTGCGTTCAATAATACTGCAGCATTATCGTCAAAACGGATATAAGAACCATCTTTACGACGGATTTCTTTTTTGGTTCTTACAACAACTGCTTTTGAAACTGTACCTTTTTTAACATTACCAGATGGCAATGCGCTTTTTACGGTAACAACTACTTTATCACCAATTGAAGCATAACGCTTGCCGGTTCCACCTAGCACGCGAATTACTAATACTTCTTTTGCGCCGCTATTATCAGCAACGTTTAATCTCGATTCCTGTTGTACCATCTTATTTAGCTCTTTCTAAAATTTGTACCAATCTCCAGTTCTTGTTTTTACTCAAAGGACGAGTTTCCATAATTAATACAGTATCGCCGATACCACACTCATTTTTCTCGTCGTGAGCCATAAATTTGGTAGTTTTTTTTACGAACTTACCATAAATCGGGTGTTTTACCTTACGTTCCACGCTCACTACAACAGATTTATCCATCTTGTTGCTTACCACTAACCCGGTTCTTGTTTTTCTTAATTGTCTTTCCATGTCGACTCTCAAATTATTTAGTTTCAGTAGCTGACTCAGTGTTTTTCACTTTAGTCAACTCAGTGTTTAAACGGGCTATGTCTTTCCTTACTTTTGCAATACGTGAAGGATTTTCGATAGCTGAAATAGTGTGAGCGAACTTCAATTTTGATAAGTTCTCTTTTTCTTCCGCAATCTTAGCTACTAATTCTTCTTTTGAAAGCCCTGTGATTTCTGAATTTTTCATTTTTCTTTTTCTTTTACGTTGAGTGTAGCGGTTATAATAAACAAGTATTTACAACATTCACCTCAACACTTTACTATGCTTCTACGTAATCTCTACGTACTACGAATTTGGTTTGGATCGGTAATTTCTGAGCAGCTAAACGTAATGCTTCTTTAGCAATTTCTAAAGGCACACCTTCAGCTTCGAAAATTACGCGTCCAGGTCTTACAACTGCTACCCAATATTCAGGAGCACCTTTACCTTTACCCATACGTACCTCAGCAGGTTTTTTAGTTACCGGTTTGTCCGGGAAGATCCTGATCCATACTTGGCCTTCACGTTTCATGAAACGAGTTACGGCAATACGGGCAGCCTCTATCTGGCGACTTGTGATCCAAGTAGCTTCTAGAGATTTGATACCGAAAGATCCGAATGCTAACTCAGCTCCACGAGAAGCTAAACCCTTCATTCTGCCTTTTTGCATCTTCCTGAACTTCGTTCTTTTTGGCTGTAACATTTTATTTTGTTCTAATCGTTAAACGATGTTAATAAATCAATTATTTACGAGGACCTCTGTTAGCGCCTGCGCCACCACCTCTGTTTGCACCACCTTGGCCCGGACCACGACCACCGCCCTGGTTTCCACCACGTCTGTCGTTACCACCGCCACGGTTATCTCTTCCACCACCACGGTTATCTCTTCCACCGAAAGCTGGTTTATCTGATGCGCCTTTTGGACCGTTGTTTGTTGCACCAATGTTTGGAGACAAATCACGTTTTCCATAAACCTCACCTTTACAGATCCAAACTTTAACACCTATTTTACCATAAGTAGTTAAGGCTTCAGCTAAAGCGTAGTCGATATCAGCACGGAATGTATGCAAAGGCACTCTTCCTTCTTTGTACTGCTCGGTACGTGCCATCTCAGCACCACCTAAACGACCAGAAGTCATGATTTTGATACCTTCAGCACCCATACGCATGGTTGATGCGATAGAAGATTTCATTGCTCTACGGAATGAGATCCTTGCTTCTAATTGTTTTGCAACACCTTCTGCAACTAATTGTGCATCAAGTTCCGGGCGTTTAATTTCGAAGATGTTAATTTGAATTTCCTTTTTAGTCAATTTCTTTAACTCTTCTTTAATTTTATCAACCTCAGCACCTGCTTTACCGATTACAATACCCGGACGGGCTGTGTGGATCGTTACAGTGATACGTTTTAACGTACGCTCGATAACCACTTTTGCAACACCGCCTTTCGCGATACGGGCAGAAAGGTATTTTCTTATTTTCTCATCTTCAACTAATTTATCGGAGTAGTTGTTGCCACCGAACCAGTTAGAATCCCATCCTTTGATAATTCCTAACCTGGCACCTATTGGATTTGCTTTTTGTCCCATTTCCTAATTAGTTTTGAGTTGTTTCTGTGTTTTTACTATCTACAATCAGCGTTACGTGGTTAGAACGTTTACGAATTCTATATCCACGGCCTTGAGGAGCTGGACGTAAGCGTTTTAACTGACGGCCACCATCAACCATAATTGTTTTAACAAAAAGTTGGTTTTCTTCAGGGCGGGCACCCTCATTTTTAGCTTCCCAGTTTTTGATAGCAGATAATAATAATTTCTCAACTCTTATTGCTGCTTCTTTATTGGTAAACTTTAAAATGCTTAATGCTTTTTCTACACGTTCACCTCTGATAAGATCTACAACCAAACGCATCTTACGCGGTGAGGTTGGACAATTGTTTAATTTTGCTATTGCTTCCATTGTCTAATTATTTTTTCTTTTCAGCGTGTCCTCTGAATGTTCTGGTTGGAGCAAATTCTCCCAACTTGTGACCAACCATGTTTTCTGTAACATACACAGGGATAAACTTGTTACCATTGTGTACTGCAAATGTATGATTAACGAAATCTGGTGATATCATTGATCTGCGAGACCAAGTTTTGATTACAGACTTTTTGCCTGAATCATTCATAGAGTTTACTTTTTTCTCTACGTTATGGTCAATATAAGGTCCTTTTTTTATCGAACGAGCCATTATTTCTTCCTTCTCTCTATGATGTAACGATTAGAATATTTTTTAAGTTCTCTGGTTTTAAAGCCTTTAGACAATAAACCTTTTCTTGAACGTGGGTGACCACCTGATGATCTACCTTCACCACCACCCATTGGGTGATCTACTGGGTTCATTGCTACCGGTCTGGTTCTCGGACGACGGCCCAACCAACGTTTACGACCTGCTTTACCTAATACTTCGTTTGCGTGATCTGAGTTAGATACAGCACCGATAGTAGCCAGACAAGTTGTCAGGATTAAACGGGTTTCGCCTGAAGGCATTTTTAAAGTAGCATATTTACCATCGCGGGCAGCTAATTGTGCATAAGCACCTGCACTACGAGCCAATTGTGCTCCTTTTCCAGGGTGGATCTCCACGTTGTGGATGATAGAACCTAATGGAATGTTCGATAATTTTAAAGTGTTACCTACTTCTGGTGCTGCTTTGTCGCCCGATAATAATACCGAACCAACTTGCAATCCTTCAGGAGCGATGATATAACGCTTCTCGCCATCTGCATAGTGTAATAATGCGATGCGGGCAGTACGGTTTGGATCGTATTCAACAGTAGCTACTGTTGCAGGAATATCGAATTTATCGCGTTTGAAGTCGATTAAACGATATGATTTTTTGTGACCACCGCCCATGTAGCGCATAGTCATTTTTCCTGTATTGTTACGTCCACCAGACTTTTTTGATGATACAACCAATGATTTTTCGGGCTTGGTTGCTGTAATCTCCGTAAAACTGGCACCAACTCTGAAGCGGGTACCTGGAGTAACTGGTTTAAATTTTCTTAAGCCCATAGTTATAATGAATTATTAAATTAAAGGGTTGCGTAATAATCTATTGTTTCGCCATCTTTTAACGTTACGATTGCTTTTTTGTATTTCGGGCTACGGCCTGATACAAACCCTGCTTTAGTGTAACGAGATTTAGCTTTTCCATCAACAACCATTGTATTAACTGCAACGATGGTTACACCGTACAATTTCTCAATAGCATCTTTGATTTGGATTTTGTTAGCCTTGTGGTTAACACTGAACGTGAAACGGTTAGATTTCTCAGATAAAGCTGAAGCTTTTTCGGTTAATATTGGTTTTTTTAAAATTTCCATATTATTTGGCAAACGCCTCCTCCAAAGTTTTAACAGAATCAGCAGTTAACACAAGTACACCAGCGTTTAATACATCATAAGTATTTAAATCTGCTGCAGAGATTACTTTAGTTTTCTGAACGTTTCTGCTTGATAAATAGATATTATTATTTTGTGCAGGTAAAACCAACAAAGTTTTCTGATCATCTACTTTTAAAGCAGCCAATAAACTTGTATAGTTTTTAGTTTTAATCGTATCGAAGTTGAAATCTTCTAAAACTACCACGTTATTGTCTTTTGCTTTATAAGCTAAAGCCGATTTACGTGCTAATGATTTTAATTTCTTGTTCAATTTAAAACTGTAATCACGTGGCTGAGGACCGAAAACACGACCACCACCGTTAAATAACGGAGATTTAATGCTACCAGCACGGGCACCACCTGTACCTTTTTGTTTGTATAGTTTGCGGGTCGAACCAGCAATCTCATTACGTTGTTTAGATTTGTGAGTACCTTGACGTTGGTTAGCCAAATACTGCTTAACATCTAAATAAATCGCGTGGTCGTTAGGCTCGATACCAAATACCGATTCAGGAAGTTGCACCTTGGCACCTGTTTCTTTACCTGAAATGTTTAATACTTTAACTTCCATCTGATTATTTGTCTAAGATTACGTAAGAACCTTTAGCTCCTGGAATGGAACCACTAACTACTAATAAGTTTTGCTCAGCATAAACTTTCAAAACCTGTAAGTTCTGAATTTTTACCCTGTCTCCACCTGTTCTTCCAGCCATGCGCATTCCTTTGAATACACGTGATGGAAATGATGATGCTCCCAATGAACCCGGGGCACGTAAACGGTTATGCTGACCGTGAGTCTGCATACCAACACCGGCAAATCCGTGACGTTTTACAACACCTTGAAAACCTTTACCTTTTGAGGTACCTACAACATCAACAAAATCGCCTTCTGCGAATGCATCAACGGTTACTACATCACCTAAATTAAGTGAAGTTGTAAACGAATCAAATTCTACCAGCTTGCGTTTCGGAGTTGTGTTTGCTTTCGCGAAATGGCCTTTTAACGGTTGAGTTGTGTTTTTCTCTTTTTTCTCATCGTAACCCAGTTGGATTGATGAATACCCGTCTTTTTCTTCGGTCTTTACTTGTGTAACTACACAAGGCCCAGCCTCGATTACCGTACAAGGAATGTTTCTTCCTTCGGCATCAAAGATACTGGTCATTCCTACTTTTTTTCCAATAATTCCTGACATTTTATCTTTTCTTTTTAACACCCATCGAAGCAGTAGGGCTTCGTTCAAGGTGGTTGTACATCCCCCGAAAGGGACGGCAAAGATAGGCAAGAATTATTAATTTTCAAATAGTTAGCTAAATATTTTTTCAAATAAATTGCTGATATGATGGTGTTTAGCTTAAAAAGGGTTGTTTATGGGCTATGCGGGCGTGTAAAACATCACTTATAAAACTGATTAAAAGCACTTTAGATGGCATTCTGCGTAAAAAAAACTTGATAAAGAAGGTAAAATGGATGGTTTGAACAGAATTCTGCATTTGACCATTTATTACACCATAAAAAGCGCTGGCACCACATAAATATGCAGATCAACGCAGATTTTTTATAAAAAATTTAATGCGCTATCCCGCCGTTTAGACTAATGGTTATAATAGCTAAAATAATAAACCCTATCAGTACATAAAGGTAATCGCGCTCAATCAAAAAGCTAAAGATCGCGAAGACGATGCGTGCAATCGGTGTAAAAATAAGCATGAGTATGCCAAACTGTACAATAGCATCGCCCTTAAAACTAGCTAATCCCTTAAATATGCCTACAATGGAAGAAAACTTACTGAGTTCTGGCTTAAAAACTTTATAATCAGTAATCGCTCCTTTGTTGTGGATAAGGAAAATGGCGCCACCGATTAATACGATGGACATCGAAATGATTACACCTGCACGTAAAAGTGTACCGAGTATTACCTGGATATCCTTATCGTTCAGATTTTCTTTTTTTGCTGTATCCATTATAATCCGCTTATTCCTTTATAAATCATCTGCAATGCCAAAAAAGCAACTACAATGGCAAATACAATTTTAAGTTTATCGGTTTTAGCCTTTACCAATACTTTCGAGCCCACGGTTGCCCCTGTTAAAACACCAATACATACCGGCATGGCAATGCCAGGATCGATCTGGCCACGGTGCAGATAAACTACTGCACTGGCTGCTGCCGTAACGCCCATCATAAAATTACTGGTTGTAGTTGATACCTTAAAGGGTAAACGCATAATATTATCCATTGCAATTACCTTTAATGCCCCACTCCCAATGCCCAGTAAGCCTGATAAGGTTCCGGCAAAAAGCATCATTAAAAAACCTCCAGGAACGTGTTTCACCGAGTATGGCTGGTTTATACCTTTATCAGGATAAGATCCGTTAAGTTTAAAAAACCTGGCCCACTTATCAGTATGCGCTAATGTAGTGTGATCTACCTTTTTCTTTAAAGTCATGATAGCCGAAAAGATTAAGATACAGCCAAACAGAATCGCAATATAATTTGCATTGAGGTAAACTGCTACAATTGCCCCGCAAATGGCACCTATGGTCGTAGCGATTTCTAAAAACATTCCGATCCGGATATTGGTGATGCCCTCTTTCACATAAGCAGCAGCCGAGCCTGAAGAGGTAGCAATAACCGAAACAATGGATGCACCAATAGCATAGTGAATATCAACACCTAAAGCCAGCGTAAGTAATGGAATGATGATTACTCCTCCACCTAAACCCGTTAGCGAACCTAACAATCCGGCCAAAAAAGCACCTAATAAAACGATAAGGGTAAACAGCAATACCGACATATGGGCAAATATAATGTACTGTTTTTGCCTAAACGAAGGAATCGGGGAATAAAATAAAGTCTATATGATATATGGAATAGGTAAAATGGAAGATGGAAAATGGATAATGAAAGAGGTTAAAATGGAAAGCGTATGTCAACCATGGGCCATCTTACATTTTTCCATCTTACATCATTTTCCCAGCCTTTTAATCATCTCTGCACTTAAATCCCTCCCATCGTTTAACCGATTGGCAAAAAACGATTTGGCTGCTTCAAAGTGCTCTTTATACCCCTTTAAATCGCCATAACCGATTATGGATGCCCATTCGTGTACTGCAGTATGGAATTCCAAATCATCGCCACGGATTGATTTATCATACAATGCCGTATGGATCGATTCCTCCAGCATGGCCTCATTTTTAAAAAGGTATTCGGCAATACCCAGCCTTAATTTAAAGGGAGGGGTTTGGCAGATCAGGTTATCATAAGGGTTTATACCCATTTTATACCAGGCATATACCATACTCAATAAACTGAGATGCGAATTGGGTTTCTGTTTATGGTCGGCATCAGACAGGCTGAACTCTTTCATAATGTTATCGTCCAAAAGCAAAAGCGAACGGCTCTCATGGAAAACAAAATCGCGTGCTGCATAAATTTTTTCCCTGAATTCCGTTTCATTTTCACAGATCATCAGTTTAAACAGTTCGGATTCTGCCTGGGCATAATATTTAACCTGTTTTTGTGCATAAGGATTCAATATGGCCAAACCGGCATAAATGTGCGATTTATAACTAAAAATCCGCAGAGTGGTTAAAATCTTTACGTTATCGATTCCACCTGCATAAGCAGGATTATCCCATGGGAAGAAACCTGCATTTTTCCAGGCAGAGCCCATGCTCTCAAAACCCATGTGCGTAACGGCTTGCGTATCGGCCACAATACGGTCGTGCTCGCGGTAATCGTTCATTTCGATAATGTTCGATTTTAAAGATTGGTAAACTTCCAATGCCTGTGCATAAACCTCATCGGTAGCACGGTGACGAACCACCACAAGCGTTTGCCCCTCGGGACTGAAAGCCGGACCATGCAAAGAATGGCAGGTGACAATCTGGGTATCCTGCGAAAGGTGTTTTTCAAAAGCAGCAATTTCCGGGTGTTTAACTGATGTCTGGCCTGCAACTATTGCACCATACTTGGTCGAGCGTGCAAAAGTAGCCACTACTTCATCAATTTTTTCGGCTTCAACGCAGTAAATGATAAAATCAGATTTACGCGCCACCTCATGGCCATCAATTAAAACTTCAATCCTCTTCGGTTCAAGCTCATTTTTTAAATCTGTAAAACGTAAAGGCATATCTGCCCCACATACCTTATAACCAGCATTTACAAACGATAGAGCATACAATTTGCCCATATCGCCCATACCAATAATTCCTATTTGCATGAAACAAATGTAACCTATCGTAAATAAATTTATAATAAAACTTAGATAAAATTGTTATTTAGAATGTTAAACCAATATAATTTTATCGATTTGCCAAAATCTTAAACAATTTTATTAACCCCGAAATGGATAAACATGTAGCTTTACAAGCTAATACCTATATTTAAACTATGCAGAAAATTAAACACACCCTCTTGTTTTTAGGCGCTATGCTATTTTTAAACGTTGCGTTTGCGCAAACCGCTCCTGACACTACTAAAAATACCGATCCATCGCTCAACGGCCAGTATCAGTTCATGTTAAAAAAATCTAAAAGTTTGTATGGCGCAAAACTGATCAATCCAAACCGCTTATCCGCTTTATGGAAAAGTGTGAATGATACATTAAAAAAGGAACGCAAGCAATTGCAGGAAGCCAGACAGGAAATTAAGGCACAGGCTGGAAATATTTCGAGTTTAAAAGGTGAAGTTACGGGAAAAGAAAGTTCACTGGCCAACGCTACAGCCTCCGTTAACGAAATTAAGTTTTTAGGAATTGCCTTTAATAAAGGTACATATAATACCATTGTTTGGAGTATTATTATTGTGCTGGGCATCGGTTTGGCTTTTGTTATTTTTCAATCTGGAAAGTTAAGGCATGAGGCCAAATACAGAACTGAACTTTACCAGGAAGTGGCCGATGAGTTTCAGGCACATAAGGTAAAAGCAAAAGATAAAGAAATGAAACTTGCCCGTGAGCTGCAGGATGAGCGTAATAAATGGGATGAAGGCCGGGGAAGATAGAAAGATCTAACACCAGATGTACCAATCAAAAGGGAGGTTTGTCTCGCATCTCGCAAAATCTTTAGAAGATGCTAGTTGGTGTCAGATGAAAACATCTGACACCACAATGCTTAAATTCATACAGAATAATTGTCTTTTTATTTTGTAAAGCAGGGCTTGTGGTACTTCGGTTCAACCAGCCCCGCCATTCGCTATAGTCCCGATGAAACCTGTGAAACAAGCAAGCACACCTTAAAAACAAAAAAATCAGTGCTTAAATCGGGAGCTGCCGCTGCTGTCGGGTTTATTCTACCTACAGCAGTACCATTTGGCCACCTAAACCCGGTCAAAGCGAGAGTGGAACTGCTTTTACCAAAAATTACTGTAAAACTTACTGAAACTTCATTAAAAGAGTTGTCAACTTTTCAGCAAGATGGCTATAAAAGCTGACAACCCGATTTACTAAAAGAGAAATTTCATTTTTAATTCTTAATACTGTATTTCAGGCCCAGCTCAAACTCCCCGTTACTATAATTCAGCATTTTTGAGGTATTGGTGGTGTACTGAAAAAGCAGCGAAAACTGGTTTTTATAATTGGTACCAAAACCAGCTGTTAAGCTGTTGGTACTATGGTAAATGCCATTAACCATCAATTTACTATCCAAAAGCTGGATATTAACACCTGCATCAAAAATACCATCATAATTTTGCACGCCCCTGTATACTAATTTTGGTTCAATGCTATTAATCAATTTATCAGTGTTAAATTGATAAGCTGCAGCAATAAAATAGGTTGAGCGGTCTACAACATTTCTTAATATATCTCTTTTAAAAAACCGTTTGAGATTTGGCAGGGCAGCCTGCAATGTTAATTTATCGCTACGGTAAGCGGCACCAAAATCGCCATCTAAATAAAGTTTACGATCGTTAAAACTGTTCAGCACATCATCGTCTAAATCGCCTTTAACTTTATTAAAATCTATAGATTCGTTCATAATACCGGCCGATAATCCAAAATCGAGGAAATTTGTCCCGCCGTTTAAAGGCACATGATAAGCATATGTGAATGTTGCTCTTGTACGGTTAATGGCGCCTGCAGTTTCATTGTAAAAAAGCAAACCTAACCCGACCTTATTGCTGGTAAAACCATAATCGCCGGTAAGATATTGAATTTTTGGAGCACCCTCTACTCCAGCCCACTGGGTTTTAAAAGCGGCATTCAAGGTTAAGCCTGTTGCTAAGCCTGCCATTGCCGGGTTAGCCAAAAATTGGTTCTGGTAATAGCTGCCCCCCAGAGGATTAAGCTGGGCAAATGCTGGTTTAATGCTTAAAAACAACAGCGCTGCGATATAATATTTCATTTCTTTCACTGTTATTTTTTATATAAAATGGATATGAAGCCTTTTATTGATCCATCTGTACCCAAATCAAGCATATAATAATAGGTATCTTCCATTAACGGTTTCCCATTAAAATAACCATCCCAATTGTTTTGGTAGTTCGTGGCAGCATAGATCATCCTGCCTCCCCGATCAAATATGGTCAGTTTATTGTTCGGATACTTTTCTAAACCTTTAACCACGAAAAAATCATTTTTACCATCACCATTCGGGCTAAGAATGTTGTTGATTATAGCAACATCTGCAGTGGTTTGTATCATCAGAAAAGGCTGCAAAAAACCCTGACTCAATGTTGTACCAGCCGCCTGAAAAGTTTGCACCACAGCCATTTCGCCGATACTGAAATCGTACAGCTGATTATTGATTCTTCCGTAAGCACTGGTAGAATTAAAGATATAGGGTAAGTTTTGTGCTTTCAGATTATTTCCCAAAAACAGCAAAAACAGGCATATAAACGGAAAGTATATTTTTCTCATCTCGTTTTAGTTTAAAGAGACCCACGTAACACCATCGCTTTGAATGGTAAAGGTTTTATTCCCCGTAATCGTGGTTAAACTCGAATCGTCGTTTAGTAACACAGGGTTATTTAAGGTTACATCACCGGATGATAGGGCTTTAATAATCACATACACCCTTCCTTTACAGGTACTGGCAGCAGGAAGATTAACGGTTACATTTGCGCCTGCATTTTTTATTCTAACGGTATAATGACTGTCATTTAGGGTTAATGTACCTGCAGTAGTAAAAGTTAAAATACTGGCCGAAACCGAACCATTAATATTTAAAGTACTGGCATTTGCAGGCGCATAAGCTATAGCAGTTGCTGCTGATGTTCCGTTAAGTGTTAGCGAACCACCGTTGGCAGTAAAACTGCCCGCAATTAAAGGGTAGATAGTACTAGAATTTGCCACTATGAGCGTATTATTTGCATTTGTCATATTCCCGGCTGCATTGCTTCCGATAAAAACATTGCCGGCGCCGTTATTTTTTGATCCGGCACCGTAGCCTATTGCGGTATTGTTATCGCCATTGTTTGCTTCAAGCGCCAGACTGCCCACTGCTGTATTGGCAACACCAGTACCATTGGCCATTAAAGTATGGGTACCCAACGCGGTGTTATTGGAACCAACGGTATTGGCTGATAAGGCCTGCGAACCGAAACCACTGTTATTGATGCCACTAAAACTACGTTGTAATACCTGGTAACCCAATGCACTATTTTCGTAACCAGAGATATTTACCGATAAGGCTTCCCGTCCGAATGCACTGTTGTAAAAACCTGATACGTTTGCGGTAAGTGTTTTATAACCAAAAGAAATATTGCTTTCTGCTGAATTGCCTAAGCGACCCGATTTTAAACCATTAACCAAAAAATTAATGGCGACATCATCAGTATTACCGAAAAAATTGTTGTTCTGATCTATGCTGCCTGTATTGCCCTTTAGTGCCCAGGCATTGGCGTTGGCAAATAAGCTTCTGCTGATCAGTTCTGGCTTTCCTGTTGTAGCATTTGTAATGTATACTTTATTTGCATCGCTTATGCCATTGGTCGTTAATTTAGCGAGCGTTACAGCTGCATCAGCTAGTTTTGGTGTAGTTACCGAGCCATCTGCAAGCTGGAGCGTATTCACTGCAGCATCGTCAATATTAATATTTTTAACTTCTTTGTTCTCAATTTTGACTGAAGTTATTGCGCCGTCCGCCAGTTTGGGCGTCGTTACCGAACCATCTGCGAGCTGAAGTGTATTCACAGCAGTATCGCCTATATTAACATTTTTAATTTCTTTATTCCCAATTTTGACTGAAGTCACTGCGCCGTCCGCCAGTTTGGGCGTCGTTACCGAACCATCAGCTATTTTCAATGTGGTTATCGCTCCGTCTGCCAGTTTGATGGTGTTTACTGCTCCTGCGTTGATATCGATTGTCACATCTTTAAGCAAAGCTGTGCTACCATTGGCACTAATGCTCAAATCTGTTGAAGTCAAAGCTTTGGCACCAGATAACTGGCTAATATCCAATGTTACTGGTTTCCATGCTGTACCATCAAATAAAAGCACCTGGTTATTGGCTGGTGCAGCTGCATTTAAGCTTTTGCCCTGAAGGTTTGCAAGGGTTGGGTTTGGATAATTACCGGTTAAGTCTCCTCCGGCAGCTCCCGTAGAAGGACCGACCGGACCAGTATCACCTTTGTCGCCTTTATCGCCTTTAACACCAGGAATACCTTGTGAACCCTGTAATCCGGTTGCACCTGTTGCGCCGGTATCACCTTTTATACCCTGTGGACCTGTTGCCCCAGCCGCTCCCGGAGCACCTGTTAAACCTATTGGCCCCTGGGCACCGGTTGCTCCGGCAACACCCGGTATACCTTGCGGACCTACGGGCCCTGTGGCACCAGGATCGCCTTTAGGCCCAATTGGTCCGTTGGCGGCATATAAGGCATAAGGCACACTTAATAATTGTGCTGTTCCGGCAAGCATAAAATTAGTCCCATTGTCCGGATCGATTTCAACCTTAACGAATTTTAATCCACTTGCCCAGGTCACCCCTCCTATCGTACCCGTTACAGCACTTGCTCCACCTGAGCCGATGGCTACAGCATAAAGACCCAAAACGTTGGTAACCACATTTCTTACTTCCGAATATTGCGTAGTACCTGTTGCAGATGCATCCAGTATACTGATGCGCAGGGATATGTTTTTATTTGCAAGTGGTGTACCATTGGCATTTCTGGCAGCACCTTGATAATTGAATTGTTGTGGAGTTTGTGCGTTAACAGCCAATGCCAAGCCCATACTTAGCAGCGTGATCAGTATTTTTTTTTTCATGAACAGGGATGAGATCTAATGATTAGGCTACAAATAAGAAGTAGCCAAACGATCAAATCTAATAATTAGTACAAGTTGAGAACTGTGCTTTACACGAAAAATGCACCTCCAGTATACAAATCGCTGTAAATCAAATTCATATATAAATAATAACTTCATAATTTTACACGAACAGCCATTTTGAGGGTATTAACGCTCCATTAATTTAAAGAAATTGGAATAAAAACTTATCGGTATTTAAAAATACTACGTTTCTGAAGGAAAAGATATCCCCTTAATATTCCGGTATAAATCTACAGCATATAGGTCTGTCATTCCAGAAACAAAGTCTAATACACTTTGTATAATAGAATAAATATCGGTCAAATCGGTGTGATATTGTTTAGGAATAAGTTTAACCAGTTTTTTGTAATAGTGTGTATTATTATGAATAAGTGCAGGAACAAATTCTTCTAATAAACCGGCCATAATTTTATAACCCGCCACTTCTTTCTGTATTACGGAAGAGAAATTGTATATGCGCTCTACGGAGATTTTTTCTACAGCTTTCCATGCCGAGATGTAAGGTTCGGGTAATAAATCGGTTAAACTATGGTTAAGTTCACCATTTAATAGTTTTTCTTGTTCGCTAAAAAATATAGCTGCACATTCGTTTGTTAAAGTATTAATGGCTTTCGCACGCAGTAGACCAATTTTGGCATCGTCGTCTTCGTAATCATTTTTTAAACGTCCCTCTATTGTTGTTGAATTGGCAAAAGGCAACAGGTAATCTTTTACTTCCTCATAGGAAAGTATCTTGAGGCGGTGTGCATCTTCCAGATCGATGATGCTGTAACAGATATCATCAGCAGCTTCTACCAGGTAAACCAAAGGATGTCGTTTATAGATAAGGTATTCACTATCTTCCTGTGCCAGGTGAAGTTCTGTAGCAATCTTTTTAAAACTCTCTTCTTCTGATTGGAAGAAACCGTATTTTTTACGGTGTAGCATACCTTTCTGCTTGCCGGCAATTGAGGCACACGGATATTTAGCTATCGAAGCCAAGGTAGAATAAGTGAGCGCATACGCATCATTTCCTTTTCCTTTAAGGGGATGGGTTAAGATGCGGATAGCGTTTGCATTTCCTTCAAAATTAATTAAATCGTGCCATTGCGATTCACTCATTTCTTTCTGGTAAACCTTACCGTCACCGTCTGTAAAATAGCGCGAAATGGCGGCTTCTCCGGAATGTCCAAATGCCGGGTTACCCAAATCATGCGCTAAAGCAGCGGCAGCCACAATATTGCCTACTTCATTAATTAAAGGAACATCTTTAATAAGCTGTGGTTGGTGCTCTTCTATGCCCTTCAAGAATATATTTGCCATGGAACGGGCCACGCTCGCCACTTCTAAACTATGTGTTAAGCGGTTGTGCACAAAAACACTTCCAGGTAAGGGAAAAACCTGTGTTTTATTCTGCAGCCTTCTAAACGGGGACGAAAAAATCAACCGGTCGTAATCACGCTGAAAATCTGAACGCGCCCGATCTGTACTGGCACCATACTGCTCTTGTCCGTATCTTTTATTCGAAAGTAAATATTTCCACTCCATATATCCCGTTGGCATTTAAAATTTGGCGCAAGTTAAACAAAACGCAAAAATGGTTAAGCATAAAGTTTCAGGTAAAATTTGTATTACATCAATTAAAAGATATATCTATATTTGCGCCCAAACAAACAAACAAACAACAATGAAAAAAATCTTATTAACGCTTGCTGTCTTATGCTGCTTTACGGTTTTGACCAAAGCACAATTTGAAGGCGCTAAACAAATTTTTGAAAGTCCGAGATTAAAGGATGTGATCAAAACACACAAAGTTGTAGCTATTCTACCTTACGCAGTAAAAATTTCTTACAAGAAACAACCAAAGAATTTTAATGCAGAAGCGAACAAAAGTCAAGAAGAATCAATGGCTAGATCTATCCAGGCCAGTATGTATACTTTCTTGTTAAGAAAAGCTTCAGACTACACCGTAACTTTTCAGGATGTTGACAAAACAAATATCCTATTAAAAAAAGCTGGCGTTCTGAATAAGTTAGATGAAACAACTAAAGATGAATTAGCTAAAATACTTGGTGTTGATGCGGTGATCGGCGGTCGTTTCGAAACAGAACAAACGAAATCAGAAGCAGGGGCAATTGCCTCCGCTGTTTTATTTGGAGGTTTTGGAGGAAAATCCGGAACAGGTACCATGTTCTTAACCATCAATAATGGATCAGATGGCGAATTACTATGGCGTTTTTTTAAAACAATGGACGATAACATCATGAGTTCTACCGATGATATGGTAGAACGGATGATGCGAAAAATATCACGGAATTTTCCTTATAAAAACTAAACAGGAGGCAGATAGAAATATCTGCCTTTTTTGTTAATCATCCTTCTTGATGATGCAAATCAAACCATTTAGCTTCCCTACTGTTTATTTATTGATTAAACGATGATAACATGAAAACGAGCATATATAACAAAAAAGAGCATACTGAAGGTTATGTAGGATCAGGTGATGAACAATCAGAAAAATCTGATGTACAAAAAGCTTTCGAAGATGGTAATGATACCAATGTCGTAACTGCTTATGGCAAAGAGCCCAGCGAATTAATTAAAGGAAATCCTTTAGCAAAAGACGGGGCAGATAACTCTGGCACACAAGGTAAAGATTCACTTAGCGATGATGCCTATAACAGCGCAGATAAAGACCCAACATTAGAGCGTGCAGAAAGTCATACCGGCAGTTCGTCCGAAGATTTCAAAACGAAAACCGGTATTAATGAAGCTGATGAAAACCATGCATTAAATACTGGAATTTAAAAATAAAGCTGATTGACCTGATTCAAAAAATTGACATATATCAATATATTAAATCCATATTACTTGTGATTTGATTTTAAGTTTTTGAAATTTACAGCATTGTAGGATTCGCGGCAAAATTAAACGATGATCATTAACTAACTACTTAAGGGCGTTCGCTACTTAATTAAGGCATTATTATGGTTGTTGAATCCTAAATAATTTCCATCTACCGGAAAATGCATAACGATTATAAAGGGATTATGCTACGAGGATAATCTCTTTATAATTAAATCATAAATCTTTCCCTCTCAAACCTTTCTCATCATTCTTGTTTCTGTTTCCAATATCTTCTCCCTGACTTAAATTCGAATTATTTAAATCTTCATTTACGCTACGGGCAGGGTCATTTTCTGTGTTTACCGTATGTGACGACTGTGGCTCATCTTTACGTTTAAAATCAGTTCGTTTATGTCCATAGGTAGCCTCTCCGTTATCCCATTCTATATCATCCTCATTGCGGTTAATCTCCCCGTTAGGATCAATATTTTTATTTTCATTACTTTCCATAGCAATTTATTTTGTAGATACTCTTTCCTAAGAACATTAGATATGATAGAAAGGTTTAATTTCGGTGTAATTATGTGGTACAAAGTTTTTTACCTCATTTTATCGGTTCTTAATCCACCGCGGCTAATTCACACCTTTACTCTGATCTATCTCTGTACCACTATCCAGATCATCTTTAGATGAACCATTTTCATCCCGGTGTTCTGGTGGGTTTTCCATTCTGCTTTCTTCCAGGTCAGAAAAATCACTACCTTTTTGATTGGCTACTTCGCCATGCGAGGAAGGCTTATCTTTCAGTTCTTCCTTAGGATCAGCAAAATCCTGTCCTTCAACAGGCAATCCTTCTTGTTCCTTATCTTTACTTGTCATATCAGTACAACCAGTCAGCCGAGGTTTTGTTTTAGAATTTGGCCTGTACAAAAAAAGGTCCCAATTTGCATCGGGACCTTTCCTGTTCTTTTAAAATCAATTAAACTTTGATTTCAACTTCAACACCGCTAGGTAATTCAAGTTTCATTAAAGCATCAACTGTTTTAGAGTTAGAGCTATAAATATCCAATAAACGTTTATAAGCGCATAACTGGAATTGCTCTCTAGCTTTTTTGTTTACGTGTGGAGAACGTAAAACAGTAAAGATTTTTTTCTCTGTAGGAAGTGGAATCGGACCACTTACCACTGCACCCGTAGGTTTAACAGTTTTTACGATTTTCTCTGCAGATTTATCTACCAAGTTGTAATCGTAAGATTTTAATTTAATTCTGATTCTTTGGCTCATCTTATTTTAGTTATGGTTTCCTGTTAGAGCTATTAACAACAGAAACCGGATTTATCTTGAGTTTTGCGTTAAGCGTTTTGCGTGCGGCGAAAATCATCGCTAAACGCAAAACGCTATCCGCTTAACAAATACTAGTCTTCAGATTTAATTCTTCCTTTAGATTTCGCTACTACTTCGTCCTGAACGTTTTTAGGCGCTGGCTCATAGTGGTCAAATTCCATTGTAGAAGTTGCACGGCCTGAAGTGATGGTACGTAACTGTGTTACATAACCGAACATTTCTGAAAGTGGCACCAATGCTTTAATTACCTGAGATCCGTTACGGGTATCCATACCTTGTAACTGACCACGACGACGGTTCATATCACCGATCACATCACCCATGTTTTCTTCAGGAGTTAAGATTTCGATTTTCATGATAGGCTCCATCAAGGCAGGTCTACATTTAGGTAAAGCCTCGCGGTATGCCATACGGGCAGCAAGCTCGAATGATAAAGCATCTGAATCGACTGCGTGGAATGAACCATCAATCAAACGTACTTTCATATCAGGAAGCGGATAACCAGCTAGTACACCATTAGTCATTGCAGAAGCAAATCCTTTTTCAACTGAAGGGATAAACTCACGAGGAATTGAACCACCAACAATTTCATTTACGAACTGTAAACCACCTTTTTCAAAGTCAGCATCAATTGGAGAGATTACCACTTTGATATCGGCGAATTTACCACGACCACCTGATTGTTTTTTGTAAACTTCACGGTGTTCAGTAGTACCGAAGATAGCTTCTTTGTATGCTACCTGTGGTGCACCCTGGTTAACTTCTACCTTAAATTCGCGTTTTAAACGGTCAATTAAGATATCCAGGTGAAGCTCACCCATACCAGAAATTACAGTCTGGCCAGTTTCCTGATCTGTCTGAACCCTGAATGTAGGATCTTCTTCAGCTAATTTAGATAAGCCCATACCTAATTTATCTACGTCAGCCTGAGTTTTAGGCTCAATAGCTAAACCGATAACCGGCTCAGGGAAGTTCATCGATTCAAGAACAATCGGGTTTTTCTCTTCGCAAAGTGTATCACCAGTTTTGATATCTTTAAATCCTACTACCGCAGCAATATCACCAGCAGCCACATTAGGCACAGGGTTTTGCTTATTAGCGTGCATTTGGAAGATACGTGAGATACGCTCTTTACTTTCTGAACGGGTGTTGTAAACGTAAGAACCAGCTTCTAAGTTACCTGAGTAAACACGGATAAAACATAAACGGCCTACAAATGGGTCAGTTGCAATTTTAAATGCTAAAGCTGCAAATGGCTCATTGATGCTTGGTTTTAATAAAACTTCTGCACCTGTATCCGGGTTAGTACCGGTTACACCTTCTGAATCAAGAGGTGAAGGCAATAATTCCATTACGTAATCCAACATGGTTTGCACACCTTTGTTTTTGAAAGATGAACCACATACCATAGGAACGATTTTAGCATCTAAAACAGCTGCACGTAAAGCGTCTAAAACTTCGCGTTCAGTGATGGTTTCAGGAGCGTCGAAGAATTTCTCCATTAGAGACTCATCATAATCAGCAACTGATTCTAACAATTTCTCTCTCCACTCAGCAACCTCATCAACCATATCATCAGGGATAGGCACTTCAGTAAAGGTCATACCTTTATCATGCTCATTCCAAACGATACCACGGTTGTTGATCAAATCAACCACACCTTTGAAGTTATCTTCAGAACCGATAGGTAATTGCAAAGGAACCGCATTACTACCTAACATGTCTTTAACTTGCTTAACAACTTTTAAGAAGTCAGCACCAGAACGGTCCATTTTATTAACGAAACCGATACGGGCAACATTGTAGTTGTTAGCTAAACGCCAGTTCGTTTCTGATTGAGGTTCAACACCGTCAACAGCCGAAAACAAGAACACTAAACCATCTAATACACGTAACGAGCGGTTTACCTCTACGGTAAAATCCACGTGTCCCGGTGTATCGATAATGTTCATGTGATAGTTCTGGTTTCTGTATTTCCAGTTAACTGTAGTTGCAGCAGAAGTAATGGTAATACCACGCTCTTGCTCTTGTGCCATCCAGTCCATTGTTGCAGCACCTTCGTGCACCTCACCAATTTTGTGACTTACACCAGCATAATAAAGGATACGCTCAGTTGTTGTGGTTTTACCCGCATCAATGTGAGCCGCGATTCCAATATTTCTTGTAAATTTTAAATCTCTTGCCATGTTATGTTTTTGATTTATCTGATTTTAAATGATTACACCGATTATGTAAAAACAAATCGGTGTAATTTAGCTAATCAGTATAATCTTCTAATTAAATCTGTGTAATCTTACTAATCTGTTAATTCTGAATTAGAATCTGAAGTGAGAGAACGCTTTGTTAGCCTCAGCCATTTTGTGCGTATCTTCTTTCTTCTTAACAGCAGCACCTTCACCTTTAGCAGCAGCTACGATTTCACCAGCTAATTTCTCTTTCATGGTTTTTTCACCACGACGACGAGCGTATAAAATTAACCATTTCATACCTAAAGCTGTTTTACGCTCTGGTCTAACTTCAGTTGGAACCTGGAAGTTAGCACCACCAACACGACGGGATTTAACCTCTACAGCTGGCATAATGTTAGTTAACGCGCGTTTAAATACTTCTAAACCGTTTTCACCTGCTTTTTTCTCAGCAATTTCAACAGCATCGTAAAAAATTGAATAAGCGATAGATTTTTTTCCATCGTACATCATGTTGTTTACAAAACGGGTTACCTGAACATCATTAAATTTTGGATCAGGAAGAATAATTCTCTTTTTTGGTTTTGACTTTCTCATTTCTTATTTCCTCCCGATTATTTTTTCTTTCCTTTTGCAGGTGCAGCAGCTGCCTGACCTGGTTTAGGACGTTTAGTACCATATTTAGAACGACGTTGGTTACGACCAGCAACGCCTGATGTATCTAACGCACCACGGATGATGTGGTAACGTACACCTGGTAAATCTTTAACACGACCACCACGGATCAATACGATAGAGTGTTCCTGTAAGTTGTGACCTTCTCCAGGGATGTAAGCATTCACCTCTTTACCGTTCGTTAAACGAACACGGGCTACTTTACGCATTGCTGAGTTTGGTTTTTTAGGGGTAGTGGTGTACACACGTGTACATACACCTCTTCGCTGTGGACAGCTGTCCAACGCTGGAGACTTACTCTTGAACTCCAGTGCTACTCTACCTTTTCTAACTAATTGTTGAATGGTTGGCATTGTGCTTTTTTATGTTTTTTATTTAAAAAATTTACCGCTCCCCCGGCATCCTTACAGATAGCCCATAAAACGGACTGCAAAAGTAGAACAATTCTTTTTAAAAATCAAGAGGTTAGCGCAAAAAAATTCAGTTGGCAATTATTAGTTTTTACTTGAAGATTTTTGGTTAACAGTCCGCGCTCCAAATCCTCTATGGTAAATACTTCATTGTTTTTACATACCGTTGTTTAAAATGCATTATCTTTATTAAAATCAAATTATTTGCTTTAAATTAAAAAAAACGCAAAATCGGGCAGAGCAAAATCCATAATTTGATCGTGCCAGGCGTGCTATAATTATTAATCTTTCAAAAAAATGAAAATAAAAATCATCACTATCATACTTTGCAGCCTTTCACTTCTATGTAATGCACAACCCACTTCCACTAAAAGAAAGGCCAATGTAGATTTTGATGCTTACGAAAAACTCATACCCCGGGTTAAAACACACCGAAAAGGTAAGCTTGTTGATTTACCAGCATTTTTAAAAATGGCGGGGGAAAAAGGTACCGTTATTTTAGATACCCGCTCAGATAGCCTATTTATACGAAAACATATTAAAGGAGCTATACATTTAAACTTCGCTGATTTTACACAACAAAACCTGTTAAGGATTATTCCCCACGCAGATACCAAAATACTAATCTACTGCAATAACAATTTTATAGATGACCAGGTAAATTTTGCGAGCAAAGAGGTTGTGCCTGCTTTAATAAAGAAAAAAATAGCACCAATTTCGTTGGCCTTAAATATCCCTACGTATATTAATCTATATGGCTATGGATATAGAAATGTGTATGAACTTTCTGAATTGGTAAGCACACAGGATAAAAGGGTAACTTTTGAGGGAACCAATAGCCAATAATGCCCCTAACCTGCAAAAAGCTTATTCCAGAAGTGGAACCAATAGCCTGTTCGATGGCTCATTTGCTTAGCAGCCATAAAAAAAGTCTTCCAGTTTTACCTGAAAGACTTTCCTTTTTTAAGCTTTGGTTGCTTTGTGTGTGTGTTTATGATGATGTTTTTTATGACTTTTTTTTGTCTGCGATTTTACAGTGGCTGTTTTTGCAGGGGCTGCAGTTTGTGCATTAACTGTTGCAAAGGTAAACATGGCTAATAAAGCGATGCTTAAAACTTTAATTGCTTTCATTTTCGATTTAATTAATAATGAATAAACCTGATTATTTTGTTGATTAAATCTCGAAAATCAAAATGAAGATTTAATGAATTATGGTAAGTCAAAGTCAAAAGTATAATTTAACCTTTTGCCCGTTAATATATTCAGAAATCACTTTTCCATCTACCAGGATTTTATATTCGCCTCTAGCTTCTTTTTGGGCAACGGCTAGTGTTTTAAGCTGAACATGAGATCCTGATTTTAAAGTAACCGTTTTTTTCCACGCTCCATTTACTTCTGTTAGTTCTGCCTGTTTCCCACTTTCATTAGTGTAAGCCACATCAGCTGATAAATGATCATCAAAATTGGCCTGGTAAACGACAGTGTAAGTTTCTTTCTGAGGGATATCCAGTTTACCCTTCGACATGGAATAAACCGTTGTCATAACGCCAAGCGCACAGCTGCTTAACGCAACTATTAGTAAAGAACAGTAGAAAATATTTTTCATTTGTACAGTTTAGATCAGGATGACGACGGTTTTAAAAGAAAGGTTGCAAAGGAAAGAGAAATGATGGAATGAGAGAAGGATTTAATGATTCAATGACGGAAGGACCGAAGGAGAGAATGTTGGATTAGACTAGCCCATTCTATCATTCTAAACTCATTCATTCCATCATTTAAAAGTATCGAGGTATAAATCTTCAACCTTTTTTCTTGCCCAGGGCATTCTTCTTAAAAATTTCAAGCTCGATTTGATCGTTTGGTTGTTGTTAAAACAATCGATCCTGATCAATGATCCCAATTTTTCCCAGCCATAATGTGCATGGAGGTCAGTTACTATTTTCTCTAAAGTGATACCGTGTAAGGGATTGTTCTTTTGCTGTTCGGCCATTTAGCAAAGTTAAAGGAAATTTATCGGGGTTTGTATTTCGCCATCCAAACATTTGCGCCACCACAATCAGGATCGTTTATTTTATGTCTGATTACCTCAAATTGGTTTGCCTGAAGTAAGTCCTGATATTCAGCTGTAGCCAATGAGGCATGAAAAAGATTTTCGCCACCATTCATTCCCCATACTTCTCCCCGTTCCGTTCCAGATGTAAACAGTAAAATACCATTAGCCTTTATATGACGCTTAAAAACAGTAAACATGTTAGACTGATCATCAGCCGGAAGATGAAAAAAGCTGTGCCAGGCAATAATGGCATCAAATTCTTCATCCAGATCCAGTTTCCGCATATCCTTAATCAGAAACCTTGTGGCTGGGAAGCTGGCCTTAGCCAATTCGATCATGAGCGCACTGGCATCAACGCCTAAAACATTTATACCATGGTTAATAAAATATTCCAATATGGGTTTTCCATTACCACAGCCCAGGTCTAAAACCTTTGCATCCGTTGGAAGGTGTTTGAGGATATCATTTAAGTAAGCTTTTTCTACTGAATCGGCATAACGATTTTCGGCAAACCAACGCCCTATTTTATTGTAAACTTTGTAAACGTTTTTGCGCTCTGCTTTTTCCATCCTTAAATTTCTATTGTTATTAATGTTGTTTTAGAGATTTAAAACATACAGGGCACCTCATGATGCGTTAACAACACCAAATTAATCATATTTTTCTTTTTTGGAAACCAAGGTGCAATGGTTCTTGGCAAATGAAGCCCCGCCATCCGCTTTACTTCGTTGCACTTCGTGTTCGCTGCTGTCAGGTTACCATGAATGGCCTGCTCCAGGCATGTAGCCAAACGAGACAACCGCCGTAACTAAACCCGATCGGAGCGAGATGCGACCGGTTCTTCAGCGGGCGCAGAAGCGGGAGCGGGACTGTAGACCGCCAAAAGAATCGGACTGTTCATTTCCTAAGCCTAAACAATGTTTTTTTATTTGAAAACGAACGTGCTGTGGTACTTGGCCATTGTAGCCCCGCCATCCGCTTTACTTCGTTGCACTTCGTGTTCGCTGCTGTCAGGTTTACCATGAATGGCCTGCTCCAGGCATGTAGCCAAACGAGCTAACCGCCGTAACTAAACCCGAACGGAGCGAGATGCGACCGGTTCTTCAGCGGGCGCAGAAGCGGGAGCGGGACAGCAGGCCGCCAAAAGAGCCGGACTGCTCATTTCCTAAACCTTAACAATGTTTTTATTTGAAAACGAACGTGCTGTGGTACTTGGCCATTGTAGCCCTGCCATCCGCTTTATTCCGTTGCACTTCATGCTCGCTACTGTCAGGTTTAGGATGAAAGGCCTGCTCCCGCCATGTAGCCAAAAGAGCTTAACCACTGTAAATAAACCTGATCGGAGCGGGATGCAACCGATTTTTCATCGGGTGCAGAAGCGGGAGCGGGACTGTAGACCGCCAAAAGAATCGGACTGTTCATTTCCTAAGCCTAAACAATGTTTTTTTTATTTGAAAACGAACGTTCTGTGGTAACCGGGTTTATAAATTAACCAACAGCCGTGGCATCAATTTCGATCAACATGCCATTTAAGGCCAACCTTTGTACCGGAATAAGTGTATTTACCGGGAATTTTTGATCAGCCCATATTTTATTCGATTCTTCGATCAGGATCTCGTGCTTTTCCTCATCGTAATCGACAACCAAAGTGGTTAACTTGGCAATATTTTCCATTTTTAAACCTTTGCTTGCCAAAGCAATTGCAATATTTTCAAATACAATGGCTACCTGTGTCCTGAAATCGGGGCTTAAAACACCATCCGTTTTACTCCCTGCCTGGCCAGCAACAAATACCAGCTGGCTCCAGGCCGGAACAGATGCAACATGTGAATAGCCATGTGGACGGGGATCGTAAATTCCTTCAGGATTGCTTATTTCTATTAGTGAAGTGCTCATGTTATATCATTTTATTGCTAAACTAATTGATATTTAAAATTAATCCGTCGGTACTTTGCCATAAAAAAACCTCCTGATCTTTTAAAATCAGGAGGTCTGGAATTATTTAAGTTTAGCTTAGTTGCCCGCAGCGGTCCAGGTATCATTATCAGGATTCGAATCTGGCAATACTTTATCCGGATCCAGCGTCACCGATTCAATTTCTTCACTTGTTGGGAAACGAACCAACCAACTTGTATTTTTCATCCAAACATCAACCGGAACTTTTACCGTTTCGGTTTTTCCACTTTTGGTTTTAACCTGAAGAATGATTGGCATCGGCATTTTCTCCAGGTTTGCGACTCTAATGTTATAGCCTACCAGTTTATCGCCCTGTTTAACAGCTTCAACACCGGCAATACCCTGGTCCATTTTCCAGTTGTTTAACCACCAGCTTCTCCAGAACCAGGCTAAATCTTCTCCTGCACCATTTTCCATCGAACGGAAGAAATCAAATGGCGTTGGATGTTTAAATGCCCAGTTTTTAATATACTGGCGGAAAGCATAGTCAAAACGGTCTTCACCTAAGATCTGGTTTCTCAGAATATCCAGGCCCCATCCTGGTTTGCTGTATAGGTTAAGGCCGATGTTTCTTTCGGCCATACCATCTGGCATCAGCATAATATTTTCGTAAATAGGGTTACCGATCACACTTCTGCCAATTCTGTGTAAATCAGCCGGAGGACCTGCATATTCGCCTTTATTAAAGTTTTTCTTAGAAATACCATTAATGAAAGTGTTAAATCCTTCGTCCATCCAACCGTATTTACGCTCGTTAGAACCTACAATCATCGGGAACCAGGTGTGCCCAAATTCGTGATCGATTACGCCCCAGGCACTGGCTTTTTTCGCCGTCCAACCACAGAAAACAATACCCGGATATTCCATACCACCGATATTTGTAGCTACGTTAACAGCCATAGGATAAGGGTATTCGAACCATTTTGATGAATAATGCTCGATGGTAGATTTCACATATTCTACGCCACGGCCATAAGAATCGACGCCATTGCTTTCTACAGGTTGTGCAGAAACCGCTAAACCTGTTTTACCGCTTGGCAGTTTATATCTTGCCGCATCCAATACAAATGCTTTTGATGAAGCCCAGGCTGCATCGCGTGCATTGATAATTTTAAACTTCCAGGTTAATTTATCTTTCGCCGGACGTGATTTTGGATCGGTTACCTCTGCTTCGCTACGGATGTGCACGGTGGCATCGCTCAGTTTAGCCGCGTTCCATCTTTTTAACTGCTCTGGGGTAAAAACTTCAGCAGGGTTTAACAACTCGCCCGAGCCCATTACAATGTGGCTGGCCGGTGCAGTGATGGCAAAGTTGATATCGCCATATTCGCAATAAAACTCGCCGCCTCCCCAGTAGGGCAAGGTGTTCCAGCCAATTACATCGTCATACACACACATGCGTGGAAACCATTGCGCAATGGCAAAAATTTCGCCGTTTTTGGTGGTTAAATGCCCGGTTCTATCCGATCCTTCTTTGGGTACAATGTACGAATAATCCATTTTAATGGTAATCAGATCACCATTAGGGGCCAAAGGCTGATCTAAACGGATCTGCATGCGGGTATCTTCAACGATGGAGGTGAATTTTACTAGACCACCTTTTTGGGCTACGCTAACATTCTGGATTTTATATCCACCATCAAATTTTTCGCCCTGTGCGCCGTAGCGGCTTCGTGAAGGGGTAATGGCATAACCACGTGAAGTTTCTTTAAAAGTATTTTGATCTAATTGTAACCATAAATAGGGTAACTTATCGGGACTGTTATTTTTATAAGTAATGGTAACTGTTCCGCTAACTATGTTTTTGGTTTCATCAAGGTTGGCCGTAATGTTATAATCAACACGGTTTTGCCAGTATTTCGGCCCCGGTGCACCATTGGCAGAACGGAACTCATTCCCATTTTGGGTGTAAAATAGTGGTCCAAAGGCTTCAGCAGGATTATAATTTGGAGCTGGTACGGGGGGCGCAGTCTGTTGAGCTGATGCTGAAAAAGCAAAAACACAACAAACCAAACCAAAATTAATCAGTTTAGTCAATTTCATGATAATAAGGTTGTAATAAGCTGTAAATATAAAAAATAACCACAGATCCATTTATATGTGGTTATAATATTACCAATAATGTTGTGTTTATTTAAACGATTTTTTAACCCTAATCAAATCAATATTTATTCATATTTATCAATTTTATTAGGTGGTAAGCTTTCATGAGGCAGACCCTGAAATGAATTCAGGGTGACGGATTATTTTTTAATTACTCTTCAATTTTGGCAGATCCTGCAGTTTTCTTTCCTGAGGCGTTAATTTGTTCCATGCTGCAAAGGCACGTGAGATGTAAAAAGCATAGCGGAATGGTCTTTCGGACTTTACAGCTTCGATTGAAGGCCTGTAAATGATCATAAAGTTTTTAAGTTCTTCACCCTCAAGTTTAGTCAGATCAGTAATGGCCTTTGGCGTAAAGTTTTCGTCTATTTCATCCTGATACATTTCCTTTTCTTCTAAATCTGCTTCTTTCCGCTGTTGTCTCTTATATTTACCATAACCAAGATTCAGGCTTAAGCCGCCAACTTTATCGGTCATGCGCTTACGGTTCAGGTTTCCGCCTGTACTCAATAGCGTATATTTCTCAGCCAGTGGATCTTTAGCATCCGTAATCTGACTATTCATCCTGACTGCGGTAATATCTACATCTTTTAAGCTATTCGTTTTAGCCGGCAGGTATATCGTTCTGTTCAAGAGGTTGGTCAGGTACAGCGTATCAGTATGATAGCCCACGGCAGAAAATTCTAAAAGATCACCAATATTAGCGCTAATGCTATACTTTCCGTCTTTATTTGTACTGGTTACTTTTTTACTGTTCAGGTTTCTGATACTCACACCAGGAAGAGAAAGTGTTTTTTTCGAATAATCGAAAACTGTACCCGTAGTTACCGTTTGTGCAAAAACACTTATGGGCAAGGCCAGCAATAGAAAAATGATCAGTTTGTACATACTCAAAAGTAACTTAGTTCAACAATTAAAAACTGCTTTTAACAATCTTTAACATTAGAACAATTGAATCAGGCTAGTGTTTTTAAATAATTTTCATGGTCAAAGCCAATTAATACAGCCTTGCTATCTTTCTCAATAACCGGGCGTTTAATGGCGCTGGTATTTTCTTTCAAATAAGCAACTGCCGAATCCTGGTTATCAATTTTTGCCTGCTCCTCTTTGGTGAGTTTTTTCCAGGTTAAGCCTTTACGGTTTAGTACCGTTTCCCAACCAAAAGTATTACACCAGTCGTTTAATTTCTCAGCGATAATGCCTTTTTTCTTGAAATCGTGAAATTCAAAATCTACCTGATGTGCTTTTAACCAATCGAGCGCCTTTTTAACTGTATTGCAATTTGGAATTCCGTAAACGGTCATATTGAATAATTTAAGATGGAAAATGTTATATGGATGATGGAAAAACCAATCCCAGCCATCCGTTTCAAAGATAGTAAAATTGTTTATCCGTGCTGTTGGATATTACCATCAGACACAAAGTTGAATGATTGATTTTCGAGAAAAGTCAGGTAACATCTGGCAGCACAACAGACATCTAACTATACATCAATACATTTAGTTAAAAATTAAAGAGTTGTCAACTTTTTAGCGAGCGGGCGATGAAAGTTGACAACTCTTCAATTCTGATCATCCGTCACATTTTTAGCACCATCCATCACATTTTAAATTTTGTAGCTGATTCTCTTTGTAAAATTGTAACATTAATTTAGAAAAAAATGGAAATTCTTTCAGGTCATTCATCTGCTATCAAATCAAAAAACATCAACCAACTAGCGTTTTGGATCTCTACAACGTTATATATACTAGCCCTGATCAGTATTTGTACACAGATCACCTATGGATCCGGTAGATCGTACCATTTCTCTGAAAACTCGATCGATTACAGTATCATGCAGAATTTTTTCCTTCCTGAACTGTTTAAGATCAGTATCATTTATTTCAGTTTCCTGCTGTTCAGTTTTGTCTCGATGCCCCAATTGGCCAGAAAGCAAAACGTTGCCATGAACCTGATCATTACCATTGCCGTTACAACCATTTCTATTATTACATGGATGGTTGCCAATACCTATACGCAAGCCTACAGAATAGTAGAATTTGATGATATAGATAAAGCTTACGATATGTTTTTTGGTGAAGCCTTTACTTATATTTTTTTTCTATACCTTTTATTTAATGCCTATTCTTATTTTAACGAACGCGGATTAGAACTGTTAAAAAGAATTCCTTTTTTAAATCATTATAATAACAACATCATTCCGGAGATATTCACTGCTACTAAAATCTGGCTGATTTCGCTCATGGTATTCGCTGCCGTAATCTCGTTAAAGATAGATTATGAATTATTGATTGTTTGGTTACTTGTACCACCGGTAAATATTTTCTTTGCCTTTTGCGCCATTTATTATATCATTCCAAATCTTCGTAAAAACTTTAAGGGCTTTGGCCGGTATTTCTGGGGGAATGTAGGTTTAACCATAATCATCTCCATTCTATTGCTGATTATCCTAATCCCATTTATGCGCAATGGCGAAGTTATACCAATTACGCTGGTCTTAAATATCATATGTTTAATCTGCATCACCACACCGTCTGCGTGGTATATTTACAAACATAAATTTGAAAAACTCAGCGAAATCCAGATGCTGAAAACAGAACTGGGAAAATCGGATGCCAACCTGAATTTCTTAAAATCACAGATCAATCCACACTTTTTATTTAATGCATTAAACACACTATATGGAACTGCTTTACAGGAAAATGCAGAAAGAACCGGTGAGGGAATTCAAAAACTGGGCGACATGATGCGTTTTATGCTCCACGAAAATACACAGGATAAGATTTCGCTGACCCGGGAGGTAGAATACCTGAACAATTATATCGATTTACAAAAGCTTCGTACCTCACGTTCTGCTGATATCAGAATTGATACGCACATTGAAGAACAGTTGAACAACCTACAGATCACACCGATGTTATTAATCCCATTTATCGAAAATGCATTTAAACACGGGATTAGTTTGCAACAACCTTCGTACATTAAAATTACGCTGCAAACTAAAGAAAGTACATTATATTTTGATGTAAGCAATAGTATATACATCAAAGCAGATCACGATCCCGAGAAATTGAAAAGCGGCATCGGACTCGAAAATGTTAAACAACGTTTATCATTAATCTATTATGGAAAACACGAACTGATTATCCGTGAAAGTGCCAATGAGTTTTTTGTTCATTTAACTTTGCAGTTGGATTAGTCCTTCGACTCCGCTCGGAACGACATTATTCAATGAAGCATAAAACCGTTTGTCACGCTGAGCGGAGTCGAAGCGCAATAATCAGATAATTACTATTCATGCAAATATCCTTCGACTCCGCTCAGGACGACATTACTAAACTGAATGAGAAGAATTGAAATGATACTACTTAAAATCGATTATTAAATAAGTATAATACAATCGTTTTGTCACGCTGAGCGGAGTTGAAGCGCAATTAACAAAACTTATTAACATTTGACATTTTTAATGATTTCGCTATATTTATTAGGGTTAAAGATCCTTCGACTCCGCTCAGGATGACATTACTTTTTATTGGAATCGAAGTGCAAAAATTAAATGGAAACTTATACTGTCTATATTTTAAAATGCGCAGATAACTCCTACTACACGGGAGTTACAAACGATATAGACAGAAGACTTTATGAACACGAAAATGCTACAAACCTAACTTGTTATACTGCTAGAAAAAGACCTATAATCTTAGTATTTTGCGAGCACTTTGAAGACATTAATGAAGCCATTAATTTTGAAAAACAAATTAAAGGTTGGTCTAGAAAAAAGAAAGAGGCTATTATAAACGATAACTGGGATAAACTTAAAGAACTATCTATTTGTAAAAACACTACTAGCCATAAGAATTTTACCAAATAATGGGCTTAGACTACGCTTAGCCTGACATCCACAAAGACCAACCAAAAATGACTGCCATAGCTATAGATGATGAACCGATTGCATTAGAGATTATAAAATCGCATGCCTCAAAAGTTCCGTTTATTACATTGCAGAAAACCTTTACAGATGCTTTTGTAGCCATCACTTATCTCCAACACAATAGTGTAGACCTAATTTTTCTCGACATTAAAATGCCAGATATCAGCGGAATTGATTTTTTAAAGAGCCTGAGCAAGCCACCAATGGTAATTTTTACCACGGCTTACACCGAACATGCGGTACAAAGCTTTGAACTTGATGCAATTGATTACCTGCTAAAACCCTTTTCACTTTCGCGCTTTTTAAAAGCATGCAATAAAGCGCACGAACTATTTAACCTGCGAAGCGGAAAGCAAGAAGCAAAAGCCAGTCACATTTTTATAAAAGATGGCTACGAACAGGTAAAAGTAGCACTTGATGAAATTTTGTACATCGAAGCATCAGGCAATTATACCCAAATCCAGCTTCAAAGCAAATTATTAAGCTCACGCATTACGATAAACGATCTGGCCGATCTATTGCCGAAAACAGGTTTTATCCGTTGCCATAGGGCATTCATTATTGCTAAAAACAAAATATCCAAATTTGACCGCAGCCAGATTTGGATTGGAGAAAAAATCATTCCCATTGGCGCCACTTACGGCGGAATACAACTTACTTAATGTAATTTAAGGGTTATATCATAATGGCGATTTCACCTCAGATGACATCATCCTGAAGGATAGTTTATTGGATAAAAATCGATATGAATGACAGTAATTAATCTTCATGTAAAAATTCCCTCATGTTACCGTCATCTCGAGCGGACCCGATAGCTATCTATCGGGTGCAACGCAGTCGAGAACCCGAAGGCTCTGCGAAGCAAAATCTAAATTAATAGATCTCTCCACTTCGCGTAGCTCCGCTCCGAGATGACGACCATTCTATTGGAGTCTGTTAATGGTAGCTTGTCGAAACATCTTGTAAGACATTTAAAAATGTCCTTCGACAAGCTCAGGAAAACAATTCTATATTGATGAGAAAGCTCGGCGCCCAAAATCTTAAGGTTTTACACTTACCCTTATCCCTTCAGAATGTGTAGTAAACTCTGGCGCATACATACTTTGTAAACTGGTAATGCCATTCGAAAAATTGCCCGAATGGGTAACCCTTAACGGATATTCAAAAACGTAGGTTCCTTTCGGCATGTAACTGATAAAGAAATTGGTTGAAGCATCTTTTGTACTTTCATAATAACCTAAACCATCCTGATATTTATAGCTGGAGATGACATTTACGGGCTCGAAACCCGATGAACGCATATCTTTTAAATGAATGTATTCCATATCCCGGTCACAATAAATTTCTATGCGCACTTTTAACAAATCGCCCGGCATTAAAAAATTTGTTGCCGTTAATGGTGTCAGAACATCACCTTTTTCGCTCGTTTTTTGGATAAACAACTGTTTTTTAATTTTAACACCCGTACTGGCTGAAGTTATTTTATCCATTTGTTCAAAATATTGCCAGTAGAGCGCTCCCCAGGCAATTGTTGTATTATTATTTTTCACCTGCACTTTACCCATTTCCGGTTTTACATCAGCACCAGCAATGGTCACCTTCTGATAACCTGTTCCAGCTTCCTGCTTCGCATTTGGCTGTTGCAGATCAGCCAGTTTCTGATTTCCGATGATAATTTCAGGCTGGTTACTTTCGTTTAATAAATCAGAACCTTTCATTAATAAAGCATAACAGGCCGCAACAGTTGCTTTAGTCGTTTTCCAATCATTGGTTTGTTTATTTTTAAGCAACCAGATTTTCATTTCTTCCACCGCTTTGGTATTATTGGCCACTTCGTCAAAAGCCTCCATCAATAAAGCCTGCGTTTCAACCGGACTTTGGTACCACCACCAGCCCGCTTTATTGGTAGCCCAGTACATGCCCATTTCATCATTCTGTTGTGCGGTTTGACTTAACAGGGTAATGATTTTTTTTGCTTCTACATGATTGCCGTTTCTGTTTAAAACCAAGGCTGCCTGTGCCAACTGGTAAGTGTCAAAGGTTTTCCAGTCGACCACTAATTTTTTGAGGTAAAAATCTTTAGCTTTTGCAAAAGCTGCTGATGTATTTTTTTGATTGGTATAACTTCTGGCAAACAGGTAGTGTAAAGGCAAGTAACCAAAGCGTTTTTCCTTCAGTTCTTTCTTATAATCTTTAACGAATTCCGCATCTAAATAAATAGTAGCCTTATTTAGCATTGCATTAAAATTTGGATAAGCTTTTTCATCGATCAGTTTCAGTTTTTTTAACTGGCCCATGCCCAAAACGATGTGCTGGGTAATGTATCGATCTTCATGCATACCACTAAACCATGGGAATGCACCGTTATTAAACTGCATTTTTTCCAGCTTCTCAAAATTGGCTTTTAACTCATAGGTCATTCTGTTCAAATCGAAAAGTACAGCCAAACGTTTTTTACGTTCGTTTTCATTAGCTGCATTGCGTACCCAGGGTGTTTCTTCTAATAAAATCGATTTCAATTCCTGGTTTTTCTCCAGGTTTGATAACAATGCTTCGCCGTTATTGGTATTTTTCCATTGTTCAAAAACCGTTTTAATTTTTGGTGATGAATTGATGATTCCCGTTGCAAAACTATTGGCATAAAAGCGGCTAAAAGTTTGCTCGGCACACTCGTAAGGATATTCCATTAGGTAAGGTAAGGCCTGTACTGCGTACCAAACCGGATTAGAGGTAAACTCGAAAGTTAAACTTTGGTTGCGTAAGGTTTTGGATGTTCCTGATTGCTTCAGTTTCTCAAAATCGAAAGTTTTGGTAGTGTTGCCACGCACATTTACAGGCATACTTTCGGTCACCAACATGGCATTTGCCAAAACCGGAATGGTATTTTCTTCACCATCACTAAATTTGCCACTTTGGGCCAAAACTTTATAGGTAATGGCACTAATGCCTGATGGGATAATCAATGTCCATTTTAAAACAGCGTTTCCCTCATTGTCCACCTCGAAAGTTTTCGCTGATTTTTCATTTGCCTCAAAAATCTGGATGGCTTTTCCTGTCAAGGCGTCGGTAAGTGCCAAACTAGCGTTGCCTGTAAGTTTTTTACCTGAAAGGTTATTCAGTTTGGCGCTTAATAAAATGGTATCGCCCGCTCTAAAAAACCGTGGTGCATTAATGCCAATGGCCAATTGTTTTTGCGTTACCAGCTCATTCGTAACCGTTGCTGTTTTTAAATCTTTGGTATGTGCAAAACCCATCATTTTATAGCGGGTTAAACTTTGCGGTATGGTAAATTCGATCTTGATTTCGCCTTTGTCATCGGTTAACAACTGCGGGTAGAAAAATGCAAGCTCGTTGAAATTGGTACGGGCTGTAATATTTGGTTTTTGATATTTGAGCGCCTCTACTTCTTGACGCAATGTTGGATCATAGCGTTTATCATTTAATAGTCCTCCTGAAGATGCACTCTTCAACATTTCGACTGTAGGTGGCGCAGCACTTAACCCCGCAACCCTCCCCTGCAAGGTAGCCGAACCTCTAATCTGTATCGCTGCACTTGTCATCTCCTTTTTCTGCGCCCCATAGCCTACAACCATTACTTCATTTAAAGCATTCCCATCCTCTTTCAGTGCTATATCAATTCGTTTTTTACTACCTATTTTCACAGAAAAGCGTTTATAGCCTATATAAGAAAAATGAAGTATTTCCCCGGCTTTGCCATCAATTGTATAAATACCATAAACATTGGTGGTGATAACTTTTTTACCTATGCTAACCTGTACACCCGGCAGTATTTCGCCCTGATTATCGAACACCACCCCATAAATTAATTTACCGTTTTCTAACTCCGCCAGTTTTTTTAACGCTTCCAGAGATAAACCTTTTCGTTGAGCTCTTTGTAAATTGCTGATGTAGTTCCGGTAGCCATAATTGTATCCGCCATAATAGTTATACCCAAACAGGTTTAGGTTTTCATAACTCCGGGTAATTACGCTATAATCCCTGTCCTGTCTTAAAAACCATAGATAACCCGGGTTAGCAACATTGTTTACATTGAAATTCCAGTTATAGAAACCATAATTAAAAGTGGTTTGCAGGTTGGTATTCCAATCCATTGGCTTAAGGTCATCTAAACTTGCATCGTAAAGTGTGGCCACCATTTCGGCCATTTGTTTTTCTCCCTTATTATTACTGATCTGCAGTTTCCAGCTTTCCTTTTCACCGGGCTGCAACTTATCGCGAAAGGTTAAAAAGCGGATGTTCAGTTCTTTCTGTGGATCGACAATTTGAACCTGTTGCATGGAGTTGTAAACAGTGCCCTGATGCACCATGGTAAACTGTACGGCAAAACCATCTTCGTAATTGGCTTTCGGTTGTATTTTAATAATGGCCTGTTTTGGCGATAAACTGATCCACACTTTTTCGGCTATACTATCGCGATAATAAACTTCGTAATAAGCCTTGCTGTTTTCTGCTAAACCTGCCAAACGGAATACGGCACTTTCGTTTGGTTTGATCACCGTAACCTCTGGTGTAACCCATTCGATGTTTGATTGTATGACCGCTGGCGCTGCATGATAAATCACCAGGTATTTATCAACTGTAACCGTATCATTTTGTCCATTTACTGCCGTTAAGCTAATTTTATAATAACCTGGCTTCAGGTCTTTCTGACTAAAGCTTAAATTTCCACGTCCAGTTTTGGCGCTAAGGTTTTGTTTAAATTCTACTGATTTTACCGGCCATTTGGCTACTTCAAGTTCATTGTTATAGTCATCATGAGGGAAGTTTTTAATAAAATCTTCCTTGCTCATGGCATAATTTTCGGCATAAAAAGGGCTTTTGTTCATCAGCCTTGATGGCGCCTGCAATAAAATCCATTCTGCTTTAACATCAGCTTTAATGGTTTCATGATTTAAATTGGTAACCGAAAAAGAGATGCTATCTGCTTTCTTGCTCAAATACATAACTTGTTCTGTACTGATGTTAAGTATAATATCTTTCTTTCCTACAGTTAGGTTGATCGTCTTCGAACGGGTTTCACCATTTAAATCGGTTATATCAGCTACGACTTCGTAGACATAATTTTTACCGGTATCCGTAGCATTTGCAAAAAAGGAAATCTCGAATTTACCACCTGCTTTAGTATTTGTTTTACCAATAGCTACCTGTTTTCTTTCTGCATTTATCCTTGAGCCATAAATTGCATGCTGTTGCCCGTAGCTGAGTCTGTAATCATACATCAGGTTCCTGAAAACTTTATAAGTTACCTTGGCATTGCTTACTGAATAGCCAGAAAAAGAACTGGCCTTCCCCTCAACTTTAATACTATCGTTCAGTTTATAATTTTTGTTGGGTCTATCAAAAACCACTTCGAAAGTAGGCCGCTTATATTCTTCAACCTGTACAGCAATGCGGCCATATTCGGTTTCAATTTCCATCTGACCGTTCAATATGCCTATAGGGATGGTAAAAGAACCTTGAAATGTGCCGTAATTGTTACTCATCAATTTCGTTTTGGTAATCTCTTTTCCGTTGGCATCATTAAAAGAAATATTAACGGCCTTATTTACGTCTATTTTATTCTTCCCATTCAGGATATTCAAACACAATCCTTTATAATAAATGGTTTGTCCCAGGCGGTAGATCGGTCTGTCGGTAAATAGAATTACACGTTCCTCATCTTCATCATCCCGGTAGCCATTATAATTGTTAATGTTGATCTGTAATTCATCTTTACCAAACTTTAATAATGCTGCACTCATACCCGACTGGGTTTCGGCGGTACTGGCATAACCATTCCCATCTGTAGTTAGCCATTCACCATCAATATATTTACGGGTCCTGTAATCATATCTCCTTTGCTGAATTTTAACATTTTTTAAAGGTGCACCGTTGTTCAGCTGACGAACAAAATATTCATGTTTATCCATATTGCGTCTATTAATCACTGCCATTGCCGTAACCTTAAAACTGATATTGCTATAAACGGTATCATTCTGGTTACGGTTAATGGTCTGCGCAATTAAAGTATAGCGACCAAAAGGCAATCCTTCCATTTTATCCACTAAACTGTGGGTTTGATAATCGTTGGTACTGGGCACAGCTACTGCCCACTGCTTAACTATTTTATTCTTCTTTAAAAAAGCTAAAAAATCAGCCTTATTGCTAAACTGTTCATCATCATTTTTAAATTCGGGCGAATGATACAACCTCAAACGTATGGTATCTGTATTTTTGTAGGCCAGGTATAATTGACTGGGTTGACCGGGCTGTACAAATTCTTTTACTTTAACCGATAAAGTACTGCTTTTAATTTCTTCGATCAGATTCCTGGCATTCTCTGCCCCGATGCTTTCCGGGAAGGCATTTATCGCTTTTTCGGCCAAAAAAACCGCTTTATTCAGGTTTTGTTTAATGGTATCAACGGATAATTGTGCATTTTTATGTAAAGCAGCCTGCTCATATAAAATATCAGCAAAAACTTCGCTTTGGGTGCTTTGCTCAGCCAACAGACTTAAGGCGTTATCGTACAATTCTTGTTTTTCGCCGGTAAAATGTTGCTGTACAAATTTCAACCTTTTTAAATCCACATCGGCCAGCGCTGAAAAATTACTACTGTTTTGATGAAATCTGATCAGGTTTTTAAACAGCTGCAAAGCCTGTGTTTTAAACGAAGTACTGTCTGTAGGTATGGTAATGTTTAAAAATGTATTTCTGTTTCCAAACCAATCAGCATTACCCATATCAATTAAGTCATCATCATATTGCGTAAGATTGAGTTGCGTATTGCTAAAAATGTCTATGGCACGGTGGGCCAGCAGGTCGTATAAAGTAGGTCTAAAGCTTCTGTATGTTTTATCACCGGCCAAAACGGCATCCAAAGTATCTACTTTAATCTGTTTTAAAATCTGGCTTTCTTTTAACGATAACAGGTAATATTTTACTGTTTCATCATTCAGCTTCTTAACGCTCCAGGTTTTTATATCATCTCCAATATCGCCCTGTACCTGTGTACGCTGGTTAATCTGCCAACGGTTCTGTTGCAGGTAATTCCAATAAGTTTCGGCTAAAAGTGACTGTAAAATGCTTTTTTCAGGCTGTTTAGCAGTATTAATATCTTTGTGTAAATCAATTAAAATCTGATCAAAGGCGTTTTCTTCCAGGTAACTCTGAAACATCATCCGGTAAATAACCGATTTAACCAACAAAGGTATATTATGCATTTGGCGTGCCTGCTCATTTATTTTGTTAATCACAATAAGCGCGTCTTTTGGTTTGGCCTGGCTGGCAATTGAATCTACCCTGTAAAAATCGTTGAGTGTATATTTCTGTTGTGCAGAAACACTTAAGGACAGCAAAATGAGGAGAAAAAATATGGAGGAGATACGTAATAATATGTTCATAAGATGAATTGCGTTTTAGTATAGATGGGCTAAACTTAAAAATTCCATAAGCCTTGAAAATTTTAGCTGTTTATAATGCTAATCTAACGATTACCTGAGTAAATGTGGCAAGCCGTAAACATTAACGTTTTTAACATTCAAAGCATAACATTATCTTTGTCCCATGTCAACACAATTAAAAAATCTATCTGATTTTTCTCACACTACAGTTCCGAGCGGTGCAAACTATAAATTTGGGATTATTGTAGCCGAATGGAATGCTGAAATTACCGGTGCATTATACAACGGCGCATTAGAAACCCTGTTAGCCAATGGCGTTGCTGAAGAAAATATAATTTCTTTGCCCGTGCCGGGGAGTTTCGAATTAACAGGTGGTGCAGAAATTTTATTAAGCAAAAGAAAAGATATAGATGCTGTAATCTGCTTAGGTTGCGTAATCCAGGGCGACACGAAACATTTCGATTTTATTTGTGATGCTGTAGCGCAGGGGATAACCAACGTTGGCATCAAATACAGCAAACCGGTTATCTTCGGGGTTTTAACCACCAATAACCTGGAGCAAGCCCAAGATCGTGCGGGTGGCAAACATGGCAATAAAGGTGATGAGGCTGCAATTACAGCCATTAAAATGGCTGATTTTTCTGCGCAGATTTAAACTTGCGTTTTAATAATTATTTGTAACTTAGGGGTTTAAAATTATCAGATTAAATGAAACATCAGGACTAGTTCATGATCGCTTCATTACCATTGAAACAAACTTAAACAGATGAAAAAAGTAGCCATTTTATTATTGGCGGTGTTTTGCACCATTACCATTTTAGAATCCTGTTCTTCTAAGCTTTGCCCGGCTTACGGATCTTATCCTGAAGGAAGACGCAGAAGAAATTAATCTATCTCATTTTTCATTTTCAGGTCATTTGCAGAACTTTATTTAACTGCAATTGTTATTCTGTAAATCATATCATAAATATCATGACTTGGGTTAACTTAACTTCAATAGAACAGCTTGACGAGATCAAGAATGCAAGCGGTTTTAGTCTTATTTTTAAACACAGTACACGATGCTCCATTAGTTTAATGGCTAAAAAGAACTTTGAATTTGATTGGGATGTTATTCCGGCAGAAACAAAACTTTACTTTTTAGATTTAATCAGCTATCGCGACATTTCGAACAAAATTGCAGAAGTATTTCAGGTAGCTCATCAATCGCCGCAGATTTTATTAATTAAAAATGGTGATTGCGTATTGGAAGCCTCGCATAGCGATATTTCTGCCGATGAAGTTGCAGAAGTAATTGCTGCTTAACGATAAAAAAGATTTCAGACAAGGGTATCCAAGCATTGGATACCCTTTTTTGTGGTTGGTGTTTTTTTAGAAAAGCAACTTTCGGTTTTTCATCGGTTGCGGTAGATTTATGACCACGCGTATACGGTAGAAAAGCACAAAACGTTACTATGAAACGAAAAAGCCGCTCATTTTTTAATGTGTCGTTCCGTAGGAACGTTTCGTGAAACACCAATTGATTATTGATCAGATTTCGGTTTGTGCAGACACAGTCCTATGATGCCATAAAAAAGGTCCCGATATACACCGAGACCTTAAAAAATTCATATTGGTTATAGCCTAAGCTACTACTGTGTTTTCTATTTTCAACACCTTCGATGTTCTTGTTCTGGTTGCTTTGCACAATTCAGCATCCTGAGCGAGTGATTTTCCATAGGTAGGAATCATCTCCTTGATTTTTGCCTGCCATTCATCAGTGGCCAAATCATCGGCAAAACAACGGCTTAACAAGTCGAGCATAATAGAAACTGCTGTTGAAGCCCCTGGAGATGCACCCAATAAGGCTGCAATAGAACCATCAGCAGCACTTACCACTTCAGTACCAAACTCTAAAATACCACCTTGTTTCTCATCCTTTTTAATCACCTGAACGCGTTGGCCTGCATATTCCAGTTCCCAATCTTTTAATTCGGCAGTTGGCAGATATTCTTTCAGGGCCTCTAATCTATCTTCCGGCGATTGCCTCACCTGTTCGATTAAATATTTTGTTAAATCGAGATTATGTAAGCCTGCCGAAATCATTGGCCGGATATTATTAAGCTTTATCGATTTTGGTAAATCCAGGAACGAGCCATTTTTAAGGAATTTGGTAGAAAAACCTGCATAAGGTCCAAACAATAATGCCTGCTTACCATTAATCATACGGGTATCCAGGTGCGGTACCGACATGGGTGGCGCACCAACAGCAGCTTTACCGTAAACTTTAGCGTGGTGTTTTCTGATAATTTCCTCGTTGGTACATTTTAACCATTGTCCGCTAACCGGGAAACCGCCAAAACCTTTTCCTTCAGGAATATCAGATTTCTCTAACAATGGTAATGAACCGCCGCCGGCACCGATAAATACAAATTTGGCTACACGTTTGCGTTTGTCTCCGCTTTCCAGATCTTTAACCTTTACAATCCAGTTGCCATCTTTATTCTTTTTAAGATCACGGATTTCGTGGTTGAAATACAGGTTAACATTGCTTTCTTCCTTTAAATGGTTAAACATATCTCGGGTTAAACTGCCAAAGTTAACATCGGTACCCAAGTCCATTTTTGTAGCCGCAATTTTTTCACCTTTTTTACGGCCATCCATAATTAATGGTGCCCAGCTTTTTACAAGCTCAGCGTCCTCTGTATATTGCATGTCGCTAAACAGATCGCATGCTGTTAATGCATCGTAACGTTTTTTAAGGTATTCTACGTTCTTTTTACCCCAAACAAAACTCATGTGAGGAATGTTGCGGATAAAATTGCCAGGATCAGAAACCAGTCCCCTGTTTACCAGATATGACCAAAATTGTTTAGAAACCTCAAAATGTTCTGCAATCTGAACAGCCTTTTTTATCTCGATAGTGCCATCTTTCTTTTCGGGCGTATAGTTTAATTCGCAAAAAGCGGAATGCCCTGTTCCGGCATTGTTCCATGCATCAGAACTTTCTGCAGCCGCGATATCTAAACGTTCGTAAATTTCTATGCTTAAATTCGGCTCTAATTGTTTTAATAAAACACCAAGGGTCGCACTCATGATGCCAGCCCCTATCAAAATTACATCAGCGTCAGTTTTGCCAACTGTCTTTTTCTTTTTTGTCATCTTAGTTTAAAGGAGTTACAAATTTAGAATGATTTTAAACATAGCACGAATTTTCAGTCATTAAATCTTAAAAAATTGCCCAAAAATTAGAAATATTTTCTGTTCCGCAACAACTTATGATCAAATTTTAATCCAAAAAAACTCTTAGATCAGTTACAAGCAAAAAAGGTGTCCACTCGTTACGAAAAGATGATTATAAATTTGCTAATCACATTGATCATACGGTAAAAATATTTCTTATTTTGCATCGAAACGAAGTGTAAATTCAAATTTCAATAAATATTAAGATCGAAGGGGAACCAAAAATATTTTACCAGAAGATACTTGTATATAGCTTTTATCAAAAAATTAGACTGCCATATGGCTTAGGATATTAATCAATTTCCCAAAGGGATCTCTGGTGTAAAAACGCCTAACGCCCCAAGGTTCATCTGCAGGACCGTATTCGATAGGAAATCCGGCAGCTATTATCCTTTCCGCGATATCATCAACATTTTCCACTTCGATAGATAAATCTGGTGTTGGTGTACCTGATCCGCCTTCGGAAGCAAAACTGATCTGTACATCCATCTTTTGACCTGTGGCACCATAAGTTGCAACCCAGCCATGATCCATCATCAGGTCAAGGCCGAGAATATCCTGATAAAAAATCGCCGCATCACTAATTTTCTGAGTGTCAATATTTAGCACGATTCTTTTTACCATAGGAAAACTGTTAAAATATTGCTGTCAATCGGGAACCTGTTGAAGGACGTGTTTAAAATGTTCTAACGTTTCAACAGGCTCAATATGACAAATTCTAATCAAAATATACTTGATGATACAATATCCGCTATTAATTTTTAAGTTTTGCTTTAAATATCTTTTCCAGTTTATCTATTTTAGGCTGGATGACCAATCTACAATAAGGCTCGCTTCCATTTTTATTAAAATAGTTCTGGTGATAATTTTCAGCTACATAAAAAGGTTTGGCAGCTTCAATAGCGGTAACTACTTTTTTGCCGTAAGCATTGGTCTTGTTTAATTCTGCTTTATATTTTTCAGCCAGCATTTTTTGTTCAGGTGTATGGTAAAAAACTACAGAGCGATATTGTGTACCACTATCTGCCCCTTGACGGTTTAAGGTTGTAGGGTCGTGACTTTTCCAAAAAACCTCTAATAAATCATCGTACGAAATGACCATAGGATTATAGGTAATTTCTAAAACCTCGGCATGCCCGGTAGCCCCCGTACATACTTCTTCATAAGTTGGATTGCTTAAAGTACCACCTTCGTAACCTGACTTAACCGAAATCACCCCTTTTAAACGTTGAAATATGGCTTCGGTACACCAAAAACAGCCCATTCCGAAAGTGGCTTTCTCTGTCTTTTTCCCTTGTGCATTGGACTGGTTTAGCGCCAATACAGCCAGTAGAATTAAAATTATTTTTTTCATGTATGTATGTTTTTATTTATCAGTTGAAAATAATCCTTAAACCTTACAGGTAAATTGAATTATTTACATCTAATTATACGCAAAAAAACAGGCTGTAGTTTGCATCAAATTAATAATGGGTTTTGTATGACAATAACAACAATTTGTTGATTTCGCTGTTAATGTTAATAACTTAAAAAATTGATTAACAAATTATTAAACAGCTATTTTAACAGCCAAATGCACTTATTAACAATTCTTTTTTAAATTCGTATAACATTAAAATTTAAAATTATGTCTACACCGTATATTCCTTGTTTAGATTTAGGTTCCTACGTCAATGGTTCTGAAGAAGAGCGTAAAAAGTTTTCTGATGAACTAGGCAGGGCTTTTAACGATTCGGGTTTTGTTACCATTACCAACCATGGTTTAAGCCAGGAATTAATTGATAAGCTTTATGAAAATATTAAAGCTGCTTTCTCCTTGCCAGTTGAGACGAAAAGAAAATATGAAAAGCCGGAACTGGCTGGTCAACGTGGTTATACCAGTGCAGGTAAAGAAACAGCAAAAGGCGCTAAAACTCCGGATTTGAAAGAATTCTGGCAAATTGGTCAGGAAGTTACTGACGGCGACCCGGTTAAAAACGAATATCCTGACAATGAAATTTTAGAGGAACTACCTGAATTTAATAAAGTAACGGGCGACATTTATAAAAAACTGGAAGAAAACGGAACGCATTTATTACGTGCCATTGCTACTTATTTAGAATTGCCGATCAATTATTTTGATAAACATGTTCACAACGGAAATTCTATTTTGAGGGGCATCCATTACTTCCCGATCGAAAATCCGGAAACCATTCCTGATGACGCGGTACGTGCAGGCGCACATGAAGATATTAACCTGATCACTTTATTAATTGGTGCCAGCGCTGATGGCCTTGAGGTATTGACCCGCAGCAATGAGTGGCTGCCCATTAAAGCGCATCACACCGATATCGTAGTGAATGTAGGCGACATGTTACAGCGTTTAACCAATAACAAATTAAAATCGACCACCCACCGTGTGGTAAACCCACCTCGCGAATTGATGAAAACTTCGCGCTACTCTGTTCCATTCTTTCTACACCCGCGCAGTGATATGGATTTAACCAGTTTACCATCAACTATTGATGCGGAACACCCTAAAGCCTATAGTGATATGACTGCCGGAGAGTATTTAGATGAAAGATTAAGAGAAATTGGATTGAAGAAATAGTTCGGAGTCTTGAGTCCTCAGTCTTGAGTCTCTAGCGAATCGCAATTAAATAAAAGCACTGGCTAAAACCGGTGCTTTTTTGTTATTTTGAAATATGCATGCTACACAATTAGAAGTTTTCGCCGAGATTGATGGGATTGGTTCTGCCTCAGGCTTGTTCCTTCAGGAAGATTTACTGTATATCATTGGCGATAATAGTGGCTATTTGAACGAATATAACATCAAAACCAGGAAGCTGCAGAAAATTCAGATCTTATTTGATCGATCACTTAATCAGTTAGAAAATATCCCTAAATCCTTAAAACCTGATTTCGAAATCCTTTGTCAACATGGAGATAAACTCTACATTTTAGGTTCGGGTTCTACCCCTAAAAGAAACCTGATGATCGAATTTGACCTGAAAACGCATAAACTTATTCAGACAGATTTAACAGAAACTTACAGAAACCTGAAATCAGCTGCAAAAATAGATGATGAGAATTTTAACCTGGAAGGTGCAATTTTCACAGGCAAAACGTGGTTGCTTTTTAATCGCGGCAACGGGATCGATGCCAAGAATGGCATATTTAAAATTGAAGGGACCGATCTAACCAAAGCCGAATGGATTAAATTTAACCGCTTTAAGCTCGCAAATATGGATCACGTAGAATCATCTTTTACTGATGCTACCCTGGTTAAAAATGAAATATTTTTCATTGCCACAGCAGAGGATACCAAATCTACTTATGCTGATGGAGAAATTTTGGGCAGTTTTATTGGCAGCATTAACCTGCAAAGCCTAAAACTAACTTTTAGCAATAAAATCTCAGGCAGGCATAAGCTCGAAGGCCTTACACTACTTCAACAAAATGAACAAACAATTACATTTCTTTTGTGTGAAGACCGCGATACCGATGAACTTAAAACGGTTATTTATAAACTGGCAATCAATTTCTAGGTAGAAGAGTTGCCAACTTTCCAGCAAGCAGGTGAGCAAAGCTGACAACTCTAAATTTTAATTTTTCAGCAAACTCCTTACCGTAACCTGCGGCACTTCTCCAGCAGGCACAATAAAAATTGCATCGTTTTCAATTACCTGTCCTTCATCAAAGTAGTATCCGGCTGTAACCGGAAGAATCGCTGTGGTTAATTTTCCGTCTTTATCTTTTGTAGGATAGGTGACATTAATTAAATGGCTTTTCATGCTCACCTGAACCTTTTTTGAGGTTAACCTCGCGCCTGTGGCATTCACACAATCCAATTCTATTATTTTCGAACTATTTATACCCGACAGATCCAATGAACTGGCCAAACGGATGTTAAAAGATTTGCCCGTATTGTTTTTTATAGAAGCTAAAACTTTGTAGCGATCGAAATCCTGGTCTTTTATGGTCAGCTTTTCTTTATTGGTAACAGAATAGGTTACAGCAATTCCGTTTACATTTACGGTTTCTCCGTCTTTAATCTGCTGTGCATTTGCGATTGAAATCACTGCCAAAAAAGGCAATAAAAAAGTTAATGTTTTAATTAATTTCATAGTATTAAGCGTTTCTAGGTTTGTGTTCTGAAATTAAGAATAAAAATAATCCTGATCAATGATTACAGCTGATTCTATTTCTTCGATTCGTCAATTGCTTTGTTTACCACATCTTGTATCCTACCCCTGATTTTCAGGTTAGAAAGTTTATCAGTAACGGTAGGGTTAACACGATTTGACAAAAACACATAAACCAAACCACGTGACGGATCTACCCAAACACAGGTTCCGGTATAACCCGTATGCCCATAAGTTTGTGGCGAAGCCAGATCAGAAGGATAATGTTTGGTACTATCCGGGTCCCAGCGATCGAAACCCAAACCCCTGCGGCTTACATTTGATTGTTTAGACGTAAACAGATCTACTGTTGAGTTTTTGAAATACTCCACCCCACCATAAGTACCGCGGTTTAACAGCATCTGGTAAATAATGGCCAGATCGTTGGCGCTGGCAAATAAACCTGCATGGCCAGATACACCACCAGCCAAAGCTGCCCCCTGATCGTGAACGTAACCAACTAAAAGTGTTTTCCTAAAATAGGTATCCATTTCCGTTGGAATAATCTGCTCTGGTTTGAAACGGTTGCGCGGCAAGAAACCTGCGGTTTGCATGCCCAATGGTTTATAAAAGTTTTCGTAAGTATATTGATTTAGCGGTTCTTCGCTGATGTGCTCTACAATATCTTTCATTACATACATACTGATATCGCTGTACACATATTTACCACGTGTTCTTATTGGCGAATTAAGCATTTTTGGCCACATAAAATCTTTAAAAAAGCCTTTTTTAATATAATAGTTATCGGCTACTTTTGTTGGATATGCTGCAGATGAATCTCTGCTGTAATCGCCGGTTTTCACATAATCATGAAAAGGAATGTAGGGGATAAAACCAGCCTGGTGTAACATTACCTCGCGCACCTGGATATTGTTCATTGGGGTAGTGCGCGCTTTCGGAATATAAGCGCCAATATTGGTGTCTAGCTTTAGTTTTCCTTCTTCGAACAAACGCATTACCGCAGGTGTGGTGGCCGTTATTTTGGTTACTGAAGCCAGATCAAAAATATCGGTTACCTTATCCGGCACGTTGGTATCATAGGTGTGAGTGCCATAAGCCTTATTAAAAATCACCTTCCCATCCTTAGCGACCAAAACCACCAGTCCCGGGGTAGCTTTCTGTGCTATCGCTTCGGCAGCAATGGCATCGATTTCTTTTAAGTTGTTCGAATTTAAACCTGCATCTTCGGGTACGGTGTACTTTAATCGCGTAGCAGTGGTGATAAAACCGGCACCCGTAGTATAACGGGCAGAATAAGCAGTGGTTAACTTATTTGAAGCTGCCATACCTCCAAAAATATATTGAGGTACGATGGCTGCCGCATCTGCATTGTTCTGACCGGTCCATACAATTGGTGATTTTAACAGATCAAATGATTTTAAACCTGGTCCGTTACCAAAAAAAGAAATAACTACCTGTTTATTTTTACTGATATTATTAATAAAGTTAATGTATCTGGCTTTACTTACATTTTGATCATCAATAGCAATTAAGATAGTATTAAAATATTTAAGGTCATCCTCTAAATCATTCAAATTCAGGCTATCTTTGTAAGAGTTGGCAGAAAATGAAGTGATTTTATCATATTTATTGGCCAAACTATCAAAAATGCTACTGTAGGCAAAGCCAAGGCTTACTGACGCAATATTTTTCTTCTCTAATGATTTTAAAGGAATAATCCCATCCTGATTGTTTAACAATACTGTTGTGTTAGCAATTGCATTGGCAACAGCCAGTTTTTTTTCATTCGCTGTATGATCCTGTGCGCAAGCCATTAAACATAAAACATTGCAGCAAAATGCTACAGCCAGGATACACAATCTATTTCGCTTCATATACTTTTTCTCCGTTCAGATAGGTTTTTAAAACTTTGGTTTTTAATATGTTTTGTGGGTTTGATTTCAAAACATCATGATCAAGCATCACAAAATCGGCTAATTTGCCCTTCTCCAAACTACCCTTTTCGTGTTCCTCAAAATTGGCTTTTGCTGCCCAAATGGTCATTCCGCGTAAGGCCTCTTCTGGTGTCAGGGCGTTTTCTGGCTGAAACCCTCCTTTTGGAAAACCTTTTGCATCTGCTCTCACTGTTGCTGCATAAAACGTTAATAACGGATTAATGTTTTCTACAGGAAAATCTGTACCCAAGGGAATCCAACCATTTTGTTTTAACAATTGTTTGTAGGCATAAGCACTTTTTAACCTTTCGGCACCTAAACGCTGCCCGGCCCAGTACATATCGGAAGTAGCATGTGTAGGTTGCACGGAAGGGATGATACTGGCTTTCCCGAACAGGTCAAAATCTTTATTATTAACTACCTGTGCATGTTCAATCCGCCAGCGCTGATCATTTTTACCTTTTAAAATTTTATTGTAAATATTCAGGATTATGCGGTTTGCCGAATCTCCTATGGCATGTGTACACATCTGGAAATGATTGGCAGCAATTTTTGCAGCAACCTCTTCAAAATGTTTTTGATTGCTCAACAGAAAACCCGTTTTATTTGGCATATCACTATAAGGGTGTAACAAGCAAGCGCCTCGCGAACCTAAAGCACCGTCGGCATAAACCTTAAAAGCCCTAACATTTAACCGATCGGTTTTAATTGGGCCACGGTTAAAAAGATATTTATAATTATCAGGCTCATCAGAAAGCATTACATAAAGCCTCATTTTCAGTTTATTCGATTGCTGCAGTTTTTCGATAAATTCTACAGCCAGGTAACTTAAGCCGCAATCATCAATGGTGGTTAAGCCAGCAGCGAAACAGTTTTTTTGTGCATCTAAAAATATTTTTTCGGCCAGCTTAGCATCCGGTGATGGGATTTTACGTTCTACTAAAGCTACAGCATTATCAATTAACACACCGGTGAGTTTTCCATTTTCGGTAAGCATATCGCCACCTGCCAATTTTTGCTCACTTTTAATTCCGGCATCATCCAATGCTTTCTGGTTCGCAATGGCTGCGTGCCCATCAATCCGGTTTAAAAACACCGGTCGACCCGGAAAAAGAGCGGTTAACTTTTCATTGGTTGGGAAAGCTTTATTTTCCCAATCGTTCTGATCCCAGCCATTTCCAATCAACCAACCATCAGGATGCGTTTTGGCAAAATCAGTTAAACGGGCAATCACTTCCTCCCACGATTTGGTTTCCCGCAGATCGGCTGTTTGCAAACTTTGGCCATAACCATAAAAATGGGCATGTGCATCTATAAAACCAGGATAAACAGCTTTCCCGTTGGCATTAACCTCTTCATTGGCAGTATATTTACCTTTTATCTCATCACTTTTACCCAGCGCGATGATTTTTCCATTTTTTACCGCGAAAGCTTCAACTGTATCAAACTTACTGTTAACGGTATAAACCGTGGCATTGTAAACAATAATATCAACTGCTTCTTTTTTGGAGCATGAAGTGAACAGTAAAGCCAGAAAGAGGCTGTATAGAATGGATTTCATACCGATAAAGATAGAAAATTAAAGCATTTGGACTTGTAAATTCAGTTTTACAGAAAGGATTTGTGCTTTTGGTTTTAGCGTTATTGCTAAGACTAGCGATAATTAGTTTTTTTTGCCATAGATGCCCACGTTTTTTTCCAAAGTCTTATGGCCGTTTTTTTGCTACAGAAACACAGAAGCACGGAAAATATAGCTTGAGCTGATTAAATGCCATTAACCGGCAGAAAATCCTTCACTAAGTTCAGAGAGGCAGGCCTGTGTAAAATAAACCTGGTGGGAAAGGCACCTTTTTGGCTGTCACCCTGAGCGGAGTCGAAGGGGAGCCAAAAGTATAGTGTACAGCAGGACTACCAGAACCGATTGACACAGGAACCTGCTTTTCAAAAAACAAAACCTCGGCAGGAATAACAAATTGTTCCTGACAAAGATTCTTCACTGCATTCAGAATGACATATAGCAATTCAATCCTATTTACCTACAGTCATTTATGTGTTGAGTTTTAAACAAATCGGGTTCTTTAAGCTTATTTTGCATAATTTAGCGAATTCACTTTGCCTTAATACATGACTGATATTATTCACTTATTGCCCGATGCTGTTGCCAATCAGATTGCTGCCGGAGAAGTTGTTCAACGACCTGCTTCTGCAGTAAAAGAATTGCTTGAAAATTCGATAGATGCAGGCGCAGATAAAATTCAACTGGTAATAAAAGATGCCGGCAAGGCATTGATTCAGATTATTGATAATGGCTGTGGAATGAGCGTTACCGATGCGAGGATGTGTTTCGAACGCCATGCTACATCAAAGGTAAAAAAAGCAGAAGATTTATTCGCTATCCGTACCATGGGTTTCCGTGGCGAGGCCATGGCTTCTATTGCGGCCATTGCGCAGGTAGAAATGAAAACCCGCAGGCATGAAGATGAAATCGGCACCTGTATTTCTATCGAAGGTGCACAGGTAACCAATCAGGAACCTGTAGCGACCTCTCCAGGAACGCAGATTTCGATTAAAAACCTGTTTTTTAATACCCCGGCCAGAAGAAACTTTCTTAAAAGCAATCCGGTAGAAATGCGCCATATCCTGGATGAATTTCAGCGTGTAGCATTGGCACATCCAGGTGTGTTTTTTAGTCTTCACCACGATGGGGTTGAAATTTTCAACCTTCCTAAGGGCAATTTAAAACAACGTATCGTTCATCTTTTTGGCAATAACTATAACGAACGTTTGGTTCCTGTTGAGGAAGAAACCACTATTATTAACTTAAAAGGATACATCGGTAAACCTGCTTTTGCAAAAAAAACCAGGGGTGAGCAGTTTTTTTTTGTAAATAACCGTTTTATTAAAGATCCTTATTTAAACCACGCGGTAAGTTCTGCTTTCGAAGAGTTATTGCCTGATGATAGTTACCCGCTATACGTGTTGTTTATTGAGATTGATCCATCGAAAATAGATGTAAACGTACACCCTACCAAAACGGAGATCAAATATCTTGATGAAAAGTCGATTTACGCGATCATGAGATCGGCGGTAAAACGTTCCATTGGCCGGTATAATATTTCCCCAACTTTAGATTTTGATCAGGAAACTGGTTTTAGCAACATGATTACGCATAAAGCAGTTGAAGATATTGTACCACCGAGCATTAATTTCAATCCTGATTTTAATCCATTTGCCAGCGATAGCAGTTCTACCTCTGGTTACGCTACCTCGCCACGAAACTATGACGCAAAACCAAGTGCCAAAAACTGGGGTTCGCTTTACGATATCACCGAACAACCAGTTGTAGAACAAACTTCGATTTATGCGGATGAGACTGTTTTAGAAACCAAGCAAAAGCAGTACATGCAATTGCATAACCGTTATATTGTTTCACAGATCAAGTCGGGCTTGATGGTAATCGATCAGCAAATGGCCCATGAGCGGATCCTTTATGAACGTTTTCTCATACATCTTGATGACCGCAAAGGTGCATCGCAGCAGAGTTTATTTCCACAAACCATTACACTGAATGCCCAGGATTTTGAACTGGCCAAAAGTTTACTGGACGATATAAAAAGTTTGGGCTTCGATGTACGGGAATTTGGAAAAAATACGTTGGTAGTAGAAGGTGTTCCGGTTGATCTGGGCAGCAGCAATATTAACGAAACGCAATTATTTGAGCAATTGATTGAGGGCTTTAAAAACTCGCAACAGGAGCTAAAACTGAGCAAACGCGATAGCCTTGCGCGAAGCCTGGCAAAAAACAGTGCGATAAAAGCAGGAACAAGCCTTGGCCAGGAGGAAATGAATACTTTGATTGATGAGCTTTTTGCCTGTAAAACGCCTAACTTTAGCGTAACTGGCAAACCCATTATCCAAACCATTACCCTGGCAGAACTGGATAAGAAGTTTGAGAAATAGGTTTAGGGTTTAGGGTTTAGGGTTTAGGGTTTAGGGTTTAGGGAAAACAATTGAAAATTAAACTTTGCCGCTTAAAAACAAGAAAAAAATTAAATGAATAACATATATATTCCACCGGTAGTAAAAAACCTACTGATTATTAACGTTTTATTTTTCGTTGCCAGTTACCTGCTCACCACGCTCCACTTAGATGACCGGTTAGCGGTATATTATTTTGATTCTCCGAAGTTTGAGGTATGGCAGCCCATTAGCTACATGTTTATGCATGGCGGCATAGCGCACATCTTTTTTAACATGTTTGCATTATATTCTTTTGGAAGCATTCTTGAATCGAGATGGGGCGGCAAAAAGTTTATTATCTTTTATTTTATTACCGGTTTGGGCGCACTGGCACTACAGTGGGCAGTACAGGCTTACGAGGTACACCAGATTATAGGCAGCGCCACCAATAATGGAAAGATAAACCTTAGCGCATTATTTCAGGGCGAATTTAATACTTCACAACTTTCCATGGCGCAGGCAGTTACCCTTAGAAGTATCTACTTTGGCGGCATGGTTGGCGCTTCGGGTGCTATTTTTGGTTTATTGGTTGCTTTTGGGATGCTTTATCCTAATGCAGAATTACTCATTATGTTTATTCCGGTTCCGGTAAAAGCCAAATATATTATACCCATTTATATTTTAGTAGAGTTATCTTTGGGTGTTGCCCAGTTTGAAGGCGATTCAATCGCCCATTATGCACACCTGGGTGGTGCCTTAATTGGCTTTATACTGGTTAAAATATGGAAAGACAAAAACGATACATTTTATACACTCTATGAATAATACTTTCAAAGATTTAAAATACAAGGTTTTTCAATCGGGCAACCCGCTGTTTTTTTACATTGGGATTAATGTCATCCTGTTTTTGGTTACCGCTATTATTGGGCTGATTGTATTTTTTGGCCGGATTCCCATTGATGCTAATTTATGGATCAGGGAATATATAGGCCTGCCTGCCAGTATTTCGAAATTACCTGAACGTTTTTACACTCTATTTACTTATATGTTTTTTCATGACGGAATTCTCCACGTCTTGTTTAACATGCTTGGCTTATTTTGGTTCGGCAACATATTTATGAATTTCTTAAAAAGCAGGCAGTTTCATTTTGTATACCTCGCAGGCGGCTTGTTTGGCGGTTTGTTTGCCCTTGCTGCATTAAATATATTCCCTGTTTATGCTGATGGATTAGCTGGTGTAACTATTATTGGCGCATCGGCCGCTGTAATGGCCATTATTTTTGCTACAGCAACACTGGTACCCAATTACAGTATCATGCTGCTTTTCTTTGGTGAGGTTAAAATTAAATGGATTGCGATTGTATATTTTATTCTCGATTTTATTGCGATAGGCTCCATAAATGCTGGTGGAAGTTTAGCGCATATTGGCGGTGCATTTTTAGGCTTCACCTTCATTAAAAGTTTGCAGAACGGAAGAGATTGGAGCAAAGTGTTTGAGCGCAAACCAAAATTAAAGGTAGTGCGAAATGAAAAACCTGTTAAAAAACCCGAATTCAAAGGCGGTGTTTCACAACAGGAAATAGATGCCATTTTAGATAAAATATCAACTTCGGGATACGATAAATTAACAACTGTAGAAAAGGAAAAACTATTTAAGGCAAGTAAAGATTAATGGCCACGAAAAAGAAGAAATACAATTTCCTGGATAAACTCCTCTTGCCTATTGCTGTTCTATTGGCAATTGCTTTACTTTTAGGTGTGCTGGCCGGAAATATGGATCCAAGAAAACACGCCATTATTGCTTTTTTCGGACTTGCCTATCCCTTTGTCCTATTCGCCAATATTATCTTCCTGGTTTGGTGGTTTTTAAGCAAAAAATGGATTTTTGCTATCGCTACCATTTTGATTATTGCACTTGGTGCTAAAACTTTAAAAGCAACCTTTGCTATAGGTGGCGATGAAGGTGGTGCTGAAAAAGCAGATCATAGCATCAGAATGATGACATACAATGTACACAGTTTTAAACTATATGGCGAAGACAATACCGAATCGGTAAAAGAAAAGATGCTTAAGGTAGTGAAAGACCAAAACCCCGATATTATCTGCTTTCAGGAATTTTTTACCCGATACAAAGGTGCATTTGATACGGTTGATAGCTTAAAGGCACTGCTTAATACCAAATATTATTACTTTTTACCCACTAATAAAAACGATTATGAAGCTACGGGCTTAGCTATATTTTCAAAATTCCCCATTAAAAATTCTGGTAAAATCCCTTTTGTTGAGGGCTATCCCGGTAACATGAGTATTTACGCTGATTTAAATATTAAAGGGAAAACGTTGAGGGTTTATAATGTACATTTTCAATCTATTTCTTTCGAAAAACAGGATTACGAGTACCTGGATAAGGTTAAGGAGATGAACACCGGGCTGCAACCATCTAAACGAATTTTAAGGATGCTGAAAAGTGCCTTTTTGAAACGTAGCGGTCAGGTAGATATTATGAAAAAGGAAATGGCCACCTGTAAAACACCTTACCTTATTGCAGGCGATTTTAATGATACGCCAGCATCTTACGTAGTTACGCAGATTACAGCTGGTTTAAACAATAGTTTTATCAAAAAAGGCAATGGTTTTGGTAAAACCTATAACGGCAAATTTCCTAATTTTCAGATCGATTATATAGCCACTTCCAAAGATCTGGAAGTGTTAAATTACAAGATTACCCAGGCCAAATTATCTGATCATTTTCCGGTGCGCAGCGATTTGAGGTTTGTGCCTTAAGGTTTAATACGATCTTTGATGCGTGAGGATAAACCATGGCGATGGAAAAATTACGTTTTCGATGATAGTTTAATGATCTTTCGTTTGGAGCGCAAGGCATGTACAAAACAATAAGTTTTTTCCCGTTTTTCGCTTCTACGCTTTGCTTCCTCGTTACTGCAGGGTAACACACTTCAACCGGAGCTATGTGGCCGCAGTTGCATTTCGTATTGGGGGCTGCAGGGTGCAGAACTCTTGTTCCTAAACCTGATTGAGCGGAATAGCCCGCAGCATAGCGAGGACTATAAGCGAAAGCAGGGCTGAAAACCGCCAAGCCCCACAAGCCATTCGTTTCCTAATTCTATTTTGGTGAGATAAGGTGATAAGATCAGCTTCCTTTAATGTGTCTCCACAGACCACTTTTGGATATGCTTCTATTTCGGCCGGTGGGACACCAGCCCATAGGGTAAATGATTTTTTGTTTGGAGCGCAAGGCATGTACAAAACAATAAGTTTCTTCCCGTCTTCCGCTTTTACGCTTCGCTGCCTCGTACCTCGTTGCTGCAGGGTAACGCTTCAGCCGGGGCTAAGTGGCCACAGCAGTGTTTCATTTTTGCGATTGCAGTGCGCACAGCCCCCTGTTCCTAAACCTGATTGGATCGAACACGTAGTGCAACGGAGTAAAGCGCAAAGCAGGACTGAAAACCGCCAAGAACCACAATCCATTCATTTCCTAATTCTATTTCGGTTGGTTAAACGATAACCTATAGGAAAAGACAAGGGCCAAGCCCCCGCTTTACCGCTGACTTCAGCCAGCGGAGCCCAACAAAAAAAATCTTACCATACATCAACACTAGCCTTAAAGCTTATCTGCATATTTGCGACATAAAATTTAAAAAAAATCTCCAAAAATATGAGCTTAATAGATGCCCTGAACTGGCGTTATGCCGTTAAGAAAATGAATGGTCAGCCTGTTGAACAAGAAAAGGTTGATAAAATTATTGCTGCTGCACATCTGGCACCAACCTCATCAGGTTTACAGCCTTTTAAAATAATTGTGGTAACCAACCAGGAATTGAAAGAGAAAATTGCACCGATTGCTTTTAACCAATCGCAAGTGATCGATTCTTCTCACCTCCTGATTTTTGCTGCAAACGAAAATTATACAGAAGAAGGTATAGACGAAGTTTTCAACAGAATGAATACAGCGCGTGGTTTACCATTAGATACTACGGATGCTTACAAGGCACAACTTAAAGGTATGCTTTTAAACAGAACTGCAGAAGAAAACTTTAACCATGCAGCCCGTCAGGCTTATATTGCTTTCGGCATTGCCATTGCAGAAGCTGCTGTGTTAAAAGTAGATGCTACACCAATGGAAGGTTTTAACGGACCTGCCCTGGATGAACTTTTAGGTCTAGATAAAAAAGGCTTAAAAAGTGTTACTCTCTTGCCTTTAGGATACAGGGACGAAGCCGGCGATTGGTTAGTGAACCTTAAAAAAGTACGTACACCAAAAGAAGAATTCTTAATTGAATTGAAATAACAGGCAAACACCATTATATTTAAACGGGCCGCTTTTAGCGGCTTGTTTTGTTTGTGCGAATAGCGTAAAGTGGTTGGCGTTTAGCTACAATTAACCGATTTCCAGTTATCATACTGTCTGTAGAGTTAAGCATAGCGTCTCTAAGGACGAATAAGTTTGAGTTTGTAACGCAATGATGATAGAGCGAACGGAGAAGCTCTGCCATGCTGTAAATCCGTTTGCGATTTGGAACACTAGGGATAGAAAGTTAAAGCCCAATAATTTTGTAAAAAAGTGTTAAACCTCCGTACAATTTAGGACAGCTATTTATAATTGGATATATTTACGAGCTTTAATATCCAATCCATGAAGATTTTTAGATTATCGTTTATCATACTATCGCTCTTATCTGTACTCAGTTTTTCTTCTTCGGCCCAAACCGATACCATTAGCATCAACAGCATCATTACCAAAACCAATAAGGTATTGAGCGATTACCCTGCTGAAAAGATTTACCTTCATTTTGACAAGCCTTATTACGCCGTAGCCGATACGGTTTGGTTTAAAGCTTATGTTACCGAAAACCAGAATTTCTTATCCGGAATTAGTAAAATCATTTATGTGGATGTGATCAATCAGAAAGATTCCCTTATCCAAACCTTAAAATTACCCATAACAGGTGGATTTGCTTATGGCAGCTTCCCTTTAGATCAGATCAACTATAAACAAGGTAACTACCACATCAGGGCTTATACGCTATGGATGCTCAACAGTGATGACCCCGCTTATTTTAACAAAACTTTTTACGTTGGCGAAGCCATTGACAAGGAGGTAAAAACACATATTACTTATAAAAATACCTCTACAGATAAATTAGAAAAAATTGACGCCCGTGTGCAATTTAAAGATGCCAATAATAAACCCTACGCCAATAAAAATGTGAGTTGGCAGGTGGTGACCAGCTATACCGTAATTGCCAAAGGCAGAGGCACAACAGATGCCAATGGTTATTTAACCATCGCCATGAGTAATGCACAAAAGGCCGAATATCAATTACAGAAAGGTGAACTGATTACCAGCATTAATACCACTGATAAAGATGTGGCAAGCAGCAGCTTCCCGCTTAAAAACGCCATCGTAAACAAAGATTTTCAATTTTTTCCTGAAGGTGGCAGTTTAATTGCCGGCCTAACCAACAAGATAGCTTTTAAAGCCATTAAAAGTGATGGCTTGGGTATCAGTTCAAAAGGGACAGTTACCGATAACGATGGCAAAACGGTGGCCACCTTTACAGCTCAGCATTTAGGAATGGGTAGTTTTAACTTATTGGCCGAGGCTGGAAAAACTTATAAGGCTGCTGTTACCTACGCCGATGGAACTACTCAAAATTATAATTTACCGGCTGTTGCCGCAAATGGCGTTTCTGTAAGTATAGATAACAGCAGTGCAGATAATATAGCCATAAAAATTTCGGCTAACGATGCCTTCTTCGAACAGAACCAGGGCAAAAAGCTTTATTTAATAGCACAAAGCAAGGGTGTGATCTGTTATGGTGCACAAACTGTATTATCAAATAAAGAATATAATACTACCGTACTTAAATCTAAATTCCCAAATGGAATTGCACAATTTACGCTGTTTAATGAATTTGGTAAACCCTTAAGCGAAAGATTGGTTTTTGTTCAGCATAAAAATACCATGGCGGTAACGCTCACCAGTGCAGCCACTACTTATGGCATCAAGAAAAAGGTGAAGATAAATGTAGCGGCCAAAAAAGATGGCGCTCCTGTAGAAGGCAGTTTTTCTGTAGCTGTTGTAGATGAAACCAAAGTCCCTTCGAGCGAAGATGCCACCAGTACAATATTAACAGGCCTGTTATTAAGCAGCGATGTTAAAGGTTACATTGAAAAAGCAAATTACTATTTTAATGCGCCTGATGCCAAGAAAAATGCAGATTTAGATATACTGCTCCTCACCCAAGGTTACCGCAGTTTTAAATATACCGACATCATTGCCAATAAATTGCCAAAAATTGATTTCTTACCGGAACAGGGCATCGAAATTTCTGGTATTTTACGTCAGAACAATGGTATTCCGGTGAGGAAGGGCGCCCTGCTGTTAAGTATCCCTGATAAACGCTTTAACCAGGAAGGTACTACAGATCCGGTTGGAAACTTTAAATTTTCTAACCTGGTATTTAACGATTCATCCAAAGTAACCATTACGGCCAAGTATAATGCAAACTATAAAAACATGACCCTAAGCTTAAATGGCGCACCTATACCTACACTAACCAAAAACTTTAGTGCTGCAGAAGAGGTTTTAAATATCGATAGCACATTAACCAGTTATTTAGATAACAGTAAGAAACAATACGCTTACTTACATACCTTAAAAGATGTAAACATTAAAGCCACTGCGGTTCCTAAAGTAAGTCATAAAGATTATCCTGCATTGAGCGGACTAAGCCAAATGGCCGACCATGAAGTGAGTGGTGAACGGTTTAAGGGTTGTGGTTTATTGATTAACTGCTTACAAGGCATGCTGGCAGGCGTTACCTTTGCCGATAATAACTTTTATGTAACCCGCGATTACAACCAGGGCAAAAAAATCCCGATGGGCATTTTCATTAACGGTATGAATGTGGATGTAAACCAGATTAATACGATAGACGTTAACCAACTCGAATCGGTTGAGGTATTTTTAAGAGACGATTTAGGTTTGGTAAACCGTGCCAACAATGTAAATGGTGTAATTGTATTTAACCAGAAAAAAGCACCTAAAGGTACCAGGATTACAAAAGCTCAGTTAATGGATATGCTTCCTAAATACTATGAGCTTACCTTCTCGCCACAAGGTTATAACAAAGAAAAACAGTTCTACTCACCTAAATATGACGTACCTGCCAGCATGAACCGGAACGATTTAAGAACCACCATTTACTGGAACCCTAAAGTAGTTACGGATGCAACGGGTAATGCTTCTTTTGAATATTACAACGCTGATGGTAAAGGACAGTACAAAGTAATTATTGAAGGTATAGATGCCAATGGAAATTTAGGAAGATCGGTTTTTAAGTACACCGTAAAATAGACAGTTGATGGAAAATGTAAGATGGGTGATGGTACTGGATTCCTTCCCTCATCCATCTCACATTTCCGATCTTACATCATCCATTTTACCTCTTACATTTTCCATCCTAAATTACCTCAAACGGCAACTTTTCTCCTTTTAAACCAGCCAAAACATTTTTAACAATAATCTGCGCCATGGCTGCCCTGGTTTCTTCGGTAGCCGAGCCAATATGTGGTAAAACGGCAACGTTTTCCATAGCCAGCAAAGGATTATTTTTATCCATCGGTTCCGGGTTGGTTACATCCAAACCTGCTCCCCATATTATTTTCTCTTCTAAGGCTTTGATTAAATCCTTTTCATTATGAATACCACCCCTGGCTGTATTAATGAAAATTGAATTGGGTTTCATCTGCTTAAAAACATCGATCGTAAATTTATCTTTGGTTTCGGGTGTTAGCGCGGTATGGACAGAGAGCACATCACTTTTTGCCAAAAGTGTTTCAAAGGATACATATTTTGCGCCGATTTCTTTTTCGGCTTCTTCGTTACGCGATCGGTTATGATAAATCACCTCCATTTGGTAGGCTGCAGCACATTTTTTGGCCATTTCTAAACCAATTTTGCCCAGTCCAAAAATACCGAGGGTTTTGCCGTTTACTTCAATCCCTAGTTCTGGCGAGGGTTCATAATTTTTCCAGTCTCCCTGAATGATTTTTTTATGCGAGAAAAAAGCCTTTCGAGATACGGCCAGCATCAGTAAAAAAGCCGTATCGGCAGTTGCCGCACTTAAAACGCCTGGCGTATTACCAATGGGGATATTTAATTTTTTAGCAGTGGTTAAATCAACCTGATCAAAACCTACCGAATGGAGTGCAATTACCTTTAAATGCTTGCAGGCATTTAAAAATTCGGCATTCAGTTTATTAGGACCTACGCTAATCAAAGCATCCTGATCCTTGCAGGCTTCAATCAGCTCTTCTGCCGTAATCTGCCTGTTTTCTTTCCATTGGGTAATGGTAATATTATTTTCTTCCAGTTGCTTTAAACCAACCGGAGCCATGTTGCCGCTTATAAATACTTTCATATGTATTTAACAGTAAACCCGCACCAGGAGTTTTAATTATGCTTATTTTACCGTAGTGGTAAGTACCTGGTAAGTGTTTGCACTAAAGTAACCCAATGCATTATTGGTAATATTTGATGTTGGATTAGCCGGCGTGGTACCCTGGTTAGGTCCGCGGTCTGACTGTTGGCTTAATGCATACCAATAATTAAAAATATTACTGTCAATACATTCCATTTCAATCTTAACCTTATCATTCGTATTCAGCTCATCACTGTCGTGATCGTTGTTGGGTTTAAAAAAGAGCTGGATCCGTAAATCGTTACCGTTGGTTAACCTGTCGTTATAAGCATAATAACGTCTAGACAGTACATCGTTTACATAGAGGTTAAAATGGTAGAAATTGACTTCATTAACCGGATCTTTTAAAAAGACTGCTGCTGTTTTACGATCGCGGCCAAAAAAATTATTTTTAATGACCCCAATTGAATCCATTTTAACCACATTGGGCATTTTAGAACTCGCGGTATAGTTTTGTCCTTCAATAGTGGCATTTAAATGATAGGTAACGCCAGGCTCGCCTTTCATACGATTAATATAAGTACCGGGCTTGGTTCCCTCTTTAAATACATATGTATTTCCTTTGCTATCAGTTACGGTAACTGAAGCGCCTGAAATTGCAGGAAAAATATTTTCTTCGGTATAACCTATCGTTTTGCTGATTTTAATTTGCTGGTCTATCAACTGGTTATTAATAATCCCTTCAATCACTACCTGTGGATCGGCATTTTCCGTATCAATGGAAATAATTTTCTTACATGAAGAGAGACACAGCGCAAATAAGGCAAAATATATTGTTAGTTTTTTCATGGCATTAAAATTTAAAATCCCAGGTAACAGAAGGGATCAGTCCAAAAAGCGAGGTTTGCTGCGCGGCAGTTTTATTCGGGTTTTGTGGGTCGGTAATAAACTCAATCGAATAAGGATTTTTCCTGGCCAATACATTGTAAATACCAAAATTCCAGCTCGATTGGTATTTGCCTTTTTTCTTACCTGCTAATGTTGCACTTACATCTAAACGCATGTTGTAAGGCATACGGCCTGCATTGCGCTGAGTGTAATAATAGGCTGGTTGCCCGCCAACGGTATATTTTCCTGCCGGATAGGTAACCGCATTACCGGTACTGTAAATAAAGCTTGACGAAAATGTCCACCTTGAGGTCATGTTATAAATGCCAACCAATGAAATATCGTGTGTACGGTCTTGCCTGGCCGGAAAATAGTTGCCGTTATTCAGTTCTGTAAATTTGCGCTCAGTGCGGGATAAGGTATATCCTATCCATCCGTTCAGTTTGCCAAATTTCTTTTTAAAAAACAGTTCCATCCCATAAGCCCGGCCTACGCCGTATATCAGTTCAGATTCTACATTAGAGTTGGCCAGCAGCTGGGCGGCATTTTTATAATCGATCTGGTTTTGCAGCCATTTATAATAAATTTCGGCAGAGAGCTCGTAGGTATTCTCTTTAATATTTTTAAAATAACCCAATGCCACCTGATCGGCAATTTCTGGTTTGATGTTATTGCTGCTTAACACATACTGATCGGTTGGCGAACTCGAAGTGGCATTGGTTAAAATATGAACGTTCTGTGTATTGCGGTTATACGAGGCTTTAATTGAGTTTTGTTCGTTCAGCAGGTAACTTACCGAAAAGCGGGGCTCGAGGTTGAAATAGTTTTTATAGAATTTGCCTTTGGCTACATTTTCTGTAGAGGTGATTTCGCCTGCCGGATCATAGGTATTAAAATTTCCTGGTCCCATTAAAGAAAAAGCGGCCAGCCTAACACCATATAAAAAATTGAGGTGCTCGTTTACATTCCATTCATCAGAAATATAGGCAGCAGATTCTATCCCATACCTACGCTCTTGCGTAAGCGAATTTACCTGCGAAGAAGCATCGCTATCAATATCAATCGGCGATATGCGGTGCTGGGTAGCATTTAGCCCGAACCTGAGAATATGTTTGTTGCTGAAATACTGAAAATCTTCTTTAAAATTAAAATCGCGTACCAGCGAAGTAGCCTTAAAATTAGTGGCATCGTTGAGCAAACGAACGGTATAATTATAATTGTTGTAAATGAACGATGTGTTAGAAAATAAACGATCACTAAAAATGTGGTTTAAGCGGATGGTGGTGGTTACATTGCCCCAGTTGTTCTCAAACAAATCCTTTACTCCAATATTATCCTTACCAAAATAACCCGAAATATAAATAGTGTTTTTATCATTAATTTTGTAATTCGCCTTAGCATTGATATCGTAAAAATTTAAGGTACTGCCGTTAACAGACGAATCTGGCGAAGCCCTTAAAAACAGATCGATATAGGTTCTACGGAAACTTACCATAAATGAACCTCTATCTTTAACAATGGGTCCTTCTGCTTTTAAACGCGAGGCAATTAAACCTATACCGCCCTGAAACTTAAATTCTTTATTGTTTCCATCATCCATTTTAACATCTAAAACAGATGATAATCGGCCACCATACTGCGCCGGCATGCCACCTTTGTACAAACTTACATCTTTAATCGCATCGGCATTGAAAGTTGAGAAAAAGCCAAGCAGGTGTGAAGAATTATACACCACAGCCTCATCTAAAATGATTAAATTCTGGTCGGCTGCTCCACCGCGGACATAAAAACCTGTATTTCCTTCTCCACCTGATTTTACGCCTGGCAACAACTGGATGGTTTTTAAAATATCCTTTTCGCCCAGCAATACCGGGATAGAATTAAGCGTTTTCATATCAATCCTTTCCAAACCCATTTGCGCACTTTTAACATTTTCGTTTTTACGATTGTTTGCACTAACGGTTACATCAGCCAGATCGTTTGCACTTCTTAATTCTTCATTCAATTTGGTATCTTTTGTTAAATTGATGGTTTTAACAACAGGCGTATAACCAGTATAACTTACTGCCACCGTGTAAGTTCCTTCAGCTTGCGTTAAAGCGAAATAACCATAATTATTGGTTAAAGTTGCTGCATTAGAAGTACCGGAAATCCTTACCGTTGCGCCAATCAGGGTTTCGCCGGTACCGGCATCGCGAATCGTACCACTAAGTGTAAATTTCTTTTGAGCAAAAATAGAGGCGGAGAAAAAAAACAGGAAAAATAAAGCTAAGTAGTATTTTATGGACATATCGGCTACTATCTAATTTTTAAGGTAGAAACCAAATGTACGAAATCCAAGTTTTATTAATGGATATTGAAGAATTTCCTCGATAAAAGTTTAGTCTTTACTTAGTAATATCAGTATATATGGCAATGTGGTGAGAACGCAAACGGTACGGGCTGAGATGATCTTTACCTGCCTGTTGAAAGGTGATTAATTTAGAAGATTCTTTAGGCATATGGCAATCGATGCAATTTTTGCTGAGCGATCCCTTTGTTAAAGTAACCTCACTGTGTTTTGTATTTTGGTGACAGCTGATACAGCGTTGCGAGTAAATCTTTAAATTACCTTTAATATTTTCGTGCGTATTATGGCAAGATTGGCAGGTCATATTTTCGCTTTTCCGGTAACAATTACTCCCCATTAACATATTGGTCTGGTTGCCATGCACATCTGGATTGCCACCACCAAAACCCACAAAATCCTGAGCGTAGTAATCATCTAAATGATCACCGGGTGTAAAACCAAAAACCGATTTTTGGGCAACCAGGGCATTTCCCGAATGGCAAACCCCGCAGGCATCCATCTTTTGTTTACGACTGAGTGTTTTATAAATGGTGATGAACTTAGCGGTTTTCTCTGCTGGATTTTCAAGATGAAAAACGGCATGTTGCCGGCCCGGTCCGTGGCAACGCTCACAATCAATACCATAAAGCAAGGCACCACGCTCCATTTCTTCATCTGTGGTAATACCCGAAGTTTGGGTTACTTTTTTATCTATGTACGAGGCATGGCATTCTAAACAACGGCTTCCAATGGGCCGGTCGTAATAAAAGGTTTGTTTTGTAAAACCCGGACTAATGGCCCAATTACGGATCTCGGAGAAATAGGAAAGTGGCAACTCATACAGCTTTTTACCTTTCCAATAGGCATAAGTGTAAGCCTTTTCGCCAGAGCCAAATACCATATCAAACTTTTCGGCGCGTACTTCTTTCCCATCTACGTAAGCAACTTGAAAAACACCACTTTGCCTTTTCTCCATAACTATCTTTTGGTGGGTATCGAAGTTAAAGGCATTGGAATCCGGAGCAAAAACCTTCAACAGTTCCTGGTCGGCCACAGGTTTAGAGGTTAAACCATGTGCGTTATGTGCAAAAGATTGCTTAATCTCTTTATGGCACTTTACGCAGGTGGCAGCGCCGGTATAAGCTTCGCCTCTAATGTCTTTTGGTAACGCATCGGCCGCATTCATGCACCTTGAAAGTATACTGATGATTACTGCCATCACGCCTAAAATAACCAGGATCCTTTTTATACCTTTCAAGATGATGTTTACTTTTTATTTTATAAACTGAATATAACTAAAATTATAACCGCCCGTAGCGGCTAATACCCTAATTTTTTGATTCCCGGCCTTTAAAGGCACATTTTTAATTTCGAAAGTGGCAAACTTTTTCATATCCCCGGTATTTGGAACTTCTACTTCGCTGGCAACGGTTTTACCATCAATTAAAATGTTGATCCGCCCGTTGGCCTGATCAGCCGCTACATTGATTTTTAAAGTATAATTACCTTTTTGTGCCACCTTAATGGTGTATTGTAACCACTCTCCTTTTTCGATATGGTTTACATAATACTTTTCGTACCGGAGGGAATCTTTTGCAATATCGACACCATCATTGCGGTAAATCATGCCGCGGTTTCCGGCCGTCCGCTTATTGGTTACCGTATGGTAATCGGCCGTATCATGATCGAAATAGGCAAATCCGTTTTTTCCTAAATCATAGTCAACCGCGTAAATAATGCTATTGTTCTGGATAAGGTTATCTTTAAAAGGTTTGGTTTCATTGCTAAAGGGCTGGCGGATCATCGCATCGATTACATCACGGTGAATGATGGTGTTTTCTAACCTCGAATAAATGGCCAGTTCCATCAGGCCACTATATACATTGCTATCTTTAGGCTTATTGCCACCATTATTCATGTATTTTACCAGTTCATCGTAATTGGGATTCGATTTAATTTGCATCGGGTTGTTAACACCCATTTTCTTCAAAGGCCACCATGACCAGCCAATATTGTTCTTTTCTAAAAGCTGGATGGCATCGGTAAACCAAACATTCGAATTTTCGCCTGTTTCGCCCAGCCAAACGGGTACATTTTGCTCATCGCGGGCTTTAATGATGTGTGCTATCGAAGCCTGATCGTTATAATTCCAGTATTTATGAAAACTTAAGGCCATATTTTTATCCCAAAGCGGAAAAATACCATTGTAGTTGTTGCCCCATCCATTGCCTTCAATAATGATAAGGTGCTGCTGATCTACCTCACGGATAGCTTTGGTGATATCCACCATCAATTTTTTTAAGGGAGCGTTTACTTTTTCTTTAGTACCGTTTTTATCTTCGTCTGGATTACTGAAACCATAATTGGGTTCATTTATAATATCATAAGCGCCAATGTAGGGTTCATTTTTATAACGTTCGGCCAGCTTACGCCATAAGGCTATGGTTTTCTCCTGATTGGCCTCACTATCCCAGAGGTAGGGCTTCGACGGATCGCGGTCGGCGATGTTTAAATCGTTACCCTGTCCGCCAGGTGCGGCATGTAAATCTAAAATGAGGTACATTTTATTGGCTTTACACCAGTTGAGCAAACTATCGGTTAAGGCAAAACCTTTTTCGAGCCAGGTATTTTGACCAGCCACAGGTTCCTGGTCAACCGGCAGCGTATACAAGTTATAATGCATGGGTAGACGAATTGAATTAAAACCCCAGCGTTTCATGGAGTCAACATCAATTTTACGCATATGGTTGGCCAGCCATGCATCGTAAAATTCCTGTGTTTGCTTCGGCCCCATGAGGTCTGCAATCCTTTCGCGGATGCGGTACTGCTGTGCCTCTTTATTAATTTTAAGCATATAGCCTTCCTGTAACATCCAGCCACCTAAACCAATGCCGCGCAACAATACGTTCTGGCCTTGCCCATCAACAATTTTTGTGCCCGATGCTTTTAAAAAACCCTGACCAAAACCGGCAAACGAAATGCAACTAAACAGAAAAACAGATAAGAGTGATTTTTTTAAAAACATAGTTAAAACGATTGAAAATTACCAGGTATAAGTAGCTACTGCACCCTTATCGAGCGCCGCAGCAAAGGTTTTGCCCTTTAGGCTAATGTTAAACGCAGCAGCCGTTTTGCCCGTATTAGCCACAATAAGTACATACTTTCCATCGGGGGTTTTAAACGCAACATTGGCCAAACCAGCTGGCTCATCAGAAGCAACGCGTACCGAGCCCGGCCTTACAAACTTCGAAGCATGGGCTATAGAGAAATAGGCCAGGTTACGGCTGTAATGATCGCCATCAATGGTAACTGCCCCCTGGCACATGGAGCAACCTCCCCTATCGGTATAAGGTTTATTTTCCGGATCTGCAGCAAGATTCCACTCCAATACATTTTTGGCCCAGTTACGGGTGGCGCCGATGACTAAGCGCGCTACCGGATTTACAATATCAATGGTGGTGGCATCAGGTTGTTCTATCACCATTTGCTCAGAGAAATAAATATTTTTATCTGGATGGGCATTGTGTACATCTGTTAATGCTTCTATCTTTCCTCCATAGAGATGAAAGGCAGATCCATCAATATATTTTTTGGCTTCAGGATCATCTAAAATACTGATCGGATAATCGGGCCGATCGGCATTATGATCATAGATAATAATTTTGGTTTTGATATTGGCTTTTGCAAAAGCAGGGCCTAAAAACCGCCTTACAAAAATCGCCTGATCTGGTGCCACCATTAATAAACTGGGATTATTACCGGGATGTAAAGGTTCGTTTTGCACCGTGATGGCATCGATAGTTATCCCCTGCTTTTTCATTTCCTGTACATAACGCACAAAATATTTGGCATAAGCTGCATAGTATGCTGGTTTAAGCATCCCTCCCCGGGCATCGTATGTTGTTTTCATCCATAAGGGAGGAGACCATGGCGAACCCATTATTTTAATTTTGGGATTAATGGCCAGGATTTCCTTCATTACCGGAATCACATCTGCCTGATCAGGGCCTAAATCAAATTTAGCTTGTTCCAAATCGGTTTGTCCTTCAGGAAGATCGTTGTAAGAAAATACTTTTTCATTTAAATCAGATGCACCAATGCTCAACCTGATATAACTTACGCCAATATTATTGCCATGGGTAGCAAAAAGTTCTCGAAGCAAAGCGGACCTTGCCGGTGCCGACATTTTGATTATATGCTGCGCACTGCCTCCAGTCAAAGCATAGCCAAAACCATCTATACTTTGGAAAGTTTTTTTATCGTTTATTGCAATTACAGGTTGTTTGCTTTTAGCGGTAGACACCTTTAAACCTGTTGCCTGTCGGGTAAATAAGGCTGTACGATCGGCTTTGGTTAACCACACCTGTGGCTGGCTTTGCGCCATAGCCGAAAAAGTAAAAGCACAACCCATTAAGAGTCCAACGGACTTGGTAACTAGCATATAAGGGAAATAATCTGATGAAAAACAGGAAGAAAGACTTCGCTCTCTCCCTGTAACAATTAAACTTAAGGATATATATTTTCGACTTTATTTAGTACCACCCCATTCTTTGCTTTGTACAATTTTGGTATTGTTTAACTCCGCTTGCGGGATAGGTAAAGTTTCATTTTTATTGGCCTGAAATCCTTTAAAGGCCAGTTTAGTTGGCGCAAGTCCCCATCTCACCAAATCAAACCATCTTTGCCCTTCGGCTACCAGTTCCAGACGTCTTTCTTTCATGATATTATCCATGGTTACCTCCACAGGATTTAACCCCACCCGCGCTCTAACTGCATTAAAGAAAATATAAGCCCTGGTGCCCGTACCAACAGCTGCACCGCTGCGTAACAAGGCTTCGGCTTCCATTAAGTAGGTATCAGCTAAACGGATTTCATACATATTCTGACCAAAGTTTAGTTCCAACTGGCCAACAGCAGCTTTGGTAGAAACCCTGCCAGCATATTTTTCAACAAAATATCCGGTATTATCATTTGCATGTTTATAGGTTACAATACCTGCTTTTTCCAAACTATCTAAATTGGCAACCGTAGGTTTGTTACGCGGATCGTAATGGATTAAATCAAACAATTCTTTGGTTATTGGCATTACACTCCAACCCGACACATAATCTGGTGCTTGTGCTGCAATTACAGGCACATAGTTACGTGGCCCTACCAAAATGCCCATCACATTACCTTCACGGCTACCAACGTTACTCCAGCCCATGTTAGAGGTAGTATTGTAACTAAGTTCTAAAACAGACTCTGAATTGAATTTATTTTTCCAGTTCCATAAATCGGCAAATTTTGTCAATAATTTATAGCCATAGGTACTTGCACCAGGAGCTGTACCATTAACTTCGGCAAACTCTGCAGCTGCCAGGGCCCATTTTTCCTGCCATAAATAAACCTTACCTAAAACTGCATGTGCTGCACCTTGATTTAAGCGTCCTGCATCTGCAGTAGGGATCGTTACCGGGAGCGCAGGTAATGCATCTTTTAAATCCTGTTCTATCTGTTTGTAAACATCTGCCGGAGCAACCTGCGTAACATCGAACATAGCAGAAGGCTCAATAGGCGCTAAGATCAACGGTATATTCTTGAAAATGCGTACCAAATCAAAATAAAATATGGCCCGCAATGCTTTAGCTTCAGCAATATACCGCGCCTTGGTTGAAGCATCCATGTTAATGCCTTCTATTTTTTTCAGTAGCACATTTGCGCGGTAAACACCGGTAAAGCCTTTACTCCATAAATAACTTGGTGCACCCGATAAAGAGTTTACGGTATAATTATTCATGGCTTGCATATCTCCTAAATCTGATGGGGAATCGGCACCAGCATAATGATCATCTGAGGCAGAGCAAAATAAATTAAGCTTGGTAAGGTAACCACTGGATTGATTACCCAATTGATCGTAAACCGCTACCAAACCCGTAAATGCCTGTTGCTGATTTTGATAATAATTTGTCTCCAATATGCGTTCGCGTGGATTTACCTCGAGCTGTTTTTCACAAGAAACGATAAGCTGAGAAGCGGTTAAAAGGGCTGCAATAGCTAAAATATTCTTTTTCATTTTTAATTTTTTTTAGAATCCAACATTTAAACCTACCATAAACGAACGGGCTTGCGGATAAACGCCACGATCTACACCCAATACAGTTCCACCGATTTCGGGATCGTAACCGGTATATTTTGTAATGGTCCACAGGTTTTCGCTCATTAGATAAACCCTAACTTTTTGTGCGCCGATTTTTTTAATCACATCACCTGGAAGATTATAACCTACCTGAAGGGTTTTTAAACGGAAGTAATCACCTTTTTCTAAATAATTTTTAGAGAATTTGGTATAGTTTCCATTCAAATCCTTATCTGCAACACGCGGGATATTGGTTGAAGTGTTGGTTGGTGTCCACCTGTCAAGAATGGATTGTTGCCAGTTTCCGTAAGTGACATCCAAACGTCTTAATCCCTGGAAAATCATATTTCCGCCTACCCCATTTCCGAAGGCTACGAAATCAAAGTTTTTGTAAGCCAGATTAATGGTAATGCCGTAGGTATATTTTGGAAGCGGACTGCCTAAATAAGTACGATCACTGCCATTTATCGTTTCGTTGCCATCTAAGTTGGCAAATTTAACATCGCCTGGTTTTGCAGAAGGTTGCAATATGGTACCCCCCGGACCTCTGTAAGCATTAATTTCTGCCTGCGACTGGAAAATGCCAAGCGCTTCATAACCATAAAATTCATTAAATGCACGTCCAAGTCCGGTACGGGTAAAGTTGCCCATTCCCTGAAAGCTTTGTGCGTTATCTTCAATAAATTCTCTTCCTGGCAATAGTTTGGTTACTTTATTTTTCAGCGTCGAAATATTGGCGTTAATACCTAAATTAAGTTCTCCGATTTTTTTTCTGTAACCCAATTCGAATTCGATACCGGTATTCTGCATATCGCCAACATTTTCTGCGGCACCGCCAGCAGCACCTAAATAAAGCGGAATAGAAGGCGTTTGCAACACACCAATGGTTTTCTTTTTGAAGTAAGAAGCACTCAGGCTAAAATCATTAAATAAGGTTGCATCTAAACCGATATCTGTCTGGTGGGTTTCTTCCCATTTCAAATTTGGGTTTGATAAGGCAGCCGGACTCCATCCAATGGTACTTACATCGGTAGTACCAAAAGTATAGTTACGTCCGCTATTCACTAATGATATGTAACTGAAATCGCCAATGGCGTCATTTCCTGTAATACCATAACTACCACGTAATTTTAAGAAGTTAACAATCTTGTTTTCTTTCCAGAAAGCTTCTTTTGTAGGTACCCAGCCAATTGATGCTGAAGGGAAATAACCAAAGCGGTTGTTGGTACCAAAGCGTGAAGAACCATCACGACGGATAATACCTGTAAATAGATATTTTTCATCATAATCATAAGTTACACGGGTAAACAACGAGTTCACAACATGCAAGGTGGCATCACTACCATCACCCTGGATATCGGCAGTTGCCGGCTTATAGTTTAAATTGGCCTGATAAAAATCCTGGGCAATAATATTGTTAAACCGTACATTTAAACCGCGGTTATTGTTGTCCATATAATAACCCTGACCCAAAATAGCATAGGCATGGTGTTTACCAAAACTCTTAGTATAGCTGATGGTATTTTCCCAGTTATAATTTAGGGTCATGTTCATCTCGCGATAGAAGTTGGTCTTAGAATTCGTATTTGCAGGACTCAACCAGTATAGTGGTGTATAAGATTCTGAACCATAGAAGGCAAGTTTAGTTCCTAACGACGACCTGAATTTTAAATTTTCAATAGGCTCAATTTCTAAGAAAGCATTACCAACAATGTTATGATCCCAACCATAGTTACCTAATCTGGTTTGATTATACGCTAAAGGATTACTCATTTCCTGACCAACAGGGCCCGATATACCATAAGGAAATCCTGTTGCCGGATCTCTTATAATATTGGCTATGGTGTAAGGAGATTTGTTAATGATGTTTGGATCGGTTTGAATAACCGGTGTTATCGGATCTAAATGAATGGCCGAACTTAAAGGACCACCAAACTCGCTATTGGTATTACCTAAAGACTTGTTAACCGAATGGCTGTAACCTAAATTCTCGCCAAAGCTTATCCACTTAGCTGGCTTAAATGTGGAATTAAGACGGATGTTAGCACGATTAAAACTGGAAATAGGTGTGGATACAATACCATCCTGATCGATATAACCAAAAGAAGTGTAAAAGGTAGATTTATTGGTTCCGCCTGAAACGCTGAACTCATGGGTCTGTCTGCGGGCGTCGTTATTAAAAACGACTGATTGCCAATCAGTACCCTCGCCAAAAGCAGATGGATTGGCATAAGGCAATGTAAAAGTGCCGTCGGTTGCCGCATTATAACTGTTTGCATAGGCTTCATTCCTTATGGTAGCATATTCTGTCGCATTTAAGAGTTTTAACTTTTTAGCAGGCGCCTGTGTACCGTAAAATCCATTGTAGTTAATAGATAATCGGCCTTCTCTACCTTTTTTTGTAGACACGATAATTACACCATTTGCCGCTCTTGCACCATAAATGGCCTGCGAAGCTGCATCTTTTAAAACCTCAATAGATTCAATATCTGATTGGTTTAAATAACCAATACCTCCATTATCTACAATTACGCCATCCACTACCCAAAGCGGATCGTTATTGCCTGAAGATGCAAAAGAGGTAAAACCCCGTACCCGAACTGTTGAAGCAGATCCAGGTTGTCCATTACCACTGGCAATTGTTAAACCAGATGTTCTTCCCTGCAAGGCCTGTTCTACCCTGTTGATTGGCATCGATTCCAGATCTTTCGCTTTTACGCTGGAGATTGATCCCGTTACAAGTGCTTTTTTCTGTGTACCGTAACCCACCACGACCACCTCGGATAAATCTTTTGAGTTGGCAGACAGCGATACATTAATCCGGCCATCAGCCGGAACAGTTATCGTTTGCGTGGTCATACCGATTAAGCTGATGTTTAATTTTCCGCCTACGGGCGCCTGAATACTGAAAACACCATTGGCATCAGTAGATGCAGCTTTAGTTGTACCCTCCAGCCGAACGGTTACACCCGGTAAAGGACTACCGTTTTGTTCTGTTACTTTTCCTGTAACGGGAATGTCTTGTGCCAATAAGGCCAACGGAAATGCGAGGATACAGTAAATGAAGAATACGAATGTAAATCTTCTTCTCATAGAAATTACTTTTAAGTTAATGAATTTGGTTAGCTCATGATACAGTCTTACTGGTTGCTGTTTCATGAATCAAATCTATACACGTAGCGTGGAATAGCACAATTCACTACTACTACACAAACCATACAGTGGCCTTAAAAAGGGCAAAATAAACGGAAGAACAGGCCTACATAAGCCCTACAGAATGAATATAAAGACCTATATTACAGTCATTTAAACATTCGCATTAAAAATAAATGCTTTTGTAATAAAAACATACGTTTAAGGCATTTTTTGTCGTGCTATTTCAATCAGGAATTCGTACAAATTGGTTTCCGGCTTTAGTTGGAGTTTTTTTCGAAGGCGGTAACGGCCTACCTCAATTGCTTTAATCGTCACGTTCATTAGCTGTGCCATTTCTTTTGAAGAAAGGTTCATTGAAAGGTAGGCGCAAAACTTCAGATCGTTCTGGCTCAGGTCCGGATAAAGATCTTTAAGGCGGCTAAAAAATTCGGTATTTACATGATTAAAATGCACACTCATATGATCCAGTTCCTGGTCTTTCTTTTCTACATCCTTAATCAGCCTGATCAGGTGCCTGAAACTTGGCGAACTCTCGTTAAGGTCGTGGTTTTTAATTACTGCCGATATCACCTCTTTAATCTTCGCCAAAACCTTTCCCCGCTGTACCAGGTGCATGGTCATGGTAGAAAGTTCTTTATTCTTATAATTCACATCGGCTTCAAGCTTTTCATTCTGCAGCCGCACAATTTCCTTTTCGTTTCTGTCCAGTTCCAGCTGATGCAGGTAACTCATGCGCTCCTGCTCCTTAATGTGTTTATTTTTTTGCCACCTGATAATTAATTTAAGCGCAATTACAATTAAAATGAGGTAAAAAATCCGCATCCAAATGGTATTGTACCAGGCTGGCAGCACCACAAAAGTATAACTGACCACTTCCGATTCGTTACTGATACCGGTACTCGCCTTAACATTAAACGTATATTTTCCGGCTGGCAAATTGGTATAATCTTTTTCGCTTTTCGTGCCCCATGCAGACCATTCGCTATCAAAGCCAGTAAGCTGATAACTGAATTTGATGTTTTTATCATGCTCAAAGAGTGTTGAGGCGTATTCGAAGTGGATCGAATTCAGGCTGTTTACATATTCAGGTATTTCATTCAAATCCTGTTTAGATACAATGTTCCCTTTATTTACAAAATACCCTCCAAAAACCACACTATCCTTATTTCCCATTAGCTTAACGGTCCCCAGTACCACATTTGGCCGGGTTATATTCTGAATGTATTTTTTGTAATTGATATGGTAAGCTCCTTTATTGGCCCCGATAAATATATTCTGGCTATCAGGCGCATATATCGATTCGAAACCACCAACCACTTTTCCATTCAGCTCGGGCAGGTATAAAATACTGAACGGATTTTTTCCACTCGGTCTATGGAAATCGATAACGCCAACTTTTTTATTGGTAATAAACCAGATATTACCGTCGTTATCTTCCTTCAGATATTGAATAGGAATACGGTTAAGGGCTGAGCCGAACAATTTAAAACGGATAAACTTTTTGCTCGCGGCATGATATTCAAAAACTCCACTAGTAGTGGCAATGACGACCCTGTTTTTAATATGAAATACATAATTGTAGAGCTTGGTTGGCAAACCATCCCGGTCAGAGAATAACGTAGTACGCAGAACACTTTTATGATCGGGATTGAGTTCTATTTTATATACGCCATGATACGGATGTGAAGCCCAGATTTGGTCAGGATTATTGTTATCTGCCACAATAAAACGCAGGGTTTCGTTAATACCGGCAATTTTACCACCATTTATAAAGTGGCTTCCATCGTAAGTGAGTTCCTGCAGTCCGGCATAAGTACCGGCTATTACCTCTTTGCTCGGATAAACATTATCTATGGGTTGGTACATCCAGGTACCGATTGCGCTATACAGTGGTGTAGCAACATTTTCTTTCACCAGCAGGGTTCCATCTTCATGTGCCATCAGTAGCTGACCGTTAATTTCATCTAGTCCCCATACCTGCCCTTTACTATTTTTCACCTCCTCGAAATTGGCGGGAGAATAGCTTAAATCGGGCATTGCCGTATTAATTTTGGCCTGGTACAGACCATTTGAAGTACCAATATAAATCGATTTGCCGTATTTACTGAAAGCGTAACTGGTAATCTGTTTATTGCGATCGGGAGAAATACTCTTAACTGCACTGTTAATGGCCATGTAAGCAATTCCATCATCAAGGGCCAGCCACATATTCTTATCCTTATCCAGTAATATGCCCCTAACGTTATTGTTCTGTAAACCTTCTTTGTAGTTATATTTCTGCACCAAATCACCTTTTTTATTCATGATATACACCCCACCAGAAGTGGTGGCCACCCCGTATAAATCTGAACTGAGCTGGGTGGCAAAATAAATCCGCTCATTTAAAAATACCTGGTTTAAACTGCTGCTTAAAGGTTTTAGCTGATGGTTAATAAGCAAAAACAATCCTTTTTTTAACATCGAAACCAGTAAAGTATCGCCACTATAAGGCAATACAGAGGTTATACCGGAGCGGTTTAAAACACTGTCCTTGCAAAATGGTTTCCACATGCCATGATCGTAAATCATGAGTCCCGAATCAGACGACTGCGAAAAAATTTTACCTTTTGCAGTACCCATAAACATCCAGGTGGTATTGGTTTTATAACTTTTAATTACCCCGTCTTTATAATGCAGAATAGCATGTATCGACCTAAAAAACACCTCATCCCGAACAACCGAAACACCCCAGATATCGGCCAGTTTCCGCATATTTTCGGGCAATAGATTTAATAGCGAGGTATATGTTAAAACACCCTGTGCATTTGGATAGAAATAGCCAAACTCATCTTGTCCACCTACATAAATACGGTTTTTAGAATCGATCCCCACCGAACGCACGGAGGTAAAGTTGGGTAACTTGAACAGGTTCCAATAGCGGCCGTTAAAAGTAAGCAAGCCCTCGTTGTTGCCAAAATACAGGATGCCATTTTTATCCTGCTCTACATTCCAGTTCTGGATACCGCCATTATATTGTTCGTTATTGTAGTTTACCACCTGCGGGATGCCCAATAGCAACTGTGCATGAGTAGAATAAGCAGTAAAGAAGAATAATATAGCTAGTAAAAGTCTCTTCATTTTGGTTAGGGAGGAGTTAAAACGCAATAATAAATATATAATTTTAATTCTGGTTAACCTTGTATACAACTATTAGCTAATTTCCTTTTAGCTGTGCAAAAGGCGAAAAAACTAATACTTAAGTATTATAAGGCGTTGAGAAAAAAAGGTTACTTTTTTCAAAGCATGTGCAAAAAAAGTTTTTTAACCATATAAGAAATTTAAGAGTATGTAAGCTTATATGTTCTTATATGTCTTACATGGTAAAATTGATAGGGATCTTTTGGCGGTTGGTTCAGGCTTGCGTGCGTTTCAAACGCGTGCATCAATAGCTTAACGATTGCATCGTTTAATGCGCACCATTTATAAAGACATCTTTGAACATCTAATCTTTTTGCTTTGGTCTTTCAGCTTTAGTCTTCCTATTATTTTGAAGCGCACCACCTGTGGTTAGTAGGTTGGGTTCGGTCCCGCTTTCCCTGCAAGTCCTCACTCATACTTCGCTCCGGGCTTTCCGTTCTATCGGGGCTAGTTTATTGAAGACCGTGGTTTATTTGTGCTGAACAACATCCTGAAAATTCCTAAACATATAAGAAATTGAAGGTCATGTAAGCTGATGTGTCCTTATATATCTTATATGGTAAAACCCTTAGTTGTCAGACTCTAATACTTGCGCGCGTTTCTAACGCGTGCATCAATAGCTTAACGATTGCATCGTAACATTACTCCAATACACTTTGATCACCTGATGCAAATAAATTTTAATCTCAATATCCTTAAGATAGATTTCTCCACTTCGTTGCACTCCGGTCGAAATGACGGAATTTCCTGTTGGTATTCAAATTTAGTCTTCGGATCTCCGGCACCGGACTTCCGCCTAAAATCTACTTCAATAAATGTGGCTCTACTGCTTTCCGCCAGATGGCGTAGCCCTTAGCATTCATGTGCAGCATATCTTCCACAAAAAGTTCCGGTCTTAGTTTTCCATCTTTGGTTAACATTAAAGGATAGACATCAACGAAGGTAGTATTGGCTTCACTGGCAAAGAACTTTTTAATCAATGCGTTAGATGCTACTGCTTTTTCTTTAAACTTATCCCGGCTCGGGCTCGGTTTAATTGAAATATAAACAATAGGCACCGTTGGTAGTTTGGTTCTGATGGCTTTGTACAGGTTAATGGTACGGTTGAGTACTGTATCAGGTGTTACCGTTTCATTTGGCAGATCATTTTCGCCAACGTACAGTACAATCTGTTTTGGCTGATAAGGAAAAACTACATCATTCAAATAATAGGTAATATCATTAATCACTGCACCGCCTATACCGCGGTTCAAAGCATTGTATTTGGCAAAAATCTGCATACAATCATCCCATTTGCGGATGGATGAACTACCTACAAAAAGCACCGGGTTTACAGGCGGTTTATACATCTGATCGTACTTTTTAATTACCTGTACATCATCCCAGAAATTGGGTTTCTTTTGGGCAAAAGTGGTTATGGTAAAAAGAGAAATTAAAAAGAAGCTTAAAAATATTTTTTTCATACCAATCAGGTTATAAGGTCGACAATATACCAATATCCTGTTTTTTACAATCAATTCAATCAAATTTATTACGCGGTTATTCAAAACCTAACAGATTCCAAAGAAAAAATCGTCATTGCGAGGAGGAACGACGAAGCAATCTTTCATGCGGGTGTAAAATTGCAATAGTGACCCTTACCATAAAGATTACTTCCCCGAAAATCGGGACAGGCTGTCGACTGAAAAAGCCTTCCCGCAATGACGATGATAAGAAGAGACTTCATTTCTGGCTTCCCTCCCGCTGTCATCCTTGAGGAATAATTTATGGTATAAAAATCAATAGGAGTGACGTTTTTTCCTTCGCACAAGTCTTGCCTCGGCTCACCGCCGCCGAAGGGCTCTTACTTTTTGGCATCAAAAAGTAACAAAAAATGCCGGCTGAAAATTTATTCATCTGTTGTTATATTTTTCAGCTGCATTCATGAGGGCTACGCCGTTTTCTTTCAAAGCCAGTAGTAGGGCTTGGTCAGTGAAGCCCGAAAAATTTATTAGGCCGGATTTAAATAGAACGGTGATACAGTGCTAAGGCCTTGCTAGATGGAAATACATGATGCCACAGTACATTCATTAATAAGTAAGTATGAATTAACGTCAATGGTAACTCGTCGAAGGATCTTTTTATGATAGGTTACAATCCAAAATTAATGATTGGTAGGGTCTTCGAATCCGCTCTCCGTAGGAGTCCTTTGGACAGACTGACAAAAAATTAAATTTATCGTCGGAAACCAGCACCGAACTTTGTAAATAAACCTGATTGAAATGGAAAGCCCGCAATCCCGATTCTTCATCGGGAGAGGACTTGTAATGGAAAGCAGGACTACCGGCTGCCAAGACCTGCTGCCCTTTCATTTTCAAAAACCACTCAACGCAATCTATGGACAAGCGACCGGATCATCGACTCCGTTCACACAAACAAACAATTAAATTTATCCACTAAAACCAGCACTCAACCTTTTAAATTCAAACGATAAAGCGGCAATGTGCGCCAGTTTCTGCCCGGTAGAATGATCGTCATCATTTACGTCCATGCCACCAATGCCCGATAATGCATCAAATGTCACTTCATTACTCAGATTACTCACAATTTGTTTAACCAGCAATGGATCGGCCTGCTCCGGCTTATGATTAACAGAAAGGTATACTGAAGTGATAATGGCATTAATCTGATATATGACCGACTGTACCCCATACAAACCATTAAAATCGATATGCTTCCGCATGGGTTCCTGGCTGGCCGATTCAATCGCTTCGCTTAGGGCCGACAAGCTTAAATTGGCATTTTTTCTGGCCATGCGCGATTGATTTTCATCCCTATCCATCCGGTTTTGTATCGCTACTTCAAGGTAGTGAATGCTGGCTTTAGCCGCATCCAGGATTTTAGCCCTGAGCTGTTGGCTGTCCCAAATCGGGAACAAATAGGTAGCAAAAATAGCAATTACACAGCCCAGTACGGTGAAGATAATCCGGTCGTGTACAATATGGTCGAAATGGCCCTGATAACTGCCCAGGGTTAAAATAACCGCGGGGGTAATACACAACACACTTACCGTATAGTTTAAACGGTTAAAGGCATAAAACCCCAAAAGAAAAATAACTGAAAAAGACAACAGCACCGCCGGACTCTTCACAAAATAGACGATGATCAGCCCGATGACAACGCCCCCCATACTCCCCTTTAAACGCTGTAAATTCCGTTTCCAGGTGATGGAGAATTTAGGCCGTGCGACGATAACCAGTGTTAAAAAAAGCCAGTAGCTGTATTTACTGGGCTCAAGCTGCCAAATGAGCAGAAAACCAAACAGGAAACAAATGGCCAGTCGCAGCGAAAACCTGAAGATGGGCGATTTTAAGGTCAAATGTTCTTTAATGGAAAAGCGATCGCCGGTAATAAATAAGGGATAGGCAATAGTACCGCTTAACTCTTGCTGCTCCTTTTCTGGTACACGCTCGTTGCCCCGTATCATTTCGATAATGCGCACAATATCGTTCATGTTCGAAAGCACCTTTAACACAATTTTTCGTTGGTTTTCGTTTAAACGTTCCAACTCTTCCAATAACATGATGCGTTTCTGCTGATACTCGATGTTTGTGGCTACTTCTCCTCTATAAGCCTTTGCCGAGCGCACATGCCTGCCCAATTGTTCCAGCTCTCTGGCCAATAATCTAATCAAGCCGGCAATCAGTTGCAGACTGGAACCAGTAGCCAAAGTTTTGCGCACTAAAGCATAATCATAATGTACCGCATTCAACTGTTCATATAGATCAATCAGCAACCTTGCCCGCTCTAACAACAACCGGCCTTTTGGATTATCGGGATCCATAGCATACTTATCGGTCAGCAACAAATTGCGGATCAGCTCATGTTTCTGATTTACCTTAATGTGCAGTTTTATCGCTTCTTTCTGTTGCAGATCGAGCGGAACATCCACATCGTAATTCTTCGCTTTGGCATTTAGAAATACCGCGCTGCTCATCAGGCATTCGAAAATGGCATGGTGAAGTGAACGGTAAGGCCGCAGCAAGGTTTGGATCAAACTGATCATATAATACCAAACCCCGCCCACCAGCATATAACTGCTAAAATAAAGTGGATTTGCAGGGTGAAGCCCCATCACAAAGGCACATACAATTAACGCCATGGTGCCGATGAGCGAGAGTTTCTGCCCATATACGGCAAACATCGAAAAGCTAAACGCGGCAATGACCACCACAACAGCGGTAAAGTAAACATCATCTAAAACCGACGAAACCACCAGCGTAGTCGCGAAAAAGACCAGGATACTCCATAGTGCAGTTTTCAGTTTATTCAGTCGGTTATCGGGCAAGTCGGTTAAACTGATCAGCAAAGCACCAACCCCGATTCCTTTAGCGGCCTCAGGATTGCCCAGGTAAAAGAATAAAATAATGGGCAATACCACGGTAATGGTGGTGCGCAGGGCATCAGAAAAATACTCACCCAAAAAGAAATACGAAATGGTAGAGCCGATGCTGTTTTTGCCCATGAATAGGATAATGAATGCGGATAAAATGTTAAACGCCGCAAAGATAAGATATTTATAATGCATGCATAGCAAATGATTATATAAAACCAGATACCGATTTGTTCTTTGGACTTTAGAGGAGTAGTTATATGTACATAACTTAATCTTATGATTCTACTTTTGTAATGGCGCTGTATATTAGGGGAGGAAAAGGGAATATTAAGATACCTAATAAAATATTTTTTCTATATTGCTGACAAAATATCGCTCTCGATAATGCAAAATCCCTTAATTATAACCGGAAAACCTCTTGAAAAACTTATTACACTCATTGGTGAGGGCATCGGTAGTTTATATGAACCAACAAAAATAAGACGCAAAGCAGATGCCGAAGCATATCGAATTGAAAAGATGGCAGAAGCTAAAGCAAAAGGTCTAATTATTTCATCTAAAGCTGAACTAACAATAGCAGAAAAGGCTCACAATAGGATATTGATTCAGGAGATAGATCGTCAAATAAATATCGAAGATATTGCACAAAAGACTGTAAAGTACCTCAAAGAATCGGATGTGCTTGAGGATATCGATCAAGATTGGAAAACCCGTTTTTTCAATAAGGCAAAAGATATTTCGAATGATGAAATGCAAGAGATATGGGCAAACATTCTCGCAAATGAAATAAATAAACCTGGAAAAACAAGTGTCAGAACGCTAGAAGTTCTAAGTAATATCTCTCAAAAAGAAGGTAAAATATTTGAAACGTTTTGCTCATTTTCTTTTGATCACGTTGGAATTTATCACCCTCCAGGAGGTGAAATTTACAAAAAATTTGGATTAAGATATTCTGATTTGCAAATCTTAAGATCTGCCCGTTTAGTACATTCAGCTGACAATCTTGTGTCTCCTTTGGCCTTGTATGAAGGTGTTAATGGCTGTTTCATTTCACGTGGAGACAAAATGTATGTTCTTATTCCCGGCACAAATAAAGACTTAACTTTTGACGTGACGCAATTAACCGAAGAAGGCTTAGAATTAATGAACATCATTAAAACACCGAAAGATGATTCGTATTTTAATTCTTTTTTAGCTGATTGTAAAATAAGTCGGAAGATAGAATTCAGGGAAGCAACGGATGAAGATTTAGAATATTTAAGGCCAAATTGTTAATATCAACTATTTAAGCTTACTTAATACATCGAATAGTCAAGCGAGCCAACACATCTATATTAAAAAATAAATATTGAAGATGTTAATAACAATTACTAATGAAAATAATAACTGTTCACGGAATAAGAAGAACCAATCGGTGGTATGAGAATTTACCCACTTTTCAAGAAGCTAAAGATCACAACTTGGAAATACTCTATTTTGACTATGGTTATTTCAGTTTTTGGAAATTTGTAAGAAAAAAACATAGGGAAAAAATCCTCGAAAAATTTTGCAGTTTTTATAGTGAGAATATCAAAGACAATAAATTTCCACCGTCAGTTGTTGCTCATAGTTTTGGAACTTATATTGTTTATCAAGCAATGAAAAAATATGATGTTATTAAATTTGATAAGATTATTTTCTGTGGCTCAATCTTAAATGAGAAAACAGATTTTAGACCTATGATAAAAAACAAGCAATTTGCAGTATTAAAAAATGATCATGGCTCACTAGAATGGTTTCTCAAATACACGAGAAGGATTATTGATAAAGATTGTGGAAAAGCAGGTAAAGTTGGTTTTACAGATATTCCTTTAGATAATATCAATTTTATTCAAAACTATGAAAGCTACAAATCACATAGTGAATATTTTTTGCCGATGCACATGAAAGAGAACTGGATGAAATTTTTCATAAATGGATTAAGCAAATTTTCTTATAATCATGAGTTATTAAGACCTAATATCATAGATAGAATTTATGAGAATATTGAATTAACTGCAGAGCCTTTTTTAGTAAATTCAATAAGCTTTTTTGCAAGAATCGACACAGATGGTAATTACTTCGCAAAGTACACAAAAGAAGGAGTTAATGAATCCAATACGACAATCGAATTTCTAAAATTTACAACAACTGCCGATGGTTTTCATGATGCAAATATTATGAATTTTTTAGCATATGATAAAGACAATAAGAAACTTAATGCATTGATCGAAAAAGATATAAATCACCAAAAAGTTTTTAAAATATATTTGAATAATCCTGTAAAGTTTAAAGAAAGTATTAACATTAAGTACTATTTCTGCTGGTATAAAACAATGAATTTAAAAGGTGATACGGATCATTGGAGTATAAAAAATATAAGAAATATTAACATTTCATTGAATTTTCCTCGTGAATTACTTTTACCAAAAATTTTGATTATTAAAAATAAAAATGTAATTGATCAGCTTATACCAAATAAAAAAATTGAAAGGGATAATACTTATACTTATTTTGCTAAATATGAAAATCTCGATAATAATGATGGGGCAGTATTCTATTTCGAAAATAGTGTTAATGACTCGATTCTTCAAGAAAAAAAAACAAAAAATAGCGAGTTTAGTATTAGGGGAAGAAAGGATAATTATTTTATTACAAAAGCAGCAGATAATGACATAAAAAACATATATAATATTGAAATTGATATAGAGCATGGAAATGCAGCATCAGAAGAAACACTAAACAACAGACGTAAGATGTTTAATGACGGTTTTTTAGTAGTAAAACAAAGAAAAAACAATAAAATAGTTGGATACATTGAAACAGTTATCTGGAACGAAAAAAAATTTGAGAAGTTTGAAGAAATATCAAACTTTCCTTTACACTTTAACATAAATGGCTCATCTCTATATGTAATATTCATAGCAGTTGATAAAGGGTTTAGAAGAATGGGAATTGCAACGAGGCTATTAGCTGAAGTTGAAAATATAGCGAAAAGGAACAACGTTTCAGTAATTAGATTGGTTGCTAAAGATCAAGTTCTTAGTCTATATGAAAAAATGGATTATAAACAAATAGAAGAATTGCCTAATTTTCTTAAGGGAAAGGTATATAAGTCAATATTAATGGAAAAGAGAATTGGCTCATAACACTTTGCTAGCTTAAGTGTGCCCACAGATCTATCGCAAGTCTTAGCGTCCCAGGCTGATGCAATTGCCTGGCTTGTGCCTTATTTAAAATTTAGGTGCGTAAATATTTTCTAAAAAGATTGCTTCACACCAACTCACTACCCATACCCTTCGGTTCGCAACGACATTGCCGAAGAATAACTATAATACTCATTCTAGCGCAAGTCTTAGCGCCCTAAGCCGGTGCAATGGCCTGACTTGTGATTTATTGAATTTTGATAAGTAAATAAAACATCTAAAAAGATTGCTTCACTCCACCTCAATACCCATACCTTCGGTTCGCAATGACGATTGGCCAACGAAGAACCATAAACAGAACAACATATACTGGGCTGTCTTTCAACAGCCCAAATATTTTAATCTCTATACCCATCCCTAAAACTATAATGCGTTTGCGCATTACAGATTACATAATCAATAATTTCGATGTTTAGCTTTGCGCAGGTATTAAAGCAGGTACTTACAAAAAGTTCATCGAGAGGGTTAACCTTAATGCTTTTCACATCGCAATAGTTTAACACCAGTACACCATAAGCATTACAAGCGAATGCTAAGCCTGCCATTTGCTGTATGCAGTTAATGGGTTTTACCTGTTGCTTTAGTTTGTGCCAGCAAAAAACCTCGTGGTTTTGGTTTACAAAGAGCACATACCAATCGCAGGCTTTACCAGATGATGGTTTGCCGCGGAGCTATTTTAAAAATTGAGTTGAATTTTGGGCCAGGTTTACGTTAACTGGCTTTTTTAGTGTGCAATAACTAAACTCCAGTTTAGCTAAGGTAATTTGATTTTTTGTTAGATGCATTTCAAAAAAATTAAATAAATGCCTAACTGTGTTCGCGACATAAATATAGCAAAAATTTATAATTAAGCTGCTTAAAAAATTTATTAGAAGAAGAATTTATAGTGTATACTGATATGTTAATTATTGGAGAGACCCTGAAATAAATTCAGGGTGACGATCACCTTCGATATTCTGCTAAAACGATTGCTTTACGCCACCGCAACAGCCCTACCTTTCAGTTCGCAATGACGAAATTTTTCAGACTGCTTTCTTTGTGCTCTTGGTGGTAAAGCACAAAATCATTAAGATTCCCGCATGCACGAGATCCGACAACTATCGGATGACGGACGAGTGGAGCTTAATAGAAGATCAACCCAAATTGTATTCTCCTATCACTTGCACGGATCACCAAATACTTATATCTTTAATTCGACGTCAAATTTAGTACGAAGTAAACCTTATATAGCTTGATACCGACCGATACTATGCCTTTAGAAGAAGAAATTGTTAGAAAATATATTGAAGCCTATAACAACTTTGATGTAGACAATATGGTTGCAAATTTTGATGAAAACGTAGTTTTTGAAAATGTTGAGAATAACGAAACCAATATGTCACTAAAGGGTATAGCTGCTTTTAAAGAGCAGGCAGAACAGGCAAAAACATATTTTAAAACAAGGGAACAACGCATTAAATCAATCAAACATACTGCACAGGAAGTAGAAATAGAAATTGATTATCATGCCGTATTGGCTATAAACCTTCCCAATGGTCTTAAAGCAGGCGAGGCACTAAACCTTTCGGGCAGATCGGTCTTTTTATTCGAAAGCGGTAAGGTTATTAAATTAACGGATATAAGTTAGTATTGAATTGATGATAATTTAAAAAACTATGGAAGCTATTTTTACTATCTTATTTGAACTAATTATCAATCCGTTATTACTGAAATGGACGATAAAAAGAGAACAACGCAAAAGACTATAACTATGGGAGTTCCATTTTAGCGTAAGCCCTTAGCTTGATTTAGATTTAGGATATAAATACTTAACTACTAAGATTGCTTCACGCCACTATTACAACCCTGCCCCTAAGTTCGCAATGACGTACTCTTTCAGACAAACTGATTCGCCCCCGTACTGCTTCGTGCCCTCTGCGCTTCTTTTCTTCGTGCCCTTTGTGGTTAAAAAAATGCGCCTAAACTTCTGACCCCGGTTACCCGACTCCCGACTAATTTACCCTTTCCCAAAACAATTGCCTTTTAAAAAGGATTATATAAGCACACCTATAACCATTTGATATGAAAACGAAAATAATAATTTTAATAGCCACCTTTGGCCTAGCATTGTCAGCCTGTAGTGGTAAAAAAGCTGATCAGGAAAATGCCGATAGCATGTACAAATACACCGACACCAACAAGGTGATTGATAGTACAAAAACTGATTCAACAGCAGATTCGACTACCAATGCCCCTGCTGATGTAAAACATTAAAGGTAATAAACAAGCAAAAGCGCTCATGCCGAAAAGTATGGGCGTTTTTTTGTGAACTAACAAACCAATCTTCTTAAGTTATACTAATTAAAGATTCTTCACTGCGTTCAGAATGACAACATCTAAATTCTGCAGATCAAATAGATAAATGTAGAAGTCCGAAGATCAGGTTGCAAAAGAACAGCCGGCAAACTATCTGTTTTATACACCTTCCATCTTTAAGCTGTGTTAAGAAAAAGATTCTTCACTGCGTTCAGAATGACAATATTGATTTCCTGCAGATTATACAGATATTCGCAGATTTTTCATTACCAATTGTTAGTATGAGCATAGTCAAAGACCACCCAGCTCTGTGCCTTCTGTGCGTTTCTCTGTGATCTCTGTGGTTAAAAACGCGATTACTCCATCAACTTCTTTTTAATCCCTTCCGTCAGTTTTTTCACTTTCATATAACCTGCGGCTGTACTGTTCCTTTTATCGAAGTTAATTTCGAGCCAACCCTTTTTAGCTTTAAGGTTAAACTTATCGCTGCCATTTAAGTTTACAGACAGATCGATATGCTGATCCAATGGAAGTTCGTTGTTTAAAGCACTGTCGAGGTATTTCTCCAGTTTATCTGTTTTACTTTCGGCGTAATTTGCTTCAAATTTAAAGTCAGATTGGTTGTCTATCGTGCTTACCGATAAATGTCCTTCACCACCATTGCAGCCAAAAATTAAAGCGACAACTAAAATTGCGATGCTGTAAAAGATATTTTTCATATTGAAATGGTTAATTGTTTAAATTGGTTAACTGGGGATTTGCCTCCCAAACTTCTGACCTCTGACTTTCCGGACTCCGGACTAAAAACTCAAGACCCTGGACTTCAAACTCACGACTCCGAACGCCCAACTCCAAACTCCCTTACCCTCCCGCTCTGTTCTTAATATCATCTGCCGCTGTTTTACGGTTTTGGTTCGACTTTAAATTCTGGTTACCAAAGCTATAACTGACATTGAACGAAGCCCTTCTGCTAATGTAATTGTTCTGGACCCTTAAATTCACATTTTGATAATCCAATGTACCTTTCCAGTAATTGGTCTGGAAGATATCATCGACATTTAACCTAAGTTTTAAAGCTTTGTTTAAGAAACTTTTTTGTACGCCCATATTTAAGGCATTCTGATAAATAATAGTCCGTTCCAAACCACGTACCCGGGGAGAATTTAACCAGAAATTGGTTTCCAATGTCCAGTTATCAGGCAAAGTGATGGAGCTGCTGATGTTAACATTATACGATACTTTACTCAACATAAAAGGAGCTCCTTCTAAATTATCATCGTTGAATTTGTTATAAAATAAACTAAAATTGTTCTGGAGGTTCCACCATTTGGTAATGGCCAAAGGAAAATATAACCCAGCTGTATAATATTGTCCGCTGCCTATGTTGCCCTGTCCAACCGTAACAATCCTGGTGCTATCGTTTTGCGCCGTTTTACTATCCAAAATGAGGTCTTTTGTTTTTGAATAACCCAAAGAAAATGATAATCCACTTTTATAATTATAACTCACTTCGAAATTATTGGTAAACTGAGGTTTCAAATACGGATTGCCCTGTTGTATGGTGTAAGGATCCATGTAAAAATTAAATGGATTTAACTGCTGGTAATTGGGGCGATCTATCCGCCTGCCATACGAATAACGTAAATTACTGCTCTCCGAAATTTTCTGACTAACAAAAACTGTTGGGAACAACGATAAATAATGCTGTTTTGCCACAGTATTATTGGTTACCGATGTACCCGTAGATTGAGTGTACTCTGCCCTTAAACCTGTCTGAACCTGCCACTTGCCCATATCCTTTGATAAATTCGCATAAGCGGCGTTTACGTTTTCCTTATAAATAAAATTATTGCTCTGTCCTACAATATTCTGCCATTCGTTATTGAGAAATGCCGACGACAGAAAATCGTTATTGGTTTTTACATAAGTACTTTTCAGGCCGGTTTCCAGTTTGGTCGTTTTTGATAATGGCCAGGTAAAATCGGTTTTTGCCGCATAAATATCAATGGCTGTTTTACTATCATTTTTAATGATGGTATTGTTGTAAATCAGCCCTTTTTCGTCGTAAAAATTGGTATTAAAATTTTCCAGTCCCGAATAATCAAAACCAGAAAAATCGGCATCGAAATTTAAACTCGCACCTTCCTTTTTAAAATCGTGTCTGATATTAAAATTTACACTATAGTTTTTGTTTGGCGTATTGGCATCAGAATACTGGATCAATGAATTGTTGCTTACTACACCAGCCTGAGTTTCGTTTATAAAGGTTTGAGAGAAATTATCCAGTTTCCGCGTACTGCTACTACCGTCAAACATCACCCCGATGGTCGTTTTTTCATTCACAAAATAATCAGCACCCAATTTTGCGGCCAGGCGCGATCCGGTATATAGTTTTTGGAAATCCTGATTAAATACACTCTGCAAACCATTTGCATTGGTACTTCGATCTAAAAGTAAATTCGAAAAATTATTATTCTTTGAAGCATTTGCATTGGTGTAAAAATTCCACTTTTCTACGCGGTGATTTAAATTAAAATTGAACTCCGATCCGTAAATATTGGTAGGCAAATTAGCCCTTATTGCATTACGATAGGTTGATGAAACGCTTCCGTTTGTACCAAATGCCTTATTCTTTTTCAGTTTAATGTTGATAATTCCTGAATTACCCGCCGCATCGTATTTAGCTGATGGATTGGTGATAATTTCAATGGTTGCAATCTGGCTACTGCTTAAGTTATTTAGATAAATAGTTAAATCAGCAGCTGATAAAAAATTGTTCTTTCCATCAATCATTACCGTTACACCTGATTTATTGTTCAATAAAACCCGTTCATTTTGCCTGTCAATCTGTACACCAGGCGCTTTTTCTAAAATCTCGAGTGCGGTACTACCTGATGAAACAATACTGTTTTCCACATTCAGCACGGTTTTATCAATCTGGTGCTCAACAAAAGGTTTTCTACCTTGTACGCTCACTTCTTTCAATTGTTTGGTTAAGTTCTCGATACTGATTGCAGGTAATTTTAAATCTCCCTGAAGCGAAAAACGGTCTGTCTTTTTGTTTTTAAAACCAACGATCGAAACCGAAAGTATATAATCGCCACTTTTTAACTGCTCAATATTAAACTCTCCGTCTATATCAGTGGATACACTTTTGGCGACAGTGGTATCCGGATAATTCAGCACCCGAACCACCGCAAATGGCACCGGAACGCTTTTTTCATCAACGATTTTGCCCGTAAGTTTATTTAATTTTTGGGCAAAAGAAGCCCCACACACCATCAGGCATGCAATTAGCGTAAATAATGTTTTCATGGTTTCTTCTTTTTAGGTATGCTTTTATCCCGTCTGCATTTTATCGCCATTGCGACGAGGTTTTTAAATTTCTCGTAGCAATGGACTTTATTTTATCATAGCTTATTAATAAGCGATTTGTTATGTTAATGCATTTCCACCCAACTAGGCCAAAACACTGTATCTCCGTTCTACTTTATTCCGGCCTAACAAATTTTTCGGGCTGCACGCTCCTTGCCATATTACTGACTTTGATAGAAAAATTTTCAGCCGGTGGTTTTTGTTTCTTTTTGGCAGCAAAAAGAAAGAGCCCTTCGGCGGCGGCGAGCCGAGGCAAGGCAAGGACGAGCTATTGGTAAAACTTCATTCCTATTAAAGTTTAAAACCCGCTAGCAATGCTATCATTCTTCATTCCCAACCCCTAACTCTCCTTTAACCTCCCTGATCCGGTTTGAAACAGAATCCTGATAAATCACATCATCAGTTTTATTCTTTTGCAACAATTCTAATTCGTATAATTCTCCTTTTAGCTTTTGTTTTTTTAACGCTTCTTCCTTTAACTTGGCAACACACTTCAAACCATCATCGGTCATGATCCATATGCTAGAATCGTTGTGATCATTTTCGCTGTCGTTACATTCCCAGGTCCAGTAGTTATTAACGTAACGGTAAGCATCCTGCTTTAAAATTAGTTTTGTACCCACCGGGATTTCCAGATTTAACCTTACTTCCTGGTTTCTCCAGATGGTTCCCTTTCTCAATTGAAACCGCGGACTAAAAATCAGTTCAGAATCTTTTACTACATAATTGTAGCTAATGTTCTGCGCATTTTGCAACGCGCTTTGAAAGGTTTTACCCTGCGATTCATATTTCTGTGTTAAACGGGTAACACCAGTTTCGCTTTTATTAATGTCGATACGGATGTGGTTTGGCGAAACAAATGGCCCATCTTCAAAATCATCAACTACAATCTGGTGGCGGTTGTTCGCATCAATGTGGTAAGCCACGCTATCTTCTTTGCTGAAATATTTACTTTTATCGATATTGATGGTATATACCGGATAGGCTTTCAGGTCAGTGGTTTGTGTTAACTCTGCATGTTGTTTAAATTCTGATGAAATCCTGGCTGCCTGATAACCGGTTACTGCCACACCTGCCAGCCAGATAATCAACAGCGCGAAAGAGAGTGTTTTATTTATGGCCTGTTTATTAAAGGCTACCCTGATCGAGAACAATACCAAAGCCAAAACCGGCACAAAACATACAATAAATGCACCAAACAAAATGATTCCTCTATTGCTTTCGTTGATAATGGAGAATGGAAAATATTCATAGATGCTGGCATCCCAAAACCCCTGAAATGCAGCTGTACCAATAATTAAGGCCAGTAAAAACAATATCCCAAACACCACGATAAAGCCAGCAATTACTTTAAAAATTACCTTTCCGGTACCTGAAATAAAACGGCCAAGCCATTCGAAAAACTCACCGATAAAAATGCCTAAGCGTGCAAATATAGGCTGTGCATGTTTATTTACTTCGCCTAAACGCTCTTTAACAGCCTGTAATTCTTCATCCAGGTTCTTTTGAAAACCCTGAAGGTTTGCGGGTTCGCCTTTCATCTCCATTTTTTCTACACGTGATTTTGCTTTAGGCATAATAATCCAAAGCAGGGCATATACCAATATGCCAAATCCACCAACAAAACTGATCAGCAAAGTAGCCAGCCTGATCCATTTCGGATCTGCGTTTACAAAATGTGCAATACCCGCACAAACTCCTGCTACCACGCGGTCGTCCATATCGCGGTATAGTTTTTTCTCTACATACTGGTGTTGGTAGGTATTGTTGATCACTGGTTGCTCTTCGCCTTCTTCAGCTGTATCAAAATCCTGCACCCGGCCCATTTGCGCAATTACCGCGTTTACATTGGCCGAATCTACCACCTGTTTCTTCTGCTCTTCCAATTGCTCAGTCAACAATTCGGCAATCCTGTTTTCAATATCCGTTACAATTTCGAGATCATCTGCATGATTGGCAAAATAGTTTTTTACTTCGTTTAAGTAGGCTTTTAAGCGCTCGTAAGCACTTTCTTCAATGTGAATAATTGTGTTTCCTATATTGATGATGATGGTCTTTTCCATTTCTTTTTAGTAATTATGAATTGGCTCCTTTTTGTGAAATACCTACGGCATAAGCCAGCTCCTGCCAGGTTTGATCTAATTGTGATAAAATGCCCCGACCATCTTCGGTTAAGGTATAATATTTACGCGGTGGGCCTGAGGTAGACTCTACCCAGTTGTAGCTTAACAAACCATTGTTCTTAAGCCTGGTTAATAATGGATATAATGTGCCCTCAACCACCAACAGTTTTGCCGACCTCAATTCGGCAATAATATCCGAAGCGTAAATTTCGCCCCGAGAGATGATTGATAAAACACAGTATTCCAGAATTCCCTTCCGCATTTGCGTTTGCGTATTTTCTGCTATCATATAACAAAGATATATGTTTTATATACTACCATGCAATACATAGTACTAAAATAAATCAAAGCAAATACACAAATAATTGATTATCAATGATATAATTTTAAATAAAATTTTGTGCTTTGAAAATAATTCCTAAAAAGCTGAAAATTTTTACTGTTTTTTAGAAAAGCAAGGTCCTGTAATACTTCGGTTTTTGCAGCCCTGCTATCACCTATAGTCCCGATTAGATAGATCTTAAATACAAACATTTACTTAAATCGGGAGCTATTGGGTTCTATCAGGTTTAGGTGGAGAGGTTTGGTATTACTATTTTGGGTTTTGGAACAGCCTCCTGTAAATAAACCCGACAGAGCGGGTAGCCCACATAATGAATTTTTCATATTGCGGGTAGATGGATCTTTTAGGCATTTTGCTAACTGACTTTTAACAAAGCACAGGTTTTAGCGAAGGACGCCGTCAATTCCAAGTGGCAGAAGGATCAAAAAAACAGACGCAATACAGAACAAATGGCACCACCAAACCTGAAACGCAGTGGTTTTGTGTTCATAAACGAAAGTTTAATGTTACGAAGGAATTGAACACAAAACAAAGTGCCGCTGTTTTTTTGATGAGCTTGGGGCAGTGTGAAGCCACCTTGTTGGATTGACAGAGCGCTTTGGGTACTTTGGCGCTCCAAAGTACCATGCCCCTGCGGCAAAGAGCAGTAGAAAAATTCAAAATGCAGAAGTTAGTCATCTAATTAAATATATAAATACTATAGATTTAATATATTTTAATAATTTTGCAGTGTCTTAACTTATTTTCATGAAGAAATCTATTGCCAGCATCGTTGCCGAGGCAAATGAAAGCGGCGAAGGAACGCTTAAAAGAACCTTAGGTCCCATCAACCTGATTTTAATTGGTGTTGGATTAACACTTGGCGCCGGTTTATTTTCCATTACGGGTTTGGCAGCAGCCAATCATTCCGGTCCTGCGGTAACCTTATCATTTGTAATTGCGGCTTTAGGCTGTGGTTTTGCTGCGCTTTGTTATGCAGAATTTGCCTCCATGATCCCTGTTGCAGGCAGCGCCTATACCTATTCTTATGCCACCATGGGCGAGCTTTTCGCCTGGATTATCGGCTGGGATCTGGTACTGGAATACTCTGTAGGTTGCGCTACAGTAGCCATTAGCTGGTCGCAGTATTTAACCCGGTTTTTAGCCAGTTTACATATTTATCTCCCTCCGCAACTAACCTTATCTCCTTTCGAAACTGCTAAACTTGCCAATGGCTCTACTATTAATGGTATTATTAATATCCCTGCAGCATTGGTTGTGGTATTAATGACGGCCATACTGATCCGCGGCACCAAAGGCTCGGCTATTGTAAACGGAATTATTGTGTTTCTTAAAGTGGGCGTAGTTTTGGTATTTATTGCACTTGGCTGGCAATATATCGATCCTGCAAATTATCATCCTTATATTCCCGAAAACACAGGAACATTTGGCCAGTTTGGCTGGAGTGGTGTATTACGCGGCGCAGGACTCGTATTTTTTGTGTTTATCGGCTTTGATGCTGTTGCCGCTTCGGCACAGGAAACCAAAAACCCAGCAAGGGATTTACCGATCGGCATTATTGGTTCATTGGTGGTTTGTACGGTTTTATTCGGATTGTTCGGTCACGTCATGACAGGCCTGGCCAATTATAAAGAATTTGCCAATAGCGGTGCACCGGTAGCTATAGCCATCGAAAAAACACCTTATGCCTGGTTAAGCCAGGCCATTATTTTAGCCATCCTGATCGGCTACACATCAGTCATCCTGATCGATTTGATGGCGCAATCGCGAATGTTCTATTCCATCAGTAAAGATGGATTGTTACCAAAGATGTTTTCTGATGTGCATACAAAATTCAAAACGCCATACAAATCAAATACTATTCTTTGTTTATTTATCGGTTTATTTGCTGCATTTGTACCGATGAATGTGGTAGGCGAAATGACCAGCATCGGTACCTTACTGGCCTTTTTAATGGTTTGTGTAGGTATCCTGATTTTAAGAAAAACAAATCCTGAAGCTAAACGCCCGTTTAGGGTTCCTCTGGTACCATTAATCCCAATTTTGGGCATTTTAACCTGTATTGCCATGATGGCATTTCTACCCTGGGAAACCTGGTTGAGGCTTGCGGTTTGGCTGGCAATCGGATTAGCCATCTACTTCGGCTATGGTAAAAAGAACAGTAAATTAAACGCTTTAGAAAAACAGGCCGAAAACCCGTGATATAAACATTGCTATACACATTGGGCAATCAGGTTGTATGGAATATCCAACAACCTGATTGCCCTTTTTGAACATACGCCGTATTTACAACCGCATAAATATCAATTCATTAAGAAAAAATATAAGTTATCCACAATTTAACATTTTTCTAATTTTTTGGCTTGGGATTTGCCCTAACAAAATCGACCCTATTTAAACATTATCCCATGATTATTAAATTAGACACATCAGTTTTCAGACTTTCGAGACATAAAGCTGAAACCGTAAAAAAAGTGGCAACACCACTTACCAGAGACCAATGGATTACTGCTGACAGAATTGTAATGGCAGCAATGTTTATTCTCACTATTATTGGTGCCATCTTATTTTAATTTCCGATGATGGATCAAAAATCTTCGGAAATCAACTCTTTATTGATCATCACTGCAGCCATCGTTCCAGCGGCTGTAACGATCGACAGCGACCTGAACAAGGTTGTGCAATCTCCTGCGGCATAAACGCCCATTGCAGTGGTTTGTTGCTGCTCATTTACTTTTATTGTTTTCAAATCTGTTAATTCGAATCCGAGCTGTTCGCTAAAATTTACATGCTGCTCTATTTCAGGTTTAACGTAAATTGCTTTAAAGGCTATCTTTTCTCCGTTTTTAAAAACAATGTTTTCGAGCTGACCGTTTTGGTGTTCCAGTTCAACAATTTCCTCTTCTAAAATGGTAACTGATTTAGACTTCAGTTTTTCGGTTTGTTCTGTATTTAATTGTGATTTGCCATTAGTTAAAATGGTTAAATCTTTATTCCAGAGATGAAGATTTTTAGCCATTTCGAAAGCATGCTCACCATTCATTAACAGACCTATTTTTTCATTCTTAACTTCATAGCCGTGGCAGTAAGGGCAGTGTATTGCCGAAATGGCCCAACATGCGGCCAATCCTTTGATATCGGGCAGCGTATCTTTTAAACCTGTAGACAATAATATTTTACGGGAAGTAAAATGCTGTCCATCTTCTATGCCAACATGAAATCCACCCGCTATTGGTTTGGCCGAATGGGCTTTTGCGCTTAAAAATTTAACTGTCGGATATTTTAAAACTTCAGCTTTTGCTACCTTGGATATTTCGGCTGGCCGATCGCCATCGTGGGTTAAAAAATTATGTGAATGCGGCGTCTGTCGGTTGCAGCGTTTACCGGCATCAACAATAAGGACATTGCGGGTTGAACGGCCCAGGGTTAATGCTGCAGACAAACCTGCATAGCTGCCACCAATTATAATTACATCAAAATCCATATGTTTATCTTTTAAAACAAAGATCAGCATTAAAAACACAAATGCAACATAGATGCATTAATTCAATGTCATTTTATTTTTTATAAATAAGTGCCTTGATAAAATCACGATAGTAAAAGCGCTGTTCCAAAATTTGATAACCTTTATTCAAAAAATAAGGATTCATGTCCGTGAGTTGATTGGCTTCTACAATTCCAAGTAATTTAAAAAAGCTATACATCGATTTAAGCAGCAACCATTTCCACCAGTTTCCGTTATTTTTGTTAAGCGAAAAATCGACCAAAAACCAAAGACCACCTGTCGTTAAATAAGTATCCAGCTGATTAAACACTTTTGCGGCACGTTGCTCTGCGAAATTATCGAAAAGGAATGGAGTTAAAATTACATCAAATACGATATTCGCCCTAAAATCCTCAATGCCCAGATGCACAAACTCAACCTGGTTATTTTTGCAGTTCCGTTTTTGAGAAAGCGCAATCATTTTAGCCGAGATCTCTACATACACAATCTTTAAGCCACTGGGATATATCTTGGCAATTTCTTCTAAAATCCACCCTGTTCCGCCACCCACAATTAAAACCGCGCTGTTTTCCGGGATATGCTGAAGCTGATTAACCTGCGCATTTACCTGCGATTTAAAAAACACCAATCGGCTTAAGGTATCGTAATGGTTGGCTATTTTATCGTAGTTGTTATTCACAGTATGAAGTAATAAGAGTCAATATCAAGATAAATTTTTCAAGTGTAAATACGCTTTGGTCTTTCAGCTTTAACCTTTCAGCTTACTGAACAAACTGCATTCCTATTATTCCGCATATGGCCTTAAATAAAATCAAACCATCAATTACCATCAGATAATAAAGAATATTTTTTCTTTTGTGCATGGAATATGCAATATAAATCGTCAATATAAATGGCAGCACATTGAATAATACCTGCGGTATTCCGAAGCCTTTGTAACGGGCAAATACCCCCAGTGAGATTAAACCGATAATCAAAAGCGGAATTAAAATATTAAAAATGGTTCTTCGTAAACCATAACGTACCACGAAAGTGCGCAGGTGTTTATTCGCATCTGTAGGATAATCTTTAATATCAAAAATAATCGCATTTACCGTACAAAACATCCAGTTTTTAACAAATAGCCAGGTCCACAGCACAGAATCGTGATAGCCTACCCCTGTTTCAATTTTAAGCATAATCAGTGGCAGTACGTTGGCACAACAGGCCCAAACAAAACCGATGACGAAAGCTTTTAACCAACCGGTATTGCGCAGATTGAATTTTAAAAAAGATTTAGGCAATAAGCCATAGTATAATGCTCCTGCAACAATGATAATTACAATAGCCGCCCAATAACTGAGCGGAAGTGCCAGAATATGCTGAAAGTTTTCATCAAGCAGATTAATGGCCAACAGCATGCAAGAAATAAAAAGCACTGCCTGACTCCAATTGATAAATTTCTTATGCTTGAAATACCATTGATTACGGGGATTGGTGGTGGATGGTTCAGTAGAAACTTTATTGTAAGCGTAGGTATAGTAAATAGTTGGTGCGAGAAACAACAACAGGTAATAATTGAGGGAGTTAAAAGGCAACCTCAATTGAAGGGTGGCCTCAAGCGTAAGTGCTACTGCCAAAATTCCTACAAAATAATTTCCAAAAAAAATAAACCTGATTATTTTGCCGAGCATTTACCGTTGTTTTTCGTAGGGCAATTTCGGATATATAATTGAATAAGGTAAATAATTATGAAGATTAAAATAATTACAAAGCTTAAAACCAAAAAGAAAACAATTTTAATAATCTATAACATTAGTTCTTAAATTTATAATTCAAAAAAAATGATTACTATGGAAGATTCAAAAAACTCAACTTCAGGTACCGATACTACACCAAAGGTGACAGGGATTGGCGGTATTTTCTTTTTTTCAGACAATCCAAAGGAAACTAAAGATTGGTATGCCAAAAATTTAGGCGTCGAAATCAATGCATGGGGTGCTGTGAGTTTCGATTCCCGGAACATCAACAATCCCGATGAGGTTGAGTCACTTCAATGGAGTCCGTTTAAAACAGGGGATGAATATTTTTCGCCTTCAAAAAAAGAATTTATGATTAATTACCGCGTTCAAAATCTTGAAGCGCTATTGGAAAAACTAAAAGAAAATGGTGTAACGATACTGGATGAAATGGCCACCTATGATTATGGAAAATTTATCCATATTATGGATGCAGAAGGCAATAAGATTGAGTTATGGGAACCAAATTAGTTTTTTGTCATTCTGCGTTCAGCGAAGGTTTTTTAAGAAAGAAACAAGCGTTTAAAATGTTTTGAATTAATCTAGTCCCTTTAGATATGCTTTAAGTCAAGAATAACCTTTACTGCAAATGAAAGATTCTTCACTGCGTTCAGAATGACAGCATAAAAAAAGCCTTACAGTTTCCTGAAAGGCTTGGTGGGAAATGATCCCAATATTCAAATCGGGACGACCCTCCCGACTGATAACGTCGGGATGCTCTGAACCAGCTGAGATGAACAATCGCTAGGATAAATTAATATATCTTGCTGAGGCAATTAATTTTTCAATCATTAGCCTGCTCTTCCAACTTTTAATTTGTTTCTCTTTTAATATTGCCTCTTTCCTAGTTTCGAAAATTCCACTCCAAACAACACACCAATCTCCGGTATGACCGGTAAAACCTGAATGATTTGTATTGTGTTTTTTCAACCTATTCGTTAGATCATTTGTAGAGCCAACATAATATTTATTTCGAGTTTTTGAATATAAGATATAGGTGTAAAACATATAATAAATATAAGAATTCACTTAATAGAATCATCTTAATATTATTAAAGCAATCGAGACGATACCTCTATATAAAAGGGAGCCTCATTAACCACCTGAGTCAACTTTTCTGTAGAATTATTACAACTCAAATCCTAAAATTTGAACATAAAAAAAGCCTTCCAGTTTCCTGAAAGGCTTGGTGGGAAATGATCCCGATCCCAAATCGGGACGACCCTCCCGACTGATAACGTCGGGATGCTCTGAACCAGCTGAATTAAACTCCAACATGAGTATTTGTATCAAAAATTTGAACATAAAAAAAAAGCCTTCCAGTTTCCTGAAAGGCTTGGTGGGAAATGAGGGGTTCGAACCCCCGACCCCCTCGGTGTAAACGAGGTGCTCTGAACCAGCTGAGCTAATTTCCCTATTGGTAATGTTTTAAAATTATTTCGGCTTTTTCGATCCGACCCTCCCGACTGATAATGTCGGGATGCTCTGAACCAGCTGAGCTAATTTCCCTTTTGGGTGTATGTTAAAGTTTGATAAAAAAGCCTTCCAGTATACTGAAAGGCTTAGTGGGAAATGAGGGGTTCGAACCCCCGACCCCCTCGGTGTAAACGAGGTGCTCTGAACCAGCTGAGCTAATTTCCCTTTGATAATTTTGTCAAACTTTAATGCCCCACTCTCCGTTTGGGAATGCAAATATAGCGCTATAAAACTGTTCTGCAAATCTTTTTTTCTTTTTTTTCAACTTAATAAAGTTTCGAGGATTTTATGTGATTGCACCACCCCAAAAGAGGCTGTATGTAAGGTATAGAAAACCAATATCTTATCTAACAAAAAGCGCCGCTGGGCATTGCTTAACTTTATTTCAGAAATTTTTTCGAGTGGCGAATTAAACAATGAAATGAACGCCATTGCATCATCTAACAGAAGGTAGTTGGAGTGAAGCGGCAACCGTGAAGTAAATTCTCCTTCCTGCAGATCAAAGTAAATCTGGTCGTTCCTTCTTTTTCCGTTAGGAGAAAAACCTAAAAACCTCGTAAGTTTTAATAAAAACGATAGATGAAAATTAGGATTGATTTCTTCCACCTCGTCAAACCAGGCGATCGAATTGAAAAGGTAGTCGAATAAACTTTCATCAGCCGATTGCTGCCGGATGCTCTTATACAGCACCTCGTTTAAAAAAATAACGATGCTGGTTTTAATCATATCATAAGGAATACTTTTAAAAACAGGTGTTTGCCTAACTTCAGATATCCGTTGAATATTGGTATTTGTTTTATGATAAACCACCATATCCAACAAATGAAGCGACTGCAACATGTTCATCTTAATCTTTGCTTTTGGTTTTTTAACGCCATTGATCAGGTAAGACTGCATGCCAAATTTATCGGTAAGTACCTGTACCACCACACTGCTTTCGCTGTAGTTTGTAGTCTTTAAAACAATGCCCCTAACTTTGTGCAACATCCGGTTAAAACAATTTTTTCAAAAGTATGTTATTTGTGCAAATTTAATTGTGCGAAAAGTAATCCCGTTTTACAAATAAGATTAGTTTTGCCTTTAATATTATTAAAACCAAGCTGCACATGTGGGTTAAGCTATCGAGATTTATTCTTCAGAATCGTATCGCAATCATTGTATTTTTTGTATTAGGGACAATTTTTATGGCTTATCAGGCCAAAAATGTAAAACTCTCTTATACCGGGAGTAAAATCCTGCCTGTTACTGATAGCGCTTTCATCAAGTACAACACCTTTAAAAAAACTTTCGGGGAAGACGGGAGTGTGATGGTTGTGGGGATACAATCGCCTGATATTTTTAAAAAAGAAGTGTACAACCAATGGGTTCAGCTTTCAAACGAAATACAGAAATTAAAGGGTATTAAACAGGTTTTATCTTCAGGACGCATTTTTCAACTCGAAAAAGATACTGTAAATCAAAAATTTGTTTTAAAACCGCTTCCTGGCGGCTTGGTTAAAACTGACCCCGAAATGGATTCGATTAAGAATACCATTTATAGCAACCCGTTTTTTGAAGGACTGGTTTACAACCGTCAGAATGCTACCTTAATGGCCATTACTTTCGATACTAAAATTTTAAATACTGCCGAACGTAATCCTATTTTAAAAGAGATTGAAGCCAAGGCAAAGGCTTTCCAGGCTTCTACCAAGATTCAGGTGCATATTTCGGGACTACCTTACATCCGCACTGCGGTAAGTAAACTGGTCAGTAATGAATTTGTGTTATTCCTGGGTTTATCCATACTGGTTTCAGCCTTAATTTTATTGATTTTCTTCAAAAAATTCTATGCGGTATTCTTCCCCATTTTAGTAGTGGTGATGGGCGTCATCTGGAGCATCGGTACTTTGGTATTATTTGGCTTCGAACTGACTATTTTAACAGGATTGATTCCACCACTGATTGTAATTATTGGTATTCCAAACAGTATTTTATTGCTGAACAAATACCAGAATGAACTTCGCAAACATGGCGACAAACAGAAAGCGCTAAGCATTACCATTGAGCGGATTGCCATTACCACGCTGATTGCAAACATTACCGCAGCTATAGGTTTTGGTGTGCTTTATTTTACCGGAAGTGAACTACTGATGCAGTTTGGCAGTGTGGCCTCTATTAATGTGATGGTTACCTGGTTAATGTGTTTATGTCTTATCCCGATTATTTTCAGCTATTTGCCTGCACCAAAACTTAAACCACAAAACCATATTGATGAAGGTTTTCTGCATAAATTATTGGTTAAAACCGATACCATCGTTCAGCACAAAAGCGGTTTGATTTATATCGGAACAATTATCATATCAATTATTGCATTTATCGGCGTCATGAAAATCAACGTTAACGGGTATGTGGTTGATGATCTTCCGAAAAACTCCGAAATTTTAACCGATCTTAAATTTTTTGAGAAAAATTTTGAAGGCATTTTACCCCTGGAAGTAAGTGTAGATACGAAGAAAAAGAACGGCGTTTTCAATTTAACCAATCTCAAGAGAATGGAAAAACTGGAAAAAATGATTTCGGCTTATCCAGAGTTTTCGCGATCTATTTCGGTAAACATGGGCTTGAAATACGCTACCCAGTCTTTTTACAATAATGATTCAACTTTTTTCCGTTTACCTGATAATTTAGAAAAGAATTTTATTTTAGCATACATCGCCAACGGCGGAAAAGGAAACGCCAGTCTCTTAACCAACTTTATCAGTAAAGGAAATCAGAGCACGAGGATCAGTTTCCAAATGGCTGATGTGGGTTCGAAACGTTTGGACGCGATTATGGCGGAGCTAAAACCTCGTATTGACAGCATTTTGCCTCCATCCAAATTTGATGTAGAATTGACCGGCTCGAGCATAATTTTTTCTAAAGGAACCGATTATATGTTGAGGCACCTCGTAGAAAGTATCGCCCTTGCTATAATATTGATCTCTCTTTTAAGGTTGGCGCAGTTTAAGAGCTTGGGCATTATGTTTATTTCCCTGCTTCCGAACATTGTTCCTTTAATTATTACGGCAGGGATTATGGGTTATTTCGGCATTTCGTTAAAACCTTCTACCATTTTAATTTTCACCATTGCTTTTGGTCTGGCATCCGATCAGACAATTTATTTCCTTACCCGTTATCAGCAGGAATTAAACTTAACCAACTTTAGCGTGCCAAAAGTGATTACGGATACCATTACCGAAACGGGCGTGAGTATGACACATATAGCCTTAATTTTATTCTTCGGCTTTGGAATATTTACCGCTTCTACCTTTGGAGGTACGGTAGTACTGGGTTTACTCTTATCGATCACCTTATTGGTAGCCTTAATTTTTAACTTGACTTTATTGCCTGCACTGGTATTATGGTTAGATAAAAAGAAAGTAAGAAAAGTGGTTTCCGACGAGGAAACCGCAAAAAATGCTGGTGAGTTTGATCATTAATCAGTTGGGAGTTTTCAGTTAGCAGTTTGGAGTTCAGGGGGCTTAACCCGAAACTGAATAGATTTTATAAATAGCCTTGGGTTTAAACCCAGGGCTATTTTTTTAAGCGTTTTAAGGCAAATCAAATCTGTTACCGAATTACTAAACCTTTACAAGGATGACAATTCTATAAATTTGAACAAATGCTTTCCAAGAAAAATTAGATCATTATAACTAGCAGGCGAGGCAAAAAACCGCTGTTTCTTACACTGAGCCAAATCACCTAAACCTGATGGCAGCGACAGCCCCGAAGTATGAGGGCTACAGCGAACAGCAGGGCGGACATTAAAATAAAATGCAGGCCTTGCTTTCCAAAAACCGCTTTAACTATATAAGAAATAACGAAAAATAAGCCCAAAGAGATTGTGCTTACCGAAATAGATTTTGGCAAATTTATTCTGTGACAGGTTTTTTCTCATCTTCATCAACCGGAACCTCAACAGTAGGATCGGTAATAATTTCGGCATTGCCATCTTTGTCTTTTTTGGCAAACAAAATTGGGTATAGCAGCCAAAGTGCGCCAACCATAATGAGTACGCCCGCCAGCATTTGAAAATAGATGCTTCCCTTTACCTCGTTAGCATCAAGAATTTTATAGGCGATAAAAGAAAGCAGCCCTGCAGCAATTACAAATACAGCCTTCTGCAATTTTAATAGCTTAATCATTGGCTCTTTCGTTTTAGTGTTACCATATGAATTAAAACAAAAATTAGTCCAATAAGTTCGAGCATGCCGCAGAAATAAAAACCATAAATCACAAAATCCCGGTCAGAAGGGCTTATTACCACGATAATTGGCAAAAGAATTACAGCAACAATCATTAAGGTAAGCCCGATATTAAATAATTTCACATTAAAAGTATTTACATCAAAACTACCAAAATTCAGCCAATTCTGTTAACTTTGCAACCTTTAATTTTTTGAGGTACTTGATTGATGTATAGCGAATTTAAACAACTGGAACTGGCCAAAATAGGTCAGGAAATATTAGATTTTTGGAAAAAGGAAAACATCTTTGAAAAAAGCATTTCTTCACGTCCTAAATCTAATCCGTTTACTTTTTACGAAGGCCCGCCGTCTGCCAATGGCATGCCAGGGATTCACCACGTAATGGCGCGTGCAATTAAGGATATTTTTTGCCGCTATAAAACCTTAAAAGGTTACCAGGTTAAGCGTAAGGGCGGTTGGGATACGCATGGTCTTCCGATTGAGCTTGCTGTGGAGAAAAAACTGGGCATTACAAAAGAAGATATCGGTAAAAAAATAAGTGTAGACGAATATAACGAAGCCTGCCGTACCGAGGTAATGCGTTATACCGATGTATGGAACGACCTGACCGAGAAAATGGGTTACTGGGTTGATCTTGAAAATCCATACATCACTTACGAGAATGAATACATCGAAACCCTTTGGTGGATCTTAAAACAGCTTTACGATAAAGGATTTTTATATAAAGGTTATACCGTTCAACCCTACTCGCCTGCAGCGGGCACAGGCTTAAGCTCGCACGAGCTGAACCAACCAGGCACGTATAAAGATGTAAGCGATACCACGATTGTAGCGCAGTTTAAAACGATTGAGTCGACTTTACCTGAAGCATTAAAAGGTTTTGGTGCGGTTCACTTCTTAGCCTGGACCACCACCCCATGGACTTTGCCTAGTAACACGGCATTAACCGTAGGACCGAAGATCGATTATGTACTAGTTAAAACTTTTAATCAATATACTTTTGAGCCCATCCAGGTAATACTGGCTAAAGCTCTTGTGGGTAAACAATTTGGCGGAAAATACTTTTTAGCCGAAAGCGACGAAGCTTTTGCAAACTATAAAGCTGAAGACAAAAAAATCCCATATAGGGTTTTAGCAGAATTTGTGGGTGCAGATTTAGTGGGCATTAAATACGAACAGTTATTGCCTTATACGCTGCCTTACCAAAATCCAGAAAATGCCTTTAGGGTAATTTCAGGAGATTTCGTGACCACCGAAGATGGTACCGGTATTGTACACACTGCGCCTACCTTTGGTGCTGATGATGCCAGGGTAGCTAAACTGGCTATACCGGAAGTACCCCCAATGCTTGTTTTGGATGAAAAAGGGAATGCCGTTCCGTTAGTTGACTTACAAGGAAAATTTATTGCATCACTCGGCGGAAATTACGGTGGCAAATACGTAAAAAACGAATATTATAAAGATGGTGAGGCACCAGAAAAATCTGTTGATGTTGAATTGGCCATCCAGTTAAAAGAAGAGAATAAAGCCTTTAAGGTAGAAAAATACGTCCACACCTATCCTCACTGCTGGAGAACGGACAAACCGGTTTTATACTATCCGTTAGATAGCTGGTTTATCAAAACCACTGCCGTTAAGGATAAAATGGTACAGCTAAATAAAGGAATCAACTGGAAACCGGAATCAACCGGAACAGGCCGTTTTGGTAATTGGTTAGAGAACCTTGTAGACTGGAATTTATCACGTTCGCGTTATTGGGGGACACCACTGCCGATCTGGCGTACTACCGACGGACTGGAAGAAAAATGCATCGGTTCTATCGCTGAATTAAACGCAGAAATTGCAAAATCGATCGAAGCTGGTTTTATGCCGGCAGGTTTCGAACTGAAAGATATGCACCGCCCATATGTTGATGATGTCATTTTAACATCATCGAAAGGCGAAAAAATGATCCGCGAAACCGACCTGATCGACGTTTGGTTTGATAGTGGCGCTATGCCTTATGCACAATGGCACTTTCCGTTCGAGAATAAGGAAGCGTTTGAAAACGCTTATGCGGCTGATTTTATCGCAGAAGGAGTAGACCAAACCCGTGGCTGGTTCTTTACCCTGCATGCCATTGCGGTCATGTTGAGCGAAGCCAGCGATGAAATTAAAGCGGTAAACGCAAAAGTAGGCAACCCCGGTGTAGCGTTCAAAAATGTAGTTTCGAACGGTTTGGTACTGGATAAAAATGGTAACAAAATGTCTAAACGTTTGGGCAATGCCGTAGATCCGTTTAGCACCATCGAAACCTACAGCGCAGATGCTACGCGTTGGTATATGATCAGCAACGCATCTCCATGGGATAACCTTAAATTTAGTTTAGAGGGTTTAGACGAAGTACGTCGTAAATTCTTTGGAACACTTTACAATACCTACGCTTTCTTTGCCCTGTATGCCAATATTGATAAATTCGAGATCGACAAAAACAACCTGAGCAAAGTTGAAGACCGTACCGAATTAGACCGTTGGATCTTATCGTTATTGCAAAACCTGATCAGCGAGGTTGATGAAAGCTACAATACTTACGAGCCTACCAAAGCAACCCGTGCCATTCAGACTTTTGTTGATGAACACTTGAGCAACTGGTACATCCGTTTAAGCCGCCGCCGTTTCTGGAAAGGCGAAATGACTGATGATAAACGTGCTGCTTACGAAACACTTTATACCTGTTTAGAAACCCTGGCCCAGTTAATGAGTCCTGTAGCACCTTTCTTTGCCGATTGGTTATACAGAAACTTAACTGTAACAGATGCCTATGCTGAAGAATCGGTTCACTTAACCTTATGGAAAGAAGCTGATCCTGGTTTAACAGACAATGCACTGAATGAAAGAATGGTTTATGCGCAGGATATCTCTTCGATGGTTTTATCACTGCGTAAAAAATCAGGCATCAATGTACGTCAGCCGTTGGAGAAAATCTTAATCCCATCTTTAAATGGCGATTTCGAACAAAAAATCTCGAAAGTAGCCGATTATATCCTTTCTGAAACGAATGTGAAACATATCCAGTTCATCACCGATACGCATGGCATCGTTAAGAAAAAGCTGAAACCAAACTTTAAATCATTGGGTAAAAAAGTGGGTAAGGATATGAGCATCGTAAAAGAAGCTTTAGAGAACATGACACAAGACGATATCCAACGCTTGGAAGTTGATGGTTACATCAATGTTTTTGGCAGCGACAACATTCAACATGCTATTGATCTGAATGATGATGTTGAAGTTTTTGCTGAAGATATTCCGGGATGGCAGGTAACCAATACAGGCAGCTTGACCGTTGCTTTAGATGTAACCATTTCGGAAGAGCTGAAACAGGAAGGTATTTCGCGCGAATTGGTTAACCGTATCCAGAATTTACGAAAAGAATTAAACTTTGAAGTAACCGATAGGATTAAGGTTTCGTTACAAAATGATAACCTGGTGGCCAGCGCAGTTGCTAAAAACAAGGATTACATTTGTGCCGAAATATTGGCCGATGAATTTGAATTAACAGATACTGTAAATAATGCAAACAAAATCGTGATTGACGATGTTGAGTTAAGCATTTCAGTAACTAAAATATAAATCCATATATTAGAAAACTAAATTAAAAACATGGAAAACAGCAACAAAACACGCTACTCAGACAGTGAATTACAGGAATTTAAAGAATTAATTCAAGATAAATTACGCATGGCGAAAGAGGAACTTAATGCCTTAACGGCATCTTTAAGTAATCCTAACGCCAATGGAACTGAAGATACTTCAGGTGCTTACAAAACATTGGAAGATGGTTCGGCAACGATGGAGAAAGAGCAGATTAATCAATTGGCTGCGCGTCAGAAAAAATTTATCGATAACCTCGAGAACGCATTGGTGCGTATCGAGAACAAAACTTATGGTATTTGCAGAGAAACGGGTAAATTGATCCAAAAAGAGCGTTTACGTGCTGTTCCTCATGCTACTTTAAGCATGGAAGCTAAATTAAAACAGAGTTAATGAAAGGCTATACAAAACCTTTAATTGTTATCTTTTTGGTTTTACTGGCCGACCAGCTGGTAAAAACCTGGGTTAAAACTCACATGAGCCTTGGAGACGAATTCAATATTATTGGTAAATGGTTTATTATCCATTTTACCGAGAATAACGGAATGGCCTTTGGAATGGAGTTTGGTGGTGAATTTGGTAAATTAGCCTTATCACTTTTCCGCATTGCAGCAGTTGCAGGCATCGGTTATGGCCTGCATTATCTAATTAAGCATAAATATCACCGCGGTTTAATTCTAAATGTTGCTCTAATATTTTCTGGCGCTTTAGGAAACATTATCGATTCTGTTTTTTATGGAAAGATTTATGGCTACGAAACCTGGTTTCATGGCCGTGTGGTTGATATGTTCTATTTCCCGATTGCCGAAGGTCACTTTCCTACCTGGTTTCCAATTTGGGGAGGAGAAGAATTTGTTTTCTTCAGACCCGTTTTTAACCTTGCAGACGCAGCCATTTCGGTTGGGGTAATCCTCATCCTGATCTTTCAGAAAAACTACTTTAAAGAAGATGTAAAGGATGATGTAAGCTTAAACAGTGAAATTGTGGAAGATTAGATTGTAAAACGTCATGCTGAACCTGTTTCAGCATCTTAACTTGAATAATTGCCCATTTCTTAATTGAGATGGGCTTTTTCTATAAAATCGTAAGCATATAAATCCTGTTGGTTGGTGTCACACTGACCAAAAAGAGAACAGACCTTAAATTCATTTGGAAAGTAGGTACACCAACAAACATTTAAGTCTGTTCCCGCTATCGTTACTGCCAATGAGGTTCCGTGTTTAACTGCGTTTCACCAGAAATCAGGACATTACCAAAACGCATTGGCATTCATCCTATCGGGTTTAGTAACTTTGGGTAATGCAGGAAAGAAAAAAGCAAAGTGCTCATATATGTTGAATTAAATTCTATGGTCGGTGTCGCGCTAAAGTAAACACATTGGTTAATGGTACCTCTTTATTGATTGGTGTCACACCAACCAGCAAGAGTTTGGTAAGCAATAGGCATAACAAAAAAATCCGAATACAAAGGTCGGTGGCTCACCAGCCTAAAGCTAAATGTAAAAGAATGATGATCAACTTCCTCGATATATCTTATCTCCAATCTGGTAACGAAAAACAGGTAAGAGCTTATCAGGTTTTAATGGATAATAAGATTTTAGAAAAACTTGCTTTCTATCATCCAATACTAGTGGGCACCATACCCATCAATATCGACATTGAAAACAGTGATCTGGATATTATCTGCGAAGTATACGATAATGATGAATTTATCGATCAATTAATGGCCATTTTTGGCACTGAAAAAGATTTCTCAATTACCCGGAGTACAAGATTCAATGCGATCAAAGCGACTTTTAAAATTGAGGATTTTGAGATTGAAATATTCGGACAAAACACGCCGACGATACAACAGAATGCTTACCGCCACATGTTAATCGAATATCAATTGCTTTTAGAAAAAGGAAAAGCATTCAGACAGGAAATTATCTCCTTAAAAAAGCAAGGTTATAAAACAGAGCCAGCATTTGCTAAACTATTGGGCTTTGAGGGAAATCCATACGAAGAATTACTGAAATTGGAGTCCTAGCGGAAAGCTAATACCAGATCAGGGAGTTACTGTCATTCCCAACTTGGCTGGGAATCGTAATACCTTGATAGGGCTTGCAGGCTGCATTAAGATTCCCGTATGCGCAAGAATGACGACCAGTTGTGACAGATTTTTCCATTCCGTTACACTTCAGTTAAAATGACGAACTTCCTTACAACTCTCCTGCCATTTATATTTAATATATTTGGAATATAAAACCAAATATCATGAAATTTCATTACGCCCTTTTATTGCTCATTACACTGAGCAACTCAGCATTTGCTCAAAAAAGCCTTTTTAACGGAAAAAATTTAAACGGATGGCACATAGATGTACCTGCAATTGACAAAAAGCCCGATACCATTAACCCGTTTATTGTGCGCAATGGCCTGCTGGTGAGTTTAGGAACGCCGGGCGGACATTTAATAACTGATAAAATTTATAAAAATTACCAGTTAACTGTACAGTACCGTTTTGCAGGCAAACCTGGCAACTGTGGTGTTTTGGTGCATGCCTCAACCCCAAGGGCACTGTACGGGATGTTTCCAAAATCGCTGGAAGTTCAGATGCAACATAAGGATGCCGGAGATTTTTGGTGTATTGAAGAAGACATTACCGTACCAGATATGCCGGCCAGACGCGGCCCGAAAGAAAACTGGGGTATAAATGGCGATAAACTGCGCCGGATTAAAAATTTAACAGACGACAGTGAAAAACCTGTTGGCGAATGGAATACCATGATTATTCAATGTTTAAACAAAGAAGTGAAGGTTTGGGTAAACGGTATACTAGTAAATTATGGGACAAACTGCACGGCAAGCAGCGGACAGATTGCTTTACAGGCAGAAGGTAGTGAAGTAGAATTCAAACAATTGGATCTAAAACCGATTAAAGCGTTAACAAAATAACTTGATTTTAATAATTATTTTCTAATAACAGCGTATGCAATCGTCATGCTGACCTGCAGCGCAGCGGAAAGCTACGCAGTAAACCGAGCCTTAAGCGAGCTCACGGAAGGTAATTTATTTCAGCGTCTTTTTGGATGGGTAGACCACGATACCGAAATTTCGGGGCAGGGTAAAGACAATGTTTAGGCGGAATTCGAAATCCCATCTTTAAAGCCGGGGATTTTAATCTTTAAAAACGGTTTTTTTCAACATAACCGCTAACTGAAAAATCGGGATTCCTCCTCGCAATAACAGCATCTTCGTTTAAAATCTGTCTTACGAGTACAAAAAAAGCCCCGACTTATCGAGGCTTTTTATATTAATTCACTTTAGGAAATTAGGATTATATACCCAATAACAATCTAGCCGGATCTTCTAATAATTGTTTCACCCTAACCAGGAAACCAACAGACTCTCGTCCATCGATAATTCTGTGATCGTAAGATAAAGCAACATACATCATCGGGCGGATGACCACCTCACCTTTTTCAGCTACCGGGCGCTCAACAATATTGTGCATACCTAAAATAGCCGATTGTGGTGCGTTAATAATCGGGGTCGACATCATTGAACCAAATACACCACCATTGGTAATGGTAAATGTTCCACCAGTCATTTCTTCGATGGTTAATTTGCTATCACGTGCTTTTAAAGCCAATTCTAACACCGATTTTTCAATCTGAGCTAAAGTCATGCTTTCCGCATTGCGGATTACCGGAACCACTAAACCTTTTGGTGCAGAAACGGCGATAGAAATATCAGCAAAATCATTGTATACCAACTCTTCACCTTCGATACGACCATTTACAGCAGGAAAATCTTTTAAAGCCTCGGTAACGGCTTTTGTGAAAAAGCTCATAAAACCTAAACCAACGCCGAATTTCTCTTTAAACTGGTCTTTATATTTTGCGCGTAAATCCATAATTGGCTTCATGTTAACCTCGTTGAAAGTGGTTAACATTGCGGTTTCATTTTTAACAGCAACCAAACGTTTGGCAACGGTTCTACGCAATGGCGACATTTTCTCGCGACGCTCGCCACGGCTACCTGCAGGAGCAGCAGCTCCAACCGGAGCACTTGCTTTTGGAGCCTCAGCTTTTTTACCTGCCTCTGCCTTTACAGCATCATCTTTGGTGATGCGACCATCAATACCTGTACCTTTTACAGCAGCAGCATCAATACCTTTTTCGGCAAGGATTTTACCTGCAGCAGGTGAAGGCGTACCTGTAGCATAAGAATCTTTACCAGCAACTGAATCCTGAGCCTGAGGTGCTTCAGCAACAGCAGCCGGGGCCTGTGCATCAGCTTTCGGACTTTCCACTTCGGCTTTCGGACTGGCAGCTGCACCACCATCTTCAATTTTACAAACTACTGCGCCAATGGCTAAAGTATCGCCTTCGGCGGCTATGGTTTTTAAAGTTCCAGCTTGTTCTGCGGTTAATTCGAATGTTGCTTTATCCGATTCTAATTCGGCGATCACTTCATCCATTTCAACAACATCTCCGTCGTTTTTTATCCATCTTGATAAAACAACCTCGGTGATCGATTCACCAACAGGTGGAACTTTTATCTCTAAACTCATATTTTTAAAATTGTAATTTTTGTTGTTATTATGTTTTAAAATTGAAAGTTTAAAATTGTGAATTACTTAAATCCGCTACTTTAATCCCTCGGTACCTTCCTTTAATCTGCTTCTGCCATTTTTTTAGTGGCTTTTTTGGTCGCTTCCTTTACTTCTTCCTGTTTAACAGGAAGCTCAAGAGCCTTGGCTAAAATATAAGCTTGTTGGTTAGCATGCTGTTTTGCAAAACCTGTAGCCGTACTGCTGCTTTCTCTTCTCGAAATCACATCAATACCTTTTAAAGCGGTTTTGTATAATTTGCGGAACAAATATGGCCATGCACCCATGTTCTCTGGTTCTTCCTGTACCCAGAAAATTTCTTTTGCATTTTTATATTTTTTCTGAATGGCTTCCATCTGATCAACCGGGGTTGGATACAATTGCTCTACACGAACAAGGGCTACATGTTTAATATTATCAGCCTGTTGTTTCTCCAACAATTCGTAGTAAATTTTACCGCTACAGAAAACAATACGCGTTACCTCTGCAACTTTAACATTTACATCGTCAATTACTTCTTTAAAACCACCTTCGGTAAATTCTTCTAATTTGGAAACACAGGCAGGGTGGCGTAATAAACTTTTAGGCGTAAATACCACCAAAGGTTTACGGAAATCACGCTTAAACTGGCGACGTAAAACATGGAAAAAGTTTGCCGGAGTAGTACAGTTGGTTACCTGCATGTTATAATCTGCACAAAGCTCCATAAAACGCTCAATACGTGCTGATGAGTGTTCAGGACCCTGGCCTTCGTAACCGTGCGGCAATAACATTACCAAACCGTTTTCGCGCTGCCATTTGGTTTCTGCACTTGCAATATACTGATCGACAACAATTTGAGCACCGTTAAAGAAATCGCCAAACTGCGCTTCCCAGATGGTTAATGCATTTGGATTGGCCATGGCATAACCATATTCAAAACCTAAAACACCGTATTCTGATAAGTGCGAATTGTAAATATCAAATGATGCCTGCTGATCTGAAATATTGGCCAATGGTACATATTCTTCCTCACTGTCTTCAAGCGTTAATACGGCATGACGGTGAGAGAAAGTACCACGCTCCACATCCTGACCACTTAAACGAACGCGTTTGCCTTCTGATAACAAAGTACCATAAGCCAGCTGCTCGCCCATTGCCCAATCGAAAACAAGCGTTTCGTTAACCATTTTGGTACGCTCAGCAAATAATTTTTCGATTTTTTTGAAGAACTTTTTATTTGAGGGTAAAGTGGTAATGCGTTTACCAATTTCCAATAAAGTACTTTTTTTAACTGCTGTAACCGGCGAGGCTTCAAAATCTTTCGGTGTAGCCATCCGCAGATCTGCCCATGCACCACCGAATTTGACTTCGCTATTGCTGGCCACAAATTCTTTAGCTTCGTTTAAGCGCTCCTGCAAAATGCCACGGAAATCCTTTTCCATTTCTTTTGCCAAACCAGCTTCCAGCTTACCTTCTTTGGTCAACTGATCGATATATATTTCCCTTGGATTAGGGTGTTTTTCAATCGTTTTGTATAGCAACGGCTGTGTGAATTTAGGCTCATCAGACTCATTGTGACCGAAACGGCGGTAGCAAAGGATGTCAATAAAAACATCATTTTTATATTTCTGACGATACTCCATCGCCAGGTTAATCGCATAAACCAAAGCTTCAGGATCGTCACCATTGACGTGGAAAACAGGCGATAACGTGACTTTAGCGATATCGGTACAGTAAGTACTGGTACGGGCATCTTTATAGTTGGTGGTAAAACCAATCTGGTTATTGATTACCAGGTGAATGGTACCTCCTGTTTTGTAACCTTCCAAACCAGCCATCTGGATTACTTCATAAACAATGCCCTGCCCGGCAACTGATGCATCACCGTGAATCAAAATCGGTGCTAAACGGCTGTTGTCGCCACCATATTTGAAATCTATTTTAGAGCGGCTCATGCCCTCTACCACACCATCAACAGTTTCTAAGTGTGACGGGTTAGGACATAAACTTAAGTGAACGCTTTTACCCGAAACGGTAGTAACATCTGTAGAATAACCTAAATGGTATTTTACATCACCACCATAAGGGGTATCCGGGCTATAGCTCTTACCTTCAAACTCTGCAAAAATATCTTTGTATGTTTTTTGCATGATGTTGGCCAACACGTTTAAACGACCGCGGTGTGCCATCCCAATTACAAACTCTTCTATTCCCAGTTCAGCCCCTTTTTCGATTACTGAATCTAAAGCAGGGATCAAAGCTTCTGCACCTTCTAACGAAAAACGTTTTTGACCCAGGAATTTTGTACCCAGAAAGTTTTCGAAACTAACCGCTTCATTTAATTTCCGGAGAATACGTTTTTTCTCATCGATAGAGAAGTTAGGCGTATTACGTGCACTTTCCATTTTTTGCTGAATCCAGTTCAACACTTCAGGTGTGCGTAAAAATTTAAACTCGGCTCCTATAGAACCTGCATATGTTTGTTTTAAAAAGGCTACAATATCTTTCAATTTTGCGGCGCCAATACCAAGTTCTACACCAGAGTTGAAAACGGTTTCCAGATCGGCATCTGATAATCCAAAATTTGCAAGATCTAAAGTTGGTAGATGTTTACGTCTTTCGCGAACGGGATTGGTGTGGGTAAATAAGTGCCCACGGCTACGGTAGCCATCAATCAGATTTAAAACATTAACCTCTTTTAAAAAGTGTTCAGGTGTTTCTGCGGTTACTTCAGGTGCCTCCGATCCTCTTCCAAAATCAAAACCTTCGAAAAATTTCTGCCAACCAAACTCAACAGATGCCGGATCTTGTTGATAGGATTGATATAAGGACTCTATATATTCGGCGTTTGCGCCATTAAGATAAGATAATTTATCCATTATTAACTGTTTACTATAAGCATTACAAAATTAGAATTTTACCTTATATAAATGGCAAAAATCTCGATTAAAATAAATGAGAGGGCTTTAAATTTGCGGGTGCGTAAATGAACTAGCCTGATGTACAAAAAATGGGCAGAATCTGCTAAAATTCAATTACCTGAATGCACATATTCTCTGCATAATCATCTTCACCACTCAATCCTCACAACTATGATGCCCAAGTTATGGCGTAATTGCCTTTGGGGTCAAGATTTTTGATATTTTTATCCAGATCGAAAACACTTTTTGATTTTTGATCATTACCCACTCCGGCTACATTGGCCCAATTGCCCCAATTACTGGCAGGATTGTAATCAATCAGTTTTTCTTCAAAATAGGCGGCTCCCAAAACCCAGCTTACCTCTAAATTATTGATCAGGTAAAGCGCTGCTGTTTGACGGGCAATATTCGAAATAAAACCGGTTTGGTTTAACTCCGTCATCACCGCATCTACCACAGCAAAACCAGTTTGCGCATTGCGCCATTTATTAAAATTCTCCTGCTCGTTTGCTACATCAACCAAGCCCTGGCTACCAAATCCATCCGGACTAAAAAACGTATTGCCGTATTTTTTGAACATAAAACGGAAATAATCTCTCCACAGCAGGCCTAATAAGATATGGTTGAACATTGCTTTGGTATTAGGTACACTTTCCATCTTTTTAATTTCCCAGTACACTTTGCGCGGGGATAAACTGCCCATAGCCAACCAGGCCGAAAGTTTAGAAGCAAGAATTAAATTCTTAGTCGTTGCAGCTTGTTGCATGACCATGATAACCTTCTGAAGATGAGCCAACCCTTCGGCTTCTCCTCCCCAAAATTCAAAATCTGCGCGCTGGTCTTTTTGCTGGGGCAAAAGATCAAGGTCTTCCAAAGAAGATAAGGTACCCCAGTCAATCACTTCTGCTACGTTAATCCGGTCTGGCGCTGCAAAACAGGGTTTGATCATCGAATCACGCTCAATTTTCTTTTTAAACTGGTTAAAAGCATCAGGAATATCCTTAATAGGAAAAGGTAAATCTTCTTTATTATATAAGGTATGACCGATAAAATGTTTCAGGTTAACCCGTAATTTCCAGAGTGCATTTTCTACCAGCGTAGAAATATGCGTTTCTTCCCGTGCAACTTCACGATGATGGTAAACTTCGGTAATCTCATATTCCTGCACAAGCTGAGGAATAATATCTTCCGGGCTACCCTCAGCAATCAGCAAATTACCACCAATCTGTTTTAAAGCATTGCGTAAGCCTAAAACACTTTCTAAAATAAACTGCGCTCTGATATTACCCGTTTTTAAGGTACCATATTTGGTTTCGCCAAAAGAACGGCGATCGAGAATGTAAACAGGTAAAATCGAATCAGATTTAGCAATAGCTTCCACCAGCATTTCGTTATCATGCAAGCGAAGATCATTTCTAAACCAGACTAAAATTTTTTTGGACATCTTTTATCGAAAAGGGTGTAAGAACGCTTTACAAATTTATCTTATTTTTCTTCTCCCTCCAACCGCTAAGTAATTCTTTACAAATAGGAAACAAAAGAATTAGAACCAGATTAATGCATTTTAAAATCCATCCGACAAACCGTTTTGCTTCTTTGGTGTTTAAAAAACATGGCAAAAAAGATTCTGATTACCGGCGCCACAGGGCTTGTGGGTACTGAACTGAAAAAACACTTGCAGAACAAGGGTTATGAAGTGAATACACTTTCGAGAAAAAAAGATAACGATGCAAATAATTTTGTGTGGGATGTTTATAAGGGAACTATTGAGGCTGACTGTTTGAATGGTGTAGATACCATCATTCATTTAGCTGGTGAGCCGGTTGCCGATAAAAAATGGACGGATGAACGCAAAAAGCAGATTATCGATAGCCGTGTAAAATCAACCGAATTACTCTTTAAAACGATAAAATCTAAATCCGCCCTTCAGCTAAAATCGTTCATATCTGCTTCGGCAGTAGGGTTTTATGGCGATTGCGGTGATGAGATTTTAACGGAAGAAAGCCCTAAAGGTTACGGTTTTTTGGCAGATTGCTGTAAACTTTGGGAAGATGCGGTAGATGAAGGCAAAAAATTAAGCCTCAGGATCGTAAAACTTCGTACCGGGATTGTGTTGAGCAATGATGGGGGTGCATTACCCCAATTGGACAAACCCGTAAAATTATTTGTTGGAGCCGGTTTAGGCACCGGAAAACAATGGACACCCTGGCTACACATCGACGATATGGTTGAAATGTATATCGAAGCCATCGAAAACCTGAAAATGGAAGGCTGCTACAATGCCTGCGCACCTTTTCCGGTAACCAATGCCGCCTTAACCAAAGCCATTGCCAAACAGCTCCACCGCCCTTTCTGGCCCATAAAAGTCCCTAAAAAAGCATTGGAATTATTATTGGGCGAACGCGTAGATGCCGTTTTGATGAGCAATAACACCTCGGCTCAAAAAATTTTAGATGCTGGATTCAAATTTAAATTTACACATTTGGATGATGCTTTGAAGGAGCTGTATAGTTAAATTAGCTGACTATAATTGTTCGAATGGATTAATTGCCAATTGTTAACTGCAAATTGCCAATTGAAAACTATATTAATGTATAATCCGTTAATACGCCAAACGCCCATCTCTAAACGTTCAGACATCTAGATTCTATTAATAGTATAATAAATGACTCCAATATCCATTCACTGGTTCCGCCGCGATCTACGTTTAGCAGATAATGCTGCTTTATATCATGCGCTGAAAGGCGATCATCCGGTTTTGCCACTTTTTATTTTTGACAAGAACATCCTGGAAAAACTAGCAAAAGATGATGCACGTGTAACCTTCATTTATGAAACCATTGAAGCGCTAAAAAAAGAACTTCAGCAGCAGGGATCGGATTTACTGGTAAAATACGGGAAACCCGAGAAAATATGGCCGGAAATTTTAAAGGAATACCAGGTTAAAGAAGTGTATACCAATCATGATTATGAACCCTATGCCCGTGAACGTGATGATAATATGGCCGAGTTTTTAACCAGTGAAGAAATTGTATTTAAAACCTATAAAGACCAGGTGATCTTTGAGAAAAACGAAATTTTAAAAGCAGACAAAACACCTTACACCGTTTTCACCCCTTTTTATAAACAGTGGCATGCCAAACTGAATGATTTTTATATAAAGCCATATCCAACTAAAAAGTATTTCAAAAACCTGTTACAAACAAAGCATCTGCCCAGCCCAGGTTTAAAGGAAATGGGCTTTGAAAAGAGCAAGCTTGATTTTCCGAAATTAAATTATAAAAAAAAGCTTGATGATTATGCCAAAGAACGTGATTTCCCTGCACTTGATGGCACTACACACATTGGCCTGCATCTGCGTTTTGGAACCTTAAGCATCCGCAAGGCCGTTAAAGATGCATTGGAAGCAAAATCGAATGTCTGGCTGTCGGAACTGGCCTGGCGGGAATTTTACATGACTATACTCTGGCACTTCCCCTATTCGGCTTTCGATTCGTTTAAAAAACAATATGACAAAATTAAATGGCGCAATAACGAGGATGAATTTAAGGCCTGGCGTGAGGGCAATACCGGCTACCCGATTGTTGATGCAGGCATGCGCCAGCTGAACCAAACCGGATGGATGCATAACCGCGTAAGGATGATTGTGGGCAGTTTTTTAACCAAACATTTACTGATCGACTGGCGCTGGGGCGAAACTTACTTTGCCGAAAAATTACTGGATTATGAAATGGCCAGTAATGTTGGTGGCTGGCAATGGGCCGCAGGATCAGGAAACGATGCAGCACCTTATTTCAGGGTGTTTAATCCTGAACTACAAACCAAAAAATTTGACCCCAAATTTGAATATATTAAAAAGTGGGTACCAGAATTTGGCACAAAAAAATATGCCCAACCAATTGTTGAGCATACTTTTGCAAGGGAAAGGGTTTTAAAAGTTTTTAAAGAGGCTTTATCTAATTCGTAACACTTACTATTTCGATATCGAAATCCAATATTTTAGAAAAATATGCCCAACTAATAGTTGAGCATACGTTGCAAGGGAAAGATTTTAAGAATTTTAATTAGTAAGTAGGATTAAATGACCATTGATACGAAGAAACGTAATTTATAGGAAGTGGCCCTCTCGGAGTGTAAGATCCAATGCCATTAACATCTGTTATTGCTGCCCAACTAAAGTGGTAGGTATTAAATGCTTCTGCAGAACTAATATAATGTATATAATTAGATCTCCTAAAATATACTTTTCCAGTATTTACATCATTGATTAATCCATTATCTAAGACTAGAGGGTCTCCAATAAGATTTGGAGATATACCGTTTGTATGAAACACATAATTGCTAGCATTATCGAATAATCCATTAAATGTTTCAATAGATTCTACATGCCTTAGTTTCCCTACAAAACACCAATAAATTTTTCCATTACTATCATCTCGATAAAAATTCCCTTCACTTAAGGTAATATTTTGTGCTTTCAAACCTAAAGTTGAAAATACAAAAATGAATAAGAGAGGTAAAAGCTTAATTTTTAGATTATTTTCCATATTGTTTTTGTATGTTTTCCCTTACACACCAAACATACACCTAAAAAATAAGTTAAGAAAATTAAAAGCAAAAAAAAATGCCCGACCAATGGTTGGGCACTTCATAATAACTAATAGGTTATTTAATTCGTAACCTTTACAATTTCTATATCGAAATCTAAAGGTCTCCCATTAGCTAAATCAGAAGGTATAATCAGACGAAGTTTTCCACCAGCCGTCACCTTACCAGGTAAAATTATTTGCCATCCTTTATATAAGTCGCTTAAAACACTGCTAAAACTTCCATCTGTACTAGTTTGCAACACCGTTCCATCAAGATATCTTACTGTATAATTGGCAACTATTGTAGATGTCAGGCTAATGGCATCCGTTCCAGTTCCAGGTGTAATAATGCTATAACGAGCTCTTGAAGGGTCTTTAATTAGCGTCAAATTATTATTAGCAATAAATTTGTTGATTTCCAATTCATCAATCTCATGTCTCTTCGATTCGTTGTACATCACTAAATCAACTATAATATTTTCATTTGAACCTATATTTAAAGCGCTCAATCCATTTTTACCAAAAGCTAAATGCGATGGCATAATTAAAGTAGCTTTCCCACCTCGATTCAATTTTGACAATACTTCTCTTACAGGGGCAAAAACATAATTTACAGTATTACTATTGATCATGAATTGATCCGTATATCCTAAATAAGTACCTAGGATCATTAAATCAGAGGTTTGCTGTAAAACTTGCCCTGATAATGTTTTGAAAGTATAAGTATAATAAACCGAATCCTGATTTGCGACCTTACTGCCCGTACCCTGTGTATTGATTTTAAAATAATAACCTTTAGTCGGATCTTTATCGAAATTAAGATTATTTTTTTTCAAGTAGGCTTGAATAGCTGCATCATCTGTGCTTTCAATTGACTCATATTCTTTTTTGCATGAGCTGAAAACGACGGTTACCAGTAAAATTGCGAATAGGCCAAGTTTAGTAAATTTGTTCATTTATTATTGTACGTCTGTAAGTGTTATCGTAAAGTCCAGTACTGAATTTGCAGGAATACCGCCTGATGCACGGTTTCCGTAAGCATAATAGGATGGGATAATTAATCTGATTTTACCGCCTTTTTGTATTTTTTGTATTCCAAACTGCCAACCTAAAATAACATCTCCAAGTCTAAAAGTGGCGGGGCTCCCTTTGGTACTTTCAAAGATAGTACCGTTCAACAATCTCCCTTCATAATCTGCAGAGATTACGGTAGAAGTTGAATAAGTTACATTTCCTGAGCCGGGAGCTATAATCTGATAAAAAATACCGCTTGCATCTTTTGTCCCCGAAATATTATTCGTCTTCACAAAAGCAGCTATAGCAGTTGTATCTGCTTTAAATTGTGGAGTAGGGTCGTAATTATCTTCAAAAGATACATCTTTCTTACAGGCGGTAAAACATCCTGCAAGGCAAATTAAAAATATAAAATATTTAAACTTAACCATCATCCGCAAAAATAAGCTTTTAATGTGGTTGCAACAATTTTTAACCTATTTTAACAATTGTTGCACTTAAAAAACAGACTTATCGTGAAAATAAAAATCGCTGCTTTGGTCTTTCGCCTTTAATCTTATGCTTATTGTACGTTTGATAGTTGGATATTAAAATCCAACACCGAATTTCCGGGGATGGGGCCTACCGAACTACTGCCATAGCCCAAACCCGGTGGAACAATCAATCTGATTTCGCCACCTTTCTGGATTTTAGGAATGCCTATTCTCCAGCCCTGGATTAATTCTGCCAGATTAAAGGTCTGTTCTTTTCCGCCGCCATTATCAAATACACTTCCATCTAACAACCTGCCTTCGTATTTAATGGTGATTTTGGTATTACCCGGATAAGTAAACGAACCCGAACCAGGTTTAATAATCTGATAATATAAACCAGAATTGTCTCTAACCGCATTGATATTATTTTTTTTGATAAAATCGGTGATCTGTTTTTCCGGATCTTCATCCTTTTTACAAGATGAAACTGCAGCTACACATAAAAAGAGTATGGTGAGGAATCTAAATTTAATCATATGCGAAAATAGGATTTAATATCATAAAGCTAAGGACTTATTATTTTTTCAACAGCTGTCATGCTGAGTTTTAATTTGCCACATAAAAATCAATATAAGCGACTGTAATCAATTTACTTGTAAAAAAATCTCTCAAGTTACAATCATTTTGAGCTGCTTGCAACGCAGTCGAGAACCCGAAGGCTCTGCGAAGCAAAATCTGCCTAGATAGATCTCTCCATTTCGCTGTGCTACAGTCGAGATGACTACCATTCTACTGATGTCCTGTCACTTCGTACCTCAGCATGACAGCATATTATAGCCTTATGTAGAATAAAAAAAGGTTTAGCGCTTGAGTTAATGCACCCAAACCCTAAACCTTAAGCCCTACACCCTAAACCTACCTTAAAAAATATATTTATTTGCCTCAATCAGCTGCTGTGCAACTCTTTGACGGGCATCTTTAACATTAAAAGGTTCTACTTTTGTAAAACGACGTAAACCTACCTGCATCATACGTAGTTCATCGCCTTCTGCAAAAGCCCAAAGTGCTTCTTTACCCGCTTTGGCTATACCATCTACGGCTTCCACCATGTAAATCCGCAATAAATCGAGCTGACCTGCACATGCTTCTTCACCTCGTGTATGTACCAGTTTTTCCGTCCTTAGCAAAGCCGATTCAAGTACATAAACGTAACTGGCCATGTCGGCAATGTTCATTAAAATTTCCTGTTCCTTGCTTAGGGTCATCATCAATTTTTGAACCGCAGCACCAGCCACCATTAACGTTGCTTTTTTCAGATTGGAAAGTACTTTTTTCTCTGCTGCAAATAAGGTATCATCTTCTTCACCAAAATCAGGGATGCTCATCAGTTCGGCAGCAACTGCAGTAGCAGGCGTCATCAAATCAAGCTCACCTTTCATGGCGCGTTTCAACATCATATCAACCGTTAGCAGGCGGTTAATTTCGTTTGTACCTTCAAAAATCCGGTTGATCCGGGCATCGCGGTAAGCCCTGTCCATTGGTGCATCGGCGCTAAAGCCCATACCACCGTAAATCTGCACACCTTCATCTACCGTATAATCTAAAGCTTCAGAGCCCCATACTTTTAAAATGGCACACTCTACCGCGAACTGCTCAACCGATTTCAGCCTGGCTTTACCAGATTCCATTCCACCTGCAACCAGTTGATCATAAGTATCATCAATATTTTGCCCTGCGCGATAGTTTGCCGCATCAACTGCATAAAGCTTAGCCGCAATTTCTGCAATTTTAAAACGAATGGCACCGTATTTAGAAATCGGACGTCCAAACTGGATCCGCTCATTTGAATAATTAATGGCGGTATTTAAAGTGGCTTTGGATGCTCCGATAGCTGCCGCGGATAATTTGATCCGGCCAATATTTAAGATATTTACTGCGATTTTGAAACCGTTTTCACGTTCACTTAACATGTTCTCAACAGGCACCGGGCAATCGTTAAAGAAAACCTGACGTGTTGATGAACCCTTAATACCCATCTTGTGCTCTTCCGGGTTCATGGTTATGCCACCAAAACCTTTCTCTACAATAAATGCGGTTAAGTTCTTGTCATCATCAATTTTCGCAAAAACAATAAAAATATCGGCGAAACCACCGTTGGTGATCCACATTTTCTGACCATTGATAATATAATGTTTACCATCATCGCTCAATTTGGCCTTCGTTTTGCCAGAGTTTGCATCTGAACCGGAATTTGGTTCAGTTAAACAATAAGCAGCTTTCCATTCACCCGAACCGAGTTTAGGAATATACTTTGCTTTTTGTTCTTCGTTACCATAATATAAAATGGGTAGTGTACCAATTCCGGTGTGAGCAGAAAGCGCAACGGCAAAAGAGTGTCCGGCACCAACTACATCTGCAACCAACATGGAAGTATTGAAGTTTTTACCAAAACCTCCATATTCTTCAGGAACCGAAACGCCTAAAATACCCAGTTCGCCAGCTTTGGTTAAAAGTGTTGGCATCAGTTCAGGATCTTCCTGCTTATCAATTTTATCTAAATTCGGATAAACCTCTGCTGCCAGAAAATCGCGACAAGTCTGTGCAATCATCTGCTGCTCTTCGTCAAATTCTTCAGGTATAAATACTTCCTGATAAGTGGTATCCTTAATTAAGAATTCTCCACCTTTAATTGTCTTTTTTTCAGTTGTTTCCATTGTTATGAGATTTGAGAAATGAGATTTGAGATTTGAGACCTGCCCAAATTCAAACTCAAATCATTTTTGTATGAGTTTTGAGATATTAGATGTGAGATTTGAGTTTTTTTGATCGAACCGCATTGTCTCAAATCTCATATCTAGCTTCTCACGTCTATAAAAGTTCAAAAATTCCTGCGGCCCCTTGCCCGGTTCCTACGCACATGGTTACCATTCCGTATTTTTTGTTCTGTCTCTTTAGCTCGTTCATGATCTGCACAGTCAGTTTTGCTCCGGTACAACCCAGTGGATGGCCCAGGGCAATTGCTCCACCGTTTACATTAATCACGTCGGGGTTTAAATCCAGTGTTCTGATTACCGCTAAAGATTGTGAGGCAAAGGCTTCATTCAGCTCGATTAAATCGATATCTTCCTTTTTCAAACCGGCTTGTTTCAATGCTTTTGGAATTGCCTCAATCGGACCAATGCCCATAATGCGGGGCGGAACACCTGCAACACCGTAACTTACCAACCTGGCAATCGGCTCGGCATTTAATTCCTTCATTTTCTTTTCAGACACCACCAAAACAAAAGCAGCTCCATCTGATGTTTGCGATGAATTACCAGCGGTTACACTTCCCACCGCATCAAATACAGGTTTCAGTTTAGCCAACTTTTCCAGCGTTGTATCTGCACGTGGCCCCTCATCGGTATCAACCACATAAGAACGGGTTTTCTTTTTAAGGTTGTCATCCAGATAGTTTTCGTTTACCGTTATCGGCAGGATTCCATCTTTTAAATGACCATTTTTTATCGCGTGAATAGCTTTTTCATGAGATTTTAATGAAAAGGCATCCTGATCTTCACGGCTTATGTCATATTCTTTGGCTACGGCTTCGGCGGTTAAACCCATACCCCAATACCAGTCCGGATTGTTTTTTGCGACCTCTGCGTTAGGCACGAGCTTCCATCCGCCAAAAGGCATTCCACTCATTACCTCTACCCCACCGGCAATGATACAATCGGCCATGCCAGCCTTAATTTTGGCAACTGCTGTGGCAATGGTATCTAAACCCGATGCGCAGTAACGGTTTACGGTAACACCCGGAACTTTATCGGTATCCAGGCCCATTAGCGAAATCATCCGGCCAATGTTGAGCCCTTGCTCTGCCTCTGGTGTAGCATTACCCACTATTACATCATCAATCTGTTCGTTATCTAAATTCGGAACCGATGCCACTAAAGCCCTGATAACCTCTGCGGCTAAATCATCAGCTCTTGTAAAACGGAATACGCCACGGGGTGCTTTACCCACTGCTGTACGATATCCGGCTATAATATATGCTTCCATTGTTTAAGTATTTTTATGGCAATAGCCAATATTATCTTTTTAATTTTTTACGCCCGTCATGCTGAACTTGTTTCAGCATCTATCCTGTAAAGACCCTGAAATAAATTCAGGGTGACGACCTGCACAAATCCTACTAGTTTCTCAACGGCTTCCCTTTTGTAATAATACTCTGAATCCGTTCTAACGACTTCCTTTCTCCTGCGAGTGATAAAAATGCCTCCCTTTCCAGATCCAATAAGTATTGTTCAGTTACCTCTGTTGGCGCAGATAAATCGCCACCACACATTACATAACCTAATTTCTCAGAGATTTTTTTATCGTGTTCAGAAATGAAATGCCCGGCATACATGCTATTTGCACCGGCATACACAATTCCCAAACCTTGCTTTCCTAATACTTTAATATCGTTCCTTTGTACGGGTTTCGTGTAACCAGCATCGGCAAGTTCTATGGCTTTAGCTTTTGCATCGGCCAATAAACGGTTCCGGTTCATCGAGATCGAGAATTTATCTTTTTGCAGATAACCCAGTTCGTAAGCTTCGTAACCTGAAGTAGAAACTTTTGCCATTCCGATGGTTAAGAAACGATCTTTCAGGGCATTCTGCACAATTTGATCATCTTTATATTCATCAGATGCACGCAAAGCAAACTCTTTGGTACCGCCACCACCTGGGATAACACCCACGCCAAACTCTACCAGTCCCATATAGGTTTCGGCAGAAAGCTGCACATGATCGGCGTGTAGACTGAACTCGCAACCACCGCCCAAGGTTAAATTATGTGGGGCTACCACAACCGGGATAGAGGAATAACGGATACGCATCGAGGTATTCTGGAACATGCGGATCGCCATGTTCAACTCGTCCCATTCCTGTTCTACCGCCATCATAAAAATCATCCCTACGTTAGCACCGGCAGAAAAATTTGCACCATCATTGCCGATAACCAAACCGCGATAATCTTTCTCCGCCATATCGATGGCTTTATTGATTCCTGAAATTACATCACCGCCAATGGTATTCATTTTAGTGTGAAATTCTACATTCAGAATGCCATCGCCCAGATCGATAATGGAGACCCCGGAATTTTTCCAAAGCGTTTTATTTTCGCGAAGGTTATCCAGAATGATAAACTCATCTGTTCCAGGTAAAGCTTTATAACTTTTAGAAGGGATATCATAATATTTTTTAATACCGTTCTCTACTTTATAAAATGAGGTATTTCCGGCGTCTAACATTTCTTGTACCCATGCTGCGGCTTTATTACCATATTGCTCCATTCCCTCGATACCTTCCTTTACGCCAACGGCATCCCACAATTCGAAAGGACCAAGTTCCCAGCCAAAACCGGCCCGCATGGCATCGTCAATACGATACAGTTCATCAGAAATTTCAGGGATCCGATCTGATACATATTCAAATAAACCAAATGAAGAATGGCGAAACAATTCGCCGGCTTTGTCTTTTCCCTTGGCGAAAATCTTCATCCGCTCACGAAGGTTCTCCACCGGTTTAGTCATTTCTAAAGTCGCCGATTTTATTTTTTGCTGAGGCTTATATTCAAGGGTTTTTAAATCTAATGCCAGGATTTCGGTTTTACCGTCAGCAGTTTTCGTTTTTTTATAGAAGCCCTGTTTGGTTTTATCGCCAAGCCATTTGTTCTCTTCCATTTTCTGCACGTATGCCGGAAGTTTAAACAAATCGTGCGCTTTATCATCCGGGCAGTTATCATATAGCCCTTTAGCCACTTTGATCATGGTATCTAAACCCACAACATCCGACGTGCGGAAAGTAGCCGATTTTGGCCTACCTAATGCCGGCCCTGTAAATTTATCAACCTCCTCTACTGTTAAATCCAATTTATCGACTAAATGCAAGAGTGCCATAATCGAATAAACACCTACCCTGTTCGCAATAAAAGCCGGGGTGTCTTTACATAAAACGGTAGTTTTTCCTAAGAACTTATCACCGTAATGCATCAGGAAATCAACAATTTCAGGCTTTGTGTATGGTGTAGGGATAATTTCCAATAATTTTAAATAACGCGGAGGATTGAAAAAGTGTGTTCCACAGAAATGTGATTTAAAATCTTCACTTCTTCCCTCAGCCATTAAATGAATAGGAATACCAGAAGTATTTGATGTAATTAAAGTACCTGGTTTGCGGAATTGCTCTACCTGTTCGAAAACTTTTTTCTTGATATCAAGATTTTCAACAACGACCTCAATTACCCAATCATAACCGGAAATTTTAGACATATCATCACCGAAGTTTCCGGTTTTGATCTTATTTAATGCTTTTTTGGTATAAACCGGCGATGGGTTTGTTTTCACAGCCGTTTGCAAAGCAGTATTTACAATCCGGTTTTTTACAGCGGGGTTGTCCAATGTTAATCCTTTTGCCTGCTCCTCGGGGCTCAGTTCTTTTGGCGCGATATCCAACAACAATACCTCAACACCAATATTGGCGAAGTGGCATGCAATACGCGAACCCATAATACCCGACCCTAAGACTGCAACTTTATTAATGCTTCGTTTCATTATCTATTTGCTTTTCATTAGTCTGATAGAAACAATTTAAGAAGTTACCTACCAAACAGGTTTGATTACTCTATTTATTAATCTACAGTATAGGCTACTGTAATATCATTTAATTTGATCAGCAGGTTAATAAAGGTCTCTTTTTCTTTTTTCGAGAAATGCTCATCAAGATATTCATTAAATTTCCGAACAACTCCCTTGGCCAACTGTTTTTTCTCTTTACCAAAGTCAGTTAGAAAAACCTTTACCGAACGTTTATCGCCTACTGATGTTTCGCGGAAAATAAGGTTAGCCTCTTCCATGTTGTTTAACATTCGCGATAAACTGGTTGCCTTAACACCAAGCAAGCCCGCTAAATTTGAAACCGCAGTCCCCTCAACATCATCTATATTAATAAGCATATAACCAATAGCCTGGGTAATCCCGAAACCGGATGCCATCTGATTATACTTATTAAACATATTTTGCCAGGCAAACTTTACATGATAATCTATGGTTTGTTGTTGTTTCATTTTCACTAATTTATTATGCTTGCATAACAAAGCTAATGAATGTATTTTGTTAATGCAATAGAAAAACTCAAAATATTTGTTAAATTTTTCTTATCATAGTCATGCACAAAAGAAAACACGTAATATGTTTAAAGTAAAACAAATACTCTTGTTTAGTTTCTTTATTTTATGGGCTACCATATGCCAAAGTCAGGTTTCTTATTTGGGAGAATCCCTTTTAAACAGTCAAAAACTGGAGGTTTTCAAAAAAACAACCACCTTATTTACTTTTCAGTATGCGGATTATGCTGAGCTGGAAAAATTTGATCAGGCCATTAAAAAAAACTGGACAATTACGTCGTATAAGATTATTAAGCCAGAAGAGCTGGCCCATTATGATACGCTTGCCAACTATTCTGTTTTTTATTTTGACGCTTATGCCGAGAAGTCAGACAGCACCAGCAATGTAAATATTATCTATGCACTGAAATTATTAACGCCATCTAAAAAACCCAAGGTAAAAGAAGAAAGCACATTAGCCACTGTAGCAATTTTTGCTGATCCGAACACCAATCTACTGGTGGAAACGCAGGATCAACAATACGGCACCAAAAAAAGTGTGAAAAATAATATTTTATCCTATTTATATAACAAGTCCAGTTTCTTTAACTGGTCGCCAGGCTTTTTAACGGGTTACTTGAAACAGATTAATGACGGATTGCTCGCCAATCAAAACTGTAATATAGATTACCAATTTTACAATAAGGTACGCTTACCGGAACTGGCCAGGGAAACGCTTTACATACCTGAATATATTAAGCAAGTTTTTTCTTCAAGATTAACTCTTTTACCCCCTTCAGGTATCATAGCTGAACCTTATAATTACAAATTTAAATTCGTATCGTACGAAGCGTTGGATAGTTTAATACTTAATAAAACTGCTCCTGTGAAATACCTGGTTTACACCCAACGGTCTAACGATAAGATAATAAGCGTATATGATAGCAGGGATGATAAAATTATTTATCAGCGTTTTTACCCGCAATCACCAAATTTTGAGATGAATGATTTAAGCGAGATTAAAAAGGTGATTGTTTCGCTTAAATAAGTTGAGTTCAAATACCAATTGTTATGCTGTAATTCTAACACAGTGAAGAATCCTTAAACAAGGCCTGCCATCTTATAAATTTCACGATCCAATAGAGTCATGATAAGAAAGATCCTTCACTGCGTTCAGGATGACAATTTGCTTTACAGGCTACTTTGAAATTTGTTTTAGGGTCTTTCCTGCTAAAAAAGATGCTGAAATAAATTCAGCATGACGATTGCATTAAAATTGGCCTAAGAAAAATCCTTCATTATACTTTGTATAAACATTAACCGGCTAGCGACCATACACAAAACCTCCAAACCAAAAAAGTCCCGATTTTCATCGGGACTTTTTAAATCTATTTAAAAACAGACTAGTAAAGTGTAAACTCTACACGACGGTTTTGTTGACGACCGGCTGCTGTTTTATTAGAAGCAATTGGTTGACCCATACCGTAACCTGTAGCTTCGATACGTGATGCATTGGCACCTTGAGAAACCAAATAAGCTTTAACAGATTCTGCTCTTTCTTTTGATAAACGTAAGTTTAATTCTTTTGAACCTGTGTTATCTGTGTGACCAGCTAATTTTAAGCTAAAGTTTTTCTGGATCAATAACGCAGCAACCCTGTTTAATGAAGCATAAGATTTAGAACGAATGGTCGCTTTACCTAAATCGAACTCTAGATTTTTAATCGCTTCGTTAACTACTTTACGATCTTCTTCCGTTACGATTACTTTTTCCACCACTTTTTCCGGTGTTTTTAAAGGGCAACCAGCACCATCAACAACAGTACCTGCTGGTGTATCCGGACATTTATCCAGTTTATCTGCAACACCATCACCATCTGTATCTTTCAATACATCATTCAGTTCTGAACGTAGTTTTGCATTATCAGCTTTTTGTGCATTCAATTCAGATCTTAAACCTTCTGCAGTTTGTTTTGCTTTTAAAGCTTCATCATAAGTTAAAGCTACCGGATTGTGGAAAGCCAATTGTTTTCCACTACCTAAAGCAAATTCTAAACCTGCATAAGCATAGTTATATTTATCATTTCCATTTCTGTAATAACCATCTAAATTATCACCATCAACAAAGTTGATAGTCCAACCTAAATCAAAGTTTACGGCATCAGAAATTTTAAATTTTGCACCTAAACCTACAGGAATGATCAGTTCGTGGATATTATCACCACCACCAAATGTTGAAGTTCCTGCTGCAGTAGTTATAGTAGGTTTGTAAGCCGCAATACCCGCACCAGCAGAAGCATAAAGCTGCAAAGCATTTTCTTTTTTAAACATATCGATATTGAACATGTTTACGACAGCATTTAAACTTCCTGAATAAGATAAGTCAGTATCAAAAGCTTTTACAGGCGAGTTATTTACCAAACCGCTTTCATAAGGTTCGGTATTATCGCCTTTTAATTTACCACGAACCCCGTCTAAACGAAGAGAGAAATAAGGTGTAAATTGTTTTTTAATGTAAAGGCCATAACCTAAACTTGATTTGTTATTACTGAAATCATTTTTTCCGCCCAATGGAGAAAGTGGAGTAAGTACACCAGCGTTTACACCAATAGACCATGTTCTTAATGTTGTAGTTGAGGCTGCCGGACTTTCCTGAGCTGATGCAACTGACCCGATTAATAAACCAGCTAGTGCAACTGGTAGGGCTTTAGATAATTGTAGTTTCATAATTTTCTGTTTAACGTTGAATAGCGTTTCACAACCTTTACAATAGCCATACCAAAAATACACGACCGTAAAAATACTTATCAACTTTTCAACAGCACATTCAAATATTTCTACTTGAGGATTATTATTGAATTACGATCAGGACATTACATTATATGCCGCTATTTAATCTCACCGGCAAATTTCCAGCGGGTAGTAAAATTTTCAGGCAATTGCTGACGGGTTAATAAGACCCTTACCATTTCTACAGGCATATTATTTTCGTGTAGGATGCGGTTATGAAAATCAATATTGGTCATTTTACCACTTTGAACCAGCTCTTTCTGTAACGCCCTAAACTGCAATCCACCTAACATGTATCCAATTTGGTACAATGGTCCGTACCCCCCGGTAAATGATCTACGTACCTCTGCTTCTGCATTGGCACGTTCAAACCCTACACGATCTACCAAAAAGTTGATACACTGCTGAGGTGTCCATTTACCTAAATGGTAATTCATCGAGAAAATGATACGTGCACAGCGGTGCATTCGCCAAAAAAGCATTCCAATTTTATCTTCCGGAGATTTTGCAAAATTCTGGTCCCACAGTAACATCTCCCAATACAGCGACCAGCCTTCCGTCCAGAAAGGTGTACCAAATACCTTGCGATATGGCTTATACCGGCTTTGCATAAAATATTGAAGGTTATGCCCCGGAATAAGCTCATAAAAAACTACAGCTCTGGAAAAATGCCTGTTGTTGCCACGCAGGGTCATCATTTTGGCATCTTCGCTCATATCTGCTGTAGGATAAGCGATTAACACCGATTCGCCACCCAGGAAAAACGGTGCAAACAATTGTTCCTGCGGGCTTAACATGCGCATGCGCCAGCCTTCTTTGGCCAGTGCAGGAATGGCGATAAGTTTATTTTTTTCTACAAAATTTATGGCTTCGTTGGCCAGTTCATAAACCAGCTCAGGCTGTTTCCCTAATTCAGGGTAGTCGGCTTTTACCTTTTCGAGTGCTTTTTTCCAATCGTTACCAAAGCCCATTTGTTGCGAGGCTTTAAGCATTTCTGCATCACACCAGGCAAATTCCCTGATGGCAATCGCTTCAATCTGTTCAGGTGTGTAAGCAATCATCTCATCATTCAAACTGCTTAATAAAGCTTTTCTACCTATCGGATGACCAATAATGCCACTTCCATCATCCTTAATATTTGATGGTTTAGCTATTTTTTCCATTACAGCTGCATAATCCTTCAATGCCTCTACCACATCAGGATAAACTGCTTTTGTGGCTTTGGTAAATTGCGGATCATAACCATCATAAAATTTATAGGCTTCGGTAAATACAGCCTGGTATTGATTAACAGTTTGCTGTGCCCAGGAAGCCTGTACCGCTGTAACTGTCAAATCTTTGTTTTCTATGGCTTTAGTGGTTTTCCGGATAGCTTCTTTCAGCTGTTCGAACAGTTGTTGGGTAACTTTACCGTCCTGTTGCGCACCGATTCGTCGTTTTGCCTCAAAATCCAATATTGTTTTAGCAAACGGTAACGTAAAAATGTTGCTTTTATAATCAGTATAGTTTTGCTGCAAGCTGGCCGAATCAGCACGGATATCGCGTTTTAGCAAAATATAATCTACCCTTTCGTTTACCGTTAGCTTATTAAAAGGCAATGCTTTCAATTGGTTTTGCCAATCAGCATAAAAGCGTTCCATACGTTTAAAGTATTCTTCAGATCGCTTCAATGCATATTTACGGTTAAACATCGTCTCATCTGATTGGTATTGATTAATCAGCGGACTTACCAGGCTGGCCTCATTAGTTTGAGCCCGTAATTGTAATGTAACGGTTAGAAACAAAAACAGATAAAATAGTTTGCGCATAGCGGTGGGGGCATTTTAAGTTAGTTAACGCAATATAGCTAACCGATAAGCTTTACTGCAAGGTACTTATGTAACTTATTAAAGATGTTAGATAGATCTTTTCTGTAGAAATTGATCAAAACCGTTGATACTGACTATTCGCTCTGCGAATGACTAGCATTGAGATAGAGATAGGTGGAGAAGTGGCTACCAACCAATGGCCTTATCATCCCCCCTGGGGTCGGCACCGCCCTGATAATTGCCCCATTTGGTTCTTAAAATAGCATCAACTCTGCCGATTGGGCCTCTTTGTAAAATTTTATAACCTTTTGCCTTTAACTTTTCTGTTGATAGACTATCGATGGCATCTTTTTCTACATATACCTCATCTGGCAACCATTGATGATGAAACTTTTTAGCCGTAACCGCCGACTGCATAGACATATCGAAATCGATTACATTAATGATGGTTTGGAATACAGAAGTAATGATGGTTGATCCGCCAGGTGTACCTACTACCATAAACAATTTTCCCTCTTTCTCTACAATGCTTGGTGTCATAGAGCTTAACATTCTTTTATTCGGTGCTATGGCATTGGCTTCTCCACCAACCAAACCATACATATTGGGCGCACCTGGCTTAACCGAAAAATCGTCCATTTCGTTGTTCAGTAAAAAACCGGCTCCTTTTACAGCCACTAATGATCCATAGGAACCATTTAAGGTAGTAGTAATGGAAACGGCATTTCCATCGCGGTCTACAATAGAGAAATGTGTAGTTTCTTCATGTTCCGCTCCTTTTATTTCACCAGCCGAAATAGCAGTGCTTGGCGTTGCTGCCGCCCAGCTGAAGTTTGCCATTCGGCTTTTGTTATAGCTGGCTCTTAATAATTGTTGCTGTGGGACGGCATAAAAATCGGGATCGCCTAGATGCGTTGCACGATCAGCATAAACTCTTCTTTCTGCTTCTACCATCACCTGCACGGTTGAATCGGCATTATGTCCCCATTTTTTAAGCGGATAAGGTTCTATTGACTGAAGCAGTTGGATTAGGGCAATACCTCCACTTGAAGGAGGTGGCATGGTAATAATTTTGTAGCCCCTGTAATTCCCGGTTATAGGTTTGCGCCAAATGGCGTGATAATTTTTTAAATCTTCTTTTGTAATAAGCCCTTTTCCGCGCTTCATTTCGGCTACAAGCGAATCGGCCACAGCACCTTCGTAAAAACCCGACCTGCCTTTTTCCTGGATCAGTTTTAAGGTATTGGCCAACTCCTGTTGTACCAGTACATCATTTTCCTGCCAGGTACTTTCTAAATTTACGAAAGCCGTCCCGTTTGGATTAAACTCCATAAATTTTCTATGCAAAGCATTCAATTCACCCGCTTGCCTTTTAGTAATTTTGAAACCAAGTTGTGCCAGGTTTATTGCGGGCTGCAATACCTGTGCCCAGGAAAGCTTTCCGTATTTTTGATGCGCTTCTACCATGCCATCTACTGATCCGGGTACCCCCACAGCCAGGTGTCCGTAAAGGCTTTTATCCACAACCGGATTGCCGGCAGCATCAAGATACATATCTCTACCGGCCTCCGCAGCTGCCTTTTCTCTGAAATCTAATGCATTTATTTTGCCATTTGCACCTCGGTAAACCATAAAACCGCCCCCACCAATATTGCCTGCATTGGGATAAACCACTGCCAACGCAAACTGAACCGCCACAGCGGCATCAACCGCATTCCCACCTTTTTTTAAAATATTAATACCTACCTGTGATGCTTCCGGATGGGCCGAAACCACCATGCCGTTTTTATACTCACCACTGTTGTTTTTGCCCAACTGCCCGGTTACACAACCAGACAATGCAAGCGCAACAATCAGGTAGGCTAACGCTTTTTTAAAATTATTGAGGGGCTTTATAGTTTTCTGCATCCCTATAGATTTTTTCAATTATGTCATTGTTTTTTTCGGTAATCACTTTTCTTTTCAAACTTAATTTCGGGGTAAGTTCACCGCCATCTATGCTCCACTCTTTAGGCAAAAGTGCAAATCTTTTTACCTGTTCCCATTTTCCAAAACCCACATTTGCGGCTTCGATCACCTCATTATATTTAGTGAGTACCTGCTCATTTTTAATCATCTCCTCATTGGAGTTAAAAGTAATACCTTTTCTGCCAGCCCAGGTTTTTAAGGTTTCAAAATTGGGCACAATCAGCGCAGAAGGGAATTTTCTATTCTCGCCCAAAACCATAATCTGTTCGATAAAAATCGATTCTTTATATTTATTCTCCAGCATTTGAGGGGCAACATATTTTCCGCCTGCGGTTTTAAACATTTCTTTTTTACGGTCAGTGATTTTTAAAAAGCGGCCATCAACCAGTTCACCAATATCTCCGGTGTGAAACCATCCTTCCTGATCTACTGCTTCCTGGGTTAGGTCAGGCCGGTTGTAATAACCTTTCATTACCTGGTGTCCGCGCGTAAGTACTTCACCATCAGGGGCAATTTTAACTTCCACACCCTTAATTACCTCACCAACGGTACCGAACATGGTTCCGCCGAAATGATTAACCGTAATTACAGGTGAGGTTTCTGTTAATCCATACCCTTCAAAAACAGGCATACCAGCCGCCCAGAATATTCTGGCCAATCGCGGATTTAACGCTGCTCCGCCAGAAACGATCACCACAATTTCACCACCTAAAGCTTCCTGCCATTTCTTGAAAACCAGCTTACGGGCAATACCCAGTTTGAAGTTGTACCAGGCACCTGCATCAATGGTATATTTCTCGGCTAAAGCTACCGACCAGAAGAAAATTCCTTTTTTAATCCCGGTTAGTGCTTTCCCTTTCTCCATGATCTTATCGTACACTTTTTCAAGCAGCCTTGGAACGGTAGAAAATACATTAGGTTTTACATGTTGAATATCGGCTACAATCGTTTCCATACTTTCTGCATAATAAATTCCCGTATAATTAAACAGGTATAGATAAATGATCATCCGCTCGAAAATATGTGATAAAGGCAGAAAACTTAAACCTTTTTTAACACCTTCAGGTATAACTACAGCTGAATTTACAAAATTTGCAACCAGGTTATTATGTGTTAACATTACGCCTTTAGGCGTACCTGTTGTACCTGAGGTATAAATCAAGGTCAAAACATCTTCAGGTTCTACTTTTGCACGGTATTCTTCCAGATTAATATCGGTGCTTGCTTTACCCAGTTCAATTAAAGTATTCCAGTTTTCGGTTACTGTAATTTCGTTAAAGCTATAAATCTTAATATTCGGGTTTACGGCATCGGCACAAGGCTTAATTTTTTTATATAACTCTTCATCAGCCACAAAAATGATGGCGATTTCTGCATCTTTTAAGATGAATTGTATATCGTGCTCGGCTAAAGTTGGGTATAGCGGAATCTGATAAGCGCCGATCTGGTTGGCAGCAAAATCGGCAATATTCCATTCAGGCCGGTTATGCGACATCACGGCAACCCTGCCACCTTTGCCAATACCTTGCTTAATCAATCCACGGCTTAGGTTATCTACAGCATTACAAAAATCTATTGTACTATAATTTATCCATTTTCCGTTAATTTTTCCGCTGATGAATTCCTGCTTAGGATTTTCGAGGCTGTACTTCAAAAGATCAAAAACCCGTTTAATTTCTGCCGCCATATGAATTGTATATTATTTGGTTAAGTTAAAAAAATCAAACATAAAGATTGCTACCTATTATGCTCTTTTAATGAAAATACTACCCCATAGTTGGTAAAACACTGTATTTATTTCCCTTAAAAATATTTTAATAAACTTAGCAATTACAAAATTACTATGCAAGCATTGTTTTTTATCTTATGAAAATTTTTACCCCTAAAACAGAAACGGCATTAAAGTTGTTAGGCACAGATAATAATTAGAAAAACATTATAAATATTAAATTATGAAAAAATTATTTACCATTCTATGTTGTACCGCAATGTTCGCTCTTGCAACAACATCTGTAAAAGCACAAAGTTACAAAAATGCACTTGGTGGCCGTTTTGGTAGCTATAATGGTGTTTCATTTAAAACAGGCCTAAACAAAAATGCCATGTTAGAGTTAATCGGAAACTTTAGAAGTTCTAGAGGTGTAAATTATGTTCAATTAACTGGTCTTTATGAGGTTTATAACCCAATTGGCGGTGCACCTGGATTAAACTGGTATTATGGAGGTGGTGCCAGTATAGGTTCTGTAAAAGTTAAAGGATTTGATGGTGATGTTTACCTGGGTGCAAATGGTGTTCTTGGTTTAGATTACAAATTTAAAGGTGCTCCAATCAATTTATCTTTAGATTGGATTCCAACTTTAAGAATTACCCCAGATACAGATTTCTATGGTGGAGATATTGGTTTAGGTGTTAGATTTACCTTCTAAACAAAGCCTAAATTAAAACATAAAAATCCCGTAAGAAATTATCTTACGGGATTTTTTGTATCTGAACTATAGACTCAAGACTGAGAACTTAAGACTAAGGACTAAACCCCAGTCCATTTTTTCAGTACTGCTTTTTGAGCCGGTGTTGCATTTTCATTAACAGTTGCGTTTAAGCGTACATTTGGATTCTCTTTAAGTGTTAAAGAGATTTCTTTTTCTAATCCATCACGTCTTACTTTAAGTTTCAACACATCGCCAATGTTCTTTTTACCCACCAATGGGATAACATCCAAAGAGATCATTGGGCTTTTTAACCTTACTGTTGATAGTGCATCGCTTAATGAGGTATCATCTAAACTAAGTACGAGGTCATTCACATTTAGCCCACTCACCCAGGCTGCAGAATTTCTTGTTGTAGAGGTAATCATCAAACCTTCATTTGTTAATTGTCCCGAAGCACCTGTAACCGGTTTACCAGGAGTTGCATTTTCGGAAGAAACATTTACGCCGGCATAACCGAAGTATTTTGTATATTCTACATCATCTACCCCGTTTACATATTTTGTCCAGAAATTGGTAAAACTGATTCCGGATATTTTCTCTACCATCGCTTTAAACTCGGCATCGGTATAACCGCGCTTTAAAGTTTTGCATTGCAGGTACATGGCTTTCATGACATCATCGAGGCTTTTGGCACCTTTGGTGGCGTTGATAATTTCGAGATCCATTAAAATACCAATCACTTCGCCTTTATTATAGTAAGAAATTGAATTGTTCTTTGAGTTCTCATTCGGGCGGTAACCAATGATCCATGCGTCGTAACTAGATGAAGCTGCCGATTGGTATTTGGCACCCGGGGTATTTAAAACTGTGCCTACACCAACTATTAAATCTTTCAAAAATTCGTTCACGTCAGTAAACCCGGCACGATGCAGGTATTTGTTCTCGTAATAAGAGGTAAAACCTTCAGCTACCCAAAGGTTGGTGGTGTAATTTTCGTTATCGTAATCAAATGGGCCTAAAGCAACAGGGCGCAAACGTTTTACATTCCACAAATGATGATACTCATGCGCAACCAAACTTAAAAAGCCTTTATAACCTTCGGCTGTATTGTAAGCATTTCTTGTAGCACCTAAAGTGGTAGAGTTTAAGTGTTCTAAACCACCGCCCCCTTTTAAGAAATTATGAACAATGAACAGGTAATATTTATTAGGGTTTTCTCCATAAACTGCAGTTTCCTTTTCTACAATTTTGGCCATATCTACTTTTAGCTTTTCCTTATCGTAATTGCCTCCACCGTACATGGCTACTTCATGCCGAACACCCGCGGCAGTAAATTCAAAAACATCCTGATTACCCACTTCAATAGGGCTATCGTAAAGAATATCAAAATCGCTGGCCTTATAAGTAAACTGCTCGCCGGCAACAGGGGTTAACCCGGTAGAAACCTTACTCCAGGTATTAAAAGGAATAATTTTTACCGTACTTGGCGATTTGATCATGCCGTCAGGGTGCATAAAAATACCTGTTGGTGATAAAAAAGCATGAGATTCGTCGATAAATGGTGTACGCACTGAAATTTCAAAGGCATAAACACGGTAATTAATCTGGATATTAGCCGCTTTGGCTGAAAAAATTCTCCAGGTATTTTTTCTTACTTTTTCAACTTTTACGGCCTTACCCGCTGCTGTAGCCTTAAATTCTTCTACACTTTTTTCAAATTCGCGAACCAAATAAGAACCTGGTGTCCAAACTGGCATTTTTACATCGATATAATCTTTTGTCAGTCCAGAAATATTCATCTGCACCTCCGCATAATGCGCTTGCGGTTCTTTAAAAGAAACCTCAAAACCTATTTTTACCTGTGCCTTCGCTACCATAATACACGTTAGTAGTAAAACTAAACTTAAAATTGATTTTTTATTAAACATATTCACTGTGTTTTGCTGCAAATTTATATTTATTGATGGGGTTTTAATATAAAATAGCTAAATGTGGTGTAAAATAATCAATACTTAGCCTGGATAGTCTTGAGTCCAAAGTCTTGAGTCTTTAGTCGATTCGGACTCAGGACTTGAGACTTTGGACTTTTGACTGGAAAAAACGCTGTAACATCCTTAATACAACAAAATTAGGACTAAACTATTTGAATATTTTTATGCTCTAATTCCGGAACATTAATCTTATTTTAATGTTTGGAATACGCACGACACAATATAAACATGAAGAAAAGGTATATTATCTATGCTGTTTTAGCCATAGGCCTGGCTTATTTAGTCTATTACAGAATTAACGCTAACAAGAAACTCGAAGGAAAAGGCGGGGCATCTGCAGGATCTGGCAAAGGTAAAGACGGGGGTAAGGGAGGTGCTTCTGCGCCATTGGTAGTAGATGGAATTGTCGTAAAGCCAGTATCGTTCGATAATGACCTGGAGATCACCGGCGCCATTGAGGCAAACGAATCGGTTGTGCTAAAAAGTGAAGTATCGGGATTGGTTACCGGAATTTATTTTCAGGAAGGCGCAACAGTTTCAAAAGGAAGTGTACTGGTTAAAGTAAATGATAGAGATATACAGGCGCAATTACAGGATGCACTGACCAAACAAAAACTTTCGGGCACAAATGAGAACCGGGCAAAACAATTGCTGGCCAAAGGAGCAATCAGCCAGGAGGAATACGATACGGCCCTGGCAGATTTAAAATCGTTGCAGGCACAGGCGCAATTAGTTAGGGCGCAGTTGGCCAAAACCACTATCCGTGCTCCTTTTACAGGGCATGTAGGCTTACGTAACATCTCTACAGGTACTTATTTAACCCCCACCACGGTGATTGCCAATCTGGTGAGCACCAATCCGGTTAAAGTTACTTTCTCTGTTCCGGAGAAATATGCAGGACAGATTAAAGTGAACTCAGAAATCATGTTTACTACCGATGGCTCTTCAAAACAGAACAAAGGCAAAGTTTATGCGATAGAGCCCGGGATTAATGCCGCTACCAGGACTTTACAAATTAGGGCTTTAGCTCCAAATGCAGACAACGCTTTATTACCGGGTTCTTTTGCCAAAATTAAACTGGCTTTAAATACCCTCCAAAATGCTATCCTAATCCCTAATGAAGCTGTTATCCCGGTTTTAAAAGGTAAAATTGTGTACATTCAAAAAGATGGCAAGGCACAGGAAGTTAAAGTAGAAGCGGGTACACGTACCGATGAAAACATTGTGATTACATCAGGATTGAAAGCTGGCGACACGGTATTAACTACCGGATCAATGGCTTTAAAGAAAGATGCGCCGGTTAAAGTTCATTTGGTTAAAGAATAATTATGAGTATCTCTACTACGAGTATAAAGAGGCCTGTTCTGGCCATTGTGATGAACCTTTTAATTGTTCTTTTTGGGATTATAGGTTATACTTTTTTGGGTGTTCGCGAATACCCTTCAATTGACCCTACTGTAGTTTCGGTAAGAACCTCATATCCTGGGGCTAATGCCGATATTATTGAATCGCAAATTACCGAACCTTTGGAAAAATCGATCAATTCTATTGATGGGATCAGAAATATTTCTTCGTCGAGTAACCAGGGGGCAAGTAATATTACCATTGAGTTTAACCTTGATAAAAATATAGAAGAGGCCGCTAATGATGTACGTGATAAAGTATCGCAGGCGGCCAGAACTTTACCTAAAGATATTGACGGTTTACCCGTAGTAAGTAAAGCCGATGCCAACTCCGATCCGATTTTATCGATGACGATACAGAGCGATAAACGCAATACACTTGAATTAAGTGATTTCGCCGAAAATGTAATTGCCGACCGGATCCAAACCATTCCGGGGGTAAGCAGTGTGCAAATCCAGGGGCAAAGGAAATATGCCATGCGCATCTGGATGGATCCGAACAAGCTCAGTGCTTACGGGTTAACCTCGCAGGATATTGTTACGGCCTTAGATAATGAAAACGTAGAACTCCCTTCCGGAAAAATTACAGGGGCTACCACTGAACTAACGGTTAAAACCCTAGGAAAACTGACCAACGAAAGTCAGTTTAACAACTTAATTTTAAAAGCTGACAGCAACCAGGTAGTTAAACTCAAAGATGTAGGTTTTGCCGTTTTAGGGCCAGAAAATGAAGAGACTATTCTGCGCGAATCGGGCAAACCGATGGTAGCCATTGCCATTATCCCCCAGCCAGGAGCCAATTACCTCGATATCAGCAAAGAATTTTACAAACGTTTTGATAAGTTAAAGGCTGATATCCCGCAAGACATTAAACTAAAAGTGGCATTGGATAATACCCTTTTCATTAAACGTTCGGTAACCGAAGTGGCCGAAACCATTGGTTTATCACTTGTATTGGTAATCCTGATCATTTACCTGTTCTTTAGAGATTGGGCCATCGCCTTTAGGCCATTGATCGATATCCCCGTATCTTTGATTTTTACTTTCTTTATCATGTATGCCTTTGGCTTCTCCATAAACGTACTGAGTTTGCTGGCCATTGTACTGGCTACGGGTTTGGTGGTAGATGATGGTATTGTGGTTACCGAAAATATCTTTAAAAAGGTTGAAGAAGGCATGTCGCCATTTGAGGCCGCCATTAAAGGATCCAACGAGATCTTTTTCGCGGTAATTTCGATTTCCATCACCCTTGCAGCCGTATTCTTACCCGTAATTTTCTTACAGGGTTTTGTTGGGCGCCTGTTTAGAGAGTTCGGTGTAGTAATTGGTGCCGCAGTATTGGTATCCGCCTTTGTATCACTTACGCTTACACCGATGTTAAATGCCTACCTGATGAAAAAAGGTGGACATAAACCTTCCAGATTTTACAATTGGACGGAACCTTATTTTGTAAAATTAAATGATGCCTACGGATCAAACCTGAATAAATTTTTAGCCAAAAGATGGCTTTCGGTACCGATTATCCTGGTTTGTATGGGACTCATTTTCCTCTTCTGGAAAATATTACCAAAAGAAACTGCGCCGTACGATGACAGGAGTGCCATCAACATCAATGTATCTACACCAGAGGGTGCTTCATTTGCCTATACGGATAAGTTTATCATGAAGCTAAATCAGTTGGTGATCGATTCTGTACCTGAAAAAAATGTGAACATTACCATCACTTCTCCAAGTTTTGGTGGCTCTGGCGCGGTAAACTCTGGTTTTGTACGGATGGGTTTAACCGATCCGGAAACACGTGAGCGTTCACAGAAGGAGATTGCAGATATGCTTACCCGGGTAACTAAAAAATATACCGAGGGTAAAACCATCGTGAACCAGCAACCCACCATTTCGGTGGGGCGCCGTGGCGGCTTACCCATCAGTTACATCATCCAGGCACAAAATTTTGAAAAGCTACGGGAGAAAATCCCATTGTTTATGGATGCAGTAGCTAAAGACCCAACATTTACGGTTTCGGATGTAAACCTGAAATTTAACAAACCAGAAATTAACCTCACCATCGACCGGGATAAGGCCAAAAATCTGGGCGTTTCTATTTCTGCCATTGCCCAAACCCTGAATTTAGGATTGAGCGGACAAAGGTTCTCGTACTTTTTCATGAACGGGAAACAATATCAGGTCATTGGGCAGTTTGACCGTGGCGACAGAAAAGATCCGTTGGATTTAAGTTCGGTTTATGTACGTAACGATAAAGGAGAATTGGTGCAACTTGATAACCTGGTAACCGCCAAAGAAGAAAGCAGTCCGCCACAACTGTACAGGAACAACCGCTTCATAGCGGCTACCGTTTCGGCAGGTTTAGCACCGGGCAAAAGTATCGGCGAAGGTATAGATGCAATGGATGCTATTTCAAAAAAAGTATTAGATGAGACTTTCTCTACCGATTTAGGCGGAGAATCGCGCGATTTTAAGGAAAGTTCTTCCAATACCTTTTTCGCATTCGGTTTGGCCCTTCTTTTAGTTTATTTAATTCTTTCGGCGCAGTTTGAGAGTTTTAAAGATCCGGTTATTATTATTTTAACTGTACCAATGGCAGTTGCAGGTGCATTTTTATCACTTTGGTTATGTGGCCAAAGCTGGAATATCTTCAGCCAGATCGGCACCATTATGCTGATTGGCCTGGTAACCAAAAACGGAATCTTAATTGTAGAATTTGCTAATCAACTTAAAGAAAAAGGCATCCCTATTCCCGAAGCCATCAGGGAAGCTGCGGTTTCACGTTTACGCCCAATTTTAATGACTAGTTTGGCCATTGCCATCGGGGCACTGCCTATTGCACTTGCATTGGGCGCTGCGGCAAAAAGCAGAATGAGTATGGGAACGGTAATTGTAGGCGGAACCTTGTTCTCTCTGGTATTAACTTTATTTGTAATCCCGGCCATTTACTCTTACTGGGCCAAACCTTACCGACCAAATCAAGAATTAAAAGAAGCAAATCGTTTTGAACAGGAAGCTTTACATACAGAAGAATAAGATGAGCAAGAAATTAAAAATATTTATCCTGCTGATAAGCTTATCGCTTTCGGGTTTTGCACAAGAAAAGTTAAGCCTGCAGGAAGCCATTGCCATTGCTTTACAGCATAATTACGACATCAAAATCAGTAAAAACCAGATCGATATAGCCAAGAATAATGCCAATATTGGCAATGCAGGTATGTTACCTAATGTAACTGGAAATTACTCCAATGGCGGAAGTATCCAAAATACACGACAAAGCCCGGTAACAGGTCCGGACCGGGTAATTACCGGAGCGAAGAGTACCAATAGCAGTTATGGTGCTGAATTAAACTGGACTGTTTTTGATGGTTTTCGCATGTTTGCTAATTACGATCGTTTAAAAGAACTGCAAAAACAGGGCGAATTAAATTCACGTTTAACCATTTTAACTACTGTGGCAGATGTAATTACGGCCTATTACGATATTGTAAGACAACAACAATTGGTTAGGGCGGCTGATAGCGCAATGGATGTTTCGGTATTGCGTACCAATATTGCCAAAACAAAATTACAGCTGGGGCGTGGTTCAAAACTGGATGTATTAACCGCACAGGTTGATTACAATACGGATACATCAAATTACCTGCAAACCAAAAATGCTTTACAGATTGCTAAAGTCCGTTTAAACCAATTAATGGTCAGGGATATCGGTACGACCTTTTCTGTTGCAGATAGCATTGATGTGGATAAGGGCATCTTGTTTAGCAAAATGGCCGAAATGGCCGAAAAGCAGAACCCTGACGTACAGAATGCATTTATCAATCAACGCATTGCTTCGTTAAATTTAAAATCCATCCGCGGGGCACGTTATCCTGCAGTTAGCCTAAATTCTGGTTACAGTAGGGCAAACAGTACCAGCCCAACCGGCTTTAACCAAAAATTTGCGGCCAATGGATTTACTTATGGCGTAACGGCAAGTATCAATTTATTTAATGGTTTTTTACAGCGCCAGCAAGAACGTAATGCCAAAATAGAGATCGATAATTCAGTCCTTAACCTCAACAAAACCAAGCTGGATGTAAATACACAGCTGCTTACTGCCTACGAAAATTATAGTACTTATTTGGATCTGATCAAATTAGAACAGCGAAATGTAGATATTGCGAAGGAGAATCTAGATATCACTTTAGCAAAATACCGTTTGGGCAGCATAGCTCCATTAGAATTGAGAGAAGCACAGCGTAATGCCATTGATGCACAAAACCGTTTCATCGAAATGCAATATCAGGCCAAAATAGCCGAAAACACGCTGAAAACGATTAGTGGAAGTATTGATTTGGTCAACTAATAATTCACCCCTAACCAGAAAGTTATCAGATACATCAGGCATAGCCGGTGGCTAAATCATTCGTTAATGTTAAAAAGCCTTTTTTAACATTAAAATCAAACTATTTTCTGATTAATTTTTAAGCTGCCAGGCCATTGGTTAAAAGCTTCGCCAAACCTGCATCCACGTTAAAACACCACCAATAAGCGTTAAAAGAGGTAACGAAATTATTTCAAATATAAAATACTATAATTAATTTTTATATTTATTGCCATGATACTTGTTGCAGATAGTGGCTCATCAAAAACAGATTGGATGGGTTATCATAATGGCGAAACCATTAAATTTAGTACCCCTGGAATAAATCCTTATTTTTTAAGTGAACAAGAAATTACCAAGCTGATTTCTAAAAATGAATCCTTGTTACAATATGCCGGTGAGGTAAAAGAAATCTATTTTTTTGGAGCGGGTTGTTCTTCTCCAGACAAACATGAAGTCGTTTCAAATGGTTTATCAGCTGTTTTTGGCAATGCTTTCATTTCTGTAGACCATGATCTTCTGGGTTCCGTATATGCCACCTGTGGAAACGCAGAAGGTTTAAACTGTATTCTAGGCACCGGATCTAATATCTGTTACTTTGACGGAAAAAAAATCCACGATGGGCACCATGGCCTGGGCTATGTTCTCGGCGATGAGGGATCAGGCACTTTCTTCGGGAAAAAAGTGCTTTTAAGCTATCTGTATAATAAAATGCCGGCCACGTTAGCGGCAGAGTTTAAAAAATCTTTCCCTGCAGAAAAAGAACAGATTATTACCAATATTTATCAGAAACCTTTTCCAAATATCTATCTGGCAGGCTTTAGCCGCTTCATGGCCAGCCATACAGACAACGCTTTTATTCAGGAAATATTAAGAACAGGCTTTCAGGAATTTGTAGATACGAATGTTAAAGACTATCCCAAACACAAAAACGTACCTTGCCATTTTGTAGGCTCAATTGCCTATTATTATCAGGATGCACTTATTTCGGTATTGCGTGAAAATGGCATAGAGCCCGGCAAAATTTTACAGAAGCCCATCGATGAACTGTTTAATTTCATTTTACATAAAGAAGGCATTATTCAGCAGGCCAGCTAAGTCAAAATATACATTCACATAATAATTTGTTAAAATATCCTTAAGATTGTAAACATATCCACGCAAACTTTTGTTATACTTTTAACAGCATATAATTGCACACACATATGAAGAGAATACTGGTAGTAGATGATGACATTGAGGTTTTAGAAACCATACAATTAATCCTGGAAATTGGAGGGTTTAAAGTTTCGGCACTAAGCGACGGTGAGGAAATTTTTAATAGGATCGAAAAATTTAGTCCTGATTTAATCTTACTTGACATCTCTCTTGGGCATATAGATGGTCGTGTATTATGCGAACAATTAAAATCAATTGAAAGTACCTCTAAAATCCCTATTCTGCTTATTTCTGGCTTGTACGATCAAAAAGATTTTACAACCTTAAACTATGGTCAGGATGATTTCTTATCAAAACCTTTCCAAATGGATGTACTGCTTAAAAAGATCACCAAAATTCTTTCACTTGAAGAAGATAAACCAAGTTTTCTTTTAAATTAAATTTAATCCGACATTAAAATACTTAGCCAAGAAGACCTTAAATTTTCTTGGCTTCTTTATTTTGATGAAACCAATTATTTATCTTCATGCCAAATAAATCTAATCATCATGATACCAGATAATGAATGGTTAAACACCTGGAACCAGAAACGTGCATTATTAACCTGCCCCAATAATCTGAACGATTATTTTGAAGAAACAGCTGTTGCGGGCAAAAAGATAGATCGCCTCGAACTGGGAAGTGTTTCTATTCCTACAGGAGAAATTCTGGTTAGAGATCCGTTGGTATATATCCAAAAAGATGCTGAGCCATATTTAATTAAGGTTCCTGCCGGCGAATTCCCGGTAACTGCAGCTGTAGTTGTTCCCGATGGCGAAGATTGCGCAAGGTATGCCGCCGTTAAAGTGCAGTTTACAGCTGATGATGCTATTCGCTTTGAAGAAGCATTAATTGGTACGGAAGACCTGGTTGATTTTACTGAAGGACAATTTTTTGGTTTTAATGTGGATGCGGGTTTAGGTTGTGTTCTGGATAAAGAAACACTAAAACATTTCTGTACGTTTCAGGATAAATTTCATAGCGAACATCCGGGTAAAAACCTCTATGATGATTATTTCGCAGCACTTTTTGCAGCTAATTACGTTGAAAATCCAATTTATCAACGCGAAGCCGGCGACTGGATCAACTGGAAAATCCCCGGAACAGACTATCATATTCCATTTTTCCAGAGTGGTTTTGGCGATGGCGCCTACCCGGTTTATTATGGTTTTGATATTGAAGGTAAGGTATGTTCGCTAATTATTCAATTTATAGATATTGAATTGGCTTATGGTGAAGATGAGTAACTTTTTCCATGAGATTTTGATTTTGGCTGATCGTCATTCCCAACTTGATTGGGCATCTTAATTCACTGATAAATAATAGTATTGCTTTCCGAGTTAAAGCCATTAGTCTGGAGCAACAGATCATGGAATCTGAACCGACTACTTAAGAAAAAGGTCTTCGACTCCACTCAGACTGACAAAGACCGTGCTTAATTTAACAACGTAGCGGAAATAACGACCATGGAATAAAAGCAATAAGTGCCCCCTATTGTGGCACAGCACGGCCAGATCTAAACGCGATTGCACGAATGCCCCCGATTTTTTATCAGGGCAGAAGATACAGCGGGGCTAACATGAATAGGAATACAGGCTTTGTTTTCCAAAATCGTAGCTTCAAATTACTTAATAAAACAAATTATATCCTGGTACACAAGCTACAGCCTGCCAGTCTTTGAGACACCAGTCAGGCAACCAGGAATCAGAGATGGAGATTATATGAATAGTGGCACCCAGAAATGAATAACATACATTTTCCCTCTCACTTATATCTGTCATTTTGGCAAACAAATTCTTTTGGAACAACCCTTGATATGCTCGATATAGATTAAACAATTATTTACATATGAGCATACAGGAAAAAGGAAATATTTCTATACACACCGAGAATATTTTCCCGATAATTAAGAAATTTTTATACTCTGATAACGAAATTTTTCTTCGTGAGTTGGTTTCTAACGCAGTAGATGCAGTCCAGAAAATTAAAAGACTGGGTTCCCTAGGTCAATTTAATGGCGAAGTTGGTGCGCCATTGGTACAAGTTGCGGTTGATAAGGAAGCAAAAACCATTACCATTAGCGATAACGGTTTGGGAATGACGGCCGAAGAGATTAAAAAGTACATCAACCAGGTTGCATTTTCTGGCGCAAGTGAGTTTGTAGAGAAATTTAAAGATGCAAAAGATGCCAATGAAATCATCGGTAAATTCGGTTTAGGGTTCTATTCGGCCTTTATGGTTGCTGATTTGGTTGAAATTCAAACTTTATCGTACCAGGATGGCGCCGAGCCAGCACGTTGGGTTTGCGATGGAAGTACAGAATTTGAGATTACTGAAGGTACTAAAACTACCCGTGGTACCGATATTATCCTCCATGTAAACAAAGATTCGGAAGAATTTTTAGAAGAAAGTAAACTACAGGAAATCCTTAATAAATATGCTAAATTTTTACCAGTTCCGATTAAGTTTGGTACTAAAACCGAATCGGTTGAAGATGGCGTAGATGAAGAAGGTAAAGCTAAATTTAGCGATGTTGAAGTTGATAACATTATCAATACCACTAACCCGATCTGGACAAAAGCCCCTGCAGATTTGTCAGACGAGGATTACCTAAACTTTTACCGTGAGTTATATCCATTTAGTGAAGAACCATTATTCTGGATCCACCTGAATGTTGATTATCCATTTAATTTAACCGGCGTACTGTATTTCCCTAAGTTGAAAAACGATTTTGAAATGCAACGCAACAAAATCAAATTGTACTCCCGCCAGGTATTTATTACTGATGAGGTTAAAGATATTGTTCCTGAATTTTTAATGTTATTACATGGTGTAATCGACTCTCCTGATATTCCTTTAAATGTATCGCGTAGTTTCCTGCAGGCCGATAGCAATGTTAAAAAGATCAACAACTACATTACCAAAAAGGTTGCTGATAAATTAGGTGAGCTATTTGCTAAAGACCGTAAAGCTTATGAAGATAAATGGAAAGACATTGGTCTTTTTGTTAAATACGGTATGATCAGCGAAGAGAAGTTTTACGACAAAGCCAAAGATTTTGCTTTAGTAGGCAACACGAAAAACGAGCTTTTCACACTTCCTGAATACAAAGAAAAAGTATCTCCTTTACAGACTGATAAAAACGGCACGGTTGTGTATTTATACACGAATGATGCTGCTAAACAAGATGCTTTTATCCAATCAGCCAATAAAAAAGATTACGATGTTTTAGTGCTGGATTCGCCTATCGATAATCACTTTATCAATCAATTGGAGCAAAAGTTAGAGAAAACATCAATTAAACGTGTTGACTCTAGCGTTGCAGATAAATTAATTGAGAAAGACGAGCAAAATGAGCATGTTTTAAATGAAGATCAGGTAAAAGAAGTGACCACTATTTTTGAAAAAGCAATTACCAAACCAGGTATGCATGTAGAAATAGTGGCTTTACACCCTGAGGAACTGCCTGTAACGATTACCATGGATGAGTTTATGCGCCGTATGAAAGATATGGCTGCTATGGGCGGTGGAATGAATTTTTACGGCCAAATGCCAGACAATTACAAGGTTGCCATTAACGGGAACCACAAGTTGATCAGCAAGATTTTAAACGCTGATGAAGCAGAACGAAGCACTTTGGCCAAACAAGCAGTAGATTTAGCGCTTTTAGCACAAGGTATGTTAACCGGAGCAGAGTTAACAGCTTTTGTAAGCAGAAGCGTAGAATTAATATAATTAAAAAATCCTATCCTTTAAAAGGAGAAACCGGGCCGGTTTCTCCTTTTTTGTTTTACAGAGCGGAACAAAAAAAAGTCCTGATCAGATCAAGACTTTTTGGATGAGATTTTTTGGGAACTTTTAAATTAAAATTAATATGGTTAGCTGGCTACATGAGCTCTTTGATCTACATTAAAGTAATCTTTATGATCTTGGATCATTTTTGCAATGATAGCTGCTTTAGTGTCAGTTAATTTAAACTCGAACAATGGCTCTTGATTTTTCTTTGATCTTACCATTTTCTCTGTATAAAAGCGATAAACTAAGCCATTGGTTAATAAACCATATTTAGCTTTTGTTTTACGGAAGTATTTAGATAAGCGCGAATCGTGAATATCCAAATTATCGTTGTGGTGTTTACATTCAACAAGAATTGTCGGTTCGCCATCTTTCATAATGGTGTAGTCAACTTTTTTGCTTTTTTTAACTCCGAAGTCTAAAACAGCCTCAGATTGAACCTCAGAGGGGTCAAATCCCAAGATTTGGATAAAAGGCATAACTAAAGCGTTCCTTGTTAAATCCTCAGATTGAACTTGTGGAAGCATTTTCTTAATTCTTACGGCAAATTGCCCGATTTCGTCTTTCAATTCCATATTGTTATCTATTAGGTAGTTAATTTTTTAAATGATATTGGTTAAATACCGAATTTGCAGTAGCAATAATCTGATCTAAACTTTGTTTATCAAAAAAGTTTCTGTTCAACATATCAACCATATAAGTCAATTTGTTGATATCATTTGTCTGCATCGTAAACTGAAAATTTTTCATGCCATCTTTGATAGCCTGTTGAACGTAATTACGTACAACTAAAAATGATTTTCTGAATGCATATTCTCCATCTAACTGGCCCCTAACAGGCTGTTGTCCATCAAGATTGCTATATTCATTCTGCATTCTTTGGTACATATCGGAGTTGATTCCTTGATTTTCCAGAATACCTTTGTAGTAGATTTTATTAAGTAAATATTCGTATTCGTTGTTTTTCATGTGGAGGATTGGTAGATGTAGGGGGAATATTCTTTGTTTTTCGGTATTTCTTGTTTTTTAAGTTTAATAGTCTAACCCAGTATTGTATGGCCTGTTTTTAATATTATTATCTACAGGCTACACAAGATTGGGCAGGCAGATGTTTTTTAATTAGTAGCTTCTGACCACTAATTATTTGTTTTTGGCAAACAGTATAAAGATTATAAAAAGAAGGGGTGCGAATAATTTTTTTACATCAACCCCCCAGAATATTACACGAAACCCAGGTTTTTTATAGACAAAACCGGGAAACAAGTTTTTTTGAGGCGCAATTGTTAATTCAATTCATTTTTATTTAACTTGCATTCAAATCAAATAAACCAACAAATTTTACTCATGAATCTAAAATGCGTTGTTATAGACGACGAGCAACATGCAATTGAAGTGTTAACTGACCATATTGCAGAAATGCCTGGCTTGACAGTTTTTAAAACTTTTACCAGTCCTGTCCAGGCACTTACCGAAATAAGTATCGAAGACGAAATTGATTTATTATTTATGGATATTGATATGCCAGGAATAAATGGATTAGAACTGGCCAAAAATATCAGGGAAAAAGCAAAGTATTTGATTTTTACTACTGCGCATCCCGATTATGCCCTGCAGGCATTTGATGTACAATCAGATCAGTATTTATTAAAACCTATTTCCTTTGCAAAATTTGCTTTAGGTGTAGACAGGATTTTAAAAAAAGAATCAAATAATAATAGCAAGGCTACTATGAAAGAAGCGGATCAGGTTGCGGCCCTTTATATTAAAGGCGACCATAAATATGCTTTTTCCAATATTGCTATTGATGAAATACTTTATATCAAAGCATTACAAAATTATATACAGATTATTACCAAATCTGAAATCCATACCACCTATCTTACACTTAAGGAAATTGAAAAGGCCTTAGAAAACCACCCTTTTATCCGTGTTAATAAATCGAACATCGTGGCTAAATCGGCAATCAAAAAAGTAGATGGAAATATAATCCGTTTGGTGAATAACGAGATGATACAAATTGGCGAAGGTTATAAAGAAACTTTCTTCGCCTATGTACAGAGCAGTTTATTAAAATCGAACCGCAATCAGTAGATATTAAAATATCATATTGCTAACTGTAGCACTCGTAATTATAGTATGACCTTGATCACCGGGCTTTCATGATTATGATCTGGTATAAATTAGTTCATTAATTGACTTATATTTATAAAACTGCAATCCAGCTGGTCATTACTATTGTATGGCTTTGGTCACCTGTAGGCGTTGTAGAATAATTATTTTGAGCTTTGATATTTTTATAAACGAAAACAGTTTTTTTAGCTAGTTTAGTTGTGTGTTGCGCTTTCATGATATTAATATTTATATGTGATTATTTATGGTTGTTATTAATTTCTGTAAAGATGCAGCCTAAAATTAACCAGCACCATTTTTTTACACAAAACCCCAATTTTAGGAGACAAAAACCCTATTTTAATAGATTAAAAGCGAAAAAATGAATTTTTCAGCCCTCAAAACATTATATAAAAAATACAAACTCCACCTGCTTATCTGGAGTATTTACATCATATATGAAGTATTTATTTTAGGTTATGCATCTAAACAATTTAAACCACCGGGCATCTATCTTCTCATTTATTCCACTAATATTGCTACATTTTATCTTCATGCTTTTTTGCTCAAAAAAGTATTGAGTAAAAAAAGTACTCCCCTCAGAATTATAAACATTCTATTACTGATTGCTGCAATGTTAGCCATCTACATTATGGCAAGTTATATACTCCTTTTGTTGTTTCAAAAAATCAGGATCATAGAATTCAACATGGCAAACTTTGTACCGCGTGATTTCGTATTGTCCTGCATGTATAGATCACTATATTTTATCGGGTTCGCAACCGGTTATGTTTATCTTATTAAATCATTTCAGGACCAAAAGAAAGTAGAAGCATTAGAACGACAGAACCTGGTTACCCAAATAGAGAAACAGGCTTTAGAAAATGATCTGGTTCAATCGCAAAACAATTATCTGCGTAGCCAGATCAATCCACACTTTTTATTTAATACCTTAAACTTTATTTATAACGATGCCCGCAAAAAGGCACCCATGGCAGCTGATGCCATTATGAACCTGGCAGAAATGATGCGTTATGCGTTAAAACGCCCTGCAGCATCAGAGATGGTTCCGCTTAATGAAGAAATTGAACAGATTGAACACCTTATCAATCTCCATAAACTCCGAACGGCCAATACCATCAACCTGGAACTCAAAGTAACCGGCGATATGTTCGGATTAAGATTTCCGCCTCTTATCTTACTAACGCTGGTCGAAAATATATTTAAGCACGGAAATGTTTCGCACTCTACGCAGCCGGCAATTATTAAAATCGCTTACGAACATGACAGGCTGAATATCAGTACCATCAACATGATTAATGATAATAAAGGCAAACAAACAGAAAGCCATCATGTAGGGATTGACAATGTTGGCAAACGCCTTAATAGTTTTTATGGCAATGCTTATGTATTCAGGTATTACCAAGATCAGCTTAATCGCTATATTACTGAAATAGAGGTAATGGTCGTTAATCCATTGGCCAGGCTAAACCGTTAAATTTTTGTTGCATGCTGACGCTGGATATCTTTTAGCAGAAAATAGTACATCACCATTTCGTGCGTACGCTGATCTTTACTAAAAAGACGGTTTACATGCATATGTATTAAATCGGTTAATAGCTTTAATGCATTTTCCGCTGCACATTGCTGAAGCATTTTGATGAACGAACCTGAAAACACACTAAACCGCTGCTCCTGTTCCGCAGTTGATGCTGCCCATTCTGTTTTTCGAAATTCCTGATAATGACTATTTAATTGTTTAAAATCGGCCGCATCTAACCTATGCTCTTCATTAAAGCTATCAGACATTAGTCTTACGATCTTGCTGATGGCCAACCTGTCCAAAATGTCAGATTCAATAATCCTGGAAAACAAAAGACTGCACCATCTATATTTATTGAAATCATCGGTCTGTGTTTCTAAAAGCGAGAATACAAATTCACTATCTATAGCAAAGTGTTGTTCAACATCTTCGATCATATCGCTGCCATAACGCTCCAACTCACGCCTGTAGGTTTTAATCTGTACATCTGATACCAAACCTGAATTTAAAAACAGTTCCAGATCATCCATCAAATTTGAGGTTAGCAACTGTCCGTCTTCTGGATTGTTAAGTTGTACCCTAAACCTGATGTGGTTTCCATTTTCATTGTAGCGGATAAAAAACCATGATTTGACCAATTCTGTATAAGTACTAAGAAAGGGGGCGATTACTTCGGTCAAAATATGATCACTACGTTGCTGATGGCAATAAATTTCAAAATACAGCCATTCTTTACCTGGCAGAAAAAAGCGCGTCACATCAGTATTTGCAGCTGTCTGAGCCCAACCACGGTAAATTTGTTCGCTGTGGCCTATGCTTAGAACAAACTGCGCTAAATAGGGTTTCGCTGCTTCATCAACGACAATGCTATTTTGAGGCATTACCATTTCTTCAATGTAAATATTACCCTGTTTTAACACATATTGCAGAAAAGCATTTATATCATCGTCATTCTGTAGGCCGAAGCATAAGGTTTGATCGGAAATACCTGCTTTAAAATATTCGCTAACACCTAAATTATTCAGGTATGATCTACATTCGGCAATGGATATCATTTTTTTTTGATCAGCCCCTAACAACGCTTCTTTTTTAATTCTCCATTTGTTATTGCTTAAAACAATATTCTGATATTGTAGCCTTGGATAATAATCCAGATCCGGAATAATAGCATCGAGCGGAAAGGAAAGATTTGTTTGCAAGCCCTGATGCTGCAGATCACACAATAGCCTGAATACAGAAAGATCTGAACGAATGTAATTATAGGCAGAAGCCATTCTTGGTACCAACCGTTTATTTAACTGCTTAGAGCGAAGAATAATCTCTGTGCCCTTTACTGAAATCTGTATATCATTTAAAGCAAGTGGAGCTGCCGAAGTATCGAAATTTAAAATTGACAATTGATGCCCATAAATCAACTTGCGCCGGTTAACATTATCTACATTGGCTTCTACCATATAGGCTACATCAAAAAACAGAACATCGGGGTTTGCCTGTTGTTCTGCAGCTGCAATATTTTTCGCATAATGTGTTACCAATTCATCTGCCATGGTAAATCTTCCGCTTAATGCATTGGAAGTTGCGCCACCAATCTGTTCTACAAAAATCAGCTCATCATGAACTGACATCACCATACTGAAAGAATTAGGCAATGATGTTAATTTCTGCTTCGGTGCGAATGCCATCCTGTTCAGATAAATTGGCTTATCTTTTTCGAATTTATGTTCAGTAAGATAAGTTTTTAATGCTGCTTTAATACTGTCTGATTCTGCCTTTTTAGCAGGCTTATTAATAAAGTGTGTAATAAAATCACTTTTTTGACCGGATTGTTCCAACTCATCGTAGCCCACGCCCATTTCAGGATCCAGTGCCAGTAACAATGGTACTTCCTGATCTTCGAATTTCTTCTTGAACCTAACCTGAAACTGACCAAGGGCATCATGATCTTTTACCGGCATGATGTTATGGAGCATACCAATCAAACCCGGAATGGCCTGAAGCGAACGTTCATTGATACATCCAGACAAAACTGTACGCTGCGCAATAAGGTATTTAGGCAAATCAGCCGTAGCGGTAAGGCCTAAACGTTCAAAATAATCTTCTCCGATGATATTGGGATCGTAGTTGGTAAAAACAAGCTGTAAATCATACATGTCATGCAACAAACCAAACAAATTCTGAATTTCATCATCATTTAAATTTAATTGTTTTACCAGATCGTTAATCCGGACCGGCTTTAAGCAAGCAGCTAATATCTGCTGTACAAAGTCGTTTTGATCTAACTCGGCCAGTTCGAAAACGCCTTCAGTGCAGGCTATATAACGGATACTATTGGATGTTAAGTAATAGCTGCTGTTGCTAAATAATAGACAGTTCTTCTGCAACAGGTCTGCCAATGGCAATTGAAGATTATTTTTATAAGGCCAATCTATCAGTTCACCTACTTTTTGAATCTCTTCAATCACTATCCTGCTTTCAGATGGTTTAATGGCATCGTTTAATAAGCTAAAACCAGCAAAAGTGCCATAAGGGGTTGACCGGAATTTTGCACGGTTAAAATATTTCCAAATGGTAAAATAAACCTTAGGTGGAAGATCCTGGAGTTCGTTTGCCTTTACTTCTTTTATGGTTTCGTAAAAAGCTGATGATGATATTGAAATGGCAGACTTCAATTCCTCCCAACAATCTAACAGTTCGGATTGATATGAAAATTTAGGTGTTCTAAAAATTATGGTTGGTTGGATATTGAGCTTCATTGCGTTTAAAAGATAAGCCGAAAATTACAAAGATTAATTCAATTATTAATTTTCAGTTTAGAATTGGAGAAAATATATTCATAATTTCTCTCAAAAATTAATCTACAGTAATAACCGATCTCAAATGGTTGCCCATTGGTTTTTCGTTAGTTGAACACACGAGACCAGGGCTACATGGCGGCAAAAGGTTAATCCGGAATGGTAACCCTTTCTGAATAAACTAAGGATTTCCAATCCTTTAATAGTGGATTAAAAATTTAAAGCATAATAGCGTAGGTTAACAAATACATCAACCAGCACAAAAAAGCCATCTCCTTTTCAGAAAGATGGCTCAACAGGATGATTATATACCTTATTTTTTGGTTACTTTAAACTCTGTTCTTCTGTTTTTTGCCCTTCCTTCAGGGTTATCCTTTTTCTTGCGCTTTACCATAATTTCGTTTGGCGCAACAGGCATCGACTCTCCATATCCTTTAGAAGTCATTCTGGCCGCGGCAATTCCTTTACTTTCCAGATAATCTGTACAAGATTTTGCTCTTCTGTTCGATAGATCCAGGTTGTACTCATCTGTTCCGATATTATCGGTATGAGCGCCCAGCTCAATTTCCATTTCCGGATTATCTTCCATAATCGGGATCAGGAAGTCCAATACTTTTTTAGAAGGCTCGGTAAGTTCGGCACTGTTAAATTCATAATAAATATTTTCCAATGTGATTGGTATGCCCAATTTAAAAGGACTTAGACAATAATCTTTATCAATCAGGGTATCTGCTTTTGCCAATTCCTCGTAAAGATAATTTTTAGTAATGGCGAAGTAATTATCTTTTGCTAAAAGCAATTTGATCGGTCTTTTCGAATCTACTTTAAACCTGTAAATACCATCGGTTCCCGTAGTTATTTTCTGCGATCCTTCTGCATTGGTTAAAGTTACACTGGCACCTGCTAAAGGCAATTTTGTTTTACAATCGGTTAAAAGACCTGCTATGGAAAGGTATTCCTTTTTCACTTCAAATACTTCCAAACAGCAAGATGATTCGCGATCAGAGCTGATATATCCTTTTATTCCTTTATCATCAGTTGCGGTAAAATAAAGATCATCTTTCGATGAATTGAATGGATAACCCATGTTTTTAGGGTTAGACCAATTGACCAGATCGCCATCCGACTCAAAGAAATCAAGACCACCGAAACCTACTCGGCCATCGGTACTGAACAATAACTTTCTGGTTAAAGAATTATAGTATGGTGCACGCTCGTCATCTTCGGTATTGATAGTCGGACCAAAATTTACTGCCTGACCTAATGAACCATCTTCACGCAAGGTACAATACCAAAGATCGAATTTACCGTAACCACCGCTTCTATCAGACGAGAAAAGCAGAAACTTACCATCGCTGGTAACGAAAGGTTGTGAAGAATTAAAATCTTTGCTGTTTACCTGTAAACCAACAGGTTGAGGATCCGCCCATTTATCGCCAGTTTTTTTTGAAGAGTAAATAGCATATTTTTCTTTATCCTTCCAGGCAGTAAAGTACATCGTATTTCCGTCAGGAGTAAAAGTGGCTGCAGCAATTTCTATGTTTTTAGGAAAATTAATATCAACTTTCTTTACAGCAATATCAACCGAAGTTAATTCTCCTTTAGCTATATAGATATTATTAATAAACGGATTAGATTTAGTTGATACCTGAATTTCTCCGGCATCCGTTTTAACCATGTCTTTTTTACTCCCTACAGCGACCGGACGGGATGAGGTAAAATACAACTCGTTATTGATTTTAACGGGTGCGTAATTAGATCCTAAGCCATTTATATTGGCCGGTACTTTTCTAACCTGTATCATACGTGGAAAACGCATTTCTCCGATGGCAAACTTACATGATTCAATTTCCTTTTGGGCATCTTTAGCTAAAACATCGCCGGGATTTTTCTGGATGAACTGCTGAAATGCATCAATAGCCTGATTAAATTTTTTATTTGCCCTTAAGCTTTCAGCATAATAAAATAAGGCCTTTCTGAAACGTGTATTGGTAAAGGTTATGGCTATAGCATAGTATTTTTCAGCCTCGTTAAATTCCCTGTAAAGCCTACTGGATTCTGCAAGGTTGTAAACAGATCCTTCATAATCTTCTATTACTTTATCATCATCTGCTGATTTTCTTTCTTTACCATATGGTAAAATAGCCTGGGTACTATCGCCGGTTATTTTTAAGGCCTTTTTATAAAAAGTTGATGCTGCGTAATAATCCTTATTTTCAAAATAAGTATCTGCAACCTTTTTATAGTTCACCACATACTGTGCGTTTGCAAAACCGCCAAATGCCACTAACAAAAAGAGTAATATTTTTTTCATCTTTTTAAACTTGTTTTCAAATGATGATGAAGCCATTATGATCGGAAATCATACTGGTTTCATTTGATTAATTATAAACGTGGGCAAAAGAAGTTTGGACCAATTATGCCATTGCGGCCGATAAGCGATATGGAAAGCTCTAAACCACCGTTGCTGTTTGATGCACGATTAAAAGAAGAGGTATTTATATCATAACTTAATCCGAAAACCATATTTTTTAGCTGCAAACCCACAAAAGCAATGGCAGCATCTTTATTGCGATAATTACCACCAAATAGAATGTTAGCAGATGGATTAACGTTAAGTTGTGCATAAGCACCCAGCGAAACTTCATTTGTATTACCCTGATACATAAATAATGCATTGGGTACAATATCCAATAACGCTGAAGCCTTGATCCTGGCGCCTCCATGTGCGGTAAAACGTACCGGAAGCCGTGAATTTGTTCCCGAGAAACGATCCATAGGCCGGGTTAAATGCGCTGCACTAGCCCCTAAAAAAACATTTACGCCCTTGTTCGGATCACCATCAAAGAACATGATACCTGCATTTACATCAGGAACCAAAGATGATTGAGATGAAAGTGTTTCGCCGCTCATCATACCACCATCATAACCCGTAATTGGATTATACTGGTTACCAAACCTGGCCTGAGAAAAATCGAAACTACGGTTGATGATACCGGCCTGTAAGCCAAAACTCACCATCTGCAGGCCCTCGTTACCAAACCTTAAACGGTACGAACCTGATACCAGAGCTGAGAGATAGTTAAAATCCAGCTCTCCCGCCCGCTGGTTTAAAATGGTGGCACCAAATGCGAAGTTCTTTTTTGGGGCCATATCAAACGATGCGCCACCGGTTAAAAAAGAACTGTTCAATGCACTCCATTGTTGTTTAAAATTTACAGTTGCACGGTAATCTCCATCTATTACCCCGGTTAAGGCCGGGTTGAGGTATAATGGGTTTGCATAATATTGTGAAAAATGCGGATCAGTTTGTGCAAAGGACTTAGCTGTAAACAGCAGCAATCCCAGCACTGCAACATATATTTTTAAAGCCGATAGTATTTTCATGGTCTTTTATTTTATCTGTTTATGATTAATCCTCTTCTTATCTAATCAGCGTAACTGTACCTTTTCTCATCGATGTTGTTCCATTGCTGAAGGTAATATCAACCATGTACACATAAACGCCGTTCGGTTGATTTACCCCTTTGAAAGTTCCATCCCATCCGTTTGCAACATTGTCTGATTGGAATATCAACTGCCCCCATTGGGTGTAAATACTCATTTTTGAACTTGATATGGTGTTACCGTAGATTAAGAATATATCGTTTTTCCCGTCGTTATTTGGTGTAAATGCATTTGGTATGTAAACCTGATCTCCAAAAGGATTGGCTGCTTTGCCGGTTGCTGAACCATTTTGACTGGTTTGGCATGCAGTCTGACCTTTAGCTCTCACCAGGATGCTTACATTTTGATCTGGTTTCAGGCCTGATACTAAGTACGTTGTTCCGGTAGATCCGCTTGTTGGGTTGACCCAGGTTAAACCATTATCTAACGAAACTTCGTATGCCGTAGCTCCTGCAACCGCAGCCCAGGCAAACGTTACGCTATTTGCTGTAGTAGTTTGTACAACTACTGTTGGCTTATCTAATACCGGCAGTACAGTTACCGTAACACCTGTTCTTGTTGCACTTGCGCAACCACCTGCTGCAATCGCTTCTACGTAATAGATTGTTGTCGCATTTAAGTTTGGTGTATTAAAGGTTATACCTTCTGCCAACACTGTTCCGCCCGAGCTTGCAGCGTACCATCTGTACACTAATCCGGCTACCGGATTATTTACCGTTAATATAGTTGAGCTACCTGCGCAAAGTGTTCCACTTGCAGCTGTTACCGATGCCGGTGCAACTGGTACAGGTAGTGAAATTACATTTACTGGTGTTCTGGATGATGATATACAAGTTCCGTTTGCGCCTTCAACATAATAAGTAACATTTGCAATAACTGCAGGTGTTGTAAAGTTAATACCTGTTCCGGCTAATGTTCCGCCTGCTGATGCGGTGTACCAATTATAGGTTACACCCGTTTGAGGATTCGTAACCGTTAATATTGCTGAACTTCCTGTACAAACGCTGACCGATGTAGCAGCTACCGTTGGTACCGATGGTTTTGTGTTAACAATAACCGTTACTTTTACACGACCACCGCTATTGTTACATCCACCTGTTCCAATTGCTAAAACATAGTAATCTGTTGTTGTGGTTAATGCTGTTACATTAAATGTTGTGCCGGTGAATAATAAGTTCCCACCAACTGCTGCATTATACCATTCGTAAGTAACACCTGCCTGTGCATTAGTTACTGTTAGTGTGGCTCCATCACCAGCGCATATACCTCCATTTGGAGCCGATACCACTGGGTTGTTAGGTGATGCATTTACCGTAATGGCTACTGCCCTTCCTGTTGCAGCGGTGTTTTCACATTTGTTATCACCTTTAACCGTTACATAATAAGTGGTGTTTGCTGTTAATGTAGGCGTATTAAATACTGCTCCGGTAAATACCACTGTATTTAAAGTAGCATCGCTATACCAGGTAAATACCGGGTTAGTAACCGTTGTGCTTGTTGCGGTTAATGCTGCTGCTGTATTGGCACAAACTGAGGTTGATCCGTTTACGGCAATATCTGCTGCTACAGCATTTGGATTAACAGTAACAGTTACTGTTTTAGCGTTTGCTGCCGTATTTTCACACTTGTTAGTTCCTTTAACAGTAACATAATAAGTTGTGGTAGCCGTTAATACCGGTGTGGTAAATATTGGTCCGGTAAAGGCTACACTGGTTAACGAAGCATCATTATACCAGGTAAATACCGGATTGGTTACGGTTGTTGAACTGGCATTGATTACTGCAGTGCCGGAACCACATACCGCTATTGGAGTCGATAGCGTAATATCAGTAGCTGTTGCGCCTGCATTTACCGTAACCGTAACCACTTTTGCATTTGCGGCAGAACTTTCACACCTGTTATCGCCTTTAACTGTCAGGTAATATTTAGTTGTTATAGTTAATATTGGTGTGTTAAATGTTGCTCCTGTGAATACAGGTATTGTTAAAGCAGCATCGCTATACCAGGTAAATACCGGATTGATTACTGTTGTAGTGCTGGCTACCAAACTTGCTGATGAACCGGCGCAGATAGTTGCATCGGCGGCTGTAACATCAGTTGCCGAAGCTACCGGGCTAACTACAACATTTACAGATTTAGCCGTTGCTGCGCTGTTTTCGCATTTATTGTCGCCTTTAACCGTTACATAGTAAGTGGTACCAGCGGTTAGTGTAGGTGTGGTAAATACTGCACCAACAAAAGCTACATCAGTTAAGGTTGCGTTGGTATACCAGGTAAATACCGGGTTAGTAACCGTTGTGCTACTTGCAGTTAGTATTGCTGAAGATCCTCCGCAAATATTTGTTGACCCATTTACAACTATATCACTTGCAACTGCTATCGGATTAACTTTAATAGTGACTACTGCTGCATTTACTGCTGTATTTTCACATTTGTTGTCTCCTTTAACAGTTACATAATAAGTGGTGGCGGTTGTTAGCACCGGTGTGGTAAATATTGGCCCGGTAAAGGCTACACTGGTTAACGAGGCATCGTTATACCAGGTAAATACCGGATTGGTAACGGTTGTTGAACTCGCATTGATTACTGCAGTACCCGATCCACATATCAATGTAGGTGTTGATAGGCTAATATCAGCAGCTGTTGCACCCTGATTAACGTTTACAGTTACCACTTTTGCGGTAATACCTGAATTTTCACATTTATTATCGCCCTTAACCGTTACGTAGTATTTAGCTGTTGCCGTTAATACCGGGGTAACAAATGATGTACCTACGTAGGCTATTGAAGTTAAAGCGACATCATTGTACCAGGTAAAGACTGGGTTGGTAACAGTTGTTGTACTTGCTACCAGCGTAGTATTAGATCCTGAACAGATGGTTGCATCAGCAGCAGTAATATCAGCAGCGGTAGCTACGGGACTAACGGTAATGGTAATTACCCTTGCAGTACCAGGCGCATTTTCACATTTATTGTCGCCTTTAACCGTTACATAATAAGTAGTAGTAGCATTTAATGGTGGTGTAGTAAATGTTGCACCAATGAAACTTACATTAGTTAAAGCCGCATCACTATACCAGGTAAATACCGGATTGGTAACGGTTGCCGAAGTTGCACTTAATACCGCCGATGATCCTGCACAAGCAGCAGTGCTTCCATTGAGAATAATATCTGTAGTGGTAGCCAATGGATTAACCGTTACAGTTACCGGTTTGGCATCTGCAGCACTATTTTCACATTTATTGCCCCCCTTAACACTTACATAATAAGTAGTGGTGGCGGTTAAACCCGTTACTGTAAAAGTTGGTCCGGTAAATACTGCATTTGTTAAGGAAGCATCACTATACCAGGTAAATACCGGTTGAGTAACCGTGGTACTCGAAGCCATTAACATTACGGTAGAACCTGAACAGATTTGCGCATTACTTACTGCAATATCAGCAGATGTGGCAAACTCTTTAACCGTTACCGTAACAACCTTGGCGTTTGCAGCTGAACTCTCACATTTATTATCCCCTTTTACAGTTACATAATAAGTGGTGGTTGCATTAAGTGCAGGTGTAGTAAAGCTAGCCCCAACATAAGCCACTGTAGTTAAATTAGCATTGCTGTACCAGGTAAATACAGGATTAATTACCGTTGTTGTTGAAGCAGATAATGCTGCTGTCGATCCCTTACAAATTGATGTAATTCCACTAATAGCAATATCTGAATCTGTGGCTGCAGGATTAACCGTAATGGTGATCGATTTTGCATTAGCCGCCGTATTCTCACATTTATTATCTCCTTTAACCGTCACATAATAAGTGGTGGTTGCACTAAGTACCGGAGTAATAAAATTGGCACCTGTAAATGCCACTGTACTTAAAGCAGCATCACTGTACCAGGTAAATACCGGATTGGTTACAGTTGTGCTGGTTGCATTTAAAGTAACTGAAGCCCCCCCACAAACGGTACTTGTTCCTGCCAGGCTAATATCAGCCGGGGTAGCCACAGGGTTTACCGTTATGGTAACCTCTTTTGCATTACCTGCTGTATTTGCGCATTTATTTGTTCCACTAACCGTAACATAGTATTTGGTGGTTGTGTTAATTGCTGGTGTATTAAATACTGCCCCAACATAGGCAACCTGTGTTAAAGCAGCATCAGTATACCAGGTAAATACCGGACTGGTTACGGTTGTACTGGTTGCTGTAAGCACTGTTGTACCAGAAGCACATAGTGATGTATTTCCGGCAATGGTTACATCAGCAGGTGATGCTGATGGATTAACCGTAATAGAAACTTTTGTACGCGTTGAGTTTGAACAACCTGTTCCACTTACCGCTTCAACATAATAATCATATGTTCCTGCAGCAAGCGACGCAGATGTGGTAAAACTACTGTTGTTGGTTACCAGCATATTTCCGGCTACCGCAGCATCGTACCAGTTATAAGTTACTCCTGCAACGGCCTGTACGCTTAAAGTAGCAGATGAGCCGATACAAGTTGTAGCAGGATTGTTAGTTGATGGAACCGGTGGTACTGGTGGCGTTAAAATGGTTACCGTTACTTTGGCTCCAGGAGTCTCGCAACCATTAGCCGTGGCGGTTACTGAATAAGTATAAGTTCCTGCAGCTAAAGCAGGGTCTGTTGTGAAAGTTGATCCGTCTTTTCCTGCCTGGTAAGTTGTGCCTAAGTACCATTTATATACTACACCTGCCTGTGGATTCTGTACACTTAAGGTTGCAGATGATCCCTGACAAGCACTTACAGTAGCTGTTGTAACGGTTGGCGTAGTGATTACCCTTTGGGCATAATCTAAATTAACAGAAGTTAATGCACCAAGAAGTCCTGAGTTTAACCTCAATTCTACACCATCAAATCTGCTGGTTGGTACGAAAGTTAATATGGCCGATGTTCCGCCTGATAATAATTGTAAGTTGATTAATGGGTTGGATACAGATACCGCATCATTATTGCTGGTTGTACCCTGGAAAGTAGTTACCGTTAAGTTAGACAATACACCTGCCGAAAGTAATGTACCAGGAGTGGTAATTTTAACTCTCAGCGTATCGCCAACATTCGATAATCCTGTAAAACCTACCTGGTGATAAACAGATGCACCTAATAAGCCCACAGGAATAACCAGGCTAGACCCTGTATTGATGTCGTTATCAACCGCGAATGTTGGATTATAAACGCCAGCCAATACTGCTACCCCTGTTACACCGCTTGCCACTGTTGTAGTTGCTGCGCCGCAAGGTGTAACTACCGGATTACCGTTAGGCACAACGGTGACAGTTACAGTAGCCCTGCTGGTTGCAGTACATCCACCAGGAATTGTCGCCTCAACATAATAAGTTGTTGTGGCGCTTAATTGTGGCGTTACATAAGTTTCGCCGGTAAACACAGGAACCACGCCATTTGCAGTAGTGTACCAGTTAATAGTTGCTCCTGCTGTACTAGAAGTTGCCTTTAACACCGCAACAGAACCTTCACTGATTGTGATCGATGGTGGTGTAATTACCGGAATATCAATCGTTCCCAATATGATTTTGGCCTCAGTTCTTGTTGATGAGCTACCACAGCTGTTTACTGCCGCAACAAAGTAACTTCTATCTGCAACAATTGATGGTGTAGTGAAGTTGTCGCCAGTAAATAAGACGGTAGCAGATGTGGCAGTATCGTACCAGTTATAGGTTGTACCTGCAATCGGATTTTTAACCTGAAGCGTAACCGAAGTATTCGGACAAGTATTAACAGATGCTGAAAGTAGATCTGGTGCTACCGGTGCCGGATTTGTAACTACATTAACCGCTGTTTTGTAACTCACACAACCAGTGGCAGAAACTGCGGCAACGTAGAATTTAGTATCGCCTGTTAGTATTGGCGTAGTGAATATGATACCATCTTTACCAGTTAAATAGGTACCTGTGGCATCGTACCATCTGTAAGTTAAACTTGCCGATGGGTTGCTTACTTCAAGCTGCGCAGTTTGACCAACACAAGCTGTAACGTTACCTGATGCTACAGTAGGTGCAACCAAAATTCGCTGTGCGTAATTTAAGTTGATTGATGTCAGGGCTCCCAATACACCTGAGTTTAACCTAACCTCTACCCCGTCGAAAACATTCGTTGGAACAAAAGTAATTAAAGCCTGGGTATTACCGCTTAATAACTGAACATTGAGCAAGTTATCATTCAATAATTTCGAATCACCATTACTATTGGCTCCCACATAAGATGTAATTGAAGCGTTTCCTAAAAGAGAAAGTGATAATAGTTTTCCTGGTGATGATACTAAAACACGTACGGTATCCCCAACTTTAGATAATGAACCAAAACCCACTCTTTGATAAACTGATGCACCAAGTGCCCCAACCGGCATCACCAATGAAGATGCGGTTTGTGTGTCATTATCAATAGCTAATGTTGGATTAAACACACCTGATAATAAAGCTACACCAGTAACGCCCCCAACTTGCGTTATTGCTGCCTCACAAGGCACAGGATTTGGAGATCCGTTTCCATCAACAGTGATGGTAATCTGAACACGGCTTGCTGAAGTACAACCGTTAGTAGAAACAGATTCCACGTAGTAAGTTGTAGTAGCCAGCAATGGTGGAGTAACATAAGTTGCGCCTACATAAACAGGTGTAGTTGAAGTATTTGAAGTATACCAGTTGAAAGTATGGGTAGGATCTGCAGAACTAGCTGTTAAAATTGCAGTTTGTCCTGCACTCACTGTTGATGAACTAGCGGTTACAGCAGGTAAAGCCGGACGTGGATTTACGGATACAGCTGCGGCTGCACGTACAGCACTTGTACAGTTTCCTTGAACAGCCTCTACATAATAAGTAGTAGCCGCTGTTAAAGCTGGTGTTGAGAATACTGCACCTGTGAAAACCAGGTTTCCGCCTACCGCAGCATCATACCATTTATAGGTTACCGAAGCATCTGGATTAGCAACAGATAAAGTTGCTGATGATCCCTCACAAACATTCGCAATGGTTGCCAACACCGGTGTTGGTAATGCTGGTGTTACCGTTACAGTTACCGGAATTCTTATGGTATTCGGACAACCAGCTTTGCTTACCTGAATATAATAAGTTGTGGTAGCTGTTAAAGCTGGAGTGGTAAATGTTTCGCCAGTGGCCAATTGTGTACCACCTGTTGCTGCATCGTACCAGGCTAATGTTGTACCGCCATTTGCCGTTGCAGTTAATGTTGCCGTACTTCCTGCACAAATAGTTTGCGCACCGGCGGTTACCGTAGGATCAGGATAAATCACAGTTGCCCCATAAATATCCAGGCTGGTTAAGACGGTAGCTAATGCACCGAAACTAACCTGTATCCTATCGTATGCGCCACCTGCCAATACAGTTGCTGCAAAACGGTTACCAGATAAAAGTCGGAGATTTAACAATCCACCATTTAATTGTGTCGTTTTTACAACCGTAGCACCATTTAATACCGTAACAGTTACGTTATTTAATAAGCCTACATCTGCCAAACCGGTAGGCAAGGCTAAATCTAAACGAATACTATCTGTAGCTGTTCCTACCGTAGGGAAAATTAATTGCTGGTAACCCGATCCACCGACACCTACTGCCAGCGATATCCTGGTAAAGTTGGTAGGATCAGCATCAGTAGAATTTCCTGCACCAGTTATACCGCATAATAAACAGATTCCGTTAATTCCGGAATTTTGCGCACTGGCCGCATTACATGCAGTACCGCCGCCATTATTTAGTACAGTAACCGTTACAGGTACGCGGCTTGCACTTTTACAACCGCTGGCATTTGTAGTTTCGACATAATAAGTGGTAGTAGCAGATAGTATTGGTGTAGTAAATGAATTACCTGCACCTACCTGTGTTCCTCCCGTAGCAGCATCATACCATTGAATGGTATTTCCGGTATCGGCCGTGGCCATTAAAGTAGTAGACTGGCCGGCATTAATTACCTGGCTGTTGGTCGTTACCGTCGCTGCAGTAGCTGCTGGGTTAACCGAAACATTAACGGCAGTTCTCTGGCTTACTGCAGTTCCGGATACTGCCTCAACATAAAATACCGTAGGAGCGTTTACCGCAGGTGTGACGAAAACACCTGTGTTATTGGTAACCAATGGTGTACTTCCGGTAGAAGCATACCAGTTATAAGTTACACCACCCTGCAAGTTACTAACGCTTAAAGTGGCTGAACTTCCGGCACAAACTGTTGCTGAAGCAACTACAGGAGCATCAACCGTTACGGTTAAGCTGTAAGCGGTTGTTGCTTTGTTTCCGTTAGCGTCTGTTGCAGTTAAAGAAATGGTAAAATTTCCACCTAAAGTTGGCGTTCCTGTAATTTCTCTTGTTGCAGTATTAAAACTTAATCCCGGAGGAAGGTTTGTGGCCAAATAAGTATATGGCGCTGTTCCACCTGTTACTGCTGGCAAAGTTTGTGTTGGGTAAGGTGTACCTACAATTCCGTTTGGTAAAGTTGCGCCTGGTAATGATAATACACCTATCACTTTAAGTGAATAATTATTACTTGCTGTTCTGCCCTCACTATCTGTTGCGGTTACACCGATCGAATAATTTCCTGCCTGTGTAGGTGTTCCGGAAATTGCTCTTGTTGTTGGATTAAAGGTTAATCCTGCCGGCAGATTGCTGGCCACATAAGTGTACGGACCAACACCGCCGGTTGCAGATGGCAAGGTTTGCGTAGCGTAAACTGTCCCTTCTGTTCCATCAGGCAAAGTAGCTGCTGGTAAAAATAGCGGATCAACTACTACGATTGTATAATTATTGGTTACTGTTTTTCCATCAGCATCGGTTACCGTTACAGGTACTGTAAAGGTTCCGGGTTGTGTGGGTGTACCGGTAATTTCTCTCGTTGCCGGGTTAAAAGCCAATCCCGGAGGAAGACCAGATGCCGCATAGGTGTAAGGTGTTGAACCACCTGTAGCAGATGGAATAGTTTGAGTAGGATAAACGGTGCCGGTAGTTCCATTGGCTAAAGTTGCTGCTGGTAAAACCAGAGGATCTGTTACTTTAAGTGTATAACTCGCAGTAATTGTATTGCCATTGGCATCTGTCACCGTAACCGGAATGGTATAGGTTCCGATCTGAGTGGGTGTGCCTGTAATTTCTCTTGTTGCAGGATTAAAAGTTAATCCCGGAGGAATACCTGTAGCAGAATAAGTGTAAGGACCTGTTCCACCGGTTGCCGCTGGAATTCCATTGGTTGTGTAAGCTGTACCTGTTACGCCATTAGGCAATGCGCCTGGCGCCAGGGTCAATGCTGGTGTTACAGTTAATGTAAATGTTGCTGTTGTATTACAACCTTTCGTATCGGTTACTACAACATCGAAGGTTGGGTTACCCGTTGCAGTTGGTGTTCCGCTTACCAGGCCACTTGCTGATAAAGTTAAACCAGCCGGCAAAGAACTTCCTGTAGCCAAGGCATAAGTATAACCTGGCGTTCCACCAGTAGCTACCGGAAGTTGTTTACTGTAAGGAGAAGCAATTGTTGCATTGGTTAAAGTGATACCTGCAAATACAATTGCCGGGTTAACCGTAATAACCACCGGAACCCTTGTTGTATTTGAACAAGTTCCTTTACTAACCTGAACATAATAAGTTGTTGTACCTGTTAATGCAGGCGTAGTGAAGTTTGCACCTGTACCCACCTGGTTTCCACCTGTTGGCGCATCAAACCAGGCTAAAGTAGTGCCTCCGTTTGCGGTTGCACTTAGTGTTGCCGTGCTGCCTGCACATATTGATTGCGCACCGGCAATAAATGTTGGGTTAGGATAAATTATTGTTGCACCATATATATCTAAACTGGTTAAAGCGGAAGCTAGGGCTCCAAAGCTTACCTGAACCCTGTCATAAGCGCCACCAGCTAAAACAGTTGCTGCAAAACGATTGCCCGATAAAAGTTGAAGACTTAATAATGCACCGTTCAATTGAACTGTTCTTACAACCGTGGCACCATTTAGTACTGTAACCGTTACATTATTTAAAAGGCCAACATCAGCTAAACCAGATGGTAAAGCTAAATCTAAACGGATACTATCTGTAGCAACACCTGTAGAAGGGAAAATTAATTGTTGATAACCTGTTGCCGCAACACCTACAGCGAGAGAAATCCTGGTGAAATTATTTGCATCAGCATCAGTAGAGTTACCGGCACCGTTTACAGCACATAATAAACAGATACCGTTAATACCCGTATTCTGACTATTTGCTGCATTACAAGCTGTTGCGCCACCGCCGTTAATTACCGTTACAGTAACCGGAACGCGGCTTGCGCTTTTACAGCCATTGCTACTTGTGGTTTCTATATAATAAGTTTTTGTTGCTGTTAAAGCTGGTGTAGTAAACGAAGTTCCTGCTCCAACCTGTGTGCCTGCTGATGGAGCATCAAACCAGGCAATGGTATTTCCGGCGTCAGCGGTAGCTGTTAAAGTGGTGGTTTGTCCAGAGTTGATTACCTGGTTATTTGTAGTTACGGTTGCTAAAGTTGCAGGTGGATTAACGGAAACGGTAACCGATGTTCTCGAACTGGTTGCCGTTCCGGAAACGGCTTCTACATAAAATACTGTAGCTGCGTTTACTGTTGGCGTTACATAAGTACCGTTATTGCCAGTTACCAATGGTGTACTTCCTGTTGATGCATACCAGTTATAAGTTACACCTGCCTGCAGGTTACTTACTGTTAAGGTAGCCGTGCTTCCGGTACATACTGTAGCTGAAGCCACAACCGGTGCATTTACCGTTACAGTTAGGGTATAAGTAGTTGTTGCCTTATTATTGTTAGCATCTGTAGCGGTTAAAGAAACATTATAAGTACCACCCTGTGTTGGTGTTCCTGTAATCTCCCGTGTAGTTGGGTTAAACGACAATCCCGGCGGAAGACTTGTTGCTGCATAGGTATATGGAGACGTTCCTCCTGTTACAGCCGGTAAAGTTTGTGGTAAGTAAGAAGCGCCAACAATCCCGTTAGGTAAAGTTTTGGTTGGTAAAGTTAAGGTACCGTTTACTTTAACAGCATAAGTGTTGCTTGCCGTTTTACCTTGACTATCGGTAACCGTAACACCAATTACATAATTGCCCGCCTGTGTTGGTGTACCGGTAACCTCTCTTGTAGCCGGATTAAACGATAAACCTGCAGGAAGATTATTACCTACATAGGTGTAAGGTCCAACACCACCGGTAGCAGCTGGCAAAGTTTGCGTAGCATAAACTGCTCCTTCTGTTCCATCTGGTAAAGTCGCAGCTGGTAACAACAACGGGTTGTTAATGTTAATGGTATAATTGGTGGTCACCGTTTTCCCATCTGCATCGGTTACGGTAACCGGTACAGTATAAGTTCCAATGGTTGTTGGCGTACCGGTAATGGCTCTGGTTGATGGATTAAAAGTTAAACCTGGAGGAAGACCTGTTGCGGCATAAGTGTAAGGCGTAGTGCCGCCGGTTGCGCCTGGAATAATCTGTGTAGTAAAAACTGTTCCGGTGGTACCATCAGCCAAAGTTGCTGCAGGTAACAATAAAGGATCAGTAATTTTTAGTGTATAATTAGAAATTAGCGTATTGCCATTTGCATCAACCACTGTAACTGGAATGGTATATATTCCAGGTTGAGTTGGCGTTCCGGTAATTTCCCTTGTTGCCGGATTAAATGTTAAACCCGGCGGAACACCTGTTGCGGCATAAGTATATGGCCCTGTACCACCGGTTGCTGCCGGAATGGTCTGTGTTGGATAAACCGTTCCGGTTAAACCATCAGGCAATGCACCAGGCGTAAGAACCAATGCAGCCGTAACTGTTAAATTATAAGTTGCAGTTGCTTTACAGCCTTTGGCATCAGTTACAACTACAGAAAAAGCATAGGTATTGGCTACGGTTGGCGTTCCGGTAATAGCACCTGATGATGATAAACTTAAACCTGTTGGCAATGTACTTCCCGAAGCCAGAGCATAAGTATAACCTGCTGTTCCGCCTGTAGCTACATCCAATTGTTTAGAATAAGCAAATCCCGGTGTGGCATTTGTTAAGGTGGTGCCGTTAAAAATAATTTGTGGATTTACCGTAATTACAACCGGTATCCTCGCCGATTCGGCCGTACAGCCTACCCTTCTGGCGGCAACATAGTAAGTTTTATTAGCGGTTAATGCCGGTGTGGTAAAAGTACCATTAAAAGCGACTGTTTGTAATGCCGTTCCGCCCTCTATTGCTTCATACCACCTCAATTCGTTGGTATTCGGAGTAGTAGCGTTCAAAGCTACCGTGCTATTGTAACATGCAGCAATTGCAGTGCTTGCTGGCGTTGGCCGACCCGCAGAGCGGATTACACCATACAAATTGATGGTTTGTGTAAGGTTTAGGGCAACAACTGATCCCAGTGTAACCTTCACCCTGTCGTACACTACGTTGGCACCTGGAGAAAAAGGTATTGATACCGGCTGTCCACTATTCAGTAAACCTAATAAGTCCAGATTTAATAAACTTGAGGCCGAACCTGTGTATACCTGGTTGCCGCCATTATAAGCCGTTATAGAAATGTTTTGTAAAAGCCCTGCAGTTAGTAATGCAGGCGAAGCGCTAAGCCTGAGGTTAATATCGTCGCCAGGATTTGATGGCGTTGCAAAATAGAAATTCTGGCTAATGGATGAACCCGCACCAAGTATCCCTAAACTCAGCTGAGAAAAATTATTTGGATCTGAATCTATTGCCCTTTCACTATTGGTTACCCCAGAACTGCCCAGCTGTAAGGCATCAAGTGTAATACCTGTTCCTTCAAAGCCTGTAGCAAATGCCTGCGCACACGGATCAGTACCAGAAGTGTAAAAAGCATAATAAACCTTGGTGTTATTGGCAACCGAAACCAGAAGTGCATTGGTAACATCTTTAATAAAAACCCTATCATAAGCCTGTGTTGGCGTTATTGCCAGGTAAAAGAAACCATTTGCATCTTTTACCAACCGCAGGTTATCTGAAGAAAATCCATCAACACTGTTCCCGCCGGTTGGGGGAACAGCCGAGGCACCATTTCTGGCCCCTACCTGGAATGAATGGTTTCCGAGAATCACGGTTCCACCTACATTGGCCAGTAAAGTACCTAAACTACCACCTAACAACCTGTTCAGCACATCGCCGTCAAAATCTATCCTGATATACGATGTTACTCCCGCAGCAACAGCAGCCGGGTATTTTAACTCCAGTTCCCCGTTATATGCCCCTATTCCAACAGCAATGCCGCCATATGAGTTAACAGTAGCGAAAGTGTTATTGTCTAAGGTTGCATTGCTTGCATTGTCTACCCTGCTTTGAGCAGATACCGTATTTGCAAAAATTTTAGTCTGCGCATACGATTTGGCGGAGAAGAGCGTTATTAGAATGATGACTGCAATAAAAGTATTGCGGATTATCCCTGTGCGGGATGAGAAAGTAAGGGTTTTCATCATATCAGGCGTTATTTTAGAAGACATACTATGTACTAATGCTACTGTATTGGTTCTATTCCTGTAGTCGCATTATATAATCATGACAAATCTAAATTTAGAATAGCTTCCTATTTTATCCATTGCTATTCATTTTTATTCATGCCCTTTCATTCATTTTATTCATACCGGTCTTTCTTGGTGAATAGATTTCTTCAATTGTTAAATTATGATGACATTAGCATTAGTCATCCTATAAGCTAACTCATGAATGCTAACGATCTCCTAATCGAACTCCGGAAGTTTGTCCTCATAAAATCTGGTTTGAGAAATATCGACCCGGCTCATTGTAAGATTATTTCTGAGTATGTATATCAGGAAACCAAAAATTATGTAAGTGAAACAACGATCAAACGATTTTTTGGCTTTGCAAACACTTTACATAAATTCTCTTTATTTACATTAAACAGCCTGTCGCAATATATAGGTTATAACGATTGGGAATCCTTCTGTAAGGACAAGGAAAGTCAGACAACCTCTGCCCAAAGTATCTGGCAGGATTTAAAGCTAAAAGCACATGCCATTACCGAAGTATCGTTAATCGCAAAAAAAAACAATTCAGGTGTTCCGTTTAATACCACCGCTAACAGAAGTTTTTTTTATCCGGACTTTGATTATTTCTTAAAAAACAATTACCAGTTTACAACGATAAGTGCCCAGCCGGGCCAAGGTAAATCGATATTGCTTGCACATATGGTAGAGTATTTTTTCTTTTCAGAAAATGCACTTTATAAAAACGATGTTGTGTTGCTGATCAACTCTACCAGTATTAACAGCATTATCCAAAATGGCGATACTTTAAAAGATTGGTTTTTAAAAGAATTTAAATTCGGGAGCCTTAGCGAGTTAATCAGTTTTTTTAAAAAAAACCCTGAAAAGAGAGAAGGCCGATTTATTATTATTGTTGATGGTATTGATGAACATTTGGCCAAAAGCGCTTTTTTTAAAATATTTATCGACCTTTTATACAGTATAGAAGAAAACAATTTTGTTAAGCTCATCTTTGGACTTCGAACAGATACCTGGATCAATCTTCAACCTGCCATTTACGGTTCTGCATCTTTAACTAAAACATGGTATACGGGCTTATTTTATGATGAGGAAACGCTAAGTAATGTGCCATCATTAAATGTTGAAGAGATACTCTATACCTTAAGCCACATAGAAAATAAAATTATCAATCGGGCAGACGTCAGTTTGCCACTTTTAAACCAGTTTAAAACACCTTTCTGGTTACAGGTTTATTTCAAGCTTAAAGATGAAAATCAACAGCTTGAGCTAAATAACCCGTTATTATGTTACGAATTAATCAGCTATTTTTTGGAAAAGCGTGTATTTCTGGCAAAAAAGAGCACCGAAAAAATATTTCTCCTTAAAAAAATAAGTGATTGCATTTCAGAAGGAAATAAGAAGTTAAGGGTGGCTAAAGAAAAAATCCTGAGCTACATTAATTGTTATCCCGATGCCTATGAAGAGCTTTTGAATGCTGGCATTATCATTGAAGAAAAAAGGTTAAGTACAACCATTCCTACAGAAATCGTCCGCTTTTTAAACGACGATATCTATACCTATTTTCTATTTATACAGATTACCGATAAATTTGATTATAAACCGGATAAACTATTTTTCGAACACATCCTAAAGAGTTTCCCCGGTCAAAATTCTAAAAGAGACCATATCCTTAACTGGTCTATCAGATTTTGTATCAACCGAAATGAAATTGCTGCCTTAAAAAGTATATTCAGGCTACCATTTTCCAACCGTGAAAAAAACAATGCTTTCGATTTTATCTGTTACGTATCAAAATATGAGCTAAGCAAAACCAATGCAAACTTCAATAAGTTGAGCATAGGTATAGATTTTATCGATATTATGGCTGCAGGGCGGACCATGAGCAACCTGTACAAAGAAACCATCAGAACCATATCGGATAATGTACTGAACGAAGACATCCAGATTATGCTGCATGTAATAGAGTGCACGGTAAACCTTATTGATGTGGATAAAGTGGCATTAACCAATACCATGCAGCTGCTGAAGAGAAATTATAAAAGGTTAAATGAACTGTTTCCGATCAACCCTTATGATTTAATCCTGTATTTCCATAACAACCTGAACAACAAGCCTAACGAGAGCAAAAGTCTTGAAGATAAAATCATAAAACTTTGCAAAGAGATCGATCAGAGCAAACCAAAGAAAAACGAAGAAATTACCTCTGCCGAAATGCTTACTTACCGACTGGTTGTGATTACCTTATTCTCTCAAAAAAATTATGCAGAATGCCATCGTTTTATTATGGCGATACTGCATAAGTATCCGAATATTTTCTACGTCAGACATTCGGTGTTTTCGCCGTTCTTATTGCTCCATTTAGGCCAAACCTACATTAAACTCAACTATTTTAAAAAAGCGCAGCGCATTATACAGTTTGTAGATAAAATCATCAGCAGCGATTACACCTATTATACCAACTTTATATTGGCTAGTTTTAATGTTTTTAAAGCAAACTTTTACAATGCCACACACCACTACGAACAAGCGCTCATAGAAACGAATATCGGTTTGGACATTACTAAAAAGAATAATTTTAAGATGTTCGAAATAGCCTTATTACTGAGTAAGATCGATACCCTGAAACATACTGAAGAATCGGAAGAAGTATCAAACGTAATTAAAGAACTGCTTAACTTTTTAACGGCTAATAAGCTTTCCATGCCCGATTATTCTAACCTTAGCAGCCACGAATTTGAACATACCTTTAAAATTTTAAAATCTTACCGCCGGCATCAAAACTTATAATAGAGATTGCGTTTTCAACTCGGTTCGTATGGATGAAATTGGTCCGAATCCTGTTGAACTCGATAAGTCAAATACATTGGCATAGATATTATTTGTTTTTGCGCAGGATCAGCTGTAAAATTAAAGGCTTTTTCCGATTTGGAGCGCAAGGCCGCTACAAATCACTAAATTTCCTCCCGTTTTCCGCTTTTACGCTTCGCTGCCTCGTCCCTCGTTGCTGCAGGGTAACCGCTTCAACCGGGGCTAGATGGATACAGCAGTATTTCCATTTGTGGGGTTGTTAGGTGCAGACTCCACGGTTCCTAAACCCGACAGCAGCGAAAATACTTTTTGTTGCAGCAACCCTGAATCAGCAAGAGAGCAGCACAAAAAGATTGAAGCGAATGGCGGGACTGCAAAATCCCAGGCACCGCTGCACGTTCATTTCCTAATCATAAAAACAATTTGATTTCGGTTGGTGAGACATCAACCGATAAGATTATGGTGGGACTGAAGTCGTCAGGAACCACAGACCTATGGTTTATAATCCCAAAAAATTATTTTTTATCTGGAGCGCACGGACTTTGCAAAACACCAAGTCTCCTCCCGTTTTCCGCTTTTACGCTTCGCTGCCTCGTCCCTCGTGGCTGCAGGGTAACCGCTTCAACCGGGGCTAGTGAACACAGCAGTATTCCATTTGTAGGGTTGTTAGGTGCAGAATCTACGGTTCCTAAACCCGACAGCAGCGAAAATACTTTTTGTTGCAGCAACCCTGAATCAGCAAGAGAGCAGCACAAAAAGATTGAAGCGAATGGCGGGACTGCAAAATCCCAGGCACCGCTGCACGTTCATTTCCTAATCATAAAAAAAAATTTGAATTGGTCCGAATCCTGTTGAACTCGATAAGTCAAATACATTGGCATAGATATTATTTGTTTTTGCGCAGGATCAGCTATAAAATTAAAGGCTTTTTCCGATTTGGAGCGCAAGGCCGCTACAAATCACTAAATTTCCTCCCGTTTTCCGCTTTTACGCTTCGCTGCCTCGTCCCTCGTTGCTGCAGGGTAACCGCTTCAACCGGGGCTAGATGGATACAGCAGTATTTCCATTTGTGGGGTTGTTAGGTGCAGACTCCACGGTTCCTAAACCCGACAGCAGCGAAAATACTTTTTGTTGCAGCAACCCTGAATCAGCAAGAGAGCAGCACAAAAAGATTGAAGCGAATGGCGGGACTAAAGCCGCCAAGAACCAAAGACCTACCGTTTCCTAATCCTAAATAGATTTTTTTATATGGGGCGCAGAGACATGGCAAAACACCAGGATCGCTCCCGTTTTCTGCTTTTCATCCTAATGCTAAAATCGATCTCTAACTTAGAGCCTGGAACCTTTTAGTCCCTCTCATGATGTTAATACTGTTATTTTATTAGATTATAAAGTTCATCCAGTTTAGGCGAAAGTACAATCTCTATCCTTCTGTTTTTACTTCTTCCATCTGCATTTGCATTTGAACCCAGGGGTTGAAATTCGCCTTTACCTGTAGCCGTCATCCTTACACTTTCTACCTTCTCGTTCTCTGTTAAATAACGCACTACAGAAGTAGCTCTTAATACACTTAAATCCCAGTTATCTTTAATCTGCCCCAGGTTATTTATTTTTTGATTATCGGTATGGCCTTCCACTGCAATGTTAATTTCGGGCTGCTGTTTTAATACATTCGCCAATTGTGTTAAAGCCTGTTTACCTTTTTCATCAATAATGATACTTCCTGATGGAAATAAGAGTTTATCGGTTAGTGAAACATATACCTTACCATTTTTAATTTCGACAGTTAAGCCGCTTTTGGTAAAGCCTAACAGGGCCTGCTGCAATTTTTCTTTGAGTGAGTTGGTGGCTTCATCGCGTTTACGCAACACCTCTTCCACTTCTTTTAAGCGTTTTTCACGGGCAGCCAAATCACCTGATAACTTGGTAATTTCGCTCGAAGAATTATTTTTAAGCTTTTTGTAATTGGCATCAACAGTATTGTAATTATTTTGCAGGTCGCGAAGCTCTTCAGCCATCAACGTGGTATCCTTTTTTAATTTTGCAACTTCTTTTTCGAGATTTTCGATTTTAATTAAACCTTCGTTAAAAGCGGTATAAAGCGAGTCTTTACTCCCCAATAAAGCTTTATACTTTTTAGGGGATAACACTACGCAAGAAGTTAGCGAAGATAAAAAGAGGAGAATAGCAAAGGCAAAAAAGGTATTTTTCATACTTAAAGTTTCAGGAGTTTAGTATTTAGTAGTAAGTATTTAGGAGCAAGTAGCCAGATTGGTAATTAGTTTTTGATGATTGACAACGGCTAACTGTCTACTGCTCTATCGCATTCCGTAAAAATGCAACTAATGGTTGTACTGTTTTAAAAGAACTTATCAACTTATTAACGAGGTTTGCTTTTAAAAATTCTTCATCATCGATTTTTTGAGTGGCTTCGAAACTCTTCAGCTTTAAAAATTCGATGTTTGGATCTGCAGGATCGTAGCCTTTCGGAGCATTTTTAAGGGCATTATCAAATCCCAGTTTAAAGTTTTTCTTAAAATCCTTTTCACTGATAATTTCTTTAAAATCGCCTATATTATAATCAATCTCTTGTCTGATCAATTTTAAATGCGGTGCATCAGGCATCCAGTATCCACCGGCAATAAAGCTCTTGCCTGGCTGTATATGCAGATAATAACCCGGCTCGTTGCCTCCTCTGCTTTTTGCAGAAAACCAGATACCAAAGTTATTTTTATAGGGATCTTTATTTTTACTGAAACGGACATCACGGTAAATGCGCAACAGGCTTTTTTTAGGATCTGCCTCTGCAGAAAGCAATGGATCAATCTTCGCCAGTTCGGGAATAAGCGTACCTACCAAAGCCAAAACATCAGCTTTTGCTGCCTCATAAAACTCTTTATTCGCAGCAAACCATTCGCGGTTGTTATTTTCCGCAACATCTTTTATAAAGTTTAACGTTTCTTTTTTAAGCATATCTTGAGGTTCATTCGTTCAATGGTCATTTGTTAATTGGTAACTGCAAATTGCGAACTGCCAATTGGTTATTTCCCGCCAAACGCTTATTCGCTAACCGTTAAAAAACTGCCTATTTGTCGTAATAAGGCTTATACTTAATATTTGGCGACAAAACATGAAGCAATATGATCCTCGAATAACGGTAATTAAAGGGATAAAGTACAAAACAACCGCTAAAAATAACAATCAGGTAAGGCCAGAAAGTTTCATCGGTAAGCGGGCCAAAAATTAAATAGGTGAGAAAACTTGCGAAAAGCATTTCAATCACATTCATGGCATAGCTAACATACATGGCTGCGTAAAAGTAACCCGGTTCAATTTCTATCCGTTGTGCACAATGTCCACAGATTTCTTTGGTGTGCTGAATGTTCCAGCCGTACATACTGCCTGTAAAAATATCTCCCCTGCGACAATGCGGGCATTTACAATGTACAATGGCATAGAGTTTTGAGGTGGTTTGAACAGACATACTTTTAATTTAAATTAAAAGGTTCTTTCTTCATGTTGAGCTGGATATTTTTTTTTCGGTATTTTTTATACCACACCACCCCCACAATTACCGCCATTAAATAAGGAAGAGATAAAAGATACAATACCCCAGTATTTAGTCCTGCAGTTTGCGTATTGCCGTTTTTTACCCCCTGTTCGGCATTAATGGTACACATGGAACATTGTGCGTTAACATTAGGACTTACAGCAAAGGTAAATACCAATACAAACAGGATCAAAATGGCTTTCTTCTTCATGGTTTACAAATATAGGAATAAACGCATGGAGGGGTTTAAAAATTATGTCATAAAAAAACCTCACTTTTTTAAGGTGAGGTTTTAACAGTGTATAAAACCGCAAATCCCTACGTATTTCAATTTTGATGTACATAGGGATTTATAGTTTTATGCAGGGGAAAGAAATTTTGGTCTTCTATAACTTTATTCCATCCGTATTTATTACAAATGCATTTTACTCTAACTTATTTATCTGCAACTATCCTTGCACCTTTCCAAACACTACCATATTTAGCGATTCCAAAAATCGAAGCTCTCGTTATCGTAAACTTTAAAGGTGCATAACCTACACTTGGCGGCCCCTCAAAACCCCATGACACTTTAAATCCGACTGACCAATCCAGTGTTTTATTGATACCTTCGGTATTATAAGAGATGATTTCATCTCGATCTAAAATTGTACTAATACTGTGTAAAGCTCTATTACTCCAAACCCTGTATGCATAATTTTCATCCCTATCCGTTTTCGGTTTAAGCCCTGGAACACTAGGCAGAAATTCATGTATTTTTTTTATCCCCTTCTGTAAGTTTTCATTTTTATCAAAAGTTATATTATAGCCTAGAAGATCGACCTCAACATAATCCTTGGTTAATTTAGGTAAGTCTAATTTTGAAAATCTTTGAGGAACTGATGATACTGGAGCACTTGGAGGAGCTGGAGCATCTCCACAATAATATTCCATAGCGTCCCATCCCAATCTCAATTCATTTGCTTCAGTTCCCGACCAACCAATCCAATTTTTCTTCTGCATTTGAACTGAAATTCCAACTGATGAATACACCACCCACGATGAATTATAAAATGTAACCCTAACACGTCTTTTCGATTCAAAGTTATCCGTGTAGATTTCATCGCGTCCCCTAATAGATTCGAATAGTTTTCCAAACCAAGTTTTACCTCCATACTGGATAGTGGGTATACCATCATATATCCATGCATCAGCATCTGGCCTATATTGATATATAGAGCTGTAAGTTACCGGATAGTCTTGAACATTTATTCTATCATCTTTTTGATCATTTACCGCTCCATAAGTGTCGTATAACCGAATAGGCTTGCCAGAAATTTTGAAAAATGATTCGCCATCATTTATAACCATATCATCTAGGGTTAATATTCCATTATTTAGTTGATCAACTAAATAATCAACTTCGGGTTTATCTTCTGGTGCTGACATAAAAGTACCGTAACCAGTAACTTTGTAGACGGTATTCTCAACCTCTATTTCCCCTTGCGGATTAAGCATGCTCGCAAAGTATGGGTCTTGGACTAAGCTGTCTAGGGGAGTCTCTTCTAATCCAGGCCCAGCAGGAGGGGAAAGATCATCATTATTAGATTGCAATGGAATTCTACCGGGAAAAAGAGACATTGAAAGTGATTTTTTTAATGAGACTGCACTTAATTTTCCCGTTTTAGAAAAAATAATAGCCTCCTGTCTTAATGAGATAAAACTCTCATGTCCAGTTAAATTGCTGACAAAGTTATTTATTAAATCAGTTGATTTGCGTTCATGAGCCCTTTGCATTAAATCCTTAAATGAATTTTGATGTGCAAAGACTAATCTGCCATCTTTAATACTGACCTCTTCTTTATCAGCCGTTTTAGAAGAATGATTGCTTTCTTTTTTACAACCACTTAATATTAAAAAAATTGTGATTGTAAGAATTACTGGTTTGATAAGCGCTTTTTTTAGACTGTTTTTTTTCATTATTATAAGATATTTACGTTTTAACAATAGGATAGCTTTAGGGTATGCTTATTTACAAAGTAAGCTTTATATCTTTTTAAAGCTGATCTTTACGTAACTTAAAAATTAAGTAAAGCCTCCAATCTATCGGAGGCTTTGAGAATACTTAAATAAAATTACTGTAATGCACCTGTAAAGGTAAACCCAGGATTTTCTACACTTTTAAACTGACCAAGTAAGGCTCTGGTAGTAGGGTGTGTAAAATAATCAATTGTAAAGTTATCTGAATTTAATCGCTGAGTGGTTAGTGGCGCCATATTACCAACAATTAACGCAGCATTACCAGTAGGTGTTCCGGCTGTAAATTTAAATACTCCTGCCGTTGTTTTGGTATACGTATAAGGGAAATCTCCCACGAACCTAGATGTACCTTGATAGATATCTACCGTAAGTACCATCGTTTTTTGAATAGAATTGAATTTGAAAGCCATCCTATCAAGTCTTAATCCATATGGTCCTGCCAGCATTGCCGCTGCCGCAGCTGCTCTTCTAGTTTGAAAATCAGTTGACCAACCCGGATAAGTTGCCGCGTTTGGTGCGGTTATGGTACTGTATTGAACACCAAGGATGGTATGTAAAGGCAAAATAGGGGTTACCGAGGTTTTGATTTCAATACGGGTTCCATTTACCATAGTAAAATAAACTTGCTTAGCTGTATCCCAGGTGAATTCACTGAAACTTTTACCTTTATAAATCAATGGTTCCTTGAGAACAATTCCGGTAAGGGTAAAAGCAAAACCTGTAGAAGTTGTTTGTACCTCCCCGTTTTCTTCCCAAACCAAACTAAAAATTTTGTTATTGTAATCAAAAGAAGTTTGGATTCGGGTTCCAGAGTCATCAGGCTGGATGTATAAATTTGGATTGGCATCCAGATAATTTACCTGCGCCATAATAGAATTTAATAATCCTTTTTCGTTATATGATTTTTGTTCAGCCTGCGATGCTTTTACTAAAATCAATTTACTTTTTAGCAATTTACCTGTAAGCATAATGGAATCACCAGAAAGTTTATCGAAAGTAAACTCAAAATCTGAGTATACGCCCCAACCCGCAGCACCGCCAAAGGTTGCCGGATTTGGATCGGCAAGTATATGCATATAGCTGTAAGTATCGAAAGATAGTGTTGGGTTTTGCAACGCTCTTACCTTATAGGTGCTTTCCTTACTGGTTTGGGCAGGATCTATATCAAGGTCGGCATACATGGTTACTTTGTTATCTTTACTGAAGTTCAGATAAAAAGAGTAACCGCCACCACCATCAGGGTATAAAAAAGCTTTCCAACCAGTTGTACTTCCTGTTAACGCATTGGTGTATTTTGTTACTGCTTCAGTAATCCGCTCTTCCGGTCTTTGTCCATCAACCAAAACCTCTTCTTTTTTACAGGCAGCAAATAGGGTTAAAGACAATAATGAATATAATAATATTTTTTTCATGTTGGTTTCTTTTTAATTAATTACCCATTGTTCCATAAAAGTATGAGTTGGCATTTGTGGTTTTATAGAATGCACCCAATGAACCCAAAAATCCAATTTCTCCCGGGATAATCTGATTGATCCAGTTTATTCTAAAGGATCCTGTCGAAAAATAACTATTTACACCAGCCATTCTTGCATTAATTACACCCATGTTAGAATACGTCGTACCAGTAGGTTGAGTAGTTAATAAAGTAAATGTAGTAACACCAGTTGTAGTATTTAAGGCCATATTATAATCTGCATCTGCAAAGTATGTTGTTGTGCCGGCAGCATTCGTAAATGTATATCTTAACGTCATCACACTATTCGCTTTAAATGTCATTGCAAAATCTTTCAAAACGAATCCTCCCGCTGTCATTGACGTTTTTGCAGTATTCCATAATCCCAAAAATTCTGCAGATTGGTTTGAATCTGTTGATGGGTTAGCATAAAGCGTTGTGTAACCTACACCTGGTCCAATCATTCGATGTAATACTGGAGCAGAAACTTTAAACAATGCCAATTGTACTTCTTTTTGCAGTTTGTAAAAGTCAATGTTGAATGCTGTTTTAAAGTAATCCACTACATACTGTTCTTTTTTCTTTAATTTCACTTGTGCATCAGCTGGTACAGTAGCAACAATACTGTTGTATTGTACCCGGCCCATCATCAACATGTTTGATGACTGCTCTGCAAAATCTTCAACAGGAGATACCCTGGCATATTGCGTAATGAATCCTAATGAATAGGCTTCTGATAATGGTCTTTGCGTCCAGTTGGCTTCATAACCACCACGCGATACGGTTTGATACTCAGGTGTAAAATCGACAGTCTGGTTTAGAATGTGCGTATACTCATGCTGTATTACCTGAATCATTTGCTTCACCGATGAGATGTTTGTTTTATCAAAAGAATTGATCACATAAAGCACAATTTTACGTCCGCCCTCTGCCGTACCCAACGTGATAGATCCGTTACTGTTATACTCGGCACTACCTGCCAATACAAACTGCCTTGGCGCAATACGCTTTATGAAATCGGCACCACCTGCTGCTTCGTATGGCTTAATCCATACATCGCGCACCATTTCCATCGCCGGAATAACCTGATCTACCAATGGAGGCGTAATATTTTTTCCAGATGGAAGCTCAAAACGGTCAAATCTATATTTCGTTTCGATATTATATGGGTTCAAAAAATTCTGATCTAACCAGATATCTGTAGAATTTTTATTTTTAATAATGTTCTGATCGATGGCATCTAAATTTGCATTTAATGTACCCTCTCTTTTGCAAGATGCCAGAATTGTTAGCGCACACATTGCTACAACTCCCTTATTGAATAGTTTTCTCATAACAATCATCTTAATTATCTTGGATTTTGTGCTACACCGGAAAGTGTAACTTGTGAAGGAAGCTGAAATAATTTACGGGGATCTTCTGCGGCAAGTGTAATCGTTTTAAATGAGCCGTTTACCGCGAAAATTTTATGCTCTACCGGTAATTTATATCTTAAGATATCAAACCACCTCAAACCTTCCTGGGTAAATTCTTTCTTTTTGAAATCTAATACAGTAGCAATTAGTCCGGCCTTTGGATCTGTTGTGCCATAAAAGGCAGCAATTTTAGCTAAAGTAACAGCATGTGTGGTGGGGCTATAGTTTAATATACGTGTACTGCAATAGGTGTTTAAATCAGCAAGTGCCAGGGTGTTCTGTCCTAAAGCAGCATAAGCTTCAGCCCTGTTTAACAAAGTCTCATCAGCCGTTAGCACGGGCACGATTGTATAAGGAAAACCAATCGTGGCATTAGGACTGGTTTTAACAAAATACTCATTCCATTTTAGCATACTGTAATGTGGCTGACCATAATATGCTGATTTGTAACACCAACGTGCTCCCGTTACATTAGTGGTAAAAACTTCGTTATTGATCACCTGGCCATAACCATAGCGCGGGGTACGTGTTCTAGCCCATGATGAAGCAGTTTCTATCAGAAGCAGGGTTGAAGGTTCTGATGCCTGCGTGAAATATACATACATTTCATCCAATGTATAGGTATTGTACCTGGTATTCCAGGGCCTTAAAATTGTGGCGAATGAATTGCCAGGCGACACTGCACTTGCATATTCAATTACTTTCTCGTAATTCTTTTTGAAAAGATAAAACCTGGCTGCAAACGCATTAGCTGCCGCCACAGTAAAATGGTATTTTTGTACCCTGTAAGATGAGTTTTTAATTAAGGGCAATCCTTCTAAAAGATCTTTCTCAATGCTAGCATATACAGAGGCAACCGTACCTCTACTATATTGACCAACAACAACTTTTTCAGGATCAGTCATATATGGTATTCCCGGCGAATCGTTACTGGTAGCGGGATCATATACTTTAGAAAAAAGGTTCACTAGCATAAAATGCGCATAAGCCCTGGCCAGCAATGCCTCTCCTTTGTAGGGCAGCGCAGCATTACCAAAGTTATGCGTATTTATGGCTTCGAGCGCTGCATTTGCCGCCGCTATCGCTTCATAACTCGAATTCCAGTAAGCTGTTGGAGTATCACTATCGTTGTCATCATTATCCAACCAGTAATAGGGCTGCGTAATGGTACGTGATTCGTTGCCAATCCCAGGCCCTTTATCTTCCACATTGTCGGAAGAAGTTTCAATAAAAGGAATATAATTTGATTCTGGATAAGCGCTTGTGAGTAGTTCTGCAACTTTCTCTACACTATTTAATTGCGTTCTCTGGTCAGGGGCTTTCTCCAAAAACTTTTTACATCCTGAAGTGGAGATGAGCGCCAATGCAAAAATTGATATATATAATTTTTTCATGATATAAAATTTAGAATCCAACTTTTAGTGATAAGGTAAATTGACGTGGAATTGGCAATGCCACACCTCCAGACCCAAAAAATTCAGGATCCTGGCCATTTAATTTTTTGTCAGAATAGATCAGGAATAAGTTGTTGCCAACAGCACTGATGGATGAATTTGTTAAGCCAAGTTTCTTGGTATACTTAGCTGGTATGTTATAACTTAAGATGATCTGTTTCATTCTTACAAAGCCACCATCTGCAACACGTTCAGTTGAATAATTGTAGTTATTGTAAGCATAGTTACTGCCAAAAGCCTGTGCCTCTAAAACATCTAATATAGATGGAACATTGGTTTTCAGTTCATCACCCTGCATTTCCCAACGACTTAAGAATGCTTTTGGCATAGCATCAAGATCGGTATAGCTGGTTTTGAAAGATGGTGATAATCGAACTTTGTTACCCGCTGCAAAAGTGACTAGTGCAGACAATGTAAAATCCTTATATTTAAAGGTATTGGAAAAACCTCCGGTATATTTTGGATCAATAGGGCCCTCATATTTGAGATATTTAACCACATCGCTCTGTAAATATACATCTCCACTAACTTCACCTTTATCGTTAATAAACCTAGGCGAACCATTCTTTGGATCTAATCCCTGAAAATCAAGTGAGAATAAACCACGTTGTGCGTAACCCTCTAAAGGCCCACCATCCGCACCGATTAAACCGAAAATAGATGGCTGATTTTTAAGATTGGTGATCTTATTTTTATTGAAACCGAAAATAAGTTGGGTTGACCAGTTAAAATCTGTGGCTTTCAAAACCTTTGCACCCAAAGAAGCCTCTACACCGTCAGATTTCATATCAGCATAATTGGCAAATTTAACCGCTTCACCACCTATACCACCATTTCTAAAAGCTCCGATCAAATCAAAGCTCTTTCTTTTGTAAGCATCAACAGTTAAAGTTAATTTTTCATTAAACAAACCTAAATCTAAACCTACGTTTAACTCGTTCAGTTTCTCGAAAGTAAGCTCAGAGTTTTCTAAACCAGAGATGTAAAGTTTTGTTTCTTTTTCTCCAAGATAAGGTCGGCGTGTACCCATGCTTTGTAAAACCAGGCTAGAATTGGTGGCCGAACCCATACTCGCAACTAAACCATAAGTGGCGCGTAACGTAGCACGGTTTACAATTCTTTTTACCCTTTCACCCTGCATGAATTTTTCGGTATCGATGTTCCAAGCTCCCGAAACGTTCCAGGTTGGCAACCACCTTGCGGTTGGCGATTCTCCCAGTAAATTAGAACCATCATAACGGCCTGTAGCATTGATACTATATTTGCCTTTGTATGAATAGGCTGCTCTCAATGAATAGTTTAAATAACGTTCATAGCGATAGCCCATACTGTAGTAGTTAAAACCACTCTCTACATTCGATTTTACAATATTCGGATCAATAAAAGGAACTCCCCCTTTATCATACTGATAACCATATCCGTCAAATACCTTATTCTGACGGTCGATATAGCGCATTTCCTGGGTGGCGAAAAAGTTTACCAAATGATCTTCGTTAAACGTCTTATCATATTCTAAACTGTTACGTACATAATAGTTCACAATATTGTCATCATTTGTTTTATAAAAACCGCCATAAGGTAGAACTGAAACTGGAAGTGCATTCGGATCATCCGGATTGCGATATAAAAATTTATTATTTCCCCTGATAGTGGCGTCATTTGGGCTTATACCAGCACGGTAAGCCTGAGCCATATTAGAATTTTCGGTAATTTTATGTTCCTGGCTCGTTTTTGCGTAACGATAAGCACCATCAAAAGCGTATTTCAGGTCTTTTGTAATTTTATATTTTAAACCACCCTGTACTTTAAAATCTATTAAATTCAATTCTAAAGTATTGTTTTCTAACTCGTTTAAGATATTGAAAGGCGCATAGTTTTGGGTAAAAAACTCTCTATTACCATTTGCATCATAAGCGGTTAAGGTACGGCTTGTATTAAGGGCATAACTAAATGGATTGATATCAAAATCACGATCATATGTACCGTAAACCGGGTTTCCGTTTCTACCTAAGGTACCTGGCGCTCTTTGATCGCGGATAGAACCCTGGGTTATCAACTCTAAACTTAATTTATCGCTGATATCGAAATTACCCCTAACGTTCCCTGTAAAACGCTTTACATTATCTCCAACAGTCCAGCCATTATCCTGAAGATAACTGGTAGATGCATAAAATTTTGATTTTTGTGTTCCGCTCGACACACTTAAGGAGTGCTCCTGCATGAAAGACTGCTTAAACAAAATATCAAACCAATCCGTATTACTATCAGCATAGCGCTGTAAAAATTGCTTCTGGCTCTGCGCATCATTTCTTAAAGCATAGGTACCGGTTGCAGGATCATAAATATACATTTGATTGTACATTTTGGTAAAAACACCACCATTGGCACTGCGTGAAGAGCTGGAGTGATTTAACCAACCTTTATTTTGCATCTCCAGATAAACATTCATCTGATCAGCTGAATTAAGGATATCAAAGTTATTGTAAGAAGGTTTCATGTAACTCGAAAAGTTCCCGGTATAGGAGAAAATCGGTTTACCATCTGTATTCCTTCCTTTTTTGGTGGTAATAATCACAACACCGTTCATTGCCCTTGCTCCATACTGTGCAGTTGCGGCTGCATCCTTTAAGATATTGAAGCTTTCGATATCATCAGGGTTTAATCCGGCTACTGATGATCCAACTAAAGTTGATGGATCTCCTGTTGATAACTGCTCGTTGGAAATATTCACAACATCCTCTAAAATAATACCATCCACAACCCATAAAGGTTTGTTATCGCCTGAAATAGAAGTAGCACCACGTACACGGATTTTAGGAGCAGCTCCAAATGTTCCTGAAACGTTTTGTACAGAAACACCGGCAACCCTTCCTTCAAGCATCCTGCTTACATCGTTAATACCATCGCGTTTTACATCGGATGCTTTTAAAGAAGTTGCTGCACCAGTAAAAAGTTTTTTATTCAGCTCCTGATAACCTGTTGATACAACGTTTACCTCTTTAAGTTGGGCGGCATCTTCCGCCAAAGTAACATTGATAGTGGTTTTAGTTCCTACCTCAATTTCCATTGTTTTATAGCCAACATAGCTAAAAACCAAGGTAGCACCTTCTTTAACCGAGATCGTAAAATCTCCGTTACCGCTGGTGGATACCGCATTAGCAACTCCTTTCTCTCTTACACTTACTCCAGGTAGTGCCACTCCGTTTTTATCGCTCACTTTTCCGGTTACCTTTACAGCGGCAAAATAGCTCAGCATTTTATCAAATACCGATTTTTCTTTTAAAGTAATCAGGACCGTTCTATCTTCAATAGTATAGTTAAGATCTCCGCCTGAAATAATTTTGTTCATTACCTCTTCAATTGTTGAGTTGTTAAAATCAACATTTAAAGTGGTTGAAGTTTTAATTTTGTTGGTAGATAAAAGAACATCATAACCCGATTGTCTCCTTATCTCTTTAAAAACTTTTTCTAATGTTACATTTTTTTCTTTCAATGTAACCAATTGTCCGAATGAAGCTGCACTCACCTGCATTAACGAGGCCAGCAGAACAACCGTAATTAACTTCATCATGAGTAGCAATTTAGGTATGTAGCGTCGATGCGTACATAAAATTTCAATATAAATTTTGTACATTTAATAGTCTGTTTTTGTGCGAATCGCAATGAAGTTTGGACGCTAAAGAGCGTTTCGCGGGTTATCCAAGAAATAATTGATTTTAATCGATTCCGGTTTACGGAATAGCTAAACAGATATAAAAGGGGTGTTAGAAGCACTCCTTTTTTATGCGCTCAACTTTGGATCGTCAGGAGTGTTGTCGAAGTTTATTCATGGCTGTTAGGTTATGGTTGATTAATTAGTTGTTTCTTTTTTATAGATAAAGGTTAGTTACTTCTTCATCTTTTTCCCTTTATTCTTTGTAGACAATTACTTTATTGCCCTTAATGTCAAAGCGTACTTCACCAGTTTGCTCAAATTTTCTAAGCACTTTTGATATTTTTTCGAACCGGCTTACTGTACCATAGTACATTACATCTTTGGCTTCAGGATTGGCATACTCTATTTCTACATTATACCACCGGGCCACCTTGCGTAAAATGCTTTCCTGCTTTTCGTTGTTAAACATGAAATAGCCCTTTTTCCAGGCAATAGCTTCATCAACATCTACTTCTTTTACGTCCATGCCCGAAATGGTTACCAGCGATTGTTCTCCAGGCTTAAGCACTTCGCTCTCATTGGTATTTTTATGAGAAACCCGCACACTACCTTCCAATAAAGTCGTTCGGGTTACCTTTTCATCTTTATAGCTATTAATGTTAAAGTGCGTACCCAATACCTCAACCGCCTGTCTATCGGTTTCTACAATAAAAGGATGTGCTGCATTTTTAGCCACTTCGAAATAAGCTTCCCCTTCCAACTTGACCACACGCTGTTTTGCAGTGCCCATATTTAATCCGTATTGAAGTGAAGAAGCCGCATTTAGCCAAACTGTAGAACCATCAGGTAACCTGATCTGCCACTCACCACCATTTGGGGTCGAAATGGTATTTAACCGGTTATCGTTTACATTTTCAGATTCAGCAACATTGTAAACCAACTGGCCATCGTCAGTTTTGGTAATGGAGAAACCAGCTTCTTTTGCCACATTGCCTTTCATGGCATCAGAAAGAGAAATTTTCCGCCCATCAGCGAGCGTAAGAACAGCTTTGTTTTTTCCAGGGGCTATATCGGTGGTAAAAACATGCTCTTTCTTTTTCTGTAGAGAAAGGTAAGCCGTTAAAGAAAATACAACAAACACCACAGCAGCGGCAGCCCATTTAAAGCTATTCATCACGATCCGCTTCGGCGACCGGATTGGTTTATCTACCATCAGAATTTTATCGAGAACCGGATTCCATTTTTCCACATTAACACTAAGCGCGTTTTCTTCTTCTGATGTAATCATTTTCACAATTTCATCAGAAAGTAACGAGGTGCTGTTTTCTACCAAAACTAAAAGTTCTTCCTTTTCGGCCTGACTTAAAGACTTTGCTGTAAACTGCTGTAATAGATAATGTATACGTTCTTCCATAAAGATTCTGATACTAAGAAGCAACAGAAGAAAATTAGGACTATCGGAAAAGCATTTTTTTCTATTTTATTTTCAAAAAGAAAAAAACAATAGGAAAAAGAAACACAATACCATGCTGATCAAGGTGTATACGGATCGATTTTAAGGCAATTACAAGCGCATTTTTAACCGTATTGGGAGAAATGTTGAGTATTTCGGCAATTTCCGGAATAGTTTTACCATCACGTCTGCTTAATTGATATATATTTTTCCTTTGTTCAGGTAATTTATCTATTGCAACAGCAATAATTCTCGTTACTTCATTTAAATTAATAGTTTCAATGGTACTGTTATGGCTATTTTGTTGTTTGGCGGTAAATGCATCAACTACCCGTTCTTCTTTTAATTTTTTACGCACGAAGCTTAAACATTCGTTAGAAACATATTTATATAGATAGGCCTTTACGTTCTCCACTTCAGCCAATTTATCACGATTTAACCAAACTCTTAAAAATGCATCCTGGATAATTTCTTCGGCGACATCATCAGATTTTGTAAATTTAGAAGCAAAAATGTGGAGCGCAGGAAGATATTTGAAAAACAAAACAGAAAATGCTTGTTCGTCTCCCTCCACGATTTTCTCAATCAGGGCGCGCTCTTTATCCACATTACTTACCGCCATAAATTAGTTTGTTAACCGTCCTGTTACTATGATCCAAGACTTAACTGATAGATGAATAGATATGGTTAAGCTAAATGGATTTAGTTTAACCATAATACAACTTTATAATCAAATATACAGATTAGTAAATTTTGTGCACTAAAAAAATGTATTAAAAAAATGAAAAGCCTTACTTTTTAAGGTAAGGCTTTATTTATATTTTTTAAAGGTTTCTTAATCACTTAGTATTGATAATATGGCGAAATCATCAAATAAACCACCACACCAGTTATGGCAACATAAAGCCATAATGGAAATGTAATGCGCGCAATTTTTCTGTGACGATCGAAACGTTTGGCTAAAGCCCTTACGTAAGTAACCAAAACCAAAGGAATAATGGCAATTGACAATAAGATATGGGTTAATAAAATAAAAAAGTAAACATACTTTATCGCTCCATCTCCTCCAAACTTAGTTGAAGGTGTGGTCATATGGTATGCGATGTACATTACCAAAAATAATAAAGAGCAGCCTATGGCTGTTTTCATTAAATTTTGGTGCAATTGTATTTTTCCATTCTTTATTGCCCAAACTGCAACAACCAACAATACCGCTGTAATTCCGTTGATTGTAGCATATATAGGAGGTAAAAAAGGCAAGGTTGGCGCATCAATACCTAGATCTTTTAGCTTTACTACAAATAAAAAAGCTACAGCCAATGGTATGAAAATGGAGAGAATAATGATCCACCTGTTATATTTCTTCTCGATCGGACTATTTTCCATGAGTATTAATCTTTTATAATTATTATTTTGCTTCGAACCCGACTAGAGACTCCGGACTAAAGACTATCTACCGTCTTTAACGTTTCTTAAATATTCGGCTATAAGCACTTTTATTTCATCCTCTAACTTAGCGTTTGCACCTGCATCGTCCGCATCATAAATGCCTCGGATGCGATGTAAATTATCGATCAGCACAATTTTATTGCTAAATATGAAGTTGCTATTTCCTCTGCTGCCATTTGCTACGACATCGAGCAACAAACCTTGCCTGATTAATGGATAAGTTTGTGCAGTATCACCTGCTAAAAAATCCCATTTACCTTCTTTTGCGTTGAAATTGGCGGCAAAATCTTTGAGTTTATCTACATCAGCCGGATCTACAGACAGGCTTAAAAATTTAACCAAGGGCTTTTGTTCATAGCCATCAGATAATTGCTTGATATATTTAATTGCTTGCTGGCTCCTCGCTCCTGATTGGAATAAGTTTAATACTACAATTTTGTTTTCAAATGATTTCCAGCTAATGGTATCGCGATGCTGATTGATGAGTCTAAAATCAGGAACCACGTGATAAATGGTATCGGGTATCTTCTTTCCCTTAACACTATGGAAAGTGGTGGCAACAACCTTTTCACCAAAGATAGGCAAACTCTTATATCTGTTTTTCGCAAAATGCGGCAATAAGTAAAAAAACAAAAATCCCGGTATAGCTAAAATGCTTACCAGGATTAATACCTTTTTTATCGGGCTTCTTTTCATTAATGGTTCATCATGTGGATGTTTAAAAACCCACCTTCTATCAGCATTAAAACAATAAAGTAAATAATGAAAATGAATGATACCGTTAAGGCTAACTGTAGTCCCAGTTTCTCATACTTTAAGTGCATAAAGTAAGCCACGATATAGAATGCCTTTAACAATGTTAAAACGATATAAACGTAGTTACCGATGTGCTGGGTCATGTATCCTTTAGGGATTAGAACCAACGCGATGATAAACTCAATTACGGTAATTAATAAAAGAATTCCGAAAACCTTCCAGATTTTACCTTTTGATAAACCTGCGTGATCATCGTGCCCGTGTTCTTCTGTTGTATGTGTGTGCTGTGACATAGAAATATTTTTATATATGATAAATTAAACCAAATAGAAGAATGTAAATACAAACACCCAAACTAAATCAACGAAGTGCCAGTATAAACCAACTTTCTCAACCATTAAGTAATGGCCTCTTCTTTCGAAAGTTCCATTGATCGTCATAATTAATATAATGATGTTAATGACAACACCACTAAAAACGTGGAAACCGTGAAAACCTGTAATGGTGAAAAACAAGTTTGCAAATTGTTGTGCAGCTACTAAAGAAACATCTTCAGGCTTAAGGAAAAAATGTTTTAACTCCTCGGCAGAAGGAATATGTCCCCACCAAAAACCATCGTGGTGTAAGTGAGTCCACTCAATTGCCTGACAGCCTAAGAACATAAAACCACCAATAATGGTTGCAATCATCCAGCCGATAACTTCTTTTTTAGCACGTCTGTGACCAGCCTCAACAGCTAAAACCATAGTTACCGAACTCATGATTAAGATAAAAGTCATGATACCTACGAAAACCAAAGGTGCACCGTGTTCGGCAATACCTGGAATTGATTGGAAAACTTTATCTGGAGCTGGCCAGGTTAATTTAGAAAAACGCTGAGCGCCATAGTAGATCAATAAAGATGAAAAGGTAAAAGCATCTGATAATAGGAAAAACCACATCATGATTTTACCATATTCTACCGACCACGGAGAACGACCACCATTCCATGGTCCGGTTTTAACTTGATCTAATTGTGATACTGCATTCATTTGGAAATAGTATAATAGTTTGTTAACAAATTTAACGGTTCAAAAGTAAAAAAACATACAGATATATCCATAATATATCTATAAAATGCCAAAAAATAGAAGCGATTTCCATTCTGTATTGAACTTTGGCAATAGGTAAATTCTTATAGCTACCGGCTAAAGCACTAATAATTAAGCCAACACCAGCAATAATGTGCAAAAGGTGCATGCCAGATACCACGTATATAAATGATATTGCGGCATTATTTCCTACCAGAGTAGCTCCGGTTCTCACCATACTTCCCCATGCATTAAACTGCATTACACCAAAAGCAACAGCCAGTATTACGGTAATCCAAAGCATGTTACGCTGTAAACTAAAATTAAGTTTCTTTAAAGCCCTGGAAGCTAACACCAGAGTGATGCTGCTGGCCAGAATAACCAAACTGGAGTAAATAAAGGCATCGGGTAGCACCAAACCGTGTCCCTTCCCTTTTGAAGCGGCAAATACCAGATAATAACTGGTAAAACCTCCGAACATGATTGTTGATGATACGACAAATAACCAAACGATAAATTTTCGTGGTTTTGGGTCAAACGTATCCTGCATCTTTTCCATTGTTAGCACCATAAATTATTTTGCTATAAAATTTAATAATAAGCCCAGCTGTACAGCCGGGATGTAAAAAAATGAGCAGAACATCACTTTTCTGGCATCGGCCAGTTCTCTGCTTTTTAAAAGTTTAAATGCCAGCCAGCTAAAAATAAGTCCAGCGATTAAAGATAAACCGGCAATGTAATAACCACCAAAACCATAAATGGTTGGCAATAAACTTACCGGAATTAAAATCAGCGTGCTTAAAAAAGTTAACAGTGCCGATGTTTTATCTCTTTTTTTGGTAGGCAGCAACCTGAAACCTGCTTTCTTGTAATCGTCATCCAAAACCCATGCAATTGCCCAGAAGTGAGGAAACTGCCATACAAACTGGATTAAAAACAAAATTACAGCAATGTAATAATCAATTTCATGAAACATCTCGGCTTTTAAACTGCCAAACGCAGCTAAATAGCCAATAAGTGGTGGTAAAGCTCCTGGAATTGCACCTACAAATACAGCAATCGGCGATTTTCTCTTTAATGGCGTATAGGCAAAAGCATAAAGCAAAATTGAAAACACCGATAATAAACCGGTCTCGAGGTTTAAATGTCCCAATAACCATGTACCTAGAAATGCCATAAAAACACCTAAAATCAATCCCTGCCCGGTTGTCATTCTTCCTGCTGGCATCGGACGATCTTTAGTCCTCGACATTAATTTATCCAGATCTTTTTCAATAATCTCATTAAAACAGTTTGCTGCTGCAGTAACCAAAAATCCACCGGCAATCAATATTAACCAGTTACCCCAATCTATGCTAGGGATATGGCCTCTGCCTACCTGCATTTTCTGCCCGATCAAAAAGGAGATCGATGCCGAAAACACTACCGTAAACGATAGCCTGAATTTGATTAGTTTAGAAAAATCTGAAAGATATTGCTTCAATTTTCTTAAATATTATTGTTTATATGTACTTGTCCGGTAAACCAGCAAGTACAGGTAAAACTGTAAACTAAACAACAGCGTTGAGAACAAAATATGCAATGCCTGTGCTGCTGGTGGAAAAGCAATATATGCTAAAGCTAAACCACTTAATAACTGAACTAAAAGCGTGATTAAAATAAACCTGGCTGTTAGTAATGGAGCAGCCTTACCACTAAAACGGTCAATAACCATTTTATAAACTATACCATTCGCAATAATGACCAAAATTGCTAAATCGCGGTGATAAGAAAAAATACTGCCTACCTTTGAAATCCATGTTGCCTTTCCACTATAAGCCAAAGATTTTGCAATTACATCAACAGCTTCCCTTACTTCGGTACCCAAAATAATCTGCGCAATACTAACCACCAGTGTAAAGAACAAAAACCCCTTTAGCCACAATATTTTGTACATGATTACTGAAGGTGCCTTGTTAAGCTGTTTTGCGTAATTGTATGTATAGATAGATATAGTCAGAATAACCAGCGCCAGAAGCATATGTACTGTTACCACCCACTGCGCCAGATTGGTTGACACCACTATAGATCCCAGCCAGGCCTGATAGCCTACCACGAAAATATTGATTATGCTTAGTACAATAATTCGTTTAGCAGTTTTCCGATAGGTAAAAGAATAAATGGCAGTAAGTAATAAAAAGATTCCGGCAGCTACACCGGCCAAACGGTTCAGGTATTCTGTCCAGGTTTTGGCTGGATTGAATTCTTCTGGTATAGTGATGCTTTTATCGTGCCTGATGCTATCGGCAAGGGCAACTTTGCCCATACTCTTCAGATATCTGGCAAATTTTTCATTTTTCTTTAACCTACCAGCCACATACTTCTCTTTATAGTTGGCCGGAAGTTGCGATACATCAGTTGGCGGAATGTAACGGTCGAAACATTTTGGCCAATCCGGACACCCCATGCCAGATCCTGTACTGCGCACAATACCCCCGGCAAGTATAACCAATAGCGTAACTATGATGGTTATCAGATTAATTCTAATGAAACGCTGTTCTGATCTGCTGACCATATATCTGTTAAGATGAAAAGGGTATCCGGATAAGCAGAAACTTAATCAGATACCCCTTTAAATTTTATGTTAAGCTTTAAACTAGCCTTTGTTTTCTATAACAGGATTGGCTAGTTCCCAATCTTGCTGAATTTTTTCTGCTTCTGCATTTCCTTCAAAATCGTGAGGCAAGTTAGAACTCATGGTTTGAGAGAAAGGAACAGTTTGAGGAATAAAGTCTGCATCATGGCCTGGTTTGCTATAGTCATAAGGCCATCTGTAAACTGTTGGGATTTCGCCTGGCCAGTTACCGTGGATGTGCTCAACAGGTGCAGTCCACTCTAATGTATTAGATTCCCATGGGTTTTGAGGAGCTACTTTTCCTTTAAAGATCGAGTAGAAGAAGTTAAACAAGAACGCTACCTGAGCAAGTGCGGCCATAATAGCTGCCCATGTTACAAATACGTTAACGGTTAACCATTTTTTCATAAACTCAAACTCGGTAAATGCATAGTAACGACGTGGTACACCATCTAAACCTAAGAAGTGAAGCGGGAAGAATACCAGGTAGGCTGCAATGAAAGTTAACCAAAAGTGCAAGTATCCCAATTTAGCATTCATCATTCTTCCGAACATTTTAGGGAACCAGTGATACACACCTGCAAGCATACCAAATATTGCTGCAGATCCCATTACCAGGTGGAAGTGGGCAACAACAAAGTAAGTATCGTGTAAGTTAATATCCAAAGAAGCATTTCCTAAGAAGATACCGGTTAAACCACCAGAGATAAAGAATGAAACTAAACCAATAGCAAATAACATCGCTGGAGTGAAACGGATATTACCTCTCCACAACGTAGCCAAATAGTTAAATGTTTTTACTGCAGATGGTACCGCAATAATTAATGTAGTGATCATAAATACACCACCTAACAATGGATTCATACCCGTTACAAACATGTGGTGACCCCAAACAATGAATGATAATACGGTAATACCAATTAGGGAGTATACCATGGCATGGTAACCAAAGATAGGTTTACGTGCATTTACAGAAATAACCTCAGATGAGATACCCAATGCTGGCATGATTACGATATACACCTCAGGGTGACCTAAGAACCAGAATAAGTGTTGCCATAAAATTGGTGAACCACCTTCATTTGGTAAAATATCAGTACCCATTACGATATCTGATAAATAGAAACTTGTTCCGAAACTGCGGTCAAATACCATTAACACTACACCGGCTACAAGAACCGGGAAAGATAAGATACCCAGAATCGCGGTTAAGAAGAAAGCCCAAATGGTTAATGGCATTTTCCAAAGGTCCATACCTTTGGTACGCATATTTAAAATGGTACTTACATAGTTGATACCCCCCATTAAAGATGAGGCAACGAAAAGCACCATACTAATCAACCACAAAGTCATACCTAAACCTGAACCTGGCATAGCCTTAGCTACCACAGATAGTGGAGGATAAACTGTCCAACCACCTGATGCTGGTCCTGTTTGGATAAAGAATGATGACATCATGATCACACAGGCCATAAAGAAAAACCAGTATGAAAGCATGTTTAAGAATGGCGAAGCCATATCTCTTGCACCAACCTGAAGTGGGATTAATAAGTTACTAAAGGTACCACTTAACCCGGCGGTTAATACAAAGAATACCATAATGGTACCGTGAATGGTTACCAAAGCCAAATAAAAATCTGGTTTAATACGACCGCCTTCTGCCCACTTACCTAAGAAAGTTTCCAAGAAAGGGAAATTCTGATCTGGCCATGCCAATTGAATACGGAATAAGATTGATAAGCCCATTGCAATTACCGCCATAATAATACCGGTAATCAAAAATTGCTTGGCAATCATTTTATGATCCATACTAAAGATATACTTTGAAATCAAAGTCTCTTTATGATGCCCATGATCAGCGTGATCGTGATTGTGTTCGTCGTGTAATGCTATTGTTGACATAATTCGTTCGCTCCTGCTTAATATTATTTATTTAAAGCCATTTGGTTAGTTTTCACAGCTGCTGAATCTTTAGCTGCTGAATCTGCTACTGATTTTACAGGTGCAGGTGCCACTGGCAAATTAAATTGTTTTCTTAAATCGTCGTTTAAGTATGTTTTCTGTTCTGCAATCCAGGTTTTGTATTCGGCTTCTGATACTACACGAACAACTTTTTGCATGTTGTAATGCCCTGATCCACAGATTTTAGCACACAAGAAAAGGTAATTAAAGTTAGGATCGTTAGTTTCTTGCTGCATTTCTGCAGTAGTTTTTGTAGGCGTAAACTCAAATATAGTTCTCATACCTGGTACGGTATTTAACTGTACCCTGAAATGCGGCATATAAAAACTGTGAATTACGTCTTTACTGGTCAAAATAAGCTTAACCGGTTTGCCTACAGGAAGTACCATCTCATCTGCCATTTCATCATCACGAGAGTTGACATCTTTAAAATCAATACCCAATGTATTAGTTGCAGTAGTTAACTTGTAATTTTTGTTACCCACTATTCCATCAGCTCCAGGATAACGGATAGACCATTTAAACTGCTCAGAAGTAACTTCTATCTGTAACGGCTTGTTATTTGGATCTTCAACTTTGAAGAAAATAGATCTCCAGGTTAAGAAACCCATTAAAACCAAAACAGTTAAAACTAAAGCAGGAACAATTGTCCAGATTTTTTCGATGGTATTATTGTGTGGGTAGTAGTAAGCCTTTCTTTTGGCAGAGTATTTATAGATGTAAGAAAATCCGAATAACAGGATGTGTGTAACTACAAACACAATCGTGGTAATGATTAATGTTAAATTAAACATCCTATCAATTTTCTTTCCGTGCTCAGATGCTGCATCAGGAAGTAACATTGATCCATGTACGGTGTATTCCCAATATACCCCATATAAACCGATCACTAAAAACAGCGCAAATAAACTTGCGTGTACCCTGTTCCAGTTGATGCCAACAGGTTTACCTTGTGCTTCGCGGCTTAACTCATATACTTTTAATGCTTTACCAATAATGGCAATAAATAAGCATACTGCAAGGAAAACCAGAATATAAAATATTACCGATTTATAAACCTCGCCCATATCAACTTTCGGTGCCGCGGCAGCACCTGCTGCTGCATCTTGCGCAAATACGCTAGTGTTTGCAAAAACAGTAATCAATACTGCTAAAGCTGCGGTCGTTTTATTCGTTATAAACTTTCTTAAACTCATTTTCTTAAAAGTAGTACGCTGTACTGCTAATTATAATAATAATTAAATATTTGCTCTATCTTATCACCACTATAGCTGATGATGCAAACTTTCCTGTAATAATGGGTGATTCTTTGCAATTAAAGGTTTTTTGCTCAATGATGTTAACACCGTAAAGGTAAACAATCCTACGAAACCTAATGCAATACCGATCTCTACAATTCCAAAACCATTATGACCGTCTTCTACTGCACCTGGCATAATCATTTGGTAATAATCTACCCAATGACCTAATAATACCACGATAGAAACAAATAACAATTTTGCATCGGTTCTTTTGTTATCTCTATCCATTAATAATAATACCGGCGCTAAGAAATTCATGGCAAGGTTTAAGAAAAACCAAAATTTATAATATTCAAAGCGTTTGTAGAAATATACAGTCTCCTCGGGCATATTTGCATAGTAGATCAATAAAAATTGAGCAAACCATACATAAGTCCAGAAAATAGAGAAACCAAAAATAAACTGACCTAAGTTATGCAAGTGGCTATTATTAACCCATTGCATATAACCTGCTCTTCTTAATAAGATCAGGATAATGGCGATAGTAGCCAGACTACTTACCCACATTGCAGCGAAGTTATACCAGCCAAACATGGTAGAGAACCAGTGTGCTTCTAAAGACATAATCGTATCAAAAGCAAATACCGGTGTGGTAAAGCCGTAGATTACTAAGAAAATACAAGCGTTTTTAAAGCTTTTTCTATATGAATTTAAACCACCTGCTAAATCTTCATTATAAGAAAACTTAACAAACATGATCGAAAATATACTGTAGATACCTAAGAATACCACCTGGCGGCCTAAGAAAAAAGGTACATTTAAGAATACAGATTTACCTGCAATAATAGAATCGTAATTGGCACTTTTTGGATCTGTTAATCCATCAGCATGCCAGTGGTGATATAAATTATGTGTGTATAAACCAGCTGAAATAACTAAAACAAGTATAACAGCCGCAATAGGCAAAGTTTTTGCCATAGCCTGCGGTACACGTAAAATTGATGCAGACCAACCTGCCTGAGCTACGTATTGAACAGCCAGGAAAAATGTACCAGACATACAAACGCATGCAAAGTAATATGCCATAAGCAACAGGTTAGCAAAAGTACGCTCGTGCATTACTTTATCGCCGGCTAAGAAACCGAACAACACAGCCGCAATACCGATAACGATACCAACAATGCTTAATGTTTTTACTTTACCTGTAAACTCAAACTGTTCACTAAAATTAATATTGTGAGTTCCCATTTATATTTGCTTTACTATTGTCCTTTTTGTAATTGTTGAACATACATCACCACTTTCCAACGATCTGTTGGTGAGATTTGCGAAGCATGTGAGCCCATGTTATTTACACCGTATGTAATAGTGTGGTAGATTTTACCTGCGGTAAGATCAACCATGTTACCACCTCTGGATGATGAACCTGTCTGATAAGCAGGTACACCACTAAATTTCTCAATTTTAACTAAGTGTCCCTGTCCGTCACCTTTTTCTCCATGGCAAGGGCTACAGAAAACGGTAAATAAGTGTTTACCTTGAGCCAAATTAACAGTATCAACCGGTAAAGGGTTTACCATACTCACTCCGGCTGCCTCATATCCTTCTTTTGTATTAGGATACTCATCATATTCGGTAAAACCTACTGGTTTGGTATGTGCAGGAGGTAACTGAGCTGTTTTACCATCCTTAAAATTTTTGTTTGGCTGATCCGGATTGTATGCAATCGGATCATACATGTTTCTGGCATATTCTAAGCCAGTACTGCGTTTATCTTTACAAGCAGAAAAGGTAGCTGCAAAAGCGATAGCTAAAAACGCTGTGTAAACAAATTTATTCTTATTCATAGCTAATGTACTTCCTTTCATTATACTTTATTTCTAAAGCACCTGCATCTTTTAATAATCCATCAATTACAGTATGTTCCACATTGTCTTTTGCATCAACTGCAATAACAAAACGATCATCAGTAGCCCGTAAATCCATTACTCTTGGTGCTCTTCCCGGAAATAAGTGAGTAGATGCATAATAGGTTAATACCATACCGAAAGCACAGAACAATACAGTAAGCTCGAACATTATCGGAATAAAATCCGGTAATGCGAACGATGGTTTACCGCCTATATTTACTCTCCAATCGATTACTGCGCAGAAATAAATCAAAGCGAATGCACAGCAAGTACCAGTAATACCAAAGCAAAATGCTGCGATATCGATTCTAGATCTTTTAATTCCTAATTTGGCTTCTATTCCGTGTATAGGCATCGGTGTATATACATCATAAATGCTGATGTTATTTTCCTGAAGCTTTTCGATGCCGTGCATCATTTCGTCAGGATCGCCAAAGCTGCCTAAAATATATTTGATATCACTCATTGTTATATTTTTGCGTAATCTTCTTGTTTAACACTATCAAATTTTTCTAAAGACTCTATGTACTCCGCTACATATTCTTTATTCTCATGCCCTTCTTTAATCTGTTTCATTTTAGCTTGCTCACTTGCAGTTTTTAATAATAATTTAACCTCTGCGATAGCGATTGAAGGCAATACCCTTAAGAACAACAGGAATAAGGTGAAGAATAATCCAATCGAACCTACGAATACACTGATGTCAACCCAGGTTGGATAGAACATCGCCCAGCTTGATGGAATATAATCGCGGTGTAATGAAGTAACGATAATTACGAAACGCTCGAACCACATACCCACGTTTACCACAATTGATAAAATCCAGGTCGCTTTAATGCTTAAACGGATCTTTTTGAACCATAATAACTGTGGAGAGATTACGTTACAGGTCATCATCATCCAGTACGACCACCAGTATGGACCGGTAGACCTGTTGATAAATGCATACTGCTCATACTCTGAACCTGAATACCAGGCAATAAAGAACTCAGTTAAATAAGCCACACCTACTATCGATCCGGTCAGGATGATGATTTTATTCATCGACTCAATATGGAACATGGTGATGTAATTCTCTAAGCCCAATACTTTACGCGCAACCAATAATAAGGTTAATACCATCGCAAATCCTGAGAAAATCGCCCCTGCCACAAAGTATGGCGGGAAGATCGTTGTGTGCCATCCCGGAATTACCGATGTTGCAAAGTCCATGGATACAATGGTGTGTACAGAAAGTACAAGTGGCGTAGAAATACCAGCTAAAATTAACGAAACGGCTTCGAAACGTTGCCATGTTTTAACACTTCCACTCCATCCAAAAGAAAAGATAGAATAAATTTTTCTGCGTGTACCTACCGCACGGTCGCGGATGGTGGCAATATCTGGTAATAAACCGGTGTACCAGAATAATAATGATACAGAGAAGTAAGTAGAGATCGCAAACATATCCCACACCAACGGTGAGTTAAAGTTTACCCAAAGTGATCCAAACTGATTTGGTAAAGGTAAAACCCAATAAGCTAACCAGGGACGGCCCATGTGAGATACCACATAAGTTGCGGCACAGATAACGGCGAAAATAGTCATCGCTTCTGCCGAACGGTTGATGGAGTTACGCCAGTTCTGACGGAAAAGTAATAGTACTGCTGAAATTAGTGTTCCAGCGTGACCGATACCTACCCACCATACGAAACCGGTGATATCCCAAGCCCAACCAACTGTTTTATTTAATCCCCAAGCACCGATACCATTCCAAAAGGTATAGCTTACCGCTACTACCCAAAGTAATGCACCCAATGCGGCAACGATGAAACCAATCCACCAAGCCTTGTTTGGCTTATTTTCTACCGGCATCAAAATATCATCCGTAATTTTTGCGTACGTGATATTATCGCCGGTAATTAATGGTTCTCTAAGTATTGATTCGTTATGTCCTGACATAATTTGTATTTTCTTTATACTAAAGCTTACGCTTGTACTGTTGTATCTGTATTTCTAATTTTTGTCATGTAGCCGATACCCGGTTTCACATTGATCTCTTCTAATACGTAGTAGATACGCTCAGAACGTAATGCTTTTGAAACTTCTGAATTTGGATCGTTTGCATCACCAAATACAATCGCATTTGCTGAACAAGCTTCCTGACAAGCCATTTTAATATCTCCATCTTTTAATGGACGTTTCTCCAGTTTAGCTTGTAATTTGCCACCTTGTATACGTTGAATACACATCGAGCATTTTTCCATTACCCCTCTTGAACGTGTAGTTACATCAGGGTTTAGCACCAATTGGGTAAACTCGTTATTTAAATAGTTGTCGAAACGTGAATCGTTCCAGTAGTTAAACCAGTTGAAACGACGTACTTTGTACGGACAGTTATTTGCACAGTAACGTGTACCTACGCAACGGTTGTAAGCCATATGGTTTAAACCATCACTTGAGTGTACTGTTGCCAAAACCGGACAAACCGTTTCGCAAGGTGCATGATCACAGTGTTGGCACAACATCGGTTGGTGAACCACTGAAACATGATCTAAGTCTTCTAACTTAGCAATTTCTTTCTCTTTGGTTACATCACCATCCTTGGTTTCGTAGCTGTAATAACGATCAATACGGATCCAGTGCATTTCACGACGACGGCGAACCTCATCACGGCCTACAACAGGAATATTATTTTCTACGTTACAGGCAACAATACAAGAACCACAACCTGTACAGGCATTCAAATCGATTGCCATTACCCAGTTGTTACCTGGTTTTTCGTATTGATCCCACAGATCGTAATTTTTATGCTCACCTTTTTCGTTACCTGCACCGGCATTTTTTAAGTATGCTGCAAAAGTAGCTTCTTTAATTACCGCGCGGCCTTCGAAAGAGTGGTGCGTTTGTGTTTGTGCAAGCTCATAATAACCACCTGTTGGAGTAATGGTTACGTTTGTAGCATATTGCATGGTTCCATTTACAAAAGAAACAAAAGGGAAAGCATTTTTACCCACATCGTTACCTGCTTTACCAGCTTTGGTACGGCCATAACCTAATGCAATAGATGCAGTTCCCTGTGCTTGCCCTGGCTGGATCAACACCGGAAGATCAACTGAATAACCGTTACTTCCTTTAACAGACACTACATCAAACTCTTTAACTTTTAATTTCTCTGCGGTTTTAGGGGCGAGGGCAACAAAGTTATCCCAGGTTACTTTTGATACCGGATCAGGCAACTCTTGTAAAAATGCGTTATTGGCATTTTTACCATCGCGCATAGGTACATTTTCATAAACCTGTAACTCAATCTGATCGCCACCTTTAAAGGCTTTGCTGCTATTTGCAATTGAAGTAGCAACCTGCGCTAAAGATTGTGTGAATGAATAAGCACCAGCAGGTTTAGCGGTTGAAGTAACCACACCTTTTTCCAGAACTTCTTCCCATTTCAAACCAACAGCTGGTAACATTTTAGCTTCCCAGTTGCTCCGAACAAACTGATAGTAGTCTTTAACAGGCGCATCAGCCCAGGTTAATAAACTTTCTTCAGCCTGGCGGCTGTTGAAAACAGGATTGATTGTTGGCTGAACGATAGAGTAATAACCTTCGTAAGCGTTCGCATCACCCCATGATTCTAAATAGTTATGGTTAATGGCAATAGCATCACAAGCAGTAGCGGTTTCATCTGCACGATCAGAGAATGAAATTTTAGCAGGAACTTTAGCTAATGCATCAGTAAATGCTTTTGCATTTGAAGCATCGTAAACCGGGTTACTATTTAAAAATAAAACAGCACCAACTTCACCACGATTCATTTCGGCAACTAAACCGTTAAATTCGGCATCGTTACCCGCATATAAATAACAAGGGTTATCTAAATCAATGGTAGTACCATAACTTCCGATAGCGGCATTAATGGCATTTACCAGAATTTGTGTAGAAACATCATTTGAACCACACACTACAAGGCCTTTACCTTTAGCTTGTACCAATTCTTTAGCAACCAACTTAATTACTTTATCAGCAGTAGCATTGTTCCCCAATGTTCCGCCAGGTAAAGCATTACCGGTAATGGCGTTGTATAAAGCAATTAAAGCAGGTCCTTCTTCCGATAGTTTAACCGGAACACGGGTATCTGCATTGGTACCTGTTAAGCTCATGCCACTTTCAAACTGAATGTGGCGGCTCATTTTTTTATTTTCTAACGATTTATAGTTACGGTTAGCCGTATACTGAGCCGTAAATTCTTCTCCGCTAATCCAGGTACCTAAGAAATCGGCGCTGAAACTTACAATTAAATCGGCCTTGTCAAAATTGTATTTAGGTAAAACGGCTTTACCGAAACTGTTTTGGTTGGCCTGAATAATACCCGTATAAGAAACTGCATCGTATTGAACCAATTTAGCTGCAGGATATTTTGCAATAAATTGCGTAAGAACCGCATTGGTTGATGGGCTATTTACTGTTGAGGATACAATGCGGATTTTCTTACCACCTGCCTGTGCTTTTGCCAACTCGCCTTTAACAAAGCTGTCGATTTTTGCCCAGGTAGTTTCTTCCACTTTTCCGTCTTTTACTAAAGCAGGTGCTTTTAATTTAGATACATCATATAAATCTAAAACCGACGCCTGCGCTCTCGCATCTGTACCGCAGTTAAACTGACCCGCATTTGGATTTGGTTCAATTTTAATTGGCCGCCCCTCTCTGGTTTTAACTAAAATACTCTGGCCATTAAAGCTCGAAGTATAATAGTTAGGAATACCCGGAGTAACCTCTTCAGGTTTTACCAGGTAAGGAATAGATTTATGAACAGGAGCAGTTTGACAGGCTGCTAAAGTTACTGCACCTAAACCAAAACCTAACGCCTTTAAAAAGTCGCGGCGTGGGGTAACGGTACTTAACCCTGCTTCATTTAAAACATCTTCTATTGGAAGTGGCTCGGCGAATTCGTTTTTGTTATTTTTAACAAAATCGGGGGTATTGTTATACTCCTCTAAGCCTTTCCAGTATTTTTTGTTGCTTTCCATTTAAGCTATATTACTGTTTATTCGAACGTTCTTACTAAACTCTATCTATTAATAGTGGCATTTACCACACTCTAAACCACCCAATAACGCTGGTGTAATTTTCTCGCCTTTTTTAATTTTCTCATGCGCCTCGATCACCTTAGCGTAGAAAGCATTATTTTTCTGACCAGAAATATCAGTTTCTTTATGGCAGTTAATACACCATTTCATGGTTAACGGAGAATATTGGTAAATTTCTTCCATGGTATTAACCGGACCGTGACAGGCGAAACATACAGGCTCAGTTGGCTGTAATCCTTTTGCTTTACGGATGGCATCTTCTGCAACAACTACGTGCTGCGAGTGATTGAAATAAGCAAAATCAGGAAGATTATGTACACGTACCCACTCCATCGGTTTAGCTTTACTCTCATCATATTTCTGTGTTTCAGGATCGTAACCTAAAGCATTGTAGATTTTTTTGATCTCAGGAGAAACCTCACCATCATATTTATCTCTTGCCTGTACCGCTTTATGGCAGTTCATACAAACATTTAAGGATGGGATAGATGCATTTTTAGATTTAAACGCACCAGAGTGACAATACTGACAATCGATCTGATTGATACCTGCATGCAGCTCATGAGAGAATTTAATTGGCTGAACTGGTTGATAACCGGTGTGTACACCTGTATTCCACATGCCCATCCAACCGAATGAACCTAAACAGATGATTAAACACAAGATAAAAAACATGACAAATTTCTTGTTTTTGAACATCTTGCGCACACCTACTTTTAATGGCACATCCTCTTCAATCTCAATACCTTGTTTCTGCAGGATCAAACGCTCTAATAATTTAGAAGCACGACCTAAGATCACTAAAATAACGATCGCCAATACAACAATGGCCACAATACCAGCAATCGATAAACCTGATGTAGATTCGTCTTTTGCGGCAACAGCACCACCTGCAGGAGTAGCTGCTTTTGGTTCACCCTCTTTAATGTAAGCTAAGATATCTTTTACTTTAGTTTCGTCTAACTCAGGAAAAGAGGTCATCGGAACTTTTCCGTTTTCGTTAAACAATTTAACAGCCTCAGGGTTACCAGAAGCTACCAGGCCTTGCGAATTTGGAATCCATTTTAAAAGGAACTCTTCCGAGTGACGATCACTTACACCTTTTAAGGCCGGACCAACTAATTTAGCATCTAATGCGTGGCACGAAGAACATTTTGCTTTGAAAAGCGTCCTTCCTTCTTTAGCATCCTGCGCATTTACGGTAGAAACCGCTATTACGGAAATTGCTGAAAATACGAATAACGACTTCCAAACGCTTTTTAAAATCATCGAGATATCTCTCATAATGAACACTTTATACTTATTTAATTTACTTTTAGTTGTGAAATTGATGCTGAACTAGGGGTAGCCCCACCAAAACTTGAACAAAAGTATAACTTATTAATAAATCCCATGACATAATAGTGACTTGAAATACAATTTATAATCATTCTAAACAAATGTCATTTCAAGCCATTCAGCCCATAAAAATGCCCATTTTTGACAGGTTATCTCCAATGGGCATACCACAAACCAATTTGGTTTATTTATTTTTTCTGATTATTGTTTTAATATCCAGGCAAACATTAACGGTGCTACAATTGTAGCATCACTTTCTACGATAAACTTTGGCGTGTGGATATCCAGTTTGCCCCAGGTAATCTTTTCGTTTGGTACGGCACCAGAATATGAACCATAAGAAGTGGTCGAATCAGAAATCTGACAGAAATAGCTCCAGAAAGGAATGTTTTCCATTTCCATGTCCTGATAAAGCATCGGTACTACACAGATCGGGAAATCGCCGGCAATACCCCCACCAATCTGGAAGAAACCAATTCCTTTGCCCCCACTGTTTGCAATATACCAGTCGGCCAACCAGCCCATATACTCAATACCGCTTTTCATGGTAGTTGCCTTCAATTCATTTTTCATGACGTAAGAGGCGAAAATATTCCCCATGGTAGAGTCTTCCCATCCCGGTACCACAATAGGTAAATTCTTTTCTGCCGCAGCCAGCATCCATGAGTTTTTAGGATCTATCTCATAATATTGCTCCAAATCGCCACTTAAAAGCATTTTATACATAAACTCATGTGGGAAATATCTTTCACCAGCATCATTTGCATCTTTCCAGATTTTGTGAATGTGTTTCTGTAAACGGCGGAAAGCTTCTTCCTCCGGAATACAGGTATCGGTAACACGGTTGTAATGGTTTTCTAAAAGATCCCATTCATCCTGCGGACTTAAATCCCGATAGTTTGGTACACGTTTATAATGAGAATGTGCGACCAGATTCATAATATCTTCCTCAAGGTTTGCACCTGTACAAGAAATAATAGCCACTTTGTCCTGGCGGATCATTTCTGCTAGTGAAATTCCCAATTCTGCAGTACTCATTGCACCGGCAAGTGTGATCATCATTTTACCACCTTCATCTAAATGCGTTTCGTAACCTTTAGCCGCATCCATCATTGCAGCAGCATTAAAATGGAGGTAATTACGCTCCATAAACTGAGATATCGGTCCTCTTGTATTGCTCATTTCGTTTTGTATTGTTTGCCGCAAAAGTAGGTATTTAGGCCGAAAGGTGAAAACGTAAAAGTGTTTAGTGTTTGGAGCATAGCGTTTGGCGGGTAACGTTGGTTAATCCAGAGTCCTCAGTCTGTAGTCTAAAGTTGATTAATACATAAAAAATGCTTTACCAGTAATCTTCATTCTGAATTTGTTTCAGGATCTTTCATGCAGACAAGCCATCACATCTTTTTTTGGAAAGCAATTGCTGTAGCCACTATTAAAAGGTAGTCCGGCTTTACGGTACAAGTCCTCGGTTCGTACCTCACCTGCGGGCTTTTCCCTTTAATCCGGTTTAGGTGGCGGCGGGCATTGCATCAAATCCCGGCGATCGTCATCTTCGCAGAGTCGAAGGAATTGTTTGTTAAAAGCCAATAGCATTATACAAATGCAACAATCCCACTCCAGATCGTCATCCTGAACTTGTTTCAGGATCTTTCATGCAGACAAGCCATCACATCTTTTTTTTTGGAAAGCAATTGCTGTAGCCACTATTAAAAGGTAGTCCGGCTTTACGGTACAAGTCCTCGGTTCGTACCTCACCTGCGGGCTTTTCCCTTTAATCCGGTTTAGGTGGCGGCGGGCATTGCATCAAATCCCACTCCAGATCGTCATCCTGAACTTGTTTCAGGATCTTTCATGCAGACAAGCCATCACATCTTTTTTTGGAAAGCAATTGCTGTAGCCACTATTAAAAGGTAGTCCGGCTTTACGGTACAAGTCCTCGGTTCGTACCTCACCTGCGGGCTTTTCCCTTTAATCCGGTTTAGGTGGCGGCGGGCATTGCATCAAATCCCAGCGACCGTCATCTTCGCAGAGTCGAAGGAGTTGTTTGTTAAAAGGCAATGGCATTATACGAATGTAAAAATCCCACTCCAGATCGTCATCCTGAACTTGTTTCAGGATCTATAAAAAGCAGATTGATAATAGAGTGAATTGAATTTCGGATTTGAAACCAATTTAAACAATTAATCAATTAACCAACTTCTTACTAAATTTCCTTTTCTTTGCGGTAATGAAACCATCATGAGCAAAAATACTCACAATACGAGGATATGCTCATGATAGCTTCGCCGCCTATAAAATCAAAAAACCCTGATGAAAAAATATTATCTGGTTATTTTACTTGCGCTTGTTTCTGGAAGTGCTTTCGCACAAATGAAACTGATCAGGAAAATGCTCTCGAACGAAAAAGATACTACACGTAAGGCCAGCTTTTTACCTTTGCCGGCTTTTGGCTATAGCCAGGAAACTGGATTTGAATTTGGCGTTGGTGCGATTTATTCCTTTTATGTAGACCGTAAAGATACACTGAACCGCAGCTCCAATTTCGCGTTGAACACCACCTACTCTACCAAAAAGACAGCTAATTTTATGCTAAAAGGCGATATGTGGACTAAAGGAAACAAATACCACTTTATTGGCGATATCCGTTTCAAAAACCAGCCCTTTAATTTTTATGGTATCGGCAACTACACTACAAAATCAGATGAAGATAAGCTAGATCAAAGGGTTTTTAAAACACTTTTCGATGCCGAAATGAATACTTTACCAAAGGCTTATACGGGTGTTTCATTCGGTTTTGAGAATTATCGTTTTATAGACAAGCAACCGGGAGGCGTTTATTCCACTAACCCAAAAATTTTAGATAGAGACGGTGGTTCTGTAGCCTGGATCGGTGCATCGCAAAGTTATGATACCCGCAATAGCAACAACTACCCCACTAAAGGTTTTTTCGGGAGGGCAACTTACCAATATGCGCCTAATTTTTTTGGCGGAGAAAGCTTCAGCGGTTCACAGGTTAAGCTCGATCTACGTGGTTTCTTTAGTATAGCACCGAAAATAGTTTTAGGTGTACAGGGCATTTACTACACCATACAGAGTAAAAGCACGCCATTTTATTTATTGCAGCAACTAGGAAATGACCAAATGATGCGGGGTTATTACAGTGGCCGCTACCGGGATGAGAACTTAATGGCAGCACAGGCTGAAATACGCTACCGTTTTATGAACCGTTTTGGTATTGTAGCTTTTGCAGGCACTGGTAAAGTATTCACCAATGGTCAGTTCAATACCGATGGACTAAAGCCTAATTATGGTCTTGGTGGCCGTTACTTTTTCGATCCGGCAAAAGGTTTGAGTGTACGCCTTGATTATGGTATTGGCGAAAAATTATCAAATGAAAAACGCCAGGCAGGATTTTATATCAGTTTAGCAGAAGCGTTTTAGGGGATGGATGATTGAAATACCTTCCAGTCTTGTCATTCTGAACGTAGTGAAGAATCTTTATAACAAGATAGCATCAGTTCCGATTACGGAGATACTATTCTCCACATTAAAAACAATCCGGTCGATCTTTTTTTCGATCAATGCTTTTTTAGCATTAACCTGAACATCTTTCAGGGTATTTGGGATTACCTGGAGTTGGATATTGATGATGGTGTCGCCTGTTATTGTAACTAACCGGCCTACGTTTTTAAAATTGATTGCGGAAAAAACAGTCGAATATTTCCCTGCCTGTAATTTGAATTGGTAAGTGCCTAAACTATCGGTTTGGGTATAAAATATGCTATTCTGAAGTCCAGAAATTTTAACCGTAACAAATGGTAAAGCTTTAAACCCCTCATCGGTTACCTTGCCCGAAAGATTAAACTGTGCTTTGCAATTGATGATAATAAAAAAGAGCGCGAGAAAGCCTAATGCTTTTATCATTCAAACTATTTATTACCCTGCCAAACCTCAGCTTTTCCATTAATATCAAATTCACCATAAGAGCCGAGCATTGTTATTCCGGTTACTTTATTACGAAGGGTAAGATTTTTAGCTGTTATTTTTTCTGTATTTCTATTATAGCTAGCTTCATCTGCTGAGATGCTAAAATTCTTATAATCCAATTTTGCTTTGCCATAAAGCGTTACAATTGATTTATCCTTACTCATTTTAACAGAATCCTGGGCACTGTAACTTACAATCGTATTCACTTTATTATCTGCCTTTGTTAAAGAGTCTCTCATTCCCTGCAACATCTTTTGGTCAGGACCAAGCCCTTTAAAAACTTTAATAGCCCCATTGCCATTTTCGGCATTATAGTTTCCATTTCTCAAATTAAAAACAATAATTTTAGCAGTTGCAGATCCACCTTCTTTAGCTTTTAATACTGCATTTTTGGCGATCATTTTACCATTAAGTTGATCCAATTCTACATATTCGGCCTCTAGTCTACAGTTCACAATATCGATAACTGCATTTTCCATGTAAGAAACTTTATGCTGCACATCACCGGTTATTTTAGAAAACGAGATGATTTTAGGCGTAACCGGTTTGGCAACTTCAGTGGGTTGATTTTTTACCGCAGCAACTTTCTGTTTCCCATCATTAAAATAAAACCGGCTGTAAAGTGCTTCATTTTTGATCAGGTATTTTTTAGGTTCAGAATAAAGTACGATCATTTTATCAGTCGCATAAGTATTTTTTGTCACCAATTTTTCGCCGATAAATTTAACCAATACCTGGTCGCCTACTTTAAAGTTATCATCCTTTATATTTTGAGCCTTAAGATTTAAGTTGATGGTAAAAAGCCCATCATTCAGAACGATCTTTTCAATCTTACCATTAATATCTGTCTCTATCGTTTTAATTTTAGATGAGGCAGAACGCGCTTTATTGGCTTCATACAAAAAAGCATGTTTTTCTATCTTTTGCTCATAAATTAAGCTTCCGGTTAAAGTAGTAACTTTTGTTGCGTTATAGATCAACTCCTTGGTTTCTGCGATAACTTTTCCGTTTTTATCTGTTTTTTTGATATTAAAGCCTTTACCTGATATATAAACGATCAGTTCATCGCCAACTTTAATCTTTTCTTTAAAAGTGGTGGCTTCAATCGGATAAATCTTTCCATTCGATAATAAATCGAATGTATAAAGACCTATAGTTTCTTTTTTAATGTTAAGGACTTTCCCCTTCAAGGCTCTTTCGTAAAAATCTTTCGAAGGTTTGCCTTCATCTTTTATATTTTGTGCATACACTACCTGAACGGCAAATAGCCATACCAATCCCACAACAACTGGGATGGCCAATAAGTAAGTTAATTTTTTCATGTTTTTAGATTTTGAGTGGAACAACATTTTAATGCGGTCTTTAATGGGGCTTTTCACAAAATTGTGGATCAAGGGGATATCACTTTTAGTTATAGCCAGTTTTAATAAAAGATTGGCATATGCCTGATTTCCATAACCTGTTGAAGTGATTTCATCTGCTTCATATTCATGCACCTGTTCTAAAGCTTTATCGTATAAGTAAACTATGGGGTTAAACCATAAAACAGATTTTAAAACCATTAAAATAATTTTATCTATCGAATGGTATTGCCTGGCGTGTACCTGTTCATGTTTAAGCAGAACAAATAAATCCGTTGCACTTAAATCCGCATCGTTTATAAAAACATAGTTAAAAAAGGAGCAGTTGGTAAAACCTTCTGTTTTGGTAATCAGCTTTAGACCACTACTATTTTGGGTATAACTTCCTGTATGTTTAAGCAAAACGAATAAGCGCCATAGGCAAAGGAGCAATAAAAGCAAAGCGATGCCACTATAAGCATAAGCCATTATGCCCACCCAATTAATTTTAGATGTCACCTCTGGCTGATATTCGACCATGATAGGCTGAATAAGTTGCACAGGGGCAGGTTGAATTGGTTTTAAATCAGGCATATCTACAAGCTCAGTTTCTAACATGGGCATTTTACGTTTGACCTCAAACTGCAAAGCCGGAATAATAAAACTCAAGAATAAAGAAGCCAGCAAATAAAAACGATTGATTTTGAAGAAGGTGAGCTTTCTTAAAACCACCAGGTAAAAACCAAAAAATAATGCCGTACAGGCAGTAACTTTAAGCAGATAGGTTAACCATTCCATAGTCCTGTTTTATTTAACATCCACGTTTAGAAAAAGCTACAAATCCGTCCAAAATCAAATTACTGATTCTCTGGATATTTTTTTCCTGATTGATATAGTGTAATGTTTTACCATCCGAAATATTTCCAAGTTCTATTAAAACAGCAGGTATTTTAGATTCGCGTAACAATAACAGATTCGCATTTTTTAGTGAATCTCTTACTTCCATCCCTTTAAGCTGTTTCAGCTTGCTTAAAATACCAGCGCCTAGATCTTCAGCAGTTTTAATATTGCTGTTCAGTTTCGAAACATAAACTTCAACGCCACCGAAAGGCACAGCCGCATTTGCAAGTGTTGCATTATGATGGATGGAAATAAATGCCGTAGCCTCCTGTTTCGGTAAACGATCTCTTAGTGATAAAAACTGATCGGTACTCCTGGTTAATATCACTTTTATCCCTCTTTTTTCGGCTTCTTCCTTAAGTATTTTTACAGCTCTTAGGTTTAAGTCTTTTTCTTTTTGTCCATCCAGTGCAGAAACGGCTCCATCTTTTCCGCCGTGGCCGGCATCAATAACCAATGTAGGCTCTACTTCATTAAAAGCAGCATTTGGATTAACCTTAATATTGCTGTTTAAGTAGTTCATAGCATAAACATTCGGCTTTATCGGTGCATCTGCAGACGCCTGATTCCCCGTCAATTTTTTCTCTAAAATAATTTCTTTGCGGTTTGTAAATGCCATACAGCAAATCATTAAAACCGGAATAATGGCTACATAGGCAAGCTTTTGCAACTTTGCATTTGGTTCTTTGTACATCATCATGATTCTATTTTTTAGTGGAAGTTTACTAAAACTATTAATGAGTATTTTTTTTTCAGGCATAGCCAGGTTTAAAAGTAAAAAAGCATAAACCTTCTTGTCTGCAACTTTTGAAGTCTCGCGATCTGCCAGAAATTCGTGGTTATGACCAATGGCATTTCGCCAGAAATAGATAATGGGGTTAAACCAAAGGATTGCCGCAACCAAATTGACTAAAAGTTTGTCTACAGCATGTAATTGCTCCACATGGACAGATTCGTGTTTAATGACCAGATTCTTTTCTTCATACTGTAAAGAGGAGTCGATAATAATCTGGTTTAAAAAAGAACAGTTTTTTATGGTAGATTTCTCATCAACCAGGATAACAGCTCCACTCCTATCAATAGCGTGTCTACGCAGTTGGATCTGAATACGTACCATCACAAACAGCATTCTAAAAACAAGAACGGCTAAAATTGAGCAATAACCGTACATAAGCAGTTGATCCCAGTTTAGGCTATTATTGGCGGCGCTACTTTCATCAACAAAATCCTGCTCAACAACACCATCGTTGCTATAGGCAATTTTGAACGGAATCTCTTGACTGGCTACCGTTACTTCGTGACGGTTTTCGATGGTAACTGCCGGAATAACAAAACTCAACACCAACATCAATAATAAATAAATGCGGTTCAGGTTAAAAAACGTGAGCCTGACCAGCAATAACTGGTAAGCGGCAAAGAACATTAGTGTACAGGCCGAAACCTTTAATAAGTAAATTAAAATCATGGCTTTGTATCCTGGTTAATGATCTTTTTAATTTCTTCTATATCCTTTTCACTTAGTTTTTCCTCTTTTACCATAAACGATAACAGGCTGGTTGGAGAATTATCAAAATACCCTGAAAACAATTTGGAGAAGGTAGTTTTGGCATATTCATCCTTTGTAATGGCCGGAAAGTACTCGTAGGTTTTCCCATAAGCCTTATAATCAACATAGCCTTTCTTTTCTAAAAGCCTGACAATTGATGAGATGGTATTATAAGGCGGTTTAGGTTCTTCTTCAAGTTCATCGATAATATCTTTCACAAATGCCTTTTGCAGTTTCCACAAAACCTGCATAATGCGCTCTTCGGCTTTGGTTAATTCTTCCATACCCAAATCTATAACTTACTTTTCAGTTTTACAACTACAAAACAAGTTATATTACTGAAAAATCAGTTTACAATCATAAAACACTGATTACCAGACAGAATAAATTAACAAACTTATTTTAATTTGAAAACGAAAGGCTTGTGGTTCTTGGCTCTTGTAGCCCCGCCATTCGCTTTATCCCGATTGAAAATCGGGATGCCCGCTGCTGTCAGGTTTATGACCAAACGGCTTACTCCTGGCATGTGCCCAAAAGCATTTAACCTTTGTAACTAAACCCGATCGAAGGGGTTCCGGTTTTTCACCGGAAAGAACGGAGAGCGGGACTGAAGCCTGCCAAAAGAACCGGACTGTTTATTTCCAAAAAACAGCTATAACTGTCTGGAATAAATCTTTTCACGGCACCTCCTCCTGTTAAAAGGTATGTTTTAAAGATCCTTCACTGCGTTCAGGATGAAAAAAATGTGGGATGACAGATCTCTCCACTTCGCAATGCTCCGGTCGAGACGATTCGTTATTTGCTCAGCCCTGCCAAGGCATTGATGGTTAGTGCTACAATAACCGTATTGAAGATAAAAGCGATTAAACTATGTAAAAGAGAAAGACGTCTGATCTCTCTATTCGAAATTTCAACATCCGATACCTGGAAAGTCATGCCCAACACAAAAGAAAAGTAGGCAAAATCGACAAAATCAGGTTCATCATTACCTGGAAACTCCAATCCCGAACCACCCTTTTCCGATGCTTTTTTCTTCTTGTCACCATAATACAAATGAGCATACCGCATGGTAAAAGTAGTATGCACCAGAAACCACGATAAAAACATGCCCATTATGGCAATCACCAGATCAAGTGGCTCAATATCTTTATTAATAAGCAGTAAAACTACCGCCAGCAAACCGGCAAAGGTAGAAACTACTACAATGGCAAAAATTTCGCCACGGGTTTCATCCTGCATTTTGGCTTTCAAATGCGTTTCGGCAGCAGAGGTATGAAAAAACATGTACCAATGCAGAATATTGAGCACAAGGCAAAAAATATCCCACCCCAGCATAATATGCGTAAGGGCATCCATTTTATAAAGGAACGATAGCAGGTAGGCTGCGAGGCCAGAGAAAAGGCTGAGCAGCAAAACAAAGAGTGCCGATCGTTTCTGGATACCTGCTAATTTCGGTTCCTGCATGTCTTTAAAACTTAAGTTTAAAATGTTCTTTGGCCTGTCCCTTTTTAAAATAAACCAAACCGATCCAAAACAAATCGATAGTTATGGTAACATCAGGGTGATTTTTAATTTCGCTCCAGGCTTCTTTCATCCCCTCACTCCAGTAAATATCGTCAAAAATGAGTAACGAATTTTCGTTTACTTTTGGCAGGCACCATTTAAAATAATTCAAGGTAGCATCTTTACGGTGATTTCCGTCAATGTAAACAAAATCGAGGCTCGGCTGCTGCGCTATAATATCGGGCAAAATTAAATCAAAATTGCCCACATGAAGTTCGATATTCTCTAAATTCAGTTCCTGGAAGTTTTTTCTGGCTACCTCTGCCGTTTGCGGACAGCCTTCTATCGTAACCACTTTTGCTTGGGCATCTGCTTTTGCTAAATAAGCTGTTGTAACACCTAAACAAGTACCCAATTCGATCGCACTTTTAGCTTTGGCGTTTTTGGCCAGCCGATAAATAAGCTTGGCTAATCTTGGGCTCTTTAATGCATTTTTGGCAATCTGACTTACCTTCTTTGTTCGGTTTTTATTAAGGTGTGAGCCCGCACCAAGGTCGGTAACAGTGATTATGGAATCGTCATTAAAAAGTTTTTTTCGCTGCTCCTCTATATTTTTGTATTCAGATTTGTCGTTAAAATCGTAAATTACCTCATCGGCGAGCTTGTATACAAATGGCGAATGCGTTCCATGCCTGCTCTTAGCTGTTAAACGGTGTTTAAGGTAATCTATAATAAATTGAAATAACATAATATTGCAAAAGTAATTAAACGCCGCAAACGTATGTATGTTTTATGGAAAATATCGCAGAGATAAGTGCTTTAGTTAAATTGTTGGACGATCCGGATGAGGAAGTGTACCAACATGTGGAGAAAAAACTGCTTGAATATGGTGGTGAAGTTATCCATTATTTAGAAAATGCCTGGGAACAATCATTCGATGGACTGCTGCAGGAACGTATTGAAAACATTGTCCATCAGATCCAGTTCAAAACAGTTAAAGAAGATTTAAATCTTTGGTATTTAAGCGGCGCTTTTGATTTATTGCAGGGCGCCCTGATTATAAACCGTTATCAATATCCTGATTTAGACGAGCAAAAGGTAATTAACCAAATTGAAGAAATCAAAAGAGATATCTGGCTGGGCCTGCAGTACGAAATGAGTTCAGTTGAGAAAGTAAAACTGATTAACCATGTTTTATACCAGCAATATGGCTTTGGCGGCAACACCAAGAACCACCACGACCCACAAAACTCTTACTTAAATCAGGTTTTAGAAAGTAAAAAAGGTAACCAGATTTCTTTGGCTATTATTTACTCTACCCTGGCCCAAAAGTTAGATCTGCCTGTTTATGGCATTAATTTGCCGCAGCATTTTATTTTAGGTTATATTGATGATAGTAAGCAGGAAGGTTCCGAATATGGTGTGCTATTTTACATCAATGCTTTTAACCGGGGCAACATTTTTGGCAAACATGATGTAGACCAGTTTCTACGTCAGCTTAACCTGGAGGCTTTACCTGAATATTATAAACCCTGCAGCAATACCGATATTATCCGTCGCGTAATCAGAAACCTGATTTCTGCTTACGAAAATGCCGGCGCAACAGAAAAAGTAGCTGAATTGAACGAACTCCAAAATATTTTAGCAGAAAAGTAGTCCTAAATAGCCTAGCCCCGTGTATAAAAAGATCAGTAATCTACCTGGAATTTGCCTGATAGCCTTAATGCTTTCCGCTGGCAGCCTAAAAGCACAAAAAATAGTTAAACCAAACGTTATTGCTTACTATACCGGACAGGGAGAATCAGTTATCGATAGTTTTCCGATTGAAAAGATCAGTCACCTGATTTACAGTTTCGGGCATTTAAAGGGCGATAGTTTAAACATCACGGCAGCTAAAGATTCGGCTTTAATTTCTAAAATGGTCGGGATGAAAAAACGTAATCCCAATTTAAAGGTGATGATTGCTATGGGTGGGTGGGGTGCCTGTGCTTCTTGTTCGGAGGTATTTAGCAGAGATGAAGGACGAAAAACATTCGTTAAAACCACCAAAGCACTATTAGATTTCTTTAAGGCCGATGGTATAGATATCGATTGGGAATATCCGGCAGTTTCGGGTTATCCCGGGCATCGGTATACAACAGATGACAAACACAACTTTACTTTATTGATTAAAGAACTGAGAAATAAACTCGGTAAAAAAGCAGAAATTAGTTTTGCAGCAGGAGGCACAAAAAACTGTATTGACTCTTGCTTTGAATGGGATCAGGTAATGCCGTTAGTAAACCGGGTAAATGTAATGAGTTACGATCTGGTAAGTGGGTATGCAACCCAAAGTGGCCACCATTCTCCATTGTACTCTACACCACAACAAACTTTATCTGCAGATTATGCGGTAAAAACATTAACCGGTTTAGGTGTACCCGCACAAAAAATTGCTTTAGGAGCCGCATTTTATGCCCGTATTTTTGAAAATACCAGCGATGCGAACCACGGCTTATATCAGCCAACAAAATTTTTAAATGGTATTGGTTATAAGGATTTCAATAAACAGTTTTCGACTGAAAATGGCTATACTTATTACTGGGATGAGACAGCCAAAGCGCCCTACTATTATAATCCACAAACGCGGTATTTCGTCACCTTTGATGATCCTAAATCAGTTTCTTTAAAAACCAAATATGTAATGGATCAAAACTTAAATGGCATTATGTTTTGGGAATTGGCTAATGATACCTATAGTAATGGCCTGCTGGATGTAATTGATAAAACGATAAAAGGTTATAAATAACTCCCGAAGGTTACTACCCAGTAATTTTGCGCCATACCGGCACCTGCTTCTTTACTCTTAGCATCCATCATGGCTTTGCAATGGCTTACACTGGCTTTCCACGCGTTAATGACCTGGTTTACTTCGCTATACCCCCTGGCTAAATTTTCTGCCCTGAAATCGCCTTTATAGCCTGCGCTTATTGCACGTTCGGCAGGCGTACCCCCATCTGGAGATAAATGATCAAAATAATTTTGCTCAGCCATATCTTTTGCATGCATGATAGCCGCAGTTTGTAACTGATTATTCAGGTTTAAAACAGGCACGGGAGCCATATATTCAACGCCACAATTACATCCGTGCTGTCTTATCTGGTTAATTTTGTTAACCAGGAGTACAAGATTATTTTCCGGTACGGCTATTTCATCCTTTTTGCACTGCACCGATAAAATACAGATTAAGGTAACACCAAACACAATGAGGTATTTGTTCATATATTATACTCCAATGGAGGCAACTGTAAGGCTGCCTCCAAAATGAATTGTTATTTATTATCTAAAAAGCCCTTTCCCTGCCCAGGTAAATATTTTTACCTGTATAAAAAGTATTGCCGGATGGGCCAGGTGAACCACTATCGCCCTCCATTTGCATGTTAATAATCAGCCACATCGGTTTATTTACCGAATTACTCATCGTATGCTTGGCTACCCAAACATTATCAATATAATAATGGCAATCTACATCAGTTGCACTTACTTTGTTATACCAGCATTTGTAATTATGATAAGAACCTGCATTAGAAACTGTTGTAAGTTTATTTTCCCAACCACCGTCATAAGTGTTTTGCCAATTGGTGTTGTTGCCTTTAAATTCCATAATGTCGCTTTCCGGTGGCCAGGAATTTACTCCGGTAATCCAGAATGCAGGCCAGGTACCCTTACTCGTAGGCACGGCAAAATCTCCTGAGATGGTATAACTCGGGAACTGATCGTTAATAAGCACCTGTTGCTTGGCATGGCATGCACCAGAATTATACCAAATGGCCACATTGGTAAAACCATTTGCTGTACTGTTTCCTGGCGATGATGCCAAACGGGTAGCTTTAATGGTTAATACGCCACCGCTTAAAGCGATTTGATTATGATTAGAAGAGCTGCCTACCATACGGGCCGAACCATTATGATCGGTACCCCAAGGATAGTTATAATTCCATTGGGCCTCAAAATTAGTGTAGCTCGCAAAAGAATTGCCATCAATTAAGGTTTCCCAGGCTTTGACCTGACCGCTATCAGATTTAACATCAGACTTATCTTTCTTACAAGATAAAAATCCGGTAAACAGGCATACCAACAGTAGGCACCATTTCATTTTTTCTTTACTCATTTTTTTTTGAATTAGGTAAATATTTGGTTAATTGTAAAGCAATTCACTTGATGTTAATTCATAAAAACTGAGATACAATTACGCTTACGTTCAAAATTGTAAACCCTTTTGTATTTTAACCCGGTATTTTCTAAATTATTAACAACTCACCAAGAGTAAAACTTACTTTAATGTAATCAAATATATACAAATCATATCCCATTTATAAGGGGGTAAATCGTAAAAATAGGGTGGTAAAATGAGCGTTGTAGTTTATGCTGAAATAAGTAAAAGCTATATAAAAGTAAAAGCCCGACCATTAATTTATGATCAGGCTTTTACTAAAGTTTAAATCCTATTTACAGTTATAAACTAAACTTAATGTGGTTAAAGATGCATCGGTTGCACTGCCACCGTTATTAGTATAGTTTTTGATCACAATGGAAGTTGCATTACCTTTACTATCAAAAACATAATTATATTCTTCTGTATCTACTCCAGATAGCTTATTAGAAGTTGTAAAAGTTTTTTTGAGTACATTTTTAGATGGTTTTCCAAAATAGTTCCCTGGCACATAATCTACAATGGCAGCAAGTGGATCAGCCATCTGGTATGCATTTACCGCCACCTCACCAGAATATTCATGAGTAATTGTCTCTACACTTCCATCTTCGGCATAGGTTACTTTCTCCTGTGTCAAATTACCACCTGTATAGCTAAGTTCGGCAGTTGAATTCAGAATATTTCCTAAATAGCTTTTAACAACCGTTAAATAACCATCAGCATTATAGGTATAGGTCCTCGTAGCACTTACCCCTGGGAAAAAATCAGACATATAACTGGAAACAGCCCTACCGTTTGCCAGGGTAAGTTCTGTTTTTTCACCATTTTCTAACGTACCGGTAATTTTAGTAGTGGAATAAGTATAAGTCATGGTTTCCCCATCACTCGTTGCACTGATCAATTTACCAGATGCATCATATTTATAGCTGATTTCAACTTCGCCCAGTGTACCAAAGTCGGTCTTTAAACTCGTCAGCTTGCAGCCATTTCCATTAAGATCAGGCCTGGCATTCCAGTTAATTTCTTTTTTACAGCCCGCCACTGCTATGGCAGCAACCAGGGTTACCATCACATATTTAATTGTTTTTTGCATTAAGATTTCCGGTTAAGAGGTTAAAATATCCAGCAAAGATATTAAAATTTCTCTTTTTTTATCCACTGCGCCAACAAGTTAAACCAGTCTACATCAGAAGTTTTGTTGATCAGGCCAAAGCCATGGGCACCTTTTTCATAGAGGTAAATATCAGTATCTATCTGATGTTGCTTTAGGGCTGCATTCATCAGTACACTATTTTCGTAGGGCACCGTTTTATCGTCTTTGGCATGCACAAAGAAAACAGGAGGCGTTTTTTGATTTACATTTTTATTGGCCGAGAAATAATGTTTTAAACTATCGGGAGGATTTGGTCCCAGTAAATTCTTCATGGTACCTGTATGCACCGATTCTTCGAAACTGATTACCGGATAAATTAAAGCAGCAAAATCTGGCCTCAGATTTATCTTTTCAGGGTTAGAAATTTTAAGATCATTATAATGGGTTACCAAAGTTGAAGCAAAATGTCCACCAGCAGAAAAACCCATAATCCCAATCTTCCTGGTCTTGATTCCATATTTTTTGGCATTCTTTCTAACCAGGTAAATGGCTTTTTGTGCATCCTGCAGCGGTCCGTAGGTTTTATCAACCATAATTTCATCGCTCGGCAAACGGTATTTTAATACAAATGCAGTAACACCAATGGCATTAAAGCGCCTGGCTACATCGGTTCCTTCATGGCTAAAGGCCAAAGCACCATAACCGCCACCCGGGCAGATAATTACGGCCGTTCCGGTGGCAATATTTTTAGGCGCTTCAAAAACCGTTACTGTAGGTATAGATACTTTTGTAACACTTAACGTACCATTTGAACGTACTTCTGTATTTTCTACATAGGTTGCTGGCGTAGGTTTTGCACCTGGAATGTCGCCAGTATATAATGGGATTACTTCTTGTGCATTCGAATAGCTAATTGCCATAAACAATAACATGATAAGGATTGATGATTTTGCCATTTGTTTTAGATTAAAACTCCATTAAATAAGCCTTTAAAAAATCATTGATATCACCGTTTAACACTGCATCGGGGTTAGAAGTCTGGTAATTGGTACGGTGGTCTTTCACACGCCTGTCGTCCAACACATAACTCCTGATCTGCGAACCCCATTCTATCTTTTTCTTCGATCCTTCGACAGCAGCAATGGCCTCGTTACGCTTCCGTTCTTCGATTTCGAATAATTGCGATTTGAGCAAACGGATGGCATTTTCTTTATTCTGTAACTGCGAACGCGATTCCTGGTTTTTAATAATAATGCCTGATGGTTTGTGGTATAAACGCACAGCGGTTTCAACCTTGTTTACATTTTGTCCGCCAGCACCGCCAGCCCTGAACGTTTCAAATTCAATATCGGCTGGGTTAATATCAATCTGAATGGTATCATCAACCAAAGGATAAACATATACCGAAGCAAAAGAGGTATGTCTGCGGGCATTGGAATCAAAAGGCGATATCCGTACCAAACGGTGAACACCATTTTCGCCTTTAAGGTAGCCGTAAGAAAAATCGCCGTCAAACTGGAGGGTTACCGATTTAATTCCTGCAATCTCCCCTTCCTGACTATCCTGTTCAGTAATTTTGTAGCCGTTTTTCTCGCCCCACATCAGGTACATCCGCATCAGCATATAAGCCCAATCGCAACTCTCGGTACCACCGGCGCCAGCAGTAATCTGCATAACGGCCGAAAGCTGATCTTCTTTACTGCGCAGCATGTTCTTGAGTTCGAGATCTTCTACAGCTTGTTTCGCGATGTCGAACTGCTCTTTCATTTCGGCTTCCGAAGCGTCTCCGGATTGAAAAAAATCGAACATCACAGCTGCATCCTCAACCGCATTATGGGTTTCGTTAAAACCATCAGTCCACTTTTTCTTTGAACTGATTTCTGCCAGAATTTTTTCTGCTTTTTTTGGATCGTCCCAGAAATCGGGCGCCATGGTTAATTTTTCTTCTTCGCTAATGGCGTAAAGTAGCTCATCAACGTCAAAGATACCTCCTCAGAGACGTTACCCTGTCTCTTAAATCCTGAACCTGTTCTTTTGTCATGGAAACAAATATAGGAAATCGCTTTGAGCATAGCGCATGACGGAAAGCGATTTCAATTGAAACCACTCCTTTTAATGTTTGTTAACCAATTTTATTTTCTTTTTAATCATTAGGCACCATGATTAATGAACCAATGACTATTGAACTAATAAACCAACGCTTATTTTTTCATAGCCATATAATCTAACGTTAGATTGGAAAGTAATTTAACCCCTAATACGAAACCACTTTCATCCAGGTAAAAATCTGGGGTATGGTGCGAAGCGGCTTTTAACGGATCTTTGCCTTTTGGCATGCCCCCTAAAAACACAAATAAGCCAGGTACTTTTTCCTGAAAGAAAGAGAAATCTTCAGCACCGGTAACAGGCGGTTTTAATTTGACATGATCAGCACCAGCAGTAGCCTGCATGCTTGGCAACATTTTTTCGGTAAGTGCAATATTGTTAAAGGTAACGGGATAATGGTTACTGTAAGGGATTTTCACTTCGGCTGTTGCGCCACCTGCCTCGGCTGTTTTGGTGGCAATGGTTTTTATCCGTTCGATAAACATGGCCTCATCTTCTTTACTGAAATTACGAACAGTACCGAGCATTTCTACTTTTTCAGGTATAATATTCGATCGAACACCACCGTTAATGGCACCAATGGTAACCACACCCGGATTCTCGGTAACATTTAAATTGCGGCTAACAATGGTTTGCAGGTTATTGATAATCTGAGCCGAAACCACCACGGGATCAATACTGCTCCATGGGTATGCTCCATGTGCCTGTCTGCCGGTAACCGTAATTTTCATATCGTTTACGGCAGCCATGGTACCACCCGGGCGATAGGTTACATCCCCAACCTCAGTTTGTGAATTGATATGCAGGCCAAAAATGACATCAACTTTAGGATTTTCGAGTACGCCCTCTTTTATCATTAACGCTGCACCACCTTCATCCCCCGCAGGCACACCTTCCTCAGCGGGCTGAAATATGAATTTCACCGTACCTTGAATATCTTTTTGCATCGATGCCAGCACTTCTGCTACACCCATTAAAATAGCCACATGACTATCATGTCCGCAGGCATGCATTACGCCAACCTCCTGTCCATTATATCGTGTCGTCACTTTCGAAGCAAACGGAATATCAACCCGCTCGGTAACAGGCAAGCCATCCATATCAGCCCGAAGTGCCACTACCGGTCCGGGCTTCCCACCTTTTAATACACCAACCACCCCGGTTTTGGCCACCCCCGTTTTTACCTGTATGCCTAACGATTCCAAATGTTTAGCAATAATACCAGCTGTTCTTACTTCAGTATTCCCCAGTTCAGGATGTTCGTGAAAATCACGTCTCCAGGTAATTACTTTTTGTTCTATGGCATCTGCTTTCTTCGAGACTAATGGCCTTAAATTTGATTTTTGCGCAAAAGCATTTAATGCCAGCAGAGAAAAACCGATCAGGTATATTTTTTTCATAATGGGTTAGTTTAGTTTAGGTGTTCTAAGCTAAACATTTTTATGGAGAGATGGAATTGAAACACCAAACAGGTACTTAGAAAATATTAAGCGGCTAAATAAAATATTGAATTGCCATACTTAGTCTTCCACAATGTCTGCCATAAAGTAAAATTCTTAATGATTTAGCACATTAAAAAGACCATTTTAAATTTTTGCTTTATTACTTTTACAAAAAAACAAAGATTATGTTACCTAAAATAAATTTCACAGAAACTGAGGCGTACAAGTATTTAGCCGATCATTTTATAGATATTAATCAAAAAAGCATTAAAGATCTTTTTGCTGAAGATGCAGATCGTTTCAATAAATTTTCTGTTTTTTTTGAAGATATCTTACTGGATTATAGCAAGAACCGCATCAGCGATGAAACATTAGCATTATTGATTCAATTGGCACGAGAGTGTAAATTGGATGAAGCCATAAAATCAATGTACAATGGTGATAAAATTAATGAAACTGAAGACCGTTCTGTGCTTCACATCGCCTTACGTAATTTAAGCAATACCCCAATTTTAGTTGATGGCAAAGATGTGATGCCCGAAGTAAATGCTGTATTGGCTAAAATGGAAAAGTTTAGCAACAGCATCATTAGCGGTGAATGGAGCGGTTATACCGGCAAAGCCATCACCGATGTAGTGAATATTGGTATTGGAGGCTCTGATTTGGGACCGGTAATGGTGACCGAAGCTTTAAAACACTATAAAAACCATTTAAATATTCACTTTATTTCCAATATCGATGGTACACACATCGCCGAAACATTAGCTGGTTTAAACGCTGAAACTACTTTATTCCTGGTCGCATCAAAAACGTTTACTACACAAGAAACCATGACGAACGCACACTCTGCCCGTAACTGGTTTCTGGAAAAAGGTGGCAAAGAAAGTGATATTGCCAAACACTTTGCAGCATTATCGACCAACGCGAAAGACGTTTCTGCTTTTGGTATCGATACCGAAAACATGTTCGAATTTTGGGATTGGGTTGGCGGTCGTTATTCTTTATGGAGCGCCATCGGCTTGTCTATATCGTTGAGTATAGGTTTCGACAACTTTAAACAGCTACTGGCTGGTGCCCATGCTACAGACAACCACTTTAGAACTGCAGAATTTGAAAATAATCTGCCCGTAATACTAGGTTTGCTGGGCGTTTGGTATATTAATTTCTACAATGCAGAAACGCAGGTCATTTTACCATATGACCAGTACATGCACCGTTTTGCCGCTTATTTCCAACAAGGTGATATGGAAAGCAATGGCAAACATGTTGATAGAAATGGTAATGAGGTTGATTATGAAACCGGACCCATTATCTGGGGTGAACCCGGTACGAATGGTCAGCACGCCTTTTATCAGTTAATTCATCAGGGCACGCGAATTATTCCTGCTGATTTTATTGCGCCGGCACAAAGCTTAAATCCATTGGGCGATCATCATCCTATCTTATTATCAAATTTCTTTGCACAAACTGAAGCTTTAATGAACGGTAAAACCGAAGAAGAAGTAACAGCCGAATTAAAGAAAGAAGGTAAATCTGATTCAGAAATTGAAAAAATTGCGCCATTTAAAGTTTTTGAAGGCAATCGCCCAACAAACTCCATATTATTGAAGAAAGTAACTCCTTATACATTAGGGAGCTTAGTAGCCATTTACGAGCATAAAATATTTGTTCAGGGGATTATCTGGAATATCTTTAGTTTCGACCAATGGGGAGTGGAACTGGGTAAACAACTGGCCAAAAAAATTCTTCCCGAACTGGCGGGCAGCGAAAAAGTTTCAAGCCACGATAGTTCTACCAACGGCTTAATTAACCAATATAAAACCTGGAGATAAAATAAGAAGCGAGCTTAATGCTCGCTTTTTTATTTTAATCCCATAGTGACCATTGTTTCAAACTCGTGAAAAATCAATTTATCTCTTCACCCGAACCTGGTAATTTTTAACTAAACTACCATCTTATAAACACCCAATCCCTGACCAATTCGTCATGCTGAACTTGTTTCAGCATCTTTTAGCCGGAAAGCCCCTGAAATGAATTCAGGGTGAAGGCCGATTAATAAAAAAAGATGGTATAAGCTAACGATAGGCAATATTAATAGAATTCAGGTTCTTAACAACTCAATCAGCGTTTAAACCCAAAAGTGTTAAGCTCCTTAAGCTTTAATTAAAGATACTAAAGTTAATCTGCCCTTAAAGACAAAAGATTTCATTTTGGCTAAAATATAGTTTATCCCGAAAGCCGTTCTGATGTAAAATCGGAACGGCTTTTTTATTTTTTTTCCAGGCAACCATTCCCGATCAACCCACGTAAAGGTTAAGATTTCAATAGAAATTACATAACCATGATGAATACGAAATAAGGTTATGTTTTTAAATAAGCAGAACATAAACTAAAGACTGGCCATCGGGCATAAAGATTTCAATTGCAGGCACAATCGAACATGAGGATATATAAAATGAATCCATCACCAATTTTACCCTTAATTAAATAGCTATGAAAAAACAAAATGCAATCTTTTCGTTAGTCACAATTACGGCCATACTTTTTGCCTGTTCTAAAAGACAAGCGGAAGAATTAAAACCAACAACACCAACGGGTCCAACCGCAGTAACCACTGCCAATGTAACCTATACCAATTTTGCGGGTGCACTTTTCCAAACCAAATGTAACAGTTGCCATGGCCCAAGCGGAGCAATTAAATCTGTTTGGTTATTTAATGGTATAGCCTCTGTTAAAAATGATAGCCGTGTAGCCAATAGTGTATTGGTTACCAAAACGATGCCCAAAGGAGGCTCTTTAACAACAAACGAAAGAGAACTGCTACAGGCATGGTTTGACAAGGGCATGCCGGAATAACCCATCTAATTTAACGCCGGTTTTATTCAAAACTTAAATACATTACAGATGCAAAAATTATTGTTAACATTAACAGCCCTATTTTTATGCACAGGCATAAAAGCACAGATCCTGGTAAGCAAAAGCGTTAATTCTTCGTTTTTTTCTTCTACACCTGTAGAAGATATCGACGCACAGAGCAAAACAGGTGCTTCTGCGCTCAATACCAAAACCAATGATGTCATTTTTAAAATCAACAATACCTCTTTTCAGTTTAAGAAAAAACTGATGCAGGAGCATTTTAACGAAAATTATATAGAAAGTGATAAGTATCCTACTTCTGATTTTAAAGGAAAAATTGTAGAACAAATCGATTTTTCAAAACCCGGCACTTATTCGGTAACGGTTAAGGGCAACCTGCAGATCCATGGCGTAACCAAAGCGTATACCACAAAAGGATCGCTGGTCATTACTGCTGATGAAGTGAAAGCCACGTCTACGTTTAATGTAAAACTGGACGATCATGACATCAAAATCCCAACGATCGTTTTTAAGCAGATTGCAGAAACCATCCAGGTAAAAGTGACTGCTATTTATCCATCCAAAAAATAAAATTTATGAAATTACATCTAAAATCTTTTTTGTACCTATCTGTTACCCTCCTGCCTGCTTTGGCTTTTGCACAAGATTCGCTCGAGAAAGCATTGCAAATGCCCACTGAAAAAAGGAATGTACAGGCTACTTTTAAAGCACCCAAACTCATCAATATCCAAACCAACGAAACCATTTATAAAAATGAACTGGATTTTAGGGTAGATCACCGTTTTGGCGATATTGCAGGCAGTGCAGGTGGTACCAAAAACTTTTTTGGACTAGATCAGTCAACAGATATCCGCATTGGTTTTGAATATGGGATCAGTGATAGGCTATCCGTAGGTTTAGCAAGGGCAAAAGGAGCTGGTGTAGTTACACAGCTTTATGAAGGAAACTTAAAATACCGCTTGCTGGAGCAAACTGCTGATGATAAAATACCTGTGGCAGTAACTTTATTCGGTAGTACCACCATTTCAGCTGCGAAAGCTTCAACAGATCCTACTGCTGCAAATGCATTTGGCGGATTTAAAGACCGCTTAACCTATGTAGCGCAGGCGGTGATTGCCCGTAAGTTTAATTCAAACTTTTCAATGCTGATCATGCCATCCTATGTACACCGCAATTTTACTGTTTTTGGTGATCAGAACGATATGCTTGCCTTATCCGTTGGTGGACGTATCAAAATCACCAAACGCATGGCTTTTGTAGCAGATTATACCATTCCCTTCAGGGATAAAAACAAAGAAGCTTATCTCGAAAGCACATTGGGCACAAAATACTACAAAACGCTTGGTGCCGGATTGGAATTTGAAACGGGTGGGCATATTTTTCACCTTAATTTCACCAATGCAACTGCCATTCAGGAATCGCAGTTTATTACCGACACCAATACTTCATGGCTTAAAGGGCAATACCGTTGGGGCTTCAGTATAGCAAGGAGATTTTCATTTGACAAAAAAAAAGCAAAATAGACCAAATTCAATAAAACTAAACGATTATGGAACGTAACGAATTTATTAAATCATTGGGACTGGGTGTTGCCATGGTTTGTACCGGAGCTTGCTTTTCTGCTTGCGGAAAAAAAAGTGATGCACTAGAACCTAACAACCCAAATGGTGGTGTTCCTTCAGGTACTACAGCAAGTGTTGACCTGAGCACACAATTATTAACTGTTGGTGCATCTGTCACGGTAAACAGCATATTATTTATCCGCATTGCAGCAGGTAATGCCAGTACTTCGTTTGTCGCCACACAGGCGGTTTGTCCACACCAGGGGGGAACACTAACATTTATTCAGGACAGTAATTATATTCAATGTGGTTTACATAGTTCGAGGTATACCACTTCAGGCAGCATTTTAGCTCAACCGAATGGCGGTGGAACTACCAGTGCATTGAAAGTATATCCGCTTACTGTTTCAGGGAATAAACTGACCGCAACAGCCTAAGCTTTTGATTTTAAGGAAAAGCAGTATCACAATGGGTACTGCTTTTTTTATGATTAAACCGTTACATTTTGTCCTTTAACATCAAAGGCATCCCGTAAACCTATTGCAAGCACATTAAAAGCATAAACCGTAAACATAATGGCTAAACCTGGCAAAACGGCAAGGTAAGCTGCATCCATAATAATGTAGCCATAATGCTCTTTGATCATACTGCCCCAGCTTGGCATGGGTGGTTGTGCACCAAAGCCCAAAAAGCTTAATCCGGTTTCCAGCAATATGGCCGATGCAAAATTAGAAGACGCAACCACCAAAATCGGACCGGCGATATTGGGCAATATATGCTTGATAATGGTTCTGGCTGTACTAAAACCCAGGGCCCTTGCCGCTTCTACAAATTCTACTTCTTTTAAAGCCATCACCTGCCCGCGTACCAGTCTGGCCACATCTACCCAGGTTGATAAACCTACCGCGATAAATATCTGCCAGAACCCCTTCCCTAAGGCAAATGAAATCGCAATAACGAGCAGTAACGAGGGTAGCGACCAAACCACATTCATAAACCAGCTGATAAAGGCATCTATCCTGCCACCAAAATATCCTGCAAGGGCACCTAAACTCACCCCGATAAAGAGTGAGATTAGAACGGCCATTAAACCTACAGATAATGAAACACGGATGCCTAAAATCAACCGGCTTAATAAATCACGTCCATAAATATCAGTTCCTAAAATATAGGTGCGTGTATAGATGTTATTTTCTTTAAAAAGCGCTTGTGATGTCCCTGTTTTTGAAGGCAAAACACAACTTGGGCACAAATCTTTCAGTTCATATCTGGTTTCTTTTGCTTTTTCGTCATCACCAATATATTCCTGAACAAAAACTGCATCGCCTTTTATCTGGTAAGAAGTGATTGGAATGCTTTTAAAAGTAGGCGTTTGCCCATTGAGCATTCTCTCAAAAAAGTTAACTTTTTCTACTTTGGGGTTCTGGCTGGTAATTAAAAAAGTAAAGGTGCTGCCAGGTTTCTTTTTGTTCAACTGGAGCGTTTGTACATTCGCATTTGGAGAATCGTCCGGCATAATCAAATAACCCAAAATACCCATTAGCATCAATAGTAAGATAAAGAGCAGCCCGCCGAAGGCCAGCTTATTCCGCTTAAACTTTAACCATACTTTTTTTGATGGGCTATTATCCATTATCTAACCATTCTGCCTTTCCAATTGTATTTACCACTATTTCCGGCAATGCCGATGTACACCATGTAAATTACATGAAGCACATTTAAAACAGGTATTAAAATAAGTAAACTGCGCCTCTTGGCAAATCCCGTTACATCCCATAAAAATAGTGTTTCTAAAACCATTTTAACCAACAACTGATAAAATGCGACGGCTAAAAACCCCGGAATAAAAAGTCCGGCAATAAAATTTGCGAGAATAGAAAGGTTAAAGATCCAAATCAGTACCCCTAATACGATAATAGCCTTATTTTTATAACGGGTACTCTTCGAAGCCCAGCGTTTACGTTGCTGGATAAATGCCCCCAATGTCTCTTTTGCGTGGGTATACACAATGGCTTCCCTATTTTTGAGGAAACCGATCTGATCTGGATATTTTGCTGCAATTTTATGCAACAGCAGTTCATCATCGCCCGATGCCAGATCATCTATCCCCTGAAAGCCCCCAACTTCATAAAAAGTTGTTTTTTCGTAGGCCAGATTTGCACCATTACAGGTTGATGGTTGCTTATTTCCGATGGTAGAGGCGCCTAAACCAATCAGATAAAGAAATTCTAAGGATTGTAACCGCTCAAAGAAACTCTTTTCCTGAAAATAAGCTACAGGTGAAGAAATCATTTTATAGTTTTTCTCTTCATACAGATTTACAATCGTAGCTAACCAACCAGATCCCATCCTGCAATCGGCATCTGTGGTTATAATCAAATCACCGGAGCAGGTACCGATAGCGGTTTGTATGGCTTTTTTCTTATAAGAGTTTAATGCCCGATCTTCATTTAATTTAATTAGTTTCACATTACGATCGGCATAACTTAACACAATTTCTGCTGTTCTATCGGTAGAATGGTCGTCAATAATGATAATCTCTGTCAAAGCTTTTGGATATTGCTGAGCAATCAGATCATCAATTGTTTTATTGATATTTGCTTCCTCATCCCTTGCAGCAACAATGATAGAAACCCTGGTTTGAGGATCAGATTTTTGTGGGGTAAAATAGATCAGGTTATGCCACCCTCTTATAAAATTAAGCACCAAAAACCCATAAATTAAGGTTAAAGCAGCAGAAAATAAACTAGTTAGATTTAAGACTTCCAAAAAAATTAAGTTTAAAAACGAAATAAGTGCCTAAGATAGCAGGAATTATAATATTAACGAGCCAAATACTGGCAGTACATGCAATAACTGCCGCATGCTGATCTGTTACATGTTTAAATAATTCAACCGCAGTTACACTCCTGATGCCTACATCAAAAAGATCCAATGAAGGTAATGCCGACTGTACCAAAAATAACAAACAGGTCATCATTACAATATCCGCATAATGCAATCCCGGCACCAGCCAAACAAAAAGAATAAAATATTGTGAACTGAATATCAGGTAACGGGCAAAACAGTAACCAATAATTTTAAAGAGTTCTTTTTTTCGGTACCTGGCTAAAATACTGTAAAATTTCTTATATTTTCGGGTGAATCTGAAAGACAACAAAATCCCATTCAACCAGCGGATATTAAAATAAAAGATCAGAAAAAACAGACCAAAAATTACCGCAAAAAAAACCAAAGCAATAAATAGTACCTTATCAATCGGAATAAAGCGGTATAAGAAAAAACAAGCTGCAATAGTTCCAAAAACGTTGGTCAGCACCAATTGACCGATACTACCCACACTCATCGCAACTATCCCGACAATTCTTCTGCGAGGGGAAAGGAAAAATACGCGACCACCATATTCACCCAGTCTATTGGGCGTAAAAATTGCAAGCGTTAAACCACAAAAAACAGATTCGATAGCCCTGTAAAAACTGATGGGTTCGATATGACTCATCAGGTATTTCCATTTACCTGCCTCTAAAAACCAGTTTACAAACATCAGGAGCACGACTATTCCGATTACCGTAATCATTTCTACCTGAGGGATCCCCTTTAGTAAAGTACTGAAATCTTGAAGGTTTTTATTTGCAACCAGTTTATGGTAAATAAACCAAAAGGCAAATATTACAATTGCAACTTTGATAAAAATCGATAATATTTTCTTTTGCCTGCCTGTCAAGATGCTCCTTTTATTTGCAAATATGCTTAATATTGCTGTAATGTTGAACGAAAAAAAGGAACGGGTAATTATGGGCATCGATCCGGGCACTGCAGTGATGGGTTATGGCGTAATTTTGGAAAAGGGAAATAAAACAGAACTGATCAGTTTGGGTGTAGTTAAAATGACCCATTTAGACGATCCTTTTCTTAAACTTCAGCGGATATTTGAAAAAACGGTAGTGTTGATGGAACAGTATAAACCTGATGTTCTGGCTATAGAAGCCCCATTTTATGGTAAAAACATCCAGGTACTACTAAAACTCGGCCGTGCACAAGGCATTGCCATAGCAGCCGCACTATCCAGAAATGTGCCCGTAACCGAATATTCTCCACGGAAGATCAAACAATCCATTACAGGCAGCGGAAACGCCACGAAAGAGCAGGTAGCCGCCATGTTGCAACGTCTACTCAATTTTAAAGAAACACCCGAGTTTTTAGATGCGACTGATGGACTGGCTGTTGCGGTTTGCCATTCCTTTCAGAAAATTACCTCAGGTGGTAAATCTAAAACCTATTCGGGCTGGGAATCTTTTGTAAGCGATAATAAAACCAAGGTTAAAGGTTTAGCAGCTAAGACGAAAAAATAATCTTAAATGAATTTTATGAGGCTGTCTCATAAATATCGAATTGCCATCCTGAGGGATAATTTATTGTATAAAAATCGATCTGAATGACAGTAATTAATCTTCATGTAAAAATTCCCTCATGTTACCGTCATGTCAAGCGGACCCGATAGCAATCGGGTGCAACACAGTCGAGAACCCGAAGGCTCTGCGAAGCAAAATCTAAATCAATAGATCTCTCCACTTCGCCTTGCTCCGGTCGAGATGATGACCATTCTAACGGAGTCTGTCAATGGTAGCGTAGTCGATGGACCTGTTTTAAATATTTTACAGGTCGTTTTGCCAGGCTCAACATGACAAATCCGTTTGAAGGCGTCCTCTAATTCTTTATTACGAACTGAAGCGTGGGATGCTGGCAATGGGGTGAAGCAATCCTATAAAATGGTTCGTGCGGACACGAACCACTGTACAAAGATTCTTATTGCCTGGCCCGATCGATCATGTTTTTAGTCGCTTCATCCATTGCCAGTTTATTCTTCCGGATAAAATGTTTTATCACAAAAAACACCACAACACCCACCAATACCAACATCCATAAATTAGAAATAGCAATAATAATCTCTTTAAAAATCGTCCAGCCGTTTACAATTCCCAACCAAAGCCTGTTTATAAATGCCGGACGGTAATCATACAGATTATCATTGGCAACAATCATGGTTTTTACTGTATTATCCTGATAAAAATTAAGGGTAATGGTACTGAATTTTACCCGGCTATCGATCTGCATGTTCTCGATTTTCTTATCCACATAATCGTCTTTGATGTAAAGAGATGATTCTACGTTGGCACTTTTCTTAGACGCTACTTTATTGATCTTCTCTACCGCATCAACTCTATTCTGCGCCTTTAGTTTATTGGCCAAATAAGCAATGCTTTGATCGTCCAGCTTCATCGATTGGTGATCGACAAAGACCGCTATTTTTGCAATGGTATTGGTAAATTCATCTAGTTTTTCAGATGGAATCTTCGCCACCAGATAACCTTCAGTGCGATAGGCTGTAATTTCTTTTAAAGAATCTGTAGATTGTTTTACTTTATCCGTTTCCTGGACAGTGCTTTCGATAGAAAACTCCGCAACAGTTCCTCCTTCCGCTTTAATCGTTTTGCTCAGCTGCTCTTTGGTATTTTGGACATTCTTAACCCTAAACCGCATATCAGCAGTTTTGATGATTTTTTCAGCAACAGTACTATCTGTAGGCACTCTTAATTCGTTTGCAACGATGAGGTCGGAGCTGGCATACTTTTCATTCGATTTTTGGCAGCCAAAAATTGTTAAAACTATGGCTATAGCAATAATATTCCTTTTCATGATTGAGTGTTTCTAAATAAATAATCATTTTAAATATTTGCTTCAAATGGCCATGAGAAGTTTTGCGTTTTGGGTTATTTTGTAACCTTCTTTTTCATTTAATACTACAAAGCGTTTTAGGTAACCCAAAAAACAAAATGTTTATATAACGATGTGATATAACCTGCATTTCCATAAAGTAAAAAACGAAAATAAATAATTACCTTATAATCAGAATACTATAAAAAACCTATTTTGTTGAGTGTAGAAAAATCTGCCCAGGAAATTTAAACCTGACAGGAGCAGGCACCGAACAAAGAGCAGTAAAACGGATGGCAGGGATTTCGGGACCGATAGCCACAGGAACCTGCTTTTCAAAAAAGAAAGATCGCATTTTCAACAACACAACTATGCATACCTGAATCTATGTTGTTATTTTTAGGAAAGCAAATGCAGAAGCAGTTGGGTTACTGCAGTCCCGCCTTTTGCTTTAGCCCTGATGAAAAATCAGGGGCTGCCGCTGCAAGTCGGGTTTAGCATAGAAAGGTGTACTTAAGCAATTTAAACCTGACAGGAGCGGGCACGAACGCAGTGAAGTAAAGCGGATGGCAGGGCTTTCGGAACCGATAGCCACAGGAACATGCTTTTCAAAAAAGAAGATTGCATTTTCAACAATACTACTCTTGATACTTGAATCTATGTTGTTATTTTTAGGAAAGCAAATGCAGAAGCAGTTGGGTTACAGCAGTCCCGCCTTTTGCTTTAGCCCTGATGAAAAATCAGGGCTGCCGCTGCAAGTCGGGTTTAGCATAGAAAGGTGTACCTAAGCAATTTAAACCTGCCAGGAGCGGACACGAACGCAGTGAAGTAAAGCGGATGGCAGGGCTTTCGGAACCGATAGCCACAGGATCCTGCTTTTCAAAAAAAGAACACTAAATTTATCTAAGCTATTTTCTTTTGAAATCTGACGGATTTATACCTTAAAACAAAAAAGCCGGTCATGAATAAACATAACCGGCTTTATATTTTGATAGCAGATTGCTTATGCGTCTAATATTTTGAATACACCTTTAATGGCAATAATTGCACCGATGAACAAAACAATCCATGATGCCAATGATACCTGCCAAGAATCGTAAGCGAAACGTGCGTAAGTACCCACCATGCAAACCAGTACACCAAAAATCATTAATTTATAAATTCCTGGCTGGTTAGCCGTTTTCATACTTTCAGTATTGTGCTTTAATTCGTTGTTCTCCATAATGTTTATTTTTATGATGCAGCAAAAGTAATACTTATTGCTGAATAATGATAAAAACTTAGTAACTTTTTAATCGTTCTAACCTTTGTTTCGCTTTATCTTTATCACTAAGTTTTTCGCCCTGATACAAAGGCTTTTCCCAATCCCCGTACATGGGGTTTGGCAATACAATATACTTTGTTCCAAATAAGTTCTGACTGGCATTTACCTGCCCGAAGGTATTTTTATTTTCGCGGTAAAAAATGTTACTGAAATCGCTTAAATTATCGCCACATAACAGTAGAATATTGTGTGTATCGCTAATTTTCTGGCGGCGCGGCTCCTTATTTGAGGTTCCTTTCGAAACGACTAAATGTGCATCATCTGCATAAGGGAAACCAAAATGTTGCAGATTTTTTAACGTAGCCGTATAATCCTTTTCATCACGATTACTTACATAAAAAGTTTCGATATTTTTTGAAGCCGCAAATTTTAAAAATGCCAAAGCGCCGGGAACGGTATCGGCCTGAGCCAAACTGGTCCATTCTGTCCAATCAGCAGGCACATAACTTCGTCCTTTTTTAATTTCATGTCCCTGAAAAGCAGAGTTATCCAAAACGGTTTCATCAATATCAACAATTACGCAGTTTGGCTTTTTACTCGTATCAGCCCACAAAGTTTCTTTTAAAGATAAGCGTGCAAAATTGTAGGCCTGAAAACATAACGCTCGGTACTCGCCCGAAGTTTGCTGCCAAAGTACGGCATTGGTATAATCTCTTGCCGGATTTTGGGCTGTGGCAAAAAACGGAATAAGCGATAGGATGATGAGGATGTATTTTTTCATGTATTAATATTATACTGCAAAGATAAGTTTAACCGTTCAAAAAAGTTCCCCTGTCAGCTTTTGATATCAATAATGTTTCTGCATCGGGATAAGCCTGCGTAAAAGTTGTGGGAATTTTATTTTTGCCTCTTTCGTTCCATTTAAACTCCACAGCTAAAAACCGCTGCTTTGTTTTTTCAATATAATCTATTTCCTGCTGTTGTGTAGTACGCCAAAAAAAACATTCGGCCTCTAACTGGTGCTGATGTAAATATTTCATGCGCTCACCAATCATATAATTTTCGAAAAGAGCGCCTACATCGTTCCTGTTTGCTATCTGGTTAAAATTCCGTGTAATGGCATTTACAATACCCGTATCGTAAAAATAGATTTTCTTATTCTTTTTGATCTCGTTGCGTACATTACCCGAAAATGCTGGCAGGGTAAAAACAACAAAAGATTTTTCGAGCAGGCTAATGTATTTATCAACTGTTTTCTGATCTGCTTTTACCAGTTGTGCCAGTTCAGAAAAGTTAACTTCGCTACCAATCTGTAGTGCCAAAGCCTTCACAATTTTTTCGAACAATAAAGGTTTTTTAACATCTTCTAAAGTGAAAAGATCCTTATAGAGATAACTGTCTGCAAGTAACTTTAAATGTTCTTCTGCATGTTGTGGATCGTTGATGATTTCGGGATAGGAACCATAAATTAAACGTTGTTCCAATGACCTTTCTTCAGTAATAAAATCAGTATCATGTACCAGTTCGGCATAAGAGAAGGGCAAAAGCATCATTTCATACTTACGCCCTGTTAAAGGCTCATTTATTTTTCCTGAAAGCTCAAAAGCTGATGAACCTGTTGCAATCACCTGAACATTTTTAAACCGATCTACAATGATTTTAATCAGTAACCCTACATCATTTATCCTTTGTGCCTCATCAATAAACAGAACTTCATAATCACCAAGCATTTGGCTAATTTGTATAGCATTCGGTTTAGCTAATGTTTCTCTTACATCAGCATCATCTCCATTGAGGTACAGGGTCTTTTTATCAACCTTTGCCAATAACTGTTCAACAAAAGTAGTTTTTCCGGTCTGCCTTGGACCAAAGATGATAAAGGCTTTTCCTTTAAAAAGCCTGGCAAACGCATAATCCAACTGTTTACGAACAATCATAATAAAAAATCCAACACAAAAGTATAATAATTTTGGATTACAATCCATAGAAAACATAATAATTTTGGATTACAATCCATAAAAATTATAATAATTCTGGATTAGAAGTTTAAAAAGCATTAAAAAAGCCCATTTCAATTAAGAAATAGGCTTTATAATTTTTTGGCTGAGGACTAAAGACTTCCGACTTTAGACTGACTTATCCGTTCAATGCTGCTGCACCGCTTACAATCTCAGTTAACTCTGTTGTAATGGCTGCCTGACGTGCCTGGTTATATGAAAGTTTTAATGCTTTCAATAACTCACCTGCATTTTCAGTCGCTTTATCCATTGATGTCATACGTGCGCCATGCTCAGAAGCATGAGAATCTAACACGGCTTTGTACAACTGAATTTTGATTGATTTAGGGATTAGTTGTTCTACAATTTCTTCTTGCGAAGGCTCTAAAATATAATCAACGTTTGTTGTTTTCTTATCCGTTTTTAGATCTGCCGGTGTTTCTTCTGCTTTAGGCAAAGGTAACAACTGTTCAGTTGTAATAAATTGCACTGCTGCGTTTCTAAAACGATTATACACCACTTCTACTTTATCAAACTCGCCTTTAACAAAACCAGCCATGATCGCATCTGTAATTTTGGTTACATTTTCGAAAGTTAAGGCCGAGAATATTTCGTTATTGTTACCGATAACGTTGTATTTGCGTTTCTCGTAAAAATCCTGAGTTTTCTTACCGATAGAAATAATGCTCACATTACCGTTTTTCAACTGTTCGCTATACTTCTCAGCAATTAAGTTATTGGCCGCTTTAATTACGTTCATGTTAAAAGCACCAGCCAAACCACGGTTGGACGATACAGTAACAATTAAAACCTTATTGGGCTCACGCTCCTGGATAAAAGGCGATGACGATCCCTCTAAACTTGCTGATAGATTACCTAAAATCTCCTTGAGTTTAGTTGCATAAGGACGTAAAGCGATAATTGCATTGGTAGCACGCTTCAACTTAGCTGCCGAAACCATTTTCATAGCTTTGGTAATCTGCTGTGTTGACTGTACCGATGCAATCCGGTTTCTTACTTCTTTTAAATTAGCCATTCTTTATTTAGATGTGAGATGTGAGATGTAAGATGTGAGACGTTTCCGGCCCAATCTCAAATCTCAAATCTCATGTCTCAAATCTTATTAATATTTACTTGAAATCTCTTTTGCTACGGTATCTAAAACACCCGTAATGGTATCATCAAATTTACCAGCTTTTAAAGCCGCTAAAGTTTCCGGATGACGTAATTCCAATTGGGTTAAAAATTCCGTTTCAAATTCTTTTACCTTGTTAACCGGAACGCTACGCATTAAGTTTTTAGTACCAGCGTACACAATTGCAACTTGTTTCTCAACAGTAAACGGAGAGAACTGTGCTTGTTTCAGCATTTCTACGTTACGTGCACCTTTATCTAATACCGATTTAGTTGCAGCATCTAAGTCAGAACCGAATTTAGAGAAAGCCTCTAACTCACGGTATTGAGCCTGATCTAACTTTAAAGTACCGGCTACTTTCTTCATCGATTTAATCTGCGCATTACCACCCACACGTGATACCGAGATACCTACGTTAATTGCCGGACGGATACCTGAGTTGAATAAGTTCGACTCTAAGAAAATCTGACCATCAGTAATTGAAATTACGTTGGTTGGGATATAGGCAGAAACGTCACCCGCTTGTGTTTCGATAATTGGTAAAGCTGTTAATGAACCACCACCTTTAACGATGTGTTTAATCGACTCAGGTAAATCGTTCATTGCTTTAGCGATATCATCGTTAGCGTTGATTTTCGCTGCTCTTTCCAATAAACGGCTGTGTAAGTAGAAAACGTCACCTGGATAAGCCTCACGGCCCGGTGGACGACGAAGTAATAGAGATACCTCACGGTAAGCTACAGCTTGTTTAGATAAATCATCATAAACAATTAAAGCTGGTTTACCGGTATCACGGAAAAACTCACCAATTGCAGCACCTGCAAACGGAGCATAAAACTGCATTGGAGCAGGATCTGCAGCCGAAGCAGCAACAACAACGGTATATGGTAAAGCGCCATTTTCTTCTAGCGTACGTACAATGTTGGCAACGGTAGAGTTTTTCTGACCGATAGCTACATAAATACAGAACACAGGCTGGCCTGCTTCATAAAATTCTTTTTGGTTGATGATAGTATCAATACAAACAGCAGTTTTACCAATCTGACGGTCGCCAATAACCAACTCACGCTGACCACGACCGATTGGAATCATTGCATCGATTGCTTTAATACCAGTTTGTAAAGGCTCGTTTACCGGCTGACGGTAAATTACACCTGGTGCTTTACGCTCTAAAGGCATTTCGTATGTTTCACCCAAGATCGGGCCTTTACCATCTAAAGGTTCACCTAAAGTGTTCACTACGCGGCCAAGCATACCTTCACCAACTTTAATAGAGGCAATTTTTTTGGTACGTTTAATGGTATCACCTTCTTTGATCTCGTCTGAAGCACCCAAAAGTACTACACCAACGTTATCTTCTTCAAGGTTTAATACAATACCTTGTAAGCCGTTTGCAAATTCAACTAACTCTCCCGATTGAACTTTAGTTAAACCGTAAACACGGGCAATACCGTCGCCCACTTGCAACACGGTACCAACTTCTTCCAGTTCGGTTTCTGATTTGAAGCCCGCCAATTGCTGTCTGATAATTGCCGATACTTCGTCTGGTCTTACCTCTACCATAATTTTACTTTATATCTTTTTGTAAATGTTTAGTGCTTAGCGCATGGCGCCTGGCATTTATTCGCCATCCGCTTATCGCAATATTTTTGTTTGGCGCCACGCGTTTGGCGTTCTATCGCCTTACACTCACGCTTCACTATTATTTTTTGGGCATTTTGCAAATTAACGCTAAACGCCCTACGCAAAACGCTATCCGCTATTGCGCAAATTCTTTTTTAAGTTTACTTAAACCACTGGCAATACTGGCATCAAATTGCTTATCGCCTACTTTTAATATAAAACCACCGATTAGTTTCTCGTTAACTTTTTCGTTAACAATCACCTGATTGGCGCCTAATTCTTTTTTTACAATTGCTATAATCTGCTCTTTGGCCTCAGGACTTAAAGTAGATGCAGTAGTTACATCAGCAGTAACAATACCTTTAATTAAATTATATTGCTGTATAAACTGTTTTGCTGTTGCAAATAAAATCGCCGAACGACCTTTGCTTACCACAATCTTGAAAAAAGAAATGGTTAGTTTGCTTACCTTATCCGCAAAAATCCCGTTTAAAATACCAGTTTTCTTATCTAAAGGTACAATTGGATTATTTAATATCGCTTCTAGCTCAGGGGTTTCGTCAACCACCTTATCAAACAGAACCATATCATTATAAGCTGATTCTAACGCGTTGTTTTCAACGGCTAGGTCTATTAACGATTTGGCATATCTGCCTGCAACTTTAATTTCTGACATATCTTTTGGGTTGGCGCTCAGCGTTTGGCGTTTGGCACGCTTGCCGCTTTACGCAATACGCTTAGTTTAATTCAACGTCTTTTAACAAGTTAGCTACTAAAGCTTCCTGTTTGGTTTTATCATCCAACTGCGTACGCAATACACGCTCAGCAATTTCTAACGATAAAGTAGAAACCTGGTCTTTAACTTCTGCTAAAGCTGCTTTCTTTTGGTTTTCGATCTCGATTTTAGCTTTCTCGATCAATTTAGCACCTTCAACCTGAGCTTGTTTTTTAGCTTCGTTTAAGATACCATCTTTCAAGGTTTTAGCTTCCTTTAAAATCTCATCACGTTCAGCACGCGCCTGTTGCATCAAATCCTGATTCTGGCTGGTTAAACGTGCCATTTCCTGCTTCGCTAATTCAGCTTTATTAAGGGCCTCATCAATGCTTTGCTCACGTTCGTGAATAGCGCCTAAAATAGGTTTCCATGCAAATTTTCTAAGTAAGATCAATAAGCAGATGAATGCTAAAGCGGTCCAAAAAACCAAACCTATACTTGGGGTTACTAATTCCATTTTATCTAATTTTTTATTCTTTATACTTTAATAAGGCAGGGTAAATAACCAATCGTTAAATACCCTGCCAGAATTTTTCAGTTTGAATTATTGAGGATTGTTACCTAATAATGCAACTACCACACCGAATAAAGCAGCACCCTCGATAAGGGCGGCAGCGATAATCATTGCAGTCTGAATTTTTGATGCAGCTTCTGGTTGACGAGCAATACCTTCCATTGCTTTACCACCTACTTGACCGATACCGATACCTGCACCGATTACTGCTAAACCGGCACCGATTGCCGCGATTGAACCTACCATAACTAATTTAATTTATATTAATTTGTAAAAAATAGTTTTCTGTTAATGATGTTCTTCTACTGCCATACCAATAAATAAGGCAGTTAATAAGGTGAAAATAAAGGCCTGTAAAAATGCCACCAGCAATTCTAACACATCCATAAACAATACGAACGCAACTGAAACCGGAGCAATAGCCAATGTTTCGAAAATAAAGATTAAGGAAATTAAGCTTAATACGATAATGTGACCAGCTGTGATGTTCGCAAATAAACGGATCATTAAAGCGAAAGGCTTAGAAATAATACCAATCAACTCTACAGGGATCATAATTGGATATAACCACCAAGGAACATCTGGTCTGAAAATATGTTTCCAATAATATTTGTTACCATTAACATTAACGATAATCATGGTACCAAAAGCCATTACAAAGGTTAAAGCTATATTACCGGTTACGTTAGCACCTCCTGGAAAAATTGGAACAAGCCCCAATAAGTTGTTAAACCAGATAAAGAAAAACACGGTTAATAAATAAGGCATAAATTTAGCGTACTTATGACCAATGTTTGGCTTAGCAATATCATCTCTAACAAAAACTATAATTGGCTCAATTAAAGATTGTAAACCTTTTGGCGCTTTGCCAACACGTTTTTTATAAGCCCCGGCTACGGAAATAAACACGATTAAGATTACCAAAATCGCTACAAACATTGCCGCAACGTTTTTAGTGATCGAAAAATCTAAAACAGATTTACTTGCTTCTTCATCGATTTTTCCGTCAGCACCAACCACTTTCACATGATCTTCTTCTAAACGGTAGTTATTGTATTTACCGTTATAATCATGTTCGCCGTGGTGAAAATTAGCAGATGAGAAAACCTCTAAACCATTAGGCGTATACAAAATTACCGGAAGAGGCAATGAAGTATGCCCCCAAAGATGCCACATGTGCGAATCGGCAATATGCTCCATGATGACTTTGGTTGGCTCGAATTTTTCTTTGCCATGTCCAGCCGCTTCTCCGTGTTCTCCGGAAGCTGCGTGAGCAGATTCGGCAACGACACTATCAACAGGTACAACAGCGCTATCAACCTGAGCGAAAGTATCAATTTTGATAGATAAAAACGCGATTAAAAGCGTAAAAACAATAGTTAGCCTTTTAACTTTAGACACAAAAACTCGGTTACAATCCATTTATTGGCAGTTTTTTACTTTAAATTTTGGTGGCGCAAGTTACGTAACAAACAGTAAACTTCAAAGGCTGTAAACAATAAATATAAAGAAAAAAAATTAAGCAGAAATACAGGCCCGATTCCCTTCACTTTTATACTGTAAATCAGCACAAAAGCCATACAAAAAATCATTTTCACGGCAATTGATCCCATAATGGCCATAATACCTACTTCCGGATCGCGTTTTACTCCAATATCTACTAACATGTAAGCGATATAGGTGATACCGGCCAAAAAGCCAAACATCAACCAAAAATTGTTCACAAAAAGCAGTGTATTGGGAAATAATAAAGGTAAAACGGCAACAACGCCTATTAATAAGCCTACGAAAATCAAATAGATACTGGTAAATTTGGCTAGAGTCAATGTATAATTTCTTAGCAGATAAAACTTTTTGCAAAGATAAGGTTTTTAGTATCAAGTAAGTACTACAGATTAGAAATATTATGAAGGTTGGCATTGGTTAACCGTTTCAACTGGTTAATCGGTAATTGAAAAATCGTTATGTTGTTAGTTGGGTTAACCGAAAACTGCCAACTGAAAATTGCCAACTGATAACTAACTCCTGGTAGCCTGCCTGATGGCCTGATAAAGGGCAATGCCCACCCCTGCCAAAGCAAAAGCCGCTGTAATGAGATTGGTTTTGCTGTTTCGGTGTTCATCAATTTTATAACCGATAAAAGTAAGCAGACCTATGGTGGCGATCATCTGGAAGCCGATAGCAGAATATTTAGCAGCTGCATTTACCTTTTTCTTTGTATTTTCTTCTTTCGGATTTTCCATTTTTTAATGCAATAATTAAATTAACTTTGAATAATTAAAATTTGTTGCCAAATAAAATATTTTTCTACATATATTGTTTATTGTACATCCACTAAAGAGATTGATCATACTTGAAAAATTACGCTAACAAAAACTTAAATCCCTTCTTCATCTTCATAAGTGTCTTTATTTATGGATGTGTCGCAAATAAAGATACAGCGGTAGATCGTCGGTTTCAAAACTTAACAGCAAAATACAACTATATCTATAACGCCAATGTTTTACTAAGCGAGTACAATGAGAGTCTGTTACAAAGCTATAGCGATAATTACGAAAAGGTTCTGCCTGTATACCTCGATCCGGAGCCACAGATCAATCTGGTACTTACACCGGGTGCTGCCAATAAACAGCTTGATGAGGTGATCACCAAAGGACAAACCATTATCAACGATAAAAGTTTCAGCAACTATATTGATGATGCCTATATGCTTCTGGGCAAGGCAAATTACCTTAAAGGGAATTATTTTATTGCATCAGAATACTTTGATTACACGGCAAAAACCTACAACAGCGACCTGAAGACCTTTATTATGGCCATGAACTGGAAAGCACGTAGCCAAATGGAACTCAATAATATGGTACTGGCCGATAAAATTATCGATACCATGCTGCGCGCTTCCGATCAGTTAAAAAAGGACCTTGCCGAACCCCTGGCTACAGCTGGCCAGATGCGCATTTATCAAAACCGTAATAAAGAAGCCATCTTATTTTTAGAATCGGCCATTGCATTGCCTGCAGAAAAACAGTTGCGCATCCGTTGGCGCTTTATATTGGCACAATTACAGGAAAAGGAGAAAAACATCCAGGATGCTTATGTCAATTTCACCAAAGTTGAAAAAAGCAATGCACCTTTCGAAATGTATTTTCATGCCAATTTAAACCGGATTAAGCTGAGAGCACTACTAAATGGAGAAAAACTTAACAAGGAACAACAACTTTTAGCTTTATTAAAAGATGATAAGAATACTGACTACACCGATCAGATTTATTACCAGGTAGGAGAGCTTTTCTCTGCAGAGGGAAACTTTGTAAAAGCTGAAGAGAACTACCACAAGTCGGTTTTAAACAGCACCAGAAATCAAACACAAAAGGCATTATCTTATTTAAGAATTGCCGATTTAAACTTTAAAGAGTTTAACAACTACATTAAAGCAAAACTGTACTACGATAGTACCGTGATGATATTACCGAAAAACTTTCCTGATTATGGCAACATTGTTAAAAAAGCAGATAACCTGCAATATCTAACCGACAGATATACCATTATCTCCAAAGAAGACACTGCCCAGGCCTTTGCCAAACTCCCGGCTGCCGAGCGTGAAGCTAAAGTAAAAGCTTATTTAACACCAAAGGTTGAAGTGAGCAATACAGGAGGCGTAATGAACAACCAATTTTTAAATGATCCGGATTTTCCAAACAGGAGTTTAAATACACCAAATAATACTGCCGGAAATACCTTTTATTTCAATAATAATGCAGCGATTAGCAATGGCTTTGGCGACTTTAAAAAACGATGGGGAACCAGACAGCTGGAAGATAACTGGCGTCAGAGCATACGCTCATCTGCACAGGAAACCAACCAGGTTTTAGCCGGAGGAAAAGTAGCTACAGAAATTACACCTGCAAATGGCCAAACCAGCCCAACGGCTGCAGACCAGACATCGCTCGAAAAACAGTTTTTAGATGCCTTACCAACCACACCTGCACTTTTGGCGGCATCTGATCAAAAAATTATTGATGCTTATTTTGAAATTGCCAGTTTTTACCAGCAGGAATTGAATGACAAGCCTGAAGCAAATAAAATCTATCTGAAACTGATCAAAAGATATCCGGATAACAACCATCTGGTTGCCATTTATTACAGTTTATACCTGAACTATAAAGGTCTTGATGAGGTAAAATCAGATCAGTATAAACAATTGGTACTAACCAAATTCCCTCAATCCAATTTTGCCAAAAACATTTTAGATCCATCATACTCGGCCAAGCAAACGCAGATGGAAAATATGGCCATCAACAATTACAACACAACTTTTGATGCCTATGCAAAAAAAGATTATGCCAATGTGGTGAAACAGGCCGATGATAATATTACAGCTTTCCCTGAAAATGATCTTGCGCCGCAATATGCTTACTTAAAAGCCATTGCTGTTGGGCGTACCGCAAAGGTTGATCCGCTACTTACCGAATTTAACCTGATTATCAATCGCTACCCTAACGATAAAATTATTACGCCTTTGGTACGCGATCACCTAAAATATATTGAAGCCAACCTTGAAGAATTTAAACAGCGTCCGGTTGCACTGATCGATTTTGATGCAAACGCGCCCCGTTTTGTAAGCCAGGCTGCAACGGTTGCTGTACCCACAAAACCGCTCGTAGCTGAAAATCCTGTCGCAAAAAAGGCTGAACCAACACCTGTCGCGAAGCCTGTTGAGGTTAAACCGGTTGATCCAGTTAAACCTGCCAGCATTTTCAGTACGGCAAAATCAGAAGAATATTATTATGTAATCGACGTAGCCGATGCCACTTTAACCCTAAGCTCATCACGTTTCGGGATCGGTCAGTTTAACCGCGGAAATTACCCCGACAACGATTTGGAACATAAATTGGTAGAATTGGATAACGACCAGTTAATTTACATTACAAGTTTTATCGACCTTGAGGATGCCAAGCTTTACGAATCGAGCATTACAGGCCAGTTAAAGAACATCATGAAAGTTCCGGCAAACCTGTATAAAGGTTTTATCATCAGTAAAGAAAACTTTGAAAAACTGACAGACAGGACACGGATTAACGAATACCTGGAGTTTTTAAAAGACAATTATAAATAAGCTGAAAGTAAAAAGATCAAGGCATAAAACCAGAACAGAAAAATTAAGGTTAAAAACTTTGCTACCCTTAGCGATCTATATAGTAGAATGGCCAAAGTTTTGAGGCTGAAAGTTGATTCTATAAAAAATTAATAAATTTGCATCCGAAATCACCTATCCCGGTGTTTTTGGAAAATAACAACACAAAATGAATAAATCCCTTTCTCCACAGGATACAAAAAGATACAGTTTACTCATCTGGAAATTATTGATTGGTGGAATTGCCCTATTCGCTATTTTCATTTCCATGATTGGATTTGGGCTATTTGGCGCCCTACCTTCTTTCAGGGACATTGAGCACCCGAAAAGCAACCAGGCATCAGAAATTATTGCCGAAGATGGTCGCCCTCTAGGCACCTATTTTGTCCAAAACAGATCCAACGTTACTTATAAAGATATTTCTGAAAATGTAATCAATGGGTTGATTGCGACAGAAGATACCCGTTTTAAGGAACATTCAGGTATCGACTTTAAACGTACATTCTCTATCATCGGCTATAATCTGATCGGCAAAAAACAGGGAGCCAGTACCATTACCCAGCAATTGGCCAAAAATCTTTTCCCTCGCGAATCGAACCTTAATTTTTTCTCGCTGGTATTAACCAAATTTAAAGAGTGGATTGTTGCCGTCAAACTGGAGCGTAACTATACCAAAGAAGAAATTATTACCATGTATTTAAATACGGTCGATTTTGGTAACCAGGCTTATGGTATCAAATCGGCTGCAAGGGTTTATTTCAATACCACGCCCGATAAGTTAACTTTAACACAGGCGGCAACCTTGGTAGGTATGCAAAAAGGCATCACCATGTATTCGCCAACGCGCCATCCTGAGCGCTCCAGAGACCGTAGAAATACGGTAATGGCCTTAATGGTTAAAGCAGATCTCTTAACCCAGTCGGAATTTGATGAACAAAAAGAGAAACCTTTAAATCTGCATTTCAATGCTGCAACTGTTAATGATGGTATTGCACCATACTTCCGCTCCGTACTGAAAAATGATATTAAAAACATTTTCCAGGAGCAATCGATTACCAAACCTGATGGAACCCCCTACGATTTGGACCGTGATGGTTTGAAGATTTATACCACGTTGAACTATGATATGCAGGTGTATGCCGAAGAAGCGCAAAAAGAATACATGAAAGTGTTACAGGCGCAGTTTATTGCGAGTTGGAAGGGCAGAAACCCTTTTAAGGATAAAGCGCTGCAGATTGAGCAGGGTATTAAACGATCTGACCGTTATAAATCTTTAAAACTGGAAGGTAAATCGGACGATGAAATTAAAGATGATTTCAATACCAAAACAGAAATGACCATTTTTACCTGGAAAGGAAATATCGATACGGTAATGAAACCGATCGATTCGGTTCGGTATTATAAAATGCTGCTTAGGAATGCCATGATGACCATGGACCCGACCAACGGACATGTGAAAGCGTGGGTTGGCGGAATTAATTACGAGCACTTTAAATATGACCAGGTTAAAATGGGAACCCGCCAGGTGGGTTCAACAGCAAAACCATTTACTTACGCTGTAGCCATCGAAAATGGTTATTCACCTTGTTATACCGTGCCTAATGTCCCGGTAACGATTGAAGGTTATGGTGAACCGTGGACACCAAGAAACTCGGGTAAACCATTACCTGGCAGTATCACCTTACAAAAAGCATTGGCTTACTCCCAAAACTTTGTGACGGCTTATTTAATGAAACAGGTCGGTCCTGTGGCCGTATCTACACTGGCCACAAAAATGGGTATTCCAAATGTGCCGGCATTTCCATCTATTTGCCTGGGTACGTTCGATTCTTCTGTTTATAACATGGTGGGGGCTTATGGTGCTTTTGCCAATAAAGGCACGTATACCAAACCCATTTATTTATTGAGAATCGAAGATAAAAACGGGGTGGTATTGTTTTCTCAAAAGGAAATACCAAAACCAATTATGAGCGAGGAAGTGGCTTATGTAATGACACGGATGCTTAAAGGTGTGGTAACCAATGGGACCGGGTCCAGATTAAATTATAAATATAAGGTGAATGCACCGATCGGAGCCAAAACCGGTACCACCCAAAATAACTCCGACGGTTGGTTTATGGCCATAACCCCACAACTGGTAACGGGTATATGGACCGGTTGTGAAGACAGGGCTTTCCACTTTATCAGCACTAATCAGGGTGAAGGTGCAAATACTGCTTTACCAATTTTTGCAGGATTTATAAAAAGAGTTTATGCCAATCCGGCTTTAAAAATTAGTCATGCCGATTTCGAGGCGCCAAAATCAGGTGTTTCCATTACTTTTGATTGTAACCAGTATCAGCAACAGGAAGAAGGTACCAGTGAACTGGACGAGAAGTTGGGATTTTAATCCTCAACTCCTGCGTGAAGGATAGCAGTGGAAATCCTTTTGCTGCAACGTTGAGTGTAGCGAAAACGCAGCAAAAGATTGTAACGAATAGCCTGACCCTTTGCGCAGCTTAGGGGCACGCCCAAATTATAAATACATTAAATCGGGGCATTCAAACTAATTTTTCCACCCGAATCCTATTTTTGTAATCATGAGCAGTTTCGACCATAAAACAGCATTAACCGCAATTCCACATAAACCCGGCGTATACCAGTATTGGGATGCCGATGGAAAGCTCATGTACATTGGTAAAGCGAAAGACCTGCGCAACCGTGTAGGCTCGTATTTTAACAGTGACAGAAACCAGTTTAATGGCAAAACCAGGGTATTGGTATCCAAGATCCGCAAAATCACCTTTACTATTGTTGATACGGAAATTGATGCCTGGCTATTAGAAAACAGCCTGATCAAAAAACATCAGCCGAAATTTAACATCAATTTAAAAGATGATAAAACTTATCCATGGATTATCGTTAAAAATGAGAATTTCCCGCGCATTTACTGGACACGTAAAGTGATTAAGGATGGCTCAACCTATTTCGGTCCTTACGGTTCGATAGGCATGATGCATACCATTTTGGATCTGATTAAAGAAACCTATCCCTTGCGCACCTGTAGTTTGCCCCTAACAGAGAAAAATATAGATGAAGGCAAATTTAAAGTCTGCCTCGAATATCAGATTGGCAACTGCAAAGGACCTTGCCAAAACTACCAGACTGAAGCCGATTATGATAAAAATATTGGCGAGATCAAGGAAATCCTAAACGGTAAAATCGGAAATGTTATCCGCGATGTTAAAGGCGTTATTAAATCAGCATCAGAAAACCTGAACTTTGAACTTGCGCATCAATACGCGAGGAGATTAGAAGTACTGGAAAAATACCAGAGCAAATCTACCGTAGTAAACAGTGCCATTACCAATGTGGATGTGGTGAGCATTGCGTCAGACGAACGCTATGCCTTTGTGAACTATCTGAAGGTAATGAATGGAACCATTATCCAAACGCAGACCATTGAGGTTAAAAAGCAGCTGGATGAAAGCGACGATGAGATTTTAACACTGGCGATGTTAGAATTCAGAACTAAATTTAACAGCACCTCAAAAGAAATCATTGTTCCATTTGAGCTTTCACTCGAAGATGAGAATTTAAAATTTACCGTTCCAAAACTCGGTGAAAAGAAAAAACTTTTAGAGCTTTCGCAAAAGAATGTACTGTTCTTTAAAAAAGAGAAGCTTAACCAATACGAAAAGTTAAATCCCGATTTACGCACCGATCGGATTTTAACCACCATGCAAAAAGATCTGCGTTTAACGCAGCTTCCAAAACACATAGAATGTTTTGATAATTCTAACTTTCAGGGAAAATATCCGGTTTCAGCAATTGTGGTATTTAAAGATGCCAAACCTTCTAAAAAAGACTACCGCCATTTTAATGTGAAAACGGTTGAAGGTCCCAATGATTTTGCAACCATGGAAGAAGCTGTTTTCCGCCGTTACAGGAGAATGTTAGATGAAAACCAGGCTTTGCCTCAGCTCATCATCATTGATGGTGGTAAAGGTCAGCTTTCATCAGCGATGAAGAGTTTAAAGGTATTGGGCATTGAGAACAAGGTAACCGTAATTGGTATTGCCAAGCGATTAGAAGAATTGTTCTATCCCGGAGATTCCTTTCCACTATATTTAGACAAGAAATCCGAAACTTTAAAAGTGATACAGCAACTGCGTGATGAGGCCCACCGTTTCGGCATTACCTTTCACCGCAAGAAACGCGACCAGGGGACACTCAAAACCGAGCTTGAACAGATTGAAGGTATTGGCAAAACAACTGCAGATAAACTTCTAACGCATTTTAAATCGGTTAAAAAGATTAAAGAAGCTACAGAAAAAGAACTTTCAGCAGTACTCAACAAAAAACAGTTGCTTACCCTGCTTGCACATTTTAAAGAAGCTTAAATCGGTTATAAAAATAATAACAGATACATCTGTAAAAATGTTAATACTTTGTTAATCTTGATTGCACAATACTCAAATCCTTTTTCTCTAATTTAGGGCCGTTAATACCCGTAAAAAACATCCCTATCTACATGAATAACAACATCTTGGCCACCATAACCAAACTTTTATTGGGCGTGTGGTATTTTACCGAATCTGAAAGCGCCTTTAAAGCAGCAGATTGGGGCACAATTACGCCTTCAGCACTTTTGAAGAAAATTGCTATCCAATATAATGCTGATCCTTCCAATTTAAAACAAATCGATCAGGCGGCCTTTTTCGATAGTCTAATATCAAATGTTGATCAAGGCGATGCGCCAATGGTTGAAAATGCACATAAAATAGCTGCCTTTTATACCTTTTTAAAGCAAAACCTATCCGGTATAACGGTTGTCAGAGTAGAAGGCGCCAGCCGGATTCCCGTGCTTATTGCAGGTTACTTACCAGATGGCACCTGTATCGTGATCGAAACTTTCGCGATCGAAACCTAAAAATCTCCAACATCCATTAAATAATCCCTAAAACAATGAAAGCATTAAAAAAATTAAGCTTACTGGCCATTTTATGTCTGGGCCTGGCTTCCTGTAAAAAAGACAACCAAACCCAACCAGACAACAGCCTATTAGAACAGAAGTTAAATAGTAAAGCATCTACTGCATCTACGCAGGCTGTAGTTGCGGGTTTCCCCGAAACATTCGAATCGGGTACCAAAGGCAGTTACACCGCTGGATCGGTGACTTTAAGTAGCGGAAGCTGGAGCCTTGACGATGCACTAATCGGAAATCTCGCTGCAGACGCCAAAAATGGCAGTCAATCGATACGTATCCGTAACACAGGTACACTTAGCATGAATTTTAATATAAACGGAGCCGATGTGGTAACTGTTGCCCACGCCAAATATGGTAGCGATGCCAATAGTACATGGCAGCTTTGGTACTCTGCCGATAGCGGTTCGAGCTGGCAACAAACCGGCAGCACCATGACCACCAGCTCAACAACTTTAACAACTGCAACCTTTAATGTAGCCATTTCTGGAAATGTCCGCTTCCAGATCCGTAAAATCAGTGGGGGTAATGCCCGTATCAATATCGACGATTTCAGTATTTCAACTGGTGACGGTGGAACGACTCCTCCACCAACCAACCCTGGAGATGATAGCAACCTTTTACTGGGCAATCCAAGTAATGCTGTTTCAAGCACATCTTCTCCCGAAAATTATCTAATGGAACACACTTATTATACCAGTTCTTACAGCAGAAGCAGGGCTACGCCAAATTGGGTAAGCTGGCACATTGGATCGTCTGATTTAGGTTCAAATTCACGTCAGAACGATTTCAGAGCCGATAATACTTTACCTTCAGGTTGGTATCAGGTATCCAGCAGCAGCTATTCAGGTTCAGGTTTCGATCGTGGTCATAACTGTCCATCAGCTGACCGCACCGCTTCTGTAGCTTCAAACTCCTCCACATTTTTAATGAGCAACATGATGCCACAGGCACCTAACAACAATCAGGGTCCCTGGGCCGATCTTGAAAACTACACACGCTCATTGGTTACTGCAGGTAACGAAGTTTATATCATTTGTGGTTCTCATGGTTCTGGCGGTACCGGAAGCAACGGTGGCACGACATATACCATTGATAATGGCCGCATTAACGTACCTTCAAATACATGGAAAGTTATCGTGGTATTGCCGAACGGCAATAACGATTTAAGCAGGATTACATCTTCTACAAGGATAATTGCCGTAAATATGCCAAATACAAATGGTCTAAACACCAACTGGAAAACATTCCGCACTACGGTTAATTCAATTGAATCTGCAACAGGATATGATCTTTTATCGAATGTATCTACATCAATTCAAAATGTAATAGAGGCTGCTACTGATAACCAGTAACCAGCTGATTAATTAAAGTAAAGCGGTAATCCAAACCTATGGATTACCGCTTTTTGCATTATCTTATTATGTCATTCTGAACGCCGTGAAGAACCTTTTAATAAACTTGTTAAAAGAGCCTTCATTACACCTAGGATGACAATTTCTACATAAAGGGTCGTCTCCACAGGAACTCAGTGGAATGCCCGCCTATGCGAACAGGCGGGAAGAGATTATCTCGCATGAAAGACCCTGAAACAAGTTCAAGGGTGACGATATGCCGAAGAGACCTATCTCAAGATAGATTTAGCTTCGCTGAGCACTTCGTGGTTCTCGACTTTGCCCCAAAGACGGTGAGAAGAAAGGAATTCTCCGCAAACAAAAAAGCGCTGATTTTCATCAGCGCTTTTCATCAAATTAGTATTCCCAAAGACCCTGTTCGTAATCGAGAACAGATTTCTTAATCCTTTCTGATTCGTATAAACGCTCTTTAGGATTTGCAATAATATCCCTGATCTTGTTATCACCGGGATTCGATTCTTTTACAATATAGCTGCTAAACAAGCGGCGAATAAAGAAATCATCGAAACTTAATGACGAAGCATCATTGTTAGTATTGATCAAACGTTTCTTTGTTAAAATTTCCCTGGCTTCAGGATAGTATACCCAAAATACAGGCTGCCATTGTTTAGAAACTTCATTGTACTTTAAAGGCGCGATGCCCACAATACGTGGTTCGAAAATAGAACGTTTGGTATCAAAAATCCAATCTTCTTTTATTCTAAACTTCAAGAACAATTCCGGGTTAAAATCATTAACAACGGTAGTAACGGTTCCGGTTTTATTGTTCGAAACCTCTGCTGTTCCTAAAGCTGATTTTGCTGCAGAATCTGCAGACATTGGATTAAGGAAAGCATCATCTTCGTTTAAGGCACTATCAATTGGCGAGTATGCTGTTAGCTCATCTTTTTTAATTGCTGCAATCAGCACATCAATCAATCTCGATTTAGGTGATTTTAAGGCCGAATTAACCGTATCTCGCAAATCAATTTCTCTCCAGATCCGTTTTGCATAAAAAACATCTTCTTCCCTCACATCAGCCAAAGGAACCATTTCAGTACTGTCAATGTCCTTACGGGCATAGAAACCATCTTTAGGTGGTACCTTTAGTTTCTTTTTAGCTGTTTTAACAGGAGCTTTAACCGTATCTACTGCAGGAGCAGCCGCTACTGGTGCAGCTTTCTTCGGTGCTAACTTAGTTGGCTTTTTTTGGGCAAAAGCAAACGCGGTTAACAAAACTAAAATAGCAATACTTAAAATCCTTTTCATTTTCTTTTATTTTACACTAAATGCTAATGAAGGCAAAATTCTTTGACGACCATCAGGCCCCACAGAAACAATATCTTCAAAAAACACCCTTGTTCCGGGAGTAATTGAGCTTATAGCACCTTTAACTGCACCAGCGAAACTTCCACCACTACCTGCAATGGTAACAGCATCTGAACGTGGTTTAATAATGGTTAATTTATACCGTTGTATTTTAAATTTAACATCGAAAGGAAAATCATCCAGATCTGCTTCAATCTCACTTTCGCTCTTTAACTGTACCGAAGCGATATCACCTCCTGCACGTCCGCCAACCTTTGCTACCGGTGCCGGAATAGCTTTCACCCTGAATTTTTGTGAACCCAGGCTAACGGTTTTACCCGCATTATTTGCTGATACATTGATAGATACTTCCTGACCTACCATGCTGCCCGGAACATTTACATTATAATTCCCATTACTACCGGACATTGAACCGCCTGAAATGGAAGCACGCACGCTTTCTAATGGAAAACCTGCTGCCGAAACGGTAAACGGATTGGCAATACCAGCATAAATTACATTCAGTTTCGTTGAAGAAACAGATGCCGATGGTTTTGCTACCTGATAGGTTTGTGGCTGCGTTTTATACTCTTTTACCTGTCCATCAGTTTGGCGAACACGTACCGTACCCACCCAGGTAAACTGGCCAACACTACCGGTACCACCGGTATAAGTTCCTTTACCATCTTTAACCGATAATTTATTTCCGTTAACCGTAATATCAGGAGTTGATCGCGAATCGCTGGCTGTTAAAAATACTTCAGCAGTATAAGGCTGACCTTGAATTACATAAGAAGTAGGTGCTACTGCAACTGCCGCAAACTGATCCAGGTTAACCTGGGCTTTATCCATATTTCCGAACAGTTTCTTTACTACTTCAGCCTCAGCATTTTTGGTATCTGTTTGCAGCTTGGTTAAAATGGTCATCGCAGCCGTTAGTGGTGTTCCCTCACCAAAATAAGTTTCCTGCCAATTCCCTTTTCTTTTTCTTGCCGGATCTTTAGCTTCAAGAGAGAAAGAGACATTTGCCCGATCAGCAGGGTCTAATAAAGAGATTAATTTCTCTCTGGTTGCATTAATTCTCTTCTTTAACTCATCTGCTTTCTTCTGATTGATCATGATATTCTGTGCAATATCCTGATTAGATCTATTTACCAGATCTTCTGTTTCAGGGTCGATCCCGTCACCTGCCTGAGTAAATTCTTTTTTAATACTTTCAATATAATTATTTAAATCATCAGCCGCTTTTTGCGCTTGTTTGGCCTTATCATAAATAGGTTGGGCACGCGCTGGCTCTTCTTTCAACTTCGAATTTTCGAAGGCAGAAAACAACTGATTAATGCTGGTATTTACATTGTTTTTAGAAGTATCCAAACTATCATTGATATTTTTGAATGCATCTAAAATGGTATCTGATACGTTTAAGGCGAGCATGGCCAGCAATACCAAATACATGATATTGATCATCCGCTGCCTTGTTGTTTCTTTTCCGCCTGCCATGTTTGATGTAGCTTTTCTTTAAAAATTAAAAACTAAACAAATTATACACGAGGGCCGTTCATAGCCGATAACATATTGCCATAAATTGCATTTAGCGATGAGAGGTTTTTAGCTAGTTTGTTCACCTCTTCTTTAAACTGTTTCGAATCTTCCATTGATTCGTTAAAGTTTTGCATGGTTAACGATAAGTTTGAATAAAACTTATTCATCGATTTTAGATGCGCACTGGAATCCTGTAATTCCAATTCATAAACCGCGTTTAAAGCGGATAAATTCTTCGCTAAATTGTTAACCTGTTCGTGGTATGCCTGAGAATCTACATTACTTTCGCCCATCGCTTTTAAATTAGCGGTAGCTTTTTCGAATGATGCGCTGAGGTTATCAAAACCAGCAGATGCGGTTTTAATCTTGCCTGTTAACTCATTTGTTGCTGTAGATGCATCTGCAACATTCGAAATGGCCGCAACCTTATCACCAAACGTGCGTAAACCAGTACCTAAACTTTCGATCAATTCCGGACCAATTTTAGCATCAGATAACATTTTATCCAAAGCCGCTGTATTAGATGACGAAGCTACTGCAGCCACAGGTCTGGCTGAGGCCGTTGGTAAATCTCCTTTAAAATCTGCTTTTAATTCAGGATAAACCCTTTCCCATGCTGGTTCTGGTTCTGGCGGAAAGAAACCTGTTAAAAAGAATAAAAATGCCTCTACGCCAAGACCAAGCCCGATCATATAATTACCTAATATTCCACCAATATGTAGAATTTTAAATAATGCTCCGATAATTACAATACTTGCTCCCCATGAAATCGCTACGTGTAACCAGCCTGGTTGTTTTTTTGCTGCCATAAATTTGATGTTTTTCTTTAGTTTTTAGTTTGTTTGGTTTAACGTCTTAAATCGGTACCAGGGTAAGATGAAACGCACCTGAAACCAATATATGACCTTTGAGTATCCTGATATTCGTATGTTGCCACGGCATTTTGTAGAAAATAGCCTGTATCTTTCCAAGAACCACCTTTAACCACTTTACGTTTTTTGTATTTGCTGTCGTTTGCACCGGCATCATAAGTAAAGTTAGGGTTCAAATCATGCAATAATGGGCTGGCACCTTTGTTATATGCGGTTAAAGTCCATTCTGAAACATTACCCGCCATATTGTACAAACCATAATCGTTGGGAAAGTATGATCTCACACCTACTGTATAAATACCACCATCGCTCGAATAATCGCCACGACCGGGTTTAAAGTTAGCTTGTAAACATCCTTTTGTATTCCTGATATAAGGGCCTCCCCAAGGATATTTCGTTTTGGTATTACCACCTCTTGCCGCATATTCAAATTCTGTTTCAGCAGGTAATCTGTAGTCTGATCTTGATCCCACGGGTAGTTTTCTTGCTGTTGCAACACCATCGTATAATCTGGTTCTCCAGTGAGAAAAAGCTTTTGCCTGCTCCCAGCTAACGCCAACTACCGGATAATCATCATATGAAGGGTGGTTGTAATAACCACGTACCATTGGATCGTTTTGTGAGTAAGAATAATCTGTTTTCCAAACCATTGTATCAGGATAAATAGCAATGGTATAGCGATCGATATAATCCTGACGCTTGCTATTCGGGTCTTTATGACCAATAGCGGCCTTCTCCATATTTAATTCAGCATATGAATATTCGAATTTACGAACATCTAATTCTTTCTTACCCGGAAGTGCGTCTAAACCTGAATAATACATACCATCTAACTGGCTCGCTTGAGCTGCTGCTGCGCCTCTACCTTTATTGCGCCAAATGTTAACACCATTTGGACCAACCTTTTTCCAGTCAATGTATTTCTCTCCACCAAGCGCAGCTGCGGCATTTCCTTTTGGAGTTACCATAAATTGTTGCGGGTTGCCCATCATCACAATGGCAATGGAATCGCGTACCCAATTGGTAAACTGACGGTATTCTGCATTAGAAATCTCTGTTTGATCCATAAAGAATGCACTGATAGTGGTCATTCTGCTTGGTCCATTCTGAGAAAATGTAATGTCTTCATCCGATCCTCCCAGCGGTGTATGACCTGGCGGAATATAAACCATTCCTAGTGGGATTCTATCGTTTTTAAATTTTCGGTTATAAGCGCCAACCAGCTCGCCTTGGCCTCCATGACCACAGCTTGCTAGCATTACAGTTATACCTACAATAGCTAGAAGGTAGATTTTCTTCATATTTTTAAGGTTGTGCACAGCACGATTAGGAGCAATTTTATCAAAAATCACTGAAATTATCTACAAAAGCAAATATTTTATATTAAATCATTACCTAAAGGCAATTAAAGTTAGATTAACAGTTTCCCAACAGCCTTAAAAGTTTTTCAATAATATATGTAACCACCTTATTAACAGTAAAGTTACGCAATTATTGTATTGCCTTATAATAAATTATTTGTCGTGTTATTTATTAGATATTTTGATATAATTTTCAATGGCCATCGTCATTGATGGAACGCCTGGAGTTGGCGCAGCAATATCTACGATCAGATCCATATCTGTACAGGCTTTACTGGTATTGGTTCCAAAAGCAGCAATCCTGGTATTATTCTGTTTAAAATCCGGGAAATTTTTAAATAACGATTGGATACTTGATGGGCTAAAAAACGCGATAACATCATAGAATACCTCAGCTAAGTCAGATAAATCACTCACTACCGTTCTAAATAAAACCGCGGGTGTAAAATTATATCCACTTTTTTCCAGAAACTTCATGGTATCTTCTGTAGCCACATCAGAACAAGGATATAAAAACTTCTCGTTTGCATGTTTCTTCAACACTTCAGCTAAATCGGCTGCAGTTTGTTTACCAAAAAAGATCTTGCGCTTCCGGTACTGAATATACTTCTGCAGATATAATGCAATAGTTTCAGAAAGACAGAAATATTTTAATTCTGCCGGCACCTCATAACGCATTTCTTCGCAGATTCTAAAAAAATGATCTGCTGCATTTCGGCTGGTAAAAATCACAGCCGTAAAATCGGCCAGATTAATCTTATCCTTCCTAAAGTCTCTTGCTGGTACACCTTCCACATGAATAAAAGACCTAAAATCAACTTTTAAGTTGTGTTTTTTGGCCAAATCGTAGTAAGGAGATTTTTCTGTTTCAGGTTTTGGTAAAGTAACCAAAATACTTTTCACTTTGCGGATTCTAGAGTCGTTCTTTTCTTGCATTTTTCCTTTTTCCTGCTACAGTCCTATCGTTTTAATTAGTATAAGGACGGGACATATTTCGAGGGCGCAAAAGTACAAAAATAAATGCATTTTAGAAAACTTATTATTAGAAAGTATCGTTATGCCTGCCCGCAAAAGCTGAAAAGCAAAAATGACGCCTAACAACAAGAAGGCCAACACAATATAAACCGAACCGTATTTAAGTGGCGACAGCGCAAAAGCAACCACTAAAGGAATAAAAAGCAATGACGCATTGAAGTAACTGAGGTACAAAATTGAAATATATTCACCTACTGGTTTCTGTACATTGAATAGGTAACCTAAAAAGCGCAGGATGATTAATTTTAACGCATAAAAAACAATAATGGTAACAGATATGCTAAAGAAAAATTTAAACCCGTCTTTCGCCTGATACATATCATTCCACTGCGCAACCAGAAAAAAGAACATCCCAAAAACGAAACCAAACTGCACAAAAAGCAATAAAAACGGCCATGAACTAAACAGGTTATCTTCTTTGTTAATATTATTCAGGATTCTGTTACTGAAAAATGCCTGAACAATTGCCGATAACTGCTTGGAAAAAGCATTTTTTAAAATGGCAAAGATAATGAGCATCCCAAAAATAAAGCCCAGCAAACCTACGTTTCCCTTAGGGATTTTGGTGCCCAACTGGTAAGGATTTGCTTTTTTCTTTAAATGCTGGTATTTCTTATGCCATGCCCATAAATCCAGCTTTGGAGAAAGATATTCTTTTTCAATAGTATCTAAAAGCGCATTTTTATTAATTAAACGATCAGGAAGTACCCAGGTATGACGAATTAAGGAATCGGTAGCATACCGCTGTCTGGCCAACGTTGCCGAATCGGGCCGGTATCGTCGGTATTGATATTGCTTCACGGCTACGCTATCTGTTTGAACAGGAATTTCTTGTGCTGCTAAAAAGTTGGCAGACCATACAAATGCGAACAGAAAGAAAATAAATTTCGGCATGCTGTAAATCAAAACTTAAGGCTGCAAAAGTAGTCGAATAATCATTGTTTACCTAAAGAAAATAAATGGATTAATGAATAACTTAGCAATAATGTAAAAACAGCATCACTTCTGATCATGTCTAATTCAAAAAAGAAAACGCCGATATTTGGAATAACAACTGCTACTTCTGAAAAGTTAGCCAAAAGACGATGGAACAAAACCTTTAGGAGGATTACAAAAATCCAGATTGCTAAACAGAATGAGCCCCCACACCAAATTTCGGCCGTTACAAACATTTGGGATGGAGATAAAGATGGAAAAAGATATATAAAAACCTGTGGCAGCAAAGAAATGCGAAAGTAAATTTCAAACAAACATTGACATAGGGAATAGGTATAAGCAATATATTATGACAATAAAGAAAAATTAACTTCGCTATCTTTGCAGCAATGTCCGGTATCTACATCCATATCCCCTTCTGTAAAAAGGCCTGCCACTATTGCGATTTTCACTTCAGCACTTCTTTAAAACATGCTGATGAAATGGTTGATGCAATCTGCAAAGAGATCAAAATGAAAAAAGACCGGATTAGCGGACAGGTTGGAAGTATTTATTTTGGCGGAGGAACACCTTCTATCCTATCAGAAGCCGCACTGCAAAAGATTTTTGATGCCATAAACCACACTTTTTCGGTTGATGCAAATGCTGAAATTACCATCGAAACCAATCCCGATGATTTAACAGCCCGGAAATTAAAGGAGCTGAAACAATTACCGGTTAACCGCTTTAGTGTGGGCATTCAATCTTTTTATGATGAAGACCTCACCTGGATGAATAGGGCGCACCAGGCCCGTGAAGCTGAAGATTGCATCAGAAGAAGTCAGAATGCTGGCTTTGAAAACTTAACCCTCGATTTAATTTATGGTTATCCATTGCTTACGGATCAAAAATGGCTAAATAACATCCAAAAAGCAATTGAGCTAGAGGTTCCTCATATTTCTGCCTATGCTTTAACTGTTGAGCCTAGAACTGCTTTAGCCCATGCCATAAAAAATAAAAAACAAACTCCCGTAAATGATAACCAAAGTGCTGTGCAGTTTGTAATATTGATGGATAGCTTGTTAGCTGCCGGATTTGAGCACTATGAAATTTCGAATTTCGCTAAACCAGGTCATTATGCCGTGCATAACACCAATTATTGGAAAGGTATAGATTATGTAGGTATCGGTCCATCCGCACATGGTTTTAACGGCCAAAACCGGTACATGAACCCCGCAAATAATGCTCTATACATGGAAACTTTAGGGCATAACAAACTCCCTGAAGTGGTTGAAGAGCTGAGCTTAAACGACAGATTCAACGAATACATCATGACTTCGCTCAGAACCATTTGGGGAACTGATTTACAAAAAATAAATACCGATTTCGGAAAAGATTTTTTGGAAGAGACAAAACATAATCTTAAAAATTTTGAAGATAAAGACTGGCTGGTGATTAACGGTGATAACATTTATCTAAGCCAGAACGGGAAATTATTTGCCGATCATATTGCTTCTGAACTGTTCATAATAGAAAACGAATGAGTAAATTGAGAAGGATTGGATTAGAGAATGACTGATTTAGTGATCAAAACGACATTCACTCTTTCAAAACTCCATCACTCCATAATTAATTAAAATATATGTCAAAAATTGTTTGGATAACAGGCGCATCATCAGGTATTGGCGAAGCCTTGGTATATGCATATTTTAAAGCAGGTGATCAACTGATTATTTCCGGAAGAAACCGAGACGAGTTGTTCCGCGTGAAAGGAAACTGCCAAAATTCCTTTAATGTCCACGTTTTACCGTTCGATTTAAGTGAAACAGCTTTACTCGAAAATAAAGCTGCCGACGCCATCCGTATTTTTGGTAAAATAGATTTATTGATCAATAGCGGCGGTGTAAGCCAGCGGAGCCTGGCCTTGGCAACCAACCTGAAAACTGAACAACAAATTATGGACACTAATTTTTGGGGTACTGTCGTACTCAGTAAAGCAGTTTTACCCTCAATGATCGGTAATGGCAGTGGCCAGATTGTTGTAATTAGCAGTCTTGTTGGGAAGTTCGGCACGAAATTCCGTTCTACTTATGCGGCATCAAAACATGCGCTACATGGTTATTTCGATTCCCTCCGATCGGAAGTTTACGACAAAAATATCGATATCACGATCATCTGCCCAGGTTTTATCAAAACAAACGTAACCTACAATGCGCTTACCGGAGATGGCGACCCACTTAATATGATGGGTGACGCGCATGAAAATGCCATGACACCTGCCGAGTGTGCTAAACAAATTGTTCAGGCGGTTAGCAACAAAAAAGAAGAGGTTTATATTGGTGGAAAAGAAACCAGGGCCGTATTATTGAAACGTTTTTTTCCAAAGATTTTTTCTAAAAAAGTAAGGACAGCGAAGGTGAATTAGACTGGCGTTTTGCGGTGAGTGTTAAGCATGACCAGCGATTTCCCAGCGGCTTGTAGATCCTGTCAAATCGTGAGTCTTGGCAAGAGGAGCCCCCTGTTAAATAAACCCGTATTGAAGCGGTTTCGATTATTCATCGAAAGTAGCAAAAGCGGGAATGTAATTTCCGAAGAACCACTACAGCGGCTTTTCAAAATAAAAAATTAATCATCTAATAATCAGTTCATTAAACAATAATTTTTATTTCAAAAAACCAAGTATCTGTAAGCCGTCGTAAATGGAATCAAATAACAGAAACTTAAAATTAGAAATAATGAAAAATTTAATCTTAACAGCATTTGCTGTAGTGACCATGGCATTTACAACACAAGTTTATGCTCAAAAAAATCCAATGGTTGGCGGTGCAGCCATGTATGCAACCAAAGATATTGTTGATAACGCTGTAAATTCAAAAGACCACACAACTTTGGTTGCAGCAGTTAAAGCGGCAGGTTTGGTAGAAACTTTAAAAGGTACTGGTCCTTTTACCGTTTTTGCACCAACAAATGCCGCATTCGATAAACTTCCAGCCGGAACGGTAAATAACCTGGTTAAACCAGAAAACAAAGCAACGCTGACTAAAATTCTAACTTACCATGTTGTTGCAGGTAAAATGGATAGCAAAGCAATTGCAAAAGCAATTAAAGCTGGTGGCGGCAAAGCAGAATTAAAAACTGTAGAAGGTGGCAAACTTTGGGCTTGGATGGAAGGCAAAAAATTAGTGTTGAAAGATGAAAAAGGTGGAATGAGTACGGTAACAATTGCAGACGTTTACCAAAAAAATGGTGTGATACACGTGGTAGACACCGTTTTAATGCCTAAATAATATTAAAATACATCCTTATTATTAGCACAAACGTTCTGGCGAAAGTCAGAACGTTTTTCTTTTGAAAACAGATTATACCTGGTCGCGGTATACAATTGAATTAAGTTTTAAAATAAACTTATACGATCTGACTTTTTTTGATGAATTGTCAGTTTTTTTTCAAGTTTTCGCATTTGTAATGCTTAGTAAGCCTAACTATTTAATTTTGTGCTATTAATAGTTTCTTAACATGAAATTCAATTTATCTCCTATAGATGTTGTTGAAGATATTTCTAAATCAGATTTCGAACTGCATTATCTTAAACCACGCAAACCTTTGGTAATAAAAAACATGGCCAGGAAATGGCCAGCTTATCAAAAATGGACGATGGAATACATGAAAGAAGTCGTTGGCGATAAAACTGTTCCACTTTACGACAGCGCTAAAGCTGATCCTTCCAAACCTATAAATGCGTCTGCTGCCCAAATGAAATTTGGCGATTACATAGACCTGATTAAAGAAACACCAACCGATCTGCGCATATTTTTGTTCGATCCGATAAAGTTTGCACCAAAGCTATTGCAAGATTACATTGCACCAAAAGATTTGATGGGCGGTTTTTTAGATAGTTACCCTAATATGTTCTTCGGCGGTAAAGGTTCTGTAACCTTTTTGCACTACGACATTGATCTGGCACACATTTTCCACACGCACTTTAACGGACGAAAACATGTAATCTTATTTGATTATAAATGGAAAGAACGCCTGTATCAAATTCCATATGCCACTTATGCCTTAGAAGATTATGATGTGGAAAATCCTGATTTCGATAAATTTCCGGCATTAAAAGGTGTTGAGGGTATCGAAGCCTTTTTGGAACACGGAGATACCTTATTTATGCCTACCGGTTACTGGCACTGGATGAAGTACCTGGATGGATCTTTCTCGATTAGCCTAAGGGCATGGGATAAAAGCTGGGGGGTGAAAGCAAAAAGCTTGTATAACTTAACTTTACAGCGTAAATTTGACGACTTTATGAAAGCAAACTACCGCGAGAAGTACATGCAATGGAAAGAAGAACTGGCAGTGAAAAGAGCCAGTAGAGCGCTTGAGAAGAATTTACCGAAGTAATAATAACTGAATCACCTCCCATAAAATTTAAGTGATTCAATCATTCACTTATTCAATATATGCATCCCAATATTATAAAAATCCAGAAAGAGATAGAGCTGCTTAGGCAAAATATTATTAACCATAAGATTTATTCGGTAATTAGTGAGCTGGAAGATCTCCGCATTTTTATGGAACACCATATTTACGCTGTTTGGGATTTTATGTCGCTGCTTAAAGCTTTACAAATTAATTTAACCTGTACCAGTTTACCCTGGTTCCCGGTAGGCGATCCCGTTACCCGTCAATTGATCAATGAGATTGTTGCGGGCGAAGAGTCGGATGTAGATGCCAAAGGAGAAATAAAAAGCCACTTTGAACTCTATTTAGACGCGATGGAACAATGTAGCGCCAATACAAAGCCTATCCAAATCTTTTTAGCGGAACTCAAAAACGGAAAAAGTTTCAATGAGGCTTTCGAAATGGCCAAAGTACCAGCCACTGCGAGAGATTTTGTTAATGCTACTTTCGAAACCATTAACAGTGGTAAAACTCACTTACAGGCAGCAAGTTTTACCTTTGGTCGCGAAGATTTAATTCCTAACATGTTTTTTAGTATGGTAAATGACTTAAATAGTACCCAGCCTGATCAGGTTTCGATTTTTAAATATTACCTGGAGCGCCATATAGAGGTAGATGGCGATCACCATAGCCATTTAGCACTTTCTATGACAGAGAAGCTTTGTGAAAAAGAGGAAGCCTTTTGGTTGGAGGCCGAAGAAACGGCTAAAAAGGCCCTCCAAAAAAGGATTGACCTGTGGGATGCTGCCTACGCCGAGATTGTTAAAAATAAAGTTGAGGCTTAATTATTAAATTGTTAAGTATTTACTAATTTTAGATTACGTGATTTTGGTCACATTTACCTGCCAGTATCAATTTTATAAAATAAAATTTACACATTTGTTGTTCGGCACAAATAACCGATTTTTAAGCGCATGAGTTTCATTTTAAAGCCTGTTGATATCGTTGAGAGCATCACGCCCGAAGATTTTAAGAAAAATTATCTGAAAACCAAACGTCCGTTAGTCATCAGGGGCCTAACTAAAGACTGGCCTGCCAGAGAAAAATGGACAACTGAATATTTAAAAGAAATTGGTGGGGATCTGGAAGTTCCGCTTTATGATAACTCTAAGGCAGATCCATCGAAGCCGATTAATGCGGCTACGGCACATATGAAATTTGGCGATTACCTCGACCTGATCAAACGTGAGCCAACCGAGTTGCGCATATTCTTTTTTAACCTGTTTAAAAAAGTACCAAGTTTAATCAATGATGTAAAAATCCCTAAAGATTTAATGGGCGGTTTTATCGAAAGTATGCCTGCAATGTTCTTTGGCGGTTCTAACTCGGTAACCTTTTTACATTATGATATTGATTTACCGCATATTTTCCATACGCACTTCGGCGGCAGAAAACACATCATCTTATTCGATTATAAATGGAAAGACAGATTGTATTGCCTGCCAAATGCAACTTATGCACTGGAAGATTACGATGTGGCCAACCCAGATTTCAAAAAATTCTCTGCATTAAATGGTGTAGAAGGTTATGAAGTTTTCTTAGAGCATGGCGATACTTTGTTTATGCCAACCGGAATGTGGCACTGGATGAAATATCTGGATGGCTCATTCTCTTTAAGCTTAAGAGCTTGGGACCAATCGATTACACGTAAAGTAGCAAGTGTTTGGAGCTTATTTACTCATGGCGCCATTGATAGTTTGATTAAAATGACTTTCAAAGAAAAATATGCCCATTGGAGAGAGAAAAAAGCTGTTAAAATTGCTGAAAAGGCGCTAGCCAAAGGCAGACCATAAAAATTGAAAAAAATTAAAATACAACGGGGCATCGGTAAATGATCGCCCCGTTTTTTGTTATTATTGCGAATTACAATTTTAATGCACATTAAAAATCAGACTACCTATGGATACCAACATATATACCGAAAAACAAAAAATGCTGGCAGGCAAAGCTTATCTGGCGAGTGATGCAGAACTGGCAAAAGAAAGACTAAAAGCCCGCGAACTGGTTTACGAGTTTAATCAACTGGCTCCGAAATTCATTAAACAGCGAAAGGAATTACTGAAACGACTTTTCGGCAAAACAGAAAAGATGTTCTATATAGAACCACCATTCAGATGCGATTATGGTTACAATATTGAAATAGGAGATAATTTTTACGCCAATTTTAACCTCGTTATTTTAGATTGTGCAAAAGTGAGCATTGGAAACAACGTTTTTATTGCGCCAAATGTAGCCATTTATACCGCAGGGCATCCCATTCATGCTCATTTACGTGATCAGGAATATGAATGGGCACAAGAAATTACCATTGGCAATAGTGTTTGGATTGGCGGGAATGTAGTGATTAATCCGGGCGTTAAAATAGGATCTAACGTGGTAATCGGATCAGGAAGTATTGTAACCAGAGCTATTCCCGATAACGTTTTTGCCGCAGGAAACCCATGCAGAATAATCCGCCAGCTTACAGATGCAGATAAAGATTATTATTATAAGGATTTTAAGCTGGGTGAATAAATTCATCATCTCCTAACTCAAGAGACCTTAATAAAAAACGGCGTCATCTCGAATGGAACGCAGTGGAATAAAACAGATCTATCTAAACAGATTTAGCTTCGCTGAGCCTTCGGGTGCTCGATTTTGTTGCACTCCGCCTCAAATGACGAACCGGGGAACTTCGTTGCCAACACAACTTTGTCCCCCTCATCCATTCACACATCTTCCATTACTAGCTGCTATGATCAACGATCACCTTCCACTCTCCTTTAATTTTTTTGATCAAAAGTGTAAAATAACCTTTTAATTCATCCTTTTCCCGTTTTACATTCCAGCTGCCCAGTACAAAGGCCAGGTCAGGCCTTAAAAAATCGACCTTTTTTATACCAAACACCAAAAACCCCATGGCAGATTTATCAGGATAACCCTTTTTATAATTATCCAATGTTTTTTGCCAGCCGTAAGTCGGCCCGCTTTTACCAACAAAAAGCAAACTATCGGATTTTTCATAACCTTGCATAAAGGCTTCGACATCGCCTTTATTCCAATCGGTACGCTGCCTTTCAAGTAGATTGAGTATGGCCTGCTTATCTCTGGAATTTTGAGCAAAAGCGCCAAAAGAGGTAAAAATCAGTGCAATTAAAAGTATTTTTCTCATGATTTTGAAATTAACGTAAAAATTAAAGATATGAAACAAATTATTTTGTTCCATGGGTAAAAATTCTTTATTTACAGCTCTATAAATCTGCTATGCAAAATAAAGTAATTACAATTGGCGAAATACTCTGGGATGTTTTTTCAGAAGGCAAAAAAGCAGGCGGCTCGAGCATGAATGTCGCCCTTAATTTACACAAACAAGGCATAGAGAGTCGCTTTATTAGTGCCATAGGCAATGATGAAAATGGCAAAGAGCTGGTTAATTTCCTAACCGGCAATCATTTTGGAACTGATCTGATCCAAGTTAATGCCGAATTACCAACCAGTACGGTTGTGGTACAGCTAGATGAAAATCATCAGGCTACTTATACCATCAAACAACCCGTAGCATGGGATGATATCAAAATTACTGAAGAGAACATAACGGCCGTAAAACAAGCAGATGCATTAGTGTATTGTAGTTTAACCTGCAGGGAAGAAAAATCTAAAAATACCATCCTGGCACTTTTAGAAAATGCCAAAACTAAAATATTTGATATCAACCTCCGCACGCCATTTTATTCAAAAGAGTTAATCGGGGCGCTTTTGGCAAAAGCAGATATCCTGAAAATAAACGAAGATGAAATGGTTTGGGTAAAAGAATCGTTTGGTTTAACTGGCAATACTGATGAACAATTGTTAAAACAGCTTTCCAGTCAGTTCAATATCGAAATCATTTGCCTTACACTTGGCGATAAAGGTGCTTGTGTATTAAAGGAAGGCAAACTATTTAAACATGCGGGCTATAAGGTTCAGGTAGCGGATACGGTTGGTGCCGGAGATGCCTTTTTAGCCACCTTTATTGCCTGCTACCTGCAAGGTTACCCTATGGAAACCATTTTAGACAATGCCTGCAAGGTAGGTGCTTTTGTGGCCTCGCAACCAGGGGCAAACCCTGAGTACAATAAAAAGATTTACCACATGTCCCTTGAATAAACATTCTGCTTCCAGTTGGCAATTTTCAGTTTGCAGATTCCAATTTACCTTTTTATTTAAACCGGTGGGTTTTGCGTTAGGGATTGTAAGGGTTTAGTGCCGGTTCTTCACCGGTACCGAAGCGAAGCGTAGCCCTGAAAAGCCCGCCCCTTGCGTAGCTTGGGGTACGCCCTAATCAGTTTGACAGTTTCCGGCTGGTAATTCCCAGTTGGCTGTTTTCGGTTGACAGTTTTCGGTTTACCTTCTATTAAAACCTCGCAGATTTTGAAAACCTGCAAGGTTTGATGCACGCTCCAAATATGACACCGCGCTTAAATTAATGCAAAGCGAAACTTTTATCTTCGATAAATCGTTAATATAAGCACATGAGAGGTTTTCGTTTTTCTGATTATAAGCCGGGCGATGCGCCAAAGGGTGGGTTTGATGAGTTGCTGAAATTATTCAGCGAACTGCTTAATTATACGGCCGGGGATGCAGCAGAGGCTTTAAGCTGGCTGAATGAGCTCGACAAACAATATAAATTAACCAATAACGATTACGGCGTCGGTAATTTTATCGACGACCTGAAAGATAAAGGCTATCTGACTGAAGACAATCAATCGGGAGCATTTAAAATTACGGCCAAAACAGAACAGACCATCCGTAAATCTGCCTTAGACGAAATTTTTGGCAAACTCAAAAAATCTGGCCGGGGTAACCACAACAGTAACCAATCCGGCATTGGTGAAGAGAAAAATGCCGACAGACGGGAATATAATTTTGGTGACAGTCTGGATCAGATCGATATGACTGCTTCCATACAAAATGCACAGATTAACCACGGCATTGGCGATTTCACTTTAACCGACCGCGATCTGGAGGTAGAGGAAAAGGATTTTAAAACCTTAACTTCTACGGTATTGATGATCGATATTTCGCACTCCATGATTCTATATGGCGAAGACCGGATTACCCCGGCGAAAAAAGTGGCCATGGCACTTGCAGAACTCATTAAAACGAAATACCCGAAAGATACTCTGGATATTGTGGTTTTTGGAAATGATGCCTGGCCCATTAGCGTAAAAGATTTGCCTTATTTACAGGTTGGCCCATACCATACCAATACTTATGCCGGATTAGAATTAGCGGCAGATTTACTTCGCCGAAGGAAAACCCATAATAAACAGATTTTTATGATTACCGATGGAAAACCAACCTGCTTAAAGGAAAACGGCAAATACTATAAAAATAGTATGGGTTTGGACAGGAAAGTCATCAATAAAACCTTAAACATGGCGGCTCAATGTAAACGTTTAAAAATTCCGATTACGACATTTATGATTGCCAAAGACCCCTACCTGCAACAGTTTGTTCGGCAGTTTACCGAAATTAACGGCGGCAGGGCATTTTACAGCTCTCTAAACGGCTTGGGCGAATACATTTTTGAGGATTATATTAAAAACAGAAGAAAAACAGTTAAATAGTCTTGAGTTCGGAGTCAACAGTCCTGAGTCTGAAGATTATCTATTAAAGCAAGCGAAAATTGGAAGGCCGTTATTTACAACCTTTCAACCTGATTAACTTTACAACATTTAAACTACGAAATGCAAAATACAACATTAGGCCATTTAAAAACCACAGGATATCAATCAAGATCTGTAAAAGAAGAGCTCAGAGAAAATCTGATCAAAGTGCTCCGCGATAAAAAGACCGAATTTGAGGGCATTATCGGCTACGATGAAACGGTAATCCCTGAGCTGCAGACAGCCATTTTATCGCGCCATAATATTTTACTTTTAGGTTTACGGGGACAGGCGAAAACGCGTATTGCGCGTTTAATGGTTAACTTATTGGATGAGTACGTACCTTATGTAGCCGGAAGTGAAATTTTTGATGACCCATTAAATCCAATATCCTGGTATGCTAAAAATGAAATTGCCACCAAAGGCGATGATACCGAAATTGCCTGGCTGCACCGCGGCGAAAGGTATACCGAAAAACTGGCCACACCGGATGTTACCGTTGCCGATTTAATTGGCGATGTTGACCCTATTAAGGCTGCTACTTTAAAGTTGACTTATAATGATGAACGTGTAATCCATTTTGGACTAATTCCACGCGCACACCGCAGCATTTTCGTAATTAATGAGCTTCCTGACTTACAGGCCCGTATCCAGGTGGCGCTGTTTAACATGCTACAGGAAAAAGATATCCAGATCCGCGGTTTCAAATTGCGCTTACCTTTAGATATCCAGTTTGTATTTACGGCCAATCCGGAAGATTATACCAACCGGGGAAGCATTGTTACGCCATTGAAAGATAGGATTGAAAGTCAGATTTTAACCCACTACCCAAAAACGGTAGAAATTTCGCGCCAAATCACCTTCCAGGAGGCAAAATTAACGGCTGAGCAGCGAGCCAATATAGAGGCCGATGGATTGGTGAAAGATTTAATAGAGCAGATTGCTTTTGAAGCGCGTAAAAGTGAATATATAGACCAGAAATCGGGTGTATCGGCCAGGTTAACCATTTCGGCCTACGAAAATTTAATCAGCACTGCTGAACGCAGAATGTTAATTTCAGGAGACAAAAATACTTTTGTTCGTTTATCCGATCTTGCCGGAATTATCCCAGCCATAACGGGTAAAATAGAATTGGTATACGAAGGCGAATTAGAAGGACCTGCACATGTAGCCACAACATTGATTGGTAAAGCCGTTAAAACCTTATTCGCACGTTATTTTCCCGATCCGGAAAAAGCAAAGAAAACAAAAACGGCAAATCCATATACCGAAATAACCGAGTGGTTTACAGATGGAAATAATGTTGATGTTACCGATGCTTTAACGAATGTACAATACAAAAAGGCGCTGATGCTGGTACCAGGTTTATATGATCTGGTGAAGAAGTTTCATCCTAAGTTAAGTGAGAACCAAACTTTACTTTTAATGGAGTTCGTTTTACATGGTTTAGCCGAATATTCGCAACTGAGCAAAAACTTTTTAAATGGCGGCTTTGGCTTCTCCGATATGTTTGGCAGTTTATTTAATGCCGAATTTGACGAAGAAGAGGATGAAGACGATTTCAGATAATTTCTAATTCTCTAATTTGATTAGCTTTGACAATTCTTTTTAAAGGAAGAATTGTCAAAGCTTTTTATTTACAAACCCTGAACATAATGGGAAGATTACCTTTCATCATTGCTGCCTGCATCTTCATTATTGCATTTGATATTTACTGCTTTAAAGCTATCATCGCTGTTTTTAAAAAGTGGAAACCAAGTACCAAAAAGATATTTACTATTGCCTATTGGACTTATAGTTCCTTACTGATTATTGGTGTTTTCTGTGGCATTTACCTCAATCTCTTCCTCACCTTAAGGGCTATCATCTTAGTTGCCTTCTTTTTAACCGTAGCCTGTAAAATGGCGATGCTGCCATTTTTAGTGCTGGATGATTTACGCAGGTTGTTCATTAAAATTTTCAGAAAAAAACAAATCATCAAAGACCAGCCAATTAGCGAGGAAGCACCCATATCACGTTCAGAATTTTTGGTAAAAGCTGGCTTGGTGGCCGCAGCCGTTCCGTTAACTTCGCTAAGCTGGGGAATCATTTCAGGCGCATATGATTACCAGGTGAGGCGCGTCAATTTAGTCCTCCCTAACCTGCCCAAAGCTTTTGATGGTATCACAATGGGACAGATTTCTGACATCCATTCTGGTAGTTTTTACAATAAAACGGCAGTAAAAGGTGGGGTAGAAATGTTATTGGGCGAGAAACCCGATTTTATTTTTTTCACAGGTGATTTGGTAAATAACCTCACCAACGAAGTAAGAGATTATCAGGATATTTTTTCGAAAGTAAAAGCACCGCTAGGCGTTTATTCTTCATTAGGTAATCATGATTACGGTGATTATTATTTCGGCAAGGAGTCATCTCCGGCCAAGGTAAAAAACCTGAAAGATATGGTTGACGTACACAAAATAATGGGCTACGATCTTTTAATGAACGAAAACCGGAGATTGAAAGTAGATGGAGAAGAAATCGGGATCTTAGGCATTGAAAACTGGGGAATGGGCCGTTTTCCTAAATATGGAAAAATGGAACTGGCGCTTCAAAATACGGATGATTTACCCGTTAAACTTTTGCTCAGTCACGATCCTTCACACTGGCGTGGAGAGGTTTTACAGAAATATCCACAAATAGATGCCATGTTTAGTGGCCATACCCACGGCATGCAGTTTGGTGTTCGTTTAAAAGAATATCAATGGAGTCCCGTGCAATACATTTATAAAGAATGGGCAGGTTTATATCGGGAGCAAAAACAACAGCTTTATGTTAATGTAGGCTACGGTTTCCTGGGTTATCCAGGTAGAGTTGGAGTTTTACCAGAGATAACGATTTTTACCTTGAAAAGGGCTTAGATAATTTTGAATGAGAGAATGATCGAATGAGAGAATAGGGCGATCCGCCTAAAACATTCTCTCATTCAAAACGCAATCATTTTCTTATCCCGCGTTAAAGCGATAACCTACTCCCCTAACAGTTTGTAATAATTGTGGATTGTCAGGATTCAGTTCTATCTTTTTACGCAAGCGTACAATATGCATATCAAGCGTACGGGTATTTACATCAGAGTTGTAACCCCAAACTACCAGCATCAATTCATCACGGTTAATTACTTTGCCAGGATTGCGCAGAAAATATAGGAGAATACGGTTTTCCAGTATCGTTAACTCGATTTTCTTTCCATCCCTAAACAAGGTATGAATGTTTGGATGGTGTTCCATGTTGCCAAAACGGTGGATCTCGGCCGAATCTTTATTGACTATAAATTTTACTTTACTTTCCAACATGGCAACCAACACATCCATATTAAAGGGTTTGGTGATATAATCAGATGCGCCAAAATTATAGGCATCAATTTTATCTACGTCCTGTGCCTTTGCCGTCATCATAATCACCAGATTTTCGAAACCTTGCTTACGCACATTTTCGCAGACCTCTGCACCCTGTTTGCCGGGCATCATCCAATCTAATAAAACAATATCAGGCTGATCGCCCAAAATCATTCTTTCTCCGGCTTCACCATCATTGGCTTCCAGCACCGTATAACCTTCAGCCTTTAACCGGTGTGCTACCAAAAAACGAAGATTCTCATCATCTTCTACAATTAATATTTTTACTTCTTTAGACATTTAAGTGTGTGTTTACATTGTAATGTTGAAACGTTGCAATGTTTAAAGGTTAATTCAACTTTACAACCTTCAGACCTTTAACTTTTCAAGCTCTAAAATTTAACTATGGTATGGCAGCACGATTTTAAACGCTGTACCACTTCCTACTTTACTTTTTACGGAGATTTCTCCATCCATAAAGTTAACCAGTTCTTTGCAGAATGCCAAACCCAGGCCTACACTACCCATTTGGTTATATTCATTCTGGATCCTGAAAAACTTCTTAAATATATTATTTAATTCAGACGAGGCGATGCCTATTCCTTTATCGGCGAAACGAAAAACCAGTACCCCCTTTATTAGCTTTGCACTAATGTGCAATTTTTTCTGTTCTGGTTTTGAATACTTGTAAGCGTTCTCTGCCAGGTTATCGAACAGACTTCCCAATAACACCGGGTCGGTAATAAAGGTTTTAAAACCCACTACTTCATAAGTAATCTTAAAATCAGGATGTTTTAAGGTGTGCGATTCGATTGTACTTTCTATAAAATCAACAATATTAACTTCTTCCTGATTTAGTTTGATGGCCTTGTTTTCAATTTGCGTAAAAGCCAGTAATTTGTTCATTAAGCCGTTCAGCTTGTCGGCTTCTTCATCCAGTATCTTACCATAAAGCTGCTGCTCCTTTTGGCTTAAAGAAGGAGCACTTTTAATATTGTTACCAGCAATTTTGATTACGCTAACGGGCGTTTTGAACTCATGTGTAAGGTTATTCACGAAATCGTACTGCAACTTAAACATTTTACTATTGATGTTCAGGTTGCGGTAAATCAGAAATGCAACCAATAAAAGCACGCCATATACCAGTAATAACACTAAGGCAATCGGCATGAAGTAAATAAAAATTTCCTTCTTGATATAAGATTTTGATGAAATAAGGTATAATTTAAAATCAGAAAATGCACCTGGCAGGGCAATTTCGGTATTGATATTTTCATCTGAAGTATCTATCGGATCATAAGTTAATGGTTCAATCCTGATCGTTTGATACAATAACGGCCTGGTATTAATAATCTTGATTTGATGCGCATCGAGATTAAAGACCATTACATCCTGTTGATATACAGGTGCCGGATTTAACTTCCGTCTGATCATATCTTTATACACCCTTAAATCTTCCCGGCGGGGAATATTTAAGTAAGTGATTTTATTTTCGTTAGAATTAACGATAGAAAAATTGGTAAATAACTCTTCTTGCGTGGGTACCGATGCGGTATCGAGATCTTCAACAAAAGTGGCAAGTTTAATGGCAATTGAATTAAAATCACTTCCTACGGTAAAAGATTTTGTATCATCTTCTGAATATAACTTGACCGAATCAGGCTTTATCCCTTTCCCAAACTGGAAAATAGATTTTGGGCCGATACCGAGGTGGTTTGCATTGATTCCGTCTTTAACAGGAACATTCTTCACTTCTGTATCGTAAAAAGTAACCTTGGAGATGAAGGGATATTTTAACATCACTGTATCTACAAACTTCGCCGCTGTAGAAGAATCCAAATAACCATTGTAATAAGAAATCTCAGGCATTTTGTTCTGAAAAAAATCATTATATGGCTTAATACTCTGTTCCAGTACATTTACTTTCTCTGAAACAAAATCGTTTTCTATCGTTTTTTTGCTATAGTTAAATGCAAGAAAAAGCGATAGGATAAAAAGAATGGAAATGAGTACAATGAAAGTTATACCCAGGGAGAAATTTTTGCGGTAACTGCTTTTTTTATCTAAGGCCATACCTATTTCTTACCTAGATTTTCTTTTAAAAACGCTTCTAAAGCTTTGTATAGTGCTGTTCTACTCTGTTGGCGGACTATTGGGTCCGGGCCTTCCTCTTTTTCGATATAGGTAACCTGAACATTTCTTTTTTTAAGTTCTTTGATAAACTGTACCCCTTCTGCTACATTAACGGTCGGATCTTTTGGGTTTTGTGCAATAAAAACAGGCGATCTGAACCGTTCTGCATGAAACACGGGTGAAGCAAAGCGCATGTAATCGGTATCGGTTATCGGATTACCTACAATTTCGTAATACATCTGCAATTTGGCCTTTAAAAACGGAGGAAAAGTTTTTAGGTAACTGAACAGGTTAATTACACCAGAATTAGATCCGCCACACTTATAAAGATCGGGATTTTTATATAAACAATTTAAAGCAATGTAGCCACCAAAACCATTACCATAAATGGCAATTTTTTTAGGATTGGCAATTTTTTCTGTAATCAGCCATTTAACACCATCATTAACATCATCCTGTATTTTATCGCTCCATTGCTTAAAACCTGCAGCATAAAATGATTTCCCATAACCGGTAGAACCGCGGTAATTTACCTGCAAAACAGCATAGCCCCGGTTGGCCAAAAACTGTACTTCTGCGTTGTAGCCCCAACTATTCCTTGCTTTAGGGCCATTATGTGGCAGTACAACCACAGGTAAATTAACTGCCTTTTTATTTTTTGGTAAAGTTAAATAACCATTAATGGTTAAACCATCCCTGCTTTTGAAACTGATGGGCTTCATGGCATTCATATCTTCCGGTTTAATGGAAGGACTCACATCGGTAAGCTTTTTAAGCTTTTGATCAACAGCTGTATATAAATAATAAGACCCAGGATTTTTATCGGTAAAAGTACGTATCACAAACACCTTATCCGTTTTATTCCTATCCATAATTACCCATTCGGTACCGGGTAAAAGTTTATCAATGCCAGAGTAAGCCACTTTTGTACTGTCATCAAGATAAAATTTTTCTCTTTTCCACGTTTCGCAGGTTGCGAAAAGCATTTTTTTCCTAAAACGGGAGTAGGTTGCATCCACCACATTTAAGGTATCATTTGCAAAAAGAACCTGTTTTTCTTTACCGCTTTTTAAATCAAGCGCTACCAGTGCATTTTTATCCCGGTTAACACTCGAGATGGCATAAAGAACGTTGGGTTGGTCTTCCGAAAATGCAATCGGCTGCAAAGTAGTTTCAAAATTATTGGTAATTACAGGTGCAAATTCCTCGTTTTCCTTTTCGCGGTACATCAAGGTTTCATTCACCCCATCACTGGCAACGGCAATTTTAAGTACTCCTTTACTATCGGTCATCCATTTGGTAATATTGCCCGGGTTTTTTGCGGCAATCTCCATTTTTCCATCCCGCACGTTTAAGCGGTACACATCAAAAACGGTCGAATCGCGTTTATTGGAGGCTACAATAATATATTTATCATCAATCAGCTGATCTTCTATTACCCTCAACCTGTTTTTCTCGTTGGCACTCAACTGCACTTGCCTGCTGCCATCTTTATTGATCACAAAAATATCAGATCTACGCTCTTTAGATCCATCTTCGGTATAATAAATCAGCTCATTGTTGCTGGTCCAGAAATGGAAACTGATATTCTTCCCGTTCAAATGGGTTAACTGAACGCTATTTCCGGTGGCAAGATCTTCAGCAAAAAGATCAAGTTTTTTATCATGAAGCTTTAAATATGAAAGACTTTTCCCATCAGGAGAAATCCGATAGTAGGCTTTATCCTGCGTTTTAAAAAAATCGTCTACAGGAATAGTATCACGGTTTGTGCCTTTGCAAGCCCAGACCAATGCAACCATTAACAATAGGAAAATCTTTTTAAGCATAAATAAATCCTTTACGGGACAACAAAAATAAACATCGTCTCAATTTAACAGCGATTTACACCAACAATGTTACTCATGCGATCTAATAATAAGTAGTGGTTCAATTTAGTATTTATAAAATATCTACAAAATAAAATACAGGTAACATTTAAAATACGTTTAATATCCATTGGCGGTTTAGCTAAAGATGTATTAAAATATTACATTTAAAACTTAAAATTTAGGATTTATGAACCGTTTTTTTTTCATCATATTCTTATTGCTATCATTTGGAACAAGTGCGCAAATCTCTCGACCCGACCAGCAGATTGCATCTGACGAAAGTAGCCTGGCTATTCAATATTATCGGGATGGCGAATATGATAAGGCAGTGGTGCTACTGGAAAAACGCTATGCCAACTCAAATAATGAAGCCTATTTCGATATTTACTTTCATGCATTGCTAAAATTGAAACGCTATGATGCGGCGGAGAAAGTGGTTAAAAAGGAAATCAAAAAAAATCCACAGAACGATATTTATCCAATAGCCTTAGGCAAGCTTTATCAGGAGAAAGGCGATGTACAGGCGGCCAATAAAATCTTTAATGAGGTAATTGCGAAACTACCAAAAGAAGAGTTCAGGATCAGAAATCTGGCCAACAACTTTTATCAGTTCGAAAATTACGATTATGCGGTACAAACCTTTAAACAAGGCAGAAAGTTATTTGGCGACGATCAAATGTTTGTCTTCGAATTATTAAATATCTACCGTTTTAAAAAGGATAAGCCCATGCTCACGCAGGAGTATCTGGATGCACTTGCAACAATGCCACAACTTTTACCGCAGGCAGAAACCGTACTCTCTTCTGTTTTTGAAGATAAAAATGATTATCAAACTTTTCAGACCGCCATTTTAAAAAAAGTACAAAAAGCACCTGACGCCGAAGTTTACATTCAGTTACTCACCTGGAATTATATTCAGCAACAGGAATTTGATATGGCCCTGCGCCAGCTTATTGCGTACGATAAACGCACGAAGGCTGATGGGGCCACCTTGTTCAATGCCATTTATACCTTTGTTGATAATGGAGCCTACGAAACAGCGATTAAAGCTTACGAATATCTGCTCGCCAAAGGAAAGGACAGCCAGTATTATCTTCCTTCAAAAATAGAAATGCTGAACACCAGGTATAACCTACGTACCAGTGGAAAATATACCGTTGCCGATCTTGCTCTGCTGGCGAAAGATTATCAGGCACTGTTAAGCGAAAATGGCAAGAACAGGAACACACTTTTCGCCATAAAAAAACTGGCCAACCTGCAGGCTTATTATTTAAATCAGCCAGGTGATGCCGAAAAAGAACTGGAAGAAGCCATAAAAATGCCTGGCATTAACGATCAGGACTTAGGTCAGCTAAAACTTGATTTAGGCGACATTTATATTTTAACCAACCAACCCTGGGAAGCTTTTTTAGTGTACGAGCAGGTGAGCAAACAGTTTGAAGGTCAGGCGATAGGAAATGAAGCCCGTTTCAGGAGTGCTAAACTTTCTTTTTATCAGGGCAATTTCGAATACAGCAATAGTCAATGTTTAGTTTTAAAAGCGGCTACCTCACAATTGATAGCCAATGATGCATTAAACCTCAGTTTATTGATAAGTGATAACATCCAGACTCCAGCCGATAGCAATGCACTAAAAATGTATGCTGATGCAGAGATGCTTTTATTTAGAAACCTACCCGAAAGAGCCATAAAAAAAATGGACAGCATTGCGATTGCCTATCCGCAAAATAGCTTAACCGATGCGATAATGATGAGTAAAGCAAGAGTTTTTATTAAAGCAAACGATTTTCAAAAAGCTGCTGATGTCCTTAAAAAAGTAGCGGAAGAATTTAAAGACGGGATCTGGACAGATGATGCCCTATTTACATTGGGCGATCTGTACGAAAAGAAACTGAACGATATTGCGCAAGCTAAAATCTATTTTCAAAAACTGATTACAGATTATCCGGGCAGCATGTTCAGTGCTGAGGCAAGAAAAAGATTCAGGAATTTGCGGGGAGATGGGGTTTAGTTAGGCAATGGTTCATTTGTCGTTAGTTCATTGGTCATTGGTTCATTAGCCATTAGTAACTGAGAATTGTAAACTACATGGTGAATTGTTCAACTCGGTTAACCTCGCTCAAAACACCATTCGCAAAAGCAAAAGAATCTATTGTTTCCAATCCCAAACTACCACATTCCACTCTACGTCGGTACGATCTGTATAAGTGTAAATCACCTCAAAGCCAACACGCTTGTGCGCATTCATTGACCTTAAATTAATACTGGCGATCTCCGTGATTGCGAAGTCATATCTACCGTTAAAATAATCTTTGTAAGCTTGATAACATTCATCAAATAGGCCTTTGCCCCGATAATCATACCCTACACACACCTGGCCGACCACAATATAATGATAATCAGAAACCGGTTTCTCATGGTATAAAATATCATCGAAACTTTCGTACATTTCAACCAGCCTCGGGATATCATTTTTTGATTGATCGGTCATTGCTAACACATAGGCTGCAATCACATCACCATCTTTTGCAACAATATTAGGCTCGTATCGATGCATCTTTTCCAGATCATCAGTCGAGTGCGAAACCGTGACAAAACCTTGTGCTGTAATTTGTGCGGGTGCTAAATTCTGTTTTAGGTTCTGCTTTTGAAGTTCAAGAATCCCTTTTAGATCTTTGGTAGAAGATGTAGTGATGGTGATCATTTTAATATTGCATGTAACTTAGGCATCTAATGCAATAATAGTTAACGTTAATAACAAAATGAAGCAAATTGCGGCTAAGATTAAAATCCTGGCACCGTGTTGTCTATCCATTAAGGAATAAGAAAAAACTTTTTCACCGGTATTTAATGTCCGCTTTTTTTTCATTAAATCCCAGCCGATAACCAGCCCCAAAACGCCACCAAAAATGGCAGTGAGGTAACCTGTATAAATGTAGTTGCGCGTTGAATTATCTATTTTGTGAGAGGCGTTGGTTCGTATCATGCTAAAAAACAATAAGAATCGCCAAATTTAAGTTATTAAGACCACTTTTAAGAATAAAATCTACATCCATCAATTTTTAACATTTATATATTTATCTACCTTTGTGTATGTTTTTATATAATGTTACGCTCATCCTCGAAGATGCAGCAGCCGAAGAATGGTTACAGTGGATGCAGCATATTCATATTCCACAGGTTATGGCTACAGGTTTATTTGTTTCTAACCGTTTATTAAAGGTTGTTGATTCACCTAATGAAGGGGTAACTTACTGCTCACAATACGTTGTGGAAACATTGGATCACTATCATAAATACCAGGAAGAATTTGCACCAGCTTTACAGGCCGAGTTAAACGAAAGGTTTAAGAACCGTTTTGTTGCCTATAGAAGTTTGATGGAATTCGTCGCTTAGACTTCGGACTCCCGGCTAAGGACTCCGGACTTATTTGAGCTTCTCGTTATTCTTGTGCCTTTCTGCATCGCGGATACTCTTTTTCTCCAGGTTCTTTTCCAAGGCATCGGTCAGGTTTATACCGGTTTGATTGGCCAGACAGATCAGCACAAACATGACGTCGGCCATTTCATCGGCCAGGTTTACGGCTTCGTCGCTTTTTTTAAACGATTGCTCGCCATATTTACGGGCCATAATCCTTGCAACCTCCCCAACCTCTTCCATCAAAATGGCCGTGTTCGTTAATTCATTAAAATAACGGATCCCTGTAGTTTTTATCCACCTGTCTACTGTTTCCTGTGCTTCGTTAATAGTCATTTTTTTCCTCTTTTATTTCTGATTTTATGATACCGGTAACTTCTTTTTTTGCGCCTTCCAGTAAAAAAACTGCCGCACCTTTTTCTCTGGCATAAGGATTTTTCAATTCGCCAATTTTAGTAATTTTATCAAATAATGGTTGCTCGCTCTTCCTTTGAGGATCTTCATCGCCAGCCCATTCGATTAAAATTAAATCTTTTATGGGCTTATCCATTTTAAACCAGTACAGGTAATCGGCATTGTACGATACAGCATTAATGTTTTTATACTTTGAATAATAATTGACCGCACCTGCTTGTCCATAATTATCGGCACGTATCAATACAGCAGATTTATCTTTAACCTTACCGTAAGCAATATCAACAATTGCGGCCAGTTCTTTCCAGCCCTGCATATCTGCATAATCCTGAGGCAACTCATGGTTCTTGCCATCTTCCCAGCGTAATGCGCCTACCCGCTCGAACCTTTTATGGTGGGCAATAATTTGTGCAGGACTATAAACCGGCATCAAAAGTGGGAGCAGGTAAATAAATGTGCCAATATTAAAAGCGAACAGCAAGGCCGATAGAATATGTTTCTTTACTAAAACCCGACTTAAATAAACCGCACCAAAAGCCAGTAAAACCGGATATAAACCTAAGGCATAGTAATCTTTTGCTTTAAAATAGCTAAATATGATTAGGGTAATAATGTAGGTCAGAATAATCCAGCTGTATTTCCTGAAATCTTTATAAAAAATCAAACTGCCGATCCCCGCTAAAAGAATAAAAATTGAACTGATAAAAAAGAGAAACTGCCCGATGAAAAAATCGAACCGGTTTACATGCACCAATTGTGTTGCCCGCAAGAGTTTCATGTGTTTAAGCACTGGGAAATGATTGTCAATCTGCCAGATTACATTAGGCGAAATGATTAAAACCACCAGTAATATAGACAGGTAAAGGTGTTTATCGGTGAATATTTTTCTATTTGGGGTAATAATGATGGCTGGCAACAAACCAATGATCAGAAACAGGACATTGTATTTGTTTAAAAAACCTAACGCCACAAAAACAGCAAAAGCATACAGATATTTAGCCTCTTTTTGATCGAAATACCTCAATAAATAATAGAATATGGCTGTCCAGGCTAAAACATCAAAGGAGTTGGGCTGATAAAGGGTATTTAGCCTTAGCAAAGAAGAACATATACAGGCTACGGCAACCAAACATTTGGCCAATAAGTTCCCTTTTAAAAAACCAACGATTTTCCAGCAATACAGTATGGTTATGGCCCCAATTATTGCGGGTACCAGCTTTACCACAAAAACACCATTTCCAAAAGCTTTGATCAGCCATGAAAACAGCGAGGTTAAAGGCGGAACGGAAGTAAAACCTGCAGCGAGGTGATTGGCCTGGTCTAAATGGAGAAACTCGTCGCGTTGTAATTCATAAACCGAATTAACCAATACAAAAGATAAAATTAGTTTTAGTCCTAAAAAAAATACCAAAAAACCATATGCAGTTAAACGGTTCGGATTTTTATCTTTCATATAAGCTTAGGTTAAAAGTTTGGAATAAATTAATATTACTTTTTTGACCATTCCAGACCTGATAAGTTACGTGGCTGTTGTTCAAACTTGAATTATTCCTTATTTTTTGTATCAATCAGAATCGTAACCGGTCCGTCGTTTAAGAGTGCAATTTTCATATCAGCGCCAAAAATTCCTGTTTTTACTCTCTTGCCCAATAAATCCGATAGCTTTTCGATCATTTTCTCGTAAAGTGGAATCGCTACATCTGGTCGTGCTGCCCTGGTAAAACCCGGGCGGTTTCCTTTTTTGGTAGATGCAAACAAGGTAAACTGGCTGATCAGCAAAATATCTCCACCCACATCGCCAAGTGCCCTATTCATCATTCCGTTTTCATCACCAAAAACGCGCATACCGATAATCTTCTGTGCCAGCCACTCTAAATCTTCTAAAGTATCAGCCTCTTCAATACCTAATAATATTAAAAATCCGTTTTCAATGGCTCCTGTTATCTCACCATCGACTGTACAACTTGCCTGTATAACTCTTTGTAAAACTGCCCGCATTTTATACTATTTTTGCTCAAATCAATTGTATGCGCAAGATAAGTATTTTAGTCATCTCTGTATTTCTCTTCTTCGGTTGTAAGCAAAAACCGGTTGTTCACCCTACTTTTTATTATTGGAGAACGGATTATCAGAACAAAAAAGCAGAAACTGATTATCTTGATCAATTTAAGTCAAAATCCTTGTATGTGCGGATGATGGATGTAGATTTTAATCCGGATCTGCAATTGCCTGTACCCATATCGCCAATTAAATTTTCGGATCCGATACCCCAACAGACCGACATTATACCGGTAGTGTTTATCGTTAACCAGGTTTTTAATAAGATTGATACCACGCAGACCATAGTAATGGCCGATCGCATTGCCAAATTTGTAGCCGCAAAGGTAAAACAGGCCGGAAAACAAAATTACCACGAACTTCAGATCGATTGCGATTGGACTAAAGGCACCAGGAACAGGTATTTTAAATTCCTCGAACAGTTAAAGGCAAGACCGCTTTTAAAGGGAAAAACCATTTCGGTAACCTTACGTCTGCATCAGGTTAAAAACATCGTATCGAGTGGTGTACCTCCAGTAGAAAAGGCTATCTTAATGTGTTACAACATGGGCAACCTGCGTAAATACGGCGATCAAAACTCGATATTGGATCAGCATGAAATGGATCAATACCTCAAAGATTACCTGGAACAATACCCCTTGCCACTTGATGTTGCACTGCCTCTTTTTGAATGGGCAGTAGTATTCAGAAACAAACAATACTCAGGTATTTCCAAACGGATCGGCAAAACCCAGATTGAAGACAAAAGGCTCTTTAAAAGGCGCGAAAATTCCATTCTTTACGACTTGCTGATTGATTATCCTGCTGCTGGATTAAAAAAGGGAGACGTGATCAGATGGGAACAGGTTTCTGCTAAAGATTTACTTTTAACCTCCAAATTTTTATCCCGATATTTAGCCCCCAGAGAACGTAACCTCGTTTTTTACCATTTAGACATCGACCTTTTAAAACATTTTAAGCATGAAGACCTTCAAAAAGTTATCGCTGATTTTTAGTGTATTCCTGATTACTTTTTTCGGCGAAATTGCTGTAAATCTTGCCTGTGGCGGTGAGATAGACCCTTACGATTATTATATTTCTTATTTTCATAACAATATTGAAGGAGATGAATATTCGCCCTTTGCCTACAACCAAATGGTTTATCTTAACAGCGAAACGGATGTAGAAAGCGAGCCGGAGATCAATAGCCGTGAATGGGCTAAATTCCTCGATGTTAAAAAAGAGGATGTACTAAAAGTAATGTACAGAACCGATAGTGCTACGGATGTAAAACTGTTTAATTTTGACGGTAATATTTCGCAATTGCCTGATAGCCTCCAACAAAATAGTTTTATCCAGGCATTAGGCAAACGCAAAGCGCCTTTAAAATATTATCAGTTTGCCAAAAGTTGTGAGCCATTGGCCAATGTGGCATTTAACCTCTGGGATGCAACACCGCGTGATACCGCAACAATGGCTGCCAAAGCCCGGGAAGGTTTAAAATTAACAGTAGCTGAAAAAGACGATTTTCTGAAATTACGTTATGCTTACCAAACGGAACGGATGTTCCATTTTGCAGGCCTGCATACAGAGAGTAAATCAACTTATGAAACCTATGTTAAAACCAGCAAGGTAAATAGTGCCGTTAAAGGATGGGCGTTGGCTTTATATGCCGGTTCCATCCGCAGGTTGGGCAATCCGGATGAATCTGCTTTTTTATTCTCAAAGGTTTTTGCCAGTAACCCGGAGCGGAGAATACAGGCCTACAAAAACTATTACTACACCAGTTCTCCGGTTCAAGGTGCTTTAAAATATGCCAAAACCAATAATGAAAAAGCCAATATATGGGCAATTAATGGTTTTGGCAATGCCGATTCGGGCATAGAAAGCATCAGCAAAGTTTATAGTTATGAACCCAAAAGCCAGTTGAATGGCACATTACTGGTACGCGAAGTAAATAAATTGGAGCAAGATCTTATTGAAGCAAATGACATTGCAAAAATTGGTTATAATTATTACTTTTCGGATAGCGGCAATCCAAAATATAAAGACAGTTTAAAAAATGTTCATCTAAAACACCTAAATGAAATCAGGAATTTTGCTGTTAAGCTTGCCACCGAAAAGAAATATCCGCAGCCAGAACTAGGTAATTTAACCGCGGCCTATTTATCCTGGATGGAGAATAACGATCCTCTGGCATCAAATTACCTGGCCATTTTAAAACCAGATAAACTGCCTGAAAGACTGCGCGACCAATACCGCATTATCGATCTGTTGATCAAGGCAAAAAACATCAAAAAAGGTAACGTATTTAACGAGAACGACTTATTACCCACACTAAAATGGCTGGATGAAAAACGTTTTGCAGAAAATAAAAACCAACCCAACGGGCAATATGATTATGACAATCAGGCCAATAAACGTTTCAGCAGAACGACGAGGAATTTTTATCAGCAGATATTGGCCCCGGCCTATCTGAGCATGGGCGATACGGCAAAAGCAGCACTGGCAATGGTTAAAGGCGATCTGGAACACAAAACACTAAAAGAGAATTCGCTTTTCCAGAATATGAGCTATCAGAGCATTAATTTTTGGCAGAACAACCTGAGTCCGAAAAGTATGCAGGGCTTAGCGCTTTATAAAACCAAAGCAGGGGGCAATGATGTTACCGGTTTACTGGCTTCGGCTCTAAACCAACTCAAAAACGACGATTTTTATGAGCTTTATGGTACTACTTACCTGCGTACACACCAATACGACAAAGCTGTTCAAATGTTTGCAAAGGTTTCGGCAGGTTATAAATATTTTGCTCCTGAAAACTGGTACGGAGATGGGGAGAATACTAAACTTTATGCCAACCCATTTATCGAAACCATTAACGATTTCCCTAAAAAGTATGTAACAGCGAAAGCATCTATTACTAAAAAAACTTTTGCTGCAGAAATGCTCCGTTTACAGAAATTAACAGTTAGTGACAAAAAGAATGCTGCACTTTATTATTATAAAATGGCGAATGCGGTTTACCAAACAGGTTATTTTGGCAACAGCTGGTTCCTGATCAGTTACGATTGGTCATCTTATGATAACAGTACACCAGCGAAATATGTATACGATGGGGATTATAAAAAGGCGAAAACCGCAAAAGCATGGTATTTGAAAGCGAGGGCCTTAAGCACCAATGCTGATTTTAAGGCAAAATGTACTTTTATGCTGGCTAAATGTTTGCAAAAACAGATTATTATGAACGCGAATCCATTATCTTTTTACTATTATGATAAAACAGATGTAAAATGGAAAAATTTTATCAAGGCCAATTATAATAACCCATATCTTAAAGAATTAAGGCTTAACTACAACAAAACGCCTTTTTACGCTATTGCAGCAGGAGAATGCAGTTATTTAGGAGATTTTATCAAGCCAAAAACGCAATAAGTAGCGTCATCTCCACTGAAGCGCAGCGAAATGGAGAGATCTATCAAAGCAGATTTCCCGGCTTCGCTGCGCTCCGCTCAAAATGACGAATCTACAGCTACCACCTGATCAGCGCACTGGCCCAGGTAAAGCCCGATCCAAATGCAGCGAGACAAACCAGATCACCATCTTTAATTTTACCAGCTTCCCAAGCTTCGCATAAGGCAATCGGCACGGAAGCTGCCGTGGTATTGCCATATTTTTGGATATTATTAAAAACCTGATCGTCTTTTAAACCTAATAATTGCTGCACATATTGACTGATACGCAAGTTTGCCTGGTGTGGCACCAGCATATCAATATCTTTTTCGGTTAAATGATTAGCGGCCAAAGCCTCTTTAATTACCTCTGGAAATTTCACTACCGCTTTTTTGAAAACTGCCGGACCATCCATATAAGGTAAGGCGGCACCGCTCTCTAAAATTTCATTTGTCATAAACAAACCACCCAGTTCCTGTTCCGGGTAGGCAGGTTTATCTTTTAACCATTTATTGGCATGAGAACCGGGATAATACATGGCCAAAATTTCGGCATCGGCACCGTCACTATGTAAATGTGTACTTAAAATTCCTTTTCCCGGCTCATCCGTAGGCTGTAATACTACTGCACCAGCACCATCGCCAAAAATTACCGATACATTACGGCTCCGGGTTTCGAAATCCATGGCAAATGAGTGTTTTTCGCTTCCCACTACCAAAACATTTTTATACATGCCGGTTTTTACAAACTGATCGGCTACCGAAAGAGCATAAACAAAGCCAGAACATTGATTCCGGATATCCAAAGCACCAATTTCACCCATGCCCATTTCGCGTTGCAGCAGTACCCCACATCCCGGAAAATAATAATCAGGACTAAGTGTTGCAAAAACAATAAAATCTACCTCTTTAGCCGTAATCCCGGCTCTTTCGATGGCAATTTTAGCCGCTTCGATACCCATAGTAGTAGTGGTTTCCTCATTACGGTCGGCAAAACGGCGTTCTTTAATACCGGTACGTTCCTGGATCCAGGCATCGTTCGTGTCCATAAAACGGCTCAAATCATCGTTGGTATATACATTTTTCGGAACGTAATAACCTATTCCTGCAATTTTAGACTGGTGCATGCTCGTGTTTATATTAGTTGATTAACAAATGTATTAAAAGAGATGGAAGAATAGATAAAATGTACGATGTAAGAGGCAGTACGGACTTCATTCATTAAAAACATAATCGATTGAATGTTGCGAATGTAAACCCAAGAGAGGATATTTAGCTATAAGTCAAATGATCATCCATTTTACCTATTACATCTTACATAAAAATAGTTATTTTTGTACCATGTCTACAGAAACCAAAGAAGAGACCTTTACGCTCGAAGAAATTTTAACTTCCTTAAAAACTGTACATCGCCTTATTTTATGGAATGATGATATCAATACTTTCGACCATGTGATTTACTGCATGATGAAATACCTGGATTATAACGAATCGCAGGCCGAAAAAATTGCATGGAAAGTGCATAATGAAGGTAAATGCCCTGTTTTAGAAGGATCATTTACAGAAATGGAAGTGTACCGCAAAATTTTGCAGCAAGAAGGTTTGACGGTTTCGGTTGATTAGGGCATTTTCTAGCCAATCGTCATGCTGAACTTGTTTCAGCATCTATTTAAGTAAGAAGAAGACCCTGAAATAAATTACCTTCGGTGAGCTCGCTAAGGCTCGGTTCAGGGTGACGATCGTGTAAAAGAGACTATAATATTACCCCTCCAATCCTTTCAAAAGCGCAGTTAACCCAACCTGTGTAGTTTGTGTTTTATCTTTAGCATACCAGCCGTGAAGTTTTTCCGCCAAAACCGGCATTTCGGAAGTTTCCGTCCTCCATTCTTTTAAAAGTTCCTGTAAAACCTGTGGCCGTGGACCCCAGGTTGCCAAAACCTGATCGGCCGATTGATTTAAAACAATTAAAACCGGAATAGCCCTACCCCCATTGGTTAAATGTGCGTCAATCAGTGGCAGGTTTTTATCCCGAAGTACAAATTTCAGGTCAATTTTACCTAAAGAGGCTGTTGCGATTTTATTGAAAAGCGGAACAATCTGCGCAGCATCGCCACACCAACCTTCGGTAATCACCAGAAACTTATAATTTTCTTTAAGCTGTTCAATAGTTGATATCAAGTCATCATTTAAGCTAATCGTTTTATCTACGCGGTTCATGCGCTGCACATTCATTTTAGTGTAGTGCAAATCATAAGTTACATCGCCGGTAGCCTTTCCCTCTAACAGAAGTTGATCAATCAATGCACGATAGGTTTGATAATCCATTCCTTGTTCGCTGAAAATTTCGCTGTAATTAACCATGATGTTTAAAATTATGCAGCAAAGAAAGGGAGAAATTAACTTAAAACAATCATGATTTTGCAAGAAAACGCAAGCGTATGATTGCACAGATTTTGGGATTACACAGATTTTATAACGGCAACAGAATGGTATTTTTTTACAATTATCGTTCCTTGCAATTACAGTACTTGTATTAATTAAACCCGATCCGATAGCTATCGGATCACGGACGGCGATTGTACCACTAAACTGTCATCAGTTTACTTACATGCTTTGTTAAAGCCACAAAATCTGCAACAGTTAACTGTTCGGCACGCTTTTCAAAATAAATATGATCGTCCATTTTATCTTTAGGCATCACCGCAGAAACGGCATTGCGCAAGGTTTTTCTCCGCTGGTTAAAACCGGCCTTAACCACCCGCCAGAATAACTTTTCATCGCAGTCTAAAGTCTCCACTTCATTGCGGGTTAGACGGATCACGGCAGAGTGTACCTTCGGCGGCGGATTAAACGTACCTGGCTTAACCGTAAACAGGTACTCAATTTTATAATAAGCCTGGAGAAACACACTCAAAATACCATATTCCTTACTACCTGCCGGCGCCGCACAACGCTGTGCCACCTCCTTTTGGAACATCCCCACCATTTCTACAACCTTATGGCGGTTATCTAAAATCTTAAATAAAATCTGCGAGGAGATATTATAAGGAAAATTACCAATAATGGCAAATTGTCCGGGGAAAATAGCGTCAAACTCAAGCTTTAAAAAATCGCCGTTTATCAACCGATCGCCAAGCTGCGGGTATTTTTCATTCAAAAAATGGAAAGATTCCATATCAATATCAATCAGATATGTTGTTAAATCTTTACGCTGCAGCAAAAAATCAGATAAGATTCCCATTCCTGGCCCAACTTCTAAAACCTGACTATATTTATCGGTATTCACCAAAGCCTCAACAATGCGGTTAGCAATGCCCTTATCGGTTAAAAAATGTTGTCCTAAATGTTTTTTTGCTTTTACTAAACTCATCTTACGCTTTATTTACCGCATAGGCACAGAAACCATAGAAAAATTTTCTGTAGAATAAGAAAACCCTTTCCCCCTCCGTGCAAACCGTGTTTCCGTGGCTACTCTATTTTGCACAAAATAACTAATTTTTATCCGTTAAGCGCCTCTTTAATCGAAAATCAGTAATTTGCGCTAAAATTTTCCAGTAATTATGAGCAATAAACTTAAAATTGGCATCAGTATAGGCGACGTAAACGGCATAGGTTTAGAGGTAATCATTAAAACATTATCCAATCCTGCCATTTTAAATTATTGTACTCCAATTGTTTATGGCCATACCAAAGTTTCATCTTTTCATAGAAAGGCGAACAGCTTAGGTGATTTCAGCTTTAATGTGGTAAATAGTGCCAACCAGGCATTGCCAAAAAAGGCCAACATGATCAACTGCTGGGAAGAAGATGTAAAAATTGAATTGGGTCAGGTTACCGCAACAGGTGGCAAATATGCACTATTATCATTAGAGCGTGCAACAGCCGACCTGGTAAACGGCGATATCGATGCTTTGGTTACTGCTCCAATTAATAAACATAATATCCAATCCGAAACTTTTGCTTTTCCGGGCCATACCGAATATCTGCAGGAAAAAAGTGGCAGTAAAGATGTCTTGATGTTTCTGATCAGCGAAAATTTACGAGTTGGCGTGGTAACCGGCCACATTCCGGTGAAAGATGTTCCAACGTCAATTACGAAAGATAAAATTGTAAATAAGTTAAAACTGATTAACGAAAGTTTAAAAAAAGACTTCTGGATCGAAAAGCCAAAAATTGCTGTTTTGGGCTTAAACCCACACGCCAGCGACAATGGCTTATTGGGTACAGAGGAAGCAGAAATTATTACGCCGGCCATTCAGGAAGCTTACGATAAAGGAATTGTATGTTTTGGTCCATACCCTGCAGATGGATTTTTCGGCAACGGCAGCTACAAACAGTTTGATGCCGTTTTGGCCATGTACCACGATCAGGGATTAATTCCTTTTAAAACATTGGCTTTCCATAATGGTGTAAACTATACCGCCGGTTTAAACTTTGTCCGTACCTCTCCCGATCATGGAACAGGTTACGATATTGCAGGTAAAAATTTAGCTGATTCAACTTCATTTACCGAAGCTTTGTTTTCGGCCATCCACATTGTCAAAAATCGTCGCGAGCAAGAGGAGATGTTGGGCAACCAATTACGCACAGGTGGAAAAGTGGTTGAAACGCAGTTTGATATTAAAGATGATGCTTCTTAAGGTAGAAGGTTTTTAAAGAACTTGGGGTCGGAAGTCCGAAAGTCAGCAGGACCGAGGATTAGATGTTTAAAGAGCGGGCCCAAAATTGCAGGAATTATAAAAATAATAAAATGAAATCCCTATCACCCATCATCAAACCCGAAGAATTAACCTGGTTAAACCAGGATGATGAAATCGTCATGATCGATGCCAGCGCAGGATCAAAAGCCAGGTATGATGAACAACATCTGGCCGGAGCACTTTTTGCCGATGTAAATGAAGATTTAGCCAACATTGGAGATTTTGCAATTGGTGGCCGCCATCCTTTACCAACCCCTGAACAGTTTTCCGCTGTGTTGCAAAAACTCGGGATTACTGAACACAGCCATGTTATCGTTTACGATGATAAAAACGGTGGTAACGCAGCAGCGAGGTTATGGTGGATGTTGAAGGCTATCGGTCATGAAAAGGTGCAGGTAATTGATGGAGGATTTCTGGCAGCTGTTAAAGCAGGTTTTCCGACTACAGATAAAATAGAAATTCCAAAATCTGTTTCGCCTTACGCAACAAAAGAATGGGCTTTACCGCTGTCTGACATCAATGAAGTTGAAAAGGTAGCCAAAACGGACGATTATATTGTAATTGATGTGCGCGATGCAAATCGTTTTGCAGGCCTCACCGAGCCTATCGATTTAGTTGCCGGACATATTCCGGGCGCAGCCAATATTCCTTATACGGAGAATCTAGCCCCATCAGGCGCTTTCCTTGCCCCTGAAATATTAAAAGAAAAATACGAAGAAGCCATGGCGCAGGTGAGGCCCGAAAATGTGATTGTACATTGTGGCTCAGGTATTACCGCTTGCCATACCATTTTAGCCATGGATTATGCAGGTTTACCAATCCCAAAACTTTACGTGGGCTCCTGGAGTGAATGGAGCAGAAATAATAAGGAAATGGTTTTGGCCGGCTAATACCGTAATACTTTACAGCTTTTAATGGATAAGGCCTAAAAATCAAGAGTTAACATCAACAATTTTTAAAAAAACATTTTAAATCTAATATTTTATCCCTACATTTGCAGGCTAAAATTTTACAGTACTTTGAACTCATTAAAACAATTTTCATTACCGTTTACCGGCTTAAAATTGGGAACTCATCAGTTTGATTATGAGCTTGATGACCGCTTTTTTAACGCATTTGAGTATTCGTTAATTAAAAGCGGAAATTTAAAAGTAGACCTGGAACTTGATAAACAAGAGACCATGTTGCTGCTAAAATTCAAAGTTATCGGTACAGTTAATTTAGATTGCGATAAATGTTTATCCGAGTTTCCCTTGCCGATAAATCTTTATGAAAGGCAAATTGTAAAGTTTGCTGAAGATGAACTGGAGAGCGATGATGAAGAAATTATTTCGTTAAGCCGTAAAGAAACCGAGATTGACATATCTGGTCCTTTATACGAAATGATTAATGTTGCGGTACCTTACATCAAAAACTGCGAACAGGCAGGTAAAGATTGTGATCAGGAGATGATTGACCGGTTAAATCAATTATCGATCGAAAACCAGGCTGAAGAAAATGAACAAACAAGCGACCCACGTTGGGAAGCCCTTAATAAGTTAAAAAAATAATTAGATTATACACCAATGGCACATCCAAAACGGAAAATCTCGAAACAGAGAAAAAATAAAAGAAGAACACACTATAAAGCTGTTACCCCTTCTTTAGCAACATGCTCGGCAACAGGTGCTATCCACGTACCTCACCGTGCTTACAACGTTGATGGTAACTTATACTACAACGGCAAACTGGTTATCGAAAATACTCAGATAGGGTAATTTTCTTAAAAAATTGTTTGTGTTTTCAGCGGCTTTAGTCATACCTTAGTCAACTGAAAATTCAGGATTACACCTGACTAACACAAACAGATTTTTTCTATGAAAATAGGCCTCGACATAATGGGCGGAGACTATGCTCCCAAAGCAATTGTTTTGGGAGCAATAGCTGCTCATCAATCGCTTAACGCCGGAGAGCATTTAGTTCTTATTGGCGATACCGAACAGATTAAACCCATTCTGGCAGAAGAGGGGTTCAATCCAGATCATTTTGAATACGTTCATACTGATGAAGTAATTGGTATGGGCGAACATCCCACCAAAGCAATCGTTCAGAAACCAAACTCGAGCATAGCTGTTGGTTTTAACCTTTTAAAGGAAGGTAAAATCGATTCTTTCGCAAGCGCTGGTAACTCTGGAGCCATGCTGGTTGGCGCAGTTTTTAGCGTTAAAACCATTCCGGGCATTATCCGCCCTTGTTTATGTACAATTCTTCCGAAAATTAAAGGCGGTACGGGCCTCTTATTAGATGTAGGCGCAAATGCCGACTGCAAACCTGATATTTTATTACAATTTGGCGTTTTAGGCAGTTTATATGCAGAAAACCTTTTGCAGATCAATGATCCGAAAGTTGCCCTGATGAATATTGGTGAAGAAGATGAAAAAGGAAATATGCTAAGTATGGCTACTTTTCCGTTAATGAAAGAAACCAGCCTCTTCAACTTCGTTGGAAATGTGGAAGGTAGAGATTTATTTAACGATAAGGCCGATGTAATTGTGTGCGATGGTTTTACCGGAAATGTGATGCTAAAATTAGCCGAATCATTTTACGTGCTTACCATCAAAAAGGGACTAAAAGATGAGTTTTTCGATCGTTTTAATTATGAACAATACGGTGGAAGCCCAGTTCTAGGTGTTAACGCTCCTGTGGTCATCGGGCATGGAATTTCCAGTCCGCTGGCTGTTAAAAATATGGTTCTACAATCCAGAGAAATGATTACTACCGGATTGGTAGAAAAAATTAGAATGGCATTTAAATAATTTATTAAAATTCTTAAAATGAGTAAAATTCACGCTGCTATTACAGCAGTAAATGGTTATGTCCCAGACTATGTGCTTACAAACGCAGAGTTAGAAACCATTGTTGACACTTCGGATGAATGGATTACCAGCAGAACGGGAATTAAAGAACGTAGAATTTTAAAAGGAGAAGGTTTAGGCACTTCCGATATGGCTGTTCATGCTGTAAACGGCTTGCTTAAGAAGAGAGGAATTGATGCAAAAGAAATTGAACTGATTATCTTTTGCACCACTACTCCGGATTTTACTTTCCCTGCAACAGCAAACGTTTTAGCAGATAAAGTTGGCGCTACCAATGCCTGGGGTTATGATTTACAGGCCGCTTGTTCTGGGTTTTTATTTGGTCTTTCTACAGGTGCATCATTTATCGAATCAGGCAGACATAAAAAAGTTTTAGTAGTTGGTGGTGATAAAATGTCTTCAATCATCAATTATGAAGACCGTACCACCTGTATCATTTTTGGCGATGGCTGCGGCTGCGCTTTGTTAGAACCGAATGAAGAAGGCTTCGGTATCCAGGATTCTATCCTGAGAACTGATGGTGCCGGAAGAGATTTTTTGGGCATGAAAGCAGGTGGTTCTGTTAAACCTGCCACACACGAAACCGTTGATGCAAGAGAGCATTTTGCGCATCAGGAAGGGCCAACCGTGTTTAAATTCGCGGTAACCAATATGGCCGATGTTGCTGCCGAAATTATGGAGCGCAACAGCTTAACTGCTGATGATGTTGCCTGGTTAGTACCTCACCAAGCTAACAAACGCATTATAGACGCCACTGCGAACCGTATGGGGGTTACAACCGATAAGGTGATGATCAACATCGAACGTTACGGAAATACAACCAACGGAACAATTCCCCTATGTTTATGGGAATGGGAAAGCAGATTGAAAAAAGGCGATAACATCGTTTTAGCTGCATTCGGTGGTGGCTTTACCTGGGGTTCGGTATACCTTAAATGGGCTTACGACACAAAATAGTCAGAAGTCTTTAGTCGGGATTCCGAAGTAAAGGTACCGCCCTAATAAAAAAATCAAACAAAAAAAGTATAACTTAGTTAATTCAATAAACACTATTTTTTACATAACTAGCCTAAAAAATGGATATCAAACAAATACAGGAACTGATTAAATTTGTTTCTCGTTCTGGAGTAAATGAAGTTGCTATTGAGCAGGAAAACTTCAAAATCACGATCAAAACAAACCAAGCACCAACAGTTGTGCATGCTACCGTACCACAGGCTCCGCTTGTACAGGCTGCTGCTCCTGTTGCCACAGCTCCTACTGCCCCAAGTGCTGCAACACCTGCTGTACCTGTTGCAGAAGACACTTCAAAATACATTACCATTAAATCGCCAATGATCGGTACTTTTTACCGTTCAGCTAGCCCAGAAAAACCAATGTTTGTTAATGTTGGTGATGAAATTAGCGCAGGTAAGGTAGTTTGTATTATCGAGGCAATGAAACTTTTCAATGAAATTGAAAGCGAAGTTTCAGGCCGTATCGTTAAAATATTGGTTGATAATGCATCACCAGTAGAGTACGACCAACCGTTATTTTTAGTAGAACCTATTTAGAAGCTGATTTTACAGATTATTGATTTGATAGATTTTGATAATGCTTACGCTTCGGATGTGACCTAGCTAACCGAAATAACGTAAAATTATGATGATCTTACAACAAACTCAAAAAATATAAATGGTTCGTGGCTACACGAACCATGGCATTTAATTTAAATTTGGTTATGCCGGTTACATTATGCTAAATAATCAGCGTAACCATATCATCGGCATAATCATCAATTAAAAAATTATGTTTAAAAAAATTCTAATTGCCAACAGGGGTGAAATCGCTTTGCGTATTATCCGTACCTGTAAGGAAATGGGCATTAAAACGGTTGCTGTTTATTCTACCGCAGATCGCGAGAGTTTACACGTACGTTTTGCTGACGAGGCTGTTTGTATTGGCCCGCCGCCAAGTAAAGATTCTTATTTAAATATCCCAAATATTATCTCGGCTGCAGAACTAACCAACGCCGATGCCATACATCCAGGTTACGGCTTCCTGTCAGAAAATGCCAAGTTTTCTAACATCTGCAGAGAGTATAACATCAAATTTATCGGTGCAACCCCAGAGCAGATTAATGGTATGGGCGATAAAGCCTCGGCAAAAGAAACCATGAAAAATGCCGGTGTTCCAACCATTCCAGGATCGGAAGGTTTGCTTACCAGCGTTAAAGAAGGTATTGCAATTGCCAACGAAATGGGCTACCCGGTTATCCTTAAAGCTACTGCTGGGGGTGGTGGCCGTGGTATGCGCGTAGTTTGGAAAGATGAAGACTTCGAAAACGCCTGGGATAGTGCGCGTCAGGAATCTGGTGCAGCATTCGGCAATGATGGTTTATATTTGGAAAAATATATCGAAGATCCACGCCACATTGAAATCCAGGTTATCGGCGATCAGTTTGGCAAAGCCTGTCACTTATCAGAACGCGATTGTTCAATCCAGCGCCGTCACCAGAAATTGGTAGAAGAATCTCCTTCTCCATTTATGACTGACGAACTCCGCCAGAGAATGGGTGAAGCAGCAATTAAAGGAGCAACGGCTGTAAATTATGAAGGAGCTGGCACAATCGAATTTTTGGTTGATAAACACCGTAACTTCTACTTTATGGAGATGAATACCCGTATACAGGTAGAGCATCCGGTTACCGAAGAGGTAATCAACTTCGATTTAATTAAAGAACAGATTAAAGTTGCGGCCGGTATTCCGATTTCCGGTAAAAACTATACACCTGAAATGCACGCGATCGAGTGCCGTATTAATGCTGAAGATCCGGCAAATAACTTCCGCCCTTCTCCAGGAAAAATTACCAATTTCCACTCTCCGGGTGGTCATGGCGTTCGTGTTGATACGCATGTTTATGCAGGATATTCAATTCCATCCAACTACGATTCAATGATCGCTAAGTTGATCTGCGTAGCACAAACACGCGAAGAAGCCATCTGCACTATGGAACGTGCTTTAAGTGAGTTTGTAATTGAAGGGATAAAAACCACCATTCCTTTCCATTTACAATTGATGAAAGACCCTAATTTCAGAGCAGGAAATTTCACTACCAAGTTTATGGAAACCTTCGAGTTTTCTGAAGGATAATAAAGTTTTTCACATTTTTAATTATAAAGGCTGTTCAAAACACTTGAATAGCCTTTTTTATTTCACAAAGATTTTATTTCAACAGACAAATATCTGATCATTAAAAAGTTACCACGTTGCTGTAGCGTTTAATTAATGGGTTACGTTTAATCACAAAACATTCAAAACATGAAAAAAAATCTAACTAACGCACTACTTATTCTACTTGCTTTTGGGCTATTTACTTCTTGCAAAAAAGATGAGTATGAAACCATCCAAATTGTAAAAATAATTTCCGCGAAAGAAATGAGGGCTTTGCCTACAGGGCTTACCAAAGCTACCCCAGCTAAAAAAACCGGAAAAATATACATTTACAATGATTATCTTTTTATAAATGATCCTAATGAAGGCATACACATTTACAACAATGCCAATCCAAATGCGCCTGTAAATATGGCTTTTCTGAAAATCCCTGGCAATGTAGATTTGGCGATCCACAACAATATTCTTTATGCCGATAATTTTATTGATTTACTGGCTTTTGATCTATCTAACATGAACAATATTAAATTGATTAAAAGGGTAACCGATGTGTTCAGTCAATTCTATAATCCAGGTACCGAAAAATATATTTATACCTATAAAGATACAGTTGTAAAAAAACAAACTTATAAGAAAGAGATGTACTATACTGTTAACAGTACTTCTTCATCTCAAGGTGGTTCGGGACAAGGCGGTTCGATGGCCAGGTTCACCCTGATGAACGATTATTTGTATACCGTTGGCATGAATAACTTAAAACTATTTAATGTTAAGACCGCATCAGACCCAACATTTTTAAAGGCAATCAGTTTAGGTTGGGGAGTAGAAACCATCTTTCCTTATGATAATAAGTTATTTATAGGCACCAATAGAGGCATGCATATCTTTAGTGCCAGCGATCCGGCCAATCCTGTTCAACTATCTACCTATAGCCATATCTTTGCCTGCGATCCGGTAGTTGTACAAGGTAAATATGCTTATGTTACCTTACGTACGGGCAATATGTGCAGGCAAGCCAGTAATCAGTTGGAAGTTGTAGACATAGAAAATCCTACCAAACCGAAACAGATAGCGGTTTATCCGATGCAAAACCCGCATGGCCTAAGCACCTCTGGTGATCATCTGTTTCTCTGCGAAGGTAACTATGGAATAAAAAGCTTTAATATTGCAGATAAAACCAAAATAAGCGACAACATATTGCAGCATCTGAACAATATTAAAAGTTTTGATGTTATTGCCGGCCCTAAATCTTTAATCGTGACAGGAGAAGACGGGGTATATCAGTTTAATTATAACAATGCGGCAAATTTAAGGCAAATGAGCATCATTAAAAACCAATTGTAAGACCGTTTCCTTACCAAGACTTCTCCTTTTTACAACGTATTTCTCATAATAATATAAACTATTTCTATATTTAACACGTAAATACCATTCTATTCAAATAGAATGGTATTTTTGTTTTCAACATGAGCGACACTAAAAAAACTTTACTTACAAAAGCTATCGGTCAAAAGAGCACCAATTTAGAGGCAGAAATGTCTTTTTTCGATCATTTGGATGTTCTCCGTAAACATTTAATCAGAGCCGTAATTGCCATTGCCGTTTTTACGGGTATCGCTTTTTACTTCAATGAAGAGATTCTGGATAAAATAATTTTTGGACCTAAAAAACCTGATTTTTGGACTTATCGTATGATGTGTAAACTGGTAGAGCAGTTTCCATCATTGGGTAAAGATATGTGTATCACCAAAATTAATGGTGAAATTATCAATACCGAGATGGCTGGCCAGTTTAATCTTCAGTTAAATGTTTGCGTAATGTGCGGTATTGTGGTTGGTTTTCCTTACTTGTTATGGGAAATATGGCGTTTTATCAAACCGGCACTGCACGAAAATGAACGTAAATCGGCCAGTGGCTTTGTATTCTTCGCCTCTGTACTTTTCATTGTTGGTATCTTTTTCGGATACTTTATAGTATGCCCGCTATCGGTTAACTTTTTAACGGGTTATACGGTAAGTGCCGAAATCAAAAATACATTTACAGTCGATTCTTACCTGTCTTCTGTTGCAACCCTTACTTTAGGCACGGGGATTATCTTCGAACTTCCGGTTATCATTTTCATTTTATCCAAGCTCGGTTTAATGACCCCAAAACTGATGCGTGCAAGCAGAAGGTATGCCGCCGTAATTATTTTAATTATTGCTGCTATTGTAACACCTACACCAGATATCATGACAATGTTGATTGTAGCTACTCCATTATTCCTGTTGTATGAGCTGAGTATTTTTGTTTCAGCCTACATCGAAAGGAAGAAGAAAAAGGCTGAAGCTGCATTCTACGCAAACTAACAAAAACATTACGAATAGAATTCACAATCTCTATACATTTGACAATGTCTGGTACAAAAATAAAAATTGCCATTGGCGCGGATCATGCCGGATTCGAATACAAAGAATTATTAAAAGATTTTTTACAAGATTACGAAGTAAAAGATTTTGGCCCTTATACTGCAGATTCTGTGGACTATCCTGATTTTGCACATCCCGTTGCCAGTGCTGTTGAAAATGGAGAATTTACCTATGGTATTTTACTTTGCGGCTCGGCCAACGGTGTGGCCATAACAGCCAACAAACATCAGGGCATTAGAGCAGGTTTGTGCTGGGAAAAAGAAGTGGCTTCACTGGTACGCCTACATAATAATGCTAATGTACTTTGTATCCCGGCCCGTTTTGTTTCTGTAGCCGAAGCTAAACAAATTACCGAAACCTTTTTAACTACAACATTTGAAGGTGGCCGCCACCAAAATCGGGTTGAAAAAATTTCCTGCTAACCAGATCTCTACTAAAATTATCATCATGAACAAAAAGTTTTTAACCCTAGGCTTGGCAACACTTGTTACAGCAAGTTGTTTTGGCCAGATTAAACCACTCCCGGCCAATAAAGATGCCATCAAATTTAGCAAAGCCATTAATCCTGAGCAAGCCTATAAGCACCTTTCAGTTTTGGCATCTGACGAGTATGAAGGTCGCGAAACAGGTACTAAAGGCGCCTGGATGGCCGCAGATTATATCCGTGATTATTTTAAATCGATTGGCTTAAAAGGTCCGGTTAATGGCAGTTATTTTCAGAAAATCAACTTAGTAAATGTTACTTTAAAAGAAAGTCACGTAACTGTTAACGGTCAGCCGAAAGAATATCAGAAAGATTATATTGTATCACCAAGTTTAATCAGCGATAACGGTTTCACTTTTTCTACTGATCAGATTGTATTTATTGGCTACGGGATCAAAAAAGACAGCTATAACGATTTTGCCGGAACTGATATTAAAGGCAAAGTGGTGATGATGTTTAACGGCGGCGACCCAACCATTAAACCTGGTACACGGGTTGACAGGGCTGCTTACCGTGCCATGTTAGAAAGCAGGGCAAAATATTTTGCGGAAAATAATGTTAAAGCCATTATCCTGATCGACCCAAGTGTAGATAGAATTACCGAAAACACGAAACAGGCTCAAAATAACGGCCGTGTTATGGTTAAAACAAATGCGGCTATTGAGGCGCAGAAACAAAATGAAACGCCACGTATTTCCATCTCTGTAGCCCTTGCAAACGATTTGTTAAAATCAGCCAATACTACAGTATCCGATGTACAAAAGAAAATTACTGAAAGCATTACACCTGCTTCGCAAGTATTAAATGTTCCTTTTTCAGCAAGTGCTGCCAAAAACGAAGCATCGGTTAGGTGTGAAAACGTTTTGGGTTACTTAGAGGGATCTGATCCTATACTCAAGAAAGAAATATTAATCTTAACTGGTCACTACGATCATATTGGTTTAGAAACTGATCCAAATGCAAAAGATAAAGTTAACAATGGAGCAGATGATGATGGGTCGGGTACTACCGGTGTTTTATTAATGGCAAAAGCTTTTACTGATGCCAAAAAAGCAGGTAAAGGGCCTAAACGCAGTATTTTGTTTATGACAGTGGTTGGAGAAGAAAAAGGCCTTTGGGGTTCTGAATGGTATTCTGAGCATCCTGTTTTCCCGGTTGCCAATACCATTGCCGATTTAAATACCGACATGATTGGCCGTACAGGTGAAGAGTATTTAGGTAAACCCGATTCGGCAAACTACATTTATTCGGTAGGTTCAAGGATGTTAAGTAGCGACCTGGCAAATTTGAGCGAGCAGGTAAATGCTACTTACACCAAAATGAAACTGGATTATAAATATGATGATCCGAAAGATCCTGAGCAGATTTATTACCGCTCAGACCACTACAACTTTGCCAAATTAGGCATTCCGATTATTTTCTATTATGATGGGATGTTACAACAGGATTACCACAAACCAGGTGACGAAGTAAGTAAAATTAATTTCCCCTTACTCGCCAAAAGAGCAAAATTAACCTATTATACGGCATGGGAGCTGGCCAACCGCACTAAACGCCCGGTAGTAGATATGGATGGAAAAGGAAATCCGAAGAAATAATATTCAAAATACTCAGCCTCAACGGAATGTTGGGGCTTTTTTATACACATTACTTTTGGTGCCTGCATAAATTCCTATCTTTGGTTTTTAACGAAGTAATACCAAACTAAAAGCGGTTATTCTTCGTTACCCCTATAATAAAATTGCCATTGATGAAAACTGCCGAGGAATTTTTAGAGAAGTCTGATGAGAAAGCTTTCGATTTACCACATCGTAAAACCATAAATTATAATATTGGTAAATACAATACAGCAGTTGAACGTGGCTTATCTAAATTCGAAAACCTCGAAGCTTCTAAAAAAAAGGCCCACGTTATTAAATGGCGGGTAATGGAAAACCTCGATAAGTTCTTACCGGAATTTGAATCGAATTTTCAGCGCCGGGGCGGTAAGGTAATCTGGGCAAACGATGCTGCAGAAGCCCAGGCAGAAATTCTCAATATCATTAAACGAAACAATGGTAAAACGGTCATCAAATCTAAATCGATGACGACAGAAGAGATTCACCTGAACGATTTTCTGGAGCAAAACCATATCGAATCGCTGGAAAGCGATCTGGGTGAATATATTGTTCAGTTATTGGGCCAGGCGCCATACCACATTGTTACCCCTGCCATGCACTTAAGTGCTACAGATATTGCCCGGTTATTTCACGATAAATTTGGTACCCCGATTGATGCCACGCCACCGCAACTGGTACAAAAAGCAAGGGAACTACTCAGAGATAAATATTTGAATGCTGATATTGGCATTAGTGGGGGCAATTTCCTGATTGCCGATACCGGAAGCATCGCCATTACCGAAAATGAGGGCAATGCCAGGTTAAGCACTACTTTCCCTAAAATACATATCGCCATTGTTGGTATAGAAAAGATAATTCCTTCTATGGCCGACCTTGATCTGTTCTGGCCTTTACTGGCCTCGCACGGTACCGGGCAAAACTTAACCGTTTACAATAGTATATTAAGTGGTCCCCGTCAGCCAAATGAAACGGATGGACCCGAAGAAATGTATGTGATCCTGCTCGATAATGGCCGCACCAATTTACTGGCACAAAAAGAACAGCGGCAAGGTTTGTACTGCATTCGCTGTGGCGCCTGTTTAAATGCCTGTCCGGTATATAAAAATATTGGCGGGCACACTTATAATACGACATATAGCGGCCCTATTGGTTCGGTAATTACGCCACATTTAAAGGGTATGGAAGAGTTTAAGCATTTGAGCTATGCTTCCAGTCTCTGCGGAAAATGCTCGGAGGTTTGTCCGGTAAAAATCGATATCCATAAAATGTTATTGCTCAACCGCAGAGATGCTGCAGCTGGTCATGAGAATGGCAGGAAGGAAGAAATAGGCTGGAGCATGTTTAGCAAAATGATGCAAAAACGTAATTGGATGGACTTCTTTGGCGGAAAATTTAAAAACTTTATGCTCAAAACCTTCTTCAAAAAGAGTTGGGGCAAATATCGCGAAATGCCAAAAGTTGCAGATAAATCTTTTGCAAAACAGTGGGAAGAATTAAAGAAAAGTCGGGAGTCCTGAATCAAGAGTCATTAGTTAAATCAACCAGATATGCATTTTAACCGAAGAGATAAAGACGACGAATTCTTATTGAATTTATATAAGAAACTGCTTTATCCCCGGATGGTAGAGGATAAAATGCTAAAATTATTACGCCAGGGCCGCATAGGTAAATGGTTTTCGGGGATTGGCCAGGAAGCCATTGCTGTGGGCAGTACAATGGCTATGCAACCTGAAGAATACATTTTACCCATGCACCGCAATTTAGGTGTGTTTACCTCACGCAATATTCCGCTAAAAAAATTAATGGCCCAGTGGCAGGGCAAGTTAACCGGCTTTACCAAAGGCCGCGACCGATCCTTTCATTTCGGTACACAAGATTATAAAATTGTAGGGATGATTTCCCATCTGGGCCCACAGATGGCGCTTGCCGATGGCATTGCCCTGGCTGATTTACTATCGAACAGACAACATGCCACCCTCGTTTATACCGGCGAAGGCGCCACCAGCGAAGGCGATTTCCATGAAGCCATCAATGTTGCAGCTGTATGGAGTTTGCCAGTGATCTTTTTGATCGAAAATAATGGTTATGGGTTGTCAACGCCAAAGGCAGAGCAATACAGGTGTAAAAACCTGGTTGATAAAGCTATTGGTTATGGCATTGAAGGCCGGCAAATAGATGGCAACAATATTCTGGAGGTATATAATACCATAAACCAGCTGGCCATGGAAATCAGAAAAGATCCCAGACCTGTTTTAGTTGAATGCATGACTTTCAGGATGCGCGGTCATGAAGAAGCATCAGGCACCAAATATGTTCCGCAAGAACTTTTTGATGAATGGGAAAAGAAAGATCCTTTAAACAACTATGAAGGTTATTTAATTGAGCAGGGCATTTTAACAACAGATACCATTGCCGATATCAAAATCCAGTTTAAAAAAGATATTGAAATAGCTGTAGAAGAAGCTTTTGAAGAGCCGGAACCCGTTACAGATCCTGTTCGGGAAGAAATGGACATGTATTTTCCTTACCAACCCGAAATTATTCAACCAGGCGAAGCTGCTACCGAAAAACGATATCTGGATGCGATTAGCGATGCACTCGATCTCGCCATGCAAAAATACCCTAACCTGGTTATCATGGGGCAGGATATTGCCGGCTATGGTGGCGCCTTTAAAATTACGGATGGCTTTATGGCCAAATATGGAAAAAGCCGGGTGCGCAACACCCCTATTTGCGAGTCGGCCATAGTGGGCACAGGTTTGGGCCTGTCCATTAATGGTTATAAAGCTGTTGTAGAAATGCAGTTTGCCGATTTTGTAAGCGTTGGCTTTAACCAGATTGTAAACAATTTAGCCAAAACGCATTATCGCTGGGGCGAAAAAGCCGATGTGGTGGTGCGTATGCCTACTGGTGCCGGAACGGGTGCAGGTCCCTTTCACTCACAAAGCAACGAGGCATGGTTTACAAAGACACCAGGCTTAAAAATTGTCTATCCCGCATTTCCTGAAGATGCAAAAGGATTGCTATTGGCCGCCATTACCGATCCCAATCCGGTGATCTATTTTGAACATAAATACCTGTACAGAAGTTTAACTGCGCCGGTGCCAGATGGTTCTTACACTACCGAAATAGGGAAAGCCGTTACCATAAAAACGGGTGACCAGTTTACCATTATCACCTATGGTTTAGGTGTGCATTGGGCTTTGGAACATTTAAACAATTATATTGAACAAGAAGCAACCCTGGTTGATCTGCGTACGCTTCAGCCCTGGGATCAGGAAACAGTAAAAGAAGCTGTAAAAGCTACCGGACGGGTGCTGATTTTACACGAAGACACCCTGACCAATGGTTTCGGTGCCGAAATTTCAGCTTGGATCGGGGAGCATCTTTTCCACTACCTGGATGCACCTGTAATGCGTTGTGCAAGTTTAGACACTGCTATTCCGATGAACAAGGTGCTGGAAGATGATTTTTTGGCTAAGGCGAGATTAGCGGAAACAATTGATAAATTATTAAAATACTAATGCCAATCGTTATGCTGAGTTTATTTCAGCATCTCTCAGTAGAACCCTGAAACAAATCCAATAGCTATAGGATCAGGGTGACGGTGATTAAACATAAAAATAAATGGGTACTTTCAAAGTCAGCGGAAACATTGTCAATATCATAGAACAGAATATTTTCTTTGGTGAAATAACTGTTGAAGCCGGAAAAATAAAATCGATTATCAAAATTTCGGAAGAACAAGCCGGCAGCCCGTTTATTACGCCGGGCTTTATTGACAGTCATGTGCACATTGAAAGCAGTATGTTGATTCCTAGCGAATTTGCCCGCTTAGCGGTAGTGCACGGAACCGTAGCCACCATCAGCGATCCGCATGAAATTGCCAACGTTTGCGGCATGGAAGGTGTTGAGTTCATGATCGAAAACGGCAATACCGTACCCTTTAAGTTTAATTTCGGTGCACCAAGCTGTGTACCGGCTACTACCTTCGAAACTGCAGGCGCCGAGTTAAATCACGATGATGTTAAGGCGCTTTTAGCACGACCTGAAATTAAATACCTCAGCGAAATGATGAATTTTCCTGGAGTGCTATACAAAGATGAAGAAGTTTTAAAAAAGATTGCTGCTGCCCATCAGCTCGGTAAACCCGTTGACGGGCACGCGCCAGGCTTACGTGGCGATACCGTCCAAAAATATATTGATGCCGGCATTTCTACCGATCACGAATGTTTTACCGCAGAAGAAGCGCTGGACAAACTACAGCGTGGCATGAAAATATTGATCCGCGAAGGCAGTGCAGCCAAAAATTTCGAGGCTTTGATCCATTTACTGCATGACTGGCCTGAGATGATGATGTTTTGCAGTGATGACAAACATCCCGATGGTTTAGTCGAAAGCCACATCAACGAAATTTGCGCCAGGTCCGTAGCCAAAGGAATTGATGTATTTAAAGTGCTTCGCGCGGCTTGCATCAACCCGATCTTACATTATAAACTGGATGTTGGTGCTTTACAGGTAAACAATGATGCTGATTTTATCGTCATGGAAGACCTGATTAATTTTAAGGTAAAACAAACCTATATTAATGGCCTTTTATTAGCAGAAAACGGCAAAATGACAGGCAACTGGATCAAACACATAGCCAGTGCAGAATCTATTAACCATTTTGATTGCAGCCTGAAAAAGGAAAAAGATTTTGTTTATCCCTTTACCGGACAAGAAGAAATCCCTGTAATAGAAGCCTTAGATGGCCAGTTGATTACTAATAAAATACAGGCAAAGCCAAAGATTGAAAACGGCAATATCATTAGTGATGTAGCGAACGATATACTCAAAATGGTAGTGGTTAACCGCTACCACGATGCGCCCATTGCTGTATCTTTTGTAAAAAACTTTGGCTTAAAACAGGGAGCCATTGCTTCAAGCGTTGCACATGATAGTCATAATATTATTGCTGTTGGTGTCGATGACAAGAGCATCTGTGAAGCAGTAAATTTGGTAATTAAAGAAACTGGTGGTGTGGTAGCTTTAGGCCATGGAAAAGAAGAAGTGTTGCCGCTGCCGGTTGCCGGTTTAATGAGTAACCACAATGGTTACAAGGTTGCTGCATGCTATACCGCTATAGATCAATTTGCAAAAGATTTAGGTTCAACACTCCTCGCTCCTTTTATGACGCTTTCCTTCATGGCACTCCTGGTTATTCCACGCCTGAAACTAAGCGACAAAGGGTTATTTGATGGGGATGAATTTAAGTTCGTGTAGTACCTTGTCATTCTGATCGCAGCGAAGAATCTGTTCACTATTAATACTTCAAATGACGTTAACCTAATGATCTAAGGTATTTTCAAACGCAAAATGTAACTGCAGAGCTATGTTGCAAAAGATTCTTCATTGCATTCAGAACAACAGCAAATCAATATTATTCTATCACAAAAACCTCCGCCAAGGGATTAAATAAATACAACCGTTTATCATCTAAACAAATACAACGGTAACGTTTCCTGATACGCTCGCCTTTAGTAAAACGACGGCCATCTTTGATTTTAAAAGTGGTATTAATTGGCAATTGCTCTAAATGTAAAGTCTCCGTTTTATTGCTATCGTATTTTTTTAAAGCCCGCGATAAATGTAAATCAGAACAACTTGAGGCGGCAGGGTTCGACATATAACTATCTATCGCTTTATGAATATCCGCGGGAAATATATTCATATCAAAGAAAGGAACCATCATCCGCTGAAAGTTTTTCTTCCATTCAACTCCATGTGGTTTTACCTTATTCTTAAAATCATTCCAGGTTAACAAATGTGCAAATTCGTGCACAGTGGTTACCAGGAAAGCATAATGGTTGAGGTTAAAGTTAACCGAAATACGGTGGCCTTTGCCCTGGTAAGGATGACGGTAATCACCCAGTTTGGTAGAGCGGGTTTTAGCGATTTTAAATTCGCACTGAAAATAATCAATCCACTTGGCAATTAGCGGCGCCGCTGGTTCTGGCATGTACTGCGCTAAAACTTTAACTTTCTCCACGATTGCTAAGATAAATATTTTTGAGATTTAACCATAAAAGGCTCAAAGTTTTAAATGCAAAAAACAAAATTACCTTAGTTTTTTTACCACAGAGTGCATTGAGTTTGCACGGAGAAAATAGAGCGGTTTTTTCAACAATATTCATCTAAGAAATTTCAAGCATTATATAGCTTCTTTTAAATATTTTAATCTTCGAACGCATTACAGAACATCAGTATCCATTTACTATTCGTCTTATTCCATCCTTTAATCTTAGCACATTAAAATTCATTAATAATCCGAATCTATAACCACCAAGTTTCATATAGGTTAAAGTTTGAGCTAGATGAATATCACTGAGGCCCTCTATGCTTTTCAACTCAAGAACTAGCTGATTCTCCACTAAAATATCTATTCGGTAACCACAATCCAGTTTTACATCTTCAAAAACCAAGGGCATCATCTTTTCTTTTTCAACCTGAAAACCTGCATGATCAATTTTATAAAACAAGCATTCTTTATAGGCATTTTCAAGCAAACCCGGCCCAAGGGCATTATGAACATCAATTGCCAGCCCAATGATAGTCCTAGTTAATAAATCTTCTGCCATAAAAATCTGTGTACTCTGTGTTTAGCCTCTTTTTCTCTGTGGTAAAAAAAATTGATCCTTTGCGGTTAATAAGTTATTCTTCGGTTGGAAACAGCGACGCCAATACCATTTTTATCTCGCCGAAAGAATAATCTTTACCTAAGAAATCCCTGATCGTGGTCATCGATTTTGTTTTCTGACTTTCAACAGCTTCAGTTATGTTTTTGATTTTATTAGGTTTAACCAACTTCGTTACATCAAGTTGTTGTGTTGATACATAGTAAGCTAAATGGCCCTCAATGGTACCCTGCGAAAGGCCCCGCTCCTTTGCAATTTCAGTTAATGTTTTACCCTCGTTATACAGTTCAAAACTCAGAAGTTTAGTATCAGGCTTCGGCTCTTTCTTTTTCTTTTCCGTTGCAGTTTTCACTTTTAGCGCCATGCCTTTAAGGGTAATGGCCTTTTTCAATTGCGCCTCTCTTTCCACCACGTTCAAAAGTGCATCGGTATCGGCTTTACTAAATTCTTTGCCATCAATAATGGCTTCGAGCAATGCTTTACTTTTGTGGATTTTCTTCAACTGTTCATAAATCACAATCTCCAGTTCAAGCAATTCAGTCAGGTAAGTTTTAATCTGCTTTTCTTCTTTGATGGCTTCAATTTGTGCTAAAAATTTATCTGATACCTCTTTAATTAACGGACTGAAATATTTTACCGCAGCCTGCACCCGCTTGGATACATTGAACAAAGTATGCTCGGTTTGTTGGGCAAACAGGTTTTTAAGCTGATTGACAAAAGTATCAGCTGTCGCAGTAATTTTCTGAAAATCTTTATACAGATCCATCGTCCATTCGTCATAGCGCTGTTTGGTCGATTTAGCCTCACTTTTATCAAAAGTTTGCATGTGTTCCTTAAAATAATAGCGCACCATATTCAGATCAAAAGCTGATAACAGATAGGTTCTGATGAAATCGTAACTCTCTGTACTGATCTGTTGGTCAAGTACTTCGGTCGGCTGTTTGGTTTTAGAAAAATAATGAATGTTCTGGTCTTGCTGCAAACCACTTTCGCGCAAGTGCGAAGTTAACACCAGTCCTTTAAGCGACCGCAGGCGCGAAAGCGCAACATAAGCCTGCCCCGGGGCAAAAGCTTCCCCGATGTCGATAATTGCTTTATCAAAGGTTAAACCCTGACTTTTATGCACCGTAATGGCCCAGGCCAGCTTGATTGGATATTGCACAAAAGAGCCTGCTACATTTTCTTCAATTTCGTTCGTAGCCTCATTGAGTTTATATTTTACGTTCTCCCAGGTGTAAGGCGAAATCTGGATTACCGTTTTATCGTCAGGCAATTCAATTTCTACTACACCTTTTTCTATATGGTGCACAACACCTATTTTACCATTGTAGTAACGTTTTTCGGCAGTCATGTCGTTTTTAATAAACATAATCTGCGCACCAACTTTCAGTTCCAGACTTTTATCATTGGGATAAGCATATTCATTAAACTCACCTGTTACCTTCGCTTCAAAAAAATACGATTTAGTTTTCAGTTGGGTTAATCTTTCTCGGTTAATGCTATCGGCCTTATGATTATGTGTGGTTAAAGTGATGTAATTTTCATCAGCTGCAGGCTTAAAATCCTGTTTAAAATGCTGCTTAAGCAGTGCAGTATCTCCCGGAGTAATTTTATTGTTCCGGAGATTGTTCAGCAAGTCGATAAATACCGAGTCGTCCTGGCGATAAATTTTATCCAACTCGATATATACGGGCGGATTATTTTGCAGCGCCAATGCATCGAAGAAATAAATACTTTTATAAAACCCTGCCATGACCCGCCATTCGTCGTTTTTAACCACGGGCGGCAACTGGTGCAAATCGCCAATAAACAAGAGCTGTACACCTCCAAAAGGCACATTTTTACTCCTCCTGATGTAGCGTAGCGCAAAATCGATGGCATCCAGCATATCTGCCCGCAGCATACTCACCTCATCAATAACCAAAAGTTCCAGTTCCTGAATCAGGCGCCTTTTATTGCCCTGCATGTTTAAATGCCTGGCCAGCGTACGTGGCGTATTAAAGTTAAAACTAATCTGCTGGTTAATGATATTCCCCGCCGCATCAGGAAAAAAAGCGCCAAAGGGCAGCTGAAAAAGGGAATGTATGGTAACCCCGGCAGCATTGATGGCGGCTATACCTGTTGGCGCGCAAATCATCGCTTTTTTATGCGTCAGCTGAATCAGTTTCCGCAAAAAGGTAGTTTTACCTGTCCCCGCTTTTCCTGTTAAAAAAACGTGTTTAGAGGTATAATTCACAAATTTAGCCGCGATCTCAGCGGGCATAGAAGTTTCTTCTAATGTAGGCATCTGCAATAAAATTTTAGTTTGCTAAACAGGGAGGATAAATAAAGCTAAACATTTTAGCACAAAACTAAAGAATGATTAGGGAGAAAATTTAATTTTAAGCGGATATTTTTGATCTGACCGCTCCGGATCAATTTAATCCATTCACCCCGGCAATAAAACAATACAACATCCTAACAATTAATGATAAAGCTTTTTATTATCTTTGCAGCCTGATGAAACAACAATATTCAAATCTTATCGCTGTTAAATTCCTTTAACCAGGTTTCATCATCTTTTACATCCAAAATTTTATTATGCTTAACCCTGAAATAGAAAAACGTAAAACCTTTGCCATTATTAGCCACCCCGATGCCGGTAAAACTACATTAACAGAAAAGTTTCTGCTGTTTGGTGGTGCCATCAATACAGCTGGTGCGGTAAAAAGAAATAAAGCCAACCAGAGCAACACCTCCGATTTTATGGAGATTGAAAAGCAGCGTGGGATCTCTGTTGCCACTTCGGTAATGGGTTTCGAGTACAGCGGTAAACGTATTAATATTCTGGATACACCTGGTCACAAAGACTTCGCCGAAGATACCTACCGTACGCTATCTGCTGTTGATAGTGTGATTTTGGTGGTTGATTGTGTAAAAGGTGTGGAGGAACAGACCGAGAAGCTCATGTCGGTTTGCCGCATGCGGAACACGCCGGTAATTATCTTCATCAACAAAATGGACCGGGAGGGTAAAGAAGCTTACGATTTATTGGATGAAATTGAAGAGAAACTAAACATCAGTCTGTGTCCACTTTCGTGGCCTATTGGACAAGGGCATACTTTTAAAGGTGTTTATAGCATTTATAACAAACATTTAAATTTATTTAACTCTGATAAAACCAAAGTAACCGATTCGGTTGTGGCGGCAAGCGATTTAAATGATCCTTCTTTATTAAACTACCTTAAAGAAAACGAAATCAATACGCTGAAAGATGATGTTGAACTGGTTGATGGTATTTATGGTAAAATTGATAAGGATTTATATACCGACGGTTTGGTTGCGCCTGTATTTTTCGGCAGTGCGATTAATAATTTCGGGATAAAAGAGCTTTTAGATACTTTTATCGATATCGCACCCAGCCCAAAACACCGTGAAGCTGAAGAGCGCGATGTGTTGGTAGAAGAAAAAAACTTTAGCGGCTTTGTATTTAAAATTCACGCCAATTTAGATCCTAAACACCGCGACAGGATTGCCTTTTTGAGAATTTGCTCCGGTAAATTTGAACGTAATAAATTTTATTACCATACCCGTCAGGATAAAAAACTGAAATTCTCTAACCCGATGGATTTTATGGCCAATGAGAAAAGTATTGTTGAAGAGGCCTGGCCTGGTGATGTGGTGGGTTTATACGATAGCGGCAACTTTAAAATTGGCGATACTTTAACTGAAGGTGAAAAACTGCAGTTTAAAGGCATCCCGAGTTTTTCTCCATCTATTTTTAAAGAGGTAGAAAACATGGACCCGATGCGCACCAAACAGCTGGAAAAAGGAATTGAACAATTAACGGACGAAGGGGTAGCACAATTATTTGTGATGCAGCCCGGAAACCGAAAAGTAATTGGTGCGGTAGGTGAACTCCAGTTCGAGGTAATCAATTTCAGGTTAGAGCATGAATACGGGGCGAAATGTCGTTTCCGCACGCTGAGTTATACACGCTCAAGCTGGGTGACTTCTATTGATAGAAAGAAACTGGATGAGTTTGTGAAACGTAAGCAACAACACATCGGCTTTGATAAAGAGGCAAACCCGGTTTACCTGGCCGATAGTGAGTATATGATTAATTTAACCAAGCAGGATTATCCTGATATCGAATTTCATAAAACCAGCGAGTTTAAGAGTTAGTTTTAGTCCGGAGTCTGGAGCAGACTTCCGTCATTGCGAGAAGGCTTTTTCAGCCGACGAAGCAATCTTTACAGGAACAATCGTTAGCTTGAAAGATTGCTTCGTCGTTCCTCCTCGCAATGACGATCAGTGCTAATTATCATTCCCTACTTAAATCCCAGATCTTTAAACTACTTAAAGTGCTTTTTCCATCTTTCGAAAATGCCGTAATCCCGGTGGCCTTTTCATCTGGAAAAATCATGGTCGAAATGACCTTTTCACCACCATTCCCAAAAACTTCAAGCGATGATTGATCAATCAGGATCTGAATTTTCACTTTACCAGCCACAGGATTTATTTTGGCAGTTTGAATGATATTTTTATCGTTTTTAATATCTTTTTCTGAACGTGAACAATCGACATAAAGCTCATTTTTATCACCGTGGTAACCCACTTCAATTTCTTTAACTACTTTTCCTTCTCCATCTTTCAATTGTGCCAGTTTGAAACCTGCATTTTTTGAATTACTTAGCTCAAATTCGGCCTCAATCCAGTTTGCATTGCTAATATTATCCAATTTCAGTTCACCATCAACAAGTAGACCCTGTTTGGAAACTACCCGGTTTTGGGCAAGTTTTTTAAGATTATCAGCGATGACCGAACTCGGCTGCTGAAACAACCTTACTCCCTCAGTTGTAGTTTTTAAAGTTAAATCTCTTGGAATAGACATCTGCCCCTTCCAGGGGAAGGTTTCTTTGCCACCAGGCTGCAACCAGCCTAAAAGGATGCGCTTATCATTTGGTGCATTGTTCCAGGTAATCGCTGCATAAAACGAATCGCCATCATCTACGAGTAAGGTTAACTGGCCGTCATTGTCATTTTTAAAGGTTTTGCCATCAAAATCGCCCACAAAATATTGCATGGTTGGCCCTTTTGGTCCAAATAGCGAGATCATCAGCACCCACTTGGTGTTGCTCTTATTTCCATCCACTGCCAACGGAATGATAAAAGGGCATTCCCAGCCACTGCCTTGATTGCCCTGCTTTCCAAAATCGCTGAGCATGGTCCAGTCTTTCAGATTTTTTGAACCATAAAACCGGGCCTGATGCTCATCAACCATTGCAACGGTCATGATCCATTGCTTAGAAGCTTCATGCCACCATACATTTGGGTCGCGGAAATCTTTTTTGTTTAAATTGATAATGGGATTTCCTACGTAGTTGGTAAAAGTTAAACCGCCATCATTGCTATAGGCCATATACTGCGATTCGTTATGCTGTTTTGGCAAATCAGCTGTGTAAAAAGCCAGAATTGGCGCTTTGCCCTGGCCTAAACCACTTACATTTTGTTGATCCAAAACTGCCGAACCAGAAAAAATCATGGTGGTGGTATCTTTGGTTACTTTTTCGGCAATGGCAACTGGCAGGTGTTCCCAATTGACCAAATCTTTACTTTTTGCATGGCCCCAGCTCATGTGTCCCCATTTATTTTCGAACGGATTGTACTGGTAATACAAATGATATTCACCGTTCAGGTAAATTAATCCATTTGGATCATTAAGCCAATTGGTAGGTGCGGTAAAATGATAACTGGGACGCCATTGCGGGGTAGCTTGCTGCGCAAATGCGCCTAAACAAGAAGCCACAAGGATAGATAAGATATATTTGGTTCTGCTCATCGCTGGTTATTGAGCCTTCAAAATACAAATAAGAACCCAATTACTAAAACGTTTAATCCAATGATCATGCTCAAACCCCATCCTTTTGTTTATCTTCTGCTATTTCATATTGTTTGTAAGTCTGTTCTAAACGGCGCTTAATTTTAGCAATCAGCAACCTGGGCGATCGTACTTTTACACACTCGCCAAAGCCAAGTATTTCACGCTCTAGCTCGTAGTTTAGCACAACATCAATTCTGATTGTAGTCGTACTGGCATTTTTGTTCAACACTACCTGCGAGGTATGCAAAGGCTTGGTGATGACATAAGGTGCATGATCGTTGGTAAATTCCAGAATCACTTTTTGCGCCCTGTCTCTTTCGCTTTTGGTCACCCCGATTAAATCATCATAATAACGATCGAAATCTATACCTTCATAGGCAATAAACTCTTCATTAGGCAATTCCTGGAATTCTACAATACGATCCAGAGCCAGATTTAAGATCCCAGGCCGCTTTTTAGCCTTGCAGATCACAAACCAGCGGTTGCGGTATTCTTTTAACAGGTACGGGAAATAAATGCCTTGCTGGGCCTGTTGTGCTTTGAACGATTTATATTCAATTAACAGGGATCGCTTATTTAAAACCGCCTGGTAAAGTGGCGGAATACATTCGAGCCCTTTTACCAGCTTATTGCTTTCCAACTGGATGTTATTGCCACTTTGTTTGGTCGATTTATACAGGTTATTCTCCAAACGGGCAATCATATCGCTCATTTCATCGAAATAGTTGAAGGCATTAAACTGCTTTAGCACGCCTACAATTTCTTTCATTTTATCTACATCGGCATGATTAATCGGTGCTTTTGTAATACTAAAACCGGGATCTTCATAGGCATAAAAACGCTTGTCTTTTACCACAATGGGGGCATTGTAGCCCAATTTATCACTCCGCATCAACTGAATATCGGCCTGTATGGTGCGTTTGCTTACCCCGCTGGTTATACCTTCCAGTTCGTAAAGGGTTTCGGCAACCTTTTCAATCAGATCATCAAGTGTCCATTTACGGAACCGGTTTCTCAAACAATCGTCGATGGTTTTGTAACGGATGAGTGCTAGTTTATTGATGGCCATTTTACGTGTTTTATTGTGGTGGTTAAAAATCTGGCATATAAGTCTCTGTTAAAGATACCTAAGTTCTCCACAACTACGCAATACAATTGCGCAATTAAGCACTAAAAATACTAATACCATAGAAAATAAAACTTTATCCAATTAAAAACCAACGAATTAACTAAAATTCATTTAAAAATTTTCAACTGCGCAATTCCTCCGCGTAGCGGCAGTCGCATCTTTGTAATGTCGCCGGTCGATAATGAAGTTCTTTGAAAAATATCAATAATAAATAACTGATTTACAGTAAAAGTTTCAAGAATACGCGCTCTCCCGGTGCTACTCATGTTCAGAGCAGCACGCTATAAGAAGCCCCCTGTACCGCAGATGCGGAACAGGGTTAACGGCAGCACTTGAACAGTTTAGTAATTCAGTACGATATAAAGAAATTCCGGTGAATAACCGGGATGGCAACACTACATAAAAACTGATCCAGGTTGCGGGTTTCGGTATAGCCCCAAAGTATTCGTGCCATTGCATGGAATATACTGATCAGGATGGTGATAGTCTTGTCCGAACACGTTGTGTGCCGTGGGTTCGAATCCCACTTCCGATATATTCGGAATAACTCAGGGGTTAGAGTAACAACCAGATATGCAGGTTCGAATCCTGCTTCCAAGGTATTGGAATAGCTAATTGGTAAGCGTTTAGGGCTCAAAATCCAAAACAAAAAGATGAGCAACTTTTCAAAATGCTCAAAAAAACGACCTTGTAAAACCACATTCCACTTAAGGATTCCTTAGTGTTTCCTGACAAGTAAATTTGCTTTTGCTTTGAAAATAAAGACGATGAACGAACGATTTAAAAATCAGATTATAAAATGTTAGTAATAATCTCCGGATTTCATCTAACTGAAAAATAATTTCATTTTTAAACACATCAGGATTCAATTTATTTCCGCAAAAACCCAGATGAATGTGCTTTTACAAGGCTTTGTAAGCAAAACAATTAAATAATTATAAATCTTAACATCAAAAAACATGAAAAGAGTAACCATTAACACCAATTATGTTGGATTGGTGTTTAAAAGAGGAAAATTAAAAAACGTATTAACAGCAGGAACTTACTGGTTGGGCTTTGGTGAAGAGATTACGCTATACGATATGGGAAAGGAATATTTTTTCACCCTTGCCGAATTGGAAGTATTGTTAACCAACACTGCTTTTACCGATCTGGTGCACGTAGTAGATGTGGCCGATAATGAATTGGCACTGGTTTACCGAAACGGGAACTTTAAAAATGTTTTAACTGCCGGTAAACATGCCATTTGGAAAGGTTTGTCGAGCTATAATTTCGAAACGGTAAACATCAGCGACATCGAAATTGAAGGTAATATTGATCGCAACTTACTGGAAAAAGCACCATTGGTAAATTATATTAGGGCATTTAAAGTAGAGTCATTTGAGCAAGCTTTATTATTTATCAATGGAAAGTTTGATAAAATACTGGAAGCCGGAAATTACATGTACTGGAAAAACGCGACTACCATCAATGTTGTTAAAACCGATATGAGACAATTGAACCTGGAAGTAGTGGGACAAGAAATCTTAACCAAAGATAAAGCGCAATTGCGAATTAACTTCAGTGTGCAATACAAAGTAGCCGATATCATTAAAGCTTTGCTGGAAAACAAAGATTTTGAAAAGCAATTGTACATTACCATGCAATTGGCACTAAGAGAATCAATCGGCTTAATGACTTTTGATGAATTGATGGAGAGCAAAGAGAAAATTGCCGCACAGGTAATGGATTTAACCCTTGCCAAAGCAGCAGATTTGGGTATAAAACTAACAAACTGTGGAGTTAAGGATATTATTTTGCCAGGCGATGTGAAAGAAATTATGAACCAGGTTTTAGTTGCCGAAAAAAGAGCCCAAGCCAATATCATTACCCGACGAGAAGAAACAGCCTCGACCAGAAGTTTGTTGAACACAGCCAAATTAATGGAAGACAATGCCATGTTGTATAAGTTGAAAGAGATGGAGTATGTGGAGAAAATCGCAGAAAAAATCAACAACATCAGCTTATCTGGAAGCGGCCAGATTGTGGATCAATTAAAGCAAATCTTCGTAAAATAAATTAAATTTAGAAGCCCCCGGCCAGGCGAATGTTGCCTGCCGGGATTAATGAAAATGAAATGAAAACAACCATCATAAACAGGCTTGCAGCAATCGAACGATCAAACGACATCAAAATATTATTTGCCTGCGAATCAGGAAGCCGCGGATGGGAATTTCCGTCACCGGACAGCGATTTTGATGTGCGTTTTATTTATGTACGTCCGATTAACCACTATCTTTCTATTTCAGAAAAAGATGATCAATTGGGTTTTCCGATTAACGATGAACTTGACATTTACGGCTGGGATATAAAAAAGGTGCTTAAACTGATCCGGAAATCAAATACAACTCCATTTGAGTGGCTACAATCGCCAATCATTTATGGAGAACAGCCTCATTTCAGAGATGAATTATGGGAATTGTGTCAATCTTATTTCTATAGGAAAACAAATATCAACCACTATTTAGGAATAGCACATGGCGCATTGAATACGGTGATAAATGGTGATGAAATTAAGATCAAAAAGCTTTTTTATGTCCTGCGACCTTTACTTTCAGCAAAGTGGTGTTTAGAGAAAAATGAGATAGCTCCAATGACCATCGGTCCACTTTTAACCTTAATGCCAAAGTATCTTCAAACAATGGTTAAAGATCTTATTGTGCTAAAATCTAGTTCGGCAGAGGGGTTTATCATCAAAATAGACCCAAAATTGCGCAGGTATATCGATGATGAATTTAAAAACTGCACTGAAGAGGCTAAAGATCTACCGAAAGAAAGCTTTGATACAGAAATGCTAGATACCTTCTTTAGAAACACTATAAACCGTCATGACAATTAAAGATTTAAAGGATCGAAACCTGATTTTATTTGAATGCTTAAGCGGCAGCAAAGCTTATGGACTGGATACCCCGCAATCAGACACTGATATTAAAGGGATATATTATATGCCAAAAGAAATGTTTTTTGGGCTGAAGTATATTCCACAGATCAGCAATGAAAGTAACGATGAGGTATATTATGAAATTGGCCGCTTTGTGGATTTACTGATCAAGAACAACCCGAACATCGTAGAAATTTTAGCGACTCCAGAAGAATGCATCTTATACAAGCATCCCATAATGAATAGGCTAAATATCGATATGATTTTATCGAAACTATGCAAGGATACCTTTGGTGGGTATGCATTAACACAGATCAGAAAAGCAAAGGGCTTGAACAAGAAAATATTAAACCCGATGTCAAAAATGAGAAAAACGGTCTTGGATTTTTGTTTCATTACAGAGAATTATTCATCGGTTAAAGCGAATAAATGGCTTAAAAAACACAATATTTCTAAGGCAGATTGCGGCTTATCGAAAATTCCAAATGCAAAAAACCTATATGCGCTATTTTATGATGCAGAAAAGAGATTTGGTTACAAAGGGATTGCAAATAAGGAAAACGCTAACGATGTATCAGTATCCTCCATACCTAAAGGAGAAAAAGAAATTGGGTATTTGTTTTTCAATCAGGATAGTTATTCCTCCTATTGCAAGGAACATAACGAATATTGGGAATGGGTAGAAAAGCGTAATGAAGAACGCTATAAGTTAAATAAGACACATGGAAAAGATTACGATGCGAAAAACATGATGCATACCATAAGGCTTTTGCAAGTAGCACTTGAAATTGTGTGTGATGGGAAACTTACCGTGAAACGGCAAAACAGAGATGAACTTCTTTCGATAAAAAGAGGCGACTTTGATTATGATCAAGTATTAAAAATGGCAGAAAAACTGATGCTAAAAATTGAGCAAGAAACACTTACAAGTAAACTTCAGGATAAACCAGATGAGCGACAAATTGAATGTTTACTAGTAGAAATGCGATCAACACTTTATGCCAATTAAAAAAACAAAACAATGAACAACAATATAACAGGTAACAACCTGATCGAAATCGGTTATACCGAAGGAAAAATAGTAGGCTTGGCTTTAGCTATCGTGAAAGAAAATTTTGCGGATATTGAAGAAAAAGAATTATTGGCCTTATTTAAAAAAGTAAAAGATTACCCGGAAAGTTTTTTGGATGATCCGGTTTTAAATACATTGGCAACAGCCATGATTGAAGAAGCCAATGCACCAAAAGACGAAACCATCGCGCTCGTAAATAATGCGAAAACCTATGCAGTATTTGGCCCTGATTACATTGAAGAGGGCGCCAGAAACCAAATGGATATTGCCATGAAATTGCCGGTATCTGTAGCAGGTGCTTTAATGCCCGATGCACACCAAGGTTATGGCTTGCCTATTGGCGGTGTGCTGGCCACCAGGAATGCTATTATTCCCTACGGTGTAGGTGTTGATATTGGTTGCCGAATGGCACTTAGCATTTTCGATATCCCCGAAAAACATTATTTCGGGAAGGATGCGATGTACAAACGCGAATTGATTGCATTTACCAAATTTGGTGCCGGGCAAAACTTTAAAGGAACTGAGAAAGCAGATCATGAGGTTTTGGAAGATGAAGCTTTTAACAGCACACCTTTTTTAAAAAACCTGCATGGAAAAGCCTGGGCTCAATTGGGTACTTCGGGCGGAGGTAACCATTTTGTAGAATGGGGGATTATCGATTTTGCCGAACGTGATGAGGTTTTAAATATTGATAAGGGCCGTTACGTGGCTTTATTAACCCACTCCGGTTCGCGCGGCTTAGGTGCTACCATTGCCGGTCATTATACCAAACTGGCAAAAGACATTTGTAAACTTCCTAAAGAGGCCGCAAACCTGGCTTATTTAGATCTGGATACTGCCGAAGGACAAGAATATTGGATTGCCATGAATTTGGCTGGCGATTATGCCTCTGCCTGTCATGAGGTGATTCATAAAAGATTAACCAAAGCCATTGGCGCCAAAGTTTTAGCCAGGGTAGAAAACCACCATAACTTTGCCTGGAAGGAGTTGATCAATGGGGAGGAAGTAATTGTTCACCGTAAAGGTGCTACGCCTGCAGGTATGGGCGTGATGGGGATTATCCCCGGCAGTATGACTGCACCAGGTTTTTTAGTACGCGGAAAAGGTGAAACCAGTGCCATCAATTCGGCATCGCATGGTGCCGGTAGGCAAATGAGCAGGACGAAAGCGATCCAATCGATTACCAAATCGGATATGAAAGCGATTTTGAAAGATCATAATGTAACCTTAATTGGTGCAGGGTTAGACGAAGCCCCAATGGCTTATAAAGACATCCATAAAGTAATGGCTGCACAAACTGAACTGGTTGATGTGGTGGCTAAATTCGAGCCTAAAATGGTAAGAATGGCTGATGACGGGAGCAGGGAGGATTAGTGTTGAGCTGGGAGTTTGGAGTCCTAAGTTTAAAGTCTAAAAACCTCGTTGGTTTTAAAACCTGCGAGGTTTTTTTATGCTATTTAGAAGAAAATTGATTCTTACCTATGGTCCAAAAGAAAAGAACTTCAATCCTATCGGCTTTAACCTCATAAAATACAGAAGAAAGCTTTTTAATTAATCCTTCCCTGATCTGCTTTAAGAAATGCCTTTAAAGCTTTTTCTTGCATTTTATCTGAGTGTATAAGGTAAGTTCCCATATCAACGTGATTTTAAACTAGTATACAAATTTAAAGATTATTAACCTGAATTCGATTGCTATTATTTGTAGCAAGTATCTACTTTTTATCGCTTCTAGGCTAGGCGTCGCGTCATGCTGAATTTATTTCAGCATCCTTTTATCCGGAATAGACCCTGAAATAAATTCAGGGTGACGACAGCTTTTTGAAATCTCTTCTTAAAAATTTTTGCAATTAAATATTTGCATTCTGAAGCGGATAATATTTAACTACACTTTTTACTTTTTTATCTTTTTCTTTACCAGTGAGATTGGTCACATTAATTATATTAATATACTTTGTTGGGTCTCCGGTAGATTCGAAAACAATTACTTCAGCATAATTTGTTTCGCTATGCAAGGAAGGATGATCATTCAAGACCGTAAAATTTCTTTTACCAAGTTCACTTAAAATCTCTTCTTTACTTACAACTACAGGAATACGGTTATGTATTTTACGTCTTTTCATCCACTGGTCGTTTATTTCCGAGTATGGCATACTTACCTGACCATTTAAAACGCCAAAAATTGCACCCCCAAGAATAACGACAAACTCTCCAGCCCAAATAACCCATAACAATACGCCACTAATGGTACCAGTACTTTCGATGCGGAATGTACCTATTTTATTCAGATTAATAATTTCCTGAATTAAAATATTAGGATGGGTAAAAAGGAAAAAGAAATCAGAAGCCAAAACCTTTAAATCTGCACTATCCAGATTAAAAGTAAAACCCTTATTACTGTAGGCTAAGGTATCGAAGAATACCCATTGAATATAAAAGGCCAATAATCCACAGAAGACGGCAATAATGGTAACGATCTTTTTATTCCTGACTTTTCCGATCTTAACACCAAGATCAATAAAAAACCCTAAACCCAAGCCTAAAAGCAAAGCGATAATAGCGATGAACCAAATATTCGGAATAAGCCTTCCGAGGATAATGTAAAAAAGTGGAAGAATAAAAGACGCCAAAATACCGATGGCAAGTGTAGTAAGAATAGCTGACGGCGAGGCGTAACCTTGAGGCTTATACTTGGGTTCCATAAAGCGTGAAATGAGATTTTTTATTTGAACACTCCATCATGCAATTTGTTTGGTGGAGTGTTCAAATTCTCTATTTCAATTTGCTCAAAGCTGTTTTTATCCTAGGCAGCATGTCTTTAATGTCTTGTAGTGTACAAGCGCCCACCGATGCCCTAAACCATGGCATGCTATCTTCATTTCCGAACGCAGAGAAAGGTACTAATGCAGCGCCCGCTTCTTTAATTAAATAGAAATTTACATCTGCACTGTCTTTTAAAAGCTGACCATCTTCGGTAGTTTTACCAATATAATCTATTTTAATGGTCAAGTAAATGGCGCCCATCGGTTCTACTGCATCTACATTAAAACCTTCGGCTTTCAAAGCATTAAAGCCATTATAAAGCGCGTTTAAACTATCCTGGATCTTTGCTTTAAAGCTGGTTAAAAAAGTATCAACCTGTGGCTTGTTATTAAAATAGTTAGCCATGGCAACCTGCTCGGCTTTTGGTGCCCAGGCCCCCATGTGGCCAACCAATGCTTTCATCCTGTTGATAATATCTTCCGGACCAAAACCCCAGCCTACACGTACACCCGTTGCAGCCAGACATTTAGAGCTACCATCAACAAAAATGGTAAAAGGTTTCATTTCCGGGCGTAGCGAAACCGGATTTACATGTTTTTTATCAAAAGTTAAAAGCGAGTAAATCTGATCGTACATCAGGTAAAGCGGTTTTTCATCAGCACCTCTCGTAGCATTTTCTTCCAAAACAGCATCACAAATCTCCGCCAAAGCATCGGCATCGAACATGGTACCGGTAGGATTTAATGGCGAGCACAGGGCCAATAATGTTGCCCCCTTTAAATGCGGTTTTAACTGTGCCGCAGTTGGCATAAAATGATGGGCCGCATCGGTTTCTACGGCAATGGCATTTGCCGATGTTAAATGGCAATAATGATTATTATTCCAGGATGGCGCAGGAAACACTACCGTATCGCCCGGATCAATCAATGCCAGAAAAGTAGCATAAATTAAAGGACGGGAACCGCCTGAAACCAAAATGCTGTTGGTATTATATTCCAGGCCAAACCTATCTTTCAACAATTCTGAAACGGTTTCGCGCAAAGGTAAAACACCATCTGCAGGTGGGTAATTGGTTTGATTGGCATTGTACGCTTCCACAATCCCTGCTTTTAACTCAGCTGGGATCGGGTAAATATTCGAATCGAAATCGCCAATGGTCAGGTTAGCAATCGATGCGCCTTTACGCTTCATTTCGTTAACCTCGTTACCAATTTTTATAATTTCTGAGCCAATTAATGAGTTGGCTATTACTGAAACTTTCATATTATGCTATTAAATCTTCTATCGCTTTATTCACTTTTTCGAAACCAAACTGTGCTAAAACAGCATTCATTGAAGCATATATCTGCTCGTTACAAAGGTTGCCTATGCTGCCTTCGTGTGTATGGTGTATTTGGCTCGATGGTGCAAAAGTACCACTTTCAATCTGTTCGCCAACTATTTTGTAGGCCTCTCTAAACGGCACACCTTGTAAAGCTAAATCGTTTACAACTTCGACACTAAACAGATAATCGTATTTTTTATCCTTTAAAATATCGTCCTTTATGGTGATGTTCTGAAACATAAAGGTGGCAATTTCCAAACACTCATTTAGTGAAGTAATGGCCGGAAAAAGATTTTCTTTTAACAATTGTAAATCGCGGTGATAGCCCGAAGGCAGATTCGTAATCATCATGGCAATTTCATTTGGCAAGGCCTGAATTTTATTACAACGCGAACGGATCAGCTCGAACACATCCGGATTCTTTTTATGTGGCATAATGCTCGAACCTGTGGTCAGCTCGGGCGGAAAACTGATAAAGCCAAAATTCTGATTAATGAACAGGCAAACATCCATGGCCATTTTAGCTAAGGTAGCTGCAACGGCACTCATGGCTTGCGCTAAAATTCTTTCAGTTTTTCCGCGGCCCATTTGTGCATAAACCACATTGTAGTTTAAACTTTCAAAGCCCAATAATTCGGTTGTTAAAGTTCTGTTTAACGGGAATGATGAGCCATAGCCTGCTGCAGAGCCTAATGGATTTTTATTGGTAATTTTCCAGGCGGCCAGCATCAGCTCCATATCATCGGCAAGGCTTTCGGCATAAGCACCAAACCACAAACCAAACGATGAAGGCATGGCAATCTGTAAATGCGTATAACCCGGCAATAATTTGTCTTTATGGGTATTGCTCAGCTCGATTAGTTGGTTGAACAAGGTGGAAGTTTGGTTAACCATGTCTTCAATACAGGCACGGAAAAAAAGTTTGAGATCGACCAAAACCTGATCGTTACGCGAACGGCCACTGTGGATTTTTTTTCCGGCTTCGCCAATACGCTGGGTAAGCAGCCACTCCACCTGAGAGTGTACATCTTCCACGGTATCTTCGATGGTAAAGTTACCAGCTTCAATCTCAGCATAAATATTTTTAAGTTCCTGCTGAATGGTTTTTAACTCCTCTGCGGTAAGCAAATTAATGGTTTCCAACATTTCAGTGTGCGCCAGAGAACCCAACACATCAAACTTTGCCATTTGCAGATCGAGTTCACGGTCTTTACCAACAGTAAAGGTTTCCACAAATTTATTTACATCTATATTTTTTTGCCAAATTTTCATTTTAATTTATTTAACCGCGAGGAGTGCTTGGTTTTTCGCAAAGCACACTAAGTTTTTATTGAATTTCTAAACAAGAAAATTCTGCTTGTTTTATAAATTCTATTATTAATTCTTTTTTTGTTAGAAGTATCTGTGATATTGATAGCGTTGTGTTGTTGCCCGTTCTGAGCCAAATTATTTTCGGCGGGTGCCCGTACAAATTAGAAAACCCATAAAAATCGGCATCAAAAGTAACAATCGTAAAACCATTTTGGCCAGCAAATGTCCAGATCTCCTTATCCGATTTATTCTCCAGATTTAATTTCCTAATCTGCTCACTCTGCGGGAAAGCAAGCTTAATAATTCGGAAAGAAATATTCTGATCAAATAGTAATTTCACTAGGCAACCCGTATTTTGTGTTCCCGATCGGCAGCGTAGGCCAAACAAGCTAAAACTTGTGCTTCGGTCAATTCATCAAAATCTTCCAAAATCTGTTCCAAGGTCATTCCGTTCGCAAACCAGTTTAAAACATCGTAAACAGCAATTCTAGTCCCGATTATACATGGCCGACCGAACCGTTTATCGGCATTAATCTCGATAAAATTAGCGTAGGTGTTCATATCCCAAATATAAACATTATTTAAAGCATTTTCGTTTAACGCATAGAGCGCTGAGTTATACTGTTTTTACCTCAGTGTTCTTTGAGCTTTCACAGAATCAAAACCATCAACCTTAAAACCCTCTACCTTCAACCTTGCACAACTGGTTTCAACATGTTCACATATCCTTCCACTCCTTCTGCTATTTCTCTAACAAACAAAAACTCATCGGCCATGTGCGAGCGGCCTGAAAAACCAGGGCCACATTTTACCGATGGAATATCCAGAAGGGCCTGATCGGATGTAGTTGGCGAACCATAAGTGGTTCTGCCTAATGCTACCCCAGCCTGAACAAGCGGATGGTTTTTATCAATAGATGAAGGTTTTAAACGGATGGACCGTGGAGTGACATCACAATCTACATTTGCGCGGATAATTTCTAACACCTCTTCATTGGTATATGCATCGGTTACGCGTACATCAACTGTAAAAGTACAATTGGCCGGCACCACATTATGCTGCGAACCCGCATTAATGATCGTTACCGTCATTTTCAGCGGACCAAAAACTTCTGATACTTTTGGGAACTGGAAATTGCGGAACCATTCTATGTCTTTCAACGCTTTGTAAATAGCATTCTCCCCTTCTTCACGGGCAGCATGTCCGGCCTTTCCGTGCGATACGCAATCCAACACCAGCAAACCGCGCTCAGCGATAGCTAAATTCATTTCTGTTGGTTCGCCTACAATACCAAATTCAAGCTCACCTAAATCAGGCAGTACCAGTTCCAGGCCATTATTGCCTGAGATTTCTTCCTCGGCTGTGGCGGCCAAACAGATGTTATATTTTAAATTTTCCTGCCCGTAGTAGTACAAAAATGTCCCGATTAACGAAACCAGGCACCCACCGGCATCGTTACTCCCCAGGCCAAAAAGCTTATCTCCTTCTATTGCGGCATCGTATGGATCGCGGGTATAACCCGAGTTCGGTTTAACCGTATCGTGATGTGAGTTTAACAATAAAGTTGGCTTATTGGCATCAAAATGCTTGTTGTAGGCCCAAACATTATTCATTTTTCTCTGAGTTTTAACCCCTCTCTCCTCTAAAAACTGGGCTATTAAATTAGCAGTCCGGTCTTCTTCCCTACTGAAAGACTGGATGCGAATCAATTGCCGCAATAATTCCAGGCTTTCCTTTTGTATATTTTCTAAAAACATAGTATCAAGTAATTAGTAGCAGGTATTAAGACAGAGTTTCCCTTATGCCTGCCACATTTTTTGTTTCAGTTTGATGTATGCGATTAAGACCTCATGCCCTAAACCCTACACCTCTAACCTTCTTTGGTATACAAATTCCCAGCTTTTAAAGCCGAAAGTTTAATGCCTTTTATCAATGATGAACTAAAACCATTGTGTTCCATTTCATTTAAGCCGGCAATGGTACAACCTTTCGGCGAAGTTACCTTATCTATTTCTGATTCCGGGTGTGTTCCATGTAATAAAAGCAAATCAGCGGCGCCTTTAGCCGTTTGAACAGCCATTTTCAAAGCCTCATCAGCATGGAAACCAATTTCTACACCACCTTGCGATGCTGCCCTGATGGCCCTTAAGAAAAACGCAATCCCACAGGCACATAATGCCGTTGCAGAAGTCATTAAATCTTCATTGATTTTTACCACAGAACCAACCGTTTCGAACATTTTCGTCACATCTGCAATATGCTCTGCTGAAGCATTATCGCTGGCCATACAGGTCATGGATTGCCCGATAGCAATCGCCGTATTAGGCATTACACGAATCACTTCAACGTTTTCACCTAATTTTTCCCTAACCGCAGCGCAGCTTACACCTGAAATTACCGAAATCACCAAATGCTTAGCCTGGATAATTGAAGTTTGAATTTCATCTAAAACCGCATTTAACTGCTGGGGCAGAACGGCCAAAATTACAACATCTGCATCAACCACAGCTTGTTTGTTATTATGGCTAACCTTAAAACCAGCTTCAGCAAAAGACTTTAAATGGTCGGTATTTCTACGGGTAAGGGTAATGTCGGCAGCTTGGGCAAAGTTGGCTTTAACCAATCCTTTCGCTAAAGATAAACCGATATTTCCGCTACCAATAATGGCTATTTTTTTATTCATCGTTGATTATAGTTTGTTTCAGATTGTTAATATAGCTGTTTCATTTTGCGAAAAGCAGTTTCAGTAAAGCTATTTAAATGGATTTCCTGCTATCCGCTTTACTCCGTTGCACTGCATGTTCGCTATTATCAGGTTTATTATGCAAAACAGTATATTATCGGCCACTTTTCCTTGTAATGCGCCAAGCCTTCCACCATCTACCTTTTGCCCTTCCCCCTTATTTCAGCATTTTGGTACCAAAAGTACCTGTAGCCAGTTCAGCCAGCTCATCAGCTTTTCCAATGTACACTGCTGAAACACCTTTTTTGATCGCTTCAAAAGCATTGTGCAATTTTGGGATCATTCCACCTGCTACCGTTCCATCTGCTTTTAAGCCCTCAAATTCATCCGCTTTAATTTCTCTCACCACAGAGCCATCATCATTCACATCCCTTAGTACACCTTTTTTCTCGAAACAATATACTAACCTCGTTTCATATAGAGCAGACATTGCCACCGCAACAGATGAAGCAATGGTGTCGGCATTGGTGTTTAACAATTGGGTTTCCCCATCGTGTGTAATGGCACACAATACCGGTACTAGGCCAGCTTTTAACAGGCTATCTAAAGTTGTCGAAGAAACCGAGTTTTCGTCCAAATCGCCCACAAAACCATAATCAATTACTGCACCGGCCATAGGTCCGGCTTCTGGCCCATAAGTTTTAGTACTCACCGGCCGTTTTTTTGCTTTGATCACATTACCGTCGGCTCCACTTAAGCCAATGGCGTTGCTACCTTTGGCCTGTAATTGGGCAACCATATTTTTATTGATCAAACCTGCGTAAACCATGGTTACAATGCGAAGGGTCTCCAGGTCAGTAACTCTTCTGCCCTCAACCATTTTGGCTTCAATACCCAGCGATTCGCCCAGTTCGGTTGCGATTTTTCCACCGCCATGCACTAAGATTTTATCTCCTGGCAGCGCCGTAAAATCCAGTAAAAACCGATGCAGGTTTTCTGAATGATCAATTACGTTTCCGCCTATTTTTATGATCGTAAGTTGTTTCATTTTATTGAGCTTGAAGCTTAAAGCAAAATGCTGAAAGCTTTGGTCTTTCTGCTTTTACAATTCCTCCAGCATCGCTTTAATTACGGCTTGTGCAGCCCATAAGCGGTTTCCGGCTTCGTGGATTACCAATGAGTTTGGACCATCCAAAATTTCTGATGACAATTCCAGGTCACGACGCACAGGCAAACAGTGCATTACCTTGGCATTATTTGTAAATTTCAACTTTTCGTTGTTCATCATCCAGCCATCAGGGTAAGTTAATACTTTACCATATTCCTTGTAGCTGCTCCAGTTTTTTACATATACATAATCAGCATCAGCCAGTGCTTCTTCTATATTATATTGGATATCGGCACCTGGTGTAAAATCTTCTGAAAGTTCGTAACCCTCGGGCTGAGCAATAGTAAAATCAATCATACCTTCTGCCTGAGCTTTACACATCCACTCGGCAAAAGAATTAGGAACGGCCTGTGGCAATGCCTTAACATGAGGTGCCCAGGCTAAAACTACTTTGGGTTTGCGGCCACCGGCTTTCTTAGTCCAGGTTTCGTGAATGGTAATAATATCAGCAAAGCTTTGTAAAGGGTGGCGTGTTGCACTCTCCAGGCTCACTACCGGCACCGCACAGTATTTCACAAACTTGTTAAAAAAATCTTCACTGTAATCTTCGTCCCGATTATTTAATTTCGGGAAAGAACGCAGTCCCAAAATATCACAATACTGTCCCATCACTGCTGCCGCTTCACGAATATGTTCAACCGTCGAGCCATTCATCACTACACCATCCTGTGTTTCTAATGCCCACCCTTCTTTATCCAGGTTCATCACCATTACATTCATCCCCAAATTCAAGGCTGCTTTTTGCGTACTTAAACGGGTGCGTAAGCTTGGGTTCATAAAAACCAATCCCAGGGTTTTGTTCTTACCTAACTGCTGATGTGCATAAGGGTTGGCTTTTAGTGCCAATGCATCAGTTACAAATTGCTTGATGTTTGGAACATCGTGTACAGAAGTGAACAAGTTCATCTTTTTTATAAAGTTAAAGGTTGAGGGCTGAAAGGTTGAGGGCCTGCTACCGCTCAATCTCTCAACGCTCAAAATTTATAATTGCGATTATAATACCGCTTGATTTAATATTTTTTATTTACCTACTCTCTGCCATTGCATCCAGATCTTTCAGCCTTCCCACCTTCCTGCCATTTACCTATTTCACCAACTTCCCAAACGCCTCTAAAAATTCGTCAGCATGTGCTTTGGTTAAGTTTAGTGCTGGCAATAAACGAATTACATTGGGTTTTGCCTCACCTGTAAAGATGAAGTGCTTAAACAGTAACTCTTTTTTAACATGTGCCAGTTCCTCAGGTAACTCGATGCCAATCATTAAACCACGGCCACGAACTTCTTTTACCTGCTCAAATTTCTTTAATTCAGTAATTAAATAATTTCCAACTTCTCCGGCATTTTTGATCAGGTTATCTTTTTCCATCACTTCTAAAACAGCTAATGCTGCAGCGCAAGCTAAATGGTTACCGCCAAAAGTTGTCCCCAACTCGCCATGCCAAGCTTTAAATTTAGGTGCAATAGCAATCCCGGCTACCGGAAATCCGTTTCCCATACCTTTAGCCATCGTATATACATCGGCTTCTACACCTGCCCAATCATGCGAGTAAAATAAACCTGTTCTGCCATAACCACATTGTACCGAATCGGCAATATAAACAGCATTGTGTTCATCGCAAAGCGAACGGATTTTTTGCAGAAAACTTTTTGATGCTTCTTTAATTCCGCCAACACCTTGTATGCCTTCAATAATTACTGCACAAATGTCGTTGCCCTGTGCTTTAAAAGTTTCTTCTAAAGCCACCTCATTATTATGTGGCAAAAAGATAATATTTTCGGTCTGATTAACAGGCGCTACAATTTTAGGGTTGTCGGTTACAGCCACCGCCAAAGAAGTACGGCCGTGAAAAGCACCGGTAAAAGCAATTACCTTTTTTCTGCCGTTGTAAAAAGAAGCGAGTTTAAGTGCATTTTCGTTTGCTTCTGCTCCTGAGTTACATAAAAACAACTGGAAATCTGTTTTGCCCGATACTTTGCCAAGTTTCTCTGCCAATTGTACCTGCAAAGGAATTTTAACAGAATTCGAATAAAAGCCAACTTTGTTTAACTGATCAGTTAAGCGACTTACATAGTGCGGGTTGGTATGTCCGATTGAAATTACAGCGTGTCCGCCATATAAATCTAAATATTGTTGTCCGTTAGCATCCCAAACATTACTGCCGGCTGCTTTGGTAATTTCTATATCGTTAATTGGATAAACGTCGAATAGTTGCATATTTTAATAAGGTTTGAAGGTTGAGGGCGGGAAGGCAGAAGATTGATGTTCTCTAACCTTTTGCACCGTTTCTCAAAAATTTAATAAATGCGATTAACATCGCCTTAATTTCATTAACACTTTTATTTACGGCTTCGTAAACTTCCAAACTGACGTAAGCTAAGTCGCGAAGGAGAATAAAAGCATATTCTATTTCTTTGGTAGATCCAAGTGCATTATCAAGATAATGGACAAAATCCTTATCTGTGTTTTTACCACTTCCTTCTACAATATTTAGAGGTATTGAATAGGCGGCCCGCCGAATTTGTTGGGTTAAAGCAAATTTTTCTTCAACAGGCATGATAGGCAGGATTTCCTTATAAACCTGCAAAGTAAATAAGTGAGCCTTTTTCCAAACATCTAATTTTTGATAATCTCTCATAACTCATAAATATTTTGTATGTCTGCACCCAGGCCTTCCAGCTTCCACCCTCCAGCCTTCCGCCTAGAAATTAGCAGCTTTAAGCTTCAAGCCGGCACCTTCCTCCAGTCCAAACATCAAGTTCATATTCTGAACGGCTTGTCCGCTGGCGCCTTTTAACAGGTTATCGATAATACTGATGACAAATAATTTACCACCGTGTTTTTCGATGTGTACCAGTGCCTTATTGGTATTTACCACCTGTTTTAAATCGATATTTTTCCGGCTTACGTGTGTAAAAGGATGCGCACTGTAATAATCTTCGTAAAGGGTTTGGGCTTCTTCTAAAGTAAGATCGCTTTCCAGATACATAGCGGCCAAAATACCTCTGGTAAATGCGCCACGTTGCGGAATGAAATTTAAAGCATTAGCAAGTGAGGGTTGCAGCTGCAGTAAGCTTTCACTAATCTCATTTAAATGCTGGTGCTCAAAAGCCTTATAAATAGAAAGGTTATTGTTTCTCCAGCTAAAATGAGAAGTTGTAGCTAAGCTCTGGCCTGCACCGGTAGATCCGGTTGTGGCATTGATGTGAACCTCATTTTGGATCAACCCTTTAGCAGCTAATGGCAATAAACCCAACTGGATACAGGTTGCAAAACAACCTGGATTAGCAATATTTTTAGCTGATTTAATTTTATCGTGGTTTAATTCAGGAAGCCCGTAAACAAATTCACGGTTTTCGAAAGTAGATTTCTCCTGCAACCTGAAGTCTTGCGATAAATCTATTACTTTGATGTTTTCCTTAATTGGATTTGCGGCTAAAAACTTCTTTGCATCACCATGACCAACGCAAAGAAAAAGCACATCAATATCCTGCGGAATATCACTTACGAAACGTAAATCGGTATCGCCTATCAAATCTGTATGTACATCAGAAATCAGGTTTCCGGCATTACTGGTACTGTTTACGAAAGCAATTTCAACATTCGGGTGGTTAACCAAAATACGCAGCATTTCGCCTCCGGTATACCCCGCGCCACCAATTATCCCTGCTTTAATTTTCATATTTAAAAAAATTTAAGTTTGGGGCTTAAGGCTAAGTTTGGCGCGTTTAACCTTACGCCCTCAACCTTATACCTTAAACCTTTGAGGCTATGCCTCGTTATTCACTTTATGCCAGATCATTACCTGGTTACCAAAGATTTTAGAAAAACCTTTTACATCTTCACCGCTCCAGGCATTGTTCATTTCTCCGTAGCTACCAAATTTATTGCTCATTAAATCGTGGTTAGATTCAATACCGATAATCTGGAAGCGATATGGCAATAACTCCACAAATACCTTACCGCTCACACATTTCTGCGTATCGGCTAAGAATGCTTCAATATTCCGCATAATCGGATCATGGAACTGACCTTCATGCAACCAGTTTCCATAGAAAGAAGACAATTGTTCTTTCCAGCTGAGCTGCCATTTGGTTAAAGTGTGTTTTTCTAAAGTATGGTGGGCTTTGATAATCAATACCGGACCCGCAGCCTCGAAACCAACGCGGCCTTTAATACCAATAATGGTATCGCCCACATGGATATCGCGACCAATGCCAAAAGGTTGCGCAATGGCCTGTAATTTCTGGATGGCTTTCACCGGGGATAATTTTTCGCCATCAAGCGCTACCAATTCACCCTTTTCGAAAGTAAGTTCAATTTTACGTGATCCGGTTTCTGAAACCTGGGTTGGCCAGGCACTTTCTGGTAAGGTTTCGTGTGAGGTTAACGTTTCTTTACCGCCTACCGAAGTGCCCCATAAACCTTTATTGATGGAATATCTTGCTTTTTCGGCACTATATTCAACACCATGCCCTGCTAAATATTCAATTTCCGCTTCGCGTGATAATTTTAAATCACGGATGGGTGTAATGATTTCAACACCTGGAATCAGGATATTAAAAATCATATCGAAACGAACCTGATCGTTACCTGCACCTGTACTGCCATGTGCTACATAATCAGCACCGATTTTCTTTACATAATTAGCAATCGCAGTAGCCTGACTTACACGTTCTGCGCTAACAGAAAGCGGGTAAGTTGCATTTTTTAATACATTGCCGAAAATCAGGTATTTAATACAATCATTATAGTACCCGTCTGTTTCATCTACCACGGCGTGCGATTTTACCCCTAAAGCGTAGGCCCTTTTCTCAATTTCCTGTAATTCCTCATCAGAGAAACCACCCGTATTTACAATCACCGAGTGCACTTCCAACCCACGGTCTTTTGCCAGGTAAATACAACAAAATGAGGTATCTAATCCTCCGCTAAATGCTAAAACAACTTTTTTCATGCTATTTAAATAAAAGGGTAAATAAAAATAAAAGCGCCTTTAAGCCGGTTTTTGGCTTTGGTTTAACAACCAAACGCTGTTTAATACGCATAAAGCGCTCATATAATTTGGGTTTTTTCTGCAGTTCTTCGGCAAATTGCTTAGCTACCTCGTGTTTTTTCTCTGCCGGATCGTAAAGCATGGCGGTACACATGCAGTTCTTACGTTCCTTCATTTTTAAAATTTCGAAATTGACACAACTCTGGCAGCCTTTCCAAAATTCTTCATCCTGGGTAAGTTCGCTATAGGTTACAGGTTCGTAGCCCAGGTCTGAATTGATCTTCATTACAGCCAAACCCGTTGTTAAACCAAATATTTTTGCTTTGGGGTACAGCCTTCTCGATAAGCCGAAAATTTCATTTTTAATGGCTTTTGCCAATCCGGCTTTACGGTATTTAGGACTTACGACCAAACCACTGTTGGCCACAAATTGCCCGTGACTCCAGGTTTCGATATAGCAAAACCCTGCCCATGAACCATCTTTGTGAAAAGCAATAACCGATTTGCCTTCTTGCATCTTATTAGAGATGTATTCTGGCGAACGTTTTGCGATACCCGTACCACGTGCTTTCGCAGATTCGGCCATCTCGGTTACAATTTCTTCTGCAAATACACGATGTTCAGGAAGTGCAACCTGCACTATAAATTCGTTAATATCCATTCGTTTTCTAACGAAAAATTATAAGTATTCTTGTTAATTGGGTTTTTAGAGAGGATCAATTCCTCGTTACGTTTAGGGTGGGTACTAAATACGTGGAGTGAAATTTTGCCGGCTTGTGGGAAAATAAAATACGGGTTGAAAATGATTAATAAACAAACCTTTCCCAGACACCATCTGTGTTGAGGAAACTGAAAGTTTATGTAAAATTGGTTTAATCATTTCTTGCGTATTAAAACGGCTTTAACTCTATTGAGGTGCAAAGGTTTAAATAAAAATCGAGTTACGCAATAATATTGTATTTTTTTTATGTTAAGCTTTTCATTTTATTGGATTATTCTGACTTAGACAAGTGCCTATTAAACTTAAAAATATCCGGGCATTTTACATTTCAGATTATTGGTCGATGGTCAATTTCAACTTTGTTAAAAAAACCACTAAACTTTAACATCTGCTTAACATCATTTAACATCTTCCAATACAGTTTAAATCCAATATTTACACGCCTGTAGCGAATACGGCTCAACTATCGTTTTATGGGTACCCCTTAAATATTAAATCAAATTTAACTGTATGAACAATTTTAAACCATTTCATTTCAAACCGATCACATTATTTATGCTAATGGCCTTTACAGCACTAACTTCATGTAAAAAAGCCGAAACTGTCGATCCGAGCATATCGTATTTAAGGGTAATCAATGCATCACCTTCTTTGGCAACTTACAATGCTTACTTTAATGGTAATATGGTTAATTCGGCAGCTTTACCATTTGGTGGCGCCGTTAATTATCTTTCATACGCCGCCGGAACTTACAGCTTAAAATTTACAACAGCCAGCAGTGCAGAAAGCTTGTTAACAAAAAACATTACTTTGAACGCAAGTACCTATTACTCCTCCTATTTAATTAATAAACCTGGTGCGTTAGATGTTTATACCATTGGTGATGACCTCTCTGTCCCATCAGCTGATAAAGCTTATATCCGTTTTATCAACTTATCGCCTGATGCCCCTGCTATGGACCTGGCAAAAACCAGTGCAACCACCTCATTGGTTACCAATAAAGCCTACAAAACTGCAAGCGGCTTCGTTGCAGTAGATGCCGGAACGTATACAATGGATGCGAAAGAAACTTTATCAGGCTCCGTTAAAGCTACTTCGGCGAGTACCAGCTTTGTTGCAGGTTATCATTATGATATTATTTGTGGCGGTTTGGTAACACCTGCCAATGATACGGAACGACCACTGAGTTTGCAGGTTGTGATGATCAAATAAGAAGGAACTGCGTTTACCAGTTCATAAAAAAAGGCAATTTTCGATATGAAAATTGCCTTTTTGGTTGTATTAAAAATTATAACTGTATCATGATTAAGAAGGTATATGATAGATCCTTCAACAGGCTTGGGATGACACTTCTAAATTTATTCCACAGCTCCTATTTTTCTTTATTTTCTAGTTACATCAGTAAATTTTACCTGGATGACGTAAGTACCTTCCAATTTGAGTCTCCAAGACCACCTTGGGTTTACTGAGAAACCTGGTGATGATGGAAAGCCATCTATTGATTTTATATAGGTACTCGGTATTCTGTAATACATTAAGAAACCCCAATCGGTAGTCGGTGTAACATATTTTGTTAAAGGAAATGGTGCTACCTCAAAATCGCAGATCATAGCGGTATCAGTCTGAATAACCGGGTTGAATTTCGCATAGTTTTCAAAAATTGGCCTATCTCCCCTTGCTATAATTTCCTTTGCTTTAGGATTAAAAACATTTCCATTTTTATCCACCATTTTCAGTATAGCTCTTGCACCTGTAGATGAAATTTTTGTACAGGTAATGATTGGGTTTTTCATTGGCGTTACCGCACCGGTAACATCATTAAAGCCGTTTGCTACATTATCAGTAATCTCAAACAGGTCATCTATAGTGGGATCTACCACATTAATTGTTGCTAATTTAGGAAATAACTTGGTACCAGTACCATTAGTCATTTCTACATCATATACATATCTTCCCAAGGGTAAGAAACCAGATGCTTTGTTAAAGGTAAGCTGTCCGCTCAATTCATTAAACTCCATTGGTTTCTTTTTAACCACTTCCCTTTTCTTATTCAAAAGCTCGAGGGTTACATCTGTTTCAGGATCAAAATTGGCACCGGTCTTAAAAACAGTAATTTCATATTCCTTCGAAAACTCTGCAGGCGCAGGAGAACCATCTTCTTTTCTCAAATTGAGCAATTTATAGGTAAAAGGCGGTGTAGAGCCATCTGCATTGATTCGATCTGATTGAAAAAGAGTTAAGCCTCTTTTTGCATAAATATTATTGTCTTTATATCGAATGGAATCACTTAGAAAACCATTCTGTATTTTTTTACAGGCCACTACACTTAACAAGAGTAATAAACCTAAAATGTATTTCATTTTCATAATTGTGATTAAATTAATTGCCCAAAGACTGTGCATTAAAAAATAACCTGTGGTATCCACTTAATACATGAACTATACCATTGGTTGTGACGATTCCTGATGTTTGACAATCCACAGCCTTATCTTTTTGTGAATCGGGAATAGTACTTTGATCCGTCTCCTGATCATCGCGGGTTCCGATTACTTTGGTATACGTTACATAATCCACATAATTAAGGTACTGTGTATATTCATAAGAACGTCTTAATTTGATCAGGTATTGAACATTTGGAATAGCCCCCAATAAACTGTTATAAAGCTTACCGCTAACGGTCATCTGGTCTCTGTTGATTTTACCCGCAAACAAATAAGTCTTTAATGAATCATTCAGCTCCTGCGACGGAATATCTTTGATCCCAAAATCGAAATTTTCCTTCCCAAGCTGGAGAGATTTCTGATATTTCTTGGCCTTTACATACTCTGCTATGCCATAATTTGTAGTTGCAAAAAAGGTTACATTGCCATTTACAGCATCTTTTAAACCTGCTCTGTCTATCACTTTCACCAAGGAATCGAAGTTGCGGTTAGATTTTAAGTAATCGTAAGTACTTAAATTTACATTGGGATCACTTGGGCCGCCATCCCTTTTATAATCATTTTTTTTACAGGCCGTTAGTGCCAGTAATATTAATGAAAGATATACTAATATATTATTTTTCATATTTTTTAATCTATAATAAAAACAACTTACACTTTTCCTAACCAATATGGTGTTTGTTTCAATAACGGATTGTTTCTAAACAATGCAGGGTCTACAGGCCAATAAAAACCTTCTCGTCTGAATCTGCTTTCTGTAAGCCAATCTACGATAAGACCGTATCTTCTGGTTCTGAGCAAATCATAAAACAAATGTCCTTCCAGGTACATTTCTTTTCCGCGCTCATAGGCGTATTCATCCATTACCTGATCTACGGAGCTTCCAGCTGGAATTAATACCGGATTGGGGTCATTTCTTTTCCTGAAATCATTGATAATACCGATAGCTGTTGCTGCATCTTTTTTGTAAAGTGCAATCTCTGCTTTAAGCAGTTTCATATCACTCAATCTGAAAATGATAATGTTATTGCTTAGATAAGGGTCTAATTTTTGCCCAGGGTTTCTGTACGTTACATTACTGTATTTTATACTCATTGGTTTATCCGGGTTAGCAAGGTCAAAGCCCTTTTTATAACGGATATCAGTGGTGGTTTCGAAATGATTATTAAGGTACAAAGGCGTGGTATAAAAACGTGGATTGTTTCCATAACCTTTAATATAATTCTCATTTAAAAAATAAGAACCGATAGAACTATTAGAACCTTCCAATGTATTCTCGCTAATGTTGATTTCAAAAATTCCTTCAGAAGACCGACCAATAAAGGTGTTTTTATAATTGGCAGTATCAACTAAGGCATAACCTCCTTTGCTAATCAATGTATTTATGGTGGTATCAGCACTGTTTACATCAGTCAAATTAGGCGCATCAACTGAAATGTCTGACATCGTTGCTCTCCAAAGATACAAATGGGCTAAAAGGGCATATGCCGAACCTTTATTTGCCGTAACCTTTGCATCCCCAGTATTGGTGTAATTCCAGCTTAATAAATTAATGGCTTTGCGGCAATCATTTTCAATCAGTTTCATCACCTCCGATTTTGAACTTCTTGGCAATTGAGGCGCATTGATCGGATCATCATAAGCTTCTGTAACCAATGGTACATCGCCCCATACCCTTACCATCATAAAGTAACTTAATGCACGAAGAAAATAGGCCTGACCAATTACTGAATTCCGGAACTGTGTAGGATCGTCCTCAGCAGACAATTGTGTATCGCTCATAGCATTAACTTTCTTCAAAATCAGATTAGACATGGCAATGCTTTTATAATATAAAGTATAATTTGCCAGCGTATTCAGATTGTATTGAAAGGTAAAATCTCCACCCTGAATCCCTTCTAAACCATCTCCTGCATATTGTATCGTAAAATAGTTCTTGGCAACAGCGTCACCATACATAAAATAACGATTGTTTTTATTGGTAATCGCGCTACGCATCAAGGCATAATTACCGGCGATTGCACTTCTTACATCCCTGGATGATTGCCAGAAGGTTTGCTCATAAGGTGCATCTTTAGGTTCCTCATACAATAATTTTTTACAGGAACTTACGGTAACCGCTGTAGCCACTGCGATAAGTACACCGATTTTTGTGATTATATTTTTCATTTATTTAACGACATTAAAATTGAACTTGTACACCTAAAGTATATTTTCTTGGAATAGGATATCCTGTTCCATTATACTCCCCATATCCGCTAACAGCTTCTGCGTCTGGTAATTTTTTTGATTGCTGGAACATATATACGTTATCAGCAATAGCGTATAATTTCAGCTGACTTAAGCCTAATTTTCTTACGATTTTAGGGCTGAAATCATAACCGATATTAATACTTCTTATCCTTGCATAACCACCTTTTTCAAGGAAAAAAGATTGTGCAGCTGTATAGTAATATCGATAGGATCCCAAATCGAGTTTTGCATATTCGGCTTGATCTCCAGGGTTTCTCCAGATGTTCAGGCGACTGAGATCCGGTGAAGAAACACTGGCAAAATTATATACTGCATTAGCATCAGTTGCGTTCGTAAAACGATCTGAATCAAATAGGTTGAGTACGTCACGTTTAAGTGTAAAGTTTACAAAAATACTTAAGCTAAAGTTTTTGTAAGAAAAGTTGTTCGTCCAACCACCGGTAAAACGTGGATTGGGATCGCCGATTGGTGCTTTATCCGGGTTGATACCATCATTAAAAACATCAATAAAATAATCTCCATCCAAATCTGCCAGATAGAAATCACCTGCACTATACGTTCCGTTACTATTTCTATACCTTTCTCCGGTATAAGGATTCTGAGGAATATCTGCTGAAGTAGAAAATACGCCTTTTGTACGGTATAAATAAAAAGCATTTAGTGGACTACCTACAGAAAGCACGTGGTTTTTATCAAAACGATCTCCACTCAAAATAATATCACGTCCACCATTCGGCAAACTCATGATCTGATTTTTATTATAAGAAATATTAAAAGAGCTATTCCACTTAAACTCCTTACGGATTGGATTTGCAGTTAAAGTCAACTCCAAACCTGCATTACGAACCGCAAATGCATTGGTAAAGGCATTGTCATAGCCTGATGTAACCGGTAAATCAACATTGAAAAGTTTTTGTTTTACTTCTTTATTATACACATCAAATGAAATGGCATATCTACCGTTATCAATTTCCATATCGGTACCAATATTCCATTGTGTAGATTTCTCCCAGCTTAAATCCTTTTGAGCCACACCATTTCTAAAGTTAGGTGTAATTGCAGTTACACCATTATATGAGGTTGCTCCTCCATTCCCACTAAAATAGCCATTGTTAACCTGGTAGGTATTGTATTGTACATAAGCATTTCTTTTATCTTCATTTCCTGTCACACCATAACTTCCTCTTATTTTAATGAGTGTAAAAGGATTATTGGATAAGTTTTTCATAAAGTTTTCTTCTGAAAGAAGCCACCCTGCTGAAATGGAAGGAAATACCCCATATTTATTGTTTTCTCCAAAACCAGATGAGCCATCCGTTCTGATCGTTCCTGATAAAAGATACTTGCCATCATAATCATAATTAAAACGACCGTAATAAGCTATTAGCCCATGGGCGATGTAATTAGAATAGGCAAAAATATTCTGCTGTTTAAAACCAGTAACCGTTTGAATGTTATCTGATGCTCCTCCAGAACCCGATGCCTGCGTAGACTGAAACAAACTATACTCGATATCCTGACCCGCTACTGCACTGAAAGAGTGTTTTTTAACTGAACCATTATAAGCTAAATAGTTCGATGTTCTTAAACCTATAGCACTTGAAGAAAAACTGGAAGAACTGTTACCAAAACCATTGTTTAACAAATTGCTCATACTTACATCCCTACGGGTATTGTCATTGGTATAAGAAGATTGGGAATTTAAGGTAAAGTGTTTATTAAATTCATAGGCCAGGTTGAGGTTCGCTCCAAATTGGTTAGATACATTTCTGTTTAAATTTTCACCGTCCTTACTCACAAAATAATCCAGTTTTTCGGGAGATATATTGAATAACGAAGAAGGTAAATTACCGGAACCAATTTTAGTAGGCTTAGACGGGTCATTTGGATCTTCATTACCTCTACCCCTGCTAGAACTTGAATAATAAAATATGGGGTTGATCATTAATTTTTTATTCATTGCTCTTGAAGTAAGGTTCAAACGTGTTGTATACCGTTTAAAGCCCGTTCCCTTTACAATACCATCTTCATCATAATAGCCGCCACTGAAGCGATAAGTTGTTCCATTATCAGTACCACCGCTTATACTCAGGTTATTATCATTGATTTTACCCGTCTGATAAAATAAATCCTGCCAGTCAGTATGGCCGTTAAAGGCTGGATTTAAACTGTCTGTAAGGATGTAAGGCAATTGTACACGCTGGTCGTAACTCAGTTGTCTTTGAAGCACCTCCATTTTTTGTCTACGCTCCGTAGTACCCATGGTGGCCTGCCTTAAGTTAGGGCGTTGCACCATACCATAATAAGAGTTAAAACTTACTCGAGTATCACCGCCAACACCTTTCTTTGTTGTAATTAAAATTACGCCATTGGCAGCCCTTGAACCGTAAATAGCAGCTGCTGATGCATCTTTTAACACATCAATAGTTTCGATATCACTCGGATTAAGGCCGGCCATGTAATTGGTTCCTGTACCTGTTCCCGGTGGCACAAGATCATCAGATGATTGAGGAACTCCATCTACCACATAAAGTGGCGATCTAATTACATTAAACTGATCATAACCTGTGCTACCTGTAGAGTTACCCCTAACAGATACAGTTGGTGCCACACCTGGCTGGCCAGTAAAGTTTTGAACGTTTACACCTGATAAACGACCTTGCAACAACTGATCAAAACTTGCAGCAGGTAAGTTGGCCAGTTCTTTACCAGAAATACTGGAAATAGCTGCAGTCGTTTTCTTCCTGGTAATTTTCTGGTAACCGATAGTAACCACCTCGTTCAGTGTATTATTATCCTCCTCTAAAGAAAAGTTTACTGTACCACTTGCGGTAACCGTCTTCTCTACCGAGCGATAGCCTACAATCCTAGCACTGATAATCGCACCCTCTTTTTGAACAGTTAGGGAGAATTTTCCCTCAGCATTGGTGGCCGTACCATTTTTGGTACCCTTTTCAATAATCGAAACGCCGGGTATCGGTTTGTTGGTTTGATCTACAACTGTTCCCCTAACGGTTTTCTGCGCGAAGGCCAGCCAGGGAATGAGTAGATAAAATAATGTTGCCATTAAAAATTTCACATAGCAATGTTTTGTAGAATTTTTTTCCATTGATGGTTAGTTAGTTAGTTGTGTTTGACTATAATCTAAAGTATCAACATTTTTACCTGTGGATTAACTGCTTTTTAGCTAACTAAAACCATATTTTAACTTAAAATTTTAACACTATTTAACATTTAATTCTTCAAAACAATATTTCCACCATTTAAAATGTGCCTTTTCAGCACCTCAAGAGCACTTTTCATTAAAATAAGTCTTATTTAAAGCCTTTTTCGGAATACATAAGACTAATTAATTAGCAATCATATTTTGACAGGTGAATACCAGAAAGAACCTCCTTATTGTGGCTGCTAAAACGATAAACTAATGTTTTAGTGCATCAGCCTTATCCAGACGAGAAACACGATAAATACCTATCCTTTTTTCTAATTTAGAATAATTCAAAATAATTTGGATTATACCGATTTCTAACGTTATTTAACATCTGTTTAGAATCAATCCATAAATACTGTAATGCTTAAAATCAAACTTTTTAGTTTCACTTTCCTATTCACTTTTACCAGCCTGCTCTCTTTTGCCCAACAATTTTCCACCATTAATGGTACTGTTACAACTTCCGATGGAAAACCAGCTGCTTATGTATCGGTAGGTTTAAAAAGGAAAGGTCTTGGAAATGTTACCAATGATTACAGCAGATAGAAAAATCAGTTAACATTAATGCAGTGGCAAACGAAATAGTCGATTTTGAGATCAGCCAGAATTCAAACAGCTTAATAAGGTAGGTTTTTACCAAAAAATGTGAACGAATATAAGGCTAAAAGAATTATCACCCACCTAAATCGATTATGCTTAGAATAAAAAACACTTTTTACAAATTATAATAAATACTGAAAACAGGCCTAAAGTATGTTAATAGTCAGAAGTTCATTGTTGAATTAACCTGCATATAACAATCAAATGAAGCAATAATATGCTCAATAAAGCATCCATAAAGTTTAAATGCATTGTTAATTAAAGCATTATTATTATTTTAAAATAAAACCATATTTTTTTGATATTGTATCAACATTATCGAGATATAGCCAATCCTTATAGAAAAGTTCAGACTTCTTAAATTCAAAGAAGGCATTTCTCTGAAAATTTACGCCGTATTTTTCCAACTCAAAACCTTCATCAACAATAAATTGGATATTCGTATTTTTCATTGAATCCAAAACTTCAGCATTATTACTGGGAATGATAACGATCTTTTTATAATCGCTAAATTTATTGTTTTTTTTATCGCCTAATTGCTTTAGAAATTTGATGGTTTTTTCAGTGCATGAGCCACAGTTGCCTGATATCACAACAATAAAATAATTATCCAGTTTTGATAAATCAGTGTGATGCTTTTCATTAAAATACATGTTAAGATGTTCTTCATCTTCGGTTAATTTACGCTTATTACATGCTATGACAATTAATAAGAAGATAAAAACAATATTATATTTTTTCATTGGAATTTACTTTGTCAATTTTGATAATGTCGAATCTCAAATGTAGCGGATCCATGAATTTATTTTTTCTATGGTTCGGAGAAATAAATAAACCCTCTTTAGTAATAAACCACGTATTTGGGGAATATCTATACTTAGGTAAATCCATTTCTTTTATCACCTCAAATTTTTCATTAAAAATCATCAAAACCAAAGGTTTATCCAAAATAGAATTAAAATATTTACCATCTTTTTGATTTATATTTCGCAAACTAAATCGATAATAAATATGCCTAAACTTATCATACATCACATTAAAGAATTGGGTATTCTCGATATGATGAGTCACCCATTTTTTGGGATCTTCTCCCTTAGTGTAAGATATAGAATCAGCTAATTTTTTGCCTTTCGAAGGAGTTGCGCCATAGCAGGTAATTGTTGAATGTTTAGGATCATATTGATAAATGTTTGATTCACCCAAGTAACTATATGTTAGGAACCCTTGTTTTTGATGTTCGCTTGTAACAATCGACGTTAGGAAACCTGCGCTACCTTTGATCTTATACAAATAATCAGAATATGAAATAGGCAAAAAATGCAAGTTGCCATTAACTAAATTTAAAGAAGCAAATGTTGGCACTTTCTTGGTCCAGTCAAAATTGTAGTATACTTGATTCAATATAAGCTGATCATTATAAAAAAACATTTTAAACTCATGACTATAAGAAATTAACTTCCCTGATATATTATTTTTGACTGAGATACTATCTAACGCGATTTCTTTCTTTTTTCGAAGATTTGTATCTATTATAATCAACCGCTCATTTCCATAATTCAGGACAATTGAATCAAAGTTTATGATACTAATATCTGCTAAACTTCTGCTTTTGTCCAGATCCTTTTTGTCTAAATTTTTAAATGACAGACTTTTGCCAATTAAGCTTAATTGCTTATGCAAAGTTCGGGTTGTTAAATTAAAAATATCAATATTCGATGTCGTAGGATTATAACCTAAAAGATAATCTATGTTACCCTCGCTATATTGCGTATAGGTAAAATAAGTATTGGCATCCTTCTGTCTTATAGGTATCTGGATAGAATCCATCTTAATTTCGTATTCTAAGGCATCTTTGGCAAATTTTGATTTTATGATGTACTTATCTTCATCTGTGCTTTTGCATGAGCTAATACAATAACTGCTTAAACACAATAAGCAGAAGACAAATAAATTCTTAAACATATGATTACTTAATCTGAAGGGATTTGATCATTCACTAAAATGCCATGGCCTAGTCAATCAATTAGATCTCCTGTAAAACAATATTTCTGAAATTGCATAGCGAAAATCTCTTTCTTGGGGCATTCTCAGTTATAACTTAATGAAAGTTCCTGAATACATAGAAGTAGATCCGGGAAAATTATATAAGCTATATACTGGCTCTTAAAACTGGTTAATTTAGTAAAATTGAAAGAAAATAAGAAAAGTTAATTAGCGACACAAGTAATCCATCAGGACAAGCTTTCCAATATTTTCAGTGCTGTTACTAATTATAATATTAAATGATGATACATTTAAAGTACAGCGATACCAATATTCTTTATTTTTTTATTTTCATCGCTTTTTTAAATGGAAAAAATTAAATACCAATTAATGAGAAAATTAAATGACATTAAGTTTTCTCATTAAACTATGATTAAATTGAGTTTCTTTCTCCATTGAATAACCTAACTCTAATTGTTTTAATTAGAAAACGTAACTAAGATCAATCTGGTGGGGTTTCGCAATTAACTAATGTAGCGCAACTTGGTCCGCTTATGGGAGCGCCTGCAAAACAACCAAAGGCAATACCTCCATAATTACAAGGTGATGGATGATTTTCTCCAGCGCATGCCTGTGCAGTTTCACATATAGCGCCTGTTTGAAGACCAGACTTACAACCATATAAATTCGAACCAGGACAAGGATATTTTCGGAGTATAACTACCGGTATCACGCATGGTTGTTGTGATGATTCACATACAATTCCTGATGTAGCTCCGCAACCCGTATACCCATTTGGGCAGACTTTCACATAATTTCCTGTTGTACTACTTGCTAAAATGTTAAGTGATTTGGCGTTTTCAAATAAGGAAACAGCCTCTGTAACTTTGTAATTTACATCTTCTTCTTTTTTACAGGAAAAGAAGAAAAAACAAATCAAGGAGAACGAAATAATAGATGTTAATTTCATAAAGATTGTGTTTGAATAAATGCTAGTTAATGCATTTACTGAGTTGTGACTTTTTTTTTAAATTTTAAAATATTTATATTAGGAATGTCTACTGAGGTTCACATTGTCTCCATCAAATTAAAGCTTTTTTCGACATATATTTCACTTCGATTTTAACTCAAACTAATTATATATTAACATATTAACACACTAATTATCTTTTAAATTATACATTTAAATGTTTGTTTGATTATTAATAAACCTCTTATTATTAACAGGTATCTACTGATTAATTCGTGATAATCTCCAGAAGGCTTCTTTTCTAATTTAGAATAATTCAAAATAATTTGGATTATACCGATTTCTGACGTTATTTTGCAATCGTTTAGAATTAATCCAAATAAATATTGCAATGCTTAAAATCAAACTTTTTAGTTTCACTTTTCTATTCACTTTTACCAGCCTGCTCTCCTTTGCGCAACAATATTCCACCATTAATGGTACTGTTACAACTTCCGATGGAAAACCAGCTGCTTATGTATCGGTAGGTTTAAAAGGAAAAGGTCTTGGAAATGTTACCAATGATAAAGGTTTTTTCGAAATACACAGCGTTAAACCTGGTTCTTATATTATACGTATATCAGGTGTTGGCATTCAGAGCATAGAAAAATCTGTTACCCTAACCGCGGGTGAAAACAAAACAATTGATTTTGTGATCAGCCAGAATTCAAACCAGCTTAATGAGGTTAATATTAACAAAGGTAAAGCCAATAAATATGGTGCCCAAAAGAGTGATTATGTAGCTAAAATGCCAATAAGCAACCTGGAAAATCCCCAGGTTTATACCACCATTACCAAAGAAACATTTAACGATCAATTGATTTTCTCAGTTGATGATGCGACACGTAATGCAGTGGGTATTCAAAAAATGTGGGAATCAACCGGGCGTGGCGGAGATGGTGGTGCCTATTATGCATCAAGGGGATTTATTGTACAGTCGAAATTAAGAAATGGAATTGCAGGTAATGTAACCAGCCGTAATGATGCAGCCAACATCGAAAGTGTTGAATTCATTAAAGGTCCATCGGCCACTTTATTTGGTAGCACCTTAACTTCTTATGGAGGTTTAATTAACCGCATCACCAAAAAACCTTTCGAAGGTTTGGGCGGAGAAGTAACCTATTCGGCTGGTAGCTATGATTTAAACCGGGTAAGTACCGATTTTAATTTCCCTGTTGATAAAGCCAACCACATTTATGCCCGTATCAATGCATCTTATAACTATAAAGGCTCTTTCCAGCAAAATGTATTCGACAGGGGTTTCTTTGTTGCACCAAGTTTAGCCTATAAAGTAAACGATAAATTGGATTTTACTTTTGATGCTGAAATCGCAAATGGTAATAACACTTTAAAACCATTTGTTTTCTTCTATTTTCCGGTAAAAGACCTTGGTTTTGACCGGGCAGATCAGTCGGGCATACCGTACGATAAATCGTTTACAGGTGATGTGATGAAGCAAAAGTATAACAGTACTACTTTCTTTGGCCAGGCAAATTATAAATTTAACGAAAACTGGTCATCACACACCAGCTTTTCATCCAGCTATAGTTTTTCTAATGGCCGTGGAACATACCTGTTTCTGGTTCCAAATAATTATCCGCCACTGGGCAACCCAACTGCTGCACCAGGCGCTGATTTTATCTCAAGGGCAGATCAATCAACAGATAACAGCAAACTTTACAACTACGAAATTCAACAAAATTTTAATGGTACTTTTAACCTGGGATCAATCAGGAACAGGCTGGTTTTAGGTTTAGATTATTTACGTCAAAACTCCGATCAATTGTTTTATGGTATCGATAGCTTTGATTTAACAAATAAAAACGGAACAGGCAGCAATTATAACAACTTCACAGAGTACAATTTAGCAGCCATTTATGCAGCAAATGCCTATTCCAAATATCCGATTAATTTTAAATCGAACACTTATAGTGCCTACGCTGCTGATGTGATTAACCTAACCGACAGATTAATTGCTTTAGCTGCTATTAGGGTAGACCGATTTGACAACAAAGGTAATTCTGACCGTGCAGGTTCAGCGCCAAAAGGTGCTTATAAACAAACCGTTTTCTCGCCAAAATTCGGCCTGGTCTTTCAGCCTGTTAAAGATCAGCTATCGCTGTTTGCAAACTACCAGAACGGTTTTAACAACATTAATGGTATAGATTTTAAAGGCGATGCATTTAAACCGGAACAAGCTAACCAGATAGAAGGTGGTGTTAAAAGCAACCTGTTTGGAGGTAAATTAACCGGATCGGTATCTTATTATTATATCAAAGTGAAAGATATTGTAAGGGGTTACAATGGCGATCCTTCTAATCCGAATGCACAAATCCAGGATGGCAACAAAATTAGCAAAGGTATAGAAGCAGAAGTTGTAGCCAATCCATTAAATGGCTTAAACATTATTGCGGGCTTTGCTTATAACGATAACCGCTTACAAAATGCTTCTCCGGATGTTGAAGGAAGACGTGATGCTTATTCTGCTTCGCCATACTCGGCAAACTTATGGATCAGTTATAAATTTGCCGCAGGCTCATTAAGGGGCTTTGGTTTGGGTGCCGGTGGTAACTATGCCAGCGATAATAAAATTGTGAACAGTGTAAGCCAGGGCGTATTTATCCTACCTGCTTACGAAGTTTTTAACGCATCGGTATTTTATGATCACCCCAGATTCAGGATCGGTGCCAAAGTAGATAATTTCACCAACCAAAAATACTGGACAGGTTACAGCACAATGAATCCTCAAGACCTGAGAACTTTTACTGGAAGTGTTACTTATAAATTCTAATAATATCCAATCGGGAGTATCTGGATCAGATCAGCTGCTCCCGGTTTTTAAAACCGAAAACATGAAAACTAAAATCGCATTACTGGCATTATCCCTTGCCTTTAGCATCTCGAATGTATTTGCACATGCCTTATGGATTGAAACAGCTTCAACAGGTAAAAAAGGGCAGCCTCAGGAAGTAAAAGTATTCTTCGGAGAATATGAAAGTAACGAACCGGATTCTGCGGCAAAATGGTTCAGCAACCTGAAAGAATTCAAATTGGTTTTAACGTCGCCCAATGGCAATACAAAAGTTTTAACGGTTTCGCCGGATTTACTTTTTTATAAAGCCAGTTTTACACCTGACCAGGAAGGTAATTACAAAATTTCTATTGTGCACGAGGTAGCTGCTATTTATGAAAAAGCAAAAATCGAGTACTATGCTTTTGCCGATGTTGCTGTTGGTACCTCCAAAATCAACACCACTTTTCCGGCCGGGGCTGCTTTAACGATCAGACCAGCCAAACACGTTTTAAAAGTTGGCGAAACGGCCGTTCATGAGGTTATTTACAATAATATGCCTTTCGCAGGCCAGAAATTAACCGTTGTTGGTCCGGATAAGAAAGGTAAACCTGCAGAAACCGATGCGCAGGGCAAATTTTCCTTTACACCAGCTGCAAAAGGAAATTACTTTATGGAAGCTTTTACAGAAGATAAAACACCTGGAAAACTGAACGGAAAGGATTACGAAAAAACATGGCATTTGGTAACCTATACTACCGAAGTTCAATAAACGGATTAACTCATTTTTTTTTACCGATTGGCCATCAAATCTGCCAATTGGTTCTTTTACTCCATACAGCTTAATGTCGCCCAGGAAACCGATACAAAAAAAAACAAATAAATCGCGGATCAGGAGTATCAGCGATTGGCTGCACTTGTGGCTGGGCATTGCTACCGGTCTTGTGGTTTTTCATTTGGGCATTACCGGCTGTATTTTTGCCTTTCAGAAAGAAATTACTGAGTTTATCCATAGAAAAGAATTTTTTGTTCAGGTACCGGCAAATCAAAAAACAATTTCGTTAAGTATATTGAAAGCAACCGCCGAAAAAACGTTGGGCGGAAAGAAAAAGATTACTTTTATATCAAGTTATACCCAGTCCGATCGGGCATGGGAATTTGGGGCTTACAAGCCCGGCAATCCTAAAGCATTTTGGTATTTCGATTCGATAGCTTATTACGACATTGTACTGATTAATCCATATACAGGTAAGGTTACATTAGTCTCCGATTACAGATACGAATTTTTCAGCATCATTAAAATGCTGCATTGGAGTTTTCTCATCAACCATCCCATTGGGCAGCAGGTTATTGGCTGGAGCACCCTTATTTTTGTTTTTCTTTTGATTTCAGGCATGGTAATGTGGTGGCCGAAAAACCTCAAGAAATCAAACTTCGATAAAAGTTTCAAAATCAAATGGAAAGCCAAATTTAAACGCATCAACTATGATATGCACAATGTACTTGGCTTTTATGTGATGACCATTTGTTTAATGCTCGCGTTAACCGGTCTGGTGTGGGCCTTTCAATGGTTCCAGAATACAGTTTATGTAGTGGCATCTGGCAGTACCTTACCTCCAAAAGCAATAGAAGCCCAATCAGATTCGACTAAAACCGTTAAAGCTATTCCTTTTGATGTAGCTTTTGAAACTGCACAAAAGATGTTTAAAAATGCAGAACGCATTGGAATGTCGCCAGCCGAAGGTGGTACAGCAACCATTTATGCAACCGGCTACAAAGGCAAAGAAACTTATTGGGATTTTGATGTTTTGCTTTTCGATCAGTATACCGGCAAATTACTGGCCCGTAAAAAACAAAGCGATAAAAACACAGGTGAGGCCCTTATCGGCATGAATTACGATATCCATGTTGGCGCTATTTTAGGCCTTCCCGGAAAAATAATGGCATTCTTTGCCAGTTTAATTGCTGCAAGTTTGCCTATAACCGGATTTATCATCTGGTGGGGCAAAAAGAAAAAGAAGAAAAATACCGCAGCTGCGGAAAATTACCCACAACCTAATTAATTACAAAAATGAAGTTATTGAACCTAATCTTCGTATTAACCGGTTTAATCACCCTTAATACTTATGCACAAACTAAAATAGATTCTCCAGAAGAAAAATTGGAAAAGGACAGAAAAGCAATAAAATCATTAGCTGGTTTTTATGAAGTGAATTTTAACTACGGTGAAGTTACCGCTCCGGACCCTAATTACAAATTCAGTAAGCCTTACGAAAGCCATGGCAATGAATGGGCCGAAATTATTGTTGATGAACCTAAAAGAATCGTGATCCAGCATATGCTGGCCATTAATGATACCACAGTAATTAAACACTGGCGCCAGGACTGGACTTATGAAGATACAGACATTATGCTTTATACCGAGGGTAATGCTTGGAAAAAAGGAAATTTAACACCAGCCGATGTGAAGGGCAAATGGACGCAGAAAGTTTATCAGGTTGATGATAGTCCGCGGTACCAGGGCTTTGGCACATGGAGCCATATTGGCGGGCATGATTCATGGTCAAGCGAAACCGATTCTCCGCTACCAAGAAGAGAATCAACTGTACGTAAAGATTATAATGTATTAAACCGTGGCAGCAGAATTACCCTTACCAAAAACGGCTGGATGTTTGAGCAGGACAATAAAAAAATTATACGCTCAGCCAGTGGTGATAAACTTTTAGCTATTGAAAAAGGTTACGAGGAATTTACCAAAATAGACCCTGAAACTTTCGCAAATGCACAAAAATGGTGGGCAAGCCAGAGTGCTTACTGGGCTGATGTACGTGGTGTTTGGGCCGATATTATTGGCGCGCAAAGCACATTTAAAATACAAACCGTGGCAAACGGGAAATTGCTTTACGAAACGCTTTTTAGCTTAGGCGATCAATCGATTAAAGAAAAATGGACTGCAAGCCAAAACAAAGAGAAAATTAAAGCAGCTCTACAGCCTTATCTGGTAAAGTAAAAAAAATCAATTTATAATCAATCGTTGATGTTTAACGGCAGAAGCTGTTAAACATCAACCTTCTTTTGTGTTTAAATCTGGCAGGTTTAAATTTAAAAATGTTTGCGCTCGTTTCCAAACAAGTGCATTAATAGCCATATTCTATCGTTTGTAAACGATATATATTCAACGCTCGTTAGAAACGAGCGATAGCGGAGTTCAATCAACAATAACTTTATTTTACTAAATTCCGCCATGAAAAAACTTTGGGCTATTATTTTTTTGTTTTTGGCTATCAACACTTTTGCGCAGGATTCTACCTATACCCGTAATGTGGTAAATACCCTTACCTCAAAAGCATTCTGGGGCAGGGGTTATACCAAAGATGGGATGAAAAAAGCGGCTGATTATATTGTCGATGCCTATCAAAAAATAGGCTTATCGCCAATGGGAACAGCATATAAACAGATGTTTAATTTTCCTGTAAATACTTTCCCCGGGAAAATGAAAGTAAGCATTAATGGCAAAAAACTCATTCCTGGCGAAGATTTCATTATAAATAATGAAAGTCCGGGTGTTAAACAAATATCGAAACTAACTCCGGTTGACAGCCTTAACTACCGCGCTACACCATCACTACAAGTTTTACTAAAAGATAAACTAACCTGGTCTGTAGCTACCGAGGTTGGAGATGTTACCACCATACAGCTTAATAAAAAGCGCTTCGCTGCCATCCCGAAAGAAATCAGCGTAGACATTGAAAACAAGTTTATCCCAAATTTTCAGGCAGCCAACATTTCTGGTTTAGTAAAAGGAACTAAATATCCTGATTCATTGTTCATCATTACCGCACATTATGATCACTTGGGTGGAATGGGGGCAGCTACCTATTTCCCAGGCGCAAACGATAATGCGGCTGGTGTGGCTACTTTACTGAGTCTCGCCAAATACTACGCCGCCAATCCCCAGCCCTACTCTATTGGTTTTATCTGTTTTGCTGGCGAAGAAGCTGGATTATTGGGATCAAGGTATTTTGTAGAAAATCCGCTGGTTCCCTTAGTTAACATAAAATTCCTCATTAACCTTGATTTAGTGGGTACAGGAGCAGCCGGGATGACAGTGGTTAATGCCTCTGTTTACCCTAAAGCCTTTGCACAGCTAAATGCCATTAATAATGAACATCATTATATTACCAAAATCAATCCGAGAGGTAAAGCGGCCAATAGCGATCATTATTTCTTTACTGAAAAAGGTGTACCTGCATTCTTCATTTATACACAGGGTGGTCCCTCTGCCTATCATGATATATTCGATAAACCCGAAACCTTACCACTTACCAAGTATAAAGATCTGTTTAAATTAATCGTTGGCTTTAATCAAAAACTGATGGAATAGCATCATTTCCGGTACGAAAACCCTAAACCGCTATTCAAACACATCATTTTGGATACTCAATCACTAATTCTCCTTTTCTCCGATTGGGATAATATTATAAGCCTTTGGGATAATTAAATTGAGCAGTAAAGCTTGTATCCTCATCTTTGGTTCAACAAAAACGAAACAAAATGATGAGAACTATTCAAAAACTTAGCTTTGCATTATTACTGCTAGTGGCATTTACCATTAAATTGAATGCCCAAAATCAAATCGAAATTGTTATAGTTGGCTCTGCCCACGACAATTCAAAATCGACCCTGAATTTTCAGGCGATAATCGATAAACTTAAAAATTTTAAGCCTGATATGGTTTTTGGCGAATACCTGCCAAAGGATGATTACAGTAAACTGGAAGAAAGTAACTGGGCAAAAGAATTGTTTAAAAAAGAACATGATTATCTGGAAAAATTAAATTCGGAATCCCCTAAAAACATTGATGCACAAATTAAAAAAGACCGGAAAGCACTCGCTAAATTTGCTTACTATCATAAAACAAGAATGAATTTAGCCGTTAATTATGCTAAAAACTGGGATAGAGGAAATGCTGATTATCAGATTTTTGTACTGGAGAACTATATGAAACAGCATTTCGGCAAAGAAGAACTGGCAACCTATACAAAGATGTTTGGCAGTACAGACTCGTTAAAAAAGATAGGTTTCTACAGACCGGGAAGCGAGTACAGCAAAATCTATTTCCCGCTTATTTATCAATTACAACAAGATCGTATTTATAATATGGATTGCCAAACCTATGATAAACCCTGGGGAGCGGCCTGGAGTAAAACAGACTCATTATACAAGATTTTAATCGGCAAAGCAAAAACCGATAGCAGTTCGCAGGAAGCTGCCACAGTTAAAGCCATAGAAAAATACTGGTCTTACAGTAAAGATGAAGCAAAGGTATTTAATGCTGATCCTTACGCAGGGATGAATACGGTAAAATATGGGGTTTTGGATGAGGCCTGGAACTTTTATGGCGGACCCCACTTTTATGGCTACACGGGTTTCCCAACTGAAACGGTAAAAGAGATGATTGCTCAATGGACTTTAAGAAACGAAGGAATGTGTAAAAATATCATCGAGCAGGCAAAAGCGCAAAAAGCAAAAAGGGTTGTAGTAGGTGTTGGCGCATCACACCGGAAGTGGATGGAGGAAATTTTAGCTAAAAACCCAGATGTAAAAATTATTAATTATAACGATCTGCACTAAATTAATAATAATAAGCTCAATCAGCCTCCTTGCCATGCAATGGGGCTTTTTTGTTTTCAAGTTTGTAATTTTTCCGTGGCTATTTGCAAATGCAGGATAATCAACATATTTTTAAACTAAAATATTAGTTATTTAATGCAGCATGCAACTTATAAGGGAATTTTGTGTCAGTCTTTATGAACAAACATCCAATCCATCACATTTTTGGTCCAGTTCATCACATTTATCGATTCCATAAAAAAATAGCCGATAATTTTAGGTTTCTTATTTAAACTGTACATGAAAAAAATCTTACTTTTTATTGCCTTTAGCCTGACAATATTTAACCTGTTTGCACAAAAAAACGGAAGCATTACCGGAATATTAGCCGATAGTGCCAACCACAAAACCACTTTAAATTATGCTACTGTTTCGGTTTATAAAGTTGGCGACAGCATATTAACTACTTATAAACTTTCAGATGATAAAGGCGTGTTTAAAATCAATGGTCTGCCCCCGAATGTAAAATACCGCCTGGTGATAACAGCCTGGCAATATGGAACTTTTAGAAAAGAAGTAGAACTAAGCACAGCCAATCCGGCTTTGAACCTCGGCACCCTTTACCTTTCTACAAAAGCGAATGATTTAAATGAAGTGTTCATTTCTGCAGAGCGCCCTCCGGTAATTGTACGTAAAGATACCATTGAATTTAATGCCGAATCTTTTAAAACCCTGCCATCTGCGGTGGTAGAAGATCTGTTAAAAAAGCTTCCGGGCGTGGCCATCGCGGCCGATGGTTCTATACAAGTTAACGGCAAAACAGTAAGCAGGATTTTAGTAGACGGAAAAGAGTTTTTTGGTGGTGACCAGCAGATTGCAACCAAAAACCTGCCGGCAAATATCATAGATAAGGTACAGGTAGTTGAAGATAAACAGGCTAAAAGACGCGCTCCCGATTTAACTGCAGCTGAAATTCCGCAGATTATCAATTTAAAACTGAAAAAAGCCATTAAAAAAGGTGCCTTCGGTAAACTATATGCCGGAGGAGGCTTAAAAGATTTATATCAGGCAGGTGGATTAATGAACTTTTTCAGGGATACTACGCAGGTAAGTATACTGGCTTATGGAAACAACATCAACCAGCCCGGCTTTAACCCTAATGATGTACAGCGGATAGGTGGATTTAACAGAAGCGGTGTCAACTCTATGATGATGAGTTCCAGCGGTTATTTTGAGTTTAACGGTATCAATTTTGGAGGAAGTAATAATGGTGTTCAAACTTCGTCCGGCGGTGGTTTTAATTTTAATACCATCAATAAAAAAGGGATCAAATTTAATACGCAGTATTTCTTCGGAAAGTCCAATAACCTTTTAGAGAAACTTTCCAACACCAACCAAACCCTTGGCACTGATCGTTTAATTACCAACGCCAATGAAAATACCACATCTCTTATTCTAAAGCATAATATTGGTGGAAAATTAGACTGGCAGATTGACTCGTTAACACAACTAACTATCGAGCCTGCAATGGTATTAAACTCCAATAATTCGATCAGTAAAATTTCTTCGAACAACAGCAATGCAAACAACCAGCTGATCAATACGCTCGAAAATCTGAATGATAGAAACAGTTCCGGTAATAAATATCAGCTAAGGGCCGATTTTAATAAGGATTTTAAAAAGGCCGGAAGATCTTTAAATATTGGCGCCGATATTTCTGCAACACCAAACCCTGTTACCAATTACAATAAAAGCAACAGTATTTTTTACCTCACGCCATCTACTTCAGAAATTGATCAGTTAAGACAAAATAATGTAGATAACTTCAGGTCTTACCTTTATGGCAACTACTCGGAACCGATCAGTAAAAAACTGAAATTTAAAGCCGATATCAATGGAAATATTATTAATAGCGAAAACGCATTAAGTACATTTTACCGTAATCCGGCTAACCAGCTATACGACATGGTGATACCGAATTTATCGCAAACCGTTAAACAAAATGGATTTAAAACCAATACAAACATTAGCCTTGGGTATAAACTTACTAAAGATTTATACCTTCAACCAGGGTTGGTACATAATTATATTTCGTTAAACAACCGTTTCACAAATGGTGCAGATATCGATCAACGTTATCATTTTATGTGGCCGACATTTCAATTAACTTATAAAATATTCCGATTTAATTATACAGCCAGTTTTACAGAGCCTAACGTGAGTTATCTCCAGCCGGTGGCAGACAATACAAATGCACTTTATATCAGAAATGGAAATCCCAATTTATTGCCAGCCCGTATGCAGAGTTTAAGTATGTATATGTATAAATACGACCCTAAAAACCTTATTAATTACAACTTATACGGCTATGGCAATTTCACCAAAAATGGCATAATTAACACTATTACCATCAATAATGGCGTTCAAACGGTTAATCCAATTAATATGAGCGGTATTTATAATTTTCAGGGTGGGGCTAACATTTCAAAAGATTTCCGGAAAGATAAAACGAGCTTAAAGGCTGGGCTAGGTTTCTGGGCTAATTTCGATCATACCCCGGTTATTGTTAACAATATCCTTAGCAATGCCAATGTTTTCTATGTTGGCCCAAATGGTAGCATCAGGTTAAGCTTGAACGATAAAGTAGAAATCAATCAATCGTACTCTATCAATTTAAACCGCAGTAAGTACAACGATAGTTTTTACACCAACATTAGCTACAATACCCATCAGAGTACCTCTGAACTGATTATCCGTTATCCTAAAAAAGTGGTTTTCGAAACGAGTTATGCTTTAACTATCAACGAGCAAAAAATTGCAGGTTATAACAATAATATTAAATTCTGGAATGCCGCGCTGACTTACCTGTTCATGAAAAATGACAGGGCCCAATTAAAATTTTCGGTAAACGATATTTTACAGAGCAACGTACGCAGAACCATCCAGATTACAGGCAACAGTGTTATTGATGCGCAAAGCAATAACCTGGGCAGATATGGGATGCTTACGCTTACTTACAATATCCAAAACTTTGGTCAAAAAGTTGGCGGAAGACAAACGTTTTTTAATTTTTAACTACCTTATCCTGAATGTAGTGAAGAGTTCTTTGCGCAGATTTAGTTTGCTGTCGTCAAAAGATTCTTCACGGCGTTCAGAATGACAGATTAATTTAATCGCTAAATTGAAATAATCACATAGATTGAATGTCATCCTGAGCCTGTCGAAGGACCTGCCTTAATACTGTGTATTTAGTAAGTATTTAAATTGCAATTTTTTAAGATTCTTCACGGCGTTCAGAATGACAGATTAGGTTATTGCGTTAATGTTAGTCTAACCAGATACTGATCTTCGCCATCATCAAAAATCAATTCAGCATTCCATCCTGTTTCTGCCGCAATCTGTTTAATGGTTTCTTCATCTACATAAATCCATTCGAACCAATTGCCTTTTTCGCCTTTATATTCATATTGGTAAGATACCTCGCCATAGTATTGATTTTGTGGTTTAGGCATATCTTCATACAAATAAGCAATATCAGAAGAATCGAAAATAACCTGCCCGTTAGGATTGATGAGGTCTTTTAGTTTAATCAAAAAAGCTTTAAAACCGGACAAAGTTCCTGATAAACCGATACCGTTCATCAGCATGATAATGGTATCGAATTTCTCCTGATAGGTAAAAATATCTTGTACAAATGCTTTTTTTACTCCACGGTCTTTCATAATGTTCACCGCAGCCTCTGAAATATCAATGGCCGTTACATCAATATTAAAGGCTTGCAGAAGTAAAGCATGACTGCCCACACCGGCACCAATATCCAATACCTTACCGGTGCACATATGCAAAGCCTGAAGCTCCAAAACGGGCATATCTTCATCATCACGGAAGAAAAATTCTAACGGCATTTCTTCAGGTTCTCCATAAGAATTATGCAACCATAGCGTATCTGCCCGACCCGTTCTGTAAATATCTGTTAGCGCTTTACCAAAAACATCCATAATGCAAAGATAGCGAAAATGGAAGATGTATAAATTGGATGATGGAAAAGGGATGATGGGAGATGGAAATTTTATGCTGAGGTAATAGGCCCCTGAAAGCGGCGAAAAATGATTAAAAATATCTATGGCAGGGATCTTAATTCATTATCCCCCATTAATGGTCATTTTAAAATTGCTTCTGAATTTGGTCGGGGTTTGCAATCCCTGTAGAAACAGATTTTACAAAAAGGTCTGGCGATAATTCCAGACCAACAGTTTTCATAATAATTTTACTCCAACTCAAATACCTGATGGTATTCTGGTATCGCAACATGTTTAAAACCATGATCTTTTAGTCTCGTAGCGAAATTTTGCTGTAATTCGTACTCCCCATGAACCAGAAACAACTGCTTTACCTTAGCCGGATCCTGACCTGATAGAAAATGTAATAAATCTTCATAATCGCCATGCGCACTCATCGATTTTATGGATTGTACTTCGGCTTTGACTTCATACTCCTGACGGAAAATCTCAACTACTTTCTGTCCGGCAATTAATTTACCACCCAGCGAGTTCGGTTCACAATAACCCACCATTAAGATGGTATTTTTTTGATTACTGATGTTATTTCTAATATGATGTTTCACCCGGCCTGCCTCTGCCATACCTGATGCAGAAATAATCACACAAGGTCGTGGATCAGCATTTAAAGCTTTCGATTCTTCTACGCTTTCGATGAAACGCAAGCCTTTAAAACCAAAGATATCCTGATCTACCTTTAAAATTTCTTTAACCCCATTATTGTATACTTCAGGATGGTTTTTAAGTATTTGAGTTGCCTTTGATGATAAAGGACTGTCTACGTAATAGGGAACATCAGGCAATTTACCTTTCAGTTCTAAACCATTTAGCGCATAAAGGAGTTCCTGTGTACGGCCTACGGCGAACGCTGGAATAATTACCTTACCTTTTTTTTGGTTACAGGTATTATTGATGATCTCCAAAAGCATATTTTCGATCGGATCGAGATCTTTATGCAAGGAATCGCCATAGGTTGATTCCATTAAGATGTAATCTGCCTGATCAAATTGTTGCGGGCTTTTTAGCAGTAAGTCGCCATAACGGCCAACATCGCCGGAAAAAGTAATTTTCGTAGATTTTCCATCTTCTGTAATGGTAAGATGTATGGCCGCACTCCCTAAAATGTGGCCTGCATCTGTAAATTTCAGATGAATTCCCTCCTCAATCTCAAAATCTTCTTCGTACTCCACAATCTTCATCTGTCCAACCGTTTTGGTAACATCATCTTCTGTATAAAGCGCTTCTTCCACTTCTTCGCCTTCGCCAAGATGACGGTTAGCGTATTCGGCATCCTGCATCTGGATTTTAGCAGAATCCATCATTAAAATACGGGCCAGGTCCATCGTGGCTGAAGTACAGAAAATATTCCCTTCAAATCCTTCAGCTACCAATTTTGGCAATAAACCACAATGATCGATATGTGCGTGTGATAAAATGAGATAGGTGATTTTTTTGGCATCAAAACCAAAATAGTCGTTTAATTTATCGGTAACATGCCCCATCCCCTGAAACAAGCCACAATCCAATAAAATCTGGGTACCGTTTTTTAAAGTAATGAGGTGCTTACTCCCCGTAACTGTACGGGCAGCACCATGAAAAGCAATATTCATTAAGATGTTGGTTAGAATATATATAGCATAAAAATGCCGGATATCTCCGGCACTTTCAATTCTTTACGCGTTTATTTCCGCTACTTTATCTTTAACCTTTTCTGCAACGCTTGTGGCTTTATCTGCCAAACCTGCTAATTTATCTTTTGAAGCATCTAAAAGATCAGCAAAAAAATCTGATACTTTATTTTTCAGATCGCTGCTCGAATCTGACGATAATGCTAATGCAATAGTTGCTCCTAATGCTGCTCCGGCTAATACGCCTACTATGATTTTTGTTTCTTTTTTCATGGTCTTATTGATTTACTTAATAAACATATTTAACCCACAGGTGTTTTTATTTTTTTCATCTTACAAAAACTAATCCATAATGAAGCGAATATTTTTTATCGACTTAGACAATACCATTTACTTTACCAGGCAGAACGAAGAACAATTGATGGGTGAATTATATCGTTTCTTAGAAAGCGTGGATTTAGGAATCTGCGAAGAAGATTTTAAACTAGCCAAACAGGAAATGCTGAGGACACCTTTTCTAAAAGTAGCTGAGAAATACCGTTTTAAGGAAGAAACAATGCCTGAAGTAATTTCTTACCTCCAAAACAGATCGGTAACCCAGCCTTTAAAACCGGGTGATGATTACCATTACATCAAAAGCTTGACCGGCAGAAAATTTATTGTAACAGCAGGCTTCCCAAAACAACAGCTGTCTAAAGTAAAAATGCTGGGTATTGCAGATGATTTTGAAGAAGTACACGTGGTAGATGTTTCGGCCACCAATAAGAAAAAAACCTTTGAAATGCTGATCAACCAGCATCAACTTAACCAAGATGATATTTTAATTATTGGCGATGACGCCGAATCGGAAATCAAATTTGGATTGGAACTGGGGATAACCACTTTTTTACTCGACCCCGAAAACCTGCATCCAAATGCAGAAAGCACTTTTAGGGGAAGTGATTTAAGTAGTCTTCATGCGGCAGCAGGGCAGTAATAAAATGAAGATCGTCATCTCGACTGGAACGCAGTGGAATGAAGAGATTTATCTTAATAGATTTAGCTTCGCTGAGCACTACGTGGTTCTCGACTTCGTTGCACTTCGCTCGAAATGACGTTAACTTTATTAGAATTACCGCATAAAAAAGTCCCGATTTTCATCGGGACTTACTATTTTATCCTCTGCCACCTCTTGATGGCCTTCCACCTTCACCACCACCCCTTTGTTGTGGCGCTTCTGATCTTCTTTGTTCCTGTCTCTGTTGCTGCTGCTGAGCTCTTTGTTGTTGTACCTGAGCATCACGTTGTGCCCTTTCTTGTTGTTGCTGCTGGGCTTGTTGTGCACGTTGCTGTTGCATCTGCTCATTACGTTGCTGCTGAACCTGAGCATCACGTTGCGCCCTTTCCTGTTGCTGCTGCTGGGCTTGTTGTGCGCGTTGCTGTTGCATCTGTTCATTACGCTGTTGCTGCATTTGCTCATTACGTTGCGCCCTTTCCTGTTGTTGCTGCTGGGCTTGCTGCGCGCGTTGCTGCTGCATTTGCTCATTTCGCTGTGCCCTTTGTTGTTCCATCTGAACACGTTGATCATCCTGACCTCGCTGTGGCTGCATATCGCGTTGGTTACGTTGTTGATCCATTCCCATGCGGTCTTGATTGCGTTGTTGTCTGATCTGATCTAAACGTTGCCGATCCTGACCACGATTTGCATTATCTTGTCTGTTACCATTATCAATTCCGTTGGTACCGCCACGGCTAATACGTCCGTTTGCATCCCTATTATAAGCCTCGCCCCTATTGTTTGGCTGATTGTTATCCCGGCCTACACCACCATTATTTCTATCAGGCTGCACAACATTACGGTTATCTCTCGATCCAAAACGGTTGTCGTTATTACCTGGATTACCGCCTCTTTGATCGCGATTGCTATACCCCTCGTTTCTTCCGCCCCTGCTAATACCGGCATTGCCTTGCTCAAATCTTCTTGGCGCAGCATTGCGGTTATCTACTACTGCATTACGGTCAGGTCTTGGCCTGTAAATCGATACCTCTCTGCCACCAACCCGGCTTGCACCAGGTCTTGAACTTGCGGCGTAACGATATACGGTTACGTCCCTGTTGGTTGCGCGCCTGATATCTTCAACCCTTGGCCCGCCATAATAACTTCTTCTGTTATACACATAAGTGTTATTGATAATGGTGGTATTGCGGATATATACGTTATTACGACCGTAATCATATCTTGGGAAAGTATTAATATAAATATTTCGCTGAGGGATAAAGTTCCAGCAGAACTCCGGCACCACGTAACGGCGGCCAAAGCTTAAATTGATGCTGATGCTCGGTGCCATAGGCGCCCATCCGTAATAGCCATCACCACTTCTCCAATCTACCCAGGCTGGTCCCCAATTGGTGTCGGGTAACCAGATCCATTGCCGGTAACTGTTAATTACCCAACGACCGTAATGGAAAGGTGCCCAGCCCCAGTCGTAATTAGAAACCCAGGTATTACCATATTCAGTCATTGCCCAGCGTCCGTTGGTATAATAAGGCCGGAATTCACTTTGATCTACGTCCGGGCGCCAAACATAACCATATTGCGGATCCTGTATCCAGGTGCCATAAGGCGAAAGTTCATCATAAAAAGTCTGTAGGGAAATATTGCCGGTACTGTAACCATCAGACTGGTAATCGTTTTGGTAGTCTTGTGCCCTGACAAGGGTTGTGGTTCCGGCAAGGAGCGAAAATAGCCCCAGCACAAGTGCCGTAGATTTCAGTGTTTTCATTTGTGTGTTTATTTTAATAACCTAATGTGTGTGTATCAATTAGAGAACCAAAAATACCAAAGGTTTAATATGCAAGCATAGTTTTTGGATTTTCCCTTGAATATGGCTATACAAGCCATATTTAACTAATATTTAACGTTTTAAGCCAAGTTTAATTGTGCAGAAAATAAGTCAGTTTAAAATAAAATTTGCTACACCTTTGCTTACAGAAGAGATTATATTGCCAGGTCTATCAGCTTTAGAACTTAAATTCTATTTATTGTGTGTATTTTTGTAACATGCAAAAAGGCACTTTATACCTTATTCCCGTACCATTGGCAGAAGAGGTAGCACATAAAACATTTACCCCTTATTTGGTAGACACGATTAACCAGATTGATACCTACATTGTAGAAAATAGTAAAACAGCACGTCGCTTTTTAAAAGAGGCAGGTTTAAAAACCCCACAAAAAGATCTGATTGTACACGATTATGGTAAGCATAACCGAACGGATTTAGGGCAGTTTTTTGTAGAGCTTACTGCGGGAAAAGATGTTGGTTTGATGAGTGAAGCAGGTTGCCCCGGCATTGCCGATCCTGGAGCGGATATTGTTGCAGAAGCACATAAACGCGGTATTAAGGTAATACCATTGGTCGGGCCAAGCTCTATTTTACTGGCCTTAATGGCGTCAGGTTTTAACGGACAAAGTTTCGCTTTTTGGGGTTATTTACCTATTGATAAAGAACAGCGTACCAAGCGGATTAAAGACCTGGATTTATCGGCAAGCCGTTACAAACAAACACAGATTTTTATCGAAACACCTTTCCGCAATAACCAGCTTTTTGAAGAAGTACTGAAAAGCTGTAAACCCAACACACAGGTTTGCATAGCCAGCAACCTCACCGCAGCAGATGAATTTATTAAAACACAAAGTGTTTACAACTGGCGTAAAGAGGAAATAGACCTCCATAAGAAGCCAACAATATTTTTGTTATACTAAGTTTCTTTGATCAAACGTCATTCCCTCGAAGGAGGGAATCTTAAAGCTTACTGCATTAAGATTCCCAATCAAGTTGGGAATGACGGACTACACCAGGGGAATATTAGAATTTGAAAAAATCAAAACATATCCCGCACCAGATTGGTTGTTAATTTAACGTTCTGTAATATTATTCACTAAATTTTATAATTATGAAAAATACGAGCACACCCAAAAACAACCCAACAGTTCAAGGAAGTTCAATAGCAGACCGGGCTAATCATGATGTGAAAACGGATAAAAAAATCCGGGGCATTACTAATGGCGGCGGGCAACGTTCAGACCAGACCTCAAATAAGGACAATCAAAGAAAATACGATAACAAGAAATAAAAAAAGGTGATGATCTTGTAAGATCATCACCTTTTTTTATCCTTAATCCCGAGGATGTGATGGATAGTACCCATCTGTACAAATGATGTATAGGACACCTTCTATTGACGGGAGTTTCGGCAATGCAAAATTTGACATTCCATCGCCACCATACCTTGTTTTAAGGATAGAAAACAACTTTATATTTTTACTGACCGATAGCAACGAGCCGTCACATATCGCAAATCCTTCTGGCGCATAATCACCAGCAAAAAGGCTTATTGCCCCTAGCATTGCATTCATAGCATGTTTATTTAGTTGGGTCAATACTACTAAAAAAAATAAAATGATTTTCATTTTAACCTATCACTGCTGAAAATATACCCTAACCCGCATTAAAGCACATCCTTCAACACCGTAACACATCTATTAAAAAAGGTATTCATGTAAATTATTAAATACAAAAACAGATTTAAACACTTACAATCAACACAGATCAAGTTTTCGTGTAAAATTTATTATTGACCTAAAATTTATGTAACAGGTTCTGTTACATTTGTTTCATCAGCTATTTAAGGATCAACTAACCTCTTTTACAATGAAAAAAAATCTAAAAAAAATCGCGATCGTAGCGATGGTTGCAGTAGTAATTGCTGCATGTAAAAAAAAACAAGAAACATTAACACCAGAACCACGAGAGAGTGTAAAAAATGCCGATAAGGTTTTACAGCACATTAAAAACCTGGGCTTCCCCGCGTCAAGTATTGTAGATAACGGAAATGAATACATCGTTGAAGAAGATATCGTATTTCCGAAGAATATGGAAATTACGGCCAGCAGTGCTGGACCAAAAACAGAGCAATATTATACCGGAAGTATTGTTAACAGCACTAAAAAGCTAAATATCAGGGTTTTTGTAGATGCATCCATGACTTCAATGAGCAGCGAAATTAATAGCGCCCTTGCACAATGGAATGGCGTATCGGGTTCTACACTCCGTTTTAATATTGTAACGGCAGCACCTTATGATATCCTGATCAAAGATGAAAATTTAGGTAATGGTGTTTGCGGCCAGGGCCAATTTCCATCAGGTGGAAGCGCAGGTGCTTTAATTAAAATCAACAAAAGTTATATCGCAGGAAACTCTTTTGCACAACGTGCAAGAACAATATGCCATGAGTTTGGACATTGTATTTCTTTCAGACATACCAATTGGGCTGCGCAGGGTGAATCTACTGCTACAAATGTTCCTGGAGTTACCGGAACAGATAGCCAATCACTGATGAACGGTGGTCAATGTGGATCGGGTGCAACCGTATTATCTCAAAAAGATAAAGACGCAACCGCAGTATTATATTAAAAACCCAAAACAATCATAACCTAAACTAAATCCTTAACCAGTTGAAAATAAGCTCGGGTACTTAAGCAGTACCTGAGCTTATTCTTTAGCTAAAGCAATGATATCTTTACCTTCTAAAGTCCGCCTTTCATCATGATGACTCAAAGTATTGATCATCGCCTGGCCAAGTTCAGCCATCGTACAGAAACCATTTGGATAAATAGCCCTGCCGACCGGAAATAACCAATTGATGTATTTATAAAACTGATGTGCATATTTTTGTCCTTTTAAAGGCTTAATAAATCCAGGACGGAAATTAAAAACTTGTTCGAAAGGTAATTTTGTTAAATCTTTTTCTGTTTTGCCTTTTACCTGTGCCCATCTTAAACGGCCATTTTCATTCGTCCCTCCACCGGAAACATAACAAAAAGTCATACCACTATTGAGCTTGCTCAACGTTTTTGCAACATGCATGGTCAGCATATAAGTCATTTTATAATAGGTTTCCGCATCAACTCCTATCGAAGTAATCCCTAAGCAAAAGAAACAGGCATTATAGCCAGACAACTGACTTTCGATCGCTGATAAATCAAAAAAATCGGAATGAATAATCTCCTTTAATTTTGGATGTGTATAACCACAGGGTTTGCGGTTGATTACTAAAACATGATCAATTTCAGTACTTTTTAAACATTGCATCAATACGCCTTCGCCAACCATTCCGGTTGCACCCGTAATGATTATATTATGCTGATTTCTGGTTTTTCCCATGATTAATTATTTACAGATTAAACCGCCAAGATGTAGCATTGTTTAATCCAATAAATAAAAAGAGCAAACTATTAATTTGCTCTTATAATGTTATCTTGCCGACGGCCCTTTCATCTGATAGTCTTTAGGTGGCTCTGCCCCTAATAGATGTTGAACAAAGTAATCCCAGCGGCGGCGCATCATGTATGGTGAATAAGAACCGTAACCGTGTGCACTATTCGGAAAAATAACCAGATCGAAAGATTTATTGGCCTTTTCTAATGCCTCTACAACTAAAAGTGTATTATATGGCGGCACATTATCGTCCATCATACCGTGTACCAACATCAATTTTCCTTTTAGGTTTTTAGCATAATTCTGGTTAGCCTGCGCTTCATAATCCGAATTTTCTACCAAACCATTGTAACGCTCGCCCCAGTCGTCCTCGTAGTTTCTATTGTCATGATTACCTGATTCGGAAATGCCTACTTTAAAGAAATCCGGGTAACGGAACATTGCCGCAGCCGTCGCAAAACCTCCGCCAGAATGCCCCCAGATACCTACCTTTGTCGTATCAATGGGATATTTTAATGAAAGCTGCCTGATGGCTGCAATCTGATCTGGTAAGGTATTCTCGGCCATATTGCCATAGCTCATATCATGGAAACTTTTAGAACGGTCAGGGTTACTGGTTCCTTCCATTACCACCACAATAAAACCCAATTCGGCCAAAGCCTGGTGATCGCCACGCGAAGCAACGAAAGCCCAGCTGCCTACACTACCGCCCTGCGGACCTGGATAAATATAATCGATAACAGGATATTTCTGGTTGGCATCCATTTTTGCTGGTGTAAAAACCAGACCATAAATATCGGTTTTACCATCTTTGGCTTTCACCGAAACCGGAGTTGGTGCTTTCCAGCCTGTAGCAGCTAACCTGGACACATCTGTTTTTTCTAAAGTATTGATCAGTTTACCACTGATACTTCTTAAAACAGTAACTGCAGGAACATCAGGCTGCGAATAACTATCTACAAAATATTCGAAAGATGGCGAAAATACAACCTGGTGATTGCCAAATTCTGGCGTTAAAAGGGTTAAATTCCTCCCATCGAAACCAATTTTATAGAGGTAACTGAAATAAGGATTACCTTTTTCGCGGCCATTGGCAAAGAAATAAAGTGTACGTGTCTTTTCATCAACCTTGATTAAACGTGTAACCACGAAATCGCCTTTGGTAATCTGGTTTTTTAATTTTCCATTAACAGAATCATATAAATACAGATGCCCCCAGTTATCCCTTTCCGAATACCAGATGATTTCTTTCGATGCAGGCAGATAACGCCAGTTAATCGCACCCTGACCAGATTCAAACTGTGTTTTTACGGTTTCTTCGAAAACTTCCCTTACCACGCCGGTTGTGGCATTAGCAATACGGAATTTTTCATTTTTATGATCTCGGGAAGTAGACACGAATGCCACTTCTGTACCATCAGCTTTCCAATCAATATCATCAAAAGTGCCGCTGCTTGAAATATCATCGCTTAAGGTGGCCCGATGTGGATCTGCAGGAATATTAAGTGAAACTACTTTTGGATTTTCTACATCAATGATTACTCTTCTAATTGTCGCGATCTGTTTATCGCCAGGCAAAGGATATTTCCAGGCTTTTAATGTTGGTGCTCCAACATTGGTTGTTACCAGGTACATATCTTTCGAATTCCGCTGATCTTGCTGAAAAGTAGCTATCTTTTTAGAATCAGGCGACCAACGCAAAATTGGGGCATCACTATGTTTCCAACCTGCATTATCGGTTGCGTAACCATAATCCTTAATGCCGTCAGTAGTTAAACGGGTTAATTTTCCAGTGGCTATATCCTTAACAAAAAGATTATAATCTTTAATCAATATTGTCTTTTTTCCATCAGGAGATAGTACTTCATTCCAGCTAAGCCCACGACGTGAGGAGGTTAAACTGCCTTTATAATCGGTAGTTAATGTTTTCGTTTTCTTTACCGGATCTACCAAAAAAGTCTGCTCAGTGCCATTAACTTTAGTGCTATACCAAAATTTATCACCCTCGAGCCAGTTGGGTTGCAAGCTGGCATGATCAATGTACTTTGCCGTATTGTAGCTCATCAAACTTTCTGCCCTTTCGTAATCTTTAATGGTTAAAGTTTTTTGTTGAGCATTTGCTGTAATGGCCAAAGCACAAGCCGTTACAGTAAACCAATATTTATTCATCATGTTAGTTAATCTTGCGATAAAAATAAGACTGTTTTGGCAAACGATTGGTATTAATCGTGATACAAAATGGCAGGCTTTTATCCCTAGCCTTCTAGCGAGAAGCAAAAAGATAATCAAATTGAACAATCGTTTTTGAACTATATTATTAAAGCGCGATAAGGCTACAGCAATGGCGCTGGTCTTAAAACTTACAAACTTTATAACGATAAATCATTCCTTGATTTGCTTACAAACTTCAGGGATTTGCATACATCAGCTCCATTTAGCTTGCTGATCTTTGGATGATGGAAATAAAACAAATGGCATTGGGCAACCAGGGTTTGGTTGTACCAATAATAGGATTGGGCTGTATGGGTATGACAGGCTTTGAAGAAGGACACATGTATGGCCCTGCAGATGAGCAGGAAGCTATTGCTACCATTCACCGTTCACTCGAACTGGGCGGTAATTTTTTAGATACTGCCGATCTGTACGGACCGCTGAAAAACGAACAACTTATCGCCAAGGCCATCAGCGGTAAACGAGATCAGTATATTCTGGCCACCAAGTTTGGCTGGGAAATCGATGACAACAATAAAGTAACCTGGACCATTAACGGTAAAAAGGATTATGTAAAGAAATCTTTAGAGCGTTCGTTAAAGCATCTGAATACCGATTATATCGATCTGTATTACCTGCACCGCCTGGATAAAAATACGCCGATTGAGGAAACAGTTGAAGCCATGGCAGAACTCGTTGCAGCAGGTAAAGTAGGCTACATAGGCCTGTCAGAAGTATCGTCTGAAACGGTTAGGCGGGCACACGCCGTACACCCGATTACATCTGTACAAAGCGAGTATTCTTTATTTGAGCGGACAGTGGAGGAGCGCGGGGTATTATCCACATTAAACGAGTTGGGTATCGGCTTTGTAGCCTACTCGCCATTGGGCCGTGGTTTTTTATCTGGGCAGATCAAAAGCGTCGATGACCTGCCGGAAAACGATTTCCGCAGGGCGATTCCACGTTTCCAGGGCGAAATGTTTGATAAGAATATCGAATTGGTTAGAGCGATTGAAGCCATGGCCGAAGCAAAAAACATTACCTCTTCGCAACTGGCTTTAGCCTGGATCATGAGCAAGGGTATTTTACCAATTCCGGGAACGAAACGCAGAAAGTACCTGGAACAAAACCTAGCAGCAACCACCATTGAATTAACTGCGTCAGATCTTTCGCAACTGGAAAATATCGTACCATTAGGTACAGATACCGGTGCGCCTTATGATGAGTTTAGTATGGGTTTAATTGATTAAATTTGTTTATGAACGCCATTAACTCCATATCAGCATTTCACCGATTGCTGTCATTGCCAGAACCCCGCCACCCACTGGTGAGTGTAATCAACCTGGCGCAAAGTGTTTTCCTGGAGGATGAAATCTGGAATGGCTTCGTTAACCGCTTTTATTGCGTGGCGCTTAAACGCGAAGCCAAAGGTAAGATCAGGTATGGGCAGCAGCATTATGATTACGACAAAGGCGTATTGAGTTTTACCGCACCCAACCAGGTGCAACAACTAGACCTGCAGAATATGGAATGCGGGTCTGGTTATCTCCTGATCTTCCACCCGGACTTTCTGTTACAGCATACATTGGCAAATAGTATTCATCAATATGGTTTTTTCGATTATGCGGTTAATGAAGCATTGCACCTGTCGGCAGGCGAAGAAGATGACCTGATTACCATCCTCCATAAAATTGATCAGGAATGCCGGCATATTGATAAACATACCCAGGAGATCATTCTTACACAGATCGAGAGCCTCTTAAAATATTCCAACCGTTTTTACGAGCGGCAGTTTTTGACCCGAAAGAATAATAATCTAGCACTTCTGACCAGGTTTGAACAGTTGATAGACGATTACTTTAACAGCGATGTAAATAGTTTACTCACTGTACACCATATTGCGGCAAAGATGAACCTATCGCCAAACTACCTGAGTGATCTGCTTCGGATTCATACCGGGCAAAACACACAACAGCATATTCACGAAAAACTCATTGCGAAAGCCAAAGAAAAACTTTCTACCACTAATCTTTCAGTCAGCGAAATCGCCTATGCCCTCGGCTTTGAACATGCGCAATCTTTCAGTACGTTATTTAAAAAGAAGACCAATTTATCGCCACTGGAGTTTCGCCAGGCTTTTAACTGATCAAAGGGGCAAGAAACAGAATTTGGCTCTTTTTGACTGTTCAGGCTTAGCGGCACAATGGATGATGAGGTTTTGAAATGCATTTTAGTTTGATTTCCTTAGTGAATAATGTTTAGGGTTCATGCCGATGTGCGCTTTAAATATTCTTGAAAAATGGCTGAGGTTTGTAAAACCCAATCGGTAACCAACGGCTGAAACAGATAGCTTGTCCTCGCTCAGCAAAAGAGCGGCTTCCTGCATTCTGAATTGCTGATAGTAACTAAAAATGCTATCGCCAAAAATTTGCCTGAATAAACGTTTCAGTTTAGTTGGGCTCATATGAGCATCAAGTGCGAGTTCTTTAATCACTGGTGGCGTTTCCAAATGTTCAAGGATCTGCTGTTTTACTCGGTAAATGGCTTGTATATCATGATTGTTTAAAGCATGTAATTGTTTTTCATCTCGGTTTTCCAGTTCCATCAACAGCCTGCAAATAAGTTCTTCCGCCTTTACCCGTAAAAAGAAAAGTTTAAATGTTTCATTGGCTGGTCCAGATAGGATTTCATCCACATTTTTTTGTAAAGAAGGATACATGATCTGTTCGAACAAAAGGGGGCGTTTATTCTGCAAAAGACCTTTCAAAACGGATGATTCTTGTGAGCCAGTAAACAAACCTTTTAAATAATTCGCATCAACTTCTATATTAATGGTAGCAGTATTGGTATGGATCGAAATTATGTCATCTGTATTGATACGGCTGGTGCCTATTAAAACCGAGGGACACTTGTGGGGTGACGAAGTTTCTGCTCTGGAGAATATATTTTGAAACTTGAAAAATATCATCTTCTTAGCGGGATTGACATCAGGATTTTGAATAATCACATCTTCATTAAGCTCATAGTTACTAATAAGCATACGTATGTGTTCATTAAAAACAAATCCGGTGCAATATCCGCTGCCAAATTGCGGAGGTATATCTAATCTTGTATTTTTTAGTTGTGTTCCCAATAAACGAGCTAATTTTTTCAGCACATGTGGAACCGTTTGATCTGTATTATTCATAAGGTCTTTTACGACTATTTTTATGTCTAATATAGATAATTTATACTGAATTGACCAAGTAACTTTGTACTATCAATTAAAGGTGATGATACTAAAAGAAAAAAAGGTGGCTATTATAGGCGCAGGGCCAGTTGGCCTCACCATGGCCATATTATTACAGCAAAAAGGCATTCAGGTAACTGTTTACGAAAGAGATAAAGATCCACAAGCCAGGATGGGGCGGTACGCTTGATTTGCACAAAGATTCAGGACAGGAAGTAATGAAAAAAGCCGGTTTACTGGAAAGTTATTACGCCATAGCAAAGCCTATGGGGATAATCATGACAGATGAAAGAGGAAAATTATTATTTACCAAACAGATTACACCTGAAAATCAATACGATAATCCTGAAATAAACAGAAATGACCTCAGAAAAATATTGCTAAACACTTTGAAACAGGATACGGTGGCTTGGGACAGAAAATGTAAAGAACTCAAGGTCTGCAATGAAAAATGGCGTTTACATTTTGAAAATGGAACGTCAGCAACCGCTGACCTTGTTATTGTGGCAAATGGCGGAATGTCTAAAATAAGAACATATGTTACCGATACAGTCGCTGAAAACACCGGAACGTTTATTATACAGGGAGATGTACCTCAACCCGAAATAAGTTGTCCTGAATTTTTCCAATTATGCAATGGTAAAAGATTAATGGCTGCCTACCAGGGCAATTTATTGGTTGCAAACCCAAATAACAATGGTGTATTAACCTATGGTATAATCTTTAAAAAGCCTGAAAATTGGGGTGATGTTCATAAGGGGTTAAATTTTCAGGATAAGGTTAGTATCCGAACATTTCTTTTAGACAGGTTTATGGATTGGAATGAACATTACATACAATTATTTTGCTCAACCTCATCGTTTTGGGGGTTGCCAACGAGAAAATCATCACTGGATAAACCCTGGAAAAAAGACCGTCCGCTGCCGATTACGCTTATCGGAGATGCTGCACATTTAATGCCCCCTTTTGCAGGTCAGGGTGTAAATACCGGGCTAATGGATGCATTAATTTTAGCAGATAATTTAACTGAAGGAAAATTTGAAGCCTTGGAAGATGCTATAAATGACTATGAAGAGCAAATGTTTATTTACGCCAACGAAGCACAACTTGCATCAGTCAGGAACGAAATAGAAATGCATCAGCCAAATTTCACCTTCGAAAAGTTTATCCATTAAGCTAATAAAGATAAAAGGGATAACTTTTCAATCATCCCTTTCAGCGGAGAGGGCGGGATTCGAACCCGCGGTACCTTGCAGTACACACGCTTTCCAAGCGTGCTCGATCGACCACTCTGACACCTCTCCGTATCGGATTGCAAAAATATATTTTTTATTGATAAAAAAAATGCCCCCGGTTAAAAATCGGGAGCATTTCTACCTAAAGATCAGAAATTAATCTATAACTGTAATTTTTAACATATTGGTTTTACCTTTTGCTTCCATCGGAATGGCAGCAGTATTGATGATAATATCACCTTGTTTTACCAATTTTTTGCTTTTTAAGAATTCGTTTACTTCAATAATGGTATTATCGGTACTTTCCCACTTATCATAGTAGAAACCTCTTACCCCCCAAAGTAAACTTACTGCATTTAATAATGCCCTGTTACTGGTAAAAATAAAGGTTAGGGCTTCCGGACGGTGGCTTGAAATTTCAAAAGCAGTATAACCACTTAACGTCATTGACACAATACCTACTGCATTGGTCTGTTTCGCTAAGAAACAAGCCGAATCGCAAATCGCATCGCTTAAGAAAGAAGGCGATTTTGGTTTTAAAAATTTATCAGGATGGAAAGGATAATTGTTCTCTTCAATGTTCTGGATAATTTTTTGCATGGTTTCGATAACGATGAGCGGGAATTCTCCAACTGAAGTTTCACCACTTAACATCACCGCATCAGCACCATCCAAGACAGAGTTGGCCACATCATTCACCTCTGCACGTGTGGGGCGGGGTGTAGTGATCATACTTTCTAACATCTGGGTAGCAACAATTACCGGTTTAGAAGCTGCTCTACATTTCGCAACAATCATTTTCTGCAGCAATGGAACCTCTTCCATCGGACATTCAACACCCAAATCGCCACGGGCAACCATAATACCATCAGTTGCCGCAATAATTTCGTCTATATTGGCAATAGCCTCTGGTTTTTCTATTTTGGCAATTACCCGGGCTGTTTTACCACGCTCAGCAATAATCTTTTTAAGTTCGATAATGTCTTCTGCCTTACGCACAAAAGATAAACCGATCCATTCTACATCGTTCTCTAAAACAAATTCTAAGTTTTCACGGTCTTCCGGCGTTAAAGAAGGGATAGAAACTTTAGTATTTGGCAGGTTAACCCCTTTTCTGGAAGTTAAAATTCCACCATGAACAATCTCACAAACAACTTCGTCTTTTAAATTGGTAGAAATCACTTTCATCTGAAGCTTTCCATCATCCAGAAGTATAATTTCGCCCGCCTGAACATCCTGAGGGAAGTTTTGGTAAGTAATATAAATACGTTCTTCGTTACCAATGCATTCGTTCGTTGTAATTACGGTAGTATTTCCGTTAATCAGGTTAATACCACCTTCTTTTACTAAACCGATACGGATTTTAGGACCTTGTAAATCGGCAAGAATACCAACGTTATATTCGTATTTTTTGTTTAAATCTCGGATGGTATCCAAAACGGCCTGGTGATCTGCTTGTGATCCGTGTGAAAAATTTAGACGGCAAACATCTAAACCTGCGTTAAACATACTATATAATACATCTGGTTTTGCTGATGCAGGCCCAAGCGTGGCAACAATTTTAGTTCTCGAATGAAAAGGTTTCATTTATTAATTGATTTTAGGAATGCAGTTTAAGAAAGCATTAATTATTATCTAAAATAATCAAACTGCATTAAATTTTATATATTTTGTTTTTTTGTTCTTTGTTTGTAACTGCCAAATATAGTGTATTTAATACACCATGTATATAATTTTTATATTACCAAATTTTCACGGCTCTTTAATTTGGCTGGATCTATCTTTGCAGCCACCTGGATATCAGGCAGTTTATTCAATCCGTTAATTAGATAATCCAAATCCTCCTTGTCAATAAATTCTTTAATGATAATAAAAAAATCGACTTTGCTCATCTCCGGAATCAGAAAACCATCGCTGCTTTTATTGCAGATTAAGTAGTATTCGACCTCACCCTGCTCTACAAAAAAATAATATTTGGAAAAAGACCAGGCTGGTTCATCAATATTAAAAAATATTTCGTGGTCCTCTATTTTTTCAAATTGAGTGTTTAGCCGGGTATTAATTTTGTGGCAAAGCACATAGTCTTTTAGGGGGGCTGTGATCGCAATCAGTATAAAATCAAGGTCTAAGGTAAGTTTTAGGTAAGTCTTATTCAAAGCGAAATAAATTATTTACAGAACGAAATTAAAAAACTAATTCTATATTCGCTGTGTTATTGAGATACCAAAATTACATATCGAAATAAAAACATTTGAAAATTGTAAGAATTTATTTTTCTTTGCACAGAATTATTTAACCATTAAATTATAAAATTATGTCTGATATTGCTTCAAGAGTTAAGGCTATTATCGTAGAAAAACTAGGTGTTGACGAAAGCGAAGTTACGCCAGAGGCTTCATTCACTAACGATTTAGGTGCAGATTCTTTAGATACCGTAGAATTGATTATGGAATTTGAAAAAGAATTCAATGTAGCTATTCCTGATGATCAGGCTGAAACCATCGGTACAGTTGGCCAGGCAATTGCTTATTTGGAAAAAAACGTTAAATAGAATTACGCTTTTTCAGTATAAATGGAATTAAAAAGAGTAGTAGTAACAGGGTTGGGTGCGCTCACTCCTATAGGCAATAATGTTCCCGATTTTTGGGAAGGGTTGACTAACGGGGTGAGTGGCGCTGCTCCTATTAAAGGTTTTGATACTGAAAAATTCAAAACCAAATTCGCATGCGAGGTTAAAAATTTTAATCCTGAAGACTTTTTGGAAAAAAAAGAAGCCCGCAAGCTAGATCCGTTTGTACAATATGCTCTGGTAGCAACAGATGAGGCTGTTAAAGATGGTGGGTTTGATTTCGAAAAATTAGATACCAACCGGATTGGCGTAATCTGGGGTGCGGGCATAGGTGGATTGAAAACTTTCCTGGATGAGATTTCTAATTTCGCGAAGGGAGATGGTACGCCAAGATACAATCCATTTTTTATTCCTAAAATGATCGTTGATATTGCTCCGGGCCATATTTCGATCAAATATGGCCTGCGTGGGCCAAATTTTGCAACTGTTTCGGCATGTGCTTCTTCAACAAACGCCATGATTGATGCCTTTAACTACATCCGTTTGGGTATGGCTGATGTTATTATCAGCGGCGGTTCTGAAGCAATTATCAATGAAGCAGGTATGGGTGGTTTTAATGCCATGCATGCATTATCAACACGTAATGAAGATCCGGCAACCGCATCACGCCCTTTTGACAAAGATCGCGATGGTTTTGTAGCTGGTGAAGGTGCAGGAACTATTATTTTAGAAGAACTTGAACACGCTAAAGCAAGAGGTGCAAAAATTTATGCAGAACTTGTTGGCGGTGGAATGAGTGCCGATGCCAATCACATCACAGCACCGCATCCTGAAGGTTTAGGCGCTAGAATGGTAATGACCAATGCACTAAAAGATGCAGGTTTAACAACTGCTGATATAGATTATATCAATGTACACGGTACTTCTACGCCACTTGGCGATATTAGTGAAACCAAAGCCATTGGTACATTATTTGGTGAAGACGCCTATCGTTTAAATATTAGCTCAACCAAATCGATGACTGGCCACCTTTTGGGTGCAGCCGGAGCTATTGAAGCTATTGCAGCAATTCTCGCCGTTAAAAATGATATTGTTCCTCCAACAATCAATCATTTTACAGACGATCCTGCATTTGATCCTAAATTGAATTTTACCTTTAATAAAGCGCAACAACGTACTGTTAGAGCTGCTTTAAGTAATACATTCGGTTTTGGTGGCCATAATGCTTCTGTTATTTTCAAGAAATACGAAGACTAATTACAACAGCACAGGTATATAATTTTGTATGCTAATTAAAAATAGATAACTTAGTTAAATATGCTAATTAGCCGTTAATTGTGTTATTTATTTAATGCCGATATTAAAATTATATAAACTGTATCTTTCTCCTGAAAAGGAGTTTGTTAAAAAGCTGAAAAATATTTTAGGCTTTGTTCCAGGTAATGTAACGCTTTATAAAATGGCGTTCAGACATCGTTCTGCGGCAAAAATTCTAAAAAATGGAAGCAGGAGCAGCAACGAACGCCTGGAATTTTTAGGCGATGCTGTTCTTGGTTCTGTAATTGCAGAGTTGCTCTTTAAACACTATCCGTACAAAGAAGAAGGTTTTTTAACCGAAATGCGTTCAAAGATCGTAAACAGAGCTAATTTAAACCAGTTGGCAAAAAAAATTGGTTTTGATAAGCTTATCCAGTTCGATCAGCGTTCCGTTAGCATCCAAACCAAACATAACTCGATGTTGGGAGATGCTTTTGAAGCTATTGTTGGTGCTATTTACATGGATAAAGGATACAACTTTACCAAAGAGTTTTTATTGCGCAGAATTGTAAAACCGCATATCGATATCCATACCCTTGAACTTACTGAAACCAATTTTAAAAGTAAATTAATTGAGTGGTGCCAGCGCCATGGTAAGGATGTATTATTCGAACTGGCTGAAAATGGCGAAGGTGAAAGCACTAAACTATTTACCATTAGCGCAGTAGTAGAAGGCGAAAAAGTGGGCACTGGAAGAGATTATAATAAGAAAAATGCAGAAAAGCTTGCAGCAGAAAAAGCTTGTGAAATGCTTAGTATTTAGCAGGTAATTAGTTCAATGGTCATTAGTTTATTAGTAACTGCAAATCGCTAACTGAAAATTGTATCTTACTTAATCGGTTAACTAAAATCTAAACTCCAGATTGGATCATAAGCAATTGCCAACTTCAAACTCTAAATTACTTAACGAACTCCAGACTAAGGACGAAAAAACTACTTCCCCTTTCCCAGCGTGTCTGTAAATTTCTTTGAAGATTCTTTAATATACTTGATGTAATCGTAACTGTTCCAGTACTGCGCTTTATCAAAACCAGGACGACAATTGAGCATGTATTTTTCCAAAGTATCGCCTCTTAATTCGGTATTATTTTTAATGATGCTTTGATTAAAGTATACATCAATCTGCGATTGTTTAATTTCATTATCGGCGTACCTGCTAAATCTCCTGGCATTTTTAGGATCAGTGCCAAAAAGATTATATAGCGCATTTAACGGACTAAATATAGCCGACAAAACCGTTGTTTTACCGCCGTTGTAAACCCCCTTATTTTTAAACTCGCGCTTTATTTCATCTAAATCCTGTTTTTTGGTATTTCCTCTAATGGTTACATCATCTAAAGTGGTACTTCCCCTAATCAGATAAACAACCAGATCTTTTTCGCTGTTCACCACAACACGCTGATCGATCAGATCGCGCTTAATAACCAACAGTGTATCACCAATTTTAGCTTTAAGCTGGAACATCCCGATATCATTACTGCCTACCCCTATTCCGGTACGCAGGTTGGTAATTTCAGATAAGGCAATCCTGATATTTGAACCTTTCTCAATAACCACACCTCTGATAATAAATTCTTGGGCCTTTGCGACAAAGCCAATTGAAGTAAAAACGAAAAGTATGATGACAAATTTTAAATTTTTCATTGCGTAGCTATTTTGTGCTTCAGGGTATCAGTATATTTTTTAGCCGACTCTTTAATGTATTTAACCGCGTCATAATTGCTCCAATTAATGGTCATGTTCCGTGTTGGGTAATAATCGAGCAGAAATTTGTCGAGGTCTTTCCCGGTTAATGTGGTATTGTTCGAAACTAAAGTTTTATTAAAAAACTTGTCTACCTCGATCAAACTTAGTTCCTTTTTATAATAACGGTTAAATTTACGCGCTCTTGCTGGTGTTTTCCCAAATAGCTCGTAAAAAAATGTTATTGGGCTACCACCAAGAGGATTTAATAAGATTAACGGCGGTTTGCCAGCAAAGAAAGAACCGTTATGTTTCAAATCACGCTTAATATCTTCCATCTCCTGTTTCCTGGTCTGCCCTTTAACCGTCACCTCCGCTAAAGTTGTACTGCCCCTAACCAAAAAAATAACCAGGTCATCGTCTGTCTTAACAACGACTTTTTGATCAATTAAGTTTTTTTTCTGAATAAGAAGCGTATCGCCAATTTTGGCCTTTAACTGAAACATGCCAATATCATTACTAGTTGTGCCCAATTTACTGTGGGTGTTAGTAACATTAGCCAGGGCAATGCGGACATTAGAACCTTTTTCAACCACCACACCTTTCAGCACAAAATCCTGCGCCTTCAGTTTTAAGCCCATTGTTAAAATGATGAGTAAAAGAATAATTTTCAAATGCTTCATTATGCTAAACGGGCAAGTTAAATGATCAGATAGCGTGGGTTAGCATTCTATTTCGACTGCAAATAGTTTTTGCTGTTTCCTTTTTCCCAACCCTACATCCTGACCAGAAAAACACCAGCTTCATTGATAAAGTTTGAAAACCCTCCTATTTAGAATATTTTGTAAAATTAACATTTGTTAACCTAGCAAACTGTTAAATAACGTTAATCTATGAAAAACTATTGGCTGTTTTATTTACTATTTGGCAATTGTATTCTTTCTGCTTATACCCATAATTTTCCTTTTATCAACAGCATGAAGTTTTTAAGGAGGAAGAAAATCTCTTTTTGTTTTCTAAGTAAGGTCCACTACCTTTAGGTTTAGGAATAGAGTTTTTGCACATATAAGCAACAGCCCCTGCCAAAAGCAGCCATACTTTGTGTCTAAACCTGATCCGATACCCACCGGATGAAATGAAAAGCCCACAGCGCAGCGAGGACTTGTAAGGAAAAGCAGGGCTGCAATCCCCGAAGAAATACTGAACGCTGGTTTTCTAATTATAAAGCTATTTTATCCTACCAGTCTAAGTCTGGGTCTATGACCATTATTATTTCTCCTTTCAGCTTAAAACCCTATCTTTGCGCATGATAAAATCCATGACAGGATACGGCTTAGCAACAGCCGATTATGCAAACGCAAAGTATAGTGTCGAAATCAAATCGCTCAACAGTAAATTCCTGGAGCTGAATTTAAAATATCCTAAAGCTTTTTCTGATAAAGAGTTGATTCTGCGCAACATCTGCAGCAAAGATATCGAACGTGGAAAAGTAAGTTTAAGCATTAATATAGAACGCACCAATGGCGAAGTTACCGGTGCTACCATTAATACAGCTTTATTGAGTCATTACTATCAGCAACTTGTTGCTGTTAACAACGAATTAGGTGCAGACAGTAGCAACTTACTACAAACAGCCTTAACCTTTCCGGATGTAATTAGTTATAAAGAAGAAAGTGTTAGCGACGATGAATGGAACCATCTTTACCAGATTTTTACTGAAGCCCTGGCTAACTTTAACCAATTCAGGGAAGATGAAGGCGCTGTTTTAAAGGCAGATTTAGAACTGCGGATTAAAAATATCCTGTCGTATTTTAAATCGGTAGAAGAACTGGAACCAAAAAGGATTTCGGCCATCCGCGATAAATTTAACCAGTTTTTAGAAGATGCGGTGGGCAAGGTAAATATTGACCAAAACCGTTTTGAGCAGGAATTGATCTATTACATCGATAAAATTGATATTACGGAAGAAAAAACACGTTTAAAAAGCCATTGCGATTATTTCTTACAAACTTTAGCAAGCAAAGAAGCAAACGGAAAAAAAATGGGTTTCATTTCGCAAGAAATAGGAAGAGAAATAAATACCATGGGCGCTAAAGCAAACGATGCGCAGATGCAGCAGTTTGTGGTAGGAATGAAAGAAGAATTAGAAAAGATAAAAGAACAATTACTGAATGTGTTGTAGCGTTAAGCGGAGCGCGATAAGTGCTCAACGCCAGACGCCAATCGCAAAACTTTTAAAAATGCAAGGCAAATTAATCATATTTTCAGCACCATCAGGAGCAGGTAAAACTACCATAGTACATCATTTATTAAAAAAGTTTCCTGAACTGAGCTTTTCTATTTCTGCCACCACGCGTGAGTCGAGAGGTAATGAACAACATGAAAACGATTACTATTTTATCAGTAAAGAAGAGTTTTTACACAAAGTTGCCCATCAGGAATTTGTAGAGTTTGAGGAAGTTTATAATGGTACATTTTACGGCACTTTACGCTCAGAAATAGAACGGATCTGGAATGAAGGTAAACACGTTATTTTCGATATAGATGTTGAAGGTGGCATCCGTTTAAAAAGAAAATATGAAGAAGATGCTTTGGCCATTTTTGTTCAGCCACCTTCATTAGAGGTGCTAAAAGAACGTTTAAGCGGTCGCGGGACAGATAGCCCGGAGAAATTACAGGAACGTTTTGTTAAAGCGGAGAAAGAATTGCTTTACGCAGATAAGTTTGATGTGATTTTAAAAAATTACGATCTGGCTACAGCTTGTGCTGAAGCAGAGCAGTTGGTTGGAGACTTCTTAAAGAAATAAAACCGTCATTGCGAACCGAAGCGATGGGAAAAGAGCAAAAGAGTGAAGCAATCTTTTTGCGAATTAGATTGCTTCGGCTCCCGCAGTCCTGCCTCGCAATGACGATCACAAATACTGAAAACCCTAAACATGAAAACCGGTCTTTTCTTCGGTTCGTATAACCCCATCCATACAGGCCATTTAATTATCGCCAATTATATGGCCAACCATACCGAACTGGATGAAGTATGGCTAGTGGTTTCTCCACATAATCCTTTAAAGGATAAAAGTGGTTTAACCAATATGTACGATCGTTTGGAAATGGCGAAACTGGCTACCGAAAATGCCGAGCATATCCGTGTTAGTGATATCGAATTTGCACTGCCACAGCCTTCCTTTACCATTGATACCCTAACCTATCTCCACGAAAAATATCCTGAAAAGGAATTTGTACTGATCATGGGTGCTGATAACCTCGTTTCTTTAAAAAAATGGAAGAACTATGAGGTGCTGTTAAAAAATTACCATATTTATGTATATCCCCGCCCTGGAGCAGATGTAAGCGAATGGGAAGACCATCCGGCTATTACTTTTACAAATACCCCTTTAATGGAAATATCCTCCACTTTTATACGAAAGGCTATTAAAGAGAAAAAAAATGTGCAGTTTTTCCTTCCAGATAAAGTAATCGACTTTATCGATGGAAAAGGGATGTACCGATCTTAATCGGCAATACTTTTTTAAACCTACTGTATTAAATCGATTACTTGGACGGGTTTTTGTTCAATACTGCTTTGGTTTATTAATTTTGCAGACCTGATACAATAAAAACAAGTGAAAAAAAATCTTTTTATACTCATTTCCCTCTGCGGAGCTGCGTTTTCGGGCAGCGCACAACAAAAATCCTATTTAGAAATGTTAGCCAATCAACCCAAATGGGTCGATTCGGTTTTTAATAAACTAAACCGTAGAGAGCGTATTGCGCAGATGTTCTTTGTTAGGGCACACACCAATCTGGGCCAAAAATATACCGATTCGGTTGGCGAGGTGATAAAAAAAGAACAATTGGGTGGTGTGATCTTTTTTCAGGGTGGCCCGGGCAGGCAGGTTTTAGCCACTAATGCCTATCAGAAACTGAGCAGAGTACCACTTATTATAGCAAACGACGGAGAATGGGGTTTGGGTATGCGTTTAGACAGCACCATTTCTTATCCCTACCAAATGACCTTGGGCGCCATACAAAACAAGGAGTTATTGTATAAAATGGGTTTGGAAGTGGCCAAAGATTATAAGCGGATGGGGATGCAGATGAATCTGGCTCCAGACGCGGATATTAACAATAACCCCAAAAACCCGGTAATCAACTATCGTTCGTTCGGCGAAAACAAATATAATGTGGCAAGTAAAGTTGCATCCTACATGAAAGGTATGCAAGATGGTGGTTTATTAACTACACTGAAACACTTCCCTGGTCATGGCGATACTGATGTAGATTCACATTACGATTTACCACAGCTTACGTTCTCTGCCACACGTTTGGACACTTTAGAGATGTATCCATTTAAAGAACTGATAAAACAAGGCGCATCTGGAGTAATGATTGCACACATGAACATTCCTTCTTTAGATAATACGCCAAATTTACCCTCTACACTCTCCAAGCCTATTGTTACCGGTATTTTAAAGCAGAAACTAGGCTTTAAAGGATTAATCATTTCGGACGCCATGGACATGAAAGGCGTGGTCAAATACTTTAAAAACGGAGAAGCTGATTTGATGGGGATTATTGCAGGTAATGATATCATCGAACTTTCAGAAAACAGCGATCGAGCCATTAAACTGGTGCGTAAAGCAGTAAGGCATAATCGTGTAAGTATGGCTGAGATTGACCAAAGCGTGCGTAAAATATTAACGGCAAAGTATTGGGCCGGTCTGGCCAAACGCGATACTATTGTAACCAAGGGCATTATTGCAGGAGTTAATCGCACTGCAAGCAATGCATTAGTACAGGAACTGGCCAATGCATCAGTAACTTTGCTAAAAGGTAAGGATTATATTAAACGCCTTATCCCGATCAGAAGAACGGCCATTATCAGCATCGGTGTACCTTCGGTTACCACTTTCCAAAAAGAGGTTTCGAAAGGATATTATAACTCTGTTTATTATGTGTTGGATAAAGATGCAAGTGCCGCACAGATTTCGAACATTGCCCGCGAAATCAGCGCATTTGATCAGGTAATTGTCGGCATTCACGATAGCAGGTCAAGACCAGCGAATAACATGCCGCTGAATGCAGGTGTTAAGAATTTTATTAAAGAACTATCGGCTAAAAATGCTGTTTTTGCCTTATTTGCCAATCCATATAACCTGGCGGGCTTATCCGGATTAGAAAACAGCAAAGGTTTAGTAGTAGCCTATCAAAAAGAAGATTTTATGCAAATTTCGGCTGCTGCTGTAATTAATAACCGCATGGTACCTACCGGTAAGTTACCAGTAAGTGTAGCACCGTTTTATAAATTTGGTGAAGGTCTTTAACCTTCCCCAATTTGTCATTCTGAGCGCAGCGAAGAATCTTCGGAAGCCTCAGTCTTTTTTAACTTTAAGCTTTTCCCAAAACAATTTCATACTCAAAACGATTATCTAATATAAAATCTTAAAGTTATGATAGATCCAGAAGACGACAATTATTCGAACGATCCTAACGATGCTTTACGCAGAGAGGATGATGTAGAAAATATCAATGAAATTAGTGGTGATGATACCAGTATCGAACACGATAAAGATCTGCTGGAGCAAGCGGATGAAGCTTCAAGAGCTTCTTATGAGTTAAACCTTGATGATGAGGTAGACGAAGACGAATTAGACGATTAAAAAGAAAGCCTTTCAGATTTAAAAATCCGAAAGGCTTTCTTAATTAGATTCTGCGGTTCGGCCTTAAACCTCATGCCGTCTACCTTAAACCGCTACTTAGCTTTGGCTTTATAAGTTTCAGGATCAACAGCTGCTCTTGTCCACCCTTTTAAAAATGAGGTAATCTTCTTTACATCATGCCCTACTTTCTTTTTACCGTTAGCGCCAACTTCTTCCGTTTCTAAATAGGACGAATTTTCGATGTGCAATACTTTGCCCTTTCCGTCCAAAACTAAGAATACCGGAAAACCAAAACGTTGAGGATAGCCTAAACCAGCCAGAACACTTTCGTTTTTATTTTCAGGACTATAATTAACCAACACCGTTTCAAAATTGTCGTTGATGTATTTTTTCAGCGTTGCTGTGCTATCCACCAGATGATGAAAGGCTATACACCAGGTGCACCAGTTACCGCCAACCTGTAACAGAACATGCTTATTTTCTTTAGCTGCTTTTGCAACCGCAGCGGCAATATCCGCTTTAGCATCGGCCTGTGGGTTGTAAATGTGAACGCCTTCTTTTTTTGACTGGCTAAAAGCCGCGGTCGAAATTAATATAGCAGTCAATAAAATAACTAATTTTTTCATGATTTTCAGAATAATAAACAAAAGTAATAAAGTCTACAGTTTTAATAGATTATTCGCAAATTCTTTACAGAGGAGAAACATTCATTGGTCATTGGTCATTGGTCATTGGTCATTGGTCATTGGTCATTGGTCATTGGTCATTAATGGAATTTGCTTTTTTACAAAAGGTTTAAAACCAATTGCATTTTTCCGTTGTCCATTTTACATCGTCCATTTTACATTTGTCTATCTTTGTATCAGAAATGGATTACCTAGATATACATACCCATAAAGTTTCCACCCAACCTGGCGTAACCAGTATTCAAAGTTTGTCGTTAACCAGTGATATCTTTTTGGCCATGCCTAAAACCAAGCCGATTTCTGTTGGGCTGCATCCCTGGTTTGCAAAAATTGATCATCTCGACCAGCAGATGAAGTATCTTAGTGTCGTGGCCAATCAAACAAATGTGAAACAAATTGGTGAATGTGGTTTAGATCGATTGAGGGGCGAAAACCTGGAGAATCAGCTAATAATTCTGGAAAAACAGATTGAATTGGCAGAAAAGATCAAAAAACCTTTGATTTTGCATTGTGTTAAATGTTTCGCTGAATTAATAGCGATTAAAGATCGGTTAAAAGTTGAAGTACCCATGATCATTCATGGCTTTAATAAAAATGAAGAACTTGGCAAACAACTACTGGACAAGGGATTTCTACTTTCCTTTGGGTTGACTGCCTTGAAGCAAAACTCCGGTGCCGCAAAACTGATTCAAAGTACCGATCATTTTTTTCTGGAAACGGATGACGCTGCTATTTCGATCGGGGAAATTTACCGGGCAGCAGCCATTTTAAAAAAATGTAGTGTAGATGAACTCAAAGCTCGTATTTTTACAGACTGGAATAAACTAAATTTAATATAGCGCTGTCATTCTGAGCCTGTCGAAGAATACAGCTAAATACACAAATATGTCTGATGTTAGCTGGCTTTCGCGCTCTGCCCTGCTTGTTGGTAATGATGGTATAGATAAACTCCAATCAAAACATGTTCTCGTGATCGGTTTAGGTGGCGTGGGTTCTTTTGCCGCCGAATTTATCTGCCGTTCAGGAATTGGAGAAATGACCATTGTTGATGGTGATGTGGTTGATCCGACAAACCGGAACAGGCAGCTACCTGCTTTGGCAACCAATCATGGTGTTAGCAAGGCTGCCATTATGCAGGAACGTTTATTATCCATAAATCCCGAATTAAAACTGCATGTGGTCAATACCTTTCTTACTCCAGAGAAATGCAGGGAAATTTTAGAAGCCGATTTCGATTACATTATGGATTGCATTGATAGTGTAATGCCTAAAATTACACTATTAGGAACGGCATTAGAAAAAAATATTCCCATTGTAAGTTCAATGGGTGCTGGTGGTAAAATGGATCCAACACGATTAAGGATTACATTACTCCCTGATACTTATCAATGTGTTTTTGCCAGTTATGTGCGTAAACGGCTAAATAAACTTGCTAATGCGGCAAAAATAAAAGCTGTTTTCTCCACCGAAGAAATGGATAAAAATTCTATGATCATGACTGATGGGAGCAACTTTAAACGCTCCGCCTATGGTACAGTTTCTTATCTGCCAGCAGCATTTGGCGGGGCATGTGCATCGGTGGTTATCCGCGATTTGCTTGGCCTTCCTATTGAAATGGCCGAACGCCCTGCAAGGATCAGCCATAAAACATTAGCCAAAAAGAAGAAAAAACCGTAAACAGGTGTATTGTTGATATCATGATTTCGGAAAAATTTTAAATTGTTGTAAGTTTAAATTCCGAGAAATATCACATTATGCCCCAGCCCCTCAAAATTCTTCAAGCCTCTGCAGGTTCCGGTAAAACATTCAGTTTAACCGCACATTATCTTACACTGCTATTTAGTGGCGACAATAAATACCGCGAAATTTTGGCCGTAACCTTCACCAATAAAGCCACGGAGGAAATGAAAACCAGGATTTTAGAGGTATTATTAGGATTGGCAAAGGGAAATCCATCAAAAAAAATAGATGACTATCGGAAACTTATCCTGGTTGCCTATCCGATATTAAGTCCGCAGGAATTGCAGTTTAAAGCAGATCAGATATACCGTAAAATCCTGCACGATTACAGCCGTTTTTCGGTGAGCACCATTGATGGTTTTGTTCAAAAAGTAATCCGTGGCTTTGCCTTTGAGTTGGGCCTCAATGCCGATTATAATTTAGAAATGAATTATGACAAGGTGAAAGATGATCTGGTAAATAAACTGGATGAAGCTTTAGATCATAACCAACAGCTTTTACAATGGATTATTGATCTGGCTATCGAACGCATTAGCGATAACAAGAGCTGGAACTATAAATTCGAACTTTATAACCTGATTGGTGAAATATTTTCCGAACGTTTCCAGATTTTTGAAGATGCGGTAAACACGCTTGGTTTAGAAAACATTGATGAACTATTTAAAAAGTACATCAACATTACCAAGGAAGAGATTAAAAATTTCGAAGAAGAACTGGTTTCGCTGGCAACAGAGGCAAATGAAGTTTTAAATGTAATCGGGGTGGAAACCGAGCACCTGAAGGGAAAATCGAGAAGTCCGCTGGCTAAAATTATTCTCGTGGCCAGGGGCGATTTTTCAAAGATCGAACCCATTTTTAACCTGATTGATGAACCCGATGAATGGTTTCAGAAAAATGTAAATTTCCCTGAGGCTTATGATACGGTAAATCCGATACTAAAAAAGTTAAAAACGCATTATGTAGCACATTTACCAAACTATAGTCTGGCTATTGCTTTTAATAAAAATCTGTATTATTTAAGGCTGATGCAGGAGATCGCCATGCTTTTAAAAGAGTACAGGGCCGAAAACGATAACCTGCTGATCAGTGATGCGCAAAAGCTGATTTCGGGAATTACAGAAGATGCCGGAGACAATCCGTCTTTTATCTGGGAAAAAGTTGGCAACCGTTACCGCAATTTTCTGTTCGATGAATTTCAGGATACTTCTACCAGTCAGTGGGGTAGCTTTAAATCCCTGTTAACCAATGCCATGGCCACTCCGAGCCAGGATCTCATTGATCACCTGATTGTTGGCGACACCAAACAATCCATTTACCGCTGGCGCAATGGCGATTGGAACATCTTGCATAAACACGCCAGATTAGATGTTGGTGCAGAAAATGTATTGGAAGAAAGTTTAGCCGAGAATTACCGGAGTGCCGAAAATATCATCACGTTCAATAATTTCCTTTACAAGGCCATTCCCCTAACCTTGCAGAACGAACTGAACGAAAATCTGGCTACCAAACCTGAAAGCATTTCCAAATGGTGGCAAGAACAAAATTACCAACAAATTATTACTGATATTTATAGTGGCTCTACCCAGAACTTTGCGACCAACACCTTAAAAGGTGGAACGATCAAGATTAAAAAGTTTGGTAAAGATCATGCACCAAATGAAACCCGTTTTACCGAAACTGTTTTTAGGGATATTGCATTAGATAATATTGTAGAAGAAATAAATGACCTCAAAAACGAACAGCAATATGCACTAAAAGATATCGCCATTTTGGTCCGATCGAACAGCGAAGCTTTATTAACTGTTAAAAAATTAATGGAGCACAACTTGCCTGTTTTGTCGGGCGATGCGTTATTGATTTCGAACAACCGGGCCATACAGCTCATCATTAACACCTTAAAAGTGCTGATTGGTTTAGAAACGCAAACGGCTCTTTATAAAGCCAATTGTATTGCACTTTATCATTCTTTGCACGAAAAAGATATTGATGCCACTTATTACCTTAACCTCACCAATAGACCACTCCATACACTTACAGCAGTTTTGCCCGTTGTTTTATGCGAAAACTGGCAAAGTTGGCTACAGCTTCCCTTGCCTGAACTGGTAGAGATATTAATTGAAAGTTACGGCTTAAAAAATCTCACCACCAACTTACCTTACCTGCTTGCTTTTAGAGATCTGACAGCCTCTGCTGCAAAACTTGGAGAAAAAGGAATCATTTCATTTTTAACCTGGTGGGAAGAGGATGGTATTAAAAAGTCATTGCCTTCGCCAGAAGGTGCTGATGCTATACAGATTATTACCATTCACAAATCGAAAGGTTTAGCTTTCAGGGCTGTTTTTGTGCCTTTTTGCAATTGGGAAATCAAAGGTAAACCCAATGGTACTTTCTGGGTATCTTCAGAAGAAACGGTTTATAAGGAACTGAAAGGAATTCCTTTGAAATATAATGAAGCATTAGCCGATTCTGCCATTGCAAAGGCTTATTATGAAGAACTGCTTTATAACAATATGGATGCACTGAATATGCTCTATGTAGCCACTACACGATCCAAAGATTATCTCTATATAGCTACAATGGCTAAAAAGGAATTGAAATTATCCAATATGGGCGATGTTATCAATTTCACTTTTGATGAACAGTTTGATGAAAACGGCGTATATGAAATTGTAGATCCTGTAATTATTGAAAGTAAGACGGAAGAATCGAATTTCATAAATTTAAGTAGTTATCCAACCACAACACGCTTATCTGAACTTTACATCCCATCAGAAGACAAACACTTAAAACATCTGGTGAATATTGAAAAATCAGGGAGAAAAGGCTCTTTACTGCACGATATCCTGGCCAGCGCCAGCACACAGAAAGAAGTTGATGATTACACCTCCAACCTGGTTTTGCAGGGCATTATCAAAGAAGAAGAAAAGCAGAAATTAACCTCATCCGCACTTGAAGTATTGGAACACCCTGAGCTTAAAGAGATCTTAGGTAAGGCAAGCGAAAGCATTGTAGAAAAAAATATTATCGATACCAATGGGAAACTGCACCGTCCTGACCGGGTTTTGATCAACAACGATGAGGTGATTATCCTTGACTATAAATTTACCCTGGAGGAAAGCGACAAACACATCGAACAGGTAAATAACTACAGGTTTTTGCTTACTGGAATGGGTTATCAGAATATCAAAACTTATCTTTTTTACGCGGTTAAAGGTAAATTGAAATTAGTATAGTATGCAGATGAAACCATTTTTACAGGAAGTTGCCGAAGATTTAGTTGCCCGGTTTGGAAATCAGCTGGAAAACTGCGCCATCGTTTTCAATAATAAACGACCATCGGCTTATTTACAAAAACACTTTGCCGATATTATCGGCAAACCATTTTTCAGTCCGTCTTTTTTTACCATACAGGAGTTCTTTGCCAGTTCTACCAGTTATAAAATAGCCGATTTTTACCTGCAGTTTTTTACTCTACACAAAATTTATAACCAACTGCTCACAGAAGAAAAGCTGGAAAATATATCAAGTCACAAGTTTTTTCCTTTGGCAAAAATCATATTAAGCGATTTCAACCAGATTGATGCCGACCTGGTAGATGCCGAGAAATTATACCGCGATCTGGAAGATATTTCGGTGATTAATCAGGATTTTGATTATTTAAGCCCGGAGCAATATGAGTTTCTTTCCCAATTCTGGACTTCTTATTCGGAAGGAAAACATAAAAAACAGCAGGAACTGTTTATCAAGATGTGGCGCAGGATGCCTAAGCTTTACCATAAATATCACGCTACGCTTAAAGAGCAGGGCTATTTAACCAATGGCTCGGTTTACCGTTATCTGGCCGATGATATCACCAATCACCAGGAATTTATTTCGAATTTTGATAAGGGTAAGATTATTTTCGTTGGATTTAATGCTTTGAGCAGTGCAGAAGCCAAAATATTTATCCAGTTACAGGAAGCTGGTAAAGCATTGTTTTATTTCGATGCCGACACGTATTATTTAGACGATATTTCGCAGGAAGCAGGTTTATTTCTGCGCAAAAACATCAACCAGCTTGGCCTGAAAAATGAATTTTCAGGAAAGGAAAGTTTATTGAAATCTGCCCGGCATCATGTAAATGTTTTTAAGGTTCAGGGACAATCTGCACAGGCCAAAATTCTGAACAATATCTTAGCAGAAGATTATACCACAGCAGAAACTGTTGGAAAAACAGTTGTAGTTTTGGCAGATGAGAGCCTGTTGATCCCTACCCTGCAAACGATCCCCACTCACCTGAATGGGAAAGAGATTGACCTCAACGTCACAATGGGTTTTGCTTTATCAACCTCCAGTATTTTTGGTTTGGTTGATTTGTGGCTGGCGAGTCAGCTGGAGATTTTGCAACGGGATAAAGTAAGTTACAAAAACGTAGAAGCTTTTTTAACACACCCATTAACAGGCCTTACCCAAAAAATGCGGGATAAAATTTTAACCGCATTGTTGGAAGAAAACCAGGTAGAGATTGATCACAAACGCCTTTTACGTCAAAGCGGGCTTTTTGAGGCTTTTTATAAAAAAATCGACGATCCGCAGCATGTGGTCACCAATTTACTGGATGTTCTGGATTATGTGTTAACCCGGTTATCCAACGCAAAAACACTCAAAAAAATCGATGCAGAATTATTTGTAAAAACCATACAAGAATTAAACAGGCTGCACGATACTTTTAGCAGCCACATCGGCAAAGAAGAAATTCCCTTCGTCATTTACCTCGTTCAAAAATCATTGCAGTCTATTGCAGTACCACTTTCAGGCGACCCTTTGAATGGCATACAGGTAATGGGATTACTTGAAACCCGGAACCTAAATTTCGATAAAGTGGTGATTTTAGGCTTTAATGAAGGTATTATCCCTAAATCATCCATTGGCAATAGTTTTATTCCAGATTCTATACGCCGCGTTTATGGCTTACCGGTTCTGGAAAATCTTGATGCCATTTCAGCCTATATGGTATACCGCCTATTACAGCGGGCCAACAATATCAATTTTGTCTATAATAGCTTAACAGATGAATCTACTTCGGGTGAAGCCAGCAGAATCTTAAAGCAACTGGAGTACGAAAGCGGTTTCGAATTTACTTATAATGAGCTTAATCTGGAAGTAAAAACCGAGCCTTTTAAAGAAGTAAAGATCGAGAAGGCCAACAATGCATTTATCCAGGAAACACTTCAAAAATATCTTGATAAAAAAAAGGTGCTTTCACCTTCTGCACTTACGCAATACATTTCCAATCCGATAGATTTCTTTTTCAATTATATCGCGGGTATTAAAGAGCCTAAAGAGATCAGTGCTGTGGTAGAAGCCAACGAAATCGGCTCCATTCTGCACAAAGTGATGGAATATTTTTACGAGGATTTAAGGTCTGGTGAAATTACTGCAGCGCATATTAAAGAGAAACGCAAACAGATTCCCAAGCTGATACAAAAAGCCTTTAACGCGGTCATGTTCAAAAACCCTGATATGATCATGGAATACAAAGGCATGCAAAAGGTTATTTTATCTATTGTAGAGGCCTATGTAAATATTATTTTAAATCAGGACGAAGCGCAAACTCCATTTACGATTATCAGCCTAGAGCAAAAGGTAGAGGCCGAGATCAGTTTCCCGCTAAGGGGAAAAGAAGCCAGTGTTAAAATTTTTGGTTTTATCGATCGTGTTGATGTTAAGGATGGCGTGACCAAAATTATTGATTATAAAACCGGTAGCGACAAGCTAACTTTTAAAGATGTTCCGGAATTATTTAATTCTGACGGCAAACATATTAATAAAGCGTTAATACAAACCTTATTATACACTTATGCTTACGAACAGTTTTCGGGCAAAAGTTTTGTAGAGCCAAATCTTTATGTGGTAAAAACCATGAGTGCAGATGGCGTTTGGTTTAAATCGGGCAGGCAAAATCTATCAGGAGCCTATTTAGAAGAGATTAAACCAGAATTTCTTGACGAATTAAGGAAAAAACTGACTGAACTTTTTGAAGCCCCGTATTTTGTGGCCAGTAAAGTGGAGGATAACTACAAATATTCTATTTATAAAACTTTATTTGGGAAGTAATTCTCATTGATTGGCTGAAGCCAATGGCAATGAATAGGAAGATATAAATAGATAATTGCATTTCTTCGCAGGCTGCTTTAGCGGACTGCAAAAATTCCTTATATTTAGATTAATCAAACCATGAATTATGTCGTATATAAGAATTTGGGTTCACCTAGTGTTCTCAACCAAGAACCGACATCCCTATTTAACAAAAAACATTCGTTATAAAATTCAAAAGCACATTATGGAAAATTGCAGAGAGAAATCTATTTTTCTACAGGCAATTAATGGGTATACTGAACATATGCACTGCCTAGTATCTTTAGGAAGAGAACAAACTATTGCAAAAGTAGCTCAGCTAATAAAAGGAGAATCCTCATTCTGGATCAATAAAAATATGCTAACAGAAACACCTTTTATGTGGCAAGATGATTATTTCGCTGTATCAGTTAGCGAATCTGGTTTGCAAGCTGTCACCAACTACATCAAAAATCAAGAGCTTCATCATGCAAGAAAATCATTTGAATTTGAAGTCAAAGAGTTTGCAGATAAGTATGGTTTTTCTTTAGAAAAAGATGATCTTTAAAAATGCTAACCTTAAATTTCACAAAATTCCCTGTACTGGAAACCAAACGCTTAATCCTTCGCGAACATGATCTTGCAGACGCCGAAGCGCTCTTTGCCATGCGGACCAACGAAACGGTAATGAAATATATCGACAGGGAAAGACCGGAAGATATTTTTGAAGTCAAAGATTTTATTTCCCGTTTTAGAAATGGTTATGAAAATGGGGATAACCTGGCCTGGGTAATTGCCTTAAAAGATAAGCCCAACCAAATGATTGGCTCGATAGGATATTGGCGCACCGATTTTGCCAACCACCGGGCAGAAATTGGCTATATGTTACATCCTGATTATTGGCGGCAGGGAATTATTTCAGAAGCCTTAAAGCGAACGATCGATTTTGGTTTTAATGATGTTAATCTGCATACCATCAGTGCAAACATCAATGTAGAAAACGACGCTTCAAGACAGATGCTGATCAAACATGGTTTTGTAAAAGAAGCGCGTTTCAAACAAGACTATTATTTTAGGGGCCAGTTTCTGGATAGCGAGATTTATGGATTATTAAATCCGAATCACTAAATCGATTATTCGGTCAAAAAATTTCACAGGATCAATTTAGCTTCGCTAAATAATGGTCGTTGTCGATTTCTTGACACTTGGCTTAGCTGACGATATTTCTGGAGTAGTTATATTTCGGGAAAAGCGTAAGGTTTGATACATTAAGCTAATCAAAAACCCAATTGCCCAATAATATTTCTCCTTACAAAGAATTAACAAAAAATACGCTTAAAAAAACGTTAAATAATCAGCCAAAACACTTATAATTATTACAAAACATAGGCATTTTAGCCTTTGGTTTCAAAGCGATTAATAATTATATTTGCCACCGTTATTAAAATTTACAATGAGAGAAATCCAATTTAGAGAAGCACTACGCGAAGCCATGAGCGAAGAAATGCGTAAAGATGACCGCGTTTTTTTATTAGGTGAAGAAGTAGCAGAATATAACGGGGCATACAAAGTAAGTCAGGGTATGCTTGATGAATTTGGTGCAAAAAGAATTATCGATACCCCTATTGCCGAATTAGGTTTCGCGGGTATTGCAACTGGTGCAGCTACAGCTGGCCTTATTCCAATTGTAGAATTCATGACATTTAACTTCTCTTTAGTTGCGATCGATCAGATTATCAACGGAGCGGCTAAAATTTTATCCATGAGCGGTGGCCAGTTTTCATGCCCTATGGTTTTCCGTGGTCCAACAGGTAATGCAGGCCAGTTAGGTGCACAACACTCTCAAAATTTCGAGAACTGGTACGCTAACACACCAGGTTTAAAAGTGGTGGTTCCGGCTACACCTTATGATGCAAAAGGTTTATTAAAGCAGTCGATAATTGATCCGGATCCTGTTATTTTCATGGAATCGGAAGTAATGTATGGTGATAAAGGCGATGTTCCTGCTGAAGAATATTATATCGAACTTGGTAAAGCCAAAGTAACTAAAGAAGGTACTGATGTCACAATTGTTACTTTTGGTAAAATGTTAACACGTGTGGTAAACCCTGCGGTAGAAGAATTAACCAAAGAAGGAATCAATGTTGAAGTGATCGATTTACGTACCGTACGTCCTATCGATTACGATACCATCATTGCTTCTGTAAAGAAAACGAACCGTTTGGTTGTGGTAGAAGAAGCCTGGCCATTAGCTTCGCTTTCTGGCGAGATTGCCTTTATGGTACAAAAACAAGCATTTGATTATTTAGATGCGCCTGTTTTACGTATCACTTGTGCAGATGTTCCACTTCCATACTCTCCAACTTTAATCGCAGCCAGCTTACCAAATGCTGAACGTGTGGTTAAAGCGGTAAAAGAAGTAATGTACGTTAAAAAATAATTATCTGTCTAAGCATCGTCAAAAGACCAAAACATATAAAATCCTCCGAAGCAATTTGGGGGATTTTTTCATTTTAAACCTCTCAGGTTTAAAAACCAGCGAGGTTATGTTATTCCAAGAGCAAAATGCTCAGGTTAAATAAACCAATAGCAGCGGAAACCAAACTAATGTTTTTATCTTTGCTATGTCTATAAATTTTTCCCATGTCCGAGTACCTAGCCGATCAAACGTTCGAAAAAGCCAATTTTACTATACGTCCTCTTCCAAAAGCAGAATACGAGAACTGTAAATTCATCAATTGCGATTTTTCCGGTTCCGATTTAAGTGGTATGAAATTTTTAGATTGCCAATTCATTTCCTGCAATTTAAGTTTGGCAGGTTTAACCAAAACCTCTTTGATTGATGCGGGTTTTCAGGACTGCAAAATGCTCGGGTTGAGGTTCGATAATTGTCATGATTTCGGCCTGGCATTCAGTTTTAACAATTGCAAACTGGACCATTCGTCTTTTTACAAATTAAAACTGAAGAAAACGTCTTTTAAATCTTCTCAACTCCATGAAGTTGACTTTTCTGAAACCGATTTGGCAAATGCAACTTTTGAGAACTGTGATTTATTAAATGCTACTTTCGATAGGACTATCCTCGAAAAAGCAGATTTAAGAACGGCTTACCATTATTCAATAGATCCGGATAACAACAGGATTAAAAAGGCAAGGTTTTCTAAATCCGGACTTGCAGGACTGTTGCATAAATACGACATCCAGATTAGCGAATAGTTTCTGATAATTTGTAAATTCAGCTTACAAAAAATCAACTATGGAGCAACCTAAGCCAGAAAATATCGATCAGTACATCGCCAACTTTCCATTAGAAACACAAGAACTATTACAGCAAGTCCGCAAAACAATACACAAAGCTGTACCAGAGGCCAAAGAGGTAATCAGCTATGGAATGCCTGCCTTTAAACAAAATAGTGTGCTTGTGTATTTTGCAGCTTATGCAAAACATATCGGTTTTTACCCCACTGGCACTGGGATTGAAGCTTTTAAAGCTGAATTTGCCGATTATAAATGGAGCAAAGGCGCTGTTCAGTTTCCTTTAAATAAGCCTTTACCTTTTGACTTAATTACCAGAATTTCAAAATTTAAAGCAGAAAAGGATTTGGAGAAAACCATACCTAAGAAAAAGTAAGATACCTTATTTTTACCCTTGAAACCTCGATAGCAACAGGAATAAACCCCTGTTTTAGCTATCATACTGAAGATTAACCCACCATATAAAATCTATATAATTGAACAGGAGCATTTTTAAAATACCGCTGGCTGCGAACATAGAAAAAGCTAAAAGATATAGCTGATATTATAAATTCCTTATATCACTTAATCTTTAAAAGCCTGATACGCGAAGCCACTAATTACTCACAAATTTCGGTGGAAAACTTCACGTTAAAAATCATTAAATCCCGCAAATCCTGATTAGCTTTGCTTCTTTTTAATTTTACCCTTTAGGATATGTTAACCCACCATAAAATAATTGCAGCCGAATTAAAAGTTGCAGAAAAACAAGTAACCGCAACCATAAATCTATTAGATGAAGGCGCAACTGTTCCGTTTATTTCCCGGTACCGTAAAGAAGCAACCGGTAGTTTAGACGAGGTTGAGATAGCCGCAATCCGCGACCGGGTTTTGCAGTTGCGCGATCTGGACAAACGCCGCGAAGCGATTTTAAAATCGATGACCGAACTTGGCAAGTTAACACCGGAACTGGAAAAACAGATTAACGAAGCCGAAACCCTTTCACTTCTCGAAGACATTTACCTGCCTTATAAGCCGAAACGTAAAACACGCGCATCGGTTGCAAAAGAAAAGGGATTAGAACCTTTGGCCTTACAGATTTTTGAACAAAGCAGTTTCGACCTGGCTGCTGCAGCCGATAAATTTATCGATACCGAAAAAGGGGTAAACTCGCTGGATGAAGCTTTAGCTGGCGCGAGGGATATTATTGCTGAAATGATTGCTGAAAATGCAGAGGCACGCACCAAAATGAGAACCTATTTTCAGGAAAAAGCAATCTTTAAATCTGAAGTCATCAAAGGAAAAGAAGAAGAGGGTATTAAATATAAAGATTATTTCGAATGGACCGAGCCTGTTAAAACAGCTGCATCGCACCGTGTTTTGGCCATGCGCCGTGGCGAAAAGGAACTCATTTTAAGATTAGATGCACTTCCACCAGCTGAAGAGGCCGTTGCCATATTAGAAAACCAGTTTATTTTAAGCAATAATGCGGCTTCAAAACAGGTGCAGCAGGCTTTGGAAGATGGTTACAAACGATTGCTAGAGCCAGCCATGGAAACTGAGCTTCGGGTTTTCACTAAACAAAAAGCAGATGAAGAGGCCATCCGTGTTTTTGCCGAAAATGCACGTCAATTGTTGTTGGCGGCTCCGATGGGACAAAAAAACGTAATGGCAATAGATCCGGGTTTCCGTACAGGCTGTAAAGTGGTTTGTTTAGATAAACAAGGCCAGCTGTTAGAGAATACTGCAATTTATCCGCATACCGGACAAGGAAATGTAAAAAATGCCGAATTTACGATCCAGCAGCTTTGCGAAAAACACCATATTGAAGCCATAGCCATTGGTAACGGTACCGCAGGAAGAGAAACTGAAGCTTTTGTTCGGGCATTGAATTTACCACACATCACTGTTGTAATGGTTAATGAAAGCGGCGCTTCAATTTATTCAGCATCGGAAGTGGCCAGAGAGGAATTTCCTACACATGACATTACCGTTCGCGGCGCCGTTTCAATTGGTCGCCGTTTAATGGATCCATTGGCCGAACTGGTTAAAATTGATCCAAAGTCTATCGGCGTTGGGCAGTATCAGCATGATGTTGATCAAAATAAATTGCAGGCAAGTTTAGATGATACCGTAATCAGTGCCGTAAATGCGGTAGGAGTAGAATTAAATACCGCCTCCAAACAGATCTTGGCCTACGTTTCTGGTTTAGGACCAACTTTAGCCAAAAACATTGTTGATTACAGGAATACACATGGTGCTTTCAAGAACCGTGAAAGCTTAAAAAAGGTACCCCGGTTGGGCGATAAAGCTTACGAGCAGGCAGCAGGTTTCTTACGTATCCGCAATGCAGAAAATGTTTTGGATACCAGCGGTGTACACCCTGAACGTTATGCCGTAGTGGATAAAATGGCTAAAGACCTGGGCACTACCGTTACTGCGTTAATGAAAGATACACAATTACAAAAGCAGATTAAACTACAGCAATATGTAACAGACGAAATCGGTCTGCCAACATTAACTGATATTTTGAAAGAACTGGCTAAACCCGGACGCGATCCGCGCGAAGAGTTTGAGGCTTTTAGTTTTACCGATGGTATAAATGAGATTTCTGATTTGAGATCGGGGATGAAACTTCCGGGAATTGTAACCAACATTACGAATTTTGGAGCCTTTGTTGATATCGGCGTTCACCAGGATGGCTTAGTGCACACCAGTCAGCTGGCTAACCGTTTTGTCGCTAATCCAAATGATGTAGTAAAAGTGCATCAAAAAGTTGAAGTTACGGTGATGGAAGTTGATGTAGCCCGCAAAAGGATTTCATTATCAATGAAAACTGAAGTTGGTCCGAAGCCGGAGGTACGAAGGGAGTCAAAGGAGCAGAAACCTAAGCAGAATTTCAAATCAAACAATAATAACAAACCAAGCTTCAAGCCGCGTAATGAGCCAAAAGATGCTGATGGCGATTTACAGGAGAAATTGGCAAAGCTGAAAGGGATGTTCAAATAATATATTTTAAAAAGTGAGGCATTAATTTAACCAAATGACGGCTGAAAAGGATTAAATTATGATAGTTACTGAGGCGGCACAAACTTACCCTGTGCCGCCTCAGTGAGAGAAGTAACAAGAGCGTATTAATAATCGAACTGATGGGTATAATCCTTATTCACATCAACCGTAACACCGTCATCGTTGGTGACCACTTTGCCATCTATTTCCGCTTTATAGCTGATCTGATAACTGGCATTAAAGTTAATGCACTGCGCGCTGGCAGTAATTACATCAACAGGCAATACCGTCTCAATTACATAAGTTTTGGTATTTCCCGTAAAATCGTCTTTCCCTAAAGAGATAGCGGCTTCGTTGTTTCTGGTCACACCATTTACCTTCCAGATGGTTTTAGTGCCTTTAGTATCACCACCTACGATGACGAAAGAAACATAGTCGTCAGATGAGTTTACACCATTTGCAGTGATGGTAAATTTTGCGGTTTTACCATTTTTTGAGGGAGTGGTTTCTGAATCTTTTTTGCAAGAGAACAATAACGCTAAAACAAGCGCAAGGGATAGTAATTTTGAAGTTTTTCTCATAAATTTTAGTAATTTTCTTATTGCATGTACCAGAAAAATGCCAAAACCTATAACTATCCTCAAATTACCATATTTCAGGTAAGGACAATTACCTATTTTTAAGTAGTTTTTAATGTGTTTTATCTACTTTAACAGCCGGTACAATAAAAATTGTCCTAATTATTATTGCAAATTACTGATTTTTAAAATCAGATGTTATAAGCTTAGCAGGTACCCCAAAGGGATCAATGAGTTTGCTGTCTTAGATGGTGAAAAACTACAAATGCGTAAACTTATCCCGATATTCCAATCTTTTTTTAGGTAAACTATCAGGATAATCATTCTGAATAAAAGCAATCATGGCTTCCCTCACGTAGCACCTTAAATCAAAAGCCTTGGATGAATTGGAAGCACTCATCAAAAAACGCACTTCGATGGTGCCATCTTTAGTACTGTCGGTAACCTGAACAACATTGACCCGTTTATCCCACAATGGGTTTGCGTTGAGCAATCTGGTTAATTCCTGTCTCATCGGTTCTATCGGAATAGTATAATCAAGATATAAAAAAACTGTCCCAAGCAGATCAGCCGAAACACGTGTCCAGTTTTGGAAAGGCTTTTCGATAAAATAGGTAATTGGCAGGATTAGCCGTCGCTGATCCCAGATATTCACCACTACATAAGTCAGGGTAATTTCCTCTACTTTACCCCACTCACCTTCCACAATCAACACATCATCAATTCTTATGGGCTGGGTAAAGGCAATCTGAAAACCTGCCAATAAATTGCCAAGTGATTTCTGCGCTGCGAAACCTATGATAATCCCCCCTATGCCGACGCCAGTAAGCAACCCCGCTCCGATTTTTCGCATACTTTCAAAACTCAACAAAATAATGGCAACAGTAATCAAAATAATGAGCGAAACAATAAACTTTCGAACAAACTGCAGCTGCGTTCTTATTTTTCGCTCTTTTAGGTTATTTTCTTTGTTTAGATCATACTTCAGATAAAAATAATCCTCCAAAACGTTAATTGTCCGAACCAAAATAAGCGCAAAAACAATGGTTAAGGCAATTTCCATTGCTTTGTTTATTGGAAGACGATAGGTTGGCGCCATCTCCATCAGCGTTAAGGAGAAATTAAGAAACAATAAGGGTATTAAAAAAGCAACAGGTCTGTTTAAGTGCTTTACCGTCGATTTTATAATGATAAAATCCCACCAACGAGAAAGCAGCATAAAAGTTTTGTGAATGATAAACCTGATTAAAATACCTAGAGATACCGCTACCAAACCAATAATGAGGTTCTTAAAAAACAAAGGGATAGGATAACCGAAAATCTGGTCGAGATATTGCATAAACGAAATTTGCTGGTTAGTAATTTTGGCGATTAGCCACTTGACATTTTTATAACAGCTATATTTTTGGATTGTTTGCCATTAGAAAACCAATAGATGAAAATAAATTATTTACATTAGCATTTATACGTTACCCATAAATACACATGGATTTTTTCGATGCCCAAAGTATATTTTTCACCGCTCTAGACTATAAATTGAGTTATTTAGAATTCTTTGCTGTTATTACCGGGATCGTTTCTGTTATATTGTCAGCAAAAGCTAGTGTCTGGAGCTGGCCTATGGGTATCATAAATGTATTTTTATCGGCTTTTCTATATTATCAAAGCCAGCTTTATCCCGATATGTTTTTAATGGTTTTCTTTTTTGTAACCAACATAATGGGTTGGTGGCGTTGGACAAACCCAAAGCCCGAAGAAGAAGATAAAAACAAGGAGCTTAAAATCAGTTTTATGCCACTACGGCAATTTCTGTATTTATTAGCCTTTGGCATTATTGGCACATTATTGATAGGTACATTGGCCAGTCAGCTCCACAATTGGCTTCCCCTATTATTTAATTTGCCCAGTGCTTACCCGTTTATTGATTCATTTATTTTTGTGATGAGCGTGATCACTACTTTTTTAATGATTCAGAAAAGAGTGGAATGCTGGATCATCTGGTTGATTATTGATGTTGTAGCTACATATCTCTATTTCTTAAAAGGAATTAAATTTATGGGAATTGAATATTTCATTTTTACCGTTATTGCAGGCTTTGCGCTATGGAACTGGATTACGGAATACAAGCGTTACAGCCATACCGCACTGACAGCGAAAAATTTATAGCGTTGATTTTGCTCAGACAAAACTATTTTAGTATCTTGAGTGTAAATCCAAAATGATATGACAGCGAAACAAATGCTTCCTATCATCCCTGACAATATTGTAGTTAATAAAATTTACGAGCTGAGAGGCCTACAAGTGATGCTGGATAGTGATTTAGCTGAACTTTATGGTGTAGAGACTAAACGCCTTAATGAGCAAGTTAGCAGAAATCCAGATCGATTTCCTGAAGATTTCATGTTTCAACTTACTGACGAAGAGTGGTTAAACTTGAAGTCGCAATTTGCGACTTCAAGTTGGGGAGGAAGAAGAAAACTTCCTTTTGTTTTTACCGAACATGGCATATTAATGCTTTCGAGTGTATTAAACAGTAAGCAAGCCATTCAAGTGAATATTCAAATTGTAAGGATTTTCTCCCGAATACGGCAATTTGTTGTTGAGAATGGTGAGCTCAAACTAGAAATCGAAGAAATTAAGCAAAAAGTAAGCAATCAGGATAAAAACATCGAACTGGTTTTTACCTATCTGGATAAACTCATTGATCAGAAAACCGGACCAAGAAAAAGGATTGGTTATATGCCTGACGATTTGTAAGAGATAACATTAATATGCACTTTACCCCTAACGTTTAATAATTGTACTAACCGGTTTTCTTTTAACCGGGGTTGCAGCGATATCTTTTTTGTTTTGCCTGGACAAATTAATAGCGCTGAGGCAAGAAATTTGTTAAAGCTTCAAAAAAACAAAAAAGATTTAGCGAAAAGGTACTGTCTTAAAAAGCAAATAAAAGCTTATAAAAATTTAGCTTTTGAGAAGCATTAATTTAAATGCTTTCCATTTGTGAAACAGTGCCATAACTTTACCTTTGTTTTAGTGAAAACTTCCTTCTGGAATTTTATCATGTGTAGCTCTGGATTTTTCTGGAGCTATTATTTTTTTCTCAATAATTGAATTGGGGATTGTATCTCTGCTCATTTTTCCAAAGATGGTACATCATTACCAGCAGTTTCTTTTGCACGGCAACATAGCCTTTCATTTTAAATCCAGTCCGCTCAAAAACTCTTTCATAAAGGCTTTTAAATTGTGGCTGGTCGTCCCTTACCGCGCAAAATGCTGGCATAAACAGAATTCTTCTAATTCGGGAATTCCCCTTTTTTGAATTTTTTGTTTTTCCGATGTGTTTGCCCGATTGGTTTTCTATCACATCGTAACCTGAATATTTTACCAGGGATGCCGAATTTTTAAACAGTGTAAAGCCATTAGTTTCAGCTACGATTACGCAAAAAGATAGCAGGTTAATCCCTTTTATTGCTGTAATGTTTTCGTAATGAAGATTTAAGACCTTGTCTGTTTTAACAAGCTTTTCCATTGCCATCTCCATTTCTGCTACTTGTTGCTCAAGCAGTTTTATCGTTTTGTTCAGTTGTTTTATAACTTCTTTACTTTGGAACTGGGCATGTTTCAGTGCCTCAAGCTGGTTAGCCATAACATTGATAGTCTCTCTTAAGTTTTGATGCTGACGCGTATAGTGCCTGAGTTCATACAGTTTCTCACTGCCGGGAACCCAAGGCTCCAGGTTCTTTTCTGCACCAATTTTAGCAAGGCCTTTGGCATCTATACTGTCATTTTTAGAGTTTGATCCATCTGCCTGTAGGTACTTTTTAGCCTTATTTGGTAATAAAATACTTAACACCAGGCCTTTGGAATGCAGAAGCCACGCAAGCTGTTCATGGTACACACCAGTGGCCTCCATTACGATACGCAGGGGCAGCTCTTCTTTCTGGTGCTGCTTGATCCAGGATAAAAAATCTTTAAAACCAATAGGGTTGTTGGATAATTTACGGCTGGATTTTACAGTTACTTTCTGGCTGCTGTCTATGACCGACAAACAGCAATGAAAATCTTTTTTTGAGACATCAATTCCGATAGAGTACTTTAAATTCAGCATACCTTTAATTATTTAGATAGAAATAATCAATAATCTCTCTTAGTTTTTGCTCATGATATAGATGATCCAAATACAGTGAAATGGTCAATAGGTACTGTTCAAACTTTAAGAAATAAAAAAGGGAGGGTGATCCTTTTACATCAACATCGGTTAATCCCGTGTACAGCCCGACCACAAATTTTTCTCCCTCTTTTGATTATTTTTATTATAAAGGTAAAGATATGAGCCCGACTGGAACAACCCGAAGAGCCACAGGTTTTGTTTTACAAAAAAGCACCAATTAGATTACCACATCGCTGCGCCCTTCGCAATGAATATAATTTTATATCAAAAATTTTCACTCCAACTATTTGATAATAAAAGTATTCTATCTATCTTTGCAGTCCCAAATTTAATGGGAATAATAAATTGTTTAATAAATTAAATACAAGCAAGTGAATACGTTAAGTTACAAAACTGTCTCGGCCAATGCTAAAACTGTAAACAAACAGTGGATTGTTGTTGATGCGGAAGGCGAGATTTTGGGGCGCTTGTCATCGAAGATCGCTATGATCATCCGTGGTAAAAACAAGCCTGAGTACACCCCACACGTAGACTGCGGAGATAACGTTATCGTTATTAATGCAGACAAGGTTAAATTGACAGGAAACAAATTCAGCGAAAAGCAATATGTTTCTTACACTGGTTATCCAGGTGGTCAACGTTTTATTTCTCCTAAGGAGTTAATGGCGAAACACCCTCAACGTGTAATCGAGAAAGCGGTACGTGGTATGTTACCGAAAACTAAATTGGGTAAAAAACTTTACACCAATCTTTTTGTGTATGCTGGTGCAAACCACCCTCATGCAGCTCAATCTCCAAAAACCATTAAACTTTAAGAAATGTCAGTTACTAACACTTCAGGAAGAAGAAAAACAGCTGTTGCACGTATCTACTTAAAAGATGGTGCTGGCGCAATTACCGTTAACGGTAAAGATCACAAAGAATATTTCCCTACTTTACCTTTACAATATATCGTAAACCAAAGTTTAGAAGTTGCTGAACTTGCCGGTCGTTATGATATCACCGTAAACGTACAAGGTGGTGGCGTAAAAGGACAAGCAGAAGCTGTTCGTTTAGCTATTGCTAAAGCGATTGTTGAACTAGATGCGGAGAAAAAACCTGCATTACGTGCTAAAGGCCTAATGACGCGTGATATGCGTATGGTTGAGCGTAAAAAACCAGGACGTGCTAAAGCCCGTAAGAAATTCCAATTCAGTAAACGTTAATCACAGGAGGCAACAACAATGGCAAGAACAACTTATCAAGACTTATTGGATGCAGGTGTACACTTTGGTCACCTTACCCGTAAATGGAATCCAAAAATGGCTCCTTACATTTTCATGGAGCGTAATGGAATTCACATTATAGATTTAAATAAAACTTTAACTAAAACTGAAGAAGCTGCGGCAGCGATTAAACAAATCGTAAAATCAGGTCGTAAAGTATTATTTGTATCAACAAAAAAACAAGCAAAAGGAATCGTAGCTGAACAAGCTAAAAAAGTAAATATGCCTTTCGTAACCGAGCGTTGGTTAGGTGGTATGTTAACGAACTTTGCAACTGTTCGCAAGTCAATCAAAAAGATGTCTAACATCGATAAAATGACTAAAGACGGTACTTATTCGATCTTATCTAAAAAAGAGCGTTTAATGATCCAACGTGAGCGTATTAAATTAGAATCACTTTTAGGTGGTATTGCTGATTTAAACCGTTTACCTGCGGCTTTATTCTTAATCGACGTTAAAAAAGAGCACATCGCGGTAACTGAAGCGTTAAAATTAAACATCCCTACTTTTGCGATGGTTGATACTAACTCTGACCCTTCTAACATCGATTTCCCAATCCCTGCGAATGATGATGCTACAAAATCCATCTCTTTAATTACCGATGTAATTATCAAAGCGATTGAAGAAGGTTTAGACGAGCGTAAACGCGAAAAAGATGACGAAGCAGAAAAAGAAGCAGTAGCCGCTAAAGCTGCAGCTGATGCGCCTGAAGCGAAAGAGCCAAGACGTAAAAAAGCTGCTGAAGCAGAAGTTGAAGCGTCAGCATCAGAAGAAACTAAAACAGAAGAATAGTCATATTTTTTAATTGCAGGTTACTGGTTTCAGGTTTTAAGTTGGCTTAACATGAGTTTAACTTGGCGCTTGTAACTTGTAACCTGTAATTGTTATAACAAGATTGTAAAATTTAAAAAAGGAAATAAAATGTCTACAGTACAAATTACTGCCGCAGATGTAAATAAACTACGCCAACAAACTGGTGCTGGTATGATGGATTGCAAAAAAGCTTTATTAGAAGCTAATGGCGATTTCGAAGCTGCTGTTGATTTATTACGTAAAAAAGGTCAAAAAGTATCTGCTGCCCGTTCTGGTAATGCGACTTCTGAAGGCTTGGTATCAATCGCTGTTTCAGCAGATGGTACTAACGGTAAATTAGTTGCTTTGGCTTGTGAAACTGAACCGGTTTCTAAAGTTGAAGATTTCCGTAATTTAGCTCAGGCTGTTTTAGCGGCTGCAGTTGCCAACAATCCTGCTACTACTGAAGAATTATCAGCAATTACTTTAGAAGATGGACGTACAGTTGCTGAAACCATCACTGAATTAACCGGTAAAATCGGAGAGAAAATCGTTATCCAGGAGTATGCAAATATATCTGGTGAAAAAATCGTTTCTTATATCCACTCTAACGGTAAAATGGGCGTATTAGTAGTATTTGAAGGTGCTAATGGCGCAGATATTACTGAAGCTGGTAAAGATGTTGCGATGCAAATTGCTGCAATGAACCCGGTTGCCGTTGATAAAGACGGTGTTGATCCGGCTACTATCGAACGCGAAATCGAGATTGCTAAAGATGTTATCCGTCAGGAAGGCAAACCAGAAGAAATGGTTGAGAAAATTGCTGCTGGTAAATTAAACAAATTCTATAAAGACAGTACATTATTAAACCAGGAGTTCGTTAAAGACGGTTCTATGGATGTTCGTAAATTTTTAGATAATACGGCTAAAGGTTTAACAGTATCTGCTTTCAAACGCGTACAATTAGGTGCATAAGCATTTATAAAACATATTTAAAAGCCTCAAGAAATTGGGGCTTTTTTTATGCCTTGTAAATCCGGGTAATGAACATCATTCCGGTAGCAATTATCATTTTGGAAATATCAGCTGAATGATAGCCTCTTTATACGGTTACAATATTTAACTTTGAATGTATCGCTAAATCTACTCAAACATTTTAATATGCCTAAAGTAATCCACAATGCATCCTATTTTCAGGACAACATCTTAATAAAAAACCATGACATCGCAATTGATGGTGTGCGCATTTCAGGCATTAGCGAAAGTAACATTAAAGAAAATGTGTCTAAGCTGGTTATACCCGGTTTTATAGACTTACAGATTTATGGTGCAGGCGACAGGTTATTCTCTGCCGATCCAACTATCGAGTCATTAACCATCATGGAAGACGACCTGCTCAAAAAAGGGACTACAGGCTTTTTAGCTTGTATGGCAACAAATTCACCAGAAGTTTTTGATGAGTGCATCAAGGCCGCTAAAGCACATCGATCAAGTGCAAAAAATTGCCTCGGACTACACCTGGAAGGCCCGTTTTTGAATCCAAAACGTTTAGGCGCGCATGTACCTGCATTTGTAAGAAGGGCTTCGCTTGATGAGATTAAAAAACTAATTGATTTTGGAGATGGTGTGATTAAAATGATAACCATTGCCCCAGAGTTACAGGATGAAGAAGTAATTCAATACCTGTTAGATAATGGCGTGGTGGTTTCGCTTGGGCATAGCAATGCGACTTTCGAAGAAGCTACGGTCGCTTATAATAAAGGCATCCAAACCACTACCCACCTTTTTAATGCCATGAGCCCAATCCATCATCGCGAGCCTGGAATACCAACTGCAGTTTTTAGTCATAATAAGGCTGTAGCCAGTATTATCGCCGATGGGCAGCATGTAGATTTTGAAGTGATTAAATTTGCCAAGAAAATATTAAAAGAACGTTTATTTCTTATTACCGATGCCGTAACGACATGTTCAACAGGACCTTATCAACATATAAAAAAAGGAAACAAATTTGTCATGCCCGACGGCACACTATCAGGTTCGTCGCTTACGATGTTAGAAGCTGTTAAAAACTGTGTATTACATTGCGATATCAGTTTAAATGAAGCGATAAAAATGGGAACCTTGTATCCCGCCAGATTAATCGGCATTGAAAACCTGAGCACCAGCATAGAAACCGGGCAACAGGCAAACCTATTGATCATGGATGATCACTTAAATTTAAAAGAGGTTATATTTAAAGGTGAAACGATATAATTCATTTACCATGTTCAAAAAAATATTGTCTATTCTGTTGTTCTTACCATTTTATGCCGTTAATTCCTGGGGACAGCAACCAAATAAAGCTTTTACCATCATACCACTCGGCGTGAAGGGAGGCGATGATGAGAGTAATCTATCCTCTTACATGATCGCACCCCAAGGCAGCACTAAATATATCTGTCTTGATGCAGGTACCATAAATGCCGGCATCCAAAAGGCAATTGATCATAAATCGCTTAAAGGAATAAGTGAAGAAATTCAACGCAAACAGATTAAAGGCTATTTGATTTCACATGCACATTTAGATCATGTAGCAGGTTTAATAATCAATTCGCCCGCAGATACTGCAAAAAACATCTATGGTATCCCTTCCGTACTTAGCATTTTAAGAGATAAATATTTTACCTGGGATGCCTGGGCAAATTTTGCCAATGAGGGTGAAAAACCTCAGTTAAAAAAGTATACTTATTTCCCACTGACAGAAGGTAATACCTATCACCTGGAAGGCACAGAAATGGAAGTAAAAGCTTTTGAACTGAGCCATGGTAATCCTTATAAAAGTACTGCTTTTCTCATCAGCCATGATGATAGCAATGTACTTTATCTGGGAGATACCGGTGCCGATGAAATTGAGCATTCGGATAAACTCCGTAAATTATGGCAAACAATAGCTCCTTTAATTAATTCCGGTAAGTTAAAGGCCATATTCCTGGAGGTGTCTTTCCCGAATGAACAGCCCGACAAACAGTTGTTTGGGCATCTTACACCGAGGCTTTTCTTCAGTGAACTGTCTAAAATTGAAGCTTTAACCAATGAAAAAGCATTTAAGAAAGTTTCGTTTATTGTAACGCATACCAAACCGCCACTTCAATCTGCAGAAAAAGTAAAACAACAATTGATTTCAGGGAATACAAAAGGCTTAAAATTAATCTTCCCTGAACAAGGTAGGCGCCTAACAATTAATTAATATAAACAAAACATAAGCAGCAATATGTCAGTGTATTTTTGTCAAAAAAAGACTGATGAAAAGAATTATATTATTAATAACTGTTGTGTTTGCCATAACCGTTAATGGCTTCGCCCAGGGGGTTACAACGGCATCATTTATTGGTACAGTTAAAGATCAAAAAGGGGTAATACCAGGCGCAACGGTTACTGCGGTGCACATTCCATCGGGCACTAAATACGCAACCCTAACCCGGGCAGATGGCCGGTACAACTTACCAAACGTACGCGTAGGCGGGCCATATACTGTCAAGATAAGCTATATTGGGTACAATGAGTTGGTTAAAGAAAACCTAAATACAACCATTGGAGAAGATTTAAGGGTTGATGCCACATTAACCGAAACATCGCAAAACTTAGCCGATGTTACGGTAAAAGGAACTCAGGATAAAGTGATCAATTCATCCAGAACCGGAGCCAGAGAAACCATTACCCGACAGCAGATTGATAATTTACCGACAATTAGTCGTTCACTATCAGATTTTACCAAATTAACGCCTTCGGCAAATTCTACGACAGTTGGTGGCTTAAGTTTTGGCGGAAGAAGTGGTTCTTATAACAACTTAACAGTTGATGGCGCCTTATTTAACAATTCATTTGGCTTATCAGGCAGTTTAGGCGGTCAGGCTAACTCACAACCGATTTCCCTGGACGCGATTGAGCAGATCCAGGTAGATATTGCTCCTTACGATGTGCGTCAGGGATCTTTTACCGGGGCTGGGATCAATACTATAGTAAAATCAGGAACCAACAATTTTAAAGGTTCTGCCTATTACTACACCAGAGGTACTAATTTAACAGGTTATTCTGCTGGCGTTACTAAAATACCAGTAGTAGATTTTGATTATAACCAACGTGGTTTGAATATTGGGGGACCGATTATTAAAGATAAATTATTCTTTTTTGTATCCGGTGAACAGGAAAGGATCAGTACACCTGCAACATCATTCGTAGCATCCAGACCGGGTATATCTGGTGCCAATGTTTCAGCTGCAGACGCGGCTACATTAGATAAACTATCAAACTATTTAATGAGCAAATACAATTATGCTACAGGTCCGTACGAAAATTATCCCTACAAAACGCAGAGCGACAAAATAACAGCAAAGATAGACTGGAACATCAATGCCAATAATACTTTAAGCGCCAAGTATTTCTATTTAAAGTCGAACAGACAGGTTGTGGCCAGTGGATCGGGCATCCCGGCAGGTTTAAATGGTAGCCGTTCGCCATCTTCAACCTCCATGCCTTACTTCGGGTCGAGTTATACGATTAACAATAACTTTAATATTGGCATAGTAGAGCTAAACACCCGGATTGGGAACAGCATGTCGAACAAATTAACATTGGGTTATTCTGCCTTGAGGGATTTTCGGGCTTCAAATGGCGCTGAATTGCCAATGGTTGATATTGGTAATGGAAACGGTGGTATTTTAACCAGTTTCGGTTATGAGGTTTTTACGGCAAACAACCTGTTAAACTCTGATATCTATCAGTTTTCTGACGATTTCTCCATTTACGCCGGTAAACACGAAATTACCATTGGTACGAGTAACCAGCTAAATAAATTTTTAAACGGCTTTGCTCCGAATTACAACGGTCTGTATTATTTTAAAACTGCTGACGATTTTATGAATAATGCGCCGGCTGTAAGTTATTCATACCGTAATTCTGCATTGGCAGATGGATCATTTCCTTTCGCTAAAATGTCATCGTACAATTTAAGTTTATATGCACAGGATAAATATCAGGTAAGCGATAATTTTAAATTAACTTACGGTATCAGGGCTGATTATACCTATTTCCCTACAAAACTGGATCCTAATCCAAATTTAGCGGCTTTAACCTTCCAGAATGGTTTGCAGGTAGATATCTCCAAATTCCCGAACAAAAAATTATTATTCTCGCCACGCGTAGGCTTCAACTATGATGTTTTTGGTGATAAAACCACACAGTTACGCGGAGGTACAGGAATTTTTACCGGTCAGGTACCTTATGTATGGATCTCTAACCAGGCTTCTAACACCGGAACATTGTTTAGCTCAAGTACCGTTTCAACAGCTGGCGATCCACGTTTGATTTTTAATCCCAACGTAAATGCCAACCGTCCTGCTCCAGGCACTGTAAATGCTAATACGTCATATGAAGTAGATGCCACATCAAAGGATTTTAAATACCCTCAAATCTGGAGAACGAACGTAGCAGTTGATCAGAAGTTACCCATGGGTATTATTGCTACTTTAGAAGCTTCATACACAAAAGATATAAATGCAGTTAATTTTTCGAATGCAGCATTGCCTAACAATTCAACTGGTTTAATTACCCTTCCAGGTATTGAAGGACAACAGCGTTATACTGCAAAATCTACACAAACGGGTAATACAGCAGCAAATCCATCCATATCGCCCTTTATTTATATGCAAAATACCAAAAAAGGCTATTCCTATTTCATCACAGGGCAGTTGCAAAAAGCTTTTTTTAATGGATTTAATGCAAGTGTAGCCTATACTTATAGTCAGTCTAAATCTGTAAATGATGGTGGCTCTACTGCAAGTTCAATCTGGTCGCAAAGGGCAATTGCGGGTGATGCCAATTCAGATGTTTTAGCCAATACTAATTTTATTCAGCCAAACAGGATTATCGCTTCCTTAAGCTATAAAAAAGAGTATTTTAAACATGCAGCTACTACAATTGGCTTAATTTTCGAATCGGCAAATAACGGCGCATTCAGTTACGTTTCATCTGGCGATATCAATAACGACGGTGGCGCAAACGATCTGGTTTATATCCCGAAAAGTCAGGGCGACATCATCCTGGTTCCTGATTTCGCTGGCGATACACGCACTTCAGCCCAGACTTGGAATCAGCTAAATGCTTACATCAGTCAGGATAGTTATTTAAGCAAACACAGAGGCGAATTTGCTAAGAGAAACGGCGCAATCATGTCGTACTTTAAAAGAGCCGATCTGCACGTTGCACAGGATTTCTTCGTTGGCCAGAAAGGGAAAAGAAATACGCTGCAGTTTACACTTGATATCATCAACCTTGGCAATATGTTGAATAGTGATTGGGGCTTATATCAGACACCAAATATTCCATTATCAACTTACAATACCGCAGTATTACTAGCCTTTAAAGGTGTTGATGCTACAACAGGGAAACCTACTTATTCCTTCCCTTATCAGGATAAAGCCAACCTGGTACCATATAGTACCACCTATAAAAACATAACCGATCAGATCTCAAGATGGCAGGCACAATTCGGAGTCCGTTATATCTTTAACTAATAAAGGGATTTTCATTGTATTCGGTGATAAATTAAAATACGATAACGATAGGAGCAATATTTCTACACATTGCTCCTTTTTCTTAAAATCAGTATTTCTATTTAAATATTTACATCAATTATTAAAAACCATAGCCAGGTATTAAAAAATTGTTAATATTTTTGGGGCCATGAAATATAAACGCATCCTACTTAAGCTTAGTGGAGAATCACTAATGGGCGAAAAACAGTATGGTATTGATAATGAACGCGTTAAGCAATACGCTGAAGATATTAAAGCCGTACACGATAAAGGTTTAGAAATCGCAATCGTAATTGGAGGAGGAAATATTTTTAGAGGTCTGAGTGCCGAAAAAAGCGGGATGGACAGGGCACAGGCCGATTACATGGGCATGTTGGCCACGGTCATCAACTCTATGGCCTTGCAAGATGCTTTAGAAAAAGTTGGCATTAAAACCCGCTTACTTACCGCCATTAAAATGGAGCAGATCTGTGAGCCATTTATCCGCAGAAGAGCTGTTCGACATTTAGAAAAAGGCCGCGTGGTTATTTTTGGTGCAGGAACCGGAAACCCGTATTTCACAACTGATTCTGCTGCAGCTTTACGTGCTATAGAAATCAAAGCTGATGTTGTGCTAAAAGGAACGCGTGTTGATGGAATATATACGGCTGATCCTGAAAAAGATCCATTGGCCACTAAATACGAGGAAATTTCTTTTAGAGAAGTGTACGATAAAGGCCTTAATGTAATGGACATGACAGCCTTTACCCTTTGCGAAGAAAACCAATTGCCGATTATTGTGTTTGATATGAACAAACATGGCAATTTCATGAAAATCGCTAGTGGCGAACCTATTGGAACTTTGGTTAAATAAGGAATAAAAATTATTATTTTTGTAGAAATACACACAATTATGAACGACCTCATACAATTACAATTAATGGATGCTCAATCTGCAATGGAGAGAGCTATCGATCATTGTGAATCTGAATTAACTAAAATCAGGGCTGGTAAAGCATCGGCTGGAATGTTGGATGGTATTTTCGTTGATTATTATGGCGCAGCTACAGCATTATCACAGGTAGCCAGTATCAATACGCCTGATGCCAGAACCATTGTTATCCAACCTTGGGAGAAATCACTTTTAACCCCAATAGAAAAAGCTATTCAGGTGGCTAATATTGGTATCAACCCACAAAATGATGGTATTGTAATCCGCCTGGTTGTACCGCCCTTAACAGAAGAACGCAGAAAAGACTTGGTGAGAAAAGTGAAAGAAGAAGCCGAAAGAGGCCGCATTACCGTTCGTAACATCCGTAAAGACGCCAATACCAAAATTCAAAAATTAAAGGGCGAAGGCGTTTCTGACGACGAAATTAAAACAGGTGAAGGCGAAGTGCAAAAATTAACCGATGCTTATATCATCAAAGTTGATAAACATGCCGAAGCTAAAGAAAAAGATGTAATGACAGTTTAACCTGTATAAATTGCAAACAGATCGGGAACGGATTTACATCTATTCCCTTTTTTGTGCCTTATTTCTTTGCACTTGAACCCCTGATGTTTAGGACTGTAGGTAATGATACCTGTGTATTTTCGATAGACTTTCCAGCTTTTTTCAGCTTTTTCAATAAAATCTTCATCACATTTTCTGCAATAGACTCAAGAGGCTGTGCTATAGCCGTAACCGGGGGCTCACAAAATTCGAGTATTTCGAAATCATCAAAAGAAACAACAGCAATGTCTTGGTGAATTTTGACACCTAATTTTCTAAAAGTTCTTAATCCATCCAAACAAATATAGTTAGCGGCAAAAACTACCGCATCAAGCTGCTTATTTGCCTTAAAAAACTCGATCATTTCCTCAATTGATGCTGCAGAGTTTACATATTTAATCTTCTTTACAATTGCTGGCAAGTTATATTTTCCGACAGCATTTTCGTAGCCAGCCAGTCGGTCAACCATTTGTTGCTGAACAGTATCAATGCTTACAAAACCTATATTTTTATAATTATTTTTAATCAGATGCTCAGTGGCTTCATAACAACTGTTATGATTATCGATAATGACATAATCTGTTTTAACATCCTGTACATACCGATCAAACAGTACTACCGGAGCATCAGTCTGAATCAATTTTTTGACTTCTTCCTCCAGTCCCTCAGGTAGGGCCATAATATAACCATCAACATGCCTGTCTTTAAAAATCTGCAGCAGTTCTATTGCTTTTTCAGTATCGTTTCGGGTACTGCTAAAAAGGATTTTATAGCCAAGGCTAGAAGCAATTTCATCAATCCGCCGTGCTATGCCGGCAAAAAAAGGCTCAGAAATATCATCCACCAAGAAACCTATTATTTTTGTTTTACCTGTTCTTAAACTTGTGGCGAGGGCATTAGGCTGATAATTTAATTCAGCCACAAGGTCTAAAACCTTTTTAGTAAGCGATTCGCTAATATTCTTTTCCCTTGCCTTTCCATTAATCACAAAAGACACCGTGGTAATGGAGATATTTAATTGTTTAGCGATATCTTTAATTGAAATGCGTTTCTTGATCACAGGCATAAACGAAAAAATTTGAGGGGTAAGATAACAATATATCACAAATATATGATGGATATGAAAAAACTTAAATTCGTAAGTACTGAACTCTGATAAATGTGCATCTTGAAAAACTTTAAATATGATAAAAACTGAGCCTGTATTACATGAAAACAATCGATATCTTTCCAGCTTTTCTGATCTTTTTCTTTTTACACACTATTTATATGAAGAATAGAGGTAATCCGAAAAATGAGTGATTTAGAAAAACAAATAGCACGCATGATTTATCTGATTAATTACAGATATAAATAATAAGCAATTAAGCGGCCTGTTAAATAGCATCCGCTTTTTAAGTTGCTTCTGGAAATATTGCCATGATGAACGCCAAGAAACAACCGGAAGTTATAAAAAAAGAGCAACCTATCCAGGATTGCTCGATTAACTAACTTATTATTCATAAAAAATGCTGTTGGGGAAGGAGTCGAACCTTCAAGGGGTAGTTAGCTACAGTTCAAAAAATTAATTTGTGGTCAACCCAATAAACTGCGTTTGTCCCATTATTCCCCACCACCGAGACAAGGAGGCGTGTCTGCCAATTTCACCACCCAACATTTCAAAAGTTAACAGTTTTCAATTTCCAATTTTCAGTTTTAAACTGCTAACTGTAAATTGCCAACTGAACTGGCTGTAGGGGAAGGAATCGAACCTTCAAGGAGTGGTTAGTACCGAAAACCGGTATATTCCCATTATTCTCCGCCACCGAGACAAGGAGGTGTGTCTGCCTGTTTCACCACCCTACATTATGTTTGCAATTTTGAAAGAACATTTCCTTTTTGTTAATTGCTTGATACAAATGTAAAGGAACAACCAATACCTTGCAAATATTTTAAACATTTAATTTTATTTTTATAATATTGATAAATTTTACTAAATTCGCTTATCATAATTCAAAAATATGCTTAAAAAAGACAATTCCAATTTAGAAATTGACAACCTCGATATCGATATATTAAAGCAATTGATGCAGGATGCCACGAAACCTTATACAGAAATCGCTAAAGATCTGATTGTTTCTGGCGGAACAATACACGTTAGGATGAAGAAACTGCAGGAAATGGGCATCATTAAGGGCTCTCATCTCATCATAGATCCACAAAAGGCCGGATATGATATTTGCGCCTTTCTAGGTATCTACCTTGAAAAAGGAATACAGTATAAGGATGCGGTTGCGCAATTGAGCAAAATTAAAGAAGTGGTAGAATTACATTATACTACCGGCGCCTACAGCATGTTTGCCAAAATTATATGCAGAGACACCAATCATTTACGCCATGTGTTAAATGAAGAAATACAGGCCGTAAACGGCATACAACGTACAGAAACTTTAATATCACTGGAAGAAAGCATTAAGCGGCAGATTGAACTGGGGTAAGCGGAAAGACTAAAGCGGAGAGATTAGAGGTGAAAGCCATCATCCGTATAATCACACCTGAGTTTGGATGACGGGATATGTATGATATGATAAAAACCTTTAGCGATTTTATTTGAAAATGAACGTTCAGCAGGATTTCGGGAACAGCAGCCCCGTTATCCGCTATAGCCCCGAATTACAATCGGGGGCTGCCGCTGCTACCGGGTTTAGAAACAGAGATTGGTGCAGCTAAGTACCCAGCCAAAAAATAGCTCCACCTGATGGACTACCTAGACCCGATCCTGTAACTATCGGATGGAGTGAACACGAAGCCGCAGGCAAAGTAAAACGGAAAACGAAAAGCAAACTCAAATAACTATATAAGCATTGCTCTCCTAATCTTAATAATCATATTTACAAGGAGCCTTCGACTACATTAAGGTAGACAAGTACCAAAATTACGTTGCTATATAAAGTTATACATTCTACTATAGCGCAGTCTTAAATTTCCTGGAGAGAAATTTATCTTTCAGACTTCTTGACTGCGTTGCACGCCGCTCGAAATGACGGACTTATTTATTTCAGCAGCTGATAAGCAACCAGTGCGGCAACATAAGCCATAGCGGTCATATAAGCCAATTGAATTACGGGCCATTTCCAACCTTTGGTTTCCCGGTAAACAATAGCAACTGTACTCATACATTGCATGGCAAAAGCATAAAAAAGCATCAATGAAATACCTGTAGCAAAAGTGTAAACAGGCAAACCCGTACGGTTATTAACCGAAGCCGACATACGCGCCCGTATAGTTGAGGTATCTTCATCACCACCATCAACACTATAAATGGTTGCCATGGTGCCTACAAAGGCCTCACGGGCAGCAAAAGAGGTAATTAAACCAATACCAATCTTCCAATCGTAACCCAAAGGACGGATGACAGGTTCAATCGCATGACCAAGAATACCCACATAAGAGTTTTCCAACTTCTCGGTAGCGACCAGGGTTTTTAGGTGATCTGTATTTTTTGAAGTATCGGCCAATGCCGTTTCATATTTTTTATCAATGCTTTCAAAGCGGTTTCCAGGTCCGAAAGAAGCCATTACCCAAAGGATGATGGAAATGGCGATAATTACTTTACCAGCCTCAAACACAAAGGTTTTCGATTTCTCGTACATGGTATAGAACACATTTTTCCACCTTGGCATACGGTAAACCGGCAATTCCATGATGAAATACGATCTTTCTTTCGTTTTGATAATAAATTTCATCACCCATGCTACCAGCACCGCAGCAATAATACCCACCAGGTACATCACCATTAGCGCTAAGCCTTGCAGGTTAAAAATACCCAGCACGGTCCGTGAAGGGATAATTAAGGAAATGATTAAAATATATACCGGGAGTCTTGCCGAGCAGCTTACCAACGGTGTAACCATAATGGTAATCATTCTATCCTTCCAGTTTTCAATATTTCTTGCCGCCATGATAGATGGAACAGCACAGGCTAAACCACCGATCATGGGCACTACTGATTTACCGTTAAGTCCAACTTTACTCATTACTTTATCCATCATAAAGGTGACACGGGCCATATACCCAGTATCTTCCAAGATGGATATAAATGCAAAAAGAATCGCAATCTGCGGTATAAAAACAAAAATACCGCCTAAACCTGCAATTACACCATCCAATAACAAATCGGTAAGCATACCTGCCGGTAAATATTCATGTCCAATGCTGGTTATCAAACCAAAACCAGTCTCAATCCACTCCATCGGATAGGATGACCAGGCAAATATCGCATTGAAAATTACAAAGAGGATCAGCAAGAAAATAGCAAATCCCCAAACCTTATGCGTTAAAACAGCATCTAATTTATCACTGAAAGAAAATTTCTTTTCTGTCGCTTGATCAATAACCACATCAGACAATATAGTGCTGAGATGTTTATATCTGGCAATGGTTTCTGCTGCCTGAATTTTAGCAGATTCGAAATGGTGAGATTGTTCAATCCCTTCAATTTCTTCCTGTTCTTTTTCGGTAAAGAAGGTTAAATGCTCGTGTTGATGCAATACCTGCAGCGCATAATAATCGTTCTCGGAATTAAGCTTGGTTTTTATGGCATTAATCGCTTCCGGAGCCAGAAAGTTCACATCTATATCCTGATACTGGGTAGCAATTTTATTGGTATTGGCAATGGCCTGTTTCAGTTTATCGATTCCGATGTTATTTCTTGCTGAAATAGAAACCACCTGGATCCCCAATTTTTCAGACAGTTTATTCAGGTTAATCTCAATCCCCTGCTTGGTAGAAAGATCGATCATATTAAGCGCCAAAATGATCGGAATTCCTAAATCTGCCACCTGAGAATATAAAAGCATGTTTCGCTTTAGATTCGTAGCATCAGCAATGAGTACAATAACATCAGGATGGCTGTTGTTTTTTTTATCGGCAAGCACCTGAAAAACGATGCTTTCATCAGCACTTTTCGGATATAAGCTATATGTTCCGGGTAAATCGATGATCTCTGCTTCTTTATCGTCTGCGAGTTTTGTAAAACCCGTTTTCTTATCCACAGTGATGCCTGGAAAGTTTCCGATTTTTTGATTTAACCCTGTTAAACGATTAAATAAAGTAGATTTACCTGTATTGGGATTACCAACTAATGCAACTTTAATATCCAAACCCAGCTTTTTTATTGAATAATAATAACATCGGCTTCGCTTTTACGCAAGCAAAGCTGATATCCAGCTACACGGATCGCCATAGGATCGCCCAGAGGGGCGAAACGTTCTACTTCTACTACCTCGCCCGGTAAGCAGCCCATTTCCATTAACTTTACAGACATATCTAAATCTGTAAAAGCTACAATTGTTCCCTTTTCTCCTACTTTTAGGTGCGACAGCTTCATGTGCTAAATTTGGCGCAAGTTAACCTTTCTTTAGATTTATTCCAAATAAGATATCCCGGTGTATGATATAAATTATCCAGCTTTTACCGAAAAATGATCTAATTTCGTTGTCTGCCTCCGCCAAAACCATCGCCACCGTTATTAGCACGGCCTCTGCCTCCATCACCGCCTTCTCTAATCATGTTTTTACCGCCCATCCGATTTAAGGAATAGGTAAATGAAAACATGAAATAACGCCGCAATACGTTATAACTTTCATCACGTATAGTGTTATTATTGGCCGTACGGCTTACACCCTGGTTCTCGTTCAGTAAATCATTTACTGCAGCTTTAAAAGTACCACGGTTTTTAAAAAATTGTTTGCTTATGTACGAATTTACCAAAGTAAAGTGGGTATCGAAATCCTCTCCCCTGCCCGTATTCTGATTATAATCTGCATCTACTGACCATCGGATATCGCCCGGAAACATATAGCTGACACTGATATTTGGACTAAAAGTATAATAACGTGTGTTGGAACCGGATTGAACGGAATAGGTAGCCCTATTTATTGAGCCATTTACACCAGCAGTTAAATCGAGTTTATCCAAATTGGAAACCAAACGATAACCGTTGTTAATGGACCAGCTATTGGTGATGTTTTTTAAGGTATTGGTAAAGTTTACATCCCGGTTGTAGTTACCACTGATGTTGATGTGGAAATTAAGCTTATTTTCTGCCATGATGGGCAAACTTAGTGAGGAGGATAATGCCCCGGCATAAACACCATTTACATTTACGGGCAGCACAGCAAATTTACCCTGGTTAACCCCACTTTCGATCAAGCTGCTGCTATTGGCAATTTTGTTGGATGTTTGGGTGAGGTTTACATTTACAAATAAAGATCTGTTTTTGCCAGGCGTAAACGTGTTGTAGGCAATGCGCAAGTTATTGTTGAATTCGGGCCTTAAATCAGGATTTCCCAATGGGATACTTTGTGTATTGGTGTTGTTCGGAATAGGCTGTAACTGCTGTATAGTGGGCTGGTTGGTACTGCCGCGATAATTGAATACCAAACGTTTGCTATTGCTAAAATTATACCTGAACATGGCAGATGGTGTATAGTTAAATACATTCTGTTTTAATATGAATCCCCGGGAAATGTTATCGTTTTTACGATCGGTGTTCTGAACGGCCATCCCCACATTCCAGATGTATTTCTTTGCCGTTTTATTAAAACTGAAACCAGCGGCATTGGTTAAAATGGTATTTTCGTAAACGTTACTCAATGAATCATTCAGTAAATCATAATTTAGCGTAACTGGGTTAAAATCGTAGGTAAAACGCTCAGAGGTATTGTGGTTATAGCCGTTCTGATAATTAAATTCCAGGCTAAGTGTTTTATTTAACGGCTCTGTATAAACCAGCCTGGTATTCTGACTGATAGATTCGCTTTCCTGATCATTGAGTTGGTTGATTATCTTTTCTGTTTTAACATTATCTTTTTCGCGCGTTTCGGGATTGTAATTATAATTATCTGCGTCGTTATTGTTAATGTTGGTGTTAAAGTTCAGCGACAATGTTCTTCCGCGACGTATAAACTTTTTGCGTAATAGCATATTGTTACTGATAGCGGGCGATGTGTTATGGTTGGTTAACCGCTGAGAACCGCTGGTATTATAGGTACCGAAATCGCGGGTATAAATACTGCTGTTTTGGCTTTCATTATTGGTATAACTTAAATTCGGCTGGATGCGCAACGAAGTGAGCGAATCTAGTTTGGTATCGACCATAAAGTTTAAACGGTGGTTTAAACGATTGGAAGTATTGGTCTGGCTATTATTAAAAACGGTGGTTACATCACCCAAAAGATTCTGGGTAACACTGTTTCTTAAAATCAGGTTATCAGATTTGTTAACGAAATAACTGAAATTAATTTCAGTTTGATCGGCATACACATCCGAAAAGTTAACCCCACCGGCTTTGGTATCGGTAATACCGCTACGCCCCCCATTACCACCGCCCAGGCCACCGCCAAAATTTTGCCTGTTCACATTATTAAACTGAGCGACTACACTCAATCGCTTATCCTGATTAAAATGGTTGATATTTGCATTCACATCATAGCGGTCGTTAGAACCATAACCGCCTGTACTGTTCCCGAAATAGCCGTTTTTCTTCTCTTTCTTGGTGGTGATATTTATGATTTTAGTTCTAGAGCCATCATCAATCCCGGTAAACTGTGCCTGATCGGAAAGTTCATCAATAATCTGGATTTTATCGATCATATCGGCAGGGAGGTTTTTAGTGGCCAGCAAGGGATCGTTCCCAAAAAACTCTTTACCATCTACCCTAACTTTGGTAATCGTTTCGCCCTGGGCTTTAACTGTACCGGCCTTATCCACCTCTACACCAGGTAATTTCTTTAATAAATCTTCTACTACAGCATTCTCTACCACTTTAAATGAGCTCGCATTAAACTCAAGGGTATCCTTTTTTACTATAATTGGCGGAATTTCTGCTTTAATATCTACTGTTTGAAGATCAATTGCTCCCCCTTCCAAAACAATATCTGCCAGGGTTACATCTGCCTGATCAGCCGTAATGGTAAAATCTTTAGTGGCATTCTTTAAACCCAAATAAGCGGCATATAATCTGTATTTTCCTGGCTTTAAATTCTTAAAAACAAACTTCCCATCTTCCGAGGTATTTACCGCACCTACCGTACTCGAATCTGACAGATTTTTGAGCGCCAAAGAAGCATAGTCAATTGGTTTTTTATCTGTTGACTGAATAACCCTTCCGCTAACAGAACCCGTTTTCTGGGCATACACGTAAAAAGATGATAAAATAAGTAGGAGCGTAAAAATTTGTTTCATTCGGTTACTTTGGTTTATAACATAGAGACGGCAGACCTTCATAAAGGTTTATTTGCCTTGAGTAACATTTGAAATACATAAATGTCAATTATACATTTAATCCTAAGGTTTGGGTATCGGCCGCTGAGACCGACCGGCAGAAAAAGTTGTAAAACAAAAAAGTCCGGGTTAAAACCGGACTTTTATTATCTTATTGGTGATCGGTGAGCTACCGACCATTGAAAAAGATTACATCCTTGGACGGCCACCACCACCGCCGCCGCGTTGGCCGGGCATCTGCATATCGCCACTCATGTTTCTACCACCAATACGCGTTAACGAATAGGTGAAAGAGAACATATAATAACGCCTCAATACATTGGAAGTTAAATCAACAATTGAAGTGCCTGTAGCGGTCCTGCTCACACCCGTATTTTGGTTAAGTGCATCATTTACTGAAAATTTAAATGTTCCTCTATTTTTAAAAAACTGACGGCTGATGTAAGGATTAAGAATGGTATATTCCTGGTTAAATAAATCACCCCCACCAAAATTTCTGAAATAATCGATATCTATGGCCAACCTGATATTGGCCGGTAGTACATAGCTGACATCAAAACTTGGATTGATGGTATAATACTGTGTATTGGATGATGGTCTCGCAGAAAAAGTAGAGTTGGTATAACTTCCGGTTATGCCTCCTGTTAAATCAAATTTATCAACATTGGTAACCAATTTATAACCGTTTGAAATGGTGTAACTATTGGTTACATTTTTTACCAGATCAGTACTCATTTGATCTGCAATAAAATTCACATTTCTATTATACGAGCCGTTCCCGGAAATATTCAGCGTTAGTTTACGTTCTGCCATTAAGGGTAAAGACCAGGTTGCATTAGCGTTACCAGCATAAACGCCATCCACATTGATATAACTGATCTGTTGAACACCACCTGACAAGGGTATAACCGTATTTCCAATGGCGTTAAATGTTTGGGTAAGGTTTAAACCCGCAAAGAAAAACCGGCCATTTTCGATATTAAAGTTGTTAAAATTAATCCTCAACTGGTTATTGAATGAGGGTTTTAATGACGGATTACCAACATAACGGGTTTGAGCATTGGTATTATCCGGTATCGGCTGGATCTGATCAATAGTTGGCTGGTTGGTTGAGCCACGGTAATTGATGAATAAACGCTTGCGGTTACTAAAATTATACCTGAACTGTGCAGATGGCGTAATATTGATAAAATTCTGGGTACGTTTCAAACCCGTAGTTAAATTGGTATTTACCCTATTGGTCTGTTGAGCAGCTACACCAATATTCCAGTTGTATTTTTTCTCGGTTGTGGTTAAACTTACACCTGCGGCATTGGTTAAAGTACGGTTATTATAGATATTGGAAAATTCATTATCCACTTCATCATACTGCATCGTTAGCGGATTATAGTTAAATACATCCCTTTGCGAATCGCTATTTGAATAACCGTTCTGATAGTTAACCTCCACACTCAGGGTCTTGTTTAGCGGCTCGGTATAAACCAACCTGGTGGTATTATTTATGGAATGGCTGCTCGTATTGTTCAACTGATTGGTAATGGTATCTCTTGTTGTTGTTCCTTCCGTAATTTTATCGTTTCTATAGTTGAGGTTCGTCCCATCGTTATCGTTTATGTTAGTATTTACATTTAATGATAGTGTACGACCCCTCCGTTTAAAGCTCTTTCGGATCAATAAATTATTGCCAATGGTAGGCGTAGCAGCAGTTGTGGTGTTACGCTGGGTACCAATGGTTGTGCCATCATCCAGTATTCTGGTATAGCTATTCAAATTGTTTCCATCAGTTTCAGTATAAGCCAAACTCGGCTGTATTTTAACAGACAAAGATGGGTCGATCTTGGTATCGACCATAAAATTGAACCTATGGTTAAGCCGATCAGAAGTATTATTTATCGCTTCATCAATGTTATTGGTACCACCTGCAAGGTTCTGCGTATTAGAGTTCTGGATAATTTCTGAATTTGCCTTATTAAAGAAATAACTGGCCTGAAACTGGGTACCATCTTTATAAGTGTCAGCAAAGTTTAATCCTGCCGCGTTGGTAGTCGTGATCCCGCCGCTTCCGCCAGAACTACTTCCACCACCGGCGCCAAATCCACCACGGCCACCGCCGCCACCGAAGCCATTACCTACACCTCCGCCCTGTCCAAAGTTCTGCTTGTTCACGTTGTTAAACTGACCGATAAAACTAATCTGCCTGTCTTCATCAAACTTATTTACATTCAGGCTCGCGTCATAACGATCGTTAGAACCATAACCTACGGTACTGTTACCAAAATAGCCGTGTTTCATGCCATTTTTGGTGGTGATGTTCAAAATCTTGTTTCTTGTTCCATCATCAATACCGGTAAACTGGGCCTGTTCAGATAATTCATCGATGACCTGAATCTTATCTACCATATCGGCAGGAAGATTTTTGGTGGCCAGTAACGGATCGTTACCAAAAAATTCTTTACCATCAACCTTTACTTTAGTAATGGTTTCGCCCTGGGCTTTCACGCTACCATCTTTTGCTACCTCCACCCCAGGAACCTTTTTCAGAAGATCCTCTACCACGGCATTTTCACGTACTTTAATGGATTTGGCATCAAACTCTAACGTATCTTTCTTTACCACAATCGGGATCGTAGCAGTTACATTAACCGTATTCAAATCAACACCATCATCACTCATCGCAATTTCGCCAGCATTAACAGCTGCCTTAGCCACCTCTATATCTTTAGTTGCTGTTTTTAAACCTAAAAAGGCTGAATAAATCCTATACTTACCCGGCGCTATGGCTTTAAAAGTAAAACTTCCATCAGGATTGGTTTGACCAGATGCCACAACACTTGAATCTTTTAAACTTTTAATCGCGATTGTTGCAAAATCAACTGGCTTTTTATCTTTTGCGTTAATTACTTTTCCACTTACAGAACCCGTATTTTGCGCATGGGCGAGGTAACCACAAAATAGAAAAACAATAAATATTACAGACTGAACGTTTCTTTTCATCAAAAATTAGATATTATAATAAAACTAAGCTATCAGACTGTAGAAAAACCTAAAGGTTTGTTAAGGTGTGTTAAAAGCTTGGTAACATTTTAAATACAGCCTAAAAAAAATTGTGGGATGAGGAAGGAAAACAGACCAATAGGTAAGTTATTTTTGGGCTGACGGATAGCTTTTGTAATATACTTTCGGGCAATTACAGTTCTTTTTAAAAATACTGCAACCGCTTAAACATATGGCCAGAACCACACAGATGATATTAACTTTTCTTCTCATTGAAATTTAATTTATGGAGCAATACATAACTAAAAACCGCCATTGATGCGCCCAGCATATCGCAGCCAAAATCCCACCATTCTGCAGAGCGGTAGGTAAAAACTTTCCATTGCAGTAACTCTATCCCGCCACCGATTATGGCGTTGATGAGCAAAATTTTAAAAATGGTAAATGTTCTGAAAGCGTAGGTATGCTGATATTTAATCTTGCCAAAAAAGAGCAGGACTGATAAGACAAAGAAAAAGCCCATGTGGGTCATTTTATCAAAGCCTTCGAAGAAAAAGCCACTTTTCCCAACGGAATCGGAAATGTGCATATTACAAAACACCAAAACAACAACTGTCCAGAGAATGGCCCATTTTTGCTGTTTTAGTGTTTCGTACAAAATATCAGAATTAAGCGCCAACCAGTTCCTGGTAAGCTTCTGCTGTTAATAAACCATCAACTTCAGCCGCGTCAGCTAAAGAAACTTTAACCATCCAACCTTTTCCGTAAGGATCAGCATTAACCAATTCTGGATTGTCATTTAATTCAGCATTAACTTCTAATACCGTTCCGGTAATTGGCATGTATAAATCAGACACGGTTTTAACGGCTTCTACAGTACCAAAAACTTCTTCTTTTGCCACTTCGCTACCTACAGTGTTAATGTCAACATAAACAATATCACCTAATTCGCGCTGTGCAAAATCGGTTACGCCAATATAAGCTTCGTTACCTTCAACTCTAACCCACTCGTGGTCTTTAGTGTACTTTAATTCTGATGGAAAATTCATTATTTTATATGTTTTTGAAAATAAGTTATCGATTAAATCACGTTTGCTAAATGTTTATACGATTTCTGCTTCAAAAATACAATTTAGTTTATCCATTCGCAATGGCTGAAAAATTAACTTATCAGAAAAACAAAATGTTTTCATCGGTTTATCAATGGATATTAAACTTAAAAATTTTATGTATATTGAATGATAAATTAACCTCAATATGAAGTCTTCCATTATTTATACTTTAAAAGTATGCATTGCAACGCTGCTTGTTTCTGTTCCGGTAACCATGGCAATCGGTTTCGGCTATATCGGATTCATCATGCTGATTAAGCCCCCAAATTATAATTTCAGTTTTAACCTACCCTTTACCCATTTATTTATCTTTATAACTATAGTTGCTGCGCTTATTACGATAAGTCATCAGCTGAAAGAAAAACAGGGCTATAAAAGCTTTATCAATGACAGGCCGATAGCACATTCAATTATACTATTTCTATTGTTTCTGCTGATCAGCGGAAACATGCATTTCATCAGTTTTGATTACCTGTTGTTCAGCTATGCCCCTATGTTTTTTACGACCTATCTATTTAGCAGAATATTCTCTGCACAAAAAAATAATTCTTTAATTGTTTAGGCTATTTTTAATTCAACGTAAACCTTAAACTAAAACCGAAATTACTGAACGAAGTATTAAAGGTTTGTGAGGTATAAGGCTTTGTAATATTCGAATCGTAAAATAACTTGATATTAAATTTCTGATTCAACACGTAATCTACACTTGGCCTTAAGGTAATATTCTTTGCTCCAGAAGATACTTCAGCCTCGGTTACATCAGCACGGTAAATAACGGTTTTGTTATCACGGATGGCCACATCCAGTTTAAAATCCATATTGTTATCCATTTTCAGGCTTTTGAACCATCCAAACGGGAAGCGGAATTTGTTGGTGCGGTAGCCCAGGCCCAACACCATATTATTTTCTGATAATTGCGCCAACTGACTGTTTGATAAGCTAAGGCCCAACAAACGCGATCGGTTTAATTCGAAAGAAGCGGTGAGGTTATTTTTAAACCGGGTATCAACACCAACCAATGGAGAAAAATATTCAGAAATGGTTACCTGGGCAAACTGATATTCCGGTAAAAAATTATTATTTACATCCCTGCTGCTCACGGCACCATTGGTTTCCTGGTAACGCAACAAAGTATTAAAGCCATTGATATTATAGGTTGAACGATAGCCATGACGGATATCAACAGATGAAAATTTATCAGCAATGAAAGGAATACGGGTTAAGCCGCTATAAGTTAAACTCCAGTTTGGAAGTGGTATTTTAGGGAAAGCATTCATTTTCGTTTTACCGGCATCTTTGCCCGAATAAGCAGCCATAAAAGCAGAAATAATTACATCCTGGCTTTCTTTACTGTAACCATCTGCATAACCGCCGTTAATGCCGCCAGAATTTGGGTTTTCAGCGCCCAGCCTTCTCGAAATAATCATCCTGTTGGCCATAAACTGATTAAATAGTCCAGAAATAATTGTAGCGTTGCTTTCTTTAAATGCTGTACCGAGCGCAATGTACGATACGCTATAATCGCCCGTGGTAATTGCACTCAGATTCTCAAACGACGATACACTGGCCACATACCTAAAATTGGTACTGAAATTTCTGGTTTGTGCTTTGTTTGCTTTTAAAGTAATCCGTAGATCTTTAAAAGGCTCCAGCAAACCGGTAAACTGAAAATCCTCGCGCAGTGTATTTACATATAACTGGTTCTGTAAGGTATCAGTTGTTAACCAGCCATTGCCAAGTGCCATCTCGCGGATATCGCGCTGACTACCAAAAACAAAACCTAAACCTGGTGCACCAGTAGCCCTATCGAGGCCAAAAAACTGCGTTGTTGGCATATAACCCGGCAGGAAAATACCTTTTGTTTGCACAAAACTGGCATTAACATTTTTTAAACTGGTTAAAATATTGATAAAAAAGTTCTTCGCTTTGTTCCCATCCTGATCATTGCCCGCATTTCTGATGAAGCCAAATTTGTTGTATAGCGTAGTCAGGTTTAATGTTGGGTTTACCTGAACTGTTCTACTGTTTTGTACCGTATTGCCCAAATTGATATTCGGATCACGTAAGGTAGAAAGCGGCTCCGTTTGCCAGTTAAAGTTGGTACCATAACGGGTTTTTACGGTCATCCAGTTTAGTCCGGGTATTTTATCAATCGGTAGATTATAGGTAACATTTAAGTTGTGGTTATAATCGGTTGTACGCCCTAAGCGTTTTAGGTTCTGCCAAACGGTATCACGTTTTATGCCATCAATTCTTCCATCAGGTTCATCAATAATCGAATAATTTGTGGCATTAAAATCCAACTGTAACGAACGGGTAAGGTTCCATGCTATACCATAAACACGGCTCATGGTAAAGTTTTTATTAAAAGTAGTACCATATCCACTCTGGTACAGCCCGATGGTATTATTCGGATCGTTATTACGTAGGGTATTTTCTGAATATAAACGGTCTACATCAATCCTGAAATTAATGGCACTTGGGAAAATACTAAAGTTAAAATCCCTTAACAAAGCCAGCATGTTCGATTTTATAATTTTTTCAAAAGGCGCTATTGTTTTGGCCTCTTTTGAATAACTGTACTGTAGCGATGCCCTGTAGGTATTCTGAATGCTGTTTTGATTAATAAAATCGCGATGATTATACTGGGTATAAGCATAACTTGCAGCAAAATTTTCAATATCCCAAAGTTGGGCAGGTTTACTGGTACTGGTACGTTCTTTTCTAACGTTGGTAAAGTTGATGCCCCTTCTAATGGTGTAATCCTGTGCAAAGTTTAAAATAGAATCTTTTTGTTCTTTGGTAGATTGCGATAAGGCATTTTTCAGCTCGATATCCGGTGTCCTCGGATTGTATTGTGGTGTAGAAACCTGTTTAGAGTAACTCACAAACATCGGGATTTTTACCCCAGATTTTTGCGGCAGGAACTTGCCCAATTCCATCGCTGAAGAAACATCGAGCAATACATTGTCTGCACGGTTCCGCTCGCTTACTTTCGAATCGATAGATCCAAAACCAATGGTAGATTTACTTCCGGAAATATTTACATCAGCAAAGTCGGCCAGCTTTAAGTTCAATCTTCCGGTAGCTGCCCAACCGCCTCTTTCATCAAATTCAGTTAATCTTAATTCGTTAAACCAAACCAGTGCATTTTTATCAAGGCCATCATCATTTCGTTCATCATTGGCAGCACGGAGCGGATTTTTAACCCCTACCATGTATACCCTAACCTTGCTCATATCAGGTTGCCCTTTAACAATAATTGTTCTCGTTCCATCGGTATAGGTAAACGGTACATTTGTAGGCCACGGCTGTCCGTTAGCTTGCTTGGCCACGTTACGGGCCAGCTTTGCATTTTGAAAAAGCGTTAGGTTAATGTCCATCCTATTGGCTTCAGGCCAGATGGCATCAGCATCTCTTGTACCTGGATTGGTTACCTTTAACGGAATTACATACTCATAATAATTATCCTGGTTATCGGTCCCGATCCGTAAGAATGCTGCAACATCATTATCATTTAAAATCTGGTTATTAACCGCTTCAGCATGAATAAACATTTCCAAATGTTTGTAAGATCTGAAATCGCTGTAGGCGGTTTTAAATGCCGCTCTACCATAACCGTCTCTTAACGATTTTACGATAACCGATAATGATTGCTCATTTAAACGTGTATCGCCACGATAATTGCTATAGTCACGCTCACGAAGAATACCTGGCGGCGTAACATACGGAATTGGTGAACGTTTTCCGTTTTCTTCGATGTTTACGGTCGAAACTTCAATGGTAGAATTATCAGGCGTAAGTGCAGGTAAAGATGGATCTACAATTACCTGCGAAGCCTGGTTGGCAGCATTAAACTCCCTCCATTCCCCACGGATCAGTTGCAACTTCGCGAAACGCATGATGGCAGTATCCGCAAAATTGGTCATAAACATCCTAAAGAAACGGATCGATTTAAAATCCTGGATACCGCCTACCCGATCTTGATACTGGCTGATCGGAATCCGGAATTGATACCAAGAAACAGCCTGCGTATTTCCATTGGCCAGTTTTACCTGCGAGGTTACTTTATCGGTAATAAAATTCTGCCCAACATTTAAATCTCCCGGACGCATTGAAACTTTATACTGAAAATACTCATCACTTTGCGTCATGTTATTATCGCGGTTGATGTCTTCCCCATCAGGTAATGAAGTAGAAGCAGAGTTTTCAAGTCCCAATTCTTCCTGCGACTGTTGCGAAGTTTTGGAGTTCCCTTCTGTTCCGTTATATTTTTCGTAGCGTTTAAGAATACCTGCATTAATCTGATCTAGTGCCGGTCCCCTGAAATAGGTATAGTTATCTGATGATGGATCGGCATCAAGAGCCGTTGAAGCTGTTGCATTCAGTTGTGATTTAATCTGAGCAATTGCTGCAGCAAATTTGATCTTTTCATCAGCATCTGATAATCCGTCCAAACCTACATCCTGTGCCCTGCGCGAATTGGGATTGTTATCGAAAGCCTGCACAACGGGCTGCAGTTTCGGCACACGCCCCCAAACGGTTTCATCGTATTTGCTCGGATCGTTTGTATCTGGCAAACCATTTTCTAATGATTTTCTACCGTCTTTAAGAATATCTTCTGATATATTACCCAGGTTGAAATAGATATCACCACCGGCTGAATTTGGTTTATAAATAAATGGATCCATTACCCAAAACTCGATAAAGCCAACATTTAAGGCTTCAAAATCGTTGGTTTCGATCTTACGCTGGAAACCGCCCCAACTGTTTCTGGGCTGCAATAAACTACCATCTGGCCTAAAATCAGTGGTACGGAAATTGTAAGGGCCCCTAACCGTTGGATAATAGGCTACATCCAAAGTGGTAATGTTTAGAGCCTGTCCGGTTGCGGTTTCCTTAAATGGAAAAACTTCCTGTTCAATTACCTCTCTTACATAATGATTGGAAAGTTCTGTTCGGTTGCCCCTGATATTGGCAGGCGTGGTAGAAGCTGCCGAATTATAAAAAGTTGGATCGATGTTGTAAAAAGCGATTCTTGCCCGGTTATAACCGTATGATAAATCGTTAGATTTATTAAATTCCGGAAAAAGCTGCGGTGTACCCGATAGCTGCCAGGCTATTGCACTTTTTAAATCGATTACCGATCTGGACGCTTCAAAGTCATCTAAATAACTTACCCCATTTTTACTACCTGCAAAATTCAGCGCCCTTGGGTGACCAGGGATGAGTTGAGCAAATTCGCCATAAAATGTTACACTTGATGGTGCCTTGGTTGAAATGAACGGAAGTTTATCAACCAGTTTTGTTAAAAACCTTGACGGTGAACTATAGTTAATATCTGCTCCCCAAATGGTATTCGAAATCGGTTCTTCGCCAATGTTCACCTTTTGGGTTAAAGGTTTTTCGGTCAGGTTCATGATGGTACCTCCAAGGTTCAGTTTATTGTTTACACGATAATCTAAACGGGTTCCGAAAAGTGAACGTTGCTGCAGACCAAAAGTTTCGCTATTTTCTGTAGTAATCCTAATCGGTTGACCGGATACTAAAAGTGCCTGGTTGATGATGCTTACACGGCCGCCCTGATAATCAACTGTAAAATCTACGCCCTCCGTTAGTGGCATTGTTCCTGCAAAAACCTTTACCGATCCTTCCGGAACATTAATGGCATTTAAGCTGAACTCAGAAGAAATATCAGACTGGTAATTTACCTTAATGGTATACCTGTTCTGGTTTTGAAAAAGCTGCCTGGCGATGGTTTGTGTCGAATCGTAAAGCGCGGTAAAGGTATATTTGTTGATCAATGCCTGCTCGCTCGGCAAAAATTTTGCTGCCAGATCTTTACCAAAGGGTTCGATCACAGGAAAAATAATTCTTCCATTTGCCGGATCGATGGTGATATATCCCGAATTGGTATTGGTAACCAATGAGGTCTGCCCATTGCTACCTACCCCGAACATACTGGCCTGGTTGGCATTGCTTGCCGTAGAATAAGATCCAAAAGCGTTGTTGGCGGCTACAAAATCGAAAACTCCATCTGGTCTCCGCTCATTTTGCTGATTGAGGCGATCGAATTCGGTTAAGGCAATCCACTGCTTATTAGCGGTATTCTGGCCTTCGGTCATTACGGGATTATCCACTCCGGTTTCGTTATCAATGCGGTAAATATCCAGTTTAAAATTCTGACTGCTGATTTGGTACCCACCGATAGAGTAAATATTTTTCATCATCAGATCCCATGTTGGCAGCTGGATCTTGGTCGTTTCGTTCTTTAATAATTTTGCATAAAGCATTTTAGGATTAGCCGCATCAAAAGAAATATCGGTAGAGAACTCACCAACCTGATACTCCACACCATTATAGGTATAGCGATAGGCAACGGCTAATACCTCATCAGCATTTAAAGGGTTGTTTAATGATACATAACCCAGTTGTGGCTGGAAAGTAAATTCGCGATCTGTTAACTTTCTGGCATAAACCAATTTAGCAAAATTATCGGTATTGCTGGTGTTAGCTGGTGTTGTTTGGAAGAAAGAAAGAACTGCATTAGAATTTGTTTGCCTGATGGCACCGCCCTGATAAGCATTTAACTGCGAGATCAGGTTGTTTGATTGTTGTGGGAAACCGGTAGCAGTGGTTCCTGCCGGCAGACCAGAAGTCCCTCCGGTAATTAAATTATTGTTAAAGGGCACATTTTCACCCAAATCCATCAAACCCAGTACATCTCTGGAGTCTGTTGTATTTCCTGCTTTATTGGTAATCCAGACTTCGATTTTGGTAATCTGGATGGGGGAAGTAATAATGGGTGCGTTAGCCAGGTTTTTGTTATAATTATTTCTGAAATATTGCGACAGAAAATAGTGTTTATTGGCTTCATAACTATCAATACTTAATGTAGTGGTATTTTGCTGCGCGCCATTTGTAATTTTAATCTCTCTTGATTGCGACTTTTGTTGTGTGTAAACACTCGTTACGTTTAAACGCCCAAATTTGAGCTGTGTTTTTATACCAAAAAGTGCCTGTGTTCCGGTAATTAATGAGGTATTTAACGGCAGGCTTACATTACCCGCTTCTATTTTTTGAATAATATCGTCTACGCCACCTGTATAATCCAGTTTGATCTGGTTTTCAAAATCAAACTGTGCTTCGGTATTGTAATTACTTTTGATTTTTAGCTTGGTACCAATATTTCCAACCAGATCCATCTGGATCCTTTGGTTAAAATCGAAATTGGTCTGTACCCTTTGCCTTTCGTTAAAAAGAGGGTTTTCATTTTTATTAATCCTACCCAAAAAAGTAAGTTCGGCCTCTCCGCGTGGCTGGATATCAATCGTTGTGCCGCCGAAAAGTTTTTCAAAAGCTTTGCTATTTACCTGGATTTTTGGAATAATGCCCGTGCTTCTGTAATCGCTCACTTCAGCATTGGAAATGCTACGCCAGTTCCCCCTTTTTATTTCGCTGTTTACCAGTCGCTGGTACTCATCAATAGTTAAATATTGGGTATTCAGTACAAAATTTTCACCGATCAGTTCTTTAAGAATATAACGTTTATTCTTGGCATCGTATTCTACAACACGTTTTAAATTACTTGGGGCTGGGTAAAATGGGTTAACTGCAGGATTAAGCCCTAATTGTTCTTTTTCGCGTAAGCTGAAATTATTTTTCGGCTTAATAGTATCCGTTTTGCTTGGAACAACTTGAGAATAAGCAGTTTGATAAGCAATTAAAAAGAGAGGAATGAGAAACAGAAATGTAGATATTCTCTTCAAAGGCGTTAATCTATAAAGTTTTCAAAGCTTGTTTAATTAGTTGCTCTACCGAAAGGCTTCCCTCTGTTACTTTTAATATCTGATCTATAGTTTTTTCGGCGGTTTGTTTGGCGAATCCGAGCATTACCAATGCTGATAACGCTTCATCTTTAACCGTATTGTGTTGAGGCATAGAAATTAATGAATCTGCCCCTTCTTTTTTTAATTTATCTTGCAGTTCTAAAACCAGGCGTTGTGCGGTTTTTGCACCTAAGCCTTTAATCCGCTGTATCAGTGGCAGATCTGCCTTAACAATTGCTGTTTGAATCTCAACCGGTGTGATGGAGGATAAAATCATCCTTCCAGTGTTCGGGCCAATACCCGATACCGAAATTAAATGTAAAAATAAACGGCGTTCGCCTTCATCAGCGAAGCCGTATAAGGTGTGTGCATCTTCTTTTACATGCAGCCAGGTATATAGTTTGCACCTTTCTGCATCGCCCAAAGCGCTGTAAGTATTTAACGAGATGTTTATATGATAGCCTATACCTCCGGCTTCAACCACAACATAAGCCGGGTTTTTAAATGTCAATCTACCATCAATATAGGCGTACATGTAGTGTTACTTTTTAGTTGTTTTCCCAAATATACCTTTTCGTTTCGATGTTGCAATTTCTTCTTTTGCTTGCACATCTACAACAGCTATGGTAACCATATTAACAATTTCGCGTACAGAACTGCCTAATTGAACAATATGAACAGGTTTATTCAGTCCTAAGAGGATCGGACCAACCGCTTCGGCGCCGCCAAGCTCTTGTAACAATTTGTATGCAATGTTTCCTGACTCTAGATTTGGGAAAACTAAAGTGTTGGCCGGAGCATCTGCCAGCGTGCTAAATGGAAAATTATCTTGCAACAGTTCGTTGTTGATGGCAAAGTTCCCCTGCATTTCGCCATCCACAACAATTTCCGGGTGGTTTTTATGAAGCAGTTTTACTGTTTCCCTTACTTTATTCGGGGTTATCCCATCGTTAGAGCCAAAGTTTGAATACGATAATAAGGCAATGCGTGGTTTAATATTAAACTGTTTAACAGATTTATCAATCAACAAGGTGATATCTACCAATTCTTCTGCCGTTGGATCTACGTTTACAGTGGTATCGCCAAAGAAAACAGGACCTTTTTTGGTCATCATCATATACATACCTGCAACGCGTTTAACACCTGGCTCTACACCGATGACCTGAAGGGCAGGTTTAATAGTGGCACCATAATTTTTTGTCAAACCAGAAATCATTGCATCGGCCTCACCAAATTCAACCATCGAAGCACCGTAATAGTTCCGGTCTCTCAATAGTTTTGTGGCATCGCGCATCGAAGAAACCCCTTTGCGCTGGCGTTTTTTGAAAAGTGCTTCTGCATATTGCTGGGTTTTTTCAGGATTCTGCATCTGATCGATGATCTCTACTCCCCCAAGCTCCAAAGCATGCTCATCAATAATCGCTTGTATTTTTTCCCGGTTTCCCAAAAGGATAGGGATGGCAATATTCTCATCTTTTACAATCTGGGCAGCTTTTAAAATTTTATAATTATCAGCCTCTGCAAATACCACCCGTTTAGGATCCATTTTCGCTTTGGTTGTTACCGCTCTCATAATGGCATCATCCAAACCTAAACGTTTTCTTAATTCTTCATTGTAGGCATCCCAATCGGTAATAATTTTTCGGGCCACCCCGCTTTCTATTGCGGCTTTTGCCACAGCAGTTGATACTTCGGTAATTAAACGAAAATCAACAGGCTTTGGAATGATATAATCCCTTCCAAATTTTAAGTTACGTGCATTATAAGCCAGGTTAACTGCTTCCGGAACTGATTTTTTGGCCAGTTCGGCAATTGCCTTAACCGCAGCTATTTTCATGGCTTCGTTAATACTGGTTGCCCGAACATCAAGCGCACCGCGAAAAATATAAGGGAAACCCAGTACGTTGTTTACCTGGTTCGGATAATCAGACCGGCCTGTGGCCATGATCAGATCTTTACGGGTTTTGATGGCCAGCTCGTAGGCAATTTCCGGATTGGGGTTCGCCATGGCGAAAACAATTGGATTTTTGGCCATCCCCAATAACATATCGGGAGAAATCACGTTTGCTGCCGAAAGTCCGATAAAAACATCAGCCCCTTTCATGGCCTCTCCAATATTAGCAATATCTTTTCTGGTGGTGGCGAAACTCATGCGGATATCATCCAGGTCGGTACGGTGGATATCAATTAGCCCATTGATATCAAACATGACCAGGTTCTCTTTTTTAACCCCTAAGCTCAGGTACATTTTAGAGCACGAAACTGCGGCAGCACCCGCTCCGCTCACCACAACCTTGATTTTATCTATTTTCTTTTTCTGGATTTCGCAGGCATTCAATAATGCTGCGCCAGAAATAATGGCTGTTCCATGCTGATCATCGTGCATTACAGGAATATTCATCTCCTGTTTTAAACGTCGCTCGATCTCGAAACACTCCGGAGCCTTAATATCTTCCAGATTAATTCCCCCGAAAGTTGGCTCCAAAGCTTTAACAATTTTTACAAAATCATCTACATTTTCGGTATCCAGTTCCAGATCAAATACATCGATATCAGAAAATATTTTAAATAAAAGGCCTTTGCCTTCCATTACGGGTTTACCGGCTTCGGGACCAATATTGCCCAGGCCTAAAACGGCAGTTCCGTTACTGATTACGGCAACTAAATTACCTTTAGCGGTATATTTATAAACATCCTCTTTATTGTTTGCTATTTTTAAACAAGGCTCTGCAACTCCTGGAGAGTATGCCAGGGTTAAATCCCTTTGCGATGTTGTTGGTTTAGTAGGTACTACTTGTATTTTTCCCGGACGGCCTTGCGAGTGGTAATCCAGCGCATCTTGCTTTCTATTCGTATTACTCATTAAGTAACTTATTAGTGACGGCGCAAAGGTACAATTCTTTTAATTGGCATAAAACAAATATGAGTGTAAAATAGGATAACAGTAAAGATCATCAATCTTTGGAGAAACATTTCTGTAAAAAGTAAATGATTGAGACAGGAAGAATAGTTATAGTTACCTATTAAGATGTATAAAACGAAAGCGAGCTACACTAATCTTAGGGGAGCTCGCTTAATGAAAGGTCTGAATTAAAATTCGGTTTTAATTACTTTAAAGATTTTAATTAAAAATATTATTGTATGGAAAATGGTTCCTGACTGATTCCACGCAAAAAGCCATTATATCTACCATTGTCATATCTTTTTCTTTCTGCGGATTGACCAAAGTCTGTTTGAGCCCAAATTCTATATTGATTTTTCAAACATTGAACATTACCATCTTGTGAAGTAGCATTTTTAATTTGAATCGGATTTGGAGCGGTACCAACATTAACTAACCTCAATCCTTTATCAAGATAGGTATTACCTGAGATAAAGTTTGGATCGCTGGCCGTATAAGGCGAAACATACGAAATTGCGCCGGAGGCATTATTCTGAAATTTAAGAACAAAAGCCCATTCACCTGTAGGAACGTAAGAAAGAGCCAATTCATTTTTATGCAGTGTCCAGTAATAAACACCGTCCTGATATCCGTCCCACCACCCTGCATCGTAAGGTTGATCATTTGTTACTTTGTACCAAAATTCCTCAGCTGCATATTCTGACTTAACAATCGGACTTGTTTTTAGATCATCCGTCATATAATAGGTTGTAGGATTGCATACCGGGTCATCTGTCACTGAATTGGCATTTATATTGCCTTTAATAACGCCACTTTTAACGAGTTGAGATGACTTACCCTCCCCTTCAACTTTTTCATTCTTCTTACACGATTGAATACTAATTGCTGCAGATAATAATGCGGCCATACTTAAGAACATTAATTTTGTTTTTTTCATAGCTTTTTGATTATGTGATATATTTGCCGAATAATAGTGAATAAATTTTAAATTACAAACTAAACATTTAATTTACGACAATTAAAAAAACAAAAAATAACAGCAAATACCACGAAATCGACAACAAACAGACGAAACTAAATACTACAATTTGAAACCTAGTTTACCGGCTACCGCTAACTAAATATCATTACAAGGAAAAATATACTTATGGGAGACATAAGTTCTTTTTTTGAATTTTCTTATACCGATGTAAATGAGCCAATAGATGTAAGAAACAGGAACTGTTGAGAAGCCGAAAGTAAAAAACCTACACTAGTTCGATTGCTATAGTGATTTATAAAGGGATCGAATTACTATCATCAAGTTGCCTGAAATAGATCTTTCTCCTACAGTAGAGTGACGATCAAATTAAATCATTTGGCAGAACAAAATTCTAATCTATCCTTTACTAATTTTCAGCACCATCCCAACCTGCAAACCTGCTTTTGATAAATGGTTATCTCTTCTGATACTTTGAACGGTAGCTCCATCAAATTTTTCTGCAATTTCTGATAAGGTATCGCCCGTTTTCACTTTGTAACTTAAAAACGATGATGGTGCTTTTAATGGTATACGGTTTTTAGCATAAATCTTTAATTTTTGTCCGGGCACCAGCATTTTGCTTTTTAAACCGTTCCAAACTCTTAAATCTTGTACTTCTACACCATATTTATCGGCAACCGTTGTTAAACTTTGTCCTGAGCTTACTTTATGATAAACTACTGTTGATGTAGCTATGCCAATATTCTTTTTCTTTCTTAAATCCCTTACATCATCGGTACTGGCCGCTACCACTTTCATGTCGACATCCACTTCGTGGTTGTTCAGCACATCGTAAATACCTGCGTAATCGATATCCCTTAACTTAGGCATTACAATACGTTTAGGTTCATCATCCGTACCGTTAACAATCTTTTTCTTGTACGACGGGTTTAAGGCCAAAATAGCTTGTTCTTCAATATTAAGCGCTTTGGCCAGGGTAGCTAAAGATACAAACCGGGTAGTTTGCACAGTATCGGTTTTCAAGAACATGCTAGATGCCTGTGCCGTAATCTGGTGTTTGTGGGAATAATTCATCACATAAACCGCAGCAATAAATGCAGGAACATAATTTCTGGTTTCCTTAGGTAAAAACTGTCTGATTACCCAGAAATCCCTCGATCCCGCTTTATCAATAGCCCGGTTCACATTGCCCTTTCCGCAGTTATAAGCGGCAATGGCCAAAAGCCAGTCGCCAAGTTCTTCAAAAGCATCCCTAAAATAAGCTGCCGCAGCATAACTGGCCTGGATTGGGTCTTTGCGTTCATCTACAAAGTTATCCATCTTTAAACCATAGGCCTTGCCCGTGCCGAACATAAACTGCCAGATGCCTGTTGCGCCTACCCTGGAAATAGCATGCGGATTCATCTGCGATTCTACAATAGTCAGGTATTTTATTTCCTGCGGAATGTTATAGTCCTTTAAGGCTTTATCAAAAATCGGGAAGTAATAGCTCGATAAACCGATCATTTTACCGAACATATCTTTACGCTTGGCATAAATATCGATATACTGCTGAACGTATTCGTTGTACGGAAGTGGTACCGTTTTAGCTATAGAATCCAGCCTGAGTTTATAAATAAAGTTTTGCCCCATGCTCAATGGGTTTTCTGAAACAACAGGTACAGCTACGGTATCGGTATTGATAAAGATGTTGTTACGAATCTTTGGCAGGCTATCCAGTTTGAGCGTTTGCTGCGCAGAAGAGAAAGAAACATATCCTAAACAAGCACAAATTGATGCAAAAAGTAATTTTTTAATCATGGGCTATTGGTTCAAATTTTTATTAACCAGGGTTTGTATTCCTACAAACCTTACAGATTTCTTCTTTTTGCCACATAGGAGTTAGTGAAACCTGCGAACCTTCCAGACAATGCCTGGAAAGACAATTAATAAAATGTCACTGCCTTACTTAACGCTAATGCTTTTTTGCATTAAGGTTGCTCGTACTGATCAATGACGATAAAACTATGATAAAAATGCCTGAGAAAAAGCCAGAAGCTTATCTTCCTCAAAATGTTTGGCTGTAAATTGTATACTTAACGGTAAACCTGCCGCATTATTGCCTATTGGCAAAGCGATTGCCGGATTTCCGCTTAAAGAAGGTAGTACGGTAAAAATATCGGCCATGTACATCACCAGTGCATCCTGTAGATGATCACCTATTTTAAAAGCTGCTGTTGGTGCCACCGGAGAAAGGATTAAATCAAAATCCTGAAACAAACCATCCATTTTTTCTCTGATCAACCGACGCACCTGCTGCGCTTTTTGATAATAAGCATCGTAATATCCTGCACTTAAAACAAAAGTACCCAAAAGGATACGACGTTTAACTTCTTCGCCAAAACCTTCGGCGCGTGATAATTTATAAAGTTCATTCAGCGATTTCGCTTCCATATTGCGGTGTCCGTAATGAACGCCATCATAACGTGAAAGATTGGAAGAAGCTTCGGCCGTTGTTAAGATATAGTATGCCGGAACCAGATAATCCAGCAGATCAAAAGAAACATATTCCACAGTATGCCCATCAGCTTCGAGCTGCTCAATTGATTTTAAAATGGCGGATTTAATTTCCGGATCAAGTGCCTCGCTCTCCATCGTCTCCTTTAGTACCGCTACCTTATGTTTTTTACGCTCATTCAACTGAACAGGATAATCAGGCACTGCAAGAGGAGAAACTGTCGAATCGTAATCATCCGCACCGGCTAAAACCTGCAAAAGCAAAGCAGCATCTTCTACAGAAGAGGTAATGGGGCCAACCTGATCGAAAGAGGAAGCATAAGCAATCACACCATATCTTGAAATGCGCCCATAAGTAGGCTTAAGCCCAATCTGTCCGCAAAAAGCAGCCGGTTGTCTTACCGAACCACCGGTATCGGTACCCAGGGCCGACAAACACATATCGGCCTGCACAGCTACAGCCGAACCACCTGAAGAACCTCCTGGAACAAGCTCGGGATTTGCTGCGTTTTTAGCAGCCCCAAAGTATGAGGTTTCATTGGAACCGCCCATCGCAAACTCATCACAGTTTAAACGGCCTATAATAACGGCATCTTCCTGCAATAAACGTTGTACAACTGTAGAAGAATATGGAGATACGAAGCCATCGAGCATTTTGGATGATGCCGTAACGATATGGCCTTCATAACAGATATTATCTTTAATACCAATTACCATCCCTGCAAGTTTACCTGCAGTACCATTTTCTATCTTTTGCTGTACCGCTTTTGCTTGAACTTCTGCCGATAAAAAAAACACCTCATTAAATGCATTGAGGTGTTCATTATTTTCAATTTGCTTAAAATAATAAGCCAATAAATCGGGTAAAGTTAATTGCTTTTGCGAAATAAGGGTTTGAATCTCCTTCAGAGAGCTGTATTTCTTCAAAACTAAAAATTATTGCAATTAAACAGTTTTATCACGGTTAGACGGATCTACCTGATCGCCATCAACACCATCTTTACCATCTTTAAATTCTTTAACACCTTTACCCAAACCTCTCATCAGTTCAGGAATTTTTTTACCACCAAATAATAACAATACCACTACCGCAATAATGATAATTTCTGGTGTTCCAAGCATTGCTGCTATTGTTGTATTTAACATAACTTTTTGTTTAAACTTTTTCTTTGTCGGTTATAATTTTTTCGTCAGCTGGTTTAGTGGCTTCAGGATGCACTGCACCTGGCGTTACCTTTTCATCAACAGGTGTTTCTTCTGTTGGATGATGGCGCTGACTATGGTTTACCGCTGTTTCTTCTGCTTCCTCTTTATCCAGATCCATCGCATTGATATTTCTATGGATTTCACGCTTTACACCATCAGAGGCATCTTTAAACTCCCGGATCCCTTTCCCAAGCCCTCTTGCCAGTTCAGGTAATTTTTTACCGCCGAACAACAATAGAACTACTACTAAAATGAGTACGATCTCTGATCCCCCCATGTTTAAAAACTCTAATAACGTGCCTTGATACATCACTAATATAATTTATACAAATATATACATTTTAAAAACTATTCTTTTACTTACTGATCCAGGCCTCCGGATTTAAAGCGGCCTGCCCTCTTCTGATCTGAAACTTCAAAACCGCATCATCGCCGGTATTGGCAACAACCCCTATGGTTTGTTTGGTATCAACAGAATTACCCACACTTACACTAACCGATTTTAAATTCTGGTATACTGTAAAATATTCACCATGGTTGATCAGTACCACCGTTCTACCCATCATGACCTGTACAGCTGCAACTTTACCTGCAAATACTGCTCTAACTGCAGCCCCATCAGTTGTTGTAATATCCACGCCATCGTTGGTGTAACTTGCCTGGTCCAACTTATGCAATCCAAACCTTTCGGTTATGGTTCCTGTTGCTACCGGCCAAGGTAACCTTCCCCTGTTGTTTTCAAAACCTGCCGATAGTCTTGCCGTTTCTGGAGTTGCTGTCAGCAATTCTCCGGTCGATTTGGCTTTAGCAGTCGGTGTAGCAGGAGTTGCTGGCGCAGGTTTATTTTCTGCTTTGGCTTTAGCGGCAGCAATTCTTGCTTCTTCTGCTGCTTTCCTTCTCGCTTCTTCTGCAGCCTTTCTTCGTGCTTCTTCAATTGCACGCTGAATTGCAGCACTGATGGCCCTGTCTATCTGCGCCTGTTGTTTTTTGCGGCTGTTAATATCCTGCCTAAACTGCTTTTCGTCTTTGCTCAGCTTATTTAGCTCAACAGATTGTTTACTTTTATCTTGACTTAAACGTTCGCGCTCTCTTTCCTGTTCTTTCAGGAGGTCACTTTTTTCTCTTAGTGTTTTATCCAACACTTTAATCTTTCCGTTCAGGTCTTGCTGCGTATTTTCTATATAACCAGCCTGCTTTTTGCGGTACTGACTAAATTGCTGCAAATATTTGATCCGTTTATAGGCTTGATTAAAATCCTTTGCGGCGAAAATAAACATCATCTTATCATATGAGTTTCTGTTTCTTTGTGCAAAGCGGATCATGCCTGCATATTCTTTTTTAAGATCCCCTAACTGACCTTGTAATGTATGTACGGTATTTGTGTTCTGAGAGATTTGGTTATCCAGATTTTTTATTTCAGAGTTAATGGTACCGATTTTATCCTGGCGCAACCTAATCTGGGCATTTATGGTATTAATTTGCTGTATGGTAAGCTTTTTACCATTGGCCGTTTTATTCAAATTCTTTTGAAGCTGTTCAATTTCACGTTGTATAGCTTCTTTTTTCCTTCTGAGCTGGCTTTCAGTTTGTGCAACTGCAGAAAGCGTTAACACACTTAAAAAAAAGATAAATAGGAGTTTTTGTAGCTTCATTAAGCCAAAAGTATAAAATTTTTATAGTAAAAAGCATTAAAATTGAGATAGTATAGTCATAATTACTTATTGCAGAACCCTCTTCACTTAATCTTCATACAATGTAAAGATTGCCAAACCGCCTGTTGCAAAGCAGCAGATCTGTTTGTCAATACCATAAAATATTAACTGTAATTAAGTTATTTTATAACTGTAAACCGCTTTGGTACATTAAACGGAAAATCTACCGGAACATTGCCATCAATTTTTACAAACTGAAGATCAATATTTATGGTTTTCGCTTTAGATAGCGTTTTGATTTTCAAGGCACTGGGAAATAAAGATTCGTTTAATTTTTGATAGTCAGTATAGGTAACTTTTAAAGCCTGACCGTTCTTAGCATCATTTAAATTGGTTTCAGATACCTTGAAAAGTGTATTAAAAAGCAGTCTGTAGTCTAAAGCCGATTTGCTTCCGGAAACCACCCAAACACCATTTTCCTGTTTAACATCCGATGCTGCTGTTAAAAACTCTCCCATAGCATTGCCTGTTAAAATAGCCTGTAGCGTATTAAAATTAACCTGTTTATTGGTAAAATTGTAAATATAACTAAAAGGTTTTTTGAGGTATTCGCTTTTCATGCGGTTCATGATCTTGATGCTATCAGGCGTAATCAAAGCCCTCGCCACTTCTGCCATTCCACCTAATGCCGTAATGCTTACCCAAATGGTCTCCTTGTCCTTCATTTTGAAATTCATCGTCACATCATTTGCGTCGCCGGCAATATCCAAACTTGCTTTTGCTTTAAGCGAAAGCGTATTAAATTTAAGTTGTTTGCTATTTAATAAGGTTAAGGCTTCTGCTTTAGAATTATCTGTTTTGGTTTCCGTTTTGGTAGGCGGAGCCACTACAATTTCTTTTTTAGGTTTACATGCCGAAACAAAAATTACCGCTCCTAAAAGGAATACACTATTTAAAATATTTCTTTTCATTGATCTTTTTAATTAATACCTCTGATCCGTTTCCGGCCTCTTTTGCTTTTTGCCATTGGATTAATGCAGCATCTTTTTCGCCTTTCAGAAAAAGTATATCTCCATATCGCTCCAAGTAAACACCATTTTTATTGCTATTGTTTTGTAAGGCCTTTTCAATCCATGTTTTTGCCAGATCGTATTTCTGCTGTTTAAACAGAATGAAAGCATAAGTATCTGCAATTGAGGGGTTATTGGGCATGGCAAGGGCTGCAGTTTCGGCATATTTAGCTGCCTTTGTTAAATCGTCATTTCTTAATGCCAGATAATAGGCATAGTTATTCATGATGAGATAATTATCAGGCTCCAGCACGATGGCTTTTTCGAAAGCGGTTTTTGCCTGACCAAAATTATTCTGATTGATATAGAGATCGCCCTGAAGTGCGAAAATCTGTGCTTGCAGGCTTTTATTATCTACATCCAATTGTAGAGATATTTTTAAATTATTCTGGGCAGCATCATATTTACCGGTTTTAAACAAGGCATAGGCCATGTAATAATATAAACTGGCCTGATTGGGATAAATAGTTAATGCCTCATCGCCAACTTTTATAGCTTCATCATAGTGCCCAAGTAAGGTTTGAATGTTAATCACCTGTTCCCACACGATGTAAACCTGATCGTTAAGTTTTAATGCAGCTTGATATTGCAGCAATGCTTCTTTTAAGTTATTCTGCTGATAAAGTACATCGCCATAAAGTGCCAATGCTTTTGCTTCAGTTGGGTTTTTCTCTGCAACCAGCTTACTTAGCTCGGTTACATTTTTAGCTACAACGGGTTGGTTCAGTTTCGGAAAAAGTGCGGCAATAATCTTTAACTTTTCTGTAAATGGCATTTCATTGTTTTGGAAAGCCAATTTTAAGGAAGAAAATGCGGCCTCATCATTTTTCTGACTGCGGTAAATGTCGGCTAAAGCCAGGTTTACCTCAAAATTATTCGGTTCCAGCTGTTGGGCTTTTGTCAACACCTTTAATGCTTCCTGATCATTTCCTTTTTGCAAAAGTAAACCTGCAGCATATAAGTAATTCTTTACATCGGCCTGGTTGCCTTCCAATAATTTTACAATGTCACTTTCTGTAGCACTTCCATTTGCCTGAAAGCGTTTTCTGGCATTCGTCAGATCCCTTGAATCGCCAAATTTACCCTGGATCTCATCATAAGTTTTTTTAGCAGCATCCAACTGATTGGCCAAAAACTGCGCATTGGCCTTATCAAAATAATAGGCATCGTTTTCAGGATCGAGGCGGATCAGCTGGTTAAATACCCCGATCAGTTCGGGCATATTATTGGTGCGTTTATACACCTCGCCGAGTAAGCGCCAGTACCATAAGTTTCCAGCGTTTATTTTAATGGCCTGTTTGATGTGCTGTTCCGCTTCCAAAAGCTTATCTAGGCGTAAGTCTGCATTAGCCAGCTCGAAGTAGGCAGCATGGTTACCAGGGTCTAACCCAACAATTTTATTGAAATTTGTCGCGGCTACAACATAATTTTCAGACATTTTCTCCCTTAGTCCGGCAAAAAATAATTGCTTTACCACATTGCTATCGCGATTGGTAACCGGCGTAACCGTTCCCTGCCCAAAAGCCTGAAAGCTAAAAAAAGCAGCCCCGATAAGAAAATTTATTTTACGCCTCATATCCAAAAATTACTGCAAACTGTCAACTCCAAACTATTTCCCCGTATGTCCGTAACCGCCTTCGCCCCGTGCCGTTTCGCCCAGTGCTGTAACTGGCTGCCAGCTCACCGTTTCATGTTTGGCCACTACCATTTGGGCAATTCTATCGCCATTAACAATCTTGAAGTCTGTATCTGATAAATTTACCAATAAAACTTTTATTTCGCCACGGTAATCGGCATCTATTGTACCTGGTGAATTTACAATGCTGATGCCATGTTTATAGGCCAGGCCACTTCTTGGTCTGATCTGTGCTTCATAACCGATAGGCAGCTCAATAAACAGGCCTGTTGGCACCAATAAGCGCTGTAAAGGTTTGAGTACTATTTCTGCTGTGATGGCTGCCCTTAAATCCATTCCTGCAGCATGGGCAGTTTCGTACTGAGGAAGCGGGTGCCCGGATGTATTGATGATTTTTATTTCCATTTTTTCTGAGATGTGAGATTCGAGATGATTAATTCTGCTGATTTACTTCTTTAACATTTTCACTACATTATTCTTCTCAAAATAAAAAATACCCAGGAGAAATAGCACTAAAATGCCATTCCCGATGTAAATATTGCGTTTAAAAACCCAAAACGATAAGTATACCAATACAATAGAAACCAATATATAGATACTCATTGCTTTGAGTTTATAAGGAATAGGATAATGCTTTTGCCCAAGTAGATAAGAAATGACCATGATGATAAAATAGGCAAACATGGATACCCATGCAGACCCCATATAACTGAATTTAGGAATCAGGATAATGTTCATAATGATGGTGAAAACAGCGCCGACCAAAGAGATATATAGGCCATACCTGGTTTGATCGGATAAACGGTACCATACCGATAAATTCATATAAATACCTAAACATACATAACCGAACAACAAAAACGGAACGGCGTTAAGCCCCACCCAATACCTTGAATTGATGAAATATTTGATGATTTCGATATTTGCTGTTAAGCCTACAAAAAGGATGGATAAAGCAAGTATAAAGTAATACAGGATATTGGCATAGGTCTGCTTTGCATTGGCATTTTTAGCATGACTAAAGAAAAAAGGTTCGGCACCCAATCTAAAAGCCGTATTAAAAATACTAATGAAGATGGCCAGCTTACATACGGCTCCATAAATACCAACATCATGGTTGGCAATATTTTCCGGCAGGTATTTACCCAATAAAATTTTGTCTAAATTTTCATTGATGATAAATGATAAATTAGCCACAAGCACGGGCCAGCTATAGCCCAGCATATTATTGAATAAGCTTTTATTAAACTTAAACTGAATTTCTAAAAACTGCGGAATAAGCATCAGTAGCGTGACGATGCTCGCGATTAAATTAGCTACGAATACATAACCCACCCAGCGGCCTTTATACCATGAAGTGAACCACCCGTTCAATATATCATGTTTGATGAGGAATGGGATCACGTAAATGAACACCAGATTTAAACCCACAAACGTGCCTATATTGAGAAACTTAATTAAGCTATATTTAAAGGGCTTACCATCTGCCCTTAATTTGGCAAACGGAATTACACTGATGGCATCTACAAATAAAATCCACGCAAAATAATTGACGTAAGATTTTTGATCTGCCAATTCCGCGATGTTTCCATCTAAAGTATACCTGGCCAGGAAATCGGAAAAAATTAATGCAGTGATTAAAAACAGGGTGGATATAAAAGCGATTACCAAAAAGCTGTTGTTGTACACTTCCTGTTTCCGATCCTCATGTTTATTTAAATACCTGAAAAACGTAGTTTCCATCCCAAAAGCCAATATTGGATTGATGATGGACACATAACTGAACATTTTGGTGAAAACTCCATAAACGCCCGGGGCGAAAACACCGGTGTAAACAGGCGTTAAAATAAAATTGAACAACCGCGAAAAAATGGTACTGATACCATAAATCATAGTTTGCCCAAGAAACTTTTTATATACAGACATTTGTTTTAATCAGGATAAAAGTATCAGGTATCAAGATATTTAGATTACTATTGAGTAGTCTTGCTACAGCTACTTTCTTAAAACTTCAAAATTACGATAGTTTTTTACTTCGCCGTCGCTTACCACCACATTTTCTACACGCGAGCGGTCAGGCCCTTCATGGCACCAGTTTACAAATTCTTCCAAAAAGATTTCTTCACCTTCTGCTTCGATATAAACCGATCCGTCTTTTTCGTTCCTTACAAAACCATTTACCATCATCTGGTTGGCAATAATTTTAGTCGTTTCTCTAAAGCCTACGCCCTGCACTTTACCTGTTACTGTTATATTGAGATGTTTCATCTGCTGTTGTAAAGTTGAAATGTTTACAGTTGCAAAGGTAAACGAATTATCACAATTCTTTAACACCTGTTAATGCAGGTACCGAACTGACTTAACCATACTTATACAATTTGGTTAAATTTTTAATCTATTGCTGATATGAATGTTATTAAGTCAAAACTGCCAGTTATACGCTACTGGCAGACTTCAGTCTTTAAATTTTTATAAAAAAAGAGATAATTCGCCGCTATACAAAATTATAATTAGACTGGTTATCATTAACACTAATTTTTCCGGAATAGGTTAACATTTAGGTAATTTGGATTTTAAAACCGAGAAGATAATGAGTGTACATATAGGGTTGATGATCTGGAAGGAAATGAAGACAAAAGAGATTCCCATTTCCATATTTGCAGAAAAAATGGCCATCAGCAAAAGCAAGGCACAGGAAATCATCAATAGTGCTACCCTTGATGTTTCTTTACTGGCCACCGTGAGCGAGGTGCTGGGCTACAATTTTTTTAGTTATTACGAAAAGGGTAAATTGTTTTCCGAACTCAGTAAAAAGGAAACACAGGCATCGGCAGAAGAAATTAAAAGACTAAAAAGCCTGTTAAGTGAGAAAAACAAAACGATCGAACTTAAAGATAAAATGATCCAAAACCTTTCACATACCGTTTCTTTACTTGAAAAAGTCCAATACCGTTAATTTGGAAGCCTTTAATTGTTGTGGCATAAATCATTCAAAGAATAACAACACTACCAATCATTCATCTGTCCTAAATATAATAGAGATGGCGAGATAAGCCTTAATTATAATATACTATTGATTTAGATACCCAATTTGTTTTGCATTTGTGCAAGCTGGGCTATTTTTACTTTAAACTCCTGCCATATTTCATCAAGGATAACTCCTGCAGGCTTGATTTCTTTCAGCATAGCCGAAACCTGACCGATTTCGAGTTCGCCATTTTCCATATCACCTTCAAACATCCCCAATTTTGCTCTTGCATGGCCCAAAAGTTCTGCCAGCTCATTCCGGCTTGCGCCTTCAGTCTCAGCATTGGCGATAGCATCGGCAAATTCATTCTTCAATAACCTTACCGGAACCAGTTTTTTCATGGCCAGTTTAGTATCTCCTTCAGTAGCAGCAATAATTTTATTTTTGAATGCTTCGTGTGCGGATGATTCTTCGGCCACCGCAAAAGCTGAACCGATTTGAACCGCATCTGCACCCAGGGCAAATGCAGCCAGCATGGCTTTACCACTCGCTATGCCCCCAGCCGCGATGACCGGAATTTTAACCTTCTCTTTAATCATCGGGATTAAACACATAGTCGTGGTTTCTTCTCTTCCATTATGACCTCCCGCCTCAAAACCCTCGGCAACAATCGCATCAACACCAGCTTCCTGGGCTTTTATGGCAAATTTTGTATTTGCAATCACATGAACAACAGTAACACCTCTTTCTTTTAAAAAACTGGTCCATGTGGCAGGGTTGCCGGCAGAAGAAAATACAATTTTTACATCCTCCTCAATTACTACATCTATAATTTCCTTGATATTAGGATAGAGCAATGGAATATTAACACCAAATGGCTGATGAGTAGCCAATTTGCATTTTTGAATATGCGATCTTAAAACTTCAGGATACATCGAACCTGCTCCAATGATGCCCAGGCCTCCTGCATTAGAAACTGCTGAAGCCAGTCTCCAGCCACTGCACCAAACCATGCCGGCCTGGACAATGGGATATTTAATATTGAAAAGTTTACAGATGGGATTCATAAGGAATTTACTTTATAAATAGTTGGCAAATTATTGAATATCACTTATTCCGAAAAGATTCTATATAACTCTAAAATCGCATTAAACAAATTGAAATCATCCCCTTATACATTAAAAAAAGCTACTTTTTTATGTATAAGGCAGAAGCAGCATTAAAACTCAGGACCAAATAAAATGACTCTTCAAAACAAGCGATTTTTAAGGTGATTAAAGAATGAGTATTTTCTTTAAATCAGCCGCTGTACTTTATCGCTTTCAATTTTAAAATTGGCAGAAAGCTGAATTAAATTCAATCCTGGCTTTTTACCAACATCTATTGTACCCATTTGCTGATCAAGCTCCAAAAATTCTGCTCCGTTTATGGTTGCCCAGCTCAGCAGTTTTTCAAAAGGAACCTGTTTGTATTTCTGTAAAGTGAGCATTTCCGACAGAATATTAAGTTGATGGTTGCTGGCCAAACTATCTGTTCCCAGGGTGATCTTTACATTTTCGTCCATTAACAGCTCAACATCAGGTAAAGCATTTTCTATATATAAATTGGCCTGCGGACAAAGGCACCAGTATAAATTCGGGTTATTCGCTTCCGCAAATGTAATGTCAGCTTTGTTTGAAACGGTATTGTGCACCAATAAAGCTTTCTGTTCCTTGATATAAGGCAGCCAGCTTTGTAATGATGTTTTATGGGTTGGCCCGAAGAAATTGATGTCCAGTCCTAAAAATTGATAGAGAACTAAAAATCCACCTGTTTTATTTTCGAAAAAAGCATTTTCATTGTCCGTCTCCTGATTGTGGACACTTATAAAGCTATTATCTTTTTCTGCATCTTCCCTTATTAATTCGAATAATGCCGGAGATACTGAATAAGGTGCATGCGGAACAATAGATACGGGCAGTGGTTTAAAATCCTGCTTAATTCCCTTTACATTATCCATTATGGCACCGGCCCTTTCGGGATTAAAACCCATGGCCTCTACAAAGGTATGGTAATGGATTTTACTATTCTCTTTTACTTCTTTAGACAAAATTTGATTAGAAATATCACCAACAGCAACAATTCCATTATCGAACATTTCCTGGTCGGCTGCATACATAGCCGCTTTAATCTCTGCGATATCGCCCTGTCTGCTTTTAATAATTTGCTGTACAAATTCTACCAAACCCGTTTGCTCCGGGATTTGACCTAACATATGCGATAATTCTAAATGGCAATGGGTATTAATAAAGCCTGGAACGATTGCCCCTTTATATTTTACTATATCCAAATTAAGGCTTTCGGCTTCTTCTCTGGTTAACACTCCTTCAATTTCGTCCGCTGGATTTACAACTACCACTCCGTTTTTCAATGGTGGGGAGGAAACAGGAAAGATCCAATCAGCTGAAAAATATTTTAACATATCGCAAATTAGCGGAATAACGGGAGCAAATAAAATATTTTTCTGTGGCAGACCTATTTTGATGCAGAAATCATTTTTGAAATTAATTCTAAAGAAACTGGAAATGTGGGAAAGAAAAAGAGCCTCCTATCGGAATCGAACCAATGACCTACTGATTACAAGTCAGTTGCTCTACCAGCTGAGCTAAGGAGGCTTTAATCGGGCTGCAATGATAGAAAAAATTCTTCTTTTTTTCAAAAATTGAAATTTATTTTTTCTGATGTGCTGACAGAAGGTAACGGACAGCTAAAAGAACTCTGGAGGTGCAATAGTTAACAATTTCACTTTGAAGGATTTTAAAATCCGCAGGATCTGACGGTAATAAAACAATAGCACACTGCCAAGCCAGAGGTAAATAGCTGCTAAACTTGTAGTCATTCACTACAAAGTGTAGACAAACTCCACATTGTTAATACTTTGGCACAACAATAATTAACTGAATATCAAATACTTAATCAGAACACTTCATTTGGCATCATTATGAAACATTAGCAAGTATTGTTACACAAATTAAATTTTAAAATATATACTATGAAAAAGTTCGTTTTAGCAGCTACAGTATTAGCATTAGCAGGATTCTCAACAGTAAAAGCAAGTGAAGTAAAAGATTTTAAAACTACTGCAATTGTTGCAGTTCAGGATAGCGCGGTGAAAACGCCGGTTAAGTTGGAAGAACTTCCTGAGCCAGTTACCACAGCATTAAAATCTGATGCTTACAAAGGATGGACCGCTACAGAAGCCTGGTCGGTAAAAGAGGGTACTAAAGAGTATTATTTAATCAATGTGAAAAAAGAAGCCGAAACTGGTTCAGTTAAAATTGATAAAGACGGTAAGCCAGTTCAATAAATAAAATCAATTAGCGCTCTATAATTAACGAGTATTTAACGTAACGTGAGTTACAAAACATATTTAAAACATCTTATCATGAAAAAGATCATTTTAGCCGCTACTTTAGCATTCGCAGGATTTACAGCCGTACAGGCAAGTGAAGTAAATACAATCAAAAATGCTGCAATTGTTGCCGTTCAGGATAGTGCAGTAAAAACTCCGGTTAAACTGGAAGAATTACCTGAGCCAGTAACCACCGCATTAAAATCTGATGCTTATAAAGGTTGGACCGCTACTGAAGCCTGGTCGGTAAAAGAGGGTACTAAAGAGTACTATTTAATCAACGTGAAAAAAGAAGCAGAAACTGGTTCTGTTAAAATTGATAAAGACGGTAAACCGGTTCAATAGAGTAAGATCGATTAGCGCTCTGTAATTAATCAGTATTTAATGTAACGCGAGTTACCAAACATATTTAAAACATCATATCATGAAAAAGATCATTTTAGCCGCTACTTTAGCATTCGCAGGATTCACAGCAGTACAGGCAAGTGAAGTAAATACAATCAAAAACGGTGCAATTATTGCAGTTCAGGATAGTGCAGTAAAAACTCCGGTTAAACTGGAAGAATTACCTGAGCCGGTAACCACCGCATTAAAATCTGATGCTTACAAAGGATGGACCGCTACAGAAGCCTGGTCGGTAAAAGAGGGTACTAAAGAATATTACTTAATCAATGTTAAAAAAGAAGCAGAAACTGGTTCTGTTAAAATTGATAAAGACGGTAAGCCCGTACAATAAAACCCAAATAATTACATCTACCTATGATAAGAAAGCCGGATTATGTCCGGCTTTTCTTATTTTTGTTACATGGCGAGAATCCTGATTTTAGAAGACGATACCACATTTGCCCAATTACTTGACGGTTTTTTAACCAAAAACGGTCACGAGATTACCCTCGTAACACAAGTAAAGCAATCATTTAAGCAAGTTGAAAGCAATACATTCGATTTACTTTTAATAGATTACCGCCTGCCGGATGGAACCGGATTTGAAGTGCTTACCCATCTTCGCGATTTCGGTCTTTCTATTCCGGTAATCATCATGACCAGCTTTAATGATGTGCGTACAGCGGTAAAATCTATTCAATTAGGTGCGTTTGATTACATTACCAAACCAGTTAATCCAGATGAGCTATTAATGGTGATCAAAAATTCTTTGACTAAAAAGGATTTAAAAAGTGTTGAACCAAAAGAAGTAAACAGCGATTTTATAAAGGGAAAAAGTGCCATTGCAGATAAGCTGTATGAGCATATTAATTTGGTAGCCCCCACAGACATGTCGGTAATTATACAGGGCGAAAGTGGCACAGGGAAAGAATTTGCTGCCAGAACCCTGCACCAGCAGAGCAAACGTGCTGATCAACCTTTCGTTGCCATAGATTGCGGTGCATTATCCAAAGATTTAGCGGCCAGTGAATTATTTGGACATGTTAAAGGCGCATTTACAGGGGCATTAAATGATAAAAAGGGCCAGTTTGAGGCGGCCAATGGCGGAACTTTATTTTTAGATGAAGTGGGCAATCTCAGTTACGAAGTGCAGATTAAATTGCTCAGGGCCTTACAGGAAAGGGTGATCCAGCCTTTGGGCAGTACCAAACAGATTCCCGTTAATGTCCGCATCATTACAGCAACCAATGATGATCTGTCCAATAGTATGCAACAGGGAGAATTTAGAGAAGATTTATATCATCGTTTAAATGAATTTAAAATCCAACTTCCGCCGTTGCGGGATAGGGGTGGAGATTTAGAACTGTTTATTAACCACTTTATAACTTTATCAAACCGCGATTTAGGCCGGAATGTTAAAAGTGTTTCTGCTGAAGCGAAAGCATTATTGTTGAGTTACGATTGGCCTGGAAATCTCCGCGAGCTTAGCAATGTGATTAAAAGAATGGTTTTACTGAGCCAGGGCGATATTGCCCAGATTAATGCCTTACCTGATGAAATGATGATTTCTGTAAATCAGCAATCGGCCCCGGGTAATTCATCCGATCTCAAAGCTGTTAATGAGCAAAATGAAAAAGCATTGATTACCGAAACACTGATCAAAGTAAGATATAACAAATCGAAAGCGGCAAAAATTTTAAATATTGACAGGAAAACGTTGTATGCTAAAATGGAACGCTATGGGATAGAATAATTATTCGGCATTAGCATAGTCGATTTTTTCTATAAAGGCAATTAAATTATCCAGTTCTTTGATCTGCGATAACACATCAGATTTAATATTTTCTGTTAATCCTTTTTCTGCTATCTCCAATTCCAAGGTTCTAAGGGCATTGGCTAATGTTTTCGAGCCCATCTGCGCGGTACGTCCTGCAAGGCGGTGCACCAATAACCTACTTTTATCCTGATCGTTTTCATCCAGGTGCTTTTTAATTTCGGCTGCATCATCGATTGAATCCTGCTTAAAACGGGTAATGATTTTTTCCAGTAGCTGCTGATCGCCAAAAGTCATTTTTTCAATAGAAGAAAAATCAAATTCGGGCTGGTTTGTTAATATTTCTGTTTTATCAAAAATAGACAGGATATCAACCGCTCTAAACGGTTTCATAATTAGTCCATCAAAACCCTCGCTCAAAACCATTTCGCGCTCTTCGGGCAACACCTGTGCAGTAATGGCATAAAATTTAATATTTTGCGGCAATTTCTTTTTTAATAAGTGGCAAAGTTCGAAACCTGTCATTTCAGGCATTCGCATATCAATCAAAACATATTTTAAATCGGCCTCGGGTTCAGTATGAAGCATATCTGCCACCCGGGTAAAACTTCTGTAAGGGATTTTATTTTTCTGAAAAATCATTCCACATAAATCCAGGATAAGTTTGTCGTCATCAATTACCCACACCATACCTGGGTTTACAATGGCATAATGCGCTAAATCTAAATCATCATTTATACGTTCGGTGGTATTTTCATATTTGATATAAATATTAAATGTGGTACCAATGCCCGGTTTGCTTTTTACGTAAATCCTTCCTCCCTGTGCTTCAATCAAAGATTTAACAATAGGAAGGCCCAAACCGGTACCGGCCGGATTAAGAACATATTTTTCAGGAGATTCTATCTGCTCAAATTCATTAAATATCTTCGGAATATCTTTTTCCTCAAAACCGATTCCGGTATCCTGTACCATAAAATGAAAGTGCAGATCCTCTCCTTGCTTTTTGTAAGATACAATAAGCTTAATTTCGCCTTTCAAAGTAAATTTTACCGCGTTACCCAATAAGTTAAACAAAATTTGCTTTAGCCTGAAAGCATCACCCTTTACGAATTCTAACTCAGCAAGATCAAATGCTGTGTTCAATTGGAGTAACTTCTGTTCTGCCAGTGGCCGCATGACCGAAACAACCTCATCCAAAGCTTTTCGGATATTGAATACCTGGTTATTGAAACTAAACTCTCCTGAAGTAATCCGGTTATAGTCCAATACCTCGTTAACAATCTGAAGTAAATGGATGGAAGATTGGTAAATGGCATCTACATCTTTTTTATTGGGAACATCCTGTTGGGTAATCAGTTCGGCATAACCTAAAATAGACTGTAGCGGAGTTCTGATTTCATGGCTCATGTTTGACAGGAACCGCTGTTTTGCTTTACCATGGTACTCGGCCTCATCTTTAGCCAGTTCCAATTCTTTTCTATATCTGTTGCTTTTGGTGATGTCTGCCAAAATCAAATACAGCAAAATAACCGTTAACAGAAAAAAGATAATAATAATGGTTGTAATCTGGGTAATTCCATCATTCACTACTTCTTTAGCCTGGATACCGTTCAAATCTACCTGAGCTACCGCTTGTCCCTCAACCTCTCTTAAAATCTGTAGTATTTTGGCGGTTAGGGCATTACTAGCACTTGATAAATCGGCCTCCCGCTTTAAAAATTTCTGGCTTTTCTGACGTTGTTCCAGCTCGATATTTTTTAACGAACCCGTCATACTTTTCATGATACTATCTTCAGCTTTTGCATTTAAAGTATCGCGTTTAACCTTAAACTCTTCATTAATAATTTTATATACATCCGATTTTTTCTTGCCAAAAAGTTTACTCAAAAATCCCCTCGATTTTTGTTCTTCTTCAGGTGCAACGGTAGTAGTTGATGTGGTTGTTTCCGTAGTTAATACAGCGCTATCCGTTTGCCTGCTGCGTGTAGCCACCAACTCATTCAATTTCTTAACCTCATCAGAAAAAGATTTGGTGTTCACCAGTGTTTCTCTCACCTTCAGGTAGTTCACAAATTGCTTATCGCGATCGGATAGCAAACTTTTGATCGATTTTATCCTTGCCAACTGCGCAGAATCTCCACGGTATAACTTACGTAATGTATCTAAACTTGATCTTAACCTACGCGATTCTTTAAGAAAACTATAAGTACCCTGTTTGTTAAAAGCCTCATCACGTTGCAATTGATCCAATCTGGCTATCTTATGCGAAAGGTCATTAACAATCCTTAACCGATCATTCGGTGCAGAAATTTCTTCAACGGTATCTAGCATCCTCGTAAAGGCAAACTTACTGATTCCCCATGCCAGGAGCAGCGCAAAACAGGCAAACAGAAAACCGATGATCACTTTACCTTTAATTGCCCGGAAGAATCTTTTTTGAATAACAGCCGCCATTGATTTAGATTATATAGGGTATCCATTGTAACAACGGTTTAACCTAAAGAATTGATATGCATTTATCTTTTACAAATAACGTACCACAAGAAAAGTTGATTAAAAAACTTTAATTTTAATCACCTCAAAAAATAAACTATGAACCGCATAGACCGCCTTTTCGGAATTTTAACCCTGCTCCAATCCAGAAAATACATTACCGCAGAGAAAATTGCAGAACGGTTTGATATGAGTGTGCGTACCGTTTATCGTGATATTAAAGCATTAGGCGAACAGGGAATACCGGTAAGTTTTGAACAGCATAAAGGTTATTACCTGGTACAGGGTTATTTCCTGCCACCTGTATCCTTTAATATGGATGAGGCTAATGCTCTGCTATTGGTTGAAAGTTTAGTGAGTGGATTTGCCGATAATTCTATCCGTGCCCATTATGCCACGGCTTTGACTAAAGTAAAGGCGGTATTAAAAACCGGCCAGAAGGAAAAGCTGGAAACTTTAAATCAACATATTAAATTGCAAATACCGGCACGGTTAAGTTTTAATTTCGAATACCTGTCGATTATTCAGCACGCCATTGCCGAAAAACAACTCATTGAATTGAACTATAAAAACAATAAGGAAGAAATGAGCAAACGGGAAGTTGAGCCCATTGGTCTTATTTTCTATGCTTTTAGCTGGCATTTAATTGCCTGGTGTCACCATCGGAATGAATATCGGGATTTTAACCTGACGAGGATAATCTGCCTTAAAAACCTGGGGATCCCTTTCAAAAAAATGCAGCACATGCCTTTAAGTGATTATATGCATTTACTTCCGGTAAATTATTAAGCCCTACATTTCGGTTCAATTAAAATCCCCATCATCTTGACTGAAGCGCAGAGAAATGGAGAGATCTATGCTTAATAGATTTCTCGGCTCCGCCCGAAATGACGACCTCTTATAAATTATTTTTTACGCTGCCATAGGGTTGTCAGTGGCCTGTATTTTCTTCGTGTAAACAAACCTCAAAGATCATGAACATTGCTGATTTATTACTGATGGAATTACACACGGCAGAAAAAACAAAACAGAAGAATATGGATATTATTAATTTATTATTAAAGGAACTAGAAGCCGAATTTAACATCACAAAAAAGTTCCTGGCTATTCTGCCCGCAGATAAGTTTGACTGGGCACCACATGAAAAAAGCATGAAAATGAAATCGCTTGTGGTTCATATTACCGACCTGCCACGCTGGGTTTCATTGGCTTTAACGACAGATGGATTAGATTTTGAAACTGAACCCTACACAGAACCTCCTGTAGAAAGCAGTGATGACCTGGTTAAAATTTTGGAAAAAAATTATGCAGCAGGAAAAGCAGCTTTAGAAAAAGCTGACGAATCTGATTTGAACGGGCGTTGGGTATTGAGTATGGGCAAACAGGTTTTAGCCGATTATTCTAAATATGAAACCATCCGTCATTCACTTAGCCAGACCACTCACCACAGGGCACAATTAGGTGTTTACTTAAGGTTATTGAATATTCCTGTTCCGGGAAGTTATGGACCAAGTGCAGATGATCAAAACTTTTAACTCGTAATACATTCAAATTAGGCTATCGAAACCTCGTGCGTTTTGATGGCCATTTTAAAATGACTACCTAATTATGAGACCATCTTGATAGTATATTTTGACTTTGCTAGATTTAGTCATGAAAAAAATATGGGCAATTTCAGGCAGTACGAAAGCAATATCAACTAATTCACTTTATATAACAGCTATCTCTCGGCTCCTAGGCGAAGACTTTGCAGTAACAAACTTTCCATCCATTGCAGAGATTCCACATTTCAATCCTGATTTAGATTCGGTAGATCCACCGCAGATTGTTCATGATCTTCGTAAAAAGCATCCACTTGGCAGATGGCATCATCATTTCTACACCCGAATATGCTATGGGGCTACCCGGCTCGTTAGAAAACCTGCTCGATTGGACGGTAAGTGTCGCGTCATTGTCCGGCAAATCTGTTTTAGTACTTGTTGCTTCTACACAGGGTGAAAAAGCCTATCAATCCTTAATAGATATTTTGACCGTACTTGAGGCTAAAATATCTTCACAGCTCATTCCCTTCGCAAAAGCTAGAATTAATCATAATGCAGAAATTACAGATTTCGAAACTTTAACAAAGCTTAAAAGTACTGTTCATGCATTTGTTGCTACTGTTGAGAATGGATAACACAATTTATTTCCGTAAAATTGCATCATGAACAATAATGCTGCCACCCGTTTAAATAAATTCATCAGCGAAAGCGGATTATGTTCACGCCGTGAAGCTGACCGTTATATTGAAAAGGGTACTGTTTTTATTAACGGAAAAAGGGCTAAGGTTGGCGATCAGGTTTTTGCAGGCGATAAAGTGATGGTAAACGGCCATAATATCGAGCCTAAAGAAGAAAGTAATTTCATCCTGCTGGCTTTTAACAAACCTGTTGGCATTACCAGTACTACCGAAGGCAGCGTACGCGATAATATTGTCGATTACATTAACCATAGTGAAAGAATATTTCCCATTGGCCGGTTGGATAAAGATTCGTCAGGTCTGATCTTCCTCACCAATAATGGCGATATCGTTAACAAAATTTTAAGGGCAGGGAATAAACACGAAAAGGAATACGTAGTTACGGTTAATAAACCCATAACCGAAGATTTTATTTTCGAGATGGGTAATGGTGTTCCTGTTTTGGGCGTAAATACACGCAAATGTAAGGTGCGCCAGATCAGTACCTTTGTTTTTAATATTACCTTAATTCAAGGTTTAAACAGGCAAATTAGAAGAATGTGCGAGCATTTTGGCTACGAAGTAACCAAACTCGAGCGTACACGCATCATGAATATCAGCCTTAAAGGCATCCCCACGGGAGAATTTAGGGAACTGACCGAGGAAGAGGTGAAAGCCATTACGAAGAGTATTGAAAATTCGTCTTCTGAGGCTAAGCCCAAATCAAAAAGTACCAGCAAGAAAAAAACAGACACCTGGGAGGAAATTCCGGAACTTAGGGAAGAGCAGCCTAAAAAAGTGTTCAAACCTAAACACGGTATCAAAAAATCTACTGGCAAAAAAACAGCTGGTCATTCAGGCGCAAAACCTAGTGGTAAAAGTAATAACGCGAACAGAAATTCGAGATCAGCAAAAGGTAAACCTGCAAGTAAGTCAAACACAAGAGGCAGAGGAAGATAAGCTAACCAATTGTAAAATTTGGCCTAATCTAACGACCTTTTACCGTTCGCCTTTTTACCTTCTATCTTTTTTAAGTACCTTTGCAACAAATGGTAACAGCAAAAAAAACCGATATTCGTGCATTAGATCTACCTCAATTACAACAACATCTTGTAGCCATGCAACAGCCTGCTTTTAGGGCCAAGCAAATTTATCAGTGGCTTTGGGAGAAATCGGCAACGAGTTTTGAGGAGATGAGCAATCTTTCTAAAGATCTCCGTAAGGTATTGAACGAAACCTTTGCCATTAACGCCGTTCAGGTCAACAACTCTCAGTTCAGTAACGACCATACCATAAAAAATACTTTCAGATTAGCTGATGGCAATATTGTAGAGGGCGTTTTAATTCCTCTGGAAGATCGCATGACGGCTTGTGTGAGCTCTCAGGTAGGCTGCAGTTTAACCTGTAAGTTTTGTGCAACCGGTTATATGGACCGTAAGCGTAATTTAAACGCTGACGAGATCTATGATCAGGTAGTATTAATTGATAAACAGGCAAAACAGAATTATAACAATCCCCTCACCAATATTGTGTATATGGGTATGGGCGAACCGCTTCTAAATTATGCCAATGTATTAAAGTCTATCGAACGTATTACTGCGCCCGATGGCTTAAACATGAGCTACAAACGCATCACTGTTTCTACTGCCGGTATTGCCAAAATGATCAAAAAATTGGGAGATGATGGGGCTAAATTTAATCTGGCACTATCATTACACGCCGCTGATGATAAAAAGCGTAATGAGATCATGCCTATAAACGAAGCCAATTCTTTAAAAGCACTCGCAGAAGCCTTAAAATACTATTTTGCCAAAACCAAAAATCCAGTCACCTACGAGTACATCGTTTTTAACCATTTTAACGATGAAATTTCTGATGCGATGGATTTGGCTAAATTTTGTAAACATATACCCTGTAAAGTAAATCTGATAGAATATAATCCTATTTCTTTTGCCGATTTCACCAATGCAGAAGGAGATAAAATTGATGCCTTTTCTAATTATTTAAAAAGCCAGGGGATTAATACCAACATCCGCCGTAGCCGTGGTAAAGATATTGACGCCGCTTGTGGGCAATTGGCAGTTAAGGAAGAAGCCAACGCTTAAGCCGTATAACAACAGCATTGTTAATTACAATCTCTTTCATTTTTTGAAGCGCAGTTTCCTGTGCATTTAGGTGGGGTCCGGTCCTGCTGTCGGTTTTACTCCCATCAGGGCTATTTAACCCGGCACCGAAGAAGAATAACAACGTAAGATGAATAAACGATGATGGAATGTGCTGTGCGGAGATCAGCGTAATGGGATAATCCCTTAACTTTTCTGTACTCCCCGATAGTGTAAAAACATTCTGGTTTTGAAGCGCAGTTTCCTGTGTGTATGGGCTGGGGCCTGTCCTGCTGTACGCTTTATCCTTTTGGGAAACCTGATCTGTTAGGCACAGATTAACCCGCCCAAAAGGGATGCCGCTCCCATCAGGGCTATTTAACCCGGGACCGAAGAAGAATAACAACGTAAGATGGATAAACGATGATGGAATGTGCTGTGCGGAGATCAGCGTAATGGAATAATCCCTTAACTTTTCTGCACTCCACGATAGTGTAAAAACATTCTGGTTTTGAAGCGCAGTTTCCTGTGTGTATGGGCTGGGTCCTGTCCTGCTGTACGCTTTATCCTTTTGGGAAACCTGATCTGTTAGGCAAATTAACCCGCCCAAAAGGGATGCCGCTCCCATCAGGGCTATTTAACCTGGGACCGAAGAAGAATAGCAACTTAAGATGGATAAACGATGATGGACTGGTCTCTGTGGATATCCGTGTGTTCGGCGGATACAGCTAACTTGACTTTCCTTAACCCCTCAATGGTGTGAAACCGCCCTATGCCCCATGCGCTTCGCCCGCTGCCCAAACCCCTGTAAACGAAGAAAACCCTTCAACATTTCTGCTGAAGGGTTTCTTTTAAGATCTGGCACCGACCTACTCTCCCACGTGTTACCGCAGTACCATCGGCTCTGGTGGGCTTAACTTCTCTGTTCGGAATGGGAAGAGGTGGACACCACCGATATAGGCACCTGAATATTTTTAATGTTGAGCGGTTGGCGTTTCGCGTCAGGCGTTTACCGCTGTACGCTCAGCGCTATACGCTAAACAGTGACATATTATTGAAAGAAGTTAGTTTGAAGAACAAACAACAGTCTGTTTGCTTTGAAAGCTTCGGATGATTAGTACTACTCGACTGTGCTGTCACCAGCTTTACATCTGTAGCCTATCAACGTAGTAGTCTGCTACGGTCCTATATGGAATTCTCATCTCGTGGCTAGTTTCGCACTTAGATGCTTTCAGCGCTTATCTATTCCCAGCGTAGCTACTCTGCAATGCCCCTGGCGGAACAACAGATTCACTAGAGGCTGGTCCAACCCGGTCCTCTCGTACTAAGGTCAGCCCCACTCAAAATTCCTACGCCCACAACAGATAGGGACCGAACTGTCTCGCGACGTTCTGAACCCAGCTCGCGTGCCACTTTAATCGGCGAACAGCCGAACCCTTGGGACCTTCTCCAGCCCCAGGATGTGACGAGCCGACATCGAGGTGCCAAACCTCCCCGTCGATATGAGCTCTTGGGGGAGATCAGCCTGTTATCCCCAGCGTACCTTTTATCCTTTGAGCGATGGCCCTTCCATGCAGAACCACCGGATCACTATATCCGTCTTTCGACCCTGATCGACCTGTATGTCTCACAGTCAAGCAAGCTTATGCTATTGCACTCCGCGTACGGTTACCAAGCGTACTGAGCTTACCTTTGAAAGCCTCCGTTACCTTTTTGGAGGCGACCACCCCAGTCAAACTACCCATCAAACAATGTCTCCCTCTTTGAAGGATTAGACACCGAATACAGAAAGGGTGGTATTTCAACGTTGGCTCCACGACGCCTAGCGACGCCGCTTCAAAGCCTCCCACCTATCCTACACATCCTGTATCCAATGTCAATGTTAAATTGTAGTGAAGGTGCATGGGGTCTTTCCGTCCCGTTGCGGGTACCCGGCGTCTTCACCGGGACCACAATTTCACCGAGCTCATGGCTGAGACAGCGCCCAGATCGTTACACCATTCGTGCAGGTCGGAACTTACCCGACAAGGAATTTCGCTACCTTAGGACCGTTATAGTTACGGCCGCCGTTTACTGGGGCTTCGATTCAATGCTTCTCTTACGATGACATCCCCTCTTAACCTTCCAGCACCGGGCAGGTGTCAGGCCTTATACCTCATCTTTCGATTTTGCAAAGCCATGTGTTTTTGTTAAACAGTCGCCTGGGCCTTTTCACTGCGGCTGACATTACTGCCAGCGCCCCTTCTCCCGAAGTTACAGGGCCATTTTGCCGAGTTCCTTAGCCATGATTCACTCGAGCACCTTAGAATCCTCTTCCCGGATACCTGTGTCGGTTTGCGGTACGGGTTTTTATAACCTGAAGCTTAGCGGTTTTTCTTGGAAGTCTGATTACCTGCTCTATCCACGCACCCGAAGGCTTGCGGTACTATCAGCGCTCAGCTAGATCGGCGGATTTGCCTACCGTTCTAATACCTACAGCCTTTAACGATCTATTCCGTCAGATCGCGGCAGTGTCACTACTCCGTCCCCACATCGCAGTTATAAAAAGTACGGGAATATTAACCCGTTGTCCATCGAATTTCCCCTTCGGGTTCTCCTTAGGTCCCGACTAACCCTGATCCGATTAGCGTTGATCAGGAAACCTTATCCTTTCGGTGGGCGGGTTTCTCGCCCGCCTTATCGTTACTTATGCCTACATTTGCTTTTCTATAAGCTCCAGCACCCATTACCAGGTACCTTCACTGCCGATAGAATGCTCCCCTACCGATATATTTCAATCCCATAGCTTCGGTGTACAGTTTAATGCCCGTTTATTATCCATGCCCGATCGCTCGACTAGTGAGCTGTTACGCACTCTTTAAATGAATGGCTGCTTCCAAGCCAACATCCTAGCTGTCTGTGCAATCGGACCTCGTTAGTTCAACTTAACTGTAACTTGGGGACCTTAGCTGATGGTCTGGGTTCTTTCCCTCTCGGCGCGTGACCTTAGCACCCCGCGCCTCACTGCCGGTTATATTATATAGCATTCGGAGTTTGTCTGGATTTGGTAGGATTTGACTCCCCCGCACCCAATCAGTAGCTCTACCTCTATATAACTCTACACCGACGCTGTTCCTAAAAACATTTCGGGGAGTACGAGCTATTTCCCAGTTTGATTAGCCTTTCACCCCTACCCACAGATCATCCGGAAACTTTTCAACGTTTATCGGTTCGGTCCTCCAGTACGTGTTACCGCACCTTCAACCTGTCCATGGGTAGATCACAAGGTTTCGCGTCTACCTCCTCTGACTATACGCCCTATTCAGACTCGCTTTCGCTTCGGATCCGTGCCTGAAGCACTTAACCTTGCCAGAGAAGAGTAACTCGTAGGCTCATTATGCAAAAGGCACGCCGTCACTGGACCTGCCAGCTCCGACCGCTTGTAAGTACACGGTTTCAGGTTCTATTTCACTCCCCTGTTCGGGGTTCTTTTCACCTTTCCCTCACGGTACTGGTTCACTATCGGTCTCTCAGGAGTATTTAGCCTTACCGGATGGTGCCGGCTGATTCCCACAAGGCGTCTCCGACCTCGCGGTACTCAGGATACTGCTAGGCTAGCATTCTATACGTGTACCGGGCTATCACCGTGTATCGCTGGGCTTCCCATCCCATTCCACTTCTGGTTGCTAATGCCATGTTGCAGTCCTACAACCCCCACTTTGCCGTAACAAGGTAGGTTTGGGCTCTTTCCCTTTCGCTCGCCACTACTCAGGAAATCATTGTTATTTTCTCTTCCTCTGCTTACTTAGATGTTTCAGTTCGGCAGGTTTGCTCATTATATGTGACATGTCTTCAACATGCCGGGTTGCCCCATTCGGAAATCTTCGGATCAATTCCTATTTGCAAATACCCGAAGCTTATCGCAGCTTATCACGTCCTTCATCGCCTCTGAGAGCCAAGGCATCCCCCGTGTACTCTTTATTACTTTCTTCTACTCATATGCCTTTTGCGCCATATGGTATGCTTTTTTGCTCTTGTTATGATGTCTCATTCCCAACTTTACGTCGGGAGAGCACAAACACAACAGTCGCCTATTGTTGTTTGCTCTTCTTTTTTAACTTCTTCCAATATGTCAAAGAACTTTATTAAGGTTGAAGGGGGAGGGTGTAAAGGTGGAGGGTTTCATTGTCCTGCGCCTAAGCCTCTGCTTAACCTTATTAGTAAAAAACTGCGGTCTCGAACCGTTTCATATTTCGATATCATTATATCTGTATATGTGCCCCATGGCGTTTTCTTCTTTTATTTTTTCTTTATGTCAATGTATATTACCGATCCCGATAATAAGGTGTTTATGCTGTTGTGGTTTGTTTCAGCTATAGGTTTTACCCTACACCTTCTACCTTTTAACCCTCAACCTTAATGGTGGAGAATAACGGAGTCGAACCGTTGACCTCCTGCGTGCAAGGCAGGCGCTCTAGCCAGCTGAGCTAATCCCCCAGAGTATCAGTTTCCATTGTTCAGTTATCAGTTTCCAGTTATGATAACTGTTAACTGCAAACCGCCAATTGTAAACTTCAATGGTAGTCCCGTCCAGATTTGAACTGGAGACCCCTACATTATCAGTGTAGTGCTCTAACCAGGCTGAGCTACGGGACTTCTTGTTTTAAGGTAAAGCATCTGTTCGCAGTATATAGTATCTTACCGCTACTGCTTCCTTTGGCTTCCCCTTCTTGTCTCCGTTAAGCTTACCTTGATAGCAGCCCACCGTTTTCTTCTGGGTGTTTCTTTTTTTCTCTTGTGTTTTTAAAGTAGTCAGTATCAAGTATCAACAACCGCCTTTCAGCTTTAGTCTTTATGCTTTAACATTCTACCTTAATTCGAAATATCATGTTGCGTGGCGAGTAGGCGGTGCTACTCCAGAAAGGAGGTATTCCAGCCGCACCTTCCGGTACGGCTACCTTGTTACGACTTAGCCCCAGTTATCGGTTTTACCCTAGGACGCTCCTTGCGGTTACATACTTTAGGTACCCCCAACTTCCATGGCTTGACGGGCGGTGTGTACAAGGCCCGGGAACGTATTCACCGCGTCATTGCTGATACGCGATTACTAGCGAATCCAACTTCATGGGGTCGAGTTGCAGACCCCAATCCGAACTGTGAACGGCTTTGTGAGATTCGCATCATATTGCTATGTAGCTGCCCTCTGTACCGTCCATTGTAGCACGTGTGTAGCCCCGGACGTAAGGGCCATGATGACTTGACGTCGTCCCCTCCTTCCTCTCTGTTTGCACAGGCAGTCTGTTTAGAGTCCCCACCTTTACATGCTGGCAACTAAACATAGGGGTTGCGCTCGTTGCGGGACTTAACCCAACACCTCACGGCACGAGCTGACGACAGCCATGCAGCACCTAGTTTCGTGTGATTGCTCACTGATCTATCTCTAGATCATTCACTAACTTTCAAGCCCGGGTAAGGTTCCTCGCGTATCATCGAATTAAACCACATGCTCCTCCGCTTGTGCGGGCCCCCGTCAATTCCTTTGAGTTTCACCCTTGCGGGCGTACTCCCCAGGTGGAACACTTAACGCTTTCGCTTAGCCGCTGACTGTGTATCGCCAACAGCGAGTGTTCATCGTTTAGGGCGTGGACTACCAGGGTATCTAATCCTGTTTGATCCCCACGCTTTCGTGCCTCAGCGTCAATAAGACCATAGTAAGCTGCCTTCGCAATCGGTGTTCTGAGACATATCTATGCATTTCACCGCTACTTGTCTCATTCCGCCTACCTCTAGTCCATTCAAGCCCATCAGTATCAAGGGCACTGCGATAGTTGAGCTACCGTCTTTCACCCCTGACTTAACAGGCCGCCTACGCACCCTTTAAACCCAATAAATCCGGATAACGCTTGGATCCTCCGTATTACCGCGGCTGCTGGCACGGAGTTAGCCGATCCTTATTCTTCCGGTACATTCAGCTCTGCTCACGAGCAGAGGTTTATTCCCGGATAAAAGCAGTTTACAACCCATAGGGCAGTCTTCCTGCACGCGGCATGGCTGGTTCAGAGTTGCCTCCATTGACCAATATTCCTTACTGCTGCCTCCCGTAGGAGTCTGGTCCGTGTCTCAGTACCAGTGTGGGGGGTCATCCTCTCAGATCCCCTAGTCATCGTCGCCTTGGTGGGCCGTTACCCCGCCAACTAGCTAATGACACGCATGCCCATCTTTATCCCATAAATGTTTGATCATTAAATAATGCTATTCTGTGATTTTATGCGGTATTAATCCGGATTTCTCCGGGCTATCCCCCTGATAAAGGTAGGTTGCATACGCGTTACGCACCCGTGCGCCACTTTCTCTTCCAGCAAGCTGGAAAATATCGTTCGACTTGCATGTATTAGGCCTGCCGCTAGCGTTCATCCTGAGCCAGGATCAAACTCTCCATTGTAAAATGTGTTGTAAGATGCTGACCAGTTTTAACTATTGTTAAAAATAGTCTTCTTTTTTTTTATGTTGTCTGTTAGACACCACCTTTAAAATAAAGCTACGTAATCATGTACTTTGATCGGTACTCCATTACCTCGCTACGCTACATTGACATCTCTTTTAAGAACTTATTGACTGTTGTTGCCTCACGGCCCGTCTTTATATATCTTCAAACTTCTGTTCGTTCAAGTCTTATTCGTCTTCAACGTGTTTCCGTTTGTTTCAATCTTTTTTGTTGTTTGTGCAACATCCGCTGCTCCAACTTTTTTGCCCTTCGTTTCAGTTGGGAGTGCAAAGGTAAGGAACTTTTCCGAACTTCCAAATAAAATAAATTTTATTTTTTAAGCCTTCTTTTTTTTCCTTGTTTGCTTTTCAATATGCCAGGTTTAACTGGCTTTCCGTTCTTCCGAACCGGGCTGCAAAGGTAGCAATCTTTTACGCTTCCGCAATATTTATTTTAAAATAAATCTCGCTCCCTGTATCTCTATGCCTGCCTTTCAAACTAAAACCCTTCCTCCGAAGCGGGATGCAAAAGTAGGAAAAATATCACAGCATCCAAACGTTTTCTCCGGGAGAATACTGCCTTTTATGTAAGTTCATGATTTTCAGTAAGAAAAAGTTTTGATGCGCTTAAAACTTTTTAAGGAATTGAGTGTTTGCACCTGCCGATAAACGCCGCAGGTTTTGAAAGCCCGTGAGGGTTGATCTAAAAAACTTCCGAAACTTCCCCCTGCACCCAGCCCCTTAAAACTTCCGGATCACCTGCCCACCTAAACCCGATAGCAGCGGAAAACACGAAGGTGAGGAACGAACCGAGGCTTTGAAGCGAATAGCGGGAACATCCTTATATAGTAGCACGAAACCTGCTTTGCTGAAAAAACGAGTAAAGTTTAGTATTTACCGGAACTCAATTATATAATAACCTACCTTAGAATCTACTACGAATTCACCGAGAACACAGATAGTAATGACCGGCCCGCATACTTTGGAAACACACCGCAGAAACAGCACTAATATTGGTTACCTATTTAACTATATATTACCGCAGTCTTAAAACCATAGTATTTCCTCATATATTTTTTATAAATTAGTTTATGCTACAGGTTAAACAATGGTGCAATGATTTAATTGGTTTGCTATTTCCAAACCTCTGCAATGCCTGTGGTGTAGCGTTATACCATAGCGAGCATTTAATTTGTACAAAATGCCTGTACGACCTCCCTTTTACCGATTATCATCAATATGCGGAAAACAGGGTTGCCAAACAATTGTGGGGCCGCTTACCAATTCATGCCGCAATGGCCATGTTATACTTTAGAAAAGGTGCAAAGGTTCAAAACTTAATCCACAACTTAAAATATAATGGTAGAACGGATCTTGGCGTACTATTGGGCAATATGCTGGGAGAAAGGCTGAAAACCGCAACTCTTTACCAAGATATTGACCTGGTTATTCCGGTCCCTTTACACCGTAAGAAATACAAAATCAGGGGATATAACCAAAGTACGTTTATTGCAGAAGGCATTGCTGCGAAGATGGAAACCGGTATTAGTGAGGATTTCCTGATCCGAAATACTTCTACCGAGAGCCAGACCAAAAAAAGCAGGTATAACCGTTATGAAAATATGAAAGATGTGTTTCAGGTGAATTCTCCGGAAGATATAATTGGCAAACATATTTTACTGGTTGATGATGTAATTACTACTGGCGCGACACTTGAAGGCTGTGCCAATGCCATCCTGACCGTTGGAGCAGCAAAAGTGAGCATAGCAGCACTCGCTTTCGCAGAATAATTATTACAATACACTGCAAGTACTATGGTATCAGCCAAACATTTTTTAAGTTTGATTTATGCGTTTAAATATTGGTTCAGTGCTATTCATCTTGTTCATCGCTTCGGCTTGCCGCAAGGGCGAAAACATTACCATTGATCAAAATGCCAGACTAAGCATTTCCAGTAAAGAGATACTATTTGATACTATTTTTACTTCGATAGGCTCAACAACCAGAAGAATAAAGATCGTTAACAAAAATAATGATGCAGTTAAAGTATCCGAAATCAGATTATCAGGCGGAAGCACTTCAGCCTTTAGTATCAATATTAACGGAGAACAAACGCTGCACAAAAATGATCTTATTATAAATGGTCAGGATTCAATAAATATTTTTGTCAAGGTTTCGATCAATCCGAATGCAAACAACCTACCCTTCCTGGTGCAAGATTCAATCATCTTAAATACAAACGGGAATAAACAAGTGATTCGGCTTTTGGCTTACGGGCAAAACGCTGTATTTGTTAATGAATCTTCAATTCATACAAATACCATCTGGACAAAAACTTTGCCCTATGTTATTAATGGATCATTAACCGTAAAAAGTAGCGCTGCATTAACCATCCAACCTGGAACTAAAATCTATTTCCATAAGGATGCCAGTTTAAACATTGAAGGAAACCTGATCGTTACTGGCAGCCTTACCGAGCCGGTACTATTTTGTAGCGATAGGCTTGAAACGATATATAGTGATGAGCCCGGGCAATGGAAAGGAATCTTCTTAAAACAAACCGGATACGGACGGATTAAAAATGCGATCATAAAAAATGCATCTGTTGGCATTACCTCCGATTCATTATCTGTTAACAGCAGTGCCAAATTAATTTTAAGCAATAGCATTCTCAAAAATATGCAGGTGGCTGCCTATATTGGTTATCACTCGGAGCTTTTGGCCTTTAATAATTTAATGTATAACTGTGGCAATTATTTAATATATGCAGTTGGGGGAGGAAATTATAACCTGAAACAGAACACCTTTGCAGGCTACAACTCAAACTTTCCGCGTAAAACTGCCTCATTAAGCTTTTCAGATTATTCATCCGTAAATGCTTACAATAAACTTGAGATCGATTTAACAAATAATATTATTTGGGGGAGCTTAACTAATGAATTGGATATCCAAAAGAAAACTTCTGCAACAGTACAACTCAATTTATGGCATAATTTAATCCGGTCTACCAACAATGCTTATCATGGTAATGGCAATATTTTGAACACTGACCCATCCTTTACCAATAAGGAAATGGAAAATTTTGAGCTCCAGGCGAATAGTTCAGCCAGAAAAAAAGGTGCCGATTTAAGTGCCGATCCTTATTTCACCGGTTATCTTGATCAGGACATAAAGGGTAACAAAAGAATTTCTCCCTCAACCTTAGGTAGTTACGAGAAATAGTTTGTTTTTTTATACTTTCTCAAAACCAAACCGTATAAAGTTGCGTTTATATATTCGAGAGCGTTAATTTAGATGGTAAGGGTCGATATTTCTTCTAAAGAATATCGGCCCTTTACTTTTTAGCTCTTTTTACCATTTAATTATACTTTTTATTTTTTTTTGCAAGTGATCATCGTACAAGTGGCGGCCATCTGCCCTGCTTTTTTTCCTGCCATCTTAATTTGTCGATATGAGAAACCTTTGGTTAAAAACGGCATCCGTGCATCCGATAGTTATAGGATCGGGCTTATTTAACAAATTCAGTATTTAAATACCCTCGTAACCAAAAAAGCAGCTACAAATTAATGCAGCTGCTTGATCTATTGTTGTACCATAAATTATTCTACCGTTACCGATTTGGCCAGATTTCTTGGCTGATCTACATTACAGCCACGCATTACCGCAATATGATAAGATAATAACTGAAGTGGTATGGTTGCTAAAAGCGGTAAGAAAGCCTCATTCGCATCTGGAATTTCGATGCAGTAATCGGCCATTTTTTTCACCTCGGTATCCCCCTCGGTTACAATGGCAATTACTTTTCCTTTTCTGGCTTTTACCTCCTGAATGTTACTGATTACTTTTTCGTAAGATGAGTTTTGTGTGGCAATAAAAACCACCGGCATCTCTTCGTCAATTAAGGCAATAGGCCCGTGTTTCATCTCTGCAGCCGGGTAGCCTTCTGCATGGATGTAGGAGATTTCTTTCAGTTTTAAAGCACCCTCTAACGCTACAGGGAAACCACTTCCTCTTCCTAGAAATAAACAATTGGTCGAATCTTTGATTTTTTCTGCTACTTCTTTAATCAGGTCGTTAGATTCTAGCGCCACCTGAATCTTTTCAGGAATATGATCAAGCTCCGTTAATAATTCGATCAGCTTAGAAGTAGTAATGGTTCCTTTTTGCTGCGCCATGTAAAAGGCCATCAGCGTTAAAACAGTTACCTGTGCGGTGAATGCTTTTGTAGAAGCCACACCGATCTCTGGTCCGGCGTGGGTATAAACACCCGCATGTGTTAAACGTGGAATGGATGCACCCGCAACGTTACAAATACCAAAGATAGTTGCGCCACGTTCTTTAGCCATTTCAATGGCCGCCATGGTATCAGCCGTTTCTCCCGATTGCGAAATGGCAATCACCACATCTTTTTCGGTAATAATTGGATTTCTATACCTGAATTCTGAGGCGTATTCAACTTCAACAGGAATGCGCGCATATTCTTCAATCAGATATTCGCCAACCAAACCCGCATGCCACGATGTTCCGCAGGCCACAATGATGATACGATCTATATTTTTTAATTTCTCTGCAAATTCCTTAATCCCACCAAGCTGTACCTTACCCTCTTCCGGATAGATGCGACCACGCATACAATCTTTAATCGAACGCGGTTGCTCATAAATTTCTTTCAGCATAAAGTGATCGAAACCACCTTTCTCCAGCATTTCTAACTTTAATTGCAGCTCCTGGATTAAGGGCGTTTGCACTACATTATCCAGTCTTTTAACCAAAAGATCATCTTTGGTAATTAATGCAATTTCATTATCATTGAGATAGATTACATTTTTAGTGTATTCAATGATCGGCGTGGCATCAGAAGCAACAAAGTACTCTCCCTGACCCACACCAATTACCATCGGACTACCCTTTCTGGCCGCAATCAACCGATCAGGATGATCCTGATCCATGATCACGATGGCATAGGCACCAATCACTTCCTTCAAAGCCAGACGAACGGCCTCTAAAAGATCTATATTTTCAATTTTCTGGATTTCTTCAACCAGATGAATTAATACCTCTGTATCGGTATCGCTTTTAAATTCGTGACCACGGTTAATCAACTCTTCTTTTAAAGTAGCATAGTTTTCTATAATGCCATTATGTATAATAGATAATTTACCATTGTTTGAGGTATGCGGATGGGAGTTGCGATCGGAAGGAACACCATGGGTTGCCCAACGGGTATGTCCCATAGCAATCGTACCAGACTTATCCTGATCTTGAGCAAACTCCTCTAAAACGGCTACTTTACCCGCCTTTTTATAAATATGCTCCCCGCTTTCATTCATTACTGCGATACCAGCACTATCATAACCACGGTATTCTAATCTTTTAAGTCCTTTAAGTACAATTGGCCAGGCTTCTCTATAGCCAATATAGCCCACTATTCCACACATAATTTATATTTATTAATTTGGGTTAAATATATAAAACAAACGTTTGTTTTGCTGTATTAAGGAATGAAGAACTTTGTTAAATGAAAAAGCAGTTACAAATTCATGTAACTGCTTTTACTATATTGATTACTAAATCGAATTAGCAAAATGCTATTTATAAAGCGGGAATGCACTTACCAGTTTAATCACTTCAGCTTTAACCGTATTCAGGTTAGTTTCATCTTCAGGGTTGGTTAAAACCCTATCAATTAATTCAACAATCTGTTCCATTTCGGCTTCTTTTAAACCGCGGGTAGTAACCGCAGCTGTACCCACACGGATACCCGAGGTTACAAATGGTGATTTATCATCAAAAGGAACCATGTTTTTGTTTACCGTGATTTCTGCTTTTTCCAACGCATTTTCTGCTACTTTACCGGTGATGTTTTTATTGCGCAGATCGATCAACATCAAGTGGTTATCCGTACCGCCAGAAATAATACCATATCCTTTTGCTACAAATGCTTTAGCCATGGCCTGTGCGTTAGCAGCTACCTGTTTAATGTATGCTCCGTACTCCTCGCTTAACGCTTCGCCAAAAGCAATTGCTTTAGCCGCAATAATATGCTCTAACGGACCGCCCTGCGTACCTGGAAAAACTGCCATATCAAGCAAGTTGCTCATTAAACGGGTTTCGCCCTTTGGTGTTTTCAATCCCCACGGATTTTCGAAATCCTGGCCCATCATAATCATGCCGCCACGTGGTCCACGTAAAGTTTTGTGGGTTGTAGTGGTTACGATATGGCAATGTGGAAGTGGGTTGGCCAACAATCCTTTTGCAATTAAACCTGCAGGGTGAGAAATATCAGCTAAAACCAAGGCACCAATTTTATCGGCTACTGAACGGATAAAAGCATAATCCCACTCACGTGAATAGGCAGATGCACCGCAGATAATCAATTTTGGTTTTTCTGCTAAAGCAACTTCTTCTAATTTTTTGTAATCAATTAGCCCGGTTTCTTTTTCTACACCATAAAATAACGGCTGATATAATTTACCCGAGAAGTTTACAGGCGAACCATGTGTTAAATGTCCACCGTGAGAAAGATCAAATCCCAATATTTTATCGCCAGGTTGCAAAACAGCGAGCATTACCGCTGCATTGGCCTGTGCGCCAGAATGTGGCTGAACATTTACCCAGGCCGCACCAAATAATTCTTTTGCCCTATCGATAGCAATCTGCTCTACCACATCAACCACCTGGCAACCGCCATAGTAACGTTTTCCCGGTAAACCTTCTGCATATTTGTTGGTCAATACCGATCCGGCAGCTTCCATCACTTGTTTGCTTACAAAGTTTTCTGATGCAATAAGCTCTAAACCATGCTCCTGGCGGTTTAATTCTTTATCGATAAGTTCAAAAATTTGGTTGTCGCGTGTCATTGTATATTTAGGTTTGTATTTTTTTGGCAAAAGTAAGGATTTCAAATTTAATTCACGCCAGTTTAAGACAATGCTTTCACATTAAAGTTGTTAAAGCCGCTTCCAATGGTTATCTCTACGATTTGTTGCTGCAACATTTCCAGAATAGCCAGGAAATTATAAACAAAATGTACTTTATTCTCCGAATTTTTAAGCACCAGGGCAAAATCAATCTGTTTATTAATATCCAGTAAGTTGGCAATAAAGTGTTTTTGCTGTTCGATGGTATAGGGATATTGGACAACAGTATGTTTAACCTCTTCACTGCGCAGTTCATACTTCTGCATCGTGCGATGATAAACGGTTAAAAGTTTATACAGATCCAGGGATAAAAGTTCATCCTGATGTGTTGAAGAGGCGGCAGCTAGTGTAAGATCGAATGCAATGTTACCCCTGTGATTTTGCTTTAACCGCTCCTCTTCATAAACCTTCATTTCTTCGGCTGCAGATTTAAACTGTTTATAGGCAATTAGCCTGGCAATAAGGTCCTGCTCAGCGTTGATTTCGTTACCGGTTTCATCTATCCCGATCCTTGGCAACAACATTTTAGATTTAATCCGCATCAGGGTGGCCGCAACCAGGATAAATTCACTTGCCACTTCTACATTTAAAGCCAGGAGCTGGTGGATATAGGCTAAAAAGTCGTTGGTAATTTTAGCAATCTCTACATCCTGGATATTCAGTTCATCACGCTCAATAAAGAACAGCAACAAATCGAAGGGACCTTCAAATACCGGAAGCTTTATTTCAAAATTCTCTGCCTGCATGTGTAGCAACAAACATAATGAAAATTTTCAGTCTACCATTAACCGCTCAACGCTAACGGCTAAACTTTAGCACCCATTATTACGCTAAACGCCAGCTACTTAGCTTGCTGTAATAAACCGTCATTTTTCTTTTCTATATTAAAACAAATTTCCCTTACTTTGTATCTTGTTTTTTACCACAAATTTCGAATGCAAGTAAAAGCTGGCCCCCTATTATCTAAAATCAACTATCCTGCTGATTTAAAGCAATATAGCGAATCCGACTTAGAACAAATAAGCCAGGAATTACGACAGTATATTATTGATGTAGTAAGTGTAAATGGCGGCCATTTTGGTGCCAGTTTAGGTGTTGTTGAATTAACAGTAGCCTTACACTATGCCTTAAATACGCCCTATGATAAATTGGTATGGGACGTAGGTCATCAGGCATACGGTCATAAAATATTAACCGGCCGCAGGGATTTATTCCACACCAACCGGGTATATGGTGGCATTAGCGGTTTCCCGAAGATTTCGGAAAGTGAATACGATACCTTCGGTGTAGGCCATTCCTCTACTTCCATTTCGGCCGCTTTGGGTATGGCAGTGGCTTCGCAGTTAAAAGGCGAAACCAACAGGCAGCATGTTGCCGTTATCGGCGATGGTGCCATGACAGCCGGTTTAGCTTTTGAAGGATTAAATCATGCCGGGATCGAAAACAGCAATGTATTGGTGATCCTGAATGATAACTGCATGTCTATTGATCCGAATGTAGGTGCACTGAAAGAATATCTAACCAGCATCACCATTTCAAAATCGTACAACCGTTTCCGAGATGATATCTCTCATGTACTTACCGGGCTATCTAAACTCGGCCCTAATGCACATAAATACGTAAAGAAAATTGAGAAAAGCATTAAAGGCACTTTACTGAAACAAAGTAATTTATTCGAAGCGCTAAACTTTAGATACTTCGGTCCGGTTGACGGTCACGATGTAAAACGTTTAGCGCAAACCATAAAAGATTTATCGGCTATTCCTGGTCCTAAGCTTTTACATTGCATTACCGTAAAAGGGAAAGGCTTTGCATTGGCAGAAAAAGATCAAACCAAATGGCATGCACCTGGTCTCTTTGATAAGATTACAGGCGAAATTAAAAAAAGCATTCCAGACAAGCCACAACCTCCGAAATACCAGGATGTTTTCGGTCATACCATGGTAGAACTGGCAGAGGCTAACGATAAAATTGTCGGTATTACACCAGCCATGCCATCGGGATCATCATTAAACATCATGATGAAAGCGATGCCAAAACGTGCATTTGATGTGGGCATTGCAGAACAACATGCGGTAACTTTCTCTGCTGGCCTGGCCACACAAGGATTGGTTCCTTTTTGTAATATCTATTCGAGCTTTATGCAAAGGGCTTACGATCAGGTGATCCACGATGTGGCTATTCAAAAACTCAATGTAGTATTTTGTTTGGATAGGGCAGGACTTGCAGGTGCTGATGGTGCGACACATCATGGGGCTTATGATATTGCCTACATGCGTTGTATACCCAATCTGGTAGTTTCTTCTCCGATGAATGAAGAAGAGCTTCGTAATCTGATGTTTACAGGTCAACAAGAAAACGCAGGGCCATTTGTAATCCGTTATCCGCGCGGTAATGGTGTAATGCCCGATTGGAAAAGACCTTTCAAAGCACTGGAAATTGGTAAAGGACGTAAAATTTGCGATGGGGAAGATGTAGCCTTATTAACCATTGGCCACGTAGGTAATTTTGCGGTTGAAGCGTGCATAGAATTAAATAGCGAAGGATTTTACCCGGCACATTACGATTTACGCTTTGTGAAACCATTAGATGAAGCTTTATTACATGAGGTATTTACCAAATACAAGCATATCATCACGGTTGAAGATGGTTCTTTACCAGGTGGAGTAGGATCAGCCGTGTTAGAATTTATGGCCGATCATGGGTATAATGCCAATGTGACACGTTTAGGCATACCAGATCAGTTTATAGAACATGGCGAACAGGCTGAGCTTTGGGCAGAATGTGGCTATGATAAAAATGCGATTATTGAAGCGGTAAGGAAGGTTGGCGTAAAAAGAACGACTGATAGTTTGGCGGGGTAAAAGTATTGTCATTCTGAGCGCAGCGAAGAATCTTATTAATGAAAAGCCCGTTCTGTTGCCGGGAAAGATAAATCAATTAAAAAAGCCTCAGTTAAATAAAAAAACTGAGGCTTTACAATTTAATAAGGTTTTCGTTAAAAATCTGTATACAAATTTCTAAACGAGCTACGTAAACCGAAAGTGATTAAACCCGTATTGTTTTTACCAAGACTATTGCTTTCACGTCTTAATATACCACCTAACTCCAAGCGTAAGTTATATTTCGGATTAATCACATAAGCAACCCTTCCTTCAGCATAAAAAAGATCTGTACGGATACCTTGAGTAGTATAATTTCCGGTTGGTTGTACGGCATCAGTATAAGGTTCGAAAATATTCTTGCCGTAATTTTGTCCGGCAATGTCCAATCCGTATTTAGCATACATCAATTCTCCGCTAAAATCGAAACGCTTGTAAGAATAGTTTAATAAACCTACAACTTCTCTAAAATTTGCACCCATGGGATGCGCTAATGGCTCGTTATAATTTGCGTAATTGCCAATACGTGTTCTTGATGAAAATGTGTAGGGCTTTGCTGTGTTGTATTCTAACAGGTAATTTAAACCTTCAACTTTAAAAACATCAGCTCCTCTTACACCTAACTGCCAGCCATATTTATTTCTGGAGCTACCAGAGCGGGAAAAGAAATTTTTAGCTTCGAATTCATCCAGCGAGAACTGCCCATAAGCAACCAGTTCTTTCGCAAATTTATACTTACTGGTAAAACCGATTAAAGCATTATCAGGAGAGCCACTTGATGCCTCAACTGGCCTTAAGAAAATAATTGGGTTAGCATAACCCCAGTCAAATCCCCGCCTGTTTCCAGCCTCATCGGTTTGTGCCCATATAATTGAATCAAAAAAGCCTATGGATAATCTGTTATTTACATTCCAATCTAAATAGTGAAAAACACCACCTTTTTTACGGTTACCGGCATCATACGACAATTTAGTTGCCCCCGGATCCTGCATGGACGTCCACATGGCCATATATTGCACGTTACCTAAATTTCCTGTAAGTTTTAAAAAGGGGGCTGGAGAAGAAAAATCAGATAATAATAATGACCGGTATCCATCACCGATAAAGGTTTTATCATAACCAGCGGTAATATTTAAATATTTTATAGGGGTATAAGATACCGTTGCTGTTACATAAGACCAATCTTTGGTAAGCTTACCAAAACTTCTGTCATAAGATTGACCGGGTACCACTTTATTCTGGTTTATATAATCATCATAATATTTAGCAAATCGACCTTGGTTTTCAAATCCACTCGTATAAAAAGAAAATTTCTTGCCTATAGTACCGCCAACCTGATAACCACGGGTATTTAGATAGGTAGTTTTTTTACCTGAAGCATCACGACCAATCTGGAAATCAGGTAAAAAATCGGCATATATTGTATAGTCTTCCTTTTGTATGTCCAATAAGTGCTCTTGAAACAATTTTCGGGACACCCACGATTTTCTAGTCGAATCTGCTCCCATACTTAAGAGTAAAGCACTTTTTTCACGCAGCAAGCTGTCGTCAATAAAAAAAGGTTTTAAAGAACTATGGATTCTGGTATTGGGGTTATAGACCTCACCACTTAATTTCTGATAGAATTGATAAGAGTAGGGTTGATACACAGCTTGAGCTTTAAGCTCATGAATAGATACGACTAAAAATAAAAGGAATAAGATTTTCTTCATCTGTTAAATTTTAATTCAAAGGGCAAAGAACGCAATTAATTATGAATTAAACGATCCCGTTATAAAAGCTAAAAAGAGCAAAGCCCTTTCGGGCTCCAAAATATTAGAATAACTTTAGTGAAGTTTAACATCCCAAAGATCTGCAGGGTAAGTTTGCTCGTTTGAAAGTTTTAAAAGTTCTTCCTTCACTAAAGCAGCATCTTCCTTAAAGGTGACTCCAAACCATTTGGCATCTGTAGCAATAACTTTTATCCTAGCTGCACCAGCATTAATTAACTGATCAGCAACTTCTGGTATTAAAAACTCTGCTTTAAGTTCATCCTTGTTTTCTGTTAAGAATTGATAATACTTATCTTCCATCCAGTCAATAAAGGCAGGTGTAAAACAGAAAAAGTTCATACTCACTTTTGTGTCAGGTGCCAAAATCTCCTGTTTGCCTTTTTCCAAACTGATAACTTCTCCTCCTTTTAAAATTATTTCTCTCCGCTCATTGATAGAGATAATTTCATCGGCTGCATTTGTTTTAATTTCCCCCCTTGTAACGGCGCCGAATTCACTTACTGTATTTTTCAATTCATACCCCAGGCAGGCAAATAAATCATCCTGAATCTCCTGTGTTAAAAATGTGCATGCTTTATTAAAAGCGTCAGAACCGTAAAAGTCATCGGCATTAATTACGGCAAAAGGCTCATTCACCTTACATTTACAACAAAGCAACGCATGTGCGGTACCAAAAGGTTTTGTTCTTTCTTTAGAAAATTGTATATCATTGCTAAAACTTTTCAGCGATTGATAAGCATAGTCAATTTTAATCTTATCACTTAATTTAGGTTCAATTTGTGCAGCAAAGGCTTCAGCAAACTCTTTACGGATAATAAAAATCACCTTACCAAAGCCCGCCTTGATGGCGTCATAAATGGAATATTCCATAATGGTTTCACCATTAGGGCCAAAAGATTCTGTCTGTTTGTTTCCGCCATACCGGCTGGCCATTCCGGCAGCCAAGATAATTAATGTTGGTTTTTTATTCATCAAATAATACGCTTAAAAAGCATTTTCCTCACCTTTAACCATATTAATCACAGTCATAAAAATAATCTTGACATCAAGCATAGCACTCCAGTTTTCCAGATACCAGATATCATGTTCTACCCGCTTTACCATTTTGTAATCTTCCTTGGTTTCCCCACGAAAGCCATTTACTTGTGCCCAACCCGTAATACCCGGCTTTAAAAAATGACGCACCATAAACTGATCAACAATCCCTTTATATTGCTCCGTATGGCTTAACATATGCGGACGAGGGCCCACTACGCTCATATGCCCCATAAATACATTAAAAAACTGCGGCAATTCGTCTAAACTCGATTTTCTCAAAAATTTACCAATGGGCGTAATACGGTCATCATTTTTACTCGCCTGGCGCTTATCACTATCCGCATTCATGCGCATGCTCCTGAATTTAAAACACCAGAAAGGTTCATCATCACGCCCGCTTCTCAATTGTTTGAATAATACCGGACCTTTGCTCTGGATTTTGATCAACAAGGCAATGATCGGATACAACCAACTCAACACAAACAAAATGACCAGGCCACTAAATACCACGTCAATTACACGTTTCTTGAATCTGTTATGAATTTTTTCCAAAGGTTCAGAGCGTAAAGAAATCACTGGAAATTCATTACCCAGGTAGCTTACTGTGTAAGGAGATAATAACGCACCGCTAATATCTGGTATAAATTTTAAGCGCACACATTGACGTTCTGCTTCCTCAGTTAATAAAGTCATATCCGCCATACGCTCTGGCGCAATGGTAACATAAATATCTTTAATTCCTTTATCAACAGCCATTTTGAATTGACGACCGACCATATCTGAAATCTGACCGTTCCGGTCCAGATAATCATCCGGCACGTCATTAATAAAGCCATGAAACTCAATATAACGTTGTTTTTCAAAATAACTGGCTAATTGTAAACCGGTTGCATTATTACCCATAATCGCAACTGATTTAACACCTCTTAAGTGGTTAAATAATAAAAACTGAAAAGAAGTACCGATGAAACGGTTCACCAGAAACAAAATAGCCAGCATGCCATAAAAAATCACCAGAAAAGATCTGGAGAAATCATTTTGTTTTGAGAAAAATAAGTATATCGAAAAAAGTACTGCATGTAAAACTACACTTTTCCAGGTACCACGATAAATCCGCTCTATCCGTCGTGATCCATACTCGCTGTACAGACCGAAGCTGGTCGTGCTCACAATCCAGATTAGGTTACACACTACAATATAATGCCATTGCAATTCAGAACTTACCGCCTTGCCCATATAAGCTGTAAACTGGTAGGCAAAAAAGTACACAATATTGACCATAATCAGGTCAGTTATTGGCAAAATATATTTAAGGATGAATAAGTAACGTGTTTGCATAGGCTTAAAGGGAAAACGTAAACATTTATTTATTGTTTTTGTTTTAAATGAATCATAATGAACAAAATTAATGCCTAAATTCAGATTCAAAGTTAAAAAATCGTTATCAATGTAAAAACCGATAATAATTATGCAATATACAGGTAATATATGTGCGCATTAAACAGAGTATCTATATACCGATGAATAGTCGAGCAACAGACAAATTCAGTAGAAACAAAAAAAGCTTACAGTAACTGTAAACTTTTTTATTTTGATAGTAGTTTAGGCATATTTGCTTCCATGCTCGGTAACTACATCTTTAGCTACTTGCTTAATTTCCTGTTCGTCCGATTTAGGATAGATTAAAAGCACTTCACCATCATCCACTACGATATAATTATCTAGTCCTCTAATAACTGCAGCTTTATCTTTAGGCAGATGAATAATGCAATTTGAGGTTTCTTTTAAATGAATCTTATCCACATTAACCATATTGCTGGCCCCGTCCTTTTCTCCAACTGCGTGTAATGAGGCCCAGGTTCCCAAATCAGACCAACCAATATCAGCAGGGATGGTATACACATTATCTGCTTTTTCTAAAATTGCGTAGTCGATTGAAATGTTCGGACTAGTTGGATATTTTGTATTGATGAAGTCAGTTTCCTGATTTGTATTATAGTAAGATAAACCACTTTCAAATAAGGTTGCTATTGCTGGCGAATATTTTTCAAAGGCTTTTTTTAATGATTCGGCCGACCAGATAAAGATTCCGGCATTCCATACATAATCCCCGCTTTTAATATATTCCTCTGCCTTAGCCAAAACAGGCTTCTCCATAAAAGCATTTACCTTTTTAATTTCAACGGGCAAATTTTGTTCTTTGATATCTGATTCCTGATACTGTATATATCCATATCCTGTATCAGGTCTTGTCGGACTAATACCCAAAGTAAGCAATGCATCATTTTTTGCACTAAAATCTAGCGCACGCTGTATTTTCTCGAGAAAAACATCCTCTTTTAAAATTAAATGATCAGATGGTGCTACAACAATATTTGCATCAGGGTTAGTTTTACCAATTTTATAAGCTGCATAGGCAATGCAGGGCGCCGTATTGTTACGACTTGGCTCCAATAAAATATTATTTTTCCATATACCTGGTAATTGTTCGGCAACTAAATCGGCGTAAGCTTCATTGGTCAGCACATAAATTTGATCATTCGGACAAATCTTTAGAAAGCGTTCGTAAGTAAGTTGCAATAATGATTTTCCAATCCCTAAAATATCTATAAATTGTTTAGGAAAGTTGTTTCTGCTCTTAGGCCAAAAACGAGAGCCAACACCGCCAGCCATAATTAGCACAAAGTTATTTTTGTTCATTATTTAATTGTTTTAAAAGAATAGAATTAATTCTTGTACGCTCTTTATCTACAAGCCACCCCCATTTTTTAAAATAGTAAAAAGCACTTTGGATATGATATTGCAGAAGTTTTTTCGATTTATAAGAACCTTGCTCAAGAGCATGTACGACTGTTATATGTGGATAAAAGATGGTCTTAAATCTAGAATGTATCCTCCTAGTTAAATCAACGTCTTCTAAATACATAAAAAACTTTTCGTCAAATCCTCCCACCTCAGAAATAGCACTATTTCTTAAAAACATAAAACTCCCGGGCAAATTAGGAATGTTATGTTTTTTTGTATAGTCTAATTTTTTTAAAATATAGTTATTAAGTAATTTGTTAAATAGCGGCTTAATAAGCGATGGTAAAAACCTTCTGACAATTAGATCAAAAGGGGTTGGTAAAAGCCTACACATATATTGTGGCGTTCCATCAGGATAAACAATTTTTGGGCTCAGCATTCCAACGTCATTATTTGAAACCATATAATTATGCGCCTCAATTAAGATCCGTGACTCAAACGAAATGTCAGGGTTTAAAACAACGTGATAGTCTGCTTCGAACTTTGATTTAAAAATGGCCACATTATGTGCGGCACCATAACCAATATTATTATTTAAGAAGATATACTCTACACCTTTTATATTACCTAGAGTTTTCAATTCATCATTTAAAGAATTGTCAATCAGATATATCTTTCCACTTAAGGTAGACGACAAAAAGCATTCTATTACGTGTTTTATCTCCTCTTCATCACTATGGAATAAAACGATAGAGGCTGTTAAATCATACTCTTTTTTTCCGACCCTGTTCATCATATTAATTCTTTCCTAATAAAAACGATACCAGACCATCCCAATTAATAAAGAAAGGGGCTTTTGGTGTATCAATACTATTTCCTTCGAACTCTAATTTCCCATCTATCAATTTATCCATAAGCACAGATAGCGAATCGGCATCATCAGGGTTAAAAAAGCTTACTTTTTCATATCTCCCAACAGTTTCGTGTGCATAAGGGAGATCTGCTAATAATATAGGTTTGTTGTACGGCTTGAATTCAGATATTGGAAGTCCCCATGTTTCTAATTTAGAAGGGAAAATCAAACAATCTGCATTATCATAATTTACAAAAACTTCATTTCGATCAAGCTTCCCAATAAAATCAATAGATTCATATTTAGAGTATTTTGCATAGAGCATCTTACTATACTTATTCTCTTTACCATCCAAAGTTATGATAACTTTAAAGTCTTGTCGATTTTTTTGCAAAAGAGCTGCAGCCTCGAGAATAACCTCAAAATTTTTAAATACTCGCGGAAAAGAGGGAAAAAAGAAAACAAAGGTGCCGTTTTTTACGATTTCTTTCTTGTAACTAAACTCACCTACTTCTTGAAGATTCGGATAAGCAACAATTGTTTTTACATTATAAATTTTCTCGAACCGAGCCCTCAACCACTCTTGCTGAACAATTATAAATTTATTTTGCTTTATATTAATACCGTATAAATATTTATAAAATTGATTGAATAAGAAAAACTTAAAGTCAAGTGAGATTTCTTTAGCAGTTACAGAATAAAATGGTGCTGGATTATGACAATAAACATATTGCACTTCCGCAGTAACATTGGGGGTCATATCATGTAGAGATATCCATATCTTCGGATTTATTTCTTCGGAAAGAACTTTCGATTTGCGATATTCAAAATTCAAGCGCTTTAACCATGAACTTTTGACTTCTGGGTACTCAACAATATGAAAATGTTTTATAAATTGAGAAACGAGTTCTTTCCTGTGTACCAAAACAGTGACCTCAAACTGATCAAGATGATCATATTTTAGTAGCGCCGTTAAACAATCAATTAAGACGCTTAAAGGACCTCCTGATGTAAAATTTACTGCCGAAATGACAACTTTTGTTCTTAAACTCTCTCCCATTTTTCACTTGTAAAATTATATTTTTTGACCACTTTTGCTGGTGATCCAACTGCAATGCTATACGGAGGTATATCCTTGTTAACTACGGACATAGCACCAATAATACTCCCCTTGCCTACTTTCACTCCTGGGAGTATCGCTACAAACTCACCAATCCAAACATCTTCACCAATAACTACAGGCCGCGCTACAATTTCTCTTTCATTTGGATGGCTCAAAGGTGATGAGCCATTTTCAGAATAAGAACCGTGATTATGATCTGAAATAAAAACTTTACTGGCAATAAGAACGTTATCACCTATGACTACAGAATTGCTTGCGGCAATATGAACCATATCATTTAAAGTAACATTATTACCAAAAACCAGTTTGTTGCCCATTGAATTGTCATTCACAATTGCTTCTAACCTACAATATTTTCCTGTCGTTAGATTTGATCCAAAGTTAATAGTAGATTTACCGCGTAAGTCAATAGGTAACCGAATTAATCTTGCATTTTTAATAAATAAGATGGTGTATGCCTTATTAATCAACATTGAAAACATGCCTAAAAGGCCATATGTCTTAAATAATCTTTTCATATTCAACTGATGATTTTGAAGATTCCTTGTAGTTAAAATAGTACATCATGACGAAGAAGTACATTTCTGGCGAGAAATAGTGTCCCTCTCTCAAAAGTTTGTAGAAAAAATATATCAATATTGCTCTTGATATAATATAGTAATTATCGTCATTAGAATAGTGCTTAACGATTAAAAATATTACAGTCAAGGCACCTACTAAACCAAGATCTGATAAAATCCTAAGCATTAAAGAATTAGCATCTTTTGAGTTTAAATCAGGAATCAGACTAAATTCATCCACCCCTACTAAAGAATCAATGTATCGGCCATGACTTAATTGATGTGAGCCAATACCATTGCCCAGTAGGATATTTTTTTCAAGCACTCGAGATGTAACATACAAATTAGATATTAAAGCATAAGTACTCCAGTTGGCACCAGATACATCAAAATTTGAGGAAGATTTCAATGTGTCATCAACTCTCATTTTAACATTATCGACAGTTAAATACAGAAAAGTCCCGATTGAAATAGCGCCCGCATATATAATGACATTCTTGAATTGAAAAACTTTTTTGTTATATATAAAGAATGCGATCAAAATGCCTAAAAAACCAATAGAGGAGCCCGCTAAGAATAAGGACAAAGTAACAATTATAGTTTCTTTTTTAAAATCAACATAATTTTTGATGTAGTAATAAAAAGCGGGCAATATAGCTCCTGCATAATGAGCTGGTTCTAATAATATGCTATACAACCTAAATTCATGATCTCCCTTTAGAAAAAAAGTATAAATAAAAATTATTAGACCAATGATAGCGAGATAATAGCATGCCTTGGCATAAGATTCAAAAACAAACTTCACGCTTTCTTTAAAGTAAAGAAAAAAGTTATAGAAGTAAAGTAATAAAACATTTATTCCAATAATCTGCTCAGTTGCATGAGGTATATCATTGGTTCCGTTCAGTATACTAAAAGTCCCAGAAAAAAGTAAAAAAATGAAAAGATATATTTGAAATCTCGGAATTAAAATTGACTGCTTCTTAGCCAGAATAACGAAATTAATAAATACTATTAAATACAATAGCTTAAGGTCTACACCAAAATTGATAATCGCAGCTTCTCCAAAGACACCAACTAATGTACTATACAGTAAAAATTTTCTCATTTCAAAAATTTTAATGAAAATTTCACCCATGCAATTATGAGATCGTATACACACAGAATATAACTTCTACTCTTCTGTAAACGTTTGGCCTTAAATGTTTCGATAAAAACTTTCTTGGGATTATTACTAACCCCACCATCTCTCATTAAGGCTAACTCAGAATCAACAAATGCTGCTTGCAAGTTACCACCTGCTCTTAACAATAATTCGTAATCACCGACAATCTTGAAAGATTCATTAAAATAGCCATACTTTTCAAAAAATTTTGATGAATGAAGTGAGGCTACGTGGGCTACATTCATATACTTTCGAAAAATATCCCAGCGCCAAAGTTTGCCGATAGTACGTCTTTTCTTTCCTAAAACGCTTTCAAAAATTACTTTTCCACTAACATAGTCTAATATGCTTTCGTCTTTATGAATTAGAAAATTATGATATTTCGAAAGTGTATTTGGCAACAATTCATCGTCAGCTCCAAGAAACATAATCCATTCTCCTCGAGCTAACTTCAAACCTTTATTCCATGCATTATAAATTCCATTATCAGGTTCTGAAACATATTTATTTATTACATCAAGATTATGCTCTATAATACTTAAAGTTCTGTCTTTAGATCCCCCATCAATCAATATATATTCAAAATTAGTATAACCTTGCATCTTCACTGAATTAATACAATTTTGAAGATAGTTTTCTGCATTGAAAGTGCAAGTTATTATCGAGAATTTTATATTCATAATTGAATCACACTATTGTAGACATTAAGATAAGAATCTGCAACATACTGAGAACTGCATTCTCGTACCTTATCAAAAGAAGGAATATTTGCTTCACCTTTAAAGTAAGTTATCAATTTTAAACCATTTAAAATAGAATTGTAATCACTTGGATTGACCAACATACTATTATGATAATAAATTTGCCTTCCAAAAGCTAGATCGCTCGTTAGTATTGGCTTACCTAGTACGGAGGCCTCTAAAATTGAGATAGGTTGCTGTTCCGCATGACTAGGTAATGCAAACATTTTACAATTTAAAAAATAGTCAACTAGCTCATCAGAATTTTCCTTCAATCCATTAATCCAGTTAATAAGCCCACCAGAATTAGTAACCATCTTCTCTAATTCTTCTCCATATTTTTCTTCCCCACTCATCATTTTACCAATAATTACTAATGGTAGGTTCAGAGCTTGGCAAGCTTTTGCCAATAATATCTGATTTTTTCTTGCGCAAACATTTCCCACAGTTAAGACATATCCATTATCGCTAGACTGAAGTCGCTTTTCAAAAAAAATCTCACCGACAATGTTTGGGATTATAAATATTTTAGAATCTGGTAAATTGTAATTTTTTTTTAACACCTCTGCCTGAAGATCATTTAAGACTACAATTGCATCAATATTTTCCAACATTTCGATTATAATTCGTTGCTTATACATAATTGATGATATCAAAAATCTAGCTTTTTCTTTAAGCGTCTCATAATACCCCAATAAAGCTGTTACAACAACTTTCTTTCCACTTTTTTTTGCCCACTTAATGTTCTCATAGTTACCAATGTCCAATCCCCAACAATGTAATATTTCAAAATCCTGATCGCGCGACCATACATCCATCTTCGATACAGATGCGCCTAAAGCATCTAAAGCGTCAAAGGTAGCGAGCATTTGAATTTCAAAGCCCCCAAATGCGAAACAATGAGATTGAAATGGTAAAAATTTAATTTTCATTATTTAAAAGATAAAATCTTAAACTTTGTTTTAACAAGAATAATAACTCTATGAATTATAGACATCATACTACCGTATACACTATTTTTATAAATTTTTCCACTAGAAAATATTTGATACCGTTCAGAAGAATATATATTACGATTGAGAGGAATAATTTCAGGTACACGGTTTTTAAATATTTGTAAATTTTTAATTTCAACTTTACTGATATCTAGCACTTGCTTTTTTTTACGTGTTGTACCCCATTCGACATCAGACTGAAAATCAATGGAATATACACCATTATAGAAACCCGCGCAAAGAACACTGTAGCAATAGGCTAAATCATCCCAGGGTTCATAAATCTCATCGGGAATCCCAACCTTGTTTACCACTTCAGAAGATATACAAATTGGGCTTTTGATTGCCACCTCCTTGTATGTAAAAAAACCTGTTTTGAGTTTATAAAGTGGATCAGGATTATGACCTGATTCGTTTTCCACGTATGCTATTAATGGTTTGACAGAGGTTTTCTTTACTATTAATTCCCTTGAAATATTAGCTCCGTGTCTGAAAGAGACAACGCCAAGATTATGGAATTTGTTATACAAGAGTAAGCAATGTTTTTCAAAGTCAGCGTCTGTTAGTAATACATCGTCTTGTAAAATGATATTAAATCCGAACCCGTTTTGGTTAGCTGCCTTAAGACCGACATTAATCGATTTTAACTCATGAACATCATTTGCATAAAGTTTAACAATTTTATTATCTGGATATCGAAAAACTAATTCATCTATTATACTTTCGGATCGATCTGTACAACCATCCAATACTGGATATATTATGCTATTATCTCCCATTATAGTTATAATCGAGAGAATAACATTTTCAATTAATGATTCTTTATTATGTACAGTTATAATATAATTAAAGAAGGTATTTTCACTAGAATATTTACTCATCGCTTATTCAGTAGGTATTTAATAATATGTACTATATTCCTAGGAAACCAATAGATCCATTGATCATTAAAAGCTTTATTCTCGGTTCCTGATGACCCTCTAAATCTAGGAGTATGTTTCATTAGGTCTAATTTGAAGCCTAATTGTAAACCTTTATAAACAGATTTTGCAAGGGCGTCTTCGAAATTATAACCTTTTGAATCATCAACCTCTTCCCAAAAGTTGATAAAAACATTTGAGATAAAATCTTTAGAAGCGCCCCAGCATCGAGAATCTGCGTAAGCGAACATATTCCACATATCCACAATCATATCAACAGTTAAATCTGAATTAGCTTGATTTAAAATTGAGGCAAAATTCAGTACTTTATGCCTCCCGGTAATTTTAAAAATAAACTCTGCGTTTCTATAAAATACAGAATTTTTTATCGCATGGTCAATAATTGCCATTTCACCGTAGCCTTTACCACGCGATTTACTGAATGAGTTACCATCGAAGGTCAAAATCTCTAACCTGCGTACATCTATATTTTTAGGCAAATATTGTCTGATATCCGTATTTGAATTCTCTACAAACAATACTGGGAGATCATAGTTTTCCAAATAAAATATAATTGAACTAAGATACTGATTTCTCCTGATTACTGGATTTTGAAGCTTAGTGAGAGACATCCCATCAGGATTAATACAGCCGGTCAAAAAAATTATTTTTTCAGTCCCAGTAGAATGTAATTTACCTATCCCAGATTCCAGATGCATGATTATTTATTAATTTTTTATACTGAATTATTTCAATGATACCACAAATAGTACATAATATCGCAGTGGATAAAATTACCCCAGATGCACCCAATAAATGACCCAACCAAAAACCTAATGGAATATTTAAAAATCCAGAGCCTACTACTATCAATACTTGAATTGATAATTTATTTGTCGCATTCAGATAATAAACAAAAATTGTTCTGAAAGTATTAAACGCAACATAGTAGCTTAATATCGCGGAAAGCATAAATGGAATTGCTATATCCTTACCAACCCAAAACTTATATGCAAATTTAGATACTAGTAGCATAAAAAAACTTAAAATGAAAATTAGAATACAGGCTCTTTGTAATTTATTAATCGTCTTAATGATCCAAGCCTTATCGTTCTTTATATGTGCTTCAGTAAAGGCAGGCCAAAATGGAGTCATGACAATCCCTGAAATCATTGTTATTACACTAAAATATTTAAACGCAATTCCATAAGATGTGACTGCAAGTGGGCCAGCTACTTGTGATATAATTACATTATCAATATTATAAAAAAATAGCAGCCCTATCTGTATTATAAAAAACTTTGAACTAAGGCCAATAATTTCCTTACCCTTCAATTTATCAATTTTGTTAATACTAGGAGACATCTGCCTGTACCTAGTATTAAATAATATGATAGTAAAAAGTAATAGTACAATAAGTGGTGCAATACCGATCGACAAACTTAAAGCTAGCAATGAACCTTTCACAACTTTTAATAAAACCAATACTATGCCTAGTCCTAATAAATTTCCTAAGAAGCTTATTAAACCTGATAATCGCACGTCATGGCATGCAATGCATATTGTATTTAATAGCTGCAGAACAAACTGTATTGAAAAAATGGCAAAAACAATCGTTGTAACTAATCGTAATTCATCGAAAAAACTCTTGTCAGTATTTAGAATCTCAGTCCAGTCTAAAAACTGATTAGCAACGAAAAATATAACAAAAAGTATTATACTGATAAACGCAATGAAGGCATAGCTCGTACTAATTAATATTTTAGCCTCTGCCATATCTTTTTTGGTTACAGCAGCTGTTAACTTATTCTTTAAGCCATTTGAAAAACCAATATCAAAAAAATTCATCCATCCAATGATAGACCCTAAAGTTAACCAAATGCCATATTGAATTGGACTCACAAAATCAATTGTTAAAGGGACAACTATTAAGCTTGTGGCCACACTTGCCCCTTTAAGAAAGAATGATACTACAATATTTATATTTGCCGTTCCTTGTCTTTCATCTCCTTTTCCAAGAAGTAACTTTATCCTATTAATCATATATCCAAAAATGTTAGGTTCAATATATTAACTGAACAACAAGATTTTACATGTTAACAGTAGCTAATAATTTAAACTGCAAAATTATTCGAATTGATTTTTAATGATATAACCGTGTGCTTTTAATAAAGTTTCTTTTTTGAAGTGGTCAACGTCAGTAGTAACCATTTCTTTCACAAGAGCCGCTAGATCATATTTAGGTTCCCAACCTAATTTTGTTTTTGATTTTGTAGGATCACCTATTAACAAATCTACTTCAGTAGGGCGAAAATATGCTGGATCTACTCCAACCACTTGTGTTCCAGGTGCAATTTGAAATTCTGGATTTGAACACGAAACTACATAAGCTTTTTCATCTACACCTTCGCCTTTAAACTCTAACGCAATACCCACCTCAGCAAACGCCATCCTTACAAATTCACGCACTTTTGTTGTTACTCCGGTTGCAATTACATAATCTTCAGCAACGTCCTGTTGTAAAATCCGCCACATGGCCTCTACATAATCTTTTGCGTGACCCCAGTCACGTTCTGCCTCTAAATTACCCAAGTATAATTTCTCTTGTAAGCCTTGTGCAATTTTTGCAACAGCACGCGTAATTTTCCGAGTAACGAAAGTCTCTCCCCGTAGAGGACTTTCATGATTAAATAAAATCCCATTACAAGCAAACATTCCATACGCCTCACGATAGTTTTTGGTGATCCAGAAACCATATATCTTTGCTACACCGTACGGGGACCTTGGATAAAATGGTGAATTTTCATCATAGAATCCTTTCTCGTTTTTATTCTCAGGCATACCTCCATACAATTCGGAAGTTGACGCCTGATAGACTTTAGTCTTTTTTTCCAGACCTAATATTCTCACCGCTTCCAAGATTCTCAAAGTTCCGATACCATCTACATTAGCTACATATTCTGGTGAATCGAAGGATACTTTCACATGACTCATTGCCCCAAGATTGTATATCTCATCTGGTTGTACTTCTTGGACAAGTCTGATCAAATTTGTGGAGTCCGTTAAGTCTCCATAATGCAGTTTGAATCTCACATTATCATCATGAGGATCTTGGTAAAGGTGATCAATTCTGTCAGTGTTAAAGAGAGAACTCCGTCTTTTAATTCCATGAACTATATAACCTTTTTCAAGAAGGAGTTCAGCCAGGTAAGCACCATCTTGTCCTGTTATTCCAGTGATTAAAGCAACTTTCATTTTATTTTTTTAGTTTTTTTTAAAAATTTTTGTTAACGAGCTTAAAAAGCCATCTCTTTTTTCTTCTCCATAGTTTCCGTAGCCATAGCCATATCCGTAAAACTTATCTACTATATCGTTCACAACTATTCCCATATTTTTCATTTTACCTGATCGGTTCAACTCCTCTACTATTGACAATTGATCCTTTCTAGTAACCTTTTGTCTAACTAAGTATATAATCGCATTTGCATAAGGAGATAAGAGTTGGGCATCAGTGATAACACCAATAGGTGGTGCATCCATAATAATATAATCAAATTCTTTTTTTAAATTTGAAATTAATGCAGATATATGTTCACTCATTAAAGTTTCCGCCGGATTAGGTGGCAATGGACCAGAAGATATAATGAACATATTCTTATTTATTGAAAGCGGTTTAATAATGTCCTTAATACCTATATTAGCGTTAATTGTGTAATTACTAAATCCAATATCATTTCGAACACCCAATTTTGCAGATAACCCTGGCTTTCGAAGGTCCAACTCCATCAAGAGAACTTTTTTCCCTGCCAAAGCTAATATATTTCCCAAATTAATTGCTGTAAATGACTTCCCCTCGCCGCTCATACTGGATGTAAGAAGGATGATCTTTTCATCATCATTTTTTAAATAAAATGACAGATTAGTTCTTAACGCCCTGAATTGTTCTGATATAGCTGATCTGCTTTGATTTGCAACTACTAAATTGTCTTCGCTTAAATTATGACTAATTTCTCCAATTACAGGAACTGAAGTTTTAGTAATGATGTCTTCTTTGGTACCGATTGTTGTATTTAACAAGCTTTGACCGAAAATAATAACAATAGGAAAGATCACCCCAACCATGATACCAATTAAATAAATAACCTTTCTTTTAGGGCTGATTGGAGCAACCTGCGCCTTAGGGGGGTCGATCGTTTTGGCAACTGAAATATTACTCGTCTTAGAAATATTTGTTTCCTCTGCTTTTTGCATTAAAAAGATATATAATTCCTGTTTTATTTGTTGATTGCGCGCTAATTTCAAATAGTTTTTTTCAATCTGGGGAACACCAGATATCTGTCGTTCGGCTCCCCTCAATTGATTTTTCAGTTTTCTAACAGTTAAATCATAGGATTTTTTATTGGTTTGAATATTAGATAGGATGTCCTGTCTGAGCCCAGCAATTTGCATATCCAAATTTTGAACAAAAGGGCTTTCGGGAGTTACACTCAGAAGTTGACGTTCTCTTTCCAATAGTAATGTATTGTATTGCCCCATTAGATTTGCAAAAACCATATCAGAAGGTGTAAGAGATGAAGGAAACACCCTGGAATTTTTATCTCCATTCTTAAGATATTTTTCCAATTCGTTAAGTATATTGACCTGTGTTTCTGCTTTTGCTAATTCAGAGGTAAATTCACCTGTATTTTGAACAAGTAACTTTCCTTGCTCACTCATATCAGCCAACTGGTTATTTTGCTTAAAATTCTCAACTTTGTCTTCAACGTCACCTAATTCGGAAGCAATTACATTAAGCCTTTCCTTGATGAATTTATAGGTACTATCAGCAATTGCATTTTTATCAGCTAAGTTGGATTTAGTGTATTTATTTATAATAGCATTCAAAATATCCTCTCCCTTTCTAGGCAGGGGATATGCAAATCCCAAATCTACAACACTTACTTGTTTGTTAGAAACAGAAACTGTTAACTTATTCATCAAAGTTGCAACTCTATCATCCACACTGGAAATCGTTACAAAATAATTGCCTTTGTCCATTGCCGTTTCAATATTGCGCTGAAGAACCAATTTACCAACGTTAGCGAAACTGAACTCTTCACCAAATGAAACCTCTCTCTCAAAATCTTTAGTGCTAACTTTTAATTTACCATTAGGTAACTCTATTATATTGAACTCAGTTGCCTTAATAGTATCTATTGCACTCAAAATCAATATTTTGAATGGAGCATTATAAAGCTCTCTTCTTACAAAATCAACCTTTTTTGAATAAATAATATTCAATTGCATTTGGCGAACAACCTGTTCCATAAGAAATCGAGTCTTCAAAATCTCCATTTCGTTGTCAACAGAATTTTTTGCGCCCAAAAGCCCACCTAAATCCATTAGACCGCCTGTTTGTTTACTCATCGCACCACCCTTCTCATCATCATTTACCAAAATTTTGGCATTGATTTGATAAACAGGCGCTGTAAAGCGAGTATAGAAAAATGCTATTACTAAAAAAAATAAAATACTAGCTAAAAACCATAGCCATTTATCAATTAATTTACCAAAGACATCTTTCAGGTTTATATTATCATCTTCAGGATGACTGATCCTATTTAAGCTATTCTGTTCGTTCATCGGAAATCTTATTATTTGAAACTGGAGATTGCAAGCACAATAACAGAAATCACTGAAGCGATAACTCCAATAGTTTGGATTTGGGCTGAATTCGATGCAGATACTTTGCGCTTGTTCGGCTCAACGTAAACCACATCATTTTGTCTTAAATAGTAAAAAGGGCTGCTAAAAAGCGAAGTAGAGTTTAAATCCAGTCTAGCAAATTCTTTTTTACCGTTATTATCTCTCACAATTAAAACATTGTCTCTTCTCCCGTAAATAGTTAAATCTCCCGCAAGGCTGAGCGCATCTAAAATACTTACTTTTTCGTTAGGTAACGTATATGCTGAAGGCGCACTTACTTCTCCTAAAACACTAATTTTAAAATTCGCGAATCGCAGCTGAACATTAGGTTCTCTATAAACATCAGACGCTTTATTACGGATTAGTTCTCTTGCCTGATAAGTTGTCAAACCAGAAACTTTAAGTTTACCAATTAGGGATAGTTCGATTTCCCCATTCTTATCCACTAGGAAACCACCGTTTTGAGTTGATAGACTAGTGTTTGTATTACCTCCCAGTGACGGAGCATTAGCAGCTTGATTAATTATAGCCCCACTCTGAGGATTCAATGTAAAAATATTTATAGTTAAGATGTCATCAGGTTGAATTATAGGTTCCGTGAATTCAGCTGTGTTTTCAAGACTTGCTTTATTAACAGATTGAATATCTTGAAAATAAGCTATTTTTTTGTTGCTCACGCAAGAGGGGGAAAGGGTTATAGTAAATAATATAGCTACTAAGCTAAGTCCCTTAATCAAATTATTTAGTTTATTCATATGTACATAATCTGTTCAAAGTAGTAAATGCGCCTTAAACAGCTTGCAAACTTAATCATTTAATTGTAAAATCGAAAAATGATAATTTAGATTGCTTTTAAGTTTGAGCAACAATAATAAAAAAACCCTACCTAACATGCAATCGATTACTTATACTGAAATTGAACCAAAAAGTTCTTGATTTTTAAATTCATAAAAACCAATTAGATCATATAACTTTCCCGAATGAATAGCTTCAGTAAGGGTAGTCAGATGCTTATCGTGGTGTAAATCTGTACCGGTCAGATCATACATTTTTTCTTTCAATAATGCATCTGCTAATTGCTTAACTTCTTTACCGTAATAGCCTAAAACAGATAATAAGTTTAATTGTAGCAAACAGCCTTTTTCTTTAAACCGCTTTAATCTGCTTTTATCTTTAAAATAAAAGGTATAACGCTCCGGATGTGCAAGAATAGGCTGAAATCCTTTAATCTCTAAGTCAAATATAGTTTGACTAATATTAGGGCTTTCATTTAAGTATGACATTTCGATTAATAAATGCTTTTGATCTAGTGTGCACAACGTCCCATCCATTTTAAAATCCTGATCCACCATGTATTCTGCCCCAGCGCCTAATTTCAAAGCAATGTTGGCCGTATCCATTTCTTGTTTTAATAAATCTCTTGCCCTCAAAATTGTTTCCATTGTATTTGGATACAACTCTTGGTAAATATGAGGTGTAGCAATTAGCTGATCAAAACCCAGTTCTTGTAATGATTTAACAAAACGCAAGGATGTAGCCAAATCTGGAGAACCGTCATCTATACCAGGAAGGATATGCGAATGAATATCAACACCTAACCAGGAAATATCAGTAATTTTATTTTTTTTACTAAAAAAGTTAAACATTATTATAGGGAAATATTAAATCAATTGCTTGACTATAAATTAACAAAATCACCTCAATTCATTCGACGACACCCATTAAACGAATTATGCTGCAAAAAAGTCTATTTAGATGGGGTAAATCTAACCTAATTCATCGGATTTATCAATAAGCAGTAGACTAAAATAGACAAAAAGTAGAAATAATGACGGAAAACAATTTACAATTCAAAGGATGAGAACTTATCAACTTAATAGTCGCCAAAACTTCCTAATTATTTTTGATTTTCACTATCATCCTACCGATGAACCTCATACCTTCCGGGCACTTCGTTACTTTATTCACTAATTTTTATTTGTCGTTTGTTTACTGTTTCTTTACCTTTTAGGTAATAAAAAGGTAAAGAATAGGTAAGCGAGAGGTAACCATGGGGTTAACTTGGTGCCTGGAAAGAGTAAACAAAGGGTAAAGGATGGGTAAGCAAATATTAATATTAAATCGCTATATTATAACCTTGCATCAGCCAGATGCCTGTTGATAAATGACTTTGTATCGAAAATAATAGTACCCTGTTCCCTGAATCTTTGGTAATCGATTTCTAAGAATTGTTGGTGAGCCACAGCTAAAATAACCACATCATAATTTTTAAAATTGTCATTTTCCAGCATTTGAATATGATATTCCGCTTTCACTTCAGTTGGGTTAGCCCAGGGATCATATACATCTACCTGCATACTGAAAGATTTAAGTTCTTTATAAATGTCTATTACCCTCGTATTTCTGGTATCCGGACAGTTTTCTTTAAAGGCAAAACCCAGTATGAGGGCTCTGGCTCCATTAATTACTTTATCTTTAGCCACCAGCATCTTAATCACCTTATTGGCCACAAACATACCCATATTATCATTTACACGCCTTCCTGATAGAATCACTTCAGGTTTATAACCTAACGCTTCCGATTTATGCGCTAAATAATAGGGATCTACGCCTATGCAATGCCCGCCTACTAAACCTGGTTTATAATTCAGGAAATTCCATTTGGTGGCAGCAGCAGCCAAAACATCGGTAGTATCAATCTCCATTCGGTCAAAAATTAAGGCCAGTTCATTTACAAAAGAAATATTCACATCACGTTGAGCATTTTCTATGGCCTTTGAGGCTTCTGCTACTTTAATGCTGGGCGCCAGATGGGTACCCGCGGTAATAATGGAAGCATAAAGCGCGTCAATCTCTACAGCAACCGCAGGATTAGAACCTGATGTGACCTTTTTTATTTTGGTAAGGGTATTAATCTTATCTCCCGGATTGATCCGCTCTGGGGAATAACCACAAAAGAAATCGACATTAAATTTCAGCCCAGACACTTTCTCTAATACAGGCACACAATCTTCTTCAGTACAACCAGGATAGACTGTCGATTCATAAACCACTATATCCCCCTTTTTAAGCACTACCCCGATCATTTTACTAGCTTCGAGCAAGGGTTTTAAGTCAGGGCGTTTCTGTTGATCGATAGGGGTAGGTACGGTGACAATATAGATAGAACAAATGGCAATATCGGCGAGCTCGGCAGTCAGCTTCAGTCCCGTTTTTGCTGCATTTGGCTGCATCACCAAGGCAAGCGTATGCAGATCAGCTTCATGGGTGGTATCTTCCAAATGAATTAATTCGGCTACGCGCCTAACATTTATATCGAAGCCGCAAACAGCGTATTGTTTAGCGAATTCAATAGCCAATGGTAAACCAACATAACCTAAACCTATAACTGCGATTTGCTTTTCCTTATTCATAGATGCGCAAATATAGGGAAAAGCCTTAGGCTTTAATATTGAACTTTAATCAGAGGATCGGAGAGCAAACATCAAACTAAAAATAATGACTTAGGCCAAACGCGATTTAATAAACTACTTTAAGGTCTTACGGATAATTTCAAGAGATTTTATTACACATTTTCAATAAATAGGTTGTATTTTCGCGTGCATTTAAAAATTGAACATTGGAAAAAAGCGCTAAAATTTACATCGCAGGCCACAGGGGGATGGTGGGATCTGCCATTTATCGTAAACTACAGAAAGAGGGTTATACCAATCTTATTACCAAAAGCTCAGCAGAGCTGGATCTTCGCAATCAACAGGCTGTTGCAGATTTTTTCGCAACAGAAAAACCTGATTACGTATTCTTAGCCGCGGCAAAAGTTGGTGGTATTGTAGCAAACAACACTTACAGAGCTGATTTTCTTTACGAGAACCTGGCTATCCAAAACAACGTTATTCATAGCGCATACGTAAACGAGGTTAAAAAATTAATGTTTTTGGGCTCGAGTTGCATTTATCCAAAAATGGCTCCACAACCGCTTAAGGAAGATTATTTATTAACCGGAACTTTAGAGTATACCAACGAACCTTATGCAATTGCCAAGATTGCTGGGATTAAAATGTGTGATGCTTATCGTGATCAATATGGATGCAATTTTATTTCAGTAATGCCAACCAATTTATACGGTTACAACGATAATTATCATCCTCAAAATTCGCATGTATTGCCTGCCTTAATTCGCAAAGTGCACGAAGCGAAGGTAAACAATGAAAAGGAGGTTATAGTATGGGGTTCAGGATCACCAATGCGGGAATTTCTGTTTGCAGATGATTTAGCGGAAGCTTGTTATTTTTTGATGGAAAACTATAACGAGTCTCACTTAATCAATATTGGTACCGGGGAAGACCTTACCATTAAAGATCTTGCTTTATTAATCAAAGATGTGTTAGGCTTCGAAGGCGAGCTGGTATTTGATGCCACCAAACCTGATGGAACACCAAGAAAGCTGATGGATGTGAGCAAACTACATGCACTGGGCTGGAAACATAAAGTGGAATTGCGAGAGGGCATTAAGTTAGCTTATCAAGATTTCGATAGCAGATACTAGAAAAGTAATAGTCTGTAATCCGACAGGCAAAGACTAAGAGCATTGAGCCCGTAGAAAACTTAAACTTCAAAACTTAATAAATAATAGAAATAAAAAATCCCGAATTGTTCGGGATTTTTTATTTCTATTTAATTTGTTTTAGGAGGTACGAACCATATCCACTTTTAACCAGTGGCGTAGCAATAACTTTTAATTGTTCTGCATTGATAAAACCCATGCGATAGGCGATCTCTTCGATACAGCCTATTTTTAAGCCCTGGCGCTCTTCTATGATGCGCACGAATTCACCAGCCTGCATTAAAGAAGCAAAGGTTCCGGTATCCAGCCAGGCCGTACCGCGGCTCAGTACACCTACCTTTAGTTTTCCACGCTCTAAATACACCCGATTTACATCGGTAATCTCATATTCGCCACGGGGAGATGGCTTCACATTTTTAGCGATTTCGACAACCTCATTGTCGTAAAAGTATAAACCCGGAACAGCATAATCTGATTTAGGTTGTTCAGGTTTCTCTTCGATGGAGATCGCTTTTTTGTTTTCGTCAAATTCCACTACACCATAACGCTCAGGATCTGCCACCTGATAGGCAAATACGACTCCACCTTCCGGATCAGCGCTTTCTTGTAATAATCTGGACATCCCATCTCCATAGAAAATATTATCGCCCAATACTAAGGCTACTTTATCTTTTCCGATGAAATCTGCACCAATGACAAAGGCTTGTGCCAGTCCGTTAGGTTCTGCCTGTACGGCATAGCTAAATTTACAGCCCAGTGAAGCACCATCGCCTAATAATTTTTCAAAATTAGGAAGATCATGCGGGGTAGAGATAATTAAAATTTCCTTTATCCCGGCTAACATTAAAGTAGATAGGGGATAATAGATCATCGGTTTATCGTAAACCGGCATCATTTGCTTGCTACAGGCAAGGGTTAATGGATGCAAACGGGTACCGCTGCCACCAGCTAAGATTATACCTTTCATATTTTGGTCATTGGTTCATTGGTCATTGGTTCATTGGTCATTACAGACCTAAAATGAATAATGATGCCTATTTATTTACTTTAATTTGTTTTATGCATTCCACCAAACTATCTCTCCAATAAGGAATTTCAATATTAAATATATCCTTTATTTTAGATTTATCCATTACAGAAAATGACGGGCGGGTAGCTTTGGTGGGATAAGCAGAACCTGGAATAGGATTTACCTTAACTGCAGTTTCACTGATATCGAAAATTGCGGTCGCAAAGTCGAACCATGAAGTTACGCCTTCATTACTGTAATGATATATACCATAAGCATTTGATGAAGATGCAATGATATCAAAAATAGTATTTGCCAGATCTATGGCATAAGTTGGCGTACCCACCTGATCGGCAATGATATTCAGTTCATCGCGTTCCGCACCGAGTTTCAACATTGTTTTCACAAAGTTGTTCGCATACTCAGAATATAACCAGCTGGTACGGATAATGAAATGCTGAGGCAACAAGGCAATTATTGCTTTCTCACCATCGAACTTGGTTTGTCCGTATACACTGATCGGCTGTGCATTATCTTCCTCCTTCAATAACTTCACTTCATTTCCTGCAAATACAAAATCAGTTGAAATGTGGACTAAAGTTACATTTTGCGCTAAACAGGCCGCAGCCAGATAAGCGGCCCCGGTTTCATTAATGGCTTTAGCCAGATCAACCTCATCTTCTGCTTGATCAACAGCCGTATAAGCGGCACAGTTGATTACATAGACAGGTTTTTCTTTCGCTAAAAGATCATTTAAACCACTTTCATTTAAAATATTGGCCTCTTGCTCTGCCGGAAAAACAATTTCCGTAATTCCTCTGCGCGCAGCCACTACCTTTAAACACTGGCCTAATTGTCCACCAGCACCAATTACTAATATTTTAGCCATGTTGTAATTCTGCAAATGGTTTTAAAAGCATGTCTTTTTCTGAGATCGACTCCATTCCGGTTGGAATAAGCCAGTCAATATTCAGGTCGGTATCGTTATAGATCACGCCCGTTTCTGAAGCTTTGTTATAAAAATTGTCGCACTTGTAAAGAAACTCAACGGTATCGCTTAATACCGAAAAGCCATGTACAAATCCACGTGGAATATATAATTGCAATTTATTTTCGGCACTTAAACGTACCGCCACATGCTGACCGTAAGTTGGAGAACCCGGGCGAACATCTACCGCTACGTCCAGCACTTCGCCCTTGGTTACGCGCACCAGTTTCGCCTGTGCAAAAGCACCGGTTTGCGCATGTAAACCACGGATTACGCCATATGATGAATACGATTGATTGTCCTGTACAAATGCACCGGAAAGGCCGGTTTTATCTTCGAATGTCTGCTGATTGAAGCTTTCGAAAAAGTAACCCCGAGCATCATCAAAAACCCTTGGTTTTAAAATCAGACAGTCTTTTATCCCTGTTTCTGTAATTTCCATTATTTAGTACTGTACTGCTGCTCGTAATACGATTGGTAATTGCCTGAAGTAACATTATTTAACCAGTCTTCATTTTGTAAATACCAGTCGACCGTTTTAGCTAAACCTTCCTCAAATTGCAAACTCGGTACCCAATCTAATTGCTTTTGTAGCTTGCTCGAATCGATGGCATAACGTAAATCGTGTCCGGCCCGATCAGTTACATAGGTAATCAATTTGGCTGATTCACCTGCTTCGCGGCCCAATTTTTGATCCATGATGGTACAAAGCAAATTGATCAGATCGATATTTTTCCACTCGTTATGCCCACCAATGTTGTAAGTATCTCCTGTTTTCGAATGGTGGAAAATTACATCGATTGCTCTCGCGTGGTCTTCTACCCATAACCAATCGCGGACATTTTCACCTTTACCATATACGGGTACAGGCTTGTTATTTTTGATATTATTGATAGCCAAAGGAATTAGCTTTTCCGGAAAATGATGTGAACCATAATTGTTTGAGCAATTAGAAATGACACAATCCATACCATACGTATCATGATAAGCACGCACAAAATGATCTGAACTTGCTTTTGATGCAGAGTAAGGGCTATGTGGATCGTAGGCTGTAGTTTCAGTAAACATACCTTCTTCTCCTAACGCACCATAAACCTCATCGGTACTTACATGGTAAAAACGTTTTTTGTCGTAATCACCTTTCCAAAATTCGCGGGCGGCATTTAATAAGTTTACCGTACCAATCACATTGGTCATTACAAAAGCGGTAGGATCTGCAATAGAACGGTCTACATGGCTCTCTGCTGCAAGATGAATCACAGCGTCGAAATTTTCTGCTTTAAACAGATCAAACATCGCCTCGGCATCAGTAATATCTTCTTTTACAAATCTATAATTCGGTTTATTTTCGATATCGGTTAAGTTAGCTAAATTGCCTGCATAGGTCAGTTTATCTAAATTGACAACCTCATATTGAGGATAGTTATTAACAAAACGACGAACTACATGGGAGCCGATAAAGCCCGCGCCACCAGTGATTAAGATTTTTTTCACAGTTATTAAATGAATTTCAGTCGGCTAAAATAAGTTAGATTTAGGCAAAAAACAACTTAATTCTGACATAAACAAAAAACTAAAAGAATCACACAACCTTATTCGGCCTATTTTTCCGGCTTCCGGAGAGAAATGTATAGATTATCTTGCGCAAGAAATAGATGAGCGCAGTCTAATTATAGATGAAGTCTACAAAAAGTTATGGCCAGGTAAACCTACATCGCCGCCAACGAACTTTCTAATTCCTTATACCAAGCTTCTCCGTATTTTCGGATTAGTGGTCCCTTTAAAAAGCTATATACCGGAACTTTGAGCTCGCGGCCAAAAGTACAGGCATCATGGCAGATATGCCATCGATCATAGTTAAGCACCTCAAATTCCGGATATTTGGTGATCCGGATAGGGTAAAGGTGACAGGAAATCGGCTTTTGCCAATCTACGATACCCTGCTCATAAGCTTTTTCAATAGCACATTTAGTAATGCCACCTTCGAACAACACATAAGCGCATTCTTTATTTTTATCCACACAAGGGGTAGTCAAATCGCCATCTTCATCCACTACGTAAACGCCTTGCTCTTCAATGGCTTTAATACCCTTTTCGTTTAACAGGCGTTTTATTTTCGGATAAATCTTCTCCAGAACGACTTTTTCATCATGATCCAAAGGTGCACCGGAATCGCCTTCCACACAGCAGATTCCTTTACATTTGCTTAAATTACAAACAAAATTTTCCTTCAATACATCTTCGTGCACCAGCACCTGTTCAACTTCTATCATCATTATTCTTTTGCTAAAGCATATTTCAGCCCATTGGCTGATTTTAATTCCATTGTAACCGCACCAACCAATATTTCAACCTGTGCCTTTACCGGCACCCGGTTTCCATCATCGGTTACCCAAAGGTACAAACGGCTATCTTTTTTAAAGATACGTCCGGGTTTAATGGAAGGGCTAAATTTTAAACAGCGGATATTGCCCAATTTATTTTTAACCGTTTCTTTGCCTACATATTCTACCTCAAGCGCTGAAATTTCATCACCTAAAAAATAGTTCAGTTTAAACTTATCGCCAACTTTGATTTTACTCATATCCAGGCTCCGTGCGAAATAATAAGCCGAAACCAGATCAAAAGTTTGATTAGTCGGTGTAGTAAAGGTACCTCTATTGGAAACTACTTTCTTTCCATCCTGGTTAAAACGCGCCTTATCTTGCCTTTTATAACTGGCCTCACGGATATTCTCCTGGTAGAAATAAGGTAAAAGATCAGTTTTATCAATGTAGGAATCGTAATGATCCCTTATTTTATAAAAAATATCAAAAGTACCGGAAGTCTGCGCGTCAACCGTAAGTTTGTATGTAGGCTTGTTATCAAACTTTAAATCAGAATTGGTTACTTTAATCGTGGCTTCTGCCGCCGTGATAAACCCATATCTTAATTTATATTGCAGAACTTCACCTTCCTGGAATACGGCCTCCTTCTTCAGGGGAAGTTGCTGAGCCATGGTGAAGAGACTACATAGGCCAGCCGTAACTGTTATTAATAATTTTTTCATTGCTTTTGTACTCATTTGTGTGTTGAAGGAAAAAACCATTCTTAAAGAAGATGGTTAAATTTTCCTTTTATGAAGATATACAAAAAGCAAACCAAAATTTAATCTTTTCTTTTGTAAACAGGAACAGTAGAGCAAGGCTCGCCAAACATAATGCTCTTCACTACCGGGGTAAGCAAATTGGTAACTTCTACGTACGCAGCAACCGGCACCTCGATATCGCCGCATCCTTTTACCACCACACGTTCGTTCGCATAATCCTGGGGATTGATTTTAGCCAATGCCTTGGTAAATAAAACCGCTTCTAATGTATTTAAGTCGCCAAATACAACCTCATTGGCATATGGCTTTAGCTTATTGGCCAAAAGCATATAAGCCCATGTAGGTACAATGGCATCTGCAGAGCAGGTGATGGCCACATTCTTATCCTGATACTGTGCCCAATCGTGATCTTTTATAAATGCCCGAAAATCTTTTTCCCTTAGCATTAAACCGTGGAACAGATTATCTACAATATCATATACGACCCTTTCACCCTTATGATAAAAATCTTCAAGGTTCAAGGTAATTAAACCACTGTTGGCTACTTTATTGATGATGTTTTCCTGAATTTCCATGACTTTAAATAAAAAAACCGTCCCGACTGATCGTTGGAACGGTTACAAAATTACATATTTTCTAGTTAATAGAATTTCACACGATTGTCTTTTATCTTGGCATTATCCTGTAAAGCCTGGAAAGCTGATCCTAATGAACGCTGACCTATACTTAATAACATGCTTTCTTTTTGTTTAAACATGTTTGCAATTGGCGCAGGGTTTGTAAATCCATCAACCGTAAATACATATACACCACGCTCGCCCTGAACAGGAGCAGACAATTTGCCCGGCTGTGAACCAAATACACTACCTACCAATGCATTTTCCTGTGCAACGCCCGGAATGACAGGATTAGCAAATACGACGTTCTGAACCGGATTAACCGGACGGGCAACTTTCGCCGCCACCTGATCAATAGTTCCTTTACCAGCATTCACTAATTTCTCTTTCAATTGTTTGGCCTTAACCGCATTAAGTACCATTGGTTCGATTTCTTTCTTCACATCAGCCAATGATAAAGTACCTTTTGGACTGATGTTGGTTAATCGTGCCACCACGTAAGCATTGCTCATGGTATAAATTTCAGGTAAAACATCGCCTTTATCGGCTGCGTAGGCATCCTGTATCAGTTTGCGCGGATTATCTAAACCTGCCGCAAATCCTTGTGTTGCGGCCACCTTATCAGCAACAGCTACCTTCAATCCTTTTTGGGCCGCAAATTTATTAAAATCATTACCTTTTACATCGGTTAAGAAACTGCTCGCCGCTTTATAGGCAGCTGCCTGAGTTTTGCTGCTCGCTGCCAATACTTTTTCTACATATGCCAATTTAGCTACTTTAGAAGAGCCGATCTGTTTTTCGATTTTAAGAACATGGTAACCAAACTGAGATTTTACCACTTTAATATCACCGGTTTTACCATCAAAAGCAGCATTTTCAAATTCAGGAACCATTGCACCACGTGCGAAAGTACCCAACTCTCCACCTTTATCTTTAGAACCATCTACACTATAGTTTTTAGCCAGTTCCGCAAAATTGCCACCTTTTAAAATTAAGCTTTTTAATGAATCCGCTAATTTAACTGCTTTATCTTCGCCACCAACTTTAGCCGGATCAATTAAAATATGGCTAGCCTTTACCGAATCGGGAGAGATACGGGTTGAAACTACCTTTACAATTTTGTATGAATTACCGCTTAATTTCGGACCATAAAAACTACCTGCAGGTAAAGAAAACACTGCCGAATCAACAGCTGGATCTAATTTACCTTTTGTAATATAAGTAAAAGGAACTTTTACGTCTGAATTGATCGCTGCAAAAAGTGAATCATTTTTAGCTACCTGGAAATCAGCCGCTATTTTATCTACCTGAGCTTTAATGGCCAGTGAATCTGCTTGATTAGGGCTGATACTGAAAGTAACATACTCAAAAGCACGTGTTTCTTGTGGATTGTTAAAACGCGCTTTGTTCTGATCATAATATTCCGAATAATCAGCATCAGTTAACTTAACTGATTTATCAGGAACTGAAGCATAATCTAAACTTACATATTTAAAGTTGGCCAGTTTGTTACGGTTGTTATACTCATCTGTAGCCTCTAATGAAGTTACATAAACCGAGTTACGGATTAAGTTAGAATATTTGGTTTGTAATGCCTGGTTTTTAATTTCCTCCTGTAACATGTTAGATTGTTGCAAAGCCTGAGGTTCTTTCGACTTTAAAAAGTTCATCAGTGTAGCACGGTCTAACTGTCCGGTTTGTGGATTAGAAAAATATTGCTTGATCAATGGACTAGGGTTCTGCCCCTGTAACAAATCCAGCAATTCGTCTTCTGATATGGTTAAACCCAAACGATCATATTCTTTAGTTAACAAAACTTTTGCCAACTCTGCATTCCATGCCTGATCAACAGCCATAGCAGTCATCTGTGCATTGGCACTACCACCATATTGTTGTTTCATCTGGTTTACACCCTGATCAACCTTTGGTCCGAACTCATCGATATTGATGTCGTTACCATCTATAGATCCTACCACTTTTTGATTTGCCGACCAAAAAGGTTTACCCACGTTAATTGCATCACCTACTAAAAATGCAACAATTGCAAAACCGATTGCAAAGACCAGAATATAGCCTGCACGGTTACGCAAAAATGTCATTAATCCCATATTGTATTTATAATTTATTTAGTTCTTTTTTAAGAGGGCGCAAGATACAAATTTGCCTTAAAAAAGAAAACACAAAATTTTATTTATCAAGCGCTTAATTATTAAGGGAATGGAAGAGGTAAAATGGATGAAATAAGATGGAAAATGTAAGATGGAGATTGAAAAATTAGCTTTAAATCTATAGATATTTCAATGCCTTTTCGAATACGGCATTCGTCTTACATCACACATTTTACATCAATTAAGGCGCAACGCCTTCTTTCATATTCAATTCGCCATTGCCGCTATCCATTTCGTATGTACTAAAATCCTGTGGCGCTTTGAAATTTATTCCTTCACCCACGCTTCCGTCAATTCCTCTTACATAAACACGCTGGTTAGAATAGAAAATCTTCTTAGATTCATCCCAGATCAGTTCCTGAGAAGAAAAGGTATCACCTTTACTGTTCTTCACCACCACATTTTTCCTGAATTCGGTTTTAAGTTCATTATCCCTCCTGATGGCATAATCGCAAACCAGGTTTCCGTCAATAGTTCCATTGGGGTTATAAAAATCGATGCTGACTCCTTTGATCATCTCCTGATAAGCGCTCCCATTAGCGGGCGTAACCTTATCAAGTATCGGGGCTACACCTTTTGCTTTGATCCTTGCAGAATCGCTGTAAATAATATCTACACCTAAAGTACGGTCGCGGGAGAGGATTATCTTATTTATAGAAACAGCATTTGCTTTTTTTAGATCGTCGTCTCCACAGGAAGCCATAAATAAAGGCAATACCAGGAAGAGACCATATAAAAATACTTTCAGTTTCATTAATCTACACGGTACTTACGGAACCAGGTATCGTTTAAGGTAAAACCTAAGTGGAAATTAATATACTGCTCTTTAACCAGATTATTGTTTAAAGTTCCTCTTTGCCCAAGTTCTGTTGTAAAATTAATTTTATAAAATGCAGTCCCCCCATTAGCAGTTGGTAACGGGAAACCAAAGCCTAAAGATGCACCCATTTGTTTAATATCCTGATTACCGATCTTGATATAAGTTTTGTCGTAGTTAAAACCAATACGGTAATCTATCCGTTTCATATAACTATTATAAGAAAATGCATCTGGTGTCCATTGTCCACCCAGGGATGCTCCCCAGCTATCCTGCAAACCCTGGTTGATATCATTGATGCTGGTTTTAGACCATTTACCCATTCTAAAATCGGCACCGATTAACCATTTATCATTCTGTTGGATAGCAATCCCAAAATTGTGTGTTAAGGGTAAAGTAAGATTAGATTTCCCTCCATTTACCGAATTTAATGTATCTACCGCAGTACTTTCATTACCATCCTGGTCTCTTGTATAAAGCGTACCATAAGAAGTTAGTGTGGAGTTTACTTTTCCGGAAGTACTTCCAGAGTAGCCCAAGGTAACAATTGTTTTCTTGCCCAATGTAAAATCGTATTGAATACCGTACGAGTAGCTTAACCCGGCAACACTATTTTTGGTCTGAAGTTTTGCATTATAAGAACCTACACTATTAAACTCTGTAGCGCGGCTGTTTTGAAGATTTCCGAAAATATATTCCAGGTTACCACCTATCCTTAAATGATCACCAAAACGGTAACCATAGCCCAAATAAGCTTTTGATAAACCACCTTCCCCTTCATAAAGCTGATTCAGCGTGGTGGTATCAACTTTTACGGTATTCCTGTAATTATAACCCAGATCTGAGTAAGGTAAAATGCCAAAACTCAATGCCGATCTCCTGGTAACCGGCGCTGCAAAGGCCAGGTGACTAAAAGTAGAATTAAAACTTGATTCGCTTAAGTTATTACGTGTCAGGTTGGTTACACTTGCACTCATACCAATATCGATCGTGGTTAACGAAATGCCAGCATATGATGCCGGATTCTGCATATTGATGTTATTAAAACCGGTAACTTTGCTCACTGCAGTGGAGATTCCACCCATGGCCCTAAACTGGGGCAATAAAGATCCTTTTATATTTCCAAGCCCATATCTTGAATATGGAGATGAAGTGGTAACCTGTGCCTGAGCACTTAAACCACAAACTAGAATGATTATGGCTGCAATATAATTTATTCTTTTGTACATTTTAATCTGCAATAGCTTCATTTAATCCTTTTAATACTAAGTAAGGATCTTTTATAATTTGAGGCGCAAAGATGCTGTTTTGTAATTGTTTATACAAAAAATTAGCATCTCCTCCCGTTATAATTACCTTCAGAGCACTTTCTTTTTTATTATTTAGGGCAATAAAGCCTTCAATTTCATTTATTATCCCTTGTAAAATGCCATTTTTAATGGCTGATGGGGTATCAATACCTTCCACAATATCTTCATTTGCATCCCACTCTACCAAAGGTAAACGGCCGGTAAATTCGTGTACTGCCCTAAACCGCATTTTAATCCCCGGACTTATACTACCGCCAAAATATTCTTTCGAGCTGGTTAAAACATCGTAAGTAATACAGGTACCCGCATCAACCACCAAACTCGCATTTGTTGGATGCAGGCCATTTGCGCCCAAAATAGCAGCCCACCTATCTAAACCCAAAGTAACAGGCGTTTTATATTTGTTTTGCACGCCATTTGTTAATAAAGTAGAAAAACGGATATACTCGGTATGTTTTTTTAAAAATACTTCTAACGGCCCTATTTCCTGATTAACACTACTGATGATAGATTTTGCTGGTGAAAACTTCTCGATCAATTGAGCCAGATCAAGTATTCCAATCTTATTGAAACGCTGATGGTGAACAATTTCTTTATTTGCAAAGACACCAATCTTAACCGCAGAATTTCCAATATCAATGCTTAAGCTGCGCATTTAATCTCCCGATGCAAATAAAATATTATTAGAAATTCCAATGACCGCATTTTTTATCCATCTAATTAAAACTCAAAAAGCTTTAATTCTAAAATCATCCACAAAGCTATTAATCTTTGTTAAGTTTCGCTCTAGTTATTTGTTAAAAAAGGTTAAACAAAGAGAAAATACTGTATAGAAAGCACAAATAAAACGAACAATGTTTCATAAAACCAGCGTTTTTTGGCATTGCTAAAATAGTAGGCCAACAGTACCGCCCCCGGGGGCACGCAAAGCAAAAAATGCCAGGTCCTGAAATCGGGTTTCAGGTAAAAACTAGCTGCAGAAATAATAAACATGAAAAACAACAGCTGAAAACTTTTCCTTGTACTGATAAAACTCCTGAAGAAATTTTCGCGGAGCTGTAGCGATGCCAGTATAATAATTACCGTTACCGGGATGAGCACCAGGTAATCATTATAGTTGATTTTAAATACTGAAGGAAACTTGTTACTCAATGGCCTCCAGATTTGATAAAATGAGCTTAAGTTATCATTCCAGTAATAAAATACTGCCAAAAAAAAGAAAACCGTAATAAAACCAATTAAGCCCGCTACCCACTCGCGCCAATTAAATGATCTGAAAAGCAACAGCGCTAAAAAGATCATAATCAACATGGCCATAAACGGAAAATAGATCAATGTCCCAACCCCGATAATCATCCCGATATCAAAAATGGTGGTAATAGAATTCGCACTTTTGCCCAATTTTAAAAACTTATCAATGATCCAGATCAGCAGAAAGTTACATAACAAGGCCGGACTTAAGATCATAAAAGGCATAAATAAACTTGTTCCCGTGATAAACATTAATCCTGGCAGGAAACTGGGTTTGGCTAATAAATTATGGTTATTTACCACCCGGTTGAATATTAAAGCCTGTATATAAACCAAAAGTGCCGCAATAAAAATGTTGGTATATGGGGTAAAAGCATGATCTAAATCAATGTTGATCAGCAATCGGGCAAAGGGTTCCAAGAAATCAAAGTTCAGCTGATCATGCGTTTCATGAAAAATGGCAATACGTAAAAAGAACGTGTACGCCAGTAAGAATACGAGGTTAATTGGATTTAGTTTTCTAAACTGATTAATCATGCCTTTTTAAAGAGTAGGCAAAGTAAAGAAAATATTTTAAGAGTAGCGGGAAGAAAGATGAAAGTGGAAAGACTAAAGCGGAAAGCTGAAAGACCAAAGCGCAAAGCGGAAAGCACTAAAGGCAGAATTTATAGTCAGATAATTATAGAAATGTCAGTCTGAGCGGAATCGAAGACCATTTGATAGGAAAAAAGAGAAAAGACTAAAGAAAGAAGTTTATTTTTTTTGAAAAGCAGGTTCCTGTGCCTTTCGGTTCTGATAGCCCTGCCATCCGCTTTACCTCACTGCGTTCGTTGCCCGCTCCTGTCAGGTTTAGATTACACAGGATTGTGCAGGAAATGTTTGAGCAAATACTCACTATATGTCTTACATGATTCAAAGATGTATCGATTAAGATTCTTCACTGCGTTCAGAATGACAACTAATTTAAACTCCAACGCCGAGATTCTTAGACTAAGCTACCATTCACAAACTCCACTAGAAAGGTCGTCTCGACTATAGCGCAGCGGAGTGGAGAGATCTATCAAGGCAGATTTTGCTTCGCTGAGCACTACGTGGTTCTCAACTGGGTTGCGCTCCGCTTGAAATGACGGTTTAATTTGGCTATTCGAGTAATCAACTCCAGACTAAAACCTATATGCTTCGACTACGCTCAGGACGATAAACGAAAAAGTCGACTCTGGACTACCGACTTATGACTAAAGACTCCAAACTAAACCCTCGCGTATTTTTTCACCATATCATCAATAATCTGAGCGGTTTCGTCCGGAAAATCAAACTCATGTTTTTGAGGATTTTCTACCCATTTTTTAACAATTGGCAACCAGTTGCGGGTACTTCCCCAAATTACCGGCAAGCCAAACTGTTTTAAAGCATAAGCATTACACTGCTGTTCGAACTGGAAACGCATGGGTGCAACCAGCAACTTTTTCTTTAGATAAAGTGCCTCTGCTGGCCCCTCAAAACCACCACCCGTAAATAAACCTTCGCAGGTAGCCAGGCTTTTATTAAATTTTTCGTTGTTAACCGGCTCTACAAAAACATTGCCTTCCTGATAGGCAACCCTGCTGTGTTTGGAAAAAACCTGCCAGTTAATATTGGGTAATTTTGTAAAGAGCTTTACCAAAAGTTTATCGTCAATAGCCGGGAGATAAACGGTATAATGTCCTAAATTTTCACTTTTCAGGTTTCTGATTTCTGCCCTGATTACCGGGGTATGAATAAAGCTATCATAACGGTCGAAATGGAAACCAATGTGGTATCTGGTAGGCGCATAGCGGCTCAAGATAAGTTTGCCCCAATCTAAAGTTCTGGGACGGGGTACTTTTTTTGATTTAAATGCTGCCTGATGACTTAATGATACACATTCTATACCCTGCAATTTGCAGGCCCATGCACTCACTGGTTCAAAATCGTTAACGATTAAATTATATTCTTTAAGCGGCAGTTGCTTCATATCTTTCCTAAAACGGAAAAGATTCATGTTCAGCCATGTTTTATAATGGTCTACCCCACCTTTTTTACCAAAGATAAAACTGAAACCATGTAATTGATATTTTACAGGCTGACTCAATTTTACATCGGCCTGTGTACCGCTCACTAAAATATCCAGTTCACCATATTTTTGAAGCAAAGGAATAATTTCCCTCGCTCTGCTGATATGACCGTTACCTGTTCCCTGTATTGCGTAAAGTATCTTCATTTATGCCCGAATATCTAAAATTATTGGGCAATTTCATATTTTATATTCTGTAAAAGAATATTGATGTCCAGTTTGCTTTTTAAATCTTCCGCATCAGAAAGCATTCCTTCATCCAACTGATCCTTTGTAAAATGCTGATGTTCATACTTAAACACGGTCCAGGTTTTATCCTGATATTCTAAGGCCGTTAAACTTTCCACCCAATCGCCGCTGTTCAAATAAGTTACTTTTCCATCTTCTGTGGTAATTTCGCGTTGCTCGGCCTGGTGAATATGACCACACACCACATATTCATAACCTTTCTCTATAGCCAACTCTGCTGCAGTTTGTTCAAAGCTGTTGATGAACTTAACGGCATCTTTAAACTTGGCTTTGATTTTTTTTGAAAAACTCATTTTTTCCCTTCCAAATGCGGTAAGCACCCAGTTTACGAAACTATTAATCAGGATTAGCGTATCATAACCAACCGCACCCAATTTAGCCAGCCACTTGGAATGCTGCATGGTTACATCAAAAACATCGCCATGAAAAAACCATGCTTTTTTTCCGTCCAGTTCTAAAATCAGCTTATTCTGCAAATGAAAACTTCCCATTTCCATGCCGTCAAATTTGCGGAGCATCTCATCATGGTTTCCTGTGAGATAATGAACCTGCACCCCTTCTGAAACGAATTTCATCAGTTTACGAATCACCTTCATATGCGCTTCAGGCCAGTAACTTTTGCTGAACTGCCAGATATCGATAATATCGCCATTTAAGATTAAAATTTTGGGTTTAATGCTTTTAAGATACTTTAAAAGTTCTTTAGCATGGCAGCCATAAGTACCCAGGTGTACATCAGAGATTACGACTACATCGAGATTTCTTTTATCCATAAAAAGGGAAGTTCAGGGGAAAGGATATTAATACCGCCCGGTTTAAGCAGTTTAGAGTTAAATTTAAACGTGTTACCAATCTTCTTCCTCATCGAGTTTTACCTCAAAAGGGCTAAAGAAATAAATTACAACAATTAATAAGCATACGGCAAAGAATGACTCTAACATATTACCTGATTTTCAATACAAAGATAAGACGCTGTATATCAAACAAATGTTACGACATTGTTAAATTATTATTCCTTTTGATAAAGTATGTTAAAAGACTTGCTGAAGGTTAATTGTAGAAAACTGAGCTTAGAAATAAATTCAATTGGATTAATTATTAAACGGGTAAAGATCCTTCGACTACGCTACCATTAACAGACACCCAAAAAAGTCGTCATTGCGAGGAGGGACGACGAAGCAATCTTTTCACGCTAATGATCCTTGCTATAAAGATTGCTTCGTCGGCTGAAAAAGCCTCCTTGCAATGACGGGGCCTTACAGCTTAAAATACGATAAAAGCCCTTATGTCATTTATATTGACTTTTATACAATGAATTATCCCTCAGCATAACACTGGCATGAGGTAGGCTTTGGTTTGATTTCGATTTATAGATCCTGAAACAAGTTCAGGAGGACGAATCGTAGGGAAGACAAGCTAAATGATATTTCCGTGCCTTCCGTGTTTCCGTGGCAAGAAATCACTACAAAAAATCTGGTAACAAAAAAGCCCGCAAGATTGAATCCTGCGGGCCGTAAATCTATTTAAATAATATTAAGCTTTAACCGCTTTCTTTTTCTTCTTTTCTTCTGAGTAAAAACCAAAACCTAATCCGGCCAGTAACAAGATCGATCCTGCCAAAGAGATTTTCTCTCCGGTGTAATATGATGTTGGATGGAAAATAAACTCAAGTTTATGGTTACCCGCCTCTAATTGTGCTGCACGTAAAACATAATCAGCCCTGAAGTATGGCTTCTCAACCCCATCAACATACATTTTCCAGCCCTTATCGTAATAGATTTCTGAAAAAACTGCAATTGCGTCCTTGGCAGTTGAGTATTCGTAAGTTAAGTGATCTGGATTATAGTTGGTTAATTTAATAAAACCTTCCTGACCGGTTCCTAAGCGCTTCGTATCAATCAGACTTTTGAAGCTTTCGTCAACAATAGCCTCTTTTTTAGCATCAAAACTGCTGATCGCCTTCATTTCTTCATCAGCATTTTTAGCAAACTGTACACTTTGTACAAACCAGGCATTACCCGCAGCTGTTGGGTTACGCTGCATTTTATACGATCCGTTTTGCTGATCTTGTGTAATGATGTACTTGGTATTTAACATATCAAGAACGTCCTGGTTTACGCTTTTAGTAAACTGGTGCTGAATGAGTTCATCAAAACGTTTCAGTTTAGCGGCATGATAGCCACCAACTGTTTTATGAAAGTTAGAGGTACTCGCATCGCTAAAAGTATTTATAGAAGCATCATATACCCTAAAATCAGGGTCTTTATCAGCCATAATAAAATTATCAACGTCTCTTGGCTTAAAGAAATCTGAAGCCGTTTTTTTGTACTCAAAGTTTTGGTTATTCAAGTACCTACGGTCTACTTGCCACATATCTACCAAAACAGCCATTACTAACAAACCTAAAGCCAGTTGTACATTTAATTTTTTGGTAATAAAGGCCCAAACTATTCCGAAACCGATAAGCACGAAAAAGAATGAACGCAAGGCATCCGCGCGACCTATTGCTATTCTATCTTCTACCAATCCATTTGCTATCTTTTGCGCAACGCCCGCATTATTTTGCAAAGTCTGCGTTAAAGCCTGTACAATCTGCATATGGTTTGATGCTTTAAAACTGAAAAAGAGTGTAGGCACGATGGCCACAATCAAAGCAAACCCACCAGTAATGGCAGCAGACCAGGTTAATTTTTTAATTAATATTTTTTGCTCAATATTTCCATCCTGAATTTCCTTGATTGCTAAAATGGCCAACATTGGAACCATTAGACCAACTACGGCTAAAATTGATTCAACCGCTCTAAACTTATTGTATAGTGGAAAATAATCGAAAAATAAATCGCTTACCAGCGGGAAGTGGCGGCCAAAAGAAAGCAATATAAATAAAACTGTTGTTGCCAATATCCACCATTTTAACCGGCTGCGAACAACGAATAATCCAAAAACAAATAAAAAGCAGATAATTGCACCGAAGTAATAACCTCCTTGTGTAAATGGTTTCTCGCCCCAATACTGTTGCATGTTTAATTGCCCGCCCAACTGCTGAATAGCTTGCGTTGTTTGCGTGGGATCACCACCCGTAATTTCGGCCACTGCCTTATACATATTACCTTCCGGGTTCACCAATTTATCAATGCCAGAGGCTCCTCCATATAAATCAGGAATTAAAAAAGTAAAGCTTTCGCCAACGCCCTGGCTCCACTGATAAGCATACTCTTTTGACATGCCTGAACCTTTTTCTGCAGCTGTTTCTGTAGCTGTTAAATTAGATTTTCCACGGTTTGTTTCTTTTGCATATTCTGCTGTAGACCATAACAAACTTGCATTGATCATGATCGCAATAGCTACAGAAAAAGCAAGAAAAGCGAATGATTTTAACAGGGTTGGTATGGTTTTATTCTTAAATGCCTGGTAAAACTCTACAATTACGAATATAAAAATAGCCAACATCAGATAATATGTCATCTGAACGTGGTTAGTTCTGATTTCCAGGGCTAAAAATAATGCGGTTAAACTTGCTCCATACCAATATCTGCCCCTTAGGGTTAACAATATGCTCGCTATTATTGGCGCAAAAAAACCAATGGCCAATGCCTTACTACTATGCCCGCTTGCAATTAAAACAAAATTGTACATCGTAAATGTAAAGGCAATTGCACCTGCCGCAGCCAACCAGGGATTAACTTTTAATACAATAAACAGGAAATAAGCACCTAACAGCAATAAAAGAACTGTACCTGTTGGATTAGGAAGGGCTTTTGTAATCAATGCAATGCCATAAGTAGCACCGTTATAGGCATAGGGGACCCAGATTTGATAAGCTGGCATACCACCAAACATCTGGTTGGTCCAAAGTGGCGCCTTACCATCTTTTTCTTTAAAGTCCATAATTTCCTTTTGCATCGCCTGTGATTGGATCACATCACTTTGCGCCGGAGCTTTACCTACCAAAACAGGACTGAAGTAGGCAAAAGTTATGACTACAAAAAACGCAATAATGGCCAAGTGAATGCCATTTTTATTAAACCAGTTATTCATTAAGGTTTGTTTAAGTTTAAACGAACGTCAAAAATAAAAAATTGGGCGGTATAAAAAAGCAATAAATGAAATGCGTGCTGAATAAAAAATTAAATTTGTGGCAGATCATAAAAATTCAACCTATTTATTATGAGAAAGTTTGTCGTTACACTTGCGCTTGTTATCCTATCTTTTTCTTCGTTTGCGCAGCTGGTAAGTTTAAATAATAATGAAATCGAAAAGCTGAAAACGCGGATCAAAAATGATGAGCAAACCAAAAAACTATATCAGGGCTTTCAAAAATCGGCGTTAAACTATCTAAATGAACAACCCAACCCAATTGATACCATCCGAACGGAAGGATTATTAAAGGGAAATCCTAAAAAAGAGAAAACCAGATTAGCCCTGGCAGATATGAACAAAATGTTTGTACTGGCTTTACAATACCGGATTACCGTTGATCAAAAATATTTAAACAAATGTGCAGAATTTCTTGGTGTATGGGCCAGAATCAATAAACCAAACGGAGATCCTATTGACGATACCAATCTGGATAAAGCCATTGAAGCTTACGATCTGATTAAAAACGATGTTCCGGGTACAGACAAAAAACGGATTGAACAATGGCTAACTGAAACGGCCTGGGCAGAAATTAACAGTAAGCGGATGAAAACAGGAAGAGCCACCGCCATTAACAACTGGAACGCGCACCGCGTAAAAGAAGTTGGTGAAATCGGTTACACGTTAAACAATCAGGATTTTATCACATGGGCCGTAGACCATTTAAAAAGCCACATCAATATTAATTTATATCCCGACGGCACCAGTCTGGATTTTAAAGAGCGTGATGCCATGCATTACCATGTTTATGACCTGGAACCTTTGCTCAAACTGGCCATTATGATTGATAGGGCAAACGGTCCCAATTTTTACAGGTATGAGTCGCCAAAAGGATCTTCAATCAAAAAATCTGTAGAATGGTTGATTCCATACATTAATGGCCAAAAACAACATGAAGAATATGTAAATACAACCGTTAAATTCGACCGCGACCGGGCCAAAAACAATGAGCCTGGGTTTGCTTCCGGGACAATGTTTAAACCAAGTTTGGCATTGCCCGTATTAAAGCTAGCGGTTTATTTCGATAGTACACAGGCTGGTCTGTTAAAAAAAGTAAATAACAACGATACCAATTGGCAGACGGTGCTGGATGAGATTCAACGAGAAGCAAACAACTTACAAAAGAAATAAACTTTCAATAATTTTTGAAAGTTTAATAATAATTTTTATTTTTGTGTATGGAATTAGCAGCGGGAAAATTAAAATTTATAGAAGCTTGGGGCAAATTAGGCTCCGAATGGGGAATTAACCGTACCATGGCTCAGGTACATGCATTATTGTTAATTTCTCCTGAAGCGCTTACCACCGAAGAAATTATGGAGCAGCTCAGTATCTCCAGGGGAAATGCAAACATGACACTCCGCGATTTAATTGGATGGGGCTTAATTGAAAAACAACATAAAGCGGGTGAGCGCAAAGAGTATTTTTTTGCCGATAAAGATGTTTGGAATATTGCGCGCCAGGTAGCTAAAGAACGCAAAAAAAGAGAGTTAGAACCTGTTTTAAAAGTTTTAAATGAGCTATCAACAGTAGTGGGCGATGAAAAAGATCCTGAGTATAAGACCTTTAAAAAATCAGTAAACGATATCAACAAACTTGCTGTAAATGTAGATAAAACTTTAGAAACAATGCTTAAGGCTGAAGAAAATTGGTTTTGGGGATCTATATTGAAAGTTTTTAAATAGATTGGAAAGGGGAGATGTAGAAATTAAGTAGCAAGATAAAAAGTAGCAAGTATCGAGATGAAAGTAGCAAGACAGATTTTACTTTATAAGTTAAACCCTTAGCATTAGCCTTACCCTATACCTTAAACCCTAAAACTCACCTAAAAGGCCTAACCCATTGTTCGGCTTTATTTTTCAACTCAAACTTTCATTATTTACTGAAAGTATTAAAATTTAAGTAAGATGAAAACACTTAAAAACCATGTGATTTTATTTGATAATGAGTGCCCAATGTGTTATGCCTATACCAAAGCCTTTGTAAAAACAGGTATGTTGGCTCATGATGGCCGTGAGGCTTACCAGGAAATGCCACCAAACATCTGTCCGCTGGTAGACCGGCAAAGGGCTGCCAATGAAATTGCACTCGTTAATACCGAAACCGGCGAAGTTACTTATGGCATCCAGAGTTTGTTCAAGATTATTGCACACGCTATGCCGTTTTTTAGGCCTTTATTCGTGTTTAGTCCTTTTGTTGATCTGATGCGTAAATTTTATGCATTTATTTCTTACAACCGTAAAGTAATTATCCCAGCTGCAGTTAAAGAGAATACCATACAGCCTACATTTAAGCTCCATTATCGCATCGCATACCTCGTTTTAACCTGGCTTATTACTGCTTATATATTAACAGATTATGCACATCTGCTTACTGGTTTTGTGCTACCGGGCAATAAATACCGCGAATACTTCATCTGTGGTGGACAGGTATTTTTCCAGGGTGTAATCATCAGCTTTTACCGTAAAGAAAAGCTTTGGGATTATTTAGGGAATATGATGACGATTTCTTTCGCGGGCTCATTGTTACTCTTGCCTGTTCTGGTATTGTCAAAATATCTGGATATCCAATCCGTATTTTTTGTTCTATACTTTTTAATGGTTGCTGGATTGATGTTTTTAGAACATCTCCGTAGAAGTTCCATATTAAAGATAGGATGGTTGATGAGTATGACGTGGGCACTTTACCGCTTAATTGTTTTGGGTTTAATCTTAATTTTATAACGATTATGGAATACGGAAAAATTGTGCTGGCCGGAGGAAATGGTTATCTGGGCGGCGTACTGGCAAATTACTTTAGCCACATGGCTGATGAAGTAATCATTCTGGCCAGAAAGGCAAAAGCCGAAACGGGCAATATTAAAACATGGTTATGGGATGGCAAAAATATGGATGAGTGGGCGTACAGCTTACAAGGGGCTGACCTCCTGGTCAACCTTTGCGGTAAAAATGTTAACTGCCGCTATACGGTGAAAAACAAAAAAGAAATTTTTGATTCAAGATTGATCCCCACCCGTTTACTGGGTGAGGCAATCGAGGAAATGGAAAATCCGCCAAAACTTTGGATCAATATTACTTCTGCCACCATTTACCGCCATGCCGAAGACCATCCACAAGATGAGTTTACAGGCGAAATTGGTAGAGGTTTCTCTATTGAAGTTTGCAAATCCTGGGAAAACTGCTTTTTTGAAACCAACACGCCCAATACCCGAAAAATAGCACTTAGAATGGGGATTGTTTTAGGTCTGAAAGATGGAGCATTTCCTCGTTTACTTAACCTGGTAAAACTGGGAATGGGCGGAAAACAAGGCAACGGGCAACAATATGTGAGCTGGATCCACGAAGAGGACGCCGCAAGAAGTATCGAATGGTTGCTAAATCATCCGGAAATTGAAGGAATTGTAAACTGCACGGCACCAGAGGCAATTAAAAACCATGTTTTTATGCGCAGCATCAGAAAGGCTTTTAGCCGCAATTTCGGTTTGCCAGCCCCAGCCTGGTTATTGGGCATTGGCGCAACAATTATTAGAACAGAAACTGAACTGATTTTAAAAAGCAGGTGGGTTAAACCAATGGTGCTGCTAAATAACGGATTTGATTTTCAGTATGGCCATATTGATGAGGCTATGGCAGCCTTAAGCCGGGCACGCTAAAAAGTTACTCTAATTAAAACGGAACTATATGCCTACCATTATCTTAAAAACATTAATTAATGCGCCGATTGGACATTGTTTTGACCTATCCAGAAATATTGATCTCCATTTACAATCCATGAAGTCTTCTAATGAAAAAGCGATAGCTGGAAAAATTAGTGGCCTGATTGGTCTGGGTGAATCTGTTACCTGGAGAGCAATACACTTTGGCATGTTGTTTAAAATGACCACTAGAATTAGCAAATTGGAATACCCAACCTTTTTTATAGACGAGATGATTACGGGACCTTTTAAAAAACTTCACCACCAGCACCGGTTTAAAATAACAGGGCTTCAAACAGAAATGACGGACATTTTTGAATTTCAGGCTCCATTTTGGATATTTGGCCAGCTGGCGGAAAAAATATTTCTTAAAAATTATATGCTGAAACTCATCGAGAAAAGGAATAAAGCGATCAAATGCCAGGCTGAATCGTAATGTAACCGATGAACGATCGCTCGAATTTTTAACAAAAAACCCCGAAACAAATCGGGGTTTAGTTTTTATTTTACTTCTTCGTAATCTACAAAGTCGCCGAGTTTATCTGTTTTACTTTGATCGGGTTTTGGAGGCATGTAATCTATAGAAATAGAACCTTCAGGTTTAGATCGCCGCTGTTGTTGCTGTCCGGTAGCCTGACTATGCATTTTGCTGGCCAGGTTATTAAACAGCATGGGTAAAATCAACCTGATCAACATTCTGATCAGCCAAAGTACCAATATTGTAATAAAAATGAATTTTACTAATGCCATGCTTTAAATTACTGTTGTTACAAATATAGACGTACTACCATTTATTTTGTTACTTTTTAAGCCTTTAATTGCAATCTGATTACAATATAATACGCATATAAGGCTATAAAGGTTTTATCGAGACCTGTAAAAACCGTTCTTTCCCCGAGGCATTAATTTTTTTAATTACTTCTACATTTTCTACAAGATCACCTGAGAGGTAAATATCATTATTGCTGGAGAGTTTTTTATCTTCAATAAAAATAGGCAGATTCCAGTATTTCTTTTTGATTTTATAAATTTTAAACAAATCCATGAAACACCATATTTTGATGTCATTTTTTAAGCCAACTTCGATCACCCCATTTTTTGCGCTTTCTCCATATATCTTTGCCCCCTCTTCAGCCGCTAAGATTTTAAACGAAGTGATACTTGAAGGGCTTAAAAACTCAATCACATAACCATTCTCAATTACAATTTTATTAATAACGTATAATGGTGCATTTGCAATTATCCCACCCTTTGGTGGTGAAATGTACCAAGGTATTCGCCCCGTTTTTCCTTTGCCATCAATAGGCTTTCCCTTAAATGATTCAGGTAATTGTGCCGATGCGCCAGCGGCAATTAAAAAAAATAAAGGAATAAGGTAGGTTTTTTTCATTAATCTTCAACTATTTCAGCTACACGGCCAACCTGACCATCTTCGAGCCTCACTTTTATTCCTCTGGAATGAAATGCGGATGAAGTAAGCAGATCTTTCACCACGCCATAAGTGATGTTTCCCGATCGCTGATCTTTCTTTAAAATAATACCGACTTCCAAACCCGGATAAATGTCTTTTCTGTTTTGCCCGTCCATTGTGCTGTAATAAAATGATGATGAAAATTTCAAAATTCCATAATTATTTTGAATGTTAAGGTAATTTACTAAAATCTATTTCCGGTTTCTTACCTTTTGAGGTTCTGGTGAAGATTTTTCTTGCTGTGGTATAATCCTTAAAAAAGCCACCGTTCTTTAAATAAAAGGCACCTTTATCAACTCCTCCCTGGTAATCCATCCGATAGCCTTTTGCACCAGTATTATCGGTAGTAAAGCGGGCTGATTTTAATTCGATCCATGTTCCCTTATCATCACAGATCCATTGGTTATCAAACAAAACTTTTCGCGATAAGTCTCCCTGTACAGGTGAGAAGTTTTCTAAAAAAGAATGGAAGCGCTTTAAATAGGTTTTTGTTTGTGGCCTGGTAAAACTTGCAATCAATTGCCATTTATCGGTTTCGGGAGTAAAGAAATAGGCAGTATACGTGGTTAGGCTATCTTTTCCGGGTACACCATGGAGTAAGAATTTATAGGTGTTTCCTGCTTTCCATATATAGTTCAGGTAACTCTGACCTCCGGCGCCTTCATTCCCAAATTCTCCGGTATGTACACCTTCGCCTTTCTTAAGCATTTTAATTTTGTGCGATTCGGGGATACTTTTCGGATCGTCGGTATTAAATGGGCTCCATACCGAAAACAGGATATGTCTTTCAGTCGGGCTGTTAACCTGCATGCCAAAATAACCTTCGCCAAAACCACAAGCCATAAAATATGAACCTAAAATATCTTCTCCTTTAGGCACGGTTACTTCGTTATAATACCATTCTGCATTTACATTTTCTGGTTGCTGATAGTTTAAGTGCACCGATGGTCCACGTCTGCCCCAATGAAAAAAGTTGCCTTCATTGTTTTTAACATAAACTGTTTTGCCGTCAATAGCTGTGCCGCCGATGTACAAGCTTTGTATCGAAGGAAAATTGCTGGCACTTTTGCTTATTCCTTTGATGGTTATGGACACATATCCGGTGTCTTTAATAATCCATTCGCCAATTTTACCATCAAAGGGTTTATTTTCATCAAAACCGACCTTTTTGGGTTGATTGTTTATGGAAAATTCTAAGGTGGATTGTCCTTCCCACGTAGGTTTCTCTGATAAGGAAATTATAACTGTTCCAGGTTTAGATACCCTAAAATAAGCTATAAAATATTCTTTTGGGTTAGACCAGTTTACAATTCCCTTGTTCGATAATGTTCTTTCTGAATCCTGATGTAAAGAACTGTAGGCATTACCACCAAGAGGAAGAGAAATTGCTGCAGCATTTTGGGCATGACTTTTTAGCCCCATGAAACCGAGTAAGATCAGCGTTACTAGTTTAAAAGATTTCATTAAATGATTTTTAGATAACTTGTTGAACTGCAATTCTAATTTAAATTATCTAAAAATCAATCCTTAAAACCAAATCGTTACTTGCCGAATTTTTCGTTAAACATTTTCTCTAGTGCAAACATTTCATCACGCAGCTTTGCAGCCTGTAAAAAGTCCATATCTTTTGCTGCTTTTTGCATGTCCTTACGGGTGGTATCAATTGCCCTTTGCAATTCGGCCTTACCCATATACTGTACAATCGGATCTGCTGCAATGCTAATTTCGGCATTTTCAACGTAAGCCCTGGCTTTATTATCGCTTGCTTTTTGCGAGAAATCGAGCACAGAGGTCTGTTCTAAAATGGCCTCTCTTGATTTTCCAACAGTTTTTGGTGTAATGCCATTTTCAAGATTGTAGGCGATTTGAATATCCCTACGTCTGTTCGTTTCTGAGATGGTTTTTTCCATACTTTCCGTAATGCCATCTGCATACATGATTACTCTACCCCTATCATTACGGGCAGCACGGCCTATGGTTTGGATAAGCGATTTTTCAGACCGTAAAAAACCCTCTTTATCCGCATCCAAAATCGCTACCAAGGTAACTTCTGGTAAATCCAACCCCTCGCGTAAAAGGTTAATACCGACTAAAACATCAAATTCTCCCAAACGTAAACCCCGCAGAATTTCTACCCGTTCCAAGGTTTTAATTTCGGAATGGATATACCTGGTTTTGATGTTTAAGCGATCAAGATACTTGGTTAACTCTTCAGCCATACGTTTGGTTAAAGTAGTTACTAAAATACGTCCGCCATCTTTTATCGTTAGGTCTATTTCATCTAAAAGATCATCAACCTGGTTAATGGCAGGCCTGATCTCTATAACAGGGTCCAATAATCCGGTAGGCCTGATTACCTGCTCTACCACTACACCTTCTGATTTCTCCAGTTCGTATTCTGCCGGAGTAGCACTCACATAAATGGTTTGCGGCGCAAGGGCTTCAAATTCGTTGAAATTTAACGGCCGGTTATCCAATGCTGCCGGTAAACGGAATCCATATTCTACCAAAGATAATTTCCTCGACCGGTCTCCGCCATACATGGCCCTGATCTGCGGAACGGTAACATGACTTTCATCAATGACCATTAAATAATCATCCGGAAAATAATCCAGCAGACAGAAAGGCCGCATACCCGGCTGTCTCCCATCAAAGAAGCGGGAGTAATTTTCTATACCAGAACAATAACCCAGTTCTTTCATCATTTCAAGATCGAAATTGGTTCGCTCTTCCAGCCTTTTGGCCTCCAATAAATGCCTGTCGGCAATCAATTGGTTTTTACGGATTTCCAATTCTTCCTGGATGCTCCAGATGGACTGATTGAAACGGTCTTTTGGCGTCACAAAAAGGTTGGCGGGATAAATAGCCATGTCTTCCAGTTTTTCGAGGGTTTTGCCTGAAACAGGATCAATCGCAGAAAGTTCTTCAATATCATCGCCGAAAAAAGAAATTCGGTACGCGTGGTCCAGATAAGCTGGGTAAACATCAACGGTATCGCCTTTCACCCTAAAAGTTCCCCTCTTAAATTCGGTTGTGGTACGCGAGTATAAAATCTCAACCAAACTATGCAAAAATGCATTTCTCGAAATCCGCAGCCCTACACCAAAGCGAAAAACCATTCTCGAAAAATCTTCCGGATTACCCATACCATAAATACATGATATCGATGATACCACGATAATGTCTCTCCTGCCGCTCATTAATGATGAGGTGGTACGTAAACGCAACTTCTCGATCTCCTCGTTAATGCTCAGGTCTTTTTCGATATAGGTATTGCTGGAAGCGATAAAGGCTTCTGGCTGATAATAATCATAGTAAGAAACAAAGTAATTTACCGAATTTTCGGGAAAGAAATTTTTAAACTCACCGTAAAGCTGTGCGGCCAGGGTTTTATTGTGACTTAAAATCAGGGTGGGCTTTTGGGTCTGCTCAATTACATTGGCCACAGTAAATGTTTTTCCTGACCCGGTTACCCCCAATAAGGTTTGATAATGTTCGTTAGCGTTTACACCATCTACCAACTGTTTTATAGCATTGGGCTGATCTCCGGTAGGTTTATATTCTGAAGTGATTTTAAATTTCATGAGTATATCAAATATAAGACTTAACAACTAAAGAGTAAACAGGCGAAAGTCAGGAAAGTTGGAAATTGACCGGCAACAACAAGCATTAAAATCATGAAGTTAATTTTTCACAAAGATTAAAATTGAGCTCAAAACGGTTTAAACGAATATCAACCTGTAGATTTCTCTACTATGATCTAAAGTTTCTCTACTATGATCTAAAGGGCGACTTTTTGGACAACTATACAAAAATCAAGAATAAATCTATTTCCGGCTTGCCGCCCAAGCGCCCATGTTATTTTAAATGCTGATAACGGAAACGCCCGGTCTTTTAAATCTTAAACGCAAAAAAGCCATCACTTAGGATGGCTTTAAATTTTATAATGAGATCCTTCGACAAGCTCAGGATGACAAAGTATTAGGCTAATAACCTGATCGGCTCTTCTAATAAACCTTTTAATGTTTGTAAGAACTGTGCTCCTGTTGCACCATCAACCACACGGTGATCGCAACCTAAAGTGAGTTTCATTACATTACCAGGAACAACAGCACCATTTTTAACGACAGGCACTTGTTGAATAGCGCCTACTGATAAAATTGCACCATCAGGAGAGTTGATAATGGAAGTAAACTCATCAATACCAAACATACCTAAGTTAGATACGGTGAAAGTAGAACCTTCCCAATCCGCTGGTTGTAATTTCTTGGCTTTTGCTTTCGCACCAAAATCTTTTACTTCAGCAGAAATGTGTGATAAAGATTTTCCATCAGCGAAACGCACAACCGGCACCAATAAACCATCTTCAACGGCCATGGCTACACCAATGTTGGTATGTTCGTTAAATCTGATTTTATCGCCACCCCATGATGAGTTAACAGCCGGGTGTTTTTTCAATGCAACGGCAACCGCTTTAATTACGATATCATTGAAAGAAACCTTAACAGGAGCAACCGCATTAATAGCTGTACGTGCAGTCATTGCGTTGTCCATATCAATGCTGATGGTTAAATAGAAGTGTGGTGCTGTAAATAAACTTTCTCCTAAACGTTTTGCAATTACTTTACGCATTTGCGAAACTGGCTGTTCAGTAAATTTAACTTCACCTACAAATTGTGGAATAACCGGTGCTGGTGCAGCAGCTTTCTCAGCAGCCGGAGCTGATGCAGATTCTGCTTTTGCCGGCGCTGTACCTGGCTTAAAGTTTTCGATATCTTTTTTAATGATACGGCCACCTTCTGCACTGCCCGCAACCTGTGCTAAATCGATCCCTTTATCTTTAGCGATTTTCTTAGCTAAAGGAGATGCTTTAACACGGCTATCTGAAGAACTTTCTGCAACAGGAGCAGGTGAACCTGAGTCAGCAGTTGCAGCTTGTTTTTCTTCTTTTGGTGCTTCAGCAGTTTCAGCTTTAGGAGCCGGAGCTGAGCCGCCTGCTAAAATCCCACTTACATCTGTTCCTTCAGGACCCACAATGGCGATAATTCCGTTTACTTTAGCTGCCTGGCCTTTTTCTACTCCAATGTGTAATAAAGTTCCGGTTGCATAACCCATCACTTCCATAGTTGCCTTATCGGTTTCTACGTCAGCAAGAACATCATCATCTTTTACTTTATCACCAACTTTTTTATGCCATTCGGCAATTACGCCTTCTGTCATGGTATCGCTTAACAAAGGCATGCGGATAACCGTAACACCTTTTGCCGCTAATTCTTCTTCGCTTAAACCACCGCCTTGTGCAGGGGCTGTTTCTTCTTTTTTATCTTCAGTTTTTGGCGCTTCTGTGCTTTCAGCTTTTGGGTTTTCACCTTTAGCTTCCGCACCACCTTTTTCAGCATCTAAAGCTGCCTGAAAGTCTTCACCTTCCTTACCGATAACGGCCATAATCGCATCAACTGGAACAGCTTCACCTTCCTTTACACCAACGTATAAAAGAGTACCATCCCAATAAGATTCCATATCCATTGTTGCTTTGTCAGTTTCTACTTCTGCCAAAACATCGCCGCTTTTCACTTTATCGCCCACTTTTTTGTGCCACTTCGCCAAAACCCCTTCGGTCATGGTGTCGCTCATTTTGGGCATTTTAATTACATCAGCCATTATATCTAATTAATTGAATCTTATTAATATTAGTCCATTACGTAAGGATAATCCTGTTGCATATATACATCTTTGTATAGTTCGGATGCATCTGGCCAAGGAGATTCTTCAGCAAATTTTACTGCCTGATCTACAATTCCTTTTACTTTAGCTTCTATTTCTTCAATCCAGGCTTGATCTGCATACTTCTCTTTAAGGATCGTTTCTCTTGCATGCTCAACCGGATCTTTTGCCTTATAATCTTCTAATTCTTCTTTGGTACGGTATTTTGCCGGATCTGACATGGAGTGACCACGATAGCGGTAAGTTCTCATTTCTAAGAAAGTTGGTCCTTCACCTTTACGTGCACGTTGAATGGCTTCGTCCATCGCATTGTGTACAGCAACCGGATCCATACCGTCAACTGGTGCACATGGCATATCGAAACCTAAACCAATTTTATAAATATCAGTCATGTTTGTAGTACGTTGTACTGAAGTACCCATTGCATAACCATTGTTTTCGCAAACAAAAATAACAGGCAATTTCCAAAGCATAGCCATGTTAAACGTTTCGTTTAATGCGCCCTGGCGCACAGCACCATCACCCATATAACAAATGTTTACGTTATCAGTTCCTTTATATTTTTCTGCAAAAGCAACGCCAGCACCCAACGGAATCTGACCGCCAACAATTGCATGGCCACCGTAAAAGTTATGTTCTTTACTGAACATGTGCATTGAACCACCTTTACCTTTAGAGCAACCTGTAGCTTTACCATACATTTCTGCCATAATACTATCAGCACTAACTCCTAAAGCTAAGGCGTGAGCATGATCACGGTATGTTGTAATCATTGAATCACCTTTTTGCATTGCAGATATTGCGCCTGCAACTACAGCTTCTTGCCCGATGTATAAATGACAAAAGCCACGTATTTTTTGTTGTCCGTATAACTGGCCAGTTTTTTCTTCGAATTTGCGCATCAGCAACATCGACTCGAACCACTTTAACCAGGTATCTTTATTTATTTCTACTGCACTCATTTTAGGGTATTTGTTTTTTTGCGACAGCAAATCTAATTTTTTTATTGTAATTTTTGGCACTTTTTAGTGTAAAAACATCATAGTATTAGGGTTATAATCAGATTTAACAGTTGTTTTACAATTAAATATAATACTGCCATATCAATATTGATTTAACATCGATTTTTTATAATTAAATCAACGCCCTTTATCATAATATGGAATCAATTTATTCTGAAATATAATTCTGCATATCTACTCATATCCATAATTTAAAAATAATGGATTTTCAGGATAACAGTAAAAATTAAAAAGAAATATTTTAGTAAAATCATGCTTTTTTATGCGGAAATTTTAATCAAAAACGGTGGATAAAAAACAAAAATGTTAATAACTTTCATTTTTTCTAAGATTACATTTGGATAACATTTGTATAATTAATACTTTTGACAACCAACAATAAGCCCATGTGGTGTACGTTAATGTGTAAGTGAATACCCAAACATAACTGTATAACATGATTAAAAAATTTTTGTTTTCTACTCTATTTGCTATCTGCACGCTCTCAGCCGCATTTGCGCAGACAAAAACAAAAGAATCTGGTAAAGAATTAAATGATCCCGACAACCTTGCATCGCAGTATTTTTCGCAGGTAATGGGTGTAGCGGTAGATGCAACTTCAAATTTAAAACTGTATAAGTTTATTTACGAATGGATCGGAACGCCATATAGTTATGGTGGAAACACCAAAAGAGGGATCGATTGTTCGGCTTTCACCAAAGCCATTTACGATAAAGTTTTCAACACCACCATCAGAAGAAATTCGCGCGATATTTTCAGCATGGTAGATCCATTATCAAAAGAAGATTTAAAAGAAGGCGATCTGGTTTTCTTCAAAATTAAAAGCAGAAGCATTTCGCATGTAGGTATTTACCTGGGCGACAACAGATTTGCACATGCATCAAGTTCCCGTGGTGTAGTCATCAGCAACCTTAACGAACCTTATTACAGCCGTTACTTTTATAAAGGTGGCCGCGTTTTAGAATCGTTTAAGAAAGAATTTACAGTAGAATAGTTCAATTAACGGTTGACGATTTTCAGTTAACCGTTAATAAAAATATATTGAATCCTCCTAAAGAAATTTCGGAGGATTTTTTTTTAACAAAACTCTAGGCCGTCATTTCGAGCGGAGTGAAACGTAGTCGAGAAATCTAATGCAAATTTCTTCATTTCGCTGCGCTACAGTCGAGAAGACCATTACAATAAACACTCAATGAAGCTCATCAACACCATAGTCCTCCCTTTTCTTCTTATTGTCACAATTAGCTGCACCAGCAATAATGCACAGGTTACAATACCTGTAGCCAGACAAGATACCTTAATCAGGAAAATTAAAGATACCATATCCATTACCGCAGTAGGCGATATTATGCTCGGCTCTGCTTTCCCCTCCAAAACCAATCTTCCACCGGATGATGCCATTAACAGCTTCCAGGCGGTTGATGGTTTATTAAAAGGCGATATCGTATTTGGAAACCTGGAAGGCTGTTTTCTTAATTCGGGTAATTCGAACAAATGTAATGGCATTAATCCGAACAACTGTTACGCTTTTAGAATGCCGGAGCGCTACGCCGGCATATACAAGGATGCAGGATTTAATGTGTTGAGTATCGCCAATAACCATGTTGGCGATTTTGACGCAAAGGGAAGGAAAAACACGGCAAGGATTTTAGATTCACTACAGATTCATTATGCCGGACAGGTAAACAAACCTTTTGAAGTTTTTGAAAAAGATAGTGTGAAGTATGCCTTCTGTGCTTTTGCTCCAAATGAGAATACGGTATCCATAAATAAGATTGATAGCGCGAAAGCTTTGGTGGCCCGTTTAAAATCAATGGCTGATATTGTGATTGTTTCTTTTCATGGCGGCGGTGAAGGTGCAAGATTTGAACACGTTCCGCGCAAGAACGAGATTTTTTACAAAGAAAACCGGGGCAATGTTTACGCCTTTGCCCATGCCGTTATTGATGCTGGCGCCGATGTCGTGCTCGGACATGGCCCGCACGTAACGCGGGCAGTTGAAGTTTATAAAAATAAATTCATCGCCTACAGTCTGGGGAATTTTTGTACCTATGGAATGTTCAGCTTAAAAGGCAATAACGGCATTGCACCCTTATTGCAGCTAAAAGTAAATGCAAAGGGCGATTTTCTCTATGCCAATATTGTATCGGTTAAACAAGATAAGATTAACCGTTTAACCCTGGATGATACCCACAGTGCCTTTAAACGGATTAAAGAGCTAACAGATATTGATTTCATTGGTCACCAGTTGAAATTTGCTGATCACAGGATCAGTTTAAAAGATTAATCTTCTGCGACATCAATCTCAATTTATTTCAGAATATTTGTGGTCTGAAACCGTCATATTTTAAGTCGTGTAATGCCTGAATAAATGGCCCAAATCTTTTAAAAACAAATTTACAGATGAAAAAAGGATTAATACTACATTATATTATAGGTATTGCTGCTGCAATTTTGGTACTTGCAGCAGCCTACTACATTAATCAAAATCCTAAAAACCTATTATCTGCCGGGATTATTATACTGGCGGGTTGCTTAGTTGCTTTTAGCCAGTACCAGATCATCAAGCAAAAGAAAAAGCAGTGACATTACTGCAATTGGATGCTAACGGCTAAATTAAATTTTGGTGTGCCAATATTCAGGATGAAAGCTTAATCTAGCTTTCATCCTTTGTATTTTTTACCAGACCAATTCCGGACACAAAGAAAATTAATCCGATTATGCCATAAACCATCAATCCCCTTGTATTTTGATTGTGGTTTACAAATCCATATCCGGCATAAATTAGGCCGATAATTCCTAAAATGGTTAATATTGTTCCAAATGTTCGTTTTACGTTCATGATCTGTTTTTAACATCAAACAAGGAATTCAAACTTTTTGTTTGATGAAATTTTACGTAGTAGTTTCTATTTTGTTAGATTGTAATATTTAAATTACAGTAATGACTTTGTAATCCGAAAGTCTAACTTTAGGTATAATCCACCTGACAACAGGTGGATTAAATTTTTAATTAATACTAAAACGTTTTAATATAACCAGATATATCACTTTTATCATTTTGTGAATAGAGAACAGCAGGGGAAACACAACTACTTAATTTAAGGAATCAACTCAACCTAAATATTAACCCCAATGAAATAGATTGTGATCTTACTAACCACTTTAAGAGATCCCTTCTAACATTAAAACAATCTAAACAGATGAAAAACAAACGGACTATCCTCTTGGGCATGCTGATTTTTGCAGCTTTACTCTCTTGTTCCAAAAAAGGACTGGAAGAATCTCAACCTGCAATCACAAAAAATGCCGTGGCAAATGTAAACAACACCCTGCTTGCCGATCCTCCGCTTACCTGGCAAGAACATTGGTTTGACCATGTGCAGGTATTGCAACGGTTTTACCACGATACGAGCATTGTAGTTTACCACGATAATGATGTAAGCAGTACGGTTACCTGGCCCAATACGTATTTAGCTCAGGTTTGGAATTACACCAAAAGTAAATATGGGTCGTTTGGTACTGACTCTCGCTTATGGGCCATTTTTCATACCGGAAAATATAGCGGGGGGCATCCGAGCACTTACATGGATGCCAGCCACGATTACCGAAATGTAATCGATGTGGGATCCTCGAGCACAAGTGCCTGGCTCAGTGGGACAGGGAACGATCTGGATCTTACCACACATGAGGTAGGGCACATTGTAGAAGGTGCTTCGCGTAATGTACTTAATTCGCCTGCCTTTGGTATCTGGCACGATAGTAAATGGATGGAAATTTACATTTATGATGTTTACATTGGTCTTAACCGTTCGGCTGATGTGCAACGTTGGTATAATTTGGTTGCCAATGGATCGGAAAGCTATCCACGTGCGCAAACGTATTGGTTTAGAGACTGGTTTTTCCCTATCTACTCGCAACAGGGCGATGCTTCTTCACTAAATAAGTATTTCAGCCTGCTGGCACAGTATTTTCCTAAACAAACCGTAAATAATGGGCAAACCAATATACAGCGCTTTTCAAGATCAATGAATTATGGCGAGTTTATCCACTTCTGGAGCGGCGCAACAGGGATGGATTTAAAGCCACTTGCCTTAAGCGCTTTTGGTAACCTGGATGAGCAGGGCAATGATTGGGTGGCACAGTTGAATGCGGCAAAAACCGCCTTTCCCGGTGTAACATACCTGAAAGATATAAGCAGCCAGGCAGTTGTGAGTGTGAGTAACGAAAATGCTGGCGGTGCTGCTGCAGCTGAAGGTTCTGCTAAACTTTCTGATAGTTATTATAATACCAAGTTCTTTTTGGGAGCTTACCCTAACACTTTTTGGGCACAACTCACTTTTCCTGGCAGTCAGGTGGTAAAAGGATATACAATTACTGCGGGGAACGATGCACCGGATCGTGATCCGAAAAGCTGGAAACTTATGGGATCTAACGATGGTACGAATTATACTCAACTCGATATCCGAAGTAACGAAACTTTTGGCTTAAGAAGGCAAACAAAAAAAATGTTGATTTCAAACACTACCGCATACAAATATTATAAACTCTTTATTACTGCCAATAACGGGAGCGTAGATTTGCAATTAAGTGAGTGGAGGTTGTTGCAATAATATCAACTGCAGAATAAAGCTGATCCCGGAATTTACGAGTTGATCAATTCCGGGATCATAGTTTGCAAACGTATATTTTAAAATTATGCTTTTAAATTTTACCAAACGCCTAACCTGTTGGCTGGTGCAATATACATTTTCGCCGTTGCAGGAATGTTAAATGCTTTATAAAAGGCTTCCATGTTATAAACGGGCCCGTTCACGCGGAACATTTCCGGGCTATGCGGATCTGTTTTTAATCGTACGCGCATGCTCTCGTCGCGGGTTTTGATTCTCCAAACCTGGGCAAAGCTTAAGAAGAAACGTTGATCGGGTGTAAAACCATCAATTTTTTTATCTCCTTTTCCTTGTTCAGTTAATTTAAAAGCATCATATGCAATGTTTAATCCACCAATATCGGCCAGGTTTTCACCCAAGGTTAATGAACCGTTTACATGTTGATTATCCAATAGCGAGAAGTTGTTGTAAAATGTTTCTACTTTACCAGCCTTGGCTTTAAATTGATCAGCATCGGCTTTTGTCCACCATTCTTTTAAATTACCTGTTGCATCGTACTGGCGCCCCTGATCGTCAAAACCATGCGTCATTTCGTGACCAATTACCGCACCTATTGCACCATAGTTAATGGCATCATCTGCGCTAAAATCAAAGAAAGGAAACTGTAAAATTCCGGCTGGGAAAACAATTTCATTGAAAGATGGATTATAATAGGCATTAACAGTTGGAGGAGTCATTCCCCACTCTGTTTTATCTAAGTCTTTACCGAGTTTATCCATCATTTCCTTGTAGGCATGTTTATTGGCCGATTGAAGGTTTGCATAATAGGTGTTTTTCGAAACCTCTACATCATCATATTTTTTCCATTTATCAGGATAACCGATTTTTTTGATAAATGCGTTCAGTTTTTCTAAAGCTTTCTTTTTAGTATCCTGCGTCATCCAATCTACCTTCTGGATTCTTTCAGCATATACCTTCTGCAAATTATTTACCAGGGTTAACATGCGCTCTTTCGCTTCTGGTTTGAAATACTTTTCGGCATATAACTGACCTAAAAGCTCTCCTAAATGACCATCAGTTGCATTTACAATGGCTTTCCATCTTTCTGCTGGTGCCTGCTGACCATAAAGTGTTTTAGAGAAAAAATCGAATTTAGCATCTCTGAATTTTTTGGGGAAAGCATTAGCCGAGCTGTTCAATGCATCAAACTTTAATTTTTCTTTCCAGATTTCGATAGGCTGGCTTTTTATCAAGGCTGACAAGGTTTGATAATATTTTGGCTGCCTAACAATAACGGTATCCGTACTTGCACCCAGTTTGCTTAGAACGGATTTCCAATCAATGTTTGGGGTCTGTTTTTGAAAATCAGCCACTGTCATTTTGTGATAGTTTTTTTGTGGATCGCGCAGTTGAACAGGTGTTGAATGGGATTGTGCAATCGCTGTTTCCAGTTTTAAAATATCAGTGGCATATCTAGCTGCGTTTGCAGAATCGCCCGAAAGGTTAAAGATTTTTGTGATGTATTTGATGTACTCGGCTCTGATTTTTTTGGCTTTATCATCCTGGTCCAGGTAATAACTGCGATCTGGTAAGGTAATGCCCGCCTGCGTAAATGATAAGGCATTTTTACTGCTTAATTTATCGTCAGGTTCTACGCCAAAACCTAATAAATCGCCTTCGCCTTCTTTATAGCCCCCGGCAATAAAATTGATTAAATCCTGATCATTTTTAATCCTCTCAATTTTACTTAAAAGCGGCTTTATGGGTTCGATGCCCAGCTTTTCGATGGTAAGGGTGTCCATTCCGCTGGTATAAAAATCGCCAACTTTCTGTTCCGCACTACCTTTGGCCGCCTTCGCTTTTGAAGCGTTTTCGAGAATACTTTTCAGATTCTTCAGGTTATCATTGTATAAAGTATAAAAAGAGCCCCAGCCAGTTTCCGTTTTAGGAATTTCGGTATTTTTCATCCATTTTCCATTGGCATACAGGAAAAAGTTATCACCAGGTTTAACAGTCGTATCCATACCGGCCTTATCAAAAAAATCGGTACGTTTATTTACGATATCCGTTTCCTGATGGCTTTTATTCTGGCATGCTGCAAATAGCAAAATGCCTGCCGCCGGGAGAAATAATTTAATTTTCATCTGCGTAAAATTTGTTTTAAGTGATCAGATTTTCATTCCACCGCGCGGTTTGGAAAATCATGATGATTTTATTTATATAAGTTAGTTAGAAAAACTTAAAGCTACGAAATGCCTGGTGTAGTTTGTATGAATTTTTATACCTTCATAAAAAAATCTAATTATGCAATATACCGTTTACATTTTAGTAGTAATAGGAGTTATTATACTGCTAAGCTCATTCGTTACTGTTAAACAGGGCACCATCGCCGTAGTTACCGTTTTTGGTAAGTACCAGAGGCTTTTAAGACCAGGCTTAAATTTTAAAATTCCTTTAATAGAACAGATTTATTCGCGTATATCGATTCAGAACCGATCGGTTGAACTTTCTTTTCAGGCGGTAACGCAAGATCAGGCCAATGTTTATTTCAAGGCCATGCTGCTTTATTCTGTAATTAACCAGGATGAAGAAACCATCAAAAATGTAGCATTTAAATTTGTTGATGCGAGCAATCTGATGCAGGCGTTAATCAGAACCATCGAAGGTTCTATTCGTGCATATGTGGCTACGCAAAAGCAGGCAAATGTATTGGCCCAGCGAAATGAAATTGTGCTTCATGTTAAGGAGCAGATTGATCAGGTGCTGGATGGATGGGGTTACCATCTTCAGGATCTTCAGTTAAACGATATTACTTTTGACGAAGAAATTATGCGTTCCATGAGCCGTGTGGTAGCATCAAACAACTTAAAGGCAGCTGCCGAAAATGAAGGACAGGCTTTATTGATTACCAAAACCAAAGCTGCAGAAGCAGATGGTAATGCCATTAAAATTGCGGCTACAGCAGAGCGTGAAGCGGCTCAATTACGCGGCCAGGGTATTGCATTGTTCCGTGCGGAAGTTGCCCATGGTATGAGTAAAGCTGCCCAGGAAATGGAGCAGGCTAACCTTGATATTTCAGTGATCTTATTTACGATGTGGACGGAATCGATCAAACACTTTGCTGAAAATGGCGATGGCAATGTCATCTTTTTGGATGGCAGTACCGAAGGTATGAACAAAACCATGAAAGAAATGATGGCCATGCAGATGAGTAAACAAAATGAGCCGACGGCCAAGAAAGGGTAGTGATTTTGCAGTGCAGTTACAGAATGACGATTTTTTGAGGGATGTTACCTAATTAAATTTTATCTGTCATTCATATTGATTTTTACATCATAAATTATTCCGCAGGACGACAATTCTATATTGAGGAGATGGCCTCCATGAAATTCCAATCGAGGTATAATATGCCTTTAGCATTTGCAACTTTACAGCGAATTGGTTATTAAAGTTGACGACTCTGAAATCTAATGACAAAAAAGGCCGCTTTAGTATAAACTAAAACGGCCTTTTTTGTTGAAATATATTTCTTAGTTATTCTTTGGCATCACGCCTAAATTCATCACGTAGTTACCAGATTGTTGCATAAAATCGCCCATTACTTTTAACGATTCATCTTCAATGAAATCGAAAGCGTCCTGCTTGGTAATTTTATCACCTTTTTTAATGGCTGGCAATCCTCTCAACGCTCTTAATTCATTCTGCCTGGCTAATGTTTTAGCTTCCTGTGCATCACGTTCAGCTTTAAGTTTTGCCTCGTTTAAAGTTACGGAAACTTCGTTGTCACGTTTTTTAAGATCTGCGATATCTTGTTTCAGGTATTTAAAATCAAGGGAGTTTGCAATACGTTGCTCGCTACTTTTAATCAATTGTGCCTTAACAGCTGTTAAATTGGCCACTGCTTTAAAATTCGAACTCGGAATAACATCCCATGGCAAAGCAGATGGTTCTGTATCTTCTCCAATTTTATCCATTGGATAAACAGATGGGAAAACGATATCAGGAGTTACTCCTTTGTGTTGTGTACTGCTACCTGCCACACGGTAAAATTTTGCCATGGTTAAATTGATCTGGCCCAAGTTAATGTCAGCAGGGTTGGCACTGCTAGGAGAAGTTCCTACAGTTTTATCTTTTGAGATCAATCCAGCTACCCTTTGCAACATACTGGGGTTTACCAATTTATTTAAATCAATTGAAGATTGAACGGTACCTTTACCATAGGTTTGGCTACCCATAATAATCCCGCGCCCATAATCTTGTATAGCGCCTGCAAAAATTTCTGAGGCAGAAGCACTTAACCGGTCCACCATTACACCAAACGGACCATCCCAGGCCACACCACTATTTTCATCCTGATCCACTTCGATTTTGCCACGTAAATCTTTAACCTGTACAACAGGTCCTTTATCGATAAACAATCCGGTTAATGATATGGCTTCAACCAATGAACCTCCTCCGTTTCCACGTAAATCCATTACAATTGCATTTACCTTATCGTATGTTTTCAACGAGTCAATTAATTTTTTAACATCGCGGGTGGTACTTTTGTAATTTTTATCACCTGCATTAGCGGCTTTAAAATCTGCATAAAATGCAGGTAGGGTAATAATCCCGATTTTATAATCTTTACCATTACTGTTAATGGTTTTAACTTTCTTTTTGGCGCTTGTTTCTTCCAAAACAATTCTATCACGAACCAATTCGATAATTACTGGTTTAGATGACATTTCTTTTCCTGCAGGGATTACCTTTAAACGAACCTTGGTTCCTTTCGGGCCTTTGATTTTCGAAACGGTGTTATCTAATCTCCATCCTACAACATCTACAAACTCGCCATCGCCCTGGGCTACCGCAATAATACGGTCGCCGGCACTCAGCTGTTTACCCTTGAATGCAGGCCCGCCAGCAATAATCTCTGTAATTTTAACTACTTCATTTTCTAATTGTAAACGGGCACCAATACCTTCGAAAGAACGGGACATATCTTCGTTAAATGCGGCTGCATTGGTTGGGTTAAAATAGTTGGTGTGTGGATCAATGGATTCGGTAAAAGCATCCATCAAAATTTGAAAAACATCCTGGTTATTGGTTTTTGATGTTTGCGACTGTAGATTTTTATAACGTTTAGTTAGCGTTTCTATATTCTTAGATTCGGCAGTACCGGCTAAATTTAAGTTGATCAATTCGTATTTAACACGTTTTTTCCAATTTTCATTTAATATTGTCGAAGAAGTTGCCCATGGCTGTTTCTCTCTATCATATAGATAAGTATCGTTTTGGTTAAAATCAAATTTGGTTTTAATCTGTGCCAGAGAATAGTTAAAATATTCGTTTAGCCTTTTGGCATAAACGTTATAGATAAAAAACGGAGCGCTCAGATCCCCATTTTTAAAATCATCATCCAAAGTATATCTATATTTCTCAAATTCCTTGATATCTGATGCAAGGAAGTAATTTTTGCCTGGATCCAAAGATTTGATATACTTATCTAAAACGATGGATGAGATAGAATCGTTGATCTGAACTTTTTTGTAATTATAACTCTCAATCAGATTTACAACCTCTTTTATAACCAGTTGTTGCTGCTCGTCAGGTTTTACATTAGTAATTCCCTCAACCATGGGCTGGGTTTTAGGTGCAGCATGACAAGCAAGCACAGCCGCAGTAAAAATTACAAAAAATATTCTCTTTAACATTTCTCTAAATGATTTAAAATCCATTTCCAATTCTATATAGCCAATATGATACCATTTTAGCAAAAAAACAAAAAAGAGACAGCATTATTACCGTCTCTTGTTAAAACTTTATCAAATCTAACTAAAAGCTTTTTATTTAACAATTTCTTACGTAGAACGTTGAGCGTTATTTTTTGTTTTAAGGCAAAGGCAAATTTGACCAATTACAGACCTTTTAGAACTCCGTAGTGTGCTTTATGATGTGAAGGTTTAGCAGAATTGAGACCTCAGGCTAGCTTGGGTTTACCTTTTTACCGGTAGTTTTGTTGGCAATTGTTTCCCTAGCATCTTTAATCTGCATTTTATATTGGCTGGTTTTGATGGAGTTTGCCAGCCATTCGGCCGATTTGAGATCTCTCAGTGCAAGCGTAAAATCTTTCTTTTTAATTTTAACCTGAACAATACCTAGAATAGATTCTATATAAGCATTGTTGCTTTTTAACTGTTTTGCCAAAATACCTTGCTGGGTGTAGAACCACATGGATTGTGTATACTTGGAATTGGCCAGATAAACTTTGCCCAAAAGGTTATAGGTATTCATCACTCCGGCCCTGTTTCCGGTTTTGGAGTAATTTTTTAGGGCTACGTTTAAGAGAATCTGCTCCGCATCAGCAAAACGGCCAAGTTGATAGTGCATATTGCTCATTTTGATAACAGCCAGCCCGTACCTGTTGAAATTTTTTACTGAATTATATTCAAAAGCTGCCTTGCCGAATAAAGTGAGGGCTTCATTGTAATCGCCTTTTCGCTCAAAATCTTCTGCTTCCTCAAAAAAGGAATTTCCATCTTCCAACTCAAATTTAGATACCGCTATACTTATAGCACTGCCATTAGGTTCCTGGATCTCAGATTTATCTAGATTTTGAGCTTGTAGTTGTAATGATGCAAAAAGGCCAATTAAAGCCAATACAATTTTGGTCATGCAACAAAAATAATACTTTAAATCTAATTTCAGCTAAATACCTGTAAATTAACATCAAAAGCTGCCCAAACCATGTAAGGGTGCGAATCACAATGGTAAACTTCACCTGCTGCAGAAATACCGACAACACCTGCAAAGCCATCAAAAGCTTTAAGTTCTGCAAAAGATTTATCTGCTGCTTCTTTTAAAGAAAAACCATCGGTAACGCGGGTTACAATTTTTGCAGCCAAAGCGCCACTTACAATATCTTCGCCAACACCGGTACAGGAAATACCTGCGTATTGATTGGCATAGTTGCCTGCCACGGTTGCAGAATCGCTCACCCTGCAAGGAATTTCAAATCCTTTTCCGCCTGTGGAGGTTGCTGCTGCTAAATTTCCATCTGCATCAAGTGCTACACAGCCAACCGTTCCCTTATTATTTTTTTGGTTTAATTTGGCTTCGTATTCTGATTGGCGTTGTGGGGTAACCGGATTGAAATATTCAAATCCGTTTGTTCTGGCAAATTGCCGTGCACCATCGCCACTAAGCACCCGGTCATCATATATGAGCAGTTCCCTTGCAATATGTACAGGATTTCTAACATCTTCTACATTAATTACACCACTAAATTTCTCCGTTTTACCATCCATCAGCGCTGCGCTCAACCTTACCTTTCCATCGCTTTGAATCTGCGAACCGATACCTGCATTAAACAGCTCGTTATCTTCTAACAGTGCAACGGTATAAACCACGGTTTCTAAAGCAGTATGTGTTTTCAGATATTCGTGTCCGAGTGTCACAATCGAGGCTAAAGCATCCTGTTTCGCCTTTTTCGTTTCCTGGTTGGTAGACGATTCGCTGAAGAAACCGCCGTGTATGATTAGTTTCATTTTCTAGTATCGAGATGTTAGTATTAAGTATTGAAGTAAAAGTATCCGGAAATGGATTTCAAACCATACACCCTAAACCCTACACCTTAAGCCTTTCTAGGCTACAGGAATAACTTTTGGATGGTGGATCACCAAGCTATGGTCTGTTAAATCGTAAACATCTCCATCGCACATCACATGTACCACCATGTTTTTAATAGAGACAGGCTGCCCCATTTCTACATCGGTTAAATTGGTATCGGCCATCGTGCGGCCATCTACTAAAATGACCATTCCAGAGCCAATCGCCTCCATTTTATGCCCATCAGAAATAAAAAGCCCGGTATCTTCACCGAGTCCGATCCCTAAAATACCAGGATTACTGGCCGCTGCGTACAACAAGCGGCCAATTCTGCCGCGTTGAACAAAATGTGTATCTACAATAACATCATCTATAAAGCCTAATCCGCCGGTAATTTTAACCTCTCCTTTAAGTAAGGCATCTTTACTGCTCCCCTGGTAAATCATGTTTTTGGAACTTGCAGCTGCTCCGGCAGAGGTGCCAGCAATGACCACGGGTTCGTTTCTATATTTATCTAACAGGATCTGATGGGTTTTGGTGCCGCCGAATATGGAAGAAAGGCGGAGCTGATCGCCACCTGTAAAGATAATAACTTCTGCTGCTTTGATACGTTCGTAATTTTCATCAGAATTGGCTTCTTCGCGATTGGTAATATTAAGTACACCAACATTATGAACGTCTAATTGTGCGTAAGCCTTGATATATTCTTCGCCAACTTTCTCGGGCATTAATGATGCTGTGGTGATGATCTCGAAACGAGATTGCGTATCTCTTAATGATTCTGTAGTAATCCGTTTTAGAATTCCACGCTCGAAAAAATTCATATTTTCAGGCAGTCCGAATTGCGTTTCTGCGAAACTACCTGTATTTATTGCGCCACCAATGATGATGAGTTTACCTTTCGGAACCATTCTTTGTGTATTATAATTGTATCAAAAAACCCAAATATATAGGCTTAAGATAAAAAACACGACTTTTTTTGTAAAGAATATTCAATTTATTAACAAAAGTTAAAATATGATAACCTAAAATTAACAAGATTGCCCTTGAAAATAAAACAAATACGCCTTAAAATTGATTTAGCTAAATGAAACGTCTATTTTCAAAATAAATGCATAATTTACAGTCATCAATTTCATTCTTAAAATTGAGTATAAAGAGCGATTCCTAAATCTCTCTTTAACATAAAAAACGAACAAAACATTACATGAAGATATTAAATATACAAGTATTAAGAGGGCCAAATATATGGTCTATTAACCGGAAGAAATTGATCCAGATGCGACTGGATTTGGAAGATTTGGAGCAAAAACCAACCAATGTAATAGACGGATTTAGCGAAAGGATGGAGAAGCTGTTGCCCAGCATGTTTACCCATCGGTGCTCAAAAGGTGTTGAAGGTGGCTTTTTTACGCGTGTGAAAGAAGGAACCTGGATGGGACACGTAATTGAGCACATTGCACTCGAAATTCAGACACTTGCAGGCATGGAAACTGGCTTTGGCAGAACACGCATGACTAAAACCGAAGGGATTTATAATGTGGTTTTCAGTTACCTGGAGGAAAAAGTAGGGGTTTACTCCGCAGAAGCAGCAGTTAGAATTGCAGAAGCTTTGATCAATAATGAAGAGTACGATTTAGAACACGATATCCGCAGAATGAAAGAGATACGTGAACTGGAAGCCTTAGGCCCAAGTACAGGTTCGATTGTAGAGGAAGCAGTAAAAAGAAGCATTCCATGGATAAGATTGAACAAAAGTTCGTTGGTACAGTTGGGTTATGGTAAAAATCAGGTGCGTTTTAGGGCTACCATGACTGAAAAAACCAGTAGCATTGCTGTAGATCTTGCCAGTAATAAGGAAGAAACGAAGCGTTTGCTTACCGAAGCTGCCATTCCGGTAGCTGCAGGGGTAACCATTTCTAATCCTGAAGATCTGGAAGCTTCCGTTAAAAAGGTTGGATTTCCCTTAGTTTTTAAACCACTTGATGGCAACCACGGTAAAGGTGCAACCATTAATGTAAAAACAATGGAAGATGCTGTGGCGGCGTTTGAATATGCCAAAACTTATTCGAGAAGGGTAATTATTGAAAAATACATTACCGGATTTGACTTCCGGGTGCTGGTCATCGATCATAAAGTAGTTGCTGCGGCACAACGCGATCCGGCCCATGTAAAAGGAAACGGGATCCATACCATCCAGGAATTAATTGATCAGGAAAATGAAGATCCACGTCGTGGTTATGGCCATGAAAATGTGTTAACGGAAATCGCTGTAGACCGCGATACGTTGGATTTATTAGCCAAAAAAGAATATACCTTATCAACCATTCCGGAAAAAGGAGAGGTGGTTTATTTAAAATCGACCGCCAATTTAAGTACAGGAGGAACATCTATTGATGTGACAGACATTGTTCACCCACAGAATATTTTCATCTGCGAGCGGATTTCGAGGGTAATCGGACTGGATATTTGCGGTATCGATATCATGGCACAAAACCTTACCCAACCGCTAACCGAAAATGGCGGTGTGGTATTAGAAGTTAATGCTGCCCCTGGTTTTAGAATGCACCTGGCACCGAGCGAAGGTTTACCGCGTAACGTTGCAGCACCTGTAATTGATATGCTTTATCCGCAGGGAAAATTATCGCAGATCCCGATTATTGCTGTTACCGGAACCAATGGAAAAACCACCACTACCCGTTTAATTGCACACATTATCCGTAGCAATGGTAAACGTGTAGGTTTTACAACCAGTGATGGTGTGTATGTGCACAATACCATGTTAATGAAGGGCGATACTACCGGACCGATAAGTGCTGAGTTTATTTTAAAAGACCCAACGGTAGAGTTTGCCGTATTGGAAACCGCCCGTGGTGGAATTTTAAGGTCAGGTTTAGGATTTAATACCTGCGATATCGGTGTGGTTACCAATATACAGGAAGATCACCTTGGGCTTTCTGACATCCATAATCTTGATGATTTAACCCGGGTTAAGGCCGTTGTAATCGGAGCGGTGCGCCGCAAAGGTTGGGCCGTATTAAATGCTGACAATGGTTATTGTGTTCGCATTGCTAAAGAGGCCCGCTGCAATGTTGCTTATTTTAGTATGGATGAAAATAATCCTGTAGTAAAAGAGCATTGTAGAAAAGGCGGAATTGCTGCCATTTATGAAAATGGATACATCACGATTAAAACCGGCGATTGGAAATTAAGGGTAGATAAAGCCACCCACGTCCCTCTAACCTTTGGTGGTTCTGTCAACTTTATGATCCAGAATGTACTGGCAGCAACATTGGCAGCCTATTTATGGGGTTATAAACCTGAAGATATCCGTTTATCGTTAGAGACCTTTATCCCTTCAGCAGCGCACACACCAGGAAGGATGAATATTTTCAGGTTCAAAGATTTTAAAGTACTGGTAGATTTTGCGCATAATCCCGATGGATTTAATGGCGTGAAAGGTTTCTTGCAAGGCGTTGAGGCAACAGAACAGGTTGGAATTATTTCTGCAACAGGAGATAGAAGAGATGAGGATATTCTGGAAACTGCCCGTATTTCTGCACAGATGTTTGATAAGATTTACATCTGTCAGGAAAAATATCTTCGTGGCAGACAACAACAGGAGCTGGTTGATTTGCTGATTAAAGGTATAAGAGAAGTAGATCCTAATAAAGAGATTATTGTAAACAATAAAAGCACAGCCTGTTTACAGATTGCCATTGAAACGGCTAAAAAAGGCTCTTACCTAACTATTTTAAGTAATACGATTGATAATACCATTCAGCGTGTTACTGAACATCTGGATAAGGAATTGGAATCGTAGCCAATATCGTTTTTCCTGCCGTTGATCGTCACCCTGAACCGAGCCTCGGCGAGCTCACCGAAGGTAATTTATTTCAAGGGTCTTAAATAAATATTATTAGATGCTGACCACTTAGTAGCTATTAGGCCTTTAAAACAATAGAAACTGCTAATAAAACAAGTTCAGCATGACGATGGGGTTAAAAAAAACCTCCTTTGATTATGATCAAAGGAGGTTTTCATTTTTATATATTTACTTAGGCCTGCGCATCACGTAATCTTTTAATTTCATCATGCGATTCTCTCAAAGAGGCTTTTTGATCTGAAATTAATTCTCTGATATTAGAAGGGACATCTTCTCCCTCCAGGGCCATTTTGTATGCATTTTGTGCAGCATCCTCACCAAACTCACAGTTATTTAAAACTGTTTTACGATCGTGTCCGGTAAAAAGTGCTTTAACATCCATCCAGGCCCTGTAAATTTTGCCTGAATTGGTTGTTCCTGTTTCAATATCTTCACCTAAAGCTGATACTTCAGTTGCCAGTGCCATTTTATATTTTTGACTTTCGCCTATCATATTTAAGAATAACGTCTTCAAATCGGCATCTTCATCTTTTAATTCCTGACGCGCTTTTTCATAACCTTCAATACGGTCATTGTTAATTTGGATTAAATCGTTTAGTACCTCAGCTGTTTCTGTTGTCGTTTTCATGTTTTTTATTTTTATAGTTTTGATGTTATAAAAGCAACATGAGCAATTAAAAAAGGTTTGTCATTTTTTTTAATTGCATAACGGTAAGCCATATAGGTTTTTTAGATCATATAGTGGGTGCTGTTATTATTTTTTGGAAAAATATTGTGTCAGCTTTTCTTTTACAAAACGCCTAACCCTTGTTACCATATTGCCTTTACGCTTGGTCAGAAAGCTTTTGATGGCTTTGTATGCAATAGGATCTTCTGCTATTACAGTTGGGAATTCAACAATTTGTTTAGGGTTGATCACGACGTTATAGATATCGTTGATTCCGGAATGTACACCTGTGCCATCGTGGCCGATGTTGTTAACGAGTGATTGAGATGGGTTAAGTGTTATACCTCCTTTTAAAAAGATAGAGGCATACCACCTTATGGCCCAGCTATTATTTTTTCCTTTTTTAAATTCCTGCATTTGTTTCCAGAAATTCATTTTATGATCAATAGAAAATGCAGTCCTTTTCTTTTTATCAAACTGTTTAAGAAGAACATCAATATTTGGTTCAAAATTTTTCCATGCCCTGCCCCATGTGGCCCACCCCCAACTTGTGGCTGCCCTGTAGAAAAAAGATTGAGGAAGATCATCTGCTTTTAAGGGATACATATAAGCTCCAATGTGCATTACTTTTTCCTCTTCACGATAATGGTTTAAGGCATTGTTGAAATAGGCTAAGGTGTGCGGAGAGGTAATGAGATCATCTTCAAATACAATTACCTGATCGTATTCTGATATTAATTGGGTAACCCCTGCAATTACCGCATTGGCTAAACCTGCATTAACCTTACTTTCTATTACTTTGACAGACTTAAATCCATCTGCTTTTTTAATGATTTTTCTTACTTCCGCAACTTTTTCTCTATCCAGATCGGTTTTGGCTCCATCAGAAAAAATATACAAATGACTTTGCGCTGCCGACTCATTCTGTTGCAGAAATTGTAAGGTACGTGCTGTGTGCTGCGGACGGTTGTATACGAAAAGTGCTATTGGTGCAAGGTTTTGCATTTTTGTTTTTACAAGTTAAGATTTATAGGGTTAACCATAATACTAAGTTGGCCACATCTTTTACCATATAAGAAATGTAAGGCACATATAAGTTTAGGCAAAAATATACTAATAAATTGATTCATATATTTCGTTTACGTATGTTTTTTGGCCTTCTGAAAAGATATGCAAACAATTAAAGTTTATCATTAATCCAAGGGGTAATTCTAATAACTTCACATAAGTTAACAGTTGGGCTACATGAATTGGTGCAACACTTTCAACAGCTTTAAATTCAACAACTAGCGAATCCTCAACTAGTAAGTCACACCTTAATTCTGAATTAATTATTAACCCTTTATAATCTATTTGGACGGTTAACTCTGATTTGAAATTAATATTTCTGATTTGCAGCTCGTGAATCATGCATTTATGATAAGTGCATTCTAAAAGCCCTGGGCCTAAAGCTCTATGAACCTCAATTGCTGCTCCGTTTACCTTGTAAACTAAGTCCTTTAAGTAATTTCTAGTTAATAACATTCCTTTATTATCTTTTGTTAAATAATTAACCAGGGATGTTTTTTAAACAGATTTAATTTCTATTGCAATATACCGAATTAAAGTTTGGTAGTAGCGATCACACTTAAATTTTCTTCTATTCCTTATATGGTTAAATGGCCACGTAAAACTTCGATTAATATAACGGTACATCCAGTATAGGCTTAACATTGAAGAAGTTTAAGGTCATATAAGTTTGATATTCTTAGCTTATATATTCCCTTTTAGCGCTAAAATATCTGCAGGTTATGATCTGATTTTTGGGTTAACACGGTATAGGCATTGGCAAACTGCTCCTGTTTTTTCCTTCCTAATATATTACCCAGGGTTTTCTTTATCCTGTATTCTAACTCTATTTTTAGGTTTTTGGAAAATGTTTTAGGTGCTTTTCTATTGATAAATTCATTAAATTTTACCGTTTCGGTTGCCGTCATTGAAATTTTATCGGCTAAAATTTCCAGCCCTTCGCTTTGCAGCAAAAACCGGAGCGAAGTTGGGGTGTACATGTTAATGTGCCCATAATCCATAAAGTGTTTCATGCGTTTATCTACATCAAAACGGTAATCTTTTGGCACTTCCACTACAATATATTTAGCTACGCGCTTTAACTCCCTGATAAGTAATCTTTCATGCTCTACATGCTCCAAAACATGCGCAAGGATAACCAGGTCAAATGTATTGTCTTCATAAGGGATTTTGTAGCCATCAAAAGTTTGTGCTTCTTTTAAACTGGATAGGTTACGATCTTTTATCAGGTCTACACCACTTTGTGCAATTTCCAAAGCATAAAGTTCCGGCGCGAAATGCCATTCATTTAAAAAGTGTAAAATACTCCCGTCTCCGGCGCCAACCTCGAGCACTTTTTTTCGCTTTATGCCTTTGCAGACGTCGATAATGTTCTGCGCTTTATATTTTGCGCCGAGCATCCTCCATGCCACATCGCTATTGGTATAAAAATTATCGTAAGCTGTTTTTACTTCTTCAGTTAACATTTGTGCCATCAGGTACAAATATAACTCTTGAGAATTATATAATTTGAATAAACTGAAAAGACGAAATTTTCATCTTATAAAATTATATTTTTTGTGTTACAAAACCTACTCGAACGAAAATTTAATATGTATTATTAATTATATTTCATACATTAGAAATATTGACATCAGTTCTGATTGCTTTTCCGAATTAAAAAAACATTATAAACAAAAAACGTCACACGTTTAAAAAAACAACAACAATTTAAATTAAGCTTCATTTATGAAAACTAAACAAACCATTAAAGGGTTGCTTTTGATTGCGGCCATCTCAATTTATTCCCTGGGCTGTAAAAAGAACGGGGAAAGTGCCACACAGCCTGAAGTAAATAAAAAAGACGCTGTATTTACTTATATTAAAAGTCTGGGTTTTCCAGCTTCATCGATTAAAGATGCTGGTAACGACTATATTGTAGAAGATGATATCTTGTTTCCTAAAGATATGCAGATTCCTTCAAGTACAGGACCAAAAACAGAACAGTATTATACGGGCAATTTGGTGAGCACTACAAACAGAACCAACATTAGGATTTTAGTAGACGCCTCGATGTCAAGTATGATGTCAGAAATTAACTCAGCCGTTGATCAATGGAACAACGTGCCTAATGCAAATATTCATTTTAATATTGTTTATAGTGGCGGTTATGATATTCTGATTAAAGATGAGAATTTAGGTAATGGTTATTGTGGAGTAGCTCGTTTTCCTATTAATGGAAATGCAGGCGGGTTAATAAAAATTAATAAAACTTATATTTCAGGAAATAGCTTTGATCAAAGACAGCGTACAATTACACATGAAATAGGACACTGTGTAGGTTTCAGGCACACGAACTGGCAGGCAAGTGGTGAGCCTCAAAATGGCACTGATGACATTGGCACTCCTGCAAGTGCAATTGATGTTCCAAACGTTGGAGGTACTGACCCCGGCTCCCTAATGAATGGCGGACAATGTGGTTATGGTGCAGCTTATCTGTCTAATATGGATAAACAAGCAATAGCATCATTATATCCTGTTGTAACAACTAATCCTTCTGGTACACTGTCCACCATGGCAGGTATTGATATTGGTACGGATGACGGGGTTTATTTTTGGGGTTTATCAGGTTTTGTTACCAAAGGCAATTCAACATCTATAAGCGGAGTAACTCAGCAATATTATTTACCATCAGGAAAAAATTATAGTGATGTAATCGATATGGCAATATCAAATGCAGGTCGCGGATATGTGTGGTATAAAGATGGAACCATGTCAGTAGGACAGGGAATAGGCAACTTTGGCGATTATATCTTGCCCAAAAACTATGTATTACCCACTGGTAAGGTCCCTGCAGATATAGCTGGTATTGCCATTTTAAAATCTAATGATCATTGCTTTGCTTTTTATAGAGATGGGACTTTTTCTGAGGGTAATTCCACTGATTTAGGCGCTTATGCAGGTTTGCAAAATTATGTGATCTCATCTTCAGAAACATATAACAATATTGTGGATGTGGGTATAGCAGCTTCATCAGGAAAATTCTATGTTTGGTTTTCAGACAACAAGATGTCAGTTGGAAGTGCATATAACTTAAATGATTATATTCCTTTAAAACCAATGAATTAATTGTCTTAAGAAATATTCTTTCCGTTACATTTCCCCTTAGAAGATATTCTTAGGGGAAATGTTTCGATACAAAAGGCAATGAGCTAACGTAAAACAGTAATACTCCCATTGTAAACTGAATTATGCCTGTCATTAAGTTTAATAACATAATAATACACGCCAACCGGCACCAGCTGACCCCTATGCGTTCCATCCCATGAGGCCAGATTATCTCCGTTTTGATACATTAGTGTTCCATATCGGTTATATACAGCTATCTTAGACCCGGGGTAGTTTAAAATATTTCCAACGCTCCAAGTATCGTTAATGCCATCGCCATTTGGAGAAAAGCTTTTCGGAATTTCTAATGTGTTCAACACAATAACCTCTATCGGAATCGTTTTACTACAGTTAAGTCCATAATTGATTTTTAAGGTATATGTTGTGTTTTCTCGCGGGCTGGCTTCCGGACTTAAACTAAACGGATTTTTCAGACCCGTTTTAGGGATCCATTCAAAATTATGGGGTTCATCCCCTAAATCTGCAAACACACTTAAATTAACCACTTTACCGTAATCTATGGTAAGCTTGGTCGGTGCAGTTACAAAAATGTCACGGTATGAAAAGATTTCTACTTCATCTTTAGTAGTTGTATTGCAATTGTTGTTTGTAATTTCCCATTGAAGAACAACTTGCTGGCCAATTGGAATATGATTAATTACCGCATTTTGGTCATGAATATTTGTCGAAGTAAATGGATTAAAATTTGTGGGTGAAATAACAGACCAAGTACCTACTTCGTTATTCCCAGGCTTATTTCCGTTTAAAATAACAGCTGATTCTCCGCACAGATTAAGGTTTTCACCTGCATTTGCAATGGTTGGTAATGGGTTAACGGCTATTTTTAATGCATTACTTAATGATGAACAGGAATTACTATAGGTTGTTCTTCTAAAGTAAGCTGTTCCTGATAGGTTACTTAAAACAATATCTTTCAATCTCTCGTTAATGACCGTCCTCCAGTTTATCCCATCATTGCTTTGTTCCCATGTATACGCTATGGCCATGTCTGCTGCACCAATAGGATTGGAACCGGTAATAATGAGCTGTCCGGGTATATTGCCGCAATAGTTTACGGTTTCGGCACTAATAATGTTATTTTGCGTATGCGGGGCAGCAGTTATTTCATATTTAGAGTCGAAATAGGTTGTGCCGCCTGCGGTAATCATTCTTCTATATAGTGCCAATATAGGTGTATCCTCAAAATGAACATTGGTTTTTAAATAAAAATCTGCACTGTTACCGTTCTGGATATTTACCCAGTTACCCGAATCAAAAAGCTGCCACTTAATATCTGGATTTGCTCCAATAAAAGCTTCCCCGGTAAGCTGCACGTTTTCGCCAGAGCAAATTGTAAGCTTAGTTGTCTTATCAACTCCAATTCGAATGTCTTTCTCAATTATACAATTATTGCCATAGGTGATTTTAAGATGGTAGACTGTTGTCTGATCAGGTTTCGCTATTGGTGCCAATATATCGTAACGATCAAGGCCGGTACCAGGGCTCCATGTATAAGTATAATTATTGCCAGCCGGAGTTAAAGTAGCAGGGATCTTTACCGATTGACCTTCCGTAATGCTTAAATTGCTGGGTAGATTTAAGATAGCCTCGCTGTAGTTATGGATCGTAAGTGTTGATGATGAGGACGTTTGGCAGATATTATGATTGATTGTCCATTTTAAAACCAAATCAACATCATTGGGAATATCAGTCAGGTGCAATTTGGGATCATGTTCATTAGCCGCATCAAAAGGGTTGTAGTTTACCGGACTTACAACGTGCCAGGTACCGGTTTCGTTCAGGGCAGGTACATTTGCATTTAGTGTAACTGTGGCATTATGGCAAAGGGCAATATTATTACCGGCAACTGAAGCGGTAACCTGAGGCTGAACTTCTATTTTTAATGTGTTGCTATAACTAACGCAATTGGCTGAGAAAGTAAGGCGTTTTAAATACTTGGTTTTGTCAATAACAATGGAAAGATCTTTTCCGGTTTCGCTATTGATATCGCGCCAAACCAATTCGTCATCGCTTTCCTGCCATTTATATGTTGCTATGGTATTTTCTGCTCCTTGTGGCAATGTACCGGTAACTATCACGTTAGATGCACCATTACAAAGCAGGCTTTGTGCTGTACTGATTAAATTGTTCGTAGTAGCAGGGTGGATGATAATATTTATTTCGGGTTCGGTAATTTCGGTGTCTGGAGAAAATACTTTCCTTCTAAACTGATAAGTTACATCAAGATTACCATAATTAGTAATCCCTTTTAGTTCATAATCAGCACCTGAGTTCGCATTGGGCGCCGGTATCCAATTGCCCCCAGGATCTTTAATCTCCCATATATAGGTATTGGATGGTTTAGTATTGGCCGGAGTGCCGACCAGAATCTGTGTAACCCCAGCGCAAATTTTTATTTCATTTGTTGCTTCTGCCTGTACAGTGACCAACCAGCTATAATTCTGACAGTTAGAGGTAATGATATATTGCTGCGGTTGTGTAAAATTATTGGTCACGCCAGATAATGGGGATACAACGCCTATGTCGGTCGTTAATGTAGGTTTAAGCGCGGTAACATCAGTTCCGGCTTTCACCTTAATGGTTATCGTTTTAAGCTGTGTATTAATTATGGCAGGTGCTGTTTGTTCAGCTAGCTCAAAAGAAACAATGTTTGCATCACCGGTAAATTTAATCTGGTTATATTTTGAGATGTAGCCATCTGATGTTCCGTTCTTTGCCGTAATCTTTAAGTCGCAAATTCCGGGGTTAAAGTCTACAGTGCTACAAAATGAGCCGGCAAGTAAAATATTTTTCTTCGAATCCACGGCAATTTTATGTCCATAGTTACTATAGCAGCTACTACCAAAGTTAAATGCCCATACATAACTGCCCGTTCCTGTATATTTACCGAAAAATGTGTCCCGGGCACCGTGGTATGTTAAGGTTTTATTTAAACTGGCATCACCAAAAATCAGGGTTCCATCGAAGTAGCCTCCTACATATACGTTATCCTCCAGATCAGCCGTAATATAATAACTATAAGGTGTCGGGCTATTACCGCCTATATTTTTAGCCCATTGTGTTACGCCTGCAGAACTGTATTTTCCTACGAATAGATTTTTTCCTCCTGTAGAGGTTAAGGAAATATTGTTTGTTGAAGAACTTAAGTTTACCGTACCACTATAAACACCAGTTAAATAAATATCGTTATTTGGACCTGATGCTAAAGATGATACAACTGCAGCGACTCCATCTATTTTATTAAACCAGATGAGCTGACCATTTGAAGTGTATTTTGCAATAAAATAATTTGGTGAAGTACCTGTAACACTGTTTGCCGGACCTTTTGGGTTTAAATCGATATTGGACGAAAAATAACCCATAATGATAATTTCATTATCGGTATTGGTGATCACATGCCGGATCTCATCTGTACTGAATGATCCCAAACCATAAGCCCATTGAAGATTGCCATTCCGGTCATATTTAATCATAAAGCCGTCTAAATCTCCTTTAGGAGCCAGGCTAAAACCAGGCAAGTTTATAGTTGACGAATAGGAGCCTACAAAAATAATATTACCTAAACGATCGGCGGCAACAACATGTCCGTATTCTGTATATGAGCCTCCAACATTTTTTGCCCATTTAAAATTGCCGTCTGAATCGAGTTTTACGATAAAAGCATCGTTTCCGCCTGCATTGTTAAGACTAAAAGTCCCCGATCCGGGATCACAATCCATGCTAGGCGAATTAAACTGGCCTCCAAAAATTACATTCGATTCATCATCAACCGTTAAATTATTCACCTGGTCAAGTCCTGATCCGCCAATGCTTTTTGCCCAAATTAATTTTCCATCGGGTGTATATTTAGCAATAAAAACATCATAATCCCCTTTTGAGGTCAGATTAGCCGGGGTAGAGATACCCGATAAATCAACGGTGACCGTAGTTCTGAAATTTCCGGCAATGTAAACATTATCAAATTTATCAACAGCAACCCCGCTTACCTTGCTTTCGCCAAAACCACCAATATCTTTTACCCAGTCTGGGATGGGCTGTTGTTGTGCATATCCTTTCAATGAAAGAAAAAAAAATGCCAAAAGATATAATAACCTGTAAAATAGGGGGATTTTCTTGTGCATTATAGGAGCGTAAAGCAGTGTTTTTGGATTAAGGAAAAAATAACATTAGCACAAATCTACAACTAATTAAAATAGCAGTTGAATTCTAATCTACTGATTTTTTTGCTGATTTCTAGCAATTTAAAATCAGGAAGATAGTGAGGTCTGATGAACTAATATTCACACTTTTTACTTAGTTTTGAAATCGATAGATTCAAACTAAGTAAAAAAATTTTATGATTAAAGCGATAAAGAAGGTCCTGTTAAAATATTTACCTGTTAATTATTTCGCGTACAGCAAATCATATTCGCAAGATGGTGAGGATATGATACTTAAAGCGATTTATGAGCAGAAAAAAGGATATAAGGGCTTCTTTGTCGACGTAGGGGCACATCATCCTGTAAGATATTCCAATACCAATTACTTTTATAAACGTGGCTGGAAAGGGATTAATATCGAACCTACTCCATCTGCAATTGGTGCTTTTAATACATTTAGAAAAAGAGATATTAATTTAAATATTGGCATAGGTCCTGAAAAAACCAAACTAAAATTCTATTGTTTTAACGAGCCTGCGTTGAATAGCTTTTCTGAAGAGGTTTCGAAAAGAATCGACGCCGAATCCGGTAAATATAAAATTATAAAAGAGCTTGATATTGATGTACTGCCTTTAGGTGATGTTTTGGATCAGCACCTGCCAGCCAACACCACCATAGATTTTTTGAGTATTGATGTTGAGGGTTTGGATTATCAGGTTTTACTTTCCAATAACTGGGATAAATATAAACCCAGCATCATTTTGGTAGAAGAAAATGTAAATGTTGACGACCTCAATCATTCGCCGATATACAAATTCTTAAAGGATAAAGGTTATACCTTTTTTGCAAAAACTTTACGTACCTGCGTTTACCGGTTATCATGACCGGTTAAATATTTTTTGGAATGCGGTAATAAGGAATAGTGATTTTAACATCATGTAACCCTGTTGCCGTGTTTTTTTGAACAGCAGAATAAAAAAAGTAGAACAGAAATAAGCAATTACAGTGGCTATAGCTGTACCAATCATTCCCATTTTTGGGATCAGGATTAAGTTTAATACAATATTAACCGCTGCTCCAAAACCCGTACGGATAAAAGTAAGGCGGCTAAATCCTTCTGCAATCAGATACTGTCCACTGGCTACACCTAAAAAAACAAAAATACTTCCCCATACATGTAAGGCCAGTGCCGGTGCGGCAAACGCGAATTCCGGATTGAACAGCTTGTAAATATAGGGTGCGGCAAAGGTTACAAAAAGGGCAAATGCAAGGCTTAACCAGGCCATTAAATCATATAGATTTTGAAGTCTTTTTTGATATCGTTCCGGATTATCTCTTCTTGCATTTAAAATAGCAGGAAAAAGTGAGGTTACAATAGCTACCGGCACAAAATTTAAGGCTTCACTAAGGCTTACTGCTGTTGCATAGGCCCCAGCTTCTGCAGTTCCATTATGCCCCATAATTTCTTTTAGCATTAGCTGATCTATTTTCATGTAAACCGAAACCATGATTCCAGAAATAATTAATGGCCACGAAAAATGGAGTAATCTGATGGCCAATTCTTTGTTGAAATTCCAGTTAAAAATGTTCCTGCCTTTACGCTGATAAACATAAAAATAACCCACCGATAACAAAACGGTATCGAAAAGAAATGAATAAACAAAATAGATCAATTCTGCCGAAAACATAATCAGCATAACTTTGGTCAGTGCTGATATAAAATTTCCAACAATCTGTACCTGCATAATATATTTCGACTGAACTTCGGATTGAAAATAAGAATCGATTACCGTTAAAGACTGGAACAAGCCGGTAAAAGATAATGTGAGTATAATATGGTATGGAATATCAGCAAGAGGGCGGATAGTCCAGGCCAGAAAGATAGCTGGGATACAGATCAATCCGGCAGTAGCCTTTAACCAAAATGCAGTTCCCAATATGGTATCTCTATTGCCGGGGAACTGATGAAGCTCTTTTACAATGAACTGATCAAGGCCAAGGCCGGCAATAGATGCAAAAAGATAGGTATATGCAATTGCGCTTGTTAAAATACCATTGTTAAAGGCCAGCAAATAGTTAGCCACCATAATGCTGACAGCCATTTTAATGGCCAAACTGCCAACTCTTCCAAGCATTAACAATCCCGTATTCTTTAAATACTTGTTAAATGCTTCTTCATCAAAACCTTTTATGGTGGGTAATTTCATTAGCGCAAAGATGTAAAAAAATGTGCGTTAAGTAAGGTGCCCTAAATTCAAATATTTTACTGCCTTATGGATGGTTAACCTTCACTTTTTGTTTCCAGCACTTTTGTTTCGGTAGTCTTGGTTTCTGGGATTGAAATTGGTGATGGGCTTACAGCCGCAGTCGGTTTGCTGTTCAATGGTGCGCCTACGGCAAGATCGCAGCTGTGGTTGGGCTGGCCATGAGGTGGATTTAAGCCTTTGCCTACCTTTACAGCAGGTACCTGAGTAACCACGGGCTGCGTAGTAGTAACCACTTGAGTGGGTTTACTATCCAGCGGTGCCCCAACAGCAATATCGCATCTATGGCCAGGCGCTCCATGTTTAGGATTCAGTTTTTTGCCCGAATTATTGGCAACCGGCAATGACTGAATTGGCATGGTTTGCGGAGTAAGCTTTTGCTGAGGTTGAGCTGCGGCATTTCGATTTAATAGTGCCCCAACAGCCAGCGCACAGGTATGTCCGGCTTCGCCATGCGGTGGATTAAATATCAGGTTATTGTTAGTCTGTTGCGCAACTGGCTGTGCCATATCGCCTTTCTGCAATCCCTGAATCCCGGTAGGTGTTGGAATAACTGCCTGAGCGCTTTCTTTCTTTTCGCCGGGGTTACAGGCAAAAAGTACAGCGAACATGGAGAGGTAAAAAGCATATTTCATGAGCACAGCATTTAGGGTTAACCAAATATGGCGAAATTAATTTAGGTCTGAAAGCTCTTTTCTATTCTTTCTAATTGCTTTAAATGGTGCTTTAAATGTATTTCTATAAACCTAAGCCATTGTTTAGCATTTAAATACCCTAACCTGGGGTGTTTCGTTTTGCTATTGGCTTTTGCATGTGTAAGCAACGGGTAACTGTTATCCAAAGCTTTCTCGAATTCTAAAATAAAATCGAGGGCTTCTGTTTTACTGATTTTTTTTACGCGCTCTTCCAGCCGCTTTGGTACTTTATACTTTAGTGCCGGAGGTAGCGTGCCCAGTAATAAAATCAGCTTTACCATAAAATGAGTTGGTTTGCTTTCGCCTTTGCCGGTTGCGGCATGTTCAAAGGCAATTAATGAAAGTAAGCTCGAATCAAAAATATGTGAATATACTTCGCTATAACTCCAGCCAGAGATTGGCGGGGTAGTTTGGAAAATATCTTCAGGGTAACGTGATAATTTTGATTTGTAGGCATCGACTACCTGATGTATCGATGCCTTAACTTTTGCAGCCGTCATGTAATAAAGGTAAGCGGAATTACGGTTTCTCCAAAAATTTTAAAAATTCATCTTTATAATAAGGGAATTCGAATGTATCAGCAATTGTAAAATAATTTTGTGGATCTACAACGGTTTGATAGAGGCTTTTGGCAATCTTCAACCGTTCACCATCAAATGTGAATGTTTTAAGGATGAGTTTACTCTGACTGCTGGAAAATGAAGCATTTTTGCTCACTGCATTGATCAACTTTACCCTTTCACTATCGAAAACGGATTTTTTATAACTCGTATAAAATTCCTGAAAAGCCTCTGGTGATAATAAACGGTAATTCGGATCTGGCAGCACTGGCGGAACAATACCCGTGTTATAGTCTCCGGTATACCCATCAAAATCGTCGAGTGCGTATTGCCTGTTCCGAAAGATATTCATTTGTTTCAACGTGATTAATTCTTTACCTTCCAGGCTTAAAACAAGCCTTTGTTCCGGAATCACCTTTACCTGTTGTTTCAAGATTTCCGTATTGCCCTGAATAATAGATAGTACCGGTGTAGAATTGTAGACATCGTAAAAACGGAACCTACCATTGGCAGACGAAACAAGTTCTTCGTCTAAATATACGTTGTACTTTCCTGGATTAACGATTTCTAAGAAAACTTCGGCAGATCTGCGGTTGTTTTGAGCGAAACTTAGGGTAGCAAATAACATTGCCAGTCCTAAAAAGATGGTTGTTTTCATTTTAATTAAGGTTTCATTTGTATGTGTTTTGAATTAATGCCAAACAAATGCCAAAATCAAACAAAAAAGGAGTAGGGTTAAAAAAGTTTTAATAATTCTTCCAAATGAACAATTTCCTGTTTTACATCTTCAGGCTTTTCTTTTTGCAAAGGATTAAAAAAGATGGCATCCATGCCAAAATTTAAGGCACCATAAATATCAGCTTCAAGACTATCGCCAATCATGATACTTTCTTCCTTTAAAGCCTTTGCTTTATCCAATGCATATTCAAAAATGATAGGATTGGGTTTGTTTACCCCTACATCTTCAGAAATAATTACATTTTCGAAATATGGGTTAAGATTCGAAAGGTCCATTTTGGTTAAGGTGGTTTCCTTAAACCCGTTTGAAATAATATGCAGGGTGTATTTTTGCTGTAGATAGCCCAAAACATTTTCCGCCCCTTCAAATAAATTGGTTTTGGTAGGCGAAATACTGACATAATCATCTTCAAACTGGTGCGGCACTGCATCAGGATGAATCCCCAACTGAATAAAAGTTTTGCTAAAGCGTTCCGATCTTAAAAAATCTTTGGTGATTTTGCCCAGATGATAGTCGGTCCACAATTGATGGTTATTTTCGGTATAAGTACTGATAAAATCGGCACACGATTTAAGTCCAAGTGAATATAACTTGTAAGTTTGATAAAGTTCACTCAGTGTTTCTTCTGCATTTCGGTCAAAATCCCAAATCGTATGGTCAAGGTCAAAGAAGATGTGTTTTTTCATATATGATATTTTCACAAAGGTAACTTAATGCGCTTTGATTTGCAGATCATCTGAGTTTGATTATCTATTGCCGTTTTCTGTTTGTAGGTTTCGCTTCCTGAGGTCTCATTGTTACAGGGTTGCATGATGCAGAAGCCCTTGTACCTAAACCTGATTGAAGCGGACACGGAGTGAAACGGAGTAAAGCATAAAGCAGGGCTACATGCCGCCAATGATCACTGCATGCTCATTTCCTAATTCCATTTCGGTTGGTTATACACCAGCAAATAGTAAAAAAATTCTTATTAAAGGAGCGCAGAGCCAGTATAAGACACTAAACGTCTTCCTGTTTTCCGCTTATACGCTTCGCTTCCTCGTACCTCATTGCTGCAGGGTATCGCTGCAACCAGGGCTAGCTGGCTACACCTGTATTTCATTTTCGGGGTACTGGGTGCAGAAGCCCTTGTCCCTAAACCTGATTGAAGCGGGCACGAAGTGAAACGGAGTAAAGCATAAAGCAGGGCTACATGCCGCCAATGATCACTGCATGCTCATTTCCTAATTCCATTTCGGTTGGTTATACGCCAAGAGATAATAAAAATATTCTTATTAAAAGGAGCGCAGAGCCAGTACAAAATACTATATTTCTTCCCGTTTTACGCTTATACGCTTTGCTTCCTCGTACCTCGTTGCTGCAGGGTATCGCTGCAACCAGGGCTAGCTAGCTACGCCTGTATTTCATTTTCGGGGTACCGGGTGCAGAAGCCTTTGTCCCTCAACCTGATTGAAGCGGGCACGAAGTGAAACGGAGTAAAGCGTAAAGCAGGGCTACATGCCGCTAATGATCACTGCATGCTCATTTCCTAATTCCATTTCGGTTGGTTATACGCCAAGAGATAATAAAAATATTCTTATTAAAAGGAGCGCAGAGCCAGTATAAGACACTAAACGTCTTCCTGTTTTCCGCTTATACGCTTCGCCTCCTCGTACCTCGTCGCTGCAGGGTACCGCTCCAACCAGGGCTAGCTGGCTATACCTGTATTTCATTTTGGGCGTACCGGGTGCAGAGGCCCTTGTTCCTAAACCTGATTGAAGCGGGCACGAAGTGAAACGGAGTAAAGCGTAAAGCAGGGCTACATGCCGCCAATGATCACTGCATGCTCATTTCCTAATTCCATTTCGGTTGGTTATACACCAGCAAATAGTAAAAAAATTCTTATTAAAGGAGCGCAGAGCCAGTATAAGACACTAAACGTCTTCCTGTTTTCCGCTTATACGCTTCGCTTCCTCGTACCTCGTTGCTGCAGGGTATCGCTGCAACCAGGGCTAGCTAGCTACGCCTGTATTTCATTTTCGGGGTACTGGGTGCAGAGGCCCTTGTTCCTAAACCTGATTGAAGCGGGCACGAAGTGAAACGGAGTAAAGCGTAAAAGCAGGGCTAGACACTGCCAATGACTACTGCATGCTCATTTCCTAAATCTATTTCGGTCGGTGCGACACCAACTGATAGGATAATCACCCACGTTCGGATAGGTAATGAGCAACTTTTGAATCAATTTCTCCGATAAGCTCCTCGTCCATATACTGATAATCATCTGGAATGTCCAAAGTAATGATTTCTTTTTCATCAACTTCCTGAGGGAAACGTTCGGTCATTCTTTGTTTGTGTTTTTTCTCCATCACAAAGATAAGATCAGCCCAAATGATCAATTTGGCATTGATTTTAATCCTTGCCGAAGGTTCCGTACCAGCTGAGCGTACCTGATGTTCGGGATGGTTTTTATACATGGTTTCGGCTGTTGCACTACGCCATTTATTTCTACTGCATACAAAGAGGATATTCATTTTATATTGAACATTAAAGACGCTGGACTAAAGACTCTAGACTTAGGACTTCAGACTAAGGCTAAACCTTTTCTCCGTAAGCTAAGTCCCCGGCGTCGCCAAGACCCGGCACAATGTAAGATTTGCTGGTCATTTCCTGGTCTATTGCCCCGAGCCAAAGTTTTGCTTTGGGCAGGTTGGCACGTACGTGGGCAACACCTTCGGCGCTTGCTATTGCGGCAACGATATGAAGCTCGGCAATTTTGTAGCGGTTAATCAGTTCTTTACAGCACATCACCATGCTTTGTCCGGTAGCTAACATCGGATCGGCCATAATCAAAACTTTTCCTGCTAAATCCGGGGTGGAAATGTAATCCATCTGAATAATAAAATCGCCTCCCTTATTTGCTTTACGATAAGCAGAAATAAAGCAGCATTCCGCTTTGTCGAAGATGTTAAGCAGGCCTTGTTGAAGCGGAAGTCCTGCCCTGAGTATAGTGGCCAGAACGGGCTGTTCAGATAAAACCTCACCGTTTGATACACCTAAAGGAGTTACGGTTTCCCGGTTAACATATTTTAATGATTTACTGATTTCATAAGCGAAAAACTCGCCAATCCGCTCCATATTCCTGCGAAAACGCATCGAATCTTTTTGGATGGTCTCATCGCGAAGTTCGGCAATGAAGGTATTGGCAATAGATTTTGTCTTGCTGATATCAAAAATCATCATGTTGTTTTTTGGATATTAGAGATTTATGGCAAATGTTTTTCAATCATTAAATGTAGTAATTCTCCACTAAATAGTGCTAACTAAATTAATTCCCGGCATAATGAAGCATTTCCTTAAAAAGTGATTTTAACTTTTTGTACTTAGGATGATCTGACAAACTTTTCAGGCTCCAGCTACTATAAAAAGTCCCGTTTACTACTTTAACGGCATCTATATATTGATGTATTTCTTTTAGTGCCGCTTCTCTGGTTAAAAATTGCAGGATATGATCAGTTAAGCAGTAAGAATTCACTACTAAAGGTGTAACTTTCTCGAGCTGAAGATCATACCAGTTAAACGGTGTACATGTTCCTGCCCGAAAACCCATCACATGATCATAACCCATAGAATAATCGGCAGTGATGCCAGAGTTAAGGATATTTAAATAGCATATTGGAAATTTTAATGCATCCAATTGCTGACTGGTTAAGGGGATTAAATTTAGCTGTATTTTTTTAAGCTTTACCAAATCTTCTTTAATTTCAGTCATTTTTTGTTTGTCACTGGCGCAGGGTCTCAACAAACCAACCGACTGATTATTCAGGGTTTTAGAAATCCGATCTGTTCTGATGTAATCCATAGGGACATCAGGAAAATCAACAAAATAAAGGGGATTGCTTTTTTTTAAAGCTAACATTTCTTCTACCTGCTCAAGTACTTGCTCATTGTTAATCCCAACTCCGGTTAACCTATCAAATTGTGCATTCAGGTAATTATTCTCTTTTTTAAAGACAGCACTAAAAATAAATTTGGCCCTGTTTAAGAAACCTTCAGGAAAATAAGTCAACAGACTGAAATGGATGGTAGGCTCGTGCTTAAATTTCTTTTCCTGAAATTTAAAGTCCGGATGTTTCTTCCTGATGAGACTTTTAATTATCAATGCCCACTCATCAATAATCGGCTTTTGTAATACCCGCCATTTATGCTGATAACTTTTTGATGCTTTAAACACCCCTTCGGTATTGCGCTGATGAAGGTATTCTTCATATCTGCTGATCATAAAAAATGAAGCAGCGAAAACATCGAAGGGTAAAGCAGACCGATCGACAGGAAATGGCACCTGATATTCTCCAAACGAAACTGTTTTGAGTTTGATTTCTTCTAATTTATTGGAGAAAAGTAAAGGTGTGCTTTTAAAAAATAGTTCTTCGCCCAAAGGCTCATCGCCATAACTGATTTTTAGGTGTTCACTCTGCAAAAAATATTGGCTGTTGCCCGTAAATTCTATTTCTGCTTTAAGAATCTCTTTAAAAATGAAATTGAAGATGTATTTAATCCGGGGCGTTAATATGTTAGAGAAGATGATTAGCTGCATAACTTATTTTAACAACGCTGTATTTAAAAAAAGATTACAAGAAATATATCTTAGCCTAATATTAACCTTAAATATCGACCATTAATTAACGGTAATTTAACACAGAATTATTATCTATACAAAAAATACGGTTAAAAGTTTGCCGTGAATTTCTTTTCTGGATAAAGGATTTTGGTGCTCTTACGGTTGTTGCCCTTCACCACATGTATGATACTCATCTGATCATCGAACATATCATATAAAATGCTATCATTAACTTCAATAGATTTTAGGGCTGCAACTTTTTCAACTTCCAGGTAAATATTGGTGGCTTCATGATCGATCTCAAATCCGATATAGTTTATCGCAACAGCCTTGCCGTTGGCTTTTAGCTGTAAATGAGTAAGCAGGTATTTTTTTACCAGTGCATCCATTACGCTTTTCATATTCGGATTGCTCAGGTCGGTTTTTTGTTTGTATAATTTGGCTAAAATTGCTTCAAAGTCGTCTGAAAAGATTTTGCAGCTTAATTCTAAAGTTTTATCCTTTGCATTAAAGCTCACTTCAGTTGTGCTTACGTGCAAGGGATGTTTTAGTCCTGCTTTAACGGAAAAAAAGGCACAGCACAAAAACAACAGGATATATTTTAATTTACGCATCAGTTTTTTGTTAGGAAAAAATAAAGTTATGACTTAAAGCTAAGCCGAATAATGGGCTTAAATAACAAAAACAGTAACAAATTTAACATTTATGCTTTTGTTTAAAGGATATTTGGTTTTTTTATAATTAAAAAATATAATTTTAACTGTTGTAAACTATTTTATTTCCGATAGTTAGCTTATTATTCATGCCTTTACAAGATTTTATCTTTTATTTTAAATTGGGTTGGGAGCACATTATCAGTGCCGATGCTTTAGATCATCAGCTATTTATTTTAGCGCTGGTGGCTATTTACAGCTATGTAAATATAAAGCAGGTACTCATATTGGTGACGGCCTTTACCATCGGCCATTCATTTACCTTACTTTTAAGCGTGCTGGATATCATCAGGTTTGATAGCAAATGGGTCGAATTTTTAATTCCCTGTACCATTGTTATTACGGCAATCAGCAATTTGTTCAGAAAAAATTTCTCTTTAAAATCAATCAGGATCAATTATTTTTTGGCGCTTGGTTTTGGATTGATTCACGGAATGGGCTTTGCAAACTCCATCAGAATCATGTTGGCCAAAGACCAGCAAATTGGCTGGGGCTTGTTTGGTTTTAACTTAGGCTTAGAGGCCGGACAGGTGTTTATGGTGATTATTATTTTAATGATTACTTTTTTAATTTTCAATTACACCCGCATTAAACGAATGAGTTGGGTTTTATTTATATCAGCAGCCGTATTTAGCCTGGCTTTAAAAATGGCTTTAGAACGCATTCCTTTTTAATAAAATATACAATGAATAAACTATTTACTTTAACCGGCCTGCTTGTCTTTTCTGGCAGTTTGGCTATGGCCCAAAATATTCAGAATAACCCAGGCAGTAACCATGGGAATAAGTTTGAGCAGTTGGGTACCATTTTACCCACCCCTAACGAACAGCGTACGGCCAGTGGAGCGCCTGGTGTAAAATATTGGCAGCAGCGTGCCGATTATAATATCAAATGTGAACTGGATGAAAAAAATCTGTTGTTAACGGGGACTGAAACCATCACCTACACCAATAATTCTCCTGATCCTTTAACTTACATCTGGCTGCAGCTTGATGAAAATGAGCACAGTACAGATCGAAATGCCAATTATCAGGATGCAACAAAAATGCCTGCTGTGGGCACCACGAAAAATTTAGATCTGTTAAGTGCAACAGGCAATAATGGCTATGGCATCAATATTACCAAATTAACAGATGCTACCGGTAAAAGCTTACCTTATACAGTTAACAAAACCATGATGAGGATCGATTTGCCGGTAGCGTTAAGAACCGGACAAAAATTTATCTTCAACATCAATTGGAACTATAAAATTTCTGACCGGATGAGTTTTGGGGGGCGTGGTGGCTACGAGTTTTTTCCAGGCGATGGAAACTACCTGTTTACCATGACCCAATGGTATCCACGTTTATGTGTATATAGCGATTTTCAGGGCTGGCAGAACCATCAGTTCACGGGTAGAGGTGAGTTTGCCTTAACCTTTGGCGACTTTAAAGTACAAATGACTGTCCCGGCAGATCACCTGGTCGGTTCAACAGGAGAGTGTATCAATTATAGTGCTGTTTTAAACCCGACACAGCTAAGCAGGTATAATGCGGCTAAAACAGCAGCTGCACCTGTAGAAATCCAAACCCTGGCTGAAGCTAAACTGGCAGAAACCAAAAAATCGACAGCTAAAAAAACCTGGGTTTTTAATGCCAGTAATGTGCGCGATTTTGCATGGACCTCTTCCCGCAAGTTTATCTGGGATGCCATGCCTCAAAAAATTCAGGCCAATAACAATACGGTCATGTGTATGAGTTTTTACGGAAAAGAAGCTTACAATCTGTACAGTAAGTTTTCTACCCGGGCGGTGGCACATACCATTAAAACCTATTCAGATTTTACCATTCCATATCCTTATCCGGTTGCACAAAGTATCGAAGCTGCAAACGGAATGGAATATCCGATGATCTGTTTCAATTATGGTCGTACCGATGCAGACGGAACTTACAGCGAAAGTACCAAAAATGGCATGTTGGGCGTTATTATTCATGAAGTTGGGCATAACTTTTTTCCAATGATCGTAAATAGTGACGAGCGCCAATGGACCTGGATGGATGAGGGGCTAAATTCTTTTGTGGAGTACTTAACCGAAGAACTTTGGGATAATAAGTTTCCAAGTAAAAAAGGACCGGCCTATACCATTGTTGATTACATGAAACTGCCTAAAGATGAGCTGGAGCCAATTATGACCAACTCAGAAAATATTGCACGTTTTGGTCCAAATGCTTATTCGAAACCAGCTACAGGATTAAATATTCTCCGCGAAACCATTATGGGAAGAGAACTTTTTGATTATGCGTTTAAGGAATATTCGAAACGATGGGCTTTTAAACATCCTCAACCTGCTGATCTTTTCCGTACCATGGAAGATGCCAGTGGCGAAGATTTAGATTGGTTTTGGAGGGGATGGTTTTACGGAACCGATCCATGTGACATATCATTAGATAGCGTGAAATTTGCAAAAGCCGATTTTCCTAAAGAAGTTCCTGCTGCCAGATCAAGAATGGTAAAAATTGATAAACCTGCCGTGAATGCTTTTGAAGACATTTCTAAAATCAGAAACCGTGAAGACAAAAAAATTAACTTCTATGTAGATAAAAATACAGCCGCTCAGGATTTTTATTATAAATATGATAGAGGCCTGGTAACTGTTGATACCACAGTGGCCACGAAAGTGGATATGACACCACCGTTAGAAGCGCTTCCAGAAGCCGATCAAAGTAAATATGCCAACCAGTTTTTATACGAACTGAGCTTTAGCAATAAAGGCGGCTTGGTAATGCCTATAATCGTTGAGTTTACCTTTAAAGATGGAACAAAAGAAATAGACCGTATTCCAGCACAGATCTGGAGGCATAACGAGCTTAAAACTTCTAAATTCTATGTAAAAAACAAAGAGGTGGCCGCTATTTTGATAGATCCATTACGCGAAACCGCTGATATTGATACCGCTAACAATACCTGGGGTGGTAAAGCAAAAGAAAGTAAGTTTAAAGTATTTAAAGCCAAAGCTGGAGGGGCTGTAAGAGGCCAGTCGGTTGGGAAGAACCCAATGCAGGCCACAGCTGGAAAATAGTAATTTAATCGTTATTTATAGCGCACCCGATAGCGAGCTATCGGGTGCAACGCAACCTGGATATCTGTTTAGACAGCTCTATCCATCACGCGATGCTCCAGTCACAGATAACGATTATTTTTTATGCCGTGGTTTGTTACTGCGCGAATCACAATCATCCCAATTCATCAGATCCTGAAACCCTTTTCCAATTACTTTGTTAATGATTAAAACACCCTAAAAATCATGGATAAAGAAAAATTGATACAGGAAGCTTACCTGGTTGCACATAAGATAGAAGAGAATGGCAATTTCCCAAATAATCCCAATTTGCCGTTAATGATCTATAAAGGCACCTTCAGGTTGCATCCTGATGATAATGAAGAGGTAATTAAGAAAGTTTTTGCCCAAAATGGTTATACCAATTCATGGGTAGACGGCATTTTCGATTATCACCATTATCATAGCAATACACACGAAGTAATGGGTGTATTTTGTGGCAAAGCTGATGTGCAGTTTGGTGGCGAGCATGGTGTTTGCATAGAACTGGATAAGGGTGATGTTGTGATCATTCCTGCAGGTGTAGCTCATAAAAAACTGAACTCCACCGATGATTTTACTGTTGTTGGAGCATATCCGAATGGCTCAGATTACGACATAAAATATGGCAGGGCAGAGGAGCGCCCTGAAGCAGATGAAACCATTTCTAAGGTAAAAAATCCAGATAGCGATCCTGTTTATGGAAGCAAAGGCCACTTATTTGAATGCTGGTATGGCCAAAATTGCGAAAATGTGTAAAACTCTTTTGTTGCAACCGTCTAAAATTCTTTAATTTTCGGGTTTTAAATACACTATCCCTGGTATAAATGAATTTTCGATATATATGTTCAGCATTAGCCCTCTCTGCAACTTTATTAACCGCCTGCTCAGGTAAAAAATCTGAAGAGAAAAAGGCTGCTGAAAAAAAAATCCGCACGAAAGAAGACGATAAAGCGGATAGCCTCCTATTGGCTTATAATCCACAAAAAGGCGACAAATGGATTGCTGATTTTGTAGATAACCTACATAAAAAATATGGCTTTAACGGGAATATGCTGGTGGCAAAAGATGGAAAAATCCTTTATGAAAAAGCGATCGGTTGGGCCGATTACCTCCACCGCGATAGCTTAACCATCAATTCGGAGTTCGAACTGGCCTCTATCACCAAAACATTTACCGGCACGGCAATTATGCAACTGGTTGAGGCCGGAAAACTTTCGTTAAATGATAATGTAAAAAAGTTCTTCCCCAATTTCCCTTATGACGGCATTACGGTAAAACTGCTGCTCTCTCACCGGAGCGGTATGATGAACTACGTTTATTTTATAGATGATATCTGGCGTAAAGAAAAACGCAACATGAAAAAAGGCGTTACCAACCAGGAAGTCATGAACGTTATTGCTGAACGCAAACCTAATCCATACACCAAACCCGATAACCGATTCCATTATAATAACTCCAACTTTATGGTATTGGGTGCCATTATAGAAAAGGTAACCGGACAGCGCTATTCACAGTACATGATGGAGCATGTATTTAAGCCAGCCGGATTAAAACATACACACGTATATAGCACAACGGAGTATGAAAAAATCCCGGTTGATGTGGTTGGCCATGACCGTACCTGGCGCTATTCTGTAGCACAGAACTTTTTAGATGGCCCCGTTGGAGATAAAGGCATTTATAGTACAGTACATGATTTAGTGCTATTCGATAAATATTTGAAGAATGGCCGATTATTGACAAAAAAGAGTCTTGATTCTGCCTATGTAGGCCGCAATAAGCCTGTAAATGGCCATTTTAACTATGGTTATGGCTGGAGAATGTTCGATGGCGAAAAAATGGACAAAGTAGTGTACCATACAGGTTGGTGGCATGGTTTTCGCCACATTTATGTAAGAGACTTAAACAAAAATATCGTAGTTATATTTTTAGGCAACTTAACAAACGGCAGTTTAATGCATTTAGATGACCTTTATAAACATTTAGACATGCCAATTATACGTAAAGGCGCATACCATGGCAACGGCAGTTTGCCTGGTTCAGATGAAGATTAAATTTATGGCCAAAACAAAATGGATAATCAGCCCGGGTACATTAACCATCTATCCTAAAAGAAATTTAAGGATAGTTGGGCTTATATTTTTTGTACTGATTGCTGCATTTATTTTCTATTTATCAAGATCAGTACAAGGTTATTCTGCTGGCCTCACCCTTGGGTATTATGGCTGCCTGCTATTAATTCCGTTGCTGCTGATTTTTATTGCCGAAACAAAAGTAATTTTTGATGGGAACAGCAGGATTTTATACAAAAAGATTGCGTTTTTACCAATTGGATCAATCCCTTTTGATGATATTGCTTCAGTAGAACCTTACGAAGTACTGGGAAGTGGCTTTAATTATAAATTGTTCAGAAAAAGTAACAGGCATGGAAGAGGTTTACTGGTTTCTGCCGGATATAGTAAAGCGACTAATACCAACCTGATCGCTTTTCAGCAGGAGGTATTACCAAAAATTGATGAGCTCGTGTTCGCTCATGCACCTGTAATTCCGAAACAGACTATTTACGATTTTAGATTTTTCAGCGAGGAAGGAGGCACTTACCTGCTGAGGGATAACAAGATAGGGAGTTTCATTATTGGGTTGATTATGATCGGTGCTACCATTGCCATATTATTTAGCCCTGGTTTTTTGGCAAACGAAGGATCAATTCAAAAAACACTCCTCACCTATTTCCCGGCGGCGATAGGCCTGGCGCTTCTTTTTGCAGCAACCTCCAATATCCGTTTTGATCAAAACCAAAGAAAGATTATCCGTTCTACTTTTGCCGGCCGGTTTAAAAAGGAATATCCTTTTGATGACTTGATCCGTTTTCAGGTGATCCGTAAAACCACCAATTTTATTTATTCCGGTACCGAAGTCAGGGCAGAGATTTTTTTGCCTGCCAAAAACAAAATGGTCACCTTAAACCTTAAAAGCTTTATAGGCACTAAAAAGATTGAGCGCTTTCTTGATGAAGCCAATACGATTTTGGGCCGGATTTAGTTTCATTATAAAACACAACGATTATGTTCGATAAATTATTTGCAGCGCAACAAAAAGCTGAAGAAATTAAAAAACGCCTGGATACGATCTCGGTATTTGGCGAAGTTGAAAATGGTGCAATAAAAATTACTGCTACTGCCAATAAATCCATCACCGGAATTTCCATTAATGAGGAGTTTTTGAAAAATGCCGATAAGGAAGAATTGGAAGAACTGCTGTTAACTGCAATTAACAAAGCCATGGCAAGTGCCGAGCAGGTTAGTGCAGCAGAAATGCAGGCATCGGCACAAGATATGCTGGGTGGCTTAGGCGGTATGTTTGGCCAATAAAACATAGCTTGGTCTTGATACTATAATTTTGCTAATTAAATCTTCATACCTGATACTCCAATCTCAATACTTGATACTAAAAACCCTCTACTTGATACTAAAACGATGAAATATACTTATTACGGCCAATCATGCTTCTTGTTGGAGGCAGCTGGTAAAAAACTATTATTCGACCCATTTATATCACATAACCCAATAGCTAAAAATATAGATATTAAAGCGATTGAAGCTGATTACATTTTGGTGAGCCACGGTCATGCAGACCATGTAGCAGATTTGGTTGAGTTGGCTAAACAAACTCAGGCTACGGTAATTGCGATGCCGGAGATTATTGATTGGGTTTCGAAGCAGGGTATAGAGAAAGTGCACGGAATGAATTTTGGTAAATTTACTTTCGACTGGGGAACCGTACGGATGGTACCTGCCATACACTCATCCAGCTTACCCGATGGAAGTTATGGCGGAAACCCTGCTGGTTTTGTGCTTGAAATAGATGGCAAACAGATTTATTTTGCCGGCGATACAGGTTTAACTGTTGAGATGAAAGTTTTAGCTGAGATTTACAACCTGGATTACGCCATCTTACCAATTGGCGGAAATTATACCATGGATGTTGATGATGCTTTGATAGCAACCAAATATTTCGATTGCGACAAGGTAATTGGTGTACATTATAATACTTTCCCTGTAATCGAAATTGATACCCAGACTGCTTTAGATAAATTTGCACGTGAAAAGAAAACCTTATTATTACCAGAAATTGGTGAGACAATAAGTTTATAGTTTCGGCGAACCGTCATTCCCAACTTTATTGGGAATCTTAATGCAGTAAGCTTTAAGATTCCCGCCTGTGCGGGAATGACGACCTTTTCATGGACTAGTCTCTGATACTACTTTCAATCTGTTGCAATTAAAACAAAAAAGGGCCTTCAATTTTCATTGAAGACCCTTCAAATTATAAACCTGAACCTAGTTCTTTTTAGCAGCAGCTTTGTTTGCTTTGTAACGCATATCAGCTGTACCATCTTTTTTAGTTGGACCAGCAACTTTAGTTACTGCTTTTGCTTTATTTTCTTTAAAACGCATATCTGGGGTACCGTCTGCCTTTATCTTGGCGGCTGTAGTAGTTGTTTTAGTTTCTACTTTTTTAGCCTCTTGTTTTGCGCCTGCTTTAACTGGTGCTGTTGTTGTTTTTACTTCTTTTTTTACAACTGTTTTAGCTTTAGCCGGAGCTGTTGTTGCTGGTGTTTGAGCAAATGCTGTTGTTAAACCAAATGCTGCGATTGCGATTAAACTCAATAACTTTTTCATATTTTTTAGATTTTTTTTTAATTGTTATGAAGCTTCTTCGTTTCACTCCGAGGTTTCATAATTTCTGATTTTTGTTTTACTCGTTATTTTTATTGATATAAAATTCCTGAATCGATATGAAGTTTTAATGAAGATAACGAATATTTCTATTTTTTAAATATTGCCCAATTAACATTGTATTGTTGGGATCTCGATTAATAAAATCTATTCTGCTGATTTGGTTAGGTTATATTCCAAATTTTAATGCGCAGCCAGCCAATTTTCGCCCTCCCCAATTTCTACCACAATCGGTACGGTTAATTTAATGGCATTGGCCATCTTATCCCGGATAATGGCTTTCATCGTTTCTTTTTCCGATTTCAGTACATCAAAGACCAACTCGTCATGTACCTGCATGGTCATGGTTGACTGCAATTTTTGTGCTTTCATCTCTTTGTGGATGTTGATCATGGCAATTTTGATCATATCGGCCGCAGAGCCTTGTATAGGCGCGTTAATGGCATTTCGTTCAGCAAAGCCCCTTACAGTTTGGTTAGCGGAGTTAATGTCTCTTAAATAACGTCTTCTGCCCATAATGGTTTCTACAAATCCGTTCTCGCGTGCAAAGTTCATCGTATCACTCATGTAACGTTTAATACCAGGGTATTGTGCAAAGTACTGCTCAATGATCTCGGCAGCTTCCTTACGCGGAATACCTAAGTTCTGTGATAAACCAAAGGCAGATTGACCGTATATGATTCCGAAGTTAACCGCTTTGGCATTTCTGCGTTGTGTTCCATCTACTTCTTCAATACTTACTCCATATACTTTGGCCGCTGTTGCCGTGTGGATATCGATCCCTTTGTTAAAAGCATCAAGCATATTTTCTTCTTTGCTAATCTCGGCAATAATGCGCAATTCTATCTGCGAATAATCGGCCGATAACAAAATGTGGTTTTCATCCCTCGCGATAAAAGCTTTACGCACTTCCCTTCCACGTTCCGTACGGATGGGGATATTCTGTAAATTCGGGTTATTAGAGCTTAATCTTCCAGTTGCTGCAACGGCCTGATTGTAGGATGTATGCACCCTCCCTGTTTTGGGATTAACCATCAGCGGCAAGGCATCAACATAGGTTGATTTCAGTTTCTGTAACTGCCGGAAATCTAAAATATCCTGTACAATATCACTTTTACTGGCCAGTGCCGTCAAAACATCTTCTCCAGTTTGGTACTGACCGGTTTTGGTCTTTTTGGCTTTGGGATCGAGCTGAAGTTTATCAAATAAAACCTCTCCCAATTGTTTTGGTGAAGCCAGGTTAAATTTTATTCCGGCCTTATCATACACATTCTGTTCGAACTTGATGATTTCGGTCTCCAGTTCTTTAGAATACGCTCGTAAAGTCTCAATGTCAATCCTAACGCCTTCCTTTTCGATGTCTGCCAATACGTAAACCAACGGATTTTCAATTTCTTCGGCTAATTTGGCTGCATTTAACTCCTTTAATTTAGGGTCAAAGGTATTTGCCAATTGCAACGTTACATCGGCATCTTCTGCAGCATAATCTACCACATCTACGACTGGAACATCGCGCATAGTAATCTGGTTTTTACCTTTTGCACCGATTAGTTTCGTAATAGAAATTGGCGAGTAACCCAAATAGTTCTCTGATAGCACATCCATCCCGTGGCGGGTATCGGGATCGATTAAATAGTGCGCCAGCATGGTATCAAAAAGTTTTCCTTTTACCTCTACGCCATACCATTTTAAAACCAGGATATCATATTTGGTATTCTGACCGATTTTCGTGATGTCCTCATTTTCCAATACCACCCTAAACTCATCAACAATTAACTGCGCTTCTTCCCTTTCTGCAGGAACCGGAATATAATAACCTGTTCCAGGTTTAACAGAGAATGATAAACCCACTAAATCGGCCATGTTTGCATCTGTACCTGTGGTTTCGGTATCGAATGATATTCGTTTTTCAGCAAGTAACAACCTGATCAAATTGGCACGTTGCTCAGCAGAGTCAACCAGCTGATAATCGTGTTCCGTATTTTCAATGGTTTTAGCGGGTAGTTTTTCTTCGGGCTCTTCCTGCAGCGTATTGGTATACTGGATGGCTTCTCCTGATTGATTGCCAAATAAATCTGTTTGTGTACCCTCTTGAAAGCGTGCTGTGGTTACCGAAAATTCATCACCAAATACCCTGCGACCCAATGTCCTGAATTCTAATTCGGTAAATAATGGCTCCAACAAGTCGCGGCTCGGGTCGCAAAGTTCTAAACTGGCTTCGTCCAATTCAACCGGAACATCTAACAGAATGGTAGCTAGTTTTTTGGAAATTAATCCCTGTTCTGCAAAATTTTCTACGTTTTCGCGTTGTTTACCTTTTAGCTCATGAGCGTTCGCAATAATATTCTCCATAGAACCGTATTGTTTAATCAGCGCTTTTGCAGTTTTCTCGCCGATACCCGGGATACCTGGGATATTATCTACGGCATCGCCCCACAAACCCAAAATATCAATTACCTGTAATACATTTTCAATCTCCCATTTGGCCAACACTTCTTTTACCCCCAATATTTCCATATCGTTGCCCATGCGGGCTGGTTTATAAATAAAAATATTTTCAGAAACCAGTTGTGCAAAATCCTTATCAGGTGTCATACAATAAACCTGATAACCCTTTTGTTCCGCTTTTTTTGCCAGGGTACCAATAATATCATCAGCTTCATATCCATCAGAAGTAATTACAGGAATATTGAAACCGGTAATCAATTTAAGTACATAAGGCATTGCTGCAGCCAGGTCTTCGGGCATGGCCTGGCGGTGCGCCTTATAGGCTTCAAAAGAGGTATGTCTTTCAGTAGGTGCATCAGTATCAAAAACCACTGCAATATGTGTTGGTTTTTCTTTCTTCAAAACATCCAATAAGGTATTGGTAAAGCCCATCACTGCCGATGTATTGATACCTGTTGAGGTAAAACGCGGATTTTTACTGAGTGCAAAATGCGCCCTGTACATGAGCGCCATACCATCGAGGAGAAAGAGTTTTTTATTCATTTGATACACTGATTTAATGATTACACCGAAAAGATGAAATCTCTGATAAATTAATCAAAGTTAATAATCTAAGGAACTATAACACGAAATTTTATGAACTGTATCTTAAAACCAGTTAAATTGCGTTGTTTTTAAAATCGAATAGATATGAAAAAAGCCATACCTCTGTTAATACTGATTTTTGCATCGGCATCTGCAATTTTTGCGCAAGATTTTATCGTTAAAAACAATGATGATGTCATCCGCGGGACAATAAAAGGCACGGATTATTTTTCTGTTTTTATCAGTGCCAATGATGAAGCCGACATGATTTTGCCAGCAAAAGATGTTAAAAATTTCTTCTGGAATGGTGATAGCTTTGTGAGCAAAGGATTTGCAAATGGGCGTAATTTCGAATATCGTTTTGTTAAGGTAATCGAAATGGGAACCGTAAATCTTTACGCTTTTGGTGGAGGCACCCTGGTTCCCCAAGTAAAAGAGAAAAAGGTAAAATTCAGACCTTCAATTGGTATCGGTACCGGAACCGGTGGCTTTGGTGGCATGGGTATGGGCGGAGGTATTAGCATTGGTGGCGGACGTAATGCTGCACCGGAAAGACCTGCTGGTGCACCTGCTGTTCGCTATTTTATCGAAAAACCTGGCGCAGGGCCTTTACAAGAGGTGCCGATGAAAGCCATAACCGACGAAACCAGAAAAATGGAGGTTAAAAATATCCTTTTGCAGAAAATTGGCGATCAACCTGCCTTAAAAGCCAAAATTGAAGCCGGAACAGATTTTAACAGCCGGGATGTTATTGAATGGGTAAAGGAGTATAATGCAACAAAAAAATAAAGCAGGATTTGGAGATTAAAGGATTTACAGAATCATTCGGGTAAAAATTATCTTGCACAGCAGTTTAATAAATGATCGTTCACCATCCCCGTGGCCTGCATGTAAGCATAGCATATGGTCGTACCGAAAAACTTAAAGCCGCGTTTTTTCATGTCCTTACTGATGCGGTCAGAGAGTTCAGTCCGCGGTGGAACATCACTCATTTTCTCAATTTGATTTAAAATAGGCTTGTTCCCTGGAACAAAACTCCACATGTATTTAGAAAAGCTGCCAAATTCTTTCCGGATTTCGATAAATAGTTTGGCATTGGTAATGGCGCCATTTACCTTTAAACGGTTGCGGATAATGCCCTCATCATTCATCAACCTTTCTACGTCTTTTTCGGTAAAAGCAGCTACTTTATTAACGTCAAAACCTGCAAAAGCCTTGCGGTAATTTTCTCGCCTGCGGAGAATGGTAATCCAGCTTAAACCTGCCTGCGCACCTTCCAGTATTAAAAATTCGAACAAAATTTGATCATCATAAACAGGCTTTCCCCATTCTTCATCGTGGTATTTGATATAGAGTGGATCGGAGCCAGCCCAGGAACAACGTATAGTTGAGTTTGGAGTTTGGGGTTGGGAGTTTTGAGTCGGCATAGAGCTGAGTTGGGAGTTGCAACAGCAAGGTACTAAGAGCGATTGATTAGAAACTTTTCTGGGTTATTCATCATATACACCAACAATTTTGCTACTTCCTCTGCTTGGTTATTTAATATATCAAATTCATCAATAGAAATGTAATTACATGCTAAAGCAAATTCTAGCCATGTTTGGGTTTCACCATTTTCGGTGTCTGCGTCGGAGAGCTTGCTCACAAAATGATTTGGGTATTTTCGTTTTCTGTAGGCTTCTGCTAGGTTTGCACAAACACTTCTTGAACATCTCCTGATCTGATCTGTTAAACTATATTTTTCTTCTGATGGAAATCTTTTTGAGATCTGGAATATTTCCATTGAAAGTTTAAATCCTTTCTGATAAGCTAATAAATCCTTAATTGTTCCCATAACTAAATATAAGAACATTCAATTGCTTTATTTAGTCAATTTAAGAATTCCCATTTTGAAAACTCGCGTCTCTAATCTGCGACATGCAAGGAAACTCCCAACGCTAAACTCCCGACTCCAAACTTAACTCGTCCCAATACTCTACAGCTCTCCGGTAATGCGGGATTACAATGCTGCCACCTACCAGATTGGCGATCATGAAGATTTCGTTCATCTCATCATGGTTTACACCAGCATCGAAACATTTGCCCAGGTGGTACTTTATGCAATCATCACAACGCAAAACCATAGAGGCAACCAGGCCCAACATCTCTTTCGTTTTAACATCTAAAGCTCCATTGGCATAAGTGGTTGTATCAAGCGCAAAAAAACGTTTGATATTCGTATTTGCCGTTTCCATAATTCTATCGTTCATTTTTTCGCGATAGCTGTTAAACTCTTCTATAAGCTTTCCCATGTGTAATTAATTATTGAATAAATGATTTTTTGAATGAGAGAATGACGTTACTATTATTTTATTCAATCAAGGTTGATTTCTTCCAGCGGATTCCAGAATACTTTTTTAAAGTTTACCACCTTATCGTTCTTCACTTCAACACCTTCTTCTCTCAGCAGTTCTTCCATTAGTTCTGGTGGCTTAAAATGAAACTTCCCGGTAAGCAGGCCGCTACTGTTTACTACGCGGTGTGCCGGCACCTTGGGGTGCGCTGTTCCGGCATAAAGCATGGCATGTCCAACCATTCTTGATGATTTTGCTGCACCTAAACTTTTCGCGATAGCGCCATAAGAAGTAACCCTTCCTTTCGGAATTAACCGGGCAATCTCATACACCTGTTCGTAAAAGTTGGTATCCATTATTCAAAAGAAAACTGAATGTAGTTAATATTTTTATCGTGCAACAAGTATTTCTTCTCGTAATAGGTTTTGATTGACAGTACCTCATCAACCAGATCTGAAGTGTACAGATGATCGGTGTTTTTATGTACAGGCAGATTCAATTCTGCAACCTTTTCGCAGGTGTAAGCATACAGTTGGTCGTTATCTGTTTTCAGATTAACATTCCCGCCTGGTTTTAACACCAGTTTATAACGGTTCAAAAATGCCGGAAAAGTTAAACGTTTTTTCTCACGGCTGTCCTGTGGCTGAGGGTCGGGAAAGGTGATCCAGATTTCATCAATCTCGCCTTCATTAAAGTAATCCAGTAAGTTTTCGATCTGTATCCTTAAAAAAGCAACATTATCAATCCCATCTTCAATAGCCGTTTTGGCTCCGCGCCAGATGCGGTTGCCTTTGTAATCTACACCAATGAAATTTTTCTCCGGGAATAGCCTGGCCAGATTTACCGAATATTCGCCTTTTCCACAGGCCAGCTCAAGCACAATGGGGTTTGTGTTTTTAAAATGTGTTGAAGCCCAGTTCCCCTTTAAAGCTTTCCCTTGTTCTAATTGATATACGTTTGCGAATGTTTCTATTTCAGCAAAACGCCTAAGTTTATCTTTACCCAAAAGTTTTTTTCTGCAAAAATACAATTAAATCAACAATAGGAGTTTTTTTTGCTGTAAAGATTAGTGCCAATCTAGTATGGGAATCGTATTTTTGTTACCTATACAAATTACCGTGAAAAAAAACGCGAAAATATATGTTGCAGGCCATCGTGGTATGGTAGGTTCGGCCATTTACCGCAAACTGCAAAAAGAAGGTTACGAAAACATTGTTACCAGAACTTCAGCAGCGCTTGATCTTCGGAACCAGCAGGCTGTCACCGATTTCTTCTCTACAGAAAGACCTGATTATGTGTTTCTTGCAGCAGCAAAGGTAGGTGGCATTGAAGCCAACAACACCTACCGTGCCGATTTCCTTTACGAGAATTTAGCCATACAAAATAACGTAATCCACAATGCTTATGTAGCTGGTGTTAAAAAGCTGATGTTCCTGGGCTCAAGCTGTATCTATCCTAAAATGGCTCCGCAGCCCTTAAAAGAGGATTATCTTTTGACCGGAACTTTAGAGCCTACCAACGAACCTTATGCCATTGCCAAAATTGCAGGCATTAAAATGTGCGATGCCTATCGCGATCAGTATGGCTGTAATTTTATCTCTGTAATGCCAACAAATTTATATGGCTTTAATGATAACTATCATCCTCAGAATTCGCATGTTTTACCCGCTTTGATCCGTAAGGTACATGAGGCAAAAGTGAACGATGAAAAAGAAGTAGTGGTTTGGGGATCAGGCTCACCCATGCGCGAATTTTTATTTGCCGATGATTTAGCAGATGCCTGTTATTTCTTAATGCAAAATTATAACGAACCACACCTGATCAATATTGGTACCGGACATGATTTAACCATCAAAGACCTGGCCTTGCTGATTAAAGATGTTTTAGGCTTTGATGGCGAATTGGTATTCGATGCCACTAAACCAGATGGCACACCGCGTAAATTAATGGATGTGAGTAAACTTCATCATTTAGGTTGGAAACATAAAATTGAACTTAAAGAAGGTATTGCCCTGGCATATCAGGATTTTGAAAGCCGGTACTAAAATAATTCTCACAACGGTGCGCAGTATAACCTGCGCACTTTTTATTTACACCTTATTTTTTAACAACAGGATCATAAATGGCTACGGCCACCCGGCTATCTGCACAACCATAGTATAAAAACCATTTCTTTTTGAAATAAACCAATCCTTCGATAAAAACCGTACCAGATGGGTATTGCCCACTTTTTTCGAAAGATGCAGTCGGCACGAAAAAAGGCTGATTCAACCGCGCTATCACTTTTGAGGGGTTTTTGAGATCAAACAGAACCTGTCCGGCAGAATAAGTATTGGACACGTAATTGGTATCACGGCCGGCATCCCCTCTGTTCTTACCATTATAAAGTACTAATATACCTTGATCTGTAACAATGGCCGGCGGACCGCATTCTGTGAGGTCGCTATCGAAATAATGCTTTCTAGGCTTCACAATCATATCCAGATCACCTGCTGGATTTAAAGCCGGTTTCCAATTGAGGAGATCAACAGAGGTCGCAATATTCATAAAACGTTCGCCCCAGTACATCATGTATTTACCGTTTATCTTGGCGATGATCTGTTTACCGTTTTCTAACCTGGTAACAATTGAACCGGATTTGCATTTGAGATCCTTAAATTTACCATGATAGGCTTTACTAAACGCAGGACCATGTTTGGTCCAGTGTTTTAAATCTTTGGAAGTGGCTACCGCAAGGCGGAATATATTGCGGTTCCATTGCGTATAGAACATGACATATAAACCCTCTGCTGTAACAGCAATGCGAGGGTCTTCGCAACCGCCTGGCCATTCGTTTGCTTTCTGTCCATCCTCATCCGGATAGAGTACTGGCTCAGGACTACGTTTCATTTTAATACCATCACTGCTTTCCGCAATCCCTATTCTGGAAGTACGCATTCCGATCCCAGTGCCAGAGCGATCTTCACTGCGATATAGTACATAAATCTTATTTTTGTGAACTGTAGCAGCTGGATTAAATACATCGCCGGCCTCCCAGGCTATTTTTTGCTTGAATATGGGATCCATGAAAACACTTTCTGTTTTTGGGGAAATAATGGGATTAACATTTCCTGGTCGTACAAATGGCCCAAGTGCCCACTCTGGGAGTTTGTTCTGGGCATTTACCGCAAAGGCTAGCGGAAAAAAGAAAACAAGAAAATACAGGCGTAAAATGGTTCTGTTCATAAAACTAAAATACTAATTAATCTGCTAAGCTGGTCATAGTATAATTACCCTAAATTAAATCAATCAGATTAAAACCGCTGTTTAATCTTTTGTTTAAATGGTTCATTTTAATGAGAAATTTTAGTTCAAACCATTCAAACCTGATCATGTTACAAACGCAGAACATTTTCTATTATAGTTAAAATTGATATATTTGGGACTATCAATAAATTTTACCTATATGACTTTAGTTCAACTCGAATATATTGTTGCCGTAGATACTTATAGAAGTTTTGTAACTGCTGCCGAAAAGTGTTTTGTAACCCAGCCTACCCTAAGTATGCAGGTTCAAAAACTGGAGGAATTAATCAGCGTTAAAATTTTCGACAGGAGCAAACAGCCCGTAAGTCCGACAGAAATTGGTGCGCAGATTATTGCACAGGCCAGAATCATCTTACAGGAAAGCGGAAAAATTAAAGAGCTGATCAGCAGTCAGCAGCAAGATGTACTGGGTGAACTGAAAATTGGTGTAATTCCTACTATCGCGCCATATTTATTGCCTGAGGTGATTTCGGCCATGCTGGACAAATACCCTGAATTAAAACTTTTGATCTGGGAATATACCACCGAAGACATTATCCACCACCTGAAGACCGGTGTACTCGATTGTGGTATTCTAGCTACACCACTTACCGATCCGAACATTACGGAAACTCCATTATATTATGAAAACTTTGTAAGTTACATCAGCAAAAACAGCAAGCTTTACAAAAAAAAGGCTGTTGATGCAGAGGACCTGAACGATGAGAACATCTGGCTCTTAAATGAAGGCCATTGTATGCGCAACCAGGTATTGAACATTTGCCGTTCTACCAAAAATAATAGATTACAGGGATTAGAGTATAATACCGGCAGCGTAGAAACCCTGGTTCGTATGGTTGATTTAAATGGCGGGGCTACCTTATTACCAGAACTGGCCATAGCCGAGCTTAACGCTAAACAATCCGGCAAAATACGCCATTTTAAATCACCTGAACCTGTACGCGAGATTAGTTTGGTTACACATAAAAACTTCATTAAAAAACGGATGCTTAACGCTTTAAAAGATGAGATTTTAGCGATTATCCCGAAAGCAATGAAGCAGAAAAAGAAAAAAGATGTTGTGGGGATTTAGATTGTACCGGTAAGTCTGAAGGGGAATTGAGTAAAGCAGACATTGATTGACTTTACCCACGCAATCGTCATGCTGAATTTATTTCAGCATCTAGCACACAATAAGACCCTGAAATAATTCAGGGTGACGCCTCAGGTAAAGATATGATCAATAATAGAGAATGTCAGGGCTCAAAAGCCTAACCTTTGTCTTTATTCACAAGATCTGCACGCGCAAACCCTGTTTCAGCGAGATTTTTATCTTCTAAAATGATTAATAAAAAATACTACTGATTTTGTTTTTCCACCGGAGGCGCGGATAATAATCCTTTAATATCACTTTCCACTTCTTCCTCTTCACCCTTTTTCTTTTTCTTGTTTTTACCTTTTAAGCCTTTACCGCTTAAACGCTCCTCAATGATTTTATCATATTCGGTTTGTTGCTCGGGCCTTAAAACATTGCGGATATTCTTTGAGGTTTCGTTCTGTAGTTTGTAGAATTTATCTACATCTTCCTCACGTGAGTTACCTGCCTGCTGTCTTTTGATTAAATCAGCCTGTTCTTTCGCCTGGTTATAGGTAAAGCTGTAGATTACACTTTTTTGCGTCCCGTTAAGCTTTAAGCGCTTCTCAAGATCCTCCACATTCTTCTGTGCAATTTCCGCTGGAGTAGGTACTTTATTCTGTTGCGCGCACACTAGCCCATTCACACCAACAACAATTAAAAATAAGATTACAAGCCTTTTCATTCCAAATATTTTATAGGCGAAGTTACTTAATTATCTTAAAACAAGAAAGTCCCGGTTTACACCGGGACTTCTCTTAAATTTTATAGCCTATTGAGCTTATAAAGCTTTTTTATAAAGTTCAGCAACAGCATCCCAGTTAATTACATTCCAGATTGCCGCTAAATAATCAGGGCGTTTGTTTTGGTATTTCAAATAATAAGCGTGCTCCCAAACATCGATACCCAAAATTGGCGTTCCCTTTACTTCGGCAACATCCATTAAAGGATTATCCTGGTTTGGTGTAGAAGAAACCTGAAGTTTTTTATCAGCACCTACCGATAACCAGGCCCAGCCTGAACCAAAACGGGTAGCGCCAGCTTCTTGTAATTTAGTTTTAAGATCAGCAAACGAACCAAAAGTTTCGTTAATTGCTTTAGCTAAATCGCCGGTTGGCTCACCACCTTTATTTGGACCTAAAATGTTCCAGAATAAAGAGTGGTTATAGTGACCACCGCCATTGTTTCTAACCGCAGCAGGAAATTTTGAAATGTGTTTTACAATTTCTTCGATGCTTGAATTCGCCTCTGGTTTACCTTCTAACGCTTTGTTTAAGTTGGTAACATAAGCCTGGTGGTGTTTATCATGGTGAATCTCCATGGTAGTTTTATCAATATGCGGTTCTAATGCATCGGTTGCGTAGTGTAACGCAGGTAATTCAAAAGCCATAATGTTTTATGTTTAAAGATTTAAAAATATTTCTTGTAGCAAATATAACATTAGAACGTTAAGATTTGTTCATGTTATTATCATCAAATCGTTTTCTGAGTTAATGTTGTAATGTTGAAGGTTTTAATGTTGGAAGGTTTTGAGAAAAATTACCATCGTCCCGATTTGAAATACGGGATGCATGAGAAAGACGATTGTATCGACATTTATATCTAAAACGCATACAAATACAGATCTCACTAAGAGGCTTTCTCATCAAATTGTCGTTCATGTTGAGCCTGTCAAAACGGCCTTGTAAGGCATTTAAAATAGGTCCTTTGATAAGCTACCATTGACGTTATTTTGCAAATATTTATTAATGAGCGACTTGTGAAACCTATGCATTTCCGCATAGCTAGGCCTTAGCACCGTATCTCCGTTCCGCTTAAATCCGGCCTAACAAATTTTTCGGGCTACACTGACAAAGGCATCCCACTAGATTCGAAAGAAAATGGCGCAGCCTTCATGAATGCAGCTGAATTATGCAAAAACGAATGAATAAATTTTCAGCCGGTGTTTTATTAATGGTTGTCTATTGTTTTTTATCTGTATTAATGAGCTCGGCAATGCTTCGGTTTTGTTTCTTTTTGACATCAAAAAGAAAGAGCCCTTCGGCGGCGGCGGACCTGTACCGATTTTTCATCGGTAGCCGAGGCAAGGCTTCGACCTGGGCAAAAAAAATAAATGTATACGTCATTCATATTGATTTTTATCCAATAAATTATCCCTCAGGATGAAAATCTACATGGATGAGACAGTCTCCTATTAGGCAATGAACTACAGTATTACGGAACATCAACTCAATCTACCTCTTCTTCGCAAAAAATCCCTTCATTAACGCTCCACACTCCTCCGCCATTACACCACCCTTTAATACCGTTTTAGGGTGCAGCAGGTTTGCGTTTTTGGAAATAAATCCCCTTTTTTCTTCTCTGGCACCATACACAATACGGCCAATCTGTGTCCAGTAACTTGCACCTGCACACATTACACAAGGCTCAATGGTTACATATAAAGTGCAATCCCGTAAATATTTCCCACCAATGGTTTGAGATGCCGAGGTAAAAGCCTGCATTTCTGCATGGGCGGTAACATCGTTAAAACGCTCTGTCAAATTGTATCCGCGGCCAATAATCCTGTTTTTACTGACCACAATGGCCCCGATCGGAATCTCATCCTCAGCTAAAGCTTTTTTGGCTTCTTCCAGAGCCAGTTTCATATAATGAATGTCTTCTTCCTCAGGATCGGTATTCTCGAAATTGTAAAAACTCATGAGGCAAATATAGGGTAATAATGGCCAAAAAGACTTCCAAAGGTTCCAAAGGCAGAGGGCTGGCAAAACTGCTGAAGTCTAAGTTAAAAATTGGTTAGGTTTGGAGCGCAGTGTCAGCGCTTATCGGCTGCTTCAGTCCTGCTTTACGCTCCAAGTCCTCTCCCGGTGAAAAACCGGCATTGCGGGCTTTCCGCTGCAATCAGGGCTAATTGGCCGCTGCAACTAGGTGTAAACTTCGGAAGCTAACGATTAAACCAATTTACTTCCATTTGGCACCTCACGCTCCACCGTAGTTAATACGATATCGCCATTTTCATCTGCAAATCCGGTTACTAAAAATTCGGACATAAATTTTCCGATCTGTTTTTTAGGGAAGTTTATCACGCCAACAATCTGTTTTCCCGGTAATTCTTCCAATGTATAATGTTTGGTGATTTGTGCGCTGCTCATTTTAATGCCAAATTCACCAAAATCTACCTTCAATTGATATGCAGGTCTTCTGGCTTCCGGAAATTCGAAGGCCGCTAAAATAGTACCTACCCTTAATTCTACTTTTTCAAAATCGTCCCATGTAATCTGTTCCATATATAGTCATTGTATCTGAGACAAAAATATAAATTGTCTGGCATTCTAAATCGACCTGGAATATATTAATTCGATTCAATCGTTTGCATTAATTTTAACAGGTTTTTATAAAAAATTTGCGTTTTATATTTTTACCGCTATCTTTATGCAACCGTTTGCATAACCAAATATTAAAATTAGATGAAAGCATGTATTTATTAGGGATTGATTTAGGTACCTCATCCATTAAGGTTGCCATTGTTGATGCAGCTACACAAAAAAATATAACCTCCGTTCAATATCCGGAAGAGGAGACTGCCATTAAATCTTTACAGTCGGGCTGGGCAGAACAATCGCCTGATGACTGGTGGCATAATGTTCAACAAGCCATCCTTAAATTAAATTCGACAGGTCTTTTTGATCCGAAAGAAATTAAAGCCATTGGTATTGCGTACCAGATGCATGGCCTGGTCGTAGTAGATCAAAACCAACAGGTGCTCCGCGATAGTATCATCTGGTGCGATAGCAGGGCCGTTGAACTGGGCAACGATGCTTTTGAGGCCATTGGCCACGAAAAATCCTTAAAACATCTGTTAAACTCTCCGGGCAACTTTACGGCATCCAAACTGGGCTGGGTTAAAATAAATGAGCCAGATATCTATAACCGCATTGATAAAATCATGCTCCCGGGCGATTTTATCGCCATGAAATTAACCGGAGAAATTACAACAAGTATTTCGGCACTATCTGAAGGGATTTTTTGGGATTTTGAAAGCCACGAAATTTCTAAAGATGTAATGGATTATTATGGGATTTCGGGGAACCTGATCCCAACGGTTAAACCTTTATTTTCGGAACATGGTTATTTAAAAACCGATATTGCAAATTCATTAAATCTACCGGCCGGTATTCCGGTTGCTTATAAATCTGGCGATCAACCGAACAATGCACTCTCCCTAAACGTATTAAAACCCGGGGAGGTTGCCGCTACAGCCGGAACATCGGGGGTAATTTACGGCGTAAGCGATGAGCTTACCTACGATAACCAATCGAGAGTGAATACCTTTGCACATGTAACTTATTCTGCAGAAAAAAAGCATACCGGTGTTTTGCTTTGTATTAATGGCACCGGCAGCATGTACCGTTGGGCAAAACATGTCTTCGCACCACAGTCTACCTATGCAGACCTGAATATGCTGGCTTCAAAAGCACCAATAGGCAGCAACGGTTTAAAAGTACTTCCTTTTGGCAATGGTGCAGAACGGATGTTAAATAACCAATATACAGGAGCAGCGTTATTGGGTATCGATTTAAACCTTCACCAGCAATCAGATATCTTCAGGGCGGTACAAGAAGGGATTGCTTTTTCTTTCCGTTATGGATTGGATATTATGCGCGAAAACGGCATGCAGCCAAAAGTGATCCGCGCCGGAAGGGCGAACCTGTTTTTAAGTGATGTATTTGCACAAACTTTTGTAGATGTTACGGGCATTCCGGTTGAACTTTACGAAAACGACGGCAGTGTAGGCGCAGCCTTGGGTGCAGGTATAGGCGCCAGCATTTTTAAAAGCGCAGAAGAAGCTTTTAGCAACCACAAAGTAATCAAAACTTTAGTACCGCAGCATTCAGCTATGTATGAACCAATCTATCAGGATTGGAAAAAAATATTAGAAAAACAATTAAAAATTGGTTAATGGTTCAAAGCCATCGGCTATCAACTATGAACCAACAAACCAAGAATCAAAAACAAAAAATATGACAAAAGTAGTAACCGGAGCAACTGAATTTTTCAAAGGCATTGAGCAAATCAAATTTGAAGGCCTGGAAAGCGATAATCCATTAGCATTTAGATGGTATGACGCCAACAAAGTAGTAGCTGGCAAAACCATGAGCGAGCATTTTAAGTTTGCTTGTGCTTACTGGCATTCATTTAATGGTAATGGTGCCGATCCGTTCGGAGGTGCAACACACGTTTTCCCATGGGATGAGAAAAAAGATGCAGTAGAGCGTGCAAAAGATAAAATGGATGCAGCCTTTGAATTTATTACCAAAATGCAAATCCCATATTATTGTTTCCATGATGTGGATGTGGTAGATTATGGTGATGACGTTGCCGAAAACGAGCGCAGATTACAAGCGCTTGTTGAATATGCCAAACAAAAACAAGCAGACAGCGGCGTAAAACTGTTATGGGGAACCGCCAATTTATTTAGCCATAAGCGCTATATGAACGGCGCATCTACCAATCCGGATTTTCATGTGCTGGCACACGGCGCTGCCCAGGTTAAAGCAGCACTAGATGCTACCATTGCCCTTGGCGGCGAAAATTATGTTTTCTGGGGTGGAAGAGAAGGCTATATGAGCCTATTGAATACCAATATGAAACGTGAGCAGGAGCATTTGGCAAAATTTTTACATACGGCTAAAGATTATGCACGCAAACAGGGTTTCAAAGGAACATTCTTTATTGAGCCGAAACCATGTGAGCCTTCTAAACACCAATACGATTACGATGCAGCAACCGTAAAAGGCTTTTTACAACAATATGATCTGTTGGCAGACTTTAAATTAAATTTAGAAGTTAACCACGCCACGCTGGCAGGCCATACTTTCCAGCATGAACTACAGGTTGCAGTAGACAATGGCTTATTAGGCTCTATCGATGCAAACCGCGGCGATTACCAGAACGGCTGGGATACCGACCAGTTCCCGAATGATATTAACGAACTAACGGAAACCATGCTGATCATTTTAGAGGGTGGTGGCTTACAGGGTGGAGGTGTAAACTTCGATGCGAAAATACGCCGTAACTCTACCGATCAGAAAGACTTATTCTATGCACATGTAGGCGGAATGGATATCTTTGCAAGGGCACTAGTTACTGCAGATGCCATTCTTCAAAAATCTGATTACAAAAAAGTAAGAGCCGATCGCTATGCTTCATTTGATAGCGGAAAGGGTGCCGAGTTTGAACAAGGTAAGTTAAGTTTAGAAGACCTAAGAAATTACGCTGCAGAAAACGGCGAACCAGAGGTACGCAGCGGAAAGCAGGAATATCTTGAAAACCTGATTAACAGGTATATTTAATTCATTTTTATAAAATGTAATCTCCGTGGTCTGTGTCCTCACAGACCACTTGTGTTTGATTTAATTAGCATAGTCTGTGGAGACACAGACCATGGATTAAATTAATAAACGTCACTTTAACATTTTTTAATTCAAAAAAAGCGGAGATTAATTTATGATTTTACTACATTTAGATTTCTAAACCAAATAACTTAAATGAAAGTCACAGATTACATTATTTTTCTAGCCTACTTTGCCATTGTAGCAATTTACGGTTTCTGGATTTACCATCGTAAAAAACAAAAGCAGATGAGCAGCAAGGATTATTTTCTTGCAGAAGGTTCGCTCACCTGGTGGGCTATTGGTACATCCTTAATTGCCTCGAACATTAGTGCTGAGCAATTTGTAGCCATGAGCGGCGATGGATTTAAAATGGGATTGGCCATTTCCACTTACGAATGGATGGCAGCAGCAACATTGGTAATTGTAGCCACATTTTTTATTCCTGTATATCTTAAAAATAAGATCTACACCATGCCACAATTCTTAAGTCAGCGTTACAACGGTACTGTAGCCATGATTATGGCTGTGTTTTGGTTGTTATTGTATGTGGTGGTAAACTTAACCTCTATCTTATACCTGGGCGCGCTTGCTGTAAGCAGTATTTCGGGTATTGGCTTTTGGTATTGTATGATCGGCCTGGCCATTTTTTCTGTAATTATAGCATTAGGCGGTATGAAAGTAATTGGTTACACGGATGTAATCCAGGTAGCGTTTTTAATTTTCGGCGGTTTGGCCACTACTTATTTAGCACTTAATTTAGTGAGCGACCATTTTGGTGGTCATGGCGTACTGGATGGTTTATCGTTTTTAAGAGAAAAGGCGCCAGATCATTTCCACATGATCTTTAAAAAAGATAGTGCCAATTATGCTTCTCTACCTGGTATGACAGTATTGCTTGGCGGGATGTGGATTGTGAACTTAAACTATTGGGGTTGTAACCAGTACATCACACAACGTGCGCTGGGTGCTGATCTGAAAACCGCGAGAGCTGGTATTTTATTTGCTGCCTTTTTAAAACTTTTGATGCCGTTAATCGTGGTATTACCAGGTATTGCAGTGTATATGTTGTACACAGAAAAAACAGGTATTGACGTAAATTCAATGATGCCTGGCGGAGAGCTTCGTCCGGATAGGGCTTACCCTACCTTATTAAGTATTTTACCAACAGGACTTAAAGGTTTATCTTTTGCCGCTTTAACTGCAGCAATTGTTGCTTCATTAGCCGGTAAAATCAATAGTATCTCTACCATTTTTACGCTGGATATTTTCAAGAAACACATTAACGTAGAAGCGAGTGAGAAAAAACTGGTAAGCACCGGGCGTGTGGTTGTAATTATTGCAATGGCTATCGCAATTGCTATTTCGCCATTCTTAGGTATTGATAAAAAAGGTGGTTTCGAGTTTATTCAGGAGTATACAGGTTTTGTAAGTCCTGGTATTTTCGCCATGTTTATTTTAGGTTTCTTCTGGAAAAAAACCACTTCAAATGCAGCTTTATTTGCAACTATAGGTGGTTTTGGTTTATCCGTATTGCTAAAATTCCTGCCAGGAATGATGGATTTATCTTTCCTTCACAATTTTGGATTCTCGGTAGCCAATGCCGATGGAGTTTATGAAATACCTTTCCTCGATAGAATGGGAATTGTATTTGTGGTTTGTATAATTGTAATGTTTGCCATCAGTATGTTCGAAAACAGCAAAGGCGATAAATCTAATGGTTTAGAAGTAGATTCGAGCATGTTCAAAGTACATCCTTCGTTTGCCGTTGGATCATTGATTGTATTCGGAATTTTAGTTGCCCTTTACTCTACTTTCTGGTAAAATTAAAATCAATATAATATGTAAAATGCTCGCAATTAAAATTGCGAGCATTTTTTTTGCTCATTTAATGGCTTACTTACGGTTTTCTATGTAAAGAATGTATTCATCCGAAAAGAGGCTACACTTAACCGTACGTGAAAACTCAATCTTATTGATTAAATCTGTAGAGACGCTGCGCTTAACGCTACGGACAGGACAGGCAGGAGAAGCGATTAATAGTAGCACAGACTCCAGCCAACATAGCCCTGATTGAAGTGGAAGCCCGCAAGCGAAGCATGAGCGCGGACTTATAACAGAAAGCAGGACTATAATAACCGATTAGCACTGCAATTGCGCTTCTTAAAAAACAGCAATAATAATTTAAGATCATGTAATTAACCAAAACTGGCTAACCGGAACTTCTTTTAATAACAATAACCTGTTTTCAACCGGAAATATTGGGCTTGAAATTCAATCCTATATATCAATCTGCAGAAACGCTATGCTTAACGCTACGAACAGGATAGTTGGTTCGTGCAGACACAAACCAAGACAATTGTAAAGGAAATTTTCTATGAATTACTGCGCACAGGGACCATCAGGAATTTCTTTGCTGATTTTAAGCACTTTCATCACCACTAAGGTCGAATCGAAATCACTGGAAACGATGCCCGTATCAGATTTCGCAAAATAACCTTCCAACTCTACGTATACGGGTTCATAGGGTTTTTCGAAGCCTAAGTTGCTATACGAAAGTTCCAGGTTTTTTACACTGTCTTTAACCCAATATTCCCGCCCGTCTTCGCAGAAGGTAAAAGATTTCACCTCAGGACCAAAACTATACAAACCTTTAACAGTTTTCAGGTTACTTTTTTCTCCTTCGGCTTTATCGTTCCTGTTACAAGCTGTAGCGGCTACGCCAAGGAGCACAACGAATACAATTGCCTGTTTAAATAACTTCATTTTATATAGTTTGATTAATTTGATCTATCTTTTTAACACTTAAATTGGATGACAAAGCAGATGCCAAAAATGAGAAGATACCTACCGTAACAAAAACTAAAACAAAATCCTTCCATTTTAATGCGATTGGATAAGAACTTACCAGTGTTTTATTTACCTCATCTCCCATTTTAATAAAACCATAGGTATGCTGAAAATAATAAAATATAATTCCTATAAATAAACCCAACACGCAGCCAGACATGGTGATCATCATGCCCTCAAATAAAAATATCCGTTTGATTAGATTTTTGCCCGCACCTAAACTACTCAGAATGGCAACATCCTTTACCTTATCGATTACCAGCATGGTTAACGACCCTATAATATTAAATATAGCAATAATTAGAATAAAAGTAAGGATTATATATACTGCCCATTTTTCGGTGTTTAAAATGTGGTAGAGTGATTTATTTTGTTCGGCCTGATTTCTGACTTCATAATCCTGACCAGCCTTTTCGATTATTTCATTTTTAAAATCATCTACATCAACGCCGGGCTGCAGATTGATCTCAATAGCAGACACATTTTTGTCTTCTCCTAGCAGCCCGCGGGCAAAACCGAGCGGAACGATGATCCCATTGTCGAAATCTTGTTGCACTTCAAAAACACCACTTACCCTAATATTTTTGACCACAAAATCGTCGGCCGGATTTATTGTATTTACCGCGATATCCTTCTTTGGAGAATAAATTTCCAGTTCGGTAAAGGGATCAACAGTATTAACAGCCAGATAACTTTGTAAGGCCGAACCAATTACCGCATTATCACCGCTCTTATTATGCAATATAAAACGGCCTTCTTTAATGGTACTGTCTAATTTAGAGTTCTTCAAATAATCTAAACTTACACCTTTAACCATTCCAACAGCCTGCTTATCATTGTATTTTAACAAAGCGTTTTCTTGCAGTACTTCGGTAAATGCAGCAACGTCTTTATTTTTTCTCAGCTGATTAAAATAGCTTGTATTAGGATCAAAGGTTTTGCCCCTGGCTGGTGTAATTGCAATTTGTGGAGTAATGGTATCGAACATATTCAACACCACTGTTTCTAAACCGTTAAATACAGAAAGGATAATAATCAAAGCAGCGCTGCCCACCATTACCCCTACCATTGATATGCCTGAAATCAGGTTAATGGCATTGGTTGATTTTTTGGCAAAAAGATACCTTTTGGCAATGTAAAATGATGTATTCACAGCAGTAAAGATAGTTAAAATGTAAGATGGCAGTAATGTAAGATGAATATGTGAGTGGAATATGTAAGATGTGAATTACATCATCCCTTATCCATTTTACATTTTACATCAAAAAAACGGGTTATGTTGTTTCTCAAAACCAATGCTTGTTGCTGGTCCATGGCCAGGATAAACTTTGGTTTCATCAGGTAAGACAAAAAGTTTATCGGAAATGTTTTGGATTAATTGCTGATGGTTGCCACCTGGCAGATCGGTACGGCCAATGCTGCCATAGAAAAGTACATCGCCACCTATTAAAATATGATCAGCCGCATTGTAAAAACACAGGTGCGCCGGTGAATGTCCGGGAGCAAAAATTAAAGTCAGTTTGCTATTGCCAAAAGAAATAGTTCCTGTTTCAGGCAAAAAGGTATCTGGAAGAGGCGATATCTCATAACGGGTAAAGCCCATTGATGGCCCATAACCGGGAACAGCATTTAAAATCGGTAATTCGCCCTGATGAAACTGTGGTTTTAAACCATAGGTTTCGGACACAAACTTATTGCCAAAAACATGATCAAGATGGCAATGTGTATTCAGCAATAAAACCGGGTTTAAACCTTCCTGTTTGATGAAAGCTGCTAGTTCATTTTGCTCAAACCCCTCATACATACCCGGATCGATAATGGCACATTCTTTAGTTTCATCGTAAAGTACATAGGTGTTTTCGCTGTAAGCGTTAAAAGTGAAGGTTTTTACTGTTATCATAAGTCTTAGAAAATGCCTGTTTCCAGGAACAGAATTAACAATTAATAAATTAATTTTTCCACCTGAAGGTAGAAATCAAGGTATCGATGTCCTTTTTGATAAATTTAACAACAGGCTCAATAGAATCGTATTGTGGGCGTTCATTAAAATATAAAGCCCCTCTAAAATAGTGCCTGGCACTATCTGTTAAAAAAAACTGAACAGAAGATGCCGTATTCCCTTCAATGGCGTAATAAATGCCATAAACTTTACGGTCAGGATAATTGATGATCTTCTGATCAATCGCGCTTGCTTTTATGGTATGTTTGAACGCAAGTTTCCGGGCATCTTCAACCATTTCATCATACTCGCTTTTACCCGAAACATCATAATAAGTTAAATGCAAAAAGCCATTAAACTGTTTAAAGTGCAGGTTATACCAGTTTTGTTGGGCATCACGGCTTTGATCTTGCTCTATTACGGAGTAGGTAGGATATTTGAAGGTAAAAGGAACAGGTTTGCTAAATGCTGTATAGGCTTTTTCTGGAAACATGATCCTGAAATAAGCTTTTGGCTTCGGGCTGTAATCGTGGTCCTGACAAGCTGTTATGAACAAAAGCAGTACAAATGGAATACAGATCAGTTGTTTTAGTTTCATAGCTATTTATCGAAGATTGTTTCCGTGATCGTCTGGAGCAGGCTGTTGTTAATATCGCATTTACGACAAGTTTTTCATTATTTATTCCAGATTGTCCAGGCTTTTTCGGCTTGTTTGTAAAGCATTTCCAAACCGTTTTTAACTGCCGCACCACGTTCAGCAGCTTTAGCCAAAAACGCGGTTTCCAGCGGATTGTACACTAAATCGTAAGCCAAATGCCCTGGTCCTACTAAACTGTAATCAATCTCTGGAAAGGTATCAATATTTGGCGACATTCCCAAGGGTGTGGTATTGATCAATAACTGGTGTGAAGTTAAAATTTCAGGCGTAATTTCAGAATATAGAATAGCACCGGGAGCAGCCGTTCTTACCACCACCTGATATTGAATGTTTAACTTTTCTAAAACATATTTTACGGCTTTAGCCGCGCCGCCATCACCAAAAACAAGTGCTTTGTTATGTTGTGGTCCTATCAATGGTTTTAGCGATTCTTCAAAACCATATGCATCGGTATTAAAACCTTTTAAATAGGTTTCACCTTCAAAATATTTGATCGAAATACAATTTACGGCACCAATTTTTTCTGCAGCTTCATCTACTTCATTTAAATAGCAGAGCACATTAACTTTATGCGGAATAGTTACGTTAAGACCACATAGTGATGGGTGATCATTCAGCAGATCGGGCAATGATTTAATATCAGCAATAGGAAAAAGCTCATATTGATGATCGGTTATCCCCTCATTTTGAAATTTTTCTGTGAAATATTTTTTGGAGAAAGAATGAGAAAGTGGGTACCCGATTAAGCCGTATGTTTTCATATTGATATAACAAGCAAACCTTACAGATTTTTTGAAACCTGTAAGATTTATTTAACTATGCGCTCTCGCAACGACGAATTTTGTATTTACTTTACCTGGTTCAGGAAATAGTCGAAAGTATCTCCCCGTAATCCTAAGCGAATGGTTTCTAAAGGAATTACTTCTGCCGGCGCAATATTACCCAGGTTTACATTGCTACCGATCAATTTAATAAACCAAACCTGCTGTTCTTTTTGAGGAGCCTCCCAAATAATGGTTTCTTCAGGAATCTGTGTTAAAATTTCATCAACCAGGCCTTCCCTCACTTCGCCACTCCCACGGTAAATACCAACATTACCACCTTCGCGGGCTTCGGCAATAACTTTCCACGAACCTGCCTCTATTTCGGCCTGCATTAATTTAATCCACTTGTATGGCGCAAATATTTTGGCTGCATCTTTACTGCCAACTTCAGAAATTACAGTTACCTGTTTAGAAAGTTCGCTGATAAAACCACATTTTTTGTCGTGTTCAATTTCGATGGAGCCATCAGAAACTTCTGCATATTCCATTCCGTACTGATCTAAAACACGCTGATAATCTGAAAACTGATTACGGATAATAAAGGCTTCAAATAATGTTCCCCCGAAATAGGTAGGAATGCCTGCACTTTTATATAAAGCTAATTTTTCTTTAAGGTTTGGTGTTACATGCGATGTTGCCCAACCTAATTTTACGATATCAGTATGTACGCCGGCAACTTCAATAAAATCTTCAACCTGGCGTAGGCTCAATCCCTTATCCATAACCATTGTTAAGCCTTTTTGGCGCGGTTTAGCTGGACGTTCGGGAACGTTTAATAATGGATAATTCATATGCGTACAAAAGTGAAAAAAATTTTCAGATTTATCAGTTAAATTTTTCTCACAAGGTCGTTACCTTATATATCTGTTTATAACATTCAAAATGGCACTGTTATCCTGTAATTGCGGTAAATATTCAAATAAAATATAGTGTTTATCAGGGTCAGTTGTTAACGCGGTTTCTAAATACCCCAATGCATCAGCATAGTTTCCTATTGCAAAAAGATAGGCCACCATCCTATAATACAGTTCTGCAGCTTCCGGGTTATTCTTAATCGCCTCTGCCATTGTTTCCGCTGCTTCCAATAATTTCCCCTGTTCGTAAAGCACGGTACTAAAATCCAACCAGGCTTCAATATCCAACGGATTAAATTCTAATACTTTTTCGTATGCTTCGATCGATTCGTCAATCTGACCTAATTTATAATAGGCATCGGCCATGGCGAACCAGAAATCTGCATTTTCAGCCTCTAAATCAATCGCTTTTTTATAAAAGTGCAGCGATTCGAAATAACGTTCTTCAAAATTCAGTGTTACCCCAATCCCAAACCAGGCATCAGCCATTTTAGGATCCATTTTTACCGATTTTTTATAATATGAACGGGCTTCGTCCATTTTTTCCAGTTTCTCGTAACATTCGCCAATGGCACAATAAGTATCGGCATTAGGCTGTTCGTACTCAAAGGTATGTTTATAAACTTCTATAGCCTCATCATATTTATCGAGTTGCACCAGCGCATTTCCTTTGTTAAAATAGGCTGAACTGAAATCTTCTTTAATCAAAATAGCATAATCATAAGCATCGATCGCTTTTTCGAAAAGGTTCAGTTTGTGGAAACTATTGCCCAAATTGTACCAGGCCGCATAAGAATACGGATCAGTATCGATATATTGCTGATAAAATTTGATGCTTTCTTCCTGTTTATCTAATACATCGTAACAGAAAGCAAGCTCATACAAGCCATCCTGGTTTTCCATATTTTGCTCTAAACTTAGCTTAATATAGGTAATCGCACTTTCATAATCGCCCATGCTCTGGTAAACATAAGCCATCTGTAATAAAATTTCATCCGTACTTTCGGCCAGTCCCAAAGCTTTTTCATAGTTTTCCAAAGCCTCATCAAAACGTTCGGTATTTTGAAAGATATTACCACGGAGCAAATAAATATCCGGCTCTGATGATTCTAAGAGCTCGGCCTTTTGCAAGGCAATAAAAGCCTTTTCATTGTTGTTGGTTAAGATATAAAGGTGGGCCTGTTTGATTAAAAACACTGTTGCATAAGGGTGCTGACTGATGGCAAAATCAACTACCTGCAAAGCTTTGACCGGATCATTTTTCTCAATGTAAAAATCTACAATGTATTCGAATGCACCTGCATCGAAAAAATACTGATCCTGGTTCCGGAGCATTTCTTCGTAACGTTCTACCGAGCGTTGTGCATCTTCGTTGGATTCAAAAAAGAATTCTTCTTCCATATATTATACTATTAAAGAACCGTGCCAATTAGCAGAAAAACACATGATAAGTTTAACAATTTTAATTATCCGTTTTTAAAATAATTATTAACATCAGCAGCAATAAAAACTGTAAACAGCTGAATATAAAGCGTATTAACTGTGACTAAGATGTGTGGATAATCGATAGATTTATTGCAACATCGCGGTTCCTTTTCCCTTCTTTTACAAAAATACTATAAATTTATGGTATATACGTAATGAGGAAGTCATGAAAGGATTAGTCATTTTTGCCCTGTTTTTACTATGTTTTACGACAAAAGGCTTTGCCCAAAACGATGAGGAAAGCGCAGTTAAAAAAACCATAACAAACCTTTTTACCGGCATGAAGAACGGAGACAGTTCTTTAACCAGAAGTGCCTTTGCGCCGGCAGCAATAATGCAAACCATCGTTAGCAAAGATGGTAAAGTGAATATACATTCAGAATCTGTTAACAGTTTTATCAAATTTATTGGTTCGCCACACCAGGAAAAGTATGATGAACGCATCGTTTTCACCAAAATCTTAATTGATGGTCCGTTGGCCGCTGTTTGGACAGACTATAAATTTTACCTCGGCGAAAAATTTAGCCATTGTGGCGTTAATTCTTTTCAGTTGGTAAAAGGAGATCAGGGATGGAAAATTGTCTATATTATCGATACAAGGAGAAAAGAGGGGTGTAATTAAAATAAAAGATGTAGGATAGATTTTGTCACGTTGAGCCTGTCGAAACGCCTTCATCATTGTTTCGGCAGATCCTTCGACAGGCTCAGGATGACAACATAAAACTCCTTATTATTCCTTTCCTAAATCGGCAGCACCTTTTTTAAATAACTCCGCCTGCTTGTTCAGTTTTGCTTTAGCTTCCCCGCTTACAGCATCTGCCTGTTTCGCTTTGCCCTGCGAAGTAGCCGTATAAGCACCAGCCAACTGCTTGTTTAAATAGGGTTGTAATTTTAATCTTTCGATGGCGTTGCCAATGTTCGTTATACCTTGCTCGGTAACAGCAGGGTTAGTATTGGCTCTTAAATACTGAAAATACTGACCAACTACTCCAAATACCTTATCCCGATCGCCTGTTAGCATGATGTTATCATAAAATGCCTGATAGTCGTCTTTTGGATCGTTGATGTATATGGATGCGATCGATGGTGCGATATGCGCTCTCGTATCTTCATCTAAGGATGCTATGGCAGACATCGTTTCCTGTGGAGCCAGTTTGGCCAGTCCATCCACACCAGCAGCAATTACCCTGTACGATCTGTCTTTTAAACTTTCTGTCACTAAAGCTTTGTAGGCCTGATCTCCGGTCTCAGCCAATTTCACGATTGCAGCTGATCTTGCTTCGGTATTTTTATCTGTTTTGGCAATCTCAAATAAAACCGGTAAAGCTGCTGCTTTAATCCGGGCATCTTCTAAATTAATGCCGGCAATACTTAAAGCGCGTAAATCTGCCGATTTATCTTTTAAGCCTTCCAATAACACCATTTGACCGCTTTGGGCTTTGCTCTGCATGATAAATTGCAAGGCCTCAATTCTATTGGCATAACTTGGCGCATTTTTGTATTGAAAATAATAGTTTTCCGCCGTTTTATTGTCATTGGTTTCGCCAACTAAAATTTTATCTACATCAAAATCGATTAAATCGGGTTTAGCACTCACCTCAAAACTAAAATTCTGTTCACGGTTACTGATCAGGATTTCTTTCCTGATTTTTTTACCACCTGCATAAATATCAAGTTTAACCGGCAACGTAAAGGTTTGCACACTGGCATCCTGTGTTTGTTTAACTTTAATGGTTGCCTTGCCGTTTTCATAGCCGTAATCAATACTTAAAACCGGGTGGCCCCCATTGTAATACCACTGATTAAAATAAGGACTCCAATCTTTTCCGGTAACCTCTTCCATGGCTAAACGCAATTGGTGCGTTTCGCCATTTTTAAAGGCATTGGTAGTGAGGTAACGTTTAAGCGATTGGTAGAAAGCCTCATCGCCCATCTGGTTTTTTAAGGCATACAGAATAACCGAACCTTTGGCATAACTGATATTATCGAACATATCTTCCTTATCGTTATAATAGAAGCGTGCCAAAACCGGACTTTCTCCTTTTTTAGTCGAGCCGATATAAGATTGTAATTTTTCGTAACGCGATTTATCTTCCGCGTCCTTGCCGGCATCATGCCCATGCCAGATGATCTCGCCAAAGGTGGCGAAAGATTCGTTCATAGTTAAGTTAGACCATGATTCGGCCGTTACATAATCGCCAAACCACTGGTGAAAAAGCTCATGTGCAATGGTACCTTCTTCGTTTCCATCCAATAGCTCGCGGTCTGTTTTTTGTACCTGCTCGCCATGTAAGGTAGCTGTCGTATTTTCCATCGCTCCTGAAACATAATCTCGGGCTACTACTTGTGCATATTTATTCCACGGATAATCTACGCCCAACAAATTGCTGTAAAACTGGATCATATCGGGTGTTTTACCAAAAATTTGCTTCGCGTAAGGCGCATATTTAGGCTCCAGGTAATAACTTACTTCTTTACCTTTATAATTGTCTTTTGTGATTTTAAAATCACCTATGGCCATCATAAACAAGTATGGCGAATGTGGTAAATCCATTTTCCAGGTATCGGTCCTTGTACCATCGGCATTGTTTTTTTGACTCACCATTTTTCCGTTCGACAGGGTAGTGTATTTCGATTTTACCGTCATCGAAATTTCCTGGGTTGTTTTCTGGTCGGGTTTATCGATGGTTGGAAACCAGGCCGATGAAGATTCTGTTTCGCCCTGTGTCCAGATCTGTGTGGGCTTATTTTTATCAGTACCATCAGGGTTGATAAAATATAAACCTTTAGCATCGGTTATGGCCGCACTCCCCTTAACTTTCAGTTCATCAGGTTTAGCTGTATAAACAACATACACAGTGTATTTTTCGGCATTGGTGTACTTTTTATTTAAATTGATATACAACTTATTATCGTTATACGTGTATTTAAGCGGGGTATTTCCTTTGGTTCCAACCAACGTAACAGTTTTTATGTCCATTCCCTGCGCATCAAGCGTCAGCGAATCGGTGGTGTAAAAGTGAGGCTTTAAAGTTATCCACGCTTTACCATACAGGTAGCGCTTGGCGTAGTCAAATGAAACATCAAGTTTGGTGTGTACCAGGTCATTAATTTTTGTTGGGGTTACGCGGTAAACACTGAGGTTTGATTTTTCTGCAGCTTGTTCCTGTGCGAAAAGCGGATTGGCTGCAAAAACACCGGCCAATAGTACGCCACAGGCAATAATTTTTTTATTCATTTTTTAAGATTTATAAGTCAGTATCCTGAAGGCAAGATATTAAGAATTGTAATAATTACCAGGTAATTTTTATTTCGCTCCTAATCGGTTGCGATCGGTTTTAAGGTATAACCTTTAGCCTGCAACCCTTTTATCAGCCCTTCAGCACCCACTAAATGACCAGCGCCAACGGCTATAAACAAAGATTCTTTTTCCATCAGGGCAGGGAGTTGATCTAACCAGCGTTGATTACGGTTTTTAAGCATCTCAGTCATAAACTCTTTGGTTTCTTCATCCTGTGTTTTAAAGAAATCAGTTAATTTATCGATATCCTGCGCCAGGTAATAAGCGGTTAGTTCCTGCAGTTTAGTCTTATTCTTATCCGATTCCCTAACTGATTTAAGCAAGGCTTTTTTCTGTTTTTGCAGGTCATCATCAAACAAAAGTGCCCCCTGATATTCGGCAGTTTCTAAACCATGTATGGATTTAGCATTGCTTTTGGCAAATTTTTGAAAGCTTTCATCTATGCCATTGTTCAGATTTTTCATTTCGGGGTTATCAAGAAGCATAATCAGCACGCCCACCATTGCAGGCTTAAACCTGTTGAATTGTTTTAAGTTTACAGCCGGATTCCTGGCTTTAATATAGTCATCAACCTCTTTATATTCAGCCGGGGTAAATAAACTATCCAGTGTGTTGTTTTTCATCACTAAAAACGGGGCCATCCGCCCTTGTAAGGTATTATCCATTACTAGCTCACCCACTACACCATCAACCGATTTTAATTTGTCCTGTAAAACCTGCATCGTATCTGCAAATTCCTTATTGGTAAAATGATGTGTTCCAAACAAATACGATGATTTCTTTAATCCATTTCCAGAAACTTCCCAGAGTAGGGTATTGGTAGACTTTTTAGGCTGTGCGTGAAGACTGAGACCAAGGCCTAAAAGGGCAATGAATAATAATTTTATGTTTTTCATTGAATAGTGGTATTGCTCAAAATTAGGGCAAGATATCAAGAATTGTAATAAAGTTAACCGCTAACATGCCCTGCTTCCCTTATTTTTTTGTTTTTTTGTGTAAACCGATAGAAATATGGCTACAGATATTCAATCTATTTTAAACAGATTAGGCATTAAAGCAGACAATGCAGCCTATAGTACAGGAAGTAACTGGGGCGGGGCAACAAACGCAAAAACATTGGAAAGCTATTCTCCGGTTGATGGCAAACTGATTGCTACGGCTAAAGTTGGCAGCGCAGCTGATTATGATACTGTTGTAGTTAAGGCACAAGAGGCATTTACTGCCTGGCGTTCGGTTCCGGCCCCCAAAAGAGGAGAAGTGGTGCGCCAGTTTGGTGATGCGTTACGTGAAAATAAAGATGCCCTTGGCACCCTGGTTTCTTACGAAATGGGGAAAAGTTTGCAGGAAGGCTTAGGCGAAGTGCAGGAAATGATCGATATCTGTGATTTCGCAGTGGGTTTATCCAGGCAGCTTTATGGTTTAACCATGCACAGCGAGCGCCCAAGCCACCGCATGTACGAGCAATGGCATCCCCTGGGAATTGTAGGGATCATTTCTGCATTTAATTTTCCTGTAGCCGTATGGAGCTGGAACGCAGCCCTGGCTTTGGTTTGCGGCAATGTGTGCATCTGGAAACCATCAGAAAAAACACCTTTAACCGCCATAGCCTGCCAACATATTATGGCCAAGGTTTTTAAAGATAATGAAATAGCAGAAGGGGTTTGCTGCCTGGTTTTAGGAGATCGGGAAATTGGCGAACTCATGACCAATGATGGAAGGATTCCTTTGATTTCTGCTACAGGATCAACACGAATGGGCAAGGCAGTGGGGGCCGCAGTGGGCGCAAGGTTAGGAAAAAGCCTGTTGGAACTTGGCGGCAATAATGCCATTATTATTTCAGAACATGCCGATTTAGACATGAGTTTAATCGGTGCGGTATTTGGTGCAGTTGGTACGGCAGGCCAGCGTTGTACTTCTACCAGAAGGTTAATTATCCACGAAAGTGTGTATGATGCTTTTACCGCGAAACTGGTTAAAGCTTACGGACAATTGCGCATTGGCGATCCTTTAGATCAAAATAATCACGTGGGTCCGTTAATTGATACTGATGCCGTTGCAGCCTATTTGGATTCGATAGCTAAATGTAAAGCTGAGGGTGGCAATTTTGTGGTAGAAGGTGGCGTTTTAGCTGGAGAGGGCTATACAAGCGGCTGTTATGTAAAGCCATGCATTGCAGAGGTGCAGAATGATTTTAAGATTGTTCAGCACGAAACCTTTGCACCAATTTTATATCTGATTAAATATAAAACCTTAGAAGAGGCTATTTCCTTACAAAACGCTGTTCCTCAAGGATTATCTTCGGCCATTATGACCTTGAATTTAAGAGAGGCAGAGCAGTTCTTATCTGCTAACGGATCTGACTGTGGTATAGCCAATGTCAATATCGGCACTTCAGGCGCCGAAATAGGCGGGGCTTTTGGTGGCGAAAAAGAAACAGGTGGCGGCCGTGAAAGTGGATCGGATGCCTGGAAAGCTTATATGCGCAGGCAAACCAACACCATCAATTATTCGGATACCCTACCATTGGCACAGGGTATAAAATTTGATCTGTAATTAATATTGGCCGGGATTTAAAATCCCGGCCAGCTACAATTTTAATTTAAAGCTTTTTTATCAGCAGGTAACTTTTTGTCTCAAACCATGGATCGGTATGAACATCATTTTCGTAATAGGTGCCCTGCAATGAAGTAACCACAATCGTATATTGATATCCATTAATATTTTTAGAAACACTCATCAGCTTTGCCGGATACAGATATTTCTGTTGTTGATCCGCAGCTTTTAAGTTACCCTTTTGATATGCTTTGGAAGCTTGAACAAACACTTCCTTTAAATCGATTTGCAACGCCGGTTGATGATTAATCAATAGCGAAATTTTTGACCTGATTTTATTTGTAGTTAAATCCGTACCATAGAAAGGTATTGTTTTTTCCTGGGGATATCCGTCTAGTTCGACCAGGTAATCATAACCCTTAATATTTAATACCTGGTTTTCATCATTCTGAAGCGTGATACTGAGACCTGTTTCAATACCCCATTCATCTTTAACCCTAAAAATAGCTAATGCGGTATCTACCTTATTCATCCGCTTGCTATAGCGATAATTATTGGTACCCTCTATCTTTTCTTCTAATTTAGAGAGATCCTTTTTAGTAAAAGGTTGTAATGTTTTTAATCCATGTGTATACACCAGATACCTGATTACGGCAGGCTTTTCTTTAAGGTCGTCTTTTTTCCGGCTGTTCATTATTCTTTTTAAACGCCCTAACTGTGAATATTTCGATACAGAAAATGCACTCTGCGGACCATATGTGGCCACTATTGAAATGATGCACAAACTTATTGGGATGACCTTAATGTTCTGCCTCTTGCTAAACAGAAAATAAAGAGTTATACCAGCAAGCCAAAGTGCCAGCGCCGTTAATATATACCGGCTTTCAGTTATACCGTAATGACCAACTCTTTTCCAAACGGCCAGCAGTAAAAGCACCACCAAAGGAATCATCATCACATAAAAGAACCTGGAAAACAATTTAATCCAGCTATTACCGGCCGTTTCTTTAACCGGATAAACCAATAATAGTGAGAGAATCCCAAAAACTGCGTAGCCTAAAATCAGGCTTGATACCAGCCCTTTGGGCAGCTCCCATAAAACAGCAATTTTAATCTCATATACCAATAAAATGGCTAAATATATGGCTACCAATGGAACAAGTACAAACTGTGCAAATATTTTTAAACCTTTTGGATAACTATGGTCTTCCTCCAGCATTTTAAAATCAGTTGGAATACCTGCCAAAAAGAAAATCGTATTGAAGCCGGCACTAATCATGGCAAATAATGTCATATAGGTTTGCCATTTTATGCCGGCATTAAATAACCCATCAATGGCAACCAAGGCAATTGCCAATCCCGCATATAATACGGCTGAATAAAGTGCGGAAGTAAGAAACCGAATGAAAAGTGCTTTATTAAACTGCCAAAACCCATTTATCACCTCCTGACCGATAAAGGGTGCAAATGCCACCAGTAAATGAAAGGCAAAAGCAAATAGGAAAATGCGGTAAAGATCTGCCGAATAGTTTGCAGGATCGAGACTGAAATAAAGAATAATACTGATCATTAAACCGCCAAACCGTAATAGCCACTTTTTCTTTAACGGATATCGATTTCGTTCCGATATTAAATCGATTGCCAATACCAGTGTAAGTGCCAGGTTTAAAATAGCGATGGCCTTTATTAACTGATCTTTTAAATCTTCATGCTGTTCTGAATAGTTACGATAATCAGAAACATGAATATAATAGCACCAGCAGCAGGTTGCGGCAACAGCAAAAATAAATGGTAAAGGAAAACGCTTGATTACGTTTCTAAAGCCATAATAGAGCTGTTGGAGAGAAGGTAATTTCATCCGGTTTTTTTTAATAAAGATAATTTTTTTTACATGCCTGCCGGGAAGAAGATTTTTTTTGTTAAAAAAGGTTAAATCATTTCAACTAACTAATCCATTAGTTTATATTCGGCAAACAAAACCAAACGCTATCTATGAAACGTTTACTGCTCTCGCTATGCCTTTTCATTTTTATCATTACACATTCCAAAGCGCAGAGCCTTCATACCCTTAAAGGCCGAACGATTGATACCGCATCTACAACGCTTTTATCAGGCGCATCTATTGTCGTTTTAAATGCTAAAGATTCAACTTTGGTAAAATTTACCCGTGCAGCAGAAAATGGCACATTCGAGCTTACCGGAATCAAAAACGGAAAATTTATCTTATTGGTTTCCTACCCGAAGTATGCCGATTTTGTAGATCATTTTATGCTCGATTCTACCACTCAGGTAAAAGATTATGGCAAGATTAATCTTACCGGGATGGCAAAAATACTTGCCGATGTCATTATCAAGGGAGAGAAAGCAGCCATTAAAATTAAGGGCGATACTACAGAATTCAATGCTTCGAGTTATCAGATTCAACCGAATGATAAGGTAGAAGATCTGTTAAAAAAACTGCCCGGCATACAGGTAGATAAAGATGGAAAGATAACCGCACAGGGTAAAACCGTACCAAAAGTACTGGTTGATGGTGAAGAATTTTTTGGAGATGATCCAACCCTGGTGACCAAAAATTTAAGGGCAGATATGGTAGATAAGGTACAACTTTATGAAAAATCAAGCGATCAGGCGGCATTTACCGGAGTTGATGACGGGCAGAAAACACAAACAATCAACATTAAACTAAAAGAAGATAAAAAAAGTGGTTATTTCGGTAAAGTTGATGCAGGTTACGGTACCCGTGATTTTTATAAAGGCCAGGTATTGTTCAATCACTTTAAAGCTAAACAGAAGTTCTCTGTGTATGGCACAGCCAGCAATAATGGTACAACAGGATTAAGCTGGCAGGACAACAACAAACTGGGTACAGGAAATGATAACATGCAGATGGGTGATGATGGAAGTATATGGTTTAGCTACGGTGGCGGAGATGACCTGGAAAGTGGTAATTATTACGGAGAGGGTATCCCGAGGGCAATAACCGGTGGTGCGCATTATGATAATAAATGGAACAGCGATAGGGAAACCATTAATACCAATTATAAACTAGGTGCTTTAGGCATTAAAACGACTAAAAATACCATCAGTCAAAATAATTTACCTGACGGGATCATCAATACCACTACCGACGAAATGTCTGACCGGAATGTATTTAGGCAAAAACTGGATGCAACTTATACCGTTAAGTTGGATACGACAAGTAATTTAAAGGTATCCGTTGATGGAATGCTTAAAAACAGCGACTATGCTTCTAGTTCAAAAAGTGAGGGCTTAAGAGGCGACAATTCTAAGTTAAATAGCAATGATCAGAAGAACAGCAATGATGGCAAAGAGCAAAATTTTAACATCTCCGCATTTTATACTAAGAAGCTGAAAAAACCAGGCCGTAATTATTCGGTTAACATTAGTCAAAAGATTAATCAGATCAACAGTGAAGGTTTTTTATATTCTGATGTAAAGTATTTTGACGAGGCTGGTGTAAAAAATGGGGGTGAAGTAACCGATCAATTTAAAACTAATACCACCCGCAATTCTGTTCTCAGTACCAATTTAACCTACAACGAGCCGCTAAGCAAGTCGTTGGCTTTAGTTTTGAATTATGGTTTTGGCCTTAATGACAGCCGTTCTGACCGTAAATCCTTCAATCAATCGGCTCCCGGAAATTACAATATATTGGATAAAGTATTTAGTAACGATTTTAAAGCTACCCAATATATCAACCAGGGTGGAGCAGTATTGAATTATAAGACCACAAAAACAACCGTTAGTTTTGGGAGCAAATTAAGTGCTGTAAATTTCGATCAGTTGGAGCAGCTTTCCGGTCAGCGTTATAAAAGAAGCTTTGTTAACTGGTTGCCACAGGCCAGCTATCTGTATAAATTCTCCGCGCAGAAATCTTTTCGCATCAGCTATAACGGAAACACCAATCAACCTACAGTAGATCAGTTGCAACCTGTAAAGGTAAACGATAACCCACTGTACCAACCTTTAGGCAATCCTAACCTGGCACCATCATTTGATAACCGCTTTAATGCCAGTTATAATTCTTATAAAGTGCTAAGTCAACAATCCATATACATAAGCGGCAGTTTCGGTTTTGTAAATAAAGCCATTGTTAGCAATACGCAAACCGATGCCACTGGAAAAACGATTGCCCAATCGGTTAATCTCTCGGGTAAAACGCCCGTTAATTATAATATTTATAGCAGCATCAACAGAAAACTGAAATTTTTATTTGATTCCAATATCGGTCTAAGTTTAAACGCAGGTGGTAGCACCAGTTACAGTTATGTAAAAAGTCAATTCAGTGATGAGGTAGAATTAAACCAAGTAGTGAGCACCAATATTAGCCCTTCATTAAATATTAACCGATACAAAGATAAAAGTGAAATCTATTTGAGTTTCGGCCCCAGCTATAATGCACAGGTTGCTTCATTACAAAAAGAACGGTCTAATAAAGGGTGGGGCTTACAGGGTTGGGGAGGCATGAGTTTTAATTTGCCAAAAAAAATCAAACTCCAGGCCGATGGCGAATATACCTATACACCCAAATCACAGGCTTTTGATACCAGTTTTGAGCAGGTAATCATCAATGCTTCGGTTACCAAATCGTTCTTTAAAAAAGAAGATTTGAAATTCACCATCCGTGGAAACGATTTGTTTAACCAAAACCGTGGCTTCAGGAGGTATGCCTATTCGAACATGATCACCCAAACCAATTACAATAACATCAGCCGATATTTTATGTTCTCTTTAATTTGGGATTTTAATAAAATGGGTGGAGGAACACCTCAAAAATAATTCGCATGCGCTATTAGAAATAGTATATAAAAGATATTTTAAAAACTTATAAATGAAACTAAAATACGCCGTACTCCTGCTAATCTGTACGATTAATTATGCAATGGCACAAAATGCCAGGTTTGTACACCAGGGTATTATTGAATTTGAAAAGAAAGTCAATATATATGCTTTGCTTAAAGATCAGGTAAAACGTTACCCTGATAATTTTTGGAGCGCCCAGGCGCTGGAACAGTACCAAAAAAATAATCCGCAGTTTAAAACTTTAAAAAGTGAGCTTGTTTTTAAAAATGAACAAACATGCTTTACTCCATTAGCGGATGAAAGCAATGCTAACAACTGGGCGGGTAATTTTGCTTCTGCTAAACAGAACAATATTATTTTAACAAATTTAAAAACGGGCACAAGCATTAATCAAAAATCAGTTTACGAGGAAACTTACCTCGTTAAAGATTCTATCCGGAAGATAAACTGGAAAATAACCGACGAATTCAGAACCATAGCTGGTTACGATTGCCGGAGGGCAAATGCTTTGATTATGGATTCGATCTACGTAGTAGCATTTTATGCAGAAAGCATTCCGATATCAGGAGGACCAGAAACTTTTAACGGGTTGCCTGGCATGATATTGGGTGTGGCATTGCCCCGCGAGCATATTACCTGGTTTGCTACTGCAGTAAAAGATGTAGAAATAGCTGATGCCAGACTTAAAGCACCCACTAAAGGAAAACCTGTCAATAAAAAACAGTTAAGCGATATTTTAAAAGGGGCATTAAAAGATTGGGGCAACTATGCGAGCGATATTTTAAAAGCTGCAGATATGTAAGCCGTTAAACATTTACAGGATCTTGCTTATCCTGTAAACCTTATCCTCAATTTAATTGAGCTGAATCCTGATGGTTATCATTATTTTCGCATTGTTAATAACCAGCCATGAATAGCGCACTTCATCAGCACATTAATAAATTTATAGATCTGAATAAAGATGAGCAGCAAATTCTAACGTCTTTTCTTCAGTATTTTTCTCTTAAAAAGAAAGCTTTTTTATTAGAACAGGGGCAAACCTGCAGGGCAAATTATTTTGTAGTGAAAGGCTGCCTGAGGCTTTATTTTATCGATATAAAAGGTGCCGAACAGACCACTCAATTTGCTATAGAAAACTGGTGGATTACCGATCTCACGAGCTTTCTCTTCCAAGAGCAATCTGAATTTTATATCCAGGCGGCTGAAGCCACCGAAGTCATCGCTATCGGACATCATCATTATGATGAAATGTTCCATAAACTGCCCAAGCTGGAACGGTATTTTAGATTAATCCTTCAAAAAAATCATCAGGCATCGCAAAGAAGGATAAAATTCCTCTATAGCCAAACAGCAGAAGAAAGATACCGCAATTTTAATCACTTATTTCCAGAGTTTGTACAACGGGTACCCCAGTATATGCTGGCTTCTTATCTTGGCTTTACACCAGAATTTTTAAGTAAGATCAGGGCAAAGAAGTGATTTACTCTTTTTTAACCACGAAGCACACGGAGTATGACACCAAGTACACTCTGTTGGGTGCAATACAAATTCACTCAGTTTCCACTCCGTGAAAACTTCTTTTTCCTCTGTGGTTAATTTATAAATGTAGTAGTGCTGGAGGATTGAAGGTATATCTCTTTGCGTAACTCCGCGCAAAACTTGGCGGCCTTTGCGGTGAGAAAATTTATTTCTTAAACTAGATTAAGTTTTTTCGGAAACGGAATCAGGAACTTTACATCGTAATCAAAAAACAAATAAAATGGAAAGCAGAATTGATATCCCAAAAGCAGAACCAGCAGCTTACCAGGCCATGTATGGTTTAGAGAAATATTTATCAACGAGCAAACTGGATCCAATTCTTTTAGAATTGATTAAAATGCGTGCCTCGCAAATTAACGGCTGTGCATTTTGTTTAAATATGCACGCAACTGATGCCCGTAAGATAGGCGAAACCGAACAACGTTTGTATTTATTAAATGCCTGGCGTGAAACTAACCTGTTCACACCGCAAGAAGAAGCTGTTTTAGCTTTAACAGAGGAAGTGACCTTAATCAGTAACCATGTTTCTGATGCAACCTATCAAAAAGCGGCCAGCTTTTTTAATGAGCAGGAATTAGCGCAAATTATCATGGCCATAGTGACCATAAATGCCTGGAACAGGTTAGCCGTTACCGCTAAAGTGATGGTTGGATAATTAGATTCCTCTTTCAGTTTATCACAAAGAACACGATAACACCTGGTTAATGATTAAAATAACCTGGTACTTTGTGTCTTTGTGATTTAAAGTTGAACACTAAAGGGCCAAATTTACAGCACCCTTAATAACAATCCCTTTAAATATTCTCCTTCAGGAAAAGAAATCCTTACCGGATGATCTTCCGGTTGGCAGAATTGTTTAATAATCTGTACTTCCTTGCCGGCATCAAGCGCGGCCCAGGCAATAATCTGTTTAAAGGTTTCGATATCAACGGCGCCAGAGCAAGAGAAAGTTGCCAAAAGACCTCCTTTTTCCAGCAACAGCATGCCTAAACGGTTCAAATCTTTATAAGCCCTGGCCGCACGATCTAATGCTGATCGCGATGGGGCATATTTAGGTGGATCAAGCACAATCACATCAAACAGTTCGCCAGCTTCTTTAAAAGCCCTGAGCTGTTTATTCACATCCGACTGGATGGCGGTCACTTTATCGCCATCAAACTGGTTTAGCGCAACGTTTTGCTTCAGGGTTTCAATTGCTAAACCTGAGCTATCTACGCTGGTAATCCCTGCAGCGCCGTTCGCCAGGCTGTTTAAGCTAAAACCGCCACTATAGCTAAAGCAGTCTAAAACTTTTTTACCTTTTGTATAACTCGCTAAAATGAGCCTGTTATCACGCTGGTCGCAGTAAAAACCTGATTTTTGCCCTTCTGCAATATTGATATGATATATAATCCCATTTTCTTTTACCTCCAAAAATTCTGGTGGATTCTCTCCCCACAGCAATCCATTTTCAATGGGCAAACCCTCGTGGGTACGTGCGGTGGCATCACTTTTATCGAATATTCCTGTCGGATTTAATTCAGTTTTTAAAATTTCTACGATTTCTGCTTTTACCTTCTCTATTCCGGAACTTAAAATCTGTAACGAAAGGAAATCGGCATATTGATCAACGATTAAACCGGGCAGAAAATCAGCTTCACTAAAAACCAGACGACAGGTATTGGTTTCTTCATTTAAAATAAAATGTCGTGAGGCAATGGCCTGTTTTAAGCGGTTTTGATACCATTGATAATCAATCGTTTGCGCTTCATCCCATTCTAACAAACGGACCGCAACACGCGAATTGCTGTTGAAATATCCATAGGCCAGAAATTCATGATCGAAAGCAAAAACTTTTACCACATCACCATCTTCAGGTTTTCCCTTAACTTTTTCCAATGCTCCGGAAAATACCCAGGGGTGCCTTTGTAGTACCGCTTTTTCTTTGCCCTTTTTTAATGTAATTTCTACCATGCTGCAAAGGTAATTAAAAGAGGGATAATGTTAAATGTAATATGGAGGATGTAAGATTTATGATGTAGCGTTCGGCGCTTAGCGATAAGCGTTTCATACGATGCGCATAATCAGAATGTCTGTTAAATCGGAGTACTGATTTGAATGTAGCGTTAAACGCTAACCACCACAAGCTTAGCGTCAGGCACTCAACGCCTTGCAACACACGCTAACCGCTTATCGCTCAGCGCCTCTTCACCAGTTCCGTATCCAGCACCCTGGTTTCGAACTCGGTAACAGGCCTTTTAGCCTCGATCATCGAAATTAACAATTCGGTGGCTACCTGTCCCATTTCAAATGCCGGTTGTTTAACCGAGGTCAGGGATGGTGAAAACAATTCGACCAGATTGGAATTGGTAAAACCTGCAATGGCGAGTTTGTGGGCTACCTCGGGATTGGTTTTCTTTAACGCCATAATACAGCCTGTGGTTAAGCGGTCGCTTGATATAAAAATCCCATCAGGCTTAAGCGGCAAAAGTTCTTTCACCGCTTGCTCCAATTCTGCGCTATGCATCCCTCCATGCTGGCAATATTTCACCAGTTCGGGTCTAAATTCGATATGATATTTAGCTAAAGCGGCTTTATAACCTGCCAACCTTTCTTTCGTTATGGAGAGGTTTTCGGAATTCGTTAAATGGGCAATGGTTCTTTTTCCTGACAGGATCAGGTGTTCTGTGGCATCAAAAGCGCCCTTAAAGTTATTGGCAATTACTTTATGCGTTTCAAAATCTCCGGGTACACGATCAAAAAATACAATGGGTAAGCCTTTGGCATACAGTTGTCTTAAATAATCAATATCCTGCGTTTCTGACGATAGCGCGATCAGCAAACCATCAATAGAACGTGATGCCAGGTGCTCTACGTTTAGTTTTTCCTGCTTGTATGATTCGTGGCTTTGGGAAATAATCACATGATAATCTTTATCGTAAGCGATTGATTCGATGCCATTAATCACCTGAGAAAAAAAGTTGTTGGCAATTTCGCTCACAATAATGCCGATAGAATAACTCCGGCGTTCTTTTAAACTGCGGGCAATAGGATTGGCGCGGTAATTAACCTTTTCGGCATAGGCCAAAACCAGTTTTTTGGTCTCTTCACTGATTTCGTAACGGTCTCTTAATGCCCGGGAAACTGTTGAAGTTGACAGTCCGAGTGCTTTAGCAATATCCTTAATGGTAGATGTTTCAAATCTCATGTTCGTATTGCGTACAAGTTACAAAAAATATCTCTTAAGGTGGATTTACATACCATATTAATAAACGTTAATATAACGTTTTTGGGAACGTTTGCACACTTTTTTAGTTAAATCTGATTTCAATTGCTTTTTAGTTTGTAAAATTGTTAACCTAATGTAACCAAATATAAATCAACTATAACATCTCGAAATAGAATTATATTCTATATGCAAGCGATTGCAACAGCTTAAATAACCAAATCACTTCAAAATAAATAATTTATGAGCAGAGTTCTACTCTTTTTAGCATTTTTCTCTTTTTTCGGATCTTCTGTAACACATGCACAAACCAGGCAGGTTACCGGAACGGTAAAGGATAAAACCACAGGACAGGCCTTAGTTGGTGTTAGTGTAACCGTTAAAGATTCGAAGATAGGAGCCAGCACAGATGCCAATGGTGTTTACAAAATAATGGTACCTGCTAAAGATGCCGTTTTGGTATTTACCTACATCGGTTATAAGACCCGCACCGTTTCTGTTGGCAGCCAATCTAAAACAGATGTAATTTTAGAGGAAGATTCCAACACTTTGCAAGAAGTTACCGTAAATGTGGGTTATGGAACTGTACGCAAGAAAGACCTCACCGGGGCAGTATCATCGGTAGGTGCTGATGTAATTGCCGCTGCTCCTGTTTCTTCTGCCCTCGAAGCGATACAAGGCCGTGTAGCCGGTATTAATATTTCATCATCAGAAGGTTCGCCAGATGCACAAATTAATGTCAGGGTAAGAGGAGGTGGTTCTATCACGGGTGATAACTCGCCGCTGTATATCGTTGATGGTTTTCCGGTAACTTCAATAGCTGATATTGCCCCGCAGGATATCGAATCCATTGATGTGTTAAAAGATGCATCATCAACAGCTATTTACGGCTCAAGAGGGGCTAATGGCGTAATATTGGTTACCACCAAAAACAGTAAAGACGGAAAAACCAATATTGCCTATAATGTTTTCGGGGGAATAAGAAAATTAGCTAAAAAACTTGATGTGTTATCCGCTTCGGATTATGTACACTGGCAATATGAACGTGCATTATTAGATGGTTCTTTAACAGATTACACGCAGTATTTTGGGAATTACCAGGACATAGATTTATATGATAATATTGCTGAAAATAATTGGCAGGACCTGGTATTCGGACGTACCGGAACAACCTTTAACCAGAATTTAAGCATTACAGGTGGAAGCGACAAAACCAAATATAGCCTGAGCCATAGCTTTGTAACCGATAAAGCCATTATGCAAATGTCTGATTTTAAACGGCAAAATATTAATTTCAAGTTAAATCATAAGCTATACGATGCACTGACATTAGATTTTGGGTTTCGCTATGCAGATACCAAAACAAATGGTGGCGGAACCAACGAGCAAAACGAAAAATCATCTGCAGATTCGCGACTGAAGTATGCCATCTTGTACCCATCGTTTCCGGTACCGGGGCTAACCGCATCAACAGATACGAATGACGAATTTAACTTGTACAACCCGTTGGTAGCCATTTCGGATAACGACCAGTATGCGCACCGTAAAACCTATAATATTAACGGAGCAGCAACTTACGAAATCATCGATAATTTAAAACTTCGTTCTGAGGTGGGTTACGATGGACTTAGGAATGATCAGGATCGCTTTTACGGTATTACAACTTACTATGTAAAAAACCTGGCCGATTATCCCAACCTGCCAACACTCAACTCCATGAACACCACTAGAAATAGTTTCAGGAATACGAATACACTTAATTACAACTTCAATAAGATCCTGAGCAAAAGCCACAACCTTAATGTGTTATTAGGACAGGAATTTATCAAAACAGAGCAGAACACCTTAACTACTGAAGTGCATGGCTTTCCAAAAACATTTGGATTCGAGCAAACCAGGGTATTAACCACGCAAGGGAAAGCTTCCATAATAGATAATAACTTTTTGCCAGATGATAAATTGTTCTCGTTTTTTGGTAGAGCCAATTATGATTACAAAGGCAAATACCTGTTGAGTGCAACATTCAGGGCCGATGGTTCCTCTAAATTTTCCGCCGAAAATCACTGGGGCTATTTTCCGTCGGTTTCTGCCGGATGGAGAATCTCTCAGGAAGACTTCATGAAAGATACAAAAGCCTGGTTGACGGATTTAAAATTAAGGGGAAGTTATGGTGCCGCAGGTAACAACAATATCCCTCCGGGACAAATTACCCAATCATTCCAAAATTCTACCACCACCTGGATAAACGGTTTCAACAATTACTGGGCGGCATCTAAAATCATGGCAAACCCCGATTTAAAGTGGGAAACCACCATTACCAGGAACATCGGTCTGGATTTTGCTTTATTTAACGGCAAAGTTACGGGTACAATCGATGCCTACTTAAATAAAACAAAAGACCTCCTGATCTTATTCCCGGTTGGGGGTACCGGCTATGATGCACAGTACCGTAACCTCGGCCAAACTCAGAATAAAGGTTTGGAATTTTCTTTAAACTGGAATGCAGTAAAGGAAAAGAATTTCGACCTAACCCTCAATGCAAATATCAGCTTTAACCGCAACAAGGTTATTTCTTTAGGTTCAATTAAAAATATAAACGGTACTTCGGGATGGGCATCAACAGAAATCGGTGTAGATTATTTGGTAGAAGAAAGTGCTTCCATTGGCCGTATTTACGGATATAAAAGTGCCGGCAGATACGAAGTTTCTGATTTTACAGGTTATAATGCCACAAGTGGTAAATGGACATTAAAACCAGGCATAGTTGACGCATCTTCATTTGTAGGAACTGTACGCCCGGGCACGATGAAAATTGAAGACATTTCAGGAGATGGAAAAATTGATTTATCTGACCGATCGATCATCGGTAATACCAACCCTTTAAACACCGGCGGTTTCTCGCTCAATTCGAGAATATACAACTTTGATATTGGTGCATTCTTTAACTGGAGTTACGGTAACGATGTGTATAACGCTAATAAAATCGAGTACACCTCTACCAGCAAATATGCTTCAAGAAACATGATTTCAGTAATGGAAAGCGGACAGCGCTGGACAAATTTAAGGGCAGACGGAACGATCAGTAACGATCCTGCAGAATTATCCGCTATGAATGCAAATACCACCTTATGGTCGCCATATACCAAAACTTTTGTGCTAAGTGATTGGGCTGTGGAAGATGGTTCATTTTTAAGGTTATCAACCCTTACACTAGGTTATACCCTGCCCGAAAAAATATCGCGCAAGTTAAAAATGAAAAAATTAAGGTTTTATGCTTCTGCTTACAACGTGTGGTTATGGACGAATTATACCGGTTTCGACCCGGAAGTTTCGACCAGACGGAATACACCACTTACACCAGGCGTTGATTACTCTGCTTACCCAAGAAGTAAATCTTACCTATTCGGACTAAACGTTAATTTTTAGAAGACCATTCAATTTCAAGAAAATGAAAAAAGTTATATATACGTTATTTGTAATTGCAGGAATAACATTGGTGAGTAGCTGTAAAAAAACCTTAGATGCACCAACAAAATCTTCATTGGATGAGTCTGTAATCTTCTCTACTCCAAGTTTAGCTGAAGGCTCGATAGCGGGCGTACTTCAATCATTCGGAGAAACCAATTCATACAGGGGTCGTTTTTTAGTGTTCTACGGGCTTAACAATGATACAGAAGTATACAATACTTTAAAATCGGTTGATGATGACAAAGCCAAACTCTCTAATTACAACTGTAATGTGAACAATAGCCAAATGAATACTACCGATAATGCATGGGCTAAATTTTATGAGGGTATTGAAAGGGCCAATCTGGCCATAAGGGGAATCAGAACCTATGGTAATATAACCAGTAACCCTGCGATGGCGCAGATCCTGGGTGAAATTTTAACATTAAGGGCTGTTTTATACAACGATCTTATCAAAGGCTGGGGTGATGTGCCGGCACGTTTTGAGCCTATTACTACTGCAACAGCTTATCTGCCCAGAAGCGATCGCGATGTAATTTACAAACAATTACTGGCTGATTTAAATGAGGCTGCAGGCTACCTGCCGTGGCCTGGCGAGAACACCGCAACTGCGAAAGTGGAGCGGGTAAATAAAGCTTTTGCAAAAGGCTTAAGGGCGCGTTTGGCCTTGGCCGCAGGTGGTTATGCACAGCGACTGGATGGAACAGTAAAATTAAGTGCTGATCCGGAATTATCACACGATAAAATGTATGCCATTGCTAAAAAAGAGTGCCTTGAGATTATCAACAGTGGCAAATTAAGGCTCCTTGGATTTGAAGAAGTTTTTAGAAAACTGAACGAGGAAGCAGGTGTGGCCGGTTTAGAGTCAATGTGGGAAATTCCATTTAGCGATGGCCGGGGCCGCGTAATTTTTGATCTGGGCGTAAGACACATTAAAACAGACCAGTATACCGGCCAGAATAAAGGTGGAACAGACGGACCGAATCCAATTATGCTATATGAATACGATAATGATGATGTGCGTAGAGATGTGACCGTAGTGCCTTATGAGTGGGACGGTGGTGACGGAACAAAAGGTGCCATACAGGTTCCTTCCTCACTTGGTCGTTTATATTTTGGTAAATACCGTTACGAGTGGATGAAAAGAAGGGTAACTGCAACCAATGATGATGGATTGAACTGGATGTACATGCGTTATGCTGATGTTGTGCTCATGGCAGCAGAAGCCATTAACGATCTTGATGGACCGGCAGCAGCTGCGCCATATTTAAAAATGATCAGAGATAGGGCCTTTCCTACAGCACCTGCTAAAGTTTCGGCTTTTATGGCTACGGCAACAGCGTCCAAAACTGCATTTTTTGATGCTATTGTAAATGAAAGAGCACTGGAATTTACAGGAGAGATGCTCCGGAAAAGTGATCTGATCCGCTGGAATTTACTGGGCACAAAACTGGCTGAAGCCAAAACCAAATTACAGCAATTAGAAAACAGACAGGGTAAATATGCCGCCCTACCTGCCAAAATTTATTACCGGACAGCAACTAATGGCGAAACGGTAGAAATTTATGGGTTAAAATTTGGAGATACCGATGCGCAGGGCCTTGCCTTAGGATACACTTCAAATAAAGCCTGGACCATGGTTACAACCGGAGAAACTGTTTCTTACTGGAATGCTCTCTATACAAAAGACCCCAACTTGCAGCAGTATTGGCCAATATGGCAGGTATTTTTAGATTCATCTAACGGAATGTTAAACAATAAGCCCTTAAACTTATAAAGCAGAGGTTATGAAAAAGATTAACAGATATACATACACCTTCTTACTCATGGCGACAGTTTGTTTATCGGCATGTAAAAAAGATAACTTAGAAGAAATTACCAAACTTGAGGTAAACAGGGTTTTTTCTAGTCCGGGTTTAACGGCAACCATAGTCAATAAAACTGGTGTTAAATTAACATGGAATGCTGTGCCAAACGCCACATCGTATACTGTTGAGGTATATGATAATGCCGATTTTACAGGTATTCCGGTAAAATCAATTGCCAGCATTACCGCGGCTCAATTACCTTATACCGTAACTGGATTAATAGGTGACACGCAATATTCAATCAGGGTAAAGGGTGTTGCACAAGGTGTTGCAGATTCCAAATGGGTTAGCACTTCTGCAAAAACAGAATCCGAGCAGATTTTTCAAACGGTAAACCAAACCAAACTAACCGCTAGTTCCGTTGTGTTGAACTGGACCCCTGGCGAAACAGCAACAACAATTACCATAACACCGGGAAATATTACGCATACGGTTACCGCAGCAGAGATTGCCGCTGGAGAAGCAACCATAACAGGCTTAACCGGAGAAACGGATTACTCGGCAAAATTACTGGCTGGTACAAAAGTTAGGGGAACGGCAACTTTTACCACACTTTATAATTTTACAGGCGCAACACTGGTAAGCCCATCAGATAACCTGGCGGCCCTGATTGCAAATGCCACTGCCGGGACTGTTTTTGGACTTGCACCAGGAACTTATACCGTAAACGCAGATGTTATGGCATCAAAATCAATTACCATCAGGGGAACAAAACCAACTGACAGACCGATTATTAATGGCATGGTTCTGAGATTAAAGGCCAATGCAGGTTTAACTGTGAAAGATGTAATATTGGATGGTACCGGATCGTTAAACGGGAATCAAACTTTTATCTACGATGAAGCATCTGATAATGCTTACGGCAATTTCGTGCTGGAAAATTCAGTTGTTAGAAACTATACCAAAGGGCTTTTCTATGTAAATTTAAAGGCACTTATCGAGTCGGTAACTTTTAAGGGAAATATTATTAACAATATCGAATGTAATGGTGGAGACTTTATCGATTTTAGATCGGGTTTGACCAAAACATTAAATTTCACCAACAATACCGTTTATGCCTCTGTTTTGGCCAGAGATTTTATCAGGATGGACCCGGCAGGCTCAACCAATTTCCCTAGCATAACATCCATTATTAATGTTGTTACCAATACCTTAAATGGAGTGAGCAATGGTGCTTCCAACAGGTTGTTTTACGTTCGACTAGCCAAACATGAGATTTACTTCTCGAAAAATATAGTAGCCAACTCTGGTGGTATTTTAACCAATCAGCTTTCTACGAACATTGTAGCGGCCAATTTTACAGCTAACAACTACTTCGCTGCCCCAACTTTTATTTCGGGCAGTGCAACTGCCGGCGCTAAATACGATGCCGGAACATTTACAACGCTTAATCCTGGTTTTACATCACCGTCTACAGGTAATTTTACCATCAGTCAGCAGGATTTAAAAACAAACGGAATTGGCGACCCGAGGTGGAGAAACTAATAACCTTCTTTAAAAGAGGCTGTATCATGTTGTAATTTCACCACTAATTTGTCACGTTGAGCCTGTCGAAACGCCTTAAAAACATTTCAATAGGTCCTTCGACAAGCTCAGGATGACAATTTATTTATGACACAGCCTCTTTTTTGTTGAAATTTAGCGTTAAGAATTTTCAATCCAATGACGAAGTCAACATTACTCCACATCGCTGCTGCCTTGCTGCTTTACGTCAGCGCTTGTTCAAGCGTTTACGCTCAGGATCCCAAATATCCATCAACTATAACCGTTGCTCAGGAGGGAAGTGCAAATTATAAAACCATACAGGAAGCCATAAATTCAGTTCGCGATTTAGGGGAACATGAAGTTAAAATTTATATTAAAAATGGCATTTACAAAGAAAAGCTGATTATCCCATCATGGAAAACCAAAATTGCTTTGATTGGCGAAAGTGCCGAAAATACCATTATTACCTTCAACGATTATTCGGGAAAGCCAAATCCAAATGATAAGGACCAGTTTGGCAATATGAACTTTAGTACATATACCTCTTTTACCACATTAGTTCAGGGGAATGATACCCACCTTGAAAATTTAACCATTATCAATTCATCTGGAAGAGTTGGACAGGCTGTTGCGCTGCACGTAGAGGGTGATCGCTTTATAGCAACAAACTGCAGGTTTTTAGGTAACCAGGATACGCTTTATGCTGCAGGTGAAAATAGCCGTCAGTATTTTCAGGGTTGTTATATAGAAGGCACAACCGATTTTATTTTCGGCAAGGCCACAGCAGTCTTTCAAAGTTGTACCATCAAAAGTTTAAGCGATTCTTACATTACGGCAGCCTCCACTTCAGCACAACAAAAATTTGGATTTGTTTTTATAAATTGTAAGCTCGTTGCAGATGCATTGGTAACAAAAGTTTATTTGGGCAGACCATGGAGACCTTATGCAAAAACGGTATTCATTAAATGCGATCTGGGTAAACATATTTTGCCCGAAGGCTGGAATGCCTGGAAAGGCGACAAGATGTTTCCAGATAAGGAATTGACTGTTTTTTATGCAGAATATAAAAACAACGGGAATGGTGCTTCGCCTAAAACCAGGTTGCACTGGGCAAAACAACTCACCGATAAAGAGGCAAAAAGCTATACCTTAGAACATATCCTGGGAGGAACAGATCAATGGAATCCAATCAAAAATTAATAAAATGAGACCAAATTCCCTTAAGATTTTTACGGCTGGAGTTTTAGCCATTTTATGCTCTTTTGCCCCGGTACAAAAGAAAACTAAGCTGTACATCATAGGCGATTCTACTGCCGCCAATAAAGAAGAAAAGGCATACCCTGAAACAGGCTGGGGAATGCCACTTCAATCTTACTTTAAAACCGATATTGCGGTTGATAACCGGGCAATGAACGGCAGGAGTACCAAATCGTTCAGGGCCGAAAAACGCTGGGACCCGATATTAGCACAATTAAATCCTGGTGATTATGTTTTTATCGAATTTGGACATAACGATGAGAAAGTTGATAAACCAGCCGTTGGCGTTTCGCTGGCCGATTTCAAAATGAACTTGATTAACTACGTTATAGAAACCAGAAGCAAAAAAGCTTTGCCGGTTTTACTCACCCCCATCTCCCGCAGAAGTTTCAAAAATGGCGTGTTAGTAGATTCACATGGCGATTATCCACGCATTACCCGTCAGGTGGCAGACTCACTTCAGGTTCCATTAATTGATATGCTGGCAAAAACCCAAAGTTTACTAACCCGCCTGGGAGATAAACCATCCATCAAATTATTCAATTATGTTGATTCGGGAAATGTAAATTATCCAATGGGCAAAAAAGATGATACGCATTTAAGTCCAGAGGGCGCTAAACAGGTTGCAGGATTGGTTGTGAAAGGGATTAAGGAGTTGAAGTTGAGTTTAGCGAAGAGTTTGAAATAAAATATACTTTGTCATCCTGAACGCTAGTGAAGGATCTTTTTTACCACCGAGTGCACCGAGAAATTCACTGAGTACACAGCGTTAGGCGTATAATTTCATTAATTGTCATCCTAAACGCTATTGAAGGATCTTTTTTACCACCGAGTGCACCGAGAAATTCACTGAGTACACAGCGTTAGGCGTATAATTTCATTAATTGTCATCCTAAACGCTATTGAAGGATCTCTTTTTTAAACGATCGAGTGCATCAAGATTAATATCTTCTTAATAAATAAGTTGATCCGGGTTCTGCCTTTCATCGTTTGAGGATTCTTCACTGCGTTCAGAATGACAGCATGCGGAAATAAAAAAGCCACAAATACACAGATGAACATCCATGTTTTTGCGGCTTGGTAATTATAAACCAGTTCGTTAAAAAATATACTTTGTACTTAAAAAGTTTGAGTCATCTCCTCTCACAATTTCATTTAATAACTTTTTATTATCATCTGTAAATTTAGTGGCCACCAAAGAGCGGATCGAGAATGAACGCAAGGCATCTACCACTGAAAGTGTACCTTCAGCACTGTCTTTACGGCCGGTGAAAGGGAAAGCGTCCGGTCCGCGTTGGCACTGGCAATTGATGTTTACCCGACTTACCTGATTAACCAAAGGATCGATCAATGAAGAAATTACCGCAGCATTGTTACTGAAAATACTGACCTGCTGGCCGTGCGGCGAATCAATTAAATATTCAATAGGCTCTTCCAGATCATCAAAAGGCACCACAGGCACGATCGGACCAAACTGCTCTTCACGGTAAAGTTTCATATTTCCGTTTACCGGATAAACAATAGCCGGGTAAACAAAAGTTTCTAACGTTTGTCCACCATTTTTATTGATCACTTTTGCCCCATGTGAAACGGCATCATCAATACATTCCTTTAAGTATTCAGGTTTGTTCAGCTCAGGGAGCGGGGTAAGGTTTACTCCTTTTTCCCAGGGCATACCAAATTTCAGTTTTTCTACTTCTGCAGATAAACGCTTTAAAAATTCCTGCGCCAAACTGCGGTGCACGTAGACGATTTTTATGGCAGTACAACGCTGTCCGTTAAAAGAAAGCGAGCCCAGTACCGTTTCAGAAACTGCCAGATCAAGATTTGCATCTTTGGTAATGATGGCCGCATTTTTGGCATCCAAACCTAAAATCGCCCTCAAACGGTTTACTTTAGGATGCAGCTTTTTCAGTTCGTTGGCCACTTTACTTGAACCAATTAAGGTAAGCACATTAATTTTACCAGATTTCATAAGGCCCGGAACAATCGTATTGCCACGGCCATAAATGGTATTCACCACACCTTTAGGAAAACTTGAACGGAAAGCCTCTAGTAAAGGATAGTGCAATAAAGTACCGTGCTTAGGTGGTTTGAATAAAAGGGTATTGCCCATAATCAAAGCCGGGATAAGCGTAGTAAAGGTTTCGTTTAGCGGATAATTGAAGGGTCCCATACAAAGTACTACACCTAGCGGAGAACGACGTACCTGGGCCACAATTCCCTGCTCGATTTCAAAACGGGATGACTGCCTGTCGATATCTTTCAACGCATCAATGGTGGCATAGATGTATTCAACCGTACGGTCGAATTCTTTAACCGAATCCGCATACGATTTTCCAATCTCCCACATAATCAGTTTGGCAACAATTTCTTTTTGCTCAATCATTTTATGCGTAAAGTTTTCTACACAGCTGATGCGATCGGCAACACTCATCGTTGGCCACTGTCCGCGGCCATTGTCGTAAGCCGCTACGGCTGCATCTAATGCCTCTGTCGACTCCTTCTCTGTACAAACCGGGAAACTACCAATACGCTTGCGTTTCAAGCCCTCAGGGGTTTTTACGCACACCGGAGAAAACACTTCATTAAATGGTCCATTCCATGCTTTCATTTCTCCATTAGAAAGAAACTCCTTTTGATTGATTTCTTCCTTGAGCCTAAATTCATCTGGAATCTGGCTCTCTTCAACGAAAATACTTTCGAGGTTTAGCGTTGTACTCAATTTTATTTGTTCTTAGGGTTAAATTAATGTTAAATCTATAGTTTAAGTATAGATTTATGTTTTAAAAAATTGTCAAAGATCCAGGCACAATAATATTGCCTAAATCTTTAATGGATTGAACTATTTAACTTCTATTACTTTATATTTTGGAACAAGTGTCTTCATTACCATCCAGCCAATCAGGTAAGCCACCGCACAGAAAGAGAAAACGATAAAATAACCGGCTTCTTTACCCTGAAAACCCATAAAAGTCATTTGCTTATCGCCGGCATAGGTAAACAGCACACCAGAACCTTTGTTGATAAAAAATGATCCCACGCCTCCGGCCATACCGCCAATTCCGGTTACAGTAGCAATGGCCTGACGAGGGAACATATCACTCACAGTGGTGAATATATTCGCCGACCAGGCCTGGTGCGCGGCACCTGCAATACCAATAATAATTACCGGCAACCAGTAGGTATAGTGACCTAAGGGTTGGGCCAATAAGGCTAACAGTGGAAAAAAGGCAAAAATCAACATGGATTTCATCCTGCCATCGTAAGGATTCATGTTTTTCTTGCCGATGAAATAAGATGGCAACCAGCCCCCAATAATCGACAATAAGGTGATTACATATAAAATAAATAATGGAAAAGCACTCTCGGTACCGCTCATTTTATAAATATCTTTCAGGTAAGCTGGCGACCAAAAAAGATAAAACCACCAAACCCCGTCGGTCATAAATTTACCAAAAGCAAAGGCCCAGGTTTGTTTAAACTTAAGGCAATCTGCAAATGATAATTTTTTTACAGGCGATGCTGCGGTAACCGTTTCGCTAATTTGCTCGTGTACAACTATATCTTGTTGGATATAGGCTAATTCTTCTTTATTTACACGCGAGTGCTTTTCTGGCTTGCCATAAAGTAAAATCCAGAATAACATCCAGATAAAACCTAAAGCCCCGATGATAATGAACGACATTTCCCAGCCATAAGCATCGGCAATGTACGGAATGGTAACAGGGGCGGCCAAAGCACCAACGGTTGCACCTGCATTAAAAATACTAGTGGCAAATGCACGGTCTTTTTTAGGAAAATACTCGGCTGTAGCTTTAATGGCTGCCGGAAAGTTTCCTGCTTCGCCAAGGGCCAGTACAAAACGGGCAAAAATAAACAGCGAAAGACTGGTGGACAGAATTAATGTAGTATTGCCAACAGTAGATAGTGCCTGTTTTGCGCCAGCAAAGCTCATTGCCCATGAACCGGTAATGATACCTGAAGTAGCAATGCCGCAAAAAGCATGGATACAAGCACCTACCGACCAAATTCCAATTGCCCAAAGGAAACCTTTTTTAGTGTCCATCCAATCAACAAACCGTCCTGCAACCAACATTGACCCGGCATAAAAAAGAGAAAACAATGCTGTAATGGTTCCGTAATCGCTGTCTGTCCAATGAAATTCGGGAACAAAATAGTCTTTCCAGGTAAGAGACAGTACCTGTCTATCTAAGTAGTTAATGGTTGTTGCAACAAATAACAGTGCACATATGGTCCATCTGTAATTGCTGATTTTTGGTTGGCTCATTTCGGTTGTAGGTGGTTAGGGGTTGGGTTTATTTACTTTGCTTGATAAGTTCAAGTGCCAGCTGTGTATTGTTGTAAAGCTCCTCGTAAAGCCCTTTGTTCATCACATCCTTACTAATTAATTTGCTGCCCATACCAACAGCACAAACCCCGGCTTTAAACCAGGTTTTTAAATTTTCGGCATTAATTTCTACACCACCTGTTGGCATAAACAGCTGTCCGGCGAAAAGATCTTTAATTGATGAAATAAATTCAGGGCCTAAAATATTTGCCGGAAAAATTTTGATCAACATGGCTTTGTGTTCTTGTGCCACGCTGATTTCGGTTGGTGTCATACAACCAGGTACCCAAAGCATGCCTATTTTGTTTGCAATTTCGGCTACCGCCGGATTTACGATCGGTGCCACGATAAAATCAGTTCCAGCTTCGATAAAAGCGTTGGCATCAGCAGGCGTTTTAATGGTTCCTATCCCCAGATAAAGATCTGGCATTTCTGCATCACGGATTTCTTTTAACTTTTTAAAGTTTGACAAGGCCGATTTACCGCGATTGGTATATTCAAAAACCCGAACCCCGGCTTTATACAAAGTGCGTAATATTTCTACACTACCCGGTTCGCTATCCTGATAAAATAGCGGTAACATGCCCTGCTCTAAAATGGCATCTAAAATTTTGTGCTTGTTGCTAATCATCGTATTATTCTTTTTTCTATATCGCCTACAGTACTGATTGTAGCATCACTTGGAATGTATAATTTATCGTATGCGGCAGCTGTGGCAAAATTTAACATTTCTTTGGCCGATAACTGGTTGTAAAAGCCATAAATCAGGCCAGCCATAAAACAATCTCCACTACCTACTTTATCCAAAATTTCTTCAGAAACATATTCTTCAGAAACCGTTAATTCGTTGTCTGTATAAATGGCGGTATAATACCGTATGCCCTTTCCATGGTCGAACCTGAAAGTATTGGCAACCGCTTTACATGCCGGAAACAAACTTAATATTTCTTTAGAAGTATCAGTTGCCTGTTGCAGTAACGTTTCCTTTGCATAACCCTCTGTTGGTGTTAAATCTTCGTGAAGCGCCGTGCCCAACATTTTGTTGGCTGCCCAAACGTTTCCCATAATCAGGGTACAATATTGAGCCAGTTCAGGCAAAATATCAATCGGTTCCTTTCCGTACTTCCAAAGCTTTGCACGATAGTTTAAATCAAGCGAAATGGTAATATTTTTTGCACTCGCCGCTTTTAATGCTTCCAGACAAACGTCAGCAATATTTTGATTAATGGCTGGGCATATGGCACTGAAATGGAACCAGGCCACATCATCAAAAACTTCGTCCCAGTTAATCTGTCCAACTTTTAAACCGGCATAGGCTGAATTGGCCCGATCGTAAATTACACCTGCATTTTTAAGGTCTTTCCCTTTAGGCAAATAGTATAAACCCAGGCGTTCACCATGGTAAACCATAGGCCCAGTATCAATATTGCGTACATTAAGGTATTCTACAATTTCACGGGTAACGGAATTATCGGGCACCGCCGAAAGGTAGGTTGAAGGTACATTCCACAAGGCCAAGGCAGTGGCTACATTAAGCTCGGCCCCACCTATATAAAACGGCAGTTTATTTTCTTTTAACCATTGTCCGTCCATATCCGGACAGATGCGCAGAAGTATTTCTCCAAAGCTTAAAACTTTTTTTCCTTTTTCTGATGAAGCGAATATTGGGGTGCTCATTTTTATATGTGATCGGCGTATTTCATCCTGTTTTCGGCAACCGAATGAAAAGGAAAGGAAAACGATTGAAATGATTTGATTCCAATAAAATACCCTCCCTAAACCTGATTTTAGTTAAAATTTAAAGTAGTTTTTTGCGTTAAAATACGAAATATCCTGCACAATTTTGCCCACCCATTCCAAATCATTAGGCAATTCGCCGTTCTCCATATCTTCTCCAAACAGGTTGCAAACAATCCTTCTGAAATATTCGTGACGTGGGAAAGAAAGGAAACTGCGCGAATCGGTAAGCATCCCTACCATGCGGCTTAAAAGCCCCATGTTTGATAAGGCATTTAACTGTTTGATCATCCCATCCTTCTGATCTAAAAACCACCAGGCCGAACCAAACTGTACTTTACCTGCAACGGAGCCGTCGTTAAAATTACCGATCATGGTGGCAATTAATTCATTATCGGCCGGGTTAAGATTATAAATAATAGTTTTAGCCAGTTTATCCTGGTTATCCAATCGGTTTAAAAATTTAGAAAGCATGCGGGCCTGGCTAAAATCACCTATTGAATCCCAGCCGGTATCAGGCCCCAATTGCCTTAACATGCGGGCATTGTTGTTACGCAAAGCACCAAGATGGTATTGCTGTACCCAGCCCTTTTCATGATGCCATTCTGCAAAATATACCAGCATAGCCGATTTAAACTTCAGGTTTTCATCATAGGAAATGTTTTGCTTACCACGGATTTTATCAAAAATTAATGCTATTTCGGCTTCAGTATAATCTTCAGCATAAATCTGTTCTAAACCATGATCAGAAACTGAACAGCCATTTGCTGCAAAGTAATCGTGGCGGCTTTTTAAAGCATCAATATAATCCTGAAAACTGCTGATGGTTTTATCGGTTACACCTTCCAGTTTGTCAATATATTCATTTAAGCCTTCAACGTCATCGCTGTTCATGGCCTTATCGGGACGGAAAGCGGGCAACATTTTAAGGTTTGCCCCTTCTCTGGCCAGTTGCTGATGAAAGTTCAGGCTATCTAAAGGATCGTCTGTGGTACAAACCGATTCTACATTCATTTTAGCTAACAAACCACGTACGGAATACTCAGGCGTTTGCAGTTTAGCAGCACATTCATCGTAAATTTTCCGGGCCGTTTTGCCCGAAAGCAAATCATTTATGCCGAAATAACGTTGAAGTTCCAAATGTGTCCAGTGGTATAGCGGATTACGTAAGGTATAAGGAACGGTTTCGGCCCATTTTTCAAATTTCTCGTAATCAGATCCTACTCCGGTAATGTATTTTTCATCAACACCATTGGCGCGCATGGCTCTCCATTTGTAATGATCGCCGGCAAGCCAAACCTTGCTGATATTGGCAAATTGCGTATTATTGGCAATTTGCTCTGGAATAAGGTGATTATGATAATCAATAATGGGCAGTGATTTTGCAAAATGGTGATACAGCTTTTCAGCCGTTTTGCTTTGCAAAAGAAAATTTTCGTCTAAAAAAGATTTCATGCTATGTAATTTGAGATAAGAGATCTGAGATGATCAAAACACTTATCTATTCATGTTTATTTATGCTCGGCCTATGTCTTCAGACCGGAACTCAATTTGTATTTATCTATCTGTGGTCAGTGAGGACACAGACCACGGCAACTGCAAGCAAAGGCGATTGTAAGGATAGCCGCACAAACCTCTGACCCTGGTCTTCAGACTTGGGACTAATAACTCTGGACTACAGACTAACGCCCCGTTTCCATGGGATAAAATCATCCTGGTTAAGCAATACTGCCTTAGGGATTACCTCGCCACTGGCCGCTTTAATGCAATATTCCAGGATATCTTCGCCCATTTGTTCGATGGTTTTTTCGCCCTCGATAACCGGACCACAGTTGATGTCGATAATATCGCTCATGCGTTTCGTCAAAGCGTTATTGGTCGATACTTTGATAGTCGGGCAAACCGGGTTTCCTGTTGGTGTTCCCAAACCGGTAGTGAACAAAATTAAAGTTGCACCTGACGCAGCCTTTCCTGTAGTGGCCTCCACATCGTTTCCGGGTGTACAAACCAGGTTTAAGCCGGGTTTTGTGGCTGGTTCGGTATAATCCAACACATCTTCTACAGGCGATGTTCCGCCTTTTTTGGCTGCTCCGGTACTTTTAATGGCATCCGTAATTAACCCATCTTTAATATTACCCGGTGATGGATTCATAAAAAATCCAGAACCTACATTTTCTGCAGCTTGGTTATAGGCCGTCATCAATTGGATAAACTTACGTGCGGCAGTTTCGTCTTTAGTGCGATCAATCAACTGTTGTTCGGCACCACAAAGCTCAGGGAACTCGGCAAGGAGCACAGTGCCACCTAACGCCACCAATAAATCGGAAGTGTAACCTACAGCAGGGTTGGCGCTGATTCCGCTAAAACCATCGCTACCGCCACATTTAACCCCCAATACCAATTTACTTAATGGTGCCGGCTGGCGCTCAATTTTATTGATTTCAGTTAAACCGTTAAAAGTTTTATGGATGGCTTCTTTAACCAATTGTTCTTCACTCTGCGATTGTTGTTGTTCGAAAACAAACAAAGGTTTATCGAAATTAGGGTTACGATGCTTCAGGTCTTCCATAAAATCGTGTACCTGCAAATTCTGGCACCCTAAGCTCAACACGGTTACACCAGCAACGTTAGGATGATCTGCATAGGCAGCGAGTAACTTGCTTAACACTGCAGCATCCTGACGGGTACCACCACAACCGCCCTGGTGATTTAAAAATTTAATGCCATCTACATTTTTAAACACCCGGTTAGCGGATGGATTAGCCAAACCGATAGCATCCGGATCAGCCTCACCTAAAATTTCACCGTTTTTATAAGCCTCAACCAGTTGGTGGGCGTAAGATTTGTATTTATCGGTTACTGCATAACCCAGCTCGTTGTGTAAAGCCTCGCGGATAACATCCAGATTGCGGTTTTCGCAGAAAACGGTCGGTATAAACAACCAATAATTTGCAGTACCCACGCGCCCATCGCTACGGATGTAACCGTTAAAGGTTCTGCCCTCGAACTTAGCCACATCAGGCGCATGCCATTCGTAATGGTACGGGCGGAATTCAAAAGGATCAGATGCATGTTTGGTATTTTCGGTATCCATTAAACCGCCTTTTAGGATAAAGTGCTGTGCTTTGCCTACCAACACGCCATACATCATGATGTGATCGCCCGGATTCATATCCTGCATAAAAAATTTATGCTTGGCCGGAATGTCATCCTGTAAAATATATTCCTGTCCATCGTAGATAACTGTTTCGCCTTTTGCCAGGTTTTGCAGGGCAACCAATACATTATCGTTGGGATGGATTTTTAAAATTCGAGTAACCATTTTAATTTGTTGTTTCTGAATGCAAGTTACTTAAAGTTTCTTTTGCACCCTTATTCTGTAATAAATCAACGTAAAATTTAACGGCTGCGTTAAAGCCAGGGTAATCATTCAGATTTTTGTCCCAAAGACGTTTGTCGCCAAGGATATGATCTACAACAGTTTCAGGGTCTTTCCAATATCCGTATAACACTTCCGCAAATTCATCTTGTATAGGGTAGGTTTTTCCATTTGCGCTCGCGGTGTAAGTTTCGCCATCTTTATTCACATTCATGAAAAGAATATAAGCGGCTACCCCCAAAGCAGTAAGCTGAGGCACTTCATTTTTTAAAGCATAATATCTCCTGATCAGCGGCACGTTGCGCATCTGCATTTTTGAAGTGAAGTTTAAGGTAATGGCCTGCCATTGGTGTTCTAAAGATGGATTGCTAAAGCGGTCGATTACACTTTCTGCAAAGGCAATCGCTTCGTCGTAGGTAATATCTTCATTCACTATAACTGGTGCAATTTCATCTTTCATCAATTTTAATACATTAGCCGAGAAATCTTTATTCGCCATAGCCTCTTTTACCGTATTAAAGCCTGCCAAAATAGCCAAACCGCAGCTTATCGTATGTGTACCATTAAGTAAACGGAGTTTTAGTTCTTTAAATTTATCAATGGAGGGAACAATGAAAATGCCTTTATCTGCTTTTGCGAAAGATAAAACCTTTGTTACTTTTTCGCTGGATGATTCGATTGCCCAAAGCCTGAAAGGTTCGGCCATGATCATCAGTTCATCTTCGTAACCCAGTTCGTTTTCAATGGCTCTTTGCGCTTCTTCCGGAAGTTTGCCTGGTACAATTCTATCAACCAAAGTTTTGCAAAAATGATTGGCTGTTTTTAACCAGTTTTCGAAATCCCATCCTAATTTATTCCGGATAGCCAGGTCAAGCAAAATTTCTTTTAGTTTATCGGCATTATCACTGATGAGTTCGGTAGGAACGATCACCATTCCGCTTTCTTCAGATCCGTTAAAGGCTTTATAACGTTCGTGCAAAAAGGCAAGCAGTTTACCCGGGTAAGATTGTGGCGGATAATCGGTGATTTTATCTTCACTTTTTACGATCCCAACTTCAGTGGTATTCGAAATTACGACCTGCATTTCAGGCTGGTGTGCTGCTGTTAAAATTTCTGCCCAATCTTGCGAAGCTGCCAGAACCCGACTTATTGAAGCATTGATGGAGTTTTCTTCAATACTTACCCCATCTTCAATACCTTTTACACAAAGCGTATATAAATTATCCTGTCTCGAAAATTCGTCTGCACCACCTTTTGAAGTAGATTTAACAACAATCACGCGACCGTTGAAAATCCCTTTCTGGTTGGCTTTATCAATAAAATAATCAGGTAAACCACGCAGTAAAACGCCCGTTCCAAACTGGATTACTTTTTCGGGCAAGGCTAAAATTTCGGCCGTAGGTTTTGTAACCTTGCCGTTATTAATGTTTTTTAAATTTTCTTTGTTTAAAATCATAATCTTGCAATTTCCGTCACTGCGAGAAAGAAAGTGCCTCATACCCATAGGAGTAAGATTGCTTCGTCACTCTTCATGAAGATTTTTATTTTCTATTTATTTCCCGTTTGTGCTTAACCACTTTGGGTATTCTTTTTCAATTAATTTTTGTCCCCAATTGCCGTACCAGGCATATCCATTGCGTCTTTCAGGACTTAATTCTTCTAATTTTGTTTTAATCGTATTGTCCCGATCGCCAAAAATCGGCGTATTTTTATCAAGGTCGTAAAAGCGTGCCCAGGCAATTGCAGTGGGATCTGCGACCAAAGCCGCAGCTTTAACATTGGTTTTAGGGTTTTTCGGTCTATCAAAACGATAGCCTACTATTTTATAGGTATCGAACCATTTTACTGCTGCTGTAATTGCATTTTTTTCTGCTGGAGAAGGATTTTTGATCCGCATTAAAAAGCGGACAATCCCTACTGATTCGCTGGTACTCAATGATGACGGTTCAAACGCCCTGGCTTTTGCGGGCAACATGGAATCTTTATCGTACTGTGCAGCCCAAATGCTTAACACGCCCTTTTGTTTTACCTGTGTTTTGATAATACAATCGATACCTTTTGCAATGGCTTTCTCTGCTTTTTTGATATAAGCTGGATTTACCACTTCGAAATCGTTAGTTTGCGTGGCAATATCCTGTAATATATTCAGCACATTGATCATTGCATCATCGTTATAAGTGATCTCTGATCGGTAAGAAGATTGATCAGGATAATATTGTGGCCAGCCCCCATTGGCATATTGTGCCGACAAAATATAATCCAGGCCTTTTTCGGCAGCATCCAAATAAGCTTTATTCTGTGTTTTTTTATACGCTTTTACCAGGTAAACCACTTCTCTGCTGGTGGCTTTATTATCGAAAGTAGCATGTAAATCTTTAGTTGCCTTTATTTTGGCCAACAACTCAGGCGTTAAAGCTGCGTCATAGTTAACCACGCTCTTATCCTCCAGCTGCTTTGGCCAGCCGCCATTGCCTAATTGATAAACCAGCATTTTATCTGCTGTTGCATCAACAGATTGTTGTGCATAACACGATAGCAATAACGTGCTGCACATTAGGGTTAACCATATTTTTATTTTCATCATGCTGTTTATTTCGTGTTCTGCGTACTTACAGATTTTTTGTTTTCCATTTGCCGTGGTAATTGTCTGCCACAGATGCGCAGAATATGTTTTCATCCAATATGTCAAATTGAACTTAGCCTGTGCTGAGCTTGACGAAGTATCGAAACGCTGTTTGCAGTAATTTTAATAAGTCCTGCGACAGGCTCAGGATGACAATCCTATTGCGTTATCTGTGTTCATCCTTTTCATCTGTGGTTATTTTTTACCCGGCACCTGCTTAATCAACCAGTTCACCAAATCATTCGTCGCTTTAAAATTTTCAAATTCAGCAGGCAATTTTCTGCCATCAATATATTCATTATAAAACCATGGATCGCCCACCGCGAAAACTGTTCCTCTGCCATATTTTGCAGTGGCAACAATCACGTCTCCTTTATCGGTTAATGCAGAAACCGCCGGACTTTTTGCCAAAATGGTCGAAATTTCTTTGATGTAAACTTTTTTGGCTGACTTGAAAACAGCATTTCCTGAAGGAATTTTTATTGCACCCTGCTCAAAGTTTGCACCCTGAACTTTATTGCGGCTATCTTCATTAAAACGGATTCCGAAGGTTTCGGGCAATACATTGAATTTTGAGATTTCGCAATTGCCTGTATCGTTTAAGAGCAGTACCAGAACGCCACCAGCTTTCACCCAGGCTGCAATTTGCTTCGCATGCTCAGCATTCATGTAATTGGGCTTCGCAGTTTCTTTTTCAGTATCAGGATCTACAATAATATAAATATGGCTGCCTTTTAAGTTAACAGTTGTTGGCGCAGTTTTAAGCGTATTGGTTTTTACACCAGCATCGTTAAATATTTTTCCGAATAAAGAGAAGCCATTGTTATCATCCTCTTCCCAAAGGTAATGGAAAGGGATTTTATCTCCGGTAGGGCCAACCATATATTCATTGTTAAAGAAATTATCAACGGTAACAGTTAAACCTTTCCCCGGTTTTGGTAGCTGGTCTATTTCCATTTCAGTAGCAGCACAGATAAATGCGCCAACACCTTTTGGATCATTGGTAATTACTTTTTCACTAATATAATAATCGAAACTGCCATCGCGGTATTTAGGCTTTCCACCCAAACCGGATACGGAAACTGTTTTGGTCAGGTTTACTCTTTCATTGCCAGCTTTTTCTATAAATTCTTTCCTTAAACCTGTATAACCTTTATTTGCAGCGGCCATAAAAGACGGAGTTAACCAGCCTTTACGTACGCCTTTGGCCAAGCCATATACAAACATGCTAGAAGCCGAACTTTCCAGGTAATTACCTTTGCGGGTTGGCATATCTAAAATATCAAACCAAACACCCGATTTCGGGTCCTGGTATTTTACTGTTGCAGTTGCCGTTCGGTTTAAAATGGCTATTAGCTCTTTTCGTTGCGGATGATTGGCCGGAAAATTATCCAGCACATCTACCAAAGCCATGATGTACCAGCCCATTGCCCTGGCCCAGAAATTTGGTGAACGACCTGTTTTTTTATCGGCCCATTGTTCAGTTCTGCTTTCATCATAGCCATGGTATAGCAAACCAGTTTTAGCATCACGGGCGTTTTTTTCCATCAGGATAAACTGTTTGGCGATATCATCAAAAGCGGCATCTTTTTTCATCAGCTTCGCATACTCTGCATAAAATGGTTCGCCCATGTACAAACCGTCCAGCCACATCTGGTTCGGGTAAATTTTCTTGTGCCAGAAACCGCCTTCCCTGGTACGCGGCTGTTTTTGCAACTGATCATATAATTTAGTCGCCGCCAGCAGATATTTCGGCTGTCCGGTCACTTTGTACAATAATAACAAAGACCGGCCATTTTTGATGTGATCAATATTAAAGTCATCTGGTTTATACGTCGCAATATTGCCTTCTTTGTCCAGGTAAGCATCCATGGAACTTTGAATGTACTTAAAATATTTACCGTCGCCGGTATTGCGCCAAACGGCAGCGGCACCTTCCAAAACAACCCCCATATCATAGGTCCATTTGGGGCCTTTAGCACCTTTTAACAGCGTGGTATCCTGAAACAGTTTTTCCATCGCAGTGAGGGTTAACTGTTCAGATAATTTCTTTTGGGCAAATCCAATTTGTGTTAAAACAGAAAAACCAATAAGTGCAACTACTTTATATGAGATTGATTGCTTCATAACGCTCTTACTTTGAAATTTCAAATGCTTTTTTATCTACCTCATCAGCTAAAACGAAAGCTGTTTTGGCTTTAGAAACAGTTGTTCCACCAATTTTTACCCCTTTTGTTTTTTCGCCGGAAACATTAAACAATAACGTGCTGTTATCAGGATATTTTAAATTGCTGATATTGATATTGGATCCGTTCTGGATCATGACAACCGGATTGGTATTTTCTGCAATGATGTTGATGTTCTTTAGAAAAATTCCGGCAGCTTCAATAATTTCGATGCCTTTTTTGGCTTTAATGGTAACGTTTTCCAGGTGGATATCTTTAATGTTCATTTCGGGTAAGCCTCTAAAAAATATCGCCTTTTCGGCACCATTGGCCACTACATCTTTAATGTAAAAGTTTCTGAACTGCGGAGTAGCTTCGGTAACCGGAACAGTAACCGTTTTAATGGCCTCTCTTTTTTCACCCGCCAAAGGAACCGGATCAACCGCCGCATAATACATATCGAACAAAATGGCTTCACCGGGAATATCGATCATGTTGATGTTATTGATATAGATATTTTCGACTACGCCACCACGGCCACGGGTAGTTTTAAAGCGTAAGCCAATATCAGTACCAATAAAAGAACAATCATACACCCAGATGTTTTTTGCCCCACCACTCATTTCACTGCCGATTACAAAACCGCCATGTGCATGATAAACGATATTATTTCTGACGATTACATTTTCGGTTGGTATGCCTCGTTTGCGACCAGCTTCATCACGCCCTGATTTAATGCAGATCCCATCATCACCCACATCAAAAGTGCTGCCTTCAATCAATACGTTTTTACACGATTCTACATCAACACCATCGCCGTTCTGTGCAAACCAGGGATTTTTTACCTGTAAATTCCTTAAGGTTAAATCCTGGCAAAGCAAAGGGTGTAAATTCCAGGCTGGTGAATTCTGAAAGGTAACTCCTTCTAAAAGAATTTTTTTACAGCCTGTTAATACCAATAAATTCGGGCGGAGAAAATCTTTGATATCCTCATAGTCGGCCGCAGTTTTTCCCGCTTCAATTACGCCGGCATTTTTGGTATTCGAACCTTTAACGGTTTTTTCAGATGGATACCACATTTTTCCGTCAGCTTTAACAATGCCTCCGGATGCCACGAGTTTTTTCCACTGTGTTTCGGTAAGTTTATCTTTTTTAACCATACGCCAGGCACCACCATTCCCGTCGATAATCCCGGTCCCGGTAATGGCAATATTTTCGAGGTTTACACCTGAAATCGGGCTCTGGTTCCGCCAGGCAGGCTGGCCTTCCCAATTTCCCTGTACGAGTTTGTATTGATTAAAATCTGCCGTAAATTGAAGGATGGCATCGCGTTTAAGGTGCAAATTTACATTGCTTTTTAATTCGATTGGACCGGTCAACCACAAACCCGAAGGGATTAAGACCACGCCTCCGCCTTTTTCACTCACGCTGGCAATGGTTTTATTAATGCTTTCGGTATTTAAGGTAATGCCATCGCCTTTTGCCCCAAAGCGGACAATGCTCGTTGTATCGTTTTTAAATTTAACCTGCTGAATAATGGGTAAGCTTTGCTTTTGTTGCGCCATCGCAGAACCAGCTGCTGATAAAACTAAGCAGGAGAGAGCTACTTTAATTTGGCATAAACGACCAGAAATATGTTTCATTATTTGCGCTGTTAAATTATACTTGGTTATTGTAATAACAAGTGTACGTTGTTTGCAGCTAAAACAGAAGAGAAATCTATGCAATCGTTGCCGGAGAAACGGGCAAAAAGACCACTACAAGCAGGCAGATAAACACAGTATATCAAGCATTTATCCTCTTATTTCGCTTCCGGATTCCATCCACGGAAAACGTTTTCTAAAATATAGATCTTATATTCTTCATCTGTTAACTGGTGCGACCATTCCACCCTGCTTTTAGGTTCAGCTCCTTTTCCGGTACTTTTATATTCAGCAAAATAAGCCGTTTTTTCATTGCTTTCTTTATCCCAGTTATTCCACCCTTCGTGGCGGATAAAATCAGGTAGTTCGCAATGGAGATAGGCCACTTTTGCATAAGGCCTCCAGGGGCGGCCTAAATAAAAACTATTGGCCGGCGCATCTCCTTTGATTTTACATTTGTTGAGAATGTAACCAAATTTTGTGGTATCAGCAGTTGAAGCAGCTGTAATATAGCCTGCCTTTTTGCAAAAAATGGTGCAGCTTTCGAACCATGCTGTCGAAGCTCCGAAAATGAAATCAACCGTTCCTTCAATATAACAGTTTTTATAATACTGGCGGTTGCCCCCTCCGTAAGTATAAAGCGTATCCTGAAAGCCCAAAAACCGGCAATTGGTAAAAATTAATTTATCGCCACCTGCCCAAACGGCTACGGCCTGGCCCACCGGCCCGGATGAATTTTGGAAAGTAATGTTCTCAGCAGAAAAGCCTTCGCCATAAATGTAAAAGCTTGATGAACCTGATGTACCTTTTTCTTCGCCAAAAATATTTTTTTTCTGGGCGTAGTCATCATAGGTTAAAATGGTTTCGTTTAAACTTTCGCCAATAAGTTTCACATTCTTTTTTGAGGCGGCCAATATCAGCTTTTCTTTATAGATGCCTTTTTTGATAAAAATTACAGTTGTTTTATTTCTAAAATCGGGCACCGCATGGATAGCTTCCTGTACGGTTTTAAAATTTCCGCTTCCATCTGCAGCTACGATAAAATCGGGTTTAACATTGGCTGCATTTGCGATGAATGAAAATACGAGCAGAAAGAACAGGATAATTGCTTTCATATCAATTTGGTTAGGCTAAAATTAAAATCGGCCGCATAAGAATGTAAACTTCACTACGCAGCCGAATTTTAAAAATATATGATGAACAATTTTAAACATTAAAATTCATCAGAATGATTTTTTTTTCGAAATTAAACGTTGCAAACGATCTCGGGAACGATTGCACAGTATTAATTTATTTTATAGATCTCCGAAAATTCTAAACAAATAAAAACTATAATTCTTCAGAACTTTCTGGCAGACGATCGTACTCGCCTTTCCATGCATAAAAGCCGAATATCATCAAGCCCAAACTAATTGGGAGAAAAATAAAAAGGATAATTGCCCACTGCAATATGGTATTGGTACGTTCAATATCTGTATGGGTCAAACCTACCTTATCTATCGCCTGGATAAACAAAAAAGTCATGGTTAATGGCCCTAAAACCATCCAAAACAAGCCTAAAAATTTCTTTAATGTATTCATCCTATTTAGTCGTTAATTTTTTCGTCTCTTTTATTTGATAAATAAATTGTGCCAATAACCAAACTTAGGGCTGCTATCCCTATCGGATACCAAAGGCCGGATAATGGTGTAGCGCCAGAAAAACTTGCAATTAGTGTAGCGATAAATGGCACAAGCCCCCCAAAAACACCATTGCCGATGTGGTAGGGCAGTGACATGGAAGTATACCTGATTTTAGTAGGGAACAGCTCGACCAGAAAAGCAGCAATTGGCCCGTAAACCATGGTTACCAACAAAATCTGGAAAAAGATCAGGCCAACAAATTTCCAGAATACCGGTGTGGGTAAAATTTTATCTTTTATAATCTCCTTACCTAAAAGGATCCCTTTTGTTGCAGAAATGGTATCAATTTGTATCTTATTAAAGGAAGCCCCATTGCTAAGCCTTACTTTAGTGGAAACTGTTCGTAAGCTATCGGTTGAGTTCTCCATTAAAACAGCTGTAAACGGAGCCGGTGTAACAGATAAGATATCCGCCTGTTCAATTTTAGTATAATCGGTATCATCCAAAAAAATCTGATAGATTGGTCGGTAAAAAAGAATACCCAAAAGCATACCGCTTAACATGATCCATTTACGGCCCACCTGATCGCTCCAGGCACCAAAAACCACAAAAAATGGCGTAGCAAAAGCGATTCCCCAGAGCAAAATATATCGCGAATCGTTAAAATCCAGCTTACAGGTGTTTTCCAAAAATGATTGTGCATAAAACTGCCCTGTATACCAGATTACACCTTGCCCCATAGTAGCGCCAAACAGTGCCAGAAGCACCATTTTAAAATTCGCCTTATTGTTAAAACTTTCTTTCAGTGGATTCTTGGAGATATTTCCTTCAGCCTTCAGTTTAGAAAATAGGGGCGACTCGTGCATTTTCATGCGGATGTAGATCGAAACCACAACCAGTACAATCGATAACAGGAAAGGGATTCTCCACCCCCAATGGCCAAATGTTTCAGCTCCTAAAATATTTTTTGTGATGACGATAATCCCTAACGAAAGGAACAAACCCAAAGTTGCAGTGGTCTGGATCCAGCTGGTAAAATAGCCGCGTTTGTTTTTGGGCGCATGCTCTGCCACATAGGTAGCGGCACCACCATATTCGCCACCCAAAGCCAAACCCTGGATTAGCCTTAATATTAAAACCAAAATTGGTGCAGCATAACCGATGCTTTTGTAAGATGGAATTAAACCGATAAAAAATGTAGATCCACCCATGAGTACCAAAGTGAGCAAAAAAGTATATTTCCGGCCAATTAAATCGCCAAGCCTGCCAAAAACCAATGCACCAAACGGACGGACAATAAATCCCGCTGCGAAAATCGCCAAAGTATTGATCAAGGCTGATGCACCTGCATCTTCCGGAAATAACTGATGACCAATGATCACCGCAAGGCTGCCAAAAATGTAAAAATCGTACCATTCAATCAACGTGCCCAGAGAGGATGCACCGATTACTTTAAAGATATTGTTCTTGGGTAAATTGTCGCTCATAAGTGATCCGGAATATTTGGTTTACCAAGATAAACATTTGCGCCATAAACGGCAACCAGTAATGTTTGTCGGTTAATTTGTTACAAAATCAAACATTTTGGCTTTAGTTTTGTAATTTCACCGATAACTAATTCATTTTCCATCATATTATATGCTGTTAATACAAAACATCAGGTTAAGTAGAATTTTGAGGAATACATGGCATGTTGATCTGATCATGATTGCCTCTTGTACTGTAGCTTATCTTGTACGAGAATATTTAATTGCGCATCATTTTTCCATTCCATCAATAATCCCAACCGTTTTAGGTACGGCGATTGCTTTTTTCATCGGTTTTAACAATAACCAGGCTTACGACAGGTGGTGGGAAGCAAGAAAAGTATGGGGAGCCCTGGTAAATGATTCCCGCTCCTATGCAAGGGCTTTGCTCAATTATGTTGAGGAAGATGAAGAAAGCGTAAAAAGGATGATTTACAGGCATATTGCATTCTTATACGCACTAAAAGCTAATTTAAGGGGAGCGGTAGACGAAATTTATACCAAATATTTAACCGCAGCCGATTTAAAAGAAATAGAAAAACACAACAATAAGCATAATGCCATTTTAAATATCCAATCGAGGGATTTACAAAAGTTATCAAAATCACATGCTATTGATGGCTTCCGTTTTATCGAGATTAATGAAATGCTCACCCGGTTTTCTGATTCAATGGGTATGAGCGAGCGCATTAAAAATACCATATTCCCCACAACCTATACCTATCTTACCAAGGTGTTTATCTGGTTATTTGTAGTTACATTTACCCTCGTAATTAGTCAGGATGCTGGGCCTGCTGCCATCTTTTTAGGTTGGCTGATCGGTTTTGTATTTGTATCTACGCAGATTAATGGCATGAGCCTGGTTAACCCTTTCGAAAACAATTCGGCAGGCGTTCCGCTAAACCAAATTACCAGGACGATAGAGATTAATCTTTTGCAAATGTTGGAAGAAGAAGAAATTCCGGAGCCGGTTAAGCCTATCAATGAAGAATACGTTCTTTAAATTTAGGTTTTTCCCATAGATACGAAGGGAAAAAGCCGGGAGACCATAACTGCATTCAGATAGCTTTTAGATGATGCATCTGTGGCAGATTAATAAATGCATTCATCATTCCGACTAATTCTTTAACTCAATTTTTAATTTCTCTTCAAAAAGCACTGATTTAGCCTTGAACTGTGGATCAGAAAAAGAAATATTGGCTGTGGCATAAATAATCTTGCTATCTTTTCCAACCAGCACATTAGATGGAAAACCATGATTAACATTTAGTTTTCTAATCTCGTCATTACTCAGGGATACTATTTCATATTTGTAGCCGTTTCGTTTTTGAAATCGCCTGGCAATAGCAGGACTATCATGGGTAATGCCGATAAACCTTACAGCCTTTTTGCCATATTTAGCGACCAGGTTATTCAATTCGGGCATTTCGGCTATACATGGAGGGCATTTTTCGAACCAAAAGTTGATCACGACTATCTGGTTTTTTAAATCGATATTGGAAAATGGTTTTTTATTGATGGTTACACCATTAAAAGAAGGTAAATCTTTACCCGTCAAATCTTCAAAAAAAGTTTCCTGCGTAGCCCATTTAACCGGGGCATCTTGGGCAAATGCTTTAAAAGAAAAAACACAGCATAAAAAGATAAGGTAAATTTTCATCAGCGTTAAATATAAAAAAAGTCCGGCCATTACAGCAGGACTTCAATATTTGTTTGGTTTAGAAAATCTTATTTAAAGGTAATGGAGCCATATTCAGATTTGATGGATACGTTTGCAGCACCACCGCTACCGATTTTGCCCGTATATTTTTTAGTTTCATCATCTTTACTAACCAAACTTGATGTGACGTTTGAACCATATTTAAAGCCGGCATACGAAGTAGAAACATTGAAGTTACCATTATAACGATCTGCAAAGCCCAATCCAACATTTGCATATTCACCCCCGAAAGTGAAGTTTTTACAAGCCGGCGTAATTTCGTTCACATTTAGACGGTTGTAATCCATTTTGATGGTAGCATCACCATTCAACGTACCTAAATTAACATTTGAGTATTCTGCGTTAACTGCAATTTTACCTGCTGATGCAATATTTAAATCGCCATAAGCTTGTTTGACTACCGCATTGCCTTTAACCGTATTGATGTTTACTTTGGCATATTCGGCACTCAAGAGCAAGTTGCCGCCTATGGTGCCAACGGTTAAGCCTCTTCCATACTCTACTTTAAGATCCGCAGATTTTCTGATGGTATTGATGTTTACGGCTACGTATTCCGCAACGAGTTCTAAAGTGCCTACAGCACCAATGGTTACCGGTCCGTTATATTCGTGCTTAATCACGGCTGCATTTAAATCCTGAATATCACATTTCCCATACTGAACATTGATATAGTTGTTGGTATTGCTCAGGTTTCCTGCTACAAGATTGCCGTATTCTACCTTTAATGAAGTTGGTCCGGCAAAATTGCCCATTTCAACACTACCATATTGCTGTTGCACGGTTAAAGGATTTACTGCTGGCATAAATACGGTATAATTCACCTTTACTTCTCTTCTCCAGGTCGTCACACCATTTTTTATTCCACGTCCATAACGCCCGTTTCTGTCACCCATATTGGTTTTGAAAGAAACCACATCCCCATTTTTAGTGGCATCAATACTCACGCCATCAATTAATTTCTGCACATCGCTGTCTGAATTGCTGTAAGCTTTAATATCTACATCAACACGTACCTCATTTTTATCCCAGGTTTTGATTACGATAGACCCGAACTGGTTATTTAAACTCACCTTGTCATTTCTATCCACATTAAAGCTTTTACTAAAGGATTTTGAACGTTCAGCATCGCTGCCTGTTTGCTTGTATACAGAAGTATTAACCATCGCAATCATTGATGAATTCTCTGTATGATCTACCATTACTTTCTCTGATGGACTATTTACCACCACTTCCTGCGCATTGGTTTTTACGGCAACTAAAGCCAAAAAGGCTAAAAATATTCTTATTTTTTTCATGTTGTTAAATATTAAACACCTATGCGCTTAAAACCTGCCGGCTGGCCTTAAACTTTCGATGTGGTGAGCGTTCTCCTATTCGTATCAAGTATGTTGAATCAAATATCAAGACAGATGTTGATACCAAATTTGTTTGTTTTACTTGTATTAAATCTGGTTAACTCTTTTATAATCGTCAACCTGGTTAATAATCAATAATTGTTGTTTTAATAATTGCAATTGTATTTCGCGGTTTTTTACCATAGCCTTTACCACAAAAGTTTGGTTAGGTGAGGTTGGCAATTCTGCTTTTAATTTTTCGTAATCTTCGTCGAGTTTTCTTAAATCAGCTGTAAATTTTTTATAAAGTTCTGGATTTGCTGAAGCAAAAATGGCCAGACTATCTCTTTTTTCGGTTATTAAACCTGCAAAATGAACATCCTTTTTGGCATATGAAGCACTAACGTCTGCAATTTCTAAATCTTTGTTTCGTGATTTTCCTACGTACAACCAGGCTAAACCGAAAATAACCACTATAGCCGCTGCCGCACTCATCCATAAATACAGTTTGACCGGTTTTTTTTTCTTTTTTTTATCTAAACCTTGTTCAATCTTTGCCCAAAGATCTGCCGATGGCTCCATCATATCGAAAGCTTTACGGTTTTCTTTTACAAAGGTTTCCAATCTATTATTCATCTCTCATCCCTTTCGTTTCTAAAATACTTTTTAACTTATTTTTAGCCCTCATGTACTGCGTACGGCTGGTATTTTCGCTTATTTTTAAAATATGTGCAATCTCCTCATGGTCGTATCCTTCCAAAAGGTACAAACTTAATACTACCCTGTAACCATCCGGCAATTGGGTAATGGCCTGCCTTATTTCTTCGGCCTGCAATTTCATTTCACTGTCATCAAAACTATCTTCGTCCGGTACTTCCGATATTTCATCCGTACCTACAAACTCCATCTTCCGCTTACGCAGGTAATTGATGGATTTGTTGATCACAATCTGCTTTAGCCAGAGCCCAAAGGTAGTTTCCTGCCTAAAATCAACAATTCTGGTAAAAGCATCTAAAAATGCTTCCTGTAAAACATCTTCAGCCTCTTCCTCGTAATTTAAAATGCGCAGTGCCACATTATACATCGCCTTTGCATACAGCTTGTACAATTCAAACTGTGCTGCGCGACTGCCCTGCATGCATTTTTTAACGAGTTCCAGATTTTTATCGATGTATACGGCTTCCAAAATTTCGAATATTCTGATAATAAGACATCAAGGATTTTAAAACGTTGCATCAAGGTAGAAAAAATTTTAAAATATCTTAATTTCAGGTTAACATGTGGAACATGCAGGAAACATGTCTATGTTAATCATTTTTCTATTTCTTAAAATAAAGTATTTTCCAAAAACCGTAGTGACTTACATGTACTAACCTGATTTGAATTAATAATGTAGCTTTAAATTTGTCTCATTTAAGATATTTTTAATTCTGAATCGTCACCCTGAATTTATTTCAGGGTCTTTCATGCCAAAAGATGCTGAAATAAATTCAGCATGACGAATACAGATAAATCCGGCGCTTTTAAAGCACTATTTCAACAAATAACTATCAATTTCAGGTTATCAGTAAATGTAGGGTTCTGTGCTTTTGGCCATTTCAGCCCCGCTTTCCATTACAAGTCCTCGCTGCGCTCCGGGCTTTCCATTGCAATCCGGGTTTAATTACAAAGCCTGGCGTCCTGAAAACGGGCCATTGTTAATAAACCCGACAGCAGCGAACACGTAGTGCAACGAAGTAAAGCGGATGGCGGGACTACAGTACCGATGAAATGCTGCACTTTCATTTCCAAAAAATAGAGATCATTTAAAAGTATCAGGAAATGTAGGGTTCTGCACCTTTGGCCATTTCAGCCCCGCTTTCCATTACAAGTCCTCGCTGCGCTCCGGGCTTTCCATTGCAATCCGGGTTTAATTACAAAGCCTGGCGTCCTGAAAACGGGCCATTGTTAATAAACCCGACAGCAGCGAACACGTAGTGCAACGAAGTAAAGCGTATGGCGGGACTACAGCACCGATGAAATGCTGCACTTTCATTTCCAAAAAATAGAGATCATTTAAAAGTATCAGGAAATGTAGGGTCCTGCACCTTTGGCCATTTTAGCCCTGCATTTGGTACGAGTTCCGGTGAAGGACCGGAAGCTCTTCCCGACAATCAGGTTTAGAGACAACGTTTGGTGCACTGAAAACTAACCTTTTTCATCAACCCGACAGGAGCGGGCATCCCGATTTTTTCAATCGGGATAAAGCGGATGGCGGGACTACAGCACCGATGAAATGCTGCACTTTCATTTCCAAAAAATAGAAATAATTTATAAATACCAGCAAATTAAATGCCCTTTGCTTTTTGACATTTGTGGAAAATCAGCTGCCAGATCATCATAAATTTGAAAACCCTGATCCAAACCATTAACTTCATGCCATGGAAACCGATTTAATCCTTTCAGAAATTAACGAGCTACACCAAAAAGCAAACCAGGCTTTAGAAAATAAAGATTTAATGGCCTATACATCGATGTTTGGCGATGATTTGAGTTTTACCCCTTTCGAAAAACCCACCATAAACAAACGTGATTTTACCATCGATTTAAAAAAATATTTCAGCGGGGCCAGAACCATACAAACCAGCCATTATCGGATCAAATCGTCTGTGGAGAATGATATTTTTACCGAGAAAATTGCACGTAAATCGGTTATTTTAAAACCCAATCTGCTTTTTTTTACTAAAAAACAGACCATACAAACGGAAGAAATTTACCACTGGAAAAATAGTAAAGGAGAATGGAAGGTTATCGCCCTGGAGATTACTTTAGAAGAAAAGTATTAGCAAATAAAGTATAATCCCTTCATTTTTTGACCTATATCAAAGGTTAAGTTTTTTAATCCCCGCACCTTTGGAGTATTAAAAAATTTAAAAATGAAAAAAGAACATTTCAAACACATCAACACACTTTTTGTGGTTATCCCCATGACATTAATTATGGCATTTGTGGGTTTAATGCGGAACTATGGTTTTGGCGAGGGTTGGTTCCTCAAATTCTTAAAGGCCTGGAGCGTGATGCTGCCTGTAGCTTATTTTGCAGCCTTTATTATTATTCCCAACGCCCGGAAACTGGCAGAAAAAGTCACTTCTAAAACCTAAACATGGTTACATTTGGCTAAAAGTATTTTTAATGTGCAAACAGCTTTCTAATTATATCAGAGAAAAAATTATCATCAGCGATGAGGTGATGGAAAAAGTATTGTCTTTTTTCAAGTTCGTGCAGGTAAAGAAAAACGAAATCCTGATCAGCCCTGGCGAAACATGTCAGCGCATTTACTTTGTTGACAAAGGTTGTCTGCGAATTTTTTTCTTAACAGCAGGTGGCACCGAAGCCACAAGGCATTTTGCTTTCGAAAACCAATTTGCAACAGCCCTGGTGAGTTTCATTACCAACGAAACGTCAAAGGAATTTGTGCAGGCCGTAGAAGACACGAATCTATCCTATATTTCGCAAAACGATTTTTACTCCCTGCTTCAAATTGTGCCCCAGTGGGAAAAACTTTACCGCCATTATCTGGAGTACGCGTACGTGACCAATACCAACAGGCTGATGTCTTTTATTACGCTTGATGCCACAGCGCGTTACCGCCAGTTACTTGCACAAAATCCGAGCATAGTGATGCGCCTACCCAACAAAATGGTGGCCTCTTATCTCAATATTTCACAGGAAACGCTGAGCAGATTAAAATCGAAAGCATAAATTTAGGCCGTGATTTTAAGTCTGCCAGGTTATTTTATCCAAACATATTTGTTCGCTACAATATTTGCATTTTCATCTACACTTTTTAGCTGGTTAAAACGACCAAAGTGTATCTTGCGAAATTCATGAAACCAAACCAATAATAGTATTTCTGCCAAAGGATAAAGTTTTAACATCATACAATATGGTTTTCTTCACTAAAATTTTCATTAATTAAAAGTTTTCAAAATGCAAACTTTTAAGGTCCTAAAAATCCAGTCCAAAAACCTTCAGCTATAGCACCAACTTTAAAACAAAATCGGTATTTTTGCCGCTCAATTTAGATTATATATATGTTAAGAACAGTAACTTGTGGTGCATTAAACCTAAATAACTTAGGCGAAAGTGTTACGTTATGTGGTTGGGTACAAAAATCAAGAGATTTGGGCGGTATGACTTTTATCGATATCCGCGATCGTTATGGTATTACCCAGTTGGTTTTTAACATGGACGATAATCGTGAGCTTTGCGAAACCGCACGTACTTTAGGTCGCGAGTTTGTTATTAAAGCTGTTGGTACCGTTGTAGAAAGAAGCAACAAGAACCCAAAAATGGCTACCGGCGATGTGGAGATTAAAATTTCGGCATTAGAGATTTTAAATTCTGCAAAATTACCACCGTTTATGATCGATGATGAAACGGATGGCGGTGATGAGTTGCGTATGAAATACCGTTATCTGGATTTACGCCGTAACCCGGTGCGCAATAATCTGGTTTTACGTCATAAAATGGCACAATCGGTTCGCCGTTATCTGGATGCTTTAGATTTTATAGAGGTTGAAACGCCGGTGTTAATTAAATCAACACCAGAAGGCGCAAGAGATTTTGTAGTGCCTAGCCGCATGAATGAAGGTGAGTTTTATGCTTTACCTCAATCGCCGCAAACCTTTAAACAATTGTTGATGGTTTCGGGTTTCGACCGTTATTTCCAGATTGTAAAATGCTTCAGGGATGAAGATTTAAGGGCCGACCGTCAGCCGGAGTTTACACAGATCGACTGCGAAATGTCGTTCATCGAGCAGGAGGATATTTTAAATACTTTTGAAGGATTGATCCGTACTTTATTTAAAGAAGTGCGCAATTACGACCTACCGGAGGTGCCACGTATGCAATATGCAGACGCGATGCGTTTATATGGTTCTGACAAACCAGATACCCGTTTTGCCATGCAGTTTGTGGAGCTTAACGATCTGGTAAAAGGAAAAGGCTTTCCTGTTTTCGATCATGCTGAATTGGTGGTAGGTATCAATGCAAAAGGAGCGGCAAGCTATACACGCAAGCAACTGGATGAATTAACAGATTTCATCAAACGCCCGCAAATTGGCGCTACAGGTTTAATTTATGCCCGTCATAATGACGATGGAACCATAAAATCTTCCGTAGATAAATTTTTTAATGAGGAAGACCTAAAACAATGGAGTGAGGCTTTCGCTACAGAAAAAGGCGATTTATTATTGATCTTAGCCGGTTCTACCGATAAAGTACGCAAACAGTTAAATGAGCTTCGCTTAGAAATGGGTAACCGTTTAGGCTTACGCGATAAAAATACGTTCTCTGCCCTTTGGGTATTGGATTTCCCGCTTTTGGAATGGGATGAAGAAACCGAACGTTACCATGCCATGCACCATCCGTTCACTTCACCAAAACCTGAAGATATTGCTTTATTGGATACCAAACCGGGTGAAGTACGCGCCAATGCATACGATTTGGTGATTAACGGAACGGAAGTAGGTGGCGGATCGATCCGGATCCATGATCGTGCATTGCAGGCTTTGATGTTCAAACATTTAGGTTTTAGCGCAGAAGAAGCACAAAAACAATTTGGTTTCTTAATGGATGCTTTCGAATTTGGTGCACCTCCACATGGCGGAATTGCTTTTGGTTTCGACCGCTTGACTTCAATTTTCGCAGGTTTAGACTCCATCCGTGATGTGATTGCTTTCCCTAAAAACAACTCAGGAAGAGATGTCATGATTGATAGCCCGAGTACAATTGATGAGAAACAATTGAAAGAATTGAAAATTAAGACGGATTTATAAACAGATCCATCATGCTGAACTCGTTTTCAGCATCTTTTTAAAGAGCCCCTGAAATAAATCCGATAGCTATTGGACAGGGTGACGAAACGCATGAAAAAGCCTCAGAATTTAAAATCCTGAGGCTTTTTTGATTGAAGTCATTATGAGTTTCGCTCACTAATTGCCTAATGAACTATTGAACCAATTTAACTAATATGTTTCACTATCTGGCGGGATGCCATAATCAATAAACTTCTTTTCTTTTTTTTCTTTCTTTTTACCGAACCAACCTTTAACAGAATTAAAAATTGCCGATAAATGTTCTGCATCAAGTGATTTACCAACCTTGCCCGAAATCAGACCTACTGCTGCCTTGGTTAAAAAACCAGCCCCTCTGAAGAGGGTTTTATTCATTACCATAGGTAAAAGCAATGACATGGCTGTACCACTGATATTTAATTTTTCGTCTGCTTTGAACAGATTATTAGGTGTAGCATACCGTTTAATCAATGCACCAAGCGTAAACTGCTTAAAAAAAGTTTTGGTATCTGATTTAAGCATATTTTGCTTAAGGGTATACTCCACCTTAAGTTCTAATTTTCTCGCCTGCAGATCTTCTAAGTTCCGGATTTCTTTATAACTTCTCATCTTCCTCCTTATCTGCAAGTTTATCAAAGTATTTTCTAATTGCTACATTGATAATTGCTTTTTCAATGTATTTATCTTTGGTTAAATAAACAATGATGGCCAATAAAATATAGAATAGGGAAACGCAGCCAAAACCTCCGGCATAACTACCCAACAGATCTGATACGTATAGCGCCAAGGTTACCGAGCCAAATAAAAAGGCCAAAATAAAGCAAACAATAACAGCAGTACTGGTTACCAGATCGGCAAAAATTTTTGATGCCTTTTCTACAATGTAAAGTCTGGCATACTCTACCCTGGCTTCTAAAAAACCCTTAGCATCGTCTACCAGATCTTCAATACTTTTATCTTTATTCTCCTGCATAATTCAGATGAGATTTAACCGGTAAATACCCGGCTATGCAATATATTTATTTATTAAGCGTGCTCTATATCGTCGCTGTATTCTTCTTCTACACTTCTCAACTTGGTTTTGATAGAGCTTACTACTTTATCTTTTAGGCTAGCGAGATTGTTAATCTCATCTGCTGCTTTATCTTTGATAGAATCGCCAAGATCTTTTAATGATTGGCTTAGTTTATCACGGGTTTCATCACCTTTATCTGGTGCGAATAAAATTCCTAAGGCTGCACCGGCAGCTAAGCCTGCTAAAAGCGCAACTACAACTTTTGAGTTATCATTCATAATCAATTTATTTTAAGGGTTTAACAATGATGTACAATATAAAACTATTACATTATTTATTGTTAAGCTATATTATAACTCACTATGCTCATTATTTGTTTTAATTCTTTCCAATCTTTCTGATGCCAGTGTACTGGTTTCGTAAATCTTAACAAGCAATATAAAATAAGATAACAGTAGCGGACCAAAAACAAGGCCCAGTATTCCGAACAAAGGGATACCAATAATTACGCCAATTACGGTTATTATAGGATGAATATTGCCAACTTTTTTTGCAATCATAAACCGCAGCACATTATCGATATTGATAATAACTACAAAACCAAAAATAAGCATGGCCCAGCCTGCAAAATTATTCCCGTTTGCGATCTGCAAAATCGCGGCCGGAACAAAAACGACAGGAGGTCCTAAAACAGGCACAAAAGAAATAAATGTTGTAATTACGCCCCAAAACACAGGATCTTTATAACCCAAAACATAAAATGACAGGCTTACGAGTGAACCTTGAACAAGACAAATTAACCCCTGCCCCAATACATTTGCATAGGTTGTATTCCTCATTTCATCGCCAAAGCGAAGCGCATTCTGCTCTCTAAAAGGTGCATATTTAACAAGCGAAAATTCGAATCTTTCCCGTTCTATCAACATAAAGTAGAGTAAAAAGTACATAACTAACAAGCTTAATACAATATTTACTGCACTCGATAGTAAAGAAGGAAAAAGATCAGTAGCCCAATTGCCTAAACGGTTTAACCCTTCCTGAATAAGTTCCTGATTGATTTTAAAAGGAATAAGGTGTTGTAATTTAATCAGCAGGTTCTTAAAAAAAACCTCATTATTCTTTAGTTCCGAAATTTTACTGATCACCATGCTGCTTAACGCATAAAATGGCATTACAATCAGTATGATGGATATAGCGATGAGGAAAATAGCCGTGACTCTTCTGTTCCACCCCTTGTTTTCAGCCAAATGGATATAGGCTGGCCGCATGATCGTATAAAGCACCAGCGTACTTAAAATAGCACTAAAAATACTCTGCAGGGAGTATGCGATTAATACGCCGAGCGCAATAATAATAACCAGATTAATGTTATTGCGCTGCTTATAAGAAAATACTGACATTTCTGGACAATAAGGTTATTTCTTTAAATGCTAAAATGGCTGGTTTTGTTTTCCCGATTTAAAATTTATGTCCCCTTACTAAAATCAATAAATTTGATTTTATTATAAAGTGTTTTTCTGTCGATGTTTAATAATTTTGCGGCCTTGGTTTTGTTAAAATTAACTGTTTTCAGCACTTCTAGAATTGTATTATATTCAGCTTCCTTAGTAGCGTGTCGCAAATTAAGTGATTTGTCATGATTTAATGCCAGCGGAAAAAGGGTAACCTTTTTTTCATTCGGTTTCTTCCGATAATCAGTCATACCAAATTCCAATGGTAAAACCCGGGGCTCTATCCAATCGCCATCAGTTAATAAAGCAATGCGCCTAATTACATTTTTCAGCTCGCGTACATTACCCGGCCAATTGTATGCCAGCAAACATTTCTTCACCTCATCAGAAAAGCCTTTAATTTTTTTATTTAATTCCTGGTTTACGGTGGCCAAAAAGTGTCCGGCAAAAATCAGGATATCATGGTCACGATCTTTCAATGCCGGTACATGTATCGAAAATTCATTAAAGCGGTGATATAAATCTTCCCTGAATGTACCTTTTTGAATCGCTTCCGCTAAATTTTCATTGGTGGCTACTATAAGCCGCACATCAAGATCAATTTCCCTTGTACTTCCAATCCGCTTTATTTTCCGCTCCTGTACTGCCCTGAGCAAGGTTGCCTGGATCTCGTACGACAAATTACCGATTTCATCAAGAAATAATGTGCCACCATTAGCTTGCTCAAAGTGACCAATCTTCGTGAAGGTTGCTCCGGTAAATGCGCCTTTTTCATGTCCAAAAAATTCGCTGGCGGCTAGCTCTTTAGTTAAAGAGCCGCAATCCATCGCAATAAAAGGCTGTTCACGACGAGAACTATTAAAGTGAATGGTTTTGGCCACACATTCTTTTCCTGTTCCACTTTTCCCCGTTAAAATAACGGTATAACCTGTTGGTGCAATGAGCTGGATCTGCTTCAGTAGAAACACCGAAGCATCGCTCTCTCCATTTATATACTCTGGGTAATTGATCACATCGGAAATAACATTACCACCGGCTTGTTCAAAATTTTTAGGAGATTTCAGTTTTCCCTCTGTTTCCAGGGCTTTATTGATGGTATTTAAAATTTCATCCGGGTAAAGCGGCTTCACAATATAATCGTAAGCACCAAGTTTTATCAATTCTACAGCAAGCTTAATGTCTGAATAACCTGTGATAATAATTACACTGGTGTTTGGATAGTTTTCTTTAATGTAAATTAAAATTTCTTTCCCATCAATATCATCTAAACGATAGTCACATAACACCAAATCGAAACGCTCCTTTTCAAGCGCTTGCAGAACCTTTTTACCACATGTTACATTGGAAACTTCAAATCCTTTTTTGGTTAAAAACTTGAAGAGCAATAAGCCGATGCTAATTTCATCGTCAACAATGAGTATCTTCTTTTTCATGAGCAGCGTTGTTATCATCAAAACCCATATGTATGAACAACATATACAGTTAATAATTAAATAACATAATTACTCAAAAAAATTTGTATTGAAAAGGCTTTGCAACATTTTTGTTATACAAAACACCAGATTAATACTACACCTTTACTACTTTCCTGAAAAATTTGGTTTTCTTTTTTCAAAAAATGCAGTTACACCTTCTTTAAAATCGGCCGTTTCGAAACATCTGCCAAATGCTTCAATTTCGGTAGCATAACCATTGTTATGATTTACCGCGGCAATAACAGCTTTTATTGCAGCCGAAACAGCTAATGGTGCGCGTTGCTTAATGACATTCAATATCTCTTCAGCTTTGCTCATCAGATCAGGCTGAGGAACAACGTAATTTACAAGTCCTATTTTTTCTGCCGCTGAAGCCGTAATCATGCTTGCAGTTGTAATCATTTCTATTGCCTTGCCTTTCCCAACCAATTGGGTAAGGCGCTGGGTACCTCCATAACCAGGAATCAAACCCAAAGTAACTTCCGGTAAACCCAACTTCGCATGGTCTGAAGCGATACGCATGTGGCAGGCCATAGCCAACTCCAACCCTCCACCTAAGGCAAAACCATTAATTGCGGCAATAAAGGGTTTTGAAGAATTTTCAATAGCATTAAAAACCCGATCGTGACCAAGTTTGGCTAAATCTTCTCCCTGCTTGCCACTATAATCAGAAAATTCTTTAATGTCAGCCCCTGCAACAAAGGCTTTTTCGCCCGCACCTGTTAAAATAACGCCTCTTACCTGATCCGTTTTATCTGCATAAGTGATTACATCCGCCAGTTCTGCCAAAGTATCCTTGTTTAAAGCATTTAGTGCCTTTTCTCGATTGATGGTAATGTATAAAATGTTCTCTTTTAGTTCTGAGATTAAATTTTGATATGACATAGCTTAGAAATTTCTGTTTTCTGTTACCCAATTCTGAATATATTCTACAATACTGGCCATCGTTGTACCTGGAGGGAATAACTCCCCAACTCCCATAGCTGCCAGTTTCAACCGATCTGCTTCGGGTATAATCCCACCGCCGGTTAATAACACATCATCTAACTGTTTTTCTTTCATAAAATGAATAATTTTTGGAAAAACCGTCATGTGTGCACCCGATAGAATAGAAATTCCGATGGCATCAACATCCTCCTGAAGCGCCGTGTTCACCACCATTTCCGGTGTTTGGCGCAGTCCGGTATAAATGACTTCCATGCCAGCATCCCGTAAGGAAGTTGCAATTACTTTAGCCCCCCTGTCATGGCCATCTAATCCAACTTTAGCTACTAAAACGCGGATAGGCCGATTTAATACTTTGCTCATCATTCATATTAAGTTGATGTAAATGTATCGATTTTGGCGCTCAAATTAATCATTAACTAAAACAAGTAGAATTACGCTAATCTTTTTACATTTGCATTCCTAATTTACAGGTTTTTATGAGTGAAGAAAAGTCATTGAACTTTATTGAAGAAATTGTTGAGAACGACTTAAATAGTGGTAAGTATGAAACTTTGGTTACGCGTTTCCCGCCTGAACCCAATGGTTATCTACACATCGGCCACGCGAAAGCAATATGCTTAAATTTCGGACTAACACAAAAATACGGCGGTTATACCAATCTGCGTTTTGACGATACCAATCCGGTTACAGAGAAAACAGAATATGTAAACAGTCAGCAGGAAGATATCAGGTGGTTGGGTTTTAACTGGAAAAATGAATTATATGCCTCAGATTATTTCGATGAGTTGTATGGCTTTGCCATTAAGCTGATCGAAAAAGGTTTGGCTTATGTTGATGAGAGTTCTGCAGATGAAATTGCAGCTTTAAAAGGCACACCAACAGAACCAGGACAGGACAGCCCATACCGTAACCGCAGTATTGAAGAAAATTTAGGCATTTTCACGAAAATGAAAAATGGCGAATTTGCAGATGGCGCTTATATTCTGAGGGCAAAAATAGATATGGCCAGTCCGAATATGTTAATGCGCGATCCGATCATTTATCGCATTAAACATGCCGAACATCACCGTACAGGGAACAAATGGTGTATTTACCCCATGTACGACTTTGCTCATGGACAAAGTGATAGTATTGAACATATTACCCATTCAATTTGTACATTAGAATATGTTTCGCACCGCGAACTGTACGATTGGTTTATTGAAAAATTAGAGATTTTCCCCTCAAAACAATATGAATTTGCCCGTTTAAACCTGACCAGTACGGTAATGAGTAAGCGTAAGCTGCTTCAATTGGTTAACGAAAACCTGGTAAATGGATGGGACGATCCGCGCATGCCTACCATTAGTGGTTTGCGCAGGAGGGGTTTTACACCAAAGAGTATTCGTGAGTTTTGCGAACGTATTGGCATTGCCAAACGCGAAAACTTAATTGAGCTCAGCTTATTGGAATTTTGCATCCGCGAAGATTTAAACAAAACGGCTAACCGGGTAATGGCAGTTTTAGATCCGATTAAACTGGTGATTACCAATTACGAAAAAGGAACTGAAGATTTAATCGGCGAAAATAATCCTGAAGCAGAAGATGGAGGAGGTACACGTATAATTCCTTTTAGCAATGAACTTTGGATCGAGCGCGAAGATTTTATGGAAGTGCCGGCAAAAAAATGGTTCCGCCTGGCTCCTGGTGCAATGGTACGCTTAAAATTCGCTTATATTGTTAAATGCGAAGATTTTGTGAAAGATGAAAACGGAAACGTTACTGAAATCCGTTGTACTTACATTCCCGAATCGAAAAGCGGAAACGATACCAGCGGCGTAAATGTTAAAGGAACCATCCATTGGGTAAGTGCTCCACATGCCAAAACTGCCGAAATTCGTTTATACGATCGTTTGTTTACTTCAGAAACACCAGATGCTGAGGAAGGCGACTTTAAAGACTATTTAAATCCTGAAAGTTTAACGGTATTGCCAAACGCTTATATTGAGCCAGCATTAGCCGATGCAGATTTGGATGGCCGTTACCAGTTTATCCGTAAAGGTTATTTCTGTTTGGATAAAAATTCTACCGCTGATAAATTGGTTTTTAATAGAACAGTAACCCTAAAAGATACATTTAAGAAGCCAAACTAGTTTTTGCTTTTTTTGGCCACAGATAGGCACAGATGAACACAGATTAATGTGATTTGTCTGTGCTTTTTTGTTAGTTCACTGGTTCATTAGCCATTAGTAACCTGTAGAGCTAGATAATTCCATGATCCATTTTACATCTTCCATCTTTTAATATTTCGTATAAACATTATAGAGCACCAAAATATCTACTGGTGTTAAGGTCGGCGTAATATCACTCTGAATAAAGTGGATTTTGAAAGCGGTAATTGCAGCAGGGAGGTTGCTGGTATCGTAACCAATGTATTTCAGGGCCATTTCGGTATTAAAATCTGCTGGTGGGTTTTTCAGTATGTCATCATACCAATAACCGAAGCCTTTATCGGCCAGTTTTTTCCATGGGAAATTTTTAGGATCGTTTTTACGTTTAGGTGCAATATCTGCATGACCGATGAAATTTGCGGTAGGGATGTTATATGTTTTTTTTAACGTGGCCAGTAATTTTAACAAGCTATTCATCTGCGCATCCGGCCAGGGGTCGGTTAAGCCATTATTATCCAGCTCAATGCCAATTGATGAAGAATTAAGATCAGTATCTTTTCCCCATTTACTCACACCGGCATGGTTTGCACGTAAGTAATCATTAACCATATGCACCACTTTACCGTCGCGACTAATTACATAATGCGCGCTGGTACCTGCTTTGGTCGAAAAAAATGTTTTGATGGTTTGCGCCAAACTATCCTGAGCCGTATGGTGGATCACCACAAAATTTGGTTTACGTATGCCAAAATTTACAGAACCAATCCATTGCTGATTTGCTGCATTTAACGAATCGTACAATTGCCCGGCGGGAGGTACCGTTCCAATAATTTCTGCAAAACCTTTTGCTTTATCTTTATAAATTTTTTCTGTTGCCGCATACCTGCTGGTGGTGCATGAGGCTAAAATCATGGTCAGAGAAAAAGCAGTTAAGATAGATGTTTTATATAAATTAGAAAACAGCATAGGTATGTTGATTAAAAAAATGAAGGTACAAAGTTATGCTAAACTTCGCCCAATGCATCAAACTTTATACAAAGCTTTCAAAATTTACTAATTTAGCAGCCATATACTTTAATATGAAGAATTTACACAGATCAGCCCTGTTTTTATCAGCAATAGCCATCTCGGCAGGCGCTTTGTCGTCTTGTACGGGTAATAATAAATCTAATGATGAAAAGACTGTGGTAGTACAAAAAGATAGTCTTACCGATTATGTTGCACAACGGTTACCCATCTATGAAAGGGTAAAATTAACCACCAATATTAACGGGCTCAGCATTAACGACCGTAAAATTTTGCCTTTGTTAATTCAGGCGGCAGAAATTATGGATCAACTGTATTGGAAACAAGCTTATCCACAAAGAGATAGCCTGCTGGCCACCATTAAAGATGAGAAAACACGCGATTTCGTGAATATTAATTATGGCCCCTGGGACAGATTAAATAACGATAAACCTTTTGTTGAAGGTGTGGGCCCCAAACCAGAAGGAGCATTCTTTTATCCATATGGAATTACAAAGGAAGCTATAGAAAAATCAGATCTTGAAGATAAATTTGGTGCCTATTCCGTGATTCAAAAAGACAGCACAGGCAAATTATCAACCGTACCTTATCACGTACTATTTGCTGCAGAATTACAAAAAGCGAGCTCTTTGCTAAAACAGGCTGCTCTGGTTGCGGACGATGCTGGTTTAAAAAAATATCTAAATTTAAGGGCCGATGCTTTGGTAACTGATAATTTTACGGCAAGTGATTATGCCTGGCTGGATATGAAAACCAATGGTTTGGATCTCATTATTGGCCCGATTGAAAATTATGAAGATAAACTCTTTAATGCCCGTACCAGTTACGAAGCTTATGTTTTAATTAAAGATAAAGAGTGGAGTAAACGCTTGGCCAAGTATGTAAAAATGCTTCCCGAATTACAAAAAAACCTGCCTGTTGCAGCAAAATACAAAACGGAAACACCCGGAACAGACTCTGAGTTAAACGCGTACGACGTTGTTTATTATGCCGGAGACTGTAATGCCGGATCTAAAACCATTGCGGTTAACCTGCCAAACGACGAAAAAATTCAGCAGGAAAAGGGCACGCGCCGTTCGCAGCTAAAAAATGCCATGCAGGCGAAGTTTGATAAAATTCTGGTGCCGATATCAAAAGAATTAATTGAAGCAGACCAGCAGCAGTACATTAAATTTGATGCTTTTTTTGCAAACGTCATGTTTCATGAAGTAGCGCATGGCTTAGGAATTAAAAAGACCATTACCGGAAAGGGTTTTGTTCGTGCTGCATTAAAAGAACAATACAGCTGGCTGGAAGAAGGCAAAGCCGATATTTTAGGTTTATATATGGTAACCGGCCTGCTCAAAAAGGGCGAATTGCAAGGTGATATAAAAGATTATTATACCACATTTATGGCTGGGATTTTACGTTCTGTACGCTTTGGTGTTTCTGAAGCACATGGAAAAGCAAATATGCAGTGCTTCAATTACTTTCAGGAAAAAGGGGCTTTTGAGCGTACAGCCAAAGGCACTTACAAAGTAAACTTTGAAAAATTTGCATCTGCCATGAACGATCTTAGTGCCTTCATTCTTACCCTTCAGGGTAACGGCGATAAAGCTGCAGTAGAAAAAGCACAAAAAGAGAAAGCAGTGATCCATACAGCGCTACAAACAGACCTGGACCGGTTAACTAAAAAGAATATTCCGGTTGATGTGGTTTTTGAACAAGGTGTTGATGTGTTGGGTGTGAAATAAAGGATTTCTTTTACTAAGCAACTTAAAGGCCATAGATAGACGAGTTAACACTTGTTGTCTGTGGCTTTTTTATTTATTAGTTTATTTTTCCTGCAGCGTCTGGTAACGATGAACTGGCAATTCGTTAATTGTTCTAATTCGTTATTGACAAACTGCAAACAGACAACTAATTAATGATTCCTGATTTGCCGAGTTCCTTAAGTGCAAATCGTCATCCTGAACTTGTTTCAAGATCTACCAACAAGCGTAGTTCTTCTTTTGAAAATAGGAGATATCTTCACTCTTTAAAAGATTCTGAAACAAGTTCAGAATGACGTAACGAAATAAATTTTGCATTTACGTATCGCCATAGTTAGTTGAAACAAGTATAAACATTGATTTAAACGGAGCTGTATTGATTTTTCAATCTTTACACCTCAAATTTACAACAAGACGCTCAATTTTGGCCTTTTTCAAAATCCATGTAACCTTTTTAAAAAACGGACGTCTTATCTATAACTAAACAATTGGAACCTTTCGCTTCCGGCTAAACTTTAAAATAAGCAGGTCATTAAACTGAAAGTGCATGCACATGCGGTACAGGAATTTTTTTGCCCATTTTTTAAAGAATAAATACCTAAACATGAAAACACTATACAAAATAACATTTACCGTTATACTTCTCTTTACTATTACAATAGGTTTTGGGCAAACAAGTCCTAAACCAAACATCAGCGGAATAATTTTAGATGAAACTAAAAAACCTGCAGATTATGTTACCGTTGTACTCTTTAAAGCATCTGATTCCAGCGTAGTTAAAACGGCATTTACCGACCCAAGTGGAACATTTAATTTCACTATTTCGGGCAAGGGGAGCTATTACTATAAAGCCAGTAATATGGGCTATCAAACGTTTAAAAGTAAAACCATTGTTTTAACAGAAGATAATCAGAAAGCAGATTTCGGAACTGCACAGCTTATTGCAAGCACTCAAAACTTAAAAGAAGTGAATGTAGCCCTAACCAAACCCTTAATCGAAAGAAAAATGGATAAGATTGTGATGAATGTTTCCAATAGTGCGATTATGACAGGCGCTACTGCGCTCGAAGTTTTACAAAAGGCACCAGGTGTAACGGTAGATCAGAATGATAAGATTTCGATGATGGGCAAACAGGGGGTACTCATTCAATTGGATGGTAAACAAACTTATATGAGCAGTGCCGATGTGGCTAACCTCTTACGCAATATGCAGAGTTCAGACATTGAAAGCATTGAATTGATTACCAATCCATCTTCCAAATACGATGCATCAGGTAACTCAGGAATTATTAATATCAAAACCAAAAAGAATAAAAACGGCGGCACAAATGGCAGCTTAAACGGATCTTTAGGTTATGGTAAAAACCTAAGGGGGAATGCAGGTTTAAACCTGAACCACCGTACACAGAAACTTAATCTTTTTGGTAATTACAACTATGGCAAATTTGAGCGCGATAACCTGATCGCTATCGACCGGATTTCGAACGGTACACCCGATACCTACTTTATGCAAGTGGGTAAGAGCAACAGAAAACAATATAACAATAACCTTAAGGCAGGATTGGATTATTTCATCGACAAAAAAAATACCATTGGCATATTGGTAAATGGTTATTTTAACCATGGGACTGAAGCCTCTGCTAACAATACCTTAATTGGCCCATCCTTCCAAAAAGCAGATTCGAGCCTGATCACCAATTCATTGCAGACAAACAAATACAATAACGTTTCTTACAATTTAAATTATAAATCTGTTCTGGATACGGCGGGTTCAGAAATCTCGGCAGATGTAGATTATTCCAGATATAAAGGAAATGATGGTTCTGATTATGAAAATGATTACCGGTTTCAAAATGGAGACCGAATCCGCCCGGTCATTTATACCAGGAACAACACCCCTTCCATGATTGATATTAAAGCATTTAAAATTGATTATAATGTTTCCCTAACCAAAACGGTTAAACTCGAAGCCGGGCTTAAAAGCAGCTGGGTTAAAACAGATAATGATCTTCAGGCAGAAGAGTACGTCAATAATATATGGCGGAACGACATTAAAAGAAGCAATCAATTTGTATATGACGAAAATGTAAATGCAGCTTACACCAATGTAAATAAACAGTTTAAAAATACCAGTGTACAAATTGGACTGAGGGTTGAGCAAACCAACTCGAAAGGGAACCTGATCACCAAAAATACCGTTGTAGAACGAAATTACTGGGATTTCTTTCCAACGCTCTTTGTTCAGCAAACGCTTTCAAAAAACAATCAGTTAGGGTTTTCTTACAGCAGAAGGATAGACCGTCCGAGTTATGACGCTCTAAATCCATTTATTTATTATCTGGATGAATTTACTTACAGCAAAGGAAATCCATTTTTAAACCCTCAGTATACACACAATTTTGAGCTGAGTTATACCCTGTTGCAAAAATACATGCTCTCGATAGGCTATAGCAGGATTAACGATGTAATTGCTGAAGTAATTTTGCCTGATGCAGCAAGCCAATCGTTATATCAGACCAATGCAAACATTGCCACCAACATTAGCTACAATGCCAATTTAAATGTACCGCTTCAGCTTACCAAATGGTGGCAGACCAATAATAACCTAAATGTTTTTTACCTTAGTTTTGAAGCGCCGGATCTGGCAGGGAGCGCTTTAAAAACCGGAAAAACATCTTTCCAGTTTAAATCACAGCAAACCTTTACCATTATGGATGGCTTTACTGCAGAGATAAACGGCAGTTATGAATCGCCACTAGATTACGGAACACTCAGTTTAAAAGCCCGTTACTACATTGACGCAGGTTTGAGCAAATCGCTGTTCAATAAAAAAGCAAGCTTGAAACTAGCCTTATCAGATGTATTTAATATGTCTGAAAATAATTTATCAAGCGCTTATCCTGGTTTAACCTACGCTTTACACCAAAAAAATGAAACCCGAATCGGCCGGATCAGCTTCACTTATCGTTTTGGCAAAAATGAAATTAAGCCGGCCCGCCGCCGCTCTACAGGCACTGAAGCAGAGCAGGGAAGGATGAAGAATTAGTATCCATAGCCACGTCATCTCGACTGAAGCGCAGCACAACGGAGAGATCTGCTAAGATAGATTTAGCTTCGCTGAGCACTACATGGTTCTCGGCTGCGTTGCACTACGCTCGAAATGACGATAATTTGAGCAGATTTAAAACTTATATTCCATTACATAATCATCCATAAAATAACCCTCTCCTATGTCAAGCTTTACCGACTCCTTAATGGTAAAACCGCCTTTCAGATAAAAGTCTTTGGCTTTATTATGCTTATTTACATTCAATTGCAAAGCGCTTCCGCCTGCATTTTTTACCTGGTTAAAAACCTCATTAATTAAGATTTTTCCAACACCTTTACCATGTGCTGATGGCAGCACATAAAGTTTATGCAGTTTGTAAACGCGTTCTTCATGACCAATGATGGAATATCCTGCAAAACCGAACTGAGTTTCGCCTTCCTCTGCAATCAGGAAAATATGTCCTTCCATCAGCTGTTTCAGCAACTCTCCTTTGCTATACATTTTCTCCAACATATAATCTATCTGCGCCTGCCCGATAATATCCATATAGGTTGAGGGCCAGGTTGCCACAGCAATATCCCTGATCACTTCTATATCTTCTTCTTTTGCTTTTCTAAGGGTGATCATATAGGTTCGCTAATAAAAATCGGTTGTCCGGAAAAGGTAAATTCTACAAAGCCATCTTTAACTACAGTAAAAATTTCTTCTTCATTCTGCGCAAGGTTGGTCACTTCGAGATATCGGTTGCCGTGAATCAGAAATTCGCTTCCTGCAGGTTTCCAAACAGAGAATCCCGATTTTATGGGATAGTGCTTTGCCCTCTCCGTAAATACCACCAGGTTAATTTTATCTTCAAATCCGGCAAATTTCTCCAGGTCGAATTTCCCCGTAATCACATTTACCGCAGGATATTTTTCTTCGTACAGATAATTAATGGCTACCATTAAGGCATCAACAGGTCCCTGAACAACTTTTGTATCTTCCTGCGTATCCTGCCCATTCCCATTTACCAGTACATCAACTTTTAAACCCAAAGAAAAAATCTTATCGTAATTTTCTCCGTTAACCAAAAGCGTAGGGCTCCATTCAAGCAGCTGCCCCAAAAATTCTTCGTTAAAATTCCCAAGCTCATCGATGTATAAAGCCGGCTCTTGTTTTTCTTTTACAATATGGTGTGAAGACATACTGCGAATATATAAATTTCGCTTTAAGTACGGTAAAGTAAGAATCTGCCTGCCGTAAAATGATTAACGATTGTATGGATACTCACTTACCCAATGAAAACCCCTGTTGATGAGTTTAAACGCCTTGAGGTCTTTTCGCTTAAAACTTACCATAACAGAATCTTTTTCTGTGAAGCCTGATAAAATCAGTTTATCTTTTCCAATAAAATTATAGTTTAAAACATATTTTGTGGAGTCTTTATCAGTTGATTTGAGTACCAGTCCTTTTTTCTTCTGATCAAAAACCGTAGTGAAATTAGCGGAGCTATCGTTCATCTTTTTTATCCGGGCATAACCTGAATAATTAATAATCATTTGCTTCCATCTGGTGCTATCAGTGGCTAATGGCATTAAGGTTTTTCCTTTAACCTTCATGCTTTCAACATCATAAATGCCATACATAAATGGCTTTGGCGCGGCGCTACCATAAGTTTTCCTTTGTTCGATTAATGAAGAGATCAAGAAGATCAGCGAAGCTGCGATGTACAGGTATTTAACACCATAAGCCGTGAGGTCAAGCCATCTTTTTTTAAATTTAGGTTGGTACATTTTCTCAAGCTGCTGACTTTCATAATTAATAAAGAAACGATATAGCTTTAAGAAATGAGGGGCCAAAATAAAAAGACACATCACCACCAGTGCAGTTGAAAGTAGTTTTACAGGAACATCGAAAAAATAATTCATCGCCATTACGTTAACTGTTGCGGCAAGGGATAAAAAAGCACCCACAACTACTGTTCTACGGAATAAAAGCATGATGGCAGAAACTTCAACAATGCCCATAAAAATATTATACCCTTTTGAAAACCCGAGGAAGGTCCACGCAAGCCCCATTGGCGAAGCATTTCCGAAAGGTTGAAGCAACCTCATTAAAGAAGGATCGGGAAACTGGAGTTTGATTACTTTTATAGCACCATATAGTATCAAGGTAAAAGCTAAATAAAATCTCACCAGTACCACAAGCCAATAATAAGCTGCGTTGTAACTTTTGCGTTTACGATCTACAGCTGACCAAACAATACTACCAATTACCGATACCAAAAATATAACGAGTAGCAATACCCAATCATAAGAGGTATCGCCGCTGCCATTAGTATAAATGGTAAAATCATAATTATAGTGGATAATTTGTTTAGAGAACCATGGAATAAAATCATGCAATACCAGATTTGGCAGCTGCAGTACACTTGAGAAGAAAGTAAAGGCTCCATTGTTATTCAAGATGATGAAAAGTGACAAGAGCAGGAAAAAGAACCTGAAAGAGATTTTTTTATAAATGTTCCAGGGTGCAGGATTTTGAAGAGCTTTTTCAGACATATTTTGTTTGGTTTTACCCAAAGCTAAAAATTATCCTACCTGGTTCAAATTGTAAAATGTTAATTAACAGCACCTTCTTTAACTAAATTGTAAAAATCCTGATAGGCTTCAATAAAATCGCCAGCAAAATTTAGGGCTCCTGATATAGCTATGCCGTAAATACCGGTTTGCATTAAAGCTTCCACATCGTAGGTTTTTATCCCGCCCACAGCCAATAACGGAATGCTGATGGCCTGAGCTTTCAATGCGCTGACCACATGCTGGTAGCCTTCAATACCTAAATGCGCATAATTGTTGGGTTTGGTTTCCGTATCTGCAAATGGACCATAGCCCACATAATCGGCGCCATCCCGGGCAAGCCGGATTAGATTTTCTACCGTATTTGCAGATCCTCCGAGGGTAATATCATGGCCTACCAGTTTACGCAAGGCGATAAAATCAGCATCCATATCTTCTATATGAAACCCCTGAATATCGGCTTTTCCATTTAAATGAACATGATCGGTAACGATTAAAGTGGTGCCCCAATCATCACAGATTTCGGCTATTGCCTTAATATCTTTTAAGAGTGCTTCATCATTTTTGCTCAGGCAACGGTACTGGATCCATTTTGCACCGGCCTCGCAGGCCAGCAGTACCTGTTGAACGTGGCTTAAATGTGGGATATCGTGTGTGATGTAATGGAGCTTTTCGATGTATTTCATGTTGGATCAGGATGGTTAAAATTAAAGGATTTTAAGATCAGGAAAGCAAGATAAACAAAATCGCCATTGAGCGTTTATCTTACAATGGCGATTTTAATGATTTTCAGCTTTTTGCTTAGTCTTACTTAAAACTTAACATTCAAACTTAACAAAAAGTTGGTGCCTGCTTGTGGGTAAAAAAAGTTTTCGGTTATCCTGCTTCCTCCATATTGGTAGCCATAAGTATAACCGTTGCTTGCGTATTTTTTGTCTAAAATGTTATTGACTAACAAACCCAGGTTAATATTTTTAACGCCGGCAAATTTAAAATCGTAACCTAAACGTGCATTGCTTACCCAGTAACCATTAATGGTTCTATCGTTGTTCTGCGTGTTATCCAGATATTGTTTGCTCACATATTTACTTTGCAAAGCTACCGCAAAACCGTTAACCGGTTTGTAAACCAGCTCTCCGAAAAGAACCGCTCCCGGAGAATAAGAGATATCAGTTAATTCATAGTTTTTAATTACTTGTCCACCATTATCGTAATCATCGTAATACTCGGTAAAGTTTTTGATTTTGTTGCGGCTAAAAGCAGCGTTGGCATTTACAATAAACTGTTTGCTCATGGTATAAGAACCATCAAGCTCTATCCCTAAACGGTAACTCTTGTCCACATTCTGACGGAAGTTTCCGCCAACATCATTTATTTTTCCTGTTACCACCAATTGGTTTTTATAGAACATTCCATAGGCATTGGCACCTATATTAAATTTGTCATTTTTAAAACGGTATCCCAATTCTACATCGTTCAAACGCTCCGGTTTAGGGGTAATGCCAACTGTTGCATCCGCATAATCATCGCGGTTTGGTTCTTTATTCGCCACACTGAACGAAGCATATACATTGCTCTGTGGATTGATAAAATAGGTTGCCCCAAATTTCGGATTAAAGAAATTTAAGGTTTGGTTAATGGCCAACGTATTTAACTTATTTTCTGTTCCGGCAATATCATAATATACACGGCGGTATTGCAGATCGGCAAATAAACTCAAATCTTCAATAGGGCTATAATTTACTTTGCCATAAACATTAAAATCGGTTTTAAAACCATCATTATCATAATAATGCCTGTCGATGTTTCCGTTTGAAGCATATTGTGCCCAGATTACCTGCCCAAAGTGCGCACCTTTATATTCGTTGTATGCACCACCCAAAGTAAAGTTTAAATTCTTTTGGGGTACATAGTTAAAGGCATAAGTAACACCGTAGAAATCGTTATCCAACCAACGGCGGCGGATTAAATCTGTTTTGGCAACAGGTGTACCACCAGCAACAGCAACGGGGTTCAAGCCATAATGTTTCAGACTATCCTGTACTACATATTCTTCATAATAACCTTCGCCTTTAGTATAATGTAAAGCGCCATTGAAAGACAACTGATCAGAAATCTGCCTGGCATAAATGAGCTGATAATGGTTCTGGGTGTAATTATCCGTTTGATTATTATAAAGGAAACTATTATACCTCCTGCCCGAGTTTAGCAGGTTTGCCGCATCTTCAGCACTCAATCCATTTCTATCAATATAAGCTTGCATTCCAGGTAAATCATTTTCTAAACGCGATTGCGGGATTCCGTTCCAAGATTGGTAGGTTTTCTCATTTCCGGAAAAAACATTTACACGCAACAAGTCCTTATCTCCGTGGTATGCACCAGACAAAAAGTACGATTTTAATACAGAAGATCCACGATCCACATAACCATCTGAGCTGATTCTCGATAAACGTCCGTCAAAGCTAAAACGGTTGTTAATTAAACCTGTGCCCACCTTTACGGTATTTTTCCAGGTATTAAAACTGCCGTAAGTATTGTTCAATTCAGCATAGGGTTCTGTCTCGCTGGCCGTAGTTTGGATGTTCAAACTTGCGCCAAATGCGCCTGCGCCGTTGGTTGAGGTACCCACACCACGCTGAATCTGCACATTATCTACTGATGAAGCAAAATCGGGCATATTTACATAAAAAGTTCCCTGGCTTTCGCTATCGTTGATAGGAATGCCGTTAACAGTGACGTTAATCCGGCTGTTATCGCTCCCGCGAATCCGGATACCCGTGTAACCCACACCAGCACCTGCATCAGAGGTAACGACCACACCTGGCGTATTTTGAAGAATAAAAGGCAAATCCTGTCCGAAATTATTCTGCTGGATTTCTTCTTTACCAATGTTCTTATAAGTAGTGGCCGATTTATCTGTGGCACGGGTTGCACGCACAATTACTTCATCAGCCAGAAAATTTTGTGGCGCCAGGCTAAAGTTTAGTGTTGTATTTTGCAGAAGGTCTATCGCTTTTTCAATAGATTTATAACCTACATAACTTACCACAATGATATATTTCCCGGTAGAAAGATTTGTAATGGTGTAAGTTCCGCCAGCATCGCTCACTACCGCTGTTTTTTGATTTCTCAATTTAACCGTAGCACCCGGCAGCGGCTGCTGGTTTTGATCGGTTACTTTACCTGTAACCGAAACCTGTGCCGATACAAAGAAGGGCAGCATTGCAACAAGCGCTGCAAAAAGTAAATTTTTCAATTTTATTGTTTTTAGTTAAACCCATCGGAAAAAGGGGCTTCCCCGATTTCAGTTAAACTTCCATAACTCCAATCCCTACGCCGGCATTACCCGGATCAGGTGCATTCGAGGTTGATGGCTGGAAGGTTTTAAGGCTGATGGGGGTTTACCCTCTACCTTTTTACCTCCTACCTTTTACCTCAAAATGGGTATGATCTCAGCCTGTTTTTGTGTTTATTTAAACAAGGCACCCCTAATGATGCAGCAAATGTATAAAATATTTAACAACAAGCATGTTTTTTGATACTTACTAAACAGATAAATCTAAAAATGGATTAATAACGGTCAATTTTACGAGTTTTAGGTCTAGAAAACTACAGGTTCTGTGCGTTTGGTATTTTCAGCCCCGCTTTACGTTCCAAGTCCTCGCTGCGCTGTGGGCTTTCCACTTCAATCGGGTTTAGGTGGCATGACAGATACAGCTATTAATAGCTGGTATTTTATGCGGAAAATCAACAAGCCTTGTTCTTAAACCCGATAGTAGCGAACACGAACCCCGATTTTTCATCGGGTGAAGTAAAGCGAAAGCGGGACTGCCGGCAGCCAAAAGCTACTGGCAATCATTTCCAAAAAAAGATAAATCTCCTATCTGACCAAAAAATCATCAATGGCTTTGACCGCATTTGCGAACCTTTCATCGCCCAAACCGCTAATTACTTTATAATTTGCATTTAAGACACGGAGTTCTCTATGCCAAACCTCCATAAAATATTCCCGTTTCTCCGGAAAATCGCGCAGTGGATCGTCCTGCCAAGGTAAATCAATATCCATTAACAGATACAGGTCGTACGGCTTTTTAGGTAGTGCATCCAATACAACCTGCGGTGTTTTTCCAAGTACTTCGTCGCTCCATATCTTTACCGTAATAAAAGTGGTATCGCAAATAATGAAATCACTTTCGGTGGTAACCAAAATTGCATCTTCTAAAGCTATCTGTCCGTAATACATATTCACTTCATCTTGCAAAGTATAATCGGCCACCAGATTTTCACAGTAATAACGGGCGTATTCTGGCACCCAAGAAACTTTATAGTATCTGGCCAGTAGCTGAGATATGGTAGATTTCCCGGTACTTTCGGGGCCAACAACAGCGATCTTTTTAATATTTTTATTCACAATAGGTCTTCTGGATACAGTCAAATGTAAAGGAAAAAGCCTTAAAAGAAAAAATCCGGTTGAGGAGGGCTCCTCTAACCGGATAATAAACCAAACAAACTATTTATGAAGAAATCCTCATGGCGGGTAACTAATCCGCGGAGGAGGCTTTAGATCATTGTCTAAAGTATATACAAAACGTATATATGTTTTCATTATTACAACATTATTGCCAATAATGAGATCATCACAACTTCGTGACTTAATTCTGACCAACAGCATCACATTTGTGAAATTGTTTTAACACTAATTAACATTTGCAACAAATATATACATTTAGATTTTACATTCGTGTATAATTTATAGTACAATTTAAAAAATAGTGTTCATTATTTAAAACTTTTTGTACTAAATGCTGTTATGTATTTGAGACAATAAGTAACTAAAATGTTATATGATGAAAAAACTGTGTATTGTATTATCGCTGCTGATTGTATTTGCTTTAGGTTCAATTGCCTTTACCAATATTAAAACGGGTGGAATAATAGGGAAAATCACGCCGGTTGACGCCGCTTCAACAGTATCACTTGTAGCAGCGAAAGACACGCTAAGTACACAGATCAATCAGGGTGTTTTTACTTTTACAAACCTTAAAGAAGGCGTTTATACTGTAGTGGTAAAAGCCACTTTACCATATAAAGATGCTGTAGTAGAAAAGGTTGCCGTAAAAGATAGTGCCACCACTGATTTAGGCGAAATTAAATTACAGCAGTAACTCATTTATCAAAAGAAAAATCTGAAAAGAGCGCTCAAATAGCGCTCTTTTTTATTTTAAAAAAAACGCCTTAAAATCACATCTATGATGTATCTTTGCATCCCGACAGAACAGTTGGGATTTTTCTTCTCGCAAGCATAAGACCTCTTGCTTCTTCACCTTCGGGTTCAAATACTTTAGAATTTTAATTATTGTTTAAGCTTTATCATGCCTAAAGACACTTCCATACGCTCAGTACTGATTATCGGATCTGGACCAATTATTATTGGCCAAGCCTGTGAATTTGATTACTCAGGTTCGCAAGCGGCGCTTTCTTTAAAAGAAGAAGGGATTACCGTTTCTATTATCAACTCCAATCCGGCCACGATCATGACGGATAAGGTTATCGGCGACCATGTTTATCTGCGTCCGTTAACCGTTGATTCAATAGAGGTTATTTTACAAGAGCATATAGACTCTGCAGATTTACCTAGAATTGATGCCGTACTTCCTACCATGGGAGGACAAACTGCACTAAACCTTTGTAAAGAAGCGGAAGAACGGGGTGTCTGGGAAAAATACGGTGTAAAAGTAGTTGGTGTAGATGTTGCAGCGATTGAAAAAACCGAAAATCGTGAAGCTTTCCGCCAGTTAATGGTTGATATTGGTGTAGGCGTTGCACAATCGAAAATTGCCAACTCATTTTTAGAAGGTAAAGAAGCTGCACAAGAAATCGGCTACCCATTGGTAATCCGTCCTTCATATACTCTGGGTGGATCTGGTGGTGGTTTCGTACATAAAAAAGAAGAATTCGACGCGGCACTAAAACGTGGTTTAGAAGCTTCGCCAACACATGAAGTACTGGTAGAGAAGGCAGTTTTAGGCTGGAAAGAATACGAGTTAGAGTTATTAAGAGATAGCAATGATAACGTGATCATTATCTGTTCGATCGAAAACTTCGATCCGATGGGTATCCACACCGGAGATTCCATTACTGTAGCCCCGGCAATGACCCTATCTGACCGTTGCTACCAGGATATGCGTAACCAGGCGATCAAAATGATGCGCGCCATCGGTAACTTCGCCGGCGGCTGTAACGTGCAGTTTTCGGTTAACCCGGCAAACGACGAAATTATCGCCATCGAAATTAATCCAAGGGTATCTCGTTCATCAGCTTTAGCCAGTAAGGCAACCGGTTACCCGATTGCGAAAATTGCAGCTAAACTGGCTATCGGTTATAACCTGGATGAAATTGAAAATCAGATTACCAAAACAACATCTGCATATTTCGAACCTACTTTAGATTACGTGATTGTTAAAATTCCGCGCTGGAACTTTGATAAATTTAAAGGCGCTAACAAAGAGCTTGGCCTGCAGATGAAATCGGTAGGTGAGGTAATGGCCATTGGCCGTACTTTTATCGAAGCACTACAAAAAGCCTGTCAGAGTTTAGAGATCAACCGTGCTGGTTTAGGTGCAGATGGCAGACAGGTTCGTAATATAGAAGAAATTATGGACGGTTTGGAGCATGCTTCATGGAACCGTTTATTCTTGATAAAAGATGCCATGGCCATGGGGGTACCTTTGGAGTCTATCCGTAAGGTTACCAAAATTGACAAATGGTTCTTAAACCAGATTCAAGAGCTTGTATTACTTGAAACTGAATTAAAAAGATATTCACTAAACAATATTCCTCAGGATTTCTTTGTAACACTTAAACAAAAAGGGTTCTCTGATGTTCAGATCGCCTGGTTGCTAGGCAATGTTACGGAAGATGAAGTATACGATCGCCGTAAAGCTTTAGGCATCAACAGGGTATATAAAATGGTTGATACCTGCGCGGCAGAGTTCCCGGCCAAAACACCATATTACTATTCTACTTTTGAAGAAGAGAACGAATCAAAACCTTCAGACCGGAAAAAAATAATCGTTTTAGGTTCGGGCCCCAACCGTATTGGCCAGGGTATCGAATTCGATTACTCATGCGTACATGGTTTATTGGCCGCAAAAGAATCGGGTTTCGAAGCCATCATGGTTAACTGTAACCCTGAAACGGTTTCAACCGACTTTAACATGGCAGACAAGTTATACTTCGAGCCGGTTTTCTGGGAACACGTTCGCGAAATTATCGACTTAGAAAAACCTGAAGGTGTAATTGTTCAGCTGGGTGGTCAAACTGCGCTGAAAATGGCAGAAAAATTAACGGAGAAAGGCATTAAAATTATCGGAACATCTTTCGAGAACATGGATATTGCCGAAGACCGCGGCCGTTTCTCTGACCTATTAAAAGAATTAGACATCCCTTATCCAAAATATGGTGTTGCAGAAAATGCCGAGGAGGCCATTGTTGTAGCAAATGAGGTAGGCTATCCGGTATTGGTTCGTCCGAGTTATGTATTGGGTGGACAGGGTATGAGCATCGTAATTAACGATGAGGACCTTGAAAAAGCAGTGGTGAAATTATTAGGAGATTTGCCTGGGAACCGCGTATTGATCGATCACTTTTTAGATAGGGCAGAAGAAGCAGAATCTGATTCGATCTCTGATGGTGAAGATGTACACATTGTGGGTATGATGGAACACATTGAGCCTGCAGGTATCCACTCAGGAGATTCATTTGCAGTCTTACCTACATTCAGCTTATCAGAAACGGTAACCAAAGCCATGGAAGAATACTCCATTAAAATTGCAAAAGCGTTAGATGTACGTGGCTTACTGAACATTCAGTTTGCTATTAAAGATGAGAAAGTATATGTAATCGAGGCGAACCCCAGGGCATCACGTACGGTTCCGTTCATCGCAAAAGCTTACGATGTTCCATACATCAACATTGCGGCTAAAATTATGTTAGGCGTAGCAAAACTGAAAGATTTTACCATCGAGCGCAAGCTTAAAGGTTACGCCATTAAAGAACCGGTTTTCTCTTACGAAAAATTCCCGGAGGTAACGAAGGAACTAGGTCCGGAAATGAAATCTACAGGTGAGGCCATCCGTTTCATCAAAGATTTGGAAGACCCTTACTTCCGTAAGCTTTATAAAGACAAATCAATGTATTTAAGTAAGTAATCTGCTTACGAAGATTATAAAAATAGCAATGGCCAGTGATGATTTCACTGGCCATTTTTTGTTTCGTCATCTCGACTGAAGCGCAGCGAAATGGAGAGATCTTTTAGCTGGTGTAAAAGAATTCTCCACTTCGGTCGAAATGACGATCTGGATTCAACCTCGGTTACTGCTTCAACTTCGGAATCCTTGTTGGTGTATCTGTTCCGTTTACAATGCTGGTTGCACTCTTGGCAATGGCTTTAATGGTGGAAAGGATATTGTCTACATCTAAAGAGCTATATTCGTCTTTTACACTATGGTACAACTTATCTATATCAATTTTATCGGTACTAATGGTGTGTGCCGGAACGCCTAAAGCAGCTAAAGTAGCATTGTCACTTCTATAAAATAAGTTTTGATCCGGATAGGGATCCGGATGGAAAGTAAATTCGGTCCCAGCTAAGTTTTTCTGTAAAATCTTCCCAAAATCCGATCTTTCATAACCCGTAATAAAGGCCGTATTTTTACCAAATTTCGAATCTTTGCCAATCATTTCAATATTGAACATGGCTACCACATCATCAGGATTTAATTTTTCTGAGAAATATCTTGCGCCAAAACCACCAATCTCTTCTGCTGTAAAAGCAACAAAAATTAAGGTACGCTCATTGTTTTTCTGCGCTTTATAATATTTGGCAAGGGCAATCATGGCCGTTGTACCAGAAGCATCATCATCAGCGCCGTTGGCAATACTATCGCCATCTACTGGTTTTAAGAAACCCAGGTGATCGTAATGACCAGAAAAGATAACCATTTCTTTCGCTTTGGATTTACCCGGAATTACTCCTGCCACATTGAACAATGGCATTTTATCTATCTTACTTTTAATTGTTGCCGAAAAATCTGTTGCGGCATCTTTACCTAAAACAAACACCTGTACAGCACTGGTAGTTGCTTTTACATCTTTTTCATCAACTGTAGTTGGTTTGCTGAAATGATCTTTATAACGGTTAAAAAGATCAGCAAACTTATTGTCGACTAAAACGATCTGGCTTTTGTCAGTATTTAACATGGCTCTGAACTGTGCTACGAAAGGCTTTTCGGGGTCTAACTTAACAACAGTGGCGTTGGATTTATCAAGCGTAACACTTTCTGTGCTCACGCCGGTAACCATTATGTTTGCCAGTGCGATTTCCTGTCCGTCTATTTTAACGCTGGTACTTTGGTTAGCAACCTGGTATTTGTTAAAAGTTTGGCGGAAGGTTTTTTCACCTGTTAAAGGCTGCAGACCTATTTTCTTAAATTCTGATTCGATAAAGGTAGCTGCTTTATCAATTCCGGGCGTAAAAGTTGCACGCCCCTGCATATCATCTGCACTTAAAGTTTTAATCAGGTGATCGGTGTAATCACGTGTGATGATTTTATCGATGTTTTGCGCTTGAAGCTGCAAACTTGCCATCCCGACAAGGGTAAAGAGAAATATTTTCTTCATTTAATAAGTTATATAGGTGTGAATTTAGGATTTTTGATTGATAATTCTGAGGTTTTGTGGTTGATAGTTTATCGGTTTAGGGTTTGATCATTTATGATAATAGCCATAGTTTGAGACATGATCCAGCTTTATATTACAACATTTCAATCTTGAACATTTCAAGAATACAATTAAAACAAAACTAACTATAAATAACATGCTCCATTATACCTCTTTCATTAGCCATCTTCCATACTATTCTCCATCCCAATCGTATTTTTCGAGATCGCGGTAAGCTTTTCCTTTTATTATTTCCTTCTTTTTTGAAGACTCGGAATCGACCCTGGTTTCGTGAATGTTATCGGCCACTTCAAAATGAAAATCCTTATCTTTTTTAGAATGATAGATGGATACCTCTTCTCCATCCGCTATCGCGTAGTCATAAGGTCCGCGGGCACTCATCAGTTTTACAAACACAGGTAAACATTCAAAAAAGATAAACAGCAGCCCGATAAAAGTAACCGCAATCGCTGTATTGTTATCCCGCGAGCCATCTACATTAAATTTAAGTTGCCCCAACGCCCAGTTGCGATCTGCGAAACCAGCAATATCCGATAAACTGTCTAACTGTTTTTTGGTGTATAGCTTTTCGGTAAACAGTCCATCAAATTCTTTGCGTTTATCTACAAAGCTTTCCGATTTATTGATGCTGGCTTTCAGCGAATCTAATTCCGCTGTACGCTGTGCAATTTCTGCTTCCTTGCGTTTGGCGTATGGTCCATAGCCCATTACACCCGATGTTTCGGTGGTTTTATTTCCAAAGATCTCGAAATTAAGTTTTTGCCTATCGGCTTTAATTCCTTTCTCCAGTGAATCCCTGGTGGCTTTCTGCTGATTTAACCTGCCGAATTCAACCTGATATTTTTTCTCAAAGGCTTTGTTTAAAGTATCAATTTTTGCACGCTGACCATTTAAGTAACTCACTTTCAGGCGTTCTTTAATTTCTTTATCGAAAATTTTAAGCTCTATTGGCCTTGAAATAACCATACCAATCATAATGGCCAACAGGATACGCGGTGTAGCCTGTAATAATTGTTTATTGGTGCCGGCACTTTTATTAATACTGGAGACGATGTACCGATCCATGTTAAAGATAGCTGCTCCCCATAAAAAGCCGAAAACAATGGCAAAAATTACAGCCATATCATCGCCTTTAAACACAAAATACATGGCATAGCCTCCAGAAAGTGCGGCAAACAGTCCGGTAAAAAAGATGGTGGCGCCAATGCCAGTATATTTATTTTGTTCTGAAGGATATTTTTCCAGTGTCGGGATGTGAGCGCCAGAGCAAAACCAAAAGAAACGGTTTAGTTTGTCCATTTGTAACTATTTATAGTTAAACGCTTAAGGTTAATAGTTGTTACAGTTTCAGACCAAATTTATGGCATTTTTTTGATAGGGAGCGTAAATTTGATTTTTCATATATTTGCATAAATACATTTTATAAAATGAAAGAAATATCGGTACAAGAACTAAAAGAGAAAATCGATAACAAAGAAGATTTTCAATTAATTGATGTTCGTGAAACATTCGAATATGAGGTTTCCAATCTTGAAGGCGAGAATATTCCTCTGGGCGGAATTTTAATTGAGGCTGATAAGGTTGCGAAAGACAAGCCGGTAATTATCCAATGCCGCAGCGGAAAAAGAAGCGCAGCAGCAGTAATGCAGTTGGAGCAACAATACGGATTTGACAATCTTTATAACTTAAAAGGCGGTATTTTAGCCTGGCAAGAAGCTTTTGACCCTAATATGCCGGTATATTAATGATAGCATGAATGAGTTTTGAATGAATAAATGTTAATAGCATAATGCTTATTCAAAATTCATTTTATAATTCAGTCATTCAATCACTCTCTAACTCAATCATTTCTACCGTGGGTAAAAAATTTGCTTTAAATATCTTCTATAACCTGGCCATTATCCTTTCTATTTTCGGACTGGTTTGGTGTTACAATAATCACAAATATCTTCCCGCTGGTTTTTTAGTGGGTACAACGGCTTGTTTGTTCTATTTTAAGTATCAACTTACCAAAGACATCAGAAAAAGCTTTAAAGAAAAAGATCAGAAGTAGTAATTTAATGATAGAATGAGTGAATTTTGAATGAGTAAATGTGTAATTCTTCAAGATTCAAACATCTTTCCTCCTCCTTCAATCATGACTATCATTTCTACGCTGCCTACGGAAAAAGATCGGAAGAAATACCTGATAAGCCTAAACCTGGCAGATTTTTTAAGATATACTTCCCATTTTCGAAAGCTGGATCAGTAAATGGATTATTCTTGGTGAGCCACGGCCCATCCAAATCGGCCCAGTTACATAAAGGAGCCAAAGCCGCTGCAGCCAAAGTGGCGCAACTGGTTTCGCTCATGCAACCGATCAGCACTTTCATCCCAAAAGCACGGGCTTTCAAAATCATCTGATACCCTTCGTACATGCCGCAGCTTTTCATCAGTTTTACGTTAATACCATGATAAGCCCCTTTTAATTTATCCATATCGGCTAAACGCTGTACGGCTTCATCGGCAAGTAGCGGAATAGGGCTACGCTCGGTTAACCAGGCATTTCCATCAAGATTATTTTTATCCATAGGTTGTTCAATCAAAACCACACCCTGGTTATGCAGCCAGTAAATTAAATCAATGGCTTTAATCTTATCTGCCCAGCCCTGGTTCGCATCTACGTATAAGGGCACATTGGTTATACTTCTGATCGTTTCGATAATTTCCTGATCGTTGTCCCTGCCCAGTTTAACCTTAATCACTTTAAAAGCTTCGGCATCTTTCAGTTTTTCACGGATGACTTCAGGAGTATCAATCCCGATGGTATAAGAAGTTACCGGCATTTTAGCCGGGTCTGCACCATAAACTTCATAACAGGGTTTATTTAACAGTTTCCCTTGAATATCGTTAAGCGCAATATCAATGGCTGCTTTAATGGCCGGTTGACCTGGCACAAGGCTATCCAGATAGGCCATAATTTCTTCAAAGTTGAATGGAAACTGGATTTTATCCCAGTCTACCAGTTGAAGAAAACTGTTCGCACTTTCGTAGCTTTCGCCCATATATGGCACCATAGAGGCTTCGCCATAACCCACAACGCCTTCATGTTCGATCTTTAATAACATTAAAGGTGTACTGGTTCGGGTAAATTTTGAGATCGAAAAAGGATGTTTTAATTCTAATTCAAATGGCCTGCAACTAATCTTCATTATCAATCGTCTACTAAATAAATGAGGTAATTATCGGGTTACAAATTATCTTTGTTTTATTAACATAACGCCATCGCCATGAAAAACAGCTCAAGATTACGGTATTTTATTTATTTATCCTTAATAATTATTGGAGGATGTACCACAGGAAAAAATGCCCTGCAAAAAGGTGATTATGATTTATCGGTTGAAAAATCGGTAAGCAGGTTGCAAAACTCACCTAAAAACAGCGAAGCCATGCAAGTATTAAAAATGGCTTACGACTTAGCTTTGAAAGATCATTTACGGAAAATTGATGAGGCTAAAATGTCTAACGATCTATTCAGGTGGGAATCGGTGATGTATGATTATCAAAAAATCAATCAATTGGCGGATGATATCAATAGCTGTCCGGCATGTTTGGTCATTATTCCAAACCCTTCGAAATATATTAGCGAGCTAGCTGATAGCAAATATAATGCTGCTGCTGCAAGGTATAATTCTGGTTTGGGTTATATGAGGGAAAACAATCGCAAAGCTGCAAAAAAAGCCTATTATGAATTTGAGAAAGTGATCAATCTTCAACCCGATTATAAGGATGTAAAAACGAAACTGGACGATGCTTATTGGGCGGCAGTTACGAGGGTTGTGGTGCAGCCGATTTTGATAAACAGTAATACGTACAAATTGAGCGGCGATTATTTCCAACAGCAGATAGATCAGTACATCGCAAAATACTCGAGAAATAAGTTTGTTATTTTTTATGGCGAAGCGCAGGCAACAGATCAAAAAATTGTTCCTGATCAGGTACTGAGTTTAAACTTTGACGATTTTATAGTAGGCCAAACCTATGTAAAAGAACGCGTTGAAAAATTAGAACGCGACAGTGTAGTGATTGGCGAAACACGCAATAAAAAGCCAATTTACGGCACCGTAAAAGCAACATTGAGTATTTTTGAAAAGAATGTTTCATCATCAGGATTATTGGATATGAGCATTACCGATTGGAAAACAAGAAAATTGGTTCACCAACAGAAATTTCCCGGAACCTATGTTTGGAGAGACAGTTGGGCCAGTTATAAGGGTGACGATAGGGCCCTGACTAAACAACAATTGGCTATTACTAAAAGAAGGGAGCAATTACCACCGCCCCCGAGCGCACTGTTTTTAGAATTTACCAAACCGATTTACAACCAGCTTATTGATGATATCAGTTATTATTACAATAACTACTAGCTTACCCGGCTCATCCTTGAAAAAGAGGGGAAAGCACCTCCCTTTGTTTAAGCAATGGCTTTACGTACTACCTGGGCATCCTTCTCCTGTGGGAGGACATTAATGGGATGAGGTGCTTGTAATCCCTGCGTTAAAATAAAACATCATTGCTTAGCCCTAAAAATATAATGGCTAATATTGCAGTGATGAATACCGGCCTATACAATCCTTTCCAAAACTTCGATTTTTTATATAAAACCTGCTTTTTAAGTGGAAAAACCTTTAATTCTCCTGTCATTCAGGTACCTCTGCTTCCAAAATGGTTATTGGAACAGGCAGGCTTAAGTGGCGAGGAGCAGATCCAGTTTTTGGATGAAAGTATCCGTTCGTACAATACACTGGTTATCCCGGTAAATACCGAGATCAATGAGCAGTTTTTAAATCCGCTGGAAGATAAAATCGAAGTAGCCTTCGGACAAGGGTATGGTGCCGTTTCTGCATTACCTGAACTGGATCTCTTCAACTGGATCGGCAAATTTTTATATGGCTTTGTCTATATCGAAATGCATTCGGCCTTACGCAAGGAAATGACTGCCGATGGTTTAAACATGTCGCAATCACTGATGATGAAATTTGCCAACCTGAATTTCATGATGCAAAATCTGTATACCAGCCTGGAATTTGAAGATTTTACACCATGGTCAATTACCGTGGTAAAACTGGAAAACGGAGAAACACCATTTAGTTTCCGTGATGAGATTAATACCTTAACCTTCTCGTTGAAAATGAAAGATTTTGGCATCATTGCCTGCTTACAGGATAATGGCACCAATAAACGCTATCATCAGGATCTTATCAATGAGATAAAAGGAAAAGCCTTAACTGCGGAGCAATTTGAAGAGTTAAGTGCCCGCTTTTATTATTCTGCTTATCTCTTTAACCGTTTACCCGAATATACCTTTATGCCTGTAGAAGGTACTATTTATATTGAAGCGATGCCTTTACGTGGCAATATGACCAAACCACTTTTTGATGTTTGGCAGCATAAAATATATGCCCAGGTGTTGGAAAATTTCTGGAAACCCTGGGGGTACGTGGTGTTTGAGATTATTAAAAACCCTGATGAACCGATGAGCTTCTTTGAGAAACCTTATCTGCCTACGGCAGGGTAATAATGAACCCGTCACCCTGAACCGAGCCTTAGCGAGCTCACCGAAGGTAATTCATTTTACTTCGTAGCTTTCCGCTTCGCTACAGGTCAGGGTCTACCTGCTGGAAAGATGCTGACCACGTAGTAGCTACAAGGCAATTGAAAATATTATTTCTACTTGTAAAATAAATTCAGCATGACGATCGTGGGGAGCGACTTGGGCTAAACATTAAATGTTAACACTACCTCCCACCTGTTAAAATGGCGATAAAATTTTGCAATATGCCCGGAACAAAAATGATCGTAAATATCAATCCGGTTAATGCGCCAAAAAAGTGTGCATCATGATTGATATGATCTCTTGAATTACGGGAAGCATAAGCACAATAAATTAAATATATAATTCCAAAAACTACGGCAGGAATTCCGATAGGGATAAACATGATATAAATTTTAGACATTGGATTATATAAAATATAACTAAAAAGCACTGCGCTGATTGCCCCTGATGCGCCGAGGCTATTGTAGTTAAAGTTATCTTTATGTTTGATCACCGTTGGCAGATCGCTCAGCACCAAACCCAAAAAGTAAAGCAATCCAAAACGCCAGCTCCCCATCATACTTTCAAGTGCAAAGGCAAAAGCGTAAAAGGTAAACATGTTAAAAAACAGGTGCATCCAATCAGCGTGTACGAGCCCGCTGGTAATTAAGGTATATACATTCTGCCCTTTTGAAACACTATAAGGATGCAGCATAAATTTTCCATAGATGGAGTTATCGTAGAAAGCATATAGGCTGGTAATGATAGTAAAAACAAAAATTACGGAGGCAACGGGGGCAATATTGAAGTATTCCATCTGGGTTTATTTTAAATCCAGTTTTACGTCTGTAACCAAACGTGCAACCGGATATCTGTTGTGTGTTTTTTCGTAATAATCAGAATTTTTATACACAAAATCAAGTTGTGCGGCACCATTCTTCGCAAATTCGGGGTCAGCCGACTTTCTGGCCTCCAGTTTATTTTTTAAATCAGGGTTATTTTTGAGCAGTTCTGCGGCTGTATCTTCAAAAACATAGGCCGAATAGTGCTCTTTCATATCCAAAATAGAATCAAAAAAATTCCAGTTGAAATAAGAATCTGTAGCCTGAGGCTCTAAGGTTTCTACAATATACCGGTTACTTGGCTGGTTTACATAAACCACATAATCTCCGGCATAGTATTGCAACTGCTGTGGAACGGTATTGATTGCTACACCGGAGTGCAGGTAATGCCCTTCATATGGCTTGGTCCCGGTTTTAAAGTCGCCGATATAATAACTGTCGACAGCAATTTTCTGATCGCTTTTCAACTCTCTGAGTTTAACCTGATTTAGTTTAAGCAATGTAACTACGCGATCCCAGGCTTTCGGAATGATGTAGGCCACGGGCTTTTGAACAGATAATGCAGGTTCATACTTGTTCCATTCTTTAATGGTTTTAGTGTAAGGCTTGGTACGATCATAGTATAAACGATCTTCGCCGCTCACCGCACTGGGTTTTTGACCGGCTTCAAAACCTTTAAAAGTGATATCGTTAACTTCGTTTTTATTCAGTTTCCATGCCAAAGGAAATTCTTTTTGTGCAGCCACAAATTCGTCAGCCTTTCGCTTATTCGCTCCAATAATTTTGGCATCCCGTTCTACCACCTGAATATAGGTTTGTAAAAGTTTGTAAGTCGCATCCACACGTAAATCGTACGGTTTTAACATATGTGTTTCGGGCATAAAACCGATGGTATTGTGCAGCGTGGTGTAACCAGTGGAGTACCGCGGCGATTCGATAAAGCCTGTTATCCCGGTTTCCGGGGTTTCGCCTATTGAGTTTACATAGGGAATCATCGGGTAACCCAGCTTTTCCATACCAGCATATAAGTCAGGCACTAAAGTTTTGGTTAAATAATCAGCAAGTATGGGGTTTAGCTTATCTTTTTGCGTTGGGATAAGTGTCATCACATATTGATAATCGGCACCATTGCTGGTATGGGTATCTACAAATATTTCGGGCTGCCAGGTATTAAAAATGAGTTGAAATGCTGCCGAATTTTTGGAATCTGTTTTAATAAAATCACGGTTCAGATCGAGGTTTTTGCTATTCCCTCTAAAACCGTAAGCAACCGGCCCATTCTGGTTAGCCCTTGATGTTCCGCTACGGTTAAAACTGCCGTCTATATTGTAAAGCGGAATGATGCAGATCACTACGTCTTTTGGCAGTTTACCTGCTTTAAGCAGGTCGCGGGCCAGCATCATCGACGCGTCTATACCTTCAGGTTCGCCCGGGTGAATGCCATTATTGATCAAAAAAATTCTTTTATTTTGTTTCCTGATCTGTGCCGGATCAAAAACCCGGTCACGTGATAAAACCAATAAGTGTAAAGGTTTTCCAAAATCGGTATGCCCGTAGGTTAATAATTTGGCTTCGGGGTAGGTTTTGGCCAGATTTTCGTAATAAGGTATAGCTTCAGTATATGTTGTGGTTTCTTTTTTTCCGCTTAATTCGAAAGGTGTTTTTTGTGCAATAGCTTTTAGCCTCAAGGATAGCAAACACAACACAAAGAGTTTTCTCATACCCTAAAGCTAAGCAATGAAATGGTGTTATTAAAGTGTTTTACGATAAGATTTAATCTTACCCAGCATATACTTAAAACCTATGGTGTAGGTATTGTAAACATCTGGTGAGTAGTTTTTAAATTTGTTACTCGCATCATTATAGCCATCCAGCCCTTCGCCAAAAGTAAAGTTAGATTGTGCATTGATATTGATGATATACCGCATATAACCATAGCCATCATTAATGAAATAGTTAAACCCGAAGTTTAAGGGCACCAACAGGTTCAAACTTTTATCTTCGCCCGGAAAAGGACCATAACCCGGATCGTTAGCGGCCCAGCTTGGTTTATACCTGACGATATCGGTAATGTTATTTTTGATTACACCTATACCCAGGCCTGCATATAAACCTCTGATGTTATATAAAAATTCACTTTTATCATAGTTTACCACTTCGCCTAGCATTAATTTTGCATTGGCACTAAGCGCTGTATATTGATTTACAAATTGACGGTTGTGCGGATCCGTTTCTATATTTCCACCTTGAACCATACCATACTGCCCCTCTAAACCAAAGGTTACAAATGGGGTAATATGAAAATCGAATACGCCATAGGCGGTATACCCAAAACTTCCCTGATATACGTCGGTGTAAGACTTGTTTACCCCTCCACCAAAGCCGTAAGACATTTTAAAATAATTAGATTGAGCAAAAGAAAAACTTCCTATAAAAACAAGCAGAAGAGTTAGATAAGTAGCTTTCAGCAAATTAAAAATCATATCGTTTTTTTACAAAAATAATATGTTTATCGAATATCTATAACTTTTACCTTTGAATTATGAGCACATACACTAACTTTAACAAATCGCTTGAGCAGCGATTTATAAAATATGCTAAAATTGATACCCAGTCTGATCCAAATTCTCCTACCTGTCCATCCACCCCGAAACAAAAAAATTTAGGTCAAGTATTGGTTCAGGAATTGTTAGACATTGGCATTTCTGATGCCGAAATGGACGATAATGGCTATGTGTATGGTACCATCCCATCAAATACAAACAAGCAGTTACCGGTTATTTTCTTCTGTTCGCACATGGATACTTCGCCTGATTGTAGCGGTGAAAATGTTAAACCGATTATTCATGATAATTATCAAGGACAAGACTTGATTCTGCCAGACGACCACCATATTGTAATCAAACTTTCCGAGCACAAAGACCTAATACATCAGATTGGCAACGATATCATTACCGCAAGCGGCACCACTTTATTGGGGGCCGATAATAAAGCAGGATTAGCTGAAATTATGGAAGCGGCGGCCTTTTTAATGAAAAATCCAGGGGTAAAACATGGAACCATAAAACTTCTTTTTACGCCAGATGAAGAAATAGGCAGGGGTGTAGACAAAGCTGATTTAAAGAAATTAGGAGCCGATTTTGGTTATACCATTGACGGAGAAACACTCGGATCTATTGAAGATGAAACTTTTTCTGCGGATGGGGCTACCCTTAAAATTCAGGGTGTTAGTACACATCCGGGCTTTGCAAAAGGAAAAATGGAAAGTGCGATCAAAATACTAGCCGAAATTTTAGATTCACTGCCAAAAGATACCCTTACACCAGAGACTACACACCAAAAAGAAGGCTTTATCCACCCGGTGAGTATAAACGGACAGGTAGAAGAAGCAGAAGCACAGTTGATCATCAGGGATTTTACCGACGAAAAATTAGCTGCACACGGTCAATTTTTGGAAGAAACCGTAAAAAAGGTAATGGCTAACTACCCAAAATCTACCTATAAGCTTAGTATTAAAGCACAATACCGCAACATGAAACAGGTTTTAGATCAGCATCCCAGGATTGTACAATACGGTATTGAGGCGATTGAAAGAGCTGGTGTAGTCCCTAAACAACAAAGTATCCGTGGAGGAACCGATGGCTCACGACTTTCTTATATGGGTTTACCATGTCCCAATATTTTTGCCGGAGAACATGCCTTTCATAGCAAACAAGAATGGGTAAGCGTACAGGATATGGAAAAAGCCGTGCAAACCATCATAAATATTGCTTGTATCTGGGAAGAGCGTGGTTAGTCTGAAGTCACAAGTCTCAAGTCTTGAGCTAATTCAGTCTAATGATTTCCCCTTATTTAAAAAAGATCTCTTCAAAACACAAATTTTGCTAATTTTAACTTGCAATGATAACTCTCGAAAACGATTATATAAAAGTTAGCCTGACGGCTAAAGGCGCAGAACTTCAAGGTTTATTTAATAAAGAAAACAAGCTTGAATATTTATGGAATGCCAACCCAAAATATTGGGCAAAACATAGCCCGGTATTATTTCCCATTGTTGGCTCATTAAAAAACAACAGTTTTATTTATCAGGGTAAAAACTACGAGCTACCCCGTCATGGTTTCGCCCGCGATCATGTTTTTAATTTCGAAAAAATTAGTGAAAGCGAGGGTGTTTTTACGTTAACCCAAAGCGAAGATACTTTAAAAGTATATCCTTTCTATTTTGAACTGAAACTGAGGTATCGATTAATAGATAGAAAGTTGAATTTAACTTACGAGGTAACAAACACTGGTACCAGCGAGCTTCTATTCTCTATTGGTGCGCACCCGGCATTTGCAGTACCCAACACGCCAGATACCGTTTACGAAGATTATTACCTGGCCTTTAATGCTGACGAAAAATTGACTTTCTGGAAACTTGAAGATGGTCTGGTAGCCGACGAAACCAAAAATATTGAGCTTAATGCACATCAGCTTAAACTTACACACGATCTGTTTTATAACGATGCGCTGGTTTTTAAAAACCTGCAAAGCAACTGCATCAGTTTAATGAACACTAAAAATGATTATGGCCTGCATTTCCATTTTGAAGACTTTCCTTTTTTTGGCATATGGGCGGCAACCGATGCGCCGTTAGTGTGTTTAGAACCCTGGTGTGGCGTTGCGGATGGCGTTAACCACAACCAGGAGCTATCAAGTAAAGAAGGGATAATAAAACTTGATGCAGGTAAAAACTGGTCGCGGTTTTGGGAAGTAGAGTGCTTTTAAACTGGTTAAGGGCATAAAAAAGAAGGACAATTCTTTCAAATAGGACGAGATGCTTTGTGCAGATAACCATAAAGCCTGATTATATCTAATAAATTTAGAATGTCTAAAACGGCCTCAGATTTGTCCTGTCTGCACCCGCTTTCTTTTTTTAGGCTACTGTATCTTAGTCTTAACAAAAAATAGACTATGGCAACCATGCACCCGTACTTAAACTTCGATGGCAAGGCCGAAGAAGCTTTTAATTTTTATAAATCAGTTTTCGGTGGAGAATTTATCTTCTTTGGAAAAATGGGTGATATGCCCTAATCCGATAAATTAACCGTAGATGAAAAAAACCGTGTGATGCATGTGGCTTTACCCATTAACGAGCACACTATTTTAATGGCCTCTGATTGCGTACCTTCTTCCGGGCATGTACTTCAGGAAGGTAATAACATGTACATCAACATCAACGCCGATAGCCGAGAAGATGCCGATCGGTTATTTATTGGCCTCTCTGAAGGCGGCACCATCGAAATGCCTATGGAAGATATGTTTTGGGGCGATTATTTTGGAAGTTTTAAGGATAAATTTGGCATCCAATGGATGATTAATTTTGGAAGTTATAAGTAGATTCAATGTTCTTTTTTAAAAATGTAATCTCCTGATAAACGCCTCACTGTCTGTACTCCGCGCCTTTTTTCTGTGATCTTCGTGGTAAAAAAGTGGGGCTAAAAAGAACATTAAATTTAAAGCGATAACCTGCTTAAAGTTTCTCTGCTTACCCCAAGATAGGATGCAATAAGTGTTTTGGGAATTCTTTTCTGTAAAGTTGGGTATTGGTTCCGCCATTGCTTGTAACGCTCTCCGGCATTGTTGCTGAGTAAAGCCAATACACGTTTTTGCAAAGCCATGTTGCCGGTGGTATACTTTTTCCTGAAAAAATACTCCATTTTGCGGGAGGAGGCACAGAGCTTTTCCTTATTTTCAAAAGAGATAGAAAGTGTTTCGGTATCTTCTATACAATCTACATTTAAAGTAGCAGGTGTTCCGGTATTAAAAGCATTTGGGTCAGAAAACCACCATTCTTCCATGGCCAGCTGTAAAATATATTCTTTTCCCTCATGGTCGGTATAAGAAGATTTTACAATGCCCTTTAATACAAAATGTTCCTGACTGGCCGTATCACCTGCCTGGATAATATACTGGTGTTTTTTGTATTTCCGCCTGGTAAAAAAAGATGCAGCATGCTCAAATTCTTCATCTGTTAAACAAATGATCTGGTGGATGTGCGCCCTTAAAAAGTCTAATTCCATGTTTCTGATGCAGACAAATGTACAGTTTATTCAAGATTTTTAAACCTGATGGATTTGCTTTGACCAAATATTGGCGTGATAATCATCACATTAAAATAGTGATGTATGTCCTTTACTAAAAATTTTCCCTGCATTATGTTTGCAGCACACAACATACAAAACACACAAATGAAACTTAAATCACTTGCTATCATTGCGGTACTATCGTCTTTATTGAGCTTAAAAACCTATGCCCAGAGTTTATCCAAAATGAGCTGGTTTAATGAACCTGAAAAATGGGAGATTAAGGATAAAAATACTTTTAGCATGTTTGTGCCTGCCAAAACCGATTATTGGCGAATATCACATTATGGTTTTACCGTTGATGATGCCCCTTTTTACTATGCTACTTACGGTGGCGAGTTTGAGGTGAAGGTAAAAATTAACGGAAATTATGTCACTACTTTTGATCAGATGGGATTGATGCTCCGCATTAACGAAGAAGAGTGGATTAAAGCCGGAGTAGAATTTGTGAATGGAAAACAAAATGTAAGTGCCGTTGTCACGCATAAAACCAGCGATTGGAGCGTGGTAGAACTGGAAAAAGCACCGGCATCAATATGGATGAAAGCGATTCGGAAACTGGATGCAGTTGAAATTTTCTATTCCCTGGATGATAAAAAATATACCATGCTCCGTACCTGTTATTTTAAAGATAATGCGCCAGTGATGGTGGGTTTGGTAGCCGCCTGTCCGGATGGTAAAGGTTTTAACGCCACCTTTGAAAATTTCAAGGTTACAACCATGCCCGATCAGCGCAGGTTGGATTGGGCAAAAAAGCAGCAGGATTAATATTTTTCATAAAGTGATCGTCATGATGAAGTTGAATTTATTATATAAATCAACACAGATGGCAGGTGATTTTAGAAAGCTGATAGGACGCGAAGATCCGTCATTCCCAACTTGATCCGAGCCATCGGATAACGACCTGTCTAGCCATTGTAATTAAATCTTAACCAACTGATTAACCAAATCCTGAAAACCAGGCCTGTCCAAAGGTGCTGTAGTTAAACAGGCATCTCTTAATTCACTAATCATCTTATAAACTTCTGCTCTCACCTTTTCATCTTTTAAAGCAAGTAAATCATCCAGCAGGTAACCATAAGCACTTACTTCAATCCGCTCCAGCGCAGCAGCCGTTTTAGCGGTTTTATCGTAAAAACTTGCTGCACCAAAATCGCCGAATAAGGTGTGCCCATCTTCATCAATCAAAGTATTGTGTGCATATAAATCGCCATGCATAATGCCAGCCTCATGGAGTTGGGCTGCTAAGGAAGCAATGGTTTTAGCGATGCCTATAATTTGTTTTTCGGAAAGTGTTCTGTCTGGAGGAAAAACATCCCTTGTACAACTTTCTAAACTCGGCGGAAGACCTAGATTATAAAAATGATGCGGGATCAAATCCATCACCAGTCCTTTTTTTTCATCAGGGTGGTGCGCAATCTGTCCAATCAGGTTAACCAAACCGGGGTGGTAACCTGCAGCAATGTAGGCGGTCATTTCATCTTCCGGTAAGCCGTCACTCGTTACATTACCCTTAAATATTTTAACTGCTACCTCCTGGGTTTCATCGCCAATGGTTCTATTTGCCTTCGAAATCATGCCTGAAGCACCCTCACCCAATAAATGGCTGATTTCCAAATCATGCCAACTGATCAAAGAAAGTCTTTCAACAGCTGGTATCTTGCTAAAATTATTGCCCGAAAATGCAATCCAGGATAATTTTGGCAGTTGTGTAATCCAATGCGGTAATTCGTAGAGTTTATTGGCCGCTATCCGCAATAAACTCAAATTCTGGCAATTGCTTAATTCTTCAGGCAGTGCCGATAAACGGTTACCCGATAACATCAGCTTTTGCATCCGCGTACATAGGCCGATTTCTTTGGGTAATTCGGCAATGTTATTATTGGTTAAGATTAACCAGCGGAGATTAGGATTTAACGATTTAGCAGGCAACGATGTTATCTGGTTGGATTTAAATCCCGCAATATCAAGCAAAGGGCAGTCGGCCAATTGCTCAGGCAAAACAGTAAATAGGTTATCAGAGCAGAAAAAAATCTTCAGTTTCTTTAAAAGGCCAAAATCTGCAGGCAATGAACTTAATTTATTAAATGATAAATCCAGCACTTCCAGGGTATCGGCCAGCCCGAATATTTCCTTTGGAAATTCAGTCAGGTTTTCAGAAAGTTTTAACGATACTGCTCCTTTCAGTTTTCCGCTTTGTAATGTTAACAGGCTTTGCATAAGTGTACGGGGTTTAATAATCGGAGACGAAGATAAGAGATTTGGTTTGGAGTTTCCGGCAGAAGCAGAAGGCACGAAATTATTAAGCAAAAATTAAGCTTTCCATCCCCAGATTATCATCATGAGTATCAAGAAGGATCTTTATCGTTCATTTAAGTTTATCTCAAAGATTTGCACCGGAGCACCTCCGGGCTCATCACCAGGTTCATAATACCAAAAATTATAATACAGTTATAAACTATGTTGTTTACTTTAAGATATAGATTTTATCTATTTCATTTTTTACCTGCATTAAAAATTTAATCACATATATTTACAAAAAACTTTAGGGGTGCCTACGTGCTGAGAAATACCCTTTGAACCTGATGCAGTTAGTACTGCCGAAGGGAAAAGTGAAAGCAATATACATATTGCTGTCTTTTCGATCTCCATTCCGGGGCAATCTCTATAGTTTTTCCAATATTTTAAATATGGAAGTAACTATAAACAATCAAAACTACCAACTTAACGAGGCCTGCTCTATCGAACAGATGTTGGCTGCTGTCATGTCGACAGAGACCAATGGCCTGGCCATAGCGGTTAACCAAACCATCATTTCCAAATCAGTCTGGAACACCCATGTGCTAAATCCCGGCGATCAGATTATACTCATTAAAGCCACCCAAGGGGGGTAAATAGAAGGATTGAATTTTTGAATGATGGAATGGGGATACTTACATTCAAAAATCCAATCACTCATTCCTTCATTTCTCCTTTACTCATTCTCTCCTTCAAACATTTCAAAATGAAAACAGAAAAAACACCAAACCAGGAAGTCATCAGCCGCAGTCCGTTTCCGGCTTCACGCAAAATATTCGTGCCGGGAAAAATCCACGATATCCGGGTGGCCATGCGCGAAATCAGCTTAACGGAAACCAAAATTCATAATGGCTTTGGTTTAACCGAACCGAATCCACCGGTAACCGTATACGATACCAGTGGCCCTTATACCGATCCAGATGCCGTTATTGATGTACGAAAAGGGCTTCCAAGATTAAGGGAACAATGGATTAAAGACAGGAAGGATGTTACGCAGCTCGCTCAACTATCTTCTGCTTATGGACAACAACGCCTTGCAGATGATAAACTTGATGCTTTACGTTTTAATTATACCACTAAACCTTATAAAGCCCAGCCTGGCGCCAATGTATCGCAAATGCATTATGCCAAAAAAGGAATCATCACCGCCGAAATGGAATACATTGCCATTAGGGAAAACCAACAGATCGAACTGCTGAATGCACAATTGGGCGAGCAGCACGAGGTAATGAATCACCAGCATCAGGGCAATAGTTTTGGTGCCAATACCCCACGAGGATACATTACGCCAGAATTTGTGCGGGATGAAGTGGCTGCCGGACGTGCGGTAATTCCATGCAACATCAACCACCCTGAACTCGAACCGATGATTATCGGCCGCAATTTCCTGGTGAAGATCAATGCCAATATCGGCAATTCTGCAGTTACCTCTACCATTGAAGAAGAAGTGGAAAAAGCAGTTTGGGCCTGCCGTTGGGGTGCCGACACGATTATGGACCTTTCTACAGGAAAAAACATCCACGAAACCCGCGAATGGATTATCCGCAATTCGCCAGTGCCCATTGGTACGGTACCCATTTATCAGGCCCTTGAAAAGGTAAACGGAAAAGCAGAAGACCTCACCTGGGAAATTTTCCGCGATACCTTAATTGAACAGGCTGAGCAGGGTGTAGATTATTTTACCATCCATGCAGGTGTGCTGCTTCGATATGTGCCGCTCACAGCCAAAAGAATTACCGGAATTGTTTCGCGTGGCGGATCAATTATGGCCAAATGGTGTTTGGCGCATCACAAGGAAAACTTCCTTTATACTCATTTTGAAGAGATCTGCGAGATTATGAAGGCTTACGATGTGGCTTTCTCTCTAGGTGATGGCTTAAGGCCAGGCTGTATTGCCGATGCGAACGATGCCGCACAATTTTCGGAGCTTGAAACCCTTGGCGAACTGACCAAAATTGCGTGGAAACATGATGTACAAACCATCATTGAAGGCCCCGGCCATGTGCCCATGCACCTGATTAAAGCCAATATGGAAAAACAGCTGGAACATTGCGCCGAAGCTCCATTTTATACCTTAGGTCCGTTAACCACCGATATTGCGCCAGGTTACGACCACATCACTTCGGCTATTGGTGCAGCTATGATTGGATGGTTCGGAACAGCTATGCTCTGTTACGTTACCCCTAAAGAACATTTAGGCCTGCCAAATAAAAAAGATGTGAAAGACGGTGTAATTACCTACAAAATTGCTGCACATGCAGCCGATCTGGCCAAAGGGCACCCCGGAGCACAATACCGCGACAATGCTTTAAGCAAGGCAAGGTTCGAATTCAGGTGGGAAGATCAGTTTAATCTCTCGCTCGATCCGGATACGGCAAAAGAATTCCATGATGAAACCCTGCCCGCAGAAGGGGCCAAGATTGCCCATTTCTGCTCCATGTGCGGACCAAATTTCTGCTCAATGAAAATTACCCAGGATGTACGGGAATATGCTGCAAAACAAGGTGTAGCAACAGAAGAAGCTTTAGCGAAGGGCATGCAGGAAAAATCGAAAGAGTTTACCGAAAAAGGAAGCGAAATTTATTCCTAACCTATTATTATGGAACTGATTGTAATCTCTAAACCGACCGTTTTTAAAGAAGAAAGCAGCCTGATTAACCAGCTTTTCGAAGCCGGTTTACAGGTTTTTCACCTGCGTAAAGAAAATGTTGCCGAGGCCGGTTACCGGAAAATCATTGGAGGGATTTCTTCTGAATATCATCCGCGGATCGCTTTGCATCATTTCCATTCGCTTGTTAACGACTACAATATCCATCGGATCCACCATACCGAAAGTTTCAGGAAAGAAAGGAATAATGGGGAATGGCCGGAAAACAAGATCTTCAGCACTTCTATCCATCACCTGGCTGACCGGGAACAGATCGGGCAATATCAATACAGTTTCTTTGCGCCTGTATTCAATAGCCTTTCCAAACCTGGACATCAAGGCGTAATTCCGCCAGGCTTCCGTTTGGAGAAACAACAAGCCATCCCTAAAATCATCGCACTTGGCGGCATCGGCTTAGCCGAAATCGACCAGGTTAGCGCAATGAATTTCGATGGCGTTGCACTGTTGGGCAGCATCTGGAACGACCCTTCTCAGGCCCTAATCATCTTTAAAAAAGCTCGGGCCAAATGCCTTGCTTATGCTCAAAATTTAACAATACAACAATGATTCAGCCATTACAATATATCTCGCAAACCCCTAAAAAAGGCACTCATATCGATGCCATTGAGCAGGTACTCCAGGCCGGTGGAAAATGGATTCAGCTCCGCATTAAACACCAGGCCGAAACCGAGATCCTGCCTTTTGCACAGGCAGCACAAGCGTTATGCGAAAGTTATGGCGCCAAACTGATTATAAATGATTATCCGCACCTGGCAAAAGCCGTAAACAGTTATGGCGTACATTTAGGTCTGCAGGATATGCCCATTCCGGAAGCCAGAAAAATTATCGGCAAACACCAGATCATTGGAGGTACTGCAAATACTTTCGAACATATCCTGCAAAGGGTAGCCGAAGGAGCAGATTACATTGGCCTTGGCCCTTTCAGATTTACCAGAACCAAGGAAAACCTAAGCCCGATTGTTGGCTTAGACGGTTACCGGAAGTTGATGGAAAAAGTAAGAAAAGCCGGAATCAACACACCCATTATTGCCATTGGCGGTATTGAAGCGGCTGATATTCCGGCTATACTGGAAACCGGAATTTATGGAATTGCCATCTCGGCAGCATTGACTAACCAAATCCAAACTTCGACTGTGTTAGCAGAAATCAACAATAAAATTCATCATGCATCCGCTTTAAAACCATGAACATGTTAAGAATAGCAGATCAAACCTTTAGCTCCCGCCTTTTTACCGGAACCGGAAAATTCAGTTCGGCCAGCGAAATGGAAAACGCCTTAATCGCCTCAGAATCCGAACTCGTTACAGTAGCCCTTAAACGGGTTGACTTAAAAGGCAAAGACGACGATATCTTAAAACACCTTAAACATCCGCACATTAACCTATTGCCCAACACTTCTGGGGTGCGTAATGCAAAAGAGGCCATTTTTGCCGCGCAATTGGCACGCGAAGCTTTAGAAACCAATTGGATCAAGCTGGAAATTCACCCTGATCCAAAATACCTCATGCCTGACCCCATCGAAACGCTGAAAGCGACAGCAGAACTGGTTAAACTTGGTTTTGTGGTATTGCCCTACATCCATGCCGATCCTGTTTTGTGCAAACGGCTAGAAGAGGTGGGAACCGCAGCAGTAATGCCGCTAGGATCGCCTATCGGCAGTAATAAAGGTTTAAGAACCATCGATTTTTTAGAGATGATCATCAGTCAGAGCACGGTACCTGTAATTATTGATGCGGGTATTGGAGCACCATCTGATGCGGCCAAAGCCATGGAAATAGGGGCCGATGCCGTTCTGGTAAATACAGCCATTGCAATAGCTAAAAACCCAACCAATATGGCCATCGCCTTTAAACTGGCTGTAGAAGCAGGCAGAATGGCTTTCGAATCTAAACTAGGCACGAGAACACATGATGCTGCGGCAAGCAGTCCACTAACCGCATTTTTAGATGAAGAGTTTTAACAAGGTATTCGAATCTTATAATTGGGCCGATACCAAAGCCAGTATTTATGACAAAACGGCTGCCGATGTAGAAAGCGCTTTAAATAATCAGCAACGGACACTGGAAGACTTTAAAGCATTAATTTCCCCAGCTGCATTACCCTATCTCGAAGATATGGCGCAGATCAGTCAGCGCTTAACCTTAGACCGCTTTGGCCGTGTGATTCAGCTATACATCCCGCTTTACCTCTCCAACGAGTGTAATAATATCTGTACCTATTGTGGTTTCAGTTATGACAATAAGGTAAAGCGGAGAACGCTCAATCCAATGGAAATTATGCAGGAAGTGGCTGTAATTAAAGGAATGGGTTACGACCATGTACTGCTGGTAACGGGCGAAGCCAATCAAACGGTGCATACCGATTATTTTAAAAAAGTACTGGACCTGATCAGCCCCCATTTTGCCCATATAGCGATGGAGGTTCAGCCTTTGGATCTGGAAGATTATGAAACACTTATTCCCCATGGCTTAAATACGGTACTGGTTTACCAGGAAACCTATCATCAGGATGATTACCGAAAACACCACCCTAAAGGTAAAAAAGCTAACTTTTTATACCGCTTAGAAACACCTGACCGCTTGGGGCAGGCCGGGATCCATAAAATGGGGCTGGGCGTACTCATCGGACTGGAAGATTGGCGCACTGATTCATTTTTTACGGCCCTGCATCTATCATACCTCGAAAAACAGTACTGGCAGAGTAAATTCAGTATCTCCTTTCCGAGGTTGCGCCCATTTAGTGGCGGTTTGGAACCAAAAGTAGTGATGAACGATAAGGAGTTGGTACAGCTGATCTGTGCCTACCGTTTATTTAACAGTGAAGTGGAGCTGTCTATCTCTACCCGCGAAACAGAGAATTTCAGAAACCATATTATTAAATTGGGGATCACGGCCATTAGTGCGGGTTCTAAAACCAACCCAGGGGGTTACGAAGTAGAACCTCAATCGCTTGAACAGTTTGAAATATCCGACGAACGTTCGCCGCAGGAAATTGCCGCCATGATCAGAAAACAAGGTTACGAACCCATCTGGAAAGATTGGGACAGGAGTTTAATCCACAAATGATGTTAGCTAAAGCAGAATTAAACCGCTATAACCGCCAAATGATTTTGCCTGAATTAGGCCTTAAAGGACAAGAAAAGTTAAAAGCCACCAGCGTACTGGTTATCGGCGCCGGTGGTTTAGGCTGTCCCGTACTGCAATATTTGGCCGCAGCCGGGGTCGGAACAATCGGCATTGTAGATGATGATGTGGCGGAGTTGAGCAACCTGCACCGGCAGATTTTATATAACCATAACGATATTGGCCAGCCAAAAGCAAAGGTAGCAAGTGCGAAACTGGCATTGCTCAATCCCCACGTTAGTTTCACGTCTTATTACGAACGTTTTACTCCTGATAACGCCATAACTATATGCCGGGAATATGACCTGATAATGGACTGTTCTGATAATTTTACTACCCGCTATCTGGTAAACGATACCTGTGTAAATTTAAACAAAACACTCATTTTTGGCTCCATTTTACAGTTTGATGGTCAGGTTGCGGTATTTAATCATCAAGGCGGAGCAAATTACCGAGACCTCTACCCGGCTCCACCAACCGAAAATATCAATTGTATAGAAGGTGGAGTAATCGGCATTTTACCTGGTATAATAGGTTTGTATATGGCTAATGAAGCCATTAAACTGATCTGTGGCATCGGCGAAACCCTTTCAGGAAAATTAATGACCATCGATGCGTTGAACAATATTGTATCCATATTTAAAATTGCATCTGAAAAGCAAACAGTCGGCATTAAATCTGAAGCGAAGGCAGTAAAAGAAATTGATAAAGCAACTTTAGATCAGTGGCTTTTGACTAACCAAGATGAAGTTTTCCTGGTTGATGTACGCGAAGATTACGAACATGAAGAAAATAATATTGGCGGAGTGAATATATCTTTATACGAATTAACCAATGCGCTTGAAAACATTCCAAAGAATAAAAAACTGGTATGCTATTGCCAAACGGGGCAAAGAAGCAAAATGGCGGTGCAATTATTAATAGGTATTTATGATGGAGAAGTGTATAGTTTGAAAGGAGGGGTTTAGTTAAGTTGTTCATTAGTTATTAGTTTATTGGTCCTTAATGATTTCCTGGCAAGGTTAATTGATTAATATGCGTTGCGCCTAAAGCCAAGTGAAGAGAACACCAGGCCAGATCATTATCTTCATATGCTTAACCTCTTAATGGTAAAAACATCTTTTGTAAACCAACGCCAAACGCCGACGCTCGACTGATCAATGTACCAGGCACTTAAGTGATCTTATATTTCTTATATGGTAAAAACCCAAAAACGGCTCAATCTTTGCTTCTACCGAAGCTTAAATTTCATAAGGAAAACCCATTTAGATCATGAACAAATTACAAGCACTAGCCCAAAAATCAAGATTCGCTTTTTTAATCCTCTTTACACTTTTTTTATCCTCGTGCTCAGAAACTCCTGAACGCTTTTTCGACATCGCCATCCTGAACACGAACATGATCAACGATTTTGCCAGCGCAGATCTGGCCCGTCATATCAACGATGAAACGAAAGAATACCCTGATATTCCATCCAGTAAAAAGAAAGGTGACGAAGCGGCCATTAACGTCAAGAACAAAATATTATACCTCGAGCAATCGCTCGATAAAGTGAAAAAACTTTCGGCTTCAGGAGAAGAAGAAAAAGAAATTAAAGCCCTCTCCCAGCAATTATATGAGCTCGTTATCCCGGTGTATAAAAACGAATACCTGGCTTACGCTAAATTATGCGACAGTAAAGGCAGCCAGGCCGCTAAAGATGATATCATTAAAAATATTGATGAAAAATACGGCACCCGTTTTGAGCAAAACTTTAATGCCTTAATGGAAAAAGGCAAAGTATATGCCCAAAAACACAATATCCAGGTAAACTGGGGACAATAAAGTAAAATTAGATGGTTTAATTCAGGTTTGAAAACTTGGATTAAACCATTTTAATGTCCAAAACTCCCTATATATTTTCACAAATGCTACGCATTGGTAGCCTGCAGCTCGCTGCTGTGAAATTCTGGTATTTCTTCTTTCTCAGTCTCTGTTTCTATTTCTTTTACAGGGGGCTTAACTTCTTTCTCTAGCCTACTCACTGCAAAACCGCAGAGGCTTATAAAAAAAGCGGCACATATAAACCATACTAAACGGGTAAGCATATACCTGTAATTGGAAGTATATTTGGTTAAAATATTATTAGTGAGTGGCTTTAATACTCTTTGTAAATCTTGAGGATACGCACCGCTATCTGTAAAAAACTCATGATCCTTTCCATGCCCTTTATACCACACTTTACCAATTGAATAACTGGTCAAGGTATCGGGTAATGTTATTTTCTGTTGCTGCGTTAGTGTTTTTTTATTTAAAGGAATGATTGGCGCACCAACATTTTGTTTTCCATCCTTAACCGGCTCATAGTGATCTTCATCCCAGTACATAAATTTTTCATCTGGTTCTGGTAGCCTAATTTTATTCCAGCGTTCCCAAACCGCAAAAGAAGTGGTGCCAATAATTAATAAAATGATGCAGAAAATAGTGATATAAGGCTGGGAGAATTTTGGCACATAAACTGGTTCCTTAGGTTCTTTAGGGTCGTGCTGTTTGGTACCACCACCAGGCGGAGTTGAATGAGGAAAAAGATCATCTATGGGCACCCCACCTATTTTGATTGTTTTATCTGGGCTCAAATAATAAGAGCTTCTCGGTCTAGGTTCCAAATCTATTAACCATGCTAAAAGATCACTATTTCTCTCATCGGTTGTAAATGTTTCACCTCTTATATGCTTCCAAAGGGCTTTATAATCATCTGGATCAGAATCATTTAAAGTTTTTTCGAAATCGCAACCCATTTTATCTACTTCAAAAAACGTTGCAAGTATATCCACATCCTTTGGATCGAATCTATTTTGGTAAACCTTCAAGCACGCGCTTCTTAATTTGGTAGTTGTTTCTCTAGGCAGAATTGCGCTCAGCTTCCCATTATCTCTCATCATTTTATAGGCAGCCAATACTATGTCTTGATAATCTTCAGGCATTTTTCAAAAATTTAGGCGTAAAAATAGAAATGGAATTTTTGGAATCTTTACGGGTTTCCGGAATTCTCTGGAATTTAAAAAGAATTCTTTAGAATCTTTGGAATTATCTGAAAACTAGCATTTTGAAGCTTGGATATTTGTCCCAACAATTAATTCAAGCAACGATTCAAACGATAATCCAAGCAAAGAACTAAATGTTAAAAAAGAGTAGAAATCGCGGTAGTCATTAGCCGGTTTGGGAAGCAGTTATTGGCTCCCGCGAAAGACACTCAAACACTTCCCAAATTTTCAGAAGGCCTTCTGATTTACAAACTGCAGAAAGGCCCGCGAATGGTCGCGGGTACTCTGCCTAATAAATCAATTCTAAAAATTTAAGAAATGTTCATTCCATTATTTATTGCTATCCTACTAGGATTGGCAACGCCTACAAATACAAATAACAATTGCGGCCACAACGGTGGTACAGTAACGACTAATGATAACAATCCTGGTGATCCGGGAAGTAATGACCCAGGAAATGGTGGTGATACCGGTGGAGATAATGGGCATTTACCTCCTCCAAAAATCGACTAAAAATAGAAAGGGCGGCACCATAGTCGCCCTTTTCTATTTAAATATATTATAATTATATAGCGGTATTTAGCTCATAAATAACTTCGATTAATTTCGTAATTTAGATAAAAATCTAATCAATTGAAATATTATCATTTTTCGCTCATTTTATTACTACTGTTTTCTTGTTCACAAAATAGACCGAGAAAAGAGGAGGGAACAATTAACATTTATTACGATCAGGCATTCGATTTCAGACAAACTAATAGCCCCGATAGTGCCTTTAAATATTTTAGCAAAGCTAAAGATCTCTTTTCACAACAAAAAGATAGTTTAGGAATTGCAAAATGCCTGGTAAATATGGCTTTAATTTCTATTGACAGGGGGGATTATTTTGGTGGTCAAGAATTTTCATTAGAAGCTTTACGTTATTTTAACGTAAACGAAAAAAAACAATTCGTGTATTTTGAGTCAAATCTACACGAACTTGCACTAGCCTCCTTTTACTTGAAAAATTACGATCAGGCCATAAAATATTATAATCTCTCCTTAAAATATGCTCCCGATAGTATTTCAACTTTAACGACGAGAAACAATATTGCAAATGCTTATATAAATAAAAAAGAATATGCTAAAGCATTAGAAATTTATCAACATGTTTTACAGCAAAAAATCATCAGCCCAGAAATTTACGCTATGACGCTAACAAATTTGGCTTCGGCTAAATGGGAACGAAATGAAAAATATAATGCTGTACCAGAATTATTAAAGGCACTACAAATTAGAAAAAGAGAGAATGATATTTGGGGTCAAAACTCAAGTTACTCACACCTGGCAGATTATTACTTTAAAAGTCATCCAGACTCAGCTCTTTTCTATGCTACTCAAATGTACCATATCGCACAGAAGATAAAAAGTCCCGACAATCAAATAGAAGCCTTACAAAAACTTATTAAATTAAGTCCAAATGAGGAAACAAAATATTTCTATAGTGTTTATGAAAAATTAAATGATAGCGTTCAAACCGCTCGAAGTGCCGCCAAAAACCAATTTGCCCTTGTTCGTTATGATGTCGAAAAAAGCAAAGCCGATAACCTGGTACTCCAAAAAGATGTTTCTGCCAAAAGATATCAGTTAATTATAATTATCTCAATTGCGTTGCTCTTATTTAGTTACGGAATACTCTGGTATAGAAAAAGGAAACAAAAGATAGAATTAAAAGCTAAAAATGCTATCCGTGAAAACCAGCTCCAAACTTCAAAAAAAGTACATGATAAAGTGGCCAATAAAATTTATCGGGTAATGTCGGAAGTGGAGAATAAGGATGATTTAAACAAAGACCATCTGCTTGATCAATTAGAATACATTTATAATACCTCAAGAGATATTTCTTATGAAATCACTGAAAACAGACAGCTCAAAACGTTTAGCCAACAGCTTTCAGATCTGTTTTCTGCCTATATTTCTAATACATGTTTAATAGAGGTAATGCATAATGAAGAAGAGCTTTGGGCTAATGTCCAGGAAAAAATTAAAGGAGAAATCTTTATTGTGTTATTAGAGCTCATGAACAATATGAAAAAACATAGTGGCGCCACAAGGGTCAAAATTGAGTTCAAAAGACATCAGAATATCATATCCATAAATTATCAGGATAATGGCATAGGGTTACCCAAAAAAATGACATTTAATAATGGGTTAAGAAATACGGAAACCCGTATAGAAAATATTTCTGGCACCATTACTTTTGAAACCATGAACAAAACTGGTTTAGGAATCTCTATTTCTTTTCCAATTCATTAAACAAAAAATTATGTTTCAAAAAATATTGATTGCCGAAGATCACCAGGGAATGAACTATTCCATACAAATGACACTGGAAAAATTAGGGATTAAGCACGATTTAAAAAGCTACGTTTTTGATTGTGATAGTGCCCTTAGCCGTATCCGGAAAGCCAAATCTGAAAACAACCCTTACGAACTGATCATTACAGATCTATCTTTTAATGAAGATTTCCCCAAGCAACAAATAACAAATGGCACACAATTAATAGAAGCTGTAAAAGAAGTACAGCCAGACATCAAAGTAATTGTATTCTCTAGTGAGGGCAGACTGTCTGAGGCACAAGTTCTTTTTGAAAATTTTAATATAGATGGGTTTGTGCCGAAAGGGCGAGGTGATGTTAAAGATTTGGAAAGTGCCATCCAAACTGTTTTTGCTAATAAAAAACATGTCTCACCCAACCTCAAAAAAACAATAAATGACAAGGTATATCACTTCGAAAAATTGGATATAGCCATTTTGAGATTACTTGCTGATGGTGTGCCTCAGAAAACGATGAAAGAGCACTTGGAAAAGATGGGCATTGAACCAAATAGCTTAAGCAGTGTGGAAAAACAATTAAAAAAAATGCGGGAAGGCCTTGATTTTCAGAACAACCCACAATTGATCGCCTATTGTATAGATCGAAAGATCATATAAAATATTGGCAAGACTTTAATTATTGTCTGTTTCCTGTAAGGAACCATCAAAACATTCTCGTATAAATGAAGCAAATGTTATAAAGCGTGAGCCAAGGAACCACTGAGTGCTCACATAAAAGGCAAAGCCCTTATAAATACTTAATGCCAGCGCTTTAAGATTAGCTTCGCTGAGCATTTCGTGGTTCCCGCATGAGCTTGATCCGATAACCATGGATGACGACCTCAACGTTAGGTTCTATCACTGGTAGTGTAGGCGAAGATCTCTAATGATGAAAATGAAGTAGCCCATTTTGTAAGCTGAGCGTCAAGTTCAATTAACCAGTTTCAACAATTAACCAATTTACCTAACCTTTTAACCAAACCTGCTACGGTTTCCCGTAAGAATAACATCTTCAGCTGCTTTACTTTTGATCAACAAACCAAAGCAAGCCTAAATGGACCTTAAACTTAAGTTAGAACAACTCCACCAGCGGGTGGTTGGATTAAAAGATCAGATCAATACCGAAGAAGCTACGAAAAATGCATTTGTAATGCCATTTATTCAAATCCTGGGTTACGATATTTTTAATCCTACCGAAGTTATTCCGGAGCACATTTGTGATATCGGCACTAAAAAAGGCGAGAAAGTGGATTATGTCATCCGAAAAAATAACGAACCTATCCTCATTTTCGAATGTAAACACTGGAAAGAAAATGCTGATGCACACAATTCTCAGCTGCACCGGTACTATCATGTTTCTAAAGCCCGTTTTGGGGTGTTAACCAACGGTACGGTTTACAACTTTTACGCTGATTTGGAAAAACCGAATATTATGGATGAGAAGCCTTTCCTGACGATTGATATCGAAGACCTGAAAGATAACGCCATTAAAATCCTGGAAAGTTTTACCAAAACTGAATATAATTTAGAGAACATCCTTGATTCGGCCGAAGGTTTGAAATACATTAAAGCCATTAGAAAGGAATTTGAAAAGGAAATAGACAGCCCTTCTGATGAAATGGTGAAACTATTGGTGAACCGGTTTTTCAACAAACCATTAACCGCAAACCGGATGATTGCCTTTAAAGAATATACGAAAAAAGCCCTCGCCATTTCCATCAACGAATCCATCAGCGACCGCTTAAAATCGGCACTGAGTATCAACGAGAAAATCGAAAAAAAAGAAGAAGATAAAGTGGTTCCGTTGATAGAAGATGCTGATACTGCTAAAATTGTAACCACAGAAGAAGAATTAGAAGCCTTCCAGATTGTAAAGGCCATTTTACGCGAAAAAATTCCTTCAGCACGCATAGCTGCCCGTGATACCCAATCTTATTTTGGCGTATTGTTAGATGACAATAACCGAAAGCCCATCTGCAGGTTCCACTTTAATACGGCGAACAAATACCTCGAAACTTTCCAGAACGGAAAAGATGCCGGCGAGAAAAAACAGTTGTTTAGCCTGGATGAACTTTACGGTTACAGGGCGCAATTGCATCAAACTTTAGAAAATTATTAATTATCCGCTCAATACTCAAGAAAATGCAGGGATTGCTCCATCGTTTGTTGGGAGCAGGCAGGGCAGTCTCTCATTTTTAAACGCCTAAAATCCTTCTCTATTTGTCATCCTGAGCGGAGTCGGAGGATCTTTTATGATGGGACCTGAAATATCCCTTTTGATACGCTTTCTGTGCGCTCAGTGTGTTATCTCATTGAATCTTTGTGGTTAAAAAGGCGCTTACGTCCGTAAGGTTAGCCGTAAGGAATCCGTTTTTAGCCTTAATACCTTAGCACAATGAAAAACTCGATCATAGTGCTGTTGTCAATATTTGCTGTAGGCCACGCCCAGGCGCAAAAAAAGAAAGTAATTACTTATCAGTTAATGGAACCTGGTTTTAACACTAAAATAATTAAAGGAACCATCAGCGAAGTTTACACGACACAACGCTATGGAAAAAAATTCTGGTGGATTGTAGTTGGCCCAGATACCATTATCCATGTATGGCCCAGGCACCTCGATACTGCCACCATGAAGCCCGGCATTACCCGAACATTTATGTCTGTTAAACGCCTCGATAACAATTGGTGGAAGAAAGAAAAATCGGAAGATGATATTAAGCCTAAGGAATGATTTTTCGCATAAAAATTAATATAACGATTGGCAGTTTTTGAGTAGGTTATAGGTCTTGAGAGATCGTCATTTCGACCGCAGTGGAGAAATCTGATTAAAAATAAACTTATAAATTTTGCTTTACGGTTTTCCGTAAGGGATAGAGCCTAGGCGTGTATACATTTGAATAGTTAAACATTATAAACTTTATTTTAAAATAAAAAATGGAAACAAACGCTCCTATTGGAACTCCGGTAATACCTAGATACTTTCATCAATTGGGTATTTTAGTTTTAGATGGCAGTGGCTCAATGACAGACAAAGCTGCTATGAATTCGACAAAAGCCAAAGAGGTTAATTCTGGTGTGGTAGAATTATTCAACAGACTAAATGTTAGTCGCGTAAAACAGAATTTTTCTTTTGCTTGTATAAAATTTGATGAAAGTGCTACAGTAACATTGCCACCAACATCTTTCGACTTTAATCGCTTAATGTGTGAAGACTATGATCCAATTGTTGGGAAGGGTGGTGGGACACAAATTTTTGAAGCATTAAATGAAGCAAAGAAACTGGCTGAAAATTTTTTAAATAGTAATCCCATAGATGGAGTACCTCATAAAGTCCTAATACTATTGATGTCTGATGGTATGTGTTTCCAACCTCAAACAACGATTAGTGTTGCGTCGAACCTAAAGTCAAATCCTAAAATAAATATAGCTTGCGCATATTTTGGAACTGTTGGAGAAACCGCCATCGATGCTCAAAAAGTCTTGAAAGAAGTTAGTACTGATCCCTCAACATTTTATACAACAGTTTATGATGGTGAAGCATTAAGGGCTTTTTTTGAACGTTCAATAAGCCAATCAGCTGGGATCAAAATTGACTAACATATGGGAAAGCTAATAGCGTGTGCAACTGATACAAACAAAAACAGTATAAATCAAGATTATTGTTTAGTAGTCGAAAATAAAATTATAGGTATTTCTGGTGTAATTATAGCTGATGGCATCGGTTCTCACTTCAAATCAGAGATTGCTGCTAAATTTTGTTCCATTAAATTAAAAGAACTAGTAGAACAGGTACAAACAATTGAAGAGCTAAATTTTGAAATACTTTATAGAGATGTTAAAATATCTTTAATGGAATTTGCCAAAAATAGTGATGAGTTTGATTTTAATATGATTGACAAGAACTCCTCACTAGGCACAACACTTATTTGTATCCTTGATTGTGGCAATACATATTTTATTGCATATTCCGGCAATGGATCTATATGGCATATAGATGGTAGGTTTAATACATTTGGCAAAAACTTCTATTTACCCTGGAATTCAGTAAACTTGTTAAATCCACATACTATTGAACAAGACGGTAAAGCTGCTTTATATCGTTATCTATCGTTATCAGATAGACAATATTTACCAACTATCTTGATTTTAAATAAAAATCAATTCTCCCCTGGTGAAATAATTCTAGCTACCACTGACGGTATATTCAGTAATGATGCTGTGCCTATTGGGAAAGACTCCAATGATACGATATGGATTAAAGGAGAAGAAACCATGCCGATTCTTTATTCACAACTTTCACATTTTCTTAGCAGAAATCCCAAGGATGCAAAGGCTGAAGATCTTGAGTTTGTACTAGCTCAATATCTAAGTGAATTAAAAGAAAAAAATATTATGCATGATGATACGACGATTGGTGTTATAATTTCAGAAAATACAATAGAATATCATCAGTCTATTTATGAGAAACAGTTGGAAAATACACTCTAAATGAAGAAGGTAATAGTTAACAGTGGATTATCAAGCGGTCTTAGGACAGAGTTTGATCTTGTAAATTCAATTGAAATTGAAGACAAGCCGTTTGCTGTTGGTGGATTTGGAGAAGTTTATCACTGTATATCCATTAATGGAATTCCCGTAGTTAAAAAACTGGTTGTTAAGATTTTTAAAGACAATCTAAAAGGTTCTGAAGAGCACAGCTTCAAAACTACGCAAAGGCTACAGAAAAAAGTTAACAATGAAAATCAGATGCTCTTGGCACAAAAGAATCAAGACATTACAGAGGTTTATCCTGCTTTCTCCGGGTTGCCACAATACAGTTTTAAGGGAATTATTAACGGAAATCAGATTTCTGGATTTATGGCTGACAACCTTATAAGCCTTGGTTTTACTGAGTTCCAGCATTTTTTACAAAACCCGTCATATTTAGGCCAATATCAAAACTTTCCAATTGAAAGAAAAATGCAAATAGCTTATCAATTGGTTTCAGCATTTAAAGTATTAGAAGATTTTCGATTTATACATGCAGATTTAAAGCCAGAGGCGTTGTTTGTAAACTTGGCTTTAGGCCAAGTTGCTATAATTGATTTCGATAGCGGAGTTATAACAGAAAACCCAGATGATGAACCATCAACTTGGGGTGCTGCGAACGATTGGGTTGCACCTGAAATATGGGAGCAACAAACAAATATACAACGAGGAGATAAAATAAAAGTTGATATTTATTCTGATAGATGGTCTGTTGCTGTCGGCGTTCATTACCTAATAACCACGTTCCACCCATTATTCTATTTAACAGAACTCTCTCCTAGGGTAGCAAAGCATTATTTTACTCCTCAAAATCAATGGCCTAATGTTAATAAAAGTGCGCCCTATTTTCAAAAAGCAAACGAAGCTATTTACGATCAATACCTACCTTGGCTTAACTTAGCCATACCACAGCTAGTTAGAGAAAAGCTAGCGCATACGATGAATTTCGGATACAAAAATCCTGTTGCCAGAACTTCTTACAGTGATTGGAAATCTGCACTATTCGCAATACAACAACCACCAAAAATCCTATTCTTTAAAACTGATAAAAATGCTATTATAGATAGTTTGGATGTTGAATTGAGTTGGGAAGTAGAAAATGCACATACAATTGAAATTGAACCCAGCTTAGGTCAGTTACAATCTAAAGGTTCTTTGAAAACGAAGCCTGTTAAAAATCAAAAATTTAAGCTTACAGCAATAGGATATTATGGGCAAACGGATTCAGAATTAGAAGTTAAAGTTTTTCCAATCCCAATAATTGAATCCTTAATAATTCCCTCTCCTGAGATTCAACAATACTATAGTATAGATAGACTAAATTTTCAAGGCTTTAAGCTTGATCTATCAATTAATATCGAAACAAATAATATTTCGCAAACTTCAGAACGGCTAATTCAGGAAAATCCTAAAATTCATAGCATATCACAAATAATAGATCAAATAAAACGTATATTATAATGGTTGAAGATTTTTTCATCTGGTGTAGCGGAGCTAAAAAACAAGTCCTCTCAGAATGTCCTATTGAAAAAGGAAAATTTATTGGAATGGGGATGGCTGTATTTTTTGTGTCAATTTTATCGGTTATATCATCAACTTTTTTTATAACCTACGCTTTTGCAAAGAAAGATACAAACGAATTATCTTTTGATATCCATTGGCAATATACATTATGTGGGATTTTATGGGGTATAATTATTTTTACAATAGATAAAAATATTGTAACCACTATTCGTAAAACAGGTATTATAAAGAATGAATTACAAAAAGCATACCCGAGGTTTATTCTCGCTTTGTTTATAGGAATTGTTATATCGACGCCTTTAGAAATGAAGTTTTTTGAAAAAGAAATTACCCAAAAAATTGAAGAAAAAATTCTTAGTCAACAAATTGGCCAGAATAACCAAACAACTACTCCACTTAAAGACCAGATTGCTAATACGAAACAACAGATAGTATTAAATACTTCATTAAGAGAAGATGCTTACGCAAAAGCAGTTGCAGAAAAAGATGGAAAAGGCTTAACAGGAATAAAAAGGTATGGGCCGAAAGCAAAGGAATGGGAAAATAAATCTTTCCGCTATAGCCAATTAGTTGATTCATTAAATGCCAATCTTGTAAAATTGAATGATGAATTAATGAATAGCCAAGGTGGATTATCTATAGAAAAATTATACGAAAAGGGAATTATCCAAAAATTTGATGGAGCAGAAATGCGGATCGGGGCTTTGTATGAACTTGGTGTATTCCATTGGGTGATAACTTTGCTTTTTATTTCGCTCGAAATACTTCCTTTGATGGTTAAGCTCATGATACCAAGAGGGCCTTATGATGAAATTTTAGACCGAATGGAGTACGAAGTTTTTATTGAGCAAAAGAGAATCATTTCAGACAAAAATTCAGAGATAAATAATCTTTTGGAAGAAATCGACAAAATTACTAAGCTCAAAAGTGAAACTCGGCTTTTAATTAATAAAACTAAACTCGATGCTGAGATAAAAGCAAATGAAAGTCTCCTTAACGACATCTCTCAGAAACAGGCAAATCTCGCAAAAATAGCCGTGAAAAAATGGTACGATGACGAGCTAAATAAATTAAAGTCAAATCAAAAATCTCAATACATAACAACTAATATCAATACCCAGAATCCTGATCTACTTTCTGAATCTGATAAAAAGATATCTGGCATCTTTTGGGCGCAGAAGGGAGGAGTAGATAATACTGAGTATTATTTCCGCAATGGCTCGTTAACGGAAAATGCTTTACTTTCCCTCCAAAATAATCAGTTCAATAAGGGAGAATGGAGATATAAGAGTAAAAATGAAATTGACATCGTTTTGTTAGGTAATAAGGTGGAGTATATAATAATTGAGTTAACCGATAATTATTTAAAGTTAAAAGATAAATTAACAGATGAAATTCTTGAATTTGAAAAGTCAACCTGATTTTAATAAAGAGCGATACCTTAACGAAAATTAGTTTAATAGTGGAAATTAAAATAAAGGTCTCGCTTGCATTACTCTTATTGATTTGCCTTGTAAATATGCCTTATGGCTACTATCAATTGGTTAGGTTTTTAGCAATGATAGGATTAGGAATATTAGCTTATCAGGCAAACAGAAAAAGTCATCTTAACATAGCTATTATTTACGCTGCATTAGCAGTTTTATTTCAGCCTATATTTAAAATAGCGTTAGGTCGTTACCTCTGGAATCTGGTAGATGTAATCGTGGCGATTGGACTAATCCTTTCAATTTATATAAAACCTAAAATTTACCGTGATAATAATACAAATTAATTAATGATATAAACTTTATTAAAATGAAAACACTCTCCTTACTCATTATCGTTTTTTTAATCAATATTACCTGCAAAGAAAGTACAACCGTATACATCTGCAACAGTCCCGGCGCTAAAAAATACCACAACACTTCCGATTGTCGTGGTTTAAGTAATTGTACTTACAAAATTGTAAAGGTTGATATCGAAAAAGCCAAAAAAGATGGAAAAGCATTATGCGGCTTCGAAAAATAAGCTTCCTGTTGCTGCTTATGCTTCAGGCCTGCAACATTTCACCATGGCCGAATAAAAGTCCTAATTATAACCATCTTGCTTTTACCGCTAAGGTCATCCGGATTTTAGATGGCGATACCATGGAAGTATTGTATCAGGACCAGCCTCTTAAAATTCGTTTGGCGCATATCGATTGCCCCGAGAAACGTGGCCACCAGCCTTTTGGCACCAAAGCCAAACAAGCCCTTTCCGATTTGTGTTTCGGGCAAATGGTAACCGTTCAGGGCCAAAAGTACGACCGCTATAAAAGATTGATCGCCATAGTTATCAATGATAAAAAGGAGGTCATCAATCAGGAAATGATTAAGCAGGGGATGGCCTGGCACTTTAAAAAGTATTCCGGCGATCTGCTCTATGCCCAATTGGAAATTACTGCAAGGAAGAATAAAGTAGGCTTGTGGCAGGATAGTACTGCGGTAGCGCCATGGGAATGGCGGGTGGTAAAGCATGTTTTGGCGAAGTAACAGTTCTTCATGCTTCGTATTTTAACCATAATACCTGAAAGATTTCGGAGCACTTGTGAAAATTTTGTACAATACTTATCTCGCACTACATAAAGAAACCTTCATTACCCTTGCCATCTATTTGGCGGCCCGAAGGAAGAGTTCGCCCGCCAGGAGCTAAAATACTACCTTAACATAAGTGAAAGCACCTACCATCAAAAGGTAAAAGATGGAATTTAAACCCAGAAAAATGCCGGGTGGCGACCGTTTTTACCTGAAAGACCAATTGGCTTCTTATTTAAAAAAGCTGTCCATTCCTAAAAAAAGTTTACATAGAAAGTTTTTCAAAAGAAAAAAACATTATGATAAGAGCAAAAGCACTTAAAGGTGAGGGTGGTCGTGAATCTATCCATTCTGATAGTTTCCGAATCCAGGTTGCATTAGAATATCTGGATGGATCGTTCAGCCAATCGCAAATTGAGAAAAAATATGGACTTGCGGAAAAATCCGTATATCGTTTCGTAAATTGGTACAAAGAAAACCAGATCGCCACTATGGATCAACACCCACCTGAGCAGGAACTATGCGCTAACAGTTCCGCAGATCAACGAGCACTTGAGAAAAAATTAGCGCTTGCAGAGCTGAAGATTGCCGCACTTGAAAAAGTTATTGCGATGGCCAACCATGAGTATAACACTGACCTTAAAAAAAAAGCTGCTACCAAGTGATGGCTGAACTACGCGGAACACGCCGATATTACAGTATTGATAATCTCTGCTGGGCATTTGGCTATACCAGACAGGCCTGGTACAACCATGTTAAAAGATCAGAACTTCAGTCCTTTCAGGAACACATCGTACTTCAAAGAATAAAAGAGATCAGAAATGATCTGCCAAAAACAGGTTGCATTAAGCTTTATAAAGAACTCAATAATGGGTTCTTGCAGACCTTAGGGATAGCTATGGGCAGAGATGCTGTATTTGAACTTGTCCGTGAAAATGGTATGCTAATAAAGACTAGAAAACGGTATGCGGTAACAACCAATTCATTTCACAGATACCGGATACATCCAGATCTGGTGCAGCGCAGGCATGCGGAACGGGCGGAAGAAATATAGGTGAGCGATATTACCTATATCACTACGATGAGCGGTTTTACCTATCTGTCCCTAATTACAGATGCATACTCAAGAAAGATAGTTGGCCATTACCTATCCACAAACCTGAAAGCTTCGGGTTGCCTAAAAGCACTTGATAAGGCGGTACTGTCCAGACTATATCCAGAAAGCAAATTGATACACCATTCTGACAGGGGAACGCAGTATTGTTGTGATGATTATGTTGGACAACTCAAAAAAAAGGAAATCAGAATCAGTATGACCCAGACTGGTAGCCCTTATGATAATGCCATCGCTGAGCGGGTTAATGGAATACTCAAAACAGAATTTGATCTCTACCAAACCTTTAAGTCACATAGCCAAGCCAGTGCAGCAATAGACCATGCAATCTATAAATATAATAACCTAAGGCTACATGCAAGTTGCAACTACCTAACACCAGAAAATACACACAATGAGCAAAAAGTAAATCAAAATAAAATAAATCAAACCCATGTAAACAAGTATCAGGAAGAAAACATAACATTGTAAACCCAATACAGTAAAAACAAATTCGATAGTAAACACAAATCAGTAATAAGACTTTTTACTGTAAACTTATTCCAGTATAGGACATCGAGACAAGTTAACCCCATGTTTACCTATTATTTACCTTTTGTTTACCCCGGCGTTACCTTTTAGGTAAAGAAAAGGTAATGCCGGGGCCTTTTGATGCCGGCAATAGGGTTATGCTCTGCGCCAGCTGTCTGCCAGCAGGGGCGCAGATTTCTGGGTTGAAGTTTTTAAAATTTCATTTTTTGGCTCAATTATACCTGTAACGGGTTCAATTTTGGCACATGAAGTCCGGATAATGCATTACGAAAGCCTGTGGCTAAGTGTGGGATGGATTTTTGCGGTTAAATCCGAAAACAATATGTCATCAACAGCCAATACCTGGACGGTTTTACCAGGCCTAAAGCTTAAATAATAAACCCTGCTCCGAGCAGCTATGGTGTGCTGGAGCAGGGTTTATTAAATTTTTGCTTTTAGCTACGCTTTCCGCACTGCAGTTTTTAATACTGAAAGGAGAAAAAGGATCAGAAATGCGAAAATCACGGGCGCAAAAACTTCTAACCAGCCGATGCGACCGAAAATGATTTTGAGGGTAAAGAGGATGCCGCTAAAAAGCATCCCCAACAGGATTAAGATTTCTTTAAAACCGCTTTGTTTTGTTTTTCTGGTTCTTCTTTTTGCCACAAGACTTTTTTTAGATGGTTCATTTATAGAAACGTAATTTCCACCCGCCTGTTCTTTCTTCTTCCGATGGCGGTTTTATTTGAGGCAACCGGATTTTCAATGCCTTTTCCCGTAGCACTTATCCGGCTTGCTTCAATATTTAATGCCGTTAAATGATTTTTAAATACATTGGCCCGTGCCTGCGCTATCTGCTGGTTTAGGGCTATCGGACCATCGCTGCTGGCATAACCATCAATATGGATGGATGCCGTTGGGTTTTTGGCCATATAAGAGACAATACGTTTGATTAAAGTTCTGTTAACGTTCGCAAAAGATGATGATCCCTGAATAAAGGTAACCGGCACGGCATGGTTGAGCGTCTTAATTGCTGCAACTTCTCTTTTAGATGTAACCAGAATGGCTTTATCGTTTGAATCATTTTTTATAACCGACGATTTTACCTCTGCAACAGCCGTAGTATCTATATTGCCAGCTTTTTCTTTCGCTGGTGTAGCAGGTATAACAACTGAAGCCGGACCGGAAGAAACGTTTGAAGTAGATACCTTTGCTGCAGCATCTGTTTTACCTGTTGCATAATACCAGATGCTGCAACCAACAACCAGTACTCCGAACAAACCGATCAGCCATCCCCTCGATCTGCCAGCTGGTTTTTCTATCTCTCCCTTTGAAAGATCAAATTTGGATGGCGCTGTTTTAGCACCATCGTTTTTATTTAAATTGAATGCCATAAATCTATTTTTTAAGTGTACATATCAACCAAAGTTTGCAAACTGCCCGTATGCGCCCGGCCCATCGCTTCAAACTCCCAGCTTTCGCCAACACGGAACAAACGCCCGAATTCTACCGCATCTTCATTGGTATATTGGTCCTTAAGGTCGTAACGCAGGATTTCCAAACCGTTACTCTCATCTACAATCCTGATATAACAGTCGTTTACTTTTCCAAAATTCAGATCTAATGTCCTCCTGTCTTTTTTATTGTCGTTAGGATATTTGCAGATGGTACAGCAGATGATAATCTGCTCGATTTTATCGCTGACTTTGGATAAATCGATAAACATATCTTCATCATCGTCGCCGTCACTTCTGCTTCCGTCAGGATCATCAATAGCGCCAATGATTGCACCATCTTCTGTGAATGGTCTGAAAAGGCCTTTTTCTACTTTATCCTCAATTTTATTACCCATACGAATTTGCCCGTAAAAGGTAAAGTATGAATCAGAAGGGATCTTGAAATCACCACCAATTGAAAATGCCGAAACATCGAGGTCAAACTCCGGACCGCCCGGTTCTTCGTTAGGGTTCCAGCCCATTCCTATTTTTACAATAGTGAGTCCGGGTGCTGCTTTGGAAAGGGAGAACCGATCTCCCTTATTTAAATTAAAACTGCTCATGATTGATATAATTCTATTAGTGTATTTAAACCGCCCGAAAAGGCCTGGCCAAGGGCCTCTACATTCCATGCTCCCCCATTTCTGGAAATGGAAGCAATCATCAGGGAATCTTCTTTTGTAAATTCCTCTTTAAGCAGGTACTGGCACAGAATCGATTTATCGTCGTGGTTGCTGATGTTGATATAGGAGTTTTGAACGTGGCCAAAATGGTGGCCTCTTTCCTCACTCTGATCAATGGTTACGGCGAAATAAAGGAACTCTACTTTCGGATCTATTTTGGATAAATCGATGTGGATTACCTCATCGTCTCCATCGCCTTCGCCTCCCCTGCTGTCGCCCGGGTAATGGGTAGAACCATCCGGACTGGTGTTGTTGTTATAAAAAACAAAATATTCATCAGCAAGCAGTTTGCCGTTTTCGCCCAGCATAAATACGGAGAGGTCAAGGTCTACCGGGTGCCCGTTTATAACAGCGGTATCCCAGCCGAGGCCGGCAATCATGTGTTTTAAGCCCGGTTCTTCCGCGATCAGGGAAACGGGTTTTCTTTTTTCTATTTGTATAGCCATTTTGTTAAGTTTTAGATTTTATAAGCCCTAACCCTTTTTTGGAGGTAAGGGCGGTGGTTTTACCGGATTGTTTTTAGTGTTTGGGCTTGCTTTTATTTCGGGCAATCTGGGGATGTTTATGGGTTTTGGGGCACTGCTTTCCTTTTTTGGTGGTAATGGCGGTGGCAATTTTGGTATTGGCAGCGGAGGACGTGCTAATACCGGAGGCGCAATTGTTGCTCTTACCTTAACACTATAACCGGCACTGGCAATTGTCTGGAAAATAGCCTGCATGGTATCTTTAATATCGACCGGCTGTAGCGCCAAAACATGATGATACTTTTTTAACAGTTTATCAGAAAAATACACAGTACTGATCTCTTCTGATCCGAGTAGGATCATTAAGTCATCGGCCTGCAGGTTGTTTGTCCTTAACAGATCGTCTATTGCGGCAAAAATCATCCCGTCATTGGCATAATATTGCAGCCTGTCGTTCAGGTTTCTTTCTCTTACATTAAACCAATGCCGGTTTCCATCAGATAGTTCAGCTTCACCTTTAATAATCGCACTGATGTTTTGAAGTAAAGCCGCACAAAATGGGAGTAAAAAAGCAATTTCGGTTTCTTTATTAACAGATAGATAAGAGTTTTGCAGGATAATATATTCTACAATCATATCGGCCAGGATTTTTACCCTGGGGTCAGCACCCTGGCCGACTAATCTGGCCGATCCAAGCACTTCAGCCTTACTATTTTTGTAAAGGTTTAAATAAAGTACATCATCAACGCCATTCATGAATAAAATAGCCTTGTTGCTTGATAAAATCTGCTTTTGGGTAAGTATATTAAAAAGGATATGATGATATCGAATACGGTCTACATTAAAATAGCCAGCCTCCTGAAAGAGGTTCTCGATCAGCGATTTCTCGTTGTCTTCAATATCATCATCAAATAAAAAGCGCAAAGGAAACTGCTGCCTGTACGATTCGATAGAATCGGATTTGTACAATACCGTGTTTAAAAAGTGCGATAAGTATTGTTCAACACCATAATAAAACAACTGTTTAACAGGTTTTTTATTGCCATATATACTGAAATGTTTAGCCGGATCTTTTACAATTTCGAAGTAATTGCCATAAGCATGCGGGTCGTTTCTGTAAAAGCGTTCCCTGGCGGCCGCACCAAAAATAAAATCGTTGCCGTTTACATAAAAGTATAAGGGAACCTCGTTCGATTCCCTCATTTTTAATGGGGCATAAGGGTTACTGTCTGATTGATACCAGAAAGTAACCGTCCGCTTCGATATTTTTGCCAATACACAGAATCCCATCATAACTATTGTTTTTGAATGCCCTTAAGCAGGTGTTTTTCAAAGAATTTCATCCCTTCCAGAATGATGACGGGCGCTACATAATCGAAATCTTTCTGATCGTCGTGTTTGCGCTTTTGTGCTTTGATAAAATCGGGCTCTCCTTTGATGTAGTTCTCGATGTTCATGTCCTGAAAACCCGCCATAAAATCTGTCGCATTCATTTTTAAGCCGAACATGCCGGATGATACTTTGTAAAACAGATCGGCAAAATCCATAAACCTAGGGCAATGCGGTTTGCCTTCCTGTGGCAAACAGATAAAATGATTGCCAATATGCTCCAGCATTTCAGGCGTAATGGAATTGGTTGATTCGAGGTATTTAAATTCGCCATTTGGCGTAACCACGCAGAAATTATCTTCGCCCAATATTTCAATGGCCTGTTTATTGGTGGGTACCAGAATGCTGGTGATATGGGTTGGGATGGCCAAACCTTTCGATACTTCGTATTTAACATCCGCATTATCTGTTCCGCGTTGCGAATTGATATCGATTATTTTTAAAGGGCTTGTGGTAATCGGACTAATGGTTTGTTTGGCCATTGCTTCCCCGCCCATTCCCCTGATAAACATCTGTGTATAATAATCATCTGCTGCGGCCGGATTTACTGCGGTAAACCAGTCGAATATTCTTGCGCCTTTACCTGCAAAGGCAATTTTTATTTTTGGTGGAATAGCTTTAACCGCTGGTGGCGCATCTTCTGATTTTAAAATCTCATTCCTTAGCTTATAAGCCAACTGACCTGCGTAAAACATAATCAGGCCGGTAACGTAAAGGTTAATGCTCATCATTTCCTTACATTCGGCAGCGATTAAAAGATAAAAAGTTTCAAAATCCGAAGCCTCTAAGCGGTCAACAACCTGTTCAAAATAATAGGGTGCCGTATTTTCGCTAAATTTAGGCGTACCAGAATTTAGTCCCTGAATAGATATTTTTTTCTTTTCACAAATCCTGAGCAGTACATTTTTAAAGTTGGGCGAAAATCTGGTGGCCTGCGCCACACGTTCGGCCGCAAAGCGGATGGAATTCTGCTTGATCATTGCCTTTCCACCTTCCATCTGGCATAGTGCCGTAATATCTGTTGTACTGCCACCAATGTCAAAACAAAGTACCAGTTCTCCGGGATTAATAGCGTAACCGCCGTTTGGGCGCACCAGGTAATTGGCTACGGCACAGGCTTCTGATAAGGATTCTTCGTTGCTTAATTTTTTGAAATCGAACCTCACCGGACCGGTTTCGGTTTTGATATCTACCACTGCAAGTGTTTTTTTAGCCTCATTGCCCCATCCTGTTGCCACTTCTGCCTGGGCTTGTTCGCCCCAAGCGCTATTGCCGGTACCGGTTGAACCCCATGCCGAGGTTTTGGCTGCAGGTACCGAAGCCTGACTGCCCCAACCACCCGATTGTGCTGCGGGAGAGCCCCAGCTGTTGTTGCCCGATGTATCACCGATATCTGAAAGATCAGAAGGAGGGAAGGTTTTTAATTTAACCTGGCTTTCAATGGGTGATATTTCTTTAAGCGAATCCCATATCCCCCTGTATTCGCTCAATAATTCTTTACCCATTGATGAAGGGTACGACCATTTTAAGGTATGCGGCTCATGCCCCTCGATAAATAACTGTGCGTATACATGAAGGAGTAAAGTACTTAAATAGGCGGTTTTGTAACTCTTGTCAATCTGCTGGGTAGACCACTTCATGTTGTACACCAGCTCGGCCCTGCCAATCCGGTTATAGCCTAAAATGTAACGGTTGTTTTCTGCATTTTCAATGGGTAGGTTTTTTTCAAAACAGGGGAAACCACCTTTTACGGCCTGTGCCATTAAGGAGTTGACCTGGATATTGCCATCGTTCACTACTCTTCTCGAATCGTGGATGGTTAATACAGATTTGATGGAATTGGTGAGGATTTCGTCGTTCTGGAAAAAGAAAATTTCATCTTCCACGGCTGGCCGTTCATCGTTGTTTTTACTATCGCTAGCCAGTAAGGATACCCTTTTGTTGGTAAGTTTCAGGTTTTCGCAAACCTCATTCCGCTGATCGGAAAAATAAGCAATAGAAGAATTGGTACTGCCAAAATCGACCCCTAAGAAGGCAGGCGACAATGTTCTTGGTGCATTTAACATGTTCACCGGTAAGGCTTGCGTATTGCCCGATCCATCGTAACGGATAATTCCAAAACCGCAATCAACCCCTGCATGTGCAAACTTTATCCCTTTAAAAGGTTTATTGCTTTCGTATATTTCATATTTATACTTATTATCGGCAACGGCATTGTTGGATGCGATGTGCAACTGGGCTTTAATGTTGCCGTATTTTTCAGAAATTATTGCTGCCCTTCCGTTAGCGGCCAGGTATAAAGGAATGCCTTTTTCATCCAGGATAATCCTGAAAAAATCATCGTCCACATTTCCGATAAATGGCGTCGCCTGAAATTTTGCATCGTTATGCGGTATTTCGGAATACAAAAAATAGCGGTTCCATTGTTTGGAAATAAAATTTGGCCACATCAAAATGTCCTTACCGCTTATTGATTCTGAGGTTACTTTGTAAATGACCTCTTTAATAATTTCATTTCCGGTTTCGGTATATAGCTTTAACTGAACAATCAACCGTTCGCCATCTTTATCGGCCGGGTCGTAAATGGCGGTAATGCGTGATTTTACGTTTGATGATTCCGAAATGCCGACCAATGCATCAAGTGTGGCGCCGAAAACATTCAGGGCCAATGGCGTTAATGGCAGGGTAAAATAGGCAAAGCTGTTCAGCTGTCCTTTAGTTTCGGCCGCCAGTAGCAATATGGGTTTGGTTTTGAGGAAATTCCGGGTGTCCATGCCATTCCTGCCAAAATCGATCTGGGCAATTTCAGTAGTATCCGGAAGCAGTAGATCTTTCGGATCAAACAGGATACTGCCTTCTTTCGATTCGTTATAGATCATTCCTTCAGAACCGAATAATGCTGTAGAATAGTTAAAAAGAAGACTAAAAGGATAATTGAACAGGGAGCCGACTTCGGGTGGGGTAGATTTATCAAGTTTAGGGTAACCTTTGGTCTGCTGATAAATGACCATATCGTTCATCCAGGCCTGGATACAGGTCGATATATTTCCATATTCTGGCCGGATCAGTTCTTCTACTCCGGCATAATTTAATCTGAACTTTTCAATGTTCTCTAAAATGTATTTGGCATAACCATACAGCGTAGAGAGTTCCTGCGGATTAATTTCCGACTGTAAGGGATCGATAAATTTTCCGTTCTGTACGTTAATGAAAGGGAATTTTTCCTTAATCTGGTATGATACCGAAGTGAAAACAAAACTGTCAGGAGAGGTTCCGCCAATCACATGGCCTTTAAATGAAATGACATCGATAAAGGGTATTCTATCGGCATTATTGGCCAAAGATTGATCGCACCATAAAGGTTTACGCTCAAACAGCATGTTGCCAAATGCACCGGTAGGCTCGTATAGGTTTGCAGTTGTATTTAATTGCTGTCCATCGGAATAAGATAGATGAATTCTATTCGCTTCTAAATCTTTATAGTTTAAAGCTATACAACTGATCAACCCTTTCCATTCGCTGATCAGTGATTTATAAAATAACATTAAACCTGATGCTTCAGCGTCTTTATCGCGGATGTTATCTATAGCATTTTTGAATAAGTTGGCCCGGGCAAATACAGAAGGTATACCTGATACAATGGTTCCGATATTAACAGCAGAATTACCGTCCTTATCTACAGCGATTTCAGGGATCAGGATATTTTTAGTGAATACTTCAAGCTGAGGGATTTTGTCCCAGGCAAATTCGACACCGTTTGGCTCTGTTTTGGGATGAACTTTTATGGCCAGGGCTTTGATTCTTTTATCAGACATAGTGGCTTTAGTTTATATCGAAGTTTTGTGAAATGGTAAGTGCATTAAAAATGTGCGCGAGGAATTTCTCTTTGGTGGTATTTACCTTTTGCTCCTCCTTAGGATTAGTGTCGATCAGATTCTCCACAAAAACATTATAGCGATCGCTAAAAAACCGTCCTTTACTCCAATGGTGTTTTTCATCCAAGAAAATGGTACCGACATCCAGTTTTTTTAGTTCGGAAGGGTTGTCCGGAAATGCCTTGCTATTGAAAAGGAACCTGCCCGGGGCAACGGAACTTCTCACCTGGTAAAGCCAGCCAGGGATAAACTTGGCATCTTTAAAGGTATATGCAAAAAGCTTGAAATATTCGTTAATGTCTTTACACTCGGTATCGGTAATGGTGCTGTATTGGTTCAGTTTTTGGTTTTCGCACTGTTTGATGAAACCTTTTATACCGGCATCATCAAAAGCCCCACCATTTTTGGTTAAAGAAATGTGTGCCAGGGAGAAAAAAGCACCCAGTTTATTTACAAATATCTCTCCTGATTTATTTTCATTGCCTATAAAGTCATCAAAAGAAAAATTGAACGAGTTATCTTTAAATTCTACTGCTTTATAGAGGTAATCAGCCTTTGCGCTGTTAAAACCATCTTTACGGGTAAAAAAATCGTACGCCGCACAGGCACATAACAACTCTGTAATGTGGCAGGGATTTTTCTGTTCGCTGCCACCGGTTATGGTTTGATTGGAAACGTTACTGCCATCGATTTTTTTACTTTCTATGGGCCAGCCGATATGGTAAAGCAATTTATAACATTTCTGAACGGTAGGGTCACTTTGGTAAAACTGCAGCGCAGCCTGACTGTTTAGCGGAAAAAACGACGAATCGGCAATTACACTATTGGCTTTGCTGGCCTTCTGTTTGTCATCTGGTTTATTGAAAGTGAAATATTCCGTTAATAAAGTAGAACCAAATTTGGCCTTGGCAAAATCGATACTGGCATTTCCGTTAGAACGGATTTTAACAAAATCCTGCAGTGCTTTAGGGATGACCGGAATAGATGATGCACCTGTACCACCGAATATAGAGCCAAAGATAAAAACCCTGGCATTTGCACCAGCACCCTCCAGTTTGCCCATAAAGGTATCCAGTTCGCGCTCCTGCGATTGTACTGCAGCACCTTTAATGATATTGCGGGCGGCTTCTACTATGCCATGGTACATCAGCATGGAACCCAGATGGGTTTGTGCCCGGTAGCCGTGGTCTAAGGCAAACTCCTGTACAGAGCTATTGTCTAAAAACAGATCCGAAATTAACTTATTGGCGCTCTGCTGCTGTGGCGAACCGGTGGTAATTTTACTGATGTTTTTATAGGTTTCCCTTCCCGGGCCGGCATAATTGGTGAAAAACCGGTGTAAATTCAGTTTAGCCGAGAAAAAGGTGTTTGCATTTGGCGTTCCGCCTATACTGGTACCAGTTGTTTTGATCCGGTTGTAAAGACCGATCAGTTCTTCAACCCGGCCTTTATTCCCGTTATTCTGATCGGTATCAAGCGTGAGTACTTCGATTTCCTGATTATCGAACATCCCGATTCCACATAAGTGGGTAAAGGCTTCTAAACAGCGCATCCCGGTACCGCCTATGGCGATGACAAATAATTTATCCATTATATTTTGATTAGGGATTAAAACCAGTGTCCGATTTTTCCGGTGGCAAATATTTTGCTCATCACAAAACCAATCATGATGTAAAGTATAAAGCCGATAGCTGTACCGATACTCAGGGCGGTTACATAATTATTTACGACCATGATATTTGCATCAGGCTTAAATGCATAATAACCCAGTAAAAAACATACTGCCGGATTTAAGATGGCCAATACCCAGAACCAGGTTTTGCGTGCTTTAGGATCTTTTGGATTACTCCCTCCCTCAAACCTGATGGCATTTGCAATAATGGCCGATAGCAGCAGAAAGATTAATGCAATAATAATAGAGATGATGTAAGCTGAAGTTGATTCCATTTTAGAGTTTATTTTAATGATTTAGATTACTGTTTGGTTTTGATGTAGTACGAGTACACTACTTTATCTGCAGGTTTAAGCTCCTGCAATGTGTTTTTGATTGATTCGGATAAAGCTGTATTTGGGGTATTTTTAGCATTTATCCACTCAAATTTGGCCATTTTAGCGCCCTGTAAATTGGGTCTGGCCGTGTTTGTTAAAATATCTACCTTGATCAGTCCATCTGGATTACGGATGTTGGCTACACTGAATTTAGGATCGAAAGCAATACCCAACTCTGCATGTTTTGGATTAGCTGCCCTGGTATTGCTAAAAAGGGTTTGGTTTAGAGTAAAAACCTCATTAAGGGGACTTGAAGGCTGTGCCTGATAAACCCATTGCGCCTTTAATTTTCCGTCGGGATTGTAACATGCCAGTGCAATTGCATCTTTTTCCTGATCAGAAAACTTGGCCTCGCCGTTACTACCTTTGCTTAATTTCGGCTGGTGTTTTTTGGCTTCTTCTGCTTTTGCAAAGTTTTCGAAATCGGTAGCTACATCCGAAACTTTTACACTGAAGTTCCCAAAAGTGTAGCTGTCTTCATTACTGAGGTCGATAAAAAGTTTCCTCAAGAAATCGTTAAACTGGTTTTGGGCTGCGTAAGTACTGTGCAGCTGATCGATGTTTTTCCAATCTAATCCGAGCGGATAAAACTCAAAGTTGTGTCCGTTATTTAGTCCGTTGATGTAACCTTCTTTTAAATCGAGTACATTTTTGGCTTTATCTGATTTTGCAGTCTCATCATAAAAAATACCACCTGATTTTTCCGAAGGATATGCTGTAGAAAGCTGATAAGCACTGTTTGATAAATCAAACCGGGTTGTGGATGGCGAAAGTTTTGATTCGAGTTTTGAAATCATACTTCCTGCATCCGGATGACCACAACTGAATATGGTAAAGTAAAGATGTTTATTTACCTTGCCTTCTTTATAATCTGCAATAAAAAAGTGGACAGCGTTTCCTTTTTCGAGCCATTTGGAGAATGGGATTTTAAGAAAAGCCGTATTGGTAACTTCTATATTTTTTTGCCACTCCTCAAAATCGGTAATCAGGAGAGCATCGCTATTTCCGGTAACAATTTTTTCTACTGTTGATTGCAATGGTGCCCAGATATCAGCGTATTGTTTCGGGTCGCTTACCTGTTGCCCCAACTCGGTAGTATTGGCTACGTTGAGTAATGATATTTTATTAGAACCTAATTTGTAAACTTCAAACTGCTGGGCGAGAACGGTGTTGAAGCAGGCCGACATCATGCTTTTAATCGTAGGATCGCTAAAAGCCTTATTTATTCCAGAGGAGAAATCAATATAAAGTGCCGGTGTACCTTTTTTGGTCTCACTTACTGGAACATTAGTGTTATGGTACGCTTCGATACGCTTTCCTAAATCCTGATCATAAAGGTTAAAATTTGTAGCTGCAAAAGGATCTTCTGTTTGGGAGCCTCCGGAACCTTTACAAGCTGAAATTGCAAATAGCCCCAATAGTCCCATGATTCTGATAAAGTTACGGGTATTGCCTGTTTTCATAATTTATACATTTTAATGCTTTTAGTATTGTTTAGCTGATCAAAAGTATAAGCACAGCAACGGCAATCCTTACGGAAAACCGTAAAGAGAAAATTATAGGCATAAAATTTTAATTTATTTTTTTAGAACCGAAGGAAAGATGCTGCCTGAAAAATCGTTTATTGCTTACCCGAATTTTCTTTTCTGTATCTGCAAAACCATAGCCCTTTTCAAAAACAACCTTACGAATATTAATTACCTAAATTACAAGCACTTGAACCTTAAATATTCATTCGCTAGAGCAAATTGGAAGTAATGTAATTACTAGTCTGTACATTCCATGTTAGACAGTCTTCAATCTGTTAGATCCGGTCTTAAAGGGTAGATTGCGCAAGAGTATTGCTAAAAATGAAAACCAAAAAAACAAAACCAGCATGACTGTTAATTATAGTTTTTTTAATGCCCTTCTTCAGAATAGCCAAATGGGGTATTTATATATTTTTTATACCAGGTTATCTTGGTGTAGTCCAGAACAGTTCAGGATTATTGGTTTTATAATTGATAAACTTAACCCCGGTTTTCTGATTTACTGATTCTTTTTTCTGCGGTCCCTGCACAATACCGTCAAGTGGCAACAGTTCTACATAGGCCACTTCTTTTCCGCTGGTCCAGGTTTCGGCATCATACTGGCTCATTACGGGTGTTTCCAGGCGGTAGAGATTCTTTGCCATATAGGTCTGCAGGTAATATTCCTTGGATTGTAACGCGGTACGGTTCCAGTTTGCATCCGCATTTAATACCAGCGGCATACCTTTTACCAATCGCTCCCTTACTTCCCGTATACCGAGCAGATTGCCTTTTTCATCCATTACATACGAATCAAAGGTAGGGTCAATCCAGATCCATTTCTTAAGGTCCTTACTGTATACCATATTAATCACATGGCAATCATCAAAGTTTGTTTCCTTTGGCATACAGGTAATATATCTGGAAGTGATGCCCATAGCGAGGTAACATTCATTAAGCACCGTGGCCAGCATACGGCAGTTTACCCCGCGGTTTTGTTCCCTGCATACTTTAATCAGCTCAATTGCATTTTTAAGGTTCGGGTTATTGCTGTTCCCATCATGTCTGATCAGGTTATGTACCCAATTCATCAGGTTGAAAATTTTAGAAAGCTCATTTCCTTTGCCTGCAACAGAATCCAGCCTGAGATCCGTTCTGATGCGCACCAGATTCGGGTTTTCCATAGATTGGTAGGTAAATACCGGGACTTCACGTACGTCAGAAAGGTTATATTTTCCGGCCTTTTGAAGTGTATCCAGGTAGGCAATAGGCTTCCGGTTTGGTGCCTTTGCATCATATTTTACCTGTGTTCTTGCGGTATCGGTTCCATTAACCAGGATAATAAAATCATATTCCCCAACCTTTGGATCGATATTGAAGGATATGGATTCCTGGTCGGTATAAAAAGTTACTTTTTTGGCCGAGGTGGTATACACATCCAATTTTTCTTTAGGCATAACTGTCCAGGCGTTCTTTCTAACCGGGTAGTTATCGTCTTTGATATCAACACTGGTAGAAGTTGCCTTAACGATTTTAAGCTGCTTTTGGGCGAACGCAGTGATTACTGAGAAAAGGAGTAAGGATAGAATAGCGCGTTTCATTTTCAATTGTTTTAAGGTTCGGACTTAAAACAAAGACGCCCTGAAAATCAGTAAGGTTGCATGGAATCAAAAATATAATTGGCGGTTTAAAGCCTAAGTTGCCTGGTAGAAATAACAACTACGCCATATGCTCATTTTTAAACATGCGGCCTTATAGTTTTGCGTTATAAAAAATATTCCTGGAACCACTCCCTTAAACAAAAAAGCCGCCCAAATAGGCAGCTTTAACTTATCTGATTGATACTTTCTATTTGGCTAAAACCATTGCATTTTGCTCTGCTGTCATGATTGCTTCAGAAGCATAGGTTTCAGATTTGAGACTGGCAAAGTCAGTTAATTTTAAATTTTTCATGTTGCTTGCAATCATTGTACTCTGATCAGCAGTACCATTTAATTTTAATACCGCATCCTCTTTAACGATGGTATATAAACTGCCTGTTGTAGTTTTAATCTTAGCGGTAGCACTCTGGCTCAAAAATAACTGAAGGTTTTTTACATCAAAATTATTGCTGGTTATCACAACCGATTGACCATAAGCTTCGATTCTCTCCAAATCTTTTACAGTAATATTAAGCGTTACCTGGCTGGTTTCCATTGAATTGATAAATAAGGTTTTTCCATCGGTTAGTACTGAAGTTTTTTCAGCATCGTAGTTGCTTGCGCCTGCTACATTTTGTTTGTCGCCCTGCGTTAAGATCAGTTTTACGTTACCGCTTACCCAGATCCGGTTGAATGTAGATAATGAAGCCGTTTTGGTTTCTGTTTTAACAGGCTCGGCGGCAAAAGTTGCCATTGCTGATGAAGTAAATACTACTGCTGTTAATGCTGCTGCGAATAAGGTTTTTGTGAAGGTTTTCATATCTTTAATATTTTAAGTTCTTGTTATTGTTTTGTTATTAAGACGCAGTTGTGCCGTAAACGTTGCAGGCAAAAACTTCATATTATACCAGCATCAATAACTACTAGACCAACGCCTGTAATTTCTAGACGAAACTGAAAATTATTTTGTTTGTAAATCTTAAAATAACAATGAAAATATATTTCTTTCAGGCAATTACCGCTTAAGGCAGAGCGAGAATTTTCTAATTACACCGGCAACGGATGGAAATTTATAAATGAATTTAATTTGACGTTTATAGTTATAAATTAGCCAGTAAATAGATCTAAAAAATGTTTTATCATGCAACATATACAACGAACTTTTGTCTTAATTGTAATAGCAGCAGTTAACTTAAACAACAATCCATTCAATATTATTATGAAGTCTTTCTTTATTTCCTTGTTTATTCTTTTTTCCCTATCTGTATCCGGGCAACAAAACTATTACTATAAAATGCCAAATGGCAAAATCATTGATTCTGAAACTTATCTGAAGGTTAAGGAAAACCTTTCTAAAAACGGAAAGGCTGAAGAACGCGTTGTTACGCGAATAAATCGTAATGATTCGGTAATCATTACGCCTAAAATTACTGTTCTTACCGGAAAAGATAAAAACGGAAACTATATTGATCCTTACGGTGAACAAAAAAAACTGATTGGCACACGCTTTCCTATTGAACGCTTTAAGAATGAAAAAGGCTCAAACTACTCAAAGGCTTTTTTGAGTGGTAAACCAACTATCATTAACTTCTGGTTTACAAATTGTATACCGTGTGTAGCTGAAATTCCTTTGCTTGATTCGTTACATCTACAGTCGCGAGATAAATTTAATTTTCTTGCGATTACCTTTGAGGACCAAAAAGTGGTTAATGCCTTTTTAAAGAAAACTTCTTTTAGCTTTACCCATATTCTCAATGCAAAAAAAGAAATAGATAAACTTAAAATTTCTGCTTTTCCTACAAACCTAATTCTGGACAAGAAGGGTTTTATTGTTGATGTTTACGGTGAAATCTCAGATTCGTGGAGACAAATATCAATTTTACTAAACGACCTGCTGTAAAATTCCACCCCTCCACAAAAGAACCGTCTACAAGTATCAGGGCGGCTTTATGCCTATTAAGAAAATATTTTATTTTGCCAATACAAGGTATCTACCGTGGTATACATAGTCGAGGATTTAAAAATTTGGATTTCAAATACCATTTAGTTGAGCTGTATAAGCAAATTATTTGGGCTGTGTACGCAATTCATTCTCTTTCCGAACGCTGATATTTGAATTATGAAAAACATCAATAAAATTCAGTTAGGCCAGAATGGGCCATTAGTATCAGGCCTAGGACTGGGCTGCATGCGTATGTCGTCGATTTGGGGAGGACCAGCACCTGATGAAGCAGAAAGTATGGCGACGATAAAGGAAGCTTTGGACCTTGGCATCAATTTTCTGAACACCGGCGATTTTTACGGTGCTGGCCATAACGAAATGCTGATTGGAAAAGCGATTAAAGGAAGGCGCGATGATGCCTTTATCAGCGTAAAGTTTGGAGCCATCTTTCACAACGGCCAATGGTTAGGCATGGATCTCAAACCGAATTCAATCAAAAACTTCATTAATTACTCACTTACCCGCCTTGGTATTGAAACCATCGACCTTTATCAACCCAGCCGGATGGATAATAGCGTGCCCGTGGAAGATATTATCGGCACTGTTGCCGATCTGGTTAAGGAAGGCAAAGTTAAACACATTGGTGTATCTGAAATTACCGCAGCGCAACTGCGCAAAGCCAATGATGTCTATCCGATCAGTGCATTAGAAATTGGTTATTCGCTTGCTGAACGACAGATAGAAACTGAATTGTTACCGGCAGCAAAGGAGTTAGGTATTGCTGTTGTGGCTTTTGCAAATACGGCAGAAGGTTTGCTTACAGGCGAATTGACAGCACCACTAAACGATAACGATTACCGGAATCATTTCTCTCGTTTCCAGCATGAAAATCTTGTGCATAACCTCGAAAAAGTTGAGGTGCTGAAACATTTGGCCATCACAAAAGGTTGTACACCGACACAGCTTGCCATTGCCTGGGTAAAAGAACAGGGCGATCAGATCATGCCATTAGTAAGCATGAGCAAGAGATCGCGTTTGGCCGAGAATATCGAGGCGATGGAAATCAGCTTCACCCCTGAAGAAATAAATGTATTAAATACTACTTTTGCAATAGGAGCCATTAAAGGCGGCACCTACTTAGAACGATAAATGGAAAGTCCGGCAGAAATTCTTCCTGGTGTAATCTTTTACTCTTACCTGTGTACCGAAAGGAAACAGAAAGCGTGCTTCTGGGACCATCATACCCTGGTACTGCAGGTTTCAGGTCAATTCACCTTAGAAACTTCTGCTCAAACCATATCTATGGGCGCAGGAGAAATGCTGTTGATTGGTAAAAATCAACTGGGTATGCTGACCAAAACACCTGGCGGCGGAGGCAGCTATGAAACCATTGTGATCTCACTACAGGAAGACCTGATGCGCAAAATTGCATTGGAGGAAAAACTGGAATCTGGCGGGAAATATATTGGTCTGCCAAACCTATTGATTCCCTCCAATGAATTTTTGCAGGGCTATTTTCACTCCATCGTTCCGTATGCCAGAAGTTCGGGAGCCTCCATGACTGACGAAATGGGCATTTTAAAGGTAAAAGAGGGCGTTAAATTATTGCTGCTGGCGATGCCTGTATTACGAAGTTTTTTATTTGATTATTCAGAACCCTACAAAATAAATCTGGAAAAGTTTATGCTCAATAATTTCCAGTTCAATGTTCCTGTGGAAAAATTTGCCCAACTCACGGGCCGCAGCCTGGCCGGATTTAAGCGTGATTTTCAAAAAACATTCGCTCTTCCTCCTCGCCAATGGCTGCTCTCCAAACGGCTTGACATGGCAAAATTTTTAATCGAAAATAAACATCAAAAGCCTTCTGCCATCTATTTGGATTTAGGTTTCGAAAGCCTTTCGCACTTTTCACATACCTTTAAAAAGAAGTTTGGGTTAGCCCCAAGTGAACTTATCCATCTTGAAATAGCTAAGCAGGTATAACTTGCAGGCATTTAGAACACCTGGTGTAGCCCAGGCAATTCTTAAAATCACCAACGATTAGTTTTAATAGGTTACAAAACCAAAAGGTTTAACTACTTCTCCAGTAACCATGCTTTAGCGGCTGCAATCACGCGGTCATGCCTGGTATTAGAAACATCGTCAATAAAAACATCGGGTTTAATGTTTTCGGGATAGCCTTTTCCATTGCGGTCGGCGACGAAGGTTCGGGCCAGTTGCAACTGGTCACCATTGGAAAGATTAAACGTATAGTTAGCTGTGGTATATCCGGCTGATGTTTGTCCAAAAGATTTAACATTGGGCAGCCCCAATAAGGAAACTGCTGTCATTTCACCACTGCTTCCGGTTCTGGCATCCAGCAACACAGCGATCTTTACCGAGTTGTTTTTAATTTTATAAGTACTGATGTTTGCTGGCTTACCCGAAATTTTACCATTTTCATTTGGCCAGGGCCGCTTTTCCTCCATGCTGCCAAAAACAAAGTAACCTGCGGTACCATCAACAATTAGGGCATTCAACCCCGCCAGCATAGGCCACATGTTACCACCTGTATTATGGCGCAGATCTACAATCCAGCCTGCAATGTTGTTTTCCGTATCTAATTTTTGAATGATCAGACGGATGGTGTCGGCAAAACGAGCGTCTTTCGTTTCATCAAAGCTCAAACACTTTGGTACCTTAACCCAGGCAACACCATCTCCCAGATAGTCGCCCTGCGGCCATTCTGCCACTGGTGTCTCAGCAATCTGCTTCATCCGTTTTGACGACACAAAAAATGAGTGTTTATCTCCAGCTGCCCTTAGCTTCTCTGTGTAGAAATTATAAAGCATCTGCTGGTTGGCAGAGTCGTTCGTGGTTAACGATAATGTTTTGCTCTCCTCCTGTATGCCTCGCCAATCCAATTTGTTGCTGAACATGGAATTATTTTTCAGTATGGTGAAAATTTCTTTATTTAATTTCACTGTAGCACGGCCCGGTGAGTTGTTTTGGCCATAAACGGGGTTATAAAGTATAGCGCATAAAATGATTAATAGATAGGCAGGGATCTTCATCAGTTTCTATAAAGTATTGATACATTTTGAAGACGTGAGGTTAACGAAAAGGGTTGCATGGGAAAACGTATAAATGGTTGTACAGATCATTACTATTTTATAAATACACGTTCTAAAATAGCATATAACTATAAATAAGAAATTTCCTGGATATTCAATAGCACCCAGGATAAGCTATTTAATATCGGGTCTAAAGCATTCAAGTCGCTCCTTCAGCAGCATAGGTGATATCGACAAAAACCCCTTTAAGGAAAACTTAAAGGGGTTTAAAGCAGTGGTCCCGACGAGAATCGAACTCATATCTAAAGTTTAGGAAACTTCTATTCTATCCGTTGAACTACGGGACCATTTGTTGCGCAAATATAGCAAAAGTTTCGTCGCAAGAGAATTCATTTTAACAAGCATTTATCTAAAAATAATTGTCTTTAAAAAATATAAAAAATCAATTACAACAGTTGCCTGGTAGGATTATTGCGTATAGGTAAACAATAAAAAAGCCATTTGAAATTAATCAAATGGCTTTATATTTTAGTGGAGCTAACACTATCTAATTACACTGCCTTCCTGGAACTTTTCTACAGGCGCTACAAAAGTGAGTTTGCCTGCTGCATTTTCGGCCATCAAAATCATGCCTTGTGATAAAATTCCCTTAATCTCTCTAGGTGCCAGGTTCACTATCATGCTCACCTGCTTACCTATAATATCTTCAGGTTTATAATATTCTGCAATACCAGAAACCACGGTTCTTTCATCAATGCCTGTATTTACCGTTAACTTCAATAACTTTTTGGTTTTCTCTACCTTTTCTGCAGCTACAATAGTGGCTACGCGGATGTCCATGGCAGAAAAATCGTCGAACTGGATATTCTCTTTTGCCGGAGCAGCAACAACATTATTAGCCGCATTACTGGCCTTACTTTGATTCAATTTCGCGATCTGGAAGTCGATCTCTGCATCTTCAATTTTATCAAATAAGAGCACGGCCTCTCCAATATCATGACCACGTTTTAACAGGTTAACGGTACCCGCATCATCCCAATCATGACCGCCATTTTTAAGCATTTTCATTAACTTTTCTGCTGTAAAAGGCATAAAAGGTTCAATAAGGATCTGAATATTAGCCGCTATTTGAAGTGCAATATGCAGGATCGTTCTTACACGGTCTTCGTCAGTTTTAATGAGTTTCCAGGGTTCGGTTTCGGCCAGGTATTTGTTACCTAAACGGGCAACATTCATTACTTCTGATAAAGCCTCCCTAAAGCGGTAGTTTTCTATAGATGCAGAAATTTTAGCCGGATAACCTGCCAATTCATCAATAACAGCCTGATCAACTGCTGTAATTTCCATACAGGTTGGCACAGCACCATCAAAGTATTTATGCGTAAGCACCACCACGCGGTTTACAAAATTACCGAGTATTGCTACCAGTTCATTATTATTTCTAGCCTGAAAATCTTTCCAGGTAAAATCATTGTCTTTAGTTTCAGGAGCTGTTGCTGTTAATACATAACGTAATACATCTTGTTTTCCTTCAAACTCTCTTAAATATTCATTTAACCAAACGGCCCAATTTTTAGAAGTTGATATTTTTTGTCCTTCCAGGTTTAAGAATTCATTTGCAGGCACATTATCAGCCAAAGTATATTCACCATGTGCCATTAACATTGCCGGAAAAATAATGCAATGGAAAACAATATTATCTTTTCCGATAAAGTGAACCAACTTGGTTTCGTCGCTTTTCCAGTATTCTTCCCATCCACATTTATCGTTTTCGTAATTATTAATATAATATTCCTCTGCTTTTGGGTTCCACACATCAAGTTTGGCATAGTTACAGAGCTCCTTGGTTGCAGAAATATATCCTATTGGCGCATCAAACCAAACATAAAGTACCTTACCTTCCGCATCACGGAGTGGAACACGCACCCCCCAATCTAAATCTCTGGTCATTGCCCTTGGCTGCAAACCTGCGTTTAGCCAGCTTTGGCATTGGCCGTATACATTTGGTCGCCATTCTTTATGGCTTTCAATATAAGTCCGTAAACGATCTTCATATTTATCCAGTGGCAGAAACCAGTTTTTAGTTTCCTTTAAGATGGGCTTATCGCCGGATAAGGTAGATTTTGGATTGATTAAGTCGGTTGCATTAAGTGTAGAGCCACAGTTTTCGCACTGATCGCCATACGCATTTTCATTACCACATTTAGGGCAGGTACCCGTAATGTAACGATCGGCCAAAAATTGTTTTGCAGTGGGATCATAATATTGCTCGGTAACTTCTTCCGTAAAAACACCTTTCTCGTAAAGGGTTTCGAAGAAATCAGCAGCCGTTTGGTGATGCGTAAGCGATGAAGTACGGTGATAAATATCGAAAGATACGCCAAACTCTTTAAAAGAATCGCCAATGATTTTATGGTATTTATCTACCACTTCCTGTGGCGTAATGCCCTCTCTTTTGGCTTTTAAAGTAATGGGTACACCATTTTCATCAGATCCACAGATGAATTTTACATCGCGTTTATTCGATCTTAAATAACGGGCATAAATATCTGCAGGGATATAAACACCAGCCAGGTGCCCAATATGAACCGGTCCGTTTGTATACGGAAGCGCTGCAGTCACGGTATATCTTTTTATTTTACTATTATCCAAAACAATTTTTATTAATTTGGCAAAGATAAGTGTTTTTGAAGATGATTAAGCAGCCCCCGTATTTAAAAAAAGGAGATAAGATTGCGCTGGTATGTCCGGCAAAGAAATTACCCAAACCTATAGACCAAGCCATCGCGCAATTAGAAAGCTGGGGCCTGGAAGTTGTTATTGGCGATAGTGTATATGCCAGCCACCATCAATTTGCAGGGACCGATGCTTTAAGGACTAAAGATATTCAGCGTTTTTTAGATGACCCATCTATAAAAGCCATTATTTCAGGTCGCGGAGGCTACGGTACCATCCGGATTATTGACGACCTTGACTTTACAGAATTTAACAAGAACCCGAAATGGTTTGTAGGCTTTAGCGATATTACGGTTTTGCTATCACATTTAGTTGCGTTATGCAATTGCCAATGCATACATGCACAAATGCCTTACACATTTGATGAATCTACACCCGAGGCCTTACTTTCATTACAAAAAGCTTTATTTGGTGAAAAACAGGCTTATTCTTATCAAAGCTTATTTAAAAACAGGGCAGGAGAGGCAAGCGGGGTTTTAATTGGCGGCAATTTAACTCTGCTCACTATGGTGCAAGGTTCTGTTTCTGAAATGGATTTTACCAATAAAATACTCTTTTTGGAGGATGTAGGCGAACAAGAATATGGCATAGACCGCATGTTGCGCATGCTGAAAAGAGCAGGTAAGCTCAAACACTTAAAGGGTCTGATTATTGGTGCCTTTAATGAAATTGAAGAAGAGAAAATTTCTTTCGGGCAAACCGCGGATGAGGTAATCTGGGATATAGTTAAAGGTTACGATTTTCCGGTCTGCTTTAATTTCCCGACGGGTCATATCGATAATAACCTGTGTATGGTTTTAGGCGCTGAAGTGAACTTAAAAGTAAAAATAAACAACGTTCAATTTAAATATTTATAATATGGCAATTTTAGACAATTTAGGAAAATACCGCAATACCGGCCTTTTACTGCTCCGTATTGGTTTAGGCGTAATGTTCATTATTCATGGTTTCCCGAAACTTGCAGGCGGGCCAGGCGGCTGGACTAGCTTAGGCGGAAGCATGAAGGTAATCGGCATAGATTTTATACCGATATTTTGGGGCTTCATGGCGGCAGCAACAGAAACCTTTGGTGGTTTCCTGTTAATTGTAGGATTGTTTTTCCGCCCGGCATTGATTCTGTTAGTCTTTACGATGGCTATAGCTGCACTGGTTCATTTTGGCAAAGGCGAAGGCTTACAGGGTGCCAGCCACGCCATTGAATTAGGCATTGTATTTATCGGGTTGATTTTTATTGGGCCGGGTAAGTATAGTGTGGATAAGAAGTAAGAGGAATCTATTATATAAGTTAAACATTCAGCTCTTCAGGAGAATTTAGTTAAGCGTTCTGCTTTCAGCTAAAGATTTAAAAGCGAAACATCAATTTCAGATTGAAATTGATGTTTCGCTTAACAATACCCATTACTACGAAGTCTGCTTAAAAAGAATTATCTATCTTTTTAACGATTTAAAAACTGAAAAAATGAAATAATATCCTCTTCATCTTTTAAGCCCTTGTTGGTGGCTAAATATGCATCTACTTCACTCTTATGATCAGCAAAAGCACTTTCTATTGCTTTTTTATTAGGCTTAAGCTCTTTAAACTTTCCCTTTTCTACGTAGTAATACTTTTTATTTTCATCAATCACCTTATTGATATTCGCCGAGTTATATCCCTTGGCTTCCAGAACTATTTTTTTTGCTTTTTTATATAGTTTGAATTTCCCATCTGCTAAAGACTCAAAATATCCGTTAAGAGGTGCTCCGGCTTCCTTCGTTAAATAGATAAATTTTCTGCTAACATTTCCTGATTTAATTACAAATGAGGCTACTTTAGGCGTAAATTCGTAGCTGGCACCATTTGCCTGAAAAAGTAAATTATCTGCTACCTGATCATATTTCAGAGAAAGGTTCTGTACCAATTTCTTTTCATTGGTAATTACCTCGCCAGTCTTCCAGTCTGGAAACAAGTAAGCACTTCCTTCTACATTTTCGTATCTCTTATCAGTTAGTAGTTTTCCTTTTTCATCAGCCACAAATTGATATTGCGCCCTTAGATTATTTGCTGCAAGAAGCGAAACAAATAAGATTGTTCCTAAAATTTTAGTGTTTAATTTCATAGCGAAAAAAGATGAAGGAGCCCTGCTAAAGGCTCCTTATTAATAACAATTATTTACCAGGTAGGATTTTGTTGTGCCTTCAGGGTTGGGTTATTGGTTGTTTCAGAAAGTGGAATAGGCCATACAAATCTATAATCTGCATATGGAATTGCTGCTACAGATCTTGAACCTGCATATGGCGTAGATGAATTCCAGGAGGCAAATGTAGTGTTTGCAAATGAAACTTTGGCAGGGATACCACCAGTAGAAAATACTGGATCTGTAGCTAGCCTATGTATATCTCCCCAACGATGTCCTTCAGCCAGAAATTCAATTCTTCTTTCATCTAAAATAGCCTGTATTAAACTATTCGGTGTTACAAAATTTGCAATCGTATATTGATCTGCGACTGTAGTTACAGCTCGGTTACGTACTGCATTTAACAAGGCCAAAGCTCTCAGATCAAGACTATTGGTTCTGGCTAATGCTTCTGCCAGGTTTAATAAAACTTCTGAATATCGAATAATGGGGTTGGCATCAGTAAAGGTAGCCGGATCGCGATATTTGTTAGAAAAGTAAGCTCTGCCATCGTTAGTGGCCAATAGACTTCTCCTTAGGTCATTTGGTTTCCAAGATGCTGTATTCCAGATAATAGGTGAGATTGCGATCAAACCACGACCAGGAGTTTTGCTGTACATCGTCGAAATAGCACCATTTGTTCCCGAATTTCGGTTGGTATTATTCTCAATCGAGAATACAGACTCATTTGTACCATAATTTTGGGAAAATGGCGCATCTGGAGAACCTGCCAGTTCGTATGATCCTACAGAACTCTTAAATGGCGCGGTTGATGATACGATTTTATTACCTTCTTCAATCACTTTAGACCAATTATTCATATGCAAGTATATTCTGGTTTTAAGTGCAATGGCAGCTCCTTTTGTTGCATGCGTAATTTTTAAATTCGCGGTGGAATAAGTTGCAGGAAGGCTGTTTTCTGAATAGGTTAAATCTTCGATGATTTTATCATAGCATTCTTTAACGGTATTTCTACCTTGGCTAAGATTTTGGGTTACCCTTTCAGGTGTATTAACCGGCGTTGTACGATAAGGCACACCAGGGTGCGTTGCACCGGATGTATGTCCATAAGGACGTGCATAATGAATTAACAATTCATGGTGCGCCAAAGCCCTTAAAAAACGGGCCTCGCCCTCATACTGTTTAGCTAAATCGGCAGAAATTACCCCATTAGCGAGCGCACCCTGAACACCTTCTATTACCACATTCGCTCTATTAATTAATGCATAGAGCGTCTCCCACATAGCAGTTCCGTTTGGAGAGTTTGTAGCATTGGTTGTTTCATACGTAATTAAATAAAATGATGGCACAGCAATAACATCTTCTCCTCTTGCATCCTGCTGTTCTGTATTAGCAGCACCAAAAGGATACCCCCTGTTAGATCCGTCTGTGTAGGCGCCCGCTTGTGCTGCACTATACACACCATTAACGGCCTGAGCTACACGATCTGGTGTAGTGAAAGCAGTTTCTTCTGCGAAACTATTATTGGGTACTAAATCTGTAAATTTTTTGCATGAACTCACAGAAAGTGTAAGTCCAATTATCATAACAGTTACACTGCTACGGATATTTATTTTTTTAATTATACTTTTCATTTTCCTTTGATTTTGTGATAGACGATTAGAAACCCAGGTTTAAGCCAAAAGTAAATGTTCTCAACTGAGGGTTACCGTTAAAATCTACACCCGCACCCGATGTGTTTGTTTCCGGATCAAGTCCTTTATAGCCTGTTATAACAAATAAATTTTGTGCAGAGGCGTATACCCTTACTTTTCTAATGCTGCCTTTTGATAAAATTGAACTTGGTAATGAATAACCTAGGGCTAAGTTGTCCATTCTTAAAAAGTCACCCTTTTCAACAAATCTTGACACTGCATTATTATCTAAATTGATAAATGCACCCCTAGCTGCCCACAATCTAGGCATTTGCCCGTCGCCAGGATTTTCCGCACTTTGCCATCTGCCTAAAACTTCAACACTATTGTTTACAAAGTTGTTGCTTAATAAATCCTGTCTGGTCCTATTCATAATATAGTTTCCGCCCTGGAATCTTAAGAATACATTCAAATCAAAATCACCATAAGTAACAGTATTATTAAAACCACCAAACCATTTCGGTAATGAGTTACCTAAAATTACTTTATCATTTGCTGTTAAAGATGAACGGTTATCTGGGTTAGTTGCGCTAACAGGTTGTGCCGCATTAAAGAAATAATTTGGATTGGCAGGATCATATTTATAATAAGTAGTGTTACTTATTCTTCCCTGAACCAGGCTACCATCTGCCTTAACATATAAAGGATTACCGTTTGCCGCATTTACACCAGCATACTGATAACCGTACAATGTTCTGATGGATTCGCCAACGCGGGTTAAATTGTAATCTCCTACGATATCATTTCCGTCAACCAGTCCTGTAACTTTATTACTTTGTACCGAGAAATTCAATGTCGTATTCCATTTTACTTTACCGGCTGGAAGTACGTCTGCATTCACAGAGAATTCCCACCCTTTGTTCGTCATACTACCCACATTTCTGCTGATTGAGTTTCCAGGAACACCCAATACCGGTGCTGTTGGAGCAGCTAAAATCAAATCTTTGGTATCTTGCTTCCAGTAGCTAACACTTAGATTAACACGGTTACTCAATACGCCAACATCCAAGCCTACATCATATTTTTTCTGTGATTCCCATTTCAACAATGGGTTTCCGGTATTATTAAAGCCAATCCCTCCCTGGTTTCCATAAAGAGCCGCACCGTAAGTACCAAAGTATGGGAAAGAACCAATATCCGTATTACCTACTTCAGCAAATGATGCCTTCAGTCTTAAATCAGAAATGAAACTTAAACCTTCAGCATTTTTAAAGAATTCTTCCTGATTAATACGGTATTGAACACCCACACCAGGAAAATACCCCACTCTATTGCCCATTGGCAATGAAGATAAGGCATCTCTACGGATCGATCCGGTGATGTAGTATTTGTTTTTATAATTATAGTTTAATCTACCTAAATAGGATTCAATGCCATTCAGAGTTAAACCACCCGATACTGTTGGTGTAATAAATGTTCCGGATGTAATGTTCTGATTAAAGTAGATGTTTAAAAGATTCGACACATTTGCCTGGAAAAACGACGATCTCTGTTTTTGAAGCTCGGATACTAATGTTACATCTATGTTATGTTCACCGTTGATAGATTTGGTATATGATAAAATATTTTGCCAGTTCCATCTGAAAAACGGACTATATGCCTGTGACATTGATCCATTACTGCTAAAGCCATCACCATGACGGGGATCAGTATAAACAAAATCTTCGATGTATGATCCATCTATACCAAGCTGTGTTTTAAATTTCAATCCATCCATAATCTTCGCTTCCAGATATGTAGACCCGATTAAGCGAATAGTTTGCGATTGACGTACGTTATTATCCAATACAAATCTGATATTAGGGATGTTATCCGAAATAGGACTCAAATTTGCGCCCGGACCAAGCGATCTTCTGTCAGCACTGATATTGTAGCCTGTGATATCTGTAGCACTATAGACCGGAACATTTGGAAGCATACGTGTAGCAGCAAAAATATTTCCGGATAAGTTATTTGAACCGGCTAACGGACCTAAGTTCTTCTGATAGGTTACCCCTGATGTGATACCAAAAGTTAAAAAGTTAGTAATTTTCTGATCCAGATTGGCTCTAAAACTATATTTTCTTAAAGAGTTAGACACAATTGCGCCTTTTTGATCGGTAAAACCAAGCGACATGAAATATTTAGTTTTATCTGTACCGCCAGAAGCAGATACGGAATGACTTTGCTGCACTGATTGCTGGAAAACAGCATCTTGCCAATCGGTATCAACAAAGCCGCCTGATCCATCTGGAGTAGGTTTAGCCTGTGGCGTTTGCCCCGCATTGGTGAAGCGCTCATTCGCAATAGTTACAAATTCATCCGCATTTAACAGGTCAAAACGGCTGGAAATATTGGCTATTGCGGTCCAACCATCATAGTTAAACTGTGTACCTGATTTTCCCCTCTTGGTGGTAATTAAAACAACACCATTTGCTGCTCTTGATCCATAAATAGCAGTTGCAGCACCATCCTTTAGGATTTCAATTGATTCAATATCGTTAGAATTGATATCCGCCAATGCATTCACCGATGTAAATCCACCTACATCACCACTAATTACCGGAATTCCATCAACCACATATAAAGGCGATGCGCCTGAAGTAATAGAGTTGATACCGCGAATCCGTACCTGCGGCGCTTGCCCCAATAAACCTGATGGCGTAATAACCTGAACACCAGTAGCTTTACCAGCTAACGCCCTATCGAATGAAGGTGCTGGAATATTTTGAAGTGACTCTCCGGTTACTTTGGCAACACTTCCGATCACATCCTTTTTAGAAGCCGTACCATAACCTACAACAACAACATCTGTTAGCGATTGAGCATCTGACACTAAGCTTACACTTATTGAATTCCGACCACCAATGGAAACAGATTGACTTACGTAGCCTATAGAACTGAATTCAATTGCAGACGCTGATGACGCGACCCTTATGGTAAATTTACCATCGGCACCAGTTGTAGTTCCACTAGATGTACCTTTAATTTTAACACTTACGCCAGGAAGTGGCAACCCATCTCCCTTACCCGTAACTGTACCAGTGATTGTTCTTTCTTGCGCCATTGCAGAAGATGCAATGAATAGCAATATGAACAAACTTTGTAGAAGTTTTTTCATAAAAATTTAGTTTAGTTAATAATGATACAAGATATGATTTAGTATGATGTAATGCAAGTTTTACAAATATTTTTTCACACCTTATTTTATTAAAACGCTTAACATAATAGTTAGCATTCGAATCGAAGTAATTCTTTAATAAAATTTTAACTAAAATGTAACTATTTACCACAAAAAAACACCCTGATCATCTAAACCACAGTTAAGCAGTCATTGTTAATTTTTTTAAAATTTCTCTTAGGGAGAAAAGCCATATTGCAATAAAAAAAATATACATATTTTTCTAAATAGCGGGCATTTACAAAAAGCTAATAGTTGAAATCTCCATGATCTTATTCCTTAAAACTTAAATATCTGATAACATTAACAAAGCAGGAGTATAATATAATATTCATTTTCAAGAAATAAACAAACTACAATTAATCGTCAAAGAACAAGAAAACAACTATAATAAAAAGCATTTTTTATAGTTGTTAACCGCTATTAAAAAGCAAACACCTAAATCACTTCACGAACCATCAAGCATTATTGTATTTTTAGTTGGAAAAAAAAGGCCATCTAATAAGTCTCTTTTTTAAAAAAGCGAAAAATAAAATTTACCTAAAATCTTTTATAATACAAAAAGGGCAATTTTCAAAATTGAAAATTGCCCTTTTTGATATTCAGGTTAGGCCGTTATTGGTATTCGGCCAAATTAATTCTGAGACGGCTGTCTTGTTTTTACTTTTGAGACAGCCGTATTATAAATTGTTATTAGTAGCCCGCATTTTGTTGACCTTGTAATCCAGGGTTATTATCAATCTCTCTTTGAGGAATTGGTAATATGGTTTTGGCACCACCAAATGCTGCCGCTGCATTACCGGTCCTAAGGCCTTGTCTATTACGAAGCAAATCCATTCTGCTATGGCCCTCAAAAGCCAACTCTTTACGTCTTTCGATTAACAAAGCGTCGATAAGTGCTTGTTGAGTCACTACAGCTTTTGGAAGTAATCCTGCTCTACTTCTGATTCTGGTATTCAAAATCGTAACAGCTTCAACACTTGGGGTTGTACTTTGGTGTGCTAATGCTTCAGCAAGGTTTAAATACACTTCTGTAGTACGGATTACTGGAGAATTATCAGAATTATTTACTGCATCAGGAAACTTAGAAGTAAATAAGTGAGGCAAGCCATCTGCCGCATTTCCTGATATTTTCAAATTATAACGTTTGTCTCCAGATTCTGAAGTATAAGCATTGATCAGGTCTTGAGAGAAAGGTGCATCACCACGCCCCCCTAATGCCGCTGGGTTATAATAAGAAGCCCAGCCGCCGGAACCCGTTCTACCGTTATCGATAGCGCTGTTCTGAATGGTGAATACATCCTCACTAGTATTACCACTATAGAAAGCGTAATTTGGCGCAGTATCATAAATACCTTGTGCCAATGTGCTTCTTGCTGCACTTTCTGCTTTAGCCCATTCTTCTCTGTACAAATATAATCTTGACAGAAGCGCATAAGCAGCGCCTTTAGTTGCACGACCGCGGGTATCAGCTGCATCGTCATAAGATTGAGGCAAAGCAGGTATGGCTTCAGTCAAGTCCTGAACAACCTGTGCATGCACTTGATTTAACGTATTTCTTGATGGGTACTTAACTGTACCATCAAATGGCTCTAGCACTAAAGGAACAGCCAGGTTACTTCCTGAACTAACCTGGAATGGTTGGGCAAAGAAATTAGCCAACTGAAAATAAGCTAATGCGCGTAAAAATTTGGCTTCACCAGCATACTGTGCCTTTTCTGCAGCAGATAAACCATCTACAAGATTAATTTTTGCGATAACGTTATTCGCTCGGGTAATCACTTGATAGTGAACTTGCCACATGGTAGCTACGTTTACGTTTGTAGATACTGTTGAAAAGTTGTTTAACTCTTGTAGTGTAGGGAAAGTACCTACAAAGTCAACATTATTTCCCATGTAGTCGCCGATTACCTGGGGTAAACTTCCGTAAAAATCAAAAGTTTGGGCAGTACTGTAAACACCTCTAAGTGCACCTAATGCTGTTGATGGCGAGTTAAACGCAACTTCTTCAGCAATATCCTGTTGTGGTAATTTTTCCAATTCTTTCTTGCACGATGAGAAAGACAGTACAAGAGCTGAGGATATAATATAATATTTTAATTTCATCTTATCAAATTTTAAAGGCCAATATTTACACCGAAAGTAAAGGTTTTCGCCTGCGGCAAAGCAAAGAAACTTTGCCCTAGCACCAGGTTAGATGCACCATTTGCAGATATCTCAGGATCACCTCTAAAGTCTTTATTCTTAATGGTCCAAATATTCTGACCTTGAAAATAAATCCTCAAGCTTGTGAAAAGCTTCGTTCTTTGTAACAATTCTTTAGGAAAGCTATAACCTGCTGATAGTGTTTTTAAACGCATGTATGAACCATCCAACAATTGTTTTGTAGATGCCTGCTGATAGGTTGTTCTTGTTGAACTATTTAATGCCGGAGCAAATGCATTATCTCCAGGCTGTTTCCAATAGTCTAACAATTTAACACTTTTGTTGTAAGAACCTGAACTAAAGTTATCTGCAAACTGTAAACCATCCAGATAAACATCGTTACCATAGCTAAAGTTGAAGAATGCTGATAAATCAAAGTTCTTATATGTAAATGTATTGGTAATACCTCCTGAAAAATCCGGGTTACCTTTTCCTACAATTACCCGATCAGATGCTAACGGCGTGGTGGTAACTGTACCATCTTTTTTCAACCATTCAGCATTTCCTGTTTGAGGATTGATTCCATTGTAACGAATTAGGTAGAAAGAGTTTTTAGAATAACCCGTAATCGCACGTTGTACGGCACTTCCGGTTAAGAAATTACGACCGTCTTCATCAGGATTAACAGGTAAATCTATGATTGTATTTTTGTTGAAACCAATGTTGAAAGAGGTTCTCCAAGTAAAATCACGACCAACAATGTTATCAGAGTTGATGGAAACCTCATAACCCCTATTTCTCATTTTACCTACATTTCTATTTGCAGATGCATACCCTGTAGTGTAAGGATAAGGTACTGTTAATAATGCTCCAGTTGTGTTTTTGTTATAGAAGTTGAACTGAACATCAATGGCTTTAAATAATCTAGCAGAAAGGCCGATATCTAACTGTCCGGTTTCTTCCCAGCTTAAGTCAGGATTTGGAACATTACTAGGTGTTAAACCTGCTTGTCCTAAATAATTAGACCCAGAGGCGAAAGTACCGTAGTAAGCATTAAAGCCAATATTATCATTACCAGAGGTACCATAACTTGCTGTTAGTTTTAAATTTTGCGCAAAATTATTGTCTTTATTGAAAAATGCCTCATTAGAAATTAACCATCCACCAGATACCGCATAGAAGTTACCATATTTTTTATTCGGGCCAAATCTTGAAGAGCCATCTCTTCTCAATGAAGCTTCAAAAAGATATTTTTTATCAAAATCATAATTTAAACGTCCAAAGAAAGATTGCAACGCCCATTCATAAATATTTTCAGAAGCAGTTATTGGCGTGGAAGCTGATCCTACGTTCGGAAGATCATCACTTACAAACCCCGAACCCTCAACCATCATTTGAGTTAATTTAGCTGCTTCAAAACTATATCCAGCTAAAGCCGCTATGGTATGTTTACCGAAAGTTTTGTCGTAATTTAAGGTATTTGTACTTACCCATTTATTGTCGGTGTAGTGGGTCCTGTAAGCATAACCACCAGGAGTTAACAAATCTGTTTCACGATATTTTTCGTCAATACCATAATTATCAATACCCCAGTCTGTTTTTAACCTTAATCCAGGAATGATTTTATATTCTAAGTAAGCATTACCTGTACTTCTATCTGAATAGTTTTTATTAATACCGGTTTCAGCAATCGCAACAACGTTTGCTACGAAACCTGTATTCTGAAACTTTCCATCCGGTCCGTAAGGGGTAACATATGGCAATTGTAAATAAGCTGCAGTTAATGGCGCATAGGTGTTATTTTCTGAACCAATACGATCCATGTCAATATGCGATAAACTGTAATTTAAGCCCACGGTAAACTTATCAGAAATTTTATGATCTAAGTTTAATCTTCCTGAAAGACGTTTTAAATTATTTCCAAGTGTATAACCGCTTTCATCAGAATAAGTTCCACCAAGATAAAATTTAGTTCTTTCATCACCACCAGATGCGTTTAAATTAACGGTATTTGATTTACCTGTACGTATAACAGCATCAATCCAGTTATAACTAGTCGTAGGGTAAGTTGGTACTGTTTGATTGTTTGCTTTAAGATAATCGGTTCTGAACTGACGAAATTGATCAGCTGACATCATCTCATCTACCGATGTTGGAGAAGAGAAACCATTTTGATAATCTGCTGAGATTCTAGTTTTGCCAGAGGCACCTTTCTTTGTCGTAATCAGAATTACCCCGTTTGCACCACGAGATCCATAAATAGCAACAGCAGAGGCATCTTTTAAAACCGTCATGCTTTCAATATCATTCGGACTGATGTTGATCAATGGATTTAATGCAGATGAACCACCTTGAGTCTGAGTATAGTCTCCTCCACTGCTGTTCAGGGGAACACCATCAACAACATACAAAGGTCTTCCAGCAGCACTAATTGAACCTCCACCACGAATGGTAATTTGCGCCTCTGATCCTAAAACACCTGAAGAGTTAATCATGTTAACACCTGCAGCCTGTCCCTGTAACGCTTGTTGCGGCGTTTGAATAGGCATGTTTTTAAACGATTCGGCCTTAACTGTCGCTGTAGTTTGGGTGGTTAATGCTTTGCTTTGTTGACCATAGCCTACTACAACTACATCTGATAGCGTTTTAGAATCAGACTCTAAAGCAACATTGATCGTGTTGGAAGAGGTTATTGCCACGTTTTTAGCTAAGTAACCGATAAAAGAAAAATCCAAGTTTTTCGAACCCGAAGGAACTTTAACTGAGTATTTACCATTAGCGTCCGTAACAGTTCCAATCTGTGTTCCTGTTACCCTTACGCTTACTCCAGGAATCGGTAGTTTATCATCTGAAGATGTTACCGTACCAGTAATTGTTCTATCTTGAGCAATTGCGGTAGATGCAAAAAACAAAAGTACGAACAAACTTTGTAAAAGTTTTTTCATGAAATTTAAGTTAATTAATGATTAATTATTTGAAGCCCTAAATATAATAGAGATAAGCAATAATTTAACAAATTTTAACAAACACAACGAATATAATGACTTTATTTTGACAATATAATTGTCTGATTAAAAAGGCGCTTTTGGGTAAAATTTTCCATAAACTAGACAGTAAGGAGAAGATTTCTGTTTTTATTTTAACTCAAAATGGGCGAAAATTAACATTTGGAGACTAAAACAATATCTATTTAAGTTTAAAAAAACTGTGCCAAAAATTAGTTTATTTACAAACCAATCTAATAACTCTTACCATAAACAAAAAGAGACCTCCAAAATGGAGATCTCTTTATTTAACAACTGCTCATTAACGAGCTGCATAGATAACATTTAAGGAAGGTCTTCCAAAAATCCAGTTTTATGATAGCCGCTAACTTTATATACGATTCCGCTAACATTTAATTCGAAATAAATCGAATCTGTTGGGCTTTTAGAAACTGGTCCTTTTGTACCATTAGGAATAATTTTACCGTTAGCAATGGTAAAAGTTGCCGGCCGGCCTGTAGTTGTAGAAACGTTTGAAATATTGGTTCCTGAAAAAACTTTGTTAGGATAATCAACTCCTGTTTTTCCCTTAATTGCTAAGACCAATGAGCCAGATTTTAAACCCGCTCCCTGAACCCACATTACATTGGGTGTGTTTTCTGATGTATTAAAGGTAAGCAGCGTAGAATAGGATCCCGTTTGGTTTACCTTAACATGCCAATCTCCTGCCATATCCTGAACAGCAGTACCTCCTGGTTCAGGATCTTTTTTACAAGCGCTTATTGCAACTGTAACAAGTGCAATAAAAATGAATATTATATTAATCTTTTTCATGATATCAATTTATAATTAAACCAATTATTTAGCCCACCAAACCTTAGTATAAATAGGAACCTGTGCAGGGGTATTAGCGTTTCTGCTTCGCTCAAAATCAGGATACACAAATCTTCTAGGGAAATTGCCGGCACCTGTTACGCCATTTGGTGTGTAAACCAGCTCGCCAGGGGTATAACCAGCATCTGTTGAATAAACTGTGCTGGTTTTAGGATAGCCCGTTCTATTCTGTTCGAAGAAGGCCTCTAAGGCGTGTGAACCAAATAGCGATGCCCATTTCTGTATAATAATAGCTTTAATACTTTCTTCCAGATTACCACTAGCTGGGTATGGGTAGATAGACGGATTACTTAAGCCCACTTTAGCAAATGCAGCATCAACCCCACTATTATAAAGAACTTCAGCTCCAGCACCGCCAAAATATCGTACACGCGCCTCAGCCTGCATAAAGTAAGATTCTGCCAGCGAAATAATAGGTACTGCATCTGCTGCCTTAACAACTGGATTTACAGCATCATTATATTCCGGAAATTCAGCTCCCCCAAGATAATCTCCCTGATTAATAGAAGGAACCGGATTTGGAGCACCAAAATAAACCTCAGCTCTTGGGTCATTATTTGCGTTAAGCCAAGAAGCGAATGTTTTACTGGCTTTTAAGTTATCCGGGGTATTTAACCTTCTAAAGTTATACTCATAAAAAGGATTACTTTTATTTGGTACATCTACAAAAATAGCAACTTCTGCTTCTGTGCTTAAAAATTTTGCACCATCCTGATAAAGCTTTGTAATACCCGCTTGTGCTTCCGGTTTTTTGGAATTAACCATCCTTAAATACATTTTTAGCTTTAAGGTATTTGCCAATCGTTCCCAATTATCCATCACCTGCGCTGAGGTAGGCAATGTACTTACAGAAGGCTTATTTCCGAAGATCAGATCAGTTTTAATCTGTGCATCAGTAAGTGGTTTAGTTTTATAATCTTTGGCCAGTGCTGCATCGATTTCGGCAATTAATGAGGTATAAATACTATAACCGTCATCAAATTTAGGCTGAAGGTTTGCCCCAGCTTTAAGTGCTTCTGAATAGGGTACTCTATCAAATAAATCAACTAAAACCTGATAAGTATAGGCTTTCATAACCGTATTCATCAAATTGTACCTCCAGTCTTGCGCTGCTACTGATTTGGTAATACCTAACTGATAATCCGTTAAAGCGCCAGAAAACAATTCAGCATACGGCCCGTTAATAAATTGTGATGTTGCCTGTACGTCGTAAGAATCTACTGTACGGAACTGACTCGAGTTATTATTCTGTGTCCAGAACTGCGACCATATACCTCCAATAATTGAAAGATCTCCACCTGTTCTGGATACTGTTGAAATTACTGCAGAGGGAAACAGGGTCTCAACCGTAGCAGATTCAACAGGAGGGTTATTCGGACTTTGGTTAATGTCGAGTTTCTTACAACTTGCAACAACTAACAAAGTGGAAAAAGCTAAAACTTGCGTTTTTCTAATTATATTTTTCATACTTAGATGCGGTTAAAAGGTTAAGTTTAAAGAGAGACCAACATTACGAACAGAAGGTCCTGTTCTGAATTCTCCAAACTCACTGGTTAAATCATTACCAAAGTTAGAAACCTCTGGGTCGATAGTCCGGTTTTCTCTCGGTAACCAAGTAATAAGGTTACGGCCATAAACAGTTAGGGTAGCTCTATCTGCCCTAATTTTTTGAGCTATCGATTTTGGTAACGAATAAGATAAAGTAATATCCCTTACTTTTAAGAAGGTCTTATCTAAAATTCTATTTTGATAAGCCACCGCTTTACCGTTATTGGTATAATATAATGCATTTACGTTTCCTTCTGTGATAGGGGTTGTATTTTCTACATAACTTACTCCACCACCTGAGTTGGTTACCTCTACAACTGAGTTTGGAATAATAAAGGTCCTTCTGTCGTTATATAAGGTTTTGATATCATTACCCACAAAGTTTAGCAAATCTGCTGTTCCTGAATAAAATACGCCACCTTTACGATAATCTAAAGTAAAACCTAGAGTAAATTGCTTAAATTTAAAAGAGTTGGTTAACCCCATAATGAAATCACGTTGTGAGGTTCCATAACTTCCGTTATTATCTGCAAGTAATGGGAACCCATTACTACCAACAACAATCCTTCCCTGTGGATCGTATTTTGGAACAGGTGCCTCTAGTACCCCTAATGGTTGACCAACCCTCGCCACAAACTGCGCATCATATGCTGTGTTCAATACCAATTTATCCAATCCATCAGGAAGTTCTAATACCACGTTACGATTTCTCGTAAAGGTATATCCGATATCCCAGGTAAAGTTTTCGTTTTTAACTGGTGTACCCGTTAATGCAATCTCCACACCGCGGTTACGGATTTTACCAAAATTTACAATCCTAGAGGTTACGCCTGATGATGGTGCAGTTACAACGGGAATAATCTGATCTTTAGTTACACGATTATAGTATGAAACATCTAAACCTAAACGGTTATCGAAGAATCTGATCTCTCCACCAAATTCTGTCTCCGTACTGATCTCAGGTTTAAGATCTGGGTTATTTAATACATCAGAAACAGAATAACCTGGAACGCCTGCGATAGGGAAGATGATATTACCAAAACCCAATGAAGCGCTGGTTCTAGATAAAGTATTGAAAATACGGTATGGATCTGTATCACTACCTGTTTGACCCACTGCGGCCCTAACTTTCAAAAAGCTAATTTTGGCACTAGATAAATCTAAAGCATCCGAAAGAACTACAGCTAAGTTAGCGCCTGGATAAAAGAAACTTCTGTCACCTGCAGGAAGTGTAGAACTCCAATCATTTCTGGCATTTAACGTTAAAAACGCATAATTTTTATAGCCCAGCGTTGCAGAAGCATATGCGCCGAACAATCTTCTTTCACTCTCCGCACTTGTACTGGTTGGATCGTTTGCGCTATTGTTAATCTGGTAAAATCCTGGGATAGCTAAATTCTCTACACCAGTGTATAATGAACGATATCCCCTGTCATTATAGTTAACACCAATTAAACCATTAATATCAAAATCATTTCCCAACTTTTTTGTAAAGAGGGCATTTAATTTCGAATCGTATTCAAAATATCTTTCTGATCCTTCGATAACATTACCCACACTTTCTTGCCTGGTATAACCTTCATCATTTCCACCACCGGCCCAGCTACCAATAGCAGGGTTATTTTTCGCATTCCAAAACTTACTCGCATTATTTGTTAAATCTGCTCCTTGTTGGAACTGGAAAGACAACCATTCTGTTGCTTTATACTTTAAGTCTACGTTTCCATAAAAACGGTCGCTTTTGAAACGTGAACCATTTTCATAAACAGAGTAGTATGGATTTTGAGAAAAAGGAGAAAAGTAATTATCTACGTTGTAAAATTTATTGTTATAATCTTTAAAGTTGGTAAACGGATAATCTACCGGAATCTGTAATAAATCTTCATAAAATGATGACCCTATACCAGATACTGCCTGTCCTGTCTGAACTGCTCTGGTATTTTTACCTACATAATTGGCTGATGCAGCTACGGTAAGCCCTTTGTATTTGGTTGATCCGCTAAGCGATAAATTATTACGCTTATATGTATCATTTGCCCCAGGAAGAATACCATTGCTATAGATATTACCATATGATAGGTGGAAGGTTGATGTCTCATTACCACCACTAAGCGCTAAGCTGTTATTAAATTCCTGACCCGTATCAAATGCATCACGAAAGTTATCTTTAACTGCTACAAACGGTTTTGTTTCCTGATCACCATTAACGATTGGCCCCCAGGGCCTGGTCATACCATCGAGCTTCGGGCCCCAGCTTCCGTTTTCAGCCAACCAATTCTGTTTGCTCCATCCTTGTCCGTATTGATCCTGGATGCTTGGAACAATAGCAACATTTGTAAAAGAAGCCGATGAACTAAGATCAATTTTTAAAGCGCCCGCTTTACCTTTTTTAGTGGTGATTAAAATTACACCGTTTGATGCCCTGGACCCATACAATGAACTCGCTGCCGCACCTTTAAGAATACTGATGGTTTCGATATCATTTGGATTGATATCGTTAGCGCCATTTCCAAAATCGTAATTCTCAGAGACGTCTCCAACCGTACCGGCCGCAGAAGTTCCGCCTGGCCTTGAATTATTAATTGGAACCCCGTCAATTACATAAAGTGGCTGGTTGTTTCCTCCAACTGAAGAAAATCCCCTTAAAATCACCTTACTTGATCCACCAGGGGAGCCGGAAGTAGTAGAAATATCAACCCCTGCTACTTTACCTTGTAGGCCTGCGACTGCATTAGTTGGCGCGCCTCGGTTAATTTCATCGGTTCCTACCTGCGTAGAAGAGTAACCCAGGGTTTTCTTTTCTCTGGAAACACCTAAAGCAGTAACAACAACCTCTCCAAGTTGTTTGGAATCTGGTGATAAAGCTACATTAATTACAGTTTGAGAGCCAATCTCCCGTGAAAGTGTTGTAAAACCAATAGACGAAAATTCTAATGATTTTGCTGTTGAAGGAACTTTTAATGTGTACTTTCCACTAGGATCAGTCGATGTTCCTAATGTTGTTCCCAGTACTTTGATGCTGACTCCGGGAATGGGCAATTTGTCATCTTGCGCCGTAACCGTTCCTGTGATTGTTCGCTCCTGTGCTGTTGCGGAAATTGCACAAAGCATCAGCATGAACAAACTCTGTAGAAGTTTTTTCATTGTTTTAAATAGGTTAGTTAAATGTGCGTCAAATTTAGCCTTTGCCATTGCTCAAGCCAAGTAATTTTTAACATTTTTTAACATAACCCAGGCTAACACAACTTATTGTGCTAGTAATCAAACAGATACAACTTTGTATTATTTTAGTGATTGTTTTATAGAAATTGATTGAAAATTTTTAGTATCCACAAAAAATTACATTAGAAAATAAGGTTTTTCCACCCTCCCAAAAATTCCTGAAAAGTGGATCATTGGCCAAATAAACAACCTGGCCACGCCCAAAATCCTGCGTACCGATCAGTAATCCCGTTTTAAGCTCTTCTCTCGCCTTTTTACCCACAACGCCGGCCATTAAGCTTTTTTCGTTAATTAAACCCACATTCCAGCCATTAACAAATGGCTCATAAATTTTACGGTCTGTTTTTAAGCTATAATAGGTTTTACCGAGGCCATAAGAAATGGGATGACTGGAATCAAGATTGATTCTATATATGGCACCGGGAATAGTCGTTTCAAAATCATCCTTATCCTTATTTTTAAAAAGAAGTTTGCTTGCCTCCGGCTTTTCATCTTTTTTAACCAAAGCTTCCTTCTTCTTAATATCAAAACCCTTTTTATCCAGCACACTTTCAATGGCGTCTTCCATCAAAATCAGCCTACCACCTTTGTTTAACCATGCCGTTAAACCATCGCCAATAAAAGCGCCGTAACTTCCATCCGGCAAAATCAGTGTATTTATCTTATTAATATCCAGGCTATTCAAATCTTTGGCATTAATAATAACAGGCGAGAGATTTAGGTCATGTTCAAGAAAAAACCAGGCTTCACCAAAAGCCAGAGAAGAAACTTCCATACCCGATGCGATGGCGATTTTCGGCTGCTTTAATAAGGGGTAAACGTTTGAGCCAAAATCTTTGCCTTTCTCTACAAAACCACTGCTGACTGCCTCAATAGGCTTATCCAACATTTTAGCAATAAAGGCTATTTTATCTTTCATCCCCTTTATTGTTTTTTCATTTTCTGCCCTTAAAACAATCAGCGTTCCGGCAGGGTAGTCTTTGCCATTTACCGAGAATGGCTGATCAGCCTGCCTCACTTTCATATTTTCTTTTTGCAGCGCCGTTAAAACCCGAACATCTTCGCTTGTTCCCCAGCTAAACAGCCAGGCCAGGGGCTTCTCAAACTCAGTATTGATAATTTTAGACTCTTCAATTGCCGGAAATTTTCCTTTTATACTTTCTTTACTGGCATAACCCCTTAATCCGTATACATAGGGTAGGGCCCAGGCCGTGATATCGTAAGTATTAGAATCAGTTACAAAGGTTTGTGGTTCTAATAAAACATTTGCCAAAACTGCCCTTGGCTGCTGCATGTTCACAATTAAATCGTTCCGGGAGACACTAAAATTTTCTTCTTTTTGGGTATCATAATCATAACCTCTTCCGCTTTTATCGCCACCAAAGGCAAATTCGATTTTATTTTTCGTTAACAGTTCTGTCAGTTTTTTTAAGCGTGATAAATTGGTTGCTTTTATAATATAACTTTTATAAATGCCCGGGCTATTGGCCAGTTCCTGCCGGAAATATTTTTTATACTCGTCTATTAATTTCTGATGGTTCAGAGAAGTTACTTCGAGCGTAGACATTCCTGTTGTAAAATGGTGCGCAATACGGTCTTTTAAGGTTAACGTATCGCCATCGTTGGTGACTACCGATAATCCGGCCCTGATACCGCCCTGCTCATAAGTCATGCCAATTGATCCATTATATAATGGATAAGTATCGCCATAAGAGGGGTAGAGCAGATCAAAACGTTCTTTGGTAAAATATTGCCAGCCTTCGGCATCGAAGTATTTGGCGTTGTTTTTACCCACAACCACCTGGAAACTTTTTTGCCAGGGTGTAATGTCCTGGTGAACCGGTTCTGCTGCCGGCGCAAAATAGTAAGGCTCATTATAGCTCTGTTCGTGAAAATCAACATGTACCTGTGGCATCCACTGGTTATATAAAGCCAAACGCTGCTGACTTTCAATCTGGGTTTGCCAGGCCCAGTCGCGGTTTAAATCGAAATAATAATGGTTTGGTCGCCCGCCCGGCCATGGTTCTATGTGTTCTCTTGACGAGGGATCAGCATTAGGTGTTTTCCCTACCACACTGTTAAAATAGTTTACGTAACGGTCTCTTCCATCAGGATTTAAACAGGGATCGATAACCACAACGGTGTTCTTTAACCATTCTACAGCAGGCTTATTACTGCCAGAAACCAAGGTATAAAGCATCTTCATGGCCGTTTCAGTAGAGTTTGCCTCATTGCCATGTACATTATAGCTCAACCAAAGTATAGCAGGCTGATTGTTCAGGTCGATCGTATTATTGGTGCCAGTTGCCAAAACTAAATTATTGCTCCTGATTTGTTCCAGTTTGGTTATATTTTCTGGCGAAGAAACCACTGCCACCATTAATGGCCTCCCCTCATTGGTTTTGCCATATTCAATCAGCTTCATGTTCTTAGCAGAAGCAGAAGCGGTTTGCCTAAAATAATCGGCTACTTTATGGTGAGGGGTAAAGTGCGAGCCTAACTGGTAACCCAAAAAATCATCCGGGCTTTGTATTTGGCCATAAACACATAGATTAATGAATAAAGCAATGGAAAACAGAACGTATCTCATGAAAAAAAATTGTTTATTCAATAATACATAAAATAAATATGATTTTGATGATGTGATTTTATATCATTTTTGTGGTCAAACACCTAGAGAAGCACTTACAGGAGTATAAAAAACGAAAAAGGCAACCCAGTTTGGATTGCCTCTAAAAAAAATCAAAAGCTTAATTGGCCCACCAGACTTTCGTTGAAGTAGCAATACTTTGTTGTGGTTGTGGGTTTGAGGTGATTTCTTGTGAAGGATAAGGAAACCGTTGTGGAATATAAGGCTTAAATGCATTTTGAACCACTGATAAGGTAGGATAACCCGTTCTACGCCAATCGTTATATACTTCCAGCGATAAAAAATCGGCTATATATTTTTCACTAATTATTGTTTTTAAAGGGGCTGAAGGATCAAGTGTGGCATGAGCAGCAAGATAGGTAGCTTTATCTGCAGCAGCTACCTTCAACATATCCATGTGTGCTGCAATAGCACTGTTGTATATTGGCGTTGCCGCAGCAGCTCCCGATTTATAAAGTGTAGCTTCAGCTTTAATAAATAGTGCTTCAGCGTAGGTAGCCAAAAAAACAGGCGCGGCAGCACCACTACCATTTCCATCAATATATCCTCCATAAAATGTTCCCACAGTAGCATAAAGAGTGGGATCTGTAGCGGCAGCTGTACCGCTCGTTCTTCCAATATAATCGTTACCTGAACCTTGGTTGGCCAGAATTGGTAGCCTTGGATCGTTATTAGCTTTCAAAATGTTGACCAAATTAGAAGACAAAACAACCCCACCAGCACCTGGTAATGTATTTTGATACCAGGGATTTTCTGCTTTTGCCGTTCCTACGTAAGTGATGGAAGCATTATCAGCATTTGAAGTAAAGCCATTCTGAAGTGCTGCGAGTGCCAAATCGGCCTGGGCTGCTGCATTATAGCCTGCGGCTTTGCTTAAACGTAAATAATATCTTGCTTTGAGTGTATAAGCAAATTTTTTCCAGGCCGCTAAATTTCCACCATAGATGAAGTCGTCAGAACCAATAGCTTTTCCAGATGATGTACTACTTAGTTTCGCAATGGCATCATCTAATGTACTTTGAATTACCTTGTAGATAGTCTCCTGCGAATCATATGCTGGTTTTGTACCATTTAATGCCTGAAATGCCTGCGAATATGGAATATCACCCCATAAATCAGTACATACGGCTAAATTATAGGCAAGCAATACCTTGCCAACGCCTGAATAAGCAGTACTTCCCTTCTGATCTGCATTACTGATCATGGTACGTAGATTGTAAAAAATAGCGGGATAAAGATCAAAACTCCAGGTATTGTTTACATCTGTCGGGGTGATGCGATAAGTATCGATATTGGGCGATTCTTGATTTAGCGCCAATTGCTGTGTCCAATAAGCAGTAGTAACCGCCGGATAACCAGCAGCGATCTGCGTTGTAGTATAAAGTTCAATTGGAGATAAAATCAACGATTCCTGTACCTTTGTAGGATTATTCGGATCTTGATTAACATCAAGAAATTTCTTACAGCTACTAAATGAAAGCAGCAATAAAGTAGCTATTGAATAATATATAATTTTCATGTTCTTCTAGATTAAAAGGTTGCTTTTATTGCAAAATTATAACTCCTGTTTGTCGGGGTAACAAAATTGGTAAAACTGGCACCATTACCTGTTCCGTACAAACTTACTTCCGGATCCGAGCCCGTGTAATGTGGGGCGTAAATCCATAAGTTTCTACCTGTAGCCGCGATACTCAATCCTTTAAATGGAGTTCTTTTTAGAAGCGATGGACTAAAACTATAAGATAGGGTTACTTGCCTTAACTTATAATAGGTACCATCTTCTACACCGGTTTCATCTACCACACTCTCATTGTTTTGATAATATTTCTGATCAAGTTTAACTACAGTTGTATTGACCGTACCATCACTTTCTCTTATCCCATCAAACACTTTCGTAGCTGTTCTGTCTTCAGTCTTTTTGGTTGTCCCGTAAAAATCTAAATAATGACCATCCAGGTTATATACATCTCCGCCATACCGCATATCAAATACGGCCGATAAACTAAAGCCCTTGTAGGAGAAACTGGTGGTTAAACCAGCATTCCATTTCGGCGTAGTGTTTCCGATGACACCTAACTGATCATCAATGATCGGATATCCATCATCATCAATCAACAATTTGCCATCGCCATTTCTTTTATACCTGGAACCATATATTACCCCATAAGGCTGGTTTTTATAGGCAAAAATACCTGGGTTAGTAAAGCCTGCAAATTGTATATTCTCCAGGCCCTGACCAATTTCGGTAACCTCATTTTTAATTTTAGAGAAATTAAGTCCAATATTCCAGGTAATATCTTTGGTTTTTACAGGTGTACCATTCAAAACTAATTCTATCCCCTTATTGTACATACTTGCCGCGTTAATAGTGGCCGCATTAAAACCTGATGACGGCGTAATTGGCGTTGTGGTAATTAAATCAACACTTTTTTTGTCAAAATAGGTAGCCTCCAAACTCAATCTGCTTCTAAACATCTTTAATTCGACCCCTGTTTCAAACTCTTTTAATCCCTCGTTTTTAAGGTTCGGATCGCCATAAGTGTTGGTAAGCAAAAATCCATTCTGGCCTTGATAAGGAAATTCTATGTTAGAAATTACAGGATGTAAATAGGTATTGCTTAACGCATACGGCCCTACGTTATCATTTCCTACGTATGAATATGACACTCTGATTTTACCAAAATTTAATATGGCATTATCTTCAAGATGTAGCGGCTCGGTAAAGATAAAAGCAGCCGATGCTGAACCATAAGGATAGTAATTTTTATCCTGGCTCAAAACCGAAGTACCGTCATAACGCCCGGTTAGAGATAAAGATATCATTCTTTTATACTCGGTTGTTAACTGGGCATAATAACCAACTTTTCTTTTGGTATAATTATTTATAGAAGATATCTGGGTGGAAGCATTGTTGATATTATAAAAATCGTTAACAGATAATCCTACTCCCTTATCAAACACAATCCGCTGAGAGTTGCTTAGAATGTTGTTACCAACAAGGATACTACCAAACCAATCTTCATTAAAGTTCTTTTTGGCCTCAACAATAATATCATTATTGAACTGTTTGTAATTTATTTCACGGTTATACATCTTGCCATCTGCAGATTCTCCACCCACTATGCCAGGTGCTTCATGGTAGTTGCTATTATCATTGTAAATATCGGCACCTCCACGTTCGGTTATGGTTAACCATGGCAAAGGATTATAACTCACCGTAAGCACTGGTAAAAAGCGATTAATCGCAGATACGAACTTGGTATTATCTACCAGCCAGTATGGGTTATTTCTAGCTGCACGGTAAACACGTTGTGAACCGTCCGGATTGGTTGTAGGGAATGGATCCCACGAAATAGGAGCTGCGTACACCGTCCAATATGGGCTGGCTAATCCGTTACCTTCGGCCAAACGATCGTTTATAGAGTTAACGTAGTTAAACTGACCGGTAAGCGTAATGTCTTTTGTAATTTTATTAGAGAATTTTGTAAATAAGGAATGTCTGCCAAAATCCGTTGACGGCACTGTTCCATTTGTTTTTAAATAGGAATAAGAAACCAGGTATGTAGAATTATCTGTTGAACCGTTTACCGCCAGGGTATTATCTGTTGTGAAACCCGTTTTAAAAAATTCTTTCCTGGGATCATGCTTTTGTACAGGCTGACCATTTACCATCAGACCATCAATAAGTGGCCCCCATGAAGATGAACTTAACTTACCATTGTTTCCATCCACATAAACACCATTACTGCCTTGAGCATATTTATCCTGAAACTCTGGTAAAATAGGATTATCAAATGTTACACCAGAACTCAAGGTTACAGATGGTTTTCCTTTTCCTGTTTTTGTCGTAATAATCACTACACCTCTTGCCGCTGCTGCTCCATATAATGCACTTGCTGCTGCTCCTTTTAATATGGTTACGCTCTCAATAATGTTCGGATCGATATCAATTGCACGGTTGGATGTTCCGCCGGCGCTTAACGCACCATCAGGATTACCGGCTTCAGAGTTGTCGATTGGCACACCATCTAAAATAAAAAGCGCACCATTTTCGCCTGTTAAAGATGTATTACCACGAATTACAATTTTTGACGATCCTCCTGCTGCACCGCTCGAGTTCGTAATCTGAACGCCAGCAACCTTACCCGCTAAGGCATTAACCAGGTTGTTTTCTTTCGCATCTACCAAAGCACTGCCACTAACTTCTTGTGTAGAATAGGTCAGTGTTCGTTTTTCTCTTTTAATACCTAAAGCCGTAACCACAACCTCGCCCAAAACTTTAGAGTCGGTAACCAGCACAACGTTAATTACATTAGAAGCACCGATATTTACGTTTTGCGTGGAAAATCCGATAGATGAAAATTGTAAACTCTTTGCCCCGGATGAAATTTTAACTGAAAACTTCCCGTCTGCCCCGGTAGATACACCGGTATTAGTGCCAATTACTTTTATGCTTACCCCAGGTATCGGCATGCCATCCTCCTTGGCCGTAACTGTACCCGTAATGGTTCTTTCTTGTGCCATTGCGACAGAAGCCAATAGCAATAGGACGAACAAACTTTGTAGTAGTTTCTTCATGATATAAATTAGTTTAGTTAATAATGGTCCGAAAACGATGCTAAAAACAAGCACAAGTCGGTTATAAATAATGAATTTAGCGCCTTTTAAAAGGAATTTGATGAAGAAATGGTGAAGATTGGAAAAAGAGTGTTTTATTTGGACTTGATTCGTAATTTTACCCGCGTAATTCATTTGAGATGACAAATACAGAAACTCTTTACCAGCATTATTTACAGCATCATATTATTTCTACGGATACCAGGAACATTACACCCGGTTGTATTTTTTTTGCCTTGAAAGGAGATCTTTTTAATGCCAACGAATTTGCGGCCGAAGCCATAGAAAAAGGAGCTGCATTTGCCGTAATTGATGAAGAAAAGTATGCGCAAAACGATAGGTTTTTATTGGTTAAGGATGTGCTAAGTAGCTTACAGGACCTGGCACGCCATCGCCGCAAACAGCTCAATATCCCGGTTATTGGCTTAACAGGCAGCAATGGAAAAACCACAAGCAAAGAATTGGTAAATGCTGTATTAGCCGAACGATATAAAACCTTTGCCACCTTTGGCAACTTAAACAATCATATTGGTGTTCCACTATCCATACTATCCATTACCGATGAGGTGCAGGTTGCCGTAATTGAAATGGGTGCTAATCACCAAAAAGAAATCGAACTGCTCTGTACGATTGCCCAGCCTACTCACGGCATTATTACCAATGTAGGCATGGCGCATTTAGATGGATTTGGTGGGTTTGAAGGCGTAAAAAAAGGCAAAGCAGAACTTTACGCTTACCTTAAACAAACCAATGGCTATACTTTTATCAATAGAGACAATGCGAGCCTACTCGAAATGAGTACCGCTGCGGGTTTAAGCAAGCTTATTTATTATGGGACCGAAAATGGAAATACCATTAAAGGGGAACTAAAAAGCAGCGATCCTTTTATCGAAGTGAACTGGACCAATCACGAAGTTTCATCATCAGTAAAAACCAATTTAACCGGCAGTTATAATTTTGAAAATATCCTGGCAGCCATCTGCATCGGTGATTTTTTCGACATGAGCCCTGAAGAGATCAATATGGGCTTATCAAACTATCAGCCAAAAAATAACCGCTCGCAACTTACTAAAACGGAGAAAAATACCGTGATCTGCGATTTCTATAATGCCAATCCAAGTAGTATGACGGCAGCACTGAAAAATATCGCCGTATTATCGGCCGATAAAAAAACCGCTATCTTGGGCGATATGTTTGAATTAGGCCCCGAGTCACCAAGTCAGCATGAACTTATTGCAAAACAAGCCACAGAAAGCGGTTTAAACCAGTTAATTTTTATTGGAAAAGATTTCTATGCTTATAAAAACAATTATAAAGGCATCTATTTCGAAACGCCCGCTGAGGCCGCCCAATACTTACAAGAAAACTCAGTTCAAGATCATTTAGTATTACTCAAAGGCTCGCGGGGAATGAAACTGGAAACCCTGTTAAAATACCTATAACTTATTTTGAAAATTGAATTTCATACCTTTCACCAGTAATTTCTAAAAGTTCAGGTTTCATTTTATCCGGATAGCTAATCAGCAATATTCTTTTTAAACTTTTTTGAGGCCCTAAAGTTGTTTTATTTTTTGCGGGTATTGCAACAACTGTAGCCTGGTACACAAAAGAAACCGGATATTCTATCTTATTTACAAGATCCAACAATGAAACTTCTGAGAAATCTAAATCAACGGTTTCGTTGGTTTTATTAGTCACTTTCATCTTTACACTAACAAAAGTATAACCTTTTTTAGCAACTATTCTGCTGTTTCCCGTGGCTTGCTGACTTGCAGAACTCATTCCATAAACTTCATATTCAATATTATTTTTGTAGTTGAAGTTGTTTTTCGCCGGGCTGAGCTGATAGATAGTCACACATGATGAAAGTGTTAAAATTAAACCTAAAAAGATTAAGCTAAAGAGAGGTGTTTTCAAGAGTTAATTAATTTTTATTGCTTAGGGATTCACTTACGGTTAAACCAACATCGCTGATTTCCAAAAGCGGATTATCGCGCATATTCTGCTCAATTTCAATCTCAAACTTACCATTATGGGTAAAATGATAATTGGTTAACATCGGAAGGGTATAACTGAATACATTTCCAGAACCGCTACCCAACCATTCTCCATCATTTTTAGCCAGTTTATATTGATAGCGTTTGGTTACCATCCTTTTACCGTCTTTAAAATGGGCCAGTATAAAAATATTGGCATATTTATAATTGGCGGTATGCCTTAACTTAAAGTAAACATTATAGGCTTTTGTATGATCCTTAATGTCAAATGTTGTAGAAATATGGTTACGGTAAGTCCACCTGCGGTCGGCAATTTCTACATTGCTATCAACTACACTGTCTGTACAGCCAGCAAATAAGGTAGTAATCAATAAAAAAACAAGCAAAAATACTGGTCTTTTATTCAGCAGCAGGTTTATTTTCTGAGCCATTATTATTGTTGCGGCGGTTATTGTTTTTCCTACGGTTATTTCTGTTCTTATTTTTGCTCTGCTCTGGCTTGGCACCTTCTACAGTAACATTTCCTTCAGCTTTAACTACAGGCTTTGGCCCTTGCGAAGGCTTTGGTTTGTTATTTTGAGGCTTTGGTCCATTAACATGCTGTGGTTTCGGCACTGTTTGTTGAGGCTTTTGCCCAGAATTTTGCTGCGGCTTTGCGCCGTTAGGCTGCTGTTTTCCGCCCTGTTGCGTTTTCTGTACACCTTGTTGAGACTGCTGAGGCTTGTTATTAGGCCCTGTATTTTTCTCTCCTGCAGGAATTCTTTCTCTCTTATTCTGGTTATTGTTGCGGTTATTTTTCTGGTTATTGTTCCTGTTCTGATTATTTTTGCTGCGAGAACGTTCGTCAAGGCGGGTTAAACTATCCTGCCCTACTACATTTTCGTAATCGAAAGATTTTTCGACCACAACCGGCGCGGCAATCTGAACAGCTTCTTCTTTTAAGTTAGGTGCTTTTTTACCTGCCTTATTCATTGCCATGATCTCTTTTACACGTGCGGCTTTAACCGGGATCCAGTTTTCATCACCCTGATAACTAAACCACATGATTTTTTTGAAAATATCGGTTTTCTGGTGACGGGCATAACCAGCCTCGGTATCCAGGTTTTCGATCCTGTCGGGAATATCTTTTAAAGCATCCAGATACGTATCCAGCTCATAGTTTAGGCAGCATTTTAATTTTCCGCACTGCCCGGCAAGTTTTAAGGTATTTAACGATAAATTTTGATATCGGGCTGCAGCTGTAGATACGGTTTTGAAATTGGTTAACCAGGTAGAGCAGCATAATTCGCGTCCGCAAGAACCGATTCCACCTAAACGTCCGGCTTCCTGGCGCATTCCAATCTGGCGCATTTCAATCCGGATGCGGAAACTCTCCGCCATCTTTTTAATCAGCTCGCGGAAATCCACACGCCCATCTGCAGTATAAAAGAAAGTGGCTTTTGTTTTATCGGCCTGATAATCCACATCGCTGATTTTCATCTGCAAACGGAGATCAAGTGCCAGTTTACGCGCCTTATGCATGGTTTCCCATTCCATTCCTTTGGCAGCATTCCATTTCTCCACATCAGCTTCTGTAGCCTTGCGGTATATTTTTTTAGTTACCTGGTCAAGGGTGGTTTTGCGGCGTTTCATCTGGATCCGCACCAGCTCGCCGGTAAGCGAAACATGTCCTACATCAAAACCACCTGTTGGCCCTTCAACGGCAACAAGTTCTCCAATTTCCAGGTAAATGTTATCGCTATTGAGGAAAAATTCCTTCCGCGAGCCCTTAAACTTAATCTCTGTAACCTGAAAAGGTTTATAATTAGAAGGCATATCCAAATTAGACAGCCAATCGTGTACTTCCATTGTCTGGCAACCACCGGTGCCACATGAGCCATTACTTTTGCATCCATTAGGGGTGCAACCACCACCTGTTGAACAACTTCCACATCCCATATTAATTGTATATATATTGAGTCCCCGCAGGGAGCGTTTTAAACTTGATAATTTTTACCAATTGTAAAGATACATCTAAAAACAGAATTTTTGGGTTTGCGTTTCTTTCAATGTGGTAATGTGCCTTTTCCAGTTCGCCAATTATGGCCTCTGCCATCGGTAGGGTAAGCACGTGTGTGCTGAGTTTTTTAGCGGTTTCAAACGTTAGGGGAGGTAATTTAACCAATTCCTCAGCACCGCTTAAAATTAAACAGCATTCGCGTAAATAATTTACGCCATATTTTAAAAAATTCTTCTGGTTTTCTCTTCCCCACTTGGCCGCCTCATCGGTAAAATCGATCAGATCGGGCACTTTATTGCCAAAACCCATCCTTAGCCAGGCCGTAAACGTTCCGGAACTGTCGCTTTGTGTATCGGCAGCCAGTGCTTTGGCCTCAATTAAATTTCCATCGGCCAAAAAGGAATAATCAATAGCCTGGTGCTCGGTTAATCCGCTTGCATTTAATAAATATCCGGTTACCTCTTCTGACGAAAGTTTTGGGATCTTCACAATCTGCGTCCTGGATAAAATGGTCGTTAAAATCTGATCCTGACTTTGGGCAATTAAAATAAATAAGGTATTTGCAGGCGGTTCTTCAATTAATTTTAACAGGGCGTTCCCGGCTTTATCCAGGTATTCTGGAAGCCACATAATTAGAACCTTTGTCTCGGCTTCGAAGGCTTTGTAGCTTAGTTTTTTAATAATGTCGTGGCATTCGGCGATATTGATATTGGCCTGTTTATTGGCCGCATCAAGTTTGGAACGCCAGATATCCATATCGAAATAAGGATCCTGCAGTAACATTCCCCGCCATTCTTCCAGCACATCTACAGCCGTTTTTACACTGGCAGACGCAAAAAAAGGATAGGAGAAATGCAGATCGGGGTGGATGAGGCGTTCGTATTTTCTGCAACTCGAACACTCGCCGCAACTATCGTTCTCACCTTTATTAAGGCAATTGATGTATTGCGCATAGGCAATAGCCAGGGGTACAGCTCCGGAACCGGCAGGCGACAAAAACAGTTGCGCATGGCTAATACGGTTTTCTTTAACCGTTTGCACCAATTGTTGCTTCACTCTTTCCTGTCCGATGATTTCTTTAAACTGCATTTGGTGCAAAATAAGAAATAGATATGAGATTCACACACAAGTGACCATGTTCTTACGTTCGGCATACATATTTGGCATGTAGCAACCGCTTAAGTTTTCAAAATTTAAGCGGTTTGCCTGCACATCGTATAGCGATAGCGAAGCTTCATTATTGTTTTTTTTGGAAATGGCTGGTTCTGTTTCAATGGTAAATGCAGTACTGCTATCCCTTCAAGTCCTCGCTGCGCTCCGGGCTTTTCGTTCTATCAGGTTTATATAACTAAAATCAATAATTCTTCGGGAACATCAAATAGCACACTACGCAACTTTACCCAACCGCACTGGCCTGCATCAACTAAACCTGATGGGAGCGGCAGCCCCGAAGCATGAGGGCTAGCGCATACAGCAGGACCCGACATGCCAAAGTACTACAGGTTTTGCTGTCCAAAAAACAGAACAAATCAATTTTTCAGTCAACAACAAATACGTTACCAAGGCATTACCGCTTAGGTTTACCGATTATTTCAAAAACCTTACCTTTGGCTTTTATTTTTTAAATGGCAGTAAACACTTTGCGCCAAACACCCAACGCTTAATATATGGCACGGATCCTCGCATTTGATTATGGAACAAAACGCATCGGCATTGCGGTAACCGATCCTTTGCAGCTAATTGCAACAGGCCTGGATACGGTGCACCCGAAAGATGTAATCGAGTATATTAAAAAGTATATGCTTAACGAACAGGTGGAGGCATTTGTGCTTGGCGATCCTAAACAAATGGATGGTTCTCCGTCTGATTCGGCACAACATGTAAAAGGTTTTGCTACGCTGTTGAAAAAATCGTTTCCCGATATCCCCAGGCACTGGGTTGATGAACGTTTTACTTCTAAAATGGCCCATCAGGCCATTATGCAAAGCGGGTTAAAAAAAACCGACAGAAGGGATAAAAACAGGGTTGATACCATTGCTGCAACCATCATTTTACAATATTTTATGGAAAGTAACCGTTTATAACCAACAAATGAGCCTGATAAACGACGATTTACAAGATTTATTAATTGCCTATTGCGAGCCTGAAAGCGAATTGCTTCAACAGATAGACCGCGAAACCAACCTTAAAGTTTTAATGCCCCGTATGCTCTCAGGCCACTATCAAGGCCGGGTGTTGAGCATGCTCAGCAAAATGATTTCACCTAAAAGGATTTTAGAAATCGGCACTTTTACCGGTTATGCCACTTTATGCCTTGCCGAGGGCTTAACCAAAGATGGCCTGCTGTATACGCTGGATATTAATGAGGAACTGGAAGATATGGTTCGCAGAAACTTTGCCAAATCAGCATATAACAATCAGATTAATTATATCCTTGGCGACGCTACCACTACAATAAAAAGTTTGGATGAAGTTTTCGACATTGTTTTTATCGATGCCGACAAGAAGAACAACGGTACTTATTACGACCTGATTTTTGACTGTGTACGCCCGGGCGGGATTATTATTGTGGATAACGTGTTATGGAGTGGAAAAGTACTCCAGGAGAAACAAGATAAAGATACCAGAAATATTGCTAGTTTTAATGATAAAATAGCTGCAGATGAACGGGTTGAGAAATTGATTTTACCTGTGCGTGATGGTTTGTTTGTGATCAGGAAGAACGGATAATGGCATATTGTTAATGGCCCTTGGCCTTCCAAGCCAAGGCCATCAACCATTAAAACCATGGTCTATTAACCAAAAAAGAAATGAAGAAAATCTTTACTTTTTGCCTGTTCTTTTTAACAGGGATTATTGCAAAAGCGCAAGACACAGAAGAATATATTGCAGCGCACGTAGAATATGCACAAGGCCTGATGCATGATCATAAAATTCCGGCCAGTGTTATTTTAGCCGTTGCCATACATGAATCTGCTGCCGGAAACAGTAAAATCGCACAGCACCTTAATAACCATTTTGGCGTAAAAGGGCCAAATAACAATGCAGAAATCCATTCCTCATACCGCGATTATTTAAATGCCGACGAATCTTACAGTCACTTTGTAGAAATGATGGAAACCCGGGAGCCTTTTAACAATCTTTTTGGGAAATACGATCAGTACGATTACAAAGGCTGGATTTACGGCATCCGCCACTGTGGTTATGCAAGCAGCAGAAGCTGGTCCAGTCAGGTTATCGGGCTCATCAAAAAATATGAGCTTTACCAATATGACGAAAGGCCTGAAGGATACGAAGAACCTGTTTACGCCATTCCGGTTCGCCGCCACACCAGAAGCAGAAGAACAACAAAAACTTATACTGTAAAACCGGGCGATAACTTAAATATCATCGCCAAAAAGAAACGTACAACCGTAAAAAAACTGATGCAGAAAAACGGGATCAAAAAAGCAAATTTGAAACCAGGGCAGAAGATTAAGTTTTAGTCTAAAGTCCCTGGTCATGAGTCTTAAGTCTAATTTCCATTTTGCAATTTGCAGTTAAGCAATTTAAACCATTAACCTATTTCAGTTCACAATTAACCAGTTAACCGATTTAAACCATTAACCAATGCGTTCATCCATCCAACTTATCCTATTAGCGGCAATCCTCGTTTTTTTAAGCGCATGTGGTTCCAGGAAATTTTCCAAAAACAACAAACAGATTGAAAAAGCAGCCAACAAAGCGAATAACAACAATTATAAAAGTTACAATACTTTAAGTTATATCGATGAGTTTAAAGGTGTAGCCATAGAAGAAATGAACTCAGCCGGTATTCCTGCAAGTATTACTTTGGCACAGGGAATCCTGGAATCTGGTAGTGGAAACAGCGATTTGGCCAAGTATGCCAATAATCATTTCGGCATTAAATGTACTTCAGAATGGAAAGGAAAAAACTATTTCCGTGATGACGACCAGAAAAACGACTGTTTTAGGGTATATAAAGATGCCCGGGAATCGTTTAGAGACCATTCTGAGTTTCTAAAACGTAAGCGCTACAGTTTTCTTTTCCAGTTGGACAAAAACGATTACAAGAGCTGGGCGCAGGGATTGAAAACAGCGGGCTATGCAACCAATCCAAGATATCCGGACCTGCTGATCAACACCATCGAAAAATATGAGCTTTACCAATACGATCAACCGGAAAGCGAAAAGCAAAAAATTGCCCGTGAGGATCGTGTCTTTTCAGAAATTAATCAAAATATCCCAAAGGAGAAGGCTAAGTTTACCCCGGTTGAAACGCCACCAGCTGGTGCCAAACCTATTCTTGCCGATGGCACTTATACCGTTGTGAAAGGGGATACACTATATAATATAGCCAAACGCTTTAATTTAACGGTTGATCAGTTAAAAATGCTTAACGACATAACTACTGATGCTATTAAGCTTGGCCAGACACTTAAGGTTAAATAATGTTAAGTACAAACATAGCCAGCAAGATATTTGTAGTTTTGTAGCTGAATGAAATTTTTTATTCCCTTTATACTTGTTCTTGGCTTCTCTACGTGGCTTCATGCGCAAAATAAACCTGTGCAGGGTATCGTTATTGACAAAGAGACCAAACAGCGTTTGGCTAAAGTTTATATCTACAACATCCGTACGGGTGATGGCTTATACAACAATACGAAAGGTGAATTCAGCACTTTTGCCCTGCCAGGTGATACCCTGGTTGCAGCTTTATCGGGCTATGGCGTAGATACGATTGTTTTTAAGGGCCAAACTGCTGCATATTTTCAACTCAGATCGCTCGGCATCAGACTACGCGATGTCGTTATTCAACAAAAAAGACTGAGCCCGCAGCAGCAATACGAAAAAAATGTTCAGGAATACCGCTACCAAACCATGAAGGGAAGTAGTAAAGATTTATTGAATTTAGGCAACAGAGGTGTTGGTTTAGGTATTGATGCCATTTACAATCTGTTGAGCAGACAAGGGAGAAATGCCCGTCATCTGCAAAAAGTGCTGGAAAAAGATTACCGTGAAGACCTGATCGATTATCGTTTTAACGCTAATCTGGTTAGCCAGGTTTTAGGCATAAAAGATGCCGAACTAACAGATTTTATGCAGCAATATCGCCCTACTTATCAATTTGTATTAGATGCAACAGATTACGCTTTTAATCTTTTTATCAGGAATGCGTATAAAAGCTACAGGTTAAATCCTAAAGCCTTACAATTGCCGGCATTACCCAAAATAACCATCGATAAGCTGTGAAGGCGCCAATCCTCATCGTAAAAAAACTCCCTGCAGCTGGTATGGCCATCTTTCCATTTATCCTCTTAAAATCGGCAAGGCTTAAAAACGATATGGAGCTCATCAATCACGAGAAAATTCATTTGCGCCAGCAGCTGGAATTACTTGTATTACCTTTTTATATCTTGTACTTGCTTAACTATCTAATCAACCTGATCAGACACAAAAAACACGACCTGGCTTATCGGAATATTGTTTTTGAAAAGGAAGCGTACACTTATGAAACTGATTTAAATTACCTGAAAAATGGCAGCTGGTATGGCTGGATCAAAAATAGGTGAAATTACCCTTTTCAATTTTGCTTCAATTGTTGTTCTGGTAATCATTTTGTTAAATGCTTTTTATCTCTAAAATTTTTCTTTTTCTTTGTAGGTAATGAAGAACTGTTTAGCTGCCATCATCCTGACTCTAAGTTTCTGCTCTACAAAAATATATGCACAGGAAATTGATACTATTCCGATCAACACAAAAGACTTGAATATCAGGTTAAAGCGTAGTCCGTTGCCAAGCAGACAGGGGCCGTTAAATTTTGAGCCTGTAAAAATCAAACCATTGGTTGTAAACGCCAAGATTAATTACTGGAAAACAAGAACCAATATCGGCATTAACATTAACCAGGCCCAGTTCAGTAACAACTGGAAAGGCGGGGGTACAAACTCTGTGGCTGTTGGGGGGCTTTTAAACTGGAAGGCAGAATACAACAAAGACAGCTATAGCTACGTAAGCGAGCTGGTTTTACAATATGGCAAAATCAAAAATAAAGATCAGCTGCAAAAGAAAACCAACGACCGTATTTTCTGGGATAACAAAGCTTCTTTCCAACTCTCAAAAAGCTGGTTTTTCTTCGGATCGTTAAGTTTTGAATCCCAATTTGACAATGGCTATTCTTACAGCGTTACAAACGGACAGGAAACGGCCACCCTAATTTCAAAATTTATGGGGCCAGGTTATTTAACAGAATCTATTGGTTTCGAATATAAACCGGTTAAATATTTTTCTACCCGTATAGGTACAGGTACCGCACGCCAGACTTTTGTGCTGGACGAAAAGCTTTTTCTTGATCCTGTTGATAATACCAAGCCACCAAAAGCTACTGTTTATGGTGTAGAATATGGCAAAAAAATACGTAATGAGCTGGCTTTTCAGATTGTAAGTGCGATTGATAAGGATATATTTACCAATACAAACCTTAAGGCACGTTATCAGATGTTCATTCCGTATCAGGATTTTAAGATGAGTAATATTGATCACCGCTTAGATGTTGCATTAACGGCAAAAATCAATCGCTTTATGAACACGAGTTTAACTGGTGTACTCCTGTTTGATAAAGATACAGGCACGAACAAAATACAGGCGAACCAGACTTTAGCGCTGGGTTTTGGCTTTACCTTTCCTAGATAGGTTTACCCGCCACCAATTTTACCCATTTCCCAATAAGGCATGGTAATAATCTGCCTAAAACTTACACCCCTTTGTTTTAGGTAACGTTTAAACTGCTGTACTGATTTTGCCCTGCCTGTTAAGTAAAACGTAGCATTTTGCCACATTTCCCAACATAGCGGGTGCATATTGTCCATCCATTTGATGGCATTTTTCGCAGGGGCGTTCAGGTCAGATGGTACCGTATCAATCAATAATTTAAGGTGTTCAACTGAATTCAGGTTTTCTTCCTGAAGTTCCAATACCCCAAAATACTCTACATCTTCATCAATTACCTTTTTACCCAGCGACTCGTACAAACCAAGGCTGGTTTCATCGCCAAAAAAGAAATGCTGATTGGATGCTTCATTGTATTTTACTTTTGCCCGGTCTACAATCAGTTTTAAACGGTCTCCTTTTTGGATATTTACAGCCAGATGATGTCCGGGCCCTTGCCTGTTCAGGTAAAAAATCACTTCACAGGTTTCGTGTGCTTCGTCAAAGCCCGATAAAGTATAATGTCTGTATTCATTGGCGTTAACCCTTAGCAACACTTCGTTTCCGGGTATAAATTTAGCTTCAAAAAAATCGCCTTTAAAGGTAACGCACTTTAAGTTGCTGCTTAACATTTTGGTATCTACAACTTCTACTTGATATATTTTATTGCTGATCACTTTTTCCATTGTGTTGGCCAGCCATGAAGGTAATTTAGGCATCGTATTCTTTTGTTTAGTAACTTTGAACAAAAGTAGTTGTCTAACAAATGCACCTTTTTATATCAAAAGGATTAAAGTTTATATCAAAAGGATTTTATGGCCTTAAACATTTACGATAGCGATGATAAATATTATGTAGTAGGAAGTAATTTCGACATTGCTCAATTTAATCAACCACTGGTAACCGAAAGACGGGATAAATACAGTTTCCCTTTTGGCGATGCAGAGATCGTACAGATTGCTTTTTCGGGCATTTACATTGTTTACGGCGATATGGTGGTGAAACAAAGCCGCCTGCGCATTAAATCTTTTGATGAACCTGATATGGTAGAGCTCCACTTTGCACTTACTGGCGGAGGCATTATGGAAAATTACCTCACCAATAAACGCCTGGATATTAAAGCAAACCAGCATAACATTATTTATAGTCCTGATTTTGATGGGATGGCAGAGTTTGATACAGGAGGTCCGCATAAATTTTTTGAGATAAACTTCGAGAGGTCACGTTTTGTTGATTTAACCAGCGAAAGCAGCATCCTGCTAAGAAATTTTGCTGAAAACATCATGAACAGCCGTTCGGTAGAAATTTCATCAGAAAACCTGCCCATTACCCTGGCCATGCATAGCTGCATTAATGACATTATGAACAGCCACTTTACAGGCGGATTAAAATTATTGTTTCTTCAGTCTAAATGTTTGGAACTGCTGGCACTACAGGCCCAGGCTTTTGAAGAAGCTGCCAAGAAAACCGTGAATCCTGCTATTAAATCGGCTTATGATAAAGAAAGGATCTATTATGCGCGGGAATACCTGCTGGCCAATGCCAATCATCCGCCATCTTTAACCGAACTGGCAAAAACCGCAGGAATAAATGAATTTAAGCTGAAACATGGCTTTAAAGAGGTATTTCAGAACACTGTATTTGGTTATTTAAGCGATTATAAATTGATGCGGGCAAAAGAACTCCTAACAGATAGCAGCAAAAATATTAAGCATATTTCTGACGAATTAGGTTACTCTTCCGTACAGCATTTCAGTAGTGCTTTTAGTAAAAAGTTCGGCATCAGCCCCGCTAAAGCGAGGTGAGTTTAATTATGAATTTTGGCGTCTGCTTCACCCCCTGGCATCACAGTAACATAAAAAGTTTGAAGTGAATGATGGGAGTACAGCATTCATGAAGCACAAACAGCAAGTTTTCAAAAAAAGATTTTTGACTTTGAGGTGCAGCGATTTACAAGCAAAATTTGATACATTTGCCTTTTATTAAAAACAAGTTGCTTTTTGCCCTTTGGCATAAAGCTTTTAGCTTAAAAAAAGATGTTTGATAATTTACAGGACAAGCTAGACAGAGCATTTAAAGTATTAAAAGGACAAGGCAGTATTACGGAAATCAACGTGGCAGAAACCATGAAAGAAATCCGTAAAGCATTGCTAGACGCCGATGTTAACTATAAAACAGCAAAAGCCTTTACTGATGAGGTGAGGCAAAAAGCTTTGGGACAAAACGTACTTACCGCCGTTTCTCCAGGTCAATTGCTGACTAAAATAATGAACGATGAACTTGCGGCCCTAATGGGTGGCGAAGTTACAGAGTTAGATACAAAAGCAAACCCTACTATTATTTTAATTGCAGGTTTAAACGGTGCAGGTAAAACTACTTTTGCCGGTAAACTGGCCCTGCATTTGAAAGGCAAGGGTAAAAAACCTTTATTGGTAGCCGGCGATATGTACCGCCCGGCGGCTGTAGATCAGTTAGAGGTTTTAGGAACCTCGGTGGGTGTGTCTGTTTACGCAAACCGTGCATCAAATGATCCTGTTGGTATCGCTTTAGAAGGTATTGCACACGGTAAACAAAATGGAAATAACGTCATCATTATCGATACCGCAGGTCGTTTAGCGATCGATGAATCATTAATGAATGAAATTTCTGAAGTTAAGTCCAAAACTCAACCACACGAGATTTTATTCGTAGTGGATTCGATGACTGGTCAGGATGCAGTAAACACGGCCAAAGTGTTTAACGATCGTTTAGATTTTACAGGTGTGGTGTTAACCAAATTGGATGGCGATACCCGCGGTGGTGCAGCCCTTTCCATTAAATCAGTGGTAAACAAGCCTATTAAATTTATCGGTACCGGCGAGAAAATGGAAGCACTTGATGTTTTCTATCCAGATCGTATGGCATCGCGTATTTTAGGTATGGGTGATGTGGTTTCGCTTGTTGAACGTGCACAAATGCAGTTTGACGAGAAAGAAGCTGCAGAATTGCAAAAGAAAATCCGCAAGAACAAATTCGATTTCAACGATTTCTACAACCAGATTCAGCAGATCAAAAAAATGGGTAACATGAAAGATCTGATGGGCATGATACCCGGTGTGGGCAAAATGATGAAAAATGTAGATATCCAGGATGATGCTTTCAAATCAATCGAAGCCATCATCAATTCGATGACGCCATTTGAGAAAGAAAATCCGGATGCGATTCAGCAAAGCCGCCGTTTACGTATTGCTAAAGGTTCAGGAAGCAAGGTAGAAGAAGTAACCAAACTTATTAAACAGTTTGAAGACATGCGTAAAATGATGAAGCAGTTTTCGAACCCTGCAGCCGCAGCAGCCATGATGAAAGGTATGCCTAAAATGCCATTTGGCAGATAGTGGAAGGGTTTGAGGTAGAAGGTTTAAGGACTAAGGTTAGTCGTTGTGTCATGCTGATCCGATAGCGATCGGATTTGTTTCAGCATCTTTTAAAATAATATAGATCCCGATCAGTAATGGTCGGGATTTTTTGTTTACAGGTTTTGGAAACGAATGTTCAGCTTTCCATAGGTCGGTTCAGCCCTGCTTTCCCTGCTGCCGATATAAGGAATCGGCATTCGTCCAATCAGGTTTATTTAATAAAGGCTGTTAAAACCTATCCGCCAATAGATACCAAAGCTTGATCTTTTTTTAAATAATCTGTATATTAGAATCAATATTCATCCCGAATAATTTACATCCGAATTTATTTTAATTAAAATCAATGCTTGTAAAAACATACGGGAGTGCTGTTTATGGCGTAAATGCACTAACCATAACCATCGAAGTGAATATTAGCGCAGGTACCAAATACTATATGGTGGGCCTGCCCGATAATGCGGTAAAAGAGAGTTTGCAAAGAGTGGCCAGTGCCATTAATGTTTCGGGTTTTCGCATGCCTAAACAGAAAATAGTGGTAAACCTGGCACCTGCGGATATGAAAAAAGAAGGTTCCTCATATGATCTGCCAATTGCTATCGGCATTTTAGCAGCTTCTGGTCAAATCCCGGCCGACGAACTGGAAGATTATTTTATTATGGGCGAACTTTCTTTAGATGGAAGTATCCAGCCCATAAAAGGAGCATTACCAATTGCCATACAAGCACAACAGGATGGTTTTAAAGGATTCATCTTACCGAAACAAAACGTTCGCGAAGCAGCCATTGTAAACGATTTGATCGCATATGGCGTAGAAAACCTGGCACAGGTGGTTGCTTTCTTTAACAAAAGCGAGGTGCTGGAACAGGTTAAAGTAAATACTAAAGAAGAATTCTTAAAAAACATCAACAATTATGAACATGATTTTGCCGACGTTAAAGGCCAGGAAAATATTAAAAGAGCATTGGAAATCGCAGCTGCAGGTGGTCACAATGTTATTTTAATCGGCCCGCCAGGGGCAGGCAAAACCATGCTGGCCAAGCGCCTGCCTACCATATTACCCCCATTAAATTTAAACGAAGCCTTAGAAACCACTAAAATCCATTCCGTTGCCGGAAAACTCGCTGCAAGCGATGCTTTAATGACAAGCCGTCCCTACCGCTCACCCCACCATACCATTAGCGATGTAGCGCTGGTAGGAGGAGGAATCAGTCCACAACCCGGAGAAATATCACTGGCACATAACGGTGTTTTATTTTTAGATGAACTGCCCGAATTTAAACGAACCGTTTTAGAGGTCATGCGCCAGCCTTTGGAAGACCGCAAGGTTGCCATTGCAAGGGCAAGGTTTTCGGTAGAATATCCGGCCAGCTTTATGCTGGTAGCCTCCATGAATCCCTGCCCATGTGGTTTTTACAATCACCCGGAGAAAGATTGTGTTTGTGCACCTGGTGTGGTGCAAAAATACCTGAGTAAAATATCTGGACCTCTTTTAGACCGGATTGATCTGCACGTAGAAGTAACACCTGTTGATTTTACAGAATTGGCCTCTACTACGGAAACAGAAAGAAGTAACCACATCAGGGATCGGGTAATTAAAGCAAGAGAAATTCAGGATCTACGTTTTGCAGATAAAGAAGACTTACATTGCAATGCCCAAATGAGTCCGAAAATGGTCCGCAAAATATGCCAGATCAGTGAAGCCGGCACCCACTTATTAAAAACTGCAATGGAAAGGTTAGGATTGTCGGCCCGCGCCTACGATAGGATTTTAAAAGTGGCCAGAACCATTGCCGATTTAGCGGATAGTGAAAATATAGAACTTGAACATCTGGCCGAATCTATTAATTACAGGAGTTTGGATAGGGATGGCTGGGCAGGATAATTTTTTACACAAAGAAGCGGTTTAATTTGCTCGTTATCTTAATAAAAATTAAGTTTATTGATCAGCAAATACCATATCTGAAAAATTTATCTCCTTATTTTTGAGCTCATTCATCATTTACGTTATATGAGAAATATTACAGGCATATTGTTATTATTAATTTCTGTTCATTTATTTGCCCAAAGCGATCACCCTCAAATCCCTAAAACAGGCACTAATATAAATGCATTTGTTCCCAAAGGATGGAAAATAATTTATCGGGCGAAAGGTGATTTAAATAAAGATCATTTAGCTGATGAAGCGATCATTATTCAGAATACCAATCCGAAAAATATCATTAAAAACGAGGGGATGGGCAGTGATAAACTGAATTTGAACCCGCGCATGCTTCTGGTACTCTTTAATACATCCGGCAATTACAGCTTACGGGCTCAAAACGCCAGTTTTATTCCACTTGAAAATGATGCAGAGAATACTTGCCTCGCCGATCCTTTACAAGAAACGGGGGCCATCAACATCAAAAACGGCACGCTTATTTTAAGTTATCAATATTGGCTGAGCTGTGGCTCCTATGGGGTGAGTAATCTTGATTATACATTCAGATTCCAGAATCAAAAAATGGAGCTGATTGGCTTTGATACTGAGAGTTACAGCCGATCTTCGGGAGAAGAAACCATTACCAGCCTTAATTTATCTACTCGAAAAAAAAGTGAAACCTCTGGTGGCAATATGTTTAGCGACAAAACCAACAAACCAAAAACAGTATGGAAGAAGTTTGATTGGGGCAGATTGTTTACACTTGATGAAATGACGGAAGAACTTGCCCGGAAACTTTCAGAAATATAACATAAAATCCATTATAAGATAACAAACAAGAAAAGGATATTTTTCCTATGCTTTATATTTAAAAACAGCATGAAGTAAAACTTTTTTATCATTAACTAAATTGAACAAGTTCTTTTAAACTAAACAGTTTTGATCCTTTAAACGAATCAGCAGATCTTTGAAAACAGATGATTAAAATAGCTCCAGCCAAAAGAACAAACTACTTTAGTAACAAACTAAAAAACAAGTATTTAAAAAGTAATTTTAATTAACCCAACCCGCTTTTCACTCATCTCATCTACCAATCAAATTTTGGTTTGGCATAGTCATTGTCATAGTACTGTTACAATTATGACCTATTTAAAATTAAAAAAGTGAAAGAGATGAAAAAAACAGTCCAAATTTTCAGTATGCTTTTAATAGCATTAACCGTAATGGTATCGTGTAAAAAAGATACTGATCCAGCAGATCGCGATTTCTTTGTAGGCACATACAAAGGATCCGTTTCTTACCGCAGTGGCCAAAATACAATTACCAGCAGCGACGGAAAAGTAACTGTGAGCAAAGTTGGTGAGACCTATAATTTTTACTTCGGAAACAATATTCCCGACATTACCGGAGTAAAATTCGAAAAGAAAGGCGATAACAGCTACGTAAGTATTGGTTCGGGCCTTACAGGAATTAGCATTGATGCCAGTAACCTTACCATCAGGGTAGCTAAAGACAGTCAATTCTGGACTGCAGATTGTACCAGATAATAAAGAATAATTTAAGTTGAGGCCCGCTTCGTAACCGGGCCTTATTTTTTGCTCCTACTTTATTCAGCAATCAAAAATGAAGTTTCAGGCTTAATTTAGCTAATTTTATAGCATGAGTTTGGAATTAAAAACACACCTCGAAGAAATCATTTCTCTTACTGATCAGGAATTTGAGCATATAGTATCACATTTCAAACCCAAAACGCTTAAGAAGCACCAATACCTCATCCAGGAAGACGAATTTGTGAATCACATTTATTTTGTAATTAAAGGTTTATTAAAGGCCACATTTACAGATGCCAATGGTAAAGAATATATTATCCAGTTTGCAATGGAAAATTGGTGGCTTTCTGATTTCAGGGCTTTTTATGGCCATGTTAAATCGATCACCAACATCAGCTGTCTGGAAAATTCCGAATTGCTCTCCATCAGTAAAGATAACTTAGATCAGCTATGCCGCGACAGCCATAAAATGGAACATTTTTTCAGGATTAAAAATAGTCTAGGTTACGTAGCTTTACAACAAAGGGTTTTATCCCTTTTAACCACTAGCCCAAGAGAGCGTTTTGAACAACTTGCTCAACAGTATCCACAACTGATGCAACGGCTTTCTAAAACAATAATTGCAGCTTATTTGGGTATTTCAAGAGAAACCTTAAGCAGGCTTTCCGCAAAAACGTGATTTCGCGCACACTAAATCTGTGATTGAAGTCCTTTGCTACCAAAACCAGCAGCATTAATTTTGTGATACACTTAACATAAAAGATATGAATAAGAAAGTTTTATTCGTGCTTACAAGCCACGACGAATTAGGAAATACAGGTTTAAAAACAGGTTTTTGGTCAGAAGAATTGGCAGCGCCATATTATGCTTTAGCCGATAAAGGCATTGATATAGTATTGGCCTCTCCAAAAGGTGGTCAGCCACCAATCGACCCTAAAAGTGAGGATCCTTCTTTTCAAACCGAAACAACGAAAAGAATGGATAAAGACACTGTTCTTTTAAACAAATTGAAAAATACCACCCCATTGGCCGATATAAAGATGGATGATTATGATGCCGTTTTTTATCCTGGTGGCCACGGACCGCTTTGGGATTTGGCAGAAAGTAAAACTTCACAACAGCTTATTACCGAATTCTATACCGCTAACAAACCCGTTGCTTTTGTGTGTCATGCTCCTGGAGTGCTTAAAAATGTAAAGATAAATGGCGAATACCTGGTGAACGGAAAAAATGTAACCGGGTTTACCAATACCGAAGAAGAAGCGGTACAATTAACAAACGTAGTGCCTTTTCTGGTAGAGGATATGTTAATAAAAAATGGTGGAAATTATAGTAAGATAGCCGACTGGAGCCCTTATGCTGTAGTTGATGGTTTATTGATTACTGGACAAAATCCGGCCTCATCAGAAAAAGTTGCAGAAGAATTATTAAAGCTTCTTGCGTAAATTTAAATCCTCAACAGGGGCTGGTTTAGCCAAACCTTGTTGAGGATTGCTTATTACAGTTCGTCTTCTTCCTCGTCTTCAGCTTCAGGCACGTAATTTTCAATGGCCTGGCCAATGGCATTCACCTCTTCATCTTCCTCGAAAATGGGAAGTTCTGTTTTATAGTCCATTTTCAACCAGATCGATGAAGTATCTTTCTGAATCTGGATATATTCTTTTCCATCTTTAAAAATGGTATACGAATCATTCCCCTCCGGAAAAACTGAATAATTAATTGGCCCTATTTCTATATCAAAAGGTTCTTGCATCGCGGATATTTTTCTTCAAAGATAAAAAATCTTTTCTTTGGGTTAATCCAGTTACATATAATGACATTTTTATCTTTATGGTATAAATTTACATATGGATTTTTCAAAAGCAGGCAACAAAGTTGCACGCAGATTATTCGAGGTAGCTTTACAACGGGAATTAAAAAAAGAAATGCAGCTATTCTCCGAAATTTTAGATCAATGGAAAACACAACAGCCTGAAGATAACAGAGACGATTATTATAAAATTTTTGCTGCTGTAACAGATTTTGATAAACATCTTGCCAGAAGATACGACGGACTTAGAAATTCGCGGTTTTTTGATACGATGATTGCTATGCTTGTAGATAAAACCATTACTACAGCTGATTTAGGAGATTTTTCGGAAGAAGCGAAAAGTGAAATATTAAAGAGCCTTAAATTCAGAGAAGTTAATCAACTATAAATAAGTCCAAATTCAGGAATGGCAGAGGTCTGATTTTATATTTTAAAGGAATTACTATTCATTCAGTGTGCGAAGTGATCCTTCTCTGTGGTAAATGATAATTAAAAAATTACGCATGATTGTTTAAAAATCCCATCATTTATACTACTTTACGGCTAAAGATTTTACGCGATAGATAAGAAGATGAAGTTAACGTTTTGGGGCGCAGCACAACAAGTAACGGGCAGTATGCACCTGCTCGAAATCGGGCATTATAAAATACTGATAGATTGCGGATTAGATTACGAAAAGGAGACCTACCAGGAAGAAAACCAACAATTCCCTTTCGATCCGGCAAGTATAAACCTGGTAATTTTAACCCACGCACACATTGACCATTCTGGCAATTTACCTACACTGGTTCGATTAGGTTTTGAAGGCCAGGTACTTTGTACACCCCCTACTGCCGATCTTACATCGATATTATTATTCGATTCTGTTGAGCTTTTTTTAAGAAAGGCAGGCCGCAAACCCAGAACGAAACGGGGTAACTTCAGCGGACCAAAACCGCTATACCTGCATAAACACGTGATGGATACCATCGATCGTTTTGTAACCATTGCTTTTAATAAGCCTTTTAAGATTAATGGCGATATCAGCTTAACCTTTGTGCCTGTTGGCCACTTATTGGGTGCTGCCGCAGCTGTTTTAACCATAAATGATGAGGGCATAGAAAAGAAAATTGCTTTTACAGGCGATATCGGTAGAGATAACTACCCGGTATTGGTTAATCCAGAGCCTTTGCCAGAGGTAGACTATGTAGTAAGCGAAGCCACCTATGGAGGCAGAATGCACACTAAAGACCAAACGCTTGAAGAACGCCTGGTACAGGAAATTACCGAAGCCTGTATCAAAAGTCCTGGCCGATTGATTATTCCGGCATTTAGTATTGGGCGTACGCAATCACTGGTATTTGCCTTAAACCAGATATTTACTAAAAAACTGTTGCCACCCATTCAGATTTTTGTAGATAGCCCAATGGCGATTCAAGCTACGGAGGTTTACCGCAAACACCATAACCTGGTAAACCAGGAAGCGAAAGATTTTTACCAGACCATGGGTGATGAGTTTGAATTTGATCACCTGGCTTACGTTCAAACCATGAAAGAAAGTAAAGATGTTTCCAATTATTTCGATCCCTGTATCATTATCTCCTCTGCAGGCATGTTAGAAGGTGGAAGGATTCAGGATCACTTATATTACAACATTCAGAACTATTATTGCACCATCCTTTTTATTGGTTATTGTGCAAAAGGAACGCTTGGCTATAAATTATTAAGCGGAGCACCCATCGTGCGCATTAAAGACCGCGAGATGATGGTTTACGCTACGATCCGACAAACAGATTTACTCAGTGGACACGGTGATCATAACGATTTAGTGAAGACAATTAAACAAACCGGCCAACCTAAAAAGGTTTTTCTCGTTCATGGTGAAGACAAAAGCCTGCAAAGTTTATCGCTGAGCCTGCAAGCAGATGGTTTTAATGTAGAGGTGCCTGAAAGGGGAGAGGTATTTGAGTTATAAACTCCGCTGTCATTCTGAGCGCAGCGAAGAATCTCTAAGTTAGTTCTACTGCTTTAACATTTACCGAAGGCAACAAATCTAATGACTACTTTCCATCGTTGCAGATTCTTATATGCGCACCTCGTGCTTCTCGGCTGCGTTGCACTCCGCTCGAAGTGACGATGATACAAACGGTAGCTATTAGTCCTTGTAAATTGGTTATTCATCCTTTTCCATCATCCCTCTTCCATCAAACATCACTTCCTCACTTGTCCATCGCCCCGTACCACCCATTTGTAACTGGTTAGTTCCTCCAAACCCATTGGTCCGCGGGCATGTAGTTTTTGCGTGCTGATGCCAATTTCGGCACCAAGACCAAACTGTGCGCCATCGGTAAAACCTGTTGAGGCATTGGCATACACCGCAGCAGCATCTACTTCATTTAAAAATTGAGCAATATTAGCAGCATCTTCAGAAATAATGGCTTCACTATGTTTCGAACTGTAATCGGCAATATGGTTCAGTGCAGCAGTCAAATCATCTACTATCTTAACAGCCAGCTTTAATGATAAAAACTCTGTTCCAAAATGTTCTGGTGTGGCTTGGTTTAATAAGTGGGATGGATAAGAGGATTTTAATACTGCATAGCTTTTCTCGTCAGCAAATAACTCCACATTTCCATCTGCCAAAGGAGATAAAAGCGCCGGCAGATCATTTAATCTGTTTTCGTTAACCAATACACAATCTAAAGAATTACAAACGCTTACCCTCCTGGTTTTCGCATTAAAAATAATCGCTTTACCTTTCTTTAAATCACCCGATTCATCAAAATAAGTATGTACAATGCCCGCACCGGTTTCAATAACCGGGATTTTACTGTTTTCACGCACGTAATTAATCAACGATTGACTTCCTCTAGGAATCAATACATCCACAAATCCCCGTGCATTTAATAAAGCTTCTGTTGCCGCCCTTTCTGCAGGCAGTAAGGTTAAAACATCGCGGTTTATTTTATGATTATCCAACACCCCATGTATTACCTTTGCAATTGCGAGATTAGAAAATTCAGCGTCACTTCCTCCTTTTAACACCGCAACATTCCCGGTTTTAAAACAAAGTGAAAATACATCGGCAGTAACATTGGGGCGGGCTTCGTAAATTACCCCCACAACGCCCAAAGGCACGCTAATCTTTTGTATATGAAGCTGGTTATCCAATATTTTATCAGAAAGAATTTTACCCAAAGGACTATTTAAGCCTGCAACATTTTTAAGATCGTTGGCAATATCAGCAATCCGAGTTGCGCTTAACTTTAACCTATCGTATTTGGGATCTTCAGTGGACATTTTAGCTAAATCCTTTGCATTTGCGCTAAGAATTTCGTCCGTACTTACTACTAAAGCCTGCGCGAGGTCATTTAAAACAGCATCTGTAGTTTTTTTGCCCAAGCTTATCAAAGTGCGACTAGCCTGTTTTGCATTTTCGAAGTATTGTTTGTAATCCATTTTTTTCCATTTTTACCACAGAGAACACCGAGTTTTCATAGAAAAAAGAGAGAATTTATCAACTCTTTGCCACTCTGTGATTTTTTCTCTGTGGGCTCCGTGGTTAACCTAACTAAATAGCCGAATAAAAATAATCGTAATGCACCAGGGCTTTCTGTTTTTTCAGTCCGATTCTTTCTCTGGCTTTATCAGAACCATATTCGGCAATACCCAATCCAATCAGGTTATTTTTTTCGTCGATAATTTTAATAATATCGCCTTTTAAAAAGTCCGTTTGAATTTCAATAATACCTACGGGCAATAAACTGGTTGCTTTGCCGGAAGTTAATACTGCTTTAGCACCATCATTAAGCTTTACCACACCGGTTGCCGCAGTTTCGGAATGGGCAATCCATTTTTTCTTGCCCGATTTACTTTTCTCCGGGACAAAGCGTGTATGCACCAGTTCATTATTTAACAGAGAAATCAGCACATCATCTTTAGTTCCATTGGCAATATGAACCGTTATACCCAGTTTAGCAACTTTTTGTGCCATGGTCGATTTGGTGATCATTCCACCACGGCCAAACTGCGATTTTCCGGTTTGAATAAAAGAAGCCAGATTAGCAACCGAACCGTTAATTTCCTCCATAACAGCTGACCCCTCAACTTTCGGATCACCGTTATAAATGCCATTTACATTTGACAGGATAATTAAGGCATCGGCATTTAACATAGAAGCAATGAGTCCGGCCAGTTCATCATTATCGGTAAACATCAGCTCGGTTACCGAAACCACATCGTTTTCATTCACCACCGGGATTACTTCATTCTGCAGCAAAATCTGCAGGCAGTTTTTCATATTTAGATAATGCGCCCGGTCGCGAAAATCCTCTTTGGTAACCAAAACCTGAGCGCATTGGATAGCATGTGTTGCAAAGAAATTGGAGTAGGTATTAATCAGTTTAACCTGGCCAATAGCGGCCAATAGCTGTCGGGTAGTTACGGCATCCTGCTTTTCAGCTATTTTGATTAAACTTCTGCCTGATGCTACTGCACCTGAAGACACCAAAATTACTTCAATACCCTGTTTTTTAATGTTTGCCAATTGATTTACAAGGTGTTTAATCCTCGCTTCATCCGGCAAACCATTTGCCTGCGTAATTACATTTGAACCAACTTTAACAACTATCTTTTTGTACCCTAATTTCATTATAATTTCAAACCGTTTGGATGAAGGCAATTTAACATCAATTTTTCTAATTCAGATGATTATCTATAGGTTTGGTGGATTTTTGCGAAAATGATAATTGGGTTTGGCGTTTAGCGTTTGGGGTTGGGATTAGACCGACCGGTTTAAAGCATTAACCCACTAACCACTAATAAACCAATGACTATTGAACTAATAAACTATTTCATTAAATTGCGGTTGATCCCTAAATCAAATTGCTATGAAACGTATCTTACCCGGCCTGATATTGCTTAGTGCTATTACGGCCTGTAATCAACCTCAAAAGAAAGAAATGAAAGCAATAAAGTGGCCTGATGCCAAAGCTCCGGTAGCAGAAATTATTCCACATCAAAGAGTAATACATGGCGATACCGTAGGAGATAACTACTATTGGATGATCGATTATTTTAAAAAAGGACCCGACAGTACTAAAGTTGTGAATTACCTGAAAGCAGAAAATGCTTACCTGGATACCATGATGAGAAGTACCGAAAAGTTTCAGGCTGATCTGTTTAAGGAAATGAAAGGCCGGATCAAAGAAAAAGATGAATCGGTTCCGGTTTTTAAAAACGGTTACTATTATTATTCACGTACAGAAGATGGACAGCAGTATTTTAAATATTGCCGCAAAAAAGGAAGTTTATCGGCTCCGGAAGAAATTTTGCTGGATGTAGACCAACTGGCAAAAGGCCATTCCTATTACAGCGCAACAGGGTTTAGTGTGAGTCCCGATAATAAACTTTTAGCTTTTGGGGTCGATCAGGTTTCGCGCAGGCAGTATACCATTAAGATTAAAAATTTAGAAACAGGCGAAATTTTAAAAGATGCCATCACCAATACAGAAGGTGGAGTAGCCTGGGCCAACGATAATAAAACGTTCTTTTACACGTCAAAAAACCCAGTTACCCTCTTGAGCGAAAAAATTAAAAAACATGTGCTCGGCGCAGATGCCAAAAAGGATGCGGTGGTTTACGACGAGAAAGATAATACAAACTATATCGGGGTAGGCAAATCGAAAAACGGCAGATATATCTTCATCGCTTCACAGGGAACTTTAACTGCTGAATATAAAATGATCGATGCCGACCATCCTGAAAGCCCCTTTAAAGTTTTTGCGGCCCGCTCAAAAGATGTGCTGTATGATGTCATGCCTGTTGACGATAAGTTTCTGATCTTAACTAACTGGAACGCTAAGAATTTCCGTTTAATGGAATGTCCGCTGGATAAAACCGAAAAAGAAAACTGGAAAGAAGTGATTCCGCACCGTGCCGATGTTTTATTGGAAAGCGTTGAAGAATTTAAAGATTTTACTGTTTTATCTGAACGTAAAAACGGATTAACCGAATTACGTGTACTGAAGAAAGACAAAAGCGATTATTACATCAAATTTGATGAACCTGTATATGATGCCGGCGTTGGCGCGAATCCAGAATACAACAGCACGACCTTACGTTACAACTATACTTCATTAACCACACCCAACTCGGTTTACGATTATGATCTGTTAAAAAAAGATCAAAAACTCATGAAACAACAGGAGGTTTTGGGCGGCTATAATCCAAAAGATTATGTTACTGAGCGTATTTTTGCAACCGCTAAAGATGGCACCAAAGTGCCCATTGCACTGGTTTATAAAAAGGGCTTCGAAAAGAATGGTGAATCGCCATTGCTGCTTTATGGTTATGGGTCCTATGGTTCAAATTCCGATGTTTATTTCTCTTCACCCCGTTTAAGTTTGTTGGATCGGGGCTTTGTATTTGCTATCGCCAATATCCGGGGCGGACAGGAAATGGGCCGCCAATGGTATGAAGATGGAAAACTGATGAAGAAGAAAAATACCTTTACTGATTTTATTGCGGCAGGGGAGTATTTAATTGAGCAGAAATACACCTCAAAAGGCCATTTATATGGCCATGGTGGCAGTGCAGGCGGTTTATTAATGGGTGCTGTGGCCAATATGGCGCCTAATTTGTGGAACGGTCTTATTGCTGATGTTCCTTTTGTGGATGTCGTTAACACCATGCTGGATGAAAGCATTCCGCTTACCACAAACGAATTTGATGAATGGGGAAATCCAAAACAAAAAGCAGCTTACGATTATATGAAAAGCTATTCCCCTTATGAAAATATCGAGAAAAAAGCTTACCCCAATATGTTGGTCACTACAGGCTTACACGATAGCCAGGTGCAGTATTTTGAGCCTGCAAAATGGGTAGCTAAACTAAGGGCCACCAAAACCGACAAAAATGTGCTGTTGCTTAAAACCAATATGGAATTTGGCCATGGTGGTGCATCGGGTCGTTTTGATTATTTGAAAGATGTTTCTTTGAGATGGGCCTTTTTATTTTCGCTGGAAGGCATAACGAAATAATTTTACTCGGCTCGTCATTCCCAACTTGATTGGGAATCTTAAAGCTGACTGCATTAGATTCCTGCCCACGCAGGAATGACGGCCGTATTTTTAATTTGAATCAAAACTTATCCCAACATGAACACTAAATTCAAAACAATACAAACCGTTCATCTTGCACTGTGCTCAAGCGTACTGCTTTTTGCACTGGTAACGATATTTCTTAACCGCGAGATCATGTTTTTTGATGCCGATCCTAAAACAACGGCACCTTTTAACCCGATTTTTCCGGTCATGGGATTAATCACGCTCTCTGCAAGTATCTTTTTTTACCGAAATTTAATCGCTAAAATTGATAAAACGGCTTCTGATGATGTTAAAATCAACATGTACCAAAGTGCATTTATCATTAGTTCAGCTTTATTGGAAGGTGGAGCCCTCTTTAATATCGTTGGTTTCTTTATGACACGTAATTCGTTCTTTTTGATTTTCGGGGCAGCTAATTTTATATTTTTGGTATTGAAACGCCCAACTAAGGATAAATTGATTTCCACTTTACAATTGCAACATCCAGATTCCGGGTCTTTATAAGCAATTAGCCTTATCTTTGCCCCTCAATGGAATACAATGTTCACACTTTGCCAAATGGCATTCGCTTATTACACGTGCCCGCGGCCTCTGCCATATCTCACGCATGCATCATCGTTAACACAGGATCGAGAGACGAACCTGAAAACAAAGCGGGTTTAGCACACTTTATAGAGCATTTGATTTTTAAGCGTACCGAAAAACGGAGCACGAACCAGATTCTAAATCGTTTGGAAAGTGTTGGGGCGGATTTAAATGCCTATACCACCAAAGAATATACCTGCATACACGCCTCTTTTTTAAATCCTTATTTAGATAGAACTTTAGATCTTTTCAACGATATCCTCTTCCATTCCACTTTTCCTGAAGAAGAAATGGATAAAGAGAAAAGTGTAATTCTGGATGAAATTTCCTCTTATCTGGATCAACCCGAAGAAGCCATCAATGATGATTTTGAAGATATGCTTTTCGCCGGGCATGCCTTGGGTAATAACATTTTGGGCACAACCGAATCCGTTCAAAACTTTACACGCGAGGATGTCATCAATTTCAGAAAAACCAATTACCGCACTAACGAAATCGTGGTGGCCGTTTTAGGTAATTATACTTTAAATCAAGTCGTATATAAAGGAAACAAACATTTTGCAGATGTTGAAGAGAATAATCCAAATAAAGTGAGGGTTAAACCAGCTATACTCCCACCAGGCAACATCACCATTTACAAACCCATTATGCAGGCACATTGTATTTTGGGCACACAGGCATATTCCACACACCAATCGCAAAAAGTGCCCTTAATGCTATTGAATAATTACTTTGGCGGCAATGGAATGAGTTCGGTATTAAATCTGCAGATCAGGGAGAAATATGGCATTGCTTATACCATTGAATCCAATTTTTCACCACTAAGCGATACCGGCATCTTTTCTATTTATTTCGGAACAGATAAAGAAAAACAGGCTAAGGCACTATCTTTAATTTTTAAGGAAATCAAAAAGCTCAGAGAGCGTCCTTTAAATGATTTGCAGCTTCAAAAAGCCAAAAACAAGTTTATCGGACAGATTGCTTTAGGAGAAGAAAACAGGATCGGTTTGATCATTTCAATGGCCAAAAGTCTGATCGATCACAACAAAATAGATTCCTTGGAAACCGTTTTTGAGAAAATTAACGCAGTTACCACCAGGCAAATGATAGATGTTACCAATGATATTTTAAATATCGAGCAACTGAATGTCTTTACTTTCTGCCCAATAGCGGAATAATTGTTATTTTTGTTGGTCAAATATCTTTTGGTCTGTCATCCTGAGCCTGTCGAAGGACATAACAATAGGTCTTCGACAGGCTCAGACCGACAACATTTTATAATAATTAATAAGTTCAGATCCATATCTGGGAATAAATACAATACAATGAAATTACCAATAGTAGCTTACGGCGATCCGGTTTTAAAAAAGGTTTGCACCGATATTGATAAAGATTATCCAGAATTAGAAAAATTAATCAGCGATATGTTCGACACCATGTATTATGCCAATGGTGTGGGCCTTGCTGCGCCGCAGATCGGCTTGCCTATCCGTTTGTTTATTGTAGATACCGGTGAAGATGAAGACGGAAACCCTGGCTATAAAAAAGTGTTTATCAATGCCGAAATTTTGGAAGAAACAGGTGAGGCCTGGAGTTTTAACGAAGGATGTTTAAGTATTCCTGATATCCGCGAAAACATCATGCGTAAACCGAACATCAAAATTACCTATTTCGACGAAAATTGGGTAGCGCATACTGATGATGTTGATGGAATGCCAGCACGTGTAATCCAACACGAATACGATCATATTGAAGGTAAATTATTTACCGATAAAGTAAGCGTTTTGCGTAAAACCATGCTCAAAAGTAAACTGGATGCCATTTCGAAAGGAAATATCAAAACGGATTACAAAATGAAATTTCCGAACAAGAGCAAAAAAAGATAGACTTCGATGGAAGATGTAAAAGGGAAAATGGAAAACGTTTTCCCTTTTTTATTAGAAGGTAATATTACCAATATTTAAACTCCAGGCGTCATCCTGAACTTATTTCAGGATCTTTTTTGACATGATTTCCTTACTCACCATTATTTCCCTTTAAAGATAGTTTACGGTTCAACCTTAAAAATAGCTTTTAGTTCTTTTCGGCACGTTTCACAATCAGATTTGAAGCCAATAGATACAATCAGATAGCAAAACCCAATCATGCCCAATGCGATCAATGAGCCAATTGCAAGGTATGGCTCTTGCTTATTTATCGAGCCAAAGAGAAACATCAGGCAAAAAATCGCTACGAATGAGCACCAAAGCATTAAAAAACCTTTTACAAAAGGCATTAAACTTAGCTTAAGGGTTACTTTACAACCACCACTTTCTGCGAATATCTCTCCTGAAATTTCTGCCTGAAATGAGTTTCTGTACCATAAATTTCTTTTGATATTAAATGTCGAACCGTAGATATACCCTTTGAATGGTATATTTTGATTTGGGGAAAGGAAATCCATTGAACGCTTTGAATCCTGTGACAAAGCGCCTGATAAATTAGCCAGGGCTTCATCAGCCGAAATAACCGAATGTAATACAAATGATTGAGCGGGGAAAAGTTTCATGTTACGATAGCACTTGATCAGGAAATAAATCCGATAGCTCATCGGATCAGGATGACGATTGCGCTGCGTCTTACACCCAAGACTAAAGACTTCCGACTAACGACTTTGGACTAAAAAACTAATTCGTTCTGCTCTTATCGCCATCAAAGATCTGCTGCATCAGCTTGCCCCAGGCGAAAGGGTTAAGTAGCGGATTGGTTTGCACCATGTTCTTATTGATCATCCTGTCGAAATTATAGCGGTAGTTCTGGCTGCCAATTTCCTGTCCGTCGCGCGGTAACGTTTGAATCATACCATCAATTGATGAACGCGAAAGATTCTTTTTGGCAATAGCCATGTCGTCATCCGCCAGTTTCATCGATAAAAACTCACGGGTAAATTCTTCTGTAGTAGCCCAGGGGAAAACGCGCACCGAAGGTAAATCGATCACATTTGCTTTCAATTTTACCATAATGGTGTACTTGCTGTCTGGTGTACTTTCCGGGATCACCGTAGAAAACTTTTTGTAACCAATGGCTGTAAATAAAATCGTATCGCCTGGGTTAACAATAAAAGTAAAATATCCCCTGTAATCGGCACCAACCCTTTTACTCCTGGCAGAAAGATTGGTAATGGTGACATATGGTATTACGTTTGAACTGTCGATATCGGTAATAATCCCGGAAAATTGGATCAGTTTATCCTGAGCCGGCTTTTGTTGTGCGAAAGCGGTTGCAGAAAAAATAAGGCAAATTAGGATAACACAATATCTCATTAAGACAAAAGTAATTTTATTAATAAAACTTCCTTGTTAAATATTGTTAAAGCTTATTCTTGTTCGGCCATGTTAACGGCAACTACTGAGGTTATCTGTGGAACAGCTTTCATAATGGCTTGCTCGATACCAGATTTCATCGTCATAAAACTCATTGGACAAGAACCGCAGTTGCCTAAAAGCTTAAGCTTTACCGTTCCTTCGGCTGTAATTTCTTCAACAGAAACATCACCTCCGTCAGCCTTTAAATACGGCCTGATAGTTTCCAATGCCTGTTCTACTTCTTCTGTTAAATTCATTATATATCTTTTAATTTATAAAAATAGTAATTTTTTAGCAATTCACCATTTGTGCATTGTTAATGGAGATCTGTTGCGCAATTTTACTGGCAATATCTCCAAATACAACATCCAGCAACGGGTTTTGATTTAGTGCTACAGGTTTTCCTTTATCCCCAGCTTCAGAAATGCTCTGGATGATCGGAATTTCACCTAAAAAAGGCACATCAAAACGTGCTGCGAGTTCGGTACCGCCACCTTTTCCAAAGATATAATATTTGTTCTCCGGCAATTCGGCTGGTGTAAAGTACGACATGTTTTCTATAACACCTAAAATAGGGATATTAATTCCTGGCATCCTGAACATCGCCAAACCTTTATGTGTATCAGCCAGTGCAACCTGTTGCGGTGTAGTAACCACAACAGCACCCGATATCGGGAAACTCTGCGTAATCGTGATGTGGATATCGCCTGTTCCCGGTGGAAGATCTACGATCAGATAATCCAGTTCTCCCCAATTGGTGTCGTTAAATAGCTGTTTCACCGCATTTGATGCCATTGGTCCACGCCAGGGTACAGGTTGCCCCGGATCAGCAAAAAAACCAAGAGATAACAACTTAATGCCATACTTTTCGATCGGTAAAATCTTGGTCTTCCCATCAGCCGTTTCTTCGGCAGCTGGTTTGGCATCAACCAGATCGAACATGGTTGGTACCGATGGACCATAAATATCGGCATCAATAAGGCCAACTTTGGCACCGTCTTTAGCCAATACAACCGCAAGATTGCTCGCTACAGTAGATTTGCCAACTCCTCCTTTTCCAGATGAAACCAAAATAATGTTTTTGATGTTATCTAATGATGATGAATTGCTGGGCTGCGTAACCCTCGACGTTACATTGATTACTACTTCTGCCGCTGGCGATACAAAATGCTTTATGGCATTTGTACAGGCATTTTTCAGCATTTCCTTCATCGGACATGCCGGCGTGGTAAGCTCTAATGTAAAGTTGATCAGGTGATCTGTGATCTGTAAATCCTTAATCATGTTTAAAGTAACCAGATCTTTTTTAAGATCGGGATCTTCAACATTTTTAAGCGCATCTAAAACTTGTTGCGGGCTAATCTGCATGGTATTAATTTAAATTCAAAATTAACAAAACATAGCCACAAATACTTTTATTTAGGCTTTTTAACTGTAATTTTAACACGAAATAAACATTTAATTGTTACGTTTAAGCAATTAATCATTTTAACGACTATATGCGAATACCAAAAATTAAGATCCCCAAAAAATATTTAAAAATCGCAGCCTGGTTTTTAGGTGTTTTTTTTGTTGTTTGTATTGCTTTTGGGGCCATAGCCTACAGCAAAAGGGAAGCACTTCTTAAAAAAATGGTGGCCAAAGCAATTGCCAAGGCTGATAAAGATTATGATTTGGAGGTTAAAATCGGATCAGCCGATTTTGCAGGGCTCAGCACCGTTAAAATGACTAATATCTCTATCGTTCCTAAAGAACGGGATACCCTTTCAAACATTAATGAACTGAGTGTTAGCGTTAAACTTTTGCCCTTAATATTGGGTAACGTAAAACTTTCGGAAATAAAACTGAAAGAAGGTTATGTTAGCATCGTGCTAAAAGATTCGACCACCAATATCGATTTCATTTTAAAACGAAAGAAAAAAGACAGCACGCAGACCAATCAAAAAGCCAATTTATCAGAAATCGCCAGCAACATTTTAAATCAGGTTCTATATAAAATCCCTGATGACATGGATGTAAAAAACATGATTTTTAAGCTAAACGATCATGATACGGCCAAACTGAGTTTTGCAACCACCGCCACAATCGATGGAGGAGATTTAAAATCAACCATTGATGTAAATCATAACGAAGCTACCTGGCATATTAACGGCTATGTTGATCCAGGGAGTAAAAAGTTGAACTTTTTAGCCTATGCTGATGGAAAAAAGCTGGAATTACCCTACCTCAACAGTAAATTACATGCCAAGCTTAGCTTTGACACCTTACAAACCGAATTAAAAAATGCCAAATACAGCGGCGATGATTACAAGATATCCGGCTCCTGGTCAGTTAAAAATATGTTGATCAACCAGCCCCGTATTGCATCAAACGATATTATTGTACAAAGTGCAAAACTGGATGCCGATATCTTGGTTGGACCAAATTACATCGCGTTAGACAGTACCTCTACAGCCTACTTGAAAGATGCACAAATACACCCGTTTGTTAAATATACATTAGGAAAAAATAAAATATATGAGTTAAAGCTCAATGCTGAAGAACAGGATGCGCAAGGGGTTTTGGATGCTTTTCCACAGGGCCTGTTCGAATCACTGGAGGGATTAAAGGTACAAGGCAAGGTTAAATACAGCCTTAACTTTTACCTGGACACCAAAGAGCCCGACAGTGTCCGCTTCAACTCCACACTCACACCGGTAAATTTCAAAATTTTGCAGTGGGGCAAAACCAACCTGCAAAAAATCAACAATACGTTTGTTTACACACCCTACGAGTATGGTAAACCGATGCGTGATATTACCATTGGTCCAACGAATCCAAATTTTACGCCATTACCAGCCATTTCAAAGAATTTTATCAACGCCGTTTTAACCGCAGAAGATCCATCCTTTTTTACGCATAATGGTTTTGTGGAAGAATCGATCCGCAAATCCATCGCTGTAAATTTTAAGGAAAAGAAATTTAAGCGCGGTGGCAGTACTATCAGCATGCAATTGGTTAAAAATGTGTATTTGAGCCGTCAGAAAACATTGGCCCGTAAGGCAGAAGAGATTTTGATTGTTTGGCTTATCGAACATAACCACCTGATCAGTAAGCAGCGGATGTTGGAAGTATACTTCAATATTATGGAACTGGGGCAGAATATTTATGGTATAGGAGAGGCTTCAAGGTACTATTTTGGAAAACAACCTGCCGATTTAACCATTGGTGAAGGGTTATTCCTGGCCAGTATAGTGCCTAAACCTAAAGCCTCGATGTACAAATTTATGGCCGATGGCAGCCTCAAACCTTACATGTTCAACTATTTCAGGTTTATGGGTAATATTATGGCCAGAAAAGGTTTAACACCCAGCGATACCTCGGGTTATGGCTTTTACAATGTTCGCCTCAGGGAAGGACTGCGTCGTTACTTAGCTCCAGATACTGCTGTGGTTGATACCTCTGCTTTTGACGATGATGGAGACGGGTTGCCGGTTGTCATTTTACACGATAAAAATAAAAGTTTCTTTGAGCGCCTTTTTGGTGGCAGTTCTAAAAAAGATACTACAACCAATAAACAGATGAACACGCCAGCCGATACCACTAAAACTAAAAAGCAGCTAAGGCAGGAGCGAAGAGAAGAACGGAGACGCCAAAAGGAACTGGAAAAGAGCCAGGAGCAATAGTTTTGAGTAGGGAGTTTAGAAGCTGGAGCGGAGTAACCATTTTTCAGTTCTCAGTTTTCAATTAGTGGCTTACAGTTAACTTAACGATTAACCAGTTAAACAATTTAGACGATTAGACTAAACCCGCCGATTAAGGTAATCCACTGCCTCAACAATAAAACAACAACTAACGATAACATTACAACTTTCCAACGTTTAAACTATTTAACATCAAAATGCACAAAATAAAAGTAGAAGATAAAGAGTTCGAGATATTTTTGGAAAATGATACTTTAAACAAAAGGATTCGTTTACTGGGTATCCAGATGAATGTAGATTATGAGGACAAATGTCCATTATTTATCGGTGTGCTAAATGGTAGCTTCCTCTTTATGGCTGATTTGATTAAAGAGATTCATGTACCTTGCGAAGTTGCCTTTATGCGGGTAGCTTCTTATGCAGGAACATCTAGTTCGGGGAATGTGAAAGAACTCATTGGCTTGCCAGACAATCTAGAAGGTAGAGATATAGTTATTGTAGAAGATATTGTTGATACAGGCTTAACCTTAACGCATATTTTAAAAATGATAAATGAAAAAAATCCGGCTTCAGTTAAAGTAGCTTCTCTTCTACTTAAACCAGGTGCTTTAAAACATGAAATTAAAGCGCTGGAATACGTTGGCTTTGAAATACCCAATGAGTTTGTGGTGGGTTATGGCTTGGATTATAATGGCCTTGGCAGAAACCTGACTGATATTTACAGAGCAACAGGCGCATAATTTTTAGATTGGATTAATTTATTTTTCGCACCTTTGCCCAATAATTTCTAAAACAATGACCATACATAAAGAAGGCTACACCACTATTGCCTTAAGCCTATTGTTTATCTTCGTAATCAACGCTGTCGTTGATTATAAATATCATGACATTACCTGGTTGCGCTGGTTTATCTATATCTTTTCCGCTGCACTATTTATTATTGTATTGCAGTTCTTTCGCAACCCAAGCCGCAGCTTCTCTTCTGGTGATAACCTGGTTATATGCCCTGCAGATGGTAAAGTTGTGGTAATCGAAGAGACTGAAGAAGGCGAATATTTTAAAGATAAACGTTTACAGGTTTCGATTTTTATGTCGCCAATTAATGTGCATATTAACCGTAATCCTATTTCGGGAGTAGTGAAATTTTTCAAATATCACCCCGGAAAATATCTGGCCGCGTGGAATCCAAAGTCATCTACAGAAAATGAGCGTACCACCACCGTTGTTGAACATAAAAATGGTACGCCAGTATTGTTCCGTCAAATTGCAGGTGCTTTAGCGCGCAGAATTGTATGGTATGTAAAAGAAGGCGATCAGGTGATACAAACTGAACAGTTCGGTTTCATCAAATTCGGATCAAGGGTTGATGTTTTTCTTCCGGTAGGCACCAAAGTTAATGTAGAACTAAACCAGGTTGTAAAAGGTGGGATCACTACCCTGGCAACCTTAAGTTGAGGATATTATATTTCATAAAAAAGCCGGTTTAGTTAACGCTAATCCGGCTTTTTGTTTTTTACTATTATTGGATTTTTGCATTGGTTAGTGGGGTCACAGATCACAGATTTCGCCTGGAAACTTTAAATGGAGCGTTCAATTTTGAAACATAAAAAGCCGCCAGATAAACCTGACAGCAACGGAAAGAACGCGTCCCGATTTTTCATCGGGAGAGGACTTGTAGTGCAAAGCAGGAACAAACTTTAATCAATGCCACAGGCTTTGCTTTCTAAAAAAGCAACTTTTTCCTTATCCATTACTCCTTCCGGATGGCAATTTCTAATTATCGCAATGGTCTGTGAGGGCACCAACCACGGAAGTTATTTGTCGGAACCCATCTAATCCGTAGCATCGTTACCCACTTCTTCCTTACCATCGGGAGCCGCGGGCTTGTCGCTGATTAAACGCTGTGTAGGATAAGCAAAATCCGATTTATTCCGAACAACGATATCCATAATCTCCAGGTTAATTTCTTGCCTGATTTTTAGGAATTCAGCATAATTAAGCACGGTTACGAAATAATTGATTTCCACATTCAGGCCTGAGTCGCCAAAGCTTTTAAAGGAGGCATTTCCGTCATCGCTGGTGCCTTGATGGCTGTTGATATAATCCTGTATCTCGAAAATAATTTTTCTTAATGAATCTGAACTGGTTTCGTAGGTAAGTCCGATTACAAATGATACTTTACGCGAGTTTCGCAGGGAAAGATTTTCTAAAACCCCGTCAATCATGCCCCTGTTGGGTAAAGTTGCCATAGTTTTTTCGGAAGTTCTGATCCTTGTGCTCCTGAAACCAACCTTTTCCACAGTACCTTCCACACCATCAACCTTTACCAGATCGCCAACTGTAAAAGGCTTATCCAAAAAGATGGTAAATGAGCCTATTAAGTTCTCTAAGCTCTCTTTTGCAGCCAAAGCAATAGCAATACCACCGATACCCAATCCTGTAATCAGCGTCAATACATTAACTTCGAAAACAAAACCCAGCAAGGTAAAAAAACCGATAAAAATGACCGTTGTTTTAAGCAGTTCTTTTAAAAAAGGCACCAATTGATCATCAGCCTTATTCTCCGTAAGCGATGCTTTAAACAATAAAACATGGCTAATGAAATCGATTATCCTTAAAATAATCCAAAAAACTGAGAGAATGATCCCAAACAAAAATATCCGGTCTACACAATCGCCAATGGAAACCGGTATAGATTCTTTAACCTTTCCAATTAACTTGCTGTAATGAAATACAGTTACCTCTAACGGGTGTTTTAATTGGTTGATAGAAAGATAAAGTGTGGTTAAAAGAATAAAAACTTCTATGGGTTTTACCAGTAGGGCCACAAAAGCATCATCATGTGATTGATTTGAAAAGTTCCTGAAAAGCTTAAAAAGCAATCTGCTTAACAGCTTGGAAACAATATTTTTAAAAACCAAGCCAAAAAGGAGTATTCCTCCAAAAAGGAAATAGGCTTTTATGGTATTACCCCAAAAAACCTGGTCGAAAAAGGCAGAATCTAACATTTAACAAAGGTACAAACAAAAAAACCTCCACGAAATTAATCGTGAAGGCTATATTTTATAATAAAGAATATTATTTTCTCAAAGATTTGATACGAGCAGCTTTACCGGTTAAAGCACGTAAGTAGAACAATTTCGCTCTACGAACTTTACCATAGCTATTCACTTCTACTTTCTCGATGTTTGGAGAACTAAAAGGGAAAATACGCTCAACACCAACGCCGTTGCTCATTTTACGAACGGTGAAGGTTTCATTAGCACCTGCACTGTTACGTTGTATTACAACACCTTGGTAAATTTGAACACGTTCTTTATTACCTTCGCGAATTTTATAGTGTACGCTCACTGTATCGCCAGACTTGAACGCAGGAAAATCTTTTTTCGCGATGGCCTGCTCTTCAACAAATTTTACTAAATCCATGATTTTAAGCTATTAAATCGATATTTCATCCCGTGAAAATCGGATTGCAATATTAGGGATTATTTTTGAGAAAAAAAAACCTATTTTAATTTTTTCCACATTCTTTATGAATTCCACATTCGATTGCGTTAAATGCTTCTATTCCAAAAGGTCAGGACGGCGGCTTTTAGTCCGTTCCAAAGCCTGTTCGTGCCTCCATTCGTTCACTTTTGCCTCATGGCCGCTCAGTAAAACATCCGGCACTTTATGTCCGCGCCAATCTGCAGGGCGGGTATAAACCGGTGCATCCAGCAGCTCGCCCTGAAAACTATCAGAAAGGGCAGAAGTCTCATCATTTAAAACCCCGGGAATTAAACGCACCACAGCATCTACCACAATGGCAGCAGGCAGCTCTCCTCCACTCAAAACATAATCACCAACAGATATCTCTCTTGTTACGAAAATATCGCGTATACGCTGATCTATGCCCTTATAGTGGCCACACAAAATAATGATGTTTTTTTTAATAGATAGCTCATTGGCCGTACTCTGGTTTAAAGTAACCCCATCAGGGCTCATGAATATAATCTCATCATATTCCCTTTCTGCCTGAAGTTTTTCAATACAAGCTGCGAAAGGCTCAATACTCATTACCATACCGCTACCACCACCATACTGATAATCGTCTACACTTTTCTGTTTATTGGTGGCATAATCCCTTAAATTATGCACAACAATTTCTGCAATGCCCTTTTTTTGTGCACGCTGCAAAATAGAATGGGCAAAAGGGCTTTCTAATAAAGCGGGTAAAACTGTAATAATATCGAAACGCATGTGACAAAGATAGCCTTTTGAGTTAAATTACCTTTGTTATATCTATTTGCAATCTGCTACCTTTCTCCAAATCTTGCGGCTCAACGGTCTCTTTCTCGTTAAAACCTTTTTCCACCTTCTATTATCAGGTATTGTACAAAATCCGCCTAAAGGAATTTATGATTAAAGTTGTAAGTCTAACCTATTTTGATTGTATTAGCATCAAAATGAGACTGGAATTATTTGACGTGCAGACATAAATAAAATTAAATTATTCAGCCTTTTTTATTTTATCCACTTTCCGCCATAGTTCCTGCCATTCATACGTTTCTTTTCCGTCAACCTGTTTTGCGCCACCCTTTATGCCTAGATACCTGGTCCCGTCAGGCCCATCAAAAATTTTATATTTCAGTTTAAAAATGGCATTATTTAAAGGCTGGCTAACAGAATAATTTACACTTTCTTTCAAAGTATCTTCGCTTTCTACTTCAATTTTAGCCGTTTGCCAGATCACTGTACCCTGTTCAGTTACTTTTAACTGGAGACAGTTGCCCATGGCATCAAATACTTTAAGTGTGGATAGGAACGGCATCGGAGGAGCATCAGCCTGCCGTGGCGGAGTTACAAATTCCCATGCACCAACAAAATCGGACAACGTTGCTTTCTCCTGGGCGATAATACAATTGGAGCTTAAGGAAAAAAGAGCCACAAGAAGAAAGTATCTAAAGACTTTTCTCATATCAGTTTTAAGATTTTTGAAAGTAATGCTACAATGATTTCACTTTCACCATATTTTCTTCCCACTTAAGCGTATCCGATCCAGATTTACCATACACAACGCCGGAAAGCTTTACGCTTTTCAGATCCTTCCCAAAAATATAATGATTGATATACTGGCGATCTTTTAGTGCATACGTTCGGTTAGGCAATTCATAAGTGATATCCAGTAAATAGGCATCGCTACTTATAACCTTATAATTGCCACTGTGGGTAATTACCTGGTTGTTGCCTTCATTATAACTGTTGTAAAAATGGCCATCTTCGGTATAAGTGATGAAAGAGCCTGGATCTTTAACGTTTTGCCAAATCCCAACTAGAGGTTTGTTGGCTTTTAAAGATAGTTGTTGCGTAGTGCAGGAGTGAAATGATGCGGCAATTAAAAATAGCGCAATGGCTTTAGCTAGTTTTTGGAACATAAAAGAATTAATTAGATACAGCCAATATAAAAATTTAGATCTATATCTTGATAATTAATTTTAATATACCCGACTATCTATTTTTCCAGATACACGTCCAGTAAACCTTCAGGTAAACCGAGGGTGAGGGTCTTTTCATCCTCATCGTATTCTACAATAAAATCTTCGTTTAACGGAAACAAGACTTCGGTTCCTTTATATATCACTGTAGCCACAAATTGCTGTGGATATTCATTCACTTCCAGAATTTCACCCAATTCGCCCAAAATCTCGTCTATTGCTAAATAACCTTTAAAATCGGTATAGAAAAATTCGCCCTCTTCCCGTTCGGGCATTTGCGACAGGGGCAGGTATAATTTCTTTTTTAATAATGGCTGCACTTTATCAATATGATCAGCATCATCAAAGTTGAAGTAGCCTGTTTTATTGGCCTGTAGTTTTGCAGAGGCTACAAAATACGGAACGAGTTTGCCATTCATATCAGCAAAAACCACATCAAATTCAAGCTGTTCGTATTCTTCAAATTCAAAAAAAACCTGAACTTCTCCTTTTAAACCCCTGGTTTTGGTTACGTAACCGATATAGAATGCTTCTTCGTGTGTCATATTTACCCTAAATCCCCTAAAGGGGACTTGTTAATACCCCCCTTTAGGGACAAGGGGTATTAATAAAAATAGCGTTCCGGAGATCGGAACGCTATTTCATGAGACAAAATAATTAAAACTATTCTGCGCCTTCTTCTTTAGGAGCTTCTTCAGTTGCTTCAGCCTCAACAGCCGGAGCCTCTTCTTCCACAACCTCTTCTGCAACTGGTGCATTTTTGGCTGCGATAGCTGCTGCTTTATCTTCTTTTTTCTTAGCTTCTGCTGCTAATGCTGCTTTACGCGCATCTGCTTTAGAATTAGCTAAACCTTCTGTTTTACCAGAAATTTTACCTGCTTTAGCATCTAACCAAGCTGCAAATTTTTCATCTGCCTGTTCTTGAGTTAAAGCTCCTTTTTTAACACCACCTTCTAAGTGTTTTTTGTATAAAACACCTTTGTAAGAAAGGATAGCACGAGCAGTATCAGTTGGTTGCGCACCACTGTTAACCCAAGCTAAAGTTTTTTCGAAGTTAATTTCGATGGTAGCAGGATTGGTGTTTGGGTTGTAAGAACCTAAACGCTCAATAAATTTACCATCACGTGGAGCGCGCGAATCTGCTACCACAACGTGGAAAAAAGGTTTTCCTTTTTTACCGAATCTTTGCAATCTGATTTTAGTTGCCATTTTCTTTTGTATTTATGTATTCAACATAGTTCCCGGAGCTTCATGCTGCGGGGCTGCAAAGATAACTAAAATCCTGGAAATTAAAAACATAGTTTAATTTCTTTGTTTTCAGGATATTTACGCCAAAATACTGCAGATACAAATGGAAAGAATTGCGATTGATATGGACGAGGTGATTGCCGATGCCGTTGGAAAATTTATTAAATTGTATAACCGTGACTTTAATATACCATTAGACTTAAAAATTGACGCTGGAAATGAAATCTATCACCATGTTCCGCAAGATGTGAATCAGAAATGGTTCGAATATATCAATGAGCCTGGGTTTTTTCGTGATCTTGACGTTATTGCTGATAGCCAACGCGTAATTAAGGCCCTACAACAGAAATATGATGTTTATATTGTTTCAGCAGCAATGGAGTTCCGCAATTCATTGGTGGATAAGTATGATTGGTTGGCCGAACATTTTTCTTTCATAGATTGGCAGCACATCATGTTCTGCGGAAACAAAATTGTAAATGTTGATATTATTATAGACGACCGCACTAAAAACTTTGTAAATTTTGCCGGCAGGCCGTTATTGTACACATCTCCGCACAATTTGCTGGTTACCGAATATGAGCGCGTAAATAACTGGGAAGAAATAGCTGGTTTACTGCTATAATGCCCGGCAAAGTCTGTTATTCCAGGCTGCAATGGAGAAAGCAATAACTAAGAACAACTTATAGATTTCTCCATTCCGTTACACTCCGGCCGGAATGACGATCCAAACTCTTAAGGCCACTTAATCAAAGTAATCCAACATCTTCGTCATCACCTCCCCTTAAAAATTAAAGTGATGAACCTGGATATTTCCATTGATTAATTTTCATTGATGAACCTTTAGGAGCAAAAACGTAATGATTACTGAACTTCCCGTTTTCGGAAAGATGTAACATTTTGAAAAAGATTTGCTCTAATAATAAAAACTAAAACTATGTTAGTAACCACAACGCCTACAGTTGAGGGCAGAAAAATTATAAAATATATCGGTTTGGTAACCGGCGAAACCATTATTGGCGCAAATATCTTTAAGGATTTATTTGCAGGAATAACAGACATAGTAGGAGGCAGATCGAGTTCTTACGAACGTGTTTTAAGAGAGGGGAAAGATACTGCAGTTAACGAAATGCAACAATATGCGGCCGCGCTTGGTGCAAATGCTATCGTTGGTGTAGACTTAGACTACGAAACTGTGGGCAGCGGCGGAAGCATGCTGATGGTCAGTGCTAATGGTACTGCGGTAATCCTGGCAGACTAAGAAATTTGCTTATTGTGAAACTAAGCAAAAACAAGAAAGTCTTTCCGGTGCGGGAAAGACTTTTCTTTTATGCTTTATTTTTGTTTAAAATGAAAGAATGTCTATAAGCTTGAGCCATTTAGAACTTACCTTCTCTGCATTAATATGTTTTATGGCGTGATCAAAAGGCGTAAAAACGATTTCGCGGTTAATCTGCCCCACCATTACACCACTTTCACCTTGAATTAAACCTTCTACTGCAACTACGCCTAAGCGGCTGGCCAGCACACGGTCCATGCAGGTAGGCTTGCCCCCACGTTGAATATGCCCCAAAACCGAAACTTTAGTATCGTAATGTGGATATTTTTCCTGCAAAATTTCACCAACCTTAAACGCACCTCCGGTATCATCACCTTCAGCAACAATAATAATTTTCGATGCTTTATCTTTACGGCTGTGTTCCAGCTTGTGCAAAATATCGTCAGCGTTCATGTTTGCTTCAGGGATCATGATGGCTTCGGCACCAACGCCTATACCACTTCTTAAAGCGATTAATCCAGAGTCTCGCCCCATCACCTCTACAATAAAAAGACGGTCATGCGATTCAGCCGTATCCCTGATTTTATCTACCGCATCAACAACTGTATTGATAGCAGAATCATATCCAATGGTAAAATCGGTACCTGCTAAATCGTTATCGATGGTGCCTGGCAGGCCAACTATCGGAAAATTGAATTCTTTAGAAAAAACATTGGCTCCGGTAAATGTTCCATCACCACCAATTACCACCAATGCATCAATTCCATTGGCTTTCAGGTTTTCGTAAGCGGTCTGCCTACCTTTTACTGTTTTAAATGCTTCGCTACGGGCTGTTTTTAAAATAGTTCCGCCACGCTGAATAATATTCGCCACAGATTTGCGGTCCATAGGAATAAAATCATTGTTGATTAATCCTTCATATCCGCGGAGAAATCCTGTTACTTCGATATCATAATAAATAGAGCCTCTAACAACAGCTCTAATTGCAGCGTTCATGCCTGGCGAATCTCCACCAGAGGTTAAAACGCCAATGTTCTTAATCTTATTCATTTGTTTGTTTCTTGGCAAATACTGATAATCCATTATCCAGATATTGCAAATATTTATCTATATTAAATTCTACTCCAATAGGAGGGGAAACTAATTCTTTTTCATCTGTACCCAAAAGTACATAATATGGTTGCGAAATGGTATTAAATCGCTCTGCCTGCAAATGTTTGAATTTTTTACCAACGGTATTCACTTTTGTGCCTAAAACTTTAGAGTCAAATTGTTCTGCTTCAGGCAAACTGGTTTTATCATCTGTGTAAAGGGATACCACAATATAATCTTCTTTCAACTTTTTAAGCACCCTTGGATCAGACCAGACCCTGGCTTCCATTTCGCGGCAATTTACACAACCATGTCCGGTGAAATCGAGAAATAACGGTTTTTTTACTTCCTTAGCATAAGCCAGGGCTTCTTCATAATCAAAAAAACCATCAATATTGTGGGGAATGTGCAGGAATTCAGCATATTTACGTTTAGCATGGCTGGTGGCTGCCGTTTGGTTTGATCCGCCACCGCCGTCTTGTCCAATCACAAAATCCTGTGTAGAAAGGGGAGGTACCAGTGCACTTACAGCTTTTAAAGGTGCTCCCCACAAACCTGGAATGAGATAAATGGCAAACACAAAAGTTGCTGTTGCAATAAATAATCTTGGTACAGAAATATAAGGGAGGTCACTATCATGAGAAAACTTAATTTTTCCCAATAAATAAACGCCCAAAATCAAGGCCAGTACAATCCATATCGCCAGGAATATCTCACGGTCCAATATTCCCCAGTGATAGGCCAGATCGGCTGTTGAAAGAAATTTTAAAGATAAACCCAACTCTAGGAACCCCAGAAAAACTTTAATAGAGTTTAACCAACCGCCTGATTTTGGCAGACCCGTCATTAAACTTGGGAAAATAGCAAACATGGTAAAAATTAATGCCAATGAAAGCGAAAAGCCGAACATAACGATAACTGGTGTTAACAGATCGGTATTGATGGCAACCAAAGAAGTTCCAATTAATGGCCCTGTACATGAAAAGGAAACAACCGCCAGGGTTGCAGCCATAAAAAAGATTCCGCTTAACCCTTTAGCATCAGATTTTGCATCAAGTTTATTTACAAACGAACTTGGCAGGGTAATTTCGAAAGCACCTAAAAACGATACGCCAAAAACAATTAGGATAAGAAAGATGAAAATATTAAAAAATCCATCGGTTGATATTTCATTTAACGCACTGGCACCCCAGATCAAGGTAATAATTACACCTAAACCTACGTAAATTACGATGATCGATAGACCATAAATAATGGCACTTCTGATTCCTTTTGCCCTGCTTTCGGCCCTTTTGGTAAAAAAACCGACAGTAAGCGGAACCATCGGAAAAATACACGGAAGGAAAAAAGCAGCAATACCGGCCAAAAGTCCTAAGCCAAAGGTTACCCAAAGCGATTGTTTTGGAACATCTTTGCCCGCTACCGTAGTTTTTACCTCTTTAACAGCGGCCTTTTTAAGTGTATCATTTTCTGTTGGTACCTGCTTATTGGCAGCACTGTCCTGTGCAGAACCTACCTCAGTAAAAACAATATCATCCGGAGGAGTGGTTGCTGTGGTATCTTGAGTTACCAATGCATAACCCTTAACGGCAGGCCAGGCAATGAACATGGCAGCCATTAACAACAATAATAAAACCTTTTTCATTTGTGTGTGTATTTGAAACCGTGAAATTAAGAATAATTTTAGAAACGATTTTTGTTTAAACCACAACACCCTGTAGATTTTACTTTAAAAAGAAACAGTCCCAAAAATTCGGGACTGTTTGTAAATATTTTGAAGTCAATTATTTAACCGGAACACTAAATTCAACTTCTTCCGGCGGAAGACATTGTTTATCATTACAAACCATAAATTCTACCACACCTTTAACTACGGTTGTTGCTTTGTTCAGTTTAATTTTTTGTTGAAATATTACTGATTTTTCAAAGTAACTTACATTCATTTTAAATGTGCTTTCATATTTAACTATGGCTTTAGGCTCAATTGTTTTGCCTACAAGGCTAAAATCTTTAGAAGGAGAAAAAGTAAAAGTAGTTTTTACTGGTCCTCCGTCTTTTACATTCTGAGAATAAATATGCCATCTATCATCAATTGTAGCCTTTAAATAAATTATAGCTTCAGTTTTACTTACCTTCTTTGCAGAGTAAGCCCAGGTTACCGGTTTTTCGATCTGAGCAAATGCACCAGCAATGGTAAAAAGTACCATTGAAAGTACCAGGGTGATTTTTTTCATTTGTGTTTTATTTTGTGTGTATAAATTCAATTTCTTTAAAGTTAAAAACTTTTAAACCGTTTTTTGTATCAACTTTTAACCTGCCGTTATCTTCAACTCCTTTAATCGTTCCGTCAAAAATCTCGCCGTTATGTTTGTATAACGCAGGAATCTGGTAATTATAAAGTTTGGCAAGGTAATCATTTTGTAAAATAACCCATTTCCCTGCCCTCAAAATTAGGTAGTATTTTTCCATAAACATGAATATTTTCTCCATAATATCCATTAATGGCACCTCTCTTTGTAAAATTTGAATGACGGAAGTAGCACGACCGCTAATGCTTTCCGAAAATTCTGCTTGATTCACATTCAAGCCAATGCCAATCACTGATGACTTAAAAGCAATACCTGTCAGTGTATTTTCGATTAATATCCCGCCCAATTTCTTATCATGATAATAGATATCATTTGGCCATTTGACCATTATTCCTTGCGGCACAAAACAAGATAAAGCCTCACTAACAGCCAAACTAACGGCAATATTTAAATAGAACTGCTTATAAAGTGGCAAAAAAGAAGGTTTTAGATAAATACTTGTACTGATGTTTTTTCCTTCCTGGCTTTGCCAAATACTTTCCTGCTGCCCTCTTCCGGCAAACTGATGGTCTGCCATAATTACAGTCCCTTCTACTAATGGCTCGGATTTTGACACCAAATTTTTCAAAAAGTTATTGGTAGAATCAACTTCTTTTAATTTGATTAAATTTTGACCAACAAATAGTGTTGAAAAAGTGTTATTTTGCAAGTGTTGAATTTATAATATTGTAATTCCAAAATTAAAGCATTTTAATGGTAAAAAAGAAAATAGTAGCCCTTTCTACATATCTTTCTGAGTTGGCCGTTCACGGCATACAGGAGAAAAAAGGAGAAGATATCGTGCGGTTAGATCTTAGAAATATTCACACTTCAGTAGCTGATTACTTTATTATAGCAAGTGCCAATTCTGGTACTCAGGTAAAAGCTATTGCCGATAGTGTAGAAAAAGAAATATATAAAGCCACTCAGGCCGATCCAAGGCATAAGGAGGGTTTCGAATCAGCGGATTGGATAATTCTTGATTATTTCGATGTTGTTGTACATATTTTTAAAACTGAAAAGCGCCACTTTTATGGCATAGAAGAACTTTGGGGGGATGCAGAAAGCACAAATTTTCAAAGCGCATAACCTAATACACCATTTTGACAAAGACAAATGAACGACAATCAAAATAATAACGAAAAACAGGGAAGAAGAATTCCAAACATTCCTAAAAAACCACAAAAAGGATCAAAATTTAATATTTTCTGGGTTTATGCAGCCATTATTATCGCCATCATTGCTGCACAGTTTTTATTTACCACAGATGGGGGTAAAGAAGTGACCTACCAAAAATTTGAGCAACAGATGCTACTTAAAGGCGACGTGCAGAAGGTTGTTGCCTATAAATCAGACGATTTAGTACGTGTAGAGGTTTATATCAAAAAAGATAGTCTAAAAAAACCAATATACGATCCATATAAAAGCAATAGTACTTTTAGTGTAAATAATGCCGCGAGCCCTGTTGTATTTTTCAATGCCGGAACGATGGATGGGTTGGATAAACAACTTGCCGATTCGCAAAAAGATCTTCCTGCTAACCAGCCAAGGATATTGGCAGAAAAAACCAGTCGCAGCAATCCGTTGGCCAGCTGGTTTTTAAGTATCATTTTACCGGTACTGCTTTTAATCGGTTTCTGGATTTTTATGATGCGCAGAATGGGCGGCGGCGCTGGTGGTGGCGGTCAGATTTTCAGTATCGGAAAATCAAAAGCGACTTTATTTGATAAAGAAAGCCAGGTAAACATTACTTTTAACGATGTTGCAGGTTTAGAAGAAGCAAAAACCGAGGTAATGGAAATTGTAGATTTCCTTAAAAACCCTAAAAAATATACTGATTTGGGTGGAAAAATCCCTAAAGGTGCTTTACTGGTAGGTTCGCCGGGTACCGGTAAAACCCTATTGGCCAAAGCGGTTGCAGGTGAAGCACAGGTTCCTTTCTTCTCTCTATCTGGTTCTGACTTTGTAGAGATGTTTGTTGGCGTTGGTGCATCACGTGTTCGCGACTTGTTTAAACAAGCAAAGGATAAATCTCCTTGTATTATCTTTATTGATGAGATTGATGCCATTGGCCGTGCCCGTGGTAAAAACGGTGTAATGGGCGGAAATGATGAGCGTGAAAACACCTTAAATCAACTTTTGGTTGAAATGGATGGTTTCGGTACCAATACGCATGTTATTATTCTGGCGGCAACCAATCGTGCTGATGTTTTAGATAAAGCCTTATTAAGGGCCGGAAGGTTCGACAGACAGATTTATGTTGATTTACCGGATGTTATCGAACGTAAACAGATTTTTGAAGTACACATTGCCCCACTTAAAAAATCGGAAGAGCTTGATACCGAATTTTTAGCTAAACAAACACCGGGGTTTTCGGGTGCAGATATTGCAAACGTTTGTAACGAAGCTGCATTAATTGCCGCCCGTAAAAATAAATCAGCTGTGGATAAACAGGATTTCTTAGATGCAGTTGACCGTATTGTAGGCGGTTTAGAAAAGAAAAACAAAATTATTACACCAAGTGAAAAACGTGCGATTGCTATTCACGAGGCTGGCCACGCTACTGTAAGCTGGTTGCTGGAACATGCAGCACCGTTAGTTAAGGTTACCATTGTTCCACGCGGACAGAGCTTAGGTGCCGCCTGGTATCTGCCAGAAGAGCGCTTAATTGTTCGCCCTCACCAAATGCTTGATGAAATGTGTGCAACAATGGGTGGTAGGGCAGCTGAAAAGGTTATGTTCGATACCATTTCTACAGGTGCCCTTAGCGATTTAGAAAAAGTAAATAAACAAGCCAGGGCCATGGTAACCATTTATGGCTTGAACGAAAAGTTAGGAAATATTACTTATTATGATTCTTCTGGTCAGAACGAATATAACTTCTCTAAACCATATTCAGAAGATACCGCTTTAACTATCGATAAAGAAATTTCGGCATTAATTGAGGGCCAATACCAGAGAGCAATTCAGTTATTGGAAGAAAATAAAGATAAATTGATCCAGTTGGCCGATATCCTGATCGAAAAAGAAGTTTTATTTAAAGACGATTTAGAAGTGATTTTTGGTAAAAGGTTATTCGAAAATCAGGGTGAAAGCGGAACACCCGGACATATTACGCCAGTTGAGGCTTAAATAAATAATTTCTATTATTACATTTGCTACCCTAGTTTAATCATTAGGGTAGCTTTTTTTTATAATGAAGGATAATACGACAGCGAAAGAACAAATACTGAAAAAGATAAGGAAAGCACTATTAGAGAAGCGCGAAAACCCCTATCCTAATTTAGAAGAAAGTCCACTGTATAAAAAAAATACAGATGAGCTGGAGATATTATTTGCCGAACAGCTTACGGCTATATCCGGTAATTTTATCTTCTGCGAAGACGGAATCGATTTTTTTGAAAACATGTTGCAGCTGGCCGATAAATTTAAATGGCGAAAAATATACTGCTGGGAACCTGAGCTACAGCAGTTTTTAAGCAAATACGAGTTTCCTTTTTACCAAACCGACAAGGATTTTGATCAGGCCGAGGTAGGCATTACCCTTTGCGAGGCCTTAATTGCCCGTAATGGAAGTGTAATGGTAACTAACCAGGGCGCTGCAGGAAGAAGGCTCAGCATCTTTCCACATCATCATATTGTGATCGCCAAAACCAGTCAGTTGGTTTTAGATCTAAAAGACGCTTTTCTGTTATTGAAAAACAAGTATGGCAATCAGCTTCCATCCATGATCAGCAATATTACAGGGCCAAGCAGAACGGCTGATATCGAAAAAACATTGGTTTTAGGCGCACACGGGCCTAAAGAGCTTTTTGTATTTTTAATTGATGATTTTAGTTGATTAAGTCACCATTCATAGTATGCCTGAAAACTTACCCATGAATGCCATCGTTTAAATTCTCTTACGGTATTAAACTCAGGTGAACGCCCAACAGCCATAGCAGATAACCTTATTGCCTGTTTTCCACAGGTTGGTATTTTAGCGCCTAAACCTAAATTCCAATCAAGGGTTGCTTTATTTAGTTGTTTAAAGCTTATCGTATAAGGACTGTCTCTAAACTGCCCCAGTAACAAAGCGTTGTAAAGCCAACCATTACCTTTAACACCCGAAAGGAGATAAACCTCCCATAAATTTTTATTTTCACTAGTGATGCCAACTAAATTTGCCATTGGCAAAGTATTCATTGCCCAACTTTTTTTATCAAGCAAACCTAACCTCGTATTTAAACCTAAGCCTGTACTTACATAATAACCTAAACGCACCTCGGCACTAGTGTTTAGCTGAAAAAGGCCAACATCGGTTCCCTCTCGCTTACCAATAAGCAACCAATCCTTTTTACCGGTAACCAAGAGTGTGGGTTCTCCTCCCTTTGAGATCTGACCTTCCCATCCGTAAGGAATATCAGCAGTATTTCCGAACCAGTGATCACGGTGAATTTTCGTTTGTACGGCTTTTGAAACATTTAATCCTATAGCCCCAACATTAATACCTAAAGTAATCAGCTCATTACCAGAATTATCCTGCAAACCCAAGCTCGTACCAATAACATTTAGACTGGCAAACGGCCGATCATTTTCGCGTTTAAATTCATGTACAGGATCGTGCAAATTACCTAAGTACTCAGGCGTAAATGTGGTGTTTGCAAGCATTATACTTGCATCATATACATCGTAATCTTTAAGTATTTTGCTAAAGAGGTTTTTCGCTATAAATCTATGCGGAGCGAAAAACCATGACCCACCGAGCCCTTTATCCTGATAAATTAAGCCAAGCCCCATAGTATAGTTCCTATCCGTAGCATAAGATGGCTTTACGAATTTTAGAAAATAATCTTGATCAAGAACAATTCCCACCCTTGTGTTGGGATTTATTGTCTGGGCATGCAAAGCAACACTATATGTAACGAAAAGTATAAGAATTTTAAGAGATCTCATGAGCGATAATTGTATATTATATAAATTTATTTGAAAGAATTTAATCTTCAACAATGGAGGTTAGATAATCTTCTGTATTTTCAAACTCCATTTGTTGATCGCCTCTATCGGTTATTTCACTTACTTCCCAAAAGTTAGCATATCCTTTTTTATCAAAAACATTGAAATCTATATATTGATATCCACTATCCCCATTCTCCGTTCCCCAAGAATTTTTGACCAAAAAGTATCCTTTTCCATCTTCTACTTTATAACCTGATACGCAAATTGCATGCCCACCTGAAAGAATCCGTGACGTTCTTTCCACCTGTGCTTTTCCTGTGTAAAGATCTTCTGGGGTTTGTAGGGCTACTATACATGGATTTCCGATATCAAGAGCCTTTAGAACAGCTAAGTAATCATTTTTTAAATCTTTAACTCCAGTCAAAAGGAAGCGCCCCTTACTACTATATCTAGTATCAAATCTAATTTGATATTGTGGCCAATAGATTTCTTCTAATATATAGTGGTGTTGAGCTGCATTGATTGCTTGCGGGGTTGAGAAAACCCCGTAAAAATCCCATAATGATCTTTCAGATAGATCAATTTTACCACCTAGTTTATTTTCAATCGCAGCAATAGTTGCAAAAGATGTACATGTGCCATTCCATTGGTTCTTAACTGATGTGTCTCGTTGTTTTAAAGAAACAACCCGATTTGAGCCCCAATTAATATCACTTTTTTGAATAAACCCTGCAGCCTTTAGTTGTAAAAATTTATCTAGCCCAATTACTTGATAAAAATTCGTTAAAATTGGTTTTTGATTCATGGTATTTTCGTTTCTATTAGTTTTCGGTGATCCTGTTTATTATTTTTATTTAAATTCTTATGTCATTCATATTTCTATTACCTCGAACCCTGAAACCTTTTCACCACCAACTCACCTGCAGCATTGATGCAATAGATGTCTTCATCATAGTTAGCATATCTTCTTGATAACACCGGTTTTAGTCCTTCATCTTCCAGTTTATGATGATCAAATGTTAAATAAAGTTCTACTCTGGAGCGGTCTTTATCCAAAGTGATGGTTTTTTTCGTTTTTACATTGTAAATATCTACTTCCTGAATTCGCCTGTAATTATAGCCCCAGCTAGAATCCTCTCCAAAATCTTTGCTTCTGCCAATCACAAAATAATCGTTCATCAAATGAAAGATGGTACTGATGCTCTTATCATTAAAAAGCCGTTTTCCCTTCAGGTCAACTAGATCTGCAACATTTCTCGTTTTACCATTGGTTAGGGTATTTTCTTCATTCAAAATCACGATCCCTATATTCTTAGGGAAATTATTTTTATTGTCTCCAAAAGCAGCGAAAGTGCTGTTATAATCCTTGCTTTTTAAAACCGTATCGCCATTTTCGTTCAAAAAATAGTTTAAACTTTTACCACTCATCGACATTGATCCTGGATAGTCGGCAAAAAACAATACATCTTTTGTGGGTTTAGATGGTGCTCTTTTTACGGGTACTTCAGCCTTTTTGCTTGCTGTTACAGGCATTTTCCCCATCGTTACGCGTACTTCCGTCACCTTATTCCTTTCTGCCGTTTCGGCCAGTTTCTTTTTAAAGTCAGCCTCCCTTTCGGCCTTTAGTTTTGCATTTCTGATTTTGCCCGCTTCATAGGCAGCTTTATCATCGGCTATCTTCTTTTTTCTGGCATCTTCATTCTCTTTTGCGCAAGCTGGACACATATTTTTGCCCTCCGAGTTATTCGAGCCTTTAGGGGCAAATCTGCAGTTATACCTTGCATATTCGCTTCTCGAAACATGTGATTGCGCATTTGCCATTTGTACCAGAAACAGCAACAAAATAGTGATTAAGAAATTTTTCATTTTAAGTTCGTTTAATTTATTGTAAAAATACCCGATCAACCAAACGATTTATATACCCTTTACTCGGTATATTTAGTACATAGTTTATATACTATATTTATGAAAAAATAGGTGTTACCTTAAACATTACAGCTAATTCTCTCATCAATGGATAAAGTTTTCTTGCTATTCTTATTTTTCCTAAATCTACTTCGGGTATGCTTTGCCCAGCAGGGCAACCCCATTTTAATCGATACGGCCAAAAAATTCAATATCAGCAAACATGGGTATTTCTTTGAGGACAAAAATTTAAACCTGAGCATCGATTCCATTATAAAATACAAGCAGGCCAATAAACTCTCGCCATTAACACCAGGAAAAGTGTTTAGTAAAGGTTATACCCAATCTTATTATTGGGTTATTTTTGATATTGAAAACACCTTAAATCAATCAGTACACCTGATGTTTAAGGAGCAGAGCTCCAGCATTAACCAACTTCAGCTGTTTAAAGTAGATGAGCAGGGAAAGATTTATCCACTGGGCTTAACCGGCGATCATTTCCCTTTTAAACAACGTCCTTATCGCAACAGAAGCTTTATCTACCCAATGATTCTTTCGCCTCATGAAAAAGCTACTTTTTATTTATGGGCAGATAAACGCGGCCAGAATATGTATATGCCGATGTCTATCGGACGTGATGTGGATATTATTCAGGCAGAAATTCCGCAGCACACCTTATTTGGATTTTATACTGGTGTTTTTGTTTTTGCTGTGATCTTTAATCTGCTGCTTTATGCCTCTGTCCGAGATCGCATCCACCTATATTATGCCATTTATATTTTCTGTACCCTCATTTTTATCCTGGAGGAAGAAGGACTAGCCTTCCAATGGTTTTATCCGAACCTGCCAGGTCTTCAAGACTATATGCGGTTAATTATGGCTTCGTTAAGTTGTGGTTTGTTAATCCAGGTGATGCAGCTGTTTGTGAATCAAAATAGGATGAACAGTAAATTATACTGCTTTACAAACTATTATAAAAGGTTCTGCTGGGCCATGTCCATTATTCCGGTAATGATGCTTTTCAAATCGTTTATCCTTTTAGAAAAAACGGTTTTTTACATCAACAATTTTCTGGCGCTACTCACGGTAATCATTATAATTATCTGTGTAGTGGAAAGAATTAGAGCAGGCTATAAGTTGGGCTGGTATTATTTTATTGCTACCGTAATGTTGTTATTTGGGGTTTTTAATTATGTTTTTAACACGTTGGGCCTCACAAACTTTAATTTATTAAAGCCAAATGGTTTAGTGGTAGGTTTAACAGCTGAAATTATTTTCCTTTCTTTTGCACTAACACAACGCTATAACTTTTTAAAGAAGGAAAAAGAAATTCTGCTCGAAGAAAAGAGCAAACACCAGGTAGACCTGGCCGATGGCATTTTTAATGCCCAGGAAGATGAACGGACACGTTTAGCCCGTGATCTTCATGATGACCTCGGCGGCACACTTTCCATTATAAAACTAAATATCACCGCTTTTCAGCACAAAGTTTTAAAACTTACAGCAAATGACCGCATATTTTACGACCAAACCATTAGCATGATTGAAAAGGCATGTGCCGACTTAAGAGAAATTTCGCACAATCTGATGCCTAAAAACTTTGAGCAACTGGGTTTAATTGAAACCCTGAAAGAAAACTTCATCACCTTAAACCACTCGGGTAATATTGCTTTCGAATTTGTTTACCAGGTAGAACATCCCATCGAAAGCGCTATGGAAATTACCATTTACCGTATGGTTAACGAACTCGTAAATAACATTAACAGGCATTCTTTTGCAACAAAAGCGACCATTCAGATTTTATCTTTTGATGAAAGGATCAATATCATGGCTGAAGACAACGGTATTGGTTTTAGTCAGGAAGAGGATAAAAAGGGACTAGGTATGCAGAATATCCGCTCAAGGGTAAGCTATTTGAACGGGAAAATTCAGGTAGACAGTAATCAAAATGGAACCACAATCGTTATTGATATTCCGCTGAAATAATGGACATAGTTGAACAAAAACCGACCACGTTGATGATCGCAGATGATCATAAACTGTTTGCCGAAGGATTATCAGCCATCCTTTCTGAACAACCGGGCTTTAAGATAATCGGCATGGCATCAAATGGAAAGGAAATCCTGCACCTTTTAAACCACCAAATACCTGATATTTTAATCCTGGATTTGAATATGCCTGTTTTAGATGGAGAAATTGCCGCCGAAAAAGTAAGACAGTTATTTCCTTCCGTAAAAATTATGGTATTATCAATGTATTATACGGTTAAATTAGCGGCAAAATTGGAAAGTATAGGGGTGAAGGCTTTCGTTCAAAAAGATACCGATGCAGAAACATTGTTTAGCATTATTTCCGCCTTGCAGCGTGGCGAAAAATATTTCCAGAAAATAAAACCTGATGTACAGCCATCGGCATTTAACGATGGGGACCATTTTCAAAAAAACCACAACTTAACAGCGAGAGAAATGGAAATCCTACAATTGATCAGTGAAGACTACTCTTCTCAGCAAATTGCCCAAAAATTATTTATTGCTTTAAATACTGTTGATACTCACCGTAAGAATATGGCGCAAAAGCTAAATGTAACCGGAAAAGCAGGATTATTAAAATTCGCCCTCGAAAATAAGCTCCGCTAAAATTTAATATATTTTCGATTATCGAATATAATTGGTATTTTTATACTACATACCGTTTTAGTATGCGGTATTATAATTATGAGCAAATCAATAAATACGGTAATAACCGGTACCGGAAGTTATATTCCACAAAATATTATTTCTGGTAATGAATTCTTAAGTTCGACGTTTTTTGAGAATGGTAACCGATTGGAGAAAGAGAATTCAGAGATCATCGATAAATTCTCTGAAATTACGGAGATCGTAGAAAGACGTTATGCCTGCCCTGAGCAGTTAAGCAATCATATTGGTGCTAAGGCCGCAGAAAAAGCCATTGAAAATGCAGGCATTGATAAAGAAACCTTAGATTATATTATATTCTGTCATAATTTTGGTGATATTCCTTTGGGTAGCAACCGAACAGATATTTTACCCTCTTTAGCCTCAAAGGTAAAACAGCAATTAGGTATTCAAAATCCGGATTGCGTTGCCTACGATATCATTTTTGGCTGCCCGGGCTGGGTTCAAGGCGCGATACAGGCTGATTACTATATTAAAAGCGGAGATGCGAAACGTGTTATGGTTATCGGTGCAGAAACTTTAAGCCGTATTATCGATCCGCATGACCGTGATAGTATGATCTTTTCGGATGGTGCCGGAGCAGTAATTTTCGAAGCAGAAGAAGCCGCAGAAAAAAAAGGAATATTAGCACATAAAACGGAAACGCATGCTGTTAACTACGGCAATTTGCTAACCATGGGCAAGAGCGCTCACCCTGATGAAACCAATGGAAACCTTTATTTAAAAATGAACGGACGTAAACTTTATGAGTTTGCGGTAGTTCAGGTACCTCAGGTGATTAAAAAGGCTATCGACAAGGCAGGTTTAAATGTTGATGATATCAATATTGTATTTGTGCATCAGGCCAATGGTAAAATGGATACCGCGATTATGAAACGTCTGTTCAAACTTTATGGTAAAGATACCGTGCCAGAAAACTTAGTCCCAATGACGATTTCCTGGTTAGGAAACAGTTCCGTTGCCACAGTACCAACGCTATTGGACCTGGTGCTAAAAGGAGAAGTGAAGGGCTATAGTGTTAAGGCTGGTGATGTAGCCGTATTTGCTTCAGTAGGGGCAGGTATGCACATTAATGCTTTTATATACCGCTTTTAATTGGCCAACCGTTTTAACCCGGCCCTGGCCTGGTTTTCAATACTGCTTTCAAACTCATGATTTTTCATGGCAATGGCAGTATTGAAAGCCTCTTTTGCTTTTACTACGTTTTTTCTCCTTTCATAAATCTTACCCATCTGCACCGCAGCGTTTGCCGCAAAATAATATCTCAGGTTTTTTCCTTCACTAATCGTTTCCTGATAAGCCGCTAACGCCTGGTCGTCTTTCCCTAAATCATCATAAATTCTACCTAAACGATAATTTAGTTCTGTTCTGTCTTTATCGTTAGCGTAATCTGTTGCCTTCTTATCATCAATGATCTGCAATGCCCTGCTTAAATAACCACCGTCAAACAGCAACCTTGCTTTTAAAAGATCAATGGTTGGGGTTCCTGCGGCAGCTTCAGCCTTTGCTTGTTTATCCTTTTCCATATAAGTATAGCCATTTTTAACCGCTTTGGCTGCAAAGGCTGTATATGCAGCTTTATCGCCTTTCAGAAGTGCGATCCAGCCCAAATGAAGGTAAGCATCCTTTACAAAGTTTACACCCTTTGTATTTTGCAGAAACCGGTTAAAATAGGTGCCGGCATTGAGGTCGAGTTTATTTAAATGCGCAATTCCTTCCAAATAGTCCAAATAAGGAAAAGGCTGATAAACGCCTCCCTCTGGCCGCCTGGCTAAAATGGCTATCGCCTCTTCACTGTGCCCGTTTTTTATGCATACATAACTCTGCAAATAACTTTTTAATAAACTGGTATCGGCAATACGTTCAGTATATTTCATGGTTTTGGCATAGGCCTGTGGGCTGTGTGCCACATCGGTTAAAACATAGGCATAATAAAACACCACCTCTTCGTAAAAAGGTTCGTAAGACGACTTCGGCAAGTTATCAGCTAGTTTTTCGAACATATTTAACCCGCTCTGCAGGTTTCCTTTAATGCCGAAAGTTGAAAGCGCCGTTTTTAAGGCACCATCAGGAAGATTGCCTAAAACAGCATTAATCAAGCCCAGGCCCTTTAAATTCAGGTGAAAATTTGGAAACTTCTTACTGTTATCCTGTAAAAGGCTGTTTGCTCTTTTAACTTCCATAGCCGCGTTAAAATACTCTCCGAAACGACCGCGAATGAGCGCCCATTGCAAATTAATTTCTGCCTGTGCATAAAGATAGTAGGGTGAATTTTTATCGTCATCACTTATTTGATCCAACCGTTTAGATTTATTTCCCTTTAAACGGTCAAAATCGGCCTTGCTTTCTGAAGTTAAAACAGTAAAATAATCTACATAATTTTCGAGAAGCGGAATAATGGAATTATTAGGATGCTGTTTCTTTTCTGTAGAGATATAGGCCCTTGCATTGCCCAGCTTAAGTTCGAATATGCTTTTATAAGCATTTAAGCAGTTGTTATTAAAATCGAAGTTTGCAAGCGAGAACAAAGGAGAGAAAAGCAGGGCAGATGTTATCAAAAAACGGAAACTTTTATTCATTAGGGATTCTATTTCGGTTTTGTGCTGTGCTGCCACAACAACTTCACATTTAAACAAATATCTACATTAAACGCTAAAATCATATTCTTGTTTTGAGTAAGGCGAAGAAAACAGGCTTAAACAAAAAACGTCCCGATTAAATCGGAACGTTCAAATAATCTTATGATTGAGCTTAAGCTTCTGCTACTTCGTGTGTTAGCGCTTCATCAACCAAAATACGACCGCAGTGTTCGCAAACAATAATTTTTTTACGCTGACGGATATCTAACTGCCGTTGAGGTGGAATCTGATTAAAACAACCAGAGCAAGAATCGCGATCGATGGTTACCACAGCCAGACCATTTACCGCATTTTTGCGTAAACGTTTATAGGCAACCAATAAACGCTCCTCGATTTGAGGCTCAGCTTTATCAGCTTTCTTTTGTAAATCCTGTTCTTCTTTTTCAGTTTCAGCAGTAATTACATCTAATTCGCCTTTTTTAACTTCTAAATCTTTCTTTCTTCCATCTAACTCTGCTTTAGCTGCTTCATAGATTTCAGTTTTAGAAGTAATTTCGAAACCGTGTTCTTTAATTTTCTTTTCAGAAACCTGGATATCTAAACCTTGAATCTCAATTTCTTTGGTTAAAGCATCGTATTCACGGTTATTTTTAACTTCTTTTAATTGAGAATCATATCTTTTGATCGCAGCTTGCGCATCTTTAATTGTATTTTTACGCGTTACGATCGAATCCTCAAGATCATCAAGCTCAGCTTTAATTTTTGCAATTCTAGTTTCTAATCCTAAAACGTCATCCTCAAGATCGGCAACCTCCATTGGTAATTCTCCACGCACCTGGCGGATCTTATCAATTTTTGTGTGGATATTTTGTAATTCGTATAAAGCTTTTAGCTTTTGTTCTACGGTTTGTTCCATTAAAACAAGTAATTTATGGGGTTTGTATTTTGCTCCGTTAAACGGATTGCAAAGTTAGTAAATTTTTTCTGAATAATTTCAAGCAATAAATTTGAGGTAAATTGTTCAGTTTCAAAGTGTCCGATGTCGGCAATGATCAGTTTTTCCTCCGCATCAAAAAACTCATGATATTTAAAATCTGCGGTAATAAATGCATCTGCCCCTGCAGCAATGGCTTCCTTTAACAGGAAACTTCCCGAACCTCCGCAAACTGCAACTTTTTTGATCCTTTTACCAATTACCTCTGTATGTCTGACTACTTTAGCCTGCATCCTGTCTTTTACCAGATGCAGAAAATCGTAGCCGTCCATATCATACTCCAGCCAGCCCACCATACCCGAGCCCACCAGTTGGTGTTTGTTTTCAAGTTTATAAATATCGTAAGCCACTTCTTCGTAAGGATGGTTCTCGAACAAAGCAACCAGAATTTTCCGCTCTGCCTGTGTAGGGTAAACCATTTCAATCCGCACTTCAGCCTCGCGATGGCGAACACCTTTTTCGCCCACAAAAGGGTCAGAATCTTCATTTCCCTTAAACGTACCAAAACCATCAGCATTGAAACTGCACTCGCTATAATTGCCAATGTTACCCGCTCCGGCATAAAATAAGGCAGATCGCAATTGTTCGGCCTGGGCCTGCGGGCAGTAGGTAACCAGTTTTTTTAACAAACCTGCTTTTGGCGAAAGTACCTTTGTACCTGTTAAGCCCAAACGCTCGCAGATTCTGGCATTTACGCCGGTGTGGATGCTGTCTAAGTTGGTATGGATGGCATAAAGTGCAATGTTATTTTTAATGGCTTTTAACACCACGCGCTCCACATAATTTTTGCCGTTCAGCTTTTTTAGTCCTTTAAAAACAATAGGATGATGAGTAATGATAAGGTTACAGCCTGTAGAAATGGCTTCATCTACAATTTTCTCCACGCAATCTAAAGCCACCAGCGCAGCACGGATTTCCATATTTGGATCGCCCACAATTAAACCGGAGTTATCATAATCTTCCTGGTAATTAAGTGGCGCAATGCTTTCTAAATAATTGGTAATTTCAGCTAATTTCATTTGATAAATATAAATAAAGCCTGCAGGTTTCGAAACTTGCAAAGCTAAAAAGAGACAACAATAAGTTAAAGCGTTTTCCTAAGATGTTATCAGATGCCTTAGGTGGTCACGTTATCTGGAAAATAGCTTCAGTGCGCTTCGGAGGTAAAAGTCCTGCTATCGCTGCAAGTCTTCACTCGTTCCGCGCTCCGGGCTTTACGCTTGATCAGGTTTATTTAACAAAGCGTTTGGTTCTTAGGGTATTAGAAAATTAAAAAACCTCTCAGGTTTCTGAGACCTGCGAGGTTTAAATATCAGATAATAATGATACTAGAATTTTCCTGCCTGCTGAAATCCACCGCCCATTCTTACCATCTGTAAACTTTCGAAAACCATTTTCTGGTTATGTTCAAAAGCAAGTGTTTTGTGGTTTACCACATCGATAATTGATCCGATGAAGCACAAACCTGCGGTTAAAAGGTACAAAATACCCATGCCGATCTGGCCTATGATAAACCTTTGTAAGCCCGGAACAGCAAACAGTCCGATTAAACAGAAAATCAACATATCTGATGGGTTTTTTCTTTTGCTGCTGTAAACCATCAGGAAATTACGTAACTGCTCTTCAGTTAAACCGGTTGTAGCTTGTTGTAAATATGAGTATTCCTCTGGTGTTATACCTGGTAACGACATTAGAGGTGATTGAAATATATCCATGGTTTCTATGTATTTGTGGTTGAAATTTTAAACTTATTTTTATTTTTTATCAATGTGTAAATTCTGTAAACGATGATTAAAAGTGCCGGAAACCCAAACCAATGTTCTGAAAAGCTTTCGGTAAACTCGCCATGTAAAATATGACTGATCGACCTGCCTATACCACATCCCGGACACCAATCCTTAAAACCCAAATTGGCTAAAGGACAAAGTGTAAAATGATGCTCATGGCCATTCGCTGTTGCCAGTAATATTAAAGCTGTTAACCAGAAAAAAAGTTCCAGTGGAAAGCTTTTAATGTACTTCATTGTTTCACTTTTTATAACATTTAGAGGCTATAGAACTACCTTTGTTACGTCGATTTGCCCTTAATCGACGAAAGGGGGATATATTTCGACCAAATGAACCATACCATCTAAGAATAAGTTTTCGTTTTTTCCCAAATCTGATTTCCATATCACAACCCAGCCAAAAATAGTTAAAAAAACCTTTACACAAATTGCGGGTTAATATTAAAAGATAAGCTTATTTTTGTGCCTTGAACATTCGAGATTTAATAAACCGATACAAAACCGACGATAGGGTAACCCAATTTACCAAAGCGTTGAATGCGACCAAAAACCCAAAGATACAATTAAAGGGATTGGTCGGTTCTGCCGATGCTATTGTTGCGCTTTCTTCTTATTTTTTATTACACAAACCCATCATGTTCGTTCTGCCGGACAGGGAAGAGGCTGCCTATTTCCAGTCGGACCTGGAAAGCGTGCTGGATAAACAGGTTTTACTGTTCCCTTCTTCTTACCGGAAATCTTTCGATTTTACGCAGGTAGATACTGCCAATGTATTGGCCCGTGCCGAGGTATTGAACGAACTGAACCACGATTCGGAATACGGAAAAATTGTCGTTTCTTATCCTGAAGCCATTGCCGAAAAAGTAATTGACCGCTCGGCACTGGAAAAAAACACGTTGGAAATCAGTCTTGGAGCTAAACTGGGTATCGATTTTATCAATGAATTTTTAATTGATTACGATTTTGACAGAAGAGATTTTGTTTACGAACCCGGACAATTTTCTATCCGTGGCGGTATTGTAGATATCTTTTCGTTTTCATCTGATCTTCCTTACCGCATCGAATTTTTTGGCGATGAGGTAGAAAGCATCAGAAGTTTCGAGATCGAAAGCCAGCTTTCAGTGGCCGATGTTAAATCGTTGACCATTGTTCCAAATGTTCAGGCCAAGTTTTTAACAGAAAGTAATATCAGCATTCTTGATTATATCGATCAGGATACACAGCTCTGGTTTAAAGATGTAGAATTTACCCTGGATATTGTTAAAGCTGGCTTCAAAAAGGCTGTCGATCTATGGAAAGCTTTGCCAGCAGCAGATAAAAGCCAAAACCCGGAATGGATTGATCCAAAATTTGCCTTTACTGACGAAAAGTTATTGGGTGATCACCTTCAGGATTTCCCCTTGGTAGAATTTGGCAAACAGTTCTTTTATAAAACAGACAACCGTTTCGAGTTCGAGACCAAACCCCAGCCATCCTTCAATAAAGATTTTAACCTGCTGATCCATAACCTGAAGGAGAATGAAAAAGCAGGGATTGTTAATTTTATTTTTACTGATTCGCCAAAGCAGATTGAGCGCTTATATGCTATTTTAGAAGATATTGATAAAACGGCCAAGTTCACACCAATCAATAGCATGCTGCGCGAGGGATTTGTTGATCCGCAGATCCAAACGGCATTTTACACGGATCACCAGATTTTTGACCGTTACTATAAATACAAGCTTAAAAAAGGCTATCAGAAAAGTCAGGCCATTACCTTAAAAGATTTGAGGGAACTAAAATCAGGTGATTATGTTACCCATATCGATCACGGAATCGGAAAATATGCCGGGCTAGAAAAAGTGGAGGTAAATGGCAAAACGCAGGAAATGATCCGCTTAATTTATGCCGATAACGACCTGCTTTATGTAAACATCAACTCATTAAACCGCATCGCCAAATACAGCGGTAAGGAAAGCGGTGTACCCAAGATGAATAAACTGGGTACGGATGCCTGGGACAAGCTAAAAAAAACTACTAAAAAAAAAGTTAAAGATATCGCCCGGGATCTGATCAAGCTTTATGCTTTGCGCAAAACCCAGGCCGGAACGGCATTTTCTCCAGATAGCTATTTACAAACTGAACTGGAAGCATCTTTTATTTACGAGGATACCCCTGATCAGTTAAAAGCGACTCAGGATGTAAAAAAGGATATGGAATCGCCACACCCAATGGACCGTTTGGTGTGCGGTGACGTAGGTTTTGGAAAAACAGAGATCGCCGTTCGTGCGGCATTTAAAGCCGTAGCGGAGGGTAAACAGGCTGCCGTTCTGGTGCCAACAACCATTTTAGCTTTACAACATTTTAAAACCTTCTCTTCCCGTTTAAAAGATTTCCCGGTTACGGTAGATTATATCAACCGTTTTAAAACCAATAAGCAGATTAAAGATACCCTGGCCGAAGCTGCTGCTGGCAAAGTTGACATCCTCATCGGAACACATCGTTTACTGAGCAAGGATGTTAAGTTTAAGGATCTCGGCATCATGATTATTGACGAAGAGCAGAAGTTTGGCGTTACGGCAAAAGAGCGTTTAAAAGCGGTACGTGTAAATGTTGATACTTTAACACTAACCGCAACACCAATTCCGAGAACATTGCATTTTTCTTTAATGGGCGCAAGGGATTTATCGATCATCAGCACCCCACCACCAAACCGCCAGCCGGTAAGTACAGAATTGCATGTTTTTAATGATAAATTGATCCAGGAAGCCGTTCAGTTTGAATTAGACCGTGGCGGACAGGTATTTTTTATCCATAACCGCGTCAACGACCTGATGCAATTGGGTGGGCTGATCCAGAAACTGGTTCCAAAGGCAAGAATCGGTATTGCGCACGGGCAGTTAGATGGCGATGCTTTGGAAGATGTTATGCTCGATTTCATTAATGGAGAAAAAGATGTTTTAGTAGCCACTACCATTATCGAAGCTGGTTTAGATATTCCGAACGCCAATACCATCATCATCAACCATGCACACATGTTTGGTTTGAGCGATCTGCACCAGATGCGTGGCAGGGTTGGCCGAAGCAATAAAAAAGCTTTCTGTTATTTACTTTCTCCACCTTTATCAACTTTAACCTCCGAAGCCCGTAAGCGTTTAAGTGCTATCGAAGAGTTTTCTGATCTGGGCAGTGGTTTTAATGTGGCCATGCGCGATTTGGATATCCGTGGGAGTGGAAATTTACTGGGCGCTGAGCAAAGTGGTTTCATTGCCGAAATCGGTTTTGAAATGTACCATAAAATATTGGACGAAGCGATACAGGAGTTAAAGGAGGCTGAATTTAAAGGGCTGTTCGAAAATGAACCTGCCCGTCCGTTTGTGGGCTTTACGCAGGTAGATACCGATCTCGAATTGTATATTCCGGATGCTTATATCACCAATATTACGGAGCGTTACAATTTATATACTGAACTTTCTAAACTCGATAACGAGGCAGAACTCGCCATTTTTGAAAAACATTTGGCGGATCGTTTCGGACCGGTTCCGCCACAGGTAAAAACCATGCTCAGTGTGGTTCGATTACAGTGGCTGGGTAAGAAATTAGGTTTTGAGAAAATCAGTTTCAAGAAAAATAGTTTGCGTGGCTATTTCTTAAGCGATAAACAATCGGCTTATTTCGACTCGAATACCTTCACTAAAATTTTAACTTTTGCACAGAACCATCCACGGATGTGCAATTTAAAAGAGGTAAAAAATACGCTAAGGATTGCTTTTGATCATGTAAAAACCGTTGAGGAAGCAATCGAAACTTTAGAACTTATCGATTAAAAACGTTAATTCAGTCAGTTCATTGACTGAATTAACGTTAATTCAGTCAGTCTATTGACTGAATTAATGTTTTTTAGTATATTTGACTTAAATGAGCAGTCAAATTGTTAGATCTTTAAAACCTATTATTCTCAACAAAATTGGGAAGAATAAGGTCATCTTAATTTTCGGCACAAGGAGGGTAGGCAAAACCTGGTTAGTAGAAAGCATTATTAAAGATGCGAATATCAACCATCTTTCTTTAAACGGAGAAGATCAGGATGTACAGGTATTATTGTCAACCCGTACAGCGGCAAATTATAAAAGGGTTTTAGGTGATGCCAAACTGCTCATTATTGATGAAGCCCAGGTTATACCCGAAATCGGAAAAATATTAAAGTTACTGATCGATACTTTTAAAGACCTTACCATTATTGCCAGTGGATCATCCACCTTCGATTTGTCGAACCAAACAGGTGAGCCCTTAACCGGAAGAAGTTTAACTTATTATCTATACCCCATAGCACAGGTTGAACTGGATAAACAGGAAAATGCCTTACAAACCACCCAAAACTTAGAGGAAAGATTAATTTTTGGTTCTTATCCGGAGTTGTTTCATCTGAGTTCATTAGCTGAAAAAGCACAATATTTAACTGAATTGGTTAAATCATATCTTTTAAAAGATATTTTAATGTACGAGAACATCCAAAATAGCGCGAAACTACTGGAATTATTAAAACTTATTGCCTATCAGGTAGGATCGGAAGTTTCGATTGATGAAATTTCCCGTACTTTGGGCATCAGTAAAAATACCGTAGACCGTTATCTCGATTTACTTTCGAAGGTTTTTATCATCTATAAAGTTGGCGGATACAGTAATAATTTACGGAAAGAGGTTACAAAGTCATCCAAATGGTATTTTTACGACAATGGCATCCGGAATGCGATTGTTAATGATTTCAGATTATTAGCATTACGTAATGATCAGGGCATTTTATGGGAAAATTACTGTTTTAGTGAGCGCATTAAAAAAATGGAGTACGAACAGCAAAGTACCACTTACTATTTTTGGAGAACTTATGACCAACAGGAAATAGACCTTATTGAAGTTAATAACGGAGAAATTTTAGCTGCCGATTTCAAATGGGGAAACCAAAGGAAAAAAATACCTGGTTTTTTTGCCAAAAACTATCCTCAAGCCACGTTTTCTGTAATTAACAAAGAAAATTATTTAGATTTTATATTATAAATGTTAGATCCGACCTTATTGCTCGATTTAGTGAAAATGCAAATGCCTTATGGAAAATACAAAGGTTACCTGATCTGCAATATACCTGAAAGTTACTTGCTTTGGTATAAAGATAAAGGTTTCCCGAAAGGCAAATTGGGCGATTTGATGGCTACGATGTTCGAAATCCGGGTGAATGGTTTGGAGTATTTATTAACGCCGTTGAAGAATCAGCGGTGATGGATCGCTAATGGATATAACGTCATTTCGAGCGAAGTGCAACGAAGCCGAGAACCACGAAGTGCAGCTAAGCTAAATCTATGTAGACAGATCTCTCCATTGCGCTGCGCTCCAGTCGAGATGACGATTTTTCTATTGATTTCCACAGAAAATCTGCGTCGATCAGTGTAATCTGCGGGAAAAAACTTTATATCTCACACCCATTCTCATTACAAACTGCATCATCATTTTTATTTAACGAAGTAAGTTTGGTTTTAGGCTGCGTTTCTTTCCACTCGGTAAAACTTTGGGTAAGCGCATCGGTGAAAGCCTGAACGGGCTGAGCACCCGAAACACCATATTTGCGATCCATTACAAAGTAAGGTACGCCACGAATGCCTAAATTCTGGCTTTCATAAATGTCGTAGCGCACGGCTTCGGCAAATTGGTCACTGCTTAAAACGGCTACAGCTTCATCCTTATCCAGGCCAATTTCTACAGCAAGATCAACTAAAACATCGGTTTCGCCAATATTTTTGCTGTTTACAAAATGAGCTTCAAATAATTTCTCTTCAGCTAAATCCTGAAGACCATGTTTTGCTGCCAAGTGAATCAAACGGTGTGCGTTAAAGGTATTAGCCGGAATATTGGTATCGAAATCGATGCTTAAGCCTGCATTTGCCGCCATATCAACCACCTGTTTTGTCATCTGTTTGGCTTGCTCAACTGGCATTCCTTTACTTCTTGATAGATAATCGTATACCGTTTCATTATTGGTATTGTGATACTCCGGATTGAGCTGGAAACTCTTCCAATCTATTTCAATTTCATTTTTGAAGGGCAATTGTTCCATCGCCTGCTCAAAATGTCTTTTCCCGATATAGCAAAACGGACACATTACGTCCGACCAGATTTCTACTTTCATAATCCAAAATTAAGCGGATTATAATTGGCTATAGTAAGAACAAAGTAAAAAGCCACTATCGTTTGGGATAGTGGCTCTCACGCTTCAAAAAAAGTTTTTTAGCTCAAGATATCTCGATTTCGCTATGCTTCAGTCGAAATGACGAATTTTATATTAAATTTTTCAATGGCAGTTTGCTGAAGACAAGGTACATGCATTTTTAAGCAACTAACTCAATTATAATTATTTATACAACTGGTTAAATATTAGCTTGAAAGTACCATGCGTTTGTGCTCTAAAGACAATTTCAGGGCCAAAAGCAAGCAATTTACCTTTACCCACTTTTGCTTCAAAAGCTGTTATCCCATCTTGCAGATAGGCCTGCCCCCAGGCCCAGCCGCTGCGCAACGGTACAGCATTTTGAAACCACATCAAAGGTTTAATCTTTCCAGCTGCAATGGCGTCGCCAGTGAGTTTAAAAACAGGACTATTATCGAAATATACATCAGCTTCTTTTTCCATTCCCCAATTGGCTGGCAAATTGGTATCTACACTAACATTCAACACACTCCCGGGAACATAATATTTCTCAGCAGGTAATCTTTTTTCTTCTCCGTTTACAATTTCTACCATCGCATTACGTACGGGAAGGTTTAAGTGATAAGCCAGACTGGTACTGCTGCCAATGGTTACAATATTTCCACCGGCTTCTAAAAATTTCTTTAACTCAGGGATCGATTTATCAGCAGTAATCCTACCTAAACGGTTTCTAAATTCCTGAGGAATCTCTTCTGCTTTTGGTCCGAAAGTTCTGTTTCCAAACCCTCCGCCCTGAACAGATGGTATAGCCCCACCCACAAAAATGATCACATCGAATTTAGATTTTAAATTTCCGGCATCAATGTCCTGCGGATAGATAACCGTGGCATTATAATGATACTGCTCCATTAAAAACCGCACCCAGCCCGAGGCCATAGAACCTCCGTATGTATCCCAAAGGGCAATTCTGGCGGTCGAAACTTTAGTTTTATCCTTTGCAGCAGCAGCAATTTTTAGTTTAATATTTGCTTTTTCCAATATTGATTTCCCTGCTGATGAAACATAAAAATCTCCATTTTCAGTAGAACGGTAAACTTCAATTTTGTTTTTTAATAATTCATTAACTGCGCTATATGAATCATTTTGAGCAGCACTTAATACATAGCCTGATCCATTTGGCAGTTTATGCTCTGGTTTTAAGAGTTCCCCGTAAGGATTTTTTTCAAAGGGACCTGAAAAATCGTCCAGAATACGGTCGAATTTCACATCCATTAAATATGCCAAAGTCCATCCGGCAGCATCATACGGCGGAATGGGTGCACCCCCTTCGTATTTAAAATCATTTGGGTGATCCTGAGGCTCAAACATATCCAACACATGTGGACGGAAAGCCTGATCGGTTTTGACGATATAACTTCCGGCAGGATAATCTTTACCGGCAACGGTAAATGGAGCTGTTGCCTTTTGAACTACAACACCCGTCCTGATCAGCGCGTTTAAAAATTTAATGGCAGTATTAAAATCAGGCTGATCTGCTGATAAAATATAACCCCGTGGATCACGGTTTGATGGGGCTTTCATTACCGTATCAAAAGCTTTTATGCTGATCGGACGTCTTGGTCCAAAATCTGCATCGCCCCCAATAGCAGAACTGCCTTTTGCAGCTTTATTAATGGCTTCTATCTTTTTAGGCGAAAAAGACCAGGTATCTTTTTCACCGCGTTCTATAGAATTTCTGCCCATCTGGTAAATATTAAACAACAATTCATCGCGGTAACGCTGTGCATAATTTAAAACAGCATAATTTAAGGATACCGAATAATCGATTGAATTTTTAAAATACCATTTCCTTGGTGTAATGGGATTGGGTGAATCGCCATTCGGTAATAATCTGGAAGGAACGAGCGGAATTTCAGAAGGCGTAGGATTTCCGATAATTTCGGTCAACAGTCCAATCATGTTATGAAAATAGGTTGTGGTTCTTAATCCGCCATTGTACCAGGTAGAATAAACCGACCCTCCCCGTTGTGTATACCCGGGTTTATTTTCAACGTTCATCCTGTTGTGCATAGCGGCACCAACGGCATCTAAACTGGTTAACAAGGTTGGATCAAAAACATAATTAAACGGATCCCGATAGGGTGGCCCCGCCACAACCGTTCCCGCCGGACCAGCCTGATGATGGTTGTACATAATCTGCGGAATCCACTCTACAAAAAGCTGACGACCGATATTCTGCGTTTCTTTAAGATTTAACATAAAGAAATCACGGTTATTATCGTGCCCTGCATATTTTTCGTACAAAACCGGCAAGCCTGAGGTTGTTCTTTTATTAGGCTCTTTATCCCTCATGTACCAATTACTCACCAGCTCCTGCCCATCAGGATTGGCATGTGTAAACAATATAATTACATTATCTAAAATGCGTAAGGTCTCCGCATCCTTTCTTGAAGCAAATTCATATATTGTTTCGATCAATTGATGTGCACCAACCACCTCGTTTGCATGCAGGCCTCCATCTATCCAAACCACCGCTTTACCTTCCCGGGCCAGTGCTTTAGCCTGCTCAGGTGTAATTTCGGCATGGGCCAGCTGTTGTGAAATTTCCTTATATCGATCTAATTTCTTCAGGTTTTCAGGTGAAGAAACAATCAACATATATTGACTTCTGCCTTCTTCGGTTTTACCAATATCAACCAGTTTAATACGGTTAGAAGTTGCTGCAATCTTTTTAAAATAGGCTTCTGTTTGGGTATAATTGGCCAATTGATAATCGTCGCCGATATCAAAACCGAAATGAGATTTTGGCGTTGGTACCTCCTGCGCCAGCACTGCATAGCTGTTTACCATTAAAAAAGCAATGCAAAGCCCTTTAAAGTAGTTTTTTATCATAATAAGAGTTTAGTTAGGTAACCAAATATAACAGAGAATAGGTACCAAAAACCGCTTGCTGTAAATTTGTTACAAGTTTTAAATCCTAATCCATACATTTGCCTCGATGTAAGTTCTTAACTTTATTTTTCATCAACCGATACAGGTTCCCGGAATTACACCCGGGATTAATAGGGAATCGTGTGCAAATCACGAGCTGTCGCGCAACTGTAAATTCTGTCTTTTAGCAAAAAGACAACGGTCTTATCATTCATGCCACTGTGCCGCTTATCGGGATGGGAAGGCGATAAAATCGGGAATAAGTCAGGAGACCTGCCTATATTGAATTGACGGTACTTTCGCGTTATAAAGTAATTGGTCAGGTCTGATTGTACACGATAAAATTAAAATTTTATACGCTTGCTTTAAGCTTTTTGCTGATAAGCGGGCAGGCTGTGCCATAACCTTTCCTTTAACTTTTAACAAAGAGTATTACAAATATTGCTTAAGAGCTTTTAAACGATTTATTTACTTAATCTTTAAGAGAAATGCTAACGCAAAATCTGGGCTATCCGCGGATAGGTAGCCAAAGGGAATTAAAGAAAATCTGCGAAAATTACTGGGCAGATAAAACTGGGTACAAAAATGTACTGCAGGTGGGCAAAAACATTCGCCACGAAAACTGGAAACTTCAAAAAGAAGCAGGCATTGATGTGATTCCATCAAACGATTTTTCTTTTTACGACCATGTACTCGATCACTCTTTAACTTTTGGGGCCATCCCGAAAAGGTACAATGAGGTAATCCTGAAAAAAGGCAATGAAGAACTGGATCTTTATTTCGCTATGGCGAGGGGCTACCAAAAAGAAGGACTGGATGTGGTAGCGATGGAAATGACCAAATGGTTCGATACCAATTACCATTACATTGTGCCCGAATTTTACAAAGACCAGCCTTTTAAACTTTTCTCAACAAAAATCATCGATGAGTTTTACGAGGCCAAACAATTGGGTATTACCACCAAACCTGTTCTAATCGGTCCGGTTTCCTACCTTTTATTGGGTAAAGAAAAAGAAGCCGGCTTTGAAAAAATAGACCTGATTAAAAACCTGCTTCCGGTTTATATCGAGATTTTATCTCGCTTAGATGCTTTGGATGTAGAATATGTACAGTTTGATGAACCATTTTTGACTTTAGATTTAACCGACAAAGACAAAAAAGCTTATGAATATGCTTATAAGGAAATTAGAAAAGCTTTCCCTGGGTTAAAGATCATTTTAGCGACTTATTTCGAGGGTTTAGGCAACAATCTTGCTTTAACTACTTCATTGCCTGTAAATGTTTTACATATCGATCTGGTACGTGCCGAAGATCAGTTAAATGACGTTTTAGCTTCTTTAAAAAACGAAACCATCCTTTCTTTAGGCGTGGTAGACGGACGAAATATCTGGAAAAATGATTTCGAAAAATCTGTTTCTATCATCAATCAGGCGGTAGAAAAACGAGGATTGGATAAAGTATGGATTGCACCATCCTGCTCATTAATCCACTCACCGGTTGATCTGGATAATGAAACCAATGAGAAAAATTTATCGGAAGAAATTAAACAATGGCTGGCCTATGCGAAACAAAAAGTTGCAGAGCTGGCAACCTTAAAAAAACTGATCATCAACGAAAACCCTGCATCTACCCTGCAAAAACTCGAAGAAAATAAGATGGCTATTGCTAACCGGAAAGTTTCTAAAATCATCCATAATCCGGCAGTAAAAGAACGTGTTTTGGCCTTAAAAGAGCAGGATGCCGAACGTTTGAGTCCATTTTCTGCCAGAAAAATCAAGCAACAGGAGCTTAATCTACCCATTTATGCTACGACAACCATCGGATCATTTCCGCAAACCGCAGAGGTTAGAAGCTGGCGGGCCAAACTTAAAAACGGAACTTTTACTGTTGAAGAATACGATAATTTAATTGCGCAGGAAACCGAAAAAGCGGTAAAATGGCAGGAAGAAATCGACATCGATGTACTGGTACATGGTGAGTTTGAGCGTAACGACATGGTTGAATACTTCGGTGAGCAATTAGACGGTTTCGCTTTTTCTAAAAACGGATGGGTACAAAGTTATGGCTCACGCTGTGTAAAACCGCCAATCATTTTTGGTGATGTTTCGCGCCCTGAACCTATGACGGTGAAATGGACAGCCTATGCGCAATCGCTTACTTCGAAATACATGAAAGGTATGTTAACTGGTCCGGTTACCATCTTACAATGGTCATTTGTGCGTAACGATCAGCCCCGTTCTGAAACCTGCACACAAATTGCATTGGCCATCCGCGATGAAGTTTGCGACCTGGAAAATGCGGGTATTAAAATCATCCAGATTGATGAACCCGCCATTAGAGAGGGTTTGCCTTTGCGCAAGGCGGATTGGCAAAATTACCTGAACTGGGCAGTTAAAGCTTTTAAAATATCAGCCAGTGGCGTAAAAGATGATACCCAGATCCACACGCATATGTGCTATTCGGAGTTTAACGATATCATTCAAAACATTGCCGATATGGATGCAGATGTAATCACGATCGAAACCTCGCGTTCGCAGATGGAATTATTAGATGCTTTTGCCGATTTTAAATATCCAAACGAAATTGGACCAGGTGTTTATGATATTCATTCTCCTAGGGTTCCGAAACGCGAAGAAATGGTTCAGTTGCTCAAAAAAGCCAAAGCGGTTATTCCTTCCGATCAACTTTGGGTAAACCCTGATTGTGGCTTAAAAACCCGCGGATGGGATGAAACCAAAAAAGCATTGATTGAAATGGTTGAAGCGGCAAAAGAGATGCGTAAAACAGAAGAAGTACTTTCAGCAGATCTGCAGGCAAATTAATTGCCACATTTGTTTCCCCTGAGAGACAGTTTTCTCTGAAGCAAATCCTTACTTTGACAACTTTCTAATCAGAAAGTTGTCAAAGCTTTTTACTCACCCTATATTTACCCCATGACCCTAGCAGAAAGAATAGAAAATTCAAAAACCAGTATTTTTAAAGCCGTTTTCCCAAATACAACCAATCATTACGATACGCTTTTTGGCGGCACCGCTATGCATTTAATGGACGAAGTTGCTTTTATTACCGCCACGCGTTTTAGCCGCCAGATTATGGTAACAGTAAGCAGCGATCGGATCGATTTCAAAAAACCAATCCCAGCGGGTACCATCATAGAGCTTATTGGCCAAGTAAGCCATGTTGGGAATACCAGTTTAAAGGTTAATGTAGAAATTTACATTGAGCAGATGTACGCCGAAGGAAGGGAACTGGCCGTACATGGAGATTTTACTTTTGTAGCTATTGATGAAAACAAAAAACCGGTACAGGTAATCAAATAATGTTATAAATATTAGCTAAGATCGTTTACAAATCATTAGTTTAAATTTGATTATGGAGCATCAACATGCTGAAGAAGATTTAAAAAATATTGCCAAACAATTAAGCTGTCCGGAGGGCGAACATGGCCTTAAAACAGGGGAGATGATGCATGCCAGTAATCTAGGAATGACCAGTTCGGCCATTAATGTGTTAAACCTCCAAAACAGTAATACCGTTTTAGAAATTGGCCATGGTAATGGTGGGCATATTGCTCAATTATTATCCAAAGCCGAAAATCTAAGGTATTATGGCGCTGATATTTCTGCTACCATTATTGCCGAGGCTGTAAAGATTAATCAAGATTTTGTTACAAGCGGAAAAGTTCATTTTAAACTAACAGATGGAGCAACATTACCGTTTGATGATGATCGGTTCGATAAAATTTTTACCGTGAATACAATATACTTTTGGCAAAATCCAGGCGAATATCTCACCGAAATTAAACGGATCCTGAAACATAATGGTACTCTGGTGATTTGTTTTGCCGACAAGGCTTTTATGCAAAATCTCCCTTTTACGCCTTATGGTTTTACACTTTATGAAGTAGAAGAGGTAAAAGACCTATTAAAAAACGTAGGCTTCATCATCGAAAATATTCTTAGTAAAACCGAACAGATCAAAAGCAAAACAGGCGAGCAGGTAGAACGGGAATATCATGTTGTCGTTTCTACTCCTGTTTCACAATAAATGGCTACATCTCTTTATGCTTTCTTGATTAATCTAATACAAAATCAGATAAAGATATGCGTAAACCACGGGAGCGGCCAATAACAAGCCATCAAAACGATCTAACAGACCACCGTGTCCCGGTAACAAACCTCCACTGTCTTTAGTATCCAAACTGCGTTTAAGCATCGATTCGACCAGGTCTCCCAGTGTACCAAAACTAGCAATTAATACTGCCATGCCAGCCCAAACCCAAGCCGGACTTTCGGTAAAAAGAAAGGATAAACCAAAACCGACCAAAACGCTGGTGAACATCCCCCCAAAAAACCCTTCCCAGCTTTTCTTTGGCGAATGACGTTCGAACAATTTGCGTTTACCATATTTTACACCAAAAAGATATGCGCCAGTATCATTTGCCCAAAGCATTAACAAAAATGCGAGTGGTAAATGAAAGTTATATTCATTCCAGTTTTTTAAAAAGCCCAGGGCATGGAAAAAGCAGAAAGGGATGGTGACATAAACAAAGCCAACAAATGTATAAGAGATATTGGCAAACGGAATTTTGTTTTTCTTATACAGCTCAGTAATAAAAACCGAAAAAATTAGCGGGATACAAAGCAACAGGTACTTCACATCATATTCCAAGTAATGCAAACCTGCAGCCATCAAAAAGATTAAGGACCCTGCCATTAAACCAATATTCCGATGTGGCCTGATGCCGGCATTTTTGATCAGCTTATAAAATTCGAATAAGGATAATACACTTAGAATAAGATAGAAAATTGTAAATGCATAACTCCCCAAAAAGATAGAGCCAAGCATTACTATGGTAAAAAAGAAAGCGGTTATTGCCCTGGTTTTCATTTAAGGTAAGAGGTAAAGGGTATAAGGTTTAAGGTCATTATTACTATTCAATTTCGTTCTCAACGATGTATTCTATGGCTTTATTGAAATCTACCTTATTCACCAAAACATTTATTTCGCCAAAATTATATGCCGAGAGCTGTTTATTTATTGTAACTGCAGGGATACCAGCTTCTGTTAATCCCTGTTTTAATACCTCTGCCGCAAAGGCATTGCTGGTGGTATATACTTTAACCCAATTTTCGCTCACGTAATGCGCTATCTTTAAAAAATTTAAACAAAGCTATGGTAAATATTGCACTAATTAAATAGCCATACCATGGAAAACCGATCGGTTCATCAGCTTTATCAAGTGGCATGTGGTGTTTTTGCATATAAAAAGCCGCACAAACTGCATAAGCATTGTTTAAAAAGTGGGCAAACATGGCATACCAGATACTACCACTAAAATAATACAGATACCCGAAGCCAGCTCCTAATAACAACCTGGGTACAAAACCATAAAATTGAACATGTATGGCACTAAAAATTATAGCAGTAAGCCATATAGCCAAATGAGGATTGCCAAAAGACCGTTCCAATGAGCGTTGCACGCCACCCCTGAACATCAGCTCCTCGCCAATGGCAGGTAAAACTGCAATCATGATCAGGTTAACCACAAAATCGAAATTACTTCTTACGGTAATCAGTTGAAGGGTCATTTTTGCTGCCAGTTCTTCTTTTTCTTTCATCCATGCCTCAATTCCTCTCAAAAAGTCGGGCAAAACCATTTTTTGATTCCATATTACTGTCCACTCCATAAAAGGCATACTCGCAATCATAATCACGATCACCAGCAGAAGCAGTAAAACCTTTGGTTGTTTAAAGCTATAAAACCGGGTTATTTTTATTCTTTCTGTCAAAGCTAGTGCAAGAGGTGGTAAAATGAATGTACCAATTGAACTTAAAATCTGTATGACCTTAAAACCCGAAATATATTTGGCGTCACCTGATAAAAGCAGGCTGAAATTACTCACCATACTCATTCCGTACATCGCCATACAGATTACGATGCCAATGAGACCGAAAACAAAAGCCCCGGCAACTGCGTAAAATAAAAGTAAAAGTAATTGCAAGAAAGGATTGATTTCCTCGTGTTTAGGTGTTACAAAATTCATTATTTGTACCTTTGTATGTTTTATTAATCGTTGAAGATAGAAAATGTCTGTAAAGATAGGAAATATAGATTTAGGTGAGTTCCCTTTATTACTCGCTCCAATGGAGGATGTAAGTGATCCGCCCTTCCGTTATGTATGCAAAAAAAACGGGGCTGATATGATGTATACCGAATTTATCTCTTCGGAAGGCTTGATCCGGGATGCCGCAAAAAGTTTACAAAAACTTGATATTTTCGAATATGAGAGACCAATCGGTATCCAGATTTTTGGCGGCGATATTGAACACATGCGGGAAGCCTCAGAAATTGCTTCTGCAGCAGGCCCGGATCTGGTAGACATTAATTATGGCTGTCCGGTAAAAAATGTGGTTTGCAAAGGCGCAGGCTCCAGCTTGCTTCAGGATATCGATAAAATGGTAAAAATGACAGATGCGGTGGTTAAAGCTTCGCATTTGCCTGTTACCGTAAAAACCCGCTTAGGCTGGGATGATAATACCAAAAATGTTTACGAAGTTGCCGAGCGACTTCAGGATGTAGGCATCCAGGCACTTACCATTCATGGCCGAACAAGGGCACAATTATATAAAGGTGAGGCCGACTGGAGTTTAATCCGCGAAATTAAACGTAATCCACGCATCAAAATTCCCATTTTTGGCAACGGTGATGTAGATAGTCCTGAAAAGGCAGCTAACTGGCGCATGGAATATGAGGTAGATGGTATCATGATTGGTCGTGCCGCAATCGGTTATCCTTGGATTTTTCGCGAGGTAAAACATTTCTTCAAAACCGGAAAACACCTGGCCGGACCTACGATAGCGGAAAGAATTGAGGTGTGCCGTACACACCTGGATAAATCATTGGAATGGAAAGGTCCTAAAACCGGTATTTTCGAAATGCGCCGCCATTATGCCAACTATTTCAAAGGCCTGCCCGATTTTAAACCTTACCGCATGCGTTTGGTTGCTGAGCCAGATATCAGCAACATTTACAGCATTTTAGAGGAAGTGGCAGAAAAATTTGCCAGCTATGACGCCACTACTGTACTGGCTTGATTTTTGAAAGCTTTTTTCTTACATTCGTTATCATCATGGTTACAGCTATTACAGACGGGGTTAAGGTTTCGGTAGAAACCGTTTATCAGCCAGAATATTCAAATCCGGCGAACGAACACTATATGTTTGCCTATCGCGTAGAAATTTCCAATCTCTCTGATTACGCTGTTCAATTAATGCGCAGACAGTGGTTAATTTTCGATTCGAACAGTAGCAAAAGAGAGGTAGAAGGTGAGGGTGTTGTTGGTTTACAGCCAATAATACAACCGGGAGAAACACATGTATATGTTTCGGGTTGTAACCTCAAAACCGATATGGGGAGCATGAAAGGTACCTATTTGATGAAACGTGATATGGATGGTTTAGAATTCGATGTTGATATTCCCGAATTTCAATTGGTGGCACCTTACAAATTGAATTAAATTTTTCTCGCTGAGCTAAATTAGCTGTTTATTAGCCTCTTTCGACATTTTAATTTTACATTTGTAAATCCATTTTGGATATTTAACGCCTCGTATTGATAAAATGATCCAGCTAAATCTTTTAGAATTAGTTTTAAAGCAGTTTCCGACACTAAACTTCGATTCAATTGATGACATCATCAAGGTCGAAAAAATCCTAAAAGCAGAAGCAAAGCTAGACAGTTCGATCAAAATCAATGACATAGAAAAACTTATCCTTTTTTTAAAAACCTATGGAAACAGGTTTATTCCAATCCTAAAGGATAAAAACATCGGTATTATTGTAGCAGGAAAGCGGGGTACTGTCAATTCTGCAAAGTTAGACCACAACCAGATCAGTGATAAAACGCTGGAAGAATTTGAACAGGCTTTTTCCGAAAATATTCTTGATTACCTCAAATATTGCATCCGGAACAATAAGTGGAACAGCCTCAGAAGTATTTTTATGAATTATCCATTTCTTATTGGAGACTTTACGCGTAATCAAACTTATGAGGTGCTAAAAGATAAAAATCAATCCATTATTTCTGCGCTGTATAATGATCAGTTTGTAAGTTTTATCTCGGCTAATACTTATGCCGCAGAAATTCAATATTATTCTTGTTTAAGCTGCATAGATCCGCTTTTCTTTGACGATGATATTTTGAGTATAAATAACATTATCAGTGAAAAACAACATACAGGCTTCAACAACAGAATATACCTGGGTAAGATCCTCTATGCAGCAACATTTTTCAGTGCTTATTCCGATCAATTGAAGCAAACGCTGGAAAACAACCGTCAAATTGCTTTACAATGGATCCATCCACAACTAGAGTTTGAAGATAACCGTGAAAATGATTCATCCTTATATAAAGTTTTGGTTTATATTGCAGCTATGCTGGCTATTATCATTCTTATATCGGTAGGCGGAACATCATTTATTGGCCCATTGATTTTGGGCGTTAGCTTTGTGGCACGGATAGCCAGCCGTCTTAACAAATAAGGGAATAGTTAATTATTTTAAACCAAGAGTTCCATTCTTGTCTTCAAAAAAGCTTTTTGGTTTTACCTTAAGCAAATGATAAAGACTGTTAATAATGGCCTTTAATTCTGCATAATTTTCTTTATCGATCGCTTTTTGACCATTTATTATGCTTTTTTTTGCCTGGTTTTCGTCGGTATAATCTTCCAATGGCTTAATAGCGAAGTAGTAAAAAAGCTCTATATATGAATGATCTTGCTGATAGTAGATTTCGTTTGCGATTTTTTGAAGTTCCCTTATTTTTGATCTAATAATGGATGATTGATTGGAGTTTAAAAATTTGATTTCATTTTTGATTATATTATTGAAAGCATGCTCAATCTTTGGATTTGGTTTTAACAGTAATTCTTCTCTGATTTCATTCTTCTGCAACTGATATTCTTCTATTTCAGCTACTATGTTTTTTTTCCGGATGAGATGATCGTAAGCTTGAAAAGCCTTGCGTTTACGTTCATCTATATTGTATATTTTATCGGTTAAAAAGTCACCATCAATATCAATAAGCAACTTTAAAAGCTCGATTACTTCAACACGCAGGTCTTCGAGTTTTGGTACATCAGCCATGGCAAATTCATCATCGTCTATGTTTTCAAGTTCTACCAAAACTTTCTCCAGTTCCTGCACAATTTTTACAGCCGAAACCTGTTTTGCAGAAGCATTAAACACCTGGTTAATCTCTAACATGATGGCCCCGATATAGATATTTACAGTTAAATCTCTCGATTCGCTGATATCAAAATCAATTTCAATATCTGTACCTTTCAATAAATTTGATGGCAGATCTTCCGAATCAATTTCGAGGTAACCGATACAGAGATTACTGGCAGGACTAGTATCCGATTTTCCTTCTACAATATTGATAATCAGTTTCTCACCCGATTCTTTTAAAATGGTTTTAGAAATGGTTTTATAAAGCTTTTTGTTAAGTGGTAAAATATCGCCTTTCCTGAATACCTGTTCCAAATAGGTTGTACCTAAAGTATCGTCAATTTCAAGGCAGATATCATTCGGAAGCGGTTGTCCGGATATGTTATAAATGCCATGATTAATGCCGATATGCTCATTTTCATATACCACAGTATGGTATTTGTCGAGGATTTTAAGGTTGAAAATATTAGTAGTTTTGGGCACAAGTTTTAAAAATTCATTGAATTTGGAATGAAAAGCAATCATACCGCTGTCAAAACCGCCATCCGTACGCGTAACCCGATAATAGCCAGAGAAATCCGGATCAACAAGGCCGGTTAAAAGTTCTTCATTGTCTTTCGAGTTAACCTCATAGGCTAACTTCACATTTTTAAGTGTAGCTGGCAATGCTTCTTTTATAATCGTGCTTTGTTTATTTTTAGTTCCCGCATAATAACCCGCACCTAAAATAATAGCGGTTGTAGGATCGATGGTTACATCTACATGGGTTTCGAACACATGGACGAGGGAGGTCCTGATGTACGGAATATATGTGGTACCACCCACCAAGATAATACGTTCTAACTGGCTGTTCTCAATATTGTTCTTTTCCAGCAGATGTTTGGTAAGCCTGATGGTTTCATCAACTTTTGGATGGATAAGCTGGTTAAAATCCTTTCGGGTGATTAAAAGTTCTATATACCTTTCTGCAATTTCTATCTCTACAAAAGCCTCTTCTTTTATGGATAATTCCTTCTTTGCTTCTTCAGCACGATAAAGCAATTCAAAAAAAAGCTTATTGTAAGTTGCATTCTCGCCATTTACCATTTGCTTCCACAGGTTTTCCTCCTGCAGCTCTTTTTCAAGCGCAGGGCAAAGTAGCTTTTCTAGCATCAGGTGATCTATATCCAGGCCGCCCAAAAAATTATTTCCTTCATGATCAATGACTTTAAGTTCCCTATTATCAATGCTCACCAGGGCCACATCAAATGTACCCCCACCAAAATCATAAACCAACCAATTCTTTAATTCGTCAATAGCGATATTCTGTACATTGGCATAAGCTAAACATGCAGCAATCGGTTCCTGCAATAACAGAACTTCCTGTATTCCGGCAGCCTCTCCAGCCAGTTTTGTTGCATTAGATTGTATGGTATCAAAGGATGCTGGAATGGTAATGACTGCAGCAGTCGGCTTTTCTTCAGTAATAAACCCCAGGAGTTCTTTTAAAATCAATGCCGAAAAATCAATGGCTGTTTTGGTTTCAAAGCTATCCGGAACCTGATATAAATGCGCACTGCCCATTTTGCGCTTAAAACTGGAAAAAACCTGATCAGGATTAATTATTGTCATTTCACGGGCCTTATCTCCAACCAAGATCCTATTGTTCCTGTAGGCGATAACCGAAGGCAATGTATCTTTAAAGCCGACCGGGTTTTTAAAGATCGTAACTTTCCCTGCCTGAAACTTACCGATTCCGGAATTTGTGGTTCCCAGATCTATCCCAAAGTTTATATTTTCCATCTCTTAGCCAACAATAACAACTGCTTTTTGAATTAATGTCCGGATACCCGATTCTGATTTGTATATGATCGGTTTTAGAACTTTGGTAATTATTAAAGCCCGTTTATCCTCATTCGATATATTTGCTTCAATTGAAACATCCCTCTCATCATAGGGCTGCCCGATGGGGTTGATCACGGTATAACCTTCCTGTTCGAGTTCATGATAAATCCGCTGGAAATTTCTTTTAAAGGCTTGAAAGTCTTCAGGCCTGATCTTATTTTCAATTTCGAACAATTGGGTAATGATATCTTTCATTTGAGCCGTTTCATTTAAATTATTTTCCTAAGATAATTGAAACAGCCCGTTTTTAAAATTTATTATGAATAAGCATTCACATAGACCCTAAAAAAGAAATGCGGAAAGATATTTCTTTCCGCATTTACGCTTTCCATAGGTAATATTTTAATCCCTGCTTCTTCCAAAAAGCATTGATGCATAATACAATAAATTGGCCAGTGCACCAACAGCTGCTACCACATAAGTCATTGCCGCCCACCAAAGCGCATCTTTCGCCTGCGCATTTTCTTCTTGCGTTTGCATTACACCATTATTGTTTTTTAACCAGGCCAATGCACGGTTACTGGCATCAAATTCTACTGGTAGGGTAACGATACTAAATACAGTCACTAATGCTAAACCCACTACACCAATCGCCAAAACAATTGGGTTTCCGGTAAAACCTATTAATAATACGCCAATTAATAATACCCATTGCAAAAGATTAGATGATATACTCACCACAGGTACCATGCTGCTTCTTAATTGCAACCAGTTATATGATTTTGCCTGTTGCACTGCATGGCCACATTCATGTGCCGCTACTGCCGCTGCTGCTACGCTTCGGCTGTAGTATACATCTGTACTTAAATTAACGGTCTTATCTGATGGATTGTAATGATCGGTTAATTGTCCTTCGGTACTCATCACCTTCACGTCGTATATCCCATTATCATGCAGCATTCTTTCTGCTACCTCTTTGCCCGATAAACCAGAGCTTAATTGCATTTCGGCATACTTGGAAAACTTGTTTCTAAACCGCCATTGTACAAACATGCTCAGCAATAATACCGGGATGATTAATATTAAATAAACTCCCATTTTCTTATGTATGTTTTTCAACTATCATATATCAAAAAGCGTTCCCATATTATTTAAATTTGAAAAACAGTACATTTATACTATGCCAACCGAATTTTCATACTGGGAAAAAGAATCATTTTTTTGTAATTATGATGCAGTTATAATTGGTAGCGGAATAGTAGGTTTAAATGCTGCTATCCACCTTAAAAAAACAGCTCCATCCTTAAAGATCGTCATACTCGAAAAGGGATTTTTACCTACGGGCGCAAGTACAAAAAATGCTGGTTTTGCTTGTTTTGGAAGCATTTCTGAACTAATTGAGCAAGAGGAAATAATGGGTAGCGATCGACTGGCAATGCTCATTGAAAAACGTTGGAAGGGCCTGCTCAAACTGCGTCAATTGCTGGGCGATAATACCATTGATTATCAATGCCTGGGCGGCTATGAACTATTTAAAAACGAAGACAATTTTTCAGCTGACCTTGGTGTATCCAAAATTGAACATTTTAACCTTCTGGTTAATGATATTGTCGGATCCAATGCTTTTCTTGTAAACAATAAAAAAATCAGTTTATTTGGTTTCGAAGGGGTAAGTACTTTAATCGAAAATCAATATGAAGCGCAGATTGATAGTGGTAAAATGATGTACGCCTTGATTCAATATGCACAACAGCTAGGCATTGGTATTTTTAACAGTTGTAAGGTAGATCGGATTGAAGAAAAATCAGAAGGTTTTTGCCTGATTTCCAAAAATGGAAATTTTTCTTGTAAACGACTAATTGTTACAACCAATGCCTTTATCAAAGATCTATATCCTGATGTGGATATAAAACCAGGTCGCGGTCAGGTTTTAATAACCAAACCGATAAAAGATTTAAAGATAGCGGGTACTTTCCATTACGATAAAGGTTATTACTATTTCAGAAATATAAATAACAGAATTTTATTGGGTGGTGGCAGAAATATTGATTTCAAAGCAGAAGAAACGACTACTTTTGGCCAAACGGAGCCAGTGCAATCGGCGCTTGAGCGTTTGCTAAAAGAAGTAATTTTACCAGCAACTAAATATGAGATAGATTACCGTTGGAGCGGGATTATGGCCTTTGGCAAAGTATTGGAACCCTTTGCTGAAGAAATCAGGCCGAATGTATTTTGTGCAACCAGGTGCAACGGTATGGGGGTTGCTATAGGCTCGCAAACCGGAGAAGACGTGGCGAATTTGCTATTAAATAAATTATAGCTGTTTCTTTACCACAGAGAATACGGAGATAGCTTTCTCAAAGAATTCTTCATTGCATTCGGGATAACAGACAGTGGCAAAAGAGCATGTCATCAATTCCATCATCCGTTTTACATCATTTAAACACTACCGTCTTATTACCACTCACAAAAACCCGGTCTTCAAAAATGAGTTCTAAAGCCTCTAATAATACTTTTTTCTCAATTTCTTTTCCAGCCCGTACCATTTCCTTTACACCAAAATTATGGTCTACGTGATTGGTATGCTGGGTAATAATTGGGCCTTCATCCAAACTATCGGTAACAAAATGGGCGGTTGCCCCAATAATTTTTACCCCACGCTCAAAAGCCTGACGGTAAGGGTTGGCACCTATAAAAGCTGGCAAAAAAGAATGATGGATATTGATGATTTTACCTGCATAATCTTTAACAAAATCAGCTGACAGAATCCGCATAAATTTAGCCAATACCAGGTAATCTACCTCAAATTGGTTAATAATAGCTTTTATTTCAGCCTCGAATTCATTTTTATCTTTATTATTATGATCTACATAAAAATAGGGTATTCCCAGTTTTTCGGTAAAATCCTTAAGGCTTTCGTAATTACCAATTACACATTGAACATTTGCTCCTAAAGTTTTAAACTGGTTTTTAATCAGTATCTCTGCCAAACAATGATACTCTTTCGTTACCAAAACAGCAATCTGCTTTTCCTGCCTGGTAATTAAGTTTACCTCTGCGGCATTTGGTAAGTTTTCTAAAAGCTTTTCCTTTAATTTTTCTGCATCTTCCAGGTTTCCGGTACAGGCAATTCTTGTAAAGAATGCTTTATTGGCTTCATCAACAAACTCCCGCATGGCGATAATATTCAATTGATGCGCAGCCAGCACACGGGTAATATGGGTTACCAAACCCACCTGATCGGGGCAGGAAATAAGGACTGTTAATGCGTTCATTTATAAAATACTAATATTCAATAATAGAAAAATTTTACGGTTTTATCTATTTCAATTTGACTAATTTTTTTTGGTATATCTATTTTAAATTTCCATTTTTACTAAAATTTTTATCATTATGGAGACTGCAGGCATCGCTTTACTAATTGCTATTTTAATTGTTCTGGTCATTTTATTAATAAAGAAACCCCAGGCTGCGTTATCTATTGTCTCAGTAGAAGATTTTGAGCGGATAAAAAGCGAAAATGAAGCTTTGAAAATCAGTTTAGCTAAAGCTGATGAACGTGTTTCCAACTTATCGGTAGAAAAAGAACATATTACTATCCTTCTTAAACAGGAGCAACAGCGTTTAATTGATGAACTGCAGGCCGAACGCGATCGCCTGGCAGATGCCAACCGTGAGCTCGAAAGTACAAGATCGTTCTACCGGGCCGAAAAAGAAAAACTGGTAGAGCAAAAATTAAGCTATGAGCAATCGCAACAAAAGCTGAATAAAGATTTCGAATTGATTGCCAATAAAATCCTGGAAGAAAAATCCACCAAATTTATTGAGCAAAACCGTACCAATCTGGATATCATCCTCAATCCTTTGAAAGAAAATATAAAAGCTTTTGAAGATAAGGTAGAAAAGGTTTACAAAGCCGAATCAGACGAAAGGAATATTTTGAAAGGTGTGATTTCTGAACTGCAGATTCAAAGCAAACTCATACAGGAAGATGCCAATAATTTAACCAAAGCTTTAAAAGGTGACAGTAAAAAGCAGGGAAACTGGGGAGAGATCATTCTGGAAAAGGTATTAGAGCGCTCTGGTTTAGTGCGTGATCAGGAATATCGCATCCAGGCTTCACATACCTCCGCAGAAGGTAGCCGCTATCAGCCAGATGTGGTGATCGACCTGCCAGATGATAAACACCTTGTTGTTGATGCTAAGGTAAGTTTGGTCGCTTATGAACGATCGGTATCTGCAGATACCGATGAAGAGCGTGAAGGCTATTTAAAACAGCATTTAGCTTCCATTAAGAGCCACATTCTGGAACTTTCATCAAAAAACTATCATGATTTATATAAAATCAATTCTCCGGATTTTGTGCTATTGTTTATTCCCATCGAATCTTCTTTTAGCATTGCGGTACAAAAAGATGCAGAACTCTTTAATTTTGCATGGGATAGGAGAGTTGTAATTGTAAGTCCGTCTACTTTGCTCGCTACCTTACGCACCATTGCAAGCATGTGGAAACAGGAGCGTCAAAACCGTAACGTGATGGAAATTGCCCGTTTAAGTGGCAGCATGTATGATAAATTTGTGGGTTTTGTTGCCGACCTGGAAAACATTGGCAGATATATTAAAAATGGACAGGATGCTTATGATAAAGCCGTTAATAAATTGTCAGTCGGTGCAGGAAATTTAACCAATACTTCAGAAAAGATTAAAAAATTAGGAGCGAAAGCTACCAAACAGATTGATACAAAGTACTTAGATTTAAATGAAACGCAAGATTTATAGCTTTTAAATTATGAAGCGAAGCCTCCTGATTTTTTGAAAATTTATAGAAGAAAAAATAAAAGTCAAAACCTGCAAATTTAGCTATTTTTTCTGACAGCCTTAGGACAATTTTTTTATTATTTTTTTCCCAGTGATAGAATAGATTTTATTTTGCCTAGAAACAATATAGATGGCTTTAAAATAAAAAAGTTGATATAGCTGAGAACGTTTTATATTTTCCTGGCAATATCAACTACAAAGTAAAATCGTCATTTCGACTGGAACGTAGTGGAATGGAGAGATATATCCAGACAGATTTCCCGACTTCGTTGCACCCGATAGCTATCTGGTCCGCTCGAAATGAAGACTTATTTTTATTTCTTAAAAGCATTCCAGCCCTGGGCTTTCAGCTCGTGTATTTTTTCTGATTTAGAAACCATTTTGCAGCCCGAGTTTTTATCGGTAACATGACCAATTACGGTGATATCTACATCATGTTTCAATTTTTTATAATCATCCTGGCTAATGGTAAATAACAATTCATAATCTTCGCCACCACTTAAAGCACAAACGGTAGGATCTAAACCTAACTCGCGGGCAGTTTCATAAGTCATCGGATCTAAAGGAATTTTCTCTTCGTAAATCGTCATTCCTTTATCCGACTGTTCTGCCAAATGCAAAATTTCGGAAGCTAAACCATCTGATACATCGATCATAGAAGTTGGCTTAATATTCATCTCATCTAAAAGCGCCACAATATCCATCCTGGCTTCTGGTTTCAATTGTCTTTCGATGATATAATCTTTACCCTCTAAATCGGGTTGAATTTGTGGGTTTTCGAGATAGATTAATTTCTCTCTCTCTAAAATCTGAAGACCAAGATAAGCACCACCTAAATCACCGGAAACACACAATAAATCATGTTCCTGAGCACCATTTCTGTATACCACTTTATCTGCATCGGCATAACCGATACTGGTGATACTGATCACCAAACCCTGTTTACTAGATGAAGTGTCGCCTCCAATTAAATCAATATTGTATTTATTACAAGCCAGCTCAATGCCTTTATAAATTTCTTCAACGGCCTCTAATGGAAATTTGCTCGATAAACCCAGGGAAACTGTAATCTGACTTGCTTTTCCATTCATGGCATAAATATCACTCAGGTTTACCTGCACGGCTTTGTACCCCAGGTGCATTAATGGCACATAAGCCAAATCAAAGTGGATTCCTTCCAACAATAAATCGGTCGAAATTAAAGTCTGTTTACCTTTTGCATCCAGTACTGCTGCATCATCGCCAACACCTTTTACCGAATAATCATTTTTAATTTTAAAATTGGTGGTCAGGTGTTTAATTAACCCAAATTCGCCTAATTCATTAATATCTGTGCGTTCTTTATTTTCAAACATATTATATTGTAATTATCGTCATGCTAAACTTGTTTCAGCATCTTAATGATAAGACCCTGAAACAAGTTCAGGGTGACGGATTTATCTATTTAATATTTTCCATCCAATTTTTTCCTTCAGTAAACCTGGCAATTAACATTGCCGCAACATTATCCCCGGTAGCATTTAACAAAGTAGCCATTGGATCAACCAAAGTACCTATAATCATAGCTGGTGGCAAAGCTTCAGATGGCAATTGGTAAGCCGAAATCATCAATAATTCGCCTATATAACCACCATTTGGTATTCCACCCTCAACAATACTTACCAGCACGGTAATGCCAAGCGCTAAAATTATCGTATCAACATGTACCAAATCTTTACCAAAAATGGCAAAAACAACGGCAATTTTAATAATGGAACTAATGCTCGACCCATCTTTATGTAAAGTTGATCCCAAAGGAATCGTTACATTGGTGATGTATGCCGGTACGCCCATTTTTGTAGTCCCTTCTAAGTTTGCCGGAATAGTGGCAATGCTGCTACAGGTTCCGATAGAAGTTAAAGAAGGTACAATATTATTTTTCCAAAATACTTTAATTGCCTTAAATCCACCCGCAACGAAAGCGTACAAAGTAAAAAAAACAATAAAATAAAATGCGCCAACGCCATAATACAACCCCAAAGCTTTTGCATAGGTACCAAAAAGCTGTGGACCAAATACCCCAACCTGGTAGGCAAAATAAGCACCCAGGCCAACCGGACCCAATTTCATAATTAAAATGATGAGTTTTTTCATCACTTCATTGCCTGATACCAGAAATTTTTTAAATCCTTCACCTTCCTTTTCGGCATATAAAGTTGAAAAACCTACCAGTACCGAAAAAATAATCAGTGCAAGCATATTTTTTCTGCTTCCGATTTCGAAAAATTCACCAACCGTTAAAAGTTGTGTCATTTGTTCGCCAAACGACTGGATTTTTTCATTTTCAGTTGGTAAACTCGCGTTCCCCAATTGCTGATGGATAGGAAAAATCCATGTTGCAAATAAAGTTAAAACCGCAGAAATAAGGATAGTAGAAAGGAATACCAAAACCATAATGGTTAATAATCTGCCTAACTTTTTTGTTCTATCGATATTTGCAATGGCCGAAGAAACCGCAAAAAATACCAAAGGAATAACAGCTGTAAACAACAGGTTTAAAAATATATCCCCTAATGGTTTAATACTTTCAACGCTTTTCCCAAAAATTAAACCGATAATGCTTCCAGCAGTTATGCCCGCCAAAAGCCATAATAGGCCTGAATAATTTTTAAGAATGTTGTTGTTTTCCATAAATAATTTCAATAAGCCTATCAGGTTTTAAAAACCTGATAGGCTTGGTAGATTTTACAAACCCAATTCAGCCGAAATATCCAGCATCCTTTGGATGGGTTTACGCGCCTGTTCAATAATATGCTCAGGAACAGTTACTTCAGGCAAACCATTTTTAATACATAAATATAGTTTTTCCAAAGTATTTCTTTTCATGTAAGGACAATCGTTACAGGCACAGCTATTGTTTGGCGGCGCCGGAATAAATGTTTTTGTTGGATTCGCCTTTTCCATCTGATGGATAATTCCACTTTCTGTTGCCACAATAAATTCAGTAGCCGGGTTAGTGATGGTATATTTTAAAAGTCCGGTTGTAGAACCGATATAATCAGCCATTTTTAAAACCACTTCTTCACATTCAGGATGTGCTATAAACTTAGCATTCGGATGGCGTTCTTTCAGTTTTGTAATTTTTTCCTGTGAGAAAATTTCATGTACCATGCAGGCACCATTCCACAATACCAGATCCCTACCTGTTTTTTTCGCAACGTAAGCCCCTAAGTTACGATCGGGTCCAAATATTATTTTTTGGTCTTTAGGTAAACTTTCTACAATCTGTACCGCATTTGTACTGGTACAAACAATGTCACTTAAAGCTTTTAATTCAGCTGTACAGTTTACGTAAGTAATCACCAGGTGATCTGGATACTTTTCTTTAAATTTCCTAAACAGATGTGGTGGACAACTATCTGCTAATGAACAACCTGCTTTTACATCAGGCAATAAAACGGTTTTATTGGGCGATAAAATCTTTGCCGTTTCGGCCATAAAATGCACACCTGCAAACACAATTACATCAGCATCTGTTTTTGCAGCTTCTTGTGATAAGCCTAAACTATCGCCAATATAATCGGCAATATCCTGTATATCAGGTTCTTGATAATAGTGTGCGAGGATGATGGCATTCTTTTCCTTTTTTAATTTCTCAATCTCTGCAAAAAGATCGAGCGTAGGATCAATTTCTTCTTCTGCGAAACCTTTTTTATTGATTTCTTCTAAGACATCTATGTTCATTTTAAAATTTTCCTTTTTTGAATTTTGACGTTGGTCAAAGATAAAGCTTTCCACGTCTCAATAATTAATAAGTTATTTTAAATAAATAAATCTTGTTTGTTTATTAGTGTGTTAGTATTGTTGGCAAGTTTATAAATTTCTTTCTTCAAGATAAGTTATTAATTGTTTACTAACATTTAGGTTACATTTATCTAATATTATAGGTTTGATTTTCAGTGTTATCGAAAAGTCACTCAATTTTTATCAATAGTGGAATGTTAATTGTTTATAAATGGGAAAAAAGTTAATTACTTGTATAAAGCTGCTTAAAAATTGCGCAAAAGATTGTGGCAAATTGTGTTTTTAGAGTAGCTTTAAACATTCAAATTTATTTGTTAGGATAATTTAGACACAACGCTAACATTTATTAACTAGTTGTTAACATCGTGGATAAAGTAAATGTTTTTTATTAATGAAGAAAGTAGATTTTCTGGTAATTGGTTCAGGTATAGCGGGTTTGAGTTTTGCACTTAAAGCTGCAAAGTTTGGTAAGGTTTTAATTGTTACTAAATCAAACGAGGATGAATCCAATACAAAATACGCTCAGGGCGGTGTTGCAGTTGTGGTAGATAAAGGTGATTCTTTTGAAAAACATATCGAAGATACATTGATTGCGGGCGATGGATTATGTGACGAAAAAATTGTGGAAATCGTTGTAAAAGAGGGACCTCAGCGCATTCAGGAGATCATTGACTATGGTATAAATTTCGATAAAGATAACTCCGGTTTCTATGATTTAGCGAAGGAGGGGGGACACTCTGAACACCGTGTTTTACACTATAAAGATATCACCGGATATGAGATCGAGCGGGTATTATTAAATGAAATTCATAAGAATAAGAACATAGAGATATTAACACATTACTTTGCACTGGAGTTAATTACCCAGCATCACCTTGGTGAGTTTGTGGATAAACGTACAGAAGATATTAACTGTTATGGTATATATGCCTTTAACACAGAGCTTAACGATGTGGAAAAGATTCTGGCAAATGTGACTGTGATGGCTTCTGGTGGTGCCGGTCATGTGTATTCGGCCACCACAAATCCGGTTATTGCAACGGGCGATGGTATGGCCATGGTTTACCGTGCAAAGGGAAAAGTAAGAAATATGGAGTTTATTCAGTTTCATCCAACGGCTTTATATCATCCCGGTGAGTATCCTTCGTTCTTAATTTCGGAGGCGGTTAGGGGTTTTGGTGGGGTTTTAAGGCGTAAGAATGGTGAAGAATTTATGCATGAATATGATGAGCGTAAATCACTGGCACCACGTGATATTGTAGCACGTGCAGTTGATAATGAAATGAAGAAATCGGGTGATGATTTTGTTTATCTCGATATTACCATGCGAAGTAAGGCTGACATATTGAAACACTTTCCTAATATATATGCCAAGTGTTTGTCCATAGGGATTGATATGACTAAAGATTATATACCGGTTACACCTGCTTCTCATTATATGTGTGGTGGTATACTGGTTGATGAATATGGCCGTTCTTCCATTAAAAATTTATACGCTTGCGGAGAATGTTCTTCAACAGGTTTGCACGGAGCTAATCGATTGGCTTCCAATTCATTATTAGAAGCTACAGTTTTTGCACACCGGATCTATCAGGATGCTGTTGAGAACTTTAAAAATAATATCATTCCGGATCATATTCCTGAATGGGATTCACATGGTGTTACGCAAAGTAATGAAGATGTATTGGTAACGCATAACCTGAGAGAGCTTCAAAAAGTTATGGGCGATTATGTAGGTATTGTACGTTCCGATTTCCGTTTAGAAAGGGCACATCGCCGTTTGTTTTTAATTTACCAGGAAACGGAAGAATTTTATAAAAAAAATAAAGTTTCAGTTAAACTTTGTGAACTACGAAATGTCATCCAAACGGCTTACCTGGTAATAAAATCGGCGATGCAAAGAAAAGAAAGCAGGGGATTGCATTATACTACAGATTATCCGGAACATGCTAATGAATTGGTAGATACTGTTTTTTAGTCCACTACTAAATTCCCTTAAGGGGACGTTAACACGTTGTCCATTTTCCATCAACCATATTACATTATATTATGCCTTTAATACTGCCAGTAAAAGATAAATATCCTGAAATAGGAAAAGATAATTTCATTGCAGAGAATGCCACCATTGTTGGTGATGTAACCATCGGAGCCAGATGTTCTGTATGGTTTAATGCCGTGATTAGAGGCGATGTAAATGCCATTACCATAGGAAATGAATCAAACATTCAGGATGGCGCAGTAATACACGCTACTTACTTAAAAGCTTCTACACACATTGGTAATCGGGTATCTGTAGGACATAATGCCATTGTACATGGTTGTACCGTTCAGGATCATGTTTTGATTGGTATGGGTGCGATTGTAATGGATCATGCTGTTATAGAAGAATATTGTATTATAGCAGCTGGATCCGTGGTATTGGAAAATACCATTTGTGAAACCGGTTATTTATACGCTGGTACGCCTGCAAAAAAGATAAAACCCATTACTGAAGAGCAAAGGGCTTTATTAAATAAGTTACCTGATAATTATATCATGTATTCGGGCTGGTTTACTACCTAATTTTTCATTAAACAATACGAAATAACAAAGTGTCGTCACCCTGAATTTATTTCAGGGTATTTAGTATTAAAGGATGCTGAAATAAATTCAGCATGACGATTGGGAGCAATAAATCAGTTTAAAATATAGATCTTTCCGCTACACTAAGCTTTAGTCGAGATGACGGATTTTTCTAAGGCGTTGGAGGCGGTATTACCAATGGGTCTTCCCGTTCCCAATTCGGTTTTAAATCCATTACTGCCTTTAAATACCATACTTTTTCGGGCTGGTATCCTTCCTTAACATTTCCCGTATCCCAGATGCCATTTTTATTTTCATCATAAATAACCCTGAGCATGTACTTACCTGCAGGATATTTGGAGAAAGTAACTTTCGCATTTTTGCTAACCGGGAAAGATTTTATGACATCTTTTTTTTCATTTAGGAACTGTACCACATATCTTTTTGAGGTGTCAGGAACAGTTACGTTTAACACCAGTGTGGTATATGCATCCTGGTTTTCGAGTGTAAAACGTTTCGTAATATCTTTATTTTTAGCATTAAATATAGCTGTAAATGCACCTGCACCCAGTTTTAAATCATAGTTTCGTTTATTTTTCCACGGATATTTGATGTAGTATTTAAGAAAGTCTACGCTATCTTTCACCACCTCGAAAGTTGTTCTTTTTACGGAATCTTCCAGAAGGGTGATTTTAGATGGATCTGCAGCAGTTACCGGAAAAGGAAAAGTTAAGGTCAGCTGTTGGAAAGGGTTTAATTTGCCGCCCAGTAAGTTATCAGAAATTGTAAGTTCGCGCGTGTAAGTATCTTTTTTACCTTTTGTAAAATTTAGCGTTTGCAAAAGCTTTCCCTGATCTTCAATAGCCACTTTTACTGAATCGAAGCTCATGTCTTTCAGCCAAATTTTGGCGGTATCGTTATTTTTGGTAAAATGAACATACTTGCCCACATCTATTGAAGGAGGATCTGTAACTGTTATTTTAGGGCTTTTAAGCTGCTGATTAAAGATGATTGATATCGTGCCATCATTATTCAGTTTGCGGTCTAATATGCGGAATTCTGGTGCCAGTTCTTTAAATGTCTGGAGGTTAATGTTATCCAGGTTTTTTTCGATAACGATGGGTTCTTTTATAAATCCAACTTCATCTGATATCTGCTGGTATATTTTATCGCCACCACCACTATTTTCTTTAATTGCATAAACTTTATAAGTACCTTTTTTCAGGTTGCTCAATTTATAGGTCCCAGCGCTATCTGTCGTCGTATATATAGATGGACGTTTTTTTCCAAAAATGGTATCTCTTTCTAAGGGCAAGATAAATACAGTAGCTTCTTTTTCAGGTTCGTCGCTTAATGAGTTGATTACTTTGCCACTGATGGATAATGAATCTATATCCGGTCCGGTTGAAAAAACATAGGATAAATTTTTAACAACATTTCCTTCATTAACGTCTGCGATAGATTTTCCAAAGTTTAAGGTATAAGTTGTATTTTTCTCTAAAGAATCCTTAAGAATAATTTCTAATCTCTTTTGTCTCTTTCTTAACTCCGGAACTTTTTCCTGATCGGGAGAAATTGAAAATTCTTTAAACTCATCTTTTAAATTAAAATATTCATCAAATTCAATGACAATTTTTTTAGCATTAAAATTTCTCGTCAGATTCTTGGGGGTCATGCTTAAAACTTTGGGCGGCTTGGTATCTTTTGGCCCGCCCTGTGGTGTTTGTATACTGGCGCAACCAAAAAATAGGAGCAGGGTTATCACAACCGCTAAATTTTTAACTTTAAAATAATGATCTTTTAAATTTGGCATATTTTAATCGTTCTGACGAGTTTTTGTACTTTTTGGAATCTGATGTTTAAAAAATATTTTTTCTTTCTTAAATCGCTTTATTTGAGGTTGTATTTATTTTGATTTAAGCATCTGATTATCAGTTATTTATTAATATATACCATTAAAACAGAAATATCTGATGGCGAAACACCTGAAATTCTCGACGCCTGGCCCAAAGTGCGCGGTTTTATTTTAAATAACTTTTCGCGTGCTTCTTTGGAGATAGAAACAATTTTATTGTAGTCAAAATCTGGCTTGATTTCTTTGTCTTCCATTTTTAGCATTTTGGCTACAATCTCATTCTCCTTTTCAAAATAGCTTTCATATTTAATTTTAATTTCGGCTTGCTCAATAGTCTCTTGGTCTAATGCTTTTGTAGCTTCTGCCAAGGGTTTACTTACTTGTATGATGTCTTGTAAACCAACATGGGGCCTGCCAACTAAACTATGTATTTTTACATTTTGGTTCAAAGCACTTGAACCTAAACTTTCGAGCATTGGATTAGCATCTGCCATTTCAATACCCTGACTTTTGGTAAATTTTACCAAAGCATCAGCATCGGCAACTTTCTGATTTACCTTGGCCAGGCGCTCATCTGAAATTAATCCAAGTTCATAACCAATAGGAGAGAGGCGTATATCAGCATTATCCTGTCTTAGTAATAAACGATGTTCTGCTCTTGAAGTAAACATGCGATAAGGTTCTTCTGTTCCTTTAGTAACCAGATCATCAATTAAAACACCAATATAACTGTCAGATCTTTTCATGATCAGTTCGTGTTGATCAGTAATTTTTTGGTGCGCATTTATACCTGCCATGAAACCTTGACATGCTGCTTCTTCATAACCCGTAGTTCCGTTGATCTGTCCGGCTAAAAATAAATTGCTGATCAATTTGGTTTCCAATGTTAAAGATAACTGAGTAGGTGGGAAGAAATCGTATTCAATGGCATAACCTGGCCTGAACATTTTAGCCTGTTCAAAGCCTGGTATTAATCTAAGTGCTTTAAATTGTACATCCTCCGGTAGTGAAGTCGAAAATCCATTCACATAAATTTCGCAGGTATTCCAACCTTCAGGTTCGACAAAAATCTGGTGACGATCGCGCTCAGCAAAACGGTTAATTTTATCTTCAATAGATGGGCAGTATCTCGGACCTAAACCTTTGATACGACCAGTAAACATAGGTGATTTTTCAAAGCCTTCTTTCAAAGTTTCGTGCACCTCATCATTGGTATAAGTAATCCAGCAGCAACGTTGATCTGTTGAAACTGCTGTATCTGTGTAAGAAAATTTACCTGGATTCTCATCGCCCCATTGTTCTTCCATTTTGGTATAGTTGAGGCTTCTGCCATCAACACGGGGTGGGGTACCTGTTTTCATCCTGCCGGCTTCCATGCCTAACTCAACCAATTGTTCGGTAATGCCAGTGGATGCTCTTTCGGCTGTTCTGCCGCCGCCGAATTTCTTTTCACCGATATGCATTACACCATTTAAGAAAGTTCCATTCGTTAATACTACAGCTTTACTTTCGATCTCGATACCTAACGAGGTTTTAACGCCATATACAGTGTTATCTTTAACCAATAAACCAATAACGCTGTCTTGCCATATATCAAGATTTGGAGTTCTTTCTAATGCTAAACGCCACTCTTCTGCAAAACGCATTCTATCGATCTGCGCTCTTGGGCTCCACATGGCTGGTCCTTTAGATTTGTTGAGCATACGAAACTGGATAGTCGATTTATCAGATATTATTCCTGAATAACCGCCCATAGCATCTACCTCGCGAACAATTTGCCCTTTGGCTACACCACCCATGGCCGGGTTACAACTCATCTGGGCAATGGTACCCATATTCATTGTGATTAATAAAACAGTTGATCCTAAGTTGGCAGCAGCAGCAGCAGCTTCGCATCCTGCATGACCGGCTCCAACAACAATCAAATCGTATTTTGAAAACATTTTATGTATTTTATTAAATTGTTCCACGTGAAACAATTTTATTATTAGCTTCATTATAGTCAAGATGAGGGTATTCTGATCCTGACTATTTTTAATGTTTAAGTATATCCTTCAGATACGCTTAAGGAGATAACTCTAATTATTTTGATTAATGTTCCACGTGAAACATAACGTGGAAAACAAAATTCAATTGCATTGAATTTATTCTGAAAGTTCTAACCAACGCATTGTATATTCGTCCAATTTAGCTTTTAGATTTTCAATCTCGCTTGAAATTTCCTGGATTTTAATGTAGTCGCTGGCATTTATATTATTTAGGGTTTTGGTTAGATCGGCTATTTTAACTTCCGTTTCTTCCATACCTTTTTCACTTTCTTCTAATTCTTTCTGCTCTTTAAAACTTAATTTTTTTGTTGCTTTAAACGTTGTTTGTTCTTCAACGATAGCAGGTGTTTTTTTATTTTCTGCTTTAGCTTTGGGTTGCTCTAAACTTAAACGGTATTCTGAATAATTGCCATTATAAATTTTTACAATACCTTCGCCTTCCATGATAAAAAGCTGATCGCTCATTTTGTCGAGCAAATACCTGTCGTGAGAAACCAACATCAAAATACCTGGAAAATTTTCTAAAAATTCTTCGAGCACATTTAATGTGTCAATATCCAGATCGTTTGTAGGCTCATCCAGAATTAGAAAGTTGGGGTTTTGCATCAATACTTTCATCAGGTTTAAACGTTTCTTTTCGCCGCCACTTAATTTCTCAACCATGCCATGTTGCTTTTTAGGAGGGAAAAGAAAAAGCGTTAACAGGGCAGAAGCAGTAATCACTGAACCGTCTGCCATTTTAATATATTCGGCATCAGATTTTACGATGTCGATTACCCGCTCCTTCGGGTCGAAAGTTAAACCGCCTTGTTTATAGTATCCGAAAACAGTAGTTTCTCCAGTTTCAACCTTGCCCGCATCTGGTGTTATCTGGCTGGTGATGATATTTAATAGTGTAGATTTTCCGGTACCATTTTTACCTGCCAAACCAATTCTATCGCCTTTTTTGAAGGTATAGCTGAAATCATTGATAATTGGACGTCCGTCAAATGATTTTGCAATGTGTTCTACCTCAATAATCTTTCCGCCTTGACGTGACATTTTCATTTGGAGGTTAATACTCTGATTATCAGACTTTTTCTTCGTTTTTTCCTCTAAATCATAAAAAGCATTAATTCTGGCGTTTGATTTTGTTCCACGGGCCTGTGGCATGCGTCTCATCCACTCCAATTCTTTCTTTAACATCTGTTGGTTCTTATGTAATACCGTTGCATCTAAGGCTTCCCTTTCACTTTTCTTTTCTAAGAAATAAGCATAATTTCCATTATAATTGAAAATCTTACCCCTATCCAGTTCAACAATGGTATTACACACGTTATCTAAAAAGTACCTGTCGTGGGTAACCAATAAAATCGTTTTTTGGCCGGTAGTTAATAATTTCTCTAACCATTCGATGGTATCAATATCCAAATGGTTGGTAGGTTCATCAAGTACCAGAATTTCTGGATCTTCAATCAAAAGTTTAGCTAATGCCAAACGTTTCTTTTGTCCACCAGATAGGGTAGATATTTTTTGCTGCAGATGAGTAATCCCCATTCGGTTCAGAATGGTTTTAATCTCATGTTCATATTCCCAGGCGTTATGTTCACTTAATTCTTCATACAAGCGGTTAAGCGTTTTTTCGTCGGGATTCGGATTTTCAATTAATTCTTCATACTCTTTAATAAGCTGTTGCTGCTTGTTTTCAAGTGAAAAGATATGGTCACTAATAGAAAAACCCTCGGTAAACTGAGGTTCCTGGTCTAAAAAACCAATTTTAACCGATTTATTTTTTACAATTTTACCTTCAAGGGGAGGGAACCGCTCGGCAAGTAATTTCAATAAAGTACTTTTACCTGCACCATTAATACCAACCAACGCTACGCGCTGTCCGGAATTAATTCCCAGGGTTAAATTCTTAAATAACCATTCATCATGATAACCATGACCTAAGCCTTCTGCCGCAATTAATGTGCTCAATTTTTTTGTATTTCGGATTTATAAAGAAAAATTAGTGCAAAGGTAAGTATAAATTATTTTGGAACGCTAATACATGATCCAAAGCTATTGTGTATCAGCTAAAAATGGCAGAAGCTTGATGCATTGGGATTTATGTTAAAAGCCTAGCAGCATGATAAATATTATTTATAAAAGGAAAACAGCGGTCGGAATCGCTCCACCGCTGCTTCAATCATTAACTAAAACTAAACTTTATCTTTTATAGCGATCCGGAAATACAAATTCTAGCCCGCTATTTACTGTTGCTTTTTTAATATAAGACGCTGGCAATTGGGAAAAGTTGCAGGAAGGTTGCTTGTATTATACCATTAGGGTGTTATTATCGACGAACGCCGATAACATTTAGACGAACGCTAATGTATGTGAGCGGATATGATTTATAGCTTCTAGACTAGGCATCGCGTCATGCTGAATTTATTTCAGCATCTTATTTTGCAGGAAGACCCTGAAATGAATTCAGGGTGACGACCCGAGTGTGCAAAATATTCATACATAAGAATTAGCTGCATTGTTAAGCGGAATGAGGATATTAGATTACGAGCATAAGAATTTGTTTTATTAAAAGATTTGCTTCGCAGAGCCTCCGGGTTCTTCGCTATGCTCAGAATAACATAATGGGGAAGAAAAGGAGCAGACTAAACTAGTCCTACTTGGGTTCTATACCCTAAATATTCATCTTCTTTCTGTGTCATAAGGGTTTTGGCAGCTTTTCCTTTATCCTTATAACCCAATAAGTGCAGGGTTCCATGAATCATAATGCGGCAAACCTCATCAAATTCAGAAGATTTGAAGGTTTTAGCATTTTCTTTTACACGCTCGATACTAATGAATATATCACTGATGATGTGTTTTTCTTCTTCAGAATTATCGAAAGTGATGATATCAGTGTAAGTATCATGATTTAAGTACTGCTGGTTAATACCGAGTAGATATTCGTCGCTGCAGAAAATAAAATTGAGTTCCTGCAATTTATACCCTTCCTTTTCAATAGTAGCTTTAATCCACTTTTTGATTTTGAGTTTTTGAGGAAGGTTATAGCTAACAGATTCAGTGAAAAAGGAAATTGCAGGCATATTGTGATTGTTTATGGTGCAAATTTAATTAAAATTTAAAGCAGTTCGTCACCCTGAATTTATTTCAGGGTCTATTCAAATAAAAGATGCTGAATCAAGTTCAGCATGACGTACCATAAGGTATTATCGCTCCATATTCAATGATTTCAAATACTCAGCGATTTTATTTTTATAGTAATAATTTAAACCAGGTGGTAGTTTTTGCAACATATCATTTCCATTCTGTTGCTGTTTTTTAAATTGGTCGAACATTTTTTGATAGGATGGAGGGAATTCCTTAGCGGCTTTACTTTCACGTTTAGAATCCTCTTCCTGATCGCGTTCTGCTTTTTCTGCTTCTAACAGTTTGGTTAACAAATTTTTCTGCCTGTTTAAAGTTTCCTGTTGTAAACGTTTATTCACCAGATCGCTCTCGGTTTGTTTCATTTCTTGAATGGCCTCGTTCAGGTTACCCATTTTCCCGGTACCGTCTTTATTTTCTTCCCGGTTAAGTTTTTCTAAAGCCTGGCGGATCATTTGCTGCTGCTGAGCCATTTTACCGAACTCCTGGCTCATTTGGCCTTTGCCAACTGTACCCTGATTACCCCCTTGTTTTTGCATTTGCTCACGGGCTTTTTGCATGCTTTTATTTAGCTGCTCCTGCATCTGAGAGAGCTGCTTCATTCCTTGCTTTTGTTTCTTTCCATTACCACCTTTGCCGTTTTTTTGCATATTTTGCAGCTGACTTAGTGCTTCGCTCATCATTAAGGTTAAATTATTTATGGAGGTCATGGTGAATTGCTGGAAACGATTCGCTTCGGCCGTTCTTCTATCACCCAGATTTTCCAAGCTTTTATCAAGGTTGAAATTAATTTTATTCATTTCCTCATTAACGGTCGATTCTATCTGTGGAACACGTTTACTTAAACTATACAAGCTATCTGCAATAGTTTTAAGGTTATCTTTGATGCTGCGTTGTTTTTGAACATGGCTGGTATATGATGGGTCAGCGGCGCTCATTCTCTTTAAGGCAAGCATTACTTTTTCCTGATCGAAAGAGGTGGTTAATAAGTTTTCCAGTAGGCGACGCAATTCTTTGGCATTCAGGTTATTCTCCATTTCTTCTCCCTGCTGCTGCATATCTGTCATTTTTTTGGATAATTTTTCCATCTGCTCACCTGCTTTTTGCTGTTTCTGGCTTGCATTTTTCGAATCTTTTTGATCCAGGGCATCTTTACTGTCTTGTTGATCTTTTTGTATATCCTGAACATCTTTTTCAGGGTTTTCGAAAGGATTTGGCCTGTCCAAGGATTTATTTTTATCTTCCAGCTTTTTAAGATCTTCTTTCAGGTCTTTCATTTCCCTACTTAATTCATCCTGTTTTTGCTTTAATGACTCATTATCCTGCTTTTTATCTTTGGTTTGCTGGGCAAGTTCCTTTTGTTCTTTTGCCAGCTCATTTAAACGGTCTATGTCATTTTGAAGGTTTTGCTCAAATTCCAGTTGTTTATAAAGTTCTAAAATTCGGTCGAGTTCGTTTTTGAGGGTTTTATTGTCCAATTGCATTTTCGAGAGTTCGTTCTGCGTTTGGTCTTTATTTTTTTCGTTCATTAGATTTTGCAGTTTTTGCAAAAGTTCTTTTGTTTTTTCATCCAGTACATTGTCAAACAGATCTTTAATCTGTTTTTGTTTTTCGATAAGTTCTTCCGTTTGTTTTTGGTCCTGCTGTTGCTGAATATTTTTATCATTCTGCGCTTTAATTTCTTTTACGGCCTCATCCAGCTGCTTTTGTTTATCTAATAGGGCTTCAATCTGTTTTTTATCTTCGAAAGAAATCTGTTTTTTATCAATAAGGCTTTCAGCCACTTTTTTGCTCTCTTTTTCAATGGTATTGGCTAAGCGTATAGCCGATTGCATTTTCTGCTTTAAAGCCTGGTTGCTTGCATTTACCTGTTCGGCGGTCTCTTTTTTAGTAGGCTGTTTAAAGATTTTAATTTCAGACCGCGTAACTTTTGCACCATTTACGCCGTCATTATCAGCTACCTCAAAATAATATTCAATTTCCTGACCAGGTTTGGCAGCAACAACTTTTAGATCCCAGAAATAAAAAAAGTTATTCGCTGTTGCATTGCTTTTAATGCTAATGTTCTTGGTAAATGTACCAACTATACGGTTATTCTCTTTGAGGTTATACCTAAAGCTTAATCGACTAAATCCGTAATCATCCGTTACCTGACCGCTAAAATACAATGCTTTGTTATTAACAGAATCCGGCTTTTCCTCTACCATAATCTGTGGAGCCTGATCTTTGATTACCGTAATTTGGTGTGAAAGTGAATCCCTGATGGTAACATATTGATTTTTTGGGGTAATACTATATTTTGAATTATTTTTGATAGTTGCGATAAAATTTGCCTGATCGTTAATAATTTTAAGCAGGTTTTCTGTCCCATTGAGCATAAATAAGAGTGTGTTGCTTTTTTCAGTCTGGAAATTCCAGGTAACTTTGGTGCCCTCGGGCAGAAGCAGATCACCAACATTGACAATCGATTCTGGTTTTTTTCCTAAATAAGCTGGATAATTTAAGGTAGCAGTAGCATTAAGCAATTCGGGTCGGGGTTTAACGGTTATGGTAAATAGAGCAGAACTAAATCCCCCACCTTTAAAAACCAGTTTTTTATCGTTCTGTATATTTTTGATACTATAATTAAACTTACTAATATTCTCTTTCTCCAGTTTATAGGTGTTTTTGCCGTCTTCTACATAAATTTCTGCCGGAATTTCATCACCAGTCAACTTTAGTTTCAAGGTTACATCATCACCTTGTGTAGCCGTCAAACTTTTATTTAAAATGGTAAAGCTGAATGGTGCTTTGGGAGCAATATATTCATCATACCTAAAGAAGCTGTTTGTACCTTCGCGTAAAATAGCGGGCGCTATAATGGCAATGAGCAGAATGATGGAAAGGGGAACCAAAAGATATTTTAAGTATTTTCGGTTATCATTAATCCTAACTGCAGTGTAGAATGGAATCGGCCTGAGCTCAATAATCTTTTGATCAATGCTGGCCATAATGAGGTGGTTGTTTTCAGGGCTTTTCTCCGCTAAATGATGAAGTTGTAAAGTATTCAACAATTTATCCTTAATATCGGAAAAGTGATTTCCGATGATAACCGATGCTTCGTCTAAAGTAAGGTACTTACCTAGTTTTAGCATGGCAAGCAAAGGTTTAAAGATTAAAAAACCAACTAAAAATATACTGATAAGTAAATAAGCAAAAAATACAAAGGTTTTAAATTCAGCAGTTGGGTTAAGATAATAAAGGCTTAAAAAAACGAAGAGATATAGCGCCAGAAGTATGGCAGCCGTATAAATACTGCCACGCAAAATTTTGTTCAGGTAAAATTTGCGGATAAACTCATCTATCTTGCGTAATAAATCGTTGTAATTATTGCTCACCATATCTCCGTAAATGTAAAAATTGTTCCAGTCAATTAAAAGGAAACTACTTAAGGTAACGCGTTTATTTCAAATTGTTTATTATCTGGATTTACGATAATTTAAAAGATATGCTGCGATTTGGAAACGGTTAGTGCTTCGGGGTGGCCTCAATTCCCGCTTTTTGGTATGAGTTCCGATGAAGAATAGGAAGCTCTCGCCGACAATCGGGTTTATTTAAATGGGCAGGTGCTTGGAAAACAAACCTCTGTTAAGTAAACCTGACAGGAGCGGTATCCTTTTTGGCCTCGATTAATATCGAATTTAAAGCTAAATTTTACCAAAAAGATTTAGCGGATGGCGGGGCTACAGTACCTATGAATACTGACCGCTCATTTACTAAGATTGGAAAAACATTTAAAAGACGTTATGCAACAAATAGTATTGGATCAACCATGCATTAATTTGAAAATCTTTATCTTGTTTTATTTAATACAAAGGTTACATAGATTTTAAACGAGTATTCTGATAAAAATCTACTTTTGGCTTTTTGTATAATCATGCTCATATGAAACAATTAATTATTTCTACACTGATGTTGTTCTTTTTTACTGCTTCTTTCGGCCAAAAATTTAACTGGAATAAAAACCAGGTAATTGCACACCGTGGTGCGTGGAAGAAAAACAATTTTCCTCAAAATTCCATCGCTTCATTAAACGAAGCTGTAAAATTGGGTTGTTATGGTTCAGAATTCGATGTATGGATGACGGCAGATAACATTTTGGTAGTTAATCATGATCCAGAATTTCAGGGTTTAACCATCGAGAAGGTAAATTATGCAGATCTTTTGACCAAAACCATGAGCAATGGTGAAAAAATCCCAACATTGGAAGCTTATTTGTTAGCAGGTAAAAAACAAAAGCGCACCAAGCTGATTTTGGAAATAAAACCTTCATTGATTAGCAAAGAACGTGGTATCGAAGTAACCGATAAATGCGTAGAAATGGTTCAGAAATTAAAAGTAACTGACTGGGTTGAATACATCAGTTTTGATTACGACTACTGCAAACGCATTTTAACGCTATTGCCAAATGCAAAAGTTGCTTATTTAAAAGGCGAAGTCAGTGCTGAGCAAATGAAAGCAGATAAATTAACGGGTGTTGATTACCATTACAGTGTTTATCAAAAGGACAATTGGATTGAAAATGCGCAAAAACTAGGTTTAACGGTAAATGCGTGGACGGTAAATGCAGTACCCGAAATGCAATGGCTTCTGGCACATAACGTTGATTACATCACGACCAATGAACCTGAACTGCTCTTCGATGAAATTAAAAAAACACCGGTTGCACAGGGATGGAAACTAAAATGGGCAGATGAATTTGACAATTCCGGATTGCCATTAACCAAAAACTGGGGCTATGATGTAGGTGGTAGAGGTTGGGGCAATAATGAGTTGCAATATTATACCGATGCCGATAGTGCAAATGCGATTGTTAAAAAAGGAAACCTGAATATTATTGCGCTAAAAGCGGAGAAGGAAAACAGGCATTATACATCAGCCAGGTTGGTAACTAAAAACAAATTCGATTTTAAATACGGGAGAGTAGAAGTAAGGGCAATGCTTCCAAAAGGCAGAGGTTTATGGCCTGCCATATGGGCACTTCCTACCGATTCAAAATATGGTAGCTGGCCAAAAAGTGGCGAAATTGATATTATGGAACATGTAGGATTTGATCCTGATAGCGTTCATGGAACGGTACATACGGAGAAATTTAACCATGTTATTCATACACAGGTAGGTAAGGCTTTAAAAGTCAATAACCCTTACACGGAATATCATATTTATGCAATTGAGTGGTTTACCGATCATATAGACTTCTTTATCGATGATCAGAAATACCTCACTTTTAAAAACACGCAAAAAGGATCTGGCGATTGGCCGTTTGATCAAAACTTCCACATCATTTTAAATTTAGCGGTTGGAGGCAATTGGGGCGGAAAAAAAGGAGTGGATGATGCTATTTTCCCGGCAACAATGAAAGTTGATTATGTAAGGGTATTTCAGAAGTGAGGAAAGATGTGAGATGAATAAGAGAAGATGGGATTATAGATCAATAGGTCATTTTAAAGGTTTATTGTAGAAATCGGTTAAATGAGAATTGCAAACTTCCAATTGAAAACTGGAAAATATTTTATTGCTGGCATATTTCACTTAGACTAAAATTTAACTGTCAACTGGAAAATGCTAACTGAATACTACAAATGCAGTATCTAAGCTATATGGTAAAATTTTATGGACTCACGTAGAGAATTTCTAAAAAAAGCGGCCTTGTTTGCCGGAGCTACAGGTTTAAACAATACCTTGCCCAGTTCTGTACTAAAAGCTATGGCCATTAACCCCGAGCCGGGCAGTACATTTTATGATGCCGAACACATTGTTTTTCTGATGCAGGAAAACCGGTCTTTTGATCACATGTTCGGTAAAATAAAAGGTGTACGCGGATTTAACGATCCACACCCTCACATTCAGCCAGATGGCAATAAAGTTTGGCTGCAAAAAGATGGGCAGGGTTATACTTATGCCCCTTTTCATGTCGATATTAATAAAACAAAAATTACCTGGCAGGGCGGTTTACCCCACTCATGGAATGATCAGGTAGCAGCACGTAACGGCGGCCGTTACGATAAATGGTTACCCGTTAAAACCCCTATGACATTGGCTTACTACGACCGGAATGATATTCCTTTCTATTATGCCATGGCGGATGCTTTTACAATCTGTGATCAGCATTTTTGCTCATCCTTAACCGGAACAACACCCAATAGACTATTCTTTTTTACAGGAACCGTTCGTGGAGAAAAAAGTGAAAATCGGATTGCGGTGGTTAATAACGATCAGGCCGAATCGCAAAATAATGTATTTGTAGATTGGCCAACCTTTCAGGAAACATTAGAGGATAATGGTATTGACTGGCGTATTTACCAAAATGAACTGTGGACTTCCAAACTCCCCGAGGGTGAAATAGATGACTGGTTAGGGAATTATGGTGATAATCCTGTAGAGTATATCAGCAGGCACAACGTGAAATTATCAGCTTATTTTAGAAAAAATGGCGATAATACGGTTAAACCAGCTTTAACGGCTAAAGAGGTACAGGAGAAATACGATAAACTATCACAACGGGAAAAGAATCTGATCGATAAAGCTTTTACCACCAATATTTCTCAGAAAGATTATCTAGATCTTGAACCCTTTACTTTTACAAATGATCAGGGTAAGCCTGAAACCATTAATGTACCTAAGGGAGATATTTTTCATCAGTTCAGAAAAGATGTAGACAGCGGAAAACTACCAACTGTTTCATGGTTAGTGGCTCCTCAGCGTTTTTCAGACCACACGAGTTCGCCATTATATGGCACCTGGTATGTAAGCGAAGCCCTGGATATCCTAACCAAAAACCCTGAGGTTTGGAAGAAAACAATTTTTGTTTTAACCTACGATGAAAACGATGGTTATTTTGATCACCAGCCACCTTTTGTGGTACCCAATCCTAATGATCCGGGCAGTGGAAAAACTTCAGAAGGCATAAATTATGCTACTGATTATGAAACCAGAAAAGGAAGTCCGATTGGCTTGGGTTACCGTGTTCCATTAATTATTGCCTCACCATGGAGCAAAGGGGGGTTTGTAAACTCACAGGTTTTTGACCATACGTCATCACTAATGTTTATGGAGAAATGGCTGGCAAAAAAAACCGGAAAAACCATAAGAAGCAATAACATAAGCGATTGGCGAAGAAATATCTGCGGTGATTTAACCTCGGTATTCAGGCCATATCATGGAGAAGAAGTTAAATCTCCTGAGCCCTTAAAACGCGATGCTGTGGTGGCCAATATCGGTAATGCAAAAAACAAACCTGCCCAGGTTGGCCCTACTGCATTGAATAAAACCGACGTGGCTAAAATCAATAAATTTGAATCTTTTTCGCGCGAAACATCGATCCATGTTCCTAAACAGGAGAATGGCACCAAATCTGCCTGTGCATTGCCCTATCATTTAACAGTTGATGCAAATTTAGTTAATGATGAAGTTGCACTTACTTTTCAATCAGTAAAAACCTTATTCGGTAGTGAGATTGAAACTGTTGGCGCACCTTTTAGTATGAATACCATTGCCAAATTTAAAGGTGTTGTGGGTAAAACATGGGCCTATGCCGTAAAAGCGGGCGATATACTGCATGATAACATTAAACTGGATGATTTTGATAATGAAGTTTATGATTTTACAGTAAATGGCCCGAATGGATTTTATAGAAATTTTGTAGGCAGCAAAAAAAATCCTTCCATTGTTGTTAAAGCATATCCGGAGCAAGGTGGTTTGGTAAGCAAAAAGCTTACAGGTAAGCTGGTTTTCGCTTTGGAGAATACAGGTACCAACTTGGTTACGCTTCAAATTTTAGATAACAAATATAAATCAGGAAGTAAAACAGTAAGTATCAGGCCAAAATCAGGTGCAAATGTTTCATTTAACCTGGCTAAAAATGCAAATTGGTACGATTTCAGTATTGTGCAGCCTGGTAATACCATATTTAAACACCGCTATGCAGGTAAAATAGAAACAGGAGAAATTACCCAAAGCGATCCATATATGGGTAATGTGTAATAAATGCCGTTCAAAAAGAGGGGAGCTTTTAAAAGAAATTAGGTTATTTGGTACTACGTATTCCGTAAATTCTCGATATATCCGAAGCTGTAACTTTACTCATTATGCCCTTAAATGAGAAATAATATTTTTGAGTGTTGGGGAGGTAAAAAACGATTTAAACAAAAAGTCCCGACAATAGCCGGGACTTGTATTTTTATTAATTTTGACTTAAAAAGTAATTGGTAATTCCACCTGAGTTCTGTCCCAGCCGATAACCAGATTTGCGCCCCCATTTCTTTCGGTGAAGGTTAAAGAGAAATATTCGATCGGTTTAGATAAGGTTTTTACCGGAACATTTACACGTACAATGTCTTTAGTCTGATTGTAGGTAAAAGCACCCCACTTATCTGTTTCGCTATTGACGATAATTGTCCAGTAATCTTTATCAGGAATGGCGAACAGGCTATAAGTACCTGCTTTGATTTTCTTGCCCCCAATGTTTACTTTTTTGAAGAAATGAACTTCTGTACTTTCGTTTGCTCCAAAACGCCAAACCTTGCCATACTGCTCTAAAACACCAAAAATATCACGACCTTTTTTCTGTGGACGCGAATAAACGATCTTTATAATCGGTTTTGTTGGGTCTCCGGCTTTTGCCTTCGGGGCATTAAGCGGAAAATAGACTATATCTGCAGGACTTGGATCTGCTGCAGGAAATTTTACTTCAGCGGGAGGGGCTTGTTGGGCCCTGGCGCTAAAACAAAAAAGAGCGAAAACAACAATGAAGATATTTTTCATTTGTAGGTTTTTGTTTTCATTTTGCGATGAGCAGTCATGATTTTACATTTTTTGTAAAAGCATAATATATCATTCGCAGCGAATTATTTTAAATCCTTAAAAGGATTGTGTTAAATAAAAGGCTAAAGAACTAGTATTTTCTTCCTTTTACGATAGCGTTTAAAAATAAGCCTGCCGTTAACAAACCTAAAACACCGCCTAACAAGGCAAAAATATAGTTTTGCGTAATGATTGCTCCGGTTAGCACTCCGAAGAATAAACCTAAAGCATAATATAACCAGTTGAAATTATTGCTGCTGTTCTCTTGTACACTCATGTTTTCTGTTATTTGGAGGCAAAGTTAATATTTATTTTAAATTTTAATTTGTCATACCCAATTTTAATTAATTATGAAGTGAGACTAATTCATAATGGATATTCATCTGTGTTCAATTGGTTTTCATTTGAGATATCTAGTTCGCTTTAGTGTCGTCCCCCGATCCGATAAATAGCAGATTTGTTTCAGGATTCATCAGGCTAAAGATGCTGAAATAAATTCAGCATGACGGTTTGAATAAATAAAAGACACCTTTTATCAAGATAATGTAAAAGAAGTATAAAAACATTTGGAATTTAATCAATCGTTTGATTAATTTTGTGCTGTTAAAAAAGAAATGAAAACAGAAAAAGTAGATAAAAGACAGGCCATTCTTGAAGCAGCTGAAAAGCTGTTTTGCGAAACGGGGTATGAGGGAACTTCTACCCGACAGATTGCCAAAGAATCTGGAGCGAACATGGCAATGATAAATTATTATTTCGGTTCTAAAGAAGGGGTGTTTGTAGAGATTATGAATGAGCGTATCGCAGGGTTCGCCTCTCAGTTAAAAATCATCAATGAAGATAAGATTTCGGCATTAGAAAAACTGCATAGGGTTATAGAGGGCTATGTAAACAGGATATTGAATAATACGGCATTTCATAAAATGATGCACAGAGAACTGTCTTTAACCCAGAGACCAGCGATGTACGATAAAATTAAGGATGCCATGAGTCACAACATGCAGCTGATTGACCGGATTATTACCGGGGGGATTGAAGACGGAACCTTTAACCAGGTAGATGTACGGATGGTAATCGCTACCATTATGGGTACGATAACCAATATTGTGATTGCGCCCCAAAAGGTGATATCATGCTCCAATTTTGACCTGAATAACCCAAAAGACAAAAAAATGATTAAGGAGCGGATAATTGCTCATTTACAAGATCTAACAACAGTTTATTTAACAACAAAAAAATGATACCCAAATCAATAAAACTAATGCTTGCGGCATCATTAATTCCAGCAGCTTTATTTGCACAAAGTAGCAGGGAATTAAATATCGGCCAGGCAATAGAACTTGGCATAGCCAATAGTAAAAACTTAAAACTTTCCCAGAATAAGATCGATCAGGCAGTGGCCCAACTGGAGGTAGTTAAAGACAATGCCTTGCCAACGGCAAATGCAAGCTTTATGTACAACCATGCCGAAATCCCAACCACAACTTTTGCTTTGCCGGGTAGCGAATCATCTTTCCGCCTGCCAAAAAGAGCAGATGCCTTTGTAGGTACAGCAGCAGTGCAAGAACTTGTTTATGGCGGTGGTAAATTAAAATACGCGAAAGAATCGACCAAATTACTGGCAGAGGTTGCACATTTGGATGCAGATAAGAGCAAAGAAGAAATCACCTATGCGGTTATCAATACCTACTATTCTTTATACAAGGTTTTACAAAGCAGAAAAGTGGTTGATCAGAATTTAGAATCCATCGCCGCTCAGATTAAACAGGCACAGCGTTTCTTCGAGCAGGGCATTGTAACCAAAAACGATGTATTGCGTTTCCAATTGCAACAGGCAAATGTTACGCTAACGCAAATGGATATCGAAAGCAACCGCAAAGTAATCAACTATAACTTAGACATTCTTTTAGGTTTACCTGAAGATACAGAAGTTAAAATTGTTGATCCAACCCTGGGCTTAAAAACACCAGGTTCGTTAAACGAATACATTGGCTTGGCCATGGCTAACCGCCAGGAGTTAAAGCAACTTGATGTACAAAACAAAGTTGCCGATTTTAATATCAAAACCATTAAGGCAAATACCTTACCTACTGTTGGTGTTGGTGCCAACTTGTATTACATTAACCCAAGTGGTAATTTTATTCCACCAGCCAACCAATACCTGATGCCGGTTACGTTAGGTGCAACAGTTTCATGGAATTTTGGGAACCTTTGGACCAATAAAAATAAAGTAAGCCAGGCGAAAATCCAGCAGAGCGAAATAACTATTCAGAAAGATATTTTAGCTGATCAGGTAAAAACCGACATCAATAAAAACTTTCAAAATTACCAGGTGGCCATGAACAAAATCCAGGTTTTGGAAACTTCAATTGCACAGGCTACAGAAAATGATAAATTATTGGCATCGAAGTATAAAAACAATGTGGCTTCGGTTACTGACCGCATTGATGCTGAAACCTTATTGTATCAGGCAAAAATAAACTTGGAGATAGCAAAGGCAGACGCAGGTTTGGCTTACTATACCTTATTAAAATCAACAGGAAAAATAACGCAATAAATACGGCAATGACAACTGAAAAGAAAAAAAAGAACATAGTAGTACCCATCATTTTAGGTGTTTTACTAGTAATAGGTATAATCTTCGGGATTGTAGAATGGAATTATTATAGCAAACACGTAGATACGGATGATGCTCAGATTGATGGAGATATCAGTCCTGTTGTTGCGCGGGTTGGCGGTTATGTAAAGGATATTAATTTTGAAGAAAATACACATGTAACCGAGGGGCAGGTTTTAGTTAAACTAGATGACAACGATTACAAAGTAAAATTAGAACAGGCTCAATCCGGTCAAAAAGGTGCCACTGCAGGGGTTGGCGTAGCGCAATCTCAAATTATTGCTACTGAAGCCAATACCAGCACTGCAAAAGCAAATGTAGCAGCAGCAAAGGTTAAATTAAACCTGGCTCAAAAAGATTATGACCGTTACTCCAACTTGATTAAAGACGGGTCGATTACCCAACAGGCTTTCGACCAGGCAAAGGCGGCTAAAGAATCAGCACAGGCAGCCTACCAGGCAGCAGTTGATCAATATAATGCAGCAGTTAAACAAGTGGGTACTACACAATCGCAGTTGGCGGTTAGCAGCAATGTAATCAGCCAGCGCCAAAGTGATATCGATTTTGCCAAGCTTCAATTATCTTATACGGATATTAAAGCGCCTGCAACTGGTATTGTTTCTAAAAAGAATGTGCAAAAAGGGCAATTGGTTCAGGCAGGCCAATCTTTATTCTCTATCGTAAACGACGGAAGTATTTATGTAACGGCGAACTTTAAAGAAACCCAACTGGAAAAAATTAAAGAGGGTTCTAAAGTAGAGATTGAAGTAGATGCTTATCCTGATCAAAAAATTGAAGGCGAAGTGTATAACTTTTCACCGATTACCGGTGCAAAAGGATCTCTGTTGCCTCCAGATAATGCCACGGGTAACTTCGTTAAAGTTGTGCAACGTGTTCCTGTAAAAATCAAAATCCATCCATCAAAAGAACTGTTGGCTAAATTACGTCCGGGAATGAGCGTTAAAGCTTCAGTGTCTACTAAATAATATTAAAAATGGCCGAAGTAGGTTTAAAAAAGTGGATTATTACATTTACAGTAATCACAGCTTCTTTGTTGGAGCTGATTGATACAACTATCGTAAACGTAGCAATTCCACAGATACAGGGAAACCTGGGCGCTACCCTGGAGGATGTGGCCTGGCTTTCTACCGGCTATGCGGTAGCAAACGTTATTGTATTGCCAATGTCGGGCTGGTTGGGTAACCGGTTTGGCAGGAAAAATTATTTTCTTACCTCCATTATTGTTTTTACACTCGTTTCCTTTTTATGCGGAAACGCGACTTCATTAAACGAGCTTATTTTATTCCGGATTATTCAGGGATTGGCCGGTGGTGGTTTAATATCAACAGCACAAGCTATTCTGATCGAAACCTGGCCACGTGAAGATGTGGGTATTGCAACAGCCTTGTTTGGTTTGGGTGCAGTAGTTGGGCCAACGGTTGGACCCACCATTGGTGGATATATTTTGGATGTGAGTTCATGGCCGTGGATTTTTTATGTAAATATTCCCGTCGGAATACTCGCGGCCTACTGTACCTATTCCTTTGTGCGGGCCACCCCGAAAGAAGGGCAGGGTCAACCTGTCGACTGGTGGGGTATTGCCTTATTGGCAGTTGCGGTAGGTAGTTTACAAACATTGCTCGAAAAAGGAGAGAGCGAAGACTGGTTTGCAACCCCTTACATTACAGCTTTGGCTGCGGCCTCGGTATTTGGCTTATTGCTTTTCATCTGGAGGGAGATGAGTACTGACCACCCGATTGTGAACTTTAAGATTATGCGGCATAGAAGTTTTTCTGTGGGTATGTTTACTTCCTTTATTTTAGGGTTTGGTTTATATGGCTCTGTGTTTATTTTTCCGGTATTCTGTCAGAATTTACTGGGCTTTTCGGCCCTGCAAACTGGAGAATTGTTATTCCCCGGCGGTTTGTGCACCATTATCATGATGCCTTTTATCGGTATTATGCTTAAAAAAGGTATACCTGCACAGTTTATGGCTACTTTTGGTATGCTGGCATTCTTTATTTTCTGTTGGATGCTGAGTAAATCAACACTTCAATCGGGTACCGGAGATTTCTTTTTGCCATTGGTCATCAGGGGGATAGGTATGGCCTTATTGTTTGTACCCTTAACCACGCTGGCTATCCAGGATTTGAAAGGACCAGAAATTGGTCAGGGATCGGGTTTAAATAATATGATGCGCCAGTTGGGCGGTTCGTTCGGTATAGCGGCTTTAACCACGTTGATCCACATCCGATCAGGTTTCCACAGAAGTAACCTGTTGACTAACCTTAACGATTATAACCAGCCATTTGTTGATCGTTTTAATGGTCTGATCAAAGGTTTTATGGCTAAAGGCCAGACCTTGTTTGATGCCAAAATTATGGCAGCAAAGGCGATGGAAGGAATCGTAACCAGGCAAACGATGTTACTTACATACGACGATGCCTACTGGGTTGCAGGATTGATCATGCTGTTCTCCATCCCTTTATTATATCTTCAAAAGTTTAAGAAAAATGCAAACATTCCTGCCGATGTGCACTAAAATTTGCAAGGAAATGCCATAAATAATGGCAAAAAATAAAAACAGCCGGTGTATTTTATTACATCGGCTGTTTTAACCCAAAAAATTAACAATCAATGCAATGCCCTTAAACATTGCAAATGTTCTTACTTAACCACATCGTGGCCAAATAAGATTCTAAAAATAAAATTTATTCTACAATTTTCCAAATTGTAAGCTTTAGAATTTTAATACCTTATGCATTTTTTGTAGTATTACGGTACACAAAACTATTGCATAACCTATGCCGAAACTTCGTTTAACTACGCAACGTGAATCTATTTTCAATAATGAGGTCATCTCAAAATTCGAACTGTTTAACAGTTTATTTCTCACCTTGCCTTTTTACAAAATTAAGGATACCGGAACGTTGCTTCCGTTGTTTTTTAAGAGCTGTGAAGAAGGAATCGCCAACGGAGAAAAACCCGCACAGATTATTGAAGAATTTTTCGCCAAGTATACCAGTTATACCGAGCCTAAGGATATTATTGATCTTCTTTTCAGGTTTATCCAATATATCGAACGTCAGGTAGTACTTTTTGATGCGGTTGAAGATGCTTCTTTTACCAAATTAAATACCACTGATGAGCAGAGTACACTGGCCTTTATTTTAAAGAAGAATGCGGATAATAAACCTGTACTGGCCAAAATTGAAAAACTGATTGATGAACTTTCGCTCCGTTTGGTTTTAACCGCACACCCTACCCAGTTTTATCCCGGAAGTGTTTTAGCCATTATTACTGATTTGACCAAAGCGATTAGGGATAACGATATTACCTCCATGAATTCGCTTTTACAGCAGTTGGGTAAAACGCCATTTTTCAATAAAAAATCGCCAACACCGGTTGATGAAGCCTTAAACCTGGCCTGGTTCTTAGAAAATACTTTTTATTTTGCCGCGGCAAATATACAGGAAGAAATAGACCAGAACCTGGATGAATACAACCTGGAAACCAAGAAAATTTTAGAACTGGGTTTCTGGCCGGGGGGTGATCGGGATGGAAATCCGAACATCCATGCCGATACCACATTGGAAGTTTCTAAGATGTTGCGACAGATCCTTTTCCGCTGTTACTACCGCGATTTCAGAGTGATTAAACGCCGCATTACTTTTAGGGGAGTTGAAGAAAACATTGCCAAACTGCATAATGTACTTTATCAGAATGCTTTCGATCAGACCTGCGAGCTTCATGATATTTCTGATGAATTAAGGGATAACCTGAATAAAATCAAAGATACATTATTGGCAGAACACGAAGGTTTGTTTGTTGATCTGGTAAACAATCTGATCCGTAAAATAGACTTATATGGCAATTACTTCGCCTCGTTGGATATCCGCCAGGATAGCCGTGTATTGAGAAAGGTGCATGCCTATTGCCGCGAAAATAAACCAATTTCTTCTTTATACCCTGCTAATTATGATCAACTTTCGGAAGCAGAGAAATTAGCACTGATTTCATTTAAGGAAGCAACTGTTGTTTACGCCAGTGAGGCTGATGCCTTAACAAATGATACGATTGAGGTCATTAAAGAAATTAAAGGCATCCAAAAACGAAATGGCGAAAAAGCCTGTCACCGTTTTATTATCAGCAATTGTCAGCAGGCCAGTGATATCCTTCAGTTGATCGAGCTTTTCCTTTGGAACGGTTGGAGCAAAGATTCGTTAACCATTGATTTTGTGCCGCTTTTTGAAACGGTAAACGATTTAAAAGGTGCTGCGGCCATTATGGAAACCTTGTATAGCAATCCGTTTTATAAGGCACATCTGGCTAAGCGTGGCCATAAACAACACATCATGTTGGGTTATTCTGACAGTACCAAAGATGGTGGTTATTTAATGGCGAACTGGTCTATTTTTAATGGTAAAACGTCGTTGTCGGCCGTTGCGGCAAACCACAATATCCAACTGTCCTTTTTTGACGGACGTGGTGGCCCGCCTGCACGTGGGGGAGGTAAAACACACCGTTTTTATGCTTCAATGGGTAAGGAAATTGCGAACAAAAATATGCAGTTGACCGTTCAGGGGCAAACCATCAGTTCTCAATACGGTTCTGTAGAAAGTGCTGAATTTAACATTGAGCAATTGATCAATGCGGGATTAACCTCCGGACTAAAAGAAAAACATAATGTGCTTTTAGATCCTGAAAATAAAGCCCTTCTGGATGAAATGGCAGAAGATGGTTACAAGGCTTTTGTAGACCTGCGCGAGCATCCGCTGTTTGTAAGTTACCTGGAAAAACTTTCGCCTTTAAAACTATTATCGCAAGCCAATATCAGTAGCCGCCCGGTAAAAAGAAATGGTGGCGGCGAAATGAAACTTGAAGATTTAAGGGCTATCAGTTTTGTAACGGCCTGGAGTATGCTTAAACAGAACGTACCGGGTTTTTATGGAATGGGTACGGCAATGAAAAATCAGGAAAAGGCGGGTAACTGGGATAAGGTGGTTAAAGTTTATGAGGATTCTGATTACCTGAAAACCATAGTCGATAACTGTATGATGAGTATGAGCAAATCAGATTTTGTGATTACAGCTCATTTGGCCAACGATAAAGAGTTTGGTGCCTTTTGGACCCAATTACATGAAGAGTTCAATTTAACCAAAGAGATGCTCTTGAAACTCTCAGGACAGCCAACTTTAATGGCTAACTACCCGGTTGATAAAAAATCGATCGCCACACGCGAGAAAATTATTCTGCCTTTGGTTTTGATCCAGCATTTCGCGTTAGAGAAACTGCAGCACGATCAGAACGAGAAAGACCAACAGGCTTTAGAAAAACTTGCGGTAAGAACGGTATTTGGTATTGTAAATGCAGGTAGGAATTTGGCTTAGTTAAGCCAAATCTGTAAGGTGTTTAATATATTTCCAAGGTCTGTGTCCTCACAGGCCTTTTTTTTGGAAGCAAATTCGGTCGTCACCCTGAATTCAGTTCAGGGCCTTAATAGCACGAAAAGATTGCTTCCCCGAAATCTGGGCAGGTTATGAGTTGAAAAAGCCTCCTCACCAAGACGAATGTAATAAAACAAAAATCTCCCGCTGATTTTCATCAACGAGAGATTTAATATTTCGAAAAGCCAGATTAAGGCTTAAGACGATTATCGATCAATCGAACCTATCACTTTTTGGCCGAAGGCATTTAATGCGTCTTTTTCGGCAGCACCTTCACTTACCATCTGGTGCACTTCCAGTGCGCCACAGATATTGGTAATCATTTCACCTGCCACATCAACTTCATGTTCGCTAACGCCTCTAAATTCACAGAAAGCCTCTAAAACCTCTAAAGTAGTCTCCAGCTGTGCAGGAGTGGTGTTTTGAAATAACTGTCTTATAACCGGAATCTTCATTACTTTATCTTATTAAATAGTTCAATCAAGCCCTCTGCTTTGTTGGTTTGTACCTGGTCTACCAAAGCACCACTCTCAAAGGCTGCAAAGGTTGGTAAATTATCAACGTTTGCAAATTTGCGTGAGTTTGGAAGTTTTTCGGCATCAACAATCAGGAAAGCTACCTCTTCATTTTCTGAAGCCAGTTTTTTAAACTTAGGTTTCATGATCCTGCAGTTTCCGCACCAGGATGCAGCATACTGAACCATCACCTTTGGGTTATCGGCTAAATATTGTTGAAGATTATCTTCTGTTAATTCTAAAAACATAATGTTTTGTTTAATTAGTTAGCGGCTAAATATTCAGCTACGCCTGTTCTGTTTGCGTTCATTGCTTCTTTTCCTTCTTCCCAGTTTGCAGGGCAAACTTCGCCATGTTTCTGAACGTGAGCATAAGCATCAATTAAGCGTAGATATTCTTTAACGTTTCTACCGAGTGGCATATCGTTAACGCTTTCGTGGAAAACCTTACCGGTTTCGTCGATCAGGTAAGTCGCTCTGAAAGTTACGTTAGAACCTGAGAATGATTCATTGCCTTCTTCGTCGTAATTAACTTCCTGATCTAAAATATCTAAGATACCTGATAATTGTCTGTGGGTATCTGCTAAAATCGGATAAGTAACACCTTCAATACCACCATTATCTTTTGGCGTATTTAACCAGGCGAAGTGAACTTCGTTGGTATCGCAAGATGCACCAATAACGATTGTATTTCTTTTTTCAAATTCAGGTAGCGCCGCCTGGAAAGCGTGTAATTCTGTAGGGCAAACGAAAGTAAAATCTTTTGGATACCAGAATAATAATACTTTGCTATTTTTGTTTACAGCTTCTTCAAATACATTGATTTTTAAGTCATCACCCATGTCTGACATTGCATCAATACTAACACTCGGGAATTTTTTACCTACTATTGCCATAATTTTTTGTCTTTAATTTTGTTGGCACAAAGGTAAGGCTAAAAGCGGAGTCAGTCAACCCTGATCTACCAATAGTTAATTGTATTTATTGATAACGATATAGAAGAAAACTATATTGTTTTTGTAAAGAATAGCAGAGCTCTATTTTGCTTTTGTCGTCACAGCGAGCGGAGGGCAGCGCCGTCGAGAAATCTTCCTTGAGAAAGATCTCTCCACTCCACTGCGTTCCGGTCGAGATGACGGTGTTTTATTAAAAACTATCTCTTCAACGTATTCTCGTATAATTTAAATATCCTTTTGTATTCATCTGTCCAGCTGCTTGGCTCGATAAAACCATGGTCTTCTACCGGGTAAACCGCAAGTTCCCAGTTATTTTTGCCCAATTCGATAAAGCGTTGCGTTAGGCGTACAATATCCTGAAAATGCACATTTACATCCACCATTCCATGTGCCATTAACAAATTGCCTTTTAATTTATCCGCGAAGTAAATCGGAGAGCTTCTTTTATAGGCAATCGGATCGTTGAAAGGTTCGTTTAAAATATTCGAAGTATAACCATGGTTATAATGTGCCCAATCGGTAACCGATCTTAAAGCGGCACCGCTGGTAAAAACATCCGACTGGTTAAACATCGCCATCAAAGTAATAAAACCACCATAAGAGCCGCCATATAGGCCTACATGCCTCGGATTAACACCGTATTTCTCTACCAAAAACTTAACCCCATCTGCCTGGTCGGTTAAATCTTTTCCACCCATATGGCGGTAGATACCTGTACGGTGATCGCGGCCATAGCCCGAACTTCCGGTATAATCGATATCGATTACGGTGTAACCATTATCGGCCAGTAAATTATTGAACATAAACTCACGGAAGTAGGTACTCCAGCCAAAGTGTACATTTTGAAGATAACCTGCGCCGTGAACAAAAACTACCGCTGGATGGTTAGGATGCGGATTTTCCGATTTATAAACCCTTGCATACACATCTGCACCGTAACGGTTTTTAAAAGAAACCATATCGGGCTGGCGCCATTTGTAGGAATTAAATTCAGCTGATGTAGATTGGGTAATTTTTACAGCTTTGGCGCCAAATTTATTGGGCTGGAGATATAACTCTCCGGGTTTGTCTATAAAGGAATAATTAATGGCAAGGTATTTCTCATCTGGGGAAAGGGTAATTTCATTTAAGCCCTTCATGGTGGTAATCTGTACCAGTTCACCACCATTTACGCCGATTTTGAAGAAATTGGTAATACCGGGGTGCTCCTTATTCGCTTTGATATAAAACGTATTTCTATCTTTTGATAACTGTACCGATTGTACCTCCCATTTGCCAGATGTAAGCTGTTTTTTATCTCCGGTATTTACATTGGCTACATAAAGGTGTGAGTACCCTGTTGCTTCGCTTTGGTAATAAAAACGGTTATTGTCTATCCATCCCGTATTGCCCTGGTAAAAGCCACTAATGCCCGGGCCTCCAATCCAGGCTTCATCGCGTTGACGGTCGACCACAGAAAACGTTCCTGTTAAAGCATCTAGTTTTAAAATCCAGCGGTCTTTATTATCAGTAGAAGTAGCCACAACAACTGCATAACTTCCATTATCATTCCAAAGCGGGCCAAAGAAATTTACAGGCCGGTCTGCATTTTTCTTTTTTAAGGTATCCAGTTCTTTCGGATAATCTTTCAGATAATCGGGAAGATCTTTTATTCCGGTAATGGTCGAAGTTTGGATGGCATACACCGTATCCCGTTGTGTATCATATATAAAACCCTTTGAGATATTTTCGTTTTCTCCAACCTTGGTTCTTCCGGGGATATCTTCTGTGTAACCAGAAGAAGTTACATAATTCGGAACGATGGTACTGTGGTTATTCTGTGCGGGTGTAGTTAATTTATAAGTAATAAAATGCCCATCCGGACTGATGATTACGTTATTTAAGAACTTGTCTTCAGTGTATAGTTCTTTTAATGATTTTGTATCTGCCGAGCTATTCCCAAAGCGGCCTCTTCCGCCGCGGGAACCGTTTTTGGTTTCGGCATTTCGTTTTTTAATAATATCGAATAGTTCTGTCTGTTGTGCTTTTAACCATTTATCCTGTTCGGTGGCTGGTTTGATTTCCGCTCTTCCAGCTTTTTTACCTTTAACAAAATTGGTAAGCTGCTTGGTTTCTGCTGATTTTAAATCAATCATGAAAAGATTATCGCCCAATTGATAAACAACATTTCCATTGGTTAAAAAAACCGGACTGCTTTCCCTCTCCTGTGTGCTGGTTAAGCGCGTTTCTTTATTCGTTTTGAAGTTCTGTAAATAAATATCTCCGCTTTTTTCTACTAAGCCAAGAGAGCGATCAGCATTGTAGGTATAATTTAAACTCAATAGCTTTTCATCTTCCTTTTCTGCTGCTTTAACAGGTTTAGCAGAAGTTGCAGAAACTTTGAATAATTCTTCTTTGGCTTTATTTTCGGGGTTCCAGTTAAAATAAAGGGTTTTGCTATCTGCCGTCCAGCGAAAGTTGGTTGGCGCAATGCCCATCCACTTCGGATCGCGCATTATTTTTTCGACTGTTAAGGGCGCTAGTTGTTGCGCAAAAGTATATTCGCCTGTGCAGAGCAATAGGAAAAGTAAATATTTCTTCATGAATTTTAGGTTTGGATGCAATTTAGATAATGGCAAGGTTAAATCCAGAAGGAAATGGAAATGTTACACCATCCAGTATATCAGTTGCCACAGAGGCACATAACTTATAGAAAAAATTTAATAATATTCCGTGTAATCCAGTTTCCGCAGCCAGGAAATTATCGGATTACTCTTCCGGTTTTATCTATATTCACATCATCAAAAGGCTTCAGATAGTCGTTAATGATAACGGCAAACTCTCTTCTGGTCAACACCTTTTTAAGGTCGTATTTGGAACTAAATTTATAATTTTTATTCCACTTCTTTTGCAATTCGGTTTTGGTTGCCTCAACTGATTTATTCCCCACATAACAAAGCATGGCAATGGTGTTTTCTAAATTGATGGGGATATTCTGATGATCATCGAACCAGATCTGGGCTTTGTAATAATAATCTTTGATGGGTTGCTTAATCTCATCGTAAGTTATTTCTTTTTCAGGATTAAAATAAGCTTTGTTTTGCTTTATTTCAGCCTTAATAATGCCGGTTACACCAACTTTTTGAATGGCCAGCCAGTTAGTATCTGTCGCATTTACATCTTCAAAGGGCATTAGTGCATGTTTGTAGGCCAATAACTCGCCCTGGATTCTTTTTAAACTTGATAAACTGGTTTTGGTGTCAAAAAATGCGGCATAAGCTGCGGTTGCGCCAGCGGCTTGTCCAATTTCAATTTGATCTTTAGCAATGTATAGCAAATTTTCCTGATCTGGGATCAATAAGCCGTATAGAGATAAAAAGCGAGCTCCTGAAGAAATTTTGGATACAGTTGTCCTGTAAGTATTTTCGTTATAGTTTAATGGACTTGAAAATGCCGGATTTAAAGTGGAAATTTTTAATGCTGTAAGCAATTTTTCAGAATTATCGGCCAGCACAAGAACTTTGGCTTTAATGCTTTTATCTTTGGTCAACTTAGCTTCCCAACCAATTCCAGAACGTTTAATTTCTGTATAAGGAGTGTTGTTAATGACATTCAAAAGTAAGGTACTATCTACAAGATTTACTTTCGGCCGGTTTTTTTTATCGGGTTTAGGTTTTGGAGCTTCTAAGCTTTTTGAATTTTCAGTTTCCCGCTTTAAAAAATTTTGGTAAAAAGGCAGTAGAGCCCTTTTATTTTCAGTTATTTTATTTAAATCCAACTGCTCTTTTTGGGTAAGCAGGATGGTTTTTACTCCCGATTTAAAAGCCTGAAAAGACGCGGCATAAGCGGCATCACCGTTACCGATAACCAGTACATCTGTTTTTATGGTTTGGGCATGAATAACCAAAGGAATTATGAATGCGAAAACAAAAAACAGTCTTTTCATCTTTATATTAAAATTTGCTGCAATATGCTTTAAATGAATGAATTTTTAATGAAAAGGCTGCATTTTAAATAAATTTAACGCGTAATTTCAGGTAAACTATGGAACAAGAGATCAAATCGGTTTTCGATTTACAGCAAAAGCATCAATTCAGTTTACGTAAAACGGATGCAAAAACCCGTATAGATAAGCTGAAATTACTGAAACAAGCCTTAGCAGGAGCAGAAGAGGCCGTATTTACGGCGTTGGAAAAGGACCTGCGTAAAAACCGTTTCGAAAGTGCTGTAACTGAACTGTATTTTACCTATGCCGAAATCGATTTTGCCATTAAAAAACTGAAAGGATGGATGAGCCCCAAATCCGTAGGCAAAACCATGAGTAATCTTTTTGCGCAGAACAAAATCTATTATGAACCCAAAGGCGTTTGCCTGATTATAGCGCCCTGGAACTACCCGTTACAATTGATGATGAGTCCATTGGTTTCGGCAATTGCCGCAGGAAACTGCGTAATGTTGAAACCATCAGAATTAAGTGAAGCAACTGCTGGCGTAATCAGTAAATTAATTGCAACCACTTTTGATCCTAAAGAAATTGCCTGTTTTGAAGGCGATGCTGATGTTTCTACCGAATTGCTAAAACTCCCGTTCGATCATATTTTTTTTACCGGAAGTACCACAATTGGCAAAGTGGTGATGGAAGCTGCTGCAAAAAACCTGACTTCGGTTACGTTGGAGCTTGGCGGAAAATCGCCGGCTATTGTAGATGGAACCTGTAATATTAAAAAGGCTGCCGAAAAAATTGCCTGGGGCAAATTGGTTAATGCAGGGCAGACCTGTATTGCACCGGATTATGTCCTGATCGAAGAAAATAAGCGGAATGACTTTATCGAACATTACAAAATTGCAGTCGGAAGAATGTTTGGTGAAGGCGCTGGAATTAATAAAAACGATTATGCTAAAATAATTAACGATAAACAATTTAAGCGTTTGGCTAAATTAAAAGAAGATGCGATTGCCGATGGAGCAGTATTGACTTTTGGTGGTGAAACAAATGAAAAAAGTTTAACCGTATTGCCCACACTTTTAACTTCAGTAAACGAAAAAAGTGCCATCATGCAGGAAGAAATTTTTGGTCCCATTTTGCCTGTTATTACTTTTAAAAACTTAGAGGAAGCTATCAATATTGTGAACAGCAAAAATAAACCTTTGGCACTTTACATCTTTTCAGATAACAAACAGCATCAACATAAAATCATTAATGAAACCAGTGCTGGCGGAACTTGTGTAAATGATGTATTAGTTCATATCAGCAACCCCAATTTACCATTTGGAGGTGTGAACAGCAGTGGGATAGGAAGCTGTCATGGCTTTTTTGGCTTCAAAACCTTTTCGCACGAAAGGGCGGTTGTTTTTCAATCAAAATTGGGTGTGACCAAAATGATTTATCCGCCTTATGCACCAAAAATGGGTTTGTTAAAATGGTTGAAGAAGTTGATGTAATATTTATTATGTTCCTTAAGCTGACGTAATTATATTTGCAATAAAAAGATGAAAAGACGCTCATACCTCTTAGTATTTTTTCTTTTGACAATTTTTACGGGATGTCAGAAGGAAAATAATCCAATGCAATCACCTGAACTTTCTGATTTTAACCTAAATATAGTCAGAGTGGGAGAGCCTTCCTTTACGCTCACCAATCCGAAAAGTAAAAGCACCGGAGCTTTTACTTTTAAAACGAATGATGCGTCGTTGGTTACTATCCAGGGGAATGTTGTTACGATAAAAAAAAGTGGTACTTGTGTGATAACGGCTATACAACAAGCAACAGAAAGCTTCAGTAAAGATTCTATTACGGCAAAGCTGATCATTGCCCCTCGGCTTTGGCCTTCACTTGGGTTTGTAATTCCTGATAAAAAAGTAGGCGATCCGCCATTTATTTTAACGCCTAAAAGTAATAGTAATGCAGAAATCACTTTTAAAAGTGACAATGCTGCTGTTGCAGTTATTGAGGGGCATCTGGTAACCATTAAGGGCCCGGGGAAGGCTGTTATAACGGCTTATCAGGCTCAATCCGGGATTTACGAAGCATCTAGTGTTTCTGAAAATCTTATCGTTACCGAAGCATCAACAGCTGAAACATTGAAGGATATAGATGGGAATGTATATAAAACGGTAAAAATAGGGAATCAGGTGTGGATGATGGAAAACTTGCGGACAACGCATTACAGAGATGGAACGATAATACAAAATGTGACAGACAATTCCAGCTGGGCCGCACAACTAAATGGGGCGTATTGTAACTATAATAATAGTATAGAACTAGGCAAAACATATGGATTTTTATATAATTGGTATGCGGTAAATAGTGATCATAAGCTTGCGCCACAAGGATGGCATATCCCAACCAGTGCTGAATGGACTATTTTGTATAATTATATTGGGGGCGACCGTTATAGTGGCGGCAAAATTCAGGAAAGTGGCATCAGTCATTGGAGTAATGATACAGGTGCTTCAAACATAACACAGTTTACAGGCTTACCTGCAGGAAGTAGGAATGCAGATGGGACATATCATGGTATAACTTCTGATTCTAATTGGTGGACTGCTACGGCTAATCCTAATGGAACAGCATCGTATTACAATTTATATGTTAAAGGTTATATTGAAATTGCGGAGAGCATTAAAAGTTTTGGTTACTCGGTAAGATGCATTAAAGATTAATTAATGGATTTAGAACAGCTTAAATACCCTATCGGTCAGTTTGTTATGCCTGATATCTTTGATCAAAAACAGATTGATGCCTGGATTTCTGATATAGAAGCATTACCAGGCCAAATAAAAAAGGCTACAGAAAATCTGACAGATGAAGAACTGGAGCAGACCTATCGTCCCGGAGGCTGGACATTGCGGCAGGTTGTTCATCATGTTCCGGACAGTCATATCAATGCCTATATCCGTTTTAAGCAAGCCGTTACTGAAGACATTCCGGTAATCAGGTCATATTTTGAGGAACGCTGGGCAGAAACCGAAGAGGCCAGGAATGGTGATATTAAATTGTCAGTTGAGTTGTTAACAGGTTTACATCAGCGTTGGGTTGCTTTTTTAAAAACATTAAAAATAGAAGATTATCAAAGGAAATACATTCATCCGGCCTATAATAAAGAGCTAACTTTGGCCAATATGCTTGGCATGTATGCCTGGCACGGGAAACATCACCTTGCTCACCTCGCTAATACCATATATAAATGAAAAGAATCTATTTATACTCCCTGATTTTATTTCTTGCCAGTTTTTATAGCAATGTTAAAGCGCAAAAAAATTCATCAAAAACCTTTTCATTTGTATTGGGCTCATGGGAAATGCAAACGCCCAAAGGAAAAATTGTGGAACAATGGATCCAGGGGGCTGATAAAATAATGAAAGGCAAGAGCTATCGCGTTAGCATAAAAGGAGATAGCATACTTACTGAAACATTACAGATCAGAAAAACTGGAAAAGATGTTTTCTATTGTTCAACTGTTGCTCATCAGAATGAAGGAAAAGAAGTATGTTTTAAGCTTATTTCCACAAAGGATCGAATTTATATTTTCGAAAATGCGGCACACGATTTTCCACAAAGAATAGTTTACCAAAACCTGGGTAAAAATGAAATGCTCGCCTGGATTGAAGGCGAGCTTAATGGCAAAAGCCGGAAATCGGAGTTTAGGTATAAGCGCCAATAGCTTACATCAATATCAACATGGCTGCGCTCATGGCCATCATAATCGCATCTTCCACAATGGTTACGGTACTCATCGGCAAGTTAAAAACAGCCCCTAAACAAGCACACTGAATCTTTTTCTTATTTAAAACGCTTTCTAAAACTCCAAGTATACTGATGGTCATGACGATCAGGGTAATCCAGTTTACAATATTTGGCGAAAGGTTCAATGCAAAGGATAAACCTAGGCCTAATTCGATAAAAGCATAGATATAACCCCATGCGCTGAATTTTTTAGCTACAACATCATACATGGCATAACTTTCGGCAAAGGCCTTTAAGTTGAGCATTTTAAAGAAAGAAAAGGTCAGGAAGAAACCTGCCATAAAAATGCGCATGAATACCATAAAATTGATTGTATTGTCCTGCCAGGAAACGACTAAAGATATTGCGGTAACATATCCGAATATCAATAGAATGGGTTTGTAGGTTTCGGCCCACGATTTTGCATCTTCAAGTGTTTCATTATGGTGCGCGGCAGAAATTTGATATTTACTGCCGGAGCCGCCTAAAGCTTGCTGCAAAGTCTCCAAGCCAATATGTTTATCCATGCTGATGGTAGCCGTATTGGCATCTTTAGAAACCTCTACAGCGGTTATATCTGGTAAAACAAGCAGGTTACTTTTTACTTTATTTTCGCAACCACCACAGGTCATGCCCGTGAGTTGATAGGTATGTGTCATGATTAAATTCTTTCAGGCAAATTTACCGCTTCTGGAGGCCAAAAGCGTTACAGAATAATCATAAAGTTTTATAGAATTTTAGTTTATGTTGTTCCACTGGAAGTCGTCATTTCGAGCGGAGTGTAACGTAGTCGAGAAATCTTTCTTGAGATAGATCTCTCCGCTCCACTGTGTTACGGTCGAGATGACGCATTTTTGCTTCGCACTTCATTTAAATCCTATTACCCCACCAAAACCGAAGTCATTGTTAACGAACCGCCCACTGCCTTATCATTAAAAAACGAAACCTCTTCTTTGTCGTTTTTCATGCCAAGGGTATAAATAAGCGGCAAATAATGTTCTGGCGTAGGAATGGCTAACATCGCATCATTGCCAAGGTTACGGTAGTTGATTAAAGGCTGATGATCACCGTTTGCAATTAGATTTTTAAACTTATCATTCATTTCAATTGCCCAATCGTAACCGCCTCCATTAATCATTTCCCAACTGAGCATGCGCAGATTATGGACCATGTTGCCACTGCCGATAACCAGCACGCCTTTTTTTCGGAGCGCGTAAATTTCTTTGGCAATTTCATAATGTTGTGCCGGCGATTTGGTATAATCGATACTCAGTTGCAAAATAGGAATAGCTGCATCAGGATACATGTGCCTTACCACCGTCCAGGTGCCATGATCGAGGCCCCAATCGTGGTCTAAGCCAACAGGAGTGGAGTGGATTAAGCCAGGTATTTCTGCAGCCAGTTTCGGATCTCCCGGTGCAGGATACTGAACATCGAAAAGTGCCTGAGGGAAACCGCCAAAATCGTGAATGGTAGCCGGGAAATTCATTGCCGTTACAAAAGTACCGTGCGTGTACCAATGCGCCGATACCACCAAAACAGCTTTTGGAACAGGAATATGTTTGGCCAGATCTGCCCAGCTCTCACTAAACTCATTGTTTTCGATACCGTTCATTGGTGAGCCGTGGCCAATAAAAAGCGTTGGCATTAAATCCGTTTGAGACAGGCGTTGAGTAAAGTTTCTGAATTGGGATAGTGCAGACATGGATATTCTATTTAAGTAATCGTCATTTCGACTGAAGTGGAGAAATCCTTGAAGTTTGTAACTATTACGGATTAAAAGATCTCTCCATTTCGCTGCGCTCCAGTCGGGATGACGATTTATGAATTATTTTCCCTGAACAAATTCCAGGTTTAATTTGATCGCAACATCTTTTGCAACACCCGCACCAGTTGGATCATATTTTATATTATAATCTAAACGGTTAATGGTTGTAGTAGCGCCGAAACCTGCTTTCGTATTGCCTTGCTGATCTTTAGCTGTACCGCCATAAACAACCGCAAATTTTACATCTTTAGTAATGTCGCGGATGGTTAATTTACCGCTTAACTCATAATTGTTACCATTTAGTTTTTTGAAAGAAGTGCTCTCGAATTTCATGGTTGGAAATTTCTCCGCGTTAAAGAAATCATCTGTTTTTAAATGGCCATCTCTCATATCCACACCTGTAGTAATGCTGTTTACATCAACCGTAAAGCTGATTTTAGCGTCAGTTAAATCTGGTTTAGCAGCGGTAACCGTTCCATCGAATTTTTTGAATGAACCATCAACAAAAGAAATGCCCATGTGTTTAACCGAAAAGTTTACAAACGAGTGCATTGGATCTATTTTCCAGCTTGTTTGTGCAAATGATGCCACACTGATTGAGGTAGCGATCAGAAATAAAAATAATTTTTTCATATTTAGTGATTTTATTTAGTTGCAAAAATAGCTGATTATCAGCCGATCAATCTTGACGTATGATAAGAAATTGTTTAGAGAAATAAGTTAACCGGTTAACTGCTTAAATCGGTTAATTGATGGATAGTTAAATGGTTAGAATTGCAGATAAGTGGTTAATGGTTTTTTGGTTCATAGTTCATAGCCGATAGGCTCATTGGCCATCAACCATAATCTATCTAACCATAAACTTTAAGCCCGTTCTCCATCTTACCTTTTCCATTTTATGTCCTCAAACCTCGTCCAGTGTTTTCCGGCTATCTGTTGATGTTAATTTATAAACAGAAGGCGTAATTCCGGTAACTTTTTTAAATTGTGCCGATAGGTGTGCTACACTGCTGTAATTCAGTTGGTAAGCAATTTCGCTCAAGTTAAGTTCGCCGTAGGTAAGCATTTCTTTTGCCTTTTCTATTTTTTGAGCAATAAAATATTTCTCAATTGTTTGGTTTTCGATTTCAGAAAAAATGCTGCTTAAGCTGGTATATTCCTGTTTTAAGTGCTTGCTGAGATAGACAGAAAGATTGATTTTTAAAGGTTCTCTGGTATAATGAACCAGGTTAATGATGGCCGTTTTAACCTGCTCCGCAATTTGGGTCTTTTTGTCTTCCAGCAGTTCGAAACCAAAATGGGTTAATTGCTCTGCAATTTTAATTTTATCTTCAGCTGTTATGTTTTCGGCAAGGGTGACTTCGCCAAGTTCAACCAATAGCGGTTTAAAGCCGAGCTTTTCCAGCTCGGCCTTAACCACCATTTTACAACGGTTGCATACCATATTTTTGATATGCAAGTACATTATTTCGACTTTATGGTTTCAGAAACATCGCCGCAATCAAACATCATGCTTCCATAATAAGGGTTTTCGATGTTTTCTTTTTCATTTAACCAGCTTGCCTTAGCCATTGGGCAGTGTTGAACATAAACGGTCTGGCTGTTAAACTTCAGGGTTTTCAATGTTTTGATCATTGCATAAGAAATCCCTTCAAATGCTTTTCTTTGTGTTTTAATGTTGTTCGAGCCAGCAAGTTCAGCAGATTTACTTTTAATAATTGCAGCTTGTTCCATGAATATTTTATGCTGCTCTGCTGGCAAATCTTTGTGGTTTACCGCATTTACCTTTGCCGATAAAACTTTCACTTTTTCGATGGCGATATCCTTTTTATCTGTGGCTAATGCGTTTTTTACGTCATAATAAGCCGTTAATACCTGGTTTAATGCTACATCTGTTTTGGTTTGTGCATAAGTGAATGCTGTGGTAGCGATCGTCATGATGGCAACCAATCCTAATATTTTTTTCATCTTTTTTATTTTAAAACGTTAAAGAAATTGAATTCTGCACGAAGCAGGTACATGTTTTTGGTATATCGGTTATCCATGTTTCCAATGGCCTGAAAACGATAGCCGAAATCGATGCGGGTGGTACTGTTTAAAATCATTTGTACAGCAGGGGCAATGTCTAAATAAGATTGTCCGCTACCTGGATCGGTTTTGCCCAATAATTCCAAATAGACATTAAAGTTAGGCTGCTTATAATCTTTGTAAACCACGGGTAGCACCAAATAACCCGACGATAAGCTATAAGACAACATATTCTTTGGCTGCGGCATTCCCGCAATTTGCCTGTCGCTATTTTCGAAAGCATGTGCATAACCTAATGTTGATGATAAAGCCAGTTTGTGTAGCAATTGGGTGAAAACTAATCCGCCCTGTAGGCCACTATTGTCGCCCTCAAGGTTAATGTCTTTGGTATATGTTGGTCTTCTGCTGGTACTAATCCTTCCAAAAGCCGCAGCCCTGAAGTGGCTTTGCGCTTCATCCAATGATAGAAACCGGTATTTGGCATATAAACTTCCGCCTTCTAGACGGTACCGGCCATCCATGTCAGACATAAAACCTTGCGCATGCATCATCAGGTTTTTATTGAATCCAATCATCACTTCCGGAATAGTACGGCTTACGTAACCGGGGTAGTTGAACATACCCTCGTTGGTTATCCTTACGCCAATCGATTTGGTTGGCATATTACTGGCAGGCTCTGTAAATACATATAGTTCTTGTGCAAAACCATTTGTATAGGCGCCGATCATCATCAGCGCCAATACGAATATCCGCTTCATTTTAAGAAAGAACTAAATGGTAAATACGTATCTTTTTTCCGTTAATGATGCCTGTTCCACTGGCATAAGCATCAGAATTAGCAGTTGCGGCCTGTTTTTTAAATGCAGAACCAGATATAAAATCTTTATCCACTACACTGGCCTTAACAGTACCACTAAGCGTTTTACCTTTTACATTTACAAAACGGTATACATTGCCATTAATAACGGCCTGACCTTTGTCATCTACCTTAACATCGTTAAAATTGAAGTTAGCAGTTAATCCACCTACTGAAAAACCTGCATCCTGAACTTTTTTACGAACCAGGTCGAGATTAACATTGGCTTCTTTCTTAAAGGTTAAAACAAATATGTTTTTATTTAAATCAGGCTTAACGCTGCTGATAAAGCCTAGGGTTTCTAAAGATTTTTGTGTTGCATTTGAGCACATGGAACAGGTTAAACCGGTTACCTGTAAATCAGCTGTAGAGATTTGTTGTGCCGAAATATTAACGGCAAAGAATAGCATAATAATGCTGAATATTTTGATTGCTTTCATGATTTTTTTGAATTAGAATAATTTTTAAACTGTCGTCTCCCTGGATTCATTTCAGGGGCTTATGACAAAATAGATCCTGAAATAAGTTCAGGATGACGGAAAAGTAGAAAAATCCTAATTTCTAAAAATACAATTGAAAATGTGCAGGGCAATCCGCGAGGAAAGTGGCGGCGCTTTATTTGAAATTTTACTAAAAAATTTCGGGGTAATATTATTTAAAAACGTTAAAACGGGTGGATGAAGAAAAAGCTGGATAGAAAAGAGCTTTGGCATTTTTACTTGCGCCTCTGCCTGGTGACTATCTTTTACCTTAACCGTTAACTGGGTGTTTTTGCAGCAACCATCATCTTTCTTATCGCTAGGGATATCCTTACAGAACTTACAGGAAACTTCGTTGCTGAACAGTTTAACATTTTCGAGTTTGCCTCCACAGAAATGCAGGCTTAAAGCCAAACCCATAACACTAACTGCATAGAATACAGCCAAAGAAAGTGCTATTTTTTGTTTTAACTTCATTAACACAAAGGTAAAGCAAAAAATGTCGAATAATGCCAGTAATTATTTACTGAATTTCATTTTTTAGCTTACTTTAGCCTTAAACACTGATTAAATGAAGAAAATATTATTATTCCTCTGCACCTTTTCTATTCTTTCGGCCTTTGCTGCAAAACCCAAAAATCAATATGTAAGGATTAAAACTGAATTTGGAGAATGCATCGTTAAGCTGTATAATCAAACCCCATTGCATCGCGATAACTTTTTGAAGCTGGCTAAATCTGGATATTATAACGGGGTTTTATTTCACAGGGTAATTAATAATTTTATGATTCAGGGTGGCGATCCGGATTCTAAAAATGCCAAACCAGACTCTCTTTTGGGCGAAGGTGGGCCAAAATACACCATACCGGCAGAGTTTAATGATAGCTTATTTCACAAAAAAGGCGTTTTAGGCGCGGCCAGGGAAGGTGATGACGTTAATCCGGCCAAGGCATCGAGTGGTAGTCAGTTTTACCTGGTGCAGGGAAAAGTTTTTACCGATCAGCAATTGGACAATTTGGAAGAAAAACGGCTAAAATTCAAAATTCCGGAATGGCAGCGTGAAATATATAAAAAGATAGGTGGAACACCACATTTAGACCGTAATTATACGGTTTATGGAGAAATTGTGGTAGGTTTGGATATGGTTGATAAAATTGCCGCTCTGGCTACCGATAAAAACAACCGCCCGAAACAGGATGTAAAAATGGATATTACCATTTTAAAACGAAGAGCCGCGAAAAAACTGGAGAAACAGTTGTTGATGGGTTAATCAAAGATAATGGTCATTTAGATGGTCATTTCCCTGGTTAGCGTCATCTCGAGCGGAGTGGCAAAGTAGCCGAGAGATCTATTGAAGCAGATATCTCCATTCCACTGCGTTTCAGTCGAGATGACGGTCGCTAATAAATATCATTAATTGGATTACTAAGCATTTATTCAATTAATTTCTAAATTTACCACCCACAACAACTGAAATTTACTGAATGAAGATTATCTCTTATAATGTTAATGGGATCAGGGCAGCAAGTACCAAAAATTTTTTTGGCTGGTTACAGGCTACGAATGCCGATATGGTCTGTTTACAGGAAGTAAAGGCGCTGCCTTCGCAGATCCCTGAAATTATTGCTTTGATTGAGCAACTGGGTTATCACCATTACTGGTTCCCGGCAGAGAAAAAAGGATATAGCGGCGTAGCCATTTTATCTAAAATTAAACCCAACCACGTAGCATTTGGCTGCGGTGAAGAATGGATCGATAAAGAAGGACGCATTTTAAGAGCTGATTTTGACAGCTTTTCTTTAATGAGCCTTTATATGCCTTCGGGTTCAAGCGGAGATGACCGGCAGGTAAAGAAATATGAATTTATGCGGTTTTTTGATGCCTACATTGGAGAATTGCGTAAAGAAATCCCAAATTTGATTGTGAGTGGTGATTATAATATTTGCCATACCGCTATTGACATTCATAATCCTAAATCCAATGCCAATTCATCTGGCTTTTTACCAGAAGAAAGGGAATGGATGCAATTATTCTTAGATAATGGTTTCATAGATACTTTCCGCCATTTTAACAAAGACCCACATCACTATACCTGGTGGAGCTACCGTGCAGGATCGAGAGGGAAGAACCTGGGCTGGCGGATCGATTACCACCTGGCTACAAAACCAATGGAAAACCGTTTGAAAAATGTAAGGATTTTACCCGATGCCATACATTCAGATCATTGTCCGGTTCTTTTGGAAATGGAATAATGTAAGATGTAAAATGGATCAGGGTTTACAAACTCGGATCCAGATACTTATTACTCGATCATTTTACTCAATAAGCGAACCAAATGCTAATCACCAATATAAAAGGCCTTGTGGGCGTTCACCATCGAGATCAATTAGTGCTTCAAGGCAGCGAACTGGATCATTTGCCTGTCCTTGAAAATGCCTGGCTTTTAATAGAAAATGGCCTGATCAAAGATTTTGGAAAAATGGATACTTTCCCATCTTCCATTGCAAATCTTCCAGCTCACAGCGCCGAAGGCCGCTACGTTTTTCCCTCCTGGTGTGATAGCCACACACATATTGTTTTTGCAGCCTCACGTGAGGAAGAGTTTGCCATGAAAATACAGGGTAAAAGTTATGAGGAAATTGCAGCGGCAGGTGGTGGGATTTTAAATTCTGCGAATAAACTTCAACAAGCAACAGCAGATGAATTGTTTCAAAGTGCTGCGCTTAGGTTAAAACAGATGGTTCTGCAGGGCACAGGAGCGGTTGAAATTAAAAGTGGTTATGGATTGACCACTGAAAGTGAAATCAAGATGCTCCGCGTAATCCGCAGGCTGAAAGATCAATTTCCTATTCCGATAAAAGCAACCTTTTTGGCGGCACATGCATTTCCGGCCGAATTTAAAAATAACCATCAAGGTTATATTGATTTGATTATTAATGAAATGCTGCCGCTCATAGCCAAAGAAAAACTGGCGGATTATATTGATGTTTTTTGTGAAAAGGGGTTCTTTTCTGTTGCAGAGACCGATCAGGTATTAAAAGCTGGAGCGAAATATGGATTGAAGCCGAAAATACACGCCAACCAACTTTCTGTTTCAGGAGCAATAGAGGTTGCTGTTGACCATGCGGCCATTTCGGTTGATCATTTAGAGGAAAGTAACGAAGAAACAATTGCAACGTTAAGAAATGCCAATACGATTGTAACATTGCTGCCTTCTTGCTCGTTTTATTTAGGGATTCCGTTTGCCGATGCCAGGGGCTTTATTAAAGCTGACTTACCAGTGGCTTTGGCTACGGATTATAACCCAGGCTCAACACCTTCCGGAAATATGAATTTTGTAGTTTCATTAGCTTGCATTAAAATGAAGATGTTTCCGGAGCAGGCGATTAATGCCGCAACATTAAACGGTGCTGCAGCAATGGAGTTGAGTAAAGATTATGGAAGTATTGCTGTTGGGAAAAAGGCAAATTTATTGATTACCAAACCGATGCCTTCAATTGCTTATTTGCCTTATAGTTTTGGCGAAAGCCAGGTAGATCAAGTGATCTTAAATGGCGAAATTTATAATGGATAACCTTAAAATATATACCCAGCACGACATCGATCGTTTGATTATTCACCGCAAGGGCGAAACCAAACTAGGTGAAAAAGTAGCGGTTTTATCTACATGGGAAGAATTGCCAACTACAAATGCAAAATTTGTGTTGCTGGGCATTCCTGAAGACATTGGCGTACGCGCAAATGCAGGCATTGCAGGAGCCGCATCGGTTTGGCGACCGGCACTAACGTCCTTTTTAAATATTCAAAGTAACCGGTTTTTAAATGGTGGGGAGGTTTTGGTTTTGGGCCATTTCGAGATTGACGAGCCGGCTGATTCTTCCATAAAAGGCCTGCGGGATAAAGTTGCTGAAATTGATGCATTGGTTTATCCTGTAATTGAGAAAATCGTGGCTGCGGGTAAAATCCCGGTTGTAATTGGTGGCGGGCACAATAATGCCTATCCAATTATTAAAGGGACTTCTTTAGCAAATAAAAAGCCAATTGATGTATTAAATATTGATGCACATGCCGATTTAAGGGAATTAGAAGGCCGGCATAGCGGAAATGGGTTTTCTTATGCTTTAAATGAAAATTATCTTGATAATTATTTGATGTATGGGCTGCATCAGAATTATAATAACGAGGCTATTTTAAGCCATATCGATCACCATCCTAAATTAAAGGCTGTATTTTTTGAGGATATTTTAACCGGGCAGGATTATAGTGGTTTATTTGATGAGTTAGGATCAATAATCGGTTTGGAAATAGATCTGGATTGTATGGAGAATGTACTTTCGAGTGCCGAAACGCCCTCTGGGTTTGGGGTTAACGATATCAGAAAGCTAATCATCTTGCGCAAAGCCAATAAATTTTCTTATCTACACATTTGTGAAGGGGCTACGCGGATGCTGGATGGAAGGGTGAGTAAGCTCACATCTAAGTTAATCGCATATTTAGTGAGTGATTTTGTGAAAGCAAATATCTCTTCGGTTTAGGCACCTGATACGAAAAAACACGGAGTATTTTGCGCGAGTCGTCATCCTGAACTTGTTTCAGGATCTTTCTTGCTGTAAATGCCTTATAAATAGACCCTGAAATAAATTCAGGGTGACGATTTGAGAGTAGGCCCTTTACAAATGCTCCGCTTCATATTTTTCTCCGGCTTTGAGCATCAATTCAATCTGTTTCAGGTCTTCTGCCGTTAAATCTTCCTTTTCCTGAAGTTCAAATACGGCAATCATATTGTCTTCGTACTGTTTTTCGGTTTTGATTACGATTTCCTGTGGCATGCCGGTACGCTTAAAACTTTATAATTTCTGTTGGTGTAATGCAAAAATCGAGTTTAATATCATGTTCATGTACATCATCGATTTTTTCAATTGCAGGATACAAAGATAAACCTATTTTTTGAGCATTTAAACCTTTAAGAAAACGATCATAAAAACCTTTGCCATAACCTACACGGTAACCCTGTTTATCAAAGGCTAACAGTGGGATAACAACCATGTCTATTTCTCCTTCGTGCAAGTTTCCTTTTTGTGGCTCCAATATGTTGTAAAGGTTTTTTTTCAGGTCTTTTTCGCCCAGGTATTCGTGGTGGGTCATCAGGGCTGTTTCAAAATCAGCCTTGGGTATAATAATTTTAACTTCAGGATAGGTTTTGCTTAGCCATTTGATCAATAAAAAAGTATCCGGCTCTTTTTTTTCTGTAATGGGTAAAAAGATATGAAGGGTTTTAATTCGGCTAAAATCGATTGTTTTAAACTGTTTTAAAAGTGATTCGTTCAACGCATAATAGGTTGGGTCGTTTAGTCGCAACCTGTCTTTTAATGCTAGTTTTCTGATTTCGGCTTTTAACATAAAACAAAGATAATATTTTTCAGACCTCGCAGGTTTTGAAACCTTGCAAGGTTTTATGACCTAAGACCTCAAGGCTTTAGTTAAATAAACCCGATAGCAGCGTAAAACCCGAAGGTGAGACACAAGCCGAGGTTTTGAAGCGAATAGCGGGACAGTTGTATCCCCATGCGCACGAACCCTGCTTTTCTTAAAAAAAAGACCACCTAAGTCATCTCAGTAAATCTAAGCGTTACGGTTACTTAGCATTATGGGTTTAAGCCTCACAGATTTTAAAACCTTATGCTTCTTAAACAAAAAAAGCCCCTAAAAAATTAATTTTAAGGGCTTTTAGGATATGAGATCCAAATTATTTTACACGCTCAACGTAATCGCCGGTACGGGTATCAATTTTAATTTTATCACCCTGGTTTACAAACATCGGAACTTTAACTTCAACACCATTTTCTAATGTTGCTGCTTTTAAGGCATTAGTAGAAGTATCACCTTTAACTGCTGGTTCCGAGTAAGTAATTTCAAATTCAGCAAAGTTTGGCAATTGTGCCATAATGGCTTCATCGCTTTCCATAGAAACGATAATATTCATGCCTTCTTTTAAGAATTTAATAGCTGAACCAAATAAAGATTTCTCTACATTAAACTGCTCGTAACTATTATTGTCCATTACTACCAAATAATCACCTTCTTCGTATAAATATTGGTAATCATTGGTTTCTACGCGGCATATTTCTACAGCCTCGTCGGTATTCATACGTGCTTCAACAATTCTGCCCGATTTAATATTACGGAATTTACCGGTATAAAATGCGCCACCTTTTCCTGGTGTACGGTGATTCCATTCGTCAACAGTAACCAGTTCATTGTTTATGCGAAGAATGTTACCTGTTTTAATTTCTGATGCTTTTGCCATATTGTCTGATCCTAAATTGGATTTATATTTCCGTTTTTCGTGACGGCAAAGGTAAAATTATTTTGATAAAAAACGATAAAGGTTTAAGGTATAAGGCTTAGGGTTTAAGAAAATTTAGACCTTTAATCAGGCTATTTTACCCGCTCCATATATTCACCTGTTTTGGTGTCAATCTTTACCCTGTCTCCTTGATTGATGAATAAGGGGACCCTGATTTCTGCACCTGTTTCTAGGGTGGCATATTTTTGCGCACTGGTAGAGGTGTCGCCTTTTACAGCGGGTTCAGAGTAGGTGATTTCCAATTCAACGCTATTAGGCAGCTGGGCCACAATAGGCTCATCACTTTCAAAGGCAATAGTCACATTCATACCTTCTTTTAAGAATTTAATCGAACTGCCAAAAAGCAGTTTTGGGATGTTGTATTGTTCGTAAGTGTTATTGTCCATCACGACCAGATAATCGCCATCTTCATATAGGTACTGATAGTCGTTGGTCTCGACACGGCAAATCGTTACCTCTTCATCGGTGCGGAAACGGTATTCTACAATTTTGCCGGTTTTTACATTGCGCATACGGGCCTGATAAAAAGCCCTTAAATTTCCGGGGGTACGGTGGATGTATTCTTCTACACTTACCAACTCTCCGTTAAAACGAAGCACATTTCCGCTTTTTACTTCTGATGCCTTAGCCATTTTATGATCGTGAATATTGTTTTTGTTTTGGATTAAAAATCAAAGTTAAAAAATGCATACAGATTTGAAAAGTAAAATCTGTGGTTCATTGGTTCACTAGTCATGAGTTTATTGGGTTCGAAGCAGAGATAAGATAATTCAGTTTTTGTTTTTGCCTTTTTTATGGAGCCTTAATTAACAAAATCCCCGTATAAAAGAAATGCCTTTGGGAACCACTCCAAAGGCATAATCAACCTAAACCTCAAACTAAACTATGAAAAACTCTTTGCCTTTTACGGGCTATTTATTTTGATCCGAATAACGGAAATATAATCTTTTACTTGGAGAGATAAATTAAATAATTGTTTCTCTTTTTGGTGGTGCAAAGGTAGATATAATTTTTGAATTACAAAATATTTTTTTCAAAAAGTATTTATAATACAAATGTATGACAAAACAGACTAGTTGATAGCAGTACTTTTTAGAGCTAAGTTACTTATAGTCTGATATTTGTATTTGATTTGTGCAAAAATCGTATTCTTGTATTTGATTGGAGCCAATTATGGTAAGCCGCTCTTTTCCAAAATTTTCGATAAGTTCGCGGTACCAACTTATTCCCTGAACGTCTAAATTGCTGGTTGGCTCATCTAAAAATAAAATGGGTGTACTTGCACAACATGCCAAAGCTAGTTTGGTTCTTTGCTTCATTCCAGACGAAAAGTATTTGATTTGTTTGTTTGCTGCTTTTTCTAATCCCAAAATACTGATCAGCTTTTTTGCATCCAGGCCAGTGGCAAAATTTTTAAACTTAAAATGAAAATCAATGAGCTCTTTTAGCGTAAAAGTTTCAACCAGTTCGAGATAGGGTGCGGCAAGGCTGATGTATTTATAAATATTTTCTACCGGAATATCTTTCGTATCAGAAAATGAAATCTTTCCTTCTGACGGTGATAGGCTGCCGGTTAGTACGCTCAATAAAGTCGACTTACCGGAACCATTAGGCCCGAGTATGGCGTAACTGTTTCCTGTAGAAAATTCAGTGTTTAAATTCCTGAAAATCCACTCTTTATTAAACCTTCTTCCAACGTTTTGTAAACTAATATTCATTTGTGCCAGGCGTTTGGGGTTTAGCGATAAGCGATTTAGTCATGCAAACGCTATTATCAATGCCGATATATTGTCCATAGTTGGTCGTGATGTGATAACCTGTCTTTTGATAAAGTGCAATGGCTTCGGGCTGTTTTTTCCCTGTTTCTAAAACGCATGAAGAAAAACCGAGTTCAATACCCCAGTTTTCTAATTCTTTTAAGACTTTAGCAGCTATGCCTTGCTTCCTATGATCTGGATGTACAAACATCCTTTTTACTTCGGCTGCTGTAGTGGAGAAAGGTTTAATGGCGCCACAACCCACGGGTACATCATTCTGGCAGGCAATAACCACTTCTTTAATGGCATCAACTTTGTTAAACTGCGCATAAAAAGCATGATCATCACCATCTCTAACAGCCAAATCCTGATCCAGTAAAGCAACCAACTGCCTGAAACCGGCATGGTCTGAACCTGTTCTGATTAGCGTTAACTCACCCATGAATATTTGTTTTGCTTTAAGCTTTGCTCTTTTTGCTTTAGGCTTAGCTTCCCATGCCGAAACCCTTCATTACCCCACGGTTGGAATTGCGGATAAAATCAACAATTTCATCACGGATTTCGGTAGGTTTAAATTCAGCTTCGATCATGTCTAAAGCTTTCGTTACGTTATTGTGCTTTACAAAAAGTACCCGGTAAATTTCCTGAATTTCATCAATCTGCTCGTTGGTAAAACCTCTTCTACGCAAACCCACAGAGTTGATGCCGGCATAAGAAAGAGGCTCACGGGCTGCTTTTACATATGGCGGAACATCTTTGCGCACCAATGAACCACCAGTTACAAAGGCATAAGAGCCTACCTTAACAAATTGATGTATGGCCACCAGACCTGCTAAAACCACATTGTTTCCAATTGTAATGTGGCCGGCCAAGGTGGTACTGTTCGAAAAAATACAGTTATTTCCAACCTCGCAATCGTGCGCAATGTGCGAATAAGCCTGGATAAGGCAATTGCTGCCAATAACCGTTTTCCATTTATCCTTGGTTCCGCGGTTAATGGTTACACATTCGCGGATGGTGGTATTATCGCCAATTTCGGCTGTGGTAACTTCACCGGCAAATTTTAAATCCTGTGGCTCGCCAGAAATAACCGCACCAGGAAAGATTCGGCAGTTTTTACCGATCCGTGCGCCATCCATAATGGTCACGTTTGAACCGATCCAGGTTCCCTCTCCAATTACAACGTCTTTATGTATCACTACAAAAGGTTCAATGACCACGTTTTCGGCAATTTTTGCCTGAGGGTGTATGTATGCTAAGGGTTGTATCATTATTGAGCGGGTTCTGCTTGTTTAACTTTTGAAATTTGGGCCATCATTTCGGCTTCTACCACGATTTTTTCGCCAACCATACCTACGCCTTTCATCTGGGCTATGCCTCTTCTGATGGGTTCAAGTAAATCGCAACGGAAAACAATCGTATCGCCAGGAAGTACCTGGGCCCTAAAACGTACATTATCTATCTTTAAGAAATAGGTAAGGTAATTTTCAGGATCTGGAACAGTACACAGTACAAGGATACCGCCTACCTGCGCCATGGCCTCTATCTGTAGTACACCCGGAAACACCGGAGCGCCAGGAAAGTGCCCTTTGAAAAACTCTTCGTTCATGGTAACGTTTTTAACGCCTACCACGTGGTTTTTAGAAAGTTCCAGTATTTTATCAACGAATAGAAATGGCTGACGGTGTGGCAAAATTTCCATGATCTTTACTACATCGAACAATGGTTTTGCACTTGGATCGTACACCTTTTGTACTTTTTTATTTTTCTCTTTTCTAATGGCTGCTTTAATCTTTTTGGCAAAAGCAACGTTTGCTGCATGGCCTGGACGGGCCGCCATGATGTGGCCTTTTAAATGCATACCAACCAAGGCCAAGTCGCCGATCATATCCAAAAGTTTATGACGTGCAGGTTCGTTCTGATAACGCAGTTCCATGTTGTTCAAAATCCCTTGCGGGGCAACATCGATATCTTTGCGGTTAAATAATTTAGCCAGGTGACTTAATTCATCCCTGGTAACTTCTTTGTCTACAATTACAATGGCGTTATTTAAATCGCCCCCTTTAATTAAATTGTGAGATAGCTGGTATTCCAGTTCATGTAGAAAACAGAAGGTACGGCAAGAAGCAATTTCTTTCTTAAATTCTGCAATGGTATTAATGCCTGCATGCTGGCTACCCAAAACAGGAGAGTTATAATCGATCATGCAGGTAAAACGATAATCGTCTAACGGCATGGCCACAATTTCTACTTTTCTATCTTCTTCGGTATAGGTAATGTTATGTGGAATGGTAAAATACTCGCGATCTGCATTTTGCTCAACTGTTCCTACTTCTTCCAACAAATCAACAAACTGAATAGAACTTCCGTCCATTATTGGTGTTTCCGGACCGTCTAATTTAATCAGTACATTATCAAGATCCATACCAACCAACGATGCCATTACGTGCTCTACAGTACTTACGCTGGCGCCGTTTTGGGTAAGTGTAGTGCCCCGTGAGGTATCGGTCACATTATCTGCATCAGCTTCGATAATCGGGTGGCCATCTAAATCAATACGCTGAAATTTAAAGCCATGATTTTCAGGGGCGGGGCAAAATGTTAAAGTCACATTGGCACCAGTGTGTAAACCTACACCAGATGCTGATATTTCTTGTTTAATCGTTTTTTGTCTAACGTTCATTGTGTATTGTATTCTTTTCCAGTTCAGCGGTGAGTTTTTTCAACTCCTCTTCGAGCTTATTTATTCTTTTCTCTACATCTGGAAGATGTTTGAAAATGACTGATGCACGCATCCAGTTGCGCAATGGTTGCGCCGGACTGCCGTGCCATTGTTTATTTTCTTCTGTGATATTAAAATTTATACCTGCCTGTGCCCCAATCTGCGTTCCTTTAGCTAAAGTTAGGTGCCCGGCTATACCAACCTGTCCGCCAACCACGCTGTTAGGGCCAATTTTTGTACTTCCAGAAATACCTGACTGTGCTGCTACAACAGTATTCTCGCCAATTTCTACATTGTGCGCAATCTGGATCAGGTTGTCAATTTTTACACCTTTTTTTACAATTGTTGATCCCATTGTTGCACGATCTACTGTAGTATTTGCGCCAATTTCTACATCATCTTCGATAATAACGTTTCCAATCTGCGGGATTTTATTGTAAGTGCCGTCTTTTTGTGGGGCAAAACCAAAACCATCACTTCCGATAACCGTATTGGCATGGATGACCACTCTGCTACCGATTATAGAATTGTGATAAATTTTTACACCAGGAAAAAATGTGCTGTTTTTGCCAATTTTAGAATTTGCACCAATAAAGGTTTGTGCGTTTATTTTACAGCCATCTGCGATCTCTACATTTTCGGCAATATAGGCAAAAGCATCAATAAATACGTTGTTGCCGATTTTGGCTGTAGGATGAACGAAGGCCAGTTTATCAATACCAGATTGTACGGCTTGAGCGTTAATGGCTTCGTTATATTTATCCAATAAGATCGTAAACGCGCTGTATGGATTTTCAACACGGATGAGGGTGCTGGTATACTGTTGTGTAGGCGCAAAGTCTTTTGATACGATAACAACTGACGCCTGAGTAGAATATAAAAAGTTTTCGTACTTAGGGTTCGAGAGAAATGACAAGGAGCCTTCCTTTCCGTCTTCTATTTTAGAAAGTTCGGTAACGGCTACATCTGGGTTACCATCAATGGAACCGTTTAGAAACTGACTTATCTGCGTGGCAGTAAATTGCATCGTACAAAGGTATATGTTAAATTGATATGAACAAAAAAACCTGCATGGGTTAAACGGGGTATTACTTGCACAATAATAAGAGTTAAAACGACACTGAAAGTCAAATATTTTGTTAAAAAAACTTAAATCCCTCTTGGGTAACAGAGTATATATTTTTCTACAGTTTTCTGTAACGACTCCAGATTAGACAAATCAGAAGCCTTTGCAATATCAACAATGTCGTTATTTTTCATTAAAATCTTAATATTTCCAACACCTGCATTATATGCACGGTTTTGTATAGAATCGGTGAAAACAAAATACCTGGCCTCTTCTGGTTTAATTTCCAATAAATTAATTGCCGCATCCTGCAAAAAGTTTACACGGTCGGTATCAGCCCTTTCGTTGCCCATTTCTACCTTGTAGAGGTTTCTGGAGGTGAGCATTTTACATAACGCAGACAAAATTTTATCTTGATGTTTGGTCCAAACCTTAACAGCTGCATAAATATCCTGATCATCAAGGTTGGTAAAATGTTCCAGATTTTCGTGCTGCGCAAAGAAATTAGCCTCGTTGATATCGTTTTTTAAAAAATAATTTAAAGATGGCGAAGCAAATAAGTTTTCTCCGGCGGCTGATAATTCTTTAGCGCGTTCTAATAATTTTACCAGGATCATCTCGCCCGATATGACTGTTTTGTGCAGGTAAACCTGCCAATACATCAGTCTGCGGGCAATTAAAAATTTCTCGATGGAATAAATGCCTTTCTCTTCAATTACCAGGTCATCATCATACACATTGAACATTTTAATGATCCGGTCGAAACTGATTACGCCTTCACTTACACCTGTAAAAAAGCTATCGCGGTTTAAATAATCCATTCTATCCAGATCTAATTGGCCAGAAATCAATTGATGAAGAAATTTTTTAGGATAGGTGCCATTAAAAATCTCGATAGCGTGGGTTAAACGGTCATCAAAATGAGCATTCAGGTCCTGCATCAGTTTTGCTGAAATATCCTCGTGCCTGATTCCGGTCACCAAAGAGTGCTCCAATGCATGCGAAAAAGGCCCATGACCGATATCGTGCAATAAAATGGCCAAAATGGCGGCTTCTTCTTCGCCTTCGGTTATGATGTGTCCTTTACTTTTTAACAGATTGATGGCCAGACTCATTAAGTGCATGGCACCCAAAGCATGGTGAAAACGCGTGTGTAAAGCCCCTGGATAAACCAAATGTGTCATTCCAAGCTGTTTGATGTAGCGCAAACGTTGGAAATAAGGATGGGATATCACATCGTAAACCAATTCGGACGGGATACTGATGAAACCGTAAACCGGATCATTTATTATTTTCTTCTTATTCAATCGTTAAAAATAGTTAAATAGATAGATACGGTACAAAAATTGCTATTTTTATTTATAGTTTGAATTACCTGCCGTAATTAAACGGCAATACTGATCTATTTTTACAAAAACATGCAAGAAACTAAAATATTATGGGCCGATGATGAAATCGACCTGTTAAAACCTCATATACTATTATTAAATGATAAAGGTTACCATGTAACTACTTTTACCAATGGTAACGATGCTCTTGAAGCATTTGGGAAAGCCCATTTTGATCTGGTTTTCCTTGATGAAAACATGCCTGGCATGAGCGGTATCGAAACGTTATCGGCCATTAAGAACTTAAACCCCGATGTTCCTGTGGTGCTGATTACAAAGAGTGAAGAAGAAAACCTGATGGAAGATGCAATAGGCAGCAAAATTGATGATTACCTGATTAAACCGGTTAATCCTAAACAGGTTTTGCTGACCATTAAAAAATTGATTGATAATAAACGTCTGGTGAGTGAAAAAACCTCTATGGCTTATCAACAGGATTTTCGCCGTTTGGGAATGACATTGGGCGACAGGCTTAATTATGAGGAGTGGATTGATGTTTACAAGAAAATCGTTTTTTGGGAGCTTGAATTAGAAAAACTGGACGATCCGCAGATGCATGAAATTTTAACCATGCAAAAACAGGAGGCCAATACCCAATTTACAAAATTTATTGAAGAAAATTACCTGGATTGGATTAAGAACAGAGATCAAGCTCCTCTGCTTTCGAACGAGTTACTGAAGAAAAAAGCCTTTCCGCTTATCAATGATAATACACCTGTATTTTTTATCCTGATTGATAATTTAAGATATGATCAATGGAAAATTATTAATCCATTGATATCAGAATATTTCAGGATAGACGAGGAAGATATGTACACGAGTATTTTGCCAACAGCAACACAATATGCCCGTAATGCAATTTTCTCTGGGATGATGCCTTTAGATATGGAAAAGCGGTTCCCTCAACTTTGGCAAAACGACGATGATGAAGGTGGAAAAAACATGCATGAAGAGGCTTTCCTGTCTGACAATATTAAACGTAACTTAAGAAAGGATTGTAAATTCAGTTATCATAAAATCCTGACTTTTGAGCAGGGGAAAGATCTTGTTGAGCAGACAAACAACTTATTGCACAATGATTTCAATGCCATTGTATTCAACTTTGTAGATATGTTGAGCCATGCCCGTACCGATATGCAGATGATACGTGAATTGGCCAATGATGATGCGGCTTACCGTTCATTAACCTTATCATGGTTTGAGCACTCACCTCTTTGGGATTTATTGAAGAAAATTTCGCAGAAAAAAGTTAAGGTGATCATCACCACCGACCACGGAACCATCCGTGTTAAAAAACCGGTTAAAGTAATTGGTGATAGAAGTACAAATACCAATTTAAGGTATAAGCAGGGCAGAAACCTTAATTTTAATGCGAAAGAAGTATTTTTGATTAAAAACCCCCACGATGCTTTGTTGCCGAAGATCAATATCAGCAGCAGTTATATTTTTGCAAGGGAAGATAGCTATTTCGTTTACCCGAACAACTACAATCAGTTTGTAAACTACTATAACGAAACCTTCCAGCACGGCGGGATCTCGTTAGAGGAAATGATTATTCCGGTAGTGACGTATTCGCCGAGATAAGTGTAGATGAATTTCATCATTTCGATTGAAGCATAGCGGAATGCAGAAATTTTTGGTTAAATCATTTGAAAAAATGATTTTTTTAATGCCGTCAAAATAACGATTTATAATAGGCAAAAGCAATGCAGTTTATGTATTACTTTTGCCTTTCATTATAACTATTGTTATAATAAAATTAACCTGTTTTTTGGCAAACCGGGGTATTTTCTTAATTTTTATTCGATAATTCAATTTAATGATTATCGGCCTTTATTTTAAAGGTTAATTCTTAAAATGATCAATGATATAATTAAACTTTCTTGATCACTTTATCCACCATGTTGGGCGGGAACTATTGATAATAATTGTGCCTTAGGGCTTAATTGATTTAGCTTTTCTACAGTTTTTCCTTTAGGAGCCACAATAATGGCGTAATCCCACCATATATTGGTAGCTGTTTCCAGGTCATCGCTTCTGTAATAGCGGTCTTCTCCTTTTAACTGATTACTAGCGGCATAAGTAGCACCATAGGACCAGGGATCGTACACTTCAAAATAAAACTGATTATCCACCTGCCTGTAGCCTTTTACGATAATGAAATGGCCCGATGCTGCGGCATTAACTTTATAATATTTATCTACTCGCTGGGTAGCATTTGCATTGTAACGCAGGTAATAGTTATCAAGGCATAAAATTACAATATAATTTTTGTCAATATATTTCTTAATGGTTTGATAATTATCCGGTAATGCTGTGTAAGAAGAATTGATGCCATATTTATTCAGGTAATTTACAATATCATCTGTATACCACCAGCCTCCGGTTGAACGATAGGTGTTACGGGCATCCTGAGGTGTTTTGGTAAACGTAGAATCGCTCCATTTAACAGCCATGGTAGCCACAGTTGGTCCACAGTTGATAGATGAAAATAGCCCTGTTCCGGCTTGATCGTAATACCATTTAAATGTTTTTTCAATACTTTTTGATGCGGTTACCAACCTGCCAAGTCCGTAATCTTCCCAAACGATATTAACGATAATGGTCCAAACGCTCGTATTTCCGTTAGCTGCTAAAATATGCAGTGTAGCAGGTTTAGAGAAATCGACAATTGCCGTATTAGCGGCAGGCTTAATGCTGTTAAAAGTTACCAGTGCACCATCTGAAACAGCAAAACTGCAGTTTAAAGCGCTCAAATTGGCAACAGGTGTAACGGTTACGGTAATTTTGCGCAAAGTTTCATCAATAACCGGAGCCGATACCTGGTCTGTAATGGAGAAAGAAAATAGTTTGTTTTCTCCGCTAAGTTTGGTTGTTTCTTTTTTACAAGAGATAAAAAGTATTAAAAGAAGCACAGGGAAAGAGAGGTGAATTTTTTTCATGGCATAATAATCGGCATAATTATCAACTGAACAAAATCTGTTGCTAAAATCACCGGGTGTTACAAAATCAAGATATTTTAGTGTTATTTTTGCCTTTATTTTATTAAATGGATATCGAAGTAAATAGTTTAGCCGGTTTACCTGCTGTTGCACAGCAGCTTTCTGATTTTGCCAGCGATCAAAAAGTATTCATTTTTGAAGGCGATATGGGTGCAGGAAAAACCACTTTTATCAAAACTTTTTGTGCTGCCCTGGGCGTAACCGATGTGGTTTCGAGCCCAACTTATTCTATCGTTAACGAATATGATAGCCCTAACGGATCTGTATTCCATTTCGATTTTTATAGGATAAAAGATATTTATGAGGCCTATGATCTGGGTTATGAAGAATATTTTTATGGTGGTGGTATTTGCTTAATAGAATGGCCTGAGCGTGTAGGGGAATTATTGCCTGAAAGTTTTATTAAGGTTGAGATTAGTGTGCTGGATGAAAACCGCCGATTATTCAAACTCTCGAAGGTATAACATTTAGTTATCAATAAATTAACAGATTTTCCGTACCTTGAACAACCTAAAACTATCATAATTTTAATTTAACATGGCTACAGGATTACGGGAAGGAATGGCCGATATAGCTCGTCAGGGTTTACTACAAACGCAAGAAGCAACGCTAGAAACCAGAAATAAAAAAAACAGTCTATACATAGGAATACCCAAAGAAATTTCTTTTCAGGAAAACAGAATCGCATTAACCCCTTTATCTGTTGCGTTATTGGTAAACAACGGACATCGGGTTGTTCTAGAAAGCGGTGCAGGTATTGCTGCTAATTTTTCCGATACCGAATATGCAGAGCAGGGTGCAAAAATTGCCTATAACAAAAAGGAAGTTTTTGATGCTGATATCCTGGTGAAAATTGCCCCTCCAATGCTGGAAGAGATTGAAATGATGCATAAAGGCCAAACACTTATTTCTTCTTTGCAGACCGGAACGCTAAAGCAGGAATATCTTAAAGCTTTGATGCATAAAAAAATTAATGCACTATGTTTTGAGAACCTCCGCGACGAAGGTAATATCCTGAGTGTAGTACGCGCCATGAGCGAAATAGTAGGTTCTACCTCTATTTTAATTGCTGCAGAATATTTAAGCAATGTAACCGGTGGCAAGGGCTTGATGTTAGGTGGTTTTACCGGGGTTCCTCCTACAGAAATTGTGATTTTGGGTGCCGGAACGGTTGGCGAATATGCTGCCAGAACAGCTTTGGCATTAGGGGCAGAGGTAAAGGTTTTCGATAGTTCCATTTACCGTTTACGCCGCCTGCAGAATAATTTGGGGAGCAGGGTATTTACCTCAGTAATGCAACCTATTGTTTTGAATAAGGCTATCATAACCTGCGATGTAGTCATTGGTGCCATTAGGGCTACACACGGCCGTAGTCCATGTATAGTAATGGAAGAAACTGTTGCCCGGATGAAACCACATTCGGTGGTTATTGATGTGAGTATTGATCAGGGTGGTTGTTTCGAAACGTCAGAGGTGACTAACCACACCAATCCGGTTTTTAGAAAATACGATGTAATTCACTATTGTGTGCCTAATATTGCCTCACGTGTTCCAAGAACAGCATCTTATGCGCTTACCAATATCTTTGCTCCGATTTTATTGGATATTGGTGAATTTGGAGGCTTAATGAATATGGTTTGGAATAACCCGGGCATCCGCGAAGCACTTTATATCTATCAGGGTAACTGCACCAATAAAGATCTGGCAGATATGTTTAATTTGCCATTTAAGGATTTGGAACTGTTAGTCGTTTCTAATCAATAAAAGATGTAAGATGGACAATGTAAGACGGATGATGTGAGATAGAAATATTTTGATACTTGTATCTAACATCTTGATACTTATTTCTTATGCTACTAAATATGAAATTCAATCTGCTCGTTTTATTCGTTTTCTCTGTTGCTGTAAATGCTCAAAATAAACCGGTTCCGATAAAAAAGCTGGTTATCGTAAATTCTTATAACCAATATCAGGCTTCTGTAAAATCGAATCCGAATAACGAACTGGTTGAGATCAAAAAAGCCATTCCAACGATTAAGTTAGATATCCGCTATGCGACCAGGAATAATTTTATGCAACAGGTGATGTATAAACAGGCGAGGGCTTTTGCCCGGAAACCTGTTGTAGATGCCTTAAAGAAAATTCAAAAGGAACTCAGTAAAAAAGGTTACGGGTTAAAAATATATGATGGCTACCGGCCGTATGCCATTACGGTTGAGTTTTATAAAAAAGCGAGTGATAAAAATTTTGTGGCCAATCCGGCAAAAGGATCTAAACACAATAGGGGCTGTGCGGTAGATTTGACATTGATTCATCTGAAAACGGGCAAAGAACTATTGATGCCAACACCTTACGATAGTTTTTCGGGAGCCGCTGCGGCCAAATATGAAAAAGTATCACCAGAGGCGAAGCAAAATCGTGATTTCCTCATTGCCATCATGGCTAAATACCAGATGAATGTACTGGAAAACGAATGGTGGCACTATGATTTTACTGCTTGGAAAAGTTACGATTTAATGGATATTCCTTTCGAGAAATTGTAGTTCATTAGTTCAATTGTCATTGGTTCATTGGTGTTGGGCGCATAACAATTAGTTGCGTTATTTCGACTGAAGCGCAGCGAAACGGAGAAATCTGTTCGTCGTATAATAACCGGCCTAAACTAAATTATTATCCGTGGTGTAAGGGTGTTAACATCTTACACTAAATTTATCTTTCCAATTACCAGGTGGTCACAGCTGACAGCACAAACTACAAGTGGTGCGGCCTGCCGTATTGATCCATTTTAACCCTCGCTTTATCTTCTTTTACCGATAATTCGAAAATGTAATCGTAATCATCGTCAGTTAATTCCTCTTTTGGCCTTTTACCGCCAAAGGCTTCAATAATCTCCAGCACCGTGTTAGAATGGCCGGCAATTATAACGTTTTTGCCAGCATAATTGGTTTTAACACTATCCACAAGCGATTTGATATCTTTATAATCAATCACTTTCGGAATCACCAATGAATCTAATGTTTGGTGTGTTCTTTTTGTGGGTGTGGCAAAAGCAACATCAAATTTCACCTTTTTGAGGTACGTTGCTAAATCTCCTGCCCGGATTCTCCCCTCATCAGATAGGTTGGGATTGGTATCCTGCGGGTTAGATTTGTCTTTCTCTGCATGCCTAACAATCCAAACCGTAGTGGTTTGCGCAGAAACGATATTGGCAAAGAGCAGCGTTAGCGCCAGGAATACGAACAGTTTTTTCATGTCATAAATATTGAAAAATTAATTGGATAAGGAAAGGCTAAAAATTTATAGCCGCCACCAGCTTTTCAATATCTTCTTTTTCATGCCAACTGCTCAAAATAATTCTATTGATCGGTTTAGATTCCGGCTTAGGGTAAGGAAAAGATGAAATCAGGATTTTTTCTTTTAACAAGCGGTCTGCTAAAGTTGAGTCTCGAGTCAAAAATGCAGGAAATGCTGGTTCAAATGTCCATGTTTTATTTAAATTGGCAGTAAATAGCTTTATATTCTCCTGTAATCTCGTCCATGCATGGTGGTATATTTTATCAGCCTTGATAAAGGCAAACAGGCTGGCAGCAGAAGGAGGTGATGCCCCAATAAAAATATTGCCGCTTTTTAGTTTGGCAATAAGGTCAGCAGAACCCAAAACCAAACCGGCATCTACCCCTAAGGCTTTCGCCATTGAGGCCACAACAAGCCGTTGGATATTGGATTTAACCGGAAGGTTGATCAATGCACCCCATCCATTATTATTGATCCCTATACCATGCGAATCATCAACAATTAAAATAATTTCTTTTTCCGCATGTATTTCAGTGAGGAAGTTAAAATCATAAATTTCAGGGAAAAGATTATTCATGGAATTACTGATCAGTACCCATTTTTTTTCTTCTGAAGCATTGATGACCTTAACTGTTTCCTGCTTCCAGTCATTAAACGTTTGTAGCGGATTTGCCGGCTGATCGGTTAACCAAAGTGCAGGGTGCGTAGCCGGAGCATAGATTATTTTGCCTGATGTGGACAAGCCTTTAACAGTAAGCTGTGCGGCTAAATATCCGCTCGAAGTAATGATCGCGGCTTCTGCTCCATATCGCCCGGCAGCTACTTTTTCGGCATCATCATAAATGCCCAGTTGAATATTGTTGGTGCGACTTGTTCCGTTGTTTAAACCGAACTTTTTAATTCCTTCGATATATAAGTCAATGAAATCCTGGTTTTTGGGAATGCCCAGATAAGCTGTTCCACCAAAATATAAATAAGTGCTTCCCTCAGTATTTATTTGGTTAGAAAAAGGCTGGTCAATCGATTTAAAGTTGGGTTTCATATTAATTATAGTTCCTCCCGAGCTCATCGTTGGCAGCGCGGATAATAGATTTATCGCCATTGTCATCATGGTAGAATTCCCAGAACATAATTCCATTTGCCATATCTTTGGCGAGTTTAGCTTTTTTTCTGGTGGTGATCGTTCCGTTAAAGTAAAATTGAACGCCATTAATTAATGCATTATCTAAACTTACATCGGCACCCTCGGTTACAAAATCACGATAGGCCTTAGCCGAGTTACCGGCATTCCTACCATAAGCCGGGATACCTAAAATGGCTTTCTCCCTTGGCATACCCCGTGTGCTTAGCCAATAATTTAAACTGGCAACCGCCATGTTGTATGATGCATGTTGAATAGGTTCATTTTTATCCCAGCCAATACCATCATAAACCATAATATTAAAGAAATCTACAGATGGGAAAACTTCAGATTTTAATCCATCTCTAATACTGCCGGCATATACACCCGGGGTGATGGCCGCACTTAAAAATTTATGGTATTTGTGTAGCGAGTCTGAAAGTTCCTTCATCAGGAGCACATAATTGTCTGCTGAGCCATCGCTGGTACTTGGGTATTCCCAATCCATATCTACACCATCCAGATTGTTTGTTTTGGCAAAAGTTAGCACATTTTTTACAAACAGATTTCTGGCCGTTGCAGATGCAGCCATGGTTACAAAAATACTTTTCGTACCCGATATCGATATGCCTGTTTTTACACCATTAGCCTTTGCCTTTTGCATTACGGTTGTAAATCGACCAGGTTGTTCTAATGCCGCTAAGCTTCCGTCGGTATTGGGGTTTAAAAAAGCATAAAAGAGGTGCGTAATCATTTTAAACTTCGAATCTGCCACACCGGCCGGATCCCGGTAGCTTGGAAAATAGCTTACAATTTTAAAACTATTGTCTGGCATATATGGTATTGTGGGTATAGGATTCCCGGTAGAATCGGTTATGGGATCGTTTTTCTTGCAGGATGATATGACCAGCAGGGTAGAAATGCCCATCAATAAATAGATTTTTTTCATAGTTAGGGTATTAATTGATGTTACATATACTTAAAAATTATCGTGTATATAAGTGATTATCCTCACCATTTCTGCACGTACCTCGGCAGTTGGTTTGACAAAGCTGTTGTTCATAAAAGAAAAAATATAGGTTTTACCCTTCTTGGTGAGCACATAGCCGCTTTGATTATGAACACCGCCCAGCGAACCGGTTTTCCCAAAAACAAAAGGTTTATCGGTTTTGGGGTAAGCATTTTTTAAAGTGCCGCTTTTTCCGCCTGCAGGTAACAGATCAAAAAGCTTTTCCGGATTGTTTACCAGCCTGTAAATGGAATCCAGAAGGTATACATTATCGCGCGGTGTAAATAAATTCTGGCGGGACAATCCAGATCCATCAACCCATTTTACTGGATCAGGCAGAAAAGAAAGGTAGTTTTTGATCATGTAATCAATCGCTTTGGTGGTGCTTAATGTATCGCCAATCTGGTTAGCGCAAACCAATAACAAATGTTCGGCAATAAAATTATCGCTGGGTAACATCATATGCTTTAGCACCGAATCGCGCTTTGCGCCAGGTAATGTTTTAGCATCCTGTGGGATCTTTAAATTTACGATACCTACGGGTTTGTGTAAAGTATCAGCCAGTATCTCAACAGTAACCTGCGCACTGGTTTTATAAGGGTTTTGCTGATTATAACCGGGCTTTACCGCAACAGCAGAGTAGTGAAAGCAGTTACTTAAGAAATCTCTTCTCACCTGAAAATCCCCTGTTCTACGGGTAGAATCTATTTCGAAACAGGGCGCAAAAACCTTTGGTTCAATATTGATTTTATTTGGGCTGAGATAGGTAGAGGTCACCATGTTATCCATAATAGGCATTTCGGTAATTTCTGGCTGGTAATAATAATCGTAATCATCCCAGGCCCAGCCTTCGCCAAAAAAATTGCCCGAATATCTTCCTGGTGAAAAGAACAGTTTTTTATTGGAGGCCAGGAGAAAATTATATGCCGATTTGTCTTTTACCGCAAACTGTAAAAAAGCCGGATCTCCGGTTCCCCAAAAAATCAACGAATCATTCCGTTCGGTATATTTTAATGCAGGCATTAAATCTGGCAGCATTTTTAAGCTTGCAAAAAACGTATATAGTTTGGTATTAGATGCCGGGGTAAAATACTGGTCTGCATCTTTCTGAAAAATCATTTTTTTATCTGCGGGATTGTAAAGGGCGAAGCCCACCTGGTATTGTTTAATCACCTGCGAATTTTTAAATGCTTTAGCTACTTTTTTTGAAATGATCTTATTGGTTGAGCAGCCTGTTAACAAACAGAGTGATAGAATAAATGTGATAAAAATAGAATTATACTTTTTTAAAAGAAACATGTGCTAAATTTAGGTGACATAAAGATTAACTAATTTATTAAATTTAGTTTAATGTTAGCCAAATATAACCCCGGTGTAATAATCTGTTTACGTAAACTGACCATTTGCCTGGGGTTTATATTTCTTGCTTTGTCCGGGTTCGGACAGGAATTTCTTTTTAAAAGAAACCGGCAAAAACAGTCTATCCCTTTTAAATGTATCAAAAACCTCATGGTTATTCCGGTATATGTAAATGGAAAAGGACCATATGATTTTGTTCTTGATACCGGCGTTGGTCCGATGATTATTACTGATCCATCTATCATCGATTCATTGAATTTTGGTATGCTCCGTAAAATTAAAGTTTCTGGCTTAGGCATTGAAAGTGTTGATGCTTATGTTTCTCAAAGTCTTGATGTTAAGGTAGGCAATGCCAGTATGAAGTATATACCGGCGGCGATCTTAAAAGAAGACTTGTTTAACCTGTCTGGACATTTAGGAATGCAGATTTATGGTTTGCTGGGCTACAGTTTTTTTAATAGTTTTATTGTTGATATCAGGTATAGTGAAAACAGGCTGATTATTTATAATCCTGATGCCAAAATTAAATACCGCGGAAAAAAAATACCTATCGGAATAGAAAACCAGAAGCCTTATATTTTAGCCACAATTGATGTGCCTGACGGGAAAACAGCTGAAGCCAGGTTTTTAATAGATAGCGGAGCGAGCCATGCTTTATCGCTCGAAATGCTCAATGGCAAAGAATTCCCCCTGCCTGAAAAGAAAATCAAAGCTAATTTGGGAATGAGCTTAAGCGGGCAGATTAAAGGATATGTTGGTCGAGTAACCAGATTTAGTATTGGAGGCAATGTTTTTAAAGATGTTGTTGCCGGATTTCCTGATTTCAAAAGTATTGCAAATAAAATAGATTTATCCAAAAGGAATGGCAATTTAGGCGCCGATTTACTCCGGAAATTTGACATTCAGTTTAACTATCGGGATACATTTATTTATATTAAGCCCAATAAATTCAGGAAAATACCTTTCGAACATGATATGGTGGGTATGGTGTTATATCTCGATCAGAAAGCATTTAAAAGAGTGCTGATCGGAGAAATAGACGAAAATAGTCCGGCAGAAAAGGCAGGTTTGTGTCCTGACGATGAAATTATCGGGGTAAATTTTAAGAGCATTGATGCCTATTCATTAAACGATCTTACCGAAATGTTTAAATCGAAAGCAGAAAGCAATATCATTCTCGAAATTTTCAGGGATAATCAGGTCTATCTTAAAGTGGTTCGACTCGAAAAAAGAATCTGATAAACGTAATTTTCCGGTTACAAACGATTTGTCGTGTAACAAGATTTTAACTTTAACCTCTTATTGCCAAGCAAACTAACTTTATATACACATGAATAAAAATTTTAAGGTACTTGCCCTTGCAGGTATCCTGGCACTTGGTGTAGCCGGAACAGGTTCCGTATTTGCCCAGAAAAAGTCTAAAACAACTAAAGGAAGCACACCGGCAACGCCTACAGCAGCCCCGGCAGCAGCACCAAAAAAAGAGGGCATTAAACCATTTTCTGAAGTAGTTACCGCAAAGGCAAGAACAACAAACGGTTTATTTAAAACGCACAAAGTAGACGACAAATGGTATTTTGAGATACCGGATTCGATGATTAACCGCGAAATGCTCGTGGTTACCCGTTTGGCAAAAGCACCTGCAGGCGTAAAAGTAGGCAACCAGCAATATGGTGGCGAGGAATTAAACGAGCAGGTATGGAAATGGGAGCGTAAAGGTAAACAGGTGTACATCCGCGTTCCTAGTTACTCCACCAAAGCCGATCCGAACAGCGATATGTACGAATCGGTACAAAACTCTAATCTTGCGCAGATTTTAGCCAGTTTTGAAATTAAAGCCTACAATAAAGATACAACAGGCGTGGTGATTGATGTTACCGATTTTTATAATGGTGATATCATGGCCATCGGCGCTACTGATCAGATCCGGAAAGCATATAAAGTTACGATGTACGATGCAACGCGTTCTTATATCGATACGATAAAAACTTTTCCGATTAATGTGGAAGTCAAAACAGCTAAAACTTACCGTGCAGTAGAATCGCCAACGGATAACAGTAATGGAGCTGTAACTTTCGAATTCAATACATCGATGTTATTATTGCCAAAAACGCCTGTAAAAGCCAGGATAATGGATAGCAGGGTTGGTTACTTTGGTCAATCTCAAATCGATTACGGAAGCAACGCACAAAAGGCAGAGCGTACAGCCTACATTCACCGCTGGAATTTGGTTCCGAAAGATACAAACGCCTATAAACGTGGCGAATTGGTTGAACCGGTAAAACCTATTGTAATTTATATTGATCCTGCAACACCAAAAAAATGGGTGCCGTTTTTAATTCAGGGAATTAATGACTGGCAGGTAGCGTTCGAAGCTGCTGGTTTCAAAAATGCCATTATTGGTAAAGAAGCGCCAACGCCGCAACAAGATCCTCAGTTTAGTGTAGAAGATTCCAGGTATTCGGTTGTCCGTTATTTTGCATCAGATATCGCAAATGCCTATGGTCCGCACGTTAGCGACCCTCGTACTGGTCAGATTTTGGAAACGCATATTGGCTGGTACCATAACGTAATGAACCTGTTGCGTAACTGGTATTTTGTACAAACAGCAGCCACTAATCCTGATGTGCGTAAAGCACAATTTACCGATGCGCAGATGGGCGAGCTGATCCGTTTTGTTTCATCACACGAAATAGGCCATACTTTAGGTTTGCCACATAACTTTGGCTCAAGTTATGCTTATCCGGTTGATTCGTTACGTTCAAAAACGTTTACCGATAAACATGGTACAGCACCATCAATTATGGATTATGCACGTTTTAACTACATCGCTCAACCTGGTGATGGTGTAACCAAACTTCACCCTCAGATAGGGGAATACGATAAATGGTCTATAAAATGGGGCTATTCCTGGATTCCCGGCAACAAAAGCGCAGAGCAGGAAAAAGAAGTTTTAGATCAGTGGACATTGAAAAACGCCGGTAATCCTTTGTATTTCTATGGCCGCCAGGGAACTTCATTAGACCCTCGTTTGCAGAGCGAAGATTTGGGCGACAATGCAATGAAAGCGAGTACTTATGGTATTGCCAATTTAAAACGCATCCTTCCAAATGTAGAAAAATGGACCTATCAAAAAGGAAAAGATTACAGCGATTTAAAAGAAATTTACACTGAAATTGTTGGTCAGTTTAACCGCTACATGGGACATGTAGCTACAAATGTTGGTGGCTTAAGCGAAAATTTTAAAACCTATGATCAAAAAGGACCGGTTTATGCTTACTTACCAAAAGCAAAACAAAAAGAAGCTGTTGCTTTTTTCAATCAACAATTATTTACTACACCGCTCTGGTTAATCAGTAACGATCAATTAAGTAAATTTGATAATGGTGTATTGTTAAACCGGATCAAAGGTGTTCAAACCAATACGCTGGGTAATTTGCTATCGGCATCCCGTATCGCACGCTTGCTGGATAACGAAACCAAAAACGGCACTGCAAAGGCATATACCTTGCCTGAATTATTTACCGACTTAAGATCATCGGTTTTTGTTGCAGGAAGAGCAGATGCATTTAAGCGTAACCTACAACGTGCTTATGTAGACCGTTTGCAGGATCTGATGACTAAAGAAAATGAACTTCCGGTTGGTTTCCCTGCAGACTATGCAGCGAGTTATGGTTTAACCCCAATCAATGTTGGCTTATCTGATATCAGACCATTGGTGAGGGCAGAGCTGAAAACCTTATTGGCTACCACAAAGGCCAGGGCAGCTGCCGGTGATGCCATTACCAAAGCACATTACGAAGATTTAAATATCAGAATTAAAGATATTTTAGATCCGAAAAAATAAATGTTAGCATTAGGGGATGATTGAATAGCGATGCACCCATTCAATCATTCAAAAAGGCGGAGCAGATCAGTTAAATTGATCGCTCCGCTTTTTATTTACACCAAACCCCGCGATTCGTCCCCTCCACTGAAACGCAGTGAAATGGAGAGATATATCTTAATAGATTTAGTTTCGCTGAGCCTTCGGGTTCTCGACTCCGTTTCACTCTGCTCGAAATGGCGACGCTATTCATAGCCCTTTGTATAATTCTTGATGCTTTAACTTAAATAACATAACCGTTTTTAATTTTATGCCAAAACAAGGCCATGCTTAAAAAACTATTATTTTCCCTTGCATTATTTACCTTCGGTTTCTCCGCTTTTGGCCAAAATGCCGATTCTATTACCGTTGTAAAAGCTAAATGGCATAAAAACAGAATTGCCAGGCAGGTGGCTTTATTCCGGCATCACTTTGATCAGAAAAATCTTTTTGGCGCAAACCAAAATATTTCGTTTTTGGAAATAAAAAATACGGGTCGTAGGGCCATTTTTGCCATCGGAGCAGAAGAAAAAGAATTGCTTACCACCAGTAATTTTGGATTACGGGATACGGCTATTGCGGCGATAAATGGTAATTTTTTTGATGTTAAAAACGGCGGTTCCGTAGATTTTGTACGTGTGAACGGAAAAACGATCAACACGAACCGCCTGGGTAAGAATGGCAATAGGGCCGGGCATCAGGAAGCTGCGGTTGTAATTGAAAACGGAAAAATTTCGATCAAAAAGTGGGATGGAACAACGGATTGGGAAACCAGGCTGACCGCCGAGAATGTGTTGTTAAACGGACCTTTGTTAACTTTAGATCATATAGATGAAAAATTAGATACTACCGGTTTTAGCCGTTTGCGCCATCCGCGTACCTGCCTTGGTATAAAGCCAAATGGCAGGGTGATTTTGCTGACCCTTGATGGAAGAAATGAAAATGCTGCAGGCATGAGTTTGTTCGAACTAACCAAATTAATGCGGTGGTTGGGCTGTGCCAATGCTTTAAATTTTGATGGCGGTGGTTCTGCCACTTTGTGGGTGAACGGAATGCCTGATCATGGTGTGATCAACTATCCGGCAGATAATAAAAAATGGGATCATGAAGGGCAACGGAAGGTTGCCAATGTTATCTTAGTGAAAAAACAAGCCGATAGATAAAAGTGTATACCTAACAACCATGTTTGCCTCTGGTTAAAAAAACTTATTTTAGCCCAATATTTTGTTGAAATGATTAAAAATTCGATATACTTTATCTTTTTTATACTGATGCTTTCTGCCTGTAATTATGGCGCTAAAACCAGCAATCCAACGTTAAGGGATTTTACTTTCGAACCTGTAAAAGGCATCCGTTATGTTGAAGTAAAGCGACGGTTTAAAGATGGATACTCTTTTAACAGGGATGGTTTTATGCAAAAACCATCGTGGATTATCGAAGTGGTTAAGGAAGACACCATGTCGGCCTGGAGTCCGCAGAAAAGCAGGATGCAGAATTTTTACCTGCAATACGATCATGGTAATGTATATAATTTTGCAGCCGAATTTTTTAAGGTAAAGCACATCAGTAAAGATAGTTTGGTTTTTCAAAGAATCCAGGTGGATGGAAAGGTGATTGCCTCAGATGTACGTTCAGATGTAAACATGACTTTTTACGCTCAGGCTTATATAAAAAATAAATTAAAAGCCAAAGCCGAAGAGCTGCAAAAACCGACCAAAGCCGACACCGCTTTTATAGAGAGACGTTCGGCAGAAGTTAATGCCAATAGTGACAGTGCTTTTGCCGCTACAAGCCCGGTTCAGTTTATCCCTAAAAGCAAAATAGCCAGGGTTGAAAAAATCAGTACGGTAGACCGGACGAATAACAGAACTGAGGCTTACGATTATATGTTTCCACAGTATATTATCCGGATAGACCGTGCTTATAAAGATTTTGCTTACCAGGTTGCGGCTATTGTTGATTTTCAGGGAGGCATACATGTAAAAAAGATTTATAATGTGCTTCCCGAAAATGCCGAAGCGAAAAAAAAGGTGGCCCAGGGAATAGCGGATATCTATGTTAGAAACCTTTTTGATATAGCTCCGGGAACCACTTTAGCTGTTCCGCATAATAGCGAGATTACTTTGACCATGATTGGAAAAGCAAATAAAAAGCCTTAGTAATCTGTAGTTTACAAAATATTAATGTTAAAAAAGGTTAAAATTTTATTTTGATTTTAAAAATTAAAACTTACCTTGCATACTTAATTTTAATATTTAATACAATGCAAGAAGGCACAGTAAAATTCTTCAATGTAACTAAAGGTTTTGGCTTTATCATCCCTGCGAATGGCGATAGCGAAATTTTTGTTCATTCAACAGGTCTTATCGACGAAATCCGTGAAAACGACAAAGTTCAGTACGAAGTTGCTAACGGTAAAAAAGGCTTAAATGCCGTTAATGTGAAAGTAATTTAATTTATTTATCATATTTACACACGAGGCTGCTTTCATCCGATGGCGGCCTTTTTTATTTTATCTCTCCCCGGATTTGGTGAGCGGTCAAACGGATTGGAGATTTAGAAAACTCGGTTAAATAAATCGTCATTTCGACCGTAGTGGAGAAATCTATTTACCTGAACTTGGTGAACATGTCTTTAAATTTTCAGTAATAAGGTAAATCAATATCTTCACCCTGAATTACTTCAAGTGTTATCCAGCAGGAGGGGTGCTGGCCACGCAGTAAACTTAGGTTATCTATAATTTCTAAAAGATTTCTACGTTTCGTTGCACTCCAGTCGAAATGACGATCTAGCGCCCGATTAATGCTCTTTATGTATTCTTTTCCTTAAAAACTGATCAAGAAATACCAATCCTATCACCAGATCGAAAAATAAGAAGCTGTACAGAACAGCAGGTGTAATATATTGATTTAAATTAAAGTTACAATTAATATTAAACCCCAATTTAGGCATACTCAGGTTTGAGTTGTATAGTACATAGCCAAATAAGGATAGGATGGAGATGATAAAAAATCCGCCAATGCTGTAAATAATCTTTTTATCCACTTTGGTTTTCATCGCTACCGGGGCAGGAGCAAAGGCAATACTTTCCATCACATTTCTGGTAAAAGACATGGAGGGTTCTTCAAGATCAAGCGTATTGAAAACCAAATTAAGTTTTAGCAGCTCCTCATACTGCGCTTTAATCCCGGCATCAGATTCAATTTTTTCCTCAATGGCTTTTTTAGAAGATTCATCCAGATTCCCATCAATATAATCCCAAAGCTGTTGTTCTATTGTATTCATAGTAACTCCCTTACTTCATCTTTTAATAAATATTGTAATTTTTCTTTAAGTCTTTGCCTGGCCCTATGCAACTTTACTTTTATGGTATTGGGCTCCATACGCAATGCTTCGCCAATTTCTTCTAAACTCTGTTCGCCCTTATAAAACAGGGTAATAATGGCGGCATCATCTGGTAAGAGCTGTTTAATGGCCATATTTAAAAAAGCATGGCTGTCTTGCTTTTCGTACCCATTCGCATTAAAACCGGAGGTCTGATTTTCGAGTTGCAAAACGGCGCTTTCATCATGTATGGAAGTGGTATCTAATCGGTTTTTCCTTAAAAATGTCATGGCCGTTGTGTAGGTAATGGTATACAGCCAGGTGCTGAATTTAGCCGTCTGTTTAAAAGTACCCAAAGCCTTATATGCTTTTACAAAGCAATCCTGCGCAACTTCTTCAGCGTCTTCCCTGTTTTTCAAAAACCTTAGTGCAAGTGTAAATACAAACCGCTGATGGCGTTTAACCAATAAGGCATACTGATCGGTTTCACCGTTCAATACATTTTGGATCAGCGCTAAATCTGTGGTGTTTTGCTCCATGTTTAGTAGTAAGACTACATCAGGTAGAACGAGGTTACAGGTAAGGCACGATTAAAAATATTATTATGGGTAGTGAGGTGAATAACGTAAAAAGTAAATTTTTTGGAAATGAAAGGACTGCGCTTCATGGCGGATTACAGTCCCGCTGTCCGCTTTAGCCCTCATGCTTCGGGGCTGCCGCTGCCATCAGGTTTATGAACAACATTTGTACGGTTTGCAAACCCTTAAAATGAAACACTGTCTTCGCCAACCAGCCCTGGGTGCAGCGGTACCCTGCAGGGAGGAGGAACGACTCCCGAAGCGTACAAGCGCAACACAGGAACTCCGTTTTTTTCTTGCACAGGCATTGCGCTCCAAAAGGATAAACTAATATACATTTTACTTGGAAAAGAAAGGGCAGTATTGGATAGGGGATTGCAGTCCTGCTTTTCGCTATAGCCCTCATGCTTCGGGGCTGCCGCTGCCATCAGGTTTATGCACAGCGTTTGTACAACCTGCCGATCCTCAGAAATGAAACATTGTCCTTGCCAATTAGCCTTGGGTGCAGCGGTACCCTGCAGGGAGGAGGAACGATGCCCGAAGCGTACAAGCGCAACACAGGAACTCCGTTTTTTCTTGCACAGGCATTGCGCTCCAAAAGGAAAAATTAAGTGTTAGATAGATTGGTGGGGCCCTGGTAAACTTCGGAAGTTGGCGGCTGCTAATGTGAGGCAAAAAACTTGAGTCCGGCAATTGAGCCGATAAGTGTGCAGATAAAAAATATCCGCCAAAAGGTTGCCGGTTCATTGAAGTATAAAATCCCTGTAATAACCGTTCCTACAGCGCCAATACCTGTCCAAACGGCATAGGCCGTTCCCATGGGTAAAGTTTGGGTGGCTTTATTTAGTAAAAGGAAACTTAGAATGATACAGACAAAAAAAGCGGTACTCCATTTTATATTCGAAAAATTGTTCGATAATTTAAGGCAGGTAGTAAAACCAACCTCAAAAAGGCCGGCAGTAATTAAGATCATCCAGTTCATGAAAAATGTGTTTCTGCAAATTTAAGATGCATTTAACCGGTAACATTTTACAAATGTTAAAAAATCATTTTAGCAATGTGCTCGCCCTTATTCTGCTCAGTGTAACCTGAGTTACCCCCAGATACGAAGCAATATGTTTTAAGGCCACCCTTTTAATCAGTTCGGGAGATTGCACTACAAATTCATGGTAACGTGCAGCGGCGCCTTTAAAAGCTCTGTCAATTAATCTTCTTTCAGTAGCAATAAGCTCCTGTTCGGCAATTTTCCGGCCCCAGTTCGCTATTTCGAGGTTTTGTTTGTAAAGCTGAAACAGATCGGCCAGCTTAATCCTGATCAGCGTACTGCTTGTTAACAATTCGATATTCTCATAACCGGGGCCATTGTTAATATAGCTGTTGAACGAAAAAAGAACAGCACCGCTTTCTCCAAACCAAAAAGTAATCTGTTGGTTTTCGCCATCGCTATAAGCCCGGGCAATGCCGCTTTGAAGCACATAAAAATAGGGTTCTACCTTACCTGCATAAATGATTGTGGTGCTTTTTGGATATTGAACGCATGCCATGTAATGGCTAAGCTCATGCCACGATTCGTTACTTAATGCGCTAAAAAGTGGTGTATCTCTGAGTTGTTCAATCAAAATAAGAAGATTTATTACAAAAATAGAAATGTTTTTTAGCTTGCCTCTTCAGGTATTGATAATTTATGATGTTCATTATAGTGATTGATCATTGGTAGCTGAATATTTTTAACCTCGGGTGTAACCTGATTAAAAAACAGGTAGTCATAATACACAGAACACGGTTCAACAGACAATTAAATATTAACACCTTAAAAAATTATAATTATGAGCGGTATATTAGTTCCCATCTCACTTTTTTTAGGCGGATTTGCCATGGTATTTGGAATCCGTTATTTATCAAACAAAGAAAAAATGGCCATGATTGAGCGTGGGATCAACCCTGGGGTAGGTAAATCGGCACCCAAGCCTTATTTGAGTTTGAAGTTTGGTTTATTGCTTGTGGGCCTGGGTATTGGGCTGCTTGTGGCTCTTGCAGTAGTAAGAAGTATGTTTGGTGCCGGAATGACAGAAACCGAAACTTCGCAGGCTGTAGCTGTTTATTTTGGCTGCCTGGGTGTTTTTGGTGGTTTAGGTTTGATTGGTTCGTTTGTGGTGGAGAAGAAAGCAATTGAGAAAGATAAGTTTTAGTCATTTTTTACACGTGAAACCAGGACAATCCAAGGTATTTTGGGGCTTATTATCCATACTAGTCTGCTGCCTGCTCTTGCCGGCAGCAGTAAAGAGCCAAACGCTGAGCGGTGAGATTGATCATTTGATCAAAACGGTAATAACTGATCAGCAGGGTCCTGGAGGGGTATTTATGGTCGCCAGAAAAGGTAAGGTAATTTACCAAAAAGCTTTTGGCAAGGCCAATCTTGAGCTTGGGGTAAACCTAACTCCTGAAAATGTTTTCCAACTGGGCTCTATGACCAAACAGTTTACGGCTGTATCGGTGTTGCTTTTAGCGCAACAGGGGAAGTTAAATGTAAACGACCCCATTTCAAAATACATTACTGATTACCCAGCTGGAAATGAAATTACGATACACCATTTACTAACCCATACTTCGGGAATTAAAGATTTCACCAAAATGAAATCACTTGCCAGTATTGCCCAAAAGGAGATGACACCTAAAATGATGGTCGATTTTTTTAAGGATGAGCCTGTTGACTTTGCTCCTGGCGAGCGTTTTGAATATAACAACTCGGGCTATGCGTTATTAGGTTATTTGATCGAAGTCGTTTCCGGAGAGCGATATGCAGATTTTATTCAACATCACATTTTCGATCAGCTGGGCATGAGCCATTCTTATTATGCCAGTGAAAAGCAGGTAATCAAAAACCGCGCTTATGGATACCAGAAGAAAGAGCATGTTTATGTAAACAAAACAGCCATTAATTTTAGTGTACCCTTTGCCTCGGGTTCTTTAATGTCTACACCGGCCGATCTGTTGAAATGGCAAAATGCACTAACGCAGCATAAACTGCTAAATGCGGCGGAAAGCCTTAAGGCATTTTCAAGCTATAAATTAAATAATGGCACACCATTTAATTATGGTTATGGCTGGCACATTAAGGAGTTGGAAGGATTACCGGTACGCACACATGGCGGCAGTATATTTGGGTTCAAAAGTATGGGTGTTTATGTGCCCGGCGAAGACATTTATGTAGTTGGGCTGACCAACTGCGATTGCCATTCGCCAACCTCACTTACCGAAAATATAGCACGTTTGGTGATCACGCATTTAATCAAAAATAAGTAAGCCCATGTTATGGATAATAGGCGGACTCATGTATTCTCTTTCTTTATTGCGGTTTGTTAATAATCGCCACAGTTAGCCGGCTAATGCAGTTCATTTTGCCACGCTCATCGTAAATTTTTATTTCCCATACATGCGTTTTGGCCCCAATATGTAAAGGTTTGCAAATGCCTTTAACCAAACCGCTTTTTACCGGCCGCAAATGGTTGGCATTTACTTCCAGGCCAACCGCAACATATTTCTCCGGGTTGATGCACATATAAGAAGCGATACTGCCCAGCGTTTCTGCTAAAACCACCGAGGCACCGCCATGTAAAATACCTGCAGGTTGATGTGTGCGTTCATCAACAGGCATGGTTCCGGTAATAAAATCTTCGCCGATTTCGGTAAAGCAGATATCGAGGAGCCCGCCTAAATGATTTTTAGGTCTGCTGTTCAGCTCATCAACCGTAAAATTCTTAAACCACATGGTAACGTTCTTTTAAAATAGAAATATGGTGGATAATGTGGCCACCGGCAATAAACAAAATAGATTTTACATTAATTTCCCTGCCTGAGGCAATTCCTTTTCTGTTTAGTTCTTCTTCATTTAAAGATTTGAAAAGGTATAAATTGGCTTTACGCAGTGCTATAAACTCTTCAATCAGATCTTCCAGGGCGCGTTGTCTAAAACGGGCGTTTTTAACATAATCATCTTCTTCAAAACCGGGCAGGTGTTGCTGTTCGTTTCTTGCAAAACAAGTAATGCGGTAAGCAAAAACACGTTCAGCATCAATAATATGTCCGAGCATTTCCTTTAAAGTCCATTTACCTTCCGCATAAGCATAATCAGCTTTATCGGTATTTCTCCTGAACAAGGCCGGAAGACTGTGGGCCTGGTCGGTCAAAATTTCGACAATATCTCCGTTAACTTTACTGATGTAGGTTTCGCCCCAAGTTGGGTATTCGTTAGGCTGTGGTCGGTTCATATCTTAAACTGCTTTTTAATATTATTCTAAAAGTTGTGCCTTTGCCCTGTTCAGATTCTTTTACAAAAATTTCGCCACTATGGTAATTTTCTACAATCCGTTTGGTAAGTGATAAACCCAGGCCCCAGCCCCGTTTACGCGTGGTGTATCCGGGTTGAAAAACCGCATCGAATTTTGATCTTGGAATACCCTTTCCGGTATCGCTCACGTCGATAAAGACCTGCTCTTTGGCTAAATTTTCAATAATGTTGATGGAAATAGAGCCTTCATTTTCGATGGCATTTGCCGCATTTTTGAGCAGATTTTCAATTACCCAATCAAACAAGGGAACGTTTAACATTGCACGTACCTGTTCATCACCGGTAATGCTAAATTTAACCTTATCTGATGTGCGTACTTTAAAATAACGGATAAAATCGCTCACTACAATATAAACCGTATGATCTTCAAGTATAGGTTTAGAACCAATTTTGGAGAAACGGTCGGTAATAATTTCCAATCGCTTAATGTCGTTTTCCATTTCGGCAATCAGCGGATCATCTTCGGCATCAAATTTAGATTTCATCAGTTCTGTCCAGGCCATAAGCGATGATATCGGTGTACCTAACTGGTGTGCTGTTTCTTTAGCTAAACCTACCCAAACATGGTCTTGCTCATCTCTCCTGGCCGAGCTAAATGCTGCATAGGCCGTTAACAAAAAAAGGAAAATAACACCCATTTGGATGTATGGGAAATACCTTAACTGCGTTAAAATGAAAGAATCGCGATAGTAAGCTTTAAATTTTTTGCCCAAAAAATTCATTTCGTCTGGCTGATGCTGTGCTTTCATTTGCCTTAACTGCCGTACAAAATATAAACTATCGTAAGTGAGTTTAGTATCTGCAACAGGATAATTGGTTTTAGTGCTGTCTAAACCAAAAAAAGAAGTAATCGTTTCTGACGAATCGACCAGGATTACCGGCGTTTTCGTATTCTTTCTTACGGTTTCTACCACATCGCGGTAATCATCGTTATCATAAAGAAACATGGCCCGCTCCTGGATTTTCACCCAAAGATGAAACTGGTTTGCCTCCTCGCGTTCCATTTTTTTCACAAAAGAATCGGTGTAAAATACTGAAGCAATGCCAATTAGGATGGCAAAAATGAGAAGGAAAAACTTCCAGCGGCGTTTCTTTTGATAAGGATTCATGCTTTAGCTAGCCAAATTACAATAACAAAACGAAAAAAACATCAAACCATTATGCTTTTTCAAAACCTTTCAACAATCACCTCGAACGCCTGGTAGCTTAACCACAGATGAAAACTCGATAAAATGGATGAAAAATATATCTTTGTACCGTCTTGCGTTTTGCGTATGGAGATAGGCGTTTTATGCGCTTTATGCCTCGCGCCAACCGCTCAACAATTCAATCATGGATAAAAAAGTTAGAGTAAGATTTGCCCCAAGCCCAACCGGAGGTTTGCATTTAGGTGGTGTGCGCACTGCCCTGTTCAATTATTTGTTTGCAAAAAAAAATAATGGAACTTTTGTACTTAGAGTAGAAGATACGGATCAAAACCGCTTTGTAGAGGGCGCAGAACAATATATTGTGAACTGTTTAGATTGGTGCGGCATTACACCGGATGAAAGCCCTGATACCCCAGGGGTTTATGGGCCCTACCGCCAAAGCGAACGCAAACCCAGCTACCGTAAATTTGCCGAACAGTTAATCAGTGATGGTTATGCCTACTACGCTTTTGATACCCCGGAAGAACTGGATGCCAAACGTAAAGAAATTCCAAATTTCCAGTATGGGCAGGCCACGCGCATGCAGATGCGTAATTCTTTAACCCTTACCATTAGTGAAGTTGAAGATTTGCTGACCGCAAAAACACCGCATGTTATCCGCATTAAGGTGCCAGGAGATGAAATTGTACATTTTAATGATTTAATCCGTGGCGATGTAAGTTTCGAAACCGCTTTGGTTGATGATAAAGTATTGTTGAAAGCTGATGGAATGCCAACCTATCATTTAGCGGTTGTGGTTGATGATAAGGCAATGGAGATTAGTCATGCTTTTAGGGGAGAAGAATGGTTGCCCTCTGCACCGGTGCATATTTTACTTTGGAAATATTTAGGTTGGGAAACCGATATGCCGTCATGGGCACATTTACCTTTAATCTTAAAGCCAGATGGACATGGAAAATTAAGCAAGCGCGATGGCGATAGGTTAGGTTTCCCGGTGTATGCCATGAACTGGACCGATCCTAAAACCGGAGATGTAACCAAAGGATTTAAAGAAATGGGCTTTATGCCCGAAGCTTTTATTAATATGCTGGCCCTTTTAGGCTGGAATGATGGTACCGACCAGGAGTTATTTTCTTTAAAAGAGCTGGAAGAAAAATTCTCGATAGAAAGAATCAGTAAAGCAGGCGCTAAATTCGATTTCGAAAAAGCGAAGTGGTATAACCATGAGTGGATTAAATCGCAGGGCGCTGAGCGCTTAGCGCCAGGCGTAAAGGCGGAGTTGGAAAAAGCGGGTGTTGAAGTAAATGATCATACTTTTTTAAATACTGTTATTGATTTAATTAAAGACCGCTGTACACTATTGCCTGATTTTGTGGCACAGAGCCGTTACTTTTTTGCTTCGCCTGCAGAATATGATGTAAATTCGGTAAAACCAAAATGGACAGTAGAAAAAGCTGATTTTTTTAATGCTTTTGCTAATAGTTTAACCTTAACTGATGCGGTTATTGCTGAAGCAGCCTTTAAAGCCCTGGCCGAAGAAAAGGGTTTTAAACCGGGAGAATTGATGTTGCCTTTCCGCATTATGCTGGTAGGCGGTAAATTCGGCCCAGGCGTTTTTGATATTGCTGTATTATTGGGTGCAGAAGAAACTAAAGCAAGGATAACAAAAGCAATTACTGTTTTTAATAGCTAGTATATCCTTCAGGAATATATGAATATCATGAAAGAAGTCAGGTTTTAAACCTGACTTCTTTTTTGCCAAAAATGCGAATGGATAAATCAATAAAAATAATTTATACTTTAGCCTAACAATTATCCCATAATTAAGGTTATCCATTAAACTAAAAATTAAATTATGCAATGGTTTGGTAAAGGCAGTAATAATGTAGAAGACGGCAGAAGTGGCGGTGGAGGAAGAACCATCCTTGGTGGCGGGGTAGGTATCATCATTGTGGTACTCGGTTTAATTTTTGGGAAAGATTTAACAGGCTTGGTTGGTCAGATTCCGGCTACAACAGGTACTGAAGAAGTGAAACAGGGGGTGCCGGCGAACGATCCGCAAGCACAGTTTGTTGCAGGTGTGTTAGAATCAACCGAGCAGGTGTGGGATAAGGAATTTCAGGCAATGGGCAAACAGTATGAATATCCTAAACTGAGGTTATTTAGGGAAGCTGTGCAAACCGCTTGTGGAAATGCCAGTGCTAATGTCGGGCCATTTTATTGCCCGGGAGATCAGAAAGTCTATATCGATTTATCATTTTATGATGATTTAAAAAACCGTTTCGGTGCTGCCGGAGATTTTGCACAGGCTTATGTAATTGCACATGAGGTTGGTCATCATGTTCAAAATTTATTGGGAATTTCGGAAAAACTGGATCGGGCACGAGGCCAGGTTAGTGAAAAAGAATATAACCGCTTATCGGTGAAATTAGAGTTGCAGGCCGATTTTTTTGCCGGCCTTTGGGCACACAATGCCCAAAACCTGAAAGATTTTAAGCTGGATGAGGGCGATATAGAAGAAGCACTAACGGCTGCCAATGCCATTGGAGATGATAAATTACAAAAACAGGCTACCGGCGAAGTACAACCTGATTCTTTTACCCATGGTACTTCTGCACAGCGGATGTACTGGTTTAAAAAAGGTTTTGAAACAGGAGATATTAAACAGGGCGATACCTTTAATTCAAATAATTTGTAAAAAATCAAAACTTTTTTAAAACCGGATTGTTTGTTTACAGTTAATGAGATTTTATCTCTAAACCAAACATAATTATCCCGGCTTCTTATTTGTTTTAATCAAGATGATCCTTATAGTTGATGACAGGCCAGAAAACCTGATCTCCTTACAGAAAGTACTCCAGGCACACAATTTTGAGGTTGATACCGCATCATCTGGCGAAGAAGCGCTGAAAAAAGTTCTAAAAAATAATTATGTCCTGATTATTCTAGATGTACAGATGCCAGATATGGATGGTTTCGAGGTCGCTGAAACCATTTCGGGCTTTAGCAAGGCAAAGGATACGGCCATTATATTTCTCTCTGCTGTAAATACAGAATTAAAATTCATTACCAAAGGATACCTGAGCGGTGGATTGGATTACATCACCAAGCCAGTTGATATTAATGTATTACTCCTTAAAATAAAAACATTTTATCGAATATACGAGCAAAATAGAAAGCTCAACGAAGTGCAGGAAAAACTGCTCGAAGAAATTGAATTCAGAAAGCAGGCCGAACATAAAAAAGACGAATTCATCAGCATTGCCAGCCATGAATTAAAAACACCTTTAACCAGTGTGAAGGGTTATATCCAGCTGTTGCAGCGGAGCCTTAAAAGGGATGATAAAGCCATTGCCCAAAACCACCTCGAAAAAGCCAGTATCCAGCTCGAAAAGCTGAACGAATTGATTGTCGATCTGCTCGATATCTCGAAAATTGAAAGCGGAAAGATGAAGTTTAATATGAAAACTTTTTGCGCTGATGATATGGTAAATAATGCCATCGAGATGTTGCAGCAATCAAATCCCGATTTTAAAATCAGCAAACTGGGCAAAACTCATGAAATGATCTTTGGTGATGAAATGCGGCTGGAACAAGTGGTGATCAATTTTATCACCAATGCCATTAAATATGCTCCCGGCACCAATCAGGTTAATGTAACCGTAAATATTAAAGATGAGAAACTTTATCTGGCCGTAAAAGATTTTGGTATCGGTATTTCAAAAGAACAGCAGCACAAAATTTTCGATAAATTTTATCGGGTAGAAGAGAACAGTAACCGGTTTAACGGTCTGGGGATCGGCTTGTACATCTGTTCAGAAATCATAAACCGCCATGGCGGCACAATAGGCGTAAACAGTGTGCCGGATGAAGGTTCTGAATTCTATTTTATTATTCCTACAACAGAAGAAGAAATCCTTAAAAATCAAATCTAATTATCCTTAATCCGTATTAATGAAAACAACTCTTAAAAATAATTTGCGTTTAGGCCTCGGCTTATCGCTAATTATTCTGTTTATCAGTTCCCTGGCCTCTTACATAAGTATTAGCAACCTGATTAAAAGTACCGAATTGGTTAAACGTAGCGATGAGGTGATTTTAAATGCAGAAAATATTATATCGTATTTAAAAGACGCAGAAACTGGCCAGCGGGGCTTTTTATTAACAGGGAATAAGGTTTTTTTAACGCCCTATTACGGTGCCAGCGATTCGGCGGCTGTGATCCTAAAAAAAGTAGAACTCGATACCAGGGATAACCGAATTCAGCAAAAAAATGTGGCGGCGCTTAAAAATATTCTTTTCAAAAGAATGGATATCATTAAATCAACTATAGAGATTAAAACTTTAGGGGGTGCCATTGATCCAACCGTATTATTTCAGGGTAAAATTTATATGGATGATGCCCGGGCCGTTGTGAGTAAAATGGTTGCAGAAGAGAAAAGATTACTGGAGAAAAGAACCAACGAATTAAACAAACTTACTTCTTACACGCCTATCCTGATTTTAATTGCAGCGGTTCTTGCCATTTTGATCACTTTGTTTTTTTATCGGAGGGTATCAATTGATTTTGATGAACGTGTTAAACTCCAGCAAGAAATTGAGGATAAAAAATACGAGATGGAGAAACGCATAGCGGCCATTAAAGAAATTGCCGTTCAGATATCTGATGGTAATTATGGTGTCAAGCTCGATAGCCAAAGCCGGGATGATATTGGCGAACTTTCCGAATCGTTAAATACCATGTCGGCATCACTAAAAAAATCTTTTGATATTTTAGAAGAGAATGAATGGTTGCAGACCGGCGTTGCTAACCTAAACGTGAAAATGGTTGGCGAAAAAGACGTTTTCCACCTGGCAGATGATATTGTTGAGTTTTTGGCCACCTATACCAAGAGCCAGATTGGTGCCATTTATTTATTTAAAGATGATGGATACCTGCATTTAAAAGGGCAGTACGCACTACATGGACAAAATTTAGCTAAAACCCTAGAACTTGGACAGGGTTTAATTGGGCAGGCAGTTAAATCAGGTAAGCCTATATTGTTGGAAGATGTTCCACAGAACGAACTAACCATTACGCATGCTACCGGGAATATTAAACCTGCACAGCTAATTGTGCTGCCTATTGTTAGAAACGAAATTTCCATCGGAGGTTTAGAATTGGGCACCGTCGGGAAATACAGCGATTTACAATTACATTTCTTAAACTTGATTTTATCTGATATCGGTACCGCTTTACTGGGTGCACAGAACAGGTTTAAATTACAACAATTGTTAGAAGAAACGCAGGCACAATCAGAAGAGTTGCAGGTTCAGCACAGCGAACTGGAAGGTTTAAATGCAGAACTTGAAGCGCAGGCACAGAAACTTCAGGCCAGCGAAGAAGAATTACGGGTGCAACAGGAAGAATTGTTGCAGAGTAATCAGGAACTTGAAGAAAGAAGTAGCTTATTAGAAGAAAAAAATGAACTGATCGAAGAACGCAATATTGAGATCCAGCAAAAAGCAGAAGCATTAGAACTGAGTACAAGGTATAAATCAGAGTTCTTGGCCAACATGTCGCATGAGTTAAGAACACCGCTCAATTCGATATTGTTGTTATCAAGATTGATGGCTGAAAATGAGGCCATAGATCCTGAACATCAGGAATACGCAGCGGTTATTCAAAGCTCTGGGCAAGGGCTTTTAAGTTTAATCGACGAAATTTTAGACCTTTCTAAAATTGAGGCGGGCAAAATGGAACTCGATCGTACAAATGTAAAAGTTGACGATATTATTTCCGGTATGCGTTCTTTGTTTAACCCTTTAGCTAAGGATAAGAACCTGAATTTCGTTATTGAAAAATCGGCGGGGGTTCCTGAATTTTTCCATACGGATAAAATGCGCCTGGAGCAGATCATTAAAAACCTGCTATCAAATGCCATTAAATTTACCACGGCAGGTTCGGTAACCCTAAATATTATTACAAATGAAAAATTAGGCGCACTGATATTTAAAGTTGCTGATACCGGTGTAGGTATTGCACCCGAAAAGCAGGGTATGATATTCGAAGCTTTTCAACAGGCCGATGGCTCTACACGCCGAAAGTTTGGTGGTACTGGCCTTGGACTTTCCATTAGCAGAGAGCTGGCTAAATTATTGGGCGGATACATTGATTTAAAAAGTGCAGAAGGCGAAGGAAGTGTTTTTACACTTACCCTGCCCATTGATAAAAATAAAGGCTTTGAAGGTGTAGTACCCCAAAAAGAACAGCCGGTGGTGGCTTTAGAAACCCCGTTAAAAAAAGTAAACCATTTAACGGTTGTAAATATTCCGCAAGAGATTGAGGATGACCGTGATCATATTGAGCCTGATGATAAAGTGATTTTAATTGTGGAAGATGATACCCCTTTTGCTAAAACACTTTTAGATTTTACCAGGAAAAGAAACTATAAAGGTTTGGTTGCTGTTCGCGGAGACGTAGGGATTGAAATGGCAAAAACGTTTAAACCACTTGCGATTTTACTTGATATCCAGCTGCCTGTTAAAGATGGCTGGCAGGTAATGGAGGAGTTGAAATCGGATCCTGCTACACGCCCAATCCCGGTACATATCATGTCTTCTTTACAGGTGAAGAAAGAAAGTTTGCTGAAAGGTGCGGTAGATTTTATCAATAAACCTTTTGCTTTTGAGCACATGCAAGAGATATTTTCAAAACTAGAGCATGCTTTAAGCCGTCATCCTAAAAAAGTGCTTATTGTAGAAGAAAATGAACAGCATGCCAAGGCGTTGAGTTATTTTCTGAGCAATTTTAATATCCAGACAGAAATTGTTAACCAGGTAAACGAAGGCGTTTCTGCCTTGCATAAGCCAGAGGTTAACTGTGTGATTCTGGATATGGGCATTCCGGATAAACACGCCTATGAAACACTTGAAGTGGTGAAGAAAACACCAGGCCTGGAGAATTTGCCGATCATTATTTTTACCGGTAAAAACCTGTCAAAAGGTGAGGAAAACCGGATCAAACAATATGCAGATTCGATCGTCGTTAAAACGGCACATTCTTACCAGCGTATTCTGGATGAAGCGGGCCTGTTCCTTCACTTGGTTGAAGAAAAAAGCAAGGAAAAAACCAAAACGCCTAAAAAGTTTTCCGAGCTGCAGGATGTATTGATTGGTAAAACAGTTCTGATCGCGGATGATGATGTGCGCAACATCTTCTCTTTAACCAAAATGTTAGAGCAGCACCAGATGAAAGTGGTAGCTGCCACAGATGGGAAAGAAGCCCTTAAGCTACTAAATGAAAATCCCGAAATTGATGTGGTTTTAATGGATATGATGATGCCTGAATTAGATGGTTACGAAACTACCACGGCCATCAGGCAGGATATCAAGTACCGCAGCCTGCCAATTTTGGCCGTTACCGCAAAGGCGATGATGGGCGATCGTGAAAAATGTATTGCTGCGGGTGCATCAGATTATATCAGTAAGCCTGTAGACATGGATCAGCTGATATCCTTATTAAGGGTTTGGTTATACGAAAATCATCATACATCTTAAACCATTATATTTTTATGCCTCAAAAATTAATTCTCATCATTGATGATGATAACCGAAACATTTTTGCTTTAAAAGCTGTTTTAAAGGCCAAAGGTTTTGATTGTTTATCTGCTATAAGTGCACAAGATGGTTTTTCTATTTTAGAAAAGCACGATCATGTTGCCGTTGTTTTAATGGATATGATGATGCCGGATATGGACGGTTATCAGGCTATGGCGGTCATGAAAAAATCAGATAAAATGAAGAACATACCTGTATTGGCCGTAACCGCCCAGGCCATGGTTGGCGATAAAGAGCGCTGCCTGAGCGCGGGGGCATCGGGGTATGTTTCGAAACCGATAAATGTTGATGAGTTATTAAAGCAAATTGAAAATTTTACAGAATAGCAGGTGATAAGTGATGTGATAGATAACGCGCAGGTAGAAATCCTGTTGAATGATGTTTTAGAAAATCACGGTTATGATTTTCTGGAGTATTCTCACGCATCGATTAAAAGAAGAATTATCCGCCTATACGGACTGGATAATTTTGTGAGTTTCGCCGAATTTCGTTATACGGTTAGAACAGATAAACAATACTTTAAGCGTTTTTTAGAAGAAATCACGGTTAATGTTACCGAAATGTTCCGCGATCCATCCTTTTATAAATCTTTACGGAATGATGTACTTCCTGTACTGGGTACTTATCCCTTTATCAGGATTTGGGTCGCAGGTTGCTCTACCGGAGAAGAAGCTTATTCGCTTGCCATTGTATTAAAAGAACTTAATTTGCTTCATAAGTCGCTCATTTATGCAACTGATATTAATCCATCGGTTTTAGAAAAGGCAAAAAAAGGTATGTTTCCTTTAACTTATTTAAAACAGTATTCCGAAAATTATCTGCAATCAGGTGGATTAAAAGATTTCTCTGCTTATTATACGGCTAACTACTCTTTGGCAAAATTTGATGAAAGTTTAAGCAGCAAGATGATCTTTTCTACACATAACCTGGTATCAGATCATTCTTTTAATGAGTTTCAACTGATTTTATGTAGAAATGTATTAATTTATTTTGATAAAGGGCTACAGCACAAAGTTTTCAACTTATTTGATAGTAGCATTGAGAAATTGGGCTATCTTGCTTTGGGAAGTAAAGAAAGTTTGGAATTTTGGCCAAAGGCGAGAGAATATAAAAGGGTTAAAATGGAGAAAATATGGCGCAAACTATAGGTTCTACATCATGTGAAGCATTAATTATTGGTGGCTCAGCCGGCAGTTTAGATGTTTTGCTCGAAATTTTTCCTGCCTTACGGAAAGATATTCATTTTCCTATTATAATAGTGGTTCACCGTAAGGCAAGTAACGAGTCTCTTTTAACCGATTTATTAAAATCGCGTACAACATTGGCCGTTGCTGAGGCAGATGAAAAGGAGTTTTTAATGCCGGGTAAAGTTTTTATTGCGCCCGCAGATTACCATACGCTGATAGAGGAAGACCAGAGTATATCTTTAGATTATTCTGAAAAAGTAAATTATTCCCGACCATCAATTGATGTTACCTTTCAATCTGCAGCTGAAGTTTTTAAAGAAAAATTAGTCTGTATTTTACTTTCAGGCTCCAATTCAGATGGTGTAGAAGGATTAAAATGCGTAAATATCTTTGGGGGTAGGGCGGTTGTACAGAATCCAAATACGGCCATAATGCCATATATGCCACAACAGGCGGTTCTGAATGTAATACCACATATCATAGTGGATAGCCACGATATGGCTGACTTTATAAATAAATTAAATGATTGATTTTTCGGAGGTTAATATGATAGTTACAAAAAAAGTATTTGTTTTTGATGATAATAGGGATATCCTTGATCTCTGTACATTTATTTTGGAAGATGCCGGGTATGAGATAAAAACATCCGAAAGTGCCAATAACATAGAAGAACAGGTTGCAGCCTATATGCCTGACCTAATTTTTATGGATAACTGGTTACCCGATCTGGGAGGGATACAAGCCACCAGAGCTTTAAAAAGCAATCCTGATTTAAAACATATTCCGGTAATTTATTTTTCGGCCAATAATGATATATCTTCATTGGCTGATGAAGCGGGTGCAGATAGTTACCTATCGAAACCGTTTGATATTGCTGCATTAGAAGAAATTGTTAAAAAGCATTTGAGTTAGTGCCATCTTATCACATGAACTCGATAATTGTTTTAGCAAACAACTGTTTTAAAAATGCCTGCCAGACCATTTCGTCATGCTGAATTCATTTCAGCATCTTTTTAGTCATGAAAAGACCCTGAAGTAGATTCATGGTGACGATCGCTTACATTAAAAAGCTGATAAAAGGTAATATTGCTGTCGAACTTAGAATTATAATATCCAACCGCCAAAATTGCTTAGCTATATATAGGTTTTAACACCCCTTAGCGTCCTCTGCATAAAAACTCAGCAGTCTTTGCGGTTAAACCAAATTTAAGCCTTACCCCAAATCCTGGTATTCAGATCCAGCTCCTTCACAATATCATACATAAACTTTATGGTAGAGATATCTTGATTTACAGTTTCGGGACTCAGTAAAGATTTAAATACCGGGGCTTCAAAATAATTCCGGTTTAAAGGGAAAGCGATATACATTCTTGATTCGATGAAGGATAAACTGATGTTATACTTGGTTTGCTGATTGAGGTTTAGTATCCGCTCCATCAGGGCAGGTGTAAGGATATACCTGGATTCGACCTGGTCTGAACCATAGGTTACAAAGGTCTTGTCAAATTCTACATTCTCCAGCTGGATAACGTCATTGTTGCCAAAAGAAAACAGGTTTTTTGAAAACCATGCACCAAAAGCTGCTCCGAAGTCTTTTGGCCTGACGATGGTTACGCCATTAAATTTCTTATTAAAATCGGCTGCGAAGAGGATCCCTCTAAAAATGTCGTGCCACGCTGTTCGGGTTCCGTCTTTTGTTTGGGTTACTGTTTTATATTCAGCATGTACTTCAGCGAAGTAAAACCGGGTTTTATCCGCACATCCCATTACTAAATCTTCTGTTTTGTAACGATCAGGCTCATTGTTAAACAACTGTGTGTACATAAACTCCGAAGCTTCAATTCCCTGATAGGGACTAATCGATAAACTTTCGTCTAAAAATTTAAGCGCAACACCAATTACATTGGTTTTGTAGGCATTTTGGTAAGCTGTTAAAGAATCGTTGATCTTAAATAATAGAACGCCGCCGTATATTAACGGGATTAAGCCAATAATTACACCAGGAACGGGAAGGCCCAATATGAAGCCTAGAATACAAATTAAAATACCGGCGGCAATAAAAATATAGCCTTTAGTTTGAGTGCCGGCAATTCTTGTGCGTTCTACCTCCATTGTAGCCAAAACTTGCTGTAAGGCTACATTATTTGCAATATCGAACAACATTAGTTATTGAAAAGTTCTTTTGCGCTAATGTTTTTACGTTCTTCTGCTGCGGTTTCTAAAACGGCTATTGGCTGAAAGTTCAGCATCCCGGCAAATAAACTGCCCGGAAACATCATAATTGAATTATTGTAATCGGTTACCGAAGCATTATAGGTTCTTCTGGCAGCGGCAATCTGTTCTTCACTCTCCGTCCAGGTAGTTTGCAGGTTAATAAAATTGGTGTTGGCCTTTAAATCAGGGTAATTTTCAACGTTTACCATTAATCCTCTGATATTGCTGCTTAATTGTGCATCCAAATCTGCTTTTTCAGCGTTACTGATATTTGGTGCGCCCGCTTTAGATCTCAGTTCAACTATTTTGGTCAAGGTTCCCTGCTCGTAAGTAGTGTATTGCTTTACTACTTCAACCAGGTTTGGAATAAGGTCGAACCGTTTTTTAAGCATTACATCAATGGCCGAGAAAGCATTTGCGACCTGGTTTTTCTTCCCGATAAGCGAGTTGTAAAAGAAAATCCCAATAAGAATAAATCCGATAATAATGAGGGCAATAATCATAATTTTAGTTTAAGGTTTAGCGCATAAAGATAAAAAAAGGTTACAACAATGTTATCGCTTTTCATTTTGCTCCCTTTCGCGTTTTATCCGACGTTCTAACCGCTTTTGTTTCCTTTTTAAATGATTGGCGCGCATGGCCTTAAAATTTGCGATATGTTCACGTACTTCACTCTGCTTTTCTTCGGTAATTCCTATACTATATTTTATACCGGTAAAAAGACCCTTCCAGATCATGTTGAAGAAAGAAGTATTGGATGGCCGGCTATAATTTACGGATACAGGTACCAGCTTGCCATCTGCCCCGGGGTTTTCTGATTTAATAATCAGGGCATTGGCTAAAAAAGAAAGAAAACCGCGTGTAACCAGATGATCTTTTTCAGGGTCGTTTTTCATCAGGGCAACAGAAAGGTCGTAATAAGAGAATGCTACCGTTCCTTTTGTGCCCAAATCGTTTGCCTTAAAATTGAATTTCAATTGATCTACATTGCCGCGGTTAATACGCACCAGACCCAGGGGTTTGGTAATCTGGTTTAAAATCCGTGCATTAAAATTGTGTAGAACGCCATGGTAGGAAAATGCACCATCTTTAGCGTTAAGGTTGAACATAAAATTCACATCAAGTTTCCCCTGGCCAAATAAATAAGTATTTAAGTTAACCTCCATTATCGGGTTTATGGCCTTAATATTATCAAGGTTAGTGGCATTTTTTATAATTCCAGAGGTGTTTTCAAAACTGATGCGCCCTCTTTGATTACTTTCACTATTAAAAACAGAATAGTTGATGTTTACATCTTTCAGCTGGATTTTCTGTACCAGGATAGGCGCATGAACAAGTTGCAAAAGCTGATGGGGAAATTTACCGATCTTATTTTCCTGAGGTTTGGTCGGCAGCCCGTTTTGGTTAAAAACCGATACTGAACCATTAGCTATGGCCATTTCCTTTGCCCAAAGCTCCTGTTTACTGATGTAAAGCGGCAAGTCTATGCCGTTGAGCATAATATCGCGCATGCCAATGTCAAAACGTTCCCTGGCATAACCTGCTACCTTGCCGAATTTCATTTCATCATATAATGGAACCAATGCAAAGCTATTTATCCTTAGTTTGCCCGTGGTAGCCCTAAAATCAAGCTGATCAAGCTTAATATCGTACATTTTATCTGGTGTGCGGTACACATAATTATTAAGGTTGATCACTATATCTTTCAGCAGGTAAAACCGGCTCGGATCATCTGCTGAGGTAGAATCAACCAGCAGATCGGTTAATGTAATATTAAGGTCGTCAATATCGAACGGGACTGAATGCGGTACATTTTTATTTATATATTTAAAGCTTACATCTTTAAATCGGATGGTTTTAATGCTAAACTCTTTCAGGTTTTTGGAAATGATATCGTATGGCGATTTAATGGGCCTTGGTGCACGTCCTTCATTAAAAGCAAATTGCCGATTAACCATCGTTACCTCAGGTTTATCAAATATGATTTCTTCCAACTGCAGTTTTTTTTCGCGGTACAAGGTTAACGGGTGGAAACGCTTCACCACCAGTTTTTTTAAAGAAACGGTATATAAATTATTTGGCGCTCTTTTTAAGGCGATAAGTTGCCTGAACCGATTGGTATCGGGCGTTATTTGGACATTCTGTAAAGTAGCATTTCCCGTAAAAACGTTCGTAGATACCTTGGTAAAGCTGATGGTATATAAACTATCTGTTGACTTATAGAGCAGTGTTTTAATCCTGTCCGTTAAAATAGGGCGTGACTTTACATTTAACAACCAGGCAATACCTGCAAGTACGATAAAAACACCGAGTAGTGTACACGCAATCCATTTAAGAACTTTATAACGGTATCTTTTAGTATCAGGCATTAAAAAATCAGAGATAGTGTTTTATCAGCAATATACGGTATAAACATATATTTGAAAAACGTAAGATCAATTTTTTTCTCTGCGTGCTTTTCTTGCCGCTTTTCTGTCGGCCCGTTTTTGTTCCCTTACTTTTTTTGCAATTACTTTTTGCTGTTTTACCGGATCCTTTTCAGGTACTATGCCAACACCTACAATATCTTTGATGCCCACAAAAACGGTTTTCCACATCAGGTTAAAAAAAGAGGCAGAATTAATCCTGGTATTCGTCATACTGGCTGTTCTCGGTGCTTCGTCTTTTTGCGGGTTTTCGTCTTTAACCAAAATGGTATTGGCCAGGAAAGATAAAAACCCTTTTTCCTTTGTTCCCTCGCCATCAATATTGTCTGATAGGAGTTTTACTTTCAGGTTCGTGTACAGCATATTCATCTTGCCCGTTGCAGATTTTAAATTTCCGTTGGCCTTAAAATCAATGTGCTGTATATTTCCGCTTTCTATTTCTACCAAACCCAGTGCTTTCGATAATGGATTTAGGTTTTTCATATCAAATTTGCCCAAACTGCCGCTATAGGTAAAAGCGCCATTGTTATCGGTCAGGTTAAAATCAATATTTACATTCAGCTTTCCGGTACCCATTAAAAGTGTATTTAAGTCTGCCAGTGCATGGTTCTTTTTGCGCAATTGCAAGCTATCATTGGTCACATTCAGAATATTTCCATGGAGTGCTTTAAAATTAACTGATCCGGTTTTTTTACTTGCAGGGTTAAACTCAGCATATTTAACATCAATGTTTTTAAGCTTTACCGTATCAATCAGAACAGGCATGTCCAATCTTTTCAGAGCCATATGTGGATAGTTCCGGCCTTTATCCAAACCCGGCGGTGGTGGGGATTCGCGGCTCATAAATACTTCAACATTGGCCGTCCCAATTTTTAACGATTTGGCATATAGTTTTTGGTCGGTATTTAAACCAATAAAATCTACTCCATTAAATTCTATTTGATCAAAGCTTAAATTGTAACGGTCTTTTTGGGTCTTGTATTTTCTTGCGAAAGTAAGTTCATTGTATAATGGTATAAGTTTAAATCCTTTAACGGTTATCTTTTTTGATGAGGTGGAACCTCTAAAGGTATCCACTTTCATGGTGTACATTTTGTCTTTTGTTACCGATTTATAACCCGCAATCTGAAATGATACGTCTTTTGTATAATAAAACCTGGTTGTATCATTACCTGAAAGCGAATCCAATAAAAAATCATTAATGTTAATATCCAGGTGTTTGATCGAGTTTTTGATTTTTTTTGAAATGGTTTTATTAATGTAATCGAAATCTGCATCTACAATTTTAATGCTTTTTACCTGTACTGATTTAAAGTTTTTCGAAAGCTGTTCATAAAGCGATTTTTCATCTTTCAGACTATCGGTTTTCTTGCTTACTTTATTAAAAAACATATTAATAGAGGGCTTTTGTAAAAGGATTTCATTTATCTCTATCCGTTTTTTAAAGTAGGCCGTAAGTATGCCAACACGGCTGATCTGTAATTTCTTTAACCTAAGTTCGAAAATATGGGCGGGTGCCAGTTGTTTTGTTTTCAAGCTATCAAAAACAGCCGTATCGGGTGTTAGGGTAACATCGCGCAGGGCCATGCTGCCTGTAACTACATTTAAGTTAATGCTTTTAAAATCTATCCGATATAAATGATGGGAGCCATTGTAAACACCAGTCTTAATTTTTTCGGTCAATATGGGCTTCCATCGGGCACTTAAAAACATCGCACCAAATGCTAAAATTAAAATCAATATGCCGAATATGCTTCCTATCCAGACCCAAATTTTCGTTTTATGCTGCGCTGTCATTTATTAGGGCTTATCGATACGTAACAGATGGGAACAAGAAAGGTTTTTTAGTTGCGAGGCAAAAGACCAAAGCGGAAAGACGAAAGCGTTACTATTGGGGGGGTGATTGTTAAAATTATTTTCAGGAGCGCAACGACAGGGTAAGTAACAGTGTTTATTCCTTTGCTTCGCTTATACGCTTTGGCCGTCGTGCCTCCTGGCCTGCAGGGTACCGCTTCGCCAAGGCCTAGGTTTTTAGGGCAGTGGGTTGTACCCTTCATAGTAGCAGAAGCAGTTGTAACCTAAACCGACCGTAGCGGGATGCCGCAATTTTTTCAATTGGGGCAGAAGCGGGGGCGGGGCTGCATCGACCCATTGGCACCGAAGCCTACGTTTCCAAAACATCTGACTCATTTTATAATTAGTAATTATTCATTTGGAGCGCAAGTGCAGTACAAGTAACAGTGTTTGATCCTTTGCTTCGCTTGTACGCTTCGGCCGTGCGTGGCTGATTCGCAACTACTTTTTTGAATAATATATTAATTGCCCATCAATTTTGATTAATTGGTGGGCATTTTGTTTTCTTATATTTTTTAGTTTACAAGGTGAAAATCGATGAATGTAAGCATCAATTGTGTTATCCCGCATAAAGTTTAGTGTGTCCATGCTGCTATAGTTGGTGTTGGCCAATATAGCCTCTACTTTCAGCCCATTTTCCTTCAGGTCAGCTACAGTCCGCTTTACCAGATCAGGAAGACACTGGCTATCTCGCCTTTCGGACAAGGTAGAATGCCAAGGCAGTTCTTCATCAAGGTCATAGGCTAGGAAGAACATAATATCCATTCTCACCCTTGATGTACTGATGATCTTTCTGTCGCTGGAAAGGTTTTTAAGATAGCCAACGAGCATCAACATCATAAAGACAACCGGGTCAATACTTTTCTGGCCTTCCCTGCCATAATATTTGGCAGTTGCCCTGTAAACAAAGTCAAGGTCGAGCGTGTCGTTTAGACGTTTATAAAAATTATGTGTGGGGATATGGTCTGAGAGTTGGAAACTGATGAAAAGCTTTTTCTGATAGTTCTTCTTGCCTTGCAGAGGTAAAATAATAAGTGTATGCCTGGTAATCAAATAATTAATGAATTATTCGATAATAATTCGCTACTTCTTCACCTGAAAAAATAACCTCCATAATAACCTAAAAGCCAATCCCAACCTGTACGCCAGTTCCTATCGATGCTGGCAGGTCATTTCCGAACCTGATGGGAAAAGGCATGGCAACGTACATATTGGCGTGCTTTCCTTTTACGAGCACCTGATTGACCACGGGTGTAAGTCCGAACCTGCCATTAGTCTCAAATGCTGCCCTTCCGATAAAGGTAAAGCCATGCTTGAAACGGAACATTGCTCCCGGATGGAAGAGAACAGAATTTACCTTTGAAATGCCATGTTCGGTCCTTATTGAGGGCACCACCTCAAAGCTTATCCCGAAATTATCGCTTTTAAGGATATTCATCCCAAAGGGGAAACCGATGAAATGGATGTCAGAGAAACTATCTGTAAAGCCGTGCCTGTTCCAGCTTCCAATGGGTTGGAGCACAGCGAAATATCCCGTTGTCCTTGGGTAGGGCTGTGGCTGCTGTGCATTTACTTTGAATAAAGTCCAAGTAAGGAATGAAACCGTAAGTACAATTGATCGGAGCCTGGTAGGCGTAAGTGTGCTGAACATGATGTGCGGGTTAAATAAATTTGATGATAAGTCCAAGGATGGCAGCGGCTCCTATGATATAGGGTTCCTGTAGTTTTTTGATGTAGACGAGTGCCAGCAATGCTGCGACTGCTATGAGTAAGGTCCAGGCATCAGTGATCGAGCGGATCGCTATGATAACAACCGACCCAACAAGGGCACCGATCACGGCAGCGGTTATGCCCTCCACAAATGCCTTTATACTCGTATTTTTTGCAATCCTTTTAAATGATGGAGCGAGGGCTACCGTAAAAAGATAACAGGGAAGGAAAGTGGCAGTTGCCGCAACGCATGCGCCCGGGAAGCCAGCCACAAGGTAGCCGATGAACGCCACGGTGATTACAACAGGGCCCGGGGTAATCATGGCCACAGCCACAGAGTCTACAAACTGGTGCTCGGTCAGCCAGCCGAATTCCTTTACCACGCCACCATGCAGGAAGGGTACGATGGCAAGTCCGCTACCGAAAACAAATGCCCCGGCCTTGGCAAAGAACCATCCTATTTCCTGGAGCGTCTTTCCATCATAGTTCCAAAACCCTGTTCCGAAAAATAGCCCTACCGAAAGTGTAGCTGGTTTTTTCATCCATCTTGGCGGTGCCTTGATTACCATGTAAGCGAGGCCGCAGGCAATGAACAACAGGATTTCCTCCCTTTGGGTAATGATGGTAATAACAATACCCATGATATAAAAAAGCCATAGCAGCCACTTGGATCTGATGGCGGACGGTTCAAGTTTGCTGATGGACTTAATGGTCAGCTTATAGGCGCTCATGGCAATGATACCTATTACCGCGGCACCTACACCATAGAATACAGCCTGCATCCAGGCGAGCCCGCCATATAGTTGATAGGCCATTCCAAGCAGTACAACCATGACAAAAGAAGGCAGCACAAAGGTAAGTCTGGTTAATGTTGCTCCCAAAAGGCCATGGTGCACAAAGCCAATGTAAACTCCAAGCTGGGCTGCAAGAGGACCTGGTGCCAACTGTGCAAGTGCAAGCCCCTCATTATATTCCTCGTCTGTCAACCACTTTTTATTTTCGACAAGGTCGCGTTGCATGTAGCCTACGAGTGCAACAGGCCCACCGAATCCCCAGGTTCCCAATTTCAGGAAGTAGATGGTAATCTCAGATAGCGAGTACGGCTTGGGCTGAATGTTTTCTTGTGCTGGGTTGTTCATGGGGCTGTGAAATTGTCCCACAATGTTCGGTATTACATTCCCTGGAGAATTGTACGGAATTGACTATTTTGTATCCTTTTTACCTTTGAGCAGATTTTTTCTGAATATGGATGGATTTTCTTCCATCTGCTTCTTGAATATCCTGTTAAAATGGCTCTGGTCGGAGAAACCTGTAAGATATGCGATTTCGGTGAGGGAGTATGTTGTATTCTGCATAAGGTTTACTGCTTTCTCGATACGCATCTTTCGGATATACTCTCCAAATGATAAGTTGTCGAAGTACTTGGAGAACTCTCTTGAAACGTAGGCAGGATTGATCTCCAACGATTCTGAAGCCTGCGAAAGACTGATGCTCATATTGGTGTCCATCTGGTCCTGGATCATCTCTTTCAGCTCCCTTGTCCACTGCGGGGCATTTTGTGAACTTGATTTCAGGTAGCGATTGTAAACATCGAGCAAAAGGTGCTCTACGGGAGACTGCGTATGCTTTTGGTCGTGAAGGTGCTTGGCCCATGTATAAAGGCCGTCATATATGGTCATTCCAATTTCCAACAGATCGTGGTCATCGGGGATGTTCCTTGAAAGCCCCAGAAAAATAGCAGACAGGCCGGGTGCCTGTGGGGCAAAATCGGGCCTGTCTGTATCTGCACCTCGGATGATGGCAGCCATCCTGTCCAGGGCCACATCCCTTATGTTGTGCTTTTTGAGGAAATAATCAAAGGTACACCTGTCATCGTAATGGCTGTATTCCACACCCGGAAGGTCAAACGGAATGGCACCGATCTTTTCGGCCTCGGCAATTACCCGTTCAAATTGAACGTAGATGATTTCTGCATCTGGATCAATGAACCTTTTAATCAGCCAGGGGCAGGCGATCCGGTCAATCTTTGGTCTTTCTCGGGTGATCCATTTCATTTTCTTTATCGAAGCTTAAGCGCTAAAGTTAACGAATGGAAGACAAATTCTATTTACGTTAAAGGATTTGAGTTGTGCAACAGCCACGTGCCTTCGGGCCAGCAGGGTACCGCTTCGCCAAGGGCTAGGTCGTTAAAGCAGTGGTCGTCCCTTTATATGAGCAGGGGCTGCTATGTCCTTCTATTTAAATAAGGATTTTTAATCATTTGATAGTGGGTTAAAAACTGAAGCGCAATAGGGTCGGATTATCATAATCGTACTGTAAACATTTAAACAAAATATGTCAAATTGTCACTTTTAATTTTATTTATGTATTTTTGCAATCCCCAAAATGTTTTAAATAATGATTGATTTACAAGTACAGGATAAAACGCACGATGAAGCCAGGCAAGGTGAAGCTTTAATTTTAGATACACCGGTTAAAGCCGATGCCCGTAAATTATATATCGAAAGTTATGGTTGTGCCATGAATTTTGCTGATAGTGAAATTGTTGCTTCTATTTTATCGGAAACTGGATTTGAAACAACAGGGGATTATCACCAGGCTGATGTCATTTTCATCAATACCTGTTCCATCCGCGAAAACGCAGAAACCAGGGTAAGAAACCGGCTATCACAGTTCGGTGTTGAAAAACGCCGTAACCCAAAATTAATTGTTGGGGTTTTGGGTTGTATGGCAGAACGGTTAAAATCTAAATTTTTGGAAGAAGAGCGTTTGGTAGATGTGGTGGTTGGGCCTGATGCTTACCGTGATCTGCCTAACTTAATTGAGCAGGTTGAAAGCGGACATAAGGCCGTTAATGTTTTATTATCACGCGAAGAAACCTATGCTGATATCAGTCCGGTTCGTTTAAACAGCAATGGAATAACCGCTTTCATTTCGATTACACGTGGTTGTAATAACATGTGTTCTTTTTGCGTAGTGCCTTTTACCAGAGGCCGTGAACGTAGCCGCGATGCACATTCCATTATAGAAGAAGCAAAGGGTTTATTTGAAGCGGGTTACCGGGAGGTTACACTTTTAGGTCAAAACGTAGATTCATACACCTGGACATCGGAAGATGGAACAGAAACGGTTAATTTTGCACAGCTTTTGGAGCAAACGGCATTGGTTAGTCCGGATTTAAGGGTGCGGTTCTCTACTTCACATCCGAAAGATATTACCGACGAAGTTTTGCATACCATTGCCAAATACGATAATATCTGTAATTATATCCACCTGCCTGTTCAGTCCGGAAATACCCGCATATTGGAATTAATGAACAGGACTTATACCCGCGAATGGTATATCAATCGTATTGATGCCATCCGCAATATTATTCCGGGTTGTGCAATTTCTACCGATATCATCGCTGGTTTCTGTACAGAAACTGAAGAGGAACACGAGGAAACCCTGAGCATGATGGATTATGTGCAATATGATTTTGCCTATAACTTTACCTACTCCGAAAGGCCTGGCACTTTAGCCGCCCGTAAATTGGCAGATGATGTTCCTGAAGAAGTGAAAAAACGCCGTTTGGCCGAAATTTTGGCTAAACAACAGGCACATTCATTAATGCGTTTGCAAGAGTGGGTAGGTAAAACCGTTCGGGTTTTGATTGAGGGCACTTCTAAAAAATCTGATCTTGATTATTGTGGAAGAGGAGACAGTGGCGCAATGGCCATTTTTCCCGCTGTTGAAGGCGTTAAGCCGGGGCAGTACGCAAATGTGTATATCGAAAAGTGTACATCTGCTACATTAATTGGTAAAATAGTATCATAAAAATCCGTCATGCTGAACTTGTTTCAGCATCTTAATTTGAAAGACACTGGAACAAGTACAGTGTGACGTAACTTTAGAAAGAATAAATGGATACACAAAATATTAAACAACGTTTCGGTATTATTGGCAACTCGCCTTTACTCAACCGTGCCATAGACATTGCAAGCCAGGTAGCACCAACCGACATGTCGGTATTGATAACCGGTGAAAGTGGTAGCGGTAAAGAGGTGTTTTCGCAGATTATCCATCAAATGAGTGCCCGTAAGCATGGTACTTTTATTGCGGTAAACTGTGGTGCCATTCCCGAAGGAACCATAGATTCAGAGCTTTTTGGTCATGAAAAAGGATCATTTACCGGTGCGCACGAAGCCCGTAAAGGATATTTTGAGGTGGCAAATGGGGGTACCATCTTTTTAGACGAGGTTGCTGAGCTGCCTTTGGGCACACAGGCCCGTTTGCTGCGTATTTTAGAAAGTGGAGAATATTTACGCGTAGGCTCTTCTAAGGTACAAAAAACGGATGTTCGTATTATTGCAGCCACTAACGTGGATGTATATAACCGTGTTAAAAATGGAAAGTTCCGCGAAGATTTATATTACAGGTTAAATACTGTTCCATTGCGGATACCTGCTTTGCAGGAGCGTAAAGAAGATATTTATTTATTATTCAGAAAATTCGCAGCTGATTTTAGCGATAAATACCGTAGTCCGGCATTACACCTGGAGCCGGATGCCATTCAGGTCTTAACCAATTATAGCTGGCCGGGTAATGTTCGTCAGTTAAAAAATATTGCAGAGCAGATCTGTGTTTTGGAAAAGGATCGGAATGTAACCGGGCAGGCCATTTTAAACTATATCCCGAACGAAGCCGGAAGTAACTTGCCCATGGCGATCAACGCTCAGTCGAAGGAAGATTTTACAGAAAGAGATATTTTGTACAAAGTTCTTTTTGACATGAAAAAGGATATGGTTGAGCTTAAAAAACTGGTGGCCGAAATTATTCAGCACGGCGGAAATACGGCTACCGTTTTAGCGGATAACCCGCAATATATCAATCAACTGTACCGTGATGTAGAATTGCCTGCGGGGCAAGAGCATGCCTTTACCATTCAGCACCCTGCACCAGGCAATAATAACGTTAACAATAATAACAATGCTGATTATTTTGCACACGAGGCCGAAGAAGTAGAAGAATCTTTATCGCTGGTGGATAAGGAATCAGACCTGATTAAAAAAGCATTAAAGAAACATAAGGGTAAACGTAAGTTTGCTGCACAGGAATTGGGTATTTCAGAACGGACCCTGTATAGGAAGATTAAAGAGTTAAACCTATAAATTCAATAATTTGTATTTAATCCCTGTAAAGCAAGTTTCTAAAAATCAGACAACATTTTAGATAATGATGAAAATTAAAATATTTGCCTTAATTCTGCTCGCTTCGGTTTTTAGCGCTTGCTCTTATAAATTCAGCGGAGCATCAACAACAGGATTAAAAACGGTGGTTGTTCGGGTATTCGAAAATAATGCACCTTTAGTGGTACCAACATTAAGTAACCAGATTACTGAATCGTTAAAAAGCCGTATCCGTAACCAAACCAAGTTGATTATCTCTCCAACAGGTGAGGGAGATGCATCGTTTGAAGGGAGAATAACAGGTTACGATATCAAACCGGTTGCGCTTCAAAATAGTGCTACACCTACCGCAGGTGCAAACCGGTTAACCATTACGGTTTCGGTAAAATATAAGAATAATATAAAAGAGCACGAAAAAGAAAGTTTTGAAGAGAGCTTTACCAAATATTTTGATTTTCCGATTAATGGGGCACCGATTCAAACGCTATTGCCTGGTGCTATCGAAAATATCAACAAACAGTTATCGGAAGATATTTTTAACCGTGCATTTGCACAGTGGTAAATAAAGCAGGATTCTAAAAGACAAAATATTCAAAACCCGTTTACATTTTTTTAACTTAGCGGCAAACCTCGATAATGGATAACAAAAAGCTACTGGCAGATTTACTTGCGCAACCTGGAAAGGTGAGGCCAGAGCATGCATCCATGTTGCAGGAGATGGTTGTGCAATTTCCATACGCACAGCCCATCCATTTACTTCTGGCCAAGGCCAATGCTTCATTTATTCCAAAGGCTGCACTATATAGTCAGGGGCATGTATTGTTCCATATACTCAATATGGTTCCGGTTGAAGAGGCAAGGGAGGAGAAGGAAGATGATATTCATGTAGTTGTTGCAGAAAATATACACGATGAGCCGGAAGTTTTAGCGCAAACAATTGAATTTACTGATGATAGTCCATCGACTACAGATCAGGTAGTAAATAAGGAAACAACAAACCAGCTGCCAGGCAGCAATAAGCATTTAGTAGACTTGCCTGCAGGTGACGATTCTTTTATTGAAAGTGTGGCCGCTACTGATTTCTTTGCCTTTGAGCAGAAATTAAGTACCGATGTGGTTGGCGTTGCGCCAGAAATCGAAACTGTAGTACCAGACGAGCCAGAAAGGAATTTTGTTTCGCAATATAACGATGATAAGCTTCCATACACTTTTTTATGGTGGTTAGCTAAAACCCGTAAGGAGCATGAGCAGATTTTCCAACCTTATGCGCACCCTAATGTTAATCATAACAAACCACAGCCGAAAAATAAGCAAGAGCAAGAAAGTGCTGAGTTTCAGCAACAGTATGTTGAGCATATCTTTCACATCCAAACCCCTTTCGAGGTTGCCGATCATTTAGCAGAATATCCTGCTGCCGAAATCAAAGATGCAAAGGGTGCCAAAATTATAGAGAAATTCTTAAAAGAAGATCCAACAATCAAGCCGCCTAAGCCAGAACAGATCGATAATGAAAATAAGGCGAAGAAAAGTGCAGAAGATAATTATGACCTTGTTTCGGAGACTTTAGCTAAAATTTATATCGAGCAAATGCTTTATCACAAAGCCATAGATACTTATAAAAAATTAAGTTTGAAATATCCGGAAAAAAGCCGTTACTTTGCCGACCTTATCCAATCTATAGAAAAGAAATTTTAAAATATAATATTACCATGGTAACCTTTTTAATCATTTTATTAATTATTGCGTGTGTAGCCTTAGGCTTATTTGTTTTGATACAAAATCCTAAAGGTGGCGGTTTAGCTACGGGAGGCGGTGGCAGTAACATGTTTGGTGTGCAGCGTACCGGCGATGTTTTAGAAAAAGGATCGTGGGTATTGTTAACACTAATAGTGGTGTTAACCCTTGCTGTTACTACAATTGCTAAAACAAGCGGTGGCAGTGCTGCAGTTGGAAACTCAGCTATTCAGGAGCGTTTAAACAAAACACCATCACCATCTCCAATCGGCGGCAATTTAAACAGTACTAAACCGGCAGCTTCAACTCCGGCTAAAACAGACTCAACAAAGAAATAAGTCATACTTACCCATATTTATAAAGCTTTCCTCAAAAGGGAAAGCTTTTTTGTTTTTAGCATTCCATAAAAATGAACAGCCTTTGTCTCTTAACACACATTTAACATAAAAAGCTTTAAATTGCAGCATGAAATTAAGTGTGCTGGTTTTATTTACTGCTCTCGCCGTTGGTCTTTCCATCGGGATGGTTAATTTTTATTTTCAGCATAGTCTGTATTATATGGCCATTTCTTTTGGCGTATCGTTTCTGTGCAGCTTTTTGGTTTTTTATTATTTGCTGGAAAAATATATTTACACCAAAATCAAACTCATCTACAAGCTGATCCACAACCTTAAATTGGGCAAAGATTTGAAAGATGCGCTAGGTGAGTATGTAAGTTCCGATCCGATCAATGATGTAGAACAAGAAGTAAAAGAATGGGCGGGTGCAAAGAAAAAGGAAATCGATTTATTAAAAAAACAAGAACAGTTTAGGAGAGAGTTTCTTTCAAATGTTTCACATGAATTTAAAACCCCGCTTTTTGCGATTCAGGGTTATATCGAAACCTTGCAGGATTGCCTGGTAGATGACCCCGATCAGGCCGTTTTATTTCTAAAGAAAGCAGAAAACAATGTAGAGCGGTTGAGTTATCTGATTAAAGATTTAGACGTTATTTCAAAGTTAGAAACAGGAGAATCGCCAATTAACTACCAAAAATTTGATTTTGTACAATTGGCAAAAGAGGTGATGGAAAACCTTGAAGACCGCGCCAAGGCAAAAAACATTAAACTTTTTTTTAAAGAGAAGTACACTGCTATAACCCTGGTTTCTGCCGATCGCGAAAAGATTAGGCAGGTGCTGATTAACTTAATGGTAAACAGCATTAAGTACGGTATTGATGGAGGCGAAACCGCTATTAAAATTTTCGAGTTGCACGATCAGGTTTTGATTGAAGTAACTGATAATGGTATAGGTATAGAAGAAAAACACCTGTTGCGCCTGTTCGAACGTTTTTACCGTATTGATACCCACCGGGCAAGGGAAGTTGGCGGTACGGGTTTAGGTTTGGCTATCGTAAAACATATTTTAGAAGCACACCAGCAAACTATTTCGGTAAGAAGTACACCGGGAATAGGTACTACATTTGCTTTTACGCTACAAAAGGGTGGGTAGCTTTAATAACTGGATAATCATTCTTCAATTTTTTGCCACAGGAACACGAAACGCACCTAAAATAAGGCATCTGATTTCATTACGAAAGGCAATTTACTATTGTTGATAAACCCGTATTAGCGAACATCCCGGTTTAAGCAGTTATCTTAACAATTTGTGGTGTTCATCCTATTTTGCACAGTTTTCATCGGGATAAAGTGTTTATCGGGGCTATCGTAACCGAAGAACTTATTCACACTGTTTTAAAATTAACCTATTTATTTCATTGTCAGGTGTCTAAAACTATTGAAATAAACGCTGCCTAAGTAAATGAGCTGATAATTAGTTAATATAATTAAGAAATTAACATTAACTTAACATTGAGCTTGTAGCTTTGCAACATATTAAAAATTAACATGAATAATATTTTTAAGTTCTTTACACCTCAGGACAAAAAGTTTCATCCGCTTTTCGAACAAGCTGGTAGCAATGCATTAAAAATTGCTGAAACCCTTTTAGAAATGGTTAGTACGGGTGATGCCGAAAGCAGAAAAACAATTTTTAAAGAAATTGAGCGCTTAGAGCATGTAGGTGATGATATTACCCATTCGATATTTCTTGAACTGAGCCGGAACTTTATTACACCATTTGATAGAGAAGACATTCACGCATTAGCTACGGCTGTTGATGATGTTGCCGATTATATTTATGGTACTGCAAATCGTATGCAGATGTATAACATGAATACCATTAACGAGCCGATTGTTAAAATTGCCGAACTTTTGGTGGAGATGTGTACTGATATCGATAAAGCCATAAAAGAGCTACGCAGCTTTAAAAACATCCGCGTAATTGCTGATGCTTGTATCCGTATTAACAGTGGCGAAAACCAGGCCGATTATGTATTCACCTTAGCTGTAGCACGTTTATTCGAATACGAAACCAATGCGATTGAATTAATTAAACAAAAAGAGGTTTTACAAACGATTGAAAAAGCGACAGATAAATGTGAGGATGTGGCGAATGTGCTTGAAACGATCTTGGTTAAAAACGCTTAATAAAAAACAAACATGGTAACTACCTTATTGGTTGTTGTTGTAATTCTGGCTATTGCTTTCGATTACATTAACGGCTTTCATGATGCCGCTAACTCGATTGCAACAGTTGTTTCTACAAAAGTTCTTACGCCTTTTCAGGCGGTTTTATGGGCTGCGCTGTTTAATTTCGCTGCCTATTTTTATTTTACCGACCACAAAGTGGCCAACACGGTTGCTAAAACGGTGATCGAAAATTATATTACCTTAGAAGTTATTCTGGCAGGTTTGGTTGCTGCAATTATCTGGAACCTTTTAACCTGGTGGTACGGTATTCCTTCAAGTTCATCTCACACATTGATCGGTGGTTTTGCCGGTGCAGGTATGACACATGCTTTACTTACAGGCGCTAGTCCGCTTGATGCCGTAAATATGGGCTATGTCATAAAAATTGTATCTTTCATTGTATTGGCCCCGATAATCGGTATGGTAATATCAGTTATATTAACACTGATCATTATCAATATCTGTCGTTATGCCAAGCCTGCTACTGCCGAGAAATGGTTCAAGCGCTTACAATTGTTATCTTCTGCGGCATTAAGTTTTTTCCATGGTGGTAACGATGCCCAAAAGGTAATGGGGATTATCGCTACAGCTTTAATCGCTTCAAAAGTAATTCCTAATTTCGAAGCGATGCCCGCCTGGGTGCCAATTGCCTGTTATTCGGCGATATCATTAGGTACGATGAGTGGTGGTTGGAAAATTGTTAAAACAATGGGCTCTAAAATCACAAAGGTAACTGCCCTTGAAGGTGTTGCTGCCGAGGGTGCCGGTGCAGTAACATTGGGTATTACGGAACATTTTGGTATCCCGGTTTCTACTACACATACCATTACAGGTTCTATTGTGGGTGTGGGTGTGGTAAAAAGCATTTCAGCGGTACGTTGGGGGGTAACCATCAACTTAATTTGGGCATGGATTTTAACCATTCCGGTTTCGGCAACCTTGGCAGCCATTATTTATGCTGTGATTTATTACTTAAAATAAAAACAAAATCCTTTAACATCATAAGAGACCATGGCATTAGCTTTGGTCTTTTTTTTTACCTAAAAGAACGCTAAATTTTCGCAAAGCCATGTTTTGTTCTACCACAGAACACATTGAGTTTGTACGAAGGAACATGGAGAAAAGCTATCATATGAGCTATTATTAAGATGATAACAACAAAACGGTCGTGCTAGACTGAAGCGCAACGTCGAGATTTATTCCATATGAAAGGCCCTTAAACAAGTTCAGGGTTGACGATTTGCCGGAGAGATTTACTTATGTAGATTTCTCGACTGTGCTATACCTCGCTTTCTCGGTGTTTTTTCTTGGTGAAACCGGTGGTTAAAGCATGCGTATACTTACAAATTTTTCTTCATCTCCTTCGCTACTTCTCTTGCAACCGGATCTTCACTTTTCTCCAGTTCTGCTATAATGTTTTCCTGATTTTGTGTGGAGTGGTTCTGGCTCATTTTAAAAACATGGTCAATCTGCTGTACCAACACTTCAAATCCTGTAATTGCCTTTAAATGCTTCTGGATATATGACTCATCCATTTTGTTAAATGCAGCAGGGCTTGTTTCAGGGTGCTCATACTGATCAGTTAGCGCTTTGATAACCTGATAAGTTTCTTCCGAATCCATGAGTCTGATTGTGCCTTTGGCCTGAACTGTCTTATAATTCCAGGTCGATACGGAGGCAGGTTTTTCGTAAACGGATGCGCTGATATAAGCGTGTGCACCGGTAAAAACAGCCATTACATTTGGATTTTGCTCAAATGCCCTACAATGATCGGTTTTGGTCATGATATGGCCGGTCAATTTAATCGAATCACCTTCGGTTACGGTTTGAACCGGTACCTGCGTAACAACCGGATATTCGCCGTCAAAACCAATTAGTGTGATAAAGTTATTTTGTTGCATGAATTCAAGAATTTCATCTTGATTGCCTGCTTTAGCATATGGTGTTTTGTACATGAATTGTGCTTTTTGCCATACCCAATTTCGATTCACAGGAAAAACTGATACTATTTGCTGTGTCTTGGTATGATGTGGTTCACAAAGGAAATTAAAATTTAACGCTCATCTCTACTGAATCCGTTCCGTTTTTGGGTAATACCCAATCCGGACCTTCTTTAATCAACCGTTTCGCTTCTGCATCGGCTTTTTTGTTCAGTGATTTTATAACGGTGATGTTGGCAGGCCGCCCATTGCTTTTAACCTTGAAACTTAAAATCACAAATTGCTCCGGGCCTTTAGGATTATAAAGCTTATTGTTATGCGCCAAATACTGGCCATAATTAATAGTAGAAACCGGAATAGGTTTCGTAATCTCATTGGCCGATTTTCCATCCAGGTTTTGCTCTGCACGCAGCGTAATTTTTGGGGCAGGAATATTTTCCTTTTTTTGTCCGTTTGAGCCTGTAATCAGCGCCATTTCGTTTAATGATTTATTGCCGTTTAATGCATTTTTAATCGCATTTGGGTCTTGTAAACCAGCAACAGGTAATTCTTTAAAGCCAATCGCATTAATTAATAAGTCTTTATCTTTTGCACTACTATCAGCTGGTAAATAGAAATAACCACTGGCATCGGTTGCGGTTACATTTTTAGAGCCAGCTAACTTTACCACGGCTCCCTGAACAGGCCGACCATTACTTTGGTCTACCACATTGCCGCTAAATGCAATTTTACCTGATCCCGTTGCAGGTGCTGCTGTCACCACAGCCTCGCTTAATGCAGTCTGGTTTGATTTGTAATCGTTAAGGCCCACACGGCTCATTGCTTTTGCGCGACTATTGTCAGATGCAATTTTTGCCGCTTTTACTTCAGCCATCTGTTGCTCTGCAGGTGCTACAATGGTGTTTGTTTTGGTGTTTTTTGCCAGGTCTCCTGTTTTTGCAGTTGTTATTGCTTTATCAATCAAGGTTGCTTTAGTTGTGTTTTGCGTAACGATTTCTTCTTTAGCTTTTGTTTGGGCCGAAGCAATATTTGTTGAACTGTCTAAGCGAACCAATACACCGTCCTTTTTATGCGCAGCAATTTCAGCATTCCTGCGATTGGTTTCGCGCATAAAGAATAGAATGCTTACCGCAATAAAGGCCACAGTTGCGGTTGCCGCAATACTTAACCTTTGGGTGGTAAAGCCCCAAAGTTTGCGCTTTACAGGTTTTTCAGCTATACGATCATACAGTTGCTTTTGTAAAATAGAAAGTGTTTGTTTGCGTTTGGGCGATTGTTTCAGTCCTTCCAAAGCTTCGGCAACGAAAGGATCTTCCAAAGCTTGTTTTTCTACAAAATGCATAGCTTTGGCATCAAGCTTACCATCCAGGTAATCTTCCAGTACATCAATATCTAACCAATCGTTATTCACTATTGTTTTTCTCTATACAAATCTTTAAATTCCGCTTACCATTCTGTATGTAACTCTTCACTTTAAGCATATCGTAGCCCGTAATATCGGCCACTTCTTTATAACACTTTTCCTGTAAATAAAATAAATCTACGCTTTTTCGCTGTTCTTCAGGCAAAGTTTCCATACACTTTTCCATGATGGTCAGCTGCGTTTCTTTTGTGTTATCAATATCCAGATGCACAAACTCGCTGTTTTCCACAAAAGTATCGTCTATGGAGACATTGTTTTGCTTCGCCGATTTCCGTAAAGCCATTAAACAATGGTTCCGCGTTAAAACATGAAGCCAGCTTTTGAAGTTCTGTACCTCATGTATTTTCAACTTGGTTACCAGTTCTTCAAAAATCTGCATCACCGCATCCTTGCTTTGCTCTTCGTCTTTGAAGTAGTTTAAGCAAACCCCGAATACCAAATGCATGTATTTATTGTAAAGCGTACCCAACGCGTCTAAATCGCCCGTATTTTTATACCCGGCAATTAATTTGGCATCGTCTTGCTGGGTGTTTCCAGCTGTGTTTTTTATAAACCTCAAAAAAATGGTCGCTATTTCGAATTATCTTTCAAGTATAAAAAATATTTCTGAGTATCGATATGGAAAAACCTGAAGAACTACATCATCCTTAAAAAATTAAGATTATGAAAAAGCTTCTATTCTCTTTAATTGCAATTTTTTTGCTGATGAGTTTCCAACAGTTTGATGGCCGAACGATTACCGGCGTAATTACTGATGCGACCTCTGTTTTACCAGGGGCATCAATTATTACCAATTACAGTAAAAGGCTAGTTACCGCAGATTTGAAAGGCAGATACAGCATACAGGTCACCGATAAAGATACGGAACTCAAGATCTCATATATTGGTTATAAGCCCCAAACCATAAAAATTGGAAAACGCAAAACGATAAACATTACAATGGTTGCAGATAATGCTACTTTAAATGACGTAATGATTGTTGGTTACGGAATGCAACGAAAAAGTATGATGACGTCATCTGCTGCGATAGTTTCCAATCAGTCTTTAGCCGGAAGAGTTGCCGGCGTATTTGTGGGGAACGGGCAGCAACGTATGGAGTACAGAAACGAAGAAAGTTATAAAGGCATTGCCGAAAATACCTTCCATAAGGCAAAAAGCGACCCATTGTCTACCTTTTCAATTGATGTTGATGCTGCATCGTACAGCAATGTTAGGCGGTTTATCAACGGAGGCAACCTACCCGAAACGGATGCGGTCAGAATTGAGGAGATGATCAACTATTTTGATTATGACTATGAGCAGCCAAAAGGCAAAGATCCTGTTAATATAATTACCGAAATGGCCACTGCACCCTGGAACAACACACATAAACTGGTGCAAATTGGTTTACGAGCTAAAACGGTTACCACTGAAAAACTACCGGCATCCAATTTAGTTTTTCTGATTGATGTTTCCGGTTCGATGAGTGCCGCTAATAAACTTCCCTTATTGGTTTCGTCATTCAAATTATTAACAGATCAGCTTAGAGAAAAAGATAAAGTTGCAATTGTGGTTTATGCCGGAAATTCCGGCGTGGTTTTACCGGCAACTCATGGAGATGAAAAAATCCGGATTAAAGATGCCCTCGATAAATTAAGTGCTGGTGGCTCTACCGCTGGCGGACAGGGCATTGAGCTTGCCTATAAAATTGCTTCAGAAAACTTTATTAAAGGGGGCAACAACCGCGTAATTTTAGCTACCGATGGCGACTTTAATGTTGGGGCAAGCAGTGATTCGGAAATGGAAAAACTGATTGAAAACAAAAGAAAAAGCGGCGTGTTTCTGACCGTTTTGGGTTATGGCATGGGTAACTATAAGGATAGTAAAATGGAAACACTTGCCGATAAAGGAAACGGTAATTATGCCTACATTGATAATTTAACTGAAGCCCGGAAAGTATTGGTAAATGAATTTGGCGGAACCTTATTCACCGTTGCCAAAGATGTTAAGTTGCAGATTGAGTTTAATCCGGCTTTGGTTCAGTCTTACCGTTTAATTGGATATGAAAACAGGCTCCTGGCTAAAGAAGACTTTAATAACGATGAAAAGGATGCCGGAGAAATAGGCTCGGGCCATCGTGTTACTGCGCTCTATGAAATTATTCCGACAGGTGTTAACGATAGTTTTACCACAAGTGTAGATGATCTGAAATATCAAAAAACGAACCCATCCAATAGCGGTAGTTCAGATGAACTGCTTACCATTAAACTTCGTTATAAAGAGCCCGCAGGTAGCAGCAGTAAATTATTGGTGAAAGCAGTAAACAAAAACACTTTAAGCATGAATTCAACCAGCGATAATTTCAGATTTGCTGCTGCAGTTGCCGAATTTGGTATGATTTTAAAACGTTCAGCCTTCAAACAAAATGCTACCTTTGAGCAGGTAATCGCTTTGGCCGAAACGGCAAAAGGGAAAGACAAAGAGGGTTATCGCTCAGAATTTTTAAGCATGGTAAAATCTGCAAAATTAATGGCCAAAGATTTGCTAAGCATAAAAGATAAAATCATCATGAATGAAAAAAATTAGTATGGTACCGGCATCCCTGGCATTAATATTATTAACAAGCTTAAATGTTAGTGCACAGATTAAACTGAGCGATATATTTAAAAAGGTAACCGGGAAACAGGGCTCTACAACAGCCGCTACCGGAACCCCATCCACTTTTGAAATAGGGCAGGGAATTAAAGAAGCGCTACAGCTGGGTGTTTCTGCTGGTGCAGACAGGCTTTCGGCTAAAGATGGCTTTTTAGGCAATCTGGCTGTTAAAATCTTAATGCCCCCTGAAGCACAAAAGGTTGAAAAAACATTACGTAGCATAGGCCTGAATAAGCTTTGCGATAATGTGATTGTTAGTTTAAATCGTGCCGCCGAGGATGCTGCTACCGAAGCAAAGCCGATTTTTATATCGGCCATTAAACAGATGACTTTAACCGATGCGACCAATATTCTGTTGGGTAGCAAAGATGCGGCCACAGCATATTTTAAAAGGGTAACGACGGCACAACTGATGCAGAAATTTAGCCCGATTGTATCCACCAGCTTAAATAAGGTAAATGCCACCAGGTATTACAGCGATTTGACTGCACAATACAACCGTTTGCCTTTAGTAAAGCCTGTAAATACCAATTTAACAGAATATGTTACACAAAAAGCGATAGATGGCTTATTTGTTGAAATAGCCAAAGAAGAATTAAAAATCAGGGATAACCTGAGTTCAAGAAGCACAACGCTACTTCAGAAGGTATTTGGTTACGCGGACAGGAAAAAAAATTAGTATTGTGTGTCTCGTGAGACATGGCAGATGGTTTTCGCTGTTTAACTTTATTGGTAGTCTTATCGGAATCCTAAGACCAGATTGGGGTGGCAAACATCATTTCATTTTTAACGGTTGCACGGCGCAAACACTTTGTAGCTAAACCCGATCGCGGTGAAATCCTTTTTGTTGCAGCCAAAGCCTGGTGAGGAGGAACAAAAAGATTAAACCAAAAGCGGGGCTGCAGCCCGCCAATGTCATGGTCCTTTCATTTTCAAAAAATAATGAATAACATATCTTCTCTGCTCAAGTCCTTTTAATCTTTCGAAGTAGCCTTGCTCATTCCTGACACCAAACTTCGAAAGTTTGCCAAAAAATAAAGAAAATTTAAAGTAATATTGAGTTTCATCCGTTTACTGGTTTATTAAGCCAAATTTAGTGCCAACAAACGAACCTCAAAATATTATTTCAACGGTTGCCAATTATGGTAAACGCTTATTCAGTTTCATCCGTGGCCGGGTGAATACGGATGAGGATGCAGAAGATATTTTACAGGATGTTTGGTTTCAACTCAGCAATCAACCGGAAGCTGGCGCCATCGAGCAGATTAGTGGCTGGCTATATCGGGTGGCCAGAAATAAGATTACCGATAAATACCGCAAACAAAAGGAAGAATCGTTAGAAGACTTCACTTTTGAAGGCGAAGACGGTGAAATCAATTTTAAAGAAATTTTACTTGCAGAAGCCTACTCGCCGGAAGAGGAAAGTTTAAAGAAACTATTCTGGGATCAGTTGTTTTTGGCGCTGGAAGAACTGCCCGAAAATCAACGTTATGTGTTTGTTCAGAACGAATTGGAAGAACGTACTTTTCAGGAGCTGGCCGATGAAAGCGGAGAAAATATTAAAACATTAATATCAAGAAAGGGTTATGCGGTAAAACACCTGCGTAACCGTTTACAAAATTTATATCAGGAATTTATTAACTATTAAATTTGCAGACATGATGAATAGAAATTTTAATCGGCGCAAGAAATTTATTTTCTTTTTACCCGTAGCGGTGCTTATTGTAGCGGTATTGGGTTATGTGGTTATGTTTTTATGGAATTGGATTTTACCTGAGGTGGCACATGCAGGCAAACTTAATTATTGGCAAGCGCTCGGTTTACTTGTGCTGTGCAGGTTACTTTTTGGGAACTTTAATAAAGGAGGTGGGCATAATGGTTTTCGTGAACGTGCCCGCGGAATGCGTGCCAAATGGGATTCTATGAACGAGGAGGAGCGTGCAAAATTTAAGGAAGAATACAAGCGGAGATGTGGCGGATGGGGCCACCACCGCAATAAGGAATAATTTGGAAGCCTCGATTAATTCGGGGCTTTTTTGTTTTACTATCATTCTGAACGAGGTATCGTCATCTCGACCACAGCTACGCGGAACGGAGAGATCTATCAAGACAGATTTCTCCATTTCGCTGCACTTCAGGAAATGACGGTCGATTTTTTGATTCTATCGGTTGGTGTCTCACCGACCGAAAGGATTATTTACTAAAATATCTTCGATTATCCTATAATCAACAGCGTCCAAAAAAGGGCTTCATTGCTGAGGAGAAACAACGAATGCTGTCTGCTGCGGGCAGGCATCTTTCATGCTAGCGATTCTTGCTATAAAGATTGCTTCGTCGGCTGAAAAAGCATTCCCGCAGTGAAGATCCCCCAGAGTAATTTATTTCCATTAAATGCTACTGTCATTTAGATTGATTTTTATCTAACTAATTATTCCTTGGGATGGCATCACAAGGATGATTAATCATTTAGAAAGATCCTTCATTGCATTCAGGATGACACAAATATTTTAAAAAAAATCAAGATAATTTAAAGTAAAAATAAAATTCCTCCGTCTTCCTATATAAAAAACAAAAACAACAGGTGTGCACGCAAATTACTAACAGTGAGTTGCGTAACATCAATTAAAATATATAGAAGATGAAAAAAATATTAAAAACGATAGGATTCGGAATGGTGCTTGGGGTAGTTGCTTTCTTCATACCATTGGTGTTCAAATTTATATTGGCCATGATGCTGATCGGTTTAATGTTCAGGATTTTTACCGGTAGGCGCCGCTATTATTTTCATAACCGCTTTAACGGATTTGAGAATCACTACAGTCCGGTTGTACCAATCGATAACCAATGGTACAGGCCGAATGTACAAGGCAATGGAACAGTTAACCACATTAACATAAATGATTAACCGCCATGAGAACATTTAGAATATTATTGGCATTAGCCGTTGCTGCAGGAACTTTTTACAGCTTAAATGTACTGGCCGTTCAGTACGGATACCCTGATCGGTTGGATTTTAAAAACAGGCATTATCATGATGATTGTGATCACGGGCAATATAAAAACCATGGCTTCAGTCATCATCGTACGCAGCAGGCCGATACCATTATCCCAACAGACAGTATGAACAAAGTAAATAGATAGCCTCATGTCAAAAGTACTTTTTTTAAGCGATCCATATCAGGCCGATGTTAGTCCGATTTTGAGTATGGCAAATGAAATGATTACCAGGGGAGAGCAAGTTACTTTCTTTAGTTCTGATGAATTTAAGGCTCCGATAGAACAAATCGGCGCAGATTTTAAAGCCTATAATCAGGAGTTGAAAATTTTTCAAGGAGAAAAGGCTGTTAACGAAGAAGAAAAACCCAAATCTGGATTGATCAGCGCACTGCTGGAGCCTATGAAATTTATCGATGATATTTTGGTTCAGTTAAGGGGCTTGAAATTTGATTATGCCGTTTTCTCACCGTCATATCCCTATGCAAATATCATTACACAGCTGTTAGATATCCCTAAAACAGAACAGGCGGTTTACAATTAATATTGGCTTGGGCTGATGAATTAACAGAATAAATAACAATTAAAATTAAATAAAATGTACAACGAACATAGATGCCATTCGGGCAAGATGCATGGCCACTTTGGCGCAGGAGAAGGAAGATTTGGAAGACGCTTTGGTGGTCCGTTTGGTCACCATAAACACACCATGTTTAACCAGAGCTTTAGAAAGGTGCCTGCGAATATAGAAGAAACAGAAAATAACTTTGTTATTGAGCTTTTTGCACCAGCTTTGCTTAAAGAAAACTTGAAGGTTGTGACCAAAGATGACGTATTAACCATTTCTTACCAACCAAAGGAAGAAGCCGATGCCGGTAAAAAGTATAACCGTAGAGAATATAGCAACGGCACTTTCGAAAGGGCTTTTAACTTAAACGGAAAAGTTTTAGTAGAGAATATTTCGGCCAGTTACGCCGATGGAATTTTGAAGGTTACACTTCCTAAAAACCCTGAAACGAATACACCAGATAAAGATATTCTGGTAGACTAAGTTTCGTCTATTATAATTTCCAGGCCCCGATTGTTTAAAGCAATTGGGGCTGTTTTGTTTTATTTTGAGGGAAAAGGAATAACCTGATAACGCTTTACCGTAATTAAGAAGGCAGAAATTAAATGTGCGTTTGTTATTCGCGGTATTTTAAGGTACTTTTGCTAAAAGACATAAACACAATAGATTGAATTTTAACGACTTTAATTTTAACCCCGATTTATACGAAGGCTTAATGGCTATGGGGTATAAAAGCGCTACTCCAATACAAGAACAAGCCATTCCGGTAATTTTAGCTCATCATGATCTGATTGCCTGCGCTCAAACTGGTACAGGAAAAACAGCCAGCTACCTTTTGCCCGTAATGGATAAAATTAGTAAAGCTGCTGACAGACACAACAATACCTTAATTTTGGCGCCAACACGAGAGCTTGCACAACAAATTGATTTACAGGTAGAAGCTTTGGCTTATTTTACCAATATCAGTTCTCTGGCGGTTTACGGCGGGGGAGATGGTATTGCATACGAACAGCAAAAACGCTCCATGCGCGATGGGGTAGACATCATTATTGCCACTCCGGGCAGGTTGATGGCGCATTTATCTTCAGGTGTATTAAAGCTGGAACATTTACAGCATTTGATTTTGGACGAAGCAGATCGAATGCTGGATATGGGCTTTTACGACGATATTATCCGCATTATTAGCTATCTGCCAAAGAAAAGGCAAACGCTTTTGTTCTCCGCTACGATGGCGCCGAAAATAAGAACCATGGCAGGCAAGATCTTGCACGAACCGAAACAGATTACCATTTCAATTGCTAAACCTGCTGAAGGAATTGATCAACAAGCTTATAACATTCACGATCAGCAAAAACAAGCTTTGTTAACGGAAATTTTCAAAAGCGACCAATACAAAAGCAGTATCATTTTTGCCTCTACAAAAGAAAAGGTAAAGGCATTATATAAAGCTTTTAAAGGTTTGGGCATTAAAGCCGAAGCTTTCCACTCTGATTTGGGCCAAAAAGAACGCGAGGATATTTTATTGGCCTTCAAAAACCGAAGGTTACCAATTTTAATCGGAACGGATGTATTATCTCGTGGAATTGATGTAGAGGGAATCGATTTGGTAATCAATTATGATGTTCCGGGCGATCCGGCTGATTATGTGCACCGAATCGGGCGTACGGCAAGAGCTGCAACTAAAGGTACAGCCATTACCCTGGTTAACGGAAGGGATAAGCGCAAGTTTGATAACATTGAAAAGTTAATTGAGAAACCGGTTCCGCGTATGCCACTCCCGGAAAGCATAGCTGCCATGGAAATTACGCATGTAGAAGAAAAGAAAGCACCGCATAAAGGAAATAAAAAGGTCTGGCATAAAAAGAAAAAACCGAAGCCTTCAGCTTAAAATATTTAAAACGCCATAAGACTGTTCTTTTTGGCGTTTTTCTTTTATAAATTATCTTTGCGCGGTTCAATGGCAAACTTCATTCTTATCGGTTTATGCGTGTTGGCTGGCATTCTTTTCAGAAAGCGCAAATTATTGCCTAAAGATGCACACAAGGGCATTAACGCCTGGATTATCTATATTGCACTGCCTGGGGTTTCGCTTAAATACCTGCCACATATTACCTGGACTAAAGAACTATTGTTTCCGGCGTTGGCACCAATTGGTATCTGGCTGTTGGGTTGGCTGTTTATTACCCTGTATAGCCGTACCCAGCATATCAGTAAAGCTACTGCTGGCGGTTTAAAACTCACCAGTTCATTAAGTAATACATCATTTGTGGGGTTCCCATTAATTTTGGCATATTTTAGCGAAAAGGAGCTGGCAATAGCTATTATTTGTGATCAGGTAACTTTTATGCTGCTGTCTACCATTGGTATTATAGTGGCCATCCGTTCGTCGCAGGATGAAAAGTTAAGCTCAAAATTAGTGCTGAAAAAAGTATTGACCTTTCCACCACTTATTGGCTGTGTTTCAGCGCTGATCCTGCCACATTTTATTAATCTTTCGCCACTAGATCCACTATTCGAAAAACTGGCGGTTACAGTTGGTCCATTGGCGTTATTTTCGATAGGTTTACAGCTAAAATTTGGGGGATGGTTTAGCGAATTAAAACATATCAGTTTTGCTTTATTGTATAAACTGATCCTGGCCCCATTGACTGTGTTGATGATAGCAACTCTTTTAAATGCGCATGGAATGATTACCAAAATAAGCATTTTCGAAATGGCTATGCCCACACTGGTAAGCGCTGGGGTAGTGGCCGATCAATATAATCTTAACCCAAAGCTTTCTGGTTTAGTGGTTGGAATAGGCATATTGCTTTCGTTTATTACCACCGGTTTGTGGTGGTTGCTGCTGAATTATTCAGGGGTAGTTTAATGTTTACTTTTTTACCACAGAGACTGAAGAGAAAAGGCACGAAGATCACAGAGATTTGTATATTTTAACAACAGATAGAAAGGATGGGCACAGATAGAAACTCTAATTTATTATAGACGTCAAAGTGAGAGAAGTAGGCTAGTTCACAGGGTTTCTCAGTGTTCCTCTGTGTAAAACTCGGTGAGCTCTGTGGTTAACAAAAAAAGCCGCAAAATTTCTTCTGCGGCTCCTTAAATGATTTTGATTGAATTACAAAGCTAATTTCTTAGTAATTGCTGATGGAATACCTGCTTTGTTTAATAAAATTGCTGTTGTTTTATATTTTACATAGTTTTTAGTTACGTATAAATATCCTTTGTAATCGTTGCTGGCGCCCCAGGAGTTTTTAACGATATAATATTCTTTACCGGTCTGATCTTTGGCTAAACCAACAATATGCATACCATGATCATCAGTGGTTTGATAGTTATCGAAGGCAAGCTGACGGTTTTCCTGCGTAATCTCCATCTCTGGCTGCGGGCCATTAAACATTTCTGCTTTTTGTTTCGCCGTCATTTCAGCGAAAGGCGTTTGCGGCACAAAGGCTACACCGTTTTTCCAGCTGAAGTTTTTCTCACTAACATCTGTAGCCCACGCCACCGTATAACCACCTTTTAGGGCATTATCAATAATATCTGTCAACTCATTCACCTTTACGTTATAAACCTGATCGAAAGACCAGTTATCAGGTACTAATAAAGTAAATTTGCTGTAGAAAGGGTGATCGTTGAATGAGGAAAGTTCCACATAGTTGTCCGGATTTAAACCAACCACTTCCTGAGCGAAAGTTTTTGGTGTGTATTTTTTGCCATTATAAGTGAAGTTTTCTGGTACAGCACCTAAATAAGCATCAATTACACCTGTATAGGCCTTTAACCAGTTTGGTGTTAACTCGCCATTGGCATTCTTTACAACAGCTTCTAAAACACCTTTTTCAATATCGCCAAGTTCTGCCGTTTTATTGATTTTAGTGCCATAGTTTAGCCCGGTGTATACCTCTTGTGGAACGGCACCATATTTTCTGTACATATTGATTACGTCGTGCAAAGCACCACCATCGCCTAATGAAACCGCACCATGCATGCGCACGTAATTTTTACCTTTTTCTACATAAGCATTACGGGCCGAAAAAAGCGGAGATAAGGTTACGGGCTTTTTACCCGCTTTAATCATTTCTGATTCTAAAAATGAATTGGTAGAATAGCTCCAGCAGGTACCTGAAGATCCCTGGTTCTGAACCGGGGTGTTGGCCAGGTTAATTACTTCTGTAAATTTAAAAGAAGCTGCACTGTTTTCGCTTTGGTTGTTTTTTAAAGAATTAACGAGATTGTCTTGAGCATAAGTCGCTGATACAGATAACGATAATGCCAAACCAATCACACTGATTTTGGTGTAGTTGATCATTTTTATGAATAATTAATAAAGTCAGCGAATGTAAAAATACTTGTTGATTTGGCATCAAAAATTTTGTAATAAATCGATAACATCAGTCATTTTATTGCAACAATGTTGAATTAACATTCTGGTAAACTGATTGGAATATTGGTTGCCAATCCGCCATCTGATGTTTCTTTATATTTGGCATTCATGTCGAGTGCAGTTTCCCACATGGTATTTACCACGGCATCTAAACTTACTTTTGCCTTATCAGGATTACTCTGAAGTGCCAATTGGCTGGCGGTAATCGCTTTAATGGCGCCCATGGTATTTCTCTCGATGCAAGGAATCTGTACCAGGCCGCCGATCGGATCGCAGGTTAAGCCCAGATGATGCTCCATGGCTATTTCTGCTGCCATTAAAACCTGTCTTTGCGAGCCGCCTAAACACTCTGTTAAGGCTGCTGCAGCCATGGCTGAAGAAACGCCAATTTCGGCCTGACATCCGCCCATTGCGGCTGAAATTGTTGCCCCTTTTTTAAAAATACTGCCTATTTCTGAAGCACAGGCAATAAACCGGATAATTTTTTCTTCGCTATAACCATCACAAAAGGTGATAAAATATTGCAATACAGCAGGGATTACGCCTGCGGCACCGTTGGTAGGGGCGGTTACCACACGACCAAACGATGCATTTTCTTCATTAACGGCTAATGCGAAACAGCTTACCCAGTCTAAAATATAATTAAAGCCGTTTCCGCCCTTTCTGATGGCTGATACCCAACCCGTATAATCTGAATATTCGTTTTTGCCAATTAATCGCTTATTTAGTGGAAATGCTCTCCGCGCTACATTTAAGCCCCCCGGTAAAAAACCTGTGGTGTGGCAGCCACGATAAATACAGTCGCGCATCACGGCGAAATGCTGTAAAATGCCTTTTTTTGTTTCTGCTTCAGTACGCCAGGCCAGTTCGTTTTCCATTACGATTTCGCTCACCTTTAGACCGGTTGACAGGCACCAGTGCAATAGTTCCTTGGCTTTTTCTACAGGAAAGGGAAGGTCTACCTGAACTTTTTTGCTATTGTCTTCGCCTTCTTTTATCACAAAACCGCCACCAATAGAGTAATAGGTTTCTGAAAAAGCTTTTCCATCCTTTAAAAATGCCTGAAAAGTTACCGCATTGGGATGAAAGGGTAAACTTTCGGCAAAAAGGAAAAGCAGATCTTGATCGTAATCAAAATCAATAACTAAATGATCAGCAAGATTTAATTTTTTATCTCTTTGGATGCTTTCGAAAGTTGGGGTAACGGCATCTACATCAAACGTTACCGGATCGGCGCCTGTTAAACCCAATAGTATGGCTACATCAGTTCCGTGTCCTTTGCCTGTTTTGGCAAGAGAGCCATACAGCAATATCTTAATGCCTTCAACATTGTTAATCAGGTTTTGCTGTGTGAGGGAAGCCGTAAATTGCTGGGCAGCCCGCCACGGACCTAAAGTATGTGAACTGGATGGGCCGATACCTATTTTAAAAATATCGAAAACCGAAATTTGTTCCTTGATCATGATGAAAGTTAGTTATACAAAGCTATGATTGTTTTATGACTTTGGCTAAATTAATTTTGGCTGGAGGTGAAAATGTTTATCTTGGCGAGACCTAATTTAAACGCTTCAAAAATGGACTTTAACCCTACCGATCAAGTAATCGATCTAAGCTACTGTCGTGCTGGTTCAGGTATAAGGCTTGCTAATTATAGCATCGAACTGGTTGTTTTTACATTATTCTTTTTGGCATTTACATTTGTATCGGGATTTTAATGCCCGGAATTTCAGATGGAATCAATGAGCTTTTAGACTGATTAATTGCAATGGTTTGTTATGGCTTTATCAAGTGTTTAATAGAAGCCGCTTCAAGTGGAAATTTAATCAGAAAACTTATTGCAGAAACTAAATCCATAAACTAAGCTGGTAGCGAAATTGATTTCGCAAAAGCATTTTGGGCGAAATATGATCTGTGCGATTCCTTTTGATGCAATTAGTGTCCTCAACAATCCCTGGCACGATCGCTGGTCGGACACAATGGTGGTTGACGGGAAAAAACTGTCCTTGAAAACCCAAAGGGTAAATCTGTTTGATTCAGTTAAAAATCAAATTCAATAATATCATCATCCTTTAACATCCGCTCTACAAATTTCCGGTGGTTTTGCGGTGTACCGGTAGCGGTCCAGTTTCCGGTAATGATGTTGTTTACCAGCTGATGCTTACCACGTTGGGGCTTGAGCTTACTTTCTTTGAAAACTTCTTCGTAACTTTCTAAATCGCTGTTTGTATGTTGTTTTTTAACAATGCGATAGATCCTTTTGGTAAAACGTCGGTCGCCGATTTCTTCTAAAAAGGGGAAGATAATCAAAGCCAGCATTACCACAGCGGTAACACCAATGGCTTGTTCGTAATAGCCAGAGCCTACTGCCATGCCAATGGCAGCCACAATCCAGATGATACAGGCCGTAGTTAATCCTTTAACACGGTTTTCTTCTTTAAAAATTACGCCAGCACCCAAGAAACCGATACCTGTAACAATATTAGAGGCAATACGGTCTTGACTGGTTGGGCCTATTTTGATGGATAATATCGTGAATAGGGTTGCGCCTAAACCGATCATCATCATGGTTTTTAATCCGGCAGATTTACTTCTGTACTCGCGTTCGGCTCCGATTATGCCGCAAAGTAGGGTAGCCAATAAAAATTTATTGATTTCGCTTTGCGTAATAAAATGGTTTTGTTCTATAATTTCGTTCATCGCCTTTAATTATCAACGGCAAATTAATAAAAATCATAACATCTTAGTCCATTTGCACGGCCACCTGTTGAACTATTAGGGAAATATTTTTCGTAACCTACACCGATTTCGGATGTTCCGCCTGTATTGCTATAGTTGATCTTCGAAGTTGTGGCATCGTGACTAATGCCTAACCGGAATTTTTCGCCATTGGTTCTGCGGTTAAAAATATCGAAGATAACAGAAAATACAATCGCGTCATTTCCGTTTGAATTACCATCGTTACGGTACCAGATACCCGCATTTATGCTCGCATATTTATACTGCATGCCTGCACTGAACGATTTTACATTACCTTGTTTATAAGCAATTATAGACGGGATGAGGTAATTTCCATCCCGATCGTACTCATCAGGCATCAGGGTTAACTTGTAGCTTAAATTGCCTGAAATGCGCATTGGCAACCTGGCCTGAAAACCAGATAGGGACTCATCCGGACGGTTGAGGTGATGTAGCGATAATCCCATCATAAATTTTCCTACCACAAGGTTGGCGCCCGCATTTGAATCGAAATAATACCGGCTATCTACACCTGGCCTTTCTGCACCCGAAACACTGCCTGGAATGTAACCCGTAATATCGATCTGATCGCCAAATACCAGTTTATCCCAGTTTAGCTTTTGGTTGGTAATGCCTCCCTGCAAACCAAATGATAAAGCAAAATCATCTCCACCAATAATATAAGAATAGCTTAAGGCAATATTGTTCTTGAGCAGGTAGGCTGTACCTTCGCTGCTGCGGTTAAAAATAATCCCAATGCCGCTGTTTAGTCTAGGTAGATTGAGATCTCCTGAAGCCGTCATATACGAATAATCGCTGGCCAGACCAGTCCATTGGTTACGGTAGAGCGCGTTAAACCTGATGTCGCCTTCAAACTGCCCGGTAAGTGCCGGATTTAAATATATTGGCGCGTTGTAAAACTGTGAGTAAATGTGGTCCTGCGCCAAAGCAACCATTGGCAGCAATCCAAACAAAAATATGATTACCCGTCTACCCATTAGCTATCTGATTAAATATATTACACCGGTTTTTCGAGGAGGGGATGAATCGTAAGTCATCCCTTTCCAATCGCTTCCATTAATAAATTTGATGTCTACTTTCCAGTAATAAACACCCTGTGGCTGGTCCTGGCCTTTATATGTACCATCCCAACCCTCTGAAGGGGCACCATCATCTAATTTAGTTGTTTCCCAAAGCAACTCACCCCATTTGTTAAAAACAGACATGTTCCATTCTTTTATGCCACGTCCTTTTGCTTTAAAGATTCTAATCTCATTTTTGGTGCTGGCCGGCATGAACGAGTTGGGAATGCTCAAGTTGCCAGGTACACCAATAATGCTTACAGTTTGGAAAGTGGTAGAAGAACAGCCTTCTTTGTTCGATATTTTCAGGGTCACATTATAAGTGCCTTCATTGGCGTATGTATGATTAGGGTTTTGTAAAGTCGATTTTACACCATCGCCAAAAGACCACTCCCAGCTCACGGATCCTGCGCTGATATCTTTAAAGCCAAAAGTATAATTTGGAATAGCTAATTCGTTCCCCGGGCTAACAGTGAATGTAGCCACTGGTGGTGCAACGATATGGATGAAATCGGGTTTTGTTACGGCCTTCGAACAATCCAATGCGTTGATTGCAGTTAAAGTTACAGTGTAATTGACATCCGATCCGGTATAGGTATGCTGTGGTTCAAATTCATTTGAGATCGGAGAGCCATCGCCAAAATCCCATGCGTAACCGATAGCGCCAACACTTGTATTTTTAAATTTAACAATGAGGTTCGTACAGCCGGTCGTTTTATCGGTACTGAAATTTGTTGTAGGTTGGGCAAGCACCGTCACCGTTTCGGTAGCTGAATTTTTGGAACAATCATTTTCAGCATCTAGCCTGATGGTGTATCGCCCTGCTTTAAGAAAAGTATAAGGGAAAACACCAGTATTGGTGGTTGGGATGATTACGGGTGTCTCGCCGGAATCCTCATTGGTAATGGTATAAACGTATCTGCTGGCTCCACTGGTGTTATTTAAAAAATTAACAGTCCAGGGTGCACAACCTTTTTTCTCGTTACCATTTACCACTAAGGCCGGTATAATGTCATTTGGCGAAACCCTGATCACAACCGGAATTGCATTTGTCTCTCCACAGCTATTCTTAGCGGTCATGTTAACGGTAAAGTCTTTTACCACAAGTGTTTTAAAGGTATGGCTTATTGTATTCCTATCAGTAAGAGGACCTGACGAAGTGCCGTCACCAAAATCGTAGGTATAGGTTGTGCCCACGCTTTCTGGGCCGGTATTGATGAAGTTTACGAGAAGATCGGCACATCCAGTTGTTTTATCAGGCGAAAATATGGCAACAGGTTTGGCATGTACGATAACCGTTGCAGATGTAACAACAGCCGGACCGCAAGGTAAGGTTGTGGTGAGCGTAATGTTATAGGTTTTATCTTTTCCGCTTGGATCAGCCAGAAAAGTTATTGCTGCGGGTTGTGCAAGGGTAGAAGATTGTCCATTGCCAAAATCCCATGCATAAGTTGCGCTGTTCAGCGGATTAGTGGTATTGGTGAAAGTAACGCTAAGCGGGCCACAACCTTCTGTTGCGCTTTGTGAAAAAGATGGCGTTACGCTAGGAAAAGTACTAAACACTTCGCTTTTTTCGTCTGTATTACAACCCAGGCTACTGGTTACAACAAGTTTTATGGTTACGCTTTCATTACCATTTATGATGGTATATCCTGGAAATGTTGGTCCTGCTCCGATTTGTACATTATTGGCAAACCAGGTATAAACACTATTTCTATCCGGGTATAATGTTGCGGCAATATTGGTTGCATCGAGTTTAAAAGGTGCACAACCAGTGTTGTTAAGGTAAGTTATTTCAGCTTTCGCATTCGGGTTTACCGTGATCTTAACCTGGTTGCTTAAACTGTTATTGCAAACCCCGCTGGCTACTGATCGGCGGTAGTAAATGCTTACCGCAGGTGTTGGCGGTGTAAAGTTTAAACTGTTTGCGCCCAGTACATCACTCCAATCGGTTCCATTTAAGCTCGATTGCCATTGATAGGTATATGATCCGCTACCACCACTTGGGGTAATGCCTGTTAAAGTCGCAGCAGCCGTACCAATACATATGTTTTGATCGGCAGAAATGGTATTGTTGGTTAACCCTGGCAAAACGGTAAGCTGTACCGAATTACTGAAAGAGGGACAAGAGGTGCTGTTTACTACCCGCCTGAAATAACCAGAAGCAGTAGCTGTTATGGTTAAATCTTTATTAATGGCCGAAGGGATGTTTGTCCATATATTGCCGTCGGCACTGCTTTGCCACTGGTAGGCATAAGTGCCTGTTCCTCCCGTAGGTACATCGCCGTTGATGGTGGTAATCTGTCCTGAGCAAATGGGTGCAGCCGATGCGCTGATGTTATTGGTAACCAGCGGATAATAAGTAATGGTTACATCATCGGTAGAAGGTGGGCAAGCGCCTAAACCGGTAATGGTCCACCTGAAAGTATAAGTTTGCCCAGGTACTAAGCCGGTAACTAATGTATTGTATTGGCTGGGATCGGTAATTACAACCCCTGTTTGAGCTGATGTAATGATCCAGGTGCCACTGTTCGGCGATGGGTTATTTCCATTGAGATTAATACCGCTCCCGGTGCACAAGTTTTGGTCCGGGCCTGCGTTGGCTACAACCGTTCCGGGGTTTACCGTTATGGTGGTTACAGTAGAGAATGCTTCTGCACAGCTACCGCTTTGTACCACTGCACGGTATTGCGTGGTGATCGTGAGGTTAGCGTATCCATACGGATTTGCAGTTGAAGTAACCGTAGACCAGCTTACCCCATTATCAATAGATCTTTCCCATCGGATAATATTGCCAACCTGCCCTGTTAAATTGATGTTCCCGCCGTTTGCGCCCGCACATACATTCGCATCACCTGTGGTGGTGCCACCAATACTGAGCGGATTAACAGTGATTTGAACATCATCGCTTGCTGTAGAACAGTTAGTATCACTTATTGTCCATCTAAAAGTATAAGTATTTCCTGCCTGTAAACCATTGATGGTTGTATTTCCCTGTGTATCATCAGCAAAAGTCACAGCTGTTGGCGCAATAACGATGGTCCATTTGCCGGTACCAACTGCAGGCGTATTTCCTTTTAAAGTGTAGGTGCTGGTATTGCAGACCGCTTCATCCATGCCTGCATTTGGCAACGTTGCACTGGGCAAAACCGTAATGGTAATATTAACAGGCGTACCTGGACAGCCATTTGTAGATACGGGAGTAATGGTGTAGGTTACCGTACCTGTGGTGGTGCCTGAGTTGGTTAAAATATCGTTTATCTGTGTTTCTGCTGATGCAACATTTCGATTGCTGTTACCTGTAATGCTTCCGGTTACTGCGCTGCTGTAAGTGTAATTTACGCCTGCAAAATTGCCGGATAGGGTAATGGCCGATGATGTTTTGTTACAGATGCTTGAACTGGCCGATGTAACAGTAACAATAGGATTAGGCTTTACGGTAACCACCAAATTAAAAGGTGTTCCATTGCAGTCATCGAAATGCGGTGTGATGGTATAGGTTACGCTGGCATCGGCATTCAGATCGGTATTGTTGAGGATATCGTTAATGTTTCCAGTCCCGTTAGCCGAATATCCGGTTATAGATGGTGTTCCGGTAGCGGTCCAGGTGTAGGTTACGCCTGTTACAGCTGAAGTTGGGGTATATGCTACACTATTACCAGTACAAATGGTTTTGGTTGCGGCACTTGTTAAGCTAATGTCTGGTTTAATTTTTAAGATAATTTCATCATCAATCTGGTTACACGGAGCAGCCAGTGCGGTGGTAACCCTTAATGTTAAGGTAACGATACCGGCTCTTTTTTCATTTAATGTTGGCGTATAAACGGCATTTAAATCATTTCGGTTAGGTGTAAATGTACCTTGCCCCCCTACCCAGGTTTGTGTGGTTGTGGTTCCGGTTACCGTGCCACTTAAAGTAAAACCCGGATCATTAAAGCAGATGCTTTGGTCGGGCCCTGCACTAACCACAGGAGCCGTGCTGAAAGTAATTACCTGGATATCTTCTGCTGTACCACAATTATTCTGATGAATAACCTTTATGGTATAAGTATCATAACTGTCGAATTTTATAGAAGGATATTTTGAATTTGCCGTTGTTCCTCCGGTAAAGCTGTAAGTACCAGATGCAGATGGAACAACCGTCCACGTATAGGTGTCAGAAAGGTCTTGTGTAGTGCCTGTAATTAATGTTTTGGTTGGTCCTGTTGTGGTATTATTAAAATCGTAGGTTGCCAGGTTACACAGCGTAATATCAGGTGAAAGTGTAGCTTTAGGGCTTTCATTTACCACAACAGTTTTTGGCTGACTGGTAATCACACCGCATGACGGCGTACTGATGCTTAGCGTGATGATATAGGTGCCAGGATTGGAGAAACTGAATACAGGTTCTTTACTTGCTGCGTTGGTGCCACTTACAAAACCAACTGAAGGGCTAACAGACCATGAATAGTTATTTACTGTGTTGCAGATATTATCTAAAACAGAAAGATCAGTTGGTTTTAATGTTGACCCGGCACAGATTGTACTTGATGGTAAACTAAAATCTGGCTTCGAAGGATCCTGAATGCAGATTTTCATTTCTACCGGATCGGCGTTACATGCGCCAGAAGTGTTTGATTCTAACCGGATAGTATGTTCGCCACGTGTAGTAAATTTGTGTACCAGATTATATGATCTGGGTTGGTTTGCTTTTACCGGTACACCGTCTACATACCAGTTGTATGTTACCTCATTGGGCGTACATCCTACGGTATTGGTGTTTGGATTTTCGCCAAGTGTAGATGTGTTTAAAAAAGTAATGTCGGCATTGGTACAGCCAGGGCTATTGAAAGCAAAAGAGTTTATTGGTTTAACCACTACTCTGGCGGATGAAGAAACCGGTGTGCCAATGATACCGCAAAAACTGTTCGATACATTGATGGATACATCAAAAGCATTAAAAATGGTACCGGCACTAGAGGTTGAAACGCTTCCGCAGGAAGATTTCATATAGGAGTGTGCTACAGTACCACCATTATTGATAATATCACAGAGCGTATAAGTGGTTGTAGATTGGTCGCCCCAGTTAATGGTGTAAATATTACCCGGGAAGTTATTCTGGATTCCGGAGGCTGAAGTAACATCAACATTAAATGTGAGGGCCCCTAATGGCAAACATACCACCGTGTTCCCTGTATTGGCAAAGGCGGTAATGGTTTTATTATTAATTAACAGGTAGGCTTTGGTGGCAACCGAACCATTAGGCATGACGGCCTTGGTGTAAATGGTATAATGCGATTGTTGAGCCGTAAAATTTTGTATCGGTGTAGGGAAAGACAATGTGGTTATGCCGCCTCCACTGCCCTGATCGGTTACTGTCGCCGTAACATTACTATTTGCCGTAGATTCGTTAGTGATCAAAAAAGAATTATTCGGCTTACTCATACAGGTGCCAAAAGTTTCTCTATTGTTGTTATTTAAATAGGTTGAGGTGAGTTTGGCTTCAACTGGTGCTCCGGCTTTAACCTCAAAAGGGGTAGAGGTGGCACTGACAGAAGTTGGGAGCGTTGTTTTAACCCGAACGCGATAGCCTGTTCCTGGTGTAAGGCCTGTGGGAAGTAGTCCGTTTACGTAAGTGCTATAGAAGCCTGCATAAGATCCGATAAGTGTTTCTGCTGCGAAACTTCCATTTTGATCTGATAAATAGAGTTGAAATTGATTTCCCTGGGCGATGCAGCTGGCCGGCATTTGAAAAGGAACAGCAATTGTACTACCTGGGGTGTATGGTCCGGGATCTACCGTGCCAATATTTACCTGTGCGAAAACATTCGACACAAGCAGAATCATCCCAAAAAATAGGACAAAAGAAAGCCTTACCCTTGTACAACAAATCTTCATAAACCTCTAATAGTAGGGAATGATTTTATTGTGTTCTGGTAGCTTTGTCAGTTTAACTTGCTTTAGTCTAATATCAGGAGTGAGTATTTGACTGGAGACACATCAATAAATATTCGATATAATTTACGTAGTTTTTATATTACATCTGTAAAATTTTACACCAAAACAAACTAAATGAGTAGGTTATAGTTGCGGTAAGCTTCTTTTTTGATGTATTAAAGCATAAAAAAACCCTCAAGTTATAATAGCTTGAGGGTTTTTTTACACGAAATCGTTTCGTTAAAGGTGAATATTACATCATACCACCCATACCGCCGCCACCCATTGGAGGCATTGGAGTACCACCTTCTTCAGGTTCGTCTGCTAAAACAACTTCTGTGGTTAATAACATGGCTGCAATTGATGCTGCATTTTCTAAAGCTACACGGCTTACTTTAGTTGGGTCGATCACACCGGCACCAATTAAGTTTTCGTAAGCACCGGTACGTGCATTATAACCAAAATCTGCAGTACCTTCTTTAACTTTTTGTACTACGATAGAACCTTCGATACCTGCGTTTTCGCAAATCTGACGTAATGGCTCTTCAATAGCACGACGGATAATCTGGATACCTGTGTTTTCGTCTTCGTTAGCACCTTTTAAATCAGCGATTGAAGCTACAGCACGGATGAAAGCTACACCACCACCTGCAACAATACCTTCTTCTACAGCTGCACGGGTTGCGTGTAAAGCATCATCAACACGGTCTTTTTTCTCTTTCATTTCAACCTCACTTGCTGCACCAACATAAAGTACTGCAACACCGCCAGCCAATTTAGCTAAACGCTCCTGTAGTTTTTCTTTATCGTAGTCAGAAGTAGTGGTTTCGATTTGTGCTTTAATCTGGTTAACGCGAGCTTTAATATCATCTGTGTTACCTGCACCGTTAATTACAGTTGTATTGTCTTTATCAACAACAACTTTCTCAGCAGAACCTAAATAAGTTAAATCAGCATTTTCTAATTTGTAACCTCTTTCTTCAGAAATAACAGTACCGCCGGTTAAGATGGCGATGTCTTCTAACATGGCTTTTCTTCTATCACCAAATCCTGGGGCTTTAACAGCCACAACTTTTAGTGAACCACGGATTTTGTTAACCACCAAAGTAGCTAAAGCTTCGCCGTCTAAATCTTCAGAAATGATTACTAATGGTTTGCCAGTTTGAACTGTTTTTTCTAAAACCGGCAACAATTCTTTCATGTTGCTGATTTTTTTGTCGTAGATTAAAATGTAAGGGCTATCTAATTCAGCTTCCATTTTATCTGCATTGGTCACAAAATATGGAGATAAATAACCTCTGTCAAATTGCATACCTTCAACTGTTTTAACTTCAGTTTCAGTACCTTTTGCTTCTTCAACAGTAATTACACCATCTTTACCAACTTTACCCATTGCCTCAGCAATTAAAGCACCGATTACTTCATCGTTGTTAGCAGAGATAGATGCAACTTGTTTAATTTTATTGTTGTCTTCACCTACAGTTTGCGATTGTGCTTTTAAATTTTCTACAACAGCTGCAACTGCTTTATCGATACCACGTTTTAAATCCATTGGATTTGCACCAGCAGCAACGTTTTTAATACCGGTAGTGATGATTGCCTGAGCCAATACGGTAGCAGTAGTCGTACCATCACCAGCAATATCAGCTGTTTTTGAAGCTACTTCTTTAACCATTTGAGCACCCATGTTCTCAACCGCATCTTTCAATTCGATTTCCTTCGCTACGGTAACACCATCTTTGGTAATTGCTGGTGATCCGAATTTTTTATCGATAATTACGTTACGTCCTTTTGGACCTAATGTTACTTTAACTGCATTTGCAAGAATATCAACACCTCTTTTCAGGGCGTCGCGTGCTTCTACGTTATATTTTACTTGTTTTGACATTTCTTTTTTGAATTTTGAATGATTGTATGAGAGAATGATTGAATTTGTATTCTTTCATTCTAACATTATTATTTTATTTGTTGATTAATGCTGAATTCTCTCATTTGAAATTCAGTCATTCAATCATTAATTATTACCCAACAACCGCGTAAATATCAGTTTCACGCATAATCAGGTAATCTTTACCTTCATAAGGGAACTCCGTACCACCATATTTGCCATAAATTACAACATCGCCAACTTTTACGCTCGCTTTTTTACCTTCAGAATCTTCTTCGGAAACAGAAACTACAGTTCCTTTAGATGGTTTTTCTTTTGCAGTATCAGGGATATACAAACCTGATGCAGTTTTTTCTTCTGCCGCAGCCGGTTCAACGATTACTCTGTTCGAACTGCCAGCAATTGGTTTAAGGTTTAACGCCATAACTTTTATTTATTTTTTATTTTGATTTGAATTTTTTAACTGAACTTACAATTAACACTTTTTATGCCAAGTGATTTAGCGGGACAAATTTTCACCAAACTGTCAATCTTTTCATGCTAATGATTTGTGGGCGTGTCAGCATGGCAGTATGTTTTGGTTTTTTAGCGAATAGAGAAACGTCATTGTACTGAATAATTTATGGCATAAAATTCAGTTTTTGGCTCTCCCGTGCAATCATCATCCAATCGCGATCGGATGCGAGAAGGCTTTTTCAGCATGCAGCCTGTTCAGAAACTTAGGAATTCCTCCTTGCCATGACAAAGCTAAATCTATTTAGATCAATTTCTTCGTTTCGCCACCAAGCTCATTTACATTTCCTTTTCGGTTAAATATTTCCAATACCTCTTGGGCACATGCTGCACATGTAGTTTGGTGTTTTTACGAGCTACGATATTTGCGCTTTTAAAATAATCTTTCCAGAGTGTTGCATATAAAACCTCGCTTTCATCCATCAAAATTGATGCTGGACTTGATTTATTTATGCCATTGGTAAAACTGATCGTAATTTCTTCAACTGAGGTTAAATTATAGTGCAGGCCATATTTCCGTTTTAAATCATAAATTACCCATTGCTGGTCGGCATATCGGTTTTTAAAATGATTGGATATTAAAGGCAGCACATTAAAATCAGGATCGATACCAGCATAAAATATCCCATCGCCGGTTTTCTGAAAGCGGATAAACGCTTCCATCCGGTGTTTCTCACGCTCTACACTTTTGGCATATTTAGAAAGAGCAATAACATGCTCATTGCCATAGTTGCCTTCTGCACCAGCGGCATGTTTAAAAATGTAAATCGAAAATTGAAAGAGATGGTTGTAAGCTTCCGGAATTTCTGATAAATAGCTGCAGTAAAATTTGCGGAGCCATTCTTTCTTCAGTTTTTTCTGAAGCCCTGCCCAAACGCGGTCGGCCTTGGTTGCATCGGTAATCACCGTAAAACTTTCTGCAAAAGCTTCTGGCTGAAACATTTCGGTTGATTTGAGCATTGTTTTGCCAGGCTTATGCTCAAACCATTCAAAAACGGCTGTTAAAAGCCCTTGTAGTGAACCATCGAAAATGTAGGTCATTGGGGGAATAGTTTAATTGTCATTCTTAACGTAGTGAAGAATCCTCAGGCGATGAAAAGCAGAACCCACGAGCTGTTCAGGATTAAAAGATCATTTACTCCGTTCGGGATGACTGCACATTTAAAACAAAATCATCTGGTTACTATCCGTTTTAAGATACTTACTCTGACTTTCAGCCAGAATAAAAGCCTTAATCTGCGTTCCCTGATAATCTTTTAGTTGGTATGGCGTATCTAAACAGGTGATAAAATGTTTGGCGCGGTTATAAGCCACACCTATTTTTTTTAACTGATCAATTCTGAGTTTGCCAAATTTACGGGCCTGCACAATTTTCTTAGCCGACATAACGCCGATCCCAGGTATGCGAAGGATCATTTTATAATCAGCGGTGTTAATATCAACCGGAAAATGTTGCATATTTCTAATTGCCCAGCTTAATTTTGGATCGATATCAATATCCAGATTTGGATTGGCATCGTTTAAAATTTCCTGTACCTTAAAACCATAAAAGCGCATCAGCCAATCGGTTTGGTATAATCGGTTTTCTCTTAACAAAGGTGGTTGTGTGCCCAGTACAGGCATTCTCGTATCGTTACTAATGGGAACGTAACCTGAATAGTATACTCTTTTTAAAGAGAAGTTATTGTAAAAGGCATTAGCGGTGTACATAATATCTTTATCGCTCTCAGGCGTGGCGCCAATAACCATTTGTGTGCTTTGCCCTGCCGGTACAAATTTCGGGATATGCTTGATTAATTTTTTATCTGCCGAGAACTGGGTAATCTGTTTTTGTACAAAGTCTAGCGGTTTAATCACGTCAGCATGGCTTTTTTCAGGGGCCAAAAGTTTTAACCCGGCCTCGGTAGGCATTTCTAAATTGATGCTCATCCGGTCGGCATACAGCCCGGCTTCTTTTATCAATTCATCACTGGCACCAGGTATGGTTTTTAGGTGGATGTAGCCATTATAATTTTGCTCTAAACGCAATTTTTTTACCACCAATAGAAGTCTTTCCATGGTAAAATCGGCATTTTTAAAAATTCCCGAACTGAGAAACAAGCCTTCTATATAATTTCGGCGGTAAAAATTCATAGTCAGTTCTACTACCTCATCTACTGTAAAAGCTGCACGTTTGATGTCGTTACTTTTACGTGAAACGCAAAATAAACAATCGTAAATGCAATGATTGGTAAGCAGGATTTTTAATAAAGAGACGCATCTGCCATCTTCTGTATAGGTATGGCAAATGCCAGAGGTATGGCTGTTACCAAGTCCTTTATTATCATTCTTTCTCGTGCCGCCGCTTGATGAACAAGAAACATCATACTTAGCAGCGTCAGCAAGAATATTTAATTTTTCACGGATACGATCAAACATAGGTAGTATTTTGCTAACAAAGATAGTTTAATAACTAAAAATATTAGCAAATAAATCAGTTTAATCTATTCGAATTTGGAATAATCGTAGGAAGCAGAAGTTATTTGCCTTCCCATTCTTTATAAAAGTGCTCCAGGTAAAGCAGCATGAAATTATGCCTTTCTGTTGCCATTGCTTTTCCTGCCTCAGTATTCATCATATCTTTTAATAGCAGCAGTTTTTCGTAAAAATGGTTAATAGTTGGTGCAGTTGTATTTTTATAGCTTTCTTTGCTGAGGTGTTCTTCTGGTAAAATGGCCGGATCGTAAAGTACCCTGTTTTTGAATCCTCCGTAGGTAAATGCCCTGGCAATTCCGATCGCGCCTATCGCGTCTAAACGGTCAGCATCCTGTACAATCTGCATTTCTTTTGAAGTAAAAACAGCACCATCAAAGCTATTTTTGAACGACATGTTTTGGATAATCAGTTTAACATGTGCAATAACTGCTGCATCAACAGCAATTGATGACAGGAAAGAAGCAGCCATATTCGGCCCCAGCTCCTCATCTCCATTATTAAATTTAGGATCAGCAATATCATGCAACAATGCGGCGAAAGCCACGACAAGTTCATCACCATTTTCTTGTTGGTTAATGGTTTGCGCTGTTTTAAAAACACGCTCTATATGAAACCAATCGTGCCCGGCTTCGGCGTTGGCTAGTGTTTTTTGAACAAAATCGATGGTTTTTTGAATGGAAGCCTGCATAGGTATTAATTTATTCCAAAGGTATCGGAATTATCTGCAGGGTACAAAAAATGATACCAACAGCAACGGTTTATTTTGCCGTCGCTGTTCTTTTTTCGTCATCAGCAATGATTTTAATCAAATCGGCATGATTTAAGGTTAATAAATGTGGTACTTCAACCTCTAAAATTGCTGCTATCTGAAATAAACGGTCGATGGTTAATTTGCTGTAACCGAGCTCAATTTTGCTGTATGCATTTTGGGATATTTTTAATTTCGCTGCAAGATAATCCTGAGTATAATCTCTGTATTCTCTAATTTTTCTAATATTCCCGGCAACATTCTTTGTTTTTAAAGCCAATACATCTTCCATAAAAAGGATAATTTTTTAATGTTCTTCTCATATTTACGGAAATCTTTTTATCACAGATTTCGGAATGGCGTATATTCAGCACTAATAGGAATCACGCGAAACGGTAGAAAGTAATATTTATTACAGCAAAGGAACAACCTAAGCGTTTAATGTATTCTCATTGCGAGTTGATAATCAATGTCTTATAAAAACTTTAATCCACTTTGCTTCGTTTCTTAAATAACCCCGGCCGTTAAACGCTGGTTTATAAAAGGAGTAGCCGAAAACCTCAAACAGAGTAGGCATTATTAAAATTAGAAAACGTTATGAAACTTCAAGAGTTAAATTTAAACGAAATGAAAGAAATCAACGGTGGTGGTTTATTTGGTGGTAATGATTCATCGAATTCAGGTGGTCTGTTAGGATCTATCGGAATTGGTAATCTATTATCATTTTCAAATGAAACCCAAAACGGAGATGAATCGAGTAAAACCTCGTTCTCTTTAGGGAATAACATTGGTGGAAGCTTAGAAGGATTATTCAAAAGCTTAACCAGCTAATTTGACGTAGTAACTCAATTTATAAAAAAGGACCTTTTCGGAGGTCCTTTTTTATATGCAATTTAATTTACAGCAATAGAAAATTTATCAGAAAAAGAACTTGCAGCCATGGGCGGCGGTGGCTTGTTTAACGTCAATCAGGCGCTCAGTTCTCTAGATCAGAAAAAATAGTTTAATAATAATGTTAACAAAGACGATCAAATTGGTCTTTGTTTTTTGAAGAAAACCAAAACGATTTAAATGCGTATATCATTTAGATATGGATAGCGACAAATATATATTTCCGAAAGAAATTATTGAAAATACGGCCGAATACCATTTTCATACACATCACTCGTATACTAAGATTATATATCAGGTAATTCTTGTGATATTGATCATTGCTTTCTTAGCGATGTTCCTGATCAAGGTGGATGTAAATGTGAAAAGCACGGGGCTCTTTAGGCCAACCGCCGAACGCAATGAGATTAAACCACTGATTGCTGGCCGTATCGATTCGCTTTTCATCAAGGAGAATATGCATGTTAAGGCCGGACAGGTTTTACTTACCATTAAAAAAGAGAATATAGAAAGCCAGGATGCGCTAAACCAGTTTCAGCAAACTGATGTGGAAGATCAGCTATATGATCTTGGTTTGTTAATTAATGCCTATAAAAGAAATAATTGGTCTAAAAAACTGCCCTTAAAATCTGGTGTTTACGGTCAGCAATACAGTTTGTTTATGCAGCGGGTTACCGAGGCTAGAGCACGTTACCAGCTCGCGTTTAAAAATTACGAACGTTACACCTACCTTTATAAAAGAAAAGCGGTTTCGGCCCTTGAGTATGATGAGGTAAAACTTAAAAAGGATAATGTATTTAATGAACTTTCTTTAATTGGGGAGGAACAGGGCAGTAAGTGGCAGACAGAATTTAACCAGTTGACTATCCAAAATCAACAATTAGGATCGCGATACAGGCAATATCAGGAAGAAAAAGAATTTTATACGATTAAGGCACCCCTGACAGGTACAGTGCAGCAGTTAAAAGGTATCCAGCCCGGAAGTTCTATTTCTGCTAACGAAATTTTAGGTGAAATATCACCTGATTCGGGGCTTATTGCCGAAACTTATGTTCAGCCCAAAGATATTGGTTTATTACATGTAGGAACTAAGGCAAGGTTTCAGATCGATGCCTATAACTACAATGAATGGGGAATGGCCACCGGGAAAGTAATATCCATTTCAAGTGACGTTTTTATGCCAAATGGTGAACAGCCTTTTTTTAAGGTCAGGTGCCTGCTTGATAAAAACAGCTTGAAACTTCGTAATGGTTATGTTGGGAAAATTAAAAAAGGGATGACCTTACAGGCCCGCTTTTTTGTTACCCGTAGAACATTGTTCCAGTTGCTTTACGATAAAGCAGACGACTGGTTAAATCCCAACATGATTCCCCAAAGCAAAGCAACCCAAATATCACGCCTATGAAAAGCATCAAGCAATTATTCGGTGCTTTAACATCAGGTAAAAAAGCAAAGAAAACCATTATCAAACAGCATGACGTTACCGATTGTGGTGCGGCATGTTTGGCCTCAATTGCCATTCATTATGGTTTGGATATGCCCATTGCACGGATCAGGCAGTATGCCTCTACCGATAAAAAAGGCACCAATGTACTTGGACTGATAGAAGCATCGGCACGACTGGGCTTTTCGGCAAAGGGTGTAAAAGCCGCCTATGATAATCTTTTTACCATTCCCTTACCTGTTATTGCACATGTAAACCATAATAACATTGCGCACTACATTGTGCTTTACAGCATCAACGAATCGTATGTAGAGGTGATGGATCCTGCTTATGGCGAAATGCAAAAGTTAACACCGGATGAATTCAGGCAAAAGTGGACGGGTGTGCTGATTATGCTTTTACCGGGAGATGATTTTACTGCAGGTACCGAAAGGATTTCGCTTGAAAAAAGATTTCTTTACCTGTTAATGCCGCATAAATCGGTATTGATGCAGGTATTGATCGGTGCAATTTTTTATACCATACTGGGTTTATCGACGTCTATCTTTCTTCAGAAAATAGTCGACAATGTTTTACCGGAAGGAAATACAAATCTGTTAAATTTAATGGGCACTGTGATGATCATTATCATTCTGGTGCAGATCTTTATCAATTATGCCAAAACCCTGCTCACCATTAAAACTGGTCAGCAGATCGATGCGAGGCTCATTCTAGGTTATTACAAACACCTTCTCAAACTACCACAGTCTTTTTTTGATACGATGAGGGTAGGTGAAATCATTTCGCGGATGAACGATGCGGTAAAAATAAGGGCATTTATAAACGATGTACTCGTTGGTTTTGCTGTCAATATTTTCATTTTGATTTTTTCTTTCGCCTTAATGTTTACCTATTACTGGAAGCTGGCCCTCATTATGCTTACGGTGGTGCCATTGTATGCACTCGTATATTATGTATCTAACCGGTTGAATAAAACCACGCAACGCCAACTGATGGAAAAAAGCGCCGAACTCGAGAACCAATTGGTAGAATCGGTCAATTCGGTAAGTACCATCAAACGTTTTGGCCTTGAAAATTTTTCAAACCTTAAAACAGAAATCAGGTTTATCAATCTCTTAAAAACAGTTTACACTTCAGGTACCAATTCGCTTTTAGTGGGTAATGCCAGTGGTTTTATCTCCAGTATTTTCGCGGTTATCCTGCTTTGGGCAGGCGCAAGTTTTGTATTGCAGAATATGATTACCCCGGGCGAGCTTTTATCTTTTTATGCTATAATAGGATACTTTACCGGTCCTGTAATCAGTTTAATCGGAATGAACAAAATATTTCAGGATGCACGGATCGCTGCCGACAGGCTTTTCGAAATCATGGATCTGGAAAGGGAGAAAACCGAAAACCGGACTCATTTAACACCTGATATGATTGGCGATATCGAATTTAGAAATGTAAATTTCAGGTATGGAACCAGGGTAACGGTGTTTGAAGGTTTTAGCCTGCATGTTCAGAAAGGAAAAATTACTGCCGTGGTAGGTGAAAGTGGGTCTGGGAAAACCACGCTGCTATCACTGCTACAGAATATTTATCCGCTCCAGTCGGGAAATATTATGATAGGTGAATTCGATATTAATTACATCACCAACGAAAGTTTACGTAAAATGGTGGCGGTGGTACCTCAGGATGTACATCTTTTTGCAGGCAATGTGATTGAGAATATTGCGGTGGGCGAAATGGAACCTGACATGAAAAAAATTATCCACATCTGTGCTCAATTGCACATTATGGACTTTATTGAGCGGTTACCCAATGGATTTGATACCTATCTTGGTGAAAATGCAACCAATTTATCCGGCGGGCAACGGCAGCGTTTGGCTATTGCAAGGGCTTTATACCGTGACCCAGAGATTTTGATTCTGGACGAGGCAACATCTTCGCTAGATTCCTCTTCCGAAGAGCATATTCACCATGCCATTTCCTCGCTGCGTGAAAAAGGCAAAACCATTATTTTAATTGCTCACCGTTTAAGTACAGTGGTAAATGCAGATAAGATTGTAGTTTTAAAAGAGGGAAAACTGATAGAAGAGGGCACGCACGAACAGCTAATTAAATTAGATGGTATGTACACCGGCATGTGGCATAAACAATTTCCATCAATTGCTGCGGCTGTTAAAAAAGGAAAGAATAAAGCTGCTACTGAAAATTTAGATGCCAAAAATTAATATAAACCCCAGTCATCTTCAAACTCATCTTTTTCGAAATATTTAACCCATTCGATAAAGAGTAGGCGAAATTTTTCGATTTCGCCTAACACGATGTCTTTATATTCCGGATTGCATATTTCGAACATATCTGCTGCCCTTACCTGGGTTTCTAACTCTCGGCAGTTGGTTCGGATGATAGAAGCGTTTTCCATTCTTAAAATATACATATCTGCACCCTCTGCACCAACAATTTTAGGACACAGCATCAGGGCGTTCTGCATAATTAGGTTAGCGGTCATTTCGGCCATTTCTCCTTCCAGTGTTTCGCAGAACAGGGCCGCATATTTGTACACGGCTCTTGCCTGGTTGTAAAGGCTTTTAGCTCTGGTCACTTTTAGTCTAACCTTTTCCGCATCAACGCTTGATAGGTTTTCTTCAGTCTCATCATCCCGGCCAAACCGGCTAAAATGCTCCCACTCGGGCATATGATCCATGTCATCAAATTCCATATTTTTCAATTTTCTACGTTATGGTACGTAATAGAGCGTAATATATTAATTTCCAATGAAAAAGACTATGCATCAACTAAAGGTGCCCTGCGCGAGCCTTCATACAATTCATATTCCAACAAACGACAGTCTAATTTACCATTATAAAATTCAACTTTTTTGGCAGCTTTTAACCCAATTTTCTTTGCAAGATCAGGATTTCCGGTGAAAATATAACCAGCATAGCCTTTACACTTCGTTTTCATAAAATCACCCATACGTTTATAGGTTAATTCCAGCTTGCTGTGCACCCCTAGGCGCTCCCCATACTCAGGGTTAAAAACAACGACACCCTTGCCATCTTCGGGCACCGGTGTTAATTCAAAATCGCAAGCTTCAAATTCAATTAAAGTATCTACACCTGCTGTTTTAGCATTTCTACGTGTAACTTCAACTGCATCTTCCGAAAGATCAGATGCTACAATTTTAAAATCGATATTTTTAATCACCTGATCTTTTAAAATTCTGCGTTCAGCGAAAAAAACTTCTTCGTTGTAACCTAATATATGCATAAAACCATAGTTCATGCGGTATAAACCAGGAGCGCGGTTGGTTGCCATCAGGGCGGCTTCAATAGCTAAGGTTCCTGATCCGCACATGGGATTGATAAATGCCGATTTTTTATCCCACTTGGTTGCTAAAATAACCCCTGCTGCCAATGCTTCTAACATAGGGGCTTTTCCTGGGATTTTACGATAACCGTGTTTGGCAAGGGTTTCGCCTGAAGTATCCATAAAAACATCTGCATCAGCATCTTTCCAATATAAATGCACTACCGTTTTATTTGCGTCTGATCCAGAGTTAGGGCGGATGCCTTTTTTCTCTTTCATGCGGTCTACTATCGCATCCTTTACCTTTAAGTTGGCAAAAAGGGGTGTGGTAATATTGGGGTTATCAACATTTGAAGTTACAGAGAAATAACCCGAAAAATCAATCAATTCTTCCCATTCAATGGCTGCAATTTCATGATACAGATCATCTGGTGTAACGGCTTTGAAACTTTTTATGGCATATAGAATTTGACTGGCACAGCGTAGGTTCAGGTTTAGCTTAATGCACTCTGTAAGGGTAATATTGAGTTCAACGCCCGTAGCAAAAGACCGTTCGATGGTATAGCCTAAAGCTGTAACTTCTTCTTGTAGGTAGGGCGAAAGGCGCTTATTGCAGGTAATAATTACCTTGCTTTTATTGTGGAAAACTTGCATCATAATATATGCGAAGTTATCAATAAAATTATAGAGATTTGATGTTTATAGTACATTAAGTAGTATTAGTTATGGAAATTAAAGGAAAAGTACACGAAGTAGGTGCCACGCAACAAGTAAGTGAAACGTTTAAAAAACGTGATTTAATAGTAGAATACGCAGAAAATCCAACATACCCAGAATATATCCGTTTTGAGGCTTTACAAGATAAAACTGCATTATTAGATACATTTAAAGCAGGCGATGAGGTTGAGGTTTTCTTTAATTTACGTGGTCGCCCATGGACAGATAAAACGGGTAAAACATCATATTTTAACAGCTTGGTTATTTGGCGCATCAATGCCGTTGCAGCAGGTGCTCCGGCAGCTACGCCTGCTTATGCAGCGCCGGTTGATGTAAGCAATGCGCCGGGTGAAGATGATGATTTGCCTTTCTAAATAAAGAGTCTTTTTTAAGCAAACAATTTTGAACCATGCCGAGGCCTAGCCTCGGCATTTTTTTTGCCTCTCCGCCAGATTACCGAAGTTTCGCCGGGGCGCGGACCTGGTCAACTACAGAAGTCTGCTGTGGGCTGTTAAAATATGTTAAAAACAAATACTTCACTTAGCTAATCAGTATTTTTGGTATCTGTTTAAATTTAAGAAGATTATGCCCGGTTTTTTTAGTTTTAAAAACCAATCTAATTCATGAAAAAAAGAAGTTTTTGGTTAATTACGGTTTTAATGACGGTGGCGCTACTGGGCGTATTTGTAATGCAATTGTATTACATACGGGAATCGTACAAACTAAAATCCCAGCTTTTTGATGAACAGGTAAATCAAACACTTACATCGGTGGTAAATAAGTTGCAACGTAGAAATGTTGCCGATCACTTAAACCGGAAAGATGCTGAAAATAAGTTAAAACAGTTACAGGACTCCAGGCAGCGTGCATTGGATATTAAGGATTTAAGGCAGCAATATGTACAGGAAGCAGAGCTGCGGCAGGCCGAGCGCGAAAATCAGATTGAGCGCTACCTGAATCAACAGGATAGTATTATCCGGGTATCTTACCGGGCGCCAAATGTAATTTCTGAACGGGAATATACTTCATTAAGTTCGGAAAATGGTGATAAACTGGATTTGCAGATGGATGCCATTATTGATATTAAAAGTCTTATTTTAAAAGGTTATAGCATGCGCAGCAAACCTTTTACCGCACCACCCAAAACATTCGAATTTAAAAGTTTACAGAGTTTGCCGGATACATTAAGATATCTCGTTTTTGACCCCCGGGATGGTAGTCCGGGTTTTGCAAATGTTCCAAAGATTCCGAACGATTTACAGAAAAAATTTCAACGGGAGGATGAAATTGAACGGAAAAAATTGGCCCTTAAAATTGCTGCGCTCGGTAAAGATACTTTTTCCTATACCCGATCAAGCGTGGTTGAGGATGTATCTAAAGAATTGCAGGAAACCAATGTACCTATATATAAACGCATTAATTTTAGCTCTTTGGGGCGCTTATTGGAACAAGAACTCCTGGCCAATAACATTTCATTAGTGCCCTCTTACCGGATTTCGTTGGCCCGGAAAGATTCGACCATTTTCATGATGGCATCTCATGTTAAAGGAGCATTTTTACCGGAAAACACCTATAAAACACCTTTATTCGGAAATGATATTTTTCGCGATCCCGGAATGCTCTTTGTTAGTTTTCCAGATAAAAATTCGGCTATCATAGCTAATCTTAGTGCTACACTTGCATCTTCGATTGGTTTATTACTGGTGCTTGTTTTCATCTTCTCTTATACACTTTATGCTATTTTAAAACAGAAAAAGCTGTCGGAAATGAAAACCGATTTCATCAATAACATGACACATGAGTTTAAAACGCCGGTGGCCACAATCATGATTGCCAGCGAAGCGCTAAAGGATCCGGAGGTGACCGCAGATAAAGCCCGGTTAAAACGTTTGGCAGGAATCATTTATGATGAAAATGTTCGCCTGGGAAGCCATATTGAACGGGTCTTAAGTATCGCCCGCTTAGAGAAGGGAGAACTTAAAATGGAGAACACAGAGGTTGATGTGAACGATTTGATTGTGATTGTGCTGGATAGCATGGAATTGCAGCTGCAGAAAAGAAATGCCATAATCAATGTGCATACCGATGCAGAAAATGCTGTTATATATGGCGACGAACTTCACTTGTCTAATGTAATTTATAACCTGATTGATAATGCGAATAAATACAGCAGTGATACGCCTGAAATTACCATTACTACCCGAAATGCCGGTAAAAATTTAATTATTGAAATAGCGGATAAGGGTATAGGCATGACCAAAGAGCAATCTAAAAGGATTTTCGACCAGTTTTATAGGGTACCCACTGGTAATTTACATGATGTTAAAGGCTTTGGTCTTGGCTTAAATTATGTTCAGGATATTATTAAAAAACTGAACGGAACGGTAAAGGTAAGCAGCGAAAAAGATAAAGGAACAACATTCGAAATATCGTTACCTTTATAAAGGCTTAAACATTGCTACAAAAAGCTCGCTTATCGATGTGTTATTAAATTGAACGGTTTAATTGGCTCCTGATAGAATTAATTAATCTACAGCATGAATTAAACCGTCATATATATTCAGAATCAAAAGCTAATGTGGCTAAAGCCACCTATTGATAAAAACAAGAAAATGAAAAAAATACTTCTGGTAGAAGACGACCCAAATTTAGGTTTACTGTTACAAGACTATCTGCAGCTGAAAGGCAAGTTTGATGTGGTGCTTTGTAATGATGGGGAAGATGGATTAAAAGCATTTAACAAACAAAACTTCGATTTATGTATTTTAGATGTGATGATGCCCAAAAAAGATGGCTTTACCTTAGGTAAAGATATTAGAAAGGTAAACACACAGGTGCCCATTATTTTTGCAACGGCTAAAACCATGTTAGAAGATAAATCTGCTGCCTATGATTTAGGTGGAGATGATTATATTACCAAACCATTTCGTATAGAAGAGCTTTTACTGCGTATTAATGCCATGTTTAAGCGGATAGCGAATAAAACAGATAAAAATGATGAGGTTGCCGAAACGCAGTTTTCTATTGGCCGGTATCATTTCGACTATACTACCCAGATTATTACCGATAACGATCATCAGCAAAAACTATCGACCAAAGAAGCCGAACTGTTAAGGTTATTGTGTTTGAAAAAGAATACTGTTTTAACCCGAGAGGAGGCATTGTTAAGCATCTGGCATGATGATAATTACTTTAACGGAAGAAGTATGGATGTATTTTTAAGCAAGTTACGCAAGTACCTTAAGGCTGATCCTGCTGTTGAAATTATTAATGTGCACGGAAAAGGTTATAAGTTGTTGGTGGGGTAATGTTTTGAGTCAGAATGTTCTGCCGTATCATTCTTAAACTTATGATTTTCTGTAATTGTTAAAAGTTGCACTGTTATAAAGTTGAATGTTTTATGCGCCAAAATCAATATTTAAGTCTTTGCTTTAAAAGATGTCCATACGATTCGGAACTCCGCTACGGAGAAGACGGGGCGAATTAAATATACAGGTTCTCCTGGATAGCCGGAATAATTCCGCGCTCCCGGGCAAGTTTAAATAAAGTATCAACGGCTTTACGGCCTTCTTCGCCAAGGTTGAGGCTATATTTATTTACATATAATTCGATGTGTTTGTACATTACGCTTTCTTCCATGGCCTGCGCATGCTGGCGGATAAAATCAATCCCCGATTTTGGATGGGCAAAAGCAAATTCAACAGATTGGCGGATTAATCGGTTCACCTTTAACTGCACCTCCCGATCTAAATTACGGTTAATTACGATTCCCCCTAATGGAATGGCACATCCGGTGAGTTTTTCCCAATAATCGCCTAAATCAATAATTTTGGTTAAACCTTTATCCTGATAGGTAAACCTGTTTTCATGAATGATCAGGCCTAAATCAATCTCCTCATTAAGTAGGGCCGTTTCAATTTCCGAAAAAACCAGTTCTTGTTTGTTTAGTAAGTGCGGATAAGCGATTCCCAATAAAAAATTCGCAGTAGTGTATTTTCCGGGTATCCCAATTTTCAGATTAGCGTTGGGGGCTTGGAGTTGATGGTCATCCGGACCTTCAAAATGATTTTTGCTGATCAATAACGGGCCCACACCAAAGCCCAGGGCACTGCCTGCATCCAATAATGCATATTGATCGGCTACGTAGGCAAATGCGTGAAAACTTAACTTGGTAATGTCTAATTCACCCCTAAGTGCCTTTTGGTTTAAGGTCTCAACATCATCATATGAAACCTCAAATGTTAATCCTTCCGTATCAATTTTATGGTGAATAAGTGCGTCGAAAATAAAGGTATCGTTAGGGCAGGGAGAAAATCCTAGGGTAAGTTTCATCTATTTATTTTTTGTTTTCAGTTGTTAGATGGAGCCTTTGATAATTAAAATAATTATTTTAATTGTGCCGGGTTCATAAATCAAAATTAAGTACTGCCGCAAATTAATTGGTCATAATCAGTTCATTTCTCCAATAAAGGCAATGGCCCAATCGTTTAAGTTTTTAATGGCCAGTCCAATTTTCCAATTGTCCTTATTCCTCGGTTCTACATAATTAGAGATACTTCTGATCTGTAAACTAGCTATGTTTAGCTGTTTGCAGGCATAAAAAACAGCAGCGCCTTCCATGCTTTCGGTGGTTGGATTTAACCTGCTGATTAAATTTTTGATGCTTTTCTCGCTTCCAGTTACACAGTTCACCGTTATGCCTTTTGCTTTGGGGAGGTTAATACTTTTGTTTGTTTGCGAGGTATAATGGTTTTCGCCAAAACCTAAATCTCTTATGGTTAAAAATTCATCTCCGTTTTCGGCACCCAATTCGGCAAAAGTATCTTCAGTAATATTTAATACCGTACCCAGGGCCATATTCCGATCAAAGCATCCGGCGATGCCGAAATTTACCACAAGACTGTATTTAGATGAAAGATGTTTGCCCAGGGCAAAGGCTGTTGCTACCATTCCAACCCCGGTAATCAGTAGGTCGAAATTTTTACTTTCCACAAAATCGCTGTCAGGTAAATTAAAGTGCTGATAAAAGAAGGTAAGTTCGGCTTTTGTAGCCGCAACAACTAATATTTTCATTAAGTAAAGTTAAGAAAATAGGCGTAATGTAGGATAGCATATGAATGAGTAAAGCAGGATGAATATAAGCTATGAGAAAGCATGAAGCAACCTGATGTAAAATGGAATATGGATTGGGCATTTACATCATCCATTATCCCTCTTCCATCATCCATTTTATCCGTATATTTGCATTTTATTTTATAGTAATGATTTACATAACGAGAAAAGCATCGTTTAATGCGGCGCACAAACTGGCGCGTACCGATTGGGATGATGATAAAAACAATGAAGTTTATGGTAAATGTGCCAACCCCAACTGGCATGGCCATAACTATTGGTTATATGTTACCGTTAAGGGCGAAGTAAATCCGGAAACAGGTTTTCTGGTTGATCTGAAATGGCTTAAAGACGTCATGAATGACTATGTGGTGGATAAGGTTGATCATAAAAATTTAAATCTTGATGTAGATTTTATGAAAGGCAAACTGGCTTCTACCGAAAACCTGGCCATCGAAATCTGGAAACAACTTTGGGCTCCGATTGCAGAGAGCGGTGCAATTTTACACTGTGTAAAAATATACGAAACCGAAAATAATTTTGTTGAATACTTTGGTTAAAATTCTAAATTAATGAGCGATAAAGACGTATTAAAAGACGAATCAAGAGACGGTTACGTAAAAATAGATCGTTACAACGAAGATAAAATTGAAGCTGTAGCGGCACATTATAAAGATATTCTTGGTCAATTAGGTGAAAATCCAGCGCGAGAAGGTTTATTAAAAACACCAGAACGTGTGGCTAAAGCATTGCAGTATTTAACACATGGCTACGACTTAAAACCTGATGAAATCCTTAAGTCGGCCATGTTTGAAGAAGATTACAGCCAAATGGTGGTGGTTAAAGATATTGAAGTATATTCGATGTGCGAGCACCACATGCTGCCATTTTTTGGTAAAGCTCATATAGCCTATATTCCAAACGGGCATATTGTGGGTTTAAGTAAAATTCCGCGTGTAGTTGATGCTTTTGCCCGTCGTTTACAGGTACAGGAGCGTTTAACAAACGAAATCAGGGATTGTATCCAAAATACCCTGAGCCCCATGGGCGTTGCAGTAGTAATGGAGTGCAGGCACTTGTGCATGTCTATGCGAGGTGTGCAGAAACAAAATTCGGTAACCACAACATCAGCCTTCACAGGAACTTTTTTAAGTAATGATAAAACAAGAGCGGAGTTTTTAAGGTTGATTACCGCGAGTTTGGATTAATAGTATCAAGTAGAAAGTATTGAGGTAAGTGGTAGGATATGAAACGCTAACCGCCAGACCGGATACGCTAAACTAATTATAATGAAAGCATATATTTTTCCCGGACAGGGAGCGCAGTTTGTAGGCATGGGTAAGGATCTTTACGAAAACCCAAAAGCTGCAGCATTATTTGAACAAGCCAATGAAATTATCGGTTTCCGCATTAGCGATATTATGTTTAGCGGAACAGATGAAGAACTGAAACAAACCAATGTAACCCAACCGGCAATTTTTTTGCATTCGGTTATATTAGCGAAGGTTTTGGGAGATGATTTTAAACCAGATATGGTTGCGGGACACTCTTTAGGAGAGTTTTCGGCTTTAGTAGCAGCAAACGCATTAAGTTTTGAAGATGGTTTAAAGCTGGTTATTGCCCGGGCAAATGCCATGCAAAAGGCATGTGAGGCACAACCATCAACCATGGCGGCTATTTTAGGCCTGGCTGATGATGTTGTTGAAAAAATCTGTTCAGAAATTGATGCCATAGTGGTACCTGCAAACTACAACTGCCCGGGGCAACTGGTTATTTCGGGAAGTATAGAAGGTATTGATCTGGCTTGTGCCAAATTAACTGAAGCTGGAGCAAAAAGAGCATTAAAATTAAACGTGGGCGGTGCATTTCACTCCCCTTTAATGGAACCGGCAAAAATCGAATTGCAGGCAGCCATTGAAGCGACCAATATTGCATCGCCAATTTGTCCTGTTTATCAAAATGTTGATGCTAAGCCATATACAGATCCGGCTGAAATAAAAGCCAATTTAATTAAACAATTAACCGGTGCTGTGCGTTGGACACAGACAGTAGGTAATATGCTTGCAGATGGTGCAACTGAATTTGTAGAGGTTGGTCCGGGCAATGTGTTACAGGGATTGGTTAAAAAAGTGAGTCGTGAGGTACAGACAGGTAGTGCAGCTATAGCGTAATTTATTTAAATAGAATATTTAGTGCCAACGCCATAAACGCAAAGTTTATGGCGTTGTTTTTTATCAATATTTAATATCTTTATCCGTAGATGAAAATGAGCTTTGGTATAAAAATAAGATTTCTATTGCTTGTTTTGGGCTGCTGCCTTATTGCAACTTCTATTTCGTTGAGCAGGTTTACCACCAAAAGTGAACTGTTAGAACACGATGCAGCAGAAATCCAACAGAACCTTTTGCTGAAAGAAAAAGCCGTTCAAACATTTTTGGCCAATAAGAAGGAAGTGGCCAAAGCCAAGCAGTTTCATCTAAATCCTAAAGATGCCATCGATTTTATTACCGCCTATCGCGAGAGCAATGGGATAAACCTGTTAACCTTTCAAAATAATCAGCTTAAGTTTTGGAGCACTTATAAGGTTTCTGAAATAGATCCGACTACCATAAAAGAAGGTAGTTCGGTACTGTTCTTTTATAACGGCTGGTACGAGGTAATTAAAAGTACGCAGGGTAATTTCAGTCTTGTTTTCCTGATCTCCATTCAATCTCAATATCCTTTTAAAGAAACAAAGTACTTTAAGAATGATATTGACCCTATTTTATCCAAAACAAAAATATTAACCTTTGCCTCTTTTACAGATAAGGACGTTTATGTAATAAAAAACCTCGAAAATAAGTTTTTATTCGGGCTAAAAGTAAAACCTGGTTATGCAGAAACCCATTATTCGGGGACGCAATTATGGCTGTTTGTGGCTGGCATGTTGTGCATATGCATGTTTTTTAATTCCTTAAGTTCGTTTATTGCCAGGCGCGGACACATTGCCTGGGGTACTTTTTTGCTGTTGTTTTTCTTTTTAACGTTTCGGTTAACCGATCTGTATTATGGTTGGTTTAATCACAGGTTCATTTTAGATCTGTTTGATCCGAGGATATATGCAGATAATTTCCTGATGCCTTCTTTAGGCGATTTTCTGCTAAATGTAATCGCACTTACCTGGTTACTCCTGTTTATGTATAACCACAAGGAACAATATAAATTTCCTGAATGGATTAAGCGGAGTAAAATAATCGGTATGGTTATTCAGGCTGTCTTATTGGTGTTGATAGGCCGCATAGTTTGGGATACAGATGATATCTTCTTTGGATTGATCTTTAACTCAAAAATTAATTTCGATATTATTAATATCATTAAGCTTAGCGGAACCAGTTGGGTGGGGATTGTGATTTTATGTTTGGCCTGGTTCCAGATATACCTGATAACCACGATCTCTGCTACCGTAAGCAGTCAACTAAATGTAAGCAATAAAGAGCGGGTAATTATTTTCTTAATCGGCTTCGCAGGTGTTTTTGTTTACAAGTTAATGGTCGGGTTTAATGCTTTTTTTATCGTTTTTGCACTGGTATTATTTATAGTAGGAAGGGCTGTTTATTTAAAAGAGAAGAATTTTTCAATCGGCATGTTTGCCATCGTATTTTTCTGTTTGGCTTTTAATACTTCTATTAAGTACACCAAGTATAAAGATATTAAAGAAAGAAGTTTGCGCGAGCCTTTGGCCAGAAAAGTGCAATCATCAGAAGATCCGAATGCGATTGTTGCTTTAGGTGCTTTGGGTGATGAAATTGTTAAAGATAGATTCCTCACCAGCTATTTTAGTCAAAACCGGAAAGGTAGTTATGCAGTACTTAAAAATCATATCAAAGATTATGTGGATGGATATTTAAGCCGATATGATTATCAGATTTATCCCTATGATAAAATGGGCATTGCGATAGAAAATGCTGATACGCCGCCAATTAGTAAATATAAAAATCTGGTAGAAGCTGGCTCCGTAAAAATAGATGGATCTAACTTTTTTTATCAGGTAAACAATACATTCGGTTATCAGGATTACTTTGGGATCATTTCGGTAGTGGGTAATGGCAGTTTACTCGGTACCTTGGTTCTCGAACTCCGGTCTAAGCCATATAATTATAACAATCGGCTACCTGACCTTCTGGGTGATCAGAAATTGATCAAAGACGAAGATTTTAAGGGGTATTCCATCGCTTTATACAGCAACAATAAACTGCTTAATCAATCTGGAAATTATACTTATCCTTTAGATGGAAGTATGTTTAAGGGTAAAAAAGATGATTTTATAACCAGTAATGATGATGAACTTCATTACAGCCATTTAATTTACAAACCCACTAACAGCAAAATGGTTGTCATTAGCAAAGAAAAAGTGGGTTATGTAGAACGCCTGGCTGCGCTATCTTTTTTCTTTCTGATATTTATCATTTTCTCCCTATTGCTATACGGGTTGATATGGTTGATCAAAAACCTTGATGATGACAAGGTAGGCTGGTTTAGTATCAACAGGTCTTTAATGATCAATGCCAATAAGATTTTGTATAAAACGAGGATACAGGTATCTATTGTATTGGTGGTGGTAGCTACACTGGTTATTGTAGGTTGGGGAACATATTATTATATGAACTATGAGTACCGCGGGCAGCAAGATGCGATATTAAAAGATAAAATCAGGAAAGTACAGCAGAATTTTGAAAAGCAGGTTTTCAGGGATGGCATTATTGAAAACGATGAGAATGCGGTAGCAGATTTTAACAATTTTGCCGATATCAATAACGCTGACTTAAATTTATACGACCTGAGCGGCAACCTGGTCATGACGACCTATCCCAAGCTTTATAATTATAAAATTATAGGCAAAAAAATGGGTCCTAAAGCTTTCTTCTCATTAGATGGTTTGCACCGCTCAGAATATATTAACCTTAAAGAGAACATTGGGAGTTTAATTTATGCAGCTGCTTATGCTCCCATCAGAAATGCCCAGAACAAAACGATTGCCTATATTGGTTTGCCTAACTATTCTAACGAGGAGGAGTATAGCGATAAACTTGCACTTTTTGTAAGTAACCTGATCAATCTTTACGCACTGGTATTTGTGGCTGTTGGGGTATTAGCTGTATTTTTGGCCAACCAGATTACCAACCCTTTAACTTTTATTCAGGAAAGTATCAGTAAAACTAAAATAGGGCAAAAGAATGAACCTATTGTATGGCGCAGACATGATGAGATCGGTTCTTTAATCAGGGAATATAACCACATGATTTCGGCCCTGGAAGATAGTGCAATAAAACTGGCCAGGTCTGAACGGGAGAGTGCATGGCGCGAAATGGCAAAACAAGTGGCGCACGAAATCAAGAATCCGCTAACCCCTTTAAAGTTAGGCGTTCAGTTATTAGAAAAATCATGGAAAGAGAAAGATCCCAATTTCGAGCTCAAGTTTAACAAGTTCAGCAAATCATTTATAGAACAGATTGATAGCCTTTCGAAAATTGCTTCTGAGTTTTCTAATTTCGCTAAAATGCCTGATACCAACCTGGAACGACTTTCTTTACTTCCAATTATCGAACAGGCAAGAGAGGTATTTAAAAGTACCGAAAATGTGACCATTGATATACTGGACAAGAGCGGGAAAGATATCACCATCCTGGCAGACCATGATCAGCTGTTAAGGACATTTAATAACCTGCTTAAAAATGCCATAGAAGCTATAGATGAGGAATCGTTGTGCTGTATTACCATTATTGTTTATGCAGATGTGAAAAATGCCTATATAGAAATAAAAGATAATGGTAAAGGTATACCGCCTGCCCTTCAGGATAAAATATTCGTGCCCAATTTTACTACCAAAACATCAGGTACAGGTTTAGGTCTGGCTTTTGTTAAACAGGCTGTAGAAAATGCCGGGGGGTCAGTTAAGTTTACCTCAATAAGCGGTTTGGGAACAACATTCTATCTGGACTTTCCTCTGGCTTAGATTAAAATAAGGGTTATACGGATTGATCAGATGGCGGGTATTATCTCAACTCCACCTGTGCCTTGCCCAAGGTACTACCATCCGCATATAAAATTACAGTATATATGCCCTTAATAAATGGCTTAGGGTTTGCCCAGTCGATAACATAGGTACTGTCATCGTTATTGTAATTAATAAAAATAGAATGGCTAAACTGCATATCCTGCCCGTCAGCCTCAAAATGGTTTCCCTCATTAGCAAGCAGGTTTCCCGCCGGATCGAATACCCGGAGGTAAATGTTATGATGACCTTTTTCTGCTAACTGATTGGGTACAATGTTAAAACGTACGCTTAACTTTTCGGCAGTAGATGATTTGGTAACTTCAATTTTTTTACCGCTAGATTTTGTTCTGAAAGCAATAATTTCGGCCGATTGTAACTTTAGTGCTGCAGCCGTTTTAACTTTCGCATTTAAATTGGAATTTTCACTCTCCAGATTGGAGGCCTTATTACTTATATTTCTAAGTGTATTTTGTAAACTATCGCGGCTATTTTTTAGAAAAATATTGTCTTTCTGCAGTTGAATAATCTGATCATTGTAATTTTTTACAAATGTTTTCAGTTCATTGATCTTAGCATTAGCCTTATCGATTTCAGCCTGTGTAATCTGGTTTTTTTCTAAAGCCTTTTTTAGCTCTTCGATTTTTGTCCGGGCAACCCGCTGTTCTTCAGCAAGTTTATCATTTAAATCCAGGTTTAGTGCATTAACCTTATCCAGTTCAACCTCAATTTTTTCTACTTCAAGCCTTAGCTTATCCTTCTCCGCACTAACGGTAACAAATCTATCACTTTGCTTTCGATCTTTAAAAAACAAATAGGCATTTGTGCCAATTAATGCGGCAATAACGATGACCAGGAAGTAAATTTTGTTTCTATCACCCTTATTAATCTTTTGTGGTTCCATTTAATAACACTGTATCTTCTATAAATTAATATACTTTTGTTTTCCATAGGTAAATGGGGTACACAATTAATTTAGCAGGGCGTAAATTAAAATTTTTAAGAAACTTATAAGAGTTTTTAAAAAAAATCGTTTACTTGCTGATGTTCGATTTGTATTCAAATCTACACAAGCACACAACCTGAATAAAAAATAAGACAAGAAATAATGCTTAAAAACTTCCTATACGCACTTTTATTGCTAACTGTAATACCTAATATATTAAATGCACAACCTTTATCAAAAATTGCACCAAAAAGGGAGTTTAGAGGTGTTTGGGTAGCTACCGTTACCAATATAGACTGGCCATCGAGGCCGGGTTTAAGCATTGATCAGCAAAAGCAGGAGCTGATTGGTATTTTAGAACGGCACAAAAGCCAGGGGATGAATGCCATTATTTTGCAGGTTAGGCCTGCAGCTGATGCATTTTATGCAAAATCCAGGGAGCCCTGGAGCCAATGGTTAATGGGCAGGCAGGGTTTGGCACCAGCACCCGGTTATGATCCGCTGGCCTTTGCCATAAAAGAGGCCCATTTCAGGGGAATGGAACTGCATGCCTGGTTTAATCCTTATAGAGCCAGTATGAGCAGCTCGGCCGTATTAAGCGAAAACCATGCTTATCGTAAACACCCTGATTGGTTTTTTACTTATGGTGGTAAAAAGCAGTTTGATCCGGGCATTCCGGAGGTGAGGGAATATATTGTTCAGGTAATTTTAGATGTAGTCAAAGGCTATGATGTTGACGGGATCCACTTCGACGATTATTTTTATCCTTATAAATTAGAAGGGCAAACCATTAATGACAGTAATACTTTTAGCAAATACCCTAATAATTTTTCAGACATCAGGGACTGGAGGCGCAATAATGTTGATCTGCTCATCAAACAGCTTGACGACAGCATCCACCACTATAAAAAATGGGTTAAATTTGGTATCAGTCCTTTTGGTATCTGGAAAAATAAAAATGAAGATCCGGAAGGTTCTGCAACCAGTGGGCTATCTAATTATGCAGAACTTTTTGCCGATAGCCGTAAATGGGTTAGAGAAGGCTGGGTAGATTATATCAATCCTCAAATATATTTTACGTTTACCAGAAGAGTAGCGCCATACGGTGTTTTGGTTGATTGGTGGAGCAATAATAATTTTGGCAGACATGTTTACATTGGGCAAGGTGCTTACCTGGTCAATTCAAGGGCTGAAGCCGCCTGGAAAAACCTGAGCGAGATACCCAGGCAGATTAGATACCTCAGGGATAATAACCGGATTCAGGGGAGTGTATTTTTTAGTTCCAAATCATTAAGTACGGTTGCTAAAGCGGTTGGCGATTCGCTAAAAAACGATCTTTATAAATACCCTGCTTTGCCACCGCAGATGCCCTGGCTGGATGAAGTGCCGCCAAACGAGCCTCAGGCATTAACAGCTGATGCATTAAAAGATGGTGTACATTTAAAATGGCAGCTTCCTTTAAAAGCTAAAGATGGAGAAACCGCTTCGGGATTTGTCATTTACAGATTTAATGAAGGAGACAAAATTTCGATACTTGATCCTAAAAACATTGTGAAAATAAGCTTTGAAGATTATCTCTCGTTCATTGATACCAGTGTGGAAAGTGGAAAACGATACAGCTATCTGGTAACGGCATTAGATCGGTTAAAAAATGAAAGCGAGCCCAGTGGACCTGTTGGTGTTGAAGTTCCTTTAGCAAAGGAATAAAAGGTTTTAACTTTTTTTATTGGTCGATTCTCTTTCTACAACACCCGGATCAAGCACAATATGTTCCATGTTGGCATATGGGCTTTCCTGATTAATCATTTTCAAGAACATTTTGGCGCACTCTTGTCCCATTTGTGAGGCGTGTTGATCAATTGTAGATAGGTTAGGCGTAATGTAAGCAGAGAAGGCCTCATTCGCAAAACCGATTACACCTATTTCAGGTGGTGTTTCGTTGATCTCTTTTAACTTTTTAATTACGCCTAATGCGGTAAAATCATCACCGGCAATAATTGCATCCGGTTTATTGCTGCTGCGCATTAATTTGCCTGCACCAAATCGGCCATCTTTAATGGATAAGCCACCAAAAATAATATGATCCTCTATTACCGGAAAGCCATGATCTGCTAAAGCCGCTTTGTATCCTTCTAACCGATCGTTAAATATTTTAATCTGGTGAACAGTGGTTACAAATGCAATTTTTTGGTAACCCTGATCGATTAAGTGTTTTGTAGCAATATAACCGGCCTTAAAGTCATCAAGTGTAATGGTCGGGACTTTTAAATCTGTATTTACACGGTCAAATAAGATCAGGGGCTTATTTTGCTTAATAATTTCAGAAAAATGCGAAATATCTTCTGTTTCTAAAGACATTGAAGCCATAATCCCATCAACCTGTGCTTCTAACAAGGTTCTTACACCATTAATTTCATTTTCAACTGATTCATTGGATTGATAAATAATCACGCGGTAACCACTATCTTTCAGGCCATCTTCTATACAGTGGATAATAGATGCAAAAAAATGTGCCTGTACGCTTGGCACAATTACACCAATGATATGGGTTTTGCCAGATTTTAATGCTGATGCGAGTTTATTTGGGCTATAGTTTAATTTCTTCGCCATTTCAACAACAGCCTTTCTGGTGGTGTCGCTTATTGCCGGAAAGCCGCTAAGTGCCCTGGAAACAGTTGATACTGTAATGTTGAGCGCCTTGGCTATATCATATATGGTAGTTTTCTTTTTCAATTGTGAAGAGAGGGAATCAAGTATAGCATTTTTTTACTAAACCTTAATAATAATGTTTTTTTTGTACATAAAATATAATAATACATAAAAACCAAGTACATAGGTGATGGCCCAAACCAGTGATGCATTTATTGGGCTAAAAAATGGCGTATAACAGGTTTCGTAAAAACGAACCAGGAGTCCTGTTTTGGTGCTATCTGCTTTGGTAATCTGAATGAGGTTTAAGACCCTTGGCATTAATCCCGCCAGAAAGAAAACTGTAATGGCATTTACGCCATATACCACAAAAGGAGTTGTAAATTTTTTGTAGCCCTGTACATCAATAATCCAGTAGCAGAGTGCCAATCCGATGGATGCCAGGCCACCTGCATATAACACATAAGAGCTGGTCCATAGCGATTTATTAATCGGGAACTGCAAGTCCCACAACAGGCCCAAAATAACTGCTGTAATGCCTGTGGTAAATAACCAGGCTACCTTGGTGGGCTGGTCTACGTCTTTTCTGCGCATCCAAATGCCAACCAGAATACCGAATAAGCAGGTGCCTATTGCCGGTAAAGTGCTTAAAACTCCTTCAGGGTCCCAGGTTTTTGATGACGCCCAGGTATGGGCTTCTGTTAAAATTCCACGATCAATCCAGGCTGCTAAATTGGTTTCTTTTTCCATATTGGGATACCCAACTCCGGGAACTGGCACAAAGGTCATAAGCGCCCAGTAAACGGCGAGTATCACAATTAATGTCTTAAATATGGTTTTGGTTGAAAACTTAATGAAAATGATGCTGCTAATGATGAAAACAATGCCAATTCTTTGCAAAACACCTAGTAATCTAACAGTCTGAAAAGCTTCAATAATGGTACTACCGGTTGTTAATGCACTAATCATTTTCCCGAAAATAGCCAGAAAGAAACCGAGTAAATAAAGTATAATACCACGTTTAATAGCTTTAATGATTGTTTTTTGATGTGTAGCGGGATCTGCTTTACTGCTACTCATTGCAAAAGCTATAGAAACGCCAACAATCCATAAAAAGAACGGGAAAATTAAGTCGGTAGGTGTGCAGCCGTTCCATTCTGCGTGCTCCAAAGGCGCATAAATATGCCCCCAACTGCCCGGATTATTCACTAATATCATCGCCGCAACGGTTAATCCTCTAAAAAAATCGAGAGATAGCAAGCGTTGTTTAGGTTCGGTCATGATTAGCTGGGTTTGGGTTTAGCAAACTAATTTAAGCTATTGTTCTTAGAATGAGAAATTACCTGCTTACGAAGTTTGGGAAAAATGATTTGTCATCCTTGAATAAGGTGAAGAATTTTTAGTAGACATAATCTTTATTGTTCTTCTTTAAAGATGCTTCGCTGCGCTTAGCATGACAGTTTTGGGGAGATATTTATTTTTTGCCACGGAAGCTCAGCAACACGGAAACTACGGAAATCTATGGAAAAACCGGCCTTTAAGACTTCGCAGGTTGGCCAAAAAAAATCCTGCTTTGCGCTAACAAAGCAGGATTCGGTTATATTTTTAGTTAGTCTTCAAACTTCCAGCGAACAAAAGCTTCCATCGCTTCGTATTCTGCAAGCCCAAGCTCATCATAAGCTTTCGCCGTATCACGGTTACGGTCTTCAGCCCGCTGCCAGAATTCCCTGGAGTCATCACCCGGGAAAACCGCCCTGTCTTTCTGGCTCTGGTGTTTAAAGATGGCGTTTCTCTTGCGTTCCAGTTCTTGTGGAGAAATTGGCACCGCCATTTCAATTTCATAGGTTTCAAATTCGTGCCATGCGCCTCTGTACATCCATAACCAACAATCTTGTGCCCAGGCTTCAGTTTTACGTAAGCGTTTTAACGCTTCTAAAATAATTTTAAAACAAACAATATGCGTTCCATGAGGATCTTCAAAATCGCCGGCAGCATAAACCTGTTGAGGTTTTACTTGCTGTAACAGGGCTATTGTAAGTTCGATATCTGCATCAGTTACCGGATTTTTCTGAACCTTGCCGCTTTCGTAGAATGGAAGTGCCTGGAAATGGATATGATCATCTGCTAAACCGCAATATCTTGCACCGGCAATCGCTTCGCCTTTTCTGATAAGCCCTTTAACCGTTTGGATCTCAGGTGTATCGACCTGGTTTGGTTTTTTCTGCTCGATAAAGGCTCTCATCTTGTCGTAAAGATCCTTCAGGTGAGTATTATCCATCCCCATTTTCTCTGTAAAATCTACATTAAATTCTACAAAACGAAGGGCATCGTCATCCCACACCGCAGTATTGCCTGAGGTTTGATAAGCGACATGTACATTGTGTCCCTGATCAACCAACCGAAGGAAAGTACCGCCCATAGAAATCACATCATCATCCGGATGTGGAGAGAAGATAATCACATTTTTTTGAGCTGGTTCGGCTCTTTCCGGACGTTGAGAATCGTCAGCATTGGGTTTGCCGCCAGGCCAGCCAGTTATGGTATGTTGTAATTTATTAAAGATATGGATGTTGATATTGTAAACCGGTCCTTTTTCAGTAGCCAGTTGCGCCATACCGTTATTGTTGTAATCGTCTTCTGTTAATTTTAAGATCGGTTTTTTTAATGTATTGGCCAGCCAGATCACTGCCTTGCGGATCAGCGCTTCTGTCCAAACGCAATCTTTAACCAGCCATGGTGTATCGAAACGGGTAAGTTCTGAGGCTGCGGGTGCATCAAGGATAAATTCTACATGATCAGAAAGCTGAAGGTATGTTGCCGGAACCTCGCCTGAAATTTCACCTTCAACGGCTTTTTTAATAATGGAAGCTTTTTTACGGCTCCAGGCCATTAATATAATTTCTCTTGCTTTGAAAATTGTACCGATGCCCATGGTAATGGCCTTTGTTGGCACAAAAGTTTTTCCGCCGAAATCGCGTGCCGCATCACGGCGTGTCAAATCATCTAAAGTAACTAAACGGGTACCGGAATTTGGTGCGGAGCCCGGCTCGTTAAACCCGATGTGACCGGTACGGCCAATCCCTAAAATCTGGATGTCAAGACCACCAAGATCGCCGATTTTCTTTTCATATTCCACGCAGAAGGCCGGAATATCTTCCAGTGCAAGCGTACCATCAGGGATGTGGACATTTTTTTTGTCAATATCGATATGATTGAAAAGGTTTTCGTTCATAAACGTCACATAACTCTGTGCCGCAGTTGGCGCCATTGGATAATATTCATCCAGGTTAAAAGTAATTACGTTTTTAAAACTTAAGCCCTCTTCTTTGTGCAGTCTAACCAGTTCGGCATAAACGGCAATTGGGGTAACACCTGTTGCTAAGCCCAGTACTGCAGGTGCGTTGTTTGCTTGTTTTGATTTAATGAGCCCGGCAATGCGATGTGCCACATTAATTGAAGCAATTTTTGGATTTTCGAACACGCTTACGGGTAATTTCTCGAAACGTGTCTCCTCCAGTAGATTTAATCTAGCCATTTTTTTTATATGGATTTTAATGTACGGAGCAGTAAATATAGAGAGTTATGCCCAATTTCTAACAAAGGTTATTTACATTTATTGCAAGTATTTACATAAAATTCACCAAAAGGGGTAAACAAACGTTTGATCTTTTTAAGATAAAATTAATATGAACAGGCAAATCCAAGAGTTATATTCCAAAGCAGGCAAGTCAGAACGGTTGATTATCGGGTTGATGAGCGGAACTTCTATGGATGGACTGGATATTGCCCTGTGTGCGGTTAAGAAAAGTGGTGCCGAAACTGATATCAGGGTTTTAAAATTCAAAACCGGCGATTATACAGTTGATTTCAGGACCAAAATAAAAGCCGTATTCTCTAAAAAGGATGTTGATTTACAATTGGTTTGCGTCATGAACGAGCATATTGCAAACATTCATGCTCAATTGATTAACGAAGCCCTGAAAGAATGGGGATATAAAAACGATGAAATCGATTTTATTGCCAGCCACGGACAAACCATTTTTCATGCGCCAAAATCTTTGCACCAACTGGCCGATTACCCTAATGGAACACTCCAGATTGGCGATGGCGACCATATAGCTACTAAGACCGGGATTATTACGCTTTCCGATTTTAGGCAGAAACATTTGGCTGCAGGGGGCGAAGGCGCTCCTTTGGCCGTTTATGGAGATTATCTGATGTTTTCTAAGGCTGGAGAAGACCGGGTAATGTTGAATATTGGCGGCATAGCCAATTTTACCTACTTGCCAGGCAGTAAAAAAGCCAGCGAAATTTTTTCAACGGATGTTGGACCAGGTAATACCTTGATGGACCAGTACATGCAACAACATTTTAATCAATTCTATGATAAAAATGCAGCTGTTGCACTGAGCGGTCATTTAAATTCCAAACTATTGGCAGCCTTGCTTGACTGTGATTTCCTTACACTGGATTTTCCTAAAACCACAGGACCAGAATTATTTAACCTGGAATATTTATTAAAGGCACAGGAAAAATCTTCAACAGTTCATCTAAAAAAAGAAGATGTAATGGCCAGTTTGTGCCACTTTTCTGCAGAAACCATTGCCAGCGCGGTAAAACGTTGTTTTGGTCAGGATGCCAGGGTACAGGTATTTATGAGTGGTGGTGGCATGCACAATCCGTTGCTAGTTCAGCTTCTGCAAGCCAGACTACCTTCTTGTAAGTTCCTGAGTACCGCAGATCTCAATATTAATCCCGATGCCAAAGAAGCAGTTTTATTTGCTGTTTTAGCCAATGAAACGTTATGTGGTGAGCCGATTCATTTTGGCAACCGGCAAGGTGTGCCATCGGTTTGTATGGGTAAAATCAGTTTGCCGAAATAAGTTGTAGCTGAGCCCAGCCGAAAGTTTAGCACCGGAAGTTAAATTCCGGCAGAGCAAAAAAGATGAAATAGGAATTTATAAAATATTCAGTTCCTTTTCGCGGTAGTGCGAAAGCGATTCATGGTCCACGTCCAGTTCAGTAATCAAATAACTAATACTTTCTATCGGGCAAACCCTTAAACGTAAAGCAATATTTAATTTTTCAGAAATACAGAGTACTGCTGTTTTTTTTGCACAGGCCAACATGGCTTTTTTAAGCTGGTTAATTTCCCAATAGGTATCTGTCAAACCTTCTTCAGGGTGGATGGCGCTGGTTCCCATCAGGCATAAGTCGGCCTTAATTTCTGATAACTGCGTAATGACCTGCCCACCATAAGTAACCTGCGAATTTTTAGAAAATAAGCCGCCGATCAAAATCACTTCAATGTTGTTATATTTGGCCAATTCTACCGCCACCAGCGGACTAATGGTAAAAAAAGTTGCTGATAAGCCCTGGGGGAGCAGTTTTACAAATTCCAAAATCGTAGTTCCGCCACCAGTTAAAATAACCATGCCATCCTTTATTAGCCGAACAGCTTTTTTGCCAATGGCGATTTTACTGTCGCGCGCATATACCGTGCTGTCATCAAAAGAACTGTGATACGATTTGGATAAAGCACCTCCATGTACCTTATAAAGCAGGTTTTCATCAACAAGTTCCTGTAAATCTCTTCGGATGGTATCTTCCGAGACGTTAAGTAACTGCACCAGATCCGACGTTAACACGCGGTTGTGCAGATTAATCTGTCGCATGATGAATTCGTGGCGTTCTTTTTTCAGCATAGTAGATGTTTTGATTTCAACGAAAGTATAAAAGTTTTTCAGATTTTCGATAAGCTGCGCGTTTTTGCGTGTTGATGCGGTTTAATGTTGTTAGTCGCTGGTAAATAGTTTGTTAAAATGTTTTTTTATTCCAAAACATTTATGATATTAGCATTAAAATGCGTTATTGTGCGTGTTTTGGCAAACAACTATTAACTAACAACAATCATTTCCTTAACCAGGCAGTTTATGAAAAAAAAAATACTACTAATTTTTATTGGTACGTTTTTGTTGCTGGCTCATGCCTTTGCGCAACAAATAACGGTTACCGGTAAGGTAACCTCGGCCGATGGACCTATTCCCGGCGTATCTATCCGTGTAAAAGGGAGTACTGTGGTTGCACAAACCAATGCAGATGGAAATTATTCCATCAAAGCTTCACAGGCAGATGTGCTCATCTTTTCTTATGTTGGCTATATAACCAATGAAAGAACCATCGGTACAAATATGACCATTAATGTGATATTAAAGTCTGATGCAAAAGGCCTGGACGAAGTAGTTATCACAGCGTTGGGTAATACGGTTAAGAAACGCGAATTGGGGACTTCACAACAGACTGTGAGCGGTGCTGCAATAGCTGAGACACAGCGTGAAAACTTTATCAATGCTTTACAGGGAAGGGTTGCAGGAGTGGAAGTAACCAGCTCTTCTGGTGTTCCTGGGGCGTCGTCTTCAATAACTATCCGTGGGGTAAGTTCCATAAGCGGGAGTAACCAACCCTTAATGATTGTGGATGGATTGCCGATCGACAATAAAACTTTGAGTACCTCTGCCTTTGTATCTGATGCGAGTTCAAATACCGCTTTCAGTAACAGGGGTGTAGATTTTACCAACCGTTCAGCCGACATCAATCCTGAGGATATTGAAAGCCTTGTAGTTCTGAAAGGTCCGGAAGCTGCTGCGTTATATGGGATTGACGCTGCAAATGGAGCAATTGTAATTACAACCAAGCGTGCAAAAGCCGGAGCCGGAGCCATCAATTATAGCAACAGCTTTAGGGTAGAAACCACGCGGGCTTATCCCGAAATTCAAAAACAATATGGTTTGGGGGGCAGTGGTGTACCTGGTTCGGTATCTACCCTCAATAATATTTATCAATATTTTGGCCCTGCTTATCCTGAAGGCACGCAATTTTATGATAATGTAAAAGATTTCTTCCAAACTGGTTTTACTCAAAAGCATAACCTTTCGTTCGAAGGGGGATCTGATAAGGTTAATTATCGTATTTCAAGTGCCTACACCGATCAGAGTGGTGTGGTGCCAAATTCTGACTATCAGCGGATCAACCTGACAGGGGCTTCTCAGGGGCAGGTAAACAGCTGGCTGAAAACGGATCTATCAATGAATTACAGCTATGCTGTTAACGATCAGCCATTAAAAGGGAGCATTGGTCCTTTACTGGGTTTATTAGCTTGGCCACAAACAGATGATGCATCAAACTATTTAACGGCATCTGGAACCAGAAAGCTATTGGCTTTTGGATCGGCTGGTAATGCAGAGATTGATAACCCTTATTTTAACGTCAATAAGAATGTGATCAATTCTAAAACAAGCAGGATTATATCCAACCTGGGTTTAACCATTACACCTTTTAGCTGGGTGAACATTAAAACCAACATTGGAATGGATTCTTATACGAATCAGAACTTAATTGTGCGCCATCCGGAAAGCGCTGCCGCATTTAGCAGGGGCGGAACAATCGATGTTGCAAATGATATTACAAGAAATATTAACCTGCAGAACCTGATCAACTTTAATAAGCAAAAGCTTAGCCGCGATATCTCTTTCGATGCCACACTCGGTAATTCACTTCAGAATTTAAAATCGAATGTTGATGCCGGATATGGTGAAGGTTTCTTGGATCCTAACTTTAATTCGTTGAACAACGTGGCCACTAAACTGGTGCGTACAACAATAAGTCAGCGCCGTTTGGTCAGTTTCTTTGGTAGAGCTACTTTCGACTATAAAAACTATTTGTTTTTGACAGGAACCATTAGAAATGACCGTACTTCTACCATCCCGATAGACCGGTATTCTTTTTGGTACCCATCTGTTCAGGGAAGTTTTGTTTTTACAGACGTTCCAGCATTTAAAGGTCTTAAGAATATTTTCTATTACGGTAAGCTGAGGGCAGCTTATGCCAATGTCGGTAAAGATGCAAGACCTTATGCTTATGTGCCTACGCTAGAGAATAAAACAACCTCTGGCGGCGGGTATGGCTATGGGTTTACCGGACCTAATCCGGGTTTAAAACCAGAATTTGCAAAATCCTATGAATTTGGTGCTGAACTTGGTTTCTTAAATAATAGGTTAGGCCTTGATGTAACGGTTTACCGCAAAGAAACCACCGATCAGATCGTAAATGATATCAGGGGAAGTTATGCAACCGGCTTTATTTTACTGAATCTTAACGGTGGTTCTACAAGAAACCAGGGTATCGAATTAACGTTGCGAGGAAATCCTGTAAAGACTAAAGATTTTAACTGGGACGTTTTAGCTAATTTCGAATCAGCAAGAGGTAAAGTACTATCTCTTCCGAATGCTCTTCCTGAATCATATGTGTCTGATACTTGGTTATACGCTAATGTGCGTAATGGTAATACACCAGGAAATTCAACCAGATCGTTAACCGGATTGTTTTATTTGAGGAATAACCAGGGCCAGTTGTTAATCAACCCTACAACAGGAGTTCCGGTACGTTCTACAACCTTTATTGAAGGTGGTTATGACAGGCAACCTGATTTTACTATTGGTTTATCGAATACATTTACCTATAAAAACATGTCATTGTCATTCTTGCTTGATATTAGAAAAGGTGGTGATGTATTAAATGCAACCCAGCATTTCTTAACTACCATAGGTTTGGCCACCAATACCGTTGATAGGATGACACCACGGATTATTCCGGGGGTACTACAGGATGGTAAGGAGAATAGTGCAACTCCTACAACGAACAATATTGCTTTTGTTCCTTATTATCAGAATTCATTTTATTCTACAGCCAGTGAAGAGCTGTTTATCGAAAAGAATATCAATTGGATCAGGTTGAGGGACGTAACTTTTAGCTACAGATTGCCACAGAGCATGCTCAAGAAACAGAATTTTGTAAAAAGTGCAAGTGTTTTTGTTACCGGAACAGATCTGTTCCTGATTACAAACTATACCGGTTTAGATCCGGTTGTGAATGGAAATACCGCTGCTGTTGGTGGTTCTGGTGCTTCAGGCATCGACTATGGTAATTTTCCAATGCCTATTGGTTTAAACTTTGGAATTAAGATTGGATTATAATGGAAAAGATAATGAAAAATATATACATAATACTTTTGACAGGATTTTTATTTACCCTGAGCAGCTGTAAGAAATATCTGGATGTAAATACCAACCCCAATGCCCCGCAAACGGTGACAGCTAATTTATACCTGTCACCAATGCTGCACTGGATGGTAACGGCTCCACAATACGATGGAAGGTTTATTGGGCGATATACCCAAAACTGGACGTCAACATCATCCGGTACAACCTGGGATTTGCAGGGTTACGATCCGGCATCTGATAACGGTGCCGAGTTATGGAGGGATGTATATTGGAGTTTTGGCCAAAATTTAGTGGATATGAATACCAAAGCAGAAGCCGAACAGCGCTGGGATCTACTGGGCGTTGGCCAGATTTTGAAAGCCTGGGGGTGGCAATCCTTAACCGATGTACATGGAGAGATCATCATAAAAGAAGCAATAGATCCAACTAAATATGCGTTTAATTATGATAGCCAGGAATATGCTTATCAGGAAGTGCAACGCCTGCTTACCGCTGCAATAGCTAATTTAGCCAGGACGGATGGTGCAGTAGATGTAAATTTCCTGGCTAAAACAGATCTAATTTACAAAGGCGACAGGGCAAAATGGACTAAACTTGCCTATGCCATGCTGGCATTAAACTTAAACCATTATAGCAATAAAGCCAGTTACAGGCCTAATGATGTAATTGCTGCGGTTGATAAATCGTTTACCAGCAATGCAGATGATGCGCTGATGGCCTATCCGGGGGTTACAGGAAATGATGATCGGAATTTTTTGGGCCCAACCCGTGGAAACATGCAAACTTACAGGCAAACCCCTTTTATTGTTAACCTGATGAACGGAACACAATTTACAGGAGTAACCGACCCAAGGATGAGCCGCATGCTGGCTCCGGCACCAGATGGTGTTTATCGTGGAATTGTAACCGCTGCCGGAACAGGAGCGTTTACAGCAAGTCAGCTGCCTAATAACTTTTGGAACATAGCTTCTATTTCGGCTCCGCCAGCCAATACACAGGGAAGATACATTTTTTCTGATAAATGTAAACTTCCTGTAATGACCTATTCACAGCTGCAGTTTATTAAAGCAGAAGCTGCATACAAAAAAGGTGATAAGGAGACGGCTTTGGCTGCGTATAAAAATGGAATATCATCGCATATCGATTTCGTGAATGCCAGAAATTTAGAAGATAACCAATCTCCAACACAGATTACCAGTGCGGAAAAAACAACTTACATGAGTTCTACGGCAATTGTTCCGGCAGCAGCAGCAGATCTGACCTTAACGCAGATTATGTGCCAGAAATATATTGCACAGTGGGGCTGGGGCCATTTAGAAACGTGGATGGATATGAGAAGGTACCACTATACAGATGCAGACCCGGTAACAGGCAAACAGGTTTATTTAGGTTATGTTTTTCCGATAACCTTATATTCTGAAAATGCGGGCAAACCAGCTTACAGGATCCGTCCACGTTACAATTCAGAATATGTTTGGAACAGAGATGCCCTAAGTGTAATAGGTGGATTGGCTACTGATTACCACACAAAACAAACTTGGATTATTCAACCTTAATTAGCTCGTTATGAAAATAAAATATATAGGTTTACTCGCAGTTTTACTGGTAACGGCTTTTACCACTGCCTGTAAAAAAGATAAAAGCATACAGGTCATTGATGTACCTGTTGATGCGACAAATATTTCAAGGATTAAATACTTCAATTTTGCTGCAGGCGCACCTTCAGTAAATTTTTATGCTAATGGAGTAAAAGTTTCTGGTATATTAAGTTCAACCGGATCAGAAAGCGCAACAGGAACCGCTTATGGAGGGGTTTATCCGGCTTCTAACTACAGCATTATCAAACCGGGTACGTATAAGGTTAACGGAATTGTACCCTCAACAGCTGCTACTAATGCAAATGTTTCCATTTCGGAAATCAGTCAGAGTTTAACCAATGAGAAATATTATTCGCTGTACACCTGCGGCATATACAACAGTACCACTAAAACAGCAGAATCGTTTGTTCTAGAAGATGTACTGCCGGGACCAGCAGCCAGTAACGTGGTATCTTATGTCCGTTTTGTCAATACTATCCCAAACGGAACATCAGCAATGAACCTTATCATTAAAAACTCTGTATCTGGTTTAGAAACAGTTGTGGCAACAAATATCGCTTATAAAACAGGGTCTGCCTTTGTCGCAGTGCCTGTGGGCAGTTATGAATTATATGTGAGGTATCCTTCCTCATCCACCAATGTTATCTCCCGTAATGGAACTACAAACGGAGTGGTTAACTTTCTTGGTGGAAGGGCATTTACTGTAGGTGCCAGGGGCGATATGACAGTAACATCGGCTACAGCCTCCAACAGGCCTTTACTGGATAATACAGCCAATCAGTAATCTTGATATACAAATTTTTATTTAACAGGAAAAGCAGCTCTTGCGCAGCTTTTCCTGTTAATTAAGATAAACTACAAAATCTTAAAACCTAAACTCAATTGAAACAAATTAGGTTTTTGGCTGTATTTTTCACTTTTACTGATGTTTGATAAACCAGCTTCATAGCGTAAATCAACCGAAATGTTTCCCACATCTACACCTGCACCAGCCTGTAGGCCTAGCGCCTGGTTTTTGTAGTTATCGAAATCGGTAGCTTGTTGATAAGCAGAGCTAAACGAAGAATTTTCATCCAGAATAAATGAAATAACCGGACCGGCCATTAAGCGGAAGTTTAAATTTTTAGCACCAAATTTTGTTCCCAATAAAACAGGAACATCCAAGGTGGTGAACCTAACTTTTCCTTCAGCAGATACCTCATTGCCATTATCTTGTTGAATGCTGATAAATTTATTGCCTTTGCTGCCGATGTAAGCTTCTGGCTGCACATAAAAACTGGCACCGCCAATACGTGCCCATGCACCGATCTGATAACCCAAGCGGTTTTCTTCACTTGCAAAATCAGCATTTAACTTAGCCAGATTTACGCCTGCCTTAATCCCCAGGTTAAAAGTTTGTGCCTTTGATGTTGCCCAACCCAGGGTTAGGAAAACAATAGAGAAAATGATTTTTTTCATGTTGTTTAATTTGTTTTTTAGTGATGATACCAAAACAGCACTCAGGAGAATTTTATGTGTGTTTATGTTCTCTTGATTTCTTATTCAATACTTCTAGTGGTTTTCTGTTTCAGGATCTGGTTTAATAACGCGCATTTAACACAATTATCGTGCAAAAATTTTTTGCGAAAATCTACTTTTTTTATCCCATCGCATAAAAAGGCATCAACCTCAACAAATATTTTTTACTTTTGCATCAAATAAAATATGCCATGGCTAATTTTCAACTTACTTCTGAAACCGCATTTAAAGTTAAAACCAAGTTTTTAAGGAAATACCGCGATCTGGCAAATGAGCCTTTAGAATTTACGCCCGGCAAAGAAGATCAATTGGTTGAAGATTTAATGCGTTTGGTAAAACGCGACCGTACCTATATCGAATTTACGATCCAAAAAGCACTTGCCGATACTAAAGGAAACAGGCTTTAAGATATCTGTTTTTCAAAGCATATCATTTTTATTGGCAAGTTAAATACGCAAACCATCTCACATATTTCGCTCTGCTATGCAATGCACCGAGAGGAGCGAGCATTTATATTATGCCTTAAAAGGCAATCGCAATCTATTGTTTACCACTTATAATAAGCTTGATCATAACCTGATTACAATCTCGTTATTGCTTACACCTCAAATACCGGCCTGGTTGTTTTCCCGGCGTAAATAAAATCCAACTTTTCATGCTCAGCGCAGTGAAGCATCTATTAATGAAGAACTACTAAATTATAGCTGGTAAAAGATCCTTCATGTTATTCAGGATGACACTGCCTTAGGATTAAGCTAGTATTTAAATAGCCTATTGCGTAACGCTCAATTTACGCATGGCCTGCCAAAGGCCGTTTTTTATATTTACCGCTTTTTGTACATTTACATGGTATATAATCACTAAATAATTTTTCAAACAGCCGAAAATTTATTTTTCTGCAATTGGAATTAAAATAAAGGGTAATGAAGAAACTAAAATATAGTCTTTTAGCAGCAGGTTTTGGAGTGGCAGTTTTATCTTTTTCATTTAAAGAAGATTTATTCCTGGTATCTAAAAACCTCGATATTTTTGCTTCGCTCTATAAAGAAATTAATATCAACTACGTTGATGATACCAATGCCCCTCAATTGATGAAAACCGGTATCGATGCCATGTTGGATAGTTTAGATCCTTATACCGAATATGTTCCCGAATCTGAAATTGAAGATTATAAACTAAAATATGTAAGTACACAATACGGTGGTATTGGTGCCAGCACTGTTTTTATTGATGGAAAACTGTTTATTAACGATATCAGTGAAGGTTATCCGGCAAATAAAAGCGAACTTAAAGCAGGCGATCAGGTGGTGAGTATTAATGGAATCGCGGTAAAAGGAAAAAATCGCCAGGAAATTAGTCAGCTGCTGCGTGGCCCTAAAGGAACACCGGTAGATTTGCTGATGGTTAGAGATGGTAAGGAAATGACCAAAAAACTGGTGCGCGAGGAAATTAAACAACCAAATGTTTCTTATTCAGGAATGGTGGGCGATGGGATCGGGTATATTAAACTCGATAAATTTTTGGAAAACTCCGGGCAGGAGGTTAAAGATGCTTTGTTGGCCATTCAAAAAGAAAATCCAAAAGGTGTGGTTTTAGATTTAAGGAACAATGGCGGAGGCATTCTGCAGGAAGCAGTTAAAATTGTGAACCTTTTTGTGGATAAAGATCAGCTTATTGTAACCCAAAAAGGCAAAAATGCAGAGAAAACCATTGCTTATAAAACACTTTCAACCCCGGTTTCTACTTCAGTTCCTTTGGTGGTGCTTGTAAATGCTAATTCGGCTTCAGCATCAGAAATTGTGGCAGGTTCTCTGCAGGATTTAGACCGGGCTATTGTGATTGGTCAAAGGAGCTACGGTAAAGGCCTGGTTCAGCAAACCTTCAATCTGCCTTATAACAGCCTCGTTAAAGTAACCGTTGCCAAATATTATACACCTTCAGGTAGGTGCATCCAAAAACTGGACTATGCACACAAAAATGCAGACGGTGTAGCTGAGCGTTTTGCCGATTCTACCATGGTAATGTACCCCACCAAAGCAGGCCGGAATGTATATAGCGGTAACGGCGTTTACCCGGATATTGTAGTAGATGTGGCCAAGTTAAGCCCAATTACGATTTCGATGATCAATAAAAGCCTTTTCTTTAATTATGCAAATCAATACAGGAAAGAAAAACCAACATTATCTTCGGCCAAAACCTTCCAGTTGTCGGATGCAGATTATGCCGCATTTTCAAGTAGCCTTGCTGATAAAGACCTGTCCTATCAAAGCCGTACCGAGCGGCTACTTTCTGATCTGCGGGCAGAGGCTGAAAAGGAAAATAAATCTGCTGAAGTAAAAACCGACCTCGAAAACCTTAAATATAAACTTACTTCTTCCAAAAAAACCGACCTCGTTAGCCATAAAGCAGAAATTAAAAGGGTTTTGGAAACACAGATCGTAAGCCGTTATTTTTACGAAAAAGGAAGGATTGAGCAGAGCTTTCAATACGATAAAGAATTGGCTGCCGCAAAAAACCTTTTTGCCAATCAAACACAAATTTTGGCCATTTTAAAGGGGGATGGAAATTATAAAGTAATTGGAAAACCAACCAAAGCCACTGCATCAATAGACTAAAACCTAACCAAACAATACCATTATTCTTATGAAAAAACTCATCCTAATAGGCCTTGTGCTATTAATTGCTTTGCAATTAAAGGCGCAGGATTACACACCTACAGCCGCTAATTTAAAACAAAGAGCATGGTTTAATGATGCACGGTTTGGGTTATTTATCCACTGGGGACCTTTTAGCATACCAGGAAGTGGCGAATGGGTAATGAACGATAGAAAGCTGACTGTTCATAATTATACCAATCTTAAAGATTTTTTTAACCCTGTTGAGTTTAATGCGGAACAATGGGTAACTATGGCAAAGAATGCCGGTATGAAATACATTACGTTAATTACCAGGCACCATGATGGCTTTAGCATGTGGGACACTAAATATTCTGATTTCAACATTATGAATACCCCATATAAAAAAGATATTGTAAAAATGATGGCTGACGAATGCCATAAGCAAGGTATACCGTTATACTTATATTACTCCCTACTGGATTGGCGAAGGGAAGATTATCCGCATGAAACCGGGCGTACCGGGCAGCACTCAGGTCGGACAGGTAAAGGCGATTATGCCAGTTATTTGCAGTTTATGAAAAACCAGTTGACCGAGTTATTGACTAATTACGGCGAAATAGGCGGCATCTGGTTCGATGGACATTGGGATCAAACTGAACCGGAAGGATCAAAAGACAGAACCTCGCGGATAGATTGGAAATACAATGAGATTTATGGTTTGATCCACAAATTGCAACCACAGTGTATGATTGGTAATAACCACCACTTAACTCCATTTGCAGGTGAAGATTTCCAGATGTTTGAACGCGATCTTCCCGGAGAAAATAAGTCAGGTTTAAGTTTTCAGAAAGCATCAGATAAGCTCCCATTAGAAACGTGTGAAACCATTTCAAACTCCTGGGGATATAATCTGAGTGATACCGATTACAAATCGGATAAAGAACTGGTTCATATGCTGGTTAAAGCAGCAAGCCTGGGTTCCAATCTTTTACTGAACATTGGTCCGATGCCAAGTGGTAAAATCCAGCAGGAGTTTCAGGATCGTTTGGCGGGTTTGGGCAATTGGCTTAAAATTTACGGCGAAAGCATTTACGGTACAAAGGCAGGATTTATTAAACCACAGGCCTGGGGAAGCATTACCCAAAAAGATAATAGAATTTATATCCATATTGTAGATGGAAAAACGACATCTCTTGAGCTGGAGAATGTACCGGTAAAGAAAATTAAAAAGGCATATTTACTAAAAGACAATAGTGCAGTTAACTATACCCTTAAAAAATCGAAATTAACCATTACTACGACCTTAAATGGTATAGACCCCGATCAGGTGATTGTTTTGGAGATTGGATAGGTCAAGCTGTCATATTGATTACAGCGAAGGATTTTTTATCGTGTTTTAAGAAGGAAACATCTTATACTTTATCCGTTGAGTGAACATCATCCCGACTGGAACGCAGTGGAATACCCTCCTGTGCAGACAGGCCTGCCCGTACAGGCGGAGAGAGCTGAATTGATAGATCTCTCAACTACGCTGCACTTCGCTCGAGATAAGGGTACTTTTCCTTAATTTCACCAAAATTCTTCCCCTATTAAGAGAAAATACACATAAAACGTTTTACTTTTAGATTTTTAAATCTATTGTAGGAAATTATAAATACCATGCAGTTCAGGAAAACCTTTGTCGTTCTATTTTTAACAACTTCTCTTTTTATCAGTAATACCTTTGCACAGCAAAAGGCAAATTTAACCCAATATGTAGATCCGTTAATCGGATCGGCAAAACACGGTCACGTTTTTGTGGGCGCCAATGTTCCCTTTGGGGCGGTGCAACTTGGGCCTAACAATATTTTTGAGGGCTGGGACTGGTGCAGTGGTTACAATTATGCCAGTAATACCATTACCGGTTTTGCACATACCCATTTAAGTGGCACTGGTATTGGCGACTTAGGCGATATTTCCATTATGCCTGCAACCGGTAAATTGCTCCTGGAAAAACGTAAAAAGGCCGATGACCAGAATGGTTATCTTTCTACATTTTCTCATCAAAATGAAATTGCAAAAGCTGGTTATTACAGTGTATGGTTAGATAAATATAGCATTAAAGCCGAGTTAACGGCTACCGAAAGGGTAGGTTTTCATCAATACACTTTTAAAAAAGGTGCCGCAAATCCCCATATCATTATCGATTTAATTGAAGGCATTGGCTGGGATGCGCCAGTATCTGCTTCTTTCAAGCAGTTAGATGCCACAACCTTGGTAGGGCATCGTAACTCGACAGGCTGGGCCCACGATCAAAGATTATACTTTGTCATTAAGCTTTCGCAACCGCTTAAGAGCATTGCACTTTACGATAGTACCGTTGTTAAAAGCGGTACAACGTTATCCGGTAAAAAACTTAAGGCGGCGGTTAGTTTTGAGGCCATTTATAACAACAAACTGCAGATTAAAGTGGCCCTGTCTCCTGTAAGTATCGAAAATGCCATTTTAAACCTCAAAACAGAATTGCCAGGCTGGGATTTTGTATCGACCACTAAAAGTGCTGATGCAAAATGGGAGAAAGAACTATCAAAGGTTAAAATTGAAGCTTCTACCGTTACCAAAAAAGTTTTTTACACGGCTTTATACCATACCATGATTGCACCCTCTTTATTTAATGATGTAAATAAAGATTATTTGGGAACCGATAAAAAGATCTATAAAAAGGCTAATTTTAACAATTTAACTACCTTTTCACTTTGGGACACGTATCGTGCAGCAAATCCATTGTTCACTATTCTCCATTCAGATAAAGTAAGCGATGTAGTGAATACCATGTTGGCTATATACAAACAGCAAGGTAAATTACCTGTATGGCATTTAATGGGTAACGAAACCAATACCATGGTCGGCTACCATGCTGTTCCGGTTATTGTAGATGCCTATTTAAAAGGATACCGTGGCTTCGATGTAAACCTGGCTTACGAAGCCATAAAACAATCGGCCATGCAGAAAACAGATGGCATCGAATATATTCAGGAGCTTAAATATATTCCGGCCGATAAAATAAACGAATCAGTTGGTAAGGCTTTGGAGTATGCTATTGACGATTATTGTATTGCACAAATGGCGAAGGCCCTGAACAAAACAGCAGATTACACGTACTTTAGCAAAAGATCGAAGCTGTATATTTTATATTTCGATCCAAACGTTCAGTTTATGCGGGGTAAATTGGCCAATGGAAACTGGAGAAGTCCTTTCGATCCTTTTTCGTCTAAACACCGTGAAGATGATTACGTGGAAGGGAATGCCTGGCAGTATACCTGGTTAGTGCCCCAGGATGTTGAAGGATTGATTAAACTTTTCGGCGGCGATAAACCTTTTGCCAACAAACTCGATTCGCTATTTACCCTGCCTTTAGATTTGGGAACCAACGGTTCGCCGGATATTAGCGGCTTAATTGGTAATTATGCACAGGGAAATGAGCCTAACCACCATATTACCTATTTGTATACTTATGCTGGTCAGCCCTGGAAAACTGCCGATCTGATCCGTAAAATCGACAAAGATTTTTACTCAGCTAAGCCTGATGGTTTGTGTGGCAATGAGGATGTGGGCCAAATGAGCGCCTGGTATATTTTTACAGCAATGGGGTTTTATCCGGTAAATCCGGCAAACGGTGCCTATGTTTTCGGCACACCTTTAATTAACAGCGCTACCATCTCGTTGGCTGGGAATAAGAAATTCGATATCAGGGCTGTAAATAATAGTGCAGAGAATAAATATATCCAGAAAATTGTATTGAACGGCAAACCGTACACCAAATCGTATATTTTGCATAAAACCATCACTGCCGGAGGGAATATGCAGATTTACATGGGCAATAAACCATCGGCAAGCTGGGGTATAAAACCAGAAGACAGGCCTGTTTCAGATAAATAATTATAAAATATAAAAATGATTGAATGAGAGAATGATGAAATTTGTCACAATGACCAATATTTCATTCACTCATTCAATAAATCACTCATTCTATCACTCAATAATAATGAAGAAAATAATACTCATTTTGTTATGCTGTTCAGCCTTCTTCGTAAATGCGCAGCAACGATATGAACTAAACTCGGGCTGGGTTTGTACCAATATCAAAAACACACCAGCTAGCGGTCCGGAAATTTCTAAAACCGGTTTTTCGCTTAACAGCTGGATGCCCGCAACAGTGCCCGGAACGGTTTTAACCACTTTGCTGAACAATAAAAAAGTTCCCGATCCATTTTATGGAATGAATAACGAAAAAATTCCTGATGTATATAAAACGGGCAATGACTACTATACCTATTGGTTTGTGAAAGATTTTGAAGAACATGCTACAGGTAACGAACAGGTTTGGCTACAGTTTAGGGGGATAAATTATAAAGCCGAAATTTATTTAAACGGGAAAAAGGTTAATCCAAAAACGCAGGTGGGCATGCACCTAAGGGCGCAGTATAACGTTACGAAGTTATTATCTCCCAATGGGAAAAACAGATTGGCCGTAATTGTTTATCCGCCAGATTTTCCGGGAAACCCAAATGGTGGCCAGGGTGGCGATGGAACCATTGCCAAAGGTTTAACTACGCAATATACTGCCGGTTGGGACTGGATTCAGCCCACGCGCGACCGTAATACGGGTATCTGGGATAAAGTAACCATCGAGAAAACCAAAAGCATCAACATTCAAAATCCGCAGGTAATCACTTTGGTGCCGGGTAAACGTTTACCGGAAGGCAAGCAGAACCCAGCTACGGTTAAAGTTTCGGTCGAAGTAGAAAACCCGACCAATCAGCCTGTTTCAGGTGTTTTACAATATCAGATTGCCGGAAAGTTGGTTAAACAATCAACCACTATTGCCGCCCATAAAACCTCGACAGTTAAACTTCCCGATTTACAACTCGAAAACCCTAAATTATGGTGGCCAAGCGGTTATGGTGCGCAAAACCTGTATGACCTGAAAATTGAATTTGTAGCTGCCAACCAGGTATTAGATCAGGAGCAGCTTAAAGTAGGTGTGCGCCAGATCGATAACATCTGGAATGAGCATACCAAAAGTATGGGCGCTTTTGTGAACGGACAAAAGATTTTTATTAAAGGCGGTAACTGGATCATTTCTGATGCGATGTTACGCTTTAGTGATGCCCGCTATGATGCAGAAATCCGTTACCATAAAGATATGAACCTCAACCTGATCCGGATCTGGGGTGGGGCAATACTGGAAAGACCTGAGTTTTACAATGCCTGCGATAAATATGGTTTATTGGTGTTTCAGGATTTCTGGTTTAGTGGCGATTGTAATGGCCGTTGGGTAGACCCGATGAAGAAAGAAGACCAATGGACACGCAGAAATTATCCAGATGACCATAACCTTACTTTAATTGCCATTGAAGATCAGATCAAAATGATCAGAAACCACGCCTCACTGGCTTTTTGGTGCGGAGGAAATGAAATTACCCCGCCAGAAGATATTTTGGAGCCTTTAAAGAACGATATCCTGCCGCGTTTAGATGGTACCAGAAAATTTTTCGATTTTTCTAACAGTGATGAAATGTCGTATAATTCCATTGGCGGAAACGGTGATGGTCCATATGGCATTCAGGACATTAAAACTTTTTGGGGGACCAGAACATTTCCGTATAACTCGGAAGTGGGATCAGTAGGGGTAGGTGATTATGCTTCCTTGCTCCGTTTTATTCCGAAAGAAAACCTGGTTGCACCGCAATACAAATCAAAACCCGATTCCGTATGGGATTACCATAAATATATCTCTTACGAGCAATACCTGAATCCATACGGTAAACCAAAAAACGCGGAAGATTTTGCGATGAAGGCTCAACTGGCCAATTATGATCAGTACAGGGCATTGATGGAAGGTTTTTCTAATAAAATGTGGGATTGGTACACCGGCTCCATCATCTGGAAAACGCAAAACCCCTGGACAGCCATGCGTGGGCAGATGTATGATTATTATCTTGATCCTAATGCCTGTTTATATGGTTTAAGAAAGGGGAGTGAGCCGTTGCATGTGATGATGAATCCTTTGGATAGCATGGTTACCATTGTAAACAACGGATTTACCACCAAAAATAACCTGATGGTGCAGGCTAAGGCTTATGATATGGAGGGCAAAGATTATTTCTATTCTCAGGCATTCAATTCGGTTGGCCCATCTTCGGTGAGGAGACTTTTTCCTATGAATGAGTTTTTAACCAAACTGGATAAAAAAGAAGGGGTTTTTGTTTCGTTAAGAATTTTAGATCAGAAGCAAAACATTTTAAGCGAGAATTTATATTGGCTACCCGGAAAAGATGGCGAATATTCGGGGCTGAAAAACATTAAACAGATACCTTTAAAAGTTGAAGCTGTTGATCAGAAAAATGGAAAAGTTGCTGTGACCTTAAGTAATGCCGCCGGAAATCCTGTTGCATTTTTTAACCGTGTTGCTTTAATCAATGCGAATAGCAATGAGCGGATATTGCCAAGCTTTTATGATGATAATTATGTGAGTATTTTGCCTGGCGAAAGTAAAATGGTGACGGTAGAGTATACCGGTAAACAGAGCAATTTAGCCGTCGAAGTTTACGGCTGGAATGTAGCAAAGCAGAAGGTAAATATTAGATAGATAAATTTCCAGACCTCGCAGGTTTTAAAAACCTGCGAGGTCTGGAACAAAAGAAAGATACTCCGTTAGGCAGGATTTGTAATCCCGTCTTTACATCCAAGGATTTCAAACCTTTATAAAATAAATTATGCTGACACGAAGGTTTTGGAAATGTATGGTTCTGCTTCAATGGCGGGCTTAGTCCTGCTATCGCTGCAAGTCCTCGCTACGCTGTGGGCTTTACGCTTTATCAGGTTTAGGAACATGGGGCGTTGCATAAAATTCTAAAATCACCATAAATCCGCGTTAGGGATTGTAAGGGTTCAGTACCGATCCTTCATCGGTACCGGAGCGAAGCGAAGCCCTGAAAGGCCCGACCTTTGCGCAGCTTAGGGAACGCCCAAATTAGTTTGCAATTTTCGGTTAGCCGTTTGCAATTCAGATCTATGGGAGACAAAAAAAGGCGACACTTTACGTATCGCCTTTCTCCTTAATATGTTTTACCACCTAGCTTACACCGTGTAATTTTACTTTTAATCCATCCATATTGTTGTTTAACTGCAGTTGGCAGGCTAAACGCGAATTTGGTAAAAGATCAGGCAAAGTATCTAACATGGCATACTCATCGTCAGTCATTTCGTTAAGTTTTTCTTCGCCTTCCAGCACATCAACACAGCAGGTAGCACATAAAGCCATTCCGCCGCAAGTAGCCAGAATATCGTACTCTGATGCTTTTAAAAACTCCATCAGGCTTAAGCCCATGTCGGTTGGTGCAACGTGTTCCGTTACTGAGCCATCCGGCTCCTGCATATATATATTAATGTTGTTTTCCATTTTGCTCTCTTTATTATCGCAAATATAACAGAAAGCTTAAAATTCTGAAACTCCGTTTACCGTTGTATATTTCATGGTATATTTCACGCCAGGATTCATGTAAGAATAAGCGCTATGGCTCATTAATGCCGCCTCGTGGAAACCGCAAAGAATTAATTTCAGCTTGTTGGTGTAAGTATTGATATCGCCAATAGCATAAATGCCGGGGATGTTTGTTGAATAATCATCAACATTTACTTCAATTGCGCTTTTACTAATGTTTAAGTTCCAGTCTTCAATAGGGCCTAATTTAGGGCTCAAACCAAATAAGGGAATTAAATGATCAGCTTCAACAACTGTTTTTTCCATGGTACGGTTCTGAACAATTTCAACTTGCTCCAACTTATCCGTTCCGTGTACGGCCTGTAGATTGCTATTTAAAATCAAATTGATTTTTCCGCTTTCTGCCAATGCCATTACTTTTGCAACCGAATCAGGAGCACCACGGAAACTTTCGCTTCTGTGTACCAAAGTCAGTTCAGAGCAGACTTCTGCCAGGTAAATGGTCCAGTCTAAGGCAGAGTCACCACCACCGGCAATCACCATTTTCTGGTCGCGGTATTTCTCCGGATCAAGGATCATGTAGTTTACACCTTTACCATTTTCAAAGTTTTCTAAATTTTCTACAGCTGGTTTACGTGGCTCAAAACAGCCTAAACCACCTGCAATAACCACAACTTTAGCTTCGATAACGGTACCCATATTGGTGGTTAAAACGAAATCAGCTTCACCACGTTTTTCTAAACCTTCAATACGCTCGCCTAAAGTAAACGTTGGGTGGAAAGGTTTGGCCTGCTCCATTAAGTTATCAATAAGTTCCTGAGCCAATACAGAAGGATAACCAGGAATATCGTAAATCGGTTTTTTAGGGTAAATTTCAGACAGCTGACCACCAACCTGAGGAAGGTAATCAATTAAATGACAACGCATTTTTAATAAACCGGCTTCAAAAATGGCAAATAAACCAACCGGACCAGCGCCTATAACGGCTATATCAGTAGTGATCATTAAAGAAAAATTTGATGCAAAGTTACGAAATAAAGTCTTATCAAATCTGCTATTTAGAAATATTCTAGATAATTTTGCAATCTCATTATATTCAGTATATTGTATGTTATTTAGGGGTTAAAAACAAAAAATTGGCTTTTTAATGTCTTAAAAATAAAATATAATTGGTCTATAGGCTTAATAGTATTTATTTGTAATGGCTCATGCCGATAATTTTTATATAATTTACGCATCTGATTAACTCATGAATCTATTATGTTAGATGCAGATTATATATTGCTTCTTTTTGTTGTTTTAGCGGTGATTTGGGCTATAATCTTTATTATCGCAGGGCAAAGCTGGCAACTATTCGGAGCTTTTGCGCCAGCGGCAATAGTCGCTTATTTTTTCTTTGACTACCATCCCATGAACTGTTTGTTATTCCTTACCGTTCCCTCTGCTTTGGTATTTAATGTGAGTGCTGTATTAAGTAAACCTAAATTTAAGGGCTTTGTATTCTATTTGAATTATTTACTCATCCTGCCCCTTTTCGCTTTATATCTTTATTATGTGCCTGGTATGGGGAAAGAAGCAAGTTGGTTGGAATCAATTTTCTATGGTTTTTTGCAGTTGTTTTTCGTTTTCTTTGTTGGAAAACTTTGGATTTCGGATCCTTTACTGTTGCTGATTAATCAGTTAATGAGCAGAAAAAATGATCACTTTGAGACTCAAATCATTAACCGGGTTATTAAAGGAGCTGGCAAATCCAGATCATTTTATGTTAATATCCGATATTTAGGGGCAATCGAAGTATCGGGTTTCTTTTATTGGTACATCAGATTTAAAGATATAGGGCCTAATGATAAAGTGCTGGTCAGGGTAAAAACTGGTTGGCTGGGCACTGAGTATATTGCAGGTTTCCCTAAATTAATATCCAGAGGGTAAGACTTTCGTAATTCCTCTGCTAAGATATTTTCGTTAGCAGAGGAATTGTATTTACCAGCTCATCCCTAAATTCTGAAATACAAAGCTCCATACATCGGTTGCTTCTTCAATCACTTTGGTAGTGGGTTTACCGGCACCATGACCTGCATTAGTTTCTATTCGGATTAAAACCGGGTTTTCGCCTTTATATTTCTCCTGTAGTGTTGCTGCAAATTTAAATGAATGTGCCGGTACTACGCGGTCATCATGATCGGCAGTCGTAATTAAAGTAGCGGGATAATTAACACCACTTTTGATGTTATGGAGCGGTGAATATTTGATCAGGTAATCGAAATCTTCTTTTTTATCGCTGGTGCCGTATTCAACTGCCCATCCCCAGCCAACAGTAAATTTGTGGTAGCGGAGCATATCTAAAACGCCTACAGCTGGTAAGGCTACTTTAAATAAATCGGGACGTTGAGTCATGCAGGCACCTACCAGCAGACCACCATTTGAGCCGCCCGAAATCGCAATTTTAGCGGGACTGGTGTATTTTTCTTTAACCAGATACTCTGCTGCGGCAATAAAATCATCGAAAACATTTTGTTTTTTGGCTAACATGCCGCCTTTGTGCCAGGCTTCGCCATATTCGCTTCCACCGCGTAAGCTGGGTTGAACGTAGATGCCACCGCGTTCCAGAAACAGCATCCTGGAAAGACTGAATCCTGGCGTTAAACTCACCTGGAAACCGCCATATGCATAAAGGTAAACCGGGTTATTGCCATCCAGTTTGATTCCTTTTTTGTGTACGATAAACATGGGTACTTTGGTGCCATCTTTTGACGGATAAAATACCTGTTTAGTCTCATAATCGTCCGTATTGAGTTTCAATTCTGATTTTTTATACAAAATCGATTCGGCCTTGTCCACATCGTAGCGGTAGATGGTGCCCGGAGTGGTGAAATTGGAAAAGGTGTAAAAAAATTCTTTATCTTCTTTGTAGCCTCCAAAGCCTCCAACGGTTCCAATTGCCGGTAGTTTTACCTCGCCGATTTTCTTTCCTGTTAAATCAAACTGAATAATACTGGTGCTGGCATCTTTTAGATAGGTAGCCCAAAGAAATCCTCCGCCAGTCCCGATACCCTCTAAAGCCAATTTCGATTCAGGAATAATTTTCTGCCAGTTTTTCGGATCTGCATTTTTGGGATCGATTAAAACCACCTGTTTGTTTTCTGCTCCTAAATCAGTGTTCACCAATAATTTATCGCCTACATTATCAATAACACTGTGGTTGTGCTCAAAGCCTTTAATTAATAAGTCGATTTTGCTGCCCGGTACTTTTAAATCCTGGTAGTATAGCGCATTGCCCGAAGTGCCGGCACTGGCATAAACCACCAGAAAGCGTTCATCTTCTGTAACGGTGGCACCCAAATATAGATTCGGATTGGTTTTGTCTTCAAAAACTAACTGATCATGCTGTTGCTGATCGCCCAATTTGTGGAAATATACCTTTTGCGATTTGTTGGCTGCGGAAAGATCGGTTCCTTTGGCAGGCTCATCAAATTTACTGTAGTAAAAACCATCGCCTTTCCAGGCTGCGCCCGAAAATTTAGTCCATTTGAGCTCGTCGGCCAATTTCGTTTTGCTGGCAATATCCATTACGTAAATATTGCTCCAGTCTGATCCGGCCTGCGCCACAGAATACGCCAGATATTTTTTATCATGCGAGAAGCCGAGCAGCGAAACCGCCGCTGTTCCATCTGTGGTAAGCGTATTTGGATCGAGGAAAACCTCCTCTTTGCCATCAAGGCCTTTTTTTATAAACCAGATGCTTTGGTTTTGCAATCCATCATTTTTGGTAAAGAAATAATATTCGCCAACTTTAAACGGGGCACTTTCCTTTGGGTAATTCCATAATTCGGTCAGGCGTTTTTTAATAGCTGCGCGGTAGGGAATTTGTTCAAGATAATTCTGGGTAACTTTGTTTTCGGCTATCACCCAGGCTTTTGTCTCTGCAGAGGTGTCGTTTTCCAGCCATCGGTATGGGTCGGAAATGGTTGTACCGAAATAATTATCTTTTGTGCTGTCTTTTTTCGTTTCCGGGTATCTCATCAATGTTATTTTTGCTGCAGGTTTTTTGCCCTGGTTACAGGCAAAAAGGCTTAGTGCAAATAAGGATAATAGAATTTGTTTTTTCATAGTGAAACAGATTTATTTACTAATATATGTCTTTTTTTGCCTTCTGGTTGATTACACTGGTTTTAAGATTACACCGATTATCGATTAATAGATTGTGTTTAAAGTGATTTTGTTTGATGGTTTTTTGCCACGGAAACACAGATTTAAGCACGGAACATTAGTTTTCTCCTTCGGGTTGATTGCGCCGGTTTGTTAAGTGATTTTAGTTTTAATGGTTGTACTAAACAGCGTTCTTGCTTTAGTCTTTAAGCTTTAGTCTTTGTACTTTAGTCTTTAAGCTTTTTGAGTTACCTTTGAATCCCATGGCAAAAAATATTTACTTCGCTTCTGATTTTCATCTCGGTACACCGAATTATGCCGAAAGCCGTGCCCGTGAAGCGCGTATTGTAAGTTGGTTAGATTTAATAGAACCAAATTGTGGCGAATTGTTTTTGATGGGCGATATTTTCGATTTCTGGTTCGAGTATGCCAAAGTGATTCCCAAAGGGTTTATCCGTTTACAGGGCAAATTGGCTGCCATGGCCGATGCGGGAATAAAAATCTACTTTTTTAAAGGCAATCATGACATGTGGGTGCGCGATTATTTTACCAAGGAAATCGGAATGGAAATTATCAGTGATGAACTGATTATTGAACGCGGTGAAAAGAAATTTTACCTGCACCATGGCGATGGCTTGGGTCCGGGAGATCATAAGTACAAATTTTTAAGAAAGATTTTTAGAAGTAAAGTTTGCCAATGGTTGTTTGCGCGTTTACACCCTAACTTAGGTATTGGTATCGCGAATGGGTGGAGCCAGGGTAGCAGGGCTGCACAAACGGAGAAAGAGGTGTTTTTAGGGGAGGATAAAGAATGGCTGGCCATTTATGCCAAAGAGCAATTACAGAAAACACATTTCGATTATTTTATTTTCGGGCATAGACACCTGCCACTCAATATTGATTTAGGTAACGGTAGCCGATATATAAATATTGGTGAATGGCTTAATTATAATTCTTATGGGGTGTTTGATGGTGTAGATTTGAAATTGGAATATTATAAGCCAGATGCTTAATTTTTGAGTCTTTTAGCTATTTGAGGTTGCATTGCGCCTATTTGCGCCGCCCTTTGTTCCTAAACCCGATAAAACGAAAAGCCCGGAGCGCAGCGAGGACTTGGAGAGATAGCGGGACTGCCGGCTGCCATAGGATCGGGACTGCTCATTTCCAATGACCGCTAAAATAATACCTCATTGTTAAATCTATTGGAAGTCTGTTTTTAGGAAAGCAATGTCTGTTGCATTGTTTAATGTTCGTCTGGCTTTCCGTTATAGTCCCGATGAAAAATCGGGAGCTGCCACTACAATCCCGTTTAGTTAGGCAGGTTAGTGGTGCTATTTGGGGTTGCATGGTGCCTGGATGCACCGCCCTTTGTTCCTAAACCCGATAAAACGAAAAGCCCGGAGCGCAGCGAGGACTTGAAGAGATAGCGGGGCTGTTGGCCGCCATAGAATCGGAACCGTTCATTTCCTGGACCTTTTAATAGTAAAATAACTTTCATTTTTTCCTTATTCCCTTGCTTCATGCATGTACAATTAACCAATTTGAACAGTTGGCCAATTAACCATTCTCCAAACAAACTAATTCAGCTTTTTTCCTTATTTTTGCATTTCCTGAATTTTTGGGCCTATACCAACCGTCAGGAAATTTCAACAAGAATAAATATGTTAGATAAATTAGAAGCTATAAAGCTGCGTTGGGAAGATGTGGAAGAATCGTTGAGCAATCCGGATGTTATTCAGGATATGAAACGTTTTGCGGCTTTAAATAAAGAATATAAAGACTTGGGCAAGATTGTAGACGAATATAAAATCTACAAAAATGTGATGAGTAACATTGATGCCAATAAAGAGATATTAGCTACTGAAAAAGACCCCGAAATGCGTGAAATGGCAAAGGAGGAACTTGACCTGCTGTTGAAGCAGCAGGAAGAAATGGAAAGCAATATCCGTTTGATGTTGATTCCTAAAGATCCGGAAGATGCCAAAAATGCGGTTTTTGAGATCCGTGGTGGTACGGGTGGCGATGAAGCGGCTTTATTTGCAGGCGATTTGTACCGCATGTATACCCGTTACTTCGAAACCAAAGGCTGGAAGGTTGAAACGGTTGATGTAACCGAAGGTACTGCGGGAGGTTATAAAGAGGTAATTCTGAAAGTGAGCGGTGAGGATGTTTATGGGCAGTTGAAATACGAAAGTGGTGTACACCGTGTACAACGGGTACCAGATACCGAAACGCAGGGCCGTGTGCATACTTCAGCTGCATCTGTAGCAGTTTTGCCAGAAGCAGAAGAAATTGACCTTTATATTAATCCTGCTGATATTGAGCTGCAGACATCGCGATCGGGCGGTGCCGGCGGACAGAACGTAAACAAGGTAGAAACCAAAGTACAATTAACGCACAAGCCATCGGGTATTGTGGTGGTTTGTCAGCAGGAACGTTCGCAGTTGGGTAACCGTATAATTGCGATGGAAATGTTGCGGAGCAAACTTTATGATATCGAATTGCAGAAAAAAAACGGAGATATTGCCGCTAAGCGTAAAACCATGGTATCAACAGGAGATCGTTCTGCTAAGATCAGAACTTATAATTATCCTCAGGGCCGCGTAACAGAACATCGCATCGGCTTAACGATGTATAACCTGCCATCGATTATGGATGGAGATATCCAGGAAATTATTGATGCACTTCAATTTGCAGAAAATGCAGAGAAGATGCAGGAAGGTGCTGTGGGTTAAGGGGTTAAATATTTTTTAAAAAAAAGTTTGCGAATTAAGATATAGTCTCTATATTTGCAACCTCGAAAGAGACAAGAGGTTCGAACTTTAAAGAAGAACAAAAGGAGTGGTAGTTCAGCTGGTTAGAATGCCTGCCTGTCACGCAGGAGGTCGCGGGTTCGAGTCCCGTCCATTCCGCAACAAAAGCCTTAACTTGCAAAAGTTGAGGCTTTTGTTTGATCTATAAACTTCTCCACTCCCGGATCAAGTGGAAACTGTTTAAGGCTGCACGATAAGCAACTGCCAGGCGATGCCTTTAATCCTGAAGGATTATAGGCAGAAAAGGCTATGATGAAGCTTTGGATGACCTACAGAAATCTTCTGGTAAGAAAGTAGAGAATTAGGGATAATCTAAATATTCAAAGCCCAAAAAAGTCCAACTCGTTTTTTAGATCTGGTGGATAAAAATAATACAAGAAATCTTAATTTAGACTGATCATTTTTTGCTGGATAAATGTTTCAACCATCTGTTCAAGTTCTGGATTTATTGATAAGTTTAACACTCTAGCAATATGATGAGAGATGTTCTGATATATTTTAATTGTCTTTTGAACAGAAATCTTCATTTCCTGAACTTTGCTGTGGGGATAAATTCCTGTTGCAATTATTGCCGCAACCTCGATCAGATCATGGTCACCCGAAAAAGTTTTAATATCATTGGCCCAACTGATCATCTCACTTAGCCTTTTTTTTATATTGTTATCCAAAATAAAAATGGCATAATAAAAATCATTCCTAGTTAGTTTCGCCATCATTTTATAGCAATACTGCCAAAACTGATTGTAATTATTATCAAAAAGATCACTAAATTCATTGCTTTTATAAAATGATAATTCTTTCCCTTTAATTGCAGAAAAATCAGAATACTTTAAAAATTTCGGCTCAACGTAAAAAACTTTCTCATTTCTGATACTTTTAATGATTTCCATTTCAAAATCTGGGTCGATTTTAAACCCCTTGATACGCGCTATCGTATGAGATAATTCCTGATAGATCAAAATTGATTCATATAAAGCGTCTTTCATATGTGTCAGATCCTGATGAGGAAATATTTTATATAACCTCTGGATTAATGACTGATCACACCAGTCGTTAATTTTTGCCCCTTTATAAAATACGTCCAGTTCATTATTATTGGCACTAATAAGTGTAATCCAGTGTACCATTTGAATTAAAAACTTCTTGATGTCATGATCATGAACATTTAGCGCAGTAAAATAATTACCGCTTTCCAATTCAGTGTTCATTTTTTGGCATGATTGCCAAAAGTGTTGATAATTCCGCTCAAAGATAACTGCGTTAATCAGATAATTTCTGTCGTTGAACAACTCACTTTCGTAGGCATCAAAAATATTTTTAATTAGCAGATCGATATTTACCTGATCATAAAGAATGCGGTAGCCCCTTTTCAAATAATAATGAAAAGTGTATAATTTGTCATCTATTGCAGTATATTTTCTTTTTGGAATAACGCGCGATAGCCCAAACTTTTTTAACCATAAAAAGTATTTGGCAGCCCCAAATTCACCAATATCTACTGTAATGATATCTAAACTGAAGTGGTTTTCCAGGATGATCCGGTTAAATAAGATACGATCCATTAATTCTTCTACAATCACTCTCGAAAGTACCTTGCCGAAGCTGTCTGTCAGCCATTTTGACTCTTGCTTATTGATATAATACGAACTGTTCGTCGTGAAAATAAAAAGATCCAGATCAGAATGTTCATCAGAATTTTTCCTATTCGTAGATCCAAACGACACAATTGCTTTAATGTCTGTATATTTTTGTGCCAGCCAGATCGTTCCATCTATGGCATCATTTAACCTGCTTGTCATATTATTTAATTACGCGTTCTTCGATTTCATCAATTGCCTTATTGCTCTTTCTTTGTGCTTTCAATTTGGTATTTCCAAAAGTGTGCGAATAAGCTAACCTTATAATTCTTGATTCGTACTTATAATCCGTTAGCGCATAGAAACCCGGAGCATCATCACTGATTGAGCTTACGTAATAGCGATCTGAAAAAATATTATTGATACTCAACTGCAAACGATCGTTTGAGGCAGGCCATTTTTTATCAATTGCAAAATCAACCTTATTTGAAGAACTTGTTCTTGAAGCTCCTGTAAGTCTAGAAGATTGATAGGAAGCAAATACCTGAATAAAATATTGTTTAGGCAAGGAAAAATTTTGAGTGCTTCTAATTCTATAATATGAATCAGATAAGCGTTTTTCATTTAAGAACTGGTTAGATTGTAATACACCCTGTATAAAATTATCCATCTGCCAAAAATCTGCTAGCTTGAACGGAGCAGACAATAAACCTGAAAATATTTTATTGCTTTTAAGGTTAATTGGCATAAAAACTTGTTTATTATTCTCTGCAAGAACGGGCTGGAACCTGAATATTGGATCAGCGGTATCAATAAATTCAGTTGATAAAGAATATTTTTTAAAATTATAGGTTAGTGTGTAAATATTACTCAGTGAAGGCTTTAGTGATATATTTCCATTGTAAAGTGTTGTAGGATCAAGAAATAATATGAATGGAGCTAAATCATTGTATGTTGGCCTGTTTATTCTTCGCCCATAGGATAATATTAAAGTGCTACTGGGACTTAACGTTTTCGACAAAAACAGCGAAGGAAATAGTTTTGATAAGTTACGGTTTACAGCCTGTTTTTGTTGTGGAATGGTCAATTTGGTTACAGAGTTTTCGTAACGCAACCCTGCATGGAGAGACATTTTTTCATTAATGCGCCATTTGGATGTAGCATAAACTGCCAAGATCACTTCATTCAGATTAGAGCGCTCCCCCAAAGGGAGGCCTATACCGTTTCCGCGCTCAACCATATCCGAAATATTGATCTGATTATCAAGAGAGGTGAAAGTAGATTTATATCCGGTTTCAAGCTGTACAGACGCTGAAATCTGCGTGCTATAATCAACTTTGCCCGCCCAGATGTTTACAGGGGTTCTTTTTTCTGAAGTAAAAACATCTTTGAGAAATTGATGGTTAGTATAGGTATAAGTATTCTCATATAGATTCGGATTTTTATTGAAAAAATATAAATAATCCACATCCAAATACAAATTTGACTTTTTATTAATCTGATAAGATAGATCTATATTCCCGGTAAGCATGGTTTTACTGCTATTTTCAGCATTGAATATAGAGAGGTTTATTATAGAATCGGGTGGTAAGAAAATCTCTCCTCTACTATTTACATGCTGATCCCAGGTATTGACCAATCCATAAACACTACTTCCAATCGTTACCTTATCGTTCAGATAAAGGTCTAAACCAAATCTAGCTGAATAATTTTTACTTATAGGGAATCTGCTCGATAAGGTTGAAGTTGAATAATTACTTTCAGGAGTTGCAATAGTCTTATAATTTTCGAAACGCCTGTAAGATTTATCCTTGTTATAAGAAATATCTCCAAAAAAACTAATCCTCTTTTGTCTAATACTTAAATTCATCGCAAGTTTCTCTTTATCAAAATCACCATATCCTAATGCGGCTGTATATGCCCCATTATAACCATCTGTTGTTCTTTTATTCATGATAATATTAATCAACCCACCGGCATTACCGGCTTCATATTTTGCCGGGGGGGTCGTAATTAATTCAATTTGTTTAATGTTTCCGGCTTCCATTGTACCGAGGGTTTGAATAAAAGAGCTTAAAGGTATATTTACTATTTTTCCTTCCTGCATAATCCCAACCTCTTCTTTTCCATTTAATGAAATTGAAGAAGTTTCCCGATTTACCTTTACGCCAGGGAGTTTTTCCAAAACATCTAAAACACTTCCTGAAACTAACGTTTGTTGGTTTCCCAGATTTACCACAATCCGGTCAATTTCCCGCTGGTAAAGTGGCCTGTTTGAACTTACATTAACTCCTCTTAAATTAACTGCAACAGGAATTAAATAAATGGGGGGCACATCTGTAATTGCTTTTTTAACTTGTATTGCTAATTTAAGATGCTGATAAAAAGCTGATTTAACAGAAATCACATAGTTTCCTGTATCCTTAACCCCTAATTTATATTTACCATCCAAAGTGGTGCTTGAGGATGTAATTATGGAGGAATCTGAAGGTTTGATAATAGACACCTGCAAATGGGCAACCGGCAAATGCCCATCACTCAATACTTCACCAATAACGTTATACTGTGCAGAAACATGACCAAGCCAAATCAGGAGATTGATTAAAATGACCGGTAAGGATTTTGATATAATGGAGAACGACATAAACGATGTTTTTGGCTAATAGTTATTGAGCAGGTTTTAGAAACTTATTCAGCAGGAAAACAATAGGCCTTTTAAAAACTTTGGTTAGTATTGGCGTTTTAAACAACACTGATATATAGACATTTTCATGAGCAGCCATAAATTTACTTTTCATCGATGCTGAAGATGATCCAAGATCAATATATTGGCATCTGCGTTCTACCGCAAACCGGATAGAGCCAAGCATAATCTGATACCACAGGTTATATTCTTTAGTAAATTTATAATCAAAGCCTGTAAATAAACATTTTACTTCATGAAAATTAAAAAACATTAAACCAAACGCGATCACTTTATTTTTTAATCTATACGTAATCACCTTTGCCTTAATGCTGCTTTCAGATAGAGCAATAAACACCGAACGCCCTACGGCCGCTGTCTGATTTTCTTTTGCCCTGGCATTGGTTTCAAAATAAAGCGGATAAATCTCATCAACAAGATCGGCTGTTAAATCAACAATATCAATGTTGATATCGGGGTCTTGGTTACATTTGATTACACTTCTGAAATAATTGCGTTTTTTTGAGGGCAGGGAATTAAAATAACTGTCAAATGAATTAAACAGTGAAATATCCAGATAGCTCTTTATCATAGCATGATGAACGATAAAACCCATCTTCTCACTTTCTATAATCTGCGACCGATCGCCTGTACCATAAAATTCTCGCAAAACAATAAACTGAAATTTATATTGTTTTTTTAACAGGTATAGGAGCTTGGTTACAAAACTATGGTATGAAAGTCGATCTTCATCGTACCAAAAAGCTTTCCCATTTGTTTTTGGGCCACCAAACATTACTATAGTGATGGGTATTCCATAAACCTTTACTGTGATCAGCGATATTAAGCAAACAAAAACAATTTCAGTTTTAGTTCGCCCGGTATAAAAAAAAGTAGCATCATTTTCTGATTGATAGAGGTGAAGATACTCAAATGCTAATGTAAAGTTGCCTGGCGCTACATAACGAGACCAACATTCACTTTTATCCTGGTCTTGGCTAAATTCAGATAGCCTGTTATTTTCAATCTCTATATTTATCATATTGCCCCAGAAAATAGCTTTATTTTTAATCTAGATAATTTAAATACTGATATTTAATGATTTCGTTTCTGACATTGGAATAGGGAGGCTTAGTGCAGCTCTGGCTTAACTACATTGCCTGACTGAAAAATTTAAATTACTTTTTAACATAAATTATATTACCCATGGGCCCAAGCGAATAGCTAAATGCCGCAACAAAACCATAGGTATCCAGAAACGAATCAAATTCCTGCCTTGTGGGGTTATCTTCGTACCTCGATTCAATATTTGTTTCCAAATCAACTACTGATACAGATTGTAAAAATTTATCTGCTCCTTTTAAAGCCTTCAGTTCCGCACCTTGTACATTCATCCGCAGATAACTGAAATCGTTGGCTTTCCATGAATTGGGCAATTCTGCAATAACTTGATCCAATGTTTTACATGGCACCACAACTTCCTGGTAAGAAACTGCACGACGTCTTTTAACCCGATAAATAAGACGTTGATACCAGGGCATATAAGCGCCAAAAGAATCCCACATTGTTGAAAAACCCTGCGCTATAGGTTTAGACATGGAAGAAAGCGAAGTAACCCCGGTTTTATAAAAACTGATTGTTCCTGTTGTATCGGAAACGGCACACCTTACCGCATGTGCTTTCATCAGGCTTTTTTCACCTAGAAAATTGCCTACATTCTCAAAAACCTGATTATATTTTGATATCCTGTCCTCCAGTATCTGGTATTCTTCCTCAAGAGGCTCAACCATCACAACATTTTGAAACCCCAATGCGGCATACATTGGAAGTTCCTGTCCGATATGCCCTCCTAAATGAACAACACCCGTTTTTGGAATGTTAAACTTATCAAATAAGATCTGATATCCGCATAGCATCGGATCTAGGTTTGCCATGGGATTTCGTTCAGCAGCCACACCCAGCAAATCAGTGGGAATATGCTTATAGTCTGTATTTTGGTTCATACTATTTTTGTTTTATTTTTAACTTACATACATTAATGCCACAAATAGGCGGTTAAAAGATTCTGCAATGCTAACGTCTACTAATTGGCCAAAGAAATTGGAACAACCATGTTGAATATGTTCAGTTCAAGGTTTTTTATGCCCTGGCTACCAAACCTATAGTTAACAAATGCTTCCTGACCTAAGCCGATCAGGGCAAGCTTATCTTCAGTAACCGGCAAAACCTTCAGAAGGGGCTGATCATTAACAAAAAGGCTAAGTTCGTTGCCAACTACTTTTATACTGCCGTTAAGTTCTTCCTGAAGTTCCGAATAATTCAGGCCCGGCAGCGAGAACCCAGAAGGCAAAGTGAAATTACACCTGAAACGTTCAAGTATAACAGGATCAAACTGGCTATCCGCTCCTGTGTTATGCTGGTTTGCTTTTAATTTTTCTGTGACCTCGTGGGGCGGAAAAAGTTTCAATAGATTTTCGTCTACGGTTACATCTATAACCAAATGTACCCTGCTGACATTGCTATTATTTATGCCATAATGCTCCAATGAAAAATCACCGTACCATAGTTCTCCTGGAAACCAATTGCATCGCTCATGGTTTAAATAAAATTCTACGTCCGGATGAGTAATTACCGGGATATGCAGTCTTACAATGCTGTTCGACAAAAATGAATCCTGATGCTTTTGAATAATGCCTCCGGGTTCTAAAATCATGAATCTTAATAACCGTATGTTTAAGTTTAATGCTTTAAATGTGGCAGAAAGGAATGGCAGCTTCGATAATAAACTGGCCTCTTCATTACCCAAAGAAAAAAGTGTGATCGCATCCCAGCTCACATTGCCTTCACCGGGATATCCCGCTGGCGCTTTATTGAACTCTTTTACGGACTCGAAAGAGCGTATAAGCTCATCCTGATCGAAGTGTTTGTTAAGTTTTATGTTCATGTTTATTGGTTTATTAATTATCACTATATTAATTCAGCGCATTTTTGTAAATCCGTTCAGCAACATTCTTGAAAAGCCATGAAAAAACCTTCCATCTTAAAGAAGTAAATCCTTTAAGATGCTTGAAATACACAATGTCATACTCAACATTGGGTATTCCGCCTCTTTTCCTTTTAAAATAATCGCCCCCCGAACTTAAATTGATTTTCTTATCGCGCAGATTCGCATCAACAACCCTATTTGCAAAATTTAATACATAGAGGTTAAAACTATCTACCGCACCCTGGTTGTATGCCCCAATCGAACTAACGATAATATCCGGATCTGATAAGGTTACGATAAATGACTGAATCAGTTCTTGTTCATCCCTTACCAGATGAATATTAAAAACCGGAAATTTTGAAATCAGCTCAATCCACTCTTCATTATATTTTAAACTATAATCAGAAAACTTATCAATATAAAGTTTATTATAAAGTGCAATCATGCGCTGATGATCATTTTTTACGATACCATTGCGATCATCAATTTTATATTTTGTGTTTTTCAAAGTGCGCAGTGCATTTTTTATATTTTTTGTCTTTAATATTTCCTTTATGTTCTCGATTTGGTAATAAACCCTGCTCAATAGTAGCACATCCGGCGCTATCTGCTCACCAGATATTTTAAAAAAATTAGTAAAACCTCGAAAAACCAATGCATGATCCGGAAAATGATTTCTAAGAAAAACCACAACTTCATCATACTCTCCTTTTTCCAGGGTAACCAATGGTCCGGTGGGCATCAACCAGCAATTAATAAAAATTGTCCGGTCAAGCTTGGAAAAACTGAAAATGGTTTGCATCATAGATGCAAAAGAAGAAACAACCAGGCCAGATAACTTGCTTTTTAGTTTATGTTTAATGGAATCGATACCAAAAGAAATATAATATGTATTGATAGAAGTTAAATGCGAATTATTTGCAGCAGCATTATTTTGTGCAATTGGAATTAACTTGTCGTTGATCTGGAGCAATAAAAAATCGCAGTTAAAATTTTCGACATAATGCGAAGGACCATTTTGTAAGAGCAAAATCAAAAACTCAACCCAATCGGGTAAAGTGGAAAAATCACTTTTATTAATGGAAGAAATTGTCTTGCGATCAAATAATTTTATCATTTAACAAGGATTAATAATATAGATGGAAATGTCTTAACTTAAATATTCCTTAAATCTGCTTTGGTTATAAATGAAAGGAAGTGTAAAGAGGTTTCTGGAAAAAATGTTATACTTTCGCTGCCTGATATTGTTAAAAATGCCAGCATTTTCCTTTCCAAGTAAGATATTGGCAACTTTTACACCTAAAAGCGTAGAAAAAGGAATTCCTTTCGCACTATATCCGATACAATAATAAAGGTCTTTATGCTTGCCAATATGTGGCATCTTATCTCGTGTGAAACCTAGTTTGCCCGACCATGAATATTCGATTTCAAGATTTTCAAGCATGGGAAAATAGGAAAGCATTTTCTCTTTTAATATATCTCTACTTAATTTTAAATCAACATCTGCTGTAAAATTATGTCTTCCTCCAAAAAGAAAACGGCCATCAGGAGTTATCCGGAAATAGTTTGAAAGCAATCCGGAAGTATATAAAAGTCTGTTATTGACATTAATGGATGCTTTAAGTTTTTCCGTTAATTTTTCAGTTGCAATTAGATAACTGCCTCTTGGCATGATTCTATTTTGAATATCAGAAATTTTAAGATCTCCGGAATATCCATTTGTTGCGATGATGATTTCTTTAGCCCTTAAAATACCTTTATTTGTAAAAACAATCCAGCCATTTGTTTCCTTTTTTACACCTTTCACATGCGTGTAGGTATAGATTTTCGCACCAGCTTTTATAGCTGTCTCTGCCAGTCCGGATAAATACTTAACAGGATGAATTGAACAGCTTTCAATATCTAAAAGCCCGCCGTAAAAAGATGATGAACCCGTCTCGGCAAAGGTGTCCGTTGCCGTTAATAGCTCCAGTTTATGATCCAGTTCGGATTGAGATATACGTGCGGTTTCTCTGAATTGCTTGAAATGACTTTCTTTGCTTGCTAAAACAATGTTGCCATTATTAACCATATCACAATCGATGTTTTCAACTGTTGTAACATTTTTTAGTAAGCGGATTGCATCCAGTGACAAATTAAAAAATTCTTTTGCCAGTTCTTTCCCGTATTTTGCCACTAATTCCGGGTAGCTCATGGCGCAACCAGTGGTAGCAAATCCACCGTTCCTGGAACTTGCCCCGTTACCCAGCGCATATTGTTCAAGCAATATGGTACTAATGTTGTTCTTAGCAATTGTTAAAGCTGCATTCAAACCTGTAAATCCACCTCCAATAATTAAAACATCGGCTTCTGAATTTTTAATTGCTGTATCATATTCGTTGCTGTCAAAGCCTTCCATCCATACTGATCCAAATTTTGTGTCCATATTAAAGAGCTATTAGAGAATAGATTTAGTAGTGGCCACGGCACAATACTCATATAAAGTACTTTTGGTAACATGATATTGTTTATACCTTTCTAAAAAGCTATTATACAACCTTTGGGCGGTATGATTAGATTCATCAGTTGTACCGCATACTTTATGGTACCCGTTTTGAATAGCATAGTTAAATGAATGCAGAACAAGTTTATTACCTACACTTCTGATGCTTGAAAAACTTACGCCAGGAATTACATAAAGATCATTCAGTACACAAAGCCCCGAAGCACTTACGGAAGAGAAAGAAAAATAAAGTGTGGAAAATCCAATTGCCTGACCATTTTCATCAATCATTATAAAAAGTATGCCACGTGAATGATCGTCTAAAAACTGAGAAAAAAAAGCTCTGTTATTGTCTAAATTTGGTTCAGCTTTGTAGAATCGCTGGTATGCGGCTATCAAAGGTAAAACCTGTTCAAAATTATCTTTATTAACGGTATAAATAGTCATAATCGTTATAGATTGAATGTATAAAACTTGAAAGCACTTTCAGAGAAACCTATCCGTTCATAAAGCTTTTGGGCAGGGTTATCTTTTGCCGTACTCAATGTTATCCGGGTATAACCTTCTAACCGTGCAAATTCAAGCGCATGCTTAATAAGCCACTCTCCAATGCCTTTAGATCGGCTACTAGGTTCTACAAAAAGATCATTTAAAACAAGAACTTTAGACATGCTAACTGAAGAAAACATGGGATATAACTGCATAAACCCTACGGCTTTTTCATTTTTCTTTGCGATAAACAGAGTAGAATCACTTTTTTCAATACGTTCACGGATAAATTGTATTGAACGGATCAAGCTGGGTTCTGCCCCATAAAATACTCTATAGGCATCAAAAAGAATAGCAAGGCCACTTATTTCATTTGCTAATGCTTTTGTTATATTAATATTGTTCATAAATTAATTTTGTTTAGTTGGATGATTTCCCAGTTTATTCCTTCAATCTCTCCATCGGCCAGATATGACAGGTTGCCGATAACGGTATTTTTTGAGGAGCTCTTAATCTTACTACTCAATAAGTTCACATCATTTTTAGCGTTAAGTGCATCAAGTAAGATGTTCATTGCGGTATAGCTGGTGTAAAAATATGCTCCTGCATGTTTCCCGGTTAAATTAGAATACTGATGATCCAAACCGACTATAACATCTGAAAATTTTTCCTGAAGTTGCATCTTTGAAACGTAAATATCATTAGGCAGACCTTTTACCGCGTTAATAAACGGCAGGATTAAACAATCATCACTCATGATCATATTACCAGTAAAGCCGCGGACTATTAATTCTCTAACAACTTCTGCTCCTTGTTCATATCGGCCTACAAATAATACTGTTGAAGTTTGAGCTGCCGTTTCATCATATATATGCTCCCGTTCGAATAAATTTTCATCCAGGAAATAATGACTATAACTTAGATCAAAGTTGTTCAGCTTACCCGCAATTAAGCCAGATAATGCCCGTCCGTATTCAATATTTTCTGACAGCATGGTTACATGGCTACAGTTGAGCTCGAGTATCTTTGATACGATAGCCTGAGCCTGATGATCATCACGCCCGCAAACTCTAAAAACAAATTTATAATCCTTTTTTATAAGGCTAGGATGTGATGTTCCGGGGGCAAAAAATAAAATGTTGCGCGCATTATAATATTCTGCTGCATAAATGGCTGTAGTGGCACTAAGATGGCCTATAACATAAGAAACATCTAAAGCATGAAAATATGCAGCAGCTTCCAAACCACCCTCTTTTGATCGCTCCTCCATTTTCCAGACCAGCTCTACCGCGGTGCAGTTATTTCTATTTTTAACCGCAAGCACTATGCCTCCAAGTAATTCTGCAGTATGACCACCGGCATTTGCAACAATCCCAATTTTTTCTCCACCATTTGTCGATATCTCTTCCAGCAGGTGAAGCGGGAAGATATCCCCAATGCTATTCAACTGTTCCATTCGCAGAAACCAATTGGATCATTTTGTCTTTCGAGAACTTAGCGCATATTTCATCCAGAATCCAATTTGCCTTAATTGCCATCAGTGTAAAACTCTGGGTATCACTTATTCCATGGGTACGTTCTGATCCACCATATATATAGATGTTCAGATCGTGTTCACTCTTATGCTCAACTTTATAATTTCTGTTTAAACAAAGCATTTCTTCATTATCATTTAGCAGATGGTGACTAATTTCTTTTAAGATTACAGGATACTTTTCCTCGTAATATCCCGTACAAAGAACAATCAGGTCATAATTTTCTATGGTAAAATGATCTTTATAAATTTCCCTTATAGTAACTTGATACTGTTCTCCTTCCTGTTCAATCGCATGGACCGTACTTCGGTCTATCATTTTAATTTTGTTAATGCCGAGCACCTTATCCTCGTATATCCTATTAAATAATTGCTCGCTGGTAGCATTATTAACATTACCATAGTCTGCTGTAGTCATATCCTGAAGTACAATCGCTTTTTTATGCGCTTCGAGCCCATAAAAATAATCCGTCTCTTCAGGGTGATATATTATATTGCTTAAATGGCCTGACTCTTTAATTTTAAAGCCAACAGCACTGTGAAGTGAATCAATATCCCAGTTGCTAAATCTGTTTCTTAAGTATAAAACTGCTTCTGCAGCGCTTTGTCCGGAACCCACTACCAAAACTTTCTTCTCACTGGCGGGGCTAAAATTATTAGCCTTAAGCATTTCAATGAATTTGCTGGAGTGAAAGAGGGTTTTAGAAAGTAAAGGATAGTATCGCTGATGAATGCGCATCTTTAATCCTGTTGCCAGCACCAGGTGCCGGGCCAAAAATGTACCTTTCGAAGTACTGATCTCTAATAAATTAAAGGCATTGTTCCATTCAACATGGTAAGCCTCAGTATCGTATTGAACATAGGAATCCAATTTATTGGCGGCCCAGCTCAGGTAATCATTCCACTCCACCCGGGTGGGGTATCCAGAAAAATGACCAAATTCAAATAGCCTGCCTTTTTCCTTTAAATATTTTATAAAAGTAAATTTACTGGAAGGATCTCTTGGCGTTGCCAAATCTCTAAAATAATGATGGTTGATTGTAGTTCCTGGAAGCAGAAAATTACTGTGCCAGGAAAATGATGATGCCTTTTCAATAAACTTTACAGATAAATCTAACTCACCATCCCTGGTTTTATCCTCTACTGCAGCAGCAAGCCCCAGCGCGGCTGGTCCAAAACCTATAACCAGGACGTCATAAACTGGAGCTTTCATAGTAAGATGTTTTTTTTATTGATAAAATACTTTGCATTAATAAATCCAGCCCCTCCGCAAGATCATCTATCCCAATGTTAAGCGGAGGCAACAATTTAATAACATTATCTTCCTTTCCACACACCTCTATCACTAAACCTTTTTTAAAGGCGATCCTTGCTATTTCTGTTGCAGTTTCGCCCTTATCAAATTCAAGACCAACAATTAATCCTTTACCTTTAATAGCAATTGTCTCATCCAGAAGGTTATCATTAATGAAATGCTTGATAAACATAGCGCGTTGGCTTATACCTTCTATGAATGCCTTGTTCTCCCAGTATTTTAAGGCTTCTGTTGCAGTGATAAAGGCAAGGTTATTGCCTCTGAAGGTGCCATTATGCTCGCCAGGTTCCCAAATATCCATATCAGGATTAATTAAAAGCATTGACATCGGAAGCCCGTAACCACTTAAAGATTTAGATAAACAGATCAGGTCTGGTACTATCCCCGAATCTTCAAAGCTAAAAAAATTACCAGTTCTGCCACAACCTACCTGTATATCGTCAACGATGGTAACAATGCCATAATTTTTTGCAAGATCAAAAAGCTGCAACAGCCAATTAGTATCTGCTACATTTATTCCTCCATCGGCTTGTATGGTCTCTAGTATAACTGCAGCAGGCAATTCTTCAGCAGATAAATTTGCCAGATATTCTTTCAAAGCCTGTATACCAAATGTCCCATCATTAAACGGTATTTCCTTGGTATAACCCACCGGAATTCCTATAGATCTTTTTTTATTCGGATTTCCTGCAATAGAGAGTGCCCCCATTGACATCCCATGAAATGAATTGGTAAAGTGGATAATCTCTTTGCGCTTCGTAAATTTCCGTGCAAGTTTTAGGGCTGCTTCTACAGCATTAGTACCTGTTGGTCCTGTAAATTGAATTTTATAATTATAATTTCTGCTACTCAAGATAACCCGGTTAAACTCCCTTATGAATTTTTCTCTAGCGCTTGTAGCCATATCAAGAGAATGGGTGATTCCATCAGCATGCAGATAATTGATCACTTTGCTTTTCATCCCATCAGGATTATGACCATAGTTTAATGCTCCCGCACCCGAAAAAAAATCTATGTACCTGTTGCCTTTGTCGTCAAATAGATAACTATTTTTTGCTTTGTCAAATTTAACGGGGAATGAACGTGAATAATACCTGACGTTCGACTCCAGTTCTGATAATATATTTGTCATAAGTCTTAAAAAAGTGAAGTAATAGGATTAAGATCCCCAATTTTTGTATCTGCATGCATTTTCCAGACTATCGGTGACTGAATATTCAGTCCACTTTTCAAACGATATGAAAAATCTGGTAATAGCGGGTGACTGAATGAAACCAAAGCCAATAAGCCGTAAATAAATTCATTAGCAAAACCCACTTCTTGGGTCTCCTCTTTCACCCGGGCATAATCTACCAGCCATTGCAGGTATAACGTTAATGTATTTACACCCTTTTTAACACTGAAAGAGTCCTCATGATATGCCTGCTCAAATTCTTCATAAAACCACTCCAAATTCTGCTTAAATGCTTCTGACAAATCAGGAAAGGCTTGTGTTATATCATATTCTTTATAGATTTTATTATAAATGACAATTAAGTTGTCGACGTGGCTTGTTAGATAGTTTTTAACCACAACTTTGAGGTCAGATGCGTTAAAATTAGATTGAAACAGTTCGGGATTGGTATATGAAACAAAAAACCGCAATTCATCGTTAGTAATTGTTTCTACAATATCCCGTGCCCAGATTACATGGTTCTGACTGGTTGAAAATTTGAAATTATCTAATAGATAAAATTCATTTGTTATAAAATTTGATGGCAGTATATAATCTTCATTGCAGGCCATTAAAAGTGCCGGATGCAGAACTGTAAAAAAGTATGAATTATCAAACCCTAGAAACTGTACTAATTTTGTTGTCGATTTATTTTTCCAGAGCTTATCGATATCAACTGGATTTCTATCTTTATCTATTACAGAAGCGCCCATAAGGCCGGGAACCATTTCGGCCCAAACATTGATTACCTGATCTTCATATCCGTGAATATTAACAGGAATTCCATAGGAACTAGGATAGGAGATTGGAAAATCAGCAAGCGGTTTAGAAAGAAGATCTTTTAGTAATTTTTGTAAATGGGGCCTCATCGTTTGATAAATCGGCTCTAGATAACGTTTAAGTGCCTCACGATAGTTCTCAATTTCAAAATATAAACCCTTTACTTTTTTAGATACGATAGTTGATTTAGAGCCGGTTGCAGATGCAAGAGGCAGGTTGAATGAATCATTCGGATGTCCACAACTCTCACATATCCCACCTTTGGTTTCAGCATAACAGTTGTTACAAAAGCCATTAATATATGCTTCAAATAAATATCGGCCAAGCTCTTCTGAATACCAATATTCCTTTTCTTTTTCTTTGATCACGCCAAGCTTATATAGCTTAAAGATAAACTGCTGTACGAGATCAGCGTGTTGGTCGTCAGGCAAAAGAAATCCGTTAATGTTGATACTGCATTTATCTAAACTTTCACGGATTTTGTAGTGATATTTAATGCCCAGTTCTTTGGGATTCGTCTTTAATCTTTCAGCTGTTGTAACTACATAGGTTTGATTCTGATCGCTACCTGATGCATATACTACATCATGTCCTCTGACTGTTTGATATCTCGCAAATACATCTGCTGCAAAATAAGGACCGGAGATATGTCCAACATGAAGATCTCCGTTAGGAGTAGGGGGAGGAGCAGTAATTAGATAGTTTTTCTTCATTTATTTAGTTTAAATTATGGATTCTTCTTTTTTCAGTTTATCCGGATCAGTTCCATTCATACCTTCATCCCAATAGATGGTTAGGAATGTTAGTTCTTCTGTTTCTGAAATATTCTTTATAGTATGTGATGACATTGGAGGGAGATAAATTACATCACCTGTTTGTACCATTTCCCGCTCATCATCAATAGTTATTTCTCCATAGCCATGAAGAATGATGAAAGTTTCCTTTTCATCATGATGATGTATGGTGGTAGAGCAATTGATATCTACTTTAGCGATAGCGCTTCCCCAAGCAGGCTGTACAACTCCATTCCACGGATAAATTCTTCTTAGTCTGCAATTGTACTCGAAGTTGTAGATAGCATTACTTTCTTTTTGTATTTTCATTACTGTATTATATGTATATCAAATAAGCCTGTTTCACTAATTAGATTAAGATTTGGTTTTAGAAATCAATCTTAATAAAAGGTTTTATCTGTGGCAAGATATTAAGATTTTCAACTGAAAGAAAGAATTAGTTTTATTGTGTGAATTTTTAGTTGATTAATAAAATTCAGTATTCTTTTCTATTAAAATTGTAAATATTATACTTTTTTAAGCCAAAATATTATTACAATTTAATTATACAATTGAATAATATTTTTGTAGTTTCAATTTATACATAAAAGTAGTCTTGTTCTTAGTAAAAAAGTATATGTTGAAATTAAATATACCTATTGATTTTAAGACATCATTACTCCTTTTATAGATAACCTTTAAGCAATAAGTTATTTTTAGGATCTAAAATGTTATAAAAAGTTCAAATTAACCTAAACAGTTTAGCCAACACTGCTGGATACTTAAATCAACAAATTAACTTTTTTTTCGAGAAAGGTTCATCATAATTAAATGCCAAAAAATTGGTGTACCTAAATAGATTAAGGTTAGCAGAGACAGCATAATATTAACCACTACCTAAACCTAAACAGCATACCGATAAGACGGCAGGCTTTCCCATATCTATTTTTATAGATCAGCGGTAAAAGTATTGGGCTCATAAAGTCTTATAAGAGGTGAAAAAGTTTAGAATAAAACGCTTGCCACGATATGTAGTGTAACCCAAATTTATCACCAGCTACTTAATTGTACGATAGCGCAAGTACAAAAATGTATTAATGAATCTTTATGGTTATATAAGGTGTATTTAAGATATATTAAATTCTATATCTTATCAGAATTAATGTTAAGTATCCGAAAAATCAATGCAATAAAAATATGTTACCCGATTGTTTACCGCAGATTAAGACATCATCTGATGGCGATTTTCTGGTAACCGAGGATATGATTGACCTGGTGATTCATAAACATCAAAAACATCGATGAGGAGGCATATATAAATTTGCTTTCCAAAAAAGTCGAAGAGGTCAATAATGCGATCATGGATGCTGTAATCGTTGCTAAATAGCATTATCGTTCTATATCCTAAAAAGGAGATTGCGTATAAATTTTATGAATTAAATTTTGGGGGCGTCAACATTTTCACTCCAAACTGTGCAGCCCACTTTACCATCTGTTTTTGGTGGTGTTGTAGAATCCATTAGCATATTTACTGGTAAACGTTACGGATATTTATTGAAACCCAACAAATATCAAACGTGCTTTGTATTACCACGTGGTTATGTTCAACTTTAAAATAAATTATAGTGGTAGTGCTAGCAAATTAAATTTCTACCGCAGTAGTTAGCTATTTATATTAATGTTTTTTGTAGACGTATATCTGATGTTTTTATAACGAGCATATTAACCAAACCTAAACGCCAGGGTTAAGTTGGCGCTTATCAATCAAATATTAAACTTCAAAAGAAAATGATAAAGTTAAAAGGGATGCAAAAAAGCTTGTCTTCATTGGAAAATAAGAAGCTGGATTTCGAAAGCTCTAAAGCTATATTAGGTGGTTTAGCTGGGGGGCCTAAGTATATCGTGTCTAACCTTAGAGACGAAAACGGATGTCAATTGGTAGATTACTATCATAATGGCAAATGGTGTGCTAGATTTAGCGATTGTAAAAACGAATATTGCTAGTAATCAATTCAACGAAATAAAACATTAAGTCTGCAAGTTTTTCTTTTTACAATGAAAAACCTGTAGATTTAATTTTATCAGCGATGAATAATCAGTAGTACGGTCTAATATTAGCTACCTTCTATTGCGCAATAGAAATCATAACTTGCAAAAATGTTTGATCGCTGCTCCTGATTAAAATATTTAGAATCAATACCAAAAGTTGTAGCCTGGTTATTCCGATAACTATCATATCTCCGTATTAGACGGCGTTTTAAATCACATAGCTGCCATATTTAACGGTCGATTTTTATATTTGCTCCACAAAGAAGATAACAATTAGAATTACGCTGTAAAACCTAGTGAAAAAAATTACTATTCTGCTGCTGTTACTTACAACAGGTTTATTGCGCGCCAATGCGCAGGAAAAAGCAAACTTTGACCAAGCCTTCCAAAAGGCCAACAACGGTAAATCCCGCATAGAGATACCTCCTCTTAAAGAACTGTTACACATCATGCTGGCCATTACCAAAACCGGGCTTAACAATGATGATATGGTGAATCAAAGTGGTACATATTATCAGGATGTACTTAAACATTTTAAGCCGTATGCAAACGAGCCCGTCATCAAAATCTTTGATTCTTTGCTGAACGTTTCGCTTTATAATTATATTTTCATTTCCGGGAATGCGATGTCTTATGATTTTTCGGGGACTACATTAAAGCGTAACCCTAACTATATTTTTCCTGCTCGGGGCGTGGCTAATATGGAGATCAAGACCAATCCGTTAGATACCTACAGAAAAGATATCGAAGCGTTCGCGAAAAAATCACGGTTTCTGGATTTTTATCGCCAGCACAGATCTTATTATGCCAAAATAATTGCAGATTATAAGTCGGGTGCAGATCTGGACAAACAGTGGAAATGGCTGGAAAAGAATTTTAAAACCAGCATCAACAGCTACCTGATTCTGTGTTCGCCTCTCATTAACGGGCTTAATTATACCACTGAGTTTAAAGATAAAGGCTTTAGGCAGATCGTTATGGTACTTCCCATGCTTGATCATGATCCTAAACTTTCGGCTATTCAAAACGAACTTTTCAATACAAGGGTGATGTTTTCAGAAATAGATCATAACTATGTTGGTACGCCTTCAGATGCCAATAAGACTGCTATAGATAGTGTATTTAAGAACAGGGCCGCCTGGGTGAATGAGAAAGCCGATGGCAGCTATGCTTACCCCAATCCTATCAAGGTTTTTAACGAGTACATGACCTTCGGTACTTTTTTGATGTATGCCCAGGACAATTATAATAAAGCACTTTATGCTGAAACCCGAAATAATGTGATCAGTTTGATGACAGCGCGTGGCTTTCCGAAAATGGAGCTGTTTGTATCATGTTTAGAGCAGGCAAGATCGGGAGCTCCCGATAAAAAGATCGATGATTTGTATCCAAAACTACTGGATCTGTTGAGCAAGTAGGTTTTATGGACGAAGCTTTATTTTAGTAGTGTGATAAGGGACTATATTATCTTATCGGTTTAAAAATAAGTGTTTGTGATCTGATTGGCTACGAAAAGGTTATTGTCCCATCAAAGCTTAACTTACAAAAGTTAGGCTTTTCGCTTTATAGCAGTTCTGATTAAAATATTTAGAATGATGCTCAGTGTGTTACGTAATTATTGACTAAAAATTAGAATGTTATAGTGATAAACTGAATATAGTGCATATATTTGCAATCCTGAAAAGGGAAAGATGTTCAAACTTTAAAGGGAACAAAAGGAGTGGTAGTTCAGCTGGTTAGAATGCCTGCCTGTCACGCAGGAGGTCGCGGGTTCGAGTCCCGTCCATTCCGCGAAAAAAAAGTTTTTCAAATAAAATCCTGTAAATTAAGTGTTTACGGGATTTTTTGTTTTTGTGGAGTCCAAACAGTTAGTTTTTGCAAAAAAATGTGCAAACGATACGAAAGTTTACCAATGATAGAAATAGGGTAGGGAGATAGCATTCAACCAATATAAATTATCAAAATAGTTAAAAATCTCTCTACCTATTTGCTGCTTTCTTTTTTAACAGTTCTTCATATGCAGTGCCCTCAGGTTTTTCCATAGCATTAGAAATCTTGATTCCTGCTTTCTCAAACGCACCTATTAATCTTTTATCAAAATCAGCAATGTATAATGCAAAAGATGAAGAATCTTTTTCTTCAGGGATTGTTTTAAAAGGAATGTTCGGTTCTTTAAATCGATGTAAAACGGCTTGAGTACTATCATTTCCTTCTAAGAGAACAGAGTCGCCATGGTTTGTAATCTTAGCAACATAATCTTTGGTGAGGTATTTTAAGGAATCATTTTCTATTTTATACGGCAGTTTGAACCGGCCAACTTTCTGGTTATAAAAAACTACATATTGCGAATCAATATCAAATTCGCTATAGCCATTCGTTGTGGAAAACCGATGCCATTTTCCGATCAGTGAGTTTTTATTTCCATCTATATTTTTAGGATTTGGCGAATCGCAGGCAGAAAGGATAAAAATGAAAAAGGCGAAGAAATAAAAGATAGGTCTCATGGTAACTAATTGTTGAATAATATTAAAAGTATTTTTAATCCAGATAGGTAATCAGAGAGTACCTGCAGGTATATACTGCCCGGCTTATCGCCAGGCAGTAATGTTGTTGTGAACGGTTTAAAAAATGTTTACTGTGCCCAAATGGTACAATTAATATTACCATTCGTATTAGAGCCCCATGTTTCCGAAACCATAATGGCAGGAATATTTAACTGGCCAAGCGTATACCCGAAACTTTGCCATTTGTTGTAGTGGTTGGCAAAAGTAATGACATGATTTTGCCCGGTAGACGTTTTGGTAACCCGCGAGCTGTAAATCTGCCTAAAACCGTCGCCGCCATCTATATTTTTGCCTGTCATCCAACGGGTCCATACATTATAGCCTGCACCGTCAGTTTCAAATGTGCCCAGGTAAGTACCGGTATGCGGTGAAACTGCACCCCAGGTCTCATTCACATAATACTCATAATAAGGGCTTCTGCTCCATCCGTACCAGCCAAAAGTACCGCCTCCTGAGTTTGAATACGTACTCAGGTTATACCCTATCTTATAATTTTGTGATCCTACCGAATAACCTTTACCACAAGTAAAATTGCCGTTAAAACCGTTCCAGTTAACGCTGTAATTTCCACCAGTACCATTGGCGTAATTAACGGTACCGGTTGCACCGTCGCTTTTCCAAAGCGACCAAAAAAAGCCATTATGCGTACCCGATTGATAGGTTTCTACTGTGGCGACTGCTTTGTTGGAAGGAGGAGGAGTAGTGGCCGTTTCCGGCGCCATCTTCTCGTCTTTTTTACAGCCGGTTAAACCTGTAGCGCCTGCAAACACCATGGTTGCAGCTACAACAAAAGTAACTTTCCTGGTTACATTTGTTAGTAAGTTGTGTTTTTTCATAACGATATATAAATTGGTTAGGGAAGCAAAATAAATGTATTTAGAACCGATAGATGGCTAATAATTAGCAAATTTGTTATACAAATGTTTATACTAATATTGTATACTTTATATTATAGCGTTGTATTTATTTGTCATGTTTACCTGCGCAGGCAGTTCTGAAAACAAAAAGCAGAATACCTGCTAAAAACCGTTGGTTAGGGAGAAAAATTAAGGCCAATGCGTAACGTAGTTGAGATTTCTTACACACGATAGCGCTTGCGCTGGAATGAGGACCACTCTGTTTGAATCAGTGGTAACCTGTTGAAGGATCAACTTTCACTATCTGGCGTTTCAATACTTGTTTAAGCAAAATAAACTAGGACACAAGATTATTAAGTCCAAAAAATTACTCTTTGATTTTAAATCAATAAAAAAGCTGTACCCATTTTTTAGGTACAGCTCCATTATAAATTTATTCCGAGAAATACTTTAATCCAGCAATGTCCAGGTTTTTCTGGCTTGTACCTGTTGTACAACCTGCTGTTCGGCGACTACAATATTTTCTTTGCGCTGGCCGATGTATTCTAACCCACTTAATTTATTCCATAGGGCTACCAATACGTTCATAAATTCGCTGGCCATTACCATGCTGTTGTTAATCTGTTTATGGTCGTAAACCAATTCGATGGTTTTAGCTAACAGCTCTTCGAAATTTCCTGGCGTAACATCTTTCCACTCGTAAAAATATTTGAGCAGCTCTTCCCGCTCACGCGGATCAATCAGTTTGATGGCTGTAAAAAAGATATGGGCCAAACTCGAAAAATAACCGGTTAAAACAACGGGCGATTCGCGGTGCGCGATATTTCTGTATTCGTAAAATAAGCCTGCAATATAATCCACAATCTTTTCTGAAATCAGGCGGATATTCTTGCCTAATGGCGTAATATTATCGCGTCCTCCTGTTTTATCAATGATTTTGAAAGCAGCCAGTTGCAGATCGTTTAATAATACGCTGAAAGATTCGTAATATCTGATCAATGCCGGATGGCTTGTTATGGTAGAGCTTGGCGGGATATAACTGTTGTTGATCGATAATCTTCCATTTTCGTAGTAAACCTGTCCGATTGTTAAAAAATAGCTGTCGGCCGTTTGCGAACTCACTTCACTTTCCGGCAAAACAGCAATAGAATAGTTTTTAGTCAGTTCAGGATAACGGATCGGGCTTTCTTCAGGGTTTGGAGTACCTGTTGGTACGCGGTTAAACGGGCTTACAACCAACAAAATAACATAGTTACGCGGTTCTGATTGTCCGAAGTAATGGTTATGAACCAGGCTATCCATATTGTCAGACTGTGTAATATCAATATGACAGCCCTCTGGGGTAACGGCATTACAGTACCTTACCCTAATTTCGATGTGATTGGTTGCTTTTTCGATAATTTCGATCTCGTGAGAGCTTTTATAACCCGCAAAGGGAGGTAGAAATCCGTAATTGCTGTTATTTAACTGTAGTGATACGGCATCTCTGACAAAATCCTGCAAATAGAGATCGCTTACCGTAAAATGATCACTGGAAAGCTTCATGCCATTAATCCAATTGATGGATTTGTATTTAAGCGGCTTTATCATGGTAAATGTTTTTTATAGATTAGATAAAGATAGCACTTTCTCCAACTTCGTTGGGCTTATTTACATTTTCTGATACGCGTTTTGCGTAAATGGTCATTTTCTCTGTAATGCCATTTTCAATAATATCCAGATCGGGATCTATGAAAATATTACGTTTAAAAAAAGAAGTTTTAATAAAGAAAATCCATTTATAATTTTCGTGGTCATCGCTCCTGAATTCTACAGGGCTTTTCGCAAATTTCAGGTTGTAATCGTCAATAAACTTATGGAACCAGATACCAAAATTCATGTTTTCTACCGCTTTAACCTTTACTTTTAATGGCTCAGGATCGGTGCTCCTTTTATAAAGTTCCAACTCCAGCACCAAAAGCCTGTTGAAATCTACGTGGTCCATGTTAATGTCTAACGGTGTATCAGGATACCTCCAGATTTTGTAAATTTCTGAAGGAATACTTAACAGGGATACATAAGCCCACCAGAAAAGAAGCGGAACAAAGAAGCAGGCAATACTGCCCGCGCCAAACCAGCCGAAGTTTACCGAACTTAACCAATTAAAGGCGAGTTGGTATAAATATACCGATAAAATGGCCGCTACCAGGGTGGCAAAAAAGATAAATACTTTACGCTCCAGCAAATCTTTAGGGTAATACTTGGTTAGTAAATAAACAAACACTATGCCCATCAGAATGTAAAAAGTACAGCAGATAATGTAGCCCCATGGCATAAAATTAAAATTGAGGAAGCCCAGAAAACCTGGAATGGCTAAAATAATCCCGATGATCAGAACACTTACAATAAGTTTTTTGTTGTTTAAAAACTGGTTCTTCTTGTTAATGATGGAGAGTATTGCCGTTGAGACCATAAAGATCAGCGGAAACAAGAGAAAGCGAATAAAAAATGATTTAACGTCCATTAATTTTTATAGATGTGATGTACTACAAATATAGTATCTTTAGTATTTGATATGATTCTTATTTTTTTTCGATAATAAAAATTTAATCCTATAACAAAAATGCAAGCTTAAAGTTTACATGAAAAAAGAAACTTTCATTAATAACGAACTCTTTACAGATTACAAGGCAGTGGCTCATGCTGCTGATTTGATAGAACGTGATATTATAGCGGCAGATCGCATCGAAATTATTCCGTTAGGGCCAGATAAGCGTGCTTTTGCAAAGGACATTGAAGATACGAGTGTTTATTATTCTGAAAAAAGAAGGCAGGACCGTATCCGTATCAGTACCAATAGAGAGGGTTTATACGATATGCTTCCCGAAGGACTTTTCCACCGGCCACCAACAGGTAGCGCTGGTATGGATGAAGAATCGATGATTAAGGATATCAGAGAACGGAGGGAGGAGGAAAAGCAGGCCCGGTTATTTTTTATCCCATTTGATGCCGAAATTAATCATGTAAGAATTATGACCGAGCTGTATGAAAATATGCTCGATAAAAAAACAACCTATTCTCATTTAAGCCGGATTTTCGAATTTGGATGGGACGAATTTAACCTTCTAAACAAGGAGCAGAGCATTATCTGGATGCACCTGCTGCCTGAAATTCAGCAGAAAAGAAATGATGTCGATTTCGTGTCTAAAGTGCTTACTGCGTTGTTTAACCTGCCAATTAAAATTGTAGCTGCTACAGCTAATGTTAAGCCCATAAAAATTGCAGACGACCTGCAGATCCAGTTGGGCTCGGGTGCACTGGGTATTGATACCATTATAGGAGATAGTTTTATGCCGGAACATGAATCGTTCAATATCAATATTGGTCCAACTTCCCCCCAGGAGTTGATCAATTTTATTCCGGGGCAGAAGAACAGGGCCATTTTAGATATGGCCATCAGCTACTTGATGCCTGTAGATGCTGAAGTTAATGTTGAACTCCTTACCGCACCCGATTTGCAGGAAACGGTATTGAGTGCAGATGGTGAACATGCCTATTTAGGTTATACGGTTTATCTTTAAATTATACTGAAACTGCAATGCCATCATTTCGAACAGATGGTAAGATTGTAATGCCGCCGCGAAATCCTATCCGGGCAGACCTCTCCATTCCATTGCGTTTCATCCTTTTGCTATCGGACCGGGATGACGACATTTTATAGGTGAAGCCGCCATTGTAATGATGAAACCTGTTATTACAATGCCCTGTATAAAGCTGGTTTCAACAGTAACCGATAATGCACATTCATGGTGCTTCTTAAATTCAGTTTCGCCAGGGTAAGACTTAAAAGTTCTTCCCAATCTTGCGCACTGAGTTGAAGATTGTCTGCAGGTTCGATGATGATATCCGTCGTTTTAATAAAGCCTGCATTTGGTTTGTTGTCCATAATAATACCTTTAGCCAGGGTAACGCCTTTTAACTTATTCCCCAGTTCGTAGCGGCAAAAATTTATGACGTCGGCTTTGGTAATAATCCGGTCTGCCGTGGTTAACCCGTATTTGTAAGCCTGTACACTGTTCGTGGCATTTAACTTCGATCGGCCCCCCTTCGTTTGGCTCAGCAAAAAGATACTTTCGGCATTTACCTTATTGTTATCGTATAGCGCTAACCGGCTGCCTGCATTAATGTGGTTGGCCTCTTCCGCCTGTGTAACCCAGATATCTAAAAACAGAATATCTGCATCGTCAATCGGTTTTAATACAATATAGCTGGGTAATTCTTTAATGTCTTTTAATGCCGATCGGCTCTTTTGTTCAATAAGGGCTATATTTTGTTCTAAATTTTTAAGAATGGTACTTAAAAAATCCGGGCCGTATGCCGAAAATGAAGCTTTTTCATCCCTGAGCAGTTCAAACAGATAATCGACCAGTTCTTTTGCATTTCTGGTGTCGAAACGCTCGGTTCCACCATATCTGATGGAGAACGAACCATCACCTTTATCGTTCTCATTCGTGTAAGGGATTTCGTTATAACTTTTGCCTTTATTGTCTTTCAGATTTTCTACCGCCAGCATCTGGTCCATCGCTTCCGTTTTAATCGGAATGATATTGTTCATCGTTTTAAACCGGTGCTTAATCTGACTTAGCTTTTTATTCACCACTGGAAAAGCATTGATATATACATGAAGCTCATTCAGCATTTCCTGGTTAATGGATGCCGGGAATACTACCTTTAACCATTTCACGTTTGGATCAATCTGGTTTAAGGCATTTGGTTGGAAAATGTTAGCGAAAGCGGCTGGTAATTCTTGGCTGTCATCAATGTTAAAATCATTAAGATCACCAAGTGTAATGAATCTATTGCTGTAGAACTGTAATACATCGGCCTTAATTAGATTAAGCAACTGTTTATGATGAAACGGGGCTTCAATTTTACCCGTTAAAGGCTCATCCATAAACCTTTCTGTATAAGCCGTAATTTCGTTGTCTTTATAGAACCATTTTCCCAACGATAAAAGATCGTAAGTATTTTCAGGTACAGAATAATTTTTCCAGTCGAAAAATAAGTTCAGTTTATTAAAGTCCATCCAGTTTTTTAATCCGCTAAAACCCATATAAAGGGTATTCTTTTCAATAGAAAAACCTGGTAATGTATTCAGCACCGGCTGTTTACCCAATTGTTCTACATTAAAAAGTGTGTTTCCCGTGGCGAGGTATTTTATTGATGCATTATGAACTTTTACCGTGTGCAAAGGGCTAAAAAAAATGTCTGCTTTTTTAGCCTTATCATTTTCCTGCAGGATATTTTTTTTAAAGGCGAACTGGGTATATGGCGAAAGGTAATCTTCCTCTTCTATTGGCCTGGCATGGATAATGGCATGGGCGGGTAATGATGAGGTTAAATGATCGGGGGCTAAAATGCGGCTAATTTTGTCGAATATCCTGTTCTCCAGGTTTTTTACATCATTGGATACGTTAAAAAGTTCGTTGCTTAGGGCATCAATAATCAGCTTTACAAGCGGATCAAAATCGTTACTGTCTTTAACATTCCAAAAATCTTCGGCATTTTTTAGAATTCTATTTCTGATTTCATCTTTTGATGAATAAAAAACTGGTTTCATGTGTAGAATATTTTGAGCGTTTTAATTTTAGGTTGATAGTGGGCTAAGAAATAAGGCAGTATTAAAAAAATATTTTTCTCCTGTGGTTTTTATTAGCGCCCTCACGCTGATATCTACCTTTTTTTTGATCTCGGTTATCTTACGTAGCGGATATACGTTTTCTACCTCGGTAATGTGCACTTCAACTGAAGTATTATATATCCTAAATTCATAGTCGGTAATTGATTTTAGTAAAGATTTGCGGAATTTTTCTTCCCAGATGCTTTCACTTACAATTAATTCAAAATCAAGATCCCATATTTCGCAACCAAAATCGTTATGGAACCTGTGTTCCCCAAAACGGGTAAAAATAATCAGTTCTATGTGGTTAGAAATCGATTTACCCAGGTCAGTTGGCTGAAGTCCGTTACCTGAAAAAATGGACTTAAATCTGAATGGTTTATGATAAAAATTTTCAGACATTGACGGTTTGGCTTAAAGTTTGTTAAAAGTAAAGGAAATAAAATCGTTTTTATAACCAAACAACAAATATTAAAAATTGTTATAGTACGGTGATAATTTGAAAAGAAATGTGTGATTTTCAGTGAAAGTTGATGTCAGATTAATCATCAGGCTATTGTTATGTGAAACTATTAACCCCTCTATGAAACCTATTAACGCCATCGAAATCAGGAGTGCTTATACCAAGTTTATCTTAGACTTCGTACTGCTTACATTATTCTCTATTTTGTGCATTTATCTCTTTTTTGCGGCTTCCGGTTACGAATACAGCTTACTTGATAAAAAAGTAAAGGAAACAGAAAAACTTTCTTACCTCAGAAAAGATATCAATACGAATTTTGATCTTATTCAGGTCCGCTTTAAAGAACTTGCCCAGTATCGCGATTATAATGCAAACGAAATGAGCAAACAAAGTATCCTGCTCAGTGATATTCAGAGCGCCAATAACAGGATAAAAGATTTGATCTCTAAAAAAACCGACCCAAGTCCAAGTTTTGATCTGTACGAAAAACTGAACAAAAATGTCGGTGCAATGGCCGATTTACAAGATTCGCTTTTCCAATCAAGGAGTGATATTCAGCGATATAAAGAAAGGATAAACGAATGCCAGAAGGCAAACCAATCAGCAGCACAAAAAATCAGGAACGGTAGATACGGCAGGTAATTTAAAACGATATGATAAAATTAAGCATAAAAGAAAGACGCGAACAATTCTTGTTTTTTATAGCGTTGTTCGTTTTTACCGTTGGGCTTTTGAGCTTTGGGATTTTTTACAGCGATAAATCGCAGTACGAAATTTCTAAAGAAGAGCTTGAAGTTAAAATCAATGAGAATGAAGCATTCGAAAATATGGTAAAAGAAACCATGCCCACCATTGATACTACTTTTAAACAGATTACCCGTTACAATCCAAATGTACAGGCCGTTTTTTTAAAAAACGATATCCAGCTTTCATTAGGTTCAATCAAAGCTGCGTTTGATCGCAAGGCCTCAGATTCACGATATAAAATCTTTGTGCATACTGCACAGTTATACGATCGGTTATTTTACGATAGGCAAGAACAAAACAGAAATATTTCTGATATCGAACTGCATAAAAGACAGTTAGATGATTGCATTACCAACAGGCGTCAATTACAGCAAACCATATCTGCACGATAAACATCTTAAAAACAACCTATAAAAACGCTACCTATGTCTGATACAAACACCAAGCAAGTTAATTCAAATTCGCAGGGTTATGTTATTCTTTACATCCTGCTGGCTGTACTGCTCTTAACAGGCCTGATTTTCTTATTTAAAAGTTCATTGTTCGAAAAAAGGGCAATTGATGCGAGAATCCTTAAGGATGAAATTTATTTAAATGAGGATCTGGTTTTTACCGATAATACCCCGAAGGCCTCAAAATGGTTATGGGAATTTGGTAATGGCGAAAAAGCCACCACAAAAACAGGAACTTATCATTATACCAAGCCCGACACTTATATTGTGCGCCTAACCGTTGATGGTGAACTCCGCCAGGAATTCCCGGTTACGGTACGCGATACCGTGCATACACCGGTTGTAGATAGTGTACTCACCATTAGCGGCCCAACAGCCGGTTTGGTTAATGAAGAGATCAGGCTTGAGGGGGATGGCGCAGGAAAAGATTTTGAATGGTCTTTTGGTGAAACCGGCCGCGTTGATGTGAAAGGAAAAACCGCCTTATATACTTACCGTACACCTGGAAAATATGTAGTCCGTCTTCGGTCAGATAAAGCCCGTAAGCCTGCTTTTTTAACGGTTTTGATTACCGATCCCAATGCCGAAATCGTAGAAGATTTAGTTGCCCCTGGCGATGGAGAACGTAAAACCATTGATGATATCAGGGCCCGCTTACAAGCCATAGCTAACGGTGCAGATTTTAATTCCAATTATTATTACCTCATTAACAAATACATGTGCAACAATGAAAAAGTAACTGTAAATGTAGAGATGAACGGTAAGAAAAAACAGACTGATATTTATTCGTACTGTATGGGCTTAACCTTTGGGGGTGAAATAGCGGTAGACGAAGCACAATTAACCATTAAGCCAAATTCAACCTGTGCCAGTTTATTAAATATCAAACAACATTCCGGAACAGCTCAGCCTGCAGCAACAGCAACTACTGATGCTCCTGCGTTAAAAACAAAATAGATTAACATCTTAACCTAATTTTAAGCTCATCTACAATCAATATGAAAAAATATTATGCCTTAACTATCCTATTTTTAGGAATATCGTTTGCCCATGCACAATCACCGGCATCGTTTGGCAAAAAAGTGAAATACATGCCTAAATCATATGAAAGGCCAGCTGAAACCATAAATATTAACGATAATACCAGCAGAAGCAGCCTGCCGTGGATAGTTTTTTCCGATCGTGAAGATAATTATACCACAACAGCGCCAGGCGGAAGCCTGATAATGAAAAAGATCAGCTTCATGGAGCCTTTTTATGTTTCTAAAGAAGAAAACGGCTACCTGAAACTGATCAAGTATAAAGCGGGAATGATCAGGGGTAGAAAAATCAATGATAAAAAAAGTGCCATCAGTTACGGATGGATTGCAAAATCTAAACTGCTTTTATGGCAACGCGCATTTTCTAATCAAAAAACAGGTTATGCAGAGAAAGCCATTGGTATCGTAAATGGAAAAAATGCCTTAACCGAACCGAAATTTTATTTCGATACTACCGATTCTATTTTGGTTTATAACACGCCTGAACTTAAAGACAGAAGGGCCAAAGTGAGGTTGCACGAAATTGCTTACATCTACAAAAAATCAGAAGATGGTAATAAATATCTGATCGGTTCTGATGATCAGCTGGTTGCAGATAGTGCCCTGAAAAGTATTTACGGGTGGGTTTCTGCTGAGGCAGTTCACCACTGGGGCGATCGTTTATACATCACCTCCATTAAACCTGGCGATTACGACAAGGATGATTCTACGGCAATGGCTATTAAAAACGGAATCAATAACGGAACTGGTTTTGTCATAGATCCACTGTTGCCAAGGGAAAACCTGATCCTGCGTAGTGTGCCTGTTGTTTCAAACGAGGAAGGAACCAACACGGTAGGTATTGCGACAGATGTTTACAATAAAAAGGGTAATAAACTATTGACCATTAATGGTTCATCACTTTCTTATCAGGATTACCTGATGTTGCGTAAAAATAAAACAAAGGTAAATGTTGTTTTTGTAATAGATGGTGGAAGCCCGATGACCAAGTATCTTTCTGGAATGACCAACACCATTGGTTCATTTGAAAATATGATGGGCGATTTTGGCAAAGGTACAAAGGTAAATTATGGTGGTGTGGTATACCGGGGCGAAACCGGCTGTGGACAGCAGGGTATTTTTGTGAGTCCCATTCAGGATGATTACAGGAAATTCATGAACTTCCTGTCAAACCAGGCAAAAAATACCATGAGGTGTAACGGAGAGATTACTGAAAGCCCTGTTTTTAGCGCTTTAAAAGCAGGAATAAATCTATTTAAAGCGAAAAAGAACGAAACAAATTTAATTATTCTGGTAGGTAGTACCGGAAATACAGGCGGTACCAATAATTACCTCATTAATGAATTGAGCGAGCAGGTGGCCCTTGCCGATGCCCGCATTTTAGCCTTACAAGTGTATAGCGACTTTAACCAGTCGTTTAACGATTTTGTTATCCAGTCACGTAAACTGGTTTCAGAATCAGCCATCCGTGCGGCCGAGTATAGAAAAAATATAATGGTGAAAGGTGAAGGCTTAAAAAGTTTTCAGCCTTACAACACCAGCCTGCAAGATTCTATTTCTTACTACCTGGATTATCCTAAAAACAGTTTGATCCAGGGTGGTGTGGTTTTCCCGACCAAAGGATCGGTAAATTCCAACCAGAGCATGACGATTGCCTTGCGCCGTTTTATAAAAGAAACCAATATGGATATCAACAATCAGATCAGCTCTTTGGATAGTGCTTTCCGCTTAACGGGTATTTCACGTAAAAACCTATCAGCTGATGTTGAAGCTTTATTGCCTCAACCTGTTGGTATGGAAGTGGCCGATCGTATGCCGCATAATGCTTTTAAATACTATACCACTGCCAATGTATCTACCGATGTGGTGAAAAATAACCCGTCCACCTTGCAATATGCTATTGTACTGAACAACATGGAGTATAAACAGATTATAGATGTTTTTACGATCATGCTAGGGCAAAACCTGCAGGCAGATCAATCTTCTTTCAGAAGCAAGTTGGTTAAAAACTATGTAAGAATGCCTAAGCAGTTGTTGGGTATGAAAATATCATCTGGTGATATTAAGGCCATGACATTAACAAACTACATCAAGTTGGTTACGGGTTTGCCGCTAAACAATGAGTTTTTATCTAAATATACTGTAAGCGACTTGAAGAATACTTCTAAAATGCCGCTGGATCAGTTTGAAGCCTATATTAAATTATTGGATCAGTCCGTTCAGCAGATTAAAAGAGCTACTCAGATAGAACAGCAGTTTATTTCAAACGGTAAGATATACTACTACATTACCGAAAATAATTTTAACCCGGCAGTATTGCCTACAACCAACTAGGCTATGGCAGTTACAAATTTAAGCGAATCGGTAAAAACCGCGCTGCATATTGCACAGTCGCTGGCAAAAGAATACAGAAACGAAGTGTTTTCTGCAGCTCATTTGCTCAAAGGGTTAATGCATAAAGATGTAGGTTTAAGATCATTTATTGTGTCCATCGGGAAAGATGAGGAATACATCAGCGAATGGGCCGAAGTCCGGATTGATGAACAGGAGAAATCGGCAAGCCTTAGCGATACCGTTAGCGGTGGGCCAGAAATTGCTGTTATTTTTGAAGAAGCAGATCATGTACGCATTAAACTTGGACTTGATTTAATCACGCCGGTTTGTGTATTAACCGCGCTTGCAAAACCTGGCATTGGTTTCCGGCCCGATCAGTTAAAATCCTTCCCGATCAAAGAACGCGAAATTTTGGATCTTTATGTAAAAGACGAAGAAATTTCAAAGGTAGTTTCGCCGGATAAAACAATTGCTGGTCCGGAAAATAAAAGTACAGGCAATGCGCTGTATAAATATTGCTTGGACCGCTTGCAAATGGTTAGAGATGGCAAAACAGACCCCATAATTGGTCGTGACAAGGAAACCCGGCAAATGATGGAAATCCTTTGCCGCAGAACCAAACCCAATGTTATTTTAACTGGCGATGCCGGTGTAGGCAAAACAGCATTGGTTGATGGATTTGCGATTGATATTGTAAACCAGAACGTGCCTGATCGTCTAAAACCGGTTCAGCTTTTCGAATTGGATTTAGGATCGTTAATTGCAGGTGCATCTTATAAGGGAGAAATTGAGGACCGTTTAAAAAACATCATTAAAGAAATAAAACAGTTTGAAAAAGCGGTACTCTTTATTGATGAAATCCATACCCTATTAGATAGTAAAGGTCCTTTGGGGGCTGGGATTGGTAATTTACTGAAACCAGAACTTGCCCGTGGCGAAATCACTGTGATCGGGGCGACCACTATTGATGAATATCGTAAGATTATTGAGCCTGAGCAGGCTTTTAGCAGGCGTTTTGAAGTGCTTCAGGTAAATGAACCAAATGAAGAAACTACCATAAAAATGTTGCAGAGACTGGCTGTTAAATATGAAGAACACCATGATTTAACCATTGAGCCGGATGCTCTGGGCGAATGTGTACGGCTGGCCAAACGTTATATGAAAGACAGAAGGCTACCTGATTCGGCTTTTGATCTGTTAGACAGGACTATGGCGGCCATGAAAATGATGAACGATACTTCCGATCAGGCCATTGATAGTTTAGAAACGGAACTGGAAACCTTGAATGCAGATACGGAGCAATCTGAAGCTGATCAATTTGCAGATTATAAATGGCTTTATTCATTACTCCAAAATAAACTAAGTCCGGTTTTATTGGGGCGTTTAACGGATGAAACACAGACTGACGCCTTTGAAACCGCTGATGAATACCAGGGTTATATCAACAGCAGCCTGCAAGAATTAAAAAAATATGCTGCAGAAAAAAGTGACCGCATCTCTAAACAGGATATCGCTTCGATAGTGGCCTATAAAACAGGTATCCCAATGGGAAAACTGCAGGCTGGTGAAAAAGAAAAACTGCTCAATATGGAACAATACCTTAAAAAACGGGTAGTAGGTCAGGATCAGGCTTTAAAAGCTGTTTCTGATGCCATATTGGAATCGCGTAGTGGCTTAAACAAAAAAGGACAGCCAATTGGGTCTTTCTTTTTATTGGGCCCAACGGGTACAGGTAAAACCGAACTGGCCAAATCAATTGCTGAGTTTTTATTTAATGATGAAAAGGCAATGATCAGGTTCGATATGTCAGAATTTAAAGAAGAACACAGTGCCGCCCTGCTTTATGGAGCGCCCCCGGGCTATGTGGGCTATGAAGAAGGTGGTTTGTTGGTGAATAAGATCAGGCAGCAGCCTTACTCGGTACTATTGTTCGATGAGATTGAAAAAGCACACCCTTCAGTTTTCGATACTTTTCTGCAGATTCTGGATGAAGGCCATATGCACGATCGTTTAGGTAAAGAGGGAGATTTTAGTAATTCGCTTATTCTTTTTACCTCAAATATTGGCAGCGAATGGATCGCAGAACAGATAGGAAAAGGCGTGGTTCCGGCTTCAAACCAATTAATGGAGGTTATGGCCGGGCATTTCCGTCCTGAATTTTTAGCGCGGATCTCTGAAATTGTTCCATTTGCACCAATTAGCGAAAGTAATGTGGTGCGCATTTTTGAAATTCAGTTAAACAGTTTGGTACAGTCGCTGAACAAAATGGGTATCGAATTTGAAATAGCAGAAGATGCGAAGAAAATGATTGCTTTAGATGGCTTTACGCCCAAATATGGAGCAAGACAATTATCAGCAGTGATCAGAAATCTATTGCGCAGGCCGATTTCCAAATACATCATTTCTGGCGAGCTTAAAAAAGGATCGAAGATTAAAGTAAGCAAACATGCTGAAGAAGATAAAATAGAGTGGAATATTATTCAGCCATAAGCCATTATATTGGAACAAAAATTGAGTTAAAATGTTAACTATTATATTATTAGTATAAATTAATCGTAAATCTAAATCTACATATTATGTTTAACTATGAAATTGGAGGTAACGAGCGGAAAATTGATACCTCAGAAGCCTTCGCAGAGATTGCCCATAATAAAACGCTTTTTGTACAAAAACTTACCGATAACGAACCCATAAAACCAGAAAAGGTAGAAGGACTAAAAACCGTTAAGGAAGTATTTGCCCATTATAAACCAAATGTAAAAGTAGCTTTTGAAAAGCAGGATGGATCTACCGTTGGCGAAACCTTAAATTTTAATGATCTGAGCGATTTCGGCGTCAAAAATATCATCAATCAAAGCAACTACCTCACCAATGTGAATATCGAGCGGGATATGTCGCTTAATGTGATTAAACAGTTAAAATCGAACAAAACCTTAAAAGCTACATTGGATGATGAAGAAACTAAATCGGCCTTCATCAGTGCTTTGAAGAACTTTGTTGATGAATTGGAGCAAAATAAATAATCTTAACGCTGAGAAAACATGTCAAATCCTCAAGAATTAAAAGCAGACCAAAATATATCCGAAGCAGGTTTTAAACCGGCAGAAGGTAATACCATAGAAAAAACATCACTTAAAGATAACTTAGAAAAACTGGCCAGGGTTGGCGGTTTCGATTTGTTGGAAGCAACAGTTGATGGCCTTCAGAATTTAAATCCGGAAAGAAAAGCACGGAAACAGATTTTTTTAACCGGCGACGAAAAGAAGAAAGAACGCGAAGAGCTGAAAAAGAAAATCCAGCTTTGGATAGAAGTTCTTGAGTCTTCCGGCTCGGTGTCCGATATGGTTGAAAAAAGTACTGAAAAACTGAACGCTGCAGAAGAAAACTTAAATAAGAACATTGCTACTGCGTTAGAAAGTACCAGGGAACTGGAACAGGCTTATCGTTCGGTGCATTTATTTTATAAAAATACAGAGTCAGACAAACTGAAAAATGTGGTGTTATTAAATGCATCAATGGATCAGATCAAAGATCTTGATAATCCCCGTTTTATCGAATATGTAGATGATGAGTTGAAACAAAATTACGATCGCCTGGATCTCCGCAATAACTATTCGCTAATGGTTGTTCCGGGTTACATGGGTTCTAATAAAGTATTGGAACGGTGGGGTAAGATCGCACACAACAATAAAGCGATGCTGGTAACCGATTTTGCCGATTTGGATCAGCCGGATGATGTACTTGATTTATTTACCGCCGCCAACTTCACCGGCGGAGATGCCTTTAGATCGAACGTAATCATGACCTGTAACTGGCTGGTAGGCCGTGGTAAAGTAGCTGAGGTAGGAGAGGAAGATGATCTTACCGTGCCAGGATCGGCAGCTTTAGCCGGTAAAATGTACTATACCCTGATGTCGCAGGTTACGGCGGGTAAAAAACATGGTGCTATCAATGAAGTTGATGGTGTGAAATTCGATTTAAAGAAAAGTGAAATCTCTCATTTAGAGCGGGTAGGTTTAGTGCCAATGGTTAATGAGTACGGTAAAGTAATGGCTTTCTCAGCTAAAACACTATTCAACGGCGATAATATTGGTTTACAAACCTATTCAGTAGTGCGTGTATTCGATTATATTACCAAAGTATTGTTTGATTTCCTGAACAGAAGGGCTTTCGAAAACTGGACTTCCAAAACCGAACAGGATCTTCGCGGACAGATTGTTAAATTTTTGGATGGCATCCAGGGCGCTGACCGTTTGATTGAGCGTTTTAAGATTATGCGTTTTGAAAGGGATGAGCAACAAAAAGACAGAATCCACCTTGATATCCACATTACACCATATTTCCCGGCCAAAAGTTTTGTGGTAAAACTAGACGGACATAAAGGTGAAGATGAAAGTACCACCTGGAGTTCAGAATATAATCAGCAATAGTTTTTGATAGCTGAAATAAAAACCCAACCCTGGCGTTGGGTTTTTTTATGGGGTATGCATAACACTTAACAAATTCTTTATAATTTTGTAATGCATCAGCCCAATCAGATTAATCAAAAAAAATGAAGCAAGTACTTATCCTGAATGGGGATATCGAAAAAAACGCGTCTACAAATTTCCTGATTAACGCTTATAAGCAAGGTGCAGAAAGTGCTGGTGCTACCGTTAGGGAATTGGCCATTATCGATCTGATATTTAACTCGAACAAGCTATTTAACAATAGACAGATTGCCGAGCTAGAGCCTGATTTGCAGAGAGCCTTAACCGCAATCAGGCAAAGCAACCATATTGTACTTTTTTGTCCGGTGTATGTGGATCATATTCCGGCAAAGATTAAAGGCTTTTTTGACCGTTTGTTTATGCCTGATCAGGTTTTTGCTACGCAGCAACAAAACGTAAATAATAACTTCAGTGGCCGCTCGGCGAGAATTGTATCCATTTTAGATGGAGCCACTTTTAAGGAGTGGAAAGCAAATAAAAAAACTACTTACCTTTCTATCAAAAAAGTGGTTTTTGAAAAATGCAAAATGAGCCCGGTATTGACCAACACTATAGGCGAACTACATTCGCTTGAAAATCACTACAGCCAGAAATGGTTGGCTAAAATGGAGAAATTTGGGTCGCAGCTGATTTAAGATACTATAGTCTATTTCTAATAAGTTTAGCCTTTAATTTTGGCAACAAATTGTCCTAAAACGCTACACTTTGTGTATAATCGCTACATTTTTGTTGTGCGTTTAACTACTCTAATGTATTTGTTACAATAGATATAGTTTAGGTTTTTCCATAGTTTTTCCACAAAACACGATTCATAACTGCGTTTTTAGGCGATAAACGCCAATCCGGTATGTTAAAAAATTGCTTGCTTATAACTGATAGGCAATATATGGCACGTTTGGCCTGATATTTGGTAAATATTAAACAGTAGCGGAGGCTGCTGATAATCAAATTTTTAACCTTTAAATTTTAAAACTATGGCTTTCAAAGCTAGATTAAATTTTTCGGGCAAGGAGTACGATGTGCTTCACTGTGCCTATGCGTTAAACCGTGATGTAGATGCAAAAGGAAGACCCTCTTCTGGAGTTTACGGCGGTACCATCGACATTGAGATCGAATCAACCGAAGATACCTCAATTATCGAGGCGATGGTGAACAACCAGTACAAACCTATTACAGGAACCCTTCTGATCAAGAAAACAGAGGAAGATGCCAAAATGAAAGAAGTTCATTTCGAAGATGGTTACATTGTTAAATATTCCGAAGGGATAAACATTGTGGGCGATCATCCGATGACGCTTAAGTTCCAGATTTCGGCCCGCAAGCTAAAATTAGGAAATGCAGAACACCTTAACGACTGGCCGAAGGCCTAATTGAGGTTGAGGGTAGGAAGGTAGAAGGTGTAAGGTTTAAACGCCTAACGCCACGCGCTAAACGCTAAACAGTTTAACTAGAAGGTTTCAATCGCTTAACGCGATACGCCGAACCCCATGCTCTTAAGAATTCATTCATTTTAAAACATTTAAATTTTACTACAATGGCATTCAAAACCCGTTTAAACTTAGGATCAAAAGAATTTGATGTACTACAGTGCAGCTTTTCATTAAATAGAGATGTGGACGCAAAAGGCCGTCCATCTTCAGGTGTTTATGGTGGTACCATCCACATCGAAATCGAATCTACCGAAGATACTTCGGTGATCGAATCAATGGTTAACAACCAGTACAAGCCGCTTTCAGGCAACATCATTTTCAAAAAAGGCGAAGAAGATGCAAAGATGAAGGAACTGTCTTTCGAAGATGGTTACATCATTCAATATAATGAAGGTATTGCGGTAAACGACAATACACCGATGACTTTAAGTTTTGTGGTATCGGCACGTAAGCTAAAACTAGGCAACGCCGAACACGAAAATGATTGGCCAAAGGCATAATCATTTTATGTATATCAATTAAATTGATACGCCCCGTTTTTGTCGGGGCGTATTAGTTCACTAGCGCTTCATCTGCTATAGCAATCTAAATTATCATCGCAAGGTTGTAGGTTTATCCCGTCAGCTATTTTTACATTAAAGCTCAATGATGTCTGGCCAACGCAAAAATATTGCAGTAAAAAACACTCGCCACCCCGGTAAAATGTTTGGTTTGGCATCCGCACACAAAGATCATCAGAACAGTCCCTTTATAAAAATGGAATCATTTTTATTAGAAAAGTTATGCACTAAAACCCGGCAGCCGGATTTAGCTTAGGGTAATTTTTGTGATCAAGATTAATCAATATGGAAAAGAAACTCATTGCAGAAATCAACATAGAGGATAAGGAAATTACCCATTTTGCTTCCTTTAGTCTTACACAGGCTTTTAACGAACACCATTATTTTGAGCTGCGGTTTAACCACGATCAGATGGGCGCACCCGGGCTGATCACTTTGGATGATAGTCGCGATTTTGTGGGTAAAACTTTAACCGCATCTTTTGGCCATTCGCCAGAAAGTATGCAGAATTTTAAAGGTTTGGTTTCTAAAGTCGAACTATCACAAAACCATGGTTACCATGGTGTTTTAATCGTTAGTGGTTATAGCCCGACTATTTTAATTGATCGTGGGCCCGATCTGGGTTCTTATCTGGATAAAGATCTGAATGAGATCGTAAAACTGGCTACGAAAGATACCCCCGCTAACGATTTAAAAGTTGTGGCGAACGCTGCCAGAAGTACATCTATTGACTATATTATTCAATATAGGGAAAGCGATTTTGCTTTTTTAAACCGTCTTTCTGGCGAATACCATGAGTGGTTTTTTTACGATGGTAAACAGCTTAATTTTGGTAAACCCAACATTCAGAAAGAAATATCGCTTTTTTATGGTCGGGACGTGCAGGAAATGCAGTATGCCATGGAAATTGCACCGATCAAAAATAAGCGGTTTTCTTACAATCCTAAACAGAACGAAATGCTGCAAGGCGAAAGTACAGGAAAGGTAGAAGGTACTCCAGATTTGTCACATGCCGTTAAAGCTTCCAATTTAACATTTAGCAAAACTTTTAATCAACCTGCTTTAATCAGGGTTGATAATAGCAACGACATCAAAAATCTCGTTGAAAATGAAGAAAAGGCCAATACCAGCGAACTTCTAAAAGTTACGGCAAGAGGTGATAACGCAGGATTGAGTATTGGAAGTATTGCCGAAATTACGATGAGCCTGAGAAAAGAAATGGCCTTCACTACCGAAAGTTTAGGTAAGTTTCTGATTACCAGTATTAAACATCACATCGATGAGAATGGTAAATACCATAATAAATTCGAGGGAAGAATATCGACTACCGAACGGTTATTAGTGAAAAATTTTGAAAAACCACAACCTGATATGCAGTTGGCAGATGTGATCGATAATAATGATCCACAGGGCCAGGGCAGAATTAAGGTGAAATTTAAATGGGAATGTTTAACCAACGATGTTACCGAGTGGCTGCGCGTAGTTACCCCAAGTGCAGGTATTGGAGATAGGGGCAATAACAGGGGTTACTTTGCCATCCCGGAAATAGATGATCAGGTCATGGTTGCTTTCGAAGAAGGCAATATTGCACGTCCGGTAGTAATGGGAAGTGTTTACCATAGTTCCAGCGTAGACAGTAGCCCTTTAATTAAAAACCACCTTAAAAGTATTATTACCCGGAGCGGTCACCTGGTTGAGTTTGATGATGATGCAGCCACACAGGGGATAAAAATTACCGATATCCATAATAATATCATCCATATCGATACCAAAGGCAATAATATCACCATTACTGCATTGGAGAACATGACCCTGAACTGTAAAAATATGCAGATTAATGTTCAGGAGAATATGGATGTAAGTGTGGGGCAAGATCAGAGTACAAGTGTTGGAAATAATCAAAGCACTTCTGTTAACAAAGATATTTCAACTGTTGCAGGTAGTAATTATTTATTGAGCGCTACTGGCGAAATCCGTGAAAACTCAGATGTTCGCACGGAGTTTGTCACCAAAGATTTTGTCAGACAGGCCGAAGTATCTAATGAACTGGCTGGTGAAATTACACTATTTAGCCAAAAAGAAAACATGACTTTACAAAGTGGTAAAACCGTCGAGGTTAACAGTGCGGAGAAATCAAAACTCTTTTAAATAATGGCGATTAAAAAACAATGCACCAATATGAGGATTTACGTAAGCAAAGATTATAATCTTTTAGTTGGAAGTAGCTTAAAAAAAATTGCTGAACGGATAAATGTTGAAGCAAAGAGCAATAACCTTTCTTTGGTTAGTAATAAAAAAGTAGTTGGAGAGGGTGGTAAATCAAGTTAATTATGGCAAAGGTCACATTTGGAAACTATACTCCACAGGAAGATCCCAAAGATACTTTACAATACGTTTATTATACACGTGAGGGAGAATATCTTGGCGGGATTGCAGGGAGTGCTAAAATATTTACGACAACAAAGGATAAATATGATCAGGCTGTAGCTGCAAAAAATTGGGAGTCTTTAAATGTGGATGCAAACCTGGTTAAGTATGATGGTAAAGCACTTTTACATTCAGATTTCCGCTACATTGCTTATATCGTCAGTCATGAATCTGGTAATGCTGATATCAAAGAGCTCAGGTGCGTAGCTTTCACCAGTCGCAATAGGGCTGTTTCCACCAAAAAAACATGGCGTTCACTACTTGCTTCAGGTTACTCTTCCGTGCCTAATAAGAAAGAGCTACCTGATAAAAATGATGAAAAATCAAAATTGGCTAGATATGCCGTACTGGATGTTTGTTTCGGTGTAAAAGATATTACAGATGGAGCCGAATTTTGGGATGGAACCGATTTTCTTGCCTGGGGCAATTCTGAAACAAACCCATATAACAAATTGGGGCAAAATAAATTTGATGAATATAAATTCGTTGAAATTCCAAAAGCCATATACGATGATTTTGTTGCTGCCAATGGCACTTCAGCCAGATATAAAGATAAGGGTAACCATGATGCCAATACAGATCAGGGTACGCATGAACATTTGAAAAAGAAAGCTAAAAAGCCTGTACTTGGGCCTGATGGCAAGCAAATAAAAGGCGCCGACGGAAAACTACAATTTAAAGAAGTTGAAGTGCCTGACAGAATTAAATATGCCGTTCCATCAGCCGATTTTCAAGACCAACAATACTGGACAAGTGGAAATTTTTATTACGAAACTAATGTAAAGGCTACAAACGGTATTTCTGCTACCATTACTGCCGGGAAAAGTATATTCTGGAAATTAACACCTAACCGTTTAACTGCTGAAACTGCAAAATAAAATATGAATAATATTATATTAGTATTTATACTCCATTTTTTTATTGTTTTTTCTGTAACTGCACAGCAATCACAGAAGAAAGAAAATTCCTATGACGGAACTTTATTAACGCGAGTAACGGAAGTTAAATCTGAGGATGGCAATGAAAGAGATATAAGTAGGATATTATACCTGCAAAACAGTTCAAAAGACAGTCTTTTTGTATATAAAATTGCTGATGGTGTAATCTCTGAAGCTACTGCATATTTTTTAACAAGTAGTAATAAAGGACTTTATCTAACAGCTAAGCCTATATTAAGTGATGCGGAGGTCCCTAATAAACTGCAAATTAAGTTTTCTGACACCGAACATGCTATGCTTATTAATCAACAAGATAAATATGTATTATATCCAAAATTCTATACATCGATTAAACATGAAATAAATACGACACGTACTGTTATTGGTTTATTTGATCTTTTAGAAGATTATTTGGAGGATTATTCAATCCGTGATATTTATCCGACGTTATTATCTGAGAATAGGATAAGATGGGATAAAACTATTCAGCATGCAAAAATTACAACACAACGTAACCAGTCAGATTTAAAAGATACCTGGGATTACAAATATCAGTATAACAACCAAAGCAAACTGGTATCAGTTAAAGCTACATCAGGGGAGGAAATACATTTTAGTAAGAAAATGAGTTACATCAATTCGAGCGTAATCAAAATGGATGTTTACCGGAATACAGAAGATCGTCAGATTCTATCAAGAAAGGTTGTCTATAATCCTTTGAAAAATAATCAGCTTGATATAAGCGATCAGGTTGAAGAAACGGGTCAAAACAAAGAGACTATGCTGATTACAAAAATCCATAGTAAAAACATAGGAAAGGTAAAATCTTTATATCTATCTCGTGAGGAGATAAACAAGTTAATAAAGCAATTAAAATGAATATAAGTGATTTGATGTAAATTGATCTGTGACAAGAATTACCTCCACTTAGAAGCATGTCTTTTAAATCTAATCAGTTTATAACGGCGACAAAATGGACATCTCAAATAAAAAAATATATTACTCAGGTGTAAATGCACTTCGTTTAGAGTGGCCTGCTGATTTGTCTGCACATTATGGGGTTTTGATCACTTTCAACGAAGGGGAGGGAAATGCTAACGAAGTAAAGTATGAAGTTCGGGTAACGCGCCTAAAACCCGGTAAGACAGGGCAACCTTTGTTTCAGATTGATAGAATAAGTGATGTTTTTATTAATGAAATACCGCCCGACCTTATAGCCGATAAACTGGCATATGAACTAGGGAAAGTATTTTATCCCTTGGTAATAACGGTTAATCAAAATGGAGGCTTCCAAAGTATTTATAATCATGAGGAGATTTTAAAGAGATGGCAATCGGTTAAAAAAAATGTGCTTGATAATTTTGAAGGTCAGCTGGTAGAAGATTATGTCTGCCGTATGGAAAAACAGCTTTCCAATCCTGATCAAATTACACTTGCGTTTGTTAACAACGACTGGTTTATACATACTTTTTTTAAACCTGTTTATAAAGAATATGGACCTCATCATGCTACAGAAAGCTTGTACAAGTTTCCAATCGCAAGAAATTTTGATGTAGAGGGTTATTTAACTCAAGAGGAGATAAGCAGCGAAACCAATCATTTTGGTGCAATAGAATTAGTGCATAATGGTATCATCAAACCCTTAGAAGATGAATTATTCATCACTTATAGGCATACAGGCGATTATGTAGGGAATTATTTTTTACACCCTAAAAATAGGAGGATCTTATCAGTCGTTTCGGATTTCAGTTATAGGGCGCAAGAAGAATCAAAAGTAAAAATAAGGATTACTGTGATCCCTGAAAATGGATTCGAGTTCGATCACGATTTTGAATTGGATACCAATGTTAAAGGCTTGCCGGTAACAGAAATGGTGATAATTGATGGACAATCGCCGAGAAAAGGGTTTTGGGATCGTTTACTAAATAAGTAAAATATGGCAGAGAAACATGTTGTAGTTCAGGGTGCACAATGTATGTGCAAATTTGGATCGGCGCCAGATAAATTAAAGGTGCTGACACATAACAAAGAGTATGCGAACGACAGAGATGGCAGTAAGAAATTGATAGCGACCACTGTAGATATTGGCACAACCTTCGAGAAAAACATATTTGGTTCATGTTCAAAAATGAACAATAAACCTTGCTCTGTAACGGTGACGAAATGGTCGGGTTTTTATGAAGACACGGTATTGACAAACGGAGGGAAAATTTTGCTCGAAGATAGTAAAGCTACCTGTCCGATAGGAGGCGCCGATTGCATTGAGATTATTCAACATGGTCAAAAAGCAGAGGCCTCAAAACAAAACTTTGATAATGCAAATAAAGATGTACAATCACAGCTCAACCCCTTGTCAGAATCTTTAGATGAATCTGCAAATAATTTTAACGGTTTAGAAGCGAGTGTCAAAGCATAACGTATGGCAAAGGGAATAAAGAAAATTGTTTGGACCGGCGAAGGTAAAGTATATAATGCTAAGAAAGGATCTATCCCCGGTCAGTTATTGGTAATTGCTCCTGATCAGTATGTTTGGTTCAAAATAGGCGAATGGCAGGCGGGCACTACCGATCAAGATAAAAAGAAAGATATTAAATGGGCCGTTTTTAATAACAGAAGTATTATTGATCTTCAGAAAACAATACCAAGCCATTTTAGTTATGGTTACCGGATACCTAGAAGATTATGCGGACCATATCTTTGGTATATTGAAGCAACATGGAGCGGAAATTTCGATAGTAAATCCGGGTTAAAGATCAGGGGTGAATCGCCGGCAAAAATAGTAGACAGCCGATGGAGCCAAAATGAAGGTGGACCCGATGTACGCAAAACTTACCAGTTTTCTTATGGAGAACTTATTTGGCTCAGGCTTTTTACCGAAGGTTTAAATGGCTATGAAAACGTAGAAGTAAGGGTTTTCAGAAGACTGAGGTCGGCCATGGGTTTATGGCCAAAAGATGATGAGGTAACCCGTAAAATTTACAGGGTTAGTGTAATCAATGGAGAAATTAATTTAAAAATTCCCAATACCTATGCCTGGTACCAATCTATGAACGATAGGGCTGAAGTGGAGGAATTTTATGTTCGTGTGGTACATCCGGTAACTGGTAAATATATAGAAGATACCAGAGAAAAACCCGATACGGCCCATGCCCGTTTTTTAAGGATAAAAGACAAGGTGAAATCGCAGGTAGTGGAAAAGCCTCAAAACAGAACACCTGTTACCATTTACCAACCGGATAAAAATGAAGCAAGGTTTGAATTATGTAAGTTTGAGCAGATCCTTTTAACCGAAGAGGGAGGGAAACCTGAACTTATTTTTGATAATGGAAAAGGAATGAAGAATACTGTCGATAGAAGAGAAAAAATAGTTGAATCTATTCATTTTAAGTTTGATAGTACAGAATTATTACCTGAAAGTTTAAAACAGCTCAATAACATTTTGAGGTTTTTATTGGAGCATCGTCATAGCACCATTCATCTCGATGGTTTTGCCTGTGTAATTGGGAAACAAAATCACAATAATGTATTGTCGCAGAATAGAGCAATAACCGTTAGGGAATTTTTTATAAAGGGAAAGTTAGATGCTAACCGGATTAAAACCACTGGACATGGAGAGGTTAGTCCTACTGATGATAAAATGGGTCGGGATAATATCAAATATAAAAATGAATACGAATACGTAAATAACAGACGGGTAGATATTGCATTTGAATATTATGGTCATAATGCCGAAACTATTATTTATGAAACAATAGCGGGCAATAAACCCAAAAAAATTACAATAGAACCAATAAATTTTGATACCAAAGCTTGTTTCGAACGCAAAAAACATAGCAAAACCATCAAGTTGGTCAATGTTGATGTAAATGCTGAAAGCGAAGGTAAAATTACGGTGCCGGCAGTATCTACAATGAGTAAATTTAACGTTGTACCTTTGAATTATATCTGGCCGAGACGGGATGGTATAATGAATATCTATTCCGTTCATATTCATACCTGCAGATATTATTCTGTGTTAAATAACGCAACACTTGCCATACATGTTTACTCAGACATTAAATGGACGTTAGAATTTAAATGGTCTCATACGCAGCCTTTCGCCTATTCATATGGTAATAAACTATACGGTTATGAGTTAAAAAATGCCCAAGATAAAGCCATTGGGTCCGCTATTGATGCAGAGTGGTCTAAACGATACGGGGAAATGGCGCAAAAGTTTGAGTTATCTCTAATAGGAGAATGGACTTCGGCAAGTGGCAGCAAACAGAAGATAGAATTTGGGAAGGAGTGGGCAGAGCGTATTGCAAAAACATTGAAAGTTATCAATCAGGTTAAGCAGATGGCTGATCGTGTATCAAATTCCAGTTTAGCCAAAGGACGTTTTATGTTTGAAGTTAAAGCACCTGTTTTGGCCGTTTCTGCTCAGTGGTACCTTAAAAAAGCAAATCGTGTCGTCGGCGAGATCGTTGAGATTGGAGCAGATACTAGTCCTTTGATTGAGGCAGATATAAGTATCGATCTCATAGATATTGTGCTTAAATATGGTGGTAATGCAATATGCCCGGGAGCTGGAGAAGTGCTGGCATGGGTAAAAGATAAAATGAACAAATATGTCAAAATTACGTTTATAGTAACACTTGGCGGTGCAATTAACGTTTCGGGCAAGACGATAATTAATATCCGGTTTCCAAAAGAAACAACTGGTGAAGTAAAAATCACTGGCGAAATAAAAGTGAGTATTGAATTTAAAGCTACTGCAAAAGCCGAAACAGCAAGTATGGGTATTTCAGGAATTTTAAAGGCTGATGCTAAAACCAGTGTTACTGGTGGTGTAAAAGTTGGCGCAGATAATGATGGTGTATATGTTGCTCCTGTAGCAGAATTTGGAGGGATCAAAGCAACTTTTGTTGCTGCGACAACTATTAAGTTTGGCTTTATTAAGCGAACTTTCAGTTATGATGGAGAAGCAGTGCTTGTAGAAAAGGATGAGGTTAATTTTAAAAAGCATTATCTAATTTAATTTTTATTTATGAAAAAAATTACGGTCATTTTATTTTGTTTGGCTCTGTGGAGTTGTAGTCAAAAGAAAATCGATTTAAAAGATCTTATAGTAGGTCAAAAGCCAAATATTGATCTTTCAGCTTTTACCGATAATATCAAAGAACAGCGTGGACGTTTTGAAATGCCAACAGAAAATGGTGTTCAACTAGTTGATACAGGCGAAAAAGTAGTATATTATTATTTTGCAGGTAAAAAAAACATAACTTTCTATAAGGCTAAAATTGCAGATGTTTTAGAAACCAAAGTTGTGACCTATAATGGTTTAGTGAGCTTTATAAGCGTGCATCCAGATAACAGAGATGCTGTAAGTTTGCTTAAAGATTTGCTTAAAACTTACGGCGCCCCCGATTCGATTTCCTATGATACAAGAAAATTCATAGGCTCAGATAGCGAAACCGCTAATGTTTTAAAAAATGCATTACCACGCTATGTAAAGGAGGTAGCAGATGAATTTGATAATAAGTCAACACAATATCCTCAGCAGTTTTTTTGGAGCAAAAATGATATACTTACCCACATAACAATAGATCCGACAAATGCAAATCTCAATATGTCTGTTAAGATTGTAACCAAACGAGCTTATATGGACCACATTGTTCAAGAATATGCAAAACCACTATTAAAAGAATATGATAGTCCCTTTGCCCACCTTTTTAAAAAATAGTGGATCACCCAATTTGGGTATCCGACGAACAAAGACTAATAGTTAGTTTGTACATAAATTACTAATGATGAAAGAACCTTATTACTTAGTAGACTTTAATGTCTCACTAGCAAATTTTGATATTTTGATCAATGATGTGCTTGCCTTTTCTTATAACGATGGGGGAGGCATTTACTCAAATTATCCTATTAACCATTTTATCCTAAGCAGTGGTGTACAGCAGGTTAAAGTGAGGTTCAAACCTTTAAAAAATTCACAAACCATACATCATGAAGCCGAAGCCATTATCAAAATCCAATACCTTGATGCTTCTACAATGGATCAGGAGCAGCTGACAACCGTATATGAGTATAAAATGCCAAAGGCTAAAAGGGATACATTACCGATGTTAGAATCAACAGGCGAATTTAAGGCAGAAGTACCCTATCGGTTAATAGGCTGGAGTGATGCCGGTATAATCGATATTAAAAATGAAGCTGCTCTTGAACGGATACATAACTATTACCGCCGTATTTATACACTTTTTAAAGATAAGGATGTAAACAGTCTTACCTTGCTCTTAAAAAAAAGATATGAAGAAACAGATGCATCCATGTACCTCGACGAAGATAATATAGCTGGATTAAATAATATCTTTAAGATGCTGGAAGCTGAGGGCTATATCATGCAGGATTTTCCTGAAACACCACAGATATCTTGGTATGCGAAAAATAGAATAGTGAATTTAGTTAGGGAGAATACATCACCTGTTATTTTTTATCTAAAAAAGGAGACGAATGAAGAATTTGGGTTTCCTTTCTACATTCATCTGCCTAAAGGCAAAAATTCTTTTGAAATTATCCGATAGATAGCTTGTATTAACGCATATCCAGCGTATAAAACGTCGTTTGTAGTTGATGAGAAAGATGTTAACTGGAAAATTTTGGGCTGGAGCAAAAGTAAAAAGTTAAATAACGATCCAAACCTTCGCAAAGAAGTTGATGAATTTTATAACAATTACAAAAAGGTATTGGAAGAGGGTGATAGAAATAAATTTCTTTCATTAGTAAGAACTGCAATTGATGAAGAAGCAGCATCAAAACCCTTGGACAAAGAGATTGAAAATAAGCTTACCAAGAATATGATTGATTATGCTGCTGAAAAAAGAAATTTTATATATCCCTGTACAAAAGCAGAATTAAAATTTTTTGGAGATGGGAGAGTGGTAACTTTGGTATGTGCAGATACACTTACATTCGGATATGCTCCGCTGATTTCTAAGACTGCTAAAAGTATGGTGCCAAAATCTCACACCTTTTATCTTCACAAACCAGCAGGTACCAATAAACTCGAAATTATCAGATGATAAAAGAAAGGTTGTTTTATCTTTTTCTTAAAATAGGCCCTTAACTTTTTATTTCTGGTATCGAACTTAAATAATAAGACTTTGGAAGCACTTTTAATAAGATAATTTATATTGTAAAATATGTTTTATAAAATCTATTTAGAAAATAACGAGCTGATTATTCAAACATTCTTTTTAAAGGAGAAAATTGCTATTGATTCAATTGATGACATCATTATTTTCTATAATCGAAGTTTTAATAAGCATAAACTATTTACTTACTTTAATAAGCCAGTACAATATGAACTAACCAGGAAATCCTGGTTTTATCAAATGTTATTTCAAATATTTTTAGTTTTTAATACAGAAAAGTTTAGAATTTACCGGGTTTATGAAAACGAAATCATTACCCTAATGTTAAGCTTGTTAAAGCCGTACTTTCCTACGCTCATTGAAACCAAAGATCTGGATTTAGACAATAGTTTTATATGGATGACTGAGGATGAGGGTGGCCACTTTAAGAAAACGAAACTTGTTTATAGTAGGGAAGGCTTAGGTTTAAAAAGAGTAATGTTGAAGCATAAGATATTGACGCAGAAATAGCTAAGTATTATCTTTCAACAGCAATTTAATCACATTTTTTAAAGCAGGGTTTCGGTTAGATTCTTTCCAGATCATATAGAGTTCTGTTCGTTGCGGAATATGGGTGAGTTCTACAAATTTTACGTTTTCCCGGTAGCCATATTGCAGGCCGGTAGGCACAATGGCGATACCCAAACCTTCTTCTACCAGTTTGAAAATGGTTAACGCATTAACCGATTTATGATAGGTTTTAGGTTTAAAGCCATGATCTTCGCAAATGCTCATCATCAGGTCGTAATAAAATGGACTATCGTCACTCGAGAAAAAGATAAAAGGTTCATCGCCCAGCTTTTTTACCGCTTCAGAGCTGGCCTTTTTTATCGGGTGATTTTTAGGTAATACCAGCGAAAAGGTATCCTGGTGGATCATGTATTTAGAAATGCCAGGATTAAACTGCTGCATTCTTACAAAACCCAAATCAAGCATATCTTTTTCCAATAGTTCGATCTGTAACTTGTTGGGCATTTCATCCAGATTGGTGCTGATCTCCGGAAAATCTTTGTTCAGTTTAAAAATTACTTCAGGTACAATTTTTTGCGCCGCAGACCCTAAAAAGCCGATGCGAAGTTCGCCCTGTTTACCCTCATTAATATTGCTGATCTGTTTTTTAATGTTTTCGATATGGCTGAATAGAAAATCTACCTCCGCTTTAAGGTAAACACCTGCTTCGGTTAGGGTTACTTTTTTCTTGTTCCGGTCAAATAGTGGTGCATTAAAAATCTCTTCCATTTGCTTAATCTGCCGGCTTAGTCCAGGTTGCGAAATAAATAAGCGGTCTGCAGCCTTTCTAAACTTCAGTTCCTCAGCCAAAACCTGAAAATATTTGAAATGCCTAAGCTCTATCTGATAACTCATGGTTATTACATGATGATGTAATTGGTATTTATAGGTATCAAATATAGCGCTTATTTTTGTTTAAAACCTTCATCATATGAGCGTACAACAGATTTTTAACTACGGAACAGATCATTTAACCGCTAAATTGGCTTTGGCCATTAGTAAAGGTGAAGTGAAAGGCATATTAAGCGAAAGTTCAAGGGCGAAAGTGCTCGAAAGCAGTCAGGCGGTAGAGCGGATAGCTATATCAGGTAAGGCGGTTTATGGTATTAATACAGGATTCGGCCCGCTTTGTACTTCCATGATTTCGGCTGTTGACACCCGGAAACTGCAGGAAAACATTCTGAAAAGCCACGCTGTTGGTGTTGGTGAGCCGATAGATAGTGAAATATCAAAACTGATGCTGGTGTTAAAGCTCCAGGCATTGGCACAGGGCTTTTCAGGGATTAAAATCGAAACGCTCGACCGAATGATCTGGTTTTTAGAAATTGGGGCTACGCCTGTAGTGCCTAAGCAAGGCTCTGTTGGTGCTTCTGGCGATCTTGCTCCCCTTTCTCATTTGTTTTTGCCACTGATTGGTTTAGGCAAGGTTCATTATCATGGCGAAATTATAGCCACGGCCGAACTGTTAAAGCAACATCGTATAGAGCCGATACAACTTGGCCCCAAAGAAGGTTTGGCTTTAATTAATGGAACGCAGTTTATTGCTGCGCATGCCGTTAAAGTGGTACAACGTTTGGAAAATGTACTTTCATCTGCTGATATTATCGCTGCATTGATGATTGAAGGTTTACAGGGATCAGAAAAACCTTTTCATGCAAAGCTCCACCAGTTGCGGCCATATCCGGCAAACATCGCCGTGGCAGAACAGGTGCGTAAACTATTGGAGGGTTCTGAAATCATGAAATCGCATGCCAATTGTGCCAAAGTACAGGATCCGTATTCTTTAAGGTGTATTCCACAGGTGCATGGCGCTTCCAGAACGGCGTGGCTGCATTTAAAAGAAGCTTTGGAAATAGAACTGAACTCGGTAACCGATAACCCGGTTATAATGGATGATGACTTAACTATCAGTGGGGGGAATTTTCACGGTCAGCCACTGGCTTTGCCACTCGATTACGCCTGTTTGGCTGCCGCTGAAATTGGGAATATCAGCGATCGGAGGATTTATCTTTCCTTGGAAGGTAATACCCCTGGTGTGCCAAAATTACTGATGAAAGAGACTGGATTAAATTCGGGTTTCATGATCGTTCAATATACTTCTGCGGCGCTGGCCAGCGAAAACAAAGGTCTGTGTTTCCCCGCCAGTGCCGATAGCATCCCCACGTCTTTAGGCCAGGAAGATCATGTAAGCATGGGCTCCATTAGTGGACGTAAAGCATTGCAGGTGATTGAAAACGTGGAGAAAATCCTGGGTGTTGAATTATTCTGTGCCGCACAGGCGGTTGATTACCATCAGCCATTAAAACCTGGAAAAATTTTGGCTGCTGTACATGATTTTGTGCGTACTGAGATTGATCATTTTGAGGAAGACCAGATTATGTACGATCGGATGGAAAATGCCATCGAAATGGTGCAGCATGGTAAGATTGTTGCCGTTGCCAACAAAGCATCTACAATAAATTAAGAATTTAATTTTCAGATTATGGATTTTAAAGCAAAGGTACTGGCAGGTATTCCTTCAACATTGCCAGCAAAGAGGGATAGAAATCCCATGTTCAACCATGCGCCGGTAAGGAGATCGGTCTTAAATACCGAAGAGAAAAAACTGAGTATTAAAAATGCTTTACGTTATTTCCCGAAGGCCTGGCATCCGGATCTGGCGCATGAATTTCTGGCCGAACTGGAAAATTACGGACATATTTATATGTACCGTTTTATGCCCGATTATGCCATTCATGCAAGACCGATTGCTGAATACCCTTGCCGTACACCACATGCGGCAGCCATTATGCTCATGATCCAGAACAATCTGGATCCGGCCATAGCGCAGCATCCCGAAGAGCTGATTACCTACGGGGGTAATGGTAGCGTGTTCCAAAACTGGGCCCAATATCTTTTAACAATGCAGTACCTTGCTACCATGACCGATGAGCAAACGCTGAATATCTGCAGTGGGCATCCGCAGGGATTATTCCCCTCCAATGCCGCGGCACCACGTGTTGTGGTGACCAATGGCATGATGATTCCTAATTATTCCTCGCCCGAAGATCTTGAAAAATTTAATGCTTTAGGCGTAACCCAATATGGACAAATGACAGCGGGTTCGTATATGTATATTGGCCCTCAGGGCATTGTACATGGTACTGCTATTACTTTGATGAATGCTTTCCGTAAAAAAGGGTTTCATGGAAAAGAAGTTGCCGGAAAAATCTTTTTAACGGCTGGTTTGGGGGGGATGAGTGGTGCTCAAACCAAAGCAGGTAACATTGTTGGCTGTATTACGGTGTGTGCTGAAGTAAATCCGAAAGCTGCAATAAAAAGGCATGAACAAGGTTGGGTAGATGAGCTGGTTGAGCATTTGGATGAACTCGTAAAACGGGTTTTGTTGGCCCAAAATGAAAAACAAACGGTTTCATTGGCCTATATCGGTAATGTGGTGGATGTTTGGGAACGTTTTGATCAGGAAAATATTGAAGTGACCATTGGTTCTGACCAAACTTCTCTGCACAATCCATATGCTGGGGGGTATTATCCGGTAGGTTTAAACTTTGCTGAGGCTAATGAAATGATGGCCGATGCGCCAGGCAAATTTAAAGTTTATATACAGGAATCGTTAAAAAGACAAGCAAAAAGCATTAACAACCATACGGCTAAGGGAACTTATTTTTTTGATTATGGAAATGCCTTTTTGTTGGAGTGCAGTAGGGCAGGTGCCGATGTAATGGCACCAAATGGAATAGATTTCAGATATCCATCCTATGTGGAGGATATTTTAGGCCCCCTATGTTTCGATTATGGTTTTGGCCCATTTAGATGGGTTTGTGCTTCAGGCGATGAAAAGGATCTTGATTTAACCGATCGCATAGCGAAGGAAGTGATGGAAGAAATAAAGCTTACTGCACCCTCAGCAATACAGCAACAACTGCAGGACAACATCAACTGGATTACAGCAGCTAAAGAAAACAGGTTGGTAGTAGGGTCAAAAGCCCGGATTTTATATGCCGATGCCGAAGGAAGGGCAAAAATTGCCGGGAGATTTAATGAAGCGATTAAAACAGGTAAATTATCAGCATCCGTAATCCTGGGGAGAGATCATCACGACGTAAGCGGAACGGATTCTCCTTTTAGAGAAACGAGCAATATTTATGATGGCAGCAGGTTTACAGCCGATATGGCTATTCATAACGTGATAGGTGATAGCTTTAGGGGGGCAACCTGGGTTTCGATCCATAATGGGGGAGGCGTAGGCTGGGGTGAGGTGATAAACGGTGGTTTCGGGTTGGTATTGGATGGAACTGATGAAGCCAAAGACAAATTGCAGAACATGCTTTTTTATGATGTAAACAATGGTATTGCCAGAAGGAGCTGGGCACGTAATAAAGAAGCCCGTTTTGCTATCGAACGTGAAATGGCACGTACAGCTAATTTGAAAATTACGCTGCCAAATTTGGTTGATGATGAAGTGCTGGATGGCTTGGAAATAGAGTAGGCTTTTAAGCGAAATGCCATTATTGTCATGCTGAACGCAGTGAAGAATCTTTCCTGCCTAGAGAGAAAGATTCTTAGTTTCACTCAGAATGACAGGCTAAAAATTTAACTCGCGCTTGCGAGCACCTTTATGATCTTTGCGGTAAAAAGCTCGGTTAACTAACGCAATGGCAAAGTAAAATGAAAAACAGAACCCTTACCTTCTTCACTTTCAGCCCATATTCTGCCACCATGTCTTTCTATAATTTCTGCACTTAAATAAAGTCCGATGCCAAAACCAGAGATGGTATGGTTGCCTTGTACACGGTAATAACGTTCGAAAAGTTTCTCGATATCTTCCGGCTTTATCCCTATGCCCTCATCCTTAATCTGCACTTCAACTTCATTCTCAGTTGATTTACAAGTGATCTCTATACGCGTGCCATTATCCGAATATTTTATTCCGTTACTGATCAGGTTGGAAATTACATTGCCGATTTTATCCCGGTCTGCATTAATGTCTACCCCACAGGTCGGGTGTAATATAATCTGATGAGAAGATTGCGAAATATAGGTTTCCTCAATGGTTTCTTTCAACAGCTCATCTAAATTAAAGTTTGTTTTTTCGATCAGTAACTTGCTGGATTCCAAACGTGATACATTTAAGAAACCATTGATCATGGTCGTCATTTTTCTGATCTGGCTATTTGTTTTTTCCAGCGCGATCATCTCATAATTGTCTCCATCTTTTTTAGCCTTACGCTGCAAAACCTGGACAAAGCCGTTGATGGCTGTTAATGGTGTTTTTAGTTCGTGACTAACCATCCCGATGAAATCATTTTTGCGGAGCTCATCTAGTTTTTGCTCCGTGATATCGATAAAGAGCCCGGAATACTCTGTCATATGGCCATGCTGATCTACAAATACCCTCCCGGTTGCCCTAACCCATTTTTCTTCACCCGTAATTAAATTCGTTATCGGATATTCATTGTCGCTTGAAGAATGACTATTCAGTGCGTTAGCCAAAGACTTATTCAACATATCATGATAATCGGAATGGATTGCGCTCATCATATCATCCATTTTAGCAGGCTCATCAAGTGGCAGGCCAAGTAAATTTTTGACAAATCCAGATACCGTAATTTCGAGGGTTTTAGGGTCGATGCTCCAGGTACCCATTCTTCCGGTATCAATGGCCTGGAGTAATCTTTCCTCACTATCAGCTAACTTTTTGGTGTATTGGATGAGGTCTTCATGTGTCTGGGCAAGTTCTTCGTTTGTAGCAGCCAATTCCTCATTTGCAGCTGCCATTTCGATGTTGATATCCTGCAACTCTTCCTGGTAAAGTTTTCGTTCGGTAATATCCGGACTTACTGAAGCAATGGCAGTTATTTTATCTGTTTCCTGATCTTTTATGGCAAAACCATTCCATTCAATCCAAAAAGGATTTCCAGTTATTTCATTCCAGAAACGGATTTCCTGTTTGAAGTTAATACCCTGCAAAACTCCAGGTAAAAGTTTTTCAGCAGCAGGCCTGTCTGCCGGGAAAATAACCTCCAGTATATTTCGGTTGGTAATATTTACCCAACCTAATTTTCTTAATGCTGCAGGGTTTAAGTATTGGATGGACATATCTAAACCAACCAAAGCAATAAATTCTGAACTGGCTTCGATGAGTTTATTGAGATTTAAACGCTCCAGTTCAACTAATTTTCTTTCGGTTATATCAATACAAGAACTGATATAACCTGCAAAAGATCCATCTGCGTGGAAACGTGGCGGACCATTGGCAAGAAGCCATCGGTAATCGCCTTTTCTGGTCAGGATCCTAAATTCGCCGGTAAATGCTATTTTATCCTGAAGGGCTGAAAGGTAAATATTCAAATACCGATCGTGGTCTTCAGGATGGATCAGATCGGCCCAGCCAAAAGCAAGCAGATCTTTCATCGATCTGCCAGTTAAGGTTGTCCAGGGTTTGTTAAAATAGATCGCATTTCCATGTTCATCACCAACGGCAATAAAAATATCGGTACCTTCAGCCATAGTTTTGAAGCGTTTTTCGCTTTCAGACAGTTGGTTAAACCGTTCTAAAACCCTCAATTCGAGTTCGTTATTTAAAACATGTAACGTTTCCTGTGTTTCCTGTAATTCTTCGTTTGTGGCCACCAGTTCTTCATTCGTTGCCGCAAGTTCTTCAACTGTGGCCGCGAGCTCCTCGTTCAGTACCTGTTCCCGCTGTAATGCTTCTTCCTTTTCTTTCTCTCTTTCTAATGCCTCACGTCTCAGCACCCGCTCGCTTACATCAACCGCAGTATGTAAAATACAAGTGGTCTTACCTTCATCATTTTTGATGGCCCGGTATTCAAAATCAAAATAAAAGGTCTTTAGCTCCCCGTCGATAATCAGGTCGGCAGCGGTATCTTTTCCCGAAATCACAAGGCCTTCCAGCCAAACCCTTCTAAACATCTCAATAAAAGGCTGTCCTTTTAACTCAGGCAGGGCATCTTCAAGCGATTTTCCGATCACCGTCCTGTCTTTCCCCCAAATTCTGAGCATGGCATTATTTGCAGTCTGTATAATGGCCGTTTCTCCAACATGAATGGCCGTTGCAGTATGGGTATAGTTAAAAACTTCTAATAATTGATCATTACTTAAAAAGGGACTGGACTGACTCATTCTGAAATTTTACGACGTGATCTAAAATAGTTATTTTACTTAAGTTTCAAAATAAAAACAGACTTAAGAAGGATTTTTTCAATAGAAACTATATACTAACCATAACCTCTTTAAAAAGGTTTTTGATTAAATTAATTTCTGATGCATATTGCGTATTTTTTCTACAACCAAAGTATAAAGTATTGGTGAGTTTCGATGTGCCCTCCCAAATTATCTTTATTTTTTCATCTTCAACTTCTTTTTTGCAAAGAAAATCGGGGATGATCGCCAGGCCCTTTCCTCCAGATAAGCAGCGGATAATCGAATTGAGATTAGGTACAATGTAGTTTGGACGGAAATCGGCACGCTTGCCAAAGTTAAGCTGCCAAAAACGTAAGAGGTGCTCCATATCGCCAGCAGTACCATACCATTTTTGCTGTTTTAACCAGGTCTCCATTCCTGATAGGTCTTTATTTTTAACCAATGCATCAAAAGTTTGTACATCGGTACCTATTCCGCTAACTAAAACGATGGTTTCGGAAGAAAAGGCATCATGTTCTACATTTGGCGAACTGCCTTTTTGCGGGGTAATAATGAGGTCTAAAATGCCTTTGTCCAGTTGATCCAACATCTCCGGATATTCGCCAAAACGAATAATGACATTAAACGGAAGGGTAGAAATATATTGCTCAAGCGTAATCTGAAAAGTTTCGAAACACATACCTACGCTAATGGTCGGGGTGTGCTGCTCTGTACTTTTCTGAAAATGTTTTTCTGCATCCTCCAGTTTGATCAAAGGTTCTATAATAAAATTGTATAATACTTTTCCTTTTTCGGTAGGAATCATTTTCCTGCCTGTTCGTTCGAACAGTTTATAACCTACGTAACTTTCCAAAGAACTTAAATGCAAACTTACTCCAGGCTGTGAAATAAACAGGTTTTCAGCTGCACCAGTTAAAGTTCCTGTTTTATAAATTGCCTTAAAACTTCTATACCATTCTAAATTAACCATATCGCCAACTATTATAATTCTGATGCAAAGCTATGAATTAACTTATTTTAATGATGCATAATGTTGCTATAATTTTGTCTCAACAAATAGTAAAGAACAAAATGACAAAAATATTTATAATCAATGCAGGACAAAAATTTGGTCATTCCGGCGGCCGGTTCAATGAAACGATAGCGAATGCTACGCTAGATTTCTTCTCTTCTCAGAAAGGATTTGAGGTAAAAACAACCAATATCAATCACAAATACGATCCAAAGGAAGAAGTAGAAAAGTATGTTTGGGCAGATGTTGTCATTTACCACACCCCAATCTGGTGGTTCCAGTTGCCACATGGATTTAAAAAATATATAGATGTGGTATTTACTGAAGGGCATAAAAATGGGATTTACATTAGCGACGGGCGCAAAGCTGAAAATCCAACCCGGAATTATGGTACCGGTGGCATGTTGCAAGGTAAGAAATATATGGTCACATCATCATGGAATGCGCCTAAAGAAGCATTTACCTTGCCAGGAGAATTTTTTATGGAAACCAGTGTGGATGAAGGTGTTTTGTTCGGTTTCCACAGGATGAATGCCTTTACCGGAATGGAACAAATACCAGGAATTCATTTTCATGATGTAGAAAAGAATGCAGATATTAGGACTGCACTTAAATTGTACCAGGAACATTTAACCCAAAATTTTTTAAATACAGCAATATATGAGCATTCATTTAACAGCAATAGTTAAAAGCAAAGCGGAAACCGTAACGGAATTAAGAACCATGCTGCTGGATATGGTCGCAAATTCGCGCCAGGAGGAAGCCTGCATTCAGTACGATCTGCATGAGTCGGCGAGTGATTACATTTTTATTTTTCACGAGGAGTGGAAAGATCAGGCAGGTTTGGATCTCCACAACGAGCAGCCCTATCTCGTAAATTTTGTGGCGCAAGCTGACCGGTTAACTGATGAGATCATCATCCATAAAACAGAAAAATTAGCCTGATTATCGTTTGGTATACTTAGTGGTTAAGGAGGAACCTGCAGAAGCAATGACAACAAAGGCCACTGCAAAACACTCTTTTAAGCTGAGGTATTCCTGTAAAAAAACAAGTGCAGCTAATGAAGCCATAGCAGGTTCCAGGCTCATTAAAATACTAAAGGTTCGGGCGGGAAGCTGCTTAAATGCTTTCATTTCCAAGGTGAAGGGTATGGCGCTTGATAATAGTGCAAGTGCCGCTCCCAACCCAGTTAATTTAGGAGTTAGCGAGCTTAAACCGCCACCAAAAATGCCAAAAGGCAAAATGACTATGGTGGCAAATAACATTCCAATGGCAACGGCATCACCTCCTTTCATAATTTTGGAAATTCTACCGCCCAAAATGATATAAAACGCCCAGAAAACACCAGCCAAAAGCGCCAGCAGTACGCCCGCTAAATTAAGTCCTGTGCCCGTCCATGGGGTGATTAATACAATGCCTGTTGCAGCAAGTACCACCCATAGAAAATCAATAGGTTTTTTCGAACCAAAAATAGCAAGTCCCAGTGGGCCAACAAATTCTAAAGTTACCCCTAAACCGATCGGAATCCGGGCGATGGCCATATAAAAAACCATATTCATTACCCCTAAACAAACACCATATAGGATCACGTATTTCCATTGTTTGGCATTAAGTTTAAATAGGTTTGGTCTAAAGGCAATTAGTAAGATTACAGCAGATAAGCCGATCCGTAAAGATGCTGTTGCGGCAGCCCCGATTTGTGGAAAAAGCCCTTTTGCAATTGCCGCCCCACATTGCACACTAATAATGGATAGTAAAACAGCAGGTATGGGCGGAATATTAATTTTGCTTTTCATCTGGGGCTCGTAAATGAGGCGCAAAATTAGGGAATTATAGACCGATACTCATTTAAAATAAAAAAAGGAGAATCAGATTACGCTGCTTCCCCTTTATATTATAAGCTGAAGTTATTAAGAGAACAGTTCCTGTTCGTCCCTGTTTTCTGTTGGAATTTTCTTTAAAAAATCATCAAATGCCGGACCTTCATTATCAGAATATGTTCCGTAAGCATCTAATACATATCCAATATTTTTTTCTTTATCTTCTATCAGATACAATACTGAATTGTCTGCAGGGTCTGAATCTCCTTCAAAGCGGTAGGTTTTAACAATAGTTAAATCCTCTGGTTTGTAAATCTTACCCAACGATTTACTTTGCATCTTACCGTGATCAGATATTTTTAGTTCGTTATCTTTTCCTTTCAGCCTCAATTTTTCTAAAATTTGACTTAAAGTGTTCATTTCATTTGGCTGTTCCATAGTTATACTATTTTATACTGTTTAAACAAGTGGCATTCGAAATGGTTTTGCCATCATTCTTTTTAAAGCAAACTAAATGATTGCCAATGTGTTCTTGTTTAAACTAAATTTTAATCATATGAAAAAATATCTTTTAAGCCTGGCAATTGCAGGTGTTGCGCTTGTAAGTGCCTGTACAAAAACGGAGAAGGAAATTGCAATGGCTACCTTAACCGAAACAGCTGACAATACGAAAACCATTGGAACGGCAAAGTTTTATCAATTAAGCGATGGGAAAATTAAAATGGATATTGAAATGAACTTTGCAGCAAGGGCAGATAGCAATGTTGCGGTACACTTTCATGAACATGGCGATTGTGGCAATATGGGCGAGAACACTCACGGTCACTGGAATCCTACAAAAGAAGCCCATGGAAAATGGGGATCGGCAGCTTACCACAGTGGCGATATTGGCAATATCATGTTAGATGGTAAAGGACATGCCACACTTTCGGTTACTACCGATAGGTGGAGCATTAAAGATGGTGATATTAAAAATATTATTGGCAGGGGAATTATTGTACATGGCGGTAAAGATGATTATACCACGCAACCTACGGGTAACTCAGGGCCAAGAGTGGGCTGTGGCGTTATTGAAGCCGTGAAGTAGTTATATTGATATAATCGTCATTGCTGACGATTTTTTTGAGCGGTTAAATTTTTAGCCGCTTTTTTATGCAATTTCATAAGGGTTATCATCATCATTAAAAAATCTAAATCATTATGGCAACTCTAAACGAATCTCAAGGCGGCAAGGCCGTAAAAGGAAGAACCAAAAAAGCAACACCAAGGGTAGATCTTACTGCAATGGTAGACCTGATGTTTTTATTAACTACATTTTTTATGCTCACCACAACGCTGAGCCAGTTAAATGCTGCTGATATTGCTAAGCCAGATAAGACGGATATTAACATGGTAGAAAACTATCCCGAATCACGCACCATGACCATTGTACTGGGTAAAAATAACAAGGCCGTTTCTTATATGGGGACTATTGAAAAAGCCAACATGAAAGTGACCCCTGTGGCAAGTCTCCAAAAGGAAATTGCCTCGAATAAGCTATTGGTGGCAGCTACCCATCAGCATAATCCATCCAAGTATATGATTGTGATCATTAAACCAGGCAAAATGGCCAAGTTTCAAAATTTTGTAGATGTGGTTGATGAAATGAAAATTGCAGATATTAAGTCTTATAGCATCGATGATGATCATTTCGCCGAAAAAGAATTGTCGTTTATGAAAAATAATAGGCTTTAAGACATTTATTCCTAAGAACCACCTGTCCAAATTTTTTGTGGTGTTGGATGTTACCATCCGGTACAAAACCGAAAGTTAAATATGTATGTTGTTTTTTGGAAAGCAAATACAGTAGCTTCTTTTAATGCCCGTCCTGCTTTTTGCTTCAATCTTTTTTGCCTTCACGCTAACTGCGGTAAAAGCTCATTGAGGGAGGCAAAAAAGGATTTTCGCGCCAATCAGGTTTAGACAGGTGATGTTTTTGCTGCTATTGCCGGAAAACTACAGTGCTTCAAGTATCTGCTTTTGAGGGGAGATGTTCTTCCTAAGGACCACCTGCCTAACTTAAATAAACCTGACAGGAGCGAACGCGGAGCGCAGCGAAGTAAAGCGGATGGCGGGGCGGTCGGAACCAAAGCATGACGAACCCTGCTTTTCAAAAAACAGTTTTACTGCGGTTTGTAAACCACTAAACTTACAGCTGGGAAAATTTAGATGTAAGTTGGCAAAATAAAACAGGCGTTCTGCCATGTTGCAAAACGCCTGTTTTTATGATTTATTAGAAAATTAAATACCGAAAGCAGCTTTAACCTGATCTACGTAATCTAATTTCTCCCAGGTAAACAAATCAACTGAAACGGTTTTTTTTTCACCGTTTGGAGTTCTGAAAGTTTTGGTAACGGTTTCTGGTGTACGGCCCATGTGTCCGTAAGCAGCAGTTTCGCTATAAATTGGGTTTCTTAATTTTAAGCGTTGCTCAATAAAGTAAGGACGCATATCGAAAATCGATTCTACAATTTTAGCAATCTCGCCATCCGTTTTACCTACTTTACCCGTTCCGTAAGTATTGATATAAATACCCATTGGCTTTGCAACACCGATAGCGTATGATACCTGAACCAAAATTTCGTCGGCAATACCGGCAGCCACTAAGTTTTTAGCGATGTGGCGGGTAGCATAAGCCGCACTTCTGTCTACTTTACTTGGATCTTTACCAGAGAAAGCTCCACCGCCGTGAGCGCCTTTGCCACCGTAAGTATCAACAATAATTTTTCTACCGGTTAAACCCGTATCGCCATGCGGACCGCCGATTACAAATTTACCGGTTGGATTAATGTGGTACTCAATTTTATCGTTAAATAAATGTGCATAAGCCGGGTTGTTTTTGATGATTCTTGGAATCAGGATGTTTACCAGATCAGTTTTGATTTTGGCCAACATTGCAGCTTCTTCATCAAAATCGTCATGCTGTGTAGAAATTACAATGGCATCGATGCGAACCGGTTTGTTGTTATCATCATACTCTAATGTAACCTGGCTTTTTGCATCCGGGCGTAAATAGGTAATTTCGTTATTTTCGCGGCGTAAAACAGCCAGTTCCTGTAATAATTTATGAGAAAGGTTTAATGCCAGGGGCATGTAATCTTCAGTTTCGTTGGTTGCATAACCAAACATCATACCTTGATCGCCTGCACCTTGTTCTTCTTTACTGCTTCTATCTACACCCTGGTTAATATCCTGCGACTGCTCGTGTATAGCTGATAAAATACCGCAAGAGTTGGCCTCGAACATGTATTCGCTTTTGGTGTAACCAATTTTCTTGATTACATCACGTGCAATCTGCTGTACATCTAAATATGTTTTAGATTTTACCTCACCTGCTAAAATAACCTGACCCGTAGTTACCAATGTTTCGCAAGCTACTTTTGATTCCGGATCGAAAGCCAAAAAGTTGTCAATTAATGCATCCGAAATTTGATCGGCGATTTTATCTGGGTGACCTTCAGAAACAGATTCTGATGTAAATAAATATGACATTTATTAAATAATTAATGATAAATAAACAAATTTATGATTGCCAAACCCCTTGGAAACAGGTATTGAAATGATTGAAAGGAGGCATTAGCAATTTTTTTAAGTGGTTGCAATCCGGTCCCGAGGTATCGGGATAGCAAATCAATCCACTTTTTACTGTCGCAAAATTAGCATATTTTCTTTATTTCAAAAATTATAGATTATTTTGTGCACTCAATCTTACACTTTGCACACAAAGATCAATATCCTCTTTATCATAAACCCTATCTCTGGTGGGAGAGGGAAACTGCGTATTCCAGATTTTATCGACAAATACCTGGATAAGGAAAAGTTTAGCCCCAATTTCGTTTTTAGCGAATATGTGGGGCATGCCGGCGAACTGGCAGACGAAGCCGCCACCAAAAATTTTGATGTAATTGTTGCTGCAGGTGGCGATGGCACCATAAACGAAGTTGCTACAAAAGTATTAAAGCACCATAAAATTTTAGGAATTTTGCCGCTGGGATCAGGCAATGGTCTTGCCCGCTTTTTGAATATTTCTAAAAACTTAAGGTATGCGCTGTCCATCATCAATGATTTTAAGATTGATGAAATTGATACAGCCGAGTTTAATAAAAAATGTTTTTTCAACCTGGCCGGAATGGGATTTGATGCCCATCTGAGTGCTGTTTTTTCTAAAGACAAAAAACGAGGGCTATCAGGTTATGTAAAACTGGGTTTTAAGGAGGTTTTTAATTATAAGGCGCAAACTTATCATTTGAATATCGACGGTACAGAATATACCAGAAAAGCCTTCGCCATCAGCGTTGCCAACTCATCGCAGTATGGAAATGATGTTTACATCGCACCAAATGCTTCGGTAAAAGACGGGTTGCTGGATATTTGCATTATTAAACCTTTTCCAATAATAAAATTGCCACTATTGGGTTATGTAATGTTAAGAGGAAAGGCCGAAACATCAGATATGATTGAAATTATTAAGGGTAAAAATATTAAGATTACAAGAGAAGCTGCGGGAGCGGTGCATGTAGATGGAGAGCCTTTGCAAATGGGCGTGGAGATTCAAGCTTTGGTGAATCCACTCTCGTTAAAAGTAATTGTTCCATAGTTTAGTTTGGAGTTGAGGGCTTGGAGTTTTGAGCCGGACTGAAGATTAATCATGAGCCATAAAACTATCAACCATTGATGAATAAACCAATGGCTAATGAACAGGTGAACTAGTTTGGAGTTACGCGTCAATAACCGATTTAAACCATTAACCATCATCCATTTCCCATATAACATGATAAACATGAAACCAAAGAAAAACAGTTTAAGCGATCTTGGCGGAATTATGTATTCTACCAATCCTGAATTCGAATACGAAGAAGAAGTTGATGATACGGTTACCTCGCCAAACAACCAGCAGGATTTGCGGGTAATGCTGGATAAAAAGAACCGTGGTGGTAAAGCGGTAACGTTAATTACTGGTTTTCGAGGCCGTTCGGAAGATTTAGAGGTGTTGGGCAAAATGTTGAAGACCAAATGTGGTGTAGGCGGATCGGTTAAAGATGGCGAAATCATGATTCAGGGTGATGTTCGCGATAAAGTGATGGGTATTTTGCAAAAAGATGGTTATAAAGTGAAAAAGGCCGGGGGATAACAGAAAAAGCTGTCATCCTGAGTGCAACGAAGGATCTTTATTTGATATGCTTGTGCAGGAGTCTTCGACTACGCCCAGAGGGCGATGCCTATAATCTTTGCGTCATTCCCAACTCAATTGGGAATCGTAATGTCTTATTAAAGTCTTTATCTTGCATTAAGATTCCCGCCTGCGCGGGAATGACGACCGTTCTTTTGAATCTTTTTGTATCGATATTATGGTGTACAATTCTATGATTAAATGTGGCGCTCAAATTTAAATACTGGTTCAACAAACTCTTTTACTAGTTTATCCAGACTATATCCTGTTTTAATATTTCTTAAGCAGATTTTTTGCAAGATGTTTATGAAAAATTAAACGCATGAAAAAAATAATATGTTTCCTCCTGTTTTTTGCCCCACTAGTATTATTCGGCCAAGTAAAAAAGAATGTTTTCTTAAGTAATGCGAATGGGAATTCAATGTTATATGGCATTACTGTTCCCTATTCTAGTTGTAATGTATTACTTCGTGTAGATGATAGGACCAAGTGGATTTCGTTCAGCAATCCTGATCTTGGAGACTCATTGAAGAATAACGTTTTTCTTGGCCAGTCAGAGAAGATACATCTGGAGACCAGAATACATAAAGATAGCTTAAAATACTACAGATATTCTGTCATAGAGAACGATAGTGTTTTTCTTGTGGATGATGCCATTCCGAGGAAGATAGACTTTAGATGGCCCAAAGAGAGTGATTTTCCAAATTATTTTACAATGAGTTTGGGTGATTATAATGTTGTTGGTAAGAAGATTATTGTTAAAATATATAAACTGCCTCAGAAGTTTAAAGTAAATACAATTGTAATTTATAATCATCCTCTTTTACCTCCGAAAGTATTGATTAAGAATCTGTTTTCAGAATCAATCAATACAAAAGGATTATCTGTTAGTGAAATGACCAGACTAGTGATAAAAAAGGGGCAGAAATCCTTTTTTCTAAAACGGCATCCTTTAAATAATGGCGAAACTATTATTGTAAGTGATAGTATAAAACTAATGTCGATTGGTATAGAAAATACAGGTGTTAATTTTATTTACAAAGCAAAAATAACCCGACATGGTGGTGATTACCCTGAAGAAACTGTTCTAACAACCAGTGATTGGGATAATTCGTACATCTCAGTTGATGCTGAATATTTTAAGAAACCGGGAACATATCAGGTTTCAATTGCACCAGAAATATACCGATCGCTTGATTTGCCTCGTAGTGTAAGCTGGACATTACCCCAAACATCTTTTGAGTTTACAGTAATTGAAAAGAAAGAAAATTTTTTTACATCTAAAGATTTTTTAAAAGGGATTATAATTGGGGGCTTTTTCGGTCTTGTAGGAGTTTTAATTCTCAATAACCGTAAAAAAAGAGCTGCCGAAATAATTGCTCAGAAATTGCAGGAAAAAGAAATTGCCAAACTCCAGTTAGATTCTGTTCGTTCGCAGTTAAACCCACACTTTTTGTTTAATGCACTTGCTGGCATCCAAAACCTGATGAACAAAAATGAAATCGACAATGCCAACCGTTACCTTAGCAAATTTGCACGATTAACGCGTAATGTTTTAGACCATAAGGAACTCATCAGCTTAACAGCAGAAAAAATGTTATTAGATGATTATCTGCAGATGGAGCAGTTACGTTTTGGCTTTCAGTATATTATTACTGCTTCGTCTGATCTGGAAGTGGAGAATATCGAAATTCCGGCGATGCTTTTACAGCCTTTTGTAGAAAATGCGGTGAAACATGGCATTGCCGGAAAAGGGAATAACGGAAAGATTGAAATCAGTTTTATAAAACAAGAAACGGATTTGATACTAAGTGTAAAAGATAACGGCAATGGTTTCGATGTAGAAAAAGATTATGCCGGATTGGGTTTGGCTTTGACCAAAAACAGAATATCTTTACTGAATTCGATTTACAAAGAAACCACCTTTTTGTTGGAGATGAAAGCAGATGCAAATGGAACTTTAATCCGGATCACAATTAATCAATGGTTATAAAATGCGGACAATTTTAGTAGATGATGAAGTCGCCAATTTAGAAAATCTAAAGATATTACTGGATAAACACTGTCCCGATATCAAAGTGGTAGCCAGTGCATCCAATATTGACGATGCTTTTGCACAGGTTAACCTGCATCATCCTGATCTGCTTTTCCTGGATATCCAGATGGGTAAAACAACAGGTTTTGATCTGTTGAACCTGCTCAATGAGAAAACTTTTGAGGTTGTTTTTGTAACCGCTTACGATCATTATGGCATCCAGGCAGTAAAATTTGCGGCCCTTGATTATCTGCTCAAACCAGTTGATCCTGAAGAGCTGAAAGCTGCGGTAGAAAAGGCTGAAATCAGGTTCAGGAATAAAATAAATGGTGAGCAGCTTAATTTTTTGTTGAGCCAGATTAAAAAAAGTGAATCGAGCAGCCCGAAAATTGCCTTGCCTCAACAGCACGAAATCCGGTATGTTCCTGTTGATGATATTATCCGTTGCGTGGCCGATAATACCTATACTTTTTTCTTTTTAAGCAATGGTGATAAAATCCTGATTTCGAAACCACTGAAAGAGTACTCAGATCTGCTAAAACCGCATGGCTTTGTACGGGCACACCAAAGTCACCTGGTGAATCCGAAATTTGTAAAAAGCTGGCTGAAAGAAGATGGCGGGACGCTTTTGATGAATAATGGTGATAAAATCCCGGTATCTAAGCCAAACAGGGAAATGGTTAAAGAGGTATTGGGGAAATGATTTTTCAGACCTCGCAGGTTTCACAAAACGGCGAGGTCTCATAAGCAAAGTTCGCGTTAGGGATTGTAAGGGTTCAGTACCGATCCTTCATCGGTACCGGAGCGAAGCGCAGCCCTGAAAGAGCCCGACCCTTGCGTAGCTTGGGGAACGCCCAAATCAGTTGGCAGTTTGCAATTAACACCTATGTATTTATATAACTTATCGTTTTTTAATAAGGCCATTAAAAACCTGCAAGGTTTAAACCTTACATTTTTGTACTTTTGCGGCTATGTCAGTTATTAAACCCTCATTAGCAAAAGGTACCCGCGATTTTACCCCGGTTGAAATGGTTAAACGCAACTTTATTTACGATACCATTAAAACGGTTTTCAGAAAATATGGTTATGCCGAAATCCAGACGCCAAGTTTTGAGAATCTTTCAACCTTAACCGGAAAATACGGCGATGAAGGCGATAAGCTGATTTTTAAAATTTTAAACAGCGGGGATTATCTTAAAGATCCAAAAAAGAAATCGTTCAATTTTGCTGAAGAAGATAATAGTAACAAGCTGATTCCTTTAATTTCCGAAAAAGCGCTTCGTTACGATTTGACTGTGCCTTTCGCCCGTTATGTGGTGATGCACCAGCACGAAATTACCTTGCCTTTTAAACGTTTTCAGGTACAGCCGGTATGGCGTGCCGATCGTCCGCAAAAAGGCAGGTACCGTGAATTTTACCAGTGTGATGTGGATGTGGTGGGTTCTGAAAGTCTATTGAACGAAGCCGAGTTTATTTTGATCTATAACGAAGCTTTGAGCAAACTAGGCTTAAAGGATTTCACCATCAAAATTAATAACCGTAAAATTTTATCCGGTATTGCCGAAATTATCGGTAAGCCTGATTTGATTATCGATATGACGGTAGCCATTGATAAACTAGATAAAATCGGTTTAGATGGGGTAAGTAAAGAATTGTTGGAACGCGGTTTTACCGAACAGGATTTGGAAAAACTCCGTCCGGTAATTTTATTGGAAGGTTTTAACGAGGAAAAACTGGCCAGCCTGAAAGAAGTTTTAGGGCAATCTGAAACGGGTTTAAAAGGTATTGCAGAAATAGAACAGGTTTTTGATTATGTAGAAAGCCTGAATGCTTATGGTTTACCTTTAACAGGTAAATTAGAGTTAGACATTACTTTAGCACGTGGATTAAATTATTATACCGGCTGTATTTTCGAGGTTAAAACCAATGAAGTGGTCATGGGCAGCATTGGCGGTGGTGGCCGTTACGATGACTTAACGGGTATGTTTGGCTTAAAAGGCTTAACCGGTGTGGGCGTTTCTTTTGGTGCCGACCGTATTTATGATGTATTGGAAGAACTTAACCTTTTCCCTGCCTCAGCAGAAGTAGGAACAAAAGTTTTGATCAGTAATTTCGATGCAGAAGCCGAAAAATATGCCTTGCCGATTGTTCAGCAGCTTAGAAATGCTGGGATTTCGGCAGAATTATATCCAACTTCGGCGAAACTGAAAAAACAAATGGCTTATGCCGATGCCAAAAACATACCTTATGTTATTTTAGTTGGTGGAGATGAAATTTCCAGCGGAGAGCTGACCTTAAAAGATATGAAAAGCGGTGAGCAGAAAAAGCTAACTGTTTTAGGGATACTGGAGTTGTTGAAATAGAAGTTTAATTAACCACAGAGATCTCTGAGTTTTCACAGAGTAAACAGAGCAACTTTAGTCGCTTAAAAATTTACTCAGTGTGCTCTGTGCCTTTTCTCTGTTGACTCTGTGGTTAAATTTATCGCCCAACCCGCAATAAAATCGGGAAATGGACATCCTTTTCTGCATCATCCCCCCAGGCTTCTTTTAGTTCGGTAAAGAGGTACTCCAGGGGATTGCGATCGTTGGCTTTTTTGTAGTGCTGCAAGGAAGACCAGGTATTTAAATAGCCAATTAGCTGGTTAAAATTCCAGGTGGTTTTGATCTGGAAATGTGGTGCAATCATTTCTTCAAAAGGAAAGGGTATGGTTTTGTAGCCTTCTTCAATATAACGGCGTTCACTGTCCCAGTATTTGCCTAATATATCTTCGTAAAGCTTATGGATAACTTTGTTTACTTTTTTATCGACAGACATAATCCCATAACCAATTACTGCAAAAAGTCCGTCTGGTTTTAGTGTTCTTCTTACTTCGGCATAAAATGCTTCGAAATTAAACCAGTGGATGGCCTGTGCTACCGTAATCAGATCAAAACTGGCATTACCAACCGATATTTGTTCTGCTGGCTCCACTTTATAAGTGATATTGGGCAATTGTAAAGCGTTTTTCAATTGATTTTCACTAATGTCTGTTGCATAAACCGACCCGAAATGCTGCGCCAGTACCCGGGCAACCTGACCATTACCTGTGGCACAATCCCATGCCGTTTCCTTGTTTTTTACCAGGGCAAACAGATAATCGTATAGTTCCTGCGGATATGTTGGCCGGTATATGGCGTAATCGGCAGATTGGGTAGAAAAGTTATCTTTCATTGTTTTAATGATTGAATGTTGGAAGGAGTGAATGGGTAAGGTTGAATATAACTCCGCGCTTTCTTTATAAAATTATTATATTTTTGATAAACAACTGGTATTAATTTAAGTTTCACATCCGGCATTCAATCACTCATTTAAAATTCTCTCAATCAATAATTCTACACTATGGAAAAAACAATACAAAAAGAAGAAATTAAGGATGTAGAATACCGGTTGAAATCTATTTTGGGTGGTTCCGTAGGCAATCTGGTTGAATGGTACGATTGGTATACTTATTCTGCTTTCGCACTTTATTTTTCGCCTGCCTTTTTTCCGGACAGCAATCCAACTGCACAGTTGTTAAACACAGCCGGAATTTTTGCGGTAGGGTTTTTAATGCGCCCCATTGGTGGCTGGTTGTTTGGCAGCATTGCTGATAAATTAGGAAGGAAACGCTCGATGACGCTTTCTATCTTAATAATGGCCATTGGCTCCCTGATTATCGGTTTAACTCCAGGCTATAAAAGGATTGGCATTGCCGCCCCGTTATTGCTCGTTTTTGCCAGATTGATTCAGGGTTTGAGTACTGGTGGTGAATATGGAACCTCAGCTACCTACCTCAGCGAAATGGCCACCAAAAAACACCGTGGATTTTATTCGAGTTTTCAATATGTAACCTTAATTGGTGGACAATTATTGGCGCTGGGCATCCAGTTGATTTTGCAGAACTGGTTGCTTACTCCGGTCCAATTACACAATTGGGGCTGGCGGATTCCCTTTTTTATTGGTGCTGTCCTCTCTTTTATTGCTTTGTATCTGCGCAGACATATAGATGAAACGGCTGCCTTTCAAGGTAAAAATGCAAAAGACAAAAAAGGAGGCATTGCTGTATTGCTGAAGTATCCGAAAGAGGTTTTTACGGTAGTGGGCTTAACATTGGGTGGAACCATCGCCTTTTATACGTTTAGTACTTATATGCAAAAGTTTCTGGTGAATACCGTTCACCTGAGTAAAGAAACTTCCACCACATTATCATTTGTTTCGTTGCTGGTTTTTGCCGTTATGCAGCCGTTGTTCGGTCTGTTATCTGATAAAATCGGGAGAAAGCCCCTGTTAATCGGTTTCGGGGTAATGGGTACTTTATGTACCTATCCCATTTTAACAGGCCTCGCTGGCGAGGCCAATACTACAATCATATTTTTATTGATGATCGGTGCCTTGATTATAGTGAGTGGCTACACAAGTATTAATGCGGTGGTTAAAGCTGAACTTTTTCCTGCCGAAATCAGGGCTTTAGGTGTGGGTTTACCTTATGCTTTAACCGTTGCCATTTTCGGCGGAACGGCAGAATATTTTGCACTTTGGTTTAAGAATATCGGTCATGAAAATTACTTTTACTGGTACGTAACCGGATGTATTTTGATTTCGCTGATTTTGTATACTACGATGAAGGATACCAAGCACCACTCTAAGATAGAGGATTAGATCTTTGTGCCATCTGTTGTTATTTCGACTGAAGTGTAGCGGTGCATATTTCCCGAATCGGTTAATAATTTTAAAACTGCTATTTTTTTGGAAAGCAGTTTCAGTGGCTTTTGGTTAAGCGCAGTCCCGCTCCCGCTTCTGCCGATGAAATATCGGCATCTCGCTTTGATCGGGGTTAGGTTGTACATGCAGCTGTAGTTAGGGAAATTAAACCCAACAGTAGCGAAAATCCAGATAGCCAAATAATCCTCGTTTTTACGAGGATTACCGAGATCTGCATTACAAACTCGGGCGATAAAAGAGTTTTACCTCCATGTTAATCTGTGCATCCGTAGCAAACTTATCCCACACCTATTTGGTTAGTAAATTATCTACAAACAAAATATTCAATTTTATATATTTACCCTTATGCAAAACCTGCCCCCTTTAGCCGAACGTATGCGCCCTCAAAACCTCGATGAATATGTAGGGCAAAAACATTTAGTTGGCGTGGGAGCGGTGTTGCGTAAGGCCATTGAAAGCAGTCAGCTGCCATCAATGATTTTTTGGGGGCCTCCGGGCGTTGGAAAAACCACTTTGGCCTATATTATTTCACAGGCTTTAGACCGGCCTTTTTTTAATTTGAGTGCCATTAACAGCGGGGTAAAAGATATCCGGGAGGTAATTGACCGTGCCGCACAGTTAAAAGATAGCTTTCTGGGTTTGCCCATTTTGTTTATAGATGAGATTCATCGTTTTAGTAAATCGCAGCAGGATAGTTTGTTAGGGGCAGTAGAAAGGGGTTTGGTTACTTTGATCGGTGCCACCACAGAGAATCCATCTTTCGAAGTTATTTCCGCTTTGCTTTCGCGTTGTCAGGTTTATATTTTAAAATCCCTTACCGAAGAAGAACTGGTCGGTTTGTTGCAAACAGCCATCAAAAAGGATGCAGTTCTTGCAGCGAAAAAAATCACTATAAAAGAGCATGAAGCCTTAATTCGTTTATCTGGTGGCGATGCGAGGAAATTATTAAACGTACTCGAAATCGCCATAAATGGTATTGGTGGCAATAAAATTGTACTCACCAATGAAAATGTGCTGGCGCATGCACAACAAAACCTGGCTTTATATGATAAAGCCGGGGAACAACATTACGATATCATTTCAGCATTCATCAAATCAATTCGTGGCAGCGACCCAAATGCTGCGGTTTATTGGTTAGCCAGGATGATTGAAGGCGGAGAAGACCCGTTGTTCATCGCCCGCAGGCTCTTGATTTTATCTTCAGAAGATATCGGTAACGCCAATCCGAATGCGCTGTTATTGGCCAATAACTGTTTTACTGCCGTAAATGTAATTGGTTATCCGGAAGCGCGGATTATTTTATCGCAGTGTGTGACTTATCTGGCCAGTTCGCCAAAAAGCAACGCGGCTTACGAGGCCATAAATAAAGCGCAGGCACTCGTTAAACAGACGGGCAATCTGCCAGTGCCTTTACATATCCGTAATGCACCCACCAAACTGATGAAAAACATCGGCTATGGAAAAGATTACCAATATTCACACGGTTATGAAGGCAATTTTTCGCCCCAGGAATACTTTCCTGAAGAATTAAGCGGTACAAAACTCTACGATCCGGGTAAAAACCCTGCAGAAGAGAAATTGCGTGAAAAATTAAGGCAAAACTGGAAAGACAAATACAAATATTAGTGTAACATTTTCTTATAAATGCATACTAATAGGTATATTAAATAAAAAATCAAACACCTAAACTAAATATGCTGAGTACTTTTTTAAGTCACCAAAGAAAATCTTTCTGGCGTTCGCGGAACCGGGGCAGTAGTATTGCTGGCCAGATTGTTTTAGGTTTCTTTATGCTTTACTTCTTTGCCATTGCTGTTGGCGTAGGTTTTGGAATGTCACATTTTCTGCCACAAATTTTCCCAAATAAAGATGTGATTTCCAGTTTCAATGGTATCATCCTTTATTATTTTGCATTCGATTTTATCATGCGTTTACAGTTTCAGGAACTGCCCACACTGAGTATTATTCCTTATCTGCATTTGAGGATTTCGCGAAGCAAAATCATCAGTTTTTTAAATGTTAAAGCACTATTTTCTGCCTTTAACCTTTGGCCGTTTTTTATTTTTCTACCTTTTTGCCTTACTAAAATTGCTCCGAACTTAGGTGCTGTTACCACCATCATGTATATCGTTTCGATACTTTCAATAATGGTGTTTAACAATTACCTGGTGTTGTATATTAAGCGGAAATCCATCACCAATACCCTTTATACCTTTTTCGGACTGGTTGTCATTGCTGCTTTTGCTGCTTTAGAGTATTATAAGGTTATTTCTATTATGGCAGCTTCTGATTTCGTATTCAGGGGCATTGCCGCACATCCTGCATATGGCTTTGCGTTTACACTCGCAGCTATTGCAATATTTTATTTCAACGCTGGTTTCCTGCGTAAAAACTTATATGTGGAAGAACTGAGCACCAAACAGGAGAGAAAAGGCAGTACTGATTATGCTTTCCTTAACCGCTTTGGTAAAGTTGGGGAGTTGGCTGCTTTAGAATTAAAATTAATTCTCCGCCATAAACGCCCACGTTCAGCAGTAATTATGGGTTTCTTTTTCCTTTTTTACGGGTTTATTTTTTATAAGGAAAAAGCGATCAATAGTGATGCCTTTGGACAGATGATGTTTGGTGCCATATTTATGACGGGTATCTCGATCATTATTTATGGGCAGTTCATGTTTGCCTGGCAAAGTGCCCATTTTGATGGCATATTGGCCAACAAAATCAATTTTAAAGATTATATCAAAGCTAAATTTTTGCTTTTTACTATTGGTTGTACCATTATTACCGTATTGGCTAGTTTTTATGGGTTTTTAAGCCCAAAATTATTGCTTCTGCACCTGGCTGCTTATTTCTATAACATCGGGTTTGGGACAGTAGTGGTGCTTTATCTGGCTACTTTAAATTATAAAAGATTAGATATTACTAAAGCCGCAAGCTTTAACTACCAGGGAACCGGTGCTACCCAATGGCTTTTGATGTTCCCTTATGCGCTTACGCCCATTATTATGTATGTGCCGTTTGGCATTTTAAATAAACCTTACTGGGGCTTGGCTGTAGTGGGCGTATTCGGTTTATCCATGCTGTTGTTAAGAGGCTTCTGGGTAAACTACATTGCAAAACGACTTGAAAAACAACGATATAAAATAGCCGAAGGCTTTAGAGAATAATTATGATTTTAGAAGTTAAGAAATTACAAAAAGTTTATGGCGATAAAACCGTTGTAAACATCGAAGATCTACAGATTGCTGCCGGTGAAACCGTAGGTTTAGTGGGGAATAACGGTGCAGGTAAAACTACTTTCTTTAGGATGCTTTTAGATCTGATCCGCCCAACCACGGGCGAGGTTTTATCGAAAGGTGAAAATGTAATGCAAAATGATAACTGGAAAAATTATACTGCATCCTTTTTAGACGAAGGTTTCCTGATCGATTATTTAACACCTGAAGAGTATTTTGTGTTTATTGGCAGTTTACATCAGTTAAGCGTTGCCGATGTTTCTGCATACCTTAACCAATACGGAGAGTTTTTTAATGGCGAAATCCTGAACAGTGGAAAATATATCCGCGATTTTAGTAAGGGAAACCAGGTTAAAGTAGGTATTGCTGCCGCTTTAATGCAAAAGCCCGAAATATTAATTTTGGATGAACCGTTTGCCAATCTCGATCCAACCACGCAGATCCGTTTAAAAAACTTGTTAAAGGCACAGGCCGGCAATATGACAACTTTTATCTCCAGTCATGATTTAAACCATGTTACCGATGTTTGTAACCGCATTGTGTTGGTAGAAAAAGGGCAGGTCATCAAAGATTTTAAAACAGATGAAAATACTTTAAAAGAGTTGGAGAGTTATTTTTCAGCTTAGTTTTTGTACTAAGAATGATACAATATATGTGGAGGGTCCTGATTTATCGGGACTCTTTTTTTGTAAAAACATTTGTGAATACAATGGATAACGATAAAATTGGATCGAAAACAGAGCACTATCAGTTTTTGGCATTGTGTTTGAATATATTGGTGGAAATTATAAATCTAGCATATCATGAGTATTTCAAAAGTAAGAATAGCCACATTAAGTATAGGATTAGCCGTAGGATCAATGGCATTCCAAAGTTGTGATAGTTTAACTAAAACACAAAAAGGTGCTGGTATCGGTGCAGCAGCAGGTGGTGTAATTGGTGCATTGATCGGGAAAAAAGCAGGTAATACAGCTGTAGGGGCCTTAATTGGTGGTGCTATAGGTGGTACAGCCGGAGCTTTTATCGGTCGTAGAATGGACAGACAGGCTGCTGAAATTCAAAAAGCTATTCCTAATGCTGAAGTGATCCGCGAAGGCGAAGGTATTATTGTAAAATTTGATAGTGGTATTTTATTCGATTTCGACAAAACTGCTTTAAAAGATGCAGCTAAGACTAACATTCAGAGTTTAGCCTCATCATTAAATCAATATCCTGATACAGATATCAAAATTATCGGCCATACGGATAACAAAGGTACTGAACAATATAACATGGGGCTTTCAGAAAGAAGAGCAGCTGCTGTTAAAGCTTATGCCGTTTCTCAAGGTGTGCCATCATCAAGATTAGTGACCATTGGTAAGGGTTTTGCTGAGCCGATTGCTGATAATACTACTGATGCAGGCCGCGCAGCTAACCGTCGTGTAGAAATCGTGATTGTTGCCAACGATGCTTTAAAAGCCACAGCACAAAAACAAGGATAATATCGAAAATTCCCTCTACCTATGAGGTCATTATATATGCAACCCTGGTGTACATCCACCGGGGTTTTTTTATGGTGTGATATTACTTTCTGACGCTGCTAGTTTTTATATTATTTAGTTTTTTTGAAAATCAAGTTCCTGCGTTCGGTGCCCGCTACTGTCGGATTTAATTGACTTGGGTTAGTACAACAGACAAAGTCAAACTTACTAAGTTTCGCTTAGGCCAAGCCGGGGCCAACTTCGTAAGTTTTTCCAGCGCATATGCAGCCCAGGTAGCCGTACTGGCCACCGAAATTAAACGGGGTCCAATAACTATCAAATGATTTGTGCCGGCAATCTGATGTTACCATCTGACTGATTAGATCTGTGTCAGATAGAAATATCTGACACCACGGATAGGACAATTAAAATTTACGAATAAATATCCTCAAAATAACTCACTACCAGCGATTTCATCAGCATTTCCTGCTCCAGCATGGTATAAGGTGGAATCGCTTTGATTAATTTCCAGTGCGGCCAGCCATCCTGGTCTAACCCTTCCAGTTCATAGAATCCCATTTCACTCAATAAACGGCAGGTAGCAATGTGCATCAGCTCTTCTTTCTGGCGTTTACTGTACTTCTTGGGCCCTTTGCCCAGTTCCTGAACGCCGATGAGAAAAAGCATGACCTTTAAATCAGGAAAGTCTGATTCAAATTCAGTTGAAATTCTTTCCTGTAAAACTTTCCACTTGGCATTAATCTCCGACGGTTTCATGCCTGCAAAGATAGTGTAAAAACGTGTAAGCCTTAAGTAAAACGTTTAGGCTTTTTAACACTTATGCTTGAATGGTAATGGTATTTTTGGTTACATTTATAACCTATGGATACCAATAGTAACAAAATAATTAAGGCAGGTTTATTAGCTTACGGCATGTCGGGGAAAGTTTTTCATGCTCCTTTTTTTCAGGCACACAGCGGATTCGATTTAAAGGCTGTAGTAGAACGCAATCATAAAAACGCAGTAAATGATTATCCAGCTATTATAAGCTACAACAGTGTTGATGAGCTATTGAATGATGAGGAAATAGAGCTTGTCGTAATTAACACGCCAAACAATCTCCATTATGAACATGCAAAAGCAGCTTTAGATAAACGCAAACACATTTTGGTAGAAAAGCCTTTTACGGCAACAACCGCAAAGGCAAAAGAACTTTTTGAATTGGCGGATAGCGTAGGTAAACAAATCTTTTTTTACCAGAACCGCCGTTGGGACAGCGATTTTGTGGCTGTACAAAAGGTGATAGAAAGCGGTAAACTAGGTAAACTGGTTGAAGTTCATCTGCGTTACGATCGCTACCGCAATGTTATTGGTCCAAAAGTATTTAAAGAAACCCCTGTTGAGGCCAGCGGACTCCTATATGATTTAGGACCACATCTTTTGGATCAGGTCATCAGCCTGTTTGGCAAGCCGTTAAATTATCATAAAATTTTAGGTAAAAACAGGGAAGGTACTTTAGTGGATGATTATTTTTCAATCCAACTCACTTACCCTGACAGTCTTCATGTTTTTGTTACTTCGAGTATGCTGGTGGTAAACCCGCAGCCGGGATTTGTTTTGCACGGTGTAAAAGGTAGCTTTATTAAGCAAAGAACCGATATTCAGGAAGAACAGTTGTTAGGTGGCATGAAACTAACCGATTCTGGCTATGGCATTGAGCCTGCAAATAAAGAGGGTGTATTAACAACTATTGATGCTAATGGAAAAAAATCCGAAGAGCGCATTCCTTCTGAAGTAGGAAGTTATCTGCCACTTTTTGAAGCCGTTTATCAGGCGATAGCAAATAATCAACCTTATCCGGTAACAAGAGCGGATGTTTTAACGCAAATTGAAATTATAGAAAGCCCGGCAACAACATAATCCTGAGCATGAATTCTCTTCCTTTTATATACCTGATTCCAATTTTTCTGATCGCCCTTTATTTAATTCTGAAGAAAAAGAAAGTGGCATTAACGCCTTTAACCGATGTAGACAAAAAAATACTAGACGATTATGTAAGTTATTACCATAATCTCGATTCGACGGATAAACTTAGGTTTGAAGAAAAGGTAGCTACATTTTTCAGTACCGTTAAAATCGAACCGGTAGGTTTAGAAATGACGACACTAGATGAATTGCTGATTGCCTCAAGTGCGGTGATCCCTATTTTTGGTTTTGACGATTGGCAATACAAAAACCTCACCAGCGTTTTATTGTACCCCGATACCTTTAACAAGGATTTTCAATTTGATGGTGGTGAAAGAAATATCATGGGCATGGTGGGCACAGGATACATGAACGGACAAATGATTTTATCGCGTTCGGCATTGCGCCATGGTTTTTCTAAAAGTGCAGGCAAAGAAAATACGGCTATACATGAGTTTGTACACCTTCTGGATAAATCGGATGGTGCCACAGATGGCATTCCGGAGAATTTGCTGGCGCATGAATACACTTTACCATGGATTAAAATGATGCATGAGGAAATGGAAAGAATTGAGGATAATAAGTCGGATATTAACCCTTATGCCATCACCAATCAGGCCGAGTTTTTTGCCGTGGCTTCTGAATATTTCTTTGAAAAACCCGAGCTGTTAAAAGATAAACACCCCGAATTATATTTTCAGTTAAGCCGCATTTTTGCCCAGCAGCCTGCCGGATAGTTTGATCAATAAAGAAAAATGAAAATAATATTCACATTGCTCTGCAGCTTGGCCGCACTTGGTGTATGGGCACAAAAAACATATTCACTTAAGCAGAATTATCCGACAGGCAATAAGTATGATTTCTCGTTTATTTCCGATCAGATCATCAATCAGAAAATTGCCGGTAGAAGCATTAACTCCACGCAAACCATAGGAACAGATTATATTTTTGATATCACCGAGGGGCACAATGGCGATAAAGATATCAAGGTAACCTACAATAGGTTGTTTATGAAATCGAATGCGCTGGGAAATGCGATGACATTAAGCTCCGATGATCAGGATAGCACCAAAAAGAATCCTTTTAGCGGCTTAAAGGGCGCATCTTTTTATATGACGATAAGCCCGAACGGTGTGGTTAAAACCGTTGCCGGTATAGATAAGATGTTGGATAATATGGCGGTAAGGATGACAAAAGATACCAGTCAGGTTAAACACATTAAAAATGCTTTGAGTAAACAATTTAGCAATGAAATAGTGAAGCAAACAATGGAATCTTCATTTAAAATTTACCCGGATAAGGCAGTTAAAATAGGCGATAGCTGGACCGTTGATACCAGAATGCAAATGAGTATGCCCATTGAAACCATTACACAATACACTTTGAAAGAAATAAAGGAAGGCATCGCTATATTGAGCGTAAAAGGGACATTGGTTTCAAAAGGAAATTTTGAAGCCATGGGCAACAAAATGGAAACAGATTTACAGGGAACCAATTCTGGAGAGGCTTCTGTTGATATCAGGACAGGCATTGTGCTGAACAGTCACCTACGTGTAGAGTTGTATGGAAAAATGAAATCAATGGGTCAAGACATCGATTTTGAAATGCAGGGCATTAATAAAATTGTGGGGAAAGAGATTAATTAATTTAGTGTAGTCGTCATTCTCACCTTGATTGGGAATCATAATGCTTTATATATGCACTTATCATAAAGCATTAAGATTAGCTTCGCTACGCACTGTGTGTGGTTCCCGCATGCGCGAGAATGACGATCACTCAAGTATTATATCAGAGGCTTCCCGTTAATGCCACCAAAAACTCCGTCGGGATTTCGATATGTGGAATGTGCCCGCAGGCATCGAATTCGATAATTTTAGCACCAATAATTTTGGCGGCAGTTTGTTTACCTAATAGCTTATACTGGCCATGTAATGCCTGCTGATCTGGCGTAAGTAAGCCTTTGCCCACAATGGTTTTGTCTTCCTTGCCGATAAATAAGACAGTGGGCACTTTTAGATTCTGAAATTCGTATAGCACAGGTTGCTCATAAATCATGGTATAAGTTAACGCAGCAACTTTGGCCCAGCGTGGATAATCTGAACTATTGGTAACGCCTCCGGCAATGTTTACTAAAAATTCATATTCAGGTTTCCAGTAGGTAAAGTAAGAACCCTGATAGTATTTCCTTACACTTTCTGCGGTAGTTTTTAGTTCTGTTTGGTATTGCTGGGCAGTGGTGATGTATGGAATAAAAGTTTTATAATCCTCTAATCCGATCGGATTTTCAAGTAAAAGCTTTTCTGTTTTTTCAGGATACATCAGAGCGAAACGTGTGGCCAGCATACCGCCCATACTGTGGCCTAAAACCACGGTTTTTTGAACGCCCAGTGTATCTAAAAGCCTTTTGTTCCAGGTAGCCATTTGGTGGAAACTATAATGGATAAATGCTTTTGATGATTTACCAAAGCCAATCTGATCAGGAACAATAACCCGGTAACCAATATTGGTGAGGGCTTTGATTACGTTGGTCCAATAGTAACCGCCAAAATTTTTTCCATGAAAAAGGATAGCTGTTTTGCCATTGGCATTAGAAGTGGGTGCAACATCCATATACGCCATTTTAATGTCCTGTCCTTCGGTATTGATCGGGAAATACTTAACCGGGTAAGGATATTTTACATTATCCAGTGTAATGGATAGCGTGTCTGTTTTTTGTGCTTTAAGCTGGCCAAAAAAGAATAAAGAAAAGGCAATTAAAAGGAGAAACTTCTTCACGGATTGTGTATTTGATATAAAAACTAAACTAACTGGCCCAAGTGTAACCTGAGCCAGTTAGTTAGCTTAAAAATCATGCCTTTTTTAACGTGATCAGCGATTAAATGCGTAATCGCTATGTGCTTATTTAATCTTTAAGCATCTGTTTCAAATATTTTACAGGCATCTGAACTTTTGTTTCATCTGAAAGGTTTCCGGAAATGTGATTTATCTTCACGTTTTCTACCGAAAGAGTTGTGCGATCTGACGTGTTGATTTTAAAATGATCGATTCCATATTTTCCAGGCGATTCTTCATCGCCGCTTATCTCGATTTTTGATTCTCCCTTAGCATTAATTGCTAACCCATTATAGTCGATTTCACCCGTTCTAAATTCACTTTCATTAATGCTGGATTCTATTGTGTTGATATTTTTGCTTCCCGGTACAATATCTTTGACATGATCGGCATTAATTTTCAGGACTTTTAATTTCGATGTAGATTCAAAACTTAAGTGGTTCATATCCTTTGCATCTAGCGTCAATGAATCGGCATTGATGTCAATATAGAGTGCACCGGCCTTTGCTACGCTGATTTGTGAAACATTGTTGCTGTAAATAAAAATTATTGGTGAATAGGGTAGTTTTTGATCACCGTTTTTCATTGTGATTTGCAACGTACCATTGTTATCTACTATGAACCCGAAATTATCTGCAATGTCGGTTGGAATTTTAATTCCATTTTTTTCATCTTTAATTATTTTAATGTTCAGGTAGGCACCATTAGCATTAGGAATATTTATGGCTGAGAACTTACTTGTTTCCAAACTTTTGGTATCTGGCGATTTTTGATCAAAACTTTCATAATTTTCAATATCGTCTTTTTGGGAGGTGTTAAGGTCCCGGTAATTTATTTTAACATTTACCGCCACAACAATTATTGGGATAATGATCAGCAGTGCTGCAAGTGTGATTAATAATTTATTACTCGTTTTCATTCTTTTAGGCGTTAAAGTTTTCTTTTACAAATGTTTTGTATTGGTCTTCCAGTTCGTCAAAACCAATGTTAAGCAGATAAATATTCCTGAATAATACAGGTAATTCATCTGCAATAAACTGTTGCTTGCGGTAGCTTTTTACATGCTCCGCTGCATCTTCATCTACAAAAAAGCCTATTCCTCTTTTATTTTTGATGATGTTTTTATTTTGAAGCAACTCGTAGGTGCGCATGACCGTATTGGGGTTTACTTCCATTTCTACAGCTAATTCCCTTACCGAGGGAACTTTCTCATCGGCCTTCCATTTTCCGAGCAAAATATGTTCGCAAACGTATTCTGCAATCTGAAGGTATATCGCCTTATTATCTCTAAATTCCATATCTATACCTTTTAATTAAACCTCTTTTTCTTTTAAGCGGATGTAAGTAATTGCCCAAATGATGACCGTGATGATGCTTGTTATCAATAAAATTGCCAACAAAATCTGATCCTTACTATCATTCCTGAAATTATAGTGGTTGCGAACTTTATTATCCATTAGCCACCCCGAAAATTTAACAATTACGTACGATGCCAAACCAACAAAAAGCATAACAGATAAGGCTGTTTTAATATAATGGAAACGATTAAAATAAATGGATCCGAGCAAGAAAATACTGGTAATGAGAAAAGGAAAAGCAAAAAAATAGCTCCAATATTTTCCGAATCCTCCGGCATCAGATACCTCTTGGGTTATAGATTCGACTTTTTTAATGCCTGGATGGTTAAAAGCATTAAGATGACCGTTCAGGTATTTTACAAAGGAAAGGTCGGTCAGATAAAAGATCAATAGATAACTGGATACACTTATTAATGCCGTGTAAACAACCCCGGCCAGAAATTTTTCAAATATTGATGCAGGTGTCATCAGTTCTAAAATAGTCCTCGATTTTTGTCCGAGGATATTAAAATAGCTGCTGGCCACTATACTGATAAAAACAAATCCTAAAATCAGGAAAATGGGGTAGCGAAATCGCATATCAAGGTTTCCGTCATAGTCAAAATTATTATCTTTAAGGGGTGAGGGTATATTGTAGCTGTAAAATCCTATTGCAATTCCCAATAATACCACAAGGCTGATCAGGTAAATTTTTCCAAATTCGAGCCATTGTCTTTTAAGCAATAAGCCAAATCGATTTATATTAAAAGTGTTGTTCATGGCTTAGCTGAATAAGGGTTTAAATTTGATTTTTTCTGCAAGGATGGCATTAAAAAGTAGCTCCATATCTAATTTGCTTTCTTCCTGATGATAATTGGGCATGACGGCATTGTAACCAGAAAGGGATGGCTCAGCATAAAAAATGCTGTCATCAACTTCCTTTACTTTTTTAAAGGTCAGTTTTTCAGTAATTTCTTCTACTGTGGCTTTAAGGGCGATGTCATGTTCATCAAGCATAATTACGGTGTCAATCAGGTTATCAAGGTCTCTAACCTGGTGGGTAGAGATGATGATGCAGCGTTCATCCGTCATGGCTGATGCCATAATTTTCCTGAACTGCGCCTTTGATGGAATATCCAGGCCATTGGTAGGCTCATCCATAATCACCAGTTTGGCCTGGGTAGCGAGTCCGAAGGCAATAATTACTTTTTTCTTCTGGCCGTAACTCATATGGATGAGTTTCTGTTCAACCGGAATATCAAATTCCTTGATCAAATCGTTGAAATAATCATGATCGAAATTTTTATAGAAAGGCGCATTGGCTTTTAGGTAGGTGCCAATTTTTACCGATGGCAAATAAAATTCTTCCGGGATAAAACAAATCTGCTCCAGAAGCGCTGGCTGCCTTTTTGCAGGATTATAACCCATTACATCAAGTGTGCCACTTTGGGCATAAACCAAACCCGCAAGATTTTTTAATAAAGTTGATTTCCCGGCACCATTTTTACCCAGCAAACCATAAATATGGCCGTTGCTTAACCGCATGCTCATATTTTTAAATAATGGCTTATGCTTGCTATAGCCAAAATTAAGATTGTTAATATTGATCATATCTACTGTATTAGTTAAATAATACACTAAAGTATCATCTTGTTTTGTCATCTCCAAATTTTTAGAGAAAAAAGTTTAGCGCCAGGCGAATAGCGTTAGGCATTTCCAGTCATAAGCCCAACGCCTAACGCTCCACACTCTTCGCTCTTCGCCCTCTGCTCTCCGCCATCGAAAGGTAAAATATCAGTTTAATTATTATAGCACTAAAACATCCTTAATGCTCAGATTGTATGTTTGTAGTAGATCAAATGTAGTATGGATACAAAATGGGCATATCTGCTAAGCCGATTAGCCATTGGTTTAAGTTTTTTCGGACATGGTTTGGTTCGTTTACCTAAACTTGCCGGTTTTAGCCATTGGATGGTCGGGCAATTCTCGAAATCGTATTTGCCTGATGCATTGGTTATTCCTTTTAGTTATGTTTTGCCATTTGCCGAATTTATAGCAGGCTTAATGATTATCCTGGGTTTATTGACCAGACAAGGTTTATTATTTGCCGGAGTGATTTCGTTGATGCTGATTTTTGGAACAACATTGATTGAGAATTGGGAGGCACTTCCTTCTCAACTTATCCATGTGGCATTTTTATCCGCACTACTCGTTTACTTACCACATAACAGCTATGCTGTTGATCAAATCATTAAAAAATAATTATGGAATACAGAAAAATTGGAAATTCAGATTTATCATTATCAGTAATCACGTTTGGTGCATGGGCCGCTGGCGGCTGGATGTGGGGAAGCACAGACAGAAACGATGCTATTAACGCCATTAAAGCCAGTTACGATCTAGGGGTTACTTCCATTGATACCGCACCCATTTATGGCCAGGGAGATAGTGAAGAAATCGTGGGGGATGCGATAAAAAGCATTTCACGTGATAAACTACAACTGGTAACCAAATTCGGAATGCGTTGGGATCTGGACAAAGGCGATTTTGGTTTTAAGAGTAAAAACAATGATGGAAAAGAGATTGATATTTATAAATATGCCGGAAAGGAAAGTGTGATTTACGAGTGCGAACAATCTTTAAAACGTTTGGGTACCGATTACATCGATCTTTACCAGATCCACTGGCCAGACTCCACTACACCGATCAGCGAAACTTTCGAAGCGGTGAGCAGGTTAATTGAGCAGGGTAAGGTGCGTTATGCAGGGGTATGTAATTACGATGCAGCGCAACTAAAAGAGGCCGGTCAGACTTTGGAAATTATTTCCAACCAGATTCCGTTTAGTATGGTAAACCGCGGCGTTGAAAAGGAAACTGTTCCATATTGTATTGAAAATAATAAAGCTGTTTTGGCTTATAGTCCAATGGAGCGCGGTTTATTAACCGGAAAAATGACTGCCGATTATCAGTTTGAAGAGGGTGACCACCGTCAGGGGAATAAATTTTTCTCTCCAGAAAGCATCGAAAAAACAAATGCGTTTTTGGCTAAAATAAAACCTTTGGCAGATGAGAAAAATGCCACCTTATCTCAGTTGGTGTTACGCTGGACAGTTGAACGCCCGGGCATTACCATTGCTTTGGTTGGCGCAAGGAATGAAAAGCAGGCTGTACAAAATGCAGGAGCCATGAACGTAAAATTAAACGCTGAAGAAATTCAGTTCATTAATACCGAATTGCAGCACGCTGGTTTTTAAACTTCAACCGCAAAGAAAAGAAGGAATACGCAAAGTACACAGCTGTTAAGGTCTTCAATTTCTTTGCGAAAAAACTTTGCGCCCTTTGCGGTTAAACAAAACAAGATATGTCTAAATTATTTTCTCCTTTTACTATAAAGGATGTAACCTTAAAAAATAGAATTGTAATTTCTCCGATGTGCCAGTATTCTGCTGTTGATGGCTTTGCCAACGATTGGCATTTAGTGCATTTAGGGAGCCGTGCCGTTGGCGGTGCAGGATTGATTATACAGGAAGCTTCAGCAGTAACAGCTGATGGAAGAATCACCTATGCCGATTTAGGGATCTGGAAAGATGAACATGTAGAAAAACTGAAACAAATGGTTTCCTTTATACATGATCATGGAGCTATTGCGGGCATCCAGTTGGCGCATGCGGGCAGAAAAGCGAGTTGTGAGGTACCCTGGAACGGTGGCGAGCAAATTGCTGCAGGTGAAAACAGCTGGAAACCGGTTGGCCCATCGCCAGTTCCTTTTAAACCTGGACAGGTAGAACCGCACGAACTAACGATTTCAGAAATTCAGGATATTGTTTTTGCTTTCAGGGCGGCCGCAAAACGGGCACTTGATGCGGGCTATAAAGTAGTAGAAATACACGCTGCGCATGGTTATTTACTGCATCAGTTTTTTAGCCCATTGAGCAATAAACGTACAGATGTTTACGGTGGAAGTTTCGAAAACCGGATCCGTTTAGTCATCGATGTAGTTGAAGCGGTGCAGTCGGTATGGCCAGATAACCTGCCGTTATTCGTCCGCATTTCGGCAACCGATTGGACAGAAGATGGCTGGAACGAAAATGACTCTTTGCAATTGGCTGCAGTACTAAAAGATAGGGGAGTGGATTTAATTGATACTTCATCTGGTGGAAATGTACCTGATGCCGTTATCCCTGCCGGACCAAATTATCAGGTTCCCTTTGCAGATAAAATCAGGAACGAGATCGGCATCTATACCGGTGCAGTAGGTGTAATTGTTGAAGCCCGCCAGGCTGAAGAAATTTTAGAACAGGAAAAAGCCGATTTGATTTTTATAGCCAGAGAATCATTACGTGATCCTTACTTCCCAACACATGCGGCACAGGTTCTAGGTGATGATGTGGAATGGCCAAACCAGTATGTAAGGGCCAAAAGGGAAACGTTTAAGAAGTAGTTGAGGTGGCAGCGACTCTCCCTCAGGTTACCGTCCTTTCGAGCGGAGTGAAACGCAGTCGAGAACCCGAAGGCTCTGCGAAGCAAAATCTGTCTAGATAGATCTCTCCATTTCGCTACGCTTCAGTCGAGATGACGACGATTTATCGTAGAACATACTTAAACAAAAAGCGGAGTGATCTCATCGATCAGCTCCGCTTTTTAGTTATAATGAGATTGATAGGCTTATTTAACCACCTGGAATGGAATATACAATCCAAAAGTGATGTTCCTACCTGGGTTGTAAACACCTAAATTCGGGTTTTCCTGGTCAAAACGACCTGGTTTAAATCTGCTTAACGCATCATAATATTTCTGGTTCAACAGGTTATTGGCCGAAACGGATAGCTTGACAGGTTGTTTGCCCAAATTAAAGGTTGCACCAATACCTGCATTTAACAACGTATAACCGCTGGTTGGTGTTTCGAACACTTCATCAACACGGGTTTGTTTAAATGCCGAGTTAATGCCTACAGATAGGTATGCATCATTTGTACCTTTAAGTTTAGGTTCGAAACGCAGCTCATTTCTCAATGTTCCGGCAGGAATAAATGAAAGCGGTCTGTTTAAGGTGTTGTTCTGTGCGTGCACGTATCCAAAAGTATTTTCGAAGTGGATAAATGGCACTGGGTGAATGGTTAAACTGGCCTCTGCGCCGTAAAGGTTTGCATTTACCTGTCCGTAGCGGTAAACATCATAAAGCGTACCGTCGGCTATTCTTTGTTCGCCGTTGTTTGATGCATAAATATAGTTATGGATATAGTTGTTATATATGCTTGCACTGGCGCTCACAATTTTTCCTTCATATTCTAAAGCCGCATCTACCTGATAACTGCGCTCAGGATTTAAGGCAGAATTACCAATCTCATATCTGAATGTACCTTCATGCACACCATTAGATCCTAATTCGGCAGGGTTTGGTGCGCGGAAAGCAGAACCTGCATTGGCTTTAAAGTTCCATTCTTCGTTAAATTGGTGGGTAAAGCCTAAGGCACCGCTTACATTAGAAAACTGATTTTTAAATGGTGCGAATCTTTCTTCGTCTTCTTCAAGAAGTTGCTTTCCGTTGTTTTTTCTAAAATCGTAACGGGCGCCGATACTAAAAGTACTATTTTCCCAGTTTTTTTTGGCGTAAGCAAAAGCGCCCAAACCAAAGGTATCATAAGCTGGAATTAAAAACTCTGTTCCTTTATTTTGGCTATGTGCATCATCTATACTGATGCCAAAAACAGGCTGCCATCCATTGGTTTCATGGATATAATACTTTAGGTCGGCATTGTAAGTTTTAAGATCGAAAAATAATGCGGGGTCTGGTCCGTCGAGTTCGCGGCGCTGGTTTTGCTGATAACCAAAATCAGCCTTTAAATTACCATTACCGAGGATGAAATTGTTGTTCAGGGCGATTTTAAAGTGCCTGATGTCCTGACGTGGATATTCCAGACTACGGTTTTTATTATCATCATTGGTGAATGGGCTACCATCTTCTCTTACAAAATTCCCATTGTCATCTAAATGCGGATCGTAAAAGCCAATATTATTATGGAAGTTGGAAACGTTTAAGTGAGTATAACCCCAGCTTTTGTTCAAGCCCACCATACCACTTAAATCGGTCTCGTTAAAACCCGAATTAGGGAAATAACCCGTAGGCGTTTTAAAAGAATAAGCATTTTTGTAGGTTCCACGGGCCCTCCAGACAAAACCGTTTTCGTTACCGTTTAACATCAATGAGTTGGCGGTAAGTCCGTTGTTGGTAGAATAATTGGTAATAAATTCTCCGTTTACCTGTCCTTCTGGTGCCGAACTTGGCTCTAATAGGTTAATTACTCCTCCAAGTGCATCAGAGCCGTATATTAATGATGCTGCGCCACGTAAAATCTCCACCCGGTCTGATTTAAACTGATCGATTTCGATGCCGTGCTCGTCGCCCCATTGCTGGCCCTGTTGTTTAATACCATCATCTAAAGTTACAATACGGTTATAGCCCAAGCCCCTGATCACCGGTTTAGAAATAGAAGGACCAGTAGTAATCTGCGATACACCAGGTACTTTAGCTAATGCATCGATTAAATTAGTGGATGGTTGCAATAACTGATCTTTGCCCACTATGGCTGATGACGCACTATTCCTTTTGCTTGTGCTGCTGATTAAACTTCCCGTGATTACGATCTCCTTTGTTTCTATAGCGGTAGGCTGTAGGGCAAATTCTAATCCGGCTGCGCTGGCCAGGTTTACCACTTGTGTAGCGGTTTTATAGCCTATGTAGTGTACCTCAACCAGGTAACTTCCTTTAGAAGGAAGGTTATTCAAGGTAAACTCTCCATCATTATTGGTTACAGAAGAAACTTTTAGGTCGGGAATAAAAATGGTAGCGCCAGGTAATGCTTGTTTTGTACTGGCATCAATAACCTTACCTTTTATATCCTTTAATAAGGAAGCGAAAGCAGTATTGCTTAATAATGTATATAGCATTACCAGGCCAATAAGCTGTAATTTTTTCATGTGTTGTGTGTAAATAAAATGAACGAAATACCAAAACAGAAGCTTAAATACAGCTGTTTTTAGTTTATCGGATAAATAATTTGATCAGCGCGGATGCGCTATAAGAAAAAAATTAAGCTAAAGGAGGGCCACGTAAACAAGTACGCTTTATTTCGGTAAAGGCATTTTTTAACGTAGGTTCGGTACGGTTGAAAATCTTGGCTGATAAAAAGATTCTGTAAATGTGGTGCGTTTGCACATAATTTTTTTCAAAACTAGCATTACAGATCAAACAGGTATCGCCATGTGCCTGTACGTGGCTAACATGTTTACAGTTGATCTCTTTCTGTATAATAGGAAGAGGATTATGGTGGTGAAGTACACTCCAAGGAGTTAAAGCAATAGCAAATACGATCAGCATAAATGCCGATAAATACTTGTTAATGTTTTGTCTATGCTTTTTCAATAGGCCAAAAGTAGTAATTCTTAAGCAATTATATATATTTACAAAGTAACATTGTATTTATAAGTGGTGTGACCTTCTATTTAATCGATAGTTTAATGTAAGAGGTACATAAATCTCATGATAAATTATTCAAATATCAATTGCAAGCCTGTTTTGTTATGATTTTCGATACAGAAATAAATAATTAATGAAATTCATCAGGAAAAATATATTCAACGCAGTATTGATCATTATCTTTTTGGTAATTGTTTTTGTTCCGGGTGCAAAAGCATTTTTTATTAAAGGCTTAATGGAGATCGGTTTTTATAAACTCAATGTTGAAACACCAAAAGAAAATGTTGTGGGCCTCAACGGTATCCGGTTTAAAGATGTAAAAGGGAATCTCATTGATCTTGGCGATTTAAAGGGCAAAGTTATTTTTCTCAACTTTTGGGCAACCTGGTGTCCGCCATGCAGGGCCGAAATGCCTTCGATTAATAAGCTTTACACACAATTTAAAGACGATAAAGGTATTGTATTTATTTTTGCTGATGCCGACGGTGATTTTGCTAAATCGGGCAGGTTTATGGCTGATCGTAAATATGCAATGCCAATCTATAAAGTAGAAAGTGATATTCCTGAAAAAGTATTTGCTGGTGCCTTGCCGACAACTGTTATTTTTGATAAGCAGGGCCGATTATCTTTCAAACATGAAGGTGTAGCCAATTATGCAGATCAAAAGATCATTGATTTCCTAAATCAGTTAAAAAGTACACACTAACTTTGACCGATAAAACCGCTCTTAATTCTAACCTCAATTAATAAATGACTGAAGAGAGAACAGCAGTTAATGCGCAAATTTTGACTACAGGGTAATCAATGATTTTGCTATTTTTGCCCCTATGATTTCATTTTTCGAGGCTTCGCTTAAGCAACTTTCCATCCACCACACAGGCAATAAATTACTTGAAGAGTACTACAGATTATCTGATGCCCCTCTTAAAATCGAAGATGAAATGTTGAGTAACCTGTTGTTGCAGTATTTCTTAAAGCCTTTCGAAAAGGTGAATGAAGTCTACCGGTTTTATCACCCCAATGATAATTTGGAATTGAACGAAGTATTCCATTTCGTTCATGAAATTTTCGAGAATAACGAACTTTTTCACGAAGATTCGCAGCAACTGGCCAAACATTTATACGATGTGGCTAACCATCCAAAAATTAAATCGGGCGAATTATATGTTGCCTATTTTGAAAAAGTGCAGATCGAAGGCGAACAATTGGATGTGGTTGGGATTTTTAAATCTGAAACGAAAGATACCTACCTAAAAGTTTATCCGGAACAGGATGGCTTTAATGTAAGTTACGAACAGGAAGCGATTAACATTAATAAGTTGGATAAAGGCTGTTTGATTTTTAATGTAGAAAGAGAAGAAGGCTATAAAGTGGTAGTACTGGATCAATCTAAGAGTAGCAGCGATTCTGCCGTTTATTGGAAGGATGAATTCTTAAAAATGAAAATCAGGAACGATAGTTATAACCAGACCAATAATGTTTTAGGGGTTTATAAAAACTTCGTCACGCAGAAGCTTGATGATGATTACGAAATCAGCAAAGCAGACAAAATAGACCTCTTAAACCGTTCAATGAAGTATTTCAAAGAAAAAGAGACTTTTGATATTGAAGAATTTGGAAATGAGGTAATTGGCAATGCCGAAGGAATCGAATCTTTCAAAAACTACAAGAAAAACTACGAAGAAGAGTACGAAAGCCCAATAGCCGATCATTTTGAGATTGCCGAATCTGCCGTTAAAAAACAGGCGCGTGCCTATAAAAGTGTATTAAAATTGGATAAGAATTTTCACATCTATATCCACGGCAATAAAGACATGATCGAGAAAGGTTATGACGATGATAAATCGATGAACTTTTATAAGGTATATTTTAGGGAAGAAGAGTAGGTGTTTGGAGTTGGGCGTTTGGAGCTTGGAGTTACCGGGCACGGTCTGGTAACTCCAAGCTCCAAACTAAATCCTGATTCCCCGTTCTGTGTCCTTGCCTGTCAGGAGAGTTCTAATTCCTCAGTCTGTGTCCTCAAAGACCAAGGATGCCGTGATAAGTCGTCTACATACTCAAGACTCCGGACTAAATCCGCTGTTGTGCCTTCAGTGCCAGATATTGATTGATTACATTTACGGTAAGCTTTTGTGGTGGTGTAAGGATAGCCAGAATACCATGTTGGTTCAATTCTTTAACCATTAGTTTTTTCTCGTAGATAAATTTCTCTGCAATGGTTTTATGATAAATGCCTTCTACATCTTTAGCCGGTTCCGTACTTAATCCTTTTAGTTCGGTATTTTCGAAAAACACGACCAAGAGTAAATGGTATTTGGCAATTCTTTTTAAGTATGGCAACTGTCTTTGTAGTGCCGATAAACTCTCAAAATTGGTAAAGAAAACCAAAAGACCGCGTTGTTTAACAACCGAACGGACTGTCGTATACAGAGCCTCGGGATTACTTTCCAGGTATCGTGTTTTTTCTTTGTAAAGTACGTTCATAATGTTGCCCAGCTGAGAGGCTTTACGGTCTGCAAGTACTATCGAACCGATCGTTTCGGATAGGGTCATTAAGCCCGCTTTATCTTCTTTAAGCATGGCTACTTTCGAAAGTGCAACGGTAGCGTTGATGGCGTAATCGAGTAAGCTCAGTCCTTCAAAAGGCATACGCATTACCCGCGATTTATCGATGATACAATAAATATGCTGCGATTTCTCATCTATATAAGTGTTTACCATTAAACTGCTTTTTCTTGCAGTAGCTTTCCAGTTAATGGTACGGATATCGTCGCCCCCAACATAATTTTTAATCTGTTCAAATTCACTACTTTGTCCTACCTTTCTGATTTTTTTAATCCCAAATTCGGTTAAATAGCGCGATGCTGCCATCAGTTCGTATTGGCCGAGATTGATGAATGAAGGAAAAACAGGTAGAATTTTGGCGCCATCAAAATTGTACCGGCGACTAATTAAACCCAAAGGCGAGCTAATATATGTTCTAATGAATCCAAAATCATATTCACCACGTTTGGTTGGGCGAAGATTATAATAGATCGATTTTATTTCTGCAGGTTTTAAATGAAGCTTAAAATCTTTATCCCTGATCTGAAACTGAAAAGGTATTTCGTCAATTACCCTTGCATTTACCCCAAAGCCATAATCATTTTTTATTTCGATCTGTATGGGGTTTTCATCACCATTGCTTAAACGTTTAGAAGTTAATCTTCTGGCTTCAATCCCCTGGTTATTACGGTATAGTATAAAAATATCGATTAAGAATAAAAGGATAACAACGCCTGTTGCAATTTCGGGGATATCGCCTAGCCAGTGAAAAAAGAACTTCAACAAAAAAAGTAGAATGCAGCATCCTAAGGCCGCAAATAAACGGTCGGTCAGGAACAGGTTGCTGTAATATTGCTGAAAGAATTTTTTCAATGTTATTTAATCGGTTAATTGTTTAAATTGGTTAAATGGCAACTGCCAACTGACAATCGGCAACTGATCATTTGCAATCACCTAATGTTCAACTCTGCTCAGGGCGACTTAAAGACTAATGACTACAGACTAAAGACTTTGAGCCTACCTTGGTATTTCTAATTTTTTAATAATCTGGTGGATGATATCGCTTGTGGTTAATCCTTCCATTTCCTTTTCAGGAGATAATAATACTCTATGAGCAAGTACTGGACTTGCAACGGCAATAATATCATCCGGTGTAATAAAATCGCGGCCTTGTATCGCAGCAAAAGCTTTGGCACTATGTACAATGGCTAGTGATGCCCTGGGCGACGCACCTAAGTAAAGCGACGGGTTGTTGCGTGTTTCGCTTACGATTTTGGCAATAAATTCCAATAGCTTCGGTTCCACAAATAAATTACGGATAACAGCCCTGGCCTCTAGGATCTGTTGAATGGACAATGCCGGTTTTACATCGCTCAGCAATGTTTTATTAACCAGATTGTGTTGTGCCATTAAAATGGCGGTTTCTTCCTCCAGTGACGGGTATTTAACCTCTATTTTAAATAAAAACCTGTCTAACTGCGCCTCAGGTAAACGGTAAGTACCTTCCTGTTCAATCGGGTTTTGAGTGGCCAGCACCATAAAAGGCTCATCCATGATATAAGTTTGCCCATCAATAGTTACCTGGCGTTCTTCCATCACTTCGAAAAGTGCGGACTGGGTTTTGGCCGGTGCACGGTTAATCTCATCAACTAAAATAATATTACCGAAAATGGGACCTTTTCTAAATTCAAAATCTCCTGTTTTGGTGTTAAATATTGGAGTTCCCAAAACATCAGATGGCATTAAATCGGGAGTAAACTGCACCCTTGAAAATTGGGCCTCTATTGATTTGGCAAGCAATTTTGCACTAAGCGTTTTAGCAACCCCTGGTACACCCTCAATTAAGATGTGGCCATCGGCAAGCAAACCAACAATCAAGAAATCAATAACCTGTTTTTGTCCGATAATGATATTTCCAAGTACCTGTCTGATCTGATTTACCGCTTCATTTAAGGCGCTTAAATCGGTGCGTGGGTTAAACTGTTCTTGTTCCATTGCTTTGCGTATTTTTATAAAACTGTTCTATACTTTGGTTTAAATAAATCAATTGGGTATCACTTAAGGCGTCCATGGTTGGCGTTTGCATAAAATGATTGGTAAGGGTTTTGGCCAGCGCTTCATTAATGCCTGTTTTCTCCATGAGTAACCGGGCAAAATTGCCGTCAATATCGTTGGTTTTCAGATAATATCTTGTTCTTAAATATTCCAAAAAATAGTTGATCTTTTTTAAGGCGATATCGAGGTTGTTGCGTTCGTGATAATAAACACTACCCACTACATGAACAAATGCCAACGAAGAGTTGGTAAGCGGATCGGCAATTGGGATAATTCTTTGCCTCCGTTTGATATCGTATAACACAAAAATGATCAAGCTGAATATGGCCAGATAATATGCGTATTTGAGTTCAGGGTGTTTAAAGAATACCCTAAGCATATCGGTAGTGGTGGTTTTTTGTGCAGAAAAATACTCATCAAAAATGAGCTGCCGGGTTCCATGTAAATAACTTAAGGTTTTAGCCGCATATTCTGCACCATACTTATCCAGCAGATTAAAATTAGTGTAAAAACCGGGCTCGGCAATTAAGTATAGATTTCCTTTGCCATAGCTGTAACGGACAAAGTTAGGTTTCCTGTCTCCATTTATACCGAGTACAGTAGCCTTGCTGGTATCGACTTTATTGTAATATTGACTACCGATCCCTCTTTCAAAACCATAGTTTGCCTCGGTTTTCAGGTTTGGATTAGTAAAATTCAGCGTGTTCCCTTCAGCAGACATGGAGCTAAGCGCTTGTAGTTTGAGGTTTTTTTCTATTTTCCCCAGATCATAACTGGCAATAAAAACATCATTACCAGTCTGCATAAATTTAACCAGCTGATCAAAGTCTGTTTTGCTGATCTCTGCCTGTTGGGCAACGATTAAGTATGCCGTTTTGTTAAAATTTTTGTCTTTTAAAGTATTGTAAATGGCAGTTTTAGCTTGTCTAATCGTTGCTCCTGGTAAAATATCCTTTATCCGGTGGTACAAAATATATGTTCCATACGGAATTTTATCCTTTACTGCGTAGGTGGGTGCCCAGTTTGTGGGGGTGGGTTTGTTGTACTGGGCAACCAAATAAAGGAGGATCAGTATAACACCAATAATCAAATATATTTTATACCCTTTCATTTAATCTGGCTGTTAAACTGGTTAAACGATTGGTTAATAGGTTCAAATTTTACTTCATCAATAGGGAAATCGCCATACCAAATATAATCGAACTGCAGGGTAAGCTTACCAAAATCATTTCTGAGTTCAGGTTTATTAATTTCCATTAAATAATTGTAATTGGTTTTATCGGGCTGCCAATGGATGATTTCGGCATCACTTAGTTTTTTTAGTGCCCTTAAATATAAAAGCCTAACAGCCAGGCGGAATTTTCTTTCGGCAACCAATCTTTGCAGTTCCTGTTCATAATCAATCTCATGGATGTTTTCGGTAATCACATCGTATGGAAGGATTGTTGCTTTCGATTTTTTCCTGAATATGTTCTCCGCTCCAATAGCTTTGATTACGATAAACAAAATAAGCGCTATGCCTAGTCCGATAAAAATATACCTCGAAACTAAATTAGAGGTTGCACCCTGAATAAATGAGCCAATCAAATGCCAAAACCACCTCCACCATTTATCCCACCACGACAGTTGCTGCTCCCCAATTTCATCATATTGAAATTCCTTCTGCTCTTTATAACTGCTGATAGAATCTTTATCGAATTTTGATGGGGTAATTTGAGCACTGTCAATCCTGATTGCCTTAATAATAGGTTTAGGCTGAATATGCTGTGCTTTGCTGATTACAGGAATAAAAAACAAAAGAGAAGCAAGAAGATATCGGAATAGTGCGCGCTGCATTTTAATATTCTTCAGGTCTGGTGTCAATAGGTTTTTCGGTATCACCAAAATTAGAAATCCTTTCCATTAATCCCGTGTTTTCCTTTTGCTCCACCAAACTGAAATAGGCCAATGAAATGGTAATAACGGGGATGATGGTAAACACCTGACACAACGACTGCAAAACCGTTGTAATCATGGTGAGTGTTAATGACATGTGCGGACTTTTATGGGTAAACATCCCAATCATATTAAACAGGCTGGTAGGCAGAATAATCATGCTCATGCAGGCATAAACAATAATCCATACCACGATCAGCGTGCCAAAGGTAATCCAGAAATTATCTTTTATAATATGGAAACTTCTGCTAAAAGAATAGCCAAAGGAGCCATTTTCAATAACCATTATGGGATAAATCATGGTCACATAGGGAAATAACCAAAAGCCGGGCACAAGGCAAAACATAAAAGCGATGAGCAACATGATGATCAGTAAAACAGAACTTCCAAAAATCCTGAAGAAGTAATATTTAAAGTATCCCCATACCTCATCCGTTGTAGGTGCCTGGTTGCCTTTTTTTACGTATATGGCTATATAAGAAAGTATGGCAACACTCATACTGGTATACGAGGCCAAAGAGAACAAAATAGAAAGAAAATATTCTATTCCATATAATGAAGAGAAACCTAAGCCATTGCTATTTCTACCATTACCGATGGTATTGATAATATTAACCATTTTGTATTGTTGCATTAACATGGTTAACATGCTGGCCAGTACAAATAAACCGCAAAATGTAAAGTATATTTTGATCAGCGGCTTAAAATTTTGGCGCATAAAAGTAAAAGTATCATTGATCACCTGTCCGAAATCTCTTCTTTTCTTGAATTCAATTTTCCCTAACATGTTCGCGTTGCTTGTTATGATAGATTTTAATGGGATAAATAAATATATACCAGATGATAAAAGCTGCAGATGATAATAAAATCAGTGCACTTAGCCATACAGGCATTTCAGTATGCCGGGTAACAAAGCTTTCAAAAAATGCGGCCACGATAAAAATTGGGATCAGACCTATTACAATTTTTAATCCATCTTTAGCGCCTTTTAATACAGAGGCCATTCGGGTATAGGTTTTAGGGAATAAAAGGCTATTGCCCAAAACTAAACCTGCTGCACCCGCCAAAACAATTGCGGATATTTCCAATGTCCCGTGAATCCAGATTACCAGAACCGATTGAAAGCCCAGGCCTTTGCTGAAAAAGAAATACTGGAACGAGCCGAGCATAATCCCGTTCCTGAATAACGAAACAATAGATCCAAAAGAAAATATGATGCCCAAAACAAAAGTATATAACGCAACGAAGATGTTATTGGAGCCGATCTGCAAAAACATCATCAATTCATTGCGCTGCTTATATACCCCAAAAGGATCGCCTTTTGCAATGTTTTCGTTCGTCATATTTACATAGGCGTCGCCCATAATCAAACGAACAAAAGTATCGTCGTATTTGGCCGATAGGGCGCCAATGGCACAGGAAACCAGGAAAAATGCCAGCGCATAAAACACCTGTTTTCTGTGTTGCAAGAATATTAAAGGAAGTTCGGTTTTCCAGAAATGAATAAAGCGGTTCGATTTTTCCTTTTTGTTTTTGTAAACAGCTTGATGTAATTTGGAAGCTAAGCCATTGAGATACGCGGTAGTTTTCGAATTTGGATAAAACGTTTTTGAGTATGCTAAATCGTTGGTGATCTCGATAAACTGATTGGCCACCTCATCAGGATTTGCCTGTGGCATGGAATCGTAGTGCTGCCACTTCTTCGAATTCTGTTTAACAAATAATGCTTCTCTCATTTAAAGGCGTTACCAAATCGTGGGTTAAAATAGCTAAATTTTTACGGAAATAAAACCCGAATCATTCCCCGATGTTTTACCTCGTCAAAATAAATATACATAAATGAACAAGCTAAGTTGAAAATATAATAAAACTTTAGTTTAAAAAAACAATGATTTGTCTGCAGCTATTATCTTTAAAAAAAATTATGTTTGAATAATATGGATAGCATCAGAATTAGCACGGCTCAGAATATTGATATTGATTACGAAATTGCTGGTCTCGGAGAACGGATAGCTGCAAGGTGTATCGACCTGGCCGGATTTGCAATCCTTGCAATAATTACCCTGGTGGTTACGGGCGCTGCTCAAATGGCAATGTCGGGAGGTGCAGCAATGGTTATTTTATTTATTTTCCTGGCCGTTTTTGTTTTTTATGATCTGGTTTGTGAGATCACCATGGATGGGCAAACTTTTGGAAAAAAGGTGCTAAAAATCAAGGTGATCAGCATAGATGGTACCCAGCCAACCTTTGGTCAGTATATTTTTAGATGGTTATTCCGGATGATTGATTTTGGCTTTCCTTTTGGCTGGGGCGTTGTTGCACTGGTTTCGGTTGCGATTACTAAAAACCACCAGCGTTTGGGAGATTTACTGGCCAAAACAACCTTAATTAAAACCAAACCCCGTACGGAATTGGCCAATGTAGCATTCAGTTTTAATTTGCCTGAAGAATATGAACCGCAGTTTAAAGAAGTGCTGCATTTAAATGATCGGGACGTAGAACTTATTCATGAAGTGTTAACCAGTTATTATCAAACAGGTAATGCAGATTTAATTTATGCCATGGCGGCTAAAACCAAAGCCCATATTTTGGCAAACATTCCGGCAGGAATTAACGAGTTACAGTTTTTAGAAACGGTGTTAAAGGATTACAATCACCTTACGGCTAACATGAGTGTTTAGCTAAAAAACATTTTTTGTAAATAGCAGATCATTACAAAATTACCAACAACCATAACCAATATTTTAATGGTAAAGGAACGCTGTTTAAACTGAAATTTATACAATAGACCAGCTGTGATAAATAAAAACAGCAGGGGAATGGTAGGAGGGTAAAGTGACCAGCTTTTGGATAAATCGCCTTGCATAAGCGCGATAAAAGATCTTTGAAAGCCGCAACCCGGGCAGTCGATTCCGGTTAAAGCTTTAAATGGGCAGGGGATTAAATGATTTTGCAGCCAACCAACCAGGTTGATTAAGCTGCAAAATATAAATATGATAAACATTCTAAATTATACTACTGGTGGAGTATCATTGGGATTGTTTTGATGATCGGTTGGTTTGTTAAAAGGATTGTTGGTGCTGTTAAACGGGTTGTTTGGATTATTAAAAGGATTATTTCCAAAACCACTATTTTGCGCTTCTGCCGCAGATGGTCCTAGGTATTTAGCATCCCCAAAGCCTAAAATTGGCCAGAAAATGTAAGGGAAAATAACCATACCAACCGTAAAACCTTCTGATTTGCCAAAGCTTTTGCTCACCAAATTGTAAAGCCAGATGGCAAATACAATGTTAACACAAGGAATGATCAACCATAAAATCCAGATCATGGGTTTACCAACAATTTCTAATAAAATAATTAAATTGTAGATAGGGATAATGGCTGCCCAGCCTGGTTTGCCCGCTTTTTCGAACACTTTCCACATGCCTACAATCATGATTACGATTATGGCAAGATATACGATTGCAATACCCCCTCCAATGCCCGCGGCTACTCCGCTCGATTCATACTCATTCATAAATTACTGTTTTTAAAGGTGATTAATTTAAATTGTCGAACTAAAGTAATTTTTTTTATTCAAAAATGGAATAAATGAGTATTTAATTATTTCAACACGGCAGCTACCTTTGTTGATATCGAGGAAGCCCATTCAGCATACATTTTAGCGCTAGGGTGTAATCCGTCGTCTGCTACTAGTGACAGATCAGTTGCTGCATTTCTGGATGCAGGGGTAATGTTGGTATAGCTCACGCCTGCTGCCAGCGTTATTTCCTGATTTGCCGCGTTAAAACTATCAATTTCAGTGGCAACAGTTTGCGTGTTTCTTCCTGAGTTTTTGCCGAAAGGAGTAGCGCCCCAATCGGGTATGGAAACCACAAAAACCCTGGTTTTATTGCCACCTGCATAAGCAATTGCCGTTTGTAACAATTCTGAGAATTCCTTTTTATAGGTGCTTAAAGGGTAACCCCTATATTGATTATTTACACCAATTAAAAGCGTAACAAAACTGAAAGTGCCGTTTAAATTTTCCCTTTTGATGGCCGCCTGAAGCTCGTCGGTTGTCCAGCCTGTAGTGGCAATAATTTTAGGATTGGCTACGGTGATGTTTTGGGCTTTTAATAAACCTTGAAGCTGGTAAGGAAAAGATGCTGCCTGCTTAACCGACTCACCGATTGTATAAGAATCGCCAAGGGCTAAATAAGTGAAATTTCCTGTTCCGTTTGAAGGAGTTGTAGTTTGATTAGTTGCCGGCTCGTTAATCATGGGGGCTTGTTTTGTACAGCCCGAAGTTAAGAAAGAAAATAAAATGGCGCTTAATAAAATCTTCATAACCTGATCTACGAAGTAGCCCCGAGCCTGGTTTTATCGTTTATTCAACCAGATTCATCTTAAACAGTCCGGCAATATGGTTTTTCAGTTTGCTTTTTACTTCTTCCATATCCAGCTGATAGCCCAGTTCCTGAGCTAAAGAAGTTACCGCTTTATCATCAATACCGCAGGGAACAATATTTTTGAAATAATCTAAATCTACATTTACATTAAAGGCAAAGCCATGCATGGTAACCCAACGGCTGCAGCGCACGCCCATGGCACAGATTTTACGTGCCTTTTCATTGTCGGCATCCAGCCAAACTCCGGTAAAACCCGGATAACGGCCGGCTTCTATCCCGTAGTCCTTTAAGGTAAGGATAATGGCTTCCTCCAGTGTACGTAAATATAAATGGATATCGGTAAAGAAATTATCGAGATCGAGAATAGGGTAACCTACAATCTGCCCCGGACCATGATAAGTAATATCGCCACCCCGGTTTATTTTGTAGTAGGTGGCTTGTTTATCTTTTAATCCCTGCTCATCCAATAATAAGTTTTCGGGATGCCCGCTTTTGCCTAGCGTATAAACATGCGGATGTTCGCAAAATATAAGATGGTTTGGCGTAGGCTTATGGGTGTTATTTATGCGGTTTTCTGTTTTAATGGCCACCGTTTTGTTGAGCAGATCTTCCTGTTGATCCCAGGCTTCCTGATAATCTGTTAAGCCCCAGTCTGCAAAGGTGGTTGGTTTTAAACCTGTGGCAATTGCTTTGTCCGCTGTCTCGTTCATCTCCAATATATATTAAGAATTGCCGGCTACATAGCCCAGCATGTAACCGTCTTTTGTTTTAAAGTAATTAATGGTCAGCTCCCGCGTGCCCGAAGGCAGTTCTACCAATGCATTTAATGAGCCTTCGTTTTTTAGCTTAAAAGGTTTAATATGAATATGCTGCTTAAATTCCAATCCTTTTTTGCCATGCCACTTATAAACAGCTTCTTTGGCACACCAGGCTACGTATAAGCCATCCGTATTATCGCCAATCTGTTTTTGGGCAAGTTCTAAATCACTTAAAAACTTATGTTTAATGCTTTTTATTTTATGTTTAATGAGTTCGATATCGATACCAACGGGGTGGTCTTTGCTAATCATTACAGCAGCATAATCATAAGAATGGCTTAATGAGATATGGTAATCGAAATTAACCAGATAAGGTTTGCCATGCTCATCAAACTGACAGTCGATATATTCTGTTGTATTCAGCATTGTTCTCAACAGCAACCTTGTACTTAACCAGTGCAGTAACCTTTTGCCGCTGTTTAACGATGAAATAATATCATGTTCATGCTGCTTAAGCTGCAGCCCGGCCAACAACTCTTCTTCCGTTTCCTCAATTTTCCAAATGGCTAAAACAGAATGCTGATCAATATTTTTGTGGTAAATTATTGGCATTGATTAAATTGGAGATTACATGCAAAATTATCTTAAATAAATGATAATTTAGGCCAAAAATACGTATAAAAATGATATTATCTGATAGCAGGATATTAGAAGAAATGGAGAAGGGAACAATCATCATTGAGCCTTTTAAACGCGAATGTTTAGGAACCAACTCGTATGATGTTCATTTAGGGAAATATCTGGCTACCTATAAAAGCCGCGTGCTTGATGCAAAGGCACATAACGAAATCGAACATTTCGAAATTCCTAAAGATGGTTATGTACTTTACCCGGGCACGCTATACCTTGGTGTTACTGTAGAATATACCGAAACCCATGGACATGTACCTTTTTTAGAAGGCAAAAGCAGCACTGGTCGCTTAGGTATTGATATCCATGCCACAGCAGGTAAAGGAGATGTTGGTTTTTGCAATACCTGGACATTGGAAATATCGGTAGCACAACCTGTAAAAATTTATGCCGGAATGCCTATCGGGCAATTGATTTATTTTGTTGTTGAGGGTAAAATTGAAACGATGTACAATGCAAAAGGTAACGCAAAGTACAACAATAAAACTACCAGACCAGTAGAAAGCATGATGTGGAAGAATAAGTTCTAGACTTTATTTGAAGCATACCGCATGCCAAAAGCTTAAGGCTTGAAAGCAAAAAATAAACTTAATCGAATGGTCGTCATTATAAGGAGGAACAACAATGCAATCTTTCATGCTAACGATTTATTTGATAAAGATTGCTTCGTCGGCTGAAGCCCTCTTATAATGGCTTTTATATGAGCGTCTGGATAATCAAAGTGATTTTCAACATATAAGATATATGAGCGCATATAAGTTTAAAACGTCATCTTCATTTTTTCAGGACAGCGCCCTGATGGGTACTCGCAATGAAGATTTTTTATAGAAAACCGGAGCCGCCGCTGCTGTCGGTTTTATCATTGGTGGTCAGTTCTCCAGGCACAAACCTTTGTTCCTAAATCCGATTAAGCGGAATAGCCCGGAGCGTAGCGAGGACTATAAGCGAAAGCGGGACTGAGGCTGCCAAGTGTTATGGACTGCTCATTTCCACGTCTTTTAATATATAATATTTCAAAGAAATGAATGGCGCTTTTAATTACACTGATGGCGCTTTCATTTAATGAATAAAACATTTTTGAAATGGTTAACTAAAAACTTAGAAGTGAAACTAAATTTCATGCTTACTTCATAAAAGTATGCCTTAGGTTTTGTACCTTGACACGTATTTATTTGTACCCTAACCACATGAAACTTAAAATTACTCTCGCCATTAGTTTTCTATCTGTGCTTATTATTTTTGGCGCATTTAAAATGGATGATGATCCATTTAGTCAGCTCTTACAGAAGCTAGATGATTATACCAGTAAATATCCTCAGGAAAAAGTCCATCTTCATTTAGATAAGCCATATTATGCCATTGGAGATGATATCTGGTTCAAGGCTTATGTGGTGAACACTAAAACCTCGGCTCCCTCTGGTATCAGCAAAATCCTGTATGTAGAGCTGATCAATGAAAAAGATTCGCTAAAAAAACAAGTTAAATTACCTATTATGGGCGGAATTACCTGGGGCGATTTTAAGCTAACCGATTCACTTGCCGAAGGTAATTATAGAATCAGGGCCTATACCAACTATATGCGCAATTTTGGCACCGAATTCTTTTATGATAAGACCATTAAGATCGGAAATAGCTGGGCTAACAAAGTTTTTACCAAAACCGCTTATAATTTTACCAAAGAGAACAATGCCGATAAAGTTACTGCAACCATTCATTTTGAAGATAAAAATGGTGTTGCTTATAGCCAGAACGAAGTAAGTTATGATGTACAGTTGGATTACCGCTCGGTTAGTAAAGGGAAAGTTAAAACCAGTTTAACGGGCGATGCCGTGATTAATTTTACCAATAATCAGCCCTTTCAAAATAAATCCGGAAAAATTATTGCCACCATAACACTCGATAATAAACAAAAGGTGATCAAATCTATACCGATTACCTCAACCTCTAATGATGTAGATGTGCAGTTTATGCCAGAAGGAGGCACCCTTGTTGAAGAACTTCCACAAAAATTAGCCATCAAAGCGGTAGGATCCAATGGCCGTGGTGAGGATGTGCAGGGTAGCATTATAGATGAAACGGGAAATGAAGTAACTACTTTTTCTACCGATTACCTGGGGATGGGAAGTTTCGTATTTAATAGTCAGGCAGGTAGATCATATTCAGCAAAAATTAAGTACAAAGATGGGTCTGAAAAGACGCTTAAACTTCCGGTAGCTGTTAAAAGCGGTTATGCGCTTTCTGTAAATGCTTTAGATACGGGTAAGGTAGTGGTTAAAATTATGGCCAGTGCAGATCTTACAAACGGAACTGAACTAAAAGTTGTCGCCCAGCAAGGTGGCAATGTATATTATGGCTCCAAAGCCAAAATGGATAAGCAAGTATTGATAGCCAGTATTCCAAAAAAGGATTTACCGGCAGGCATTGTTCAGTTTACTTTGTTTTCGAGCAATAATCAGCCTATGGCCGAACGTTTGGCTTTTATAAACAACAAGTCAGAATTAATTGACGTATCGCTTAATTCATCTGGTGTATCATCCTCAAAAAGAGGAAAAGCGACTTTTACTTTCAATGCAAATAATGATAACAAACCCGTTTTAGGTAGTTTTTCGGTAGCAGTTACCAATGCTGCAAAAGTTACTCCTGATGAAAAAAATGAATCGAATATTCTTACTTCACTATTACTTACTTCTGATCTGACAGGGTATGTAGAGCAGCCCAACCATTATTTTCTAAAAGATGATCTCCAAACACAAAAAGAACTTGATAATTTAATGCTAACCCAGGGTTGGAGAAGATTTCTTTGGAAGAACATTATCAATAATGTTGGTCCTAACATTACGTATAAGCCTGAGCAGTCTATTAGCATTAGCGGAACGGTGATGAAAGGCAATAAGCCTGTCTCTGGTGGCAAAGTGATGCTTATGGCCACAAAAGGCACCATGTATATTTTGGATACAGTAACCAATGCCGAAGGTAAATTTGTTTTCGATAATTTAAGTTTTGGCGACAGTACAAAATTTGTAGTTCAGGCAAGAACTAAAACGGAACGGAAATTTGTTGACATTAATGTTGATATTGTTCCCGGGCAGATTGTAACAAAGAATAAAAATGGAGCCGATGTTGATATCAATGTAAACAATACTTTAATGAAGTACATTAAAGAAAGTGATAACTATTTTAATGAGATGACCCGTTTGGGCTTACTGGAGCGAACCATTAAACTTGAGGAGGTGACCATTACCGAAAAGAAAAATCCGGCTAAAAATTCATCAAACCTAAACGGAGCCGGTAGAGCCGATTTTGTAATGACGGCCGACCAGTTATCCACCTGCGTTACCTTATCTCAATGTTTGCAGGGCCGTTTACCAGGTGTGATTTTTAGAGGCAATGTACCATACCTGATGCGCAGTCAAGATACGCCGATGGGTATTATTGTTGATGGGATGCAAATGGAGGCCGATTTTCTGGATAACGTTTCCCCTATGGATGTAGAATCTATCGAGCTGCTAAAAAGTATTGGTAATACCGCCATCTATGGTTCACGGGGCGGCGGCGGGTTACTTATAATCACCACTAAACGTGGTGATGGTGGCAGGAGTGTAGATCGGTATGCGCCTGGAATTGTAACACTTAATCCTAAAGGATTTACGGTTTCACGAGAATTTTATTCGCCAAAATACGATACAGCAAGCCCTGGCAACAGGCCCGATTTAAGGACAACCATTTATTGGAACCCTCAGGTTGTTACAGATAAAGACGGTAAAGCACAATTCGAATTTTATAATGCAGATGAGCCTGGTACCTATCGCGTAGTAATAGAAGGAATAGACGCTGCAGGGCATCTGGCCAGAAAAGTTTACACTTATGATGTTAAATAGAGAAAAATAGATAAATTTGAATTAGTATGCATGCATAGTTTATGCTGTGCTATATTCGTCTTGATACTGGATTCTTAAATCTTGATACTATTTAAATATGAATACAATAAAAGTAAGTGTTAAAGATCGCCTGGCAACCATCACATTAGATAGAGGTAAATCAAATGCCTTAAACAGGGAGTTGATTACCGAGCTAAACGATATGCTTAAAAATATTGCTGCCGATGATAACATTGGTGGTATAATATTAACCGGAACAGCACCTTTCTTTTCTGCTGGATTGGATTTGGTCGAACTTTATAACTACAACGAAGAAGAGGCTAAATCTTTCTGGCAGTTGTTTTTGGATTTTACAGCCAATATGGTTTCCTTTAAAAAACCGATGGTTGCTGCGATTAGCGGGCATAGCCCGGCAGGCGGTTGCGTAATGGCATTAGCCTGCGATTACCGGGTAATGGCAGAAGGGCAATACATTATAGGCTTAAACGAAGTTCCGGTAGGTATTATCGTACCCAATAGTATTTTTCAATTATATGCTTTTTGGATCGGTAAAGCTGAAGCCACCCGCAGTTTGCTTTCTGGTAAATTGTATAATCCTGAAGAGGCGTTAAAAGTTGGCCTGGTAGATGAATTGGTTAAAAACGAGAGTTTATTAACAGCAGCCGAACGCAAGATTAAAAAATATATGGAACTCGAAAGCAATACCTGGTCGCAAAGTAAAGTAAATATTCGCGAAGAGCTGATTGCTGCAGTATCTGCTGACCAATCTGCTACTTTAGAAAAAATGCTGGCACAATGGTGGTCGCCCGCAACGCGCCATATTTTACAAACTATTTTAGCTAACCTGCAGCGGAAGTAGTGAATAGTTTTCAGGTGGCAGTTCACAGTTGGCAATCCGCTTTGAACAGTCAATCATTTGCAACAATTGATTAATTTTAACATATAAATCTTTCAGCAATTAACCGATTTCAACACTTAACCATTTAACCAAATTATGATGTTCAACTATAACTCGCCAATGCTCAGAGAAGATGCTTTAAAAGGAAAAACCATTGTAATTACAGGTGGCGGAACGGGACTTGGTAAAGCGATGGGTGTTTATTTTTTGAAGTTGGGCGCTAATTTGGTTATTACCAGCCGCAAGCAGGATGTGTTGCAAAAAACTGCTGATGAAATGGAAGAAAAAACAGGCGGCAAAGTGTTGGCGGTAGCCTGCGATGTGCGGGAAATTGAACAGGTAGAAAATGTACTGGCAAAAACGTTAGCTCGGTTTGGTACTGTGGATGTATTATTGAACAATGCTGCAGGTAATTTTATTTCTCCTACAGAACGATTATCAGCCAATGCCTTTTCGTCCATTATTGATATCGTGTTAAAAGGAACGGTTAACTGTACACTTACCTTTGGTAAACATTGGATTAAGGAAAAACAGGCAGCAACTGTTTTAAATATTGTTACTACTTACGCTTTTACAGGCTCCGCCTATGTTGTGCCATCGGCCTGTGCAAAAGGTGGTGTGTTAGCCTTAACAAGATCTTTGGCTGTAGAGTGGGGCAAATATGGTATTCGTACCAATGCAATTGCTCCGGGTCCATTTCCAACCAAGGGCGCCTGGGAGCGTTTGCTGCCGGGCGATTTAGCTAAAAAATTCGATTTTAAAAACCGTGTTCCGCTAAAAAGAGTTGGCGATCACCAGGAACTCGCCAATTTAGCTGCATTTCTGGTAAGCGATTTTTCGGGCTACATTAATGGTGAAGTCATTACTATTGATGGTGGCGAGTGGTTGCAGGGGGCAGGCCAGATGAATGGTTTGGAAGCAATCCCGAATGAAATGTGGGATATGCTGGAGCAAATGACGCGAAGCGCGAAATAAGCAAAGACCTAAGATGGGAAATGGAGGCCGATGGTTACATCATCCATCTTACCTTTACCATCTTACATTTTTATTTATCTTTGCCGGTATGAATATCTTACTTTTAGGTTCAGGCGGCAGAGAAAGCGCATTCGCTTGGAAAATGAGCCAGTCATCGCACTGCGATAAACTAATTATTGCTCCCGGTAACGGTGGTACAGGGGCTTATGGTACAAATATCAACATTAATGTAAACGATTTTGATGCCATCAAAAAAGTAGTGCTTACCGAAAACATCGGACTCGTTGTTGTAGGCCCTGAAGAACCTTTGGTAAATGGTATTCATGATTTTTTCCTTGCCGACAAGGCCATTGCACACATTCCCGTTATCGGACCTAAAAAAGAAGGTGCTATTTTAGAAGGGAGCAAAGATTTTTCTAAACAGTTTATGGAGCGTCATGGTATTCCTGCTGCGGCTTCAAAATCTTTCACGGCAGAAACTTTGGAAGAAGGCCTGATTTATCTGCAAAACCATGCTTTACCCGTTGTTTTAAAGGCTGATGGTTTAGCAGCAGGTAAAGGGGTGTTAATCTGTACCGAAACCATCGAAGCCCAGGAAGAATTAAAGCAGATGTTGGGTGGTAAATTTGGTGCAGCCGGGGCAACGGTAGTAATTGAAGAGTTTTTAAGCGGTATAGAACTTTCGGTGTTTATTTTAACTGATGGTGAAAATTATATTACATTACCTTCTGCTAAAGATTATAAAAGGATTGGCCAGGGCGATACCGGTCTGAATACCGGGGGTATGGGGTCAGTTTCTCCCGTTCCTTTTGCTACACCGGAATTTTTGGCTAAAGTGGAAGAACGTATTATTAAACCAACGGTTGATGGTTTAAAGAAAGATCATATTGATTACACCGGTTTCATCTTTTTCGGACTGATCAAAGTAGGGGAAGATCCATTTGTAATCGAATACAATGCACGCATGGGCGATCCTGAAACCGAAAGCGTGATCCCTAGAGTGGAAAACGACTTGGTGGAGCTGTTTGTAGCTACTGCTCAAAAGAAATTAAATCAGGTTAATCTGGTTATTTCTGAACAAACAGCTGCTACTGTAATGATTGTTGCCGGTGGTTATCCGGGCGATTACCTAAAAGGTAAAACCATTACCGGAATCGAGAACCTTCGTCATTCTAGTGCATTCCACGCCGGTACGTTGTTAGAAAATGATGTGGTAAAAACAAATGGAGGCAGGGTAATTGCCATTACCAGTTTACAAAAAGACTTATTTACTGCTTTACAGTCGGCAACCGCTGATGCAGGCAGGATTTATTTCGATGGTAAATATTTCAGAGAAGATATCGGGTTCGATTTGATTTAATGTAAGATAGTTTGAAAAAAATACTCAAGAAGATTTCCGAAACGGCAATTAAACAAGGGGAATTTAGTTTTACTACTGAACAGGTCGAAAACAAGTGGTTAGGTAATCCACCAGCCGCCCCAGCCGAAATAACAGCAGCTGAAACAAGATTAGGAATAACGTTTCCGGCAGATTATAAAGAATTTCTGCTGATTACCAATGGATTTAAGACACCAAATGAAAATGTTGATCCATCGTTTTCCAAAATAGGTGATGTAGCATTTTTAAAGAATGTAGATTCACAGTTAATTGAAATCTGGGCAGAAAATGAGGAGTTGCTGGATGTAGCGATTAAACTTGCCAGGAGTATTATTGTGGGTGGAGTAGAGGAGGAGCAGTATTTTCTGTTAATCCCTCCTTTAAGCGAAAACGCCGATTGGGAATACTGGAAATTCGCATCATGGATTCCTGGAGCAGACCCCTACGAGGGACTTGAAAATTATTTCATTAATGTATTGGATTTCTTAAAATCCGCTTAATAACTTTTTCTTTAAAATGAAGAAAGTCCCGGTTTTAGCTGGGACTTTCTCTTTTAATGCGAATTTTTTATTTCGATTTACTTCCTAATAATTCCTGAAGTTTATCTTGTAAAGCTTGTTCTCTTAAACCTTTAGCGATAATTTTACCTGTTGGATCAATTAAGAAATTAGCCGGGATTGATTGGATACCATACATTTGAGCCACTTCATTGTTCCAGCCGTTCAAATCAGATACATGTGTCCAGGTTAACTTGTCGGCCTCAATGGCTTTTTGCCATGCTGCTTTGGTTGTTCTGGTATTTCCTCCATCCAACGAAACACCCAATACAGTGAAGCCCTTATCTTTAAATTTGTTGTAGGCTACTACTACATTTGGGTTTTCCTGGCGGCATGGGCCACACCATGAGGCCCAAAAATCTACCAGTACGTATTTGCCTTTAAAATCGGATAATTTAACCGGTTTTCCAGCCGTATCAACCTGAGTAAAGTCCATCGCCATAACGCCTACAGCCGTTTTTCTGCCAGCTTCAAATATCTGAGCAATTTTTTTACCTGTCGGGGTTGCCTTTAATTCTGGCGACAATGCAACAAAAGCCTTTTCTGCAGCGGCAGCCTGATCAGGATCTGAAGTCAACTGGCTTATTGAAGTTAGGCTTATAAATGATTTCGGGTTGCTGCTAGCAAACTGTAACAATAATGGGGGCATGGCTGCAGCTTCCTTTTCATAACGGGCGCCTAAAGCTTCCATAACAGCCTTGTCTTTTTTTTGCTCTGGTGTATAACCTGCGTATTCCGCATTAATTGCGGCAAGTTTATCGGCCACTGGTTTTGTTAATGTTTTTAATTTCTTTGCATCATCATTAACAGCAGAACCTGTAATTGTTGCATTTTTTAAAGAATCTGCCGCAGCCAGTTTTATATTTCCCGGTTCTACATAAAGTGATAAACCATCTAATTTTTCACCTTGTGCAGGGCGGTTTACATAAGGGTTTTTGTTTAAAAAAAGACTTCCCTGTACAGGGTTCATCAATGTTCCTTTAAATGCAAAGGCACCATTTGTCACTGTTGCAGAATCTGTGACATTTTTGCCGTCACCCTGATAGATCAAATAAACCTTATCTCCGGTTTTCAATCCTTTGATGTCGCCGTTAACTGTGAATGGCTTCTGCGCCAATGCTGCAAATGGCAACAAAGCCATTGCTGATAATAATATTTTTTTCATCTGTATTAATTATTTTCATTAGTTATCATGATTTGTAACTTAGAAAATCATGATGTTTTTTATGAGGTTGGTTTATTCCTATTCAAATATAGAAAATCTGTATCGCTAAAACGTAAATAGCTGTGTAAAATTATGGCAGGCTCTTTAGATCATCATTTAAGCCCCGATCTTATGGATTTCCAGCGCACGTATATCTTTAATATTTAAAATCTCAGTTACATCTTTTTCTACATAGGTTTGTATATAATTGGTAAAATATATATATGGTGCTATATCACGATCGTAAATAGCAGGATAGAAACCTTTAATACAGGCCCCTGCAAATGAATGTTGAAGTAAGTTGACCTTAAGCTCAGATAGATCAAAAGGTAAAAGTTAAAATAGTGCCACCCTGCCCGCAAGACTTTGTGTGATGCCATGCATTAAATGGAAATTTTGTGAGCCCGATAAAATAAACTGTCCCATTATTTTAGATTCATCGACTATGCCTTGTAAGTAAGAAAAAAGTAATGGGACTCTTTGCACTTCGTCAAAAATTACCTTATCATGATATTCAGTTAAAAAGCCATTAGGGTCTTCGGTTGCAAAAGTCCTAACATCTGGGGTTTCAAGCGAAACGTATTGTAATCACTAAATATATTCTTTAATAATGTGGTCTTTCCTGATTGCCTTGGACCGGTAACTGCAATAACAGGAAATTTACTTTTTTGTTGATCAATATGTTTTCTTATCTGCCTTTTAACTAATTGTTGCATAGCAAGTTGTTTTAGTAAAAATTACTAAAAAAAAGTAAATACATACTAAAGCTACTTTGAAATTACACGGCTTTCATTTTGAAATTACACAAGATCAACTTTGAAATTACACGGATTTAACTTTGAAATTGCACAAATGCTAATTCAGCTTTTGATAGGTTCTCCACCACAAATCGGGCATATCGCCATTTACAGCAACCTGGTAATCATCATATCGGCAAGGTACCAAATGGTAACGTTCGTTTTTGGACTGGCCGGATGGATAAGGTACCTGCATCCACCAGCGGTCTGATTTTTTACTTTTTACAAACGTCATTTCTCCCGAGCCATCTTTTAAACTGGTTCTATAGATGATATACTGCGATTTCGGTGTAAGCGGGAAATCTTTTTTACGGGCGTAATATCCATCTACAAAATACCATACCATTTGGGCGAGTAAAAAGGCAGTTTGTCCATTATTATCGTAAGCAGGGTTAAATTCATAAAACCCTATTGACGTTAATTTATCATTCATACCGGCGTAGCGGGAAATACGACAGGCTTCTTCGCCATCAAAACCGTTTGGCGTGGTATTGGCATTTGCTGCGGCATCAGCAGAACGGATAGCACCAATATCAAAGCTGAGCATGTTGGCATTGCGGATGATGGGCTCTGTTAAGGTGATATCCTGGGCAAATTCACCCAGGCGGTGTACATCAAAATATAATTTATCCATTACACTCAAACTTTCCTGATTTACAAAATAAGTTTGATAACCCACATTGCTAAAGTTGAAAAGGTAATTGGGCTGATGTAAGAAAATCTTGTTCAGGTAACAATCTGATCGGGTGGCAATTCCTCCATGATCGTCGTCGCCAATATCAAATTGGTTATCAATGATCACGAGATCTACTTTTTGCTCTAAATCTTCATAACCCAGGTATTGACCATAGGTTAGGTCTTGTCCGCCGCCAATAATGATTGGGATAATATCTTTTTTAATGAGTTCCGAAACCACCATTTTGATGGCGATGTAAGTATCGGCAATGGTTGCACCATGTTTAATATTGCCTAAATCAACAATCCGGCTGTTAAAAGCACCTTCATTCAGCTTGTAAAATTTCTCTCTGAAATAATCAGGAGCCAGGGCACAGCCTTCATTGTTAACGGCACCTCTTCCATCAAGCACCCCAAAAATGGCCAGATCGTAGGTATGTTCCTCGAAATCAGGAAACGATTCAGTGTAAATCTGCACTTTTAACCCTAACTGACTTGTGAAAAAACCTTGTTTGGGCGTAAAACTATCGGGGTTTATTGGGGAAAAGAAATCCGTTAATGACATATATTTAAAACTCTCGGCTCAAATATCTATTTTTGAATGCGTATTTCCACATATAGCCCGAAAAAAATAAAATGATACTGGTAACCGGAGGAACTGGATTTTTAGGATCTGAATTAATTAAGCAGTTAACTGATAGTGGTTTAACTGTTCGGGCGCTCAGGCGGGAGAAATCTAAAATCCCTTTACTGATTGAAAATATTCCATTGATTGAATGGTTTGAAGCCGATATTAATGAGCCAGCTGCTTTAGAAGATGCTTTTACCGGGATTACCAAAGTTTACCATTGTGCGGCATTCGTATCCTTTAACCCGAAAGATAAAAAGCAGCTTTTTCATGTAAATATTGAAGGTACATCGAACATGGTTAACCTTTGCGCCGAAAATAATTGCAGACTATTGCATGTTAGTTCGGTTGCCGCCCTGGGCAATGCAAAAAAGGGTCATAAAATTACCGAAAAAGATTTTTGGGAATATGATGCAAAAGCACATGCTTACGGTTTATCCAAATACGAAGGAGAAATGGAAGTTTGGCGCGGTATTACAGAAGGATTAGACGCCATCATTGTTAATCCATCGGTAATTATTGGTAAAAATGCAGGGTTTGAAGGCAGTGGGGCAATTTTTAAATTGGTAAAAGGCGGTTTTCCATTTTATACTGATGGTGCTTCGGGTTTTGTTGATGTTGAAGATGTAGCTAAAGCGATGATCCTGTTAATGGATGCGGAAGTTTCAGGAGAAAGGTTTATCATTTCTGCAGATGATTATCATTATAAAGATTTATTCAGCGAAATTGCTCAGGGTTTTGGTGTTAAAGCGCCAACAAAAGAAGCAAAGCCATGGATGCTTGGAATAGCCTGGAGAGCCCTTAAATTTGCCTCTATATTTACGGGTCAACAGCCCTCCATCACCAAAGATGCTGCAAAAAGCAGTTTAACCTTAAGTTATTATAATAATCATAAAGTAAAAACAGCAACAGGCATTATCTTTAAGCCGGTTGCCGAAAGCATAAAAGAAATTACCCAACATTTAAAATAATGCCCAAACAGAAAGCTTATTACATCATCGATTTTGATAGTACCTTTACACAGGTAGAAGCCCTTGATGAACTTGCCCGAATTTCGCTAAAGAACCACCCGGATAAAGAGGCGATTTTTCAAAAGATCGAAGATTATACGAATTTTGCCATGGAAGGAAAACTTTCCTTCTCCGAAAGTTTAGCGCAACGTGTTAAACTGCTCGAAGCGAATGAAGATCATTTAAAACAGCTCATTAAACATTTAAAAAAGAAGGTATCTACTTCTTTTTCGCGTAATGCCGAGTTTTTTAAGAAACATGCGGATGAAGTACTGATTGTATCTGGTGGTTTTAAGGAATTTATTACCCCGGTAGTAAGCCAGTACCACATCAAGAAGGAAAATATTTATGCCAATACATTTGTAACCACTGGCGATGGCAAAATTATAGACTATGATCATGCCAATCCTTTAAGCGAAGAAGGTGGTAAAGTAAAATTACTTCAGCATTTAAAACTCGAAGGCGAGTTATTTGGCATAGGTGATGGCTATTCCGATTTCCAACTGCGCGAAAGCGGGATCATCAATAAATTTTTTGCCTTTACAGAAAATATCGCCCGCGAAAGCATCGTTTCCAAAGCAGACCATGTAACACCAAGTTTCGACGAGTTTCTGTATGTAAATGATCTGCCACGTGCCATTTCCTATCCTAAAAATAGAATCCTTTGTCTGGTAATTGGTGAAGTTGACCCTTTAACGATTTCTATCCTTAAAAATGATGGCTTATCAATTAGACATAAAACCTCTTTTGAGGATAAATACTTAAAAGATGTAGGGATTATTGTTTTAGCAGATGGTGAAAAAATAAGCAGGGAGCAGTTGAAAAATGCGGCAAAACTAAAAACTATTGGCTATTTAGGGAACGCAAAAAATAAAATAGATCTCAGTTTATGTACCACACAAGGTATTGTGGTTTTCGATGATCCTAAAAATAACCCGCGTAACATCGATTTTATCCCGAAGCGTGTGGCCGATTTTATGAATACCGGTGCAACATATTTAAGTGCTAATTTCCCGAATCTGCAATTGCCAAAAATTGATAAATCACACCGCTTAATTCATATTCATAAAAACGTTCCCGGTATTATGGCGAAAATCAATACTGTTTTTGCCAGGCATGATATTAATATTGTGAGCCAGTTTTTAATGACGAATCCCGAAATAGGTTACGCGATTACCGATATTAATGCGCAATACGATAAACAATTATTCAAATCGCTTAAAAAGATCGAACAAACGATAAAATTTAGAGTGCTGTATTAGATGTAAAATGCAAGAAGGATAAGGGAATCACCTAAATATCCTCATCTCGTAACGAAGTCTAAAAATCTGTCTAGATCGATCTCTTTCTAGAAAGTTCCGGACTGCGTTTCAATCGGGAGGACTGATTTTATACAGCATTTTGTCATTCTGAGTGTAACGAAGAATCTTTTGGTCTCTTCTAATTTCCTTCATTAGGTTAGGCTTCCTCGAATCATTGTTTTGTAATTAAGATTCTTCACTGCGTTCAGAATGACAAAAATGGATAGTGCTTCTCTGTGGATATTAAGGGCCTTTTGCCTCACGCAAAACGCTTTACGCTAATCGCTACCCGCTTACCGTCTCCTCAACAACAAATGCTTCGGTGCCCCGATGGTCTGCGATTTATAAATCCCCGTATGGCCTGAAAATAGATAAGCGGTAACGCAGGCCAGGGCAATATAAATTCCTGACGATGCACCAAATAACTCTATCCCCATAAAAATACAGGCTAAAGGAGTATTCGCTGCCCCAGCAAAAACAGCCACGAAACCCATGCCCGCCAACAGGCTAAGCGGTAAAGGAATCAAAAAACTCAAAAAACTACCCAGTGTGGCCCCGATAAAAAAAAGTGGCGTAACTTCACCCCCCTTAAACCCTGCACTCAGGGTAAATGCAGTTAAAAATAATTTAATTGCAAAGGTATAATAGGCCTCTTGCTTGATAAAAGATTCCGAAATAACCGGAATACCCAAACCGATATATCGTGTATTTCCAATCAGATAAATAATGGCTACCAAAATAATTCCGCCAATAAACGGTCGTAAGGGTGGATATTTAATTTTGGCAAAAAAACCGGATAACGCATGGTTTAAGGTTGAGAAACTTCTGGCTGTAAGGCCAAACAATATGCCTGCTCCTAAAGATAACAATAGGTTTATCGAGTTTATTTCTGGTACAGCGGCTATAGAATAATGGGTATGCCCAACGCCCCAGGCTTTGCAGGCATAATCGGCAATAATTGCCGTGATAAATGAGGGAAGAATTGAACTGTAAGTTAAACTTCCAATCACAAAAACCTCCAATCCGAATACGGCGCCCGCCAAAGGTGTTCCAAAAACAGAGGCAAAACCTGCACTGATCCCGCAGATGAGGATCACTTTGCGGTCCCTGTTCTTAAGTTTAAACAGTTTTGTAAACTGGTCGGCAAAAGCTCCGCCAATTTGTACAGCTGTGCCCTCTCGTCCAGCCGATCCGCCAAATAAATGAGTGATAATTGTGCCCGCATAAATGAGCGGTGCCATAATCAGCGGAATCATATTCCTGGGCGATTGTAATTCCTCGATCAAAAGGTTGTTTCCTTTGACAACCTTTGCACCCCAATAATGGTAAGCTAAACCAATAATTATACCTGCAATTGGTAAAAAAGTGATTATCCAAAGGTGTTGCTCACGATAATTTGTGGCCCAGTTTAAAGTTTCTAAAAACAGGGCAGAGGCTGAGCCGATAATTCCACCCAATATTGCAGAGATTAATAGCCATTTTACTGTACTCGTTAAGAGTAATCCGAAGTCAGGTTTAATAAAGTGTTTGATAGACAGAAGAAATCCTTCTGTTAATTTTTTAACAGGCATTGTATTCAATTTTAAATAAAAATCGCAGGAGTCATCAGCCTGTTTGGGCGGTTTTGGCGGTACCCCATCGCCTTTGTTTCAAATGTATAAATTTTAGTTATTTGTTGCAAAATCTTTATCACCTTTGTGCAGCTAACTTAAAATCATGGATTTTACACCTGAAATAAAAGACAAACTACACCGGCTACAGGAAAAGTATACCGCAATGGGGCAGGATATGGCATCATACCTTGATGGACTTCTATATGCTGATTTCTTGACCTATTGGGATTACATCCATTTAGATACCTTGCTAAGCCTGCAAAATCCTAAAACACCAATCCCTGATGAAGAGATTTTCATCATGTACCACCAGATTACCGAACTTTATTTTAAGCTTGCATTGCATGAATGCAGGCAGATTGCGGAGCATGAAAATTTAACCGTCGAATTTTTTACAGCAAGGGTAAAACGGATCAATGCTTATTTCAACGCTTTAACCACTTCTTTTGAGGTGATGGTTGATGGTATGGAGAAAGAACAGTTCCTGAAATTCCGCATGTCGTTACTGCCAGCCAGTGGATTCCAATCGGGCCAGTACCGGATGATCGAGATCTGTGCTACGGATTTTATCCGGTTGGTAGACAAATCGAGGCGTGAGGAGCTAAGCACTGCAACAATAGAAGAACAGTTCGAAAATATTTATTGGAAATTCGGTGCAACCGAACTGGCTTCAGGTAAGCAAACTTTAACTTTAAAGCAATTTATTAAAAAGTATGCAGCGCAGTTTCTACAGCTGGCAAAAGATCGTACTTTGACCAATTTCTCCGCTTTATATCACCAACTACAAGCCAATGGAGCCGATGTTTCTGCCCTTGCTGATGAATTACGTAAACTCGATCTTTATGTTAATGTAGAATGGCCTTTGTCTCATTACAAATCTGCTGTACGTTATCTGGAGAAAGATCCGGTTGATATTGCGGCAACAGGTGGAACCAACTGGCAAAAGTACCTGCCTCCACGTTTTCAGAAGCGAATCTTTTATCCGTTTCTATGGACAGATGTGCAAATGGAAGAGTGGGGTAAAGGGTGGGTGCTTAGTGTACTTAAAACACTCAAAAACAAAGATTAATATTGCAAAAAACTATTAAAAAAGCCTGTTTTTTCTTAATTTGCGCGAAATAATTAATGATTGAATTAGAGAATGACAGAATGATTGAATTGCATGATGCAAATCAATCACTCATTCAAAAATCACTCACTCCAAATTAATAAAGTATGACCGAGACATTAGATATAAAAATCACTAAAACAGACCAGACACGTTTAACTGTTACTGATTTTTCGCAATTACCGTTCGGTAAGGTTTTTACCGATCACATGTTTACTGCCGATTACGAAGACGGTGAATGGAAAAATTTACAGATTCTTCCTTATGGCCCTATTCCGATGAGTCCGGCAATTTCTGCTCTTCATTATGGACAGGCAATTTTTGAAGGACTAAAAGCTTATCGTCAGCCAAGCGGAAAAATCAGTGTATTCCGTGCCGATAAAAACTTCGAACGTTTTAACAAATCAGCAGCAAGAATGTCGATGCCGGGTGTTCCTGAAGAGATTTTTATGCAGGGTTTGGCTGCGCTGATCAATGTTGATGAAAAGTGGGTGCCAAATCAGGAAGATTATGCTTTGTATATCCGTCCGGTAATGTTCGCCATGGATCCTTATTTGGGTGTTAAGGCATCAGATACCTATAAATTTGTTTTGTTAACCACACCAACAGGTCCATATTACAGCAGTGCATTAAAAGTTAAAATCGAAACTGAATTTACACGTGCAGATGAAGGCGGTGTGGGTTTTGCCAAAACTGCTGGAAATTATGCGCGTTCGTTATACCCTTTTGAGCAAGCTAAAAAAGAAGGCTACGATCAATTGATCTGGACAGATTCAGTAACACATGAATTTATTGAAGAAGCCGGAACAGCCAACTTGCTTTTTGTGATTAATGGTAAACTGGTAACACCATCAGTACGAAGTACTGTTTTAGATGGTGTAACGCGCGATACAATTATCAAACTGGCGAAAGAGGCTGGGGTAGAAGTTGAAGAACGTAGGGTTTCTGTTCAGGAAGTAATTGAAGGAATTGAAAACGGAAGCTTAACTGAAGCTTTTGCTGCCGGAACTGCAGCTACTGTAACACACGTGGGCGAAATGGGTTATAACGGTCAGATCTATAAATTAACTGATCCCGCTACAAGACATATTTCAAACGGCATTGCTAAAAAACTGAACGATATCCGCTACGGTTTAGCACCTGATGAATTTGGCTGGAACTGGGTTTTATAAGCTGAAATCCTGTTAAAAAATAAAACCCCGATGCAGATTCTGCACCGGGGTTATTTTTTGTCTCGTTTTCCTGTTTCGTCATGCTGAATTTATTTCAGCATCTTTAAGACCCTGAAATAAATTCAGGGTGACGAATACTATCATGTTTAATTCTGCGAATTACTTATCTAAAATCACTACCCCTTTAGCTTCAAAAGCCAGTTCTTTTTTAGGATCAGTAATTTTTGCTACTTCTTCAGGAGATTTTTTAGCGTCTTCCGCATAATGGCGTAAGGTTTCTACTGAAATGGTCTGTTTTTTTGCTAAGCCATCCAAAACTACTTTTTTGCCTACAATATCCATTGGCATAAAGAAAGCATAATCTTTAAAAGTTACCCGCATAGGGTCGCCATTTGGCATTTCTAACGTCATCCAGCAACCCTTTTTCTTACATACATCTACTACTTTGCCTTCGATTTTCATGTCCACCGTTTTTTTATCGCCCATGGCAGCTTCCATCTTGGCAGCAGGTTTTACATCACCTGGTTTAACTTCTTCTCCAAATTTTTGACCAGTATATACCGCCTGGCCAAATGAAAGTGCCGTAAACAGGCAAAAACTTAAGCTTAGAATAATTTTTTTCATGATTTATAATTGATTTGGTGATGGTCTGATCAAAGTTATCTAAATTTTTTCTAAATATTAAAAACAAAAAAGCCCCGCTAACATCCGTTAGCGAGGAAAATCATCCCTAATATTATGTAGATCAAAAGCTATGATTTACATATCTTAGTATTTTAGGCAAACCAGAAACCAAAACTTTAATCTTTGTTTCTGTTGTAGTTAATATTCTTATATTCAGTGAGTTATTTTGTTTTTCTTGTACGGTTAATGATCAATGTTTTGATAAACCTGTGGAATATTATCTCCTTTGTGGGGCATGTTGTTGAGTTATTTCCACACCTTTTATTGTTATCCAAAAACAAGGCTGAATACTTCTTCAATTTTACTTACAGCTTTAATCTCAAGGTTGTATTTTTCTAAAGAAATACCCTTCAAATTATATTTAGAAATATAAATGGTTTCGAAACCCAGCTTGTCTGCTTCGGCAATACGCTGTTCGATTCTGTTTACCGCTCTAATTTCCCCGGATAGGCCTACCTCTGCAGCGAAACAATTTTTTGAAGACACCGCAATATCCTGATGAGATGATATAATAGCAATCAATACCGCCAGGTCAATGGCAGGATCTTCTACCCTAATTCCGCCTGCAATATTTAAGAAAACATCTTGTGTACTTAACCTAAAGCCACAGCGTTTTTCTAATACAGCTAAGAGCATATTCATTCTTTTGGTATCGAAACCTGTTGCAGAGCGTTGTGGGGTTCCATATGCTGCTGAACTGACCAGGGCCTGTGTTTCAATTAACATCGGTCTTGCGCCTTCTAAAGTTGCAGCTACGGCTATTCCGCTCAGCTCTTCATCCCGTTGCGATAATAAAATCTCAGAAGGATTGGAAACTTCCCTTAAACCACTTCCCTGCATTTCATAAATACCCAGTTCTGCAGCTGCTCCAAATCTGTTTTTAATCGACCGCAGAATACGATAAACATGGTGCCTGTCGCCTTCGAACTGCAAAACCGTATCAACCATGTGTTCAAGTATTTTAGGTCCTGCAATGGCGCCATCTTTAGTGATGTGGCCGATCAGGAAAACTGGTACGCCCGTTTCTTTTGCAAAACGCAATAATTCGGCGGTACATTCCCTTACCTGTGATACGCTGCCCGGAGTAGAATCAATATGTGCTGAATGGAGCGTTTGAATAGAATCGACTACCAAAATTTCTGGTTCTAAAATTTCGATCTGTTTAAAGATATTTTGCGTCGATGTCTCTGTTAAGATGTAACAGTTAGACGAAGGACTTTCCTGAATCCTTTCCGCCCGCATTTTTATCTGTTGTTCGCTTTCTTCTCCAGAGATATATAGTAGTTTTTTGCCTTTTAAATTTAAGGCCAGTTGCAGCATCAGGGTAGATTTTCCAATGCCTGGTTCACCACCGATTAATACCAAAGATCCTTCTACCAATCCACCACCTAATACACGATCTAATTCTTTATCGCCGGTTAATATCCTACGCTCGGTTGATGATTGTATTTCATTAACCTTGCTCGGCTTGCTTAGCTTTCGGCTGGCAGTCTCGCTTTTCCAGGTAGGAACTGATGCCGGACTTTTTTCTACAATTTCTTCTACAAAGGTATTCCATTGATTGCAGGAAGGACATTTTCCCAGCCATTTTGCCGATTCGTAGCCACAGCTCTGACAGAAATATGCAGTTTTTGATTTTGCCAATTGATTAAATTTTAGATTACGAATTTAACCTTTCTCGTTGATAAACCTCGCAGGTTTTTAAAACCTGCGAGGTTTGAAATTACACCTAAGCAAAAAGCCCGGATGAGTATCCAGGCTTTCAGTTAAATGTTTTTTCAGTTACAGTTTAATCTCTTCGTCTTTCGCAGAGATAAAGTGGAACTCAGTTAAATGATAAGATGATTGTGCTTTAACTTTAATCCACTGGCCGTATTTAAAGAACCAGCGGCGTTGAAGGTTGAAAATACCTTTTGTAATATAAGCTTCTATATAAGGGTGTACACAGAGTGTTACACCTTTTTCATTCTGCTCTCTTAGTATATAATTAAGGTTGTTCTCAATATCATCCATTAAAACGATACTCGCTTTAATTTCTCCGGTCCCATCGCAGGCCGGGCACTTTTCTACTGTAACAATGTTCATTTCCGGACGAACACGTTGTCTGGTAATCTGCACCAAACCAAATTTGCTCGGAGGCAATATCGTATGTTTGGCTCTATCCAATAACATCAGCTCACGCAAATAATCGAATAGTATTTTACGGTTTGTTGGTTTGTGCATATCGATAAAATCGATGACCACAATGCCGCCCATATCGCGCAAGCGCAGTTGACGGGCAATTTCTTTAGCCGCCTCTTTGTTTACCTGTAAAGCATTCTCTTCTTGATTTTCCTTACTGGCAGTACGGTTTCCACTGTTCACGTCTATGACGTGGAGTGCTTCAGTGTGCTCAACAACAAGGTAAGCGCCACCGGGTAAGTTTACTGTTTTTCCGAAAGCGTTTTTAATTTGCTTTTCTACACCGAAATGATCGAATATCGGTTCCTTCTGTTTGTAAAGTTTAACGATTTTTTCCATTTCAGGAGAAATATCGTGAACATAAGAACGGATATCATCATACAGATCCGGAGTACTGACGTAAACGTTTGTAAAATCAGGGTTCAGAATATCACGAATTAACGTTGATGATCTGTCCATTTCTCCCCAAACTCTTTTTGAAGGTTCGGTAGACGGCATTTTTTTAATGAAGTTCTCCCATTTGGCAATTAAATCTAGAAGATCTTTTTGCATTTCGGCAACTCCTCTGCCTTCAGAAACGGTTCTGATAATGACCCCAAAATTTTGAGGCTTAATACTTTCGATAATCTTTTTTAAACGATTACGCTCGGTATTACTTTTAATTTTTTTTGATACGGATATGGTATTGGAGAATGGCACCAGTACCACATACCTGCCGGCAATCGAAATGTCGGAACTTAAACGCGGACCTTTTGTAGAAATTGGTTCTTTGGCAATTTGTACAGGTAGGAGCATGTTTTTACTGAGCACATCAGAAATTTTGCCTGCCTTATTAATATCGGCTTCCAGCTTTAAATTATCTAATAATGTGCCTGTAACCGAGCCATTACGCTTGATCTTCGTTAGCTTAATTAAAGATTGCACCTGAGGGCCCAAATCAAAGTAATGCAAAAACGCATCTTTTTCATAACCAACATCCACAAAAGCGGCATTCAGACCCGGCATAATTTTTTTTATGCGGCCTAAATAAATATCGCCTACGGCGTAATTAATATTGATTTGTTCTTTGTGAAGCTCAACAAGTTGTTTGTCTTCAATCAACGCTATGGTAACTCCGGCAGGAGTCGAATTGATAATTAATTCTTTTACCAACAGCTACAGATTTAAGGCTTTCGCCTATTAACAAATGGATAGTAAATAAAACATTGACGTAGCCAAAAAATATACAATTAAAAAAATCATATAAATTGTTTAAACCTCATAGCGTTTACTATGAGGTTTAACTGGCTTAATCAAAATAAGAAACTATTTTTTCTTATGTCTGTTTTTTCTTAAACGTTTTTTACGTTTGTGGGTAGCCATTTTATGTCTCTTTCTTTTTTTACCGCTTGGCATAGTTTTAAGTTTTAAATGTTTTTATTAATCTGTTAATTAATTTTTATTCTTTAGTTCAGCTACCTTCTTATCAATAAAAGAAGATAAGGTTGGGTTAGCCGCTAATTTTTTGCTTGATAGGTAAGCATTTACTGCTTCTTTGTTTCTGCCTAAATTTTCTAAGGCTGTACCCAAATAAAAATAGGCTTCAGGGGTTGGTGCTGCAGCAATTACCGTGTTAAAACGGGGAATTGCCTTGTCAAACTGACCTGATTTTATTGAGAACAACCCCAAATTCATATTGGCCTTCACATTTTTAGGTTCTTTAGCCACAACTTCCAGCAACATTGCAATACCTTGCATTGGTGCACCTAAGCCATTAACTATTGTTACACCTAAGCCCGTTTTAGCTTCAATGTTTGCAGAGTCTTTCTCTAATGCATTTTTGTAAGCCATATTCGCTTTCTGCAATAAAGCAGGCTGCGCGAGGCTGTCTTGTGTGCTTTCAAAAGCTTTTATAAATTGATTTCCGGCAGCTAACCAAGATTTTGTTGATGGTTCACCTTCGGCTACAACTTCTAAATATAGGGCAGAAGGAGTAATTTGTTCAACATCGTCCCATTTCTGGGCGAGTTGTTTGGCAAGTTGAATCTTTTCTGCGCCATTTGCGCCTTTGTAACTGTTTTCTAGAACTGTAATATCTGTGGCCAAATTCTTATTGATCACATTTTTTGCAGCTGTAGATGAAGTTTCGAGGTTTAATACCGATGTTGATGATGGAGAAGTTGCTCCGGCCATTTGGCCACTTGAAGGCATTTTTCCGTTTTCTTCCGTTGGTTTAACTAAACCCTTAATGTCTCTTGTAAATAAGAATGCAACAAGCAATACAATCGCTCCAATAACAATGGTTTGTTTTGATCTGATGTTGCTATTCATATATTAAGACTTAGGCTTCTACTTTAATTTTTTTTGAGTTACTTTTTACTTTATCAACAAATACTTTTGCTGGTTTAAAGCTAGGAACAAAGTGTTCAGGGATAATTATCGCAGTGTTTTTTGAGATATTTCTCGCAGTTTTTTGCGCTCTCTTTTTAACAACAAAGCTCCCGAAGCCTCTAACGTATACATTTTCACCGCCAATCATGCTGGTTTTGATAACCTTGAAAAATGCCTCCACTGTTTCCTGTACATCAACCTTCTCAATTCCGGTTTTTGTTGATATTTCTGAAATAATATCTGCCTTAGTCATATTTTATTATTTATTATATATTATGTTTTAATATTACTACTGTTTTGGGGTTGCAAAAGTATTGCTTTTTAATGAGATAGGGAAATAAAAGATGATTTTTTTATCGCCAGACTTATCAGACTATTGCAAGTTTTTTTTAATTGGATAAATAGACCGTAATTTGCAGCAATGACATTTCAAAATGAACTCATCAATTGGTACCTGATCAATAAAAGAGATTTACCATGGAGACACACCAATGATGCTTATACCATCTGGTTATCAGAGGTTATATTACAACAAACAAGAGTAGAGCAAGGGCTTCCTTACTTTAACCGGTTTTTAGAAAATTTCCCTACAGTGGCAGATTTTGCCCGTGCTACCGAAGCCAAAGTTTTAAAGCTTTGGCAAGGCCTGGGTTACTACTCGAGAGGAAGGAATATGCATGCAACTGCTCAGATTGTGGTGAAAGATTATGATGGAATCTTCCCAAATCTGCATGATGAGCTCATAAAATTGAAAGGAATTGGTGAATATACCGCTGCTGCAATCTCTTCATTTTCTTCAGGAGAAGCTCGCGCGGTGGTAGATGGAAATGTATTTAGGGTGCTCTCCAGGTTTTATGGTTTAGCTACCCCAATAAATAGCCCTGCCGGTAAAAAAGAGTTTTATGCGCTGGCTAATGAATTGTTATATAAAGAAGACCCTGCGCTGTATAATCAGGCTATTATGGAGTTTGGAGCCATACAATGTAAGCCAAAATCGCCCAATTGTGGTATCTGTCCGCTCAATCAACATTGTTATGCCTATAACCACGGCCAGGTAAATACATTGCCTGTTAAAATCCGTAAAGCTGAACAGAAACATCGGTATATCAATTATTTTATTTGTTTTAAAGAGGAGAAAGTATTGATCAGGGAACGGCAGGCAGGAGATATATGGCAGCATTTATATGATTTCCCGACTATAGAAACAACTGAAAAATACGAGTGGAGCGATTCATTATTCATTGACCAGGTAAAATCTGCATTTGGAAATGAGGTAGATTTTAGCTTTATAAGTGCTAAAAAGCATGTTTTGACTCACCAAATAATCCATATACAATTTTTTGCATTAAAAAATTATATATTTAACTTTAATAAACAAAAGGAACTTAATTGGGTTTCTTTAAGTAAATTAGATGAGTTACCGCAACCAAAAGTAATCCATGATTTTGTTCAGGAATATTTTTACCAGGATAAAATGGAATAACTAACCATTTTATGCAGCACATTTACAAAAGAAAACAACTAACCAAAAATATTTATGTCTGGGATTAACAAAGTTATTTTAGTAGGCCACTTAGGCAAAGACCCTGAAGTGCGGCATTTAGACGGTGGCGTAACAGTAGCCAGCTTTCCATTAGCGACTTCGGAAACATACAACAAAGACGGCAAGAGGGTAGAGCAAACAGAGTGGCACAATATTGTATTATGGCGCGGATTGGCCGAGGTGGCTTCCAAGTACCTGCAGAAAGGGAAACTGGTTTACATAGAGGGCAAACTAAGAACAAGATCCTTTGAAGATAAAGAAAAGGTTAAAAAATATGTAACTGAAATTGTGGCCGAAAACTTCACCATGTTAGGCAGAAAAAGCGATTTCGAGCAAAGTCCAGCAACACCGGCCCATCAAAACACGGAGACAAAAATTGATGATGAATTTACAATTGGTCCATCTGATGAAAATGGCGATCTTCCGTTTTAAGTAGACGTTTAATGTGATATTGAAAAAGCTGCCTGATGAGAGGGAGCTTTTTTTATGCGCTTATTTTTTGGACCTTAAACAAAAAACTCCTGCCGGTTTACCGGCAGGAGTTTCCTATGATCTCACTAAAATTATTAATTAATCTTCGTGTAATAAATATTTAACTTTATCTTATTTGCAGTTGTACTGCTCGCGCCAATAACCGATCTTTCGGCAGAAATAGCAGTAGGTACCTTCTGAAAATCAGTATAAGATGTAGGTGCCAGGAATGTGCCATAGTCTTCCATGTTTTTATCAATTAAGCTTTGTACATAGCTGGTTATAATAAAGATGTATCGTTTCTTTAACGAATCGAAATAACCGCCAAAAAGTGCCCCGCCACCAGAAGCGTTTGCAGAAAATGTTGTATAATCAGGTATATCTGCAGGTTGCTGTGCAATATCCCAGCGATATAAAGAAAGACGTTGGGCAGCGTTAAAAGGGTATGCTGGTGCACTCTCACCAATCTCTACCACTAATTCTGCCTTATTGATAATGGCTTTTCCATAAGTACTGGTAAAGTTGGTCAATTGAGGGAACTTTAATTTGGTTTTTAATCCAGCTAATCCCTGTAAATAAGTTACATTATATTGTTGAGCTGGATCTGCCGGAATAGGAACATCAATTTGCTTTTGCACTTCTGTGCCTGCATAATCGTGTTTAATGTTGGCGGCTACGCCCGAAATTTCAGAACCGCCGTTACCGTTTGAAACCAGCTTTCCGACAGGGAAATTTACACTTGTAGTATCTACGCCGTTGGAAGTATTCGTTTTTTTCCAAACCAGTTGCAGGTAGGAATCAGTTCCCGAAAAATTAAAAAATGCAATTCCGCCAACGCCTGTAGAAGATGTTTTATTGATCTGCGCATACAAACCTTTAAACGATTCAATAAACTTGGTTTCCGTTGCGGTTCCTGCCGTACCCTGGTTCAGTATGGCATTTTGTATAAACGCCTTATTTAAAGGTATTCTGATCTGCGCAGGAACTGTTTTTAGGGTGTCTTTACCAGGTATAACATCAAATATCTTTGGTTTGGTATTCGGTGCCAATTTACCGGTAAAATTCCCTAACAGGGTATTGTTGATGGCCTGAACATCTGAGCTTTTATAACTGGTTACCTTATTGGCCAGTTGAAATACATCTATACTGTATTTGGAATTAGTCGTATCACCATAAAATTTGGTCACTGTGCTGGATGCATCGAATTTTAATACTAAAACGGCTGAATCAAGTTGAGGTGCAGTTCCAAAATCTGTGTTAACGATAGGATAAACGGTCATTGCGATACCTGCCTCTGTTTTACCAAAAACCGGATCAGTCATATAACCTAATGGATAACGGCTTAATCCTGATGTATTCGCTGCCGTTTCCTTTACTATTTGTGTGGTAACAGGAGATACCACCAAAGTTCCGGTAATGGCGGTATTGGGATCAACATCTAAACCAACACCATCGGGGTTTTTACACGATGCAAAAAGAAAAAGACCTATCAACAGGGTTAATAAGTCTTGTTTTGTAAATTTCATATTTAAAATAATAATACCTGATTAAGCTACTGAAACCAATTCATCATTTGAAATTTCTTCATAAAAATTATAGAAGTTTTCAAAATTCTCGGTTAAGTTAAAAGCTAATGTTGGCTTATTGGAATCTTTAACAAATTTTAACACATCTTTGCTCAGGTTTTCATCTCCTAAAACCACTGCGTCTGAGTGCGTTATAGCGCCGATGTGCATACTGTCGCAATCAGATGGTAAAAATGCTTTGGTATCATCTTCCGTCATATTGGCCATTACTGCCTTGGCAGCAAAATTGGCATTCAATTTCTCTGTAAAGCCATCCTCATAAGCAGAATATACTACTTTGGAATTCTTAAAGGTAGGATCGTTTTTGTAAGTCGTTTTAATGTAAGCAGGTACCAAAGCACTCATCCAGCCATGGCAGTGAACGATATCTGGTGCCCAACCTAACTTTTTAACCGTTTCTAATGCACCTTTGCAGAAGAAAATCGTGCGTTCATCGTTGTCATCAAAGAATTTTCCGCTGGCATCTCTAAATACCTGTTTGCGTTGAAAATATTCTTCGTTGTCTAAGAAATAAACCTGCATGCGTGCAGCTGGGATGGAGGCTACTTTAATGATTAAAGGATTATCGTTGTCATCAATAATGATGTTCATTCCCGATAAGCGTATTACTTCGTGTAAGCGATTTCTTCTTTCGTTGATATTGCCGAATTTTGGCATCAAGATGCGGATTTCGAATCCTTTCTCTTGCATAGCCTGTGGCAATTGGCGCGTAATTTCAGAAATTTTAGTAAGCTCGAGGAAAGGCGACATCTCGTGTGTAACAATCAGCAGCTTCGTTTTTGCCATCTCCATATTTTAAGAAAATATTAAGTTAAATAAAAGATAATGAGCTGCAAAGGTAAGCATAATAATACTATTTATCAATATAGCAAGCATTTGTTTGGTTTCATTTAGATTAATTTACACCTTTACGGCTTTAATTTAGATTGTCCAAATTGGAAATATTTAAAACTAAAGCAGCGCTTAAGGCTTTTTTACAGCCATTAAAAGCATCAGCTAAAAAAATAGCATTAGTGCCTACTATGGGGGCTCTGCATAACGGCCATATCTCGTTGATAAAACTGGCCCAGCAAAATGCCGATATTATTATCTGCAGTATTTTCGTAAACCCTACACAGTTTACCGATCCTAAAGATCTGGAAAAATACCCACGCCCTATCGAGCATGACCTGGCCATGCTGGCCGATGCCGGCTGTAACGCGGTGTTCATGCCCAATGTTGAAGAAATGTACCCAACGGGTGCTGATGAGGCCTGGCATATTGATTTAGGTAAGGCCGAATTTCTGCTGGAAGGCGAGTTTAGGAAAGGCCATTACCAGGGCGTAACGCAAATTGTAAAAAAACTGTTTGATGCTGTGGAGCCTGATGTGGCGATGTTTGGACAGAAAGATTTTCAGCAGGTACTGATGATCAAAAATATGCTGAATTATTTTAAATTGCCCATTGCCATTATTACCTGTCCTATTATCCGCGAAGATGATGGTTTAGCCATGAGCAGCCGGAATATTCATTTATCAGCCACTGAACGCGCAAATTCGCTTGTGCTGAGCAAATCGCTGCAGTTTGTTATTGATCATTTTGATGAATATTCACTTGAAACATTGATCAATCAAGCAAAGGCATTCTATCAGGATATAGAAGGGGTTGAACTCGATTATTTTACCATTGCAAACGGCAGTACACTTGAGCCAGCCAAATCAAAAGACGAAAATAACTTAGTTGCCCTGGTTGCTGCAAAAGTAGGGTCGACGAGATTAATCGATAATATGATAATTAAATAATGTAAGATGGAAGAGGTGGGATGGATGATGTAAGTTGCTGACGTAAAATGGGCGACGAGTGAAACATGTGTTCATGATTTATAGCCTGTTGTGTTAACCATCAGCCATTAAACCATTAATCATCATCCGTTTTCCATATTACATCTTCCGTTAGTGAAACTCCAAACTGATTACTAACTTTGCCAAATGGTTATCACAATATTAAAATCGAAAATACACCGTGTTAGGGTAACACAAGCCGAATTGAATTATGTAGGCAGTATTACGATAGATGAGGATTTGATGGATGCGGCTAACATTATTGCTAATGAAAAGGTGCAGATTGTAAATAATAATAACGGGGCACGTTTCGAAACCTATGTAATTAAAGGTGAGCGTGGAACCGGAACCATCTGCTTAAATGGTGCCACAGCCCGTTTAGCCCAACTAGGTGATGTGCTGATCATCATGTCATACGGCTCATTGCCAATAGAAGAAGCTAAAAAATATAATCCAATACTAGTTTTTCCCGACGATAACAATCATTTGCTAAAATAACCTTGTGACATTCGACCTTAAAACAGCGCTAAAGTTTATCATCCTGTTTTTAATAGGGATAGGGGTGTTGTATTTAGCTTTTCGGGGTCAGAATTTAGAAAAGATTTGGCAGGAAATTAAAACGGCCAATTACTTTTGGGTTGTTATTTCTGCCATTGCTGTTTTAATTGCACACGTATTAAGGGCTTTGCGCTGGCAGATGTTGTATCATTCTATCCATTACAATGTAAGCTTTTGGCAGGCGTACCATGCCGTAATGATCGGCTACCTGGCCAATCTTGCTTTGCCACGCTTTGGTGAAATTGGTCGCTGTTCCGTTGTTCATAAAGCCGCAAAGGTGCCCATGTTTGCTTCTATCGGAACCGTGATTACCGAACGGCTATTCGATGTAGTGATGCTTTTGCTAACAAGTTTGGCCATGCTCATTTTTCAATATGAGATTGTAGCCGATTTTCTTTATCAAACCATCTATCTCAATCTGGCTAAAAAAGTAAGTATGGTTAACTATTGGTGGCTGGTTGGCTTGGGTGTTGTGTTCCTGCTGCTCGCTGTTAGTGTGGTCTATTTTCTCCGTCAAAAATTTAATAAAAAATTCTTGCGTATTTTCGTAAACCTTCGTCAGGGGTTTGGTTCGTACAGTAAGCTAAAACAGAAAGGCTTATTTTTAACCTATACCCTGGGTATTTGGTTTTTCTACCTGCTTTCTGTTTATTTTGCTTTTTCTTCGATACAGGCTACTTCCGAATTGCATTTTAATGCTGCATTTACTGCCATTGTTTTTTCAGGCTTCGCAATGGCCGCCCCTGTTCAGGGCGGTATTGGTGTTTTTCATTGGATGGTTGCCCAGTCATTGGTACTGTATGGTATATCTTTTAAAGATGGCTTAGCGTACTCAACCATTATCCATTCCTCGCAGGTTTTACTGATCTTGCTTTTAGGGAGTCTAAGTTTGTTCTTTATCTTAACAAAGAAAGAACTCAGATAACGCTGTTTCTTGGGCGGTTTAATGTGTTGTTCGCTATATTCTTTTAGTCTACTTCGGCTACGCTATCATAGGTAGACTCCAATAGAATTATCGTCTCCCGGGCACGCGGAGTGGAGATATCTTTAAGCTTTGTTGTCAAGTTTAAGGATCTGCTCAGTAAGCCAGGCCTTTAAGCGAGCTCATCTTAGGTAATTTATTTCAGGTGCGCTGTAGTAAACAGTTGCTGAAGCATGTTCAGCATGACGAAGGCACCAACACAACAAAAATAAATTACTATGCAGCCATAGTAATTTCAATCAGAAATGCTACATTTGATTTACTAACCTTTTATACATAAATGTTATGCATTTTGAATTAAGTGAAGAGCAATTAATGATTCAGCAGGCTGCCCGCGATTTTGCGCAGCAAGAATTAAAGCCTGGTGTAATTGAAAGAGATGAACACCAGAAATTTCCGGCCGAGCAGGTAAAAAAACTGGGAGAACTTGGTTTCCTGGGGATGATGGTGAATGAAAAATATAATGGAAGCGGCCTTGATGCCATTTCTTACGTGCTGGTAATGGAAGAGCTTTCTAAAATAGATGCCTCTGCATCTGTGGTGGTTTCGGTGAACAACTCATTGGTTTGTTACGGGTTAGAAGCTTACGGGAGTGAGGCGCAAAAGGAAAAATATTTAAAGCCACTGGCAGCCGGAGAAAAGATTGGCGCCTTTTGTTTGTCAGAGCCGGAGGCAGGATCTGATGCCACCTCACAACGTACAACAGCAGAAGATAAAGGAGATTATTATTTGCTTAACGGTACCAAAAACTGGATCACCAACGGAAGTACCGCATCAACTTACCTGGTGATTGCACAAACCCATCCAGAATTAAAGCATAAAGGTATAAACGCTTTTATCGTAGAGAAAGGAATGGAGGGTTTTACCGTTGGGCCAAAAGAAAATAAATTGGGCATCCGTGGCTCTGATACACATTCGTTAATGTTTAACGATGTTAAAGTGCCAAAAGAAAACAGGATTGGTGAAGACGGTTTTGGGTTTAAGTTTGCCATGAAAACATTAGAAGGAGGCCGGATTGGTATTGCAGCCCAGGCTTTGGGTATTGCACAAGGTGCTTTTGAGTTGGCTACACAGTATGCCAAAGAACGTAAATCTTTCGGGAAGCCAATTGCTGAGCATCAGGCTATCGCTTTTAAACTGGCTGATATGGCGACACAGATTGAAGCCGCCAGGTTATTGGTTTATAAGGCTGCCTGGCTAAAAGATCAGGGGTTACCTTATACCCAGGCCGGCTCCATGGCAAAATTGTTTGCTTCGAAAGTGGCTATGGATGTAACTGTAGAAGCTGTACAGGTGCACGGCGGTTATGGTTTCGTTAAAGAATACCATGTAGAACGTTTAATGCGTGATGCTAAAATTACCCAGATTTATGAAGGCACTTCCGAAATCCAGAAGATGGTGATATCGAGGGAAGTGATTCGTTAGTCTTTAGTCAAAAGTCTGTAGTCCTTAGTCCAATTCGACTCATGACTACAGACTCACGACTCCGAACTAATCCTTCTCTCCGGCAACCGCACTAAATACCGCCTTGATCAGAGCGACAACTATCGCTAAAAATGCGGCAGCAATAAAACCAGAAGTGTTAAATGAAGTCATCATGTTATCAACCAGTAAAATCATTAAAACGGTAATGATAAATGATACCAATCCTAAGGTTAGGAAATTGATCGGAAAAGTTAATAGCCTCAGGATGAATCCGATTGTTGCATTTGCAAGTGCGATCAGCACTGAAGCGATAATGGCGTTTCCAAAGCCATCAATGTTTACACCCGGCACCAGTTTTGCGCCTATAAAAAACGCCAGTCCTGTTAGCAGGATTTCGATAATAAATCTCATAATTGTTATTTTTGTGAATGTTTAAACGCTATTTTGCCTATTCGGTTCTCTTTTGTGTTTCCATATCCGTGTTTTCATGCTCGAATAGAAACAAAAAACCGGTGATTAAGTTTTCTGAAGATAGCACTTCGATCATCATTAAAAACATTGATGAGGCGAGTCTCTTGCAGGTTAAAAATGCTTATCAGCGAAAAACAGATACAATTAATATGATCTCGGTGCTGATCAGGCCTGGCGATCTGGATAGTATCCAGGATGAGCAGGAAGTGCCCGGAAAGGTGGAAGTATTGGGCGATTCGCTTGTATTTAGCCCCGATCTGCCTTTTCTAAAAGGTAAAGAATATTTGGTAGAAAGTTACATTGGGGTGAAATTTGCAGCCGTTGGCGATCTGATTATGGGGAAAGGTAAGCAGAATTTGAAAGCACAGCAACAAACACTTAAACGGTAATAATCAGCATAATAATTAGTGCAGGTGTTTGATTTTTTATAAAAAATTACTACATTTGCATCGTAATCGAAGAAAAGAGAAGGGGACAATGTCCCCTTTTTCTATGAAATCAGGTTAAAATATGCAGGTAGAAAAGAGAGTTGCAGCCCTCGTAGAGGAAAAAATTGCAGATCGGCCAGAACTGTTTTTGGTTGAGGTGAAAATGTTGCCAAACAATAAGTTGATTATTCATGTTGATGGCGACGAAGGTATTAGCATACAGGATTGTGTAGCCATAAGCAGGCATGTTGGTTTTCATCTGGAAGAGGAAAATGCAATAGAACAGGCTTATAATTTAGAAGTTTCTTCGCCAGGTGTTGGTGAGCCTTTAAAATTAATCCGTCAGTACAATAAAAATGTTGGCCGTACGGTAAGTATTAAGCTGAAAGAAGGATTAAAAAAAGAAGGAAAACTGCTGGCGGTTACAGAAAGCAATCTGCTGATTGAAGAATCGGTTAAAGAAAAAGGGAAAAAAGCGGTAGCAATTCAGACAGATGTTCCGTTTAATGATATATTAGAAACAAGTGTGTTAATTTCATTTAAGTAAAATGAGTACTACAACAATTAATTTGATCGACTCTTTTCAAGAGTTTAAAGATTTCAAAAATATAGATCGCCCAACAGTGATCAGTGTGCTGGAAGAAGTTTTTCGTAGCATGTTGCGTAAAAAATACGGAACAGACGAAAACTGTGATGTGATTGTGAATCCTGATAATGGGGATTTGGAGATCTGGAGAACGAGAAAAGTGATGGAGGATGGATTTTCTGAGGATGATGATTTAGAGATTGAACTTGCTGATGTACACAAACTTGATCCGACTTTGGAAGTTGGTGACGATTATATTGAGCAGATTACCTTAGAAAGTTTCGGTCGCAGAGCGATTTTAGCCGCACGCCAAACACTTGTTTCTAAAGTATTGGAATTAGAGAAGGATGAAATTTTCAAAAAATATAAAGATCGTGTTGGTGAAATTGTAACCGGCGAGGTTTATCAGGTTTGGAAGAAAGAGACTTTGGTTTTAGATGATGAAGGTAACGAACTGCTAATGCCTAAAACCGAGCAGATTCCTGCTGATTATTTCAAAAAGGGTGATTCTGTAAGAGCAGTAATCTCTAAAGTAGAAATGATCAATGCTAATCCGAAGATTATTATTTCGAGAACGGCACCAGAATTTTTGCAACGCCTGTTTGAACAGGAAGTGCCGGAAATTTTCGACGGTTTAATTACCATTAAGAAAATTGTTCGTGAACCGGGAGAGCGTGCTAAAGTTGCGGTTGAATCATATGATGACCGTATCGATCCTGTTGGAGCTTGTGTGGGTATGAAAGGATCACGTATTCACGGAATCGTTCGGGAGTTGAAAAACGAAAATATTGATGTGATTAACTTCACCAATAATATTTCATTATACATTACCCGTGCTTTGAGCCCGGCTAAAATCACATCTATTAAATTGGATGATGAAACTAAACATGCATCGGTTTATTTAAAACCAGATCAGGTTTCATTAGCTATTGGACGTGGCGGACATAACATTAAACTGGCTGGTAAATTAACTGGTTACGAAATTGATGTGTACCGTGAAGCAGGTGAAGAAAGCGACGAGGATGTGGATTTAGAAGAATTCTCAGATGAGATTGATAGCTGGATCATTGATGAATTAAAGGCTATCGGGTGCGATACTGCTAAGAGTGTTTTAGCACTTACAGTAGAAGATTTGGTAAAACGCACCGACTTAGAAGAAGAGACCATTAAGGAAGTGGTTCAGATTTTACAGTCAGAATTTGAATAAGTGGTGTAATTGCCAAATAAACACTACTTTTGTATTATTATAAAAAATAACAGGAGCTAAATGTCAGACGACAAACCAATCATTTTAATTAAAGCTATTAAAGAACTTAATATAGGCATGGGTACGGCCGTTGAGTTTTTAAACAAAAAGGGATTCTCTGCCGAGAAAAGCCCTATGTTTAAACTTACGGGTGAGATGTATAATGCCTTATTAAAAGAGTATCAGGGAGATAAGATCGTAAGAGAAGAAGCCAAACAAATAGTGATTGGTAAAATACGTCGCGACGAGCCTGAAACTGAAAAGCCAGTAGAAGCGCCGAAGAAAAATGCGGATTTTGAAAAGAATGAGGAGATTTTAATTAAAAATACTCAATCATTTAACCCTCCGGTAGAAAAACCAAAGGCTGTAGAAACACCTAAGGTAGAAGCTCCAACACCAGCACCTGCGGCAGCAGTAGAGCCAGTAAAAGAGAATAAGGCTGAAGAAACCGGATTACCTGGAGTTAAAATTGTAGGCAAGATCGATTTAAATGATCTTAATCCAAAAACGCGCCCAGCTAAAAAAGAAGAAACTCCTGCTGCGCCAGCACCTGTTGTAGAACCAACAGTTGTTAAAGCACCAGCGCCTGTAAAACCGGTTGAACAGCCTAAAGTGGAAGAAAAACCAGTTGAGGTTAAAAAGGAAGAAACGCCTGTTGCACCAGCACCAGTAGCAGAAACACCAGTTGTTAAAGCACCTGAACCTGTAAAACCAGTTGAACAGCCTAAGGCCGAAGAGAAACCAGTTGAAACTAAGCCGGTAAGCAACGAACCTGAGGTAATTAAAGCACGTACGGTTAAATTAACTGGTCCGAATATTATTGGTAAAATTGTTTTACCAACAACACCGGATAGAAGAAACGGTCCGGTAGCATCATCTAGCGATAGTGAAGCTGCTAAACGTAAGCGTAAACGCAAGAAGACCCCGGGAGCTCCTGGTCAACCAGGCCAACAAGGTGGTCAGGGTCAGCAAGGTCAGCATAACCCTGCAGGTCAGGGTGGTGCACCAGGTCAGCCTCGTCAGCCTTACCAAGGCAACAGGCCGGGCGGTGGTACACCATATCAAGGTAACAGACCAGCCGGACAAGGTGGAACTCCTTATCAGGGAAATAGAAATAACAATAACAGGCCAGGTTTCCAAAATAGAAATGCTACACCAAGCGGACCTAAAGAAGAACCTACTGAAAAGGAAATTCAAGATCAGATTAAAGCAACACTTGCCCGTTTAAGTGGTGCAGGTAAATCGGGTAAATTTGCACAGCGTGCTAAATTGCGTCGTCAGAAACGTGATGATGTAGCATTTAATGCAGAAGAAGCCGCAAATGAGCTTGAATCGCAATCGAAAATATTAAAAGTAACAGAATTTGTTACAGCCAATGAGTTAGCGAACATGATGGATGTACCGGTTACCAAAATTATTGGTACCTGTATGAGCCTTGGTATGTTTGTTTCCATTAATCAACGTTTAGATGCTGAAACCTTAACCATCGTTGCTGATGAGTTTGGTTACGAAATTCAATTCGTAAAACCAGATGAAGAAGAAGACAATGTAATCGAGGAAGAAGATAACGAGGCTGATTTAATTGAAAGAGCTCCGGTGGTGACTATTATGGGACACGTCGATCACGGTAAAACCTCTTTGCTGGATTATATCCGTAAAGCAAATGTGGTAGCTGGTGAGGCCGGTGGTATTACCCAGCACATTGGTGCTTACATGGTAACTACGCCTTCAGGTAAAAAAGTAACTTTCTTGGATACTCCAGGTCACGAAGCCTTTACGGCGATGCGTGCTCGTGGTGCCAAGGCAGCCGATATTGCCATTATTGTTATTGCAGCGGATGATGCCGTGATGCCTCAAACAAAAGAGGCCATTAACCATGCACAGGCAGCAGGTGTACCATTGGTATTTGCTTTCACTAAAGTAGATAAACCAGGTGCCAATGCAGATAAAGTACGTGAGCAGTTGTCTGTAATGAATATCCTGGTTGAAGATTGGGGTGGTAAATACCAGTCACAGGAAATCTCAAGCAAAAGCGGCTTAAATGTTGATTTGCTTTTAGATAAGGTATTATTAGAAGCAGAATTATTAGAACTGAAAGCCAATCCGAATAAACGTGCTACAGGTACGGTAATTGAATCGGCATTAGATAAAGGACGTGGTATTGTAACTACAGTATTGGTTCAGGGTGGTACCTTAAAAGTCGGAGATCCAATCTTAGCGGGTAGCTATAGCGGACGTGTAAAGGCATTGACCAATGAGCGTGGTGCTAAAGTAGAATCTGCAGGTCCATCACAGCCTGTACAGGTTTTGGGTATGCAGGGTGCGCCTACAGCAGGTGATCGATTTAATGCTTTAGAAAGTGAAACCGAAGCACGTGATATTGCAAACAAACGGATGCAATTACAACGTGAGCAGGGCTTACGTACACAGAAGCACATTACTTTGGATGAGATTGGCCGTCGTTTGGCCATCGGTAACTTTAAAGAACTTAATATCATTGTTAAAGGTGATGTGGATGGTTCTATCGAAGCATTGTCAGATTCATTACTGAAACTATCTACAGAACAAATCCAGATCAATATCATTAGTAAAGGTGTTGGTCAGATTTCAGAATCTGATGTATTGTTGGCCTCGGCTTCAGATGCAATTATTATCGGTTTCCAGGTTCGTCCATCAACAGGTGCACGTAAACTGGCAGAAGCTGAGCAGATTGATATCCGTTTATATTCTATCATTTACGATGCTATCAACGAGATTAAATCGGCAATGGAAGGTATGTTGGATCCGGAATTTGAAGAGAAAATTGTGGCAAACGTTGAGATCCGTGAAACATTCAAAATCACTAAAGTGGGTACCATTGCAGGTTGTATGGTATTGGATGGTAAGATTACCCGTAACAGCAAAATCCGTATTGTTAGGGATGGTGTTGTAGTATACACAGGTGAACTGGCATCTCTAAAACGCTATAAAGATGATGTTAAAGAAGTGTCTAAAGGTTACGAATGTGGTTTAAATATCCAAAACTTTAATAATATTGAAGTTGGCGACATTGTAGAAGCTTACGAACAGGTTGAAGTAGCCAGAAAATTGTAATCAGTTTTTAAAATAAAGAGTTAAAAAGTGGCATCCTAAAAAGGCCACTTTTTTTATGCATAATATATTTAATCTTAAAATTATCGGATAATATTGAGTTAGCATCTTAAAAATATCGGTATTTGCAGATGATATTTATAATTATGGAAAGGTCAGCGGCACTATGGATTCGATTAACGAATAAATAATAGAGCATATAGCATCAATAACGTTGATTCCGTTTTTGTTGGAAAGAAATTATGCTGTTCTTTTTAAAATCCGATTGTATGATAATTTCATGGATGGATACTTCATATAGGTCAGCAACTTTATTTAGTTGCGATAATGAAAAATTTACCTCATTATTATTCCGCTTTCTGTAAGCAGTCCTGCTTATTTCGACATGCTATAGGCGATAAAAGTTCTATTAAATCGGTTATTGAAGGGAATCTGGTTAGGTCTTCAGAGCGTAGAATATATCTAGGTATGCATGGACAAACTTATATAGCCGTTTTCGGTACTAATCCGCCGATTACCAATCTATGTATATTGATATAATTACCTTTCCTGTAGGTAATCCGATAGTATTAGGAGGCCAGGCTGGTGAAAGATATTACCAATGGAGAGAATTACTTGCAAGATGGCCAAAAATAAGCCTATTTGTTTTAATACTTCATTCGCCTAAACAGTTCTATTATTTGTTGGCATGATTAATCCGGATTACTTTCATATTCCAATATCTTTTCATTTTTACCTTCCTATTAGCCACTTGGCTTTCGGCATTTTGTTAATCATCGAAACAATCAGAATTGAACCGGTGTACACAATAAGAAATGTCATTAATTGAACGCCTAAGAAATAATAGGCTGATTTATTTTCAAAGCTTATGTGAAGTGGCCTAAAAATTAAAGGCATTAATCTAAATACTAAAATTTGATGTACCAGATATATCCCAAAGGTGAATATGCTTGGGTTAAATCGTTTAAACTGGATTTTGGAGCCAAGTTTATATAAGAAAACAAAGCTCAGTAACGAGTAAATTATATTGGTTATCCTTAAAGTATTAAAAGGATCTGCAGGTAATAATTTAAGCAGGTAATAGCTCTCTAAACTTGCCATTGAAAAGGCTACAATTAATAATATAAAGATTAAAGTCATTGAGGTTTTGCCAACAATGGATTTAAACTGATCGTAGTATTTATTGATTTGTACACCTAACCATAAATAAAATATAAATCCAAACAAGGCTGTAGTATGCGAAGTAGGAATAACATCAATATAAAGGTTAACAGAATAAAAAAGTGATAACAATAAAAGTGCAACGCCAAGTTTTATAGAATATAAGTATTTCCTGAAAACTAGCAATATGGCTATACATATAAGGAAATTGGGTATAAACCAAAAACTTGTATTAAAAACAATATTTTCGATACTTAATAACACATTCTGGATATTTATAGAAAGGAACGGGTTATCTCCATATCTGAGATTTTTTACAATAACATCGATGTAATTGGTAATGAGCAGAATTATTACCCAAAAAAGCCAGGGTTTTAGCGTGTTTTGAATCCTTCTTTGAAGATATTCTTTCGTGCTGTATTTTGTAAATTTGTCACCGATTAAAAAACCTGCCAACAAGAAAAAAATTATTGTCCCAAACTTAAAAACCTGTAAGCTAAAAATTTGAACTATTTTTTCGTTTAGTGTATTAAATTTAGCACCAAAAAAGAAAGAACTGTGCTCCATCACAATTCCAAACATGGATATGAAGCGCAACGAATCAATGAAGGCGTAATTTATTTTAGGGGAATTTACAGTAGAAGTGCTCAAATTTAATTTTTATTAAAAACATGGTTAACGGCTTTATCGAAATTTTCTTTTTCAGCGAAGATTATCTGTTTGTAATCGTTGAATAATTGAATTTTATCTTCAAATTTATTTAAAGTTAGTGCAATTTGGTTGGCAACTACTTCCGGACTATCAACAGCCTCATTAAATTTAAAACCTTTAGGCAAAGGAACGTCATCTTGATACGCCGCAGAGCCCTGGCTTCCGGTTATTACACAACAAGACATTAAAATTGCCTCGCGTGGCATACGTTCCTGGCCTGGGTGATAGCCAAAATCAACATAAAGTTTGCTTTTGTTCATCCAATGTGCTACTTGATCGGGCGACATGTTAATCAATGCTTTCCACGATAGATCAGGGCAGAGCGCTTTCACACGCGCTAAATATTCGCCATTTTTTTTCGGATTGTATAGTATAAAATCTTCTTTTTTAACATGATTGTCTATCTTATCATAGAAAGAGTCGCTCATGTAATCAGAAATTTTCCCAATAATTTCCAGTTTATTGGTTTTTAAAAAATCCATTGAAAAATGAGAATGCGCAAGATTTAAAACTTTTTTTCTTTTTAATGCAGGGATTGTAGGGAGAGGCGCATATTTTTTTGGATTTAAATAAGACTTGATGTTGTAGAATTTCTTATGTTTTACCTTTTCCTTCGCTTCATTATAAGTAATTTGATAATTTGTAACACTTAGCCACCAAACAATTTTTTTCATGGCATTATATTCTGACTTGAAAATTGGAGCCAGATAGGTTTCTGGTAAAATGATTAAATTATTTTCACTGTTTACAATTTCATCAGTATAAGGTAAGTTATATTTCAAATAGTTTGGGTGAACAGGGTTTCGGCCTGTTTTAAAGATATAATGCATAAAAACATTAAAGCCTAAACTACTTAGTCTATGCCCAAGCTGATGAAGGGCTTCAGGACCTCCTGTTGCAAAGTTGGCCGGGCAAAAAATATAAAATGTAGCGTCTGAATTAACTTGCATTAAAGAGATATATAATATTTTGATTGTCAAAAATAATTAATTATATAGGTTTAAGAAGATTATTCTTTGATTGTTGGATATGCATTGGTTTTTTTAACAATTCAATGCCCGAAAATTTAGCCAAATCCCGAAATCTGTCAGGTAGGTTAACTTAAATGATATTTAACTAAAAACCCAAGGTATGTTTTTATTTCTGTAACAGGTACTGATTTTTATTTTATTTTTGGGCAATATGGTATCTGTAGTAATTGCGTCTGTTAATGAAGCACAGCTTCTTGCTGTTAAAGAAAATATAAAGCAAACTATTGGTGTTGAACATGAAATTTTAAGTTTTGTCAATGCTGATGGAAGAATGGGACTGTGCGAAATTTATAATCTTGGCGCAAAGCAGGCAAAATATAATATGCTCTGTTACATGCATGAAGATATTGAAATTAAGACTAGCGGGTGGGGAGAAAAAATGCTTAACTTATTTTCCCGTGAACCAAGGATTGGTGTTGCTGGTGTGGCAGGATGTGCCTATAAAACATTCACGCCTTCTGGCTGGGGAGCTGAAAGCTTTGAAGTAAACCTGGTGTTCCAAAATTACCTGCAGCATTTCAAACATGCTGCAAAACCTACAGTTCATGCTTATTCTAACCCTAATGGCAATAGTTTTGAAAAGGTAGTAACCGTTGATGGTATGTGGTTTTGCACAACCAAAGAAGTAGTAAACAGGCTAGGTTTTGATGAGCAAACTTTTAAAGGATTTCACTGCTATGACCTGGATTTTTGCTTAAACGCAAGCCAGCTTTATGATATTGTAGTAACTTTTGATGTACTGATGGAGCATTTCTCGGAAGGAGGGTATAACCGCGACTGGTTTTTCGAAACCTTAAAATTGCACCAAAAATGGGAGCACACCCTCCCCAGAACTGTGGCAGAGTTATCAGCTAAAAATATTCAACTCATTGAAAAGCGCGCCTTTAAACGTTTGCTCTCTAAACTGGTTGAGCTTAAGTTTGATAAAAAATACATATTAAACCTTTTAGATCAGTATAAGACAAAAACAAATATGGACAATAGCCTCTACTTGAAACTTAGGTATTACTTATTTGGCTTTTTATACCTTGGTAAAAAAGTAAGATGATAACCCGTTACAGCTTGTAACCAAAGGCTGCAATTTTATCTTTCCAAAATTCCAGATGTTTCTCCCAGGCATGGCAGCCAAAGGGTATGGTTTTGCGAATCAGTTTATAGCCGTACTCTGGAAAAGTTTCAATCGAAAATTTAAGTGAGGTTTTATAATCCGGAATCCTGATCCGATTCTTTTTTCGGTTGATTTCTATCGACCAGAAAAGATCCTCATTAAATGCGAGGTTTTTCAGATTAATGTAATATTGGGCCAGTGTTTTCTCCTCATTGGCCAGCTGGTAGAATAGTTTAATATTCCTGAGGGAGAAACCGCCATTCCCTGTTTTATTGTAAAATTGCTTGCTTTTAGGCAATCCGTCGCGGGTTACATTAAATTTAGTGTATAAATAGCTTTTGAAGTTATAAATAGCACGGTTCACGGCATTGTCAGGCTTTAATGGCTTAATCCAGGGGGCTCCTATATAATCGTAACCTTGTGCACACCAATAATCCAGCTCATCAGCAAAAGCAAAAGTATCTGGTTGGTAAATCAGCATGAAATTGTATGATAAAAATGCCTGATAAAACACCGGAGATAGCATGAGTGCATTGTAGCCGTGGATGCTTTCGAAAAAGTGATTTTCGAAAGAGATCACTTGACTAAAAGGAAATCTGGAGAGGAGGGGAGAAATATCCAGGCCATTGGGTTTAACTGCTATAATGGTTTTATCCCTAAAAATATGAAAACATTGTTGCAGGGAAATCAGTTCGTACTTATTTAAGTCTGTTTTGTAAAGTGGAACAATTACAATATTCTGGCTACTCATCTTGATGTTTAGCTTTTCCGGCCTTTAATTTTATGCCTTAAGCGGCGCAGTTTATACAACAGGTAAATTCTTAATCCGAAAGCCTTTTTAATAATTTCGCCCCGGTCTTTGAAAAATGGCTGATCTTCAAAAACACTTGAAAAACCTCCATCAGCAAATTTAGCAATAAATATAGGGTAGTGCTGAAACCTGATATCGGGATCGGCAAAACACCTGATATTTAAATCATGGTCTGCCCTTACTTTATATTTTAGATTATAATGGTAACGCGTAAAAATGGTTTTGGGGTAAAATATACTTTGATGGCAGATGTTAAACTTTGCTAAACGGTAGGCGGTAAATTCTCCGCCGAAAACGTTGTTGTTTATTTTACTGTCGCCGTAATAAACGCAGTTACTGTCTTTAAGCCGGAGGCACATTTCACTAAATTCCGGCAAGAGCCTGTCGTCGGCACCAAGAAATAAAACCCAGCCTCCATTGGCATACTGTATCGATTTGTTCATGGCATCGTAAATGCCCTTATCGGGCTCACTGATCCAGAAACAGACCTGGTCTTTTATTAAATCGATGGTTCCATCCGTACTGCCACCATCAATTATAATGTGTTCGATATTCGGATACGATTGGGCTTTTACACTCGCTACACAATCTAAAATAAACTTGCTGGCATTATAGGTTACCGTAATTACAGTAACCAAGGGAAATTGATTATTTTGCTCTGATGTAGAGTTGTAGTGCTGATCCATTTATTTAGCCCTTTTCCTTATGCCATTTAACATTCTAACAAAAAAAAGCGAAACTGGATTGCCCAATAGCCTGCCAATAAAAGAACCCGATAGATGAAACACAGTTGAATTGGTTTGTATCCATCTTGATCTGAAAAAGTGATTATATTTTTTAATCAGCGCTTTTCTGATGATAAAAAAACTATTATCGCGGTTTCCCCGGCTTTTATGGGTAAGGTTAAAGGGAATAACATAAGTTGTATAACCGTTTAATTCGGCTTGCAAAACCAGGTCGGTTGCATACAAATGAAAGCCTTCTAAATTGTTCGAAACTTTTAAAAGGGCCGAATTTTTAACCAGCATAAAGTTTTCATCTAGTGCCGAAACCTTTATCGGAAAGGTTCCTTTGTTCATAAAAGTGCCATCAGGATAAGAGATGTGATAAACGATGTGGTTAGGGCCGGCAGCACCGGCATTTCCACATACCGCCCAGCGAGGATCCTTTTTCTCCAGACTGGTTAAACAATTTCTAAGGGTTTCTATATCATCTTTATCGATTAATACATCCTGATGGCAGATGATAATAAATTTCCCCCGGGCATTTCTTAAAAATAAGTTAATGGCCAAAAAGGCATCGAATGTATTGCTTTTTGTATTGTCGGCATATAAATATTCACAGCTTTTTTCATCAAATCCTTTCTTCAGAAATGAGTCTAACATCTCTTCATATTCTGCCTTTCTGGTTACGAGTGTACATATCGAATACTCATATTCGTACATAGGAGAAGAAATCGATCTGGCTATATTTAAAGCTGTACCCATAAATTAATCTGTAAATGCCTGCATATCGATTAAACGCTTGTATAAGCCGCTTTTAGCCATTAGTTCGCTATGGTTTCCGGTTTCTACAATGCTGCCTTTATCTATTACTACAATCTTATCAGCATGTTGTATAGTACTTAAACGATGGGCAATTACAATTGAGGTGCGGTTTTTCATCAGGTTATTTAAGGCATCCTGAACTAATTTTTCAGATTCTGTATCTAAGGCTGAAGTAGCTTCATCCAACAACATGATGGGTGGGTTGGCCAATACAGCCCTTGCAATACACACACGCTGTTTTTGTCCGCCCGAAAGCCTATTGCCCCGATCGCCAACAAAAGATTGGTAACCGTTTTCTGTTTGCTCTATAAAATCGTGGGCATTTGCAATTTTTGCGGCCGCCATTACTTGCTCCATTGTAGCATCCGGTTTGGCAAAAGCAATGTTATTAAAAATGGTATCATTAAACAGAAAAGATTCCTGGTTAACAGTTCCCATTTGTGCCCTGATGCTTTCTACGGTAAGCTCCCTGTAATCGTAACCATCAATTTTTATTGTTCCTGATTTTGGGTCATGGAAACGCGGAAGCAAATCCATCAATGTACTTTTTCCACCACCTGACGGACCAACCAAAGCCACAGTTTTACCTTTTTCAATATCGAAGGTTATTGAGTTAAGGATTTGTTTTTCTCCATAACTGAATGATACATTTTGCAGACTTATTGCGCTGTTAAAATGATCAAGTATTTTAGCATCTGGTTCATTCACCAATAATGGTTTCGTATCCATTAATTCCAAAACACGTTCGCCTGCCGCGATACCCGAATGGATTCCACTAAATGAATCGGTAAGTGCTTTTACTGGCTGCATTACCTGCGAGAAAGTGGCAATATACACCAGGAATTTTGCAGGTGTTAAATCTCCCTGACCAGTTAAGATCATTGTTCCACCATAAAGCACAATAAAAACGACAACAAATACCCCTAAAGTTTGTGAAACAGGTGAGGCAAGCTGTTGTCTTCTGGCCATTTTTCTATTCAGGTAAGAATAGAATTTGTTCTCCTGGTCAAATTTTTCTTTAATCTTTGGGGTTGCATTAAAAGCTTTTATGATTTTAATGCCGCTCAAAGATTCGTCCAGGAATCCTATCATTTTTGCAAACGATTCGTGAGATTCTTTCGCCTGGTGTTTTAGGCGTTTAACAATTTTACTAATGATAAAGCCTGATACGGGAATTACCAGAAGAGAGAACAATGTAAGTTTAACCGAGATTGAAATGAGCACACCTACGTAGAATAACAACTGGAGCGGCTCTTTAAATACCACTTGCAAAGTGTTGGTAACGGTAAATTGCACCACCTGAACATCTGATGCTACTTTAGAAATGATATCTCCTTTACGTTCATTATTAAAGAACCCAACATGTAGGTTCATGATGTTATTGAAAACCTTTCTGCGGAGATTTAATAAAGTGTGCACCCTTAAATCTTCCATGAATCTCTGCGAGAGGTAACGGAAAAGATTTGCCAATACCACTGTAACTACAATAACAATACATACCAATTTCAAAGTTTCGGTTTTACCGTACGTATCAATAGCGTGCTGTATATATTGGCTAAATCTGCCCATAAAATCTATTGATGAGCTAACTTTTGATAGTGTTGTAGGAGCGTCTTTTATAAAAAGTGTTTCTAACAAAGGTCCTAATAGTGTAAATAGAAAGGTGTTAAAAACTATGGCGAATAATGTTGCAATAATGTAAGGTATTGCAAATTTCTCAATCGGTTTGGCAAACGATAATAAACGAAAGTAGGTCTTCATTTTGTGTAAAATGGAATATGTAAAATAGAGAAATGTATTCGCATTACTCTAAAAAAATCTAATTAAGACATTGGCAAATGTACGGTTTTCAAATAAACCTTGCCGGCTTTCAAAACCTAATGGGTTTAAAATTACAATCGGTTAATTTTCTTGGTACTAACAGATTGATTGATAATGTTTATTACATTCGAGACGTTTAGGTTTGAATGATGTTTCTGTTTCAGCATATTAAGCTGCGACCTACTGTTGTTAATACGTTGCTGATGCGCTAAATAATCTTTATAGCTTTCAAGTACCCAGGTTTTACCCATAAACAATTTTGGAATAATCTCGGTAAAAATCTGCTGAATTGGGTAGAGAACTTTTCTTATTCCATGTAAATGTACTCCCTGGAGGATGTAGCGGTTTCGATAATAAATCTTTTTAATAAAATTAGATTTAATCTGGGTTTTAGTGCTGCCACTTACATGGTGAAAGCAATATGAACGGTGTTCATAATAACATTTCCAGCCCAATTGCCACGCCCGTAAACTTAAATCAAAATCTTCTGATGAGAAAGGAGAATAAATCTCATCAAAACCACCTAATTCTTTTAATTTTTTGGCATCAACCAAAGCGTTTGCGCCAGAAAGATAGGCCGTGTATGTATTTTCATCCTGCGGATTTTCGCTATAATAAAATTTGTTTGCTTTAATTCGGCAGCCACCATAGTATAAAAAACGAGCGGCATCTTCTATCCGGCTTTCATCAAAACTCATAATACGGGCCATTACACCAAACGTGTCCGGTTTGTCGAAATATTTCCACTGGTGCTCAAAATAATCAGGCGTAAGCTTTACATCAGAGTTTAAGAGTAAAATTAATTCATATCTGGCTTCGCGGATACCATGATTGCAGGTATAAGCAAATCCTCTGTTCCTATCATTAATTAATAATTTTACCTGCTGATAATTTTGTTTGATAAACGAAATACTATCATCCTTTGAGCCGTCATCAATGACAATGATTTCAAATGCTGTATCTGCGTTTTGAGCAGCAATAAAAACAAAAGGCAAGTATTTTTCCAGCAGATGCCTGCCATTATAATTGGGTATTATGATAGAAACACTTTTCTGCATCTACTTTACGATTTTATAATTCCGGTACTCAAACAACCTCAATCCGGTTAAATCCTCTATTTTTTGTAAAACTCTTCTGCGGAAATTCATTTTTGGAGTTTCTTTGGTTAAATCTTTATCAAATTTCCAGTTTGCGGCTGCAATTCTGGATTGCATTACTTTTGGATGGTTACCTTTAAAATAGACCAGGCGATCGGCATTGTGCATATCATAGGTTTCTTGAAGCGGATAATTTTCTTCAATCCACTCGTCTGTCTGATAAAACTGATTAAAATTCCGCACTTTGCCCTGTAATCCCTTCGGTGGTTTTACCCAGCCGTAATGATAAATATAAGCATCAATTAATTTAACCTTAAGTTTTCTATCGTTAATCCTAAAGCCTTGTGCATCGCGGTAAGAACGTACACCCGGTAGGTTTTTGATAATCCGAACCTCTCTTCTATACCAGCGCCTTGATTCGGCCAGGTAATCATAAGAAGCATAAAAATGTTTATACTTTAAAAGTAAGGCCTCAACATCGTTATTGTTGAGTTCAGCTTCCATTTCTTTTTTGATCAGTGGAAGATCATCTTCATGTATGGCTTCATCGCCCTGGATATAAATCATCCAGTCGGTATCTGCACTGATTTCAGCTAAAGCTTTATTGGTTTCATCGGCAAAAACACGTCCACCTTCGCGGATGCTTTCATCCCAAATGGTATCGGTTGTTCTGATTTTAGGATCAATGCTTTTAACCATTTCGGAGGTTTCATCTGTAGAGTTTCCCAAGGCCACGATAAAATCATCGCACAAAGGCAGCACAGAAAGTATGGCTTCTTTCGCGGGATAATCATTTACAATTGCATTTCGTAAAAAGGTAAAACCGGTAACTTTCATTATGGGGTGCCTTGTAGCTGATAATTTTTGTTAATTTGTACAAAGATAGTTTTATTGATGAATACGCATCTATCCATTTTAAGTGAAGTAAAAGCGGGCAATTATAAGGTTTTGGCAAGAACATTAACGCTTATTGAAAATGATATTGAGCCGTCAGATGCTATTTTAAGAGGTTTAGATAGCAGAACTGATGTTCCGGTTCTGGGTATTACGGGGCCACCGGGTGCCGGAAAGAGTACATTGGTAAATGCGGTAACCAATCATTTTGTTACTGAAGGGAAACGCATTGCCATATTGGCAATAGATCCAACCTCTCCATTTAATTTTGGCTCTTTGTTGGGCGATCGTATCCGGATGGCTGGCCAGTTTAATCATCCAAATGTTTTTATCCGTTCGTTAGCTACGCGTGGGGCTTTGGGCGGGATTTCGGCAAAAACAATTGAAATGGTTGATGTTTTAAAGGCCGCTAATTTTGATCTGATTATTGTTGAAACTGTTGGGGTAGGGCAATCGGAAGTAGAAATTGCAGGATTGGCAGATAAAACCATTGTTGTTTTGGTGCCGGAGTCTGGAGATGAAGTTCAGCATATCAAATCTGGTTTGATGGAAATTGCCGGTTGTTTTGTAGTTAATAAGGCTGATCGGGAAGGAGCAGATACCTTTGCCAATAATCTCAAAAAAATCGTTCATCAGGGCGTGAAAACTATTCCCATCTTAAAAACTGTTGCTGATAAAAATATAGGTATAGACGAATTGTGTAAATGGATCATCAAACCCGAAATTTTTGACCATCACCGAAAAGCTTTTTTATTTGCAGAAAAAGCATGGAAAGTTATACAGCATCAAAAAATGCAGCGTGTTGATAAAAAAAGGCTGCGAGAAAAAATTCAGGCAGCCTTAAAACAAAATGATTTTAATATTTATCGTTTTGCTGATGAATTTATCAGCAATGGTTAAGCTATAATTTGAAACTGATTAACTGAAAACGGCCAACTGCAAAATGAACTAACTGTTCATAATATCTTCAATCTCTTCTGCTTCTAACGGTATATCTGCCATTAAATCTATATTTCCATTTGCGGTGATGAGGATATTGTTTTCCAAACGGATGCCCAAGCCTTCCGCCGGAATATAGATGCCGGGCTCAACAGTAAGGATGTTTCCGTTGGCAAAGGGGGTGTATCTTCCTGCAAAATCGTGTACATCGATACCCAGATGATGCGAATTGCCGTGCATAAAATATTTTTTATAAGCTGGCCATGCTGCGGTTTGCTTTTTTACATCTGCAGTTGAAATGAGCCCTAAATTGATCAGTTGCGCTGTCATGATTTCACCAACCTGCTCGTGGTAAGTATTCCATATTGTCCCTTCGCCAATTAATTTAATCGACTCTTTCATGACGTGCAGTACGGCATTGTATACATCCTTTTGTCTTTTTGTAAACCTGCCGTTAACAGGGATCGCCCTACTCATATCTGCATTATAATTGGCATATTCTGCTCCAAAATCGAATAGTATTACGTCTCCATCTTTACAAACCTGGTTATTATCGTTGTAGTGGAGGATGTTGGCATTATGGCCCGAAGCAATAATTGGGGTATAGGCATGGCCTGTTCCGCCCTGGCGGATAAACTCGTGTATAATCTCCGCTTCAATTTCATATTCTTTAACACCAGGTCTGGTAAATTTTAGCACCCTGATAAAAGCATCACGCGTTATTGTACATGCTTTTTTTGTCAGTTCGATCTCCACATCCGATTTAACTGCACGCAAATTTCGCATAATGGGTGCCGAGCGTTCATAATGGTGCAATGGGTATTTTGATTTCATTTTTTCAATGAACCGAATATCTCTGTAAGGAACTTCATGAGCGTACCTGTCGTTCTCGTTGGTATTTAAATAAATGTGTTCAGCATAGTTAACGATGCTATGTAAAATGTTATCAAAGTCTTCCAGCCAGTATACAGACTGGATCCCTGAAGCAGCCTTCGCTTGTTCTTTGGTATATTTATATCCTTCCCAAACTTGGATATAGTCGTTCGTCTGTCTTAAAAACAGGACTTCTCTGTACAAAGGATTAGGACAATCAGGATACAACAATAAAATTGTTTGTTCCTGGTCAATTCCTGATAAATAAAATAAATCGGGATTTTGCTTAAAAACAAAGTTCTGATCACCACTTCTAGGGAATTCATCACTTGAGTTGAATATGGCTATTGAATTGTTTTTTAGGTTCTTACAGAAGTTTTTTCGGTTTAAAATAAACAAAGACTGATCAATAGTAGGATATTTCATGAAACTGTATTTTATGTGGGGAAGGGCCAAAAGTAATAAAATGATTAATGACTGGCGAAGTTTGGAACGGAGTTTGTATAAAAGTTTGAAAATTTAAAATTTTGATTAATTTTGCCATTACTGAAAAATTAATCAATTAAATTGTTTAACCCTTAAAAAAGAAAAAGATTATGAATTATTCTACTTTAAAGAAAAGTGTTGCGCTTTCTTTAGTGGCATTAACAGGAGTTGCTTCTCTTGCTGTCGCTCAGGATGCTCCTGCAACCTCTTCTGCTGTCAAGGTATTTGGCGGTAGAGGACAGTACAGAACTTGGTCTATCGGTGTACACGGTGGTGTTTTAATGCCAGTTGTTGCTATCGGTGGTACTAACGACTTTAACAAATGGGATGCTAACTTAGGTTACGGTTTAAACATCCGTAAACAGTTAGGTCACTCTTTTGGTTTAGAATTAAACGGAACACGTGGTAAACTTTCAGGTAATAACGAAGGTATTTCTAACCCTGCTGTTAAAGATTTCGAAACTCAATTACAATATGCTGTAGATCTACGTGGTGTTGTAAACGTAGGTTCTATCGACTTCTTACGTCGTGAGAACTCAGTAGGTTTCTTCTTAACAGCTGGTGCTGGTTATATGGCTTATGCGCCAAAAATTACTACTGGAGCTGGTCAAGTTATCGACTGGAAAGGTAAAGCTGTTGGTCCTGCTGATGACAGACACGATGCTAAAGATTACGTAAAAGGTTTCTACATCCCAGTTGGTGCTGGTGTTAAATTCAAAGTTTCTGAGCGTGTTAACTTTAACTTAGGTTACACCATGAACTTTGTTGATGCTGATAACTTAGACGGTGTTTATGCAAAAGGTCAAACTAAAGATAAATTCTCTTACGGTTATGCTGGTTTAGAATTCTCTTTAGGTTCTTCTGCTAAACCAAGTTTAGAGTGGACTAACCCATTAGCTACTATGTATGATGAGTTAAAAGATCCAACTTTACGTCAAGAAGTTGAAGCATTGAAAAACCGTGTTTCTGCTGTTGAGAAATCTGTTGAAGATTTGAAAAAAGATACTGATGGTGACGGTGTTGCTGATCAATTCGACAAATGCCCAGGAACTCCTGCTGGTACTGCTGTTGATGGTTCAGGTTGTCCTCTTCCAAAAGCAACTCCAGTTGATTCAGTAGCTTCTAACGTAACTGGTTTCGAAAAAATCGGTTTCGATTTCAACTCTTCAGTTTTAAAAACTGAGTCTTACCCTACTTTAGATAAATTATCTTCAGTGTTACGTGAAAACGGTGGTAAAGTAACTGTAAACGGTTATGCTTCAAGCGAAGGTACTGCTGCATATAACTTGAAATTATCTAAAGACAGAGCTAACTCTGTTAAAACTTACTTAGTAAACTCTGGCGTTAACGCTAGTCAAGTTGCTACTAAAGGTCATGGCGAAGCTAATCCAATTGCTTCTAACGATACTGAAGAAGGTCGTATCCAAAACCGTCGTGTTGAAACTGCTAGAAACTAGTATTTCAATATAAAGCTTAAAAAAGTCCCGATGCAAATCGGGACTTTTTTTATGCCTTTTAGTTTCGCGTATTAAGCTTTTTAGCTAAGTTTGTATTATGTACTTCTTTAGAAAAAAGGATCCTAATAGGCCAAATAACATCAATCTGAGGATTATGCATTTTATTAATGCATTGGCCATATTAATTTTTCTAGCAGGTATCATTTACAAGCTTATTCAGTGGCTTGCCAAATAACCTTAAATTGTATGAAACAAATTATCAAAACAAGCAATGCCCCAGCTCCAATTGGGCCATATAGCCAGGCTGTACAAGCTGGAGACTTCTTATTCGTATCGGGCCAGGTAGCTATTAATCCCGAAAGCGGAGAATTAAATATTGGCCATATTGAAGAAGAAACGCATCAAGTAATGCGTAACCTTAAAGCTGTTTTGCTTGAGGCCGGTTTAACGTTTGATCATGTAGTAAAATCTACTATTTTTTTAAGTGACATGGGTACTTTTGCTCAGGTAAATGAAGTTTACGGGCAATACTTCACGGCTGATTTTCCTGCCCGTGAAACGGTTCAGGTTTCTGTATTACCTAAAAACGTTAATGTAGAAATCTCTGTAATTGCCATTGTAGGCTAGTTTTGACAGACAATAAAATTAAATACTTCATATCGGGCATTGTTCCTTACATGATCTGGGGAACAATGTCTATACCTTTACGTAACATCAAGGGTTTTCCACCACACGAAATTTTATATTATAGGATATTCGTTTCCACTATTTTAGTTTGGGCAACCATTTTTTTATTCAGGAGAGAAGCACTAAAAAGTGATTTGAAGTTCTTGAAATCATTAAGCACGCGCAATAAAACTAAATTAATGCTGCTTACGGTAGTGTCGTCATTTCTAATTACCGGAAATTGGTTCACCTATATTTATGCCGTAAATAGTGTGAGTTTAAAGGCAGCAGCTTTTGCCTATATGGTTTGCCCGCTGTTAACTGCACTTTGCGGATTTATTATTTTAAAAGAGCAATTAACCAGGGCAAATGCTATTGCGCTTATTGTTGCTTTTATCAGTATCATACTGTTGGCAACAGGATCCTTACATGAAGTAATATGGGCCATTATCATTGCTTCGTTTTATGCCATGTATGTTATTTTGCTGAAAATAATTAAAGGAATAGATAAATTTAATTTTTTAGGCGTTCAGTTAATTTTATCCGGATTAATGATGCTGCCATTATATTTTCTCCATGCTGCGCCTTTTCCAACCGAAAATATTTTTTGGCTGCATATATTTTTGATCGCTATTGTATTTACCATTATTCCACTTTTTTTAAATTCTTATGCGCTGATGGGAATGCCTTCATCTGCCCTGGGTATTTTAATCTATATCAATCCAATTGTTGCTTTTGCCGTTGCATTTTTCTACTTTAAAGAGAAGATAGATCTGCACCAGCTTTTTGCTTATTTGCTTTTGCTGCTATCGATTGTTATTTTTAATGCACCATTGCTAAAAAGTGTTGTTTACAAGAAACAGTAGAATATTTTGTTTAATTCGGTATTAGATACACCTGTTGAGTTTTTGAAAGGCGTTGGGCCAAGTCGTGCCGATGTTTTAAAAAAAGATCTCGGCCTGTTTACCTATCAGGATATGCTTGCACATTATCCCTTCAGGTATATCGACCGGACAAAATATTTTAAGATCAACCAGATTAATCCCGATTCGCAGTATATCCAGATCATTGGCCGGGTAATCAGTAAAAAGGTAATCGGCGATAAAAGGGCAAAGCGTATTGTGGCTGTTTTTAAGGATGAAACCGGAATGATGGAACTGGTTTGGTTTCAGAGCCTGAAATGGGTTGACGAGAATATTACCGTTGGTACCGCGTATGTAGCCTTTGGGAAACCCAATTTTTTTAACGGAACATTCAGTATCTCCCATCCGGAGATGGAATTATACCAGCGTAAGCAGATCGGAAGAGGAAATTTAACCCTACAGCCAGTTTATAATTCAACAGAAAAGCTTAAAAAATTTAATCTCGATTCAAAGGGCATACAACGTTTAATTGCTGGCTTGCTCGATCAGATTATTCCTCAGGTGCCGGAAAATTTACCGCAATATATTATAGATAAGTACCAGCTGCCAGATAAAAGACTGGCCTTGCTAAATATTCATTTTCCCAAAAATCAACAGGATTTAAATGCTGCGGAAAGACGGTTAAAGTTTGAGGAGTTATTTTTCATTCAGTTACAGCTTTTACATAATAAACAATTGCGCCAGTTAAAATTTAAAGGCGCAACCTTCGATAAAGTTGGTGAAAAGGTGAACCGTTTTTATAAGGAATTTTTACCTTTCGAGTTAACCAATGCTCAAAAACGTGTAGTTAAGGAAATCAGGATCGATACGCAACGCGGTGTGCAGATGAACAGGCTTGTTCAGGGCGACGTAGGGAGTGGTAAAACAGCGGTTGCCTTGATGAGCATGCTTTTGGCAAATGATAATGGCTATCAAGCCTGTATGATGGCGCCGACAGAGATTTTGGCCCGTCAGCATTATGCCTCTGTTACCGAGCTTGTATCCGGTGATCTGGTTCGTGTGGCCATTCTTACCGGAAATACTAAAAAGAAAGAGCGGACCATTTTGCATGAGCAATTGGAGAATGGAGAGATCGATATTCTGATCGGAACGCATGCATTGATTGAAGATAAGGTTCAGTTTAAAAACCTTGGGCTGGTTGTAATTGATGAACAACATCGTTTTGGTGTGGAACAGCGTGCTAAACTTTGGCGCAAAAATATTATCCCTCCACACATTCTGGTCATGACCGCTACGCCAATTCCACGTACGCTGGCAATGACCTTATATGGTGATCTTGATGTTTCGATTATCGATGAATTACCAGCGGGCAGAAAACCAATAGAAACGAAGCACCTTTTTGAAGGTCAACGGCTTAGGATGTTTGGTTTTATGAAGCAGGAAATTGCAAAAGGCAGGCAAGTTTATATTGTTTACCCTTTGATTAAAGAAAGTGAAAAACTAGATCTTTTACATCTTGAGGCTGGAATTGAGCAGCTGAGTTATCAGTTTCCACGCCCCGAATACCAGATGAGTATTGTACACGGCCAGATGCCAAATGCTGATAAACAGTTCGAGATGCAGCAGTTTATTGATGGTAAAAGCCAGATTATGGTAGCTACAACCGTTATTGAAGTTGGTGTTAATGTTCCTAATGCTTCAGTAATGATAATTGAAAATGCCGAACGGTTTGGTCTGTCTCAGCTTCACCAGTTACGCGGAAGGGTAGGCCGTGGGGCAGAACAATCTTTCTGTATCTTAATGAGCGGCAACAAACTCAGTAAGGAGGGCAAGATCCGTTTAGAAACCATGGTTCGGACTAATAACGGGTTCGAAATATCAGAAATTGATCTGCAGCTTCGCGGTCCGGGCGATATTACCGGAACGCAGCAGAGTGGTGTACTGGATTTAAAACTTGCTGACCTTGCTAAAGATCAGATAATTTTGTCTGAAGCACGCAATACGGTTATCGAACTTTTTTCGGAAGATCCGCAGTTGGAGAAAACTGAACATTCTGTTTTAAAAGCATACCTTCAGAAGTTAGAAAGAGGGATTTCTTTTGATAAGATAAGTTAACCAACAGCCACAGAAATTCTTTGTCTTATACAATAATATTTAACATTGTATCATTTGTTCTACTTTATGTCATCTTTGTAATGTTTTTTTTACAATTCAGTCTGGTATAAATATTATTTGGCCAGCATTTTTAAGTTCCTAATATTCCTATCTTGCGTGTAACCAATATTAACTGTTTAGTTGACAAGTATAAGTCGGGATATGCCTGTTTATGTAGCTATTAAATAGTTAGTTTATGTATCAGATAAGGGGATTCATAATGGTTAACCGTGCTTTGTTGACATCGTATTCGAGAAGACTACAATCTTTTTAGAGAAACTGATGTAGATGATCGATTCAATAAATCAAAGTATTAATAATGCACTGATGAAAGTTCATGATTACTCGTGAATATTAAAATGTATTACAATCAATATCTAACCAAAATAAATTAAAAACTATGAAAAAAAATCTATTGAGGACTTTTGCCAAAAGTAGCCTATTTCTTGTTTGCGGTGGTTGTCTCTTTTTTTCGCCACTTGCCAGCATGTCTGCTACGGCATCATTGCATGAAAAGGAACCTTTTGATTTTTACAAACTGCCCCTTCAGGATATTATTGTTAAGGGGAAAGTTACAGATGCCAAAGGCCCCATTCCAGGTGTAAGCGTGAAGTTGAAGGGGGGTACAGCAACCACGGTAACCGATGGATCGGGAAATTTTAGCATCAAAGTACCTGAAGATGCAACGTTGATATTTACTTATATCGGTTACGCAGACCAGGAAGTTCAGGTAAAAAACCAAACCAATATCAATGTAAAGTTATTAGAGAATAACCAAAATCTTTCGGAAGTGGTTGTAGTAGGTTATGGCACACAAAAGAAAGCCGTTGTATCCGGAGCAGTGGCTTCGGTTAAAGGTACCGAACTCGCTAAATCCTCATCGGTGAACTTAACCAACTCATTAGCGGGCCGGTTACCTGGTGTAACAGCTTTGCAGGGGAGTGGAGAGCCGGGCTATGATGGGTCAACCATCAGGATTCGTGGTACAAACTCGCTTGGAAATAACAACGCACTGATTGTAATTGATGGGATACCTAACCGTGCAGGTGGTATTGAACGGTTAAATCCGAACGATATTGAAAGTGTATCGGTGTTGAAAGATGCATCTGCTGCTATCTATGGTTCGCAAGCGGCCAACGGGGTAATCTTAATTACCACCAAATTGGGTAAATCTGGTAAGCCTCAGTTTTCCTATGATTTTAGTTATGGCTTGCAACAGCCTACAAGGATACCGAAAATGACTAATTCGGTACAATATGCCGAAATTCTGAATGAGCTGAATATCTTCGGTTCTGACATTAACCCTAACGAATGGGCTGCCGCATGGAATAGTTTTAAATCTACCGGCTCCTACACTTCTACAGGAGGAAAAACAATTAATGCTGCTTATAAAGCTGATGAGATCAGAAAGTTCGGCGATGGATCAGATCCGTTAAGATATCCTAATACCGATTGGTTTAAAACTACTTTTCAAAACTGGTCGCCTCAACAAAGGCATAATGTTCAGATCAATGGAGGGAGTGAAAATGTAAAGTATCTTGTTTCTTTGGGCTATCTTGATCAGGATGGCTATTATAAAAACTCTGCAACGGGATACAAACAGTATGATATGCGGTTTAACCTCGAGGCAAAGCTGAGTAAATATATTACCACAACGCTAGGGGTAACGGCAAGGGAAGAAGACCGTAATTTCCCTACAGTGGGTGCAGGTGATATTTTCAGGTTTTTAATGCGGGGAAGACCAACTGAAATTGCAATATGGCCAAATGGTAAACCCGGAAGAGATATCGAATATGGTTATAACCCGGTCGTATCGACTACGGATTTAACCGGTTATAATAAAGATATCAGAGATTACTTCCAAACTACAGGTAAAGTAGAGATTAAAATCCCCGGTGTTGAGGGGTTAAAAGTAACCGGAACTGCAGCAATAGATAAATATTCTGGCAGGCAGAAAAACTGGCAATTGCCCTGGACACTTTACGATTGGGACAAGAAAACCTTTGAAGCTGATGGGGTAACACCAGTATTAACTGGTACGGTAAGGTCGCAATACACCGATCCAAGACTAAGAGAAACAGCTGGTGGGCAATTGGCTATCAACTTAACCGGAATGATCAATTACGATAAGAAAATAGGTGATCATAACATTGGCTTAATGGCCGGTGTAACCCGCGAAAAAGCTACAAATGATGGATTTACAGCTTTTAGGAGATATTTTATTTCAACATCTGTTCAGGAATTATTGGCCGGTGATGAGCGTGAACAATCGTTAGGTAATAATCCAGGCGATCCGAACAATTTATTTAACAGGGCGCGTTTAAGTTATTTTGGAAGGGCTGGGTATAACTATAAAGAGAAATATCTTGCTGAATTTTTGTGGCGGGTAGATGGTTCTTATATTTTTCCAACCAACAGGCGTTTTGGTTTTTTTCCTGGTGTATCTGTGGGATGGCGTTTATCTGAAGAGTCTTTTTTCAAGGAAAATGTTAAGTTCATCAATAATTTAAAACTGAGGGCATCATATGGGCAGATGGGTGCTGAGGCATATTTCGGTGATGCACTGCAGGAATATCAATACCTCAGTTTAATGAATTTTGGAACGTATACCTTTAATGACCTTGTTACTAAAACACTAACAGAAGGTAAAGTACCGAACTTCAACTTTGGTTGGGAAGTAGCCAACAATACCAACGTAGGTTTGGATGCCTCCTTCCTAAACAACAAACTATCACTTGAATTGGATTATTTCTATAATAAACGCACCAATATTCTGATTAGTAGGGGGAGCTCTGTACCTGAAAGCTCAGGTATTACGGACCGTTTACCTCCTGTTAACCTGGGGAAAGTAAACAATAAAGGTTTCGAGTTTAAATTGAGTTACAACGATCGGGTTGGCGATTTAGATTTTGGCGTAAGTGTAAACGGCGGTTATGCCAAAAACAATATTGTTTTTTGGGATGAAACCCCAGGCGCTCCAGAGTGGCAGCTTTCAACTGGTAGGGTAACCAATTCTTGGTTGGTGTATGATTACGATGGTGTTTTCAAAGATCAGGCAGAAGCTGATGCCAATAAACAAAAATATAGTGCATTAACCAGTAATCTTCGCGCAGGTGATATGAAGTTTAAAGATATTAACGGCGATGGTAAAATTAATGCTGATGATAAAATACGTCTGGATAAAAACGGCACCCCAACCTTTACCGGAGGTTTTAACTTAAACTTACAGTATAAAGGGTTCGACTTATCTGTTCTGATTCAAGGTGCAACTGGCGGAATGCAGATTGTAGGGATCACCGAATCTGGCGATATTGGTAATTTCTTAGAATGGTCTTACAAAAACCGTTGGAGCATTGAGAATCCAAGTTCGGTAGATCCACGTTTATCAAACCGCGGAGCTACCTATTACACCGATAGCAACAATGCACTGAACAATACCTATTGGTTGCGGAGCAATAATTACATCAGGCTTAAAAATGTGGAGTTAGGTTACACCTTGCCTACTGGCTGGGTTGAAAAAGTTGGCTTAAACAGCGTAAGAGTATATACCAATGGATTGAATCTGGCCACTCTTGATAAAATCAAAGTTTGGGATCCGGAGTCAACCAATTCAAGCGGTCAGTACTATCCGCAGGCCAGGGTAATCAACTTTGGAATTAAAGCCGCTTTTTAAAACGTAATTAAGTTTAACCGTTACTATCAAGAATATGAAAGCAATAAATAAAAGTATAAATATCTATATATTAATTTTCGCAACCATTTTTGCAACATCCTGTAAAAAAGATTTTTTAGATGTAGACTCGCCCAGTCAGGTGCCAGCAGAATCAGTATGGAAAGATCCTGCAACTGCACAGGCCTTCGTTAATGACATCTATAACGGACTAGGTAATGGGGGTTTCTCTGAACAAATGTTAGCTTCTGTATCAGATGAAGCGCTGTTTACTCACCCAACCCGCGGCATTGATCTGGTTAATAGTGCTACCATTAACCCTTCTACATTAGGCTGGGTCGATGATACCTGGGCTTATAAACAAATGTACACACGCATCAGGGCCTGTAATATTACCATCGAAAAAATAACCAGTGGAGATAATGGTCTAAGCAGCCAGTCGCTGAAGGATCAGTTATTGGGTGAAGCTTATTTTTTAAGGGCTTACTACTATCAGCAGTTATTGCGTTATTATGGCGCTATACCCCTTATCACAAAAGTTTATGTGCTAGATGATGAATATAAAGTAAAAAGAAATACATACGAAGAGTGTGTAAATTTTATTGTTAAAGATTGCGATGAAGCCAACAGGCTGTTAACCGGTAAAACACTTGATAAGGGACGTACCACGGCACTTGCTGCTTTAGCATTAAAATCAAGGGTGTTAATTTACGCTGCCAGTGATTTGCATGACAGGGCAAAGCTTAATGTTAAATTTACAGGTATTGCTGCTCAAAAATTAGATTTTTTAAGTTATGCCAGCGGTAATCAGGCTGATCGTTACAGATTGGCGCAAACTGCTGCCAAAGCCGTGATGGATTTAGGTACAGGTTATAAATTAAATCTTTCTGCTCCTGCTACGGATGGTCAATTGAATTATAAAAGCATTGCTATGGGCGGAGCAAGCAAGGCATCAGGGATAGACGCTACTGCATCATCAGAACTCATTTTTGCGCGTTATTTCATTATCCAGAATAACATCAAACATGCGCAGCAGAATGGTCCGAATGGTTACCATAACTGGGCAGGTAATACACCTATAGGTTTGTTGGTTGATGATTATGAGATGAAAGATGGCAGCAAGTTTAGCTGGGCAAATGCTGTACAAAAAGCTAATCCTTATCAGAATAGAGATCCTCGTTTTTATGCTACTATTTTATACGATGGTGCAGGTTGGAAACCACGCGATAAGGCTTCGGGAAATGTAGATCCGGCAAGCCAGATTCAAACGGGCATCTATGATTTGTTAGATGATAAAGGAAACAGATTCGATTTTAGAGGATTGGATACAAGAGCTAGTTCTATCGAAAACTGGAATGGAAGCTGGACAGGTTATTATTACCATAAATTTATCGATCCGGATCCAACCATTGTAGATGCTTCTATGTCGCAGAATGTGCCCTGGCCTTTCTTCAGGTATACTGAAGCGGTATTTAATTATATTGAAGCAAGCATTGAATTAGGAGAACTCAGTAATGCTACAACCTGGTTAAACAAAATCCGTTTCAGGGCAGGTATGCCTGCGGTAACGGCTACAGATCAAGCTGGACTTAGAGAGGTTTACCGCCACGAGCGCCGCATAGAAATGGCTTATGAAGAACAACGTTATCATGATGCCCGCAGGTGGTTAATTGCCAGTGAAACATTAGGCAGAAAAGTGACGTATATTAAGGTAACAGGTAAGTTTAAGTCTGGCAAAACCATGACCGCTCCTTACCATTACGATCCAACCATTTATGATTACACTTATAATCCGGTTGAGGAAAATGCGCAGGAAAACAGAACCTGGGACAATAAACTTTATTTCAGGCCATTTAGCCGCGATGAAGTAAACAAAAATAATTTACTCGAACAAAATCCTGGTTACTAAGCTAGCCTGATTTGATAAACCCGATGGATAATTATTCATCGGGTTTTTTAGGCTTAAAAGTATGGGCTATCACGCTGTTATTTTACTTTTAAATAGAAAAATAACCAATGTTGAGCATTTTTCTATTGCGCTATTTAATTTTCAAAGCTTAGTTTTGCAAATAATTTTTCTACATGGCAGATTCAGGCCCCAACCCCGTTATTGTAAAACCAGACCCATTCGCAGCGCTACGATATAAAGAATTTAGATCATTCCTGGGCATGCGGTTCTTTTTTACGCTTGCTTACCAAATGCAGGCTGTGGTTATCGGTTATCATATTTACGATTTAACACATGATCCGCTAAAACTCGGTTTGGTTGGATTATGTGAAGCTATACCAGCTATTGGTATTGCACTATATGGTGGCTACATTGCCGATAAAAGTGAAAAACGTGGGTTGTTAATCAAGATATTTTCAGGTGTTTGGCTAGCCTCCGTCTTAATGCTGGTAATTACCAGTAAATATCTTCACCTGGAAGAAGACCTTATTGTACTGATTATGTATGGTTTGGTTTTCTGTATTGGCTTGGCCAGGGGCTTTTTTGGTCCGGCAACATTTTCTTTAATGGCCAAAATTGTACCAAAAGAACTGTACCCGAACTCAAGTACATGGAACAGCAGCAGCTGGCAACTGGCTACTATTATTGGTCCGTTGGTTGGTGGTTTAGTAAACTGGTTGTGGGGAATTACAGCTGCATATAGTGTAATTGTAGTTCTGATTACCATCTCATTAATTTGCATATCTACTTTTAAAAAGCACCCGGCTACTTATGTGCCTACGCAGAATATATTCCATAGTTTAAAAGAAGGAATCCAGTTTGTTTTTAAAACGAAGATGATGGTTTGGGCCATGAGTTTAGATTTGTTTTCTGTCTTTTTTGGTGGGGCTGTAGCTTTATTGCCCATGTTTGCCAAAGATGTTTTTCATTTAGGGTCTTTTGGATTGGGCATGATGCGCGGTGCAGCATCTTCAGGGGCTGTAATTACGATGCTGGCCATGACACGCTTTTCACCAATGGGGAAACCTTGGCGTAACCTATTAATTGCAGTAACAGGTTTCGGCCTCAGCATTATTTGCTATGGTTTATCTAAAAACTTCTATCTCACCTTATTTTTTCTTTTTCTGGAGGGATCGTTTGATAGTGTAAGTGTAATTATCAGGCAAACCATCATGCAATTGCTTACACCAGATGAGATGCGTGGAAGAGTTTCGGCGGTAAACAGTATGTTCATTGGTTCATCTAACGAAATCGGCGAGTTTGAATCAGGTTTAACAGCTAAACTAATGAAGCTGGTTCCTGCAGTTGTATTTGGAGGAAGCATGACGATTGCCATTGCCGGTATTACCTGGTTAAAAACAAGATCGTTAACCAAACTCAGTTTACAGGATATTAATGAGCAGACCGCTAAGAGCGGTTAATGCAAAGAGCCGTCACCTGGTATTTTGGATCTAAGACAGAATGTTACTTTTTATAGTTAGGAAAGCAATAGTGTGCAAAATTTTTCGGTAGTCCTGCCTTTCCTCCAATCTTTCTGTTAGTGGTGTTATGGCATTTTGATTTACTGCAACAAAAAGTATTTCCGTACAGTCAGGTTTAATGCAATTGGGTTTTTGCTACTATTAAAGGTTGACAGGCCTGACGCTAAACAAACAGTTGGGTGGTATTGAAATTTGTCAACTTTTTAGCGTTTCGGCTATTAAAGTTGACAAATTAAATATACGATTTAAAAACTGAAGTCTGTGGATACAAAGTCCCTGGCTTTATTTAAATCATTTAAAACTTCTTATTCTTACCCCACATAAGGTAAATAATAGAACCTAGAAAAGGCGCCAGCAGGATAATAATGAACCATAATACCTTTACGCTAAAGCCCATTGAGCTGTTTCTGGAGATATGATAAAGGGCAATCAGGATTAGGGCCAGCCATAAAACGGCAGGTATAATCACGAACAGCGCTACCTGGTTGCTATTGATTTCTGCTAATAACATCTGAAATATTTTATTTACTTAAGCTTCAACAATCCGCTCGCCAATTTGTTGGCGCCACATGGCCTGGTACAAGCCATTTTGTGCAATTAATTCTTCGTGATTGCCCTGCTCAATAATATGCCCTTTTTCTAACACGTAAATTTTATCAGCATGTTTGATGGTTGATAAACGGTGCGCAATTAAAATGGTAATGTGATCGGTTAAATTAGAAACCGAACGGATGGTTTTGGTAATTTCTTCCTCGGTAATCGAATCTAATGACGATGTGGCTTCATCAAAAACGAGGATATCCGGCTGGCGTAATAAAGCTCTGGCTATAGATAAACGCTGTTTTTCACCTCCTGAGACCTTTACACCACCTTCGCCAATTAACGAATCCAAACCTTTATCAGCCCGGGCTAATAAAGTTTGACAAGCAGCCTGGTTTAATACTTTATAACATTCCTCATCTGTTGCAGTTGGGTTTACAAATAACAGATTTTCTCTAATCGTACCCGAGAATAACTGCGTGTCTTGCGTTACGAAACCAATTTTCTCACGTAAGGCATCAAGATCGATATCACTACTTGGAATACCATTATATAAAATCTCACCCTCTTTTGCCGGATATAAACCCACCAATAGTTTCACCAGTGTACTTTTTCCGGAACCCGAAGGGCCAACAAATGCTATGGTTTGGCCGTGATGGGTTTCAAAGGAAATATTTTCTAAAGCATTTCTATTGGCCGTCAGGTGTTTGAAGCCAACCTTACTAAAGGTTAACTCTTTAATTTTTTCGATCGAAGTCGGGTTTTCAGGTTTTTTATCAATTGGTGTGCTCAAGATCTTTTTAAAGTTACCTAACGAAACCTCAGCCTCACGCCAGGTTAAAATCACGTTGCCAAGCTCCTGGAGCGGACCAAACAGGAAGAAGGAGTAAAAAAGGAATGAAAAGTATTGTCCGGCAGAAATGGTATTGTCGAAAATAAGCAAGAGCAGCACCAGCACCATTGTACTACGCACCAGATTTACGGTAGTACCCTGAACAAAACTCATACTCCGTACATATTTCACTTTTTTAAGCTCCAAACCAAGAATTTTATAGGTGGTTTTGTTTAGTCTTTCAATTTCCTGATCGGCCAGACCTAAACTTTTAACCAGTTCGATATTTCTTAGAGATTCTGTTGTAGAGCCTGCCAGCGCAGTTGTTTCGCCAACTATAGAGCGTTGTATGGTTTTGATTTTACGGCTTAAAAACCAGCTGACGAAGCTAATGATCGGAATAGCTGAAAAATAAACCAGCGTAACTTTGTAGCTTACCGAAACCGAATACACGATAACGAAGATCATTCCGATTAGACTTACAAAAAGAATACTGATAAAGGAGGTAATAAATTTCTCAGAATCTAAGCGTACTTTTTGTAAAATACCCAGAGTTTCGCCGCTGCGCTGATCTTCGAAAACCTGATAAGGTAATTTAAGTGAATGCTGCAAACCATCAGCATACATTTTTGCCCCAACTTTTTGCACAATCACACTGGTGAAGTAATCCTGAAAATTTTTAGCAATACGGGAAACCATGGCTGCACCAATAGCAAGGCCAATTAAACCCAGCGAACCCCAAAGGTATTGAGCGTAGGTGAGTGTATCTTTTTTATTGATAAAGCGGTCTAAAATGCGACCGGTGATATATGGATCTAAAAGTGAAAAGCCAATATTGAAACCTGCAAGCAATAACGCCAGAACCACAATCCACTTGTGGTGTTTCAGGTAGTCTAATAATAATCCCATTAAGTTTTGTTGTTTTAAGTACAAACATAAAAAAAGGGAACGGATAAAAATCCATTCCCTTTTTTTATGACTTTAAGCTAAGAAAGTTAGCTAATGATTATTGAAATCCATAACGTAAACCGATTTGTATCTGCCATGGATTGCCCGACGGGGTAACAATGCCGGAGTTATTTACACGGTAATTGAACGATTTTGTAGTGGAGTTGTAGTTCGGAACGGCAGGGATTTCAGGTGTAGTTGATGTAGCTGGAATTCTCGCTGTACCATTTAGTGCATACAATGCCTGATTGCCCAGCGTTTCGTTCACACCCCATTTCTTCTTAATCAGGTTGCCAAGGTTAAAAATATCTCCCGAAACCTCTATTCCATGGGTTTTATAAATCTTTATTTTTTTAGAAACTCTTAAATCAACAATTCCATAAAATTTATTTATCCCACCATTTCGCTCAGCAATCTGACCAGAATATTTGTTGATATAATCTTTCAAACTTTGGCTGGCATCAGGGTTATCTAATAATGCTTGTAAGCCGTTGCGCACATTTGCAGGTACATTAGCATTGTTTCTGTCGAAAATAAAAGCTAAATCATTGGTTGCTACGAAATCGCCATTGTTGTTGGCACCAGATAATAAGCTGTAACGTGTACCACCAATACCCGAATAACGAACAGCAATGGTTACCCCATAAAAGCTCGGAAGCGTACCGTAAATTACTACTTTGTTGCGGAACTGACCATCTGAATAAGACATTTTAGTTAAGTTTCTTGGATCGTCTTTTACAGGTAATGATAAGGTAGCGGTGTTTGCTACGTTTCCATTGTATGAAGTATTGTCTTTGGTATTATTCCAGGTATAACTGGCCGAAATTTCTCCATCTCTGAAATAATTCCATGTTGCATCTAAAACAACGGCAAACTGGTTTACTTTACCTTTGCTGTTTAATTCTAAAACGCGGCCAAAACTATTGCTTAGGCGACCAGTTTTCCAATCTGGGGAGCCATTATCAGGCATAGTTGGTACAAATACTCCTCTATTGCCTTCATTTGGCAGGGTAAAGAAAGGATTGGCTACCATATTTCTATCCACATACATATAGTTGTTACGGCCCAATGTGGCATAACCTGTAATACCAACCTTTAGTTTATCTGTAATTAATCGATTATATGATAAATTAGCCTTATAGACCACCGGTACTTTTGCATCAGGGGCATAGGTATTAATGGTCGGTACTTGTAATGCAGACAAGGTAGGAGTTTGCACAGTTCCATTTCTGTAACCTATAAAGTTTGGGGTTGGAACATCAGCACCAAAAACATCAACAGTAGCAAAGTGTTTACCATCAAAAGTGAGGTTGTTAATGGTCATATAGTTGTTAATGTCCGATCCGAAGATACCTGCACCAAAGCGTACAAAATCGGTTCTGTTTTCATTAACATCCCAGTTAAATTGGATTCTTGGCTGAACTAAGAACTGCTTTAATTTATTATCAGTTCTGACACCAATAGCATCAAATAACTGTTGGTTAAGTGGCGATTTTGGATATGCACTGTAATCAATACGTAAACCTCCTGTAAATTCTAATCCTTTAGCCAGTTTGGTTTGCATTTGTCCGTATATAGCGGTATTCCAGATGCCTGCTTTTACTGTGGGGTCTGCAACCAAAGGCACTTCTCTGTAAAACCTGTTTGCAATAAGGTTATTGAAATTTTGTAGTGATGTAGCAGTGGTTGAGTTCGTATATTCAAACCTTCCGTTTACTTCGCTACCATAAAGTGATTTTGCATTGGTATACTGCAAATCAACACCGAAGGTGTACTTTATCTTATCAGTGTTATAGTAAAAGTTATCTACCAATTGCAATACATTGTTGGTAAAACCTTCCTGACCGAAACGATGCCCGCCAATTTGGATACTGGTATTTCCCGTTGTACCATCTGAAAGCGTTGAGCGAACATTACCTACAATAGCTCTTGGGATAGCGCTGGTTAACTCATCGTTTTGTGTACTGGCCTGGAAAGTGTATAAGTGTTGTACTTTTAATTCGTTAGTAACCTTGCTGCTAATTGTGGAGCGTAAAGTAGCCAGTAAACTATTATCCACGTTTTTATCGTTACCATAACTCTCATAAAAGTTAATGGCAGTATTATCGGCTAAGCCTAATGGGTTTCTGTCATTGGTGTAATTATCGCGAACGGTTAATAAATTCTTTTCGTCGATCTGCCAATCTAAACGGGCAAATGCAGCATCTGAACCACGTTTTTTAGGGAATGAGCCATATTGTGGGGTATTGGCTACGCCATACTTATTGCGGGCATAACCTGCAAACTCCTCTAAGGTAGCGTTGGTAATCCTGAATCTTGCTTCATCGGCAGGACCGTTTATGTCGGCAATAATTAACGGGCGCGAATCTTTCTGATGATCCAGACCCACAAAATAGTGTAGCTTATCTTTAATTATCGGCCCACCCAGGGTAAAGCCATATTGATAGGTAGAAAAATCATTGTCGCGTTTAACACCCCTGATATCATAACGGCTGGCTAACCAATCGGCACGGCCATATACAAAAGCACTACCGCTTACGGTATTGGTACCCGATTTGGTAACCGCGGTTACAGTACCACCACCTGCACGGCCTAAGGTAACATCGTATTGGTTGGTTACTACCTTAAACTCGCGAACGGCCTCGATAGAAATCGAATATGGCGCACCACTACGACTCGTAGTACTACCAGCTGATGTTGGGTTTTTAGCATTCATTCCATCAATGGTATAATTTGTAGAGGAACCTAACTGTCCAGAAATATTTCCGCCACGGCTTAGTGGAGATAAATCCATTAAGTTGGAGAAGTTACGGCCGTTAACCGGTAACTGGTTCATGGTTTTTGCCGAAATTTCTGTAGAAGCACCAAAATTTTGAACTTTGTTCCTTAAACCTGAAGCCACAACCTGTACGGCTTCTAAATCCTGTGAAGCTTCCTGCATCGTAACGGCTACCTTTACCACATCGCCAAGGTTTAACATATAACCACTTCTAGTTTGCTCTCCAAAGCCTACATAAACGGCTTTAACTGAGTATGGGCCACCTAAAGGAAGTTCTTTAAAGGTATATTCTCCCTGAGCATTTGTTGATGTTCTGGTGGTAAAACCAGTAGAGTTGTTTCTAATTTGAACAGAAACACCTGGAATGGGCTTCTTTTGATTATCCGTTACAATTCCGGAAATTGATGCTTGAGTAGTTTGTGCCATAGCCGAATTACAGGCGTAACATAAAAACAGCATCACTGCAATAAGTAAATTTTTCATCATGATCAGTTTTTTGATTTGTTATCTGATCGCAAAGGTGTTATTGTGGTGTTAAGCTGATGATGATTTAATATTACCAATTGGTTTAGAAATTTGATCGAATGTTAAGAAAAGAATAGGAAACGGTTTTAAGGCTTTTATTTCATTTTCTTGATCAATATCTTCTTATTAAGTTTTATCTTGATAATTTACGATAAAGTAATATAAATCTTACGTGTGATTAATTTTAAAACTGTCTTTTTACTAAAAAAATCAGATATGAGAAAAATTAACACTCTTTTGGTACTATTAGTACTGGTAATCTCGGCATGTAAAAAGGATGAAAAAATTGTCGATCAAACAACGCTATTTTCAAGGTCAAATTCTAGATTAAGTAGTTCAAGGCCACTGCATCCAGGTGATCCAAACTTGGATGCATCTTGGGATTGGACCCAACATAGCTGGACTGCTTATTTTAATAATGCCAATGGATCTGTTGGTAGTGTTACTACTCTAAATCCATTTATTGATGGTGCTCAATTAGTTTATGGTAATGTGGATGTTTCAAAAGCAGACATGTATCCTGCTAGTGGTTGGATGTTGGTATCGAGGGATTTTGGTACGCCGACTGAAGCTAACGCTTATCCATTTTTGTTGCTATATAATAAATATCGAGGCATTTTGAGAGTATGTGTGTTAAGAACTTATGATGTTTTATCATCATATCAACAAATTACACTTGGTTATGCTACAAATACAACATATCCAAAATTCTTTAAATATAGCAGCACAAAACCACCATATTCGGGGGCGGATGGTCCTAATGATAATACCCAAAGTGCAGGTTACAAACAAACTGCAATTACGTCTGCAGGTGTTCAGCAGTGGATGATTGCAGACTTTGATGTAACTGGTTATAGCGAAACATTTGATGTCAACACATCATTTAATATTAGTGTTTCAGAAGTGTCATTATCTGATGTTGCTTTAAATGGAAATATACAACTTGATGGAACTGCACAACCACAAGCCGGTGGTGGTCCAAATGCTGAGGGTTTAATAAAAAATGCGGAGACTTTTTATGCTAAAACTGCACAGGGTGTGTCAAATGTTTTGAAAATTTCGCCAGATGATGTAATAGGAAAAATGGCTGGAGGTCCAGTATTATTCGTTAAAACTTTTTTTAATCTATTAGCTGGTTTTTCTGGAGGAAGTTCAGGTGTACCCTATAGCATCAAACTTAAAGGGACAACTAATCAAACTGGATCTATTAAACTAACATCCCCAAAAACGTCCTTTAGTGTATATTTAAAGCCACTAACAGGTGTTATAGGTTATCGGGCTTTACAAAATATACCATGGGGTATATTCAATCTTGAGGGTACAAGTGCACAAGTAACATATCAAACGGTTTACACAACTGTTACTGATGAATATGGCTATCCAGGTGATGTTTGGGATGGCGATTTTAGGTGGGTGATTTTTCAACCTAACTATTTCAATAATGACTTAACAATTAACCCTGCTTTAATTAGTGAAGTAAAAAGTATAGAAGTGTTGTACGGTGATAATAATATACCTTATGGTTTTATACCAATTTCAAAATTCGATGAGACACAAAGAATGATAGCTCCTCCCAAAAACGTATTCGAATTGCAACTTGGAATTAAAATCGAATTTAATAATGGTAGTGTCGTCTACAAATTAATTTCATACTAGTGATAGTTTCTGTCATATTTAAAGGAAACAGGCCAATATTAATTTATTGGCCTCTTTTTAAAAACAATATCGGCTTATTTCTGGCCGGTATATTTATCACTAAACTTTTTATCCAGTTGTTTGTGCAGGTTATCAAGATTGATATCACGACCCTGAATAAATGCCTGCTCAACTTTATTGGTGCGCATATCCAATGCATCACCAGCGGAGATAAAGAAAGTAGCGTCTTTGCCGGTCTCGATACTGCCGGTGGTTTTATCAACGCCCATGGCTTTAGCTGCATTTAAGGTAATGGTTGATAAAGCTTTTTCTTTGTCTAAACCCCAGGCCGTAACGGTACCCGCCATAAAAGGCAGGTTGCGCTGTTGCCAGTAACCATCAATACTCAATACGACATTTAAGCCCGCATTGGCCAGTATTGCCGCATTTTTGTAAGGCATGTTTACATCATCATCATTGTTGTTCGGCAAGGCATGTGGTTGCTTAACCACTAATGTGATGTTGTTATCTTTTAAGAAATCGATGATGAGATAGGCTTCATCTGCACCCGTAATTACCGGGCTAATGCCGAACTTTTTGGCGAAATTAACTGCTGCAACAATATCTTTCTGGCTTTCGGCTGCGATAAATAATTTTTCGTTCCCTGCGAATACTTTTTTCATCGCCTCGAAACGGGTATTTATGACTTCTGGTTTACCCATTTCGGAATAAGCTTTTGCTTCTGAAAAAAACGATGTTAACTGCGCAATGGCCGCCTGTGTTCTTTCGGCTAAAATTTCCGGTGACTGTTGCTGACGACCAAACCCCCCAAAACCGCCTCTAAAACGCGGAGTAACGGGCCAGGTCATGTGCATGGCGTCGTCAGTTTTAAGCGCTGCATCTTCCCAGTTCCAGGCATCGAGCTGAACCACTGATGAGCTGCCTGAAACCGTCCCGCCCTGTGGTGTTGGCTGTGCCATTAAAATGCCATTGCTGCGTAAAGTTGCCGGAACTTTCGAATCGGTATTATAAGCCACAATAGAACGAATGTGCGAATTAAAATCACCAATTTCCTGAAAATCCAATGTTGCTTTTACCGCTTCAATTTCTGTTAATCCTAAATTGGTAGTGGCTGCAATAAAACCCGGATAAATATGTTTTCCTGTGGCTACAATACGCATTACATCGTCCTGCGGTACTTGTCCATTGGCAGTTACCGAAATAATTTTTCCATTCCCAAAAAGGATGGTACCATTTTCGATCACTGTTCCATTACCCACATGTACGGTTGCACCGGTAATGGCAATGGTTTTACTTTGTTTTTTGGCTGGCGATATGTTGGCCTGCGCAAAACACATCAGGCTTGTTGCCGATAGAGCCAGGCTTATTAAATATGTTTTCATGTTAGTGTACATGTTCTTTTTCTGTTAGTTCTGCTGAATAGTTTTCTAAAGTTTCGCAATTATACAGGCGAGGTGCATCACCCAATGGGCGTTGTGTACGGCTGCCTTTGCTTTTACTTTCTAACATTTTCTGGATCAATCGGGCTTTTTCAGTCTGCATGGCTTTAATTACCTGTGCATCTTTGTCAATATCCCAGTAAGCAATACCATCTACAAAAGTTTTTTCTGCCCTGGCATAAATAGAAAGCGGATTGGCCGTCCAGATGACCACATCAGCATCTTTGCCCGCTTTTAAGCTGCCCACCTGATCATCGATGTGCAGCATTTTTGCCGGGTTTAGGGTTACAAACTTAAAGGCTTCTTCTTCAGGCACATTCCCATATAATACTGATTTACCGGCTTCCTGGTTTAAGTGACGGGCCATTTCAGCATCATCCGAATTAAAAGCTGTGGTAACGCCCACATTATGCATAATTTTCCCGTTGTATGGAATAGCTTCGGCCACTTCATTTTTATAAGCCCACCAGTCAGAGAAAGTTGAGCCGGCAATGCCATGCGCCTTCATTTTATCGGCCACTTTGTAGCCTTCTAAAATATGTGTAAAAGTATTGATCTTAAATCCTAAACTGTCTGCCACATGAATGAGCATGTTAATTTCGCTCTGTACGTAAGAGTGGCAGGTAATAAACCGCTTGTTGTTTAAAATTTCTACAATAGCATCCAGTTCCAAATCGCGGCGTACGTTGTTACCTTTTGCCGAGCGTGCTTTGGCATATTCTTTTGCGCGGATAAATTCATCAACAAAGGTTTGCTCAACACCCATGCGCGTAACCGGGAAACGGGCACCTGTGCCAAAATTACTTTGTTTCACATTTTCGCCCAGGGCAAATTTGATAAAACCATCTGCACCTGCGAATTTCAGTTCCTCAGGCGATTTACCCCAACGTAATTTAATTAATTGCGATTGGCCACCGATGGGATTGGCTGATCCGTGCAGGATTTGAGACGTGGTTACCCCTCCGGCCAACTGGCGGTAAATGTTTACATCTTCAGAGTTGATGATGTCGGCAACACGTACTTCGGCAGAAACCGATTGCGCACCTTCATTGATTCCTCCAGCGCCGGCAATGTGCGAATGTTCGTCGATAATACCTGCAGTAACATGCTTACCGGTAGCATCAATCACTTTAGCGCCGCTCGCCGAAAGGTTTTTACCAACCGCTTTAATCTTTCCGTTTTCCAGAAGTACATCAGCATTCTGAAGGATGCCATCTTTTTCATTCGTCCAAACGGTACCGTTTTTAATCAGTACGGTTTCTTGTTTAGGCAATTCAGTATTTCCAAAAGCAGAGAAAGGATAAATTACAGGTCCCATGGCCAAAGTAGCCTTAGGATCCTCTTTTTTAGGTGTTTCTTTCGCTGCTTCTTTATAAGTTGCGGTAAATTTACCTGTAGTGCCATCTGCCAATGCCGATTCGCCTTTAATCGTAACCGGATTTGCAGAAGTAATGTAACCGCTTAAACGGATATCGCCTTTAGGATTTTTCTTTAAGTTATAATTGATGCTTACCCAATCGCCATTTCTGGTAAAAGTAGCGGTCGTTTTGATGCTATCAACACCAACTCTTTCAATTGCTGCGGTAGATCCGCCACCTGTGCCGGTTATTTTTAAAGTTAAAGCGCCAACACCGTCAATATTTAAATTGTAAGTGCCACGCAAGTCGCTTACATCCATCTTATTCACGATAAAACGTTTGCCCTGTACCCAGTTTTCGAAAATGATATTTCCGTTTTTGAACAGGTTATCTGATGAGATCAAAAAGTTGGCTACTTTTCCTTTTTCTAAAGTACCCACTTTATCACCTATGCCTAAAAGTGAGGCCGGTATTTCGGTGACCGATTGTAAGGCTTGTTTTTCGGTTAAGCCATTTTCTATCGCAGTGCGGAGATTTGCCCAGAAATCGCGGCTGTTTTCCAATCCAAATGATGTTAAAGCAAATTTAATTCCCGCTTTTTCTAAAGCTGCCGGATTGGTTGGTGCCAGTTCCCAGCCTTTCATTTGTGATAAAGTTACATTTCTGGCCTCTGCCGGATCTTCCACATCGTAAGCCTTCGGGAAAGTTAACGGAATAATTAAACTTGCCCCTGTAGCTTTAACTTCATTAATGCGCTGGTATTCATCTCCGGTTGATTTAATGATGTATTTCTGGCCAAATTCTTTCCCTATATTATCTGCCCGCAGAATGTTCTGCCATCCATCAACTTCAAAAATCTGTGGGATATTTTGTTGCTTACCAAATTCCTCCAAAGAGATGTTGTATTCATCTTTTTGTTTGCTGTACCATACTGCATCATAATAGGTTTGACGCAATAAGGCAATAGCGCCCATTAACGATGTAGGGTAATCGTTTGATGAACTTCCTTTGTTGAATGAATAGTTTGCTGCGGTTTGGTCTTTCAAAAATACGCTGTTATCTGCACCTTCATTTAAGGTTACCGCTGCAGAAACACCTCGTGCAATGCCATCGCGGTTAATTACATTTACACTTCCAAAACCAACTTTACGCAATTCGTCCGCCTTTTTACTGTCGGTAGAAAAAATGCTTTTTACATAACTCTCAGGTCTGATCGCTTCATTCCAGCCATAAGCACCTTTTTTGGTCGAGACAAAAATAGATTGACGTTGACCACCAAAGCCGCGTTGTTGCACAGGTGCGTCGTTAAGGCCGTAGCTGCTAAAGGCATCAACCATTGATGGATAAATGAATTTCCCCTTTAAATCGATCACAACATAACCTTTAGGTACGGCTAAGCCGGCTCCAACAGCCTGAATGGTTTGTCCTTTAATTAAGAGGGTTGCATTTGTTAAGGTTTGGTTGGCATTTACCACTATCGTTGCATTGGTGAAGGCAAACATTCCGGGTCTGGTATCATAAGAGCCATTTACAGGGAAGGAGGTTTGCTGTGCAAACAGAAATGTAGCAGAAAATACCAGCCCAAGGGCAAGTAAAATTTTCTTCATAGTAAGTTTGGATTTTAATTTGTTTAAAACTAATATAAATAAGCGTTCATTTTACAGAATATCCTATTTTTTACAATTAATGCCTACTTTTGATTAAACATATTTTAGAAAAATGTACAGTATCTTAAAATCTGCGCACTCCGGATGGCGCTACATCGTATTGATTTTATTGGTTGTTGCGGTAATCAACGCATTATCGGGCTGGTTTGGAAATAAAAAATACACGGAAGGTAACCGCAAACTGAATGTATTTACGCTGATTGCTGCGCATATTCAATTTTTGATTGGTTTGGTTTTATTTTTCCTAAGTCCGCTAACTAAATTGCCTATGAGCGATGCCATCGGTCGTTATTTTAAAGCTGAGCATACCTCTATGATGCTTATTGCGATCATTTTAATTACGATTGGTAACGCAAAGTCGAAAAAAGTAACAGATGCTATAGCTAAGCACCGCACCATTGCTATTTTCTTTGGATTGGCACTGGTTCTAATTATTGTTGCTATTCTATTAATGGTTAAAGCAGTTCCGGGAAGATCGTTTTTTGGAGTTTCTTAATTGAAAATATCCAGTAATTGATATGAAATCCCGTTTTAAAAGAGCGGGATTTTTTTGGTTCTAATACACTCGTTTTTTACCACAAAGTACACAGAGGAAGGGCACGGAGGCTCAGCTAAGCTAGGTATGCCAGCAGTCGTCATCTCGACTGGAGCATTGCGGAATGGAGAGATCTATCTAGGCAGATTTAGCTTAGCTGAGCCTTCGGGTTCTCGACTGCGTTGCACTCTGCTCCAAATGACGACATTGTGTAAAAGATCCATCGCTGTGCTCAGGATGACAATGTAACTAATATCACGACTTCGGGCTTCTGACTCTAGACTAAACTTATTTTCATAAATATTTTGCTTTTTCAAAATTCTTTATATTTTTGTGGCTCATGATCAACAATATACATACATGGCTTTGGCAAAGTAGTTCGAAAACGGATTGCGCTGGCTGCGTATGAAAGAAATATAGTTTATCAACCTAAACCTTATTAAAGAACCATTAAAGCCCGGCGTAGAACCACACGCCGGGCTTTTTATTGTTAAAAATAATTTAACCGTTATTGCGGTGCACGAAGCAATAACAACATCGTAAAATCATGTATAAAATAAATACAACTTACAAAAAACTACTTGCCGATACCACCACTCCGGTAAGCATCTACCTGCGCCTGCGCGATGTTTATCCAAACAGCATTTTACTGGAGAGTTCCGATTACCATAGCCGCGAAAATTCCATGAGTTTTGTTTGCGCCGATCCGGTTGCCGGTATCATTTTAAAAGGTTCTCGATTGGAAACCTATTTTCCTGATGGGACGGTCGAAATTACCGAGAGCAAAAACCTGATTGATGAAATTGCTGATTTTAAGGATAAGTTTAAGGAAACTGAACTGCCTGAAATCAAATTTATTTCGAGCGGCCTGTTTGGTTATTTCACCTGGAATGCCGTGCAGCATTTTGAAGATATCAGGTTTACTTCCGAAACGCCTGAAGGCGAAGAGATTCCGGAAATGCAGTACCACTTGTATCGCTACATCATTGCCATTGATCATTTTAAGAACGAAATTACGCTATTCAAAAATACTTTCGATGGAGAAGAAGAGGGGGGACTGGAAAAGATGGAATACCTGATCCAGAATAAAAATTATCCTGAATATAAGTTTCAGCTTCGTGGTGAGGAAAGTTCAAATCTAACCGATCAGGGTTTTATGGATCTGGTAGAGAAATTACAGAAGCATATTTACCGTGGTGATGTTTTTCAGATTGTTCCTTCAAGAGCATTTAAACAGGCTTTTACCGGAGATGAATTTAATGTATACCGTTGCCTGCGTTCGATAAATCCATCACCTTACCTGTTTTACTTTGATTACGGGAATTTTAAACTGTTCGGCTCTTCACCAGAAGCACAGATTACGATCAAAAACAATTCGGCCAATATTTTTCCAATCGCAGGAACATTTAAGCGAAGTGGAAACGATATTGAAGACGCAGAACAGGCCAGGAAGTTAGAGCAAGATCCTAAAGAAAGTGCCGAGCATGTAATGCTGGTTGATTTGGCCAGAAATGACTTAAGCAGGCACTGTAACCGCGTTGAAGTAAAGTCTTTTAAGGAGGTGCAGTACTATTCGCATCTGATCCACCTGGTGAGTAAAGTGAGTGGACGTTTGCAGGAAAATGTAAGTGCCTTTAAAGTGGTTGCCGATACTTATCCCGCAGGTACTTTGAGTGGCGCACCAAAATATAAAGCCATGCAGCTGATTGATGAAAATGAAAAACTCGGTAGAAATTTTTATGCCGGTGCCATCGGTTTTATGGGTTTCAACGAAGATTTTAACCATGCCATCATGATCAGGACTTTTATGAGCAAAAATAACGTACTGCATTACCGTGCCGGGGCAGGTATTGTGGCCGATTCGGTACCCGAAACCGAAATGCAGGAAGTAAATAATAAAATTGCGGCATTGCGTAAAGCGGTGCAAATGGCAGAGCAGATCTAGTTTGGAATCGGGAGTTTTTAGTCTGGAGTAAAATCCACCAGTAAAAAATACAATGGAAAAAAATATAAATAGTAATCACCCTTCAGGGGGCAAGGGAGTGGTTCTTGTGATCGATAATTACGATAGTTTTACCTATAATTTAGTGCATTTAATAAATGAAGTTGGTTATGAGGCGGAGGTTTGGAGAAACGATAAATTCGATCTGGCCGATGTAGAAAAGTATGATAAAATATTGCTTTCACCAGGTCCTGGTATTCCGGAAGAAGCAGGTTTATTGCTGGATGTAATTAAAACTTATGCGCCAACAAAAAGCATTTTTGGGGTATGTTTAGGCCAACAGGCCATTGCAGAGGCTTTTGGCGGCACGCTATACAATTTAGGTAGGCCAATGCATGGTATTGCTACGCCGGTTACGGTTGTAGATGGCGATGAGCCTTTGTTTTGGGAATGCCCGCAAACCATTAATGTTGGCCGTTATCACAGCTGGGTAGTGAGTAAAGATAATTTTCCTGCCTGTTTAAAAATTACGGCCCGAGACCATAAAAATGAAATTATGGCGTTAAGACATGAAACGTTGGATGTACGCGGGGTACAGTTTCATCCTGAAAGTGTGCTTACCGAGCATGGCAAACAGATGATGGAGAATTGGTTAACTTCGACACCCTAGCGCTTTATTCATCCGGTCGTCATCCTGAACTTGATTCAGGATCTTACTGGAATTAGTTAATTATTAGATGCTGAAACAAATCCGATAGCTATCGGATCAGCATGACGGATTAGTAAAATGAACATACTAGATAAAATCGTATTACGTAAAAGAGAAGAAATTGCTACAGCAAAAGCGTTGGTTTCTGTTAATGATTTGGAGAATTCGGTGCATTTTAAGCGGATACCTTATTCTTTTAAAGAATTTTTGCTCGCTAAAGACCGGACAGGTATTATTGCAGAATTTAAGCGCCGCTCGCCATCTAAAGGTTTAATTAATGGCGTTGCTGATGTTGCTGAAGTAACGCAGGCATATAATGCTGCGGGGGCATCTGCACTTTCGGTATTAACAGATGTAGATTTTTTTGGGGGTAAAACCGATGATCTTCTGGCTGCCCGTGCTGCAAACAATATTCCGATTTTGAGAAAGGACTTCATGATCGATGAATATCAGATCCTGGAAGCAAAAGCCTGGGGTGCTGATGTTATTCTGTTGATTGCCGCTATCTTAACGCCACAACAGATTAACGATTTTGGAAAGTTTGCACATAACCTTGGTTTAAATGTGCTTTTAGAGGTGCACAATCTCGAAGAGCTGGAAAGAAGTATCTCACCTCATCTAGATGCCATTGGGGTAAACAATCGAAACCTGGCTGATTTTACAGTTGATATTCAAACTTCGTTCGATTTGGTGAACAAAATTCCTGATGAGTTTTTAAAGATTTCGGAAAGTGCGATCAGTAATCCGCAGACCATTAAGGATTTGAAAGTAGCAGGTTTTAATGGTTTTCTGATTGGCGAGAATTTTATGAAAACGGATAATCCGGGAGCTGCTATTAAAAAATTTGTAGCGCAGATATAGTCAACATTGACTTCCGAAGTTTGCTGGCGCCCTGGCCTTCGAAACTTCGGAAGTCTTTACAGCTTAAATTTACGTTCGCAAATTTCGTATCTTTGTAGCAATTACATGGGAAAACAAAAATTTTATGATACTGCCGTGGTGCAGGAAAGGGCAATTTTAGTGGGTGTGGTTACGCCCGGCGAAAAAGAAGCCCAAACAAAAGAATATTTAGACGAGCTGGCCTTTCTGGTAGATACAGCAGGAGGGAAGGTAGAGAAGGTTTTTACGCAAAAAATGCTTAAGCCAGAGCGAGCCACTTTTGTAGGTACAGGAAAACTGGAAGAAATTAAAGCATATGTAAAATCAGAAGAAATTGATACCGTAGTATTCGATGATGAATTATCGCCATCGCAACTGCGTAATATAGATCGAGAACTGGGAGTTAAGGTATTGGACCGGAGTAATTTAATTCTCGATATTTTTGCTAACAGGGCACAAACTGCACAGGCTAAAACGCAGGTTGAACTGGCCCAGTTACAATACGTATTACCGCGCTTAACCGGTATGTGGACACACTTAGAACGCCAGAAAGGTGGTATCGGGATGCGTGGTCCCGGTGAAACGCAGATTGAAAGTGACAGGCGGATTATTTTAAATAAAATCTCTTTGCTAAAGGAGCGTTTAAGAAACATTGACAGACAAAACGAAACACAACGTAAAAACCGTGGTCAGCTGATTCGGGTAGCTTTGGTAGGCTATACTAATGTGGGTAAATCAACCATCATGAACATGTTGTCGAAATCGGAAGTATTTGCCGAAAATAAACTCTTTGCTACTTTAGATACCACTGTTCGCAAAGTAGTAATCGAGAATTTACCTTTCCTGCTTTCTGATACTGTTGGGTTTATCCGCAAACTGCCTCACCATTTGGTAGAATGTTTTAAATCTACTCTGGATGAAGTGAGGGAAGCCGATTTGCTGATTCACGTGGTCGATGTTTCGCATCCAAATTTCGAAGACCAGATTAATACCGTTAATGAAACCTTAAAAGATATTGGCGCAATTGATAAAGATATGATCCTGGTTTTCAATAAAATTGATGCCTATGTTTCGCCGGAAGTGGAAGGAGATGATGACGATGGTAAATTGACACTGGAAGATTTTAAAAATAGCTGGATGAGTCATGGTAAAATACCAGTGCTGTTTATTTCGGCTACACAAAAAGAGAATATAGAAGAATTTAAAACGTTATTGTACGATAAGGTTAAGGCTGCACATGTAGCGAGATATCCGTATGACAGTAATTTGCTTTATTAGATTAAATTCCGTTGTTAAATAGAGAAATAAGCCATTAGTTTTTAAACCTAAACCACAGATTTGATTATATAATTTCTACTAAGATGCTTCTATGTATTTTTTAAACTTAGAATCGTCGCCCTGATCCGATAGCTATCGGATTTATTTCAGGGTCTATTTGCAGGAGAGATGCTGAAATGAATTCAGTATGACGATATGCATAGGATACTATTAATTGAGCCCGGGTGGTGAGGTTTCAAAAGTTTTTTAGAATATTATTGTTAATGCCATTTAATATTAGCAGATTGTTCATGGTCTGATAATTGAATATTGGTTATTGATAATTTAAAACCTTATCAGTTTAATATTATCTGCCTTGCTTGGTTTGATAATTGATTATTGGTAATTGATAATTATAACATTATGGAAAGTAAACGTCAGCAGAAATTTGCAGGAGTATTACAGGAGGAGTTGGCACAGGTTTTTCAGCGTGAAGGTGCTGCATTTTTGCCTAATACATTGGTAACCATTACCCGGGTAAGGGTTTCGCCTGATTTGGCCGTGGCTAAAGTTTATCTCAGCTTTTTTAATACCAATAATACCACACTTTCAATCAATACCGTTAATGCACATGCCGGAGAGATCAGATATAAGTTGGGAAGCAGAATCCGCCATCAGGTAAGGGTGGTGCCAGAACTTACTTTCTTTGTGGATGATACCAATGAATATGTAGAACGCATGGATCATCTTTTTGATAAGATTGCCAGAGAGCCCAGACAAAAAGACGAAGAGAGCGAATAATTTTTGGTGAGGAAGCTAAGGGAACCCGTTAATTTCTTTACACACTTTATACCGGCTTTGTTAGCGGTTCCGGCAGGATACTTGTTGCTTCAAAAATGCAATACACCTATTGAATATACCGCTGCATGGATTTACAGTATAGGTACTTTTATTCTTTTCGGCGTAAGTGCTATGTATCATGGCTATCCTGCAACTGAATATGGTGTGCGTTTTTGGCAGAAATTTGATCATTGCTGTATTTACCTCATGATTGCCGGTTCTTACAGCCCCACTGCCTTACTGGTTTTTGACGGCTGGTTGCGCTGGAGTCTGTTAACCATCGTATGGATTATAGCTATTGTAGGCTGTCTGCTCAAAATTTTTAACCGCTTAAAAAGTATAGCTATATCTTTGTCTATCTACATTTTAATGGGCTGTTTAATTGTACCTTTACTCCAGAAAATGTTGGTTAATTTACCCATTGGAGCCATTTTCTGGCTACTGTTAGGTGGTCTCTTTTATATTGGCGGCACTTATTATTATGCAAAAGATAAACAATTATCCAGATGGGTGCACAGTCACGAAATTTGGCATTTATTCGTAATCGGCGGTGCATTGTCGCACTACATTTACAATTACGTTTATATCTTTAAATAAACTTCCACCGATGCATATCCTTAAGCAGATAATAGAAAAGAATCATAGCTTGATCCATCAGGTAGTGGATTTTAATCCGGAACATGATCGGCTTTTGGGGCTTGATTTTACCGCTACAAACACTGAACTTACTGCTGAAATTTTAGGAGATATCGACCGGTTTTCAGCATGGATTGATGAAAAGCTTAATGCACACCAAGCGCGGTATGGCATTGGAGGCTACAATGAACACCGCACCATTTATTCAAGAAGTGTACATTTTGATACTGAAGAAGAACCGCGCAGGTTACATTTAGGTGTAGATATCTGGGCAGCTGCAGGAACACCAGTTTACAATTTTTATGACGCAAGCGTTCATAGCTTTGCCAATAACAACAAATTTGGCGATTACGGTGCAACCATTATTCTGGCTTATGATATTGCCGGGTATAAATTCCATGCGCTTTACGGTCACCTGAATTTAGCTTCTTTAAGTCATCTGGAAGAAGGAATGCACATAAAAGCAGGAACAAAATTTGCCGAATTGGGCAAAGAAGATGAAAACGGTTGCTGGCCACCACATCTTCATTTTCAGCTGATAAAAGATATGCAGGGATTAAAAGGCGATTATCCGGGCGTTTGTAAGTTTAGCGAGCGCAAAAAATATCTAACCAATTGCCCTGATCCGGAGTTTATTTTGAGCGCAACTTTTTCTTAGTTTTAACCACAGAGAAAATAGAGCGGAAGGCACGGAGACCACACAGAGAGAATTGTTTGCGATGACGTGCTGGGGAATGTCATTATAAGAAGGCTTTTTTCAGCCGCTAAGCAATCTTACAACGATTGCTACTTGAATGCGCTTTAAGATTACCCGCCTGCGTGGGAATGACGACCTTACCATTAAATTAAAACGCTCATTTTCTCTGTGAAAAACTCGGTGTCTCTCTGTGGTAAAATGCTTTCAGCTTTTTTTAGTAATTTAGTACAATGAAAAACCTGTTCACCATTTGTTTACTTTTCTGCTGTTCACTAGCGATGGCCCAGGTTCAGTTTAAATCTGGTAAAAATGGTTTTACAAACTTCTTAACGCAGAATACCATCTATCCGCAGTTCTCTAAAGATAATTGTATCCAGGGAACAGTGAACATCAGTTTTAAGCTTAATGCACAAGGAAAGGTTTATTTTTCAAAAGTGAGCAAAGGGATATTGTCTGACCTGGATGAAGAAGCATTGCGTTTAGTTAGAATGAGCAGCGGTAAATGGCAGGTTCCTGCAGGTTACGATACAACCGTTTCGATCGTTGCTCCGGTTAATTTTAAACTTTCGGGCTACAATTGTGAAGGAAAATCAAGTGAAGCCATGCAGGAGGCCATTCGCAGCTATCAGGCTGAGGAAGGGCTAACCAATTCAGTGATTAATTTCTATAAAAACATCGATCAGGCCAAACCCGGACAGGAAGTTCAGATGATAGCAATCAAAAATCAACTGGGTATAGATGATGAATACCTCGACGATCGCATTCAAATGGGCTTAAAAAAAATAAAACAAGGCGATAAACAAGGCGCTTGTGAGGATTTTACTTTCGTTAAATATATGGGAAGCAAAAAAGCAGATGATTATCTGCTCAAATACTGTAAATAACAAAATGTTTTTACTGTAAGCATATCTGACACGATAGGGTTGTTATTGTGGCCACCTTTTTACCCTTACACCTTGCCGGAATCCATTTGAAAGATTTTGCAATCTTTAACATCTGCTCGCCAACTTTACCAACCTCATCCTTTACTACCCGTTCTCTGGAAATACTGCCATCTACGTCAACTAAAAACGATACCATGAATTTGGTTGACGCGTGATTTGGAATCGAATCCAGTCTTACGCCAGACATGGCTCTATAAAGTTTAACCTGGCCTCCTTCATTTGTAGCGGGTTCATCATAGCTGCTGTAAATTTCCTTGCCCGTTAAAAGGTCTTTTTTATGGGAGCAGTCTGTTTTGTTATTGATAGGGAAAAACGCCTCCTGATCATTAAAATAACCGAAAACTGTGCTGAAAAACATAGAAACCGTTAACATTAATCTGAACATGGAGCAATGAATTGGAGTAAGGGCTAAACCAAGATAAACAAAATTGATTAATTTAGCCAACAATGAAGAACACCAGTCGATTTTTTGCTTTATTGGATCTCATCAGTATCGTTTTGTTAGCCAGACAATTTTGGCAGATTTTAACCCATTTAAATGAAATTCCCGATCAGATCCTTTCGCAGGCCAAAGTAATTTTACTTTTGCCTTTGTTTGTATCATTATTTATTTCTGCAATCGGTTTAACCCTATTTAAGAAATTTGGATTTATAGCCTATTATATTCAATTTCCTTTCCGTTTGGTGGTTTGGGTATTCTCCATCGGTTTCATCACTTTTTTACCAGAAATGTTAAACCTTGGCGAAAGGTGGTTTGATATTTTATTCCGGATCTGTTTTATTGCCGAATTTTTCAGGTTGTATTTTACGATTACAATTCACCGTTCAGTTTTCTAATGCCCCAGGTAAAACCACTGTTATAGCAGCAGGAAGAATTTTTGCTTCAACAGTATTCACCTTTTCAATGTATTCTCCATCAATCTGAAAGTGCGCTTTATGTTTTGAAGAAATCTTTACTTCTGCAGTTTGAAACACTTCTATCTTTTTCGGATTAAATGGTAATTTAGTGATCCATATTTTTAAAATCTCCAGGTAGGAGTAATCTTTTACCATAACTACTTCAAAAAGATCATCATCTAATTTTCCGTCAGGGTTAATCTTTAACCCGGTTCCATACATGGTGGCGTTGGCAATGGCCACCATAGCTGCTTTAGAGCTAATGGTTTCATTTTTAATTTTTAGTTGCACATCCATCCTTTTGTGGTTCCACAAGGCGTGCCAGGTGGCTTTTGCATAGCCCCACATGCCACGCTGTGGCAGCGTATCAAATTTCTTTACCAGATAGGCATTAAAACCTAAATCGGATAAATGGATGCAGATTTCATCATTAAGTTTAATCACGTGGATTTTTTGCAAATAGCCTTCATCCAAAATGGCCAAGGCCTGCTCAATATCAGTAGGTATGCCCAATTCTTTTGCCATCCCGTTAGCCGAACCGGCAGGAATAATGCCGATAGGCGTTTCGGTATGCAACAGGCATTCCGCAACCAGTTTCAAGGTTCCGTCACCACCAACGGCTACTACACGATCTGCTTTTGCACTTTTTATCTTCTCCTTTATCTTCTCTAAAGAACAATCTTCAGGTAATTCGAAAAGATCAATTTCTGAATGTTTTGAATCGAAATGGGCAGAAATTACTTCCTTTAAATTAAGATCATGGCTGCCTGAGCCTGGGTTGATGATGAATAATAATTTCATGTTTACCTGATGGGGTTTATCAACAAACAACTTTAAATAAACTCTGTTTTAATATAGATGAATAAATCTGTTAGTGTAAAAGTATATCACGGTTATGGCCATGCGCACAATTTGGTTGTTTATGGTCATGTTTTTAAACGTAGGGCGAAAACACGGCAGGTTTACAGTAATAGTCTGTTCGTTAACATTGTCCATCTTTTAAAACTCTTTATTTTAAAACCTTATGCTTTTGTTGAGGTACGGTTGCAATTTTTTGATCAGACGGTTTACAACAAAACCGAAGCGGATGGTTTTTTCAAATTTGAATGGAAGGCGCAACATGATGTTCCGGCAGGCTGGCACAATGTTAAAGTGGAAGCTATTGATCAGAACGGATCTGTTTTAAATATTGGAGAGGGCAGGGTATATGTGCCGCATATTACGCAATATGCTTTTATTTCTGATGTGGATGATACCGTAATGGTTTCTCACTCAGCAACTATTGGCAGAAGGTTGAGAGAGTTGTTTATCAAAAATCCGCGTACCCGTAAAACCTTTTCAGATACAGCCAGCCACTATCAGCAATTGGCCCTTTCGCACACGGAAGCAAATCAACCCAACCCCTTTTTTTATGTAAGCAGCAGTGAATGGAATCTTTACGATTATTTGGTAGAGACTTTCAGGTTTAATAAACTGCCTGAAGGTGCTTTTCTGTTGAATACACTTAAAAGATGGAAATATTTACTCAAAACAGGCAAAACCGGCCATGAGGGTAAATTATTAAGGGTAATGCGCATATTAGATACCTTTCCCAATCAAAAGTTTGTATTTTTTGGTGATAACTCGCAGCAAGACCCGGAAATCTACAGTGCGATAGTAGAAAAATACCCGCAAAACATCGAGGCGGTTTATATTCGTAATATCCGGCCCGAAAAAGAAACTGAAACTAAAGAATTACTTAAAAAAGTAAAAGATAAAGGAGTGGAAGCTTGTTTATTCAAAGAGAGTGAAGAGGCCATCAAGCATTCTAAATCAATAGGATTGATTCGATAGTTTCAAGGGGCATCATTCCCGCGCAGGCGGGAATCTTCATGCAGCTTACCCCCCTGTCAAGGCATTAAGATTTCCAATGAGGTTGTAAATGACGCTACGATATAGTACGAAAGTTTTTGCTCACAGGAACAGGCCATAGTTCAATAAACCTGACAGCAGCGAGCACCGAACGCAGAGAGGTAAAGCGGATGGCGGGACTGTCGGATCCGATAAACACAGCACCCCGGTTTTTCAAAAGAATGATAGCGTAATCGTACGAAATATCAATTGAGAGGCTGGAATTGCGCAAGCCGAAGCAGTCTCAAATAGCGTCTTCGTAAGATTGCTTCGTCGTTCCTTCTCGTAATGACGAATAAGGGGTAGAAATTTTTTAAATTTAATGATCAAGAAATCGATTTGCCGAAAGGCGTAAAGGCCAGATTCATTAGTTTAAAATGCTGACGACCGAACGGAATGCCCACAATGGTGATGCAAAGCAGGATGCCGAAAAATAAATGAGTTAGGGCAATCCAAAAACCACCACAGAAAATCCAGATTAAATTCATAATGGTAGATAAGCAGCCGGTATTTGATGAGGTGTCGGTTATTTTAACGCCAAAAGGCGCTAAGCCAACAATGGCAAATTTAAAACATTGAATACCGAAAGGAATTCCCACAATAGTTAGGCAAAGGATTACTCCTCCAATAATATATTCGAAGAAAATAAAGATTCCACCAAAAATAACCCAGATGATATTGCCTAAAAAGTTCATGATGCTTTTTACGTTAAGATTTAATATTGGGTATTTTGTTACAGATCGTGCCAGTATTCTAATTGGATTCTTTGTAATTTAGCATTACACACAAAAGAAACATCATATGAAAAAAATTACTCTTGCAGCGGCAATGATCGCGTGCTTCTGGCTTTGTACTGCCAAAGCCCAAAATGTAAACGGTATGAAATTGACCGACATCCATGTAGATTATATCCAAATACGCGCCATAAAAATTTTTTTAGCTGATAAACAATGGATTGCGCTGGAATATGGACAAAAAGCGGGCGATGTAAGTGAACTGTACATCAGGGATGATGATGGTAAAAAACTCGAATTTAATTCAGCCTTAGATGCGGTGAATAAAATGAAAGCCTATAATTATGAACTGTTTAGCGTTTATACGGAGCAGATTGATGAGGATAGCAACCGGCCGGTATATGTATTAAAAAGGAAGTAAATCATAAAGAAGTCAAGTTCATTATGCGCTGGCTATTACACTTGACTTCTTTGTAAACCTTATATAAAATCCAGCGTATTAAACTTCTTATTCAGAATATCAGCATTATTTACATCGAGCCACTTATCTAAAATGGTACCGTAAACCTGCCTGAAATCCAACTGGTATTTTAAATCTCCGGTGTCTAAATCGCTCAGGTTAGGCGCTGCATTGAAGATTCCCTGTTTCTTCAGTTTCCCGCCAAAAACAAACATGTTATTGGCAGTTCCATGATCTGTACCGTTACTGGCATTTTGCTCTACCCTACGGCCAAATTCAGAGAAAGTGACTACTAAGGTATCCTCAAGCTTATTGTTAGATTTCAAATCTTTTAAGAAAGCTGCCATGCCCTCGCTGTACTGTTTAAGCAGGTTACCTTGTTGGCCAATCTGATTCACATGGGTGTCAAAACCGCTTAACGATACATAATAAACCCTCGTTTTTAATCCCGAAGAAATAAATTTTGAAACTGTTTTTAATTGATTGGCAAAACCCGAATTGGGGTAAGTGAATTTAGACTGATAAACTTTGGAAGTATTCTGTATATAGTTGGCTGATGATGAGGTTTCGATCATGGTCTTATACAAATAACCCAGGTTATCTTCATCTAAATGTTCCTTATCATTCTGTAGCATGGCCTTAAAAAACGGGTCATTGGTGTTGCGGAACAAAGCTGCAGGATCTTTTAGTGCAATTCCTTTTTTGGTTTGGCCTTTCATGGCCAAAGAAAGTGAGTCGTCAACTTCTATCGCGGTATAAGGAAATTTACAGGTTTGGCAATTGCTATCTAAATAGCGGCCAATCCATCCGGTTGATAAAAATTGATTGCTATCGCTACCGGTTTGCCAGATATCCATCGATCGGAAGTGCGAACGGTCGGGATTAGGGTAGCCAACATCGTTAATGATGGTCATCCAGCCTTGGTCGTAGATTTCCTGCAGGGCGGCCATGTTCGGATTTAATCCCTGCATATCATTCAGTTTAATTACCTCTTCGGGTTTAATGGCAATACTATTTCTTTTTTGATAGTATATATCATTTCCAAAAGGAATTACGGTGTTTAAGCCATCATTTCCACCAGAAAGCTGTACCACAACCAGGTTTTTGTAGAGGCTCAATTCATCGAGTGCCATGGCCTCAAGCGGTTTCATAAAAGCGGGAACAAATAGCGAACCTGCTGCAACAAATGCTGTATTTCTTAAAAAATTTCTTCTGTTCATCTTGTTAGTGTTTTGTTCACTTGTTCATGGGTTGGTGGTCCGGATGTTTAGCTAAACAGCTATCAACCATGAGCCATCAAACCATCAAGCTATATTCGTCTAGCACAACTGATACTCCGGCATGCTCGTAATCTCCACCGCAGTACTCCGCAGTCCTTTATTATCACTTACCATGGTCGTGATTTTATCGTTTAATTTTGGTTGTAATAAAAACTCGGTGAGCGCCAATGGTGTTAATCCTTTTGGTAAGGTGCTTAAAAACTTAGGCCAATCTGCATTTGCATTTACATAAGATTTTGGTTTCATATTGGCATTTGCGTTGCTTGTAGCTGTGCGGCTTAGTGCAATTACCGCTTCATCTTCAGGATCGGCCTTGCCACTAAAATCAATTTCTCCATCATTTAATACAAGCGAAGGAATCCGCATCCTTAACATTAGTGATGAGCTATCAATCCAGCTTTGTCCGCCAGGCCAGCCTGCAACATTAGGCGGATTAAATAAATATTGCCCTAAACTGCTCTGTAGCTGTATTAAAACCTGTGGCTTGTTATAGGTAACATAAAACTCACGACTCAAACCCACTAAAAATTCGGCCGGCGATTTAATTTTTGTGCCAACATTTTCCGGACTATAAAACCAATCAGAAGTAAACATTTTTTTCATCATGGAAGCGATGTCGTATTTCGAATTGTAAAAATGTGTGGCCAGTTCTTTAACATGTGCCTCATTAGGACTATCATTAACGAAGAATTTATATACTTTCCAGGCAATAAACTGTGCGGTTTCTGGTTTTTCGAGAATAATATCGATAATGTTTTCGCCCTCGAAATTCCCGATTTTACCGAAAAAGGTTTTTGTACCGGTATCATGAAGGTTCTTCCTGAAAATAAATGAACCATCTTTATCATACATCCAGCCGGTAAATGAACGGGCAGATTCTTTAATATCCTGTTCTGAATAATTTCCCCTTCCCAAAGTAAAAAGTTCCATTAGTTCGCGGGCAAAATTCTCATTTGGCTTACCTTTTTTATTCTGCTGGTTATTTAGATATTGCAGCATTGCAGGCGACTTGGAAACCTCAACCAATAAGGTTTTAAAGCTACCCAAGGCATTTGCCCTTTGAATGTTGTTTAATTGTTGTGCAAAGAAAGGATTGTTGCTGCGGCAGGCAAAATGTCCGTGCCAAAAGAGTGTCATCTTCTCCCGCAACGGAGCATCCGTATTGATCATCCTGGTAATGAAAGCAATATTCAGGTCGCGGCTTACTTCATTCTGTTCGCGGATAATCTGCTGGCGCATTTTCTTTTCATCATCAGTAAGGTCTTTTTTGGCATATAGACCGGCCTGTACCAAAAGCTGCCGTTTTGATTCAAAATCATTTACCATGTTAATGGGATCGTCTTTTTGCGAATCTTTAAGCAAATTATCTACTACTTTATCTAGTTTTTTTCTGCTTAATTTTTCTAAGTCGGTATAAGAAACCCCGAAGCCTGCCCGGTTATAAAGATGTTTTACTTTTAAGAAATTATCTTTTGTGTTCATAATGGACTGTTTTACAATATGACTTATTTAGAACGTCAGGGTTTAATCTTTGTTTTCTTTCTTATTTTTGATCATGTTTTTTCAGTTGATAGATGAGCACCCGGGATTTCCCGATCCGGCCCTGGCAGAAGAGGATGGTTTGTTGGCCATTGGAGGCGATTTAAGTACGGAGCGGTTATTGATTGCTTATTCAAATGGTATATTTCCATGGTTTAGTGAAGGTGAACCCATTCTCTGGTATTCGCCACACAAACGCTGTGTGATTTACCCCGATAAAATCAAAATCAGTAAAAGCATGAGGAAAATTTTAAAACAGGAGGTTTTTAAAATTACTTTCAACCAGGCATTTGCCCAGGTGATCCAAAATTGTGCTACTACAGCACGAAACGGGCAGGATGGCACGTGGATTACCAATGATATGCAAAATGCTTATATTAAACTCCATCAACAAGGTTATGCGCACAGTGTAGAGGTTTGGCTGGAGAATAAGTTGGTTGGGGGGTTATATGGATTAAAGGTAAACCGTGTTTTTTGTGGCGAAAGTATGTTTAGTCATGTAAGTAATGCCTCTAAAGCAGCATTGATTTTTTTAAGTAACATGACTATTGATTTGATAGACTGCCAGTTACCGAACGATCATTTAATGAGTTTAGGTGCCGAAATGATCAGTCGGGAGTTGTACATGGAAATGCTTCAGGCTTCTTAAGCAAAAGGCGGGATTTATTTTTGAAGAATATTAATATAATTATCAGTGCCCTATGCCGTATGGTATTAAACCTTTGAGTCATCAAAAAAATGCGAAACCGGAGCGATTGCAGAATAGTAACAAAAATTTTCCTTTTGCATCATGATCAATGGCATGTACCACTAAGGGGGGCTGACCTCCTTTTCTTTTAATAATAATAACCAATAAGGTATAAGGTGGCTGCAGGAAGTAATGCCAAACCATGCACAATAACAGGCCGTTATCAGTCAAATTATTTATAAAACAAAACCTGCAAACTTTTGGCCTGCAGGTTCCTTATTGCTGTTTTGTTGAAATTATAATTCTCTAACCCAAATGTTTCTGTAGCTAATAGCAGGGCTTGGATCGCCATGATCTTGTAATTTAATAGAAGAAGGGCCATGTTTTTTATATTCAGGGGCGCCTATATACCTTGTTGCTCCTTTTAATACAAATCCATTCTGCAAAAGTACGCCATTTAAAAACAGCGTAACACTTGCTGGTTTTTGTACTGTTCCATCTTCGTTAAAACGTGGCGCATTCCAAATGATATCGTAATATTGCCATTCGCCAGGTTTTTTATTGGCATTGGCTAATGGAATTGCTTGCTTATAAACACTTCCTGTTTGGCCGTTCACATAGGTTTTGTTGTTATAAACATCTAAAATCTGGATCTCATAACCATCATCACCACCACCGGTTGAAGCTAAAAATACACCACTATTTCCACGTGCCTGGCCTTCGCCAGTAATGTTTTCAGGGATTTTCCATTCCAGATGCAGTTGATAATCGGTAAATTTTTTATTGGTTTCGATGTTTCCTGTCCCTTTTTTTACAGTAAAAAAGCCATCGTCAATGGTCCATGCCGCTGGTTTAGATGGGTCTTTAACAGAGTGCCATGCGTCTAAATTTCTACCGTTAAAAAGAATAATGGCATCAGATGGTGCATCTTGAGGCAATTTGCCAGGCGTAACAATTTTAGGAACAGGTTCCCAAACCTCCGTTGTTTTTGGATCGTTTGCAGGATCTGGTTTCTTATCTTGTGCCATAGCTTGCCCTGCAAAAAGTGCGGGGATAAATAATAGTGTGTACTTGTTCATGATAGTGGTTTAACTTTTTAAAGTTAACCAGTTTATTAAGAAATGGAAATTTAGTATTTAAAATTTTACCCTAAATCGTCAACAACATAGGTTTCAGTAATCACGACTTCATCAGGTGCAACATCTTTTCTGCGTTGTTCTGCTAAATCGCGCAGGGGGCAATAGCCTGTAATACCACGGTAAAGTAATCCTGCACCGATTGCTGCACCCGTTAAGCCAATTACAGGATGCGAAAAAATGCCGGTAATGCCCTTGAAAAGTAAATATGTACCTGCTGCGCCAGATAACCAACGCTCAGATTTTGAAACATTTTCGAATAACTCCGGATATTTCCATGCCTCTTTAACATTGTTTACTGCGGTATTAAAATCTTGGTTTGTCATAATAGTAGAATTTATATTTTATTATATAACAAACAAGGTGAGAATGAGTTTTGAAAAGGAATTTAAATTGTTTTTCCATTAACTTCATCATCATTTCGGCAGTAGTGCATCACCATTGGAGAAATCTACATACTATCTGTCATTCTGAACGTAGTGAAGAATCTCAAAATTATGAAAGCATAAGAAAACCTGATCTATTAATAAGATCCTTCATTGCATTTAGGATGACATAGATTTTAATTCAATATATCCCTGATGTCCTCTTTGCTCAGCGATTTAAAGAAACTTTCTTCAGTAGTGATTAATGAATTGGCCAGTGATTTTTTACGGTTCTGTAAAGCCAGGATTTTCTCTTCAACAGTGTCTTTTGCAATAAATTTATAGATGAAAACCTTTTTATCCTGCCCAATGCGATGGGTCCTATCAATGGCTTGCTGTTCTACCGCAGGATTCCACCATGGATCCAGGATAAAAACATAATCGGCCTGTGTTAAGTTTAAACCTACACCACCAGCTTTAATGGAGATTAAGAAAACCTTTAACTCGGTATTCTGCTGAAATTCAGAAACGATCTCGCCACGGTTACGGGTTGAGCCATCTAAATAAGCAAATGGTATATGTTCCGCTTCAAAATGTTTTTTGAAGATGTCAAGGTGTTTTACGAATTGTGAAAAAACCAGCACCTTATGGCCGCCCTTAAGTACATTATCTAATGTATGGATGACGTTTTCAAACTTGCCCGAGTCGGAGATGTATTCCCCATCAATCATTAGAGGGTGGTTGGCCAGCTGCCGTAAAGCGGTTAATCCCTGTAAAAGCTGAACCTGTTTCTGTGCAAAAGTTCCATCATCCATGCTCTGCAATAAATCATTGCGGTAAGCCGATTTTGTTTTTTCGTAATAAGCAGCCTGGTCTTCGCTCATGTCGCAGTAGATTACCTGTTCCGTTTTAGGAGGTAATTCTGCAGCTACCTGCTCTTTTGTTCTGCGGAGTACAAAAGGTTTGATAATAGATTGCAGTTTTCGTGCTTTTTCTTCATCCTTTTTCTTTTCTATTGCCTGCACATATTCTTCGTAGAAAAATGCCTGCGTACCCAATAAACCAGGATTTAAGAAAGTTAACTGCGACCATAAATCACTTACTGAATTCTCTACAGGTGTACCACTTAGAATCAGTTTGTGTTTTGATTTTAAGCTCCTAACGGCTTTGAAAGATTTTGATGCCGGATTTTTAATGTTCTGACTTTCATCGAGAATGATGTAATTGAAATAGAAATTTTTCAATTCATCTACATCTACCCTGGTTACACCATAGGTTGTAATGATAATGTCGTAATTGGCAAAATTGGCTACATCTTTATTGCGATTAGTACCAGTATGTGCCAGTATTCTGAGCTTTGGTGTAAATTTTTTAGCCTCTGTTAACCAGTTATAAATTAAAGAAGTAGGCATGATGATAAGGGAGGTAGTCTGCGTTTCAAGCAATTGATCATCTTCCTTTACCTTTTGCAGCATGGCCAGTGTTTGGATGGTTTTACCCAAACCCATGTCGTCTGCCAGGCAACCACCAAAATTATATTCGCGTAAAAAGCTGAACCAGTTATAGCCGGCTTTCTGGTAATCGCGTAAACTGCCTTTAAAATTTACCGGCATCTGTGTATCTGCAATATCTTCAAAGTCTGATAGCCTTTGTAGCTTGCGTTCGAGGGTCACATTCGCCAAACTGTCTTCGGCCAGATCGTTGATTAAACCGATATGGTGTTTCTGTAATTTAAGCGTTTGCCCTGTTTCTGCCAAACTGAACAGACTGCCGTATTGCGTAAACCACTTATCGGGGATAATGGCTACTTCTCCGTCAGGTAATAAAAATTCGCGCTTCTTATGTAAAATATGCTGCTTTAAAGATAGAAAAGGGATCTGGTATTTACCAAACCAAACCACTGCATGGATATCGAACCAATCATTCCCTTCTTTAACCTCCAGGTCTATTTTACTGGCACCGAGTACAAATTTTTTCTGCCCGGTGGCCTGTTCAATTTCAAAACCCGATGCCTCTAAGATTTCGATATGTTCATTGACCCAATTTATTGCGCCGTAACTTGGGTTTTCTTCTGCTGAAGCTACTTCCAGATTACTGAACAAAGAACTTGTTTTTTTTAGCCCTAACGAGAGGAGTAGATTGAACTGCTTTTTCTCCCAGTCTGCCGAACGTTTAATGCGGTGAAATATATAGTTATCGGCCGTTTTTTCTAAACGTACCGTAACTTTATGTGCATTTTCTACCGGAAATGTATATTCCCCATATTTAAAATAGAGCTGAATCTGAGAAAGACCGCCATCAACATATAAAACTTTAATCACGGGTATAGCCTCAAATTGTTCGGTCCTGATCTCGAAACCTTCGGCATATACATGATGTTTTTCTATTAAGGGGGCGACAAATTTTTCGAAATAGGTGGCTTCGGTTGTTTTGGGTATGGCAATAAAGCGTTTATTTAAAAAAGGTTGTAATTTCTTGCCCTCAATATCCTGATCAAAAAAGTATAATACATCATTCAGCAATAACCACGCAGGTTTGTTACTGATAATCTGTGCTTCTTTAAACATGAATTCGATGCGCAGGTTCTGATATTTGATCGTTGGAAAATAACGTGTTTCCGTTTCATTCCTCCGGAAATGGAAAAGGATAGATGCAGGCTCGTTGGCGAGTTCGATTTTGCGCTCTACCGGCCAGCCATCTTTGTCCATTACATAAAGCTCATTTTTTACCTTTAAGATTTCTAAAGCTTCGGCAAGTTTCTTTTCAATTTTAGGACGAACATTTTCATAAAATTTATCGTCGAAAATTTTGGTAAAGAATTCAGTAGGCCTGATTAATTTTTTATAATACTTTTTAATGAGCGAATCCTGCTCAATATCATCCAAAATCTTGATCAGTTTATAATCAATATCACTTAAGCAGGCAATAAATTCTTCAGCGGTATGTGTGAAAATTCTTTGATAAGTAAAGGAAAAATCTCCCTGTGGGTTTAGCTGAACTACGTGTGGTTCAATTAAATAGCCCAAATACTCATGCTTGCACAAAGAGTACACCACTTTACAGGCTTTAGAACTATCGACACGTAACATTGATTGGTTTAAAAATTTTTCTAAGCTAAGCGCTTAAAAAAATTTAAACTTACAATATTTTGCGGTTACATCAAAAAAACTGGCCTTTTTTGGGATAGAAAATATGTTGAATTTTATGCTGCAATGAAAAGGGACTGTAATGCAGTCGTTTAATTTTCTTATCCCGCAAAGGAGATATCTTATTTTTAAGATCCTTCGCTGAGCTACCATTGGCGGAATTTACTTTTAAGGTCGTCATTCCCGCGCATGCGGGAATCTTAATGCGAGCGTTTAAGATTCCCAATCAAGTTGGGAATGACGATTTCTCGATGGACATTATCTACTTAAAATTTACCTGTCATTCATATTGATTTTTATATAATAAATAATCCTTCAGGATGAAAATTTCCTCTTTATTTAACCAAAAAAAAAGGCATCCTGTCAATCAGAATGCCTTCAATGTGCTTTTTAATGACGGTTTATTTCCAGCCACCGCCCAATGCACGGTAGAGGTTGACCACTGACTGCAGTTTTTGTAATCGGTCATTAATCCCATTTAATTGAGCTGTTAATAAACTTTGTTCTGAAGTTAACACATCAGTATAATTTGTTGCTGAACTGTAACGCAATAATTCTTTGGTAAAATCTACCGCTTTCGTTAAAGATGCAATTTGTTTTGCCCTTGTTTCCTCTTTCTCTGCAGCAGTTTGGTAAGCATACAATGCATTTGATACTTCCTGGCCACCTGTTAAAAGTGTTTGTTGAAAGTTGTAAAAAGCAATCTGTTGATTGGCTTCAGCTGTTTTCAGTCGGGCTTTGTTTGCTCCCCTCGCAAAAATTGGCTGTGTTAAACCGCCTACTAAATTATAGAAGATAGATTTGCTGAAAAAATCCTGTAATTGCAGGCTCGATAATCCACCGGCCGCGGTGATCGTTAATGCCGGATAAAAGTACGCCTTGGCTACATTGGTATTTTCGAAAGCTGCCCTAAAACCAAATTCTGCAGCGGTTACATCCGGGCGGTTTTTTAACAATTGTGCTGAAACGCCTGTCTGTAAATTCGCATAGGGGGTCTGTTGATCTAAGGTGGTACGGTTAATCGCATCCGGTGCTTTGGCTACCAATACACTTAATGCATTTTCAGTCTCTTTAATGCTTCTTTTTAAATCAGGTAAGGTTACCTGGGCAGCATATAAATTGGCTTCACTTTGTACCACTGCAGCGCCATTTACCACAGCGCCTTGTTTTAATTCTTTCATGGTTTCCACATCCTTCGCTCTTACCTCAATGGTTTGTTCAGTAATAGCCAGCTGTTTGTCGAGTGCCAGTAAAGTATAATAATTATTGGCAATAGTGGCAATTAATTGCGTTTGGACTGCTCTTCTTGCGGCGTCAGTTTGTAATAAAGTTGCATATGCGCCACGTTTTGCACTGGTTAATTTCCCCCATATATCGGCTTCCCAGCTCGTGCTCAGCTGTGCCTTATAGGTTTGGGTTTCTAAATTAATATTAATTCCAGGAGGAAAGTTTAAGGAGGCCTGCGACTGTTTATTATCAGTCACATTTACATCTGCCTGTAAGCTTGGCAGTAATGCCCCACGGCTCTGTATTAAAGTAGCCTCTGCAATTTTAATCCGCTCAATAGCCTGTTTAAGGTCTAAATTTTCATTTATCCCTTGTTGGATCAGCGACTGTAAAGTGGTATCCGAAAACAACGTTTTCCACTGCAGGTCGGCCATTGTAGTCGTATCTGTTGTGTTATTATCCCGGTACAAACCCTCGCTTTTTACCTGGGGACGTTCGTATTTTTTAGTCACACAGGCACTTAGGGCAACAATGGCTAAACCGGTTAAAAAGGTGTGCTTATATTTAAAATTCATTTTCTTAATATTAATGTTTGCTATTCGCAGTAGCCAATTCATATTCCTCTTGCGTTTGCTCATGATCAATACCTTCGTTAAAAGGAGATTTATTGCTGATGCGCTCCTGCAACGATTGGAATATGATAAACAGCGCTGGAATTACGAAAACCCCGAAAATTGTTCCAATCAGCATACCGCCCACAGCTCCCGTACCAATTGAGGTATTACCTGCTGCACCAACACCTGAAGATAACATTAGCGGTAATAAACCAAGAATGAAGGCAAAAGAGGTCATTAAAATTGGGCGTAAACGTGCTGTTGCACCATCAATGGCCGCATTGGCTATACTCATACCTTTTTTTCTTCTATCTACTGCATATTCCACAATCAAAATGGCATTTTTGGCCAGTAGTCCAACAAGCATGATTAGTGTAATCTGCGTATAAATGTTATTATCTACCCCGAAAATTTTATCGAAAACAAATACACCTGCTAAACCAACTGGTAAAGAAAATAAAACGGCTAACGGTAGAATATAACTTTCGTATTGTGCAGCAAGAAGGAAATAAACAAAAATTACGCAAAGTAAAAAGATGAAAACCGTTTGACTTCCGCCAGCCATCTCCTCACGTGATAAACCTGAAAATTCATAGCCATATCCTGCAGGTAGATTTTTGGCAGCCTCTTCCTGCACGGCCTTTAAAGCATCACCTGAGCTATAGCCTGCATTCGGGTTACCGGTTACTGAGATTGAAGTAAACAAGTTGAAACGGGAAATGGCCTGCGGTCCATATACTTTGGTTAAAGTAATAAACTCTGATACCGGAGCCATTTCCCCTGAAGAGGTTCTAACAAAAATGCGGGTCAGCGTCTGCTCATTAGCACGATATTGGGCATCAGCCTGGTACATTACCCTAAACTGTTTACCGAATTTATTGAAGTTTGAGGCATAAACACCACCGTAATAGCCCTGCATCACACCCAATACATCACTAACATTCAGGCCGGCCTGTTTAACTTTCGCCACATTTACATCGATCTGATATTGCGGGAAATTTGGGTTAAAAGAGGTAGAAGCATATTGGATTTCAGGACGTTTACTTAATGCTGCTAAAAATCCATTTCCAATTTCGTTGAATTTTTTGATATCTCCACCGGTTTTGTCCTGTAACTGGAATTCGAAACCACCGCTGGTACCAAAACCCTGGATAGTTGGCGGCGCAAAGAAAATAATTTTAGCGCCTTTAATGCCTGCAGTTTTTGCAAACAATTCGCCTATTATCGCTTTTACATCGCGGCCTTTGCGTTCATCCCACGGGGTTAAACGCGAAATCACCATACCATAAGAACTTCCTGAACCACTGATCATACTTCGTCCAACAATCCTCAAAGTGTTTTTAATTTCTGGGATCTGGTGGGCAATACTATCAATCTTGGTAATGATCACACTGGTTTCCTCCTGCGAAGTTCCTGCAGGTAATGAAATATCGCTCATAATGGTTCCCAAATCTTCATTCGGCACGAAACCTTTAGGCGTAGTATTCATTGTCCAAACCAATAAGGCAACGAAAAAGGCAATAGCCAATCCAACGATCCATTTCGTTCTGGAAAGAAAGCTTATCGATTTTTTATATTTTCCGGTTACCGCATCGAATGATGTATTAAACGCATCATAGAAGCGCTGCAAAAAGTTTTTAGATTTTTGGTGATCTTCTTTATGCGGTTTTAAAAATAAAGCACATAATGCCGGACTTAAAGTCAGGGCATTAATCGCTGATAAAATGATCGAAATGGCCAGTGTTAAACCAAATTGCTTATAAAATACGCCGGATGATCCAGAGATAAAACTTACCGGGATAAATACAGCAGCCATTACCAGGGTGATCGATATAATCGCTCCGCTAATCTCATCCATGGCATCAATGGTTGCTTTTTTGGCGTCGGTATAACCTTCATCCAGTTTGGCATGTACGGCTTCTACTACCACAATCGCATCATCCACCACAATACCAATAGCCAGTACCAGGGCGAACAAGGTGAGCAGGTTGATGGTAAATCCAAATAAACTCAGGAAAAAGAATGTTCCGATAATGGCCACCGGTACGCTAATCGCCGGAATCAAGGTTGAACGGAAATCCTGTAAGAAGATAAACACCACCAGGAACACCAAAATAAATGCTTCAATCAAGGTGTGAAGTACTTTTTCAATCGATGCATCCAAAAAGTCGTTCACGTTAACCAAAGTAGAGTAATGTACCCCTTTTGGAAAAGATTTTTGAGCTTCATCAAGGGTTTTGATCGAGTTCTCGATTACCTCCTTTGCGTTTGAACCAGCTGTTTGGTTAATTGCGATACCCAAAGCCTGTTTCCCATTGAATTTAACCGAACTGGCATAACTTTGTGCACCTAACTCGATTCTGGCAATATCTTTTAAACGAAGAATCTGGCCATTATCGGTAGTCCGGATAATAATATTGCCAAATTGTGCCTCATCTTTTAACCTGCCTGTGTATTTTAAAGTGTACTGAAATGCCTGATTACCAAGTTCTCCAAACTGACCTGGAGCGGCCTCCACGTTCTGATCGGCAAGGGCTACGCTAATATCGTTTGGTACCAGGCCATAAGTGGCCATCACATCCGGTTTTAGCCAGATCCGCATGGTGTAATCCAACGTTCCGAAGGCACTTGCATCACCAACGCCATTGATCCTTTTAATCTGTGGAATAATGTTGATATTGGCATAGTTCTGCAAAAACTTCTGATCATAAGAAGGATCATCGCTATATAAACCAAAGATCAGTACGTTACTCGCTTGTCTTTTCGCTGTAATCACCCCCGATTTAGTTACCTCAGCAGGTAATAAACTTGTCGCACGGGCAACCCTGTTCTGGACGTTTACGGCTGCAAGATCGGGGTTGGTACCCAGTTTAAAGTTTACCGTAATGGTTGCAGAACCATCGTTACTGGCACTGGAGGTCATGTAGGTCATGTCTTCCACGCCATTTATCTGCTCTTCCAGCGGAACAACTACGCTATTCATCACCACATCGGCATTGGCACCCTGGTATGAAGTAGAAACCTGCACCGTTGGTGGGGCAATTTCCGGATATTGTGAAACCGGCAGCGTAGCTAGACCTAAAACACCGAGTATAACGATGATGATGGATATAACCGTTGATAAAACCGGTCTTTCTATAAATTTCTTAAACATAATTAATATTGGTTACACTATAACAGTGTGATAAGCAACATGACATTGTTATTTTTTGATCTCCGCATAAACTGAATCGGCACTTTTTTCTTCTGGTTTGATTTTCGTTCCATCTTTTAACGATTGGAAACCCTCTAAAACAACTTTATCCCCACTTTTAAGGCCTTTGGTTACTACGTAAAACTTACCCTTGGCCAGATCCATAATCTCAATTTCAGTATTGATTACTTTAGCCGAATCGCCTAAAACATAAACGAATTTTTTGCCCTGTAAATCGATTGTTGATTTTTGAGGGATTAAGATGGCATTTTCAATGTGCTGAGGAACCCTTACTGAAGCGCTGGCCCCATTTTTTAATAAAGAAGTAGGGTTCGGGAAAGTGGCTCTTAAACTTGCGGAACCTGTACTGGTATTAATCTGTCCGTTGATGGATTCGACTTTACCATTTTGTGCATAAACTGTTCCATCTGCCAGTACCAAACTTACCGCCGGGATGTTTTTCATTTGCTGTGCCAGGGTATTTCCCTTGTAAGTTCTTGAAAAATCCAGCAGTTGTTTCTCATTTAAAGAGAAGTATGCATACACCTTTGATATGTTAGAAACTGTTGTTAACGGTTGTGTACTGGTACTGCTTACTAAACTTCCATTTCTGAAAGGAATGCTGCCAACAACTCCGTCAACCGGGCTTTTAACCGAGGTGTAGCCTAAGTTAACCTGTGCATTTACCAATTCGGCCTTTGCCTGCGCCAATGCTGCTCTTCTGCTTTGCAAGGTTAGTTGGGCAGCATCAAGATCATATTTGCTGATGATGTCTTTTTCTACCAAAGGTCTCGTTTTATTTACCGTTAACTGGGCAGCATTAACATCTGCTTCTGCACTACTAATGGCCGCTCTTGCGGTGCGTACCTGTTGTTCGTACTGAGGTGCATTGATGGTGAAGAGTAACTGGCCTTTTTTAACCACTGCACCCTCATCTACAAAAATCTTTTCGATAAAGCCGTCAACTTTTGGGCGGATATCTATATTTTGAATACCCTCAATCGTTGCAGGATAATCAGAATCTAAAGTGGTATTTTGTGTATTTACCGTAAAAACCGGATAGGCTTGTGGACCAGCTGCTGCGGCAGCAGCTGCTTTTTTAGCATCATCATTGTTTCCGCAGGATGCTAAAAGCATACCTATGCTCACGCTAAAAAAGAGAGTTGTTACTTTTCTCATGGACTATTTCTGTGTGTGTATAAATTTGAATTTCCGGAATTAAGAGTGTCGCCAAAATTTAGGACTTCGATTCCGTAATTATTGTCCAAAAATAGCGCCTAACCAAAAATAAATCTGTCCAAATTCTGTCATTTAATCAATCGATTGATTTATTTTAGGGTTTCATCACTTCTTAAATATCATTGAAGTGTTGTTTATAAGTGTTTTAAAGGCGTTTTTTATTTCAAAACGATACTTGTAAATATCTTGAGACAGTTGTTAAAAGCTGTTAAATTGGTATTCTAAATAGGAATTAATGAAACAAACTGTTGCTTATATCAAGCAGTTGGCAATATTTAGAGTGTATATTTTACACTACTACTCCATGAATGATAATAGTAATTTTTCTTAATTTTAAGATGATGAAATATCTTTTGCTGTTAGTGGTTATGGTATTTAGTTCCAGCTGCTTAATGCTTGGCGCACCTCACTATTATATTTATCAATCAACCCGCGAAAATGTAGATTCGGTTGTGGTGATTTCTTATCCTTCGAGACTCGACTACCAATACCGCTTTACAAAAAATAAATGGGATAGTGTTAAGGTTTTTGATCCTGTACAACTGCAATTTAAAAAAAATGACACTGGTCCAAAATGTTGATTTTTATCCAAAAGCCTATTATTCTTTTTACAAGAATGAACGCTGGAATTTAATAAAGATGAAAAATGTTGAAGCAATTATTGTTAAAAGGTATCAACAAAATATAGCAGATGTAGATACCCTCTATTATAAGGTTCTTAAATGAGGTTGCTTATTCCACTTCTCCTTCAAAAACCAATTTAGCTGGTCCGCATAAAAATACATTGGTAAATGTTTTACCATCGTAGTCGAATTCTATTTGAATATCGCCCCCCAAAACCTTAATATCAGTTTTAATATGGCCCGTTTGGTTTTTGTGTTTGGCCATGGCCATGGCAACCGCTGTTACACCGGTACCACAGGCATAGGTTTCATCTTCAACACCGCGCTCGTAAGTGCGTACAAATAAATGATCGCCTTTATCTTCAACAAAGTTTACATTTATACCCTTCTCCGCATATGTTGCATTGTAGCGTATATATTTTCCTTCAGTAAAAACATCAAAATCTTTTATATCACTTTGCAGCGAAACATAATGTGGCGAACCCGTATTCAATACATAGGCTTCACCATCTTTGGTAATCGTATCAACATCAATCATTTGTAAATCGACCCATTCTCCATTTTCTGAAATTCTGGCATAATGTGGGCCATCGACTGCCAAAAAGTTTGTTTCCCGATCAATGATGCCGAGTTGTTTGGCAAAGGCTACAATGCATCTGCCTCCATTTCCGCACATGCTTCCGGGCTTGCCATCTGCATTGAAATAGTGCATCTCAAAATCATAATTCTCGTGCTTGGTTATAAACATTAGTCCATCGGCACCAATGCCAAATCTTCTATGGCATAATTGTTCAACCCATTGATTATTAATACTGTTTAATGGATAATTGGTATGATCAATTAAAATAAAATCGTTGCCTGCGCCCTGGTATTTAAAGAAATTAATTTTCATGAAAGCTTCATTTTCTAATGCAATATTTGAGATGCAAAAAGCTGATTAATGATGTGTTTTTTTGATTTAACATTTTTTAACACAAAACTAAGTGCTTTGAGGATACAAATATCGTTTATATGGTATTAAATTTGAATAAACATACTAAAGAAAATTTAAGCAGATAAAAACTGCTGGAGCGACATGCTTAAATCAAAATTAAAACGCTTCCGCAATAAGAATATTTAATAAATGATTATTATAAGCTAAACCATTAGCTAGCAAACTAGTTTATAATAAATCACGGCCATTAAAAAACAATATACAGACACATGAAAAAGATATTAGGAATTAGCGTGTTGGCTGCTTTTATAGGTGGAGCAGCAGCAATTGGAGGTTATAAACTATTTGAGCGTAACCAGACAGGCAGTACAATTACCGAAAAACAGAATTTGTATTTTGCCAATAACCCACTAAAAGTATCATCAGCAGGAACTGCAGATTTCACTCAGGCGGCTGCAGCAGTTGCGCCGGGTGTAGTCCACATTAAAACAACTTACGCTGCGCAGAGTGGTGGCGGCAGAAGTTCTTCTCCGTTCGATATGATGGAAGATTTTTTTGGCGGCGGTGGCCGTCAGATGCAGCGTCAGCCAAGAGCGGCATCAGGTTCTGGTGTAATCATCAGTCAGGATGGTTATATCGTAACCAACAACCATGTGGTAGAAAATGCGGAGAAGGTAGAAGTGGTTTTAACAGACAGACGTAAGGTAGAGGCAAAAGTAATTGGCCGCGATCCGAATACCGATTTAGCATTAATTAAAGTAAATGCAACTGGTTTGCCTGTTGTAAAAATGGGTAATTCGGATAATGTTCAGGTTGGAGAATGGGTATTGGCTGTTGGTTTCCCGTTAGATTTAAATACAACCGTAACAGCAGGTATTGTAAGTGCAAAAAACCGTAGCATCGGTATCATTGGCCGCGAGCAACAAGGTAATGAAATTACGGAAGAAGAATATCGCGAATACCAACGTACCGGTAAAAGACCAGATCGTCCGGCAAATACCAGTATTGAGTCATTTATCCAAACAGATGCTGCCATTAACCCTGGTAACAGCGGTGGCGCCCTTGTAAATGCGAGTGGCGAATTGGTAGGTATCAATTCAGCAATCGCATCGCAGAGCGGATATAATCAAGGTTATGGATTCGCAATTCCGGTTAACCTGGCCCGTAAAATTGTAGACGATTTTATGAAGTATGGTTCTGTTAAACGTGGTTACATTGGTGTTAACTTTGTGCCGTTAAGTGGTGAAGAAAAACCAGAAGGCATCAAAACCAACGAAATAAGTGGTTTATATGTAAATGATGTAGTTGCTGGTGGCGGTGCTGCTGCAGCGGGCATTAAAGCAGGTGACGTGATTAAAAAAGTTGATGGAGTAGTGATCAACGATTCGCCTGATCTTCAGGAAAGAGTTGGCCGTTTAAATCCTGGCGATAAAGTTAAATTAACAGTGTTAAGGGATGGTGCACTTAAAGATTACACCGTAACTTTAAAAGGAGAAGCCAGCGTGGGCCTTACCGCTAAAACCGCTGCAGGCAAAAGTATTGAAGTTTCGAAACTAGGCGCAACCTTTGTTCCGGCTACCCAAGCACAAAAATCGAAATACGGAATTAACAGTGGCGTGGTTGTAACATCGGTTACCACTGGTAAAGCTTTCGACAATATTGGGGTAGAAAAAGGTTTAATTATCACCAAAGTAAACGGACAACCTGTAAATTCTGTGGCTGATGTTCAAAAGGCATTACCTTTAGGCAGAAACAACATGGTGAGTATTTCTGGTGTAAGTGAGCAAGGTTCATATAACTACAGTTTCCCTGCCCAGTAATCGAAGGTAATAAATAGTTTAAAAGGCTTCCCAGTTTAATTTGGGAAGCCTTTTTTATTTAGTCCTGATTGATAGGTTCGTGGTTAGCGTGGCAGGCCGCTGCACATTCTTCACAAGCCACCGCGCATTGTCTGCAGTGTTCATGATCGTGCTTGCTGCATTCGGCCGCGCAAAGCCTGCATATTTCTTCGCACAACAGCAAATATTGATGCCCTATAACTGAATCTCTCTGTAACAGTCTCGCCGCTTGCGTACAAATATCTGCACAATCTCTATCGAGTTTAATACAATCAATCATCATGTTGATATCTTCTTCCTTTAAGCAAGAGGATGCACAGTGTTCACAAGCGAGCGCACAATCCAGTAGGGTTTGGATTAATGCATGGTTGTTTCTCGTTTCCATATCGGTAATGATTTTAGTTATAAATGTTTTGTGTAGTAATAACCTGCCAGAAATTAAACTGTTTTTAAAAAAGTAAATCTGGATAATCTCATCGCGTTGTTTTTTGCCACGGATAAACATAGAAGAGCACGCAGGGTTGTTATACTGAATATAAGGTTCCGTATTTTATGGGCAGAGATTCTTTACTGCGTTTAGAATGAAAATTGATCTGAGTAGCGAAAAGGCTATTTGTTAAAATACCTTAAATCTTATTTGATCAGCTCCCTTTCTTATACGCAAAACAATATTCATCCGTTTTTCATAATCAAGATTTAGTTTCGCTATTACTGATTGATCGACAACCTTTACCGGTAGCAATTAATTTTTATTTTTCCATATTGAATCAGCAACAAAAACCGAATATTATGGCTTTAGCTAGTATTAACCTGAGTGTAAAACAATATTTCAATTTCATGTGCAAAACGGATTTTGAAAGACGGATATTTCACGATACTTATAAAGAATTTCAAAAAAAATCAAAAATGTACAGCTTAGGTCAAAGCCTGCATACTTTTTATCAGATGCAAGAAGCCAATGAAGAGGCTGTTACCCTAAATCAGAAACTGCAGTATTCGGTAATAAACAGTATTGCAGCTTTAGAACGTAAAATACCCGTTTTAAATGATCTTGAAAATCATCCGGTCCTTTTCGATTGTGCCGAACTGCATATTTATGCTTCAGATCTGTTAAATAAAGCAGCGCACGTCGTTTCCATCACTTATACTACCCCGAAACTAATTTTACACGAAATTATTGGTGATTTGATGATCTTAAACTATCGTAATAATGCCAATGAAACATTAGTTGTAAAAATTGAAGAAAATGTAACCGTGAATTACGAGCAGATCGAAAGTCTTGTGTATAGCTAATGTACGTGTGGATTGCTAAGGTTAAATTTGGCGCTAAGTTTATTTTTAGGCAGAAAAGCGAATCGACAAAGCCTATTTTGAACAATATTTATTGATAAAACAAGATCATACCTCAATAATTGATAAATTAAATTTGGTTATAAACAGGGCTTAAAAGGCACATAGACAATGTATTTGGCGTATTTTATATAATAAAAAAATAAAAAATTGATTTATAGGTATTTAACCCTATCTTTGGTAAAATTAAAATACAATATAATGCAACAAGGAACAGTAAAATTTTTTAATGAAACTAAAGGTTTCGGATTCATCACTCCATCTAATGGCGATGCCGAAATTTTTGTTCATGCTTCAGGCTTAATCGATAACATTCGTGAGAATGATACCGTAAACTACGATGTAGAAGAAGGTAGAAAAGGCCTAAACGCGGTAAATGTTAAAGTAGCTTAAGAAAACTCGAATACATAAATCGTAAAAAGTCCCGATGCAAATCGAGACTTTTTTTATGCGTAGTTATTTAGCTCATTCTCTATTTACTAAATGTTTGCTTATTTCACTGTCAACGAAATCAAGTGTGAGGTTATTATTGCTGAGCACTATACCATTTTTATCGACTAAGAAGAAATAGGTTGCGCTAAAGTTACTTAGGTTTTTTGCATTAGATGATTTTGCGCCCAGAAGATCAGAATATTGCGGCCAAATTAATTTATCTGCTTTAATGATTCTTTCCCAGCTGTCTCTTTTCTTATCGAACGATACCCCTATAAATTCTACATCACGATCCTTATATTTTTGGTAAAGATCAACCAATATCTTGTTATTCTTTCTGCACTTTCCGCTGTAAGCAACCCAACAAATAACCAGGTTAACTTTTTTCAATACATTCAAATCAAATTTTTTTCCATCAGGCGTTTCGCCTTCTATATTGGGCATTTTATTTCCGGCCATCATCTGGTTGGCCTGCATGATTTCTGAAAGTAGTTTTTTGCCCGCTTTACTTTCCTGCACTTCCGGATCTAAACTTTTAAAGATGGACAGGTATTTTTTAGTTTCAGAATCGGCTCTTCCAAATCGATCCAGTAAAAATATGGTAGCGTTGGATTTGGGATGTTTTTCGGCGAAAGTTTTAATATCATTCAGTTCTGATTGAATTTTTTTCTCTCTCCAGATATCAGCTTTCCTTGCCATTTCTGCGATATTATCAGAAGTAGCAAGGTCGAGTTCATGCTCTGCAAATGCTAAACTATCGAGCAGGTTATTATTCATTTCCTCTTTTTGTTTGTAAAAGTCTATCATTTCTTCGCCTTCTTTAGTCGGTACATTTTTAAACGGGTAAGCGTCGGTATTTTTTCCGTCAATTGTGCCTTTATAGTTCCCCTGATCCAGATAAAAAATGTATTCTTTCTCTTTGCCGCCATCGTATATACTTAATGTTGAGTAACCCGTTTTTGGCATATTGATCTTGAATGTTTGACTGCCATTACTGATGTTTTCGGCTTTTAGGGTCTCACCGTTTTTGGAACTTTTGATAACGATTACTGCATTTGGTCCGAAATCTTTAGTTTCAAAATTAAAAATAGCAGGGGCAGGTTTGCAGGCGCAATAGAGACAGGCGAACAAAAAAAGGAAAGAGAGCTGTTTTTTCATATTGATTACTCGATGATGTAATATAACGAAAAAATTAGTTATACAATAATTTTTGTATTGTCCATGTTTTGGATTTTATCCGGAGCAGGTTGAGTTTGTTCACGGTCAGAATATGGTTAGCCAACCTATGATACCTGCAAATTCTAAAAATCGAAACACTAAATAATCGCGTATTCTTTCGATTAATTACGAATATGCTTTAGAATGTTTCTAAATAAATGTTTTATCGCTGTTTTGTCATAATCGTTTATAAATTAAACTCATAATTAGATACTTTTGCAAGAAATTTAGATATAAATCCTAATCAAATGAGTGGTTTCGGAAATGCATTTTCTTCATCAATAGGGAAGAAATTCATCATGGGTATTACAGGTTTGTTCCTGATACTTTTTTTAATAGTACACTGCGGTATTAATGCTTTGATTTTTATTAACGACGGTGGCTTAACATTTAACGTAGGCGCACATTTTATGGCCACCAACTGGATTATCCGGGCTGGCGAGATTGTGTTGTTTATTGGCTTGCTTGCACACATTTTTCAGGCTTTACGCTTAACCTTGGAAAATCAGAAAGCACGTCCGGTTAAGTATGCTGTAAATGACGGGAAGGCAAATAGTAAATGGTACAGCCGTTCTATGGGCTTGCTAGGTACGCTTTTGCTGATTTTTTTGGTCGTTCACTTAAAAGATTTTTGGGTAGTTTCCCGTTTTACAGGTATTCCAACAGTTGACGCGAACGGGCATGAAGATCTTTATGCGGTAATGAAAGAAAAATTCCAGGATCCGGTAAGGGTTGCTGTGTATATTCTGGCTATGTTTTCTTTATGCTACCACTTATTGCATGGGTTTGCTTCGGCATTCCAGACTATGGGATGGAACCACTCAAAATATAACGGTATCATTAAAGGTGCAGGCGTTTGGTATTCGATTATTATTTCGATCCTTTTCGCGGCCATGCCGATTGCAGTTTATTTCGGTCTTATTCAATAATTTTTAGCACAAAAGATATATGTCAGATATTAATTCAAATATTCCAGAAGGTGAATTAACCAGCAAATGGACAAAATATAAGTCTTCTGTGCCTTTGGTTAACCCATCGAACAAAAGAACTATTGAGGTGATCATCGTAGGTTCAGGTTTAGCGGGTGCTTCGGCAGCGGCTACTTTGGCTGAGATGGGTTACAAGGTAAAATGTTTTTGCTTCCAGGATTCACCGCGTAGAGCACATTCCATTGCTGCTCAGGGTGGTATCAATGCAGCAAAAAACTATCAGAATGATGGTGATAGTGTTTATCGCCTTTTCTACGATACGATTAAAGGTGGCGATTACCGCGCCCGCGAAGCCAATGTGCATCGTTTGGCCGAAGTAAGTGCCAACATTATAGATCAGTGTGTAGCACAAGGTGTGCCTTTGGCACGTGAGTATGGTGGCTTGTTAGATAACCGCTCATTTGGTGGTACCCAGGTTCAACGTACCTTCTATGCTGCCGGTCAAACTGGTCAGCAATTATTATTAGGTGCATATTCTGCTTTAGAACGTCAGATTGGTATGGGTAAAGTAGAAATGTATACCCGCCACGAAATGCTTGAGGTGGTTAAAATTGATGGTAAAGCACGCGGTATCATTGCCCGTAACTTAATTACCGGAGAAATCGAGCGTCACTTCGGTCACGCCGTTGTATTAGGAACAGGTGGTTACGGTAACGTATTCTATCTTTCTACCAATGCAATGGGAAGTAATGTAACGGCTGCGTGGAAAGCGCACAAACAAGGTGCTTATTTTGCAAACCCTTGTTATACGCAGATCCACCCAACCTGTATCCCGGTTTCCGGCGATCACCAGTCTAAATTAACCCTGATGTCTGAATCGTTGCGTAACGATGGACGTATCTGGGTGCCTAAAAAGAAAGATGACAACCGTAAAGCTTCAGAAATTCCTGAAGATGAAAGAGATTATTACTTAGAACGCCGTTACCCTGCTTTTGGTAACCTGGTTCCCCGTGATGTGGCCTCCCGTGCGGCGAAAGAGCGTTGCGATGCCGGTTATGGTGTTGGTGCTTCTAAGCTGGCTGTTTATCTGGATTTTAAAGCCAATACCGAACGTTACGGAAAAATTGAAGCTGCTAAAGCCGGTAACCACAATCCGGATAAAGAAACCTGCATGCGTTTAGGTACTGCGGTAATTAAGGAAAAATATGGTAACCTCTTCGATATGTATGCGCAGATTACCGGCGAAAATCCTTATGAAACGCCAATGCGTATTTATCCGGCGGTTCACTACACCATGGGCGGTTTATGGGTTGATTATAACCTGATGACTTCTGTACCTGGTTTGTATTGTACCGGTGAGGCTAACTTCTCAGATCATGGTGCTAACCGTTTAGGTGCATCTGCTTTAATGCAGGGTTTAGCTGATGGTTACTTCGTGCTACCTTACACTATTGGCGCTTATTTATCAAAAGAAATTTCAGTAAAAGCAATTCCAACTGATCACCCTGCTTTTGTAGAAGCTGAAGCCAGAGCAGTAAGCATTTTAAATACCCTGGTTAATATTAAGGGGACCAAGTCGGTAGATCATTTCCATAAACGTTTAGGCCACATTATGTGGGAGAAATGCGGTATGGCCCGTAACGAAAAAGGTTTAAAAGAAGCCATTCAGGAAATCAGGGCATTACGTGCCGAATTCTGGAGTGATGTTCGTGTACCTGGAGCTGTTAATGAGCTTAATCCTGAACTGGAAAAAGCAGGCCGCGTGGCTGATTTTATCGAACTGGGCGAGTTGATGTGCATTGATGCTTTAAACCGTAACGAAAGTTGTGGTGGTCACTTCCGCGAAGAGTATCAGACAGAAGAAGGTGAAGCCTTACGTGATGATGAGAACTATGCTTACGTAGCCGCCTGGGAATTTAAAGAAGGTGTAAACTTCGAACTTCACAAGGAAGAATTGAAGTTTGAAAATATTAAAGTTGCACAAAGAAGTTATAAATAGTGACGCGTATAGCGTTCAGCGTAACGCGGTTAATCGCCAAACGCTAAACGCAACCCGCTAACCTAAAACCTCAATATCATGAGTACAGGAAATATGAACTTAACGCTAAAAGTTTGGCGTCAAAAAAATAACAATACCAAAGGTGCTTTGGTAGATTATAAATTGGCCGATATTTCACCGGATATGTCTTTCTTAGAGATGTTCGATGTATTAAACGAACAATTGATTAACAAAGGTGAAGAACCGGTTGTATTCGACCATGATTGCCGTGAAGGGATTTGCGGAATGTGTTCAATGTTTATCAATGGCCGTCCGCACGGACCAAAAGATTTGGTTACCACCTGCCAGTTGCATATGCGCTCTTTCAAAGATGGCGATACCATAGTTGTTGAGCCCTGGAGGGCAGCTGCTTTTCCGGTAGTAAAAGATTTAACCGTAGATCGTTCTGCATTTGACAGGGTTATTGCTGCCGGAGGTTTTATTTCGGTAAACACAGGTAATGCACAAGATGCCAACAATTTGCCAATCCCTAAAATGCAGGCTGATGCGGCTTTCGAAGCGGCTGCCTGTATTGGTTGTGGTGCTTGTGTGGCAACTTGTAAAAATGCTTCGGCAATGTTATTTGTATCGGCAAAGATCTCTCAGTTGGCTTTATTGCCACAAGGTCAGCCAGAGCGTTACCGCAGGGTGCAAAGCATGGTTGCACAAATGGATGCTGAGGGTTTTGGTAACTGTACCAATACAGGTGCTTGCGAAGCAGAATGCCCTAAAGGAATCTCTTTAGAAAACATCGCTCGTATGAACCGCGATTTTGCGTCTGCAAAATTTGTTTCAGAAGAAACCGTTTAAAAATATACTGTGTACCTGGTGTAACCACCAGGATTTAAGCCTCCACCTAGTGGGGGCTTTTTAGTTTACTGTAAGAAGCTTGTTAGCCGTAAAATAATGCTGCCGTGGCGTTAAACATACTGGTGTAATTTTCAATACTTTGTAAGTGTTGGCAAATGGTTAAAGTAATGCTTGTTTAAACAATTGCCGGCTATTATGAAAACATATGAAACATTAAATTTTAAAAGCGAAAGCTTGTATAATAAATCATCTTCAAAATAAAAGTTTGCGAAAGTTGTAATAATCTTATGTGTGCATATTAAATTTTTACGTATTTGGAAATTTTATTCTGCAATATTTGCATATATCTTAAAGATTTTTTAAATTTAGTCTTCCGAGACAGGAGAGAAAACACAAAACCCCGGCAAATTTGCTGGGGTTTTGTGTTTGGGAAAATATTAAAAATAATTATGAGTGCATTTTAAAATTAACATTATATGGTATCTCACGCGTACGGGTACTCCATTGTGCAAAGCAGGTTCCCATCTTGGTGATTTTCTCAGTATCCTTAAAGCTTCAGCATCTGTTTCTGGAGAAAGACTTCTGGTGGTCTGAATGTCGGTTAAAGTACCATTTTTTTCTACTATAAAATTAGCGAATACTTTGCCTTCAATGTTGTTTTTCTTGGCAATCTCCGGGTATTTAAGCGCTTGTTTTATAAAAGCATAGAATTTTTTAATTTCATCCGGATATGCTGGTTGCTTCTGAATGGAAACAAAATAATATACTTTGTTGGAACTGTTTTGTGCTTTTGCTAAATTAAGATACACGGGGCGGCCCACTAGGGCTAAAAAGATCAGCTTTCACATCATTTTTTATTAAACGACTTAAGATTTAGTTTTGCTTGGTTGCTGCTTTTTTAGTCGTAATCATTATCACCCCATTTTTGCCTTTATCGCCGTATAGTTTTTGTGCGCTGGCGTCTTTTAGTACTACTACGGATTTTATGGATTGTTCATTTACATTAGGGTCGGTAACTTCTTTTCCATCCACAATGTATAGTGGCTTTGCTTTATCATCGAAGTCTCTATTTAGGAGATATCTCCTGATTACGGGAGTTTCACTATCGGGTAGAGGACGTGCTTTAAATCCTGATACATTTCCCGGCAGTTTAAGATCTGCGGTATCTATGGCTTTGCGTTTAAACAGGTTAGTGCCAACACCATTATTTTTGGTTTCAATTTCTATCACCCCTGCAATACCATCATTTCCATATTTTGCAATAGCGAGGCTATCTTTCAAAATATTAACTGCTTTAATCTGACCAGGGTTAATTTCAGATAAGGATGCCGTACCCCGTGTATATTGTTTGTTCCCATCAATTACAATTAACAGATCTGAACCTAATGTAGAATTCCCTCTGATGGTAGTTTTTGATGTGCCTTTACTATCTGTCTTTTGCGCAAAAACGGCTAAACTAAAGCTCATCACTATGCTAAATATGATTATGTTTTTCATATTGAATTTGGCTGGATTTTTTTGAAGGGAAAAAAACAGTCTTTTTATTTATCATAAGCTTTTGGGCTAAGTGGACTAAAAACATTGCTTTTTGAACTTTTACTGGTCACTAAAATTACTCCACCCTTGGCTTTTGGTCCATATAGATTCATTGCCGTTTGATCTTTTAATACTTCAACTGATTCGATACTGTTTGGGTTTATTGTATTCAATTGACTGTTGTCTGCTAATTTAACGCCATCTAAAATAATTAAAGGATCTAGATCTGTCCCCTCTTTTAATCTGATCCGATCGTTAGAAATACTGCTTGTTTTATTCTCTTTTACGGGGTCGTTAAGCTTAAAATTAATGTTGATATTATATTTTACCCTTACAGCTAAGCCATTTTGGATGCCCGGGTTCCATTTTGGCGATTCTTCTAAAACCCTTATGGCTTCTTCATCTGTACCACTTCCTAAACTACGTGTAATCTGAATATCTGACAGCGAACCATCTTTTTCTACAACAAAACTAAGGAAAACCTTACCTTGAACATTTTTATCCTGCGCCATCTTTGGATATTTGATCGTGCTGCCCACATATTGATAAAACTTGGTGATTCCGCCCGGAAATTCTGGTTGTTTCTCAATCGAAACAAAATCGTATACTTTGTCGGTAATTTCGGATTTACCATTGCTGATTCCGTTCTCATTATTTTTGGGAAGATAAGATATGATATTAATCTTATTCAGATTTACGTAATCTGCCGCTTTAGGCAACAGTTTATGCTTAAACGCTGCTGAAGATTCCGGAATGCTAAAACTTACGGTTAAGGCATATTTGCCATCAGCTATTACTTTGAATCCTTTGTAGGTTAAAATTGCCTTCATTACCTCTTCGTCGCAGCCGGCTCCTAATTTTATATTTGATGTAATACGGGTAACCTTTCCGCCCTGTAAATTAAACTTGATCTGGGTATTGCCCTGAATTTGATTGCTGTTGGCTGCTTTTGGATATTTGATGTTTTGTGCTAAAAACTGATAAAATCCTTTCCAGTTCGAATCTGTTTTGCCATCAACCGAAATTTTAGGAGGAATAATGGTATTCTCAGGTGAGGTAACCATATTTTCAACCATTTCTATTGGCTTATCCATCGGGATTTGATCGGTAATGGACAACAATTTCTCATTTTTACGTACAGTAGCTGATGCCAGTACAATGAGAAGTGCAAATAGCGGGATAAAGATTCCATACTTCACAATAGCGATCTTTTTAGACCGCTCTTTGTGAAGCATGAAAATTCTTTTTTTGATTAAGGATTTTTCTAAAAAGCCGTTAGTTAAGGTATTTGGTGAAATACCAAAAGACTTACTGAGTAACAACATGGCATATTCAGCCTTATCTCCCTGAAATTCGGCGGCAAGTTCATCAGCCAAATACTCGTGGATATTTTTAATGGCTTTCTTATAAAGATAAATTACCGGGTTTAACCAGGTAATAATGCCTATAATTTCGAAAAACAGAATATCCAGGGTATGCCATTGTTTGATATGTGCTTCTTCATGAATATCAATCACATCCATTTGCGGTAATTCATGATCAATTACTTTGTTTCCAAAAAAAGAAAAAGCTGAACCGGCCTTACTTACAGTAATGAGTTTTTTAACAGCGAATAAGTTAAATATGAACCTACCTAAAAAGAACACCATTCCTGTGCAGTAGATATACACAAATGCATTTCCCCAGTTAACACCATCATTGCGTTCTGTTACAATGGATGCTTGTGCCAATACGGCTTCCCAGTTAACCGATGTGTAAACTTGTTGCGCCGCCCGCTGTTCTGTTAACCATTCTAAACGGATAAATGGTGTGCATAAAGATAAAACTCCTGCGGTTACTAAGTAAATGCGGTTTAAGGTAAAGTAGGTTTCCTTATCTAACAGTAATCTGTAAAAACCAAAAAAAACGATTAAGTATAAGTTTACCTGTAACAGGTAGTGGGCAAAACTCATTTTGGCTTGTGTTTAATCTGATTAATCATTTTTAAAATCTCATCAACATCACTTAAATCCAGTTTTTCTTCTTTAACAAAGAATGAGAACATACTCTCTACAGAGTTTTCGAAGTAATTGCCTAACAGTTTTTCTGTAGCATGGCGTTTATATTCTTCCCTGCTGATTAAGGGATGGTACTGGTGAGCCTTTCCGAAAGCTTCGTGACCGATAAAACCTTTGGTTTCTAAAATTCTAATGATTGTTGATACGGTATTGTATGCCGGTTTGGGGAGGGGGAGTTCCTGAATAACTTCTTTAACAAATGCTTTCTCCAATTGCCATAAAACCTGCATAATCTGCTCTTCCGCTTTGGTTAAATCTTTAATTTCCATAATAGTTAATAATAATAAGGATGATGGCAAATTGATTGCCTTAACTAAAGTTAAAACTAATTGGTTAGTTATCCAAATTTTATCTGATAATTATTGAAAATAAATAAGATCGTGCTTTTGTGCCGTTTTTAGGGGTTTTTATTGGCACAGTGGTAATAAAATAATAGTGTATATGTGGCAGTAAATCAGCGACTTGATTGCTTTTTAGATTAAATGTTGATCAGGTTGTTTTTGATGCCATATACCACTAACCCGGTGCGGGATTTAATATTTAACTTGGCAAAAAGAGATTCCCTATAGTTGTCAACAGTTCTGGGGCTCACGTTCATCAGATCGGCAATTTCCTTATAAGTAAGTTCTGTACTGCAATATTGTAAAAAAGTAAGTTCTCTGGCAGAAAATGTTGGTTTAACATCTCCGTCTTTTAAAGCGACTAAAAGCCTGCCTGATACGAGTTCATTTACATAAAACCCTTTATTTACAATCACCTTAATCGCCGTCAATAAATCAGATGGTGTAGATTCCTTGAGCATGTAACCTCCGGCACCCGCTTTGAGCATCCCGATGATTGCTTTTTCGTCCTCAAGCATGCTGAGCGCAAGTACATGAACGTTCGGATAGTTGGCTTTAACCCATTTAGTCGAGGCAAAACCATCCATTACGGGCATGTTAATATCCATTAAAATAAGCTGAACTCCGGGATGCTGATTGATTTTAGTTTGAAGATCAATGCCGTTCATGGCTTCGAACATCACTTCTATTTCATCAAATTCTTCTAATAAACTCGCTAATCCAGAGCGGAAGAGCGTGTGGTCATCAACAATTGCAATAGAAATATCAGGGTGCTGCATAAATTAAGGATAGGGGATTTCAATTGAAATAGACGTGCCTTCGCCAGGAGTCGAATTTAGTACTAATTTTCCATTGATCATCTCCATTCTTTTGTAAATAGAATTTAGGCCCATCCCCGATTTTTTAGTCTTCATTTCACCTGGGTCAAATCCTACACCATTCTCAGCTACCCTTAAATATAAAACATTTTTCTCAAGATAGGTATTTATATCTATCTGTTTTGCCTGAGCATGTTTTATAATATTATTAATGATTTCCTGCAACAAACGCAGAATGATCAAATCTTTATCAGGGGATGTGATCTGCAAATCTACCAATTGGTTATTCACTTTTAGTTCATATGTTCCTGCCTTGTTAAGCCAGTTAATTTCCTGATCTATGGCATGGCCAATGCCATGCTCTACCAGTTGTTCGCCATGTAATAGCTTTGCCAGCTCCCTTAACTCTTTAATGGATTTGTTAACAAGTGCTAAGGAATTGTCGATTTTCTTTTTGGCCTTCTCTCCGTCATTTAAATTTACAGAGTTTAACGTCAGGGTGGTAAGACTGAGCAGCTGGCCAACATTATCATGTAATTCGGTAGCAATACTTTGCATGGTCTGGTCTTGTACTTCCACACGTGTCTGAAGCATCTCAGACTCAAATTGCTGCTGCATATTCTGTTTTTCCAGAAAATGATTCTTTTTATGCCGATTGTAAGATCTGATGTATAAAATCAAAAATACGGGCACAAGCAGGAATATCAGCGTTGCTGTGGCAACTAAGAGTGCAATTTTCGTTGTTTCATTCTGCATATAAAGGAATATAGCCAACAGCTATATAAGATAAGGTTTAATATGATATAAATGCAATATCTCAGGGTAGCAAAGCCGATGAGTTTAACGGTAAATAATCCATCAAAAATATTCGACATTGTACTTCCGAAATAATAAAACAAAACACCTGTAACCCACCAAAATTCAGGATGTGTTTGAATCTCAATAAAGTTTTCATCTTTTAACAGCAAGTAGTAATAGTAAAGGCAAAAAAAAGTGAAAATTACAGACATTACAGTAATTGTAACTGTGTTTAAATGCGAAAAGGATTGAGTAGTTAAAAAGAAAATGTAGGTAAGTATTATAGTACCCAAACCTATAATAAATATAGGCTTGGGATTAACATATTTTTTTAGACAATGGTAAAGACCATATAATATGGCGCTGATTTCAAAAATAATATAGATATTGAATAACCATAAATTATGTATTCCCCTTATGGCCAGATAAGCTGCAGCCTCCTCTGTAACCAGCGCAATAGCCAAATAGCAGGTAATTACTTTTCCGAAAGCATTTTTATCTTTCCATATAATAGCGAGTGCTGCTATAAAGCAAATCACCTCTGCTATAAATATGGGCGATAGATATCTTATCATTATAAAGCTGCCCCATTGCATTGATCAGGACAGCCCTGCCCGCGATTTCCAATATTGTACAAATCATCTTTGTGATCATCATCTCCATTGCCGTTACCCACAGTTGGTGTAGTTGGTACCAATAATAAAGTATTTCTACCTTCGTATGATTTAGGAACACCTTCGATTGCTCCTTCTAAATATTGTGCGAAATAAATTCTTAATCCATCATATTTGCCTTCGCTAATTGATTTTGCGATCTCCAAAATCTGTTCAGCCGGAAACCATACTGCCTTTGTGTAAGATTCTGAAGAAGTCATACCATCTTTAGCATAGGCAACAACCATAGCTTTTGCAACCTTCGGGTCGATAGGTTCCATATTTAATTTTTTGCTCATAAAATTTGAAGTGTTTGTTTGTAAAAGTCTAAAAATCGATAATAATTAATGATCTATCAAGAGGTATTTGCAAATAAAATACCGTAAAAATACCTTTTAATTTAGGGCGTTTTATGCTCATCTCATATTGTGCCCGGCCACTATTTTTGGTATACAATAGCAATGAATAGTTTGTTGTTGTAAATATTGAATGCTGTCTATCTTATAAAAATAAACATTTTGGACTGATGTCAAAATAAGTCCGTTTTTGGTAAATCTTAATTATTAGAAACTATTTAATTCTCTCAAAAAATGATAAATAATATCCTGTTACAGGAAAATCATAGCACAATTAGTGAAAGGGAAGTCGAAATTGTACACCTGTTATCAATGGGTTATAACAGTAAAGAAATTGGCTCAATGCTTTTTATCAGCGAGCACACCGTTAATACGCACCGAAGAAATATGGTAAGAAAGCTGGACCTTAAAAATTCTTATCAATTAATTGTATGGGCGTTTAAAGAAAGAATATTATCTCTATAAGAGTTAAAAATACATATAACCTCTCAGTCTAAACAACAAAGCCTGCTATTTGATACTAAAGTCAAATCAGCAGGCTTTTATTTGTGGGTATGTTTATTTGGGCAATGACTTTTATTCATTAAGTGCGATTACTTTATGCTCTTTTTGGTTACAATGAAATAGCCAATGATGAAAAGAGCTGAAGCATAAATTAAACTTGTCCATATTTCCTGGGTAAAAACAGGAATAGCTAATGGATCAGCGCCTTTTTTTAATTTGGTTATTTTTAAAGCCAGTGTGGGCAAAGAATAGGGAATCAGGTAAGCGTATTTCCAGCCTACATTGGCGGTAATAATCCCCATGATAGTGCCAACAAAGCCAATCCCCATTGGTTTAAGGAAATCGCTCCATAGCAAACTCAATATAAATTGGAGGGATAAAATGCCTAAAGAAGCTAAAAATAATTTACTATAAGAGTTAATTAGAATATGTAATGGGTTATACTGATTAAAATTAAATTTAGGAACCAATGCCTGTAATAAATGTCCGGATGCATAAGTAAGCGTGGCAAATAAGAATAGGCAAATCAATATTAAGAATATAGCATATAAGTATTTTGCAGCATAAATTGAAAATTTATTGAGGGGTTGGGCAAATAACATTTTCCATGTATCGTTTTTGTGTTCGATATTATTGACCGAAAAGGCCATAAATATAACATAGAAAGGCATTATTAAGAATCCCATTACACCTAGTGCTGCGCCGCTGTAATGTGCCCATAATAGCATCGGAGGGTAATGGTTAGCCATGATTTTTTCAGCATCGTAATAAAAACCAGCGCTGATTAAACCACAAATAATGAGGGGTAATAATATGGCCGCCCAAAAGGCCAAGGTTTTTCTTGATTTGTAATATTCTGATATTAAGGAAATGTAAAGAGCGCGCATGTTAGGTAGTTTTAGTAATATCCAGGAATAAATTTTCGAGGTCTTTTCGTTGCTGATACAGACTGCTCACCACAAAACCATTCTGGATCAGTAATGTATTTAGTTCTCCGCTTTTTTGCGAAGAAACAAATGGTACCGTAATTACCTTTTCTGTTTTTGCTGCAACTTCATATCCCTGCTTTATTAATAAGGTACTTGCATTTTCAAGGTTGTCAACTTCTATTTCGAGCATGGGTTTGCTCAATAAATGAAGTTCGTTAATTGTACCCTGAAATAATAATTGGCCTTTATTTATAATGCCAACGTGGGTTGCTGTTCTTTCTATTTCGGCCAATAAATGGCTTGAAACCAGTATTGTTTTTTGATGTTTTGTGGCTAAATCGATCATGAGGTTCCGAACCTCAATAATACCATTCGGGTCTAATCCGTTGGTAGGCTCGTCCAGCAGGAGTAATTCTGGATCTGAAATTAGTGCCTGCGCAATGCCCAGGCGTTGTTTCATGCCTAGTGAATATTTGCTGGCTTTTTTATTTGCTGCTTCTGCCAAGCCTACCAGCGACAGCATTTCATCAGCTTTTGCTTTTTTGATGCCCAATAAGATACAACGGTTAACCAGGTTTTCTTTTCCTGTTAAATGACCATAAATGGCTGGTTGTTCTACCAAAGCACCTATGCGTTTAAGAATCGCTATACGATTACTGTTTATTTCCTTACCAAATATAAAAACCTGATCGGCTGGTGACTTCAATAGGTTCAGTAGGATTTTGATGGTAGTTGTCTTGCCAGCGCCATTGGGTCCTAAAAAACCATATATACTGCCTTTTGGTACTTGTAAAGACAGATCTTTTACTATAGCCTGGTTGCCGAAGTTATAGTTTAGACCTACCGTTTCGATAGCGTAACTACTCATTATTCCTATTTGAAAATAGCGGTTGCCTGTTTCACAATAGAAACAGATGTTTTTGCAGGCTTTACAGCTATGTCCGTATCATTCTGATTGGTGTTCACGTTAAGTGTTAAAATAATCATCATAAATACTGGTACTAATAAAAGTAAAAATGGCGATGTGTTGGCTAACTTTTTCATGATCGATAGTTTTATTTGAGAGATTGTGAAAAGCCCATCAGTAATTACGGTTTGATTTTTTAAGTTGATTGCTGATGATGTTTTCATTTTGTTTTCGTTTTGATGATTCAAAGAAACTCAAGAAAAATAACCTGCTAAAATCTATTATACCAAGTGTTCAAGATTCTAGATCAACAGACATTTTTGGCGTTTGTCGATAAAATCTGCCTATTGGGCCGTTGGTAGAAAAAAAAAGCCCGTTGGTAGATTGTATAGGTAAATCGATAAAACTTTATTTATTTTGGATGCATGAAAAGTGGTGTAGCTATACTTGTATGGCTCGCTGCTGTTTCTGGTAAATAATCTGTAAATGAAAGAAGGTAAAGGCGCTTTAATATTGCACAGTATTTTTTGGGCAACTATAGTGATAGGTGCAGTTGTAATTCTAATCACCACTGGCTCCGGAATAACGCTGAAGCGGGAGTTTATTTCATTCGGCGTATTCGGAATCCTAAATGTTTCACTTTTCTACATCAATTACATTTTTTTGATTCCGGAACTCATTAAAAGAAAAAAGAGGTATTGGCTTTATGTTTTTGCTTTTTTTCTGATGATTGCAGTCTTTGCCTTAATTAAGACAATCATTGCAGTCTTGTACCCTGCCGATATGATGATGGTGAGAGGAAAAGCCGCTGAATACAATGTAAATGAATATTACGCAGGTAAAGCTTTTGTTGGTGGCTTTTTCATGATCAGTAGCTGTATTATCAAATTCACTATCGATTGGTTTGCCAGCGAAAGGATCCAGCGTAACTTAGAGAGTGAGCGCCGTGAGATGGAACTTCAGTTTCTAAAATCGCAGTTAAACCCGCACTTTCTCTTCAACTCGCTTAACAATATCTATTCGCTGGCTTATCAGAAATCGGATAAAACAGCTGATGCGATTATGAAGCTTTCTGAAATTATGCGTTACATGATTTATGAAAGTAATACGCCAACGGTGGCCTTAAGCAAAGAAGTAGATTACTTAACCAGTTATATTGAACTGCAAAAGATCCGGTTTAAAGATGGTGCCTATATCGAACTAACTTTGAACGGTGAGATCGATAATCAGAAAATTGTTCCTTTGATGCTGATTTCTTTTGTGGAAAATGCGTTTAAACATGGTGTGGTAACTGATCCGGCAGAACCTGTAAAAATCAATATCATTGCCAACCAGAAGATTTTGCATTTTAGTGTAGTGAATAAAAAGAACCAGCAGAATAAAGATGCACAAGGTGGAGTGGGTTTAACCAATGTAGAACGACGGTTACAATTGGTTTATCCTGACAGATATAAATTAAATGTTGTAAATTCGGCTACGCATTATACCTGTGAACTGATGATCGACATATAATCCGGGATAACCAAACATAAGCCGGATTAGTGATTAATTAAAATAATAACCTCAAATGAACCTAAACTGTATTGTTGTTGATGATGAGCCTTTAGCGCTTGATATTTTACAGGATTATATTTCTAAAGTGCCTTTTTTAACCATGGTTAAAAGGTGCGAAAACCCTATAGAAGCTTTGCAGATTGTTCAGGGTGGGGGTATTGATCTGGTGTTTTTGGATATTCAGATGCCTGAGTTAACCGGAATCCAGTTTTTAAAAATTGCCGGCAATAAATGTCACTATATATTAACCACTGCTTACCCGCAGTATGCTTTAGAGAGTTACGACCTTAATGTTTCTGATTATCTGTTAAAACCTATTGCTTTTGATCGTTTTTATAAAGCGGTAGAAAAAGTACACAATCAGGTAAAACCGACTGAAGTTCCCGCCAGTGTAGCACAACCTATTGTTACACCTGCACCATTTTCAGGCTCGCCAAACCCGGTTCAGGATTATATTTTCGTGAAAACAGAACATAAGATCCAGAAAATTTACCTTCACGATATTTTATTCATCGAAGGATTAAAGGATTACATCTCCATTTTTACCAAAGATGAACGTGTAATTACGCTGCAAAGCATGAAAAAAATGGAGGAAGCTTTGCCTCAAAGTCAGTTTATCAGGGTGCATAAATCTTATATTGTAGCTGTGGATAAAATCGAAAGTATTGAGCGTAGCCGCATTACCATCAACCAGAAAATTATTCCTGTGGGCGATACTTACCGCGATGAATTTTTTAGGGTAATTGGGAACAAGAATATTTAGAGCGGTTGGCGTTAGGCGTTTAGCGTTTAACCAATTAACCATTTTGTTGCTACAGATTCATAGAAAAAGGGAATGTTTTACTAGAAATCTTTCTAGACAGATCTCTCCATTTCGCTGCGCTACATCCGATAGCTAGCTATCGGATTGAGATGAATACCATTCTATGAAAATGTACCTATGGTAGCGGAGTCGAAGATCCTTAAAGAGATTAATAAAAATTACAAAATATCAGGCTGCGCCATTGGCTGATCCAAAACTTTCCTGATCTCGTTTTCTATTTCAAGCGTAATCTCATTTGCTGGTTTTACTCCTGGTTCTATTGGTTTTAAAACCGTCCATTTTAAGGCATTTCCTGTGGTTAGTGGGAACATACCAAAGCGTACAATTTTCCATGAATTTTCTATAGCTACCGGAACGATCAAAGCATTGGGTACCACTTTTAATAGGGTAGCGATACCGCCAAACTGGAATGTTTTTAATTGTCCGTCTTTTGCCCGGGTTCCTTCCGGGAAAATAACAGTGCTCCAGTTATTTTCCTTCATTCTACGGCCAAGTTTGATAATTTCAGAAATGGCCTGCTTATTATCTTTCCGGTTGATATTTGCCCCGCCACCTAAACGCAGGTTAATGGATATGGATGGAATACCTTTGGTCAGCTCAATTTTAGAAATAAATTTTGCACTGTGTTTTCTTAAGAACCAAATTAGCGAGGGGATATCGTACATACTTTGGTGGTTCGCGGCAAAAATTATAGGCCTATCCGTTGGGAGATCGTATTCATTTTTAAAACTGATGGAGTTAAAAAGGAAAAGCTGGCAATAGGTTAGGAAAAAATTAAGGATATCAACCGAAACCTTATGTGCTTTATAGCCGAAAAGCTTGTAACAAAGCCATTGTATAGGATGGAAGATACAAAGGGTTAATCCAAATAAAAAATAAAATATAGGGCTTAAAATATATCCGAAAAGCTTGCTCATCTGGTTGATTAATGGATGGCAAAGATAATAATAAATTATACTGGTTCTTTGAAGATATACTTTTCTTCATACTTGATCTCAAACATTTTTAAGAAATTGTTATATTCCTCTATAAATGTCTTTTTTCTATGGTGTTGTTCCTGGTTTTGGATATATTGAATAACCTGTTGGACATGACTTTTTGAATAGGAAAATGCACCATAGCCTTCTTGCCAGGCAAATTTTCCTGAGCAGAATCCCTGATCGTTTATCCATTTTGAACTTTCTGTTTTTACATTTTGAATCAGACCAGAAATAGACTGGTGTGGACTCATGCCGATAAAAATGTGGATATGATCGGGCATACAATTAATCTGGATCATTTTATGGTTATTCGCCTGAAATATTCCAGTAATATACTTCAGAAGTCTTTCTTTCCAATCTGCTTTGATTAATGCAGCCCTGAATTTAACTGCAAACACAAGTTGGGTGTATGTATTTGGCATGGCATTCTAAATTAAATCAACATTAATTTCCTCTGAAACTTAAATTCCTAGTTATACTGTTTTCTAACTGGAATTTGTTCTCAGAACACTAAAAATTTTAGGATGATTTAATTTTAGGATTACGTCAGCGTTTTAAACAAACCTCTTAAAAACAATGATACGCTGTGTTTCCTGATCTTTTTTTAAATTAAAAATTATTTTTCGATTTTCAAAAACCTAGGTCTTTTATTCTCATGAAACGTTCCTAAGGAACGAGAATTATAATTGTATTGGTTTTCTACATAGGATTTGTTCCTACGGAACAGCATGTATTTAATTGTTTAGCGATTTAGCATTTGAGTTAATCTGTGAGCCAATATCTTGAATGATCAATGTCTCATAAGGTACATGTAAATCTGAGCCTAATTTGCTATGAAACCCGATATTTGGTAGTTAGAAGTTAAGTTAATCTGTAACCGAGGGCGTTGAACGGATGACGTATCATATGGCATATGTAAATCTAAACCTTAATTTGCTATGAAAACTGGTATTTAGCGGTAGCATTTGAGTTAATCTTTGAGCTAAGGTCTTGAATGATCAATGTCTCATAAGGTACATGTAAATCTGAGCCTAATTTGCTATGAAACCCGATATTTGGTAGTTAGAAGTTAAGTTAATCTGTAACCGAGGGCGTTGAATGGATGACGTATCATAGGGCATATGTAAATCTAAACCTTAATTTGCTATGAAAACTGGTATTTAGCGGTAGCATTTGAGTTAATCTGTGAGCTAAGGTCTTGAATGGATGATGTACCATCGGGCATATGCAAAGCTAAACCTTAATGTGCCATGAAACCCGGTATTTGGTGATTAGCATTTGAGTTAATCTGTGAGCCATGGTCTTGAATGATGTACCATAAGGCATATGAAAATCTAAGCCTTAATTTGCTATTAAACCTAGTATTTAGCGGTTTCGCATTTGCATTAATCTGTGACCCGAGTCCTTGAATGGATGATGTACCATAGAGTCTATGCAAATCTAAGCCTTAATTTGCTATGAAAACTGGTATTTAGCGGTTTAGCATTTGCGTTAATCTGTAACCCAGGGCCTTGAATGATGTCCCATAGGGACATATGCTAGGTAGAAAAATATGGAATATTTTTTATGTTCCGTTAGGAACATTTGATGGTTATGGTCATTACAATTCCCCGTTTAACATCATCAATCTGGCTCTCAGGATTGCTGCTACGCTTATCGAGTCGGTAATTCTCCCATCCAAAACCATTTGGTAGGCCTCATGGAATGGTAATTTCTTTACAATGAGCTGTTCTGTTTCTTCTGGCATGGCAATGCCCTGAATGAGGTCAGTAGCTACATAGATAATACTTAATTCGTCGCTTACTGAGTTAGAAAGGTGCATCCTTTGGATCTCTTTCCAGTTTCGGGCACTCATTCCAGTTTCTTCCAGTAATTCCCTTCTTGCACTTTCTAATGGTGCTTCGTGGAAGGGCCCACCACCTTCTGGAATTTCCCAGCTGTAGGCATTTAGCGCATATCGGTATTGACCAACCAGCCAGGTATTGTAGGTTTCATCTAATGGAAGAATTCCGATGGCCAGATGCTTAAAATGAACGGTACCGTAAATTCCCTGCCCGCCAGATGGGTTAATAACCTGATGTTCGGTTAAACGGATCCAATTGTTATCGTATTTTACTTCGCTTTCCAGCGTTTTCCAGGGATTGATCTCTTCCATGACCGCAAGATAAGCAATCATCTTATTATTTCTCCAAAAGCAAAAAAAGAGCCTAGAAAATCATTTCTAGGCTCTTTGCTTATTAAAATGACCCTTCATCAGGACGGTTGTCCTGCTCTTCTTTTTTCTTTTTATTCGTACCGGTAAATGTAGTTTTCCCAAAGCGGTAAGAAAAAGTTAAATTTCCCATTGTTCCCTGAAACTGGCGTTCAAAATCAACAATGGTGGCCCTATCTTCAGTGGTCATGCTCCATCTCCTGGTATTAAATATATCTCTGACATTGAAACTTAATGATGCTTTTTTGTTCGGGAAATCGTATTTGGCGCCACCGTCAATTCCGTACATGGCATTGCGTTTTCCCTGAGCCATCACTTCTGGTGCCCTGTAATCGCCGCGCACCTGTACAGATAAATTTTTAACTACCGTTAAATTTCCGGTCAGGTTGGCATTCCAGCTAAAGCCACTGCTTGATGGGATGTCAAACCGTGCATCACCAGCAAATCTGGCCTGATACAGGTTTACGTTTGTGGTAAAATTTAAAGCTTTAATCAGGTCAAAACGGCCAATTAATTCCAAACCACTGTTGATCTGGTTTGACAAGTTTTGAGGCGTTGAAGTAATAATTCCATTAACCGGCGTACTTCTTACGCGTTGGATCACATCATTGGTTTGACGGAAATATAAGCTTGAGGTTAAGGTTACTTTTTTCCAGTATTTGCTATATCCTAATTCAAAAGAGTGTACATCCTCCGGTAATAAATTCGGGTTACCACCTCTGTAGTTTAATGGATCAGAAACATCCAAAAATGGATTGGTATCCCACGGGCGCGGACGGTTTACACGACGGGTATAACTCAGTTGAAGCTGATTATCACCTTTCAGTTTCTGCGTTAAGAACACACTTGGATATATTCTTTTATAGTGGATATTTCCTTCGGCAGTGGTTAATACGTTGTTCGTATAGCCTTCCAAATGCGTATCTAAACGTGCATCTTCTCCTCTTAAACCGATCTGATAACCAAAATCCTTAATCTGATTCTGGTAATTGAAATACAGGGCATGAACCTGATCTTTACTATCAAAGCCATTGATCAGCTTGTTATTGCTGATATAAATACTGCTGTTGGTTAAGATCGAATCGGCATATTGATCATTTTTTCCTAAGCGGATCTGGCTACGGTAACCCACTTCAATTTTACCCGCTTTACCTACAGGCAAGGCATAATCTGTTTGGATATTGTAGTTGGTGTTGTTACCGGTATTAAATACACGCTGTAAACTTAAAGTTTCATCAAGAGGTACACCATTACGGTTAGTGGTATTGGTGCTGTAAAATTGATCGTTATTATTGGTGCCATAAGAATAACCAAAATTAAAGCTTAGTTCTTCTTTCGGTTTCTTAAACTTCTGTACGTAATCTAAATTTGCATCATAACTTGATCCAAAACCGTCGGTGTTATTCATCCTGTTGCTAAGTAGAACTGGCAATTGGTTTTTATCTAATTGTCTGATGTCGAGTTGATCGTTACGCTCATTCTCTCTTGAATTAAAACCACCCGATAAGCTGATCACACTTTTAGGTGCTAAATAATAATCTATACCTGCTTTGGCGTTGTGTCCTTTATCCAATGATCTGGAAACTGTATTTTGGCTGGCAAACCTTGTTCTTAATGAATCTGATTTATAAGTAATGTCCTGAAAACCTCCTCCAATGCGATTGCCATAACGATAGCCATAGTTTCCATAAATGTTGACCTTGCTGTTCTGGAAACTTAAGTTGGTATTGGCATTATAGTTATCGCGATTACCTGCAGTAAGGGCAACTGAACCGTTAAAACCAAGTTTGGTATTTTTCTTAAGTACAATATTAATAATACCTGACTGGCCTTCTGCATCGTATTTTGCCGAAGGATTGGTAATAACCTCAACACTTTCGATAGAGCTGGCCGGGATTGACTGAAGAATCTGTGCCACATTACCGCCAGCAATTAAAGATGGCTTTCCATCAATTAATACTTTAACACCTGAAGAACCGCGCAAACTCACATTACCATCCATATCGGTAGAAATTGAAGGCACATTCTGCAATAGATCGCTTGCAGAGCCACCCTCGCTGATTACGCTCTGATCTACAGCGAAAATCTTTTTATCGATGCCCATTTGCATGCCTGGTTTTTGTCCGGTTACGGTAATTTCACTCAATACATTTCCTTTTGCAGGATTCATCTTGATCTCGCCAAAGTTTAAGGTACCGGTTGTAGCGGTAATGTTTACATTATCCCTCACCATGGTTTGATAACCCACAAAACTAATTTTAAAAGTAAAGGTTCCGGTAGGGAGATCAGTCATGACAAAAGCGCCATTTACATCGGTTTGAGCTATTTTTGCATTTTTGGCCGTAGCTTTATCAATCAAAACTGCTGTAGCAAATGGAATGGTTTCTTGTGTTTTTGCGTCTTTAAGTACTCCGGTAATTTTTGCCTTTCCGCTTGTTTGTGCCAAAAGGTTAAATGATAAGCTTAAAAGTAAAAGGGTAATCTGTATAGTTCTTGATTGTAAAAGTCTCATTAAAAATAAAATTTCGTGTGTTTTTATAAAGGGAGACAAAGTAACGGCAACTAAGTTTAATAAACGGGCCGTAACTATTTTATTACAGCTATTTTATAGTAATATTTTTGTGGGCAATTTTCGGTTTAAAGTTAATAATTGACACTTTTCGGTTAACAGTATGCAATTACCGGTTTTATAAAAAGTATAAATGAATATTACAATTGAACGATTTACAAAATGTTACTTTTGTTCATTACATTGAGCATAAACGAACACATGAAAAAAATATTAATTGTTGATGACCTGCACCCGGTATTTAAAGAACATGCCATTGCCATGGGTTACGAGGTAGATGATGAACCACAGATAACCCGACAACAAACTTTAGATAAAATAAAGGATTATACAGGTATTGCCGTACGTACGAAATTCCGGATCGATGCCGAGGTCTTTGCCGCTGCTACAAATTTAAAATTTGTGGCCAGGGCAGGGGCTGGTTTGGATAATATTGATGATAAAATTGCCTTTGAAAGAAATATCGAACTGATTAATGCACCTGAAGGCAACTGTGATGCTGTTGGCGAACATGCCATAGGTTTGCTTTTATCGTTAATGAACAATTTTCGCAAGGCCGATACCGAAATTAGAAACGGTGTTTGGGATAGGGAAGGAAACCGTGGTTACGAATTAAAGGGCAAAAAAGTCGGGATTATCGGTTATGGTTTTATGGGACAAAGTTTTGCAAAGAAACTAGCGGGTTTCGAAGTAGATGTAATGGCTTATGATAAGTATAAAACCGGTTTTTCTGATGCTTTTGTCCGTGAAGTAAGTATGGAGGAAATTGTGAAATACAGCGATGTGCTGAGTTTACATATCCCTTTAACGGCAGAAACCAAACAACTGGTTGATGATGAATATCTCTTTCATTTTAAAAAGCCGATCTTTTTTATCAATACAGCCAGAGGAGAAATTGTAAATACCACTGCAGTACTGAATGCAGTTAAAAACGGAAAAATTTTAGGGGCTGGATTGGATGTGCTGCAAACAGAAAAATTCCCTGCATTAGGCGAACAGCCTTGGTATGATGATTTAAAGCATAATAATCAGGTGATTTTAACGCCACATGTGGGTGGTTGGACATTTGATTCATACCGTAAGATTTCGGAAGTTTTGGCGGATAAACTGCGTAAGATTTAGTCCCTGCATGACAAATCAAGCTATTAATTCAAGAGATTATATTAAAAGTATCGATTTCGGATATGTTGAAACCTATTCCTTTCAACAAAATGCCTATTACGCTGAAACGACTAGAAATTCTGGTACAATATCCTGGCATGATCAACGTATTACTGATCCGGATAAAAAAATAAGTCCTTCTTCAAGAAAAATTAGTTCATTTAAATGTACTGATGCTGAGGGAATCAGATTGATTCGAATTTTGGAAATCGATGTGATGAATCTGCCGGCGTGGATGTGTGCGCCTATTTACAGGGATGCTATCGTATTTTATAATAAAGATCGTGAAGTTGTTTCCGCACTTAATATATGTTTTGAATGTTTGTATATGGAAAACAATATGGGAATTAATATTGAAGCAGACGAACGTACATATGATCTGCTTAAATCATTCCTGATTTCAAAAGGACACGAAATCAGGTCATAATTTTACTGAAAGATAAATACCTTACTGGGTTCGAAAATCTTTAAGGTAACCTAAAGAATTCCTGAAGTTCTTTTGCGTATGGGCTCGGTAAGCCTTTGTTAGCTAAACCTGATAGCACGGAAAGCCCGCAGCGCAGCGAGGACTTGGAGAGATAGCAGGACTTTCGGAACCGAAACACTGCCGGACCCTGCTTTTCAAAATTAATTATTTACCTTTTTAGCCATTGGTACATCTAAGCGATAAAACCCGATGGTATTCAAAAAAGTAATTTTATTTTCCTAAATTGGCTATAATCTAACCAGTTTTATTATGCCGAAAGATCATTTATATTCAACCACCATTACCTGGACGGGCAACAAAGGATCAGGTACAATGGATTATCGTTCTTACGACCGCGATTATGTAATTTCAGTAAAAGGTAAAGCTGATATTGCCGGTTCGTCTGATTCTGTTTTTTTGGGCGACAAATCTAAATATAATCCTGAAGATCTGTTATTGGCCTCTATATCAAGCTGCCATATGCTCTGGTATTTACACCTGTGTTCCAAAAACGGAATCGTAGTTATTGACTATAAAGATGAAGCGGTAGGTACAATGGAAGAGTCGGCTGATGGAAGTGGCCGTTTTAGAGAAGTTACCCTGCATCCCCAGGTGTTAATTGCCGATCAGGCACATTATGAACTGGCAGAATCGCTACATCATGAAGCCAATAAAATGTGTTTTATTGCCAATTCTTTGAATTTTCCGGTTAAACATGAGCCGGTTATCAGTTATTAGTTTGCAGTTTTCAATTGGCAGTTTTCAGTTGGCAGTTGATATAACTGCCAACTGAAAATTGGTAACTGTTAACTATTTCGCTTCCCAAACATTGTCTTTTGGCGTAGCATCTACATAAATGCCATTATCTAAAGTAACTGATTTTACTTTTCTAGCCGAATTCAGCACGATGTTCAGCTCTTTTTGATTGGCTTTCCAAACTGCCGGACTTTTGTGCATGGTTTCAGTTTTTCCATCGGTATAGGTAACCACTACATCAAATGGAATAGCAAATCCGCCCACATTTTTAACCGTTAAGGTTGATTTTTCTTTTGCCGTCGTTACTTTGCTAATGGCTAAATCGAGGTAGTTATTTGTGAAGAACCAATTCTGGAAAAACCAGTTTAAATTCTGTCCGGAACCTGCATTCATGGCGTTAAAATAATCCCATGGAATAGGATGTTTCCCATTCCAGTTGCTCATATAGGTGTGCAATGATTTTTTAAATAAATCATCTCCCAGCATATCTTTAAGCGCCAGATAAGATAATGAAGCTTTCCCATAAGAATTATTTCCATAACCTGCGCCTGAAACCTGATCAGACATCGAAATGATGGGCTGGTCTTCTTCTGTAGATTTATCGTTGATATAGTTGTTCACTCTAAATTTCCTGTAAAAATCGTCAGCAGCCTGTTTGCCATGCTCGGCAATTCCGATTAAATATTCGAATGTGGTCGCCCATCCTTCATCCATATAGGCGTAACGGGTTTCGTTAATGCCCATGTAAAAAGGAAAATAAGTATGTGCAACTTCATGGTCCTGAACCAATTGTGCAAATATAGGGTCGCCAAATTGCGAATCGTTTACCATCATCGGATACTCCATATCTGCAAAACCCTGAAAAGCAATGGTTTTTGCATAAGGGTAGGGGATGCCTGGCCAATTGTTTGAGAACCAATCTAAAGCATTAAGATTGTACTTCACCGAGTTGATAAAATCTGTTCCTGTAGTTGGGTTGTAAGCAGCCTGGGCACTTGCACGGCGGTTATTTTTTTTATCTACAATTACACTTGCACCATCCCAAACATAGTGGTTGCTCAGGGCAAAAGTAACATCGGTAATGTGGTTTACCGCAAATTTCCAGGTATTCCAATCTTTTTGCTGTGTTACTTTACCATCTTTCATTTCCTGCTCGGTGGCAATATGGATCACTTCATCTCCATTATATGATTTTTTTAAACGGGCTGAAATCTCCGGTTGTAATACCTCATCCGGATTCAGGAAATCGCCGGTTGCATAAACCACATAGTTTTTAGGCGCTTTGATCGTGAATTCGTAATCATTAAAGTCATTGTAGAATTCAGCCCTATCGGTATGTGGAATGCGGTCCCATCCGTTATAATCATCATATACCGATATACGCGGGTAGCTGTAAGCCACAAAAAAAGAATTTGGATCAATCTGTCCCTCGCGTCCGCTTTCTTTTGATAAGGGATAATCCCACTCTATTTTAACCGTGATTTTAGATTTTGGCAATAAAGGGTTTTTCAACGTAACATTACCAACCGTTCCCCAGTTTTTGCTGTCCACCTTATATTTCTGACCATCTACCCAAAAGGCCTTAATATTTAAACCTGTACTTAAAAAATCTTCGCTTACAGCACCACTTCTTGGTGAGGTGGGTTTATGCAGGTTATTTACAAATCGGATGGCCAGGTTTTTTAAGGTGTCTGAACTGTTATTGCTGTATAAAATTTCTTCTTTACCGCTTACCACTTTGGTTTCTGCATCTACCTGGATATCCATATTGTATTTGCCATGATTTTGCCAATAATTTGGGCCAGGTTTCCCGTTCATGGCACGTGTACCTTTAGCATAGGCTGCTTTAATATTCCGGGGCATGTAAAGTTCCTGTGCAGAAACTGTATATCCACTCAGGCAAACGAGCAGGGCAATAGAGAATAACTTTTTCATTTTTAAGAATAATTTAAGCTAAATTAAAATTAATGATTGAATTTTGAATGCCTGTATGATTGAATGTTATGTAAATGATTGATTTCTCTAACGATGAAAACAGTTTGGTGTAAAAAAAGGATTGTGAAATCTAAAATTCCGTTAAATCTTAATCTTTTATTTGCTTTTGTAATTTCCACATTTTATCTTCGTTATAATTGAAGCAAGACTATGTAGCAAACCAACTATATAGTCTTGTTTGTTTTTTATAGCGTTTGAACAAAATTAATAGAGCAATGACAGAGGTAACCTACTACACCCAAGAAGGGTTAGATAAATTAAAAGAGGAAGTTCATTATTTAACCACCACCGGTCGTCAGCTAATATCTAAAGCAATTGCAGAAGCAAGGGATAAAGGTGATTTATCGGAGAATGCTGAATACGATGCCGCAAAGGAAGCGCAGGGATTGCATGAAGCAAAAATAGCAAAATTAAAAAATACGTTGGCAAATGCCCGTTTAATTGATGAGTCTAAATTGGATTTATCAAAGGTATTGGCATTATCTATTGTAAAAATAAAGAATGTTAAAAACGGTGCAACCATGACTTATCAATTGGTGGCAGAAAGTGAAGCCGATTTAAAAACTGGAAAAATTTCTGTTAAATCACCAATTGCACAGGGTTTGTTGGGTAAATCAGTAGGCGAATTCGCCGAAATTGAAGTACCTGCAGGTAAAATGCAATTCGAAGTTTTAGAAATATCCAGATAAGCGGATAGCGTTTGGCGATAAGCGTTAATCGCCCACCGCCAAACGCTTACCTTAACAGCCCGGCTCCTTCCACCTTCCACCTTTTAACCTTCCACTTTATGACTATCTTTTCTAAAATCGTTGCAGGTGAAATCCCTGCTCATGTTGTTGCTGAAACTGTAGAATATTTAGCATTTTTAGATGTTTCGCCATTAACGGCCGGCCATGTGCTGGTGATTCCGAAAATTGAAGTGGATTACCTCTTCGATATGAAAGAAGATCTGTATGTTGGTTTATGGATGTTTGCTAAAATTGTGGCAAAAGGCGTAAAATTAGCTTTTCCATGCAAAAAAGTGGGCGTTTCAGTAATTGGATTGGAAGTGCCGCATGCGCATATTCACTTAATTCCAATGAATAACGTGAGCGATATGAATTTCAGCAAAGAAAAATTAAAGCCAAGTAATGAAGAACTGGCTGAAGCCGCTGAAAAAATTAAACAAGCCTTACTAGAGGTATAAAAAAGGCCGGCTGTGTAAAAACAGCCGACCATTCTATTTGTCCAACCCCAAATATTTTTATTGTGCAGGAGCAGCAGTAGCATTTAGTTGTAATACCGGCCAGGTTAAACCAGGCCCTCTGCCAATTACTATGCCCAGGTTATCTCCTCTTTTCACATCTGATACCCAGTAGTATAATGGCCATCCTTTATAGGTTAATTGTTTTTTACCTATTGTGGCTACTGTAATTACGCCAACATCAGCTTTTGCAATAGCCGAGGGCACACTGAGTACTTCAGATTCGTAAACCGGCCAGATACCTTCTTGTGTAGTACTCTTGGTGTAAGTATTTATGCCGTTTTTATCTGGCGCAAAAGCATATAGGGTACGGCCTTTGCTATCCGTTAAATAAATGGTTTTTCCATCGCCTACTGCGTAAGTGCTGGTGTAATTGATGCTGTTTCCGGTTAATTGTGCATTAGCCAGCATTAAAGAATAATCGGGCTTTGCTACAAACCATGTTCCGCCAACTCCATCCCCTTTAATTTCACCCTTTGTGGCGTCACCGGCAAAATAATATAGTGGATAACCGCGATAAGTACTCTGTTTACGGCCATCCGCACGGGTAACTTCACCAACTTCAGCTTTGTTCAGGTTTAAATCTGTACTGGCATCGGCACTGTAATAAACCGGCCAATTGGTTTCACAGCCGCCTGCGCAGGTTGGCGCTCCTGCAGCATCGTTAGCAAAAAAATATAGGGTTTTGCCATCTTTATCTGTTAAAACTGATCCGAATTTGACATCGGTTGCCAATTGGATTCCCTTATTGTTGTTAACAGGTGGAGTTGTTGGTTCGTCTGAACTGCTTTTTTTACAGGCCGTAAATACTATGGCAATACACAGCACAGCCAATAGATTTCTTTTTAAGTAGATTAGCATAGATTTTTGTTTTTAGTTTTAACTTTAATAAAAATTGATATGCTGCTATTACGCTCACAAGTTGTAAATAGTTGCCTGTAGAATGGATATTTTTCGACCAAAACGAACGAAATAAAATAATTTAAAAAAATAAATTTTTAAGGCAACCTTTTGTTGGCCCTTACCGTAATTTGTGTTGAAAGGAGAACTTGTGACCGCTAAGCGCGATAGTGAAGAAATTATACAAAAGTATATCCAGGGCTGTATTAGAAATGAAAGAGATAGTCAAAAAGCGCTATATCAACATTTCTATAGCTTTGCTATGGGCATTTGTTTGCGTTATGCAAACGATCAGTTGGATGCTGCGGGAATATTAAATGATGGTTTTTTTAAAGCTTTTAAGCACATTGCCAAATATGAACCTACCAAAGCTTTTTTACCCTGGCTTGGGCGCATCATCACCAATACCGCTATCGATTATTATCGTGCCAATCTAAAATTTGCAGATCAAGTAGATATTAGTGATCATGAAAATGTAGCGCAGGTAAGTTCTGTATATGATCAGTTGGCTTACCAGGATTTATTGGCACTGGTACAAGAACTAAGTCCGGGTTACCGTACCGTATTTAACCTATTTGCTATAGACGGATATACGCATGAAGAAATTGCTGAAATGCTTGGGATATCGGTAGGTACATCAAAATCTAACCTGTTTAAGGCAAGGCAAAAATTACAGGAAATGTTAAAAGCTACGGAGGCGAAAACTTACCAGGTAAGGGGTTCGGAAGTAGACAGGAACCTTTTACAGGTCAGGTTAAACACAAATATGCAATGAAAGAGGGAAAAGATATAGATAAATTATTTAAGGATGGATTGGAAAATCCCGACCTTCCTTTTAATGATTTAGATTGGGATAATCTGGAGGAGAGATTGCATCCATCACCAAAAAAGAGGGTAGTGCCGCTCATGTGGCTAACTGCTGTGGCTGGTATAGCTGCATTGTTGCTGGTGGTGTTTTTGTTGGTTAAACCAGGTGCTGATCAGTCTAAAAACAATCTGGTTAAAGCTAAAACAGAAAAAAATAAGATAGATAAGTCATTAAATGATAAACCGGATTTAATTAAAAAGCCGGCAGACGAAGCCACTTCTGCCGAAAACGGGAGAGAAAGATTATTGCTCGGCTATAATAATTTACATAAAGCGACCAATGCGCAAAAGGGATCTGAAACACAATTTAAACAGACAATTTCCCCAAAAATTATAGAAACCGGCAGCGATCATAGTAACCAATTGGTTAACATCGTTTATAAACCGGAAATAAGGACTGAAACGGAACCAATAGAATTTGAACATCAAAACCTGGTAGTTGAGCCTGTTCATGGTAAAACAACAAAAATTAAAGATCCGATTTTTAAGAAAAAATCACGATGGGTATTAAGCATTCTTGCAGCTCCAGATTTAACCAGTGTACAAAAGTCGGGGCAAAGTAGCTTAAGTGGTGGTTTTGGCCTGGAAGCCACCGTAATCCTGAACAGAAAATTAAGTGTTACCACAGGGGTATCTTATGCAAAGAAAATTTACAATTCGGATTTTAATTTATATAAACCCAATACAGACTATGTATTTGGCATAAAACCATCAAATATCCATGCCAATTGTGATGTACTGGACATTCCAATCAATTTAAACTATAAAGTTTTTGATAACCGGGGTAATTCTATTTCCGTAAGTACAGGTTTATCCAGTTATTTAATGTTAAAAGAGAAATATAGCTTTTCTTACAGTGGCACTTATCAGGGGCCTCAGGATTTCGAAGTAAGGAATGAGAACCAGCATTATTTGGGTATTGCCAATATTGGTGTGGAGTTTCAGCACAGAATCAATCAGAATTTAAGTATCAGTGCTAAACCTTTTATGAAAATTCCGTTAACGGATATCGGTTATGGAAATACCCGGCTTTCATCAGCAGGCGTGGCCATTTCGGTAAATATGAATCTGTTTAAAAAGAATTAATGTTTAATGTTTCGAATGGGGTCTGGTAAAGGCACAAAATCGGTTTCTCCGGGTACAGGTTTAAAAGTTTGTTCCAGCCATTTTATTTTGGCTTTTTCAATCAATTCCCTGTCAGAGGCCACAAAGTTCCAGTAAATAAAACGTTCTTCGGGAAAAGGTTCGCCCCCGAAAATGTAAACGGTGGTGTTTTCGTGCATGGTAAACTGGCACAGCTTGGCATCATTGGCAATCAGGATTAAACGCGGTTCAAAAATATTTCCATCGCTTTCAATTGCCCCCTCTAAAATGTAAAGTGCGCTTTCGCCAAATAAATAATCGCCAATGTTTACCTGTTGTTGTTTAGTGCTTTTTAATTCTAAAAAATATAAAGGACTGTATACCGGAACAGGAGATTGATGACCAAAAGCTTCTCCGGCAATTAATTTAAAATCAACGCCATCCTGAGTCCAGCCTGGAATATCTGCCCCTTCAACGTGGCAAAACTCCGGTTCCATTTGTTCCAAATCTTTAGGTAAGGCCACCCAGATCTGCAGGCCATGGAGCATTTTATCGGTATGCCTAAGGTACTCCGGGGTTCTTTCTGAATGTACGATGCCACTGCCAGAGGTCATCCAGTTTACCTGCCCGGGCTTAATTACAATATCTGATCCCAAACTGTCTTTATGCGTAATCTCGCCTTCGAACAAGAAAGTTAAGGTAGATAGACCGATGTGGGGATGGGGCGGAACATCGAGATTTTCATGATCACTCATTGCAGCAGGCCCCATATGGTCAATAAATGAAAATGGCCCAACCATACGTTTCTCTCTGAAAGGCAGCAGTCTGCCAACCATAAAATTGCCAATGTTTGCGGGCCTTTCTTCGATAATGAGTTTAATGTTCGACATGTGACAATCAATTTTTTGATGACGTGAATTTATGGAAAAAGACTGGGATTTAGATTGAAATTCTATTCGTCACGTCATTTCGAGTGAAGTGCAACGGAATCGAGAACCCGAAGGCTCAGCGAAGCTAAATCTATAAGAACGGCATTTAGTGATGTGTATTCTCGAAGGAATTGAAATAAAGATTGTATACGTTTCAGATGGAAACATCTGACCCTACAGAAAAATTGATTGAGGTGACAAAGTTTGGTCTTTTAATTTTATTTGGAAAGCAGTAACAGAAGCTTTTAGGCAATTGTATTTCCGCTCCCGCTTCTGCTCCCGATGAAACCTGTGAAACAAGCAAGTACCACACCATATAACAACAAAAATAAGTGATTAAATCGGGAGCATCCCGCTTCGATCGGGTTTAGATGGCTACGGCATTGCTACTATCAGAAGTGAAATAAACCCTGCCGACAGCGTTATCCCGAATTTTTCAGTCGGATTAAGCAAAGTGCGGGGCTGGAGCAACCGAAGTATTACAGGTATTGCTTTCATAATTATCCAAAAAGATTCCGTGCCTTCAGTATTTCCGTGGCAGAAAAATTTTTATGTACAGGATGTTACCATTTGACTGGCTAAAAATGGTATTCAGAAATTAGAAAGAGCGCAACTCCACAATTAAGATTTAAGATGTGTGTCAGATGGTGACTCTGATACCACCAGAAACTAAAAAAGCATCCCTTTCGGGATGCTTTTAAACTTAAAGAGAAAAATAAGGTTTTTATACCAATTGCATTAAAGCTTCTTTGCTAAAGCCTTTCAGTTCTTCCATGCGGTTATGTTTAATTTTTTCTACCCAGTTTGGATCTGCTAAAAGCGGACGGCCAACAGCTATTAAATCGAAGTCGCCACGGTCCATTCTACGTACCAGTTCGTCTAATGAACTTGGCTGCGAACTTTGACCCGCGAAAGCGCCAAAGAAATCGCCATCCAAACCAACTGAGCCTACCGAGATGGTGGTTTTTCCTGTTACCTTTTTCGCCCATCCTGCAAAATTTAAGTCAGAACCTTCAAACTCTGGCTCCCAGAAACGGCGCTGCGAACAATGGAAAATATCAATTCCGGCCTCTGCCAGTGGTGTTAACCATTGTTCCATTTCCTGCTCATTTTTGGCCAGTTTAAAATCATAAGCAGCTGGTTTAAATTGTGATAAGCGGATAATCAAGGCAAAATCTTCACCAACTCTTTTCCTTACCTCTTTAATGACTTCAACGGCAAAACGGGTACGCTCGGCTAAGGTTTTACCCCCATAAATATCGGTGCGGTTATTGGTTGCATCCCAGAAGAACTGATCGATCAGATATTGGTGTGCTCCATGTATTTCAACCGTTTCGAAACCTAAAGCTTTGGCATCAGCTGCTGCCTGACCAAAAGCAGCAATGGTATCGGCAATGGCCGCGTCTGTCATCGGTACACCGTTTTCGAAACCTGGACTATTAAAAGATGATGGGCCTTCAAATGGAGCACCCGGCAACCAGCCAGACGCATGGTTTGCATGAATACCCTGGTGCCAGATCTGCGGACCCATTTGCCCGCCAGCCTGGTGAACTTCATTAATGACCTGTTGCCACCCTGCTAAAGCTTCGGTACCGTAAAAATGTGGAATGTTTGGATCTGAAGAAGAGGATGGGCGGTTGATTACCGTTCCTTCTGACAAAATTAAACCTACTTCTCCGGCTGCTCTTTTTGCATAATAAGCTGCAACCTCAGGTGTGGGCACTCCACCAGGAGAGAAAGACCTCGTCATAGGCGCCATAACAATTCTATTTTTGATATTTAATGTTTTAAGGCTAAATGGCCTAAATAAACTATCTGTGTTCATATGTTTCTAAATTATAATTCGGTATTGATGATATTGCTTAATTTTTTTAAACCTTCTTTATTGCGTTTGTAATAAGTCCACTGGCCCAGGCGTGTGGAGTTGATTAAATCAGCACGCTGTAAAATAGAAAGGTATTCGGAAATGGTACTTTGTGATAAGCCACTTTTAATCTGGATTTGCCCAACACAAACACCAACATTTTCAAAATCGGCATTTGGCTGTTCTGGAAAATGTAACTCAGGTTCTTTTAACCAGGTTAAAATCTGTAAACGTGTTTTGTTGGAAAGGGCTTTAAATATTTCTACTTGATCCATGATGCAAATGTATATCGACTTTTCCCGATATACCAATTAAATAAATAAAGTTTACAATTGGATGTAAAAATTATGGATGGCTACAGTGATAAGATATACTGAAAATTAAAGATGCTTCGCCTCGCTCAGTATGACAAAGAAAAATAACCGGGAAAAGGCTAAAAAAAGAACGGGGATAAATCATACCGACCTATCCCCGTCATCTAAATTAACGCTCTCGTATATATAAACAACCAAAAAGGTGATTTATTATATATGATGTAAAATATTTTTTATTTTTTTGTTGCAGGCTTTTTTGCTGCTGCTTTTGTTTTCTTTTCAGCTACCGGAGCTTCTTCTGTTGCCTCAGCTTTTTTCTTTGCAGGCGCTTTAGCTTTTTTAACTTCTGCTGTAAGGGCTTCAGTTGTTTCTGCTTTTTTCTTAGCGGGAGCCTTCGCTTTTTTTACTTCAGTTGCAGGCGCCTTAACAACAGGTTCTTCGTTAGGCTCAACTGCTTCAGGCGTATGATCTTGTTGCAGATAGTTTGCGAGGATCTGTCTTAAATATACCTCTGGTTTAGGCATATTGATGATGGTTCCCGGTTCTTTATCCTGAGATTGTTTAATGTAAGCTGATTTAATTTTGCCCCAATCTTTAGAATAAAGTCTGATAAACATTTCTACAAATTGTTCGTCTGTATATTTTTTTGGCAACCTGCCCAACACTGCCTGAATTTTTTCTTCTTTTCTATGTAATACCGCCATGGATTTTATTTTGTACAAAGATAGCCGAATTTTATCATTATCAGTTTTTTGCTTTTTAGCTGAAATATACGATGTAAATAGTTGATGCTGGCCTCTATAATGAAACTGTTATTTCTGCTGCGGCTGAATCGGTTTTTCTATTTTTAACCAGACGTTCGCGATGTTTTAATCCCCAATCTCTTAATTCATTAATCACCCGATCAAGCGACTCACTGTAGGGCGTAAGTTCGTAAGTTACGGTAACAGGAGTGGTTGAAAATACTTTTCGAACCAGAAATTCATTTAATTCCAGATCTTTAAGTTCTTTTGATAATATTTTGGGCGTAATTTCTCCAAGTGATTTCTGAATCTCATTAAACCGCTTTGGCCCATCCTGCAAAGTAATAATTAATGGAAACTTCCACTTCCCGTTTAATACATATAGCGCATCTTTTACGGCGTTTAAACTTGCCGTACAGGTTTCTTTATTATGGTGTTGTTTTCTTAGTACCATATACAAAGATACATGCTTTCGTAAAGGATATTACTATCCTTTTGGATATTAATACCCTTAAGATAGTTAAAGGTGAATAATTGTTCATACAGTATAAAGCCTATAACTAAACACCAGTTATTATTATTTCTTCCAGCCTTTTTGCATTTTTTTATAGGCTTTTTTGCTGATCTTCGACTTTTTCTTGGATCTCGATTTGCCTTTTTTCTTTCGGGCATTAATGTTGTTTACCAATGAGTTTTTAACGCCCAACTTATTCTTTTTTTTGCCTTTCTTTTTATCCTTTTTCTTTTTGCTTTTTTTCTTCTCTTTTGCCATGATATAACTTATTTATTCATTTAACACCGAATGGTGTAAAAAAGTTCCGGTAAAAATGGCATAAGCAGAAAAGTGGTCAAATAATACTTTTAGCATCTAAATAAAGTATATTTAGGCATCATCATCAATTGGTAATGGTTTTATTAAGCCTTAAACAAAAAAGCATCAGCCTATTAAGATTGATGCTTTTAAATACTGTTTATTGAACTTTTTTTGGGGGAAGATCGAATGCAATGGCTTCATGCTCAAAATGGCCGTTATGTGCGCCATCGCAAAAGGGCTTGTTTTTAGATAAACCACAACGGCATATCGATACTACTTCTCTGCCCTGTAGGCCATAAGCATTACCGTTTCTATCTACTATTTCGAAATCGCCCTCAATTTTAACAGAGCCGTTATTGTTAATGGTAAGTTTTGTTTTAGACATGTATGTATTAGTTTGGGGTAAAACTAATACATAAAAATGTTAATTGATATGCAGTTTTCTATTTAGAAACATTCTCTCCTTGGTTTAAGCTTTTTTTTTGATGACATAGGCAATCATATCTGTTCTGATCTCAAAACCCAGTTTTTGGTAAAGTTTAATAGCGCCTTCATTGTCATTTCTAACGTGCAGAAAAGGTATTTCCAAACGGAGCAATATTCTTTTAATCTGCTCTTGTAAAATCTTCAAAGCATAACCTTTGCCTACATGATCAGGATGTGTGCAAACCGCACTTATTTCGCGATAGGGACCCGGGAAAAACCGGTGACCGGCCATTGCAGCTAATTTCCCTTCCACGAATATGCCGGTGTAATTACTCAGTTCTATGGTTCCGGCGAGAAACGGCCCTGGTTTGGTCAGTTCTACCAAATCGATCATTTCATTAATATGTTTTAAATCCAGTTCTGTTATTCCGCTTGCATCTGCCATTGGTATTTCTTTGCCACGGAAAATGAATTGAAACATATCAATTTGAGTCAACAGTTTCCATTGCCCGGGTATGTCTACCGGTGTTTTGGAGAAAAATACGAAAAGACTTTCTGCCGGGCTGATTTGATAAAGGGTATTTAAATTCTCCTGCGCATTATCTTTTAAGCCGGCAAATACAGTAATATCTTCTACATAATATTTTACCTCATCAGTACCTTTTGAGATATGGCTATGCCCGGATTTTAGGGCATAATAAATCGGATTGTCCAATAGATGTTCCATCCCGGCAAAGATATTAAATGCTTAATCAGGCGCAGGTAAATTTATGCAGATTAACAGGCGGGCATTTTAAGTAATACAAAAAATACCCGCGGTTTTTAATCGCGGGTATCTGAGCGTGCTGTTAATTACTAAATTATATTTTTAATTTGATCCCGATCGAACCAGTTTTAACAGTGATTCTACAGGTACCGTATTCTTTACCACCATCTGTACACTAGGGTTCATTTCGCTATGGGTAAACATTTTGGTATTGGAAACCGTACCAACTACATTTCCATAACTATTCATTACCGGGCCACCACTGGATCCGGTTGCATAATCTGCAGAAATAGTCATCATTTCACGGAAAAATTTTTTGTCATGTTCACCAGCTTCTTCCATATACTTGTTGGTTACTATACCCTGGCTGAAAAAGTAGTGCATGCCTTTCGGGTGGCCTAATACATATACTTCATCACCCACCTTGCCAGCTTCCGCTAATGGTAAAGCAGGAAATTTTTCCCCTTCAGTTACTAATTCAAGTATCGCCAGGTCATTCGTTTTTGAACAGGAAAGTATGCTTTTTACTGCGTAGATCTTTCCATTAGCCATCCTTACGGTAAGTCCTAGCGGCTTATTTCCATCTTTGGTGTTGGCATACAGTGCGGCTACATGATAATTCGTGACCACAACGCCCTTCGGATCTATTATGTACCCTGAAGATTCACTGATATGGGAATTGCTACATCTGGGACAGAGGTATGAAATACCAACAGTTACTGTTGCAAGTTTTGCATGCTCATAGATTTCGTTTCCGGTTTTTACCTTTTTATTAAGTTTCACCAGATTAAGGGAAATAGCATGTGTAGTTTCTGCCAATTGAATTTGCGCATCGGTAGCGGTAATCGTCTTTACTTTAAGAAACAAAGAATCTAACGATTTTTGATAAGCTGTTAAAATCTTTGCATCGTCGGTAAAGGTTTGGGCATAGCTGTAACCAACGGGAAGAAAGAATACTGCGGCTGCGATAAACGCGCCCTTTTTAAGTGTGTTTTTTGCTGACATCTTCTTATAGATTTACCCTATTTAACAGCTGTTCTATTCAGATTTTCAGCTAGGGACCGATATCTTTGAGCTTCCCTATCATGAATCTTTACTAATCCGGTAAAATACTCTTTGATTGCGATTTTTTGCTTCTCATTAGCCTTAGCCATCTTTTGCATTAACATCCCATCTAACATATCTTTAAATACATCTGTATTTGGTATCAAAGCAATATGGCGTTTGTAATAGGCAATTAGTCCATCTAAATCTTGATTGATAACGTAAAGCGCAAGTCGACACATATGTGATTCGGCTTTATCCTGAGGTAGCTTGAGCAGGGATACAGTATAGGCAATCTCCTCTACTTCTTTCGGCGTATACACGATATTATACTTTGCCGCAGTTTCATTGGCAATTTGGTACATATCTTTACGGATTTTGTCAAATATGATCCGATTCGTAACTTCAGTACCCCAAGCCGCATCAATCTTCGCTTTTTCTAACATTAATTTTCTGAAAAAAGGACTACCAAACTTCGTGATGCCAAAAGCCAGTTCAAGATAATTTTTGCTGAACCGTTCAAAATCCTGTGCGTTGTCGAAGAGTTCTTCCAGTACGGGTGATGGATCTTTCGAACTTTGATAAAGCGCGAGGGCATAAGGGAATCCCGTTTGCATAGTTTTGCTTTCTTCATAAGCGGCTTTTAAACCAGCCAAAGAGTTTTTAGGATCCAATGCACTTTTTACCTTTTCTATAAATTCTTCAGCGGTTGCCTTACCTACTACCCTGTTGATTTCCTGACCCTGAGCATTTAAAATCAGAAAGGTGGGATATGCCGTTACCTTATATTTCTTACCAATCTCTAGCCCTTCGCCCTTTTCCATGTCAAATTTGATGGACACAAATCTGGAGTTAAAGTAGTCACCGGCTACTTTTTTAGGAAATTCCTGTTGAGACATTTCCAGACATGGAATACACCAGGTGGTATAGCAGTCTACTAAAATCAATTTTGGTTCAGCCGGATTTCCTGCTTTGCCCATCGCTACAGCGAGGCTGGTCGTTTCGAAATTTATTCCCTGCGCAAATGTTAAATCCCAGCTAAATGTGCTTAGGCAGATGATGGTCAAAATAATTAATTTTCTCATTTTGTTGTTGGTTTTTCTCCTTTAAGGGTGGCTTCGATAAGGGCTTTTAATTTCGCTTCAGTTGGGCGAGGCGCATTAATGTTTACCGTTTTTCCGTTTTTATCAAATAAAATAAATCTAGGAATTTCTGTTACTTCGTAGTCGCTAACAACTGATCCTTTGTTATTCGTGAACAAGTGTAAACCCGATAATTTTTTTTCGTCAACCATTTTCTGCCATTTGGCTTTATCTGTATCAATTGATAGGCTAATGAAAACAATATCTTGACCTGCGAAAGATTTTTCTAGCTCTTCGAGTGCTGGTTGTTCTTTCAAACAGGGTGCGCACCAGGTAGCCCATACATCAATAAATACTACTTTGCCTAAATTATCTGAGAGTTTGTGCATTTTACCATCCGCATCAGGATATGAGAAATCAATCCAGTCTCCACCAGGTTGCTGCATACGGGCTCTTTTCAACATTGCTTTCATTTTGTCGCGCTGTTGATTGGTTTGCATATACTGCTCGTTACGTTCCAGGTATTGAACAAAGTTCATGTTTGCACCTCTTTCTGCCTGTGCTACAATAAATTTAGCTTTTAGCTCTTTATTAGAAATTTCCGGGATCAGAAAATCTGCAGCCATTCCTTGTTTCGCATTGTAAATAATATGCTTTACGAAGGCGAAGTAAAGCATGTAATGATAGCCCATAGGTAGGTTCCAGATATTGGCATCGGTCCATTTTTCATCATTATAAAATTTGACCAGGCTTTCAGGATATTCCTCTTTCTTTCCGATGTTCAAACCAGAGGCAGTAGGGATAATCACATCATATTTATAACTATAAGTTAAAAAATATTTGGCTTGTTTATCAAAAGCTGAGTTTCCGGTATTGATGTTTTTAATAAACTGCTCAACCGGTACTTTCAAAGAATCGATAATTTTAAGGTAACCTTCAGAAGGTAGCCTATAACCATCTTTGGTATAACCATAAGTTCTTAAAGGTTTAATCATTTTATACCAATCGGCAAATACCTGGTTTTCTTTGTTTACACTGCCCGAATAAGTAATTTGTCCGTCACCAGCATCTACATTGAGTTCCTCTCCAGGTTTCAGATAAACTGCATATTGCTCATCAAATACGCCTACATAACGAATGGAATTCAAATCTTCCTTTTTTACTTCGCCACGGAAGATTTGATCTGGTCTGCTTTTTACCATCGGTAAAATTACCTCGATTTCACCCTCCTGGGGTTTGGAAAAGAAAACCTCCTGGGTTTCTTTACCATTTGGTAAAAGCTTGTGAAATTTTCCTTTGATGACAGCGGTTTGTGCCCACGACGACGCAGAGATTGCCAACATCGCAGAAAAAATTAGTGTTTTTTTCATTTTTAGTTTGTAATTGTTTAAAGGTTGGCAAGCTTAAATTGCTTGCCAATGGTTACTGGTGTTTTTATTAATTATTTTATACCCATATCATTTAAAATCTGGCGGATAAAGCCATACTTAAGCAGGATATTAGGGCTTGCAGCATATCTTTGTTTAAATTGAGCATCTGTATTCACCATGGCAGCTTCGATATACATACTTACATCTAGCCAGGTAGATATGGGTGACGATGAGGTGATTCTGGTGTCTGGTCCAAGAAAACCCAATGCCTGAAAGGTGAAAGGAGTGCCCGGTGGTAACCCCACAATGTAAGTACTCGTTAAGTAGAAAGAATTTAACCCATAAGCATCCCGACCGTTAACATACTTTCTGGAAACGGCATAGAACTTATCCAGGATATCTGCGTATTTATTGTCCAATACAGAGTTGGTAAGCATGGCCCTCAAAATGGCAGCTTTATAGGCCGCTTTTGTGGTTTCGTTCATGGTTGGAATTTTTGAAACCTGTGCAACTACTACCGTATTAAATCCTTTATAAGCATAGGTTCCGAAAGCATTGGTATTCATGTTTTCAACCAAAAAGATACTTGGAACATGAATATTGCCACCTATTACAGGCATAATCTCATTTTTTAAAAACGTTAGCGCATTTGGCACATCTGCTTTGCTACAGTAAGTAAATGATTGCACAGCTGGTGGCGGCCCACTTGGTATGCCACCCAACGAATAACTTAAAGATAGTACCTCATAATAGGTATAAGCTTTGCCGAAAACATCTACACGCTTTTGCGAGCCTATGGTATCGTTTACAAATACCGGAATGCCCGTTTCTTTGTAAAACTGAAAGTTAGCATGGATGGTAGGGTCATTGGGATTGTCTTCCATCGCCAACCAGTTTTTATCATAATCCGGAAACTCAGTAAATGGTTCTTTTCTACAGGAAACCAGCGTAAGCGTGTAGCATGCTGCTATTACAAATAAAATATTTTTCATCTTTATCAAGTCTAAGGTTGAATGTTACGGACACTTCGAATGGGGTTAGTTAATGTTCCCCTGTTAAATTCTATGGCATAATTAGGAATGGGTACCTGCCAGCTAGCCGCATCTTGGGCAAAAGATTTTAAGATATAATATCCTGCAAGGGTGTGGGTATTGGTTTGTGCATCATAGTTATAAGTTGGATGTTTGATCTCGAAATCTGCTCCTAACGGATATTTTGAATTAACCGCATACCGCCTCAAATCGAACCAACGGTGGCCCTCAAAGCAAAATTCCCGTCTGCGTTCATCCCGTATAAAATTAACCAATGCCTGGTTGGATTCAGGTTGCTGGTTGTTTGCATTATTGTTAAAGCGCATTGCCTGTAGTTTTTGAATTTCATTCCACGCTTCACCATCAGCACCAATCATGGCCTGTGCTTCTGCACGGTTGAGCAACATTTCCGGCAAACGGAAAGAGAAGATGCAAGAAACTTGCTCAGGGTCATTATAGGTTGACCAGGTGCGCCATTTAGCCGGAAGAAACACTTTGCTTTTTGCCGATTTCGTAAAACAGGCATTCAAGCGCAAGTCATTATTACTAAAGCGCTGTATCAGATTATCAGAAGCCTTAAAACTAGATGCCAGGCGGTTAACGGGAGAATAAGATGCTAAAGAGTCATTAGGGAAAACAGCAGGAATAGCGTTTGTCCCCATGGTAAATATGGTTTCTGTAGAACTGCGGTAGGTAAAGTTACTCTTTGCTACATAACGCTTTAAATCAGTAATACTGTAACCCATATTATCATACCCGTTAGTTACTTGCAACACCTTATCATATTGTTCGGTAAACAGATATACCCGGCTCTGTAAACATTTAACAGCTGTAATACCTACCCTGATCTTAGTTGTAGGATTGTAGCCTTTAAGCAAATCTGCAGCTTGATTAAGATCGGCCTCAATCTGTTTATACACGGTTTCATTATTGGTTCTTTTGAAATAGATATCTTCTACCTTTTCCGATATCTTTAGCGGTACACCTTCATCTGTTGAAGCAGTTGCCTTACGATAAGGAGATCCGTAGATATTTTGAAGCAGGAAATAATAATAAGCACGAAGAAAATAGGCTTCACCACTTAAGTGCTGCAGATTTACATCGGTCGGGTTTTTTGCCGCAATTTCTGAGGCCTGATAAATCAATGCATTAACGGCACCAATACGTTTGTAAACTTTTTTCCACATCACATCGGTCCAGGCGAAGCCTAAAATATTAACTGCTGGATTCTGCCCCCAGTTGTGAAAGCCAGAAAGCATGTAAAGCGGAGTAGCCTGATCTCTGTCAGCAGCGCCAAGTACAAATGCTTCGCTATCATCATCCATCACATGGAGCCATGGGGCAGAAAAGTCAGTCTCTGAAGTAATACTGCCCATGGTTGCTGGGTTATAAAAAGATAAACTGTAGACATTATTCATAAAGGCCTCACCAATCATTACCTTGTTCAGGTCATCGGTGGTTTCCAGGTATTTTTGATCTGTAGAATATTCTTCCAAAAACTTGCTGCAAGAGCTCAGAAGCAAAAGGCAGGTTAAAAGGGTTAAAAGATATTTCATAATTGTTTTCTTTTAAAATGAAACATTAAGGCTAGCTGAATAAGTTGGTCTAACCGATAGATTGATATTTGGCGTAGAACCTGACTGTGTTGGATCTTGTCCCTTTAACATTTTATTGCTAAGAGTGAATAAATTGGTGCCGGTAAGCGCAACGTAAGCCGAACTCAGTTTCAGTTTACGCATCAGCGATTCTGAAAAATTGTACCGGAAAGACGCCGATTGTAGTTTTAGGTAATCTCCGCTCACCAATCTTACATCGGAATTATCATACATATCATAAGCACTGCCACCCAGTTGAAGACTGCTTGCCGGGGAGTTTTGCCACCATGCATTAATTGTGTTCGGATTTACCTGGAGCCCAGGGATATTGGTGTAAGCCTCATCGCCGGGTCTGCGCCAGCGATCTACAAATTCTTTACGTAAGTTTTGCTGCGGATAGGCACTGGTGCTGGCATAGCCAGAAGCAATTTTCATCAACCGGATTTTGTTTCCTAGCGAATAGGTGAGGTTAAACGATAAGCCAAAATTTCTGTATCCAAAATAATTGGATACCCCCCCCTGAATGAAAGGTTCGCGACGACCGGATTCGCTCATGATTTCCAGGTAAACGTCTTGCCTATCCATATTTAAATAGCGTTTTTGATATTCTGCAGCATTCTCGTTTTCTAAGCCGTAAAAAATTGGGGAGCCATCAACAGGACTTAAACTTTTGAATTTGTAAGAATAAAAGGTATTAATTGGTTTGCCTGCCAGCTGAATGTTACCGCTCAGGTAATTAGAATAATCAATATTGTCAATAAGAACATTGTTTCTATTGTTGATGGCCTGGTTAATAATTTTATTCAGCACCTGTCCCAATTGCGGATCAAAACGCCAGACAAAACCACGTTTGGTCTTATTCATGCCTACATTATTAATGGCTGTAACGCTTAAAGCTACCTCAACTCCTTTATTTTCTATGGTTCCGCTATTGATGACGTAAGTTTGCACGCCATTAATTTCTGATACTATTTTGTTGAGAAATGCATCCTGAGTCCTTTTGTAAAAATACCCTAAAGATCCAGTTACTTTATTTCCAAACAAGGCAAAATCCAGGGCAATGTTAGATGAAGAGGTGCGCTCCCATCTTAAATCTGGATTTGGGTAATTGGAAATATTTGCAGATGTAGAATTATAATAGGGGTCGGTTGAAGCATTTTGTCTGATAATCATATAGGGTGTTTGACCTGGAAGCATATTGCCCTGCCATCCCCAGGATGCCTTTAAAGCCAGATCGCTAACCCATGAGGTGTTTCTGGCAACGTCATCTTTCATGTTCCATCGACCAGAAAAGGCGTAAATAGGAAGCAACTTATTATTTGAGCGTATTCCAAAAAGGTTAGATTGCTCACCCCGAATATGAAAATTGAAAATGTATTTTTCACGGTATGAATAACCCGTTGTCCCATACCAGGCAAGCTCGTTAGTGAGCTGACGGTTGAATGATCCTAAAGCAGCCTTGGTAGACATCCATTGGTTATAATAGCCTGAGTAAGTAGTAGGTACAATATCAAAGTAGCCACCCATTTCAGGGAAATATCCTCTTCTAGTGATGTCAAAGCCGTTGTATTCATTTGATTTTATTTCCGTACCCCCTGAAATGGTAAGTGAATGCCTGTTTTCTGCACCAAAAGTTGTGGCATAGTTGGCCTGCAAACGGCCTGTATAGTTGTTATTACGGGTTTCATTTTTTGTCCATTCACCTCCCACTGGTGCCTTATCATTCCTTAAACTGTAGTCTGCTCGAAGTTTACTGATGTAGTAAGAATCTTTTGTGTAATACAATTGCCTGTCATTATTACTAATGGCATAGGCGAATGTGCCTTCCAGATTAAACTTCGGAGTGATTTTTAACCTTAGTAATGCCTTTAAGTTGCTTGCCATCAAATCGGTATGATCAGCGCTATATTCTCTGTCTTTCAGGATATTGTAATTGAAGAGCTGACCAACCGTTGGGGTAACCGGATAATAAAAGTAGCTGCCATCCGGATTATAAGCAGGTAAAGTTCTGCTGGTGTTATAGGCATAGTTCATGATGCCTAAATCAGCTGGAGAATAATTCCTGGAAGAGTAGTTTCCTGCAAAACTTACCTGCGCCAGAAACTGATCGTAGTCTGCTGTTACATTTACTACTGATGAATACCGCTTATTGTATTCCCCCCTAATTGTTCCCTGCTCATCCAGATAACCCAAGGAAGAATAAAATTTAATGCGGTTAGAACCTCCCGATAAAGTTAAGGTGTGATTTTGGGAATACGAATCATGCGTAATCAAACCTAACCAATCTGTGTTTACACTGGCGTAATAATCTTTCTGGCGTTTAAATTCATCATAATTGATCGTGCCTTTATAATATTGCTGAAGCGCATCTTCATAGCCAGAAAACTGCGTGATATTGTTGTACTGCATTCTTCTTTCTACCATTTCCTGCGAAACATCCATACGTTCTTCAGAATTCATCATATACATATTCCGATCCGAATAACGCGGACGTCTGTTGAAAGTGGTATTGGCTGAATAAGAAATGGTAGGTTTACCGGGCTTGCCTTTTTTTGTCGTAATTACGATTACGCCGTTACCAGCTTTGGCGCCGTATAGCGCTGTCGCTGAAGCATCTTTAAGTACATCAATCTGATCAATGTCTTCGGGGTTTAAGCCTGCAATGGCATTTCCTAATAAGTTTACAAAATCAAGGTCATTGATGGATTGTGGATTGACGTTTACAGGATCCTGAAGCACAATTCCATCCAGTACCCAAAGTGGTTCGCGGTTACCTAAAATAGTAGATGTTCCGCGGATTCTAAGTTTAGGTGCGGCGCCTACCTGTCCCGAATTCTGCATAAAAACCAATCCGGGTATCCTGCCCTCCAATAGTTTATCGATAGTATTTACACCGGGCGTAAGAATATCGTCAACTTTAACACTAGAGACTGCACTGGTTAATTGTCGGCTATCAATTTGCTCATAACCTGTATTTACCACAATGTCTTTCAGCTCGGATGCAGACATTTTAAGGGAAACCACACGTGCCCGTTGAGCAGGAATCTCCAGATGATAGTAACCTAAATGGTTAATTTCGAGCAAGCTACTTGCATATTGTGCTGGGATAATAAAATGCCCGCTTTTATCAGTTTGCGTAGAGAACTTGGTGCCCTTTACCCTAACTGTAACGCCTTCCATCGGTTTGCCAGATTCATTGGTTACACTTCCATTTACCGGACCATCCAACGCATTGTTAGCTCCTTTGGCCATGCCGGCTTTCTTTTCAGTGATAATGATGATTCGATCTTTGATTTCATAATCAATATCCTGACTAGAAAATAACTTTTTTAATGCGCTGTTTAGTGGTTCTTTAACCAGTTTCAGCGTAACTGGCTTTGCTTTTTTTAAGATGAGATCGTTATAGGTGAAATCATATTTTGTCTGTTTTCTGATTTCTTCTGTCGCACGTATAATTGATGCATTTTTAAGGTCGAGCGTCACAGTTTGCGCCTTTAATTGACTTGAAAATGCAATCGTGAAAAGGAAAATTAAAATGATGATCCATTGAAAAGAAAACAACGTATTTTCTTTTGCGACTTTGCCATTAATTTCATCACCGGGCATACGCCGGCTATGCTCCTTACGAAAAAGGAAATCGTTCATAATGTGATTAGTTTGTTGGTTATGGGTTGTTGATTGGTTTTATTCTTCAGGCTATGGTATGGATTAGTTCTCTCCTTACCCTTGGTATTAGCCTGGTTAGTTAGTACAGTTTATTTCATCAGCTTCATTCTCCTTCCTTCGATATCAAATTTTAAGTTGGTAATTTTTTCAAGTGCAGAGAGTACCGCCGATAGTGGTTTGTCGCGTTGAATGGAGGCGTGAATCTGAATATCATCAGGTATACCATTGTAGTCTATTTCCAGATTATACCAGCGCTCAATCTGGCGGAGCACTGTTGAGAGCGGAGTAGCTTTAAAAATGAATTCCCCATCTTTCCAGGCGGTGTAAAAAGTCACATCAACGGGCATAATCCGGAAAGCATTTTGGTTCAGTATGGATTGTTCTCCAGGTTTCAGATAGGCTGCTTTTGAACTATTTGGGCTATTGAGTTTTACCCGGCCATTAATGAGTGTTGTAACCGTCATCCCTTCATTCTGGTAGGCATTGACATTAAAAGTGGTTCCCAATACCTTAATTTCCTGGTCTCTGGTGCTAACGATAAAAGGTTTCTTGGCATTGTGTGCAACCTCAAAATAGGCTTCACCCTGAAGCACAACGCGTCTTTCATTGTCGCTAAACTTATTGGGGTAAGAAAGCGATGAGGCAGCGTTCAGCCATACTTTGGTTCCATCAGCTAAAGTGATGCGATATTGCCCGCCTTTTGGCGTGCTTAATGTAAAATTTTGAACCTGGTCTTCCGTTTCAAGTAAAGTGCCATCCTTATAACGAATCGCCTTTTCGCCTGCAATAATTTCTTCTTTGCTGCCGGCTAACTGGTACATTTTGCCATTGCGGGCCTGCAATGTTGCTTTATTGGTTCCGGGCAGAATATCATGTGCAATAGTTTTTCTTAAACGGTGCTGAGCAAGATTTGATTGATAGATATAAAGTGTGGTGAATAATATAATCACAATTGCAGCGGCTGTAGCCACAAATCTGAACGTTGAAACAAGCCTCAACCTTTTAGCTGGTTCTGGCGCTGCTATGTGTTGCGCAATTTTCTGCCAGGCTAAATCTCCTACTTCTTTTGATTTTACATGGACTGTATGCGATGTCGAATCAAAATAATCGCCAACTGCCTCATCAAAAATTACCTGATGCTCGTCATCCTGAAGATATTGATGTAATTCAGCCAATTCATCTTCACTGATGATGTTTTGGAGATACTGATCAAATAAAAGTTTGATTCTGGTTGGCTTACTCATGTTAAATTAAGGGAAGTTTTGCCCTTTTAAAATAGAATACACCTGAAAAAGAAAAAATAGCACCCCTTGTTAAATTATTTTTTTAATAAGCTGGGCAAGAGGAGAATAAATATTTCAAACGACCTGGATCTTAGTACTGCTTTTAAGTGCTTATTGGCTTTCTGAATGTGATGATTAATGGCAGAAAGGCTGATATCCAGCTTTTCACTAATTTCCTGATAGCTGAGCCCTTCCAGTTTATGTAAGGTGTATACTTCCCGTTGCCTGTCTGTAAGCTGATCCATGGCCTGATCTAGAATGGCTTTGGCCTGTTCCGCGTCATCACCTTCTTCCATAGGATGATAAACCGCTTCCTGTCCAACCTCAAGGCGCATCACCTGATCATAAATATTTTTCCGGATTACATTTTTTGACAGATTTGTAGCAATCTTATAAAGGAATGCACCAAAACTCAGTTCTGCATCAATCATTTCGCGGTTAATCCAGATTTTTAGAAATACATCCTGCAGAATATCCTGAGCTAGATCTTCAGATTTTAACAAATAAATCAATTTACTGGCAAGCCTATCGGAATATAGCTGATACAACTGTTTAAAGGCGATCTTATCCCCGCTCTTTAGTTTAGTTAGTAATTCCTTTTCATCAGTAATGGGTATAGACTTCACTTCGCCATAGTCGTTTAGTTATACTAATTTATGTAAAAACTAACTTGCAGCAACATTTTTTTGAATAAAGTAATGCTTTTAACGCTTAATTTTTAAAAACCGATTGAATTTTTCTAGACTCTGTAAGTCTTCCCAGGTCATTGGATTCAAAAAACCTGTCAAAATACGACGTGTTAATAAGATTACAGTTTATTAAGCCTTACTTAAGCGATTTTTAGAAAGAAAAGATTGTTGGGATTTGCAGCATCTGCCTGCAATTGATATTCCATCCCATATTTGCCATGCTTTACCAAAATTAGCCAGGGTATTTATCATTTTGCCTTTAAGTAATCGCTAATAGGTAAGGTTTAGAAGTAAAAATATTTCTTTAGTTCCAGCTTGGTCCCCAGCTTTTAGCCTTGTCGGATAATTAACTTTCACCAGCGGATATAACCTCAAAGTTCCCGAATATCGATAGAGGTTTTTCAGCTAAGCTTTCGATTGATATATTTAAACTTTATTTATTAGGAAATACTCAAACATCAAACAAACAACATGAATGATTTTTTTCGGTGTCGCTTTATTCCTGTTTTTGTGCTTTCCATGCTCTGCCTGGTTTCGTGCCAACAAAAGCCTGAAGCAATTGGCACAGGTCAACCGGTATCAGCCTCCGGGCAATCTACAGCTAATCTGATATCCTTTATTGTTTCGTTAGATACGCTAAAGGGAACCAAAAAGCTCAGGCTGATCATTCATCAGCAGGATAGTCTACTGTCTTTAACATCCGGAAAGGAAAAAAATCCCTTCTACCATTATTTTAGGGCAAGAAATTTTTCGCTCCAAAAGAAAAAAGACAGCGCTTTCGCAGCTTATCAGCAAATGAATGGATACCATAAAAATGATGATATTGAACTATTAAAGGACTATACGATCATTTCTTATACTATTGCCAATGGATCGATGGTGGAAGCCACGCTCATGAACCGGATTCTGTCTGGTTTAAAAATTGCTGAGACACAGAAAAGCCGGTTAACTTATCTTTATTACGATTTAGTTGCGCAGGCCTATTATCAAAATCAAAACGGACAAAAATCATTGGAATACGCTGCCAGGTATTTTGCGGCACATCCTTATAAAAATCATCCCGTTATTAAGCAGCGGTATTTTGACATCTCTTTTTTACTGGCTTCAAGACTTGGCGACTTGAGCAAAATGTTATACTTCAATAACCAGGCGCGCATATTGGCTATTGATATCAAAGATAGCCTTGCACTGGCTCGTACCTATGACAACCAGGCGCAGATTTACAGTAAGCAGATGAAGCCAGGTAAGGCGCTGGAGTGTAGCCGGATATATTTCAGTTTTCTAAAAAAAACAGATAACCTGAATGATATCGCGTATAATAATCTGGCTACGGCATTTATACAGGATAATCAGCCAGATTCTGCTATTTTTTATTACCGTGCGGGGATAGAAATGGAAAAAAAAGATCCTTCCGGGAAGCGCAAAACTTCTCCCTATCTGGGCCTGATCGATGCATACAAGTTTAAAGGCGATTACAGATCGGCCCTGGCCGCTGCCGAATCTCTTTATAAAACTGAAATCAGGAATAATAAAGCCATTGAGGCTGCAAAAGTAGCTGAGTTGCATGAAAAATATGAGGTAAAAAAGAAAGACCGCAGTATTAACGATCTTAACAGCCGCAATAAGCTGAACGAGAAGCTGATCAATCAACAGCGATGGTTGTTATTTATGGTATTGGTTATTTCCCTGGCGGCTGTATCACTTTTTATTATCAGTTATCGCCAGCTTCGGTTAAAGGATAAAAACAAGCTTCTTGCCGCCGATAACCAGCGGTTAATTATGGAACAAAAACTTCTTCAGGTACAGCTTAATCCACATTTTATATTTAACGCCATTTCCAATCTGCAGGGCCTGATCTCTTCAGGAAACACGTCTGAGTCTGTCAGATACTTAAAATCCTTTTCAGGTTTGCTAAGGGCAATCCTTGAACAAAACAGAAAAGATTTTATCTCCATTGGCGAAGAAATTTCTTCGTTAAATAATTACCTGTTATTACAGCAAATGCGTTATGCTGATACTTTTACTTATCAAATTTCGGTTTCGGAAGAAATTGACGAACAGGGCATACTTATTCCACCTATGCTTATCCAGCCTTTCGTCGAAAATTCAATCGAACATGGATTCAGAAATATTCCTTATAAAGGGATACTCAAGATCTCATTTGAACAACAGGACGATCACCAGCTCGAAATAACGATAGACGACAATGGCTGCGGTTTGAGTAATAAGATCGCTGGTAATCAGCAAAAACAATCTTTGGCACAAGCCATTTTAACCGAGCGGTTTGAAGCGCTTTTTTGCCGTTATAGCCAAAATGCCAGTTTTAATCTGACCGACAAAAAAGAGATTGGTGAAAGAGGTGTGCTGGTTAAAATCAATATCCCGATTATCAACGATTAATTATATCCCAACATGAAACTTTATATATTGGAAGATGAGCCGCGTATCTTGCAGCATATTTTACAAATTGTAAACCGGATTGACTATGTTGAAGTGGTTGGATCTGCCGCCGAAATCGCTGTCGCAACCGTAGAGATTCCGGCTTTAAAGCCAGAAATTATTCTTGCGGATATCAGGTTAAAGGATGGTGATAGTTTTCAGCTTTTTGAACAGGTAGGGGTAGGCGATTTTCAGGTTATTTTCTTAACTGCTTATGATCAATATGCCATACAAGCACTTAATCTTGGAGCTTTCGGCTATCTGCTTAAACCTGTCGACGATGAATCGTTAACCTCAGCGCTACATAAATGTTTCCATCACCGCAAACAGGATTTATTTGATCAGCAGCAATTAAGCATTGCTAAAGAACATTACCTGGCCCAGGGATTATCTGCCAATAAACGCATTGCACTCAAAACACTCGAATACATTGAGGTGGTTGCTATAGAAAATATCATGTTCTGCAGGGGGGATAAAGGGTATACTACTTTTGTGATCAAAGGCTCAAATGAAATACTCGTATCAAAAGGCTTGAAAGATTATGAGGGGCTGCTTTCTCCTTTCGGTTTTCTAAGATGCCACCAATCCTACCTGGTTAATTTTGCGTATGTTAAAAAATACTTCAGGGAAGGCTATCTTCAAATGGAGAACGGAGAGAAGATTCAGGTTTCCAGTAGAAAAAAAGAAGAGGTATTAAAATATCTCGAGAATATTGCTTAGGCAGCTTATACGTTAATGTCAATTATATTTTTTTTGGGTAAAATCAATAGGAGTATACATGTATTCAAAAAGATGGACCTCCTTTTAAGATCGTTATTATCCTAAGCATTAAATTGCTTTATACTTCTCCCTGATGAAATGCTGTTAGTGAATATTCTGATTTCACAAAAAAATTAATATTGTTCAGAAACTAAATATTTGTATTATATAATTTACATTTTGATTGCTGTAAAAAGTAAAATTGTGTAATTTTATAATATCTTACACGTGTCTTTTTTTTATTAATGAAAAAGTGCGTATCTATGTATAAGTCAAATCCATCTGATCACCTCAAACTGCTCATCAAATGAAAAACGCTCTTTCATCAGTTATTCCTATTATCGTGTATTAACTGTATATTTCTGAATATCATACAGTTGATTTTGTTCTGTTATCAATTATTAACTTCATGTCTGATCATCCAAGTGATGGATAACAAGCTAATCACTTGTTTATTTGTGAATTTTTTAAAACAAATTAAGAATATTTCAGTAGCTATTGATTTACACTAAATAAACCTTAAACCAACAAATCGTGAGAAATTTATTATCAATTATTATTCCTGTGCTCGAAGGGATGGAAGAATCTCCATTGAAGCACCAGCTCTTAGCTTATTTTCCTCAACAAGCTGAGCATTTTAAAACAATTGAAGACAGTTTCGTGAAACTCACTGCAGTTCTGCATGACAGGGATCATCTTAAACCTTTTTTTCACAGCTGGAGCCAAACCAACAATAGTGCGGTTACTGTTGCCGGATTGAGTAACCGTATGACCATGCTGATCCATAAAAACATACCTGTACCAGATGAAGCGCAGCTTTTCAGATCGGTAGCCAGCCTGAACAGGATTGTTGATGAAGACCTGGCTGTTGTTGGCAAAGTATTACACTCTGATCTCTTCTATACCATGGCAACCAATACCTGCGGCGATGATGGATGGTTGTTAAGGCAATACCTTGATCCGAGTGCACGTGCTTTTAAATATTGGAAAGACCAGAACTCTTTGCGCAATAAAGATTTATTGATTGGCCTGTTAACTACACTGGTTCACGAAATTTATACCCATGGCGAGGTGGAGTTTATATTGCCAAAGTTTACGCGTTGGCTGGAAGATGATTTTGGTTTCGATAAAGATACCCTAAAACATACATTGGCCTGGATAACCGTACACTGCGGACCAACGGAGAAAAACCATTTCTTTTATGCCGTTAACGCCATCAATTATTATGTTAAAGCGATGGATGTAAATTTGGCCGATTATGACTTACGCGAAATTGTAGCCGATTATTTAAGTAAAAAAGCGGCAGTTATGGAAACCATTAGCGCTAGTTTGGAGCCTGTAATGTCTGAAGAAGAAATTGCATAGAATATGACGGGCGAGCTTGTAGAAAAACATACCATTTGTAATAAAGAAACACTGAATGAATTATTGATGAAACACCTGGGCGAAATACCCTGCAATGGTGCCGATTCATTTTCTCCGGTACCGGTTGCCGTAAACCGTAGCGAAATAGTACGAATGGAAAAACTTTGCCAGGTATTGAACAAAGCATTAACCAATGTTGTAAACGCTTATTTTACTGATGAAAGGATACGTACTATTTATAATTTTGATGAATGTTTGAATAATATTTTGAGCATCGCAAATGCAAGGCCTTACGAAGTGGGCATGTATCGTCCCGATTTTTTACAGGCAGAAGATGGCAGCATTAAAATCTGCGAGATAGGAGCAAGGTACCCGATTAACGGCTGGATGTTAAGTTATTACCTGAACATAATTGCTGAGGATAGTGGTTTGCCTTTACTAGAGACTGTTCCTCACCAGCGTGATTTTATTCATGCCATTTTTAGCCGTTTTAATCGCAGTGAGCCTATTGTGCTGGTGCATGAGAAAGAAAAAGGCACCGAGGTATTTTACCTGTTAAATGAGTTTAGCAAGCAGGGTTTGGATTATGTTTCTGCAAGTCCATCCCAGTTAAAATGCCAAAATGGCTCAATTATGTTGGCAGGGAAACCCGTTGATCAGTTTATATTGGAAATGGACCGTGAAGAACTACGTAATTTTGACCTGGAGGTATTAAAATTGATCATCAATAAAGGAAATTACTTTAATGATGTACGCACGCTGATATTGGTACACGATAAACGCATCCTTGCAGTTCTTTATAGTGAAGAGATCATGAGGAATTATCTTTCTGAAGAAGAATATCTTTTTTTACAGTCATTTTTAATACCTACTTATGCACTGCATGCACCCGAAAAACGAAACGAAATAAGCAACTCGCACTTAAACTGGGTATTAAAGCGCAACAGTGGTGGCCGTGGTATCGATATGTATGTAAAAAGTGATTGCGAAGCCAGGGTGTGGTCTGATATTATTGATAAACAATGGCCCGAATACATGATACAGGAATATGTACCCCAGCGCGTGTTTAAATACGGCAGTGGTGCAGAGAAAAGCCTGATTAATTTAGTAGGGATGTTGCTGTGTTACAATAACCGGTCTTTTGGTCCTGGTTTATTTCGTGGTTCTGCAGAGAGCGTGGTTAATGTTCACCAGGGCAGGGGAGTCATTTTTCCCGTGATGATGTCGGCATCATAAATATGACACATGCCATCATTATACCTTTGTTTAATAAAGCCGTTTATATCACGCAAACGTTAAATTCACTCATCCGGCAAAGTAAACTGCCGGATGAGTTGATTATCGTCGACGATTTAAGTACAGATAACAGCCTCGCTGTTGTTCATGATTTTTTACGTGATCATATTTCAGCTTTTGGCAATTGCAGGATACAGGTTATTGAACTTAACGAGAATAAAGGCCCGGGCAATGCCCGTAATATCGGTTTTGCCGCTACCCATTCTGAGTTAGTTAGTTTTTTAGATGCGGACGATGAATATCATCCAGCTTTACTGGAAGTTGCGGCTCATGCCTTTGAAGTGCATCAGCTGGATTTGATGGTGCTTAATATCACTTTCATGCCTGGTAACGAAATATACCCTGATCTTAAATCCTTAAAAAAGTATTTAGAACCGCTTGACACCGATCTATATCTGATTAAGAATCCTTTAATGGCAATTAGCAATCCGCATTTTATTATGGGGGTTGGCAGTAATGTAATTACAAGAAGTAAATGGATTGCTTCTAACAGGTACCACGCCGAAGCGCAATTAAATGAAGGAATTGATTTTTGGTACCGGGTATTAAAAGGAATACTAAACTCGGTGCCGGGTAAAATAGCCCTGCAAACCGGAGCTTATCTTTACGTAAACGAGGTTCCGGAGAGCCTGTCAAGGAAAAAATACAGCCATTTTACGCAGATCGAATTGCCGCCGGTAATTTCGAGGCATATGTACAGTAAAGACAAACACGACCAGCTATTGATGGGCATGATCGGTGAACGCTGGTATAAACATGCTTTACAGAATTTACCATCCAATAGCCAAAAAATCAGGTTTTTATGGCATTATCGCAGCTTTTTACCTAAATACCTTGGCTATCTGCTTATTAAAAGATAAATTTTAAAATGATTGATCCCCGCCTTAATCAATACTATCAGATTGTCAGGCAGTCTGAGCTTTTCAGGTCTTATTATCTTGAGCTTGAAGATTATCAAAATGCACCTTTAATAGGTAAAAAGGAATTAATTAAGCTGCTAAATGACAATTTTGACCTGCATAGCCAAAAACAAGGCGTTTATTTGGTGCGCTCTGGCGGATCTACCCAAAAACCGCTGGTTTTTCCGGTTGATATTGCAGAAAACCTGGAACAGCGTGCCGCACTTGCTGCTGCACTAAAACAAGCTAAAATTTTTACGCCAAAAACCATTGCACTTAATATGTTTGGTTATATGGATATGTACCGTACCGCTGCAATTATGGATGATCTGCTGGAGCGGTGTTATGCAACCACACTGGTAGCCAGCGCCGGTTTACCCTATGAAGATGCCTACCAGATGGCGCTAAATTTTAAGCCCGACTTGTTATTGGGTACACCTTCAAAACTATTCCTTTTTGCACAATACCTTAAAAAAAAACAGCTTCATTTATCCATCACAAATCTATTGTTTGGTGGTGAGTTTTTGCCACCATCACATATCGAACTTTTCAGGGATGTTTTTGGAACCAGGCAGATCTATTCATTGTACGGTGCTGCCGAAACGGGGATATGGGCCTGGTGCGATTATAGCCGATCGCCATCATTGTTCAGCGTAATTGATGGCCTTGTGGTGGAGCCGAGCAGTCCTGATGCTGATGGCTATGGTTCACTTCTCGTCAGTAATTTATTCCGTAAGCGTTTCCCTGTTTTTAGGTATAATACAGGGGATATTGGTAAATGGGTGGAAGTGGGCGGACAACTTTACCTGGAATTAAAAGGGAGGTCTCCCAATTCTTTTATGTTTAACGAGTGTAACTATGAGCTGGATGATTTTAATGCCGTTTTTGCAGATGTAGAACGGTTTCAGTTACAGATCGTGCCTCATGAAGGGCATACTGCAATAACATTTATGCTGATGACCGATTTATCCAATGTTGACAAAGGTGTATACGTAGAACAAAAACTTCAACAGTTATATGGGGTATTTGGTTACAAAGTAAAAAACCTGGAAGTTTTGGCGGGGAATGATTTAAAGCTTTACACTAATGCCATTACAGGTAAAACACCGGTAATCGTTGATCATCGGATTTGATAATGATTGGCAAATGCGGCGAATTTTATACCGATTATTAAGTATTGCTGGTAGATATAATCAACTGTATATTGGATGTCAATGCATGTAACTTGGTTTTAAAGACAAAATCAGTATTTTATTCTGTTTAGTGCCGAAAATTTTAAAGTGCATTAAGTCTGTCCCGAATATGATCTTTCTATGTAGGAAAAGATAACATCTACATAATGTATTCTTATTTCGGATTTTATATTCAGGTATTATGTTTGAATTAGCTTGATTGGACAAAACAAAACCTTAATGGCAACAGAGCTGGGTGTTGCCTCTATTGCAGGTTCTTTGGTCGAACCGAACGTTTTTCCACATATACGCAAATCGAGCCAGTCGAATGCTGTTCTCCCTCAAAATAACAGTAAAGAATATTTTAGCGCGCTGCAGGGTTTCGGTTTTTACATTGATGAAATTTTTGGTCTATACGGCTCATCATTTGAGATTGATGAAATTCACTAATCACTAGGGTTAAGGCTTTTGATTGAGTTTTTGAATGCTGCAGGCTGTTCAACACAGGTCGTATACAACTTGGATGCAAGGTACCACCTTTCTTTAAAGGCTGTTACGGGAGGGGCCTTGTATTATGTAGATGCACCAAACCATTTATTTAACCATGCCCTAAATGGAAAACTGGTTAACCAATATGTAAATGGGATAGATCAGGAAATTAAACCTTAGCAGAAATGACCATTTAAATTAGCCCTTTAATATTTTACTTCTGATCCTTGAAGAGTGGTTTTTGGCAACGATTCTTAAGGTCGGTTTTAGCTATTAAATTAGCCTTACATTGGCAATATGCAGCTTAATAAAAAATTAGTTAAGGAATTTTAATGTTGAGTCGTTTTGATATAAACAAAAAAACCTGCAAATATTTAATTTGCAGGTTTTAACATCATTTGATGTGCTTTCTGTAGCCCGTAGGGGAATCGAACCCCTGTTTCCAGAATGAAAATCTGGCGTCCTCACCCCTAGACGAACGGGCCATTAATCTGAGTTTTGACTTTGGAGTTTTCAGTTTGGAGAAACTCCAAATTTAATACTCTCAACTCCCAACTTCTTGGTAGCGGGGACACGACTCGAACGTGCGACCTTCGGGTTATGAGCCCGACGAGCTACCAACTGCTCCACCCCGCACTCTATTTTCTGCTTCAAATATCGCGTTTGAAGGAGTGCAAAGGTATATATTATTTTTAGTTTTCAAAAGGCTTCAAAGACTTTAATTTGATATTTAAATTATCTGCTTGATTTTTAGTGAATTATTTTTTGATGATGGTTGATTTTTTATTGGGTTTGCAAAAAGGGCTGTTTTCTACAATCTGCCAGACATGTCGGAAGAAATCCTCTTCCACTGTAAGCTTATTTCCTAAAGCATAACTTAAGTGATGGGAATAATAACCGGCAAATTTCTTTTCATCCATCTTGTATAGCTTCAATACAAAATGATTATCCTCATAACTTGACCATAACCCCAAAAAGGTTCCAAGGTCAAATGGGTGGGGAGAGAAAGAAAAAGGTTTTCGGGATTTAAAATAGCTGGGGTTCATAGGCATCTAAAATAGAACTCAATTTAACGATTAATTTATTTAGACACTAGTTATCTGCTGAAACTACTTTAAGGGGATTAATTCATGAGAAAATCAGTTTGTTAAGATTCATTATTTCTTGCCAAATCATCATCAGATTTATCATAAAAACCATCAAAATTGGGTAAGAACCATTTTACCTGAAATCGCCACTTTAAGTAAATTCAGGAGCGTTTATACATAGATATGCATAAACCAATTTGATTGACTTATCTCACCAATTTTAGTATATAGCGAAATTAGCTATAAGTCAGGATCTTGCTGATTATTTGATTTTGGTGAAGAGAGGTCAATATGTTATGATTTATCCACCCAAATTATTATCAGTCAGAAATGGGATAGGAATTTCAAAACATGGATCGAGAAAGAGTAATTTCTACTCAATCTATAGTTTTTTACACTCAGGCTGTTTTGTGATCTTGACAAATGTTCATCACGAGAATTCACCTATTTATCAAGAAATAGCACCTTTTTTTCCCGAAAAACGCAGCAATCAATGTAGTACTGAATTTATAATTTTTAATATGAATAATTTTACAGCGTAATAAGCCTGTAAATGCCAATAAATAAATTTAACGCTCCTCACACTATAAAACTAATTTTATTGGCACTTGCTTGCCTGATTGTTCTTTTTAATATAGTTGAACTTTTTGAAAAGATCACATTTCCTGTGGACTCTCAAATAACCGAATGGAATACCGAAAGTTTTTGGAAAGCTCCCTGGGGAAATTCAAGTGTTCATAGAGGGGTTGATCTGTTCGATGACTTGGGGGCAAAGGTTATCAATCCATCCAGCGGTCTTGTTTTAAAAAGTGGCTTTAGCAATAATGGTGGTAACTATGTCTACATTATCTCTCCAAGCTTAAAGGTCTACTACTTTGCGCATTTAAGTAAGCGCCTTTGCCAAACCGGAAATTATATCAGAAACGGTGAGCCTATTGGATTGGTCGGAGATTCCGGCAATGCCAGGTATTCGCCATTCCATCTGCATTTTTCAATTTTTTCCTGTGTGCCCATATTTAGACACTATGATTTCAAGGCTGTACTTGGCTGGCAAAAAATGTTTTATCTGAATCCATTAGAATACCTTAAAAATGACTGAAGAAAAACGTAGGTACGTGCTTCCTGCATCCTTTGATGCATATTTATCCGCTGAGATAAGCACCTTCCTGAAGAATTGTCTTTTATATACAACTTCTATTATTGGCCTGTCGCTAGCTATAGCCAACGAAAGTAGGTCATTTACTATAGGCTTTTTCGTTGCATTCTTTTTTGTGATTTGGCAAAACACCAGCGCTAAATTGAAGTGGCAGCACTATGCGCTTTATGGTGTTAGTATAGTGGCCTTACTGATCATACTCACAACCCTATTTAAAGTTGATTCATCATCCGGAAGATGGCTCATTTATAAGATCGCGATCTCAATATTTAAAGATAACTGGATGACCGGAACGGGAATAAATGGATTTCAACGTGAATTTATGCACTACCAGGCAGATTATTTCATAAGAGGCAATTATACAAGTCGAGAACTACTGCTTGCTGATAATACCTATTTTGCCTTTAATGAATATTTTCAGTTCATTATCGAAGCTGGCCTGTACGGGATCGTCATACTGATGTCCGCTTTCTCCATCTTATTCTATATTGCTAAAGCCGCTTTAAATATCCCTTCGTCAAAATCTTTAGTGGTCAACACTATTGCAATAATAATTGCAATAGTGTTGGCAGCCTTGTTTAATTATGTTTTCCACCTTATTGTTTTTCAGGTTCTGTTTCTCTTCTGTGCTTTTATACTGATAGGATTGGTCACCTACAAATTCTACAGGAGGATTTTCTTTTGGAACGCAATAGTCTCAGCGCTTGTATTGTGTTCGGTCATAGGCGCCCATTATCATTACAGTTTGACAGGTATCTCCGCGTTCCGAAAACTTAAGGAAGCAAGGCAGCTGGGGGCTTCTGGCTACAGAGTCCATGCAGAAAAAATTATTGATTCCCTTCCTAAAGTGCTGCATGAAGACCCTGAATATCTTGAGATCAAGTCGGGCTTGTTACTTGGCAGGATGGAACTTGACAATGCGAAATCATTAATTTATAAGCTGATCAGCAAAAGACCAAGTTTTGAGGCTTATCTGAGATTAGGTATGATCTATGAATTGTCGGGCAATGACAACCAGGCGGAATCTGCATATAAAAAGGCCGTATTCATGGTGCCGAATAGGTTTTTGAGTAGGTACAAACTTTTTAAATTTTACAAGAGAACCAACCAGACGAAAAATGCTATTGCAACAGGAAGGATTATTCTGTCCATGCCTGTTAAGATCCCGTCTCCACTGGTTGATCAAATTAAAAGGTCCGTAATGACTGAAATCTAAATAAATAACTATATCGGATAAATTAACCAAAGAATGAAAAAAACAATTATCGCCATTGCACTACTAGGTATTGCAATCATTTTTGCGTGTAGAAAAGACTATGCTCCGGACATCGGCACAGATGATCCTGCAGACTTTTTAACCCAATCAAAAAGCTATTATTATCAACAGGCGGGCAAGTTGGGTATATCGGCTGTGAGTAAGCGCTTATCAAGCTTAACTGCTATGAAATCGAGCCAAATTACCATTATCCCGCTATGGAATAAAAGCTTTATTTCTAAAACGGCCACCAATGAATTTAATGAGGTGCCTATATCCACAGGAGCAAAAAAGACAACGCTCTATAATTTCGAAAATAAATCCGCTGATGCGAAAAAAGACCTAATCAGGATCAATTCATCATTCCAGCGTTTACTGATCTACAAAACCAGGAAAGGTAACTTTAATCAACTTAAGCTAACCTATCTGCCGGATTATGAATATCTGGAAAAGAACCACTTTGATGCTAGCGTCAACCAGATTACAAGCATGACCAATTACAGCGGTTATGTAGAATACAGAACACTTAAAGATGAAGTGATTTTGCTGTTAAGGTTCGAGAATGGCAAAATGATCAAAAAAAGATCTCCAGGGAAGAGTGTCGCGTTGCTTAGTCAAAAATTGAAAGCTTCGATGAAAGCCAGTCTTCCCAGTGGTATCAAAGATCATCTTATCAGTGGCGGAGGATTTGAAACCATTTGCGTGCCGATGTACATAACTATATGTGCTGGTGGTGGCGATCCGTATGTGGAGGTTTGCGGAGAGCCGGAATGGATTGGTGAAGAATGCTCGACGGTGTGGGTGGACTATCCTGATCCAGATCCTACCGATCCCAATGATCCGGGCAATGATCCGTGCTTAGACCCTGCAAATTTCTACCTGTGCAATCCAGACTTCCCAAATCCGGACAACCCGGATAATCCACCAGCAGACCCATGTGCAAATGCCAATGCATTAGCTCAGAATGAAGACTTCAGGGAACGTTTCGATTTGCTTAAAGATAAAGCCGTAACCGATTCTACTAAAGAAGCTATGTATGCCTATGAGCTTTCAACCAATACCTACAATTTTGAAGAAAGCCAGGACCAGGGTTCAGTATCTATGGAATTTAATGAAAAAATCGATGGCGCTATCCATAGCCATAATAAGAGCGGAGATCCGATCTTTTCATTAGGCGATATAGCAGCAATCTATAATACTTATGCTGATGGTAATATGAAGAACCCTGCAACCTTTACAATGGGTGTTGTAACTCCGGCGGGTAATTCATATATTTTAAAAATAGATAATATAAATACCTTTGTAAACTGGATGCAAAATCACTTTGGTAATCAAACAAATACCAATGCCTGGACTAGTAGTTATCTTGGTAATAAGGATAACCTCATCAGCACAGGTACACCTGTGGTGTCTGCATGGGAAAAAGCATTCCTAAAAGCTATTGAAGGCTCAGGTTTAAGAATGTTTAAAGGCAATGCCAATTTTACAGAGTGGAAGCCTATTAAAGTAGATGTAGAAAATAAAGTAGTGCCAAATCCATGTTAATTAAAAATATAAAATGAAAAATTACCTATTATTATTGCTATTAACAATAACTAGTGTTTTTGTTAATGCTCAAAACAAGGACGCATATTTCAAAGATCCAAAAACTGACACCTATGTAGGTACTTGGGAAGGTGAATTTGAAGGAAAAACATTCACAGTTACATTTGTTAAATACAGAAAAAAACTTTCAACTGGTCAACGGGATCAGCTTGCTGGCAAGTATACTTATAAGCAAGGGGACAAGTTATTGTCAGGTTCGGATAGTTTAAGGGATACTTTGTTACGTGGGCTGCCAGACCCCAAAGAAAATTTTCTTACCATTTTAATGATCGACCGTGTTTTAGACAAAAATGGAAGAGGCAGTGTTTCTTTTGTGGAGGGTTCAAAGAACAAGATATTATGGAAATTATCAGATCGGGATATGTTTGCATTGTATCCTAAAAAACCTATTAAGGGTTTTTCGGTTCCGACAAACATTGTATTAGTAAGAACAAAATAATTCCTGAAAGGAGACACCCGTTCAGAAATTATCTATTAAGTGGCCACTTGCTTTTCTGCGTGTGGCCACTTTGCTTATCAGGATTTAACGAAATCCGTCGGTATTGAAGGATAAGCGATATCGGTTCTCTTTTAGAGAAAGATATCAGTATGCCATCTAACCTATCTGTGTTGTAAATTATTTAGCGTTTTATTTTCTCTTTGCCGCTTACACAGCAGCAGCAGAAACATCGCTACACTTGCAATCGACCCGTAGATAATGTTCAAAATTGTTAATGAAGGCATAGTTTAGTTCACTGATCTGAATATCGTCCTGGGCGTACTGTTTTCGAAGGAAACCTGTTAAGTGTTTTTCAGATGTAATGTAGCCTTTTAGTGTATTGGCTTCAAAGCCATTGCCAATTAATTCCTTTACCATAGCATTGTGTTCTGCAAATAACCTCATTAGATATATGCTTTTTTGAGATTTGCCGCTAAACTGTCCTTGTAGACTCACTGCTGTAACATGTTGCCCTGTGTCGAGTAAAGCCTGATGAGCCATCCTCATCTTGCTTTGCAGGCTATCGAGATAGGTGTTGAGTGTTCGGGCATCTTCCTTTGTGCCAACGGAACGCCCAGCCGAACTATTCCATTTTCCGGGTTCGCATTCTCGACCAACAGACATCTCTGCACGTTTACCATCCACGGTAATGCGCAGATAAATGGCCCTTGGGCCTCCTTTGTAGACTTTTTGCTTTCTTAGGTAAAAAAGCAGATGGAAATTACCTTTCATAATTACTTACTTAGAGTGAAACAAAAGTAAGACAGCAGCTTTCCTGTATCAAGATGTTTAATAACTGAACATGTTGGTGTTCAGTTGATTAATGTAAATTCGGTGCGTAGTGTTTTTATTTTAGATACGCACCGAATTACACACTTTTTTATTGTGATTTGATGCATATTTTAGGTTTTTGATATCAATAAAAAACCCTGCAAATGTTTGATTTGCAGGGTTTTGACATCATTTGATATTGATTTTTGTAGCCCGTAGGGGAATCGAACCCCTGTTTCCAGAATGAAAATCTGGCGTCCTCACCCCTAGACGAACGGGCCATTTTTCAGTTTTTAAATTTCCAATTTTCAGTGTGCAATTAAAATTGCCAACTGAAAACTACCAACTGAATTGGTAGCGGGGACACGACTCGAACGTGCGACCTTCGGGTTATGAGCCCGACGAGCTACCAACTGCTCCACCCCGCACTCTATATGCAACTCGTTTTTTCGTGAATTAAATCCTTAACTCTGTTTCCGAATTGGAATGCAAAGATATAATTCGTTTCTTTGTACTGCAAATTTTTTTTAAAAAATATTTTAATGGCGCATAAAGCAGGTTTTGTTAGTATAATAGGTAAACCAAATGTAGGTAAATCTACCCTCATGAATGTGCTTGTGGGCGAGCGACTTAGCATTATTACTCCTAAGGCACAAACCACAAGACACCGTATTTTAGGTATTGTAAATGAAGAAGAATATCAGATCGTTTTCTCTGATACCCCGGGTATAATCAAGCCAAAATATAGCTTGCAAGAGAGTATGATGAGCTTTGTTAACGGATCTTTAACTGATGCCGACGTACTTTTATTGGTAACCGATATCAATGAAGAACACGATGAAGACGACGTTCTGGAAAAAATCCTGAACCGTAATATCCCAACTATCGTGCTTATTAATAAAATTGATAAAGCATTACAGGAGCAGGTTGATGAAAAGATTGCCTACTGGCAGGAAAAGTTAAATCCGGTTGCTATTTATGCCATTTCGGCTTTACATAAACACAATGTTGACGGATTATTGGATCGTGTGCTTGAAATGTTGCCAGAACATCCGCCATATTATGACAAAGAAGATCTAACTGATCGTTCAGAACGTTTCTTCGTTTCGGAGATGATTCGCGAAAAAATCTTCCTCAACTATCAGAAAGAAATTCCATACAGTACCGAAGTTATTGTAAAGAGTTTTAAAGAAGAGGAAATGAAGAATGGCAAGGGTGCGATGATCAGGATTACTGCCGAAATTGTGGTTGAACGCGATTCACAAAAGAACATCTTAATTGGTACTGGCGGAAGCATGTTGAAAAAGGTAGGGACCGAAGCGCGTTTAGAGATCGAGAAATTTTTAGATAGCAAAGTTTTCCTTGAAATGTTTGTGAAGGTAATTCCCGACTGGAGAAGTAAAAAGAATTACTTAAAAAGCTTTGGTTACGATAATTAACCGTACCTTTGCAGCCCGAAATAAATCGGTTAGTAGTTGATAGTCAATGGCTGATAGCCAGATCGTTTGAGCAGCTTGCTTAAAACACCACGACCATTAACTATAGCCATTAACTATCAAAAGAACACCCATGAGTAACATTATAGCCATCGTAGGCAGGCCAAACGTAGGCAAAAGCACACTTTTTAATAGATTAACAGAAAGCCGTAAGGCAATTGTAGACGATGTCAGCGGTGTAACCCGCGACAGGCACTATGGAGTGGGCGAGTGGACAGACAGACAATTTACAGTAATCGATACTGGTGGTTATGTAGCCAACTCAGAAGATGTTTACGAAGCGGCTATCCGTGAGCAGGTGATGATTGCCATCGAAGAAGCCAGTGTATTAGTTTTTATGGTGGATGTAACTACAGGTATTACCGATTTAGATGACGATATTGCCCAGGTATTGCGCAGAAGTAATAAACCCGTTTTTGTTTGTGCAAATAAGGTAGATAATACCGCTTTATATAACGAAATACATACTTTTTATGGATTTGGATTAGGCGAAGTATACCCTTTATCATCAATGACTGGCTCCGGAACAGGAGAGTTGCTGGATGAGATTGTTAAAAATTTCGAAGATATTCCGGAAGAAGAAAATCAGTTACCTAAGATTACCATTGCCGGTCGCCCAAATGTGGGTAAATCTTCTTTGGTTAATGCACTGATTGGTAAAGAGCGTAATATCGTGACTGCAAATGCAGGTACAACCCGCGATTCAATTAAAATCCATTATAATCAATTCGGGCATGAGTTTATGCTGATCGATACTGCCGGATTACGTAAAAAAACCAAGGTTAAAGAAAACTTAGAGTTTTATTCGGTAATGCGTACCATTAAAGCTTTAGAAGAGGCTGATGTGGTGGTATTAATGATTGATGCAGTGGAGGGAATTGAAAGTCAGGATATCAATATTTTCCACCTGGCCGAAAAAAACAAAAAAGGTATTGTCATTCTCGTAAACAAATGGGATCTGATCGAGAAAAATACACAAACGATGAAAGCTTTCGAAGAGCAGATTCACGAGCGGATCCGTCCATTTACCGATGTGCCAATTATTTTTACATCTGTACTGAACAAGCAACGTATCTTTAAAGCAATAGAAGCAGCTTTAGAGGTTTATAAAAACCGTAGCAAGAAAATCCCTACATCTAAATTAAATGATGTAATGTTGCCGCTGATCGAAAAATTCCCGCCACCGGCTTTGAAAGGGAAACATATCAAGATTAAATACATCACGCAGATTAACGCTACTTCGCCAATGTTTGCATTTTTCTGCAACTTGCCACAGTACATTAAAGATCCGTATAAACGTTTCATCGAAAATAAACTAAGGGAAAACTTCGATTTTTCCGGTGCACCGATCCAGATTTATTTCAGACAGAAATAGATGTGAGGTTTAAGGTTTAAAGGTAGAGGGCGTAAGGCCTAAAATAAAATTATTTAGACAGGGTTGTTTCTTAAAGAAGCAGTCCTGTTTTTTATTTTTAGTTAATAACAGTACGGCGGCATCTCGACTTCGCTGAGCTCTGCTCAAAATGACGATATTTATTAATTACTCTTACCTTTACAGCATGCAGTTACAAGTACAAAACAGTTTGTCAGCAGATATCGATACCATTTTCGGATTTTACAATATGGCCATTGCCCATCAAAAGAAAGTATTTAACAAACACTGGCAAGGCTTTAGCCGAGAAATGGTACAAACCGAAATTGATGAAAACCGTCAGTATAAAATTCTGGCAGATGGCACTGTTGCCTGTGTTTTTGCGGTTACGTTTAACGATCAGTTGATCTGGGGAGAACGAGATCATGATGCGATTTATATCCATAGGATTGTCACCCATCCCGCATTTAGGGGCTATTCTTTTGTAAAAGAAATTATTAAATGGGCCAAAGTTTTTGCTGCAGAAAACGGGATTAAATTTATCAGAATGGATACCTGGGCTGATAATGAAAAACTGCTCGCATATTACACGGGTTGTGGTTTTGATTATGTTGGTGTGGTAAGCATGGAAAAAACTGATGGTTTACCTAAACATTATGAAGGAATCAGTTTAAGTTTGTTTGAAATTGCACTATAGCAACTGAAAATTATCATAAATGATCATTGAGGCTATACCATAAGTATAAAATTGTAATCCTGAGCTTATCTAATAACTTCTTTTAGATGTTTTAAGACGCTTTGATACAATCATCAGGGTCATTTCAGGCTGAGCTCAACGTTGAAATTTTCGATGGAAAACTACTATTAGTGATACAGGCTCTTTTTAATTGTATAACGTTATAGGTATATTTTACTTTTTCTCCGTTAAAAGCTTTAGCGTATGATCTAAAGATTCCCTGTTGCCCCAGGCATCGTGTCCTGTGATAACAAATTTGGTATCGGGATATTTCTGCTTTAATTTCTGGATGCTTTTTGGCCATTCTGCTAAATCTGCTTCTCTGATATAGCCCAGATTATCTGCTTCAGTGCTTTTAATTAAACAGCCGCCGAATAAAACTTTATCTTTTGGAAACCAGACCACTATATTGTCTTTGGTATGTCCCTTGCCGGCATAGTAAGTGCTTATTTTATATTGTCCAACTGTAAAAGTGGTATCATTGGTAAAATTATAAGCCGCACGCGGCTCTTTGTTGGCTTTCAATAGCTCGTCGGTTAGTTTACTGGTATAGGTTTTTATACCCTTGCTTTTAAAAAAAGCCAAGCCACCCGCACGGTCGCCATGCGAATGTGTGGCAATAGCCAATACTACTTTTTGATGATGTTTGGCAGCGATAGAATCTAAAAATGGCTGAAATTGTTTGGAATCCCAAGGTGCGTCAATTACCACAACTCCTCTGTTGGTCACCAGGTATACTGCATTAGCATCTGTTACAGCGCCATTATAAGTGTTATAAGTAGTGTAGGCATAAAGATCGCCGGTTAAATGTTTGATTTTTAATTTCGGATTTTGTGCGAAAGAGGCAAATGCAGATAAACCAAATAAAAAGGAAAGAAAATAACGCATAAGGTAAAATTTAATAATTCTTTAAAATTAATGTCTTTAATGCAAACGAATAGCATTCATAGAAATTACTTCAATTCAATTTTCCAGCTTAACAGATCATCAACTTCGCCAATGTGGATAAAATTGTTTTTTTCTAAAATAGAATAAGAGGCCACATTGTCCTTTGTTGTAGCGGCAAAAATTGATCTGACTTTGGGCTGTTCCCTTGCCCATGCGATTAACCGGCCTACTGCTTCAGTCATAAAACCTTTACCTCTGAATTCTTTATAAGTACCATAACCTATCTCGATTTCACCATTTTGATCTGGCTCACCAACAAAACAAATATCACCGACCATTTTGTTGTCCGGTTTAGATATAACCGTCCACAAGGTATGATATAGATAATCTTTATCCTTGTCAAAAACATTAGGTAAAATTGTTTGTTCCAATGCCTCCTGGAGCGAAGGAGAGATGTTTTTCCTGGTTGGTAGAAGGCCAAACTCTTGTTCCAGAGAATGGTCATCTTTAATATATTTTAAAAGCTGATCGTGTGTTAAGGGTTTTAAAATGAGACGTTCTGTTTCTATCATGCTCGATTTGTTATACAGGCTAATATAAAGGTTGGTGTATTAAATAAGTGAAATTTTAAAATAAGCTTTGATTAAATCATGATATTCTGGACATGCTAAAAAGCCGAATCTTTTTAATAGACTTTAATTACCTGTCCCGTTAAAATGCCCAGTACACTTTTTTCACAGGCTTTAACCACTTTCTCCATGGTCACGGGAATTTCGCCGGGGAAAGAATCAAAATAAGTAGGAGAATCTTCAACCACGTTAGGGCTAATGGTATTTATACGGATACCGTTTCCGAGTTCTGGGGCAGCCGCCAAAACAAATGCATTTAAACCTCCGTTTATGGTGCTTAATGCTGATCCTGCAGCGACAGGGGATTCGGCCAATATACCCGAAGTTAATGTAAATGATCCCCCTTTGTTAATGTAATGCTGCCCAATAAGCACCAGATTTATCTGGCCCAACAGTTTATTCAGTAAGCCGCTCTTAAATACTTCACCCGTCATCTGATTTAGCGGTGCAAAAGGAGCTTTCCCACTTGTACTGATCAAGGCGTCGAAAGCACCGATCTGCTCAAACATGTTTTTGATCGATGTTTCACTGGTGATGTCTACCCGAATGTCGCCTTTGGTATGTCCTACACGAATGATCTCATGTTGGAGCGCAAAAGCCTCAGCTATTTTTTTACCCAGTGTACCTGTTGCACCTACGATGATTATTTTCATTTAAATCTGTTTAACGTGTATTATCATTAAACATTGGGGGATTTGAAATGTTTGTATACCGTCAATCAATTAATACCATTTCGGTTTTAAGGTCCGTAATCAGGAGGTCGATATGAGATTGCGTTACATTTGGCATGCAAATGATATGCGAATTGCCCTGCTCTGCTGCCAGTTGCCATTTTTTACAAATCCTCGCAGAAGGGGCAGGAAAGTTTACGGTAATGGCATTTTCGTTTCGCCAGGCATTAATACCTAACGCTTTAAGTTTTTGTTCAGTGTAAGCGGCAATTGCCAAACTGTGTAAGGCTCTGCTTTTTAAACCTGCTATGCCCAAATGTTTAATGGTATACCATAAAAATAAGGGGCTATGGCCATTTCTCGATCCTGTAATAGTAGTATCAACACTTCCGATATAAGCTACCGAACGGGCAATTCTATCACGGTTCGATTTTTTAACCACTACCACGCCACACGGCATGGGCGAGCCTAAAAATTTATGACCGCTAATGGCGATGCTGTCTGCGCCATCTTCAAAATCGAAGGCTGGCCTTGGTTCAATAAGTGCGCTATAGGTGCCGGAAAGTGCTGCATCTGCATGGATATAATAATGTTGGATGGCCAGTTTTTTCAGGATGGCTTTAATTTTAGCCACATCATCACGTGCTTCAGTCATGGTAGTGCCAATATTAGCCATCATAATAACAGGTATGTGGCGGTTCATGCTAATGGTGTACTCGAGATCTTCATAATCGATTTCTCCGTTGTCTTGGGTGCGGATAACGATATTTGGCATATTCAGTAAATGCAGGTTTTTTTGCACACTATAATGTGTAGCTTCTGAGTAATAAACCATTCCTTTAGGATGTAATTCTCGGGCAAGGTACAAGCCATATAGATTACCTTCTGAGCCTCCATTGGTAACATAACCCCACCAATTCTCGGCTGGTGCGCGAAAAAGTTCTGCAAAAAACTGGACGACTTCTTTTTCCAGTTCGCGCGATCCGACACCATAGGTAGAGGGAACAAAAGGATCACCAAGATTATTCATCGGGTATTTTAAAAAGTCTGAAAGCACTTGATAATCAAAATCTTTAGCTACCGGATAACCTAAGAATAAATCTGTTTGTTCCTTAACTTTTTCTAAAAGAGTTTCCAGAACTTGCTGGTCTTTTACTGCTAATCTGCTCACTTCCATAAATGATATGATTTGCAGACAAAATTAATAAAAACGAAATATAGTATTAATTATTATTTATAAATTAGAATATTATATTGTTATATGTTTTAAAGTAAGAATATAATTTTAAATTCATAAATTGATTTTACTTTCAAAGCATATAAAATATGGCTATTGAAGGTTAAGGAGTGCCTGCCTCACCGCATTATCGGTTTGGTTTACGGCCTTATAGTAGCCTACATCGCCCAGATAATAGCGACAAAGTAAAGCTTTAAGATCATTTAAGATCACATTTTTCGAATTGTACAATTGAAAACGATCTATTGCTACGTTTTTGCGCTGAAGAAACCCGATAAAGTCCTTAAAGTCGTTATCGTTTATGGTAAAGATATTGATGTTCTGTTCTACAAAACTCGCACTGTACTTATTGGTAAGAACATTAAATACGTAATCAGAAAGTATTTTCTTACTGACTAAATTACTATAAAACTTATTGTAGCCATTGGTGTCCAATTTCACAAATATATCTGGTTGGATACCGCCGATTGGCTTAACTTTTTTGTTCGGTTGGATATTTACACCTTCAGTTTTCTCAATAGAATCCTGGAAAGAAGTGCGGTCCCCTGTGAGTTCCCCATCCATCATCCGTTCGTCTAATTCATGTTTATAAGCGTCGTAACCTTTTTTGTAAGATTTTTGGATACTTCTGCCAGATGGTGTATAATATCTTGCGATGGTTAAGTTCAATGCAGAACCATCACCAAAAGCAAACTGCTCTTGTACCAAACCTTTACCAAAAGAGCGGCGGCCAACAATAATTCCACGGCCTAAATCCTGGATGGCTCCCGCTACAATTTCGCTGGCCGAGGCCGTATTTTCATTAATCAGTATTGCCAGCTTACCATTCTGAAAAGATCCGGTACCGGTAGAAAAATAATCGGTACGAGGCTCATGCTTGCCCTGGGTATACACGATGAGTTTGTTTTCGCCCAAAAACTGATCGGCCAGGCCTGTGGCTGATGTAAAATAACCACCTCCGTTGTCGCGCAGGTCTAGAATCAGTTTTTTCATGCCCTTTGCTTTCAGGTTATTGGCTGCAGCAGCGAAATCATTATCCGTATTGGCGCCAAATTTACTGATCCTTACATAACCAGTTTCGTTATTAATCATATAGGCTGCATCAATACTGCTGATGTTTACTTTACCGCGGGTTACCATAATGCGGTTGCTCTGTGGCGCTCCCGGGTGCAAAAGCACTACGCTTACACCAGTTCCGGATTTACCTTTAAAACGGCCGGTAAGCTGCTCTTTGGGGAGGTTTCGTCCGCTTACTACTGCAGTATCAATACTCAGAATCTTATCACCCAGTTTAATCCCTGCCTGATACGCAGGTCCATCCTTAACCACGCCGGTAACCATCATGGTGTCATTAAGCATATAATATTCTATGCCTACACCTTCAAAATTTCCCTCCAGGTTATCAGTCATATCCTGTGCGTCAGTTGGCGGCAGGTAAACACTATGCGGATCAAGCTGGTGCAGCACACTATCTATAGGTAAGTTCTGAAGCGAATCAGTATTGATATCATCAACATAATTACCGTTGATGATGTGTAAGATTTCGTTTAATTTTTCGTCGCTATTTTGAGCCAGCTGAGGACTTTTTTTAACGCCAAAGCCTTGATCTTTAATGAATTTTATGCCCAAAAACATCCCAACTATTAAGATTACAGAATAGCTTAAAGCGATCAGTATGTTATTTCTGGTATTTTTTTTCATTGGCGCTACCGCAAATTTATGAAAATTAGCGGGTTGATATATTTTTTAACTGTATTTTCATGTCTTTTGTTTATAATATTTAACATTAAATAACAACTGGACGAGTCAGTTAAAATTTATGGCAGATATTTTTTAAATTTTTAGCCTAGTTTTTAGAAAGAATTTACCGAATTTTATCAAAATTAAATTTATGGATAGAGTTACCGAGCAAGAATCTAACTATAACCACATTGATCAGATGTCGGTATTAGAAGTTTTGCAGGGCATTAATAACGAAGATAAAACTGTAGCATTTGCGGTTGAAAAATCTTTGCCTCAGATCGAAAAATTAACATCGGCCGTGGCCGGGCGGATGAAAAAAGGCGGTCGTCTCTTTTATATAGGTGCAGGTACCAGTGGCCGTTTAGGTGTGGTAGATGCTTCAGAGTGCCCCCCTACTTATGGTGTGCCATTCGATTGGGTTGTGGGGATTATTGCCGGCGGAGATACCGCAATTAGAAGAGCGGTAGAATTTGCTGAAGACAATGCCGAACAAGCCTGGAAAGATCTTCAGGAATTTGAGATTAATGAAAAAGATTGTTTGGTTGGCCTCGCAGCTTCAGGTACTACACCATATGTAATCGGTGGGTTAAACATGGCACGCAAACATGGTGTTTTAACGGGCTGCATTGTTTGTAATGCCGGTGGACCTATTGCTGCAGAATCTGATTTCCCTGTTGAAGTGGTGGTTGGACCTGAGTTTATTACCGGCTCTACCCGCATGAAATCTGGTACGGCGCAGAAAATGGTATTAAATATGTTAAGCACTACAGTGATGGTTCAGCTGGGGCGTGTAGTTGGCAATAAAATGGTCGATATGCAGTTAACTAATCATAAACTGGTAGACCGCGGTACGCAGATGGTTGCCGATGAACTAAATATTGGATACGATGAAGCCGCTGAATTGTTAACCCGTTATGGAAGTGTACGTAAAGCCGTAGAAGCCGGACATTAAGAAATGAGAAAAGGATAGAATGAGTGAATGAAAGAATTAGTGAGTGATATCATGTAAGAGTAGCATTAATCATTCCCTCATTCAAAACTCGCTCATTCAATAATTAGAAAAGTATGCACGAAATTGAGCCTTATTACCAGTGGAGAGATGATTATATTTCGGCAGAAGATGAGCGTTCGCCATTTTATAATACCGAATATTCTGAACTTTACTTTGATAAGCAGATATATAATTTTTTATTGCACCCACAGTGGGATGAGTTTGGTTCAAGTACATTGTACATGAAGGTATTGTATGCCGATTATGATCGCAATTATGCCATCATAGAGTTTTTAGGCGAGTGGAACGATGCCATCAATAACGACATAATGTTACTGAAACGCGATATTTTGGAGATGATGATGGATGAAGGGCTTAATAAATTTATCCTGATCGGCGAAAACGTGCTGAATTTTCATGCTTCAGATGATAGTTATTACGAAGAATGGTTTCAGGAAGTAGAAGATGGCTGGATTGTTGGGGTAAATTTTCAGGAACACGTTATCAACGAATTTCGCGATAATAACATCGATTATTACATTAATTTTGGTGGCGCTTTTGACAATCTGCCATGGCGTACCTTAAAACCGTTACAGTTCTTTAAAAAAGTTGAAGAACTGCTGACAAAAAGATTGAACTAAATATTTATTTTTATATAATTTATCACACAAAAAATTAAAATGGAACAACAAAATTATCAATATCAGGACAACAGTGTTTTCGTTCAGGAAAGATCTGTTTCTAAAAAATTCTTTGCCAACGTTTTCTTATGGATGTTTGTGGCATTGTTATTATCTACGCTTTCTGCCTTTTATATTTCCAACAGTGAAAGTGCATTAAGATCGTTGATCGATTTTGAAACCGGTAAAAGAACTGCGTTAGGTTACGTAGCCATGTTTGCACCACTTGGATTAGTCTTATTAATGGGCGCGGGTTTTAACAAATTATCTTATGGTGCACTATTAGGCGTTTTTGTACTGTTCTCTGTTTTATTAGGAGTAAGTTTAAGTTTTATTCTATTAATTTATACCGGAGCGTCAATAATTACCTGTTTCGCCGCCGCCGCTGGTATTTTCGGTATCATGGCATTTATGGGTTATACCACTAATATTGATCTCAGTAAGTTCGGTCCCATCTTGATGGTAGGTGTTGCGGGATTATTTATTGCGAGCATTCTTAACATGTTTATTAAAAGTGAACAATTTAGCCTGATTATGGCTTTTGTAGGCATTGCAGTATTTACTGCCTTAACGGCTTATGATGTGCAGAAAATCAAAAGAATTGGGATGGGAATTCAGGAGAGTGGAGAAGCAATTCCAGAAGCAGATACTAAAAAACTGGCAATAATGGCTGCTTTGAATTTATATTTAGATTTTATCAATATTTTCCTTTTCTTACTGCGTATTTTCGGAAGTAGAAGATAATGGATAAGTTTTTAGCAATTACTGGTTTTCTATTGGTTAGTGTATGTATTCAGATGCTGATCACAATTTTTATAACTGATAACGTCTTTGTAGTAACTTCTGGCAGTGGGATTTGGATGACCTATATGGCATTTTGGTATAATAAAAAATATGGAAGAAAAGTAAACCGTTAATCTTAAAAACAGAACAATATTCTTAAGGCCGTGCAGAATTGCATGGCCTTTGTAATTTTATTTGGCAGCCAAGCGATAAATTTTGGAATTGATGTAGCTTTGTTGCATTTTTGTATGCTTATTAAGAAAGACGGAGGGATTAGACCCAACGAAGTCTTAGCAACCTGTAACCTACAAGGTGCTAAATTCTATTCTGCAAATAGCAGAAAAAGATAAGTTTAGGATTACGATTCACGTACCAACTTTTTAAATAAGCCTTTTAGGATGTAATAATGTATAATGGAAGATATATGATGTGTCTTGCCATTTTCCATTTTCCATCCCACATTTTACACAACAAATGGGTATAAGAGAAGAATTAGAAAAACGTATTTTGGTGATTGATGGTGCAATGGGTACCATGATTCAGCGATATAACTTAAGCGAGGAAGATTTTAGAGGGGAACGCTTTAGAAACCATCCCTGTGATGTAAAAGGCAATAATGACTTGCTTAACATCACGCGCCCGGATATTATCAAAACAATACATCTGGAGTACTTGGCAGCTGGTGCCGATATTATCGAAACCAATACATTCAGTACACAGCGCATTTCCATGGCCGATTACCAGATGGAAGATCTATCCTACGAAATGAGTTTCGAAGGTGCACGGGTGGCAAAAGAGGCTGTAAACGAATTTATGGCTGCAAATCCAGACCGTAAATGTTTTGTAGCTGGTGCTATCGGGCCAACAAACCGTACCCTTTCCATGTCGCCGAATGTAAACGATCCTGGTTTTAGGGCGGTTTATTTTGATGAACTGGAAGAAGCTTATTACGAACAGGTACGTGGATTGGTAGATGGTGGTTCTGATGTATTGTTGATTGAAACCATTTTCGATACTTTAAATGCTAAAGTGGCTATTGTGGCCATTAAAAAGTACGAAGAGGTAATTGGCCGTAAGTTGGAGATTATGATTTCAGGTACCATTACCGATGCTTCCGGACGAACACTGTCGGGGCAAACTGCCGAAGCTTTCTTAAATTCGGTAATGCACGCAAAACCCCTTAGTATCGGTTTTAACTGTGCTTTGGGAGCAAAAGAAATGCGTCCGCATATCGAAGAACTGGCTGCAAAAGCCGGTTGTTATGTTTCGGCCTATCCAAATGCAGGTTTACCAAATGAATTTGGTGCTTACGATGAGCAACCGCATGAAACTGCCCATCTGGTTGATGATTTTATTGCCTCAGGTTTTGTAAATATTGTTGGCGGCTGCTGTGGTACCACACCTCAACATATTGGCTGTATTGCTAAAAATGCACGAAAAGCAGAACCCAGAAAATTACCTAACCTTCCGCCTTACATGCGTTTAAGCGGGTTAGAACCGGTAACCATTACACCTGAAAGTATTTTTGTAAATATTGGAGAGCGGACCAATATTACCGGATCTCCAAAATTCTCCAAACTGATTTTGGGTGGCGATTATGAAGCCGCATTAGCCGTAGCGCTGCAACAGGTTGAAGGTGGCGCACAGGTAATTGATGTGAATATGGATGAAGGAATGCTCGATTCGGAAGCCGCCATGACCAAATTCTTAAACCTCATTGCCTCGGAGCCAGATATTGCAAAACTGCCAATCATGGTCGATTCATCCAAGTGGTCGGTGATTGAAAATGGTTTAAAATGCCTGCAGGGAAAAGGGATCGTAAACTCTATTTCCTTGAAAGAGGGTGAAGATAAATTCCGGGAAAGTGCCCGTAAAATTATGCAGTACGGTGCTGCCGTAGTGGTAATGGCTTTTGATGAGCAGGGACAGGCAGATAACTATCAACGCCGGATAGAAATCTGTAAACGCAGTTACGATATACTCGTAAACGAAATCGGCTTCCCGCCAGAAGATATTATTTTCGACCCGAATATTTTAACGGTAGCCACCGGATTGGAGGAACACAACAATTATGCAGTTGATTTCATTAATGCCACCCGCTGGATCAAAGAAAACCTGCCTCATGCTAAAGTGAGTGGAGGGGTTTCTAATATTTCGTTCTCTTTCAGGGGAAATAATGTGGTGCGCGAAGCCATGCACTCCGCCTTTCTTTATCATGCCATTCAGGCTGGGTTAGATATGGGGATTGTAAATGCGGGAATGTTAGAGGTTTACCAGGAAATTCCACCAGAATTGTTGGAAAGAGTGGAAGATGTACTTTTAAACCGGAGAGAAGATGCCACGGAGCGTTTGGTAGAATATGCCGATACCGTAAAATCAAAAGGTAAAGAAGTGGTTAAAGATGAAGAGTGGAGAAAAGGTTCTGTTGAAGAAAGATTATCCCATTCTTTAGTAAAGGGAATTGTAGAATACCTGGATGATGATGTGGAAGAAGCCAGGCAGAAATACGCCCGTCCAATTCAGGTAATTGAAGGGCCGTTAATGGATGGGATGAATATCGTCGGGGACCTTTTCGGCGCCGGAAAAATGTTTTTGCCCCAGGTGGTAAAATCGGCCCGGGTAATGAAAAAGGCGGTTGCCTATCTGTTGCCTTTTATTGAGCAGGAAAAACTGGATAATCCTGATCAGGACCAGAATTCTTCGGCAGGAAAAGTATTGATGGCTACCGTGAAAGGCGATGTACATGATATCGGTAAAAATATTGTAGGTGTGGTATTGGCCTGTAACAACTTCGAAATTATAGATATGGGTGTGATGGTTCCGGCGCAGGATATCATCAAAAAGGCTAAGGAAATAAATGCTGATATTATTGGTTTGAGTGGATTGATTACCCCGTCACTGGACGAAATGGTTCATTTTGCCAAAGAAATGGAACGCGAAGGGTTTACCATTCCGTTGATTATTGGTGGCGCAACCACATCACGGATCCATGCTGCGGTAAAAGTAGCACCAAATTATTCAGGGCCAGCTATCCATGTGTTAGATGCTTCCAGGAGTGTTACTGTTTGCAGTACTTTGATGAATCCGGAAACGAGAGAGGAATATATAGCCGGCATCAGGGCTGAATACGATAAAGCACGCGAAGCGCATTTGAACAAACGATCAGATAAACGCTTTAAAACTTTAGAAGAAGCGCGCGCAAACAAGTTTAAAATTGATTTTCAACCAAATTTACCTGTTCCGGAATTTACGGGTACCAGGGTTTTTGATCATTATCCCCTGGAAGAGTTGGTTCCTTATATCGATTGGACACCATTTTTCCATACCTGGGAACTGCGCGGCAGTTATCCGAAAATTTTCGACGATAAAAATGTTGGAGATGAAGCGAAGAAGCTGTTTGATGATGCACAGGTTTTGTTAAAACGCATCCTCGACGAGAAATTATTAACCGCAAGAGCGGTAATTGGTTTCTGGCCAGCGAATGCAGTTGGAGACGACATCGAGTTGAGCGTTGAGAGTGCTGAGTTGGGAGACTCCAAGCCCCAAACTCCAAACTCCAAACTAGTCAAAATTCACACCCTCCGTCAACAGGCCGAAAAAGTAGATGGGCAGCCTTATTATGCTTTATCTGATTTTATTGCGCCAAAAGAAAGCGGAATTCAGGATTATTTTGGTGGTTTTGCCGTAACTGCCGGTATTGGGATTGATGAACTGGTGAATGAGTTTGAGTCCAATTACGATGATTACAACAGCATCATGGCCAAAGCACTGGCCGATCGTTTGGCAGAAGCCTTTGCCGAACGTATGCACGAGCGTGTGCGTAAAGAGTATTGGGGGTATGCGCAGGATGAGAACCTGAGTAACCAGGAACTGATTAAAGAAGAATATGCAGGTATTCGCCCGGCACCAGGTTATCCTGCCTGCCCTGAGCATACCGAAAAGGGAACTTTATTCCAATTGCTTGATGCGGAGAATAAAATAGGTTTGCGCTTAACTGAAAGTTATGCCATGTATCCAACAGCTGCGGTAAGTGGGTTTTACTTCGCACATCCCGACTCACGGTATTTTGGATTGGGAAAAATTACCAAAGACCAGATTGAAGATTACGCCATCAGAAAAAATATGCCGGTTGAAGAAGTAGAGCGGTGGTTAAGTCCAAATTTAGCTTATTAACCCTTCGTTTTTATCATCCTGAGGGCAACGAAGGATCTTTAAACGAAGTATGAATATGATTTGCAGTTAAAAAATAGAAACTGCCATTATGTATGTGATGCTTCATTAGCATTCAGCATGACAATTAAACCAGGTATGAAGATTACAGACCATATTAAAAATGCAAAGGGTAAAACCTTATTCTCTTTTGAATTATTACCACCTATTAAAGGGCAAAGTATACAATGGATTTATGATGCGATAGAGCCCTTGTTAGAGTTTAATCCGCCTTTTATTGATGTAACTTCGCTGCGCGAGGATTATATTTATAAAGAGCAGGCCAATGGATTGCTTCAAAAGGTATCTTACCGTAAACGTCCGGGTACGATTGCCATTTGTGCAGCCATTATTCATAAATATAAAGTTGATGCCGTTCCGCATCTCATTTGTGGTGGATTTACCAAAGAAGAGACTGAAAATGCATTGATCGACCTACAGTTTTTGGGGATTGATAACGTTTTGGCTTTGCGTGGAGATGCCCGTAAGGCAGATGGTAATTTCGTGCCAACTCCAGGCGGACACTGTTATGCTACAGATTTAATTGAGCATATCAAGAACCATAACGAAGGTAAATTTCTGCACGAAGATGTAGAAACCTTTAAAAGTGATTTCTGTATCGGCGTTGCGGGTTATCCTGAAAAACATTTCGAAGCACCCAATATGAATACTGATTTTAAATACCTGAAAAAGAAGGTTGAAGCAGGAGCAGAGTTTATTGTTACGCAGATGTTCTTCGATAACCAGAAGTATTTCGATTTTGTAAAGAAATGCAGGGAAAACGATATCAATATTCCGATAATACCGGGATTAAAACCAATAAGCACCTTATCACAGCTTAATGTATTGCCTAAGATATTTCACATTGACTTACCTGATGAGTTAACAGATGCGCTATCACATGCTAAAAACAATAACGAGGCAAAAGAAATTGGTACTGAAGCGATGATTAAACAATGTAAGGAACTGATTGATTTTGGTGCCCCGGTATTACACTTTTATACCATGGGCCGTCCTGAACAGACCAAACAAATTGCAAAGGCTATTTTTTAGTAAAAATACCCCGCAGGTTTTTAAAATCTGCGGGGTCTGATCTAAACCATTATTCGAAAAATCTCCCTGCTTTTGTAAACTTGCGCATTACATCTGCTCAATATTTCAAATTCCGACAGAACATTAAGTTTAAATTATTGTTTTTAATGTAATAGCATTTATATTTGTAACGATGAAATCAGGTAGTCTTAAATATATATTGATGGTCTGCATGGCGCTTGCTTTTTTCTTAAAAGTGAGCCATGTGATTTCTTATTTAAGCTATTCTGATCATAATGTTGAGCTTCTATCTACAAATGACGATGCAACTGAAAAGGAAGAAAAGAAAACGGAAAGTGAATTTGCGGTGCAAGAAATTTCATTTAACGGGACTTTGTATTTCCCATTTCATACTTCAAAAAAGGTGATCATACCTGATCATGCTTTCCAACTGGCATACTTTCCAGAGGTTTTAACGCCTCCTCCATCCATTTAATACATCTTTTTAATTTATTACCTGTTTCCAAGAAGCAGAATTAAATTTTCTATTTCAAAAATTACAAAATAATTAATAGATATGAAACGAGCAATTTCATTTGCAGTGCTTTTAATCGCTGCCTCTTTAAAAATCAGTGCACAAGAAGTGGTGCAGAATAATGTTAAACCTGTAGAAAATGCTTTAAGCCAGGTTACCAAATTAGAGCCCGTAAGTTTTAATTACGATAAAGTCTGGGCAGAAAAATTAAAGTTATCTACAAGGCCGCAATATGGTTTTGTGGGTACTGATGCAAAGGCAGCCGTTCCAGATATTATTTCGGTACAATCCAAAGATTACAGTTCAGGAAAAAATGCTTTTAGAAGTGCTACCATCACCAAGGTAGACTATGAGCGTTTAGTTCCGCTTTTGGTAGCCAGCATAAAAGAGCAACAGCAACAGATCGAGGCATTAAGGCATGAGCTAAAAATGCTAAAATCGCAAGGCGCTAAATAATAGCAGGTCCCGATGAAAATCGGGATTTTTTTTGAGCATTAAGTTGGTCCGGATTTGCAATTAGGACTCATTGTACTACAGATTTGTAATCGGGTTTAGGTTTCCATTCCTGGAATTTTTTTTAATCTGGTTAGGGTTGTATTAATGAACGTAAAATCTTGACTATTTATTTTTACAAATGTCATCCTGGATAACGTTTAAATTTGTAGCTTTATATAGCTAACCAATATAAATCTACATTAAAAAACAATTCTTATGAAAAAGCTTATTCAATTATTGCTGTTTTGTACAGTGCTGGCTGTATTGCCTTTGCAAAATACCAAGGCAGAAATTAACGCCAGAAAATTTTTTAGCATTGGCTTAAATTTAAATAACGGAACCAGTGATAACGGGTCTATTTACCTGTACGGACCCACGCCCGTTAGTGCTTATTTTGGCCCGGGTGGAAGTTCATATGGCCCGTTGACTGCTGGTACTTATACGGTTATTATTTATACTTCAGCACCAGGCTCACGCACTTTTAGATTTAATGGACAGGCGATCACCACCAGTTCAGGAAGCGCGACATTTAATAACGTTAGCATTACATCTACAGCTTTCGCTTCTGTTAATTAAATAAATATATTTCCACGAAGAGGTTGTATCATATTTGTGTTTTACCTCTAATTTGTCATGCTGAGCCTGTCGAAATGCCCTTAAAATATTTAAATGGTCCTTCGACAAGCTCAAAATGACGTTCTTTATAAGATTCTCTAATTATAAACTACCCTTTAAGCAAATACGCTTTAAACCCATCAAAATCGACTCCTAATTGGTCTGCATGTTTAGGCCTGCTTTCCAATGTTTTAACCTGTTCCGGGATTTCTATTTTAGCAGCAATATCCGCTGGAAAAATGTCAGGGAATTTACAGGCATGTGCAGTAGATAAGAAAACAGCTGCACTTTTATCTGCAGGGTTTTCGTTTCTATATTTCTCAATGGCCAAGTAAGCAATCGCAGTATGCGGACAGGCAACATAATTTAGTTTATTGTTAAGTTCCTTAATGCCTTCCAATGTTTCTTCATCTGTAAAACGGTAAGAAGTAACTACTTTTTTAACCGCTTCTAGATCCTGGTCAAAAAGATCCATAATGCGGACCCAGTTGCTTGGCGCGCCTACATCCATGGCATTTGAATAGGTTTGGGTGGAAGGCCTGGTTTCATAAATACCGCTTTCTAAAAAGCGTGGCACGGTATCATTAACATTGGTAGCGGCAATAAACTGTTTAACCGGCAATCCCAGTTTGTAAGCCAGTAAGCCTGCGCCAATATTTCCAAAATTTCCACTCGGAACAGAAAACACCACGTCCTTAAACCCTTGCTTTTTGAGTTGGGCATAAGTATTAAAATAGTAAAATGTTTGTGGAATCAACCGGGAGATATTAATCGAATTGGCAGAAGTTAACCTGAATTTTGCGTTCAGTTCCCCATCAGCAAAAGCCTGTTTTACCAAAGCCTGGCAATCATCAAATGTTCCTTTTACCTCAACAGCCCTGATATTTTTACCGTTGGTGGTTAACTGTAATTCCTGTATCGGGCTTACTTTTCCTTCCGGATAAAGGATCGTTACCCTGGTATTAGGCACGCCTAAGAAACCTAAGGCTACTGCACCACCCGTATCGCCCGAAGTTGCAACCAGAACATCCAGCAGTTGTTCGCCGTCTTTTAAGAAATAAGCCATTACACGGCTCATGAAACGGGCACCAAAATCTTTAAATGCTAAAGATGGGCCATGAAAGAGTTCCAAAACAAAGGTTTTATCATCTAATTTAACGGCCGGCGCCTCAAAATTAATGGCGTCATTAATCAATGCCTTTAAATCTTCAGCCGGAATCTCCTCTTTTAATAATGTTGAAGCTACTTTGTAAGCAATCTCAGGTAAAGAGTATTGCTCAATATTTTGAATGAATTCGGTATCAAGCGGTTGAATTTCAACAGGCATGTATAAGCCCTTGTCTTGAGGCATGCTGTTAAAAACGGCTTCTTTGAAAGAAACACGTAAATCTTTATTGTTGGTTGAATATAGTTTCATTGTTTAGAATGGATGAGGTAAGATGGATGATGGAAAATGTGGTTTACATCATCCATCTTCCATTTTACATTACGCTAGGTCCTTCCGCATTAACCGGAGAAACAAAGGCTTTGCTGTTAATATTTATTTTATGTAAATGCTGTTGTTGCGATTTGGTAATTTTTCTGGCTGTTTCCTCGTCTTTGGTTAAGGCGAAAACGGATGGTCCGGAACCTGAAATCCCAAAACCTATTGCACCGTTTTCTGTCGCTAGTTTTCTCATTTCTTCAAAACCAGGGATTAGGATTGAACGGGTTGGTTCTACCAGGACATCTTGCATACTTCTTCCAATCAGGTCGAAATCATTCATAAATAGTCCACTCACTAAACCTGCCACATTTCCCCATTGCTTAACTGCGTCCTTTAAAGCAACTTTACTCCGGATCATTTGGCGGGCATCTTTAGTTGGTACGTCAACTTCCGGGTAAACAATTGCCGCATACATTCCGGCAGGTGTAGGTAATGAAATTACATCCAATGGCTCGTAACTTCTTACCAGTACAAAACCGCCTAACAGGGCTGGCGCAACATTATCGGCATGACCGTAACCACAGGCCAGTTCTTCGCCTTTCATGGCAAAAGGAACCAGCTCCTTAGTCGTTAATAAATCACCCATTAATTTGTTAATGGCAAATAAACCAGCAACGGTACTGGCAGAACTTGAGCCCAGTCCGCTGCCAATAGGCATTTTTTTATGCAGTTCAATTTCTACACCTATATCTAAGCGGTTAATATGCCGTAGGTAATGCTGAACGCTGGCACTTACGGTATTTTTTGCGGCATCTAAAGGCAGGCGGCCGTCATCACCGGTAATTTTTTTGATCACCACACCCGGTGTATCGGTAAATCGCATTTCAACTTCGTCACCAGGTTCGTTAACAGCGAAACCCAGTACATCGAAACCACAAACTACATTTGCAACGGTTGCCGGAGCGAAAACTTTTATACTATTTTTCATGATGAATTGGCTTAGCTATTTATTTAAGGCACCTACATTAATGATATCGGCAAAAACTCCGGCAGCGGTAACTTCAGCTCCTGCACCAGGGCCTTTTACCACTAATGGGCGGGTTTTATAACGATCTGTAGTAAAAGAAATAATATTATCGCTGCCTGATAGCATGTAAAAAGGGTGACTGTCATCCACCATTTGCAGGCTGATTTCTACGTTCCCATCTTCCAGTTTACCGATATAGCGTAAAACCTTTCCCTCACTGGCTGCGGTATTTTTTAAATTTTCGAAGTAAGCCGCATTGGCCTGTAATTCTGCATAAAAGTCTTCAACAGATGCAGCATTTAAACAGGCATCAGGCAAAATGTTATCAATTTTCACATCACTGGCTTCTAACGGATAACCAGCATCGCGGGCAAGGATCAGCATCTTACGCATAAAATCTTTTCCATTCAAGTCGTCGCGGGGATCTGGTTCAGTATAGCCCAGTTCCTGTGCTTCCTTTACCGTTTCGTAAAATCCAGCCTCACCTTTAAAATTATTGAAGATATAAGAAATCGTTCCTGATAAAATGGCTTCAATCCGGGCCACCTTATCACCGCTCATCATCAGTTCGCGTAGTGTACGGATAATTGGCAGACCTGCACCAACATTGGTTTCATAATAAAAATCAACCCCAAATTTACGGGCGGTGTCTTTGAATGATTTATACTGTGCATAATCTGCCGAGTTTCCTTTTTTGTTGCAGGTGACCACCGAAATGCTGCTTTCAAATATGCCCTGGTAAAATTCAATAGGCTGTTCAGCGGCGGTGTTATCTACAAAAACGCAGTTGGGTAAGTTTAGCGCTTTCATTTTGGCAACAAAACCGGCTAAATCTGCCTGTTCGCCATTTGTATTCAATTCTGTTTCCCAATTTTCTAAAGAAAGTCCATCGGCATTGAAAATCATATTGCGTGTATTGCTAATGCCCGTTACCTTCACTTGCAGATCGTTATTGGCGGCGAGGAATGGCATTTGCTCTTTTAACTGGTTAAACATGGTTTTGCCGATATTTCCGGTACCTAAACAGAAAACGTTTAAAGTTCTTTTCAGGTCGGTAAAAAAAGCATCGTGTACTGCATTTACAGCTTTTGATAAATCAGCTGCACTGATGATTACCGAGATGTTGTATTCAGAAGAACCTTGGGCAATTGCCCTTACATTGATACCATTACGGCCTAAAGCGCTGAATAGACGTCCGCTCATTCCCGGGGTGCGTTTCATATTTTCGCCAACAATAGCCAAAACGGCGAGGTTATTTTCAACTTCTGGCAGCTCTAGTTTTTTGGCATCCAGTTCCAGCTCGAATTCTTTTTTGATTAGGGAAATGGCCTGCGAAGCATCTGTTGGTTTAACGGCGAAAGTAATGCTATGTTCTGATGAAGATTGTGTAATCAATACCACGTTGATCTGTTCGCGCGAAAGCAGTGAAAATAAACGTCCGCTAAAGCCGGCTTTACCCACCATGCCACTTCCGGTTAAGTTGATAATGCTGATATGATTGATAGAAGAAATTCCTTTTATAGGTAAATTTGATGTTTTTACATCGCTTTTGATATAGGTTCCTACAAAATCAGGCTCGAAAGTATTTTTGATCACAATCGGAATCCTTTTCATAAAAGCTGGGATCATGGTTGGCGGGTAAATGACTTTCGCCCCAAAATAACTCAGTTCCATGGCTTCGGTATAACTTAGTTCAGGTAAGGAGAAAGCCTTTTTAACCATACGGGGGTCAGCGGTCATCATGCCGTTTACATCCGTCCAGATCTCAATTTCTTCTGCATTTAATGCTGCACCCCAAACCGCTGCGGTATAATCAGAACCGCCACGGCCCAGCGTAGTAACCCGGCCAGCGGCATTGCTGGCTATAAAACCAGTTACAAAAAGTACCTGGTCTTTATTTTCCCGATAAAAATTGTTGATCAGCATCTCGGTCAGTTCAGTATCAACCTTTGCCTGTCCAAAGTTGCTGTCGGTTTTAATCAGCTCAGATCCATTTACATAAAGCGAATCGCCAATGTTTTTCGAGGCAATATGGCTGATCATAAAGGTAGAACAGCGTTCGCCGTAACTCAAAATCTGATCTTTGGTTTGTAAACTTAACTCGCGCAGGTTGGTTACAGCCTGTAGCAGATCCTCTAACTCGTTAAAAAAAATCTTCAAACGCGTAAACACCGGGTTTTGTGCTGCAGCAGGCAAAAGTGCGCGGATTACAGCGAAGTGTTTTGCCTCAATTTCTTTTAAATGTGTGTCGTAATCTTCACCCCGTTCAGCCATTTCGGCCATATCGGTCAGCAGATTGGTTACACCACTCATTGCCGATAATACAACTATCGGCCTGTTCTTCTGTTTTTCTTCGCCAACCAGGCGTAATAGCGTTTTAATGTTCTCGGCCGAACCTACGGATGTGCCGCCGAATTTGAGTACTTTCATTATTTATATTTAGGTTTAACCGTTTGTTGCTGCACCGGAATGTGGTTTAAAATGCTCGTTTGTACAGGTTTCATTCAGTATGGGTTTAAAAAAAAAGCGTCCCGATTTTCATCGGGACGCTCTCTGTGTTTTATGTTTTTTCAATTTACAACAAATTAGCCCCGCTGGTTTATACCGGTGGTAATAATAATCGTTGTAATAATTGAAGTATTAAAATTCATCTTGGTTTGGGGTATCTTTACATCGGTAAAGTAGTAGATAATTTTTTTAAAATACAAATGTTTTTTAAATTTTATTTCGAAATTTCTATTAAAACGTTTAAGTAAATGAAATAGCCGTATTATTCTCCTCCTTTGGAGAGTTTGCTCCGATCTTTTCGAAGGATGCCTGTAGGGCGGGGTTGTTGATCAGTAAATTTTAATTATTAGAAAAGATGTTTCAGTAGTTCTTTGGAAATTGCAGCCCTGCTAACCGCTATAGTCCCTTGGTAGTGCGGTTTGGTTGTTTGTGCGATCTGGATCTGCCGTTTTTATCAGGTTTATTTAATGCGGGTTGGTGCTACTATTTAAGTGGGTTACCTTTCCAGCGCGTCTAATTCCTCTCTTTTGGAGAGCCTGCTCCGATTCTTTTCGGAGGGTGCCTGCAAGGTGGTTAATTTAAAAGCAAATACAATCCATGTAGACAAAAGGAAATCCCACCTAAAATAACTACAGTTATATATTTCCTTTTGAAGAATAATATATAAGCAATTATATTAACCAAAAACAGAATAGAACTAATGTATATAAAAGGCTTGGCTATATTATAAATAAGGCTATTCGGAATGAAATCGCTAACCAACTGCATTTTAACCTGTACAATTGGAACGATGTTCCAAATTAAAAGAAACAATAAAATTGTTAAGGCGATGATGGATAAATTCTTTACGCTATCGTCTTTAATTTTATCTTGATTTAGATGATTATGAATTGGATAATCTTGTAAATTAAGCTCAATTTCGTTTTCATTAACAATAATTAATTTCTTGTCGCATTCCGAATAATTTTCAGGCGTTAGCATCACTTCCTTATCTAAGCAGGCAGAAACATCTTTTAAATAATCCACAAGCCTATTATGGTCTTCGATCGAATTAATTTCTGAAGGGGTAATATCATTTTCAATTTCATCGCCACCAAAAAAATAGCACTTAACAAGGATATCTTTTAAATGTATGGTAACATTGCTCAATAAGTCTGTTTTTCCATTCCAATAATCGAATACCATGCTTTTATCAATCTGGCTTTCAATTTCACCCGAAAGCCCATTGTAAAATTTCACTTTGTAACCAGTATTTATAAGATCTATCCATTTCTCCCAATCTTCCATGCTAGTATCTTTAACATAGATATCCCTTAAAGAGCCATCAATATAATATATCTTTTTTCTAAGTATTTCCCAGGTCATTGTTGATCACATTGCAAGATAAAAGTATAATGTTTAATTCATTTCTGTATGGTGTGTTAATTTTTTAACTCTATTATTAAATATTTATGAGCACTTAAAGTCTTATCTCTTAAAATAATAAGTGCACTAAAACCATTTATTATATTTTACTTAGTGTATATTTTTAATTTTTTTATGTGTTAAAAATAAGACTCAATTTATTTAATATCAGCTAATTAAGTCATAGTGTATTTGCTACAATATGTAAAAAATTACGTTTTAATAGTCGTTTTTGTGCGAGATAAGTTTTTACCTTTGCCTCACTAACTAACTTATTGTTATGAGCAAAAAGAAACTGCAAACGCCAGATTTAAGTTATTTAAATCTAGGCGAGAACATTGCTGTAAAGTACCAATTATCTCCTAAGGAATTAATTGATGAGGCCTTATTAAATAAAGAAGGTATGTTGGCCACTTCAGGGGCACTTGCGGTTGACACCGGAAAGTTTACCGGCCGTTCTCCCAAAGATCGTTTTATTGTCTGCGACGACATCACCGAAGATCAGGTTTGGTGGGGCGATGTAAACATTAAAATCTCTACTGAAAAGTTCGACCAGCTATTTAACAAGCTAACCAATTACCTTGAAGATAAGAAGATTTATGTCCGCGATTCTTCTGCCTGTGCCCATCCTGATTATTCTATATCCATTAGGGTCATTACCGAAACAGCTTATCAGAATCTTTTTGCCCATCATTTGTTTATTCGTCCGGATGAAGATCATTTAGGGGCTATACCAGAGTGGACCATTATTGCTTCACCGGGTTTCCTGGCCGAACCGGCATTAGATGGAACCAGGCAGCAAAACTTTTCCGTCATCAATTTTACCAAAAAAATGATTCTGATCGGCGGAACAGGTTATACCGGCGAAATAAAAAAAGGCATTTTTTCGGTTTTAAATTTTATTCTGCCCGTGTATCATAACACTTTACCGATGCACTGCTCAGCCAATAGGGGTAAAAATGGAGATACCGCTATCTTCTTCGGCTTGTCGGGAACCGGAAAAACGACCTTGTCAGCCGATCCGGAAAGAGCATTAATTGGTGATGATGAACATGGATGGGGGGAAGATTCGGTATTTAATTTCGAAGGCGGTTGTTATGCTAAATGTGTGGATTTAACACAAGAGAAAGAGCCTCAGATTTTTAAAGCAGTTAAATCTGGCGCTCTATTGGAGAATGTTAATTTTTTTCCGGGTACACTGGAGGTGGATTACAGCAATATCAGTAAAACAGAAAATACCCGAGTGGCCTATCCAATAGATTATATCGAAAATGCCATCTTACCTTCAATAGGAGCTGTTCCCAAAAATATCTTTTTCTTAACTGCAGATGCGTTTGGCGTATTACCTCCAATTTCAAAACTGAATGTAGAACAGGCCATGTTCCACTTTATGAGCGGTTATACCGCAAAGGTTGCAGGAACAGAAACCGGGATAACAGCGCCTCAATTAACGTTTTCAGCTTGCTTTGGCAAGGCTTTTCTACCGCTACATCCTTCTAAATATGCCGCATTGTTAGGTGAGAAGATGGAAAAACACCAGGTAAATGTGTGGTTAGTGAATACCGGTTGGAGCGGAGGCGCTTATGGTGTAGGTAAAAGGATGAAATTAAGTTATACCAGGGCAATGATTTCAGCAGCGTTAAACGGAGATTTAGATCATAATAAATATAAGCAGCACCACGTGTTTAAATTAATGATGCCATTAAGTTGCCCCGGCGTACCTGATGAAATTTTAGACCCCTCTAAAATATGGAGCAACCAGGAAGAATACTTTCTGAAAGCTTACGAACTATCTAATGCCTTTACAGAGAATTTCACGCAGTTCGAACTGACAAAAGTGCCAAAAAGCAGACACGAGGCGTTAAAATTATGTTAAATGTGCTTTAAAATGCATTTTTTGAACGAAAAATTTGCAATTGGAGTTTTTTTTAGTTTTTATTGTGAAAGAATTGCCTCGGCTGGGGCAATTTTTTTGTTATACACCCTGGGTGGTTACCGAAACTAAATTCTAAGTAACGATTTAATTGTTTATTGATTTATTAATTTGTAATTTAAAATCAATTTATAAATTTGTTTTTCGCAACAATTTCGGATAAGAAACGTTGAGTGTAGTACAAAAAGAAAAAACAGCTAAAATTAAAAACAAGAACTAAAACTAAAAATTCAAAAAAAATGGCAAACGCACCAAAACCAGCAACTGTTAAAAAAGAGAGCTCTTCTAGTGCTTCAAATGTTTTCGCAACATTAGTTATTCCTATTTGTATCGTTATCGGATTCGTGATTTGGAAATATGTATTGGGAGATCCTTCGAACTTTATTGATAACAACAACGAAAACTTACCATTACCTAACAATTACCCAGGTACAGCTTACAAAGGAGGTCCTATTGTTGCCGTTTTGATCGGTTTATTATTAACAACAATCGTTTTCTCTATCGAGCGTTTAATTGTTATTGGTAAAGCTAGTGGTAAATCAAGCTTAGATACTTTCATCATTAAAGTAAAAGGTTTATTAAATGCAGGTAATATCGAAGCAGCTAAAGCTGAATGTGACAAACAACAAGGTTCAGTTGCTAACGTAATTAAATCTGGTTTGAAAAAATACAGCGAAGTTGAAGCTGATACTAATATGGATGTTGAGCAATCTATCGTTGCTATCCAAAAAGAAGTTGAAGAAGCTACAGCTTTGGAAATGCCAATGTTAGAGCAAAACTTAACCATTATTGCTACTTTGGTATCAATCGGTACTTTGATCGGTTTATTGGGTACAGTAACAGGTATGATCCGTGCCTTCGCCGGTTTAGCTAACTCTGGTGCTCCGGATCAGGCAGCATTAGCGGTAGGTATCTCTGAGGCCTTGATCAACACCATGACAGGTATCTCGGTATCAACTTTAGCGATTATCATGTATAACATCTTAACATCTAAAATCGATAAGTTAACTTACGCAATCGATGAGGCTGGTTTCAGCATCGTTCAAACATACGCTAGTTCGCATAAATAAGAATTTTGAAAAAATTTTTACCGGCTTTATGGAAAACCGGAAAAAAGATCATCATTATTAAAACTAGTAAAAAAAATTATGCCTAGAATTAAAGTAAAAAGGACCAGTACAGTAACAGACATGACCGCAATGTGCGATGTGGCGGCATTGTTACTGACGTTCTTCATTTTAACTGCTACGGCAAGACAACCAGAACCCCTAGCTGTTTCTACACCTTCATCTACATATGAGTTTAAGGTGCCGGTAGAAAACAATGCGATATTGACCATTGGCCAGGGAAAAGTTTTCTTTGAAGTAGCAGGACCAAAAGTGAGAGAAAAAACATTGCAGCTGATGGGCGAACAATACGGTGTGAAATTTACACCAGAAGAAACGGTTAGATTCTCCGGAATCGGAAGTTTCGGTGTTCCTATTCAAAGCTTAAAGCAGTTAATTGCAATGAATGCGGGCGACCGTATGAAGCCAGGTGTTCAGCCAGGTATTCCATCTGATTCGACCGATAATCAATTAAATGCTTGGGTACTGAATGCACGTAAGGCTACAAAAGAGATCAACAATCAGGATATGCGTATCAGTATCAAAGGCGATGCTAAAGAAGAGTATCCAGTTGTGAAAAAGATTATTGATGTACTTCAGAAACAAAGTGTAAACAAATTTTTGTTGGTAACTAATTCTGAAGCTAAAAAGAAGAAATAAGAAATGGCAGAATTAAACACGGGCGGGAAGAAAGCCACGCCAAGGGTTGATATGACCCCAATGGTGGATCTAATGTTTCTTTTGGTAACTTTCTTTATCTTAACAACAGTAATCTCTACGCCACAGGCGATGGATATTGCAAAGCCGGATAAAAACGAAAAGTTACCTGAAAACAGATTAGAGCTGAAAGCAAGTAAAACGATGACCATTTTATTGGGTAAAAACAATAAAGTAGCTTGGTACATGGGAGTAGCTGGCGAAAGTGCACCAACAATCGAATCAGGTTCGCAGATTGAAGATGCTATTGTAAAAAATAGAAAAGCAGCTGATGCTTCAGGTGTTGCAGGCGACTTTGTTGTACTTGTAAAACCGACATCAGGTTCTACCTTTCAGAACTTTGTGGATATGATGGACGAGTTGGAAATTCTTAAAGTAAAGGTTCGTCAGATCGATGATGATAATATCCTTGACAATGAGAAGCAGTTCATGAAAGAAAAGGGAATTTTATAATCAAATAAAACCAATTTTATGTCGAAGTTAGATATATTCAGAAAAGAATGGCTTGAAGTGGTTTTTGAAGATAAAAACAAAAGCTACGGTGCGTACCAATTGCGTAAAACCAATGGTAGTAACACTACAAGAGCCTTAATTATTGGATCTATTATCTTCCTTATTTTATTTTTCTCTCCAAAGATCTACAGCCTGATCAAGGGCTCAATGGATCAGCAGGAAGAACAGGTAAAAGCACAGGAAGTGATTTTAGCTCCACCACCACCTGTAAACCCGGAAACACCTCCACCGCCACCGGTAGAGCCACCGCCACCAAAGGTTGACCAGGTGAAAATGCCACCTCCAATTGTAAAACCCGATATTGAGGTTCGTGATGAACCACCTACAGTTGAAAAATTGAAGGAAGCTGATCCAGGTCAGAGGGATATCAAAGGTGATCCTACAGCAGAGATTAACATTGCTGAACCGGTAGGAGAAGGACCAAAAAGAGAAGCTGCTGTTGCGGTTGATGACAATAAAGTTTACGACTTTGTGAGTATCGAGAAACAGCCAGAATTCCCGGGAGGTATCTCTAAATTTTATGCCTACTTAGGTAAGGCAATAAAATACCCGCCAATGGCACAGGAAAACAACGTTCAGGGTAAAGTATTTTTATCTTTCGTTGTGGAAAAAGATGGTAAATTAACTGATATCACAGTTACCCGTGGTTTGGGTAGCGGAACTGATGAAGAAGCCATCCGTGTATTGAAAGCGAGCCCACGCTGGAACCCAGGTATCCAGAATGGTAAGCCGGTAAGGGTAAAATACAACATCAACGTTAACTTTACATTGAACTAATCGTAAATGTTAAATTTCGATATCTTTAAGCAAAAATCGCCTAAACAGCGGTTTTTGCTCATTTTAGGCCTTATCATGTTCATTTTTTATGTGATACTTGGTGTCGCATTTATATTTTATAAACCTATTGCACTTCGTTTAAGTGCTATTCCGCAATGGGGACGTATTACAATTGGTATTTTCCTCATTATTTATGCTTTTGTAAGACTTTTAAGCCTCGGTAGGCGCGACTAATCATTTAAATGAAAAAAATCCTTTTAATATTTTGTGTACTCGCTTTACTCTTATCCTGCAAGCGTAAAAACAAAGCAGTTGTTGTTAAAGAAACCAGAACAAGTGGTACCTTAAAAATATTGGTTGATGAAAGTGTTGGACCGATTGTTCAGGATCAGATTGATATTTTTAGTTTAGATTATCCGGATGCCAAGTTCCAGACTACAGTTAAACCTGAAGAAAAGCTATTGCCTGCATTCTTGAATGATAGCATAAGGGTAATTGTTTTACCAAGGTTATTAACCAAATCAGAAGAAAAGTATTACAACCAACGCGGTATTAAAATCAATACTTCGCGTTTTGCTGTTGATGGTATTGCTTTAATTACCAATAAAGGCAATATAGACAGCACCATTAACGTTAAAGAGATAATTGACATTTTTCAGGGGAAGAAATCAGACAAAAAGTTGGTCTTTGATAACGCTTATTCAAGTACCTTTCAGTATTTTAAAGAGTTGGCCAATATTAAACAATTTCCTGCTACAGGTGTTTACTCAAAAAATTCTAGCAAAGAAGTAATCAAGCTTATTGCAGAAGATAAAAATTTTATTGGTATTTTAGGCGTGAATTGGATCACGGGCAAAGATGCAGAAATGAGCGAATATCTTTCTCAGATAAAGGCATTGGGGGTAAAGAATGTAAAGGGTAAAGTGGGAGATGATCAGTTCTATAAACCAACTCAGGATAACTTAATTAATGGTGTCTATCCTTTCTTGAGAAACATAAATATTATAGATTGCGAAGGAAGAGATGGTTTAGGCACAGGATTTGCAACATGGTTAAGAAGTCAGAGGGGACAATTGATTGTACTTAAATCTGGACTTGGCCCACATAAATTAATGCCAAGACAAATTAACCTGACTAAAGGAAATTAAATTAAAAATTATAAATTGAACCACGAAGTAATCCAAAAGTGACACTTCATTTGTATTAAACAAAAAGAATAGAATATCAGATGGAACCTGTATGATAGAACAAGTTTCATGACCATTAAAAAACAATAAAGAACTATGAAAATTTTAAAGAAAGCAATAACCTTAAATGTAGGTTTGGTGTTGATGGGTTCTGCAGTTTTTGCTCAAAATTTAAATGACGCGAAAAAAGCCATCGACGCGGAGCAATATCAAAAAGCATCATCAATGCTTAAATCGCTGGTGAGCTCAAAAGCTTCAGATGGTGAAAATTATTACAATCTTGGTTTGGTTTATTTAAAAACCGGTTATATAGATTCAGCTAGAGCTGTATTTAATAAAGGTATTACCGCTGATCCTAAAAATAATTTAAACTTAATTGGTTTGGGCGAAGCGGATCTGTTATCTAATGATCCAACATCAGCAAAAACTAATTTTGATAAAGCTGTAGCATTGGCTCCTAAAGATTACAAAACTTATTTGTATATCGGTAAAGCTTATTTAGCACAGGATAAACCAAGTGATGATGTATCAAAACCTGACTTTACCAACGCTTTAGCCAACATCACTAAAGCTGATGAGTTGGATGCTAAAGATAAGGATGCAGAAGTTTTCCTGGCACAAGGTGATGCTTATGCTTTACAAAAGAAAAATTCTGAAGCATTAGGCCCATATATGCGTGTAAACGATGTTGATCCGAACAATAGAAGAGCAAAAACGCAGATCGGTAAAATGTATAAGGAATCGAGGGCTTTTCCTGAAGGAGAAAAAGAGTTACAGGATGTAATTGCAGCAGATGCTAATTATGGTCCGGCTTACCGTGAATTAGGTGAATTATACTTGCAATGGAGTAGCTTTGGTGTTGATAAAGAAAAAGCTGCAAAAGCAATTGAGAATTATAAAAAATACATGGATTTAACTGATAAATCTTTAGAGTCTCAATTACGTTATGCTCAATTCTTGTTTTATGCAAAAGATTATAAAACATTAGAGCAAGTGGCTTCTTCGTTACAGGTTCCCGCAAATGATCCTAAGGGCAATGTTGTTGCGAGGATGAAAGGTTGGGCCGCTTATGAAAACGGCAATTATCCTCAGGCATTAACCAGCTTAACTGAATTTTTTGCAAAAGAGAAAGACAAATCTAAAATTTTAGGTAACGATTATCTTTATTTGGGTAAAGCTCAATTAAAAGCTGGCCAGGATAGTTTAGGTGTAAATAATATTATCGAAGCAGCAAAAATCGATTCGACCAACGCTGATGCATTAGCAGAGGCTGGTTTAGCTTTGTATAAAGCGAAGAAATACGGTAAGGCAGCTGAAATTTATACTTTAGCAACTAAGTACAATCCAAATGGTAAAGGTTCATTAACCAATTACTATTATATAGGTCAAACCAGGTTCTTAGAAGGATATTTTGCGCAAAAAGATAAAAAGCCTTTAAATACCGCTGCATTAGTTGAAGCCGATTCAGCATTGAGTCACTTAAATAAAGTTTCTCCTGAATTTGCATTAGGTTATTTTACAAGAGCAAGGATTGCTAATCTTTTAGATGATAAAGCAAATCCAAAATATGCTTCTATTCCACTCTTTGAAAAATATATCAGCTTGGTTAAACCAGAAGAACAAGCTACAAATAAAACAAACCTTGTAGAAGCTTATGATTATCTTGGTGCATATTATGCTGATAAAGATAAAGCAAAAGCTATCGACTTTCTAAACAAAAGTATAGCGTTAGATCCTCAGGGTCCTTTTGCTGCCGCCAAACTTAAAGAATTGCAGTCGCCGGCAGGTGCTTCAAAAGCAAAAGGTAAAGGAAAATAATTTTAAAGTTAAATAATTTAGAAAAGGCAGAGTTTGGTTACTCTGCCTTTTTCTTTTACTTTTGCATCACAAAATAAAGATTATGCAAGCGCAAAGTTCAGCTATAGATTTTTTACCAATTATATTCCAGGTAATTGTTGCTTTAGGTTTTGTGGTAACAACATTGGTTGCTACCCACTTTTTAGGCCCAAAACGCAAAACGAGTGATAAGTTAGAAACTTTTGAAGCAGGTATAAAATCTGTGGGTAATGCCCGTCAGCCTTTTTCTATCAAATATTTTGTAGTAGCCATCTTATTTGTACTGTTTGATGTAGAGGTTATTTTTATGTATCCCTGGGCGGTTAATTTCCGTGCATTACGGATGGATGGAATGATTGAAATGTTCATCTTCATGGGTACATTGTTGCTTGGTTTCATTTACGTCATCAAGAAAAAAGTTTTAGACTGGAACTAATTCAGTTCACAGTTTTTAGTTCACAATTGGCTGTTAATAGGACTCGGTTATAGACATTAAACTGCAAATGGCCAACTGAAAACTGAATGTGTATCACATACACTAACTAATGGCATCTTTTTTATTTAGAAAGGTTCTAAATCAAGTAAAGCTCGCTCGTTTGCCTTTAAAATATTGTAAATTTGTTGCTCATTCTGCAAAGGGATGAGCATTTTTTGTTTATAACATGAGTGAAATTAATATAGTTGATGCGCCTCCAGGAATAGAAGGATCTGGCTTTTTTGCCACTTCTCTTGATAAAGTGATTGGTTTGGCCCGCTCAAATTCATTATGGCCTTTACCTTTCGCAACTTCATGTTGTGGGATCGAGTTTATGGCAACCATGGGTTCTCACTACGATTTAGGTCGTTTTGGTGCAGAGCGTTTAAGCTTTTCTCCCCGCCAGGCAGACGTTTTGATGGTTATGGGTACCATTGCAAAAAAAATGGCCCCGGTATTAAAGCAGGTTTATATCCAGATGGCAGAGCCACGCTGGGTAATGGCAGTTGGTGCCTGCGCAAGTAGTGGCGGTATTTTCGATACTTATTCCGTGTTGCAAGGCATTGATGAGGTAATTCCCGTAGATGTTTATGTTCCGGGATGCCCGCCAAGGCCAGAAGCTATTTTAGATGGTTTCCAACGTATTCAGGATTTAGTGAAGAACGAATCGGGCAGAAGAAGAAATTCTGATTATTACAAAGAACTTTTAGGCCAGTATGGCATTAAATAATGGAAGGAACGACACTAAATAACGACATACACGTTAAACTGACTGAAAAGTTTGGCGAAAAAGTTACTGCTGTTTCTGAACCTTATGGTTTATTAACTTTTGTAACTTATAAAGATGTTATCGTAAATGTGCTTTCACATCTTAAAGAAGAATTAAAATTTAATTTTCTAACAGATATTACAGCAGTTCATTATCCGGGTAAAGATCATGGTATAGCAGTGGTTTACCACTTGCACAACATGGTTGAAAAAGTAAGGATCAGGATTAAAGTATTCATTTCAGAACAAAACCCAACTATCCCTACGGCCACAACGGTATGGAAAGGTGCAAATTGGATGGAGCGTGAAACTTACGATCTGTTCGGGGTTAAATTTGAAGGCCACCCTGATTTACGCCGTATTTTAAATATGGATGATTTAGGTGTTCACCCGATGCTGAAACAATATTCCTTAGAAGATCCGAATAGGGTAGATAAAAAAGATGAATTTTTTGGAAGGTAAACTATGAATCATAACCATCCGGTATTTACAGATAACGACCCGCAAAGTGAGCTGGTAACCCTAAATTTAGGTCCAACACACCCTGCAACCCACGGCGTTTTTCAAAACGTTCTGCAATTAGATGGCGAACGTATTGTGAGCGGCGTTTCTACTATTGGGTATATACACCGTGCTTTCGAAAAGATTGCCGAGCATCGCCCATTTTATCAGATTACACCACTTACCGACCGTTTAAACTACTGTTCTTCGCCTATCAATAACATGGGCTGGCACATGACGGTGGAAAAGCTGTTGAATATTCAGATGCCGAAACGTGTAGATTATCTCCGGGTAATTATTATGGAGCTTTCGCGTATTGCCGATCACATTATTTGTAATACCATTATTGGTCAGGATACAGGAGCTACCACTACTTTCCTATATCTTTTTCAGTTTCGTGAGCATATTTACGAAATCTTTGAAGAAGTATGTGGTGCACGTTTGACCACGAATATAGGGCGCATTGGTGGTTTTGAAAGAGATTTCAATGATATTGCCTTTGCCAAAATCGATAAGTTTTTAAAAGAATTCCCTAAAGCATTAAAAGAGTTTGAAAATCTGTTAACGCGTAACCGTATTTTTATTGACAGGACGGCTGGCGTTGCAGAGGTAACTAAAGAAACTGCTTTAGAATACAGCTGGACTGGCCCACTGTTACGGGCTACCGGAGTAGATTATGATGTGCGCATAAGCGATCCGTATTCCTCGTATCAGGATTTCGACTTTGAAGTACCGGTGGGTACAAGTGGCGATATTTATGACAGGTATTTGGTGCGGAATGAAGAGATGTGGCAAAGTGTCCGCATTATCGAACAGGCAGTTGTGAAGTTAAAAACAGAGCCGAAAGGTATTTTTCATGCCGATGTTCCTGAATTTTACCTTCCTCCAAAGCAGGAAGTTTACAATAATATGGAAGCATTAATCTATCACTTCAAAATTGTAATGGGTGAAATTGATGCACCAAAAGCAGAAGTTTATCACGCTGTAGAAGGTGGAAACGGCGAATTGGGATTTTATCTGATTAACGATGGAGGACGTACTCCATACCGTTTACACTTTCGCAGACCAAGTTTTATAAACTACCAGATGTTTGCACCGATGAGCGAAGGCATGTTGTTGTCTGACGCTATCATCAACATGAGTAGTATGAATATTATTGCAGGAGAATTAGATGCTTAAAGTAGAAGAACAAACACCTGTAGTGTTTTCATCAGAATTGCTGGCCAAATTTGATGAAGTAAAAAGCCGTTATCCGGAAGGAAAACAAAAGTCAGCTTTATTGCCATTATTACATTTGGTACAGGCTGAATTTCTTTGGGTGCCTACTTCAGCTATGGATCAAGTTGCTGAATATTTAAATATCCAGCCAATTGAAGTTTACGAGGTAGCTACATTTTATACCATGTACTTTTTAAAACCACAAGGTAAATATGCCCTGGAGGTTTGCCGTACTGGCCCATGTTGCCTGGTTGGTGCTGAAAAAATATTAAGTCACCTGGAAAATAAATTGGGTGTTAAAGAAGGTGAAGTTACTGCCGATGGTTTATTCAGCTTTAGAGGGGTTGAATGTTTAGCCGCCTGTGGTTATGGCCCGGTGCTACAAATTAGCCCGGAATATACTTTCTACGAAAACTTAACTACTGAAAGTGTAGATAAATTGATTGAAGATTTGAAAAATAAGTCCTAAGTCGAGTGTCTTAAGTCATGAGTCGCTTTGATTCAGGACTATGGACTATAGACTACAGACTATAGACTAATTAAAATGTCTCGAAAACTGTTACTTGAGCATATAAACGTACCGGGCATCAATACACTTGAGGTCTATCGCCAGAAAGGTGGGTACCGTGCTGTCGAAAAAGCCCTTAAAACCTTAACACCAGAAGAAATTGTGGAAGAGGTTAAAAAATCAGGCTTACGCGGTCGCGGAGGTGCAGGTTTCCCAACCGGGATGAAGTGGAGCTTTTTGGCTAAACCAGAAGGTGTTGCACGTTATTTGGTGTGTAATGCTGATGAATCAGAGCCAGGAACTTTTAAAGACCGTTATTTGATGACCTATATTCCCCATGCTTTAATTGAGGGAATGATTGTTTCCAGTTTCGCCTTAGGCGCAAAGGTTTCTTATATCTATGTACGTGGGGAGATGATGCCTCAAATCCGCATTTTGGAAAAAGCAATTGCTGAAGCTAAAGCTGCCGGATGGTTGGGTAAAAACATTCTAGGAACAGGTTATGATTTAGAATTGTATGTTCAACCCGGCGGTGGTGCCTACATTTGTGGTGAAGAAACTGCTTTGTTAGAATCACTGGAAGGCAAAAGAGGTAATCCACGTATTAAACCGCCGTTTCCGGCCATTGCGGGTTTATATGGTTGCCCTACTGTAGTAAACAATGTTGAATCTATTGCTGCAGTAGTGCCGATTATTAATGATGGAGGCGATGAGTATGCCAAAATCGGTATTGGTAGAAGTACGGGTACAAAATTAATATCAGCATCTGGTAATTTAGTTAAACCGGGTGTTTATGAAATAGAATTGGGTTTACCTGTAGAAGAATTTATCTACTCGGATGAATATTGTGGCGGTATTGCCAATGGCAAACGCTTAAAAGCAACAGTTGCCGGTGGTTCATCCGTGCCTGTTTTACCGGCTAACCTCACTTTAAAATTGGCCAACGGCGAACCTCGTTTAATGAGTTATGAATCCTTATCAGAAGGTGGATTTGCAACTGGAACCATGTTAGGGTCGGGTGGTTTTATCGCTTTTGATGAAGATCAGTGTATCGTACGTAATACCTGGAATTTCTCTCGCTTTTATCACCACGAAAGCTGTGGACAATGTTCTCCTTGTCGTGAAGGTACAGGATGGATGGAAAAAGTATTGCACAAAATCGAACACGGACATGGAACCATGGAGGATGTTGATTTATTGTGGGATATCCAACGTAAAATTGAAGGAAATACGATTTGTCCGTTGGGTGATGCTGCTGCCTGGCCGGTTGCCAGTGCAATACGTCACTTCAGGGATGAATTTGAATGGCATATTAAAGAGCCGGTAAAGAGCCAGAGCCAAAATTATGGTATTGCTAATTATGCAAACCCAATTGAAAAAGCTCCGGTAACGGAAGAAAAATAAGTAATATTTTACTTAGGAGCTGGTCGCAATTTGCGACCGCCTTTGAAATATATAACTATGGCTAAAGATAAATTGTCGGTAAAAATACCAGCTGAGATTATCCTCAATAAAATTATTGAAATGAGAGATAAAAAAGTAATGGTTGATACTGATTTGGCCGAGCTTTATGGGGTAACTACTAAAAGATTAAATGAGCAGGTAAAACGAAATATAAAACGCTTTCCAGAAGATTTTATGTTTCAGATTACAAAGGATGAAAAAGATAGTTTGATTTCGCAATTCGAGCACCTAAATAAATTGAAATTCTCATCAGCTCTACCTTATGCTTTTACAGAACATGGGGCGGTAATGCTGGCAAGTGTATTAAATAGCGATAAAGCCATTGAGGTAAATATCCAAATTGTTAGAGTATTTACAGAAATTAGAGAATTATTGGCTTCGAACCTGAACTTAAGATTAGAAGTAGAAAAGATAAAAAAGAAAGTAGATAACCAGGATAAAAACATTGAAGTCATCTTCAGGTATTTTGATGAGCTACTGGAGCAGCAACAACAACCAAGAAAAGAAATTGGTTATAAAATCCCGGAAGGGAAATAATATAATTGAATGGGTTAGTGGAGACACAAACCAATGCGAGATCAAGAAATAAAAAGAATATCATTAACCATGAGTGAAAAAGTTAAGGTTACGATAGATGGGATAACAGTAGAGGTTGATAACGGAACAACCATTCTGAATGCTGCAAGGCAAATCGGAGGTGATATTGTTCCGCCGGCAATGTGCTATTATTCTAAATTACAGGGCAGTGGCGGTAAATGCCGTACCTGTATTGTAAAAGTGACTAAAGGTTCGGAGAAAGATCCCCGCCCAATGCCTAAGTTGGTGGCTTCCTGCCGTACCACCGTAATGGATGGGATGGAGGTGCTTAATATTACTTCACCTGAAGTTTTGGAGGCGCGTGCAGGCGTGGTAGAGATCTTATTGATTAACCATCCTTTAGATTGTCCTGTTTGCGATCAGGCAGGGGAGTGCGATCTCCAGAATTTGGGTTATGAACATGGTTTGCAAAAAACACGTTATGAGTTTGAGCGCCGTACTTTCGAGCGCATTGATATTGGTGATAAGATCCAGTTGCATATGAACCGTTGCATTTTATGCTACCGTTGTGTTTTTACAGCCGATCAGATTACCAATAAGCGTGTTCATGGTATTTTAAACCGTGGCGATCACTCAGAAATTTCTACTTATATCCAACAAGCTGTTGATAACGATTTCTCGGGAAACGTAATCGATGTTTGCCCGGTAGGTGCTTTAACCGATAAAACTTTTCGTTTTAAAAACCGCGTTTGGTTTACCAAACCTGTTGATGCACATCGCGATTGTGATCACGAAAAATGCAATGGCAAAGTAACTCTTTGGTATAAAGGAGCAGATGTTTTACGTGTTACTGCCCGTAAAGATCAGTTTGGGGAAGTAGAAGACTTTATTTGCAATACTTGCCGCTTTGATAAAAAGGCAACTGCTGATTGGGTAATTGAACGTCCAACACATATTGATGATACTTCGGTAATTGCATCTAACCACTACGAAACCTTAAAACCTTTGCATGTAATACAGCCAAATGAGGCTTTACAGGCTGCAAATGAAATTGAATTACATAAAACAGTTAAATACTAATGGATAGCGCTTTTGTTATAGAAAAATTTATCCTGGTAGCTGTAATTTTCGGCATCAGTTTAGTTATTGCCATGTATTCTACTTATGCAGAGCGTAAGGTTGCTGCATATTTACAAGATCGTTTAGGTCCCGATAGAGCTGGTCCGTTTGGTATTTTACAACCACTGGCAGATGGTATTAAGATGTTTATGAAAGAGGAGATTATTCCTACATCATCAAACAGATTCTTGTTTATCGCTGGTCCTGGTTTGGCATTACTTTGTGCCTGTATTGGTACGGCCGTTATTCCATGGGGTAGCCCGGTTTTAATTGGCGGCAAAACTATTTCCTTACAGGTTTCAGATATCAACGTTGGTGTTTTGTATATTTTCGGTGTAGTATCTTTAGGTGTTTATGGGGTAATGATTGGTGGATGGGCCTCAAATAATAAATACTCTTTATTGAGTGCTATCCGGGCGGCTTCACAGAACATCAGTTATGAAATTGCAATGGGGTTATCAATCATCGCTTTGCTTTTAATGACCAATACCTTAAGCTTAAAAGAGATTGTTGGTCAGCAACATGGATTAAACTGGAATGTTTGGTATCAGCCACTTGGATTTTTAATCTTTATGGTTTGCTCTTTTGCTGAAACCAACCGTGCACCGTTCGATTTACCTGAATGTGAAACCGAGCTGATCGGTGGTTATCATACTGAATATTCATCAATGAAATTAGGTTTTTACCTTTTCGCAGAATATATCAACATGTTTGTATCGTCGGCAGTAATGGCAGCCTTATATTGGGGCGGTTACAACTATCCGGGTATGGATTACGTTGCTGCGCATTTAGGCCCAACCTGGGCACCGCTTATCGGTACGGCTGTTTTCTTCGGAAAAATAGTCATGTTCATCTTTTTCTTCATGTGGGTACGTTGGACCATCCCTCGTTTCCGTTACGATCAACTGATGAATTTAGGTTGGAAAGGTTTAATACCTTTGGCTATTGCCAATATTATAATAACAGGTGTTGTGATTGCGATTATTGAGAAGTTTTAATTATGGAATCATTAAGTAATAAGAAAAAAGTACTGGAACAAAAGCCATTGAGCTTTATGGAGCGTATGTACCTGCCGGCAATTGCCAAAGGCATGGGCATTACCATCAGTCACTTATTTAAAAAAGAGGCTACCGTAAGATATCCTGAAGTAGAACGCGAATTCTCGACCAACTTTAGGGGAATGCACTCGCTAAAACGCGATGAGAACGGTAAGGAACGATGTACTGCTTGTGGCTTGTGTGCTTTATCTTGTCCGGCTGAAGCCATTACCATGATTGCCGCAGAACGTAAGCCTGAAGAAAAACATTTATACCGCGAAGAAAAGTATGCAGCCACTTACGAAATCAATATGTTGCGTTGTATTTTCTGTGGTTTATGTGAAGAAGCTTGCCCAAAAGAGGCTATTTACTTAGATGGCCCTATTGTACCTGCTGATTATCTGCGTAAGGATTTTATTTACGGAAAAGATAAGTTGGTAGAGGCGCCATTGGAAATGAAAAAATAATTATTGTCATCCTGAGCCTGTCGAAGGACTAAACAAGAAATGCCATTAGGCCTCGGTTCGTGTCTTCACGAAACGAAAGATAATTAATGGTTTGTGGAGACACAAACCATGGAACATAAATAAATAAACAATTAATGAGTACACAAGTATTCTATTTCGTAGCCACATTAAGTATCATTTTTTCACTGCTGGTGATTTTTGCAAAAAATCCGATCCACAGTGTATTGTACTTAATCCTTACCTTTTTTACCTTCACTGTTCACTATGTGCTTTTAAACGCACAGTTTCTGGCAGTGGTAAACTTTATTGTTTACATGGGGGCAATTATGGTGCTTTTCTTATTTGTACTGATGTTGCTTAACCTGAATAAGGAGACTGAGCCCAGTAAATCACCGTTGATTAAAATTGTTGGGGTTATTGCTGGTGGTTGTTTGGTGGTAACTTTAATCGGTTCTTTAAAATCAGCAAGTATTACCAGTCCGTTAATTTTGAAAAACCCGGGATTGGGATTGGTAGAAAATCTGGGCAAGGAGCTTTTTGGCCCATTTTTATTGCCATTCGAGTTGTCATCCCTGTTACTATTGGCCGCAATGGTAGGAGCCGTTTTATTATCTAAAAGAGATGAGGTAGAAGCATAATGGAAAATTTAACATCACAACTTCAGGGCGTTCCGCTAAATCACTACATCTATTTAAGTGCCATTATTTTTTCTATTGGCGTAATTGGTGTACTTACCCGTAGAAATGCCATCGTAATCTTTATGTCGGTTGAGCTGATGCTTAATGCTGTTAACTTGCTGTTGACCGCTTTCTCTGTGCATAGTAACGATCCGTCCGGACAGGTTTTCGTATTCTTCATTATGGCGTTGGCCGCTGCAGAGGTTGCGGTAGGTTTAGCCATCATCGTAATGGTTTACAGAAATACGAAATCGATAGATATTAATGTTTTAAATCGCCTTAAGTGGTAAATATATAATAAGAATGACAATAGAACAATTGATTTGGTTGGTTCCGTTACTACCTTTCTTAGGGTTTGTAATTAATGGACTGGGCAGAAACACTTTATCTAAAGGACTGGTTGGTATCATCGGAAGCGGGGTAATTTTGACCTCCTTTGTTATCAGTTTAGTTATTTTCTTTAGTTTACAAGGCGACACACAAAAATCTCACGAAGTATTTTTATTCGATTGGATCAGCGCGGGTGCGTTACACATCCCACTATCTTTTTTAGTTGATCCATTGAGCGCTATTATGCTTTTGATCATTACCGGGATCGGTTTTCTGATCCATTTATATTCCACCAGCTATATGCACGATGATGCCGGGTTCGGTAAGTTTTTTGCTTATCTAAACCTGTTTATATTTTTCATGCTTTTGTTGGTATTGGGTTCAAATTACATCGTCATGTTTATCGGTTGGGAAGGTGTAGGTTTATGTTCTTACCTGCTAATCGGATTCTGGTACACCAACAGCGCCTATGCATCGGCAGCTAAAAAAGCTTTTGTCATGAATCGTATTGGCGATTTGGGCTTTCTGTTAGGTGTGTTTTTAGTTTTTACTACTTTTGGTAGTGTAGAATTTGCCAAAGTTTTCCCTCAGGCAGCTAATATGCTGCCAGGCAATGATACTTTGGTTTTAATTACTATTTTACTGTTTATCGGTGCCTGTGGTAAATCGGCTCAATTGCCTTTATTTACCTGGTTACCTGATGCCATGGCCGGACCAACGCCAGTTTCAGCGTTAATTCATGCTGCAACGATGGTAACGGCAGGTATTTATATGATCGCACGTTCCAGTGTATTGTTTGATCTTGCGCCGCTTACCCAGCACATTATTGCCATTGTAGGTGCGGCAACAGCTCTTGTGGCTGCCATTATTGCCTTAACACAGACTGATATTAAAAAAGTATTGGCTTATTCTACCGTATCACAACTGGGATATATGTTTTTAGGTTTAGGCGTTGGCGCTTATACCGGTTCATTCTTCCACGTATTAACACACGCATTTTTTAAAGCATTATTGTTCTTAGGCGCAGGTTCAGTTATTCATGCCATGCATCATGAGCAGGATATGCGCCATATGGGCGGATTGAGAAAGAAACTTCCGGTTACTTTTTTAACCATGTTAATCGGTACGATTGCCATTGCAGGTTTACCACCATTCTCTGGTTTCTTCTCTAAAGATGAAATTTTAGCACATGCTTTTCAGGCTAGCCCAATTTTATGGGGAATAGGGGTTTTAACTGCATTCCTAACAGCATTCTATATGTTCAGAATGATGTTCTTAACTTTCTCTGGTAAATACCGCGGAACACATCATGCTGAAAGCCACGTGCATGAATCGCCAACAGCGATGACTTTGCCTTTAATTATTTTAGCTATTCTTGCTGCAATTGGTGGAGCAATTAATCTTCCCCATGTTTTTGGTGGTAACGAATGGTTGGCCCATTGGTTATCAGGAGCAGGTGTTGCACAGCATGAATTGGAGCTAAGCCACTCGACTGAATATTCATTAATGGCTGTTTCGGTAGCGGCTGCTGTAGTAGCATTATTGTATGCTTACACCAGATACGTTAAGGGAGCACGGGTTCCTGTTGCTGATGAGGCACCACGTTCGCTATTGGCAAAACTATCATACAACAAATTCTATTTAGACGAGATTTATGATTTCATCATCACCAAACCATTAGATGCACTATCGAAATTCTTTTATAGGATTATCGATAATAAATTTATTGATGGAATTGTAAATGGATTGGGATGGAGCACTAATGAGGCCAGTAAAGGTATTCGTTTATTGCAAAGTGGAAACGTGGGTTTCTATATATTTATGATGGTATTTGGTATCGTCGCATTGCTATTGTATACATTTTTCTACATATAAAAAGGGTTCAAAATAAATAATGGAACAACTTTTACTACTTATATTTCTACCGCTTGCAGGTGCAATTATTACGGCACTTGCTGGTAAGTCGGCAAAAATCGTTTCTACCGTGTTTGCGGTGGCTTCTTTGGTGTTGGCTTTGGTTGTCGCCTGTAATTTCATTCCGGATGCCAGTACCCAGTTTGAGGTTAACCTGCCATGGATTGCTGATCTCGGCATTAATTTCCACGCAGGTATTGATGGTATTAGCCTTCTGGTGGTATTGCTTACTAATTTACTGGTACCAATTATCATTTTAACAAGCTATAACCATGAGTATAAAAATCCGGCTGCATTTTATGCGCTGATTTTATTCATGCAAACGGGCTTACTATTGGTATTCACCGCACTGGATGCTTTCTTGTTCTATATCGGTTGGGAAGCAGCATTGATTCCAATCTATTTTATCTGTGCCATCTGGGGCGGAAAAGATCGCATCCGGATCAACATGAAATTTTTTGTGTATACCATTGCGGGTTCTTTGTTTATGTTGATGGGGATTATTTACCTCTATCTTCAAAACCCCGCGCACAATTTTAACATTCAAGCTTTTTATACTTTAAACTTAGACAGTGCGCAGCAAGGATGGATTTTCTGGGCATTCTTTATTGCTTTTGCTATAAAGATGCCGATTTTTCCTTTCCATACCTGGCAGCCTGATACTTATACTGCAGCACCTACACAAGGAACCATGTTATTATCTGGTATTATGCTTAAAATGGGTATTTATGGTGTAATCAGGTGGCTGTTGCCAGTTGTCCCTGCAGGTGTTCACGATTGGGGCCAGGTGGCTATTATTTTATCAATCATTGGTATTGTTTATGCGTCGCTGATTGCTTTTACCCAAAAGGATGCGAAACGTTTAGTTGCTTATTCATCTATCGCTCACGTTGGATTAATATCAGCAGGTATCTTCGCTTTCAATCAGCAAGGTATGCAAGGCGCAATGGTACAGATGTTGAGCCATGGTATTAATGTAGTGGGGTTATTCTTTGTGCTGGATATCATCTTCAGCCGTGTAAAAACAAATAAAATTGAAGAGTTAGGCGGAATCGCAAAAGTAGCACCACAATTGGCACTTACTTTTCTGATTATCGTTTTAGGCACTGTAGCTTTACCAGGAACAAACGGATTTATTGGTGAGTTTTTATTGCTGATGGGCGTTTACAACTACGGCATCTGGGCTGCAGCCCTTGCCGGTTTAACCATTATCTTCGGAGCAGTTTACATGTTACGCATGTATCAGAACGTCATGCTGGGCGAAACCAATAGCTTAACCATCACCTTTACCGATATCAAAGGAACCGAAAAATTGGTTCTTTATACCATATGTGCATTAATTATTGTTTTGGGGGTTTATCCGAAACCGGTTTTGCATTTAACAGAGGCATCTGTACAACATTTATTAGAACAGGTAAATCAAAAATTAAACACAGTAAATTAAGCAATGAATATTATTATAACCATTAGTATAACAGCTTTTATAGTGCTTTATGCAGGTTTGTTTAAAGCAAATAAAGCATTACTACCACTTACCGTTGTTGGCTTACTTACTGCGCTGGGATTTACTTTTTTTGCATGGAATGGCAATGCTGTTCATTTCGGGATGATGCAGACAGATAACTTCGCACTGGCATTTTCAGGAATCTGTATTGTGGGTACACTTTTGATCTTTTTGTTAACACAGAACTACTTCCACGCCAAAAGCGATAACATAGCCGAGTACTATACCTTGATTCTTTTTGCACTGGCGGGAATGATCATGATGGTATCATATAAAAATATGGCCATGTTGTTTGTAGGCCTGGAAATTATGTCGGTGAGTTTATACATTTTGGCGGGGATCCGTAAAAAGGATTTTGCCTCTAACGAAGCTTCATTAAAGTATTTCCTGATGGGAGCTTTCTCAACCGGCTTCCTGTTATTTGGAATTACCTTAATTTATGGTGCTACAGGCTCATTCGATTTAGATAAAATACAAGCTTATCTTGTAAATAATAGTCAAACGATTTCTCCAATATTTTATCCGGGAGTGATCCTGATGATGATTGGTTTAAGCTTTAAGGTAGGTGCAGCTCCATTCCACTTCTGGACACCAGATGTATATGAAGGTTCGCCATCTTTGATCACTACTTTTATGAGTACGGTGGTTAAAACTGCAGGTTTTGCTGCGTTTTTAAGATTATTTGCTGATGCATTTGCACCACTGCACGATTTTTGGGTTGCGCCGCTAATGGTTATTGTTTGTTTAACCTTATTTATTGGTAACGTAACGGCTCTTTTCCAAAAGAACTTTAAGCGTATGTTGGCATACTCCAGTATTTCGCATGCGGGTTACCTGTTGTTCTCTTTGATTGTACTGACCAAAAACTCCGGAAACAATGTACTGGTTTATGCATCCGCCTATACTTTTGCATCAATTATTGCTTTTGCTGTATTAATTTTAGTAAAACAAAAAACAGGTAGTGATAGCTTCGAAAGCTTTAATGGTCTGGCTAAGCGGAATCCATTAGTTGCATTATGCTTAACCGTAGCCATGCTTTCGTTGGCTGGTATTCCACTTACAGCTGGTTTTATTGGTAAATATTTAATGTTCCTGAATGTAATGACGGAATATAAAACCCTGCTTGTGGCATTTGCGATTTTAAATGCGCTGGTTGGCTTCTATTATTATTTTAGGGTAATTGTAGCCATGTGGTTTAAAGAAGGTGCAGAAACAGAGCTTTCAACCCCTGTACAATATAAAGTGGTTTTGTTGGTTTCTGTTGCAATTACATTGGTATTGGGTATTTATCCGGCAATTATTTTAAACCTAATATAGGTATGGTGTTGTTTAATAATTATTTGTAGTTTTACGAATAATTGAATATGCACGATTTTTGGAATAACCTGCATCAGCTACTTGATCCCGAGAAATTATTGAGGGAGGGCGGATTCTATTTAGTCGCATTCGTTATCTATGCAGAAACAGGCCTGTTTTTTGGCTTTTTCCTTCCTGGTGATTATTTATTGTTTTTGGCGGGAATGTTTGTCGCAACAGGCAAACTTGATGTGAACATTGCTGTACTCCTGGCTGGTTTATGCATAGCGGCCATTTCTGGAAATTTTACAGGTTATTGGTTCGGCCGAAAAACTGGCCCGGTGTTGTATACTAGAAAAGACAGTTTCTTTTTTAAGAAACGTTATTTGAAGGCAGCAGAAGATTATTATAACAAACAAGGTGCCTTTGCGTTGATTATGGGCAGATTTGTGCCGATTGTTAGAACTTTTGCACCGATTTTTGCTGGGGTGGTAAAACTGGATTTCAAAAAGTTTGCATTGTACAACATTGTAGGTGGCGTACTCTGGATCTGCTCCTTAACTTTACTGGGCTATTTTTTAGGCAGAAGGTTTGAAAAAGAAATTACTGATTATTTATTATATATTATTATTGGCTTTATCCTTATTACAACTATACCTTTATTAATTACCTTTGTAAAAAGTAAAGTAGTGAAAGGTCCTGAAGAGGATAAAACAGATTTAAATTAAAAATGGCAAAAGACGATCATCACGCGTGGCATAGCGTATCCCCTGGGCATAACGTTCCAGAAATTGTAAACGCAATTATTGAAATTCCAAAAGGTTCAAAAGCAAAATACGAAATAGATAAAGAATCAGGTCTGATTAAATTGGATAGGGTTCTTTTTTCTTCAGTAATGTATCCGGCAAACTATGGTTTTATCCCGCAAACCTATTGCGATGATAAAGACCCATTAGATATTTTAGTACTTTGTTCAGTAGATGTTTATCCAATGACATTGATTGAAGCGAAAGTAGTTGGTGTAATGCATATGGTAGACAATGGTGAACAAGATGATAAGATCATCGCTGTAGCTGCCCACGATATGTCGGTAAACTATATCAACGATTTAGATGAGTTGCCTCCGCACCAAATGAAAGAAATTGTTCGTTTCTTTCAGGATTATAAAGCATTAGAAGATAAAAATGTAACGATCGAACATTTACTTGGTGTTCGCTATGCGCATAAAGTAATCAAAGAAAGCATAGAACTTTATAACACAACATTTAGAGAATTAGCTTAATGGATTTACCCACGGTCTGTTTGTTTTTAAATTTAGAGCTAAGTGCAATTCTGCCCACAAACGTAGTTTTGGCTGCAGTACAGGAAACTGATACCACTTCTGTTGGATGGAGATTATTCCTTGCCTTATTTTTGGTGTTACTTAACGGATTTTTTGTTGCAGCAGAGTTTGCAATTGTAAAGGTTAGGGCATCACAAATTGAAATTAAAGCAAAAACAGGCAGTCGTGTTGGCAAAATGGCTAAGGGGATTATCCATAATCTCGACGGATATTTGGCCGCCACACAGCTAGGTATAACGCTTGCATCACTTGGCTTAGGCTGGGTAGGTGAAGGCGTTATGCATACCATTTTCAAAAATCTTTTTGATAGTTTAGAGTGGGGTTTAAGCGATGCTTCTATTCATACTGCCTCAACAGTTGTTGCCTTTTCGCTTATCACGATCATGCATATTGTGTTTGGTGAATTGGCACCAAAATCTTTCGCTATTCAAAGACCTGTAGCAACAACACTTTTTGTTTCTATACCGCTTCAGTTATTTTATGTGGTATTTAAACCATTCATTTGGACACTAAATAGTCTAGCTGCCATTATTCTTAAACCATTTGGGATTGATGCCTCTGCCGGCCACGAATCTATCCACAGCACCGAGGAATTACAGTATTTGCTCGATCAGGGTAAAGAAAGCGGCGCATTGGATAATAACGAACACGAGCTGATCAAAAATGTATTTGATTTTAATGAGCGTGTGGTGAAGAATATCATGGTACCCAGAACCAAGATTTCGGGTATAGAATTAACTTCCCCAAAAGAAGAAGTGATTGATACCATTATTAAGGAAGGATATTCACGTTTGCCGGTTTACGATGATATTATGGATAAAATTGTAGGGATTATCCATGCAAAAGATATTTTACCATTGGTTGCGGCAGGTAATCAGCACTGGACATTAAACGATATTATCAGAAAACCCTATTTCGTTACAGAAACCAAAAAAATTAACGATCTGATGAGCGAACTGCAAAGTAATCGCATACAGATTGCTATTGTATTAGATGAGTTTGGTGGTACAGCAGGTATGGTTACCTTAGAAGATATTGTAGAAGAGCTTGTAGGAGAAATACAAGATGAGTACGATGAAGAAAAACCGTTGGTAGAAAAGGTTTCTGATAATGAGTTTATCGTAAATGCATTTGCTACAGTGTACGATGTAAACGAGCATCTGCCTCACGATTTGCCAGAGGATGAAGATTTTGATACCGTTGGTGGATTGGTTTCACATATTTTTGAACGTATTCCAGAGGTGGGTGAAAGCAACGAATCATACGGTTACCTGTTTACCATCTTAAAAAAGACAGAGCAAAATATAGAAACCATTAAATTGGAACTGGTAATCAATAAAGAAGATATGGTTGATAATCATTAATTTCAACCATGCATATTTTTTATACACCAGATCTAACCCAAAATACTTATACGCTCAACGAAGAAGAGAGTAAACATTGCGTCAGGGTACTTCGCCTTACCATAGGTTCAATCGTTAACCTGGTTGATGGGAAAGGTGGTTTTTATACCGCTGAAATTACTGCCGATAATCCAAAAAAAGTTTCTTTAGCCATTTTAAAAGTAGAAACGGAGTTTCATAAAAGAAATCATTACCTGCACATTGCAGTTGCGCCAACTAAAAATATCGACCGCATGGAGTGGTTTTTAGAAAAAGCTACAGAGTTGGGCATTGATGAAGTTACACCTATTATCACCGACAGATCGGAGCGCAGGGTGGTTAAAGAGGATCGCCTTAATAAGGTAATTACCGCTGCCGTAAAACAATCTATCAAAGCTTACCACCCCAAATTAAACGATGCCATTGCTTTTGATTCTTTTTTAAAAGAACCATTTGACGGCCATAAATTAATTGCACATTGTATTGATAACGGAGAAAAACGATTTATATCCGAATTGGTGGCTCCACATCAAAAATATTTAATTCTTATTGGTCCTGAAGGAGATTTCACACCAGATGAAGTTAATTTAGCTTTGAACAAAGACTTTAAAGCATTAACTTTAGGTGATAACAGGTTGCGCACAGAAACTGCGGCTTTATCTGTTTGTTTTGAAATCAATTACCTTAACCGATAATCAATTTGAAGTTTTCAGTTTTCAGTTTTCAGGTTCCGAAATTTTTGACACTGGCTTTTAGCTTTGCTGTTTTAGTCTTTAGCTTTATGCTTTTCGCTTTCACTCCGCCAACCTATCGCATGGCCAAATTAAAGTATAGTGGTGGTGGCGATTGGTATGCAGACAGAACAGCTTTGCCAAACTTAATTGCCTATTGCAATGCCAATCTGAAGACTAATTTTTACACTGAAGAGAGCATCGTGGAAGTAGGTTCAAAAGAAATTTTCAATTATCCGTTTATTTATATGACGGGGCATGGTAACGTTGTTTTTAGCGACCAGGAAATCAAAAATTTAAGGCAATATCTTACCGGTGGTGGATTTCTTCATATTGATGATAACTACGGCTTAGATAAATTTATCAGGCCTCAGATGAAAAAAGTATTTCCTGAGCTTAGTTTTGTAGAATTGCCTGCCAGCCACGCCATTTATAATCAAAAATTTAAATTTCCGGGCGGCTTGCCGAAAATCCATGAGCATGATAATAAACGCCCTCAAGGATTTGCTTTAATTTATAAGGGTAGGATGGTTTGTTATTATACCTATGAGTGCGATTTAGGGAACGGCTGGGAAGACTATGGTACTTACCCTGAAGATACACAGGAAACGCGAACCAAAGCACTAAAAATGGGCGCGAATTTAGTTCAGTATGCTTTAACCCAATAAGCCATGTATAAAGTAAAAGTAAATAACCAGTTTTTATTTGAAGTTGAGAATAAGGATTCAGCTTTTTTGGTAAATGGGGAGCAGGTTCAACCCGACCTGAGTACAATTGCAGATAACATTACGCACGTACTATACCAAAACAGGTCTTTTAATACAGAACTTGTTGACATCAATAGGACTGAAAAAACCTGTAAAATAAAGGTAAATGGGAATATTTATCAAATTAGTATCGAAGATCAATTTGATGTCTTATTAAAACAACTTGGTCTGGATAATTTGACCGCTACTAAAGTTTTAGAGATAAAAGCGCCTATGCCTGGTTTGGTGCTAAAGGTTTTGGTTGAAGAAAATACTGAAGTAAAAAAAGGTGATAATCTTTTGGTACTGGAGGCGATGAAAATGGAAAATATCCTGAAATCATCAACAGATGGAGTGGTTAAAAAGATCTTGGTTAAGCAGGGAGATAAGGTAGAAAAAAACCAAATCTTAGTTCAGTTTAAGTAGCTATGTGTTTTTATCATGAAGGTATTAATTAGTGTCGTCACCCTGAATTTATTTCAAGGTTTTTTAACAGGAAAAATGCTGAAATAAATTCAGCATGACGATCCGTTTAAATAAAAGTAGTGGAGTGCGAAGCAATTGAGAACCACAAAGTGCTTAGCGAAACTAAATCTGTCTGAATAGATCGCTCCATTCCACTGCGTTTCAGTCGAGATGACGAGTTTCGTTTGAATTGTTCAAGTTAGATTACCAAAACATAACGCATAAAAAAGTCCCGATTTGCTTCGGGACTTTTCTTTATTTACCTCTTTTTACCCTATAGGGCTTTTGCGGAGGGTTTTTAAAACTTCTTTTGCCAGCGGTACTAATTTCTGGAGCACCAAGCATGGTCATGGCACAGCGGAAACCTACTTCAGCTGATGACTCATCCTGTTGCATAAAGCGGCGCGTTGCAGGGTTTAACCAGTAAGCCATATCATTCCAGGATCCGCCTTTATAAACCCTTGATTTATCGTTTACAAGCGTTACACCTTCTTCATTTAATAAAGTATTTTGTCTGTCGCGATAACCTCTTTGATCGGCTTGATAAGTAGTTGATGCTACTGGCGATTGTGGATCAGTCGATTTGGAAATCGAATCTGAACGTTTTGCCTGTGCCTGTTTCTCAGCCCAGGTCTGTTTTCTTCCGGCGTAAGCGTTTTCCTTAATCGGATTGCCATACTTGTCTAATGCAATTTTTCCGCTTTGAGGATCTGCTAACTTTTTATTGGTGAAATAGTTACCACGGTAAGGGTTAAATGCATCTGCATCGGTAAACGTACCGGTTCTGTAAACGTCGTTCACCCATTCGTTTACATTTCCTGCCATGTTGTATAAGCCGAAATCGTTTGGCGCGTATTGGATAACCGGAACAGTTAAATCTCCCTTATCGTTTAAAGAACCGGCAACCCCCATATAATCTCCTGGAGCTCTTTTAAAGTTGGCCTGAATCATACCCCTGGTTTTCTTTTTAGCAGAACTAACACCTAAGCCATTCCAAGGGTAAATTTTATTCTGATTGATGTTCTCATATTCCGTGTTGCCAATTAAACCCAAAGCTGCGTATTCCCACTCGGCCTCAGTTGGTAGACGGTATGGCTGCATAATTACACCATCTTCCAGGGTAGCTGTTCTTCTTGGCTGATTATTTTTACCTGTACCTGCAGCTGCAGTTCCGCCTGCTGTTGTGGTAGCAGCACCTGATTTAGTATTGTAATCAACAAATGCATTTTTACCCTTATCATCATACTGGCCATTTAAATAGGCATCTGTATTGAAAGGTTTGTCTGGTTTAGGCGTTGAGGCAGCAGTGGTCGCACCAGCTTTGCCTTTTCCATTACCGGCAAGCGTTTTATAATCAGTTAAGATTCCTTTTTCACGTAAAATAAATTCGTTTGCTCTTGAAGTTCTCCACTCACAATAACGAGAAGCCTGTTCCCAGGAAACACCTACTACAGGGTAATCACGATAAGCAGGGTGTCTTAGATAATTGTCTACATAAGGTTCATTATAAGATAATGCCTGGCGCCAAACTAAAGTATCAGGGAGCTCATTATAGTAATATTCCTGATCTTCAGGATAATTATATCTGATCCAGTGCAGGTATTCCAACCAATCGGTATTTGATACCTCTGTCTCATCCATATAAAAAGATGGCACTGTTACCTGTCTTTTGTAATTATAAATATTAGGCTCAACACCTGGTATTTCAATGGCACTACCACCAACAACCAAAACCCCACCTTCAATTGGAATTAAACCAGGTCCTGGCGCCCTTTTATACTGTGTAGCCACCGCAAAAGCCCCTGATTGATTGTTTTTACTTTTCCTATCGGCATAGGGAATACCTGTTTTGCTAGAGCTCGCGCTTTTTGAGCTACAACTCGAAAGCAGGGCGGCTAATGATAAACAAGTAAGAGAATATAGTATCAGTTTTTTCATATGAAGCAACGGGATATAGCCTTTATGGCCTTTCAACCGATAAAATTAAACAAATTTTAAATGAATATATAAATAATCTGGCAATAAAATATCTTCTGTGTTTTTGAGTGATAACCTGTTTTTTTTACCGTATGAAGTCTGTTTTATTTTTAAACGAAATTATTGCTAAATAATTATAAATAAGTTAGATAAAATATTTGTGTCAAGGTTTTGCAGTCTATTTGTAATCAATAATAATTTCTTTATATGAAGTTTATCACAATATAAATTTGATTAAAATTGATGGATAACATGGCCTGGCATATGAGATCCGGTTGATATCCTTCGTAAGAAGTGTCACAAATAATATTTGGTTTGGAATATATCATGAGATTTGCCACATTTGGTTTTTGGCTTTTTAACGCGGCAAATTAATTGCCGACGAGATAAAAATATATGTATAGCATTTTTTTTACTAAAGGGCTATTAGCATTGTACTTACATTTTAAGTACTAACACCCATATGTAAAAATCGTATGTTTAATTAGTAAATAATCTTAGAATTCGTATTTTGGTGAAATATAAGTTTTGGTTTTACGTTACTGATATATTCTACAGTGAATACTAAATACCAAAATCTAAAATTACGTACCTTTATAAGGATGAATTTCAAGTACATCAGTAAACTTGCTTTTTCTGCACTCTCAATGGCATTGGTGTTTGGTAAAACAAACGCGCAGGTAACCATAGGTAATACCCAAACAAACGGTAGCGAGGCAAATAATATTGTAACAGCAGTTCCATTTCTGCTCATTACACCCGATGCCCGTGCTGGTGCAATGGGTGATGCAGGCGTAGCCGTGGCAGGTGATGTAAATTCAGCCAGTATTAATGCTGCTAAGCTTGCTTTCCTGGATAAACCTTATGGGTTTTCTGTATCTTACAGCCCATGGTTAAAAAGTCTGGTGCCTGATATTAATCTCGCTTATTTAAGCGGATTTTATAAACTGGACGACCGCAATACCATTGGTGCGTCTTTACGATATTTTTCTTTGGGCTCCATCCAGCTTACAGATATTAACCAACAGGATCTTGGGATTGCCAATCCTAATGAACTTGCTTTTGATGTTTCTTTTGCCCGTAATTTTGGTAAGGAGTTTTCGTTGGGGACTTCGTTAAGGTATATTTATTCGAATCTTGCTTCCGGTCAATTTTCTTCATCCGGACAGGTGCATAGTGGGAATTCGGTAGCAGTTGATGTGTCAGGTTTGTATAAAACAGCCACCACATTGTTTGGCAGAGAGGCCATTCTTTCTGCCGGAGCCAATATCTCTAACATCGGAACAAAAATGAGCTATTCTGATGGTGGAGAGAATTTCTTTTTACCCACTAATTTTAAAATCGGAGGGGCATCTACATTTACCGTAGATGATTTTAGCACTTTAACCTTTGCACTTGATTTTAATAAATTGCTGGTACCCACACAACCTATTTACGATTCGAACAATAATATTGTAAGCGGGAAAAACCCGAACCGTTCGGTACCTGCCGGAATTTTTGGCTCATTTAGCGATGCACCGGGTGGTTTTAGCGAAGAATTAAAAGAGGTGGGGATTTCTACAGGCCTTGAATACTGGTACAATCAACAATTTGCGGTCAGGGCAGGTTACAACTACCAGAGCCCGATGAAAGGCGATAGCCGGTATTTTACTTTAGGACTTGGATTAAAATACAATGTCTTTAACATCGATTTCTCTTATTTAATTGCAAATGCACAAACTAGTCCACTTGCAAATACACTCCGTTTTAGTCTATTGTTTAACTTTGGCGAAAATAAGGCAAAAGATAAATAAGATTAAAGCAAATAAACATGAAAATTAGAGTAGGTTTCGGATTTGATGTACATCAGTTAAAAGATCAGCATCCTTTTGTTGTTGGCGGTGTTACCTTAGATCACCATAAAGGGGCTTTTGGGCATTCTGATGCTGACGTTTTACTTCATGCCATTTGCGATGCACTTCTAGGTGCAGCCAACCTGCGCGATATTGGTTTCCATTTTAAGAATACAGATGAGAGGTGGAAGGGCATCAGTAGTTTGATCCTGCTGAAAGAAACCGTTAAACTACTGGCTGAAAAAGGCTGGCGGATCGGAAATATTGATGCCATGCTTTGTTTAGAAGCGCCCAAAATTAACCCTCATATTCCTGCTATGCAGCAAAACATTGCTGAAGCAACCGGAATTTCCACAGAAGATATCTCTATTAAGGCAACCACCAATGAACAGATGGGTTTTGTTGGTAGAGAAGAGGGCGTTGTTTCTTATGCCGTTTGCTTAATCGAGAAGTAAAAGATTTTTTAATTGAATCAAAGAAGTCAAGTTTTTGATAGCACACTGGCTATTAAAACTTGACTTCTTTTTCACCAAATTCCATTAAGCTACTTGTTCCTTAACATTCCCTGTTCTTTTTATCGTTCCCCATGTTTCCAGTTCCCCTTTAATCGCTTTCCTGAACGAACGGAATAATACAACATACATCAATTGTCTCCAGAAAAAACGCTGAGGGAAAATATAAAGTAAATTGGTGTACTTTTCTTTCTCCATACGGAAAGCAATGGCCGCAAAAATCATATCAACGAGGATGAAGATAATGTAATAAAAGAGTACCTGACCAAAACCATTGTGGAGGCTTAAAATTCCTGAGAATCCGGTTAGCGTTAAATTATTAATAGCGCTTAATGAAAACAGGCCGCTAATCAAAGAAATAAGCATAAAAAGATCGGCAAGCGGAGAAAACAATGGTAAAATAATCTGGTAGATCAGGATATTTGGCATTCCTACCATCCCAAAATAGCCATACTTTTTGTTTAGCAACGTTTTCCTGTTTTTCCAAAAACTTTGCATTACCCCAAAACTCCAACGGAAACGTTGTTTGAGTAACATATTTACTGTTTCCGGTGCTTCTGTATAAGCAATTGCGCCATCGCAGTTTTTTACTTTATAACCAGCCCTTAAAATGCGCATGGTTAAGTCGCAATCTTCCGCAAGGGTATCGATAGTGAAACCACCAATTTCAAGAATCACATTTTTTCTAAAGGCACCTATTGCTCCAGGTACGACAGTAATCGTATTTAATAAATCGAAAGCCCTTCTGTCCATGTTTTGAGCAGTAATGTATTCTATTGATTGCCATTTGGTGATGATGTTGTTGGTATTTCCAACTTTTACGGTTCCGGCTACGGCTGCGATCTTATCGTTATAGAAATAGCGCATCAGTTCGGTTACCGCATCATTTTTTAACTGCGTATCAGCATCTATACAAACTACAAATTCGGCTGTGGCTTTTGATATCCCATAATTTAATGCAGAAGCCTTGCCTCCATTTTCTTTACGGAAAACCTTTACCTGAGGATGGTTACCAAAATTTTCGTTTACGATTTGAAAGGTTTTATCCTTAGAACCATCATCAACAAAAATCAATTCAAAATCGGGGTAGGTGGTTTTTAAAAGACTATTAATGGTTTGAACTGCGGTAACTTCTTCATTGTAAGCCGGAATGATGATACTCACTTTTTCTGAAGGATGCTGTACTAACTTACCCACGTTACGTTTTGCTCTTTTGCGCTGTCTGATGGCCAGATAAGCAATAAATATGGTTCTTAAGATCGCAAGTACGATTGCGACAGAAAATATGATGTTTAAAACCATATTGCCGTAATAGAAGAAATTGATGAAAAAGTAATCACCAGAACCTGAAAAACCACTGTTTGCGGTAGATTTTACTGCTGGCATGAGCTCTGATCTTTTTTTACCCATCAAATCGCCCACTGTGGTAAAGGTGTAACCTTTGGCTTTAAAGAATTTGATGATTCGTGGTAATGCTGCAACGGTAGCTTCACGGTTTCCGCCAGCATCGTGAAGTAACAGGATGTTACCGTTATCTTGCTGTTTTACCACCTCATTAAAAATCTGATCGGCAGTTTTACCCGGTTCCCAGTCTTCTGGGTCGATATATTCTCCAATATTGATGTAATTCTCTTTGCGGCTTTGTGCAACCGGTAAAATTTCGGAAATGTTTTGTGGTTCGGCATCGGCATTAAATGGTGCACGGAATAAAATGGTACTGTGTCCGGTAACGGCTTCAATTAACCTGCGGGTCGCATTCAGCTCAAATTTTACCCTTTTAGGACCAATGGCCGACATATCCGGATGAAAAAAGGTATGGTTTCCAATTTCATAACCGTCATTATATTCCTGCCTTAACAATTCCATATTTTTTTCGGCCATAACGCCAACTACAAAGAAACAGCCAGGTACTTTTTCCCGTTTCAAAATATCCAGTACCTGCGGTGTATAAACAGGATCGGGGCCATCATCAAAAGTTAAAGCAATTTTTTTATCGGCCTCTCCAAATCTTTTAATTACGTATTGCTCCGGAAGCCTGGTATACTTTTGATCGGCAATAGAAAAATCGTCTTTATTTAAAGTAAATCTTACACTTCCAGGTTTAGGGGTAGAGATGAGGTCTAATATTTCACCATCGCCCAGATAGGAGATTCCTCCCATGTTTAATGAAGCAATTTTGCGTAAATCGAATGGTTTTTTCTTTAATGTATCTAAACTTAGGTCGTTAGAAATAAAAGACCATAAACGTTTATCTTCAGAACCCAAACGCCATAAAGCCACACCGGCGATATCCCAGTCATCAGCCTTGCGGATTAAATTAAAATAAGTAGCTGCATCGGTAAAATAAACTTCATGTTTAATGCCGCTGCCATCATTGTAAGTATAGTTTAAATTGGCAGAAGCGGGATCGTAATTTATCTTGCTTTTATAAGTAACAGCCCTTGTCATCGCCTGCTCGTAGGTAACCGCTTCTCCAATGCTATTTTTTGGCCAATCGTAACCATAGCACGCCAATGCCAGGATTACTTTGTCGGCATCAACTTTATTGCAGATATCATCGAGCTTTTCCTCCACCCATTCCTGGTGTGAAATGTCGCCGGCATTACTGAGTTCGGTATGCTGATCATAAGCCATTAACACCAGGTAATCGTTATACTTTTGAAGAATTTCTGGCTGATAATCGTCATTTTCTGGTGAAATATCCTGAGATACAATCAGTTTTTCAGCATGAAACTGCGTATACAGGTTCTTCATAAAAGCGTTAAAACTATCGCTGTTTTTAAGGTTGAGCTCTTCGAAATCGATGTTGATCCCCCGATAACCATATTTTTTGGTTATCGCTATCAGTTCGTAGATCAATTTTTGCTGAGCAGGCTGATCATCTAATAATCTTCTTACCGCTCCGCCGTCCCAATGGTCTTTATTATAATTTGAAACTACAGCAATAGCCGATTTTTTGCCTGCATGTATCACTTTCAAGGCGGCAGTATCTGCTTTATCTACAATAGAATCTCCATTTAAAAAAAACGATTCTGTAGCCACCATGTCCAGATGGCTGATGTTGCGTTTTAAGTCTGATATTGATGATTCTTTGCTTCCTGCCCAACTCACATAAAATGCCATGTTGATGCGCTTATTATTTCCGTGATGCGTTAAGATGCGGCGTTCACGATCTTTCCTGATCTTTTGCAGCTTTGATTTTTCGATAGTGAAATCCTTATACCGTTGCGATTTTTTTAACTTCTCTAACTGTTTTTGTGTTAAGGGTGTATTCGTGTTGATAAAAGGCAAATTAGGTGCCTGCACTGATGATAGTGTGTACACTACGCAAATGATTGCGACAATGAAGACTACAAAAAACGTACGGCTTACCCATGTAAATGCGTGCCAGCGTGTTTTAGTCTCAGTTTGAAATATTTGTTTTCCGGACATTTTTCTTTTCTGATTTATTGATTCAAATGTCACTAACGAATATGAAGATTGGATGAATGATTTAAAGTTAGGCGCCGTAAATTAGATCGTTAGTTCTACCCTAAGATACTATTTTAATCCTGTATTGAAATTTTTAAAGAGCGTTGTCACGCCGTCCTGTAGCGCAACGGAAAGCTGCACAGTAAACCGATCGATCCATGAGCGAGCTCACCGAAGGCAACTCGTTTCAGGGGCTGTTTTACCAGAAAGAAGCTGAAATAACTAGCACTGACAAACTCCAACAGTAAGTCGTCATTCTCGCGCATGCGGGAACCACGAAGTGCTCAGCGAAGCTAATCTTAAGATACTTGCATTACGATTTATTCACGAGTTTTTCTTTTTCCCAGTGATCACCCATGCTAAGTATTAAAGGCCAGTTTTTTTATCAGAAAAGTAATTAGGGCCAAGTTTTCAGGTTTTGGAAACGAAAGGACGGTGTTCCATCGGGGTGTGCAGTCCTGCTGTTCGCCGTAGCCCTCATTCTTCGGGGCTGCCGCTACCATCAGGTTTATAAACATCGTTTGTGCACTTGTAAACCGTTAAAACAAAATACTCTCTTTGCTTTATACCCCTGGGTGTAGCGGTATCCTGCAGGGCAGAGAAACGATGCCCGAAGCGTACAAGTGGAACACAGGAACTCCGTTATTTTCTTGCACAGACATTGCGCTCTCAAAGAAGATAAACTAACCACCTATTTATTTGGAAACGAAAGGACGGTGTTTCATAGGGGTGTACAGTCCTGCTGTTCGCTGTAGCCCTCATTCTTCGGGGCTGCCGCTACCATCAGGTTTATAAACATCGTTTGTGCACTTGTAAACCGTTAAATCAAAATACTGTCTTTGCTTTATAGCCCTGGGGGCAGCGGTACCCTGCAGGGCAGAGAAACGATGCCCGAAGCGTACACGTGGGACACAGGAACACCGTTATTTTCTTGCAGAGTTATTGCGCTCTCAAAGAAGATAAACTAACCACCTATTTATTTGGAAACGAAAGGACGGTGTTCCATCGGGGTGTGCAGTCCTGCTGTTCGCTGTAGCCCTCATTCTTCGGGGCTGCCGCTACCATCAGGTTTATGAACATCGTTTGTGCACCTTGTAAACCGTTAAAATAAAATGCTGTCTTTGCTTTATAGCCCTGGGTGCAGCGGTACCCTGCAGGGCAGAGAAACGATGCCCGAAGCGTACAAGCGGAACACAGGAACTCCGTTATTTTCTTGCACATACATTGCGCTCTCAAAGAAGATAAAAACTACCTTATATGCAGTATAAAGCAAAAAAAAACGGCAATTTTATAAAAAAAAGGCGCCGTTTTTAAATTCGTTTTAAAAATAATATTAGGTAACAATGATCAGTTTATTCTTCTAAATAACCAAATCTACCTTGATTGTAATCTTCTATGGCCTGATGAATCTCGGACTCGGTATTCATTAAAAATGGGCCATATTGTGCAATAGGTTCGTCGATGGGTTCTCCGCTCAACACTAAAATCACACTGTTCTCTAAAGCTTCGATTTTAATTGCTGTGCCCTTATTGCTGAAGTGTACAAAATGATCTGCAATAGCAGTTTCCGATCCATTTATTTTAATCGAACCTTCAATCACCATCAATCCGGTGTTAAAATGCTCAGGAAAGTTAAAAGTAGCCTGGCCACCTTTATTTAGCCGGGCATTATAGAGTTCTATCGGGCTAAAAGTGTTTGCATTACCTTTTATGCCTTTATAATGGCCTGCTATAATTTCAATTTTTCCTCCATTTTCAGGGATGTCAAAACGGGCCATATCAGCTTGTTCAATAGCTTGATAGCCTGGTTTGCCCATCTTATATCTGGCAGGAAGATTAATCCATAACTGTACCATTTGAAAAGGACCTCCAGCCAGGCTGTAGTTTGCTTCATGATACTCTTTGTGCAGTATTCCGCTTGCTGCGGTCATCCATTGTACATCACCAGGATAAATTACCCCGCTGTTTCCAGCGCTATCATGATGTGCAACCGCACCATGATAGGCAATTGTTACGGTTTCAAAACCACGATGTGGATGAACGCCGACACCCCTTGGTTCTTTCCTTGCAGAAAATTCGATCTTTGAGCCATAATCCATCAGGAAAAAAGGACTCATATGGATTTGATAACCGCCTGGGAAAAAATTATGTACCCTAAATCCATCGCCAACCATATGTGGCGCCGGAGCCTTTAGTACTTTTTCTATTTGTTTTGTTTCCATGATTGGAACCTTTCTGTTATGCGTTTGGCGTATGGCGTACATTACGCTAATCGCCAAACGCCTATCGCTTATACGCTCTACGCTTGTTTCACAAACTGTAATTCGCCTAAAATGCGAACTTCCTCACTCACCATTACCCCACCGGTTTCCAGTGCCGCATTCCAGGTTAAACCGAAATCAGAACGGTTAATTTTTCCACTTAAGGTAAAGCCTGCTTTGGTGTTGCCCCATGGATCAGTAGCAATGCCCCCAAATTCTGCGGTTAATTTTACGGGTTTAGTTTCGCCCTTAATCGTTAAATCACCTTTAACGATATAATCGCTACCATCTTTTTCTACTGAATTGGATTTAAATTCGATATGCGCAAATTTTTCAGCATCGAAAAAATCGCCACTTTTTAAATGGTTATCGCGGTCAGTATTTCCGGTATCCAGCGAACCGATATCGCCTTTGAAAGAAATCTCTGCATTTTCGAACTCATCACCTTCAGATAATAATTCTGCTGAGAAAGATTTTAAACTACCAGTTACAGTAGTAATCATTAAGTGTTTTACTTTAAATTGCAATTCGCTGTGGGTTGGATCTAATGTCCATTTCTGTTGTGCCATATCTTTTGTTTTTTAGCTTTTAATATTAATAACACAAAAGTACAGTCCAGGTTTTTACTACCTATTGATGTATGGTAAGAAAGGGAAATGATTGAATGAGAGTAGGATAGATTGATGGAATGATGGAATGATGGAATGAGGGAATGAAAGAATGATGGAATGATGGAATGAGAGAATGAGAGAATGATGGAATGAGAGAAAAGTTAGATTTTAAAATACCATTTACTCATTCAAAACTCACTCATTCAATTGCCTATGGTCTGAAATGTTTGTTCGCCAGCTCTTTTCTTACACGGCTTAACGATTCGGGCGTAATGCCCAGATAGGATGCAATCATCCACTGTGGCACGCGGAGGGTAAGGTTAGGATAAAGTTTAATAAAATCAAGGTATCTTTCTTCAGCCGTTGCACTTAATAACATGTTAATTCTTTTCTGCATAAAGCGGATCGAATTGTTGAGTAGCCTAATTTGCATGGGCTGTAAACAGGGTACTTGCCTGGCTGCTTCTTCCATGAAATTGTTGGGCATTAACACGGCTTCGCTTGCTTCTATGGCATCGATGAAAAATATCGAGGGTTCGTTATTCATGTTATTGCGGTCAGAAATCAGCCAGTTTTCGGGGGCAAACTGAAGGATGTGTTCTTTGCCTTTTGCATCAATCGAATAGGCGCGTAATAAACCTTTGCCTACAAAATATCCGTGTTTAAAATTATCACCCGTGTATTGAACGATTTCGTTTTTCTCGAATTTTTTAATTTTTAACGCAGATGATATGCTTTCGAACTGTTCATCAGTGATCTCTATTTTTTCCTGTAAGTATTTTTGAAACTGATGAATCATAAAGATGGCTTATTATTTTTTTATGGGCTTAATATCGGAAAAATCTACTCCACATTTACAATTGCCACCACATCCATCTTTTTTTACCTGTAAAGATTTAAAAACCAAACGGCCAACATATACCAGTGCTACCGCAAAAAGTAAAAAGACTAAAATCGTTTGAATATCCATAATACAAATATAAGTGCTTTTAAGAGGATGGGATTCAGCTAAATGTAAATATTGAGTACAAATCTTGTTTACCACAGAGAGAACGGAGTTTTACACAGCGGACACAGCGCATGTGTTATTCGTGATCGGATCAGGTTCATTTATACGGAAAATTTTAGTTTTGCCACAGACCTACGGTGGGTATTGTCTGATCCTTAGTGATCTATGTGGGTAAAGAAAACATGGTTTATTCCTCCATAAAACCGATAGTACCGCCAACCCAATCAAAATCGGCATTGTAGCGTACGCCAATCATTTTACCACGACTAAGGCGGGCAAGATTAATACAAAGCTGAGGTTCGCCGCCATCCGGCCATAAATACATCATCCTGATTTCGGCCTTTACCCCGCCATCGGGCGCCTGAACTGCAGGTTCGTAATTTACTTTCCGTTGCAAAATCCAGTTTTCAGGATCTTTGATACTGGTAATGTCAGCTTCGGTTACATCGATAATTACACCCATGCCGGCGAAAGAGAATAATGGCTTAAGTACGTAGTTTTCTAAATCTTCGGGGATATGCTTTACTTCATTCAGAAAGCGGGTTTCCGGTACAAATTCGCTTTGTAAAAATGGCATGGTGTACTTACTGATCCGATAGAACCAGTTGGGGTGTGTTACCCATTCCACCTCAAGTTCCTCACGCGGATCGAAACTTTTTTTAAAAATTTCGGTGTTATTAGCCACTTCATCGAATATCAGTCGGTTATAAATTCTTTTTAACTGAATCTTCTTACCATCTTCTTCATAAAATAGTTGTTTGCCCACTTTTTTTATGTCTTCCAATGCCAAAATCTTAATGCCTAACAGTTTTTGGGTTACAAAAAAATCAATGGCGGTTTTTTGATTCGGCGCATCTACATCCATCAAGGCTACCTCTTCTGGCTGGTGGGAGCCAATGATCACCTCTTTAAGAAGTTTGATGTACTTTTCTTCATTAAAGCCGTTTAAAAAATAATTTATAGAAGAGTCTATATCGAAACTCGTTTTAAAAGTTTTTGCCAAATGGTGCTGAAAACCATATAACGAGGGGAAACCCTGCATTTCAATCAACATCGGTGTGAGCTCTCCGTTATTATCTTTGCAGATACCGAAATCGAACGTTAAAAAGTGTGGTTGTTTATTTTCATTAGGTACGTTCCAATCTGCAGGAATTGCTTTTTGTGTAAGTGCCTTAAAGTTAGGTTGCTTAATGAGGGTTATGATTTCTTCCCCTGCCGTGAGTAATTTTTCTTTTAAAGCTTTTGAAATAAAAACAGGCGTTTCTGCAACCCGAAAAGGGATTTCCGGATAACCCCTTTGCAGTTGGGTGAGGAAGTGTTGATACTTCTTGTTGGTGAACTGTTGGTTGTATTTTTGGCGTTGGTCAGGTATCATAGGTTTTGGTGTTTGGTTTTTGGTGCCTGAGCGAGTATTACACCTCTTGCAAATGCCCAATTGCTTTTTGTAAGAAATTAGGTAAAATAACACTTTGTGTTAATACAATCCTTGCCGGATCATCTAAACTGTTCAGCATATCCAAATACTTCTGTTCGCCATGCAGATCAATGATTGCTTTTTTCTTTTCTTCCTGAAGTAAGTACATTTTCATGCCCACTGGATCAGCCTCAGGGTGAAACTGCGTACCGATAATTTCATCAGAAAAGCGGATCGACATCATGCAGCGTTCTAAATCTACATGTTTGCGTTCTTTTTCAATGGCCAATAATTTTGCGCCTTTTTTCTCAAAAGCAGCAAAATCTGGTTCTATAACCTGCCAGTCTCTGCTATCGACCGAAAAAAAGGGGTTCGTAATGCCATTAAAAATTTCGTCTCTTTCTCCATCTTCAGTCAGGGTTATCGGGAAAATACCAAAAGCATTCGACCGTCTTTCGGTTACATTGCCCAAATCATATTTTCTACAGGCCAATTGAAAGGAGTGGCAGATCAAAAATGCATACTTTTTTCTTTCTTTGTTTTTATGGTTAAAATCTTCTATCCGATCTAAAAGATTAAAGAAATCATTTTCCCATTTTTCGCCTTTACTTTCAATTGGGCTGCCTGGGCCACCACTTGAAATATAAGCATCGTAACCAATGCCTGGTATTTCTCCTTTTTGCCTTAAATCAAAAATATCAAAACTTAAATCGATATTGTTTTCATTTTTAAAACGGGATAAAATTTCCTGAATTCCCCGCATGCCCTGGTTGGGTGCACCGTTATTCATATCAATAACGGCTACCTTTAAGCTTCTTTTATCCATTTCTAAAATTACTTTGCGCCAATAAGTGTTTGATTAGTAATATAATCTACCACCGCCTCAAAGTTACCCGTTTGTTGGTAAACGGCCAACTGCCTGTCCGCACCGGTACCGTGTTCTAATATTTTATGTACATAATTGATATCATCGCGGCAGCCCAAATCATCCACTACATCATCAACAAAATCTAATAATTCTAAAACAAGGTTCCGGCAGTTTACTTCCATTTCTTTCCCGAAATCAATGAGGTTTCCATCAATTCCGTAACGCGCAGCCCGCCATTTGTTTTCGTTAATCAAAGCTCTGGAATAGCTGATAAACTCCATGTTCTGTAAACGCAATTTGTACAGTTTGGCACACAAAGATTGAAATAAAGCGGTAAGCGCCATGGTTTCATCAATCAGCATCGGGCAATCACAAATGCGGAATTCAACGGTATCAAAGAAAGGGTGCACACGGATATCCCACCAGATTTTTTTGGCGTTATCCATGCAATTGGTTTTGATGAGCAGTTTTACATAATTATCATAATCTTCGATGCTGTTAAAAATATCAGGAATTCCCGTACGTGGAAATTTATCGAAGATTTTAGTGCGGAAAGATTTGTAACCGGTATTCCGGGATTCCCAAAAGGGAGAATTGGTTGATAAGGCAAAAACGTGCGGTAAGAAATACCTCACCTGGTTGGCAATGTGGATAGCCAGTTCGCGCGATTGGAAACCTACATGTACGTGAAGACCAAAAATAAGGTTAGAGCGTGCAGCTTCCTGCAGCTCGTTCACAATTTCGTTATAACGCGGATGTTCGGTAATCAGTTGCTTTTCCCAGTGTGAAAAAGGGTGTGTACCTGCAGCACCAATTCTTAAACCTTGCTCTCCGGCCAGTTGAGAAACCGTATAGCGCAATTGAGCAATTTCCTGACGGGCTTCGGTAGTGGTGCGGCAAATACCTGTACCCACCTCTACCACGGCCTGATGCATTTCTGCCTTAACCTGGTCTTTGTGTATTTTTTGTGCGGCCTCCACAATTTTTTGTTCGTGAGAAGTCAGTTCTCTGGTAACGGGATCAATTACCATATATTCTTCTTCTATGCCCAGCGTAAACTCGTTCATCTTTTTATTGATTAAAAATTAAATCCCTATTATTTTTTTGCTGCAGCTTTTTTAGGTTTTACGGATGTTTTTTCAGTTGTTGCCGTTTTATCCTTTGCTGTATTGGCAACTTTCTTTGGCGCGGCTGTTTTGGCAACTGTTGATCCAGCCCTGGTTATTAAAGGTTTGCCCCCAACTGACGATTTAATGTATTCGCCCCAGGTTAAATTATCTTGTCCGTCTTTTTGCGCTTTAGCTCTTTCTATCGCATAATTTGCAGTGGTTTCTACTACCCAGTCAAAATTCTCCTGGCCAACACTTTTAATATCAGCATCAGGGGCAGGATTACAGAAGTCGATGGCAATAGGTACTCCATCTCGTACAGCGAACTCAACCGTATTGAAATCGTATCCTAAATAATTACATAGTTTTAAGGTGTATTCTTCTACTGTTTTAAGCAATTTTGGATCGGGAGATTTACCTTCTGTTGCATAGCGCAAATGATGTGGATTGCGTGGGTCGTACTGCATAATATGAACATGTTTGCCACCTATACAATAACACCTGAAATATTCCTCGAAAATAATTTCTTCCTGCAGGAGCATGACCAGTTGTTGGGTGCCACCGTGTTTATCAAAAAAGTCTTCCTTGTCATGAAGTTTATATACATCTCTCCAGCCACCGCCATCATAAGGTTTCATGTAGGCAGGAAAGCCCACATACTCAAAAATCGCATCCCAGTTTAATGGCATTTCGAGATTAGAAAATGATTCTGAAGTTGTTCCGGTTGGATGTTCTCTGGAAGGGATCAGGGCTGTTTTAGGTACGGGAACACCAATTTGTTCGGCCAGGGCATTATTAAAAAACTTCTCGTCGGCACTCCACCAAAATGGATTGTTGATTACGGCAGTTCCGGTAATGGCCGCATTTTTCAGGGAGGCGCGGTAGAAGGGTACATCCTGCGAAATCCGGTCAATAATTACCGAATAACCCAGCGGCACATTTTGAAATATTTTATCGATTTTAACCGCTTCGGCAGTAATGCCTTTTTCTGCTTTTTGATTAATTCTTTCGATTACGGCTTCAGGAAAAGAGCGTTCCTGTCCAAATAAAATCCCTATTTTCTTCATTGGTAAATATTGTTTATTGTGTAACTGGTTAATCGGTTAATTGTTTGTAATTCTAGCTCAAATCGACTATAGACTAAGGACTCCAGACTAACGACTAAGCTATAGCTGTGCAATATAATCCGGAAACATCTCTCTCCAGATCGGCCAATCGTGATCTGCGTTTGGCCTGATATCCAGCCAGTGGTTTATGCCCTTTTTGTTTAAAATATTGGATAAACGCTCGTTATCTGCCCTGCACATATCCCGGTCAGTGGTGCCCAGTACAATTTTCATATCATGTAGCTCGGGATTGCTGTTGTTCAACACGAAATCAACCGGGTTATTGAAATAAACATCGTCGTTATAAAAACCGTCTAGCTGGCCCGTTATATCGAAAGCACCGCTCATGCTAAACATATGGCTAACTAGCCAGGGATGCCTGAAAGCAAAATTAGCAGCATGATAACCGCCAAAACTGCAGCCGGCAGTAATAATTTTACGATGTCCGGTTTCTTGTCTGGCCAGCGGGGCTACCTCTTCCAATAAATACTTATCGTACCAGATGTGGTTTTTAACCCTGTCAGCAGGATGAATACTTTTGTTGTACCAGCTTAGTTTATCAACACCATCCGGGCAATAAATTTTGATTTTTCCTTCATTGATAAATCCCTCAACAGAATCAATCAATTTGAAATCCTTATTCTCAAAATATCGACCCATGCTTGTTGGGAACAGTAGGATAGGGATACCACCGTGACCAAAGATGAGCATGTCGATTTCGCCACTTAAATTCGGGCTGTACCATTTCTTATGTTCTTCTTTAACCATAATACAAATTGAATGTTTAAGGTATAAATTAAAACTTATAATAAAAATAGTGTAAACCTTAAAATGAGGTGGTAATTGTAAAAATTAACCTATGATAATTAATAGTTTATGGAGATTTGTACCTTTGCACCCTAATGCTGAGGCGATAGCCATGTGATAGGGATCTTGATTATGAAGTACACCACAATTTTATCGGTAAGAATTAATACCAGCAACTTTAAAATATCTTCAAATTATTTAAAGCGCGAGGTAGAAATAGATATTTATACACCCGAAGGTATTTTGGGCAATGAAAAAATAGAACTTCTGTTATTAAATGACGGACAAGATGTTGCCAAGATGGATTTTAGCCGGATTTTGGAAGATGCCCACCATGGCAAAAGAAACCATCGGTTAATTGTTGTGGCCATTAAGGCCTCCGAAGACCGTTTAATGGAATACGGTGTTGCTGGCATACCCGATTTTAAAGGACGTGGGGCGAAAGCCAATCTGTATAGCGATTTTGTGATCAAAGAACTTTTGCCTTTTGTTAAAAAGAAAATTGCAATGCCGATTACCGGTAAAGTGGGTTTTGCCGGTTTTTCTCTGGGAGGTTTATCTGCTTTTGATATTGCCTGGAATAATCCTGCTGCGTTTGATGTAGTTGGCGTTTTTTCAGGTGCATTTTGGTGGAGAAAAACGGATTTAAATGAAGGCTATACCGATGCTGACCGCATTATGCATCAGCGATTGGAAAACACTTCCAGCAAGCCGGATATGAGATTCTGGTTGATGGCCGGAACAGAAGATGAAAAGGCTGATCGCAATAAAAACCTGATCATCGATTCTATAGATGATACTATTGACATGGTTAAAATCCTCTTAAATAAAGGCTACAGAAGGCCTGATCATATTTTTTACTATGAAAAAGTTGGCGGCAAACATGATGTGCCAACATGGGAGAGTGTAATGCCTGCTTTTTTAAACTGGGCATTTGAGGTTTAGAAATGGTATTGTGTAACCTGTTTAAAGTCAATTAGATAAGTTTTTTTTGCATTAATACGTAATAAATTTCATTGCGGCGGTAGCAATTTAAATATTCTCAAAAAATTAAATCTCTCCTCATTATTCTGATTTGCTACCTTTCTAAGAACAAAACTTGGGAATCAGAATTTCGTAATTATACTTCGAAACGACCAGATTCTAGTTTCTTTCTTCCGTATCCTCAAGAGATGTTGCCCAGATTATTTTCAAGCTACACTTTTGCGATAGTACAATTTAAATTTAAACGTAATTATGACAAGAAAGATTCTTTTAATCTGTAGCCTAATGCTTGGAACTATTCTCCATGCGAGCGCACAAGGATTTATGTTCCATGTTGGAGATGGAAACTATTATAGCATACCTGATAACGAAATTTTTAAGGGAGTCGAATTATTAGTGCAATACAGAAATGAAAATCAAGCTCCAAATCTCGCTACTAACTTTCAGATAGGACTGTTGTCTAGATTCAGTTCTTTAACTAAAAAACCCAGTCAGTTTTGGGGCGCTCCAATACAAGTGGGTACTAAAACTTACCCCAGCTATTTGATCGATGACGGTTCTGCTGCTACGCTCATCGCCGTGGGCATTTCCAAAAAAGATATAAAAGATTACAAGTACCACGTGATAAAAAACGATAGTACAGAAATTGTGCCCTGGTCGCCCCTGTCAAAATTAGAGATGAAATATGGAGCCAAAGTTCCCTATGCAGCATTGGGAACTTTTACTTCACCAGAGGGTACAATCATGGTAGAAGTCATTAACAAAAAAAAATACAATGTTAGAGATGGCGTAATTTACGACTGGAGAACCCATTACAAGCCATTTATTACGGGTATATCAATGTTCAAAGATACAGTTCGTTATGAACTAACTGATCCAAAACGGAATAATGGTTATTCCAGTCACGTAGATCCGCTAACCGGTGCGCCAAAGGAGTTGTATTTTCCTGCCGATTCTATAGCCACCCTGCATATCAAGTTCAAAGCTCATGAAACTATCCCTTATCGCATTTGTCTGGAAACTCTGGATAAGAATACCATACGGAATAAGGAACTAATTTATTATCTGCTAAAGGATTATTATGATGTTGAAACTAAACTACTTAAGAATCCTGGAAAATATCGGATAAGTATACAGCCTCTGACACCAGGTTACGGGGATCAAAGCAAGGGGGCTAGAGGCAATATAGTTTACATCCCGATTACGGTAAAACCGAGACCAGCTCAAGAGGCTTCGATGAAGCAAATGCTGCCTTATATCTTGATAATACTCTCGGGTGCTGCTTTGTTATTTTTTATTTACCATACCCGTAACCAGCGTAAATTGAAAACTACCATTCAAGAGAAACAACTTGCCGGACTGAAACTTAAGTCAATCCGTTCGCAGCTTAATCCGCATTTCATGTTCAATGCGCTATCTTCCATCCAAGCCCTAATGAACAAAAATGATTTAGACAAAGCGAGTTATTACCTCTCTATTTTTTCTGGTCTCACCAGACAGGTACTGGACGGCAATAATGAAGACATGTTGAGCATTAGCGACGAATTAAAAATGCTTGAAGATTACCTGCAAATGGAGCAACTTAGGTTCGGGTTCCAATATGAGATTTCAATTGAAAAAGGCTTGAATTACGATAACATAGAGATTCCGGCCATGCTGTTACAACCCTTGGTAGAAAATGCAGTAAAGCACGGTGTTTCAGGACTAAGAGAACTGGGAAAAATCCACATCAATATTGCAAGTGTACACCATAATCTTAGCATATCGCTTTCTGATAATGGCAAAGGATTTAATCCATTAGAAAAAACTTCAGGCTACGGTATCAAATTAAGCCTGGAAAGAATTACCTTGCTTAATCAAATCTACAGCGATCAGCCTACCCATCTGGACATCAAAAGCGACAAGGGGGGTACTATAATTACGATAACTTTAACCAATTGGCTATCATGAACATCAGTGCAATAATTATTGATGACGAATCCCATAACATCGAAAATTTACAACTTATCATTACAAAGTATTGCTCCGATATCACCATTAAAGCAACTGCGGCCAACGCTATAGATGGTGTATCAATCATTCAGCAATATCAGCCAGATCTGGTATTCCTTGATATCCAAATGCCAGATCAGTCCGGATTTGATTTATTGAGCAAACTATCAAGTATTACATTTGAAATTATTTTTATCACCGCCTATGACAAGTATGGGATACAGGCTATTAAATTTTCAGCGCTCGATTATCTCCTAAAGCCTATTAATGTGAGAGAATTTGGGCTTGCCGTAGAAAAGGCCAGATTGAGAATTCAGGAAAAACAACGCAATAGCAATTTGGAAAATCTCCTCAGTTACATTAAAGCAGGTAATCGCGATCCAAAAATCGCCTTGCCCACTCAAAAAGAAACGCTTTACGTGAAGATCAGCGACATCATTAGATGCGAGGCTGTTAACAACTACACAACTTTTTGTCTAAAAAACCGAGAACAAATCCTCGTTTGCAAAACCTTGAAAGAATTTTCCGATCTGCTCAAACCACAGGGATTTGCACGTACTCATCAATCACATCTGGTAAATATAAAGTATGTGAAAAGTTATCTGAAAGAAGATGGCGGGACGCTATTGCTTGATAATCAGGATAAAATTCCAATATCCAGGCAAAATAGAGAATCGATTAAAATCGTATTAAATCAAATGCTTTGATTCAATCTTTGAAAATAATCAATCTTATACAATCAAATTGTATTGTTTTCGGGTTGACAATAGATACTTCGATGAGTACTCCGTGGTTCCCATCCGATGGTTATCGGATCGAGTTGGGAATGGCGATCGATCGCATGGCTACTCATACTTCAAAAAAATACCGGTATCAAATATCGTCCATAAGCAACTTCTTTGTCCACAGCTTTTTAAAGCAGCATTAGCCCAGGTATTGCAGGTTTTGAAAATACTATAACTGCCCTTTGCTTCATAAAAGGCATCACCGATGTCATAATGAATGTTTGATTTAACAGGGATTAAATGTCCTGTGTCATCTTTTTTAAAACTATTTAAAATATAACGGATCAGCTGCCGGTATTGGGTTTTGCTGATCATGATTTTTATACAGTTTGCGTCTTCACTTATGTTTTTATAATAAGTAGTGTGCATGGCCGATGTGCTCAGACCAGAGATTGCCCGCAGTCCGTTACTCAGTTTAAGGTCTGAAAATTCCGGGGTTTCCAGGTAGAATTTTTTATCTCCCCAGCCCATGGCCAGGTATTGATAACTGCTATCTGCTGCTAAAGTATTCTGATAACGGATTTCTTTTGTCCAGTTCAGTTCGGCGCTAACAGCCGGAACCACAATATCAGTGTGCACGCCATTGGTCATAATATATATGGCAACTTCTTTAGCATTCGTTGGGTTGGCATTTATTGTAATACGCGAGCAGCAAAATGCAGTGAGGAAGTAAATCCCGATCCACACCATCAAAACAATTAAAAATCTGCCCGTATATTTTAGAATCCTTTTGTTCATCCCAATTTATTGTTTGAATTAATGCCTCAATTGCATTTTTGGTAACCCAATTTATAGAATATTTATGTTAATCGATTTTATTGATATTGATATCGAAAAACATGATTTTTTGCGTGTACAGGTTATCCCTACCTTGAGCGCATGATAAAAGGATTGTTTGAAACGCATATTTATGTGGAGAATTTAGAAAGGTCGATTGATTTTTACAGCAATGTTTTAGGTTTAACGCAATGCCATTATGAAGCGGAACGGAGAATTGCATTTTTCTGGATTGGCAACCCGCAGGAGGCCATGTTGGGGATTTGGGAAAAACCAAAAGCAGAAATCGATATGCGACACTTTGCATTTCGCTGTGAGGTGGATGATGTATTGAATAAATCGGTTCAATTTCTGGAATCGAAAAACCTTCAGCCTTATAATTTTCTTAAGAGCGACAATTGTGAGCCTATGGTTTTTGCCTGGATGCCTGCTGTAGCTATTTATTTTAACGACCCTGATGGACATGCCTTAGAGTTTATTGCTGTTTTGGAAGGTGAAGCGAGGCCGGAACTAGGGGTGATTGCTTATCCGGATTGGTTAAAAGTAACCTTATAAACTGGAATTTACGAATGCTATCTAATACCTTAATGGTTCAGCTTAACAGGTATAATTTTTATGCCTCATTAATAGTTATGGCATTAATTAATTTCTTTATCTTCAATTATAATGCCACCACCTTCGCAATGAATCAACACAGTACAGGCATCCCGTTTATCTTTTACCAGAACTTTGGTATTGATTTTACAAAGTTTTTTTGCCAGTTCATCCTGAATTTCAGACCACTCCTGGCTAAGGGTTTCCAGTTCCTTCTCTTTGTGTTCCCTATCTATACAGGCAATAAGGTGTTCGTCGGCCTGTATGGCGGTAATGTACTCTTCTTTTGATAAATCTTGTACTTCAGCCGCATCCATAGCTCTTTTTGCTGCTTCTACTTCAAGCGACTTTGCTTCATACTGATCAAACAATTCTTGTACTGATTTTTCCATTTACATAATACCCTTCAAACTAATCATTTGTTTTGTTCATTTGAACTCGAACGATTTCTTTAAAACAGGCTTTGATTTCTAAACCTGATGGAAACGGCAGCACCGAATTTTTTATGAGGGCTAAAGTGTACAGCAGGACCGATTAAACCGAAATGCTACTGCAATTGCTTTTCTAACTAAAAATGAGACCATTGCATCGTTATTGAAGCATTAAATAGTGAGCGATATAGTGGAAAATCCATTTCTAAACACTATCTTTGCGCCAAATTTGAGGCGCATTTTATGCAAAAGATTAGAAATATAGCTATTATAGCACACGTTGACCACGGTAAAACCACGTTGGTTGATAAGATTTTACACTCTTGTTCTATTTTTCGTGACAACGAACAAACAGGAGAGTTGATATTGGATAATAACGATTTAGAGCGTGAGCGTGGTATCACAATCGTATCTAAAAACGTATCAGTTCAATACAAAGATGTAAAAATTAACATTATCGATACACCTGGTCACGCGGATTTTGGCGGTGAGGTAGAGCGTGTTTTGAAAATGGCCGATGGTGTACTTTTACTTTGTGATGCTTTTGAAGGTGCAATGCCTCAAACGCGTTTCGTAACGCAAAAAGCTTTGGCACTTGGTTTAAAACCGATTGTGGTGGTAAACAAAGTAGATAAAGAAAACTGCCGTCCTGAAGAGGTTTACGAGCAGATTTTTGAATTGTTCTTTAACCTTGAAGCTACTGAAGAGCAATTGGATTTTCCGGTTATTTACGGTTCATCTAAACAAGGATGGATGAGTACTGACTGGCAGAAACCAACTACTGATATTTTTGCTTTATTGGATGCTGTTGTAGCTAACATTCCACCGGCACCAATTAACGAGGGTACTTTGCAGATGCAGATTACCTCGTTAGATTATTCATCTTTTGTAGGTCGTATTGCAATCGGTCGTGTTCACCGTGGTACCATTAAAGAAAACCAACCGGTTACTTTAATTAAACGCGATGGTAAAATTGTTAAAACAAGGGTAAAAGAACTTTATACTTTTGAAGGTTTAGGAAAAATCCGTACTCAGGAAGTAGGTTCTGGTGATATTTGTGCGGTTGTAGGTATTGATGGTTTTGATATTGGTGATACCATTGCTGATTTCGAGGCGCCGGAGCAACTACCTGTAATTAGCATTGATGAGCCAACAATGAACATGTTGTTCACCATTAATAACTCACCATTCTTTGGTAAAGAAGGTAAACTGGTTACTTCTCAACGGATCAAAGATCGTTTGATGAAGGAAATGGAGAAAAACTTAGCATTAAAAGTTGTTGAAACTCAGGGTGCAGATTCTTGGTTAGTTTATGGCCGTGGTATTCTTCACTTATCTGTATTAATTGAAACGATGCGTCGTGAAGGATACGAGTTGCAGGTTGGTCAGCCACAGGTAATTGTGAAAGAAATTGATGGTAAAAAACATGAGCCAATTGAAACGCTAATTGTAGATGTACCTGCTGAAGTTTCTGGTAAAGTAATTGAATTGGTAACCCAACGTAAAGGTGAGTTATTGATTATGGAACCAAAAGGTGATTTACAACATTTAGAATTCGAAATCCCATCCCGTGGTATTATCGGTTTACGTAACAATGTATTAACTGCTACTGCTGGTGAGGCCATTATGGCGCACCGTTTCAAAGCTTATGAGCCTTGGAAAGGTACTATTCCCGGCCGTTTAAATGGTGTATTAATTTCGATGGATAAAGGTACTACTACTGCGTATTCGATCGATAAATTACAGGATAGAGGTCGTTTCTTTGTAGATCCGGGCGTTGATATTTACGAAGGACAAATTTTAGGAGAGCATATCCGTGATAATGATTTAGTAATCAATATCGTTAAAGGTAAAGCTTTAACTAACATGCGTGCATCAGGTACTGATGATAATACACGTATTGCACCGGCAATTAAATTTTCGTTGGAAGAGGCTATGGAATACATCCAGGCTGATGAGTACATCGAAGTTACTCCGGTAAGCATGCGTTTACGTAAAATTTTCTTAACAGAGCAAGAACGTAAAGTTAAAGGAAAGCAATTCGCTTAAGCCTAAATCCCTGAAATGGGAATAAAATATAGATCACTAAGCCTCGATATTAATCGGGGCTTTTTTGCGTTTAAAAGGCTTTTAGTGGAATCATTTTAATACTAAAACAGACTAGAAAAGTAATTAACACATACATGAGTGGATAATACTTCGATAATTTTTTAATCACAAAAGCCATTTTCTGTCAGATGTTTTTCATAAAACTTTCGGGAATAAAAAGTTAACAATCGGATGGCAATCAAATTTATTGGAGCTTTTAGTTTTGTGATTTATCAAACAAACTAATTTTCCATATTGTGATTAATAAAGGATTATCCAGGGTGGGTATATTTTTATTAAGTATGCTTTCTCTATTGCCGCTATTTGTATTATACAGGTTGGCAGATGCTTTTTATGTTGTAATCTTTTATGTTTTCGGTTACCGCAGAAAAGTGGTTAAAGAAAACCTGGTTAATGCCTTTCCTGAGAAAACCCTCCCTGAGATTTATGCAATAGAAAAACGGTTTTATAAATTTTTAGCTTCACTCTTTATCGAAGTGATCAAAATGAAAAGCATTTCTAAAAAGGAATTAAACAAAAGGGTAAAATTTAAAAATGCCGATCTTGTAGAAGCCTATCTTAAAAATAATGAGAGTGTACTTTTCTGCTCATCACATTATGGTAACTACGAATGGGTATGTATGGCTATCGGTTTAAACTTTTCTGGCGGACATTTTCCGATTTATAAACCTTTAAGCAGCGAAACCTTCGATAATTGGTTTCTGGAGATGAGAAGCAAATTTGGCAATAACATGGTATCGATGCGGCAAACGTTAAGGGCTATCCAGGCTAACAAGCATCAGCCAACCATATTTACCTTTGGTAGCGATCAGGCACCTTCAAAAGAGGAATCGAATTATTGGACAACTTTTTTAAATCAGGAATCTGCTATACAGTTGGGTTTGGAGAAAATTGCGAAGAAAACTAACCGTCCTGTATTCTATCTTAAAATCAATTATTTGAAAAGAGGATATTACGAAGTTGACTGTGTTCCGATCTGTTTAAATCCATCCGAAACAGCCGAGTTCGAAATTACCAACATGCATACTCTTTTTTTAGAGGATATCATTAAAGAAGCGCCAGCTTACTGGTTGTGGAGCCATCGGAGATGGAAATATCAGCCTGAACCAAAGATTTCATCAACCCGTGTGAAAGATTATGATACAATGGATGTTTAGCCCGATCCATCTTTTGTAAAAATGAAATCTAACATTTTAATGGCAAAATTTCTCCAGGCGCTTTATAAATTAGCACTTCAACTAGCCTGATGTGATTAAAACGTGTATTTCCCATTTGGGAATATTTCTTTTAAGTTTATTGTCCCTGCTGCCATTATCTATTTTGTACATTTTGGCTGACGGGGCTTTTCTACTACTTTATTTTGTGTTTAGGTACCGTAGGAAGGTGGTGAGGGAGAATCTGTTAAATGCACTTCCTGACAGGACATTACAAGAGATCTTAATGATCGAAAAGCAATTTTACCGTTATCTGGCTTCGCTGGTTTTCGAAATTGTTAAAATGCAAAGTATCTCCAGACAGGAAATCAAAAGGCGTTTTGTATTTAAAAATAAAGAACAGGTTCAGGGGTATTTAGACAACGGCCAGAGTGTATTAGTCTGTTCAGCGCATTATGGAAATTGGGAATGGGGTACTTTGGGTTTGGGACTTAATTTTTCTGCAGATCATTATCCAATTTACAAACCCTTAAGCAACCCGGTATTTGACAACTGGTTTAAAAGAATTAGAAGCAGGTTCGGGAATAAGCTCATTGCCATGCGGCAAACCATGCGTGCCTTGCAGGCTAGTAAAGGTAAGCCAAGCCTGTTTAGTTTCGGGAATGACCAGGCACCCGCTAAAGATGAATCACATTATTGGACTAATTTTATGCATCAACCCAGTTCTATACAGTTAGGGATTGAAAAAATAGCCAAGCGTACTAACCAGCCTATATTTTATTTCAAAGTGAAAGTGTTAAGGCGCGGTTTTTATGAAGTTGATTGCGTGCCGCTTTGTTTAAATCCGGCTGAAACCGCTACGTTTGAAATTACTGAACTACATACCCGTTTTCTGCAAGAAATCATCAATGCACAACCCGAATATTGGTTATGGAGCCACAAGCGCTGGAAATATAAACCTCAACATTCACTTCTTTTTGAAGGAGATAAGCGGAAAGCAAGTATAATTTCCTAAATACTTTATATTTGCATTTATAACGCCTATCCATGAAAACCTTTAAAAAAATACTATTAATCCTGATTTATTCGTTTTTTTTATCATTGTTGGCTTTATTCCTTTGGAAACCATATTTGCTAAATGTACTAAAATACAGAACACCGAATGCTGAAACCTATAAAATTTTTCCACAGGAAGTTTCGCATAAAAGTGATTCGGTTTTTCATTTTATAAGACAGGTACAACAACGAAACGACTTAGATACCTTACATGTTTTGGATGGGAATAATCAATCTATTCCCTTGAAAGAATATCTGAAAAATGGGCAGATCAATGCTTTTATCGTAATCAGGAATGATAGTGTCTTGTATGAAAGATATGTTAAAGGTTATTGCGATAGTACCTTGACCAGTATATTTTCTGGAGCTAAAAGTATGATTTCTATTGCAATTGGTCAGGCATTGGCAGATAGAAGTATTAAAAGCTTGGATGATAAAGTCACACAGTACATTCCTGAATTAAAACCAAACCCTGCTTTTGCACAGATTACCTTAAAAAATTTGTTGGATATGAAATCAGGTCTTGAGTTTCAGGATGCATTAGGTGGAGTAGTAAAAGCATTTTTTTCTGACGAGGCTAAATATTATTATACCAATGATATGAAAGCGCAGCTAATGAAAGTTAAATTGGTTAATAAACCTGGTACGGTTTGGGTATATAAAAGCATCGATCCTATATTGTTGGGCTGGGTCTTAAAAAAGGCAACCGGTAAGTCAGTCGCACAATATTTTGAAGCCAATGTATGGAAAAAGATCGGGACAGCATACGATGCAACCTGGGGTTTAGACCAGGTTAATGGTCTTACCAATACGGCAAGCCGTTTTCAGGTTACGGCCATTGATTTAGCAAAGATAGGGCGGTTATATCTAAACAAAGGTAAATACAGTGGAAAACAGGTACTCCCTGAAAGCTGGGTAAATCAATCCATCTATATTGGAACAGAAAAGCCCGCATCTGCAAAAGGATGGCAAAAATCGGCACATCATTATCTCTGGTGGATTCCGCAAGAAGGGGATAAGGGTGATTATGCGGCAGAAGGTATGCTTGGACAAAGGTTGTACGTTGATCCCAAAACGAATACTATTATCGTGCAGTTTGCCGATCATGGTGCCGGGAATTATCCTTATCGTAAAATCAGCAGGTATCTGGCGGGCTTGCCGTTTAGTTATCCAAAAGGTTAATAACCACAGAGAATGCCGAGTTTTCGTAAAAAGGAGTTGACCAGACTGTTTTCCCATTTAATACCGGGGAATCAGATAATATCTTATGTGTCCTGTACTTCGGTCGACAATGCATTATTTCACTTTTTAATTATCCGCTGTTCCCTCTATGCCGGTTCTCCGTTAACTTTGTGGTGAAAGATTTAGACATATTTCCATAAAATAGTACCTTGTCATTAAATGGAAAACAACGACGTAAAAATTTCAAAAAAGAAGCCTATTTTTCCGGTTAGCCCTGCTTTGCAGAAATATTTGCGTACCTACCAGCGTGAAGCAAAATTGCCTATCAGCTATAATGATCTGATGCAATTTAACGAGGCTTTCCCTTTAATGGATAAGTTTGGTAAAGATTCGCTCTGGGAAGGCCCTATATATGCGCAGGATTTAATCGAAAAACTGCATGATGGTTTAAAGGAAATTTATGCAAATCTTAAAGCATCAGGTAACCTGCGCATAGTTGAGCATAAATATATCGATAAAATAGAATATTGTACCTTCGGAAATACCCATCCTTTCCGTATCCGTATTGTGAACCGTTTAAATGATGTATATGATTACTTCTATATTAAAAAGGCTGATGCTTCGCGTATTTATGGCTTAGAAATGGAAGAAATACTTTCGCCCAACCAGGTAAATTACCTGGTAGATGGCAATACCCTGGTTGAAGAACATATTGCCGGCATTCCGGGTGATGTGTTTACAAAAGGGCAGTTGTATACACCAGAGTTTAACCCTACCCGTATAGCCAAAGAGTTTGTAAAGTTTAATGAGCGCTGTTTGATTATGCTTTTAGGCGATATGCGTGCCTATAATTTTGTGGTTCAGATTACACCTGATTTTGATGATATCCAGTTCCGCATCCGGGCTATCGATTTTGATCAACAGTTTTACGAAGGCAATTTAAAGGTTTATCTGCCGCAGTTTTTTAAAGAGAACCTGCCATATGTAAAAATGAGCATGGAGCAACTGACGGAGAAAACGGTACTGCAATACCAGCAGGAAGAACGCTCTTCTATCGTGCACCGGGTGAGGAGTGAGCGACACCGATTAACTGATCTCCGTGACGTTTCTAACAAAGAAGAACTTACCACACCGGAAAATATCGCTTTACTTAAACAGGGCATGAGCGATTATTTTAAGGATAAGAATTATTTAAGGTGTAAAACCATGACCGATATTATTGAACTGAATATCAAGAATATCATCAGGCAGGTTAAGCTATAAGTGTTGTTGGAGGTTACTATCCAACACTCAAAATAAATTTGCCCGTCAGCAGGTAACATCTTAAGCCACAAAAAGAAAAACGGCTGGCGAAATGGCCAACCGTTTTTGAGTGAATCTAGAAAGAGCGTCCAAAGTTGTTAGGCATGTTGGCCCTCATGAACACCTTCAGCAAATTCCTCTACAATTTTATCGTTAAAAGCAGGTAAGTCTTCAGGCGTGCGGCTCGTAACCAAACCCTGGTCTACCACTACTTCTTCGTCTGACCAGATGGCTCCGGCGTTAATTAAATCCTGTGAAATGTTTTTTACTGAAGTTAATTTTCTTCCCTGTACTAAATCTGCATTGATCAAAGTTTGTGGACCATGGCAAATGGCTGCAACTGGTTTCCCATCAGCAAAGAAAGATTTTACAAAAGCCAATGCATCCTCATTAACCCTTAACTGATCGGGATTAATTACACCGCCTGGTAAAAGTAGTCCATTGTAATCCTCAGCGTTTGCTTCCGAAATGGTTTTATCTACATCAACTTCTATCGACCAGTGATCCTGATCCCAGGCTTTTATTTTTCCGCTTTTTGAGGAGATGATGTGAACGGTTGCGCCCTCCTCTTTTAACCTTTTAACTGGTTCGGTTAATTCTACTTCTTCAAATCCGCTTTCTGAAAGTACAGCAATGGTGCGGTTACTTAATTGTCCCATAATCTTTAATTTTTTAATAGGTGATATATTAAAGACAGTTGGGAAAAATTATTGTTTTTAGAAATTTAAGATTCCATCATGGTATTAGCTCCAATAGTATAGGCGTAAGATGAGGCTGGAATAAAGTTTAATTCTATATTGTCATATACAATAACTTCCTGTAAGGATATTGTTGTGATCAGCGCTTTTGAAAGGCTGTTTTCTTTGCAGAATTTTATTAAACTTTTTAGTTCTTGTGGCTTAGATACATATCTATCTGTCCATTTAATTTCTAAGCTCCAAAGTGCCTGAAGATTTTTAGCACTTATCCCAACCATATCAACTTCCCCACTGTTCCACCGGGCATACCAGGGCGTAAAGTTTAACCGATGTAACCATTGTGCATAAATTGCTGTTTCCGTCATCTGTCCCATATCTTCATCTGTTGCATCAATTGGTGAAAAAAGAGCGGCTCTAAGAGAGGGATTTGTTAGATAGATTTTGAAGAAATTGTCTCTTAAAAACCTTTTTCCAGAGTGATCAACTCTTTTAATTGTTTTAATGAGAAAGGCTGCTTCTAAATATTCGAGGTATTTTTTTATTGTATTTTTAGGAATAGCTGATTGTTTACTAAGGGTATCAAGCGAAAACTCGTTTGCGGTATTGTAAGCTATTGTAGTAAATAAAGAATTAAGTTGTTGCACATCACTAATACCGTATAAACTAGGTAAATCTCTTAGTAAGACTTTATCTACTACGTCGCTTCGAATAAATCTTTGTGGATTATTTCTGATTGTTTCTGAAAATATGGCTTCCGGATAACCACCATGATTAATATAATCTAAAAACAACTTATTAAGATATTTTATGTCGGCCGCTGTGTAGAAATTTACCTGATTTTCTCCCCACGGTAATTGCGTTGGTTGTACAACATGATTTAGACCCTGCATCTCGATAAATTCGTAAAAAGTAATAGGTGGGAGCATAAAATCAGTAAAACGACCTGCTCCACTTTCTTTACTTTTATATTGTAATGCTGCTGCGGCCGAGCCCGAAACAATAAATTTAATATTTCTATAACTTTCAACAAGAGATTTTAAATGGATGTCCCAATCTTTAAGGTACTGGATCTCATCAAATATAATATACCACTTATCATCAGGTTTATTTGTTGATCCAGTTGCAATTTTGCCGTTCTTTACAAGTTCTTCAAGCGAAATTTTAATGTAAATCGGATTTTCGACAGTGATAAAAAGTATACGTTTTGGATTAAACCCAGAATTGATGATGTGCTGGACAAAATGATATAATAGTACAGTTTTGCCAACCCTCCGTGGACCCATTAAAACGATTGCTCTATTTATGCTTGTTTCTGATGCGAGTTTACAAAAGGATTTATAATAAGCCCTTCTAGGCATTTCGCTAAAATAATTATCTATAGTACCTGAAGTCCACCAGGGATTTTCAAATCTAAGTCTATCTAATACCTGTGAAATAGCGATATTTTTTAGCATAAAAATACTTATTTTTGTTTAAGAAATAAAATAAGATCAAATGTTTGATCTTATTTTATTTATAATTCAAATATAAGAAATTTTACGAAGATAATTTTTCTTATTTAATCATTTGTTCTTCTATGCTTAATAAAGTACCATGCTAAATTGCCAGCAATAACCACATGATTAAAGATATTGGGGATCAAACCATAATATTTACTGAAGATTTTAAACCGTTCTTTTAGGCTTTCCCGGTGTTTTTTCTTACTCATGCCGCCAACGAGATATTTGGCTACATATCGATGTACGTTTACAATATTCGAAGCCTTTTTTGCAGCTTTGATAATCCAATCGATATCAGCACTGTATTTATAGGCTAAATCGTAAGGGGTGATAATGCTGCGGCGAATATAAATGGCCTGATGGCTAATGCTCATGCCATATTTAAAACTCGTCCAGTCGAATTCATCGGGTGCCTCGTGCCTTCTGCGCCCTAAATTTTCCCAGTTATCATTATACATTTCAGTTTCTCCATAATAAATGTCAGCACCCGGAGCAGCAGCAAAAACGTCTTCAACGGTATATTCATCATAAATCTCATCTCCTGAGTTCATAAATAAAACATAATCGCCTGTTGCTAATGTCAGCCCTTTGTTCATGGCATCATAAATACCTTTATCTGGTTCTGATACGATTTTCGAAATCTGATTTGTATACCTTTCAACTACCTGCAGTGTTCCATCAGTTGATGCACCATCAATTACGACATATTCGATGTTTTGATAAGTCTGATTTAAAACAGATTTTATAGTACGTTCAATATCGCGAACGTTATTGTACACAATGGTGATAACAGTTAATTTGGGCATGGGTTTAATCCATTAATTTTTTAAAGGTTTCGGCATCGGGGATTAAACCTTTAAATGCTTTTGGTAATGTTGTACTGGTTTTATAGGTAGAAATACCCATTAATTCTTCATTGGAAATCGTTTTCGAAAAATTATTTGATAAACTTCCTGAATTGCTAAACGACTTATTTTTGAGTTGATGTTTTAAAGTGGTTAAACTCCAGAATGCTGTGGCTGTTTTCTGAATATAATATACCCTTTCAGCAAGCGTTTCTGTAGCCAGAATGAGTTCAATGTGATGCGAAAAACTTAATTTGAAAAAATAACTTCCTATTTTGTCCAACAGTGTTGGACTAAATTCAATATCCTCTATATCAATAAGTTGTGTTTGATCCAACACTGTTGGACTAATTGTAATCTCATCAGTGTAGATGACAGATAGTTGCTCTGTTGCTGATGGTTTAATATAAATATGTTTTTCCCAGGATTCAAAAAAAAATCTCATTCTTTTAATTCCTGTTGCCGAAAAACCTCTTAAACCCGGTAGTTCTGCCTGCAAATCCGTTGAAAGGTTATCAATAACTTTTGCGCCCCATTTCTCCTTTTTTATCTTTTCGGAAATGAATTTACCTGCCGTAAAATAAAGCAGCAAAAGCTCTTTGTTTACAAAAGTAGCTGCTTTATACCTGCTCGATAAAATAGCCGATTTTAACGCTTTAATACTTTCAGAATAGTTTGCGATGCTTTCCATTTAAGAGTTTCAGTCGGTATAAATTTAATAAAGATTGACCAAATTTTAATTTGTTAAACAGAAAATGAGATTTTGCAAACTGAATTGTAAATTTTAATTAAAAAATCAGATTATTTCGGCTGTAAACCAATTAAGGTTTCGTAAAGATGGGTGTGTTCTGCGGCGATAACTTCCTCCGAAAAATCGGTTAAAATACTTAATCTGGCTGCTTTTTGGATTTCTTCCTTATTAGGACGGTGATACAACCATTCAATACCATTTGCCAAATCTTCTGCATTCTGATATTTGGCCAGGTAGCCGTTTTGCATGTGCTTAACCATATCCGGAATCCCGCCGGTAGTAAAAGCAATAACTGGTGTGGCGCATGATAAACTTTCCATCACGGTATTCGGCAGGTTATCCTCTAAAGAAGGTGTAATAAATGCATCAGCAGCAGAATAGCATTTCGCTAAATGATCATCTTTGTTAATGGTACCCAGGAAAGTAGTTTTGAAAGGGAATTCGGGCATTTCTGCATTTTCTTTGTTTCCGAAAATAACCAGTTCAATATTTTCTTTTTGTATGCCACTTCTGCGTGAAAGGATTTCCAAAGCTTCGATCAAATAGGGGGTTCCTTTATGTTTGTCGTTTTTTGAGGGCATAAATCCGCTCATCAATACAAATTGATCCGGATTGATCTTCAGGACTTTCTTTGCTTCTGATTTAACATAAGGTTTGAAAATTTTTGTTTCGATCGTATTCGGAATAACGGTCGTTTTCCTGGTACCCAACAAACTGCTGAATTTTACCGAAGCAGCCATCCATTTACTCGGCGCTACAATATGAAAGTTTAATTTAGTATAAGCCTGCTGTTTACGCATCCAGGTTTTGTGCGAAATATCGTTTTTACCGCTGATTTTCAAAATCGGACAATGGCCACATTGCTGGTGAAAATGTTCACAGCCATAACGCACATGGCATCCACCCGTAAAAGCGTTGCTATCATGAAAAGTCCAAACAATCGGTTTTTCCAGTTCATCGAGCTGTGCCAGAAACTTAGGGTTAAGAAAACCATGATTTACCCAATGTAGATGGATAATATCTGCATTTTTAATATCGGGATGGTTGATCACCGAACGGCCGAACCATTGCAAACTGAAAGGTGTTTTGACCGATTTGCTTAACCACTTGGCAAAATATCTTTCTGATAAGATATTATAAACGGCTTTGGCTTTCTGTAAAGGTGACTTGCTGAAAGTGTCTATTTCAGGATTCCGGCCAAATTTATAATAAACCAATACCTTCGAGTCGATCCCGCTGGCCTTTAAAGCATCACTTAAGCGCAAACAGGCTCTCCCTGCTCCGCCATTTCCGTCATAGGTATTTAGGTGTACTACTTTCAAATCAATCAAAAATACATTTTATTGTTTACGAATATAAAATCTGTTGCGTAATTTCATCCATAAATTTTATCGTTCTTAAGGTTAAGCTGTTTTTATCAAATAATAACTGCCTTTCCGAAGCCAAACTAACTTAATTATGATTAAATCCTTAGTAAAATCACTTGTGGCACTGGCTTTTTTATGGCCGGTACATTCATTTGCCCAAAATCAAACTTATTTCGCTGCATATCCAGCTTTAACGCCCGATGCGCAGACCATCGTATTCAGCTATGATGGCGATATTTGGAAAGTTCCGGTAAAAGGTGGCGTAGCATCGCGCATCACGGCCATGCAGGGCGAAGAAATTAATCCTAAAATATCTCCTGACGGCAAATGGATGGCTTTTTCATCTAACCAGTTTGGTAATTATGATATCTATGTAATGCCTTTAACAGGAGGTGATATTAAACAGTTAACGTTTAACGATGCCAGTGATGAAGTAGATAACTGGAGCTGGGATTCCAAAAACATTTATTTTACCTCGGGTCGTTATAATTCTTTTTCGAGTTATAAAGTAAATGTAAACGGGGGTACAGCGGTGCGTTTGTTTAATAATTATTTCAATACCACACATCATATTGCCGAATCGCCAACCGGAGAGTTATTTTTTAACGATACCTGGGAAAGTATGCGCTTCGCCAACCGTAAACATTATAAAGGAGCCTATAATCCCGATATTCAATCATACAATCCGAAAACAAAAAACTATAAACGTTATACTGATTATATCGGGAAAGATTTCTGGACGAGCGTTGATCAAAAAGGCAATATCTTTTTTGTATCGGATGAAAGCAACGATGAATATAACCTATATACTTTTATCAATGGCAAAAAAACTGGTTTAACCAATTTCGAAACTTCCATTAAACGTCCGTTCGTTTCGGCCAACGGAACTACGGTGGTGTTTGAGAAAGATTATCAATTGTATACCTATGATGTGGCTTCGAAGAAAACAGAGCGCGTTAATATTAGTACGTCGCGCAATCAGGTATTGAGCAAAGAACAGGAGTACGATGTACGCGGGAATATTGCTGCATTTGATGTTTCTACAGATGGGAAAAAAATGGCATTCATTTCACGTGGTGAAGTATTTGTGAGCGATGCCGATGGAAAGTTTATCCGGAAAATAACCAATAGTGGCGAACGTGCCCTGGAATGTAAATGGCTGGCTGATAATAAAACAATTCTGTTCAGTCAAACCACTAATGGTTACCAAAATTGGTTTACCATTACAGGCGATGGAAAAGGTACGGTAAAACAGCTTACAAAAGATAAGGCAAATGTACGCGATATCACCTTGAACAAAACTAAAACCATGGCGGTGTATTTAAGCGGCAGGAATGAGCTTAAACTGATGGACCTTAAAACTTTTGATGCCAAAACTTTGGTCACTGACGAGTTTTGGGCCATACAGAATGCAACACCAAGTTTTTCGCCAAATGACGAATATGTGCTTTTCACGGTGTACAGGAATTTTGAACAGGACATTATGGTGCATCACATCAAAAACAATAAAACCATCAATTTAACCAACACGGGCGTTACCGAAACCAGTCCGGCATGGTCGCCGGATGGCAAATATATTTTCTTTACCAGTGCCCGTACCAAGCCTTCCTATCCAACAGGAATGCAAAATGCACACATCTACCGTATGGCTTTAAACAACTACGATGAGCCTTATCGTTCTGATAAATTCGATGATCTGTTTAAAGAAAGCAAGCCAGCGCCAACGGATGTGAAGCCTGCAGCACCGGAAAATAAAAATGATAAAAAGGCTAAAACCGATACAGCTAAGAAGAAAACAGAAATTAAACCTACACCTAAGCCAGCCAATGTAATTACCATTAATACCGAAGATCTTCTGGATAGAATAGAGTTGGTTGGTCCTTCATTTGGTGGCCAGTACGGAACAGATGTGTATGCCAAGGGCGATAAAACTTATGTTTTTTATTCGTCTAACCACGAAGGTGGAGCCCCGGGTCTGTATCGGACCACTATCGAGCCTTTTGAAGCTAATAAAACAGAAAAAGTTGCCGATGGTAGTGATTACTCCATTATTTCTGCCGGGGATAAATTTTTCGTTTTATCCAGAGGCGCCATTAACAAATATACCTTAGAGGGAAATAAGTTAGATCGCGTAGATCACGGTTATAAATTTACCAGAAACCTGAATGCCGAATTTAACCAGATGTTTTATGAAACCTGGGTAGGCTTAGATGAAAATTTTTACGACGAAAAATTTCATGGGGTAGATTGGGATCAAATGAGAACACGTTATGCTACCTATTTGCCTTACGTAAATAACCGGAGTGATTTAAGGATTTTATTAAATGATATGCTGGGCGAATTGAATTCTTCGCACATGGGCTTTAATAGTGCAGGTGCAGAGGAACGCAAAAACCTGAATTACATTACCAATGAAACAGGAATTATCTTCGATAATGAAAACCCTTTGAAGGTAGAACGTATTGCTGCTAAAAGTAATGCCGCCCGCGCTCGAAACAACATTTTAGCGGGAGATATTTTAACAGAAGTAAATGGCGTTAAAGTAGATGAAAAAATAGACCGCGATTATTATTTCAGCAAACCATCATTAGATCGTGAAATGACATTGACCTTTAAACGCAACGGGAAGGATGTTTATGTAAACATTCATCCTGAAAGTTCGGGTACACTCCGGGGAAACCTTTACGATGAATGGATTAGCCAAAACCACAAAAACGTAGATAAATGGAGCAATAACCGCATCGCTTATTCCTACATGAAAAACATGGGTGGTGGTGAGCTTGAAAATTTCCTTTTAGATATGGTTGCACAAGAAGAGAATAAGGAAGCCATTATTCTCGATCTGCGTTACAATACTGGTGGAAACGTACATGATGATGTACTGAAATTCCTTTCTCAGCGCCCTTACCTGAAATGGAAATACCGCGGAGGTAAAATGGCCCCGCAAAGTAATTTTGGCCCTGCTGCGAAGCCTATTGTACTGCTCATTAACGAGCAGTCTTTGAGTGATGCTGAGATGACTGCCGCAGGTTTTAAGCAATTGAAACTGGGTAAGATTATCGGTACAGAAACTTACCGGTGGATTATTTTTACTTCGGCTAAAAGTTTGGTTGATGGTTCTTCTTATCGTTTACCATCTTGGGGCTGTTATACTATGGATGGTAAGAATATTGAAAAAGAGGGCGTTAAGCCAGATATCTTTGTTAAAAATACTTTTGAAGATCGCCTGGCAAATAAAGATCCTCAACTCGAAAAAGCTGTAGCAGAGATTTTGAAGGAGTTGAAATAGCATTAACTGGAAGGAAGGTTAACTGTTTAAATCGGTTAATCGTCACGCAACATCGTCATTTCGACTGATTGCAGCGAAATGGAGAAATCTTTTCCGCAAATTTAAAAGATTTCTCCACTGTGGTCGAAATGATGATAAAGTTTTAAGATAACATTTTGGCAACTCAGCCTTTTAACCAAATTCACACTTTGAACAGTTAACAACTTCAACCAATTAACCGATTTTTTCCGTTTCTTTGGGATTGGAATTATTAAAAACATGGCAAATTTATTAACCGACAGGGCTTTTTGGGTAAATTATTGGGAAAGTAAAAAAGGAATAGCGGTTCAGTTACCTGCTAACTATTTATTTCACAGGCAACTGGCAGATGTTATCCGGAAAGATAAGGTTAAGACCGCTATCGAATTGGGTGGTTTCCCTGGTTATTATGCCGTGTTCCTGAAAAAATATTTTCAGCTTGATGTTACCCTTTTAGATTATTTTGTTCACCCGCCTGTTGTTCATGAACTTTTGGCGAAAAACAGTTTAACCGAAAAGGATATCCACATCATCGAAACCGATCTTTTTAATTATACACCTGAAAAACAGTATGATCTTGTACTGAGCTGCGGTTTAATCGAACATTTTAATGATACGGCCGACATTATTAACCGACATATTGCATTTATAAAACCAGGTGGTACACTGTTTATCACGCTGCCAAATTTTAAGGCCGTTAATGGCTGGTTCCAAAAAAATTTCGATAGGGAAAATTACGACAAGCACAATATCGATAGTATGGACCCGGTACTGTTGAGATCAATCTGTGAGCAGGCTGGCCTTAAAGAGGTAAAATCGGGTTATTTTGGCCGATTCAGCGTTTGGCTGGAGAACGAAGATCAAAAATCAGCAGGTGTTCGTTTATTTAAAAAAGCGGTTTGGCTGGCCGGAAAAGTATTTACAAAGATTATCCCATTCGAAAGCAAAAATCTATCACCTTATATTATCTTAGTAGCGAAAAAAATATAACGCGCTATGTTAATCAGTTGGGGTTACTCACCTAAAATTGAAAAGTATATTCCTTTGGCCGATTTTCCGGCAGATAAATATTTAATTGTTGCCAAACAGGTCATCGAAAATCTTGGCTGGAGTTTAAGTCACGTTTCGGAAACCGGCTTACTTGCTTACACTCCGATATCCTTCCAATCATACAGTGAAGAAATATCGATCCGTATCCATGGAAATTTTGCTGTCGTAAAAAGCGAATGTGTAGGCATTCAGATGCTTTTTAACGATTATGGCAAGAATGATCTCAATCTGGAGAAATTTTTTCACGAATTTGAATATGTAGAATTCCACCTCAAAGATGTTTGGGAAGAGAGTCTGTTTAAATTCCGCCGGCTTATCGAAACACAGGACGATCACTATTTCGAAAAAGCACCTTTGGCTACAAAGAATAAAATCAAAAACGTATTATTTTTGTTTTTTCCTCAAAAGGGATATACAGTAACGCCAATTATTGTTTTACTTAATACATTATATTACATCGCAATTGTCTTTTTATCAATTGTGTTCATTGCTTATCTTTCCTTAAAAACCGGGCATGCTTCTCAAGAAGATTATCTTTTAGAAATAAAACGATTAGTGCTAAACTTTGGCGTTAATCAGCGCAACCTGGTTCTTGGAGGGCAATATTGGCGCTTAATTACCTATCAATTTATACATGGGTCGGTTTCACACCTGTTTTTTAATATGTATGCGCTGGTTTACCTGGGTTTAATGATCGAAAATAAACTCGGTTGGAAAAAATATCTTTTCATTTACTTAATGAGCGGTATTTGCGGAGGCCTGGTCAGTTTGATTTTTCATCAGGAAGGTGTAATGATGGGCGCTTCGGGTGCAATTATGGGCTTGTATGGTGCTTTTATCGCTTTGCTAATTAATAAATCTTTTGAGCGCAAGGCTACCAAAGCCTTACTGGTGAGTACGCTTATTGTATCATTATTGGTACTTATAAACGGGGCATTTGGTAAAAGGGTAGATAATGCGGCGCATATTGGTGGTTTTGTTTCAGGGTTTATCTTTACCTGTTTGCTTAACTATAAATGGAATAAAACTTTTGAGGTTAAAAGCCGGACAAGGTATGCTGTTGCTTTGCTTTTATTCCTGTTATTTTTTAGTGGGGTAATTTATTTTAATCCTAAATATGGAACTGAAGAGTACCGTAAACTAAGTGATACCTTTAATGGCAATTTGCAATCACTTAATGGCATTATGAACTTAAAAATTTCCTTGCCAAAAGATGTTAAATTAGCTTCGATCAAACAAGATGGCATTATCCCTGTAGAAAGGAATTTACTTGTGGTTAAGCAAATGCAGGCCTTAAATTTAAAACCTGAAGATATTACTGACCGGAATAAAAAAATAAAACTCAGTAAAGCATCCTATCAGGCAGTAACGCTGATGTACAGGGACATTAATGCCGATAGCACTTACCGTTACAGTAAAGAAACGTCTACGGCATTAGGAAAAGTATTCGAAATCCTTTATAAAGTAGAAGAATAACAGGTTTACATGGTTTTTTTGTATAGCCCAATTTCGCTCAGTGTAATACAAACCGGTGATTTGTTGATGTTTATTTTTACTTTGTTGGTTGTAACAGGATTATCCAGTTTAACCAAACGTTTTGCGCCAATACTTGTGCCATCATAAACCTTTTTCCAGGCATTGTTTTCAAATACTTCAATGGTATAGGCTTCTATTCGCTGACCTAAAGGAATGTATTCTTGCAGGCTGATAATGTCAAAGGTTTTAGCAGTTTTCAAATCCAGTTCTAAACTTGCCTGGTGCATATCGTCGTGAGTGGCCCAGTAACTCTCTTTTTTGCCGTCAAGCAGTGTAGCAACGTCATACTTTTTGCCTCTGCTGTTGCTTGCTTTAATTGATGCATTTTTGGCCAGGTTATGTTCAAAAGTATGTTTAACCATGTCGCCAAAAGTTTTCAGTGCAGCAACATCGTCATCATGAAGTTGACCACGGGTGTCGGGTGCTAAACCCAGATCTAAACCTGCACCACGGCCAACGCTTTTTAAATACAGATCAAACAACTCTTCCGGACTTTTTGGCTTTTCGTTAGGATGATAGAACCATCCTTTTCTAAGTGGAACATCACATTCTGCCGGCATCCAGAATTTTCCATTTCTAATTCCTTCGGGGCTTTGCGGGTAATTTGCCTGTCCCGGTACTGCTACACTTTTGCCGTCCGGGGCCATCGGGGTGAAAGTTGCCCAAGAGGTTTGCGCAGCATGCCCGTCTTCATTTCCCACCCAACGGATATCTAAACCAATATCGCTAAAAATATTCGCCATTGGTTGCATTTTACGTGTAATGGCCCAGGTATTTTTCCAATCGTAATAGGTGGTATTGTCTATAGAGCGTTTTTCTTTTGCACCGCCATAGTAGCCATCGCCACCATTAGCACCATCATGCCAGCTCATAAAAAGTTCTCCAAAATTGCTGTAAAGTTCTTTTAACTGTGCCTGATAAATAGCCAGGTATTGATCAGTACCATATAGTGGATTATTCCTATCCCATGGCGAGCAGTAAACCCCAAACTTTAAGCCGTTTTTACGTACAGCCTGTTCAACTTCTTTAACTAAATTTCCTTTTCCTCCTTTAAAGGGGCTTTTGCTTATATTATAAGCTGTAGTTTTGGTTGGCCATAAAGCAAAGCCGTCATGGTGTTTGGCAACCAAAACAATGCCTTTCAAACCACCTGCTTTAGCTGCTTTAATAATCTGGTCTGCATTAAAATCTGTTGGGTTAAATATTTTTGGATCAGCATCACCAAAGCCCCATTCTTTATTTTCGAAAGTAGTTGGTGTAAAGTGCATGATGCCATAAACTTCAACATCATGCCAGGCCAACTGCCTTTTTGATGGCAATGCGCCATAAGGCTGAGGAGGTGTTTGGGCATAAATAGCTGTAGAAAGAAGTAAAAAAAGGATTAGTAAAGATTTCATATACTTAAAGCTTAGATTTAACTAAAGTACAAATAATTACCATTGCCCGTGGTAAGTGTTAACCAATATTTAACCTGTTGAAAATGTAAATACGAAATTATTTTTACATCTTGAGTGTTACATCGATCTGTCAAACATTTAATTTCACTATACGTTAGTTAAACATGACCGCTTTTAACCAGCATCCGCCCGATGGAGGTACCATGTATACCGAAACCAATCTGGGTCAGTTATTTCCTGAGCCGTTTAATACCCTAACAAGTTGCTTTTTTCTTGCGATAGCGGTATATTGGACAATTAAGCTGTGGGGTAATTTTAAACAGCATACCTTTTTAAGTATTGCATTGGTGCTGCTCTATATTGGTGGCATTGGAGGCACTGCTTACCACGGGTTGAGGCGTTGGCCAATCTTTATTATGATGGATTGGATGCCGATTATGCTATTGTGCCTTTCTGCCGGTGTCTACTTTCTTTCTAAGCTAACCAAATGGTACTTTGCCGTTTTAATTGTAGCGGTATATGCCATTTTTCAGTTTTATGTAAGAAGGCTTTTTAGCAACGGTGATTTTCAGATTTTTATCAATATCAATTATGCTTTTATGGCTGCGCTGGTTTTATTTCCGGTATTTGGCTATTTAATCAAAACGGGGTGGAAAAATGGGAAATGGGTTGGCTTTGCCTTAATTGCCTTCATCTTTGCCTTAACTTTCCGAATTGCAGATAAGTGGGATATATTGAGTATCGGCACACACTTCTTATGGCATACTTTCGGAGCAGTAGCTTCTTTTTGTATGCTGAATTATATTTATTTGGTTAACCTGAAAAAAAATAAGACTTAAAATATTGTGCTATTCAGCTAATAGATAAGTTGAGCTTGCCGGTTAATTTCAACAAGCCCAACTATTATTTAAAACTTTGAATGGGCTTTATTGTAGTCTAGTTTCTTTTGCCCGCCTATGGCGTATTCAATACCTCCCCATAAATGATTCTGGAATTTATCATCTGCCCAACCTTCTTTGGTATGACCCATACAGGTATAAAAAGCTCTTCCGCCATCAAACTCGTGGTACCAGGCAAAAGGATGGAAATCGCCGTTTTTGCCGCCGGTATATGATTTTTCGTCTAAGTTAATCAGCACTTTAATGTCAGGGTTGATATTCTTAAAATTATACAGTTCATCTTTTCTCATCCATACCGAATCGGTAAGAAATTTCGTAGCGGGGTGTTTTTTATCTTTAACAATAAATCTGGCTTCCTGAACAGCTGGGTGGCTTATAAAATAAGCACCGGCCAATTTGCCATACCATGGCCAATCGTACTCCGTATCTGTTGCTGCATGGATACCCACATAACCTCCACCAGCCTGTATATACCTTTCAAAAGCCACCTGTTGTTTATCATCCAATACATCGCCCGTGGTATTCAGGAAAATAACAGTGGCATATTTTTTTAGGTTCTCTTCGGTAAAAGCATCAGAATTTTCTGTCGTATCCACTTCAAAATGATGTTCAGTACCTAATTTCTGGATCACTTCTTTTCCAGTTTCGATGGAGTTGTGCCTGAAACCCTTTGTTTTGGAGAAAACTAAAACTTTTGCCGGTTTCTTTGCTGTGGTATAGCTTTGAAATAAAATTACTGATGCAACTAATAAACATAAGGACAGGTATTTTTTCATTTTTTTCTCTGACTTGGTTAGTGTGATAGATTATAAGCTTTAAATTTAAGAAAGTTGTTTAATAATTTCCATACATCTTTCCTCAACCTGTTTACAAACAGGGCTAAACAGGCTATTATCCCAATATGGGTCTGTAACTTCGTCGTTATCAAGAAAAAGTTTAACCTTTTTCCGCTCATCATCGCTTTTTGCTAAATTTTTAACATCAGCCAGGTTGTTGCGGTCCATAACCAAAATCAGGTCGTAATCAGTAAACATGGATGGGTTAAACTGTTGTGCCCGCTGTTTACTGATGTCGTAACCCAATGTTTTGGCAGCAGCAATACTCCTTTGGTCGGGTGCTTTGCCAATATGCCAGTTACCTGTTCCTGCCGAAGCAATTTCCCAGTTTAAATGGGCTTTATCTGCCAGGTGACGCATAATGCCTTCCGCCAAAGGCGAACGGCAGATATTACCCAGGCAAACCATTAGAATTTTCAATATGGTAGTGTTTTATAGTAATTTATCGATAGCCATTAATAACTATCTAATAAGCTAAACCCGATTAATAAAATGCCTTTCAAAATTTTTAGTAGATATTCCAACCTATTATTGTCACCCTGAATTTATTTCAGGGTCTGTAATCTACCATGAAAGATGCTGAAACAAGTTCAGCATGACGATTTCATTGGGAAATAACGAAAATGGTCATAACACTTAGTATGAACCGAACTCAGTTTGACAGACTTTGACACTACTTTCATTTATGCATAAATATCATTCAGCATTTTGGCCAAACGCACGCCACCTTTCAGTAACTGGTTGTTAAGGGTTTCAACCCAGTCAAAATTATAGCGGTAGCTTAATTTAGCATCTGGTTTGGTGGTATCGTAAATTTTGTTGCAAATGGTGTACGATTCATAAATGCAATCTTTCAGGCTGGTGTTCTGCCAGTTGTACAGTTGTACAGCAGATGCATGATTTATGGCTTTTGCATATTCGGTATAGCTTAATTGTTGGTACTCGATCAGCTGTTCATCCCAAACCCGGTGGATATTCGATTTCTCGTTAAACCATAAAACCGAAATGCGGTTGCCACCCAAATCATCTTTACGGGCAACATGCATCGGCTGGCATAAATCTCCGGCCAGGTGAACCAACATGCGTAAAGCCAGTTTCTTTTCGGTTGGGGTGCTGCTTGTTTTCTTTAAAATGGCAATTAGATCAGGTATTTTATTGTAAAGGTTAGGCGATTTTTCAGTCTCCAAAAAGTTGTAAACACCATTTTTATCTAATCCTGCCGGAAGATTAACAAAGTGCCAGTTATACATATAGTTGTACGAAGAATCTGATTTAATGAAATCGCCCCAATTGGCCGACATGGCCAAAGTTTCATAACCTAAAATACTTTGAATGGCCTTTCGTGTTTTCGCTTTTAAATAACTATCAGCAATTTCGCCAACTACACGATGGCCAATGGTGCCCCATGCATTTGCCTGAATAGGGAAATAGGCTAAAAAAACCAAGGTTAAAGCCATGGTTAATTTCTGTTTAATTGATGTTAAAATCATTTTTTATAATTCTTTTGGTACGCAGGTAATTTTTTCTTTAAGTGTTAGTTTAATCTCGCGCTGATCGCTTAAACTTTCTAAAAATAATGTATCTGCTGATTTTTTGTTGATGAGGAAGTTTTTTTCGTACCGCCCGATGCGGTAACAGCCAGATATTTTTTGTTTGTAATTGGCATGCGTAAAAGTAGCGCCAACAAATAGCGTATCACCTCTTACTACATAAACACCCTTTGCATGTTCTTGCCAGATACCGTTATTATAGCATGAATCTTCATATAGATTCACTTTACTGTGGGTGACCATATCAATGTAAACCGAATCGCAGGTAAACTTGAAATGGTGTTGTGTGTAATTGCTCAATTTATGACTGTAAGCAACAGAATCTTCATTCCAAACACCTTGCATAAACTCTTCGCCCTTACCCTGTATGTTGGGGCGCGGACTACAGGCCAGCTGTAAAACGGATAATATAAAGAGGAAAATGTAACAAAGCCTTAATCCTAATTGCGGTCTACTCATGGTTATAATCGGTGCTTTTAGGGAATTGATTCTGGACTACTGCCTGTTTTTTAACCGTGTTGATCACCAGAATTAAAAGACCTGCTGCAAAACAAAGGCTGGCTATAAAGCTGATGATGCCCACAAAGGCATAGTATTTCGAAACTTCTGTATAAGCTAAATTTTGAGATGAAATTAGTAATGGCATCAAAAAGCTGTAAAACAGGGTAATGAGCAAGCCAATGCCTGAGCCAATGGTCATTAAAATGGCCTCAACTGAAGATTTTTTTATTAAAAAATAGCAGCAGGTTCCAAATACAATACAAGGCGAAATAATGGATATCAAGCTTAAAAGGTTAGAAAGTATTGAATTCATATTACCTATATTTAATTAACCGTATTGATTTGGGCATTATTTTTAAAAGTGACGTCATTCCCGTGCAGGCGGGAATCTTAATGCGATATATTTTAAGATTCCCATCCGATGGCTATCGGATCAGGTTGGGAATGACGACCCATCTAATCACTTATTTCAAGCTACCCACCATGTCTTCAGGGCGTACCCACTCATCAAACTGCTCATGGGTTAATAAGCCTAACTCTACAGCAGCTGCTTTTAAAGTCTTGTTCTCTTTATGGGCTTTCTTCGCAATTTTAGCTGCATTTTCGTAACCCACATGCGGGTTCAAAGCTGTAACCAGCATCAATGAATTTTGCAGGTGTTTTTCGATCTCAGGTAAGTTCGCGGTTATTCCTTCAGCACACTTATCCGTAAAGGAAACGCATGCATCGCCTATTAAACGTGCTGATTGCAATACATTGGCCGCAATTAAAGGCTTAAATACGTTCAGTTCGAAGTGGCCGCTCATGCCACCCACTGAAACGGCAACATCATTACCGATTACCTGCGCACAAACCATGGTTAAAGCCTCTGGTTGTGTAGGATTCACTTTTCCTGGCATAATAGATGATCCCGGTTCGTTATCTGGAATTACGATTTCACCAATGCCACACCGTGGGCCGGAGCTTAACATTCTCACATCGTTGGCTACCTTCATTAAGGCAACTGCAGTACGCTTTAATGCACCGGAAAGTTCTACCATAGCATCGTGTGCAGCAAGTGCTTCAAATTTGTTTGGGGCCGTAACAAAAGGCAGACCGGTTAAATCAGCAATTTTTTTAGCTACCAAAACATCGTATCCTTTTGGCGTATTTAAGCCTGTGCCCACAGCAGTACCACCTAAAGCCAGTTCGGCAACCATAACCAAAGCATTTTTAATTGCCCGGATACTGTTATCAATCTGTTGTACATAACCGGAAAATTCCTGCCCTAAAGTAAGCGGGGTTGCATCCATAAAGTGCGTACGGCCGGTTTTAACAATCGTACTAAATTCTTCCACTTTTTGGGCTAATGTATTTCTTAGTTTTTCTAAACCTGGTATGGTATTTTCTACCGTAAGCTTATAGGCTGCAATGTGCATTGCCGTTGGATAAGTATCGTTTGATGATTGTGATTTATTCACATCATCATTAGGGTGGAGTACTTTTTTATCGTCAGCTAATGAACCACCATTAATAACATGGGCACGGTTTGCAATTACCTCGTTGCCATTCATGTTACTTTGTGTACCCGAACCTGTTTGCCAGATGACCAAAGGGAACTGATCATCCAATTGACCAGCAATAATTTCATCACAGGCTTTAGCAATCAAATCGGCTTTTTCTGCCGATAATACACCAAGCTCAGTATTGGCCAGTGCTGCTGCTTTTTTCAGGTATCCAAAAGCGTGGATAATTTCTTTTGGCATCGAACCTTCCGGACCGATTTTAAAGTTATTGCGTGAGCGTTCGGTTTGTGCACCCCAGTATTTGTCGGCAGGTACCTGCACCTCGCCCATGGTATCGTGTTCTATTCTGAAACTCATTATATTTTTGATTTTTCTTGTCGCAAATTTAGGTTTTTTGCCTTTTAATGCGTTGGATTTATGTAAGATATTTGGTAGATAAGAAAGAATATAGTTAAAAGTACTTGTTCTTTGTGCTTGTACGCAAACTTTTATCCGGGCCACCTACTTCTACCAATGGAATCATATTCATACCTTTACCGCAGATATGCAGGGATTAGTTATTAAATCTACAGGGAGCTGGTATAGTGTTCTGGCCGATAATGGCGAACGCTACGATTGCAGGATTATAGGCAAATTCAGGATTAAGGGACTTAAAACCACCAACCCGATTGCGGTTGGCGACAGGGTGAAATTTGACCTGGAACGAGATAGCAACCAGGGTCTGATCAATGAAATGCTGCCCCGTAAAAACTATATCATCCGCAAGTCAATCAACCTGAGCAAACAGGCGCAGATACTGGCCGCCAACCTGGATATGGCCATGCTGGTGGTTACACTGGCCTCACCACGTACTTCGTTGGGTTTTATCGACCGTTTTTTGGTTACTGCCGAAGCCTATGATGTTCCTGCGGTATTGGTGTTTAATAAACTCGATCTGTTTAGTAAAGAGGGTTTGGAAATTTTACAGGAATTTAAAGATATCTATGAAAATATCGGCTATGCCTGCTATGAAGTTTCCGCTTTAAAAGGCATTAATATTCCGGTCATTCAGGAATTGATTACCAATAAAATTACCTTAATATCGGGTCACTCAGGTGTGGGAAAATCAAGTCTGATCAATGCTTTAATGCCCGATCGCGATTTAAGAACAGGTGAAGTTTCAGACTGGAGCGATAAGGGGCAACATACCACTACATTTGCCGAAATGTTCGAACTGCCACAGGGCGGTTTTATTGTAGATTCGCCAGGTATCAGGGAACTGGGCGTAATCGACATTGAAAAAGAAGAATTGGGGCATTTTTTCAGAGAAATCTTTAAAACTTCTCACAATTGCCGCTTTAATAATTGCAGGCACATTAATGAACCGGGCTGTGCCGTTATCGAAGCTGTAAATGAAGGTGAAATTGCGGTTTCGAGATATGAAAGTTACCTGAGTATTTATCACGGAAACGATACGCGACATTAGTTGAGTGGGGAGTCGGAAGTCTGGGGTCCGAAGATATAATCTGATTAAATGCATGGGACTAAACCTTTGCCAAAAAAATAAAGAAAATGAAATTTAAACTGGGAGATTTTGTGCGTTTTGTTGATGAAAAACGTGAAGGTTATGTAACCAAAATTATTGATACGCAAACTTTAGGTGTTACGGATGAAGATGGTTTTGAGATACCTGTTGCGGTAAGTAATTTAACCTCCGTGCATGGTCATGGTGTGGTTGCTGAAGAATTAGATGCGCCTAAACCCATCCAGGTGAATATCCCAAGTGTTAACAAAATCGAAAATGGCATTTATTTAGCCGTTGCTACCGATGATAAAGCGGGTAATGTGGTGCATTTTCACTTTCAAAATCATTCTCCCAATATTTTACTGCTAAGCCTAACCACCGAGCGTAAAGAAAAATATGCAGGTGCTTTTCATGGGATAATTGAATCTTACGGCTCTATTTTAGTTTATTCTGCATCTTTGGCCGATCTTGACCTTTGGCCGGAATTTAATTTTCAGGTTTTGGTATTTAGCAAAGCTGATGTTAAACCTATTGATCCGTTGGTGATCCGTAAGAAGTTTAGGGCAAAAGATTTTAGTAACGAACAAAAGGAATTACCTCAATTGAGGAATAAAGGTTGGTTCATCCGTTTGGATGATCTCACTCCGGTATCCATCGATCCACAGAAATTAAAAGAAAGTTTTTTTAAATCTGCAGATGAGAAAAGAACAGTTGAGGCACCCCAAAAAGAAATCGATCTGCATATCGAAAAACTAAGAGATGATCATCATTTTTTAGAAGCCGATGAAATGTTGCAGATACAGATCAATCACTTTCAAAATGCGATGGATGCTGCGGTGGTACATCATTTTGATAAGATCGTTTTTATCCATGGTTCGGGTAACGGCACCTTAAGAGATAAAATCCATAAACTGATCAGTAAAAATCCACATGTAAAAACGTACATGGATGCGCGGAAAGAAAAGTTTGGCTATGGGGCTACAGAAGTGGTTTTCAAATAAAATATCATCCTGAGCCTTTCGAGAGATCATCAGTTAATTACCTTATTTAATCATTTGGGCGTTCCCTAATCCCGTGAAGAACGGGAAAAGGGTCGGGCTCATATCTTTACCTTTATAATAAAAATAATCAAAAGAGGGAGAAAAATTTGTGGTCGGGCTGTACACGGGATTAACCGATGTTGATGTAAAAGGATCACCCTCCCTTTTTTATTTCTTAAAGTTTGAACAGTACCTATTGACCATTTCACTGTATTTGGATCATCTATATCATGAGCAAAAACTAAGAGAGATTATTGATTATTTCTATCTAAATAATTAAAGGTATGCTGAATTTAAAGTACTCTATCGGAATTGATGTCTCAAAAAAAGATTTTCATTGCTGTTTGTCGGTCATAGACAGCAGCCAGAAAGTAACTGTAAAATCCAGCCGTAAATTATCCAACAACCCTATTGGTTTTAAAGATTTTTTATCCTGGATCAAGCAGCACCAGAAAGAAGAGCTGCCCCTGCGTATCGTAATGGAGGCCACTGGTGTGTACCATGAACAGCTTGCGTGGCTTCTGCATTCCAAAGGCCTGGTGTTAAGTATTTTATTACCAAATAAGGCTAAGAAGTACCTACAGGCAGATGGATCAAACTCTAAAAATGACAGTATAGATGCCAAAGGCCTTGCTAAAATTGGTGCAGAAAAGAACCTGGAGCCTTGGGTTCCCGGCAGTGAGAAACTGTATGAACTCAGGCACTATACGCGTCAGCATCAAAACTTAAGAGAGACCATCAATGTTATGGCTAACCAGCTTGAGGCACTGAAACATGCCCAGTTCCAAAGTAAAGAAGTTATAAAACAACTGAACAAAACGATAAAACTGCTTGAGCAACAAGTAGCAGAAATGGAGATGGCAATGGAAAAGCTTGTTAAAACAGACAAGGTCTTAAATCTTCATTACGAAAACATTACAGCAATAAAAGGGATTAACCTGCTATCTTTTTGCGTAATCGTAGCTGAAACCAATGGCTTTACACTGTTTAAAAATTCGGCATCCCTGGTAAAATATTCAGGTTACGATGTGATAGAAAACCAATCGGGCAAACACATCGGAAAAACAAAAATTTCAAAAAAGGGGAATTCCCGAATTAGAAGAATTCTGTTTATGCCAGCATTTTGCGCGGTAAGGGACGACCAGCCACAATTTAAAAGCCTTTATGAAAGAGTTTTTGAGCGGACTGGATTTAAAATGAAAGGCTATGTTGCCGAGCAAAAGAAACTGCTGGTAATGATGTACCATCTTTGGAAAAATGAGCAGAGATACAATCCCCAATTCAATTATTCAGAAAAAAATAATAGCTCCAGAAAAATCCAGAGCTACACATGATAAAATTCCAGAAGGAAGTTTTCACTAAAACAAAGGTAAAGTTATGGCACTGTTTCACAAATGGAAAGCATTTAAATTAATGCTTCTCAAAAGCTAAATTTTTATAAGCTTTTATTTGCTTTTTAAGACAGTACCTTTTCAGGGCTTCGCTTCGCTGCGGTACCGATGAAAAATCGGTACTGAACCCTTCCAATCCCTAACGCAAAAACCAGCGTCGAAAAAATGTTAGGGGAAGATGCTGCTATATTACAGACTTCAAAACAGGTTGTCATCCTTAGCCCTGTTGAAGGATTCAGCGATAATCTTCTAAAATCTGCGGGATAAATTTCACGGCATGGTTTGAAAAACCTAAAACCCAAACTCCAGCACCACTACAATCGCATTATTGCTCAAAGCTTCAAGTTCTACCTGCTCAATATTCCAAAGCGCAAGGCCATCTCTTGCGTGCATTAACCGACCTTCAATTTCAAAGGCGCCGTCTACAATAAAAGTATAAAACTGGTGGTTTGGACTTTGCATTTTATAAATCACCTCTTCTCTGCCAGCGAAGATCCCTGCACTTAACTTAAAGGGTAATTTTGGGTTAGCAATAACTTCGATCAGTTGGTTTTGTTGTTTTTCAAAATCGAAACTAAAAAGCATTTCACTGGCCCGCATTAAAAACATACCTGTTTTAATCCCAAACTGAATGTAGTTGACAATATCGTTCTGATAAGGATTACTGATTTCCAGCACCTCACCTTTTCCCATGTTTAATACCTGTACCTGTCCGGTTTCTACAGCAAATTCTTTTCCATTCGCAACAAGATCTATTCCGCCTGTAATGGGCATAAATATCTGGAGTGAATCCTCCTTACAAAGAAAAAAGGTGATTTTTCCACCCACAACAGATTCATCATTAGATAAAAATAAATCGCCAAAAGGTTCTTTATGTTCGTTATAATACTTCTCGAAATTAAAAGTACTGTATCTTCTCAATACCGATGTTTCCGTCAATCCGCGTTGATCGGCCAAATATATTTTTCCTGGTTTGGATTGCATCTTTTAATCAATGTTTTTTATGGAGTGTATACTTACAAAAGGCTGTAGCTGAAAAAGATTGGTGAAAATTTCATCTTCATCTGTTTCCTTAGATTGTGATACTAAAAGTAAATTATCAATCGTATCATGCCAAATCATTGGCTTTGAAAAGAAATTGATCGCCACCTTGTGTTTTTTATGGTCATGAATATCAGAATTGATGATTTCGAACTTAAAATTTTCAAAAGTCAAAAAACGCCGGCCTAAGTTATCCAGTATGTCGGGTATAATTCCGTTTAATTGCCTCAAATATCCGGTAATGGCTGCGCTGACCAAAAAATGCAGTTTATCGGCTTCCGGAACATTCACCAGCATTTCTGCAAAAGTGCTAAACTGTAGTTCCTGATTATAAAACTGAGCCTGCATTTTAAATTCTATAAAACTATCTTCATATATAAACTTATCCCATGGACTTGTGTTGTTGGCATCAATTATTTTCCGATAGCACAACGTAATTACTTTTCTCGACATGGCATAAAATTAAAAAAGACGCCAGAAATCCAGGCGCCTCTATTAAAATAAAACAATAAGATTATTAAGCTTTAACATTTACTTTAAAAGTGAGATCGAAACCTGTTGTCAAAGTTCCGGTAACCGTTGCGATTTCTATACCTGTTTTATCATCGCTAAAAACATTATCTGCATTATTATAGGTGTAGCCGGTCATGCCTTTAGCGTAACCGTTTACCAGTGCCACTGCGGTACCGCTACCTTCAGGAAAAGCAATTTGTGTTACACTTAATGAAGTTCCGGAGGCATTGTAAACATGTACATGTATATGTGTTGCGCGACCGCTATACCAGCCCGGAAAAATCGAAGTAAAGGTTACTAATCCATTCGCATCGGTGATTTGACGACCCCTTAAAAAATGAACTGACTGGTAATTGGTATTTTGCATACCTGAACCACCATATTCAGAATAATTTCCTTCCGCATCGCAATGCCAAATGTCTACAATGGCATTGGCCAAGCCTGCACAGTTATTATTTAAATTGCCGATTGTAATTTTTGCAGTTAGTTTATAGCCGGATCTTCCGTCTGTAATATCACTTCTTACATAAGATGCAGGAACTTTAGTCGGAAATGGTCCTTCGGTTTCAGTAGGTGCCACAATACAAGTTCCGTTTGTACTTGCTGTTGTTCCTGCAGTTCCCGAGCCTGATGAAGTTCCGTCTGTCACACTGTTTTTTTTACATGCTTCAATTATTGCAGGAGTAGAGATTGCTCCAATCATTAAACTCCTGATGAAATTTTTTCTTTCCATGCTACTGTGTTCTTGTTAGTTACCACTGCTAAACTCGAAAGATTCTATAAGCCTGGCAAATGTGTACCGATAAAGCGGGCTTTTGTATCGGTAAATCAAAATTTAGTTAAAAAGTGTTAAAGGGCTTAACCTTTTTTCCATTCATTTATCGTTTCCATATAACTTTCGCTAACGGGTAATATTTCTCCGGTAATCAACTCTATTTTACGGTTGTGTATGGCTTTGATTTTTTGTATAGCGACCACAAAACTCCGGTGTATGCGTTTGAAACGATCTGCAGGTAATTTCTCCGTTATTTTTTTTAATGGCATTAAGGTTAAAACCATTTTGCTCCCCTGCAGGTGGATTTTGATGTAATCTTCCAGGCTTTCGATAAATAAAATATCAGGCAAATTTATTTTAATAAGCTTGTATTCCGAATGTACAAATATGCTTTCTACAACGTCTATTTTCTGTTTTCCATTTTGATAATGATAAAATTCCTTAGCCTTATTTACCGCTTTTTTAAATCTTTGGTAATCTATGGGTTTAAGCAAATAATCAATGGCCTCAAGTTCAAAACCTTCAAAGGCAAAGGTTTTATAAGCCGTAGTAAAAATTAACATGGGTTTATCCTTTAGCGATTTAAATAAATCTATACCTGTAATGTCAGGCATGTTTATATCTAAAAAGAGAAGGTCTGTTTTATGTTTGTTTAAATATTCAGAGGCCGCGATGGCATCTTCAAATACAGCTCCGATTTCAAGATGATCAGAAGCCTCTATATAACTTTTAATCAGGGCAGCTGCTAAAGGCTCGTCATCAACAACTACACATTTTAAGGTTGGGACCATTATAATTGAATCGTTAAATTAACAGTAAATAGGTTCTGGCTATTATCAATAGTTAAAATGTGCCTGTTTTTATAGATATGATTTAAACGGCGCCTTGTATTTTCTAAACCTATCCCACTTCGTTCGGTATTGATCTTATCAGGATATAAAGTGTTTTGGCAAAATAAGGTTAACGAATTTTGTTTGCTGAAAATTCTGATGATTAATTTGTTGCTGTTATGGTTGCTGATGCCATATTTGAAAACATTTTCAGCAAAAGCCATTAATATGAGGGGAGCAATTTTTTTATGCTCAAAATCGCCCTCCTGTTCAAATACCAGGGTTGTTTTTTGGGTTAGCCTTAATTTTTGTAGGTCAATAAAGTCTGTAATACAATTCAGTTCCTTTTGTAAACTTACAAAATCATTTCCGGTCTCATCAGTGATGTATCGCATAATATTAGACAGTTTCATGATGGAAGGTGCTGTATTTTCATCTTTGATTGTGGCGAGCGTATAAATGTTATTTAACGTATTAAATAAAAAATGCGGATTTACCTGTGCTTTTAAAAAAGATAATTCAGCCTGTGCTTTTTCCGCTTCTGCGATAAGTGCCCTTTGAGTTGTCAGGCTTAATTGTTTATTTGTTTCTTTGGTGAAACTGATAATAATTGTCAGGAAAAAAAGAAAAACACTGGCTACGTCAACCTTCGGTCCTGCATCAACACCTCTTTCAGGGCCGGGAGAAAATCTTTTCCCACTAAGTTGCGGAATCTGGTGATGGTCCGGAGGCAGCGGAGGTCGGTCGAAACCCGCAGAATGTTCAATAAATTCTTGGTTTTGAAAAATGAATTTATCAAAGGGCCTTAACCATATGATTCCGGCTAGAATGATGAGCAGTCCTGACAGGTATAAAATGTGCCGAGATTTGCCATATAATTTTGGAAACAGATATAGGCTATGTATAAAGTAAATCGAAATAAAAATCAGGCAAAAAAGGATATATTGAACTAAGCCTGGTCCCGTAATGATGTATTTAATGTTATGATCTGCGATGATAAGAAGTGGCAGACTTAACAAAAATATAGCAGCAATGATTTGAATAATTATTCTAAAATTTACTTTCTTAAGCATAAACAAATTAACATAAATCTGCAAAATTTATAGATAGGGTATCGGTAATTTACGCTTTTGTATGGATGATTCCATTATTCATGATTTTGAAGAAAATTATTTTGTGCGGGAAGGCGAAAAATTGAGGTATGCTTTTTGAAAGGCAGTAATTTCTTTTTATAAAAGATTAAAACTAGCTTTGCCGCAATTAATGAAACACCTCGTTACCATATCACTTGTATTTTTTAGCTTAACACATTTGGCAAAAGCCGAACGTGTTGAGGGGCTAAAGATATTGAATGAGTACTGCAGCGAGCATAATATTAGCGTTAATGCAGGTGGCAAGAGCGCTGTTCAGCTCAATGAAGACCGTAATCCTTATTTATTATCATACACCACATTAGCCTTAATCGGAACCCAGGCTCCGATAAAAGTGGCTAAATATGTGAGTGCAGATCAGGTGATTGCTGATTTAACCATCAGAAAAAAACCAAAGAACAATAGTCCCTAGTTCTCTTTCTCTTTAAAAAAAATCTTTTAAGATTTAAGCCCCTTTACACCAACAACTGCCAAACTGACTTAGTGCTGACAATGGCTTGGTTGTTGTAACACACCCATTTTTAATAATACATACGATTTAAAATATAATGTTAGGATTTTTAGCGAAGATTTTCGGAAGTAAATCAGAAAGAGATATAAAGGCTATACAGCCATTAGTGGTTAAAATTAACGAACACTACGGTAAACTATCTGCTTTAAGCAACGATGAGTTACGTGGTAAAACCATAGAATTTAAAGAAAGAATTTCTGCTTTTTTAACCGATATTGATGAGAAAATTTCAGCACTAAAAGCTGAAGCAGAAAGTGAAGAATTAGATCTTCACCAAAAAACAGCCATTTACGATCAGGTTGATGCCCTAGGTAAAGACCGCGATACCGAATTGGAAAAAGTACTTTTGGAAATCCTTCCGGAAGCTTTTGCTGTAATTAAAGAAACTTCACGCCGTTTAAGCGAAAACGATTATTTAGAGGTTACCGCAACCCAGTTTGATAGAGATTATGCTGCAAGAAAAAACAATGTTAAAATTGTTGGCGATAAAGCACAATGGGCTAATAAATGGGATGCTGCCGGAACAGAGGTAGCCTGGAACATGGTACATTATGATGTACAGTTGATTGGTGGTATTGTATTACATAGTGGTAAAATTGCCGAAATGGCTACCGGCGAGGGTAAAACCCTGGTAAGTACATTGCCGGCCTATTTAAATGCATTGGCCGGACAAGGTGTACATATTGTAACGGTGAATGATTACCTGGCCCGTCGTGATAGTGAGTGGAACGGTCCGTTATTCGAATTCCACGGTTTAAGTGTTGATTGTATTGATAAACATGAGCCAAACTCTGAAGAAAGACGAAAAGCTTATGCCGCAGATATTACTTACGGAACCAATAACGAGTTCGGGTTCGATTACCTGCGTGACAATATGTCGCAAACACCAGATCAATTGGTACAGCGCAAATTGCATTTTGCCATGGTGGATGAGGTCGATTCGGTTTTGATTGATGATGCCCGTACCCCTTTAATTATTTCTGGTCCGATTCCACGTGGCGATGAACACGAGTTTTATGAATTGAAACCACGCATTGAGCGTTTGGTTAATGCACAGAAAGCTTATGTAACGCAGGCATTAAACGAGGCTAAAAAATTAATCAATGCAGGCAACAGCGGAACCGAAGAAGGTGAAGGTGGTTTAGCCTTATTGCGTGCATATCGTGGTTTGCCAAAAAATAAAGCTTTAATTAAGTTTTTAAGTGAAACCGGTATTCGTGGTTTGTTGTTAAAAACTGAAAACCACTATATGGCAGATCAATCTAAGAATATGCCAAAGGTAGATTCTGAATTGTATTTCTATATTGATGAAAAGAATAACCAGGTTGAATTAACTGAAAAAGGTATCGAACTGATTACCCAATCGGGTGAAGATCCTCATTTCTTTGTATTGCCAGATGTGGGTACTGAAATTGCAGAGCTTGAAAAATCTGACCTTCCTTTAGAAGAAAAGGTTGTGCAGAAAGATGCTTTAATGCGCGATTATTCGGTAAAAGCAGAACGCATCCACTCGGTTAACCAGTTGTTAAAAGCTTATACCTTGTTCGAAATTGATGTAGAGTACATTATCGACGAAGGAAAAATTAAAATTGTTGATGAGCAAACAGGTCGTATTATGGATGGCCGCCGTTACTCTGATGGTTTACACCAGGCAATTGAGGCTAAAGAAAATGTAAAGGTTGAAGATGCTACCCAAACGTATGCAACCGTAACCTTACAGAACTATTTCCGTATGTACCACAAACTTTGCGGTATGACGGGTACTGCAACAACAGAAGCCGGCGAGTTTTGGTCGATCTATAAGCTGGATGTGGTAGAAATTCCGACCAACAGAAATATTTCGAGGATTGATGAACAGGATTACGTTTACCGTACCGTTCGTGAAAAATATAATGCCGTTGCTTCAGAAATACAATACCTGGTTTTCCCATATTCTCATTACGAAACCGAATATGAAACAGATAAAGAAGGTAATTTAAAGCAGAAAGACGGCAAGCCTGTTGTTAAATTCGACCAAACAGGCAGACCAGTTCCTAAATTGGATGCTAAAGGTGCGTTAATCCCTGCAGTTAACCCTCAAACAGGACAATTGGAGCCAAAAGCTGGTCGTCCGGTACTGGTGGGTACCACTTCTGTTGAGATTTCTGAGTTATTAAGCCGTATGCTTAAACTCCGCGGAATCAAACATAATGTATTAAATGCGAAAATGCACCAGAAAGAGGCCGATATCGTTGCCGAAGCTGGTCAGGCCGGAACGGTAACCATTGCAACCAACATGGCTGGTCGTGGTACCGATATTAAACTGGGTGCGGGCGTTAAAGAAGCTGGCGGTTTAGCCATTGTAGGTACCGAACGTCACGAATCCCGTCGTGTAGACAGGCAGCTACGTGGTCGTGCAGGTCGTCAGGGTGATCCGGGTTCATCACAGTTCTTCGTTTCATTGGAAGATAACTTAATGCGTTTATTTGGTTCAGAACGTATTTCTGGTATCATGGTGCGCATGGGTATCGAAGATGGTGAGGTGATCCAACACTCTATGATCACTAAATCTATTGAGCGTGCACAGAAAAAGGTAGAAGAAAACAACTTTGGTATCCGTAAACGTTTATTGGAGTACGATGATGTGATGAACTCACAACGTACCGTTATTTATGCTAAACGTAAAAATGCTTTATTTGGCGAACGTTTGGATGTGGATATGAACAATATGGTTTTCGATGTTGCTGAAGACATTGTAAGCGAATATAAACAAGAAGCAAATTACGATGGATTTAAACTGGAAGTAATCAAAAACTTCTCTTTAGATACGGAGATTACCGAAAAAGAATTCTCTTCAACCAGTATTCCTCAGTTAACTGAGAAGTTATTTGAAGAAGCAGAGGCATTTTATGCACGTAAATCAGATGCCATTATTCAGCAATCGTTACCGGTATTAACCCAGGTTTACGAAGAGCGCGGAGACCATATCGAACAGATTGTGGTTCCGTTTACAGATGGCATCCGCGGTATCCAGGTAGCTGTTGATTTAAAGAAAGCTATTGATAATAAAGGAAAAGAGGTGGTTCGTTCATTCGAAAAAACCATTGTTCTTGCTTTAATTGATGATAGCTGGAAAGAGCATTTACGCGAAATGGACGATTTGAAGCAATCGGTACAAAATGCGGTTTACGAGCAAAAAGATCCATTGGTAATTTATAAAATGGAAGCTTTCAACTTATTTAAAAACATGCTTAATGCAGTGAATAAAGAAGTTGTGAGTTTCTTATATAAAGGCGGTATCCCGGTACAGCAGGAACCAGATCAGGTAAGAGAAGCACCAGCTCCGGTTAAGCAGCCAAAGCTGCAAACCACCAAACAGGAGTTTGGCAGAGAAGAGCCAGGAATTGAGTTTGGCGATACACGTGAAGCTGTTCCACAGCAGCCAATCCGCAAAGAAGCAACTGTTGGTAGAAACGAACCTTGCCCATGCGGTAGTGGTAAAAAGTACAAAAACTGCCACGGCGCGAATTTATAATTAAGATATACAGTGCTTTACAAAGCCTCAACATTTGTTGAGGCTTTTTTTTTTAACTAAATTTTTAATTCTCAAATTAACAGTTATATTTATGAACAGTCAATTTGAAATTGGTAGGCAATTTCTTACTGACGAATAAACTTAAAAATGGAGTCCAGAAACCATAAAAAACGGGGCGTAACCGAAAAGCCATAAGAGTAGGAATTACACACAAACACACACAAATGAAAAGAATTTTTAACCTTGCCGCTGTTTCAGCGACATTGCTGCTATCAAGCTGCGCCACTATTTTTACAGGTACAAAACAAACCGTTCAAATCAATTCCAATCCTCCGGCTGCTACTATCGAAGTAGATGGCATTAAAGCAGGTGTTACACCAATGGCTGTACCCTTAAAAAAGGGTTTTACAGGACAAATCGTTAGTTTAAAGCTGGATGGTTATGAAACTAAAACATTTCAACCCCAATCCACATTTAATGCTGTGTCTGTAGTAAATCTATTATTTTTTCCTGGTTTTATTGTTGATGTGGCTACAGGCGCGATGATGAAATATGATCCTAAAGTTTACGAATTTACATTAGAACTTAAGAAAACGAATTAACTTAATCTGCTTAATGGAAATAATTCAAAAAGCCAGGTCCATAAGGAATCTGGCTTTTTTATTACTGCCACTACATAAATTGGTCGTCATTTCGACTGAAGCTGCAGATTTTTCTTCGGCAGCGGAATGGAGAAATCTTTTTCAAAAAACTGATTTTCGGCCGCACTATAGAAATTTTTGAATTAAACTTAGCTGATTACCTATTTTAAAAGATTTCTCTACTTCGCTGCGCTCGAAACGACGAGTTAAATTTCCCAAATAATAAGCATTTGCTTAACCCGTAAAGAATGCCGATTTTTGCAACGATTTCGGCATTCTTGTTGTTAAGAAGTATGAGACAATACATCCGCTCATCAAATGCCAATTATTTTGCCCATGAAAACAACATTAACTTTTATATCCTGCCTGCTTCTTACCATAACTGCTTTTGCACAGAAGGGCGAAGTAACCGTTATAAAAGACCCTTTAATTGATAGTTTAATTGCCAAACGGCTTGAGGTTTACAAAACGTCGGGTGAGGTAAAACCGGGCAAACCGATCGTTTCATCCTATGGTTACCGCGTGCAGATCTTTTACGGTTCAGACCGCCGTGAGGTTTTTAACCAGCAGGCACGTTTTAAAGGAATGTATCCTCAGTTAAATACTTACCTTACTTATAAAGAACCCAACTATTATGTTCGGGTGGGCGACTTTAGAAGCCGCCTGGAGGCTCAGCGCCTGATTAACGAACTTCGACCAACCTTTCCCACACTTTTTATTTTTAGGGAAAAGATAAATGCACCAACTTTAGATACCACAACAACCAATGATCAAAAATAAAGTACAGGAATTGGCCGCTCACATTTTTAATGATGTAGTAGCTTATCGTCAACATATTCATGCCAATCCAGAGTTATCTTTTAAAGAATTCGAGACTTCATTATTCATTAAGGATAAATTAAAAAAATGGGGAATTGAATATACCGACTGTGCCAATACAGGTGTAGTGGGTTTAATTAAAGGTAACCTGCCATCTGATAAAGTTATTGCCTTACGTGCCGATATGGATGCATTACCGATCCACGAGGCAAACGATAAACCCTACCGTTCTAAAAACCATGGAGTAATGCATGCCTGCGGACATGATGTGCATACTTCTTCACTTTTAGGAACAGCTTATATCCTGAATCAAATGAAAGATGATTTCGGCGGAACCATTAAACTGATTTTTCAGCCTGCTGAAGAACTTCTGCCAGGTGGGGCAAGCATTATGATTAAAGAGGGGGTACTCGAAAATCCAAAACCGCATCATATTGTTGGCCAGCATGTAATGCCATTAATTGATGCCGGTAAAGTAGGTTTCCGTTCGGGTATTTATATGGCTTCAACAGACGAACTTTATGTTACCGTAACCGGAAAAGGTGGTCATGGTGCACAGCCACATCAAAATATTGATCCTGTTGTAATCGCTTCACATATTATTATCGCATTGCAGCAGATCGTGAGTCGCAATGCAGATCCACGCATTCCATCGGTTCTGTCTTTTGGTAAAGTAACGGCCAATGGCGCAACCAATATTATTCCCAATGAGGTCAAAATTGAAGGTACATTCAGAACCTTAGATGAAAACTGGAGAGACGAAGCGCACAAACGCATGAAAAAAATGGCCGAAGGGATTGCCGAAAGCATGGGCGGAAGCTGCGATTTCGATATCCACAGGGGTTACCCATTTTTAATCAATGAAGAAAAACTAACCGCAAATGCAAGAGCCTTTGCAGAAGAGTTTTTGGGTAAAGAAAATGTGGTTGATTTAGATATCTGGATGGCTGCTGAAGATTTTTCTTTCTACTCACAGGTAACAGATGCCTGTTTTTATCGTTTAGGTACCGGGAACGCAACTAAAGACACGCAATACTCGGTACATACGCCAAGATTTGATGTGGATGAAGATGCCTTGAAAATATCAACCGGATTAATGGCTTATATTGCTTTAAAACAATTAGGGAATTAATGATGGATGATGGAGGAGGTAAGATGGATGACGGAATTAAAATTACTATCATTAATCTTATCATAACGCATTCCCCATCTTCCTTCTTCCATTTTACCTTTTACATTTATCCATGAAAAAAATATTGCTTTTTTTAGTGTTAATACCGCTGTTTCACAAAGGTTTAGCGCAAGAAATCAACCGCTTTAATCCAGATACGATTAAAACGATTGTACTCGATTCGGCTGTAAATATTAAGGCCGAAAAGTTGAATGTAGAAACCTTTATCAGAAAGGTGATGTACGATACCTCCTTTTATCAGTCGTTCAGGGATATGAAACGTTATACTTTCATTGCCGAAAACAGGATTTACAGTTACGATAAAAAGAATAAGGTAGATGGAAAAATTTACCGTAAAATCCGCCATAATAATAGTGGTCCTTATAAAATGGAATACCTGGTAAAGCAGGATACCGGAAAAATTTACAAAAGGAACGGGAAATACCAGCTTTATACCGTAGAAATGTTTGATTACATTTTCATGAACGCTTACAATACTGATTTTGTTCCCAATGCACCCAAACCTGACGGGAAAGGGGGAACAAACGAAAGTTATAAGGATAAGCTTAAAACGTTAATCTTTAATCCTGGCCGACCAGTTAAAGTACCTTTTATCGGTAGTAAAACTGAAATATTTTCGGCCAATATGAGGCAGTATTATGATTATGGCTTCACCAGCGGGACTTACCTGGATTCTATCCCGGTGTATCGTTTTAAGGTTTCCGTAAAGCCTGATTTAAGTAGCTGGACAAAAGACGGCATTATGATCAAAGAACTGGTGACCATTTTTGATAAGCGGAATTTTAATATTCTTGGGCGTTATGTGGATATGAAATACAGCAATATGCTGTTTGATTTTGATGTGCAGATGAATATAGAGATGGGTTATTTCGGAGAGGATAAATTACCAACCAAAATTACTTACCAGGGTAACTGGGACTATCCTTTCAAAAAAGAAGAAAGAGCAAGTTTTTTAATCGTACATAAAGATTATAAACTTGAAAAGGGTAAATAGGGATTCGGTTATCGCCTAAAAGATTTATTATCTTTAAACGATTATTTAAAACCACCAATATGCAACTCTTATTTTCCTTAAAATTCAAAACATCCATTGCTTTATCGCTGTTTTTGAGCATCCAGTTGCATGCACAAGTACTCACTTCAAAACAGATCGATAGTGTGGTCGAAAAAACACTAAGCACCTTCAATGTTCCCGGTATTGCGGTTTCTGTAATTAAGGATGGCAAAGTTATCCATTTAAAAGGTTACGGGGTAAGTTCCATCAAAACCAATAAAAAGGTTGATGAAAATACTCTTTTCGGCGTCGCATCAAATACAAAAGCTTTCACCGCGGCCGCTTTAGGTATGCTGGTTGATGAAAAGAAAATTACCTGGGATACAAAAGTGACGGATGTAATTCCTGAATTTAAAATGTACGATGCCTATGTAACCAGCGAATTTACGATTCGCGATCTGCTTACGCATCGCAGTGGCTTGGGTTTAGGTGCAGGTGATTTAATGATCTGGCCTGATTCATCAACTGTAGATAAAAAGCAGCTCATTCACAATTTACGGTACTTAAAACCGGTTTCCTCTTTCCGTACTAAATACGATTACGATAACCTGATGTATATTGTTGCCGGTGAAGTGGTAGCTAGGGTTTCAGGAACCACTTACGAAGATTTTATCGAAGGAAGAATCATTAAGCCATTAGGCATGACAAAAACTGCTGCTTCGTGGTACCGTTTAAAAGATAAATCAAATGTTATTGATGGTCATGCACCTTACGAAGGTAAACTGCTTCCCGTAGGTTTAAGCTTTGGCGAAATTGCAAATGCAGCAGGAGGTATTTACTCAAACGTTACCGATATGAGTAAATGGGTAATGGCGATGATCAACGGTGGTAAATATGGCGAAACCCTGGATAAAAAGTTATTCAGTCCTGCTGTGGCAAGAGAACTCTGGACCCCGCAAACCATTATTGCAGGGGGTAATCCGGCAGCTTTTAGCAGTTATGGTTTAGGATGGTTTTTGAGCAACGTTAATGGTAATTTCCAGGCGACACATACCGGTGGTTTATCCGGTATTGTAACGCAGGTGACCATTCTTCCTGAACTGAAACTCGGTATCATTGTGTTAACCAATCAGCAGTCTGGTGCCGCTTTTAATGCCATTACCAATTCGATAAAAGACGGTTACCTTGGCATTAAAGGACAGGATAGAATTAAAACCTATAATGATAACAGGCTTCGGAATGAAAAACAGGCCGATGAGATGGTAACCAAAGTTTGGAATGATATTGCAGCTCAACAAAAATTATCAACTGCAAAACCCGATAGTAAAAACTACTACGGCACTTTCCATGATTCATGGTTTGGTGAAGTCACCATTAGTGAAGTAAAAGGTAAAATGCATTTTCAGGCTAAAAATTCGCCAAAACTCAAAGGCGATATGACCTACTACAAAGGAAATACCTTTATTGTAAAATGGTACGACAGAAGTTTAGACGCTGATGCCTTTGTTAATTTCAGTTTAGATAACAATGCCCTGGCTGATGGTTTTAAGATAGAAGCCATTTCTCTATTAACCGATTTCAGCTTCGATTTCCAGGACCTTGATTTTAAAAAGACCGATAAAAAATAACCTAACCAATTATACACAATGAAAACAGTAATAAAAACGAGTATTTTACTAAGCTTTTGCTTAATTGCATTAATCTCAATGACATTTAAACCAAAACGGATTATCTTTTTCGGCGATTCGATTACCCAACAGGGTGTTTCTAAAAACGGCTACGTAACCCTGATTAAAAAATCACTTGATTCTACAAAATACGACATCATTGGTGCGGGTATAGGCGGCAATAAGGTTTATGATCTTTATCTACGTTTAGAAGATGATGTGTTGAATAAGAAACCAGATTTGGTGGTTATTTATGTAGGTATTAACGATGTTTGGCATAAACAATCTTCTCATACCGGAACCGATTATGATAAATATTTAAAGTTCTATCAGGCTTTGATTAATAAAATTCAGGGTGTGGGCAGCAAAGTGGTATTGGTTACCCCTTCAGTTGTTGGCGAGAAAAAAGATGGTACCAATGAGTTAGATGCCGATTTAAATAAATATGCGGAAGGTATCAGAACATTGGCTGCTAAAAATAATCTTCCGGTATGTGATTTAAGAAAGATTTTTGCCGAATACGAAGCAAAAAATAATCCGGAAGATAAAGAAAAAGGCATTTTAACCGTTGATAGGGTACACCTAAGCGAAACCGGCAATAAATTGGTAGCCGATCAGTTATTGCCTCTGGTGAAATAAAATATATTCGTCATTGCGAACCGAAGAAAGGGAAAGTGTGTTGGAGTGAAGCAATCTTTCCTGTTTAGCGGTAAATTTAAAATGTAATATGGAAAGAGGCGGAACAATCTACATCATTACTAATTTTACCCATACCACTTTATATACTGGAGTTACTTCAGATATTATGTTTAGGGTAAAAGAACATAAAGACAAGGAGTATCCCAAATCTTTTTCTGCTAAATACAATACAGATAAATTGGTTTATTTTTGTTCTTATGATTCAATTGAGGAAGCAATTGCAGAAGAAAAGAGAATTAAAGGTGGAAGTCGGAAAAAAAAGATAAAGTTAATAGAATCCATGAATCCTGAATGGGAGGATTTATGGGAGTTAGTAAAGGAATGGTGAAGGTCATTGCGATTAAAAATATCGTCATTGCGAACTGAAGAAGAGGAATGTGCGATGGAGTGAAGCAATCTTTCCTGAAGGTAAAACAGTTTAAAATAAAAATAGCAAAAAAGATTGCTTCGTCGTGCCTCCTCGCAATGACGACAATATAAGTATGATAAACCGCGAAACAATAGATAAGATAATGGATACCGCCCGTATTGAGGAGGTAGTTGGGGATTTTGTGCACTTAAAAAAACGCGGAACCAGTTTAATTGGTAATTGTCCTTTCCATGGTGAAAAAACGCCTTCCTTTCACGTATCCGTAACCAAAGGAATTTATAAATGTTTTGGCTGCGGTAAAGGAGGCGATTCGGTACGCTTTATTATGGATCATGAAAAATATTCATATCCTGAAGCACTTAAATTTTTAGCCAATAAATACAACATAGAAGTAGAGGAAGCTGAACTTTCGCCTGAAGCTGCCGAAGCCCAGAGTGCCAAAGAAAGCCTGTACATCGTATCGCAGTATGCTGCTGCATTTTTCGTAAAACAGCTTTGGGAAACAGATGAGGGCAGGGGAATAGGCCTGAGCTATTTTAAAGAGCGTGGTTTCAGAGAAGATATCTTAAAAAAATTCGAGGTTGGTTATTCTCCCGATGTTTGGGATGCGATGACGCAAAGCGCAACCCATGCAGGTCATAAATTAGCGTTTCTGGAAGCCACTGGTTTATCCATCAAAAATGATAACGGGAAAATTTACGACCGTTTCCGCGGGCGTGTGATGTTTCCTATCCACAACTTTACCGGTAGGATTATTGGTTTTGGTGGGAGAACCCTAAAAACAGATAAAAATGTACCTAAATATGTAAATTCTCCTGAAAGCGAAATATACCACAAATCGAACGTACTTTATGGTTTGTTCCACGCCAAAAAAGCCATCCGCGATTTAGATAACTGTTATCTGGCCGAAGGTTATGCCGATGTACTTTCCGTTCATCAGGCCGGTATAGAAAACGTGGTAGCCTCTTCCGGTACATCTTTAACGGTAGAGCAGATTAAACTGATCGGGCGTTTTACCCAAAATATTACCATTCTTTTTGATGGCGATGCTGCAGGTATTAAAGCTTCACTCCGTGGTTTGGATATGATTTTGGAAGAAGGTCTGAACGTGAAGATTGTTTCTTTCCCTGATGGGCATGACCCGGATTCGTATATGCATCATGTGGGTGGCGGCGCATTTAAAACCTACCTGGAGCAGAATAGAAAAGATTTTATTCTTTATAAAGCAAATGTGCTGCTTAAGGATGCCGGTAACGATCCCATCAAACGTGCTGGTATTATCCGGGATATTGTAGAAAGCATTGCTAAAATTCCCGATCCGATTAAAGCTTCGGTTTTTATCCGCGAGTGCAGCAGCCTGCTCGAAATAGAAGAAAACATTTTACTGAGCGAACTCAATAAAATGCGCTCGGCAAAGCTTAAGAAAAGCTTTGATAATAACCAACGGGCAACTCCTTCCTCAAGTCCCAAACCATATGCTTCAGGCGCACCTGAGCCGCTTGGTCCACCAGATGATTTATGGGATGATAGTGCAGGGCCAATGGGTTACGAACAACCTATAAAGGAAGATGAGCATCAGGAAAAAGAAATTGTGCGCTTATTACTGGCTTACGGACACGAATTTGTTAACTGGGATAAAATTGATGATATGTATATTGGTTCATTTATGATGCAGCATTTGAGCGATGTAGAATTTGAAGATCCACTTTGCAAAAGAATTATTGATTATTATAGATCTGAAATTGACAATGGCAGATTACCGACTTCCAACCACTTTGTTAAGCATGAGGACAGGGACATTGCTGATCTTGCGATTACACTTTCTACCTCCGAATACGCTTTAAGTGAAAATTGGTTGAATAAACACCTTATCTATGTTAAGGATGAGTCGATGAATTTAAAAGCAACCATTTTGGGCGGTATTTTTCACCTTAAAAAACGTAAAGTTGAAAAAATATTGATGAACCTGTTAAAAGAGATAAAGGAGGAAAAGAATGAGGAGAACCAAATCATTTTGATGCAACGCTATGGGGTGATTAAAGGTGTAGAACGTGAAATTTCAAAGTTCCTGGGTTCGGTTATTGTTAAGTAAATTAGAAATAACTGAAGTCCTGTAGAGATTTCGTCATCTCGACTGAAGCATAGCGAAATGGAGAGATCTATTTAAACAGATTTTGCTTCGCAGAGCCTTCAGGTTCTCGACAGCGTTGCACTACGCTAGAAATGACGATTTTTCAATCATGACGATTGTCCTTGATAAAGAGACTATAAAATTCATTCCTTCAAAACTCACTCATTCAATAATTGTTAGATATGGCGCTTCACAATGAATTAGGCAGAACGGGTGAACGGATTGCGAAACAATATCTGGAAGATCAAGGATATGAGATTTTAGATGAAAACTGGACACATGGTAAGGCTGAGGTAGATTTAATCGTGTATAAAAATGGTATTATGGTTTTTGTTGAAGTTAAGTCCCGTAGCTCTATCGCTTTTGGCGAACCAGAAGAATTTGTGCAAAAATCAAAACAAATTCAAATGGAATTGGCAGCTAATGCCTATATTGAAATCATGAATCATCAAAATGATATCCGATTTGATATTATTGCGATTACCTTTACAAAAAATAAAAATTATCATTTAAAACACATAGAAGATGCATTTTGGCCTGAAGATTAACTATATTAAAAACTTTGCATTTATTGGAATTGCACTTGTACTTTTAAACTCTTGTAAGGAGAGTGCCACTACAACTTACCGCAGCTTTGTTTCTCCATTAACTGGTGTTAACGTGCCATCTGGAAATGAATTTGATGTAAAAGTGCAGTTCGGAACCGAGCAAAAAGTAGATTCTGTGGTTTATTTGATCGATACCATCAAAGTTGCTTCGAAAACCGATACTTTAGCACTTAAACTTAAAACAGCAGGTCTAAAACTAGGTAATCACCTGTTAACTGCAAAAGTATTTGGTGAAGGAAAATCAGAAGATTTAACTTCAAATATAAATGTATTGGCAGCTCAGGCACCTGCAGAATATACTTATAAGGTCATAAAAACCCTGCCTCATGATACCGCTTCATATGTAGAGGGCTTAGAATATCATGACGGCTTCTTTTACGAAAGTGCGGGCGATTATGGCCACTCGAGCTTGCGTAAGGTAGACCCTGCTACAGGAAAAATTCTTCAGCAAACAGATTTGGATAAGCAGTATTTTGGCGAAGGTATGACCGTAATCGGAAATAAGATTATTCAGTTAACATATCGCGAAAAAGTAGGTTTTGTTTATGATAAAGCCACTTTTAAGAAATTATCGGAGTTTTCTTATACCACAGGAAGAGAAGGCTGGGGTTTGGCTTTTGATGGAGAGAAAGTGTTGAATACCGATGGTTCAAACACGATCTTTTTTCTGAATAAGGATACTTATCAAAAAATTGGCTCAATCGATGTTTTTGATAATAAGGGTCCGATCCAAAATCTGAATGAACTTGAAGTGATTGATGGTAAAATTTATGCAAACGTATATACCACGAATGAGATCATGATCATTAACCCGCAAACGGGAGCTGTTGAAAGTAAGATCGATTTATCAGGGCTGTTGCCAGCCGATTATTTTAAAACTGATGATGAAAAAAATAATAATGTATTAAACGGGATTGCTTACGATAAGGTGGGTAAAAGACTTTTTGTAGCAGGTAAAAAATGGCCACACATCTTTCAGATCGAGTTGGTGAAGAGATAAATTAAAAGTTATTATCTTCTCTTTAGGTATGTCATGGTGAGCTTGTCGAAACGACTGTAATTATTAGGCCCTTCGACAGGCTCAGGATTGACAAATCTTGTTTTTCAAGCTTTTATTTAACCCTTTTTCTTCGGCTCTTCCAAATATCCATTAAAAATGATGGGTTGTTTATTTATACTGCTGGCCGTTAAAGAAGCATAACCGTTGGTAGAAATGTTAATCGTGAACCGGTAATTTTCTCTTACCACATCTTTTGTTTCAATTTGGATGGTATACATTCCTTTTTTATTCTTCGATTCTTTGTAGGTGAAATTTTTTGAAGTAAATTTAATTCCCCCTTGCGTCGGATCCATCGGAGCAGAAAAAGACCTTCCAAAATAAGGCAGGTAAGCAACAATACTATCTTTGGTAACTTTTACATCGTATTGAGATCCGGTTAGATTTATCGAAGAACCTGCCTGACTACCTGGCATCGCTGACAATATCCTGTTAATATCATTGTTAGACATTGGTGTGGCCGTGTTGGCTACAAAAGTATAATTTTTATCTCCCACGATTTTTATTGTGGTTTCCTTACCGGTTTGGGCAAAAGATTGAAATCCTATCGAAAGAAATATAAGGCTGAATATTAAATTTAAATGTTTCATAATGTGTGTTTTAAATGTGTAATAATTTAAAGATGCACAGATTTGAAAGATTCCATAATAGTGCCAAAAAATTGGAGTAACGTAAATTAATGATATTAATATTTGGGATTTACTTTTTCCGAATAACTCGATTTGTATAATGGATTACCTTTCTCTTCTACAGAAGCGCCCATTGCAGTGAATTTATAGTTACCTGCAGGCAGGTTATTCAGTTCTATTTCGCCATTTTCGTTAGTGATTAAAGTGATTAAACTTCCTCCCGGATTTTTACCACCCTTAACAATAATACCTCCAATTGGTGATCCTGCCACCCGTGATCTGGGATTGGTGGAAGGGACCATAATGATAAATTTATAATTTCCATTGCTCGAATTGTTAAATTCTATTTCTCCGTTTTGATTGGTAACGAAATTTAGAGTACTGCCCTCAGGGGTTTTACTGCCTTTAACCACAATGCCACCAATAGGTTGCCCTTTGACGAAACTTACCTCACCAGTAGTTATATCCAGTTTACCTTTAATAGATTTCATGATGCAAGGGAAGTGAGATTCCGGATAATTTACTTTGCAATAATCACAGTAATGCCCTTCAGCTGTCTGTACCCTTAATTGTGGTGTATTTGTTTCTTTGGTTTCTGATGTAGCAGTTCTTTTAACTTGAGCCAGGATGGTTAATGAAATGAATAGTAGAAATGTTGCTAAAGCAGCCCCTTTTTTCATAAAATTTGATTAGAAGGGTAAAATTAATCAAAAAATGTGGTTTTGACCAGTGCTGGCCGGTTTTGGAATTTGTACCCGTTATTTTTTCTTTGATGCTTTGGCAAAAGGGTTAAAATCCAGGGCAAGCTTAACCCAAAAATCAAGTTCATCATTTCTAACTAAAACATCTTCTGATACCGAAATATAGCCCTTCATCGGTCGGCCGCCCATTACCATTTGTTCCCAGCCATCCTTATCCGATAAATTTTCTAACGCATTGGGATCCAGTCTTACCATCAGACCCTCTTTGGAAACACCGATGCACATTTTGCCATTCACCATAAATACCAATCCGTTAAACATCAGTTTTTCTTCCACATCGGCAATGTGCATTAAACGTTCGGCTACACGGTGGGCAAGGGTTTCGTTGTATACTCTCATAGGTCATACTATTGGCAATTGATAAACAGAAACAATTTAATCTTTAACTTTCATTCACAAAAAATAAAATAATTAAATTTGCAACATGTTGTTAAACTGCTATCAGGAAGAATTATTAGAGGCTGGATGTGATGAAGCGGGAAGAGGTTGCCTTGCAGGGCCGGTTTTTGCAGCAGCGGTAATTTTGCCCAAAGGTTTTGTACTTGAGGGTTTAAATGATTCCAAACAGCTTTCTCACGAGCAAAGGGCGTTGTTAAGGCCAATTATTGAACAGGAAGCGCTGGCATGGGCAGTGGCATCCTGCGATCATGAGGAAATCGATCGCATTAATATTTTAAATGCATCTTTTCTGGCCATGCACAGGGCCATTGAAAAATTGCAGACCCAACCACAATACCTGGTTATTGATGGAAACCGTTTTAAAACTTATCCTCAGATTCCGCATAGCTGTATTGTTAAAGGCGACGGTAAATACCTCAATATCGCTGCAGCTTCCATATTAGCCAAAACACATCGCGATGAATATATGACCAACCTGCATGTAGGTTATCCTCATTACAATTGGCAGCAGAATAAAGGCTATCCTACAATAGCACACCGTAAAGCTGTACTCGAAATCGGCTTATCGCCTTTTCACCGTAAAACTTTTAATGTGAGCGATCCTCAACTAGAACTGTTTTCAAAAAACGCCTAAAATTTCGTATTTTCACCACGTTGTGAAAATTCTGTTGATTACTAAGCGGGTTCCCTTTCCGCCAAATAGTGGTTATCCGATTGTGGTATATAACACCATAAAAGGTTTACTGCAACTTGGTGCAGATATTACATTGTTTAGCCTTAACCCAACAAAAGGGCGGATCGATATTGAAGATATTTATGATCCTGTTTTTGAACAGGTTAAATACCATACCTATGATTTAGATACCGATGTAAACGTGTGGTCGGCTTTTTTCAATATTTTCACCAACGAATCGTACAATGTATCCCGTTACTACAGTGAAGATGCTGCAAGGCAGCTGGAAAATCTCTTACGGGAAAACGTATTTGATATCATCCAGTTCGAAGGTCTGTTTGTGGTGCCTTATTTGGATGTAGTTAAAGCAAATAGTAATGCTAAGCTGATTTATCGTGCACATAATATTGAATTTACGTTGTGGGAACGTCTTTCGCATTCAGAAAAGTTTCTCATCAGGCGCAAATACCTGGCGTTTTTGGCACAACGGCTCAAAGCATACGAAACGGATCAGATTAACCGGTTTCACCACATTTTTGCCATTTCCGAACCCGATCGTCAAAGTATATTAAGGTTTGGTTGCGAGATTCCGATGTCGGTTTTTCCCGTTGCCATCGATTTGGAAAAATATCAGGTAGACAAGACCAAAACCAGTTTCCCTACGCTTTTTCATTTGGGGGCTATGGATTGGCGGCCAAATCAGGAAGGGTTAGAGTGGTTTTTAGATGATATCTGGCCGGATATTGAAAAATTAAATAAAGATCTCCGGTTTTATATCGCCGGAAAAAACATGCAGAAACATTTTTTTGAGTACGATTCTGAGAACCTCATCGTTGAAGGAGAGGTATTTGATGCAGTAGAGTTTATGAACTCAAAAGCAATTATGATTGTGCCCTTAATTTCTGGTACCGGAATGCGGGTGAAGATTATTGAAGGCATGGCGATGAAAAAATGTATCATTGCTACAACCACTGCAGCTGAGGGAATTAATTGCAAGCATGGCCATGATATCTTAATTGCTGATTCTGCAGATGAATTTTATCGGTCAATTTTACAATGTGTTATCAATCCTAAACGTTGGGTAGAAATAGGAGAAAACGCCAGGAAAACGGTCGAAAATGATCATGGGGTTCATTTAATCTCCAGTAAAATGCTAAAGATTTACGAAGAATTGGTGAGTGCATAATGTTGAATGTAATAATGGCATATAAATTTCAGAAACTTTGAATCATAGCGCCTGTTTAAATTCAATAAATAATTATCGCTTCTTGAGTCTGTCTGAGCCAGTGCTTTGACTGAGGCTAATCGATGCTGAAACAAGTTCAGCATGACGGATAAATAGAAAAATCGCCTAAAAACGCCATATAAATTAACCTCAAAATTTTGTCTTTTTCTTAGTAGTTTTGCCCCACAAAGAATTAGAATGAAATCACCATCATTGTGGTTTAAATTGTAATCGCTTCATTATTCATAAAAAATAAAATTTACGGATGAAAAATACCGCATTAACAGAAAAACACATCGCTTTAGGCGCTAAAATGGTTCCATTTGCAGGTTACAATATGCCTGTTACTTACGAAGGTATTAATGCCGAACATGCAACTGTTCGTAATGGGGTAGGTGTTTTTGATGTGAGCCACATGGGTGAATTTATTCTTAAAGGTGAAAATGCATTAGACCTGATTCAACGGGTTACCAGTAACGATGCTGCTAAGTTGTATGATGGAAAAGTTCAGTACTCTTGTTTGCCCAATCAAGATGGTGGTATTGTTGATGATCTTTTGGTTTATAAAATAGATGATAAGACCTATATGTTGGTGGTAAATGCATCAAACATTGAAAAAGATTGGAACTGGATACAACAGTTTAATACAGAAGGAGTAGAAATGCACAATATTTCTGATCAAACTTCTCTTTTAGCCATTCAAGGGCCAAAGGCTGCTGATGCTTTACAAAGCCTAACCGAAGTTGATCTGGCTTCAATGGAGTATTATACCTTTGTAAAAGGCACTTTTGCAGGTATTGATAATGTGGTGATTTCTGCAACAGGTTACACTGGTGCGGGTGGCTTTGAGATTTATTTCGAAAACCAATATGCCGATCAAATCTGGGATGCTATTTTTGAATCAGGTGCGCCGTATAACATTAAGCCAATTGGTTTAGGTGCACGTGATACTTTACGTTTAGAAATGGGTTTCTGTTTATACGGAAATGATATTGATGATACGACTTCGCCAATTGAGGCCGGTTTAGGCTGGATTACTAAATTTTCTAAATCTTTTACCAATTCAGAAGCATTATTGGCGCAAAAAGAAGCAGGTATTCAAAAGAAATTGGTTGGTTTTGAAATGATCGACCGTGGTATTCCTCGCCATGATTATGAAATTGCTGATGCTGAAGGAAATATCATCGGTAAAGTAACTTCTGGTACCCAGGCACCTTCTTTGCAAAAAGCAATCGGTATGGGTTACATTGCAAAAGATTTCGCTAAAGAAGGAACTGAAGTTTTTATTGTAATCCGCAATACGCCAATTAAGGCTAAAGTGGTTAAGTTTCCTTTTTATAAATAAGATTTATAGTTAAAGCAGTAAAATATTTTTTGAAGTGATGGAACTGGAAGAAAATAAATATAATGAGCTGCTTTATCACATTGGGTCAACTTTACAAACGGCAAAGCAGAATGCGATAAAAGCAATTAATGTTGAACTGATTATTGCCAATTGGAAAATTGGGAGATATATTGTTGATTTTGAACAACACGGCAAAAAAAGAGCCGGGTATGGTAAGGAATTATTGGTGACGCTTTCTGCAGATTTGAAGTTGAAATTTGGAAAAGGATTTAGCCGGTCAAGTTTGCAGCTTATGCGTTTGTTTTATATAAACTATCCTAAATTTCAACCCTTAGCAGACGAAGATTTAATTCGCCAGACGGTGTCTGGCGAATTTCCAAAACGCCAGACACCGTCTGGCGTTTTTCTTAGCTGGAGTCACTATGCGGAACTTTTAAATATTGGTTATATATGCTACAGGAGGACTTTCTAATAAAATCTTCGTCTCCAAATATCAGCTTTATTTACCTGATCAAAAACTCCTGGAAGAAAAGGTAAAAGAAATTATTAATGAATAAATCTCCTCAAATGTCAAAAAAAATAGAAGTTTGTTTAACGCCAGCCCTGATCGATTTATACGATATTGAGCAGAGCATTGTGGTGGTCATTGATATTTTAAGGGCTACCTCCTCTATTACCTATGGCATAGATAATGGCGCTGAAGCGATTATTCCGGTGGCCCAGGTGGAAGATTGTTTAAGCTATCGCGATAGCGGATTTTTATTGGCGGCAGAACGAAACGGAGAGGTTGTAGCAGGTTATGATTTCGGCAATTCGCCATTCTCTTATACCTACGAAAAAGTAAACGGAAAAACAGTTGTTCTAACCACAACAAACGGCACCAAGGCTTTACATTTGGCACAGAAAAGAGCCTGTCAAGTTGTGATCGGGTCTTTCCTGAACTTAGATTCGCTTTGTAATTATTTGAAAATTCAGGATAAAAATGTGCTTTTACTTTGTGCAGGCTGGAAAGATCAGTTCAATTTAGAAGATACCCTTTTTGCAGGTGCGGTGGTAAGCAATCTGCGTCAGAACTTTGAACATTTTGATGATTCCAGTGTGGCGGCTGAAGATTTATACGGCCTGGCTAAAGGAGATCTTAGAAAATACCTTCACAAATCATCGCATAGCCATCGCCTGGCCCAATTGAATATAGAAGAAGATGTTGTTTTTTGTTTACAGCTTAATCTGTGTAAAACAATTCCCGTACTGGAAGGTGAACGTTTGGTAGCCTTAAAAACTAATTAATATAGTTCACGTTTATAAAGGGAATTGTGAAGAACTAAATTTGTAATGTGGTTGCATCAATCACAAGAATAGTTTCTTCTCGGCTATAAAAATGCCACTCTCTATTATTCTCGTCGCAAATGAGGATAATGGATAGTATTAAAACTAAAAGCCGAAATTTAAGCCTAGTAATACTGCATTTTTTCTAAAATTAGCACCGTTAAATTGAGTTTCCTCTGTTGCCCGGGTATTGTAATATGCTTTATCTACACCAGTATAGGTATTGATGTTATTGATTCTATAATCAACCTCCAACCGTAAACTTTTATTTAATGGTACTGCCAGATTGATATCTCCCGCTAATGAAAAGGAATTTGCCTGATGTGTAAAACTTACCGGCTTTGCAAAATCAGGGATTAAATTCCAATTGGCTTCGGCTGAATACTGGTAAAAACCACTTAAAACGGTAGCCCCGATACTGAATTTTTGCATTTTAAGAACGAATGCTGCTCCAAAATCAAAGCCTTTATATCTTGCTTCATATATAGAGTTTAGGCCTTTGCTATCGGGGTTACCGGCACTTTCTAACAGATGAAATTTTTGCTGATTATACGACAGGCCAACAATTGGATTAATGCTAAAACCTCCAAATTTTACGAACTGATAGCCTAATTGTAAACTACCATTGTATAAATAGCCTTTATTTGCGTTGAGCAGATCAAAATAAAAAGCATTTTGCCTGTTATCATCTGCATAATCGGTATCTTCTACTTCGCCTTTAGTTATGCTGCCGTATTGGTTGATGGCTTTAATAGTGAACCGATCGGTAATCTTGTAGCTAACATCTAGCCCAAAACCAGGCCCTTGAAGATTTTTCCAGACCAGTTCTGATAATATATTTGGATCTGTTCCGGCCGCGTTCCCGGCAATAGACCAATCAAATCCCGATTGCTGGAGACCAACATAAGGCTTTATCTCCCATTTATTGGGATCATATTGTGCGGATGCAGTCTGGTAGAATAGAACGAGTATTACGCAGGCTAAAAATGGTTCGATAAATGAAATCCGTAAAACGGTTGGCATACCTGTTTTTAATTTTATGGCATTAAAATACACATAGTGGCCAATAATACCACTATGTGTTATTATTATTTCCTAAAATGGATATACTGAAGCAATAAATGTTTTATCAGTGGGAGATAATACGGTATTCCATCCAACTTCATAGTCACCGATGGTTAGTTCATTTGGAACCGAATAGTGCATAATCGAATATTTATCATAAGCACTATAATTGGTTTGTGTTGTGCTGTATTTTGCAAATAAATTATTATCAACATCAGCTTGGCTCCAATAATTTGGGGCAGCAGCATAATAAGCATAAACAGCTGGTTTATCCCATGGAATAGCTACCAATGGATGTTGATGTTCATGAATCATCCCCAATGCATGACCAAATTCATGTATCACTACACGGCTATACTCAGAATCTGCTGTGCTTGCTGTTAACCAGCCAAAATTCATGGTAGCACCAGTACTTGGTGTTGATTTTCCGATGTAAGACCAGGATCCATCTCCGCTTACAAAACTTACCCTGATTTTAGCAGTATTGTCGTTCGTAACAAAATTAAATTTAATGTTGGCGTATTGTTCCCACTCTTTGGCATACTGGATTACCTTAGCCCTGATGGCTGCGGTGCTTCCATTTAAACTTACTTTAATTGTGGTTCCTGGTGTCCATTTAGTCGACTTTAATACAGCGCCTCTTGGTGTAGTGCCATCTAAAGATCTTTCAGTACAGATCTGAATGTTACCAAGCGGATTAACAGCAGCTATTTCCGGTTTTTCTAAATCTGCATTTTCTGTAGGTCTTTCTTTTTTACAAGCGTATAATACTGTAGATAGCGCAAGGGCAGTTAATAAGGTTTTATTTAATTTTAAAAATTTCATGTTTAGGTTTTTTTAGGTAAAATAATGATCTGATTTTTGACTGAAAATCAATTTAGAAAATAGTGAAGACAGGAATTCTTCTTCTTTGGAAAAGAATAATTTGGTGAAAAAACATAGATAGACATTTAGGTTTGTTTGCCGCAAAGTTGCGGAGTATGTCCCAAAATAAAATTTAAATATGTTATTATCAAGAAAAATGTAATATTTATATCTCAATAGTGTATACAATACACTTCATAAATATTGATATAATAACTATTAATTAGTATAATTAATACTACATTTTGAAAAAAAATATGTTGTAGAGAAAGCTGCTTATTTTGTAATTAATTCAGAAATTGTCGGACTGTTTTTGATGGTAATTAAAGCTTCTTCGTGCGCCAGCCAGTAAATGTCTTCTGCGCGTTTCATGTCGAAAGTACTGATTGCCCCTAAACCTTTTGGCTCGATTAATACATTACAGAATTTAGCTTTTCTTTCCATATCATGGTTAATAGACATAATGCCTGCGCGCCCCATTAAATTGGTGATACCTGTAATTTTATCAACTGGTTTGAGGTGGTTGCATGATGAGCCTATAATAAAATCGCAGTCATCCATTAAAGGTTCAACGGGAAAATTATTTAAGATGCCGCCATCCACATACATCTGGCCATCGATCATAATAGGTTTAAAAATGCCAGGGATACAACTAGAGGCATGGACAGCCCTGATCAGCGGTCCTTTTGTAAAATAAACCAACCGGCCTTCGCTAAAATTTACAGCAGCAATAGTTAAAGGTATTTTTAATTTTTCAATGGAATCTTCAGGGAAATATTCCTTTAGAATTAAAGCGGTATTTTCAATATTAATTAAGCCTAGTGAACCAACTGCCGGACGTACAAAGCGCCAGAGCTTTGTTCTGAGGAAAATACTTAAGCCTTCTTCGGGATCTATACCGGCGGCAAAAAAGGCGCCGGCAATGGCTCCTGCACTTGTTCCGCTAATGTGGCTAAAGGTAATGCCCAAATTACTAAAGGCCTTTAAAACGCCTAAATGTGCTATCCCTCTAATGCCTCCGCCCGATAATACAATGCCAACTTTCATAGATTTAATTTAGGATACTTGTTTAATAAATTGACTCAGGACTAATAACTCCGGACTATTTTTGCTGTTTAGGTTTATACTTCGATTGATTTAAAATTTTCTGCGCATCATTATCTGCCATTAACTCTTGCAAAGTAATATCAGGATGCGTTTTCATATATTTTTTAACAATCTGCCATCCCATCCATACACCCAATTTTGGTGCCGAATCTCTATTTTCGCCCAAACCTGGCGTAAAAGGTCCTTCAGATAAAAACACCTGTATTTTTTGATAGTCGGTTTCATACAGATAATTGTTCTCTAAAAAATATGCCCAGATATCTCCCTCAAAATTTTGTGCCCAGTCTAATTGCTGTTGGGTATATCCGATTTTGGTAGAATCGCCAACATTTTCAGGCAAAACCTGATCAAGAAAGTATAAAATCTTTCCCTGAAAAATCATTTTAGATAATAAGGTTCTATTGTCATCAGGCTCTGCAAAAAGTTCTTCATGCGCATAGGTTTCGGCTACACGGGGCACAATATATTCAGGTGTAAACCTCCTGGAAAGATATAAGGGTACACTTTGCACAATAGCCCTGTAAAATTTGCTGTCCTTGCCCAGAAACATGTCTAAACCAATACCCAGATAATTATCGCCTACCGGCATCTGGTAAGCAAAACCTGAAGCAAAGGAAATAAATTTTGGAATCTTTGCTTTTGGATAATAGTATTTAATGTATTTAAAAGTTTCGTTTAATCCTTCCTCCTGTACATTTAAATTTGGAAAAACACTATCCACTTCCTTACTTAAATCGGTATAGGCCTGATCATGATATAAATTGGCCAATGATTCAATGTTGGAATACTTACTGTCTAAAATCCGGTGGATAAAATCATCATAAAACACACCATACTTTAAAGCAAGTTGTTTATCTACATTAACAACATCTTTGTTTTTTCCATTAAAGAGTTCCTGATCAAATCTTTCAATTTTGATGTCTACCTGTATATTGCTTACATCAGGCCTGTTGCTATGACTGCAGGAAATAAATGTGATGGCAAAAAGAAAAATTAGATAAATTTGCCAGTGTTTTACGTTGTACATCATGTATCACAAATATATAAACACCTATAGCATGAAAAAAATATCAACCATTTTAATTTTATCTGTTTTAAGTTTTGGTGCCCGGGCACAAAATTTGCCTTTAACCAGTTACGGCTTTAGACTAGGTTTAACTGCTACTCCAACACTTGGTTGGATTAAACCCGAGCAAGGAAAAACAGATGGAATAGCTTTGGGCTTTTCTTATGGTTTAATTGGGGATTTTAATTTTGCTCCAAATTACAGTTTTTCTACAGCGCTGACCATTACTTCGATTAATGGTAAAAGTACAGAGGCTAATGTATTACCTTATTATGCGCCAAGTTCGGCACCGAAAGCTTATGATTTAAAATATAAACTACAATACGTAGACCTGCCGTTAACCATAAAATTAAAAACCGTAAAAACGGAAGGAAGACGTTGGTATGGTCAGTTCGGATTGTCTAATTCAATCAACATCAGCGCAAAACAAGATGCAGTTACAGGTGGAACAGTAGTTGGCGATAATTTAAAAGTATCTGATCACATCAAACTTTACCGTGCCGGACTCATTATTGGTGGAGGTGGGGAATTTGATATTTCTGGCAATACCAGTATTGTTGCAGGTTTAACTTTTAATAATGGTTTCACTAATATTGTAACAGATAAAGCGAGAGATGTTAGAAATCACTATTTAGCGCTTAATTTCGGCATATTCTTTTGATCGAGATATCTGTCTTAATACTCGCTTTTCACTACTTGATACTCACTATTACTTGATACTACAACCATGAAAATAGCACTAGCACAACTTAATTACCACATCGGTAACTTTGAGGCCAACACTAAAAAAATAACCGAAAATATTCAATTGGCTAAAGAAAAAGGAGCTGATCTGGTTGTTTTTGCCGAATTAGCTATCTGTGGCTATCCTCCAAGAGATTTTCTGGAGTTCGAAGAGTTTATTGCCCTGTGCGAAAGTGCAGCTCAGGAAATAGCAAAGCACTGTGCAGATATTGCCTGCATTGTTGGTTTACCGATAAAAAATGAGGTATTACAGGGAAAAGACCTGTATAATGCAGCTTATTTTATTGAGGAAGGAAAAATTAAGGCCGTTGTTAAAAAAGCATTATTGCCCACTTACGATGTGTTTGATGAATATCGCTATTTCGAACCTGCCACACAATTTAACTGTATTGATTTTAAGGGTAAAAAGATTGCTTTAACCATTTGCGAGGATCTTTGGAATATTAACGATAATCCATTGTATGTATCAAATCCAATGGATGAGCTGATTAAAGCGCAGCCAGATGTAATGATTAACATTGCAGCATCACCTTTCTCCTATACCCATGATGATGAACGCATCAAAGTGTTGGCCTGTAATGCAAAAAAATATCATCTCCCGGTATTTTATGTAAACCAGGTTGGTGCGCAAACGGAGATTATTTTTGATGGCGGTTCTCTGGTTTTCGATGCTGATGGAACAATGAAAGCAGAGATGAAGTATTTTGAAGAAGATCTTCAGGTATTTGATCTGGAAGAGGTTGAAAATGTGCGGAATAAGTACCCGAAATCTGAAAGATTAACGGATATTGAACAGATCCATGATGCGCTGGTTTTAGGAATAAAAGATTATTTTGGGAAGTCTGGTTTTAGTAAAGCGGTTTTAGGCTTGTCTGGCGGAATTGATTCGGCTGTGGTATGTGCCCTGGCCTGTCGTGCATTAGGCCCTGAGAACGTAATGGCCGTTTTAATGCCCTCTAAATTTTCATCCGGCCATTCTGTTCAGGATGCTTTAGACTTGGTTAATAATATCGGTTGCATGCACGAAATTGTGCCCATTAAAGACGTTGCAGAAGCTTTTGATCATATACTGGCTCCGGCTTTTAAAGGTTTGCCGTTTAACCTGACCGAAGAGAATATCCAGGCCCGGATCCGCGGCATCATTAACATGGCGATGAGCAATAAATTTGGCTATATTTTATTAAATACCTCTAACAAAAGTGAATGTGCAGTAGGCTATGGTACGCTGTACGGCGATATGTGTGGTGCAATCGGTGTTATTGGTGATGTATATAAAATGCAGGTTTTTGAGCTGGCGAAGTACATCAATAAGGAAAGGGAAATTATACCGGTTAATACCATTGTTAAACCACCGTCAGCAGAACTGAGGCCTGATCAGAAAGATTCCGATTCTTTGCCTGAATATGAAATCTTAGATAAAATATTATACCAGCACATCGAAAAGAAACAAGGCTCAAAAGCCATTATTGCGCAGGGTTTTGATGAAGCATTAGTGCTGCGTATTTTAAAGATGGTAAATATTGCTGAGTTTAAACGTTACCAAACGCCACCTATATTAAGAGTATCGCCCAAAGCTTTCGGTATGGGAAGAAGAATGCCGATAGTTGGAAAATATATGGCTTAAGTTGTTTTAACTGCTCAATTGTTGGAATTGTTAGGTTAACTGGTTAATTGTTTAACCTTAAAATTGGTAGAAGAGGCTGTCTCGTAAATACATTGTCATCCTGAGCCTGTCGAAGGACCTTTTTTTAATTTTTTACAAGGCGTTTCGACAGGCTCAACGTGACAAATTCGAGGTGAATACAATTTATAATACAGCCTATATTATAATCTGAATAGCATGACCAAGCATCTGCAACTTATTAAACAGATACTTCGTAATTCAACATGACAATACTTTAAGCTAAAGTAGCATCAACTGTAATAGTTGTATTCAATAATTTAGAGATCGGGCAGTTTTTCTCCGCATCTGCTACAAGTTCATCAAATTTTTCCTGTGTTAAGTCTGGTACGGAAGCCGTTAAAGTTAAGTGTGATTCTACAATTTCACCTTTTGATGGATCAAGGTTAATTTCACATTTAGTTTCCAGTTTGTCTGCTGTAAATCCTGCTTCAGTTAAGTTAGCAGATAGTTTCATGGTAAAACATCCTGCGTGTGCTGCAGCAATTAATTCTTCCGGATTTGTGCCCACACCATCTGCAAAGCGAGTATTAAAAGAATATTGAGTGTTATTTAAAGTGGTACTTTGTGTAGTGATGTTACCACTACCTTCTTTGATAGAACCTTGCCATACGGCTGTTGCATTTCTTTTCATGATCGGATTTTATTTTTAGATTGTTTAACACCTAAAGATAAAAATATGTTTGTGTAAAGCCGCCAGTTCTTTGTTAAGAAATCCTTATTATAAAAATTATTTCCCAATTTTTTAAATACGCATATCAAAAAAAGAGAAGCTATTTACTGAAACAGCTTCTCTTTCATTACGATCTTTTAGGTTATTGATCTGATTTTTAATTATAAAGGATATAAGACAGCAGTAGCTTGTTTATCTTTGGCAGATAAAACCGTAGCACCACTTCCGCATTGCCCGCCGTTCATTAGCGATTGTGCATCTGTTCCGCCAACACCAGGAACATTAGTTGTTGTAGATTGATTAGTATGCTTAAATGAAATGGTATGACCAAACTCATGCGTGATGGTTCTGGTGCGCTGTGCAAAAGAATTGTTTTGAATAAGCGCCTGATTGATCCAAACGGTATTACCAGCTTTACCATTTGATGTTGACAGATAAGCCTGTCCACAGGTGGAACTTCCGATCGTATTATCCACTTTAATCAGGATATCGTACACCGTTCCGGTGGTGATTACAAATTTTAGTTTAGAATTAGGTACCGTATTCCATTGGTTAATGGCGGAATTGATTTCGCTGGTCATGCTGGTTATTGAAGGATCAATTTTTACGCGGATGTTCGTGCTGTTGGTTACGATATAACCATTGTAATATTGTTCTGTTATCGCTTTTCCATAATCAGCCGGAACTTCCATTTTCTTGCTGAATACGATATCTCCATCAACTACGTAATTGTCGCCACTTTCTACGATCTGCGTATCAGTAAAGCCGAGATTTTTAATGTAAGCGAGCACTTTTTGATTTTGATTAGTTTGAATTTCCGCGTCACCAGGAACATCATTTTTTTTCTGGCACGAGAGGATAACTGTTGACAGCAAGGCAATCAAAGCAGCTTGTTTAAATAAGTTTTTCATTGTTTAGGTTTTTAGTTTAGATCGTAATTAAGTATTAAATAAAATAAATATAGCCATAAAAAAATGAAATTGTATTTTTATAACTATTATTTTGTAATCTTAATCAGTATTTTTAGATCTAACTTACTGTCCTAATTTATTTCGTGTTTTAACTGATTATTTCTGATTGAGTGATATAGTAGCATGCCTATACCTATCATAATTGAAATATCGGCAAAATTAAAAACACCTGTCTGGAAGAAATAAAAATCCATGTGCATAAAATCTGTAACCGATCCATGAACAATCCGATCATATAAATTGCCTGTACCCCCACCAATCAGAAAACACAAGGCAATTTGCATAGTCAGTGGCAAGTTCGTTTTACTAAACAAAAAATATAACCCATAACCCAAAAATAATAAGGGTAAGCCTGTTAAAATAATGAGCCTGAAAATATAGGGCATGTTATCGCCCAGACTTAAAAATGCACCACTATTTTCTACTTTGGTTAAGGTAAAACGGTCTTTTATAATGCTAATATGCTCATAATCACTGATTTCAGTACGGACAATTCTTTTAGAAATCTGGTCGCAGCTAAAATTTAAGGTTAGTAATAAGAGCAATATCGACCAACGGAGGTTTTCTATTTTTTGCATAATTTTATCTGATAATATCGGCATCAACCGGTGTGTAGCCTAAATGCCTGCTTAATGACATGATTTGCCCCTTGTGATGAAATTCGTGGGTAATAACATGGGTAAACAATTGCAATGGATTTACCGTTACAATCTGTCCATTTCTGTGCAATTCCATTTCCTGCAGCTCATTTCCTTTAAACTTTTCGATAAATAAGCCAATATATTCATCTGCCTGACTAAAATAAGTCTGGCAGTCTTGTAGGGTCTGGTAATTTTCGAAAGGTAAAAACTCCTGTTCAATGCCTAAGGCTCTTTCGCCAATCCACGCACAATAGGTTTGACAGATGTGAACCAGTAAATTTCTGATAGATCCTCTGCCGAAAGAACTGTTGTTGGTTAAGAAATCCTGTTCTGAAATGCCCCTGATATAATTTAAAAGGGTATTTCTGGATGATAAAATGAAATCTTACTGTTGTTTAAGCATGGCCTGGTTTCCTGATCCATTTTCTAAACGGAATAATCAAAGCCAATATAATGGCGGTAATGCTCAATAATTTTGCGATTAGATCTCCGCTTTTTACATAAAAGGTAATCTCGTCATTCAGGTTGATGTTGGCCTTCAGGGCAGTTCTGGTCCACCATTTGGTGCTTTGTGTTATATCGCCACGTTGATTGATGAAGCACGAAATTCCCGTATTGGCCGAGCGGGCTACATCGCGATGGGTTTCAATGGCTCTCAGTTTGGCATACATCATATGCTGGTCTTTTCCTGAGGTATTTCCCCACCATCCATCGTTGGTAATAATCGCAATAAACTGTGCCCCGTCTTTAACCTGCTCACCGATCCAGTCGCCCCATAAACTTTCATAACAAACCACAGGCGCAACCCCAATGCCGCTCTGGGCGTAAAGCACACTTGGCTTATCTTGCCAGCCCCATCCTCCAACAGTTCCGCCCAACTGCGCAAAAACACCGTCTAAAAATGAAAATACTTTTGGAAAAGGCATTTTTTCTACACCGGGGACCAATTTGGATTTATGATAAAACTGAACGTTTGCAGAATTTTCTACCTGCATGGCGGTGTTAAAATTATCAAAATAAATACCACGCTGATCATCAAACTTTGAGGTTATAGTTTTTTTATCCTGATAAATTTTAATACTTTCTATACCTGTAATTAATGTTCCGTTTTTGTACTTTGATAAAAAGCTTTGCAGGGTGATGAAATCACTATTGCCTCTGATTTTATCTTCATCTGCGTAATTTGGAATGGCAGTTTCCGGCCAGATAAAGTACTCGGTATTGGTTTGCCCAATAGAGTCTGATAGGTGTGTCAATATCCTGATCTGTTCGGCTGGTGGGATATTTTCCAGTTTTTGGTAGGGATCTATATTAGGCTGAACCACCACCACATTACTTGGTGTACCCTTTTGTACTGCCGTAAAATATTTGGTTAATGAGATGCCGATGGGAATAATGACCACCAAAGCCCAGATAACTGCTGTTCTAAACTTTAAATAACCCTTTTGTGATTTAAAGTTCTGGTAAGCTTCAAAAGCCAGGATATTGCTCACTAAAATCCAAAGTGAACCACCATAAATACCGGTATAATCATACCACTGTGCCAGCTGGTGCATTCCTGCTAAACCATTACCCAAGGTCATCCAGGGGAAGGCTAAATCCCAGGTTTGCTGGAGATATTCCAAAGCAATGTAAAAGGAAATCAAGCCGATATAGGCAATCTTTTTGTTTACATACCGGCTTAATCGATAGTATAACCAAAAGGCAAAGGTCATCAACAAAGCGCCTAATCCAAAAGGGATTAAGGAAACTGGTAGTGCTACTGCCGGGCCATTGTAGGCGCTTATTGCATTATACACCCAATAAATAGATGCCGTATTCCAAACTAAAAAAGTCAGACCTGCCGTCAGGAAAATTCTTTTGCCCTGTTTTTTTTCGGAATTAGTTGAAATCGAATCAAGTGCAATAAACAAAGGCACCAAGCCGATCAATAACAAAGGTGTAGTAAAAGGCATTGGCGGCCAGGCCAGCCAAAGCAAGCATGCACTGAGGAGGGCGAGGAGGTAGGTTTGTTTAGATTTCATTACTCAGGGGTAAAATCGTCATGCTGAATTTATTTTACAAGTAGAAACAGTGTTTTCAATTGCCTTGTAGCTACTCCGTGGTCAGCATCTTAAATGCTATTTTCTTTTAAGGATTTTAAGCAGGAAGCATTTATTTAAGTGTTAAGAATAAATCTTCCCAATTAGGATTTAATTCATTTATTAAATTTATTTTCCATGCCCTTTTCCAGTTCTTTAACTGTTTTTCTCGTATTATCGCTTCTTCAATACTGTCAAATTGTTCAAAAAATACCAACAGATTACAATTATATCTAGCAGAAAATGAATTAGGATAACATTTATCTTTATGTTCTTTAATTCTGAAATACAATTCTGATGTCACACCAATATAAAGAACCGTATGTTTAAAATTGGTTAGTATATAAACATATCCGCCTCTTTCCATCTTTAATAATCAATTAAGACCCTGAAATAAATTCAGGGTGACGGATTTCGTCTACAAACTTTCCAAAATAGTGGCTTTTTTAGCTTCATATTCTTCCTGGGTAATCAGGTGTTTATCGTATAGTGTTTTAAGCTTGCGTAATTTTAATGTGGTTTCGTCTTCCGGCTCTTCTACCACTTCGGCAATTTGGATAACAGGTTGTACCGGTTCCGGAGCTGGTTCATAAGCGGGGATTTCGGCAAGCGGCTGCGCGTTTAAATTAATGGGAGAGGCTGTAGCACGGTTTTCTTCCAGTTTTTGCTGGCGTAACATTTCTTTATACGCTTCTAATTGCTGGTTTGCAGCCTGATGTAATTTACGGGCCTGTACTTTCGGAATAAACTCGGTTACAATATTTTCGCCATGTTGTGGAACACAGATAAATTTAGAACCAAAAAATTCTTCTTTAAATGAAACCTCTTTAATGCTTTTCCACGAAATATCTTTAAAATTCATCGTTAAGCCTAAATTACCCGGTTCGCAATAAAAAATCCGTTTGTTGGAAATGGCAATACTATCTGGCAACAAGTTTACCGCTGGTTTTTTCTGTACGGCTAAATATAAAAGTTCTTCACCTGTGGTTAAAAGGTCGTTTAATTTTCCAATAACTTTTTCAACCGCTTTTGGGTCTTGCTCGTCACTTAGAAATCGATCTATACTCATCATAATATTTTTAATTGTGGTGTTGGTTATGTTTTTTGATGCTACGCTTCAGCATCGTCATATTTGTTTTTGCTCTTAACATTGGGTTTCCCCGCTATGCAAATTACAAATTCTCCTTTTAAAGTATTGTTTTCAAAATGTGATTTTATTTCTGCCAAAGTGCCTCTTACCGTTTCTTCGAACATTTTGGTGAGTTCTCTACTTACCGATGCCTGCCTGTCGGCTCCCAAATAATTAGCAAACTCCTCTAAAGTTTTTAATAAACGGTGCGGACTTTCGTAAAGTATAATGGTACGCTCCTCTTCGGCTAGTTTTTTAAATTTGGTTTGTCTGCCTTTTTTAACCGGCAGAAAACCTTCGAAACAAAATGCATCGGCTGGTAAGCCCGAATTAACCAAAGCAGGTACAAAAGCCGTTGCGCCAGGTAAACACTCTACAGCAATTTCATTTTTAATGGCCTCGCGTACCAGGAAAAACCCCGGATCTGAAATGGCCGGTGTTCCGGCATCAGATATCAGGGCAATTTTTTGTCCTTCGTTTAAAAACTTAATAATTTCTGATGTGGCCTTATGTTCATTGTGCTGGTGGTGTGAGAAAACTCTTTTATCAATCCCAAAATGTTTGAGCATCGGGGCACTGGTACGGGTATCTTCAGCGAGGATCAGATCACATTCTTTTAAAATACGGATTGCCCTAAAGGTCATATCCTCCAAATTGCCTATGGGCGTTGGTACGAGAAAGAGTTTACCATCCATATTTCGGTTTTCAGTTTAAAGTTACCGGTTTGCAGTTTTTTCCAAACTCCTTACCCCAAACTCCAAACTCTTGTTATCTTTGCTTAAAAAAAATTAAATAATGCTGCAAGTTAACTATATCCGCGAAAATAGAGAGAAAGTTTTAGAACGTTTAAGTATCCGTAATTTTAAACAACCGGAACTGGTAGATGAAATCATTAAAATTGATGAAGAGCGCCGTTCCACTCAAACTTCTTTGGATAATATTTCTGCTGAGGCTAATGCAGCGGCCAAACAGATTGGCGATTTAATGCGTACGGGTAAAAAGGAAGAAGCGGAAGCCATTAAGGCACAAACGGCTTCTCAAAAAGAAAATATCAAAAACCTGAGCGATAAATTAAATGAGCTGGAAACTGCTCAGCACAATTTAATTGTTCAACTGCCTAATTTGCCTTATCACCTGGTGAAACAGGGATCTACTGCAGAAGAAAACGAGGTTGTTTTAACACACGGCGAGCCAGCTCAATTACCAGACAAAGCATTACCACATTGGGAGCTTGCTGCGAAATATGATATTATCGATTTCGAATTGGGTGTAAAAATTACCGGTGCCGGTTTCCCGGTTTACAAAGGTAAAGGAGCGAGGTTACAGCGTGCACTGATCAATTTCTTTTTAGATCATGCCACTGCAGCGGGTTATAAAGAAATGCAGGTGCCTCATTTGGTTAATGCGGCTTCAGGTTTTGGTACCGGGCAGTTACCTGATAAAGAAGGACAGATGTATCATTCAACGGTTGATGATTTATATTTAATCCCAACAGCTGAAGTTCCGGTAACCAATTTATACCGTGATGTAATTGTTAAAGAAGAAGATTTACCTATCAAAAATACGGCTTATACACCTTGTTTCAGGAGAGAAGCAGGTTCTTATGGTGCCCATGTACGGGGTTTAAACCGTTTACACCAGTTTGATAAGGTTGAAGTGGTTCAGATTACCCACCCGGATAAATCTTACGAAACTTTAGAAGAAATGAGCCAATATGTACAGTCTTTATTGAAAGAACTGGGATTGCACTATCGTGTATTGCGTTTATGTGGTGGCGATATGGGCTTTACCTCTGCCATGACTTACGATATGGAAGTATGGAGTGCTGCTCAGGAGCGCTGGTTAGAAGTTTCTTCTGTATCAAATTTCGAAACCTACCAAAGTAACCGTTTGAAATTACGTTTTAAAGGAAAAGAAGGAAAGGCACAGCTTGCGCACTCTTTAAATGGAAGCGCATTGGCGTTACCGCGTATTGTAGCTTCGATTTTAGAAAACTACCAAACCGAGAATGGAATCAAAATTCCTGAAGCTTTGATAAAGTATACAGGGTTTGATAGGATAGATTAGGCTTAGATAAATCGTCATTGCTCCTTGCAATGAAGATTTTTTCATAAAAAAAGCTTTGCAGTAGTGCAAAGCTTTTTGTTTTTATAGATAGATGTGTTTTTTCTGATGATTATAAAATCAGGATCAACAATAAGATGATGATGATAATTGCGCCAACTGAAAGGTAAACACCACCGGAAATAGCACGGGCCTGACCTTTTAATTCTTTTAGCTCGCTACGTAAAGCCTTACGTTCTGCTCTCGTTAAATTCGATTTGTCCATGTCTCTGATTTCTTCAACACGGGTTTTGATTCTTTCCAGTTTCACTGCTTGTTCTGCAGATAATTCTGTTGGGTTTTTTGCAGGCTTATCAGCTGCCTGAGCCGAATTAAAACTAATGCCTAAAGAGAAAACCAGCGCTAGCGTGTAAATGAATTTTTTCATAATATTTAATTTTTTAGTGTTCGATTTCTATGTAACAAAAAACCTACCAAAATGTTCTGGTAGGTTTGAAAAGCATTAATTTAACGCTTACAATTTTTACTTGATCTCGAAAACCGCATTTACTGTAAAATTCAGTTTTATCTTTTTAAAATCAATTTCCGGTGTGCTGGAAGCATCAGCCATTTCAGCTTTCATCGCATAATTTCTGTAAACGGGTTGCATTACATTATCTCCACCATCTTGTATCTCAATCACACTGCCCAATTTATCACCTAATGCCTCTACCATATATACTGCTTTCTCTTTTGCAGCTAATAAAGCTTTAACTTTAAGCTCTTTTTTTAAGCTTTCGATTTTAGAATAATCGTAGCTTTCGATATTGGTATTGGCAATTCCTTTGGCATCTATCGCTTCTAATATCGCGTTGAATTTGTTCAGGTCGCTAACTTTTAAACGGTATTGTTTGCTGGCCAGGAAATCGGGATTTTTCTTTTTTTCCGTTTCATAATTCCAGCTGCTCAGGTTGCTGATGGTTAAGTTTTCTTTGGCAATGCCTGCTTTTTGTACAGCGGCATACAATTGTTTTTCCAATTCTGTGATGTCTACTTTTTTCTTTCCGTTCAGGTATTCCTTAAGCGAAATGCCGATGTAAATAATATCTGGGGTAACTTCGGTTTCTGCTGTGCCGCTTACGCTGATTTTTCTGCGTAAATCTACTTGTTGGGCCATCGCTGTTGATAATCCTAAAAATGCAACCAGTGCAAATGCTATTAACTTTTTCATAATCTGTAGTGTTTTTTAATTGTGATGAAGCTTGCATAAGCTTTTTATATTTAGCTTTTGTTTGCTTATGCAGGTTTCATAACTTGTTTTTCTTTGTGTGTACTGTAATGATGTAAACCATGTACAAATTCCACACCGGGATTTTATTTTTTTTATTTCATAAACGATTATCGCCAGTTAAAGGCTACAATTTTTTCTCTTGATAATCCTATATGGTTTATTTACAGTATAATAAATTGTCCTCCGTTTGGTGGGGCAAAATTAGATAGCATACATTTTTGGATGAAAAAATGCTGGAATAATTGAGAAGTCCTGTTTTAGAGGTCTAAATTTCTTCAAAATTATTCTGTATTTCCTGGGGAGAATACCTGATGAAGAAAATTATGCGCAAGGTTTTATGCTTAAATAGACGGAATTATATATGGTTATAAAACCTGGCGCAGCAGAGTTCTCTGCAGAATTTTAATCATGTTTCACAATCGGGAATTGCAAAAAGAATTGAATGTAGGTTGTTAAACCTTTGATACTTTAACTGCCGTTGGTCCTTTTTGACCCATTTCTACCTCGAACGTAACTTTATCACCTTCTTTAATCTGGGTGATCAAACCGTTTGCGTGAACGAAAATACTGTCCTGTGTTTCAGTATTTTTAATAAAACCATAACCTTTACTGTCGTTGAAGAAAGTAACTGTTCCTTTTTTAACAGGATTTTCATCAATGATGTCCTCTTGTCTGGAGATACCGATCTGAATATCTTCTGTATTAATAACTTTCTTTTTCTTCGGATCTGGTGGAGTAGAAGAGATGTTTCCGTTTTCATCAACGTAAGCCATCATGTCTTCAAGTGATAAACCTTTTTTGGCATTAGCCTGACGCTCTTCTTTTTTCTCTTGTTTATCTTTTTGTTTTTTTAATCGTTTTTTTTCGTTCTCTTTTTTACTGTATGTTGCCTGAGATTTAGCCATATTTTATTTAATTGTTTTGTTTTTGAAAGGTGAGTGGAATGGAGAATTATACAAAGATAACAATACTTAAGCATAAACACGATTTTATTCGGTGAATGCTCTTGTCATGGCGGATAATGTTTACCACGGAAACGTAAGATGTAGCTTTCAACTAAGTTTTGATGCCAAAAAGTAAGAGCCCTTCGGTGGCGGCGCACCTGTACCGATTTTTCATCGGTAGCCGAGGCAAGAATTGTGCGAAGGAAAAAACGTCAATCATATTGATTTTTATCCAATAAATTATCCCTCAGGATGACAAAACAAGTAGGATATGTCTTTAACAGTGATAACGGCTGTGGTTAAAAATGTTTTACGAAATCCATTTTACCTTATCAATCTGGTAAACGAAATTCCATTTTACCGGTTCTCCATAGTAAGCCACCTCGATTTCGGAAATTTTAATTGCACCGAGCTTTTCTGATGCTTTTTGCGAACGGAAATTTGTTGCGCCGATGTGCAGGATTACTTTATCTACAAATTTAAATGCATAATCAAGCATTAATGTTTTTAAAGCCCTGTTATGTCCTTTGCCCCAAAATTCGCGTGCAATAAAGGTGTAGCCAACCGCAACTGAACTGTTTGCCTCATCGAGCTCATAATACCTGGAGCTGCCCACAATTTTGTTGGTTTCTTTTTCATATACAATGAAAGCTCCATTCGATTCCATTGCGCCCTTAAAGAAATTTTCGAAAACTTCTCTCTTATAGCGGTCTTTGTTGGGGTGCTGTTCCCAGATCAATGGATCGGAAGCTACAGCAAAAAGGGCTTCGAAGTCAGACTCTTTTAATGGAACTACTTTAATTAAATTATTTTCTAGTGTGGGCTGTAGATCGAAATTCATTTATTAAGGAATAAAAACGGCCGGCTTTGCGGCCAGCCGTTCATTGTGATTGTATTATTTGGCAAGGTAATAGATTTCTACATTCCGTTGCACTTCAGTTAAAATGGCGTGATGAGTTAGTTTACTAAACCTTCAATTTCTACTACTTCCTGTGCATCTTTTTGATAGTCAACTTGATCAATTTCGAAACCGAACAGGCTTAAGAAATCAGATCTGTAACCTGGCAAATCACCTATCGCTGGTAAAGTTTCTGTAGTGGCTTCTTTCCAGAGTTCTGCAACTTTAGCCTGGATATCTTCACGCATTTCCCAATCGTCTATTCTGATTCTTCCTTTTTCATCAACAGGAACCGGGTTGCCGGTATATAATCGATCAGCATATAAACGTTGGATCTGCTCGATGGTACCTTCATGAACACCTTCGGCTTTCATTATTTTATATAATAAAGAGATGTATAAAGGGATTACCGGAATGGCCGAGCTGGCCTGGGTAACCAATGCTTTATTCACCGATACATAAGCTTTGCCATCTATATCTTTTAATTTATCGGTAATTTTAAAAGCAGTAGCTTCCAAATCGTCTTTAGCTCTTCCAATAGTTCCTTTGCGGTATACTGGTTCGGTTAAAGCAGGGCCTATGTATGAATAAGCTACTGTTGTTGCACCTTCGGCAAGCAGATTTTCTGCTTTTAAAGCATCAATCCACATAGACCAATCCTCGCCGCCCATTACAGCAACGGTGTTGGCAATATCTTCTTCGGTAGCTGGCTCAATGGATATTTCGCTTACATTACCCGTGTGGAAATCGACAGTTTTATTGGTGTAGGTGCCACCGATAGGTTTTAAGGTAGAGCGGTGCAATATTTCGGTATCAGGGTGTTTTCTTACCGGAGAAGCCAGGCTATAGATGACAAGATCTATCTGACCAAGGTCTGCTTTGATCAGCTCAATGGTTTTTTGTTTAATTTCTTTAGAGAATGCATCGCCATTTATACTTTTGGCGTATAAACCGGCAGCATGGGCTTCTTTTTCAAAGGCTGCGGTATTGTACCAGCCTGGTGAAGCCGTTTTGCCTTCAGAAGGTGCTTTTTCAAAAAATACGCCAATGGTAGAAGCACCTGAGCCATAAGCAGCAGCAATACGCGAAGCTAAACCGAAACCTGTTGATGCGCCAATCACCAATACTTTTTTAGGACCGTTTATAGCTCCTTTAGATTTTACATATTCAATTTGATTCTTTACGTTTTGCGCGCAACCATCAGGATGTGCGGTTAAACAGATAAAGCCCCTCATTCTAGGTTCGATAATCATTTTTGTTCTTTTTTACGTTTTGTAATATTAAAATAAGCACAGTTTTAAGGTTTTTATAATGCCTTAATGCCCAAATCTTAAACGAAGATATATTTTTAATCGCTTAACGTTAAATGAAATTTGAATATTGAAGATTTTGAATGTGGGAATTTGCCAAGAACGCAGAGTTGCTTGTCAGTTTGATCGGAGTTGAGGGCCACCACCGAGGGCGCTGAGTTTTGCACGGAGGAGCACATAGGGGAGGAACTTTTACTTCTGACCTTTGACTCTTTTTAACCGCAAAGGGACGAAGGTTTTCGCCAAGAACGCAGAGTTGCTTGTCAGTTTGATCGGAGTTGAGGGCCACCACAGAGGGTGCTGAGTTTTGCACGGAGGAGCACAGAGGGGAGGAACTCTTTTACTTCTGACCTCTGTCCCCGGACCTCCGACTCTTTTTAACCGCAAAGGGCACGAGGTTTTCGCAAAGAACGCAGAGTTGCTTGTCAGTTTGATCGGAGTTGAGGGCCACCACAGAGGGTGCTGAGTTTTGCACGGAGGAGCACAGAGGGGAGGAACTCTTTTACTTCTGACCTCTGTCCCCGGACCTCCGACTCTTTTTAACCGCAAAGGGCACGAAGTTTTTCGCCAAGAACGCAAAGTTACCTGTCCGTTTGATCGGAGTTGAGGGCCACCACAGAGGGTGCTGAGTTTTGCACGGAGGAGCACAGAGGGGAGAAACTTTTACTTCTGACCTCTGTCCCCGGACCTCCGACTCTTTTTAACCGCAAAGGGACGAAGGTTTTCGCCAAGAACGCAGAGTTACCTGTCAGTTTGATCGGAGTTGAGGGCCACCACCGAGGGCGCTGAGTTTTGCACGGAGGAGCGCAAAGGGGAGGAACTTTTACTTCTGACCTTTGACTCTTTTTAACCGCAAAGGGACGAAGGTTTTCGCAAAGAACGCAGAGTTGCTTGTCAGTTTGATCGGAGTTGAGGGCCACCACAGAGGGTGCTGAGTTTTGCACGGAGGAGCACAGAGGGGAGGAACTCTTTTACTTCTGACCTCTGTCCCCGGACCTCTGACTTTTGCCCCAGACTTCACACTTTCACATATTTCTACTAATTTAGCGGCACACAGGTAAAACCGGATTATCTATTATGAAAAAAATATTGTTATCTGCCGTGATGGTATTCATCATGGCATCAGGAAGGTTATATGCGCAAACCCAATACCAGAATTCGGGTTGGTTTATGTTTTTAAATAATACCAAATTTAATGATAAATGGGGATTGCAATTTGATCTTCAGGTACGTTCAGCTGATGATTGGGGTTATGTGAGGAATACTTTGGTGAGACCTGCGGTGCAATATTTCATCAATAACAAAAGTAATGTTGCGCTGGGTTATCTGTGGCAGACCACAACAACCGAAGTAATGGGAAGTGCCGATCTTACCCTTCACGAACACCGTATTTTTGAGCAGTACATTTACAACCATAAAATCAGCTCAGTATTTGCCAGTCATAGGTTTAGGGTAGAGCAACGTTTTATCGGTAGAACCGGAGAAGATGTATTTTCGCAAAGGTTTCGTTATTTTGTGAGGTTAATACAGCCCTTACAGAAAACTCAGCCTGCTTTTACAAAGGGTGCTTTTTTGGCTTTACAGAACGAAATCTTCTTAAATCTTCAGAATAAGAGTAAAATCAATAACAGTGTGTTTGATCAGAACAGGGCTTACCTTGCTGCAGGTTATCGTTTTTCTAAGCAATTCGATCTGGAAGCGGGTTACATGAACCAGGCCATGCACGGACTTTCTAACAATACGGTTAACAACATCGTTCAGTTGGCCTTATACACCAGGTTTTAATGTTTTAAAGTCATTTTTTACCTAACAAGCCCAGGCGAAATGTTAAACCTGTTGTAAATGATTGGTCTTTTTGCTCAATTTGCCGCGTGAAAAAAATTACCATTCTATTTTTAGCACTCTTGTTTGGCAAGCGGATGCAGGCACAAGAGGTTCAAAGCTCAGCAACAGATCATACACCAACTTCGAAAAGCCTGTTTAACCCAGAGCATAAAAGAAATTTTTCGCGTAAAGGCGATTTCTTTTTCCACTGGGGTTATAACAGTTCCTGGTATGGTAAGAGCGATATCAGGTTTCAGGGACCGAACTACGATTTTACAATGAAAGATGTAGTTGCACATGATCGGCAATCGAAGTTAAGCTGGGATTATTTAAACCCGGGATTGATTACGGTACCACAGTATAATATCCGCGTAGGATACTTTATCAAAGATAATTATAGTATTTCTATTGGCTGGGACCACATGAAATATGTAATGGATATTCCACAGACTGTTGCCATTACCGGACATATCGGAGCTAATATTACTCCTGAAAATGTATCCACCGGTGCATTGGCAGGCGATTATAATGGACAACTTGTAAATGTTAAAGAAAGCATGCTCACTTATGAGCATACCGATGGTTTTAACTATGCCAATATTGAGGTAGAACGTTATGATGATATCTGGGTAGCACCCGGTGGAAATACTTCGTTAACTTTAGAAACGGGTTTAGGTGGTGGAATTATGGTGCCACGTTCTGACGTACGTTTATTTGGTTTGGGCAGAAACAACCACTGGAATATTTCCGGCTATGGTGTTTCAGCTAAAATCGGGCTTAAATTTTATGTTTGGAAAAATGTTTACCTGCAGAATACCACTAAATTTGGGGCAACTAATTTAACCAATGTGCACACCACTGGCTGGGATGAGTATGATCATGCCAGTCAGAAGATTAATTACATAGAAAATATGTGGTTAATCGGAGTTCAGTTTTAAAAGATATTGGAGGAGGCTTAAGCCTCCTTTTTTGTTTTGAGTGTTATTTGAAATTGCCATGTAAACACAGAAGACACGGAAGTTTCACTTGGCTAATGTTGATATTGCAGTAGAATCCCGAGCAAAAGGGAGGAGTATTTTGGCATATTCCAAAAATTTCTTCCCGGATCTTGGCCATCGCAATGGTGATAATTGATAGATTGCATCGCGCTAAACACCCCAAGCCTGCCCCTCTATCTCCTATCCAACAACCTCCGGTGGTAATTAATCTGCCCCAGGTGATAGGTTAAATGTGTGGTGAGGTGAACGAGGAAAAATTCCGTAGAGGTTTTTTCTTCAAATACCAGTATCGGATACTCGTTATCCATCTGCTCATTGCTTACCTGATCTAAAGTTTTGCTAACAACACCTATGGTAGCTTCAATCATGTTGATCAGCTCCTGTTTCGGGATATCTTTTAAGGAAAATTCCAGTTCGCGGTTTCGAACATAATCGGTGCCACCTAAAATAGCACCAATGTAAGTATTCAGGTTGCCCAGGAGGTGGAGGCAAAGGTTCCCGGCAGAATTTGTAATGCCGTGGCTTATCTGCCAAATATTCTCCTCGCTTTGGTAAGCATCGATTTCGGATTTCAGCCTGTTGAGATCCCGGTTAAAAAGTGTTTTTAGTGTTTCGTTAAGCATCTATTGCAATTTATGAGCTATTTTTTTTGCAGGTTGCGATAATATTTCCTTTCCAGCTTTACTGATCACCAATTGTGCAGGAGGAGCACTTTTTTCGCCCATGACAGTGATAAAACAAGTATACAGATAGTCGCCGTTTTTAAATTGGTAATTGTGGTTTCCGCCACTGCCATCAGGTGTAAATTTACCATTGGTTAAAATCAACTTGGGCTTATCGCTTCTTTTACTTTTTACCGGCCATGAGGCATAGCGGTAATTGTTATTACCCAGGTCATCAATCCTGATCCGGTATTGAACGGTTTCGAAAACGAGAACCGGTTGTGCAAAATTGCTGATTGAGGGGTGAAGGCTACTTTTGTCAACATTTATCAATCTGGCCTGTTCTTTGGCTTCTAACCTCGATTGATGATTAACGGCAATTAATTTCCCATCGGTATCAAGCCATAATTCGCCGTTTAACAACATAATGCCACGCCAGCCAACATCTTTCCAATCGCTATCGGGTTTAGAGCTGATGATCTTTTTGGTTAAGTTATCATCAAAAACTTCTTTGTAGCGTTTTATAAATTCCTGTTTATTTTTAATGGCGGGGATAGGGTAAGCCCTTTTTAAGGGGTAGGCAATTTTATTACTCAGTTTTTCGATATTGCCACTTTTAACTGCATTGATGAATGCAATAACCACAGGGCGGTATTTTTTATCGAGTGTTTTATCCTGTGCGTAAGCAAAGCTGATGATGCTGATGAATAAGGCGGCTAATACTATTTTTTTCATGAGGTAAGGTGTAGGTAAACGAAGATAATTGTTTATAACTAAAAACCGGTTAATATGTTTTTTGTGTGTTAGTAAACCATCTTTTTTTTGGAGCGCAAGGCTTGTGCAAAACACAAAGTTTGCTCCCGTTTTACGCTTGTACGCTTCGCTGCCTCATGCTTCGTTGCTGTAGGGTACCGCTCCAACCGGGGCTAGGTGGCTGGGTCTGTATTTCATATTGGGGGTTTGCAGGGTGCAGAAACTGTTGTCCCTAAACCCGATATGAATGGAAAGCCTGGAAACCCGATCCTTCATCGGGATGAGGACTTGAAATGATAGCGGGACAGACATTAATAGTTGCACTGAACCTGCTTTTCAAATCACGCTTATAAGCTAAAAGGGATATAAAAAAAACGCCCCGAATTTCTCCGGGGCGTTCCTTGTATGATGATGAATCTGATTTTACATTTTTCTTACACCACCTGAACCGATAACAGTTTTATCGATAGTTGGATTGCCAGAATAATTAACGCTTCCTGATCCGCTGATTACGGCCCTGATGCTTTCGCTAACCGCAATATTTACGGTTCCTGATCCGCTGATGGTACTGGTTAATTTTTTTGTTGAAAAAGATTTACCGGAAAATGTACCTGAACTGCTGATGACTACTTTTGCCCGATCGGCACCACCAGTAATATTTATGGCTCCTGAACCGCTGATTACACCACTATAATCATCTACATCGGCTGCTGCTTTAATGTTGCCAGAACCGCTTACAGTGGTGGTTAGGCTACCTGTACTGATTTTTCCGTTAACGGTTAAGTTACCATCGCCACTTACGGTTAAGCTGGCCAGTTCTTTTGCCGATACATAAGCCGTGATTTTTTTGCCTTCGTATTTTCTGGACCAACTGGTAATACTGGTTTGTGGACGGATTACCAAAATGTTGCCTTTAACTTCGGTAACAATCGAGGCCAACGCTTCTGCATCACCTTCTAAATGACAGCTTTCGCTATTCCCGAGCGTTACCATTACATTTATAGGACCTGCCACAGCAACGCCGTTAAAATTTTTTACGTCTCTTTCGTCACTGTTATTTTTGGAAGTGTTGATGCTGATCTGATCTTTTGCAACTACATTAAGGCTAAAGCTTAACGTTAGGGAGGCTAATAATATGGCAAATACCTTTTTCATGGTTATCGATTTTGTTTTTTAGATAAATACTGAACTTTTTCTATAAGACGTTGATTTTTCCAAAAAGTTGCACAAGTTGGAAATTATCGTTTTTGGCCGACTTACGAAGTTAGCCGAATTATAGGCCCAGGGAAACTTCGTAAGTCTGCACAAGATCAACCTTTTTTTAGGTCAATGTAAAAAAGTGGATCCTGTTTAAAATTATCGGCGTTTATACTGGCATCAACCTTTACCGTTTTCCAATCGTTTGTTGGTTTAATTAAAGTGTAAGCTCCGGTTTTTAAGGTTACGCGTACAGGCATGTCGAAACCTTTAACATCGGTTATCCAGCGGTAAGACAGGTTGCCATTATCAATTTTATATTCCAGAACCGGTATTTTGGTATAACGTAAATACTGGTCGAAAATCTTACCCAATTTTAAACCGCTCTGGTTAGAAATGTAATTTTCAATCTGGGCAGAAGTTACGGTCTGATGATAAAAAGTTTTGTTTAATCCGCGGAGAATCTGTCTGAATTTCTCGTCGTTGTTAATGAGCTGACGAATAATGCTGATCATGTTCGCTCCTTTTGGGTACATATCGCCCGAACCTTCCTTATTTACACCATAAGGACCAATGATAGGAATATCATTGCGGATAATTTTTTGTAGTCCGATTACATATTCATCAGCAGCTGCCTTATTTTCGGTACATTCGGTAAACAATACTTCCGAATAATTGGTAAAAGCTTCGTGTATCCACATATCGGCAATGTCTTTTGAGGTGATATTGTTTCCGAACCATTCATGTCCGCTTTCATGGATGGTAATGAAATCCCATTTTAAACCATGGCCGGTGCCGCTTAAATCTTTCCCTAAATAACCCTGTTTAAACTGATTGCCATAAGCTACTGCACTTTGATGTTCCATGCCTAAATGCGGTGCCTGAACAAGTTTGTAGCCATCCTTATACCAGGGGTAAGGACCGAACCAATATTCGAAACATTTTAACATGGGTTTAACATCGGCATCCCAATGCGGGCGGGCTCTGGCGCTGTCTGTTTGTAGCGCCCAATAATCGATGCTGAGTTTGCCGTTTTCGCCATCATAACTATCTTGCCAATGGGCGTATTGACCAATATAAAAGGTAACATCGTAATTGTTGATAGGATTGCTTACAAACCAGTTGTATTGTTTATAACCATCAGGTTTATCGACGGTGTTTCTCAATCTTCCGTTAGATATTTCCTGTAAAGTTTTAGGAACAGTAATGCTGATTAACATACTGTCTACCTCATCGCTCTGGTGGTCTTTATTGGGCCACCACACACTGGCGCCAAGCCCTTGACAGGCTACAGAAACAAATGGATTACCTGCAGCATCTTTTTTGAAGATAAAACCACCATCCCACGGTGGGGTTTTAGCCACTGTAGGATTACCCGAATAAAAAACCGTGAATTTATCTTTACTACCATTCTTAATTGCTTTGGGGAAGGTTACAAAAACAGCATTATATTCTCTTTTGAAAGGTAAATCAGTGCCCTTGTAGACCACTTTTTCTACTTTGAGGTTATCGAAAAGATCGAATTGAAGTTTGGTGAAATCCTGTGTAGCGGTAAAAGCAAATTCGTTGCTTCCGGCAATGGATTTCTGATCGATATCGATTTTTACGTCTAAATGGTAATAGTTAATATTGTAACAAGTACGTAAAGGAGTAAGTGTTCCACGGAGGCTATCGGCCCGGGAGTTTACCTGGTTTTTGCCCAGCATTTGCGCCTGTGCAGCAAGAATGCAGAAAGCAAGTGCAAGGAGGATAAATAATTTTTTCATTTATTTACGGGTTGACCAACGCTTTCTGTTCGTGGAGACACGAACCGAGGCTTTGGGATTATTTAAAAACGACTAATTATTACACGCTCGTTGGAAACGAGCGTGAAGCTTATTTTATCACGTCAACTTCAATAAAACTATCGTTAAAAACCGTTTGTGTGGCTTTAATGTAATCTGCTTCAGTTGCTTTATAAGGGTTTTCTACAAATTTTTGCGGATTACGGGCAAATAACGGGAAAGCTGTGCTTTGCACCTGAATCATAATCCTGTGCCCTTTTTTAAAAGTGTGTAATACATCCTGCAATTGAAAATTTACATCGGTTTTTTGATTGGCCACCAAAGCTTCTGGTTTTTCAAAGCTGTTGCGGAAACGGGCAGGCATTACTTCCGAACGCACCATTTGCCAGTAATTGCTGAGGGTAATGTTCTTGTTTGGCATGTAAGGATTGTTTGGCTCATCGGCTGGATATACATCAATCAGTTTTACTATGAAATCGGCATCGGTACCGGTAGTGGCAATTTTAAGGTGCGACATAATTTCGCCGCCCAAAGTAATGTCGTTATCTAATATATCGGTTTGGTAAACCAGTACATCTGGCCTCCTGCCTGCAAAGCGCTGATCTTCGCTCATGTAGTTATGCGGGGTAAAACCTAATGTAGTGGTTAAATCTTCTGTGTAGGGAACTGGTTTTAACGGATCGCTGATGTAATTTGCTGAGCCAGCGGCTGAAGGAGCGGTTATGCTTAATTTACCATCTGCTCCCAAATATAATTTTTGTTTGCTTGCTTTTACTGACGGCCATTTGTCAAAGGTTTCCCATTGTTTTTTGCCGGTATCGAACATATAGGCTTCTGGAAGTCCGGTGTTTTTATCACCATTGCCTTTTAAGAAGTGGTTAAAAAATTTGGCTTCGATTTCTTTCTGGTAAAAAGTAGCAATGCTATCGCCAAAATACACGTTGCTGTGCATCGTGTGGCCGGTTTCACGGCTCCATCTGCCATGTCCGAATGGGCCCATCACGATAGTATTATAAGCATTAGGATTTTTCCTTTCGATGGTTTTGTAAATGTTTAACGGTCCTGATAAATCTTCCGCATCGTACCAGCCACCTACTACCATTACTGCGGGTTTAATAGTACCATAATGCTTTAGTAAACCACGTTTTTGCCAAAATTCATCGTAATTGGGGTGGTTGATGGTTTCTTGCCAAAAGAAGTTGTTTTTATAATACTTATCGGCATTGGTTAACGGGCCAAGATCTAAAGCAAACTGATAGCCATCTTTGGTTTTCGGCAAAATCAGCTGGTTATTGTACCAGGGTTTTGAAGTTGTATCTGTTTTCTGCACACCAAATACCGGAAAAGTCATGAAATAACTTTGCAAAAATGATCCGTTATGATGGAAATCATCGAAAAAGAAATCGGAAATTGGTGCCTGCGGCGAGGATGCTTTTAACGCAGGGTGATTGCTTAAAATTCCGGCTGCGGTATAAAAACCTGGATAAGAAATGCCCCATTGCCCCACTTTACCATTATTGTTGGCCACATTTTTAACCAGCCAATCAATGGTGTCATAAGTATCAGAGCCTTCATCCACATCCTTCTTCGATTTTTTATTGTCGATTACAGGTGTCATGTTGGTCCAGGTACCTTCGCTTTTCCAGCGTCCGCGTACATCCTGCATCACTACAATGTAACCTTCTTTCATCATCAGATCTGAAGGGCCTAAACGTGCAGGAAATTTGTCTTCACCATAAGGGGCAACACCATAACAGGTACGCTGCATCATCATCGGATACTTTTTATCCTTCGAAGCATCTTTTGGCGTATAAATGGCTGTAAAAAGTTTAGTGCCATCGCGCATGGGGATGTAAACTTCTTTTTTGGTATAATTTGTTTTTGGATATCCTGCATCGCTTTGCGCAAAGGCCGAAGCGGTTGAAAGCAGGATAATGATGAATTTGAAGTATTTCATTTTTTAAGGATAAGTAAGCTTTTTTTGTGTTTGGTTCGTGTCTCCACGAACCAAGGCGATGGAATCGTAATGCATGGAGATTCCCAATCAAGTTGGGTGACAAAACTCATAACGGCGCGCTGAACATTTTATTTCAACACCGAAACGGTAAGGAAAGAACTGTTATGCACGTCATGATAAATTCTATGTGTTGCTTTTTGGAAATCCTGTGGTTCTGCCTGATAGATATCCATAAATTTCTGCGGATTGCGATCGGCCAGAGGAAACCATGAATTTTGAATCTGGATCATTATTTTGTGTCCTTTTTTAAAGGTATGTGCTACATCTGGCAGGGGATAATTTACTTTGGTAATGGCGCCAGGAACAAAAGCTTCGGGTTTTTCGAAACTGTTGCGGTATTTACCACGCATAATTTCGCCACGCACCAACATTTCGTAACCGCCCATAATTAAGTTTTTGGGATTCGGTACCGGGTTTGGTGCATCTTCGGGATAAACATCGATCAGTTTAACTACATAATCGGCATCTGTTCCGGTGGTAGAAACCACAAGATTAGCCAGCACAGGTCCGGTTAAGGTAATATCTTCTGTTAAAGCATCAGTTTGATAAGTTTTAACATCAGGGCGGCGGGCTGCAAAACGCTGATCGTCTATCATGTACTCGCGGGTGCGCCTGGCCTGAACGCCGTCCTGGTAAGGTACCGGATTATCCGGGTCGCTCACATACTCATCCCAGCTATCGGTTCTGCCTACTTTATCGAAACTGAGCTTTCCGTTGGGTTGTAAATACAGGTTTTTGGTTTCTACTTCTTGCGGCGGCCAGGTGCTGAATTTCTTCCACTCGTTACTTCCGGTTATAAAAATATTAGCTTCTGCTGCATTAAAATCTCCTTCACCTTTTAAATAATGTTTAAAAAAAGGCAGTTCGTATTGCTGCTGATAATCAATACTGGTGGTTTTGCCAAAGTTGATGTCGCCAAGGTAAGCGCCATCACTGCGTACCCAGCCGCCATGAAACCATGGGCCAGCTACCAGGATATTATTAGCGCCAGGATTTTGTTTCTCGATGGCTTTGTAAGTGGCAAAGGTACCATAGGCATCTTCAGCATCGAAAAAACCGCCTACTACCATTACTGCAGGTTTTACCTGGGTTAAATGAGGGGTAATTAAACGTGCTTTCCAGAAAGTATCTAAATTTGGGTGTTTAAATAAATCGTTCCAGAATTTAATGCTGTCTGCAAAATAACGGTCTTTTAAATTTTTAACCGATCCGGCTTCTAAATAAAAGCGATAATTATCCTGAATGGGGAACTGAAAACCTTTGGGCCCTTTATCTGGTGTAATGGGTTTAGGCCTCGGCACACCAAAACTACTCATAAAACTGAAGGCATCCATCAGAAATAACGTACCGCGGTGGTGGAAATCATCACCCATAAACCAATCGGTAACCGGCGCCTGTGGAGAAACGGCCTTTAATGCCGGGTGTGCGTTTGGCAATGATGTGGTAGAATAAAAGCCAGGATAAGAGATGCCGTAAATACCAGCATTTCCATTGTTTCCTTTTACGTTTTTAACCAACCAATCAATGGTATCGTAAGTATCTGTACTTTCATCAATGGCTGTTTTACCTTTTTTACCCACCACTTGTGGGCGGATATCGGCAAAAGTTCCCTCACTCATCCAGCGGCCGCGCACATCCTGGTAAACAAAAATAAAACCCTCACGCATCATGGCCGGAAAACTGCCCAGGCTTAGCTTATATTTATCTTCTCCGTAAGGGGCAACCGTATAAGGCGTACGGTTGATTAAAAACGGATATTTTTTGGATTGATTTTTGGGCATGTATATGGAGGTGAATAACTTAACTCCATCCCGCATGGGGATCTGACGTTCTATTTTGGTGTAGTTTTCTTTTACATAAGCCGAATCGGTTTGCTGAGCCATTAATTTATTAGAAACAAACAGGCAAATTAGAAGGAAGAAAATTCTGATGAGGTTCATTTAAGCTAGTTCTTAAGAATAAAATTTAAATATAGGTGATTAACGATTGATTAGAAAAAATTAGCGCGTAAAAGCTTTGTTAGTATGGAGTGATGTAGAATGGATGACGGAAAATGGAAGAACCTGAAAGTTGGAAGACAGACAACAGGAACTTTGTGCAAGAGAAATTTAAATGCTGATGGTAAATCGTTGCAAATGAAAAACGAATCAGAAAATCTGCAGTTTTATTATCTGTATTTAGAGGCTTAACCCTTTATTCGTCATCACTTTATCAAAATTTAGTTAAATATGGTTAAGGTATAATCTTTTAAGGTTTTTAACCGTCATATTGATGATAGAATTAAACACAAAAAAAATGAATAGGTTATTCAATAAAGTATGGGTTGTTTTTGCTGCAGCAGCAATGATAGCAACCTTGAGTATAGAAAGTGTTTCTGCACAGCGGCCAGGTAGGGGCGGAGGTGGTGCTTCTTTCGGCGGTGGCAGATCAGGCTCTATTGGTTCGTCAAGAGGTGGTGGATTTTCCCATCAGTCCACTATGCGCGGAGCAGGCAGAGGTAGTTTTTCTACCAGTATCCGTTCCGGCAGATCAAGTTATAGCTATTACAGGCCCGGTTATCGGACGGGATATGGCAGACCTTACTATGGTTACAGATTTGGTTTCGGAAGACCTTATTACAGGCCGTACTATAGCTATTATAATTTTTACAGGCCATTTTTAGGTTTCAGGATTAATGTACTGCCATATGGCTACTATCCGTTCTGGTACGGTCCAACCCAGTTTTATTATTCTGGTGGATTGTTCTATCAACAAAATAACGATCAATACGAAGTGGTTACACCACCAGTTGGTGCTGAAGTTCCAAATTTACCATCGGATGCAAATCGGGTAACCATTAACGGCGTTGATTATTACGAATACAAAGGTGTTTATTATACCCAAAAAGAAAATGCTGATGGTAAAACGGTATATGTGGTAGCCGGAAAAGATGGCGTTTTAAATACAACAGATGGTTCGGCCGATGCACATAACATTGGCGATATCATTAATCAGTTGCCTGAAGGATGCAGAGAAGTGACGATTAAAAACGAAAAATATTTTGTTTCGTCCGATGATGTATATTATGAAGAGGTAGTTGATGGAACTAATATTACTTACCGTGTTATTGGTAAGTTGTTTTAAGTATAGTTATTAGGGTTTAGCGTGCAGTCGGATGGTAACATCCGACTGTTTTTGTTTTGAAAAGATTGCTTAATTGTAAGGTTTCTATAGTTATATTGATGTGGTGTCAGATGGTAACTGTGACACCACAAAATAGCCTCCGTGGCAAAAACTATAAATTGTTGCATCAAAAAAACATATTTTTACAGTCTAAATATTTCAATTTGAAATCTATACGGCCATATATCATCGTTTATGCTCTTTTCGCTATTATTTTCTCCTCCTGTTCAGTAACTAAGTATGTTAAAATTAACCAGGTTGAGACCCATATTTCAGCTGTAAAATTTCTGGATGAATACATTATGCCCTTAAACCCTGTTTTCCAAAATACGGTTGTTGGTGGTTTATCGGGGATTGATTATGATGCGGCGCAAAACCAGTATTATCTGGTCAGTGATGATCCGTCGCAATTTAGTCCGGCAAGGATTTACACCGCAAAGATTGAGCTCAAAGAAAATAAAATCGATACCGTGCGGATCACGGGAGTTACCTATCTCTTACAGGAAAACGGAAAACAATATCCCAGATACGGCACGGATAAAAGCGTAAAGCCAGATGGAGAGGCTGTTCGTTATAATCCGGTCACTAAACAATTAATCTGGAGCAGTGAGGGGGAGAGGTTATTTAAAAACGGCGATACGACCATTGTTCAACCCGGTTTAACTTTTATTGCTGGCACCGGAAGATTTTTAGATACCATTGCGCTGCCAAAAGGTTTTTATTTTACCAAAACAGAGAGCGGTCCACGGAAAAATGCATTGTTCGAAGGTTTAACCTATGCCGATCACTATAAAACATTATATGCCAGCCTAGAGGAACCTTTATATCAGGATAGTCCACAATCATCTTTTGGTTATGACAAAGCTTTAACGCGGATTTTGAAGTTCGATGTGGCGACTAAAAAGAATGTTGCACAATATGCCTACAACCTAGGTGCTTTACCTGTTAAACCCAGTGTAGATAACGACTGGAATGTAAATGGTATTTCAGAAATATTGGCGGTTAATAATCATACACTTTTGGTTATGGAAAGGGCCTGGGCAAAAGGGCATGATGACCATACTTTTTTAAAACTTTACCTGGTTGATCTGAGTGGCGCAGAAAATGAGATTGATAATGCCTCTTTCCTTAAAAATCAGCCAAAGCCGCTTACCAAAAAACTTCTTTTCGATTTCGATACCTTAAACAGGCACATCGATAATTTTGAAGGAGTAACTTTTGGGCCAAAACTTGCCAACGGACATCATTCTTTGATATTTTGTGTAGATAATAATTTCAGTAAATCGCAGGTTCAGCAGTTTTTCCTTTTCGAAATAATCCCATAAGCTAATTTCAGTTAAAAATATAATGAGTAAAATAAAAGCCCTGCTTTTCGATTTGGATGGTACATTGATTGATTCTGAAAAGTTTCATTTCGATTGTTGGAATACCTTTTTAGAACCCTATAATGTGCATATCGAACTTAAGGATTGGCTAGGTAATTATGCAGGGATTCCGCTGCCGAAAAATGCTAAAACCATTGTAGACCGCTATAAAATTGATGAAGATTTAGCAAGCTTTATTGATAGGAGAGAAAGGATCACTTTTGATGGTTTTAGAACAACCGACATAGCACTCATGCCTTATGCCTTAGAATTTGTGCAATTTGCTTACGAAAAAGGACTTACGCTTGCAGTAGTTACCGCCAGTCCGAAAGTAGATGTAGAAGCAGTTTTCAAGCGCAATGGTTTGGCCAGATATTTCAGCCTGTTTATCACCCGTACAGATGTAAGCAAATCTAAACCCGATCCTGAGAGTTATAATCTTTGTGTAGAACGCTTGGGCTTAGCAAAAGAAGAGTGCATCGTTTTTGAAGATACCCTCAATGGGGTTAAATCTGCCCTGGCTGCTGGCATTACCTGTTACGCTATCCAAAGTAATGTGCGGGCGCACCAAAAATTAAAAATAGCAGATGAGCTTTTTCTCAGTTTTGCCAATGCCAAAACATTTATGTTACAAAAGGAATTAATTTAGTTCCTGAAAATTAACGAGCTTAGTAATGAAACTACAGGATTTAATATGTTGAAAAAAGGATTATGGGTTTTGTTTGCAAGTTTCGCATTGCTGATCGGGCTCTATCCAACGATTTACTTTTTGATCGATAGAAAATTTGGATTGTTAAATTCAAAATCGGTAGCATTGTTAAGCAATACTTGCTGGAACATTGGTTTTTATACGCATATTATCTTCGGAGGAATTGCTTTATTAATCGGTTGGACACAGTTTAGTTCAAAAATGAGAAACAGGCGGATGGCATTGCACCGGAAACTGGGTAAGGTTTATGTGATTTCGGTGCTGCTTAGCGCATTAGCGGGTATCTGTATCGGATTTTTTGCAACAGGTGGATGGGTTTCTTCCGCAGGATTTATTTGTTTAGGTATTGTTTGGTTTTACACCACATTAAAAGCTTATTTATACATTAAACACGGAGAAATCGTAAAACATCAAAAAATGATGGTTTACAGTTATGCGGCATGTTTTGCGGCGGTAACCTTAAGGATCTGGTTGCCAATTTTGACCATAATGTATGGCGATTTTTTTAAAGCCTATCTGGTTGTTGCCTGGTTATGCTGGATTCCAAATTTGATTGTTGCTTATTTAATCACCAGAAAAGCCACAGATCAATAGGGTGTTTGATTGCTCCATCCGCTGAAATAATTGAATTTTATATGATATCAGCTCCGGAAATTTTAGCCAGTGTCGGATCATTTTCGTCCCATGATCTGCTTCTTTTTGAAGAAAAATGCCGCCTGAAAAAATTCAGAAAAAACGAACTGTTGTTGCGCCAAGGGGAGGTCTGTCAATCGGTCTATTTCATCTTATCAGGATCTTTCTTTCAGTTTCAATTTGATGGCCTGGTGGAAACAATCGTTGATCTGCACCTACCCAAAGAATGGATGTACAATCAACCTAGTTTAATAAACCAAAAGCCATCAGACACCACAATTAAAGCATTTGAGGATGCTGAAGTTATGGAATTGAGTTTATACCACCTGCATGAGCTGATTGCCAGGTCACCATCCTTTTTAAGCTTCGGTAGGATTTTCGACCAGGTGAACCACAGGACTTATCTGTTCGATAATACATTAAATCCGGCACAAAAGTATGGTTACATTAAAAATGCCAAGCCGCTTGTTGTACAGGTCTTTCCTGTTAAAATGATTGCTTCATATCTTAAAATAGCGCCCGAAACACTCAGCAGGGTAAGGGCAAATAAATAAATTTCCTGATTTCGATCAAGTACTGCTTTTGAGAAAATTTCTCATTTTTGAAATAAAAAACTATGCTGACAGAAATCAACCCAAAACTTCCAATGCGTGATAAAGACATCACCAGAGATTTTTATGTGAATAAATTGGGCTTTAAAGATATTGGGGTCGACAATTTTAAAGATTACCTCATGGTGCAAAAAGATCATGTTCAGGTTCACTTTTTTTTATTCGAAGCACTCGATCCGAAAGAAAATTACGGACAGATTTACCTTCGCACAGATGATATAGAGGGTTTATACAAATGGATGTTGGATACTAAACAAAGCATTCACCCCAATGGTCATTTGCAGACAAAACCATGGGGGCAGAAAGAGTTTTCCATGCTTGATCCCGACAACAATCTACTTACCTTCGGACAAGAGGCTTAGCATTTATTGGTTCAATTAGTCAATGGTTTATTCGTAAAATGGTTCATGGCTGCTGTTGATAGTTTGTGGTTGATTGTATAATGGGCTATTTAACCTAATATCAAGGCCAAGCCCAGGCTTATATAGTTGTTTGCCGGATCGATCAAATATTTTATCGTCTTAAAGTAAAATATTTTTATGTTCTGCACTTTTAGACATCTAAACTTTGTGGGGTTATTCTCTTTGGTCTCAATAATGAAGCCTTGATTATGCGTATGGGCGAATACCTATAGGCAGATGTCTGGAATTGGAAGACAATTGCCTAATCTACTTTCAGCTTTCCGCCTTTTTTCCATACATTTGGCTAATCAAAATTCTCAAGAAATTATGCAATACGATGTCGTTGTTATCGGTTCAGGACCGGGCGGTTATGTAGGCGCAATCCGTTGTGCTCAGTTAGGTTTAAAAACTGCAGTAGTAGAAAAATATAAAACTTTTGGAGGTACTTGCTTAAACGTAGGTTGTATCCCATCTAAAGCTTTGTTAGATTCATCGGAGCATTTTCATAATGCTGCTCATACATTTACTACTCACGGTATCGATTTAAAAAGCCTTAAAGTAAATATGCCGCAGATGATTGCCCGTAAAGACGATGTTGTTGCTCAAAATACTGCCGGTATCACTTATCTGTTCAAAAAAAATAAAATCGATTCTTTTGAAGGTGTAGGTTCTTTTGTAGATAAAAATACCATCCTGGTAACCAAATCCGATGGCTCTACCGAAACCCTGTCCGCTAAAAATGTAATCATTGCTACGGGCTCTAAGCCAACAGCTTTACCATTTTTACCGACGGATAAAAAACGCATTATTACTTCAACAGAGGCTTTAAATATTAAAGAAGTTCCAAAGTCGATGGTTGTAATTGGTGGAGGAGTTATCGGTTTGGAGTTAGGTTCTGTTTATGCCCGTTTAGGTACAAAAGTTTCAGTAATTGAGTTTTTGCCTTCCATTATTGCAACAATGGATGCCAGTTTAGGTAAAGAACTTCAACGCGTATTGAAGAAAAACCTGGGCATGGAATTCTTTATGAATCATAAAGTTACCGGTGCTACAAATAATGGTAAAACAGTAACAGTTACTGCCGAAAATGCCAAAGGTGAAGCCGTAAATTTCGACGCTGATTATTGTATCGTGGCTGTTGGCCGTACCGCTTACAGTGAAGGTTTAGGTTTAGATAAAATCGGTATCACTATCGAAGAAAGAGGGAAAAAAATTCCGGTTAACGAGCATTTGGAAACTTCGGTTAAAGGTGTTTATGCCATTGGCGATGTAATTACGGGTGCCATGTTGGCGCATAAAGCTGAAGATGAAGGTACTTATGTTGCTGAAACCATTGCCGGACAAAAACCACACATTAACTATAACCTAATTCCGGGTGTGGTTTACACCTGGCCGGAAGTGGCTTCTGTTGGTTTAACCGAAGAGCAATTGAAAGAAAAAGGAACAAAATACAAAGCAGGTTCATTCCCGTTCAAAGCGAGCGGCCGTGCGAAAGCCAGTATGGATACTGATGGTTTCATTAAAGTATTGGCCGATGCCACTACTGATGAAGTTTTAGGGGTACACATGATTGGTCCGCGTGCTGCGGATATGATTGCTGAGGCGGTTATTGCTATGGAATTCCGTGCATCAGCAGAAGATATTGCACGTACCTGCCATGCGCATCCAACTTATACCGAAGCGTTAAAAGAAGCTGCTTTAGCCGCAACTGATAACCGCGCAATACACATTTAATAATAGTAGCTGAACTTGTTTTAGCAAAACGAATAAAAAATCCCGGTATTGATATCGGGATTTTTTTGTTTTAGTTCCTCTCCATCATTATGAGAACGCTTTAATGATAGAAAAAGTTCAACGGGATAACCACCCAGCGTTACCGTCATCTCAACTGTAACGCAGCGAAATAGAGAAATCTATTTAGGCAGATTTAGCTGCGCACAGCCTCCGGGTTCTCGACTTCGTTGCACTATCATCGAAATGAAGGCTGCTCTGCGTTCCCCTTTCCGCTCTAGTTTTTCTTCACAATTCCTTAACCAAATGATAATGTTCGCAGGCTAAAAAATAGCGTTTTTCACATATATTTTTGCGGCTCAGATATTAAACAAACCATGAACTGTAAAAAACTATTTGGTGCAATCTTGATTGCTTCACTGGCATTTGCTGCCTGTAAAAAAGATTCAAATGATGATCCGATTGTGGATCCTCCGGTCGAAGCTGTTGTTCCAGAAAAAATAGACAGCTTTAAAGAAACGGCATCTATTGATTTAGGCGGTGAATTCGCTTCTGAAATTTCTGCTTACGATCCCTTAACCAAAAGATTATTTGTAGTGAGCAATGATGGTGGGGCCAAAGTTGATGTGGTAGACATGAGCAAATATCCAGCTGTAACAAAAGTGCAAACGCTATCCTTTACAGCCAATGCTGGTATCAACAGTGTGGCAGTTAACAGCGGTTTACTGGCAATCGCTTTAGATGGTGCTGATAAGCAGGGTAATGGTGATGTTTTGGTACTGAAGACTTCAGATTTATCAGAAGTTAAAAAAATTACAGTAGGTGCCATGCCAGATATGGTCACTTTCAGCCCGGATGGCAACTATATTTTATCTGCTAATGAAGGTGAGCCCAATCTGGCCTACACGGTAGATCCAAAAGGAACCATTTCAATCATCAGTATTAAAGATAATTATTCGGTAAAAACAATAGATTTTTCAGCTTTTGAATCGCAAAAAGCTTCTTTGCTGGCTGGTGGTTTCAGGATCTATGGTTATAATGCCAGTTTTACCCAGGATATAGAGCCGGAATACATTACAGTAAGCAACGATTCTAAAAAGGCTTATGTTACGCTTCAAGAAAACAACGGTGTTGCCGAAGTAGATATTTTAGCAGGAAACATTACAAAGATTTTTCCGTTAGGTACGAGAGACATTAGCCTGGCAGATAATGCATTTGATGTAAGCGATAAAGATGGCAAAAAAGTATTGGGTACATGGCCAATAAAAGCTTATTACCTGCCAGATGCAATCTCTTATTTTACGTCAAGCGGTACGGCCTATTTGGCACTGGCCAATGAAGGCGATACCCGTCAGGATTATACACCAAAAGAATCAAAAGAAGAGGTTCGCGTAAAGGATCTTATTTTAGATCCGGTTAAATTCCCAAATGCAGCAACTTTGCAGCTAGATGCAAATCTGGGAAGACTTACCGTAACCAACACCGCAGGTTTTACTATGGTTGGTACAAATAAGGTATACCAGGAATTATTTTCAACCGGAGGAAGAAGTGTGAGTATTCTGAACGCAAATACTGGAGCTTTGGTGGCCAACATTGGTAAAGACCTTGAACAGCACGTAATTGATGCCGGTAAATACGACGACGATCGCTCAGACAATAAAGGGGTTGAAGTAGAAAGTGTAACGGTTGCCCAGGTAAACGGACAAACCCTGGCATTTATTGGTATGGAACGTGCAGATGCAATTGCTATTTATGATGTAACTAATCCGGCAGCACCAAAATTTGTTCAGTTATTCGCTACCGGCGATGCACCGGAAGGTTTGATGTTTGTTAAACCAAAAGATAGCCCTAACGGAAGAAGTTTATTAATTGTTTCAAATGAAGGAGATGGTACCGTTCGGTTCTATCAGCCCGATAAAATATAGTCTCTCTATCCCTTTATTAATTATTATGTTTAATCCCGGTATTGATATCGGGATTTTTTTGTTTTACTCAATTTCTCCGGTTCGAATTTAAATTTTCTGCATTGATCTTTAGTCTTTTCCCTTTTTTCTCTGAATAATAAAAACTTAGCCCTATATTGCGCTACAATAAAACTTTAGGGGTGCCTTCAAATCAGTTGGCTGAGAATATACCCTTTTTATAGGTGGAAGGTAAATGGTAAAAGGCGGAAGGTTATAAAACCCTATGCCCTACGCCCCAAACCCTACGCTTCATAAATGGACCTGATCCGGATCATGCCGGCGTAGGAAATTAGTTTGTCTGCAATAATTGCATAAAATGCCTTCGGCATTTGAAGACTCCTGAAGTTGTACACAAAATGAAGTCTTTAGCAATGAATTATATTCAGGTATTAACAATAGCCGGCTCAGATAGCGGTGGTGGTGCGGGCATTCAGGCAGATCTGAAGACCTTTTCGGCCCTGGGCTGTTTTGGTACATCGGTCATTACGGCTGTGACCGCACAGAATACACTAGGGGTGCGTTCCGTTCACGGTATTCCGGCTACGATTATTAAAGATCAGCTGCAGGCAGTATTGGATGATCTATCACCAGTGGCTATTAAAATCGGCATGATTAACCGGGCAGAAGTGGTCGATGTAATTGAAACAGAACTTAAACATTACCCGGCTAAGGTACCTGTTATTTTAGATCCGGTAATGGTCGCTACCAGTGGTCACCGCTTAATCGAACCCGATACCGTTAATCAATTGGTAGAAAAATTATTTCCCATCGTTAGTTTAGTTACACCAAATATAGATGAGGCCATAATCCTTTCCGGACAAGAAATCAATAACCTTGATGATATGGTTGCAGCAGGCAAGAAAATCATCGAAAAGGGCGCAAAAGCAGTTTTGGTTAAAGGTGGTCATTTGGCTGGCCCCATTATTTATGATGTACTCATTTCTGGCACCGAAATTCCGGTGGTTTTAGAAAGTGCCTTTATTGCTTCTAAAAATCTGCATGGAACAGGTTGTACACTTTCATCGGCTATCGCTGCCGAAATGGCAAAGGGCAACAATTTATTATCCGCAATAAAAGATGCAAAAAAATACATCAGCCAGGCCTTACAGGCAGGCAGCGAAGTAAAAACAGGTGAAGGCAACGGACCGCTAAACCACTTTTTCGAACCTTTAAAATTAATTATCCAATGAAGTGGAGCGAACAGGCATGGGAAAGGGTTAGGCCCATCTATAACCAAATTTTAAGCATGCCCTTTAATACGGAGCTGAGCAACGGCACCTTAGCAAAAGAAAAATTTATTTTCTATTTAGCACAGGATGCCTATTACCTTTTAGAATTCGGGCGGACGTTAAGCGCGATTAGCGGACGTATGCAAAAGGCAGATTTAGTGATGGCTTTTGCCGGGTTTTCTACAGGTGCTATTTTTGCCGAGCGGAGTCTGCATGAAAGCTATTTTGTAGAATTTGGTTTGGAAAGCGAAGTGCAACCAACCCCATCTACACTATTATATACCAATTATATGCTTAGTCAGGCTGCCTATGCCCATGTAGAAATCGCAGTAGCAGCTGTTTTGCCATGCTTTTGGATTTATAAGGCTGTCGGCGATTATATTTTTGCTCAGCAAAACGGAAACGAAAATCCTTACCAAAGGTGGATCGATATGTATGCCGGTACAGAATTTGCAGCTGCAGTAGAAAAAGCAATTGATATTACAGATGAACTGGCAGCACAGGCGAATGCTGCAACTCAACAAAAAATGTTGGAAGCTTTCGAAATGGCTACCCGTTTAGAATGGATGTTCTGGAACAGTTCTTATGAATTGGAAAAATGGAAAATCTAATATTTTACCCGTGTAAACAACAAAATATTTTGATAAAATGTTAAAAATCTGTCGGTATTTCCAATAGATTTAAAGAACTTTGTCGTTTTATAATTTACAACATCACATTGGAAGAGCGCACGAAAGAACAGGAATTTTTAATTAAACAAGAAGATAAACCTGCATTAGCGCAAAGTTCTCCAAAACAAGTACGTTTAGCCATCTCTGCCTTTTATTTTATGCAAGGGGTTTGTTTTGCGAGTTGGGCCAGTAGGATTCCAACTTTTAAAGCCTCCATGGGTTTAAACGATGCAGAATTAGGCTCTATACTTTTTGCATTACCAGCAGGGCAGATTATCACCATGTTTTTTTCTGCAAAACTGACCACACATTTTGGCAGTAAGAAAATGTTAAGGGCAACAGCACCACTTTATGCCATTGCCTTAACTTTTTTAGCCTTGGCCACTACGGGTTGGCAATTAGCGGCTTTTTTGGTTTTATTTGGTATCACAGGTAATCTGTGTAATATCGCCTTAAATACTCAGGGTGTTGCTGGCGAAAACTATTATGGAAAACCTATTATGAGTTCATTCCATGGTGCCTGGAGTATCGGGAATTTAACCGGTGCATTAATTGCGCTGGGTTTGGTTAACTTAAAATTAGGAATGTATACCCATTTTTGGATTATTGCCTTAATATCTTTAACCAATGTGCTATTTAACGCTCAAAAATTACTTAATTACAATAAACCCGATACCGTAGTGGAGAAAACGAAGTTTTTTACCATGCCGCAAGGTATTTTGGTGTTATTGGGCGTTATTGCATTTTGCAGTATGGCCACTGAAGGCACTATGTTTGATTGGAGTGCTATTTACTTTGAGGATGTAGTTAAACTGCCGCATAATAAGGCCATTATCGGTTATGCATCATTCATGTTTATGATGGCCAGCGGAAGGTTTATGGGGGTATATTTAATCGGTAAATTCGGGCGAAAAAATCTCCTGCAAATTAGTGGTGCCATTATATCTATAGGTATGGCACTTGCGGTAATATTCCCGAATCTGTTTATTGCTATTTTTGGTTTTATGCTTATTGGCCTGGGTGTTTCGAGTATTGTACCCATGGTATATAGCATAGCGGGCAACAATAAGAAAGTCCCCGCTGGTAAAGCCATCACCATGGTTTCGAGCATCGGTTATTTTGCCTTTTTGTTTGGTCCGCCGTTAATTGGTTATGTTTCGCAATTATCCAGTCTGCGCTATTCTTTCGGGATTATTTCTGTGTTTGGTATGCTGATTATTTTTTTGGTTGCGAAAATTAAAGAGATAAACTAAGTTTCATTTCATAGCGAAATATATCTGTTATTTGTAGCGCAGTGCCTGTGGGCAAAATAGCGGCTCTTCCCGTTTTTTGCTTGTACGCTTCGCTTCCTCGTGCCTCGTTGCTGCAGGGTACCGCTGCAACCGGGGCTAAATGGCCGGAGACAGTGTCTCATATTTAGGGTTTGCAAGGTGCATAAACCCAGTTGTTAAACCCGATCCGATAGCTATCGGATGCAATGGAAAGCCCGGAGCATAGCGAGGACTTGTAATGAAAAGCGGGCCTGCAAACCGCCAAGAACTACTGAACGCTCATTTTCAAGTTTTAAGATGCTAAATATGCCTTAATTTATTTCGGTCGGTGAGACACCAACCGATAGGCTAAATGGCCGGAGACAGTATTTCATTTTTGGGTTTGCAAGGCGCATTAACCCATTTGTTAAACCCGATCCGATAGCTATCGGATGCAATGGAAAGCCCGGAGCGTAGCGAGGACTTGTAATGAAAAGCGGGCCTGCAAACCGCCAAGCGCTACTGTATGCTCATTTTCAAGTTTTAAGATGCTAAATATGCCTTAATTTATTTCGGTTGGTGAGACACCAACCGATAGGCTAAATGGCCGGAGACAGTATTTCATTTTTTTGGTGACAAGGTGCATAAACCCAGTTGTTAAACCCGATCCGATAGCTATCGGATGCAATGGAAAGCCCGGAGCGTAGCGCGGACTTGTAATGGAAAGCGGGTCTGCAAACCGCCAAGCACTACTGAACGCTCATTTTCAAGTTTTAAGATGCTAAAGATGCCTAATTTATTTCGGTCGGTGAGACACCAACCGATAGGAAAGCGGGCCTGCAAACCGCCAAGCACTACTGTATGCTCATTTTTAAGTTTTAAGATGCTAAATATGCCTTAATTTATTTCGGTCGGTGAGACACCAACCGATAGGAAAGCGGGTCTGCAACCCGCCAAGAACTACTGAACGCTCATTTCCTAAAAAATATCTTGAGTAAAAGGAGCGAAAGGCCTGTACAAAACACTAAGTTTCTTCCCGTTTTCCGCTTGTATGCTTCGCTTCCTCGTACCTCGTTGCTGGAGGGTACCGCTCCAACTGGCTCAGTGGCCAAAACAGTGTTTTGTTTTTATTAGGGTGCATCAGGATCCGTTTTGCTAAAGCCCTGAAATAAATTCAGGGTGACGATTACTAGAGTTGAGTCTCTAGTAAATCTAGTATGTTATTCTTTCTTTACCAATCCATGCTCCTTTAAAGCGTCAACTGCAAGCTCGATTAACCTGAAGTTTTCTTCCAGATGCCCATGTTGTACTTCTACATTGATGTAAGGAATATTATTTTGCATGGCATAAACCGAAAGGGACCCATCATTAGTGGCAAATTTAGATTGAAGAATGACGTTTACATTAGCCTTTTTTAAACTGCTGAACAATCTAGGCTCGGTTACGTAAATCAGATCATCGCCATCCATTTGGAAGTTAATGTAAACCGAATCTGCAGTACTGGCTAAATCGTAACCTGGTAAATAAGAAGAAATGCCAAAACCACCATCGGCATTGTTGTGGAGGGTTAAAAAATAACCGGTAGTTTTTGGATCATAAAAATCTACAATTTGCTTTCCTGCGTTCAGCAGGGCTTTTTCCACTTCATTAGAGCTGAACTGGTTTTTCTTCAGCCTGGTATTAACCCCCACTTCGGTGTATATCGCATTTGGATCTATGCGGTATTGGTCGTCCATATAGGTGAAATAATAATCCCTTACTGCCCCATACTGGCTGTCGATGAGTTCGCCACCATACCAGCGGATATAGTCAAAACCAGCTTTTACGCCGGTATCTTCATTGTCGTGTACCACTAAAAACTTTACGCCATTGGGTTTGTAGCTGTATTTTACTAATGTAATATCCAGATTGTAAAGTTTAACGAAGCTGGAATCGGTACGCATTGCGGCAAAAACAGGTGGATGTTGCGCTTTTACAAGGATTGTAGAGCAGATCAGCAACAGGCTAAAAATGATTTTGAACATAATCAATAATATACAATGTTGATTAATATTTGTTTGGATACCGTATTATAGAATTATCTACGCTTTGCATGTAGGGTTATTTTTGGTGTATGAGTGCTCGCTAAGCATAGGGCATAGGCTTTAAAAACGCCACAAAAAAGCCCCGATTTGGGGTCGGGGCTAATTGATTGTTAATCTGGATATTTATTAATGTCCGTGATCTAAATCGTATTCGTTTACATCTTTATGGTCGTATGGTTCAACCATTAACTCATCAATGGTTTTTCCTTTTTTATTGAAACCAAGGCGCTCCAGCATTCTATCGAATATTAGGTAAACTACCGGTACCACAATTAATGTTAAGAACAACGAACTGGTTAAGCCACCTACAATCACCCAGGCCAAGCCATTTTTCCACTCGGCACCGGCGCCGCTGGCCAGGGCAATTGGAAGCATACCAAATACCATGGCGATGGTTGTCATCAAAATTGGGCGTAAACGTGCGTGGTTGGCCAATACGAGTGCTTCTTTGGTTTCTTTACCTTCTGCCTTTAGGTGGTTGGTAAAATCGACCAGGATAATCGCATTTTTCGCTACCAGACCCATTAGCATAATTAAACCTAAAATGGTAAAGATACCAATTGAGTTATTGGTTAAAGCCAGGGCTAGCAATGCTCCGATTACCGCTAACGGAAGTGAAAACATTACCACCAGCGGATAGATAAAACTATCGTAAAGCGCAACCATGATCAGGTAAACCAAAATGATTGAAGCCAGCAAAGCAATACCTAAAGTACCAAAACCTTCGCTCTGGTTTTCCTGATCACCTGCCCAGCTATAACTTACACCAACTGGTGCTTTAAGTTTACCGTTTTTTTGCAGTTCTTCCAGTTTTGCCTGGAACTCTGCAACTACGGTTCCGGTTGGCCTACCGATTGATTGTGCTTTAACGGATACCGAAGTCGATTTATTCAAACGCTCCAGCTGACTTGGACCTGAACCTTCTGTAATGGTTGCAAACTGTGATAACTTGATCTGTTTGCCTTCATTATTTACAAAAATCAGGTTACGTACGTCATCAATGTTCTGGCGGTTAAAGTTTTGATACTGGATGTTAATATCGTACTCATACTCTCCTTTACGGTATTTACCATCCGTATTGCCCGCAAAAGCTGTCTGCATGGTAGAACCGACGGTTTGTAAGGTAAGGCCAACCGCCGACATCTTGTCGCGGTCTACCTGAACATTAATTTCTGGCGTTCCTTTTTCTACCGATAATTTAATCTCTGTAGCACCCGGAATAGCGGCAAGTACTTTCTGTGCACCTTCGGCATATTTCAAGGCACTATCTAAATCAGAACCCATCACTACCAGTTGGATCGGTGCGTTTTCTGCAATTCCCAAAATACTGATCGGCACCGTTTTTACTTTTGCACCCACTAATTCTTTAGCCAGGGCACGGCTCATTTTGGTGGCGAAAATATCAGAAGAAACACCTTTACGCTGATCGCGTTCAACCAGTTTAACATTAATTTCCGATTTATAGGCTGTAGCCTGTGTACCACCAAAATCACCGGTCGATTGTCCGACAGTAGTAATCAACTGCGTAATTTCTGGTTGTTTGTCTAAAAAAGCCTCTGCTTTTTGAGTGAGGAAGTTGGTTTGCTCTAACGAAGCATCTTTTGGCAATTCCAATTGTACCAGGAACTCACCTTTATCTGATTTTGGGAAGAATTCAGATCCTATGAAACCGCCTACCAATAAACCGCAAGAACTTAAGAACATTACCACTACCATTACCAATGTTAAAGCTTTGTGGTTTAACGACCATGTTAAAATACTGGTAATCCAAAGGGTAAATTTCTTCAACTGTTTTTCGAACCATAGAATGAAACGGCCGAACAGGTTTTTACCTTCAATGCGTTCTAACTTACCGAAACGGGAGAAAATAAGTGGTACAATGGTAAATGAAGCCAGCAACGAAAGCAAGGTTGCAATAATTACAACGATACAGAACTGACGTAAGATATTCGATACCAGACCGGTGCTTACCGCAATCGGGAAGAATACCACCACAATTACGAAAGTAATGGATACAACCGTAAAACCGATCTCTCTTGTGGCATCAGATGCTGCCCTTACTTTGTTTTTACCCATCTCCATGTGTCGCTGGATATTCTCCAGTACCACAATCGCATCATCCACCAGGATACCTACCACGAGCGACAGGCCCAGCAGCGACATTAAGTTTAAAGTAAAGCCGAATAAGCTAATACCGATAAAAGTAGCAATCAGCGAAACCGGAATCGATACCATTACAATTAAAGCATTACGTAAACTGTGCAGGAAGAAAAGCATTACAAAGGCCACCAAAATAACCGCCAGGATTAAATCGTGGATTACCGCATCAGCAGATTCTAACGTAAAGATTGAACTGTCGTTTACAATTCTGATGTCTAATTTATTGGTTGCGTATTCTGTTTTAAGTTTGGCAATAATGGCGTGTACACCTTTACTTACCTCAACGGCATTCGCATCACTTTGTTTAATGATCTGGATGGCAATAGATGCTTTGCGGTCAATACGGGCCAGTTTTTCCGTTTCTTTTTGCGAATCCTGAACATCGGCCACGTCGCCCAAGCGGATCTGGGCACCATCTTTGCCTGTGGTTAAAACCAGGTTTCTCAATTCATCAATGCTTCTGTATTTACCCGATAAACGGATCAATACATCCTGATTCTGCGTTTTTACACTTCCGGTAGGGAAATCCAGGTTCGAAGATAGAATCATTTGTTGTACCTGAGGAACCGCAAGGCCATAGCCCTGTAGTTTATTGGCATCAAGCGAAACCTGTATTTCGCGTTCAGAACCACCCACTAAGTTTACCTGTGCAATACCATTTACCCTCGAAATTACCGGGGCAATACGTTTGTCAATTAAATCATAAAAGCTTACGTCGTCCATATTGGCAGAGGCCGACATGGTAATTACCGGTAAATCATCAAGTGAGAATTTACTTAATGAAGGTGTTTTTACATCTTCAGGTAATTCGGCCAGAATGGCATTTACTTTACGTTGCGCATCGTTTAACGAGATATCAATATTTGCTGCATCTGTTAGCGTAATGGTTACGGTTGATAAACTCTCAAATGATACAGAGTTGATTTTTTTGATGTTTTCCATTGATGATACCGCATCCTCAATCTTTTTGGTTACGGTATTTTCAACCTCATTTGGCGAAGCACCAGGGTAGATGGTCGAAATAGATACTACGTTGTTGGAGAATTTTGGAAGTAATTCATAACCCAACGAAAAGTAACTTAATAACCCCAGCAAGGTAAGTGCGGTAAATACCACAATAACCAGCGAAGGCCTTTTTATAGATATGTCTGTTATCTTCATTTTAGTTCGTATTGCGTTTTGCGATTGGCATATCGCGTTTTTTTAAAAGCTGAAAATTCCGCTAACTTACTTCACGATACTAACCGGAGTACCTTCAGTTAAGTTAATCTGTCCACTGGTAATCACAGTTTCACCTTCTTTTAAGCCATCAAGAATTTCAACATTATCGCCTAAAATACGGCCTGCTACCACATTACGGGTTTTAGCCGTATTGCTGGCTTTATCCAAAACAAAAACCTGGTTACTGCTTACACTGCCCACAAATGATGTACGCGGAATAAGAATACTTGGCGCCTGTTTAGGGAACTTGAATATGGCAGTTCCGTACATACCAGCTTTTAAAGTGTTTTTGTGGCTGTTTTCCACTTCAATTTCAATAGGGAAGTTTAACGTTGCATCAGCTTTGGCGGCGATGAAGGTTACCTTTCCAGAGAAATTATCAGTTGGGAAAACCGAAGATTTGATCTCGATTTTATCGCCTATTTTAAGGTTGGCTACCTGCGATTCGTTCACATTTACCTTAAGCTTTAATTTTGAAACATCAACCAATTCGAATAATTGTGTACCCTGAGCAGTTACAAAAGCACCAACTTCAATGTATCTTTTGTTTACAATACCGTTAATCGGTGATTTAATGTTTGCATCGCTTAATCTTCTTTGTGAGGCCTGTAAGCGCAGTTTTGCATTTTTTGTAGCTAATTTAGCCTGATCTAACTGTTGTTGTGTAACACCACCGGTTTGGAATGAGCTTTGATATCTGGCCTCATCCCTTACTGCATTCTGATAAGTCGCTTCAGCAGTTTCCCTGTCTGTATTGATGATTTCGGCATCAACGCGGGCCAAAACCTGTCCCTTGCTTACCCTGTCGCCTTCATCTACATAAATAGCGGTAACCCGACCAGCATTTTCTGATAAGAAATTAAGTTCCTGCTTAGGAATAAAATTTCCGTTCGCACTGAAATCTAAATCCACAGCTTTCCGCTCTACTTGAGCAACCCGAACGGCAACAGCACCACTACCTTTAGCAATGAAAGCAGTTTTTTCTTCGTTCTTCTTTTTATTGTTGCTTAAAACATAGGCTATTGCACCAAGGGCAACAACAACTACGATGATTATGGTAATTACTCTTTTCATTTCTATTGTACTAGCGATTTAATATTTCCGTTTGATTTGATTAATTGTATTTCGGCTATTTTATAATTTAACAAAGCCTGAGTATAACTGTTCTGTGCCGAAGTAAGTGCGTTTTCAGTATCCAAAAGATCGGTTAATGAAGCTAAACCGTTATTATAGTTATTTTGGGTGCTGCTGTAAATCTCTTGCGCTAAATCGGCATTTTTGCGTTGTGCTTTAATGGTGTTTAAATTATTGCGCAACTGTATTTTTGCATTTTCGTAAGCCAAGTTTAAGGCATTATTGGTTTCTTTTCTGCTTTCCTGAGCCTTTTTAATATCAACATCGGCCTGGCGGATTTTAGAGCGGGTTAAGAAACCGTTAAAAATCGGTACCCTTAAAGTTAAACCTATTGCAGACGAACCAAAGCCGATAGCCGAAGCGTTTGATTTAAGGAAATCGAAACTATTGCTCTGACTGGAATAGGTATAATTACCTGTTAAAGATAAGCTGGGATAGTATTCGGCCACATAGGCTTTGCGTTGTAAGGATAAAAGTTTATCCTGATTGTTTAAAAGTTTAACTTCAGTTCTGTTGGCCAGATCAATAGAATCAGTAAACATAGGTAATGTAGTTACTTCCGTTAATTCGGTTGGCGGCAGGCTAATTGGTGTTGAAACAGCCATTCCCATCGAAAATTTTAACTGGTTTTCCAATTGGGTAATCGCATTGATGACTTGCTCTCGTTGTGTATTCAGGTTGGTTAAGTTTACACTGATCCGGTCTACATCTATTTTTCTGGCCAAACCATTTTTATACTGGGTGCCCACAATTTTTTCAACTATCTTAACATTTTTAATGTTGGTGTCGATGACGTTAAGCTGTTGCCTGTTTACCAAAACCTGATAATAATTGTTAGCTACCAGTTCAATAATCTGTTCTTCGGTTAATTGCGAAGTAAGCGCATAATATTCTTCGCTCGATCGTGCAGCCTGCAGCCCTGTAAAAACCTGTTGGTTAAATAATTGCTGCGAGAGCTGAACGCCTGCGGTCGAATTCCAGTTCTGGCCTAATTTAAACGATTGTGTTGCACCGCCAATATTTGCAACCAACTGGCCAATAATAGGGTTGTAAGTTAAACCTACATTTCCGGTAAGTTGTGGTAAGGCCTGTGCCCTTACTTCCTGTACCTTGTATCTTCCGCCTTCAATGTCTAATTTAGCATTGCGTACTTTAGTGTTGTTTTGGAGCGCAAAGGTGAGCGCCTCTTTCAAGGTAATTTGCTGCTGTGCAATTGCCAGCTGCGGTAAAACCGAGCCGATAATCACAATGAGCATTAATTTTACCACTTTTATTCTAAGCATAATGTATTGTTTTTTGTTTTTTGGGTTCTTCTCTGTTTATTTATGCCAACGTTAAGCTTTTAGTCTGTACACCTTAAGCCTCTCACGAATATTGAAGTCAGGTTTTTTTGCTTTAACGTCATTTTATTTAATGATTTTTTATCCGGAAAAAGGTCTTTGCCGGTTTCCATAATACACATGGTACAAAGGCCCATTAAACTTTCCAGGTATAATTCAGCAACATGCGTGGTGTCATCATGTTCAATTTCTCCTTTTGCCTTAGCCTGACTAAAAATTTCTGCGAAAAAATCTTTTTCCGATTCTTTTAGTGTATGCAATTTACCTTTAATCACTTCGTCGTTCAATAAATCCGGAATGCCTTCGGTAATGCGGAGCATGTAATACTTCTGGAAAAATGTGTTCCGTACATCAATGGTATTAAAAAGAATTTCCTGTACCGGTAAATCAGGGTTATATTTCTTTTTGATCAGCTCAAAGAAATCGTTAAACACTTTTTCTATCACTCCTAAAATCAAATGTTTTTTATCGGGGAAATAATAATAAAGAGATGGTTTGGATACGGATAGATCTTCGGCAATATCATTCATCGTGGTTTTACCAATACCAAAATGAATAAAGCGTTTTATAGCACCATCAATAATTTGCTCTCTCTTTTTATCAGCTACAATCATTTTACTTTTCTACTTTCTGACTTTTTTAATATTTTAGTCAAAAATAGTGCTAAAAAATGATTTGTCATGAAAAGTTGGTTTGAAAGCTTGTTAAGCTTACAATTTTATGACATAATTTTGCTTCCCGAGATGTTTATATATCTTTACAAACCAATTATTTAGAAAATTTGTCTGCATTTATCAACATCCTCATTGTATTATCCACCATCATTGCTATGGAGTGTTTATCGTGGTTTATACATAAGTACCTGTTTCATGGGCCACTTTGGTTTATGCATAAAAGCCATCATCAAAAGGCAAAATCATTTTTAGAATGGAATGATTTGTTTGCGGTATTATTTGCTGCCGCATCTTTGTATTTAATGTACACCGATCGGGATAGTTTGGGTTATCGGTTTTTTGCGGGCCTGGGCATTACTTTATATGGCCTGATTTATTTTGTGGTGCACGACTGGTTTGTTCACCGGCGCTTTAAAACCTTTAAAAGCAACAATGCTTATTTGATGGCTGTACGGAAAGCACATAAAATACATCATAAAAACAGGGGAAAGGCAAAAGGAAAAGCTTTTGGTCTGTTGTTTGTAAGAAAAAGTTTAATAAAAACTAAATCTATATCATAGATAACCTCAAAATCATCAAACAAATCTCCTTTCTTTATTTAAACACTATTCTTTATTACTGAGGTGTTTGTGTGTTAATCATACATTTTTTGTATACTTAATTTGTGTTATTATGGGGCATGTTCTATATAAAAATATAATTATGCATTGTTTTTTTTAAAAAAATATTTACATTGCTATCTATATTTTGACGCCTCATGAAATTGCTTAATCGTTTTAAATCAAATTTAGACAGTGTTATTTTTTCTTTAATTAAAAGCTTAAAGGCAAACGTAACCTATAAAACAGCTAAAGGCTGCCTGTCCGATCACCCTGATAATCCAAGTTTATTAGCCTTGAGTGATTGTTTGACAAGCTGGAATATCAATAACCAGGCTTACCGCATATTTAGGGAAGACTATGATGTAAATGATCTATTATTCCCATTTGTTGCTCATTTTTCTGAAACAGGTGGTCGCTTTGTTTTAATTAAGCAGATTGATAATGGTAACGTTCGTTTTTCTGATGAAGAAAATAAGGACGCGAGTATGCCTGAAGCGGAGTTTCTAAGTAGGTGGGATGGCATTGCTCTCCATGCCGAACTTGCCGGGAATAGCGGGGAAAAAGATTATATCCGGAAAAAATTCAGATTCTTTTTACAGGATTTAGCTTTGCCTGTCGGACTGATCCTTTTTTTAGGGATTCTTGGTCTCATTCTCTACCAGGAGTTAATGGTTTGGGGACAGGTAACTTTGCTGCTGATTAAATTGGCCGGTTTAACCGTTAGTATCCTGCTGTTAGCACAAAGCATAAATACTGATAATCCATTTATACAAAATCTTTGCAGCCTTGGTAAAAAAAATAACTGCAATACCATATTAAAATCCGATGCGGCAAAAGTTACCTCCTGGTTAAGCTGGAGCGAGGTAGGCTTTTTTTATTTTGCAGGCTCTTTTTTATCACTGTTGGTAAATCCTGCAGGCATTGTCGTTTTAGCCTGGCTTAACGTATTGGCAATTCCTTATACTGTTTATTCGATTGCCTATCAGTATAAAAATAAAAACTGGTGCGTACTGTGTTGTGCCGTGCAGGCATTGCTTTGGCTCGAGCTTTTAACAAATCTCATCTTTGGCAGTTTAACTTTAAGCACAGCTTTTTCATTATTTAATATTGCGCTTTTCATAATCTGTTTTCTTTCACCAATTGTGATATTTTCACTTCTTAAACCTGTTTTTTTAGCATCCGCTCAATTAAAGCCTGTACAACAACAACTTAAAAAGTTTAAATACAATAATGATTTGTTTAAACAAGCCTTAACCAGTCAGCCGCGCTACACTGTTAGTGATGAGCTTTTGCCTGTTTTAATAGGAAATGCCCAGGCTGAAACTGTAATTACCATGGTGAGTAATCCATTTTGCGGGCCATGTAGCAAGGCGCACAAAACGATAGCAGAATGGTTAAAGACCAGAGCGGATATCCGCTTAAATGTTATTTTTAGTACTGCTGACCATGATCATGATTCGGCAACCAAAATGGCCCGTCACATTACTGCTTTAAGTTTGATTAAAGATCAGCAGGTAACCGAAAATGCTTTAAACACCTGGTACGATCAATCGGATAAAGAATTCGAAAATTGGGCAGAACAATATCCTGTTGAGATAAGTGATCAGGTAGCAGGCATAACAGAAAAACATAAGGCCTGGTGCAGGATGGCAGAAATCGCCTTTACGCCAACCATCTTAATTAACGGATATAAACTACCCGAACCTTACCGATTAGACGATATTAAGTATTTGCTTTCGTAATTGTTTTAAAAGCAACTGAATTTTTCAGCATATCAATTTTTGAAAACTGAAAGTAGAACTCCAGTAAAACCGTTGGAAACTAAAGTACAGTTGTTATACGCATTTCGCCAGCGTAAACTGCTTTAAAATGTATAATTCTTAAATAAAAAAACAAAATGTCCTGAAAATGAAAAAACTAAACTTACTCAGTAAAGCTGAGATGAAAAATGTATTGGGAGGAGGTGTACCAGGAGGTGGTGAAATGTGTAATGCATCTAATGGAACCTTTTATCATGCAACATGCGTTTCTGGTTATTATTATCCAAATAATGACCCGACCCAGTCTCCTGTATGGGGAACTCAGCAGCCTTATAATCCGGCAACATGGGATGCGGGTGCACCCTGTGGCGGGCAATGTACAGGTCAGTGTATATCAACTTATGTGTGCGATGATCAAACAGCGGTTTAATTGCCCGGTTTAGGTGATAATAATCTGTTGGTTGCCTGCGTATGGCAACTATAGTTATTTCAAAAGTATTTGTACAAAAAGGGGCAGCACGGTTGCAACGAAACTGCCCCAAAAAACGAATGTCAACGTTATCATTGGCATCGCTTAAGTTGCCCTGCGTGAAAGGCAACAAACAACTTTAAAAAACAAATTTAAATTTTTGAACATGAAAAAGGTGAATTTACTTAGCAAAGCTGAAATGAAACAGCTTGTTGGTGGAAGAGCAGATTGTAGAATTGCAATCAGGAACAGTGATGGGTCCTTCAGGGGATGGTCTTACAGAGATTTTTCTGTAAGCGATGCCCAGGAGGCCTATAATAATGGCACAACATATTCTGATGGTAGTTATACTTCGGGATATTGCTGTGCAAGTTGCCCTTTTTAAAAATGATTGGCCGGAAGAAAACTTCCGGCCAATTTTTTCATTTCAAATCAATTAATCAATCAATGAAATTTCCTAAGTATTTGCTTTTTGTTTTAAATCTGATTTTTCTATTAAATAGTGCTTGTAAATCTCAAGAAGATAAAAAAAGTACTGGGGTTATTTTCATAATCAAAAACGAAACAAATAATCCATTATTAATCCGTACCGAACAATATTATCATAACATCCAAAATTATGAGATTAAATCTCATAAAATAAATGATACCATAATTTTTAAGGGTAACGGTTATATGTATGTATACCTAAGCCACAAAGACGCTTATGCCGATACCGTTCTTGTTGCCAATAACGACACTGTTAAAATTCACGCAACTGCCACATCGATTAAGGCTGTAAATATTAGCACGCATCAGGAAAATAAGTTTTTTACTCCTGGTGATTCAAGAAAATCCATTACCTTTAAAATAGATTCGTTAAGTAGGTTGTTTTATTCAATCAATACAAAATTGCCAGCCTTAAAAGGCTACAGCGAATTTTCAAAATTTCAAACCTATCCGCTTAAGGTAAATAGACCCGCATTTGTTGCTAAAGCTACAGCATTCTCGCAGTTGCTCTCCTTGCTCTATAAAGACTACAATTATAAGATAAGTACATTAAGTAGTTCAGGTGATAATTCTCAGCGCTTAATTACATTTTTAAAATATAAAATTAATGCCGATTATTATGAAAAATTATCACTATTGTTTAATCTTTCAAATTCAAAAAGCGTTGCAGATAGTTTAAACTCCCAGACTTTTATTAATAATGATCTGATAAATAATCCATACTGCAATAAAATATTGATTCCTTTTTTAAAGAGGAAAGTAATTCTCCAGAAAGCGGATTATTCAAGATCGAAAGAATATATAAATTTTAAAGAAGCTTATGATTATGCGCCAAATTTTCTGAAAGGCGATCTGTTGAAGTATGCCAGGTATTTAAGTCTTGAAAAGATGATGGAATATGATGAATCGGCTATAGAAATTAAAAAGCGGTACATTGATTTTAATAATCTTTATAATGACCCAAAATTAGATGCGAGTCTTAAACAGACATTATCAGGAATTATAAACGATAAAACACAGGCGGTCGAAGATCTTATTTTATATGGTATTGATGGTAAAGAAACAACACTTCGCCAGGTGTTAAATGAAGCAAAAGATAAGGTCGTGTATATAGATTTTTGGGCTAGCTGGTGTGCGCCCTGCAGGGAAGTAATGCCAAAATCGTTAAGCTTAAAAAAAGAATTTCAAAATAAATCAGTCCTCTTTTTATATTTATCAATTGATAAAGACAGACTTAAATGGGAAGAGGCTTCTGGCATAGAGGGGTTAAGATATAATAATTACCAAATATTAAATCAGGACAACTCTAAATTTTTAAAGCAAATAGCATTAAGTGTAATACCAAGATATGTGCTTTATGGTAAAAATAGTGTAATGATAGACAAAAATGCTCCAGGGCCTTCAAGTGAAGAAATCAAGAAGTTAATAAACAGTTATATCAAATAATAAGCGTTGAAAGTTTTCCCATTTTATAAACAACCAGATATAATGGACTGTGGTCCTTCGTGTTTGCGAATGATTGCCAAGTACCATGGTAAAAATTTCAGTCTGCAGAAGTTACGCGAAATTTCAGGAATCAATAAAGAAGGGGTATCCCTTTTAGGTATTAGTGAAGCTGCCGAAAAAATTGGTTTACGAACCACGGGAGCTAAAGTGAGTTTAGATCAGCTCAAAGAAACAGATCTTCCGGTGATTTTGCACTGGAATCAAAATCATTTTGTGGTGCTGTATAAGATTAAGAAAAATAAATATTATATAGCAGATCCGGCTAAACACCTTATGGTGTATACCGAAAAGGAATTTCTTTTGAACTGGTTAAGTATGGTTGGAGAACAGGAACGGCAGGGTGTGGTTTTGATGCTGATGCCCAGCCCTGATTTTTATGGTATGGAAGGAGACAAGGTTCGCGGGATGGATTTTTCGTACCTGTTAAAATACCTCTATCAGTATAAATCTCTGGTGGTTCAGTTATTTGTAGGGCTGGGTGTAGGTAGTCTTCTTCAATTGATTTTGCCCTTTCTTACCCAATCTATTGTGGATATAGGGATTAACACCAGGAATCTTAATTTTATATACATTATACTGATAGCGCAGGCGATGCTTATTGTAGGTCGGATCAGTGTAGAGTTTATCCGATCATGGATATTATTGCATATCAGTACAAGGATCAATATTTCTATTTTAACCGATTTTCTCATCAAGTTGATGAAACTTCCGTTGTCGTATTTCGATACGAAGATGACGGGAGATATTATGCAGCGCATGAATGATCAGAAGAGGATCGAAACTTTTTTAACCGGCCCTACTCTGAGTGTTATTTTCTCCATGGTTAACCTGGTCATTTTTGCAATAGTATTGGCGTATTACAACACCACCATATTCATTATTTTTATCGTAAGCACAGCATTATATAGCTTATGGATCATTTTCTTCCTGAAAAAAAGACGCGAACTTGATTTTAAACGATTTGATATTTCTTCACAAAACCAAAGTGCAGTTGTGCAACTAATTACGGGGATGCAGGAAATTAAATTAAATAATTGCGAGCAGCAAAAAAGATGGGAATGGGAGCGGATACAGGCAAATCTTTTCAGGTTTAATGTTAAAAGCTTAGCCCTGGGGCAATACCAGCAGGCAGGTACATTTTTAATTAATGAAGGCAAAAATATTCTGATCACTTTTTTGGTTGCGAAATCTGTTATTGATGGCCAATTAACCCTGGGAGCAATGATGGCCGTTCAATACATTATAGGACAGCTTAACAGCCCTATAGAGCAGTTGTTAGGTTTTATTCAGCAACTGCAAGATGCAAAAATATCTCTTGAACGCTTAAACGAAATCCGCGAAATAGAAGATGAAGAACCTTTAGACAGATCTTTTACCAAGGAGCTTCCTTTCGATAAGAGTATTGGTCTGCATAACCTATCGTTTACTTACCCTGGTGCAGGTAATGAACCCGTGCTATCAAATATTAATTTATATATCCCTGAAGGAAAAACAACCGCCATTGTTGGAATGAGCGGTAGTGGTAAAACCACGATATTAAAGTTGTTATTACGCTTTTACGAGCCACAAAGAGGAGAAATAAAGGTTGGTAATGGTTATTTGAATCAGATCAGCTATAGGTACTGGCGTGGATTATGCGGCGTTGTGATGCAGGATGGTTTTATTTTTTCAGATAGTATTGCAAAAAATATTGCAGTTGGAGATGAATATCCTGATATAACAAAATTGAAACATGCCTTACAGGTGGCAAATATTACTGAATTTGTTGAAAGCCTTCCTTTGGGCTTAAATACTAAAATCGGTGCAGAGGGTAATGGTATAAGTCAGGGACAGCGTCAACGGATATTGATTGCCCGTTCGGTTTATAAAAACCCAGCGTACATTTTTTTTGATGAGGCCACAAATGCACTTGATGCCAATAACGAAAAAGTAATTATGGAAAATCTCGAAAGCTTTTTTAAAGGAAGAACAGTCGTGGTGGTTGCGCACAGGTTAAGTACGGTTAAAAATGCTGATAATATTATTGTTTTGGATAAAGGAATGATTATAGAGCAAGGTACCCACGCAGCATTAACAAAACAAAAAGGTGAGTATTATGAATTGGTAAAAAATCAATTAGAATTGGGTAATTAATTTATAGTAGATGCCACACGAAAGGATAGATCTCGAAATAAATAGTGACGAAGTTCAGGAAATTATAACGGCTGTGCCCTCCTGGATTTTAAGATGGGGTATTACCTTGATTTTTATAATATTAGGTGCTATTGTATTGCTTTCGGCATTAATAGAATATCCGGATATTGTTAAAACAAGCTTGAGAGTAAACAGTTTAAATTCGCCAAAGCCAGTGCTGGCAAAACAGAATGGGAAACTTACTGCTTTGCTGGTGAAAGATGGACAAATGGTGATGGAGAACCAGTTGTTGGCTTATTTTGAGAGCACGGCGAATCCTAATGATATTATAAAAATAAATAAGGATTTAAAACAGTTTAGAGATCGGGTATTGAAAAATGAACTCGTTACATCTGTTTTGCCCACTGGTTTTAGTCTTGGAGAATTACAGACTACATACCAAACTTTTTATCAGCAATACCTGCAATATCAGTCTACTTTGAGGAATGGATATTATTTGAACAAAATGGCATTCCTCGAAAAAGATTTAAAAGATATTAATGTTTTAAAAACACAAATTATAGAACAAAGAAATATTCAGCAACAGGAATATACCAATCAGGAAGAAGAGTATAAGGCTTATCAAAAGTTGTACAAAAATAAAGTCATCTCTAGAAGTGAATTTGTTCAGCAGGAAAATAAATACCTTGCAGCAAAATACCCTCTAAAACAAACTGAAACATCACTATTGAATAACACCAGTAGTTTTAGCGCCAAGCAGAAGGATTTGCTCGATCTAAAACACACCATTTCGGAAGAGCAGGCTAAATTTCTCCAAGCGCTAAATCAATGTATAAATGAAAGTGATGCCTGGATACTGCAATATATTTTAAGAGCACCAGTGTCCGGAAAATTGAGTTTTGCCGGAATTGTTCAGCAAAATCAGAATATTGCAGCCAATCAGGAGGTATTTATTGTAAATCCAGGCAATACCAACTTTTTTGGTGAAGTTCAGATTCCGCAATATAATATGGGTAAAATACACAAAGGAGAGCGTACGCTTGTAAAATTAAAAAGTTACCCTTTCGAGCAGTTTGGCATGGTTAGAGGTCGTTTAACTTTTATATCTGATGTGGCTTACAGAGATAGTGTTTTTATTGCCAAAGTAAGTTTTGAACAGTTTGAAAATAAAGATCCAAACCGGAAAATTATATTAAAAAATGGTATGCTCGCTGATGCCGAAATTATTACTGAAGAAAGTTCACTTTTGCAGAGGTTTTTCAGAAATATAACGAAGATGATGCATACGCAGTAGGGTCATTTCTAGGCTTCCTTCTGTACAGGATAAATCATGAAATTGATGTTTTAAACTAAAAAATTGTTTTAACAGTTTTATATAAACTGATGAAAACTTGTTTTTGCTTTGTTTTCCTGTTGTAGGCTTATTGGCAGCAAAATCCTTAAGTTCGCCTCAGCGGAGTTAGTCAATATCCTGATGAAGGAAGGACAGTTAAAACGAAGATTAATGAAGCCATTAAAAAATGAAGGAAAAGGCTTTTGTCTTATCTTCATGCATTTTTTGGCAGGGTGCTTGCTCTTTTTATAAAACTACAACATGAGAAAAACTTACTGTTTCTTTGTGCTTTTGCCGTTATTTGTTATGATGTCCTGTGGAAAAAAGACTGATAAAGACCGCGCTATTGCGCTTGTAGAATCGAAATACGAAACCAGTAACCGGGATTTGGATTTTGATGGAGCGATACTGGATAGTTTGTACAATATTTCGCCACAGGCTTATGTCGATAGTTTAAAAAAGGGAGAGGAGTTAGATGTTACCTTAGCTGAGTTAGAAAGCCAGATTGAACATTTGAGTCAGGCGGAGTCGGACAGTGTAGGGTTGATTAGTGCTAAACTTACTAAAGAAAGATATCGACTTTTGGATCTAAAGAAAATCAAACCAAAATTTATCGGATGGAAACTTTCGGGAGTCAAATTAAAAGATGGAAAGTCTGAAGAGTTGAGTTTCAAATTCGATCAGGGAATTACGAAGGTGGTAGAATAAATATTAACTTTAGTAATGTGTTGACCTAATTTCAATCGTTCCTCTCATGAAAATGCGTTTCGCTTTAATTTTTGCACTGTTAAGTTCAAACTGCTTTGCTCAAAATGATGCTTCAATATTTAATTTGTCGGGAAAAACCGATTTAAAAGATGGTGAAAAAATTACCCTTGAATATTGTGAGGTCAAAGACTCCGCATTCGTTAAAAATGGTTCTTTTGAGTTTCGCGGTTATTTAAAAGAACCCAGCCTGGCCTGGTTGAAACATGGGCAGACAAATGTTTTTGATGGGCCTGAATCAGTCCGTGTATTTTTAGAACCCACTAACTTGCAGATAACTGTAATTAATGAGCAATTTTTTAAAGCAAAACTTCTTGGATCACAAACCCAGTCAGATTGGGATAAGATTAGGCTTAAAGAGGAATCTGATCAAATAAAAGACAAGATTGATGGTTTGAATAAAGCGATTAAGGAAAAGGGGAGTTCTGATTCACTGAAAGCTAATCTTAGTATAAATTATGCAGAAAGATCAAGACTATTTAAAGTAGTAGAAAAAAATAGTTTGGATTTTGTTAGAAATAATCCAAATTCTTACCTAGGCCCGTATCTGTTAAGTTCGTTAAGCAGATCTTTACCTAAAGATTCTGTTCGGTTTTATTACCGGAGTTTTTCAGAGCCAGTATTAAATAGTGCACTGGGAAGATTCATTTATAAAAAACTATCTTACGAAGAAACAAGTAAAATAGCGCAACCAGCTCCCGATTTTTCTGCGAAGCTGGCCAATGGAAAAACAATCAGCCTTGCCGGATTTAAGTCTAAAAAATATGTACTGTTAGATTTTTAGGGAACCTGGTGTGTGCATTGTAGAGCATTGAGTCCTGATATGATTAAAATGTATAAAAAATATGAAAGTAAAGGACTTGAAATTTTAAGTATTGCCACTGACAATGATCGTAAACTTTGGCAAAAAGCAATTGTAGATGACCGGACTGGTTTATGGAAACACATTCTATTGAATGATGCGAGCAAAAGTCCTAAAGGTGATAATCTGGTACTGCAATTTGGTGTTAAGACTTATCCAACATTCATTTTAATAGATAAAGAAGGCAAAATTGTTGGCCGTTATGTTGGCGAGGGTAACGATTTTCATATTAACTTAAAATATAAACTGGCAGAAATCTTTGAATAGTATGGTGTACAGCCAATCAATTATTAATATGAAGTCTTTTTATTTTACTTTTGCAGCATATACAAAATCATTATGCTTCAAATCCAGGAAAATATTTCGCTAAAACCATATAACTCATTTGGTATAGATGTTAAAGCCGGCTATTTCGCTGAAGTATTTTCAGAAGCAGATCTGGCCGGTTTATTTAAAAGCAGCATCGTAAAATCTCAGAAGCTTCTGGTGATAGGCGGTGGGAGTAATGTTTTATTTACGGAGGATTATGACGGTTTAGTTGTTAAAATCAGCATCAAAGGCATTCAATCTAAAGTAATGGATGATCGCGTTTTGGTAACTGCGGGTGCGGGTGAGGTTTGGAACGATTTTGTTAACTATTGTGTTAAGCATCATTTTGCAGGTGTAGAGAATTTAAGCCTGATTCCGGGCACGGTGGGTGCATCGCCTATACAGAATATTGGTGCGTATGGGGTAGAGTTGAAAGATGTTTTTGAAAGCTGCACGGCATTTGAAATTAAAACAGGAGAAATTAAGACCTTTACCTATAATGATTGTCATTTTGGCTACCGCGAAAGTATTTTCAAAGGAGCGTTGAGAGGACAGTTTATTATCACATCTGTTACTTTCCGTTTATCATCAGAAGCTAAAATCAATACTTCTTACGGCGCAATTGAAACAGAGCTACTCAACAGGGGAATCGAAAACCCAGACATTGCAGATGTTTCTGCGGCTGTATCGCACATTCGCGTAAGCAAACTGCCTGATCCATCGACTATAGGAAATGCTGGTAGCTTCTTCAAAAATCCGGTCATCGAAAAACATGAATTTGTAGATATTGTAGCAGAGCACCCCGATGTGGTGCATTATCCTACAGCTGATGATAAAATTAAATTAGCCGCTGGCTGGTTAATTGAGCAATGTGGCTGGAAAGGTAAAGTGGTTGGGCAAACAGGTACATGGAAAAACCAGGCATTGGTTTTAGTTAACCACGGACAAGCAACCGGTACAGAAGTGTATAATTTTTCTGAACAAATAATAGACAGTGTGAAGTCTACTTTTGGAGTCACTTTAGAAAGAGAAGTAAATATTCTGTGACGAAAGCTGACTATGAAGTAGTTATGCACTTTTGACGCCATGCCAGAAAATTTTGGTATTAAGTTTGTTTGAGTTTTAGCGAATGAACAATAATTGATTTGTTTTTAATCTCCTAAAGCTAAATATCATGACAAAATTTGAATTCAATCATCTGGTTAATCATCACTCGGTATCACTTAGATCTTATGCTTTAAATTTTACAAAAGACGCAGAAGACGCAAATGATTTGGTTCAGGATACTATGCTGAAAGCGATCACTTATTACAACAAGTTTAAAGAGGGTACGAATTTAAAAGGATGGTTGTTTACCATCATGAAAAATACCTTTATTAACAATTATCGCCGATTGGTTAAAACAAATACTTTAATTACACAGAGTGAAGATATTTCTTCTGCTAACCTATCATACAGCGCCACTAAAAACAATGCGGAAAGTAAATTTGTGTTAGGCGATATTGATAAAGCATTATCTCAATTACCTGAAGAGTATTATGTGCCATTTATCCGCTATTTTGAAGGTTATAAATACCACGAAATTGCTGATATGTTAGAAATTCCAATTGGAACAGTAAAAACGCGTATCCATGTGGCAAGAGGAATTCTAAAAAAATACCTTAAAACTTACTCAAAAGAGATTGCCAATACAGAATTGGTTTAAAATACATCCATCATAAAACTACGGGCTCAGATTTATCTGGGCCTTTTTTTTTGACTTCTCAAGAGGCTTGCTGTTTAGGGTGGATTTTATATCAAATAAACAGGAGGATTTACAAAAGATTATTAGTTTCAAAGTATCGCCATTTCTACCTTCTTGGAGAAATTTTTTAAACCTGATGCCAGATCTTGGTTCCAAGATCTCTTTCCCGACTTAATGTCGAAACTAGGTTTCAGTTGAAATCATGCTTAAACTTGGCATAGTTTTCAAAAATACCTAAAAAGCAAAAGGCCCGGAAAATCCAGGCCTTTTTGCTTATCATATATTTGGTTAGTTGATTCTTATTTTTTCTTTCAACAATTCGCCTTCTCTCTTATTTCGAAACAAATGCAAACCTCAAACAATTATGTGTTTTATGTTATTATTGCAGTGTTTTTGTTTTGTGGTTATAAAGATAAGGGAAATTTTAAATTTGTCAAGCTTTTTTTAACTTTTTTTTTATTTCTTTTGCTACCACTTGTCCGGAGATGATGGCAGGTGGTACGCCAGGCCCTGGAACGGTTAACTGTCCGGTATATAAAAAATTTGTTACTTTACTTTTCATCTTGGGTTTTAGAAAAGCGGTCTGTTTCAACGTGTTTGCTAATCCGTATGCATTTCCTTTAAAGGCATGATAATCTTCCACAAAATCTTTCATGGCATAACTACGTTTAAATAAAATGCTGCTGCTAATGTCGTTTCCCGTCAAATTTTTAAAGCGCTCGATCAATACCTTAAAGTATTTTTCTCTTTTGCTTTCGTTATCTTCCAGGTCAGGTGCAAGCGGAATTAAAAAGAAAAGATTCTCACAACCTTCAGGTGCTACGCTTTCGTCAGTTACAGAAGGGCAGCAGGCATAAAACAAAGGCTTTGATGGCCATTGTGGGTTACTGTATATTTCTTCAGCATGTTGATCGAAATTCTCATCAAAGAATAAGTTGTGATGTAATATATTCTCCAGTTTTTTATTTAAGCCGATATAAAATAAAAGGCAGGAGGGTGCCATTGTTCTTTTATCCCAATACTTTTTATCGTAATTACGGTAGGGTGGATCAAAAAGATGTTGATCGATGTGGTGATAATCTGCATTGCCCACCACAAAGTCGCTTTTAAAATTTCCCTGATCAGTAATTACATACTCTGCGAGGTTGTTTTTTACTTCAATTTTGGTTACTTCCGTGTCGAAAATAAATTTTACCCCTTCGCTTTCTGCAATGTTTTGCATAGCGGCCACAATCTGGTGCATGCCACCTAGTGGGTACCATGTACCCAGAACGAGGTCTGCGTAGTTCATCAGGCTGTATAACGCGGGTGTGTTTTGTGGCGTAGCACCTAAAAATAAAACAGGGAATTCCAAGAGTTTCCGCAGCCGCTCATTTTTAAACAGCTTGTGCACATGTTTTCGCATGTTGCCCAATAGCTGTAGTTTAATGCCGCTAATGGCTAACCTGGGGTCGAAATATTCCATTATGCTGTGCGAGGGCTTAAAAACATACTCGTTCATGCCTACATCATATTTATACTTGGCCTGATCGAGAAAATATTTTAGGTTGGTGCTGCTTCCCGGTTCAAGTTTTTCAAATAAAGCATATAACTCTTCCAATGTTGCCGGAACGTCGATAGTATCTTCTTTGCCAAAATAAATGCGGTATGAGGGACTTAGTCTTTTTAATGAATAGAAATCAGCAGTAGTTTTGCCAAATAGGTTGTAATAATTTTCGAAAACATCTGGCATCCAGTACCAGCTTGGGCCCATATCGAAAAGAAAGCCATCTTTTTGCCAGGTTCTGGCCCTGCCGCCGGCCATTTCGTTTTTTTCGATAACCGTAACATCACAGCCATCTTTGGCCAATAAAGCTGCTGCAGCCATGCCTGCAAAACCGGCGCCGATAATGGTAACCGTGGGTTTTTTCTCCATGGTGTAAATAAAGGAATTTTATTGCGTTTTGTTTTGGTTTTTCTTATTCTGCTCCTGTCATTCTGAATGTAATTAATAATCTTTTTCTCCAGTTTAACTGCTTTTTTCAATGTGGATAATTTAGTTTTAATGTTTTCTTGTGTTAAGATCCTTCGCTGTGCTCAGGATGACATTGCGGGGATTTGTCATTCTGAATGCAATGAAGAATCTTTCGCGTGATGTATTTTACCCGCTTCATTAATCATTAGTTGGAAGTGTAGTGTTACTATTTTAAAGATCCTTCGCTGCGCTCAGGACGACATTGAGGGGATTTGTCATTCTGAATGCGATGAAGAATCTTTCGCTTAGATCTTTTTTTGCCAGCTTGATTGATCAGTGGGTTGCAGATTTGGTTTTGCCATCTAGAGATCCTTCGCTATGCTCAGGATGACAGTAAAAACAAGGAAGATATTCTGTGCTATTCTTCAGCAATTAAATCGTTAAGGAAATCCCAGTTTTCATTTTTCAATTCAATTAATGCATTCTTCTTGTCCCTTGTCCAACCCTTTATTTCTTTTTCACGTTCAATAGCATATTCAATGTATTCAAATCTTTCAAAATAGACTAAGTAATAGCAATTGTATTTTTTTGTAAAAGCAAATTTATTTTCTTTGTTCTCTTTGTGTTGCCTCAGCCTTATCTCTAGGTCATTTGTTACTCCAGTATAAACTACAGTTTTATTCTTATTGGTTAAGATGTAGACGAAGTAATTATGATTCATCATTAAAAATAAATATTTTTTATTAAATCGAAGTTTGTTATTCTGAATGCAATGAAGAATCTTTTTCTTCAGTTTAACTGCTTTTTTTAAATGTGGGTTAATTTAGTTTCAATGTTTTCTTGTATTAAAGATCCTTCGCTGGGCTCAGGATGACATTGCGGGGATTTGTCATTCTGAATACAATGAAGAATCTTTTTCTTCAGTTTAACTGCTTTTTTTAAATGTGGGTTAATTTAGTTTCAATGTTTTCTTGTATTAAAGATCCTTCGCTGGGCTCAGGATGACATTGCGGGGATTTGTCATTCTGAATACAATGAAGAATCTTTTTCTTCAGTTTAACTGCTTTTTTTTAATGTGGGCAATTTAGTTTTAATGTTTTCTTGTGTTAAGGATCTTTCGCTGGGCTCAGGATGACATTGCGGGGATTTGTCATTCTGAATGCAATGAAGAATCTTTTTCTTCAGTTTAACTGCTTTTTTTAATGTGGGTAATTTAGTTTCAATGTTTTTTTGTGTTAAGATCCTTCGCTGGGCTCAGGATGACATTGCGGGGATTTGTCATTCTGAATGCAATGAAGAATCTTTTTCTTCAGTTTAACTGCTTTTTTTAATGTGGGTAATTTAGTTTCAATGTTTTCTTGTGTTAAAGATCCTTCGCTGGGCTCAGGATGACATTGCGGGGATTTGTCATTCTGAATGTAATGAAGAATCTTTTTCTCCAGTTAACTGCTTTTTTTAATGTGGATAATTTAGTTTTAATGTTTTCTTGTGTTAAAGATCCTTCGCTGGGCTCAGGATGACATTGCGGGGATTTGTCATTCTGAATACAATGAAGAATCTTTTTCTCCAGTTTAACTGCTTTTTTTAATGTGGGTAATTTAGTTTCAATGTTTTCTTGTGTTAAAGATCCTTCGCTGTGCTCAGGATGACATTTGGGGGATTTGTCATTCTGAATGCAATGAAGAATCTTTTTATCAGTTGTATTTTCGATAGCATTAGTTTAGTGGGGGTGTTTTTTATCGAAAATCCTTCATTATACCCAGAAATACAGCGCAAACAAATACGCCAAGCTTTTCTTACATTTGCCAACAACATATGATTAAACTACGTATTATCTTTTTTCTGCTGTTTGCAGCAAGCAACATTACCTACGCACAACTCTCTACCCAGGAAATTGCGCTATTGAAAACCAATATGGTTAAAGCAGTAGAAAATGCTAAACTCACCGATTCTTTATTTGCCAGACTGAATAAACTGCCTAATAAAACAGCATTGGTTATGGGTTACCTGGGTACTTTGGAAGCACTCAAAGCCAAACACTCCTGGAATCCATACAATAAGATCAAATATGTAAGCCGATCGCTAAAAACCATGCAAAAGGCAATAGATATGGATAAGGAAAATATGGAAATACGTTTTATGCGTTTTTCAATCGAATTTTATACACCTTCCTTTCTCGGTTTCAGTAAGGATTTGGCCCAGGATAAAAAAGAGATTGTAAAACATTACCAAAATGAAAACTTTGGTCTTGCCGATCGCGAACTGGTTAAAAATGTAGCTAAATTTATGATCGACAGTAAAAAATGCAGTTCTGCTGAAGTTAAAATTTTGACAAAACATCTTTAGAATGAATTATATCTATTTACTTATTAATATTGCCGTAATTTTTTTTCCGCTGGTTTTATCATTCGATAAAAAGGTTCATTTTTTTAGCAAATGGAAGTTTGTATTTCCCGCCATATTGCTTACCGGTATTGTATTTTTAATTTGGGATATCTTATTTACCAAGCTCAATGTATGGTCTTTTAATCCTCGTTACATCATCGGCGTAAATCTTCTTGGCTTGCCTTTGGAAGAGATTTTATTCTTTTTAACTGTTCCGTATGCCTGTATTTTTATTTACGAATGTTTAAATGCCTATTTTCCAAAAAATGAGCTGCAAAAATATAGCCTTGCGTTAAGTAATCTGTTTCTGGGGCTTTGTGTGGCCATTTTATTTTTTGGTTATAACAGGTGGTATACGCTGATCAACTTTGGCTTTTTATTCATCGTGCTGGCCTATGTAGAATATGTAAATGTGGAGTTTAGGTTGATGTACAAATTTTACAGGGCTTACCTGGTTTCGCTTATTCCTTTCTATATTGTAAATGGTTTTTTAACAGCTATTCCGGTAGTGATGTACAATAATAAAGAAAATATAGGTTTTAGGGTTGGGACCATACCTTTTGAAGATCATTTTTATCTGATGGGGCTGTTGCTGATGAATATCTACCTTTATGAGGTTTTTAAAAGCAGGGCTGTTAAAAAGCATGCATAAGATTCAACATTCATCACCAGGAGAAATCAGCTGATTTTACCATATAAGATATTGTAGTAAATAAGCTCATATGTATCTTATATTTCTCATATGGTTGGATATTGAGAAATTAGCGTTCAGTAATTCTTGGTGGTTTGCAGCCCCGCTTTTCATTTCAAGTTCTCGCTGCGCTCCGGGCTTTCCATTGCATCCGATAGCTATCGGATCGGGTTTATTAACAATGGTTTCTGCACCCTGCCAACCCCGAAAATTAAATGCTGTTTTGGCCAACTAGCCCCGGTTGAAGCGATACCCTGCAGCAACGAGGTACGAGGCAGCGAAGCGTATAAGTGTAAAGCGGGAACACACTTATTGATTTGTACAAGCATTGCGCTCCAGAATATGAAGATTGATTTATAAATATTAGTGTAAAGGTTTTCAACTCTGCTCAGACTGAGACTTTTCATTGATCTTTGCCTCCGCGATGGTTCGTGTCATCACGAAACATATTTCTGCGCCTTGCCAACCCTAAATATGAAACACTGTCTCCCGCCACCTGGCCCCGGTTGGAGTGGTACCCTGCAGCAACGAGGTACGAGGCAGCGAAGCGTACAAACGTAAAGCGGGAAGAAACGTATTGTTATGTACAAGCTGCGCGCTCCACAAAAGTTTAGCCCTGTTTTATACCATCTTAAGATAGGGTTAAAAATCTTTTCTTTATCTTCAGCGCGAAATTAACCCAATGGATTTACCAAGTTATACCAAACAACAACTTGCTTTGCGGAACGGACAGGATAAGCCCCAAATCTGGGTAGCTTATAAAGGTTTGATTTATGATATGACGGATAGCAGATTGTGGAAGAACGGGAAACATTACGAGCACTGGGCCGGGCAGGACCTAACTGACGAACTGCCAGATGCACCTCACACTGAAGCTGTTTTTGAAAAGTTTGTCCCGATAGCCATACTCGCTAAACCAAATTAATTTTAGTAAGCCAAATTTTTCTGTTTAAGGATTTTACCCAATAAAAAACCGCAGTTTATAAGAAATTGGTCTTAAAATCTGCGGCTTAATTTATCTGCGTTATGCAACTGGTAGCTGCTTATTGAAAACTGTGAATTGTTTAAGCTTCTATTGTAAAAGAACTTAAGTTCACAAATTCTTGAATCCTTGCGGCAACTTCTTCATCGGTTAAATTCAATAACTTTTCTGTTCCAAACTTCTCTACACAGAAAGAAGCCAGTGCAGAGCCATAAATAATTGCATTTTTCATGTTGTTGAAGTTGATGGTGCCCACCTTAGCCAAATAACCGATAAAGCCTCCTGCAAATGTATCGCCGGCACCTGTCGGGTCGAAGACTTCTGCCAAAGGTAAGGCAGGAGCAGAGAAAATCTGATCTTCATGGAATAACAGTGCGCCATGCTCACCTTTTTTAATGATCAGGTATTTTGGACCCATAGCAAGGATTTTCTTCGCAGCTTTTACCAGTGAATATTCGCCCGAAAGCTGACGTGCCTCGGCATCATTAATGGTTAATACATCTACCATTTTAATGGTTTCCAATAAATCATCCATCATGATATCCATCCAAAAGTTCATCGTATCCATCACGATTAATTTTGGGCGGTTTTTAAGGCGTTTAATGACCGTTTGCTGCACCTGGGGAGTTAGGTTGCCCAGCATCAGGTATTCGCAGTCCTGATAGCTCTCTGGGATAATCGGGTCGAAATTTTCCAGCACATTCAACTCCGTAATTAAGGTGTCGCGGCTATTCATGTCGTTATGGTATTTGCCCGACCAGAAAAACGATTTTTCACCAGCTTTAATCTGTAGTCCTTCGGTATCAATACCATGTTTGGTGAAGGTGTCGATGTCTGATTGATGGAAGTCATCACCCACCACAGCTACAATTTTTGCTTTATTATAAAAGTAAGAAGCGGCTAAACTGGCGTAAGTTGCAGCACCACCAACAATTTTATCTGTTTTTCCGAAGGGAGTTTCAATAGCATCAAAAGCTACAGTACCTATGATTATCAGGCTCATATATATGTATTAAATTTTTTTTAAAATTTTTCACTGCAAATATTGCATAAATAATTTAAAAGCCCTAATATTGCATTCCCAAAACGAACAAGCGTGTGTTTGCTGAAAAGTTTAAACAAGCTGTTTTTTGGATAGCCGGATTCCTTCTTAGCTCAGCCGGTTAGAGCATCTGACTGTTAATCAGAGGGTCGCTGGTTCGAGCCCAGCAGAAGGAGCTAAACCCACAATGAAAATTGTGGGTTTTTTGCATTTAAGACTTTTTTTACGGCCTCTTAACTCACCCGGTTATAGTCCCGTATGTCGGGATTAATCAGAGGGTTGCTGGTTCGAGCCTAACAGAAGGAGCTCCAAATCCACAACGGGAGTTATGGATTTATGGGTGGCATAAATTTTACTTTCTGATTAGCTGATAGCCTGGATCGGCAATAACCTTTACTTTTTGGGCATCGGCTGCAATAGGATGTTCTCCCTGCCATACCATATGCCTGTTAAGCCAGATTTTGGATAATGGTGTTTTGCCGAATGGATTTATGGACTTAATAATTTCGAGTTCGAATTTGTCGTTTGGTCGGTATTTAAAGTTCCGTTTCAGGTAAAATGGTTTAATGGAACCATCTTGATTTTTAATACTTCTGGTGCAATGCTTGTCCATTCTCCTAAAATATGGTATCTAATTTCTGTTAATGCCATGTTTCCATGGTTACAAACGAGGACTTAAAGACAGTTTAGACCTTGCAGGTTTCGAAAAACGGCGAGGTCTGACACATCAGATCCCCTCACATTCAACCATATAACTCGTGTAACATTATAAATAGTTAATCTATGGATTTTGTAGATTAAATATTTATCAATATGTTTGCGCTGATCATGAATGCAACAATAATACGCCAAACATCCTCTACCGCTGAAATTAATCTTAAACGCGCTGTTTTAAATATCTTTTTCCATGGGAATATGTGCTGTTGTTGATTTCGATTTTTCCCAAAAGCTATAGATTAACGTATGGTACCCTAAAAACCTGACCACCAATTTCCCTTAAATATGTGTTAAAATTATTGCCAAAAAAGAACCGGCAAGGAAGCCTCGCCGGTTATCACGGAATATCAGTTCTGTAACGCCAATCACGCACTGATACCCATACAGCTTTATCCAATGAATTGAATCATTAATATAAAACCCGTTAAATATGGAAATATTTCTCCATAAGAAAAAACAATTCTTACTGGCTTGTCTCGTTTTGCTCCTAACTGTGCCGGCCATACCCTTTAAAATTTTTGCCCAGGTTGAACCACCGCCGCTCATTAACTCCAAACTGGCAGGTACGGTAATCGATTCTTTAACCAAACAGCCTTTACCCGGTGTTGTAGTTCGCATTAAAGGCGTTACACACGTCGTTTCGACCGATGGTGATGGAAAGTTTACATTTGTAACCGGCCAGAAACTGCCGTACACTTTGATCCTGAGTTCTGTAGGTTACGAAACCAAGGAAATTGTGGTGAGTACCAGCCCTACAACCATCAGGTTAAAAGAAGTAAACAGTCAGCTAAATGATGTAGTAGTGGTAGGCTATGGCACCCAGACGAGAAAATCGTTAACGGGCTCGGTTTCTACCATCGCAGTAGATGAAGTAAGGGCCAAACCAACCGCTACTTTTGCCGAGCAGTTGCAGGGTAAAGCACCGGGTTTGCAGGTAAGCACTTCTACCGGTGTGCCGGGCGATGGGATGTTTATCCGCATCCGTGGTACAACTTCTATCAATGCCAGTAACGACCCTTTGTACGTAATTGATGGCGTTTATGTAAACAGCGGATCATTACAGCGCATTACTACACAAGGGCAGGCCAATAACCCGTTATCCGATATTAGTCCGGATGATATTGAAAGTGTTACCGTTTTAAAAGATGCAGATGCAACGGCCATTTACGGTGCCCGTGCAGCCAATGGGGTAATTGTGATTACCACCAAACGCGGTAAATACAACACTGCACCAAAAGTAAGTTTAAGTGCTTATGTAGGCGTGGCAAAAGTACCTAAATTATGGGATCTGGTAACAGGGCCGCAACATGCCGAACTGATCAACGAATTTTACCGCAATTCAAACGCCGATGCCATCGCCATTGCTGCCGCAAACGGAACAAGTCCTGCAATTACCTACAGATTTCAGCCTTTTAGGGCATTAAGCGATAACCCTACTGCTTCACCCGCTCCACGTGGTTTGCCACAGGACCAAAATACTTACGACCGTTTAAGTAAAGCTTTCCGCACCGGGCTTTTGCAGAATTACGATATTTCTGTTTCGGGTGGTAATGATAAAACCACTTATTATATCGGCGGTGGTTTAAACAAACAGGAAGCTACCCTTAAAACAAACGATTTTAGAAGGGGGAGTTTTAAACTGAACCTCGATCAGAAAATAAACGATTACGTAAAAATCGGAACAAGTAATATCCTCACGCAAACTTACCGCACCAACGCACGTGTAGGCGATGGTCCGCAGGGTGGGATTTTACAATCGGCCCTCCATACACCAACCTATCTCCCGGAGTTTAATGCCGACGGAACACCTGGTAAATGGGCCGGTTTTGATAACCTTGATGTGTTGCTCAATAATACCAACATGAACAGCACCAGTAACAGGTTGATCAGTAACTTGTATGGCGAGGTAAATATTACCAAAGATTTAACCTTTAAAACCAGCTGGAGTGTTGATTATAACCAGTATAACGAGTTTCAATACTGGAACAGTTTAACTAACCTGGGTATCGCAAACAAAAACTTAGGCACTTCTAGCGTAAGTAATAATACCATCTGGACGAACGAACAAACCTTGAATTATAATCATGTTACCGGCAAACATACTTTTGGTGCTTTAATCGGTAATTCGTTACAGGGATCGATTTCCAACCAAACTTTAGCACAGGGGACCAATTTTCCGAACGATTCGTTTCAGCAGATCGCATCTGCAGCTACAACAACTTCATCAGCTTCGGAAACGCAATATAGATTATCTTCATTTTTCGCCCGCTTAAATTATAATTACGGTAGGAAATACTATGCTGTATTCAGTATTCGTGCCGATGGTTCTTCGCGTTTTGGTGCCAACCATCAATGGGGATATTTCCCCTCGGCAGGTTTGGCATGGCGTGTTAAACAGGAAAACTTCTTAAAAGATGTTGCTGTAATTTCCGATTTAAAACTCCGCGGAAGTATCGGCGTAACCGGAAACCAGAACGGAATCAACGATTTTGCTTCGCGTGGTTTATGGGGTGCTGGAGCCAATTATCAGAACAATCCGGGTACGGTGCCATCGCAATTGGCTAATCCCGATCTGAAATGGGAAAGCACCCGTCAGGCCAATATCGGTTTCGATTTAAGTTTTTTTAAAGACCGTTTGACTTTAAGCGGTGATGTTTACGATAAATACACCAGCAACCTGCTGCTTAATCTGCCGCTGGCTTCGAGTAAAGGATTTTCTTCTATCCTCACCAATGCCGGCGAAATGAGCAATAAAGGACTGGAACTGAACATCAGCAGTGTTAACCTCGATGGTGCATTTAAATGGAGCACCACTTTCAATATTTCGCGCAATATCAATAAAATAGAAAAATTGCCTACACCTGTGGTAGCTGCTTATGCCGCCGAACGCATGGTGCAGGGTTTATCCATGTATACTTTCTTTGTGTACAATCAGCTTTATGTTGATCCACAGACCGGAAATGCCGTGTACGAAGATGCTGACAAAAATGGCGTAATCAACGCGAACGATATTGTTCCGGTAGGTAATGCATTACCTAAATTTAATGGTGGTTTAACCAATAACCTCAGCTATAAAGGTTTCGATTTATCGGTGTTTTTCAACTTCGTTTATGGCAACAAGGTGTATAACAATAACAACTATTTTCTTGAAGGGGGGGGTACCCGCGATGCCAACAGGGCGATGGATGTGTACCAGTTAGACCGCTGGCAGAAACCCGGCGATATTACCAATATGCCAAGGTTAACCGCTTACGGACAGAATTATACTTTAAGCCCAACCAGCCGCAACATTGAAGACGGATCTTTCCTTCGCCTGAGCAATGTAACCCTCGGTTATAACCTGCCTAAAGAATTTGTCAAAAAAGCCAGGATGAATTCGGTAAGAATCTATGCAAGCGGTTCAAACCTTTGGTTATGGACTAAATATAAAGGTCCGGATCCGGAGATCAATGTGTCATCATCGGCTACCGTACTCGGTTACGATCTAGGTACACCACCTGTGCCACGTACTTTCCAGATAGGTGCAAACATTACTTTTTAAACCGAATAATCATGAAAAAAGTTATATACATATTCGCAGTCATTATCCTGTTCACTTCCTGCAAAAAGTTTCTGGAGGTACAGCCCCAGTTGCAGGTAGATCAGGATCAGGCCATCATTAATGCCGGTACTGCGGCCACTGCAGCAAATGGTTTATTTAACCTGCTGGCGGCCAACAGTTATTACGGCTCAAACTTTCCGGCGCTTTCTTATTTATCGGCCGGAGATATACAATGGTCGGGTTCACAATCTGATCCCAATGAAATTACCAAACACCTTACTTCTGCTACCAATGGTTATGTGCAATCGGCATGGACGGCCATTTACAAAACTATATCTCAGGCCAATTATATCATTGATAAGGTACCCACTGTTAATGATCCGCTGCTTACCACAACGTTGAAAAATCAATACCTCGGTGAAGCTTATTTCGTACGTGCACTAGCCTATTTCGATTTGGCACGTGGTTGGGGTGGTGTACAGCTGATTTTAAAAGCAACCAATAACTCATCAGATAACAGTGGTATTCCACGCAGTAGTTTGGCTGATACTTATGCGCAGGTGCTAAAAGATTTAAACGCTGCCGAAACTTTGGTGCCAACAGCACTAAACCGTAACCGTGTAAGCCTGCGCACAGTACAAGCGTTAAAAGCAAGGTTTTATCTCTACCAAAAAAACTGGGCGCTGGCCGAGCAATTTGCAACGTCAGTAATTAACGACAATGCAAATTATTCGCTTGTAGCACCTTACAGTGCATTTTTTGCCAATAATGCCGTAACCACAAACGAATCGGTACTCGAACTGGCCTATACCACATCTAATACCAACGGACACAGCAACTGGTGGTTGCCACCGGCTTTGGGCGGACGTAGAGAGTGGTCGCCGAATGATGCTTTGGTTGCTTTGTTAAATAACCCGGCAATTGGCGGTAACCGCAATACTTTAATTGCACAAACCGCGCCTCCGGGTAATTTATGGTATGGCAAATTATATTACCGTAATCCATTAGGTACCGATCCGGCTTATGTGATCCGTGTTTCCGAATTATACCTCATCCGTTCTGAAGCAAGGGCACAACAAGGCAACCTGACTGGTACAAACAGTGCACAAACCGATTTAAATTTGGTGCGTGGCCGTGCCGGACTTGGTGTAACTACTGCGGCTACCTTAAATGAGATTTTATTAGCACTCGAAAAAGAACGACAGGTAGAATTCCCTTTCGAAGCCGACCGCTGGTTTAACCTGGTACGTACAGACCGTGCACAGGCTGTGCTGGGCCTGCCAGATAAACACCTGTATCTTTTCCCGATTCCTTATAACGAAACATTGGTTGATCCGCAATTGGCAGGAGGAAACCGTAACCCTGGTTATTAAAAAAATGATCATGAAAAAACTAAGCATTTTTCTTTTGGCCCTAGCCGCATTCGGTTACTCGGCCTTAGCCCAATCGTCGCCCATTACCGTGAAAAAATCTGATACCAGACACGGTCCCGAAAAAGGCAGTCTGTTGATTATTGGGGGTAATGTGGGTTCACAACGCGATATCTGGGAGAAATTTACCGAACTGGCCAGAGGCAAAGATAAAGCCGTATTGGTAGTGGTTACTACCGCATCAGGCGATTCGGCAGCTTATGATAAAAAAGGGGTAGAAGAGGTAAAACGCCAAACAGGTATCAAAAACGTAACCCTTTTCCATACCAGCGATTTTAAGGAAGCCAATAGTGAAAAGTTTATCGCCCCTTTAAAAAATGCAACCGCAGTTTATTTTGAGGGTGGCCGCCAGTGGCGCATTGCCGATTCGTACCTCAATACCCTTACCCATCAGGCATTTATTGATGTGCTGAATAGGGGAGGTGTAATTGCAGGCAGCTCGGCAGGGGCGAGTATCATCGGTTCTTTTTTATGGAGGGGCGATACCCAGGGTGCACAGATTTTAGTGGGCGACCATACGCAGGGTTTGGGATTTCTTAAATATTCGGCCATCGATCAGCATTTGTTGGTGCGTAACCGCCAGTTCGATCTGGTTGATTTTATCCGCAAGGCGCCTGATTTTATCGGCATTGGTTTAAACGAAGCAACAGCCATTTTGGTGCAGCGCGATACCCTCCAGGTACTCGGACATTCTTTTGTGGCCATTTACGATTACAATACCATCATCAACAATGGCGAAAAACATGTGGTAAATAACCGCGAAGATTTTACGGCTTCGAATGGTCCGTTTTTCTTCCTTGGCGCTGGGCAGAGATATGATTTGGCCAAAAGGCAGGTAATTAAAGAACCGCGCAAATCGGGTAAGGCACACGACGATCAATAACCTTAAAAAATAAAGCAATGAGTAATACCAACATAGCATCGCCACCTGTATGGATGGATAGGGAAAAGCTGATATTCAGGTTCTTTTTCCTCTTTTTTATCCTTCAGGCTATTCCTTTAAGTGTCGATTTTTTTAAAATTGTTTTTGGTTTTAATTGGTTTCACATCAGCTACGGCGATATTTTTAACCTTACGCGTTTATCCGCAAAATTTCTTCCCGGTGCCGATAGTTTTATCAACTGGATTATCGTTGCAATAATTGCAATAATTGGCGCGGTAGCCTGGGGTAAATCGAAGTACAAGGATATCGATTACGACCAGTTCTATTACTGGTTAAGGGTTGTGGTGCGCTACCGTTTGGCCATTGGGATTATCGGTTACGGATTTATCAAATTTTTCCCTTTGCAGGCCCCTTTCCCGTCTATCAGTAATTTAAATACCAGTTATGGCGATTTTACCGACTGGAAAATATTTTCGATGAGTTTGGGCATCGTACCTTCTTACGAAGCATTTTTAGGCGCAATAGAAATCCTGGCGGGTTTATTATTATTCTTCCGCAAAACAGCCACCATTGGGGCAGCCATTATCCTCATATTTACCGGAAACGTATTTGTATCAAATCTGGCTTACGAAGGGGGTGAATTTGTATATGCCACTTACCTGGTTACTTTCGCGCTTTTTGTACTCTGGTTTGATGCACAGCGGATTTATAACCTGGTATCGCTCGAGCGGCCAACATTACCAAATAGTTTTAAACCACAATTTGTAGGGAAAATTAAAAGCCTGCGTTTGGTGCTTAAAATACTGGTTATTTTCTTTTTTGTTTTCCTTTATGGTTTTAAAACCTATTCGGGTTTTCATCACGATCCTTACCAGTTTCCACGAACCAAAGGTTTAGCCAAAGCTGCAGGTATTTACAATGTGAGTGAGTTCAGGATCAATGGTCGTGTGTTGCCTTATGCTGTTGCAGATTCAGTTCGTTGGAAAGATGTGGTATTCGAGAAATGGGCCACCATCAGCGTGCGTTCCGATCGGAAGGTAATTGTTGATTCGGCAAATTACGAACAGGTATTCAAAAACGATAAAGACCGCGATTACGAACTGGCAGGTACCGCCGGAAGACATTATTACAGCTATACTATCGATTCTGTAAACCATGTTTTGCTGTTGGACAACAAAAATCCACACTACAAGGGCGAACAGTTGCGGTTAAGTTATAGCCGCCCCGATAGTGCTACGGTGATCCTTTCGGGTACCAATCAACACCGCGATTCGATTTACGTGGTACTGAACAAAATCGATAAAAAATATCCATTAAAGCTTAGCCGCCGCAAAGCACTTAAACTATAAAAGCTTAATGTTATGTCTGAAATAATACAACAGGATATAGAAAATGAAACAACAGCACAACAGGCTGCAGCTAAAAAGCCATGGTCGGGCCAAAAGAAATTTGGCTTCCGTGTGCTATTTATTTTCTTCCTCGCCATGTCTATCCCTTTTTCGGCCAATTGGTATAAAAATGTTTTTACCCTGGATTGGTCGAGGCCGCATTACCGCGATCTGTACGATATCGCCCGTTTCCAGCCCAGTTTTTTGTCACTTTTTGGCGGGCAGCGTTCGCGAGATATTACCGATTCGCCATCAGGCGATGAAACTGCTAAAAAAGACAGTGCGAGGAAAAATAAAGCAGAAAAAGCTGACACTAAAAAAGAAAATGCTAGAGCTTTGCCACCAAAAAGAAGTTTTCTGGCCGATTATGTAGATTGGGGCATTGCACTGGTATTTGCACTTGTAGGTGCATTGATCTGGACGGCTTTCGACCGCAAAAGCAAATCTTATCACATTCTTTACTATTGGATCAGGGTGGTGGTGCGTTACCGCGCCGGAATCGGCATTATTGGCTTCGGTTTTACCAAACTTTTCCCTACACAGATGCCTTATCCCTCACTGGGTCTGCTCAACAGTAATTTTGGCGATTTTACCGCTCAAAAAATATACTGGCTTTCGGTAGGTGTGGTGCCCTGGTACCAGGTTTTTGGTGGCGTGGTCGAAATAGTTGCCGGTGCCATGCTTTTCTTCCGTAAAACCAGCACTTTTGGCGCTATTTTATTAGCTGCAGCACTGGGCGATATCACTTTTGTAAATTATGCTTATGATGGCGGTGTACATGTTTACGCGTTTTATTTTGTGCTGCTCGGGCTGTTTATTGCTGCCGATGATTTTCCTAAATTATACAACCTGCTCATTCTCGAACGTTATACCGTTCCGTTCAGGGTATACCCCAATTTTAGAAAACCATGGCTTAAATACAGCCGCATTACCTTAAAAGTACTCACTTTTGTGATCTTTTTTGGTGTACTTACCTATACCGAGGTAATCAATTTTAAATATGATCCTTACAAACAGCCTGCAACCGCAGGCGTTAAAAAACTAAGGGGGAATTACCGCGTAAGTGAGTTTAAAATCAATGGAGAAGTGATCCCGTTTAATCCGCTCGATTCTACAAGGTGGCAGGAAGCCACTTTCGAAAACTGGACCACGCTTACTTTTAAAATCAACCGTCCGGTACTTATCGATCCTTCAAACGGTGGCGGTAGCCCGATGCGCGATATCCAGCGTACTTTCGAAATCAGCGGTGTTGCCGGTGGACAAAGAGCATTTCACTATTATGCCGATACCGTAGATAAAGTGCTTTACCTGCAGGATAAAAATGTGATGGCTTTACGAGGCGGACGCAAAGGTGCCGACAAGGCTAAAGAGGCAAACCCAAAAGAAGATAACTGGATAAGCAAAACGGCATGGCAGCATATAGGTGATGAAAATAAAATGATCGATAAAGCTGCCTGGTCTACCCGCCGGGATCGCGAATTTGAGGAAAAACCGAGGGAAGTAAAACGCCAACGTATGGTATTGAAATACGATACTACTGATGGTTCGAGGGTTATCCTTTCAGGTATTAACGAGCGAAAAGACTCCATTTATGTGGTGCTTGATCGTGATGACAGGCAGTATGTATTGCCAAAAAGCACGTTGAGCGCAGGTAAATATTAAGGCGATGAACAAAAAAATGGTACTCATACTCGTATGCCCTGTAATGTTGTTATTGATGTCGCTAAAAATGGCATTTATACCCATGCATGCTCAATTGCCATTAACCGATAGCTTAAAGCGGCCTGCAAAATTTGGTTTTGGCCGCCCCGCTACCGCACAGGAAATTGCGGCATGGGATATCGATGTTCGTCCCGATGGGAAAGGACTACCGGCAGGGCAGGGCGATGTAAAAAAAGGAAAGTTATTGTACGCTCAAAAATGTGCAATGTGCCATGGCGTTAATGGTACCGAAAAACCAGGTGTAAAACTCCCGGGTAATGCTTTGGTGGGCGATACATCGGCCACCAGCAAACCCAAAACCATTGGTAATTACTGGCCTTATGCTACTACTTTGTTCGATTATATGCGCCGCGCCATGCCTTACAATATGCCTGGCTCGTTAAGTAACGATGAAGTGTACAGCATAACCGCCTACCTGCTCAATGCCAACAAAATTATCAAAGCAGGTGTGGTACTCGATGCTAAAAACCTTTATAAAATAGTAATGCCGGCAAAAAAACTGTTTATTATGGACGACCGCAAAGGAGGGCCTGAAATAAAGTAATGGAAAAGCTCGATAACAAAGATCAGAAAAAAGCGACTGGTAAAATCAGCAGGCGAACCTTGTTGGGCGGGGTAATTGCTGCTGCAGTTTTACCTGTACAATCGTTATTTGCTGATGAAATACAGCATGAAGTGCCGGTTCTTCCTGAAATTGCCGATGATCCGACTAAAATTGTTGGTCCCGGGCCTAGTCCGTTGGGGAAACGTTCTCCATTCGAGCAACCTGTGCGCAAACCTTCCGATATTTCTTCGCGTACTCCTTTGCAGGATCTGCACAGCACCATTACCCCGGCCGATTTACATTTCGAACGTCATCATGCAGGTATTCCAATCATCGATCCCACAAAACACGAATTACTTATTCACGGCCTGGTCGAAAATCCAATGAAATTTACCTTTGCCGATATCAAAAGGTTTCCATCCGTTACCCGTACCTGTTTTATCGAATGTGCCGGTAATTTTCGTACGGGTAAAACCGAAATGACCCCACAGGATATTTTGGGGCTCACCAGCCAGAGCGAGTGGACAGGTGTAATGCTCTCTACCCTATTCAACGAAGTGGGTATCAGCGATAAAGCCAAATGGTTTCTGGCCGAAGGTTCGGATGCAGCCATGATGACCCGCACCATCCCCATCGCAAAAGCATGGGATGATGCCATGATTGTTTATGCACAGAATGGCGAAGCGATACGGCCCGAGCAGGGTTACCCGATGAGGTTACTTTTGCCTGGTTTTGAAGGCAATATGAATATCAAATGGTTGAGGCGGATCGAACTTTCGGAAGAACCCTACATGACTCGGGAAGAAACGTCAAAATATACTTACCCTGTAAAAGATAAAATCAGAATGTTTAGCTTTGAGTTGGATGCGCGTTCCATTATCACCTATCCATCTTATCCCCAAAAGGTAAATAAGGGCTGGATAGAAATCCGTGGAATTGCCTGGAGTGGTAGAGGAAAGGTAGAAAAAGTTGAAATAAGTACCGATGCCGGTAAAACCTGGCAATTGGCCAATTTACAGGAACCCGTGTTAAGTAAAGCACATACTTATTTCAGGTACCTGTGGGATTGGCAAGGGGAAGCCACTGAAATATTAAGCCGCGTTACCGACGAAACAGGCTATTTGCAACCAACTTTGGCACAATTAGCAGAAGCCCGTGGTGTAAACCTGGGGGGATACCACATGAACCCCATTACGGCATGGCAGATTAAAAACGACGGGACAGTTTTATTTAAACCGGAAACCATAAAATAACCAGATGAAACCAGAAAAACGGGATTATGATGCAATTGTAGTAGGATCGGGGCCAAACGGACTGGCTGCGGCCGTTCTTTTGCAGCAACAGGGACTTTCCGTTTTAATTATAGAAGCTAAAAACGTAATCGGTGGCGGATTGAGCTCTGCTGAACTTACCTTGCCCGGTTTTACGCACGATGTATGCTCGGCCATCCACCCGATGGCATTGGCCTCCCCATTTTTTAAAACGCTGCCTTTGGCGAAGCATGGATTAGAATACCTGCAACCTGCTTTGGCTGCGGCGCATCCTTTTGATGACGGTACTGCTGCCATACTCGATCATTCCATCCAAAAAACGGCTGGATATTTAGGTGCCGATGCCAAAACCTATACTTCATTGATGGAAAACATCACGGCAGCATGGCCACTGATTGATGAAGATGCTTTAGGGCCCTTACATTTCCCTAAACATCCATTGACCATGGCAGGTTTTGGCCTTAAAGCATTAACCAGCGCTACAGGTTTTGTTAAACGTTTTAAAGAAAAATATGCCCGCGGACTTTTTGGCGGAATGGCCGCACACGCCATACAACCTTTAAGCAATTTAAGCACCACAGCCATTGGCTTGGTATTATTGGCCGGTGGGCACCTTAAGGGCTGGCCGATACCTAAAGGCGGATCGAAATTTATTGCAGAGGCATTAGCGGCTTATTTTAAATCGCTTGGCGGCAAAATCGAAACGCGAACTTTTGTTACTTCTTTAGATCAATTGCCTTCAGCCCATGCGGTGCTTTTTGATGTTACCCCGAAACAATTATTGCAAATTGCAGGACATAAATTTTCCAGTATTTACAAATGGCAACTCGAGCGTTACCGTTATGGTATGGGCGTATTTAAGGTAGATTGGGCACTGGATGGTCCTATTCCGTTTACTGCCGAAGAATGCCGGGGCGCAGGAACCATACATTTGGGTAATACTTTTGAAGAGATTGCCGCAGGCGAACGGATGACCAGTAAAGGCCAGCAGGCAGAAAAGCCTTTTGTGCTTTTGGCACAGCAGAGTTTATTCGATCCTTCGCGTGCGCCTGAAGGGAAACAAACGGCCTGGGCTTATTGCCATGTTCCAAACGGATCAAAAAAGGATATGACAGCTATTATCGAAAATCAGGTGGAGCGTTTTGCTCCTGGCTTTAAAGATCGGATTTTGGCCAAACATACCATGAATACCGAACAGATGGAAGCGCACAACCGCAACTATATCGGAGGCGATATTAATGGGGGTATATTAGATCTCGGACAATTGTTTACAAGACCGGCTTTAAGATGGTCGCCATATAAAACTTCTGCCAAAGGACTGTACATCTGCTCATCGTCTACTCCACCGGGAGGTGGTGTGCACGGAATGTGCGGCTACAATGCTGCAAAAAGAGTATTGAACGATATTTTCAATATAAAAATCAGATAACCACAAATAAAAAACGATGTCAACACAAAACAACGCTTCGGGAACTACAGGAGCTTTAACAGATGCAGGGATCACGCCCGACAAAAAAACATTTTTACAATCGCTTACCGAAGATTGGTGGGCAGTAATTTTAGGAACAATCATTATTGCCACTGTACTTTATTTAATCAATAGCGGCACAACCATTACTTTACCGGCTTATAAATGGGCTACTTCGGAAGATTTGTTTGGTAAAATCCTTTCAGGGCACAATTTATTACTCATTTTAGAAACAGGTGCTGTTTTTCTGGCACTTGCTTCCATCGCCATCGGCCTATCGGGTGGTAATGTGGCCAGGTTTGCTGCAGGTTTTTCGCTCATCTACTTTTTCGCCATTATCGCTTTCATTATTGGGGGCAACAAAAACGTATCTTATTTCGGGTTGGAATATGTGGTTTTTGCCTTGTTGATCGGGATTCTACTTGGTAACGTGGTAAAACTGCCCGAATGGTTAAAAGAAGCGGTACGCTCCGAATTTTACATTAAAACCGGTCTGGTAATTTTAGGAACCACCATTTTATCGGCTGATTTAATCAAAGCCGGTTTGCCTGGCATTGTGCAGGCCGTTATCGTGGTAACAGCCGTTTGGTTTTTTTCGCTTTGGTTGAGCCGTAGGCTAAAAGTGGACGATGAATTTGGTGTGATTTTAGCATCTGCCGTATCCATTTGCGGCGTTTCTGCGGCGATAGTTGCAGCAGGAGCCATTAATGGCGATAAACGAAAACTATCCTACGTAACTACTTTGGTGTTAATTATGGCCATCCCGATGATGGTAATCCAGCCCTGGGCGGTGAGGTATTTTCACATCCCTGATGTAATCGGCGGAGCTTGGTTGGGTGGAACATTGGACACCACGGCAACCGTTACGGCGGCAGGCGATTTAGTTGGACCAATTGCGGTTAAAGCAGGGGTAATTGCCAAATTCTCGCAGAATGTATTTATCGGTGTAGCGGCATTTTTTATCGCCATCTGGTGGGCCTATAAAAAACCAAAAGGCGAAGCCGGCGAAGTTTTGCCCAAAGCTAAAAGCCCGGGTTTGAAAATCGTATGGGAACGTTTCCCGAAATTTGTACTTGGGTTTGTTGCCGCATCGTTGGTATTCTCTTTCCTGCTGTCGCCTGCTACCGCGAAAAGTGTTGCACCAACCTTAAACGGATTACGTACCGTTTGGTTCGCCATTGCCTTTATCTCCATCGGTATGGAAGCCAAATTTTCATCATTGGTAAAATTACAGGGAGGGCGGCCGGCATTTACTTTCGTAACTGCACAGATTTTTAACATCTTCTGGACGCTTTTATGGTCGTATATCCTGTTCGGTGGGTATTTATTCCCTGTGCCTGATTTTAAATAATAAAGATTTACTTCCCTTACACCTCGGTCCGTGTCTTCACGGACCGAAATAAAACCTGCTGTTATTGTGAGCGCAGTGAATACCTGAATGGAAATTACAGGTGGCGAAATCGCCGTTACGACCACATGTTTACTTACCAGAATGGTGCGCAATCATATTATGCCGCAAGGGCTTTCCGTGGTTTATTAAAAGTATAATTACGATAACAACTTTTCGTAACAGAAAAAACGTAATCCGGGGCGCTTGGCTAAGCTAATTTCGCCACTAAACTGATAACCAAGTTTTGGAAACAGTGCTTGAGTGGCCATATTTTTACTGTTGGTGTCTACCCTTAAGATAGAGATGCCAGAGTATTTGGCTACCTCTTCAGCCTGATTCATTAAGGCTCTGGCAATACCTTTTCCCTGGCAGTCAGGATCAACAGCCAAACGGTGTGTAACAATCGCTTTTTCGGTAATGTCCCAACCAGCATCGGCATATTCGGGATCTTGGTCTGTTGTAATTGCCGAGATACCAACAATTTTGTTTTCCAGTTCAGCTACCCACAACTGACCTATTGTAATATCGTTGGCAAATATTTCAGGATTAGGGTAATCATCTCCCCATTGAAAATTTCCGGTCGCACGCATCAAAGGTACAACCTTGCGAACCAGTAACATTATAAATGGTATATCTTCTGTAACAGCTAATCTTAATCTCATGAGCGCAAAGATAGGGAATAGGTTCATTAGTTCATTTGTCATTTGGTTAGCATAGGGCCTAGCTGTAAAATGGTTAATTGTTTAAATCGGTGCTAAACTTCTAACTGCTTTGATCGACTTCGGACTCCAGACTAAAGACTTCGGACTCACTGCCAAGCAAATCTTCATCAAATCTTCATCTTTCTGTCTGATATTTGAGCATATCGCTCTTCTTACTATTCCGGCTTCGAAAGGGCTGTTAAGGAATTGTTTCCCTATTGTTTCATTCCGATTTTCATATTGTTAACCTAAGGTTAAACTTAATTTGATGTTAATATTGAGTTAACATTAAGACTGTTGCTTTGTGCCAAAATAAAACAACAAAAAATGAAATCACGTATACTATCTCTGATAAGTATTCTTGTACTCCTGGTCACTTTTGCTCAGGCGCAGGTTACAACATCTAGTATTAATGGAAAGATTAAGGATAATAAAGGCATCATCCCTGGCGCAACCATTGTTATGGTACATGTTCCTACAGGAACAGTATCTAAAGGTTCGTCAAACGAATCTGGACTTTACCGCATCGGCAACTTAAATCCTGGCGGGCCATACAAAATCACCGTAACCTTTGTAGGTTATAGCCCGGTAGTAAAAGAAAATATTTATTTAACCCTTGGCTCAGATGTAAAACTTGATCTTGATCTACAGGAACAGGGCAATCAGTTGGCCGAAGTAAGTGTTAAAGGCCAAAAGGGTGGAACAAAATCTGGTGCGGGTACCAGCATTGGCGAAGGCCAGATTAAAACCCTGCCTACCATGAACCGCAGTTTGCAGGATGTTACCCGTGTAACGCCTCAGGGCAGTAAAGATAATACCTTTGGTGGTACCAATTTCAGGTACAATAACGTAACCATTGATGGTGCAATTAATAATGATGCGATAGGCTTTAGCCCTTCATTGGGAGGACAGAGCGGAAGTTCCGGTATGCCGGGAAGCAGTACACGTACCAATCCGGTTTCGCTTGATGCGATTCAGGATGTTACTGTTCTACTTTCACCTTACGATGTTAAAGTGGGTAACTTTTTAGGTGGTAGTATTAACGCGGTTACGCGTGGTGGTACCAACGAGGTAGTGGGGTCGGTTTATGGTTATGGCCGTAATGCATCATTAATCGGTAGAAATAAAATTGGCGATAACAGCAAAGAGCCATCGGCTTTTCACGATTATCAAACTGGTTTCCGTGTTGGTTTTCCAATTATAAAAGATAAATTGTTCTTCTTTACCAACGAGGAAATTACCCGCCGTCAGGATCCGGTAATTTTAGGTGCAGGATCATCTGATATGAAATTGCTCACCTTATCTGAAGCACAACAAATTTCTGACCGCATGAAAAATGCTTATGGATTAGATGCAGGTGCTTACGGCAATTATAATATCTATTCACAATCTAACAAATTCTTTAACCGCTTAGATTGGAATATCAGTGAAAATACCCAGTTAACCATCAGAAATAACACCATTATCTCAAAAGCAACAAACTTAGAAAGAGATCAGTCTAACTTTAGGTTTGGTGGTATCGATTTTAAACAGAACAATAACCAAACTTCGACGGTTGCCGATCTCAAAACCCGTTTTGGAAATTCAGCGACCAATAATTTAATTGTTGGTTATTCAACCGTTCACGATTACCGTGATCCGCTTTCTAATCCAGCTGTACCGCAAATCGAAATTGCGTCTAATGGTGGAACATTGTTTTTAGGTACCGACCGTGAGGCCAGTATCTTCAACATGAAACAAAATACTTTCGAATTTACCGATAACTATACGTATAGCAAAGGTATCCATACTTTTACCGTTGGTACACACAATGAGTTTTATAACATCAATTATGGTTTTGTAAACTCATGGAATGGCCGTGTAGCCTACAGCAGCGTTGCCGATTTCTTAGCTAACCAGCCAAACAGGGTGCGTACGAGCTATAACTACGGTGATAACAGCCGTGATAATATTATTGCAAACCCAACAGCAAAGTTTAATGTAAACATGTACAGCGTTTATGGACAGGATGAAATCCGCCTGGGCGATCGTTTTAAATTAACACCGGGTTTGCGTTTTGATATGGCAAACCTGCCTGACATGCCATCTTTAAGTTCAAAAACCACCAACTCACCTGTTGATGCCAATTATGGTACAACTTATACTTACACACAGCCATCATCAATTACCGGAAAATTCCTGAACAAAATCCAGATTTCCCCACGTGTTGGTTTTAATTTCGATGTATTGGGTAACCAGAGTTTGGTTATGCGTGGTGGTACCGGTCTATTTACCAGTCGTGTGCCTTTTGCCTGGATTGGTTATGCGTATTACAACAATGGTGTAAACTACGGTGCTTTCGATAAATCGTATGTTTATGCGAATGCAGATCCAACAAAAATCGTTACTCCGGCAGCAGGTTCAGATCCGATTAAAGATGCTTTAACTGGTAATGGCGAAGCAGGTTACGTGACTAAACAAGGTGTTAATGTTAAAGATGCAAGCGGCGCTACGCAGGTAGACTTAGTGGATAATAACTTTAAAATGCCAAAGGCATGGAGAAGTAACCTGGCTTTTGATTATAAAACCGATGACCAGTGGAAATTTACAGTAGAGGGAATTTTTAGCCAGGTAATTAAAGATGTACAGTTCCAGCAGATCAACTATGTAGATAATCCAAAATACATGGTTTATGATACACAAAAACAACAGCCGATTTATTCTGGCTCCAAAATCAATCCATTATATACCAATGCATATTTATTATCGAACACCGATAAAGGTTATAAGTACAGTTTAACTGCCCAGGTGAGTAAATCACTTCCTATCGGTTTAGATATGATGGTGGCCTATACTTATGGAAGATCGAAAGATATTGCCAATGGTATCCGGAACTCAATGGAATCTAACTGGCAGTTAAACCAGGCGCTTAGCCCAAACAACCCGGGTTTGGCTTATTCTAACTTCGATATTCGCAACAGGATCATTTCAACCATCAATTACAGATTAGATTGGGCTAAAAACGGTAAATACATATCCAACTTCTCATTATTCTTCAGCGGTCAGTCGGGTTCTCCATACTCGTTGGGCTTAGTTAACACCAGGATCAATGGAACCGGACAAACGGTAAGTTTAATGTATGTACCGGCAGTTGGTGAAACACAGAAATTCTTTGCCAATACAGCTGATGGCATTGCACAGGCAGCTGCGTTTGATAACTACATCAACGGCGATAAATACCTGAGCAGTCGTCGTGGCGATTTTACAGAACGTAACGGTGCACGTACCCCTTGGAATGTTCAGGCTGATTTCCGTTTCGCTCAGGATATACAGGTGGCGAAAGGAAAACACCCTCATGTAGTTACAATAACTTATGATATTATTAACCTGACCAATTTGGTGAATAAAAATTGGGGCGTTCAATATTTCTCTCCTAATACTTATAACTCAATGGCTAGTATGGGTATCAAAGTTCAAACTGCAGGTACGCCAACCGCATATCCGGTATATACTTTTGCTCAAAAAGATGTAACCTCTTACTCAAAAGATTTCTTTGCCTCACGTTACCAGATGCAATTGGGATTGAGATATAGTTTCTAATCTTTTTTTAAATAAATATACATAACGGTCTGGCCTCAAAAAGGTCAGACCGTTTTTTGTTTATAGTTGGGTGTCAATCGGATAGTTATCGGATTCATTTCAAGGTCATAAGAGCAAAAAGGATGCTGACTACAAAGTAGATATCAGCCCTTTGCACCGTCTTGCCTCGGATCGCTGCCGCCAAAAGACTCTTTCCTGGCTGCCAAAAACAAACAAAAACCACCGGCTGAAAATTTATTCATTTGTTTTTGATAACTTTCATTTGCATTCATGAGAGATTCGCCGTTTTCTTTGGAAGTCAGTGGTTTGGCTGGCTCAATGGAACATGGAAAATTTGTTAGGCCGGGTCTTAGTTGAACGTGGACGAGGTACTTCGGCCTAGCTGGGTTGAAATACTAGTATGGTAATTATTACTGGCAATTAACCAATTAACCTTTTGCCCCATGCTAACCAAGAAACAATAAACAAGAAACAATAAACAAGAAACAATGACCAATGAACAAATGACCAATTAAACCTTTCCTATTTTCCTGCTGTCCAAATTAAACACACAGCGTAAAGCTTTGATTATTTTCACTTAAAAAGGTTAGGTTATGAAAAGGATTGTAAATGCGTTGCTCTTATTAATTATGGCGTTAAATTTCAGTGCATGCGTAGTGAATGCACGTGCGCCACGTGCCTAGTGGGTACCCGGACATTATCATGTTGGCCCTTACGGCGGCCGGCATTGGGTTCCGGGCCATTACCGTTAAAACTTACCGGTCGGTTTCTCGCCGACCGATTTTTGTGATGATTACTGTGTTTTTATTTCTGCGTGTATCTTCCCAAATCGAATAGAGAATCCTCTGCTTTGGTTCCTGCTGATTGAGCCGATTAACGTTGAATTTGATCTTTTTGCGCTGCAACGTCTCTCTGTTTCTCAGTAGTCAAAACCATTGTTTGCGATCACAATTGAGTATAACTAATGTGATGCTCCGTTTATATTATTGGAATAAAATAATACATTCGTGTTATCAATATCTATTCTAAGCATGCAAGAAGAAATTCTTTTACAGATTAGCGGAAAAATTAAGGAAAGGCGTAAGGCGCTCGGCATCACCGTTCAGGAGCTTGCAGATAAAGCAGAAGTAAGTAAAGGACTTATTTCCCAGATCGAAAATAGCCGTACTATTCCATCTTTAATGGTGCTGATGGATATTATTAAAAGTCTGGAGGTTGATCTGAACAGTTTTTTTAAGGGCATCAATTTTCATAAAAAAGATGCTCCTGTGCTGGTGAAAAGAAAAGATCAATATCAGCAATTCGAAAAAGAACAGGCAGTCGGTTTTAATTACTCACGTATCTTAACCAAGAATATTAAATTTTCTACGGCAGATTTTGTATTACTCGAGTTGGAAGTTAATGCACAGCGCCCAATGGTGAAAACCGAAGCCTTCGAATTTAAGTATATGATAGAAGGTAAGGTAGAATACCAGTTTTCGAACAAGAAAATTATACTAGAGAAAGGAGATTCTATGCTTTTCGATGGAAGGCTTTCCCATACCCCGGTAAACATTGGCGATGATAAGGCACTCATGCTGGTGATTTATTTCTTTGAATAATATTTCGAAGTTGATCATACCGCTCATTTGGTGATAAAGAAACATTCTCTGTACGAGAATTAACAATTTGATAATTTTAACAATGTTTACTAATAATAAACAATGTTTACTATTGTGTTTCTAAATGAAATACATATGTCAATCAAATTCGTGGTTTTCGGTATGGTAGGTAAAAGTATTAAAAAACGGCTTGTTGCAGGGCCAGCCTTTCAGATGGCCATATTATGTTTGGGTAAGAAGTATTGTCTGGATGCTGATAGCCAGGTATTTACAGGATATAAGCGGTTTCTAAGATGAATTTGCTTAATCTAGCACGCAAAAAAGCCCTCAACTGGCCTTATTGGCTTATTACGCTACTTGGAGGGATAGCTGCATTTGGTTGTTATACCTGTATGTATGCGTTTCGTAAAGCCTTTACTTCGGCTACTTTTGATCATCAGCAATTTTTGCATATCGATTATAAAGTTTGGTTGGTTGTTGCGCAAATGGTAGGGTATACCCTCAGTAAGTTTTATGGTATCCGTTTTATTTCAGAATCAGGTAAAAGTAACCGTGCCAGGAGCATCATCTTTCTGATTCTTTTTTCCTGGCTGGCGCTGCTTGGATTTGCCTTGGTGCCCGCGCCATATAACATTGTATTTCTTTTCCTAAACGGTTTCCCATTGGGCATGATCTGGGGTTTGGTATTTAGCTATCTGGAAGGCAGAAAAACAACAGAATTTATGGGCGCATTAATGTCCATCAGTTTAATATTTGCTTCAGGTTTTGTTAAAACGGTAGCCCGTTCGCTTATGTCGTTGGCTTTAGTAAGCGATTATTGGATGCCCTTTCTCACCGGACTGGTTTTCTTGCTTCCATTATTTGTATTTGTTTTTTGCCTGGAGCTCATTCCGCCACCCTCTAAGGAAGATCAGTTGCTGCGTACAAAAAGGGTACCGATGGATGCTAAACAGCGCCGAAAGTTTATCACTACATTTTTGCCAGGTATTATCTTAACCATTATCATCTACGTATTGCTTACCTGCATCCGCGATATGCGAGATAATTTCGAAGTCGAAATCTGGAATGGACTGGGGATTCATAATAACCACATCTACACGCAGATCGATTCGCTGATTTCTATTGTTGTATTGATGATGATGGGGCTTTTGATTTTAATTAAAGATAACCTCAAAGCCTTTACCGTTATCCATGTGATGATTATTGCGGGTTGTCTGCTGATTGGTGTGAGTACCTGCTTTTTTGATAAGGGTTACATTGGGCCTGTTAGCTGGATGGCATTATTGGGAATGGGGTTATATATGGCCTATATCCCTTATAATGCGATCTTTTTTGAACGGATGATTGCCAATTTTCATTATAAAAGTAACATTGGCTTCATTATGTATGTGGCCGATTCTATTGGTTATGTAGGTAGTTTTGCGGTGTTGATGATGCACGAATTTGGCGAAACAAATATCAGCTGGATGCACTTCTTTAAACAGTGTTTATTTACCGTGCCGCTCATTGGTGGGATTTGTAGTATACTCTCGCTCATTTATTTCAGAAGGAAAACATGGGTTGCCAATAAAAAGACACAGACCATGGGGCGGTTGATTTTAAGTGGAAAATAACATGCATGGGTTTATGTCTGCTGTCATTTTACCACGTAAGAAATACAAGGGCATTTGAGCTTAAATGTTTTATATGCCTAATTGTGGTTAAAAGTTGGGGTATGATGATCCTCGGTTTATCGTCATTATAAGAAGGCTTTTCCAGCCGGTGAACTAATCTTTATCGTGAGTGTAAAGGGCAAAAGGATTGAATAAAAGGCTGCCTTCAACTTTTAAAACAGATTAATATCAATGAAGGTGCTGTTTAAAGCATTTCACATCAAAATAAATAATAACATATGAATAAACATTTTGATCTTATTGTAATTGGGGGAGGGATTTTAGGAACTTTCCACGCTTATCATGCTTTACTTTTAGGCAAATCGGTTTTGCAGCTCGAAAAAGACAATTTTCCTGTAGGTGCTACTGTGCGCAATTTTGGTCAGGTAGTGCCTTCGGGCATGGAAGCCGAATGGTTTGAATATGGTGTTGCCGGTTTAGAGATTTATAAATCCATTCAGCAGGAATTTGATATTTCTGTACAGCAAAATGGGAGTGTGTATATCGCATCAGATCCTGACGAGCAGACCTTGATTCATGAATTGAAAGCACACTACGACACTATTGGCTACGAAACCGAGCTATTAGATCAACAAGCTGTTTTAATGAAATACCCTGCTATTAAATCATCCTATGCCAAAGAAGCCATCTTTTTTCCGCAGGAAATTAGTGTAGCACCGGATCAGATGATCCACCGCCTTCACCGTTACATGCAGACGAAATTTGAAAAATATGCCCTTAAATACAACAGTCCGGTAACGGCTTGCGAAAGTAAAGGCTCTGGAGTAAAGGTAGGTTTAAGAAACAATACAGAAGTTTTTACAGCAGAGAAGGCTATCATTTGCAATGGTTACGAATTTAAATTGCTTTATCCCGAAATGTTTAGCGAAAGTGGTATTGTGGTCAGTAAACTGCAGATGATGCGCAGTATCCCTATGCCTGAAGTAGGTTTGGCCGGGAATATTTTAACGGGGCTAACCACCAGGCGTTACGAGAGTTTCGAACACTATTGCCCGTCTTTTAAAAGCATTAAAACACCTGAGCATTACGAAGAACTTAAAAAATGGGGCATCCATATATTATTTAAGAAAGCTGCAGACCATACCATTATTATTGGCGATTCGCATGTCTATGCTGATGTCAATCATTTCGACGATCTTGGTTTCGATTTAAGTCAATACATTAACGAACTGATGCTTGATGAAGCTGCGCGGATTGTTGATTTTGATGTACGGAAACTGCAAAGTACCTGGGCCGGATTTTATCCGCAGCACCCAACCAAACATATTGTAACATACGATATCGACGATTGTATCCATATCCGTACAGCCATTGGCGGTAAAGGAATGACCGCAAGTGCCGGTTATGCTGCGGAAAGTATTAATGAAATATTTAGTTAATAAATACTAAACAAAAACATGAATTTTTGTTAACTAAAAGTTGGCATTGGGCTAACATGTACATCCTATCATTGCTACTGTAAACGTAAAACAATTTATAGATAAATGGAACATCTCTACAAGATGAAGGTGTGCATGGTAGCTTTGCTGTTATTATGCCTCACGCCCTATTTTACCTGGGCACAAACAAAAATCAATGGCCTGGTTAAAGACGATGCACAGCAGCCGATACCTGGTGTTAGTGTAACTGTAAAAGGAACTAAAAAAGCGACCTCTACTGATCAGTCGGGGCGCTTTACTTTAGATGCCAGATCTGGTGAAACACTCGTGTTTAGTGCTATCGGCTTTCTGATGCAAGAAGTTCAGGTTACGGGTGCCAACCTCAGCATCACCTTAAAAACCGATTCGAAAAACTTAAATGAGGTCGTAGTTACCGCTCTTGGGATCCGTAAAGAAAAACGGAATCTTGGTTATGCCATCCAAGAGGTTAAAGGTGCCGATCTGGTAAAAGCCAGAGAAGCTAATCCGGTAAACGGATTGGTGGGTAAGGTTGCCGGTTTAACTGTTGGTGTATCTTCAGAGCTTTTAGGGCGTTCGTCTCTTTACCTGCGCGGTAATGATGTCAATCTTGTAGTGGTAGATGGTGTACCCATCAATTCAGATACCTGGAATATCAACCCTGATGATATTGATACTTATACCGTACTTAAGGGGCCGGCTGCTGCGGCACTTTATGGTTATCAGGCTTATAATGGTGCATTGTTGATTACCACCAAAAGAGGCAAGCTGAGCGATAAAGGTTTTACTGTAGAACTAAATTCGAGTACACAGTTTAACAAAGGATTTATTGCTTTACCAAAAAGCCAGGATGAGTATGGGCCAGGTGAGCACAGTGCTTATGCATTTGGCGATGGAAAAGGCGGAGGTTTAAATGATGGTGATTACGATATCTGGGGGCCGAAATTCGAGGGCCAGTTAATTCCGCAATATGATAGTCCGGTTGTAAACGGTGTGCGTCAGGGTACGCCTTGGGTAGCCCGTGGAAAAGATAATTTAAAGCGTTTTATCGAAACCGGATTGCTTTCTGCCAACAACATTGCATTATCTTCAGCAACTGATCAATATAACTTAAGGGTTTCCATTTCTAATAATTACCAGAAAGGCATTATCCCAAATACACAGTTGAATATCAATAATTTTAATGTAAGCGGTTCATATAACATCAGTCCAAAACTAAGAGCCGAAGCCTATATTAATTACAGCCGCCAGTTTTCTGATAACATTCCGGATGTGAATTATGGCCCGAACAGTGTAATTTATAATATGACACTTTGGGGTGGTGCCGATTGGAACATCGACGATATGAAAAACTACTGGCAGCCAGGAAAAGAAGGTATTCAGTCTGTCTATGCAGAATACCAACGTTACCACAATCCTTATTTTATGTCGTACGAGTGGTTGCGCGGACATAAAAAGAACGATATTAATGGTTATGCTTCGTTAAATTATAACCTATCAAAAGGATTAGATGTACTGTTAAAAACACAGATTTCTACATACGATCAGTTAAGAACTGAAAAAATGCCGTTTTCTGCACACCCTTACGGAAGAGAAGAAGGTTTAGGTGATTACCGCGAAGACCGCCGCAGTATGTTCGAAAATAATACGCAACTGATTTTAAAATACAATAAAAACGTTGGTGATTTGTTCGAAATCAGTGCTTTTGGTGGCGGTAATGCCCGTAACTTTAGTTACAACTCGAGTTTTACCACTACAGATTATTTAAATGTTCCAAATGTATATAACTTCTCTAACTCTAAAAATCCGGTAAAAGCGTTCAATTTTAATTCGCAGATGTTGGTGTTGAGTGCTTTCTATTCAGTTGATTTAAGCTTTAAAAAGTACCTGAACATTAATACCACCGGGCGCGTAGATAAAAACTCAGCACTTCCCCCGGGCAATAATGCAGCGTTTTATCCTTCGGTTTCATTAAGCTCCGTAATTTCTGATTACGTTAAAATGCCAGCTTTTATTTCATTTGCAAAGGTAAGGGCATCATATGCTAATGTTAAAGATCCGGGCTTGGGCACGCAGGAATTTATCGGTGCCACACCTTTACAGAGTTATCCGATTGGTTATGGTGCAGAATATACTTCATCATACGGTGGTCCGGGTTATGGTCTTTCTTCACCCTATAACATCAGACCAACTTATAATAACCAGACCGGTGCTTATTATACCAATAACCTGATCAATCTTAATGCCGTAAAAGCGCAGAGCAGAACCAATTACGAGGGTGGTGTCGACCTGAAATTCCTTAAAAACAGGTTAGGCTTCGAGGCTACTTATTTCAGGTATATCGACGGTCCAAAAATTATCAGACAAAACATTTCAGCGGCTACAGGTTATCAAACCAATACCATAAACGGCCGTAAAACGCAAAATAGTGGTTTAGAGTTAAGTTTATCTGGTGCACCAATCGTGACCGATAAATTTGGCTGGGATGTGATGATCAACTGGTCTACCTATAAACAGATTTATAAAGAACTTGCGCCAGGCGAAACATCGGTTGATCAGTTCTTTAAAACAGGCGACAGGATCGATAATATTTATGGTTCTGTTTTGGCTAAAACGCCAGGCGGGCAGGTGATCCATACGTCAAGCGGTACCCCAATTTCGTTACCGGTTAACCAGTTATTGGGACATGCCGATCCGAACTGGGTATGGAGTATTGGTAATAAATTCAGGTATGAAAATTTCTCTTTCAGCTTTCAGTTAGACGGTAAAGTTGGTGGCGTAATGCAGGATTATGTGAGGCTAAAGTCGTTTCAGGGCGGTCGCCAGATCGAAACCATTCAGGGTAAAATGGGCGAGGCCAGATACCAGGATTACCTGCGTGTAAACGATCCGGCCTACAAAGGTACATGGGTGGGTGATGGCGTGGTTATTGCCAATGGCGGTAAGCTTAATTTCGATCCGGTTACAGGTGTAATTACCAATTATGGCGACCTTTCTTTTGCGCCCAATACAACCCCTCAATTGTTGCAGGATTATTTGGGTGTTTTTTACGGTGCCAAAGAAAACACCATGATGAGCCGCACTTATGCAAAACTACGTGAAGTGACTTTCGGTTACCAACTCCCTAAAAAACTATTGGAGCGTACATTTATCAAATCGGCCAATATTTCGGTAGTTGGACGTAACCTGTTGTATTTTATCAATTCTACCTATAACGACGTGGATGTAGATCAGTACTCGGGCCGAGAAGGAACATCTACCCTGCAAACCCCAACTACCAGAAGTGTAGGCTTTAATCTTAATGTTACTTTTTAATCGCTAGAACATGAAATCGATATATAAAATCCTGTTCTTCTTCATTATCGTGGCTATTTGTGGCGGGTGCAAGAAAGAATTTGAAGACAATTTTAAAAACCCAAACCAGGCTGAAACTGTTCCGCCTAACTTATTGCTGAATGGTATTTTGTTCGACATGTATGAAGCACCATTTTCCAGCACTGAAAGATGGAACCAGTATACTGCCGCCAATTATTTTTATTATGCAACGAATAATTACGATTGGACAGGTGCTTCTTTAGATTATACCACCCTGAAAAATGTAGTAAAAATGGAAGAAGAAGCTAACCGTTTGGGTGGTGCAGTAGCTAAACCTTACCTGGCTTTGGCTAAATTCTTTAAGGCATATTTCTTTGTGAAAATGAGTTTGAAAGTGGGCGATTTACCCATGACGGAAGCTTTAAAAGGTTTTGCCAACCTGACACCAAAGTACGATACGCAAAAAGATATTTTTAAGCAATCGTTAACCTGGTTAGAAGAATCGAATAATGATTTAACTAGTTTAATTGCAGCGGGCAATAAAGAATTAAAAGGTGATATCTACCTTAAAAATGACCTGATGGCCTGGCAAAAAGTAGTAAACACCTTTAAATTGAGGACTTTGATCCAGTTGAGTAACAAGGTTGATGATGCCGATCTACAGGTAAAACAACAGTTTGCTGCGGTATTAGGCAATCCGGGTAAATATCCGGTGATGGAGAGCATGACCGATAACCTCCAGTTTGTGTACAATGAAAGTTTTAACAAATACCCAAATAATAAGGATAACTTCGGTAATGACGCTTTGCGTTATAACATGGCCGGTACCTATTTAAATACACTTTCAAGCTATAAAGATCCCAGGGCTTATATGGTTGCTGAGCCAGCAAGGGGGATAGCAGAGGCCAAAGGTTATGCCATTACCGATTACCGCAATTTTGTGGGTGCAAGTACGGGCGAAGATCAGGGCGTGATGTTAGATAAGGTGCAAAAAGGTTTATATTCGCTTATTGGCCGTTACAGATATTATAGTGGATATACTGCCGAAAATACTTTCATCATTTCTTATCCCGAGCTGTGTTTTATCAAAGCGGAAGGCATTAACCGTGGCTGGGCTACCGGCGATGCCGAAAGCTGGTATAAAAAAGGGATTCAAGCCTCTATTGGTTTTTATGGCATTAAGGATGGCGTTAATGTGGTTACCTTTCTGAAAAAAGATGGTAAACTTGGCGAATTTGAAAGTTACAATGTGAATTTCACCTTCGAAACGGATTATTATGCGCAGCCTGTAATAAAATATGCTGGCGATAATGCTACGGGTTTAAGGCAAATCCTTATCCAAAAATACCTGGCTTATTTCCGTAACTCTGGTTTTGAAGCTTATTACCAGTATCGCAGAACCGGTATCCCTGAATTTCAGGTGGGGCCGGGAACAGGTAACAGCCAAAGAATTCCGAAACGTTTTCAGTACCCTGATATCGAAAGGACAACCAATGGCGAAAACCTGAAACAGGCCTTGGTTCGTCAATATACCGGGGCAGACGATATCAATCTGGCCCCGTGGATTGTTAAACCATAATTGTTAACAATCTGATATTCAATTTGAAATAGGTAAAACGATCCGCTGTTTTAAATGGCGGATCGTTTTACTAAATAATAATTGCATTAATTTTTGCATAAATAGTTTAAAAGCGCTAATATTGCACTCCCAAAACGAACAAGGCTATTTAAGCTGCAAAGTATAAATAACCCGTTTTAGGAAATGACCAGTATTCCTTCTTAGCTCAGCTGGTTAGAGCATCTGACTGTTAATCAGAGGGTCGCTGGTTCGAGCCCAGCAGAGGGAGCCACAAACCCGCAACGAAAGTTGTGGGTTTTTTAGTTTAGCACCGGGCGAGAAGTTTATCCTGAGCGTAGGCGAAGGGAGCCCAGCAGAGGGAGCTTAAAGCGGATAATGAAAAGTTATTCGCTTTTTTTGTTTAAAATCATGCTGGGCGAGAAGTTTATGCTGAGCGTCGACGAAGGGAGCCCGGCAGAGGGAGCCAAAAAAGCGAAACGAAAGTTGTGGTTTTTTCATTTAAGGCAGGCGAAAGTAGACTAATAAGGTTATTTCATTCGATTTAGCATTGTCATCCTGAAGGATAATTTATGGTATAAAAATCAATATGATTGACGTTTTTTCCTTCGCACAATTCTTGCCTCGGCTACCGATGAAAAATCGGTACTGGTGCGCTGCCGCCGAAGAGCTCTTACTTTTTGGCATCAAAAAGTAACAAAACCGAGGCATTGCCGAGCTCATTAATACAGATAAAAAACAATAGACAACCATTAATAAAATGCCGGCTGAAAATTTATTCATTAATTGATATAGTTTTCAACGGTATTCATGAGGGCTGCGCCGTTTTCTTTTGAAGGCAGTGGTATGGCTGGAACAGTGCAGTCCAAAAAATTTATTAAGCCGGTTTTAAGTAGAACGGTGAGACGGTGCTATGGCCTAGCTATGTGAAAATGCATGATGCTGCAATCCACCCATTAATAATTGATTATGGAATAACGTCAATGGCAGCCTGTCGAAGGAAAATCAATAAATCAATTGGTACTACGATAAAATTAAAGACAATTAAAACCCTCTTTTAAGTTTACAGCAGTCCCTAATCATTAAGCCATCTCTATATAAAATCTAAAAAGCAAGTATGGATTTTCGTACTTGCTTTTTGGATAGATATCCTACCCCAGCTGTTCCGGCATACCGTTCGGGTCCATCCAAACGTATTCCCAGTGGTGGCCGTCCAGGTCGTCGAAACTATGCTGATACATAAAACCGTAATCAGTAGCCGGATTGGGTATGGTGGCACCGGCAGCTACCGCTTTATCTACCATTTCATTGACTGCATCTTTACTGTCGGCCGATAGGGCAAGAGAGGTTTCTATGGCTTTATGGGCATCGATAATTTCTTTTTCGGTAAAGGTTTGGAAAAAGGTTCTGGTGAGCAGCATCACGTAAATCGTATCACTAATGATCATGCAGGTTGCTTTTTCGTTGGTAAATTGTGGATTAAAAGTATAACCCATTTTGGTAAAAAATGCTACTGATTGGTCAAGGTTGTTAACTGCCAGGTTTACAAAAATTTGAGTTGCCATATTGTTTTTTATTTAGTTATTCAAAGATACCGGCATTACCTATAGGTGTTCGTATACAAAAACGACAAGTTAAGGGGTAGAACGCGACTTTTGTAATATCCATTCACTAAACAATTGAAGAGGGTATGTTGCTGCTCCAAATTTAAATGCATGGAACATGACAAAGCCCAATGATTCTTTTTATCTTTAATTCTGGTTTTCAAATGCGGCATTAATTTTCTCCGTGTAAGTAGTTAAACCTTTAAACCTATTCATCGCTCATGAAACGAATATTGCCTGTCTTAGCAGCCTTGCTTTCCTTTTCTGTCTTCGCTCAAAATAAACTACCAGTCGTAAAGGCAAGTGCTGGCCAGGCAAAAATTTACGAAGAGGATCATGCCATATCACGCTGGTATATCAATCCCAAAATAAAACCTGATGTTTTCACTGCTGGTAAGTTTACAAAATCCAAAAGGATAAAATTCCGAACAGATATTGATTCTATTATTTTTAACATCGGCCCCGGGCAAAAAAAAGAATTTATTGTTTTATTGAACGGGAAAGATTCGTGCTTTACCCAAATCGCTGCTCCAGCGCTCAAAAACTTCAAGAAATTATCGCCCGAAATTCACGACACGATACCTTTTTTTGTGAACCATTACAATACGAATTTTTTACCGATCGTTTTCAACGGCACAGATTCGCTGTTCATGAATTTTGATTCGGGCGCAAATGATATCGATCTTACCCATGCAGCGCTGTCGAAAAAAATGAAGTCGAAGCCCAGGCTTTACCATACCGATTACGATGTCAAAATTGGAAACCATACCTACAAAAGCAAGATTTATGATATTGAATTGGCCGGGAATGAAACTGATGGTTTATTAGGTTGGGATATATTTGATGGTATGATTGTAGCCTTAGATTATGATCAGCATAAAATGATGGTGCATTCTGCCATGCCAAAAGAGATTTTACGGGATAAGCAATATACCAGGTTTAAGATCACTTATATCAAGAACAAACCTTTTATTGAAAGTGAAATATCGCAAAGCGGAAGCAAAAATAGAAGCTTATTTATGTTTGATTTAGGTTACCAGCGCACGGCGATGTTGGATAATGATCTGCTGCGGGAAATGAAGTTTCCAACCGATAAGATGGAGATAATTAAAAAAGTAATGATGCATGGCGTAAATGGTAACGAAGTGCCGGTAACCACAGTAAAACTTCAAAATTTGCAGATTGGTCATTTCGAACTGAAAAATGTTCCGGTTCAGGTGATGGAAAAAAACAAACCCATGCCAGGTACTAACGTTCATTATCTTGGGACCGATATTTTGAAAAGATTTAATACGGTTTTTGATTTTCAGAACAATGTCATCTATTTAAAGCCAAATCATCTTTACGATGTTGCCTATGCTGATCAAAAGAGTTAATATTTCTGTTTTGTGCCGCCCAGATCAAGAAACAAAGCCGCAAAGGACGCTGCGTTAGGGACGTCATCTCTACTGAAGTGCGACGAAATGGAGAGATTTAACTTAGGACTTTAATTCCATTAGACGGAGGTCTGACGTCCATTTTACCTCAGTCCGATTTTTTAGCTAATTCACAAACTGTATCTGTTGTACCAGAGAGGCTTTCCCAAATTGCTGCGGATCGTGTACCACTGTAGCTTTAATGGCTTTCCATTTCGGACGTTGTCCTTTTGGTGATTTTGCACGGATTTCCTGTACGTTTAACCAGATTTCTGCTAACTCGTTTTGAACGGTGCTGTCTGCATAAGTAAGCTTTAACTTACCCGGAATCAGATCATAATCGGTTCCTGTTTTGCTCAGTTTTATTACTGGTCCGCCAGGCACATATGAAGTAATCAGTTGTACGGTAAAAGATTCACTTCCTTTATATATTATTTAACTTATCCCGATTCTGTTTTTATAAACGAACTAATATCCTAATAAAGTAAGATATTTGCAGCTGCTAATAATTTTACTGATGAAACCCTACCTGCAACTATTCGATTTTTCAAAGAAAATAAATTACCGCACCGAAATGCTTGCAGGTTTAACGGTAGCGATGACCATGATTCCCGAATCGCTGTCGTTTGCTATTCTTGCCGGTTTTCCTCCTTTAACAGGATTATATGCTGCTTTTATTATGGGGTTAGTTACCGCTGTTCTTGGCGGCCGGCCGGGCTTGGTATCTGGTGGGGCAGGTGCAACCGTAATTGTGCTCATTGCATTAATGAAAAACCAGGGTATAGAATATGTTTTTGCTGCTGTGGCTTTGGCAGGGCTGATTCAGATTATGGTTGGCTTGTTTAAATTGGGCAAATTTGTAAGGCTGGTTCCGCAGCCTGTAATGTTTGGTTTTGTTAACGGTTTGGCCGTTATTATTTTCATGTCGCAGTTAGCGCAGTTTAAAACGCTTATTAACGGCAAGGTTGAATGGTTAAGCGGCACACCTTTATATATCATGCTGGCTTTGGTTTTGCTCACCATTGCCATAGTGGTTATTCTCCCAAAAATTACCAAAGTTATTCCATCCTCGCTGGTGGCTATTATTGTTGTTTTTCTTGTTGTTTTAGGTTTTGGGATTGATACTAAACTGGTTAAGGATATTGCTTCCGTAAACGGTGGTTTCCCGACCTTTCATATTCCGAGAGTGCCGGTAACTCTCGATATGCTCAAGATCATTTTTCCTTATTCGCTTATTATGGCAGGGGTAGGCTTAACAGAAGGTCTGCTAACATTGAACCTGGTTGATGAAATGACGGGAACTAAAGGTAATGGGAACAGGGAAAGTATTGCACAGGGCATTGCCAACATTACAAACGGCTTTTTTACGGGTATGGGTGGTTGTCCGATGATTGCCCAAACACTTGTTAACCTCTCCGCTGGTGCCAGGGCAAGGCTATCTGGTATTATTGCGGCCTTAACCATATTGGTTATCATTTTGGTAGGTGCTCCGGTAATCGATCGTGTACCTATGGCCGCTTTGGTTGGCGTAATGATGATGGTAGCCATTGGCACTTTTGAATGGATGAGCTTTAAAGTAATTAACAAAATGCCCGTTCAGGATATTATTATTGGCATACTGGTGGCTGGTATTACCATTTGGTTGCATAATCTGGCCTTGGCCGTACTAATAGGGGTAATTATTTCGACATTGGTTTTCGCCTGGGAAAGTGCTAAACGGATACGTGCCGGCGAGCATACCGATGCCAGTGGTATAAAAACTTACGAAATATATGGCCCTTTATTTTTTGGATCGGTTGCTCATTTTAATGAACTGTTTGATGTGGAGCACGATCCTCAACAAATTGTAATTGATTTTAAGCACAGCCGTGTTTTTGATATGTCGGGTATTGATGCACTGAATAAATTAACCGAACGCTATCGTTCGTTGGATAAAAAACTTCAGTTAAAACATTTGAGCACCGACTGTAAACGTTTACTGAAAAATGCGGATCAGATTATAACAGTAAATATTATAGAAGATCCTACTTACCAGGTAGCTACGGAAAAGTAAATTGATTGAACTTTTCGTTTACATTATAAGGGACCTTTAGGCCCCCGCTGATTTTTGGCTCAGGCTTGAGGCCATGTCAATACCTGAACTGTTATTTTCCATATGGCCAGATTATTTTCTCCAAATTGCCTATTTATACTAAAACGTTTAAGTATTTGGAGAATCCAGCAACAAAAAAACGTTTTATTTATTGTATCTCTTAGCTAAAAATATCCTTACATGCTGTTTTATAAGATGTTACTTTTCTAAAGTATCCTGATAATATTTATTTTTTTACCTGTCTATTTGACAATTATTTTATCAGAATTAAATATTATTGTATCATTTAATAAAAATTTCATAAAAATGACAATTCGTTATTAAAACGTTTTAGCATATTATATATTTGAGTTAACCAAATAACTAAATTTTATGAGAATCCCTAACTATTACTACCAAAGCACCTGTCCTTTTAACATCAGACATGTCTTGCCGTTTCCGAAAAAATAAGTTTTAGCAATCATTTTTTTACCAATTAAAAGATCCATTAACTATGCGATACTTATGGGCGTGCCTTGCTTTTTTTGCGGCGTTTACATTAAACGTTTTACCTAATTATGCTACGGGCAAAAAAAATCATAAAGGCCTTACAATTAATTATTTGATCTTTCAGGATACAACGAGAATAAAGATCGTATCGCTAAAAGACTCCTTACGAAAAGATAGTCTTGAACAGATCAGGAAAAAAACACTTTACAACAGGTTATCCGGAGGTGTACAAAAAGATACCAGGGATTTAGCACTCTTCCCGGCTATTTCATTACAGCAAAATTTAAAGGGCAATTTTGCCGGTCTTTATGTTCAGGAACCTTCAGGCGAACCTGGCTCTATTCAGAACATGTTTATAAGAGGGGCTGCCATGCCATTATTATCTAAAAAAGATTTGTATGATGCCCAGCCTCTGGTGGTTCTTGATGGAATCCCTTTGGTACGGGAGCATCCTTTTGCTTTTGATATACAGCAATTCGATTTTAACAGAATTGGTCCGGCAACTAATTTACTGGCCGGTATCGATATGAATAATATTGCATCGGTAGAGGTGCTTAAGGATTTAGGATCAACCGCTGTTTACGGCCCAAGAGGTGTTAACGGGGTAATTGTGTTAACCTCCAAAACAGCCGTTGGTAAATACCGAGCCATCTCTTTCAATTCGTATATCGGTATGGTGCAAAAACCATTTGTAAATACCATCAATGGCAAATACGAAAATAATTTTAGGCAGCGCTTCTATGATGTATATACCACAAATGGCAGGTATTCTGAAGATGAGGAGTATCCGGTATATTTAAGTGATTCGCTAAATAATGTATATAGTGGAAAATCAGACTGGACAGATTTATACTATAAAAATGCGCTGGTATATGGTATTAACTTCTCACTCGCCGGCGGTACCGACAGGGCGAACTTCAGGTTTGCATTGGGTAATACTAAAAGTGAGGGTGTAGCCGACGAAACGGGTATCGACCGCTATAGCGCCACTTTCAATATCAATATGAAGCCAACCAAATGGTTGCTGTTTTCAACTATGATTAATGCGAACCGCTTAAACCGCGATAGAAATAAAACCTTGCGCGACCGGTTTGCGCAGCTTAATTATTTTCCCGACTTAAGCGCGCCGCTCCCTCCAAATAAAGATTTCTATGGTTCGTACCTGCAACAGTACAAAAAAGGTTTTGATGATAACAAAACGAACTCCATTCAGGGTTATGCCAAATTAGAAGGGATTTTTGGACGGTTTAAGGTTGTGTCATCTTTTAATGCCGATTACAGTGAAGGTTATAGAGATGTTTTCTACGCCAGAACCCTTTTGCAAGGAAATAGCTATGCATCCAATTACTATGGCTTTAGCCAGAGATTAATGATGGATAACAAGGTAACATATGATTTAAACCTGAATAAGGTTCACGATTTTCATTTTGCTTTAGGGCAATCGATGCAATGGGATATCTATAAATATAGTAACGCCTACGCTTATAAAGGTGTTAACGACTACATTAAAATCAACCTGCTTGATTCTAAACCTAAAAATGACGACGGTTCGGATAATGGAGGTTATTTAACACCGGTGGCCTTTCCGAGAGAATTAACCTACCGGTTTTTAGATAAAACAGAAGATAACTTATTGTCTTTTTATGGAAAAGCCGATTATTCATTTAGCGATAAATACTTCTTATCAGCCATATTGCGTTTAGATGGCTCTTCAAACGCACAACCCACAAGCCGCTGGTTTTATTCGTCTACTTTTTCTGCAGCCTGGAATATCAAAAACGAATTTTTGAAAAATAACAGCTTGATTGATGATTTGGTATTGCGTGCAAGTGTGGGTAGAATGGGGCGTACTTTTAGTTACGATAATTATACACAAGGGCCACAATATACAGCGTCTGTGGGCTATACAGGTAACTTAACAGTGCCGGGATATAACGCCTTCGGTGTGTTGACACGCCCTTACCAGTTTGGTTGGGTTGGTTATGGGGTGCCCTGGTCATACTCAGATCAACTTAATATTGGTGCTGATGTGGCCATGTTAAAAAACCGCCTTCACGTTTCAGTCGATCTCTATAGTAAAACCGATAAAAACCAATTAATTGGTATCCCTGCTTATGCCGAATATGGTTATAAACAAGCGATAGAAAGTGGCATGTCTGTAAACAACATGGGTATCGATTTTACTGTGAGTGCCCAGGTCATCGCAAAAAGTAAGTTCTCCTGGAATTCAGCCTTAAATTTTAATCACAACGCCAACGAGTTAAAAGCATTGCCTAGAGGATTGGACCAGTTGATAATAGGTAACAGATTTTTGAAAGTTGGCCAACCGGTAGATCAATATTGGCTAATGGAGAATCATGGAATTTATACTGCTGATGCAGATGTGCCAACGGTTAACGGACAAAAGTTAAAATATAAAGGAATTGTTTTAAAGGCCGGCGATCCACGCTGGAAAGATCAAAATGGGGACAATACCATTGATGATAACGATAAAGTATTAAAAGGCCACTCCTTACCAACACTTTCAGGAGGTTTCGATAACAACTTTAGGTATGGCAATTGGAGTTTAGGGACGAGTTTATACTTTAATTTGGGCAGAAAGCTGATCAACCAGGAGATGGCTAACCGTTTTGATTTTGTTAACCGCGAAGGTAATACCGATATCAACTCTGTGAAGGAAATTACTTTCTGGGAGAAACGTGGCGATTATTCAAAATATCCACTTTACAATCCCTGGAGTACGGTAATCCCATATCGCGCAGATCAGGATCTCTTCTTAGAGAATGCTTCATTTTTAAAATTAAGACAGGTTTCACTGGGCTACGAACTGGGTAATTTACTCAATAAGAAAAACATCAGGATCAACAAATTCTTCGTGTACGGTGCCGTAAGCAATATTTTCACCATCACGCCTTACACCGGTCAGGATCCCGAACTGGTGAGCTACGATGGCGTGGATACAGGCTATGGCCAACCCATTCCGAGAACATATACCCTGGGTGTTAAAATGGAGCTATAAGATGAAAACAAGAACGAACAAAACATCAGTTAAGATGAAAAATATATTATACCTATTTCTGGTTTCTGTAATTGCCTTTTCGAGCTGTAATAAAGCTTTAGAAACCGATTCTACGAGGGTTGTAGGCGAAAAAAATGCCTGGAATACAGTAGAGGATGCCCGATCTGGAATTTTGGGGGTTTATGCTTTAACCCGGGCTGCCCTATCAGATAACAATGGTCACTGGATTTATGGTGATGTAAGAACGGGAGAGTTTTTAAGTCCGAAAAGACAGGATTTAAAGGCTGTAATCGGCAATAACTTAAACGCAGCATATCCTGTAATGGAGGCGTTATCTGATTGGACAAGGTTTTACGCCATTGTAAACGGTGCCAATGTTTTTCTGGAAAATGTTGGGCATGTAAAAGAAACAGATAAACGGTACACGAGCAATAATATGACGGTAGATATTGCGCAGGCCAGGTTTTTAAGGGCTTTTGCCTATTTCTACATGGTGAGAATCTGGGGCGATGTACCGTTCATTACCTCATCAGACGAAGGTAAATTTACCAATAAGCCCCGCGAAAGCCAGGCCAGGATTTTAGCATGGGCCGAACAGGAAATGCTAAAAGCAGCAGCTGACCTGCCATTTATCTATAGCGGTGGTGATGTACAGCAACCAACTGATTATTACAATGAAACTTCAGGAAGATGGGGTGGTGCTTTGGCTACGAAAGTTACGGTATATGCGGTTTTAGCACATTTGGCAGCCTGGAACGGCGATTATACCAGCGTTTCTAAATATGCCAAATTTGTGGAAGATAATTATGGCAAAAGTGCTGGTGGTTTTACAGGAAGTGCCGACTTATCGAACTCCAATGGGTTTTTCTACAATAAAAATACCAGGCAGATGTTCGGTTTTAATTCCGACTATGGCCACGTGGATGGTTCATCAACAGGTCATATTGAAGAGTTGACCTTAGCTGAACCGGTGATGACTAAGTCAGTTCCGGATATTTATCTTCCTAAAGATTCGATCCTAAAATATTTTAATCTCCCAAAAGATCAAAGATTTGCGGTTGATACTTTAGGACAAGCCAGATATGATGGAAGATATTTTACCAACCTAAATGGTAAGTATCCCATTTTCAGCAAAATCAAAGTGATTCAGGGCGGAGGAACAGATCCAAACTTCAGGTATTTTACCAGCGCTTTGGTTTTTACCCGCCTGGAAGATATCATTCTGCTGCGTGCAGAGGCATTATCGGTTTTGGGTGATCAGAACGGAGCTTTAAATGAGTTACTCGTTGTACAGGGTAGAAGATACGATGATATAACGGCTTTGGTTAATGCAATCAATGCTAATGATGTTATTAAACTCATTTTCGAAGAGCGTCACCGCGAATTGCTGGGTGAAGGCTCCAGGTGGTATGATTTGATCCGTTACAACAAAATCAAGCAGAACGACGCTGAATTTATGAACCTCATTAATTCTGGTGGCATTTACTGGCCAATATCCAGGAAACTCCTTTCTCAAAATAGTTTATTAACCCAAAATGCTTACTGGCGCTAATGATAACGGATATGAAAAATTCAATAAAATACACCGGCGCACTGGCAATCTTATCATTGCTTACGCTCATCAATTCGGCCTGCAAAAAGAATGGAGGATTTTACGATGCACCAGACCAGAATATAACTTTTGCCGGCAATACTTACGATTACCTGAAAAGCAAACCGGGTGTTTTCGATTCGCTTATTGTAGCGATTGACAGGATGGGTTTGAAAAAAACATTAACCGATAGTAATGTTACCTTATTTGCAGTAAGTAATCCAAGCTTTCAATTGGCTTTACGCAACTTAAATACGTTAAGAAAGCTATCTGATAAAGACCCGCTTTTTTTGGCTAATATTGATGCTGTTCAGTTGGATACGATGACCTCTTATTACATTATCAGAGGCAAGAAAACAACCGATTCGTTAAAACTTCAGGATGGTTTAGACTTAAAAAGCATACGTATGGGTTATCCCATGCATGCAAGTGTAACCAAAATTTCGGCCTCTGGGCAGGTTGGTGCCGGACCTGAGATTATTAATTTCGACAATACCAAAAAAAGCAAATTCGTTCGCAACTGGGCAACCAGTACAACATCGTCAAACAATATCAAAACCAAAAATGGCATCGTACACGTGATCAGTGCCGACCACGTATTTGGCTTTAATGAGTTTGTTACCCGGTTAACTTTTGTACCGCCACCACCAAATCTTTACCTCGAAATTGGTGGTATATTTTCATCCAACCGCGAAAATGGTGGAGGGATAACCAGTGGGGAAAATTCGAGAAAAGTAATCGATGGTGATGACCATACTAAATTCCTCGCCGACTTACAAGGCGAATTATGGATGAGGTTTGAACTTAAAACACCTGCAATTTCATCAGTATATACCTTAACATCTGCCAATGATTTCAATGAGAGAGATCCAAAAGCATGGACTTATGAAGGCTCGATGGACGGCGCTAACTGGGTAGAACTGGATAGAAGGTCTAACTTCTTTTTTGAAGAAAGATATCAGCAAAAGGTATTTAGGTGTGCAAATACAGTTGCCTACAAATTTTACCGCATTGTGATTACCGAGCTCAGAAATAGCGGCACCTTCCAGCTGGCTGAGTTTACCATAAACAAAACGAAATAAGTGATGGGAAATAGAAACACTAAAATAAATAGCCCTATGAAATCGATCATATATCAATATTTTGCGCTCCTTTTACTTACGGTAACCCTTTTTAGCGGCTGCAAAAAGATTTTCAACTTGCCCGATGAGAAAGATTATATGAGCAACAATGTGAATTTTAGCAATAAAATTCTGGAGCCAATTATCGGTAGAACCAATCTTATCGGAGGCTTTAACAGCGATAACTCAACTAATCCGATCACCTTCGAAATTGTAAACGTGAGGTTTGGTGACGGAAAGCCGGTGAGCGATCTTTTTACAACGGCACCAACTTACGTGTGGACTGCCCCTTATACCGGTTTGGAAAAAAGCCTGGCCGAAATTGAGGCGAAAAGAAAAATCGAAACACATCCCATATTCGAAATACGTTCATCAGGTGAATTCATCTTATGGCCATCAGCAACCAACCAGCTATTGAAACCCCGTCCAGCTGATAGTACAAACTTCGCTCAGGATACCCGTTTTTTTGATGTAAAGGTTAAAAATACGGGTGGAGAGCGGCTGATCAGAGATTTTCAGATCAGGCCTTTCAGGGAGCGCCCGTATGAACCATCGAATGATTTTAATGCCTATACTGGTCTGCCTGCGCCTGATCCAAAATTTCCTTTAGACAAAAACCGGAGAGATTATATCCGTCCTTATCTGAATAATGTAATTGGGGCAACTTCAAGCTTAAACTTAGTAAGCAACGATGAAAAAAAGGATGCCATTGTATATATCCGTCCGCTAAGCTCAGGCGGTAATGGCCATTCGTTACGCATTGTGGTTTTGGGTAAAGACTCATTGCCGATTGATCCAAAATTTTTCAATGAAACGGTTTGGGATAAGATGATCCACGGTTTCAATATCCAAAAAACCGACAAGTATGTTCAATATGATGTTGCTTATCCCATTCCACTGGTAGAAATCCCTACATCTTACGCCAGGGGCGGATCGAGGGCAAAGGCAGAACTGAGTTACTCCCGGATTGGTTTTGGAGGCTCACGTACAGTGGCCAGTTTCGGTGTCGATTTCGCTATTTACAAGGCTGGCGACTGGGAAATCGTCTTTCATTTCAAAAATGAGAACCCAAAATTTGCTAACGAATAGTTGATCAATAAAGTTAATATTATGAAAAGAAATATACTTTTATATACATTACTTATTGTATGTATAATATGTTGTACGAATGCCTATTCGCAAGAAAAAAATATTATTGTAAATGGCAGGGTACTCGATAAAGATACCAAACAAGGGGTGCCAGGCGTATCTGTTGTTTTGCAAAGTACCAATAAAGGTTTAACGCAAACCAATGGCGATGGAAAGTTTTCGGTTAATGTACCTGTAGGCGGAACACTTCTGTTTAAATTTTTAGGTTACAATACCGCATCGGCCAAAATTACCGGTCAAACCAATATTACGGTTACCATTAGTGAAGACCGTAAAGATCTAAACGATGTAATTATTGTAGCTTACCAAAACAGACCAAAAGAAACCACTGCCGGATCGGTAACGGTGCTTAGCGGTAAAGATGTATCTGATATCCCGGTATCAAATATTGAAACGCTTTTACAGGGAAAAGTACCAGGTTTAAATATCCAGAACAATACCGGTGCCCCGGGTTTCAGGGGATCGGTACAGCTTCGTGGTTTATCCAGTTTAAGTATTTCGGGGAGTGGTAACGATTCATTTCTACAACCTACGTCGCCGTTATATATTATTGATGGTGTACCTTTAGATGCAGATAAAGCAGCAGAATTTGGTTTTCAGACACAAGGTCCCGGGGTGAGTCCGCTTTCACTGATCCCCCAGGAAGATATCGAAAATATCCAGATCCTGAAAGATGCGCAGGCCACTTCCATGTACGGATCCAGAGGGGCCTACGGGGTAATCATCATCACCACCAAAAGAGGTAACTCTAAAGTGCCACGTATTAAATATGTATCTAACTTTTTCGTCAACGCTCCGCCTAAATTGCGCGAAACATTAGGCGGTAATTCTGAACGCCAATTAAAAATTCAGCAGATTATTTTAAACGCCGAAACCATTAACCAGATCCGGGGAATCAGCAATACCCCTTTCCTTGCCGATAGTTTAAATGCATACTGGAACAATTCTACCGACTGGCAGGATGTGTTTTATCAAACAACGTTTAACCAAAGCCATAACCTGGCTTTAGATGGTGGCGACCAAAAATTTAATTACAAAGCCAATATGGGCTACTATGCTGAAAAAGGGGTAATTAAAAACACAGGTTATGATCGTTACAATTTAAACATGAACATGGAGTTTAAACCGAATGATAAATTTAGATTTTTCGGTTTCGTTAATGGCTCTGTTGGTAAACAGAATAAAGGTAACGGTGCCGGCTTACTTCAATCAGGGGTAGCTTCAAACGGTCAGGCATCAACACTTTTACCGCCTCCGTCTTTTTACCAGGCTTCTGGTGGGGTGTTATCTGCTTTACAAACGCTGAACGATAATAACTCCAGAAATTTAAGGACAAATATCGATGCCCGTTACGAATTTATACCAGGTTTAGCAGCATCTTCTACCTTGAGTTACGATTATACATCAGATACCGAAACCACATTTACACCAGCTGCGGCCAATGGATCATTTGCCAAACTGTACGATTATAACGGCAGAAATTTCCAGTTGTATAATAGAAATGCAATTACCTACGCTAAAACATTAGGCGATAAGCATAATTTCTTTATCAATACCTTTAACGAAATTTATAAACAGGGTGCCCAATCATCCATCAGCAGGCAGGAAAGAATCCCAAATGATCAGCTTCAGGGGCCGGTTGGATTTGATGGTTATTACTCCAGAGGTGGCGGAGTGTTAAGTAGTTATAGAAACGCTACAATTGCCTCTTTTGCAGGATCACTTTCTTACGATTACGATAAAAAATACGTAGCCGAGTTCTCTTACCGTTTAGATGGTACTTCATCAAGCGGTTTGGAAAATCCGTATTCCAAAAACTCTTCAGTAGGTTTAAGATGGAACTTTAACAAAGAAAACTGGTTAATTGATCAAAAATGGCTAGACTATGGTAGTTTAAGGTTAACATGGGGGCAAAATATTGTGCCTACGGGTAACCTTCAAAGTATTTATGGTATCTATAACCTCAATGGAAATTACAACAATACGCAAACCATTGGTATCAATTACGATTTAATTCCAAATCCGGCTTTAAAACCAACCACTACAAGTCAGTACAACATTGGTTTCGATATTGGTTTCCTGAACAGGTTTTCAATTGTGGTAGATAGTTATTTCAAGAAGGTAGATAATCTCTTGTTTGATCGTGTTTTATCAAATACTACAGGCTTTAATAAACTATCAAGTAACGATTTGGGTATTGCCAACTATGGTACCGAGGTGAACTTAATTGTTAAGGCCATTACCAGCAAGGATTTCGATTTATCTTTTTCAATAAACGGTGCGTATAACCGCGATGTGCTGTTAAAACTTCCTGAAGAATACAACGGACAGTATATCCGCTTTGATGGTTCTGGTTATCTGCAGCATAATGTTTTCCGCGTAGGCAGGAACACCCTATCAAACTATTTACGGATTAACCAGGGCGTTTACAAAACAGACGGAGATGTACCGGTAGATCCGGTTACCGGAAAGCGGTACCAGACAAACAATACCTTCTTTTATGGCGGAGACCCGATTTTGAAAGATGTTAATGGTGATTACATTCTGGATGGCAGAGATTACGAAATTACCGGTAACTCACAACCCTTGTTAACCGGTGGTTTATCCCTCACCATGAGGTATAAAAAGTGGGGCTTAAATGTGTATGCCAGTTACACCGCAGATAGGACCATCTTAAATAATGCACTTGCTGATCGTATTGCCATTATGAGAGATCCTTATGCACTAAATGCTGTGGTACCATTAGGCGATTTAAATATCTGGCAGCGGCCTGGTGATGTGGCTAAATACCCATACCCTTATGATTTTAGCCGTTATGGTAACATTCAGCCACTTAGAGCTGATCAAACCTTATGGCAGGAGAGTGGTACCTATCTGAAAATTAATAATTTAACACTTTCTTACATGTTCGATAAGAAATTGATCCGCAGATTCGGGCTGGCCAATTTAAGGATCTTTGGTTCTACCAACAACTTAATCACATTTTCTAAATATAGTGGTCCAAACCCAGAAAACGTAACCGCATTAGGTCGCGATATTTCCAACGGTTATCCTGTACCACGTACCTATAACATTGGTTTAAACTTAGAACTTAATACAGGCAACTAAAAATATTGATTATGAAAAAAGTTATTATCTACACTTTGGTTATTGCAGCATGTTTTTGCCTGCCTTCATGTAAAAAGTTTTTAAATGTACAGCCTTTAGATAAACTCACAGGGAACAACTATTTCCAGTCTAAAGAAGATGTTGTTGCCAATATTTATGATCTGTCGAGGATTGTTTTTAGCAAGATAAACGAAACACATTATGTTGGTGCAGTTGGAGAATACAGATCGGGTGAGGTATTGCACGAAAGCCAGTCTGATAATGCCGCTTCCCGCGAATATGTGGAGTACTTAGGTAGAAACGATCTGTTAAACCTGATCAGAAGGGGGCAACCCTGGGATTACTACAATTTTGACCGGATAACAGATTGGACTGGTTATTACAGGGCCATTCAGGGCGCCAATATCCTGATCGCGAAATTAGATGAGGGTATTCCGGGCATCACTGATACAGAAAAAGGACAATTTAAAGCCGAAGCCGCATTTATCCGCTCGCTTTGTTACTTTACTATGGTGCGGTTATTTGGCGATGTGGTGTATTATACTGATGCCTTTCATTCTACATCATTACCCCGCGAAAATTTTGTATCCGTATTAAATAAATGTATTGCCGATTTAAACAGTTATAAAAACCAGATTCCATTTACCTATAGCGATCCTGCTTTAAAAGGCGTTCGGGCAAGTAGAGGCAGTATCATTGCCCTAATGATGGAGATGAACATGTGGAATGCAGGTTTCGATGGTGCTAACGCCAAAAAATATTACCAGGCTACCGCAGATTTAGGGAAAGAACTGGTAGCCAGTAACGCCTATCGGCTATTGCCACTTTCAGATTGGTCAACAGTGATTAAAGGCCGTTCAGATGAAAGTTTATTCGAGTTTTATCAGAGTATAAATTATGGAGATGCCGTACTCAATGTTGCGCCTATTGCCGATATGTTTTTGCATTATCCCTACAAAAGACCAGAGTATACCCACCGTGTAAGTTTTGCTTATTACCGTGGCGAATACATGCAGAAGCTTTTTCAGGACGGCGGCGACAGAAGGATTACCACCTGGTTTAACGAAGATATTTTTGCAGACAACGGTAAATTCATGTTATTAAAATATGCGAAGAACTCTTTCATTGTGGGAGAGGAAGATGCCAATCCGGATAACACCTTTATGATTTTTAGGTATGGTGGAGAAATCTTGCTTGCAGCAGAAGCGCTTGCCAATATAGATGAAGATGCCGAGGCCATAAAACTGGTCAATATGGTGAGGGGCCGCGCTGGTGCATCTCCGTATACTTCTTCAAACGGCGACCTTAAAGAATTTATTTTCTACGAACGCTCAAGGGAGCTCATCGGCGAAGGTCACCATTACTTCGATTTGGTGAGAACGAAGAGAATTTTAAACAGCCAGTATTCTTACAACGTGCTTACGTCTGATAAATTTAGTCGCGGTGCCTGGACCTGGCCAATTAATTCTGGTGCGCTAAACAACAACCCATTCATGAAGTTGAATGATTACTGGGTTAATGGGGGCAATTAATTATTATAATAAAAGATATATGAAAAAGCTAATTTTTGCTTGTGCTGCTTTACTGCTGTTATTAAATGCTTGTAAACGTGATGAATATTATCGCGATGGTGGCCTGGCCAATCCTAATTTTAATGGGAATATGCTTCAATATTTACAGGCTAAAAAAGTACCATTTGATACCATAGCGCAAATTGTAAAACTGGCGGGTATGGAAAGCACCTTCTCTAATGAAGACTTTACTTTTTTTGCCCCTGATGATGAGGTAATTAAAAAAACAATTGGAACCATTAGAACCGATGGATTAAATAATTTTCTTTTTTACGCCGGAAAAGATACTGTTAAAACACTGGATCAGATTAGCCCGTTAATCTGGAGGAGATATCTGCAGCGCTACATGTTTAAAGGCGTAAACCGGTTGAAAGATTATCAGCAGATCGATTTTGATGTTAAAAGTGTATATCCGGGCGGTTTGTATTATTCTTTTGGAGGCAATATCTCAAATATTGGGGTAACCTATGCTACTGCAAACAATATCAAATACATCGGGTACCGTCAATTAAACTTAACATATATCCCTGATCCTTCAAAACCTAATGATAATTGGTACATCAACAAGGTCGCATCATCTGATATCAAACCTACCAATGGCGTGGTACACACTTTGGCCTATAATGACACAAGAGGTGGCGCTTATTTTGGCTTTAACGAGAGTGATTTTTTTAGTGATGTATATTTTGGCGGTTTAGCATCTTCTAATTCCTCAAAATAAGTCATAACTGTTTTTAAATCAATAAATTAAATGATGAAAAAAATTAAATTTATACTCACTATAATCTCTTTGATTGCTTTAAGCTTTCAAGGATGTAAAAAAGCAGAAGATGTGATTCCTGACCCCTATGCTGATGCCAAATCGCCTCTGGGGGTGGCCATTTCGCAAACCGATGTCCCTGTTCCTGCTATTGGGATTGTAGGTACCGCTGTGGTTATCAAAGCCTCGGGTTTTGATAAATATAAAGATCAGTTAACCTTTATGTTCAACGGAGAAAAGGCCGAGGTAGTTAGTGTAACGGCTACAGAAATTACCGTTAAAGTTCCGGAAAACGGAAGTACAGGCGTAACGTCCATCGCCATTGGCGATCAGTTATTTATTGGCCCAACTTTTACCGTAAAGGGACTCATTCAGATCGATCCTACTTTTAAAGCGTCAGCGGGTACAAATGGTTATGTAAGTCAGTTTTACGAAATGCCTGATGGAAGAGCTATCGTTGTAGGTAACTTTACCAACTTTGATAACAAAGGCGGTGTGGTTCCAATCAATCGGATTGCCAGAACATCCGTTGATGGAGAATACGATCGTACTTTCCGTACCGGAAAAGGAGCAAATGGTTCATTATTTAGGGTTTTGGAAATTGGCGGTCGCTTTATTATTGCGGGTAGTTTTAGCGGATTTAACCAGCGTACCGAAAATATCAGCAATATTACCAGTTTATTCACCACCGGAGCAATAGATACGGTAAAAATCCAAACGAAAAGAAAGCCAACGGTTACCGATACGGTTACGCAGAAATGGTTTCCAAGGTTTAACGGTGGTACCAATGGTTATATCAACCGTTTATATGCCCATCAGGGAAAAATTTTAGCAACAGGTAATTTTAGGTTTTACGTAAAAAGAACTTACGATAAATTTAATTACGATTTATCGAGAGATACGGTAATCTTGGATAGTACAGATATCCGACAGGTTTTGCGCTTTAATTTAGATGGTAGCCTGGATAAAACATTTCGTTTTAACACCACGACCAATAAAGGGAAAGAAAGTGGAAATGGAAATATCGATAGTTATATGCATACCGATGCAGAGAAAATGGAAAAACTGGTGGTATTTGGTAGCTTTAGTACCTTTGATGGTCAACCGGCCAATCGCATCGTTCGTTTAAACCCTGATGGAAACATCGATCCCTCTTTCACGCCGGGCTCGGGGGCAGATAATAGCATAAGTTCATGTACTTATAATGCGACCACAAAAAAATATGTAATTACCGGAACCTTTACTCAATACAACGGTAAACCAGCATTTGGTATGGCTGTTTTAAATGATAATGGAACTTTAGATGAGACATTTGCTTCCAGATCATTTGAAGGTGGTTTTCCTGGTTTCGCCAAGCAGCTTAACAATGGATTAATTGTGGCGAGCGGTAACTTTATTAAATACAATAACGTTACCAGAAATGGTTTTATGGTGTTAACACCTACTGGAACATTGGCAAAAGGATACAATTCTACCGGTCCTTTTACTGGTGGCTTATCTGATGTGATCGAAACCAAATCGGCAGATGGTAAAAAAGCACTATTGTTAATTGGAGAATTTTATCGCTTTGATAATTTACCATTGTATCACATCATTAGGGTAACCATCGAATAATAGATTAAGCTAACCAGAATATAAATTAAGATGAGTATGATGAAAAAATATAAATTATTGATTGGCTTAATCGCAACAATCATCACCACGGCCATATTTTCCTGCAATAAGGAGTTCGATAGAACAATAGGAGATAAAAATGCAAGTGATACTACAACCGTTAAATTCGGAAACCGTAAGGTACTCTATTTAGTGGTTGATGGCGCGAGGGGGCAATCCGTTTTAGATGCCAATACGCCTAATATTGATGCCATTTTACCGCACGCCATCTACACCTGGGTTGGTTTAAGTGATCCTGAAGCCACCTCAAATGCAAGCAATTGGGCAAATATGTTAACCGGGGTTAAGAAGGAAAAACATAAAGTTACCAATGATGCATTAACGAACAGCAATCTGCAGAATTACCCCATTATCTTTAACCGGATTAAAGAGGCCAGTGCAAAATCGAAAATTGTTACCTATACCTCTTCATCGGTTTTTAAATCGTTAAATACAGGGGCCGATGCCAGTAATTTGGTGGCAGACGATGATGCCGTTAAAGCTGGTTTGATCAGCAATATAAGCAGCGATACAGCATCAGTTATTGTTGGGCACTTTACAGGAATTAATGCGGCAGGGGCAGCATCCGGTTATGATGTTTCTTTTCCAGCTTATAAAGCAGCGATCGAAAAATTTGATACAACAATAGGTGAACTTCTTGCTGCACTAAAGAAACGGCCTGATTATAACAGTGAGCAATGGCTGGTTGTGATCGCATCAAGTGCAGGCGGGCAATATACCTTACCTGCAAATGCCGATGACCAGACCATTTTTAGCCAGCCCAAAGCAAACTCATTTGTAATTTATTATGCGCCAACCTACAACAAACGAATTTTAACAAAGCCATTTACAGGTAACAGGTACTTAGGTAAAACCATCCGTTTTAAGGGTGAAGATGTAAGGGCACAAATTGATGCTGCTGATGCTAATGTTTACAATATAGACGACACTACAAAGGCGACCATTGAGCTAAAGGTTAAAAAGAACGAAGACAAATTTTTCTGGCCAAGTGTTTTGGGTAAACGTAACGAGTGGTCTGGAGGCCACCCTAGTGTTGGCTGGGTGATTTATCTGGAAGAAGACTATTGGTATTTTGAATGGCGCGGCACTAAAGATGGAGATTACCACCAATGCAGGGGCGGGAGTTTTGCCAAAGGGAAATGGACAAACTTAACTGCAAAGATAGAGGTACGTAACGGGCAGCGATTTGTGCGCACCTATACCAATGGTAACTTTAATAATGAACTTGAGATTACAGGTTCAGGCTCGTTGGCAAATGCTAATCCTTTAAAATTGGGATTTTTAAACGGAAATGGCCATGGTGTACCTGATGTATATGTAAGTGATATCCGCTTTTTTAAGTTTTCTGTTCCGGATGGCATGATTGGCAATTATGCCTGTCAAACTTCAATAGATCAAAGCCATCCATACTTTAATTTTCTGGTAGGATACTGGCCCGCAACGGATGGCAATGGCAATATCATGGCCGATATTAGTTCTCAGGCACATGATTTCAAATTTCAGGGAACTTATAACTGGGAGAGTTTTAACGATCTGATCTGTCCTCCGGCACCCGAAACACTGGCCATATTTGTTCCGCAAACATCAGATATTCCGGCGCAGATCATAAACTGGCTAAAAATTGCCAATAAACAAACCTGGGGGCTTGATGGCCGCGTTTGGTTAGATCAATAACAGATTTGCTGATCATTTAAAATAGCATAAAATGAAAAAAATTATATATATCGCATTCATAAGTTTAGCCATCATTGGCATTTATTCTTGCCGCAAATCACGAATAGAAGATTTAACATTACCCGATCCCGATACCAGAAGTATAACAGGAGAAGGTATTGTTGCCGGAAAGGTTTCCATAGATAATGAATACGTTAAGGTGCCTTTTAAAATTTCTTTAACCGGTGTTGCAGAAGAGGCCTTTCAGGTGGGTTTAACTTTAAATAACGATACCGTTGCGCAGTTAATTAATAATGGAGCCATTAACAATGCCGTAATTATGCCATCTACAGCAGTAGAGTATCCCAATGTAATTAATGTGGCTTATGGAACCGATAACAGTGAAGGTGTTGCCATTGTGCGCCGCTCTGTATTAGAGCGCAATTATGGTAAAAAAGTTGTTTTTGCACTAAAACTTTCAGCTCCGGGCAAAGGAAATAAGATTGCTGCCGGCAAATCTACCATTATGGTGATCATCAATACATCCGACTTGTTAAAACCTACCGATTTACACTATTTAACCTTAAAAACTGGCGGTATCTATAACGTGGTGTACCAAGGCGATTACATTGTGGGGCCTGCGGGGGTAACCATTCCACTTATTGTAAATTTAGAGAACCAACCCTCAACAGCTTTTAACATTAAAATTAAAGAGAATATTGATACCATTGCTACTTTGGTAGGTAACGGAACTTTGCCCGCTGATGCCATACATCTGGCGGCTAAAGATTACAGCGTTGATACTTTGGTTCGGTTTGCCACAGGTGCTTCTAGCGCCGTTGTGCGGCTTCAGATTCCATGGCCGGTTTTTGATGCCAACATTGTTGCCAACAAGAAATTTGCATTCGCCTTCAGTATTAGTGACGCAAACAATCATGTAATTCACCCTACAAAGAGTAAATTAATCGTGGTTGTAGACCCTAATGTAAATTTGGATAATAACTCGTACATCACCGGGAACGGTACTGGTTTAACTGCCAGATATTATACCAATACCCAGTTAGACCCGGATGACGGACGTGCGCCATTTGTGACCAGGATTGATGAAACCATTAACTTTAGTGGCGATGGATGGCCGGATAATGTAAAAAATGCAGCTGGAACGCAGTTGAGCAGGGATAATTTCGCAAGTAAATGGAAAGGTGAGTTCCTGGCGCCCGTACGCGGCACTTATACATTTTATCAAACCCGCTGGGATGATGGCTCAAGGTTATATGTAAATGGTGTTGCTTTGGTAGATGATTATAATACCCAGTGGGATAAAGACACCCGAAAAGGTACCATATTCTTAGAACGTGGAAAACGTTATACCATTGAAGCACATCACCGTGAAAATGTAGGTGGGCAGCAGGCTTATCTTGAAATCGAAGTGCCGAATGTTTTATCAAAAAGGGTAATACCAAAATCTCAATTATTTCCAACACCTTAAATATTAATTAGATATGAAAAATAATGTAAAAAGATCATGTAGTATCCTATCTCTTTTAATACTTATTGTAATCACCACAGTAAAGTGTAAGAAAGATGCAGAAGAGGTTGTACCCGTAGTGGACGAACCTAAACCAACAGCAGGTTTTGACTACACGGTTGCCAGTCCGACCAAGTTTTTGGAATATCAGTTTACCGGTACTTCTACAAATTATAAAACCTTATTGTGGCAATTTGGAGATGATAGTACTTCGGTTTTGGTCAATCCAAAACATGTTTATCGTTTCCCTGGTAAATACAAGGTTACCTTAACCACCAGAAACGGTCAGGGTTATTCTGCCTCAAAAGAAGTGCTTTTAAATATTGTCGATCCGAATTTCGACCCCACAAAAATTGGGGAGAATTATATGCAAACTGTAGGGGGTATATTTTCTGTAAATATTGACGCAAATGCCGGTCCAAACTCTGCAGAAGGATCTAAAAAACTGGTGGATGGCGACATCACTACTAAATTTTTGCAGGCAGGTTTCGATGGTACGCAGAGATGTACTTTCGAGCTTGCTACGCCACAGGTTGTGGGTGCCTATACCCTAACTTCAGGAAATGATTGGGAAGACAGAGATCCAAGGTATTGGATTTTACAGGGATCAATAGATGGTATTCAATATACTGATCTGCATACCGTAACCTCTTGCCCCTGGGCAAATGCAGGTGAAAGACGTGTGACGAAAAGATATTACTTTGACAACTTTGTAGCCTATAAATTCTATCGCCTTTATATAAAAGCCAATAGGGGAAGCCGTGTATTTCAGCTATCCGAATGGACGATCAATAAAAAACAACCTTAATAAATAGCGCTCTAAACCCTTTGATGAATACATGAAGCGTAAAAACTTCATGTATTTTTTGTTTAGAGAAGTCAGGTTGGAATACCGGAAAGGTTATAAAACTGGACTTGTCTTAAAATTAAGTTATAGGATAGATTTCCTTAAAAATTTATCTAAACCTGATTTTTATTTGTCGTTTTGACAATTAAAAAGAGCCGGCTTTTTCATAAAGTAAATTATATTTTATACTTTAGTAAAACGTTTAACTAACCTTAAATCTAACCAAAATATACAATCAGATTTCAACACACAATTATGAACAGAACCAACATTTTAAAAGTCTTAGGCATACTCGGCTGTATGTTTGCTGGCAGTTTGCTTAAGGCGCAGGAGCGGAAAGCCCCGGCTTATCCTTTAATTACACACAATACCTATTTCAGCATTTGGTCTGCCACAGATAAGCTGAATGAGTCTTCTACCCAGCATTGGACCGGCGCCGATCATTCTCTTTTAGGAATGATTAATGTCGATGGTGGTATTTATCGTTTTTTAGGTAAAGAAAGCACCACCTATAAAACGGTGGTACCCGCTTCAGATGAAAAAGCTTACGAGGTAAAGTATACAGAAACCGAGCCCCAAGGCGATTGGAAAGCTGCAAACTACCCGGCCAGCAACTGGCAAATGGGTAATGCACCCATAGGAGACGATGCTAAAAATGTGAAAACATTATGGAAATCGCACGATATATGGGTAAGGAGAACCTTTAACGTGGCTAACCCGGCATCCATAAACGAGTTGTTTTTAAAAATCAATCACGATGATAACATTGAAGTTTACCTGAATGGAAAGAAAATCTACACAAAAGAAGGCTGGACAAATGATTTTAAATATATCGCTTTAAGCAAAAGCGATAAAAGTGTTTTAAAAGCCGGATCAAATGTAATGGCCATCCACCTGATCAATACTGCGGGCGGGCGTTTCCTTGATTTTGGTTTGGTAGATAAATTAAAAGATAATGCCGAAAAAGTACAGCTTGCCAGGCAAAAAAGTGTCGATATTAATGCTACACAAACCATTTATAACTTTACTTGTGGTAAAGTAGATCTTAAATTAACTTTCACTTCACCCTTATTGATGAACGATTTGGGTTTATTTGCACGTCCGGTTTCCTACGTCTCTTATCAGGTAAAAGCAAATGACGGCAAAACACACCAGGTAAAAGTATACCTGAGTGCCTCATCCAACATTGCTGTTTATCGTCCTACACAAGAGGTTACAGCCAGTAAATACAGCACGGCCAAATTATCAGTATTAAAAACAGGTACTGTAGAACAGCCCATTCTTCAAAAAGCCAGTGATGATATGCGTATTGATTGGGGCTATTTTTATGTGGCTGCACCAAAAACCAGCAATACCATCCAGTTTGTAACAAGCGAAAAAGACGCTGCCGATGCTTTTAGAAAAGGTAATTCTGCTTCAACCGCCAAACAAGGGAAAATGCTTGCCTTAAATACCATTATCCCTTTTGGTACTGTGGGTAAAGCTGCAGTAGAGAAATATGTTGAATTGGGCTATGATGAGATTTACAGCGTTCAATATTTTAATAAAAACTTAAGGCCGTGGTGGAATACCTCGGGTAAAGAAACTATCGAAGCACAATTAACGGCTGCGGCTGACGAATACAAAAAAGTGATCGAAAAGTGCGAAGCTTTTAACCAGACTTTGTATGCAGATGCCTTAAAATCTGGCGGTAAAGAATACGCAGATTTATGTGTTTTAGGTTATCGCCAGAGTATTGCCGCACATACACTGGTAAAGAGTCAACAGGGTGAAATCTTATGGTTATCTAAAGAAAATAACAGTGGTGGTTTTATCAACACCGTTGATGTCACTTATCCATCTGCACCATTATACCTGATTTATAATCCTGAATTATTAAAGGGCATGTTAAATGGTATTTTCTATTTTAGCGAAAGCGGAAAATATCCTCATCCCTGGGCGGCACACGATTTGGGAACTTATCCATTGGCCAACGGACAAACTTATGGCGAGCCGATGCCTGTAGAGGAATCAGGTAATATGATCATTTTAACTGCTGCGATTGCCAAAGCACAGGGAAATGCCGATTATGCCAAAGCGCACTGGAAAACCTTAACCACCTGGGTTGATTATTTGACAAAAGAAGGTTTAGACCCTAAAACACAATTATGTACCGATGATTTTGCCGGTCACCTGGCCCGTAATGCCAATTTATCGGTAAAAGCAATTGTAGGCATAGCCTGTTATGCCCAAATGGCCCAAACATTGGGTTATGATGATATTGCTAAAAAATATAGGGCTATTGCCGAAAGTATGGTGCCAAAATGGATGGAAATGGCCGATGCCGGCGATCATTACGCCCTAACCTTCGATAATAAGAATACTTGGAGCCAGAAATATAACCTGGTTTGGGATAAGGTTTTAAACTTAAACTTATTTCCTCAAAAAATATATGATACCGAGACCAAATATTATCTGACGAAACAAAATAAATACGGTATCCCTCTGGATAGCAGAAAGGCCTATACTAAAAACGACTGGATTTTGTGGACCGCTACTTTTGCACCAACACAAAAAGAATTCGAGGCGCTGGTGCATCCGGTTTATAAACATGCTATCGAAACAGAATCAAGAGTGCCTTTAAATGATTTTTATGATTCAAATACGGGTATCCGCGATAATTTTAAAGCCCGTAGTGTGGTAGGTGGTTTTTACATGAAAATGCTTGCCGACAAATTAAACCGTAAATAATACTAACTCACCCCTCCAATAAATTAACGATCAAGGTTCTGCATTAATTTGTAGAACCTTTTTCATTTCCTCTTTTAGAGGAATGTTTTAATCATGCAATTTAACCCCCCATTCCCTGGTCTGTGACTCACAGGCCAATTATACAATTAACCTATCGGCTGGTGTCTCACCGACCGAAATAAAGTGTTATTCCATAAAGCAAGAAAGATTTTTTGTTTAGGAAATGATTGGCTTGTGGTTCTTAGAGGCTATCCGTCCTGCCATTCGCTAATTCCGATGAAGGATCGGAAACCGCTGCTGTCGGGTTTAGGCACAATGGTTTCTGCACCCTGCAACCCTACAAATGAAATTACTTCACTGGCCTTTTAGCCCCGGTTGCAGCGGTACCCTGTAACGACCGAGGTACGAGGAAGTGAAGCGTATAAGCAGAAAACAGGAAGAATCCTGATGTTTTGCACAGGCCCTGCGCTCCAAAACAGAATTAGATTTTTTGTTTAGGAAATGATTGGCTTGTAGTTCCTGGCGGCCTGCAGTCCCGCCATGCGCTGTAGCTCCGATGAAGGATCGGAAACCGCCGCTGTAGGGTTTAGGCACAATGGTTTCTGCACCCTGCAACCCTACAAATGAAATTACTTTACTGGCCTTTTAGCCCCGGTTGCAGCGGTACCCTGTAACGACCGAGGTACGAGGAAGTGAAGCGTATAAGCGGAAAACAGGAAGAATCCTGATGTTTTGCACATGCCCTGCACTCTAAAAGAGAATTAGATTTTTTGTTTAGGAAATGATTGGCTTGTAGTTCCTGGCGGTCTGCTGTCGGGTTTAGGTACAATGATTTTTGCCCCCTTCAACCCTACAAATGAAATACTTTATTGGCCTTTTAGCCCCGGTTGCAGCGGTACCCTGCAACGACCGAGGTACGAGGAAGTGAAGCGTACAAGCGGAAAACGGGAAGAATCCTGATGTTTTGCACAGGCCCTGCGCTCCAAAACAGAATTAGATTTTTTGTTTAGGAAATGATTGGCTTGTAGTTCCTGGCGGTCTGCAGTCGGGTTCAGGCACAATGGTTTCTGCACCCTGCAACTCTACAAATGAAATACTTTATTGGCCTTTTAGCCCCGGTTGTAGCGGTACCCTGCAACGACCGAGGTACGAGGAAGTGAAGCGTATAAGCGGAAAATGGGAAGAATCCTGATGTTTTGCACAGGCCCTGCGCTCCAAAACAGAATTAGATTTTTTGTTTAGGAAATGATTGGCTTGTAGTTCCTGTCGGTCTGCAGTCCCGCCATGCGCTATAGCTCCGGTGAAAAATCGGAGGCTGCCGCTGCTGTCGGGTTTAGGCACAGTGGTTTGTACACCCTGCAACCTCGCAAATGAAATACTGTTTTTGCTAATTAGCCCCGGGTTTAAAGAGTCGCATCCATGGTAAGACTGCTTCGCCGGCTGAAAGGACTTTCTCTCGATTGACGATTTATCAGATCAAAACTCAAACTCCAGCTGATTACTTTCTGGCTTTTCTATCTCCACATCATCATAAAACCGGGATAGGGTAATACCCAACAATCTGACTTGTGTTACACCGATAGCTGCCTCTTCTAAAAGCTTAATCGCTTCGGCATAAATTATTGCTGCTTTGTTAATGGGTATGGCAAAAGAACGGCTGCGCGTAATGAGTCTAAAATCGGCAAACTTGATTTTTAAGGTTACTGTTTTCCCGCTAAGCTGGTGTTTTTCCAGGCGTTTGGCCACGGTTTCGCTAATCTGCTTCAGCAGATCGTGCATTACTGCATCTTCATTGGTGTCTTCTGCAAAAGTATCTTCTGCGCCTACCGATTTTGCTTCGCGGTTTGCCCGAACAGGCCGGTCGTCTATCCCACGAACAATTTTATAATAAAATCTTCCTGATTTCCCGAATTGGGCAATAAGCTGGGCCTCTGTTAGTTTTTTTAAATCTGCGCCCGTATTAATCTGCATCGCCTTCATTTTGGCGCCGGTAACTTTGCCTACCCCAAAGAATTTTTCTACCGGTAGTTTTTCCATAAAAGCTTCGATCCTGGATGGGCCAATAAAAGTTAAGCCGTCAGGTTTATTCATGTCTGAGGCTACTTTGGCCACAAATTTATTGATCGATACACCTGCAGAAGCTGTTAAATTTAACTCATTTTTAATCGCATCCTTAATTGATTGCGCAATATCAAGAGCCGATCCGATGCCGAGTTTGTCTTCCGTTACATCCAGGTAAGCTTCATCCAATGAAAGGGGTTCTATTATATCGGTATACCGACTAAAAATTTCCCTGAGTGATTTCGAAACTGCCGTGTAGGCATCAAAACGCGGATATACGAAAATGGCTGTCGGGCAAAGTTGATAAGCCTTACTCGAAGGCATTGCCGAACGGATTCCATATTGCCTGGCTTCGTAACTGGCTGTAGAAACCACACCACGACTGTCTGGCTTACCACCAACCACTACAGGCTTCCCTCGATATTCAGGAAAATCGCGTTGTTCTACAGATGCATAAAAAGCATCCATGTCGATATGAATTATTTTTCTTAAAACCGGTGGAGTCAAATCAGGCATGTAATGATCTAAATTTCGTGATTTTTATCAGGATTATTGGGTTAGATTTTTTTTCTTTACAAAATATGGAGAGAACAATTCGTTTTTATAAGAATGCAAAACACGAATGGTATGCCGATATACCCGAATGGGGTGGGGCTATCGAAGATTTACAAATGGTAGAAGGTGCTGATGAGCTGTTAAACTGGATAGCTGTTTCAGAAAATGAATGTAAATTATTAATGGCTGATGAGCATGTTGATCAGGCCGAAATTTTACATCTTGTATATGTACGCGAAGAGAATCTGGGGGGCGGCGGCGACTACCTGTTAGAACAATTTAAAGGAGCGTACAAGGACCACAAAATTTGGCTTTGTGGTGTAACGGAATTTGTTTTTAAACAATTACCTGAAAAGATTTATTTTAAAAAAGTTGGGCAACTTCTATCGTGATCGTTATTTTGATCGGATTATAGCGTAGCCGGGGATCAGTTTTTGCTTAGCGAAGCTCAAACTGTTTCGAGATAGCTAACCTCGCTTCACTGCGTTTCGGTCGAAATCACGATCATTTTAGGGCGTTTTGCACTCGAAAATTTTGATCTAATTCAATAAAATTTCTACTCTATTCAATAACGAATCCATCTCAAATGGTTTTTCCATAAAATCATTTGCACCCGCATCCAGTGCAGATTGTCTGATATCTCTGCTGGCCGAGATCATTAAAATAGGGATTTTCTTAAATTCAGGGTCATTCTTAAGCTGCTTGCAGATATCCCTACCATCATATCCACTCATCCAGATATCCAGCATGATCAGATCTGGTTTGTTTTTTACAGCATCAATAACTGCCCCACCATCATATGTAAATTCAACATCATAGCCCATCACTTCCAAAATCATTGTTATCGCATCAACAATTCCTTCGTCGTCATCTGCAATGAGTATTTTCTTATTTCCCATTTTGTAATTTTATTTCATATCGTTTGTTTTTCAATTGGTAAATGAGAAGATGATTAAGTGCGTATAGGTTATTAATGCGGCAAAGATGCTTTTTGTTTTAAAAAAAAGAATATTTATTCAGAGAATTTTAACAGTAAGCTGATTAACTATTTTTACGGCTGTATTTATGGAAGAAAAATCCGGGGTTCATATTAAGATAATCTCTGTTGCCTGTTATTCTTTTCTAAAAGGCCATTCAGGCAGGAAATAAATTTGCTGTAATCGACAGGTTTAAGTAAGAACTGGTCTGCATTAACCTGATGAGCATCCATTGCATATTGCCTATAGGCTGTGATAAATATGAGGTATTTAACAACTTTTCTCAATTTTACTGCAGCTTCGATACCCGAAATCCCATCCATTTTGATGTCTAAAAACAAAAAATCGATTTTTTGTTCGTCGCGTAACACTTGTATAGCTTCGGAAGCGTTATTAAAACTTCCGGCTAAGGTAAGCTCAGGCGTATCATTAATATAGGCTTCGAGTAATTCGATAAGCAAAGGATCGTCGTCAATAACTACGCAACGGTATGGTTTCTTTTTAATGCTGTCAGTTTCTGCTTTCATATACCCTGTAATTTTCATAAAGTTAGAAATTTGTTGAACTGAAATTTTCCAAAAAAAAACACTTTTCAAAATTTCCGTGGAACAATCCACTTTTGGCAAAACTATATTTTTTATTAGATTAGTTCCGTACCCCATATCAATTGATTTCGCTCCATGTACACGAAGATAAATCTCTACTTTAACAGCTGCAAAAAGCTTTCCTGTCTGTTCGTGCCAGTGGTGTTTCTCCTCAGTTTTCATACCAACGTAAGCGCAAAATTTTGGAGAGATGCAACATCCGATACAGCCCGGGTAAACCGTTTATTAGACAGTATTACGAAATACCGGTACCAGCCAGATTCGGTGGTGAAGTATGCTGATTTAGGCATCGCACACGCTAAATCGATAGCATTTGATAAAGGCTTATCTAAGCTGCTATTTAGAAAAGGTATTGCGCTAATGAATAAAGGATTAAAAAAAGAAAGTTTAGCATCGCTTGATGAAGCAGAGCAGCTGGCAGCTAAAAATGGACAGCTACTGGTTTTGGCCAATGTAAATCGCGTAAGAGGTGTACTTTATTACAAAAGTGCAGATTATGAACAAGCCACAGCGAATATTTTAAGGGCCATTAGTATTTATGAGCGAAATAAAGTGTATGTGGATTTGCCGATCTGTTATTCGATACTGGCCTCTGTAAACGTAGTTACGGGCAATCCGGATGAGAGTTATCGGTATTACTTTAAATCTTTTAACCTGATCCGATCGCTGCTAACCAAGGCAGAATCTTCTTTTTCTAAAGAAGATTGGGATAAATTGCACACCAATTATATAGATCTATGTGTCAATATTGGTAATTATTATGAGCATTCGGATAAGGCAGATATGGCCTTGAAGTATTATGAGCTAGGTCTGTCTAAACCCTTTGCCACCACCAATTATAATGCTTATTTGATCCTGATGACCAATGCTTCCAAAATTTATTATGCTAAAGGAAATATAGCAAAAGCCAGAAAAATGGCTCAACGCGCACTAAGCCTGGCCAGGGAGGCTAATCTATATCGGGAACAGTCGAATGCGCTTGACCACCTCGGCAGCTTTTCAGATCATTTTACGCAGGCAAATCAATATTTCGTTGAGGCCATTGCACTCGCCAAAAGAGCACAGGACAAAGATCTTTTATGGAAGGTTTTAGAACACCGTGCCCATTCAGCCAAAAAGTTTGGTAACTATAAATTCGCTTTTGAGGCTTATCAAGAATCAAGGGCCATCCGCGATAGCATCGTTACACAGGAAAACAGCGTGGCCATCAATAATCTCGTTTCCAATCATAAACTCCAAGATTCGACCCAAAAACTTAAACAAGTTGGCTTTGAACGTTACAAAGCTAACCAGCGAAGCAATTTCTACCGGCTCTTATTTGCTGCAACGGGGATGATATTATTGATTACCTTTCTCTTTATTCTTCGAAACAGAAAGCTAAATAAAGCTTTAAACTTACGCACAGACCAGCTTAGTGCACTAAATACACATAAAGATAGAATTCTGTCGATTATGGGGCACGACCTTAAAGGTGCATTGTCAGATCTGCACGCATTGGCTTTTCTGCTTAAGCGACATATAGGAACGCCAAGGCAGGAGGAACTAATTGAACAGTTAGCTAATGTACAGCAATCCGCCAACGAAATATTGGATAAACTGCTGCTATGGGGCGCTTTAGATATGCATTACGATAATTTGATAGCGCCTTTTTATCCTTCATCCACGTTAAGCAGTACCATTAATTCTACCCGTGGCATTGCCACAGCCCGAAACATTACTTTAACGACCGATATACCCCCTGAGGTTGAAATTTTAGGAAATGAGCATCATATAGAGTTTATTCTGCGAAACCTGTTGAGCAATGCCGTAAAATACTCAGATGCAGATCAGCCTGTTCACATCAGGCTGATCAGTACAAATGTTGCCGCAATATTTGAAGTTGAAAACCTGAACAAGTCAGCCAGTATAAGCTCAATAGATGATTTCTACACGAATTGGCAAAATATTTCAGCGGAAACCAAAGGACATGGCATTGGTTTGTTATTATGCAAAATTCTGGCAGATCTGGATCATTATCAGTTAACAGCAAGCAAAGAAGGGGATACCATCCGTACCCGACTCATCATTCCGGCAAATCCGATAAAAGGCCTTATTGATAATGCTACATCGATTTAGGTCTTTTGAAAATATCGCCAGAGCGCCTCTAAATAACTTTCAGATGAATAAAAATTCCAGAATTAATTATAGTATAATATTCAAAAAAGACAGTTAATTTCATTACGAGACATTATATTTACAGCGTTTATTCAAACTACCAGGGTTTAATGGCCAAAAATGGACAGCATTAATATTAAGAAGTTAGCAGAAGCGTTAAATTTATCTACTTCTACAATTTCGAGGGCTTTTAGGGATAATAGTGACATCAATGGTGCTACCAAGGAGCGTATACTGGCCAAAGCGAAGGAATTAAACTACCAGCCTAACCATTACGCCAGTAATTTAAGGGAGCAAAAAAGCAAAACGATTGCCGTTATTGTGCCCGAATTGGCCAATAATTATTTCTCACAGGCCATACACGGTATTGAACGCATAGCCAGGGAAAATGGTTACCATATTCTCATTTATGTAACCGATGATGATTACCAAAAAGAAGTAACCTTCATTCGCCACTTGCACAATGGCCGGGCAGATGGCATCATCATGTCGGTTTCGGGGGAAGCCAATGATCACAATTACCTCAATAAATTTGGGACTAAAAGACTGCCATTGGTATTTTTCGACCGGATTTATGAAGACATTGATACCCCAAGGGTGATTACGAATGACTATGACAGCAGTTTCCTGGCTACAGAACACTTGATCGAGCAGGGTTGCAAGCGGATTGCTTACCTGGTGGTGAATAAAAGTTTGTCGATAGGTAAAACCCGTATGCAGGGTTATATTGATGCATTGGCCAAACACGAGCTTACCTTCGACGAAAGCCTGATTGTTGATTGCAGCAACAGTTATGAAGAGAATAGCCTGATCATTAAAGGGGCTTTAATGCAATTAAAACCCGATGGTATTTTTACCTCGGTAGAGCGTTTGGCTTTTGCCACTTATTATGCCTGCTACGATCTTCATATTCACATTCCCAATGATTTAAAGGTGATCAGTTTCTCCAGTTTGGAAATCGCCCCATTGCTAAATCCGTCACTTACTACCATTACCCAACCCGCTATTGAAATAGGGGAAGAAGCAGCTAAATTACTGTTTACCGTATTGGATGATCAAGCCAATAAAAACCGGCCAAATGAGGTGGTTTTAACATCCAAAATAATCAAGCGAAATTCGACCAATAAATAGCCGAAAACTGCCTAAAAAACGGGTTGTTTTTTTGCCTGAAATTTTCAAAAAAAATCTTCACTTAGTGTAAAATACGCAGAATTCTGATTCATTTTCGGGAACGTTCCCGAAAATGATCTGATTTTTAGCCTAATTTTTTCGGGAACGTTCCCGAAAAAAGCTGTGAAATTGGCTTAGTGTAATTTTTACACTTTAAATTAAAAATTATACTTTATAATTTGTTGATTATAAGTGTTTTAAATTTTGTATTATTATTAATTGGAGTTTTTATGCGGTTGTAAAATGCTAATTTTCAGATCGATTTTCTGACTGATTTTTTCGACTAAAATATATTTTTTAAATAAATTTTGAAATCTCCTGAACAGCTGTAAATTAGGCCTGTGTGTAAATCACTATAATATTTAACCAAATTTTTATACTTAAACGAGCTTCAAATATGAGAGTATTTTACCTGTTAAAACAGGGGCTTTTGGTGCTGTTAGTTTTTTCAGCATTAATGGTAAAAGCACAAACCGGATCGGTATCTGGTAAAGTGCTTGATGAAACCGGCCTGCCATTACCCGGTGCTTCTGTAGTTGTTAAAGGAACAACAAGAAGTACATCAACCGATGTTGATGGTAATTTTAAACTGGCAGGGTTATCGAATGGTTCGATAACGCTATCAGCAAGTTTCATCGGTTATCAAACCTTGGATAAAGCCGTAAGCATTTCAGCAAATGCGACTGTTAATTTTCAATTGGTGCCTGATGCACAGAAACTGAATGAGGTAGTGGTAATCGGTTATGGTACCGCAGAAAAAAAGAACCTGACCGGATCAATCACCACAGTTGGTGCTAAAGATTTCCAGAAAGGAACCATTACAACGCCTGAACAACTCATTCAGGGTAAAGTAGCAGGCGTTAATATCATTAGCAGCAGCGGTCAGCCAGGGGTTGGCAGTCAAATCCGCATTCGTGGAGGTGCCTCACTTAATGCCAGTAACGATCCGCTTATCGTAATTGATGGTGTACCTTTTAGCGGAAAATCAATCGATAATGCACCAAGTCCTTTATCATTGATCAACCCGAACGATATTGAAACCTTCACCGTATTGAAAGATGCAAATGCTACAGCAATTTATGGTTCAAGAGCATCCAATGGTGTTATTTTGATTACCACAAAAAAAGGAGGGACAGGTGCACCGGCAATTAATTTCAGTACTAATAATTCTGTTGCAACCATAGCCAAAAAGGTAGATGTGCTTTCGGCAGATCAGATCCGTACTTTTGTAAATGCCAATCCAACCGCTGCCTATGATGCAGGGAAAACATTTGTTTCGCTTTTGGGAAAATCAAATACCGATTGGCAGGATGAAATCTTTCAGAATGCTTTTGCCAGTGACAATAACCTCAGTATTGCCGGTAAATTTCACGGGGTTCCCTATCGCGTATCAGCAGGTTATTTAGATCAGCAGGGTTTATTAATTACTGATAGGTTTAACAGGGCCACCGGAGCCATTACAGTTTCTCCAAGATTATTCACCGATCACTTAAAAATTGATTTAAGTCTCAAAGGAACATTAACTGAATCGCACTTTGCAAATGATAACAATAATGCCATTGCCAATGCCATCCAATTTGACCCTACACAATCGGTTAACGCAAATAATCAATTCGGAAATTATTTCGAATGGTTAAGAGCAGATGGATCTTTAAATCCAAATGCACCAAGAAACCCGGTAGCACAGATCATGTTAAGAAATAACAATGGAAACGCTGCCCGTAGTTTTGGAAATGTAAGATTCGACTATTCTTTCCATTTTTTACCGGAATTACATGCTAATTTAAATTTAGGGTACGACGTTTCTAAAGGTGCAGGACGTATTTTTGTTCCGGCGTTTGCGGCCACAGGTTTTTCTACCAACGGATCTTCTACTCAATCGCTCAATACATCAAACAATAAGGTATCAGAGTTCTATTTAAACTATACCAAAGATGTAGAAAGCATCAGAAGCCGTTTTGATGCAACTGCAGGTTATGGTTATTACGATAATGCAAAAACAAGTTATAGCTTTAATGAATACAGTGCAACAGGGGTATTGAGAACAACGCCTAAATTCCCATTCTCTGTTGACCGCAATAAACTACTATCTTATTACGGAAGGTTGGTTTACACCTTAGCTGATAAGTATATCTTTTCCGGAACCATGCGTGCAGATGCATCATCAAGGTTTTCGGAAGAAAACCGCTGGGGTTATTTTCCATCCGTTGGTTTTACCTGGAGAATTGTGGGCGAAAATTTCTTAAAGGAAAGTAAAGCAGTTTCAGATTTAAAACTGAGGTTAAGTTATGGTGAAACGGGTAATAAAGACGGTGACACCGTGGGCGATTACAGTTATTTAGCTAAATACTATGCCAATAGTAATACAGGCCAATACCAGATAGGCAATACCTTTTACGATTATTACGCACCTTCTGCATATGATCCGGATTTAAAATGGGAAACCACCACCACCTATAATGCTGGGTTGGATTATGGCTTTTTTAAAGGAAGAATCTACGGTGCGTTAGACGTTTACTTTAAAAAGACCAAAGATTTATTGGCAACGGTAAACATTCCTGTAGGAACAAACTTTAACAATAATTTAATTACCAACGTAGGTAATATGGATGTAAGAGGTGCTGAGTTTAGTATAAACTTTGCAGCAATCAAAACGGAAAACGTTTCATGGGATTTTGGTTTTAACGCCTCTTACAACAAAAGAAAAGTAACCAATTTAACCTTAAATCCTGATCCTGGAAGCAAACAGGGGGCTGGCGATATTGCTGGCGGAACAGGTGTTACCATTAAATACAATGCGGTAAACCAACTTCCTGGTGCTTTTTATGTTTACAAACAGGTTTACAACAGTGCCGGAAAGCCATTGGAAGGCGTATATGAAGATACAAATGGCGATGGTGTGGTGAACTCAAATGATCAGTATTTTTATAAGTCGCCGGATCCTAAAATTACTTTAGGTTTCAATACAGCCTTCAGTTATAAAAAATGGACCATTAGCACGGTACTCAGAGCTAGCTTAGGCAATTATATTTACGATAACGTATCATCAAATTTTGGGATCAGAAACAACATTCTGAGTGCAGCCGGCTTAATTAACAATGCAGGTGTCGATTTCCTGAACACCAATTTCACTACCAGCCAGTTTTTGAGTGATTATTATGTTAAAAATGCTTCTTTCTTAAAAATGGATAACCTTGGCCTGGCTTATGATGCCGGTAAGTTATTTAGAAACAGCAATACCAATTTAAGAATTACGGCCAATTGCCAGAATGTGTTTGTTATCTCTAATTATAAAGGATTAGATCCTGAGTTAACAGATGGGATCGACTTTAAATTATATCCTAGGCCAAGGACATACACACTGGGTTTAAATGTTGGTTTTTAATAAAGATAAAGAGAAATGAAAAATTCGTTTAAAATAATATTGGCAACCGCAGGTTTATTGCTTTCTTTAAATTCTTGTAAGAAAGATGCCTTAAATTTAAAGCCTACGAATGATGTAACGGCCGACGTGGTTTATGCTACGCCTGCAGGATACAAACAAGAGCTGGTGAAATTGTATGCCACTTACGCATTAACCAGTCCAACAGGATCTGATAATAGCGACATTGGCGGTTTGAATGCCGGTTTTGCAGATTTCTTCAGGTTATTCTGGACTTCACAAGAACTGGTAACCGATGAAGCAATTTGTGCCTGGGGAGATACAGGTATTCCTGAATTGGATTATGGTACCTGGAATACCGATAATCAATTTTTAAGGGGTTTATATTCTAAAAGCATTTTACAGATTACGATCTGTAATGAATTTCTTCGCGAAAGTACACCAGAAAAACTGGCAAGTCGTAACATTACCGGTTCTGATGCTTCTGCTATTCAGCGTTATCGTGCCGAAGCCCGTTTCTTAAGGGCATTTCAGTATTGGGTGTTATTGGATGGTTTCGGAAATCCGCCTTTCGTAACAGAAGCAGATGCTATTGGCAAAACGAATCCTAAGCAAATTCAAAGAGCAGCTTTGTTTACTTACGTAGAGTCAGAATTAAAAGCCATTGAAGGCGATTTGGCCGATGCGCGGACAAATGAATATGGCCGTGCTGATAAAGGAGCAGACTGGGCATTGTTAGCCAGGTTATATTTAAATGCCCAGGTATACACCGGCACAGCAAAATACACCGAAGCCATTACCTATTCAAGTAAGGTTATCAATGCAGGTTATTTATTAAAAAATAATTACAAAGATTTATTTCTGGCTGATAATAACCTTAATAATACAGAGAACATTTTAACCATCAATTACGATGGGGTAAGAGGAACAAATTTCGGTGGAACTACCTTTTTGATTAATGCTGCAATCAATGCAGACATGAGCCCTGCATCGTATGGAGTGCCTTCAGGTGGCTGGGGCGGTAACAGAACCCGTCAGAATTTACCGGCCTTATTTCCTGATCCTAATGGAACGGCAGATAAACGCGGTATATTTTTTGGTACAAAAAGCAATGTAGACGATATCGGAGTATTTACAGATGGATTAAGGGTAACCAAATTTAAAAACGTTACGTCCGGAGGAATTACTCCTGCATCATTAAACGGAACATTCAGTTCATTGGATTTTGCATTATTCCGTTTAGCGGAGCAATACTTAATCTATGGTGAAGCCGTAATGCGAGGTGGTTCGGGCGGTAGTACTGCACAGGCACTTGCCTATGTGAATAACCTACGTCGCCGTGCTTATGGTAACAACAGTGGCGATGTAAGCACGCTATCGGTAGATTTCTTTTTAGACGAACGTGCCCGCGAGTTATATTGGGAGGCACACCGCCGTACCGATTTAATCCGTTATGGCAAATTCACTGGTGCGGCCTATTTATGGCCATTTAAAGGTGGTGTTAAAGCAGGTGCAAGTTTGCCGGCTTACCGTAACTTATATCCAATTCCGACAGCAGATTTAATCGCTAATCCGAATCTGGTTCAGAACACAGGCTATTAATCTTAATATTTTATAAAGATGAAATCAATATTCTTTAAATCCTTTGCCCTTAGCTTTATCGTGCTATCGCTATGGTCGTGCAAAAAAGACGAAACCCGGGCCATAGCCAATGCAGGTACAGGAGGTACTTTAAAAAGTTCGGCTACGACGGTAATTTTAGATAAAAGTATGCTCAATGTCAATGTGATTACTTTTACCTTAAGTAATGCTAATTTTGGTTATCAGGCAGCTGTTACCAATATTTTACAACTGGCTCCAAAAGGATCAAATTTTGCCGCAGATAAAACAAAAGATGTAATCATTGATCCAAATGTGACAACTAAAAGTTATAATGGGTTGGATTTTAATAATTTACTGCTTTCTTTGAATCTGTCAACTGCTGTAAATTCTGATATAGAAATCCGGGTAAAAGCTTCCATTTCTAATGCGGTAAGTCCGGTTTACAGTAATGTAGTTTCGATAAGTGCAAAGCCATTCCCTTTAACTTCGTGGGTCTATGTTCCGGGTGCATATCAGGGATGGAATCCACCAACAGCCGATAGCTTGGTTTCAGTTACCGGTAACGGCATCTATACCGGAATTATCAAGTTAGACGGTGGTAACTTTAAAATTACTACTGCTAAAAAATGGGATGTAGCATATGGCGATGCCGGAGGCGGTAAGCTCAGTACCTCAGGTGGGGATATCAGTTCCGTTTCGGCAGGTTTTAAACTGCTCACTATTGATCTTAATGCCAATGTCTATACGATTATCAATGCAGATTACTGGTCAATTATCGGTAATGCCATTCCAGGAAGCAATTGGACTGTTGATACCGACCTCAGTCCGGTAAATGATGGCAAAAACACCTGGACCGGAACATTTGCTTTAACGCCTGGTGCCTTTAAGTTTAGAAAAAATCATGACTGGGGAACTAGTATTGGCGATAATGGTGCAGATATTAATGTTACTGTTGCTGGTAATTATAAGCTTACCTTAACACTTAATGCAGATGGTAAAACCGGGGTTTTCACCATGGTTAAAATTTAATCATTAACTAAATTATTCCTGTAGAGATCTTTTGATTTCTACGGGATTTTTAAAATCATTATAAAGTTTTAGCATGATAAAATCCCGTACTGTCGCCATGTCTCTTCCCCTCATCCCTTCTCCTTTTAATATTCAGGCTAAAATCCATACAAAAGTGCAAGGATTAAAAACAATGTTCACTATCCTGGTTGCACTGTTGAGCAGCATTAATCTTTTTGCTCAAAAGTTAGAGCGTATAGAACCGATGTTCTGGTATGTGGGGATGCAAAATCCTAAACTGCAATTATTGGTACATGGCGAAAATATTGCTTCAAGCTCGGTTTCCTTAACTTATCCGGGGGTAAAACTCTTAAAGGTTAACAAAGTTGAAAACCCGAATTATTTATTTCTCGATTTAACCATTGCTCCGGCGGCCAAAGCAGGGAAATTCCCGATTAACTTTGCCGTTAACGGAAAAAAGATATTTACTTACACTTACGAATTAAAAAACCGCGATAAAAGCGCAGGCAGAATTCAGGGGGTAACCAACAAAGATTTCATTTATCTGCTCATGCCCGATCGTTTTTCGAACGGTGACAAGAGCAACGATGTGGTTCAGGGTTTAACTGAAACCGCATTAAACCGCGACAGTATGTATTACCGACATGGTGGCGATATCCAAGGCGTAATCAATCACCTCGATTACCTGAAAGATTTAGGAATTACGACCGTTTGGATGACACCAGAGGTAGAAAATGATATGCCACAGGCTTCATATCATGGCTATGCGGTAACCGATCACTACAAAATAGATCCTCGTTATGGTACCAACGCACTTTACAAGAAATACGTAGAAGTTGCGCATGCCAAAGGACTAAAAGTAATAAAAGATATTGTACACAACCACATTGGTACCCAACATTGGTTTTATAAAGATTTACCCATGAAAAGCTGGTTAAACCAATGGCCAAAATATACACAGACCAGTTACCGCGATCAAACGGTAATGGATATCCATGCATCAGCAGCCGACCGCAAGCAGATGTTGGATGGCTGGTTTGTACCTTCAATGCCCGATTTAAACCAACGTAACCCTTTCGTACAAAATTACCTGACCCAAAACCACATCTGGTGGATAGAATATGCTGGTATTGATGGTTTACGTTTGGATACTTATGGATACAATGATCCGGCTTACATGGCTGATTGGGCTGTAAAAGTGCAGACAGAATTTCCACACTTATCTGTTTTTGGCGAAACATTGGTAACCGCGGTGGCGAACCAGGCTTTTTTTACAGGTGGCAACACCGTTAACAGAGGTTTTGATACCCATTTACAGGGCATTACCGATGCTACTTTAAAAGATGCGATTTATGAAGGCATAAATGGTAAAAATGGCTGGGTAGATGGAATTAACCGTTTGTATGCAACCCTGGCGCACGATTTTCTTTACAAAAATCCAAATACCAACTGTATTTTTCTGGACAACCACGATATGAGCCGTTTTTACTCAATGGTGGGTGAAGATTTCGATAAATACAAAATGGGAATGAGTATCTTATTAACCATGCGCGGCATTCCGCAAATGTATTACGGAACAGAAATTTTAATGAAAAATTTCTCCAATCCAGATGGATTAATCCGTTCTGATTTTCCTGGGGGATGGGAAGGCGATAAAAAAGATAAATTCATCGCCGGTGGCCGTACAAACAAAGAAAACGAAGCTTTCAACTTTGTAAAGACCTTAGCTAATTTCCGCAAAAACAGTCCTGCATTGCAAACAGGTAAATTGATGCAGTTTGTGCCGCAGGATGATATTTATGTTTATTTCCGCTACCATGCAGAACCAAAAGGCACTGTAATGGTTATTGTAAACAATACAGAAAAAGAAAAAATACTGAATACAGATCGATTTGCCGAAAGAACAACAGGAATTACTTCCGCTAAAAATATAATTACCGGCGAAAACATCGAATTTAAAAACATTAAAGTACCCGCTAAGACTACATTGGTGCTTGAATTAAGGTAGAAAGGTAAAAGGTAGAGGGTTTAAGGTGTCGGACTTACATCTTGATACTTGATACTCACTACCTGATACAAAAAAATATAACAAAGATGCAAGAAAATCTCCAATCTAAAATCTCAGATCTCAGATCTCAAATCAAAGCTTGTTTATTCGATTTAGATGGCGTACTGGTAGATACTGCGGTTTACCACTATAAAGCATGGAAACGTTTAGCTAATACCATGGGTTTTGATTTTACTGAAGAGCAGAACGAACAGTTAAAAGGTGTTAGCCGGGTAGAAAGTTTGAACAAGATTTTGGCCTGGGGCGGCGTAGAGAAAACGGATGATGAGAAAGAAGAATTGGCCACTTTGAAAAACAGTTGGTATGTAGATATGATTACCAAAATGACACCTGCTGAAGTTTTGCCCGGAACGGTTGATTTTTTAACCGAAATACACAAAGCAGGTTATAAACTGGCATTGGGCTCAGCAAGCAAAAACTCAGGAATCATTTTAGAAAAAACAAATCTGGCCCATTTCTTCGATGAAATTGTGGATGGCAATATGGTCACCAAATCAAAGCCTGATCCGGAAGTATTTTTAAAAGGTGCTGAACTTTTAGGTTTTAAACCCAGCGAATGTGTGGTTTTTGAAGATGCCGTTGCAGGCGTAGAAGCGGCAAAAAGAGGCGGAATGAAAGCTATCGGTATCGGTGAAAAAAGCGTGCTTAGCCAGGCAGATTTGGTCGTAAGCGGATTAGATAAATTAACAGTTAAAGACTTAGAAGAGTTGTAGGAGTAGCAAGTATTAAGTAGTAAGTATCAAGTAGTAAATTTATCTTGATACCCGATTCTAATTACTTAATACTGGTTTCTCGTTACTTGATACTAAATATGAAAAATTACATTAAAGCAGATGAGTGGAATATTATCGAAGAAGGCTTTGATCCACATTTAAATAAAATTTCGGAAAGCATTTTCAGTTTGGGTAATGGACGTATGGGCCAGCGCGCCAATTTTGAAGAAACCTATACCGGAGAAACTTTACCGGGTAATTATGTTGCAGGTGTTTATTATCCTGACAAAACCCGTGTGGGATGGTGGAAAAACGGTTATCCGGAATATTTTGCAAAAGTATTAAATGCAGCAAACTGGGTAGGTATCGAAGTAAAAATTGATGATGAAATCCTGAATCTGGCAACAGCTGAGGTGATCGATTTTAAACGTGTACTGAACATGCATGCCGGATATTTAGAGCGTAGCTTCACCGCGAAATTAAAAAGTGGTAAAACCCTGAAAGTTAAATCAACCCGTTTTTGCAGCATTGCTGATGATGAAGTTGGTGCCATCCGCTATAGCATTACACCATTGGATTTTGATGGAAAATTAACTTTAACACCTTTTATCGATGGTGATGTAAAAAATCAGGACAGTAACTACGATGAAAAATTCTGGGATATGATTGCTGATGAAATTTCGGGAACGGAAGCCTATATCAAACTCAGAACAAAGAAAACAGCATTTGAAGTTTGTACAGGAAGTAATATTGAGTTGTATAAAAATGGAGAGAAATTAGATATCAATCCAGAGCCTGTACGTAAAGAGAAATTCGTCAGACAAACTTTTTCCGTAAATGTTAAAGCAAACGAAGATATTACCCTGGTCAAAATCGCGGCCAATCTGTCTTCAGAAAATTATCCTAAAGAATCACTTTTAAAAGAAACGAAATCGGTAATAGCCAAAGCATCTGCTAAGGGCTTTGATACTTTATTAAAGGAACAAGGCGAAGCCTGGGCAAGCAAGTGGGAAGAAAGTGATATTATTATCGAAGGCGATGTTTCAGCTCAACAAGCTATTCGTTTTAATATTTTTCAGCTCTTTCAAACCTATACCGGTAAAGATGACCGACTGAACATTGGTCCGAAAGGTTTTACCGGAGAAAAATACGGAGGCTCTACTTATTGGGATACGGAAGCGTATTGTGTACCTTTTTACCTGGCAACTGCTCCACAGGAAGTAAGTAAAAACCTGTTGGTTTATCGCCACAAACAATTGGGTAAAGCCATAGAAAATGCAGCAAAACTAGGTTTTAAGGATGGTGCAGCACTATATCCAATGGTAACCATGAATGGTGAAGAATGTCATAATGAGTGGGAAATTACTTTCGAAGAAATCCACCGTAACGGGGCCATCGCTTTTGCCATTTTCAATTACATCCGTTATACCGGAGATGAAAGTTATCTTTCAGATTTTGGCCTGGAAGTGTTAATCGGTATTGCCCGTTTCTGGAAACAGCGTGTAAACTGGAGCAACGATAAACAGCAATACGTAATGCTTGGTGTAACCGGACCAAATGAGTACGAAAACAACGTCAATAATAACTGGTACACCAATATTTTGGCTACATGGTGTTTGAAATATGCCACCGAAGCAGCCAACATAGTTAAAGCACAACAACCTGAAAAATACAACAGCCTGTTAAAAAGTTTGAATTTCGATCAAAAGGAATTTACCGACTGGGCCAATATCATTGAGAAAATGTATTATCCACAAGATGAAAAACTGGGGATTTTCTTACAGCAGGATGGATATTTAGACAAGGAACAAATTTTGGTGAAAGACCTTCCGGCCAGCGAGCGTCCGATTAATCAAAAATGGAGCTGGGACAGAATTTTACGTTCGTGTTTTATTAAACAGGCAGATGTTTTACAAGGTTTATATTTCTTTGAAGAAGATTACGATCTGGATACATTAAAACGAAACTTCGATTTTTATGAACCGCGTACGGTACACGAAAGTTCGTTATCACCTTGCGTTCACAGTATTTTGGCGGCCAAATTAAACGACGAAGCCCGCGCTTATGAATTCTACTTACGTACTGCACGTTTAGACCTTGATGATTATAATAACGACACGGAGGATGGTTTACACATCACTTCGATGGCAGGAACCTGGATGAGTGTGGTAGAAGGTTTTGCAGGCATGCGTGTACGCGACGGTAAATTGCATTTTAATCCTTTCTTGCCAGGCAAGTGGAAGTCTTTTTCGTTTACCATTGGCTTTAGAGGAACTACCTTAAAAATTAATATCACCGAGAGCGGCATCAGCATTAAAAACCACGCAGCTATTGATTTGGAAATCGGTATCAGAAACCAGCTTCATAAATTGGCCGGAAATACTGAAATTGAAGTAAATAACACGGAGTTGGTATGATTGTAGCGGTAAAAGGTAAAATGGAAAACGGACGGAGATTTGCTTCGACTGATCGTCATTGCAAGAAACGAAGCAATCTTAATGCGGTAGCCTATATGGTGTCAATTTTCTTTTTACTTATTTCATCACTATCCTTTGCACAAAAAAAGCGGACAAAAATGAACGATAAACAGATCGTTATATATCAGTTACTGCCCCGTTTGTTCGGGAATAAAAACACTACTAATGCACCTTACGGAACCATTGAACAAAATGGTTCTGGCAAGTTTAACGATATTACCGATAAAGCTTTAGATGGTATAAAAGAACTCCATGTAAATTATGTTTGGTATACAGGAGCCATTGCACACGCTAGCCTAACCGATTATTCTGCTTACGGAATTAAGGTTGATGATGCTGATGTGGTAAAGGGAAGAGCAGGTTCGCCTTACGCCATCCGCGATTACTATGATGTAGATCCCGATCTGGCTGTTGATATTAAAAACAGGATGAAAGAGTTTGAAGCACTGGTGAAAAGAACCCATGCTAAAAATTTAAAAGTGCTGATTGATTTTGTACCCAACCATGTGGCCAGAAGTTACCATTCTTATTCAAAACCTGATGGCGTAGTTGATTTTGGGGTACAGGATGAGGTAACCAAAGCCTTTAGTCCTAAGAACGATTTTTATTATATCTCTGGTCAGGCTTTAGTGGTTCCTACGAATGGACAAAAAACACCACTTTCAGTACTTCAGGATGGTAAGTTTGAAGAGAACCCGGCAAAAGCAACAGGAAACAATGTGTTTTCAGCGCAGCCTAGATACGACGATTGGTACGAAACCATTAAATTAAATTATGGTGTAGATTATCAGAACGGAGAGAAACAATACTTTAATCCCATTCCACCTGTTTGGTTGAAAATGCGCGATATTTTAATCTTTTGGACTAATAAAGGGGTTGATGGTTTTAGGTGCGATATGGCCGAAATGGTACCCATTGCATTTTGGACCTGGGTAATTCCTCAGGTTAAAAAGGTAAATCCGGATTTAATTTTTATCGGAGAAGCCTATATACCAAAAGTCTACCAACAATATTTAGATGAAGGTAAATTTGATTACCTCTACGATAAGGTAGGTTTGTATGACGGTTTAAAAAGGTTGATCAGGAATGAACCAAATGCTGATGTAAAAGATATCCGTTTCATTTGGCAGCAGGAAAGTGCCGGTTTTGGCCATCGCATGCTGCGTTTTTTAGAAAACCACGATGAAGAACGCATCGCATCTGCAGGATTTGCAGGCAAGGCCGAACTGGCTTTGCCCGCCATGGTAGTTTCGGCAACTTTAGGCGGTGGCCCGGTGATGCTTTATTTTGGTCAGGAAGTTGGTGAACCTGGAAAAGGAAAAGAGGGTTATGGCGGAGACGATAACCGGACTACTATCTTCGATTATTGGGGCGTTCCTAACCACCAGAAATGGATGAACGGTGGTTTGTTTGACGGCCATAAATTAAATGCTGCACAGCAAAATTTAAGGAATTACTATCAGCAATTGTTAAAAGTAACGTCGACAAGCGATGCCGTATCGAATGGAAAAATTTATGAAGTGCCTGTTACCGGCAATATGAATAACCGGATGTATGCCTTTATCCGTTACTCGGGCAAGCAACGTTTACTGGTAGTGGCCAATTTCGATCGAAACCAAACTTTAAGCGCTAACATCGAAATTCCGGAAGAAGTTTTAAAAGTTAAAAGTTCATCACCCGTTACCGAACTGTTGACAGATAAAAAATTAAATATACCTGCAGGCACAAACATACCCGTAACCCTGGCGCCGGTTAGTGCTCAGGTGATAGAATTTTAAGATAATTAACCACAGAGCACACAAAGTGACAGCACAGAGAAACACGAAGGATATTTATTCTCGGTGAACTCTGTGTCAAAACTCTGCGTTCTCTGTGGTGAAAAATGAGACACTCGTTATCGTAGAATTAATTATTAAAGCAATAGAAAATAACGCCATGCGCCATGCGCTAAGCGCTTAAAACTAAACAAAATGAGCTTAAAAACAATATTCGAGAACCCCAAATTAACACTCGCACAAATCATTAACATGAGCGTTGGGTTTTTCGGGATCCAGTTCGGTTGGGATTTACAAAGGGCCAATATGGGGCGCATTTACGAAAACCTGGGCGCCAATCCCGATCAGGTTCCATTATTGTTTTTGGCAGCCCCTTTAACCGGCCTATTGGTACAGCCGGTAATAGGTTACCTGAGCGACCGCACCTGGCATCCAAAATGGGGCAGGAGAAGGCCTTATTTTATGCTTGGGGCCATTGTGAGTAGTATTGCCTTAATCTTCATGCCACATAGTAGTGTATTGTGGATGGCAGCCGGACTGCTTTGGATCCTTGATGTTTTTGGAAACATTGCCATGGAACCTTTCCGCGCTTTTGTTACCGATAAATTGCCTGATAGTCAGGTTAACCGGGGTTTTATTATGCAGAGCATGATGATCGGTTTAGGTGGGAGTGTAGCTTCGGCCTTACCCTGGATGATGAACAATATATTCCATTTAACCAATACGGCAGCGCAGGGCAGTATCCCAGAAAATGTTAAATTCTCTTTTTATATCGGTGCTTTTTTCTTTTTCGCTGCAGTATTATGGACAGTGCTGACCACCAAAGAATATCCACCCCAGGATGTAGATTTTAAAGAAAAAGTAAAAGAAAGCAACAAAGGTTTTGGGGGTGGTGCAAGAGAAATTTTTCATGCCTTGAGGAATATGCCAAAAAGGATGCAGATTGTTTCTTTGGTTCAGTTTTTTACCTGGCCAGGTTTATTTTTAATGTGGTTTTATTATACCACCGCTGTTGCCGTAAATGTTTTTGGTGGCAAAGATGCTGCCGATCCGGTTTATGCGCATGGGGCCGATTTTGGCAGTTTAACACTCGCTTATTACAGCGTAATTACTTTTCTGTTTGCCCTGATACTACCAAAAATTGCCGATACACTGGGCCGCAAAACCACCCATGCCCTTTGTTTAATCTGCGGTGCAATCGGTTTAATCAGCGTTGCCTGGGTGCACGATAAAAATATGCTGTATTTATGTATGACAGGAGTGGGCATTGCCTGGGCCAGTATCCTTTCTATGCCTTATGCCATGTTAAGCGGATCGCTGCCTAAAGATAAAATCGGGATTTACATGGGTATCTTCAACTTCTTTATTGTATTGCCCGAAATTATTGCCTCGCTCGGTTTTGGCTGGTTAATGCGTAATGTATTAAATAACGACAGGCTTTTAGCTGTACAATTAGGTGGTGGATTGATGATTTTAGCAGCTGTAATCTGTTATTTATTTATCCGTGAACCAAAGAAAACTGATGAAGTTTTGACTTCTAAACTGGAAGTAGAAGAAAATAGATCAGTCTAAAACACTACTCCATGGTCTGTGTCCTCACAGACCATTACTCATGCTTCGGTCTGTGGCGACACAGACCGAGGTACATAAAAGATGTATTTTCAGTGCACTCTGTGAAAAAACCCGGTGTTCTCTGTGGTAAAAATCAAATAACCTAACCAAATGAAAAAAAATATTAACCGTATTGGTTCGTATCTGCACGAAACAAAAAGAGTCAAAACCATTGTTTACCTTTTGCTATTGGTAACAGCATGTATTACCGCCTGTAAAAAAGCTTCAGATGGTAGTTTAGAGCCTACGCTAACTGATCAAAAAGCTGATCTGCCAGCAGGGGCCAAAGATGGTGTGGTGTTTACCAATAATGGCACATCAGCCATTGTAACACTTTATGCACCCGGAAAAAAGTCAGTATCCTTGATTGGTGAATTTAACGATTGGTCAGTCAATGCCTTACCCATGAAAAATACCCCTGATGGAAATTACTGGTGGATTCAGGTCAATAATTTAAATGCGAATACAGAATATGCCTATCAGTTTTATGTAGATGGAAACCTGAAAGTAGCCGATCCTTATGGTGAGAAAATACTCGACCCGGATAATGACCAATATATTTCTGCGGCGACTTACCCCAATTTAAAAGCCTACCCAACAGGTAAAACCACAGGAATTGTGAGTGTGATGCAGGCTAATCAACCCGTTTATACCTGGAAAAATACCAGTTTCAACCGTCCTGAAAAAAATAACCTGGTGATTTACGAATTATTGGTACGTGATTTTACTACTGATCATAACTATGCGTCAACTTTGGCCAAACTTGATTATTTAACTGGTTTAGGGATTAATGCGATAGAATTAATGCCCGTGAATGAATTTGAAGGGAATTTAAGCTGGGGCTACAACCCGTCCTTTTATTTTGCCCCCGATAAATATTATGGTACCAAAACTGCACTACAGAATTTTATAGATGAATGCCATGGCCGAGGCATTGCAGTGATTATGGATATGGTGTTAAACCACTCCTTCGGTCAATCGCCAATGGTGCAATTGTATTTCGATGGCTCAAAACCTACAGCAAACAGCCCATGGTTTAACGTAGATGCCAAACATCCGTTTAATGTAGGTTACGATTTTAATCATGAAAGTGCGGCCACCAGGAAATTCTCGAAAGATGTGATGAAATTCTGGATGCAGCAGTATAAAATTGATGGTTTCCGTTTCGATCTTTCGAAGGGTTTTACGCAAAAGCAATCAACAGATGATGTACAGTTCAGGTTGTACGATGCCAGCCGTATTGCCATTTGGAAAGATTACAATGGTTATATCAAGAGTTTAGATCCTAATTTCTATGTGATTTTGGAACACTTTGCAGAAGAATCTGAAGAAAAGGTATTGGCAGATGATGGTATGATGCTTTGGAACAATATGAATTATAACATGAATGAGGCTACGATGGGCTGGTTGGATAATTCTAATTTTAAATGGGGCTTTTATGCCAACCATGGCTTTGCTAAATCAGAAAATTTAGTTGGTTATGGCGAAAGTCACGACGAGGAGCGATTAAATTTTAAGAATATTACTTACGGTAATGCAGCCGGAAATTATGTAATTAAAGGGAACCTGGCCACTTCTCTAAAAAGAGAAGAACTTGTAGCCGCCTTTTTATTCAGCATACCCGGACCTAAAATGGTATGGCAATTTGGGGAGCTGGGTTATGATATTAATATTGATTTTAATGGACGAACTGGCGAAAAACCAATTAAATGGGATTATTACAGCGACCCAAACCGCAAGGCACTATACGATGCTTATGCCAGATTCATCAGGTTGAAAAAGAACAACAGTATTTTTAACTCAACTAACTCAACGTATAATCTTGCCGGCGGCATCAAATATATCAAGTTAACAGAAGGAACGAATACCGTTGTGGTGGTCGGTAATTTTGATGTAGTGAGCCAAACGGCCAATATTGATTTCGGTACAGCCGGGGCATGGCTTGATGCGGTCGGTACAGGTATTACCCTGTCTAACAGCACTTATCAGAGGACTTTAGCACCTGGAGAATACCATATTTTTAGTAAAACAGCATTGAAGTAATTAATTCCAGTCATTTATCCGTCTCTGGTAAATCGTGTAAAATCATTACAACTTGCTAAAAGCCGGTATTGCAGGTGCAGTACAGGCTTTTTTATGGTAACATTTCTAATGTGCTTTTTGATTAACGCTACAATATTTTGATATTTAGCAACCAAACCAAACGCAATGAAATTCAGATTTATACTTGCTACATTTTTAAGCATGGGCATTTTTGCGTACGCGCAACAAGGCCCAAGAAAAAGCCAATCTAAAGAAACCGTAACCACTACCCAGGTAACCCTTAAAGACGAACCTAAATCTTCAGCTGATGAAAGGAACATTAAAGTGGAGAGCTCGGTAGTAACCAACCATTCCGTAAATATCGATGGCAAAGCCGTTCCGTATAAAGCTACTACTGGTACCTTACCGGTTTGGGATGAGGACGGGAAACCGATTGCTGGTTTATTCTATACTTATTACGAACGCAGCGATGTACAAAATCGCGATAGGCGACCTTTGGTAATCTCCTTTAACGGTGGTCCGGGTTCTGCTTCTGTATGGATGCACATCGCCTATACTGGTCCGGTGGTTTTGAATATTGATGATGAAGGATATCCTGTACAGCCTTATGGTTATAAAGAAAATCCATATTCTATTTTAGATGTGGCAGATATCGTATACATCGATCCGGTTAACACAGGCTATTCGAGAGCGGTAAGCAAAGATATTCCAACCAATAAATTCTTCGGTGTACGTGCCGATATTAAATACCTGGCCGAGTGGATCAACACCTTTGTAACGCGTAATAACCGATGGGCTTCGCCAAAGTTTTTAATTGGCGAAAGTTATGGTACTACACGCGTTTCGGGCTTAGCTTTAGAATTGCAGAACAGTCAATGGATGTACCTGAACGGTGTGGTGTTAGTTTCGCCAACCGAATTAGGTATTGAGCGTAGCGGCCCTGTTGATGCCGCTTTGCGTTTACCGTATTTTGCCGCTACCGCATGGTACCATAAAACTTTGGCAGCAGATTTACAAAACAAAGACCTAACGGCTATGCTTCCTGAAGTGGAAAGTTTTACCATTAATGAGCTTATCCCGGCCATTTCGCAGGGAGGGATGTTAAGTGCTGATAAAAAGAAAGCGATTGCCGTAAAAATGGCCCGTTACTCGGGCCTATCAGAAAAGGTAATTTTAGATTATAACCTGAATGTACCAACCGATTTTTTTTGGAAAGAACTATTGAGAGATAAAGGTTTCACTGTTGGCCGGTTAGATTCGCGTTATCGGGGTATAGATAAAATGAGCGCTGGCGAGGGACCAGATTATAATGCAGAGTTAACCTCTTGGTTGCATTCTTTTACACCGGCTATTAATATGTACATTCGCAACGAGCTGAACTATAAAACCGATTTGAAGTACAATATGTTCGGTTCAGTTTATCCATGGGATAAATCCGGAGACCAGACCGGTGATAACCTTCGTCAGGCCATGGCACAAAACCCATACTTACATTTATTAGTGCAATCTGGTTATTATGACGGTGCCTGCGATTATTTTAATGCCAAATATAGCATGTGGCAGTTAGATGCTGCGGGTAAACTGCAAGACCGTATGAGCTGGGAAGGTTACCGCAGTGGGCACATGATGTATTTACGCAAGGATGATCTGAAAACGGCCAATAACCACATCCGTGAGTTTATTAAAAAAGCATTGCCAAAAGCGGGCGAGGCCGCTAAGTTCTAAAAATCGGTCGTCATTTAGACTGAAGTGGAACGGAATGGAGAAATCTTTAAGCAAATTATTAGTCAAGGCTTTTGGGTTTTAAGGAGCGCAGTTGTAGTGTAATAATTATCGTTCGTCCTGCTTTGCATTGCAAGTCCGCACTCGTACCTCGCTTGCGTGCTTTCCATTGCAATCAGGGCCAGGTAGGTTAGGGCGGTGGCACGGAAAACCGTCATAGTTGAACAGGCAGGTATAAACTAAACCCGACCGGAGTGAGATGCCGATTTTAAGCATCTGTTTTTATTTAATTTAGGGTATGCTTGCTGGTTTCACAGGCTTCAATCAGCAGAAACGGGGGCGGGACAGAACCAAACCAAAGCACTACTGCAATTGCTTTCCAAATCAAGAAGAATAAAAAAATAGCAAAAGGCTATTTACAATGCTATTTCCTTTATGCTAACGCGATTTACTCCCGCAAAAACGTAAACGAAAAACTGTTGGTTACAAACTAAAAATAATTACTTATTTTTGTGGTTCAATTATGCAGCAAATAAAAACATCATTCGATTTTGAAAAACCTATTGCCGATTTAGTTCAGCAGATAGAAAAGGTTAAGCAAGTTGCCGAAAAAACTAAGGTAGATATGTCTGCCACGTTAGATGAACTTGATGGTAAATTAGATGAAACTACCAATAATTTATATAAAAATTTAACCGGTTGGAACAAGGTTCAGATGAGCCGTCACCCGGATCGCCCGCAAACCCTTGATTATATCAATATGATCTGCGATGATTTTATTGAAATGCACGGTGACAGAACGGTTAAAGATGATAAAGCGATTGTTGGCGGTTTTGCTTCCATAAATGGTCAAACGGTAATGGTTATCGGTCATCAAAAAGGTAAAAATACCAAAGAGCGCCAGTTTCGCAATTTTGGTATGGCCAACCCGGAAGGTTACCGCAAAGCTTTACGTTTAATGCGTTTGGCCGAAAAATTCAATAAACCGGTTATTTCCTTCATCGATACAATGGGCGCTTACCCTGGTTTAGAGGCCGAAGAGCGTGGGCAAGGTGAAGCTATTGCCAGAAACTTGCTTGAAATGTCGGTTCTACGTGTGCCGATCATCTGCATTGTTGTAGGTGAGGGTGCGTCTGGAGGTGCTTTAGGTATAGGCATAGGTGATAAAGTATATATGTTAGAACACACCTGGTATTCGGTAATTTCTCCTGAATCTTGTTCCTCTATTTTGTGGAGAAGCTGGGATTTTAAAGAAAAAGCCGCTGAATGTTTGAAACTGACTTCTGATGATATGTTTGGTAACAAACTAATCGACGGCATCATTCCTGAGCCGCTTGGTGGTGCACATCAGGATCCGGAGTTAATGGGTAAAACATTAAAAGAGTATATTGTAAAAGATTTATCCGCTTTGGGTAAATTAAAAACAGATAAAATGATTGAGCAAAGGATTGAGAAATTCTGTGAAATGGGTGTAGTAAACGAATAATCATTAACTAAAATAAACTTGAATCCTGTTTGGCTACGCTGAACGGGATTTTTTTTGTGCTTTATAAACCTATCAGGTTTTTAAAACCTGATAGGTTCGGTCAACAAAAAAGCAGCTACAAATGAATGCAGCTGCTTTTATAAGTTATTTTCAGATCCGTTTATTACTGCGGACCTTGTTGCGGGAAGAACATGGATAAACGGCCTTCAAGGTTATTGAAGATTTTCTGCAGCTTATCGCTCAACTTATCCTGCCCGGCAGCTTTACTCGTTTTAACCATTCGATCCAGATAGTACAGGCCGGTTTGGATGTTCTGCGATCCGGTTAGTCCTTTTGATTGTGAAATATCAGCCAGGTAGTTTAATTCCTTGTTGATGTAATCGCCGGATTTGTCTAAAATATCATTGGCCCTGGCCGTTTCACCTAATTTATATAGGTTTTCAGCCATATAAAATTTTACGACAACCGTACGGATACCGAAAAATCTGTCAGGCATTACCGCATAATATTTATCTACCACTTTTTTAGCCTCATCCATTTTGCCTTCTTTAATCAGGCTGTTGGTTAAGCTACTGAAGAGATTGGTGAAAATGAACGTATCATCTGATGATTGCGGATCTAAATATTTAGCCGTTTTCATATTTCCCCACTTAAACTTAGTCATCACATTATGATATAAAACAGGCGTGTTCAGTAGTTCTGGTCTATCTTCAGATGCGGTTGTATCAGCTTTAAGGGGTAGTAAACGTAAGGCTAAACCTTCGCTGTATAAATACTTGTCTAAACCGTTATATTGCTCAGAAGGAACGGTAGAGGCAAAATAAATCGGGCGTTTCCAGTTGTTATGTGCCAGGATATCGAACATGGCCAAAGTTCCTTTAGTAACGTAACCTTTATTAAATTTCCAATCCATTGTGGTGGTAATTTTCGAAGCGTCAGCTGCAGGTACTGTCCCTGTACTGATGACCTGCTGAGGATCTACCGTTATTTTAAGGTTTTTGGTAGGCAGGAAGTTAGATTTTGATCCATCTTGCATCGGAACTTTATCGCTTTCATCGTTTGATAACAATAAATCAACTACGTTTTTAAGCTCAACGCTACCCGCAATTTTATAATCATCATACGGCATCACATCCCTTTCGCCCTGAACATACTGTTCAGGTTTCATGGTAATTGGCAATGGAGCTGATTCATTTTGTTTTTGTCTTAAACCGTTTATGTACCAATCTGTATCAAACAAACTTAAATTTACAATACGTACATCGGGGCGAACATTCTCTACCTCCTGGATATACCAAAGCGGGTAAGTGTCATTATCACCATAGGTAAACAAGATGGCATTCGGTGCGCAGGATTGTAAGTAATCCAAGGCAATATCATGTGGTACGAGTTTGGTAGAACGGTCATGATCATCCCATCCCTGCTCGGCCATAATTACCGGTGCAGCCAATAAACCAATTACCGTGGCACCAATAGCCCCTGCCGTTGGCGTTAATTTTTTAAACAGCCATTCTTTAATACCCAGGGCCCCTAAACCAATCCATATGGCAAAGGCATAGAAAGATCCTACATAAGCATAATCCCTTTCGCGTGGCTCTAAAGGCTTTTGATTTAAGTATAATACAATCGCGATACCCGTAAAAAAGAACAACAAAGCCACTACACCCGCATCTTTCTGATTGCGTTTAAAGTGCCAAAGTGCGCCAATGATTCCCATAATCAACGGTAAAAAGAAGAAACGGTTGTACGCTTTATTATCAACGGTTGATGGCGGTAAATGACTTTGATCACCACGTAACCAGCTATCAAATGGCTTAATTCCACTAATCCATTCTCCTTCAAATCCGCTTCCCTGACCTTGTTCATCGTTCTGGCGACCAACGAAATTCCAGAAAAAGTAGCGCATATACATGTAACCGATCTGGTAGCTGGCCAAAAAGCCAACATTATCAACTACATTCGGGTGTTTACTATCATCCAAGTGCATCCATTCTTTATAAAAACTGGCATGTCTGGGATCATCACTATACATACGAGGCAGTAAAGTGTTGTTGTTATATTCGTAATCGGTTTTCTTACCCGCCACTTCATATTTATCTTTACCTTTTCTCCAGATGGTTTTACCTTCGGTTACACCTGTTTTTTCAGAGTTATAATTCGGTCCGTAGGCCAGTGGTCTATCGCCATATTGCTCACGGTTTAGGTAACTTAAGAAAGAGAAAGCATCTTTAGGTGCACTGTTATTTAGGTTTGGATCTGCCTTTGCCCTGATGATGATCATGGAGAAAGATGCATAACCGAAAATGATTAAAACGGTAGAGATTAGACCTAGGTTTAATAATTTCTTTTGATGTTTGATCGAATAACGGATTCCCCAAACCAGAGCACCGATCAATAAAATAGCGAAGAATAAAACACCCGTTCCGAAGCCAAGACCTAATGTATTTACAAAAAACAGATCGAAATAAGCACCAAACGAAACCAGGTATTGAATAATACCATATTGAATCACGGCTAAGATTAAGATGCCAGCTATGAGTGTTTTGATAATTCCGGAGGTTGTTGCTTTATTAGTTCTTTTAAAATAATAAACAAAGGCAAGTGCCGGTATAGTTAATAAGTTTAGTAAGTGGATACCGATTGATAAACCCATAATATAGGCAATAAACAATAACCAGCGGTCGGCCCTTGGCTCATCAGCATGTGCCTCCCATTTAAGGATAGCCCAGAATACAATCGCCGTGAATAATGACGATTGTGCATAAACCTCCGATTCTACTGCCGAAAACCAAAAACTATCAGAAAAAGTATAAGCCAGTGCACCAACAGCCCCTGCACCCATAATACTGATCAATTTGCCGTTAGTTAATTCTTCGCCCGCTTTCAATATTGTTTTTTTAGCCAGTGCAGTAATCGTCCAAAATAGGAATAAGATAGTTGCCCCGCTCGAAACAGCCGAACCCACGTTCATCCAGTAAGCGATTCTGGTTAAATCTCCAGCTGCAAAAATTGAGAAGAAACGTTGGATCATTAAAAACAAAGGCGCACCAGGCTGGTGAACAACCTGCATTCTAAATGCCGATGCGATAAATTCACCGCAGTCCCAAAAACTGGCAGAAGGCTCTAAGGTTAAAACGTAAGTTAGTGTAGCAATTAAAAAGCAGATCCAGCCTACTATATTATTAACTTTTGAATAATTCATTGGTTTGTTTAATGATATTAAAAAATGTTTTCACATAAAAATGCTGCCGAAATTAACTATTCTAGTCGATAAAACGGTTAAATTTTTGCATTGATTTAACAATTTTTAACGGCTTAAGGGCTTTAACATAAAGGATTTTAATTTATTGGAAAGCAAAAACCCATAAGCAGAAAGCTGAAATCTGCTCATGGGTTACATCTGGAATGTTTTTTGCCTATCCTGCAGCAAAAGGCGTAAACCTTACCATCAGATCGTTATATTGTTTTTCGAGGCTTTTGCTCAGGCTTACCTGTTTAAATACCTCCGTTAGTTTGACCATTTGGCCTAAATAACCTAAGTAGAAACGCACATCCTGTTCTGAAGAAAGCTGGTTTTTACTCTCTGAAACATCCGCCAGATGGGTGAGTTCCCTGTCTATGTAATCGGCCGTTTTTTTGATCATGGCATTTGCATGGTTTAAGTCATTTAACCGATACAGGTTTTCAGTAAAATAATAAGTGCTTATTACCTGGCGCATGCTGTAAAATTTAGCCGGAATTACTTCAAAGTATTTATTTGCCACGTTTTTGCTCTCAGTAATTTTACCTTCATTAATGAGCCCGGTTAATAAACCATTAAACATGTTCGATAACATGGTTACATCATCGGCAGATTGCCTGTCTAAATGGTTGGCATGTTTAATGTTGCCGAAGCTATACACATTTATCAGGTTATTGTACATTGGTTTCAGGTTTATGCGATCAAAATCCTGTGTGATAGCCGCATCGGGTTTCAAAGGTAGGAGCCTTTTGTTTAAACCTTCCGAATAAAGGTACTTGTTAAGCCCTAAGTATTGCTCGTTCGGCATGGCGCCGCTAAAATAAATCGGCCGTTCCCAGTTATTGTGTGCCAAAATATCAAATAAAACTAAAGTACCTTTGGTTACAAAATTCGAATTATAAGTCCACTCCATACTATCGGCTATTTTTCCGGCATCTTCTTTTGGTACAGTTCCCGTATCTAATACCTGCTGCGGACTTACGGCCAGTTTAAGGTTTTTGGTCGGTAGCACATTGTATTTAGAACCATCTGTCATGGTTACTTTATCTTCGTCATGATCGGATAACAATATGTCTAAAATTTCCTGTAACTCAATATGCTGTGCAATCTTATAATCCTGGTAATACATGATATCCCTCGTGCCTTCTACATATTGCTCATGCTTTAAAGTGATGGGTAAAGGAGCAGATTCATTTTGCTTTTTTCGCATCCCATCAATATACCAGTCGGCAGTGAATAAACTTAAATTCACCACGCGCACATCCGGACGGATATTTTCTACCTCCTGTGCATACCAAACCGGATAGGTGTCGTTATCGCCATAGGTAAATAAGATGGCATTGGGCGCGCAGGATTTTAGGTAATTGACCGACATATCTCTCGCCACATGGCTATCAGAACGATCGTGATCGTCCCAACCCTGGCTGGCCATAATGATCGGGGCCCCAAACAAGGCTATAATGGTAGCAAAAATACTTGCACGCTGGAGTGTTAATTTTTGGAAAACCCAGTCCTTTAATCCAAATACCCCTAAACCGATCCAGATGGCAAAAGCATAAAACGAGCCTACGTAAGCATAATCCCTTTCGCGTGGCTCAATCGGAACAGAATTTAGATAAACAACTATGGCCACCCCGGTAAATACAAAAAGTAAACCGATAATACCTGCATCTTTTTGATTACGCTTAAAGTGCCAAACTGCACCAATTAAACCGATGATTAGCGGCAAAAAGAAAAACCTGTTATAGGCTTTATTCTCTACAATGGATGGTGGAAGGTTTTTTTGATTGCCAAGCCTGATGGCATCCAAAGGTTTTATGCCACTAAGCCAGTTGCCGTCTTTTCCGCCAAACTGTCCATCTTCATTATCCTGCCTGCCTGCAAAATTCCACATAAAGTAGCGCATGTACATTTGCCCGGTCTGGAAAGAAAACATGTATTTTAAGTTATCGAGCAGGGTAGGTTGATGTTCATCATCAAATCCCATGTAACTTTTGTAAAAGGTAATATGTTCAGGTTTGTCACTGTACATCCGTGGCAGTAAAGTTTTATCGGCAAAAATATATTCAGATTTTGTGCCTGCAGGTTCATATTTTTGATCGCCTTTCCGGATAATCTTGCCCGTTTCTTTAATTCCGGTTTTTTCTGAATTGTAATTCTCTCCATAAAGTAAAGGCCTGTCGCCATATTGGTCGCGACCCAGGTACCTCGAAAGCGAGAATACATTATCTACATTATAATTGTTCAGGTTAGGTTTGGCCTGCGCCCTGATAACCAGCAATGCGAAAGAACTGTATCCAAATAAAAGTAGTACGGTGAATAATAGGATCAGGTTTAAAGCCCTTTTGTTTTTAAGGATGGAATAACGGATACCATAAACTAAGCTTCCGATCAATAAAGCAGCAAAAAACAGTATTCCCGAACCGAAGCCAAGGTTCATGGTATTGACAAAAAAGTAATCGAAGCTTGCTGCAAGCGATACCACATATTGGATGACGCCAAATTGCACCATAGCTAAGGCTGCGATGGAGACAAAAAATATTTTTAGAATACTTTGCCAGCTTGGCGAAGGATTCTTTTTAAAATAATAAACAAATATTAATGCAGGAATGGTAAGCAGGTTTAAAATGTGTACGCCAATTGAAATCCCCATGATGTATGCTACAAAAAGTAACCAGCGGTCTGATTTCGGTTCATCAGCCTGCGATTCCCATTTCAAAATGCCCCAGAATACGATGGCACTACAGAGCGACGACATGGCATAAACCTCGGCCTCTACAGCCGAAAACCAGAAACTGTCAGAAAAAGCATAAGCCAATGCACCGACCAAACCGGCGCCCATAATCCCGGTAATTTTTTGATTGGTGATGTCTTCACCTTTTTTAATTACTGTTTTCCTGGCCAGTGCCGTAATGGTCCAGAACAAAAAGAGTATGGTTCCTGCACTTGCAAGTGCAGAAGATATATTAATGAAATAGGCTACCCTGGTTTTATCGCCGAAAGCGAGTGCCGAAAATAATCTTTGGATCATAGACACTATCGGAGCACCAGGCTGGTGAACCACTTCCATCCGGAAGGCAGAAGAAATGAATTCGCCACAATCCCAGAAACTTACAGATTGATCTAAAGTTAAGATGTATGAGAGTGCCGCAATAATAAAACAGAGCCAGCCTCCAATGGTGTTGATCCTTGAGTAATTCATAGTTTAATTTTAGTCTTTTGATAATAAATGATTTAAGTGGTTCGCAGTAAAAAAAGTCGTATAAAAAAAGAAAATGTTGCATCCTATATGATGATTTTTTTATCTTTGCATCGCAAACAGGAACAGCAGGAAAGAAATTAAAAATATTTTAAAATCACTCTTGCATATTTAAAATAAGGTTCCTACATTTGCATTCCCTTTCGAGGAGAATATCCTCGAGAAAGCTTGTCCGATAGTATAAGGGTAGTACAACGGTTTTTGGTACCGTTTGTCTTGGTTCGAATCCAGGTCGGACAACTAAAATTTAATAACGGATCATGTTTTAAATAGACATGATCCGATTTTTTTTAACCGTAACTATACGAACCCATGCCATTGCAGTTTAACCCGGTAAAGCTTTTTTCCGGAACAGGTTCTAAGGGATTATCACTTAAGATTGCCGAACATTACGGCAAGCCACTTGGTAGCGTAACCATTCACAAATTCAGTGATGGCGAGTTTCAACCTTCCTTTGATGAGTCAATTCGTGGTAGTGATGTTTTTCTAATCCAGTCTACTTATCAGCCCAGCGATAATTTAATGGAACTTTTGCTTATGGTTGATGCTGCTAAAAGAGCATCGGCACATTATATTACAGCAGTGGTTCCTTATTATGGTTTAGCCCGTCAGGATAGAAAAGACAAACCACGTGTAGCAATCGGTGCCAAATTGGTAGCTAACTTATTGAAATCAGCAGGTATTCACCGCATCATGACGATGGATTTACATGCTGCACAGATTCAGGGTTTCTTTGATATTCCGGTTGATCATTTAGATGGATCGGTCATCTTTGTACCTTATATCAAAAGCCTAGGCTTAAAAAATTTAACGATTGCGTCTCCAGATATGGGTGGTTCATACCGGGCACGTACTTTTGCCAAGTTTTTTAATGCCGAGGTAATTATTTGCGATAAACGCCGTAAACGTGCGAATGAAATCGAATCCATGTCGATTATTGGTGATGTTACCGGACAGGATGTGGTATTGATCGATGATATTTGTGATACTGCCGGAACCTTATCAAAAGCTGCGGCTTTGATTATGGAAAATGGTGCCGCAAGTGTCAGAGCCGTTTGTACACATGCTGTATTATCTGGCAAAGCAGTTGAAACAGTAGAGAATTCAGTACTAACTGAATTGATCGTTACAGATACCATACCGTTGAAACAGGAAAGTCCGAAAATTAGGGTGTTAAGTACGGCCAGTTTATTTGCAAGGGCAATTGCCAATGTAAACGAACACGGCTCAATTAGTGATCTGTTTAGGGTTTAGTGCAAAGCGTTTAGCGATAAGCGGTTAAAACGCCAGACGCCAAACGCGAAGCGATAAAAAGAGTTTAAATAAGGTTGAAGGTAGGAGGTGAAGGCTTAAGGTCTTGATACCCGATACTTAATACTGACTACTAATAAATAAATATAAATAAAAATGAAAACAATCGCAATTAGCGGTTCTCCAAGAGAGAACGTAGGGAAACGCGATGCCAAGGAACTTCGTTACGAAGGTAAAGTTCCGGCGGTATTGTATGGTGGAAAAGAGCAACAACACTTTGCTGTAGTTATTGCTGACTTAAGAGATGTTATTTATACCCCGGATGTAAACTTTGTGGAGATTGATGTGAATGGTGTTAAAACCAAAGCTATCGTAAAAGATACTCAATTCCACCCACTTACCGACGTATTATTACACATCGATTTTCTTCAGTTATTTGATGATAAAGAAATCATAATGGAGATCCCGGTTAAATTAACAGGAACTTCTCCAGGTGTTAAAATGGGGGGTAAATTAATCCAAAAATTACGTAAACTACGTGTTAAAGCATTACCGGCTAACATGCCGCAAAACGTAGAAGTGAGCTTAGAGAAATTAGAAGTAGGTAGTTTATTCCGTGTTCGTGACCTTCAAGGTGACAAATACGTAATCACCAACACTCCTGAAGATACTATCGTTTCTGTTGCAATGTCTAGAGCATTAAAACAAGCAGAAACTGAAGCTGCTAAAGGTAAAAAATAGTAAGCTGATCTCACAGATTAATGTGATTACACAGATTTTAAAAGCGGTGCAAAAGCAATTTTGTACCGCTTTTTTGTTTTTAATGCGTAGTCGCTACTTTAAGCTTTGGTCTTTGGTCTTTTTGCTTTTACCTTAAACCTTCAGCCTTCCCGCCTTCAGCCTTTTTATTTATCTTTGCCTCCATGAAATATCTTATAGTTGGCTTAGGCAATATCGGACCGGAGTATGTACACACCCGACATAATATTGGTTTTGATATTGCTGATGAACTGGTTAAAGGTTTAGGTGGTAGCTTCGATAATATCCGTTTGGCTTATTATGCAGAAGTGAGTTTTAAAGGTAAGAAACTACATGTAATTAAGCCAACTACCTTTATGAACCTCAGCGGTAAAGCCGTAAACTATTGGATGAAAGAGTTAAAAATAGCGCCAGAAAATGTATTGGTGGTTGTGGATGACCTTGCTTTACCTTTAGGCAAATTAAGACTTAAACTGCAAGGCTCCAGTGCAGGCCATAATGGACTAAAAAGCATAGAAGAAGTTTGCGGCGGACAAAATTATGCGCGCCTTCGCTTTGGCATCGGAAACGATTACCCGAAAGGCAGACAGGTAGATTTTGTATTGGGTTTGTTTGATAAAAATGAGCAGTTGGAACTTCCTGTATTAATCGATAAAAGTGTGGATTTGATTAAGAGTTTCGTTACCATTGGTCCAGCCCACACGATGACGGCTTTTAATAAATAGATGGTTAATTGTGTAAATCATGCTGTCATTCTGAGGGCAGCGAAGGATCTTTTGTAATTTAAATCTCAATGGTGATGTAGTTCAAAAAAGATCATTTGAAGAGCAATTACAGTAGCTCTTTTTAATGTTCGTCCTGCTTTCCATTACAAGTCCTCGCTGCGCTGTGGGCTTTCCATTTTAATCAGGTCTAAAGGGCAGTGTCTTTACTACTATTAAAGGGTTGAATAACATCGTCTCCCAATAAGCCGTTATTTGTCAGCGTCATACAAACCCCGGATAGCACTACTGTCCTTGCCACCTAAACCCGATCGCAGTGGTTCCGATGCCTTATCAGCAGCTTGTATTTTACAATAAGTGGCATCGGATTAACGGAGAGCGGGAATGCAGCAACCTAAAAGCACCTGTACCTGATTTCCAAAGAAAAAAAGATAACATTATTGGCGCGTTAGTCTCGGACTGTCGTTATTTCGAGCGGAGTGCAACCCAGTCGAGAACCATGTAGTGCTCAGCGAAGCTAAATCTATTTTCCAATTTAATCTGGCTCATAAATCTTTCCATTCTGCAATGCTCCAGTCGGGATGACGATCTTTCTATAAGAATCTGTTATTGATAACTTAGTCAAAAGGCCAGCGCTTGCAATTACGAAAAGCTACTAAACAAAAAAGATCATCGAAAGATGATCTTTTTTATCAATATGTTTTAGTTAGTGTTTATTTAACCTTTTCTTGCGCTCTTGCAATGTAAGCATCAATTAATTGTGCTTCTGCACTCTCCGGATATTGCGTTTTTACTTTAGTATAAGCTTCAACAGCACCTTTAAAATCATTTTGGCTCTCGTTAACCAATCCTAATTTCTTTAAGAACATTGGTGAAGTAAATTTACTGGCTTTATCAGCTGCTTTTTTGTAATAGGTAGCTGCTTGTTTATAGTCTTTCAATTCGCTGTATGCATCACCTAATAAACCTAAAGCCAATGGATCTGCAACCGGGCTGCCCGTAGCGCTATATTTGCTTAAAGCCTCAATAGCTTGTTTATATTCGCCTTTGCGTAAGTAAATGCCACCTAAATAAAGGTTAGCTAAGTTTGCCGATTTTGTATTATCGTATTCTTTGGCAATCTGCTCAAAGCCCGGGTAACCACCTTCTCCTTTAACTGCTCTGTTTGATAATGAATCTACGCCAACAAATTGTTCTGCTTTGTACATTTTGCTGGCAGCTTCTTCAGCACGACCTTTTAAATACACGCCTTGATACCAAAGATATATTAAAACTAATAAAACGACAGCACCTGCAATAAACAGTAAGCTCTTATTATTCTCTTGTAAAAATGAACCTTTTTTAGTTGGTTGAATTGTCTGGTTATCTGTTGTAGACATGTTTGTTTAAAAAATTTAAGATTGCAAAAATACATTTTTCAATCAAAGTATCAACCTTTATTTTGAAGTATTTAATTAAACATTAGTTAATTAGGCGTTCAGATCGTAAAATCATTAAGATCATTAGCGTAACAAGCTAATCAGTGTATTAAACCAGGTTTGGTTATCACTAAAAATCCCGGTGTGGTTAATTACCAGGTATACGGTTTGACTTTCAGTGTTGCTTACAATAGATCTGATTCTAATGGGCTGCCAGAATGCACCAAAGTTTTTGGCTGATGAAGCCGGAAATAAATCGTCGAAGCCCATATAAACCTCTTCTATATGGGATAATGGTAGTTCTAATTGTTCATCTCCGGTAATAAAAATGCCATTGGAGGCGAGTAAAATATCACCCTCGTGATTGTGAACGGGCTTTAAAAACGAAAATATATCTGCGATTTTTTTAATCCAGTTCGATTTTTTACCGTTGTTCAGTTCATGATCATAAGACCATAGAACATTTCCTTCTAACATTTTTTGTGCAACCATTGATTCCTCCTTGCGATGAAAGTACAGTTTTTTTAAATGTTATTAACGATTATTTTAAACAATGAGTTTTAAGAAGTTAAAAAACGGTAAATTTGTGACATATTTATGTGGTTAAAAAATATTACCCTTCTAAATTTCAAAAATTATACAGATGCAGATCTTCACTTCTCGGAAACTGTTAATGTGTTCACAGGTAATAATGGTGCCGGAAAAACGAATATGCTCGATGCAATTCACTACCTCTGCCTGTGTAAAAGTTACTTTAATCCCATAGATAGCCAGCAGATCAAAGCCAATGAAGAGGTTTTTATGATCCAGGGTGATTTTGACCGCAATGATAAAAACGAAAAAATTTCCTGCGGTGTAAAGCGTAACCAGAAAAAACAGTTCAAACGCAATAAAAAAGAATATGAGAAACTGGCCGATCATATTGGCCTCTTTCCGGTAGTAATGGTTTCTCCCTATGATGTAAACCTGATTATGGAAGGGAGTGAGGAGCGGAGAAAGTTTATTGATAATGTGATTTCGCAAACCGATGCACATTACCTGGATCAATTGATCACCTATAACCGTATTCTGTTAAACCGGAATGCCTTGCTAAAACAGATCGCTCTTACCAGAAAGTATGACCCTACGCTGCTCGAAATTCTGGATGAACAACTGGTGATTGCCGGCAATAAAATATTCGCCACCCGCAAAGCTTTTATGGATGAATTTATTCCATTGTTTAACCAATATTATACGTACATTACCGAAAATCAAGAGATTGTGGAGTTAAACTATCAATCGCAGCTGAACGATGCTGCTTTTGAAGATTTGTTAAAAAAATCGGTAGAAAAAGACCGTGTACTGGAGCGGACCACAACCGGTATCCATAAAGATGAACTGGCTTTTATCATCAGCGGGATGCCTTTAAAAAAGTTTGGCTCGCAAGGACAGCAAAAGTCTTTTTTAATAGCCTTAAAAATTGCCCAATATGCTTATCTCGCGAAGAACAAAGGATTTAAACCTTTGCTTTTGCTGGATGATATTTTTGATAAGCTTGATGATAACCGCGTTCAAAAACTAATGCAAATGGTTTCCCACCATGATTTTGGGCAGATATTTATTACAGATACAGGAAAACAGAGGGTAAAATCAATTTTTGAAAAAATAGAAGTTGATGTAACTTTGTTTGAAGTAGATAACGGAACGATACAAAATGCGTAAACCCAATGATGTTACGGTAAAAGATGCTATCAGCAAAATGCTGGATGTGTACCGTCTGCGCCGTAAGTTTGATGAAACTTCAATCTTATCTGTCTGGCCAGAAATAATGGGTACCGCGATTGCCAACCGCACAAAACAGATATATATTCACGATAAAAAACTGTTTCTGAGGATAGAATCTTCTGTTATTAAAAATGAGCTGATTATGGTGCGGCAGGGAATCATTCAGAAATTAAATGAGCATGCAGGCAGCGAGGTGATTACCGAAATGGTGTTCTTGTAAGGCATAATAAAAGGGCAAAGCTTAAAATTTTTGCCCTTTATATTTTAATAGGGATAATCATCCCGACTAAGGACTATAGACTTTGGACTTAAGACTAAACTAACTCCTGCCTCCGCCAAATATTTTGGCCAAAATCCAGATTACCAGCGCAACCACTACAACAACCACAATTACGCCTACCCAAACGCCGGCTTTAAATATACCTTCTACCAGTTCACAACTGCTTAAGGTGGTGCATAAAAATGCAATCAGTACTAAAGGGAATGCTCTTTTCATATTCATTTTAATTTGTAATAGCTAACATTGAATACTCAAGAAAGTTTTAATAAATTCCCGGATTTGTCTCGCTGAAATTATATTTGGTGTCAAATGTTTCCATCTGATATGGTAGAAAAGTTGTTTTGAGAAATCATCTTATTTAAAAAAAACAGTCAGCTGTTACCGGCTGACTGCATAGTGAAGAATGAATATTCAAAAAAATCATCATCCCGACTGAAACGCAGTGGAATGGAAAGATCTGCTTAGCTAGGTTTAGCTTCCCTGATTCTTCTGGCTCCCGACTTCGTTACACTTCGATCGAAAGGAAGGTTGGCATATCTATTTTCCGTTAACCTTTAGCAACTCAACCTCAAAGATTAAGGTGCTGTAAGGAGGAATACTTGGACCATATCCACGTTCGCCGTAAGCAATATTGTAGGGTATAAAGAATTTATACTTAGAACCGGCTGGCATTAACTGTAAACCTTCAGTCCAGCCCCTAATTACCTGGTTTAAGGTAAAAGTTACAGGCTTACCATGGTCGTAAGAACTATCAAATTGTTCTCCGTTTAATAAAGTGCCCTTGTAATGCACTTGTACCGAATCTGTTGCGGTAGGTTTAATCCCTGATCCGGGGGTTAAAACTTCGTATTGTAAACCACTTGCGGTTGTTTGTACACCTGCACGTTTTTTGTTCTGTTCTAAGAAATCTTGCCCTTCTTTTATAATTGGTGCGTATTTAATTCTATTTGCCGCTTCTTCAGCTTTATTTTTTACCAATGATGCTTTTGTTAATGCATCGTTTATACATTGTTGGGCTTGCTGTTGGGTTAATAAAACCTTCCCGCCGGTAAATGCATCTTTCAGACCTTTTAACAATACTTCGTAATTTAAGGTAGAAAGACCAGTAGTTTTTAAACCGGCACCAATTGAAGTGCCAAAGGCATAACTGGTAGAATCTAAAGACGATTTTATCACTATTCCTGTCCCTGTTTTTGTTGCGCTGACTGGTTTTTTAGCTGTGATTTTTTTTGATTGTGCTAAACACACAAATGTTGTACCCGAAATGAGAATTATTAAAAATGCTTTTTTCATGTTATAAATTGCTTTACCTCCTGCAATTGTAGGTTTTTAATTTGGGGAGAAAGATACAATTCTTTTAAAAGAAAAATAGTTTTACTAAAAGTATAGTTGTAGAGTATAATCTTTATTTCAATTTATTATATTCGTTTACAATTTTAAACCATAAAAAAATGAAGAAAAAACTTGAAAGCCTTAATTCTGCTAAATTTAAACAACTTAGTTATGATGAATTAAAGAACGTTAAGGGAGCAATTGATCAGCAATCAGATCGTTGCCCAGACTCCAAAACTACAAGTATGACGTATGTGGGTGCACCGTATGGCGATACTGTTACCCAAACAGATACCGGCGGTGATTGTATGTGGGCGTAAGCTATTATTACCTATACCGGAACAACCAGTATAGGTAATAATAAATAAATGGTATATGAGTGTTTTGATTATTTCAAGTGAAACAGATCAGGCTACCAATGATGTGATCCGTTGGATTCATCATTATGGCGAAAAAGTTTCAAGAATCAATGAATATCCGGAAGTTAAAATTTCCTGTCTGGATATTTTATCAGGGAAGTTGAGTTTTCAGGTAGGAAATGAGGAGATTTCAATAGATAGCATTAAATCCTTTTGGCATCGCAGGGATAATTTTAAAATAGATTTTCCAAAATTTGTGCTGAAAGACGATTTTTTATTTAGTAAGGAGCTGAGGATAAATCTGCAGCACGAGTTAAAAAAAACAAATGAGTTCATTCATTTTAAGTTATTGCAAAAAAAAAGTTTAGGTGATTTTTCCAAAACCGATGTGAATAAGCTTATCGTTCTGGAGTGTGCAAAAAATGTGGGGATACAAATCCCCGAAACTTTAATTACGACCTCAAAGGAAGAATTATTTAAATTTAAGGATAAACATACCGAGATTATATGTAAAGCGATTTCTGAAGGGATTTTGTTTTCCCACATAGATTTGGGCAACATATACAGTTATACAAGTGTTGTTACAAACGAGCTCTATGATAAACTTCCCGCTTCATTCGCTTTGTCAATGTTTCAAAATAAAATAGAAAAGAAATATGAATTGAGGATATTCTTTCTAAATCAGGAATTTTACGCCATGGCAATATTTTCTCAGGCTGATGCTCAAACTTCAATAGATTTCCGTAAATACAACAGGCAAAAACCCAACAGGACTATTCCTTTTGAACTGCCAAATGAGTTAAAGGATAAACTAACGACCCTTATGGCTACCCTTGGTTTAAATACCGGTTCTATTGATATGGCCGTCACCAGGCAAAATGAATACATATTTTTTGAAGTCAATCCTGTCGGTCAGTTCGGCATGACTTCATATCCCTGCAATTATTATTTAGAAAGAAAAATTGCTGAATTTTTAATATGAAAAAAATAAAATTAGTCGACATCAAAGAATATATTGACGAAAATTTAATAAGTAACCTGCCTGTTAATTTTAGAAATCTTGAATATACCGATTCCAATACGCTTGCTAATATTCTTAAGTATATAGAAGTGCCAGATTTGGAGACCAGGTTTTGTATTAGTACAGGGCATCATAAGCCATTATCTAAATGTTTATCGGATGAGGGAGAATAATGATATCTATTTTAAGCTTTTCGCCAATTGTATACCGGTTAAAGGAGCTTCGCGATCCCTCTTGTGTGATGTGCAAAGAAACCGATCGAATTTTATTCCTAATGATCTTTATACTATTTTAGAAGATTTCCCAAGTAAGTCTATCTCAGAAATTGAGGCTATTTATGGTGAGGAAAATAAGGAAGTTCTTAACGATTATTTTGAATTCCTTTTAAATGAAGAGTATGGTTTTTTTTGTAGCGCCGAAGAACTGCAGCTGTTTCCCAAACTTAATTTGGAATGGGCACACCCATCAATAATTACCAATGCAATTATTGATGTTGGAAATGTAACCCACGACTTTCAGAAAATATTCAGTCAGCTGGAAGATTTAAACTGTCAGGATATACAGATTAGGTTTTTTAGACAGGCGTCAGTTGATGAGATCGGTGCAATTCTTTCTTTGTTGCGGTTAAGTACAATAAAATCTGTTGAATTATTTGTTCAATACAATGAACTTTTAACAGATAAAGAGATACTGGGTATTGTTGATCATAATTTAAGATTATGTAATGTAATATTTCATTCGGCGCCGTTTAAAAGAAACTTTCTGTCCAATAATAAAACGCCGGTCTATTTTGTGAAAGATATTATATCCAGCGCCGCTCACTGTGGTTTTATCTCTCAAAAATATTTTACAATGAATATTAACTCTTTTACAGAAGCCCAAAAGAATAACAGTTGCCTAAATAAAAAAATAGCAATTGATGAAAATGGTGAAATAAAAAATTGCCCGTCTATGGAGTTATCCTATGGAAATATTGCATCAGATACATTAGACAGCGTTATTTCTGAAAATAATACTTTTAAAAATTATTGGTCAATACATAAGGACCAGATTTTAGTTTGTAAAGATTGTGAATTCCGCTATATCTGTACAGATTGTAGGGCATACATCGAAAATCCAGATGATCTATTGAGCAAACCGCTCAAGTGCGGGTATGATCCATATACAAACGAATGGGATCAGTTAACAGATCGTCCGTTGATTCACGCAATCTGATTTCATCATGGCTTATAAAAAGGATAAAACAATAAAACCCCGAATGTTCGGGGTTTTATTGTAAATTTTTTGTGTCGGCAATTAGAAACGTTCGTCCGCTTTGAAGAAGAAGTTACCTTCAATTTCTGCATTTTCATCAGAATCTGAACCGTGAACTGCATTTGCATCAATTGATTTTGCATATTTCTGACGGATTGTGCCTTCCGCAGCTTCAGCCGGGTTAGTCGCACCGATCAATTTTCTAAAATCTTCAATTGCATTGTCTTTTTCTAAAATAGCCGCAACGATAGGTCCTGAAGACATAAAGCTTACTAAATCTTTATAAAAAGGACGTTCAGCGTGAACTGCATAGAACTGACCAGCAGTTTCCTCAGTAAGTTTGGTATATTTTAATGCAATGATTTTGAAACCAGCATTAGTAATGTCGTTAATGATTGATCCGATATGGCCGTTTGCTACTGCATCTGGCTTAATCATGGTAAAAGTTCTGTTAGTGCTCATTGTGCTTTGATATCAGTTTTTTTGCAAAAATACGTTTTAATTGATGAATAATCAATAAGCATTGTTTTAAGATTAATGAAGGCATTTAATTTATGATATTATGGTTTCGGATCGCTAATTAAGTTTGTTTTGATAGATGATCCTGCTAATCTTACTATCCTTATATTTCAATATCTTTTAAAACTATACGCTTACTAATCCTAAAATCTTTAAATCCTGATCAATCCTATTTTAAATTTACTTAGCTTTGCAGCGCAAAAAATATATGCTTACACTAACTGAATTAAAAACATTATTGGCTACGCCACAACGAATTGTGATCACTACGCATCACAAACCTGATGGCGATGCGATGGGATCATCCCTGGGTTTATATGGATATTTAATTCAAAAAGGCCACCATGTAAAGGTAATTACCCCAACGGATTACCCTACTTTTTTGCATTGGATGCCAAATAATAGCGATGTCATTATTTTTACAGAAGCACAGGAAAAGGCTGCCCAATTAGTGGATGAAGCCTCGCTTATATTTTGTCTTGATTTTAATACCTTAAGCCGTATTAATGAACTGGGCGAATTGGTTAGGGCTGCAGGGGCCAAAAAGATCATGATTGATCATCACCTCGAACCAGAAGATTTTGACGATTACCGCCATTGGGATATCAATGCCTGTGCTGCTGCACAATTGGTTTATGATTTTATTGTAAATCAGTTACAGGATGGGGAGCTGATTAACAAAGATGTAGCATCTTGCCTTTACACGGGTATCATGACCGATTCGGGATCTTTCCGATTCTCCTCAGCAACTGCTGAAGTATACCGTATTGCCGCAAACCTGATCGATTTAGGGGCAGACCAATCGAAAATTCATGAGTTGGTATACGATAACTCAAGCGAAAACAGACTACGCTTTTTAGGTTATTGCCTATCTAATAAACTGGAAGTTTTAAGAGATTACAATACTGCTATCATTTCGGTTAACAAAGAAGAATTGGCACAGTATCATAGCATTACCGGCGATACGGAAGGTGTGGTAAACTACGCTCTTTCTATCAATGGCATCCGCTTGGCAGCCTTAATTGTAGAACGTACCGATAAAGTTAAATTATCTGTGCGGTCTACTGGCGATTTTCCGGCTAACGAAATCTGCAAGAAATATTTCAATGGCGGTGGGCATAGAAATGCGGCCGGTGGTGCATCAGAAAAACCTTTAGCTGATGTAGTAAACGAATTTAAATCGATATTAGCAGAATATAAAGAACAATTGATCGCTTAGAAACAAGAAATAAAACAATAAAAATTTTTAAAAGTCAAATTAATAAATGAAAAAGGGAATTATCATTCTAGCAGCAGCCACTTTAGGTTTAGCCGCATGTAAACAAGAAAAAAAGGGAGCTGGTGGCTTACTATATACCATTCACCACTCAGCAGGTAACGAAAAAATCAAAGAAGGTGATATCGTTAAAATGAATTTTATTCAGAAAAACGATAAAGATTCAGTTCTATCAAGCACTTTCGATAGCGAAACACCTGCAGTATTTCCTGCACAGAAAAAAATGTATGCCGGCGATATGAACGATGTTTTAACATTGTTTGGAGAAGGTGATAGTGCTACTTTCAAAGTAAACTTGGATACGATGGCATTTCATAGTAAACAACCTAAACCAGAGCAGTTCAAAAATGATAAATACATCACTTTTACGGTAAAAATCGAAAAAGTATTTAAGAAAAAAGCTGGTGAAGCTGACTCTACTTTTAACAAAAGGGCACAGGAGTTTTTCCAGGCTGATTATAAAGCGAGTTCTGAAAAAAAGAAAGCTGCTGAACCGGCTAAATTAAAAGCTTATTTAGAGGATACTAAACTGGCTACCAAAACTACTGCAAGTGGTTTACATTACATTATCGAAAACCCGGGAAGTGCTGAAAAACCGGCTCTAGGCGATACCGTTTTAATTAATTATACGGGTAGAGTTACTAAAAAAGGTAAAGATGGTAAATACAAAATCTTCGATACAAGTGATGAGAAACTGGCTAAAGCAGAAAACGAATTTAAACCAGGTAAGCCTTATGGCCCTCAAAAAATGCCAGTTGGCGGTACAATCCCAGGATTTACTGAAGCTTTACAATTAATTGGTAAAGGTGGTAAAATCAAAGTAATTATTCCTTCTAATTTAGGTTATGGCGAGCAAGGTGCACCACAGGTTGGTATCATGCCTTTCAGTCCGATTGCTTTCGATTTGGAAATCAAAGATATCATCAAAGGAAAATCAACTCCTGCAACTTCAGCACCGGTAACAGCTGCCCCGGTTAAAAAATAGTTATTAAAATATATTTTAAATCCTGCTTATGTTGATAAGCAGGATTTTTTTTGCCTGATTTTTTGACGTTGAACCGAGAAATAAAACTTTACAAAGATTCTTAAAAACTTATTATAGGCTATCTTTGTATGATCAGATAAAGTAGCCTGCTATCCAAAAATGGATGATAGGCTGATTTTTAATTAAAATATAAATGAAAAAAGGAATAATTATTCTCTTGGCAGCGGTATCAGGCCTATCTGCCTGTAACAAGTTCGAAAAGGGTGAAGGAGATATGACTTACAAGATCTATAAAAGTGAAGGTAAGCCAAAAATTCAGGAAGGCGACTATGTAAAGTTAAATGGCGTTCAAACAGTAGAAACCAATACCAATCCAGATTCGGTAATGGTAAATACTTATGACAATGAACGTCCTGCTTTCTTTGCCATTAGCAAATCAATGTTCAAGGGCGATTTGGCTTCCGGATTAAAACTGCTTGGTGAAGGCGATAGTGCCGTTTTTAAATTGAACCTGGATTCGATGGAGAAATATTCAGGTCAGCCGAAACCTAAAGGATTAAAATCAAACATTGCTTCGTTTACCATTAAAATTGAGAAGGTTTTGCACAAGGGAAAAGATGCTGACTCGATTTTTGAGGCAAAAAAGAGACTTTTTTTCGAAGCAGAATACAAAGCTTTAAACGAGAAAAACAAAACGGTAGAACCTGGCAAAATAGCTAAATACGTTGAAGAGAATAACCTAAAGGTAACAACCGCACCATCTGGCTTACAGTATGTAATTTACGCGCCGGGCAATTCGGAGAGAGCGAGCTTAACCGATACGGTATTAATGGATTATACCGGCCAGTTTACCAATAAAAAATCGAACGGGGCATTAAATGTTTTTGACACCTCAAATGCTAAAATTGCAAAAGAAGCTGGGATTTTTTCTGAAAGCGTACAATATGTACCACGGAGCTTACCATTGGGCCAATTGCCACAAGGTGTAATTCAGGGTATTCAACTGATTGGAGTAGGCGGTAAGATTAAAATGATTTTACCATCTAAATTAGGCTTTGGTGAAAATGGCGGCGGACCCATTAATCCATTTACACCATTGGTATTTGATGTAGAGCTGAAAGGTATCATCAAGCCAAATACAGCCGTGCCATTGGCGAAGTAAATTTATTCTATAAAGCAGTGGCTGTATCATAAATACTGGAATTGTCATCCTGAGCTTGTCGAAGGACTTGCTTTAAATGTCTTACATGGCGTTTCGACAGGCTCAACGTGACAAATTAAAGGTAGGTTACGATTTATATTGCAACCTATGCTTTTTATTATTTGAAAAAAATGCTAACCAACTAATTGACCTCTGCAAGGTTTTATTTTAAGCCCAATCCTTAAAAGGCCTAACCGTTAAATTGGAATTATAATATTTTTCCTCTTCAGTAACCTCAGTATTGACCCAATCTGGCAGATCGAAAGTCTCTTCTTCGCTTTCCAGTTCAATTTCGGCCACAATCAAACCTTCGTTGTCGCCAGCAAATACATCTACTTCCCAAAGTTTGCCGTTAAACTGAATTTCGTAACGGGTTTTTGAAAGTTCGGAAACCGAAAAATTATCCAACAATTCAGTGGCTTCACCCACCGGGATTTCATACTCATATTCTAACCTTGTAGCACCAGTGGTTTGGCCTTTTATGGTTAAAAATCCCTGGCTTTCAGTTGCCCTTACGCGGATCGTTTTATCTTTATCAGTAAGTAAATAACCCTGCCTAAAAAGTTTTCCTTCCGGTTTGTTAAGGTTGTCCCACTTTTGCTGATCGATTAAAAACTTGCGCTCTATTTCTTTTCCCATGGTAGGTATTTTGTCTTTTCCGCTAAAGCGGGAATCTTAATACTGATTGGTTAACGTGCCCTTTTTTGTAAATCTGCAACAGGCATACTGATCAACCTGCCAATAGGCTGTTTGCCACGATACGTAATGACGCGCAACATACTGGCATCTTTAGGTACCTGTAATGCCGCTGTGTATTTTGGGTAAAAGCGATCGGGTGTAGAGTTGTCAAAACTGTAGTAAATGTCTAAACCATCTATTTCTGTAGTCAGTTCTATCATCAGTTGTTTATCCGCGCTGCGTTTTACGGTAAAAATCGGGTCGTAAATAGCAGGTGAATATTTAATCTCTGCTAAATCCAGTCGTTTGAAGTGCTGTTGCGTACGATCTACAAAATTGGCCCAGTTTTTCTTTTCAATCGGGCTCCAGATCGATTCGGCAATGGCAAAGGCACGTGGATAAACCATGTATTCAACCTGGCGAAAGGTAAAAATCTGCTCTGTCCAGAGGTTCGCTTGTGCACCAATAATATATTGCGCATTTACACCTGCAGGAACTGGATTAAATTGATAAGCTTTATTTAACCTCAGTGAAGCATATACTTTTGGCTCGGTAATGGCGTCAGCCTGCATATAATCTAAATAGGCGAAATCAGTCGGACTCATCACCACATTATGTTTGTCGTTAGCAGCCTGTATACCGTATTTCATTCCCCTCCAGCTCATCACAGCAGCTGTTGGCGAAACACCTCCTTCAAGAATTTCATCCCAGCCCATAAATTTTTTACCTTTCGAAATCACGATCTGTTCTACGCGTTTTTCAAAATATGCCTGAACCTGTGGCATGGTTTTTAAACCTTCGCGAAGCATTAAAGCTTTAATCTGATCGTTCTTTTCCCAAAAATTATGCGGCGCTTCATCACCGCCCATGTGGATGTACTCGAAAGGAAATAGTTTCGCTACCTGGGTAATTACCGAATCTAAAAATACATAAACCTTTTCGTTAGCCGGGCAAAGCGTATTATCAACGAGGGCCGTTGGTGGCGCACCACGGCTCCAATCCATTATTTTCTCACCCGAACGAACTTTATAATTTACTGCATCTGGTGTGCAGGATAATTCCGGATAGGAGGCAATTATGGCTAAGCTATGACCTGGTACGTCAATTTCCGGCAGTATGTTTACGAAACGTTCTTGTGCATACTGAACGAGCTCCTTAATATCCTCCTGAGTATAAAATCCGCCATATGTACGGGGTTCATCCGGGGCAGGTGGAGAAAAATCACCAAATGTTCCGGTTTTTTTAACACTCCAGGCACCAATTTCGGTTAATTTTGGCAAGCCTTTAATTTCAATCCTCCAGCCCTCATCATCAGCAAGATGTAAATGCAAGAGGTTGAATTTATAGCGAACCATGTCATCAATAAACTGTTTTACTTCTTGTTTGGTAAAAAAATGACGGGCAACATCGAACATTAAACCTCGCCAGCCCAATTTCGGATAATCTATTACATCAACACAGGGTGCTTTCCATTTAATGCCGTTTACAAGCTCTTTGCTTTCTATTTCTGCTGGGAAAAGCTGAATCAAGGATTGAACGCCATAAAAAATGCCAGCTGGCTGATTGGCTGTGATGACAACCTGTGTAGGATTAACATTTAATTTGTAGCCCTCTTTACCCAATTGTGCATCTTCTTGCGTGTTTAAAATGAGTTTGATGGTAGGGTGGCCCGAATTGCTCACCGAACTTACAAATTTGCCGGTTGCGGTAGTAATCCGGTCAGACAGATAATTAATAGATTGCTTTAGTTCTGCACTTTTTACGGCCTGTATAAGTACATTTTCGGGCAAGGTAAACAGGCCTGCCTTTTTTACCAGGGATACAGGCTCAGGTATAATGGCAATTGGTGTTTGTGCAACTTCACTTTCTGCATCGCCGATTTCAGTTTCTGTAACGATAGACTGAGCGGAGATATTAGCTGCAAAAAAACAGCAGGAGATGATCAGGAATAATTTTTTCATTAAAATCATTAAAGCGGATTGACCGGATAAGTATAATCCGCAATTTATCAAAAAAGATTTTAATCGGAGCTATTTGTTTTCTCAATTTAACCACAGCGGTCACAAAAGACGCACCAGGATTATAGCGTTGGGATGATATGATGAGCAGGTGGTGGTTCAGAGACATATAAGCCACGGCGCTAGATTGTTGTATTAAAATACATTTGTCATTCTGCACGTAATGAAGAACTTTTCTAAAAAGAAGTTATAAGCAATGATATTCCATTTTTCATCGTTTGAGATTCCTCAATATATCTAGAATGACAGCTCAAAATTATTGAATGAAAAACACAAATGCCAAGGGAATTGAGCGTTTTAATTTAAACAAACTGTTTCAACCATTCCTTGGCTTTCTGATCATCTGCAAATGATTTCATCGGGATGGGCGGATTTTGAATCTTAAATAAAATCTTCATAACCAATTGTGCTAAACCTGGTTTCGAAACCATTGCCATAGCCTTATAGATTTGAGGTAACTGCTCGGTTGAAAACTTTCGCGTTTCTTTGTCTGGTACGGGAGAATTTTTTAAGTAAATTAACAAGGGAACTTTCTTATTATTGGTGATTTTCTGCACCAGCTTAATATTGGCCTTAATATTCTCTACGGTACGTAAAACGCTTTTACTGTATGAAATCAGTATGCCATCATCCGTTAATAAATAATCGGCAATTTCGCCTTCTACAAGCTGTTTATCTTCCATTTTATAAGCAGATCGTTTTTTTTAATATTATTTAAAACTCCCTTTGATTAGAGGTGATTTTTAAAATCCTATTTTTTGTCATCTTCATTTCTAGTAGAATGAGTATAAAATAAATCACCAACAATACCATGGCAGTAAAAAAGGTTTCTACATTTTTCTGATTGATTATCAATCTAAAAAGCAGGTTAAAAATAAAAGAGAAAGCACTGCCAGAATAACTGTTGATAGTACGGATAACCTAAATTTGTAATATTTTAAAGTTATTTCTTTTGGGAAACTTATAATTATTTTAGGTAAGAAACTTTCAAATGAAGTTTTAATCCTGGTGAATTTTAAGGTCTTTTTATCCTCATTACCAAGAAAATATTTATCGGTACCGATGTTTATTGTCTCAAAAACGAAATCAAGCATCTGGCTTCTCTTTAAACTTCTGTTCCTCAGTCCTTGCTCAAGAACCTCCTTTTCTGAGCTATTTAGTAAATATGTTTTTTTAAAATAGAGCATTATATTATTCTTTGAAATTTGCTTTTTGATAAAATCTTCAACTGTAAGATAGAGGCTTGATGTTGCTGTACCAATTAGCTTTCCTTATTGAGATTAGTCTTAACGGCATGAATAAATGCCTCGTGTATATTTTTGCTAAACGGGCTTTGCTGATCTTTCAACCGCTCCGGATGCCATTGCACAAATAGCAAAAAGGATTTTCCTTTAGGTTCAATCCGCTCCATGGCTTCGGTAACCCCATCAGGAGAAATGGCACTCACCACAAGTCCTTTACCTGTCTTAGCTGTACTTTGGTGATGATTGCTATTGACCAATCCCTTATCAGTATTTACAATCTGGCTCAGCCACGAAGAAGGATTTACGATAAGCTCATGATAGCGGTCTGATTTATCGTGCATTTTCGAATGATCGAATTTGCCCCATGTTGGAATGTCGGGAATTAAAGTGCCGCCAAAAAATACATTTCCCACCTGCATGCCCCTGCAAATACCTAAAACAGGAATAGAATGCGCTTCGGTATAAGTTAATACCTTAAATTCGAATTCATCGCGTTTTTCGTTTATATCATCATCATAACAGTAAGGATAGTATTCAGGCTGGTTGTAAAATCGGGGGTGTACGTCTTCACCACCGGTTAAAACAATAGCATTGCATTTTTTGATCTCGTCGAAATTGTTAAGTTTATATCCAAGCTGGATTACTGCTATATCTTTATCGTAAGATAATACCCAATCGCGGTAAACTTCATATTTACTACAATCGGTAACGCCAATGATGATTTGATCAGCCATATTGTAATTATACAGATTTATCTTAATTTCTTTTGGAAATAACGCGCCAATATTTGAATTATACTGATGAGCTTCGCTAAAAAACGGCAGGTTTTATGAAGCAATTCCACAACACCTGCCGTTTGTTTTGTTAAATGTAGATAGCTATTTAACTGTCCTGATCTTTGTTTTTATTCACCATCTGGCTGTCCCTGGTGTTTTTCTGCACTGTGATGGCACCAAAAAGCGAGAGTAAAAAGGCGAAGGCATAAAATCCTTTTTCACTAGGTAATAAGGTGGCATTCCACAAACCGATTACCAATAAGGTAATGGTCAATAAAGTAGAAAACCAACTCAGTCCAAAATAAATTTCTGTTACCGGGATTCCTTCCAATTTATCGCGAACAGCTTTTTGCAAAGAGATTACCGCGAAGAGGCCAAACATCAATACGGTAAAATAATATCCTTTTTCATTGAGAAGCATATCAGAACGCCACAGGCCTACCATAAAGCCAATCATTCCGGTGCCCAGGGCAACCCATGAAGCTGCCACGAATGCATTTGATGGTTTTTGATTCATTGTTTTGAGATTTAATTTAATTCGATATAAACGGCTAAAAATCGGTAAAAGGTATAAAATTAAAAGCGATTACTATCAATTGTTTTTAAAATCTGATATCTTCAGATACAAAAAATCAAACAAAATCCGATCTTTTGCATTATAGCTGTATACTCTTATTTTAGTCATATGCGAACATTGCTTACTTCTGCTCAAATGCGGAGTGCTGATCAGCTTACCATCGCCAACAAGCCCATTGCATCAATTGATTTGATGGAAAAAGCTGCCAGAGCTTTTGTGCAGTGTTTTTTGAGAGACGAGTTCGATACCAGCAAAAGCGTGGCTATATTTTGTGGGAAGGGAAATAATGGGGGAGATGGACTGGCAATTGCCCATTTGCTGATGACCAACGGATATGAGAATTTAAAAGTTTATGTTGTTAACTTCGGTGAAAAACAAAGCGACGATTTTTCGATCAACCTGCAAAGAATTGAGGGAACGCGCTGTAAAAAAATAATCATCAATCAGGCAGCAGATCTAAAAAACCTGAAGGCAGATATCATTATTGATGCCATTTTAGGTTCTGGCTTAAATAAGCCATTAGCTGGTGAGTTTGAAGTGCTTGCAAGGGCTATAAACAAGCTGAATAAAAAAGTATATGCGGTTGATGTACCTACAGGCTTTTTCGCTGAAGGCAAGCTCCCTAAAGATTATAATGGTATAAAAGCCTATAAAACCATTTGCTTTCAAAGGCCGAAGATCAATTTCTTTTTCCCAGAGTCGGCTATGGCAACCGAAAAATATGAGGTGGTTGATATTGATCTGGATGAAAATTTTATCCAAAAGCAAGAGGCAGATTTCTATTTAATTGAAGCGCGTGATATAGAAAAGATCCTGCAGCCCCGAAAATTGTTCAGTCATAAAGGCACTTACGGCCACGCATTGATTATTGCAGGGAACAGCCATACCATGGGTGCCGCCTTGCTTTCAGCTATGGCTTGTTTACATACAGGAGCAGGCTTAATCACTGCTTGTATTCCACAAGGTGGATTAACCGCCTTAAATACTACATTGCCCGAGGTGATGGCATTGCCGAGGGATGAATACACCAGGATAGAAGACCCCCGGAAGTATCAGGCAATAGCTATTGGTCCGGGTTTAGGTACCGGAGCTGATCTTGAAAAACTATTGGAAAGGTTGATTATCGCGAACCAGCCACTGATTATTGATGCTGATGCGCTGAACATTTTGGGCAAAAGGCCCGATCTGCTCGATAAACTTTTTGCAAATACCATTATCACCCCACATATGAAAGAGTTCGATCGGTTATTTGGCAACCATGATAGCTGGTGGGACAGGGTGCAAACGGCCAAAGTAAATGCCAAAAAGCAGGGAATCGTTATTGTGCTTAAAAACCAGTATACTTTTATCTGTCTGCCAACAGGTAAAGTAATGATCAATCCTACCGGTAATCCGGCAATGGCACAAGGTGGAATGGGTGATGTGCTGACCGGCATGATTACAGGTTTTATCGCACAGCGTTATTCTGCAGCAGATGCTGCTATTCTGGCCTGCTATATTCATGGAAAGGCAGGTGATTATTTAGCGAAAGAACAATTTGTGGTTGCTGCATCGCAACTTGCCACCAGGGTCTCAAAAGAAATTAAGGCAATTATATCTCAATAGTTAGCCGCAATTGTGGAAAAAAAAATCATTAACCTACCATGCTTCAGGTTTATAATTTATAGTTTACAGGAATATTTAATTAACATATATCTTAAAACGGAAAACAAATTTTATGGCACAAAAAGAGTACACGCTAAATGAGCTCATTCAGGAATCGGCAGAGGACCCAAATGAAAATGATTTCTTTGAACTAGAGAAACCGGCCATGCTGGAGGTAAATCTGAAAAATCAAAGAATCCTGGCAAAAGCAGGCGCTATGGTTGCTTACATCGGAAATATTGATTTTAAAAGAGAAGGACTGTTGAGTAAAGGTTTGGGCGGTTTATTAAAAAAAGCGATATCGGGTGAAGGCACATCACTCATGCATGCAACGGGAACCGGCAAACTATACCTGGCAGACGAAGGCAAAAAGGTTAAAATCATCAAACTTCAAAACGAATCGGTTTTTGTAAATGGTAATGATGTTTTAGCATTAGAAGAGAATATTAAAAATGAAATAAAAATGTTAAAAAGCATTGCGGGTATGATGAGTGGTGGTTTATTTCAGGTGAAATTATCGGGCAGCGGTTATATTGCCATTACCACACACGGCGAACCCATTTTATTAAGGGTAACTGGTAGTCAGCCTGTGTACACCGATCCGAATGCAACGGTAGCCTGGTCTGAAAACTTAACGCCGAATATTAAAACCAATTTAACTTTTGGCTCTTTTATCGGCAGGGGAAGCGGCGAATCTTTCCAGTTGGAATTTTTTGGCGAAGGATGGGTATTGGTACAGCCTTACGAAGAAGTGAAGTACGCCGCGAAGTCTTAAAATTTTTGGTTCGTGGCGACAAGCACCAAGGAGATAGGAAACAAATTGAGGCGCTAGTGAATGGTAAGGTCGTCATGCTGAATTTATTTCAGCATCTTTAGTTAAGACCCTGAAATAAATTCAGGGTGACGATCACTAAACAAAAAATCCCGGCATTTTTCAATGTCGGGATATAATAAATTATTTAATTATTATCCTTTAAACACCACCCATAACGGTTAACTTATCCATTGTTGGGTTAACACTTCCGCCCATAGGCTCTAAGGTTACAGCAAAAGCCTGTGCTTCCTGTATGGTTTGCATTTTTACCAGTGCTTCATTATGCGTAGAATCTGCTTTTCCAAAAACCCCTAAACTTACCGGCTTGCCATTTACCAACGCCCATAGCTGATATTCATGTTCAGCGTCTGTTTTAGGTAAATCCATTGCCACATAATTGATCAATACACTTTTATCCTTTTTGTTCCAGTAAACCTTCATCTTAGATGCTGGACTAAAGGCCTGCCCCGCCATGCGTATGGTCGCCCATTCTTTGCTATCGGCCATTGCAGCCATATTACCTAAGCCCTGGTTTTCAAACTCCAGCTTGCTTACCACGCCTGCAAATTTTTGTTTATCCAGGTTTAAGCTAGCGATCTGGTCATGGGCGGCATTTAACTTATTATAAGTAATAAATAATGCCGCTGTACTCACTACCAATAAAGCGATACAAGCAACTAAGGCATAACGTAAGGCTCTCACTTTACCATCGCTTCCGTCCAAACGCATAATTTTTGCCTCCGCTGTGTAAGTTGCTTCGGGTTGAACATTTATACGCTCCTCAACGTCAGTTAATCCCAGTTTTTCAAGTAACCTTGTTTCTATATCTGCAGATGGTTGTACAGCGTTTTGCATAGCATATTGCTCCATAGCCTGCTCAATAGCCGCTATTTCATCCTTTACCTCAAGGTATTGAGATGCTATTTCCTCTACCCGCAATGTTTCTTCAGGTGACAAATCACCCAAAACATAGAGCTCAAGTACTCCAGATTCGATATATGCTTTTAAATTTTCCACGCTCAATTAAAACTCCTTCTCAATTCAATAATAGCCAACCGGATCCGGGTTTTCACCGTACCTAATGGCAGATCTAACTTTTCTGCGGCTTCCACATGCGTGAAACCCTTGTAATAAACTAAATCAAGAACTGCTTGTAAATCCGGTTTAAGGTTATTTACAAGTTGCTTAACACCAAGAACATCCGGGTTAAACGTAACCTTGTTTTGCTCATCAACGAAACTTACGTTATTTTCTATATCTTGGTTTTTGAGTGAATTCTTAAAATCTTTAGATCGTAATTTGTCGATGGATAAATTGCGTGCAATATTCATCATCCACGTAAATAAACGTCCTTTGGTTTGATCATAGTGTGTGGCAGATTGCCAGATTTTTACAAAAGTTTCCTGTAGTACATCTTCGGCAAGCTCAGTGTGGGTAATAATGCGTGAAATGACACCATAAAGTGCTGACGAATACATACTGTATAATGTTTTTAGTACCGCAGGATCTTTCGATTGCAGTGCTAGCACAAGTTCTGGCTCAGTTAGGGTTAATTTTTTAAATGCGGTCACTATGGTTACTAAGATACAATACACAACAATAAAAGCAAAAAAAAGTTTTATAAACACATTCCGCTAAAGAATACGATTATAAAATTTTTTGCATTCTTACTTAGAATAAGTGAATTATACTATCCCTTCAATCGGAAAAAGGTGTTTTTCTGCATGATAAGATGAACGCACTAACGGACCACTTTCCACATATTTTAAGCCTTTTGCCAAGCCGGCTTCTTTATACATGGCAAAGGTATCAGGATGGATCCAATCAACCACAGGGTGGTGATTGCGGGTAGGCTGTAAATATTGGCCCAAAGTTAGGATGTGTACGCCATTGGCCACTAAATCGTCCATGGCTTCGAAAATATCTTCTTTAGTTTCGCCCAAACCAAGCATAATACCTGTTTTTGTCCTCAAACCAAATTCTGAAATTCTTTTTAATGCTTCTAAACTTCTATCGTATTTTGCCTGGATTCGCACTTGTTTGGTTAAACGCTTAACCGTTTCCATATTGTGCGAAACCACTTCCGGGCGTTCTTCCAAAACACGGTATAAGTTATCCCATTGACCTTTAAAATCGGGAATCAGGGTTTCTAAAGTGGTAATTGGGCTTTCCCTGCGGATGGCTTGTAAGGTTTGTGCCCAAATGATTGAGCCACCATCTTTTAAATCATCGCGATCTACTGAAGTAATTACACAATGTTTAACGCCCATTAACCGTACCGAATCGGCAATGCGGTTAGGTTCGTCAACATCAACGGCTAAAGGGCGGCCGGTAGCTACTGCACAAAAAGAACAACTGCGGGTGCAGATATTCCCTAAAATCATGAAAGTTGCCGTACCTGCACCCCAACATTCGCCCATATTAGGACAATTGCCACTTTCGCAGATGGTATGGAGCTTGTGCGTGTCTACTAAACTGCGAACTTGTGCATATTCTTTACCAACGGGTAATTTTACACGTAACCAATCTGGTTTACGCTTTACTTCAGTCACAGCAGGTACTACCGGTAAATCAATCATGGTACAAAGTTAACGAATAGGATTGAAATGTTACAATGCCGAAATGTTTGAGGGTTGTAATAATAGTTAAGTTAACTGATTAATTGCGGGTATTCCTGGAGATCCATTTCAAAAGCAACCTGCCGTTTATTCTCTTTAAAACCAACCCGCTCATAAAATTGATGACTTTCCGTACGTTTGGTATTGCACCTTACCTTTAATTTCTTCACCTGATGCTGTTTTGCCCAAAGTTTTACGCAATCAATTAGCTGTTTTCCGATTTTTAGGTTTCGGTAAGCCGCATCGACAACCAATCCGCCAATTTCTACAAAAGCATCTGACTCAATTCTTAAGGTATAAAAACCATGAATCCAGCCAACCACCTTATTTTCGAAAATGGCAACGTAAGCACAGTTCCCGTTATTGTTGTCAATCTGCCTGATTCTAAACAGTATTTGTTCGATGTTACTCCCGTAACCCAATTGTGTGGACAGCCCTGCCACACTTTCTGCATCTTTTTCGGTTATTGCTCTGGTTTTGACCATTTATACTAATGATTTAAGAAGTGAAACTAAGTTAAAGTTTAAATTCGATTCAACCGGTAACTCTGACTGCTCGGATGTCTGGTGCTGGCCAACTCAGGAAGTTGAAGGGGCGCCGCCGGGGCTAACTACGATTTAAAATGCACCAAGCCTTGACCCTAACCTCTATTGAAGCGGCAGTCTGAGCCTGTTTGGCGAAGCTACAGCGGAAAGAGGGACTGCTATTGCCGACAAGCAATGCAGCACCTTTCCAAATAACAATCTAGCCATACCATATTAGCAATGGAAACAATTTAAGTTGATCATTCTGCCCGATAGGTAAATGTTAGCTAAAAATCATAAGCTTAACAATACAATTTTAAACGTTTCAACTTTCTAACTAAATCTTACATTTGCACTATGAATACTGGCTTACAGCTTTACAACACGCTTTCGCGCAAAAAAGAACTTTTTCAACCCTTAAATGCACCCAATGTTGGGATGTATGTTTGTGGTCCTACCGTTTATAGCGATGTGCATCTGGGCAATTGTCGTACATTTATCTCTTTCGATTTAATTTTCAGGTACCTGAAGTATGCTGGTTATAAGGTGCGCTATGTACGTAATATTACGGATGCAGGCCATTTGGAAGGTGATAGGGATGAGGGTGATGATAAGTTTGCCAAGCGTGCGAAATTGGAACAGCTTGAGCCAATGGAAATTGTACAGAAATATACCTTAGGTTTCCATGATGTATTGCGTATGTTCAACACGCAGCCGCCAAGTATCGAACCAACCGCTACCGGACATATTATTGAGCAGATTGAAATGATTAAGGTAATTATAGCCAACGGTTATGGTTATGAAGTGGATGGCAACGTATATTTTGATGTAGAAAAATACAGCAAGGAGTACAATTATACGATTTTAACCAACCGAAACCTCGAAGATATGCTGAACAATACCCGCGAACTGGGTGGCCAGGATGAGAAACGCGGAAGGTTGGACTTTGCCTTATGGATAAAAGCAAAGCCAGAAACCCTAATGCAATGGCAATCGCCATGGGGCATGGGCTTTCCGGGCTGGCATATCGAATGTTCGGCCATGAGTGCTAAATATTTGGGTGCCGAATTTGATATTCATGGTGGTGGAATGGATTTGGCAGCAACCCACCATACCAATGAAATTGCACAATCTGAAGCTTGCAGCCATAAACAACCTGCCCGCTATTGGATGCACACCAATATGCTTACTGTAAACGGTACGCGCATGTCTAAATCGGCCGGCAATGGTTTTCTTCCCTTAGAGCTGTTTACAGGTGACCACCCTTTGCTTAAAAAAGGATATAGCCCGATGACGGTAAAGTTTTTTATGTTACAGGCCCATTACCGCAGCACTTTGGATTTCTCTAACGATGCTTTGGACGCTTCAGAGAAAGGATTCCGTCGTTTAATGTCGGCCATTGGCCTTTTGGATAAATTATCGGTTTCTGACCAGAACGATTTTGATATTGATGCATTGAAAGAAAAGTGCATTAATGCAATGAATGACGATTTTAACAGTCCGATTTTGGTTGCGGAGTTATTCGAGGCCGTTCGCATTATCAATACGGTTTACGATGGTAAAGGGAAAATTTCAGCAGAAGCACTGGAAAAGTTAAAGCAGCTGATTAATGATTTTGTATTCGATATTTTAGGATTAAAAGACGAGGATGCCGGGGGTAACGACTTAAATGGCGTTTTAGATATGGTCATTAATCTGCGGACTGAAGCTAAAGCGAATAAAGACTATGCTACTTCTGACCGGATTCGTATTGGTTTACAGGAACTGGGCATTCAGCTTAAAGATGGCAAAGAAGGTACAACTTGGAGTAAGGCTTAGTCCATTATGAGAATGGTCATCCCCTCAAGGGCGATGGATTAATCGTGAAAAAATACATTCTGGGCATTTTGAATTCATCAGGGAGTCTGTTACTCTTTGAAGGAGGCAGGGGATGAAACATAGATGGAATAAGCTTATGAACAACAACTATAACCCTAAACTCAAAACTTTTGCCAGAGCCCATTGGAATGACTGTACAAATATAGCAACCAATCAGGAAGTGCTTTAGAAACCATTTAAATAGAAATAAGGAATTTAATGTGTAATTGTTAATTACTTTTGAGGCCATGCATGAAAGAAAATTTTATATTCGCCAAACATATTATACTAACTCATAATGAAACACTTATTTTCAACTGCAATCGCTTCGCTTTTAGCTTTAGGCGCTTTTGCTCAAAAAAGCGACGGAACAACGAAATCTTTAATAAATGCGGAAAAGGATTTTGCTAAAGCAATTGCCAAAAATGGAGATAAAGAAGCTTTTATAGATTACTCAACCACCAGTACTTTAGTATTCAGGCCAAACCCGGTTAATGCTAAAACTTTTTATGCAGCCAAGGCAAATGCGGAAAATGATCTAACCTGGACCCCAAACCTGGCGAAAGTATCGCGTAGTGGTGATTTAGGTTTTACTACGGGTGCGTATGAAGCTGGTACTGCAGAGAAAAAATATGGTCAATATTTATCGATCTGGAAATCAGAAAACGGCAGATGGAAATTAGCTATTGATTTAGGAACGGAAAGCAATAAGCCTTTGACTAAAGTTACGCCGTCATTTGTTGAGCCAAAAGATCACGTTGCACCAAGATTTTTGAATGAAAGAGAAATTAAGGCTGGGAAAGAAATTATCATCACCACTGAAAAAACTTTAAATACCTTATTAAAAACGCATGGCATTGCAGCATTTGGTGGCTTTTTAACCAACGATGCACGTTTACTTTTTCCTGGTAATGATGCCATTGAAGGAAAAGGAAAGATTATCGCTTTTTATAACAGTATGATCAGCAAAATTAACCTGAAAACAACAGGGGTAGATAAAGCAATCGGTAGTGATTTAGCTTATACCTATGGTGTTGCTACAGTTGATTATAAAGCCGATTTACGAGAAAGTTTTAACTATGTTTTCGTTTACGAAAAAGCAGCAGATGCCAGCTGGAATTTAATAGTACAGGCTTTTGTACCTGCAGAAAGATAAAACATAAATGTGAATTGAAGAGGGCTATCGATAAAAAGAGGCCCTTTTTTTGTGCAGGCATTTTGCATTTACCTGCACTACCATTTGGGTTTAGCCCCGATTAAAGTGGCATCCTTGCAGCGCAGCGGAAAGATATAGCGCAAAGCGGGAACAAACATTAAAAACAGGACAATTTTTGCGCTTCAAAAAAATAATGACAAATAAAACAGCCTATTTCACGTTGGAAACCTATGTATAAAAAATTACTTCTATTCGTTACGCTCGCTTTATTTTGTTTTAATGTATCGGCCCAAAAGAAAAAATTCGATATACAGGGCAAAGCCGGCGCACGTGGCATTATGCCCGAAAACACCATTGAAGGTATGCTGAAAGCATTAGATTTAGGCGTTACCACTTTAGAAATGGACGCCGTGATTTCGAAAGATAAACAGGTGGTACTTTCGCAGGAGCCTTATTTTAACAACGAAATTTCGCTTCAGCCCAGTGGGAAAGCCATTACCTTAAAAGATCAGAAGAATTTCAATATCTACAAAATGGACTATGAGCAGGTTAAGAAGTTCGATGTAGGCAGTAAAGTGCACAGCCGTTTTCCGGGACAGATGAAATTTAAAGCTTATAAGCCATTGCTTACCGAAACGATTGATGCGGTTGAGGCCTATGTTAAAGAACATAAACTGGCCAAGCCCATGTACAGCATCGAAACGAAAACAATTAAGAATGGGGATAACGAATTCCACCCGGAGCCTGCAGAATTTGTAGACTTGATTATGGAAATCATTAATGCGAAGAAATTAAGCAAAAGGGTCATTATCGAATCGTTTGACATGAGAACGCTTCAATATCTGCATGAGAAATACCCTAAAATACAAACTTCATTATTGATTGATGAAAAAGAACCCTTTGAAGATTATATTGATAAACTAGGCTTTAAGCCCACTATTTATAGTCCCTATTCCGTTCTGGTTGGTAAAGGTCTGGTAGACCGCTGTCATGCGATGGGCATCAAAATTATTCCCTGGACCGTGAATACGGTAAAGGAGCTTAAATATTTTATGGATTTAGGTGTAGATGGTGTACTTACTGATTACCCTAATATTATGGGGCAGCTGAAGAACTAACCTAACATTTGGTATCTCACTGACAGAATAAATAGTAACTAAGCTGATTGGTGTGACACCAACCAGTAGAGAGGGCGGGATAGATCAAACAAAAAAAGCGCTAAAATCAGCGCTTTTTTTTGTTGATCTTTATTAATGCCTAGTGGTGCGATTCAGGAGCTTCCGTGTGGTGTGCTTCAGTTTTCTCGTGTGAAGAAGTTTCTTCACCATGGTGGAAAATTGGTCTGGTGAAAGCCACTAGCAGGATTAAAACAATAATCCAAGCCGTTAATGGTAATGCCCAAATGCCTTTAGTTTGCTGAACCGGCGCGTGTGAATCGTGAGCTGACATATCGAATATTTTTGATTTTAAAATTTATGCTTTGTAATTGTGTGGTAAAGATAATAACAAAATTAAAATAAAAAGATTAAAAGGCGATTTGTATGTAAAAGCATAAGGGATAAAGGGCCTGAGCCTTTTATCCCTGCAGATCGTAAACCATTTTTTTGGTGCTGTTCATTTTGCTTTTGATACGGTTCTGATGTTCAAGCAATGCACTGTGCTCATCCTGGATGGCATTAAACATTTCTGCTTTTTTGAAATAGCCAGCCGCTTCTGCAAAATTTTGCTGTTGCTCAGCATGTAAGCCCAGACTTTCGTAAATGTGCGCCTCGCAAACACCGGCAACACTTAAAGCTTTATCGGCCAGCTGTTTTACCAATTTATGCATTTTAAGGGTAATCACCAGTTTTAAATAGGGCTCGTAAACTTCCGGGAAATCAGCGTCAAGTTCTGTGCATCGTTTGTAATAATAACCTGCTGTTTTGTAATCTTTAAAGCGGTTGTGGTAAATATTCCCCAACTGAAAATAACCTCTGGCGTAATCAGGATCGAAAGTAATAAGCTCATTAAAATATTGAAGTGCTTTAGGCAACTCGCCCCAGTGCAATTCTTCAATGGCCTGTAGATATTTTTCCTCTACAGTAGTATAAATGTCCATAACGGATATGTTAAATTTTGATAAGCGATAAAATGCTTAGCAAATGGGTAACGTAAATTGATTTTTAAATTTTGTTTGATGCTGTGATGGCAAAAAACACTAAGGATTGGAAAGGAAATTTAATTCAATATCCAAACCCTTTAGGCCACTAGACGGGCTAAAGTGCGATTTTTGGATATGTAGCTGACGTAGCATTTCTGTAAATTTGATACAAAGATATTTATTTTCAGTGAATTGCAAATAATTTTTTGTGTGAATCAGTTTTTCATGTTAGTTAGAGCATTTTTAATTTGCCGACTATGCCTTAAAACATGAACAATGACATGTTCGAGCATTTGCTCTACATCGTACTGCTGCCCCATTTTGTATTGATCTTTTGGGCCTGATCAAATTCTTCCGTTGTAATGTTAGGGTTTCTGATGAAAAAATCTTTATTGTATTTAAAAGCTTCCCGAAGCCTGGAAATGTACTTTTCCACCCGATCAAATTGTAATCTTTCTGGCCTAACACTTTCTATGCCGATAGAATTTTCGATATAAACCGCGTAGCTGGACATGGATGCGGTTACATGGGTTAAAATGCTTTGGGTAGAGATACAATCGGAGTTTGTACTTTCGGACTCAATGATGCGAAGCAATTGTTGCTGGCTGATTGGCTCAATTACAGTAATTAGCTCATCAACCGCTTTTTTATATTCATCTATTAGGGCTGCAATGGCACCGGTAAGGTTATTGGAATCCTCTATCTTAGAACAAATATAATTGTTTGAGATGAATTTTATTTGCGAAGTCTTTTATTGGTCGAGATTTTAGGTTACCAGATTTATAATGCCAATCAATAAAGGTAAATAGGTGAGTAGAAGTATGGTTTTAAAATCTTTACGTTCTTGTCCTTTATTAACATGAATAAGAACAAGGAATGTTATACTGGTAAACAGGATAGACAAAGGCATTATAACCAGCAGTCCCGCATTTGCAGCGCCGCAGCTTTTTTTTGATGGGTCTGCAGGTACAAGGCAAAGTGCCCAAAAGGCGAAATACGGTAATAATGAAATAAGTGCGATATAACGCCTTTTAATAAAATACAAGATCATGTTTGTCTCTATGTACGAGTTTACAGATCTTAATACACTGTTTTATAAAAGGTAACCTGTTTTCGTTAGTCTTGTGTTGGCCGGGATTTGCAATCTCGACCTGGCTCCTATGGATTTTAATCTCACTGATAGAAGGACTACAAATCCCGATAAACAGGATTTAAGTAAGCATATCGATTATTCCAATGTAAATCGGTAAAGGGATAATTGCTGAAATGACCATAAATTTTTTTTTCGACCTGCCTTTACTTATCAGGGTAATGCTTAGAAAGGTGATGAAGTAGATGAAAGTGAGAAACATCATACCTACAATTATACCAAAATCGGGCATACCATATCTTGGTTTTGTGCTTACCGGCAGGGTGTGAAAAAATATGAAAGTATAAACCCAGCTAAAAATATAAAAACCTAAGAATATTAATGAAATTATCCTTCGCCACATAAATGCGGATAGGGGTTTTATAATTTCCGTTTACCTTTTTAACCCTTAATGCTGGTATGTAAAAAGGTAACCAAAGTGTAATGTTTGGTGTTGTTTTTTAAAAAGATGAATAATTCATCGGGATCAGTAATTTTACTGAATAGACCCTGAAATGAATTCAGGGTGACGATTCTGGTAGGTCGGGATTAGAAATTCCGATTAGCTATTACAATAAATCTTTAATGATTTTTTCGATGGATAAACCTTCGGCTTCGGCGCGATAGTTACGTACAATACGGTGGCGTAAAATAGGCTCGGCAACTGCTTTTACATCTTCAATGTCAGGCGAATATTTTCCGGTTACTGCTGCATGGCATTTAGCGCCAAGTACTAAAAACTGTGAAGCACGTGGTCCGGCACCCCAGCTAATGTATTTATTTACCGCATCGGTAGCAAATTCGGTATTCGGACGGGTTTTGGCAGCCAATTTAACAGCATACTCCAAAACATGATCAGTAATGGGGATATCGCGGATCAGTTTCTGAAAATATTGAATATCGTCTGCATGGATAATTTTCTGCAGTTGAATGGTTTTATTACTCGTGGTGTTTTTTACGATATTCAACTCATCTGCAAAGGCAGGATAGTTTAACTGAATATTGAACATGAAACGATCTAACTGAGCCTCTGGTAATGGGTAAGTTCCTTCCTGCTCAATAGGGTTTTGTGTGGCCAGAACAAAGAATGGCTTTGGCAAAGTATGCGTTTGACCGGCGGCAGTAACCGATTTCTCCTGCATGGCCTCTAATAGCGCCGCCTGCGTTTTAGGAGGGGTACGGTTAATTTCATCAGCAAGGATAATATTGGAAAAAACAGGCCCTTTTATAAACTTAAAGTGCCTGTCTTCTCCTAAAATCTCTGCACCGATGATATCGCTTGGCATTAAATCTGGTGTAAACTGGATCCTGTTGAAATCAAGATCGAGTACGGAAGCAACGGTTTGTACAAGTAAAGTTTTGGCTAGTCCGGGTACGCCAACCAACAGACAGTGTCCGTTACTAAAAATGGCGATTAAAACAGATTTTATGATGTCATCCTGTCCAACTACTACTTTGCTTATTTCAGCTTTAATGTTGTTGAAAGATTGATGAAGTGCATCAACAGCTTCTACTTCGTTCTTATACTGCATTGGTGTTATTTTGCGGCCGTGGTTTTAGTCCAGATTTTTAATTCATCACAGGTGTTAAATTCGTCATCGATTTTAATATAGGTACTTTCGCGACGTTTTTGAAACCATTCGCTTAAAGTACGATTAATTTTATCACTTTGTGCTGCATCTCTGATTTTTGGAAAATCCTGCGCTAAATTTGCTTTATGTGGCGGAATTTTAGATTTTAGATATAGAATGCGGTAACCTTGTTTTCCGTCAGTTGCAGTAAATAAATCGGGTTTGGAAATACCACCGATTTTCATGCTATCGATTACCAAAAATACCGAAGGGTCTAATTTATCAACCGGAATAAAGGTGCTTCTTGCCTGAACATCCTGGGCATTAAGCATCATACCTCCATTGTATTTAGTTTCCTTATTATCCGAATAAAGATTTGCAGCAGCAGCGAAACTTAACTTTTTACCCATGAGGTTGTTATAAATGCTATCTGCATGTAACTTTAAGCGTGTTAAACTTTCTGGTGTAGTTTTGGGCATAATTAAAATATGCCTAACGTGTACCTGCTCACCTCTACGCTCTAAAACCTGTAAAAAGTGGAAACCGTAATCAGTCTCGAACACTGGCGAGATTTCTCCGGCTTTTAATTTAAATGCCCAGGCTGTAAATTCTTTAACCATGGTGTTTCTATCAATAAAGCCATAATCACCACCGTCTGAAGCTGAACCCGGATCTTCAGAATAGGTTTTGGCTAAAACACCCATATCCTCGCCACTTTTAACCCTTAATCGAAGCGCTTCAATCTTATCGCGGAATTTCTGTTTTTCTGCCCTGGTTAACTTGGGGTTTAAAATGATTTCACCAACTTCAACTTCTGTATTGAATTCTGGGATGCTATCACCTAATGATTTGAAGTATTTCTCTACCTCCATTGGGGTAACATTAATATTTTCGGTAATTTTTTGCTGCATTTTATTTGCAATCAATTCATCCTTTATTGATGGTCTGATTTCATCTTTATACTGTAATACCGATTTGTTTAAGAACTGCTCCAAACGCTCCTGCCCGCCGGCACGTTGCATACTATACCGCATACGCTTGTTTACTTCATCATCAACGGCGCCATCCTCAACCATTACCGAATCGATTTCGGCCTGTTGTTTAAGTAATTTTTGGGTCAGGGTTTGTTGTAATATTTTGCATTTAATATCATTGTTCGGTTGGTTTCCCTGATAAAGATATTGCGTGTATTGCTGGTTTAAGTCAGATAGCAGGATAATATTATTTCCTACAACAGCAGCAACTTTATCAACGGTGTGTTTTTGAGCAAAACTGTTTAAAAACAGGCAAATTAAAGCGGTTGCTACTAAAAAAACTTTCTTCATTCTATTTGTTATATTTTTCAAATTTAATACTTATCGTCAAAAAAAATCAGGTTGGTTATAACTTGGCCAGCTTCTTCAACTCACTTTCGTTAATTTTGATCTGATATTTTTGTCTCAGGCTTTTTAGCCATTTTTCTTCTAAACTCAGTTGGTAATCAGCAATTACCGCTCCCCGTACTTCGTTTAAAGGTTTATTGTAATTTTTTTGGTTCTTAACGTAAAATTCATTTATAGCCTGTTCATCTTCCTGTGCCTTGTTCCAGATTTTTTGTTCCGAAACATTGAACATTAAAACGCCTTCCCGGTATTCATTCAACAAGAAATCCTGATCTTTGCTACTAACCCCAGCTTTTTTATGTGCGGCTAATGCATCTTCATAAGTTTTAATTTCTTCCTGGTAAGCTGCATTTTTATCCAATCCCATTTCGCGGGCATCTAAAACCTTAAGCTTAAAATTGATGTACAAGTTTAAATAGGCTTGTAAAGTATCGTATGGCACACTAATATTTCCGTTATGGCTTTTTTTGTACGCCCACATCAATTCTTTAGCACTTATTGATTTTCCGTTTACCACAGCAACGTTTTGTGCAAACGAAATGCTGTAAATAAAGCTGAAAATGAATAGGGAGTAAGCTTTCTTCACGCAGAGCACTCTATAAATTTTAAGGGATAAAAGTAACAATTAGCGGCGCTATTATAAGATATTTAACTAATTTTAACACAAATTATTATCCGACAAAAATACGAATGGAAAACCAGGTTACCAACAATGAGAATGCTTTACGTTTATTTTTTACTGATGAGGTTTTCCTGGTGAAGGATGAAAGCGTAGAAATTCTGCCTGTACGTAATGCTGAGCCCGTTTTTATGGCCGAAAGTGTTTCTGTTAAAGTAATGGAAGAGCCTGTTTTAAAGCCAGAAATAGCGCCAATTCCCGGAGTTAATCCTACAAATTCTCCTAAAGTTTATCCGCAAGGTACTGAAATTCCGCATTTAGTGGCCGAATCTGCACCTGAAAAAACGTTTAAATTTTTAGGTGGAAACAAAAAATCAGTACTTATCTTAGTTAATGATAGTGAGCATGATGTAAGTACCGAACAGGGCAGGGAACTGTTGCGGAAAATTGTTAAAGCTGTAGATTTGGGTACGCCCGATTTCGCCCTGCTCAATTATTCAAATTATAAAGGGACAGATTTCCTAGCGTTGCACCGATTTTTCAAACCTGCCATTATGTTATCTTTCGGAGTAGCGTTTTCCGATTTGAGATTGAACCTTACCTGGCAGAATGAAATCATCGTTCACGAAACCACCAGAATTATCTTTGCTCCAAACCTCCATCATCTCGATAGTGATTTAACCGCTAAAAAGATACTTTGGGGGCATTTGCAGAAAATTAAATAGCCTTGTCGAGTATAAAGTAGTTGGTATCAAGTATTAAGATTTGATAGCACAGAATTTATATAGAAACCCTAATTTTTCAACATTCCAACTTTTTTATCTTTCAACTTTTTCCAATGAGAAAACTTGTATTTGCCACCAATAACCAACATAAAACTGAAGAAATACGTGCAGCACTTGAAGGTAAATATGAAGTGTTAAACCTGGAAGACATCGGTTGTTTGGTTGATATCCCTGAAACTGCCGATACTTTTGAAGGCAATGCAACATTAAAGAGCAGTTATGTGGTTAAACATTTTCATTTGGATTGTTTTGCCGATGATAGCGGTTTAGAAGTAGAAGCCTTAAATAATGAACCTGGCATTTATTCTGCCCGTTATGCTGGCAGCAGGGATAGCTTAGAAAATATTCAAATGGTTTTAGCCAGGCTTGAGGGGAATCCCAACAGAAAAGCAAGGTTTAAAACGGTAATCTCCTTAATGTTGAATAGTCAAAACCATATTTTTGAGGGGATAATAGAAGGAACCATCAGAACGGCTTTGTCAGGTTCGAAAGGGTTTGGTTATGATCCTATATTCCAGCCAGCTGGTTATGAGATTACATTCGCTGAAATGGATATGGCAGAGAAAAATAAAATCAGCCACAGGGCTATTGCATTAAAAAAGATGTTGGAGTTTTTGAAGGGGATTTGAGGCATCGTCATGCTGAATTTATTTCAGCATCTTACGGGCCACGTAGACCTGAAATAAATTCAGGGTGACGACTATAGGAATAAAAGTACATTTTACTAACCGTCTTTTTTATCTGAAGTGAATCTTTTTTTGGCAGAATAGGTTTGATGCCAAAGTTTGTAGTGTCTGCCGGTTTAGTTTGAGGCGATTTCTGATCAACTTTTAAGCTGTCTTTCCCCAGGGTAATTTTGGGTTTAACAGCTGGTGCCGTTGTTGAAGGTTTGCTAGTTGAGGTTGTTGCTGTTTTTCTAACCGTTCCAGTTTTAGCCACAACTGTTTTGGCCTTTGCTTTGGTCCTGGGTTTTCCTGATGAGCCTATCGCATCTTTCTTTGATTTCGGACGTTCGGTAGGTTTCCATGAAAATCCTTTTAACACATGGTCTTTTGCAATGGTGTTTTCAGGGTTCAGCGCCCCCTCTATTCCTTTGATATACACAATCTCCTCAATGGCATTTTCCTTATCCTTAAAGATGAACTTTATCCTGCTGCTTAGGGTTTGGTTCATTTCTTTATAAACTTTTGTGCTATCATCCTGGGTATAATAAATGCTTTCGGCATTGCCATCCACATATAAGGTTTTGAACTTTCCGTTGGTAAAGAACCCCGTCATCAATCTTCCTTTTATTTGATTGAACCTTAACGAATCTTTTGGCGTATTTACTAAAAATGCATTTCTAAATGCCTGTAAGTTATTCAGTTTCTTATTCTTGAACTGGACAAATATGGTATCGCCAACCTGTTGAGAACCTTCTGACCAGATGATCGGGTTGCTGTAACAACGTAAGGTAGAATCGGCACTGGTGTAAAACAGGCTATCTGTTTTAGCCTGTATATTCGTTTTAAAAATCTTAACACCATGGTAAGCCTTAATAATACGCGTTTGCACGGTATCAGCGGGGTTAAATTTTGTTGTATCCGTTTTTAATGCGCCCGCTTTTAAATTTCCGAGGACTTTTGTTAAATTATCCTTACTTCCAGGTTTTGTGATGTTCTTTTGCACGCTATCAACATTGGTTTTGGAAATATCCTTTATCAATGGGGAAGCTTTGTCGGTAATCTTTTTTTGTAAACTATCGGTTTTGGTTTTCGATACGTTTTTTGCAATCGAATTGGTTTTATCAGCCAGTTTTTTCAGGCTATCTGTTTTGAGTTTAGGTAGATTTTTTATGATTGAATCGGCTTTTGCCTTTAAAATATTATTTTTTTGTAAACTGTCTAAATGAACCTTAGGGAGTCCTTTGCCAAGTGAATCTACTTTTGATTTTAAACTATCAATGCTTTTATCTTTCAGGTTAAGCTTATCTTCTGTTTCAGCATCACCTTGGTTTTTTTTCTTTTTGTCAGCCTTGCTATTTTTAGTATTACGCTTATTCCTATCTTCTTTTTGGCTCAATTCGGCTTCAGGTTTATATTTTGGTTCACTTTTTTCCTTTTTACCACCATCTTCATCATCTTCCCCAACCTGGTTGTCGGCTTTGATGGAGATTTTAGGGACTAATTTTAATGTTTTTTGCAACACCATCTGCGTTTCCAGTGTATCTGCACCCATCCATAAACTATCAGGCCTTTTTTTATTCTTCACCATGACTGAATCTTCAGTACCTAGTCCCAGGTAAGCATTCCGGGTAACCAGGGTTCGTTGATCTATTTTGTAGTAATAGCCTAAATCGCCAAACATTTTCATTTTATCTTTCGTATCAGAAAAGACAATGTTTTTAACCGCTTTACCAACTCCCTGTTTACCATAATAATATAAACTATCTCCTTTTAAAGATCGTGTACCCTGTGTATATAGATTTTTCTTTCCAAAAAAAGCATCTTCCGTTAAAGTATTGTATTGGCCATTTTCGGTATACAGGTTGTCATCTTTACCCTTAATGTTGGTTGGGCCGTAAAAATAGGTCCATTTATCCTGGGTATTATAACTCATGGTATCGGATTTGATGGTAGATTGTGGCGTAACCACCACCACATCATACTTAAAATACGCTACATTTCTCTGACTAAAATAATAACCATTTTTACTGGTGAGCGTTACGTCTTTGTTTACAATTTTGCCACCACTGGTATAAGTTCCGATTTTAGTGAGTGTATTGTAATCGAGTATATTAGTGGTTAAAACCGAAGTAGGATCAACCATTCTTACGTTTCCGGTTAAATGCGCCTGTTTTTTATTTCCATCATATTCGAGCTGATCGGAATAGATATCGGTAGTAAGCTGGTTGATATGTACATTTTTAAAGGCTTCGAAATAGTTGCGCTCGCTATAAAATACAGCACTATCGCAAGTTAATGTGGCGTTGTCCTGCTGGAAGACAGGGTTACGCAGGTAACTGATTTTTTTCTTGGTATCTCCGGTTATTTTGGAAAATGAAACGATCTTAATCTTCGAAGCGGGCTGCTGACCGAATAAAAATACGGGACTGATTAAAAGAAATAAAAAGACAAATAATTTTTGCACACTACAAAGTTAGTTTTTTGTTCCGAACGTTCGGAATACCAGTTAAAATTAAATATTTTTGATGGATGTTACCCCTAAGCCAATTTCAGGATTTTATTGAAAAGCAAAAATTATTTGTTCAGGATAATCGTATTCTTTTGGCTGTAAGTGGGGGGAAGGATTCAGTATTAATGCTGTATTTGTTTAAAGCAATAGGCGTTGATGTTGGTGTGGCACATTGTAATTTCAATTTACGGGGTAATGAAGCGCAACGCGATGAAAGTTTTGTTGCATTATTGGCCAAAAAATTTGGATTACCTTTTTATGTAACGCATTTTGACACCAAAAAATATGCGGCCGAAAATAAAATTTCTACCCAGATGGCAGCACGCGATCTGCGTTATAACTGGTTTGAAGAAATCAGGCGCACAGCAGGATACGATTACGTGGCACTGGCACAACACCAGAACGATGCGGTAGAAACCGTGCTCATTAACCTTACACGTGGAACAGGCATAAGCGGATTACATGGCATTTTACCCAAACGTAATTTGTTGATCAGGCCTTTACTTTTTCTAAACCGTAAACAGATTGATGAAATTGTAAGGGATAATAATATCGATTTTGTAGAAGATAGTTCGAATGTAAGTACAACCTATACCAGGAATAAAATCAGGTTGCAGGTAATACCACATTTGCAGGAAATCAACCCTAATCTCGAAAAAACATTTGCTGAAAATATCGCGCGCTTTGCCGAATTAGAGACTTTGTTAAATATTCAGGTTCAGCAACTTGCTGCTGAAATTCTAAATAAAAGAAATGATGGCATTTATATTTCCCTTGATGAGATTTCTAAATTAAAGCCCCAAAAGCTATTGCTTTACGAGTTGCTTAAACCGTTTAATTATGGTGAAAATGTTGTACAGGAAATTTTAGACAGCTTAAAGGCCATGAGTGGTACACATTTTTTTAGCACTACACACCAGGCGATTATCAACAGAAACGACCTGGTTATTGTTGAAAAGAGTGCATCTGTTACCGCTAATCAGTTTATTCATCCAGCAACAACAAACATTGTTTTTGGCAACGCAGAAATTTCATTGGTGTTTACAGCGGAGGTGAAATTTGAAGTGAATCTGAACAAAGCTTTTGTAAATGCAGATAAATTAATTTTTCCGTTAGTACTCCGGAACTGGCAAAATGGAGATAAATTTATTCCATTGGGTATGCGCAACCCTAAAAAGGTAAGTGATTATTTTATCGATGCGAAAGTTCCCCTACACTTGAAAAGCGTCACCCCAATTCTGGTTAACGGTAACGGTGAAATTATCTGGATTGCTGGTATGCGGCAGGATAACCGATATAAATTAACTGCAGCAACAAAAAAAGTTGCTATATTCGAACTCAAAATTAAATAAGTGGAAAGCAAATACGCCTATATCGAAAAACAATACATCGGCCGTGATTATGTTCGCATTTTCATCAGGCTCATTATGGCTGCTTTCTGTTTTGGTGCTTATGTTTACGAACGCGATCGTGACAATACGCAAGATCTTTTCCTGGTCGTAGGCTTCGGAATCATAGGTGTTTCTATGCTTTTGCTTTTTCTGATCCAGTACAAAATCGTGGTAGATAATGGTAGTATGATCTTAGATGGCCTTTGGACGACCAAACGTGTGAAGATTGACCTGAAAAGTATTGTTGATGTGCGTAAAGCTACTTATAGCCGTTATTTTTTCAATAATCCGGTTTACAACCTCCACACCAAAGGTACCATCCGCTTTTACTCATCAGGTAAGGATGCGGTGGTATTAACCGATCGGGATGGCTTGGAGTATTTTATTGGTACCCAAAGGCCTAATGAACTTTTTCTGGTGATAAAAGAAGAAATGCGCAACCTTAAATAATCCCATTTTTTTATTGCCTGTTTCTTCAATTTCCTGGCATTGTTTTGTTAGTTAGCCCTGATCCGATAGCTATCTGTATTTGATGGAGTGGCAGCCCCTGAGGTACAAAAGGCTGTAGCATAAAGCAGGAACCAGCTTTAAAAAGAGCAAATGACCTTGCGCGCCCAAAATAAAAAATGTTTCAAGTTTGAATTGGCCAATACCTGACAATTATCCTTATTGTTATTCTTTATTCTTTGCGAGATGAAAAGTGATCACAGCATGTTATTACTTTTATTGCAATAAACCGACATGCATTATAGATTAAAATCGGCTACATTTGCGTTAACAACAATACATTTACGATGAAGATAGGAATTGTTTGCTACCCCACTTTTGGCGGTAGTGGAGTGGTTGCAACAGAACTAGGTAAAGCCTTGGCTAATGAGGGACACCAGGTTCACTTTATTACTTACAGTCAGCCCGCCAGGCTCGATTTCTTTTCTTCCAATCTCTTTTATCATGAGGTGTCGGTAAGGGATTATCCGCTTTTCGATTACGCTCCATACGAATCGGCGCTGGCCAGCAAATTGGTAGATGTTGTTCGATTTGAACAATTGGATGTGTTACACGTTCACTATGCCATTCCGCATGCATCTGCTGCTTTTATGGCGAAACAGATTTTGGCAAGTTATGGTCTTCATATCCCAGTGGTTACTACTTTGCACGGTACTGATATTACTTTAGTGGGTAAAGATCCAACATATAAACCTGTGGTTACTTTTTCTATTAACCAAAGCGATGGTGTAACCACCGTATCGGAAGATTTGAAAGAAGATACCTATAACCATTTCGAGATTACAAAAGAAATTAAGGTAATACCAAATTTTATAGATTTTTCGCGATTCAGTTTACAGGCAAAAGGGCACTTTAAAAAAGCGATCGCACCAAATAATGAACGCATTTTAATCCACACCAGTAATTTCAGAAAAGTGAAACGTACGGCTGATGTGATCAGGATTTTCGAAAAAGTACAGGCCGTTATTCCATCGAAACTATTAATGGTAGGGGATGGACCTGAACGCGCTTATGATGAGCAGCTTTGCAGATCGTTGAATATTTGTGAAAATGTAAGGTTTTTGGGTAAACAAGATGCCGTAGAAGAAATTTTATCAGTTTCCGATCTTTTTTTAATGCCTTCAGAATCTGAAAGTTTTGGCTTGGCCGCTTTAGAGGCAATGGCTTGTAAAGTACCGGCAATTACCACCAATGCTGGCGGTTTACCCGAGCTTAATGTGAATGGCTTTTGCGGTTATATGAGCAATGTTGGTGATGTAGAATCAATGGCGGCTCATGCCATTGAAATTTTAAAAGATGATGAAACGCTTAACCGTTTTAAAGAAAATGCATTTAAAAGGGCACAGGATTTTGATCTGAAAAAGATCCTGCCGGTTTATGTCAGCTATTATAAAGAAGTAATTGAAAACTCTTTGCAAGCTAAATATTAACGGATTAAGTTTTCCCCATATTTCATCACAGCCCAAAAAGATGTATACGTTTGATGAGTCTGTATTTATCTGTACATATCTGTTGTTAAAAATTTAATTATAGTATAGGAGATCCCTCGGCTGATTAGTCGTGTCGGCAATATTTAACAAATTAAACTTTCTCAAAATCAAATGATTATAAATTGTATCTTTGCAGCCGGAAACGGTTTGGAGGGTAAAGATTCCTAAGTCATTTCGAGAAAATTAAAAAGAGGTTATCCCAAATGAAGAAAATAGTTGATTACAGAAAGCTTTTGAACGTAGATAAAAATGCTGAATTAAAAGAGCTTAAATCTGTGTACCGTACATTGATGAAAGATTGTCACCCTGATAAATTTCAGCAGGAAGAAGAGAAGTTGGATGCAGAAGCGAGAAGTAAAGAAATTATCGAGGCTTATCATTTCCTGGTTAGTATTGCGCCCGAAACACGCGAACAGAACATCGAAACATACACGCAAACGACTACTTTGTCGAATATTCAGGATTTTGAATACAAACAGCAGGTTTTGAATATCCAGTTTTTTGATGGAAGTGTTTACGAATATTTCGATGTGCCAAAGGCAATCTATGTGAAATTGGTTAATGCTGATTCTCCAGGCCGTTTTGCCCGCAGACATATTTTTAATGAATTCCCTTATCGTAATGTGGCCAGGGTTGCAGAAACGGCATAATAAACGATATTTATAATATTTAAGTGGTCCCAATGAAAATCGGGGCCATTTTTTATTTCATTACGGTAGTGTGGAGTACTTCGTTACTTTATAGGCCCTGGAAAGAGTTCAGGGTGACGATCGCTCGTGAATTCCGTCATACTGAACTTGTTTCAGTATCTATTATGCTATTAGGATCCTGAGATGAACTCAGGATGACGATCGTGTGGAATGTGCGTCATCTTGCTTTATTCGAGGGTTTTAAACAAATCGTTCCAATTTGGGTTATTTTGATTAATCAGATTTATCTTCCAATCTCTCTTCCAGTTTTTGAGTTGTTTTTCTTTCGCAATGGCTTCCTCGATAGAATCGAACTGCTCATAATAAACGAGTTTACGACAATTGTATTTTGCTGTAAATGAATCTGGGTATTTCTTCTCTTTATGTTCGATAATCCTAAAATACAATTCCGAAGTAACACCGATGTATAAGACGGTGTGGGTATGATTAGATAAAATGTAAACACAGCCACCTCGTTCCATAATTTTGTTATAATAATTTTTCTAAAATAGACCCTGAAATAAATTCAGGGTGACGATCATGTCAGAGTTTTGTCTAAGAACTTATTCTTACAGTCCGTCATACTGAACTTGTTTCAGTATCTATCATGCAATTTAACTAGTTCATAACCAAAAAAACACTGCTTTCTAATTATTCAACATAGGGTTAAAGCGGTTATCTTTATTTCTTAAGTCTAATCCGCCTTCATAAACCGATTTTAGATTAACCAGGTAAAAACTCCAGCCGTTGTGACAACCCAGCCGGATGTTCCGCTTTGAATAATCATCTTCAGGGATATTCTTTTGGGTCAATTCTACAACGGTGTATTCAAATTCTCCATGGAGTTTGATCTCAACCAGGCTATCTCCTGCAAAAGTAAACTGAAAATAATCTTTGCCATTTGCTTCAGTTACCATTCCGTTTTCGATATCATCGTACAGGTGCCAGATCCATTTATACCGATCGCCTTTAAGTGCGTTCTGCGTTTTATCGAGCATTACCTCATTTTCATCCGTGAATAAGACATCACTTAAAAACCATTTTTCAATTTCGCTGGCCTTTGTCCAGGCATTGTAGATGTCTTCAGGTTTTGCTTTAATGGCGATCCTGATGGTGAACTTGGTCCAATCGAAATTTTCCATGAATAAGTTTATTTAAAAACCAGGCAAACCGGAGCGCCAACATCAATTCTTTTGCCGCTATCAGTTAGTTTTCCAGTGGTTTTACTCCGGTTAAAAATAACGATGTTATTGGTGTACTGATGCCCGATCAAAAGAAACTTTCCAGTCGGGTCGATGGTGAAATTTCGCGGCCCTTTGCCCAGTGTACTTATGGTTTCAACAAATTTTAATTTTCCGGTCGGCAGGATTGAAAAGGTGGTAATGCTATTGGCGTCTCCACGATTAGTTTCGTAAAGGAATTTGCCGTCAGCAGAAATATGGATATCTGCACCATCAATTTTTCCGGTAAAATCTTTTGGCGTAGTGCCAATTTCCTGGATTTTGGTGAGCGTTCCGTTTGCGTAAGCAAAAGCAGTAATGCTGCCATTAAATTCGTGGGCTAAATAGGCAAACTTACCATTCGGACTAAAAGTAATATGCCTCGGGCCAGTGCCTGCATTGGTTTTTAGCACTGATTTTATGGTGAGTATTTTTTCTTTTGCAGTTGGGTTATAGTTGTAAATATAAGTTTGGTCTTCGCCCAGATCATTAACAATTAAATATTGATGATCGGGTGTAAATTTAACCATATGTACGTGTGCGCTTTCCTGTCTGCCTTTTGGATCAATGCTTTTCCCGGTATGTTTAATGATCTGTAAAGCTTCCGTTAAAGACCCATCCGCTTTTCGTGAAAATACCGCTAAACTGCCGCCGCTATAATTAGCCACAATTACATTTTTGGCATCAACGGTAATGTAACATGGATCGGCACCATGGCTATCAACCTTATTCAGAAAAATTAAGTTTCCGCTTGCTGCATCATATTTAAACGCGCTAACCGTGCTTGCTGCTCCGGTTTCGTTAACCGCATAAATAAATTGATTATCTGGTGAAAGGGCCACATAGCTTGGGTTTGCTGTGTTTTTTGTAATGCTTTTTATGGATGTGGCTGCTGTTGTTGCGTTAAAATTATAGATATAAATCCCTTCACTTTTTCCTGGCGCGGTGTAAGTACCCACAATCAGGTTGTAATCACTTTTTTGGGCAAATGTTAGGGTAGATAATATGGTGAGTGTAAGCAATGAACTAATTTTTTTCATGAAACGATGATGTTGATTTGAACAAATATGGCGAAAATTTTAATTTAAAAGGAATATCGTCATTCTGAACGCGGTGAAGAACCTTTTAGGAATTAGCACATCCTGACAGGATAATTTTTTTTGCCTGGCATCTTCGATGCAAGCGAGTGGTGGCAATAGTTTGGCCACCGAGGCGCAGATTAACACGCAGATTGTATCGAAGAAGGATTTGCGATCTGACGATCCATTTGTCTTTCTCCTGCATCTTCGTTACAAACGATGACGATAGTTTAAACAACAAAAAAAAAGGCAGCCGACTGGCTGCCTTTTTGCTATCTAATTAAATGTTTAATCTGGATCAATTCATGTTCTTCAAGGTAGCGCCATCTGCCGCGAGGTAGATCTTTCTTGGTTAAATTACCATAAACCACGCGGTCTAATTTTTCTACATTATACCCTAAGTGTTCAAAAATACGACGAACAATCCTGTTTTTACCACTGTGAATCTGGATGCCGATTTCTTTTTTGGTTCCACCTGCAACATAAGAAATGTTATCAGGTTTAATCAGGCCATCTTCCAGCTCTAAACCAAAAGCAATTTTGTTTAAATCGCCTTGTGATAAAGATTTATCCAGTTCAACATTGTAAATTTTGGTGATACCGTTTTTAGGGTGTGATAATTTATCGGCTAAATCACCATCATTTGTCATTAATAACAAACCTGTTGTATTGCGGTCTAAACGGCCAACCGGGTAAATACGCTCACGGCTCGCTTTATCAACCAGTTGCATTACGGTACGACGTTCCTGAGGATCGTCGGTAGTAGTGATGTAATCCTTTGGTTTGTTCAATAAAACGTAAACTTTTTTCTCACGTTTTAATAATTCCCCGTTGTAACGAACCAAATCCTTTGCAGGGTCTACTTTATGCCCCAGTTCGGTAACCGCTTCGCCATTTACGGTAATAATGCCGGCAATAATTAACTCATCTGCTTTACGACGAGAGCAAATGCCTGCATTTGAAATATATCTGTTTAGGCGGATTAGGCCTTTATCTTCGTTTGTTTTACGGCCCTGGGTAATTACAGTGCGCTCCGGGCGGTTAAATTCTGTATCTCTCGGCTGTGCCTCCTCGCGTTTTCTAAACGGACGGGTATCACCTTCCCTTGGTTCTCTTGGCTTTACATCTCTCGAGCTTCCCGCACTTGGCTTGAAGTCATCAGATTTGCCTCTTGATTTGTAATCTTTATAGCCGCCCTCTCTTGGTTTATAATCTCTCGATCCACCATCTCTCGATTTAAAGTCGCGGTCGCCAGTTCTCGGTTTAAAATCTCTCGAATCTCCATCCTTAGATTTGAAGTCACGCTCTCCTGTTCTTGGCTTATAATCTCTTGTACCACCTTCTCTTGATTTAAAATCCCTGTCTCCTGTTCTTGGTTTGTAGTCTCTCGATCCGCCATCTTTAAATTTGAAGTCACGGTCGCCCGTTCTTGGCTTGTAATCTCTTGATTTAGCGCCACGATCTTCTGAACTTGAATCTTTAGATTTAAACTCACGATCGCCAAATCTGAAACTTTGCGGTTCTGCATCTTTTGATTTAAAATCACGTCCGCCTGATCTTGGTTTGAAATCTTTTTTGTCTCCGAAAGATTTTGATTTGAAATCTTTACTGTCTGCGCTTCTGGGTCTGAAGCCATCTTTCGAATCGGATGATTTTTTGAATTTGCTATCTTTGTCGTCTGACCTTCTTCTGTCAGATCCGGCCGAACTGCTTCTGCCTTCTGTTTTCCGACTGCCTGATTTGGACTTGTCATCCCGACTGTTCCTGTTGTTTTTATTTATCATGATACGCTTTTAACGCATTAAAAATGCGGGCTACAAATTTATGTAAAAATGGTGAATATAACAATTATCTGGAGGGAAAAAGCAGATAAAAAAATAGCCTCTAAAATAGGTAAAATTGCTTTAAAAACAAAATTAAAAATCGGTGTTTAAAGTGCTTTAAAGGCTGTTTTTTGCGCTTATTTCTGTAACTATTTGATAGTGTGGCTATTATTTTTTACCTTTGCCAGCGTTTTTATATAAGTTTCACCAAAAAAAGGAGGAGAATGTTAAAGAAACACATCGTACCATTTTCAGTAGTGGCAACACTATTTATCTTGGCAAAAGTGTTCACTTACCAAATGCCCTTAGCAAAAAAAAGTCTTTTTAAGGAAGAAAAATTAAGCTCTACAATAACCAAAACTGATAGCCTAAAAGTGGAAGATGTTGTGAAACCTCTTTCTTTAATGGCCCAGTTAAATTTCGCGGATGAAACCCTGCCTTTGGGCGATAAAAGGGTGGAAAGAAAAATGAAAAAAATTCTAGCCGCGCACAGTTACAAGAACACGCACACTAATCTTTTGCACCAGAAAGCAGCAAAATGGTTTCCGATTATCGAGCCGATACTTGCCGCGTACGGTATCCCGAATGATTTTAAGTATTTGGCTTTGGTCGAATCTGGAATGACTGAAGGAACTTCGCCTAAAGGTGCAGCCGGAATCTGGCAGTTTATGCCGGGTACTGCCCGTAACTATGGATTAAGAGTGAACGGGAATGTTGATGAGCGCTATAACCTGCGCAAATCTACTATTGCAGCCTGCAAATACATTAAGGAAATGTATAAGGGTTTAGAAAGCTGGACATTAGTGGCTGCGGCCTACAATGTTGGCGACGGGCGCTTGCGAAAGCAGATCAATAATCAAAATCAGGATAATTACTACAAAATGAGGCTTAACCGCGAAACCGGTGGCTATGTTTATAAAGTAATTTCTATGAAACAGATTATGGAACACCCGAAACGTTACGGTTACAAAAAACCGAGGGTATTATTGGCCTATAACGGCGGATAATATAATTAAGATAAAGACAAGCATTTGGTAAGGCGTCCCGGTTTCAGAATCGGGACGCTTTTTTTTGGAAGGTGATTACAGGGACTATGGGATTACACAGATTCGTTTTGCATCATGCTAACCAATGAGCTTTTTTGCCATGGGAGCACGGATTAACACAGAAAATCTTACTCCGTTACGTCATCCTGAATTTATTTCAGGATCCTTAACGAGAGGGAAATCAATATCTAAATATAGGAAATAACATATGTTGGATAGACCCTAAGGCAAGTTTAGGACGACGTTCGCGTGTGGCGGAGAATTAGATAGTATTCGATTGACTATTTTAAGTGGCTAATCAATTAACCAACAAATGATCATTGAATTTACGCCAACCGCTTTTCGCTTTACGTTCAAAACGCTTTCTTTGCGTTATGTTCAAACTGCGGATCAATAAAATCATCAATCAACCCGGCGATAATATTACTTTTCAATTTGAAGAGGTAGATGAATACCCGGCATATTTAGCGGGACAGTTTTTGTCGTTGGTTTTTCAGGGGAAACATGGAGAGGTGAGGAGATCATATTCTTTTAACAGTTCGCCTGATGTGGATGAGCCTTTGGCGATTACAGTTAAACGGGTAGAGAATGGAGAGATTTCCAGGTTTTTGCATCATAAAACTTCTGTAGATGATATTCTTTTGGCACAAGAACCACAAGGCCTGTTCAGTTACATTCCGGATGAAAATCTGGAACGCGATTTATTTCTTTTTGCTGCAGGAGTCGGCATTACGCCTTTATTCTCGATTATGAAAACGGCATTGGTGCGCGAAAAAAAATCGTTGATCACACTAGTGTACAGTAACAGATCGAAAGAAGAAACTTTATTTTATGATGAACTGGTCGAATGGCAGCAGAAATACCCCGATAGGTTAAAAATTGTCTGGATTTTTAGCAATAGCAAAAACTTAATGACAGCCAGGCTGAACAAGTTCTACATCGAGAAATTAATTAAAGAACATGTACATTTCGATCGGGATCAAGCGCTGTTTTACAGTTGCGGACCTGTAATCTATATGGATTTATGCAGGATTACCTTATTGGGTATGGGCTTCGATATTGAACAGATCAAAAGAGAGACTTTTGTGCTGCCTGAAGATGAGGTTGATGAGGACGATAGTTCTGAAAAAATCGTTGACAAAAATACCTATTCAGTTGTATTAAATTTTAATGGTGAAACTTATCACCTCGATATTCCCTGGCCGAAAAGGATTTTAGATGTAGCCCTCGAAAATAAAATTAAATTACCGTACAGTTGCCGTGGGGGGGTATGCAGCACCTGTGTAGCCAATTGTACCAGGGGCGGGGTAAGGATGGATTACAACGAAGTGCTTACCGATGATGAATTGGAAAGAGGAAGGGTGCTGGTTTGTACGGGCCATCCGACGGAGAACGGAACAACGATAGCGTGGTAGGTTAGTTCAATCGTTAATTGGTCATTTGTCATTGGTTTAATCGTTCACAGGTTCATTGGTTAGCGTGGTGTTCATAGTAGCATCGTCATCTCGAGCGGAGAGTAACGGAGCCGAGAGATCTTTTAAATATGCTTATGGTAACAACCAAAACCGCCATCCGTTCCAGTATCGGTTGTAATGGTCATCAAAAGTTTGGTATGGAGATTCCTGATCTAGATTTTTTGAAGTTAAAAAGTATTTAAAGGATGTTGCCTGATCAAAAAGCTGAATAGCGTTTGATTTAAGGTCATAAACAAAATAATTTTGATTTAGGTCTATATTGTATTTATCCAATTTACCGTAAACATAATCATCAGTGATGATGAATTCATTTATATATATGACGCCTTTATTCTTTGGTTCGATATGTGACATGATATCGGTTTGACCAATTTCCCTGTGATGACCAATTGGGATCCTGGCGCTATCTCCCAGTCCATGGTCTCCGTAGTACGAAAACATGAAAAAAAGTAATCCTAAAAAGATAATTCCCCAGCCCGATACCCATGTTAACGTTTTTTCTTTCCTGAAAAAATACAAAAAGCTGGCCGGTTTTGGTTTTACGATGCCTGTTATGCTAAAAAATATGATGGAAGAATAGATCGCACTTAGTATTAATATCTTAAATAATTCGAATATAAAATGTATCAATGCCATTTTTTGAGGTTGAGTGCGTTAGAAATAGAATAAATATGCAGTTTTTGATCAAATGCCCTTCAATTCGGGTTTAGTTTTTATAAATTTTATCGAAAAATAAATCATGTTTAGCAATATGCCCATCAGTAAGGTCATTCCCCAGGTTCGTGGATGGCTGAAAGGGTTGATAAAGCGGTCTATAATATCGCCAGCTAATCCGAGCGGGTTTTGGATAATGTCCCAGCTGTTCCATCGCAGGTAGCGACCAAGGTAAATACCAAAACCGGCCAAAAACAGAAATGAAACAGTTATTGCATTAATCCATTTTTGGTTTAAATAGTTTGATAGTAATTTTTCGATATCCATCAGGCTGGTTAAGCCGTACACCAATCCTGTCCAGGCGAATGATAGGATCAGAACAAGATCAAACCATACCGGTGCCGATCCATTAAGGCGGAGGTGGAAAAGATCAGTGAGGATATATGGCGAGTTCGGGAAAAACAAAATCCACGATATAATCAATAAAACCAATGGCAGTTTTTTGTTTAGGTTATAGATTAACATTAAAGAACTGATCATCCAGGGGATAAGTGCCAAAAATAAATTCCAGTTCAGGAACAGGAATACTTTGGTATCGGTAATTATACATCTGGTTACCGATATTGCAAAGCAGAATAAAGTCATTGCAATTAAAAGAATGGTAATATTTAACCTTCCCAGTGTTTTGAGTTTGTTTATCATTTGATTAGCGATCGTTATTTTCTATAAAAATACAAAACCGTCGCCTCATTAACAGCGTTTATGAGGTATGATAAAAACTTTTTTTACGCTTATTATCTGCCTCATCTGTTTGCAATCCTTTGCTCAAGATTCAATAGCGGTAAAAAGAGAGTTTGCGAATAAAGAATATATTCATCTATACAAAGAAAATGCTGATTTAGCTTATACGGCACCTGGTGGAGAATTGGGCGCGCCTTCAAAATATGTAATCAACGGTCGGCTTACCACTACATATATGCTTTTGGGTAGTTATCAATCGCCAATTGCCTTTGCCATTATTCCTGATTTTACAGTACGGGTGCGGAACGAATTTTCAGCGGCTGTGCGGACGCCGAGTTACCGTTTGGGCGGAGCGCTTTATGCGAGGTTAAATCCTGATCCCGAACATTATAAATATGCTGAACTGGCTTTTACACACCATTCAAATGGTCAGGATCAGAGTGCATTTAATCCGGATGGCACAATTAATACGCGCACAGGGAATTTTAACGCGAATTATTTAACGCTTTCTTACCGCTTTGGAGATTTTACACCAATTAAAGCTAATGAAAGTTATTATTCCTTCAATCATCGGCTTGGTTTGCAATGGTACAAGTTTTTTAGGTACGAGCCTGCGCTTAATGAAGGTTTCGGATTTACTAGGTTGCTGTATGGTTTCTCCTGGCGGAAGTATGATGAAATTGAAAAAAACTCAAGGAATAAACAAAAAGTAAAAACCGAAAAAGAAACCTGGCGTTTAAATACAGAGCTATCTTATGCCATAAATAAAATTCCATCGAAAAATTTCGCCAATATTCAGAAAAGGCTTAATGCTGAAATCAATTTCAATTATAGCTTCCCGTTTATGAACAATGTATTTTTGATGGCGGCGGTAGGCTATTATGGCGAAGATAATTACAATATCTATTTTCAGGATCATTACAGTTATGTGCGCTTTGGCTTATCCTCTGGTTTCCTTAGAAATAGAAGCCGGCATTATGACAATTAACAGGTAATACAGATTGGTTTTGACTTTCTTTTTGATAAAATTTTTAGCATTTTTGCGGATTGAAATCCGGTCTTTTTTAAGACCCGGTTTTGCCCCAACTTTAAATAAAATATGAGCAATAAATCTATCGACCTCGGTGAGCAAAAAGATGTAGAAGTATATGGTGCGAGGGTACATAATTTAAAAAATATAGATGTTAGTTTTCCACGCAACCAGCTGGTTGTAATCACTGGTTTAAGTGGCAGCGGTAAATCTTCGTTGGCTTTTGATACCATTTATGCTGAAGGACAGCGCCGCTACATGGAAACATTCAGCGCCTACAGCCGCCAGTTTATGGGGGGGATGGAGCGCCCTGATGTAGATAAGGTTTCGGGATTGAGTCCGGTTATTGCCATTGAACAAAAAACCACCAGCAAAAATCCGCGCTCTACCGTGGGTACCATTACCGAAATTTACGATTTTATGCGTTTGCTTTATGCACGTGTGGCTGATGCCTATTCGTACAATACCGGTGAGAAAATGGAGCGCATGAGCGAAGACCAGATTTTGCAGAATATCTTTAATAAATTTGATGGTTTGGCCGTAAATATCCTTGCTCCGGTGGTTAAAGGTAGAAAGGGTCATTACCGTGAGCTTTTTGAACAGATCCGTAAACAGGGTTACGTAAAAGTGAGGGTAGATGGGGAAATAAAGGATATCACTGCTAAAATGCAGGTAGACCGCTATAAAATCCACGATATTGAAGTGGTGATCGATCGACTCATTATTGATGTAAAAGATAAAAAACGCCTGCTCGATTCCTTGCAAACTGCGATGAAAATGGGTAAGGGGGTAATCAAAATCAGCGATAAAGATAATAACGTTGCACATTTTAGTAAATTTTTGATGTGCCCAACCACGGGTATCTCTTATGACGAACCTCAACCCAATAGTTTCTCGTTCAACTCACCTTATGGTGCCTGCGAGCGTTGCGATGGTTTAGGTTATATTTTTGTAGTCGATAAAGATTCGGTTATCCCGAATCCAAAGTTGAGTATTTTAAATGGTGGTTTGGCCCCATTAGGCGAATACCGCGATATCTGGATGTTCCAGGTGTTAAAGGCTTTGTCCAAAAAATACAGTTTCTCACTTTCTACGCCCATTGAAAAATTGAGCGATGAAGTCATCAATATTATTTTAAACGGTTCGCCCGACCTGATCAAGGTTGAGGTAGAATACAATAAATGGAACGTTCAGAATTATAATATCACATTTGACGGGATAATTAAAATGCTCGAAGAGCAGAACGAAAAGAGGAGCGAATCAGCATCCGACGATATGGACGAGTTCAGGAAACTGAAAACCTGTCCGGAGTGCCATGGTGCCCGTTTGAAAAAAGAAAGCCTGCATTTTAAAGTTGATGGCAAAAACATTTTCGAACTTTCATCGATGGATATCAATAATCTTCATCAATGGTTCGAAAAAGTTGATGAACGTTTATCCGATCGTCAGAATATCATTGCCAAAGAAATTTTAAAAGAGATTAAAGCCAGGATTGGTTTTTTAACTGATGTGGGTTTAACTTATTTAACTTTAGACCGGACGGCCCGTACACTTTCGGGTGGTGAGGCACAACGCATCCGCCTGGCTACGCAGATCGGTTCGCAGCTGATGAACGTCATGTACATCCTCGATGAGCCAAGCATTGGTTTGCACCAGCGAGATAATGAACGGTTGATCAATGCGCTTAAAAATCTTCGCGATCTTGGAAATACCGTTTTGGTGGTAGAACATGATAAGGATATGATTCTGGAAGCCGACTGGGTAATCGATGTGGGCCCTGGTGCCGGTATTCATGGCGGAACAGTGGTTGCGGAAGGAACAGCCGCACAGATCCTTAAATCAGATACTTTAACTGCTGATTACCTGAACGGTAAAAGGAGCATTCAAACACCAAAAGTCCGCAGAAAAGGCAATGGGCATAAATTGTCACTAATCAAAGCAACGGGCCATAATTTAAAAGAGGTTTCTGTAGATTTTCCTTTGGGTAAATTTATTGCCGTAACTGGTGTTTCAGGAAGTGGTAAATCGAGTTTAATTACCGAAACTTTATATCCGATTTTAAACCACCATTTCTTTAGGGCCAAAAAAACACCTTTACCTTACGAGAAAATCAATGGCTTAAAAGAAATTGATAAGGTGATCGAGATTGATCAGGCGCCGATTGGCAGAACGCCACGCTCCAATCCTTCAACCTACACCGGGGTTTTCTCTGATATCAGGAATTTATTTGTGCAGTTGCCTGAAGCAAAAATCCGTGGTTACAAACCCGGCCGTTTTTCTTTCAATGTTAAAGGTGGCCGTTGCGAAACCTGTCAGGGAGCGGGTTTAAAAGTAATCGAAATGAACTTTTTGCCAGATGTGCAGGTGCCGTGCGAAGAATGTGGCGGAAGGAGATACAACAGGGAAACTTTGGAGGTCCGTTTCAGAGGAAAATCGATCAGTGATGTATTGGATATGAGTATTGAAGATGCCTGTACTTTCTTCGAAAATATTCCGATCATTTATAGAAAGATCAAAACCTTAAAAGATGTAGGCTTAGGTTATATCACTTTGGGACAATCGTCTGTTACTTTATCGGGAGGGGAAGCACAGCGCGTTAAACTGGCCACCGAACTCTTGAAAAAAGATACCGGGAAAACGTTCTATATTTTAGACGAGCCTACAACCGGACTTCACTTTGAAGATATAAATGTGCTTTTAGGGGTATTGCAGGAGCTGGTTGATAAAGGAAATACCATTTTGGTGATCGAACATAATTTAGATGTAGTTAAAGTTGCCGATTGGGTAATTGATTTAGGCGAAGAAGGAGGTGCTGGCGGTGGAAGAATTTTGTTTGAAGGTACACCTGAAGGTTTGATTCAGAATCCGATCAGTTTAACCGGAAAATTTTTGAAAAAGGAGATGGAATATAGTCCGGAGACGGAAAAGTCCGAAGTCAGAAGTCCGGAGTCCAAAGTCAAAGCGCCGAAGAAAAGCAAGGCTGGAAATAAAAAGTAGTCCGAAGTCGGAGGTCGGAGGTCGGAAAGACCGAAGTTGTAGAAAATTGATTTGTCATCCTGAGCTTGTCGAAGGACCTGTTTCAAATTTACCGTAAAGTGTTTCGACAGGCTCAATATGACATCTCGAACTGAAATTGACTTCTAAAATACATTTAATAAACTCCTAACCCATCATCCATTTTACATTACCCATTTTACATTATAAAACATGATCTTCACCGATACCCATACCCATTTATATTACGAGCAGGATGCCGAGAAACAAGTGCAGCTAATGGAGCGTTGTTTTGAAAGCGATGTGAACCGTTTGTTTTTGCCCAATGTCGACGTGAAATCGATCGCGATGATTGATGACCTGGTGGCGAAATATCCGGCAAATTGTTTTGCGATGGCCGGTTTGCACCCCTGTGATGTAAAGGAAGATTATCAGGTGCTATTGGATGAAATATATACAAGTATTGCCGGGCGGAAGATTTATGCTATTGGTGAAATCGGGATTGATTTGTATTGGGATAAAACCACTTTAGAGATTCAGCAAGATGCTTTCCGTAAACAGATTGGCTGGGCAAAAGAGTTAGGGCTGCCGATTGTGATTCACTGCAGAGAAGCTTTTGATGAAGTGTTTGAAGTATTGGAAAGTGAAAGAGATGAAAAATTACGGGGTATATTTCATTGTTTCACCGGGAATTTGGCCCAGGCAAAACAGGCTATTGACCTTAATTTTTATTTAGGCATTGGTGGAGTGGTCACTTATAAAAAAGCAGGTTTGGATCTGGTATTGGCAGATATCCCATTAACTGACCTGGTTTTAGAGACTGATTCTCCTTATTTAGCCCCTGTTCCGTTCCGCGGTAAACCCAATGAAAGCAGTTATCTGGTTTACATCGCACAAAAACTGGCAGATATTTATGGCGTTTCTATTGAAAAAATAGCGGACGTAACTACAGAAAATTCGAAAAAGATTTTTGGAGTGTAATTAGCTCATCATTGCGAGAAGGCTTTTTCAGCCGGCGAAGCAATCTATTCAGTGGTTTTAAACATAACAGTTTCGAATGTAGTGCAATGCAGTCGGGAACCCGAAGGTTCTGCGAAGCAAAAGATATGGAGGCAGATTCCTCTTTCAACCTAAAGTCGGTCATCATTTCAATAGCTATCGGATGGAGCCTAGCGTAACGGAGAAATCTGCTGGGGTATCTTTAATTCAGGATAATCATATTATTGATTTCTTATATTGTAAAATATAGACTATAATTTTATTGTTTTGTTAAAATATTAACTGTTTTTAGCTTTTTTATTGCTAATTTAAAAATATCAACCGATCATTTGTAAATTTTTAGTTTCTTTGCGCTGAGCAACCTTCACTAAACCAAATGACCAAAATACTTATAATTTATACCGGTGGTACCATTGGTATGGTTAACGACCCTACAAACGGAATGCTGGTTCCGTTTGATTTCGAGCAGATCAAAGAAAACGTTCCTGAATTAAGTCGTTTAGATTATCACTTAGATGTACACTCTTTCAATCCGGTTTTGGATTCATCAAATATGGATCCTGAAATATGGAAAACTTTAGCAGAACTTGTTTTTAACAAATATGATCAGTACGATGGCTTTGTGATTCTGCACGGATCAGATACCATGGCTTTTACCGCTTCGGCATTAAGTTTTATGCTCGAAAACCTGGATAAACCTGTTGTTTTAACCGGATCGCAATTGCCTATCGGCGAAATCAGAACTGATGCAAAAGAGAATTTAATTACTGCGTTAGAAATAGCTGCAACCAAAGAAGACGGTAAAGCACTTTTTCCTGAAGTTTGTATTTATTTTGATGCACAATTATTCAGGGGCAACCGCTCTATTAAATACAATAGCGAGAAGTTTGAAGCTTTCCGTTCGCCAAATTACCCCGTACTTGCAGAAGCAGGTGTACATTTACAGTTTCACAGAAATTACATTTTAAAAGCAACCGGCGGTGAATTAAAATTGCATACCAATTTTAATTCGAATATTGGTGTGCTTAAATTATATCCCGGAATTACACCACAAGCCGTTCAGGCCATTACCGATTCTAAAGTAGACGCTATTATTTTAGAAACTTTTGGTTCAGGTAATACCTCTACTGCGCAATGGTTTTTAGATAGTTTGCGCCAGGCCATATTGAACGGAAAAATCATTATCGATATTTCACAATGTAAAAAAGGCTCGGTGCAGCTTGGTCGCTACGAAACCAGTAGGGAATTGCTAAAAATGGGCATTGTAAGTGGCTACGATTTAACTTTCGAAGCTACGGTAACCAAACTGATGTTCGTAATGGGCTTGGGTTTATCTGTTGAAGAAAGCCGTAAACTGATGGATGAATCGTTGCGGGGAGAGCTAACAAAGGATTAATGTTTCCAGCGTGTATAATATTTTTTTAAGGAAATGAGCAGTTCCGCTCTTTTGGAGGTTTTCGGTCCCGCTCACGCTTCTGCCGATGAAGAATCGGCATCCCGCTTCGATCGGGTTTAGAGACAAAGGATAAGTACAGTTGGCTAAATCCAGCAAAGTGCAGTATTTGGCATGCCGTAAGGAACAGGCCTTTCGGTTATAAACAGTAGCGGCAGCTCCCGATTTTGTTATCAGGACTAAAGTGAATGGCAGGGCTTCATTGGCCAAGATCGACAAAAACGTTCGTTTTCAAATAAAAAGGATTAAGATTTAGCATTACTAAATTTAATATCTAGAGAAGCTGTTCCATGCATTACAATAAGTAAAACTTCTGCAATTATGACCGACATCATTTCGGTTATCAGTATTTAGCCCTATTTTTGCTATGATAAATCGTCATGCTGAACTTGTTTCAGCATCTTTCTTTAAGACCCTGAAATGAATTCAGGGTGACGTTACAAAGAAACATGAAAATAGAACAGATATATACAGGTTGCCTGGCAGAAGCCGCTTATTACATAGAGAGTGATGGCGAAGCTGCTATAATAGATCCTTTAAGAGAAGTTGCGACCTATTTAAAGAAGGCAGAAAAAGCTGGAGCTTCCATTAAATATATTTTCGAAACGCATTTTCATGCTGATTTTGTTTCTGGTCACGTAGATTTAGCCGAAAAATCGGGTGCCGAAATTATCTACGGACCTACGGCCAAAACCGAATTTAAATCACATGTAGCCAAAGATGGTGAGCAATTTAAAATCGGTAAGCTGACTATAACAGCATTACATACACCCGGACATACTTTAGAATCGACCACCTATTTGTTGACAGACGAAAATGGTAAAGACCATTGTATTTTTAGTGGTGATACTTTGTTTATTGGAGATGTAGGCCGTCCGGATTTAGCGCAGAAGGGTAATTTAACAATGGATGATTTGGCCGGCATGCTTTACGACTCGTTAAATGAAAAGATAAAACCTTTGGCCGATGATGTAATTGTTTACCCGGCTCACGGCGCTGGTTCGGCCTGTGGCAAAAGCATGAGTAAAGAAACTTTTGATACCTTAGGACATCAGAAACAGGTTAATTATGCTTTAAAGGCGGAAACGAAAGAACAGTTTATTGCCGAAGTAACGGATGGCATTATGCCTCCGCCACAATATTTTGCTAAAAATGCAGCCATTAATAAAGGCGGGGTAGAAAGTATTGATGACGTTTACGAAAAAGGGCTAAATGCTTTAACACCGCAACAATTCGAGGATTTGGCCAACCAAACAGGTGCCATTATGCTCGATACCCGCGATCCGCAGGTTTTTGCAAAAGGTTTTATCCCTAATTCGATCAATATTGGTTTAAACGGACAGTTTGCACCATGGGTTGGTGCTTTGATTAACGATTTACAGCAACCGATTTTATTGATTACCGAACAGGGGAAAGAAGAAGAAACCATTACCCGTTTAACCCGTGTGGGTTATGATAATACCATTGGTTATTTGGATGGCGGTTTCGAAAACTGGACCGCAACAGGCAAAGAAATCGACACCATTGAGTCTATATCGGCAGAGGCTTTTGAGCAGTTGGCATCAAATGGTGAAATTACGGCACTTGATGTGCGTAAACCAGGCGAGTACGAATCGGAACATTTGGAATTTACATTGAGCCGTCCGTTGGATTTTATTAACGACTGGACTGGAGAGCTCAATCTGAAAGCTCCTTATTACATTCACTGTGCAGGTGGTTACCGCTCTATGATTGCAGCCTCTATTTTAAAATCGCGTGGGGTAGAAAATGTAATTGATGTAGCTGGTGGTTATGGTGCCATAAAAAATACCGGTTTAAAAAGAACTGATTTCGCCTGCCCAAGTAAAGCAATGAAAGTATAAAATTAAAAGAGATCGTCATTTCGAGCGGAACGCCGTGCAGCCGAGAAATCTATTTAAACGGATCTCTCCATTCTGCGATGCTCGATCCGGTAGCTATCGGTTCGGGATGATGCCCACTCTTAAAAGCGAATTAAAAAATTTGGATGTCTGAAAATCAAAATCATTACGATATATTAATTATAGGTGCCGGCCCGATAGGCATGGCCTGTGCAATTGAAGCCCAAAAAGCAAACCTAAGCTATGTCATTATAGAAAAAGGTGCTTTGGTGAACAGTTTGTTCAACTACCCGGTATTTATGACGTTCTTTTCTACTTCGCAAAAGTTAGAAATAGGGGGCGTGCCTTTTGTAACCATCAGCCCCAAGCCAAATCGTAACGAAGCCGTAGAGTATTATCGCCGTGTTGCCGAAAAATTTGATTTAAAGATCAATCTTTTTGAACGGGTGCAACAGGTGGTTAAAAACGAATCTGATGTTTTTGAAATCAAGACTTCTAAAAGAGGTTATACTGCAAAGAATGTAATTGTTGCCACAGGTTTTTACGACGTGCCTTTATTGATGAATGTTCCTGGAGAAAATTTGCCAAAAGTAACACATTATTATAAAGATCCGCATTTATATGCCTTCCAGAATGTAGTGGTGGTCGGGGCCAATAACTCTGGGGTTGATGCTGCCTTAGAAACCTACCGCAAAGGTGCCAATGTAACTATGGTGGTGAGGAGTGGTGAACTTGGTCCGCATGTTAAATATTGGGTTCGCCCCGATATACAAAACAGGATTAAAGAGCGAGAAATCACTGCTCATTTCCATTCAGAACTGGTTGAAATAAGGGAAGGTGAAGTGGATATTAAAACGCCTGATGGAGTAAAAACCATTCCGAATGATTTTGTAATTGCGATGACGGGCTACCAGCCAGATTTTTCGATGTTAAGAAAATTCGGAATCGACCTGCCCGAAAGCCTTTGCCCGGCCTACAACGAAGAAACCATGGAAACCAACGTAAAGGGTTTATACCTGGCCGGTGTAGTTTGCGGAGGTTTAGATACGCACAAACTGTTTATCGAAAATTCAAGGGTGCATGCCGAAATGATTGTAAAGAATATTTTGGGCTAGTGTCTTGCGAAGTTTAAACAGGGTATTATCGATCGAATACTTGCATAGTAGGTAACCTATGTTCCTGTCGCAATCGTCATGCTGAACTTGTTTCAGCATCTATTTGGAAGTAAATATTTGATCTAAGTCTGCTGTTACTCGATTACTGTTCTAAATATTTTTGCAACTCATATTTGTTTCCAGCATATACCTCCATCAATTTTTGAACATTTTGAAATATTTTTTTTACTGGTTCTTCATGATCATGGATTAATCTGAATACATTTCCCCTTTTGTTAACGGCAATATAATTTCCATCCTCCATATCTATAATAGTATAATAATATTTTTCTTCCAACTCAATCTCAATAGTATTTTCAGTTTCTAATAAGTTTTTTTGTTCATCACTAATATTAGAAAGGATTGTTTTTAGTTTTATTTCATCAGTATTTTTAAGGAAGAAATTCTCTTTATGTAAGTTGTTAATCCTCAGATGTGATAATTCATAATCACGTCTTAATGTTTTGTTAAGTGGCAGGGAAATATTTTGAATGAGATTATTTGAAACTGTTAATTTTATTGGGGTATAAATTCCTGTATGTTTGTCTAACACTTCAACCCCGGTTAAAAAGAAATGCTGTTTGTGTTTTATTCTATTTCGCTCATAGGACAAATTATCTGTGCTTTGATGTAAAATATATATTGTTTTATCTGCTAGCTGCCCTGCTGTACTGAAAATCCAATGCAGATAATTTTCTGCCATCTCAGGAAAATCATTTGCTAATAATAAAACAATATTCTCTTCCAGTTTTTGTATATCTTTCTTTAAGCGACTTGTATTTATGAAGTTAAATATCATTTTATTTTTTGTTAAAATTATTAATTAACTCTTCGATTTGCCCCATTTATAAGCTACGGATAACATCATGATCACGGTTGCGATCTGCAATATAAGCACAGCTTTAGATACGATTGTCAAAATGATAAAGTTTTGTTTTATCTGTTCTAGTTCGGGCCGTAAAGACAATGGTGGATAAACCTTCCAACCGTTATGTTGATATGGGTTAAAGAAAGGTAATAGCTGTACAACCAACGATGCAAACAGGATTAAAATAAAGCCTAAAAAGAAAATAAATGAGCGTTGAATTTTTCTGGAAAATGAATACTTAAACTCTTTAAAATAGTAAACGAAAAAAGAAATAATGATAAAAAAGGATATCAATAAGTGCTGTTTTTTAATCACGAAGTAGGTGTCGTGAAGATTAACATCCACTGAATTAATAAAAAGCGTTTTTCCAAATATGCTTAGGGCCGTAATTACGCTAATTGCAACGCATCCTGTAAACCATAGCGTTTCTTGCAATATTGGTTTGATTTTCATGATGAGTTTAATTTAGATTAATATTTAGTAGTCATTGCAGCGTATCGTCATTTTGAGCGGAGTGCAACGCTGTAGAGAACCCGAAGGCTCTGCGAAGCAAAATCTGTTTGGATCGATCTATCTTCCTACTTAACGTCGGGACTGAGTTTCAGTCGAGATGACAACCGCTCTCATTAAACTGTAATTAGTTTGTTTTTCATAACGGATTTATTAGCTTAAAACAGCTAAAGTCTTCACCCTTTTTCGGTTTTCAAGACTTCTAAATTTAATTAACAGCATTCGCGAAGCCTTCTTTTACGGTCAATCTAATAATCCAAATTAAAGATTTATTCGGATTAAATTCTATTTTATCTAATATTCCTCCACAACGTACAAACGAGCCGGCAAATTCTGTGGGACTTACTGGATGTTTAAAAACGATTTTTTCAAAACATAAAATGTTAATGCCTCGTTTATTTGTGGCTGTGATAAAAGCACTTGTTGCCAGTTTCGGTCCTGAAAATTGAACACAGTTTAAAGAACCTTCTTTTTCTGTGATTGGATGAGAGGAGAAAATGATTTTCTGTCCCTTATATTTTATTAGGTTTTTCTCTATTTCTTTGTAGGACATAGAATTTTCGGTTACCATGCCTGCCGCAGATAAAATGTTAGCATATAATATAATTGCTCTAAAATTTGAAGTATCCTTTTTTGAAGAAGCTAACAATTTTTCAGATTGATTGTAAGCGTTTTTCCAATCCTCTTTTTCTAGCAAAGGAATTAATTTTTTAAAGTCTTCATAGCTTAAGTTCTGAGCCATAGCGCCTAAAAAAGACAGAATTAAGATAATACTTGAGAGACATTTTTTCATGTTAGATTAATTTATTTTTGACTTATTTGATGGGTTCAAATGATACTTTTAAAACATTTTCAATATATTTATTAATAGCTGCCTCCACACCCGGCAAATCTTTTGAAGTAATATATGAACCCATTACATGATTCCCTGCATTGGGTATAGCTACTTTTCTTTTTAAGTGATTTGGCGTACCCAGTTCATCGAACATTTTCAGCATGGCATCAACCCTTACTACAGGATCCTGTTCCAGTTCGTTTTTATAATAATAAAGGAGTAAAACAGGTTGCTTTACCTTTTGGAACGTTCTTTTTACCATACTGCTCTCGATAAATTCTTCCAGTTCTACCAGCGATTCTAGCCGGTAATTGGTGTACCAGTATTTTTTATATTCGTCGGTGCGGTCGTCTACTTTACGTTCATCGCCACCCACTACTTTTCTGGCAATTTGTAAACCCCAGGGGTTATTTAAAAGCCAGGCATTTTTATCATTAATGGCCACGTTTGGCGACATCAAAATCAAACTGTTGATTTCCGGGTAGGTTGCCGCTAATTTTAAAGCTACCGTTCCGCCGGTAGAAGTGCCGACTAAAATTACTTTTTTGCCCAGTTTTTTACCAATGGCATAAGCCTGTTTGCTGGATTCCCAAAGACGGTCGGCCGTAAAATATTGCATGGGTGCCAGGGTATCGATACCATGATCGGCCAGGCGGGCAAGGTATAAATTGGCATGTAAAGCTTTAGCTAAATTTAAATGTACCGGATTGCCTTCCGTTTTTGAAGCTGAAAAGCCGTGTAAATACACAACGGCATATTCGGTTTGTTGGTGGGGTTTATCGGCCCAAACAATTTCAGCTTCGTTGCCAGGTTTTATTTTGTGCATGGATTCGATGCTGGCTACGTAATTGTCCAGATCAGCAAGATCGGGCACTTTTGTCAACTCCTCGCTGAATAAAGGTTTTTTGGGTTTTGGACCTGACAAATAAGCTGCGATAATAAATGCCGAAAGACCAATAATTACTTTGTAGCGTTTTTTCATGCCATTAAATATTGGTTTAAATGTAAAATATGAATTTAAATAAAGCTAATTTTTAGCTGAATTAATTGTCGCTTTGAGGTGGTTTTTTTACCTGCACTTTACCCATCATGTTAAACCTGATAGCGCCAGATAGCCCACAGCCCGAAGCATGAGGGCGAGCACTATAGGCAATAGCAGGAGTGAAGGTATTAAAGATCACTGTCCTTCGTTTTCCAAATCCTTAATAATAAGACTACGGATTACCTTTTTATGGGAAATTAGCTTAAGTTTGCAATCAAAATTTTTCGACTTAATGCCGGGAATCGAACAGATAAAAACACCTATAGCTGCTGATATTAAAGCGTTTGAAAAAACCTTTAAGGAATCGATGCATAGCGACGCACCGTTGCTGGATAGGATCACCCATTATATTGTAAAGCAAAAAGGCAAACAAATGCGGCCGATGTTCGTATTTTTTGCAGCTAAATTATGTGGCGGAATTACCGAGTCAACCCACCGTGGGGCGGCTTTGGTTGAGCTATTACACACGGCCACTTTGGTACACGACGATGTGGTAGACAATGCTTACGAACGACGTGGCTTTTTCTCTATCAACGCGTTATGGAAAAATAAAATTGCTGTTTTGGTTGGCGATTACCTGCTGGCCAAGGGATTACTACTTTCGGTAAACAATAACGAGCACCGTTTGTTACAGATTGTATCAGAAGCGGTAAAACAGATGAGTGAGGGCGAGTTGTTGCAGGTAGAAAAGGTACGGAGAATGGACATCTCGGAAGATTTATATTTTGATGTGATCCGCCAGAAAACAGCTTCATTAATTGCTTCCTGTTGTGCTGCGGGTGCAGCTTCGGCAGGTGCTGATGATGTTACGATAGAAAAAATGCGCCTGTTTGGCGAAAAAGTAGGCATTGCTTTTCAGATTAAAGACGATACATTCGATTTTGGAACCGATGATGTAGGCAAGCCTTTGGGTATTGACATTAAAGAAAAAAAAGTAACACTGCCTTTAATTTATGCCTTAAATAAAGCAGAAAAAACAGCGCGTAAAAAAATGATCAACCTGGTGAAAAACCATCAGGACGATCCGGTTAAAATACAACAGATTATCGATTTTGTAAATGCTCATCAAGGTGTTTATTATGCAAACCAGAAAATGTTGGATTACCAAAATGAAGCATTTGAGATTCTGCACAGCTTTGATGCAGGCGAAGCCAGAACAGGTTTAGAACAACTTGTACTGTATACCACTGAACGTAAAAAATGATGGGTAACGAATTACTTTTCAGCTTAGGCTTTTTGCTTTTTATTGTACTTATCCTGGCTTTAGACCTTGGTCTTTTTAGCAGGAAAGAACATGTGGTGAGCTTAAAACAAGCAGGGATCATGAGTGTGATTATGGTGGCACTGGCCATAGGATTTTATTTTATCCTGCTGGTTGAGGGGCATCAGTTGCATGGGATAAAAGATTTTGCCCATCTGCAGGAAATTGTAACCAAACATCAGCATCATATTAAATTAATTCCCGGCGATTTTGAAGGGAGTTTGGCCGTCTATAAACAAAACCTCGGACTGGAGTTTTTAACGGGTTACGTGATTGAGTACGCACTTTCTGTAGATAATATCTTTGTAATTGTTCTCATTTTCTCCGCATTTGCTGTTGAGGAAAAATATTATCACCGCGTATTGTTCTGGGGGATATTGGGTGCCATCATTATGCGTTTCATCTTCATTTTTGTGGGGGCGGCACTGATTACCAAATTTGCATGGATCCTGTATGTTTTTGGCGCATTCCTGGTATTTACCGGCGTGAAGATGTTTTTCAGCAAGGATGAAGACGATAAAATTGATCCCGAAAACCATCCTGTAGTAAAATGGGCCTCAAAAATATTTTCTATTCATCCAAAATACGAGGGCAAAAACTTCTTTGTTAAAATAAACCATAAAAGAATGGTTACGCCATTGTTTTTAGTATTGTTAATTGTAGAATTCACCGATCTTTTATTTGCCGTTGATTCTATTCCGGCAATTTTTGCCGTAACCAAAGACCCTTATATTGTATTTTTCTCTAATATTTTTGCCATCATGGGCTTGCGGTCTATGTTTTTTTTACTGGTCAATATTATTCACAAATTCCATTATTTAAAAACGGGTTTAGCTTTTTTACTGGCTTTTATCGGCGTAAAAATGCTAGGGCATACCTATCTGGAAAAATGGGGTTTCACCACGGAGCATTCACTGATAGTGATTTTAAGCATTCTGGTGATCAGTATTGTGGCTTCCTTGGTTTTCCCGAAGAAAAAGGCACATATACAATCATAGTTTATCGTTTGTCATGCTGAGCGTAGTGAAGAATCTTTTTTATTGCGGTAAGCAAGAAGATTCGTCATTGCGAGAGTGCTTTTTCAGCCGTCGAAGCAATCTTTATAGCAAGGATCACTAGCATGAAAGATTGCTTTGTCGTTCCTCCTCGCAATGACGATTTTTCTATAAGAATCTATCAATGGTCGCAGATGCTTCGTGCCTCAGCATGACAGCACGGTGTAGGTTACTAAAGCAAAATAAACGTTACAGCTCGCAATCTGTACTGAAAATTTGTACTTTCAGCAGATATAACTAAACCTAATGAAATACCTTTTCTCCACAGCGCTTCTTTGCACCACATTATTTGCCCATGCACAAGATAAATTTGGTGATGTTTTTGCTAAAATCAATACGGATGTACAGCAAAACTCAAAAGCTTATCAAACCCTTCAATACGAAACCGAAACCATCGGTCACCGTTTAACAGGTTCTGCAAATGGGGCAAAGGCAGAGCAGTATGCCTTCGATTTATTACAATCATACGGTTGCGAAGTAAAATTTCAGCCTTTTGAGGTCGAAAGCTGGGCACGAAAAACCATTAGCCTGGAAGTTGGAGCAGATAAAAATAACCTGACCAAAATGAAAGCCGTTACGCTGGCGCATTCGCCGGTGAGTGCGGATATTACAGGTGAAATTGCAGATGCAGGTAATGGACTGGAAGCAGATTATCAGACTAACCCGGAAAAGTTTAAAGGTAAAATCGCACTGATTTATCTGGGTGTTTTACCGGGATCAGCGGCAGGAACCAAATCATTACATCGCTCAGAAAAAACCGCTATTGCTACCAAATATGGCGCAATTGGGGTAATCATCATCAATACGGTAAAAGATGGCGTACTTTTAACCGGTACCGCTTCAGTAACGGGTAAATTAATTCCTATCCCTGCCATTTGTATTGGTTTGGAAGATGGAATTGCTTTAAAGGAGAAAATCAAAACGCAGCCGCAAACTGCGCATATTGCCATGACCAATTTCTCGGGTATGATCAAAGCCCGAAACGTAGTCGCTACTTTTAAAGGAACAGCATTGCCGAAAGATAAAATTGTTGTCGGCGGACATTTGGACAGCTGGGATTTGGCCACGGGCGCTATTGACAATGGAATCGGATCTTTCGCTATTATGGATATGGCACGGACATTTAAAAAACTGAATTTAAAAACCAAACGTACTGTAGAATTTGTCCTATTTATGGGCGAGGAGCAAGGTTTGCTGGGTTCTAAAGCTTATATCGACCAGGCTAAAAAAGATAAAACTTTAAACCAGGTGAAGTTTATGCTAAACTACGATATGACCAACGATCCGAAAGGTTTTTCTACCTCACGCGCTGAAATGAAAGATCTTTTTACATCCTGGGGAGCGGATATCATGAAAATAGATACCGGTTTTAAAAATCTGTTTAATGCGGGCGCAGGTTTGCATAGCGATCATCAGCCATTTATGCTAGCAGGTATTCCTACCGGAGGTGGTTTCGGGGGTAAATTGCCAAATAATTCCGGCCCCTTTTACCATTCTGATGGCGATAGCTTTAAACTGGTTGATGAACAGGAACTTAAAAATACGGTACGCTACAGTGCCATGTTAACTTATGCATTAGCCAATACACCGAAAATACCGGTAGGTGTTCAGGGCGAAGAAGAATTGAGGGCTTTCTTAGAATCGCAGAACTTGAAAGAACCTTTAAGCATTGCGGGCGAATGGAGATGGAAATAACCTACGGTTTGATGTGTTGCTTTTTTCGCTTCGCGGGTGATTACACGGATGACGGGATTGCACCGATTTTTATATAGTTAATCTGCTTAACGTAATTCGTCATATCGACCGTAGTGGAGAAATCTTTGGAGAACTGCCTTAAAAGATTTAGCTTCGCTGAGCCTTCGGGTTCTCGACTCCGCTGTGCTCCGCTCGAAATGACGGAAATAAATTTATTCACAGAATTGTTCCGACTGAAGCCCAACGTAAAAGACCTAATACAAGAGCATACCTAAATCAGCACTATCCGCTAATATAACTTTCCAATTGCGAAATGGTCTGTTTTTGGTCGGCAATGATAAACTTTACCACATCGCCGATAGATACCATTCCTTTTACCTCATCGTTTTCTACAACCGGTAAATGGCGGATGTGTTTATCGGTCATCAGTTCCATACAATGATCAATACTGTCACTCAATTTGATGGCAATGGGGTTAGCGGTCATGGCTTCTTTAATCAGGGTATCTTTTGATGATTTCCCTTGCAGGACGATTTTTCGGGCATAATCGCGTTCCGTAAAAATTCCCTGGAGCTTTTCGTTTTCCATCACCAATACCGCGCTGATGTTTTTTTCTGTCATTACTTTTAAGGCATACAGAACAGAAGTGTCTTCTGATACGGAGATAATGATGGCTCGTTTGGTATCCAGTAAATGTTTTACGCTTTTCATAATGGTTAATTTGGTTATAACAATTTAAGAAATAATTAGCTGGATATCAAAGTTTTGTTTTTAAATCTTCGAAAGAATTCAAGTTTTTGAATTGAGCAAAAAGTTTAAAAAAATTAGTGTGTTAATGCGTAGAAGGTTGAAAATGCTGTAAATGTAATAATGACTAGCCAAAACCATTGATGATTTTAGTTGTAATACTGAAATGACCATCTTCTTTGCTATTTATTGGTCATTGATCGCCTTTGATATTTCAATAAATCAATTCCTTCGCGGAATAATTCAAACTTTGACGGAATTGCATTTGTTGATGTTTAATACTAAAACCTCAATGACATGAATAACGATCAAGAAAATGCCAACGGCTTAAAAGGAGATAATACGGTTAAAAATCCAGATGACTGGACTACAGGTGATGAGCCGATGACTGGAGCACAGGGTTCATATCTTAAAACACTATCAGATGAAGCAGGTGAGGAATTCGACGGCAGTTTGAGCAAATCCGAAGCATCTAAACGTATTGATGAATTACAACACAAAACAGGGCGGGGCTTGGATAACAATTAATTTAGCAGAGCTGGAGTGAGAGGATATTTCATTTCGGCTCTTTTTACACGTCAGACTTTTAAAGCTGAATTTCAGCTTCCACGCAGTCGTTTAAGGCAAAAAATTACCATCTCAACGCAATACAAGGTTCCAATACGGTCAATTAAAGGTGTAAATGCTAATATGATTTCATGATAGCCAACATTTGACCCTATCAAAAAAGTTGACATTTCTGACATAAAAGTGATTTTTGGCTGGCTGACACCTATCCCATAGTTTTATGAAACAATGTAAAGATAAACGTGATTTTTTGTTAGTCACTTGGATGTGGGATATTAATATTACTTTCAAGTGAGCGATTAATTTTCAGGACATTGGTAATGGCCAAACTATTATGTAATTTTGTGCCAGAAATAAAGGGAATTTAAAAAGGTGTGCAAATGGCATACAAAACAAAAATTCATTGCCTGTAACTTCTTGATTAAAAACAATTAAATAAATATATTATGTCATCAGTAGAGACAACTTACATTCCTTACAAAGTTAAGGACATTTCACTGGCAGAATGGGGCCGTAAAGAAATCGAATTAGCCGAAGCAGAAATGCCAGGTTTAATGAGTTTACGTAAAGAATTCGGTCCAACACAACCGTTAAAAGGTGCGCGTATTGCAGGCTGTCTGCACATGACCATCCAAACGGCTGTATTAATCGAAACATTGGTGGCCCTGGGTGCTGAAGTGACCTGGTCATCTTGCAATATTTTCTCAACACAAGATCACGCTGCTGCTGCAATTGCTGCTGCGGGTATCCAGGTTTATGCCTGGAAAGGTTTAAACGAAGAAGAATTCGACTGGTGTATTGAGCAAACTTTACACTTCGGTCCGGAGCAACAGCCATTAAACATGATTTTGGATGATGGTGGCGATTTAACCAATATGGTTTTCGATAAATACCCTGAGCTGATTGCTGGTATTAAAGGATTATCAGAAGAAACCACAACTGGTGTTCACCGTTTATACGAAAGAATGAAAAACGGAACGTTGCATTTACCTGCAATCAACGTTAATGATTCAGTTACCAAATCTAAATTCGATAACAAATACGGTTGCCGCGAATCATTGGTTGATGCGATCCGTCGCGCTACTGATGTCATGATGGCTGGTAAAGTAGCTGTTGTTTGCGGTTATGGCGATGTGGGTAAAGGTTCTGCAGAATCTTTAAGCTCACAAGGTGTACGTGTTATTGTAACTGAAATTGATCCAATCTGTGCTTTACAGGCTGCAATGGAAGGTTACGAAGTGAAAAAACTGGCTAACGCCATTAAAGAAGCAGATATTGTAGTAACTACAACCGGTAACTGTGATATCGTTCGTGAGCAGCATTTCAGGGCATTAAAAGATAAAGCGATTGTTTGTAACATCGGTCACTTCGATAACGAAATCGATATGGCCTGGTTAAACGGTGCTTATGGCGATACCAAAGTGGAAATTAAGCCTCAGGTTGATAAATATACCATTGATGGTAAAGACGTAATCGTTCTGGCTGAAGGTCGTTTGGTTAACTTAGGTTGTGCAACTGGTCACCCAAGTTTTGTAATGAGTAATTCATTTACCAACCAAACTTTGGCTCAATTAGAGCTTTGGACGAACACTGCAGCTTACGAAAACAAAGTTTATACTTTGCCTAAACATTTAGATGAAAAAGTTGCCCGTTTACACTTAGAAAAAATTGGTGTAGAGTTAGATGTTTTGGATCAACACCAGGCTGATTATATCGGCGTACCGGTTGAAGGTCCTTTTAAAGCAGATACATACAGGTACTAATTCAGTTTACAGTTTTTAGTTAGCAGTTAACATAAAACAAATAGTATTAAAGGGATGTGCAACTTGCATGTCCCTTTTTTATTCCCCCCTTCAAGAGGAGCGGCGCAGGACCGGGTGTCGATAACTGTAAGTCGCTGTGCCATAAAAGGTTAAAGGAGTCTCTATTTTTTTGAAAACGTACGTTCAGTGCTTTTAGGATGTTTCAGCCCTGCTATTCATTCCAATCTTTTTGTTTTTCTTCGACTACGCTCAGAATGACACAAAAAGGATTTCCATTTCTATCAGGTTTATTTTATTACAGATTGTGATTCTTTTGCTACTGAAAACTTACATTTGAAAAAATAAAAATGATGAAAAAGTTAATTTTTGCCCTTTCACTTTGTGTGTTTTCTGTTGCTGCAAATGCACAGAATAGTTCTCAAAAACCTGCGACTTCAAAAGTAATTGCCAAACAGGTGGTCGATATTGCCTGTGGCGAATGTCAGTTTAAGATGAAAGGTAAAGATTGCGAATTGGCAGTGAAAATTGATGGCAAACCCTATTTTGTAGATGGAAAAGGCATTGATGATTTTGGCGATGCACATGGCGAACATGGTTTTTGCAATGCGGTAAGTAAAGCAGAGGTTACCGGCGAAATTGTAAACAACCGCTTTAAAGCAAAAGAAATAAAGTTATTGCCAGCTAAGAAGTAGTTTTACCGCAAAGATTGCAAAGCTTTTCGCAAAGGCCCGCTAAGTCTGATTTAAAGACGGTCTGAACCCAACTTTGTCTTTTTTGTGCTTTTGTAGTCAATTTATTGTGCGATTTTTGTGAACTCTGCGCCTTTCTTAGTGTCCTCTGCGGTTAAAAACGTTATAAATTATTCAAATTCTTTCTCCAAACCCTGTCTTAAATCGAAAAGTAGCCACTGCTTATTTTTCACATCAGCTTGTTTCGTTTTTAGCAACTGGATAAAATCTTTAACGCCTATTTCTTCATTTCCATTACCATGGATCAGTACAATGCTGCCTTCATTTGGTTGCTGTCCTTTGGCTAACCAGGCATCGCTTCCAACAGGAATTAATCCGTAAGCTTCAATTTTTTCAACAATTGCCTTATCGGATACCAATCCCGGGAAACGAAAAAATACCGAAGGTATTAGACCGTTTTTTAACATCAGTTTTTCGTTTTCCAGTACTTCCGCATCTAAATTTGTTCCAGGGGCCAACAGGAAATTTTCGGCCAGTGGCAGTTTATTTACTTCGTGGTTGTAGGTATGGTTTACCCAGGTAATATTGAGGTCCTTTTTATCTACTAAACTTTTTAACCAATTTAAATCACCCTGGTGTTTTAGCATCCACTTACCCGAAACGGATACTGCGAGTGGCGCAGGCTGTTCTATCTTTTTAAATTCATCAAAAACCGATTGGAAAATAATCCGGTCCAAAGCCTTATGCGATGGACAAAGATCTATGGTTAAGGTAATGCCTTTTTCATTCGGGATGGCGTGATCAATTCCTGCATTTTGAAGTTGCAAATCTTTAGCTGCAGCGGCTTCTATTGATCTGATGTAAGCCGTGTTTTTAAAAATTGCAAATACATTTTGAAGCTGCAGGCCTTTTGTTGAATAATTATTGGCCAAATCTACTTTGGTATCTAAAGTTTCAGGGTTTACCAGCAACAAATATTTTTGATTATTTGCAGAAAAGCTTCTCAGCGCAATCAACCGTTCATTGGTATGTGTCGCCAGTGCAAAATTTACCTTATAACGTTTAATATCTTCAAAGTTTTGCGCAAAAATTTGAATGCTAAAAAAGCAGCTGCAAAAAATACTGAGCAGTATAGATTTAGATAACTTCATGCTTCCTTATTTAAAATCTTTCTAATTTAAGCCAAATCCATTATCTTTACAAACATTGCCATGAACAAAGAAAAATTAAAATTATGGTTTAAGCGGGTAGGGCTGGTAGGATTTTTATTCTTCCTGATTAAAGGATTAATATGGCTTGTGGTATTCTATTTTATTGGCAAAAACGTTAGTTAGTTTATTAGTTCATTGGTCATTAGTCCGTGCCAATTCCAAAGATGCTTTGTTAATTAGTTGGTTCTTCTTGATATCCTTAATCCCTTAATGGGTTAATTGCCTACCTAAAAGTAAACAACATATTCGCCAAAAAATTCCAAACAAAAACAATTACAATCGCAAAAAACTTCGCCACGTAAAAGTTGGTTCCGTTTTTTCTTTGATGGAATAAGTAAATGATAAAGGTGTTTAATCCTAAGCCAATCAAACTCACGACCAAAAATTTGGTAAATTCCGTTCCCCAGTGACTATTGGTACTCTGGAATGTCCATACCCTGTTAATCAGGTAATTATTGGTTACGGCTAAAGTAAACCCAATGGCATTGGCGATGTATTTATTGATTTTGATTTTCTCTTTGCACAGCCAGGTTGCTCCAAAATCGATGGCCATTCCGAGCAGGCCCGTCAATCCAAATTTTATAATGCGGAAGAATAAATCCATGTCAATGTATTTTAACCAGATAAAAGTGTTCTAATAGCTGCGGACGCGTTTTGGCATTGATAAATTTTGGGCTGAGCTTGGTAATATGGTAGTATTCGAAGGATTTTAGCACTTCGGCTCTATAATCTTTTTTCAATTTTGCCAATTCCGATTCTGGTGTATAAATCACAAGATTTTTTTCATCTTTCAATTTATTCAGTTCCTCATAACTCCATAAATATTTTGGTTCGCCATTCGCATAAAAATCGAATGAATATGCATCCGGGTACATTAAAACCGAAGCTTTGGCCTCCGGATAATGCTTTTTTAGCCAATTTGCAGCTTCCATGCCCGATTCATATTTGAGCACCGATGGATAGAAAAATACCGATAGAAATATCATTAAGCCAACTGAAATCATAGCACTTCTGGCCAGTAAATTTTCGGTTTTTAATCCTTTGAAAATTATAAATGAAACTGCCAATAAAATAACTAAAACTGCAATGGCTATATAATGATTTGTAAACCCAAAAAAGATAGCAACAGCAGATAAAATCAAAACGATTAAAACTGCCAGCGCATTTTGGAGGGTAAAAAACACTTTCAAGCTTTTGCCTTCCTGTATATATAAAGCTGTAATAATAGCGAACTGCGGCAAGATGATCAAAATATAATGTGGCAGCTGGAATTTCGAAAGTGAAAACAATAAAAAGGTAATGGCTGCACTTGTCCAGATCATGATGCTTTCTGCAGGTAAATTTACCCTGTTTTTCTTTTTGAAAAGATTAACCACAGCAGTGTAAAACAATATCGACCAAGGTAAAAAAGCCCAGAGGGTAGTGTGCAAAAAGAATGAAACATCACCTTTGCCTTTTATTGGTCCGTTATTAAAGAACCGGCCAAACTGGCTGTCCCAAAAGAAGAACTTTAAACCAGAAACTCCGGTTTTCCCAAATACTAGCTTTTCAGGGTGCAAGTCGAACTGTATATATAAAGCATATAACTCTGGAATAATAAAAATAAAAATCAATGCAATGGCCACCCACCATTTTAGCTTTAGCAACTGTTTCCATTGCCTGGTGAGCAACCAGTAAATGATAAAGCCACCAAAAACAGGGATTAATACAAATATACCTTTAATCATGATGGCACATGCAGCGAAAAAAGAACCTGCAACAATATGCCAGAAAGAACCTTGATGAGCTTTATAATAATGATAAATGGCGGCTAAGGTAAATGTGGTAATATAGACCTCAGCACGAACATCAAAAGTAGAAATGAGGATGTGCAGTGAGCTCAAAAAGATCAATGCACTAATCAATCCTGTTTTTTCAATATAAATATCTTTTGCCAGTTTATAAAGATACCATGCCCCCAGTAATCCGAATAAAAAAGAAGGCAGTTTATAGGCAAAAGCCGAAATCCCGAAAATTTTAAATGAGGCGGCAGCAAGCCAAAAAGTTAAATGCGGTTTGTCCAACCAATCTATGCCGCGAACATAAATATTCACCCAATCGTTCCGCAGTACCATATTTTTGGCTATAGATGCGTAAAGTGCAGAATCGGGTTCCATTATGCCGCCAAAAAGAGCCGGCACACTAACCAGTGCAACCAGAGCGATTAAAATTTTATACAGTGTGGTCTCTTTTAAGTTCATTTACAGGAAGCAAATATGAGCAAAAAAAAGTCAAATTTTTTTAAGGTTTAAGATAAACAGGAGCAAAGCCCTATCTTTGCTTTATGACAAAGTTATCAGTTAACATCAATAAAATTGCTACACTTCGCAACAGCCGTGGAGGAAATAATCCTGATCTGGTTAAGGTTGCATTAGACTGTGAACGTTTTGGCGCGCAGGGAATTACGGTACACCCACGCCCTGATGAACGCCATATCCGTTACCAGGATGTTTACGATTTAAAGGCCGTTATTGCTACCGAGTTCAATATTGAAGGAAATTGTAAGGAAGATAAATTTGTTGACCTGGTTTTGGCTAATAAACCTGCCCAGGTTACTTTAGTGCCCGATGCCGAAGGTCAGATTACCTCTAACCATGGTTGGGATACCATCAAACATCAAGATTACCTGAAAGAAATGGTTGCTGTTTTTCAAAAGGAAGGCATCCGCGTTTCTATTTTTGTTGATCCGGTTGTAGAAATGGTTGAAGGTGCGGCTGAAACCGGAACAGACCGTATCGAATTATATACTGAAGCCTATGCGCACAATTATTTTGCCGATCGGGAAAAGGCAATTGTAAATTATATCGCGGCTGCCCATCATGCCAATACGCTAGGTTTGGGCATTAATGCCGGTCACGATCTGGATCTGCACAACCTGCATTATTTTGCACAGAGCATCCCAGGTTTGCTGGAAGTTTCTATCGGTCACGCTTTAATTAGCGATGCCCTTTATTTAGGTTTGGAAACCACCGTTCAGAAATATTTACAACAGCTCGCTTAGGGTTTAACCACAAAGCGTACAAAGATGTCACAGCGCAAACAGAGTCTCTGTGAACTCGGTGTAAAGCTCTTTTTCCTCTGTGGTTGAAATAAAAAATATATAATGCTTAAAGGAATTCTCCTTGTTTTTTTGGGTGCCTGTAGTTTTGGTATCCTCTCTACTTTTGTTAAACTGGCTTATCACGAAGGTTACACCTTGGGCGATGTTACCGGTGCCCAGGCTTTTTTCGGCGCCTTAATTTTATGGGTGTTATTTTTCTTTCAAAGTCGAACAGCAGCTTATAAAGCTAAAGTGGTTCCTGCTAAGACACCTTGGTGGCAAATGATAATCGCAGGTACCTGCACAGGTTTGGTCAGTATTTTTTACTATCAATGTGTAAAGCTGGTGCCCAATTCGGTTGCCATTATTTTATTGATGCAGTTTATCTGGATGAGTATTTTAATGGAATACCTAATTTTTAAAAAGAAACCTACCACCTTACAGTTCGCGGCTATTTTATTGGTTTTAGGGGGGACAGTTTTGGCCAGTGGAATGGTAGAAACCAGCATAGGAAGCATGGATTTAAAAGGGATTGGTTTTGGTTTGCTGGCTGCACTTTGTTATGCCGGCTTTTTGTTATTGAGCGGTCGAATCGGAAATGAATATGCTCCGCTAAAGAAAAGTGCACTGATGATTACCGGTGCCTGTATCCTGATCTTCATCATCTTCCCGCCAGCATTTTTGTTTAATGGTGCTTTGAGTGGAAGTTTATTAAAATGGGGTTTAATTATTTCTGTTTTTGGTACCGTGATCCCACCGCTGTTTTATGCCGAAGGCGTACCGAGAATTGGCACTGCCATTAGTTCTATTTTAAGCGCTGCAGAATTACCCGTTGCCGTTATGATGGCTGGTTTTGTGCTGCAAGAGCAGGTGTCGTTTTTGAGATGGCTTGGCGTTGTGGTCATTTTATCAGCAATGGTTTTACCAAATCTAAAGTACCTTAAAAAAGGTAGAGGGCAGGAAGGTTGAAGGTCTAAGGTTAAAATACTCGATAAATAATTCTTTAGACTTTCGGATCTCTGACACCCGACTTATTGAAAAAATAAATACCTTTAAAGAGCATAAATCATTTATACATGAAAAAACTTACTATTTATATTTTATCTTTTATTTTCATTGGTTTCGTAGGATGTAAAACCAAAGCCACCATCAACCAGGATGAGGCTGCTGAGGTAATTACTGATTATTTAAAAGCCAATCCGGAATATAAAACCACCCGATTTAATTTTGGGGAGATAAAATTCAACAGTACAAACGAGATGTTCGAACTGGGGAAATATAAATCTTTGGCCAGCAAAGGTTTGGTTACCCTGAGCTTAAAAGAAGCGAAAAAGAAATTCCTTTCAAAAGACAGCAGTTTTGTTTATCAGATTACCTTAACCGATAAAGCGAGTCCGCTGGTATTGAAACAGGATCGCGACAGGGCCACGGTAAAAGTAGTAGAATATGTGTTATCTGACGAAAAACCAGTTGATTTTGCTCAGGTAAGCTCAAGCACAGCAAAGGTTACCGTATCACTTAAAATGACCACTACTGATTTCGAACCTTTCGATAAGGACGCAAACAAAAACAGCAATTTCATTACCAAAACTTATAAATTAAAGCTGAGTAAAGATGAGGGCTGGAAAGTGCAGAAGTAAGCAGATTAGTCTGTATTAAACTAACCTGCTGTACAACGTGCAATCAATTTATTCTTTTGTAAACTTAAAATCTTTGTTGCCCTGTTTCAGGGTCATTTGGTTTTCTGTGGGGTTGAAAGATAGCACTATGCCTGCCTCTTCAAATTTAAACTCGTGATTACCTTTGGACGTTAATCTTATGGCAGATTGACCTGTGGCCTGTGCGATCAAAGTTGTATTGTCTTTGGTAACTGTGATTTTTATCGGGATTGCTGCTGATGCATAGGTGCCTAGATATTTATTTAAGTCTGCAGCACTCTGCTCAACTGTTTTAAAATCGGGAATTTGATAATCCTTATTGAAAGCAGCACTTAATACGGCCAGTGAAATCGAATTATTGTTGAAATTTGTACCATTACTGGTTAAAGCATAGGTTATATTTCCATCTTTAAAATAAGAAAATGTAGCGCTGAAGCCATCTATGCTGCCCGAATGTCCAAAACCCGCCTTATCATAAAATGGAATAGCCGAAATGCCCATGCCATATTTGCCATTAATGGTTTTCATCTGCGCTAAACTTTTTTGAGAAATCACTTTTCCTCCAAATAATGCTGCACTGAATTTTACCAGATCAATCGGAGTGGAAACAATCCCGCCAGCACCGAGTGGAATGGAAATGTCAGTTTCGTCCTCAATTTTCCAATCTCCTTCAAAACGATAGGAGCTGGCTTCGTTGTTTTTTGAATTTATCTTTTGGCCCAAAAAAGTGTTTTTTAAGGCAAGTGGTTTAGCAATGTATTTGTCCAGTATTTGGGCATAAGGCATTTTGAACGTTTTTTCCAGAAGGTATGATAACAATAAATAGTTCGAATTGCTGTAATCAGACTGAGTATCCGGCTCAAAATCAACCCCGCCCTTAGCGATCATGGCAAGCATTTCTTTTTCGGTTTTGGGTTGTGTGTGCCACTTCAAGAATTCCTCCTGATCATCTGTAAAATCATGTATTCCGCTGCGGTGGTAAAGCAAATTGGATATGGTGATCTTATTTGCATTTTTAATCTCAGGGAAAAATTTCTGGATAGTTTGATCGGGGCTAATTCTCTTTTCGTCAATGGCTTTAAAAATTAAAGTAGCTGTAAAGGTTTTAGAAATAGATCCGATCCTGTATTTAGTGTTTTCATTTGCTTTTTGCTGTTCTTTAATGTTTGCGAAACCTAATGTACGGTTATAAATCAGATGGCCATTTTGAGCTATCGCTACACTTCCCATAAACTTGTTGTATTGGCTAAGGGTATCGAAATAGGCATCCAGCCTGGTTTTATCAAAAGATTGTGAAAAGCTGAAATGGGCCAGGGTTATCAGAAAGGTAAGGAGTGTTAATTTTTTGCTCATGATGTTATTTGTTGATTGTTCTTTTTAATTTGAGGAGTAAGGTGATGATAAAGTAGAGTGCGATTGCTGAAACAACCATTGTGGGTATAAACCAGTTACCCAGAAGTTCATCTGAAGGATGTACCAATCCTTTTGATAGACCAAGTACAAAAACTTCATCTGGTTTATAAAAAAAGCCTACCTGTGATGGATTCCATATTTTAGCACCGATCAAAAACACAAAACCAAACAGAAACAGGTACAGTATAAAAAATATGATGTATGATATGCCGTTGGTTAAATTGAGCAATAAAGCTTTAAAAACATGTATAGGGTTAAATGTGTTAGTGGCTTCTGTTAATTTTTTATCGGCCACCAACGGTTTGAGTATTTCCTCAGGTCTTCCTAATTTCTCTAAGATATTAAGAAGATTTTCTACTTCATTTCCGTTTGGATGTGCCTGCAGGTTTTCATAAATATGACTGTTCAGCTCCATCAATATTTCATCCTGGTTCTGCTGATTAAGGCCTTTAACCTCCTTTCTTATTCTGTACAGGTAATCTCTGTAAATCCGCTCAGCCGATTGATCGTTAAATGGTATTTCTTTTAATTTCATTTCGTAATTTTTAAAACTGAATTGTTCAGGTTGTGCCAGTATTCTTCCATTTTGCTTACCGTGTTTTTCCCTTCTGGCGTAATGCTGTAATATTTTCTGGGAATGCCCGATTCTTGTTCCACCCATTCTGATATAATCAGTTTTTCATCTTTGAGGCGGTTCATGAGCGGATACAGGGTTCCTTCGGCAATTTCGATTTCCGTAATCTTTTTTATTTCATTGATCAGATCGTAACCGTAATAGGCCTTTCCGTTTTTCAAAACATTGAGTACAATAAAAGATAGGGTTCCCTTTTTAACCTGCGATATCCATTTATGAATAAAATCTTCGTTCATGCTGTAAAGGTATAACAAAATACATAGTATAACAATGTATATGTTTATAAATTTATTTTTTAGCATAAATAATTGAAAATGAGGTAAATGATTTTATATCCTACAGGTAATTTGAAATTTGAGCGTTGCATCTTGGGTTTATTAAAGTTCCTTTGTTTATAAACCCGACAGCAGTGGAAATCCTTTTTGCTACACCAGATAGAAAAGATTGCTTCGTTATTCCCGCCCAGCAATGACGATCAGGGGATCAAAAACAGCAAAAAGATTGTAGCGGATGGCGGGAACAAACTTAAATTTTAGCACAGCCCCTGCTTTCCAAATAATCAAAAAAACAGCTTAAAACCAAACATGCTTTTGCCAGGTTTTTTTTGCTAATAAAATCTATCTGTTTTGTCGCTTTTAAGCGTAAATAAGACTCCTTTTTTACACTGATTGATAGTGAAATACAGCTTCATTTTTGCTACCTTTGCACGCAAATTTATTATTCATACCGCATGAGCTTAAATATCCACTACAAGGAAGATTTTCAAAATCGTCATATTGCTCCTAATGAGGCTGATACAGCCGAAATGTTGCAAACTGTTGGCGTAAATTCTATTGACGGGCTAATTGAACAGACTGTTCCCACGGCAATCAGGTTAAAACAACCTTTAAACCTGCCGGCAGCGAAATCAGAAACTGAATATCTTAGTGCTTTAAAACAAACTTCATTGTTGAATAAAGTTTTCAAAAGCTTTATCGGTCAAGGTTATTACGATACCATTACCCCAGGTGTAATTTTACGTAACGTATTCGAAAACCCGGGATGGTACACACAATATACACCATACCAGGCTGAAATTGCACAGGGCCGTTTGCAGGCTTTGTTAAATTTCCAAACCATGGTTATCGATTTAACCGGAATGGAAATTGCCAATGCATCTTTATTGGATGAAGGTACTGCAGCAGCCGAGGCCATGTTTATGCAATACAGCTTGCGCAAAAACCAGGCAGCTAAAAAGTTTTTCGTTTCAGAATTACTTTTCCCTCAAACCATCGATATTTTAAAAACACGTGCTAATCCTTATGGTATCGAGCTCGTGATCGGAAGCCATTTAGATTTTGCTGCTACGGAAGAATTTTTTGGTGCAATTGTTCAATATCCCGCAGGAAATGGTGAAGTTTTCGATTATGCAGCTTTTGCATCAGCTTTACACAGCCAAAATATTAAATTAACCGTAGTTGCCGATATTTTAAGCTTAACCTTATTAACGCCTCCGGGCGAGTGGGGTGCTGATGTAGTAGTAGGTACTACGCAGCGTTTAGGTATCCCAATGGGCTTCGGCGGACCACACGCAGCTTTCTTTGCTACAAAAGAAGAATACAAACGTAATATCCCAGGCCGTATTATCGGCGTAACCATCGATAGCCATGGTGATTATGCTTTACGTATGGCTTTACAGACCCGCGAGCAGCACATCCGTAGAGATAAAGCAACTTCAAACATCTGTACTGCACAGGCATTACTGGCCATCATGGCTGGTTTTTATGCCGCTTACCACGGTCCGAAAGGATTAAAAGCCATTGCGGAACGTACACACGGTCTGGCCATCAGTTTGGCATCAACCCTTAAAAATTTAGGTTATGAGCAATTAAATTCGGCTTATTTCGATACCATCCGTTTCGATTTGGGCGATTTAAAAGGCGGTATTCATGCTTATTGTCTGGATAACGAAATCAACTTAAATTATGTAGGTAATACTGTTACTATTTCTGTTGATGAAACCACAACTTTTGAAGACATTACTTTGATCGCTAAAATCTTTGCGAGAGCAAAAGGTATTGCGGGCGATCAGGTAGAGGTGGTAGAAAATGTCGAAACCGTTATTCCTGAATCTTTACAACGTACTTCTGCTTATTTGACACACCCCATTTTTAATTCGCATCATTCGGAACACGAAATGTTGCGTTATATCAAATCATTAGAGGCAAAAGATTTATCACTTTGCCACTCGATGATTGCCCTGGGCAGCTGTACTATGAAATTAAATGCTACCGCGGAGATGATTCCGGTTACCTGGTCTCACTTTGGTCGCATCCATCCATTTGCGCCGGCCGACCAGGTATTGGGTTACTATTCGGTTTTCAATGAACTTGATAAATGGTTAAGCGAAATTACCGGTTTTGCGGCCATGAGCTTACAGCCAAATGCAGGTGCCCAGGGTGAATATGCTGGTTTAATGGTCATCCGTGCTTATCACCACGATAGAGGCGATTTTCACCGTAATGTAGCCTTGATTCCTGCTTCGGCGCACGGAACCAACCCTGCTTCTGCGGCAATGGCCGATATGAAAATTGTGGTGGTTAAATCTTTAGAAAACGGTAACATCGACGTGGAAGATTTAAAAGCTAAAGCAGAATTACACAAAGAGAACCTTTCGTGTTTAATGGTCACTTATCCATCTACACACGGGGTGTTCGAAGAAAGCATTATCGAAATCTGCGAAACCATCCACGCTAACGGCGGACAGGTTTACATGGATGGCGCAAACATGAACGCGCAGGTTGGTTTAACCAGCCCGGCCAATATTGGTGCCGATGTTTGTCACTTAAACTTACACAAAACGTTCTGTATCCCTCACGGTGGTGGTGGTCCTGGTATGGGCCCGATTGGTGTGGCTAAACACCTGGTTCCTTATCTTCCGGGTCATGCGGTGGTTGATATCGACAAAGGAAAATCTATTTCTGCAGTTTCATCTGCGCCATGGGGTTCGGCTTCGATTTTGATCATTTCTCACGCATATATTGCGATGATGGGCGCTGAAGGTTTAACCAATGCCACCAAATATGCCATTTTAAACGCAAACTACATGAAAGCGCGTTTAGAGCAACATTATCCGGTGCTTTACTCTGGAGCTCAGGGTCGTTGCGCACACGAGATGATTTTAGATTGCCGTTCTTTTAAAGCTTTTGGAATTGAAGTAACTGACATTGCAAAACGTTTAATGGATTATGGTTTCCACGCACCAACAGTTTCGTTCCCGGTTGCAGGTACTTTAATGGTTGAACCTACAGAATCTGAACCTAAGCATGAACTGGATCGCTTTTGTGATGCTTTAATCGCCATCAAAAAAGAGATAGATCAGGTAGAGAATTTAACTTTCGATAAAACGGATAACCCGCTAAAAAATGCACCTCACACGGTTTCAGTAATTACGGCGGACGAATGGGAGCATGCTTATAGCCGTCAAACCGCTGCGTTCCCGCTTCCTTACGTGTTAGAGCGCAAGTTCTGGCCATCGGTTGGTCGTGTGAATGATAGTCATGGTGATCGATCATTGATCTGTGCATGCCCTCCGGTTGAGAGTTATTTGGAAGAGATCGTTCCTTAGTAAGGTAGAAGGTGGAAAGTTAGAGGGTTTAAGGTTTTTTGCAGGGTGCGTAAAGCATGCAGCAGAAAATCTTAGACCTTTTTTTGTGATTGTTTTGTTGAAGTTGAGAAGAGATCTTCTATCGCGATATCGTCATTTCGAGCGGAGTGCAGCGAAGTCGAGAAATCTATCTCAAGATAGATCTCTCCATTCCACTGCGTTTCAGTCGAGATGACGATTTTTCTTATGAATATATCAATGGAAGATACGAAGCATTTTTTGGAAATGAATGCCAGCTTTCCATCGGAGACAGCAGCCCTGCCATTCGCTTCAATCTTTTTGTGGGTGCCTCAGCATGACAGCATATTCAAGGTTGCTGCAAACAAAAAGGATTTCCGCTGCTGTCAGGTTTAGGATGAATGTTTAGAGTCTAAATCATCTATATCCCATTTTTTTTCTTCTATAGATTAAACTCTAATAGATTGTCGAAGTCAATAGAATGATTTTAAATAAATCGATTATTTTTGAAAAACTTAACATAGGTCAACAACAGTAAATCGGGAGTTAATCTATATTTGTATCAAATTTTAAAAAACCAGAAAATGAAATTAAAAATCTCTTCAATTTTTTTATTAGTTGCAGTTGTTTCTTTATCAGCTTTTACAACTATTAAACCAGTAACTTATACTGTAGATGCAGCAAAATCAACCATTACCTGGATTGGTAAAAAAGTAACCGGTTCTCACAACGGAACAGTGGCTTTACAATCAGGTACATTAGCCGTTAACGGTAAAAGCGTAACAGGCGGTACTTTTGTGATCGATATGACTTCAATTAAAGATGCTGATGGCAGTGCTAAATTAGAAGGTCACTTAAAAGCAGATGATTTCTTTGGTACAACTAAATTCCCAACTTCAACTTTCGTCATTACTAAAGTTGCGGGTTCAGGTGCTAATGTAACAGTAACCGGTAATTTAACCATCAAAGGTATCACTAAACCATTAAGCTTCCCTGCAACTGTAACTGTTAATGCAGATGGTACAGCTTCAGCTTTAGCTGGTAAAATTGTTGTAGACAGAACTAAATATGACATCAAATACGGTTCAAAATCATTCTTCGATAGCATTGGCGACAAAGCAATTGATGATAACTTCGAATTGTCTGTTAAATTGGTAGCTAAAAAATAATTTTTCCGGTCTCGGAAAAAGGAAAGCCTCGACATTTGTCGGGGCTTTCTCATTTAACCGCGAAGAGCGCCAAGTGGTGTCAGTCTGAGCGGAGTCGAAGACTAACCACAGACAACACCGAGTTTTATACAGAGAAGCACAGAGTTTTAGTTGTTTCAATATTACACCCAGCTTTGTGCATTTTCTCTGTAACCTTTGTGGTAAAAAAGATGCTATTTTTTGTTTAACCACGAAGGGGCGCAGAGTTTTTAACTACCGAGTGCATTGAGTTTTACACAGAGGGGCACAGAGTTTTTAATTGTTTGAATATTACACCCAGCTCTGTGAACTTTGTGCCTTTCTCTGTCGCCTTTGTGGTAAAAAAAAGGATGCTATTTTTTGTTTAACCGCGAAGAGTGGTTAAGTGAAGTCAGTCTGAGCGGAGTCTAAGACTAACCACAGCGTGCATTGAGTTTTACACAGAGAAGCACGGAGACTCTATAGCTATAAGCACCCGGCTTTGTGTACTTTGTGCATTTTCTCTGTGGCCTTTGTGGTAAAAAAAGGATGCTATTTTTTGTTTAACCGCGAAGAGCGTTAAGTTTTTACCACAGCGTGCATTGAGTTTTACACAGAGAGCACGGAGACTCTATAGCTATAAGCACCCGGCTTTGTGTACTTTGTGCATTTTCTCTGTGACCTTTGTGGTAAAAAAGCGAGTGAATTTACCTAATCTTAAACCCACCTTCAACTTCATCCACAAAACCGGTAGCAGCGCTTTTACCGTGGTAGAACAAACATTCCCAATTCTCATCGGCTGCTCTTTTGCCAAATTCTTTCCGTAATTCCATTGCCTTGCGACCGTCAAAGTCGTATTTAGCGATAAAATTTTTAACCAGCTCCTCAGGCTCGGGCAATACATCGCCACCAAAAAATACTTTTTGATTTCCTTCTGTTAAAAGAAAAACCTGGTGGTTCGGACAGTGTGCCCCGGTAAATTCGTAAGCTATGGTTTCATCAAGCGCTCCATCTCCCTCCACAAACTTCAATTGTGCATTACGCTGCAAAAAATCGAAAATATCGGTATGGTAAGACGAGGAAGTACTGCTAAAGGCGGTTTCCCATTCGCCCCGGTTAATTACATATTCTGCATCAGGGAAACTCAGTTCCACCTTGTCATTACCTTGTTTGTGGATCATCCCACCAGAATGGTCATAATGTAAGTGCGACATTAAAACCTTGGTCACGTCAGTTGGATCGAAACCTGCATTGCGGATATTTTTGTGTAAAATCAGTTCGCCGTGGTCATCACTAAAGCCTAAACCCGTATCAAAAAGTATGAGATCGTTTTTCAGCTCTACCAAAAAAGGCTGAACATTGATGAATAATGAAGCAGGCCTGTCTTTAAAATGGTGTATAGCGGGGTCAAAAGGCACAAATTTCTTTGAGGCGTCAACAGAGTAGGTTCCTTCGAATAGCGTGTGAACTTGCAAAATATGAATCTTTTAATGTTTGTACAAAGGTAACAATCTAAACATGAGTATTTGTTTGTGTAAAAGCCTGATCATTCCTTTTTTTGTAAAATATCAGGTTTAAACCTCAGTTTTAAATCTCTGAAATATCTTTTTCATTCGTTATTCTTACTTACAGAAAGGTGTTGCAACAGCGAGGGGCTACCTTGCCAATTGGTCCGGATGATAAACAATAAGTACTCGATTTGGAAAATTCAAACTAAAAATTAACTTTTTGTTTTTAAATGCCTTGTGCCAAATTCAGCTAAAGTTTACCACCAGCATATCCAATTAAAATGTATATTTACTGTTCGGAGACAGAATAAATGGAAAAAAGATGGGTGCTGGCATCAGATTGTAATGATGATACAGTAGCAAAATTAGCAGAAGAACTTAACATAGACCGCTCATTGGCACAAATACTTGTGCAGCGCAATATCTGTGATTTTGATCAGGCGAAAGACTTCTTCAGACCAGACCTTGATCATCTTCATGATCCTTTTTTAATGAAGGATATGGATGTTGCTATCGCCCGTATCGAAACCGCACTGGCCAACCACGAAAAGATATTGATTTATGGCGATTACGATGTGGATGGTACCACTTCGGTTGCACTCGCCTTCAGTTTCTTTTCTCAGCTCACTAAAAATATAGAATATTACATCCCAGACCGTTATCTGGAAGGTTATGGCATTTCAACTGCCGGGATTGATTATGCCAATGAAAATGGATTCTCCCTAATTATTGCGTTAGATTGTGGGATAAAATCGACCGATAAAATTGATTATGCAAATCAACTGGGGATCGATTTCATTATCTGCGATCACCATTTACCCGGAGATGAACTTCCACAGGCCATAGCGGTTCTGGATCCTAAACGCTCCGACTGTGCATATCCTTTTAAAGAATTGGCCGGCTGCGGGATTGGTTTTAAACTGGCGCAGGCTTATGCACAAAAACATCAGCTTCCTAAAGAAAGCTACCTGCAATATTTAGATCTGGTGATGGTCAGTATTGCTGCGGATATCGTGCCTGTAGTAGGCGAGAACCGAATTTTAGCTTACTATGGACTGAAAAAATTGAACTCCAATCCCTGCGAAGGTTTACGGGCTTTGATGGAGGTATCGGGCAAAACCGAAAATTATACCATTACCGATGTGGTTTTTACGTTAGGTCCGCGGATTAATGCGGCTGGCAGAATAGACCATGCCAAACATGCCGTTGCTATGCTGCTTTGCCAGGTAGATGGTAACGCATTGGAGCAGAGCGAACTCATCAACCTTAAAAATACGGAGCGTAAAACCTACGATCAGGATATTACCCGCGAAGCTTTGGCGCTGATCGGCGAAAGTGAAATCCTCATCAACAGGAAAACCACCGTGGTGTTTAACGAAAACTGGCATAAGGGGGTAATTGGCATTGTAGCTTCACGTTTAACAGAGAAATATTACCGGCCTACCATTGTACTCACTAAGTCTAACGGACATATAGCCGGTTCCTGTCGCTCAGTAGTGGGCTTTGATTTATATGAGGCTTTAAGCGGCTGCGCCCATTTATTGGATCAGTATGGCGGGCATAAATTTGCAGCAGGTTTAACCATGCAGCAACATAATATAGATGCCTTTGCGGATAAATTTGAAGAAATTGTATCGGCTAGTATTACGGATGAATTGCTTACACCCATGATCAGGATTGACGCTGAAATTGAACTGGCGCAGATTGACGGTAAATTCTTCCGGGTTTTATCACAGATGGGCCCATTTGGGCCAGAAAATATGGCGCCGATATTTGTTACCCATAACGTGTATCTGGCACAGCATACCATGGCTGTTGGTCAAAATCATTTAAAAATAAACATAAAACAACAAAATTCGCCTATTTTTGAGGGCATTGCCTTCGGATTGGCAGAATTTCAAAATCTTTTACAACCCAGGGTGCCGTTTTCCGTTTGTTATACGTTAGAAGAGAACGTATGGCGTGATAAGAAACGCTTGCAGTTAAATATTAAAGGAATAAAAGTTAAATAGTAATAAAAATAAACCGTCATGCTGAACTTGGTTCAGCATCTATTTTAGAAGATCCTGAAATAAATTCAGGATGACGGATCCATAGATATATGATATTAAGAGCCGAAAATCTCGTTAAAAAATATAAGCAACGTACCGTTGTAAACAACGTTTCCTTTAACGTAAGTCAGGGAGAAATTGTTGGGCTTTTAGGGCCTAATGGGGCGGGAAAAACAACTTCTTTTTACATGATCGTAGGTTTGATCAAACCAAATGAAGGGCGCATCTTTTTAGAGGAAGAAGATATTACAGAAGATCCGATGTACCGCAGGGCGCAAAAAGGAATTGGTTATTTAGCCCAGGAAGCATCTGTTTTTAGAAAACTTACCGTAGAAGATAATATCCTGGCCATTTTGGAAATGAGCAAATTGACAAAGGAAGAGCAACGCGATAAACTTGAAGAACTGATTAACGAATTTAGCTTGCACAAAGTACGTAAAAACCGTGGCGATCTATTGTCAGGAGGTGAGCGCCGCCGTACTGAAATTGCACGCGCTTTGGCCGCTAATCCTAATTTTATTTTATTGGATGAGCCATTTGCCGGGGTAGACCCCATTGCGGTAGAGGAAATCCAAAGCATTGTAGCTAAATTAAAACATAAAAATATAGGGATCTTAATTACCGATCATAACGTGCAGGAAACACTGTCCATTACCGATAGGGCTTATTTGCTTTTTGAGGGGAAAATCCTGGAGCAGGGCGTTCCTGAAGTGCTTGCTGAAAATGAAATGGTGAGAAAAGTATATTTGGGATCGAATTTTGTATTGAAACGTAAGAAATTTGATGTTTAATAAGATTCAGCAAACAAAATTTAAATTAACATGTTGCATAATCGCAACGTTAAACCAAAAACTATAAAGCTTACTGTGTATAAAAATCTCCGTGTATCCCCATTTAACCAAGGGGCAGGTGTGCAAATCTGTGGCAGCTTCGTGCCCGTTAATTTTAGCATTTAAAAATGGCAATTGTAAATTCAATTTTTACCTGGTTAATGAAAAAGCGGATTCACCAGATCGAGCTTTTTATGAAATATCCGCACGATGTTCAGGAAGAGTGGTTCCACAGTTTGATTGACAGTGCTGAAAATACGGAATGGGGCAAACTGTACGATTATAAATCAATACTAACCCCGCAACAATACCAGGAGCGAGTTCCGATCCAGAACTACGATACCTTAAAACCTTACATTGAGCGCATGCTTAATGGCGAACAGAACATTCTTTGGCCATCCGATATTAAATGGTTCGCAAAATCATCGGGTACCACCAGCGATAGAAGTAAATTTATCCCGGTTTCTCAGGAATCTTTGGAAGAATGCCATTTTAAAGGTGGTAAAGACATGCTTTCCATTTATTGTAATAACCGGCCTGATAACCAGATGTTTACCGGTAAAGGGTTGGTTTTGGGAGGCAGCCACCAGGTTAATCAATTAAACGAAGATTGTTTTTATGGTGATTTATCGGCTGTGCTGATCAAAAATCTGCCTATATGGGCAGAATATTACCGCACGCCCGACATGTCTATCGCTTTGATGGACAATTACGAAATCAAGATGGATAGAATGGCAGAAGCCACCATTAATGAAAACGTAACCAGCATTTCAGGCGTTCCCACCTGGACCATCGTACTGGCTAAAAAAGTGCTTGAACTTACCGGAAAGCAGAATTTACTGGAGGTTTGGCCAAATCTAGAATTATATATACACGGTGCGGTAAACTTCGCACCATATCGCGAACAGTTTAAACAGCTTATACCATCGGCTGAGATGTATTATCTGGAAACTTACAATGCATCCGAAGGATTTTTTGGTATTCAGGATCAGGATCACTCGGAAGAAATGTTGCTCATGCTGGATTATGGCATCTTCTATGAATTTGTGCCGATGGAAGATATCGGAAACGAAAATCCTAAGGCGCTGTTGCTGGGTGAGGTAGAACTGCATAAAAATTACGCAATAGTTATTTCTACAAACGGTGGTTTATGGCGCTATATGATCGGCGATACCATTCAGTTTACCTCACTTTCTCCTTACCGCATTAAAATTACAGGGCGGACCAAACATTTTATCAATGCTTTTGGTGAAGAAGTAATTATTGACAATGCAGAACAGGCCTTAACCAAAGCCTGCCAGCAAACGGGTGCTGAAATAAAAGATTATACCGCAGGGCCGATTTACTTTAAAGGAGAAAAAGCAGGGGGGCACGAGTGGATCATCGAATTTGATAAACAGCCAAATGATTTCGAAAAGTTTGTGGATGTGATGGACCAAACCTTGCGCGAGGTGAACTCAGATTACGATGCCAAAAGGTTTAAAGATATGGCGCTGGCCCGTCCTAAAGTACATAATGTGCCAGCAAATACTTTCTATAATTGGTTAAAAGCGAAGGATAAATTGGGTGGGCAACATAAGGTACCCCGTTTAGCCAATGAGCGAAAATATGTAGATGATATTTTGGAAATGATGAAATCTTCTTAAATTTTAAGTTGAACGGACAGATAGATAAAAAAGGGGAATAGTATCGAAATATTGTCTTTTCGACGACGACTATTCTATTGAAGTTGGTCACTGATAGCCTGTATGGGGCTTAAGGCAATTTGCAAGACCGGTTTGGCATTTTTTAAATTTAATAACGCTACTCAAACATGAAAAAAATGCTATTTCTTTTTTTTATTTTAGGATCAACAATATACCAATCAAAAGCGCAGGTAAAAGAAAGCTACAAAGCACAGATTGCCTATAAAATTGTGGAAACTTCTCCGCGTTGTAAACAGCTGACCAAAGGACTTTATGAAAGAGTTGTTAAAAATGGTGGTACCTCTTATGGTGTTATGCTGGAGAGCAGCCCCAATCCTAAAACCGATCCATCACAGGAATATTCAAAAACCTATAATTTTAACCTGCACGAAAGTTATACAGATAGGATGCCTGTTATCGCCAGGTTCGTGTTCGATCCGAAGAAACAGCAACTTTACGAAGACGACGTGGTAAACGCAAAATTGGTCGCCATTCCATTCGATAAAAAATTACTTCTGCTTTTTAATCAAAAGTAGGTGAAAGCACCAAGCATTTTATCAGATACATGAAAACAATTATGATTTTTTGGCCGTTAATTTGTAATATGCTTAAACTATGAAACTGAACAGGGAAAAAATACTTGGTTTTTTTAAAAAATCGCAAAGCAAAGCTTCGGTCATCTTAAATGATAAAACTAAAGCTGGCAATACCATAAAAGATGCTCTGGGGAAAGCCGTAACTAATAAAAGTGATCTGGAAGGCATTTGGTCAAAATTGGTTTTGCTTTTTGCGGTATCTAAAGATTATGTAAATGGCGATTACACCGAAATCCCTAAAAGATCTATCATCGCCATTTTAGGAGGACTGATTTATTTCTTATCTCCAATTGATGTCATTCCAGATTTTGTGCCTGTTTTGGGTTTTATTGATGATATATACATCTTAAACCTGGTATACAGGCAGGTGCTTAAAGATTTGGAAAAATATAAGGACTGGAAAGATGCCCAGGGAAAAGTAATCGAAATAAATGCCTCAACCACATAATAGTTTTTTAGCATGGTTGGGCGAACACCTTTTTAGCTGTCCGTTTAAAACCCATTTCGGCATCGACTGTCCCGGATGTGGCCTGCAACGCTCAGTTTTGGCTTTATTTCGGGGCGATTTAATTGCATCATTTAAGTTTTACCCTGCAACAATTCCCCTCATTTTTATCCTGTTATTCACTATTGTTCATCTTAAGGTTGATTTTAAATTTGGTGCACAGCTGATAAAAATCGTTTTTGCAGGAGTTGCAGTAATTATTTTAATCAATTACATTTACAAAATATACACTCATCAATTGATCTAAATATATCTATGTCAGAAGAACAGGAAAACCCTCAGGAAAATAAACCTATTGATCTTTCTAAAGGTCAACAGCCAGAACCCGCACCATTTCAGCCCTTTGGTAATGGGCCGGTAACTCCACCACCTTTTCAACAGCCGCCACCTTTTGGTCAGTTTGGAGGAGGAGGTTTCGGTCAACAAAATTTGCCAAACGCAACCGCTTCTCTTGTATTGGGCATTTTAGCCATCCCAGCCTGTTGTTTTTACGGTATATTTGGATTGATATTTGGCGTAATTGCCTGGATATTAGGTGCAGGTGATATGAAAAAATATCAACTCAACCCGGGTTTATATACAGAGTCATCATATAAAAATGCAAAAGCAGGGAAGATCTGTGGAATGATCGCGACCATTTTAAGTGCACTATTTATCGTAATGGTTATATTAGTTATAGCCGGAGCAATCGCTAATCCTCAGATGTTTGATGATTTCATCAAAGGGATGAAATAGATTATTAATTTTACCTTAAAAATATAAATCGGATGGTGCATGCCATTCGATTTTCTTATTTTTGTAGCATTGATATTGTAAATAAAAAACTAAGATAATGTATCCAGAATATTTAGTGGAGCCAATGCGTAAGGAATTGACCAACGTTGGTTTTCAAGAGTTAAAAAATGCAGCAGACGTAGATCAGGCCATTAAAGGCGAAGGGACTGTATTGGTGGTTGTAAATTCAGTTTGTGGTTGTGCAGCAGCAAACGCACGTCCGGCAGCTCGTGCAGCGGCAGCACACGAAAAACATCCTGATAAACTGGTTACCGTTTTTGCAGGTATGGAAAAAGAAGCGGTAGATCAGGCTAGAAATTATATGATGCCTTTTCCCCCATCATCTCCGGCAATGGCTTTATTTAAAGATGGCAAATTGGTACATATGATTGAACGCCACCAGATTGAAGGCAGGCCAGCACAAATGATCGCTGATAACCTAATCGGTGCTTTTGAACAATACTGCTAACGGTTGATTGCACAGATTATTGGATTACACCGATAGGTGATTCTTAAAATTATATTGAAAAGGTGAATGGAAACATTCGCCTTTTTATTTTTTGAGATGACGACAATTGGTTAAAATCAGTGTTATCACCTTAAATAATCTTAATCTGTGTCTACTAAAAATCCTTATTCAACAACTTTTCCAGCTCCCCAAATGAAACATTCATCCTTACACGGCCTTGTTTAGCATAAGATATTTCTCCTGTTTCTTCAGATATAATTACAGCAACAGCATCAGTCGTTTCCGAAACACCGATACCGGCACGGTGCCTCAAACCAAATTGCGAGGGTAACTGATCGTTATCCGTTAAAGGCAAAATACAGCTGGCACTTTTAATCTTGTTTTCAGAAATAACCACGGCCCCATCATGCAGCGGACTGTTTTTCTGGAAGATACTTTCCAGCAGACGTTTAGATATTTTAGCATCAACAAGTTCACAGCTATTCGCAAAAAACTGTTCGTCGTAAAATTTAACGAATACAATTAATGCGCCTGTACGCGTCTTCTTCATGCTTTTACAAGCATCGATAATGGGCTTTATACGGGTTAAATTATTCCTTTCAATCTCTTTCCTGCCAAATAAATAACCCCACCAGGCTTTATTTTTTTGCAGAAAGGCATTTTTCCCAATCAGCAAAAGAAAGCGCCTGATCTCCGGGTGGAAAATTACAATCAGTGCAATAATCCCCACGCTCATAAACTTATCTATGATGGCCGTTAGTAATTCCATATGCAGGGCCTTTACTATCCAGTAAAAAACGGTGATAATAAACATTCCAACAAGCAGGTTAACGGCTAGCGTATTGCGGATTAGGGTATAAACGTAGTAAATTAATAAAGCCACCAAAATAATATCAACGATATCAGTTGGCGATACTTTAAGGAAGTCAAAATCAAAACCTTTCATTAGTGGCAAGATAGCAAAACGGATTTCAGTTTACAATATTGGTTAATTGTTTAATCATAATTGGTGTAAAAAGTATTATGACGCCTATTGCCAAACGCTTAACGCAGTTTCTCCACCAACCGCACACACTCTACCGCTTCCTTCACATCATGTACCCTTAAAATGCCAGCACCTTTTTGTAATGCAATGGTGTTGAGTACGGAGGTTCCGTTTAGGGCCTCTGCTGCTGTGGTGCCAAGTGTTTTATAAATCATTCCCTTACGTGAGAAACCCACCAAGATAGGAAGTTTGAAAATTTTAAAAGCTTCCATTTGTCTTAGCAGTTCGTAATTATGTTCAATGGTTTTTCCAAAGCCAAAACCGGGATCAATAATCACATCATGAACGTGCAGGGCCTTAAGTGCGGTAACTTTTTTAGCTAGATAATCAATCACCTCCAGCAATACATTTTTATAAACCGGATTTTGCTGCATGTTTTGAGGCGTACCTTGCATGTGCATCATCATGTAGGGCACCTGCAGCTTGGCTACTGTTTCGAACATTTGTTCATCCATATCTCCGGCAGAAATGTCGTTAATGATATGTGCACCAGCTTTAATGGTTTCGCAGGCAACCTTTGCTCTGAAGGTATCGATAGAAATAACCGCTTCAGGAAATGCTTTTACCAAGCTTTCTACCACAGGCACCAAACGGTCTGTTTCTTCACTGGTGGAAATATCCTGAGCACCTGGCCTTGATGAATAACCGCCAACATCAATAAATGTAGCCCCTTCATTTAAAAACTGGGCGGCTTTGGTTAAGGCTTCATCTATCGTTTTTGTACGGCTGTTGCTATAAAAAGAATCGGGTGTGATATTTAAGATTCCCATCACTTTTGGCGCGCTCAAATCAATAAGTGTGCCTTTTATATTTAAGCTTTGTTTGGGCTCAAAAAAGTTTTTTTCTGCCATAATAAACCCTTTCGGGATTTGGGTTTCGCTTTAAAAATGTATCTTTAGCTTTTGTTTTTTCAGCACAAAAATACACTAAAAACTAAATAATTATTGGCTTTGGCACAAACAAATACCTCTACAGAATTTGATGAAGTGATTGCAGTTTGCAGATCATTATTTTTAAAAAAAACTAAAGATTATGGTACTGCATGGCGGATTTTAAGACCAAGTTCGATAACTGATCAGATTTTTATTAAAGCACAACGCATCCGTACCCTCGAAGAAAAAAAAGTAAGCAAGGTGGGAGAGGGGGTGATATCCGAATATATCGGCATTGTGAACTATTGCGTGATTGCCATGATGCAACTCGAATTATCTGAAAGCGACCCGAACGAATTGCCTTATGATGAAGTTGAAAAAAGATTTGCAGAAAAGGTAACAGAAACAAAAGATTTGATGTTTGCCAAAAACCATGATTATGGAGAGGCCTGGCGCGATATGCGGATCAGCTCGTTAACCGACCTGATTCTGATGAAAATTTTTAGGGTTAAACAGATAGAAGATAACGAGGGACAAACGCTGGCTTCAGAAGGCGTTAATGCAAATTATCAGGATATGTTGAACTATTCGGTTTTTGCGCTGATCAAACTCGGTGTTAAATAAATAGAGAAATGGCCTTTAAAATAGACACTTAGATGCGAAATATACTTTTAAGATTCTCCAGAATTTTTGTCGGGGCATTATTCATCTTTTCAGGATTAATCAAAGCAAACGATCCGCTTGGGTTTGGTTATAAACTACAGGAGTATTTCGAAGTTTTTCACCTGAATTTCCTGAGTGGGATGGCCACCGGCATCGCCATTTTACTTTGTACTTTAGAAATTGTTCTCGGTGCCTTATTGCTATTGGGTTTCTGGAGCAAAAAAGTAGCCTGGGGCCTATTGCTGCTCATTATCTTTTTTACCCTGCTAACCTTTATATCTGCTGCATTTAAAGTCGTAACCAGTTGTGGTTGTTTCGGCGATGCCATCCCGCTTACGCCATGGCAGTCGTTTACCAAAGACCTGATCCTTTTAGCGCCGATCATGGTAATTTTCTTAAATAAAAACCTCATCCACCCATTATTTAAAAAAGAAGCTACACAAAGAAATATTGCCCTTTTGGTCACCGTAATATCTTTAGGTTTTGGGTTGTATACTTACAATGTTTTGCCCATTATTGACTTTCTGCCCTACAAGGTTGGCGCACATATTCCATCATTAATGGTAATCCCTCCGGGAGAAAAGCCTGATGAATTTGAGATCATGTATCACCTCAAAAACAAGAAAACGAAAGAGGAAAAAGACATGAGCGATAAAGCCTATCTTAAAACAGAGATCTGGAAAGATAACAATTGGGAAATTATCGGTGAACCGGCAAAAAGGCTGGTTAAAAAAGGATTTGAGCCTAAAATCAAAGATCTGAATATTACAGATGCTTCAGGAACTGATTATACAAAGGAACTGATCGAAAACCCATACTATAATTTAATTTTTGTGGCTTACGATCTGCATTCAACCAACGAAGCCGCTATTGGTAAATTAAATGCACTGGCCTTAAATGCCACACAGCAGTTTAATATCCGTACGGTATTGCTTACTTCTAATTCGGCACAGGATGCGCAGGCCTTTATAAAAAAAAATAACCTGTTTTCAGAAGTGTTTTTTGCCGATGCCGTTCCGCTAAAAAGTATGGTAAGGGCAAATCCTGGTGTTTTATTGATGAAAAACGGGGTGGTAATCAATAAGTGGCATTACCATAATGTACCTACTTTCGACCAACTCAGCCGAAAATATTTCGATAAATAAACATGATTGGGTACGCCATAAAAAAACTAATGTATGGACTGCTGGTAATGGGCGGTGTAATATTGGTTGTTTTTGTGCTGTTTAATATTCTGCCCGGTGATCCGGCAAGGATGACGATGGGGCAGCGGGCTGATGTGCAGTCACTTGAGGCCGTTCGTAAAGAATTTGGTTTAGACCGATCGAAGCCGGTTCAGTTTATTTTATACCTCAATGATTTATCGCCAATCAGTATGCTGGATAACGACAGTACCAGTCAGCAAAAATACCACTACGCCAAACTAATAGCTTTTGATCAAAAAGTACTGGCGCTGAAATGGCCATATCTGCGTAGTTCTTACCAAACCAAACGAGATGTTACCGCCATTCTTTCCGAAACTGTACCCAATACTTTTATTCTGGCGCTAACCGCAATGATTTTTGCTACAATCATCGGTGTTTTTTTAGGCGTGCTTTCTGCCGTTTATAAAGATTCTTGGATTGATAAAACAGCTAATGCATTTGCTATTCTAGGGATATCAGCACCATCTTTTTTCGCGGGGATTATCATTGCCTGGCTATTTGGTTTTGTACTGAGCAATTATACGGGTTTAAAAATGAGCGGCAGTCTATATTCTTACGATCCTTTTGATGGAGAGGTGTTGACTTTAAGAAATTTATGGTTGCCCATGATTACGCTGGGTTTAAGGCCATTGGCCATTATTGTACAGTTAACCCGTAGCGCCATGCTGGATGTTTTAGCACAGGACTACATTAGAACGGCCAAGGCCAAAGGTTTGAGCAGAAATGCGATTATTTATAAACATGCCTTAAAAAATGCCATGAATCCTATAATCACCGCTATTTCAGGATGGTTTGCATCATTATTGGCCGGATCTTTTTTTGTAGAATACATTTTCGGTTATAATGGTTTGGGAAGAACAACTGTAACTGCGTTGGAAATGTCTGATTTTCCGGTGGTCATGGGATCTATTCTTTTTATTGCCTTTGTTTTTGTAGTCATTAATATTCTGGTCGACATTTTATACGCCTATGTTGATCCAAGGGTTAAATTAAATTAAGTACGATGAGTGAAGAGGAAATAATTAAGTATACTGAACTTGCCGATAGACGGGTTATCGAAACATTTAAGCAGGCAACTGTTGAGCTGCCTGATGCAGAACGTTTGTTCAGCCATGTGCTTAATGCACAGCATATCTGGGCATATCGCATTTCAGGACAGAAACCAAAATATGGCGTTTGGGATATTCACCCAAAAGAAAAATTTGAAAGTCTCTCTTTAGAAAATTTTAAACAGATTAAGGTGGCATTGAATAATCATCCTTTGGATCAACGGATTATATATTCGAATTCGAGAGGCGATCAATTCGAAAACCGTGTAGATGAGATTTTATTTCATTTGTTTAATCATTCTACTTATCATCGCGGACAGGTGGCAACCTTATTCAAAAAGGCTGGCTTTATTCCACCTGTAACCGATTACATTATGTTAAAACGCGATCATTTATTATAGGTTTGCAAGAAGAACTACACATGAAAATTTTCCTGATTGGATATATGGGCTGCGGCAAAAGCACCAAAGCAAAACAACTGGCTCACCGTTTGGCATGTCCGGTGATTGACCTGGATGCTGAAATTGTTGCTAAAACAGGCAAAAGCATTGCCGAATATTTTGCAGAATTTGGAGAAAGTGGTTTCAGGGATTATGAAAGTGAAATGCTTAAAACCTTCGACTATCCGGAAACCTGTGTAGTAGCTACCGGCGGTGGGTTACCTTGTTTCTTTGATAATATGGAATGGATGAATGCCCACGGCGAAACGGTTTACCTCCAAATGGAGCCTGCTGCTTTGGTTTCACGTTTACATAATCGCCAAAAACGTCCATTGATTAAGGATTTGGATGATGAACAACTTCTGGTATTCATTAAAGAAAAACTTCAGGAACGTGATCCTTTTTATACAAAAGCAAAAGTAATTGTAGATGCATTTGACCTCGATGGAGAGAAGTTAGAAGAAGCGATTAAGGGAAGTCTTTAGTCTGGAGTCTTCAGTCGGTAGTCGATTAATCGCTTTTTAGCAATACTGCAATAAGGCATGAACTATTAAGCTGTTGACTAATGAACCAATGAACTATTTAACCACTGAACGGATATCATCATCAATAATCTTGGCCGACAGCAATGCCAGGGGTATTCCGCCGCCCGGATGTACGCTGCCACCGCAGAAGTAAAGATTCTTCACTTTCGAACTAAAGTTGGAGTGCCTTAAAAATGCTGAAAACTGATTGTTGGAGCTATTGCCATACAAAGCGCCCTGATAGGATCCTGTTTTGCTTTCGATGGCTCTTGGATCAAGAATCTGTTCGCAAACTATATCCCTTTCAATATTCCTGTTCAAAATCCTGCTGATTTTTTTGATCATGTTTGTCCTAGCTTCCTTAATCAACTGATCCCAGTTTTGGCCGTTATTGGCTGGCACATTAATCATCACAAACCAGTTTTCAGTATTGGCCGGAGCATCAGTTCTGATGTGTTTAGCGCTGATATTAATGTAAACAGTAGGATCGTTGCAAATGGTTTTGTCTTTCCAGATGGCATTAAATTCTTTTTGATAATCTTTAGTAAAGAAAATATTATGTAGACCTAAGTCGCTGTACTGGCTATCCATGCCCCAGTAAAAAATTAAAGCTGAGCTGCTTCTTTCCTGGGTTAATAATTTTTTTGGTTCAGCTATACCTTTCAATAAGTTTTTATAGGTGAACCAGATATCAAGGTTGGAGACCACGAGGTCTGCTTTGTAGGTTTTATCGTTGACTTTAACGCCCTCTATTTTAGGCTTGCCTAAGTTCCCGTATAAAATTTCTTCCACTTTTTGGTTGTAATGAAACCTGATGCCCAGTTCTTCAGCTAATTTCACTAAAGCATTAACAATACCATACATGCCGTCTTTCGGGATAAAAGCACCGAAATGATATTCGAAATGTGGGATTACATTCAATGTAGCCGGAGCCTGATAGGGATCTGAACCGTTGTAGGTGGCATAGCGGTTAAAAAGCTGCGCAATGCGCTCATCTTTAAAAAATGATTGGTTCGCCTTGGCCTGTGTTCTAAAAGCGTCAATCTGGCCGAAACGAAATATCGATTTTAATGTATCCCAATGCAGGTAACTTTTAACCTTATGCAAACTCCTTTCTAAAAAAACGCGATGTGTAACCGCGTAGATTGTCTCGCTTTTTTTTAAATATCGCTGTACCTCTGCTGCGGTTGAATGGGTTTTTTCTTCTATATCCCTGGCAAATTTATCAAGATCGGACGTAGCGTTTAACCTTAGGCCATCTTCGTAAAAGTAGCGGCAAACTTCTTTTAATTTAATGTATTTAAAATACTGCTCAGGGTTTTTACCCGCCAGTTTAAAAAGTTCATCCACATATTGTGGCATGGTAAAAAGACTTGGACCAGCATCAAACCTGAAACCATTCGTTTTTATTTCCCCTAGTTTACCTCCGGCTTTTGAGTTGGCTTCAAAAACATCAACTTGATAACCTTTAACAGCGAGGCGAATGGCAGATGCAATTCCTGCAATTCCTGCTCCGATAATTATGGCTTTTGGTTTAGGCATAATGCGAAAATAGCACAAATATTTTACTAACTTAAGGCAATGACTAAGGATGAAATTATAATTTATAAAATGAAGAGGGGCTGCCGGTTATAGAGGTAGTTTTCGGTAATGATGCTGTTTGGCTTACTCAGCAGCAGATGCAGCAGCTTTTTAATAAAACTAAACAGAATATAAGTCTCCACATTAAGAATATATTTAGTGAAAATGAACTCGTAAAAGATTCAGTCGTCAAGGAATCCTTGACAACTGCTTTGGATGGTAAACGTTATAATACATTCTACTATTCACTTGATGTAGTTATTTCAGCAGGCTATCGGGTAAAATCGGTTGAGGGTACTAAATTCCGCATTTGGGCCAACCAGATTTTAAAAGATTATTTAATGAATGGATATGTCATAAATCATAAAAAATTACGAGAGCAAGCCAGGCAGCTCACAGAGTTAAAGCAGGCCATTAAGTTGGTTAGTGCTGTTCAAAGCAGTCATTGCTTAATGAAAAGGAACTTTATCCCGGTGATAAATATTGTAATGTTGAGTACCTAGGCCTCTTTTTTTTGGCATATCGTCATGCTGAACTTGTTTCAGCATCTTTCCTGTTAGGATAGGTACTAAAATAAATTAACCTTCTGTGAGTTTGCTTAAGGCTCATTTTACTGCATAGCTTGCTGCTGCGGTACAGTTTAGAGTAGCGGAGGTAAACTGATATGCCGGAGATATTTTAAAGGTCTATAGTTTCTACCTCAACTCCGCTAAATACGCTTGTGTCTGCTTTTCAATCTCATTGGTGGCCAACTTAATGGCCGAACCTACTCTCGTCGTTTCCGCTTTTACGGGCATTCTATTGATCGTTGCCAGTGCATCAATGTACCATTTGCTCCAAACCGCTATGATGTGCTGCTCATCGTCTGCCGATTTTCCATTCGCAATTGCTTTTTTGCTGAGCTCAAATTCGGTTTTTAAGCGAATCAAAGCATCTGCTTTAACTTGTGAAACAGTAGCTATGGCGGTATTTTCATCTGCCGAAATCAGCGTGTAAGCTGCCGTTAAGCCACTTATGCCAACGTTTTTCATTTCTGTTGGCGAAACTTTGTCGATCCGATCATTATCCGTATGGTAAAATACATCGGTAAAGTGCCACATCAGTAAACCTGGGATTTTATGTTGTAAAAATGGAGTGTGATCGCTGCCCCCTTCAAAAGGATTGTAATTAACCGTCCAATTGGCAAATTTTCCCTGTGCTTTACAGATGTCGAAAATGAAATCGTTAAAATAGTGTGGGAAAAGATCTTTCTCACTAACATCGCCGGCGCCCCATTCCGTGTGTTTATCTGTTCCTCTTGTCCAGATGGCAGATGGATCGGGCATCTTTTCAATCAGAAAAGAACCTCCGGTTTTTTTAGTGTCTTCGCCAACCATATCCAAACTCATTCCCCACATAATGCCTTTAGCCCTCGTCGTATCTTCCCTAATATATCTTCTGGTCGATACAATTTCATCACCCCATAAAAAAGTCAGGGTTCGCTTCGGATTGATCTTTTTTGCCTGGTACAATTCAGCGGTTAGTCTCGCCATTTCTGCTAATGTGCCAACGCCACTGGCATTATCGTTTGCACCAGGTTCCTGAACATGCGCACTAAACACAAAACGTTCAGTAGGATTTGTACTTCCTTTAACATTTGCCACTATGGTTAATTCTTCTGAAGGATATATTTTGGTCTGAATATTCACTTTCAATTTGGCATCACCTTTTAGGCAGGCGGCTTTTAATTTTTCTTTCGCTGCATAGGAAAGAAGCAATGTCCATACTTCGCTATTGGCTTTCATACTGCCAAACTGAATAGAGGTTTGATGAATTTCAGGTTGGGTATACTTTGGCATCGAATAACCTAAAACGCCAACAGCTCCGGCTTTGCTTACAATTGGCAGCAAACTTGATGGGTTATTTTCCGAAAACAGGATTTTTCCTTTTAAATCCATCTTTTCTATTTCTGCCGGAACTATCTTTTCAAGGTAGACCACAGTTGCCGTAACGCCATCAGCGGGAGTTGAGCCGCAGTTGATGGGAATCATGTTGCGGTTAGTTTTATAAGAAATAAGCGGTTGTGTTTCACCCAGAAGATCAATATTGGCATCAACAGGCTCCCAGGTGTTATTTTTCATCGCCCTTTTTTCGATGCGGTACGTTAAAGGTGCTTCGGTCTCATTTTGCTTCTGTTCTACAAAACCAGCTTTTTTAAGGATGTTTTCTACGTAATGAATGCTTGCATTAAAACCCGTGTTGCCGGGTACACGGAAATATTTTTCTACAAAAGCAGTAGTTTCGTATGCATTTTTTTCCTTAAAACCAGCCCGCGTTAATTTGAAATAACCGCCGGTAGAAGTTTGAGCGTAACCTGACAATCCCGCAAAAAGCAGTAGGAATAGTATCTTCGTTTTCATGATTAATCTATAAAAGCGAAAGATACTAACAATATTTAATGTTGTTTAGACGTAACGCCTGCCTGTTTTACGTTTTAGCGCTTCATCAACCGATAACGGACCGGAGCCAACTACCCAAAACATAATGAGCAGGAACAATACCAGTACCGAAAACCAAAGTTCCGAATTTGGTGTAGAGAAACCCGGGGTAAGGTTAATGAAAAACACGGCAAACAGTAAGATCGGGATCTGGATGACGACGGCAAAGCGGGTTACCAGGCCTAGCGTGATCAAAATACCACCAACCAAATGTGCAAAGGCAACAACGTGAATGGCTATACTGATCAGTACGCCTGAAAAACCAAATACATTGTTTTGTATGATCATATTCTGGAGTACAGATGTGTCGCTAACGAAAGAAACACCTTTTCCAAAAATAATCAGGCCAAGGATAATGCGTAGATAGTCTAGCCATTTTGAGTGATGAACATCTCCCCAATGTTCAATTTTACGGATAACGTTCATTATGAACCTCCATTTTTATGTAAATGATATATTAAGTTAAGAATTTATATTTATTTATCAAATAAGTATTTGAAAATCAGTCGAAATATAGTTTATCTTAAAAGAAAGCAATCCATTTATCTTTCCGACATAAAATTAACATAAAATTAATTTGTACCACTTTGGTTTTCGGTATAAATTTTGTATTATTGCTTAAATAGATAGGTTTTTTATCATGAGCAAAGAAATATTAGAGTTTTCTGTACAAGTAGATGAAAAATTCGACCTAAAATTTAACTGGCTGGACGGCTTTTGGGGCGCTGCATTTAAATTTTTTGGGAAATAATTTTGAAATCTAATTTTTCTTAACGAACAATCCTCGTTCGAACAAGATAATATTGCCCAATCTTTCTTGATTAACCGGGTTTTAAACCCTCCACCTTTCTGCCTTCTACCTTTAACCTCTTTTTTCTATCTTTGCAAAATAATGAGTAGAAGAAAACCTGGTACGGTAACTATTGTTCCAAACGTACAAATAATTGATATTGCTGAAGAAGGGAAAGGTGTTGGCAAGGCTGATGAATTGGTCATTTTTGTAGACAAAGCTGTTCCTGGTGATGTGGTAGATGTACGTCTGACCAAAAAGAAAAAGAATTTTGCCGAAGCAATCATCGAGCAGCTGCATACAAAATCAGAACTCCGTACAGATCCTTTTTGCCCTCATTTCGGAACCTGTGGAGGCTGCAAATGGCAGCACATGGGTTACGATGCGCAATTGAAGTTTAAGCAGAAAAATGTTGAGGCTGCTTTACAACGTTTAGGTAAAATAGATACATCAGGAGCAGAACCTATTCTGGGTTCGGTAAAAAACAGATATTACCGTAATAAATTAGAATTTACTTTTTCCAATAAACGTTGGTTGGAAAAAACGGATGTAGAACGCGATGAAGATTTTGATATGAACGCGCTGGGTTTCCACGTACCCCTGCGTTTCGATAAAATCTTAGACATTGAGCACTGTTACCTGCAGGGTGAACCTTCTAATTCGATCAGAAATGCTGTACGTCAATATGCATTGGAAAATGGACTGTCTTTTTACGATCTCCGCAACCATGAAGGTGTTTTGCGTAACCTCATTATCCGTACTTCCAGCACAGGAGAAGTAATGGTGGCAGTAGTCTTCGCATATCCGGAGCCAGCACAGATTGATGGTTTGATGAGTTTCCTGAAATCTGAATTTCCTCAGATTACTTCACTTTTATATATCGTTAACCAAAAGAAAAACGATACCATTTTTGATCAGGATGTAGTAGTTTTTTCGGGCCGTGATCATATTTTCGAAGAAATGGATGGCATCCGCTTTAAAATTGGGGTCAAATCTTTTTATCAGACCAATTCTGAACAAGCCTTCGAACTATATAAAATAACCAGGGATTTTGCGGGATTTAAGGGAGACGAACTGGTTTATGATTTATATACCGGAGCAGGTACCATTGCCAACTTTGTGGCTAAAAATGTAAAGCAAGTGGTAGGTGTAGAGTATGTACCAACTGCGATTGAAGATGCTAAATTCAACTCCGGGCTTAATGGCATTGATAATACGATCTTTTATGCCGGCGATATGAAAGATATTCTTACTTCAGAATTTATATTGGCGCATGGTAAGCCTGATGTAGTGATCACAGATCCGCCACGTGCTGGTATGCATGCAGATGTTGTCCAAAGATTATTGGAAATGGAAGCAGAAAAAATTGTTTACGTGAGCTGTAATGCCGCAACCCAGGCCAGAGACCTCGAATTGTTAAAAGAAAAATACGATGTTGCCCGCATTAAGCCGGTAGATATGTTTCCGCATACACAACATGTAGAAAATGTAGTGCTTTTGAAGTTGAAGGCTTAAGATGTAAAAATGGAAGATATATGTTGGAATTTTAAAACGTTTCAACATTTAAACCTTTCAATGATAAAAAAATGGATAGAGAAGAATTATTAGGCGCAACGCCCGAGGAAAACGGAACACCACAAAAGAAGCAGGAAAGTCCGCTGGTAAGCTTAGAAAAAGACCTGGAGTTTTATGCCGATGCAATTAAAGAAGTAGCAATTGAAATTATGGTTGAAGGTATTTCAGTACACCCGATTTTTATTGCGCACCAACATGAGGTAAACATTGGCGAACTTATCTTAAACAAAGAAGAACTCAATACGAATTGGACCATACAAGCCTCTACCTTGGAAGAGTTTGTAGAAAAAGGAATTATCAGCAAGGAGAAAAAAGAACCTTTCTTAAAGGTATATAAGAAACCGGAAGATTATATGTGTGTATTTGTGATCGTTCCGGAAGGTGCTAACTTTATTTATTACCCATATAAAAAAGGTGGAAGGTAGGGGCTGGTCTACAGTACTTAGTTTAAAGCTAAAGTCTGTGCGTATCAGGAATTACCATCGTTGTAATCCTTCAATCAGTTAAATCTTTATATAAAAAACGCCGCTTTGCATCCACAAAGCAGCGCATTATTATTAACTAAACTAAGCTTTTAATTTACGTGGTGCACATCTCCGCTTTTTGAACTTGATGTTTTTTTGAGTGAAGCGTTTCCTTTGTAACTCACGTCGCCACCGCCACTGGCACTGGCCTCTAAACCTTTATTTACATAAATATTGACATCAGAACCGCCGGAAGCCTGCACTTTTGCATAATCTGTAATTAACTCATAAGCGTCGATATCGCTACCACCACTGGATTGAATGGTCATATTTTCTGCTTTTCCTTTTAAATCGATGTCGCTTCCTCCGCTCGATTGAATAGATAAATCTTTACAAACAACATTAAGTTTTAAATCTGATCCCCCGGAAGAGCGTACCGCAAGTTTATCGGTTTTGATCTGGTTTTGTGTAAAAACATCTGACCCTCCTGAAGCTGCAATTGCACTTAGGCTTTTGAAACTTACATAAGCTTTAATGGTACGGTTTTTAAACATGCCACCCCATTTGATGCCATCTTTAAATTTTATGGTAACATTGCTGCCGTTTTGTTCCACAACAATATCTTTTAATGTTTCCGAATCAGATTTTATGCTCACGCTTTCGCTACTTCCCTGGGTTAAGTATAGGTCAATTCCGCTGCTTACCCCAATGCTAGTAAAGTTTTTAGCTGTAAAGCTTTTAGTTTCCTGTGCCTTAGCTATATAGCTGGTTATTGTGATCAAGAAAATGGCAGATGATCGGATAAGGATTTTCATAGTCGTTCTTTGTTAAATGATTCTGAAGCCATCATTACACGATATTGCGTAATAAGGGCTTCGGTTTTGTGTTTTGGTTATAGATATTAGACGCATCTCTGATGAAAACGTTGCAAGCAGCCGAAATTATTTTTCAAATAGTTTGAATTTCATGCTTAAAATCGTTCTTTTTGTATTCAATCCTATTATACAATGGCATCGCAATTACTTATCCTTAACAAGAAACAAATTCAGCAGAAAATAGATCGTATCGCTTATCAGATTTTGGAAGATAACCTAAATGAGAAAGAAATTGTATTGGCGGGTATATGGGACCGCGGCTACAAATTGGCATTAAGATTAGAAAAGGTACTTAGGAAAATTTCTGGCTTTAAATTAACCTTGCTGCGCATCGATCTGCAAAAGGAGAGCAGCAAGTTGGTTGCTTCAACCGATCTCGATGAAAGCCATTGGAGAAATAAAGTGATCATTATCGTTGACGACGTGCTAAACAGTGGTAAAACTTTGGCCTATGGCCTGGGTGTTTTCCTAAATACCCCGCATAAAAAAATCCGCACTGTGGTACTTGTAGACCGTAGCCATAAAATTTTCCCTATCGCAACTGATTTTGTCGGACTTGAACTCGCCACCATCTTAAAAGAGCATGTAGATGTAGTGATGGATGTGGAAGGCGAAGAAGATCGGGTTTATTTGAGCTAGGGTGGATGTAAGATGGAAGGGCTATGATGGTGGATGGGATAATATAAGTGAATAACGACGAAAATTTGCAATTCACCTCAATTTTTTGCAATTTCCCGAAATGTATCAGCCCAGAAAAAATAATTTGATTTTCAGCTTTTTCTCCTGGTACATTCAATTTATCATCAAAAAAGATTTTGCAGCATTCAATTATAATGCAGTGGAAACCAATTCTGATTCTTCTGTTCTGATTTTGGCCAATCATTTCAGCTGGTGGGATGGCTTTTTTTTGTTTTACATCAATAAAAAAATATTAAAGAAACAGTTTCATGTTTTGGTGAATGCCGAAAACTATACTAAAATAGGTTTCTTAAAATATCTTGGCGCTTTTGCTGCCGAAAATAAAGGTAAAGACATCTTAGAAACGCTTAATTATGCTGGCAAACTGTTAGATAATCCTGCAAATTTAGTATTGGTATTTCCGCAGGGAAAATTATACTCTAATCATTTAAAGGGCATTAGTTTTGAAAAAGGGATCATGCAGATCATTAATGCCAGTCAGAAAAAAATCAATATCATTTTTGCGGCTACCTTTATCGATTATTTTGCGAAAAGAAAACCAACAGCCTACACTTATCTGCAGCATTGGGAGAACGAAGCGTATGTGAGTTTGCAATTGTTAAAGAGCGCGTATAATAAACATTATGATCAATCGGTTATTAAACAAAATCAGCTAATTGAATGACGATTTTTATTTATGCCGTTTTGATTTTTTTGGTGATCCGGTTTTCGGTTACTGTTTTCAATTTCCTCTCTAACCCAAAGTTGCCAAGAGTAGTTAAACACCATCATGATCAGGTTTCGATCCTGATCCCCGCCAGAAATGAGGCGGAGAATATTTTAGAATTGCTCGTTTCGATAAAAGATCAGGATTATACCGATTATGAGGTTATTGTTTTGGATGATAACAGTAGTGATCATACATTCGGGCTTGTCGAAAAATTTTGCCATAGCAATCCAAAATTCAGCGTGATAAGCGGTAAGGAGTTACCTCCAAACTGGCTGGGGAAAAACTATGCCTGCCAGCAGCTTAGCGAATTGGCAACCGGTAAATACTTTTTGTTTATCGATGCTGATGAAACAATTAAAAGAGGATTGATCAATAGCCTCATCAGCCGGATGGAAATTGGAAACCTGGCTTTGCTCAGTGTTTTCACCAATCAAACGATGAAATCGATAGGCGAATGGTTAACGGTACCCTTAATGCATTTTATCTTGTTGAATTTATTGCCTTTGCGTTTGGTAAAACTTTCTAAAAATCCGGCTTTTGCAGCGGCCAGCGGACAATGTATGTTTTTTAATGCCAATTCTTACAGAGAAAACAATTGGCATGAGCGGGTTAAAAACCAGGTAGTAGAAGATGTGGAGATTATGAAATTGGTAAAACAGCAAAAATTTAATGCAGAAGCACTTTTGGCCAACGGGTTGATTTATTGCAGAATGTATAAGAATTTAACCGAAAGCTTAAATGGCTTTAGTAAAAATTTATTAGCAGGTTTTGGTAATAACATCATAATATTATTACTTTACCAGCTTTTGGTAACCGTAGGGCCATTGATTTTAATCTTAAACTTTAATGTTGCTTTACTTGTATTACCATTAACTTTAATAGTATTAAGCAGAATGATGATTTCCTATTTATCTGGACAGCATGTTTTGATAAATCTGGTTCTACATCCTTTACAGATGTTGTTCTTCTTAATCATTTCACTCATTTCTATAAAAAAACATATTTTTAAAACGAGCACATGGAAGGGCAGAACGATCAAAACGATTTAAAGATTAAAAGGATTGCGGTAGCAATAATTGTCGTTTTTCATGTAGTTGGCTTGTTTGGCTTCTTAATCCCAGCCGCACAGCCTTATTTTATCAAACTAGTACCCTTTCATTTATTGCTGATGTTTGCCGTAATTGTTTTTTCGTACAATGCGGATGTGAAACGATTATTGCTATTCGTTTCAGGTGTGTTTCTCTGTGGCTTTTTGGTCGAGGTATTGGGTGTGCATACCGGAAAAATATTTGGCAGCTATTATTACGGTGATACATTGGGTTATAAGGTTGCTGCTGTTCCATTATTAATGGGAGTAAATTGGGTAATCCTTATTTTCAGCATTGGGCAAATGATGAAAAGCATGAAAATCAGGCATAGTATTCTGGCTTCTGTGCTGGGTGCACTTATACTGGTTAGTTTTGATTTCTTCTTAGAGCCTGTGGCCATGAAATTTAACTACTGGCAGTGGGATTGGCACGAAATTCCGGTTCAAAATTATGTAGCCTGGTTTATTGTTTCCGTCATCTTATTGAAGTTTTACTATGCTTTAGGCCTAAAGCAACAGAAATATATTGGTGTGGCCATGTTTGCCTCCCAGCTAATCTTTTTTGTTGTCTTATATATGACAACCGGAACAAATATTTTTACTTAATTTTGTGAGGTTATTTTAATTAACTTTATAACATGGAAACATTAATCGTACAGCCTAAAACTAAAAAACAACTTTTGGCAGTTGAGGCCGTGTACAAGCGTTGAATTTCCAGGCTATTGGTCGCAACAGATAAATAAAAAAGATAGGTTAGTCTATAGGATAGATGAAGAGATTATTACAGTATTTGTAATTTCTGCAAAGGGACATTATGGCGATAAATAACTAATCCTAAAAACAAATGAGCAATTTAAACTTACAGGTCAACATCGATAAATCATCAGGCTTTTGCTTTGGCGTAGTGTATGCGATAGAAATGGCTGAAGATATTTTGGATAACGAGGGTTATTTATATTGCCTTGGCGATATTGTGCATAATGATGAAGAAGTAGAGCGTTTAACCAACCGCGGATTAAAAATCATCGATCACGAAGTGTTAAAAAACTTAAGAGACGAAAAGGTTTTAATCAGGGCACATGGTGAGGCCCCCTCAACCTATCAACTGGCTTTAGAAAATAACCTGACATTAATAGATGCTTCGTGTCCTGTTGTGCTGAAATTACAGAACAGGATTAAAAATTCGCATGATGAAGATGAGCAGGTCCTTATTTTTGGTAAGCATGGCCATGCAGAAGTAATTGGATTACAGGGGCAAACGGATGGTAAGGCCATTGTTTTTCAGGATTTGGCCGAATTGGATAATGTTGAACTCCCCGCTAAATTTACGTTATATAGTCAAACTACTAAAAGCACCGATAAATTCTATCACATTAAAGATGAATTATTGAGCCGTGGTTATGAAGTTAAGGCTAACGATACCATTTGCAGGCAAGTATCTAACCGCTACGAAGAACTCGAAGATTTTGTAAGTCATTACGATAAAATCGTTTTCGTTTCCGGAAAGAAATCTTCGAACGGAAAGGTGCTTTACGATGTTTGTAAAAAACACAATGATCATTCTTATTTCATTTCGAATGTAGAAGAGTTAGACAAAACCTGGTTTAATGAAAATGATAAAGTAGGTATTTGTGGGGCAACTTCTACACCGATGTGGTTAATGGAGAAGGTAAAAGCTGCATTAGAGCAGTATTAGATGGTAAGAAGATCTAAATAAGTATTAATAGATAGATTTACATAGTAGAATCGTTATCTCGCAGTTGAACGGAGAGATCTGTTTTGATAGATCTCCCGACTTCGTTGCACTTCGCTCGAGATGACGGTGATTATAGTAATATAAATTGAAAAAGATAAACCCATATACCGGAATTCTGGTTGCGTTAACCGTAATGGCCTGTTGGTTTACTTCTCTCTTTTTTTTGTTAAACTGGCGTTTTAACTGGAGCAATCCCTTGGTTTATCTGATGGTTTTTGTTCAGATGCATTTGTACACCGGTTTATTTATTACCGCTCACGATGCCATGCACGGAACCATATCGCCGAACCAAAAAGCAAATAATTTTATTGGCTATCTTTCCGTTTTTCTTTACGCAGGTTTCTTTTACAACCGTTTGTATGCGAAGCATCACCAGCACCACCGTCATGTACATACCGAAAACGATCCGGATTTTGCACCACATGGCTTTTGGAAATGGTACTTCCGTTTCATGTTAAATTATGTTTCCATTATCCAATTGGTTATTATGGCCATAGCCTTTAATGTGTTGAAAATTTGGGTTGATGAAAAAAATCTGTTATTATTTTGGGTGTTGCCATCCTTACTAAGCACTTTTCAGTTGTTTTATTTTGGTACATATCTACCGCACAAAGGTGAACATGATAATGAATACCACTCTAATACTTTACAGAAAAACCATTTTGTAGCTTTTATAACCTGTTACTTTTTTGGTTATCACTATGAGCATCATCAAAAACCAGGAATGCCCTGGTGGCAGCTTTATAAAACAAAAGGATAACCATATCATTAGGAGTGGTGCCAGATGTTGACATCTGACACCAGGTTAAGCCTTCTGACTTGCTATCTTTTGATTTTTATGATGTTCTCTTATTTAGGCTAACTTCCGGGTAATATCTGACAGCACATTGGAAAACTAACGGATCAGGCAGGCTTTTGTAATCTGCACCAAACCAGGTTTATAAACCTGACTGGACAAAAATCCTTTTTGTCGTATACCCATTAAAAATAGCAATACCGGCCACAAAAAGATTGCAGGGAAGGCAGTACTAAACTTAAATAGAACCGCTGCATTAGCTTTTCTTATAATAATACAAGCTTTTTTTGACTTAAAAATGTCGGCAATCATATTTTTAGCTTAGTGAAAAAACAATAAAAAGGCGATATTTGCATCCACAAAACATATTTCTTTATAGATGAGCAAAAAGGGAATTTTACTGGTAAATTTAGGAACACCCGATAGTCCGGCAACAGCCGATGTAAGAAAATACCTAGATCAATTTTTGATGGATGAACGGGTAATCGATATTCCTAAACTGAACAGAACATTATTGGTTAAAGGTATTATTGTTCCCTTCCGTAGTCCTAAAACTGCTAAGTTATACAAAGAAATCTGGAACGAAAATGGTTCGCCATTATTATTCTACAGCAGGTTACAGGCTAAAATGCTTCAGGAAAGGCTGGGTGATGATTACCATGTAGAACTGGCTATGCGTTACCAAAGTCCATCTATTGCATCCGCGCTGTCAAATCTAAAAGCAGGTTTGGTAGAAAGTATTCAGGTAATCCCGATGTTTCCGCAATATGCTTCTGCCAGTACTGGTTCGGTAATGCAACTGGTAATGGAATTGGTGAGCAAATGGCCGACCGTTCCTCCGATCTCATTCATTAATTCATTCCATGATAACGAATTAATGATCAAAGTTTTTGCCGAAAATGCCAGAAAACACCACGTCGAAAGTTATGATCATGTATTGTTCAGCTTCCACGGCTTACCTGAGCGTCAACTTTTAAGATGCGATCACACCGGAAATTATTGTTTAAAAACTGCCGACTGCTGCCAAACCTTAAATGATACCAATAAATTCTGCTATTCTGCACAGGGACATGATACCGCCAGGTTAATCGCCAGAGAATTAAATTTATCTAAAGATCAATATACCGTTTGTTTCCAATCGCGTTTAGGTAAGGAGCCATGGGTACAGCCTTACACTACCGATGTGTTAAAGAAATTGGCTGCCGAGGGCAAAAAACGTCTTTTAGTTTTTAGTCCGGCTTTTGTGGCCGATTGTTTGGAAACGCTTTATGAAATCACTGTAGAGTACCACGAAGAATTTAAAACTTTAGGTGGCGAGCATGTTCAGTTGGTTGAAAGTTTAAATGATAGTCCTGTATTTATTGAGGCTTTAGCCGGAATGGTAAAATAAATTAACGATGGGAAGTTTTATTATTTTGATGGGCGTTTCAGGAAGTGGTAAAACAGTAATCGGAAAAGCTTTGGCGCCAAAAATAAATGCAGAATTTATAGATGGCGATAACCTGCATTCGCAACGGAATGTAGATAAAATGGCAGCCGGAATTCCGTTAACAGATGCTGATCGGTTAGATTGGCTACAATTAATTGCTAAAGTTGGCCGTGAACATGCTGACAATGGAGGTAATTGTATCATTGCCTGTTCTGCGCTTAAAAAGTCTTACCGCGATCTGTTGAGAGTGGATAACCAATCAATACGTTTTGTTTATCTAAAAGGAAGTTTCGATTTGATCCACGATAGGATTGTTAAACGTGCCCACCAATACATGCCTTCCAGCTTATTGCAAAGTCAGTTTGCAACTTTGGAAGAGCCACAGGCAGATGAGCCGGATGTATTTACGGTTTCCATCGACCAAGGTATCCCTGAAATAGTTGAAGAAATTGTTAAGGCTGATCTGATTTCGTAATTACCGAAATAATCTGATCGGTTGACCCTTTTTTATCCTCCACATATTTTCTCGCTGCATCGGCAGCATGTTGGTTATTTGAGAAAGCATTAAAGGCATCAGTTAGTTCTTTAGTTGAGGATATACTTTTGGCTGCACCAATGGCAATAAGATCTTTTGCCTCCTGAAATTTATCGTATTTAGGTCCGAAAATTACCGGCATTCCAAATGCCGCGGCCTCTAAAGTATTATGAATCCCCGTTCCAAAACCACCACCAATGTAAGCCACTTTTCCGTATTGATATAATGAGGAAAGCATACCGATGTTATCGATGATAAGCGTTTGGGGTTTAGCGTTTAGGGCTTTGGGGTCAGCACTGAAAACTGAAAACCGGACACTGTTAACTGAAAACTGTTTCTCTATACTTTCAATATGGCTTTCATGGATCTCATGCGGGGCAATGATAAATTTCCAATCTGGATATTTCTGTGGCAAGGCCGATAATATTTTTTCATCTTCGGGCCAGGTACTTCCGCAAACTAAAGTAGGAGCGTTACCAATAAAGCTTTCAATGAGGTTGAGCCGCTTTGGCGATTGTGCATTTTCATAAACCCTGTCGAAACGGGTATCACCACTTATGGTTACATGATTTAATCCGATTGAATTTAAAAGGTTTTCGCTCTCTTTATTTTGTACAAAAAAGTACGTAACAGATTTTAAAATATTGCGGTAAAAGCTGCCATACCATTTAAAAAATGCCTGGCTTTCTCTAAAAATTCCAGAAATCACATACAAAGGAATACCCTGTTCTTTTAATTCCTTAAAATAGAAATGCCAGAATTCATATTTGGTAAAAATCGCCATTTCCGGGTTAATGCTGGCTATAAAACGTTTGGCATTAGCAGCAGTATCAATGGGGAGATAAAATACGTCAGCCAGGGCATAGTTTTTTCTGATTTCATAACCCGAAGGTGAAAAAAAAGTAACTATCATTTTCTTTGCCGGATAAAGGGCTTTCATCTTTTCTAAAACCGGCCGACCTTGTTCAAATTCGCCTAGAGAAGCAAAATGGAACCATATATGTTTTTCGGCAGGATTAATTTTCCGGGTAATTAAGGTGAAGATATTTTTGCGGCCGTTGATAAACAGCCTGGCTTTAGGATTAAATAATGAGAATATCCTGATGAGTAAAGTGTAGCCCCAGATTCCGATGATGTAAAGTAATTTCATATCTTCGTGCCAAGATAAAACGAATATATTTAAAAAGCTTAAAAATATATGGAGGCCACACAATTTTACCTGGTATTCCAACTGAATAAATAAAATTGTGGTGTGGTTTGTAGCTGATAAAAATAAATTAACAGATGAAGATAGCCGTTATTGGTACTGGATATGTAGGTTTAGTTACCGGAACTTGTTTAGCAGAAACAGGAAATGATGTAATATGTGTTGATATTAATGAAGCAAAGGTAAAACAGATGCAGGCTGGCGAAGTGCCGATCTACGAACCTGGTTTAGATCTTTTGTTCCATAGAAATATCGAACAGGAAAGATTAACCTTTACCACCAATCTTGCTGATGCGGTAGAAGAAGCACAGATTATTTTTATGGCATTGCCAACGCCGCCGGGCGGTGATGGTGCAGCCGATCTATCTTATATTCTGGGTGCTGCCAAAGATATCTCCAAACTGATTACTGAATATAAAGTAATCGTAAATAAGTCAACCGTTCCGGTAGGTACTGCAGATAAGGTAAAAGCTGTTTTTGCCGAAAATACTTCTGTTGAAGTAGATGTGGTTTCTAATCCTGAATTTTTAAGGGAAGGTGTAGCAGTTGATGACTTTATGAAACCAGACCGCGTGATATTGGGTACAAAAAGCGAAAAGGCTAAGAAATTAATGGCCGAACTATATGGGCCTTACGTGCGCCAGGGTAATCCGATTCTTTTTATGGATGAGCGCTCGTCTGAGCTGACCAAGTATGCGGCAAATTCCTTCCTTGCCACTAAAATCACTTTCATGAACGAGATTGCAAACCTTTGCGAACTGGTAGGCGCTGATGTAGATGCAGTAAGAAGAGGGATCGGTTCTGACGAGCGTATTGGTAAACGGTTCCTTTTTCCCGGTGTAGGTTACGGTGGTTCATGTTTTCCTAAAGATGTTCAGGCTTTGGTTAAATCATCTGATGATTATGCCTACGATTTTCAGATTCTGAAATCGGTAATGGAAGTTAACGAAAAGCAAAAAACAGTCCTTGTTGATAAGGTATTGAAATACTATAAAGGCGATATAAAAGGCAAACATTTTGCATTGTGGGGGTTGGCCTTTAAGCCAGAAACGGACGATATCCGCGAGGCACCGGCCTTATACATTATCGATGAGCTGGTGAAGAATGGAGCTACTGTTTCTGTTTTTGATCCGGAGGCAATGGCCAATGTGAAAAATGTTATCGGCGATAAGGTAAGCTACGCTAAAAACCAATACGAAGCTTTAGAAGGTGCTGATGCACTCTTGATTGCAACAGAATGGTCGGTTTTCCGTAATCCTGATTTTGACAAAATAGATAACATCCTGAAAAATAAAATCGTTTTTGATGGCCGGAATTTATACGATCTGCAAAAAATGATCGATCTTGGCTATTATTATAATAGTATTGGCAGAAAATTGATAGATTAAAATGGGGCAGAAAAGGATATTGATTACGGGGGCTGCCGGATTTTTAGGTTCGCACCTTTGCGATCGTTTTGTAAAAGAAGGCTATCATGTTATCGGGATGGATAACCTGATTACAGGGGATATGGCCAATATAGAACACTTGTTCAAACTGGAAAATTTTGAGTTTTACAACCACGATGTTTCCAAATTTGTTCATATTCCAGGTAAACTGGACTATATCTTGCATTTCGCCTCACCTGCAAGTCCGATTGACTATCTTAAAATCCCGATCCAAACACTTAAGGTAGGCTCTTTGGGTACACATAATCTTTTAGGATTGGCGCGTAATAAAAATGCAAGGATGCTGATTGCGTCAACTTCCGAAGTATATGGCGATCCTAATGTAAACCCACAGCCAGAAGAATATTGGGGCAACGTAAATCCAGTAGGTCCCCGAGGTGTTTATGATGAGGCCAAACGTTTTCAAGAGGCTATTACCATGGCGTACCATACTTTCCATGGAGTTGAAACCAGGATCGTAAGGATTTTTAATACCTATGGGCCAAGGATGCGCCTGAACGATGGTCGGGTTTTACCTGCCTTTATCGGACAGGCTTTAAGAGGTGAAGATTTAACTGTTTTTGGCGATGGAAGTCAGACTCGCTCTTTTTGTTATGTAGATGACCTGATCGAAGGTATTTATCGTTTGTTGATGAGCGACTATGCCCAACCGGTAAATATTGGTAATCCCGATGAAATTACCATTAAACAGTTCTGCGAGGAAATTATCAAACTTACAGGCACCACACAAAAAATTGTGTATAAGGAACTTCCACAGGATGACCCGAAACAGCGCAGGCCAGATATTACCAAAGCGAAAGAGCTATTGGGCTGGGAACCAAAAATAGGCCGTGCTGAAGGCTTAAAAATTACATACGAATACTTTAAGTCATTGCCTCCGGAGGCGCTGGCAAAAATTGATCATAAAGACTTTACCACATTTAACCGTTAAAATGGCAAAAATATTAGTTACTGGTGGAACAGGATACATCGGTTCGCACACAGCAGTAGAATTACACAACGCAGGATACGAAGTTGTCATTATCGATAACCTTTCTAACTCAAACATCAAAATCTTAACCCAGTTGCATACCATCACCGGCAAATGGTTTGATTTCCACGAAATTGATCTCCGGGATGAAAAAGCCGTACAGGAGTTTGCAGAAAACCATACCGATATTGATGGAATTATTCATTTTGCAGCTTCCAAGGCGGTAGGCGAATCGGTAGAGCAACCGTTAAAATATTATAAAAATAACTTTTACGGATTGATTAACCTGTTAACCTCGTTTAACAGGAAAATTAATTTTGTGTTTTCTTCATCATGTACCGTTTATGGGCAGCCAGAAACCCTGCCTGTAACCGAAGCTGCACCGGTGCAGAAAGCAGAATCTCCTTATGGAAATACCAAACAGATTGCTGAAGAAATTTTAGCTGAAACGGCTGCCGTAACACCTGATTTAAATGTAATTGCTTTACGTTATTTTAATCCGGTTGGCGCGCACGAAACGGCTTTGATCGGCGAACTGCCAAATGGGGTGCCTGCAAATCTGGTTCCTTTTATAACCCAATCGGCCATTGGCAAACGCGGTCCGATTACTGTTTATGGCAATGATTATGATACGCCAGATGGTTCGGCCATCCGTGATTATATCCATGTGGTAGATCTTGCAAAAGCACATGTTGCCGCTATAAAAAAATTAGAAGATGGAAACCCGAACGGTAATTATGATGTTTTCAACATCGGTACAGGTAAAGGATCTTCAGTGTTGGAAATTATCGCTGCTTTCGAAAAAGTAAACGGCGAAAAACTGGATTATAAAATCGGTCCGAGGAGGGCTGGAGATATTGTTCAGATTTATGGTGATGTGCAAAAATCGAATAAAGAATTAGGCTGGAAAGCTAACCTTGATATCAATGAAATGATGCGCTCGGCCTGGGAGTGGGAAAAATATATTAAGGCTAATCCATTTTAAATGAAGTTATCGGAACACAAAGACTTAAAAGCTGCCATTACCGGACTGCCTGTTAAAGAAAAAGACAGGCTGTTATTGCGTTTGGTAGCAAAAGATAAAGTGCTTACCGAACATCTTCATTATAAATTGTTAGAGGATGTGAGCGATCTCGAAGATCGTAAAGAAAGGATTAAAACTGATGTTGATGAACAGATTCCTGAACTGAAAAAACTAAATGCCAAAGAGGCATTGGTGAAAGTAAGGAAAATGATTACTGCTGTTAATCACTTTTATAAAGTGACAAAAGATCCTGTAGGAGAAGTAGAACTAAAACTGTTTATTCTTAATGCCATCCCTTTAGATTATAAAAAATCAGCTTTTGGTTATCGCGATTTTATGATGCTTTTTAGTGTTTATTACATTAAAACTGTTGCGGTAACCTTAAATAAATTCAAAAAGCTTCATGAAGACCTGCAGTTTGATTTAAGTGAAAGTCTGAATCAGTTGCTCGGTAAAATCTATTCCTCTAAATTGGCTGGTGCGGCAGAAGCTGGTAATTTGCCAAAAGAGATCAGTTAAAGCTATGACCTATCGTGATGTTCGGATTATTTAAAAAGAAAAAAAAAATTGTACCCGAATTTAATTTTTCAGGTATCAAGACAGATATGCATTCCCATATTATCCCTGGGATTGACGATGGTGCACAAAATCTAAAAGATGCATTGCTCCTGGCTAAAAAGTTTAAAGCCTTAGGTTATCAGAAACTGATTGCCACGCCACATATCATGGCCGATTATTTTCGTAATACACCAGACTCCATTAACCGTGGTTTGGATATTTTAAGAAAAGGGCTTGAAGAGCATGAAATCGATTTAAAGGTAGATGCAGCCGCAGAATATTATCTGGATGAAACGCTGGAGAAGAAAATCAGGCTGAAAGAGGTGCTAACTTTTGGAGAAAACTACCTTTTATTCGAACTTTCCTATATCAACCCGCCTCAAAATCTTACTGATTTTATAAAAATGATGCAAGATGCTGGTTACAAACCCGTTTTAGCTCATCCAGAAAGGTATTCGTATTATCATAAAACTTTTGAAAACTATCATCAGCTCAGAGAAACAGGCTGTTTATTCCAGTTAAATGCTATTGCTTTAACGGGTTATTATGGTACAGGAGTAAAAAGAGCAGCAGAAGACATGGTAGATAAACATCTGGTCGATTTTTTGGGCAGTGATATGCATCATTTAAAACATGCCGCCGCGCTCGAAGAGAGCCTTAACACTCCCTCAATGCAACAGTTGCTTACACAACATCAACTTAATAACGTGTTGCTTTAATGTTCATTGGTTCACTTGTCATTTGTTCGGCATATTTTATATGCTATTGGTTGACATCCAATGTGCCGATGATTGATAGCTTAGTTGACTAAGCAGGTGGACAGGCTAATTCGTTTATACAATTAACCAATTTAAACAGTTAATCGGTTAACGCATTAGGACATGAACCAATAAACCATTGACCACTGAACTAATGAACCAATTCTATTCATACCTTAACGCTTCTACAGGATCTAGCCTTGAAGCTTTTTTAGCGGGATAATAGCCAGATAGGATTCCAACAAATACACATAATACAAAGCCGCCGATAATAAACAACCATGGAATTAAGAATGAACCACCCATAGCCAGGGAAATCAGGTTTCCTAAAACAATTCCGAGAAAAATACCAAATACGCCACCAATTAAACAGATGACTACGGCCTCAATTAAAAACTGGCGACGGATTACTTTTGGATTGGCACCAATTGCTTTACGGATCCCAATTTCGCGTGTACGCTCGGTAACTGATACCAGCATGATATTCATTAAACCTATTGAGGCGCCAATTAATGTAATAATGCCGATTGCAACACCACCAATAGCCACAAAAGCCAGATTTTCAAATAATGTTTGCGCAATGGCATCACTCTTTGTAATCTCGAAATTATTGGTTTCGTTTACCTTTACTTTACGGATGTTTCTGAATAGGGCAGTAGATTCTCCAATAATGTTTTCCTGCATATCATTGCTAGGTACCATTACAGTAATGGTATAAGATGGGTTGGCGTTGGCATTGATCTGCTTCGCTTTTAGCAGAGGCACATAAACAGCCCTGTCACCACTAAAGCCCATGCTCGATCCTTTTTTCTCTAATATGCCAACAATTTTAAACCGGTTATTACCTACATTGATCAGCTTATCTAAGGGATCTGAGTCTTTGAATAATTTCTCCACTACTTCTCCACCAACAATACAAACATTACTTCCCAACTGTATTTCAGAAACGCTAAAATTTCTTCCTTGTGAGAGATTTAAACCCTGCGCGGATAAACCATTTTCATCAATTCCCTGAACGTTAATATTTGGGTTGGTTTTTAAACTGCCGTATTTTATAGTAGAGCCACTACTGGCAAAAACACTTACTGCTACAGTAGCAGGCGTATTTAGGCTATCTTTAAAGTTAACGGCATCTTCATAACGAATGGCTTTAAAAGGTTTTGGTCTTTTACCATTTCCGATCCTGATTCCCGTTCCACGGTTCCTGATGGTGAAAGAGTTGGCTCCCATGCTGCTAAAAGCATCTGTCATACTTTTTTTTACAGCATCCAGCGTGGTTAAAATCCCCACCAGTGCCATTAAACCAATGGCAATAATTAAGGCGGTAAGCATTGTGCGCAAGCGGTTCGCTTTGATCGATTCTAATGACAGTCGGATGTTTTCTCTGTAATTCATTTATTGTAAGTGCCAAGTCAAGTATTGGGAATCAAGATGGGATTAGCCTTGTACCCTACACCTTTTGCCTTAAACCTTTATATGTAAAAATAAAAAAAGTCCCAATGTTTAGACAAAGGGACTGCACGATATGTTACAATAATATTTTATTTATGCAGAGAAACTCGTACCACAGCCACAAGTACTGGTTGCATTGGGATTAATGAAAGTAAAACCACGCGAATTTAAACCATCCTGCCAGTCGATCATCATCCCCATTAAGTACATCTGGTGTGCTTTATTCATGAAAACCTTAATGCCATCGATCAGAAATTCCTGATCACCATCTTTTTTCTGATCAAAACCCAATACGTAATTCATGCCGGCACAGCCACCGCCTTCTACGCCAACGCGCAACCCGTAATCATCACCAATCTCCTGCTGATCTTTTAATTTATATAACTCTTTAGCTGCTCCTTCAGAAAAAGTAACCGGTGCAAATGCTGTATCAACTGTTGTGCTCATGTTATTTAAATTTTATCTGTTACAAATATAAATAATAATGTACATTTTTGCTTTTAACGGTCAGTTAATATTACTGTACTTAAACAATACTTATGAATATACAACAAATTTTAGCCGATATAATAATTTTATTTGCAGGCATTTTCATTGCGTTAATGGCAGTTTATTATCTTTTAAGGAACGATATCCAACGTTTCTTTAACTTAAAAACCATAGAACTGAACAAAGAAAGCCGGGCGCATATTTTACCCTTACGCTTACAGGCGCACGAACGTTTAATTATATTTATTGATCGCATTAATCCAGCTAATTTACTTGTTCGTTTACACCAGCAAGGAATTGCCATCGCCACTTTACAGGCTGGTGTTTTAAATGAAATCCGCTCAGAGTATCAGCATAACATTACCCAACAGTTGTATATAGACAGTGTGACCTGGGGGGTGGTAAGAAAATTAAAAGATGATACCATTGCCATGGTAAATAATGCAGTACAAGGTTTACCCGCTGATGTGAGTGGAATTGAACTCAGCAAAGCAATTTTGCAGCACATGGCCAGTATAGATGAAAATCCATACGACTTAACCATTGAGTTAATCAAGAAAGACATTCATATGCTTTTTTAAGGTTAATCGGTTAATTGAAATCCGATTCGCTAATTTTACAGTTAGCCGGTTAACCCGTTTGAACATTACCAACATAGCTATGAACTGTTGACTATGAGCCTATACAGGACCAATGAATTAATGGCAATGAACCACTGAACAAATAAAATAACCAAATATGAGCGAGAGAAAGCATAGCACTACTTCGGGGATTGAAATAAAACCGCTGTATACTGAAGCGAAGCCCATGGAAGAACTACCCGGAGAATTTCCTTTTACCAGGGGAATCCAGAAGGATATGTATCGCGGGCGCTTGTGGACGATGCGGCAGTATGCCGGTTTTTCGACCGCCGAAGAATCAAACAAGCGCTATCACTATTTATTGGCTCAGGGAACAACCGGATTATCTGTCGCTTTCGATCTTCCAACGCAAATTGGTTATGATTCTGATCATGAAATGGCTGATGGAGAAGTAGGCAAAGTGGGGGTAGCTATTGATTCATTAAAGGATATCGAAATTTTATTTGATGGTATAGAGCTGAAGAATATCACGACTTCGATGACAATCAATGCAACGGCTTCAATTTTATTAGCCATGTATATTGCGCTGGCCAAAAAACAAGGTGCAGATTTAAAGCAGATTTCGGGTACGATACAGAATGATATCCTGAAGGAGTATGCAGCAAGAGGAACATACATTTATCCGCCAAAGCCATCCATGCGGTTAATTACCGATATATTTGAGTTTTGTAGTAAAGAAGTACCAAAGTGGAATACCATTTCCATTTCCGGCTACCATATTCGCGAAGCTGGCTCTACCGCTGTGCAAGAACTTGCTTTTACTTTGGCCAATGGCAAAACTTATCTAAAAGCCGCCTTAGACAAAGGTTTAGATATAAACATCTTTGCCAAACGTTTGTCATTCTTCTTTAATTGCCATAATAATTTCTTTGAGGAAATAGCTAAATTCAGAGCCGCAAGGCGGATGTGGGCGAAAATTACCAAGGATTTGGGCGCTACAGATGAAAAGGCCCAGATGTTGAGGTTCCACACCCAAACCGGAGGTTCAACCTTAACCGCGCAACAACCCTTAAACAATGTGATCAGGGTAAGCAACCAGGCCATGGCTGCGGTTCTGGGTGGAACCCAGTCACTGCATACCAACGGCTATGACGAAGCCCTTTCACTCCCGACAGAATCTGCGGCTAAAATTGCTTTGCGTACCCAACAGATCATTGCCTTTGAGAGCGGAGTTACCGATACGGTAGACCCATTGGCAGGATCGTTTTTTGTAGAAAGCTTAACGGATGAAGTAGAAGCTGCTGCCTGGGCTTATATCGATCGGATAGGTGCTATGGGGGGCTCGGTTAATGCCATCGAAAGCGACTATATGCAAAATGAAATTGCTGGTGCAGCTTATCAATATCAAAAAGAAATCGAAAGTGGCGAAAGGATCTCGGTCGGTGTTAACAGGTTTACACAGGAAGAGGAAGGTTTAACCGAGGTATTCCATATAGATGATTCGATCCGCAAGCTGCAATCTGAAAAACTTGATCATTTAAAATCAACCCGTAACCAAGTGGCGGTTGAGCAGGCGCTGCAGCAATTGAGCGAAGCGGCAAAAGGCGAAGCTAATCTGATGCCTTTGATTATTGATGCCGTTGAAAAATATGCAACGCTTGGCGAAATTGCAGATGTATTTAGAAATGCTTTTGGTGTTTATTAAATGAATAGTAAACTGCTTGTTTCTGGGGCTTCGTAATAAGTCAAAACTAGTGGCATTCAGCTTTTGATGAGCGGCTTTGAAATAATCTAAATTCTCCTGGCTTACGTTAAAAATAGGGTTTGAAACTGTCATAAAATTCATACAATAATTACTTTTAATGAAATTTTTTAATCGTTTTTCCTGAATTGATATTAATTTATTAAAGTTATGGCTTTGATTTTCAGTTTATTTAAGATTTAATAATGCTAAAACGGTTAACCGATAGCTAATATGGCTTGGATTTTGCTTTTTCAGCAGCGATTCGAAGTGATGAACAAATATTGATGATTAATAATAATTAATGTGGATAACCAGTGTTAATAAATAGTTATCAACATAAAAAATTGAGGTTAAGCGGGCTACTATATTCCTTATCAGTAGGTTACGATTTATTTGAAATTTTTGTTTAAAATGTTGATAATTTTGTCAATATTCGTAGTCCCTAAACGGACCATCCCTTTAATTCGAATAGGTACTGTAAACCAATAAATTATAGAAATCGCA